>NZ_JAQJZJ010000061.1 GCF_027988105.1 Pseudomonas aestuarii | reverse complement strand
ACCAGCTTCGTCAGCTGGGCCAGCACCGCGGCCAGTTACGGCACCTTCAGCGATACCGGCAATGGCACCTACAGCTACCTGCTGGATACCGACAACCCTGCGGTGCAGGGCCTGGACACTGGCGAGAGCCTGACCGAGACCTTCACCTACACCATGCAGGACGCCGATGGCGATACCGACACCGCGACCCTGACCATCACCATCAA
>NZ_JAQJZJ010000060.1 GCF_027988105.1 Pseudomonas aestuarii | reverse complement strand
GTGTGCTCGATGGTCGGGTAGGAACCGCGCTGGCCGTAACCGACGTAACCGTCGATACCGGCACCGATGACCAGGTCACCCTTGTCCGACTGGCTGATATAGCCGTGTACCGCGTTGGACATGATGACGCTGTCGATGATCGGCTTGATCGGCTCGGACACCAGCGCCTGCAGCGGGTGCGACTCGATCGGCATGCGGAAGCCGGCGAG
>NZ_JAQJZJ010000059.1 GCF_027988105.1 Pseudomonas aestuarii | reverse complement strand
CGGGTCGGTGCCAACCGCCTCAACGGTATCGATGGCGAGGTGCTCAATGCCAAGCAGGTCGAGGAACTGATCCCGTTCATGGATTGCAGCAAGAACACCCGTTACCCGGTGATGGGCGCGTCCCTGCAGCGTCGCGGCGGCGTGGCCCGTCACGATGCCGTGGCCTGGGGCTATGCCCGTGCCGCCGACGCCCTGGGCGTCGACCTGAT
>NZ_JAQJZJ010000058.1 GCF_027988105.1 Pseudomonas aestuarii | reverse complement strand
CGCTATTGAGCACAGCGGTGCCGCCATTCCCGCTGGTGACGTTGTTGATGGTCAGCGGCGAGCCTTCCGGATCGCTGTCGTTACCGGTCAGCTGAGCGGCGGTGAAGATCACCGGGGTGTCTTCAGTGGCAGTCAGGCTGTCGTCGACGGCAACTGGGGCATCGTTGGCCGCGCCGACGGTGACCGTGGCGGTGGCGACGTTGGAGGTCA
>NZ_JAQJZJ010000057.1 GCF_027988105.1 Pseudomonas aestuarii | reverse complement strand
TAGCCCATGCTGGTGCTGAAGTAGCTGGAGGTCACGTGGCCGACCATGCTCATCGGAATCGCCTGTTTGGCGTCGAACACCAGCTGCGCGCCTTCCGGCAGCACCGCGCGGGTGTTGACCGGCTTGAGGCCGACCAGCTGCTTGCGGTTTTCCTTGAGGGAGTCCTCACGGTTCATGCCGCGCCAGCCGATCCAGGAGAACGGCTTGCTGCGACCC
>NZ_JAQJZJ010000056.1 GCF_027988105.1 Pseudomonas aestuarii | reverse complement strand
CGGTCGCAGCAAACCGTTCTCCTGGATCGGCTGGCGCGGGATGAACCGCGAAGACTGCGTCAAGGCAGACCGCAAGCAGCTGGTTGGCCTCAAACCGGTCAAAACCCGCGAGGTGCTGCCGGAAGGCGCGCAGCTGGTGTTCGACGCCAAGCAGGCGATTCCGATGAGCATGGTCGGCCATGTGACCTCCAGCTACTACAGCACCAGCATGGGCTT
>NZ_JAQJZJ010000055.1 GCF_027988105.1 Pseudomonas aestuarii | reverse complement strand
CACGTCGCAGTGCTGGTTCAGGTAGTCGTAGCTGTCCGGGTCGTTTTCCTTCGGCGAGCGACCCAGACCGGCGGCCTTACGAATGTACTTCTCGTAGGTCAGCCAGAGGTTCTGCGGGTACATGAAGGTCTTGTAGTAGAAGCCCGGCGCCATCATGCCGCCGCCGACCTTGCCGAGAATGCCCATCAGGTCATTGTTGACGCTCGGCCAGCCGTTCACGCT
>NZ_JAQJZJ010000054.1 GCF_027988105.1 Pseudomonas aestuarii | reverse complement strand
CTGCCGGCGAAGCTCGCGCCGACCAGGCTGCCGATGGCCACGGTGCTGCCGTTGATGGTCACGCTCTGCAAATCATCGAGGCCGTCGGCGTCGCTCAGACTGAAGCTGCCGCTGGCGAACTCGCTGTTGCTGGCCGCCGCCGAGCCTGTCGCCAGGCCGGCTTCGTACACCAGGTCGTTGGCTCCTTGGTTACCTGGATCGACATTGATCTCTGGGACATCGTTGCTGCCG
>NZ_JAQJZJ010000053.1 GCF_027988105.1 Pseudomonas aestuarii | reverse complement strand
CCAGTGCCGCCATCGAGCAGGTCGGCGCCGGCACCACCATCAAGGGTGTCATTGCCAATCCCCCCGTCAAGCAGGTCCACTCCGTCGCCACCATTAAGGACATCGTTGCCTGCGCCGCCGAGCAGCGTGTCGTTGCCAGCATTGCCATTGAGGGTATCGCTACCCTCGCCACCTTCGAGATGGTCGTTCAGCGCACCACCACTGAGGGTGTCGTTACCGTCCAGGCCGAAGAT
>NZ_JAQJZJ010000052.1 GCF_027988105.1 Pseudomonas aestuarii | reverse complement strand
TGGGGTGTCCGCGCCCGGCTGGCCGTTGGCATGCAGGTCGTTATCCAGCACGCTGCCGGTGACCGGGGTAACGGTATCCTCACTGAGGCTGTTACCGTCGTCGACCGCATTCGGCATGTCGTCGATGATCTCGATGATGATGCTCGCCGGCAGCGAACTGGCCGTGCCGTCCGAGACGGTCAGGCTGAACGTGTCAGTCTCCGGGCCAGCTCCGTCGGTGGTCGGGCTGGTCAGCTCGTAGCTGTAGCTGCCGA
>NZ_JAQJZJ010000051.1 GCF_027988105.1 Pseudomonas aestuarii | reverse complement strand
ACCTGAGCATTGACCGGGCCATTGAAGCTAACGTGGCCTTGCGTCGAGTCGATATCCAGATCGCCGCCAAAGCTCAGCGCGTTCAAGGACATGTCGCCGATAGCCGTCAGTGTGGCGCCGCCAATCCCCTGCCAAGCAGAGCCGCTGCTCATGCTGATGCTCTGCGCATCGGCGACCAGTTCACCCTGAGCATCGACTAGGCCCGACGTGCTCAGCACACCACCCGCCAGCAAGGTCAGATCACCGTTGGTGGCAGACAGA
>NZ_JAQJZJ010000050.1 GCF_027988105.1 Pseudomonas aestuarii | reverse complement strand
AGTCACACCGTCGTCGAAGACCATGCCGTCTTCCTTGCACATCAGGCCGTAACGGGCCTTGCCCACGTCCAGCTTGGTCCAGGCGTTGGTGTACACGCGGTTGAGGAACTCGCGCGCATCCGGACCCTGGATGTCGATCTTGCCCAGGGTCGAGGCATCGAGCAGGCCGACGCTGTCGCGTACCGCCTTGCACTCGCGGCCGACGGCGGCGTGCATGTCTTCACCGGCCTTGGGGAAGTACCAGGGGCGCTTCCACTGACCGACGTCCTCGAATTCG
>NZ_JAQJZJ010000049.1 GCF_027988105.1 Pseudomonas aestuarii | reverse complement strand
TGAATTCGAGGACGTCGGTCAGTGGAAGCGCCCCTGGTACTTCCCCAAGGCCGGTGAAGACATGCACGCCGCCGTCGGCCGCGAGTGCAAGGCAGTACGCGACAGCGTCGGCCTGCTCGATGCCTCGACCCTGGGCAAGATCGACATCCAGGGTCCGGATGCGCGCGAGTTCCTCAACCGCGTGTACACCAACGCCTGGACCAAACTGGACGTGGGCAAGGCCCGTTACGGCCTGATGTGCAAGGAAGACGGCATGGTCTTCGACGACGGTGTGACG
>NZ_JAQJZJ010000048.1 GCF_027988105.1 Pseudomonas aestuarii | reverse complement strand
TAGCGGTACCCTGACAATCACCGCCTACAACAGCCTGACCGGGGTCGGCAGCTACAGCTACGAGCTGACCAGCCCGACCACCGACGGACCTGGCCCGGAGACCGACACCTTCAGCCTGACCACCTCGGACGGCACGGCCATTTCGCTGCCGGCGAGCATCATCATCGAGATCGTCGACGACGTGCCGCATGCGGTCGATGACGGCAACAGCCTCAGCGAGGATACCGTTACCCCGGTCACCGGCAGCGTGCTGGATAATGACCTGCACGCCAACGGCGAGCCGGGCGCGGACACCCCG
>NZ_JAQJZJ010000047.1 GCF_027988105.1 Pseudomonas aestuarii | reverse complement strand
TAGCTGCTTGCCGGGGGCCACGCCGTAACGGCGCACGTAGGTGGACACCGCGCCGGCCAGCATGTTGCCGGGCACGTCGTTGTTGCCATAGACCAACGGACGCTCGTGGGCGCCGGCGGCCAGGACCACACGCTTGGCGCGCACGCGGTGCAGGCGCTGACGCACCTCGCCGATCGGCGCGGCGTCACCGAGGTGATCGGTGCGACGCTCGTGGATGGTGAGGAAGTTGTGGTCGTGATAGCCGTGCACAGTCGAGCGCGGCAGCAGGGTCACTTCCGGCATTTTCTGCAGTTCGGCGATGGCCTTGA
>NZ_JAQJZJ010000046.1 GCF_027988105.1 Pseudomonas aestuarii | reverse complement strand
CCAAGGCCATCGCCGAACTGCAGGAGATGCCGGAAGTGACCCTGCTGCCGCGCTCGACTGTGCACGGCTATCACGACCACAACTTCCTCACCATCCATGAGCGTCGTACCGATCATCTCGGTGATGCCGCACCAATGGGCGAGGTGCGTCAGCGCCTGCACCGCGTGCGCGCCAAGCGTGTGGTCCTGGCCGCTGGCGCCCACGAGCGTCCGTTGGTCTATGGCAACAACGACGTGCCCGGCAACATGCTGGCCGGCGCGGTGTCCACCTACGTGCGCCGTTATGGCGTGGCCCCCGGCAAGCAGCTG
>NZ_JAQJZJ010000045.1 GCF_027988105.1 Pseudomonas aestuarii | reverse complement strand
CGCTGAGCACCTCGGGCATCGTGGATGCCCAGGGTGAGCTGATCGCCGATGCGCAGAGCATCAGCATGAGCAGCGGCTCTGCTTGGCAGGGCATTGGCGGCGCAACACTGACGGCTATCGGCGACATGTCCCTGCACGCGCTGAGCTTTGGCGGCGATCTGGATATCGACTCGACGCAAGGCCACATTAGCTTCAATGGCCCGGTCAATGCGCAGGCCATTGATGTGCTGGCCGCCACAGGCATAAACGCGAACTCAACCGTCACCGGTACTTCGCTGCTGCTGGATGCGGGCGCTGGCAACCTGGTGGTTAGCGA
>NZ_JAQJZJ010000044.1 GCF_027988105.1 Pseudomonas aestuarii | reverse complement strand
CACGCTCGGGCAGTGGGCGGTGAGGATCCAAGTGTCTGGGGTGCGGCTCATTTCGATCTCCTGTGCAGCGCTAGGGCCGGGGTAATGTCAGGCCTTGATCGCCAGGCCGAATTCGGCGCTGGCGTCTTGCAGCCACAGCCAGATGTAGTCGGAGAAACTGCGGCGCACCAGCAGCTCCCAGGTCTCTTCGCCGGTGCGACGGATCACCAGCTGAGTCTTGGCGAAGGTAGTGCCGACCGCTTTGCCGACCGGGAAGTTGCGCGGATGCACGTCATAGATCGACGACTTCATCAGCAACTCGCGGACTTTCGACCCG
>NZ_JAQJZJ010000043.1 GCF_027988105.1 Pseudomonas aestuarii | reverse complement strand
GCCTGTATGGCCGACAACCACTTCGTCATGACCACCACCACCGGCGGCGCCGCGCGCGTCATGCAGTGGCTGGAAATCTACCACCAGACCGAGTGGCCGGAGCTCAAGGTGTACTTCACCTCGGTCACCGACCACTGGGCGACCATGACCCTGTCCGGCCCCAACAGCCGCAAGCTGCTGGCCGAGGTCACCGACATCGACCTGGACAAGGACGCCTTCCCGTTCATGACCTGGAAGGAAGGCGAGGTCGGCGGCGTGCCGGCGCGGGTGTTCCGCATCTCCTTCACCGGTGAGCTGTCGTACGAAGTCAACGTGCA
>NZ_JAQJZJ010000042.1 GCF_027988105.1 Pseudomonas aestuarii | reverse complement strand
CTGCAGCGAGGACTCACCCTTGACCACCAGGCCCAGTGCGCCAGGCAGTTCCAGGCCGGTGGCCTTGTGCACGGCGCCGGCAAAGGCCGGGTCATGGCCATCGCCGCGCAGGGTCAGGTGACCCAGCAATTTTCTCTCGCGCAGGACGACGCCCGCGCTGCTCTTGCCCTTGCCCACCAGCTCATGCAAGCCGGCGTGAAACAGCGGGGACTCGGCGCGCGCCGAATCGGGGCGCTGTTTGTAAACGTTTACTGTGCTCATGTTGTTCCGCCTGTCGTAAGTACGTCAGCGCTAATTCGTTGCTCGCCAGGCTCCAGCCTGCTGGGACCTGG
>NZ_JAQJZJ010000041.1 GCF_027988105.1 Pseudomonas aestuarii | reverse complement strand
TTGCAGCGAGGACTCACCCTTGACCACCAGGCCCAGTGCGCCAGGCAGTTCCAGGCCGGTGGTCTTGTGCACGGCGCCGGCAAAGGCCGGGTCATGGCCATCGCCGCGCAGGGTCAGGTGACCCAGCAGTTTTCTCTCGCGCAGGACGACGCCCGCGCTGCTCTTGCCCTTGCCCACCAGCTCATGCAAGCCGGCGTGAAACAGCGGGGACTCGGCGCGCGCCGCATCGGGGCGCTGTTTGTAAACGTTTACTGTGCTCATGTTGTTCCGCCTGTCGTAGGTACGTCAGCGCTAATTCGTTGCTCGCCAGGCTCCAGCCTGCTGGGACCTGA
>NZ_JAQJZJ010000040.1 GCF_027988105.1 Pseudomonas aestuarii | reverse complement strand
CGGCATCGCCGAGGTGATCGAGGATGTCGCAGATCCAGCCGGCCAACTCGATGCTCTGTTGCTCCTTGAAGCCGCGGGTGGTGATGGCCGGGGTACCGATGCGCAGGCCCGAGGTGACGAACGGCGACTGCGGGTCGTTCGGCACGGAGTTCTTGTTCACCGTGATGCCGGCCCGACCGAGGGCGGCGTCGGCGTCTTTACCGGTCAGGCCCTGACGAATCAGGCTGACCAGGAACAGGTGGTTATCGGTACCGCCGGAGACCACGTCGAAACCGCGCTCGATGAACACCTTGGCCATCGCCTTGGCGTTCTTGATCACCTGTGCTTGATACTCCTTGAACTCTGG
>NZ_JAQJZJ010000039.1 GCF_027988105.1 Pseudomonas aestuarii | reverse complement strand
TCGCTAACCACCAGGTTGCCAGCGCCCGCATCCAGCAGCAGCGAAGTACCGGTGACCGTTGAGTTCGCGTCCAGGCCGTTAGCGGCCAGCACATCAATGGCCTGAGCATTGACCGGGCCATCAAGGATGATGCGACCCTGAGTCGAGTCGATATCCAGATCGCCGCCAAACGTCAGCGCGTGCAGGGACATGTCGTCGATAGCCGTCAGTGTGGCACCGCCACTCCCCTGCCAAGCAGAGCCGCTGCTCATGCTGATGCTCTGCGCACCGGCGCTCAGCGAACCCTGAGCATCGACTAGGCCCGACGTGCTCAGCACGCCCCCCGCCAGCAAGGTCAGATCACCGTTGGTGGCAGACAGA
>NZ_JAQJZJ010000038.1 GCF_027988105.1 Pseudomonas aestuarii | reverse complement strand
GCGCCATTTTTCAGGTGCCAGCTGTGCAGCGCGGTGTAGCGCACCGGGTCGAACAACGCACCGCAGTTGCGGCCGGCCACGGCGCCGAAGGTCACCGGGGTGTAGTTCGGGCGGAACATGGTGGTGCCCATCTGCGGGATGCTGATGCCCAGCGAACGGGCGGCGATGGCCAGACCGTTGATGTTGCCCAGCTTGCCCTGATCGGTACCGAAGCCCAGCGCGGTGTAGCGCTTGACGTGCTCGACCGACTCGAAGCCCTCGCGGGTGGCCAGTTCGATACCGGCCGCGGTGACGTCGTTCTGCTGGTCGACGAATTGCTTCGGCGCCCGTGCGGTCGGCTTCTCGTGCGGCACCTGGAACAG
>NZ_JAQJZJ010000037.1 GCF_027988105.1 Pseudomonas aestuarii | reverse complement strand
GGGGTCGAAAGTCCGCGAGTTGCTGATGAAGTCGTCGATCTATGACGTGCATCCGCGCAACTTCCCGGTCGGCAAGGCGGTCGGCACTACCTTCGCCAAGACTCAGCTGGTGATTCGCCGCACCGGCGAAGAGACCTGGGAGCTGCTGGTGCGCCGCAGTTTCTCCGATTACATCTGGCTGTGGCTGCAAGACGCCAGCGCCGAATTCGGCCTGGCGATCAAGGCCTGACATCGTGCCACGACCCTGCAGGAGTGGCCTTGGGCACGACGCTTTTCGCGGCCAAGGCCACTCCTGCAGTTGCCTGCAATGGCATAGACCACCGGGAGCTTCACCATGAGCCGCACCCCCGACACCTGGATCCTCACCGCCCACTGCCCGAGCATA
>NZ_JAQJZJ010000036.1 GCF_027988105.1 Pseudomonas aestuarii | reverse complement strand
GTGGATGTTGATCGCCCAGCCGTCCAGCTTGCGGCACAGTTCCGGCGAGAGCACCTGCATGTAGCGGGCGAGTACCACCAGCTCGGCGCCGGTGTCCTCGATCACCTGCATCACCTTGCGCTCCTGTGCCGGCTTGTCATTCGGGTCGAGGGGGAAGTGGTAATAGGGAATGTCATGCCAGCGCGCCAACGGTTCCAGATCGGGATGGTTGGACACCACCGCCACCACGTCCATGGCCAGGTGGCCGATGCGCTGACGGTAGAGCAGGTCGTTCAGGCAATGGTCGGCCTTGCTCACCATCAGCACCACCTTGGCTCGATAGCCCGGTGGGGTCAGTTCGGTGTGCATGCCAAAGGGGGCGAGACGCTCGACCAAGCCGGCGCGGAAGGCCTGCTCGTCGAAG
>NZ_JAQJZJ010000035.1 GCF_027988105.1 Pseudomonas aestuarii | reverse complement strand
ATGGATGTTGATCGCCCAGCCATCCAGTTTGCGGCACAGTTCCGGCGAGAGCACCTGCATGTAGCGGGCGAGTACCACCAGCTCGGCGCCGGTGTCCTCGATCACCTGCATCACCTTGCGCTCTTGCGCCGGCTTCTCGTTCGGGTCGAGGGGGAAATGGTGATAGGGAATCCCGTGCCAGCGTGCCAGCGGCTCCAGATCGGGATGGTTGGACACCACTGCTACCACGTCCATGGCCAGGTGACCGATGCGCTGGCGATAGAGCAGGTCGTTCAGGCAGTGATCGGCCTTGCTCACCATCAGCACCACCTTGGCTCGATAGCCCGGCGGGGTCAGCTCGGTGTGCATGCCGAAGGGTTCGAGACGCTCGACCAGACCGGCACGGAAGGCCTGCTCATCGAAA
>NZ_JAQJZJ010000034.1 GCF_027988105.1 Pseudomonas aestuarii | reverse complement strand
TGCCAAGGGCCGCGACATCGAGTGCATGACCCTGGCCAAGGCGATTGGCTATCACCTTGAGCGGCGTGTATTTCTCAATGGCACTCGGACAGTGATTTTGTAAAGGACGCACAGGGTCGACCACCATAAAACGAGTGTGTATATGGCTTAATGGCAATCATCAATGTTTCCCCGCGCTATCGACCTGGCTGCCCAAGTTTCTCGGGGTGTCCTAGCGAAATAAATGGCACGACGCGCCGGAAAGCTTCTTGCCTGACGCAGGTGGACAGGGCGCGATAGACAGATAGCTCGGGATGACAGTTGATGTTAGATGCGCCATAAACCGACCAGGTGGGGGGCTCGCGAACTTCTAGCATGGCCTTGAGTGTTGCCGCCGACGCATTATTGACCCAAGTGCCGACGCTATGCTGA
>NZ_JAQJZJ010000033.1 GCF_027988105.1 Pseudomonas aestuarii | reverse complement strand
GTCGCAGGTCAGTCCGAGGTTGTGCTCCAGACCGATCTCGGCGGCGTTTTCCAGCTGCTCGGGCGTGGCACCGAGAATCTCCGCCAGGCCGGCCGCAGCCATGGCGCAGGCCGAGCCGACCTCGCCCTGGCAACCGACTTCGGCGCCGGAGATCGAGGCGTTCTTCTTGCACAGGATGCCGACCGCCGCCGCGGCCAACAGGTAATCGACCACATCGGCTTCGCTTACCGCCGGGCTGAAGCGCACGTAATAATGCAGCACCGCCGGGATGATCCCGGCCGCGCCGTTGGTCGGTGCGGTGACCATGCGTCCGCCGGCGGCGTTCTCCTCGTTGACCGCCAGGGCGAACAGGTTGACCCATTCCATGCCGCTGAGGGTCGAGCCGATCACGTTGGGCTTGCTCATTTCCTGCAGGCTGCGGTGCAGCTTGGCGGCGCGGCGCTTGACGTTGAGCCCGCCG
>NZ_JAQJZJ010000032.1 GCF_027988105.1 Pseudomonas aestuarii | reverse complement strand
CCCAGCCCCTCAGTCTGAAACGCGAAATGTAACAACGAGTTCGGCGTTCGAAACTGGGTCAATGAAATTTCGGTATGTGGGTCAAAAGCGCATCGGCTGCAACACTGGCTCCCCTGATCTGAGTGAATCATCACCTCCTGCTTTGGCTTGCGTCGCCAAACCGCCATCAGCAGGGCATCAATAGCCAGGTCGCTGGTCATCTGCGGTTTCATTGACCAACCGATTACCTGCCGCGAAAACAGGTCTAGCACCACCGCCAAATACAACCAGCCCTCATAAGTGCGGATGTAGGTTATGTCCGTGACCCAGACTTTGTTGGGTTCGGTGACATTGAATCGACGCTCAAGATGATTCGGCGAGGCCACTGGAGGCTTGCCACCATAACGTCCCGGACGCCGCCGATACCCCGTCTGCGAACGCAGTGTTGCCGCCGACGCATTTTTGACCCAAGTGCCGACGCTATGCTGA
>NZ_JAQJZJ010000031.1 GCF_027988105.1 Pseudomonas aestuarii | reverse complement strand
GACCAAATCAAAGGCTACGACGACGAACTGCTGGCGGCGATGGACGCCGAAGAAGCGCGTCAGGAGCATCATATCGAGCTGATCGCCTCGGAAAACTACACCAGCAAGCGGGTCATGCAAGCGCAGGGCAGCGGCCTGACCAACAAGTACGCCGAAGGCTATCCGGGCAAGCGCTACTACGGCGGCTGCGAGCACGTGGATGTGGTCGAGCAACTGGCCATCGATCGCGCCAAGCAACTGTTCGGCGCCGATTTCGCCAACGTCCAGCCGCACTCCGGCTCCTCGGCCAACAGCGCGGTGTACCTGGCGCTGATCAACGCCGGTGACACCATCCTCGGCATGAGCCTGGCCCACGGCGGTCACCTGACCCACGGTTCCAAGGTCAGCTCCTCGGGCAAACTGTACAACGCGGTGCAGTACGGCATCGACACCACCACCGGTCTGATCGATTACGACGAAGTCGAGCGCCTGGCCGTCGAGTGCCAGCCGAAGATGATCGTGGC
>NZ_JAQJZJ010000030.1 GCF_027988105.1 Pseudomonas aestuarii | reverse complement strand
ACGTCGAGGCGCAGGTGGCCACTCTGGCGGCAGGGCTGTGCGCCGACTATCCAGTCTATCGTTGATCGTGTCAGTAGGACCGTAGGGTGGCTCCGCCCCCTACGTCGACTGAACAGGCCATCCATGGTTAAGTTTTTACGTATCAGGAGTACCCACTGATGCAACGTTATTCCGGCTTCGGCCTGCTCAAGCACTCCTTCAGCCACAACGAAAACTGGCAGCGCATGTGGCGCAACCCGACGCCCAAGCCGGTTTACGATGTGGTCATCGTCGGCGGTGGCGGCCACGGCCTGGCGACGGCCTACTACCTGGCCAAAGTATTCGGCGTGAAGAACGTCGCGGTGGTCGAGAAGGGCTGGTTGGGCGGCGGCAACACCGCGCGCAACACCACCATCGTGCGTTCCAACTACCTGTGGGACGAGTCGGCGCACCTCTACGAGCACGCCATGAAGCTGTGGGAAGGCCTGTCCCAGGACATCAACTACAACGTGATGTTCTCCCAGCGCGGCGTATTCAACCTCGGTCACAGTCTGCAAGACATGCGCGACATCGAGCGT
>NZ_JAQJZJ010000029.1 GCF_027988105.1 Pseudomonas aestuarii | reverse complement strand
CTGTCGAGGCGCAGGTAGCCCGACTGGCGGCTGGGCTGTGTGCCGACTATCCGGTGTATCGCTGAGTATCCAGAAGGCTCGTAGGGTGGGGCGGGCGGCGATCCGCTTCAGCCCACCGCTGCCGGTAACGCCGGGGGTGGGCCAAGGCTCACCCTACAGGCTGAACAGGCAATCCACGGTTAAGTTTTTACGTATCAGGAGTACCCACTGATGCAACGTTATTCTGGCTTCGGCCTGCTCAAACACTCCTTCAGCCACAACGAAAACTGGCAACGCATGTGGCGCAACCCGACGCCCAAGCCGGTCTACGACGTGATCATCGTCGGCGGTGGCGGCCACGGTCTGGCGACTGCCTACTACCTGGCCAAGGAATTTGGCTTGCGCAACGTCGCGGTCATCGAAAAAGGCTGGTTGGGCGGCGGCAATACCGCGCGTAACACCACCATTGTGCGTTCCAACTACCTGTGGGACGAGTCGGCGCACCTCTACGAGCACGCCATGAAGCTGTGGGAAGGCCTGTCCCAGGACCTCAACTACAACGTGATGTTCTCCCAG
The DNA here is from genome assembly GCF_027988105.1 of Pseudomonas aestuarii. Taxonomy (GTDB): domain Bacteria; phylum Pseudomonadota; class Gammaproteobacteria; order Pseudomonadales; family Pseudomonadaceae; genus Aquipseudomonas; species Aquipseudomonas aestuarii. Next base: position 54 of record NZ_JAQJZJ010000029.1, on the reverse strand, counting down.
CGCGGCGTATTCAACCTCGGTCACAGCCTGCAAGACATGCGCGACATCGAGCGC
>NZ_JAQJZJ010000028.1 GCF_027988105.1 Pseudomonas aestuarii | reverse complement strand
GCCCTACCTCCGAACGGATCGCCGCCCGGACCGCGCTACGCTTTGCATGGATCAACCCAGATGGTGCGAACGCAAATTGTAGGGTGCCACTCGCCGCAGGCAGTGCACCGTCGATCACCGGCACGCCGCACATTTGGCGGGCTCTCGCTGCGCTCCGAGGCCGCCCTACCTCCGAACGGATCGCCGCCCGGCCCGCGCTACGCTTTGCATGGATCAACCCAGATGGTGCGAACGCAAGTTGTAGGGTGACACTCGCCGCAGGCAGTGCCCCGTCGATCACCGGTACGCCACACATTTGGCGGGCTGTCGCTGCGCGCCGAGGCCGCCCTACCTTCGAACGGATCGCCGCCCGGACCGCGCTACGCTTTGCATGGATCAACCCAGATGGTGCGAACGCAAATTGTAGGGTGACACTCGCCGCAGGCAGTGCCCCGTCGATCACCGGCACACCGCACATTTGGCGGGCTGTCGCTGCGCGCCGAGGCCGCCCTACCTCCGAACGGATCGCCGCCCGGACCGCGCTACGCTTTGCATGGATCAACCCGGATGGTGCGAACGCAAATTGTAGGGTGACACTCGCCGCAGGCAGTGCACCGTCGATCACCGGTACGCCACACATTTGGCGGGCTGTCGCTGCGCTCCGAGGCC
>NZ_JAQJZJ010000027.1 GCF_027988105.1 Pseudomonas aestuarii | reverse complement strand
AGGCTGGTTGCGGTTGATCCGGCCACCCTTGCTCAGGCGATTGATCTGACTCATGCCTTTTCTCCTGCCGCACGGCTGGGCTGCTTCGCACTGTTCGGCTTAGCGGTCACGCTCGGCTTTTCGCCAATCTTGTAGGTTTCAAAAATTTCGTAGCTGATGGTGTCGCGCGTGGCGTTGAAGTACTGCCGGCAACCGGCCGCGTGAATCCACAGCTCGTGGTGGATGCCGCGCGGGTTGTCACGGAAGAACAGATAGTCGCCCCACTCCGCATCAGTGCACGCGGCCGGATCCAACGGGCGCGGGATGTGCGCCTGGCCAGCCGAGTGGAATTCCTCTTCGGAGCGCAGCTCGCCACAATGGGGACAGAAGATGTTCAGCATGTCGGATTTCTCCTGTTAGTGGGCGACGCCGGCAGCGCCGTGCTCGTCGATCAAGGCACCGTTGTAGAAACGGTCCATGGCGAAGGGTTTGGCCAGTTGATGCATCTCGCCTTTGGCCAGGCTGGCGGCGAATACGTGACCGGAACCCGGGGTGGCCTTGAAGCCACCGGTCCCCCAACCGCAGTTGAAGAACAGGTTCTTCACCGGGGTCTTGCTGATGATCGGGCAAGCGTCCGGCGTGGTGTCGACGATGCCGCCCCACTGCCGGTTCATGCGCACGCGCGAGAGCACCGGGAACAGCTCGACGATGGCCTGCAGG
>NZ_JAQJZJ010000026.1 GCF_027988105.1 Pseudomonas aestuarii | reverse complement strand
ACTGCAGGCCATCGTCGAGCTGTTCCCGGTGCTCTCGCGCGTGCGCATGAACCGGCAGTGGGGCGGCATCGTCGACACCACGCCGGACGCTTGCCCGATCATCAGTAAGACCCCGGTGCCGAACCTGTTCTTCAACTGCGGTTGGGGTACCGGTGGCTTCAAGGCCACCCCGGGTTCCGGTCACGTATTCGCCGCCAGCCTGGCCAAAGGCGAAATGCACGAACTGGCCAAACCCTTCGCCATGGACCGTTTCTACAACGGTGCCCTGATCGACGAGCACGGCGCCGCCGGCGTCGCCCACTAACAGGAGAAATCCGACATGCTGAACATCTTCTGTCCCCATTGTGGCGAGCTGCGCTCCGAAGAGGAATTCCACTCGGCCGGCCAGGCGCATATCCCACGCCCGCTGGATCCGAATGCCTGCACCGATGCTGAGTGGGGCGAATACCTGTTCTTCCGCGACAACCCGCGCGGCATCCACCACGAGCTGTGGATTCACGCGGCCGGCTGCCGGCAGTACTTCAATGCCACGCGCGACACCATCAGCTACGAAATTTTTGAAACCTACAAGATTGGCGAAAAGCCGAGCGTGACGGCTAAGCCGAACAGTGCGAAGCAGCCCAGCCGTGCGGCAGGAGAAAAGGCATGAGTCAGATCAATCGCCTGAGCAAGGGTGGCCGGATCAACCGCAACCAACCC
>NZ_JAQJZJ010000025.1 GCF_027988105.1 Pseudomonas aestuarii | reverse complement strand
TGGGGTGTCCGCGCCCGGCTGGCCGTTGGCGTGCAGGTCGTTATCCAGCACGCTGCCGGTGACCGGGGTAATGCTGTCCTCACTGAGGCTGTTGCCGTCATCCACCGCATTCGGCACGTCGTCGATGATCTCGATGATGATGCTCGCCGGCAGCGAACTGGCCGTGCCGTCCGAGACGGTCAGGCTGAACGTGTCAGTCTCCGGGTCAGCTCCGTCGGTGGTCGGGCTGGTCAGCTCGTAGCTGTAGCTGCCGACCCCGGTCAGGCTGTTGTAGGCGGTGATGGTCAGGGTGCCGTTGCTGCCGGCGAAACTGGCGCCGACCAGGCTGCCAATCGCCACGGTGCTGCCATTGATGGTCACGCTCTGCAGGTCATCGAGGCCGTCGGCGTCGCTGAGGCTGAAGCTGCCAACGGCAAACTCGCTGTTGCTGGCCGCCGCCGAGCCCGTCGCCAGGCCGGCTTCGTACACCAGGTCATTGGCCCCGCCGTTGCCCGGATCGACATTGATCTCTGGGACGCTGTTAGTGCCATTGATGGTGATGGTCAGGGTCGCGGTGTCGGTGTCACCGTCGGCGTCCTGCATGGTGTAGGTGAAGGTCTCGGTCAGGCTCTCGCCGCTGTCCAGGCCCTGCACCGCCGGGTTGCTCGTGTCCAGCAGGTAGCTGTAGGTGCCATTGCCGGTATCGCTGAAGGTGCCGTAGCTGGCCGCCGTGCTGGCCCAGCTGACGAAGCTGGT
>NZ_JAQJZJ010000024.1 GCF_027988105.1 Pseudomonas aestuarii | reverse complement strand
GGGCGGTTGCAGAAGCTGAGTGCAACACGGTTATTGAATTGAAGTGGGCGCATCGTGCCGCATAGCCATGGCCTTTTGCATCACCTCACTCATCATTTCGATCGGACATTTGAAATCGAAGCGTTTACGGGGGCGCATATTCAGTTGCAAGGCAATGGCATCCAACTGTTCTTGGCTGTGTCCCGACAAGTCCGTCCCCTTGGGCAGGTACTGACGGATCAGACCGTTGATGTTTTCGTTGCTGCCGCGCTGCCAAGGGCTGTGCGGGTCGCAGAAGTAGATCGCGATGCCGGTTTTCTGGGTGATCTCGGCGTGTCGCGCCATCTCCCGGCCCTGGTCGTAGGTCATGCTCTTGCGCATCGCCAGTGGCATGCCGTTGAGCGCTGCACTGAAGCCCTCCATCGCCGAGGTTGCCGTCGCGTCATTCATTTTCACCAGCATCAGGTAGCCACTGGTGCGCTCCACCAACGTGCCTACAGACGAGGCGTTGGCCTTACCCTTGATCAGGTCACCTTCCCAATGCCCTGGCATCAGCCGGTCTTCGATCTCCGGCGGGCGCACATGAATGCTGACCATCTCAGGGATCTGGCCGCGCCGATCCACGCCGCCAGAACGCGGTCTGCGCGTCGTCTTGCTTTGGCGCAAGCAGATGATCAGCTCCTTACGCAGCTCGCCGACCGGCAAGGCATAGATCGCGTTATAGATCGTCTCGCGACAGACGTAGGCATCTCTGAGGCTGGGAATGTTCATGCTGCGCAGCTTGCCGGCAATCTGCTCGGGAGACAAACGCTCACGCAGCATATGGGCCACCAACTCGAAGCGCTCGCTACCCGGCAACAGCTTTCGCATTGGTCGACAAACCTGGCGGCGGGCGTGCATCTGCTGCTGGGCTATGCGGGCCGAGTAGCCACCGCAGGCATCTCGATTGCGACGCAGCTCCCGGCTGATGGTCGAAGGGGATCGGGTGATCAAGCAGGCAATCCTACGCAGGCTGAAGCCTTGGGCATGACCGATTTGAATGGTGGCGCGCTCTTCAACGCTGAGTTCGGAATAAGACATAGGGGCAGCACCGTACCGGAAAGGTCAGGTGTTGCACTCAGTTTTTGCCGCCGCCA
>NZ_JAQJZJ010000023.1 GCF_027988105.1 Pseudomonas aestuarii | reverse complement strand
GTGTTGGTGCTGATGGAAAATTGACCCACCCTGCCGATTGAAATTTGACCCAGGGCGGATTGCTGATCTCGTACCAGCAACTGTGGATAAGTCTATCAGCGCAGCTGCTTTTGAACCCCCTCCTTCGATAGCCCAGTTCAGTTGTTGATGACCTGCCACATCCAGTCATGCAGCAGGCCATCCTTTCCCTAAAATCAAAACGGTTCGTCGTCCACCGGCTTCTGATCGTCCTTGCGTTTTCGCTCCCGTGATTTGATCTTTGCCTGAGCCGCCAAGCTGCTGTGTTGCAGGCGGTAGGACTCGTTGCCCGTTTCGACGATGTGGCAGTGGTGCGTAAGCCGATCCAGCAGGGCGGTGGTCATCTTGGCGTCGCCGAACACGCGCGACCATTCTGCGAAGCTCAGGTTGGTCGTGATCACGACGCTGGTGTGCTCGTACAGCTTGGACAGCAAGTGAAAAAGCAGAGCACCGCCGGCCTGACTGAATGGCAAGTAACCCAGTTCATCGAGGATGACCAAGTCCATGCGCAGCAGTGCTTGGGCGATGCGCCCGGCTTTACCGTCATGCTTCTCGCGCTCCAGCAGATTGACCAGGTCAACCGTGGAGTAGAAGCGCACGCGCTTGCCGTGCAGGGTGATGCCGGACACGGCTAGCGCGGTGGCCAGGTGGGTCTTGCCGGTGCCCGGCCCGCCGATGAGTACCACGTTCTGTGCTGTGTCGGTGAAGGCCAGGCTGGCCAGTTCCCTGATCAGCCGTGCGTCGGCGCTGGAGGCGCTGAAGTCGAAGCCAGCCAGGTCACGGTGCATGGGCAGCTTGGCCATGTTCATTTGATGGCTCACCGAGCGCATGGCCCGATCCGCATGCTCCTGTTGCAGCAGGTGTTCGAGCAACCATTTCGAGGAGGCTAGGGCCGACTCACCCTGCGCCGTCAAGTCCGCCCAAGCAGTGGCCATGCCGTGCAGGCGCAGCTCTTTGAGTTCTGCCATGAGATCACGCATGACGGATCTCCTCGACGCTGCCGCGTAAACGGTCGTAGCGCGCCGTGTTCGCGACAGGCGCTTCCTTGAGCTGCAAGTGAGTCTCGACGGAGGGCGGTGGCTCGGCCGCTGTCAGCCGCGCCACGACATTCAGGATGTGTTCAGCGCTCAGGGTGCCGGCTTCGAGTACCAGTTCAACGGCCACCAACACGGCATCGAGTCCGGCGACCGGTACGGCAGCCAGGACTTGCGCCATGATCCGGTCACCACCAGCATGCCGTGTCAGACCGTGCTTGAGTTGCCGCAGTGGTGTTGGCAGATCCGCAAAAGGAGCGCCATTGCGCAGTGCGCCCGGCTTGCGCTCGATCAGCGGGATGTAGTGCTGCCAGTCATAGTTGACCTGGCCGCGATCCAGCAAGCGCGCGTGGCTGGCAATCAATACGTCATCAGCTACCACCTCGATCCGCGTCGGATACAGGCGGCAACTGAGCCACTTGCCGGCGTACTCACAGGGTACCGAGTAGCGGTTTCGTCCCATGCTGACCAGGCAGGTGCTGGAAACCCGCGCCGCACGCTCGACGTAACCGTCGAAGGGCGCGGGCATGGGCATCATTTCGGCCCGCTCCAACTCCAACACCTCGGCCACGCTCAGCCCGCTGTATTGCGGGTGCGGCAGCTCGCTCCAGAGCGCGCGGCAGCGCTGCCCGAGCCAGGCATTGAGTTCCTCGAAGGAGTGGAATTGGCGGTCTTGGGCGTCCAGCCAGATACGCCTGCGACTGTCCTGGACGTTCTTTTCGACGATGCCCTTTTCCCAACCTGAGGCGACGTTGCAGAAATCCGGATCGAACAGGTAGTGCGCGCACATCACCGCGAAGCGCGCATTCACCGTGCGGCCTTTGCCCTTGTTGACCTTGTCGACGGCCGTCTTCATGTTGTCGTAAATGCCTCGGCGTGGCACGCCGCCTAAGGCGCTGAACGAGCGCGTATGCGCGTCGAACAGCATCTCGTGACCTTGGCTCGGATAAGCCACCAGCCAGAAGGCACGGCTGGCACAGAGCTTCAGGTGCGACACCTGCATGCGCCGGTAAATGCCGCCGATCAGCAGACCTTCCTCACTCCAGTCGAACTGAAACGCCTCGCCCAGCGCAAAAGTCAGCGGCACAAAGGCCTGCAACGCCTTGCCCTGTTCCCCGCGCCAGGCACGGAGAAACGCGGTGAGCTGACTGTAGCCACCGTCGTAACCCTCGGCTTTGATTTGCGCCAACAGCGCCTTGGCACTCCGGCGCTGCTGTTTGGGACGCAGCGAGTCGGCTTTAAGCGCCTGCTCCAGCGTGGCGTGAAACGGACTCAGCTTGTTGAAAATGGCCCTGCGCAGGTACACCGGCTGCTTGGCTTCCGGCGCTCTGACCCACTTGCGAATGGTGTTGCGCGCCAACCCGGTGCGCTTGGCTATCTCATGCAACGACAGCTTGTCGCGGAAATACATCCGCCGAATTTTGCCCATCATTTCCATACTGATCACCCTGTGTTCTCCTGCTCAAAAATTGAGCAGAAGCAGTTGAACACCTGGGTCAGTTTTCAGTCGGCAGAACAGCCTCTACTGGGTCAGTTTTCGGTCAGCGGCAACA
>NZ_JAQJZJ010000022.1 GCF_027988105.1 Pseudomonas aestuarii | reverse complement strand
CAAGTGGTTGAAGTTGAAAAGAAATTTTCTAAATCACTTGACAGGAAATGAGGCTGCTGTAGAATGCGCGCCTCGGTTGAGACGAAAGACTCAGCCACCGCTCTTTAACAACTGAATCAAGCAATTCGTGTGGGTGCTTGTGAGGTAAGACTGTTAGTCGCAAGATTATCAGCATCACAAGTAGGCACTCGAAGTTCGAGAGTTTATTTGGAAATGCTGAGCCAAGTTTAGGGTTTTCACAAAACCCAAGCAGTATTAAAACTGAAGAGTTTGATCATGGCTCAGATTGAACGCTGGCGGCAGGCCTAACACATGCAAGTCGAGCGGTAGAGAAGTGCTTGCACTTCTTGAGAGCGGCGGACGGGTGAGTAATACCTAGGAATCTGCCTAGTGGTGGGGGATAACGTTCGGAAACGGACGCTAATACCGCATACGTCCTACGGGAGAAAGCGGGGGACCTTCGGGCCTCGCGCCATTAGATGAGCCTAGGTCGGATTAGCTAGTTGGTGAGGTAATGGCTCACCAAGGCAACGATCCGTAACTGGTCTGAGAGGATGATCAGTCACACTGGAACTGAGACACGGTCCAGACTCCTACGGGAGGCAGCAGTGGGGAATATTGGACAATGGGCGAAAGCCTGATCCAGCCATGCCGCGTGTGTGAAGAAGGTCTTCGGATTGTAAAGCACTTTAAGTTGGGAGGAAGGGCAGTAACTTAATACGTTGCTGTTTTGACGTTACCGACAGAATAAGCACCGGCTAACTCTGTGCCAGCAGCCGCGGTAATACAGAGGGTGCAAGCGTTAATCGGAATTACTGGGCGTAAAGCGCGCGTAGGTGGTTTGTTAAGTTGGGTGTGAAAGCCCCGGGCTCAACCTGGGAACTGCATCCAAAACTGGCCAACTAGAGTACAGTAGAGGGTGGTGGAATTTCCTGTGTAGCGGTGAAATGCGTAGATATAGGAAGGAACACCAGTGGCGAAGGCGACCACCTGGACTGATACTGACACTGAGGTGCGAAAGCGTGGGGAGCAAACAGGATTAGATACCCTGGTAGTCCACGCCGTAAACGATGTCAACTAGCCGTTGGGTTCCTTGAGGACTTAGTGGCGCAGCTAACGCATTAAGTTGACCGCCTGGGGAGTACGGCCGCAAGGTTAAAACTCAAATGAATTGACGGGGGCCCGCACAAGCGGTGGAGCATGTGGTTTAATTCGAAGCAACGCGAAGAACCTTACCAGGCCTTGACATCTACAGAACTTTCCAGAGATGGATTGGTGCCTTCGGGAACTGTAAGACAGGTGCTGCATGGCTGTCGTCAGCTCGTGTCGTGAGATGTTGGGTTAAGTCCCGTAACGAGCGCAACCCTTGTCCTTAGTTACCAGCACGTAATGGTGGGCACTCTAAGGAGACTGCCGGTGACAAACCGGAGGAAGGTGGGGATGACGTCAAGTCATCATGGCCCTTACGGCCTGGGCTACACACGTGCTACAATGGTCGGTACAAAGGGTTGCCAAGCCGCGAGGTGGAGCTAATCCCATAAAACCGATCGTAGTCCGGATCGCAGTCTGCAACTCGACTGCGTGAAGTCGGAATCGCTAGTAATCGTGAATCAGAATGTCACGGTGAATACGTTCCCGGGCCTTGTACACACCGCCCGTCACACCATGGGAGTGGGTTGCACCAGAAGTAGCTAGTCTAACCTTCGGGGGGACGGTTACCACGGTGTGATTCATGACTGGGGTGAAGTCGTAACAAGGTAGCCGTAGGGGAACCTGCGGCTGGATCACCTCCTTAATCGAAGACTTCAGCTTCTTCATAAGTTCCCACACGAATTGCTTGATTCATTGAAAAAGACGATTAGGTTAGAAGCCCGTTATTGGGTCTGTAGCTCAGTTGGTTAGAGCGCACCCCTGATAAGGGTGAGGTCGGCAGTTCGAATCTGCCCAGACCCACCAATTGTCAATTGAGTGGGGTGAGGCCTTGCGATTACCTGGGGCCATAGCTCAGCTGGGAGAGCGCCTGCCTTGCACGCAGGAGGTCAACGGTTCGATCCCGTTTGGCTCCACCACTTTATTGTGTTGTAGAGAGTTCAGAACTGAACATTCCTGCCGTGGGTAGCTGAATGTTGATTTCTGGTCTTTGACCGGTAAGAAAAATCGTTCTTTAAAAATTTGGGTATGTGATAGAAGTGACTGATTGACTGCTTTCACTGGCAGTTAATTTGGTCAAGGTAAAATTTGCGTGTTCTCAATTGCAAATTTTCGGCGAATGTCGTCTTCACGTTATAGACAGTAACCAGATTGCTTGGGGTTATATGGTCAAGTGAAGAAGCGCATACGGTGGATGCCTTGGCAGTCAGAGGCGATGAAAGACGTGGTAGCCTGCGAAAAGCTTCGGGGAGGTGGCAAACAACCTTTGATCCGGAGATGTCTGAATGGGGGAACCCAGCCATCATAAGATGGTTATCACACACTGAATACATAGGTGTGTGAGGCGAACCAGGGGAACTGAAACATCTAAGTACCCTGAGGAATAGAAATCAACCGAGATTCCCTTAGTAGTGGCGAGCGAACGGGGACTAGCCCTTAAGTGGCTTTGAGATTAGCGGAACGTTCTGGAAAGTACGGCCATAGTGGGTGATAGCCCTGTACGCGAAAATCTCTTAGTCATGAAATCGAGTAGGACGGAGCACGAGAAACTTTGTCTGAATATGGGGGGACCATCCTCCAAGGCTAAATACTACTGACTGACCGATAGTGAACTAGTACCGTGAGGGAAAGGCGAAAAGAACCCCGGAGAGGGGAGTGAAATAGATCCTGAAACCGTATGCGTACAAGCAGTGGGAGCCTACTTTGTTGGGTGACTGCGTACCTTTTGTATAATGGGTCAGCGACTTATTTTCAGTGGCAAGCTTAACCGAATAGGGGAGGCGTAGCGAAAGCGAGTCTTAATAGGGCGTTTAGTCGCTGGGAATAGACCCGAAACCGGGCGATCTATCCATGGGCAGGTTGAAGGTTGGGTAACACTAACTGGAGGACCGAACCGACTACCGTTGAAAAGTTAGCGGATGACCTGTGGATCGGAGTGAAAGGCTAATCAAGCTCGGAGATAGCTGGTTCTCCTCGAAAGCTATTTAGGTAGCGCCTCGTGTATCACTGTTGGGGGTAGAGCACTGTTTCGGCTAGGGGGTCATCCCGACTTACCAAACCGATGCAAACTCCGAATACCAACAAGTGTCAGCACGGGAGACACACGGCGGGTGCTAACGTCCGTCGTGAAAAGGGAAACAACCCAGACCGTCAGCTAAGGTCCCAAAGTTATGGTTAAGTGGGAAACGATGTGGGAAGGCTTAGACAGCTAGGAGGTTGGCTTAGAAGCAGCCACCCTTTAAAGAAAGCGTAATAGCTCACTAGTCGAGTCGGCCTGCGCGGAAGATGTAACGGGGCTCAAACCATACACCGAAGCTACGGGTTCATCTTAGGATGAGCGGTAGAGGAGCGTTCTGTAAGCCTGTGAAGGTGAGTTGAGAAGCTTGCTGGAGGTATCAGAAGTGCGAATGCTGACATGAGTAACGATAATGGGTGTGAAAAACACCCACGCCGAAAGACCAAGGTTTCCTGCGCAACGTTAATCGACGCAGGGTGAGTCGGCCCCTAAGGTGAGGCAGAAATGCGTAATCGATGGGAAACGGGTTAATATTCCCGTACTTCTAATTACTGCGATGGAGGGACGGAGAAGGCTAGGCCAGCACGGCGTTGGTTGTCCGTGTTTAAGGTGGTAGGCTGAATGCTTAGGTAAATCCGGGCGTTCAAGGCCGAGAACTGATGACGAGTTATCTTTTAGATGACGAAGTGGTTGATGCCATGCTTCCAGGAAAAGCTTCTAAGCTTCAGGTAATTAGGAACCGTACCCCAAACCGACACAGGTGGTTAGGTAGAGAATACCAAGGCGCTTGAGAGAACTCGGGTGAAGGAACTAGGCAAAATGGCACCGTAACTTCGGGAGAAGGTGCGCCGGTGAGGGTGAAGTATTTACTGCGTAAGCCCACGCCGGTCGAAGATACCAGGCCGCTGCGACTGTTTATTAAAAACACAGCACTCTGCAAACACGAAAGTGGACGTATAGGGTGTGACGCCTGCCCGGTGCCGGAAGGTTAATTGATGGGGTTAGCTAACGCGAAGCTCTTGATCGAAGCCCCGGTAAACGGCGGCCGTAACTATAACGGTCCTAAGGTAGCGAAATTCCTTGTCGGGTAAGTTCCGACCTGCACGAATGGCGTAACGATGGCGGCGCTGTCTCCACCCGAGACTCAGTGAAATTGAAATCGCTGTGAAGATGCAGTGTATCCGCGGCTAGACGGAAAGACCCCGTGAACCTTTACTATAGCTTTGCACTGGACTTTGAGCTTGCTTGTGTAGGATAGGTGGGAGGCTTTGAAGCGTGGACGCCAGTTCGCGTGGAGCCAACCTTGAAATACCACCCTGGCAACCTTGAGGTTCTAACTCTGGTCCGTTATCCGGATCGAGGACAGTGTATGGTGGGTAGTTTGACTGGGGCGGTCTCCTCCTAAAGAGTAACGGAGGAGTACGAAGGTGCGCTCAGACCGGTCGGAAATCGGTCGTAGAGTATAAAGGCAAAAGCGCGCTTGACTGCGAGACAGACACGTCGAGCAGGTACGAAAGTAGGTCTTAGTGATCCGGTGGTTCTGTATGGAAGGGCCATCGCTCAACGGATAAAAGGTACTCCGGGGATAACAGGCTGATACCGCCCAAGAGTTCATATCGACGGCGGTGTTTGGCACCTCGATGTCGGCTCATCACATCCTGGGGCTGAAGCCGGTCCCAAGGGTATGGCTGTTCGCCATTTAAAGTGGTACGCGAGCTGGGTTTAGAACGTCGTGAGACAGTTCGGTCCCTATCTGCCGTGGACGTTTGAGATTTGAGAGGGGCTGCTCCTAGTACGAGAGGACCGGAGTGGACGAACCTCTGGTGTTCCGGTTGTCACGCCAGTGGCATTGCCGGGTAGCTATGTTCGGGAAAGATAACCGCTGAAAGCATCTAAGCGGGAAACTTGCCTCGAGATGAGATCTCACTGGAACCTTGAGTTCCCTAAAGGGCCGTCGAAGACTACGACGTTGATAGGTTGGGTGTGTAAGCGCTGTGAGGCGTTGAGCTAACCAATACTAATTGCCCGTGAGGCTTGACCATATAACACCCAAACAATTTGCTGTTTGTGTGCTAGACGTCAGAAGTCGACAACACACCGAAAGTTTGCAAGACCACGCA
>NZ_JAQJZJ010000021.1 GCF_027988105.1 Pseudomonas aestuarii | reverse complement strand
CTCGGACACGCGCAGGCCATGCTCCTTGCACAAGCGCATCAATTCGTCGCCACTGGAGAAGTCGTAAGGCAACTGGGTGTGATCCTGGTCCAGCTGACCGCTGGCCGCCTGCTCGGCATCGACCACAAAACCGCCACCGACCGAATAATAGGTGCCGCTACTCAACTCGCTGCCGTCGGCCGCGTAGGCCGTCAGGGTCATGGCATTCGGGTGATAGGGAAGGTTTTCCTCGAGCAGCAACATGTCGCGCTGCCAGTCGAAGGCGACTGGCAGACGTCCATCCAGCTGCAAGGTGCCAGTGCGGTGCAGGGCTTCAATGCGCGGCGCGATGTGCGCCGGGTCGATCTGATCCGGCCAGTCGCCCATCAGGCCCATGATCACCGCGGTGTCGCTGCCATGACCGATGCCGGTGGCCGACAACGAGCCATACAGGCGCACTTCCACGCGTTGCACCCGCTCAAGCTGGTGACGCTCGCGCAGCACGCCGGTGAACAGCGCCGCGGCGCGCATGGGGCCGACGGTATGTGAGCTGGATGGGCCGATACCAATCTTGAACAAATCGAACACGCTAATCGCCACGACAATCTCCTGCACGGGGTGCATTGTTATCGTCACATGATCGAGATTTCCTCGATGCGCAGAGGTCCCACACCGACTCGCTTATGTCCAAATCCGCCAACGCAGTAGCGCAGCAGCTAAATGGCCGGCCTTGCGCGGCAACCAGCCCCTTTCCCCCGTCCTGAGCGGGTTGTGACACCCCCCGCAGTTTTCCGCGACGCCGGCATGAAATGCGACAACTGTGTCCCAGTTACGACCTCACGCATAGGCAGCGAGCAAACTCTGGCGCCATGATCCGGCCGCCCATGCCCGGCCAGCAGCCGTCCGCTTAGCCTCGTCCATGGTTACAAATCCCGCCCCGGATTGGCTGGGCGGGTCAGTCTCCCGGAAATTGGATTCGCCCATGAAACTGCCGTTGAAATGCCTGTTGGCGCTCACCCTGAGCACTTCCCTGCTGGCCCAGGCGCAGGAGCCCGCCGCCTGCAGCCGGGTGCGCCTGGCCGACGTCGGCTGGACCGACCTGATTACCACCAACGCCGTGACCCGCCTGCTGCTCAGCGAGCTGGGCTACCGCTCCCAGGTCAGACGCCTGTCCGTGCCGGAGACCTTCAAGGCCCTGCACGACCAACAGATCGATGTGTTCCTCGACACCTGGCTCCCCAGCTCCGAAAAGGACGTTCGCCCCTACCTGGATGATGGCAGCGTGGAGCTGCTGGCGATCAACCTGGAGGGCGCCAAGTACACCCTGGCGGTCAACCAGGCCGCCTTTGACGCCGGCCTCAAGGGTTTCAGCGATATCGCCCGGTTCAGCAAGGAGCTGGACGGCAAGATCTACGGTATCGAGTCGGGCAACAGCGGCAACCAGCTGATCCAGCAGATGATCGACAAGAACCACTTTGACCTCGGCGGATTCGAGCTGGTGGAGTCCAGTGAATCGCAGATGATCCTGCACGTCAAACGCGCCGATCACCTGAATAAATGGGCGGTGTTCCTCGGCTGGGAACCGCACCCCATGAACAACCAGCTGAACATGCGTTACCTGGCTGGCGGCGATGACTACTTTGGCCCCAATCTGGGCGGCGCCACCGTCTACACCACGGTGCGCAAGGGCTTTGCCAGCGATTGCCCGAACCTCGGCCGGCTGTTCAAGAATCTGCGCTTCAGCCTGCAGATGGAGAACGACCTGATGGAGGCGATCCTCAACCAGAACACCACGCCCAGGCGCGAAGCCAAGGCCTGGATGGAGGCCCATCCAGAGGTGGTCAGTCAATGGCTGCAGGGGGTCACTCGGCGCGACGGCAGCGCGGCAAAAATGCCCTCGAGTAGCGGCAAAGAGCCATAGTTTTCAATTTTTTTCGATTCCGCCACAGCCCCCAGCACATGGTAGCTACCCTCCTTTTCAAGGCTGTAATCCAGGCCCGGCGCGGGCTGTGGCTTCGGTCTATAGTTCTTTAGGTGTGGTAAGGTTTTTATAGTGATCGCCATGTCGCCGCGCAGCACGTCAGGGTCGCAAACCGACAATCGCGGTGACTCGAAGACTATATCGTTGAGCCAGCCTATTTCGTCACTGTCGATTCTTAGCCGGGTCGACAGACCAGAGATCCCAAGCTCTGGACCGAAGATTACATAGCGCTGGCCGCCTTCATCGGGTGCCAGCCCAACAAGAAAATTTCGGATGTACGCGCATTTCAGGAAGAGATGTGAAATCCCAACGGATTGGCCTTCGTTACTCTGCCAGAGGGTTTGGAAAGCAGTTTGCGACACGGCTCAGCAATGCTCATTCATCAGCATGGCCAAGCAACGCCCATGACCTTTCGGACTCATGGTGCGCCACTTGACGTGCGCCTGAATGCGCAACGGCTAGCCGCGAAACAGAACGCTGTCCAAACCTTGGAACCGCCCACACTCACACAGGCAAGAACAGTCGACATCACCTGAAGAACGCCGTTTGGCGTGCGTCAGGTTCCGTGTAACTGATCTGGATGTCTACTGAAGGGGAACCCTCCCATGAAAGCTGGAAAAATAGTGGTCGAAAACCTCTACAAGGTTTTTGGCAACAAACCGCAAGAAGCCATCGCCAAGAGCAAGCAAGGCTGGAGCAAGGAGAAAGTCCTCGCCGAAACCGGCGCAGTGATTGGTGTTAGCGATGTGTCGTTCAGTGTCGAAGAAGGCGAAATTTTCGTCCTCATGGGCCTTTCCGGTTCCGGCAAATCGACCCTGATCCGTTTGATCAACCGTCTGATCGAACCTTCCGGCGGCGATGTGTTCATCGACGGTCATAACGTCGCCAAGATGTCCAACGCGGAACTCATCAGCCTGCGCCGCCGCGACATGAGCATGGTGTTCCAGTCCTTCGCGCTGATGCCTTCGCGCACCGTGCTGGACAATGCGGCCTTCGGCCTGGAAGTGGCAGGAATAGGCCGCAAGGAGCGGGAAAAACGCGCCATGGAGGTACTCAAGGAGGTGGGCCTGGAGACTTTTGCCCAGATGCACCCCCATGAACTCTCCGGCGGCATGCAGCAGCGCGTCGGCTTGGCCCGCGCCTTGGCCGTCGACCCCTCGATGATGATCATGGACGAGGCGTTTTCCGCCCTCGACCCGCTCAAGCGCCGCGAAATGCAGGACTTGCTGCTCGAGCTGCAAAAGGTCCACCGCCGCACCATCATCTTCGTCTCCCACGACATCGAAGAGGCCATGCGTATCGGCAACCGTATCGCCATCATGGAAGGCGGCAAACTGGTCCAGGTTGGCACCCCGCAAGAGCTGGTCGACAACCCGGCCAATGATTATGTGCGCAACTTCTTCGACACCGTCGACACCAACCGTTACCTCACCGCCGGCCAGCTCATGGCTAACAGCGTGCCGATCTTCGTGCACAACGGCGTTGCGCCGGATGCCCAGGTCGTCTCGCAAAAGCTCCAGGAACTGGACAAGCATTACGCCTTCATTGTCGATGAGAACAACCGTTTCTACGGATCCATCAGCCTGGAGAAAATCGCCTTGCTGGTCGAAGGTGGTCAGTCATGCAAGCTCGACCAAAGCGTGGTGAAGCAGATCACCCCGGTGCCGGAAGACATGCCCCTGGACAAGGTCATCGCGCGCCTGGTGGACAACGAAGGTCCGATCCCGGTTGTCGGTGGCAACGGCCAATACTCTGGCGCCATTAGCAAGGGTCGCCTGCTGACCCGCATGCAGGGAGAATGACATGAGTGACAAGAAACTCGACCTGGGCAGCTGGGTCAACGACGGCGTTCAGCACCTGCTGGACAACTACAGCGACGGCTTCGACAGCATCGGTGGCCTGGTCAGCTCGTTTTCCGAAGGCATCGAGGCCATCCTCATGCTGCCGCCGGCGTGGCTGCTGATTGCTATCTTCGTCGGCCTCGGCCTCTGGCGTATCGGCGCCCGGTTTGCCGCCTTCACCGCCGTCTCCTTCATTCTGATTGTCCTCACCGGCTTCTGGGAACAGACCGTGGTGACCCTCGGCCTGACCTTCTCCGCGACGCTGATCAGCCTCTTGCTGGGTATCCCCCTGGGCATCTGGGCGGCCAAGAGCGAGCGAGTGGCGACCACCATCCGGCCCATTCTCGACTTCATGCAGACCATGCCGGCGTTCGTCTACCTGATTCCGGCGGCCATGCTGTTCGGCCTCGGCCGGGTGCCGGGGATCATCGCCACGGTGATTTTCGCCATGCCACCGGCAGTGCGCCTGACCAACCTGGGTATTCGCCAGGTCAACAAGGAAATCATCGAGGCCGGTCAGTCCTTCGGCTGCAGCAAGACCCAACTACTAGTCAAGGTCCAGCTGCCCAGCGCCATGCCGTCGATCATGGCCGGGGTCAACCAGACCATCATGATGGCCCTGTCGATGGTGATCATTGCCTCGATGGTCGGCGCCGGCGGTTTGGGTAACGACGTACTGGCGAGCATCCAGCGTCTGGATATCGGTCTAGGCTTCGAAAGCGGCATGGCCGTGGTCCTGCTGGCGATTATCCTCGACCGCATTACCGAAAGTTTTGGCACCAAGCAAAGCGAGAAACGCGGCACCCTGATCAGCTGGGTGAGTGCGAAATTGCAGCGCCAGTAAGACTTTCACCTTATCCATTCATTGAGGGAGCCATAAATGAACAAGTTGAAAACCATTGCTGGGGTTAGCTTGCTGTCCTGCACGCTGCTGCAAAGCGCCTGGGCCCAGGAGCCGGAAAGCTGCAAACAGGTACGCTTCGCCGAGATCGGCTGGGCCGACATCGCCGCCACCACCGGCGTGGCCATGACCCTGAGCGAGGGCCTGGGTTACCAGACCCGCAAGATCATGGCCTCGGTACCGATTGCCTTCACCGGCGTGCAAAAGGGCCAGATCGATGTGTTCCTCGGCTACTGGGCGCCCTCGATGGACGCGGTGATCGAACCGTTCACCAAGGACGACGGCGTCAAGGTCCTGCCAACCGCGAACCTGGAGGGGGCCAAGTACACCCTCGCCGTACCGACCTACCTGGCCGAGGCCGGCCTGAAGAGCTTTCAGGACATCGCCAAGTTCAAGAAGGAACTCGACGGCAAGATCTACGCCATCGAGCCCGGCAACGACGGCAACCTGCTGATCGAAAAAATGATCAAGGAAGACCAGTTCGGCATGGGCGGTTTCCGCATGGTCGAGTCCAGCGAAGCCGGCATGCTGGTGCAGGTGCAGCGCGCCGTGAGAAAGAACAAGCCGGTGGTGTTCCTCGGCTGGGCACCCCACCCGATGAATACCCAGTTCGATATCACCTACCTGTCCGGCGGCGATGACGTGTTTGGCCCGGATTACGGTGCGGCCAAGGTCTACACCGTGGTACCGCCGGATTACGAAGCGCGCTGCCCCAACGTCGGCAAGCTGCTGAACAACCTGCAATTCAGCGTCAAGATCGAAAGCCAGCTGATGGAAAAAGTGCTGGAGAAAGAAGACCCGGCGGAAGTGGCCAAGAACTGGATCAAGGCCAACCCGGAGGCCCTGGACAAGTGGCTGGCTGGCGTCACCACCTATGACGGCCAGGACGGCGTCGCCGCTGTGAAGAAATACGTCGGTCTGTAAAAGCTCTGGCCCGCCTGGCGTCCGCGCCAGACGGGCAGAGGTACGCATCACTGGCATGGGTTAACCGGCCAGCGCAACACCTGCAATCAGCACGAGCCAGTAACACCGTTGAACTGCAACTCTCACTGATGGAGCACCAAATTTATGCGCAAACTTTCCACCTTCTGCCTGAAAAGCCTCGGCGTCGCCGCCCTCGCGCTAGGCATGTCCACTGCCATGGCCGCGGACAAGACCACCCTGACCATCGGCTTCGTCAACGGCTGGGACGACAGCGTCGCGACTACCCAGGTCGCCGGTGAAATCCTCAGAAGCAAACTAGGCTACGATGTCGAGCTGAAAGCCGTCGAGCCGGCCATCATGTGGCAAGGCGTGGCCCGCGGCGACCTCGACGCGACCCTTTCGGCCTGGCTGCCGGTTACCCACGGTGAGTACTTCACCAAGATGAAAGACAAGGTGGTGGTTCTCGGCACCAACTACGACGGCGCCAAGATCGGCCTGGTAGTGCCCGACTACGTCGAAGCCAAGAGCATCGCAGACCTGAACGACAGCAAAGAAGCCTACGATGGCAAGATCACCGGTATCGACGCCGGCGCCGGCGTGATGCGCCGTACCGAAGAAGCCATCGAGAAATACAAACTGGACTTCAAGCTGATGCCGAGCTCCGGTCCGGCCATGGCTATCGCCCTGGCTCGCGCCGAGAAGAAACATGAAGCCATCGTGGTTCCCGGCTGGATCCCACACTGGATGTTCGCCAAGTGGAAACTGCGCTTCCTCGAAGATCCGCAGAATGTCTTCGGTGAATCCGAGCACATCGACACCGTCGTAAGCATGGGTATGGAAGCCAAGGCCCCAGAAGCGGCCGCCTTCCTCAAGAAGTTCTCCTGGGGCGCCGAAGATGTGGGCGCAGTCATGCTGGCCGTCAGCGAAGGCGCCAAGCCGGAGCAGGCTGCCAAGGACTGGGTCGCCGCCAACCCCGAGCGCGTGGCCGCCTGGTTGAAGTAAGCGCGGTTACCGCAACAACATAAAGCGGGCTTCGGCCCGCTTTTTCGTGGCCGGCATTTACCGCA
>NZ_JAQJZJ010000020.1 GCF_027988105.1 Pseudomonas aestuarii | reverse complement strand
GTCTTTGCTGAACATCGCTGATCTCCTGCGGCACCAGGTTGTGGTGCATCTGTGTCGGAATCGGGGCTAAGCCCTTGTGCAGCCGATGGTATGACTCGCCCTGAACAGCCAGATGCCTATGCACGCCACGGGAGGTTGCGTTTGCGACATGCACGTTTGCGACTGGTTGCTGTCGTTCATGGCGATACCTGGCGGCGGCCAGGCCAGAGCGGCTGCAGCCCTCAGCGCAGCCAGTATTCGCGCAGGGCCGCGAGCACGAGAAAGTGCCCGGGATAGAACAGATAGGCCCAGCGTCGGACCGGCGGTACGCCAATCTGTAGTGGCTGGCGCAGCAGCCAGAGCCCAAACAAGGGCGCCAGGGCGCAGCTGAGGATCACTGTCCAGGCGAAGGGCTCGCCGCGCGCCGCATCGATATAGAAGGGCGGCCAGTAATTGGCGATCAGGCACAGCAACAGCGGCCAGATCCAGGCCGGAGAGGGTCGATTCAAGGCGTGGACGAAGGCGGCCGGCAACAGGGCCCCGGCGAGGCCGAACATCAGCCAGGAATGGGCGGCAACCGCGAGCAGCAGGGCGCCCAGAGCCAGCCAGCGTGCCTGGCCATGGGGCTGCTGCACGCCGCTGGCAATCAGCAAGCCGAGAACCAGGGTTGGCAGCACATTGAGCGATTGCGGCGCCTGCACCAGCAACCGGTACGGCCACTCGGAAAGCAGCGCAAACAGCAACAGCAGGCCAAGGTAGCGCAGCGGTAGCGGCGTGCGCGCGTGCGGCGACGGGCGCACCAGGTTGGCGGCGATGGCCAGGCAGAACAGCGGGAAGGCCAGGCGGCCGGGAATATAGAGGGCGTACAGCGGCGGCCAGACATGCCGCAGGTGATCGATCAGCATGCTCAGCAGCGCCAACCACTTGAGCAGATCCAGCGCGGCATCGCGCGGGCGGCTAGTCAGGGCGGGGAGAGAGGTGGGCATGGCGGCGCTCACAGGTCATTGGTCATTGGTCATGCTCGACGTTAACCCAGGATCGCCGTCACGGCCCCTGCCGTTATCACGCCAGCGCTGCACTCATTAGCGAACTCGGTTTTGCTACCCTCGGGCCAGCCGGCGGCAGTCGCAGGCAGGGCAAAGGCCAGGGCAATGAAGAACGCAATCAAGTGACGGTAGTTCATGGTGGAGTCCTGTTCGGGGTCAATCACTGCGGCAACTGCTAGCGCAGGCCCTGGTGTGAGGCGGTTTGCGCAGGTGAGTCGCTGTTCATTTCGTGTCGTTGCCAGCCAGCCATCCTGCGGGCCGGACAGCGCTTGGAGTGAACAAGATGTCGCCACAGTGTGCTGCCCGCGACAGGCTGCGAGGGTAAAGTAGCGCCATGCGCCGATGATCTAACAACAAGGAACGAACCATGTCCGAGTCATCGCAACAGTTCGCCAGCGACAATTATGCCGGCATCTGTCCGGAAGCCTGGGCCGCCATGGCCGAGGCCAATCAGGGTCATGACCGCGCCTACGGCGACGATCAGTGGACGGCGCGCGCGGCCGATCATTTCCGCGAATTGTTCGAAACCGACTGCGAAGTGTTCTTCGCCTTCAACGGCACCGCGGCCAACTCCCTGGCCCTGGCGGCGCTGTGCCAGAGCTACCACAGCGTGATCTGCTCGGAGACTGCCCACGTCGAGACCGACGAGTGTGGTGCCCCGGAGTTCTTCTCCAACGGCTCCAAGCTGCTGCTGGCGCCGACCGAGAACGGCAAGCTGACCGCGTCGGCAATCCGCGAGATCGCCCTCAAGCGCCAGGATATCCACTATCCGAAACCACGGGTGGTGACCCTGACCCAGGCCACCGAAGTCGGTACGGTCTATCGCCCCGCGGAGGTTCGCGCGATCAGCGCCACCTGCCGTGAGCTGGGCCTCAATCTGCACATGGACGGCGCGCGCTTCTCCAACGCCTGCGCCTTTCTCGACTGCGCGCCGGCCGACCTGACTTGGAAGGCCGGCGTCGACGTGTTGTGTTTCGGTGGCACCAAGAACGGCATGGCGGTGGGTGAGGCGATCCTGTTCTTCAACAAGGCCCTGGCCGAGGACTTCGACTACCGTTGCAAGCAGGCCGGCCAACTCGCGTCGAAGATGCGCTACCTGTCGGCGCCCTGGGTCGGCCTGCTGCAGGGCGACGCCTGGCTGAAGTACGCGCGACATGCCAATCAGTGCGCACGCCTGCTCGTCGAACTGGTCCGCGACGTGCCGGGCGTCAGCCTGATGTTCCCGGTGGAAGCCAACGGTGTGTTTCTGCAACTGTCAGAGACGGCCATCGTCGCGCTGCGCGCCAAGGGCTGGCGTTTCTACACCTTCATCGGCGCCGGCGGAGCGCGGTTCATGTGCTCCTGGGATACCGAAGAAGAGCGGGTGCGCGAGCTGGCGGCCGATATCCGCCTGGCCATGGCTACGGGCTAGGCATCGCCCGATCCGCCGGCCTGCCCAGGATGGCAGGTCGTTGCCGGTCACCCGGCGTGATTCGAATGAATATCAGCCGCTTAACCTCGTCTTGCCCACCGCAACTGTGCCGCGGTGTTCGCTCCAGCCCCTGCCCGCACTGATCGACTAATCGTCGAGGGCGCCGCTGCTCACTATAGGTAGCGGGGCGATCCCAAGACTTGCTTGAGTCTTTGTTCCGAGGACGTGCTTGATATCCAGAGCGGAGCAGCCGACCACTTACCTTGACAGGGGGCCACTGGGAACCTAGACCCAAACCAGTCATGGTAAATAACCCTGCCTGACACCGAGAGGAAAGTATTCATGCTCCGGTTTGTCGGGGATCGTTCGCCACTCGGCCGCGGTTCCTTCCTGCCCAGCATCAGCGCGCGACTCGCCCCCTTTCCCAGATCTTCCGGTTCTCCTGCCTGCGTGTTGCGCGTGTTGCATCTCTAGGGAGTCCCCCATGAACGACACCTTTAATCTGCAACGCCGGCAAGTGCTACTGGGCAGCGCTGGGGCGGTCGCGTCGGCCAGTCTGTTCGGTTTCAGTCCGCTCAGCCTAGCGGCAGAGATGCCGCTTCCAGACTATGTCAACTGGAAACACCCCGAGGCGCTGATCGTGCACAGCGCCAACACCCTGGAAACCCGGCGCGAGGCGATCGGCACCAGTATCGTCACCTCCAACGAGCAGCTGTTTGTGCGTAACAACCTGCCTACGCCGGATGCCTCCATCGTTGCCGACCGTGATGCCTGGGCGGTTAGTTTCCAGGGCGTGAAGAACCCGCGCAGCATGACGTTAGGCGAGCTCAAGAGTCTTGACGTCGCGACCGTAGCCAGTGTGCTGCAGTGCTCGGGCAACGGCCGGGCGTTTTTTCCGCATGGCGCTAGCGGCACTCAATGGTCGGTCGGCGCTGCCGGCTGCGTGGTCTGGAGCGGGGTGCCGGTCGGCGCCGTGGTCGATGCCCTCGGCGGCCTCGATGATGGCGCGCAGTACATGACCAGCACCGGCGGCGAAGTGCTGCCTGCGGGACTCGAGCCGAAGACTGTGGTGGTCGAACGTTCGGTGCCGCTGCGAGCGCTGGATCAGGCAATTCTCGCCTGGGAGCTGAACGGCGAGCCGCTGCCGCTGGCCCACGGCGGCCCATTGCGCCTGGTGGTACCCGGCTACTACGGGGTGAACAACATCAAGTACGTCAAGCAGGTGGCCTTCACCGTCGGGCAGACCGATGCCAAGATCCAGGCCTCTGGCTATCGCATCCGTCCGGTTGGCCAGGGGGGCGCGCCTGATCAGCCGTCAATGTGGGAGATGAACGTAAAATCCTGGATTACCCAGCCGCTGCATCAGGCCAAGGCCGGGAGGGTTCGGATCCAGGGCGTGGCATTCGGTGGGGCCAGGGCGGTGAAGGGTATCGAGGTGTCCCTAGACGGTGGCAAGGACTGGCAGATGGCGCGCTTCGTCGGCCCTGAACTGGGGCCATATGCCTGGCGACCATTCGTGTTGTTCGTCGAACTCAAGCCGGGCAGCTACAGCATCGCCAGCCGGGCTACCGATGCCCAGGGTGCCATGCAGCCCGAGGGTCGCCTGGATAATGAACGCGGCTACGGTCACAACGGCTGGCGCGATCATGCGGTCAGCCTTGTGGTGGTCTGAGCAGATGGTGAGGTTGCTATTGGTCGTGGCTGGCCTGATTGCGGCTGTTTCGGTAGCAGCGGATGATGCCCGTCTGGAACTCGGCCGACAGGTGTTCACCGAGCAGGCGCAGCCGTCCTGCAGTCTCTGCCATAGCCTGCGCGAGGCCGCTGCCGGCGGTGTCATCGGCCCCGATCTGGATCAGCTCAAGCCGAGCGTCGAGCAGGTCGTGGCTGCCGTTCAGGGTGGTGTTGGCGTGATGCCGAGTTTTGCCGCATCCCTCAGCGCTGAACAGATCGAGGCAGTGGCCTGCTATGTGGCGCAGGTGGCCGGGCAGTGAGTCCTATACTGGGTTTTTCGATCCCCGCAAGAATTGCCAAGGAACGGCGCCGGCAAAGGATGACGACTGAGCATGAAAAGCAGTGAAGCGATTTATCGAGAGGCCTTGGCTCAGCTCCAGCGGCTGATCGAGCAGGCCACCGCGCAAGGTGTGGAGGAGGCCCATGCCGCCGCACTGGCTACGGCGGATCGCTATGCCCACCCGTCCGTGCGAATGGTCTACATCGTCGCAGTCGAGGAGGCTGGATTGCTGTTCTTCGCCAATACCGAGAGTGGCAAGGGTCAGCAACTGATCGACAATCCGCGCGCATCACTGTGTTTCTTCTGGCGCGAGCTGCAGGAGCAGGTGACGCTTGAGGGCGACGTCATTCGGCAATCCGTTGAAACCTCGGACAACTATTGGCGCAAACGGCCCCGCGAGACCCAATTGGCAGCTTGGGTACTTCCTCAGGGCACGCCTGCGCCAGAAAAAGGCGAATCGCGTCGACAGGTGCGTCAGCTTGAACAGGCCCTGGGCTTCGAGCCGGTGCCGCGCAGCCCGAACTGGTGCGCCTTTCGTCTTCAGCCTGAGCGGATCGAGTTCTGGCCGTCCGGTTGGCCGCGCATGCGTGAGCGGGTCAGGTATCTGAAGCAAGCGGATGGGCTGTGGTCTGAGGCGCTGCTCAGCCCTTGAGCCACTATCGGTAGGCGATGCAGGGCGGCTTGAGCAATGCTGACGGTTGCGCTTGCTGTGCGGCGGGCGGAAAAGGCCTCACTCCACCGCTACCGGTCTGGCAGCAGTGGAGAAAGGCCACGTCGATCAATAATCGATGGTCACATCGCCCTGGGGCACGCTGCAGCAGGACAGGATATAGCCTTCAGCGACGTCCTCGTCGGTGATCCCGCCGTTATGGTCCATGCTCACCTCGCCAGCGGTCTTCATCACCTTGCAGGTACCGCAGATGCCCATGCCGCAGGCCTTGGGAATGTGCAGGCCAAGTTTGGCAGCTGCAGCATGCACGGTCTCACCCGGATCGATGCGAATGCTCTTGCCGGTGGCGGCGAATGCCACCTGATGCTGCTCGGCCAGCGGCACCGGATCGGCGTCGGCCGCTTCGGCGGCCCACTCCTTGGCTTCTTCGCGTACATCCGCCGGCGTCGCACCGAAGGATTCCTCGTGATAGTGCGACATGTCGAAGTCATTGGCTTCGAGCAGGCGCTTGACTGCATTCATATAGGGCGTTGGCCCGCAGCAGAAGATCTCCCGCTCCATGAAGTCCGGCGCCATCATGTGCATCATGGCCTGGTTAAGGTAGCCCCGGTAACCGGACCAGGCCTCGCCCAACCCGTGTTTCTCGCAAATGATGTGCAGGCTGAAGTTGTTGATCCGCGCCGCTATGTTTTCCAGCTCGCGGTGGTAGATCACGTCCTTCGGCGAGCGTGCGCTGTGCACGAAGACCATGTCGACGTTGGCGTTGGTGTCATAGAACCAGCGGGCCATGGACATCACTGGGGTGATACCAACACCACCACTGAGGTAGAGCACCTTGTCCGCCGGGAAATCGATGGCGTTGAACAGACCGGCCGGGCCGTGTACCGGCAGCTCGTCACCTTCACTGAGGTTGTCGTGCAACCAGTTGGACACCTTGCCGCCTGGCACCCGCTTGACCGTCACGGAGAAGCTGTAAGGCACGGCCGGGGAGCTGGAGATGGTGTACGAGCGCATGACTGGCTGGCCGTCGATCTCCAGCTCGAGGGTGACGAACTGCCCCGGTTTGAAGAAGTACAGTACCGGCTGCTCGGCCATGAAGCAGAAGGTGCGAACGTCCCAGGTTTCCTGGATCACCTTGACGCAGCGCACTAGATGGCGGCCGTTGCTCCAGGTCTGGGTGGTGACGGTATTGAAAAAATCGTTCGACATGGTCGGTATCTCGCGCGCAGCGGCCTGATGTCGGCCTATTGCGATGGATTGTGCGCAACGACATGCACACTCATTTATCCATGAGCGACATTGACATGCTTATCGCGACCTGCCTGGAGGGCCGTGGCTTGCCGCGTCGGAAACGGATGTGGCCATGTCGCCTGTAGATAAGGTTTACTCGGCATGCATCGCCACACTCAGCTCCAGCCGAAGCAAATGGATAAGAGCGTCCGACTCTCTCTAACTCCACGTAAGAACCGCTATTCGGCAGGCGGCTTGCGGAGGGTCAGTCACGCCGCCTTGCGTAAACCGAAACAGCCACTTTTTGCGGCGCTCGCATGGCGAGCCGCCATTGAGGAATTACCGATGGACGTCACTTCCAACCTGAGCCTGGGCGATCCACTAGAGCCCGCACGCAAGGCCACCGCCGAGATGCTGCAGAGCCGCGAGCGCACCTTCTCGTTGCCGCAGCCGTTCTACAACGATGAACGTCTGTTCCAGATCGACATGCAGGAAATCTTCCATAAAGAATGGTTGAACGCCGGCATGACATGCGAGATTCCTGCCAAGGGCAACTACCTGACCCTGCAGTTGGGCGACAACCCGATCATCATCATCCGCGGCGCTGAAGGCGCTGTGCATGCCTTCCACAACGTCTGCCGCCACCGCGGTTCGCGCCTGTGTGTCAGTGACAAGGGCAAGGTCGCCAAGCTGGTCTGCCCCTACCACCAGTGGACCTACGAGCTGGACGGCCGCCTGCTGTTCGCTGGCACTGAGATGGGTGACGACTTCAAGCTCAGCGACTACAACCTCAAGCCGGTGAACTGCAAGACTGCCGGCGGCTACATCTTCATCAGTCTGGCGGACAACCCGCCGGCGATCGACGATTTCCTCTCCACC
Source organism: Pseudomonas aestuarii (assembly GCF_027988105.1). GTDB lineage: Bacteria > Pseudomonadota > Gammaproteobacteria > Pseudomonadales > Pseudomonadaceae > Aquipseudomonas > Aquipseudomonas aestuarii. Next base: position 1,010 of record NZ_JAQJZJ010000020.1, on the reverse strand, counting down.
CTGGCTCACTACATGGAGCCCTACGACATGGAGAACACCAAGGTCGCGGTGCAAAGCACTATGCGCGAGCAGGCCAATTGGAAGCTGGTGTTGGAGAACAACCGCGAGTGCTACCACTGCAATGGTGCGCACCCGGAGCTGCTCAATTCCCTGCTGGAGTGGGACGACACTAGCGACCCGCGTGCTCCCCAGGCGTTCAAGGATCACGTGGCCCAGTGCGCGGCCGATTGGGAAGCCGAAAAAATCCCCTACCTGCATGCCGGTTTCGGTCTGCGCAACCGCATCGTACGCATGCCGCTGCTCAAGGGCACCGTGTCCATGACCATGGATGGCAAGCAAGGCAGCAAGAAGCTCATGGGTCGCATCAAGAACCCCGATCTGGGCTCAATGCGCATCCTGCACCTGCCGCACTCGTGGAACCACTGCATGGGCGACCACCTGATCAACTTCACCGTGTGGCCGATCAGCGCTCAGGAGTCCATCGTTGTCACCAAGTGGCTGGTGCACAAGGATGCGGTGGAAGGCGTCGACTATGACGTGGCGCGTCTGCGCCAGGTCTGGGATGCGACCAACGAGCAGGATCGTCGTTTGGGTGAAGAGAACCAGCGCGGCATCAACTCCACGGCTTATCAGCCCGGACCGTATTCGAAGACCTATGAGTTTGGCGTAGTCAACTTCATCGACTGGTACAGCGAGCAGATGCTCAACAACCTCGGAGCCGAGCCGGCAGCCCATCTGCGTCAGGTCAACGACTGAGTGTCACCGTCGGCCCGCCTTGTGCGGGCCGACGCGTTTCTGGAGACCGTCTGATGTCGATTAGCCTGGGGCTGGTTATTCTCTTAACCTTATATAGTGGTTACGCCAGTTGGCGTATCCAGAGGTCGAAGGCATCGGGCGCTGGTAACCACCTGAAAAGGAGTGGCGGCGTTGGTAAGTAACTTTTAATAAAGGCTTGACGTGGTTTCTGCTGGGCCTATAATCCGCACCTCTTCTGGCGCAGGCCTCTCGGC
>NZ_JAQJZJ010000019.1 GCF_027988105.1 Pseudomonas aestuarii | reverse complement strand
CGCCAAGGGCCGCGACATCGAGTGCCAGACCCTGGCCAAGGCCATCGGCTACCACCTCGAGCGGCGGGTGTTCCTCAACGCCAACCGCACCGTGGTGCTGCACGCTTAACCCGTACCAACGCGCCGGTGAGGACTGTCCCGCACTGCCTCTATCGCGGACCTCACCGGTCCCAGCAACACATCGTAAAGCTCCAGTGCAAGGCCGCGTGGCCGTTGGCCGCGCCTTTGTATCCACAACAACAAAGGAGAACATCCAATGTCCGGTAATCGTGGCGTCGTCTACCTCGGCGCAGGCAAGGTCGAAGTACAAAAGATCGACTATCCAAAAATGCAGGATCCGCGCGGCAAGAAGATCGATCACGCGGTCATCCTGAAAGTTGTCTCCACCAACATCTGCGGTTCCGACCAGCACATGGTGCGCGGCCGTACCACCGCCCAAACCGGGCTGGTCCTGGGCCACGAGATCACCGGCGAGGTGATCGAGAAAGGTCGCGACGTCGAGAACCTGCAGATCGGCGACCTGGTCTCGGTGCCGTTCAACGTGGCCTGCGGCCGCTGCCGTAGCTGCAAGGAACAACACACCGGCGTCTGCCTGTCGGTCAACCCGGCACGTCCCGGCGGCGCCTACGGTTACGTCGACATGGGCGACTGGACCGGTGGCCAGGCCGAATACGCCATGGTGCCTTATGCCGACTTCAACCTGCTCAAGCTGCCGGACCGCGACAAGGCGATGGAGAAGATCCGCGACCTGACCTGCCTGTCCGACATCCTGCCGACCGGTTACCACGGCGCAGTCACCGCTGGCGTCGGCCCGGGTAGCACGGTGTATATCGCCGGTGCCGGTCCGGTCGGCCTGGCCGCTGCCGCCTCCGCACGCCTGCTCGGCGCTGCCGTGGTCATCGTCGGCGACGTCAACCCGGTGCGTCTGGTGCATGCCAAGGCCCAGGGCTTCGAGATCGCCGACCTGTCGCTGGACACCCCGCTGCACGAACAGATTGCCGCCTTGCTCGGCGAGCCTGAAGTCGATTGCGCCATCGATGCGGTGGGCTTCGAAGCCCGCGGTCATGGCCACGACGGGGTGCAGCACGAGGCTCCGGCCACCGTGCTCAACTCGTTGATGGGCGTGGTTCGGGTCGCCGGCAAGATCGGTATTCCCGGCCTGTACGTCACCGAAGATCCAGGTGCAGTCGATGCCGCGGCTAAGAAGGGCGCACTGAGCATCCGCTTCGGCCTCGGCTGGGCCAAGTCGCACAGCTTCCACACTGGTCAGACCCCGGTGATGAAGTACAACCGCCAGCTGATGCAGGCAATCATGTGGGACCGGATCAATATCGCCGACGTGGTCGGCGTACAGGTCATCACCCTGGATCAGGCACCCAACGGCTACCACGAGTTCGATGCCGGCGTGCCGAAAAAATTCGTCATCGACCCGCACAAGATGTTCAGCGCCGCTTAAGTCAAATGCCTAACCTGGGCCGCTCCCGCGTGTGGGCGGCTCCAGTCTTGCGGGAGCCTTTGGGCTCCCTTTTTTTATGCCGCTGCGCCGGCCATCCGCCGGACAACCGCAGCGAGCCAGGCCCGCCACCTGCTCACCGCCTCCCGCCCACATGCTCCCCGCTACCTGCCGCGCAGATGTTACCGCCGCCCGACCGAGGTAACGAAAACGGGTAGTACGGCAACACAACTAGCAACAAAGCAGCCACGCCCCCACGACGCATATTTGCATGTGATTGATATATATGACTATTTTAAAACTGGCACGAGCCATGCATTCTATTAGCGCACAAAAACAAGAATGCAGAACACCGATACGTCTCGACGCTGACACAACAAAAACAACAGCACAGGCGAGCCGCAAACAGATTTTTTTGGAGAGGGTTGTTGTTCGGGGTCAACCCCGTGACCAGGCCAATAACAATAAAACTACCTCAAGGTAGCTGATTGGTAGGTTGGATCACTTAGTGACGATGGCAGTACCAGGGTCCAAAAAAATACGTTTGCCTTGATCCCCGATGGGATCAGACCAACGATTTGGAACGATAAAAACAACAACAGATCGTTCAACAAGAAAAACAAAGCACGCAACGACACTTTGAAGGGGAGCTTAGGCTCCCCTTCGTGCTTTGCGTGATTGGTCTTTTCCTCGCCCCGAGCCTGCCTTGCGGGCGCAGGCCCTCCTCGTACCGCGCAACTGCACAGACCGCCGAGCCGCCATGCCGATAGGGCCGGCCGTGCGCTACGCCGTCAGCGAGTCGTGCGCATCGTCAAAAGCCTCGCGCGCGGCCACGATGGCGGCCGCTCGACCATGGACTCGCCGGCCCGGCCACGCCGCCTAGCGTTGCAGCACATGAATGCGCGAGAGCAGCTCATCGCGATCCACATAGCAGCCCTGGAAGTGCCGGGCGCCGCTGGTCGGGTCGAACTCGCTGCGTGCATGCAGGGTCCGCCGGTTGTCGAAGCACCACAGCTGCCCGGCCTGCAGCCGGCGCTGCACGCGGAAACGCGGCTCGCGGGTGATGGCGATAAAGCGCCGGTAGGCGCGATACAGCGCCGGCATGCGCTCGGCCGGGGCGTCGAAGGGCCCGCGCAGGAAGTTGGCCATGCGCACCTCGCTGACCAGTCCCTGGGCATCCAGGGCGATGATCGGTGCCAGGCAGCGGTAATCGCTGGTGCGACTCTTGTTGCGGAACTCCACTGGCGTCGTGCAGAGGACATGGAACAGCTCGGGCGCCTCCTGGTGCAGCGCCGCGGCGATGGCGAAGCCATCGACGAAGATGCTCTCGCCGCCCAGGGCATCGTTGACCAGGCAATGCAAAAACTGCAGACCCGGCTGTAGCTCGCGGGTCGGCAGGTCGGTGTGCAGCGGCAGGTTGAAGGCCGTGTAGGCATTGCTGTCGGCATCGGCCTTGGATTGCACGTCGAACAGCACGCCGAAGTTGCTCTCGCGGATAAAGGAGATGCGCCGGGCGAGCTGTTGCAGCGCCCCCGACGTGGTCGGCACAGCAACGACCTGGGTGAGGCCGAGATCGCGCACCGCCAGCAGCCACTGCAGCAGGGCGCTGTCGTCCTCGAGCAGCGTCTGGTAGTCGAACTGCGGCAGCTGCTCGGCCAGCTCGGCGCCCCACAACCGGGGTTGCGCACGCTGCGCACGACGCTCCGCCCGCGAGGCCTCGTCGTAGGCATGGGCGCGCAGCCAGCCGGGATGGAAGCGGCTGCGGTGACCATCCTGCCAGTCGATCAGCAGATGGCCTTGCTCGTCGATACGGGTGCGCTGCGGACTGAGTTCCGCCGCCACGTCGACGACTTCCAGCAGCTGCTCGCGGGTCACACTGTAAACGCACTGGCTGCAGGCGCAGTTGTCACGCAGCCACTGATGGTGGAACGGGCTGACTCGAGCGTCGCTCCACGTGATATCCAGGCTGTCGCTGCTGGCACTCAGGCCGGCAAGGTCGGCACTGATCGGGTAACTGCGCCAATCGGCGATGGGCGCCGCTTCGAGGGAAGGGTCTACAGCGTTCATGGCGATCTCCTGGCGGGATGCTTGAGCTATTGTTGTTGTTCACGCTATGGGTGTCAGGCTCGACCGCGGCTCTATGCCCTGGCCGGCGGCAAGCCAATCACCCGGCCAACGCACGCAGGAGCCGGCAGGTCACGGTGGGCCTCGCCCAGCGCCAGCACCCGCGCCAGCACCTGCTCGTCGAACGGCGCCGAACGCGCACTGGCGCTGTCGATGTTCATCAGCATCTGCTCGCTCTCGGCCAAGGCGCTATCGGCTCCCGGCAGATACAGGCCATGGTGGATGTGCAGACGCTTGTTGTCGTGCGCCAGCAGCTGGGTGCGCACCTCCACCTCGGCACCGAGCTTGACCTCGGCCAGGTAGTTGAGATGGCACTCCAGGGTGTACAGGGTGTGACCGCTGCGGGCCCGGCCGGCTTCGTCGAGGCCGAGGTGATCCATCAGCGCGTCGGTGGCATAGCTGAAGATCAGCAGGTAGAAGGCGTCGCGCAGGTGGCCGTTGTAGTCCACCCACTCGGGCAGGATGGCGGTGCGGTAGGTAGTGAGCATGATGGGGATGATCCTCAGCGTTGTACGAAACCCGTAGGGCGGACTCAGGAGCGTAGCGAACAGTCCGCCAGCGAGCAGCGTACTGCTGCATGAACGGGCTGTTGTAGGAGCGGGCCATGCCCGCGATTGAATTTTTCGCGAGCATGGAACTAGGCGCTCCCCCCACTCCTACGGATTCTGCGTAACGCCCGCTTATTCGGTGAAGGCGAAGCCGTGCTTGGCCTTGGTTGCCTTGATCGCCTCCATCACCGCCATCAGGCAGTCATCACGATAGCGCTCCAGCTCGGCGATGCTGCGCTCACCTTGTTGCTCCGTAGTGCCTTCCACCACGCTGTCGATCAGGCCGTCTGTCAGCTCCGGCGCCTCCAGGTAGGTCCAGGGCAGCTTCAGCGCCGGGCCGAACTGAGCCATGAAGTGACGCATGCCGGCATCGCCGCCGGCCAGAGTGTAGGTCAGGAAGCTGCCCATGAACGACCAGCGCAGGCCGGCGCCGAAGCGGATCGCATCGTCGATCTCGCCGGTGGTGGCCACGCCGTCATTGACCAGGTGCAGCGACTCTCGCCACAGCGCCTCGAGCAGGCGGTCGGCAATAAACCCCGGTACTTCCTTGCGCACGTGCAGCGGGCGCATGCCCAGCGCGGTATACACCTGAATGGCGGCCTGGACTGCTTCCGGCGCGGTCTGCTGGCCGCCGACCACCTCCACCAGCGGCAGCAGGTACACCGGGTTGAACGGGTGACCGACCATACAGCGCTCGGGGTGCACGGCGTCGGCGTAGAAGTCGCTGGGCAGCAGGCCCGAGGTGCTCGAACCGATCAGCACGTTGGGCCGCGCCGCGGCGCTGATCTTGGCATGCAGGTCGAGCTTCAGCTCCAGACGCTCGGGAGCGCTTTCCTGGATGAAATCGGCGTTCTGCACACACTCTTCGATGCTGTCGACGAAGCGCAGGCGCTCGGGCGAAGCACCGGGCACCAGGCCCTGCTGCTGGAGCGCCGGCCAGGCGTTGGCGATGCGTGTGCGCAATGCCGCTTCGGCGCCTGGCGCGGGGTCCCAGGCCACGACATCGAGGCCATGGGCCAGGGCGCGAGCGATCCAGCCGGCGCCGATCACGCCGGTGCCGAGGGCGGCGAAAGTTTTCAGTTCGGTGACAAAGGCCATGATGGCTCCTGCTGGGTGGCCCGGATGCTATCCGGGCGGGTCATTCGATCTGTCCCGGATCGCATCCGGGATACAGAGCAGTGTGGGGCGGCTCAGCCGCGTGGCTTGAGGCCCATCTTGGCCCGGCCTTCGGCCGGGGTCAGAGCCCTGCCGCCGAGGCGCTGGATGATTTCGACGACGCGCTCGACCAGGCTGCCGTTGCTGGCCGGTACGCCCTTGTCCAGCCAGATGTTGTCTTCCAGGCCGACCCGCACGTGACCACCGAGCAGCATGGCCTGGGCGGCCATCGGCATCTGCAGGCGACCGATGCCGAAGCCGGCCCAGGTGGCGCCCGCCGGCAGGTTGTCGGCCATGGCCTTCATGGTGGTGGTGTCGGCCGGAGCGCCCCAGGGGATGCCCAGGCAGATCTGGAAGATCGGATCGTCCAGCAGGCCTTCCTTCATCATCTGCTTGGCGAACCACAGGTGGCCGGTGTCGAAGATCTCCAGCTCGGCCTTCACCCCCAGCTCGGTGATGCGCTTGGCACCGGCACGCAGCTGCGCCGGGGTGGCGACGTAGATGTAGTCACCATCGCCGAAATTCAGGGTGCCGCAGTCCAGGGTGCAGATCTCCGGGCGCAGCTCTTCGATATGCGCCAGGCGGGTCAACGGGCCGACCAGGTCGGAGCCGAGACCGAACTCCATCGGCTGCTCGCCCGGGCCGATCTCCAGATCACCGCCCATACCGGCGGTAAGGTTGATGATCACATCGGTGTCGCTCTCGCGGATGCGCTCGACCACCTCGCGGTACAGCTCGATATCGCGGCTGCCCTTGCCGGTCTTGGGGTCGCGAACGTGGCAGTGGGCCACGGTGGCGCCGGCCTTCGCCGCCTCGATGGCGGCGTCGGCGATTTGCTTGGGGGTTACCGGAATGGCCGGATGGCGGCCAACGGTGTCGCCGGCGCCGGTAACTGCACAGGTGACAATGACTTCGTAGTTCATGGAGTTTCCATCCTTATTCGAGGCGAATGGGTGCCGGGCGCCCAAGAGGGCGCGCGGCACAGCGATTGATCAGGGAATCTGTGGGACAGGGCCCGTCTTACTTGAGCGCGGCCTGCACGGCGGCGGCGCCATCCTTGCCATCGAAGGTGGTCACCCCAGCCAGGAACTTGCTCAGTTCTTGCGGGTTTTCCTGCAGCCACTTGCGCGCGACGTCCTTGGCCTCTTCACGGTCCATGATCGGCGCCATCAACTGGCTCTCCTGGGCAGCGGTGAAGCTCAGGTTGTTGAGCAGGCGGTCGACGTTGGGGCAGCGCTGGGCATAGTCCGGGGCGGTGACGGTCCAGACGGTGGCCAGGCCTTCATCGGCGCCGAATACACCCTCACTGCCAGTCAGGTAGGTAACGTCCATCTTGATGTTCATCGGGTGCGGCTTCCAGCCGAAGAACACCACTGGCTTCTTGTTCCGCGCCGCACGGCTGACGGCGGCGAGCATGGCCGACTCGCTCGACTCGATCAGCTCGAAGCCACCGAGGCCGAACTGGTTGCTGTCGATCATCTTCTTGATCGTGGTGTTGGCGCCGGTACCCGGATCGATGCCATAGATCTTGCCGTCCAGTTGATCCCTGAATTTGGCGATATCGGCGTAGGTCTTCAGGCCCGCCTCGGCGGTATAGCTGGGCACGGCCAGGCTGGAGATGCCATCGGCGAGACCCGGTTCACCGAGCACCCTGACCGTTTTCTTGGCGAGAAACGGCTCGATGTTGTCGTCCATCAACGGCTTCCAATAACCCAGGAAGAAGTCGAGTTGGTCACGCTGGATGCCGGAAAAGACGATCTGCTGTGAGGCTTGGGTCTGGGTGGTTGCATAGCCCAGGCCTTCAAGCAGGGTACTGGCCACGGCGGTAGTGGCGACCACGTCGGTCCAGCCCACCATGCCGATGCGGGCCTTCTGGCAACTGGCCTGTTCGGCGGCCAATAGCGACGAACTGAACAGACCGAGCAAACAGCAACCGGCGATTACCTTGAAACTTTTCATCAATGCGCCCTCGTATGGCGTTAGGGTTTTACTTGTAGTTTTCCCGGAGCGCTGAGCCCCGTCCCGTACTCAGGCCTGAGTGCGCCCGATGGGGTCACATTACGCAGCACTAGGGGCTAGATAACGCACCAAAGCGACCAGCTGTTGAACTGTAACGACCTTCTTGCTTGCACTGAGGCGGTGTCTGCCGTTAAGTAACTATCTGCCTTCGCGAAACCCAGCCATGCCCCAGACCCTGTGCTTTCTCCTGCTGCCCGGCTTTTCCATGATGGGCCTGATGTCGGCTATCGAGCCCTTGCGCGTGGCCAATCGCTTTCGCGGCGAACTCTATCGCTGGCGCCTGCTCAGCCTGGATGGCAACGCGGTGCAGGGCAGCAACGGCATGTCGCTCAACGTCGACACCGCCCTGGAGCTACCGACGGCCGGCGACAGCCTGTTCGTGATCGCCGGCTTCGAGCCGCTGGCCAGCTTCGACCACCGCCTGGCCCAGTGGCTGCACCGCGCCGAGCGTGAAGGCGCGACGCTCGGCGGCATCGACACCGGCAGCTTCGTCCTGGCCGAGGCCGGCTTGTTCGCCGGACAGCGCCTGACCCTGCACTGGGAAGCCATCGAGGCCTTTCAGGAGCGCTATCCGCGCCTGAGCGTGACCCAGGAACTGTTCGAAATCGACGGCCGGCGCATCACCAGCGCCGGCGGCACCGCCAGCCTCGACCTGATGCTGACCCTGATCGGCCGCGACCACGGTGAAGAGCTGGCCCTGGCGGTGTCCGAACAGTTCGTGCTGGGGCGCATCCGTTCGCGCCAGGATCATCAGCGCATGCAGATCGCCAGCCGCTATGACGTGCACAACAAGAAGCTGGTGCAGGTCATCGGCGAAATGCAGCGCCACAGCGAACAGCCGCTCGGCTCCCAGCAACTCGCCGACCTGATCAAGGTCACCCCGCGCCAGCTGGAACGCCTGTTCCGCCAGCACCTGAACGAGACCCCGTCCAACTTCTACCTGACCCTGCGCCTGGACAAGGCCCGCCAACTGCTGCGCCAGACCGACCTGAGCGTGCTGGAAGTCGGCCTGGCCTGCGGCTTCGAGTCCGCCTCGTACTTCTCGCGCTGCTACCGCGCCCGCTTCGCCACCTGCCCCAGCCAGGATCGTCACGAGCATCCGGCTGCCTCACTGGCGTAGGGAGGGCTAAAGCCCGCACGATAAAAGCGGCCTGGCCGACGGCTTATCCGTTCGCGACCTGGTATTGACGCTTTCGGCAATACCCCAGTCGTTTTTGCACCGGGTCACCCTGCGTCCCAGGGATATGCTCCCCACAAAGCGCCAACACCGGGTTTGGCGACAGCAGACAAAGGGGACAGCCTGATGAGCCCAGCAGCAGTGCACGCCGACAGCATCGTTATCGATGGCCTGATCATCGCCAAGTGGAACCGCGAATTGTTCGAAGACATGCGCAAGGGCGGCCTGACCGCGGCCAATTGCACGGTCTCGGTCTGGGAAGGTTTCCAGGCCACAGTCAACAACATCGCCGCCAGTCAGAAGCTGATCCGTGACAACAGCGACCTGGTGATCCCGGTGCGCACCACCGCCGACATCCACGCGGCCAAGGCCCAGGGCAAGACCGGCATCCTCTTCGGCTTCCAGAATGCCCATGCGTTCGAGGATCAGATCGGCTACGTCGAGGTGTTCAAGCAGCTCGGCGTGGGCATCGTGCAGATGTGCTACAACACCCAGAACCTGGTCGGCACCGGCTGCTACGAGCGTGACGGCGGCCTGTCCGGCTTCGGTCGCGAGATCGTCGCCGAGATGAACCGCGTCGGCATCATGTGCGACCTGTCCCACGTCGGCAGCAAGACATCCGAGGAAGTCATCCTCGAATCGAAGAAAGCCGTGTGCTACTCGCACTGCCTGCCGTCCGGCCTGAAAGAACACCCACGCAACAAGTCCGACGAAGAACTGAAGTTCATCGCCGACCACGGCGGCTTTGTCGGCGTGACCATGTTCGCCCCCTTCCTGGCCAAGGGCATCGACTCGACCATCGACGACTACGCCGAAGCCATCGAGTACACCATGAACATCGTTGGCGAAGATGCCATCGGCATCGGCACCGACTTCACCCAGGGCCATGGCCAGGACTTCTTCGAATACCTGACCCACGACAAGGGCTACGCCCGCCGCCTGACCAGCTTCGGCAAGATCGTCAACCCGCTGGGCATCCGCACTGTCGGCGAGTTCCCCAACCTCACCGAAACCTTGCTCAAGCGCGGCCATTCCGAGCGCGTAGTGCGCAAGATCATGGGCGAGAACTGGGTACGCGTGCTCAAGGACGTCTGGGGCGAATGATGAATACCTGCGGCGCACGGCACTAGCGACGCCACAGGCATTCAGCACACTTTTTTAATTGAGCAGAGCGCAAGGCGCCCTGCCAAAAACCACCGAATTCTGGAGTTTGCACACATGGCCACCCACGCCCCCGAAATGCCCATCGTAGTCGACAGCGAAACCGGCGTCTGGACCACCGACGCCCTGCCGATGCTTTATGTACCGCGGCATTTCTTCGTCAACAACCACATCGGCATCGAGGAAGTGCTGGGCGCCGATGCCTATGCCGAGATCCTCTACAAGGCCGGCTACAAGTCCGCCTGGCACTGGTGCGAGAAGGAAGCCGAGTGCCACGGTCTGGTCGGTGTCGACGTGTTCGAGCATTACATGAAGCGCCTGTCGCAACGCGGCTGGGGGCTGTTCAAGACCCTGGCGATCGACCTCGACAAGGGCACCTGCGAGGTGCGCCTGGATCACTCTGCCTTCGTCTATGTCTACGGCCAGTGCGGGCGTATGGTCGACTACATGTTTACTGGCTGGTTCGCCGGCGCCATGGATCAAATCCTGGCCGCCCAGGGCAGCCCCATCCGCACGGTGGCCGAACAGGTCTACGGTGCTTCGCAGGAAGGCCACGACCACGGCCTGTTCATCGTCAAGCCGTTGTAAGCGGAGCGTATCGCCATGGCCTTTGAAGCAATGTTCCAACCGATCCAGATCGGTAAACTCACCATCCGTAACCGTATCGTGTCCACCGCGCACGCCGAGGTCATGGCCACCGACGGCGGCATGACCACCGAGCGTTACGTCAAGTACTACGAAGAGAAGGCCAAGGGCGGCGTCGGCCTGGCCATCTGCGGCGGCTCCTCGGTGGTCTCCATCGACAGCCCACATGGCTGGTGGAGCTCGGTGAACCTGTCCACCGACCGGATCATCCCGCACTTCCAGAACCTGGCCGATGCCATGCACAAGCATGGCGCCAAGATCATGATCCAGATTACCCACATGGGTCGTCGCTCGCGCTGGGATGGCTTCGACTGGCCGACCCTGATGTCGCCGTCCGGCATCCGCGAACCGGTGCACCGCGCCACCTGCAAGACCATCGAACCGGAAGAAATGTGGCGCGTCATCGGTGACTTCGCCAAGGCGGCGGCCCGGGCCAAAGCCGGCGGCCTGGACGGCGTCGAGCTGTCGGCCGTGCACCAGCACATGATCGACCAGTTCTGGTCGCCACGGGTCAACAAGCGTACCGACGAATGGGGCGGGACCTTCGAGGGCCGCATGAAATTCGGCCTGGAAGTGCTCAAGGCCGTGCGCAAGGAAGTCGGTGACGACTTCTGCGTGGGCCTGCGTATCTCCGGCGACGAGTTCCACCCGGACGGTTTGTCCCACGAGGACATGAAGCAGATCGCCAAGTACTACGATGACACCGGCCTGCTCGACTTCATCGGCGTGGTCGGTTCTGGCGCCGATACCCACAACACCCTGGCCAACGTCATCCCCAACATGAGCTTCCCGCCTGAGCCGTTCCTGCACCTGGCGGCCGGCATCAAGGAAGTGGTCAAGGTCCCGGTGCTGCACGCGCAGAACATCAAGGACCCGAACCAGGCCACCCGTATTCTCGAGGGCGGCTACGTCGACATGGTCGGCATGACCCGCGCCTTCATCGCCGACCCGCACCTGATCGCCAAGGTCAAGATGGGCCAGGTCGACCAGATCAAGCAGTGCGTCGGCGCCAACTACTGCATCGACCGCCAGTACCAGGGCCTGGACGTGCTGTGCATCCAGAACGCCGCGACCTCGCGTGAATACATGGGCTTGCCGCACATCATCGAGAAGACCACCGGCGTCAAGCGCAAGGTGGTGGTGGTCGGCGGCGGTCCAGCCGGGATGGAGGCGGCTCGCGTCGCCGCCGAGCGTGGCCACGACGTCACCCTGTTCGAAAAGAAGGACCAGCTTGGCGGGCAGATCACCACGGCCTCCAAGGCGCCACAGCGTGACCAGATCGCCGGCATCACCCGCTGGTACCAACTGGAACTGGCGCGGCTGAAAATCGACCTGCGCCTGAACACCGGCGCCGATGCCGAGAGCATCTTGGACCTGCGTCCGGATGTGGTAGTGCTGGCCAATGGCGGTCATCCGTTCCTCGAGCAGAATGAGCACTGGGGCGCGGCCGAAGGCCTGGTGGTGAGCAGCTGGGACGTGCTCGACGGCAAGGTCGCACCGGGCAAGAACGTGCTGGTGTACGACACCATCTGTGAGTTCACCGGCATGTCGGTGGCAGACTTCATCGCCGACAAGGGCAGTCAGGTCGAGATCGTCACCGACGACATCAAGCCGGGTGTCGGCATGGGCGGCACCTCGTTCCCGACGGCCTACCGCAGCATGTACCCGAAGGGCGTGATCATGACCAGCGACATGATGCTGGAAAAGGTCTATCGCGAGGGCGACAAGCTGGTGGCGTTGCTGGAGAACGAATACACCGGCGCCCAGGAAGAACGCGTCATCGACCAGGTGGTGGTGGAGAACGGCGTACGCCCGGACGAAACTATCTACTACGCCCTCAAGGAAGGTTCGCGCAACAAGGGTCAGATCGACGTCGAAGCGCTGTTCGCGATCAAGCCGCAGCCTTGCCTGGCCGAAACCGGCGATGGCTATCTGCTGTTCCGCATCGGCGACTGCGTGGCCCAACGCAACACCCACGCGGCGATCTACGACGCGCTGCGGTTGTGCAAGGACTTCTAAAGCAGCAGCTGGAATCTGGGGTGGCCGCGCAGCGCTGCCACCCCGGGTTCACCAGACAGGTCAAGGTAGTGCCTGACGCATCGATGGTGGGTTACGCCTGCGGCTAACCCACCCTACATGGTTATACGGTCCCTCCAAGGAGACCAGATGATGTTGAACACCCTACTCCCCATTCTGCTGTTCGCCGCACTCGGCCTGGCCGTAATCGGCGCCGGCAAGCGCTTTCTGATGTGGCGCCGCGGGCGGCCGGCCAAGGTCGACTGGCTCGGCGGCCTGCTGGCCATGCCACGCCGCTACCTGGTGGATTTGCACCATGTGGTCGAGCGCGACAAGTACATGTCCAAGACCCACGTGGCCACCGCCGGTGGTTTCGTCCTGGCTGCCGGCCTGGCGATTCTGGTGCACGGCTTCGGCCTGCACAGCCGGATCCTCGGCTACGCCCTGCTGGGCGCCTGCGTGCTGATGTTCGTCGGTGCACTGTTCGTCGCCAAGCGCCGCCTCGACCCGCCCGCGCGGCTGTCGAAAGGCCCATGGATGCGCCTGCCGAAAAGCCTGCTGATGTTCGCCGTGAGCTTCTTCATCGCCACCCTGCCGGTGGCCGGCATCCTCCCGGAAGGTTTCGGCGGCTGGATGCTCGCCGTGCTTCTCGCCGTCGGCGTGGCCTGGGGCGTATCCGAGCTGTTCTTCGGCATGACCTGGGGAGGGCCGATGAAGCACGCCTTCGCCGGTGCCCTGCACCTGGCCTGGCACCGCCGCAGCGAACGCTTCGGCGGCGGCCGCTCGACGGGCCTCAAGGCGCTGAACCTGGACGATCGCACCGCTCCGCTCGGGGTGGAAAAACCCCGCGATTTCACCTGGAACCAGCTGCTCGGCTTCGACGCCTGCGTGCAGTGCGGCAAGTGCGAGGCGGTGTGCCCGGCCTTCGCCGCCGGCCAGCCGCTCAATCCGAAGAAGCTGATTCAGGACATGGTGGTCGGCCTGGCCGGCGGCACTGACGCCAAGTTCGCCGGTTCGCCCTACCCTGGCCAAGCCATTGGCGAACACAGCGGTGCTCCGCACCTGCCGATCGTCAACCTCAACGGCAAGGCGCTGGTCGATGCAGAAACCCTGTGGTCGTGCACCACCTGCCGCGCCTGCGTCGAGGAATGCCCAATGATGATCGAGCACGTCGACGCCATCGTCGACATGCGCCGTCACCTGACCCTGGAAAAAGGCGCGACGCCGAACAAGGGCGCCGAAGTCCTGGATAACCTGATCGCCACCGACAACCCCGGCGGCTTCGCCCCCGGCGGCCGCTTGAACTGGGCCGCGGACCTCAACCTGCCACTGATGAGCGAGAAGAAGTCGGTCGACGTGTTGTTCTGGGTTGGCGACGGCGCCTTCGACATGCGCAACCAGCGCACCCTACGCGCCTTCGTCAAGGTGCTGAAGGCGGCCAACGTCGACTTTGCCGTGCTCGGCCTGGAAGAGCGCGACAGCGGCGACGTGGCCCGACGTCTGGGCGATGAGGCGACCTTCCAGACCCTGGCCAAACGCAATATCGCCAGCATGAGCCAGTACCAGTTCAACAAGATCGTCAGCTGCGACCCGCACAGTTTCCACGTCCTGAAAAACGAATACGGCGAACTGGGCGGCCACTATCAGGTACTGCACCACAGCACCTATATGGACGAGCTGATCAGTGCCGACAAACTCAATCTCGGTCAGCACAAGGGCGGCAGCGTCACCTATCACGACCCCTGCTACCTGGGCCGTTACAACGGCGAATACGAGGCCCCGCGCGCGGTGCTCAAGGCCATTGGCATCGAGGTCAGGGAGATGGAACGTTCCGGCTTCCGCTCGCGCTGCTGCGGCGGTGGTGGCGGCGCGCCGATCACCGACATCCCCGGCAAGCAGCGAATTCCCGACATGCGCATGGTCGATATCCAGGAGACCGGCGCCGAGCTGGTCGCCGTGGGCTGCCCACAGTGCACCGCGATGCTCGAAGGCGTGGTCGAACCACGGCCACAGATCAAAGACATCGCCGAACTGGTGGCAGACGTATTGCTCGAGGCGCCCGCACCGGCAAAAAAGCCCGTGCCGACCAAGCCTGAAGCCCTGGAGGTGCACTGATGAGCGACATCATCCGCCGCGACCCGCGGGCCGAATGGATCGCCCGTAACCGCCTGCATCCGCTGCACGCGGCCATGCAGACGGCTCAGACAAGCTGGATGGGGCCTAACGGCATCGTCCGCAAGAATCCCCATGTGGTCGGTTTCATCGGCCCCAACGGGCTCAAACGCATCGACCGCAGCGGCGCCCAGCAGGGCGGCAGCGGCAAGCGCGCAACCGCCAGTGCCGTGGTGCAACTGCCGCTGCATGTGATCGAGCAGCCGGCGTTTTATATCGCCGTGGTGCCGGACATGATCGGCGGCCGCCTGAGCAGCCACGACAAGGACCTGCTCGGCCTGGCCAACAAGCTGGCTGGCAGCGATGGCGCCGTGGTCGCGGTGGTGTTTGGCGAGCACAAGGAAACCGCCTTCGACACGGCCGGCGTCGACCGCCTGCTGCAGATCGAGGGCGAACTGTTTGAAGGCTATGCACCCGAGCAACGGGTGCTGGCCCTCAGTGCAGTGGAAAGTCAGTTGGCACCGCGCCACTGGCTGCTGCCAGACAGCCGCACCGGTGGCGGCGAACTCGGCCGCCGGCTGGCCGCCAAGCTCGGTGAGCGTCCGGCCACGCGGGTCTGGCAGGTCGCCGAGGGCCAGTGCATCGGCCGCGCCGGAGCAGGCCGCGAAGACCTGGTGCGCAGCGCGCCGCGGCTGATCCTGGCCGCCGTCGAATGCGCCGAGCCGGTCAGCGACACTCGTCATGAAGTGCGGCAGGTCGAACTGCTCGACCAGATCGCGCGCAACCTGCCACGCATCGAAGACCTCGGCGCCGTGGCAGTCGACCCGGCCTTGATCCCCATGGCCGAAGCCGAGTTCATCCTCTCCGGCGGTAATGGGGTCAAGGACTGGACGCAGTTCCACCAAGCCGCGGCCGCCCTCGGCGCCACCGAAGGCGCCTCACGGGTGGCGGTCGACGACGGTTTCATGCCGCGCAACCGCCAGGTCGGTGCCACCGGCACCTGGGTCACCGCACGGGTCTACATGGCCGTGGGTATCTCCGGCGCGATCCAGCACCTGCAAGGCATCGGTGCCTGCGACAAGGTGATCGCGATCAACCTGGACCCGGGCTGCGACATGATCAAACGGGCCGACCTCTCGGTAATCGGCGATTCGGCGGCGATCCTCGCCGCGCTGATCGAGCGGGTTACCGCCTATCGCCAAGGAGGCGCACGCGATGCTGCCTGACAACCTGAACATCATCACCCTGGTCTCCATCGGTGCTCACCCGACCTCCGGCCGCGCGCGCCGCGCCGAGCAGGACGCGCGTGCGGTAGAGCTGGGCCTGCGCCTGGCCGGCGACAAACTGCAGGTACTCCACGCTGGCAACCCGGCAGACGAAGCCCTGCGGGCCTACCTGGGCATGGGCCTGAGCGAGCTGACCGTACTCGAGCAACCCAGCCACGGTGATGCGCTGCCGTTACTCAACAGCTACCTCAAGGATGCCGGCGCGCAACTGGTGCTCACCGGCAGCCAGGCGGAAACCGGCGAAGGCTCGGGCATGCTGCCATTTCTCCTGGCCGAACAACTGGGCTGGCCGCTGGTGGTCGGCCTGGCCGAAGTGGAGAAGATCGAAAACGGCATGGCCCAGGTGCTCCAAGCCCTGCCCCGCGGCCAACGCCGCCGGCTGAAGGTACGCCTGCCGTTTATTGCCTGCGTCGACAACGCCGCGCCGACCGCGCGCCAGAGTGCCTTCGGCCCGGCCCGGCGTGGCCAGCTGCAGGCTTGCGAGGTGGCCGTCGTCGACGATAGCCTGCTGGTCGACGCCCACTTTCAACCGGCCCGGCCGCGACCGAAGCGGCTCAAGGTGATCAAGGCCAAGACCGGTGCCGAACGGATGAAAGCGGCCACCGCCAAGGCCGCCGGCGGTGGCGGCCAGGTGCTCAAGGACGTCTCGCCGCAAGCTGGCGCCGAGGCCATTTTCAAGTTACTGGTCGAGGAAGGCATGCTGCGGTAAACCATTGCCGCCGTTACCCGGAGTCCCCAGGATGGGGTCGCGCCGCGCAGGATGAGCGCAGCGCGACCCACGCCCAACCGAGCCAGTGCCACCGAGGATTGAACCATGATGCATGCCGACCTGATCGACCAAGAGGATTTTCGCGAGCGCCTGGTCGC
Source organism: Pseudomonas aestuarii (assembly GCF_027988105.1). GTDB lineage: Bacteria > Pseudomonadota > Gammaproteobacteria > Pseudomonadales > Pseudomonadaceae > Aquipseudomonas > Aquipseudomonas aestuarii. The sequence continues at coordinate 2,108 of NZ_JAQJZJ010000019.1, read as the reverse complement.
CCTGGGCTTTCCGATTCCGCCAGGCGCCAGTGCCGAGCAAGCCTGCGAACAGGCCGTCAGTGGCCTGAGCCCGGAGCGGGCGCTGGTCTTGCGCCGGCTGATCGAGGAGCTGCTGGGCGGCAGCGCCACCCTGCTGCCGGCCGTGCGCGAGGCCATCTCGCGCACCCTGCTGCCGGCGCTGGTGCCGCGTTAGGCCAAGGTGCAGGCATGAAAAAGGGGCGCATCGAGCGCCCCTTTTGCTTGCCGGTAATGCGTGATTAGAGAAACCGCGCTGGGCACACAGGTCGCTGAGACCTCCTCCTGCCCAGCACCTCCCGCTACAACCGCACGCTGGCGAAGGTCGACTCGCCCTGGGCACGGGTCAGTGCCTCCATGGCGCTGGACGAAGAAGGCCGCATCAGGTCTTCCGGCAGCGGCAACAGGGCCACCACATTGCCCGAGCGCTGCCCGGAGCGCTCGTCGCGCGGCGGGATGCCGAAGTATTCGCGGTAGCACTTGGAGAAGTGCGGGGTGGAGACGAAGCCGCAGACCGACGCCACTTCGATGATCGACATCGAAGTCTGCTTGAGCAGCTGGCGCGCACGGATCAGCCGCAGCTTGAGGTAGTAGCGCGACGGCGAGCAGTGCAGGTATTTCTGAAACAGGCGCTCGAGCTGGCGACGGGAGACGTCGACATAGAGCGCCAACTGGTCGAGATCGATCGGCTCTTCCAGGTTGGCCTCCATCAGCGCGACTATTTCCTGCAGCTTTGGCTGATTGGTGCCGAGCATGTGCTTGAGCGGCACGCGCTGGTGATCCTGCTCATTGCGGATGCGCTCGTAGATGAACATCTCGGAGATGCCGGCCGCCAACTCGCGGCCATGCTCACGGCCGATCAGGTGCAGCATCATGTCCATCGGCGCGGTGCCGCCGGACGAGGTATTACGGTTACGGTCGATGGAGAACAGCCGGGTGGTCACGGCCGCACGCGGAAAGGCTTCCTGCATGGCGGCAAGAAACTCCCAATGCACGCTGCAGTCGTGGCCATCGAGCAGGCCGGCCTTGGCCAGGGCCCAGCTACCGGTGCACACCGCACCCAGTTGCTTGCCATGACGCGCCTGCACCTGCAGCCAGTGCAGGTGCTCGCGGGTAACGCTGTGCTGGATATCCACGCCGCCGCAGACGATCACCGCATCCAGCGCCGGTGCAGTGCCCATGCCGGTGTCCGGGGTGATCTGCAGGCCATCGCTGGCGCGCACCGGCAAGCCACTCTGGGTCAGGGTATGCCAGCGGTACAGCTCCTTGCCGGAGAGCTGGTTGGCCATGCGCAGGGGCTCGACTGCCGAAGCCAGAGCAATCAGGGTGAAGTTATCCAGCAGAAGAAAACCGATGGACTGGGGCACACTGTTCTGGGGCTGAGCCCCTGGAGTGAACTGCGACATAAATCAAACCCTCACGCAAAGCAAAGCACGGTGTTGAGCCTTCAATCATAGTGAGGCTCTATCTTTGTCATTCTGGTAAACGGCAGCCCCAGACCGGCTCGATTAACTACGCAAAGGTCGTGCCTAAATTGCTTGGCCGTTCAATATAAATAAGGGGATTTATCCAAGGCCCGTGCCACAGGGCTTTTGCAGGAGCGACAGAAGTATTCTGTTTACGACCTAGACAACCCGCGGGACGGGGCTCTTGAGCATTTCGGTAGCACTTGCCGAAACCCTCGGTATCACCCCGTTACGCGTGGGAATAGCCGCAGTAACCAGGCCGTAACAGAGCACGTGACCGAGTGGTCACGGCGGTCAGGTCACGCGCCCAGACGGGCGCGCACCAAAAGCTGGCAGGCGCCCCTGACCGGGGCGCAAATGCTGCGCACATGACCCGCATTGAGGACGGTTCAGGCGCAGTGCCGCCTCTCAACACTCGATCGCGCTGACGGCCAGGCCACCGCGGGAGGTTTCCTTGTACTTGTCGTGCATATCGGCGCCGGTGTCACGCATGGTACGGATCACCCGGTCGAGCGAGATGAAGTGCTGGCCGTCGCCGCGCAAGGCCATCTGCGCGGCATTGATCGCCTTCACTGCGGCGATCGCATTGCGCTCGATGCAGGGCACCTGGACCAGCCCGCCAACCGG
>NZ_JAQJZJ010000018.1 GCF_027988105.1 Pseudomonas aestuarii | reverse complement strand
CCCAGCCCCTCAGTCTGAAACGCGAAATGTAACAACGAGTTCGGCGTTCGAAACTAGGTCAATGAAATTTCGGTATGTGGGTCAAAAGCGCATCGCCTGCAACACCTATCGACCTACGCCATGCTCAATTTGCCCAATCAAAGTGACGACTTGCTGGTAGTTGCCCGCCGAAATTGCTTCGGAGAGTGGCGACTGGGATAGCGCGCGGTTGGTGTTTGTAAGCCATCGAGCAGCTGCGGCTGCATCAAGATCAAAGAGATGCAGTGCTGCCGCAATAACGTCAGCGAATTGTGATGGCGATTCTGTGGGGACAGATACTGTTGCCGCTGGATTGCCAGGCTCGACTGCATGGGAAGGGCACCGTGTACGCAACCATTTATTTCGCTCTAGCGTCTGACCGGGTTTTCCACATACATCACAAATGGAATCCGACAAATATTCTGCTAGGTCAATCAGGCGGCCGATGTAGTCATCACCACCGCGGTAGTAAAAACGGAGCGTGCCGAATTTTTCTTTGACCTGTGTTGCTATCACAGGGGCGCAGAGTTGTTCCTGCTGGTGCTTCTGAATGAGCGTGCAAGTCGCGTCGAGCAACTCGAACCAGCCGTTTCGGCACTCGAAGCCGAAGTACGGGGCGATCTCATTTCCACTGGAGGGGAAAATTTCCGGGTAGCGAGTGCAGAAGTGATTTTCAAAGACTTGATCCATGATTTTTCAGTCCCTAGTGTCTTTAACGGGGTTGCGGTCCCAACTTCTAGGGTCGGATAGCCGACGCCCAATCAGGAATCCACTGTCCGAAAACGGTATGCGTCAGCCCATTTCGGTTGGACCTAGCGCATGTCGGCCTCACTGATCCGAAATCGGACATGCAGGGCCGAATTCGTAATCTAGTGATCCAAATTTGGAAAGAAAAGGCCGAATTGGGCGGGACTCTAGTTATGAGTAATTGACCGTTCGTCGGCAAAAATCACGGGTAATACCGACTTTCCATCCATAACGACCGAGTTTCCTCGGCGACGTTTTTCTCGGATTTTCCTGTGAGATACTTTTTATCGAAGGGCGAATTTGCGAGCAAAGGCGTTGTACGTCACTCCGTTCCTCCCAACGCGACTCGCTTTTTCGGCACTGCGTTTGAAAAAGAAAGACGTACTTAATACGTCAATAGCATTGACATAAAAATAATAACAAGGTGCTCATCATGGATAGAAAAACAGCGAGGCTTTGCCTCCGAATAACCCCTAGCGACAAGCAATTTATCTTCGCCAAGGCGAACGATCTGCAGCTCAGTGTGGCCGATTGGCTCATTCGAGCTGCGCTGGATCGCGAAATTATTCCACCACGATCAGTGTGGGATGCTGAATCGATCAGCCAGCTGTCCCGTATTGGTAACAACCTCAACCAGCTGGCTTATTGGGCTAATAGCGGAATGCTGGTGGACGACTCCGCCTTGCGTGAAATCGCAGCCGAGCTGCGCTTTCTACGAGGCTTGTCTGATGATCTTTAAGGTTCGCAAGCATCGCTCGAAGCGGCATTTGCGTAATCTGATCAGGTACTTGCTGTCCCGGCAAGGAAAGTCGAACGAGCGCGTTCTGCGACATGAGTCGCTGAATGCGCTACCGATGCTGCCAGGCGAAAGCCCAATCAGCTATGCAAAGCAATGGTCTGAACGGCTATGGAGTTTCACTGCTCAGGAGCGTCGTGGGAAGAAGCCACCGCAGGACTATTTCGTTCATTCGGTAATGAGTTTTTTCCCGGGTAATGATGAGCACGCTGCTGATCAGCTAACCGCAGAGCAAGCTATTGCTCTGGCTAAAGAGGCCATGGCAGAGGTTGCCCCTGGCGAGCGTCAGGTACTTTATGTGGTGCACGGCGACAAAGCACACCTGCATGTGCACATCGTGTTTTCTGTAGTCGAACGCGGTGGCCGGATATGGAATCCAAGGATGGATTTTCGGCGATGGGAGTCGGCCGCCGCTCGCTTAGAAGTCAAATATGGTTTGTACCAAGTGACGGTGGGTCGGCCCGGCGGAGTCCCTGCCAGAAAAAAATCGCCGACCAGTAATGAGTTGAACATGGCCATTCGTACGAGAATGCCGTCTGACCGGATGCTGTTGCAGCAGTTGCTCGATGCCGCATTAGCAGGCAAGCCGTCGTTCCCTACGTTTATCCATCGCCTGATCAATGCAGGTGTTACCCCTATCCCGAATATCGCCAGCACTGGTCGCGTGTCAGGCATCTCTTTTCGACTTGGAGATGGCCTGCCCATGAAGGGGAGTGATCTCGGAAAAGGTTATTCGTGGGGCGCACTGTCCAAACAGCTCAACTTTGCTGAGTCGCAACACCTTCACCTGCTTCGTCCATTTGTCGAGGAGCAGCCATCCGTAGACGGAGCGGTTCAGTTTGACGAGTCAGTTGAAGCCCCAGCACTACCTCTATCGGAGTCGATACCGAAGATGCGTCGGTTTATTGCTAAGCCTCGAGGTGACCAGCGCATTGATTGGGTCTGGCGAAACAAGCCGACGCGGACCGCATTTGTCGAATCGACCAAGGTATGCGTGGCGAGATCGGCCCATTCAGCTGTGTACGAAGCGATGGCAGATCGATCCCTGCAGCGAGGCTTGAAGCGCGTCGGCGTAACAGGATCAGAGGCGTTTCGGAGAAGGATGTGGTTTGAGTTGTCGCTTCGCGGAATCTCGGCGGTGGGCTATGAGCCATCAGAAGCAGATAGAAATCGATTGGAGTGGTGGATAAATGAGCAAGCTAAGAGTGGCCGAGGAAATGACTCAGCAAGAAGCCCTGCACCGAGCGGAGGAACTGTCACTGGCGTTGGCCGTGAAGTTGGACTCAATGCGGCAAATGAAAGTGTCAACGAGCGAAGAGCTGGCAGGGACGATGTATCCCTTGCTTCAGGCGATGACCTCGCTGGCGCTGGAAAATCAGGTGCTGATGAAAGAACTGCGCACGATGATGCGGGAGGAAATCTGCGAAATGAGAGCGGAGATGGGCGAGTTGCATTCGTTGATGAGGGAGCTAAAAAGTCTGTCTTAAGCGCCGAGGTCGAGTCCGCTGGAATGAGTTCGGCCATATATCCCACTCCGGCCATGCACCGTGCCTCACGTCTTGGGCAGGCCGCTTTGTTGCGACAGGGCGTGCAGTCAGTGCAGAGCAGCGACGATTGGCGGGTGGTAATGGATATGCTGTGGGAGTTGAATCGCCGGTTTACCCGGTGGGGGATCGTTTTCGGAATGCCTGGGCAAGCTCCGCTTGGGGAGCTGACGCACCATGCCCAGATTGCGCCGAGTTGGGCAAATTTGCAGGTTCTCAACAGTCAGGGGTGCAATATTGATTTGCAGCTGACATCTCCGGACAGTTGGCTACACCTTGAAGGGGTCACAGCTCTGGATTTCGAAAGGCTTGCTGCACAGGGCGTCACACCAACCATTCAGTTCACATCAGGTGGTATTACGCAGGTGTTCGTGCATGTGAATTATGGCTGTGAGAGTCGTCAGGTGATGAACCGCTTGGCGGAGCAGATACAGGTTGGACTCGACGCGAGGGTTCGGGCGCATATCGGCAGCGTGTCGTTTCCATTGACGGGGTTCGATTGCTGGTCTGATGAACAGCTTCGAGTTTGTAGTGGAGTTAGCTTCGACGGCAGTACGATGGGGATGCAGCTTTCGAGTCAGTTGAGGCAATTGAAGGGGGAGCTGGATAGATCGGGAATTCTGGGGGCTGTACCGGTACTGAGTTTGGACACAATGACCGAGGCTGGTGCGGAATTACTGGGGGAGAATCGAACGGTTCGAGGGGAACCGCCCCGTCCAGGTGAATATTGAACGAGGCGGGTTGATCAACGGCGTCGTAGATCGGGTGCTTTGCGTTTCTCCTTGAGGCAGTGCGGCTTACGTTGCTGGAGTTTCTGATAGTTTTCCCATGAGATATGAGAGAGGTCGACATCGAAATTTACCTTTGCGATTGTCGTCTGTCGTCGAGATAGCGAAAGTTCCTCGCCGTAGTTTGTGGTCGTGTCATCGTTGGTGCCGTGACCTATCAGCATCTTGATCATCAACTCTTGCGCGCCAACCCCGTTACGCAGGGAGTTAACGAACGTGTGGCGGAAGCTGTAAAGGCAGGCGCCCATCCCTTTATAAAAGCCACACTCTGGTAGATAGCCGTGATCGTTAGCACCTTGGCCGCTAAACCAGCGGGATGCCGTGCGTGCGAATCCATGTTTTTTGTCGTAGGGCAGCTCGGGAAAAAGGGGGCGGTAGCGTCCTCCTTCCTTCTGCCGCATTGCCACAAAATCCAGAAAGCCTATATCAACAAGTGTCGGGTGGATTGGGATTTCCCGGGCGCTGAAGGCAGTTTTAAGCCGTTGCTCTGGCCCTTCATCCGTAATTCGGATAACCCAGATTCCAGCAGACTTAAAGATGTCGCCGGCATATAGTTGGCACAGCTCTCCAGGACGGGCCCCCGTGAAAGCTCCTAGCAGGGGGAGCCAAAAACAGTAGCTAAAAGGGATCCATCTGAAATTTTCTGCAGCCTGTGTCGTGTAAATACGACTATGGAAAACACCCTCAAGCTCAAGAGGGGTAAATGTCTTGTAGTGGCGTTGTTGCTTGGACAGAGGAGGGAGCATTACCTCGTTAAGAGGTAGTTTGATCAGCCACTTCTTGTGTTCGCAGTACGTCATGAACTGCTTCAGGAGATTGAAATAGCGGTGAGCAGTTTCGCCACGAACGATTTCCTCGACCCCTGTGCTAATCATGTCGAGCTCATCTAGCGGCACCAGTGCTTGAGTGTTCTTCTTTTTCTTGCTCAGGGTCTCTTGCAGGTTTGTAAGGTCGGCCAGACTCAGCGAGAGAACAGGTCGATCCTTGCCGAGGAACTCAACGATCTGCTTTAGCTGGGACCTGTACTTGTAAGCCGTACCATGCTTCCAGGTCCCTTTGACCGTGTAATCCCAGATCATCTTGTCCGCTGCCGTTTGGATCGACATGGATAGATTCGGCTGAGCGAAGGACGGGGCCGGAACGCGCTCCAGTATCGTGCTTAGTTGCGCTGGATCGTTGAGCAGGCTTTGGAGATGGGACACAATTTCTGAATAATTGAATCCGAGGTGCTGCGGGACTGTTAGTGTCAGGGTATTAGTGCATTGCATTGAAACTCCTAAAAGTGCTCCAAAGGTAGGCCGACGGGAGCATTGCGAATGGCCGGGCTTGGGCTATGCCAAACTTGTTTTCGAATATAGTGCTGGTTTTAACTTCGTCAAGAATATTATTTTGCGGTGTTGTGTAAATATATATTGAACTCTCTGCAACCTCCGGCTGGCAAGGGTTGCAGAGGGCTGGGGTGTTGTTTGGCGGTCTGTTGTTGTGCCAGGTTAAGTTACTTAAACTGTAAAGCTCCTGCAGGATAATGCGCCAATCGCATACTAGAGGCTTATGTTTTCTCGTTGGCGAGGGGGTTGGCTTTCTGCCCGGTAAGTGGACGGGTTACTGGTGTTTAAGCCAGTCAATCAATAGCCCGGTATTATGATTTTCCATCTCTATGGATTTGCGGGTTGGTGGGCTTTGATCTCCTGCTCGTGCTGGTCGTCCCGGTCGATGGCTGATCTTCTGTAACCCCTGATAGTCCTCGAAGCTGATGTGGCTGAGGTCGATGTTGAAACGCAGCATCTCCACGGTCTGTTGCTTGATCTCGGTACTGTAGCCATCACCGTACTCTGCGGTTGTTGACTCATTGCTGTGCCCCGTCAGCGCCTGAATGCGCGGTTGATCGACGCCCGTCTGGCGCAACTGGTTGATGAAGGTATGCCGCAGCGAGTGGAAACTCAGACCGTTGAGGCGAGGAAAGCCGCACTGCTGCAAGTAACCCGCTCGTTGTGGGTCGCCACAGAACCAGCGGGAAGCGATGTGGCTATGCGCGCGGCGGATGTCGGCACGCATCTGCGGAAACAACAGCTCTTTGGGGGATGCGGCTGCTTGTCGGCGTTGCGCAACGAAGTCGAGGAAGCCTTTCTCCAGCAGCACTGAGTGCAGTGGGATGTCGCGTGCGCTACTGCTGTTTTTCAGCAGCTTGTGTGGGTGGTTGAGGTTGTGGCTCATCATCCAGGTTCCTTCCGGCGTCTGGACGATATCCTCGATCGTCAATTGGCAAAGCTCGTTCAGTCGGGAGCCTGTGAACAAGCCGAGCAGTGGTAACCAGAACTTGAAGTCGTCCATGCGCCAGCGCGGCACCTTTGTGGAGGTGTACACCGGGCCGTTGAGGAGCTGCCCCAGTTCACTCTGGGTATAGGCCCGTCGCACACGCGCACTGCGCTTCCTGGTTTTTTCCTTCAGTCGAATCGGTCCGGCGATATCGCGGACGATCCACTCGTTCTCATAGGCGAAGCGAAACATTGCCCGAGCCAGGTCGAAGTACTTCTTCGCAGTTTTGGGATGAATCGCTTCATAGCCACCCTGCTGGAGCAGGACATGGATCGGGATGCCGTTGAGCTCGCTGAGTTGGCGTCGGTTGCGGGGGTACATCATCAGAACAGTGCGCAGGTTGCGGAAGTCCTCCGTCGTCACCGTACTAATGTGGCGCGACGGCCCGAGGAGTTCACAGACGACTTCCAGGCGAGCACAGTTGAGAAAGCGTGTGCCTTGGTGCGACCACTGCCCGGTCAGCTCCTGGTCCCGTCGGTAACGCTCCATCAACTGCTGAATTGTCGTGTTCCCCTCCGGTGATTGCTCACTGCGAGGTGTCAGGCCGCCGGCAAACATCGCCCCGAGCGGATTGGCTGGGGCTGAGTGCTGATCGCTAGATGGCATTGCCCAATTGTCATCGTTATTAGGTGTTGGTGCTGGCGGTGGTGTCTGACCTGGCGGCATCGGTGTGTCGCTGTCAGGTCGCAAACGTGCTCGTATGGCCTCGACATGGATACGCAGTTCATTGAGGGTGGGGATACCGCTACCGAACTGCTGGCCCTGGAGGGCGAGACTCGACAGCCAATCGAAACGCTCGAGCACAAAGCCCGATTTCAGTATCGCCTCATGCAGGTCGTGGGTATGCAGGTCGAACGTCAGCCGAGCGGGCAACTGGGGGTAGTGGCTCCTCAGCAGCTCGGGCATATCCACATCCAGCAGGTGATGTTGTCCATGGGCTGGGTGTAGGCGGTGCGGGGCGTTACTGGCACCTGCGGGATTGTCCAGTTGGCGCAGAAATTCGTGGTCGCGGTCGCGCAGATCTTGTGGACGAAGTGCCAGCCAGCGGGGGTTATGGCGAAAATGCAGGCCGTGCTCGGGCAGCAGGTAACGGCGCAGTGATTCCAGCTGGAAGCTGGCTTGGTACAGCGGTAGCCACTCACTGCGTTGCAGGTGCTGTTCCAACTGTGCGGTCAGCTCGGCCATACCCTGGAGGACAAAAATCGCGCGCTGCTGTGCCTCTGTCGGGTTCAGCGTGTGCAGCTCGAACACCTGGGTTTTCAGCAGCAAGGGATAGGCTGCGCCGAGCAGATCGGGGAGGGGAACTTGCAGGGTGAACTGCTGCACTTCGCGTAGCAGAAAGGTGGGCATGCGGCGCAGTTGCTCATAGCGCTGACGGCCGATGGTCAGGTTCAGATCCTGTACCGGGCACATGATCTGTGAGCTGTGCGACGTGATGCTCGGGCGGGGATCCTGTTGGCTCAGTGGTCTGATCGACGCCTGAATGTCGGTCAGCGCTTGGAGCAAGCCGTCGGCAGTCTTGATTTCGCCGATACGAAAGCGCAGTTGGCGGATGCGCTCAGCCAAGTCGAGCGCAAGAGCGCGGGCTTCATCGACGGCGATACCGTCGAGCGGCCAGCGAATTTCGCGGGGTACGTAGGGGAAGCGCTGCTGAAGCAGGCGGGGGAGAATCAGCCGAAAGGTCAGCTGATCGTTGCTGTCGCGGTACAGGTAGTGAGCTAGGTGTTGCATGGGGTTCAACCTCGTCGTCAGTGGAATTTCCTGAGAAATTTCCAGACGTGGTTTGAACCCCATTTGAATTAAGTCTTCAAAATCAAAGACTTAACCTGATGATTGGTGGAGCCGGGGGGATTTGAACCCCCGTCCGCCAGTACTCCGCTGTCGGTTCTACATGCTTAGCCGTGTCTACTGAGTTAACCCTTGGCCGCCCGACGGGCAGGGTGCTTTGGGCGAGTTGTGTAATTTTTAGCCACTTCGTCCACAACGTACTACGCGGCGATTCTGTTCTATATGACAATCATTTCGGGTTTACAGACATCCCCTAATGATTGCTGGAGCCGAAGCTACCAGAAGTGCGACTAGGCTGCTTACGCAGCTAGTTGAGCACCGTAATTGTCATCATTGGCAATTATGGATTTTTGCAACAGTTTATTTACGAGTTCTGTTACCAACTCGGCATGCCCCTCGAGTTTCGCAACCGGCGTCGAATCCTAATCGGCCCCAAAGTTGTGTTACTTGAAAGTACGACAGCTAGTGTACGGCAAAGGTTCCGTAGCGTCGACCGGGTAATCTTCAGGCGCACGCTAGCAGTCATGTGCAGCTATGATTGCTGCTTGCAGTGGATGCATTGTCTTTGGGAAGAGACCTGATTATGCCGCGAGTAGCGCGTTACCCCGTGCGCCAGTGGATTTGGCGTGCCTTTGTGCAGAGTGCTTTGATTCCGCTGATCCTGGTGGAGACGGTGTTGATCACCGTGTATTTGCTGAGCAATGCAGCCATTCGCGATGCACAAATCGGTCATTTGCAGCAGAGTGCTCTGGAGGCGCTGTCCACGGCAGTGGCGCGCGAGGGCCAGGTGATCGACAGTCGGTTACGCTCGGCCGAGGCGCAGGCGCGGATCTTTCGTGATACAGCGAGTCATGCGCTGCAAAACACCGCTTTCCAGCCCGATGCGCTGGAGTTCAGGCGGCATGTTTCGACCAGCAGTGGAGTGTTTTACAGCCGTAGCGACGATGGCCGCGCAGCATCTTTCTACGCCAATAGCACGCCATTGGCACAGCAGGACCACGCCAAGGCCCTGCGCTTGTCGCAAATCGACCCACTGATGCGTTCGATTCGAGACGCCAACCCGTTGGTCAGCGCGCTCTATTTCAACAGTTGGGACAGCTATAACCGGATTTACCCATTCTTCATGACCCCTGAGCAGTATCCCCACGACATGGTGATACCCGATTACAACTTCTATTACTTGGCCGATGCGCTCCACAACCCGACGCGCAATGTAGTCTGGACCGATGTCTATCTCGATCCGGCAGGGCAGGGCTGGATGATGTCGGCGGTGGCGCCGGTGTACCGCGGTGACTTTCTCGAAGGGGTGGTCGGCCTGGATATCACCGTGGGCCAGATGCTCAGCGAGATCGGTGAGCTGGATGTGCCTTGGCAGGGCTACGCCATGTTGGTCAGCCGTGACAACAACATCATGGTGTTGCCGCAGGCCGGTGAGCAGGACTTCGCGTTGCACGAGCTTACCGAGTATTCCTACGCCGAGGCGGTGCGTCGTGAGGTGCTCAAACCTGCGGATTTCAGCCTTGATTCACGTTCCGGCATGCAACCGCTGTTGCAGGCTCTGGCATCCGGTCAGGGCCATGTGCAGGAGGTGATGCTCGGGGGGCGCAAGCAACTGGTGGCCTGGAGCGAGATTCCGCAAACGGGCTGGCGTCTGCTGCTGGTGGTCGATGAGGAAAACATCTTCAGCGAGACCAACCGCCTGGCCGAGCGCTACTTGCAGATCGGCTACCTGTTGATTGTCGGCCTGGGCTTGTTCTATCTGCTGTTTTTTGCCTGGATGTGGCTGCGTTCGCGGCGCTTGAGTGATCAGCTGGCTCAGCCGATTGCCGGTATCGTCGGCATGATGCGCCGTCTCGGTCAGGGTGATTACCACCCCAGTGCGCCGTCCAGCCAGATCGATGAGATGGTGAGCATGGCCCAGGCCGTGCAGCAGACCGGCGAGCAGTTACAGGCCAGCGACATCGAGCGGCATGAGGCGCAGCGGATTCTGCAGCTGGTGCTGGAAAGCACCACGGAGAGTCTGTGGGAGGTCGATGCGCCGAACATGACGATCAAGGTCAGTGACCACTTCGTCAAGCGTTTCGGCCTGCGAGCCGAGAGCATGAGTTTCAGCGAGTTCAACCTGCGCGTGCACCCCGATGACCTGGAGCGTACTCGCCATCTGCGGCAGTTGTTCGCGGTCAGTGGTGAGGATCAGTTCGAGGCGGAGTATCGCTATGCCGATGCCGGCGGTGAATATATTTGGTTGCTCAGCCGCGGCAAGGTACTCGAACACGATAGCAACGGCGGCGTCTTGCGCATCGCCGGTACGCATGTCGACATTACCCGGCTCAAACAGGTGCAGGAGGAGTTGCGCCGCGCCAGCCTGCAAGCCCAGTCTGCCAGCCAAGCCAAGAGCCGTTTCCTGTCGAGCATGAGCCATGAGCTGCGCACGCCGCTGAATGCCATTTATGGCTTTGGCCAGTTGATCGAACTGGAGACGCAAGGCAAGCCAGAGGCCCAGCAGGAAGCCGATTATGCCCGCGAGATCGTCAACGCCAGTCGCCACCTGACGGCGTTGGTCGATGACATCCTCGATCTGTCGAGCATCGAGAGTCGCCGCCAGCAGTTGCAATTGCAGGCGGTGGAAGTCGGCGCGCTGCTCAATGGTTGCGCCGAGCTGGTACTCCCGGAAGTCCAGAAGCGGCATCTGCAGTTGCAGGTACTGGCGGAAGTCGATGCCGGCTTGTACGTGCAGGCCGATATACGCCGTCTGCGCCAAGTGATACTCAATCTGCTGTCCAATGCGATCAAATACAACAGCCCGCAGGGCCTGATCAGCTTGGGCTATGAAGTGCGCCCGGACTGCGTACGCTTGTGGGTCGAGGACAGCGGCCCAGGTTTGACCCTGGAACAGCAGGCCCAGTTGTTTCAGCCATTCCAGCGTCTGGGTCGCGAGAACTCGAGCATTCCTGGTACCGGTATCGGCTTGGTATTGTGTCGCGAGCTGGCCAGCCTGATGGGCGGCGAAATGGGTTTTTGCAGCACGCTCGGCGGCGGCAGCCGTTTCTGGATCGACTTGCCCAGCGCCGCAGCACCCGAGACGGCGGCCGCCGTTGCGTCGCTGGTCGAGGCGGATGGGCCGAAGCGTAAAGCCGAAGTGCTGTGCGTCGAGGATCACCCCGCTTCCGTGAAGGTGGTGCAGGAAGCACTTCGCGAGTTCGCCGATGTACGTGGGGTCGGTTCGGTGCAGGGGGCGTTGGCCGAGCTGGAGAACCGCACGCCGACCCTGCTGTTGCTCGACCTGGACTTGCCCGATGGCGACGGGTTGCAGGTGCTGGACGCCATGCGCCGTGATCCGCGCCTGCGTAATGTGCCCGTATTGGTCATCAGTGCGACTGCCGATGAAGCGGTGTTTAGCGAGGCGCGTCAGCGCGGCGCACAGGCGTGCCTGGCTAAACCTATCGACCTGATTCAGGTGCGCCGATTAGCCCTGACTCTGTTGGGACAGGCCACTGGTGCGGGGCTATTCGCTGGCCTCGAGCAGTTGTAGGGCTTCACCGAGAACCTTCACGGATTGACTGTGATTACCCGCCTTGTGCAGCTCTTCGCCTTCGGCGCGGAGCTTTTGCACTCGCTCCAGTACGGTTGCGTCGCTGGGCGGATTGCTCTGCAGCATGGCATCGATCTTCGCCATATCTGCAGGGCAGTGCATGGCCCAGAGCGAGGTGCTGAGCAGTACGGTGGTGAAAAAAACGGCAAGACGGCGCATGGAGGTGCTCCTTTAGACGGCTGGGGAATTTCAGTATAGAAAATCCCACTGGCAGCCTTAGGCCGTTGATCTGCTTTCCCGTTGAAATAAAAAGCCCCGCAGGGCGGGGCTATGTCAGTCGCGGGCGCCCGCAGGCGAGCGTTTTTCACAGGTTCTCAGTGCTTGGCGCGGGTCACTCGGTCCACCAGATAGACCAGGCCGTGGTAGTCGATACCACCATATTGGCTCAGGCCGATCTCGCAGGTGCGGCTGGTGCTGATACCTTCCTCGCAGTACTGCACGGCCGACTGCAGATCGCGTAACGCGTGAGCGTTGAGTTCCGGAGTGGTGAAGCCCTTGTCGCCGGCAAAGCCGCAGCAGTGAATGCCTTCGGGGATTACCACCTGGCTGGTGCAGTGCCGGACGATATCGATCAAGCCCTGGGCTTCGCCCAGATGCTGGGTGCTGCAGGTGACATGCACGGCCACGGGCTTGTCCTGCGGCTGGAACTCCAGGCGCTCGAGTAGGTGCTCGCGGATGAACTTGACCGGGTCATGCAGGTTCAGGCGCGGGTCGAGTCCGTCCTGGAGCAGGCGCAGGGTGCAGGGGCTGGTGTCGCAATAGATCGGGTCGAGACCGCCGCGACTGGCCTTGAGCAGTGCGTCTATGAGCTCCTGGCGCTTGCGCTCGGCTTGCACGGCATAACCCTTGGACGCGAATGGCTGGCCGCAGCAGAGGTTGTCCAGATGGTCCGGGAACACCACCTGGAAGCCGCCCTTCTCCAGTAGTGCGCGGGTCTTATCGAGCAGCGGCATCTGCTCGGCATCGCTTGCTGCCGGGCCCATGGCGCGGGATACGCAGGCGGCGAGGTAAACCACCCGCGGTCGCTGATCGCCAGTGGTCGCGGGCAGTTGCAGCCGGTGGACCGGTTGCGGCATGGCCGGTGTCCACTGCGGCACGCGACCCTGGCTGGCTTTGCTCAGGGTGGCGGAGGCGCGACTGAGCAGCGGCGCACCCATGAGCAGGCGCGCGCCATTGGCCACGTGCAGCAGGACGCGGGTGCCCTGCATGGCGCGGCGAAAATTGTTCGCCAGCCAGTCGGCGCTGCGTTGATTGTGGGCGTCGCGGGCGCGCAGTTTGCGCACCAGGTCGCCGGTGTTGATCCCTACCGGGCAACGCTGGGCGCACAAACCGGTGGCGGCGCAGGTGTCTATGCCCTGATAGCGATAATCGCGCTCCAGTGCGGTGGTATCGATGCCTGCGCGCTGTTTCGCCTGGATATCACGCCAGATCACGATGCGTTGGCGCGGGCTCAGGGTCAGCCCCTTGGACGGGCAAACCGGCTCGCAGAAGCCGCATTCGATGCACTTGTCGATGATTTCGTCGGCCGCGGGCAACGGCTTGAGGTTTTTCAGGTGGATAGCGGGGTCTGCGCTGAGCACCACATCCGGGTTGAGAATGCCTTGCGGGTCGAGCAGGCGCTTGAGCTGCCACATCAGCTGGTAGGCATCCGCGCCCCATTCCAGTTCGACGAAGGGGGCCATATTGCGCCCGGTGCCGTGTTCGGCCTTGAGCGAGCCGCCGAACTCCACTGCCACCAGTTGTGTCACGTCATCCATGAATGCCGAGTAGCGGGCGACTTGCAGTGGGTCGTCAAAACCCTGGGTGAAGACGAAGTGCAGGTTGCCTTCCAGGGCGTGGCCGAAAATGATCGCCTCGTCGTAGTGATGCTTGTCGAACAAGGCGAGCAGACGATTGACCCCTTCGGCGAGCTGCTCGATGGGGAAGGTGACGTCTTCGATGATGACCGTGGTGCCGGTCTGGCGCACCGCGCCGACGGCGGGGAAGGTGTCCTTGCGGATCTTCCACAGCAGGTTGTACACCGCCGGGTCTGCGCTGAAGTCGACCTGCTTCTCCAGTGGGAACTCGGCGATCGACGCCATGATCAACGCCAGTTGCTCCTGCAGCAGGCTCTGGCTGGCGGCGCGGGACTCGATCAGCAGGGCACAGGCGCTGGCGGAGAGGCCCTTTACCCAGTCCGGCATGCCCGCCTTGTCTTGCACCGAACGCAGGCTGCGTCGGTCCAGCAGTTCCACGGCGGATACCGGCTGTTGCTTGAGCACGGTGACCGCGCGGCAGCAGTTTTCCACATCGGCGAACACCAGCAGGGCGCTGGCCTTGTGCGGGTGGTCGGGCACGGTGTCGTAGGTCACCGCACTGATAAAACCCAGGGTGCCTTCGGAGCCGACCATCAGGTGGCTGAGGATGTCCAGCGGCTGGTCGAAGTCGACCAGGGCGTTGAGGGACAGGCCTGTGGTGTTTTTCAGGCGGTATTTATGCCGGATCCTGGCGGCCAGCGCGCTATTGGCGCGGGTCTGCCGGCCCAGTTCGGCCAGTTGTTCGAGCAAGCCGGCGTGGCTGGCAGCAAAGCGCGTCACGCTCAGCGGGTCTTCGCTATCGAGCACCGTGCCGTCGGCCAGCACCAGGCGCATGCCGGCCAGGGTCTGGTAGGTGTTGTGCGCGGTGCCACAGCACATGCCACTGGCGTTATTGGCGACGATGCCGCCGATCTTGCAGGCATTGATCGAGGCCGGATCGGGGCCGATCTTGCGCTGGAAGGGCGCCAGCACGGCGTTGGCCTGAGCGCCTATTACGCCCGGTTGCAGGCGGATCTGCTTGCCCTGGTCACGAATTTCCCGGCCGTTCCAGTTCTCGCCCAGCACCAGCAGTACCGAGTCGCTGATCGCCTGGCCGGACAGGCTGGTGCCGGCGGCGCGGAAGGTCACGGGAACTTGATGATTCCCTGCCAGCTTGAGCAGGTCGACCACTTCCAGCTCGGACTCGACCCGGATCACCAGTTGGGGAATCAGCCGGTAAAAGCTGGCATCGGTACCGAAGGCCAGGGTCGACAGCGGGTCGTCGAAGCGGCGCGCGCGGGGAATCAGGCGCTCGACGGCGGCGAGGAAGGCGGCGGGCAGGCTCATGGGCGCTCCAGATCATTCTCAGTACATTGGGCGGCGCGTCGGGATGCTGATGCAGCGCCGTTAGTAGGAGCGGCTGGACGGCGTTGCGCTTCAACCACGGTAAGCGCGGATGAATCCACTCCTGCTACAGACGGTTTGCTGCTCAGCGTCCCAGTTCACGCACCAGCGATTCGGCGCTGATTTCGCTGATCGACTTGGCGCCGGTCAGGACCATGGCCACACGCATCTCTTTTTCGATCAGATCGAGCAGGTTGCTCACGCCCGCGCCGCCGGCGACGGCCAGCGCATAAATGAAAGCGCGCCCAAGCAGGACGGTGTCGGCGCCCAGGGCGATCATCCGCACCACATCCAGACCGGTGCGAATGCCCGAGTCGGCCAGGATTGCCAGCTCGCCCTTGACCGCGTCGGCGATGGCCGGCAGCGCGCGCGCACTCGACAGCACACCGTCGAGTTGGCGGCCGCCGTGGTTGGAAACGACGATGCCATCGGCGCCAAAGCTCACCGCGTCCTTGGCGTCCTGCGGATCGAGGATGCCCTTGATCACCATCGGGCCGTCCCAGAATTCGCGGATCCATTCCAGGTCCTTCCACGAGATCGACGGGTCGAAGTTGTCGCCGAGCCAGCCGATATAGTCGGCCAGGCCGGTGCGGCTGCCGCGGTAGGCGGAGATATTGCCCAGGTCATGGGGTTTGCCCAGCAGGCCCACGTCCCAGGCCCAGCTTGGGTGGGTCATGGCCTGCAGCATGCGTCGCAGCGGCGCGTTCGGCCCGCTCATGCCGGAGTGGGCGTCGCGGTAGCGGGCGCCCGGTACCGGCATGTCGACGGTGAACACCAGGGTGGTGACGCCGGCGGCCTTGGCACGCTCCAGCGCATTCTTCATGAAGCCGCGATCCTTGAGGACGTAGAGCTGGAACCACATCGGTCGATCGATCGCCGGCGCCACTTCTTCGATCGGGCACACCGACACCGTCGACAGGGTGAAGGGGATGCCCTTGGCTGCAGCTGCGCGGGCTGCCTGGACTTCACCGCGGCGGGCGTACATGCCGGTCAGGCCAACGGGGGCCAGCGCCACGGGCATCGACAGGGTTTCATCGAACAGGCGGGTTTCCAGGCTCAACTCGGACATGTTGCGCAGCACCCGCTGGCGCAGGGCGATGTCGGCCAGGTCCTCGACGTTGCGCCGCAGGGTGTGTTCGGCGTAGGCGCCGCCGTCGAGGTAGTGGAACAGGAACGGCGGCAGCTTGCGTTGCGCCGCTGCGCGGTAGTCGGTAGAGGCAGAAATGATCATCGGGTTCACCCTAGTGCCAGGAGAAGGCTGTTCTTGTCCAGGACACGGCCCCATGAATGCTGCGGGGCCGGCCTGTTCGGGTATACGGCAGTCGTGAATGGAGCCTGTCAGCCAGCGGACAGCGGGTCGCTAACGCCCAGCACATAGATCGCGATCATGGCGATCGAACCGGTGAAGAGCACGTAGTACAGCGTAGGCCAGATGGTTTTGCGCAGGATGCTGCCTTCGCGCCCCAGCAGGCCTACCGTGGCGGAGGCGGCTACCACGTTGTGGATGGCGACCATGTTGCCGGCGGCGGCGCCAATGGCCTGTGCCGCGACAACCACGGCACCGGAGATGCCCAGGTTAGTGGCCACGCCGAACTGGAACTGGCTGAACATCATGTTGCTGACCGTGTTGGAGCCGGCGATAAAGGCGCCGAGTGCACCAATGCTCGGTGCCAGCAGCGGGTATATCCCGCCGACGCTATCGGCTACCCAGCGGGCCATGAGGATCGGCATGCTGGCCAGATCGGCGCCGTTGACCCCCGAGTTGATCAGGATACGCACCATGGGCACGGTGAACAGCAGGACGAAACCGGCGCTGAGCAGCACCCCGGAGGATTCCCTGACCGCCGAGCCCAGGTCACGCAGCTTCATCTTGTGGAAGAGGAAGGTAGCGAGTACCACGGTGACCAGAATCCCACCCGGCAGATACAGCGGCTGGAAGCTGGCGCTGACTCCGGTCTCGCCGAGCAGGTCGGGGAAGTTCACCGCCACAGCTTTCAGTGCAGCGGTGACTTGCGGTACGACCCGGCTGATCACCAGCAGGGCACCGACCAGCACATAGGGCAGCCAGGCGCGCAGCGAGCTCATGGGCTTGGCGGTCAGTTGGTCCAGCTTCATTTCTACGGTGCCCAGCCATTCGCTCGGCCACTTGTCCGCCGGGGCAAAGTCCCAGGTGGTTTTGGGCAACAGAAAGCCCAGGCGTGCTGCGCTGGTCACAATCGCCAGGCCAATCAGGCCACCGGCCAGTGATGGAAATTCCGGACCAAGGAATACCCCGGTGAGGGCGTAGGGGATGGTGAAGGCCAAGCCGGCGAACAGTGCGAACGGCAGTACTTCGAAGCCGGCTTTCCAGCTTTTCTCGGCACCGAAGAAGCGTGTCAGCATCAGTACCATGATCAGCGGCATCACGGTGCCGACGATGGCGTGGATGATCGCCACTTCGCTGGTGATCAGCTGCAGGAACTGCGCCCAGGAAGAGCCTTGCTCAAGCAGCTGCGCGCCGAGGGTGGCCGAATCCAGGCCGGTATTGACCCCGACTATGATGGGCGTGCCCACGGCCCCGAAAGACACCGGCGTGCTCTGCACCAGCATGCCCATCAGTACCGCGGCCATGGCCGGGAAGCCGATGGCCACCAGCAGCGGTGCGGCAATTGCCGCTGGCGTGCCGAAACCGGAGGCGCCTTCGATGAAGCAGCCGAACAGCCAGGCAATGATGATCGCCTGAATCCGCCGGTCCGGGCTGATGGTGGCGAAACCGGCGCGGATCGCGGTGATGCCGCCGGAGTGTTTGAGGGTGTTGAGCAGCAGGATGGCGCCGAAGATGATCCACAGCAGACCCAGGGTGATCAGCAGGCCTTGCAGGGTCGAGGCGAGTACGCGGTTGACACTCATGTCCCAGGCGAACAGGCCAATGGCGGCGGTCACCAGGTAGACCAGCGGCATGGCGTGCTTGGCCGGCCAGCGCAGGCCGACCAGCAGGATGGCTGCGAGCAGGATCGGAGAAAAAGCGAGTAGAGCCAGTAGACCAGTTGACATGTCGGTCTCTCCTTAGCGGCGCGCGATGCGCATGGGTGTATGCGGATGCAGCGGTGCGGCAAATGGTTTGGCGATGACCGGCATGGCAGACCTCATAAGCTTCTTGGAATTGTTTTAGGTTTGGGTAAATTGGTAATACCAATTTACAATGTGGCGCGGCCAGAGTAAAAGTGGAAGCTTGCAGCTGTCAATTAGCAGGCTTACTACTTTGGTCGAGTGCCCTTGTCTTGTATGGGCTCCAGCGTCGCTATAGGCTTGCTCTACAAGTGCCTGAGAAGGGCGTTACAGGTGGTCAAACCAGTGAGGTTCGGGTTATGGATGTAGGCCAGGTGCGCCAGCGCCGTTTGTCGGACGATATCGTCAGTCAGCTGGAAACCATGATCCTGGAAGGCACGTTGAAGGCCGGGGAGCGGCTGCCCGCTGAGCGGGCGCTGGCCGAGCGCTTCGGGGTGTCGCGGCCGTCATTGCGTGAGGCAATTCAGAAACTGGCGGCCAAGGGCTTGCTGGTCAGCCGTCAGGGTGGTGGCAACTATGTTGCCGACTCGCTTGGTACGACCTTCAGCGATCCGCTCTTGCAGCTGCTGGAGAGCAACCCGGAAGCCCAGCGCGACCTGCTGGAGTTTCGCCACACCCTGGAAGGTTCCTGTGCCTTCTATGCCGCCCAGCGCGCCACCGAACTGGATCGCCAGCGCCTGAGGGAGGCTTTTGCCGCGCTGCAGGACTGCTACAGCCGTAGCGGCAAGGTGACCCGCGCGGAAGAGGGGGCGGCTGACGCGAGCTTTCACCTGGCCATCGCCGAGGCCAGCCATAACGCCGTGCTGCTGCACACCATTCGCGGGCTGTTCGACCTGCTCAAGCGTAACGTGGTGACCAATATCGGTGGTATGTACGCCCAGCGCGACGAGACCCGCGACATGCTGATCGATCAGCATCGGGCGCTTTATGAGGCGATCATCGAGGGCCGTGCCGAAGACGCGCGACAGCTGTCCAATCGGCATATCGACTATGTGCAGGAAGTGCTCGCCGAAGTGCAGCAGCAAGCGCGGCGAGAGCAAAGGGCGCAGCGCCGCGGTGCGGGCGGCAAGCCCTAGAGTGGGTTAGCCGCCTGCAGGAGGCGATCTGTCGCGCTGGAGGGCGGCGTAAACCGCCGGGGCGAGATCGCTGTCAGTCGTCCTTGCCTTTGGTGCGCATGGCGCGCTGGACTTCACGGTCGGCGTCACGCTCTTTTTCGGTGTGGCGCTTGTCGAAGTCCTTCTTGCCCTTGGCCAGGGCAATCTCGCATTTGATCAAGTGCGCCTTCCAGTAAACCGACAGCGCCACGCAGGTGTGACCCTTCTGCTGTACGGCGCCGAACAGCTTTTCCAGCTCGCGCTTGTTCAGCAGCAGCTTGCGCGTGCGGGTCGGGTCGGCAATCACGTGGGTGCTGGCAGCCTTCAGCGGGGTGATGTGGAAGCCCATCAGCCAGGCTTCGTTGTCTTTCAGCAATACATAGCTGTCGACCAACTGGGCCTTGCCAGCGCGCAGGCTTTTCACTTCCCAGCCGGCCAGGACCAGGCCCGCCTCGAATCTGGATTCGACGAAAAAGTCGTGCATCGCCTTTTTATTTTGGGCGATGGTGCCTTGAGGGTGTTTCTTTTGTTTAGCCATAGGGCGCGCATTATAGGGAGTCGTTGGCCTGCTGGCGACAGCCTGATCTTGAGAGAGGTGGGCTAATCCCTGACAATGCGCATCTTTTGCGTAAATATCGGGCGTATTCATGGTCAGTGACAAGGTTTCTATCCACGGCGCCTGGGCCAGTCGGTGGGTGTTTATCCTGGCGGCAACCGGCTCCGCAGTGGGCTTGGGCAATATCTGGAAGTTCCCCTACATGACGGGCATTTACGGCGGTGGGGCCTTCGTCATGATGTACCTGGTGTGCATTTTTCTGGTTGGCTTGCCGATCATGTTTGCGGAAACCCTGATCGGTCGCCGCGGCCGGCAGAGTCCGGTGAACGCCCTGGGGGCGCTGGCGCTGGAGTCTGACGCCTCGCCGCGCTGGTCGTGGGCCGCGCTGATGGGCATGGTCGCCGCGCTGCTGATCCTGTCCTTCTACAGTGTCATCGCCGGCTGGTCGCTGGACTACATCATCGGCATGGGTGGCGGTCAGTTCCAGAGCATCAGTGCCGATGGGGCGGGCGCTGCGTTCGGCGCCCTGACGGCCGACCCTTGGCGTCTGACCCTGTGGCATACGCTGTTCATGCTGTTGACCGGCTTCGTCATCGCCCGTGGTGTCGTGGCTGGCCTGGAGCGCAGTTTGCGCATCATGATGCCGCTGCTGTTCCTCTTGCTGCTGGTGCTGCTGGGTTACAGCATGACCACTGGGCACTTTATGCAGGGGGTTCACTTTCTCTTCGATTTTCAGCCCGACAAGTTGCTCGACGGCGTGCTGGCCGCCATGGGGCATGCGTTCTTCACCCTCAGCGTTGGCGTCGGTTCGATCATGGTCTACGGCGCCTATATGCCCAAGCGCGCCTCGATCGGTACGACGGTGATGGCGGTCGGCATTCTCGATACCCTGGTGGCCCTGACGGCTGGTTTGGCGCTATTCCCTATCGTGTTTGCTGCCGGCATGGAGCCGGGCGCCGGCCCCGGGTTGATGTTCGTCACCCTGCCGGTGGCCTTCGGTGGTATTGCCTTCGGCCAGGTCATGGGGACGCTGTTTTTCGTCTTGGTGCTGATCGCGGCCTGGACCTCGTCGATCTCCATGCTGGAACCGGCCGTTGCTTATCTGGTCGAGCGAACCGAGCGCAGCCGCAGGCTGATTACCAGTGTGCTGGTATTGTTGTGCTGGGCAGTTGGCATGGGTACGGTGTTGTCCTTCAATGTCGCTGCCGAGGCCAAGTTCTTCGTCTCCGCTGACGACGGTTTTCACCTGTTTCAGTGGGGTGCCGAAGGCGGGCGCAACTTCTTCGAAAGCATCGACTACCTGACCAGTCGCATTCTCTTGCCGCTGGGTGGCCTGGCCTTCGTACTGTTCGCGGGGTGGGTGCTCAAGCGTGAGGCGGTGCGCGAGGAGTTGGCGATCAATAATCCGCTGCTGTTCGGCCTGGTCTACTGGTTGATTCGTGTGGTGGCGCCATTGGGTATATTGATCGTGTTTGTTGCAGAGTTGATGAAATGAGTACAGTCACCCTTCTGGATGAAGTTGCAGGCTTATGAGTACCCATATCCAGCGCTCGGCGTTGCTGCCGTATCCGGCGTCGGCCATTTTCGAATTGGTCAATGACGTGGCGCGTTACCCGGAGTTCCTGCCCTGGTGTTCGGCCAGTGAGGTGCTGGACGTCAGCCAAACCCATATGCGTGCCAGCCTGGCAGTGGCCAAGGGTGGGCTGAGCCAGCGTTTTATTACCCGCAATGCGCTGGTTTGGGGGCAGTCGATCGAGCTGGTTCTGGAGGAAGGGCCGTTCAGTCAGTTGCAAGGCCAGTGGGTGTTCAAGGCGTTGGGCGAGCAGGCCTGCAAGATCAGTCTGGATCTGACCTTCGATTATGCCGGCCCCCTGGTGCGGGTCACCCTTGGGCCGCTATTCAACCAGGCGGCGAACACCCTGGTGGACGCATTCTGTCAAAGGGCGAAGCAGCTATATGGCTAGCAACAAGATGATCGTGGTCGAAGTGGTTTATGCCTTGGCGGATAAGCAGAAGTTGCTGCGTCTGAGCCTGCCTTACGGCACCACCGTGCGCCAGGCGGCCGAGCAGTCGGGCATGCAGGCGCATTTCCCAGGCCTGGACCTGGCAAGCATTCCGCTGGGGATCTTCGGCAAGGCGGTGGCCAAGCCAGATGAGCGGGTGCTGGAGGATGGCGAGCGGGTGGAGATCTATCGGCCGCTGATCGCCGACCCGAAAGAGGTGCGCAAGCAGCGTGCGGCCAAGGCGGCCAAAGCCAAGGCTGACGAAGAGAGCGCTTGACGCCCGATAGGCGCGCATGAAAAAGCCCGGAAATATCCGGGCTTTTTTGCGTCTGCCGGCTTACTGCGGCGAGCTGTCCAGCGGTTCAGGGGTCGGTACCGGCACGCTTTGCACCTCGTCGACGTCGCGCTGGATCTGCTCGAGCAGTGAGCCAGGCGCTGGTCGCTCTTCGGTTTGCGGCTGCGCAGTGGTTTGCGGTGCCGCCATGCTGGTGCCATCCTGGCCGAGAATGGCCTCGTCGCGGCTGACGCCCGGCATGAAGTCGCCCGACAGACCGGCCAGTTGATCATTGCCATTGAAGATCACGCTGACGCGCTCTTGCAGGCGTTTACCGCCGCCCGGTTGAATGCTGTACAGGTAGTCCCAGCGGTTGGCATGGAAGGTGTCGGTCAGCAGCGGGTTGCCCATGATAAACCGCACTTGGCTGCGGGTCATTCCGGGGCGCAACTGATCTATCATGTCCTGTGTAACGACATTGCCCTGTTGGACGTCGATTTTATAAACCCCGGGGAAAGAACAACCGGCGAGCGCGAGGAGTCCCACGAAGGTGAGACTGGTCAGCAGGAGCTTGGTTTTTTGCATCGGCGGGTGACTTCCACTATCTTGGCTGGGCAACGTAAACCCCGATCATACCCGCAATAAAGGAAGCTGCGAAGCCGCTTCCGCGAGAAAGCAGACCATGGTTGAAAATAGCGAACTACGCAAAGCTGGCCTGAAAGTGACCCTGCCGCGGGTCAAGATTCTGCAGATGCTCGATTCCGCCGAGCAGCGTCACATGAGTGCAGAGGATGTTTACAAGGCCCTGATGGAGGCGGGCGAAGACGTCGGCCTGGCCACCGTGTACCGCGTACTGACCCAGTTCGAGGCGGCGGGGTTGGTGGTGCGCCATAACTTCGATGGTGGTCATGCGGTGTTCGAGTTGGCCGATGGTGGTCATCACGACCACATGGTCTGTGTCGATTCGGGCGAGGTGATCGAGTTCTTCGATCCTGAAATCGAGAAGCGCCAGAGGGAGATCGTGCAAGAGCACGGCTTCGAGATGGTCGATCACAACCTGGTGCTCTACGTGCGCAAAAAGAAGTAAGCGCGCACACGCATCATGCACAAAGGCGACCCTCGGGTCGCCTTTGTCGTTTCAGTAATCCGTCAGAGGTTGTGAAAATATCGAGGTCCGTCGCGAAAACGTCTTTAGGCGTTTGCCGTAGGCGGGAGTTGTTTGCAATCTCTCAGGCCTGGGCACTGCCGACCATCTGCCGGGCATGGGCCAGGGATTCTTCGGTCAGGTCGACGCCGCCCAGCATGCGGGCGATTTCCTCGACCCGCTGATTGCTATCCAGCTTGCTCACGGCTGTGCGGGTGGCATCGTTGCCGCGCTGCTTGTGTACGAACAGGTGCTGATGGCCCTGGGCGGCCACTTGTGGCAGGTGAGTGACGGTCAGCACCTGGCCGCGCTCGCCGAGGCGGCGCAGCAGTTGCCCGACCACTTCGGCGGTCGGGCCGCCAATGCCGACGTCGACTTCGTCGAACACCAGGGTCGGCACCCGGGAGGTTTGCGCGGTGATCACCTGAATTGCCAGGCTGATGCGTGATAGCTCACCGCCGGACGCGACTTTGGCCAGGGTCTTGAGTGGTTGACCGGGGTTGGCGCTGACCAGGAACTCCAGTTGTTCGAGGCCGTTGGGCTGAGGGTCGCTGCCGTTGTTGGCGCTCAGTTTGATGTTGAAGCGCCCTCCCGGCATGCCCAGGTTCTGCATTTCCAGTTCTACCGCTGTGGCCAGTTCGCTGGCCGCGCGCTGGCGCAGGGCACTGAGTTCGCCGGCCTTTTCCTGGTAGTGGCGCTCGTAGGCGGCCAGTTCGTCGTTCAGGCGTTCGGCGGCCTGGTCGTCGGCGTTGAGGCTTTCCAGCTCATCGAACAGTTGCTGCTGCATGGCAATCAGTTCGCCGGGCTGAATCCGGTGCTTGCGCGCCAGGGTATAGATTGCATCCAGGCGCTCTTCCATCTGCTGCAGGCGCGCGGGGTCGGCGTCGAAATGGTCGAGAAAGCGATTGAGCTCGCCGACTGCTTCTTCCACCTGGATCTGGGCGCTGGCCAGCAGGTTGGTTGCTTCGCTCAAGACGCTCGGCTGACCCTGGAAGGCGCCCAGGCGGTTGAGGCTGCCGGTCAGAGTCGAGAGCACGTTGCCGGCGTCATTCTCGCTGCACTGTTCGATCACCAGGCGGCAGGCGCTGAGCAGGCTTTCGGCATTGGTCAGGTTCTTGTGTTCCTGCTCCAGTTGTAGCAGTTCGTTTTCACCCAGGGCCAGACTGTCGAGCTCCTCCAGTTGATAGCTGAGCAGCTGATGGCGTGAGCGTTGCTCGTCGCCGAGGCTGGACAGGCGCTGCAGCTCGCTGCGGGTCTGTTTCCAGCGTTGCGCCGCCAGTTGCACCTGGCGCGCCAGTTCCTGGCTGCCGGCGTATTCGTCGAGCAGGCGGCGGTGGGTTTCGGCCTTGAGCAGGGACTGATGCTCGTGCTGGCTGTGGATGTCGATCAGCAGTTCGCCGAGGGCCTTGAGGTCGCCCTGGGGGCAGGGCGCACCATTGATGTAGCCACGCGAGCGGCCTTCGGCGGTGATTACGCGACGCAGGATGCACGGGCCGTCGTGATCCAGGTCGCGCTCGGCCAGCCAGGTGCGGGCTTCGGGGATGTCGCCAAGGTCGAAGCTGGCCAGGATGTCCGCCTTGTCGGCGCCGGGGCGCACCACGCCGCTGTCGGCGCGATCGCCCAGGCACAGGCCGAGGGCGTCGAGCATGATCGATTTGCCGGCGCCGGTTTCGCCGCTGATGACACTCATGCCGCTGTCCAGCTCCAGGTCGAGGTGTTCAACGATGGCGTAGTTGTGTACAGACAGGTGCACCAGCATGGCGAGGCCCCTCAAGTGTTAGGTGTGTATATTTATACAGTGTTTGTTTCTCGGCTGACAATCCTTGTGCAGCACTTGAAGCTGCAGAATTTGTCCCCATATAGGCGGCAGACGCGCAAGTTTAGGCTTGCGTCGAATTTTTAGAGGAGAAACGCATGGCTGACGAACAGACCCGCGATACCCAGTTGCCGGAAGTGGCACCTGGTGCCGAAATGGAATCGAGCGATCAGTTGGACGCTCGCATCCAGGTGCTGGAGGAAGAGCTGGCTGCCGCTCAGGATCAGGCTCTGCGCATGGCGGCGGATCTGCAGAATGTGCGTCGTCGCGCCGAGCAGGATGTAGAGAAGGCGCACAAGTTCGCCTTGGAGAAATTCGCCAATGACCTGTTGCCGGTCGTCGACAGCCTGGAGCGCGGTCTCGAGTTGTCGAATCCGGATGATGAGGCAATCAAGGCGGTGCGCGAGGGCATGGAGCTGACGCTGAAGCTGTTCCACGACACCTTCAAGCGCTATCAGTTGGAAGCCATTGACCCGCACGGTGCGCCGTTCAATCCGGAGCACCATCAGGCCATGGCCATGCAGGACAGCACCAATGTGGAGCCGAACAGCGTGCTCAAGGTGTTTCAGAAGGGCTATCTGCTCAACGGTCGGCTGTTGCGTCCGGCGATGGTGGTGGTCAGCAAGGCGCCGAGCGAAGCGCCGCCGTCCATCGATGAGCAGGCTTGAAATTCGGCGATCAGCCCCCATTTATGAGTCAAGCGTTTTAGTGCTACCGCGGCTGACAAGGCGCAGCGGCGGAATTATCAAAATTTCAGGAGAATGATGATGGGCAGAATTATCGGTATCGACCTGGGGACTACCAACTCGTGCGTCTCCATTCTGGAAAACGGCAACGTCAAGGTCATCGAGAACGCCGAGGGCACTCGCACCACGCCGTCGATCATTGCTTATGCCAATGACGGTGAAATCCTCGTCGGTCAGTCGGCCAAGCGCCAGGCTGTGACCAATCCGCACAACACCCTGTATGCGGTGAAGCGCCTGATCGGTCGTCGTTTCGAAGAAGACGTCGTGCAGAAAGACATCCAGATGGTGCCGTACAAGATCGTCAAAGCCGACAACGGCGACGCCTGGGTTGAGGTGAACGGCCAGAAGATGGCGCCGCCGCAGATTTCCGCGGAAATCCTCAAGAAGATGAAGAAGACCGCCGAAGACTATCTTGGCGAGCCAGTCACCGAGGCGGTGATCACCGTGCCGGCCTACTTCAACGACAGCCAGCGTCAGGCCACCAAGGATGCCGGGCGCATCGCCGGTCTGGACGTCAAGCGCATCATCAACGAGCCGACCGCTGCGGCACTGGCCTACGGCATGGACAAGGCCAAGGGCGATCACACCGTGATCGTTTATGACCTGGGTGGCGGTACTTTCGACGTTTCCGTGATCGAGATCGCCGACGTCGATGGCGAGCACCAGTTCGAAGTGTTGGCCACTCACGGCGACACCTTCCTTGGTGGCGAAGACTTCGACATCCGTCTGATCGATTACCTGGTCGACGAATTCAAGAAAGAAAGCGGCATGAACCTCAAGGGTGACCCGCTGGCCATGCAGCGCCTGAAAGAGGCTGCCGAGAAAGCCAAGATCGAACTGTCGTCCAGCCAGTCGACCGACGTCAATCTGCCGTACATTACTGCAGATGCCACCGGTCCCAAGCACTTGAACGTGAAGATTTCGCGCGCCAAGCTGGAGTCGCTGGTTGAAGACCTGGTGCAGCGCACCATCGAGCCGTGCCGCATCGCCTTGAAGGACGCGGGTATCGACGTGGCCAAGATCGACGACGTGATCCTCGTCGGTGGTCAGACCCGCATGCCGCTGGTGCAGAAACTGGTCACCGATTTCTTCGGCAAGGAAGCGCGCAAGGACGTCAACCCGGACGAAGCCGTGGCCATGGGTGCGGCTATCCAGGGGGCCGTGCTGGCCGGCGACGTCAAGGACGTGCTGCTGCTCGACGTATCGCCGCTGACCCTGGGTATCGAAACCATGGGCGGCGTGATGACTGCGCTGATCGAGAAGAACACCACTGTTCCGACCAAGAAGTCCCAGGTGTTCTCCACCGCTGACGACAACCAGGGCGCGGTAACCATTCACGTCCTGCAGGGCGAGCGTAAGCAAGCTTCGCAGAACAAGTCCCTGGGCAAGTTCGATCTGGCTGATATTCCGCCGGCCCCGCGCGGCGTGCCGCAGATCGAAGTGACCTTCGATATCGACGCCAACGGCATCCTGCATGTCGGCGCGAAAGACAAGGCCACCGGTAAGACGCAGTCCATTGTGATCAAGGCCAACTCCGGTCTGTCCGAGGAAGAGATCGAGCAGATGGTGCGTGATGCCGAGGCCAACGCCGAGGAAGATCGCAAGTTCGAAGAGCTGGCCACTGCCCGTAACCAGGGTGATCAGCTGGTACACGCCTCGCGCAAGATGGTCACCGAAGCAGGCGATAAAGTCACCGAAGACGAGAAGGTAGCCATCGAAAAAGCGCTGGGCGAACTGGAAGTAGCGATCAAGGGTGATGACAAGGCTGCTATCGAAGCCAAGATCAGTGCCCTGTCCGAAGCCACTACCCCGCTGGCGCAGAAGATGTATGCCGAGCAGCCGCAGCCTGGTGCTGAGGCTCAGCAGGCTGATGGCGCTCAAGACGCGGGCGACGATGTGGTCGACGCGGAGTTTGAAGAGGTCAAGGAAAACAAATAAGCGCAAGCTTATGCCGCTCTGGCCGGGCGTGACGTGAGTCGCAACCGGCATGATCCGCCACGCGGGAGCTTGCTCCCGCGTTGGCGTGTCTGGAGTAGACGATTTAAAGGTATTGAAGACTTATGGCTAAACGTGACTATTACGAGGTGCTCGGTGTCGAGCGCGGCGCCAGCGAAGCAGAGCTGAAAAAGGCCTACCGGCGCCTGGCGATGAAGCATCACCCGGACCGCAATCCCGACGATAAAGCGTCGGAAGATATGTTCAAGGATGCCAACGAGGCCTACGAAGTATTGTCCGATGCCGGCAAGCGTGCGGCCTACGACCAGTACGGTCATGCCGGTGTCGATCCGCAGATGGGCGGCGGCGGTGGTCCGGGCGGGGCAAACTTCTCCGATATCTTCGGCGATGTGTTCAGCGACTTCTTCGGTGGTGCTGGCGGCCGTGGCGGTCAGCGTGGCGGCGCCCAGCGCGGCAGCGATTTGCGCTACACCCTGGAGCTGGATCTGGAAGAGGCGGTGCGCGGTACCTCGGTCAATATCCGGGTCCCGACCCTGGTCAATTGCAAGACCTGCGAAGGCTCAGGGGCGAAGAAAGGCACCTCGCCGGTGACCTGTACCACCTGCGGCGGTATCGGTCAGGTGCGCATGCAGCAGGGCTTCTTCTCGGTGCAGCAGACCTGTCCGCGTTGCCATGGCGGCGGCAAGATGATTACCGATCCCTGTGGCACCTGCCATGGTCATGGTCGCGTGGAAGAGCACAAGACCCTGTCGGTGAAGGTTCCACCGGGTGTCGATACCGGTGATCGCATTCGCCTGTCTGGTGAAGGCGAAGCCGGCGCGATGGGTGGCCCGGCGGGCGACCTGTATGTGGTGGTCAATGTGCGCGAGCACGCGATCTTTCAGCGCGATGGCAAGCATCTGTACTGCGAGGTTCCGATCAGCTTCGCCGATGCGGCGCTGGGCGGTGAGTTGGAAGTGCCGACCCTCGATGGCCGGGTCAAGCTGAAGATCCCGGAAGGCACCCAGACCGGCAAGCTGTTCCGTTTGCGCGGTAAAGGCGTAGCGCCGGTGCGTGGTGGCGGTGCCGGCGACCTGATGTGCCGGGTAGCGGTAGAAACCCCGGTCAGCCTGGATCGACGTCAGCGCGAACTGCTCGACGAGTTTCGCAAGACGCTGCAGGGCGATACCCGGCATTCGCCGAAGGCCAGTGGCTGGTTCGAGGGTGTCAAACGCTTCTTCGGCGATGTGTGAATAAACGGCCGCAGGCGGGTGCTGGCGAGCTGCAAGAGGGCTTGCACTCCGGCCTGCGGTTCGAGGCTTATAGCGTGGAGCGGGTGTCATGCAACGAATAGCAGTGATGGGCGCCGCCGGGCGCATGGGCAAGACCTTGATCGAGGCCGTGCAGCAGGCCGATGGCGTCAGTCTGACTGCGGCGATCGATCGTGCCGACAGCAGCCTGGTGGGTGCCGATGTTGGCGAGTTGGCGGCGCTGGGCAAGATCGGCGTTGAGCTGTCGGGCAATTTGAGTGAGGTGCTGGATCGGTTCGATGTGCTGATCGATTTCACCCACCCTTCGGTGACCCTGAGCAACCTGGAAGTCTGTCGGCGGGCGGGCAAGGCCATGGTGATTGGCACCACCGGCTTCAGTGCCGAGGAAAAACAGCTGCTGGCCGATGCCGGCAAGCAGATCCCCATCGTCTTTGCCGCCAACTTCAGCGTGGGGGTCAACCTGTGCCTGAAATTGCTGGATACCGCGGCCCGGGTGCTCGGTGACGAGGTGGATATCGAGATCATCGAGGCCCATCACCGGCACAAGGTCGATGCGCCGTCGGGCACCGCCTTGCGCATGGGCGAAGTGGTGGCCAATGCCTTGGGGCGTGATTTGCAGAAAGTCGCGGTCTACGGTCGCGAAGGCCAGACCGGTGCCCGTGCTCGTGAAACCATCGGTTTTGCCACGGTAAGGGCCGGTGATGTGGTTGGCGATCACACCGTGCTGTTCGCCGCCGATGGCGAGCGTGTGGAGATTACCCATAAAGCCTCAAGTCGCATGACCTTCGCCAAAGGCGCGGTACGTTCGGCGTCGTGGTTGCAGGGACGTGAGCCTGCGTTGTACGACATGCAGGATGTGCTGGGGCTCAACTGATGCGGTTCGTCGGAAGCGACTGCTCCGCTGAGGAGTAAGTCGCATCTGGCGGTGGACCAAAAAGGCACTTTCCTGTAGGCTTCCCGCTTTAGTGTGTCCACTAAAAGTTGCGCAGAATGAATCAGATAAAAAAGCGGGATGACGGTCGGTACGTCATTCCGCTTTTTTACAATCTGCGTTTGCTTCAAGCTTTGATCTACGGAGGTTTTCTTGAGTAAGCCAGCCCTTAAGCCTGCCATCCTGGCCCTTGCCGATGGCAGTATTTTTCGCGGCGAGGCCATCGGCGCCGATGGCCAAACTATTGGGGAGGTGGTTTTTAACACCGCCATGACCGGCTATCAGGAAATCCTTACCGATCCTTCCTATGCCCAGCAGATCGTTACCCTGACCTACCCGCATATCGGCAACACTGGTACTACACCGGAAGATGCCGAGTCCTGCAGCGTCTGGGCGGCCGGCCTGATCATTCGCGACCTGCCGCTGACTTCCAGCAACTGGCGCAACAAGCAGCCGCTCGATGAATACCTGAAGGAAAACGGTACCGTCGCCATCGCCGGCATCGATACCCGTCGCCTGACCCGCATCCTGCGCGAGAAGGGTTCGCAGAACGGCTGCATCCTGGTCGGCGACGATGCCACCGAAGAGAAGGCGTTGGACTTGGCGCGCAGCTTCCCCGGCCTCAAGGGCATGGACCTGGCCAAGGTGGTCAGCTGTGCCAAGTCTTACGAGTGGCGCTCCAGCGTATGGAATCTGCAGGACGACAGTCATCCGCTGATTCCGGCCAACGAGCTGAAGTACCACGTGGTGGCCTACGATTACGGCGTCAAGCTGAACATCCTGCGCATGCTGGTTGAGCGCGGCTGCCGGGTAACCGTGGTGCCGGCCCAGACTCCGGCCGCCGAGGTGTTGGCGCTGAATCCCGATGGCGTATTTCTGTCCAACGGCCCGGGCGATCCCGAGCCTTGCGATTACGCGATCCAGGCGATCCAGGACGTGCTGCAGACTGAAATTCCGGTGTTCGGCATCTGTCTCGGTCACCAGTTGCTGGCTCTGGCCTCCGGCGCCAAGACCCTGAAAATGGGCCACGGTCACCACGGTGCCAACCACCCGGTGCAGGACCTGGACAGTGGCGTGGTGATGATCACCAGCCAGAATCACGGTTTTGCCGTGGATGAAGCCAGCCTGCCGGGCAACGTGCGGGCGATTCACAAGTCGCTGTTCGACGGCTCCCTGCAGGGCATCGAGCGCACCGACAAGGACGCCTTCAGCTTCCAGGGCCACCCCGAAGCGAGCCCCGGTCCTGCCGATGTGGCGCCGCTGTTCGACCGTTTTATCGAAGCCATGGCCAAGCGCCGCTAAACCTCGCCGACTGACCCAAGGATTCGAGTAACCGCTATGCCAAAACGTACAGACATTAAAAGCATTCTGATCCTCGGCGCTGGCCCGATCGTTATCGGCCAGGCCTGCGAGTTCGACTATTCCGGTGCCCAGGCCTGCAAGGCCTTGAGGGAAGAGGGCTACCGGGTCATCCTGGTGAACTCCAACCCCGCCACCATCATGACCGACCCGGCCATGGCCGACGCCACCTACATCGAGCCGATCAAATGGTCGACCGTGGCCAAGATCATCGAGAAGGAGCGCCCTGACGCCCTGTTGCCGACCATGGGTGGGCAGACTGCGCTGAACTGCGCGCTCGACCTGGAAAAGCACGGCGTTCTGGAAAAGTTCGGTGTGGAAATGATCGGTGCCAACGCCGACACCATCGACAAGGCCGAAGACCGTTCGCGTTTCGACAAGGCGATGAAGGACATCGGCCTGGCCTGCCCGGTTTCCGGCATCGCCCATAACATGGAAGAAGCCTACGTCGTCCTCGAGAAAGTCGGCTTTCCCTGCATCATTCGTCCGTCCTTCACCATGGGCGGCACCGGTGGCGGCATCGCCTACAACCGGGAAGAATTCGAAGAGATCTGCGCGCGCGGTATCGACCTGTCGCCGACCAACGAGCTGCTGATCGACGAGTCGCTGATCGGCTGGAAGGAATACGAGATGGAGGTGGTCCGCGACAAGAAGGACAACTGCATCATCGTCTGCGCCATCGAAAACTTCGATCCGATGGGGGTGCACACCGGCGACTCGATCACCGTGGCTCCGGCACAAACCCTGACCGACAAGGAATACCAGATCCTGCGCAACGCCTCCCTGGCGGTGCTGCGCGAGATCGGCGTGGAAACCGGCGGCTCCAATGTGCAGTTCGGCATCTGCCCGAATACCGGGCGCATGGTGGTGATCGAGATGAACCCGCGCGTGTCGCGTTCCTCGGCGCTGGCCTCCAAGGCTACCGGTTTCCCGATCGCCAAGATCGCCGCCAAGCTGGCGGTGGGTTACACCCTCGACGAGCTGTCCAACGACATCACTGGCGGCCGCACTCCGGCGTCCTTCGAGCCGGCCATCGACTATGTCGTGACCAAGATCCCGCGTTTCGCCTTCGAGAAATTCCCCAAGGCCGATGCCCGCCTGACCACCCAGATGAAGTCCGTCGGTGAAGTCATGGCCATCGGTCGCACCTTCCAGGAGTCCATGCAGAAAGCCCTGCGTGGCCTGGAGGTCGGAGTTTCCGGCTTCGATCCGATGCTCGACCCGAATGACCCGGATGCAGAAAGCACCCTCAAACGCGAGCTGACCGTGCCGGGTGCCGACCGCATCTGGTACCTGGCCGACGCCTTCCGTGCCGGCAAGACCGTTGCCGAAGTGTTCGAGCTGACCCGCATCGACGAGTGGTTCCTGGTGCAGATCGAAGACCTGGTCAAGGACGAGGAAAAGATCAAGACCCTGGGCCTGGTCAGTATCGACCGCGACCTGATGTACAAGCTCAAGCGCAAGGGCTTCTCCGATATCCGCCTGGCCAAACTGCTCGGCGTTTCCGAGAAGAGCCTGCGCAGCCACCGGCACAAGCTGAAAGTGCTGCCGGTGTACAAGCGCGTCGACACCTGCGCCGCCGAGTTCGCCAGCGACACCGCCTACATGTATTCGACCTACGAGGAAGAGTGCGAGGCGGCGCCGTCGAGCCGCGACAAGATCATGATCCTCGGTGGCGGGCCGAACCGCATCGGTCAGGGTATCGAGTTCGACTACTGCTGCGTGCACGCCGCATTGGCGCTGCGCGAAGACGGTTACGAGACCATCATGGTCAACTGCAACCCGGAAACCGTCTCCACCGATTACGACACCTCGGACCGCCTGTATTTCGAGCCGGTAACCCTGGAGGACGTGCTGGAAATCGTTCGCGTCGAGCAGCCCAAGGGCGTGATCGTGCAGTATGGCGGGCAGACCCCGCTGAAAATCTGTCGCGCCCTGGAAGAGGCCGGTGTGCCGATCATCGGCACCAGCCCCGAGGCCATCGACCGCGCCGAAGACCGCGAGCGTTTCCAGCAGATGGTTCAGCGTCTGGGCCTGCGCCAGCCGGCCAATGCCACGGCGCGCAGTGAAGACGAGGCCCTGGCGGCGTCCAAGGTCATTGGTTACCCGCTGGTGGTGCGTCCGTCCTATGTGCTGGGCGGCCGGGCGATGGAAATCGTCTACCAGGAAGAAGAGCTCAAGCGCTACATGCGCGAAGCGGTGAAAGTGTCGAATGACAGCCCGGTGCTGCTCGATCACTTCCTCAACTGCGCCATCGAAGTCGATATCGATGCCATCAGCGACGGCGAAACCGTGGTGATCGGCGCGATCATGCAGCATATCGAGCAGGCGGGCGTGCACTCCGGTGACTCGGCCTGTTCCTTGCCGCCGTATTCGCTGCCGGCGCATATCCAGGACGAGATCCGCGACCAGGTCAAGAAAATGGCCCTGGAGCTTGGCGTGATCGGCCTGATGAACGTGCAGATGGCGGTGCAGGGCGAGGACATCTTCGTCATCGAAGTTAACCCGCGCGCCTCGCGGACCGTGCCGTTCGTTTCCAAGTGCATCGGCATCTCCCTGGCGATGCTCGGTGCCCGGGTGATGGCCGGCAAGACCCTGGCCGAAGTCGGTTTCACCGACGAAATCATTCCGAACTTCTACAGCGTCAAGGAAGCCGTATTCCCCTTCTCCAAGTTCCCCGGCGTCGACCCTATCCTCGGCCCGGAAATGAAGTCGACCGGTGAAGTGATGGGTGTCGGCGACACCTTCGGCGAAGCGTTTGCCAAGGCGCAGTTGGGCGCCAGTGAAATCCTGCCCAACAGCGGCTGCGCCTTTATCAGTGTGCGCGATGACGACAAGCCCCTGGTGGCCGAGTTGGCGCGTAGTCTGATCGAACTGGGGTTTGACGTGGTTGCCACGTCGGGTACCGCCAAGGTGGTCGAGGCGGCCGGCTTGCCAGTGCGCCGGGTCAACAAGGTGACCGAGGGGCGTCCCCACGTGGTCGACATGATCAAGAATGACGAAGTCACGCTGATCATCAATACCACCGAGGGTCGCCAGTCGATTGCCGACTCCTATTCCATTCGACGTAATGCGCTGCAACATCGAATCTGCTGCACCACCACGCTGGCCGCGGGTGAGGCGATTTGTGAGGCGCTCAAGTTCGGTCCAGAAAAAACGGTGCGCCGTTTGCAGGATCTCCATGCGGGAATCAAGGCATGACTAAATACCCAATGACCGTCCAGGGCGCGCGCGCCCTGGAAGAGGAGCTGGCTCACCTGACCAAGGTGATGCGGCCCAAGCTCAGTCAGGACATCGGCACCGCGCGTGAGCTGGGTGACCTCAAGGAAAACGCTGAATACCATGCCGCCCGCGAGCAACAGGGCATGGTCGAGGCGCGCATCCGTGATATCGAAGGTCGCCTGCAGAACGCCGTGGTCATCGATGTGACCAGCATTGCGCACACCGGCAAGGTTATTTTCGGCACGACCGTGGAGATTGCCAACGTCGAAACCGACGAAAGCGTGACCTATCAGATCGTTGGTGAAGACGAAGCCGATATCCGGCTCGGCAAGCTGTCGGTGGGTTCGCCTATCGCGCGCGCGCTGGTCGGCAAGGAAGAAGGCGATGTGGTGGTGGTCAAGACCCCCAGTGGCATCCTCGAGTACGAGATTGTCGAGGTTCGTCATATCTAGGCCCAGCAGCCCAACTGCTGGAGCAATCA
The DNA here is from genome assembly GCF_027988105.1 of Pseudomonas aestuarii. Classification (GTDB taxonomy): domain Bacteria; phylum Pseudomonadota; class Gammaproteobacteria; order Pseudomonadales; family Pseudomonadaceae; genus Aquipseudomonas; species Aquipseudomonas aestuarii. The sequence goes on along the minus strand of NZ_JAQJZJ010000018.1, from coordinate 21,855 downwards.
GCTGGCTGTTGGCCCAGACATTCTGGGTCGGCGGCCTCTGGTTATTACATTTTCTGGTGTTGCCGGCGATCGCTAAACTGGGTCTGGCGCAGTTGCTGGTCGAAGAAATCGCCAGCGCCGTTCGCCCGCTCGTGGTGGGGCTGGCGGGGTTTTGTGCAGTATTGCAGGCAGTGGTGCTGATCCGTGCCGAGCATTTGGCCAGCCTGTGGCGCGATATGCGCGGGCAATTGCTGCTCACGGTGCTGGTAATGGCCACGAGTTACTTTGGCGTGCGCCATTTCTACTCAGCTGGCGGGCTGTGGCTGATGTTCAGCTACATGGTGATGGCGTTCTGCGGTCTGTTACTGGTGCTGCAGGCAGTGCCTGGCAGCAGTAAGCGATAAACTGCAGGCTTCAAGTCAGACAAGAAGCATGCAGTTTGCAGCTATCAGCCGTGATGGCGATGGACGTTGGACAGGTTTTTATTGACCTTGGGGTTCTTGCGGTAGATCAGCGCCATTTTGCCGATCACCTGCACCAGGTCGGCATGGCCGGCTTTGCACAACTGGTTGATCGCGGTAAGACGGCTCTCGCGCTCGACAATGCGCAATTGCACTTTAATCAGTTCATGGTCGCTCAGTGCGCGCTCCAGTTCGGCCAGTACGCCTTCGGTCAAACCATTGTCAGCCACGATCAATACGGGTTTCAGGTGGTGGCCGATAGATTTGAATTGTTTCTTCTGCTCTTGAGTGAGCGGCATAATCTGATTCCTGCATTTAATCTGGTAAAAAACGGCGATCAGTTTACCCGAGCGCTTTGGTTGCCGCCCAGATATTCATGCTCTGCACAAATTCGAGGTATTGCGTGGCCCGTTCCAAGACCAGCCTGCGTTGGCTGAAAGAACATTTCGATGACCCTTACGTCAAAATGGCGCAAAAGGATGGCTATCGCTCGCGCGCCAGCTACAAGCTGCTGGAGGTCCAGGAAAAGGACCGTATCCTGCGCCCCGGCATGACGGTGGTCGATCTGGGCGCTGCGCCAGGGGGCTGGTCGCAGGTCACCAGTCGGTTGATCGGCGACAAGGGCACCCTGATCGCTTCCGATATTCTGGAGATGGACAGCATCCCCGATGTCACCTTCATTCAGGGCGACTTCACCGACGATGCGGTGTTCGCGCAGATTCTCGAGGCGATTGGCGGTAATCCGGTAGACCTTGTGATTTCCGATATGGCCCCCAATATGAGTGGGGTAAGGACTGCCGATCAGGCGCGTGCCATGTACCTGTGCGAATTGGCGCTGGATCTGGCAGGGCGTGTGCTGCGTCCGGGCGGAGACTTCCTGATCAAGATTTTCCAGGGCGAAGGTTTCGATACCTACCACAAGCAGGTGCGCGAGATGTTCGGCAAGGTGCAGATGCGCAAGCCCTTGTCTTCGCGTGATCGCTCGCGTGAGCAATACATGCTTGGGCGCAGCTTTCGCGGTGGCAAGGTCGAGGGTTGAGGTGGCGGTCCTGTGCCCTCTGGGGCTGCGGCTGCTGGATGGCAAAATATAGGGTTACAGACGGCGCCTGCCAGGTGCGGGCGTTGTGTAGTAAGTTAGATCGGTACATAACTGGTCGTCATGCGAAGTGCGCTTCGACACGGGGCCTGCTTCAGAGGGTAGCTAATTGAACGACATGGCAAAGAATCTGGTCCTGTGGCTGATCATCGCAGCTGTCTTGGTGACGGTGATGAACAATTTTTCCAGCCCGAGCGAGTCGACCAAGCTCAATTACTCGGAATTTATCCAGCAAGTTCAAGATGGCTCGGTCCAGAGGGTCACGGTTGATGGTTTCATCATCAGTGGCGTGCGAGGCGATGGTTCCTCTTTCGAGACCGTGCGTCCGGCAATCCAGGATAACGGCCTGATCAAGGACCTGATCGACAACAACGTGCAGATAATCGGCAAGCAGCCGGAACAGCAGAGCATCTGGACCCAGTTGCTGGTGGCCAGCTTCCCGATCCTGGTGATCATCGCGGTGTTCATGTTCTTCATGCGCCAGATGCAGGGCGGTGCCGGTGGCAAGGGCGGGCCCATGAGCTTCGGCAAGAGCAAGGCGCGCCTGCTCTCGGAAGATCAGGTCAAAACTACCTTCGCTGACGTCGCCGGTTGCGACGAGGCCAAGGAGGAAGTCAGCGAATTGGTGGAATTCCTGCGTGATCCGGGCAAGTTCCAGCGTCTCGGTGGGCGTATTCCGCGTGGCGTATTGATGGTTGGTTCGCCCGGCACCGGCAAGACCTTGCTGGCCAAGGCGGTTGCCGGTGAAGCGAAGGTGCCGTTCTTCACCATTTCCGGTTCGGATTTCGTCGAGATGTTCGTCGGTGTCGGTGCGTCCCGCGTGCGCGACATGTTCGAGCAGGCGAAGAAGCATGCACCCTGCATCATCTTTATCGACGAGATCGACGCCGTCGGTCGCCATCGTGGTGCCGGCATGGGTGGCGGTCATGACGAGCGCGAGCAGACCCTCAATCAGTTGCTGGTGGAGATGGACGGCTTCGAGATGAACGATGGTGTCATCGTCATCGCCGCCACTAACCGCCCAGATGTACTCGATCCGGCGCTATTGCGTCCCGGTCGCTTCGATCGTCAGGTGGTGGTCAGCCTGCCGGATATTCGGGGTCGCGAGCAGATTCTCAAGGTGCACATGCGCAAGGTGCCGATGGGCGAAAATGTCGAGCCTGCGGTGATTGCTCGTGGTACCCCAGGCTTCTCCGGTGCTGATCTGGCCAACCTGGTCAACGAGGCCTCGTTGTTTGCCGCGCGTGCCGGCAAGCGCCTGGTTGAGATGAAGGAGTTCGAGCTGGCCAAGGACAAGATCATGATGGGCGCCGAGCGCAAATCCATGGTCATGTCGGACAAGGAAAAGCTCAATACGGCCTTCCACGAAGCTGGTCATGCCATCGTCGGGCGCCTGGTGCCCGAGCATGATCCGGTCTACAAGGTGTCGATCATCCCACGCGGTCGAGCATTGGGCGTGACCATGTTCCTGCCGGAAGAGGATCGCTACAGCCTGAGCAAGCGCGCGTTGACCAGTCAGATCTGCTCGTTGTTCGGTGGGCGAATCGCCGAGGAAATGACCTTGGGCTTCGATGGCGTGACCACTGGGGCCTCGAACGACATCATGCGTGCCACTCAGCTGGCGCGCAACATGGTGACCAAGTGGGGCTTGTCCGAGAAGCTCGGTCCGCTGATGTATGCCGAGGAGGAAGGTGAAGTCTTCCTGGGGCGCAGCATGGGCAGTCAGCACACCAATGTCTCGGCCGACACCGCCAAGGTGATCGACCAGGAAGTTCGCAGCATCATCGATCAATGCTACGGCACTGCCCGGCGCCTGCTGGAAGAGAATCGCGACAAGCTCGATGCCATGGCTGAGGCCTTGATGAAGTACGAGACCATCGATGCCGAGCAGATCGAAGAAATCATGAACGGTCGTGTCCCGCGTGAGCCGCGCGACTGGAGTGGTGGTGGTGATGGTGATGCTGATACGCCGGCTGCCAGTCCCGACGAAACGGATCGTCCCGAGAAACCTATCGGTGGTCCTGCTGCCGAGCATTAAGGATCACGATGTCTGAAGTGCACCATCTGAACCGGCTGCCTTGTGGCAGCCGGTTTCTTGATTTAACCCGTCCGCAGGTGATGGGTATCCTCAATGTCACTCCCGATTCCTTTTCCGATGGTGGTCGTTTCGCTCAGCGCGACGCCGCCTTGCGTCATGCGGAAGCGATGTTGCGTGCAGGCGCCGCCTTGATCGATGTCGGTGGCGAGTCGACGCGTCCCGGGGCACGAGCGGTTTCGCCGGTTGAGGAGCTTGAGCGCGTTGCGCCGATTGTCGAAGCCATTGCGGCCGAACTGGATGTGATCATCTCGGTGGATACCTCGACGCCTGCGGTAATTCGTGAAACGGCGCGTCTCGGGGCTGGCCTGATTAACGATGTGCGCTCATTGCAGCGTGACGGGGCGCTGGATGCCGCGGCTGACAGCGGCTTGCCGGTGTGCCTGATGCATATGCGTGGTGAGCCGACCACCATGCAGGAGAATCCCCACTACGCCGATGTGCTGGTCGAGGTGCGCGACTTTCTGGTTGAGCGCATGACGGCCTGTACGGCGGCGGGTATTGCACTTGAACGGCTGGTTCTCGATCCGGGTTTCGGCTTCGCCAAGACCCAGGAGCACAACCTCAGCCTGTTCAAGGGTTTGCAGTTGCTGCATGAGTTGGGGCGGCCGCTGCTGGTCGGCGTCTCGCGCAAGAGCATGATCGGTCGAGTGCTGGGCCACGAGGTCGGTGGGCGCCTATACGGCAGCCTTGCCCTCGCGGCCCTGGCGGTAACTAAGGGTGCGCACATTTTGCGGGTTCATGATGTGGCGGAAACCGTCGATGTGGTGCGCATGCTGGCTGCAGTTGAAGCAGCTGAATAAGTCATCAAGGAATATTAGTCATGGCTAGAAAATATTTTGGTACCGACGGTATCCGTGGGCGTGTCGGCGAGTTTCCCATTACCCCGGATTTTATGCTCAAGCTCGGCTGGGCAGCCGGTATGGCGTTTCGCAAGCAGGGTAAGTGCAAGATTCTGATCGGCAAGGACACGCGGATTTCCGGCTACATGTTCGAGTCGGCGCTGGAGGCCGGGTTGTCCGCGGCGGGTGCTGATGTGATGTTGCTGGGGCCAATGCCCACGCCGGCGATCGCCTACCTGACCCGTACCTTTCATGCCGAGGCGGGTATCGTCATCAGTGCATCGCACAACCCGCATCATGATAATGGCATCAAGTTTTTCTCGGGGCAGGGCACTAAGCTGCCCGACGAGATCGAGTTGATGATCGAGGAGTTGCTCGATGCGCCGATGACCGTGGTCGAGTCGGGTCAATTGGGCAAGGTGTCGCGGATCAACGATGCGGCGGGGCGCTATATCGAATTCTGCAAGAGCAGTGTGCCGAGCAGTACTGATTTTTCCGGTCTGAAGATCGTGATCGATTGCGCCAATGGGGCGGCCTACAAGGTGGCGCCCAGCGTGTTTCACGAGCTCGGCGTTGAGGTCTCGGTGCTTTCGGCTCAACCCAACGGCCTGAATATCAACGATGACTGTGGTTCCACTCACGTCGGGGCCTTGCAGGCTGCCGTGGTGGCGCAGCAGGCCGATCTGGGCATCGCTTTCGATGGCGACGCGGATCGTGTGCTGATGGTTGATCACACGGGGGCTTTGGTTGATGGTGATGAGTTGCTGTTCATCATTGCGCGTGACCTGCAGGAGCGTGGCATGCTTCAGGGTGGCGTAGTAGGCACCCTGATGAGCAATCTCGGTCTGGAGCTGGCGCTGGCAGATCTGGCAATTCCCTTTGTGCGCGCCAAGGTGGGTGACCGCTATGTGGTTGCCGAGCTACTGGAGCGCAACTGGCAGATGGGAGGGGAAAATTCGGGGCACCTCGTGTGTTTTCAGCACACCACGACGGGCGATGCGATTATCGCTGCGCTGCAGGTGCTGCTGGCGCTCAAGCGTCGTGGGCAGAGTCTTGCCGAGGCGCGCCAAGGCTTGCGCAAGTGTCCACAGGTGCTGATCAATGTGCGTTTTTCCGGTGGTGTCGACCCTCTCGAGCACCCTGCTGTGCGAGATGCCAGTGCGCGGGTGACCGAGCAAATGGCGGGTCGTGGTCGCGTTCTGTTGCGCAAGTCCGGTACCGAACCGTTGCTGCGGGTGATGGTCGAGGGCGACGATGAGGCCCAGGTTCGCGGCTATGCCGATGAATTGGCTAAGGTTGTTGCTGAAGTCTGTGTTTGATTGCTTGCCAGTCCCGGTGCCGTTGGGTAACATCTGCGCCCTCTTTGACCGATGAGGTAAAGCATGCGTCGCCCCTTGGTAGCTGGTAACTGGAAAATGCACGGTACCCGCGCCAGCGTCGCAGAGCTGATCAACGGTTTACGTCAGCAGGTGTTGCCTGCTGGTGTTGAGGTTGCGGTCTTTCCATCCTGCCTGCATGTTGTCCAGGTTCTGGATGGTCTGGCGGATAAAGGTGTGGCGATCGGTGCGCAAAATTGTGCGGTCGATCCCGCGCAAGGTGCCCTGACGGGTGAGGTTGCTGCCAGTCAGTTGCAGGATGCGGGCTGTGCCTTGGTGCTGGTTGGTCATTCTGAGCGACGCTTGCTGCTTGGCGAGACTGATGTCGAGGTGACACGCAAATTTGCTGCCGCGCAGTCTTGTGGGTTGACGCCGCTGTTGTGCGTAGGGGAGACCCTAGTTCAGCGTGAAGCGGGCAAGACCCTGGAGGTGGTTGGTGCGCAGTTGGCCAGCGTTATCGAGGCATTGGGTATTGAGGCTTTTGCTCGGGCGGTGGTTGCCTATGAGCCGGTCTGGGCTATTGGTTCGGGTTTGACGGCGTCGCCTGAGCAGGCGCAGCTGGTGCATGCCGCGATCCGCGCGCAGTTGGCTGCGCAGAGTGCTGAAGTGGCGTGTGCGGTAAGGGTTCTATATGGCGGCAGCGTGAAGGCCGCCAATGCAGCCGAATTATTCGGTATGCCGGATATCGATGGGGGGCTTGTGGGTGGGGCCTCTCTGAATGCGGATGAGTTCGGTGCGATTTGTCGCGCCGCAGGAAGCTGACATAATGCTGGAAACAGTCGTAGTAGTTGTTCATCTGCTGGGTGCAATCTGTGTGGTTGCGCTGGTTTTGTTGCAGCAGGGCAAGGGTGCGGATGCGGGCGCGTCTTTTGGTGCTGGCGCTTCGGGCACCGTTTTCGGTAGCCAAGGTTCCTCTACCTTTTTGAGTCGCGCTACTGCTATACTTGCCGCCACTTTCTTCTTAACTAGCTTGGGCTTAGCGTTCTTTGCTAAAGAAAAAGCTGATGCGTTGACTCAGGTCGGTTTGCCTGATCCAGCCGTGTTGGAAGTACAGCAGGTCAAGCCCGCTGTAGAAGATGTGCCAGTGCTCGAAGAGCAAAAGCCGGCTGTTGAAGCGGCTGACGTACCTCAGGCTCCAGAGCAGTAACAAGCAACAAGCAACAAGTGATTTTGCCGAGGTGGTGGAATTGGTAGACACGCTACCTTGAGGTGGTAGTGGCCATAGGCTGTAGGGGTTCGAGTCCCCTCCTCGGTACCAATTTACAAGAAAGCCCGCAGTATGCGGGCTTTCTTGTTGCTGAAGCGTTGGTTGACCCTTGTATGGCTTCGGTCGTATACTTCGGCCCCAGCTTTGGCGTGGGGTGGAGCGGTCTGGTAGCTCGTCGGGCCCATGGTCCGAAGGTTGTTGGTTAATTCCAACCCCCGCAACCAGCAGTAGCGGAGCCCCTTTTCAGGGGCTTTTTGCTAGCTGGAAGACAGGTTTTCCGGTCTTTAGAGGCCGGTCGAAGGGATGGGCGTTTCGCCCATTTTTCATTTGCACAGCATGCGCGAGGGGCTCAGGTGTCGAGCAAGCTAGAACAGTTGCAGGCCTTGGTGGCCCCGGTAGTCGAAGCACTCGGCTATGAATGCTGGGGTATCGAGTTCCTGTCGCAAGGGCGGCATTCTTTGCTGCGAATTTATATTGATCATGCCGATGGCGTTCTCATCGAAGATTGCGAGAAGGTCAGTCGACAGATCAGCGGTGTCCTCGATGTCGAGGATCCGATCACCGCGGAGTACACCCTGGAGGTGTCTTCGCCCGGTATGGATCGGCCGCTGTTCACGTTGCAGCAGTTCGCCAGTCATGCCGGCGAACAGGTGAAAATCAAGCTGCGTTCGCCTTTCGAGGGGCGCCGCAATTTTCAAGGTCTCCTTCGCGGCGTGGAGGAGCAGGACGTGGTGGTGCAGGTGGATGACCATGAATTCCTGTTGCCGATCGACATGATCGACAAGGCCAACATTATCCCCAGGTTTGATTGAGACGCGGATCCCGCGGATCCAATGGATTGCGAAAGGCGAGGCGTACGATGAGCAAAGAAGTACTGCTGGTTGTTGAGTCGGTGTCCAACGAAAAGGGCGTACCGGCGAGCGTTATATTCGAGGCGCTGGAGTTGGCTTTGGCCACTGCCACCAAAAAGCGTTTCGAAGACGAAGTCGAGTTGCGTGTGGCGATCAATCGCCAGACGGGCAACTACGAAACTTTCCGTTGCTGGACAGTGGTTGAAGAAGCCGATTTCGATGACCCGGCTCATCAAGTTACCGTTGATATGCCGCGGGCGATTGAGGCCAATGCGAAAGTTGGCGATGTGCTCGAGGAAAAGATCGACTCCATCGAGTTCGGTCGCATTGCTGCGCAAACCGCCAAGCAAGTCATCGTGCAGAAGGTTCGTGAAGCCGAGCGCGCTCAGGTGGTTGAAGCCTATCGAGAGCGTTTGGGCGAAATCATCTCCGGCACTGTGAAGAAGGTGACTCGCGATAGCGTGATCATCGATCTAGGTAACAATGCCGAAGCGCTGCTGGCGCGCGAGGACATCATTTCGCGGGAAACTTTCCGTGTGGGTGCCCGGGTTCGTGCGTTGCTCAAGGAAATTCGTACCGAGAACCGCGGTCCGCAGCTGATCCTCTCGCGTACCGCGCCGGAAATGCTGATCGAATTGTTCCGCATCGAAGTGCCGGAGATCGCCGAAGAGCTGATCGAAGTGATGGCAGCGGCGCGCGATCCTGGTTCGCGCGCCAAACTAGCCGTGCGCTCCAAAGATAAGCGTATCGATCCGCAGGGTGCCTGCATCGGCATGCGTGGTTCGCGCGTGCAAGCAGTCTCCGGCGAGTTGGCCGGCGAGCGTGTGGATATAGTGCTGTGGGATGATAATCCCGCGCAGTTTGTGATCAACGCCATGTCGCCGGCAGAAGTTGCCGCAATCATTGTCGATGAGGATGCCCATGCCATGGACATCGCCGTCGGTGAAGACAACCTGGCGCAGGCCATTGGCCGTGGTGGTCAGAACGTTCGTTTGGCCAGTCAACTGACTGGCTGGACGCTGAACGTGATGAGCGAAGCGGACATCCAGGCGAAGCAGCAAGCAGAAACCGGCGACATCCTGCAGCACTTCATCGACGAGCTGGAAGTCGACGAAGAACTGGCTCAGGTGTTGGTCGAAGAGGGCTTCACCAGCCTGGAAGAAATCGCTTATGTGCCGATGGAAGAGATGCTCAGCATCGATGGTTTTGATGATGAAATCGTCAGCGAGCTACGGGCACGGGCAAAAGATCGCCTGTTGACCAAGGCCATCGCCACAGAAGAAAAACTGGCAGACGCCCAGCCGGCCGAAGACCTGCTCTCTCTTGAGGGTATGGACAAAGGCTTGGCGCAGGAACTGGCAGTACGCGGTGTGGTTACCCGCGAAGACCTGGCCGAGCAGTCGATTGACGACCTGCTCGACATCGACGGCATCGACGCAGAGCGTGCCGGCAAGCTGATCATGGCCGCCCGAGCCCATTGGTTCGAGTAAGTTTTACGGCCTGAGGAGAGAAGTGCATGACGCAAGTCACGGTGAAAGAACTGGCCCAAGTGGTCGACACACCGGTAGAGCGCCTGCTGCAGCAGATGCGTGAGGCGGGTTTGCCGCACAGCAGTGCCGAGCAAGTTGTTACCGATAACGAGAAGCAGGCTTTGCTTGCCCATCTGAAAAGCAGCCACGGCGTCAAGGTTGAAGAGCCGCGCAAGATTACCTTGCAGCGCAAAACTACCAGCACCTTACGGGTGGCGGGTAGCAAGACCATCAGTGTAGAAGTGCGCAAGAAGAAAACTTTCGTCAAGCGCAGCCCGGAAGAGATCGAAGCTGAGAAGCAGCGTGAGCTGGCTGAGCAGCGTGCGATCGCCGAAGCGGCGCGTCTGAAGGTCGAGGAAGAAGCCAAGCGGCGCGCTGCAGAGCAATCCCCGTCTCTGGTCGCTGCAGCCAAGGGTGACGCGGTTGCGGCCCCGGCTCCAGTCGAGGTGCCGGTGGTCGCTGCCGCGGTTGAGGAGCGCAAGAAAGAAGAGCCGCGCCGTCCCGACAAGCCGCGCAGTGAAGATGCCGACCGTCGTGGTGATCGCAAGACCACCCAGCATCGTCCTGCGGTCAAAGAAAAGGCTCCGGCACCCCGTGTCGCGCCGCGCAGTGTCGACGAAGAAAGTGACAGCCATCGTCGTGGTGGGCGTGGCAAGTCCAAGCTGAAGAAACGCAATCAGCATGGCTTCCAGAGCCCGACTGGTCCGGTCGTGCGTGATGTCGCCATTGGCGAAACCATCACCGTCGGTGAGTTGGCCCAGCAGATGTCGGTTAAAGCGGCTGAAGTCATCAAGTTCATGTTCAAAATGGGCACTCCGGTGACCATCAACCAGGTGCTGGATCAGGAAACTGCCCAGTTGATCGCCGAAGAGCTGGGCCACAAGGTCAAGCTGGTCAGCGACAACGCCCTGGAAGACCAGTTGGCCGAGTACCTGAAGTTTGAAGGCGAGACCTTCTCCCGTGCGCCGGTGGTGACCGTCATGGGTCACGTCGACCACGGCAAGACCTCGCTGCTCGACTATATTCGTCGCGCCAAAGTGGCCGCGGGCGAAGCCGGTGGTATCACTCAGCACATCGGCGCCTACCATGTAGAAACCGATCGTGGCATGGTCACTTTCCTTGATACTCCGGGTCACGCTGCGTTTACCGCCATGCGTGCCCGTGGTGCCCAGGCGACCGATATCGTGATTCTGGTGGTTGCAGCGGACGACGGCGTAATGCCGCAAACCATCGAAGCGGTTCAGCATGCCAAGGCCGCCGGTGTGCCGCTGGTCGTTGCCGTGAACAAGATCGACAAGCCGGGTGCAGATCTCGATCGCATCCGTAGCGAGCTCTCTGTTCAGGGTGTTACGTCCGAAGAGTGGGGTGGTGATACGCCGTTCGTTTCGGTCTCGGCGAAAGTCGGTACTGGCGTCGACGATTTGCTCGAAGCCGTATTGCTGCAAGCCGAAGTCCTCGAGCTTAAAGCGACTCCGTCCGCTCCTGGCCGTGGCGTCGTGGTTGAATCGCGTCTCGACAAAGGTCGTGGTCCGGTTGCCACCGTGCTGGTTCAGGACGGTACGTTGCGCCAGGGCGACATGATTCTGGTCGGCTCGAACTACGGTCGTATTCGCGCCATGCTCGATGAAAACGGCAAGCCGATCAAGGAAGCGGGCCCGTCGATTCCGGTTGAGATCCTCGGTCTGGATGGCACTCCGGAAGCGGGCGATGAGATGAGCGTGCTGACTGACGAGAAGAAGGCCCGTGAAGTGGCCATGTTCCGTCAAGGCAAGTTCCGCGAGGTCAAGCTGGCCCGTGCACACGCCGGCAAGCTCGAGAACATCTTCGAGAACATGGGTCAGGAAGAGAAGAAGACGCTCAATATCGTCCTCAAATCCGACGTCCGTGGTTCGCTGGAAGCCTTGCAGGGTTCGCTCGGCGGCTTGGGTAACGATGAAGTGCAAGTGCGTGTGGTCGGTGGCGGTGTCGGTGGTATCACCGAATCCGATGCCAACCTGGCGCTGGCTTCCAACGCTGTTCTGTTCGGCTTCAACGTGCGTGCCGATGCCGGTGCGCGCAAGATCGTCGAGCAGGAAGGTCTGGATATGCGTTACTACAACGTCATCTACGACATCATCGAAGACGTCAAGAAGGCCCTGACCGGCATGCTCGGCAGCGATGTTCGCGAGAATATCCTGGGTATCGCCGAAGTGCGTGACGTGTTCCGTTCACCGAAGTTCGGCGCGATCGCCGGTTGCATGGTGACCGAGGGTGTCGTGCACCGTAACCGTCCGATTCGCGTCCTGCGCGATGACGTGGTGATCTTCGAAGGCGAACTGGAGTCCCTGCGCCGCTTCAAGGACGACATGTCCGAGGTGCGTGCCGGCATGGAGTGCGGTATCGGCGTGAAGAGCTACAACGACGTCAAGCCTGGCGACAAGATCGAAGTGTACGAAAAAGTCCAAGTGGCTCGCAGCCTGTAACAGGCATGTAGCAGCGAGTTGCAATATGCAGCGCCCGGCCCCGTTTTTGCGCGGCCGGGCGTTTGCCGCTTTTAGGCCTGACGTTTTTCAGGGCGTCGTGGCGAGTGGAAGGTAGTAGAAATGGCCAAAGAATATAGCCGTGCCCAACGCATCGGCGACCAGATGCAGCGTGAACTGGCGCAATTGATTCGTCTGGAAATTAAAGACCCGCGCCTAGGCGGGCTGGTGACCATTACCGCGGTGGAAGTCAGCCGCGATGCGAGTCATGCCAAGGTTTTCGTCACCGTGATGGGCGCTGAACCGGAGGAAGGCGTCGATCCTGTGGCGCAAAGCGTCAAGGTGCTCAACGACGCCAGCGGTTTCCTGCGCATGCAGTTGGGTAAGGCAATGAAACTGCGTAGCGTGCCCAACCTGCGCTTCCACTACGACGAGAGTGTGGTGCGGGGTGCGCAATTGTCCGCGTTGATCGAGCGGGCTGTCAGTGAAGACAATTCGCACGGCGACGAAACAACCGAGGCCAAGGAGTAAGCGCGTGGCTCAGGTGAAACGTATTCGTCGTCCGGTCAATGGCATCATCCTGCTGGATAAGCCGCACGGCTTCAGCTCCAACGCGGCGCTGCAAAAAGTCCGTTGGTTGCTCAATGCCGAAAAGGCCGGGCATACCGGAAGTCTCGATCCCTTGGCCACTGGTGTGTTGCCCTTGTGTTTCGGCGAGGCGACCAAGTTCTCGCAGTATTTGCTGGACGCTGACAAGGGCTACGAAACCCTGATGCAACTGGGCGTCACCACGACCACCGCCGATGCCGAAGGCGAGGTGCTGGAGCGTCGTCCGGTGACCGTTGGTCGTGCCGATATCGAGGCCTTGTTGCCGCGTTTTCGCGGTGAAATCAGCCAGATACCGCCGATGTACTCGGCGCTCAAGCGTGATGGCCAGCCACTGTACAAGCTCGCCCGTGCCGGTGAGGTAGTGGAGCGCGAGCCGCGTTCTGTTACTATTGCGCGCTTGGAATTACTGAGCTGCGAGGCAGAGCAAGCGCGCCTGGCAGTCGATTGCACTAAGGGCACCTATATACGCACTCTGGTCGAGGATATCGGCCACTTGCTCGGTTGCGGTGCCCATGTTGCAGAGCTACGGCGTACTAAGGCGGGACCGTTCGGGTTAGATCAGACGGTGAGCCTGGAGGCGCTGGAACAGGCCCATGCCGAGGGTGGTCATGAGGCTGTCGATCAGTTTCTGCTGCCGGTGGACAGTGGCCTGCAGCATTGGCCGCTGTTGCAGTTTTCCGAGCACAGCTCGTTCTACTGGCTGCAGGGTCAACCGGTACGCGCGCCAGAAGCGCCGAAATTTGGCATGGTACGGGTGCAGGATAACAATGGTCGCTTCATCGGCATCGGTGAAGTGAGCGAAGACGGGCGCATTGCGCCGCGTCGTTTGATTCGGTCGGTATGACCGTGGCGTTGGTGGAGAACCTCGGTTCTCGCTGGCGTATCGAGGGTGGCTGTTAATAGGCACGGTCATTCCTCACTTTAAAAACACGGGAAGCGATTCCCGGCCTATTGCAACTGTTTCGACAGTTGCCTAACTGAGAGGACGCCCACATGGCACTCAGCGTTGAAGATAAAGCCCAGATCGTTAATGACTACAAGCAAGCTGAAGGCGACACCGGTAGCCCGGAAGTGCAAGTTGCTCTGTTGACCGCCAACATCAACAAGCTGCAAGGTCACTTCAAAATCAACGGTAAAGACCACCACTCGCGTCGTGGCCTGATCCGTATGGTCAACCAGCGTCGCAAGCTGCTGGATTACCTGAAGGGCAAGGATCTTGGTCGTTACAGCGCCTTGATCGGTCGCCTGGGTCTGCGTCGCTAAGCAATGCTTATGCGTAGCTGACTGCCGAAGCTGGAAGTGGGATAAACCCCTGCTTCCAGCTTTTGCGTTTCAGTCATACGCGTTTGGACAGCGCCGGGTTCGACTCCCGCCACTGCCCACGAATTCTGCAACAAACCGCTTTCCCCAAAGGCAAAAAAGAGAAGGAAAACACCGTGAACCCGGTAATCAAGAAATTTCAGTTCGGTCAATCGACCGTTACCCTCGAGACTGGCCGTATCGCCCGTCAAGCCTCCGGCGCAGTTCTGGTCACCGTTGACGACGACGTCAGCGTATTGGTGACCGTGGTCGGCGCCAAGACTGCCGATCCAAGCAAGGGTTTCTTCCCGCTGTCCGTGCACTATCAGGAAAAAACCTATGCTGCCGGCAAGATTCCTGGCGGCTTCTTCAAGCGTGAAGGCCGTCCGTCCGAGAAAGAGACCCTGACCTCGCGTCTGATTGACCGCCCGATTCGTCCGCTGTTCCCGGAAGGCTTCATGAACGAAGTGCAGGTTGTCTGCACCGTCGTGTCCACCAGCAAGAAGACCGATCCGGACGTCGCGGCGATGATCGGTACTTCGGCCGCTCTGGCGATCTCCGGTATTCCGTTCGACGGCCCGATCGGTGCTGCGCGCGTGGCCTTCCACGAGAGCACTGGCTACCTGCTCAACCCCACCTACGAGCAGCAGAAAGCCTCCAGTCTCGACATGGTCGTTGCCGGTACCGAAGACGCTGTACTGATGGTTGAGTCGGAAGCCAAAGAGCTGACCGAAGACCAGATGCTGGGTGCGGTACTGTTCGCCCACGAAGAGTTTCAGTCGGTGATCAAAGCCGTCAAGGAACTGGCTGCCGAAGCAGCCAAACCGACCTGGGATTGGCAGGCCAAGCCGGAAAACACCGCACTGCTGGCGACCATCCGTAGCGAGTTCGGTGACGAAATTTCCAAGGCGTACACCATCAACGTCAAACTGGACCGCTACAAGCGTCTGGGCGAACTGCGTGAGCAGATCGTTGCCAAGCTGGCTGGCGAAGAAGGTCAACCGACTGCCGCTGAAGTCAAAGAAGCTTTCGGTGAAGTCGAATACCGCACCGTCCGCGAGAACATCGTCAACGGCCTGCCGCGTATCGACGGTCGTGACACCCGCACCGTGCGTCCGCTGAACATCGAAGTCGGCGTACTGCCGAAGACCCACGGTTCGGCGCTGTTCACCCGTGGCGAAACCCAGGCCCTGGTCGTTGCGACCCTGGGTACTGCGCGGGATGCCCAGTTGCTCGACACCCTCGAAGGCGAGCGTAAAGACCCCTTCATGCTGCACTACAACTTCCCGCCGTTCTCGGTCGGCGAATGTGGTCGCATGGGTGGTGCTGGCCGTCGCGAAATCGGTCACGGCCGTCTGGCTCGCCGCAGCATCTCGGCCATGCTGCCGAGCGCCGACGAATTCCCGTATACCATTCGCGTGGTGTCGGAAATCACCGAGTCCAACGGTTCCAGCTCCATGGCTTCGGTCTGCGGTGCTTCCCTGGCGCTGATGGACGCTGGTGTGCCGATGAAGGCACCGGTCGCCGGTATCGCCATGGGTCTGGTCAAGGACGGCGAGAAGTTTGCCGTACTGACTGACATCCTCGGCGACGAAGATCACCTCGGCGACATGGACTTCAAAGTAGCCGGTACCGCCAAGGGTGTGACCGCGCTGCAGATGGACATCAAGATCAAGGGCATCACCGAAGAAATCATGGAAATCGCACTGGGCCAAGCCCTGGAAGCGCGCCTGAATATCCTCGGCCAGATGAACCAGATCCTCGCCACCTCGCGTAACGAACTGTCGGCCAATGCCCCGACCATGATCGCGATGAAGATCGACACCGACAAGATTCGCGACGTGATCGGCAAGGGTGGCGCGACCATTCGTGCCATCTGCGAAGAAACCAAGGCTTCGATCGACATCGAAGACGACGGTACCATCAAGATCTTCGGCGAAACCAAGGAAGCGGCAGAGGCTGCACGTCAGCGCGTCCTCGGCATCACCGCGGAAGCCGAGATCGGCAAGATATACGTCGGCAAGGTCGAGCGCATCGTCGACTTCGGCGCCTTCGTCAACATCCTGCCAGGCAAGGACGGTCTGGTGCACATCTCGATGCTGAGCGATCAGCGGGTCGAGAAGGTCACCGACATTCTAAAGGAAGGCCAGGAAGTGAAGGTACTGGTACTGGACGTGGACAACCGCGGCCGTATCAAGCTGTCGATCAAAGACGTGGCAGCAGCGGAAGCCTCGGGCGTTTAATCACCCCCGCGCTTTACGCTAAAAAAGAGGGCCCCTTGCGGGGCCCTCTTTTTTTTGGGGTTCAGCGCATTATCGCTGCAACGCGCGGATCGACAGTCAGGGATACCGGTACATTGGCCATCGCCAAGAGCAAAGAAATCAACGGCGTGGTCGCGCTGGCTGCCGATGGTATGAAGTCAGCGGCACATCGCCGGACTCGACCCATCCGGTTCGGGTTTGCCGTCACCGCCAAATGAGGAAACCCGCACGAATGCCGATGTCATCATGGGCCAGTGCAAGTCACTCAATGGTCGTATCGAGGCGCGTTGACGATCGGGCCGTAGTCGGGGGGGCTTGGCGAATACTTGGCCGCTTAGGCTGCAAGAGCATGGCGGCTGGACCAAGAAAAGGGTCTTGGAGGAGTTGCGCGATTTCAGCCGCGAACTGTAGGCGCAATCGGCAGAGCAAAACCCCGCGCGCCATGCCTGCGGGGCTTGGGCGTGTTCAATTGCCGCGTTTGCTGTCGATGTCGCGCAGGCGATTACCCTCGAAACGCAGGAAGTGGTACATGCCATGACGCGGGCCGTAGACCCATTCTTCCACCGACACTTCGCTCCGAAAGCCGTAGTGATCGATCACTTCGCGGTAGCCGATAAGATCACGGCTCTTAGGTTCGCCGCACTTGCCGAGCACCTCGCTGCTGGCATCGTCGGTACTGATCAAGGCGCTGCCGCAGCGCAAAGTCGAGGCCTGGGCGCTACCGGCGAACAGCAGGAGCAGGGCAGTAAGGAGCGCTTTCACGGGGGTAACCAGTTCGACCAAGATGTGGCTCAGGCTAGCGGACTGAGAGGCGTTTGTCAGTGGCTGCGTCGGCGTTCGATGAGGGTCAGGCGGTTGCCCTCGAACGTCAGGATGGTGAGCATGCCGTTGCTTGGGCCGTAGACCCATTCCTCGATCTTGAGCTCGCGCCGTTCGTATGGCCCGAGGGTGTAGCCAATCAGATCACGGAAGGCCGGCTCACCGCATTTTTGCTCCACTTCAAAGGCACGATCGCCGACGCTGACCAGTTGGCTGCCGCAACGCAGGGTATCGGCCTGAGCCGTAGCAGCGTAGCAACCGAGCGCCAAGGTTAGGAAAATGGGTCTAAATGCTCTCAATTGTGGGCCCCATCTCATTGGCTATCGAGGTTCAGCACCGTAGCCACTCTGCCGTCCTGTCGTACCTGGCCGACGCCGACATCCAGCAGATAGATGCGTTCGTCAGCCAGTCCGCCACGATCGACCAGATAATCCTTGATGCTGGAGGCGCGGGCCTGGGCCAGTTGGCGTTGCAGTAATTGGCTCTTACTCCAGAACTGGAGGACGGCATTGCGTAAATTGGCGATCCGCTGCGGCTTGTCCAAATCGCTCCATTCGGTAGGCGGCTGCTGTTTCAGGCGGCGGCGGTAGATGGCTTCGAGCAGCGGGCCTTTTTCCTCCTCCGGGACCTGCAGTTGGCTGGCATCGGTCGGAACCGCATCGCCACGGCGCTGGAGAATCTTGTAATAGGTGGACTGGTATTCGCGCGCCAGGCGCTGCTCGGCCAGCGGCAGGCCGTCGCTACTTTGTGCGCTGCTGCCTTCGACCTCCA
This sequence comes from Pseudomonas aestuarii, assembly GCF_027988105.1. Taxonomy (GTDB): domain Bacteria; phylum Pseudomonadota; class Gammaproteobacteria; order Pseudomonadales; family Pseudomonadaceae; genus Aquipseudomonas; species Aquipseudomonas aestuarii. The sequence continues at coordinate 4,201 of NZ_JAQJZJ010000018.1, read as the reverse complement.
GGCGCAACGCCGGGCGCTCCTTAAGGGCTCTGGCGAGCAACTCCAAGGCGGATTGGGCGCTGCTGTCGAGATCGCTGCTGCCCGGCTTGAACAGCACCGTGCTCAGGTCCATCTCGGCGCCGCCGCTGACCAGTCCGCCAAGCAGCTTGAACGGCGCTTGAACCGCGCGCGCTATCAGGTTGCGCAGGGTTTTCCAGACAATCGGCATCACGCTGAATTCGGGGTTGTTGAGGTCGCCCTGCACCGGCAGGCTCAGGGCAATCTTGCCGTCGCTATCCTTGAGCAGGGCGACCGCCAGGCGAATCGGCAGGTCGACCGCGCTGGGGCTATCGACTCTTTCGCCCAGCTGCAATTGTTCGACCACCACGCTGTTCTCGGCATTCAGCTTGCCCTTGCTGATGCGGTAATGCAGGTCCAGATTGAGGCGGCCCTTGCGGATGCGATAACCGGCGAATTTCCCGGAATAGGGGGTCAGGGTGGTCAATTCGACCTGTTTGAACTGAGTGATGATGTCCAGGCTGTCCAGTGGGTCGAAGGGGTTGAGGCTGCCCTTGATACTGACCGGTGCATAGCGGTCGATCTTGCCCGCGATATCCACCTTGGCCGGCGCTTGCGTTTGGCTGTCGAGGGTGCCGATGCGGCCGTTGAGCTGCTGGATGGCGGTGGCGAAGTTGGGGGTCAGGCTGAAGTCGGCGAAATTGGCCGAACCGTCGACGAGGGTGACCTCGCCGATATGGATACTCAGCGGTTTGCTGGCAGACTCGGGCTTGGCGGCAGGCTCAGCCGCTTTGGCGGGGCTGGCCTTTGGGGCGATGACCAGTTCGCTGGCGTTGGTAGTCAGGTCTTCATTGACGATAAAGCGCGCATAGGGCTGGTTGAGCTGCACTTTGTCGATAGTCAGGCTATCGCCGTGCTGGTAGTTCAGGCCGAGCAGGTCGAGCTGCTGCCAGCGCACGAAGTCGCGCTCCTTGACGGTGTCGAGGGTATGCAACTGGTTGATCCGGGCCTTGCCCGTGACGCTGAAGGCCAGCGGCTCGGTGCCGCCCAGGGCGAGGTCCAGATCGCTATCGAGCAGGCCACTGCGCAGCTCGATGCGCACAAAGGGGCTGAGGTAGGCCTGGGCCACACGCAGGTCGACCGCACGGCTGACGACTTTCAGGCTGGCGGTGGTCGGGTTCAGCTGGGCCTGACCTTCGGCCTGCAGCCTGCCTTGTTGACCCAGGCCGGTATCCAGCTTGAGCGTGAAGGGCGAGGCCCCCAGGCTGTCGAAGTTCTGCAGATCGAGGTCGAGCGGGCCCAGCGCGAGTGCTACCTCCTGCTCTGGCACGCGGTCGGCCAGGTGCACCCGATAGTTACGCAGTTGCACATCGCGCAGCAGCACTTGCCAGGGTTTTCCCGGCGCCGTGGCTGTGTTTTTCTGCGGTGTGGTGGCTGGCGCCGCGCCGGCGAACAGCTTCTGCCAGTCCAGTTGACCGTCGGCTTCACGGGCGGCCCAGGTTTCCAGTTGCTGGCTGCGTAGTTTGCCGACCACCACCTGTTGCTTGACCAGATCCAGGCTGGAGTCGCTGATTTCCAGGTTGGCCAGTTTGACCAGTTGGCGGCCGTCCGGCGCTTTGATGGCGAACGGGGCGATCTTGATCTGGCTGTTGTGCAGCAGCAGTTGTGTGTCATCGGCCAGGCTCAGGGTGTAGTCGGTGGCCAGGTCGATGCCCCCTTCTTCCAGGATCAGGGGCGCGGCATCGCGTACATAGGGCCAGATGCTTTTGAGCTTGCCGTCGCTGATCTTCAGGCTGCCACTGGAGCTGAGCGGCACCAGACTGATCTGCCCGTTCCAGTCGATCCGACCACCATTGTGGCCGGTGGCGACCAGGGTCATTTCGGCACTGTCGTCGGGTAGGGTACTGAGGTTGTGCAGCTCGACGCTCAGGTCGTCATAGAGCAACTCGATGGGCTCGCTCGGACGCAGATCCTGGAAGTGCAGGTTGCCACCGGTCAGTTTGATATGGGCGATGCGCAGCGGGAAAGGCTCGCCCGGCGGCTCCTCGGTAACCGGCTCGGTACGGGCTGGCAAGGTGAACAGCTGGGTCAGGTTGAGGGTTCCGTCCTTGGCGAACTGCACCTGGGTCTGCGGCTTATCCAGTTCGACAGTGCTCAGGTGCAGGGCACCACGCCACAGGCTGTCGAGTTGCAGGTTGGCATAGAGGCGTTCGAAGGCCACCTGTTCCTGGCCGGGCTCGCCGATGCGCAAGCCCCAGAGGCTGGCTTCCAGGCTGAAGGGGTTGAGTTGCAGGCGCTCCAGTGTGGCCGGCGCCTTGGCATAGTGCGCGAGTTGCTGGTTGACGATGCGCAAACCGATGCCCGGCACAATCAGAAAGCCCAGCAGGCTGTAGAGCACAACGGCTATCAACAGGGCGCCAGCGGCGCGCTTTATTCCTTTAAGCATAAAAACGTCATCTATCCCGACGAGAAATGCTTTGGAGTATGGCACGCGTACGCCGTTCAAGATGCCAGCGGGCGGTGTTTTCTGCGCGGGTTTACCTTGGCCTAGAACTGCAGGATCAGGGTCTTCAGTGGCGGCTGGCCATCCCGTGACGGGAAGTCTGGCGCTGGCGCCAGTACCTGGCAGTCGCGCACCGGCCGGCCCAGTTTTTCCGCGCAGCGCAGCACTTGCGTGCGCCAGTCGCTGAGGGCGACCTTGGCCAGGTTGTTGCAGCAGATCAGCATGCCGTCCTCGGCGGTGGCGAGAATCGCCGGTTTGAGCAGGCTCTGGTAGTCGCGCAGCAGGTCGACGGTGCCGAAGGCGCTCTTGGCCCAGGCTGGCGGGTCGAGCAAGACCCGGTCGAACTGGCGCGGCTGCAGGCGCGGGTAATCGGGCAGCTTATGCCCGCGCCGCGCGCTGATCGGCAGCCCGGCCAATTGGCGAATCGCCGGAAAATAATCCGACTGGATGAACTGCATGGGCGCCAGTTCGGGGTTGAGCGCGGCGTTTTCGCGACCGACTGCCAGGTTGCCTTCGGCAAAGTCCAGGTTGATCACTTCGCGGGCGCCGCCAGCCGCCGCGCTGAGGCCGACGCCGCAGGTATAGGCGAACAGGTTGAGCACGGATTTCCCGGCACTGTGCGCCTTGATCCAGCCGCGGGCGTTGCGCAGGTCGAGAAACAGCAAGGGATCCTGTCCGGCATGGCGACCGCGCACGCGATAGTTGAGGCCCCACTCGTGGCCGACCAGGTCTGCCAGCGCCGCCGGCTGGGCCTGGTAGACCGGGTCGCTGCGATCGATCCGCGAGTTGCCCTGGCAGCGGTCGTTGTAGACCAGCAACAGTGGTGTATCGAGGGCCTGACTGCACTGCTCGGCCAGTTGCAGCAACGGGTCATGAGCGAGGCTCTGGTGAAAGCTTTGCACCAATAATTGCGGGCCGTAGCGGTCGATGGTCAGGCCGCCGGCGCCTTCCTGGCTACCGTGGAACAGCCGATAACAGTCGGTGCCTTGCTGGTGCAGTTCGGCGAGCAATGGCTGGCGATGGGCGAGTGCGGCGCGCAGCGCCAGTTCGAGAGAAGGCATGCGCTGCGACTCAGAAAGAGGAAGGTGCGCAGTTTACCAAGAAAAGCCCTGGCGGCAGCGCTGGCGTTTAACCCGTAGGGCGGGTTGCACCCGCCCTAGGGAATTGTGGTCGTCGTCCAGCATGGCGGTTGCGCGGTCATGCGTTGTTGGGCTTCGCGGAGCTCAGCCAACATGGCCCGGGCCAACCTACGATGCAACCCGCCATTGCTTGGGGGGTGCGCTCGCCCTACGCGGGGAACGTGGTTATCCGCGTTCGATCGCCAGGGCCACGCCCTGACCGCCACCGATACACAGGGTGGCCAGGCCCTTGTGGGCATCGCGCTTGATCATCTCGTGCAGCAGGGTCACCAGTATCCGGCAGCCGGAACCGCCGATCGGGTGGCCGATGGCGATGGCGCCACCGTTGACGTTGACCTTGCTGGCATCCCATTGCAGTTCCTTGCCGACGGCCAGGGCCTGGGCGGCGAAGGCTTCGTTGGCCTCGATCAGGTCCAGTTGCTCCAGGCTCCAGCCGGCCTTGGCCAGGCAGCGCTGGGTGGCGGAGACCGGGCCGATGCCCATGATCGCCGGGTCGACGCCGGCGTTGGCGTAGCCTGCGATACGCGCCAGCACCGGCAGACCCAGGGCCTGGGCTTTCTCC
>NZ_JAQJZJ010000017.1 GCF_027988105.1 Pseudomonas aestuarii | reverse complement strand
TCAACGCCGCATCCTTGATTAGCTCACCGCTACACTGTGGCGAGCATAAACGCTGATGGATGCGGCTGAGGAAGCCGACTTCGAAGGCCCGTCTCTCTATGGCGCAAGGCAATAGATCGCGCTCGGCAATCATAACGCCCCAAAGCCAGCCGCTATGGGCATTGTCGAGCCAGGTCTGGGCGAAGCTCACGCCTTGGTTGAAGGCCAGCCGACAATCCGCCGCCCAGGTGATCTCCATGCCAGGATGACCATCGTGCGGGGGAAGCAAGGTCATGATGCCTTTACTCATGGCTGACACCTCCTCGCGCTTCGGACAGCGCGCGCCGATAGAGTACGACCATCTCGTCGAGCAGATCCTGGGCGGCATAGGTCGCGACTCGCAGCCGCAGATTCTCCGGCTGGAAGCCATCCTGCCCAGACATCTGATCGAGTAAGTCGCCGAGCATAGTCGCACGCAACTCGGCAGCAGCTTCTACAGGAAGAGGGGAGGGCTCGGATTCGTGCAGCGGACTTGGCCGCCGTGGAAAAGGGACAACGCAGGTTTCGAACTCAGCCATGGTACACCTGTAGATGGCTATCAAAAACCGCATCTATCCGGCGAATTAGCGCCCCAGGCGGCGAGCACGCCGTGATCACGACGATTCTTCGCGTCGAACTGATCGGAATGAGGGGCGGATATGGGGCAGGTACCGTATCGACTGCTGACAGGCACGGCGTTTCGACGTAGATAGTGGGTGCCGATCAAAAACGACGCGACACCGGGGCCAACCGCCAAGTCTTTCCCAGTGCCGCGCCCCACCCCGCGCTGGGCGCGGTTGCGTGTAAGTATCTCGCTACCTCGTGGGTGGGTCCAGTGACATCGGCCAGGATCGTCGATGGAAACCACTTCCCGCCTGTTCAATTGCGCCGGTTGCCGGCGCCAGTGCCTGATCTGCTCCGCCTGCGATCGCGGCCAGCGCTACTGCGGTTCGGCGTGCGCGCAGACGGCTCGTGCGGCGTCGCGGCGGTCCGCTGGCGCCCGCTATCAGCGCAGTCGCGCCGGCCGGTTCAGGCATGCCGAACGCCAGCGCCGGTACCGCGCCCGGCGACAGAAAGTGACGCATCAGGGTTCCGCCGCGACACCGGCCGAGGTCTCATCTGCGGCCCCGGTGCCCGCCGCCGCGCTGGCTGATCCCCCGCTCAAAAAGCCGTCGGCGCCGGCTTATCCACCGCTCTGTCCCTTGCTCCTGGTGTTGACCCTGAGAACGCGTGGCGTCAGGTCCTGCGTGAATGCAAACCATCATCGAAGAGCTCTATCCGGAGTGGGCGTTGCAGGGCTGCAATACTTGCCAGCACGAAAGCGAGTTGCTGGTTGTGGGTTGGATATCGTACCTATGCAGTTTCGCGGGGCAGGGCTGAGTTATCGACGATCCTCATGATGATTTCACCACCAAGGAAGGTATTGTCATGTCCCACTTCATGTTGTCCCGCCGCGCCGGCCAATCCCTCGACCGGTTGAATCTACAATCGATACCGGACACACCGAGCAGCAACAGCTAGGTTCATATTGCTGTGACGAACCTTGGGATGCACCCACTTTGCGTTGCGAAAGCTTTGCCTTTTGTAAAAAACGCCCAGAGCATTGCTACTGCAGGGAGCCGGATAAACTTACTCGATGGCTTCGTAGGGCAGCCCGACGTAGTTTTCCGCAATGGTCTTGCGCCCGGCCTCAGATCCGACGAAATAGTCCAGCTCGGTCTGCTGCATGCGCTGGCTGAAGGCGTCCGTGTCGGGAAACTTGTGCAGCATCGAGGTCATCCACCAGGAAAAGCGTTCGGCCTTCCAGATGCGCTTCAGACACACTGTCGAATAGCGCTCCAGCAGATCGTTGCGCCCCTCGCGATAGACCTTGAGTAGGATGCGGTACAGCGTGCTGACATCGCTGGCAGCGAGGTTCAGGCCCTTGGCGCCGGTTGGTGGAACGATGTGTGCGGCATCGCCAACTAGGAACAAGTGGCCGTACTGCATGGGCTCGACCACGTAGCTGCGCAGCGGCGCGATGCTCTTCTCGATGGATGGGCCGGTGATCAGGCGCGCGGCGGTTTCGGCCGGAAGGCGACTTTTCAGTTCGTTCCAGAAGCGTTCGTCGGACCAGTCCTCGACCTGCTCATCACTGCCGACCTGCACGTAATAACGGGTACGGGTTGGTGAGCGCATGCTGCACAGGGCGAAGCCACGTTCATGGTTGGCGTAGATCAGCTCCTCGTTGACCGGCGGAGTGTCGGCCAGTACGCCCAGCCAACCGAACGGGTAGACCCGTTCGAATTCCTTGAGAACGCCTTGCGGAATCGACTGGCGCGATACGCCGTGGAAGCCATCGCAGCCGGCGATGTGCTCGCAGTCCAGGCGCACCGTTTCGCCGTTATGGGTGAAGCTGACATGCGGCCGCTCGCCCTTGAGCTCGTGCAGTTGTGCGTCCGTCACGTTGTAAAGGGTGATGCCGCCGCTGGCCTGGCGCGCGTCCATCAGGTCGCGGGTGACTTCGGTCTGACCGTAGATCATCACGGTCTTGCCGCCGGTGAGCTCGCGCAAGTCGATGCGTTCGCGGCGGCCGTCGAAGGCCAGTTCGAAGCCGTCATGCACCAGCCCTTCGCGGTCCATGCGTTCACTCACGCCGGCCTCGCGCAGGAGGTCGACCATGCCCTGTTCCAGCACGCCGGCACGGATGCGGCCGAGTACATAGTCGGGACTCTGGCGTTCGATGATGATGTTGTCGATACCGGCCTTGTGGAGCAACTGGCCGAGCAGGAGACCTGACGGGCCTGCACCGATGATGGCAACTTGGGTTTTCATTGTTATTGTCCTCGGGGTATCGGCAGCGGCAATTGCTGTCGCTGGGGCTTGATTGGTTTCCCTGTATTTTTGGTGGATTAACAACGGTTTTGAAGGCACTATTCGATTATATTTATGGACTTTTCGAAGGTTTCTGCTCGATGAACAAAGCCTCTGTCGTGGCAGTGCCTGTGTTCAAACTGTACGGCGAGACGGCTGCCTGGCCGACGCCGGATCTGATCCATTGCGAGTCGATTCCCGAGCGCAGTCGTCAGCACGAGTGGGAGATCAAGCCGCATCGACATGGCGATCTGGTGCAATTGCTGTACGTGCAGGGTGGTCGCGCCGAGTTGGAAGTAGAGGGCGTGGTCAACCGTGTGCAGGAGCCCTCGCTGCAGGTGGTACCGGCGCTCAGCGTGCATGGTTTCCGTTTTTCCCAGGACATCCAGGGTCACGTGCTGAGCTTGGCCCTGCCGCTGGTGGAGCAGCTCGGTACGGTGCTCGACAGCCTGCCGCTGACGCGCGCCGCCTGCTACCCGGTGGGAGAGCAGCAGCGTTACCTGGATGCACTGTTCGACTCCATCTCTGTGGAGTACAGCGAGCAGCAGCCGGGGCGCGAGCTGATGCTGCAATCGCTGATCAGCGCCTTGCTGGTGTGGGTCGGGCGCCGCTCACTGGCGCTGACACATGCCGAGACGCAGAGCACGGACCGTGGTCGTGATCATTTGCAGCGCTTTACCCGCCTGCTGGAAATTCATTTTCGCGAGCACCTGGCCATCGAGCGTTACGCTGCCGAACTGGGCATCAGCGCCGCCCACCTGAATGCTCTGTGTCGGCGCCTGGCTGGGCAGTCGGCCTTGCAGCTGATCAACCAGCGCCTGTTGCTGGAAGCCAAGCGCTGCCTGGTCTACACCGCGATGACCGTCAACCAGGTATCGGACAGCCTGGGCTTTTCCGAACCGGCGTATTTTTCCCGCTTCTTCAAGCGTGGCAGCGGGCAGACGCCCAAGTCCTTCCGCCTGCAACGTTGAGCCAGAGAACCGCATGAACATCGACAACCGCATCAAGTTCCGCCACCTGCTGTGCTTTCTCGAAGTCGCCCGCCAAGGCAGTCTGGCGCGCGCTGCCGTGGGCTTGGCGATCAGCCAGCCGGCGGTGTCGAAGACGCTCAAAGAGCTGGAGGAAATTCTTGCTGCCCGCCTATTCGAGCGCAGTAAGCAGGGCGTCACGCCGACCGCTGCCGGGCTGGCCTTTCTGCGTTACGCCGGGCCCAGCGTGCAAGCTCTGCGCGAGGGCGTGCGCAGCCTACGCAGTGGCGAGCATGAGGCCGGGGTGGTGCGCCTGGGCGTGCTGTCGACGGTGGAAAGTTCGCTGCTGCCCGAGGTGGTGCGGCGCCTGCACGAGCAGCACACGGCCCTGGTGGTCAGTGTGGTCACTGGACCTAGCGCGCATCTGCTCGATCAGCTGCGCGTCGGTGCGCTGGATCTGGTGGTCGGGCGCATGACCGACAGCCCGCAAATCGAAGGCCTGACCTTTGAACACCTGTACAGCGAATCGATGCTGCTGGTGGTGCGTCCCGGCCACGCGTTGTTGCAGGTCGATCTACGTGACCGCAGCCGCCTCGGCGAATATCCTGTGGTGCTACCGCTGGCCGGAACCACTATTCGCCGCTCTGCCGATAGTCTCTACGTGCAATGTGGTGTCGTCATGCCGCAGCAGCGCTTGGAAACACTATCGGTCGCCCTCAGTCGGCGTTATGTGCAGTGCAGCGATGCGGTGTGGATCGCGCCGCAGGATGCCGTGCGCCAGGATCTGGCGCGTGGCGAGCTGATTGAGTTGAATATTGGTCTGCAGGAGCCTGGTGGCTCGGTGGGTATTTGCAGTAATCCTACGGCGGCACTTTCGTTGGCGGCGCAGTGGTGTTGCGAGACCTTGCGCTCGGCGGCAGCTGAGTATCGCTCACATCCATAACCAAATGGTTATGGTTGTGAGCGATATATTCAATTTTCAGCCTTGTGATTCTAATTGAGACTGGTTGCTATGCCTGAGCCTGCAGGCCGCGGCATCCATTCCAACTAGAGGAGATCGACATGTCTGACGCGGAACATAGCCGCTTCGTCATTCGCGACCGTAATTGGCACCCCAAGGCCTTCACTCCGGACTACAAGACCTCGATAGCTCGCTCGCCGCGCCAGGCGCTGGTGAGCATCCCGCAGTCGATCTCGGAAACCAGCGGTCCGGACTTCTCGCACCTGAAGATGGGGCAGTATGACAACGACCTGCTGCTCAACTTCAATAACGGTGGCCTGCCGATCGGCGAGCGCATCATCGTTACCGGGCGGGTCATGGATCAGTACGGCAAGCCGATTGCGCATACCCTAGTGGAGATGTGGCAGGCCAACGCTGGCGGGCGCTATCGGCACAAGAACGACCGCTATCTGGCGCCGCTCGACCCCAACTTCGGAGGCGTCGGCCGCACATTGACCGATAGCCAAGGCAATTACAGCTTCCGCACCATCAAGCCCGGGCCTTATCCCTGGCGCAACGGCCCGAATGACTGGCGTCCGGCGCATATTCACGTCTCCATCAGTGGCCCGTCGATCTCTACCCGCCTGATCACCCAGCTGTACTTCGAGGGCGACCCGTTGATTCCGATGTGTCCGATCGTCAAGTCGATCGCCAACCCGGATGCGGTGCAGATGCTGATCGCCAAGCTCGACATGAGTGCGGCTAACCCCATGGACTGCCTGGCCTACCGCTTCGATATCGTGTTGCGCGGGCAACGTCAGACCCATTTTGAGAACCGCTGAGGAGGAACCGAACATGCCTACCCAACTGCTGCCGGAAACCCCTTCGCAAACCGCTGGCCCATTCGTGCATATCGGCCTGGCCCTGGCCGTCGCCGGCAACCCGAGCCGCGAGCAGGAAGTCTGGAACCAGATGGCCAAGCCTAGCGCGGCGGGTGAGCACATCACTTTGATCGGCCAGGTCTTCGATGGTAACGGACATCTGGTGCGCGACTCCTTCTTGGAGCTTTGGCAGGTTGACCACAAGGGCGAGTTCGACCACGCGTTCGATGTGGAAAAATCCTTCAACAGCTTCGGGCGTACCGCCACCACCTTCGATTCCGGCAGCGAGTGGCATGTGCAGACGGTCAAGCCGGGTGTGGTGAAGAATGCGGCCGGGGTGCCGATGGCACCGCACGTCAACATCAGCCTATTCGCCCGCGGGATTAACATTCACCTGCAGACCCGCCTGTATTTCGAAGATGAATCTGAGGCGAATACTCAGGATCCGATGCTCAACTTGATCGAGCAGCCAGAGCGCCGTGCCACCCTGATTGCCAAGCGCTGCGAAATTGACGGCAAGACTGCCTACCGCTTCGACATGCGCATCCAGGGCGAAGGCGAGACGGTGTTCTTTGACTTTTAGTGCGCCGGCTGGCCACTGAAAGTGTATGAACACTTGGCGCTCTAGATTGCCAAGAGCACCGCGTGAGGTTTGCATCACCGGCTCGTCTGCGATCATTGGGGTATCGGAAACCCGGTCGTCAGGCGGGCTCGCTCATGCAAATACTAGTCGTGCGGCATGCACTGCTATACAACAAATCATCGTCCTACTTACTGGAGCATCGGTTTGAACCGCCCGAGCAACCAACTCTTCGACGCCTATTTCACCCAACCGGCCATGCGTGCGATCTTTTCCGATCACGGCCGGGTGCAGGGCATGCTGGATTTCGAGGCCGCCCTGGCGCGAGCCGAGGCGAGCAGTGGGCTGATTCCGCAGGCGGCGGTGCCATTTATCGTCAACGCTTGCCACGCCGAAGGCTATGATTTTGCCGCGCTGGCCCAGGCCATTGTCACAGCCGGTAACTCGGCCATCCCGCTGGTAAAGGCGCTGGGTCGACAGGTCGCGGCGCAGAGCACTGAGGCTGAACGCTACGTGCATCTCGGTGCGACCAGTCAGGACGCCATGGACAGTGGGCTGATCCTGCAGCTGCGGGCGGCCATCGCACTGCTGGAGCAGGATCTGGCGCAATTGGCGGCGGCCCTGGCCGTGCAGGCTGAGCGCCATGCCGATACCCCGCTGGCTGGGCGCACCTGGCTGCAACACGCCACTCCGGTGACCCTGGGGATGAAGCTGGCCGGCGTGCTCGGCGCGATTACTCGCAATCGCCAGCGCCTGGCCGAGCTCAAGCCGCGCCTGCTGGTGCTGCAGTTCGGTGGCGCTTCCGGCAGCCTGGCAGCGCTTGGCGAGCAGGCCTGGCCAGTGAGCGAAGCCCTGGCCCGCGAACTCGATCTGCAACTGCCGGAGCAGCCCTGGCATACCCAGCGCGACCGTCTGGTGGAGTTCGCCAGCCTGCTCGGCCTGATCTCCGGTAGCCTGGGTAAGTTTGGCCGCGACATCAGCCTGCTGATGCAGACCGAGGCTGCTGAAGTTTTCGAACCGGCTGCGCCGGGCAAGGGAGGTTCCTCGACCATGCCTCACAAGCGCAATCCGGTCAGCGCCGCTGTGCTGATCGGCGCTGCTACCCGCGCGCCCGGTCTTGTTGCAACGATGTTTAGCGCAATGCCGCAGGAGCACGAACGCAGCCTCGGGTTATGGCACGCCGAATGGGACACCCTGCCTGAGCTCTGTTGCCTAGCCTCCGGCGCACTGCAGCAGGCCCTCCTGCTGGTGCCAGGATTGGAAATGGATGCCGCACGCATGCGCGCCAACCTCGACCTGACTCAGGGCTTGGTGCTGGCCGAGGCGGTGAGCATCGCCCTGGCCCAGCGCATCGGCCGCGATGTCGCCCACCATCTGCTCGAACAGTGCTGCAAGCAGGCCGTGCTTGAAGGTGTGCATCTGCGTCAGGTACTTGGTAGCAATGCCGAGGTCAACGCACAGCTGTCAGCCGAAGAGATTGATCGCCTGCTCGATCCGGCTCTGTACCTGGGCCAGGCACGCCGCTGGGTCGAGCGGGCTGTGGCCGAACACCAGGATTTTTCGAATTAGGAGTTTTTGCATGCCTGACGTACACCTCGCCGGTGGCGATCTTTATTACAGTCTTGAAGGCCCCGTGGATGCGCCAGTGCTGGTGCTGTCTAATTCGCTGGGTACCGATTTGCATATGTGGGACGCGCAGATCCCGGCCTTCGTCGAACATTTCCGCGTACTGCGCTACGACACCCGTGGCCATGGCCAGTCGCTGGTGACCGAGGGCAGCTACAGCATCGAGCAAAAATGGCCGCGACGTGCTGGCTTTGCTGGATGCGCTGGATATCGAGCGCGCCGCGTTCTGCGGCCTGTCCATGGGTGGCCTGATCGGTCAGTGGCTGGCGATCAACGCACCGGCGTGTATCCAGCGCCTGGTGCTGTGCAATACCGCGGCGAAGATCGGCAGTCCGGATGTGTGGAACCCGCGCATCGAGACCGTGCTGCGCGACGGCCAGGCGGCCATGCTGGCGCTGCGCGATGCCTCGATTTCGCGCTGGTTCACTGCGGGATTTGCCGCGGCCGAGCAGGTCAAAGTCGAGCCGGTGGTCGACATGCTCGCCGCCACCTCGCCGCAGGGCTATGCAGCCAACTGCGCAGCGGTACGTGATGCCGACTTCCGTGAACAGGTCGGCAGCATCCAAGCGCCGACCCTGATCGTCTGCGGCACGGCCGATGCGGTGACCACCCCGGAGCACGGCCGTTTCATGCAGGAGCGCATCCGTGGTGCCGAGCTGGTCGAGTTGCACGCCGCGCACCTATCCAACGTCGAGGCCGGAGAATTGTTCACCCGCCGCGTGCTGGACTTCCTGCGCGCCTGAAATGTTTTGGTGCGCGTGGCACACCCTTCGGCGCCCCACGCAGCGTCCGTAGGGCGCGCCATGCGCACCACCTTTAAACTACCTGGAGCTCGAAATGGACGAGAAACAACGCTACGAAGCCGGCATGCAGGTGCGCCGCGCGGTACTCGGTGATGCCCATGTCGAGCGCAGCCTGCAGCACCTGACGCCGTTCAACCAGGAGTTCCAGGAAATGATTACCCGGCATGCCTGGGGCGATATCTGGACTCGTCCCGGCCTGCCGCTGCACACCCGCAGCCTGATCACCATCGCCATGCTGATCGGCATGAACCGCGAGGGGGAGTTGCGGCTGCACCTCAAGGCGGCGAAGAACAACGGCGTGACCCGTGACGAGATCAAGGAAGTGCTGATGCAGAGCGCGATCTACTGTGGGATACCGGCGGCCAACGCCACCTTCCACTTGGCCGAGGAGGTATGGGACGAGATGGGTGTGGAGTCAATGAAGTAGTAGCAGGTGATTTGAGGCCGCCCTCGATTGAGGATCGTTAAACTTGTTTCAGGCCGAAATGGCCCGCCTAAGAGGGGTATCTAGTTTCTAGATACTCGCAATTCTTACTAACGATTGGTCAAATCACTTGCGACTTTCTACCCTGTGCTGCAAAGGGACGCACAACGCTGGCGGGAGGGTCGTGTCGGCATAGCATCCCCAATACCGCACAAACGCGTACGCTCGCATATTCGTGCTAGCACAATTAAAACTAACAGATTTCTTATTAGCGAAAGCAGCAGGTTTTTGTCTTGCCTAGCTTGGAGCCGATCGAGAGTGAACCGTTGGAGATCGAGCTGCGGTGTTTCATGCAGCGGTGCTTCGAGCACTGCGCGTCCATCAGCGAGAAATCAATCCTTGCTGAAGCTCACTGTAGCACTTGTTTGACTAGTGCTGCAGTCGACCCAACTTGTCCTCTTGTCGCGTGAGCTGCGCGGCTATCCACGCCGTTCAACGTATCCGCGTGGTCCCGCCCTATATTCCACGAGGTAGAACACCATGATCGACGTCACTGTCACTCGCAAAAACCTGGAAGCCGAAGGCGTATATAGTTTCGAATTGGCCCGGACCGATGGGCGGTCATTACCGCCGTTCAGCGCAGGTTCCCATGTCGATGTCCACCTGCCTAACGGGCTGGTACGGCAGTATTCGCTGTGCAATCACCCCGACGAGCAGCATCGCTACCAAATCGGGGTCTTGCTCGACCCAGTATCGCGAGGTGGCTCCCAAGTCATGCACGAATTAGTTGACGAGGGCACTCAGCTGCGTATCAGCGAGCCCCGCAACCTGTTCCCGCTAGCGCATGGCGCCAAGCGCTCGTTGCTCTTCGCTGGTGGTATCGGCATCACGCCCATCCTCTGCATGGCTGAGCGCCTAGCGCAGATTGGCGCGCAATTCCAAGTGCATTACTGCAGTCGCTCACAGGCGCGCACTGCCTTTGTTGAACTTATGCAGGGTTCCTGCTTTGCCGATCGGGTGAACTTTCACTTCGATGATCGCGGTGATGAGCAGAAGCTCAATGCAGGGCAGGTCCTGGCGGGCTATACCGAAGGGGATCATCTCTATGTTTGCGGTCCTGGTGGGTTCATGGCGTTCGTCTTGGCTCAGGCGCAGGCGGCGGGGTGGCCGGAGGCGAGTCTACATCGCGAGTATTTCAGCGCAGAGCCTCAGGTACACGCGAATGACGGGAGCTTCGAGGTACAGTTAGCGAGTAGCGGCCACTGTTTGCTGATTCCAGCCGATCGTTCAGTTGCCGACGTGCTGTTGGAGGCTGGTATTGACTTGCCGCTTTCGTGCGAGCAAGGCATTTGTGGTACTTGCCTGACCCGAGTGCTGGAGGGAGAGCCTGACCATCGCGACATGTTCCTCACCGTGGAGGAACAGGCTCGAAATGACCAGTTCACACCATGCTGCTCCAGGGCGCGAACTCCGCGCCTGGTGCTTGATCTCTAGCCGAAGGTTCAACCCGGAGTGGGCCGCCCGCCTCGCTCTGCTGCGTGCTCAAGAAGCTATCCGGTTGGCTAGCACGTTGAGTAGCTCAAAATTTGCACCGCGATTGCCATTACTTGATTGAGGAGAACTTTTGGGATCGGAGGCCTCGTCCTGCGTTCGCATGCTTTAACGACTGCTGAGTGTTCAGTGGGCGCAAATCGACTGGGTAAGCGCTCGCTGATTTTTTCTATTTTGCGTAAATCCCTAAGTGCATTGAAGGAGGTTGTATGTCTGGTAATCGTGGTGTCGTCTATCTCGGCGCGGGTAAGGTCGAGGTACAGAAAATTGACTATCCGAAAATGCAGGATCCGCGCGGCAAGAAGATCGAGCACGCGGTGATTCTGCGCGTGGTATCAACCAACATCTGTGGTTCGGACCAGCACATGGTGCGCGGCCGTACTACCGCACAGACCGGCCTGGTGCTGGGTCACGAGATCACCGGCGAAGTGATCGAGAAGGGCCGCGACGTCGAGAACCTGCAGATCGGCGATCTGGTCTCGGTACCGTTCAACGTCGCCTGCGGCCGCTGCCGCAGCTGCAAGGAACAACACACCGGCGTCTGCCTGTCGGTCAACCCGGCCCGTCCGGGTGGCGCCTATGGCTACGTCGACATGGGTGACTGGACCGGTGGCCAGGCTGAGTACGCCATGGTGCCGTACGCCGACTTCAACCTGCTCAAGCTGCCGAATCGCGACAAGGCGATGGAGAAGATCCGCGATCTGACCTGCCTGTCCGACATCCTGCCGACCGGCTACCACGGCGCCGTCACCGCGGGCGTCGGCCCTGGCACCTCGGTGTACATCGCCGGTGCCGGCCCGGTCGGTCTGGCCGCTGCCGCCTCCGCGCGCCTGCTCGGCGCCGCCGTGGTCATAGTCGGTGACGTCAACCCGGTGCGCCTGGTGCATGCCAAGGCCCAGGGCTTCGAGATCGCCGACCTGTCGCTGGACATTCCGTTGCACGAACAGATCGCCGCCCTGCTGGGTGAGCCGGAAGTCGATTGCGCGATTGACGCGGTGGGCTTCGAAGCGCGCGGTCATGGTCACGACGGCGTGCAGCACGAAGCTCCGGCCACCGTGCTCAACTCGCTGATGGGCGTGGTCCGGGTTGCCGGCAAGATCGGCATCCCCGGCCTGTACGTGACCGACGATCCAGGTGCGGTCGACGCCGCCGCGAAGAAGGGTGCCCTGAGCATCCGCTTCGGCCTCGGCTGGGCCAAATCGCACAGCTTCCACACCGGCCAGACCCCGGTGATGAAGTACAACCGCCAGCTGATGCAGGCGATCATGTGGGACCGCATCAACATCGCCGAAGTGGTTGGCGTACAGGTGATCAGCCTGGACGACGCGCCGAATGGCTATCACGAGTTCGACGCCGGCGTGCCGAAGAAATTCGTCATCGACCCGCACAAGCTGTTCAGCGCGGCCTGAAAACCGAGTCCCGGCTGGATCAGTCGCCCCTCGGTCCTGAGCACCGAACCGTCTCGGAGTCGAACTGTAGGCTCCGAAAAAACGTATTCCCTCCGGGGTGGAGCGGTTTCGGCTGCTCGTCTCTCCTTTCACAGCCTAGGGCCTGAAGTGTTGTCGCCCATGTCCTGTACACTGGTGAGGGTAGTTTTGTTGGTTTATCGAATAACGAGGCCTGACGCATGCCGGCGCACAACGCTGGCGGGAGGGTCGTGTCGACATAGCATCCCCGATACCGCACGGGCCTAACTTTACGGCTTGCTACGGCTCAGTGATCTCACCCTGCGTAAGGGGCAGGGAATTCAACGTTCGAGTGATCTTCCCCAGATAGTAAGCGGCACTCTCCTGGACTAAGTCCTCGCCATGTTCTAGTAAGCTTCTTCGAACAAAGTAGTAGTTTCTGCGGCTCGTACTAATAACATTGCCGTGATTCGGCCAAAGCCCCTCCGTTTTATCAAAGCCATCGATTATTTTTCTGTCGAGTGCCTTGAAGGGATCACTGCTGTTGTCGCTCAAGAAGAACCGCAGTGCCCCGAATGTGCGGGTCTGATAGAGCAAATCCATTCGAGCAAGATTGAGGCTAAGCGCGTCAAGCGACTCTTGAGCGGGTGACAGTGGTTCCGTCGCGTACAGTTGAGCTGCGCGGTTGTCTAGATCGGCGTGGGCCTGGAGAATCGGGTTTAGCCAGTGCGAATAGCGTGGTTCATCGTTAGACGGTAGTCGCTCAAGTTCGGCGAGAAGCGTTTCCATTATTTCTAACGGCGCTGCTAATCGTGTGTCTCGTACTGGGTCAACCAGTCCACGTAACTGCTTGAGGCTTTGCCGGTATTCCTCAGCATGGCGAGGATCCCGCCCGCCGTCACGGCGATCCACATTTGGGTTGAAGTACAGTATCGCGCTGTTGCAAACATCGAATGCCTTGTTGCGGATGGCCTGCAAATTCCGAGCGGATTCGCTAGCGCTGGCAAAAATGGGCCCGGCGAGCAGGGCTATCAAAAATACGCGGTTGAACACTCGATTGAGCATGTGACGTCCTGGCTTTTCTTATTTTGGTTTGGCTTTTCGGTCATTGCCGGGCCGTGATCCCGCAATGAAAAAGCCCCGGTTTCCCAGGGCCTCAATGGATCAGTGCGGAACATCTGGGCCTGGCCCGCCTGGCGACCATTTCGGGCGATGCTCGAAAAGGAAGTACTGCGACGTGTCAGCACTGATCGGCGCTTCGCGGGCCGCCCAGCTGTCGTCATGCAGGTCCATATCGGCGTCGTATTCGACGTGGCAACCCAGCGGGCTATTGAAGTACCAGAACCAGTTCGAGCCAAACTGATGACGGCCCGGCCCCCAGAATGACTGGTATCCTTTCTCGACGAAGCGGTAGCCCGCCATCATCACTTCAGTTGGCCCGCCCATGTGGAACGTGAAGTGCTCGATACCCTTCATGAATGGCGGCGTCTCGATCATGAACAGCGTGTGGTGGTCCAGGGTGCCGGCGGGGCGCAGGAACGGCCCGACACCGACAAAGCGATCGGTACAGACGAAGCCTAGGCGCGCGTAAAAGGCTTCAGCCTTTGCGAAATCCGGTACAAAGTAGACGACGTGCGACAGGCTGCGTGGTAGCGCAGGCATGTCTTGTGTCGCGCCTAGTTCATTTGCGGGGCGCTGCGGCTTGTCGCCGGGCGCATTGACGCGCTCGGCGGGCAGGTCGATCGTGCGGCGTTGGCAGAGCTGGAAACCGAGCGCGAAGCCCATGTCGTCGACACAGCGCAACACGCCGTCGGTGCCGCGCGTGATGCTGCGATCCTTAGACAGTTCCTCTTCGATGGCCTGCAGCGTCTGCTCGTCGGCAACGCCGTAGACGGTTTCGCGCAGCATAGTGGAGGTTTCCATCGCGGCCGGCAGGCTCGGGTCTGCGCGGTGGCGGATGACCACGCCGGTGCCGTCGAGCGCCTCGAAGCGTCCGCCCTTGTTGGTCATGTCAATGGGCTTGAGGCCATAGTCGGTCATGTACTGGCAGCAGGCTTCGACGTCGTCGACGCCGAAGACCAGGTAATCGGGTCCGATGATGTTCACGGGCAACTTCCTCTTGTTCTTGTTAGGCGACGTGGCCGCCAAGGGTTTCCGCGATCCAGTCGGCGATGAGGTGGCCGGCGTTGATCGGGTTGTCAAAGCTGGAGTGCTGCACGCCGCCTTCACGATCGGTGAAGATCTTCAGTTCACGCTTGGGGCTATTGACCAGTTGCTCGTAGGTGCGATGGGCCCACTTGAGCGGGATCTGTGAGTCCTTTTCGCCGTGGGTGACGAGGAACGGGACCTTGATGCGCTCGACGACGCCGTCGAGGTGGACGTTCTCGGCGATCTGCATGAATTCCTCGGTGTCTTTGCCGCCCCAAACCCAGCGCACGTGATCCCAGTAATGTGGCACCGGGAAGTCACCTTCCTTCTCCAGGCGACGCTTTTGCACGTCACGCCAATCGTGGTTGGCCCCCCAGATCACGCCGCAGGCGTAACGCGGCTCCATGGCCACTACGCGTGGGCAGTAGTAGCCGCCGAGTGATACGCCTTCGCAGCCGATGCGCTTGGCATCGATGTCGGCACGGGCGGCGAGCCAGTCGAACACCACGCTGCCCCAATGCTCGGCGTCGTAGCGGGCCTTCATATCATGCAGGCGTAATGCTTCGCCGGTGCCGGGCTGGTCAATCAGTAGCGAGGCGACGCCGCGCTTGGCCAGCCAGAAGGGTAGGCCGACGCGGTATTTCATTTCCTTGGTCGAATCCAGTCCGTTGAGCTGCACCATCACCGGTTGCGGACCCTCAACACCCTCTGCGCGCACATACAGGGCGGAGATCACCTTGCCTTCGTAGGGGATTTCGACACGCTCGCAGTTTTCTTTCGACAGTTGGATACCGCGCGCAAACACGTCAAGGAAGCGTTGGTAAAGCTCCAGTCGTCCTGGCGCGCCGTGCGCTTGCAGACGCTCGCAGGTCAGGTAGTAAGTGGCGGCACGGTTGTACTTCTCGCCGGCGGAAAGCAGGTGGCCCTTGGCTTCATCTTCCTGCGCCATGTCGAACAGTTTGTCGGCCATCTTGGACCAGGTCTCGCGGAAGGCGCGGGTACCGGATGCATCCGGCTGCTTGGCTGCGTCCTGTAGCGGTTCACACATCTCGACGATCTCACCCATTTTCGCGCCCATCTCGATGGCGAGGTCGACGGAGAGATTCCATACATAGTTGGTGGGGAAATAACGGAACATCGGTTGTTTTCCTTTCTAGTTTCTAGTTGTTTTTCGGCTTGCCCGGTAGGTGGCGCTCTTGCAGGGGCGCGGTTTCAAACGCGGGGGCTAATGCCTCGGCTTTGTCTGGTACTGAGCATAAGGGTGAAGTTAGGCGGCCCTCATCTGAGGAGTGGCGTCCCAGGTCAATTCGTGCTTGGCGGGGCCGAGCAAGGCTGCCGCACATGGCAGGAAAATCGCACGCGTACCTGGTTGGCACAAATCGCTTGTAAGGATGGGAGGCATCGGTAAACGCGATACCTATTGAGTGATCGTTCGCCTAGCGCGGCTATTTCCTGGAGGGTTCGGGGAGGGTATTCAACCTATCCGCGTTTGCGATGGCTTGCATCGCCATTGGTGATTAGCCGAGCGGGGCGTGCACTGGGTAGGCTCCAGGCGCTTCGAAGAACAAGAAGAAGACCTCATATGCTCAGCTCGCCATGGCGCCCCACGGCACCAACTCTCAGGTGCAGCCTCGTCCCGCCGCAGGCATTGCGGCTTATGCTTCCTACGACCGATCAAGCCCTCATCCGCCACGACACCGCGGCGACCTGCACTTCTCTTTCGTTGCGTAAAAGGTGGTCCCTATGATGGCTCGTGTACTGGGCAACCTGTCAGTGGGTACCAAGTTGTCGCTCGGTTTCGGCTTGGTGCTGTTATCTACCCTAGGAGTTGCAGCGACGGCGTTTTATGCCTTCAACATGCTTGAAGCACGAGCCGAGAAGACGCGCGACGTGGCATCCGTCGAGTCGCTGATGCTGCAAGCGCGGGTAGCGGTAAAAGCCTTCGGCCTGGAGTTGGCTGAGGAGGAGGCCAGCAAGGTTGCGGGCCTCACCGGTGAGCTCATCTCTTTGTTACAAAAACCTCCAGCAGATACCGGGCAGGGCGATTCCCTCGAGGCGGCAAGCACTTATCTCGCCCAGTTCGAGCGGTACGCCCAAGCCCAGCGCGATGCCCGCGCGGCGCGCTTGCGCATGCAGCAGGCGGCCCAGGCGCTTGGCGAGCGATTCACCGTAGTGGTGTTGGACCAGCTCGACGCGGTCAACCTCCTCGCCGAGCAGGCGCAGCCGGCTGATTCAGTGCGCATGCTGCAGCTTGAACAAGCCTCAATGCTGCGTGACAAGCTGGCAAACCTGCGTGACAGCGAACTCTATTTTACCCTGGACGGCAGCACCCAGGTGCGCAACGACTGGGAGACGCGGATGATGGACCTGCGCTCGTACATGGAAAACTTAGCGCGGCGGCTCGAAGGCGTGGAGCAGGAATCGCTGACCCAGGCGAGTGCGGCGCTGGGCGAATACCGCTCCGCGTTCGGACGTTATGCCGCAAGCCGTACGCAAACCACCGATAGCCAGGCGGCGATGAATGTCGCAGCGGACAAAGTGACCGCTCTGCTTGGGGCGGCCCGCGCCGCGCAGGTGCAGGCCTCGCAGGCGATGAGTCAGCGGGTATCCCGGCTGCTTGGGGGGATTGTGTTACTGGCGCTCAGTTTAGGCATCGGCGCTAGCCTAGTGATTCGCTACTTGATTTTACAGCCGTTGCGTCAAGCTGTTGAGCTTACTCGGCGGGTGGCATCAGGAGATCTTAGCGCACACGTCGATGCGTCTGGCCGGCGTGATGAGCTGGGGCAGTTGCTCGCCAGCGTTGGGGTCATGCTCGACAGTTTGCGCGGGCTGGTCGGGCGGATCGGCCAGGGTGTCGGGCAGCTAAACCAAGCCGCTAACGGTCTGGTGCATGTGACCGAGCGTACTCGTCAGGGAGTCGGCTCGCAGCGTGAGGAGACTGAATTGGCGGCCACCGCTATGCAGCAGATGGCTGCTACCGCGCAAGACGTCGCGCGCAATGCCAGCCAGACCCGCGACGCGGTTGCGCAGGCAGATAGTCAAGCGCGTAAGGGCGAGGAGTTGGTGCGTCAGGCGACGACCAAGATCGGTCACTTGGCCCAGGAGATGAGTGGGTGCTCCGAAGCGATGGGCTCGCTGCTCAACGAGAGCGCGGCTATCGGTAAGGTGCTCGATGTGATCAATGCCCTGGCCGGGCAGACCAATCTGCTGGCCTTGAATGCTGCAATTGAAGCAGCACGTGCCGGCGAAAATGGTCGTGGTTTTGCTGTGGTGGCGGACGAGGTACGCAACTTGGCGCGGCGCACACAAGCCTCCACTGACGATATCGCCGCCATCATCCAGCAACTGCGGACCGTAGCTGAGCAGGCGGCGAGTCGCTTGCAGGGGAGTCAGGCGCTGACCGGCGAGAGCGTGGTGCTCGCCGCACAAGCGTCGCAAGCGCTGCAGGAAATCGCCGCGGCGGTGTCGACAGTTGAGCAGATGAGTCAGCAGATCGCCGCAGCTGCCGAAGAGCAGAGTGCGGTGGCTGAACAGGTTGGCGAAAGTATGGAGCGAGTACGGACGGTAGCGGAGCAGAGTACCGAGGAGAGTCGGTTGCTGGAGGCCTCGGTGCTCGAGCTGGAACAGGTGGGCGGTGCGCTCAACGCGGCGGTTGGAGATTTTCGGACGACGGCCTGACGCTGGTTCGCAAGCGGGGGAGGGGCGGGTCGATCATGCACGCTAGCCCCCAGCTATTTTCAGGTAGGCATAGAAATTTCGTAGCGCTCGCAGGGCGGCATCGCCTGGGCGGTCTTGATGATCTGTTCGCGCACCCATCGCAGCATTGGGTCGCGGTCCATGCTGCGATGCCACACCAGATGCTCCTGCATCAATGGCAGCGGAACAGGCGTCGGGATGATCCGCAGTGGGTAGTGCTGCGCATATAGCTCGGCCAGCCGCCGGTGCATGGTGACGATGCGCTCGGTCCCGACCACCAGCTGTGGCAGAGTGTTGAAGTCATGGGTAATGACTTCAAGCCGGCGCGTGCATTTGTACTGACTCATGAAAAAATCTTCGATGGTGATGCGCCTACTGCGACCGAGGCCCACGGTGATGTGACCCATATCCAAGTATTGCTCAATCGAGATGCGTTCGCCCACGGTCTTATTGCCAGCCCAAACCACACACACGTGTTCCTCCTCAAACAGCAAATGCGAGGGATGGTTCTCGGTGAGGTAATGCTCGGGAATGATCAGCATTTCTACGGCGCCTCGCGTCAGCAAGTCGAAGGCTGTGTCGCCAAAGGCCAGCATTTCAAAGGTGATATGCGGCGCCTGTTCGGCGATCTGCTGAAACGCCTTGGCGAGCATGACGCTGATGACATAGTCCGACGCGGCTATGCGGAAATGCCGCTTGCTCTCCGCCGGCTGATGGACCGGCCTGGCGGTAATTGAGGACTGAATAGTCATCAGTACTTCCCGAACGGGAAGCTCCAGCTCCCTGGCCAGTGGCGTGGGCATCATCTTGCGCCCGATCTGGACTAGCAGGTCGTCATCGAAATAGGTCCGCAGCCTCGCCAGCACGCCGCTCGTAGCCGATTGGGTCATGTGCAGGCGAGTCGCCGCGTGGGTGATGTTCTGTTCTTCCAGCAGCACATCAAGGGCGACCAGTAAATTAAGATCGAGATGGTGAAAGCGCATCGCGGTAAGCCTTTTTAATATTTATTTTCGCGATACTTTCCATTCCAACTCACGATTAGTCAAATTCCTTCTCCCGCCCTAGTTTGTGTTTACAACGAACGTATGTAGGCAGCGACTTCTTGCACTGCGCAATACGGTCTCGTACGAACGTCCGTCGAATACAAGCGTTGGAGAGTCACCGATTTTGGGTGCCGGCTGTTTGTGACGCTTGAGCCCGACGGAATCGCTCAGCAGATAACAAGAACAAGGGAAAGCATCATGCATGAAGTAAAGAAGGTTCTGATCGTCGGTGGCGGGATCGGTGGCCTATGCACTGCCATTGCGTTACGCCGCGAAGGGGTGCAGGTCGATCTGGTCGAGCTTAAGTCCGAGTGGACAGTCTACGGGGTCGGCATCATCCAGCAGAGCAATGTGGTCCGCGAAATGGCACGGCTCGGCGTGCTGGATACGTATCTGAAGGCCGGCTACGCCTTCGAGGATGTATGCATCTACAACCTGCAAGGCAACCAGCTGGCGCGTATCCCTGGCCAGCGTCTAGCCGGGCCTGATTATCCGGCCAACATGGGCGTCTCGCGTTTGGCGCTGCATCAGGTGCTCTCCGAGAACGCGATGGACCTCGGTGCGCACATCCGGCTGGGAACTACGGTCGAGCGTCTGGAGCAGGACGCCGCGGGCGTAGACGTCGAATTCACCGACGGCAGTAAAGGCCGTTACGATTTAGTGGTTGGTGCCGATGGCGTCTATTCCAAGATCCGTCAGATGCTGTTCGGTGACCAATACACGCCGCGTTTCACTGGCCAGGCCGTGTGGCGTTACAACTTCCCGCGTCACCCCAGTATTGATCATCTGGCGAGCTACCAAGGCGTCGACGGCAACGCGGGGCTGGTCCCGCTCGGCGAGCACCTGATGTACATGTTCTCCACCTCGCACGAGCCGGATAACCCGTGGATGGATCCGAATAAGCTGGCCGAGCTGATGCGCGACCGCATCAAGAATATCGGCGGGCTAGTCGGCGAGTTGCGCGATCAGATTACCGATAACAGCCAAGTTGTCTACAAGCCCATGGAAGTGCTGTTCGTCAACGAACCCTGGTTCCATGGCCGAGTGATCCTGATCGGCGACGCCGCCCATGCCACGACTCCGCATCTGGGGCAGGGCGCTGGCATGGCCATTGAGGACGCCATCGTGCTGAGTGAAGAGGTGCGCGGCGCGGACTCCATCGACACTAAGCTTGGCCGCTTCATGCGGCGGCGTTTCGATCGCTGCAAGTACATCGCAGAGCAATCCATCCTCGCCGGTGATAAGGAAATGGCTCACGACCACGCCTTCGATCGGGTCGGGATGGTCAAGGAAATGCTCAAACTGACCGCTCAGCCGATCTGATCGCTAGCAGGCGCAGGACGTGTCTGCCCGCGAAGGAGATACTCCTGCCTGGCGCTGCGCGCCAGCGAAAGCAGGGGGAGTTAGAAAAGGTTAATCAAAACAAAAAAAGAGGGTTCTATCATGGTAATTCCAGCGACTACCACACCAATACGTGCCGCGCGTAAACCGTTCGTGCTAAGCCTACTTGCCATCTCGATAGGCGCCATCGCCCCGATGACCCAGGCGATGGAGCTCGATACCGGCAATCCAGATCTCAGTGTGCGCTGGGACAATACGGTGAAATACAGCAATGCGTTCCGCGTCAGCGGCCAGGACGACGAGCTGATCAGCAACATCAACCAGGACGATGGCAATCGTAACTTCGAGCGAGGTTTGGTATCGAACCGCTTCGACATCCTCTCCGAAGTGGAAGTGATGTACGGCAGCAACTTCGGGTTGCGTGTATCCGGCGCCGGCTGGTACGACAGCGTCTACAACAGTGGTACCGATCACGACAACCCGGCTAGCTGGAACTTCCCGAGCACCAAGGTCGGAGAGTTCCCAGATGGGACGCTTGACCTGCATGGCCGCGATGCCGAGTTTCTCGACTATTTTTTGCTCGGTCGCTTTGATATCGGCGGGCGGAACCTGACTGCCCGCCTGGGGCAGCACGCCTTGATTTGGGGTGAGAGTCTGTTCTACGGAGCCAACGGCATAGCCGGTGGCATGCAGCCGGTGGATATCGTTAAGGCACAATCAGTGCCCAACACTCAGTTCCGTGAGTTAATCCGCCCGGTCGAGCAGATTTCGGCGCAGTTCGACCTCACCCCGGACATCACTCTAGCGGCTTACTACCAGTTTGAGTGGGAAGGGCACCGCCTACCGGGTGCTGGCAGCTATTTCAGCGTTGGCGACATCGTGGGGGACGGTTCCGAAAATGTGTTGTTCGGACCGCAACCCTTCGCACCAAGCGCCCCGGTGATCTACAACAAACCCAAGGATTCCGGGCAAGGCGGTATCAGCATGCGTTTCCGTCTACCCGATGGTAATGCTGAATACGGTCTGTACGCTATCCAGTACCACGCCAAGACCGGGCTTTCGCAAACCCGTTTCACCAAGCCTGGTCCTCCCACCAGTTTCGAGTGGGCTTACGGCGAAAACATCAAGGCCTTCGGTGCCAGCGTGAGCAATACCTTCGGTCCGGTGAATCTGGGCTTGGAAGTATCCACGCGGCGCAACAGCCCGCTCGTGTCGAGTAACGTATCCATCTCTCCCGGCCAGGTCGAGGATAACGATGACAACGCTGCCTTCGCTAAGGGCAACACGTTGCATGCACAACTCTCGATGATCGCCACGCTGCCAACCAACCCGCTGTTCCGAGAGTCGAGCCTGGTCGGTGAAGTGGCGTGGAACCGTGCGTTGAGCGTGACCGATAATCCTGAAAAGGTCGATCCCAACACGACCCGCGATGCCTGGGGCTTCCGCGCCGTGTTCACGCCGACCTATCGTCAGGTGGTGTCGCAGCTCGACCTGAGCGTACCGGTCGGCATCGGTTACAGCCCCAAGGGCGCCTCGCGTGCGGTCGGTGGCTTCGGCGTAGACCGTGGCGGCGACTTCAACATCGGGGTACGTGGCACTTATCTGCAGGATTGGAACATCGGCGTGACCTACACCAATTTCTTCGGCGATCGTGGGCACTTTCTCAACGCGGCCAACCAATACAGCTTTGATCAGCCTCTGGCCGACCGCGATTTAATTTCGGCCTACATAAGCCGCACTTTCTAAGGAGAATCGAATGAAAACAATAAATATAGGTATTCGTCTGAGCGCCCTCTGCGCCGCCATGTTGATAGCCGCGCCACTGGCCTACGCGGGGGTTAGCCCGCAAGAGGCCGAAAAGCTGAAGGGCAACGAACTGACGCCAATGGGCTCGGAGCGAGCAGGCAATGCGGATGGCAGCATCCCGGCCTGGGACGGTGGCTTGACCGGCGGCAGTTACGACGGCAAGGGCAAACGGAGTAACCCGTTCGCTGACGAAAAGCCGCTGTATTCAGTGACGGCCCAGAACATGGGCGAGTACGAGAAAGTACTCACCGCGGGCACCAAGGCGATGCTGCAGAAATTTCCTGACACCTATCGGATCGACGTGTATCCGAGTCACCGCACATTCGCCGCGCCGCAGGCGTTCTACGACAACACCTTCGCCAACGCTACCCGCGCAACTGCTGCCGATAACCCAGGTCATACGCCGTCAGAGATCTTCGGTGGCGTGCCCTTCCCGTTTCCGGCCGATGGCGCGCAGGTCATGTGGAATCACCTGCTGCATTGGCGCGGGTATGCCTTCCAGCAGCCGATGACTAATGCGCTGATAAGCGCGGACGGCCGGAATGTGACCACTGCGGTTGGGACGTCGGAAATCCAGATGCCTTATTACGATCCGAAGAGCGACCTGGAGACTTTTAAGGGTAAGTTAGGCCGCGACTACTGGCTGTTCCGCATGGTCAATGACGGTCCGCCGATCCGTGCCAAGGAAGCCATTATCGGCCGGGAAAACCTCCAGCCTGACCAGTCGCGCACCTGGGTCTACCTGACCGGCCAGCGTAGGGTGCGCATGCTGCCCACTGCTTGCTGTGACACACCGACCCCCGCTGCCGCTGGTGTCGCCGGTTTCGACGACCTGCAAGTGTGGCTGGGTCGCCTTGATCGCTTCGATTGGAAGCTGGTTGGTAAGAAGGAAATGTTGATTCCCTACAATGCCAACAAGAGCCAGTTGGCACCCAGTACCGACGAGCTGCTGATGGCGAATCATATGAATCCGGACTACGTGCGGTGGGAGCTGCATCGCGTTTACGTCGTTGAGGCGACCCTGCGCGGAGGGCAGCGCCATACGGCTTCCAAAGGTACCTACTACATCGACGAGGACAGCTGGCGTGCCGTGGCTGGTGAGCGCTACGACGCCAAGGGTAACCTGTGGAAGGTACTGTTCAACCTGCCGGTGACCGCGCCCGAGCTGCCTGGCTTCGTGCAAGGCCCGCACGGCTTCTACGATCTGGTCGCCGGAACCTGGTACGCGAGCAATCTCGAGAGCAACCATCAGGGCAGCCTGGTTATCAAGGAAGGTGGCTGGCCGGATTCGCATTTCCTGCCGGCTTCGCTGACCGGGTCGAGCTTGCGCTGATACGCCGACAAACCCCCTGGCGCACCAATCAAACCCCTGGCCATACGGTCGTAATGCTGTTCACTTAAGCATTTGAACCCCGACAGGGCTTCCCCGAAAATCCGATGCCAGGTCTCTGGCATCGGATTTTTTATGTCTCTCCAACAGCAACTGCTCGACTTAGGTGAACTGCTCAACTTCTCCGATTTGAGCACCTTCACCCAGAACATCCCGATCGAGTGGGTGGCATCCGCGCTGGACCTTTCCACCCAGGCCACCATACGACGGCGGCGCCTGCCCAGCGATCAGGTGCTCTGGCTGGTGCTTGGTATGGCCTTGTTCCGCGACGAGCCGGTTCACGAGGTCGCCCGGCGTCTGAACATCTGCGCCCAGGGCCTGGCCTCTCACGACCTGCTAGCCAGAAGCGGTGTCACCGAGGCGCGCAAACGGCTGGGAGCCGATCTGCTTGAATGGCTGTTTCGCCAGACGGGTAATCAGTGGGGCCGCGAGCGCTATGAGGGCGATACCTGGCAGGGCCTGCAGGTATTGGCTGTGGATGGTGCGCTCCTGCGCACCCCAGACACCCCCGAACTCCGTGAGCATTTCGGCTCCGGCAATACCGCCACTGAGCGGCAGACGCCGTTTCCCATGCTGCGCCTGGTGGCCCTGATGAATGTGCGCACCTGATTCTGGATGCCCAACTGAGCCCCTACCGACGCAGTGAGATGCGCTTGGCCGATGAGTTTTTGCAGCAGATCCCCAACCATTTGGTAACGCTGTTCGATAAGGGCTTCTGGGGTGCCGACTTACTGCCGAGCCTGGCCGCGGCAGGGGAAAACCGGCACTGGCTGATTCCGGCCCGCAAGGGCTTGGTCAGCGAGGAAGTCGCTCGCTATGGTAAGGGTGATTGCTTGCTGCGCATGAAGGTGTCGCCACAGGCCAGAAAGCGCAACCCCAGCCTGCCAACGCACTGGGACGTGCGCGAAGTCAGCTATGAGGTAAAGGGCAAGCTCAAAACAGTACTCACCTCGCTGCCGGCGGATACTTACAGCACCAAAGCCATTGCCAAGCTGTATCAGGAGCGCTGGGAGATCGAGCTGGGCTTCCGGGATATCAAGAGCTCTCTGCAACAGAATGCAATGACCCTGCGTAGCAAGGTAAAGGAGCTGGTCTACCAGGAGGTCTGGGGATTGTTGCTGGCCTACAATATCATCCGTCGTGAAGCCGGTCAGGCAGCCGTCGCCTTCGGCCGCTCTCCGTGCGACATCCGCTTCAAGCCAGTGGCCCAATACATCGCCGTGCAACTGATCGTGATGGCGGCGGCCAACCCGATCTCAGCAACAGGAAGACGCTTGTCGGAGTCGAGGGCGGGAATCGGCGGGCTGTTTCTTGATCACCGCCCAAGGCCATCAAGACCAAGGACGGTGAAGATTTCAAAGACCCGCTACCCAGTGGATCGGAAGGCTGCTCCGCTTAAGTGAACAGCATTATGGCCATACGGTCGGGTTTTTTTTATTTCGAGGTGGTCAAACGCTTCGGGTATCGCTATCCATCGCCAAGATACCGAGCATTTCCGCTATCGAAGCTGTAGACAAACCCTAAAAACACTCCCGCTATCCAGGCTCACAGCACTTTTTTCGAGAAGCCGAGCGCGTATCTGGCGATGGGTGTTCTGGGCGGATATGTGAGTGGTTGGCCATTCACGGGCGTTGATGGGGCGCGTGAGGGGTGTTTGGGTGGTGTTCTGCGGGCTGGTTGTCATGACCAGGCCTCGCGATGGGCCAGTTTTTCGATGTTGTGGGTGACGCAGTAGAGCTTCCACTGGCCATCCACACGTTCACGGCCACGCAGGCTGAAGCGGTCCAGGCGTTTGTTGTGGCGCAGGTTGCCGAACACCGGTTCCACCGTGGCGAAGCGGCGGGTGATCATCTCGCGTCCTTGCGGGCTGTCGATGCGCCGACGCATGCGGCTTAGCGCGTTGTCCTGGGTGGTTGTGGGCAAGAAGAAGGCGACCTGGCGCGCGGCGGTTTTCTCCGGCGTGCGCGGCAGTGTTTGCGCTGCAGGCAGCTCAGACAGTCGCGCAGGGCGCCCTGGAATTTGATCGCTGGCTGGCCCTTGATCAGGCAGTGGCTGCCGTTGCGGTAGAGCTGTTTGCCGGCAGGGCAGGTGCAGGTTTGCTGCGCGGGGTCGAACTGAAAGTCGGCGGGTGTATAGCGCTTGCTGGTGCGCGGCTTGGCGCTTTTGTCCCAGAGCGGGTCGGGTTTGTTCAGGTGTTGTTCTTGCCCTGCATAGCGCGGATCGCGCTTGCGGTAGCCGTTGTCTGGGATAAAGGCCGTGATGGCGGCGGTTTCCAGTCGCTCTAGCAGCCTGTCGGACTTTCCCGCTTCATTCGAGGATAATCCCGGCACCGCCCAGCCGATGCCCCCCGCATGAGCCGCTTTCGCCCGATCGACCGCAAGACCGACTACCTGTTCCCGCCATCGCTGGACGACTGGTTGCCTGAAG
This sequence comes from Pseudomonas aestuarii, assembly GCF_027988105.1. Classification (GTDB taxonomy): domain Bacteria; phylum Pseudomonadota; class Gammaproteobacteria; order Pseudomonadales; family Pseudomonadaceae; genus Aquipseudomonas; species Aquipseudomonas aestuarii. The sequence continues at coordinate 32,084 of NZ_JAQJZJ010000017.1, read as the reverse complement.
ACCACCTGGCCCGCTTCGTTCTCGAAGCCATCGAACGGCTCGACCTGGGCGCGCTGACCCGCGCCTATGGCGGACGCGGCAGCGCCGCCTATCACCCCGAGGTGCTGCTCAGTCTGCTGGTTTACGGCTATGCCAGCGGGATCTTTTCCAGTCGCAAGATCGAACGCGCCACTTACGACTCGCTCGCCTTCCGCTACCTGGCCGCCGGCAGCCACCCCGATCACGATACCCTGGCCAGCTTCCGCCGCCGTTTCCTCGACGAGTTGGCCGACATCTTCCTCCAGGTGCTGGAACTGGCGGGCGAAATGAAGCTGCTCAAGCTCGGCACCGTCAGCCTCGACGGTACCAAGCTACACGCTAATGCCTCACGCCACAGCGCGCTTTCCTATGGCCATATCCAGGTGCTCGAGCGTCAGCTCAAGGACGAAGTACAGGAGCTCCTGGCACTGGCCGAGAGCGCCGACCAGGCGGAGCTCCCCGATGGCATCGACCTGCCTGACGAGATCAAGCGCCGGCAAGATCGCTTGGTCGCCATGGACGCCGCCAAGGCCAAGATCGAGGCGCGCGCCCGCGCGCGTTTCGAACAGGATCAGGCCGCCTACCAAGAGAAACTCGCCAAGCGTGCGGCACGTGCTGCACAAACCGGTAAGAAGCCTGGCGGCAAGCCGCCCAAAGCCCCGGTGCAAGGGCCTGAGGCGCACGAGCAAATCAACCTCACCGACGAAGACTCGCGCATCATGCGGGTGGCCGGCGGCGGCTTCGAGCAGTGCTACAACGCCCAGGCAGCGGTGGATACCGACACGCTGCTGGTGGTGGCCCAGGACCTGACTCAGGCGGGCAACGACAAGCACCAAGTCGTCCCCATGCTGGCCGAGCTCAAGGCGCTACCGGCCTCGTTGGGCCAGGTGCAGGCGCTGCTCGGGGACTGTGGGTACAACAGCGAAAGCAACATTGCCGCCTGCGAAGCGGCCGAAATCGAACCCTACCTGGCGGTGGCGCGCGAAGACCACCATCCCGACTGGCGGGCACGCTTCGAGGAGCCGGCACCGCTCGACGCGGATGCCAGCACCCAACAACGCATGGCGCACAAACTCAAGAGTCAGCCGGGACGCCGCCTCTATGCGCTGCGCAAACAGACGGTGGAACCGGTGTTCGGCATCATCAAATCGGTCATGGGATTCCGTCAGTTTCTGCTGCGGGGCATGGACAAGGTGAGTGGGGAATGGCGCCTGGTTTGTCTGGCCTGGAATTTGAAACGCATGGCCGCTTTGCACCACAAATCCGTCCCTTGCAGGTAAAAGATGGGATAAATCCGCTCGAGCTCCGAAAATTCGGACAAAAAACGCCCGAAAACGCCTGAGTAGTGAACGAATCACTTCGCCTTTGCTACTGATGCCCTGCTCGTGAATTCAAGTCCGACAGGCTGCTAGGCCATCGCGACTGTGGTAAGGGGTGAGCCTGCCATAGGTCACAGCGAACTGCTTCCTGCCACTGGCATTGGTAATTACGATACTTCATATCCTTAAGATCGATTAGCCAGCTGCCTCAGAGAGCCCTAATTTGTGATTTAACATTTTGATCGGCAGGCTCGGCCGTCAATTGTCACGCGGATATCCGCATGGCTATCGACCGTTTTGGCCGGCACGACCAGACATCTGCACCCAGACGAGCAATGCGAGCACGGGGTGTCGGAAATAAAAATAAGAGGTACAAAAAATGCTAATCCACCACTTTGCGGTGACCTGCCGACGTATGCGCTGCAGCCTGCTAGCCCTAGTGTGCAGCGCGCTGACCAGCCCAGTGCTGGCGATCACGCCAATCGACGTTCTCAATAATCCAGCCACTCAGTCGGTACAGGCAGTTAATGCCGTATTGCTGGGCATCGCTCGTGCCGGCGGTCGGCTGGTTGCGGTTGGCGAGCGCGGCGTGATTCTGCTCTCTGACGACAACGGCGCAAGCTGGCGGCAGGGCGCGGTCCCGGTCAGCAGCACGCTCACTGCAGTTCAGTTTATGGATGAGCTCCAAGGTTGGGCGGTTGGCCACGCAGGCGTGGTGTTGCACAGCGAAGATGGCGGCGAACATTGGACTCTGCAGCTTGATGGGCGCCGTGCCGCGCAAATTGAGTTTGACGCCGCCCAGGCTGCTAGCGAGCAAGGTTCGCCCCGTAGGGATGCCGCACAGTTGCTGATGGACGACGGCCCGGACAAACCTTTCCTCACTCTGCAATTCAGTGATACGCGCAATGGCATCGTTGCCGGCGCCTATGGCCTGGCGCTGCAAACCCGCGACGGTGGCAAGAGCTGGGCGTCGATTATGGGGCGCTTGCCGAACGATTGGGGCGCTCATATATACGGCATCGCGAAGAAAGGACGTGAGCTGTACATGGTCGGCGAGCAGGGCCTGTTCCTGCGCTCGCTGGATGGTGGAGCGACATTTGAAAAGATAAGCACACCTTATGAGGGCAGTTTCTTCACAGTGGGCCTTTTGCCCAGCGGTGATCTGATTCTGGCGGGGTTACGCGGTACTGTCTTGCTGTCGGGCGATCAGGGCAGCAGCTTCCAGTCGCTAGACAATCCCATTTCCGTATCACTGACCTCCAGCGTAACCGATGGCAAGCGGTTGCTTCTGGTCAATCAGGCGGGGGGGCTGCTCGAGGTTTCCACCGACGGTCGGCTGCGGTCGCTGATGAATACGAAAACACGGTTAACCGATGCGGTCGTTGCCTCGGGCGGTCAGCTGATCGGCGTCGGCTTTTCGGGACCGGTAATGCTAACACCTGTCGATCACGCCAATTCCCAAGCTTCAGCGGAGTAAGCCATGCACGTCCCGAATTCGCCCAACATGGACACGACCCAGGTTAGGGCCGCTTTTGATACCAACTCCGGATCGCTGCTCGAGCGTGCGCTGTTCAACTTCCGTGGTGTAGTTGTACTGATGTGCCTGGTTATTACCTTGCTGCTCGGCTGGCAGGCTACCAAGCTGGGCTTTAATGCCAGCTTTGAAAAGATGATTCCGAGCAATCACCCATTCATTGTCAATTACCTCGAAAATCAGAGCCAGCTGAGCGGGCTTGGCAACGCTGTTCGCATCGCCGTCGTTAACAAGCGCGGTAGCATCTACGAAGCCGATTACCAAAAAACTCTGCAGGCGCTCAGTGACGAGGTCTATCTGCTGCCTGGCGTTGACCGTACCTATATGAAGTCGTTGTGGACCTCTTCAACCCGTTGGGTCGGCGTCACCGAGATGGGGCTCGAAGGCGGGCCGGTGATTCCGGATAACTACGATGGTTCCGATACCAGCCTCGAAAAGTTGCGGCGCAATATCGAACGCTCCAACGAGATTGGCCAGTTGGTTGCGTTCGATCAACAGTCGAGCATCATTTACGTGCCGCTGCTGGCGAACGCGGATGGGCAGCCGTTGGATTACACCGTACTGTCGAACCAGCTTGAAGCCCTGCGTGACAAGTACCAGAACGGGCCGGTCGAGATTCGCATCACCGGCTTCGCTAAGGTGGTCGGCGACCTTATCGAGGGCTTGCAGCAGATTTTGCTGTTCTTCGCTGCCGCCATCGCCATCACCTGCATGGTGTTGTTCTGGTATACCCGCTGCGTACGCAGCACTTTGCTGGTGATGGGCTGTTCTCTGGTCGCAGTGGTCTGGCAGCTTGGCCTGTTGCCGCTACTGGGCTACGAGCTGGATCCGTATTCGGTGCTGGTGCCGTTTCTGATATTCGCCATTGGCATTAGTCATGGCGCGCAAAAGATGAACGGCATCATGCAGGACATCGGCCGCGGCTTGCACAAACTGGTGGCGGCGCGCATCACTTTCCGCCGTTTGTTCATCGCCGGGCTGACTGCGTTGATCAGCGATGCGGTGGGTTTTGCGGTGTTGATGTTCATCGATATCCCGGTGATTCAGGACTTGGCGATCACCGCCAGTATTGGCGTGGCGGTGCTGATTCTGAGCAATCTGATCTTGCTGCCGATCCTGCTGTCCTATCTCGGTGTCAGCGCCAGAGCCGCACAGCGCAGTCTGCGCGCCGAACTGGCCGATGCCAGCGGGGCGACCAAGCATCCGCTGTGGCGCTTCCTCGACCTATTCACCCGCCGCGGCTGGGCGACTGGCTGCGTGTTGGCTGCCGCGGTGCTGGCCGGGGGCGGTTATTTCATCAGCCTGCAGCTGAAAGTCGGTGACTTGGATGCCGGGGCGCCGGAGTTGCGCGCCGATTCGCGCTACAACCAGGACAACGCGTACATCACCTCGCACTACGGTGCCAGCAGCGATGTCTTCGCGATCATGGTCAAAACCCCGGTCGGCGGCTGCGCCGCATACGACACACTCAAACGTGTCGACAACCTCGACTGGAGGTTGCGTGCATTGTCAGGGGTGGAGTCGACCAATTCGCTGGCACAGCTCAATCGCCGGGTTCTTGTTGGGCTGTCGGAAGGTAACCCCAAGTGGTATGAACTGATGAATAACCAGGCCACCCTGAACATGATTACGGCTAGTGCGCCGCGGGGGCTGTACAACGATGAATGTAGCATGCTGACCCAGTATGCTTACCTGGCTGACCACAAGGCCGACACCCTCACGTCTGTCGTCGATACCGTCCAGACCTTCGCTGCTGAAAATGACAACGAGCAGGCGCAGTTCCTGCTTGCGGCGGGCAGCGCCGGGATCGAGGCGGCGACCAATATTGTGGTCAAGCAGGCGAACCGTGAAATGCTCTGGTGGGTTTATGGCGCAGTCATTCTGCTCTGCTTGCTGACCTTCCGTTCTTGGCGCGCAGTGACCTGCGCCGTGCTGCCTCTGATGCTGACCTCGATTCTCTGCGAAGCGCTGATGGTCTGGCTGGGCATAGGCCTGAAAGTGGCGACACTGCCGGTAATTGCCCTAGGCGTAGGCATCGGCGTGGATTATGCGCTCTACGTGATGAGCATCGTGCTTATTCAGATGCGCCTTGGTGCCAGCCTCTCCGAGGCGTACTACCGGGCTCTGGTCTGCACTGGCAAGGTGGTGATTCTGACCGGCGTAACACTGGCGATTGGAGTCGGCACCTGGATCTTCTCGCCGATCAAGTTCCAGGCCGACATGGGCGTGCTGCTGGGCTTCATGTTCCTATGCAACATGCTCGGGGCCCTGTTGTTGCTGCCGGCGTTGGCCTACTTCCTTTACCCATCCGCGCGCCGCGTTGCCTCTCCTATGGGTGCCGTGGCCGATAGCGCCGTCACAGTGGTGGCCGAGCAAAAAGGGATCGTTAGGGCCAGCGTGCGCATCGCACAACACTCTTACACCTAAGCCCAGCGGCCCGGATCAGGAGTACCTGGTCCGGGCTGTCATTTGCTGACCGTCATCTGCCGAGAAGGCTTCGGTTTGCATACCAGCGTGCCGCTTTCAATAACAACAAAAGGTATCGAAATGATGGAATACCCAGACAGTCTGAGCCACGGCTGCCACAGGGGCTTACGAGTACTAGCGCAAGGGCTGGTCCGGTACGGTACCGCGATGCACGCCATACCTGCCGAGGTACCGGCCCATGCCTAGAGTCAGTTTTGGACCAACCGCCTCCTGGCCACAGGCTTCGCTGTTGCTATTCGGCAGCTGCCTGTCGGTACTGGCCGCCGTGCTCGTTGCGCCGTTACTACCGGCCATGCAAGCGCACTTTGCCGATACCCCCGGCAGCACAGTGCTGGTACCACTGGTCATCGCCTTGCCTGCGCTGATGGTCGGTTTATTGGCACCCTTTGCCGGGATCATCGCTGACCGGATGGCACGCAAGCCTCTGTTGCTGATCAGCCTGGTGCTCTATTCGCTGTTCGGCCTGATGCCGCTCTGGCTCGATTCTCTGTACCTCATCGTTGCCAGCCGCGCCGGTATCGGCTTGGCCGAAGCCGGCATCATGACCTGCTGCACTACGCTGATTGGCGATTATTACAACGGTGTGCGCCGGCAACGCCTATTGGCCTTGCAGATGGTCGCGACTTCATTGTCGGCCGTGGTGTTCATCACCCTGTCTGGTTTCCTCGGCGGGGACAGCTGGCGTATGCCTTTCGCACTCTATGCGGTTGGACTTGTGCTGCTGCCGCTGATGGCGTGGTTGCTGTGGGAACCGGATCGTGGTGCTCATGCCGAACGTGTCGCCGAGGTGAGAGCGTTTCCCTGGAAGGCCTTGTTGCCGCTTTATACCCTCACCCTTTTGGCCGGCATCAGTCTGTTGATGGTGCCAAGCCAGGCCGGTTATTTGCTCGGCCAGCTCGGTGTCGAAGCGCCCCAGTTGATAGGTATGACCATGGGTGCCAATCAGCTTGCGGTCGTTGCCGGTGCACTGAGCTTTCGCGTACTGGCACGTCATCGGTTGGACTGGCTACTGCTAGCGGCCTTCGCCTTGACGGGCGCAGGCGCTTTACTGATGGCTGTTGCGTCTACCCACGAAGCGGTAATCATCGCCGTCGTGGTCAATGGGCTCGGCCTCGGATTGATGCTACCTACGTTGATCACTTGGATTATGGCGCAGGTCGGCGTGCACTTGCGCGGGCGTGCAACCGGGGGGTTCAACTCGGCGATGTTCAGTGGCCAGTTCCTTAGTCCGCTGGTGATTCTCGCGGTGACCGGAGGGGTACTCACCTCGCTGCCGGCCGCGATCGCAGTGGTCGGCTGCGTGCAGCTCCTGATCGCGCTGGCATGTCTAGGCGTCCCGAAACTTGGTGGCCTGCAGGCGAGGGCCGGTGCATCTGGGGCCGCTCACTGAGTACTTACATGAAGGTCGGAGCTCACCCGGCCGTACGAAATTTAATGGAGTTCGATATGAGTCAACCCCTTTCATCTAAAGCGCTCAATCAGCTATTCCTAGAGGCCCGATCGCATAACGCCTGGTTCGACCGCCCGGTCACCGATGGCCAGCTTGAGCAGTTGTACGGCCTGCTGCGTCAGGGGCCAACCAGCAATAATTGCAGCCCTGCGCGTTTCGTCTTTGTTCGTACGCCCGAGGCTAAGCAGCGTCTGCTGCCCGCGCTGAAAGGCCACAACGGCGACAAGATGCTGGGTGCACCCATAACGGTGATCGTCGCTTACGACAGCCAATTTTACGAGCGCTTGCCCGAGCTGTTTCCAATCTACGACGCTGGAGCGGTTTACCGTGAAAACCCGCAGGCGGCCTATGTTGGTGCCTTGCGTAACGGCAGCCTGCAGGGCGCGTACTTGATCGTGGCGGCGCGTGCGCTGGGTTTGGATTGCGGGCCGATGTCGGGCTTTGACAACGCCCAGGTAGACGCCGAGTTCTTCTCGGATGGCCGCTGGAAGAGCAATTTCCTCTGCTGCTTGGGTTATGGCGATCCTCAGAAACTGCGCCCTGCAGGCATTCGGCTTGAGTTCGAAGAAACTTGCCAACTGGTGTGAAGGGATAAATCGTGAATAACCAACTGTTCGATCTCTCCGGTAAAGTCGCGCTGATCACCGGCGCTACTCGCGGCATTGGCTTGGCGATTGCTCGCCAATACGGCCGTGCTGGCGCACGCCTGGCGATCTCTAGCGAGAATGCCGAGGATTGTTCGCGTGTCGCGCTCATGCTCAATGGAGAAGGCCTTGAGGCTCAGTCTTTCACCGCCGACCTGAGTTCTCAGGCTGCAGTCGTGCGGCTTGCTGCTGACGTAAATGAGCGCTTTGGTCGTATCGATGTGCTGGCTTGCAACGCTGGCATAGCGCCGCACATGGGGCCGATCGGCAGCGCCAGCGATGCCGACTGGGACCTGACCATGACAGTTAACTTGCGCAGCGCCCTGTGGCTGACCAGCGCTCTGCTGCCGCAGATGGCGGCGCAGGGCGGCGGCAGCGTGGTGTTGATGGCCAGTATCGCTGGCGTACGCGGCAACAAGGGCCTTGGCCTTTACGGCCTGTCAAAGGCCGGCCTGGCTCAGCTGGCACGCAACCTGGCGGTGGAGTGGGGGCCGTCGAACATTCGCGTCAATGCGATCAGCCCCGGGGTAATCCAGACCGAGTTCGCTCGACCGCTGACTGATCGGCCCGAGGTGATAGAAAAGCGCCTGGCCCTGACCCCGCTGCGCCGTGTCGGTACGCCCGATGAAATTGCCGCACTGGCACTGTTGCTGGCCGCGCCTGGGGGGGCTTTATTACTGGTCAGAACATCGTGGTTGATGGCGGTACTACCATTGGAGACGGCAACTGAGTTAGGCACACGCTTTCGATTTGTTGTGTTGCTTATGGCCTATACCGAACAGCCATTGCTTGGCAATGGGCCGAAGGCGGCGGCAATCACGGCGTTTTCCGTGTCTGCCCGGCTCAATTGTTCCAGCATGTAGGGCTTGAGCATATGGCTCTGTCTCAACCTGGCATAACCATAGAGTGTCGACCACATTGCCACGAGCCGCACCCTCACTTGCTTCACATCCGCGCTGCCAAGCGCGCTCGCCACACTCGCGCCGATCTGCTCATAGGTCTCGTGCAACAACCCGCCTAGTTCGTCCGCTTCATTGGCTTGTACCAACAAGCCAGAATCAAACATCAGCATGAATAGGCCTGGGCGTCGCTCGGCAAAGTCGAGGAAGGCCCGACCCAGCGCTTGGGCTTTCTCCTGCGGGCTTTGCGAGCCGGCCATCACTTGTCGGTGATCGTTCAGCAACAGCTGAAATCCCTCGCAGGCGCACGCGGTCAGCAGTGCGTCGCGATCGGTGAAGTGGCGGTAAGGGGCGGCGCGCGAGACGGCAACGACCTGTGCCAGTTCGCGAAGTGATAGCGCCTGATAGCCATCGCGCTCGATGACCTCGAGCGCGGCGTCGAGTAAGGCCTGGCGGAGATTGCCGTGGTGATAAGACCGTGTATCGCTCATGAGTACCTTCATTGACGGAACCGGATAGCGACGCTAATGTGAGCGCAGCTTACATCTGTTCAGCGGGCGGCAGCCAGAGATGCCTGCAGGGGCTTCTGCTGCTGGGACCCGGGTACAGGGTAGCAAAGCGCGATCGCCGGTTGGGCGATGGCTTTTCGCATGGTTTGGTGAGGATAAAAACAATATGGCTTATCTACGAAACGTTTGGTACGTGGCCGCCTGGGATAACGAAGTGAAACCCGGTGAACTGTTTACTCGTATGCTGCTCGACGAGCAGGTGTTGTTCTTTCGCGACGAAGCGGGCATGGTCCAGGCGGTCCTCGACCGCTGCCCTCATCGCTTCGCTCCGCTTTCGATGGGCAAGCTGTGCGGCAATACCGTTCAGTGCGCCTATCATGGGCTGCAGTTCGACGGCTCCGGTGCCTGCACTAAAAATCCTCACGGCGACGGTGCTATACCGCGCGCGGCAAAGGTCAAGTCCTATCGCGTTGTCGAAAAATACAGCCTAATCTGGATCTGGATGGGCGATGATGAGCAGGCTGACGAGTCGCTGATTCCCGACTTTTCATGCATGGATCCGCAGCACATGTATGTCGCTAAGCGTTACCTGCTCGCCCGTGCGAACTATGTGCTTGAGTCGGACAATATCCTCGATCTGTCGCACATTCAGTACCTGCACCCCGGTACCTTGGGCAGCGATGACGTGAGTCAGTCCATCACCAAAGTCGAGCAGCAAGGCAATACGGTCTGGTCCTACCGCCTGATTGTGGCCGAGATCATGCCGGACTTCCTCTACGCAGCCATGGGAATTCCCGCCGGCACCACGGTTGATCGCTGGATCGATGTGCGCTGGGACGCGCCGGCCAACATGCTGTTGCTGGCCGGCGCAGTCGCGACCGGCGAGGCGCGCAGCGAGGGCCGGGAGACGCCGTTGCCGCACCTGTTCACGCCCGAGACCGAGACCACCACGCACTACTGGTTCGCTTTTCCGATGCCTCATGAACTGGGCGAGCAGGGCGCGCAAATTGCCGAGCAACAGGTCTCCGGCCTGTACGAGCCGTTCAGCAAGGAAGACTTGCCGATGCTCGAAGCGCAGCAAAAAGCGATTGGCGACGCCGATTTCTGGTCGCTCAAGCCAGTCCTGCTGCCCGGCGATGCGGGTGCTGTGCGTGCGCGGCGGGTACTGGACAAGCTTATTGCGGACGAGCAGGGCGCCCAGAACTCTGCTTGAACACAATGGCAGGCTAGGGAAGAAGGGGGCTCAGATACCAGGCTTTCAATTGCTGTGATGAGCTACTTCACTATGGGTGGTGCCCGGCGCAGCGTAGCTTGGCCGGGCACCACAGATATCACTGCTTAGGTCAGCGGCCTGCCGCCATCGACCGGGATAATCGCCCCGGTGGTGAAGGTCAGCTGCGTTGCCAGTGCGAGTACCGCTGCGGCCACTTCGTCAGGTTTGGCGAGCCGCTTGAGGGGCGTGCGTTCGGCCTGTTCGTTGCGCCAGTTGTCATCGAGCCCTTTAACGAACTCGGTGTCGGTCAGCCCCGGTGCTACTGACACCACTCGCACCGTCGGCGCCAAGGCGCGGGCGAGCGAGCGGGTCATGTTGTCCACCGCGGCCTTGGATGCGCAGTACATGACGTTGCTGCCCATTGCCGTGACCGCCGCGATCGAGGTGATATTCACCACCAGTCCATCACCGCTCTTTTGCAGCAACGGGCGCAGAGCGCGCACGCAGGCGAAGGGCCCGCGCACGTTCGTCGCAAGTATCTGATCGATCAGCGCATCGTCCAGACCATCCAGGTCGTCGTGGGCAACAAAACGTGTGGTGCCTGCGCAATTGACCAACAGGTCTAGCCGTCCGTAACGGCGTTCGACTTGCGCAGCCAGTTCGGCGAGTGCCGAGCTGTCAGTGACTGGCGCAGGGAGAGCCACGTGCTGCCGGCTCTCTCCCGGTAGCCCTGCAGCCAGACGCTCGGCCGGCTCGCGCGAGCCATTGTAGCCCACCACGATACTTGCACCTTCACGAGCCAGGTGCTGGCAGATCGCGGTGCCCAGCCCCCCTGCGCCACCGGTGACCAATGCCACCTTGCCTTTCAATGTATCCATGTCAGCGTTGTCCTCAGACAGTTTTTTTCATGCGGCGCACGCGGATATCTGCTTGTTCCTTATGGCCAGAGAAATGCTCCAGAGCGCACAGCCGTGAGCAGTACTCACCGATCATTACCGAGGCTTCATCAGTCAGTATGCGCTGATAGGTGTGGGTCTTGATGAACTTGCCGACCCATAGCCCGCCGGTGTAGCGGCCCGCACCCATGGTCGGCAGCGTGTGATTGGTACCGATCACCTTGTCGCCATAGGAGACGTTGGTACGAGCACCGAGGAACAGCCCGCCATAGTTGGTCATGCGCTCGAGGAACCAGTCCGGGTCACGGGTCATTACCTGTACATGCTCGGAGCAAATGCGCTCTGACTCCTGCAGCATTTCATCCTCGGTATCGCAGAGGATTATTTCTCCATATTCCTGCCAAGCCTGGCGGGCAACGGGTGCTGTATCCAGGCGTGCCAGTACCGCTTCGATTGCGGCTGGCAGCTGCTCGGCAATGGCCCTGCTGATCGTCACGCAGATGGCTGGAGAGGTTGGGCCATGTTCGGCTTGGCCCAGCAGATCGACTGCGACCAGCTCGGCGTCCACCGTATCGTCACAAATAACCATCGTCTCGGTCGGTCCGGCGAACAGGTCAATGCCGACGCGTCCGAACAGCTGGCGCTTGGCTTCGGCGACGTAGGCATTGCCCGGCCCAACGATCATGTCCACCGGAGCGATGGATTCGGTGCCCAACGCCATCGCCGCGACACCCTGAACGCCGCCCATCACGTAGATTTCATCGGCACCGGCCAAGGCCATCGCAGCAATGATTGCAGCTGACGGCTTGCCTTCGAACGGCGGGGCGCAGGCGATCACACGCTTTACGCCGGCCACCTTGGCTGTGAGCACGCTCATGTGAGCCGAGGCCAATAGCGGGTATTTGCCGCCGGGGATGTAACAACCAACCGAGTTGACCGGGATGTTCTTGTGGCCGAGCACTACGCCAGGGAGGGTTTCGACCTCGACGTCACGCATCGACATCAACTGGATCTGCGCGAAGCGGCGGATCTGCGCCTGAGCGAACTTGATATCCTGGATAGCTTGCGCGGATAGACTGTCGATGCATGTCTGGATCTCGTCCTGACTCAAACGCAAGGATGGCGGATTCCACTGGTCGAAACGCTCGGAGTACGTACGCACGGCCGCCTCTCCCTGCTGCTCGATATCGCGAATGATGGACTCGACGGTGGAGCGAACCTGCGCATTGAGCTCGGCCTTGGTCTCGACGGGCTTACCTTTTTTCAGATGGCGAATCATTGTTGTACTCCTGCTTTCATGGCTGTGGTTCGAGGGGGATGTCGAGCGCGATGAGAACGCGCGCGACCATGTTGTAGGCGGCAATCACACCGACCAGCTCGACCAGCTGCGTATCTCCGAGCCGACTGCGGAGATTGGTGAGCAGATCATGGTCGACTTGTAGTTGGTGGGTCATCTGGGTGGCGATAGTGAGGGCCTGGTGCTCGAGTGAGCTGAACAGCTCGGCAGTGGTTTCGCTCGCTGGGTTCGTCAGCGCCGCCAGTTGCGCCTCGCTACCGCTTAGGTTCAGGAAGACCTTGCTGTGCGCGGCATACTCGTAATGAGTGCCGGTCAGGACGGCCACCTTGCAAATAACCAGTTCGCGCAGGGGTGCCGACAGTGCGAGCTCGTTGCGGACCTTCCCAAGCAGTGCGCCCCAGCCTTGAGCGAATGGCACGCTGTGCATCAGCATGCGGTCGAGGTTCAGCAGCTGACCACCGCGTCGTGCGCGAACTTCGCGGGCTAGCTGGGCAAGCGACTCGCCGGCAGCATCGAGCTGTGCATCTGTAAGCAGGGGTGGCGTAGGGGTCATTGGGGCCTTCAATTGTGGTTTGCATACGTATGCAATTTAGCTGATCGTTTACATCTGCGCACTAAAAAACTGCTTATGTTCAGATTCGCTGCGTAACGACGTCATTTCGATCGGGCCGCTTATCTGCCAAGCTATGCCTCTCGAGGCGACGACTGGGCGAAGGTAGCAATGACTGGACAGATAGATGCATCGCGTCGCCCGATAACCGCCAAGGACGTGGCGCGTTTGGCCGGTGTGTCGCAATCCGCCGTGTCGCGCACCTTCACCCAGGGTGCGAGTGTCGGCCCCGCCACGCGAGAGAAGGTCAGGCAGGCGGCCACACAGCTCGGTTATCGCCCCAACCTACTGGCCCGTTCACTGATCACTAGTCGCTCCAACCTCGTCGGTGTGGTCGTGCCCAGCCTCGACAACCCTTTCTACGCCCAGGTGCTCGAACAGTTAAGCGCTTCGTTCGAGTCGCTCGGCTACCGCATCCTGCTGTTCTCCACGGCGAACCATGAGGACTCGGATCCGGTGCTGGAGGAGGTGCTGAGTTACCGCGTCGAGGCATTGATCCTGGTTTCCGCCAGCCTGTCGTCCAGCTTCGCCGAGCAATGCCATGCCATCGGACTGCCGGTGGTGCTGTTCAACCGACGGATCGACAACGACAACATTTCCAGCGTGACCAGCGACAACGTAACGGGGGCACGCATGATCGCCGCGTTTCTGATCGCGGCGGGCCATCGGCATATCGGTTTCATCGCGGGCAAACCGACGTCATCTACCGGCCGTGACCGCCAGCGTGCGTTCCATGAAGCGCTCGATGCTGCAGGACGGGGAGCGCCAGTCACCGAGGTTGGCGCGTTCACCTTCGAAGGCGGGGCCGCGGCCACTCGTCGCTTGCTGACGGCGCAGCCACAGATCGACGCGATCTTCTGCGCCAATGATGTCATGGCTCTGGCCGCGATCGGCGTCGCCAGTCATGAGTTCGGCCGGCATGTAGGCAAGGATATTTCGATCGTCGGATTCGACGATATCGCCATCAGCGCCTGGCCGACCTTTGCACTAACGACGTACCAGCAGCCCGTGGTACGGATGGTCGAGCGGACGGTGCGGATTATTCTCGATCAGCTTGAACGGCCCGGTAGTCGCGCCGTTGCCGAGATCATCGCCGGGCAGTTGGTGGTACGCCGCAGCGCGCACGCCCCGGAGCATGGCGTGGTGATACGCGACGGCCAGAGCATCTGGCAGCCCTGAGCCCGTTCCCCCCGGACCATCCGCGCCCAGGCTCACTTAGTCGGCCTGCTGCTCTTGTTCGATCATCCCGGCGAGAATCCGCCGAGCTCGAACTGCGCCCGCATCGCCTGCCAGCAGAATTGGCTTGAGCGACCAGAAATCGTCCGAGCCCATGAGCCGCTGTTGTGCCTCTACGATGGGTTTATCCTCGCCGGCGAATATGCCCACCAACATCTCGTTCAGCATTCGGTTGTACTCGATATCGTCCTGCAGAAACGAACGGGTGTTGGCGTAGAAGTAATGCGTGGTGTTTTCACTTTCCGGAGTCATCACGTGTAGGTTGGCGCTGGTCACCGCCAGCTCGTCCGAGCCTCCTGCGGGTGCGACGCCCGTGGACAGGTACATTGATGCAGGGGGCGACCAGACCACGTCAGTCCACACATCTGCGAGTGCCTGTGGATCCGGCAGGTGCGGGGCGAAAGCCGGCGGAGCCACCTCGTCAAAGGCTTCCCAGAGGATGCGCAGCCTGTTGCCGTCCAGTTCACTCAGCTTAGCTCCGACCCGGCTTAGGGCCCCGCCACCCAGTGTATCGGGGTGCAGGAAATCGACATGGCTCAGGTCCATAATGTTGTCGGTCAGCAGTTGATAATCGCTAAGGGTATGTAGATAACCCAGGTTGCGAGCGGTGGGTTTGGCTGCGCTGAGGAAGGCATAACCCGGTATAAGTGATGTATCGGCCTTGTCCGTATCTCCCATCCAGATCCAGACGGCCAGATGCTGCTCGATGACCGGGTACGCCTTGACTTGCGCCGCCTTGGGAATGCGGCCATCTCCATGCGGGTTGTGGCTGCATTTCCCAGCGCTGTGGAAGGTCAGCCCATGGTAGGGGCACCGCACACAGTCGCCTTGCAGCGTGCCCATGTGCAGCGGGGCAAAACGATGCGGGCAGCGATTGCTGATCGCCGCTACGCTGGTATCGGTTTTACGGTAGAACAGGATCGATTCGCCCAGCAGGGTTCGGTTGAACAAGGCGCCTTCGGCCAGCTCCTCGCTCCAGGCAGCCATGTACCAGGTATTACGCAAATAGTTCATCATTGTTTTCCTTTGCGGAGTGCACTTAAGACCGCACTATCCTGCGAATCTGGTAGACGAAACAGCCTTCAGAGTCCTATTTTACGACTAAATACTCTCATTTGGTGATGCGTGGATCTTTTGGGTGAGCTGCTTCTTTCCGTTCGGATTGATGCAAATTCTATTGGTGTACTGCACGCCGGGGCCGACTGGGGCATTACGATGCCGGTGATGGAACGGTCCGCTGCCACGCTGTACAGCGTGCTGCACGCGCCCTGTCTGCTGTTGCGCGAAGGCAAGGATGATCTGCTGCTGGTACCTGGCGATTCTGCCATCGTGCTGCGCGACACCGCCGTGGCATTCGCTTCCGCGTCGTGCGTCTCACGGGTCCCATTTATCGAACTATGGCGGAGGCAAGGCCTGCCTGAGGAATTCAGCGCGCGGTCGCGTCGCAGTGCGCCCATCCATTTTGGTTTTGACGCCCCTGATCGCACTCCCCGCTTGTTGACCATCGCCTACATGTTTCATGAGCCAGAGCGCAGCCCGCTGCTCTCCGGCTTGTCGGATGTTGTGGTACTTCGTGGAGGTGGCAGCGCCTCCTTGCCTTGGCTCGAGGCAACCCTGGACTGGCTGACGAGCGAAGACATAGCCCACAAGCCCGGTTATCTGGCACCCGCCTCGCTGCTGGCGGAGTTGGTGCTGACCAGCTTTCTCCGCGAGCACCTGCTGAGTGCCCCATTGGCCGGGGCCGGCTGGCTGCAAGCCCTGACTGATCCGCGGATGGCCCGAGCATTGACGGCCATGCATTCACAACCTGAACTGACTTGGACCGTCGTGACCCTGGCGCGCGAGGCCAGTCTGTCCCGTGCGGCTTTTGCTCGACGCTTTACCGCCTTGCTCGGTCAATCGCCGATCCAGTATCTGATTGGTTGCCGCATGCGTTACGCCGCCCGGTCATTGACGGACGGCAGGGTCACCGTCGCAGCCTTGGCTGAGCGGTATGGCTATCGCTCAGAGTCGGCGTTCCGTACCGCGTTCCGGAAGCATTTCGGCATGGCACCCCAGGCCTTTGCCCGAAGCACGAGAACGGCGAAGAACGATGGGGAACCAGTCGAGAGGCATCGCTCCGGCATGCAAGAGTCGCCCCTCCGATAATTCTTGCGAGCGTCCGCGCGCGTGGCCCGTTATTGCTTAAGCACAACAGCGTACCTTCTGGCGTCACCGAGATGGCCGAGCGGAGCGGTGCATCCGGCTCAGCGCCCTCGGCTATGGATTGAAGCGTTGCTCAGTGGACATTTACCCAGCCGCACCATTCAGAGTGCCTGCGTGATGCCCGAAAGCGAGATTCTGCTAGCCGACTGGGCCTGCTAGGCGGAAACGGGCGACTACAACTGTAGCCTGGAGCATCGTCAGAGGCATTGCTCGGTGCTTCATGTATTTCCTCCGGCGATACCTCGCATCGGAACAAGCGATTAGCCAAATTCGTGGTTCGGGGTGACCCTTCCAGTATTGGCTTTGCATCTGTTTTGTTTGCTGCAGCGCGAGGCTACCCGAACAACGAGAGATGTTGCTGGCTTATAGGCCAGAACATTCAAGTCGGCCTGATTTTCAGGCCCACTATAGAGGTTTTTACCCTGTTATTTCTTTGCAACCTGTGTGAGCTGAAGCACGGCTCTGCGCTTGGATTAGACCCATGGGAGCAGGGGCGTGACACGCTGCTGGCATTGCTCTACGACGGACGGCCCAAGGTGTACCGCAACAACTGCCCACACCAGAACGTGCCGATGCAGTACCGCAAGGACCGCTTCATGTCACCGGACGGCAGCCGCATCATCTGCTTTGCCCACGGTGCTTCCTTCAGGCCCGACAACGGGCTGTGCATCGATGGACCCTGCCTCGGTCAATCGCTGACGTCGCTGTCGTGCTTGGTTGATTCCGAGGGACGTGTCTGGCTCGAGTCTTAGACAAGGACAAATGCGGCCGCCTTAGTGGCTCCGTTCCCAACAATAAAAAGGCCGGACACCGGCTGAGGTACCCATGCAAAAAAACCCTCTGCTCGATTGGCAAGTTGATCGCGAATCCATCCGTTTCGTTGGCGATAACCTGCAGCGTCCCGAATGCATCATTGCCCAGCGTGACGGCACCCTGTGGAGCGCCGATGCGCGCGGCGGGGTGATGCGCATCGCTCCTGATGGCCACCAGAAGTTGCTGGCGCCGGCCCAGGCTGAAGTTGGCGATGCTTCATTCGAGCAACGCTTCGTGCAGTCACAGAATGCCTCCCTGCCTAACGGCCTCGCGATGACTGCCGAAGGTGACTTCATCATCTGTAACTGGGGTTTGGATCGCATTGAGCGACTCAACCGTAGCGGCGAGCTGCACGTGCTGCATGACAACCTCAATGGCCGGCCGCTGGGTAAAACCAACTTTCCGCTGCTCGATTCCAAGGGGCGGATCTGGTTCACGGTGACGACGCAGATGCAGCCCTGGACCGACTCGATTAACGCTGACGTGGCTGACGGCTATATCGGGATCATCGATGAGAAGGGCATGCGCATTGTTGCCGACGGTTTCTACGGCACCAACGAAATTCGCTTTGACGATAACGAAGAGTGGTTGTACGTCGTCGAAAGCAACGCTCGGCGCATTTCGCGCCTGCGCCTGCAGGACGATGGTGGCCTGACCGGGCGCGAAATATACGGGCCTGAAATGCTCGAAGGTTTCCCTGACGGCTTCGCCTTCGACAGTTTCGGCAACCTCTGGGTAACGCTGATCATGACCGATAAGCTAGTCGCTATCACCCCCCAAGGCGAATTGCTGACGTTGCTCGACGACAGTAATCCGCAGGCCACCGCCGAGCTGTACAAGCATCGAGATGCCAAGACTCTGACCCCGCCGTTGATGCTCGCCGCTCAGGGCGCACTGGCACCGTGGATGGCCAGTATTACGTTCGGCGGCCCGGATCTGCGAACCGTTTACCTGGGCAGCCTGCTGGGCACCCGGATCCCTACGTTCCGCTCGCCAGTGGCCGGCCAGGCCCTGATCCACTGGTGAATAACTACAACTAACAGGAAAACGATCAATGAAGCTTGCTACGTTGAAAAACGGTACACGCGATGGCCAGCTGGTGGTGGTTTCGCGCGACCTCAGCCGGGCCGTTAGCGCCCAGGAAATCGTCCCGACGATGCAGCTCGCGCTAGAGCAGTGGGATGTGTGCGAGCCTCGCCTGCAGGAGCTCTACGAGGTGCTGAACCGCAGACGCGCCGAGGGCGCCTTCGCTTTCGATCCAAGGCAGGCGATGGCCCCGCTGCCGCGTGCCTATCAGTTCGTCGACGCCTCGGCGTTTCTCAACCACGGCAACATCATGGAGCGTGCCTTCAACCTCTCGGTAAACGTTCCCGAGGGTGTGCCGATCCTGATCCAGCGCCAGGGTGACGACTTCCGCGGGCCTTTTGAGGACTACGAGTTCCCTAGCGAAGCCGATAACTGCGACTTCGAGGGCGAACTGGCCGCTATTACAGCGGACGTGCCGATGGGCGCAAGCGCCGGCGAGGCACAGCAGTGCATCCGGCTGTTCGCTCTCTTCAACGACGTGTCCATGCGTGGCCACCTGGCGCGCGAGTTGTCTATGGGCTTCGGCTTTATCCAAGCTAAACCGGCCTCGGCATTTGCGCCCGTTGCGGTCACCCCCGACGAACTCGGTGCTGCCTGGAAGGACGGACGCGTTCAGCTGGATCTGAAGGTGTCGCGCAACGGTGAATGGTTTGGCAACCCCAACGGCCGCGAAATGGATTTCAGTTTCGGCCAGCTGCTTAGCCACCTTGCCTACAACCGCAGGTTGGGGGCCGGCACCATGCTAGGCACCGGCACTTTCTCCAATCGTGACCACAAGAATGTGGGCTCAAGCTGCTTGGCCGAACGGCGGGCGCTGGAGATGATTGAGTTCGGCCAGCCCAGCACTCCTTTCATCGAGTACGGCGAGCGGCTGCGTTTTGAAATGTTCGACGAGCAGGGTGCCAGCCTGTTCGGCGCCATCGATCAACGTTTCGTCAGGCCACAGGAGTGATCGCATGCACGTGTTAATCACCGGAGCCAATGGCTTCGTCGGCCAATCGCTAGCGCGGCGACTGATCACCGATGGCGTGGTCGACGGTCGCCGCCTCGAGCGCCTGACGCTACTGGACTTGGATTTTCCGGAGTCCGCGACTGACTCGCGGGTAAGCCAGCTCAAGGGCAGCATCGCTGACAGCGGTGTGCTAGCTCGCGCGTTCGAGCACGGACCGATTGAAATGGTGTTCCATCTGGCGAGTATCCCGGGCGGGTTGGCCGAACGCGAGTTTGATCTCGGTCGCCAGGTCAATCTGGACGCAACCCAGTGGTTGCTCGAACTACTACGAAAGCAACAAAGCACGTCACGCCTGGTATTTGCCAGCACCATCGCGGTGTATGGCGCACCGATGCCGAGCCTGGTGACCGACGATACGCCGATGCGCCCATGCCTGAGCTACGCGGCGCAGAAACTGATGGGCGAGATTTTGGTTGATGACTATAGCCGTCGCGGCTGGGTCGACGGGATTTCCCTGCGCCTGCCCGGAATTGTCGCCCGCCCGGCGCAACCCTCAGGCCTGCTCTCGGCGTTCATGAGCGATGTATTCTGGAAACTCAAGGCAGGCGAGTCATTCGAGAGCCCGGTTTCACCGCAGGCAGTGGCCTGGTGGATGTCGGTTGGTCGCTGCGTGGACAACCTGTTGCACGCCGCGGGCTTGCCGGCTGACGCCCTGAAGTCGCGGCGCAGTATGGCGCTGCCGGTGCTACGACTGACCATGGCCGAGGTTATAGACGGCTTGTGCCAGCGATTCGGCGATGATCGGCGGACTCTGGTCAGTTATCGACCGAATGCGCAGTTGGAGGCGGTATTCGGAGCCTATCCACCGCTGCAGGCACACGCGGCCGAACAGCTGGGATTTCGCCACGACGGTGACGTCGGCGGCTTGATCGAACAAGCAATACTAGGTTGAGGTTGGCGCTTGGCGGATGCCCTCCATCCGGCAAGCGTTTTTTGTCATGCGGACGTTTCCGCCGATCTCCAGAGCGCGGCCTATTGTGTATGTTTGGGCGACTTCCCGGCGACCGGTGAAGTTCGCAGCGTAACTACAGCACGGCGCCTATGCGCCGGTAGGGAGTCGTATGAGAAACAGTAAACGCCGGATCGTTGATCTCTCTGTAACCCTGGACAACAACCCATACACTGACCCGCCACCCCTGCTGCCTAAGATCGAATATACCGATCACCAGGAAGGATGGCCGCAGATGGCGGCGATGTTCCCCGGGTTGAGTCTCGACCAGCTGCCTGGCAACGAAAGCTGGGCAGCCGAGTACCTACATATCACCACGCACAGCGGCACCCATATGGACGCGCCCTGGCATTACGCCTCGACTACCGATGGCGGAAAACCGGCCTTCGGCATCGACGAGCTGCCGCTGGATTGGTGCTTGCAGCCCGGTGTTAAGCTCGACTTTCGCCACCTGCCGGATGGCCACGTGGTCACCGCGGCCGAGGTCCAGGCGGAACTCGATCGCATCGGCCACGAGTTGCAAACCCTCGACATTGTGCTGGTCAACACCCGCGCCGGTGCACTGTTCGGTCAACCCGGTTACTTGGACGCCGGCGTGGGCATGGGCCGTGAAGCCACTCTATATCTACTTAAGCGCGGTGTGCGCGTGGTCGGTACCGACGCATGGAGCTGGGACGCACCGTTCAAGTACACCCGAGAACGCTTTGCCGAAAGCGGTGACGCCTCGATTATCTGGGAAGGGCATAAGGCCGGCCGTGATATCGGCTATGGGCAGATGGAAAAACTCTCTAACCTGGAAAGCTTGCCAGCCAAGGGCTTTGAGGTTTCGTGCTTTCCGTACAAGATAAAGCACGCCTCGGCTGGTTTCGTCCGCGCCGTCGCGATCTTCGAAGATTGACGTAAAAAATCGGACTAAGCGATGCGCTATCATGGCCTGGACCTCAACCTGCTTGCGTTGCTCGAAGCCTTGCGCGTCGAGCAGAATGTCACCCGAGCGGCACTGCGGCTGAACCTCACGCAATCGGCTGTGAGCGCTGCGCTCGGTCGCTTGCGTGAGCATTTCGGGATCCGTTGTTCGCCTTGGTCGGTGGCCGAATGATGCGCAGCCCTTGACCGCGAGAACGCCGTGATAGGGGGAGAAGGAACAGCAAGGCCGTTATTCCACCTATCTTATGGGTGCCACCAGCAAGCGGAGCGTGCAGGCTTTGAGTTTGTATCGGGATAGGCGAGCGTTGGCTGGTCTTGCAGAGGATTGAAAATTTGGTGGTAAAAAAGTGGTACGGGACGGTTTGTTGTGCCTAGTTAAGGCCAATAGATTCTGGGTCTGAGCGCTTCAGTGCTTCCAGTCCATCAGTGGCCGAGGGGAATTGTGGTGTATTGGGTCGATTCGCTTGTGTATCAGCCCAAGCCGTCCACATGGCAGCTTGTTGTTGCGTTTATTCAGGGATCCAGCAGTGTGGCCTCCGTGGCAGCCAACTGACTGGGCCGAGGGACTTTTGCGGGGAATCGTTGAAAATCGTCCGACATCGTTGGGCCTCGATTGCAGCGAGCGCCATTGTTTAGTACTTTTAAATCAATGCCTTATGAGCGGCATGCATAGATGGGGTGCTAGGGGTCGAGTGTTCGAATCACTCCGTCCCGACCATATAATCCTAGAAAATCCAGTCACTTAGCGGTGACTGGATTTTTTTATGGGCGGGTGTTTGGTGGGGTACTCCAATTTTGCCCCACTTTTTGCCCCACCGAAAAATCTCTGCTGGAGTTGCTCATTCCATTCTCATCGCTGGGCTTGCCTTTCTAGGGGGAGCGTCTGTCAGGCTCTTGTTCTGCCAAGAGGTGACTCAGTCATCTTCTTCTCGCGTAATTGGAGCCATCTGGAGGTAGGTACGGCCGTTGATGATGTCTTCGATCATGTCTGGCTTCATGCTGGTCTGAGGCGGCTCTGGTGTTTTAGTGCTGGGTGGCTCGACTTTCCTGGTCTCTGCATTTGTCGTCGATAGAGGTTGCTGCTCAACCATTGCTCCATTGGGGCATTCTTTGTCCGCAGTGACGTCTTGTTCGTTGTGGGGTTCTTTGAGGTCTGTCATGAGATCACGCATGCCGATCTCCTCGGCATGGCCACGCAGGCGGTCGTAACGCGCCGTGTTGGCGACAGGCGCGTCCTTGAGCGGCAAGTGGGTCTCGACAGAGGGCGGTGGCGCGGCCGATGTCAGTCGCGCCACGACATTTAGGATGTGTTCGGCGCTCAGCGGCAACAGCTATGTCTTGTCTGTCTTGGTAGTAACCGGCATGGCTTCGTTGTTCAGCTGGTTGGCTATGCTGTCGCGCAACCATTCTGCCTCCAGCTCGCCACGGCCCTTGTAGTCATCCCAGTCCTCCAATGGGCTGAAATCGCTCTTGAGGCTCTGTGCGGATGTGGCGTCAGTTGCTGGGGTTGGCTCAGTGGGCGAGCGATTCTCTTCTTGGTGGTATTGGTTGTGGAGGGCCATCGTTGGGGCGTCCTGCTCAAGTTCAACAGTGGTGGCAGGCTCACGACGGGCCTCGGGTGATTGTGGGGAGAGACGATCGCCTTCCAGAACCCGATAGGCCTGAGTTGGCACTCGACGGGCTGTCGAGCTATCTCGCTCCTCAGGGCTTGAGAGGGGCGTGAATTCTGCGTTGGTAATGGGCTGCGTTGCGACGGTATCCGGGTTGTATGTGAAGTCGCGCATGACCTTGAGCTTTTCGGTGTTGACGCCTAATCGCAAGGCGACCGAGCGAGTCGGTAGCGCGGGGTCATGCGATCTGGCCCAAACACTGATGGGCACACTGCTGACAACAATTGAATCGCCCCGGGTTTTCTAGACACTCCCCAAGTTCTGATAGCCCGCGCTGCCAGCACCAGGTTCCGAATGAGCCGCGCCCACTGCTCGCGCAGGTTCTCCAAAAATATCGGAGGCGCCTGACTTTCTGCATCGGCGAAGGCATCCGCAATGGCTTTGCTCAGCTGGGCATAACTCTCGGGCAGCAGAATCCCAAGTGCATAAAACAGGCCCCGTAAGCTGTTGCTCTGCATCATGCGAAATTTCAGCAGTTGGCGAAGATGCGATGCAGCGAGAGCAGCGCCTGCTGATCAGCCTGGTTTACCGCGACGTATGCGCCATGTGAATCAGCCGGCGGAGTAACGTTTTTAGGATTATAGGTAGTCAAACCTGGCGTGATCTGCCAAGCCGGTTCTCCGGCCAGTCGCTAGACTGCGTGGCTTCGGCGTATTGGCCGAATACATCACTGAGACTGCCTGAGGAGGCCCTTTGGCCGCTTTTCAATATCTGCTTGGCCTGGGGGGGCTTCTTCTGGTTGCCCTGGCCGCATACGGCGAGGATGCGCAGCTGCCGGCGCTGTCTACGCAGGCGGCTGGCTATGCGCCGGCAGCGAGTTGCCAAGGCTGCCATGTCGAGCAAGCGAAGGTTTGGGCTCAGTCCGACCATGCCTGGGCACTGCGCGATGCCAATGAACAGAACGTGCTGGGCGACTTCGGCGGTGTGCGTTTCTCCGACAGCGGCGTCGCGGCGCGCTTCTTTCGCCAAGACAGCAAGTTCCTGGTCAACACCGAGGGCTCGGATGGCAAGGCGCAGGACTTCGAGATTCGCTACACCTTCGGCCACTACCCATTGCAGCAGTACCTGGTTGCCTTCCCTGGGGGCAAGTTGCAGGCGCTGACCATCGCCTGGGACAGTCGGGCGAAGGGTGAAGGTGGTCAACGCTGGTTCTCGCTTTATCCTGGCCATCGCTTCAGGCCCGAGGACTCATTGCACTGGACCGGGCGCTACCAGAACTGGAACGCCATGTGTGCGGACTGCCACTCCACCAACCTGCAGAAGCACTACGACGACCATACCGATACGTTTGCCACCACCTGGAGCGAGCAGACTGTCGGCTGCCAGGCCTGCCACGGCCCCGCTCAGGCGCATGTCGACTGGGCGGCGAACTACCCGGCGGGCGCCGCCGGGAATGCCGCCTCCGCGACCGAGATGGGCCTGAAGGTCGACTTCAAGGCACTGGGCGGCAAGGGCCTGATCGAGCAGTGCGCCTTCTGCCATAGTCGCCGCCAGGGGTTGGGAGTGGGCCAGCAGCCCGGGCATCCGCTGCTCGATGCCGCGCTGCCGGCAACCCTGCGTCCGGATCTCTATCACGCCGATGGGCAGATCCAGGGCGAGGTCTATGTGTATGGCTCGTTCACCCAAAGCAAGATGTACGTCGCGGGGGTTACCTGCACCGACTGTCATGACCCGCACAGTTCGCTGGTCAAGCTGGAGGGCAATGCACTCTGTGGCCAGTGCCACCAGCAAGAGCCGTCGGCGCGCTTCCCTGGCCTGCAGGCGAAGCACTATGACAGCGTCGAACACCACCACCATGCGCCGGGTTCCCAGGGGGCGCAGTGCGTCAATTGCCACATGCCCGCCACCACCTACATGGGCGTGGATTCGCGCCGAGACCACAGCTTCCGGTTGCCGCGCCCGGACCTGTCGCAGAAGACAGCCAGCCCGGACGCCTGCACCCGCTGCCATGAAGACAAGGACGCCAGCTGGGCGGCAACCCAGATCGACAGCTGGTTCGACGCACCGAACCGCCCGCCGCACTATGGTGAAGCCTTGCACGCTGCGCGACAGGGCAGCCGCGATGCCGTGCAGCGCCTGGCCGAAGTGATTGGCGATCTGGGCAAGCCCGAGATCGTCCGGGCAACCGCCGCCGAGCGGTTGGCCGACCTGGGGGCGCCGGCCATACCGACTCTGGAGGCCGCCCTGAAGCAGGACAGTGCACTGGTCCGCGCCTATGCGATACCGGCTTTCGCCGAACTGCCGCCGGTAGAGCGAGTCAGGCGGCTGCTGCCACTGCTCGACGATGACAACCGGGCGGTGCGTGATGAGGCGCTGCGGGCCTTGTCCGGTATTCCGCGGATCGCCCTTCCCGAAGCGCGTCGGGCAGCATTCCAGACTGCACTGGCGGACTACGAGAAGAGGCTGCGTGGCAACGCCGATCTGCCAGGCAACCGGCTTAACCTGGCCGTGCTGCTGGAGCGCGAGGAGCGCAAGCTGGAGGCCCTGGAGCAGTACCGCATTGCCTTGCGCCTGGACCCTTATTTCGCCCCGGCGCGGGTCAACCTGGCGACCCTGGCCAATGACACACTGCGGGCGGACGAGGCGGTCCAAGTGCTGAAAGAGGGCCTGGCGCTGCCGGATATGCCTGGCGGCGACAGGGGCAACCTCGCCTATATGCTGGCCCTGCTGCTGGTCGAGCATGGCCAGCCGGGACAAGCGGTCGACTGGATGGGGGAGGCGGCCAAGGCGCTGCCGGACAATCCGCGGATCCACTACAACCACGGCCTGCTTTTGCTCCAGTTGCAGCGCAGGGATGAAGCCCGGGCGTCATTGGAGGCAGGTCTGGCCCTGGCACCGGATGATGCCGACCTGCTGTATGGACTGATTTTCCTGCACGGTTCGGCGGGTGATCGCGAGCGGGCGATGGGTTACGCCAGGCGCATGCGCCAGGTTGCCCCGTCAGATCCTCGTCTGCCCGCCGTACTGCGTCAGCTGGGCTTGTAGCGGCGGCTCCTGAGTAGGTGTGGCTGCTTGTTCGGACAGTGCTGCTTCTGCCACTCGCGGGGGCTGACCGAGAACCAGCGATGAAAGGCGCGGCAGAATGCACTGAGGTCGGAGTAGCCGAGCAGCCCCGACATCTGCGCCAGGCTGATCGACGGGTCTTCCAGGTAGTGGCGGGCCATCGATTGGCGTGTCTCGTCGAGCAGGTCCTGGAAAGAGATCCCTTCCTGAGCCAGTCGGCGTTGTAGTGCGCGCGGATTGAAGGCCATGCAGTCGGCGATTTTCTCTATGGTCACGCGGCCACTGGGCAGGAGGTTGCGCAGCAGCTGTTTGACATGGCAGGGCAAATCGTCGGCGGTCAGGCGTTCCATGTTGCCGATGTGTTCCTCAAGCAACCGATGCAGCGTCACGTCCGCTGAGTTGAGCGGCAAGTCGAGGGCGTCGGAGCTGAAGACCAGGCCGGGGCAGCTGGCCTCGAAAGTCGGGATCAGGCCCAGGGTGCGCCGGTAGGCGGCGGGATCCGTCAGCGGGGCATGCCTGAGTAGCACGGCGCCCGGCTGCCAGCTGCCGCCCACCAGGGTTCGCATCAGCTTTACGCCGATGCCTATGGCCAGTTCCTCGGCCTGACAGACGCCCGGCAGGTCGGACTCGATGATGTGATAGCTGAGAACGGCCAGTTCGCCCTCCAGCTCGAGCCGGACCTCTGCGGCGCCGTTCTGAAGTGAGTAATTCTGGCGCAGCTCTGTCAGCGCGGCGCCGACCGTCTTCGCGTTGCGAATCAGGTAGAGCAGGGGGCCGAAGATGCTGACACCCTGGTGCAGTCCATATTGCAGGCCGAACAGCGGGTTGCCCGATTGCAACTCGCAGAGGTCCAGTAGGGCGCAGAAACGCCGATAGGAGAGGATGCCTTCCGGCCGTCGCAGGAGCTCCGCCGGTAGCGAGACGCGGCGGAGCATCTCCACGGGGTTAAGCCCCTGGCTGGAGGCAAATTCCTCGAAGCAGGACAGACTGAGTGCACGGACAAACGGGTTCACATTCATAGTTTTTATTCTTATAGGGTCGATCGGCGCCACATCTAAGTGTAGCGGGCGATTTCAGCCTGCAATGCCATCGTTGGGCATGCATGACGCGAAGTGAAACGGCCAGATTCAGTCAGGCCGTGACTGTTGGCTGGCGGCTTCTCCTGCATGCAACCTGCCAGCCTGATCCTGGATATAACGCTGCTTCCACTTGCGCGGGCTTGCACCGTTCCAACGGGTAAAAGCACGGGAGAAGGTGCTGAGCTCGGCATAGCCAAGCAGCCCGGCAAGTTGTGTCAGGCTGATCGACGAGTCGCAGATGTAGCGTATGGACATCGACTGTCGGGTCTTGTCCAGCAGCTCCTGGAAGCCGGTGTCTTCCGCCAGGAGATAACGCTGCAGCGTGCGCGGACTGATCATCATGTACCCGGCCACGTCCTCGATGGTGACCTTGCCATTGGGCAGCATGTCCCATAGCAGTCTCTGCACGTAAGCCGGTAGCTCCTGCAGGGTGATCCGCTCCAGGTCTTGCACATGGCGCTGGATCAGTTGCTGGAGTCGTTCGTCCGCAGCGCTCAGCTGCGCATCCAGCAGCCGGGCATCAAATACCCAGGCATTGCACTGGCTGTCGAACCGCGGTGTGACACCCAGCAGGTGCCTGTAGACACTCGGTGCGGCAGCGGCGGAGTGGCGTAGCTGCAAAGCGCTTGGATGCCAGCGGCTGCCCAACAGACTTTGCATCAAACGCGTACCCACTCCCATGGCCAGTTCGACGTCTTGCCGTACGGATGTGGCATCGCCATCGGTCACATCGTAGGTGAGCCATGCGTTCTCGCCGTGGAACTCGAGGCGGACTTCCCCTCCGCTGCTGTGGACATGGAAAAACGTTTTCAAGGCCTTGAGCGCCTCATGCACGGTCTTGGCGTTCTGGATGATATACAGCAGGTTTCCGAGCACCTGCGCACCCTGATGCAGACCGAACTGCAGGCCGAACAACGGATTGCCGGATTGCTTGGCACACAGATCCAGCAGCGCGATGTACCTCGAATAGGCAATCATGCTTTCCAGACGCTCCGGTGTATCGACGGGCAGCCCGACGTCCATCAGCAGTTGGCGTGGGTCGAGGCCCTGGCTGGAGGCGAACTCGTCAAATCCCAGAAGGGCGATGGCACGGACTACGGAGGTCATATCAAGTGCCCAGTTGAGTCAGCGAGGATGCCGGGATTTGATGTGACGAATCCGGGCCTGCGCTCGCGGCGGCGTTGAAAATATAGCCCTGCCAATAGCGGGCTCCCGACCGGGTGTGTTGCCACACCCTTGGACATGGATGCTACACCCGAGGGCTGATCGCTGGATGTGCGTGTCGCTAATTGTCTGGTTTATGGCGTGATATGCAAAGCTATATGAGTGATTGAGCGCGACAGTAACAGTGTCGGAAATCTGCCAATCCCCTCACAATGAGAACAATTATGGCCTTCCCAACTATCATTGCCGATCATAAAAGCCTGCTCACGCTCAATACCAATGAGCTGCCTACCTACCACGACGCCCTGGTTCCGGGGGTCGATGTACAACCGCTGTTCCTCGACCCGGTGGGCGGCGTGTGGGTGCTGCGCGTCAAGTTTCACCCCGGGGTACTCCTGCCCACGCATTACCACACCGGCGTGGTGCACCTGTTTACCATGTCTGGCTGCTGGAACTATGTTGAGTATCCCGACCAGCCGCAGACCGCTGGCAGCTACCTGTTCGAGCCGGGTGGCTCGATCCACAGCCTCATGGTGCCGGCCGACAATACCGAGATCACCGACACTTTCATGGTCGTCCATGGCGCCAACGTCAACTTCGACCAGGACGGCAACTACCTCGGCCTGATGGACGCCAGCGACATCATGAGGATGATCGACGAGCTGATCCGCGACCGTGGCCTGGAACCGGCCCGCTACATCCGCCCGCAGCAGCCCGACTACACCACCGGCGCCTGATGACCTGGCGCGGCAGCCCGAGCAGGCTGCCGCGGCATCGATCGAGAACAATAAAATGACTGATACCCAGATGCCCGTCGGCGCCGATGGCCAGACGCCGGGCCTGCCTGCCAGTGTATTCATCACGGGCGCCAACGGCTTCATCGGTCGGGCGCTGCTCAACCGCTACCGGGCGTTGGGCGTCGAGGTGCGCGGCATGGATCTGCAGGCCGACCCGGCGCACGGCGTGGTTGCCGGCAACCTGACCCAGCCGTCGCAGTGGGCCGAGCACGCCAAGGGCTGCGAGTTGTTCATCAACACGGCGGCAATCGTTTCCCTGGCCGCCTCCTGGGAGGCCTATCGCGCGGTCTCGGTCGCTGGCGTGCGTAACTGTCTCGACGCTGCCATCGCCGGTGGCGCCAAGCGCTTCGTGCAGTTTTCCTCGATTGCGGCGATGGGCTGGGACTACACCAGCGCGGCCGATGAAAAGAATGGCGTGGTGATCGGTTCCGACTATCGCTACGGCGTTGCCAAGGGCGCCTGCGAGCATATGGTGCTGGCGGCACACGCCGCTGGCGAGATCGACTGCACCGTCATACGGCCAGCCGATGTTTATGGCCCTGGCTCGCGAGCCTGGCTCAGTGAGCCGCTGAAGATGGCCAAGTCCGGCAATCTGCTGCTGCCTAACGGCGGTAGCGGCATCTTTGCCCCGGTCTTTGTCGATGACCTGCTTGACGGCGTGATGCTGGCGGCCGGCTTGCCTCAGGCTAGCGGGCAGATCTTCATCATCGGCGGCGAAGAGGCGGTCAGTTGCATGGACTTCTTCTCCAACCACTGGCGCTGGTCCGGTCGCACCGGCTCGCCGCGTACCCTCCCGCTGGCAGTGGCGGTACTGCTCACCCGGATGATCTGGGGATTTAACACGCTGTTCAGGCGACCAAACGAGGTGGCCCCGGATGTCATGTACATGTTTGCGCGCAAGGCCGGCGTGTCCAGTGCCAAGGCGCGAAAGCTGTTGGGTTACCAGCCCAAGGTGAAGCTGGAGGAAGGGCTTCGCCGTTCCGAAACCTGGTTGCGCGAGACCGGGCAACTGGGCTGATAGCCAGGGTGCAGAGGATTTTGTCTAACCGGGGCTGGGCGTACTGCGGTGGCAGCCAGCCTTGGTAACTGATAGCAGACTCGGGGTCGTACACACTACGCGTCCCCCTCTTGTGGGGCATTCCCAGGCCACCCATTGCTTAAAGCGGTGGGTGGTTTTTTTTGTGAGGGTGAGGGCGTGATCCAGTGAGGCAAGGCGACCAACGTCTGTTCGCAGGTATGACAGGTATGGATTATGGCGCTATCTGCAAAGTTTTCTGGCTTGGCGGCGACCAGAATCAAAGCTTCCAAGAACAAAAGACACTGCATTCGGTTCAAGGCCGGATGACGGAGGTTACCAATGCGTCCAATCCTGCTCGTCTGCCTGGCCGTGGCTTTGATCGCCGGCACTGCCTACCTCACCACTCGGCCTACCCCAATGAGTGTGGCCAGCCCCCCGGTGGGAATTCCAGTCGCCACTATCGGTGAGGTCTTCAGGTATTACTGACCGACTGGGCTTCAGCCGTTGGCGCTGGGCGAGCTGATCTTGTCGGCTACGCTTGCCCTTATGTGCGAAGTCGCGGCGCCACTCTCGAACAACAATCAGAATGAGAACCCTAGGGGTGAACAAAATGGGAACACAGCTCAAGCGCTGGTGCAGCACCGTCATGCTCTTGGCTTCGGCCTGCATGGCATCGGTCGCGGTTGCCGCGAACAAGCCGAACATTGTGGTGATCTTTGGCGATGACATCGGCATCACCAATATCAGCAAGTACAGTCACGGCTTAATGGGTTATCCAACGCCCAGCATCGACCGTATTGCCAACGAAGGCATGATGTTCACCGACTACTACGGCGAGCAGAGTTGCACTGCCGGGCGCTCGGCTTTTATCACCGGCCAGCACCCGGTACGTACGGGATTGACCAAGGTGGGTTTCCCTGGCGCGCCCGTGGGCCTTAAGCCCGAAGATCCGACCCTGGCCGAGCTGCTCAAACCACTGGGCTACACCTCGGGGCAGTTCGGTAAGAACCACCTGGGCGACCGCGACGAGTACCTGCCGACCAACCATGGTTTCGACGAGTTTTTCGGCAACCTCTACCACCTCAACGCCGAGGAGGGTCCCGAGGATCCGGACTGGACCAAGAATCCGGCCATCGACAAAATTATTCGCCCGCGCGGCGTGATCCGGAGCAGCGCCGATGGCAAGGTCGAGGATCTCGGGCCGCTGACCAAGAAGCGCATGGAGACCATCGACGAAGAGTTCCTCGGTGCCTCGCTCGACTTCATGGATCGCGCGGCCAAGGCCGACAAGCCGTTCTTCGTCTGGTTCAACTCGACGCGCATGCACTACTACACCCACATCAGCGAGAAGGTGGCGGGCAAGTCTGGGCAGGGCTTCTACAACGATGGCATGGTTGAGCACGATGGGCATGTCGGTCAGCTGCTGAAAAAACTCGATGACCTCGGCATCGCCGACAACACCATCGTCATCTACTCCACCGACAACGGTGTGCACTTCAACCAATGGCCGGATGCGGGCATCACCCCGTTCCGCGGCGAGAAGAACACCAACTGGGAAGGTGGCTTCCGCGTGCCTGCCGTAGTGCGCTGGCCGAATCACATCAAAGCCAACAGCGTTTCCAACGAGATCATGTCGCACCAGGACTGGCTGCCAACCCTGATGGCGGCTGTGGGTGAAACCAACGTCAAGGAACAACTGCTCAAGGGTTACCAGGCCGGCGGCAAGAGCTTCAAGGTTCACCTCGATGGCTACAACTTCCTGCCGTATCTGCTGGGCAAGGAGCCGAAGGCACCGCGCAGCGATTTCTACTACTTCAGCGACGACGGCAAGCTGCTGGCCGTGCGCGATGGCGACTGGAAGGTGGTATTCGCCGAGCAGCGCGCGCACCGCTTCGATGTCTGGCGCGACCCCTTCGTTGACCTGCGCGCGCCCAAAGTCTTCAATCTGCGGCGCGATCCGTTCGAGCGCGCGGACACCGACTCCAACAGCTACAACGTTTGGTGGGACAAGAAAGCCCCCATAGTCGCCATGCCGGCGATGATCAGGGTTCAGCAGTTCCTCAGCACCTTCAAGGAATTTCCGCCGCGCCAGCGCCCGGCGACGTTCACCGTCGACCAGATGCTGGAGAAGTTCATGCGCTATCAGGCGCAATGAAACAAAAAACGGGCGCCTAGGCGCCCGTTTTCATCGTTCACGGGCAATTTTCCGGCAAGGGCAACAGCAATGCCGGGTTGGCCGCCCCCCCCCC
>NZ_JAQJZJ010000016.1 GCF_027988105.1 Pseudomonas aestuarii | reverse complement strand
GGCGATACCTGCCAGTGAACCCTGGAAGCTGCCGACGGCAGTGCGGGTGGCGGCGACGATGACGACTTCTTGCATGATGGGGTTCCTCAAGAGAGTGGCGGCGGTGAGTGGCAGCTAGGGCGTTATGGTTGCACAGGGGCTAGGTTTTGGGCCAGTGCGCGAACCGGCCGGTCAGCTGTAGGCGCTAGCGCACGCTGCTCGAGGCGACATCAAGCGGGCGGCAGTCCCAGGCGTTTGCGCGCGCGGTGGATGGCGCCGCTGCGCACGGCCCAACGCAACACCGGGGCCAGGCTGTGTACGCCGGCGTGAATCACTCGGCTGCGCAGCGGGCCGATGGGCTGTTCGAGCATGGTCTGCGCCCAGGCCGGCAGCAGGTCGATGCCGGCCTGGGTCAGTAGTTTGCCCACCGGCACGGCGAGGGCGCTGGGCGCCGGGGCCTCGAGCAGGATGCGCAGAATCTCCTGGGAGTGTTGCTCGCAGCGCAACTGTGGGCGGATGGCTGTCAGGTATGCGCTGACTTCGTGGCGCGAGCGCGGCACCTGGCTGGCGCCGAGGCGCTCGGCGATGAGGGCGATCTCGGCATAGTAACGATCCTGGTCGGCTTCGCTCAGTCGGGGGTTGCGGTAGCGCAGGTGGGCCTGGAGAAAGCTGTGCACCTCGGCCACGTGCACCCAGGTCAGCAGCGCGGGGTCGCTGGCCGCATAGGGGCGGCCATCCGGCGCCGTGCCGGTTACCTGCAGGTGGATGCGTTTGACCTTGTCGATCAGCCAGTCGGCATCGGCGCGGGCGCCGAAGGTGGTACCGGAGATGAACTGACCGGTGCGGCGCAGGCGACCGAGCAGGTCGTTGCGAAAGTTCGAGTGATCCCAGACCCCGGCCAGTGCCAGCGGGTGCAGCGCCTGCAAGAGCAGGGCGCTGATACCGCCGATCAGCATGCTGGTGAAGTCGCCATGCACCTGCCAGCTCACCGAGTCGGGGCCGAACAGGCCGGGATCGCCCTCGGGGTGTTCAAAGTCGATCTGGCCGAGGGCGATGCCGCTGAGGCTCAATACCTGGGTTTCGATGTGGCGGCGGAGAAATTCCATGGCCGCAGTCTGCTGTTGCGAGCCGCCGGTTTCAAGACGGCAGGGCGTATTCGCCAAGCAGTACGCCCGCCGAGGCGGTAGAGAACGCCACGGCGACGGACTGTTCGCTGCGCGCCTGAGTGGCCGCCGCTGCGTTGCGCCTACAGGTTAGCGGTTCAGGCGCTGCTCGATCAGGTTGTCGACCACTGTCGGGTCGGCCAGGGTCGAGGTGTCGCCGAGGGTGTCCAGTTCATTGCAGGCGATCTTGCGCAGGATGCGCCGCATGATCTTGCCCGAGCGGGTCTTCGGCAGCCCCGGCGCCCATTGCAGTAGCTCCGGTTTGGCGAAGCTGCCGATTTCCTTGCCGACCAGCGCCAGCAGTTCCTGCTGCAGCTGGTCGGAGGGCTCCGCGCCGTTCATCAGGGTGACGAAGGCGTAGATGCCCTGGCCCTTGATGTCGTGCGGGTAGCCGACCACCGCCGCCTCGGCGACCGCGTCATGCAGCACCAGGGCGCTTTCCACCTCGGCGGTGCCGATGCGATGACCGGAGACGTTGATCACGTCGTCGACCCGGCCGGTGATCCAGTAGTAGCCGTCCTCGTCGCGCCGCGCGCCGTCGCCGGTGAAGTAGTAGCCGGGGTAGGGTTTGAAGTAGGTGTCGACCATGCGCTGATGGTCGCCGTAGATGCTGCGGATCTGGCTCGGCCAGCTGGCCTTGATCGCCAGCACGCCACTGCCCGGACCGTCGATCTCCTTGGCCTGTTCGTCCAGCAGCGCCGGTTGCACACCGAAGAATGGGCGGGTCGCCGAGCCGGGCTTGAGGTCGGTGGCACCGGGCAGCGGGGTAATCAGGATGGCGCCGGTCTCGGTCTGCCACCAGGTGTCGACGATCGGGCAGCGCATCTCGCCGACCACGTGGTAGTACCACTCCCAGGCTTCCGGGTTGATCGGCTCGCCGACGCTGCCGAGCAGGCGCAGGCTCGAGCGCGAGGTGCTCTTCACCGGCGCTTCGCCTTCGCGCATCAGGGCGCGGATAGCGGTCGGGGCGGTGTAGAAGATGTTGACCTGGTGCTTGTCGATCACCTGCCAGAAGCGCGAGGCGTCCGGGTAGTTGGGTACCCCCTCGAACACCAGGCTGGTGGCGCCATTGGCCAGCGGGCCGTAGACGATGTAACTGTGGCCG
The DNA here is from genome assembly GCF_027988105.1 of Pseudomonas aestuarii. Taxonomy (GTDB): domain Bacteria; phylum Pseudomonadota; class Gammaproteobacteria; order Pseudomonadales; family Pseudomonadaceae; genus Aquipseudomonas; species Aquipseudomonas aestuarii. Next base: position 57,952 of record NZ_JAQJZJ010000016.1, on the reverse strand, counting down.
GTAACCCAGCCGACATCGGCGGTGCACCAGTAGATATCGCCCTCGTGGTAGTCGAACACATACTTGTGGGTCATGGCGGCCATCAGCAGATAGCCGCCGGTGCTGTGCAGCACGCCCTTCGGCTTGCCCGTCGATCCCGAGGTATAGAGGATGAACAGCGGGTCCTCGGCGTCCATCGGCTCCGCTGGGCAGTCGCTGGAGGCATCGTGCAGGGCCTTGTGGTACCAGATGTCGCGGCCTTCGACCCAGTCAATCTCGCCCTGGGTGCGCTCGACCACCACCACCGTGGATACCGCCGGGCAGCTCTGCAGCGCCTGGTCGACGTTGGCCTTGAGCGCCACGTACTTGCCGCCGCGCACCCCCTCGTCGGCGGTGATCACCGTGCGGCAATCGGCGTCGAGGATGCGGTCGCGCAGCGCATCCGGGGAGAAGCCGCCGAACACCACCGAATGCACCGCACCAATGCGCGTGCAGGCGAGCATGGCGTAGGTTGCCTCCGGGATCATCGGCATGTAGATGCACACCCGGTCGCCTTTACCCACGCCGCGGCTCTTCAGCACATTGGCCAGGCGGCAGACATGGTGGTGCAGTTTGTTGTAGGTGATGTGGGCGGATTCGGCGGGGTTGTCGCCCTCCCAGATCAGCGCGACCTGCTCACCGCGCTGTTTCAGGTGACGGTCGATGCAGTTGTAGCTGACATTCAGTTGGCCGCCCTTGAACCAGCTCACCTGGCCTTTTTTCAGGTCGCCGCTGTAGACCTCGTCCCAGGGTTTCGACCAGTCGAGAAAGGCCTTGGCCTGCTCGGCCCAGAAGGTTGCCGGTTGCTCGATCGATTGCCGATACAGGCGCTGATAATCCTCGTCGTTGAGGTGTGCACGCTGGCGCATGGCATCGCTGACGGGGTGGCGGGTGATCGCGAACATGGCTGGTCCTTATTTTTGTGTGGCCTCGATGGCCTAAGGTTAGCAGTCGGAAAACGGCCAGGGGCCGATAAAGCGGTGTTGGTGGCTGGATGGTCAGATGGGTTGGCCGAGGCGCCCCCTGGATCGGCGCAGGCTCGAGAGGGGGAGGAATGAGGTGGCCTTGGTGGGGCACAACCTCATTCCTCGCGGCCGGCTTCAGCCGCGATGGCGGCCGCGGAAGAACTCGATCAGGCCCTGGGTCGAGGCATCCTCGGCAGGCTTTTCCTCGCTGCCGACCAGGCGCGAGTAGACGCTCTTGCCCAGCTCCTTGCCCAGTTCGACACCCCACTGATCGAAGGCGTTGATGCCCCAGATCGCGCTCTGGGCGAATACCTTGTGCTCATACATCGCCACCAGGGCGCCGAGCCGGCGCGGGCTGATGCGTTCGAGCACCAGGGTGTTGCTCGGCCGGTTGCCGGGGATGACCTTGTGTGGTGCCAGGCGCTGCACTTCGGCTTCGCTCAGGCCCTGGCCGCGCAGCTCGGCTTCGGCTTCTTCGCGGTTCTTGCCGAGCATCAGCGCCTGGCTCTGCGACAGGCAGTTGGCGTACAGCCATTGGTGGTGGTCGGCCACCGGGTTGTAGCTGACCACCGGGACGATGAAGTCGGCCGGAATCAACTGGGTGCCCTGGTGCAGCAACTGGTGGTAGGCATGCTGGCCGTTGCAGCCGACCCCGCCCCAGATTACCGGGCCGGTGGCGCAACGCACCGGCTGGCCGTCCTGCAGCACGCTCTTGCCGTTGGACTCCATGTCCAGTTGCTGCAGGTGTTTGGTGATATTGCGCAGGTAATGGTCGTACGGCAGGATCGCCTGGCTCTGGGCGCCCCAGAAGTTGCCGTACCAGATGCCCAGCAGGGCCAGCAGTACCGGCATGTTGCTCTCGAAGGGGGCGGTCAGGAAGTGCTGGTCCATGCTGTAGGCACCGGACAGCAGCTCCTTGAAGTTGGACATGCCGATCGACATGGCGATCGGCAGGCCGATGGCCGACCACAGCGAATAACGCCCGCCGACCCAGTCCCACATCGGGAACACGTTCTCTTCGTGGATACCGAAGGCCACTGCCGCCTGGGTGTTGCTGGAGACTGCAATAAAGTGCCGATACAGCTCGGCCTCGGGGCCGCCCTGGGCCAGGTACCAGCTGCGCGCGGCCTGGGCGTTCTTCAGGGTTTCCAGGGTGCTGAAGGATTTCGAGGAAACGATGAACAGGGTGGTTTCGGCGCGCAGCTTGGCGGCCAGTTCGTGGAAGGAGCTGCCGTCGATATTGGCCAGGTAGTGGCAGCGTACACCGCGCTGGGCGAAGGGCAGCAGGGCTTCGGAGACCAGTTGCGGGCCGAGGAAGGAGCCGCCGATGCCGATGTTGACCACGTCGGTGATCGGCTTCTCGCTGTAGCCACGCCACAGGCCATCGTGCACCCGCCCGACCAGTTCGGTCATCTGATGCAGGACACGCTGGACCTCGGGCATCACGTCGTCGCCATCGACCAGCACCTTGTCGCCGATTGGCCGGCGCAACGCGGTGTGCAGGGCGGGACGTGCTTCCGAGGCATTGATCGGCTCGCCGTCGAACTGCGCCCGTATAGCCTGCTCCAGTCCGCATTCCTTGGCCAGACTGACCAGCAGGTCGCGGGTTTCAAGGGTGATCAGGTTTTTCGAGTAATCGAGAAACAGGCCACAGCTACTCAGGGAGAGGTGTTCGAAACGCTGTGCGTCCCTGTTGAACGCCTCGCGCATGCTGAAGCTCTGCATGCCGGCTCGGTGCGACTCGAGGGCCTTCCAGGTGGGCAGGGCGGTGACATCGAGGGGGTGCTGATAGTACGCCATGTGAGGTGGCTTCCTTGTGCTTGAGCAATCTTGGGTGAATCGACGCCAGGGTAACGAAAAGGCGATGCCCGTATTGGCGGTTGCCCTAACTGAATAGTCAGAATACGCCGTCTGTAGGGGCCGTCGGGCGGCGTTCCGCTGTCGCCCATGCACTACAAGACTGCTGCATGGTCAACAAACAGCGCAAAAACCCGGCAAGAGCGGGCCTCAGTGTAACTGGCGTGAGCCTGGATAAGGCAAGCGCTAGCGCAGCGACTTGCCGCCGGTTAGCCAGGCGGCAGGCTAGCGCGCGTCTGCTGCCGCGGCCCATCGCAGGCTCACGGGGGCGTCGCTCACAGCGTGGGGTCGAGGTCGAGCGTCAGGTTGTCGATCAGGCGGGTGCTGCCGAGAAAGGCCGCACTGAGAATCACCAACTGGCGATCGCTGGCGGTTGCCGGGCGCAGGCTATTTGCTTCGCGAATTTCCAGGTAGTCCGGGCGCAAACCCGCGGCCAGCTGTTGCTGACGTGCTGCCTCGACCAGGCTGGCGAAATCGCGCTCACCGGCGCCAAGCGCAGTGGCGATCTGTTGCAGGCTGCGGTACAGGGTCGGCGCGGCGGCGCGTTGTTCGGCATTCAGGTAGCCATTGCGCGAAGACAGCGCCAGGCCATCCTCGGCACGGATGGTCGGCTCGCCGATAATCTGCACCGGTATGTTCAGGTCATGCACCAGGGTGCGAATCACCGCCAGCTGCTGGAAGTCCTTCTGACCGAAAACTGCCAGGTCCGGCTGTACCAGGTTGAACAGCTTGGTCACTACGGTGGCGACGCCGTCGAAATGGCCGGGCCGACTGGCGCCGCACAGCCCCTCGGAGACACCTTGCACGCTAACCTGGGTCTGGCTGGCCATACCGCCGGGGTACATCTCGTCCACATCAGGGTTGAACAGCAGGTGACAGCCGGCATCAAGGAGTTTCTCCTGGTCGGCTGCCAGGGTGCGCGGGTAGCTGCTCAGGTCTTCGCCAGGGCCGAACTGCAACGGATTGACGAAGATGCTGGCAACCACGAAGTCGGCGCGCTGGGCGGCTTTCTCGACCAGGGCAATATGCCCGGCGTGCAAGTTGCCCATGGTCGGGACGAAACCGATCTGTTTGCCTTCGGCGCGAGCCAAGGCAACGGCTGCGCGCAGTTCGCGGATGGTTTTAACCGTGTTCATGCAGAGAATCCGTGTTCGCTGGCTGGGAAACTGCAGTCCTTGACTGCCTTGACGTAGGCGCTGAGCGCATTCTGGACGCTGCTTTGCCCGGCCATGAAATTCTTCACGAACTTGGGCATGCGCCCACTGAGGGACAAGCCGAGCATGTCGTGCAGCACCAGTACCTGGCCGTCGGTGGCGCCGCCGGCACCTATGCCAATGACCGGGATCTTCACCGCCTGGCTGATTTCCGCCGCCAGTTCACTGGGTACGCATTCGAGCAGCAGCATGGCCGCGCCGGCTTGTTCCAGGGCCATGGCGTCGGCGCGCATCTGGCGCGCCTGGGCTTCCTGGCGGCCCTGGACCTTATAACCGCCGAGGATATTCACCGCTTGCGGGGTCAGGCCCAGGTGCGCGCAGACCGGTACGCCGCGCTCGGCCAGCTGGCGGATCGGCTCGGCCAGCCAGGCGGCGCCCTCGAACTTGACCATGTGAGCGCCGGCTTGCATCAGCAGCGCGCAGTTGTGCAGCGTCTGCTCGGTGGTGGCGTAGGCCATGAAGGGCAGGTCGACGAGGATCAGGGCGCCCTGGTTGCCGCGTTTCACGCAGGCGGTGTGGTAGGCCATGTCGGCGACACTCACCGGCAAGGTACTGTCGTGACCCTGCAACACCATGCCGAGGGAGTCGCCAACCAGCAGCACCTCGACTCCAGCCTGGCAGGCAGTCTGGGCGAAGGTGGCGTCGTAGCAGGTCAACATGGCGATTTTCTCGCCACTCTGCTTGAGGCTTTGCAGGGTGGTCAGGGTAATGACAGGCATAACAATCGTCCTCACTCAGGCGTTCAGCAAGCAATAGGGCTGCTTCAAAGTGGCCTGCATTGGCCTCGGTGTGCACCGGTGCGGGGCAACGGGACGCCTATAGTCATGATGGGGACGCGCGAAGTCAATTGCAGGTGTTACCGACCTGTTACTGGCGTTACCGCCAATTTGCCCACCTGGGGGCTTGCCGTGGGGGCAATCCATTGCGCAGTCGCGGTCTACTCGGGCAGGCGTTCCAGGCCTTCGAAGGGGCAGGCGGCGAGCAGATCCGGCAAGGCACGACCGTCGGGCAGGCGCAGGTCGGGGGCCAGTTCGGCCAGCGGGTAGAGTACGAAGGCGCGGGCGTGCATGTGGTAATGCGGCACGCGCAGGCGCGGCTCGTCGAGCAGCAGGTCGCCGAATAGCAGGATATCCAGATCGAGGGTGCGCGGCCCCCAGCGTTCGGCCTTGCGCTCACGACCCTGATTCAGCTCGATGGCTTGCAGGGCGTCGAGCAGTTGCAGTGGGGGCAGTGCGGTCTCCAGCGCCGCCACGGCGTTGACATAGCGCGGCTGATCGGCCGGGCCGAGCGGGTCGCTGGCATAGAAGGAGGAGGTGCCGACCAGCTGCGACTGCGGCAGCGCGGCCAGCGCCGCGAGGGCGCCGCGCAGTTGCGCGAGCGGCTCGGCAAGGTTGCTGCCGAGGCCAAGGTACACCCGCTGCATTATTCGCGGGCAGTAGGTTTGGGCGCACCATCGGCGCCTGGCGCGCGTTTGCGCTTGCTGCCACTGCGCCGCCGTTTGCGTGGGGCATCGCCACTGGCCTCCTGGCTGAGGTCGCGGATCATGCCGCGCCGATCGCTGTCGCTGGCGTCCTGATAGGCCGTCCACCAATCGCCGAGCCCGCCGGTTTGTTCGCCGGCGCTTTCGCGCAGCAGGAGGAAGTCGTAACCGGCGCGAAAGCGCGGGTTTTCCAGCAGCAGGTCGGAGCGCTTGCCACTGCGTCGCGGCAGGCGTTCCTGCATATCCCAGATCTCGCGGATCGGCATGGTGAAACGCTTGGGGATGGCAATGCGCAGGCACTGTTCGCTGATCAGTTCGTGCGCTGCTTCCTGCATCGCCGGGATCGCCGGCATGCCACGGTCCTGCAGCTTGATCACGCGTGCCGGCAAGGCGGGCCAGAGCAGGGCGGCGAACAGGAACGCCGGAGTTACGGTTTTCTTCTGCTGAATGCGCAGGTCGGTGCTGATCAAGGCGTTGCGGATCAGGGCGTCGGTATAGTCCGGGTCGGCCTTGAGCGCCGCGGCGCTGGCCGGGAACAGTTCACCGAACAAGCCGTAGTCGACCAGCAGTTCGTAGGTGAACTCGGCATAACCGGCGAGGAACAGCTTGAGCACTTCTTCGAACAGGCGCGCCGAGGGGATTTCCCGCAGCATCGGCGCCAGCTTGTAGATCGGCACGGCGCTGTGCTTCTCGATATCGAAGTCCAGCTTGGCGGCGAAGCGCACGGCCCGCAGCATGCGTACCGGGTCTTCCTGGTAACGCTGGGTCGGGTCGCCGATCAGGCGGATCAGGTGATTGCGGATGTCGTGCACACCGTTGGCGTAATCGAGAATGCGCTCGGTAGCCGGGTCGTAGTACAGCGCATTGATGGTGAAGTCGCGGCGCTGGGCGTCATCTTCCAGGCTGCCATAGACGTTGTCGCGCAGGATGCGTCCGCTCTCGTTGCGCGAAGACAGGTTGCTGTTCTCTTCCTCGTCGCCCTCGGGGTGATTGGCGCGGAAGGTGGCGACTTCGATGATTTCGCGGCCGAAGTGCACATGTACCAGCTTGAAGCGGCGGCCGATGACCCGGGCGTTACGAAACTCGGCACGCACCTGCTCCGGTGTGGCGCTGGTGGCCACATCGAAATCCTTGGGGTCGATGTCGAGCAGTAGGTCGCGCACGCAACCGCCCACCAGATAGGCCTGGTAGCCAGCGTGTTGCAGGCGCTCGACCACGCTGGTGGCGTAGCGACTGATTTCCCCGCGGTTGATCGGGTGCTGGCTACTGCTCAGCACTTCGGGAGTGCTGTGCGGGTGTTTGCCACGGCGCAGGGGCGAGCGGAGAGACTTGAACAGCTTTTTCAGCATGGGATGCACTGTTTGACGAAATGACAGGCCAGGATAAACGCTGACCACTGGAATGGCGCGGATTCTAGCATTGTGTCGGGGGATGGTGTAGGAAGCAGCAGGAGAGAGGTGTTTTGCACAAGCTACTGGGGGAGCCGAAGCTCCCCCCCAAGTAGGTGCGTGCTTTGTTTTTATTATTATGGCGGGCTTGTTGTTTTTGTTGAGTTGCCCGTTCCATCCAGTCAACGACTGTCTGGAATCCTCCTAAGCCAGGAGTCAATAGCAAACGGATTGTTTTGAATGCTGACGCTGCCATGATCGTGTTGTGACCCAACCAGTACGGGATCTGCCTCGAGGCAGTTTTGTTGTTCTCTGTCTGGTTGCGGGGCAAGCCCCAACGGCAATTACTTTCCAAAAGAATCAGTTAGCTGCGCCTCCGCCGTGTTGTTTTTATTGTGCTGGAGTCGGTACGTCTTGTTTTTATTATCGGGTGCAGTACTTGTTATTGTTGTTGTCCAATACATAAAGCATGAGCCGTGCCAGGTTTTGTGAATCCCAGTAATACAAGGGCTTAAGCCGATTCACGGGTGGGCGTTCGGGATGAAAATGCCATGCGCTCGTTACCTTAAGCCCCGGACTTTGTTACGCGGTGTTGGGGCGGTAACAGCGAGGGGAACCTTGCGCTCGACAATCGGTCTCCGTGTTTTGGCCGGCAGCTCGGCTAATCTGCGCTCGCAGTCATTCTCGCGCAGGTGCTGCGGCCCATGGCTCACCGGTTGCTCAAGGTAATCGCGATCGGGCTTTTGTAGGATGGGCGTAGCGATACCCATCGACCGGTTGCATGCCGCCGGGCTGGTTGAGTGGCCGCCCATCGTTGTGATGGGTATCGCTGCGCTGAACGCCACGGCCTGGGTGTCGCTGCGCTCAAGCCTGCGCGGCCCGCGCCATCCTGCGGATGGCGGGCGCAGGCGGGGGCGCGACCGCTTTGTGCTTGGCCGGCTAGCCGGTGGCCGCGCCGGTCTTGCGCCGTGGAATACCCAGGCGCTGGCGGCGCTCCCACAGGCACTTGCGGCTGATGCCGAGCTTGCGCGCCAGTTCGGTTTCGGTCATGTGATCCTGGTGTTCGAGGACGAAGTGCTGGAAATAGTCTTCCAGCGAAAGATCCTCGGTCGGCTCGTGGCTAGTGCTGCTGGACTGTGACGGCAGGCCGATGAAGTCGTCGTCATCCAGGTCGTCCAGCTCGATGTCGATGCCCAGCAGCTCGGCCGAGATCGCCGAGCTTTCGCAGAGGATGACTGCGCGCTCGATGGCGTTCTCCAGTTCGCGCACATTGCCTGGCCAGGTGTAATGACGGATTGCCTGTTCGGCATCCGCGGCGAAATGCAGGTCCTCGCGGTCCATGCGCGTGCATTGACGCTTGAGGAAGGCATGGGCGATTTCACTGACGTCGCTGCCACGCTCGCGCAATGCCGGGAGTTTCAGGGCGATGACATGCAGGCGGTAATACAGGTCTTCACGGAATTGGCCGACCTTGGACAGGCCTTTCAGGTCGCGGTGAGTCGCCGCGATCAGCCGCACATTGACTTTTTGCGACTGCACCGAGCCGACCCGGCGGATCTCGCCTTCCTGCAACACGCGTAGCAAGCGGGCCTGGGCCTCCAGCGGCAGCTCACCGATCTCGTCGAGGAACAGGGTGCCGCCATCAGCCGCTTCGACCAGACCGGCGCGTCCGGCACTGGCGCCGGTGAAGGCGCCTTTCTCGTGGCCGAACAGTTCGGACTCGATCAGGCTTTCCGGGATGGCCGCGCAGTTCACTGATATCAGTGGGGCCTTGGCGCGCTTGGACAGGTTGTGCAGGGCGCGTGCGACCAGTTCCTTGCCGGTGCCGGACTCGCCCTGGATCAGCACGTTGGAGTCGGTCGGTGCGACTTTGCGGATCTTGCTGTACATCTCCAGCATGGCCGGGCAAGAGCCGATGATGCCGATCTCGCCATTGCTGTTGTCGACGACTTTTTCGCTGCTGCGGCCAGGGGTGGCGCTGGCCGGTGTATTTGGCGCCTGCCTGGCTTCCTGGCGGTCGCGCAGGATGCGCGCCACGGCCTGGAGCATCTCGTCATGGTCGAAGGGTTTGGCGATGTAGTCGACCGCACCCATCTTCATCGAGTCGACGGCAGAGCGCAGGCTGGCGTAGCTGGTCATGATCAGCACGGGCTTGCCTTGGGCGAGCTTGATCAGCTCGGTGCCGGGGGCGCCGGGCAGGCGCAGATCGCTGACGATCAGGTCGAAGCTGGGAATGCTGAAGCGCTCTTGCGCTTCCTGGACCGAGCCGGCTTCGCTGACCTGGTACTGGTTGCGCTCGAGCAGGCGGCGCAGGGCAGAGCGGATAATGGTTTCGTCTTCGACGATCAAAATATGGGGCATTAATTCGGTCTCTCGACGGTCTCAGGTCGCTGGTTCAATTCGCTATGGACGTCGCTTCGACATGCCGCGGCAGCGTCACCCGGATCCGGGTGCCGCGTTGGTGCTCGGGGTCGAGCGGGCTGTCGATTATTATTTGGCCATAATGCTCTTCCACAATGGAATAGACCAGCGCGAGGCCAAGCCCCGTGCCTTTGCCTGGGTCTTTGGTGGTGAAGAAAGGTTCGAACAGACGGTCGATGATCGCCTTGGGAATGCCACTGCCTTCATCTTCCACGATAAGGTCGACGGTGTGCTCCGAGGCTTCGGTTCTGACCCGGATCGCGGCACCGGGTGGCGAGGCATCGCGGGCATTGGATAGCAGGTTGATCAGCACCTGGGCGAGGCGTTGCGGGTCGCCCTCAACCCAGTGGTCGGCGTCGCACAGATTGAAGAATTCCACTTCGACGCTGCGCCGATTGAGCGACAGCAGGCCGATGGCCTCCTGCGCCACCTGGGCTAGGCACACCGGTTCGTCGGCCTGTTGATGGCCGCCCGAATGGGCGAAGCTCATCAACGACTGGAGGATGCGCGAAACCCGCTTGGTCTGCTCGAGGATCTGGCCGCTGATCTCGGTCAGCTCGCCGTCGCCTTCGCGTTCCTCGCGCAGGTTCTGCGCCAGGCAGGCGATGCCGGTGATCGGGTTGCCGATCTCGTGGGCGACCCCGGCCGCCAGGCGGCCGATGCTGGCCAGGCGCTCGGAATGCACCAGCTTGTCTTCCAGGTACTGGGTTTCCGTGAGGTCTTCGACCAGCAGCACCAGGCCGCTGTTGCCCGGTGTCAGCGGTTCGTCGATTGCCGCCTTGTGCAGGTTGAGCCAGCGGGTCTGGCCGTCCAGGCCCAGGCGCTGCTTGTGCAAGTGCTGGTCGGGCAGTTCGATGAAGTGCTGCAGCAGTGCGCGCCAGGGTTCGCCAAGCGCCGACAGGCGTGAGCCGACGATGCGGTGCGCCGGAATCTCGGTCAGTTCCTCCATGGCCTTGTTCCACATCAGGATTTCCTGATCCTTGGCCAGCGAGCAGACGCCCATCGGCAGCTCCTGCAGGGTCTGGCGGTGGTAGCGGCGCAACGCGTCGAGCTCCGCGGCCAGGCCGGTGAGGCGCGAATGGTAGTCCTCCAGGCGGTTCTCGATGAAGTGGATGTCTTCGGTGACGAAGGTTTCGCTGCCGGCTTTATAGGGTAGAAAGGTCTCGGCGATGTCCTGGGCCACGCTCGGCCCCATCAAGCCGGAGAGGTTGGCCTCGATGCGGTCGCGCAGACGGCGCAGGGCATAGGGGCGGCTTTCGTCGAAGGGCAGGTGCAGGTCGCGCAGGGCCTGCTCGACTTCACGCTGGGCGGTCTTGGCGCCGAGCGGTTTGGCCAGTTGGGTGGCGAACTCCTGGGGCGATTGGGCCAGCAGCTCGCGCCGTTGCGGGCGCCGCACGTTATCCACGGCGCAGGCTTCGGCGGCACTCTTCTCCTCGGCACTGGCTTCGGTGAACAGCGAGACCAGGGTGAATACCAGGACGTTGGCGGCCAGCGAGGCGATGGCCGCCAGGTGCCAGCTGCTGTCGTCCAGCACATAGACCAAGTTGAGTGCGGGGATGTAGAAGCCTTGCAGGTTGCCCAGCATCGGCAGCAGCATGCTGACGGTCCAGACGCTGATGCCTGCCAGCAGGCCGGCGATATAACCGCGGCGGTTGGCTGTCGGCCAGTACAGCACCGAGAGTACGCCGGGGAGGAACTGCAGGGTGGCGACGAAGGCGATGATGCCCAGGCTGGCCAGATCCTGTTTGGCCCCCAGCAGCAGATAGAAGCCGTAGCCGGCCATGATGATGGCGAAGATCAGGGCGCGCCGGGTCCACTTCAGCCAGCGATAGATATTGCCTTCGGTGGGCGGCTGATAGAGCGGCAACACCACATGGTTGAGCACCATGCCGGACAGCGCCAGGGTGGTGACGATGATCAGTCCGCTGGAGGCCGACAGGCCGCCGACATAGGCGATCAGCGCCAGGGTCTGGCTGTTGACCGCGATGCCCAGGCCGAGGGTGAAGTATTCCGGGTTGGTGGTGACGCCCAGCTTGAGGCCCGCCCAGAGAATCAAGGGCACCGCCAGGCTCATCAGCAGCAGGAACAATGGCAGGCCCCAGCTGGCGCTGACCAGCGCCCGCGGGTTGAGATTTTCGGTAAAGGTCATGTGGTACATGTGCGGCATGACGATGGCCGACGCGAAGAACACCAGCAGCAGGGTACGCCAGGGGCCTTCCTGCAGCGGCGTGTGCAGGCTGGCCAGGGCGGCCTGGTTCTGCACCAGCCAGCGCTCCAGGTCCTGCGGCCCATCGAACACGCCATACAACGCATAGATGCCGATGATGCCGATGGCGGTCAGCTTGACCACCGACTCGAAGGCGATGGCAAACACCAGGCCTTCGTGTTTCTCGCGGGTGGCGATATGGCGGGCGCCGAACAGGATGGTGAACAGGATGATCAGTCCGCAGTAGGCCAGCGCCACCCGTTCCTGCACCGGCTCGCGGGTGAGGATGCCGATCGAGTCGGCCACCGCCTGGAACTGCAGCGCCAGCAATGGCAGTACGCCGATCAGCATGAATACGGTGGTCAGGGCGCCGGCCCAGGTGCTGCGGAAGCGGAAGGCGAACAGGTCGGCCAGCGACGACAACTGGTAGGTGCGGGTAATGCGCAGGATCGGATAGAGCAGCACCGGCGCCAGCAGAAAGGCCCCGGACACCCCCAGGTAGCTGGCGAGAAAACCATAGCCGTACTGATAGGCCAGGCCCACCGTGCCGTAGAAGGCCCAGGCGCTGGCATAGACGCCGAGGGACAGGGTGTAGGTGAGCGGATGGCGGATGATCGCGCGCGGGATCAAGCCGTGTTCGCTGGCCCAGGCGACGCCAAACAGCACCAGCAGGTAGGCGGCGCTGATCAGGATCAGCTGGCTAAGGCTAAAGCTCGTCAGCATCACGTTGACCCTGCGAAAAAAGGTGAATGGCGGTCATTTGGCCCTGGGTTTCGCCGGCAGGGATCAGAGTTCATCGGCATCGCGTTGACTCTGCAGGATAAAGGTCACCACGATGAGGATCAGCCAGAGCAAATAGGGCCGGTACCACGCGCCGTTGGGGTCGATCCACCAGTCCATGATCGCTGGGGAGAACAGGTAGATCCCCACTACCAGGATCAGAACCAATCGATAGATATACATGCCGCATCTCTTTGCGTGAGTGGCGCGATGGTAACGGATGTGCGCCGGCCTGCGTAGGCCGGTGCCACTTGCCAGAGCAAGGCGGCAGCGTTCATCCGGCTAAATGATCACGCTAGCGAAGGCCTATGCTGCTTGAGCTGAGAGCGGCAGAAATAATATCTTGACCACTGCATCAGGTGCCTGCGAGAGTCTTCGCAGGATTGATGCACACTGCAATTACCTGCCAAGGAAAGGCCGATATGTCACCCAAAGAACAGCAGCTCAGCGAACTCCTCGCCCACACCTCGCGCAGCCTCACCCACCTGACCGCCGCGATAACCTCCCTGTCATTCGACCTGATGCGCAGCGCCGACATCAGTGTGCGCGGCGCCGGATCGCGGATGATCATCAGGCTGGAGGCGGTCAGCAAGGAGCTCGACCAGCAGTGGGCACTGATCAGCGAGCTGACCGAGGAGGTGCAGCCTGCCCGTGCCGATGCCGTCGAGGAAGTCCAGCTGCATTCGGCGCTCTAGCAGCCCTCAGTCGGGGTCGCGCTCCGCCCACTTGGGCTCGCCGCTCGGTTGCCAGCTCCGCAATAGCTGCAGCAGTTCGGACGGCGACTCGCCGAGTTGCAGCATGGCGCGGTGCTGGGCGCGCACGAAGCGTTCGCTGACCAGGTGATCGAGGAATTCGCCGAGTTTGCCGTAGAAACCGCCCGCATCGAGCAGGCCGAGCGGCTTGTGGTGATAGCCGAGTTGCCCCCAGGTCCACACTTCGAACAATTCTTCCAGGGTGCCGAGGCCACCGGGCAGGGCGATAAACGCATCGCTGAGTTCGGCCATGCGGGCTTTGCGCGCATGCATGCCCTCCACCACTTCCAGGCGGCTCAGGCCTTGATGGCCAATTTCGGCGCGTTCCAGGCTCTGCGGGATGATGCCGATGACTTCACCGCCGGCGGCCATGGCCGCATCGGCGACCACCCCCATCAGGCCAACCGCGCCGCCACCATAGATCAGGCGCAGGCCCTGTTCCGCAAGATGACGCCCGAGGTCTGCCGCCGCCTGGCGGTAGATCGGCTGGGCGCCGGGGCTGGCGCCGCAGAACACGCAAATTGAACGCAAAGTCATGCTCGCTTCCTGGCAGTGAAAGGCTGCACAGGTTAGCCAGTCTGCGCGCGTCTACCAAGCGATAAGGCTGTTCATTCGGCGCTGCTGCCGCAGGCGCCTGCGGCATAGGCGACGAGCAGGCTGCGTAGCAATTCATCCAGATGCATGGCTTTTCTCCTGTTGCCTGGTAATCAGGCTACAACCCTGAAGGGGGTTCAGGCTGGTTGATTGTCTCGATGATGACGATAGCTTCCGGGCGGCGCAGGGCAAGTGGATAACTATTCCAGCGAGTTGCCCACAAAGACTGTGGAGCGAGCTGTGGATAAGGTGGGTGTAGACGTGTGCAGGCCTAGTTGCGCGGCTGTCCAGGCTGCTTGTGTGTTTTTTGACCAGTCTGGTTTTTATTGTGAAAACAGATGCTTGGCTGAGTTATCCAAGGGCTGGGGATAAAAGCACAAAGTTGTCCACGACTATTGTGGGTAGGCCTGTGGGTAACTCTGTATGCCTGGCCGAAGGCCTTGCTAGTCCTGGCTTTGCGCGGATTGATCAACTTTTGATCAATCCAGTCGGGTACCCCGAGAGGGCATGGCCCGCCGCTTCTGGTCAAGGAATAATCCAGTCATTTCAGGGAATTGTCCGGCGTACCAGGTCCATCCAGGATAGTTATCCAGTGCAGCTGTGGAGCGATCTGTGGATAAGCTGAGCGCGCTTGTACCCAGGCCACACAGGACTAGGCATGGCACTAGTTGCTGGTTTTTTGCTCAATTGCAGCCTGGGTTACCGATCCAGCGCACCGCGCTGCGTCGAGCGGCCGAGCAGTTGCAGGGCGCGGTCGGCAAATCGCTGATCAGACGCTGGTAATCGTCCTTCGCAGTTGGTGGATGGAAAGCGTCATCCACCCGCTGTTGCAGACCTTGCCCAGGGATATAGGCGCTACGTGGCCAGGAGCCATACGCCGGTGAGCGCCGAGGCGCCACCTGCAAGGCGCAGCAGTGGCGCCGCCGCTTGCGGCAACATGCGCACCATGAGGTAGCCACCGGCGTGCAAGGCGGCGGTGGCGATGACGAACCCGAGCGCGTAACCCCAGGGGCTGGTCAGGGCCGGCAGTTCCAGGCCGTGTGCCACGCCGTGGGTCAGGGCGAACAGCGCGGTCAGGCCGAGTGCCAGGGCCATCGGCAGGCGTACCGCGACCGCCACCAGCAGGCCGAAGGCCAGTACCGAGCCGGCGACGGCGGTTTCCATCAGCGGGATGTGCATGCCGGCGAAGCCGAACAGGCCGCCGAGCAGCATGCTGACGACGAAGGTCAGGGGCAGCGCCCAGCGCGCCGCGCCAGTCTGCTGCGCGGCCCAGAGGCCGACGGCGAGCATGGCCAGCAAATGGTCGAGGCCCAATAGCGGGTGGGCCAGACCGGCCAGCACGCCGGCATGCTCATGTCCGCTGTGGGCGAAGGCCGCGGTCGGGCTGAGGAACAGGGCGAGGGCGAACAGCGATGTGCGCAGGGTCATGGGGGTCTCCTTACGGGGGGAAGTGGCTCGGCTCAGGCGACGTTAAGCATGCCGTGACGTTCGATGAAGGCGATGATCTCGTCGAGACCCTGGCCGACTTTCTGGTTGCTGAAGACGAAGGGCTTGGCGCCGCGCATCTTCAGGGTGTCGCGTTCCATCACCTCCAGCGAGGCGCCGACCAGGGGGGCCAGGTCGATCTTGTTGATCACCAGCAGGTCGGATTTGCAGATGCCCGGGCCGCCCTTGCGCGGCAGCTTGTCGCCGGCCGAGACGTCGATCACGTAGATGGTCAGGTCGGACAATTCCGGGCTGAAGGTGGCCGAGAGGTTGTCGCCGCCGGATTCGACGATGATCAGGTCGAGGCCGGGGAAGCGCCGGTTGAGTTGGTCAACCGCCTCCAGGTTGATCGAGGCGTCCTCGCGGATTGCCGTGTGCGGGCAGCCGCCGGTTTCCACGCCGATGATCCGTTCGGGCGCCAGGGCCTGGTTGCGCACCAGGAACTGGGCGTCTTCCTGGGTATAGATATCGTTGGTCACCACGGCCAGGTTGTAGCGCTCGCGCAGGGCCAGACACAGGGCCAGGGTCAGGGCGGTCTTGCCGGAGCCGACCGGGCCGCCGATGCCGATACGCAGGGGTTGGCTGTTCATGTTTTTTTCCTTATCAAGAGCGGAACAGACGGCTGTACTGGCGCTCGTGCGCCATGCTCGCCAGGGCCAGGCCGAAGGCGGCGCTGCCCCAGCGTTCGCGAGGCCGTTGGGTGGCTTGCTGCTGCGCCAGTTCGAGCACCGGCAACAGCTCCGAGGTCAGACGTTGCGCGGCCTGCTGGCCGAGCGGCAGGGTTTTCATCAACACCGCCAGTTGGTTCTCCAGCCACCCCCACAGCCAGGCCGCCAGGGCGTCCTGGGGGCTGATCTGCCAGGCCCGGGCGGCCAGCGCCCAGGCGACGGCCAGGCCGGGTTCCTGCAGGTCGGCAAACAGCGCGCGGGCAGCCGGGTCCAGCTCGGGCAAGCCGCTCAGCAGTTGCTCGAGGGAGTAGCCCATCTGCCGGCTTTCCTGGCGCAGTTCGCGGGTTTCGCGGCTGGCGCGCTGCTGGGCGGCGAGGCTTTGCAGGGTCATCCAGTCGCCGGCGACTGCAGCCGTGCAGTGGGCCAGCAGCAGCGGCGCCTCGAAGCGCGCCAGGTTGAGCAGGAGTTGATCGGCGATCCAGGCTTTGGCGCTCTCGGCGTTAGTCACCTGTGCTTGCTCGACCGCCATTTCCAGGGCTTGCGAGTAGCTGTAGCCACCGATGGGTAATTGCGGGCTGGCCAGCCGGAGTAGCGCCCAAGACTTATTCACCGGGGCACCTCGCGCTGAAGCAGGCGCGCTGCGCTGGGAGCGGCAGGCAATGTGCTGATTGCGGGTAGGCCGGCCCGAGCAGAACCCAGACCTCGTTCACTTGCGCGCCCCGAACTGATGCAGGCGCGGCGCGTAGCTGAATTCGGCATCGCCGGCATGGGAGTGGTGGTGACCGCCGCCGTAGGCGCCTTGCTCGGGCTGGTAGGGTGCCTCGATCGGCGCGACCTTGGCGCCCAGTTGCTCGAGCATGGCCTTGAGCACGTAGTCGTCGGGCAGGCGCAACCAGCCGTCGCCAAGCTGCAGGGCGACGTGGCGGTTGCCCAGGTGATAGGCCGCGCGCATCAGCTCGAAGGGATCGGCGCAGGTGACGTGCAGCAACTGTTCGCTACGGGCGCAGACGCGCACGATGCGGCCGTCTTCGGCCCTCAGGCATTCACCGTCGTGCAAGGGCGGCTGGCCGCGTTCGAGGAACAGGCCGACGTCTTCGCCACTGCGGCTGAAGCAGCGCAGGCGGCTTTTGCTGCGGGCCTCGAAGGTCAATTCGAGTTCCGCGTCCCAGTGCTCCTGGGCGGCGATGCGTTGGTGGATCACCAGCATGGGGGCAGTTTCCGGCAGGATGATGCCGCTCTACAGAGCAAGGGCCTTGCCAAGCGGCGCGGGCCCAGGCCGGCAGCGGCCTGCGCGGCGAATGGCGGGCGGAATTGGGGCGTCAGGCGGGGTTTTTTGGTGCGCGCCTGGGATGCCCGCTTTGTTTTGGTGCGATTAGCGCTGGCCTGTCCAGGCGCTGGCGCTTTTCTCGGCGGCCGCCCGGCACGCTGCCCTGGCTTTTGCCGCGGATTATGTGCGCCAGCGGCGCGAGGTTGCGTCAGTCACATGGGCCTGGGAAATGCCGCAAGCCCTTGGGGAGCTGGGGCGGGCCTGCTGCACGGCGCGGGCCTGCGCTCTGTCGTAAATCGCCAGGCGCGCGGGTATGCTTGCGCGCCTTCAAAGTGAGCGTCGGCGGTTTGCTCGCGCGGTTCGGGAGTATCTGTAACTATGCTGGTTGTGCTGGCGATTCTGCCGATCTTCGTGTTGATCGTACTGGGCTACCTGCTCGGCTGGCGCCAGTGGCTGAGCGCCGAGTCGGCGGCCGGCCTGGCCAACATCACCTTCAAGCTGTTTATGCCGACGCTGCTATTCGCCGGCATCGCCAGGGCTTCCCTGGGCGATGGCCTGTCGCCGATGCTGCTCTTGGCCTATTACCTGCCGGTGCTGCTGGTGTTCGGCCTGGTCAACCTGTTCGCCCACAGGCAGCGCGGCACGGCTACGCCGCTGGGCCTGAGCGCCGCCTTTTCCAATAACGTGCTGGTGGGCATTCCCCTGGTCACCAGCCTGATGGGGCCGGAGGGATTGGTCTATGTCTTCGCCATCCTGGTGTTCCACAGCCTCACGCTGTTTTCCATGCACAGCTTCTACGCCGCGTTCGGTGGACAAGAGCGGGTCAATGGCTGGGCGCTGCTGAAGAATCTGGCCAATCCGATGATCATCGGCTTGTTGCTGGGCGCGCTGCTCAATCTGTCCGGCTTGCGGGTGCCAGAGCCATTGTGGCGGGTGGTCGAGTGGCTGGCCCAGGCGGCGCTGCCTTGTGCCCTGATCGTGCTGGGCGCCAGCCTGTCACGTTATCGCCTGCGCCCCAGCCGCACGGTGCTGGGGCTGGCGTTGGCCAAGCTGCTGCTGTTCCCGGCCATGGTCTGGTGGTTGAGTGCCCAGTTGCCCGGGCTGAACGAGGCGGCGCGCAGCGTGCTGGTGCTGCTGGCCGCGTGCCCCAGCGGGGTCAATATCCTGGCCTTCGCGAAAACCCCGGAAGACACTCGCAACGTCAGTTCGGCGGTCTTTCTCTCCACCGTGCTGGCGGCGCTGACGCTGCCGTTGTGGATGCTCGCGGTACTCTGAGCCGCGTGACTCAGCCGCGGTGCCGCTGCTCCAGCAGGCGCGTGGCAGCGCCTGCGGCGACATGGCGATCCTGCGGCCGGGTTTCTGGCTGACTGTCTTTCGCTTCACCGAGCAAGGGCATCGGGTGCTGATTAGGCAATGCTGCCGCATTGCCGGCGAACAGGCCCAGCAGCAGGCTGATGAGGATGATGCGTTGCATGATTGGCTCCTCCAGGTGGGGATCAAGGGCTACGGGAGCCAATACTAGGGACCTGGCTGCGAATAAGAAGTTAAGCGCTCTGATAGTGGCCATCGATCCTGCTGATTGTGGCGCCGGTGCCCTGCCTGCATGTTTGCGCCGACTTCGGGTTATGGTTGGCTGCACCTTGCGCACCTATCGGCGTTGCTGCCCGCGGCGCCGATCCATCTGTTTCAAACAGGGATGATCAGTTATGTCGACTACCGCTGCGCCACGTTACCCCCTGGTGTTGGTGCCGGGCTTGCTCGGCTTCATCCGTTTGCTCGGTTATTCCTACTGGTTCGGCATCATCGCGGCGCTTCGCCGCGAGGGCGCCAGGGTCTTCCCGGTGCTGGTGTCCGCGGTGCACTCCAGCGAGGTGCGAGGCGAGCAACTGCTCGAACGGATCGCCCGGATACTCAAGGAAACCGGTGCCGACAAGGTGCACCTGATCGGTCATAGCCAGGGCGCGCTGACTGCGCGCTACGCCGCCGCCCTGAAGCCCGAGTGGGTGGCTTCGGTGACCTCGGTCGCCGGTCCCAATCATGGTTCTGAACTGGCTGACTTTCTCCAGCGCAAGGCGCCCCATGGCAGCTGGCGCGAGCGGTTCCTGGCCGCCGTGCTACGCGGCGTGGCCCGGTGCATGGCCTGGCTGGAGACCGGCTACCAAGGCCCGCGCCTGCCCGTCGATGTCGCCGCCGCCCAGCAGTCACTGACCACCGAGGGCGTCGCCGCCTTCAATCGGCAGTTCCCCCAAGGTTTGCCGGCCACCTGGGGCGGCGAGGGTGCGGCCGAGGTCAATGGCGTGCGCTATTACTCCTGGTCCGGCACCTTGCAACCGGGCATCACCGATCGTGGCGGCAACCGCTTCGACGGACCAAACCGTGCCTGCCGAATATTCGCCCGCACCTTTCGCCGCGAAGCCGGGCATTGCGACGGCATGGTCGGGCGCTACAGCTCGCACCTGGGCACGGTAATCGGCGATGACTTTCCGCTCGACCACTTCGATATCGTCAACCAGACCTTCGGCCTGGTCGGCAAGGGCGCCGACCCGGTTGGGTTGTTCGTGGCGCATGCCCGGCGCCTGCACGACGCCGGGTTGTAAGGGCGCGAGGAGCCTTGCCGCGCCAGGGTAAACCGGGCTGTCAGGCTTCCGCTGCAGGCAGATTGCCCCGTTAAAGTTGGCTTTATCGAATGTTCAACTAGAGTTTCGGAATAACCAATCTTTTGCGGGTAGGTGGCATGCCTAAGGCCATACGGGGGTTCGTGCGAGCGGTGGACGCGATGAATCGGGTCATCGGCCGCTTCGCCATGTACCTGATTTTCGCCATGCTGGCAGTGCTACTGTATTCCTCGGTCAGCAAGACCTTCGCCGATCCGGCGATCTGGACCCTGGAAGTCGCGCAGTTCCTGATGGTCGCCTACTTCCTCCTGGGCGGTGGCTACTCCATGCAGCTCGATGCCCATGTGCGCATGGACCTGTTCTATAGCCGTTGGTCGCCGCGCACCGCCGCGATGATGGATGCCATCACCATTGGTTTCCTGATTTTCTATCTGGTGTTCCTGCTCTATGGCGGAATCTCCTCCACGGCCTATGCCCTCCAGTACGGCGAAACCAGCTACTCGGCCTGGTCGCCGTATATGGCGCCGATCAAGATCATCATGACCTTCGGTGTGGCAATGATGCTGCTGCAGTCTATCGCGACCTTCTTCAGGGATCTCGCCGCGGCCCGCGGGGAGACGCTTTAATGAGTTACGAACTCATCGCGCTGTTGATGTTCTCCACGATGATGCTGCTGCTGCTCACCGGCAAGCGGGTGTTCGGTGCCATTGGTTTCGTCGCGGTCGCCGCCGCCCTGCTGCTGTGGGGCGACGGTGGTGCCGAAGTGGCCTTCAGCGCCGCTATGAAGTTGATGAAGTGGTACCCGCTGCTGACCCTGCCGATGTTCGTGTTCATGGGCTACATGCTCTCCGAGTCCGGGCTGGCCGATGACCTCTATCGCATGTTCCACGTCTGGATGGGGCCGTTGCACGGTGGTCTGGCCATTGGCACCATCGCCCTAATGGTGGCGATCTCGGCGATGAACGGGCTGAGCGTGGCCGGCATGGCCATCGGTGCCAGTATCGCCTTGCCCGAGTTGCTGCGCCGCGGGTACGACAAGATCATGGTCACCGGGGTGATCCAGGCCGGCAGTTCGCTGGGCATCCTCATCCCGCCCAGCGTGGTGCTGGTGCTGTACGGCATGATCGCCCGTCAGCCGGTGGGCCAACTGTGGCTGGCCGGGGTCTTTCCCGGGCTGATGATGGCGAGCATGTTCGTGCTGTATATCGTCATTCGTTGTCGTCTGAACCCGGCGTTGGGGCCCGCCCTGCCCGAAGAGGAGCGCCAGCAGATCAGCTGGGGCGAGAAAGTGCGCTTGCTCAAGGCCGGCATCGCACCGCTGTTTATCTTCTTCTCGATGACCGGCTTGTTCCTGATGGGCATCACCAGTCTGGTCGAGAGCTCGGCGGTGGGCGCGGCGGCGGCCACTCTGGCCGCCCTGGTCAAGCGCAGGCTGACCGCCCAGGTGATGGAGGAAACCCTGCGCAAGACCCTCGGCATCACCTGCATGTTCATGTGGATCATCCTCGCCGCCCTGTGCTTCGGCGCGGTATTCGATGGCCTTGGCGCGGTGAAGGCCATCGAGGGGTTCTTTATCGACCGCCTTGGCCTGGGTCCATGGCAGGTGCTGATCATGATGCAGTTGTCGTTCATCATCATGGGCATGTTTCTCGATGACACCGCCATGCTGGTGATCGTTGCGCCGCTCTATGTGCCGTTGGTCGGCGCCCTGGGCTTCGACCTGATCTGGTATGGCGTGCTTTACACCATCACCTGCCAGATCGCCTATATGACCCCGCCCTTTGGCTACAACCTGTTCCTCATGCGCGCCATGGCTCCGCCGGAAGTGACCTTGAGGGACATCTACGTCTCGGTCACGCCCTTCGTGCTGGTGATGATCCTGGCATTGATACTGGTGATGGCGTTTCCGCAACTGGCGCTGTGGCTGCCGCAGTGGCACTACGCACGTTGAACCCACGAATTCAGGAACGGCAGTAAATAACGATTGGAGTGTTACGACGAACCACCCCGGTACAGCCACCCATGAGGATCAAGTTGCCCACCTGAAACGCTGCACCGACCTAGCCGGGTCGCAGTGGTGCTATGCGGATGCATGACATCTGAATCGACACTATTGGAGATAACCGCATGAGTACGAGACGCAGTTTCCTCAAGACCGCCGCGGTCACCACTGGCGCGGTGGGGGCCACCGCTCTGGGGTCGGCGCACATCTATGCCGACGAGCCGAAGAAGATCACCTGGCGCCTGCAAACCTATGCCGGCCCGGCCCTCGGCGAGCATGTGATCAAACCGTCCATCGATGCCTTCAACCAGGCGGCCAACGGCCAGATGGAGATCCAGCTCTACTACGCCGACCAACTGGTGCCCACTGGCGAACTGTTCCGCGCCATGCAGCGCGGCACCATCGATGCGGTGCAGAGCGACGACGATTCGATCGCCGCGCCGGTGGATGTTTCGGTATTCGGTGGCTACTTTCCGTTCGCCACCCGCTACAGCCTGGACGTGCCGGTGCTGTTCGAGAAGTACGGCCTGCGGCAGATCTGGGAGGAGGCCTACGGTGAGGTTGAGGGCGTCACCTGGCTCGGTGCCGGTGCCTGGGACCCGTGCCATTTCGCCACCGTCGAGCCGATCAGAAGCCTGGCCGACCTCAAGGGCAAACGCATCTTTACCTTCCCCACCGCCGGTAAATTCCTCTCCCGTTTCGGCGTGATCCCGGTGACCCTGCCCTGGGAAGATGTCGAGGTGGCGGTGCAGACCGGCGAGCTGGACGGCATCACCTGGTCGGGCATCACCGAGGACTACACCGTCGGTTGGGCCAACGTGACCAAGTACTTCCTCACCAACAACATCTCCGGGGCCTGGATCGGCTCCTATTTCGCCAACTCGGAGAAGTGGGCCGAAGTCCCCGAGCACCTCAAGACCCTGTTCAAACTGTGCATGGACAGCTCCCACTACTACCGCCAGCACTGGTACTGGGGCGGCGAGGCGCAATTGCGGGTCGAAGGCGGCAAGCTTGAGCTGACCACCATCCCCGACGCCGAGTGGGCCACGGTCGAGGCCGAGGCACACAAGTTCTGGGACGAGATCGCCAAGAGCAGTCCGCGCAGCGCCAAGGTGGTGGAGATCTTCAAGAAGTACAACGCGCTGATGGCCAAGGCCGGCCCGCCCTATCGCTACTGAGCCACAGGCCATTGCGCCCGCACCCCTGCCGACGAGGGTGCGGGCGTGATGCGTTACGGGGCGGCATCGCTGGCGCAGGCCAGGATGCTCGGACCCAACCAGCCGACAGTGGAGGTCGGCAATAACAAGACCAAGGGGTGCATATGCTCAATCCGCGGGATGTAAAAACCAGCGAGGACGCCAGGCGCATCGTCGAGGAGCGCGGTCTCAGTCACATCAAGGTCGGGGTGTTCGATAACGACGGCGTGATGCGCGGCAAGTACCTGAGCCGCAGCAAGTTCTTTTCCGCACTGGACTCAGGTTTCGCCTTCTGCGACGTGGTGCTCGGCTGGGACGTCAAGGATCAGCTCTACGACAACGCCAGCTACACCGGCTGGCACACCGGCTACCCGGACGCTCCAGTGCGCGTTTTGCCGCATACCTGCCGCGACATTCCCTTCGAGAATGGCATGCTGCTGTTTATCTGCGAGTTCGCCGAGGCCGCCGAGCAGGTCTGCCCCCGCGCCACCCTGCGCAGGGTGATCGAACGTTGTCAGTCTATGGGTTTCGATCCCTTCGCGGCGCTGGAATACGAATTCTTCATGTTCGATGAGACCCCGGAGTCGGCGCGGGAAAAGGGTTATCGCAACCTCAAGCCCTTCACCCCGGACTGGTTCGGCTACTCGATGATCCGCAACTCGGTGCATGCCGAGCTGTACCACGAAATTCTCGAAATGGCCGAGCAGATGGACTTCCCCATCGAAGGCCTGCACACCGAAACCGGCCCCGGCGTGCTGGAAGCGGCCATCGCCTATGACCATGCCGAAGCCGCAGGAGACAAGGGCGCGCTGTTCAAGACGTTCATGAAGGTGCTGGCCCAGCGCAACGGCCTGATGGCTACCTTCATGGCCAAGTGGTCGGGCAAGTACCCGGGGCAGAGCGGGCATATCCACGTGTCCCTGCGCGATCGCGCCAGCGGCAAGTCGGCCTTCCATGACCCCAGCCAGGCGCACAACATGAGCCTGGTTCAGCGTCAGTTCCTGGCCGGCCAGCAGCGCCTGATGCCGGAGTTCCTGTGCATGGTGGCGCCCACCCTGAACAGCTATCGGCGGATGATTCCCGGTTTCTGGGCGCCGACCGACGCTACCTGGGGGGTGGAGAACCGCACCGCGGCGCTGCGGGTGATTCCCGGTAGCGACAAGTCGCAACGTCAGGAATATCGCCTCGGCGCGGCGGATGGCAATCCCTACCTGACCCTCGCCGTGGCCATCGGCTCCGGCCTGTACGGGGTGATGCAGCAGTGGCAACCGAGCGACCCGGTGGTTGGCAATGCCTACGCCCAGCAGCATCCGCCGGAGCTGGCCCTGCCGCGCACCCTGTGGGATGCGGCGCAGCGTCTGAAAGCCTCCACCGCGGCCCGCGAGTTGTTCGGCGATCCGTTCGTCGAGCATTTCGCCGCCAGCCGCGAATGGGAGGAACGTGAATACCGTCGGCATGTCAGCGATTGGGAGCTGGATCGCTACTTTGAAATCATCTGAATCACCGGGCTGCATCCGCCGCCCTGGTGGCGCTGGGTGCATGCCCGGGTGATCCGTTCTGGAGTGTGGTAATGAGCAAGCTGCAATGCATATCCCCCATCGACGGCTCGATGTATGTCGAGCGCGAGCTGGCAACGGGCAGCGAAATCCAGGCGGCCCTGGCCACGGCCGCATTGGCGCAGAAGGGCTGGCAGCAGACCCCGCTGGTCGAGCGGGTGGCCATCGGCCGCCTGGCCATCGCCGCCTTCGCCGCCAGGGAGGAGCAACTCGCCGAGGAACTGTGCTGGATGATGGGCCGACCGATCCGCTATGCCGCGGGCGAGATCCGCGGCTTCGTCGAGCGCGCCAGCTACATGGCCGATATCGCCGAGAGCGCCCTGGCCGATATCCAGTTGCCCGATCAGCCCGGCTTCACCCGCTTCATCCGCCGCGAACCGCTCGGCGTGGCCCTGGTCATCGCACCCTGGAACTATCCCTACCTGACGGCGGTGAACGCGGTAATGCCGGCGCTGCTGGCCGGCAATGCGGTGCTGCTCAAGCACTCGGCGCAGACCCCACTGTGCGCCGAGCGCATGGTCGAGGCCTTCAGCGAAGTCGGCCTGCCGGAGGGGGTCTTCCAGTACCTGCACCTGAGCCACGCCGATACCGAGCAGCTGATCCAGGCACCGGCGATCCAGCATGTCTCCTTCACCGGCTCGGTGCCGGGCGGGGCCATGGTCGAGCGCGCGGCGGCGGGGCGCTTCATCAGTGTCGGCCTGGAACTGGGCGGCAAGGATCCGGCCTACGTGCGTGCCGATGCCGACCTGGCGCATGCGGTGGCAACCACGATCGACGGCGCCTTCTTCAACTCCGGGCAATCCTGCTGCGGTATCGAGCGCATCTACGTGCACGAGTCGCTGTACGACGCCTTCGTCGAACAGGCGGTGGCACTGGTCAGGCATTACAAACTGGGCCGCTCCGACGACCCGGAAACCACCCTAGGGCCGCTGGTGCGCGCCGAGGCGGCAGATTTCGTCCGGCGGCAGATCAACGAGGCCGTGGCCCAGGGCGCGCTTGCCCATATCGACCCGGCCGGCTTTGCCCTCGATCGCCCCGGCTCGGCCTACCTGGCGCCGCAGGTGCTGACCGACGTCTATCACGGCATGCGGGTGATGACCGAGGAGTCCTTCGGCCCGGTGGTCGGCATCCAGAAGGTCAAGGATGACGAGGAGGCGCTGGCGCTGATGAACGACAGCGAGTTCGGCCTCAGCGCCGCCATCTTCAGCCGCGACGTCGAGACCGCCCTAGCCCTGGCCGAGCGGGTCGAGGCCGGCACCGTGTTCCTCAATCGCTGCGACTACCTCGACCCGGCCCTGGCCTGGACCGGGGTGAAGCACTCCGGGCGCGGCTGCAGTCTGTCGACCATCGGTTACGAGCACCTGACCCGACCGAAATCCTTCCACTTCAAGACCCAGTTATGAGGCGTCCCATGGACCTGAATCAATACCGCATGAACTGGAATTACCCGACCTCGATCCACGTCGGCGCCGGGCGCATCACCGAACTGCCGCAAGCCTGCCGCAGCCTCGGCATGAGCGCGCCGCTGCTGGTCACCGACCCCGGCCTGGCCGCCCTGTCGATGATCGATCACGCCCTGCTGCAATGCCGCGACGACGGCCTCAAGGCCGGGCTGTTTACCGCGATCAAGAGCAATCCCACCGGGCAGAACGTGACTGACGGTGTCACCGCGTTCAAGGCCGGCGGCCACGACGGTGTAATTGCCTTCGGTGGCGGCTCGGCACTGGATGCCGGCAAGGCCATCGCCCTGATGGTCGGCCAGAGCCGCCCGCTGTGGGATTTCGAGGACATTGGCGATAACTGCAACCGCGTCGACGTCACCGGCATGGCGCCGCTGGTGGCAGTGCCGACCACCGCCGGCACCGGCTCGGAAGTCGGTCGTGCGTCGGTGATCACCGACGAGGCCGAACACATCAAACGCATCATCTTCCACCCCAGGATGCTCCCGGCCCTGGTCATCCTCGACCCGCAACTGAGCATCGGTCTGCCGCCGAAGATCACCGCCGCCACCGGCATGGACGCGCTGTCGCACAGCCTCGAGGCTTACTGCTCGCCGCTGTTCCACCCCATGGCCGAAGGCATCGCCCTCGAAGGCATGCGCCTGGTCCAGCAGTACCTGCCGCGCGCGGTGGCCAAGGGCAGCGATGTCGAGGCCCGCCTGCAGATGCTGGTGGCCTCGACCATGGGCGCCACCGCCTTCCAGCGCGGCCTCGGCGCCATGCATGCCCTGGCCCATCCCCTCGGCGCGCTGTATGACGCCCACCACGGCCTGCTCAACGCGGTGTTGATGCCCTACGTGCTGCAAGCCAACCGCGCTAGCATCGAGCCACAAATGGAACGCCTCGCGCGCTACCTCAACCTGCCCCGGCTAGGCTTTATCGGCGTACTCGACTGGGTGCTGCACCTGCGCAACGAAGTCGGCATCCCCCACAGCCTGGCGCAGATCGGCATCGACGACAAACGCATCGAACAGGTCGGGCAAATGGCCGCAGTCGACCCCTCGGCGGGGACCAATCCGATAGCCTTTAGCGCGAGCGAGTACAGTCGGCTGTTCGAGAAGGCGTTGCACGGGAGCCTCTAGCACAACCGCCGCAGGCCTGGCTGGGCGGCTTATGCGCCATCGCGTTTTGCGCACTGCAATGCCAGCGTGCAGGTGGTTTCGGTGCCTGCCTTCGATAACTGCAGGGGCTTAACGGAGGTTCGTTGCGCCCAGAAAATATAAGGCTATCTTGTTGTTTATTAAGGGGTTACTCGTCAGTTGCCATTGCTGGCTGGCCGCCTGGTCGTGCAGGGATAACAGCGAACTATAATTATTACACCTCTGAAGCAAATCTCTCCAACGGGAGAAGGAGGTGACAAATGGCCATTCAAGATACCTACCGGGAAATTGAACAGACCCTAGGTCGGGTACCCGAGTGGATCAAGCAGATGCCGGAAGGTGGTGCGAGCGGATTCTGGGGCGTGGCCCGGGACTTCTGGCTGGCGGAGACCAAGATTCCCAATAAGTACAAGGAATTGATTGGTCTGGCAGTGTCCGGTGCGACCCGTTGCAGGTATTGCACCCTGTTCCATACCGAAGCCGCG
Source organism: Pseudomonas aestuarii (assembly GCF_027988105.1). Taxonomy (GTDB): domain Bacteria; phylum Pseudomonadota; class Gammaproteobacteria; order Pseudomonadales; family Pseudomonadaceae; genus Aquipseudomonas; species Aquipseudomonas aestuarii. The sequence goes on along the minus strand of NZ_JAQJZJ010000016.1, from coordinate 30,404 downwards.
CGCTTGTTTGGCGCGAGCGAGGAGGAGATTGCCGAAGCCAGCTTGATGGGGGCGGTGACCATGATGGGCAGCACCTTTATCAACGCCCAGCAGATCGATTACGAGCAGTTCCGCCAGGAAACGCTGGATATCGTCCGGTATGTCAAAGATCACTCGCAATCCAAGGCCGCTTAGGCCGTTGCGGGAACGAGCCCTTCGCCAGCTCGCGAAGGATAAGCTGCTTGCCATCACCGCCGATGGTCCGAGGACCACCGCGCGGTGGCAAGCGGCTGTCATGCGCGTCATCGGCGAGTTGATGCAAGACGGCAATAGCGTCGGGGAGGAAAACCAGGACCTGCGCATTCCCTTCGCCAAGGCGCTGAATGACCTCTACGCCGGGCAGCGGTCCGAGGACGAGTTAACGGAAATGGTATTGCTCATGCTGGAGGTGGAAACCGCCGGCTGGCGCCGGGACCCGTCTCATCCGCGCATGGAATCCGGGGAAGGCTGACGCTCTTGTCCAGGGGCTGTGGACGGCGGTGCTTGTAATCGGCAGACTTTAGTGCCGCGGGCTACAGACGTTCGGCAAAGCGGTGCAACGGTTTCGACGAGGTGGAGTGGGGTACCGTCGCTGCCGCTGATGCTACAAGTGGACATGCCGGTTTTCTCTGCACTAGCCGCCTGACGATCAAGCTCGTCGCCGCGACGCCTCGGGTTTTGCTTCGGCGGGGCTTGGCGCAAGGGTACGTCTGATCGAGCGTGGCAACGCGAGAACAAGTGTAGCCGTCAACGGCGGCTTGCCTGCCTGCACCGGGTTGGATGGGTCGATCCGGCGCTTACTTCGGCGGCTTGGGCGGCAGCGACTGGACAAACCGATGACACCTGGCCACCCAGGCCGCGAGGTCCGCATCGTCTGCGAAACCGGGGGGCTCGACAAAGACATAGCCTTTCATGGCTTTGCCGGTGAAGTCCATTTCGCGCACATGGGGCAGGGACAGTGCCTGTGCATAGTCCACGGGGCCTACCCGGGCCATGAGTTCATCCCCGAGAATGCCAACGAACATATAGCCCTGGGACAGGAAGGCCAGGCCGCCAAACATCTTCTTCTCGACGATCCCGCGGTGCTCTTGCAGTGACTCTCGCAGCCGTTGTGCAAGACCTTCGTCATAGGGCATTGGGGTTTCCTCTGGCTGCGCTAGCAGGCCGACGCGGCTTGAGTCTGGTTTCGTCGCCGGATCAGCCTAGGCTGATCAACATACGGGCTATGGCCGTATGAACAAGGGGTAGGGGTTGATCGCCGTGCCTTTCCACCACTGCTTCTCGGGCCCCAGTTCGAAAATGGCGAAATGCAGGTGCGGTGCAAGCGGGTTGGCGTTGCCGGTGGCACCGACGTAGCCGAGCAGGTCGCCGCGCTTGAGTTCCTGGCCCTCCACCAGGTCGGCGGCGTAGCTGTCCAGGTGCGCGTAGTAGTAGGCGAAGGTGCCGCTGGCATCATATTGGTAGACGGTGAGGCCGCCGGGCACGCTGGTGAAGAGTTTCACCACTTTGCCGTCGTCGACCGCGACTACCGGGGTCTTCAGCGGTGCCATGATGTCGAGCGCTTCATGGATGCGGTCGGTGCCGCGCTTGTCGTTGAAGGTGTCGCTCAGTTGCGCCGAGACTATGCCGGTCACGGGAATCAGCAGCGCGCCGGGATGCACCTGCAAGGATTCAGCGGGCATGCTCTGCACGCGGGCCTCCTCGATTGCCGGGCGTAGCGTGCTCGGCTGCTGCGCAATAGGGCTGTCGGCCGGGGGCTCGGTGGTCGGCGCTAGTGGCATCTCGATGGGCATCGTCTCGGCGCTGGTGCTTATGGCACTCGCAACCTGAGCCATCGCCGGTGCGACCAGCGTGACATCGGGCTCCTGCGTGGTGGGCGCCACGGCTGCCGGCGCAGACGGCACGTATTCGCCAGGGCTGGGCTGGGTGATCACTGCCACGGCAGGGGTGGCCAAGTCGTTCTGCAGGACATAGAACAGGCCTGCGGCGCCGGCCAGGGCGCCTGCGGCGAAAATCAGCATGCTCTTCATGGCGGCGTCTGGTTACTCTTGCAGGAGGGCGGGGAGCCCAGGCGATACGGCATGGCCCATCGCCGTGACGTTCCAGTTGGTGAGGCGGATGCAGCCGTGCGATTGGGTCTTGCCGATCTTCGACGGCTCCGGTGTGCCATGGATACCGTAATGCGGCTTGGACAAGGCGACCCAGGCGACGCCGACGGGATTGTTCGGGCCGGCCGGGATGGTCGCCTTGGCGTGCGCGGGGTTGGCGTCCCAGAACAGCCCGGGGTTGTATTTGAACACCGGATCTCTGGCCACGCCGAGGATCGTCCAGTCACCGAGCGGCAGCGGGTCGCGACCGCTACCGGTGGACGCGGGGAATTGCGCGATGATGGCATCCGCGGCATCGAAGAGGGTGACGGTCGAGTCGGACTTGTCGACGACCACCCGTGCCGCCTTGGGCAGGGGCGCGGCGTCGGCGAGGTTGGGGACGACGATGGCCTCGCCGGCGCGACTCAGATCCTTGCCCGGATTCAGTTGTGCCAGCAGCGCGGGGCTGGCGTGAAACCGCTCGCCGAGCGCTTCGGTCAGGTTGCGATAACCCAGGGTTTCCAGCGCGGCCTTGTCCATCATGTCGGCAGGGATCTGCTGGAAGGGCCCGGCGGCATCGGCGTCGGTGATGGTATAGGTCACCAGTACTGGTTCGACGTCGGCGTTGAGTGCAACCCAGGTGGCTTCGTCCATGACGCCGCTGACGGGCAGGCCGTTGTTTTTCTGGAAGCCGCTGATGGCGATACGGGTGTTTGAGCCGAAACTGGCGTCGATTTCACCCGGAAAGAAGCGCGCACGGTCGAGCAGGATCTGCGCGCGCAGCACGGCGACGTTGTGCTGCTTCGGGCCGACCTCGCCGCGCAGGTTGGCGTCGTTGGCGAACTCGGCGGTGAGCGGCGACGCAGCGACGCTGACCTCGGTGCTGAGTGGTTCGGCGCCAGCGAAGGCGAAGGGTACGGCCGCTGCCTGAATAGCCAGGGTGATAGCGCAGGTAAGCAGGGTTGTGGTTTTCAAGATGCGATCCTCAGACGAACGAGCAGGGCGAACTTCGGCGTGTCTGAGCAAGCTCGGCACACATTCAGCGTGTTGTGGGGAATCGACCCGCCATTAATGCACGGTAATGGCGGTTGCAGGCGTGAGCGGTAGTGAAAAACGTCCGGCTGCTGCTCAAGACCCTCGCATTCCTCACATATAGCGGCATATGGGGGGGGGCGAGTGAGGTGTTCATCGACAGTCATTGGATCAGGCCAGCGCGGATGAGTTCCCTACGGGCCGTTTGCGTGGCGATGACGCGAGCGGCTCAGCCTACTCGGACTGCGCGGCTTTCATCGATTCATAGGCCGGTGCGGCGTAGATGCCGATTGCCACGGCCAGCTCCAGCACTCGCTCGAGGTCGCTGCGGTAAACCAGCACGGCTTGCAGTTGCTCATCCAGCGGCTCGCTGAAGTCCACCAGTACATAGCCGCCGGTTTCCGGCGACAGGCTGCCGAGTTGCACCTGGATGCGGTTTAGCGCCTTGAGCGGCTCGACCTTGACCAGCTGTTTGGGCTTGAGCACGAAGCTGACTTGCTGGCCGAAGGACTCGACGATCTGCTGGAACAACTGGTCGTAACTGTCGGCCTGGAACAGCACGGTATCCGGCAGGCTGCCGACCACTACCCATTCGCCGAGCGGGATCGGGAAGCTGTCGTCGTAGTTGATGTCCGGGTTGGCGGCGAGGAAGGCCTGCGGGTCGGCGTAGGCCTGGGCCGCCTCGTCGGCGATGCGTGCGACGTCTTCGGCCAGCATGCAGCCCGAGCTTATCTTGCCAATCAATTCTTCGAGCTGGGCTTTCATCGGTGCGGTCCTGTAGGGCGGTTGGATAGTGGGCGCAAGGATAAGGGCAATGCGTCGTTTCGACGTAGCGAAAAATAGCCTGGACGCTAGCCGCGCTATGGCTCTCGGGCATTTCGTCGGAGCGGTGGGGGCAACCAGTTCCAGGGTCGCGATAGCGCGCGCCCGCAAAAAGCATCGGGGCATGCTCCGCTGCTACGCTCGGTGAGGAGTGCACATGAATATAGGATCTATGGCCCGCCAGTTCAGCGCAGTTGCGCCTCGGCCAGGGTGCGGCTGTGCGGGATGCGGCCGACGTCCCAGTGGCTGACCGCCCAGGCCAGCAGTTCGGCCGGGCGGGCCTGCTCCAGTTCGCCGGGGAGCGCTTGGCCCAGGGCGCGTAGCGCGCGAACCAGCAGCGGCGCGGCCTGGTCGGTGGGCAGCGGTGGCGAGCGGTAGGACTTGCCCAGTTTGTGGCCGTCCGGCTGGATGATCAGCGGCACGTGCAGGTAGCGCGGTTGGGCCAGGCCGAGCAACTCCTGCAGGTACAGCTGGCGCGGGGTGGAGTCGAGCAGGTCGGCGCCGCGCACCACGTCGGTGACGCCTTGCCAGGCATCGTCGAGCACCACCGCCAGTTGGTAGGCGTAGAAGCCGTCACGCCGGCGGATGACGAAGTCGCCGATCTCGCGCCCCAGGTGCTGGTGGTACTCGCCCTGCACCCGGTCGATAAAACCGTAGCTCAACTCTGGCACGCGCAGGCGAATCGCGGCGTTGTGTGGCGCATGCCCGGCGTCGCGGCAGGTGCCGGGGTAGATGCCGTGGTAGCCCTGCAGCTGCTTGCGCGAGCAGGTGCAGGCATAGGCCAGGCCCTGGTGCAGCAAGCGCTCGACCAGCGCCTGGTACTCGGCATGCCGCTGGCTTTGCCGCACCAGTTCACCGTCCCATTGCAGGCCGTAGCTCTCCAGGGTTCTGAGGATTGCGTCCTGGGCGCCGGGTACTTCACGCGGCGGGTCGAGGTCTTCCATGCGTAGCAGCCAGCGACCGCCCACCGAACGCGCGTCGAGGTAGGACGCCAGCGCCGCGACCAATGAGCCGAAGTGCAGGTAACCACTGGGAGTAGGGGCAAAGCGACCGATATAAGCGGGAACGTTCATACGGGCGACTATAGAGGCATATGCGGGGACAGGAGAAGCCGCCCGGGCGTTGCCGCGCAGGGTCGGTGGGGATAGCGCAGAGAAGCAGAAGCAACACGGGGCGCCGAAGCGCCCCGTGGGTCAGGTCAGGAACCGACCTGTTTTTCCTTGATTTCCGCCAGGGTCTTGCAATCGATGCACAAGGTGGCGGTGGGGCGGGCTTCCAGACGGCGGATGCCGATCTCGACGCCGCATGAGTCGCACCAGCCGTAATCGTTGTCGTCGATCAGTTGCAGCGTTTCGTCGATCTTCTTGATCAGCTTGCGCTCACGGTCACGAGCACGCAGTTCCAGGCTGAATTCTTCTTCCTGGCTAGCGCGGTCGGCTGGATCGGGGAAGTTGGCCGCCTCGTCCTGCATGTGGTGCACGGTACGGTCGACTTCCTGCATCAACTCTAGCTTCCACTTGTTGAGGATGCCGGTGAAGTGGGCGCGCATAGGATCACCCATGTACTCCTCGCCCTTTACTTCTTTATAGGGTTCGAAGCCACGAATCAGTTGGCTGCTTTTTGCTTTTGCTTTTGCTTTGGTGGGCATGGATGACCGCCTCTCACTCTCTCTAATCCACTGCGCAGGATGTTATCCATTGCCGGAAATGCTCGGCCCTGCGGCTGCAAGCGGGCGAACTTACCAGAACAACACCAGCGGCGCTACTCCCGGTTGTCGTGGTTGCTGCCGTTTCGCGCAAGGCTTGGGTAGAATCCGCGCCTCAACCTCTCACAAGGCAGGTCCATGGCCCAGTCCTACAGTGCGCGCAGCCGCGCTATCGAACCCTTTCATGTCATGGCCTTGCTGGCCCGCGCCAACCAGTTGCAGGCCGCCGGTGTCGATGTAATCCATCTGGAGATCGGCGAGCCGGACTTCACCACCGCCGCGCCGATCGTCGCCGCCGGCCAAGCCGCCTTGGCGGCCGGGCATACCCGCTATACCGCTGCGCGAGGAATACCGGCGCTGCGTGAAGCGATTGCCGGCTTCTACGCACAACGTTATCGACTGAGCATAGACCCTGAGCGGATTTTGATTACCCCGGGTGGCTCCGGTGCGCTGTTATTGGCCACCAGTCTGTTGGTCGACCCGGGCAAGCACTGGCTGCTGGCCGACCCGGGCTATCCGTGCAACCGGCATTTTCTGCGTCTGGTCGAGGGCGCCGCGCAACTGGTGCCGGTGGGCCCGGAGGTGCGTTATCAGCTGACCGCGGACCTGGTCGCGCGCTATTGGGACAAGGACAGCGTCGGCGCGCTGGTTGCCTCGCCGGCCAACCCGACCGGTACGCTGTTGTCCAGGGAGGAGCTGGGCGGGCTGTCCCGGGCGCTGAAGGCGCGCGGTGGTCATCTGGTGGTCGACGAGATCTATCACGGCCTGACCTATGGCGTAGACGCCAGCAGCGTGCTGGAAGTGGACGACGAGGCCTTCGTGCTCAACAGCTTCTCCAAATACTTCGGCATGACCGGCTGGCGTCTCGGTTGGCTGGTGGCGCCGCCGGCGGCGGTGGCGGATCTGGAGAAACTGGCGCAGAACCTCTATATCAGCGCGCCGAGCATGGCCCAGCATGCCGCGCTGGCCTGTTTCGAGCCGGCGACCCTGGAGATCTTCGAGCAGCGCCGGCATGAGTTCGCCCGTCGTCGCGACTTCCTGCTGCCGGCGTTGCGCGAGTTGGGCTTCAAGGTTGCCGTTGAGCCCGAAGGCGCCTTCTACCTCTATGCGGACATCAGCGCCTTTGGCGGCGATGCCTTCGCCTTCTGCCAGCACTTCCTGGAAACCGAACATGTGGCCTTCACCCCGGGCCTGGATTTCGGTCGTCACCTGGCCAGCCAGCATGTGCGTTTCGCCTACACCCAGGATCTGCCGCGCCTGCAGCAGGCCGTCGAACGGATTGCCCGTGGCCTGAAAAGCTGGCGGCCCGATGCACTTTGAACCGGCGCTGGAACAGGGGCGACTGCTGCGCCGCTACAAACGCTTCCTGGCCGATATCGAAACGGCCAGCGGCGAGCTGCTGACCATCCATTGTCCCAACACCGGCTCGATGCTCAACTGCATGAGCGAAGGCGCGCGGGTCTGGTTCAGTCGTAGCAATGATCCCAAGCGCAAGCTGCCGGGCACCTGGGAAATCGGCGAAACGCCGCAGGGCCGCCTGGCGGTGATCAATACCGCACGCGCCAACAGCCTGGTCGAAGAGGCGCTGCGCGGCGGCTTGATCACCGAGTTGGCCGGCTTCAGCGCCTTGAAGCGCGAGGTGCCCTATGGCCAGGAGCGCAGCCGCATCGATTTCCGCCTGGATTACCCGCACGGCGCCGCGTTCGTCGAAGTCAAGAGCGTGACCCTGGGCTATGCCGACAGCCGGGTGGCGGCGTTTCCCGATGCGCGCACCGAGCGCGGCGCCAAGCACCTGCGTGAACTGGCGACGCTGGCGCGTGATGGGGTTCGTGCCGTGCAGCTGTATTGCGTCAACCTGACGGAGATCGATGCGGTGCGCCCGGCCGAGGAGATCGATCCGGCCTACGCCGCGGCTTTGCGCGCCGCGGTCGAGGCGGGTGTCGAAGTAATGGCTTACGGCGCGGATATCAGCCCGCAGGGGGTTCAGTTAGTGCGTCGGCTCGAGGTGCATTTGTAAGCCAGTAAAGGGGACCGAAGCTGTGGTAGCCCGGATGCAATCCGGGCTACGGGTCTGAACTTAAACGAGTAACCCACTGTGGGCGGGGCTTCAGCCGCGACTGCCGCCGCGCGCAGCTCGCCGCTGAAGCGCCTGCCACGGGGGCGTGGGTTGTTCGGCCTTGCGTAGGAAGATAGGTCCGAGCAATTCAGCAGTCGATCCAGATCCCTTCGTGATCTTCCGCGCAGCTCAGCGCGTGCAGCGATTGCCCGGCGCAGGGGCCGGCCACGCATTCGCCCGAGTCGATGAGAAACAGTGCGCCGTGGGTGGCGCACTGGATCAGGCTGGCGCTGTGGTCGAGAAACTGGTCTGGCAGCCAGTCCAGAGGGATACCCTTGTGCGGGCAACGGTTGCGGTAGGCGAACACCTGGCCGTGCTTGCGCACGGCAAACAGCTTTTCGCCGTCAATCACGAAGCCCCGGCTCTGACCTTCGGCCAGCTCATTCGGGGCGCATAAACGCATCATCGGCATCTCCAGAGTAGGCGGGCATTATCCCGGACTGCGCGGGCTTGCCAAGCGCAGTCCGCCCGCAGGCGCAGAAAAACTGGCGCTTGCACTGTCCCGCCGCACGGGATTGACTGGCGGCCTGGGGCACAGCCTTTTATCCTGCCCGCCACCCTTTGACCGCAGAAGCCCAGCCCACGCCATGAATCCCGTCATTCAGCCGCGCTCACTGTTTATCGCGCTGGGCCTGTTGCTGGCACTCGCGCTCTGGTTATCCCTGGCGCTGGGGCCGGTCAGCCTGCCGCTGGCCGATACCCTGCAAGCGGCACTGCGCCTGCTCGGCATGCCCGTGGGGGGCGTCGAGCTGGAGCAGGCCGAGCTGATCCTCGGGCAGATCCGCATGCCGCGCACCCTGCTGGGCCTGACCGTCGGTGCGGTGCTGGCGCTGTGCGGAGTGGCGATGCAGGGGCTGTTCCGCAACCCCTTGGCCGACCCTGGCCTGGTCGGGGTCTCCAGCGGTGCGGCGCTGGGCGCGGCGGTCGCGATTGTCGCTGGCGCGGCGCTGGGCGGCCTGCCGGAGGTTTTCGCGCCTTACCTGTTATCGCTTTGCGCCTTTATCGGTGGCCTCGGGGTCACTGCCCTGGTCTATCGCCTGGGTCGCCGCGACGGTGAGACCAGCGTGGCGACCATGCTCCTGGCCGGCATCGCCCTGACCGCGCTGGCGGGCGCGGCCATTGGCCTGTTCACCTACCTGGCGGATGACACCACCCTGCGCACCCTGACCTTCTGGAACCTGGGCAGCCTCAATGGCGCCAGCTATGCGCGGCTGTGGCCGTTGCTGCTGGTCACCCTGGCGGTGGCGCTGTGGTTGCCGCGGCGGGCCAGGGCGCTGAATGCCTTGCTGCTCGGCGAGTCGGAAGCGCGCCACCTGGGTTTTGCCGTGGAGCGGATCAAGCGTGAACTGGTGTTCTGCACCGCCCTCGGCGTCGGCGCCGCAGTGGCGGCGGCGGGGATGATCGGATTTATCGGCCTGGTAGTGCCGCACCTGATGCGCTTGCTGGTCGGCCCGGATCACCGCGTGCTGCTGCCGGCCTCGGCGCTGGCGGGCGCCAGCCTGCTGCTGTTCGCCGACCTGGCTGCGCGGCTGCTGCTGGCGCCGGCGGAACTGCCGATCGGCATTGTCACCGCATTGATTGGCGCGCCGTTCTTTCTCTATCTGTTGCTGCGGGGGCGGGCCTGATGCTGCGAGCGGAAAACCTGGCGGTGCAACGCGGTTCCCGGACCGTATTGGCGGATATCGACCTGGAGCTGCGGCCCGGCGAAGTGCTCGGTGTGCTCGGCCCCAATGGTGCCGGCAAGAGCACCTTGCTCGGTGCGCTCTGCGGCGAACTGCCGCCGTCCCGCGGCCAGGTATGGCTCGCTCAGCGCCGCCTCGGTGACTGGCCGGGCGCCGAGCGCGCCCGGCGGCTGGCGGTGTTGCCGCAAGCCTCGACGCTGAATTTTGCCTTCCGCGTCGAGGAGGTCGTGGCCATGGGCCGGCTGCCCCATGCCAGCGGTCAGCTGCGTGATGCGCAGGTCGTCGACGAAGCGCTGCAGGCGGCGGATGCGGCCCACCTGGCCGGGCGCAGCTACCTGGCCTTGTCCGGCGGCGAGCGCCAGCGCGTGCACCTGGCGCGGGTGTTGGCCCAGCTCTGGCCGGGTGGCGAGGGGCAGACCCTGTTGCTCGACGAACCGACCTCGATGCTCGATCCCCTGCACCAGCACACCACCCTGCAGGCCACTCGGGCCTTTGCCGAACGGGGCGCGGCGGTGCTGGTGATCCTGCATGACCTGAACCTGGCCGCGCGTTACTGTGACCGTTTGCTGCTGCTCGATCGCGGTCGGTCGCATGCGCTGGGCAGTCCGGAGCAGGTCCTGCGCGCCGAGCCGCTGCAGGCGGTATTCGGCCTGGAAGTACTGGTGCAGCGCCATCCGGAGCGCGGGCATCCGCTGATCGTGGCGCGCTAGAGTCATCTGCTGGGCGCAACTACTGCTTGCCCGCTGCTACTCTTTGCCTAGGTTGATCTGCAATCGCTACGAGACCGGGAGGATGACGCTTCAGCCATCCCCCAGTGCCCAGCTCTGCCAGCCCTCTAAAACAACAAGGATTTCCATATGCGCACGTTGCTTGTATTCGTCGCCATCCTTCTGGCCGGTTGCCAGGCCTCGCTGCCGCCGCTGCCTGCCTGGCAAAGCCCCGCAGGGCGCGAGCATGCCGATCCGGGCCAGATCGTCGATCTGCACACGGGGCAGCGCCTGAGTCCGCAGCAACTGATCGAACACCTGGCCCCCGCGCCCCGCGTGCTGGTCGGTGAGGCGCATGACAATCCCGATCATCACGCGTTGCAGCTCTGGTTGCTGCAGGCGCTGGAGACGCAACGGGCGCAGGGCAGCCTGCTGCTGGAAATGCTCACCTCAGAGCAGCAGGGCCGGGTCGACGCGGTGCGCGCACGCATGGCCGAGGGTCAGCCGGTCACCGATCTGCCGGCGGCATTGGCCTGGCAGGCGGGTTGGTCCTGGAAGCTGTATGGGCCGATTGTGCGACATGCCCTCGCCCAACCGTACCCGCTGCTGGCCGCCAATCTGAATCGCGCGCAAGTGCGCCAGGTCTATCGCAAGCGTCCGGCGTTGAGCGGCGCACTGTCCACCTCGGCGCTGGTGCAGGGGCCCTTGCTGGCGCAGATCGGCACCTCCCATTGCGGCAAACTGCCGAAGAGCAAGCTGCCGGCCATGCTTTCCGTGCAGCAGCAGCGCGACCGGCGCATGGCCACGGCGCTGGAGGCGGCGCCACAGCCCGGCCTGTTGTTCGCCGGCACCTTTCACGTGCGGCGCGACTTGGGCGTGCCGCTGCACTTGGTGGACCTGGGTGATAAAGCCGCCAGCCGGGTGCTGATTCTGGCTGAAGAGGGCCAGACGGTCAGCGCCGCTGCTGCCGATTACGTCTGGTACACCCCGGCGTGGCCGGTGCGCGACTACTGCGCCGATTTCGCCAGCTAGGCGTTGGATTTTTCACGGCGGTCCGGCCGTGAGCAGGCCGTTGAAAACGTAGGCGAGGCCGCCAGCGCACTACCGATGGCGGCCCCGCAACAATAGGCGAAAACGGACTGGGCTCGCACGCGAGCCTGTGTTTAACGCAGCGATGGCAACGCCGGTAGTTGTTCAACAGCCTGCTAGACGTTGCCTGGGCTTTCCGTCTCCTTGGCGGGGCGGATTTTGCGGCTGCAGCGCAACGCCGTCCGGTTGCAGCTACGAGCAGCGCCTCGCGCCAGCCAATGCGAACCTAACCTTGCCACCGCCTGACAGGCTTGGTGCCTCAGCCTGCGCGGCAAGAGGCGTGCGCCGGTGCGCGCCCCCTACCATGGTCGCGCAGTGCGCCAGGCGAATAATCGGCCACACTTAGCCTCAGGAGGTACGGGCTATGGCCAATCGCACACTGCGGGCACAGCGGCTGGTGGCATTGTTCATGCTGGGTTGTCTGTTGTTCAGCTATCCCTTGCTGGCGCTGTTCGATAGCGGTGGCGAGGTGTTCGGTATTCCGCTGCTGTTTGCCTACCTGTTCGTGGCCTGGGCCCTGCTGATTGTGGCGATGATCCTGGTCGTCGAGTGCTCGAGCCGATGAGGAGGCGCTGCCCATGCCGCTCGCTGGCCTGATCCTGCTGACCTCCTGCGCCTACCTGGGCATCCTCTTCGCCATCGCCTACTGGGGTGACAAGCGCGCCGATGCCGGCCGCTCGATCATCGCCAATCCTTACATCTATGCGCTGTCGATGGCGGTGTACGCCACCTCCTGGACCTTCTACGGCAGCGTTGGCCGGGCGGCGGTCAGTGGCGTCGGCTTTCTGCCGATCTACCTCGGGCCGACCCTGATGGCGGCGCTGTTCTGGCTGGTGCTGCGCAAGATGATCCGCATCAGCAAGGCCAATCGCATCACCTCGATCGCCGACTTCATCGCCGCGCGCTATGGCAAGAGCGCGCTGCTGGGCGGACTGGTCACGCTGATCGCGGTGGTCGGGGTGATTCCCTATATCGCCCTGCAGCTCAAGGCGGTGTCCAGCAGCTTCCTGATTCTCTGGCAGTACCCGACTATCCAAATGCCGAACTCGGGCCAGGCGCTCGGCCCCCTGCAGGACACCGCGCTTTATGTGGCGCTGCTGTTGGCGACCTTCACCATCCTGTTCGGCACCCGCCACCTCGACGCGACCGAGCGCCATGAAGGCATGGTGGCGGCTATCGCGTTCGAGTCGCTGGTCAAGCTGCTGGCTTTTCTGGCGGTCGGTCTGTACGTCACCTTCGGCCTCTACCATGGTTTCGCCGACGTATTCGAGCAGGCCGCGCGTTTGCCCGATGTCGACCAGCTGCTGACCCTCGGCGGCCCTGCCGGGACTTATGGCTCCTGGGTTTCGCTGATTTTTCTGTCGATGCTGTCGATCCTGTTTCTGCCGCGCCAGTTCCAGATCAGCGTGGTCGAGAACGTCAACGAGAACCACGTGGCCAAGGCCATCTGGCTGTTTCCGCTGTACCTGCTGGCGATCAATATTTTCGTCCTGCCGATCACCTTCGCCGGCTTGATGCATTTTCCCGCCGGCACGGTGGATGCCGATACCTTCGTCCTCACCCTGCCCATGGCCCTGCGCCAGGAGTCGTTGGCGCTGCTGGTGTTCGTCGGTGGGCTGTCGGCCGCCACCGGCATGGTCATCGTCGAGACCATCGCGCTGTCGACGATGATCTGCAACGACCTGGCGATGCCGCTGCTGCTGCGCTGGAAGGCCCTCGGCCTGGCGCAGCGGGCGGACCTCTCGGGCTTGCTGCTGGGCATCCGCCGTGGCGCCATCCTGCTGTTGATGCTGCTCGGCTATGTGTATTACCGCGCGGCGGGCGAGGCCTACGCGCTGGTCTCGATCGGCCTGGTGTCGTTCGCCGCGGTGGCGCAGTTCGCCCCGGCGATGCTCGGCGGCATGTACTGGAAGCAGGGCACCCGCGCCGGCGCCTTGAGTGGCCTGTCGCTGGGCTTTCTGTTGTGGCTCTATACCCTGTTGCTGCCGGCGTTCGCCAAGTCCGGCTGGTTGCCGTTGAGTTTCATCGAGCAGGGGCCGCTGGCCATCGCCTGGCTCAAGCCGCTGGCGCTGTTCGGCCTGGCGGGGCTGGACGAGATCGGCCACTCGCTGTTCTGGAGCCTGCTGGCCAACCTCGGCGCCTATGTCGGCGTCTCGCTGTTCGGTCGGCAGAGCAGCCGCGAGCATGCCCAGGCGCTGCTGTTCGTCGATGCCTTCAAGGTCGCCGGACGCGGCTCCAGCCTGTGGCGCGGCAGCGCCTCGGTGACGGAGGTGATTGCCCTGGTCGGGCGCTTCCTCGGTCCGGCGCGGGCCCGCGAGGCCTTCGCCGGCTACGCGGCGCAGCGCGGCCTGGCGTCCGCTGCCGAGTTGGTGCCGGATGCCGATCTGGTGCACTTCGCCGAGCAACAACTGGCGGGTGCGATTGGTGCCGCCTCGGCGCGGGTGATGCTGGCCTCGGTGGTGCAGGAGGAGCCGCTGGGCATGGACGAGGTGCTCGGCATCCTCGACGAAGCCTCCCAGGTGCTCGCCTACAGCCGCCGCCTGGAGCAGCAGTCGCACGAACTTGAAGTCGCCACCGGCGAACTGCGCGCGGCCAATGCGCGGCTGCAGGAACTCGATCGCTTGAAGGACGACTTCATCTCCACCGTGACCCACGAACTGCGTACGCCGCTGACCTCGATCCGCGCCTTCTCCGAGATTCTCAACGACAACCCCGAGCTGGACCCAGCACAGCGCGCGCGCTTCGTCGGCATCATCGTCAAGGAGAGCGAGCGCCTGACGCGGATGATCAACCAGGTGCTGGACCTGGCCAAGCTCGAGTCGGGCCGTGCCGAATGGCACACCAGCGCGCTCGACCTGAAGGAGGTGATCGAGGACGCCCAGGCCACCACCAGCCAGCTGTTGCAGGAACAGGGCGTGGCACTGTGCCTTGAGCTGCCGGCGCAGATTCCGCCGGTGCTGGCCGACCGCGATCGCCTGCTGCAGGTGCTGCTCAATCTGATCGCCAATGCGGTGAAGTTCTGCGACCGCGAGGCGGGGCGCATCGGCATCGCCGTGCAGGTGCTGCCGGAGGCGTTGCAAGTGGACGTGCGTGACAACGGCTGCGGTATCGACCCGGCCGATCAGCAGACCATCTTCGAGAAGTTTCGCCAGGCCGGTGACAACCTCACCGAAAAGCCGCAGGGCACCGGTCTGGGGCTGCCGATCAGCCGGCAGATCATCGAGCACTTCGGCGGCCGGTTATGGGTGAACAGTGCGCGCGGACAGGGGGCGACCTTTTCCTTTACTCTGCCCTTGGGGCAGGCGAATGCGGCCGCGTCAGACGCGGGCCGCGAGACGGAGTATGGAGTATGAGCAAAACCGTATTAATCGCCGACGACGAACCGAACATCGTCATCTCGCTCGAGTTCCTGCTCGAGCAGGCCGGTTATCAGGTCATGGTGGCGCACGACGGTCAGGAGGCCCTGGAGTCCATTGAGCGGCAACCGCCTGATCTGGTGCTGCTCGATGTGATGCTGCCGCGTCTGAGCGGTTTCGACGTGTGCCAGAAGATCCGCGAGAATCCGGCTTGGCAGCACATGCGCATCGTCATGCTGACGGCCAAGGGCCGCGAGGTCGAAATCAGCAAGGGCTTGGCGCTGGGGGCCAATGCCTACATCACCAAGCCGTTCTCGACCCAGGAGTTGCTGGCGCAGATCGGCGCGCAGCTGGCGGTCGACTAGTCGATGAGTCCACGTCTGCGTTTCGCCTTCTGGCTGTCCATCCTCAGTCTGCTGCTTGGCAGTTTGCTGGCGCTTGCCGGCGGGCTGTTGTGGGCCGACCTGAACAGCCAGGAGCGCGCCGCCGTGCTCTCGCTGCTGGCCGGGCGTGGCGCGCTGTTGGTGGTGCTCTGCGGGCTGCTGCTGATTCCGTTCGGCGTGCTCCTGCGCCTGTGGCTGGCAGCCTACCCGGAGGTGGTGATCCGCCTGAGCGAGGAGGTCGGCATCATCCACCGGGTCAACCCCGCGCACCGCGTGGCTCTTACGGGCAGCCGCGACATGCGTCGGCTGGGTGCTGCCCTGAATGCCTTTGCCGAGGCGCATTGCGCCCTGCAGCGCGAGGTGGCGGTGCGTATCGAGGAAGCCAATGCCCGTCTCGAGCAGGAAAAGAATCGTCTGGCCGCGCTGATGTCGGAGCTCGACCAAAGCGTGCTGGTGTGTAATCGCGAGGGCCGCATCCTGCTCTACAACAGCAGCGCCAGCCTGTTGCTGGAGCCGGACGCCGCTGGCCCGGCTGGTGCGCCGGTTGGGTTGGGGCGCTCGATCTTTGGCATTCTCGACCAGCGCCTGATCGTGCATGCCCTGGAGCGGGTCAGGCAGCGTCTGCAGCAGGACAATCCCAGTCCGGTGGCGCATTTCGTCACGGCCCGTGGCGCCAATCTGTTGCGGGCGCAGATGGCCCCGGTGCTGGATCAGCAGGGCGAGCTGATCGGTTTCGTCCTGATCCTCGATGACATCACCCGCTCGGTCGAACTCAACAGTCGCCGCGATGCGCTGTTGCAGCAACTGACCGAAGGTACCCGGGCGGCGCTGGGCAATATTCGCGCGGCTGCGGAAACCGTCGAGCAATACCCGCAGATGGATGCCGAGCACCGCCAGCGCTTCGGTAAGGTGATCAGCGATGAGGCGCAGCGGCTTTCCCAGCATCTCGAACAGGTGCTGAGCCAGCATGCCGACCTGCTGCGCCCGCAGTGGCCGCTCGAGGACATGCTGGCGACCGATCTGCTGCTTGCCCTGCAGCGTAATTTTGCCGCCACGCTGGGTGTCACCGTCCGTTACCAGGGCGGCGACGAGTCGCTCTGGTTGAGCCTGGACAGCTATTCCCTGGTGCAGGCGCTGACTCAGTTGATGGGCGCCATGGTCGCCACGCTGGGCATTCGCGAGGTGACGTTCGAACTGGCCGTCGAAGGCCGTTTCGTACGCCTGGCCCTGCGCTGGAGCGGGATGGCGCTCGACCCCCAGCAGTTGCATGAGTGGGAGCAGCGGTCGTGCAGTCCGGTTGCCGAAGACGATGCCGCCGCGTCTACCCTCAAGGAGGTGCTGGAGCGGCACGGCGGCGAACTCTGGTGCCAGGCCGATGCGCTCAGCGGCGATAATCGCCTGTATCTGCAGTTGCCGGTGAGCCAGCCGGAAGTGCAGGCGCCGCTTCCCGCCCGGGTTCAGGGGCGCCCGGTGTATTACGACTTCGACCTGTTCAGCCAGCCGGGGCAGACCCCCGAACTCGACGAACTGCCGTTGCGCGAGTTGGCCTACACCGTGTTCGACACCGAAACCACCGGGCTAGCGCCATCCGAGGGTGACGAAATTATCTCGATCGGTGCGGCGCGTATCGTCAATGGCCGGCTGCTGATGCAGGAATGCTTCGAGCAATTGATCGACCCGCACCGCGCGATTCCGCGCGAGTCACAGCTGATACATGGCCTCTCGCCACAGATGCTGGCGGGGCAGCCGAGCATCGGCGAGGTGTTGCCGTTGTTTCAGCGCTTTGCCGAAGATACGGTGCTGGTGGCCCACAACGCCGCCTTCGACATGCGCTTCCTGCAACTCAAGGAGGCGCAGACCGGCATCCGCTTTATCCAGCCCGTACTCGATACCTTGCTGCTGTCCGCCCTGGTGCATCCGGGGCATGCCGCCGACGAACATCGCCTGGAGCAGATCGCCGCCCGCCTCGGTGTGCCTGTGGTGGGCCGGCATACCGCGCTGGGCGATGCCATGGTCACGGGCGAGGTGTTCCTCAAGCTGATCCCCTTGCTGGCCGAACGTGGCATTCACACCCTCAAGCAGGCGCGCGAGGCATCGCGCAAGACCCTCTACGCCAAGCTCGAATATTGAGCGCAGGTTAAGCGCCGGGCTCGACGCGGCGTAGGGTGGTCGGGCAGTGTCCCGCTTCGGCTCACCACCGCGTCCTCACTTAGGCGCTGGACGATCGGGCGGCGAGCACTTTCTGCTGGGCAAATTCTGCCGGGCAAAAAAAGACCCGGCAAGAGCCGGGTCAAACCGTGATTAGCCTGATGAGGAGATAATCTGAAGAGGCCGATTGCAGGTCTCTTGAGCTTATCCGCCGATCTCGCGACCAGCTGTTGCCAATGATAGAGATTATCATTTGCAAGTCAATCGCCTTTGCCGAAATAATTCCTGGCCGTTGCCTGGGGCGGGACAGAAACAGCAAACCCGGCGCATGGCCGGGTTTTCGAGTGCGACGCGCAACAGGCTGTCAGGCGGTTTCAGGCAGGCGCAGCTGGGTCACTTCCTTGTTCAACAGGTCGATCCGCCGCGCCATGCTCTCTATCAGGCTGTGGGCAATACGCGGGTTGCTCTGCATCAGGCTGAGGAACTGCTCCTTGGGGATCACCATCACCGTGCAAGGTTCGTCGGCTAGCACGGTGGCACTGCGCTTCTCGCGGGTGAAGACGGCCATGGCGCCGAAGATCTCGTCTTTCTGTACGTCACCGACCTTGTGCCCGTCGACATAGGCGGTGGCGTGGCCCTCGATGATGATGAACACATGATCGGCGGCATCGCCCTGTTGGATCAATTCTTCACCGGCGGCGAAGTGCTGGAAGCCTGTCGCGGGACGGATTTCCGGTTGCTTGAGGCGCGCCAGAGCGTCAGATAGCAGGGCGGTGTGGCCGATCAGGTACTGGATGAACAGCTCCTGGCGCGGCTCGCTGACATAGATGTGCTTGAACACCTCACTGCGCGAATAAGGGATCAGGCTGAGCGACTCTTCGCTGCTGTAGCGGCAGCTGGGCAGATCGATGCCCTGGCGCAGGCCGACCAGGTCACCTTCCTGTAGGTAGAACAGCGGGCGGTCATCGACCGAGGCATGCAGCAAGCCATTCTCGATAATGAACAGCTGGTTCTCCGGCAGTTCTTGAGCCAGGTCCTCGGCGCGCTCCAGTTGCAGGGCGTCCCCGCAGGGGGTCAGGCCTTCCAATAACTGGGTGGGGATGCTTTGCAGTCGGTTGATCAGTTGGTCGGCGTAAGCCGGTTGCTCCCCGAGTAAATACATGAGCGTAATTCCTTGAACTGGCTAGTCTGGCTAAAGCGCACGAACGTCCCTGAGACAATAGGCGGTGCCAGGTCATAGGTAAATCACTGTGCGCGGAGGTTGTGAGCTAGCTCTTGTTGTCTGTCGGACAAACATCGAGCCGACCATTCAGTTCGGCTTTGTGGGCGGGCGGCAATTCACTCCAGTGCACATCGAGCAAGGCGCCCTCAATGGCATAGAGCAAAACCTTGGATGCGCGAAAACCGCGCGCACGTACCGCGCGGTAAGCATCGACCGCACCTAGCCTGCGCAGATCGTTGGCGCTGTGGATGCCGACGGCATGCAGCCATTGTGCGGAGGTTTTGCCAAGGTTCTTCAAATGTTGTAATTCGTCATTCATCGAGCCTCCTTGCGCTGTTGGCGAGCAGTTGATCAAACACTCAGTGCGCGATGCCTACCAGCAAGTGTAGTGGCCAACGGACAAAGCGTGGCTGCTTGATATCGCCCCAGGCCCTGAGTAGCGCAGGCTCCAGTTCGCTGACCGGATCGCGGCCCTGTTGGCGCTCCCAGTATTGCACAGCCGACCAGGTGCGCAGATAGCCGGTCAGCTGGGGAAAACTCCAGTGTGCCTCGATGGCAAACTCAGGTGGTTCGAGGCGCGGGAAGGGCATCTGGATATCACGGTAGCCACTGTCGACGCTGGCGCGCCCTGGTGGCCAATAGCCGCCGAGAGTGTTCCGGTAAAAGTCGTCGATCAGTTCATCCAGAGGGCTATCTATGCGCATCAGGCTGTAGCACCAGGCGCCGAACAGGCCGCCGGGTTTGAGTAGTCGCCTGACCTCGGCGAAGAAAGCCGGGGTGGCGAACCAGTGCAGGGCCTGGGCGACCACGATCAAATCGAGGCTGGCGCTGATCAGGGGTTGGGCTTCGGCCTTGGCGGCGAACAGGCTGATGCCGGCGGGCGTTTCGGCGGCACGCAGTTGATCGAGACTGGCATCGCAGGCCAGCACTTGGGCAAAGTGCCGACGCAATGGCACGCTTGCCTGGCCATTGCCGCAGGCGATGTCCAGGGCGTATTGCCGTTCGGAGCAGTGGCTGGCCAGCCAGTCGAACAGGGCGGCCGGGTAGTGTGGGCGGAAACTGGCATAGGCCCCGGCATTGGCGCCGAACAGTTGGGCAATTTCGCTCATGTTCATCGCGTGCGGTAGCGCAGGCGCGTGCCGAAATTAACCGACATGAGTATCTCGTCGGCGCTCAGGTCGGCTGGGAAGTAGGCGCCGGAAATCTGTGCATGGGCCAGACTGGCGCCTTCAAGTAGGGCTTCGCGCAAATCAAGCCCGCGCAGATCCGTGCCGCGAAAGTAGGCGTCGCTGAAGTTAATGCGCTTGGCGTCGATAGCGCGTAAGTCAAGTCCGCGAAAGTCGCCATTGCACAGGTCCACCTCGCCGTCCTTGGGTTTCTGGGCATTGAAGCCGGCAATGTCTTCATTTTGCAGCAGGTGGTAGAGCGGGCTATCGAGGTGACAAGGCTGGCTCATGAGCGGGACGTCCGTGGTGGGGTCCCTGCCAGTATAGAAGCCGCGACGCGCTTTGCCCGTCGCGGCTGTTTAGCTGTCGCGGCGCTTACAGCCCTGGCAGGTGCTGACGAATCCGCGCGACCAGGCTGTCCAGGCTGGCGCTTTCATGGGTGTCGACCCGCGTGCTGTGGGCGAGTTCGTCCTGGCCGAGAGCCTCGCGGTTGGCTTGCTGGGCCTTGATCACGTCCATCGTCGCGTCGGAGGGATCCTGGGCCTGATCCTGGCGTAGTGCCAGCCAGCTGGCGATCACGGCGTCGGGGGCGTGGCAGTCGAGAATCAGGAAGGGCACGCCGGTGTCTTCGGCAATCTGGCAGGCCGCCTGGCGCTGCGCCTGCTTGAGGTAGGTGGCATCGATCACCACCGGGAAACCGGCGTGCAGCGCGGCATCGGCCAGTTGATGCAGGCGTTGGTAGGTTGCATCACTGGCGGTCTGGTTGTAGATGCCGGCGCCCAATTGGTCTTTGTCGGCGCTGTTCTGTTCGCCGAACAGGCGCTTGCGCTCGACGTCCGAACGTAGGCGGATGGCCCCCAGGGCTTCGACCAGGCGCATGGCCACGTGGCTCTTGCCAACAGCGGAAACCCCATGGGTAATGGCCAGCAAGCGCGACGGGATAGCGCTGTAGCTCTCCGCCAGCACGGCGTAGCGGCGGTATTGGCGCAGGATTACTGCGCGCTGGACCGCATCGGTCTCCTGGCCGAGGCGGAACAGGCTGACTTTGCCACGCACCATGGCGCGGTAGGCCTTGTAGAAGTTCAGCAATTCAAGCGCCGCATAGTCGCCGGTACGCTCCAGCCAGGCGCTGACGAAACGTCGGGAGAAGGCCTTGAGGCCACGGTCTTCCAGGTCCATGGCGAGGAAGGCGGCGTCCGAGGCGATATCGATCAGGCGAAAGGGTTCGTTGAATTCGATGCAGTCGAACAGCACTACCTCGCCGTCGAGCAGGGTGACGTTGCCCAGGTGGATATCGCCATGGCATTCGCGAATGAAGCCTTCGGCCTTGCGCCGCGCCAGCAGTGGCTCGAGCCGGGAAAAACTGCTCTCAGCCCAGGCTTGCAGAGCATCGAGTTGCTGCAGGTCGGCCTTGTCCGAGAGCAGTGGGCGGATCTGTTCGAAATTCTGCCTGACTGGCGCCATTACCGCTTCTGGTGAACCCAGCTCATGGGTCAGGGGTACCTGTGGTGCGTCGAGATGGAACAGGGCAATCTGTTCAGCCAGCGCATCGACATGCGCCTCACTGAGTTCGCCGCGTGCCTGCACCTCGGCGAGCAACTGGTCCTGAGGGAACTGGCGCATTTTCAGGGCGTACTCGATGACTGGGCCATCGCCACCCAGTTGCGGTGCGTCGATACTGCCGCTGATCGGCAGGACTTCCAGGTACAGGCCTTGAGTGAGGCGCTGATTGAGACGTAACTCTTCCTTGCAGAAGTGTTCGCGAGCGGCCAGTTCGGTGAAGTCGAGGAAGCCGAAATTAACCGGTTTCTTGATCTTGTAGGCGTAGGGGCCGGTCAACACCACCCAGGAGATATGCGTCTCGATGACCTGGAAAGCCTCTACCGGATGGGGGTATAGGGCCGGGTTCTGCAGGGCGGCAATCAGGGCTTGGCTCACGGGCGATCCTTGGCTTTCAAACAAATAAGAGGCGGGCATTATGGCCGTTGAGAGCCGCTGTGCAAACCGCCGGACTGCGCCTGCTTGTCCTCGGTAAAGTGCGTATAATGCCGCGCCATGACTCGTACCCGATCTCCTCGTTCTCGTTCAAAGCGCCGCTCGCGTGGCATGCGCCCCTGGTTGGGCTGGGCTTTCAAGCTTGGTCTGGTTGGCTTGGTGGTGTTCGCCGGCTTTGCGGTTTACCTCGATGCAGTGGTGCAGGAGAAGTTTTCCGGCAAGCGCTGGACCGTCCCGGCCAAGGTCTATGCCAGGCCGCTGGAGCTGTTCGTCGGCCAGAAACTGACCAAGAGTGACTTCCTCCAGGAGCTGGACGCCCTCGGTTATCGCCGGGAGAGTGCGGCCAATGGTCCGGGCGCCGTGTCGGTAGCCGGTAATAATCTCGAGTTGCACACGCGCGGCTTCCAATTCTATGAAAGCCGTGAGCCGTCACAGCAGGTCCGCGTGCGTTTTTCCGGCGATTACGTCGCCGGCCTGAGCCAGGCCAATGGCAGCAGCCTGGCTGTGGCTCGATTGGAACCGATGTTGATCGGTGGATTGTACCCGGCCCATCAGGAAGACCGCTTGCTGATCAAGCTGGAGCAGGTGCCGCCCTATCTGGTGGAAACCCTGGTAGCGGTCGAAGATCGCGAGTTTTTCAATCATTGGGGTGTGTCGCCCAAGTCGATTGCGCGCGCCGTTTGGGTCAATGCCACGGCCGGGCAGGTTGTCCAGGGCGGCAGCACCTTGACTCAACAGCTGGTGAAGAATTTCTACCTGAGCAATGAGCGCAGCCTGATCCGCAAGGCCACCGAGGCCATGATGGCGGTGCTGCTCGAGCTGCATTACGACAAGCAGGATATTCTCGAGGCCTATCTCAACGAGGTTTTTCTGGGCCAGGACGGCGCCCGCGCGGTGCATGGTTTCGGCTTGGCCAGTCAGTACTTCTTCAGTCAGCCGCTGGCCGAGTTGAAGCTCGAGCAGGTGGCTCTGCTGGTCGGTATGGTCAAGGGCCCAACCTATTACAACCCGCGGCGCAATCCCGAACGGGCCATGGTGCGGCGTAATCTGGTGATTGATGTGCTGGTCCAGCAGGGCGTGGTAACGCTCGAGCAGGCGGTTGCGGCCAAGCAGAAGCCGCTCGGCGTGACCCAGCGCGGCAGCATGGCCGATAGCTCGTACCCGGCGTTCCTCGATCTGGTTAAGCGCCAGTTGCGTGAGGATTACCGCGAAGAGGATTTGACCGAAGAAGGTCTGCGTATTTTTACCAGCTTTGACCCGATTCTCCAGCTCAAGGCCGAAAGCGCCCTGGCCGACTCGCTGAAACGCCTGTCCGGGCGCAAGGGGGTGGACAAGGTTGAGGCCGGAATGGTCGTGACCAACCCGGAAACTGGCGAAGTGCAGGTGCTTATTGGGAGTCGCCAGCCGGGCTATGCCGGCTTCAATCGCGCCCTGGATGCACTGCGACCGATCGGCTCCTTGGTCAAGCCGGCGATCTACCTGGCTGCATTGGAACGTCCAAGCCAGTACACCTTGACCAGTTTTCTGGAGGATAAACCCTTCTCGATCAAGGGGCAGGACGGCCAAGTCTGGAGCCCGCAAAACTATGATCACAAGTCTCACGGCACCGTCTACCTGTACCAGGGGCTGGCCCACTCCTACAACTTGTCCAGTGCCAAGCTGGGGCTGGAACTGGGCGTGCCGAACGTACTCAAAACTCTTGAGCGTCTGGGAGTTGCGCGCCAATGGCCGGCCTATCCATCGATGTTGCTGGGCGCTGGCGCGCTGACTCCAATGGAGGTGGCGGGTATGTATCAGACCATGGCCAACGGCGGCTTCAACACCCCTTTGCGAGGTATCCGTAGCGTGCTGACTGCCGACGGTGAGCCACTCAAGCGCTATCCTTATCAGATTCAGCAACGTTTCGATGGCGGGGCGATATACCTGCTGCAAAACGCCATGCAACGCACCATGCGTGAGGGGACCGGACGTTCGGTCTACAGCCGCTTGCCCAGCTCATTGGCATTGGCTGGCAAGACCGGCACCAGTAATGATTCGCGTGACAGCTGGTTCGCCGGCTTCAGTCAGGATTTGCTGGCGGTGGTCTGGCTCGGTCGCGATGATAATGGCCCGACACCGCTGACGGGTGCGAGTGGCGCCTTGCAGGTGTGGACGGATTTCATGATCAAGGCCGATCCGCTGCCGCTGGATATGCCGTTGCCGGATAACGTGGTCCAGGCGTGGGTAAATGCCGCCAGTGGCCAGGGATCCGATCCGAGCTGCCCGAATGCCGTGCAGATGCCGTATATTCGCGGCAGTGAGCCCGTCCCTGGTCAGGCCTGTGGTATTCAGGCCCCGGTCGATTCGGTGATGGATTGGGTACGTGGTTGGTTGGATTAAGTGAAGAGGGTGTGACGTGATTAAGTGGTTGATTCCTGCTTTAACCGCCTCGGCAGTGCTGGGCGGTTGTGCCAGTGTGCCGCGCGGCTCCATCCCTGTTGTCGATGCCAGCTCTTCTGTTTATGGCCAGCAGCAGGCTGGTGCGGGTGGTTATGGCCGTTCGACTGCCCAGTCGCCGCAGAGCCAGCCGCAGGATTCCGGCGTGGTGGTGATGGTGCCCGGTGCCGCTGGCAGTTCGGCGCCGATTCAAACGTTTCCGGCCCCGAGCTCGCCGATTGGTGGAGATGGGGGCGGCCAGCCTTTCAGTACGGCCCCCGTCATCAGCGAGTCAGGTTACGGCTCGCCGTCGCCTTCGATGCCGAGTGGGATACCGAGCGCCGGCGGCTTGGCCGCCGATGAACAGCTGGATGGTCCGGTGCTGGCATTGCTCACCGCCGCCCAGCAGCAGCAAGGCAGTGGTGACCTGAATGGTGCCGCGTCCAGTCTGGAGCGTGCCCAACGTATAGCTCCACGCGAGCCGCAGGTGCTCTATCGTCTGGCTGAAGTGCGTTTGGCCCAAGGCGACGCGGCCCAGGCCGAGCAGTTCGCTCGTCGTGGCCTGAGCTATGCCAGTGGCCGCCCAGCACTGCAGGCCAGCTTATGGAACCTGATTGCCCAGGCGCGTGAGCGTCAGGGCGATCCCGTCGGGGCGGCGCAGGCCCGTGAGCGGGCGCGGGTCAGCCTCTAATGGACGCTCGTGTACCGGCGATTGCACAGCAGTTATTGCTGATCGAGCGTGAGTTGCGGTTGCAGGGCTGGTGGGATGATCAGGCGCCGAGCGACCAGGCGCTGGCCAGTCAGCAACCTTTTTGCGTCGATACGCTGGCGTTCGAGCAATGGCTGCAGTGGATTTTCCTGCCACGCATGAAGAACCTGCTCGAGAGCGGTGCCCCGCTGCCAGAGGCGTGCGGCATTCAACCAATGGCTGAACAGGTCTATGGCGAACGCAGTGAGCAGGCCCGCGTTCTAATCAGGTTGCTTGGTGAGTTCGACCAGCTGATTTGTGGTGCGGCCTGAGGCCGCATCCCCTCCAGAGCATTGTCCGCGTGGCGGGTTACTTGCAGTTCTTGCCGATGGCCTGCTTGGCTTCACTGATGCGCTGCTGCCGTTCTTCTTCGTTCAGGCGACGTACTTCGCCGTCGACTTCGACACGCACGCGCGGATTGTTTTCCAGCTGTGACAGACTGGTTCGCACGGTTTCGCAGTATTTCTTACGCTCTATT
Organism: Pseudomonas aestuarii; assembly: GCF_027988105.1. Lineage (GTDB taxonomy): Bacteria > Pseudomonadota > Gammaproteobacteria > Pseudomonadales > Pseudomonadaceae > Aquipseudomonas > Aquipseudomonas aestuarii. The sequence continues at coordinate 5,235 of NZ_JAQJZJ010000016.1, read as the reverse complement.
TCCTGGCTTGCGACTTCCTGCTTCACTTTCTCATCGATAGCGGCTTGCTCCGGGTCGGCGATGCGCTCGAAGGTTGGCGTTGCAACAGATTCGACAGTCTTCGCTGGTGGGGCGGCGGTATTGATGGTGGTGGCTTGCTGGCCTTGTGGCGGCTGCGCGCCAAAATGAGTGACCCCTTGTGCATCGACCCATTTGTATACCTGGCTGGCCATGACGCTTGCGCTCAGGGCGAGCAGCAAGCTACTGGTGAGGATCATACGGCGCATGCTGTTTCCTTTTTAAGAGCGGCGATACCTGGTGGCTACTATAACCAAAACGGTGGAATCGTCATCCTGCGCTGTGTCACAGCACGTGGGCATTTGATCGACTATTTGCCCCTGCTCCGCAAGCGCAAGCCACGGGGTGCTGGCTCAGTTCGGTAGATCAGCGAAAATACCCCCCTGATTGCAGAATCCATCACGGATGACTTGACTTGCCCTCGACGAATCAGAACAATTCGACGTTCGCTGTAGTGGAGTCCGCCGCAAGCAGGCTTTAGCTCAGCAGACATGAGGCGCGTACCCGCGCCGACCTGTTTCACCCGTAACGCGTTACCTCGCGCTGGGTGGGAAGACTCCGCAACACTTTGGAGTATTCCCAATACTTGCTCAGTAGTAGCTGACGTAGTCGGCGACCACCGTCGCTCATGCTCTGCTTGGCAGTAAACCTATTTTAGACCGCCTCCTTCTGGGCGGTTTCTGGCGTTTTAGAGGTGAACAACGTGGAGCTTTTATCCGGCGCTGAAATGGTCGTCCGCTTCTTGCGTGACGAAGGCGTTAAGAATATTTATGGCTACCCTGGTGGTGCCCTGCTGCATATCTATGACGCCCTGTTCAAGGAGCCGGAAGTCAATCACATCCTGGTTCGTCACGAGCAGGCGGCGACGCACATGGCTGACGGTTATGCCCGTGCCACTGGTAAAGCCGGCGTGGTGCTGGTGACCTCCGGGCCTGGTGCGACCAATGCCATTACCGGCATTGCCACCGCCTACATGGATTCCATTCCGATGGTGGTGTTGTCTGGCCAGGTGCCGAGCAACATGGTTGGGACCGATGCCTTCCAGGAAACCGATATGATCGGTATCTCCCGGCCGATCGTGAAGCACAGCTTCATGATCAAGCATGCCTCGGAAATTCCAGAAGTCATGAAGAAAGCCTTCTATCTGGCGCAATCCGGTCGTCCCGGTCCGGTTGTCGTGGATATTCCGAAGGACATGACCAATCCAGCGGAAAAATTCGAATACGTCTACCCAAAGAAGGTCAAGCTGCGCTCCTACAGCCCGGCACTGCGTGGCCATTCCGGTCAGATCCGCAAGGCGGCGGAACTGCTCCTGAGCGGCAAGCGGCCGATCCTCTATGCGGGCGGCGGCGTGATCATGGGCGGCGCAGCATCACCGCTGACCGAACTGGCGCAGATGCTCAACCTGCCGGTGACCAATACCCTGATGGGCTTGGGTGGCTACCCAGGTACCGATCGTCAATTCCTCGGCATGCTTGGCATGCACGGCAGCTACACCGCCAACCTGGCCATGCATCATGCGGATGTGATCCTCGCTGTCGGCGCCCGTTTTGATGATCGGGTTATCAATGGGGCCAGCAAGTTCTGCCCGAACGCCAAGATCATCCACATCGACATCGACCCGGCTTCGATCTCCAAGACCATTAAGGCGGACATCCCGATCGTTGGCCCGGTGGAGAGTGTGCTGACCGAGATGGTCGCGATTCTCAAGGAGATCGGCGAGACCCCAAGCAAAGAGGCGCTCGCCAGTTGGTGGAAGCAGATCGAGGAGTGGCGTGGCAGTCGCGGCATGTTCCCCTACGACAAGGGTGACGGCAGCATCATCAAGCCGCAGACCGTCATCGAGATGCTCAGTGAAGTGACTCATGGCGATGCCTTCGTCACTTCCGACGTCGGTCAGCACCAGATGTTCGCGGCCCAGTACTATCGCTTCAATAAACCCAATCGCTGGATCAACTCCGGCGGCCTGGGCACCATGGGTTTTGGTTTCCCTGCGGCAATGGGTGTCAAGCTCAGCTTTCCCGATGCTGACGTAGCTTGCGTGACTGGCGAAGGCAGTATCCAGATGAACATTCAGGAGCTTTCGACCTGTCTGCAGTACGATCTGCCGGTGAAAATCGTCAACTTGAACAATGGCGCCCTCGGCATGGTGCGTCAGTGGCAGGACATGAACTACGGCAGCCGCCATTCGCATTCCTACATGGAGTCGCTGCCCGATTTCGTCAAGCTGGCGGAAGCCTATGGCCATGTCGGCATGCGTATCACCGATCTGAAAGACTTGAAGCCGAAGATGGAGGAGGCGTTCGCGCTGAAAGACCGTCTGGTGTTCCTCGATATTCAGGTCGATACCAGTGAGCACGTCTATCCGATGCATATCAAAGACGGTGCGATGCGCGATATGTGGCTGAGCAAGACGGAGCGTACTTAATCATGCGACACATTATTTCCCTGCTGCTGGAAAACGAACCAGGCGCCTTGTCCCGTGTGGTCGGTCTGTTCTCGCAGCGCAACTACAACATCGAAAGTCTGACCGTGGCACCTACCGAAGACCCGACCTTGTCGCGCCTGACGTTGACCACGGTAGGCCACGATGAGGTGATCGAGCAGATCACCAAGAACCTCAACAAACTGATCGAAGTGGTCAAGTTGGTCGACCTGTCAGAGAGCGCGCACATCGAGCGCGAACTGATGCTGGTCAAGGTCAAGGCGACCGGCGCCCAGCGTGCCGAGGTCAAGCGCACCACCGATATCTTCCGCGGACAGATTGTTGACGTAAATACCAGCGTCTACACCATTCAGCTGGCCGGCACGAGCGACAAGCTGGACAGCTTTATCCAGGCAATTGGCGCCGCCGCAATCCTGGAAACCGTACGTAGTGGTGTCACGGGTATTGCCCGTGGCGACAAAGTACTCAGCATCTAAATCTTTAGCGAACGGCCTTAGAGGCCAGGTAATAAGGGGAATTTTCCATGAAAGTGTATTACGACAAAGACTGCGACCTCTCGATCATCCAGGGCAAGAAAGTCGCCATCATCGGTTACGGTTCCCAGGGCCATGCCCAGGCGTGCAACCTGAAAGACTCCGGCGTTGACGTCACTGTCGGCCTGCGCAAAGGTTCTGCCACTGTAGCCAAGGCCGAAGCCCATGGTCTGAAAGTGACCGACGTTGCTTCTGCTGTAGCGGCTGCAGATCTGGTGATGATCCTCACTCCGGACGAGTTCCAGTCCCAGTTGTACAAGAACGAAATCGAGCCGAATATCAAGAAAGGCGCCACCCTGGCCTTCTCCCATGGTTTCGCGATCCACTACAATCAGGTTGTGCCGCGTGCCGACCTCGACGTGATCATGATCGCACCCAAGGCTCCGGGGCACACCGTGCGTTCCGAGTTCGTCAAGGGCGGCGGTATTCCTGACCTGATCGCTATCTATCAGGATGCTTCCGGCAATGCCAAGAACGTCGCACTGTCCTACGCTTCGGGCGTGGGCGGCGGTCGTACCGGCATTATCGAAACCACCTTCAAGGACGAGACCGAAACCGACCTGTTCGGCGAGCAGGCTGTTCTCTGTGGTGGTTGTGTCGAGTTGGTCAAGGCTGGCTTCGAGACTCTGGTGGAAGCTGGTTATGCACCGGAAATGGCCTACTTCGAGTGTCTGCACGAGCTGAAGTTGATCGTGGACCTCATGTACGAAGGCGGTATCGCCAACATGAACTACTCAATCTCCAATAACGCCGAGTACGGCGAGTATGTGACCGGTCCGGAAGTGATCAACGCCGAGTCCCGTCAAGCCATGCGCAACGCTCTCAAGCGCATTCAAGACGGCGAATATGCCAAGATGTTCATCCAGGAAGGCGCTGCCAACTACCCGTCGATGACTGCCTATCGTCGCAATAATGCGGCCCATGGTATCGAGGTGGTAGGTGAGAAGCTGCGCTCCATGATGCCGTGGATCACTGCCAACCAGATCGTCGACAAGACCAAGAACTAAGGTCTGTCCATGTGAGAAAAAACGCGGCCAATGCCGCGTTTTTTCATTCTGATCCAAGGCTTCTGGTATAAAGCCTGATTATTGAGTCAAAGCTGGCGGCGAACCCTGATTGGCAACGTCTGTCGAAATTCTCCAAATCAGTTGCAAGGTGTTGTTCATGAGCGAACGTCCAGAAGAGCCCCAATCGGCCCCAGACGCCGAAAGCTTGCTACCCATCGATGAGCATGTAGAGGAGGGGCACGATGCCGAAGGTCGCAAAGTCCGTCATCGCGGCATCTACCTTTTGCCCAACCTGTTCACTACCGCAAATCTGTTTGCTGGCTTCTACTCCATCATCAATGCAATAAACGGCAACTTCTATGTGGCTGCGGCTGCCGTGTTCGTGGCCATGGTGCTGGACAGTCTCGATGGTCGGGTGGCGCGACTGACCAATACACAAAGTGCGTTCGGCGCCGAATATGACTCATTGTCCGATATGGTCGCCTTCGGCGTAGCGCCCGCTTTGCTGGCCTTCGAGTGGGCGCTGGGCAGTATGGGTAAGGTTGGCTGGATGGTCGCTTTCATCTACGTCGCTGGCGCGGCACTACGCCTGGCTCGCTTCAATACGCAGATAGGTAGTGCAGACAAGCGCTATTTCATTGGCTTGGCTAGCCCGGCTGCGGCTGGCGTTGTTGCCGGTACTGTGTGGGCCTTCAGTGACTTCGGCATCCAGGGCTCCAACATGGCCTTTGTAATAGCCATCCTAGTGGCAGCTGCGGGCATGCTGATGGTCAGCAATATCAAGTACCACAGCTTCAAAGATCTCGATCTGAAGGGGCGGGTGCCCTTCGTGGCCATCCTGGCGGTGGTGTTGGTTTTCGCTGTGGTGTTCAGTGATCCTCCACGCATTCTGCTGATCATCTTCCTGGCCTATGCAGCCTCTGGACCGGTGCAGTACTTGTTGCAGTTACGGCGCCGTAAAACTGCGGAGTAAGCGCCGGTCATAGTATTGCCACAAGGCCGCTGATGGGTTTCATCAGCGGCCTTGTCGTATCTATGGCCTGTCTTCTGGCTATGTCCGAGTGCTGTATCAGCGTGTAAAGATGGTGTTTGCATGACAATGGGCATTAATATCCATAAAACTGAAATAATTGGTTGACGTAGTTTCTGCTGGGCCTATAATCCGCACCTCTTCTGGCGCAGGCCTCTCGGT
>NZ_JAQJZJ010000015.1 GCF_027988105.1 Pseudomonas aestuarii | reverse complement strand
TCGATAGCCGTCAGTGTGGCACCGCCAATGCCCTGCCAAGCAGAGCCGCTGCTCATGCTGATGCTCTGCGCATCGGCGATCAGCTCACCCTGAGCATCCACGATGCCCGAGGTGCTCAGCGCGCCAGCAGCAAGCAAGGTCAGGTCGCCGTTGGTGGTAGCCAGATCGCCCACGCTTAGCCCACCGCCAGTCGCTTCCAGCCTTGCTCTTGCCGCGCTGATTGCCACCGCAGCCAGCTGAATGGCGGAGGCCGAAATCTCCAGATCGTCGGACACATTGACCTGCGGCGCTCCGCTGGCGCTAAGCGCGCCACCCAGATCGAAGCGCAGGCTGGCGGCACTCAAATTACCAGTAAGATCGACAGCGCCTACTGACTTCAGATCAAAGCGCTGATTCACCATCACATTACCCAGGGTAAAGCCTGTGGTATCTCGCACATTCAGCCAGGCATTGGCTGCATGTACGCTGAGCTCGTCAGTCCCGGAAAACTGCAGATTCAACCAGTTAGCCGAACTGCCCAGATCATTCAAGCCTACATCCAGCGCAATGCCGGAACCCTGAAGGAAGTGGTTGGCGTCGTAGCCGAGAATGTCCTGATCATTGGACAACGACAGGATACCGCCGGCAGCCACGGAGCCAACCAGCAAATTGGCGCCACTGTGGCTCAGATGCAGGTCACCGGCGGCGCCGGCCTGACGCAAGGCACCCGAGAGTTGCACGTTCAGCGCCTGAGCTGCAGAACCGATGCCGCCCTGGGTGTTAGCCAGATACAGATCATGGGCCTTGAGGTTGGTCACCCCGGCTTGCGCCGCGATTTCGCCATCCACGATAAGACGGATATCGTCATTGGCCGAGGCCAGCTCACCCACGAGTAGCGACGAGGCCGACTCGATATAGATAGAGTCACGCGCGGCCACATTGAGTGCGCCGGACGTGTCGACCTTGATCGGGTCAACCTGCTTGACGGTCAGGGTGACCGAGGCATCGCTAACGTCCGTGGAGATGTCACCCGGCCCGGCCGAAAGCAACGCAGATTTCTGTGCGTTGGTGATAGTGGCCGTGTTGTCGCGCGGTACGCTGAACACCATGTCAGGCAGATTTTTGCCGACGCTGCCGCCACTCGCCAGCAGGTGGATATTCGGCGCAACGATATTGGCCTCACGATCCGTCAGCTGCCCCGCCGCATCGGCACTCAAGGCCGCGGCAGAGATACTGATATCCAGTTGACTCTGCTTCCAGGTCGAGCCTTCAACCATCTGGGTATACCAGCTGCTGCCGGCATCAATGTCCAGCCGGAAGCTGTCGTCATAAGCGCTGCTCAACAGCGCGCCGTAGTCGTAGCCGATCAGCGTTCCTTTCTGTTCCTGGCCAATCGCATCGGCAGTATTGGCATAGATATCCGGCGTGGCCACCTGGTCGGCGAACCAGGACGCAAGTGCCTGGTACTCGGCCTTCACCTGCGCTGTCAGTTGAGTGACATCCGTGGTGCCGTAGCGAACCTTCATGGCTTCTAGATAAACAGCATCAATCGTAAAACCGCTGTCGCTGGTATCACTCAGACGCTGCTTGAGCATCCAGTAGGTGTGGTATTTGCTGTTGAACTGATTCTCGTAGGCAGTCACCGCACGTTCACCGGCAGTACCGTTGAGCAGGTTCAGCGAATCCCATACCGAGGCCTCATAGGCCAGTTCCTTCTCCGACTTCTGTTGCTGGCCAAGGGCATTGGTCAGATTGCCGTTGGCCACCCGGATAACCACATTGTCATTGGCCTCCACGCGCTCAATCGCCAGATCACCGCTGGCTTGTGAAACCACTATGTCGTTGGCGGCGTGCAGGGAAACGGCACCGCTCGAGGCGATATTGAGGTAGTTGTAGGTCGCTGGATCACCCAGCGTACCGAGGCTGCCGATACTGCCTGACAGGCTGGTGAGATCGATGGTGTTGGCTGAAATCAACGTACCAGCATCTTTGCCGACAATGCTCCTGTCCGCCGTACCGAGAATGTCGTACTTCGCCGATAGCTTATCGATGCTCAGGGCCGATCCCATGGCAGTGGCATTGAAATTCAGCGAGCCATTATCGGACTGCAAGGACAGCTCGTTGGTGGTGATCGCCAGCGCATTGCTGGCGCTGCCGATATCGCCATTGGCCTGGATACGCGTGATGCCGGAGGTAATCGACGAGGCACTGGATGCCGTGAAGTCGGCATCGGTAAGGATATTGGTGGTACCGCGCGGGTTGTAGATGTTGCCGGTCAACTGAATCGATGAATGCGAGTCAACACTGATATTGCCTTCCGCCACCCCGGTGAACTGGAAGAGGATCGAGTGATCCGCCTTGACGTAGGTATGGGTATCCATATCCAGTCGGGTGGCAATGCGCACATAGGGGTCGGCATTGGTCAGGCCGGTGCCGTAGTAGTCGCTGTAGCTGATGTTCCAGTTAAAGCCGCTGGTGGACTGGCTGTTGTAGTCGTAAGTCTGCTTGAGATATTGCGCGGCGACACCGCCGGAGCAGGCTTCGGGCTTGGCGGCGCAGCTAGTGTAATAGCTGGCTTCGGTATTCCAGTCGGTGCTGTACACCCAGTCGCCGACCGTGGTCGGGTACTTCGACAGATAGCCGTCCGCCGGCTTAGTGTAGGTCCGCTCGACGGTTGCACCTTCACGGATGTAGAACAGCTGCCCTGCCAGCGGGTTGTAGGTCATGCTCGACGTGGTGCCGCTGCTGCCAAAGCTGCCCATGTCGACCGACGACTCCGGGTCGAGATACGACACCGCCCAGGCATCGGTCTGGTACTGGCGGATCTGATTACCCGGATTGTGGATGTACCACTGCGACACATTGCTCGACTTGTTCAGGTCGGTGATGCGGATAACACCCGTGGCATCGTCACCGGCACTCAGCGTGCCGACCACCAACTGGGTGTTGGAGTCGTTGTTGATGGCGATTTGACCGAGACCATCCTTGACGATGATCTTGCCGTCCGCCCCGGTCGAGGAAATGGCCGCACGAATGGCCACATAACCACCACCACTGACCGGCACCTCATCGATGCCCAGCGTCCCGCTGGCCACGTCATATTTCAGCTTGATATCCGAGGTGCCCGCCGTTTTGGCGATATCGAAAGTGTAGGTCTTGGTCAGATAGAAATACGGGCTGTAGTCCGGCAAGAACAAATACGGTTGGTAATCCGGATTGACGACTCGCAGGTATTTGGTTTCGCCCGGCGTCAGATTGATGGAGTCCCCGGCCGACAAGCCTGCATCCTGCACGAACTGCTGAATCTTGGCGTCGAAACCAGTCCCCACGTTAACCGACCAGCTGTTGTCAGTGCCCACCACGATGGCACCGTTGATATCCAGGCGCTTGGCGTTGATGATGACTTTTTCGGCAATAATCGAGGTGCCGGTATCACCCAGCTGGCTTTTAACCTCTTTGTAGCTGGCGGTCTGCGACAGCTTGCTCTGGTAATCCAGCACTGGTTGGAATTTCCAGAACTGGCCACCACGAAAACTGTCGTTCGAGCCCATAAGGAACACTACAGCATCCGCCCCGGTGTACTCCGCGGTATCGCTGAAGCCCCAGTTGAAATAGATGTTCATCTCGTCGTAGCCGTAGCTCGACGACTGGTAGTAGGGATTCTGGTAGCCACCGATGCTCAAGGCGCGACCGCTAAACCAGTCATTGAAGGCTGCAGTTCCAGTCGCATTAATCGCCGTCGAATACTTGTCGTTCAGATAAAAATGGACGAAGTCTGTGGCGCTCGCAGGCTTCCACTGACGGGTGTAATTGACCAGCGAGTCGGGGTCGCGACCGTAGGTCTGCTCAAGGTTCGGGTTGTTCAGCAGCAGGCTGCCGTTGTCCACATTCAGGTTGACCGCATTGGCCTGGATCAGCGCCTGCTGAATCAGGTCACCTTCGGCAACCGAAATATTGACGCTGGATAGCAGGTTGGTGATGTTGCCATCGACGATTACGTCGGCGCTCTTGAAGTTCGTCCCGGTTGGTGCGTGATTGACGTAAATGCCGGACTTGCTGCCCGCCTGCTCATCGATAAAGGCGCTACCCAGATTGGCACCACCGGTGACGAATACATTGCCACCGGTCTGGTTGGCTATCTCCAGATTCGCCAACATCAGGTGGCGGTCGGAAAGATTGTCGATGGTGATGTTGGCATTGCCCTTGGCGGTAAAGGTGGGCGTACTGCCAGCGGCCATGTTGATCGAACCCGAGGTGAGGCTGACATTGCCGGCCGAAGCCCGAACATCGGCGACCTTGATCGCGAAATTTTCCTGCGGCGACAAGTCATCAACGATGGCTGACAGCAGCACCACCTGAGTTTGCAGTTCGTTGATCTCGTTCGCGTAGGGGTTGCTGCTGACACTGACAATGCCGGTGCTATCGGTGCCGCTACTGCTGCCGGTTCCCACGCCATCCCCGTCACCAAGGGTGGTGCCTTCGGTGACCGTCTCGGTGGTGCTCCAAGCGTCCAAGACCGCGATCTGTGCATTCAGATCATCGATGTAAGCTTGCAGTTCGGCGCGCGATGAATACTTGTCGGCCTGTTGTTCGGCACTGCCATAGCGATACAGCTGGCGCGTGATACCACCGGCCTGGTTGATACTCACCGACTGATAGGCATATTGCCCGGCGGTCACGCTGCCACTGCCATTGAAGGTCAGGACATTGGTGACGGCCTTGTTGCTGGAACCGAAGGTATTCTCGGTACTGAACAGCTCCAGATAGGGGTTTTTCTCGACGCCGGTACCGCTGGCACTGTGGGTTCCCGAGATCGCACCAATGGCGACATGACCATCACTACCGATGGCGAAGTTGTCGCCGAACACCACGTTGTTGTCGAGAACGATATCGCCTTCGGCCTTGTTGCCGGCCGGGATGGGGACCGCCGTCCAGTTATAGATATTGCTGCGGGCATCCGCGACCAACTGATTCTGATACAGGCCGTCGGAGCCACGACCGGCATACAGGCTGATCTGGTCGTAGGCATCCATCACGATGTTGTCGCCAAGCGTCAGGGTATTATCGACATCCACATGCACATCGGCGATACCGCCGGCCACACCGGCGATTGCCCACACGCTGACATTGGCCTCGGCTGCCGCACTGCCCCTCGAATAGGTACCCAGTCCGATCTTGCCCCAGGCATTGCGCAACTCCACCCCGTCACCCAAGGTGACCTGATTGCGTGTCAGCACATCGACATCCGACTCCGCGCCAGCGCCCTGCAAGGCACCACCGACTTCGATCACTGCCTTGTCATAGACAAAGAATTCGGTGCCGGCATCCAACGTGATGCCATTGCGATATCCCTCGTACATCCAGGCCAGGTCGGAAATCTTCAGAATGGCATTGTCGCCAATCTCTACCGCCGCCAGCAGGTGCTTGATGTTCTGGCTGGACAGGGCTGCCGTACCGTTGGCACCACCGCCTCCAGCGCCGTACACGCTGGAGGTGTAACTGGAATCCCACGGCGTTTGAATCTGCCTGGCCTGATTCAGTGCATCGATATTGATATCCAACGCATTCAGGCTGACATTTTTGCCCAGCACCACTTTGGCGTTGGTATCGACCTCAACATCGGAAACGGCACCCGAACCGCCGACCACGGAAACGGTGGTCGAGTCGGTGCCGGCAAAGAAGTTGACTTCGTTGCTCGCTCGAATGATCACGTTGCCGGCGTCGATCGGTACGCTGCGGTAGCCGCTGTACCAGTCATCCACCAGCACCGCTGCCGCATAATTGCCGTTGGCATGATCGCCCGCCTCGACCACGGCTTCCGCCGCACTGCCGGAGACAAAACCACCGCCACCGGCGGTGGTGAACGATTGATTGTTATTCTGGCTACTGGCATCCAGGATCAGGTCGCCGGTGCGCTCAAGCGAGGCATTTGGGTCTTTGCCAAACTCGACACGGGTCGAGCTGAAAGACTCGGCTAGCCCCACCTGATAACCGCCGGCAAAGGCGCCGACAAAGTAACCATCGGCATCGGCAATCTGTACCCCGGTATGCCGGGCGTAGACATTGAAGTCGGCATCCGGGATGGTGACGTAGTCGCCAACCCTGGCCACCGACTGCGCATTATTGCTGGCCCGGGCTTCGGCGCCGGCCACCCCCAGCATCAAACCGCCAGACGCGGCGAAGGCGGCAGCATGGGCGGTTTCATAGTCGGCATCGGCGCCGTCACCGATTTCACTGCGTACAATCACGTCACCACTGCCGGTGAAGCGCACGCCATCGGCCACGGCCGCATGGGCTTCGGCATCGGTCATGGCATAGGCGAAGGAGCCGCCCATGGAGTAGCCGCCGGATACCGTCACCCCGTAGGCGCTGGAGTACAGCTCCGGCACCACCTGCGCAGACAGACTGAGCAGCCCGCTGCCGGTACCAATGGTGCCAAACAGCGTGGCATTGGCGTGGGAGTTGTCGTGGGCGTCAGTCACCACGCCCTGGATACCGGCACCAATGCCACCGGCCAACGAAAATGCCGTGCTCTTGACCATACCGGAACTGTTGGCGCTGACGGTCATGTTGTCGTAACCGTCGACCAGCCTGCCGGCCTTACCCAGCCAGGCGTCTACTTCGCTGGCCTTCTCCACATAGCCGTAACTGACGCCAATCGCGGCGCTGCCCAGATTCACGTTCAGCGAACCGTCAGTTGCAGCGTCCGGCCGACCCGGGTCAATATCACCAATACGCAGCTCGGTGGTATCTGCCGCAGTGACGATCAGATCGCCGGCATCCGAACCGCTGGCCGCAGTAACGCCGGCCACCACGCGGTTTTCTGCACGAATATCGACGTAATTGACCACCACGCTGACGCCGCCCAGGCCAATGACAACCGACTGGGATTCGCCGGCAGCATCTTCGTCGGAGACATTCTCGATGGTGGCACCGACCACCACATTGTCGGCCGTCAGGTTGCTGTCGACTGTGGCAATGCTCATGTCATACATGCGGGTAATGCCGATCACCCCGGCAATGCCGACTGCCGAAACCTGTGCTGCACCAAGCAGCTGATTGTTATGCAGCAAGGCACGGCTGTTCACATTCAGGGTATCGACGTCGATCACGCCGCCGGAGATCCGCGCAGCGGTGACACTTTCACCCGACAACTTCAGTGACTTGCCGGCATCGGTGGCCGTGGTAGTAGCCGGTGCTGCCGTGCGCTCGAGGGTTGCGCCGGAGTCTGCCTCGATGGCGGCAAGGTCCTCGCTGGACAAGTGGCTGTTAAAGCTGGCCGTATCGGTCTGTAGCACAGTGTTTGCTGCACTGCGTGAGGCATCGAACTCATCTTCGGCATTGGTGCCGTCATCGGCGGTGCTATCACCCTGACCAAACAGTGCGACACCAATGCTGACTGCTGCACTGACCACTCCGCCCGCGCCGGCGATGCTGGTAAGGTCGGACTGGCGCTGGGAGGTCGCATCGATATCCAGCAATGTTGCCTTGATATCGCTGCCCACTGCTTCGCTGTACACCTGGCTGCGGCCCAGCACCACGTTGGCGACTACGCCAACACCTACCTTCGCGCCTACGCCAATACCCAGGGCAAACTGCCTGGCGTCGAGGATTTCCTGAGCGCTAAGGATAACGGTGGAGGTCGCCTCGAGGCCGTCCTTGCCACGAATCTTGGTAGTGAAACCGCCGCCGTTGGGCTTGCCAAAAATGCCCGCGCGGGTCTCGCCGCGGAACTCGGTGACATCAATCATTGCCGCCCCGCCAAACCCGGCAGAAACACCGGCACCGAAGGCATGGCTATTAACATTTTCCAGCCGCTGCGCATCCACCGTCAGGTCAGTGACGTTGACCAGCGTGGTACGGGTATCGGTTGCATCACTCAGGTCATTGCCGATCAGCGCCTTGCTGTCACCGCCGACGATGTTCACCGCCATGCCGAAACCGATGCCAGCTGTCCCACCGATACCCACTGCACCGGCCGCAACGTTGGCTTCCTGACGACGGTCAGAGGCAACCGTCAGACCGTTGGCTGTCAGCGTACCGCCGCGCAGCCAGGCTTGGGTGTCGCCCAGCTGTTCGGTAATCACCACCGAGGCCGCGCCACCCAGGCCACTCCCGCCCGCAGCCACGCCCGCAGACACTGCCTGGGCAACTTTCGAGCTGTTGGCATCGATGCTCACTACATCGGCATTCACACTACTGCTGTCGATGGTGGCCTTGGCCGCCTTCTTCTGGCTGTTGGTGGAGAAGCCACCGACACCCGAACTACCGCCGGAAATAGCTACGCCCGCCGATATGGCCAGCCCGGCTTCATGGGCGTTGGCCTGCACCAGTACATCGGCACCGTTCTGATTGCTGACGCCGGTATTGATCGTGCTGTTTTTGATCTCGGCGGTGGTTTCATTAGATGAGTGATTGGTCGCCACATTGACATTGATTGCCAGCGAATCGGCACCCGCGCCACCTACGGTAATAGCCTGCTGTTTGGTGCGACTGGTGGCGTTGACCGCCAGCCCGTCGACGCTTTCCGTGGCTTTGTCCAGATCGAGCAAGGCAAAGCCGGTGGTCAGTGCATCGCGATCGATCGGAGCAGCATTCGTATCGTCTCCGTCGTCCTCAGCCTGACCCGACGTCGATAGATCCGGCAAGGTGCCGTAGTTGGCCAGTGCACCGCTGTCCACGGTCATGCTCGCGCCTTTGCCTTCGGCGATGACCTTGGCATTGTTTACCGACGCGGAGGTGTTGCCGTATTCCAGCGCGGTCGCTATAGCCACTGCCCCGGCACTGCTACCCAGACCGATCCCCAGTGCGCCACTGCCAACCAGATTTTCGCTATACGCGTCGGCATTGACCAAGACATTGTTCCAGGCCTTGACGCTGGCACCCTCAGCGATACGTGCGCTGACATCACCGTCAATAATGCCGGTACTCACCGAGCCGGCGAGTGCGCTCTGCTTGGGTGACGCCGCAACCCCCGCGCTGATGCTCAGCAACCAGTTGTCGCGGGCGGCATCGACGATCAGGTTCTGCACCTTCAGCGTGGTGCTGCCAACCACCAGATTGTCGCCCAGTACGGCCGCTTTGACGTCCGAGTCGACTCTATTGGTCGCCACGGCGATGCCGCCCGCCGAACCCCCACCGGAGCCCGTGCCCATCCAGGCAGTGGAAACACTGTCGGTGAAATCATAGGCCTGCACGGTGACCGTGCCGCCTTCGGTGGCGCTGGCATCGGTGCTGCGATTAGTGCCTACATCCTTGATCGCCGCCTCGACCAGCTGATCGACATTGTTGACGCCGATCGCCCCGGCAAAGGCCAGTCCGGAACCACCGGTAGCGCCGATGGCAATGGCATTGCCGACCAGCAGGTTGTGATCGTTGGAAGCGCCGCTGGTGGCCTTGACCAACACATCGCCGGAGGCCTGCAAGCTGGTATTGGCGATATGCGCCTTGGTCGAGTGCTCGTCGGTGCCCACCAGATTGAGTGCGACCGCCAGGCCGCCTGCTTGCCCCGTAGAACCCGATGTACCCACTGCCACTGCACCGGCGACGTTGACCATGTCCATGTCATTGGTGGCCGTGACACTAACCGTCTCGGCATTGATGCTGCCACTATCGGCACCGGCCCAATCGCCGATCTCTGCCTCGACGCGGTTGTTCAGGCGGTTGACCGCGACCGAACCGACACCCGAGTACTTGCCAGTACTGACGCCGACACCGATGGCCACGGTGTACAGCAGCGAATTGTCGCGGGCATTGACGGCCACATCGGCCGTGCTGGCCACACCCTGATTGACGTTCACATCGGCCATACGCGCCGAGGTATCACTCTTTACGTCGGCATGGGCGTAGGACATACCCAGATTGCTCTTGCCGACCTGCACCACACCGGCCACCGCGATGATGCGCTTGCCGGCCGAACTGTCGTCGTAACTCGAGCCTGTGCCATCGTCGGCGGTGAATACCTCGGTGTTGTCGATGGCGTCGGTGCCGCTGAAGTCGTAGTCGCTGTTGATCGTACTGCTGCCCAGAGCGCTCAGCAGCGTGTCCAGGTCGCTGGCGTCTTCGCCGCTGGCGTTGACGTGCAGTGTCTGCACACCACTGATGTCGGTTTTGCTGATCAGCGCCTTGGTATCGGCACCAATCGAACCCACCGCAAAGCTGCCGGCGAAGCCTTTGGAATTTTCCACACCACCGTTGTAACCACCGCCTGCAGCACCAATACCAATCCGGTTCACCGCGCTGGCCGAAGCGGTCACGCTGTCAAAGTTGGTCAGCGTGCTGCGCGCCCCGTCAGCGCCGCTGATGACCGCCTCAACCGCGGAGCCGCTATAGACGTCTTCGTTGTAGGCCGTGCTGAGCACATTGTTGGCGTCGGGATTGATCCCCGGCAGCATCGCGCTGGGGTCATTGATTTCGGCAAAGGTAATGGCCAGTCCGCCGCCCTGCTTGCCACCCAGGTAGAGCGAGCCACCGCCCACGCCGACAGAGGCGCTGTTGTAGGCAGAAACCTCAAGACGGTCATCACCATCGTTGTTGCTGGTGATCGAACTGCTATCGATACGCGCCGAGGTGCCGTCGTAGATCTGAGCGCCAGACACAGACAGCGCGCCATTGTTGCTGTCGGTGGTGGTCTGCGAGGAACTGGTGATGGCCAGCGCCAGCGCCACCGAGGTGAGTTCACCACCATGCAGCGCCTGCACCTTGACGTCGCCGGCATTGCTAATGGTGCTGTTCTGGATACGCGCCAGCGCATCATTGAAGCTGATTTGGTAAGCAATCGCACCGGCGATGGTGTTCTGGTTCGACGGCGAGTCAGCGCCCAGCTTGGCCAGGGCCGCGCCACCGGATGCGGCAGCGGAAATCACGTTTTCCAGCGCCTGTACCGTGACATTGACGTCTGCAGCATTTTTACCGCGGATCGTGGCGCCATCGATAAACGCTTTGGCATCCATGTTGTTGACCGACACGGCAAAGCTGCCGGCAGCCGTCATGCCGGTTTTGTTGGCATCCACCGCTGGGCTGCTGTCCCCTGACGAACTGTCCGGACTGGCCGCGCCATCACCGACGGCATTACCGATTGAGGCATCCCCCGAGCCGGATGATGCTGCTGTATAGCTGTTCGCTGCGCTCGAACTGGGTTTGTTCCACCAGTTTTCGAATTTCTCGGCAATGCCGGGGTCGCTATTGGGTTCAGTGGTTACCGCCCCGGCTACTGCCAGCGAACCGTTGGTGCCGGCGCTGCGTGCACGCACCCTGAGCTCATTCGCAATGATGGCGTGCGGGTCCGGTACTGGTGTGGTAGGCGCGCTCGGGGCCGGCTGGCTGTCATGCTGAAACGCCACCTTGGCTGACTCGGCGCTGTTGTCGCCGATAAAGGCCTTGGTATCGCCCTGGGCGATGTTGATTGCGATGGACAGGCCAATGGCCGATTCATCCGACTTGTTGAACGCTCCGGAGGCTGCCCAGTTGCCAAAGTCATGATCGGCCAGCACCTCGAGACCCGTCGTATTGACGCTGGCCTGATTGCTCAGTGACGCATGGGTGAGTGACTCGCTATTGAGAATCGCCAGCACACCGTTGAAACCCAGGCCTTTGCCCATGCCGGACGACGGCGTAATCAGGAAATGGCGCTCATCGGTGTGCGCCTTGATGCTGACATTGCCATCCACTATCAGGGTGGACGCACCAATTCCGGCAACCGCATTGGCGGTCTGCTCGACGAAACTGATACTGGCCCCGACCGACTTGCCATTTTCATTGGTGCCATTGCCATTGGGAATCAGCCCCAAGGTGCCGAGATTGCCGGCCAAGTGCACACTCTCGTTCAGGTTATAGGCCTGCACATCCACGGAGTCGGCGAAGTCGAAACTGTAGTCGATGGTCTTGAACGGTTTAGTGGTGTCAAACACGGCTGGCGCTTCGGTGTTGCCCGCCACTATCCGACCGGCCGCCCAGTTGCCGGTGCCCGTGGTGGTGAGTTTGACGTTGTCGCCAATCCACGCCTTGGTGTCCAGATCGTTCCAGACCACGTTCAGCGAACCGCCGGTGGCGGAGTTGTCCGCCGAGGTGCCGGCGTTGGCAAAGGTGGTCAGCACATTGTTCTGCATGCCGCCGATGCCGTTGAACTTGCTCAGCACATCGGAGAAGGAATCCCACTTGTCATAGCTGCTACTGATCGGCACTTTCTGCCGAGCCAGTACGCCTACGTTGAGCGCAGAAATTTCCACGTAGTCGCCAATTTCGGCCACTGCATCGCCTTTGTTGATGGCGAAGTTCAGCGCTAGCGCGAGGCTTTTTTCCGAAGAGCCGGTCTGGTTGCTCCCGCTGGTGCGGCTACTCGGCGAGGCCACTGCGGCTACCGCCGAACTGCGCCAGGCACCCTGATCGTCGCCATGGGCGGCATTGTCATTGCCGCCGGCGATCGATGCGTTATCCGTCCCCAGATCGATGGCACTGGCCAGCAACAGGTTGCCGGTCGCGTTGATCTTCGGCGCGTCGGTCTGCCCGGACTGGTTGTTACCCAGATAGGCATAGGCCTCGTGGTCGGACAGGTTCATGGTAAAGGCCAGACCGCCCTTGAAGGAGATCTTGCCATCGCCGTCCTTGGGTACTTCGGCAGCGGCAGGCTTTTTGGCATTGATCAGGTTGGTCACGCCATCTTGCATTTTTCCGAGGTAGCTAACCGGCTTAGCACCCGCCGTGCGCAAGCCTGTGCTGCTGCCCACGGTCACACTGGAGTTGACCTGCTGATGCACCGTGCGATCCAGCGCGGTGATACTGACATTGCCGGTCTTGTCGCCGGCAGAGCCGAGCGTCGCGCCCATTTCGGCCGTGGCATTGGTGTCGAAGTCCCCGACCGCGACGGCAATGCCATATTCGGTATCCTTCAGGCCCATTGCAGAAGCCGACACCGAGTAGTAATTCTGGTTTTCCGCCGCCAGCACCAGGTTGTTAGCGTCGAGAGTCGCACCGCTTTCAATCACCGCGGTGGCATCCACATCCGACTCGCCAACGGCGATGGCCAGGACGACCTCGTTGCTATCAGCCGCGATCAGATCCAGCGCACTGGCCGCCAGAAACGCTTCGTTATGCGCGGTTACCGTCAGGTTACCGCCTGACTGCACGGTGGCACCGCTTTTGATCTTGGTCGTACTGGTAGCGTCGCTGGTGCTGTAGATGGACGCCAGGGAGGCTTTCCCGCTGGAGGTCGTAACCTGACTGGCCTGACTGACTGCATGGGACTCGGAAGCCAGGGTCACATTGCCGGAGGCCTGCACATTGGCCGTACCCTCCACATTGACCGTCGCTTCTGCATCGGCGGCCATCAGGTAGAAGCCGCCGCCGGTAAACGGACCAAGGGCCATGACCGTGAGGCCGCCTATCGGGTCCTCATAGAATGACGCCGTTGCCTGGGTATGCGCCGTGGCGGTCACATCTTTGGCATGCACCTTACCGGCGAGGGTAACGGACGACTCAGCATGGGCCACGCCAAAGCCGATCGCCACAGTGCTGCTGGCGGTGAGCGTGACATTACCACTGTCGTTGATAGCGACCTTGTCGCGGGCATCCAGCACGCCGGTACTGGTGATATCAATGCTGTTGGCTTCGATGGTGATACCGCCATCGGCCAGCAGGTCGCCGGCAATCAGCGCATTGCCAGTGCCCAGGATGCCGTCCGCCACAATGTGAATGGTGCCGCCGTCTTTGACCAGCGCCGTGGGCGCGGTGTAGTCACCGGTATTCACCGCTGCCGTCGCCACATAACTGGCACCCAGGGCATTGCCGGCGATTAGCTTGCCGCCGCTGCTGACATTGACTCGTGCGCCCTGCAGATCAATCCCCTCTTGGGTGTTGATCTTGCCATCGATCGTGATCAGCCCGGTAGGCGAGACTGCCAGCGTATCGTCGATGCTCTTGCTGCCAGCAATGAGTTCATCGACCTCACCGCTGGTGGGTGTGCGTACGGTCAATTGACCAACGTTAACCACGCCCGACGGGCCAACCAGAAAGCCGTGGGAGCTGGCAAACACCACGTTGCCGCCCAGGGTGCCGTTTTGATAGCTGTTCAGAACGCCGTGAATTTCCGGGGTGCTGTCCTTGACGATATTCACCAGTTTGGTGGCATCGTCCGGCACCGTCAGGTTGACGGTGTTGGCCGAACCGACGACAAAGTGCTTGAACACATTGACCGGGACGCCTGCCACCCTATTGTGATTTTGGATGGTATGCGTCAAATCCGTGGTGGCAATGCTCGCCGTACCGTTATCCACCACAATGTTGTGCGCCGGTGCCGCCAGCGCCTGCAGCGAGACGCTTGAAAGCAAAGTTCCCCAGGCCGCAGTTCGCGCCGCCAGCGATCGTGCAAATGGGCTGCAATGACCAATAGCCAGTGCTAACGGATGGCGAGGAAACTTCATTTTTCGGCCCAATCTATTAATGATGATGAAACAACTTCATTCGGCAAAGCCGAGGCGGGTACCGTCAGGCGGGTACGATCAGATAGTCACGGCGAGACGGATCTCGGGTGATCAGGAGCGGGTATTGAGTTGTTCGCTTAAACGCTGCAAAGCACCGAGGGAGTGCAGGTGGGCATAAGCCCAGGCAAGGTAGCCTTTGCGGAACCAGCTGGTGACAACCTCGTCCTCCAACGCCATAAGCTTGCTCTCATCGATTACAAACAGGCCATCCAGACGCAGCGGTTTCTTGTCTGCCGTCACCACCTGCAAAACGAAAGGCTTGAATACATCCTGCTCGGCTGCTGCCTGACAGAACTCACGGGTACGCAGGTGCTCTGCATCGAAGTTCGTCACAAACTCGATAATCTTGCTCAGGGTATCGGTATAGGTGCCATCATCGGCAAACAGCAGCTCGCCTTCGCCTTGCGCGTCAGCCAGGCCGGCGTAGTCAGCGTCAAAACAGACATTCTTGTCGCCGCTCAGCACGAACGGATAACGACGAATGAAGGCCGGTGTGTAGTTACCCAGCCATCGACCGCTAGCGTCGACTTGTTCGTGCCCTTGATTCTTCAATGAGAGCAAGACAATGGGAAAATACGACCCGTCCTGATCCTGACTGAACAGCACCGGAAGATCGCGACTTGACTCAAAAAATTCGATGGCCAGAAGAGGAACCGAATTCACTTTACTGGTGAACCCGAAGTCTTTCACCGGCGAAAAACGCATGGCCTTGTGCGTATCTTTATTCAGGACCGTAGGGCGCTGATAAAACAAAAGTTCCGGCATTGTGGTCTCTCAATTATTTGATTTTTGATTGATAGGCCACATCTTTATAACCGTTCAAAGTGCCAAAAAACACCCAAGGATTGATCAGAACAATAAATATCCCAGAAATGCGGAACCAGTCGACACTTTGCACTGTATAGCTAATAAGATGACGTCAATTATCAGGCGGCATATAGAACATGTACTGACGCCAAACTTCAGGCACCGCAGGAATCATAAATTGGCGCCAATCTTCAGACCCCTTACCGACTACAACAATCCGAGTGAAACTGCGACTATTGGATTGGGTCTCGTATTTCATTGGCCCAGAACAAATACATGCTTCCTTTCTTCTCCTGATGCATCTCAAGGTTCGCACTTACCTTCGTATTATTACACCCGAACTTATTAACCACCTGCTTACATAACGCAACTGACAACGTCACACATAATGATATCCATACATTTAAACTACAGCGCCCGGCAACGTAACCCACCACTACGCTCTACGACTAGCCAACTGACGCACCCCAAGAGTTTGGAGTCGATGTTGGCGATTCACTGTGTCTAGCCGAGGTGTACGTCGGATCTACGCGCTGTCTCGTCCTCAGAAAACCCAGCGCATTCCAGATCGTTTAAATGTTCGGGCCGAACACTGGAATAACGCCGAGAAAGTGCAAAGCCCTGTTGATGAATGAATTGGCCATAGCAAATCAGCTATCGCCGGTAGAGCACGAGAATCGCTACTCCCAGAGCCTGGAGAATGTCCAGAAAACCCAGAGCGATTCAGCGCGCCCGTTCGTACTGCGAAATAAACCGTTGCGGCTGATGCCCAAACGATATGGACAGAGGTGCGGCTATGTGGAACTTGCTTGGTCGCGGTCAAACAAACTGATAAGCGGGCGATCCTCTCGCTGCATCGCATCTGCGCCCAACTGCTGAAATTTCGCATTATGCAGAGCAACGGCTTACGAGGCCTGTTTTATGCTTTTGGGATTCTGTTGCCCGAGGGTTATGCCCAGCTGAGCAAAACCATTGCGGATGCCTTCGCGATGCAGAAAGTCAGGCGCCTCCGATATTGCTGGAGAAACTGCGCGAGCAGTGGGCGCGGGTCATTCGGAACCTGGCGCTGGCAGCGCGGGCTAACATGCTCGCCAGAACCCTTTGGGCTGTACTTGCCAGGAGTTCTCCGTACCGGGCCGAGCTTTTTTCCGCATGCCTACAGGGCATCGAAAACAGAAGCCTAAGGCCTTCACAAGGAGCGCAGGCGGTAAGTCCGTGATGGCGAAAGAGGTCAGACTGTGAAGGGCTAGACCTGATAGGGAAATGAGCCAGGGTACTGCCCACAGGTCGATCTTCAGGTGCGGGCCTCATCAGCAAATTCCAGCAGGGCCAGCAGGCTTATCTGGCATGCTCAAACAGGCCGGATATAAGACTGCTCCTGCCCAAACGCCAGCATGCCTATCTATTGAGCTCCAGGAGCGCCCACTTTTATATGGCCTGACGTATTAAGCACAGCCAGTGCAGAGTGATACTCAGGCCCGCACCAGAGATCACCGACGACCAATTTTTTGTCGCGTTCGACCCTTCCACTTGAGGCCAGAGGCCTGACCTCTGCACGCCAGAGCCGGACAGCTGGAGCAAAGTGAAGTCGCGTACCGACCACGGGTTCACCTTGCAGGCAATACTGCCCTCCCAGCTGTCGCCACAAAGCGGCGACTGGCCTTAATAGCGACGAACTCGGCCAGCCCTCAACGCCCTCGCCGCCGTTAACCAACAGCCTGGGGGACTGGCTGCCAGCAGCCGTTCCAGGAGATGGCAACCAGAGAGGCCTCCACTCAGGCTTGCGGCAAGGGGTAGAGCCGCTCGTCGAACTGTTCCAGGCGCGGGAACGCCAGGGGTTGATCCTGTTCCAGTCCGCTCAGGCGCTGCTGGTAGGCAACCAGGAAACTTTGACGCGCCTCGTGACTGATATAGGGCACGTGCCAGCCAACAAAGGGCGCCAGGACGTCCATACCGACATAGGCCAGAGTGCCGCGCAACAAGGGCCGCAACATGTCTTCCAGCGGGCCGTGGATGGCATTCTCGCCGAACATGTGCTCGCGTCCGCCCAGGGTCAGGCTGACCAGCACCCGCTTGCCGCGCAAGCCGCCCTGGTCGTAGAAACGCTTACCGCCGTAGCACACCCCGGACACCAGTACCCGGTCGAGCCAGCCCTTGAGGATGGCTGGCACCGCGAACCAGTACAGCGGAAAGTTGAGAATCAGCGTGTCGGCCCACAGCAGCTTGTCCAGTTCGCCCTGGATATCTGCGGCCAAACAACCTTTCTTGACGCCCAGGCGCTGTTCCAGGGCATACACCAGATATTCAGGGTTCTCACGCTCGACGAAATCGGCAGCGCTGGCCACCGGATTCCAGTTCATTGCATAGAGATCGGAAACCTGCACTTCATGGCCCTGGCCCTGCAGGGTCTCCACCGCCAGGTCGCGCATCGCCGTGGTGAAGGATTGCGGTTCGGGGTGAGCGTGGACTATCAGTACCTTCATAAGAATTTCCTTTGCATTTACAGGGCCCTGGGTGGGTCGGGCCGCGTCTGTTAGCCCTAGGCGTGCCCCACCCTACGTTTAGGATTACCAGTTCAACTCACTTCAAGCTCTCACGAGTTAGAGCCAGACTAGGCGCAGCAGAGCCTAGGCAAACGCCTCAACACTGCACGGCCTTGATTTCGACAAACTCGGCCAAGCCCTCCTCGCCCCATTCGCGACCATTGCCCGACTGCTTGTAGCCGCCAAATGGCGCGTGGTAATTGAAGGCCGCCCCGTTGATAAAGCATTGGCCCGCGCGCAACTGCCGCGCCAGACTCAAGGCGCGCTCTGGCGTACTGGCCCAGACGCCGCTGGACAGGCCGAACGGCGAGTCGTTGGCCAGCTGCACGGCCTGCGCTTCGTCGGCATAGGGGATCAGGCAGAGCACCGGGCCGAAGATTTCTTCCTGGGCGATACGCATGCGGTTGTCGACGTCGGCGAACAGGGTCGGCAACTGGTAGAAGCCGCGTTCGAACTTACTGGGCACTTCGTTGCCACCACAGAGCAGGCGCGCGCCTTCTTCCTGACCGATACGGATGTAGTCGCGCACCGTGCGCCGTTGCCCGGCCGAACACATGGGGCCGAGGAAGCTCTGCGGATCCAGTGGGTCGCCCAGGCGCAGGCGCGCGGTCTCCGCCATGGCCAGTTCCAGGGCCTCGGCGTAGCGGCTGGCCGGCAGCAGCATGCGCGTCAGTGCGGTGCAGGTCTGCCCGGAATTGAGCATCACATCTTGCACGCCATAACGCACCGCGGCGGCCAGATCGGCATCCTCGGCGATCAGCAGCGGCGACTTGCCGCCCAGCTCCAGGCACACCCGCTTGACCGACGGCGCAGCGGCCTGGGCCACGCGCACGCCGGCACCGGTGGACCCGGTGAATGACACCATGTCCACCTCTGGGTGCTTGGCCAGCGCCTCGCCGACCTTGGCGCCGGGGCCGCTGACCAGGTTGAACACCCCCGCCGGCAAGCCGATTGACTGGATAATCTGCGCCAGCAGGAAGGCATGCAGCGGCGTCTCCTGACTCGGCTTGACCACCACGGTGCAGCCGGCAGCCAGCGCCGGAGCAAGCTTGCCGAGCAATTGATGCAGCGGGTAGTTCCAGGGGTTGATGAAGGCGCACACCCCCACCGGCTCGCGCAATACCAGGGAGTTGCCGACCTCGCGCACCTCATCCATCAAGGCGGCGACTTCGACGTAGTGGCGCAAGCCTTCGAGTGGCCCGTCGACCTGGATCGACCGGCACCATTGCACCGGCATGCCCAGCTCGGCGGTGATCAATGCTGCCATCTCGGCGGCGTGGGCCTCGAGCTGATCGGCCAGGGCCTGGATATAGCTGGCGCGCACCTTGGCCGGGGTCGCGGCCCAGGCTGGGAAGGCCCGACGCGCGGCCTGTACCGCACGCTCGACATCACGCTCGTCGCCCAACGGCACCAGCCCTACGACCTGCTCGGTCGCAGGATTGAGCACCTCGGCCAGACCGTTGCCTGCGGGCGCCACCCAGGTTCCATCGATAAACAACTGGGTGTGCTTATGCATGGCAGGCTTCCTCGATCCCTTCCTCGATCAGCTCGGCGGCGCAGCGGGCGATACGTCGACAGGCGTCCTGCAGCGGCGCACTGCCGAGCACCAGGCCCAGGCGAATATGTCCGGCGGCGCTGGGGCCGAAGGCTTCACCGGCCAGCACCGAGACGCCATGGCGGTCGAGCAGGCGGTCGGCGAACGCCTGGGCAGACAGCCCGGTGGCGCGTATATCGACCATCACGAACATGCCGCCGTCGGGCTTCAGCGGGCGTAATCCGGGGCAGTCGGCGAGGCACTCACAGACTAGGTCGCGACGCTGCCGATAGGCTTCGCGCATCGCCTCCAATTCCGGCAATTGCGCCTCCAAGGCGACACAGGCGGCGTCCTGGATGAAGTCTGGCGAGCCGTACAGCATGCACAGCGCCAGGTTGCCGAGGTGTTCGGCCAGCTCCGGCGGCGCCACCACCCAGCCGACCCGCCAGCCGGTCATGGCGTGGGACTTGGACAGGCTGTTGAGGGTCGCGGTGCGCTCGGCCATGCCCGGCAGGCTGGCCGGGCTGACGTGCTCACCCTCGTACAGCAGCTCGCTGTACACCTCATCGGAAATCAGCCACAGGTCATGCTTGATGCACAGTTCGGCCAGAGCCTCCCAGGTAGCACGCGGCAGACTGGCACCGGACGGATTGTGCGGGCTGTTCAGCACCAGGGCGCGGGTGCGCGGGGTGATGGCCGCAGCGACGTCCTCGGCCTGCACCCGGAAGCCATGCTCGGGACGCACCGGCAATGGGATGACCTTGGCCCCGCAGGCTCCGAACACCGCCTCGTAGGTCACGTACATGGGCTCGGCGACTATCACTTCATCGCCGGGCTCGAGCACGCACTGGGCCACACAGAACAGCGCGCACTGGCCACCGGCCAGCACCACCACCTGCTCGGCATCGACGGCCTGACCGCTGCGCAGCCCATGGCGCTTGGCGATGCTTTCGCGCAGCGCACGCTTGCCGGTGACCTCGGTGTAGTGGGTATTGCCGGCCAGCAGGCTGTCGATGGCGGCCTGCACCACCGGCTGCGGCGTGTCGAAATCCGGGTCGCCGACCGACAACAGCAGCACGTCCTCGCCGCGCGCCTGGCGGGCCAGGGCACGGTAGTGAATATCCCAGGCAGCGGCGCCGTCACCGGCGATACGTTGGGTCAGTTTTGAAAAACGCATTTAGTTCTCCTTGCCCGCCTTATAGGGCGCAGGCGTGCTTGAGTTCGATCAGGGTCACGCCGGGATGGCTGAAGCCCGCCGCCAGCTGGTCTTGCAGCTGATCCAGGCTCTGTGGCTGGCGCACCTGGCAACCGAAGGCACCGGCCAGTGCGGCGAAATCCGGGTTGCGCGGCAATACGCCAATCGGCTCGATGTCCAGATCGAGCATGTCGTCGCGGATCTGCCCCAGGGCATCGTTGTTCCACAGCAGCACCACCAGCGGGCTGTCCAGCTCTTCCACCGCGGTGGCCAGTTCCTGGGCGGTATAGAGAAAGCCGCCATCGCCGACCAGCACCAGGCCAGGGCGCTCGGGTGCGCCCAGCTTGGCCCCGATACCCGCTGGCAGACCGTAGCCGAGGGTGCCGTAACCGGTGGGGTGCAACCAGCTGCGCGGCGCGCGGCTGGCAAACAGGTAGTTGCCGCTGTAGGCCAACTGAGTCATGTCGGTGCTAATAACCGCGTTGTCCGGCAGCACGGCGGCGATGCGCGCCAGAATCGCCTGATGAATGCGTTGCAACGGCCCCTGGCCGCCCTCGACGGCCGCACGCAGCCCGGCCACCGCGGCAATGGCCGACGCGGGATCGCGCGCCTGCTGCGGTAAACCGGCCAACAGCGCTTCAACGGTCTGCCGCGCATCGCCTTTGAGCGCCACGCTGCACGGGTAGAAGTCGTTGAACTTATGCGGGTCGATATCAATGCGCAGCAGCTCGCCGGTCAGCGGCAGGCGTTCGCGCCAGAAGTCGGTGTCGGCCATTTCGGTACCGACGGCCAGCACCATATCGGCCTGCTCGATCAGCTGCCAGCCGGGCTCGACGCACAGGGTCGCGCCGGCATGCAGCGGCGCCTGCGGTGGCAACAAGCCCTTACCGGCGACGCTGGTGAACAGCGGCGCAGCCAGCCGCTCGCTAAGCGCTGCCAGTGCGGCACCGGCTTCCAGGGCACCGCCGCCGGCGATGATCATCGGCCGCTTGGCGCCAGCCAGTTTGTCGACGGCCTGTTGCAACGCCTCGGCACTCGGCAGGCCACGGCCTGGGCGACGTACTACCTCGGCACTCCAGTCGCGGGTGATCGGCTCGGCGAGTACATCCAGCGGCACCGAGATATGCACCGGACGCGGCCGTTCGCTGTCGAACACCGCGTAGGCGCGGGCGATCAGTTGTGGCAGATCCTCGGCGCTGGTGGCCACCGCCGAGAAGGCGGTAATCGGCGCGGTCATGGCGCGCTGATCCTGGGTTTCGTGCAGGCAACCCCAGCCCTTGCCGAGACTGGCGCTGTGGTTGACGCTGGAGATCACCAGCATCGGGATCGAGTCGGCATGGGCCTGGCCGATCGCCGTGGCGGCATTGGTCACCCCAGGTCCGGTGATGACGAAGCACACCCCGGGCTTGCCGGTAACCCGCGCATAGCCGTCGGCCATAAAGCCGGCGCCCTGCTCGTGACGGGTCAGCACGTGGCGAATACCGCTGCCGGGCAGACCGCGATAGAGTTCCAGGGTGTGCACCCCGGGAATGCCGAATACGGTGTCGACGCCGTAATTGGCCAGCAGACGCACCAACGCCTGGCCGCCGGTCAAAGCTTTTATTGTGGTCATGGGGTGGTCCTCAACAATGATCGGCGGGTTGGCCGAGACGAATCAGGGCATCCACGGCAACGGCGCCCTGGGCATTCACCAGCAGCGGATTCACGTCTAGCTCCAGCAGCTGCTCGGCGTGCTCGCAGGCGTACTCCGCCACCGCGCGAATCGCCCGCACCAGGGCATCCAGATCGACCGCCGGACGACCACGAAAACCTTGCAGCAGTGGGGCGCTACGCAGACTCAGCAGCGCCTCGCGGATCGCCGCATCGGTGGTCGGCAGCAACAGGCTGCGGCTGTCCTTGAGCAACTCCACAAGAATCCCACCGGCGCCGAGCACCAGGGCCAGGCCGAAGCCGTTCTCACGCTTGATGCCGACAATCAGTTCGGCCAGCGGTGCCGGCGCCATGCGCTCCAGCAGCACCTGCTCGAAGGTCAGTTCGGGAGCATGCCGCGCCAGACTGACGCGCATGTCGTCGAGCGCCGCTTGCAGAACCTGGGCGTTGCCCAGATTGAGCGCCACGCCACCGGCCTCGGTCTTGTGCGGCAAATCGGCACTGACCACTTTGAGCACCAGCGGATAACCCAACGCCTGCGCCGCCTCCAGCACCTGCCCGGGGGTGCTCAGCATGCTCTCAGGCAAAGGCAGGCCGAATCTGCTCAAGGCCTGCTTGGCTTGCCACTCGTCGAGCAAGCGGCCGCTACCCGTCAGTGCTTGCGGGCAGATCGGCGTCAGGACCGATTCACCGCGCGCCAGCAAGGCCTCGCGGCGCTGCCGGTAATGCGCGATACGGCCCCAGGCCGCCAGGCCATCTTCGACCCCCTGCAGAGCCGCCACGCCGTGCGCGTGCAAACGCTCGCGAGCACTGGCCGGGAGCAGCTCGGGGAAGGCCGAGGCGACGAACCCCGGTTTGCCGTGACGCGCCAGCGCGGCGCAGTAAAGCTCCAGCAGCAGGTCGCACTGCGGGCGCTCACCCGAGGCTTCGTCGGGATAGTCGAGCACCAGCAGAGCGGCATCGGCCGGACTGCGCAAGACGCTGTCGAGCATCTTGTCGAGCGCTTCGCTATCGCCCCAGATCGCGGTGGTGAAGTCCAGCGGATTGACGATATTGGCATAGCTCGGCAACACCTCGGCCAGTTCGCTGCGCTGGTTTTCGTCCAGCGGCGGCAGACCCAGACCGTTGCGTTCGGCGTAGTCGGCGATCAGCCCGGCATCGCCACCGGAGCAGGCCATCGCGGCCAGACTCGGCCCCGCCGGCAAATTGCCACAGGCCGCCGCCTTGAGGGTTTCGACAAAGCTTACCGGGCCACTCACGCGGATCACCCCGAGACGCTCGAACAGCGCGTCATACAAGGCATCGGAACCGGCCAGGGAACTGGTGTGGCTAAGGGCCAACTCGGCACCGATCTGCGACACCCCGGTTTTCAGGGCAATGATAGGAATGCCCTTTTTCAGCGCCTTGTGCGCCGCACGAGCAAAACCGGGAACGTTCTTCAGCCCCTCCAGGTGCAGGCCGATAGCGGTGACGCGTGGCTCGTCGAGCAGCACGTCCATCAACTCGGCGACGCCCATTTGCGCCTGGTTGCCCACCGAGGCCATATAGGCCACGGGTAGTGAACGGTCGCTCATCGACAGGTTGTAAGCGAAGTTGCCACTCTGGGTCAGCACCGCGACGCCCTTCTCCACCAACTGGCCGCCATGGGCCACTGGCCACAGCGCCGCGCCGTGTAGGTAGTCGAGCAAGCCGTAGCAGTTCGGCCCGAGCAGGGCCATGTCACCCGCCGCTTCCAGCAAGCGGGCCTGCAGCGCCTCGCCCTCGGCGCCGGTTTCGGCGAAACCGGAGGCGTAGCAGATGACGCCGCCCGCACCCTTGGCGGCCAGTTCGGCCACCGCCTGCACGGTCAGCTCCTTGTTAGTGGCGATAAACACCGCATCCGGGCCACTGGGCAACTCGGCGATGCTGGCCACACAGGGCACGCCTTCCAGCTCTGCATGTTGCGGATTGACCAACCACAGGTCACCCGCATAGCCGCCTTCGGCGCAGCGTTTGAGGGCGCGGGCCATGCTGCGCCCGCCGATAAAGGCCAGATGGCGCGGCGCCAGCAGGCGTTTGAGGTTGTCTCTTTGGCTCATGACGATCCCCTTAGCGCAACAGCGGCCGCAACAGTTCACGGGAAATGATGTGACGCTGGATCTCCGAGGTGCCTTCCCAGACCCGCTCGATCCGCGCATTCCGCCAGATGCGCTCCACCGGGCCCTCATCCATCAAACCCATGCCGCCGAAGATCTGCACTGCTTCGTCAGCTACTTTGCCCAACACTTCGCTGGCAAACAGCTTGGCCATGCCGGCATCGGCATCGGTCATGCTGCCCTGATCCATCTTCCAGGCGACGTTTAGCGCCAGCAACTCAGCGGCGCGAATCTCAGTGGCCATATCGGCCAGCTTGAACGATACGCCTTGATAGGTACCGATCGGCTTGCCGAACTGCTGGCGGTCAGCAGCCCATTGCAGCGACAGATCCATGGCGCGCTGGGCTTGACCGACACAGTTGGCGGCGACCATCACGCGGCCAGCCGTGAGCCAGGCGTTGGCCACTTCCCATCCCTTGTCGACTTCACCAAGGACTTTGCTTGCAGGTACGCGGCAGTCGTCGAAGAATATTTCATAGGTGTGATAACCGCGGTTGCTCACACACTTTGGCCCACGGCGAATGGTCATCCCGGGGGTGTCGCGGTCGACCAGAAAGGAGGTTACGGCGTTGCGCTTCTTGCCGTTTTTCTCGTAGCTGTCGGTGACGGCGAAGACGATCGCATAGTCGGCGTGGCCGGCGTGGCTGATAAAGTGCTTGCTGCCATTGAGGACGAAGTCATCACCGTCGCGTAGCGCACGGGTTTTGATTGCGTTGGCATCGGAGCCGGCACCCGGTTCGGTGAGGGCGAAGCAGTCGATCTTTTCGCCGCGCACGGTG
Source organism: Pseudomonas aestuarii (assembly GCF_027988105.1). Taxonomy (GTDB): domain Bacteria; phylum Pseudomonadota; class Gammaproteobacteria; order Pseudomonadales; family Pseudomonadaceae; genus Aquipseudomonas; species Aquipseudomonas aestuarii. The sequence goes on along the minus strand of NZ_JAQJZJ010000015.1, from coordinate 53,924 downwards.
GGCAGCAGATAGTCGTCGATCTGCTGACCCTTGCACGCCATAAGAATTTTCGACGGCCGCGCGACAAATACATGCAGAGCCCATGAACACTTGGACAGCTCACGCTCGATCAGCGCCTGGGAGAAATAGTCCAGCCCACCGCCGCCCACTTCTTCGGGCATGTTGAAGGCATAGAGGCCCGCTGCGATCGCCTTATTGCGAATCTCTGCAGCCAACTCGGGGGAAACTGCATCGGCGCGGTCAACCGCCTCTTCATGGGGCAGCAATTCTTTTTCGACGAAGCTGCGCGCCGTGTCGACCAGCATTTCGTGTTCATGACTGAGTTGAAAATTCATCGCTATGTCCTGTGGTGTAAGGCAGCGCTTCAGCGGCCAATAAATAGGGGGGCACGTTTTTCCATGGCGGCGCGCAGGGCCTCGGCGCCATCCTCACTGCGACCGCAGAGCAGGCCGGCTTGGCGCTCGGCCTCGAGCTGCTCGGCCAGGCTGCGCTGGGCGCCGGCCTCGATCAGGGCCTTGGTCTGGGCGAAAGCCAAGGTTGGCCCGCTGGCCAGGCGCGTCGCCAGTTCGCCGGCCACTGCCAGCAACTGCTCATCGGCGCAGACTTCACCGACCAGACCGGCGGCCAGGGCCCGCTCGGCGCCCCAGAGTTCGTCGAGGAACAGCAGGCGTTTGGCTTGCTCGCTGCCGATCAGGCGCGGCAGATGCCAGCTGGCGCCAGCATCCGGCGCGTAGGCCATGCTGGTGTAGCCGGCCTTGAAGCGTGCCGACTGCGCAGCCAGACGAAAATCGCAGCACAGGGTCAGATCCATGCCGGCACCGACCGCAGTGCCGTTGATGGCGACAACGGTCGGCTTGGCAAAGGCATGCAGACGAGTCATCAGGGCATGGGCGGCTTCGGTCCAGCCGTAGCTTTCCAGATCGCCACGCGCCTCGGCCGCAGCCCACTCGGCCAGATCAGCGCCGGCGCAGAAGCTTCTGCCGCTGCTGGTCAGCACCAACACGCGCACGGCGGAGTCGGCGCTGAGTTCATCGAGCAAAGCATGCAAGGCCTTGAGCGTGGGGATGTCCAACGCATTGCGTTGTTCGGGACGATTCAGGGTGATCCAGGCGACGCCGCCTTCCACTTGGGTCAACAGACTCGATGCAGTACTCATGAGAATCCTCGGCTTTTATTTTGGTGAGAAGAACGGGATACACGCCCTCTCCGAGATGCAATACTAAACACTTGTTCAATAGCGTGGCAATCAATTACCGCAGCTAGAAACAACTCTCTATCTACCTGTATTTATTAGGTTTTTTATTTTTTAACGACCATGCGTTACAACTTCGAACAACCGCTTACAGCAGCCAAACAAAGGCCTGACCGTTGCCGGCCAGGCCTTTGTGATGCAACCCAGCGAAGCCCGTGGTTAGCCGGCAGCAGCGACCAGCGGCTTGGCTGACGCGAGTTGCGGCTCAGGCTCAGAGTCGTGGCTGACCAGCGGCAGGATCTTGATGCAGAAGATGCCGTAGATCAGCGCGATGATCGGGTTGATCCAGTTGAAGAAGGCGAAAGGCGCATACGACAGGGTGGCGACCCCCAGGGTTGCGGCCATGTACACGGCGCAGGCGTTCCAGGGGATCAGCGCGGAAGTCACGGTGCCGCCATCCTCGATGGTGCGTGACAGGTTGACCGCGGCCAGACCGCGCAGGCGGTACTCTTCCTTCCACATCTGCCCAGGCAGTACCAGGGACAGGTATTGGTCACCGGTCAGCACGTTGACGCCGATGCTGGTGGCCAGAGTCGCGCCGATCAAAGCGCCTACCGAGTGCACGCTGCGCACGATCAGAGCGAGCAAGAAGCGGATGAAGCCAATACGCTCGAGCACGGCGGTCATCATCATCGAGCAGAACACCAGGAAGGCCATGAACACCATGCCGGCCATGCCACCACGGCTGAGCAGGCTGTCGACCACCTCGTTACCGCTGCTCGAAACAAAACCGGTGGCCATCACTGTCCACAGTGCCTTGACCACCATGAGCGCACCGGTCTGGCCACTGTCGGCCATGAAGCGCTCGATCACCGGCGCCTGGAACAGTACCGCAAACACACAGGCCAGAATGCTGCACAGCATGATCGCTGGAAAGGCCGGCGCCTTGCGCACCGACAGGCCTAGCAAGGCCAGTAGTGGAATCAGGTTGTACCAGGCGATATTGAACGAGCCGGCCAATTGCGCCTTGAGTTCGCCGACATTGGAAACGGCCTCACCCTGGATATCCGCAGTCAGCGCCAGGATGGAAAACAGCACCAGGGCGATCAGGAAGCTGGGCACCGACACCCAGCTCATGTGGCGAATATGGGCGAACAGATCAGAGCCCACCACGGCCGGAGCCAAGTTGGTGGTTTCCGACAACGGTGACATCTTGTCGCCAAAATAGGCGCCCGCGACTACCGCACCCGCGGTTATTTCCGCCGACAGGCCGAAACCGTGGGCGGTGCCCATCAGCCCCACGCCGATGGTCGCTGCGGTGGTCCAGGAAGAGCCGATGCACAGCGAGACGATGGCGCAGATCAGACAAGCCAGGGGGTAGAAAAAGGCCGGCGACAGCAGGCTGAGCCCGGCATACAGCAGGGTTGGTACCGTACCCGCGATGATAAAGGCACCGATCAGCACGCCGATCGACAGGAAAATGAAGATTGCCCCCACCGTCTTGGCATTGGTGGCGACTATCTCGCGCTCCAGTTCAGCCCAGGTGACCCCATTTTTCATGCCGATCAAGGCAGCGAAGCAGCCCACCATGATCAACGCGAGTTGCAGCGGACCGGACATCGGATCATCGAACAGGCTCAGCGAGCCGGCGATCAGTGCCAGCAGGACGGCGCCGACCAGCAGCGCGTCCAGAGCGGACAGTTTGCGGAGCTTCATTGTTGTTATCTCCCAAAGACCAAGGTTTTACCGGGACCAGTGCCCGGTTCCGCCTTGAGTATTGGCAAGCGATGTAAGCCCCCGTTGAACACCGGGAAAGAAGATGTAAGAAGTGGTAACGCGACTGTTACACGGCGGGCAGCTGCACCAGGGTCTGCCTAATCGCCTGCTGGGTGGCCGCGATCAGTTGGCGCAGCGGTTCCGCCAGTTCCATACACGGGGCCTCGACTTCCGCTTCGCCGGCCGCTTCGAGACGGCGCAGCATTACCGCCAGTTGCCGCCCGCCGAGTGACTCGCTGGCACTGGCCAGGCGGTGCGCGGCACTGGCGATCTCCGAATAATCCAGGGCCTGCAGGGCCGTCAGCAACAGTTCGCCCTGCTGCTCCAGGCTGACATGCAACAGCCGCAACAGCTGGGCGAGTTTACCGGCCCCCAGCGCCTCGCGATGGGTGTGCAACACGTGCGGATCGAGCAGGGCCTCGCCCGCCTTCACCAACTCACTCCGCAACATTCCTGCCAGGGCCTGACGCAGGGCCGGCAGTTGGATCGGCTTGGCAATCACCCCCTGCATGCCGGCATTCAGGTAGCCCTGGACCATGGCCGGTTGCAGGCTGGCGGTGAAGGCGAAGATCGGCGTCTGCCGATTGGCTCCCAGCGGGTCCTGACGGATTTGTCGACACAGTTCCACTCCGCTCAGCCCCGGCAGCTGCACATCGAGCAGGATCAGGTCGAAACGACATGCCTGGCACTGGCGCAGGGCCGGCGCAGCATCTTCGGCCAGGCTCACCCGGTGCCCTTCGCGCTCCAACAGGCCCTGGGCCACCTCGCGATTCAGCTCAATGTCTTCTACCACCAGCACGTGACGAGGTTCAGGGGGGGATTCCAGCGCCGCACTGGCGGCGTGCGGCAGCGGGGGCTGCGCCTGCTGCAGCCAAATATCGAACCAGAAGCGGCTGCCATGGCCTTCGCGACTGTGCAAATGGACCTCGCCGCCCATGGCCTGCACCAGACGCTTGCAGATCGCCAGACCGAGCCCGGCACCGCCATAGCGCCTGGCCACCTGTTCGTCAGCCTGCACGAAGCGCTCGAAGATCCGCGCCTGCATCGCCTCGGGGATGCCTATACCGTCGTCCTCTACTTGGATGCGCAGGCGCTGGCGTCCCGCCTCCTGTTGCAGCAACTCCACCCGCAGCTGGATCCGCCCGTCTTGGGTGAACTTGATGGCATTGGCCAACAGGTTGGTCAGGACCTGCCGCAGGAACTGCTCGGGGCCGCGGAAGTAGCTGCCCAGGCCCGGATCGAGGTGACTCATGAGCTGGCTGGCACTGGCCTGCGCCCGCGGCTCGAGCAAGGTGAGAACCTCGTCCAGCAACTGTTGCAGAGAAAAGTCCACCGGCTCGACGCGGGCCTCGCCCTCCTCCAGTTTGGCGAAATCCAACAGGTCGTTGAGCAACGCCAGCAACCCCTCGCCGGCCTTGTGCAAGGCCTGCAAGCGCCGCTGGCCGAGCTTGTCCCGAGGTGCGTCGCGCAACAGCTCGGCCATGCCAAGTATGCCGTTCAGCGGGGTACGCAGTTCGTGGCTCATGGTGGCAAGGAAGCGTGACTTGGCCAGATTGGCCGCTTCGGCCTCCTCCTTGGCGCTATGCAGACTGGCGGTACGCCGCTCGACCATCTTCTGCAGTTCGTCCTTCTTGTCCTGCAGGGCCAGGCGGTCAGCCTCGCGCCGGCCCATATCCTCAACTATGGCCTGGCGCATCTCGTCCAGGGCATGGGCCACCGCGTCGATCTCATCCTCTGCCGCGCCGCGGCCTTTTTCCAGGCGCAAGGGCAGCTGCCACTCGCCGCTGGCGAGTTGTCTCGAGAAGGCCGCCATGGCCAGCAGGTGGCGAGTCACCAGACGGTGGAATAACCAGGACAGGGTTATGGCCAGGCCGCAGATGAACAGCCCCATCCACAACAGGTTGGTCAAGCCGCTGGCATACAAACGCCGGTGTACCGCCTCCAGATCTACGCCTATATCCAGGGAGCCGAGTGCGCGCAATTCGCCATCGGCCATGCGGTAATTCAGACCGAAGCGCTCGGTGCGCGCCGCGTCGGCGGGCAGCTGATGGCCTTGCAACAGATCGAAATCGGTACTGCGCAGCCGAACCCAGGCGATATCGGGGAAGTCGACCAGGCCGCGCAGTTGCACGTCCAACTGCGCCTGGTTGAGGTCCCACAGGCTGCGCTCGATGCTGGCCAGGTAACCGCTGCGGATCAACTCGAGTCGCGAGACGATGCCCTGCATCTCCCGACGATATTCGAAGTACAGTTGCAGGGCGCTGGCCAGCAGGGTGAAGCACAGACTGAACAGCAGGATGAAACGCAACAGTCGTCGCGACAACTCGCCGGACGGCGACACCGCCCAAGACTTCACGGCTGCCTGTCCGACTGCGACTGCAGCATGCGATAAGCCAGCTCGCTTTCCCGCAGCCAGCGCTCGACGTGCTCACTGCTCGCCAGACGTTGCAGCTCCCGGTCGATATCGGCCATCCGCGCCGTCAGCGGCGAGCGCTTCGACACCGCAAAATATAGGTGGTCAACGGCCAGTGTCAGCGGCAGCACCTCGATCTCGTCGGCGCCTGGAAGGTACTCGAGGAACAGCTTGCCGGTGCGCCGCTCATGGGCGATGAAGTCGATCCGCCCGCGGATCAGTTTGCCAAAGTTCTGCCGATTACTGGCCACCCACTCGACATTGCCATGAACGGCAACGAAACGGTCGAAGGCCTGACCATAACTCTCGCCAAACAGCAGGCCGCCGCGATAGCGCGCCAGATCCTCAAGCCGGGTCACCGCCAGTGGTTTGCGCCGGTTGTAGAAAACGGCCACCTCTTCGCGCAACAGGGCCACCTGGCTGAACACCAGGCTGCGCTCGCGCTCGGCCGAACGGTAGGCAATCACCAGGTCGACACGGCCCTCGGCCGCATCAGTCAGGCAGCGCTTCCAGTTGCCGAGCACCACCACCTCCAGCGGCAGGCCGAGCCGGCTGAACACCTCGCGCACCGCGCGGGGCGCCAGCCCCCGCACCTCGCCGCTGGCATCGCTCCAGGAAATCGGCGGATACACCGGATAATCGCAGTAACGCACAGTCGCAGGTGCCGCCAAGCTGGCAGCGCTTAGGCACAGCCCAGCCAGCAGCAGCGCCAGGTGCAGGGGAAGAGTCATTGCCTGCTACTGACCGCAGCGCTAAACAGGTAACCGGCGCCATGAATGGTGATGATCAACTGCGGGTCGGCCGGGTCGTCGTTCAACTTGCGCCGCAGACGGCCAACCAGTACGTCGATCGAGCGGTCATTGGGTAGCCACTCTCGGTTACGGATCTGATCCATCAGTTGGTCGCGACTCAGGGTGTGTCCGGCGTTGCGCAGCAGCACGCTGAGCAGCTGGAACTCGCCCTGAGTCAGCAGGCCCTCGCTACCGTCGGCGGCCACCAGCCGACGCCGATCCACGTCCAGAGCCCAGTCGCCGAAATACTTCAGCTGGCGTGCTTCCGCCTGCGGCTGCAACGCCTGAACGTGGCGCACACGGCGCACCAGGTTCTTCGCCTTTGACACCAGCTCACGCGGATTAAAGGGTTTGACCACGTAATCGTCGGCGCCGCACTCCAGGCCGACGATACGGTCGATTTCATCATCACGGCCGGTGATCAGGATGATCCCCACCTCCGAGCGCACACGTAACTCACGCGTCAGGGTCAGGCCATCCTTACCCGGTAGGCGGATGTCCAGCATCACCAGATCTACCGGGGACTCCAGCAGCCTGTCCTCAGCCTGTTCCGCGGTCTCGGCGCAGAGCACCTGATAACCATCGCGCAGCAGATAGGTTGCGAGCAATTCGCGGATCACTGGGTCGTCATCAACGATCAGTACACAGGGTGTTTCCGTCATCACTGTGCCCCCACCGCAGCATAGGCGCGGCCAACTCTTGGATTTATTTTGGGTAAAACAGGGTACTTACTTTGCCAGCCAATGTAGTCAGTACTGAACGAATGATCAATAGACTCAAAGACTGGCTACCCGCAACGACGGAAGCCGCTCACTTGCAGGCCATCGACCCAGGCCTCGCAGATCTGCACACCCTGCGCCGGAGTGAAAGTCGCGCTGCTGAGCCCGTACTCCAACCACAGGCCATCGAGCAGAGCACTGAGGCCGATGGCAGCGAGTTCGGCATCGAAGTCGATCCAGCCTTCCCATTCAGCCAGCTCTGACAGGGCGAGCGCGAGGATGGCCCGGTATTCCCCGTAAGACTGTTCGTGGGCCAGATTAATCACTTCGGCCGTTTTGACCGCCCCCCAGAACGCCAACCAAGCGTCGAGAAGTTCGGGGGCGAGCACCTCGGGGGAAAACGACGCACGAAAAAACGCCGATAACCGCGCCCTGGGATTGGCTGCAGTGGCTCCGATGGCTTCGCGCAGTAAACCCATAACCCGCCCGGTGACGGTCAGATAAGCCTCAGCCACAAGCTCTTCCTTGCCCCGGTAGTGGTGATTGATCAGGCCGACCGACACCCCCGCCTCGGCGCATATCTTACGGATCGAGGCTCCCTGAAAGCCATGGCGCTTGAGGCACACCAGAGTCGCTTCGACCAAGTGCGTCTTACGTTGTTCAGGTTCCAGGCGAGAGAAACGCGTTCCCAGGTTCATGCCGACAACTCCATTGCTGATTCCGGTCGATTTGAACGAATGTACAGCAAGATAGGTGACCTTACCTACTCGATAGGGGTATGGCGGCGTACAAACCAGACTTGGATAGTGGCGCCAGCCGCATGATTTGGCGACCATCTCCAGTGAACATGCGTCGGGCTCTGAGGGGCATGTTAACAACTGCTCATACCGCTTGAGGTTGGGCCTGGAAAGCAAGGCAATTCAGATGTTGAACTGACCCGCGGCCATGCTCCACTTCCGGCCGGAGGAGATTTCATATAGTGCTTAGCCTGTTACTACGACCAACTCAGGCATAGCCTTCATGTTTGCTCATCGGCGACGTTAGCCGTCCACTGCTCGTAGAACGTGGGCAGCTCTGAAGCCTTGCCGACGAAGCGTGGCGCACGCTTGTCGAGAAAGGCTGCCACACCTTCCTTACCGTCACCGATGCTGGTGTAGAACATTGCCAGCGATTCGATGCGATGGGCCTCAAACGGATCGGCTTGGGCACTGTTGCGATAGAGCATCTGCCGGCTGAGCGCGATGGCAACTGGCGAGCGATCCCGCACCAGTCGTCGGGCAAATACCTCAGCCTCTTCCAGCAGTGTGTCGGCGCTGTGAATCGAGCGAACCAGACCGCCGCGCAGGGCCTCGTTAGCGTCGAATATGTCGGCGGTGTAAACCCACTCCAGGGCTTGCTGCAAGCCTACGATGCGCGGCAGAAACCAGCTCGAACAGGCTTCCGGGACGATACCCAGACGACCGAAAACGAAACCAAAGCGCGCTTTTTCCGAGGCGAGACGAAAATCCATTGCCAGCGTCATGGTCGCTCCGATACCCACTGCGGGACCGTTAATTACGCCGACCACAGGCTTGCGACAGGCCTGGATGGCCAAGGTCACCTGACCGCCGGTATCGCGAACCCCGTTTTGAATTTCCGCCGTATCCATACGCTCATGCATATCGCGCAGGCTGGGCGAGAGGTTTTCATCCAGACCGAAAACATTGCCCTCCACCGACAGATCCATGCCGGCGCAAAAAGCCCGCCCCGCCCCGGTCACCAAAACCACGCGAACCTCATCATCCATGCTGGCACGTTTAAAGGCATGCTCCAGCTCGTCCGCCATCTCGACGGTAAACGTATTCATCAGTTCGGGACGATTGAGTGTCAGCTTCAACAAGCCATCGTCGACATGCCAGTCCAGCGTTGCATAGTTCATCGAATCATCCTTTTGCTCAGACCTTGTTGCTGATGCCCTGTGGGCGCGGGGCATGCCTCGAGCACCCGGGACGAAAATCAGCCGGTTGCGCCATGAGCCGCCAAGGGAACTATGGCTGGGCCGGCAACATGTAGCGGCTGCTTGATCACCCCGGACAGCGAACCCAGGACGATCTCCTCGATCAGCGCTTGTCTTTCCGCCGGCTCCAAAGCGGACTGTTGCAGCCAGCTCGGCAGATGGTTCAGCCACGCAATCAGCGCCTGCACAGTCGCCCTGAGCAGCCGGGACGGGCCTGTGGCACCGGCATCGAGCAAGCGCGTCAGGAGGCTGTCCTCATAGCGCTGGCGCAGCTGTTGGATCTGCTTCTGGTGTGGCGGGGAAAGGCAGCGGAATTCCTGCTCGGCCATCAGAAAATTCAAACTACGCCGTTCATGCAGAGCGATATGCGCCCACAACAGACCTAACAGGCGCTCATGAGCGTTGCCCCGGGACGTGTTGAAGACCGCTTCGAGCAGATCGTCATACAGCTCCTCGATCAGCTCGAACAGCAGGCGCTCCTTGCTTTCGAAATGGTGATACAGAGAGCCGCAGCCGATCTCCACGTGGAGGGCAAGCTCACGCATGCTGACCCGGGCGAAGCCGCGCTCGGCAAACAGCTCAAGTGCCTTGTGCCGAATCTGTTCCAGCCGCGAGAGCGGGGCTTCGCCGGAGCCTGCGAGCAATGCCACGGGAGCACTGCAGGGTGCGCGCCGGCTATGCATATCGACCCATTCCTCGCCCAGAATCAGTGACGCGCCCGACAGCCATCAGACTCGCTCGAAGATCGCGGCAATGCCCTGGCCACCGCCGATGCACATAGTCGCCAAGGCATAGCGCCCCTGGGTGCGATGCAGTTCGTGGATGGCCTTGGTGACGATGATCGCACCCGTGGCGCCCACGGGATGACCGAGGGAGATGCCGGAACCATTCGGATTGACCCTGGCCGGGTCGAAATCCAGCTCGCGGGCCACCGCACAGGCCTGCGCGGCAAACGCCTCGTTGGACTCGATCACATCCAGGTCGGCGACGCTAAGCCCAGCCCGCTTAAGGGCCAAGCGCGTGGCAGGAATTGGTCCCAAGCCCATAAACTCGGGCTCGACACCGGCATGCGCATAACTGACCAGACGGGCCAGCGGACGCAGATTGTCGGCCTGCAGCGCCGCACCCGTGGCTAACACCAGAGCCGAGGCGCCGTCGTTGAGTCCCGAGGCATTGCCGGCCGTCACGCTGCCGCCCTCCTTGAACGCAGGCTTCATTCGCGCCAGTTGCTCGAGGGAAAAGTCATTACGGACATGCTCATCGACTTCGAACACCTGTGTGCCTTTGCGGCTTTTGATTTCGAGCGGCACGATCTGGCCGAGGAAATGCCCCTGAGCGATCGCCCGGGCCGCGCGCTGCTGGCTCTCAAGAGCCAGGCCATCCTGTGCTTCACGAGTGATGCCATAGCGTTCGGCAACATTTTCCGCGGTGATGCCCATATGAATACGATGCAGGGGGTCATGCAGAATACCCAGCATGTAATCGACGGCCTGCATATCGCCAAGGCGTCCGCCCCAGCGAGCACCGGGCAGCAGGTAAGGGCCACGGCTCATGCTTTCGACACCGCCCGCAACGGCGATATCGGTTTCGCCCAAAAGCAGGCTCTGGGCCGCCGAGATGATCGCCTGCAAGCCCGAGCCGCACAGGCGATTGACATTGAACGCGGGGGTTTCCTGAGGAATTCCTGCATTGAGGGCGGCGACACGAGAGATGTAGCTATCCTGCGGCTCCGTCGGAATCACGTTGCCCATTACCACATGGCCAACGCGCTCGGCGGCACAACCGCTCCTCTGCAGAGCAGCCTGCACCGCCGTTGTGGCCAGCGCGGATAGTGGAGTGTCCTTCAGCGTGCCGCCGAAGGAGCCGATTGCGGTTCTGACGGCACTGACGATGTAAACTTCGTGGTTGGGCATAGGACACTCCGGCAGCGAGGTCGCGACCGGCGCGGCCAAATTCGACTGACTAACATGGACCAGGAAGGACTCGACATCGAGCCGGCCTGGTGTAAAGAGCCTGTTAGTCTAAAGATGCCACCAGTGTTGGCCTATGCCAAAAATAGTCGATGTGGCTGACGTTTTTTGCCACCCACTGCGGGTGGATTCGCAACGGATCAAGGCCATGCAAGAGAAAGATTCGGTGTCCGTTTATTTCGTCCAGGCGGCGCTGTATCGCCTGCGCGATCAACCAGTGCGAATGGATGATCTCTTGGCACAGGCAGGTATACCTAAGCAGTTGCTCTGCGATAGTGCGGCCCGGGTACCGGCCACGGCATTTGCCAAGTTATGGCTGGTGGTAGCCGAAGAACTGGACGATGAGTTCTTCGGCTACGACTCCCACGGCATGCCCGCGGGCAGCTTCGCCTTGATCTGCCGAGGCCTGATCCAGACAGCATCCATTGGTCAGGCGCTGCGCCAATGCCTGTCCAGCTACCGGCTGTTTCTCAGGGATATCCAGGGCAGTGTGTCGCTGCGCGGAAAACACGCCGTGATCACATTGCACAATCGCCAAGAGTCACCCTTCCTGCGCAGCATCCTCGAGGAAACCTTCTTGACGGTGGTCATCAGCCTCATGTGTTGGCTGGCTGGCCGACGCATACCGATTAGTCGTACGCAATTCGGCCACCCGCGACCCGCCCATGATGATGATCACCTGCTATGGGGACCGGATCTGACATTCGAGGCCACGCAGACCGAAGTCGCGTTCGATGCAGACTATCTGAAGCTGCCCGTTGTTCAGGATCTAGAGTCGCTAAAAGCCTTCCTGCGCACGGCCCCGCAATGGGTAATCATCCGCTTCAGCAATCGCCAGGGACTGAGCGCTCAGGTGTATAGACAACTGCGCAATTGCCGTTACGAGCAATGGCCGACCCTAGTGGACTTTGCCCGAGAGCGTGCCTTGAGCGTCACCAGCTTCCGTCGCCAGCTCAAGCGCGAAGGCCTCTCCTTTCAGGAGATCAAGAATGAAGTGCGCCGCACCATTGCCTTTGACTGCCTTCGCAACACCGACCTGAGTGTCGCCGCAATTGCAGAGATGGCAGGTTTCCGTGAAGCAAGCGCGTTTCACCGAGCGTTCAAACAGTGGACAGGAGAGAGTCCGGGCAGCTATCGGTTGAAACAACGCTCACAGAATCTGGATAGTGCCTAGAAAACCAGGGGCGACTCAGGTCGGAGCTGTTCGTACTCAGCCAAATAGAGGCCAATCATCTCCTTGACCGTAACGCCCTTGCGACTTGCCTTCTCGAGAGCGCCCGGCGATGCCAGGTCAGACTCGCGTTCTTTGATCCATGCCTGGGCCGTCACCTTACGGTCGAAGGTTTGGCTTTCCTGATAAACTGTCGCGCCCTTTTGCATGATGCGGATCTGCGCTGTATACGCCGTAAAGCCGTTCTTTCGCTTGCGGGTAGTGATTGTGCCCACAGGTTTTGCTACACGGCTGGCTTGTGTTGCTTAATCGTAGCAACGCTGTAGCAGAAATAAGCAAAAAACGTGGACAACCGTAATACATGAGAGCGCAGTAAATGTTCGCTAAAAGCCCGGAAAACCTAGCTAAACCAGTGATATCCACATCTAGGAGGTTTTCTGTTGCCCCCATGATGGATTGGACAGATCGCCACTGCCGCTTCTTCCTGCGGCAGCTGTCGCGCCATGCGCTGCTCTATACCGAGATGGTCACTACTGGCGCACTGCTGCATGGCGACAGCGCGCGCTTTCTGCGCCACGGCGCAGCGGAATACCCGCTGGCGCTGCAGCTGGGTGGTAGCGTGCCGGCCGAGCTGGCGGCCTGCGCCAAGCTGGCTGAAGCGGCGGGTTACAACGAGGTCAACCTGAATGTCGGCTGTCCCAGCGACCGGGTGCAGAACAACATGATCGGCGCATGCCTGATGGCCCACCCAGCGCTGGTCGCCGAATGCGTCAGGGCCATGCGCGATGCGGTAAGCATTCCAGTGACGGTCAAGCACCGCATCGGCATCGACGGCCGCGACAGCTACACCGAACTGTGCGACTTCATCGGTCAGGTGCGCGAAGCCGGCTGCCAGAGCTTTACCGTGCATGCGCGCATTGCCATTCTTTCCGGGCTGTCGCCCAAGGAAAACCGCGAAGTGCCGCCGCTGCGCTACGACCTGGCGGCGCAGGTAAAACGCGACTTCCCGGATCTGCAGATCATCCTCAATGGCGGTATCAAGACCCTGGAGGAATGCCAGACCCATCTGCAGACCTTCGATGGCGTGATGCTTGGCCGCGAGGCGTATCACAACCCTTATCTGCTGGCACAGGTCGATCAGCAGCTATTCGGCTCAACGGCAGCGGTACTCAGCCGCTTCGAGGCGATGCAATCGATGCGCGGCTATATCGCTGGGCACCTGACCGAGGGCGGCAGCATGCACCACATCACCCGGCACATGCTCGGTCTGGCCCAGGGTTTCAACGGTGCCCGGCGTTTCCGCCAGCTGTTGTCGGTGGATATTCACAAGACCGCCGAGCCCCTCGCACTGTTCGACCAGGCGGCGCAATTGCTGCAAGGGCGCTGACTCGGGTAATGTCATGCGATCAGTAACGACAAGGCAGCGCCATGACTTCCAAGCTGGATCAACTCAAACAGTTCACCACCGTGGTCGCCGATACTGGTGACCTCGATGCCATCACCCGCCTGCAACCGGTCGACGCCACCACCAACCCGTCACTGCTGCTCAAGGCCGCCGCCATGCCGCGCTACGCCCAGCTGCTGAAAAATGCAGTCAGCGCCAGCCAGGGCGATATGGGCCTGGCCTGCGACCGCTTCGGTGTGACGGTCGGTCAGGAAATTCTCAAGATTATTCCGGGGCGTATTTCCACCGAAGTCGATGCGCGCCTGTCCTTCGATACCCAGGCCACCTTGCGCCGCGCCGAACGCCTGATTGACCTGTATGACCAGGTTGGGATTGGCCGCGAGCGGGTACTGATCAAGATCGCCTCGACCTGGGAAGGTATCCGCGCCGCCGAACAATTGGAAAAAGCCGGTATCCAGTGCAACCTCACGCTGCTGTTCTCCTTCGCCCAGGCCCAGGCCTGCGCCGATGCCGGGGTGTTCCTGATTTCACCCTTCGTGGGCAGGATCTACGACTGGTACAAGAAGGCCGAAGGCCGTGATTTCGTTGGTGCAGAAGATCCCGGCGTGCAGTCGGTGACGCGCATCTACAACTACTACAAGGCCAACGGCTATGCGACCGTAGTGATGGGCGCCAGCTTCCGTAACATTGGCCAGATCGAGCAGTTGGCCGGTTGTGATCGCCTGACCATCAGCCCGGAACTGTTGCAGCAGCTGGCCAATGACCAGTCCCCGCTCGAGCGCAAGCTGAGCAGCGGCCAGCCCGCCGAAGCGCGGCAAAGCCTCGAACAAAGCCAGTTCCGCTGGGCGATGAACGAGGATCCGATGGCCACGGAAAAGCTTGCCGAAGGCATTCGTCAATTCGCGCGCGATCAGGAAAAGCTGGAAAAGCTGCTTGCCGACATCGCCTGAATGCACTGCGGGGCGCCGATTTTCATCGAACGCCCCGCACGTGTGAAACAGCATGAACTATCAGTAATGCTCTAGGGCGCTAACCAGATCGTGGAAGGCTGCGCGATTGGAGTCGTTCAGGTCCATCAAAATGCGGTGAGCTTCCAGCACCTTGGCCCGCACCACCTCTTCCGACTGGTCCTGCGATGGCAGGTCGTCCAGACACTCTGGACAGGGAATCGGCGTATCGACGATGTTGAACACCTGATCGAAGCCCATCGACTGCAACAGCCGGGTGATGTCGGGGTGGGTGGTCACCACGGTCGGCAATAGACCAATCTTCTGGCGCGAGAGAATCGACAGTTTGGCCAGCAAACCCAGAGTGGTGCTGTCGATGCTGCGAGTCTCAGTCAGGTCGATGACGATGGCGGAGAAATTCAGCGCGGTAAAAATCTTTTCAATGGTGGAATCCAGCGCTGAACACAGGGTCAGGCGCACTTCACCGACAAACTTCAGTACGAAGGTACCGTTTTGTTCGGCGAACTGGATTCTACCGGGGCTTATCCCAGGATTCATGCAAGGTTCCTGCTTAACACCAGCAAGGCAATATCATCCGGCATATCCGCCAGATTGGCCAGCCCCAACACTTGACGCAACCCATCCAGGGTTCCGCCGGCCGAACTGACCAACCGGGGCAGCGCGAGCTCTTTTTCCTGCAAGGTATCGCCTGGCAGCAGGTCGAGAATACCGTCGGACAGCAGCGTCAGGCTGAACGACTCGGGCAATTTCAGCACATGGTCGCTGTATTCGGCCTCATCGAACAAGCCAACCGGTAAACCACGACCCGTCAGGTAATGTGCTTCGCCTTCGCTGTACAGCACTGGCAGCGGTAGATGACCACCGATGCTGTAGGTCAGTTGACCCTGCTGCTCATCGATGACCCCTCCGAGCATGGTCACGTGCTTGCCCAGCTTGCAATTGATCAAGCCGCGATTGATATGACCGAGGACTTCCGAAGGTTTGAACTCGGGGAAACGGCCATTGCGCCGCAACTCATAGAGCAGGCGAGTGGTCATGAACTTCAGCAGCACAGTGACAAATGCCGATGACGCGCCATGTCCGGACACATCCGCCAGGTAAAAGGCGATACGGCGCTCATCGACGCGGAAGTAGTCGACAAAATCCCCGGACAAATAGAGCGACGGAATGATCTGGTGGGCGAATTGCAGGCCATCGGCTTTCCAGGGCGTGACCGGCAACATATTCATCTGTACCTGGCGACCGGCGTTCTGGTCTTCCTGCAACAGATGCAGGCTGGCTTGCAGCTCGCGGTTGGCGGCTTCCAGTTGTTCCCGATAGCGCTGGTTCTCCAGACGCAGATGCGCACGATCCAACGCACGGCGCACCGAGTGCTCGAGCACCGCGAGGTCTTCCAGGGGTTTGATCAAGTAATCGGCGGCGCCCAGGCGCAAGGCTTCGACCGCGTCACTCATCACGCCGGCGCCCGACACGACGATCACCGGGGTTTCTACCTGCAGTTGGTTGATCCGGCGAATCAGCTCGAGGCCATCGACCTGCGGCATGCGCAGATCGCAGATCACCACATCCGGCTGCTCGCGCTGGAATACATCGAAGCCTTCCAGGCCATTAGAGGCTTGCAGAACTACAAAGCCGCTGTCTTCCAAGTAGGCTGCGAGACTCGCACGCACCACTTCGTCGTCATCGATAATCAGCAGCGTGGCACTGGTTTTGTGCATTGGGTATCCAGGCAAACTGCGCCGGGGCAAGGCTAGGCGTATACACCAGGCCATCAGCCTGAGCGCGCGTACTGGGTATGTCTCAAGGCGCTGACGGTACTCCCATACGCACCTCGATTCAAGCATGCGCCAGTCATCAGTACGCGACTTTACAGCTCAAATCGGCGAAGGTTATAAGGACAGCAGGAGAACCCGACAATAACGAGGATAGCGTCCATGAGCCAAAGTAATCACGACTACAGTGAAAAGCGCGATTACATCCGCATGCGACTGGAAGCACCAGTCACCCTGCAGCATGCCGGAAAGGAAATTCCCGCACTGTGCCTCGACTTGTCGAGTACCGGCATGCAGCTCGAGGCCGAGTGTGCGCTGAAGATGGGCGACACGATCCAGGTGCATATCGCCTCCGACCATAATCAACTCAAAGGGCTGATTGCCGAAGCCGAGGTGGTACGCGTCAGCGACCTGGACAATGGCCGCCAGACCCTGGGCCTGGCTATTCTGTCGATGAGCTGAAAGGCGCAGGCCTCAACACGCAAAAAGGCGACCGAGATGGTCGCCTTTTTGCATGGACTACTTGAACGCAGGAAGACTAGAAGTCGTCCTCGACATCGCCGTCACGCACCTTGAACTCACGGTTCTGCAGGTAGGCGTTACGGATGAAAATGTACTTGTCGCCACTGACCAGCCGCTCGGCCGACAGCAGGCTGGCGCGGGTATCGATGACATCCACACCGCGCGTGAGGTTACGCGTCGGCACATGGTTCATGTACCGGTAAGGCTGGAGCAGACTGTCCGGCACTTTGCTGAACGTATCGCGCACCGTACTCGGACCGAGCAGCGGCAGCATCACATAGGGCCCACTGCCCAGCCCCCAGGCGCCGAACGTCTGACCGAAGTCCTCATCGCTGCGCTGCAGGCCCATTTTCTTGGCCACATCAAAGAAGCCCAACAAGCCAAAAGTGGTGTTGAAGATCAGCCGACTGGTGTCCACGCCGGCATCGTGCAGCTTGCCTTGCAGCACGTTGTTGGCCAGATTGCCGACGTCGCCGATATTGCCAAAGACGTTATGCACGCCGTCCTCGAGAAACTGCGGGGTTACCGCCTGATAGCCCTGCGCCAAAGGCTTCAGCGCATAGGTGTCGAGGGTGTCATTGAAGCGGAAGATCACCCGATTGAAGCCTTCCCAAGGATCCTCTTCGGCAGCCTGAGCCACCAATGGAAGCAGTACCAAGCTGGCGCAGGCAAACAATCGGCCCAGACGATCGATCCAATTCGCACCGATTACAGGCATTAGGGTCTCTCCTTGAGAAAAGTGTAGGCCGGCCCAACGCAGCCATCGAGGCCAGCAGTATAAAGCCTGACGCAGCCAAATAGGCAGCAGGGGCGCCAGCAATGTGCAGGAAAAACACATGCTCGACAGTGTCCACAGCCTCGTTGGGCAGGGCATGGACAGTCGTCATGGCCGCCGCTTGTCAGCTGCAAACCACTGCCAGAGGGATCGGAGGCCGCTGACGGCGACCGTCACAACGGCTTCATCTAATCGTCACAAACAGCCAGCAGACTGGGCCTTATCAATTCAAGGATGACCAGTATGCCCACCGCCCCACCCGCCTTCAGTGCGGTGCTCTTTGGTTTATCCGGTTGCCTGGTGGACTTTGGGGCACGCACATTGCCTACGGCCATGCAGCGCTTGTATCCAGGGCACGGCGACGAACAGAGCAACCCGGCCAAAAGCGCCCTGGAGCAACGGCTTGGCCGCGCGCCCGATGCCGACGAACGGCAGGTCTTCGAGCGGGCGTTGAGCGAAGCAGCCGGCGAGCACGCCGAACTCACTCCGGGCGCCTTGGAGCAGTTGCAACAACTGCATCTGCAGAATGTGCCCTGTGCCTGGCTCGACGAGCTGCCGGGCGATAGCAGCAGCGTCCTGGCAGCCCCACTGCCCGACTGGCTCGTCGCCGCTCCGAGCAGAGTCGGCCGCGCCTGGCCTGCGCCGGACGCCTGCTGGCAGGCGCTGATGGGCTTGCAGGTCGCGCAACTCGATGGCTGCGTATTGATCAGTGGCGAACCGCGCCTACTCCAGGCCGGCCTCAATGCCGGGCTATGGACCATCGGCCTGGCGGCCTGCGGACCACTCTGTAACCAGGCGCCAGCAGACTGGCAAGCCCTCGCCGCAGCCGAACGCGACCGCCTGCGTACCCAGGCGACCTTGACCCTGTATCGTCTCGGCGTGCATGCGGTAATCGATCAATTGAGTGAACTCGGCCCCTGCCTGGTCGACCTCGGCTCACGCCGGCAAAAAGGGGAAAAACCCTGAGCGGCTGGTTCAACCTCTCGTTTCTATCCAGGCCGCGCGCCAAGGCGTCATTGCCGGACTCTCTATAGAAGCAAAATGCCGCGAAGCAAACTGGCGATAGCTCTCGCGCAGAGAGCTGAAGATTTGATCCCGGGCAAGCAAAGCAGCGCCGCTTGGATTACCCTAGCAGGCATGCAAGGGCCTTCGCGAAGGCGCGTGGCCAATGTTTTGCCTATCAATAAAGGGAGAGTTTTATGCCTGCAAACCGCCTGCAGCAACAGCTGCAAGAGCTGCGCGATCAGTTGGCTCAGGAGCCACCACTGACTGAAGAAGAACGAGCATCGCTATTTGTCCTGACCCAGGAAATCGAACTCCAACTGGCCCGCCAGGCAGCAGCCGCACCAGATGCCACCCTGATCGACGGCGTCAACCTGGCCGTGGAGCGCTTCGAAGCCAGTCATCCGACCCTTGCCGGCACCTTGCGCAACATCGTGCAGAGCCTGGCCAACATGGGGATCTAAATTACAGTAGCAAGCTGTACCGATGCGCTAAAACTCTTGTTGAGGCGTCCCAGCTTGCTGCCCCTCCCCGCTTACTGGCGCACCAAGCGCCGGTTGTCCGGCGCTATTGCTGCCGTACTGCGATAGGGATTGATGTCCAGTCCGCCGCGACGTACGTAACGGGCATACACCGTCAGGTACTCGGGCTGGAGCAGGTGTTGCAAGTCGAGAAAGATCCGCTCCACGCACTGCTCGTGGAAATCCGCATGCTGGCGAAAGCTCACCAGATAGGCCAGCAAACTGGCGTGATCCAGCGCCGCACCACGGTACTGCACCACCACGCTGCCCCAATCCGGCTGGCCGGTGACCGGGCAGTTGGACTTCAACAGGTGGCTGTGCAGGCTTTCCTCGACTAGCAACTCCGGCTTGCAACGCAGCAACTCCGGCTGCGGCTGCGCATAGTTGCTGATGAGCACATCCAGCTCATCGATGCACGGTCCAGGCAAGGTCGCCACGCCTTCGCTCGTCACTTCGGCCAAACTGCGCACGCGCACGCCCACCGGCTTGCCGGCGGCGGCTGACAAGTCCTGCTGCAGCAGCGTGAGCAATTCGCTCACATCATTGAATACCGTCTGATTCAGCGAGTTGAGGTACAGCTTGAAAGATTTCGACTCGATGATATTCGGTGAGTCAGCCGGTATGGCGAACTCGCCGATGGCCACCACCGGCTTACCGGAAGGCAACAGCCAGGACAGCTCGAAGCAGTTCCAGAAATCCACGCCCTGATAGGGCAGCGTCTCGGCCGTCAGGCCCAGCTCGGCCCACTTGGCCGCGCGCGCAATCGGGAACAGCAGCGACGGCGTATAGGTAGCGATGTATTCGCTGGATTTACCCAGTGGCGAATCTTCGGCGGCGGGATGCATGGCAAAAACCTGGTTAGTCAAAAGGAACAGGGCATAAGCGCGTGGCGGAGCTCAATGCTGGTGAAGCTATTGAGCGCCGCCAGCGGGCCATTACACACGCTTTCAGGTCAGCTCGGCCACGACCGCCGCCAAGGCCTGCGCAGGGTCGTTGGCCTGACTGATCGGCCGGCCGATGACCAGATAATCGGAACCGACATCCAGCGCCTGGCGTGGAGTCAGAATACGCCGTTGATCGTCCTGGGCACTGCCTGCCGGACGAATGCCGGGCGTGACCAGCTGCAATGCCGGATAAGCGGCCTTCAACGCCTGGGCTTCCTGGGCGGAACACACCAGGCCATCCAGCCCGGCTTGCGCGGCCAGACCCGCCAGACGCAGGACTTGCGCCTGGGGTTCGATATCCAGGCCGATGCCGGCCAGATCCTCACGTTCCATGCTGGTCAGCACGGTCACGCCGATCAACAGCGGCGTGGCTCCGCTCAGGGCATCCAGGGTCTCGCGGCAGGCCGCCATCATGCGCAGGCCACCCGAGCAGTGCACGTTGACCATCCACACGCCCAGTTCGGCAGCCGCCTTGACCGCCATCGCCGTGGTGTTGGGAATATCGTGGAATTTCAGGTCGAGGAACACCTCGAAGCCCTTGTCCGTCAGCGCGCCGACGATCTCCGGGCCGCAACGGGTGAACAGCTCCTTGCCGACCTTGACCCGACACTGCTTGGGATCGAGCCGTTCGGCCAGCGCCAGAGCAGCATCACGGGTCGGGAAATCCAAGGCAACGATGATCGGGGTCTGGCAAGCGGACATGGGCGGGCTCTCAGGCAAATCGAATTCGGCGCATATTGTAGCGGAAGCCACAGCCTGTTGCCGATCCACTGCCCTCGCCTATCCATAGGTCGCGCGATGAACCCGGCCACCATGCCCTGCCACCCTGACGGGCACTGGCCCGGAGTCATAGCACCAGGGTCAGCTCATGCATCGTCTGTGCCTGGCCGCCGGCCAGCAGGCGTTCGATGCGCCCCTGCGCCAGTTGCAGGTCGACGGTGATCACACTGGGCGATGGCGGTTGCATCAGGTAACCCTGCTCGATCAGCAGGCGTGAGCCCGGCAACTGCATGCGGTCATGGAGGAAACAGGCCAACGGCCCTGCCGCCATGCCGGTGGCGGACTCTTCGTCGATGCCGTAGCGCGGCGCGAACATGCGCGCGCCTGCCGCCCGGCCCGGATGCCGCGTCTGTCGGGAGAAGGCATAGAAGCCGATAAGATCGAGTCGCTCGCTGAGGCGCGCCAATGCCGCCTGATCGGGATGCAGGGCATGCACCTGCACCTCATCCACCAGTGGAATGACAACAAAAGCGCCGCCGGTACTCACGCGCACCGGCCAAACACCAGGCAGCAGTTGCCCGGGATCGCTACCCAGGGCCGCCAACACCTCGGCAAGCAGGGCCGGGTCATCGCTCAGGTCGAGGTAGTCGGGCGCGCGCTGCTCCATGAACGCCATGTCCGCCTGGATCAGGATGGCGCGGTTGCCATCGATGGTTTCCTTGCTGGTCCAGCCGTCAGCGACCATGCCCAGCTGGCGCAGCAGAGAAAACGTGGCCACCGTTGCGTGGCCACAATGCGCGATCTGCCGCGTGGGGGTGAAGAACTCCAGCTTGAACGCCGCACTGGTTGAGCTGGAAACGAAGGCGGTTTCCGACAAGCCCACCTGGGCGGCGATCGCCTGCTTGTGCCGGCGATCCAAAGCGTCGGCCTGCAGCACCACGCCGGCCGGATTGCCGCCTTTTCCGCCATCGACAAAAGCGTTAACAATCCGCACCTGCACTTGCATCTCAATACTCCGCTTTGTTGCAGTTCATCGTGTTCGCCAATGGATCATCCCAGAATGGCCGCTCAGTCTCGCGAAACACATCGCCACGGTTCAGCCCTATGTCCTTGAGCGCCTCATCGTTAAGCGTAGCCAACAGCCGACGCTGTTTAGCCAATTGCTGCCAACGCCTGAGGTGCAGCCATGCAGCACGGGCAAGAGCACTCAGACTGAAGCCACGCTGAGGTAGCGGATTAAACAGTGCATTACTCTTTTGACCTTTCATCTCGTCGCCCTCCTTGTGGGGTTGGCGACAGTCTCGCGCTGGGCTTATGATCAATCCAACGAATGTTTCTTATGCCTTGCATCTCGGAGATTGATGAATGGCCAATTACCCGAGCATCGACAGCGAGCTGCTGCGTACCTTTGTCGCCATTGCCGATAACGGCGGTTTTACCCGAGCCGCCGAGATGGTCAACCGCACCCAGTCCGCGGTCAGCATGCAGATGAAACGCCTGGAGGAAGACGTGGTGCAGCGCCCGCTGTTCCAGCGCGACGGCCGCCAACTCAGCCTGACCGCCGAAGGCCAGGTACTGCTCGGTTACGCCCGGCGCATCCTCAAGCTGCACGGCGAGGTGATGAACACCCTGCGCGAACCGCACATGGTCGGCTCGGTGCGCATCGGCACCCCGGATGACTATGTGATGCGTTTCATGCCAGGGATTCTCTCGCGCTTCGCCCAGGCCTACCCGCTGGTACAGGTGGAACTGCACTGCGAGCCGTCGTTCCAGTTGCTGCAACGCCAGGACCTGGACCTGACCATCGTCACCCGCGAGCCGGGTACCGAAATCGGCCAGCTGTTACGCCAGGAGCGCGTGGTCTGGGCCGAGGCCCAGGGTTTTAGCCCACACGAGCAGGAGCCACTGCCGCTGGCGATGTTCAACGCCCAGTGCTTCTGCCGCTCCTGGGCCTGTAATGCGCTGGACGCCATGGAACGCCCCTACCGCATCGCCTATACCAGCCCCAGCCTCTCGGCGATCATGGCGGTAGTCAGCGCCGGTCTGGCGATCACCGCGCAGTTGCAGAGCCTGATCCCCCCGGACATGCGCATCATCGGCGAGGCGGAAGGCCTGCCGGCCATGCCCTCGGCAAGCATCGTGCTGCTGCGTAACTCCCACAGCCAGTCGCCGGTAACCGAAACCCTGGCCGAGCACATCGTCGAAGGCTTCAGGCTTTAAATCCGAGCAGCAGCGCGCAGAGCAGCAGGAAAGCGGCGAACAGCGCGCGCAACTGCCGTTCGGGCAAGGCGTGAGCCAGCCGCACGCCCCAACTGATGCTAAGCAGCCCGCCAATTGCCAGGGGCAGCGCCAACCCCCAGTCGACATGGTCGTGCAGCGCATAGGTGACCAAGGTCACGCCGGTACTGGGCGCCGCCAGCGCCAATGCCAGGCCTTGGGCGACGACCTGAGTCGTGCCGAACACACTGGTCAATACCGGCGTGGCCAACACCGCGCCACCGACCCCGAACAGGCCGCCGAGCAAACCGGCACCACTGCCCAGCGCCGCCAGCCAGGGCCAGGGGTGGCCGAGTTCGCTACTGCCTGCGGCAGGACGCCAATACACCCGCGACAGGTTGTAGAGCGCCAGCGCCAACAGAAAACCGACGAAGGCCAGGCGCATGCGTTCGGCATTCAGCGTCACCGCCCAACCCGCCCCGAGCCAGGCACAGCAGAAACCGCTGAGCGCCAGGGTCAGCGCATGACGCAGGTCGATGCGGTTGCGCTGGTGATAGCGCCACAGCGCCAGCAGCACGTTCGGCACCACCATCACCAGGGCCGTACCCTGGGCCAACTGCTGATCCAGGCCGAACAGCACGCCCAAGGCCGGAATCGCAATCAGGCCACCGCCGATGCCGAACAGGCCGCCCAGCGTACCCAGCAACACACCGAGGAGCAGATTCAGGGCAAAGTCGATCGGGTTCATCGGTGGCTCCATTGGCGTCCTGCGCATGCTAGCCAGCCAGTACTGGTCCGTAAACGCACAGCAGCGCACAATGGCTGTGCTGATCACGCACAAGCGAGCCACACATGAACCCCGACGCCCTCACCGACCAACTCAGCCTGTTTCTCGACGTGCTGGAAAGCGGCAGTTTCTCCGCCGCCGCCCGGCGCCACCCGCTCACCCCTTCTGCCGTGGCCAGGCGCATCGATGCCCTGGAACGCTCGCTCGGCAGCAGCCTGTTCAGCCGCAGCACTCACGCAGTACGCGCCACTCCGGCCGGGCTGGCCTTCGCCGAACGGGCCCGACGCATCCTCGCGGAGCTGCATCTGGCCCGTGCGGAGGCCGTATCGCTGAGCAGCGCGCCGGAGGGCTTGATCCGCATCGACGCGCCCGCGCCTTTCGGCAGGCGCCACCTGGCACCGGCGATTGCCGAATTTCTCGTTGCCTATCCGGGGCTGGACGTGCAACTGCGCCTGATCGACAGCTTCACCGACCTGCACGGCGCGCACCTCGGCGAGGTCGACCTGGTGCTGCGCATCGGCCCGCTGGCCGACACCCGCCTGGTCGCCACCGCTTTGGCGCCGCTGGTGCGGATAGTCTGCGCCAGCCCGGATTACCTGGCACGACACGGCGTGCCGCGCGCGCCCAGCGAACTGCTCGAGCACGACGGCCTTGACTGGGATAGCCTGGCGCCACCCTATGCCTGGCGTTTCGACGTCGATGGCAAGCTGCAGATCTACCGACCGAAACGCCTACGCCTGACCGCCAACAACGCCGAAACCTTGCTGTTCGGCGCCCTCGCCGGCCTCGGCATCGCCCATCTTCCGACTTGGCTGATCAGTGACTACCTTTTGCGCGGCGAGTTGCTGCCACTGTTCTGCGAAGCAGGCCTGCCTGCAGCGGAACCGAGCGGCATCTTCGCCCTGCGCCTGGAACGCGAAAGCGGCTCGCGCAGCCGCCTGCTGCTGGAATTCCTCAAGGCCCGTTTCGGCCCAGTCCCCCCCTGGGACTTGGCCCTGCAAGGCGGGCTGAACCGCAACTAACCAGGTTGAAAGCATCCGGGCCGGCAGGCGCAATTACTGCTCAACAACCTACGCTCGAAACGGTGAGTAATGAACGTGCTCACGCGCCGCGTCGAAGGCGGTTGAGCACGAGCGCAGCGTCTGGAATAAAGCCAGCAATAGCGAAGTCGACTGAGAGCCGAACGCTACGCTGCACGGAGTTGCGCCTTACCGCGAACGCATGTCAGGGGCCTTACCTGTTCCGCGCACTCCGGCGTCCCCATTACAGATGTTTTACAACTGTAATGAATCTCGCTTTACAGGCGCATTACGGTGCCGCGTGAGAGCGCCGCCAAAGACCTTATAAAGCCTTTACTAAACAACAGGTTAAGAACACTTAAAAGCATTGGCACGCAAGCTGCTCAAGGGTTATCGAGAGAGGAGAAACAGTCCTCTCGGCACATAACAATGAGTGCCGGCCACACCTGACCCCACCAGCAGGCTGTGCCGGCAATAGCCTGGAGCACTGCCATGCATGACTCTCCCAGCCCCGACACCGGCTTCACGCGCCGGCGCTTTATGTCCCTTTCCGGCCAGTCCCTGCTCGCCCTCGGTGCCACGGCCGTGGCCGCGCAGCTGATTCCGGTCACCCTGCTCGCCGACGAGGCACTGCCCGCCCTGCCCCCGGGCCTGTTGCGCATGGGCCGCGACATCTACCCGCATGACCGCCTGAACGACCTGCACTATGCCAAACCCCTGGCAGAACTGGCGGCCCAGCAGCCCGATCTGATCGCCGACGGCCTGCGAGAGCTGCAGGCCAGCGCCGAGCGGCGGCACGGCCAGTCCTTCGATGGCCTCAACACGGAAATCGACCGGGTCGCCCTGCTGCGCGAGATCGAAACCGGGCCGTTCTTTCGCGCCGTGCGCAACGCCCTGATGTTCGGCCTCTACGACAACCCGGCGCTGTTCCCACTGTTCGGCTACGAAGGCTCCTCGGTGGAGAAAGGCGGCTACCTGGCGCGCGGTTACAACGACCTCGACTGGCTCTGACCCACGCCTGACCAATCGCAGCTCATCCAATTCCAACAACGAGGGGAACACCCCATGGCAGCGAAATTTTCACAAGACGACGGCGACGTCGTGGTCATCATCGGCTCCGGTGCCGGCGGCGGCACCCTGGCCCATGCCCTGGCCAAGCAGGGCATCCGTAGCGTGGTGCTGGAAGCTGGCAAACGCTTCGAAATGGCCGACATCGAGAATGATGAATGGGCCATGTTCAACAAGATCTCCTGGCTCGACAAACGCATCGCCACCGGTGGCTGGGACATAGCGCAGAACCACCCCAACCTGCCGGCCTGGATCGTCAAGGCGGTCGGCGGCAGCACCGTGCACTGGGCCGGCGTGGCCCTGCGCTTTCGCGACTTCGAGTTCCGCATGCGCACGGAAAATGGCGAGATCAAGGGTGCCAACCTGCTCGACTGGCCGCTCAGCTACGAGGAACTGGAACCCTGGTACGTAAAGGCGGAAAAGCACATGGGCGTGACCGGTCCCAGCACCGGCATGCCGTACCACCAGTGGCACAACTCCTTCAAGGTGCTGGCCGAAGGTGCCAAACGGGTCGGCTACAAGGAAATCCAGTCCGGCCCCATGGCGATCAACACCCAGGCTTACGACGGCCGGCCGGGCTGCATGCAGATCGGCTTCTGCATGCAGGGCTGCCGCATTGGTGCCAAGTGGTCGACCCTCTACACCGACATCCCGCGCGCCGAGGCCACCGGCAACTGCGAGGTACGCCCGCAGTCGATGGTCCTGCGCATCGAGCATGACGCCCGTGGCCGGGTCAATGCAGTGATCTATGCCGACGCTCAGGGCCGCCAGCAGCGGCAGAAGGCACGGGTGGTATGCGTGGCCGGCAACTCCATCGAGTCGCCACGGCTGTTGCTCAACTCCGAGTCGTCGACCTTCAAGGACGGCCTGGCCAACTCCTCCGGCCAGGTCGGGCGCAACTACATGACCCACACCACCGCCGGCATCTACGCCACCATGCCCAAGCCGGTGCACATGTACCGCGGTACCACCTGCGCCGGAGTGATCTCCGACGAGTCGTACAACGACACCTCGCGCGGCTTTATCGGTGGCTACCGCCTGGAAGTGCTGTCGCTCGGCCTGCCGTTCATGTCCGCCTTCCTCGACCCGACGCCGCAGGGCTGGGGCCGCGGCTTCGCCTCGAAGATGGAGCGCTACGACCACATGTCCGGGGTCTGGCTGTGTGGCGAGGATCTGCCCATGGAGGGCAACCGCATCACCCTGCACGCCAGCGAGAAAGACCAGTACGGCCTGCCGGTGCCGGTGGTGAACAAGGATGACCATGCCTTCGACGTCGCCATGCGCGAACACGGCGTCGAGCAGACCCGCAAATGCTACGAGGCAGTCGGTGCCACCGAGGTGATCCGCCTGCCGTCCTACCCGGCCAGCCACAACATGGGCACCAACCGCATGAGCGCCAAGGCCGCCGATGGCGTGGTCAACAAATGGGGGCAGAGCCACGACATCCCCAACCTGTTCGTCTCCGATGGCAGCCAATTCACCAGCAGCGGCGGCCAGAACCCGACCCTGACCATCGTTGCCCTGGCCCTGCGCCAGGCCGAGTACATCGGCACGCAGCTCAGCCAGCGCGCCCTCTGATAGAAACAATGGAGCCCAGCACATGACCGTACCAAGCAACGCGCAGCGCCTCTGGATGTTCGAGCAGATGCTCGTCAGCCGCTACCTGGAGGAGTCCATCGAGCGCATCTACATGGAAGGCAAGACCCCGGTATTCAACATGGCCAACGGGCCGATCCCCGGCGAAATGCACCTATCCAACGGCCAGGAGCCCTGCGCGGTCGGCGTCTGCGCGCACCTGAATGCCGAGGACATCGTCACCGCCACCCATCGCCCGCACCACATTGCCGTGGCCAAGGGCGTGCATCTCAACGAGATGGTCGCCGAAATCTTCGGCAAGAAGACCGGCCTGTCTGGCGGGCGCGGCGGCCATATGCACCTGTTCGATGCCCGGGTGAATTTCTCCTGCTCGGGGATCATCGCCGAAGGCATGGGCCCGGCCGTGGGCGCGGCGCTGTCGCGCCAACTGCAGGGCAAGCCCGGCGTGGCGGTGGCCTTTATCGGCGAGGGCGCGGCCAATCAGGGCGCCTTCCACGAGACGCTGAACCTCGCCGCCCTGTGGAAGCTACCAGTGGTGTTCGTCATCGAGGACAACGCCTGGGGCATCTCGGTGGCCAAGCAGGCTTCCACCGCGATCGAGCGCAACTACCTGCGCGCGGCGGCCTACGGCATGCCCGGCGTGTTCGTCCCGGGCAACGACGCCGAGGCGATCTTCGCCGCCGCGTCCGATGCCATCGAGCGCGCCCGCGCCGGTGGCGGCCCGAGCCTGATCGAGATCGAGACCTCGCGCCTGGCTGGCCACTTCATGGGCGACGGCGAGCAGTACCGTCCCGCTGGCGAGAAGGAAGCGCTGCAGGCCAAGGACCCGATTCCCGCCTACCGCCAACGCCTGCTCGAACTGGGCGTGCTGGATGAGCGCGCTGCCGAGGCGATCGCCGCGCGCGCCCGCGGACGGGTCGAGGAGGCCGTGCTGTTCGCCCGCGAAAGCCCCTACCCGGCCCCCGAAGAAGCACTCGACTGCGTCTTCGTCTGAGCCCCATCGAATTGTCAGGAGTTCCAACATGAGCAGTCCAGTCAAGCAACGCAAACTCACCGTCGCCCGCGCCATGGCCGAGGCGGTGGCCCAGGAAATGCGCCTCGATCCCCGTGTGTTCGTGATGGGCGAGGACATCGGCCCGCTCGGCGGCGTATTCGGCAACACCCGCGGCCTGCATGAAGAGTTCGGCGGTGCGCGGGTACGCGACACGCCGATCTCCGAGACCGCCTTCATCGGTGCCGCGGTAGGCGCCGCCTCCGATGGCATGCGCCCGATCGTCGAGTTGATGTTCGTCGACTTCTTCGGCGTGTGCATGGACGCCATCTACAACCTGATGGCGAAGAACACCTACTTCTCCGGCGGCAAGGTCAGGGTGCCGATGGTGCTGATGGCCTCCACCGGTGCCGGCTATTCCGATGCCGGCCAGCACTCGCAATGCCTGTACGCCACCTTCGCCCACCTGCCGGGGATGAAAGTGGTGGTGCCGAGCAACGCCTATGACGCCAAGGGCCTGATGACCGCGGCGATCCGCGACGACAACCCGGTGATCTTCCTGTTCCACAAGGCACTGCAGGGCATGGGCTGGCTGGGCACCGAGAAAGGCGCCACGGTAGCGGTGCCGGAGGAACCCTACTGCCTGGAGATCGGCAAGGCCAAGACCGTGCGCGAGGGCTCGGACGTGTCCATCGTCAGCCTCGGCGTCGGCGTGCACCATGCCCTGCGCGCGGCCCAGCAGCTGGAAAAAGACGGCGTCAGCGCCGAGGTCATCGACCTGCGCAGCCTGGTACCACTGGACCGCGAACACGTGATCGCCTCGGTACGCAAAACCGGTCGGCTGATCGTGGTCGACGAGGACTACCACAGCTTCGGCGTCAGTGGCGAGATCATCGCCAGCGTGGTCGAGCACGACATCGGCATGCTCAAGGCGCGGCCGCAGCGGGTGGCCTTCCCCGACATTCCAATCCCCTTCACCCCGGTCATGGAGCAATGGGCCCTGCCCAATGCCGAGAAAATTGTGGCCGCCTACCAACAGATGCACGAGGAACAAAGCCGATGAGTACTCCCATCCTGATTGCAGACGACCTCTGGGACGGCGACGCCGAAGCGGTGATCACCTCTTGGCTGGTCAGTGACGGCGCCGAGGTCGGCCAGGGTGACCTGGTCGCCGAGATCATGTCCGAGAAGGCCCAGTTCGAGATCGAGGCGCCCTGCGCCGGGGTGCTGAAGATCCTCGAGGAAGAAGACGCGGTGATCGCCAAGGGCGCGACCATTGGCCTGGTGGAGTAGCCCATGAGCCATATGCAAACAGCCATTGCCGACGAGGGCAGCAGCATCCTGCCGCTCAAGGGCATGCGCAAGATGATCGCGGCGAAGATGCACGAAAGCCTGCAGAGCTCCGCCCAACTCTCCCACCACGCCGAGTGTGAACTGACTGCGCTGCAGGCGCGGCGCGCCCGTTTGAAAGCCGCCGGCAGCGCGGTGTCGTTGCAGGATCTGTTGCTGCACGAAATCGTCCAGACCCTGGGCGCGCACCCGAGCCTCAACGCCACCCTGCAGGACAACCAAATCACCCGTTACAGCGCGGTGCACCTGGGCCTGGCCATCCCGCTGCCCGGCGACCTGCTGGTGGCACCGGCACTGTTCGACGCCGACCAACTGGATGCCGAACAGCTTGCCGCCGCGCGCCGCGCCCTAGTCGACAAGGCTCAGGCCGGCAAGCTGTCGGTCAGGGAACTGACCGGTGCGACCATCACGGTATCCAACCTGGGCCTGTCGCGGGTACGCTTCTTTACCCCTATCCTCAATGTGCCGCAGGTGGCGATCATCGGCATTGGCGGCAGCCAGCGGCGTTTGCAGCGCGAGGCCGATGGCACGCTGGTGGAACGGGATTTCATGGGCTTGTCGCTGACCTTCGATCACCGTGCGGTGAACGGCGCACCAGCGGCGGACTTTCTCGATGATTTGTGCAGGCGACTGGAACACGACGAGGTGCCATGACAACCATACAGCGACTGCCGGTCGAAGCCGGCCTGGATGCAGAGCGGCAGTTGCTGGATCGGGTGCATGCTGGCGCCCTCGACTGCGGCCTGCTGTTCTGGCGGCCGCTGGATGCGGCGCTGGTGATGCCGCGCCGGCTCAATCGCCTGGACGGCTTCGCAGCCGCCCAGGCGGCCTGCGTAGCGCAGGGCTGGCCGGTGGCCCTGCGCGACACCGGCGGCGAGCCGGTGCCGCAGTCGTCGGCGGTGCTCAACGTGGCCCTGGCCTACGCGGTGCCGGCGAGCGACGACGAACAGAAACGCATCGAAACCGCCTACCTGCGCCTGTGCGAACCGCTGCTCGCCTGGCTGCGCGGTCTGGGCCTGGACCCCGGTCTGGGCGAAGTGGACGGCGCCTTCTGCGACGGCCGTTACAACATCACCCTGGAGCAACGCAAGCTGGCCGGCACCGCGCAACGCTGGCGGCGGCGACCGAGCGATGGCCGCCATGTGTGTCTAGCCCATGCCGCGGTGCTGCTGGAGAACCAGCGCCAGTCGATGGTCGAAGTGGTCAATAGCTTCTATGCCGGCTGCCAACTGCCGAGCCGTTGCCGGGTCGCCAGCCATGTGGCGCTGGACGAGTTGCTCGAGGATGTCTGGCCGGCTACCGATGGCCTGCTCGATTGCTACCGGCAGCAGCTTCAGACGGCGGGCCTGGTGCTCTCCACGTAGGGTGCGCGGGGCCGCCTAGGCCGTGCGCAGCATGCAATGTGCATTGGTGCGCACGGCCTGGGCGGCCCCAGGCCGACCTACAGAGGTATCCCGCTACCCCGCCACGGAGGAATGGCCGTGAGGCTCGCTCACTCCCATGCCTTCGGCGGCACTATGTTGTAGACCTTCATCCAGCGGTAGATGGTCGGCCGCGACAGCGACAGTTCGCGCGCCGCGGCGCTGACATTCCAGCGATGCCGGCGCAGGGTTGCCTCCAGCTGCGCAGCCGGATCGGTGCTCAGGGTACGGGCCTGTTCTGCCGGCGCGGACAGACGCGGCCCGGTGCTGGGCAGGCACTGTTCGGGCAGATCGTCGACGGTGATTTCGTCGCCTTCGCAGGTGGCCAGGGCGTACTGCAGCGCATTGCGCAGTTCGCGAATATTGCCCGGCCAGGCATAGCCCAGCAGCGCACTCATGGCATCGCCGCGCAGGCGCGGCGGACGCTGGCGTTGCTCGCTCAACTCCATGAACAATCGCTCGATCAGGTAACTCTTGTCGGCCCGCTCGCGCAGCGCCGGCAACTTCAGGGTGGCGCCGTTGAGGCGGTAGTAGAGATCCTCGCGAAACTGCCCGGCCTCGATCATCTGGCGAATGTCGCGGTGGCTGGCGGCGATCACCCGGATGTCCACTTTGATCGGCTTGTCCGCGCCCAGCGGCATCACTTCCTGCTCGGCCAGCACGCGCAGCAGGCGGGTCTGCAGGTGCAGCGGCATGTCGCCGATCTCGTCGAGAAACAGGGTGCCGCCATCGGCCTGCTGGATCAGCCCGCGCATGCCCTTGCCGCGCGCGCCGGTGAAGCTGCCCGGCTGGTAGCCGAACAGCTCGCTCTCGATCAGCGACTCGGGCATGGCCGCGCAATTGATCGCGACGAAGGCGGCCTGGCTGCGATTACCGCTCTCGTGCAGGGCACGGGCCAGCCGCTCCTTGCCGGTACCGGTCTCGCCATTGAGCAGGACGTTGAGGGGTTCGCTGCACAGGCGCTTGGCGCGGGCCAGCATCTTGCGCATCAAGGGGTCGTCGTCGGCCAGTTCGTCCAGGGCGCAACGTGGCAGTTCGCGGCTGCTGGCCAGCGCTTGCGCAGGTGCGCGACGTGGCTCCATCAGGGCGGCGAAATAGAGCGCATTCTGCCGGTGGGTACGGAAGGCTCGCACATGATCGGCACTGGCATAGGGAATATTGAAAACATCCTCCAGTTCGCAATCGAACAGCTGCTGCACGCCGATCTTGGGCGCCAGCGCCGAGGGCCGCAGCGGCAGCTCCAGGGCGCACTCGGCTAGCAGTTGCCGGCCGGCGGTGTTGGCCGCCAGCAGGCTGCCATCCTCGGCCATCGCCAGCAGGTAATGACGGTTGATCAGGACAAACTCGCGCGAGCTGTCCAGGCAGAGGATGTGCGTATCGCGGTAGCGCCTGAGGAAGTAGGCATCCTCAATCATCCGTGCGTACTGCTTGACCAGTTGCAGGGCAAAGGTCTGCGAGTCCTTCGAGGGCGGCGACTGCAGGGCAGAGATGTCCAGCACGGCGAGCAGTTGACCCTGGGGATTGAAGATCGGCACCGCGGTGCAGGTGAGGCTGACATGGTGGGCACTGAAGTGGTCATGGTGGTGACAGGTCAGCGCCTGCTGCTCCTTGATGCAGGTGCCCACCGCGCAAGTGCCGGCGTGATCCTCGCTCCAGTCGGCACCGAGGTAGAGGCCGGTCTTGCGGTGCGAGGCCTTGTCGTCCGGGTCGCCGAGAAATTGCACGGTGATCCCGCGGTTGTCGGTGAGCAGCACCACATAGCCCAGCTCGGCAATATGCCGGTACAGCTGTTCGACGCCGGCGCGGGCCACGTTGATCAGTTCATCGGCCTGATCCTGGTGATCGAGCAGCACCTGGCGCGGAACGAAACGCGGTGGAGCCGGTTTGGCCGGATCCAGGCCGTAGTCCTGGATGCAGCGTTGCCAGGAGCGCGAGATCAGCGGGTCGAAGCCTTGCCCCTGCGGGGCCAGTGCCGGGTCGGCGGCATGGGACAGGACAGTGTCGATATGCACACTGCTGGGCGGGATGATGCGCATGCAGCCTCCTCGGACGCGCGACGCACCCTGCTCAGGCAGCACGCGCTGACGATCTTGTTCTTGTTGCGCCCCGGCCTTCTCGCTGGCAAGCCGGGGCGCATCCGTCTATGGGCCTGAGTCTACTCCCCCTAGGCCTGCCCTGCGAAGCCTGTAATGCCTGTAACGACGGGCATTACAGCTGTAAGCGGCGTGACAGTCGGCGGCCTTCTGCAGGTCGCCAACATTCGATTTCACCTCAAAAAAATCATTACAAATCAATCGACTACGGTCGCAACCCAGCGACTTAAGGGGATTGGCATGGGTTCTGCCATCCAGTCTATGAGCCCGGCAACGGGCCCCATAACAACAAGACGAGGATTCAGCATGCCCGCCATTACCCCGATGCCTTTTACCGCTACCAACCGCCGCGCCGAGCGCCAGCCCTGGACATTGCCTTGCCGTCCCGGCTTGCCGCCGCGCCAGCAAGTGGCGCAGCGATCATCCCGCCGCTGACCCCTGCCCGCTTCGCACTATCCCAATCGACCCACATCTCAGGCGCGCGACCGCCTGCCAATCCCGTACCAGGAGTATCGCCATGACTTTCCGAGCCGCAACCCAGCTATTGCGCCGTTTCATTCTCACTCTCGCCGCTGCAGCGCTGTCACCATTGGCGCTGGCGGGCGGACTTCCCGGCATGCAAGGGCTGCAGCATATCGGCATCACCGCACCCAGCCTGCGTCAGGCGACGGATTTCTTCGTCGAGGTGCTCGGCTGCGAGCCCTACTTCACCTTCGGCGAGTTCAAGTTCGCCGACGACTGGATGGAGCGCCACCTGAACGTGCATCCACGCGCCGCGATCAAGGATTTCCAGATGGTCCGCTGCGGCAACGGCACCAACCTGGAAATCTTCGAGTACAGCGCGCCGGATCAGAATCGCCGGCTGCCGCGCAACAGCGACATCGGCGGCCACCATCTGGCGTTCTACGTGGACGACATGGATGCGGCGATCGCCTACCTGAAGTCGAAGCAGGTGCGGGTGCTCGATACGCCCAGCACCTTCAACGAAGGCCCGGCAGCCGGCCTGACTTGGGTGTACTTCCTGGCCCCCTGGGGTTTGCAGCTGGAACTGGTGAGCTTTCCGCGCGGCATGCAGTACGAGCAGGGGCTGGATCGGCTGCTGTGGGACCCACGTCATCCGCAGCAATAGCCCCGGCAGCCCTGCTGCTGGCAAGACGTGCACCACTCAAATAAAACAAAAAATCTAGGAAACAATATGCGACCAATCACTCCAATGCCGCTACGCCCTGGCGCCCGGCAAGGCGATGCGAAAGTCTGGATAGTTCTGTGGGGATTGCTGCTGTTAGGCGCGTTGCTGTCCTGGGGCCGACCCGCTCAGGCCCTGGACCTGGATGCCGGCGACTATGTACCGGCTGCCGCCGACACCACCCTGGGGCTGCTCTACCTGCAGTACGCGGAGCGCGACCAGCTCTACCGGGACGGCGACCAGCAGGCCGGCTCACCCGGGTTGGATTCGCAGATCGGCATCCTGCGGCTGGTGCACTACACCGATCTGGGCGGCTACCGCATCGCACCGCAGATCCTGCTGCCATTCGGCCGCCTTGACGGGCGTCACGATGGCGGCGCACTGGGCGATAGCAGCGGCCTGGCCGACCCGATCCTGGCGATGCCGATCTGGCTGCTCAACCAGCCGGAGAAACGCCGCTTCTTCGGCATCACGCCCTACCTGTTCCTCCCGCTCGGCAGCTACGACCACGACCGGGCGCTGAACCTCGGCGAGAATCGCTGGAAGTTCAACCTGCAGGCCGGCTATGTCACCGGGCTCGGCGACAAGCTGGCGCTGGACCTGGCGGCCGATGTGACCTTCTATGGGCGCAACCGCAGCTACGGCGCACACAAGTGGACCCATCGGCAGAAACCCAGCTACCAGTACCAGGGTTTTCTGCGCTATCCGCTGCGCGACAACCTCGACCTGCGTGTCGGCCTGTCGCACCAGAGCGGCGGCGAGAACCGCATGGAACAGAGCTGGCTGGACGACAACCAGCGCAGCAGCAAGTGGTCGGCGGGCTTCGCCTGGTTCTTCCTGCCCGGCACCCAGCTGGCGGCCACTGTCGGCCGGGATATCGCAGTGAAACACGGCTTTCGCGAGGACAGCCGGCTGAATATCCGCCTGCTGCAGGTGTTCTAAAGGGGGCGCTGTCGGCGGCCTGCGCGAGGCTGTTGCGGTCGCCGGCCGCTCAATCCCCCTTTACGCCACGACCTTGTTGGCTTTCAGTGCGGCGATCCGTGCGGTCGAGTAACCCAACTCGCGCAGCACCTCCTCGGTATGCGCCCCCAGCACTGCGCCCACATGCCGGGGCTCGGGCAACCCACCAGAGAACTTGATCGGGCAGGCGATCTGCCGCTGTGGATCCCTACCTGCACGCGGCACTGCGGCAACCAGCTGGCGCGCCTTGAGTTGCGGGTGCTCGACCGCCTCGCTCAGCGAGAGCATCGGCTCGACGCAGGCATCCAGAGCGGAAAATAACTGACTCCACTCGACAAAGTCGCGCTTCTCGAATTCGATCTCGATCTCGCGCTTGAGCGCCTGCTGATCCTCGGGCTCGGGCGACAGGCCGCGCGCCGCCAGTTCCGGGCGGCCGAGGGCCAAGCAGAACTGCTGCATGAATTGCGGTTCCAGGCTGCCGACCGAGAACCAGCGACCGTCGCGGGTGCGGTAGTAGTCGTAGAAACTGCCACCGTTGAGCACTTGATTTTCCATCTGCGGCTCGACCCCGGCAGCCAGGTAACCGGCGCCAGCCATCCCGTGCAGGGCGAAGGCACAATCGCTCATGCTGATATCGACATACTGCCCTTCGCCCGTGACCTGGCGCTGGATCACCGCCGCCAGCAGACCCATCACCCCATGCAGCGAACCGCCGGCAATATCCGCCAACTGCACACCCAACGGCAGTGGACCGCGGTCGCGGCGCCCGGTGTAGCTGGCGATGCCGGCCAGGGCCAGGTAGTTGATGTCGTGCCCGGCGCGATCCTTGTACGGCCCGGTCTGGCCGTAGCCGGTGATCGCCACATAGATCAGCCTGGGGTTGAACGCCTTGAGCGCCTCATAGCCAACCCCGAGCTTGTCCATCACCCCGGGACGGAACTGCTCCAGGACGATGTCGTACTCGGCCACCAACTGCTTGACCAGCGCCACCGCCTCGGCCTGCTTCAGATCCAGGGCGATGCAGCGCTTGTTGCGATTGAGGTAGGCATGGCTGGTCGAGACGCCATCGTCGTGCGGCGGCAGTACCCGGATCAGGTCGGTGCGTGTCGGCGACTCGATACGCAGCACCTCGGCCCCCATATCGGCCAGCAGCAACGAGGCAAACGGCCCCGGCAACAGGGTGGAGAAATCGAGGATCTTCAACGAGGACAACGGGCCTTTCATGACGGCTCCTTTTGTGCGGGATGGACAGCACCTGGTGATGCAAGCCCAGTAGCCCGGATGCAATCCGGGACGAATCGGCAGGCATCCCCGGCGTGCATCCGGACAGCGTTGGTGTCTTATTCAGAGTTGCATGCCGCGACTGATGATTTCTTTCATGATCTCCGAGGTGCCGGCGAAGATCCGCTGGATACGCGCGTTCGCGTACATCTTGCAGATCGGATATTCCCACATATAACCCCAGCCGCCGTGCAACTGCACGCCCTCGTCGACCACCTTGCCGAGCAGTTCGGTGGTGAACAGCTTGGCCTCGGCGGCCACCTCCGGGCTGAGTTTCTTCTCATTGTGGTCCGTCACGCAGCGGTCGACGAACACCTGGGCCACGTCGATCTGGGTGCGCATCTCGGCCAGCTTGAAGCGGGTGTTCTGGAAGTGCGAGATCGGCCGGTCGAAGGCCTTGCGCTCGCGCACATAATCGATGGTCACCTGCAGCGCCGCTTCGGCACCGGCCACCGCACCGCAGGCGTTGGTCAGGCGCTCCTGGGCAAGCATGTTCATCAGATAGTAGAAGCCAGCCGTGGCATCGCCCAGCAGGTTTTCCTTGGGCACCTTGACCTCGTTGAAGAACAGCTCGGCGGTATCCTGGCTCTTCATGCCGAGTTTTTCCAGGTTCTTGCCGCGCTCGAAGCCCTCCATGCCGCGCTCGACCAGAAACAGGCCCATGGCATGCTTGTTGGCCGGATCGGTCTTGGCCGCGACTATCACCAGATCGGCGAGCAGGCCGTTGGAGATGAACACCTTGGAGCCGTTGAGAACATAGTGGTCGCCCTTGTCCACCGCCGTGGTGCGCATGCCGGCCAGATCCGAGCCGGCGCTCGGCTCGGTCATGGCCACGGCGAGAATAGTCTCGCCCTTGATGATGCCGGGTAGCCAACGCGCCTTCTGCTCGGCGTTGCCGTATTCGGCGATATAGGGAGCACAGAGCGCCGAGTGCAGCGGCAGCATGAAGCCTGCCTCGTTAATCTTCGCCAGTTCCTCGGCCATGATCTGCTCGTAGCGAAAATCCTTGAGCGCGGAACCGCCGTATTGCTCATCGGCCCAGGGCAGCAGGAAGCCCATCTCGCCGGCCTTGCGCCATACCTCGCGACTGACCATGCCGGCCGCTTCCCAGTCGTCCTGATGGGGCAACACTTCCTTTTTCAGAAAGGCGCTGAAAGCGTCGCGAAATAGGTTGTGCTCGATTTCGAAGATAGTGCGCTGCATGCGGCGGTGCTCCCTGGCTGAAGTCGTCATGCAGGTTAGGCGCCGTGGCCCTATCGCCTCAATGACCCAAGCGCTCAGCCTCGGTTGACCCATTCGCTCGGTCGGCTTGTCCTCATCGCCCCCAGCTGCCTACCATCTACGCACTTTCAAGGAGCCCTCATGCGCGAACGTACCATCGCCAGCCACTTCGTCCGCGCCGCCCTGTGCGGTGCCGAGCGCCAGGGATACGACTGCTTGCCGCTGCTGCGCCAGGCCGGTATTCAGCCTGCCGTGCTGGAAGAGCCGCGGGCGCGGGTCGACCCGGAGCAATTCACCCGACTGCTGCAACTGTTGTGGGAATTCCTCGACGACGAATACCTGGGCTTCTGCCACCAGCCGAGCAAGCGCGGCACCTTCGCCATGATGTGTTACGCAATCATCCATTGCCGCACGCTGGAGAAGGCGCTGAGCCGCGGCGCCCTGTTCTATGGACTGTTCGCCGAGGCGCCGACCATCACCCTCAGCCGCGAAGGCGACTGGGCGCGCCTGTCGGTGGATGACTCGACCCTGTGGGACCCGGATCACTTCCTGGTGGAAAGCCTGCTGGTGATCTGGCACCGCCTCGCCAGCTGGCTGATCGGCCAGCGCATTCGCCTGGAAGCGACCAGCTTCGCCTATGCCGCCCCCGCCCACGCTGGCGAGTACGACCTGCTGTTCCCCGGTCCGCGCCATTTGGCCGCGCCCGGCACCAGCCTACTGTTCCATGCGCGTTACCTGAGCATGCCGCTGCTGCAGGACGAACGCTCGCTCAAGCAGTTCCTCGAACATTCACCGGCCGACCTGCTCGCCCGTCCGGATGGCGGCGACAGCCTGACCAGCAGGATCCGCCGCCTGCTCGGCCGCGACTGCAGCGACTGGCCAGACCTCGACACTGTCGCCCAGCAGCTGCACATGAGCCCGCAGACCCTGCGTCGGCATCTGCGCGAGGAAGGCTCGAGCTTTCAGGAGCTGAAGGATCACCTGCGCCGTGATTTGGCGATTTACCACCTGGGCCGCGATGATCTGCCGATTCAGGACATCGCCGAACAACTCGGTTTCTCCGAGCCGTCGGCGTTTCATCGTGCGTTTAAGAAGTGGACCGGATTAACGCCTGGGGCGTATCGGGCGCAAGAAGGTTAAGGCTACTTCACTGCTGTTACACGGCTCGCATTGAACACCTGCAACCATTGTTTCAGCTCAGCGATTGGCTTGGGCTTGCACAGCCAGTAACCCTGCAGCGTATCGCAGCCCTCTTGTTGCAACCGACGGGCTGTCTCGGCGTCCTCAATGCCCTCACCCACTACCCGGTAGCCGAGGCTGCACGCCATCTGAATGGTGGTAGACACAATCACGGCGGCGCTTTCGCTGACGCAGATATCATGAATCAGCGAGCGATCCAGCTTCAGCTCAAAGGCAGGCAGCTGCTTGAGATACGACAGCGAGGAATAGCCGCTGCCAAAATCATCGATGGATATAGGGTACCCTAGCTCGGCCAATACATTCAGCGCATGCAGGCTGCGGACAGGGTCCAGCATGGCTGCAGTTTCGGTGATTTCGAGGGTGACGGAGCACGCCTGCAGCCCATTGTGCTGAAGTGCCAATTCCAGCGTGCTGTGTAGCCCGGTAGATTCAAGATCGCGCGCCGAAATATTAATGGCGACGCTCAGCTCCGGGTAGTCCTTGTGTAGGTGCGCCAAATCATTCGTGGCCTGCCCGATGACCCATTGGGTCAGTTGAATGATGACGCCCGTTTCCTCAGCCAGGGGAATGAAATCAACCGGGTTCACCCACCCGCGTTCCTGATGGTGCCAACGAATCAAAGCCTCCACTCCAACAATATGCCCGGTCTTGAGATCCTGCTTGGGCTGGTAATAGAGCATGGTCTGGTTCTGTTGCAAGGCCTCCCGCAAATCCGCCATCAGCGTCAGTCGACTCTCGCTGTAGATATCGTGACGCTGGGAATATATGCCGGCTTCGTTAGAGCCCCGCGGGGTGACTTCCATGCCGACATGAGCATTGCGGATCATCTCGGCGGCAGATCGACCGTGCTCCGGGTAGCAGGCCGCGCCAAAGCGAGGGTTTAACTCAATCGCCAGGTGATCCAGCCATAGCGGTTCGGCCAATTGCCTTAGAGCGCTGTTGAGGGCCGAGAAATCGTTCCCGGCTTTATCCACGTCAATCAGCAAGCAGAAACAGTCGCTGGAAAGATGATAAACCCGCTCTTCCCGGCCCTGGTGATCCCGAATGGCTTGAACGATGGGTAAGCCGACTGCCAGCTCGACCATTTGCGCGGCCACTCGCTTCATTATCCATTCGCTCCTGGTCAGGCCAAGGGTGCGATTGATTTCATCTAGCCGCGTGATCCGGGCCACACCCACCATATAACGGCGGTGAGGGGCCTGCCGCAGTTGCTGATCCACCATCCACTCAAAACGGTTGCGATTGGGGAGCCCGGTCACAGGGTCGTGCGCCAGTGCATCAGTGAGCAGGTTCTGAGCCGCATTGCGAGACTGGGCCTCGCGCAGGCTGGCGGCCTGGGCAATGATCTTGTCTTCGCGCTCACGGTACAGCCGGTCCGCCAGTGCCACCGTCAGGATCAAGGCTTCGAGCCCTGAACCAATCTGCATGCCGTACTCGGTAAAAAAGTTCTCAGGAAAGAACCCGAGCGCCCTGCCGGATGTTGCCAACACCCCGATAGTCAAAGGCGTCCACGCCAGGGTAAAAAATGCCCCAGCGCGAATGCCTTCCATCCACACCACGGGACCGGCGACCAGCAGAAGCGAAAAAAACAACAGCGCGGAAAACGATGCCGCCTGGATGCCCGTGTGATAGTCGAGCAGAGGGGCCGAGAAGAGAAATAGCATCTCGAACACCATCATCCCAAGTAGCACTTTATCCAGCCGCGGGCTGTGAACCCTGGTGTTTAGGAACTCCCGGCAGAAAAGAAGTGAAAACAGCGCCAGGCCGGGTATCGACACCAGCAGCGCCTTGGCGTGCAGCTCTGGTAACTGGGGATAGAGGTGCTGGAAACTGAAGCCTTTGATGGAGGCGAAAAACAGCAAATACCCGAATATTGCAAGGGCATAGTAGAGATACAGTTTCTCGCGCAAGCTCAGGTAAACAGCGAGATTGATCAGGACAATGACCAGGATGCAGCCGTAGTAGAAAAAGTGCAGTTTTAGCTCATAGGCGGCGGTTTCAAAAAACGTCTGCTCGCGCCATATACGCAGCGGCACGATCATGGAACCGGCCGTCGCGACCCGAACATAGAACGTCTTCAATTCTTCAGGTGCCAGGGAAGCACGTAACAACATGCTCGGATGATCCACGTCACGTGGATAGAAAGGCCGGCCATCGCCGGTTTTCAGCTCTTTTACCTGAGCTCCACCCGCATACACATAGAAGACCACATCGTCCAACTGGGAATAGCCCAACTCGGCAATCAGGTTCAGGTTGAGCTGTGTCTGATTTCTGACTTCAAAGCGCAGCCAGTATGCCGACTCAGTGAGGCCGAAGGTGGCACTGCCATTGGGCACAAGCGTCCAGCGCTCAGCGGGCAAGGTCACCACTTGATCAATCGAGGCGTCGCCTGCGGCATCCTCCCAGAACTGGAAATGGGCTGGGATGCTTGATGCTGGAGTTATCTCAATCGGTTCTGGTTGCGCCAAAGCACTTAGGCTCAGACACGCAACTACTATGGCAGCCAGGATGTTAAACGCCCGGTTTAGATGCACGGAATGCTGTCTCCGTTAGCGGCCAGTCGCTGGCAGTTTATTTTTTGTTATTGCTCTGCAGTCTACTCACTTGGTGCTTCCAGGGAAGCGGTACAGAGGGCATCTATGTAGCAATTTGTATTATCTGAAGAGTATTTTTTGAGTGGTGTTGCTGAACAACCGCGGCGATTCAATTGGGCGGTGAGCGTTATGATGCGCGCGTCCGACTCGCTGGCAACACTGCCTGAACCCAAAGACCCAGCGATGACGTTGCGCCAAGTGCCCGCACGGCAGATTGCGCTGGTTCGCTACTCGGGGTTCTGGAGTGAGCAGGCCTACACAAGCAAAAAGGCTGAGTTGGACGCCTGGATTGAGAACACAGTTTCCGCGTTGTTGGCGAGCCAATCTTGGCCCGCTATGCCCCGCCCTTTGTTCCGGTTGTTTTGCGACGCAACGAAGTGTTAGTGCCCATTGAGATGCCGTCGAACAACCAGAACTGAAGACCCGACACGCCAGGTGGCTCGAGTTGAGTTCAATCCTTCACTCAGAGCTTACGAGCATGTAGCCCTGCGGCGACAAACAGAGCAGTCAGTGCTGCTAGCATCGGCAACCAGCCGGCGTGTTCCCAGATATACCCCGCGCCGTAGCCAATTACGCTGGAGCCCAGGTAATAAGCACACAGATACAGCGCCGAGGCCTGCGCCCTGGCGCCTTTGGCATGCTGACCGACCTGGCCGCTGGCCACCGCATGGGCGGCGAAGAAACCCAGGGTCAACAGCGCCAGGCCCAGCACCACGGCGCCCAGCCAGGGCGTGGCACTGAGTGCGACACCGAGCAGCATGGTGCCGATACCGCCCTGCAGCACCTGGCGCGCACCGAAATGCGGCACCAGCCGACCGGCCCAGCCGGCACTGAGAATCCCGACCAGGTACACCGTGAACAGTAGGCCGATCAGCGTCGACGACAAACCGAACGGCGCCGCCGCCAGACGAAAGCCGACGTAGTTGAACAGCGCGACGAAACCGCCCATCAACAGAAACGCCAGCAGAAACAGCGCGCGCAGTTGCCGGTTACCCAGGTGTTGGCCAAAATTGCCGAGCAACCCGCGCAGCGACAATGGCTGGGCGTGAAAATGCCGCGACGGCGGCAACAGCCAGATGAACAGGGCCAAGGCCAGCAAGCCCATGCCGGCGATGCCGCCCAGCGCCAGCGGCCAGCCGCCGATATCGCTGAGCAGGCCGGCGAGCAAACGCCCAAGTAGACCGCCCAGCGCCGTACCGCCGATATACAGCCCCATCGCCGCGGGCAGCGCCTCGGGGTCGCACTCCTCGCCGACATAGGCCATCGCCAGCGCCGGCAAGCCGCTCAGGGCCAGACCGAGCAGCGCGCGCAGCAGCAACAGGTAATCCCAGGTCTCAACCAGCGCACAGGCGATGCCCAGTACACAGGCCAGGCCCAGGGCCGCCACCATCACCGGCTTGCGCCCCCAGCTCTCGGCCAGGGCGCCTGATACCAGCAGGCACAGCGCCAGGCTCAGGGTGGTCAGCGACAACGCCAGGCTACTAGCGGCCGCCGATAACGAGAAGCGCTCCGCGAACAAGGGCAATAACGGCTGCACGCAATAGAGCAAGGCGAAGGTAGCGAACCCGGCGCAGAACAGCGCCAGGGTGGCGCGCCGATAAGCGGGGGTGCCGCGCTGGAGGTGTGCACTGACAGCAGAGGAAGACATCAATGACGCTCGCAATAAGGCCCGAACAGGCCGGCACAAAGCCTAGCACGCGCTCTGGCCCGCTGGCTCACGCCGCGGCACACAGGTGTTGTGCGCCTGACGAACAGACCACTCCTGGTTTGGCGGGTCACAAGGCACCCGCACCCCGCCCCTTCCGCCTCACC
This sequence comes from Pseudomonas aestuarii, assembly GCF_027988105.1. Taxonomy (GTDB): domain Bacteria; phylum Pseudomonadota; class Gammaproteobacteria; order Pseudomonadales; family Pseudomonadaceae; genus Aquipseudomonas; species Aquipseudomonas aestuarii. The sequence continues at coordinate 10,471 of NZ_JAQJZJ010000015.1, read as the reverse complement.
GGAAAAGCCGTACACCCTTGAGTAACGGCATGCATCGCCCTGGGATTCAAGGACGACCGAGGAAATCCATCTTGCCGATATCCAGGCCGTTGTGGCGCAGGATCGCGTAGGCGGTGGTCAGGTGAAAATAGAAATTCGGCAGGACAAAATGCAACAGGTACTCCTGCCCCGTGAACTGCAGCTCCATACTCGGAAAGTTCAGGGTGATCGACTTGCCTTCGCTGCCCTCGAGCTGCGCCGCCGCAACGCTGCCGATAAATGCCTGGGTCTTGGCGATACGCGCCTGCAATTCGGCAAAGCTGCTTTCGCTGTCTGGATAGCTCGGAATGTCGATACCGGCCAAGCGTGCGGCGCAGCCTTTGACGCTGTCGCTGGCGATCTGCACCTGGCTGATCAAGGGCAGCATATCCGGTGCCAGGCGCGCATTGAGCAGCACGCTCGGTTCGATCTTGCGCTCAGCGGCGTAAGCCTCGGCTTTATGCAGGATGGCCGACAGGTTGCCAAGCATGCGGGGGAACTGCGCAAGCGAGGCGTCATACATGGACAGTGGCATAAGGAAATCTCCATCGCGGCTGAAGGTTGGGCCAACACTCTGCTAGCTTAGCTAGAGAACCCGCAACAAGGCTCGATGCACATGAAACAACAGGAAATAGCCGCTTTTTGCCTGCAACTGCCCGGTGCCCGCGAAGATTTCAAGTGGGGCAACAATCAGGTATTTTCCGTGGCGGGCAACAAGATGTTCGCCATCCTCAACTTTCTCGGCCATGAGCTGGCGTTCAAGGTCGACAGCGATCTGTTCCTCGGTTACGTCGACCGCCCCGGCATCCGCCCGGCGCCCTATCTGGCGCGGGCGCACTGGATCAGCATGAGCTGCGCACAGCCGCCACTTGGCGACGACGAACTGTGGCAATTGCTGACCCGCTCGCACCAACTGGTGGTACGCAAGCTACCGAAACGTTTGCAGGTAGGCCTGCTCCTCGACCGGTGATCGAGCTAGCGCAGCACGGCACCGAAATAGGCGCCGTCCAGCACCAGCCCATCGAACCAGATCGCCTGGCGTGCCGCGACATCGTCCAGAACAGCAACGGAAAGGCGCCTTGCGGGTTTATCACGAACTATTTGCTGAGCCAGCAAAGCGCTGGGCCAGTCCCCCAGCAACTCGACCAGGTGCAAACTGCTGTCCGGGATGCGGCCGCCATTCAGCGCCTAAGCCTCGTCATGCCCGTATTGCCTGAAGCTGATCAGGCTGGCGACGGCCGGAAAAAGCCAAACCCATTGTTGTCGTCGCAATTGCGCAACAGCCCGCGCTGCGCCATGACGCCAGTCCTCACTGAAAAGAACCTATTCCAGAGGGCTCACACGGCGTAGTGACGGCTGAGAAACGCCAGCAATAGCCGATTCACCTCGGCGGCCTGCTCGTTCTGGATCCAGTGACCGCAATCGCTCAGCAGATGCTGCTCCAGATTGGCAATGCGCTTGGGCATCTGCTTGAGGGTGTAGGCCTCCAGGGTGCCGACCGGGTCCTTGTCGCCGAGCAGGAACAACGCCGGTTGTTCGATGTGCTTGTCGGCCAGTGCCTCGGTACGTTGCCAGTTGCGCTCGAAGTTGCGGTACCAGTTGAGTGCGCCATGGAAACCGCGCCCAGTAAAGGTCTGCAGGTAGTGATTGAAAGCCGCGACATCGCACCAAGGCGGCAACATGCCTGGATCCTGCATGCCATCGAACAACCCGGCACCCGCAGGTTTTTCCTGCAGGAAAAAGTCCTTGGGTACGGCGGCCGAGGTGTTGTGCATCATCATGCGCAGGGTGCGTGGGATATCGGCGTCCATTTCCTGCTCGGCAACACCGGGTTGCTGGAAATGCAGGATGTAGTGAAAGCGCCCGGCATAGTGCTGACGCATCATATCGATCGCGGGCTGGCGGGGTCGCCCGCCAAATGGCACGGCCATGCCAACCACCGCTTTTACCCGCTGCGGCTCCAATAACGCCAGATGCCAAGCTATCGGCGCGCCCCAGTCGTGGCCGACCACGCATGCCTCGCTGTGCCCGAGCAAATCCATGGCTGCCTGGATATCGCCACACACGGTAATCAGGTCATAAGCGGCTGGATCTCGCGGCGCGCTGCTTTGCCCATAGCCTCGCATTTCCGGGATCAGCACTCGATAACCGGCCGCCGTCAATGGACCGATCTGCTGACGCCAGGAGTGCCAGCATTCGGGAAAACCATGCAGCAACCACAGCGGACGGCCAGCGGAAGGCCCTGCAGTGTAGAGGCTAAGCGTGATGCCGTTGACGTCGAGCAGTTGCTGTTGCAGGGAATTCATAAGGCCTCCATGAGCGGGCATCACTATGACAAAGGCGCGCCCATCAGCGCGCCTCTTATCAATTCGCCGAATACAGCCTCCATGCTCAACCCTGGGCGGTACTCCAGTCGATCAGATGCAGCTGCCAGGTCGCCAGAATCAGTAGTCCGAAAGCTATTCGATACCAGGCGAACACCGCATAACTATGGTTACCGATGAACTTGAGCAGCGCGCGCACGGCGATCATGGCAAAGATGAACGAGGTCACGAAGCCGATGGCGAACACCGGCAAATCTGCCGGCAAGAACAGATCGCGGTACTTGTAGCCGGAATACACCGCCGCGCCGACCATGGTTGGCATCGCCAGGAAGAAGGAGAACTCGGTAGCCGCCTTGCGTGACATGCCAAACAGCAGGCCGCCAATAATCGTCGCGCCCGAGCGCGAGGTGCCCGGAATCATCGCCAGGCACTGGGCAAAACCGACTTTCAGCGCATCCTTCCAGGTCATATCGTCGACGCTCTCGGCGTGGATAACATGCACACGCCGCTCGGCCCAGAGCATGACCACGCCCCCCACTATCAGCGCGGCAGCAACGGTAATTGGGTTGAACAGGTATTGGTGAATCAGGTCGGCGAAGCTCACGCCGAGAATCACCGCGGGTAGGACGGCAATTACCAGGTTAGCGGTGAAGCGCTGCGCCGCGGCTTCCCGTGGCAGCCCGACCACTACCTCGATAATTTTGCGCCTGAACTCCCACACTACCGCCAGGATCGCGCCCAACTGGATAATGATATTGAAAGCCATGGCCCGCTCACCGGAAAACTCGATGAGATCGGCGACTATGATTTGATGACCCGTACTGGAAATCGGCAAGAACTCGGTAATACCCTCGACAACACCCAAAATCAACGACTGCATGGCGGTCCAAAGATCCATCAACGCTCCTAAAGCGCGCGGCATCTACCGCACGAACTACATAGATTAGTGAATAACCGACAACACTTGCGCAGCGTTCGGACTCAAGCTCTGCGCCAAGAGTCCAATAACGCAGAAACGGCTGGGAAAACCTCAGGTTTTCGCCGCGCCGGCCGAAATGCTAACAGAGACCCGGGCTCTGTTGCTGTATTAGAGCCAACTGATACGCATCCGAGCGAATCTCAACATTGCCCAACGCCTCAAGCCCATCGACGCCTGGTCAAGAACATCGAGTGGTGCATTCCATAGATAAGGGATGCCCACTGCCTCCTAGAACAAGAACCGAGAGAGCCTTTCTATGAACAGCCTACGCAGCCTGCCCATCAGCCGTCGCTTATGGCTTATTCTCGCCGTCGCCATCGCCATGCTGCTGATCCTCGGTGCGTTGATGCTGCAACAGATTCATCATGATTTGTATGCCGCCAAAGAGGAGAAGACCCAGCACCTGGTACAGAGCGCGGCAGGCATCCTCGCCCATTACCACAGCCTCGAGACAGCCACGACCCTCAGTCGTGAGGAGGCGCAGAGGCAGGCCACGGAGGTGATCCGTGGCCTGCGCTATGACGGCCAGGAGTATTTCTGGATCAATGACCAGACGCCAACCATGATCATGCATCCAACCAATCCCAAACTCGAAGGGCAGAATCTTTCCGCCGTTAAAGACCAGGACGGCAAGGAACTGTTCAATGAAATGGTGCAGATCAGCAAAACCAAGGGCGCTGGCCTGGTGCATTATCGCTGGCCAAAACCAGGTTCGAGCGACCCAATAGCCAAGGTTTCCTACGTCAGCTTGTTCCAGCCCTGGGGCTGGATCATCGGCTCGGGCGTGTACGTCGATGACGTGCAGGCGGAATTTCAGGCACAAGCCTTACGTGCACTCGCTATCGGCACCGCCATTACCCTGCTCATGACCCTGCTGGTAACCCTGATCTCACGCAGTATCGCCCGGCCGCTGCAGGAGGCTGTCGATGCCATGGCCAATATAGCCAGCGGTGAAGGTGATCTTACCCGCTCCATGGATACTAATGGCGATGACGAACTGACTGACCTGGCCAAGCATTTCAATGCCTTTACCGAAAAGTTGCGCCACGTAATCCGCCAGTCGCTCGACTCTGCCGGCGCACTTGATCAAGCCGCACGCTCGCTCGGCGGAATTGCCCGTGAGGCTCAGCAGCACGGTCAGCAGCAATCACAGCAGATGGAACTCGTGGCCACGGCGATCAACCAGGTAACCTATGGTGTACAGGACGTGGCGAAAAATGCCGAACATGCATCGAGTGAAGTACATGCCGCCGAAGCCCAGGCGACCCAGGGTCAACAGAACATCGATGCCAGCTTGCGCCAGGTCAGCCAACTGTCCGGCACTATTGATCAGGCAGTGGAGGTGATTCAAAAGCTGGCGCAAGAAAGCACGCAGATAGGCAGTGTTTTGGAAGTGATCCGCTCGATTGCCGAACAGACCAACCTGCTCGCCCTCAATGCGGCGATCGAAGCCGCCCGCGCTGGCGAGCAAGGCCGCGGATTTGCCGTCGTCGCCGATGAAGTGCGCTTGCTGGCTCAACGCACCCAGCAATCTACCGCTGAAATTCAGGGTATGATCGAGCGCTTGCAAGGCAACTCCGAAGCAGCAGTGAAGGTCATCAATGAAAGCAGCCGCGCGTCACAACTAACGGTCGAGCAAGCCAGCCTGGCCGGGGAGAGCCTGGAGCAAATAGCCCAATCGCTGCGCAACCTCACCGGTTTGAACGCCTCGATTGCCAGTGCCACACTACAGCAGTCGCAGGTGGTTGAAGATATCAACCAGAATGTCACCCAGGCAGCCGGTTTAGCGCACAGCAACGCCCTGGCAGCTGAACAATCCAGCGAATCCAGCCAGCGCCTGGGCCAACTGGCTGAGCAGCTCAATCAATTACTGGGCCAGTTTCGCGTATGAGGAATGAATGAGCGACATGGAACATCAGGAAGTCGACCTCAACCGATCACAGAATCAGGATTTGATCTGGGATCTGGACTCTATGGCCCGCCGCGAGTTGGCTGAGCGCTTCATCAAGCTGTTTGAAAACCGCTTGTGCGTCTATTCAGAATCCGTGCGCCAGCTCTACACCAATTACAACCTGCACTTCCCTCACGACCAGGGACGCAAAATGGTGGTACTGCCCAACCCCTATGCGTTCCATGACACCCTGCACGGCATCGAAGCACACGCAGTACGCAAAACCGGCCTCTGCGTATTGCCGGGCGTGGTGCTGGGGAAGCCGGGCCTGCTGTTAACCACACAGATAAAAGACGGTGGGCCCGCACCGAAAACCATGCCGTTCAAACGGGCACTGGCACAGATCATCAGCAATCAGAAGAAAGCCGGTGACGTCTTCCTCCCAGTCATGATGAAGGGTGATTTGCGCGAATTCGATCAGCAGATGCCATATATCCACCTGCACCGCTTGCAAGTAACCCGCCTCAGCCGGCTGTCTTCGTTCGAGCGCGACGATATTCAGCAGACCATCACCCGCAAGTTGCTGATGCTCTATCGCCAGGCGGACAGCCTGGCGTGTTAGCGTCAGGTCCGCTCTTGCAGCGATAAATGTCGGCTTATCCAGCCACAACCACCAGTGACAAACGCCAGGTGACTCGAATGACGATCCAGTGCCTCAGGCTTGAGGTCAGCCTGGACAACGCGGTCAGGGCATTCCCTACGACTGTATGCAACTGCTCTAGTCGCGTGGTCATGCTTCAGAGACGGAGTGAACTCATGCGACCAGCACGCTAGCCCAGGCCAACAACAAGCTGAGGGAGACAACCACGGTTAGCGGCATGCGCAGGCTTGAATACCAGCGTGGAGCCAGCCCTAACTTGACCGCATGCACATCCGCAAAATGGAGCCCTACGTATGCGACCAAAAGTGTCGGCAGGGCCAACCCCATCGGCATCCCTGCAGAAATAGCCAACCAGCCGAGTAATGGCGGAATCACCGACAGGCCTAACTGGATCTGCGCTTGCTCATCGCTCGCCTCGGCCCGCATCGCCAGGCCCCAATGAATCGCCCCCATAAAAGCCAAGATCAAGGCGGCAAAGTCCAGTAACGCCTCTAGCACGAATGGCCGCCAACCCAATGGAATCACCCAGATTCCCAGCGCTCCACTGATAAAGGGTAGTAACCCGGCATAACCGAGCAAAATTGCCAACCGCGGCGGCTTTTCGGCCTCAAAGGGGTGCATTGCCTACTCCTGATTTTCAGTTTAATGCCACTACAGCCTGCAACTTCTCCACGTATTGAGCAAAGACCATCTATTGGCAATGGAACAGCCCAGGCTTTCCCAGTAATACATGTCGATGGACAAAACAGGCTCTCGCGATTTTTATTCAGTGCGCAATCACCAGAAGGCAGGCGCTCATTGAATCGCGGAGCTTGCTCGACAGCATCAACCGCGCTCAGCTGAGAAAAATCAGTGAAGGCAGCTTGCCAGCAGTCATCCAGCTTGGCATAAAGTCAGAACATAAGAATGCAACAAGGAAGTGTGTGATGCGTATGCTCCGCGCGATTGTCTTAGGATTCCTGATTCTTTTGCTGTGCGCTCTGGCCTTAGGGTTGTACTTCACTGCCTATCCCAACCTGCCCAGCTACCAGAAACCGGACAAGCTCCACTACCTCGAACAGTGGAGCGACGAGCAGCGCCAGACGTATTACTACACGCCTCAGGGCACTCAAGTTAAAGGCCTGCGTTACGACTGGTTCAGCGCCCTTGAGTTGCCCCTGAGTACAGACAAGTTTGCTGCACCAGAATACCTGGCGCGCTTTGGTTTTCTGGTCGATCCGGAACAGAAGCCGACAACACAAAACCCGGCCAATCTGCCGGTCGGCTTTGCCCGTCACGAAGACCGTGAGACGTCCACGCATTATCTGGATATAAGCTGCGCGGCCTGTCACACCGGCGAATTGCGCTACCGGGGACAGGCCGTACGGATTGATGGAAGCGCAGCGCTGCACTCATTGGCCTCTACCGTGCCGACGCTGAGAGGCGGCAGCTTTGGCCAGTCACTCGGCATGAGCATGGCCTTTACTTACTATAATCCCTTGAAATTCAGACGTTTTGCCAAGACCGTACTCGGTGAACACTACTCGCAAGGCCGTGACCAACTGCGCCAGGACTTCAAGGTCGTACTTGATCGCCTGCTCGGTACGGCATTCAACGACTGGCATCGCGGGCTCTACCCGACCGAAGAAGGATTTGGCCGTACCGATGCCTTTGGCCGCATCGCCAACAGCGTCTTCGGTGATGCTATCGACGCCAGTAATTACAGGGTCGCTAACGCTCCCGTCAGCTACCCACAAGTCTGGGATATCTGGAAATTCGACTGGGTGCAGTGGAACGGCTCAGCCATGCAGCCGATGGCGCGCAATGTCGGCGAAGCTCTAGGCGTAGGTGCTACATTGCGGCTACTGCACGCTGACGGAGCTCCTGTGCCAGAAGCCGAGCGATACTCATCAAGCGTACGCCTGCGCGACCTGTATGTTCTGGAGGAAGCCCTCAAGCATCTGAAGCCACCCGCTTGGCCCGAGGATATTTTCGGCAAGATCGACCTGCCGCTGGCCAGTCAGGGTCGTGCACTGTTCGCCGAGAACTGCGCCTACTGTCACGCCCCCGATCCCAAGCCGCGTACCGAGCGCCTGGCACCGGCACGTGACCCCGAATGGCACATGCGCATCGTGCCAACCGGCATCATCGGCTCGGATCCAACCGCCGCCGACAATATCGCCGATCACCGCTTCGATATGAGCAAACTTGGCTGGACTAAAGCCGAACTCGACAAGCTGGATGTCCGCCTCTTCGGCACGAGCCTGGATGACGTTGATATGCACAGCATCTCCAGCGCCAAGGGCCTTGCCTACCTAACCGCCTACGTTGAAAACCGCGCCTACCAGAACGCAGATATCCAACCTCGTGAACGCTGGCGCATGAATGGTTACGGCCTGCCTATAGGCGTGCAGGAGAAACGCGGCTACAAGGCTCGGCCACTGCACGGCATATGGGCCACCCCACCGTTCTTGCACAATGGTTCAGTGCCTACTTTGTTCCAACTGCTATCACCACTTTCAGAGCGTCAAGCTCAATTCTGGGTCGGCAGCTTCGAGTACAACCCGATGCATGTCGGCTTCGACAGCGGCAAATTCCCCGGTGGCTTTCTATTCGATACCAGCATCCGCGGTAACAGCAACCGCGGCCATGAGTTTAGAGCAGGTTGTCGCCAGGGCGGTGTGATCGGTCGTGCGCTGCAACCCGAAGAGCGCTGGGCTCTGCTCGAATACCTCAAGGTGCTGGGCACCTCAGAGCTCGAAGCCCAACTCCAACCGGTCAAGGAAAAACCCTGGAATCCAGGGCCCAAGTGCCAGGATTGACCCAAGAAAACACCATAAACGGCAGAGTCGGTAGCTGCCAACAGGGATAACAATAACCAACAAGGAATAGTGCCATGCTCAATCGACTCTGGCTCTGGTTTGGCCGCTGGCTCGGTAAGCTCTTACTGCTGCTACTGGTCATAGGCCTCAGCGCCTGGGGCATAGGTAGCGCGTACTACAGCTGGAAATTTACCGGCCCAGTTTCCAGCGAGGAACAAGTCCCGCCAGGTGAAGCTGCACTCACCCAAGGCATCATCGAAGATGCTATCCGGGTAGTCGAACAACACCGAAACAACACTCGTGTCTTGCGCGATGCTCATGCCAAAGCCCACGGCTGCGTAAAGGCGCAAGTAACGGTGCTCACCGACCTCGACAACGGTCTTCGCCATGGCGTATTCAGCGAGAGGGGCAAAACCTGGCAAGCCTGGATGCGCTTCTCCAACGGTAACGCCTACCCGCAATTCGATCGTGCTCGCGATGCCCGTGGCATGGCCCTAAAACTGCTCGAGGTACCAGGTGAAAAGCTCTTGAGCGACGCCGCCCACGCAACCGAACAAGACTTCGTCATGTTCAATCACCCTGCATTCTTCGTCCGCGATGTGGCCGAATACAGGGACAACTTTGCTGCCCAGGCCGAGGGCAAACAAGCGCTGGCATTCTTGCCGGGCTGGGATCCACGTAACTGGGAAATTCGTCACCTGCTCATTGCCCTGAAAACCTTGGCTCCCGCTCCGCCCAGCCCGGTTGCGACCACCTACAATTCCATCGCCCCATTCAAGCTCGGCCCGCACAACATCAAGTATCGAGTCACCCCTGCACCGGAAAACTGCCCGGACTATGTGGTGCCCACGCCGAACAAAGATCTGCCCAATTTCTTGCGTAGTGCGCTCTACCAACAGCTCTCGCTTGACCGTACTCCTGCCTGTTTCGTCCTGCAGATTCAGCGGCAGAACCCCGCGTACTATATGCCGATCGAAGATCCTAGCGTGGAGTGGGACGAGTCGATCGCACCATTCGAGACAGTCGCCAAGATCGAAGTCCCGGCTCAAGACTTCGACAGCAGTGTGCAAAATCTATTTTGCGACAACCTGGCATTCAACCCCTGGCACTCGCTACCGGAGCACCGCCCCATCGGCGGAATCAACCGTTTGAGGAAGGCAGTCTATACAGCCGTCAGCGTTTATCGGCAGGAGAGAAACCGGCACAGCGATACAAAGTAGAAGCAAGCGAGGTACTGGCTCAACGCCATAGGTGCGGCGGCCTGGGGGACCTGTACGACGAGTACGGGACGGCACAGCTACGCTGGTCAACCAGAACTGGTAATATCTCCCTTTATCGGAGCGGTGCTTGCAACCGCGTATTTTTGAGAGACAACCCGTGGAATTGTTCAAAGAGTTTATTTTCGAAGCTGCCCATCGACTTCCCCATGTGCCAGAGGGACATAAGTGTGGGCGCTTGCACGGCCATTCCTTCCGCGTTGCCGTCTATATCGAAGGCGAGATCGATCCCTACACCGGCTGGATTCGGGATTTTTCTGAGATCAAAGCGATCTTCAAGCCACTCTACGAGCAACTCGACCATAACTATCTCAACGAAATCCCAGGCTTGGAAAATCCCACCAGCGAAATCATCGCCAAATGGATCTGGCAACAACTCAAACCTCTTCTTCCCGAGCTGTCCCGTATCCGTATCCACGAAACCTGCACCAGTGGCTGCGAATATCGCGGTGACTGATTAAGCCGCAACTACCCAAAAGCCACCTGCAGGTGGCTTTTTAATGTTCTCCATAAATTTTCT
>NZ_JAQJZJ010000014.1 GCF_027988105.1 Pseudomonas aestuarii | reverse complement strand
GCGGGGTGACAATCAGCTTAAACCCGAATGAAAGGCACAGTACGCACCATGTCGAAACGAAACGAAACCAGCCAGCACAGCCCGTCAGCTGTGATACAGAGATCGCAATAACGAACGCACATCCCAAAACGCAAAAACGACATCACCTGTCCCCCCTGCTCGGTAAGCTCCTGCAACCGCCCTGCATTCATCTGCAATCGGCATACCTGCTACGTTCGTCAAAGACTCCGCACTGAGCCACAAGGACACCGCCATGCCCCAACTCACTCGCACACCCGAACAAATCATGCGCTTAGGCGGCAACCCGCTCGACCCACGCCTCACCTGCTACTCCCCGAGTTACAAGCCAATGAATGACGAGCAAGGAGCTGATTGGTGAGCAAAGGTAATCACGACACCCTCGTCTATCGGCTGGCGCAGATGCTCTACAAACTCAACCAGGGCGAAAGCCTTGATCCCTTTGCCCTGGCCGACGAGTTCGGCGTCAACATCCGCACCATTCAGCGTGACCTCAACGAACGCTTCGCCTACCTACCGCTGAACAAAGTCGAAGGCCGCTATCAGCTCGATCAAACCTTCCTCGGCAAGCTCAATCTACGCGACATCGAACGCTTCTCTGGACTGGCCGGCATTCGCGGTCTGTTTCCTTCGCTGTCGGATGATTTCCTACGCGACATATTTGACATCCGAATGCAAAGCGCCCTGCTAGTCAAAGGGCACAATTACGAAAACATCAGTGGCAAGGAAGGGCTGTTCCGTGCGCTAGAAAAAGCCATCGTGGCTCATTGCTGCATTGCCTTTGACTACCTGCGTGGCGACGAACGCAAGCCCTACACCGCCATCGAACCCTACAAACTGCTCAACAACAAAGGCATCTGGTATCTCGCCGCATCCGATGGCGGCAAGCTGAAAACCTTCTCCTTCAGCCAGATCCGCCACCTGCATGTGGACAACCATCAGTTCCAGCCAGACCCGCAAATCGACCAACGCCTGACCGAGGAAGACGGCATCTGGTTTACCGAGGAGAAAAAGGAAATCGTCCTGAACATTTCCCGCGAAGTGGCCGGCTACTTCAAGCGCCGCAAGTTGATTGCGAACCAAGTCCTTGAAAAAGAGCTGGAAGACGGAGGCCTGATCGTGTCTGCCAAGGTCGGCCACCAGAACCAGATCCTGCCGATCGTGCGCTATTGGATTCCACACATCCGCATCATCAGCCCCGAAGGCCTGCAGGCCGAGTTGGAAAGCGAACTGGCCAGCTATCTCAACCGCTGATTCGACAAGCCACCGCATTTGGCGCGTCAACGCGACAGCCACAGTCAACCGGCAGAAACAGGAACGATGCGATGAAAGGGAAACTAACTGCGGCACTTGCCTTGGCAAGTCTGCTGTATGGCTCTGCTCAGGCTGAAACCATGGCCACAGGCTTCGGCAACCACGGACACCAATATTGGTTCACGGACGAGCACTGCGAATTCCAAGGCCACCTCTTCGAGAACCAGCCATGGGCCACCAGTGGCACCGGACGCAACTGGAAACTGTACCTAAGCGATAGCGAGGAAAACATCATCGATACCGGCTGCTGGGCATTCGACTTTATCAAGGAGCGAATAGCTTATGCCTTCGAAAAAGACACTGCACTTGAGGGTCTTCACTTCAACTTTGAAGAGACGGAGTGGACACAAGCCGGTACGAATCTGGCGAAACACTGGAACAAATAACACCACCACGGAGAACACTACATGCGTATTGCTGTAATGATTATTGCCCTATGCCTAGTCATGCTGATCGGCCTGCAATCTTGCACCGTCATGGTTGGCGGCGGCCTTGGAGATGATGCCGACATGGCCGCAGGTGGCGCAGTCGGTATTTTTGTCGCCTTTCTCTTTCTACTCGGCGCAGCCTTTGCCATCGGCGCACCCAAGGCCTCGATGATCATATTCGTCATTGCCGCTCTGCTGGGATTCGGCTCCGGGGCTAGCATCGCCTTCAGCGACATGACTGTCTGGGGCTACGTCTCCTCAGGGCTAGCCGCTATGTCCTACTTCGGCATGCGTGAGAAGAAAAAGCTCGAAATCAAGACAGCTTAGTCCTGTCGTAACACCTACCAAAGGCCAGGCTGCAAAGTCTGGCCTTTCGTATTTAAGTTTCCCTCAACCTTGTCCAGACCTTGTGCGCCCTCATGAGCATCACCTTCAACCTGCCGAAACTAATCTTGCGCAAGACCGAAGCCAGCATGGACAGCGCCCCCGCAGAAAACCGCTGAACACCAACCAGGCCATTTCGAAAGTTGCGACAACCGCATACCGGCAACGACACCACCTGTCAGGGCGACTTCTTAGACTAGCTGTCAGCGCGACAAACGCAGCAACTGCCGACATCAACCAAGGACGCCCACACCATGAACACGAACACATCAACCAAAAGCACCTTGAACCGCAGTGCCACCGCAGCCGAAATTGAATACAGCATACGTCTGCTAAAAAGCCTGGGAGAAACCACGCTGGTCAACGCCATCACTCAGGCTGGCACCGGCGACGACAACGCCTGGCTACCCATCGTCGCTCACGACTTCAGCCAACTTAATGATGAACGCATCATTCTCATCCCAGCCGGCCACCACCTTGTACCGACCCAGACCTTTGAAATACCGCGCCATTTTATCGGTCTGCCCGATGCTCGGTATCTCTCGCACAAGTCTTGCACGTGGCCGAAGTCCTGCGAGCGTCCAACCCTCTTACTGATCAACGAAACTAGCCTCGAACACCCGTCGCATGACAATCAACGCGAAGTCGTTTTCGTCACCACCCACCTTTCGCGTTTCGCCCACCTGCGGATGGATGCTCGGCAGCCGACTGTTATGCAATTCATCTTCACTGCAGGCACTACGCGCAGCGACTATCTGTTCGACAGCACCTGCAGCGACCACGTCGAAGTTCTCGACCTCAGAACCGAGACGCTATGGGAAGGCCATGACTGGGCAAGCACCTTCGGCACGCCATCGGACCCGGTAACGCGCAAGCTCGATCAGTTTGGCGAGGAAGGCCTGAAGGTAATAGACGAGATCTTCGATCCCTTGATCCGCTATGCCGAAAAAATCGAACGAATGCTGACATCTAAATAACCTATTGAGGTGTCAACCGCTTTAACTCAGGCTATTGCCGGAAAGGCATAATGCCAGCTGATGGCAAATCAGGATTGCACCTACAGTCGTAGGCGGCAGGCACAGGAGATGGAACGTGCACGAAATAAATATCGAGTTGCTACGCGAAGAAGCACAACGCCTGCTTCAGGTGGAAATTGAGCTACTGGAAAAAATGCAGAATGAGCCTGGAGTGATCTCGGAGGCCAGGAAGGGTGAGCAACAAACATTTGACCGTACCTCCATCCCTAAGCACATCGAAGTTCTTCAGGGCGAGCTAGCCAAGCTTGAAGGGCTCGAAATGGTGCTGGCAGTGGTTGGCACTATGAAGGCAGGCAAGTCCACCGCCATCAATGCGATTGTCGGCACCGAAGTGCTGCCCAACCGCAACCGCCCGATGACCGCCCTGCCAACCTTGATCCGTCACACCCCCGGCCAGACTGAGCCGCTGCTGAAGTTCAACAACAGCCACCCCATCAATGACTTGATCAGCACGTTGCATAACGTCATCCAGAGCCCTCAGTCCAAGGAAATGTTGCAGGGCCTGGACAGCAATCGAGATATGGACGAGCTGCTTTCACTGATCACAAATCAGACCCTCTTCAACCAGACCTATCAAGGTGCCGACGCAATTTTCGGGTTCCTCAAAAACCTGAATGATCTGGTCAGGCTCTCCAGCGAGCTTGAGGTGGACTTCCCCTTCTCCAGCTACGACGAAATTCATGAGATGCCGGTCATTGAGGTGGAATTCGCTCAGCTGCGTGAAATGGATCAAGCACATGGCCGCCTCACCCTGCTGGATACCCCTGGCCCTAACGAATCAGGGCAACAGCACCTGCGCAAGATGCTCAAGGAACAATTGAGCAAAGCCTCTGCCGTGCTGGCTGTTCTCGATTTTACCCAACTAAAATCCGACGCAGACGCCGAAGTGCGCAAAGAACTGGAGGACATTGCCAGTGTTGCCGAAGGCCGCCTGTACACCCTGGTCAACAAATTTGACCAGAAGGATCGACACGGCGACAACGAGGAGCAAGTCAAAGCTTTTGTCGCAGAAAATCTGATGCAAGGGCTTATTAAAAAAGCTGATGTTTTTCCGGTTTCATCGCGCTGGGGCTATCTTGCCAACCGGGCCAAACACGAGATTTTCCTTCACAAACGACTACCTGATCCGGAGAAACAACCTTGGATCGTTGACTTTGCCGAGGAAGCTTTTGGTCGTCGCTGGGAAAGCAAAATCAATGATATCGAAGAAGTCCAACACGCAGCCGAGCAGCTATGGCAAGACTCCCTTTTCAGCAAGCCCATGGAGAATGTGATTCGCTCCGCCCATGCACGCGCAGCGGCATTTGCTATCGACTCTGCGGCAGCCAAGTTAGTTGATAACGCCGAAAAGCTGGAAAACTTCCTTGGTTTGCGCGAAACAGCACTAGCGAAAAGCTCGCGTGAACTCCAGCAGCAAATCGATGCCTTGATGAGCGATATAGGCAGAATCGAAAGCAGCGAAAAAACAACTCAAAGGCAGATCAATGACACGCTCAGCAGCATCTCTGAAAGCACCAGTAAAGTATTTGAGAAAATTGAGAAAAACTCCCTCGACGCACTTAACGAGTACTTCAAGGAAGGGAAGCGAATTGAACGAGCCCATGCTGCCGAGAAGAAATCGCGCCAGAAAAAACAGCCCGCACCAGGTATAAAAAGCACGTTTGGCGCATTCTTCTCGCCCTTCTTCAATTTGGAAAACTCCTTTGAACAAGGTGATCATGACTTTAATCCAGAGAACCCCATCATACGATGTGAGAACTCCAAAGAGTCTAAAACTCTTATGAATCGGATTGAGAAGTCAGTTGAAGGCGAAATGAAGCATGCAGAGAACACCATGCAAGAAGCTATGGCAGCTCTCTTGAATGACTTCAATGTAAATTTCAAAAACGATGTAGTGATATCTGCACAGAAGATTATCAATGATATGAAGGGGCGCATGACGGACGACGGCTTCTCCGTCAACATCAAAATACCCAGTATTAATTCTGTATCCCTAGGCTTTTCAGCAGATGAAATGCTGCAGGACATTATCCAAAAAAAGACAGAGACCGTTATATATCGCCGACGTCAGAAAGGCGCATGGGGCGGTGTTTGTAAATTGTTTGGTACAAAAGACTGGGGTTTTGAGAACTACGAAGAGGAAGAGAACTATTTTGAAATTGACATCCGCAAAGTGAAAGAATCGGTTACCGCAGGGATTGCCAAAACCTTTGACGGACTAGGCAATTCGGTCACTGAGTATATCGAACAGCCGCTCAAGAAAGGCACTGCAGAATTCTTCAATGAGTTCAAATCGAAGATTGAGCAAATTCGTGGTGATCTCTTGCAAAGTATTCGCGACCAAGAACACAGCAAGTCTGAGCAAGCTGCATTGAGCAAGCGCCTGGCCAGTCTAAAAAAAAACGTCCCCGCAACACTCCACGACAGCCGCGAGCTGAAGGCCGATGTTAGGCCGCTATTAAATGCCGAAGCTCAGGTGCTCGCATGAATGAAATGTTACCGATAACCAAAGATTCGGACATCTGCCGAGTGCTGACCTGTTTGCCCGAGAAATTTGTGGTCGATTTTGCCAATGGCATTGACGTTGCTCGCGACCACCAACGAGTGCAGAGGGCGAACACAGGTTTTGGCGCTCGCCTCTATGATGGCTTCACCGGCAAAGGCAAGAGGCGTCAAGACGAGGTAAATGCCAGCCTTATTGACGGCATGGAAGCATCCTTAACCTGGCTGACCGAGCTGAGCGGATCACTGGCGCAGAGCAATCTAGCGATCGCCCGAGTCAATGACCGCGTCAACGCACTTAAACTGGACGTAGCCAGGATTGCCAATTTTTCGGCAATCACACGCCAGCAACTGGAAACCCTCACCACCCGTTTGGACGAACACCTCGATACTCTTGGTCGAGAAGCTGCGCGGATTGATTTCGTTCAGCGCGTGCAACTCAACCTTGACCAAGTCTTCAACAAGTGGCGGGCAGGTCATTACCAAAGCTTTTCACTCTCCGGGCGCTGCTATGCCGCACTTGAGGAGTTGCGTTGGGGCGCTTTTGGCGACTACTGCCGCAACACATCGGCTACGGATCGTCAGCGCTTCATGGATGACCTGGCTAACAGGGCGATGGCTCAGCTGGCTAGCGATGCAGGGCTATCCAGCAAAGAGCGCATGGGTACCCGCGACCACTGGCTGATTCGTCCGGTCGGCCAACATGTCCTGAGCGATGCCTCCGACGCTCTGGCTTATATGGGTGACTGGTCCGACCGAGAAAGCGTTCCTTTCGTCTTTTCAGTCTCCCAGCTACCCGACGACCTACCACGAGAGCTTCCTCGCCTCAGTTCTGCCCAACGAGTAGCCGAAGCAATGGTTTACGAAGTTCTTGGGGATAACTCACATGCCTGAGAGCATAAAAGTCGGCCTGGTGCTTTCCGGCGGGGGTGCCAAAGGCGCTTACCAAGTCGGCGTACTCAAGGCACTGCTAGAAATGGGAACCCGTGTCGACGTGGTTGCTGGTGCCAGTATCGGTGCCTTGAATGCCGCAGTTTTGGCATCGGCACCTTCGCTTGAAACAGGTGTCGAGCGCCTTGATGAGCTTTGGCTGACGCTAGCGAAATCTTCGCCACTATCCGTGAAAATCCCTGGCTATTTAAGTCTTTTGGTTTCCGCCGGGCTCAAAATGAATGGTTTCGCGCAACTGGAGGCACTTTTCAGAGCGGCACGACTAGTCGCACAAAGGGCAGGCCTACAACTGCCAGAAGAGCTTAACCAACTGGACGCTGGAGCGCTTTGCGACAAGCCACTCAAGGAGCTAATGGAGCAATACCTTGATCCCGTCGCACTAAATAAAGGCCTGCCACTTTACGTCTCCGTATTCAAAAGCCTTGGCGGCACCACCGACTTACTCCGGACTATAACGGCTGAGCTTGGCATTCTTGGAACGGCAGAATCTGAGTTTCTACATATCCAGTCATTGTCCCAAGCAGAGCAAAAAGAAGCCCTGCTGGCATCTGCTGGCATTCCATTGCTGTTTGCCCCACGCCAAGTCAATGACTCGTTGTACTCAGACGGTGGCCAGGGCGGGTGGCAAAAACAGCAAGGCAATACGCCAATAACGCCGCTACTGCAGGCCGGTTGCAATATGGTGATAGTCACACACCTAAGCAATGGTTCACTTTGGAGCCGACACGATTTCCCAGAAGCCACAATCTTGGAGATCCGCCCCCAATCCAGCATTGCCCGCGACTCCGGCTTTCTCGGTGGCGTCAAAGATCTTTTGGGCTTCGATCCACATAAGATTCCATCTTGGATCGAACAGGGTTATCAAGACACCCTGCACTGCGTCGGCCGCGTCATGAAAGCCAGCGCATCACGCAGTGAACTGCGCAAGTCCGAGAATGAGTTAAAGGATAGTGAACGAAGAAATACAATCTCTGACAGTATCCTGGCGGACGCAATGTCAAAAATGACTTAATGCGCCCTACCGAAAACGGGGCGACCACAAGGCCCATGTCTCATCATTTAGCATTGCCTACCGAAAGTTCCAAATACCTCTGTTCACTTTCACCCCCCTATTGATCAAACCAAATTTTAGATCAACCCGCTTCATTCAAAGAAACCACCATACGCATTATTCCTAAACTTACTTGATCCACCGCACAACCCCGAACAACAAAAACACTCTATCGAGTGATTTTGTCATACCTCAACGAGCACAAAAACCACTCCAACACTAACTTGAGACCATCATGAAAAAAACACTATATGTCTCCATGACTATGCCACTACTTGCGCTCAGCCTTCACGCCGAGGCCAACCTTATTACGCTCGAAGCCATGAAGTTCTATGCGGAAGAATGCGCAAACCAAGGCGGCACCAGTTATGTCAGTAACGACCAAGGCACCACTTGGCAACCGTTGGATTACCAAGAAACGGCATATGCCCTCAAGCATGCCAAGAGCGTAGCGTTGATGGATGCAACAATGAGCGGCCAGCGTGCGTCGGCAGCGGAACTCGACCAGTACTTGGCTGAACACGCAAAGTCACAGGCAACAAAGTTGGAGGAAGCAAGAACACTCCACTGCGAACACTAAGTCGCAGTTGAAGAGAAACCTCTGGATACGAAAGACTGAAAAGGCTCAGCTCATGCTGGGTCTTTTTTTTGCCAAATACCAAACCGGCAAAATTGCTAAATAGGGACGAGTGGTGCTGAACAAAAAATGGCCACTTTCGAAGTGACCATTTTTATCTGTTGCTTCAAGTCACGCGGTGCGCGCGGTATCTCTCCTTGGAAAGCTCCTCCACCGCCCCACCTACTTATTCAGAGTAGACGAACGCCTCCGACTCTTCGCACCACTCCAAGCCATACCAATCTAGCCAGTCAGTACGCAGGTGGTAATACGGAAATTTACCTAACGTATTTCTATTGCCTTCACGACGAACAAGCTGATGATCGTCGCGGAAGCGCTTTGAAATCCTCTCAACATCGCCCTCCTCAGACAGCAATTCCTGCAACCAAGCCTTGGAGATCATCAGGGTCGGTAACCCATCAATGTTCTCATGACGGTAGATGTGGCGCTGGTGCTTAGGGGATGACAACGGAATGATGCCTGCGCATCCAATCGCATCTGCCAAGACGGCCAGGTGACTCCACCTCTTTTTCGCCCAGGCGCGGACACACACCAGCAAGCCGTCGAACAGATTTTCTTCGTTAACCAGCGACTCATCGAAAACGCCTCTTCGAAGCGCAATGATTCCTGCGACTCCTGCCAGTGCAAAACGGCTCAACACTCGACTTGCACCACCAATGGCCGCATAGGCTGGAAGGTTCTCAAGCAACCGTAACTTGAACGCTTCGAGTTCTTCCCGCCACTCGTTGCTTTCGTATTCATCCAGCAATGCCTGAGCGAAGGCAGGAGCAGCAGTACCGAACTGAGTTGTAACGCCATCAATCAGCTCGTCACGATGTTCTAGAGAGCCAAACAATCTGAATTCGTCCTCCGGCTCATCAAGAAATGGCACCTGGCCTACATCGATATCGACTCCACGATCCAGTATTCCTTCCTTGGCATTCCGTGAAATCAAGGATAAAAGCGGGACTTCACCGGTCGTGATCATGAACAGAGTCTTAGACTCTGACTCCTCTAGTCCTCCTTTGGCATTGGAACGTGTACGACTCGAACCATTGGCAGTCGTGTAGATGAATTTTTCCACTTCCTTGAAGCTGTTACTGCCCACTTCGTCGACCAACAGCAACCCACACGAGGCTCGTTGCGCCTGAGCCTGTAGCGCAAGTGAAGTCGATCCAAATGTTTCAATTACAGTTCGGCCATGACGCCCCGCCAGGCTCTGCCCCGGAGCCGCAGTGTTGCCGAAAATGCTAGCAATCATGGCCAAAGTCAGTGTTTTTCCATTCCCCGCCAGTCCGTACAAATTAAATATGCAAGAAGAGATCGAGGGAACGTGATCGACCATCAACCCAGCCAAACCAAGCTGTAATGCACCAAGCAAGAGATAGCTGTTGCTTGCAGGCACGAGGACCCTTTCACGCCAATCTGCCAAGGTTCCACGAACTGAGAAACTGGGATTTTGTATATCAAGGAAGTACTGGTTGCGGTCCACATTCTTTGCCAGCATCAGCTGTTGACCACACGCGAATCCCTCAATCACTCCTGCCTTGCTTTTGACCCACCCTTCTCGACGTATCCATGTCTGCTCTTTTAGCTCGCGAAATGCCTTTCCTAGAATAGCCTTGAGCAACTCATGCAGGCCCTTGAGATCAATCCACGAACTAATCCGTGACCGTAACTGCTTTGCAATCTCACGAGAGTCCTGCGCTTGTTCGTTGGAAACCACCATCGAAATGAGTTTGTACTCACCGCCACCGCACACCAGGACATTAATATTTAGATAAATAACATTAGTGTCCGGGTCACATAACACTCGATCAACCCAGATCGGTGGAGCTATCTCAACCAACTCATCTTTTCTGTGCGTGACAATTTTCTCGAACGTGTATTGGAATTCGCCAAGTGCTTCGTGTCCGAAAATATCTGCCACGATACTTCCTTTACCTGTCGCCAATACTTTCAGGAAATCAAATACCCCCGTTCTCAAGTCGCATTCATCTTCTGGACAGGAAAACTCTCCGCAATATGTAGCGGCACTTTCTTCACAAGAGAAGTCAATATCGATTCTGT
Organism: Pseudomonas aestuarii; assembly: GCF_027988105.1. Lineage (GTDB taxonomy): Bacteria > Pseudomonadota > Gammaproteobacteria > Pseudomonadales > Pseudomonadaceae > Aquipseudomonas > Aquipseudomonas aestuarii. The sequence goes on along the minus strand of NZ_JAQJZJ010000014.1, from coordinate 76,983 downwards.
TACGAGCCAACGCATTGCTGACAAGCCTCTGCAGTTCGCTTTGACTAATGGAGGCTTTGCTAAGGAATAAAAACAGTGAGGACGTATTTTCGAAAGTCAAAAAACACTTGCTAGCGGCCTTCCTCAGAAAAGCAACATCAGGGTGGTTGGCCGGCACAGTGACAATCACAGTGCTCTTACCAAAGCCAACACTTCCATTTTCATCGAGGCAGAGACCTCCTACAGCCGCGATTGCAGCACAAATCTCGTCACTCACAGCAGCGTTATTAGGCGAGAAGTACTTCACCATTTCACACCCCCTGCGCATACAGTCAGGGTGCGCGAAACTCGCTCACTGGCAATCAACAAGTCTTCACGAGCAAGCGAAGCGTACCGCTCAGTCATGCGAATACTGGAGTGGCCCAGCAACTGCTGGAGAGTGAAAAGTGGGATGCCGTCACTGACGCAGGCAGCCGCGAAGATGTGGCGCAGGTCATGGAATCGAAGAGAAATAGGCAACCCCACTGCTCGACAGGCTCGCTTCCAAGGACGCACAGGCCTGGTCATCGGCGAGTCGGAGTACACTGATGGGAACAACCATCCTTGTGGAGCCTGACTGAATTCAGCCTCAGCAAGACGTTCCAGAAGCTCCATGCATGCTTCGCTGATTGGGACGTGGCGCAATTTCCCACTTTTAGTTGCTCTCAACCTGATATGACGCGCTGACAGATCAACGTCATCCCAGGTCAGCGACAATGCCTCGTTGATGCGCATCCCTGTCAGGAGTAGTAGCTGAACCAAAAATGCAGTTCGAGCAAAGCGCTCCTCCAGCCACTCCACTGCGCGGCCAAGTCGATTGAGTAGTTTGTCTTCGACCTCGTAAAGCTTGATCGGGGTTTCTCGGGCGAGCGTGATGCTGCGTGTTGGATCTTTCTCGCAGTAGCCGTGCTCCACTGCAAATCGGAAGATCGATCTCAGCATGGCAAGATATCGATTTTTTGTAGCAGCACTGAGAGTTGGCTTGAGCGAAGCCATCACCAGGTGAATGTCTTCCAGCACAATTTTTTGAACAGGCCGGTGGCCCAGCAGTGGTTCAACGACAGCAGTGAAGCGTCTGCAATCGCGATTCACCGAGCGCCTACCACTGTATTTGCCAGACTTCGAGTACTCGCCGAAGACCGAGGACAATGTGCGGGAATAGGAGGAAGGGTTGGCTTTTGCCTCAATCGCAGCAAGCCGAGCTTGATCGAGGGTCAGGCTATCGTTATGGCCCAACAGGATGCGCTTACGGCCATTACCGGCAGAACGGACGTAGTAGGCAATGCTCCCAGAGACGTAGTGTATGGAGATTAGGAATTTAACGACGGGGTCTCGGACTTCGCTTTGTTTCTTTGACGTTGACGATTTGACAGACATGAGTGGTCCTTACGCAGAGATGCGCTAAGTTAGTTTTCATTTGGTTTTCCTGGTTTTTGAATGCCCGAAGGCTGGATGATCCGAAGTAAATCTGTACTGCTTTTAGAGCCATTGCTGGCGGTGCATGGCACTGTTAAAAGCCACGTTTGATAGCTCGTTGGCTCAAGGCCGAAAAGCCAGTCGCACCAGGCGACCGAAGGCAAAGATAGCGACACCAACCGGAGGTGCAACCAAATTATTTCATCGAGTTTGTATGCCATACCCCGGAGATCAGTGGCTCACGAAGCAGACCGAAAGGGCTTTTCCGGTGGACTTCCAGTCGAAAACCGGAGAAGGCAAAGATCATTCCAACCGGCAAAAGCCCCTAAAAACGCACCGACAATACTCCGACGAACGGTAGTCAATTGCCCCTATTGCTGAGGCTTCTTACGTCTCGGAATGGCTGTATTTTTTGTTGCGTGTTCAAGTCACGCGGTGCGCGCGGTTGGCAGCTTGCCCCCTAATCCCCCGTCTCTGCTCCGGTTCTCTTCCGGTGCGTTCGGACGGTTTTCACCCCATCTGGCCGGTTTCTGGCCGGGTTTTTGAGAGCGCAAAATGGCATCAACCCAATAAATTCAGGTAACATGCTGATGCTGAAGCACTTTCACAGGTTTTGAAAATCCCCGTGTCGGCGGTTCGATTCCGTCCCTGGCACCATATATACCGAAAAAGGCTCACAGCAATGTGGGCCTTTTTTCTGTCTGCAGGAAAAGCCGGCGAGCTCGTTCGCCGTGCGTCATGTGCAGCCGCGTCGCCACCAGGGGCGTCCGCGGCATGCGTAACCCGACGTCCCACAACAGCGATGACGGCAAGCTCGCACTAGCTCTGCGCGCCAGCCACGCCAGGATGTGCGCGAAGGGCAATATTGCGTCTGCGCGACAGTCAGCAGCAACCAGGCGACACCGACGGCACACCAGGCCATGCACGCACAGCAAACGGCTTGGCGGCTGGCGAAACGCTATGCTAGCTTGACGCCTCGCCAGGAAGGCAAAGCTAGAGCCGGAGCGCATCCGAACAAGAAGAGGACACCCCATGGCCGAGGCCACGCCCGCGCTGGAAATCCGCAATCTGCACAAACGCTATGGCGACCTTGAGGTGCTCAAAGGCATCTCCCTCACCGCCCGCGATGGCGACGTGATCTCGATTCTCGGCTCATCCGGTTCCGGCAAGTCGACCTTCCTGCGCTGCATCAATCTGCTGGAAAACCCCAACCAGGGGCAGATCATCGTCGCCGGCGAGGAGCTCAAGCTCAAACCCGGCAAGCACGGCGAATTGGTCGCCGCCGATGGCAAGCAGATCAACCGCCTGCGCAGCGAACTGGGCTTCGTCTTTCAGAACTTCAATCTGTGGCCGCACATGAGCGTGCTCGACAACATCATCGAGGCGCCACGCCGGGTGCTCGGCCTGAGCAAGGCCGAGGCCACCGAACGGGCCGAAGCTCTGCTGGCCAAGGTCGGCATCTCCGACAAGCGCCATGTCTACCCCAACCAGCTCTCTGGCGGCCAGCAGCAGCGTGCCGCGATTGCCCGTACCCTGGCCATGCAGCCGAAAGTGATCCTGTTCGATGAGCCGACTTCGGCCCTCGACCCGGAGATGGTACAAGAAGTGCTTAATGTGATCCGCGCGCTCGCCGAAGAGGGGCGCACCATGCTCCTGGTCACCCACGAGATGGGCTTTGCCCGCCAGGTGTCCAGCGAAGTGGTGTTCCTGCATCAGGGCCTGGTGGAAGAACAAGGCTCACCCGAGCAAGTGTTCGACAACCCGGCTTCGGCACGTTGCAAACAATTCATGTCCAGCAATGACTAAACACGGAGCAACTCTCGCATGCTGAATTACAAGAAAATCCTGTTAGCCGCGGCAGCCACCCTGGCCTTCGGTACCGGCGCCGTCGCTGCCGAAAAGCTGAAGATGGGCACCGAAGGCGCCTACCCCCCCTTCAACCTGATCGACGCCAGCGGCCAGGTGGGTGGTTTCGACGTGGAGATCGGCCAGGCCCTGTGCGCCAAGATGGAAGCCGAGTGCGAAGTGGTCACCTCCGACTGGGACGGCATCATCCCGGCCCTCAATGCCAAGAAGTTCGACTTCCTGGTGGCCTCGATGTCGATCACCGATGAACGCAAAGCAGCGGTCGACTTCACCGAACCCTACTACACCAACAAGCTGCAATTCATTGCGCCGAAAGACAGTGACTTCAAATCCGACCGGGCCAGCCTCCAAGGCAAGGTGATCGGCGCCCAGCGCGCGACCATCGCGGGCACCTGGCTGGAAGACAACCTGGACGGCGTGGTCGACATCAAGCTCTACGACACCCAGGAAAACGCCTACCTCGACCTGTCCTCGGGTCGCCTCGATGGCGTCCTGGCCGACACCTTCGTCAACTGGGAGTGGCTCAAGAGCGATGCCGGCAAAGGCTTCGAGTTCAAGGGCAAGCCGGTATTCGACAATGACAAGATCGGCATCGCCGTGCGCAAGGGCGACCCGCTGCGCGAGAAGCTGAACACCGCGCTGCAGGCCATCATCGAAGACGGCACCTACAAGACGATCAACGACAAATATTTCCCGTTCAGCATTTACTGAGCAGCCTGCCCTGCGTCGCCCTCACGAGCGATGCAGGCTTCTGACCCCCCATGACTTTAGATCTCTACGGATTCGGCCCGGCCCTGGCCGCCGGCACCCTGATGACCATCAAGCTGGCACTCTGTGCGCTGAGCTTGGGTCTGGTGCTCGGCCTGCTCGGCGCTTTGGCCAAGACTTCGCCGTACAAGCCGCTGCAGTGGCTTGGCGGTACCTATTCAACCATCGTGCGCGGCATACCCGAACTGCTTTGGGTCCTGCTGATCTACTTCGGCACCGTGCAGTTGATGCGCAACCTGGCCGACCTGCTGGGCATCGACAGCCTCGAGCTGAGTGCCTTTGCCGCCGGCACCATCGCCCTGGGCATCTGTTTCGGTGCCTATGCCACCGAGGTATTTCGTGGCGCGATCCTCGCCATCCCCAAGGGCCACCGCGAAGCCGGCCAGGCACTGGGCCTGTCCGTACCGCGGATCTTCTGGCGTCTGATCCTGCCGCAGATGTGGCGCATCGCCCTGCCCGGCCTGGGCAACCTGTTCATGATCCTGATGAAGGACACCGCCCTGGTGTCGGTGATCGGCCTCGAAGAAATCATGCGCCGCTCGCAGATCGCCGTGACCTCCAGCAAAGAACCCTTCACCTTCTTCCTGGTGGCGGCCTTGATCTACCTGGGCCTCACCGTGCTCGCCATGATCGGCCTGCACTTCCTTGAACAGCGCGCCGGCCGCGGCTTCATCAGGAGCACCTCATGAACTGGGAAGTAATCATCAAGTGGCTGCCGCGCCTAGCCGAAGGCGCCCTACTGACCCTGGAGCTGGTCGCCATCGCGGTAGTCGCCGGCCTGATCCTGGCAATACCCATGGGCATCGCTCGCGCCTCCAAGCACTGGTTTGTACGTGCCGTGCCCTACGGCTACATCTTCTTCTTCCGCGGCACCCCGCTGCTGGTGCAATTGTTTCTGGTCTATTACGGCCTGGCCCAGTTCGATGCCGTGCGCGAAGGGCCGCTCTGGTTCTACCTGCGCGACGCCTATTGGTGCGCCATCCTGACCATGACCCTGCATACCGCCGCCTATATCGCCGAGATCCTGCGCGGCGCGATCCAGGCCGTACCGCCGGGGGAAGTGGAAGCGGCGCGCGCCCTGGGCATGGCCCGCTGGCAGACCATGCTCTATATCGTCCTGCCGCGCGCCGCACGCATCGCCCTGCCCGCCTACAGCAACGAAGTGATCCTGATGCTCAAGGCCAGCTCCCTGGCCAGCACCGTCACCCTGCTGGAACTGACCGGCATGGCGCGCACCATCATCGCCCGCACCTACCTGCCGGTGGAGATCTTCTTCGCCGCCGGCATGTTCTACCTGCTGATCGCCTTCATCCTGGTCCGCGGCTTCAAGCTGCTGGAACAGTGGCTAAGGGTCGACGCCTGCCAGGGCCGCTGACGCGATGGGGCGCACCTGGCCCCTTCCCGGCTTGACGACACGAGCATGAACGACTCCCCCCTCAGCGGCGACAGCCTGCTCCAGCGCTTCCAGGCGCTGGATGCATTTCTGCTGCAGCACCAAGCACTCTGGCAACCCCGGCCATTCACCCACAGGCAACTGCCGTGGGAACGCCAGCACCCGCAACTGGCCCAATGGCTCAGATCGCGCAGCCTGGAACAGGCCGAGGCCAGCCACAACCAACCGCACCTGCTGGATGCCCCCGCGCCCTTTGCCGGCCTCGCCGCACAGTCCGATACCCTGAGCCGAGTCGGCGCCTTCACGCCACAGCCACTGCCGCCACTGCCGACCCGCTTCTCGGTCGAGGTGCCCGGGCGCAAATGGCAACAGATCCAGGCCTTCGCCGGCTGCCTGCAGTTTCACCAACCCACCCAACACTGGCTCGACTGGTGCGCCGGCAAGGGCCATCTCGGCCGCAGGCTGGCGCACGACGGGTGCCCGCTGACCTGCCTGGAGCACAATCCCGAACTGGTACACAGCGGCCACCTGCTCAGCCAGCGCCTACACCTCAATGCCCGGCATCTGCAGCAGGATGTACTCGGTGCCGATGCCGGCGCCCAGCTGCGCAGCGAACACACCCCGATCGCCCTGCATGCCTGCGGCGACCTGCATGTACGCCTGATGCAACTCGCCAGCGCGGCCGGTTGCCAGCAATTGGCAATAGCGCCGTGCTGCTACAACCGCATCGCCACCCCCGGCTACCAGGCGCTCTCCGCAGCGGCCCAGGCATCGGCCATGCAACTCTCGCTGGAGGACCTGGGCCTGCCCCTCAGCGAGACCGTAACCGCCGGCGCGCGCGTGCGTCGCCAGCGCGATCGCTCCATGGCTTGGCGCCTGGCGTTCGACATGCTGCAACGTGAACTGCGCGGCATCGACCAGTACCTGCCCACACCCTCTTTGCCCACGACCTGGTTGGCGAAAGATTTCACCAACTACTGCACAGACCTCGCCACCCTGAAACAACTGCCCCCACCTGACGCCTCTACAGACTGGCAACAACTGCAGGACCAAGGCTGGCAACGACTGGCCCAGGTGCGCAACCTGGAACTGCTGCGAGGCCTGTTCCGTCGCCCGCTCGAACTGTGGCTGCTACTCGACCGTGCGCTCTACCTGCAAGATCAGGGCTTCAGCGTGCGCCTCGGCAGCTTCTGCCCGCGCCAGCTCACCCCGCGCAACCTGCTACTGCTCGCCGAACGCAACTGAGCGCACAAAAGTTGCCCACATTATCTGTGGATAACTGTGTTGATAGATTCTGAGCAGTCTCACCAAATGCCTCTACCATCGGCGCTCGCGGCGCCTGCTCATTTTTCGAACAATAGATAAAAATCAACAAAAACATGCACTTATAAAAAACCGAGAAATGCCTCACAAACTGCAGGTGTCCGCTCGGCAAAACACAGCCGCTTGTGCATAAGGATTTTGCAACCAATCGCCAAAAGCGCAATAAGCGACCCGCGCAACAACACTCATCAGCCCGGCGCCCAGGGGCTGCACCGCACCTCTCCTTGGCTGGAGAACTGCCCCCGATATGAGATCTTAGGCCGCCGGGCGCTCTGCAACCTGCTTGCGCCGCGAGACGCCGGCGCCACACCCGCAAGCATTTTCGAGAGCGCCCACTGCCGTCTACATGACTGGCCCGAGCTCACCGCCCACGCACTGCTGGAATCGGGCTGACTGCGGTTTGAAAATAATCAGGATAAACAATGCCTAGACGACTTTACTCGGCCAAATGAATGGATATAATGGCGCCCCTGAAATGCCGGTATAGCTCAGCTGGTAGAGCAACTGACTTGTAATCAGTAGGTCCCGAGTTCGACTCTTGGTGCCGGCACCATACAAATAAAAGGGTTACGTGAAAACGTAGCCCTTTTTTGTGCCTGAAATTCGGCGTGGGGCAGAGTTTACCGGCGCGAGGGACTCGGACTCCAAGGGCGAACCACCGCACGCCCGCCAGCATTCAGCGCTTGCGGCCGGGACGCTCAGCCGACAAGCTAAGTCGAATGCTCGATGCATGTCGAAAAAGGCACTCATTTCATGCGAATTCTGCTCACCGGCGGTGCCGGATTTATCGGTTCGGCCCTGATTCGCCACCTGCTCGGCGATACCCAGCACCAGGTCCTCAACCTCGACAAGCTGACCTATGCCGGCAATCTCGAGTCGCTTGCCAGCGTCGCGGGCAACCCGCGCTATCAGTTCGTCCAGGCCGATATCGGCGACAGCGCGGCGGTGAGTCGGACCTTGGCCGAATTCCAGCCGGACGCCATCATGCACCTGGCCGCAGAGTCGCATGTCGACCGCTCCATCGACGGCCCGGCCGCCTTTATTCAGACCAATATCGTCGGCACCTATACCTTGCTGGAAGGCACCCGCACCTATTGGCTGCAGCTGGACGAGGCGCGCAAACGGGCCTTTCGCTTTCACCATGTGTCGACCGACGAGGTGTACGGCGACCTGTCCAGCGACGCGGCGCCTTTCAGCGAGAGCACGGCCTACGCCCCCAGCTCGCCCTACTCGGCGAGCAAGGCAGCCGCCGATCACCTGGTGCGCGCCTGGCAGCGCACCTATGACCTGCCGGTGCTGGTGAGCAATTGCTCGAACAATTACGGCCCCTATCAATTCCCGGAAAAGCTGATCCCGCTGATGATTCTCAATGCCCTGGAGGGCAAGCCACTACCGGTGTACGGTGATGGCCAGCAGGTGCGCGACTGGCTGTATGTCGAAGACCATGCCCGCGCCCTGCTCAGGGTACTGACGCGGGGACACGTCGGCGCGACCTACAACATTGGCGGGCATAACCAGCAGACCAATCTCGACGTGGTGGAGAGTATCTGCGCACTGCTGGATGAACTGAGGCCGTGGCAAGACACAGGCACGGGGCACACTCGCTGCTACAGCGAACTAATCAGCTTCGTTGCCGACCGTCCAGGCCACGACCGGCGCTACGCCATCGACGCCGGCAAGATCGAGCGCGAGCTGGGCTGGACGCCCGAGGAAAGCTTCGCCAGCGGCCTGCGCAAGACCGTGTGCTGGTACCTGGATAACCTCGACTGGTGCCGCCGCGTGCAGGATGGCAGCTATCAACGTGAACGACTGGGAGCGTCTCTTTGAAAGGGATGAAAGGCATAGTCCTCGCCGGCGGCTCCGGCAGCCGCCTCTACCCGCTCACCCTGGGGGTGTCCAAGCAGCTGCTGCCGGTCTACGACAAGCCGATGATCTATTACCCAATCTCGGTACTGATGCTCGCCGGCATCCGCGACATCCTGATCATTTCCACCCCCCACGATCTGCCGCAGTTCGAGAGGACGCTCGGCGACGGCAGTCAGTTCGGCGTGCGCTTCGTCTATGCCGAACAGCCGGCGCCGGAAGGGCTGGCCCAGGCCCTGCTGATCGGCGAGGCATTCATCGGCGGCGACCCGGTATGCCTGATCCTCGGCGACAATATCTTTCACGGCCAGCACTTCACCGAGAAGCTCCTGCGCGCCGCCGCCGAACCCAGCGGCGCGACGATTTTCGGCTATTGGGTCAAGGATCCCGAGCGCTTCGGCGTGGTCGAGTTCGACGCCAGCGGCCGGGTCATCTGCATCGAGGAAAAACCGGCCAAGCCGAAATCCAGCTATGCCGTCACCGGCCTGTATTTCTACGACAACGACGTGATCGAGATCGCCAGGGCGATCAAGCCCTCGCCACGCGGCGAGCTGGAAATCACCGACGTCAACAACGCCTATTTAAGGCGCGGCGACCTGCATGTCGAGCGCTTCGGCCGGGGCTTCGCCTGGCTCGACACCGGCACCCACGACAGCCTGCTGGAGGCCTCGCAATACGTGCAGACCATCGAGCACCGTCAGGGCCTGAAAGTCGCCTGCCTGGAAGAGATCGCCTTCAATAATCGCTGGATCGATCGCGCACAGCTGCTTAAGCAAGCCCAGGCCTTCGGCAAGACCGACTATGGCCAGTACCTGTCCAGGCTGGCGCAGGAGCACGCATGAAGGTGATTGCCAGCGAACTGCCGGAGGTGCTGATCCTCGAACCCAGGGTGTTCGGCGACGAGCGCGGCTTCTTCTACGAGAGCTTCAATGCCCGCGCCTTCAGCGAGGCCACCGGCCTCAACCGCACATTCGTCCAGGACAACCACTCGCGCTCGCTGCGCGGCGTGTTGCGCGGCCTGCATTACCAACTGCAGCAGGCCCAGGGCAAGCTGGTGCGGGTCGTCGCCGGCGAAGTGTTCGACGTCAGCGTGGATCTGCGCCGTAGCTCGCCGACCTTCGGCAAATGGGTCGGCATCCACTTGTCCGCCGAGAACAAGCGCCAACTGTGGCTGCCGGAAGGCTTCGCCCACGGTTTCCTCACGCTCAGCGAATACGCCGAAGTCGTCTACAAGACCACCGACTACTACGCGCCGGCCCATGAGCGCTGCATCCGCTGGGACGACCCGAGCCTGGCCATCGACTGGCCACTGGATAGCACGCCGCAGCTCTCGGCCAAGGACCAGGCCGGCCTCAGCCTGGCCGATGCGGAGCTGTTCCCATGAAGATCCTGTTGCTCGGCCAGCACGGCCAAGTCAGTCGCGAACTGCAACTGAGCCTGCGCGGACAAGGCGAATTGATCGTGCCCGGTCGCGATAAATTCGATCTGGCCGATCCTGCGCAGATTCGCCAGCAGGTGCGCCAATTGTGCCCCGACTTGATCGTCAACGCCGCGGCTTACACAGCGGTCGACCAGGCCGAAAGCGAGCCCGAACTGGCCTTCGCGATCAACGCCACGGCGCCCGGCGTGCTGGCCGAGGAAGCCGCCAGCCTAGGTGTGCCGCTGATCCACTACTCCAGCGACTATGTATTCGACGGTCGTAAGCCGGCGCCCTATGCCGAGGACGACGCGCCCAACCCGCTCAACGTCTACGGCCGCAGCAAGCTGGCCGGGGAACAGGCGATCGAGGCGGTTGGCGCCGCGCATTTGATCCTGCGCACCAGCTGGGTCTACTCGCTGCACGGCTCGAATTTTCTGCTGACCATGCAACGCTTGCTGCAGGAACGCGCCAGCCTGAGCGTAGTGGCCGACCAGGTCGGCGCGCCGACCTGGGCCGGCAGCATCGCCAGCGCCACCAGCCAGCTGGTCGAGCGCTGGCGCCACGGCCGCGGCGGCCCCTGGGGGCTGTATCACCTCAGCACGCAGGGCGAGGTGTCCTGGTTCGGCTTTGCCAGCGCCATCGCCGAGCAACTGCGCGCGCAAGGCAAAGCCACCGCGACCCTGCAGCCCATCCCCAGCAGCGGCTACCCCACGCCGGCACGGCGTCCGCTCAACTCGCGACTCGACTGCACTCGCCTGCAACGCGATTGGCATATCCAGCTGAGTGACTGGCACAGCGCCCTGCTCGAATGCCTGCACAGCCCGCCACACCGCTGAGCGATTCATGTCGCAGCCGATTCGATAGCATCTGGCAAGTCAAATGCTGGGCTTAAGCCGACGCGACCCCACGCCACTGGCACATCCCTTGCTAAAGCTCGAAGATGCATACTACCTGCGACACTCAGGCGCCTTCCCCATGACCGCAACCCTCCGCACGCCCAAACGCCTCCGCTGGCGCAGCCTGGCGCTCCTTGCCCTGCTGCTGACCCCGCTGCTCTGGCCGCTGCAACAACTGGCCGAGCGTTATTACCGCGGCGTGCTGAACGAGCAGCACCGTCAGACCCTCGACCTCTACGTCGCCAACCTGCTCGGCACCCTGAACCGCTACGAGGTGCTGCCGCCGATCCTCGGGCAACTGCCGACCCTGCGCCAGCTGTTGCAGCAAAGCACCGATGAGCCATTGCGCGACCAGACCAACCAGTTGCTGGCCGGCCTGCAGCAGCAGACCGGGGCCGACGTGATCTACCTGATGGACCCCGACGGTCAGACCCTGGCGGCCTCCAACTGGGATCAGGAAGACAGCTTCGTCGAGCGCAACTTCTCCTACCGCCCCTATTTTCGCGATGCCATGCAAGGTCGTTCCGGGCGCTTCTTCGGTCTCGGCACCACCTCCGGCAAGCGCGGCTACTTCTTCGCCGCCGCAGTACGCGAGGGCGCGCAGATCCTCGGCGTGCTGGTGGTCAAGGTCGATCTCGATCATACCGAAACGCTGTGGGGCAACCGCCCCGAGCAGTTGCTGGTAACCGACAACTACGGCGTGGTGATCCTCACCTCGCAGGCTGACTGGCGCTTCCATGCCACCCGCGAGCTGGACAATGCCGAGCGCGTCGCGATTAGCGCCACCCAGCCTTACCGCATCCAGTCGCCACCGCCCCTGCAGCTCGACCCCACAGCCTGGCTTCGGCAGAGTCGCAGCCTCGACGATATCGGCTGGACCGTAAGCATCCTGGCGCCGCGCCTGCTGCTCGATCGCCCCGTGCGCACCGCTGTGGCCATCGGTGGCGCGGCGCTGCTGGTGCTTATCCTGCTGCTCGGCCTGCTGATGCAACGCCGCCGTCATTACCTCGAACGCATCGCCCTGGATGCCCGTGCCCGTCAGCAGCTGGAGCAGCGCGTGCAAGAGCGCACCCAGGATCTGGAACTGCTCAACAGCCGCCTGAAACAGGAAGTGCTGGAGCGCGAACACGCCCAGCAGGAGCTGGTGCGCGCCCAGGACGAACTGGTCCAGGCCGGCAAGCTGTCGGCCCTGGGCACCATGAGCGCGAGCATCAGCCACGAACTCAATCAGCCGCTGGCGGCGATTCGCAGCTATGCCGACAATGCCGGCGTGCTGCTCGACCACCAGCGCAACGAAGACGCCCGCGCCAACCTCAAGCTGATCAGCCAGATGACCGAACGCATGGCCTCGATCATTGCCCACCTGCGCGCCTTCGCTCGCCGTGACCGCCACGCCCCGGAAAGCGTGGCTCTGCAACCGGCCCTCGACGATGCGTTGGCGCTGCTGGCCAAACGCCGCCGGGCGATGGAGGTCGAATTGATTCGCGACCTGCCCGAAGCCACCCTGTGGGTCCAGGCCGGCGAAACCCGCCTGCGCCAGGTGCTCGGCAACCTGCTGGCCAATGCCCTCGACGCCCTGAGCGAGAAAGCGCCGCCGCGGCGCATCTGGCTCAGCGCCGAACGCAGCACCGAGGGCATCGACCTGCAGCTGCGCGACAACGGCCCGGGATTCACTGCCGAAGCCCTGCAACGCGCCCGCGAACCCTTCTTCACCACCAAGACCAGCGCCCAGGGTCTGGGCCTGGGCCTGGCGATTTGCGATACCCTGATACGCGCCCTCGGCGGTGAACTACTGCTGGCCAACCACCCCGACGGTGGCGCCCTGCTGACCCTGCGCCTGCGCGCCGCCGAACACGGCGTTAAAAACCAGTCGCCCGAGGATTTTTGCCTATGACCACCCTCGACCCACGTACCCAAGTGCTGTTGATCGACGACGACCCGCACCTGCGCCAGGCCCTGAGCCAAACGCTCGACCTGGCGGGGCTGCAGGTCGTCAGCCTGGCCGACGCCCGCGGCGTTGCCGCGCGCATCGGCCGCGACTGGGCGGGCGTGGTGGTCAGCGATATCCGCATGCCGGGCATCGATGGCATGCAGCTGCTCGAGCAGCTGCACGAGCAGGACCCGGACCTGCCGGTGCTGCTGATCACCGGCCATGGCGATGTGCCCCTGGCGGTGCAGGCGATGCGCGCCGGCGCCTATGACTTTCTGGAAAAACCCTTCGCCAGCGAAGAGCTGCTCGACAGCGTGCGCCGCGCCCTCGCCCTGCGCCGCCTGGTGCTGGATAACCGCAGCCTGCGCCTGGCCCTGGCCGATCGCCAGCAGTTGAGCGCCCGCCTGGTCGGCCAGTCGCCGGCCATGGCGCGCCTGCGTGAGCAGATCGGTGCCCTGGCCAACATCAGCGCCGATGTATTGATCCTCGGCGAAACCGGCGCCGGCAAGGAAGTCGTCGCCCGCGCCCTGCACGACCTGTCCAACCGCCGCGACGGTCCCTTCGTCGCCATCAACGCCGGCGCCCTGGCCGAGTCGGTGGTGGAAAGCGAACTGTTCGGCCACGAACCGGGCGCCTTTACCGGGGCGCAGAAACGCCGTATCGGCAAGTTCGAGTTCGCCAATGGCGGCACCCTGTTCCTCGATGAAATCGAAAGCATGAGCCTGGAAGTCCAGGTCAAGCTGCTGCGCCTGCTGCAGGAACGGGTGGTCGAGCGTCTGGGCGGCAACCAGCTGATCCCGCTGGATATCCGCGTGATCGCCGCCACCAAGGAAGACCTGCGCCAGGCCGCCGACCAGGGCCGCTTCCGCGCCGACCTGTATTACCGCCTGAACGTCGCCCCGCTGCGCATCCCGCCCCTGCGCGAACGTGGCGAAGACGCCCTGCTGCTGTTCCAGCACTTTGCCGATGGTGCCAGCGCCCGCCACGGCCTGCCCATGCGCGAACTGCAACCGGGGCAGCGCGCCATGCTCCTGCGTCACCCCTGGCCGGGCAATGTGCGCGAACTGCAGAATGCCGCCGAGCGCTTCGCCCTCGGTCTCGACCTGGGCCTGGAGTTAAACCTGAACAGCCCACAAAGCGACGTGCCGCTCAGCGGCAATCTCAGCGAACAGGTAGAAGCCTTCGAACGCGCCATGATCGCCGCCGAACTGAGTCGTGCCCATGGTTCGCTGCGCAGCCTGGCCGAAGCCCTCGGCGTGCCGCGCAAGACCCTGCACGACAAATTGCGCAAGCATGGCCTGAGCGTGGCCGATACTGGCGGAAGCTCGCCAGACGACCTCGACTGACTGGCGGATTCCCGCCACCCCCACCCACTCCGGCGCCGCATTGCCCGCAGCAACGACGCCGCAAACCGCTACCGGGAATCTATTGGTTCCCCGCACAAGCCCGTTCCCGCAAGCTGCCATCGCCTTGCGCCAAGGATTTTCCGCGACAGTTCGCAGCCCCGACCTACAGTCTGGCATGGCGGTTGCTCTAGTACTTGCAGGCGATCCAACAACCTCAAGTCCAGGCAATCGCTACCCAGCGTCCGTCGTTTTCCGGCAGGCCGCCTAGACTTGATCTTGTTCGCCCGTTCTGCAGCGCTGCGGCGCATAACGAAGCACAAAAACAAGAGGAAGCACTCGTATGTTCAAGTTCACTGCCAAGGCCCTGGCTTGCGCCCTGTCCCTGACCATCGCCGGGATGGCCCAAGCGGCCGAGCCGATCGTGATCAAGTTCTCCCACGTGGTCGCCGAGCACACGCCGAAAGGCCAGGGTGCCGCGCTGTTCAAGAAGCTCGCCGAAGAGCGTCTGGGCGACAAGGTCAAGGTCGAGGTCTACCCCAACTCCTCGCTGTTTGGCGATGGCAAGGAAATGGAAGCGCTGTTGCTCGGTGACGTGCAGCTGATCGCCCCATCCCTGGCCAAGTTCGAGCAGTACACCAAGCAGGTTCAAGTATTCGATCTGCCGTTCCTGTTCAAGGACATGGCCGCACTCGACCGTTTCCAGCAAAGCCCGCCAGGTCAGGCCCTGCTGAAATCCATGGAAGACAAGAACATCACCGGCCTGGGTTACTGGCACAACGGCCTCAAGCAGCTGTCGGCCAACAAGCCGCTGCGTGAGCCCAAGGATGCCCGTGGCCTGAAGTTCCGCGTACAGGCGTCCGCCGTGCTGGAAGAGCAATTCAAGGCCGTGCGCGCCAACCCGCGCAAGATGAGCTTCGCCGAGGTTTACCAAGGTCTGCAGACGGGTGTGGTCAACGGTGCCGAGAACCCCTACTCGAACATCTACAGCCAGAAGATGCATGAAGTGCAGAAGTACATCACCGAGTCCAACCACGGTGTCCTCGACTACATGCTGATCACCAACACCACCTTCTGGAAGAGCCTGCCGGAAGATGTCCGCAGCGAGCTGGACAAGATCATCGTGGAAGTCACCGCCGAGGTGAACAAGCAAGCCAACGCGCTGAACGAGGGCGACAAGCAACGCATCCTCGACGCCAAGACCACCGAAATCATCACCCTGACCCCGGAGCAACGCGGCATGTGGCGCGACGCCATGAAGCCGGTATGGGCCAAGTTCGAAGACGAAATCGGTGCCGACCTGATCAAGGCCGCCGACGCAGCCAACCAGTAGGGTGGGTCGGGCCGCGCAGGCCTAGCCGCATAGCGGCCTATCCCACCGACAGCGGCGGCTCGCCCCGCTGTCGGGCTATTGCGCCAGGGCACTGCCAACACAGGCTGCCCTGGCCCTCCCTCCTCCACTGGAGATGCTATCGATGAACGCCTTGCGACGCGCGTACGATCACTTCGAGGAAGGCTTTATCGCCTTTCTCCTGGCGACCATGACGCTTGTGACATTCGTCTACGTGATCCTCAACAACCTCTACACCCTGTTCTACAACTGGGGCGATCGCTGGGAAGGCGCCAGCGACAACCTCTTCGCCATCGGCGACTTCATTCTCGGATTGGCCCAGGACATGACCTGGAGCATCTCCCTGACCAAGGCACTGTTCGCCTGGCTGATCTTTTTCGGCCTGGCCTATGGCGTGCGCACCGCCGGCCATATCGGCGTCGATGCGCTGGTCAAACTGGCCAGCAAGCCGGTGCAACGGATCATCGGCTTGATCGCCTGCCTGTGCTGCCTGGGCTATGCCGGGCTGATCGCGGTAGCCAGCTTCGACTGGATGCACACCCTGTTTGTCGCCAACATTGGCGCCGAGGACCTCGGTCACTACGGCATCAAGCAATGGCACATCACCCTGATCGTGCCATTCGGCTACGCCATGGTGTTTATCCGCTTCCTGGAAATCTTCGTGCGCATCCTGCGTAACCAGCAGACCGGCCTCGGCCTGGCCGATGAAGCCGCCGAAGCCATGAAGTTGACCGAGCACGACGACGAGCAGAAGAAGGAAGACAAGCAATGACCATCCTGTTCCTCTTCGCCCTGCTGTTCCTGATGATGTTCATCGGCGTACCGGTTGCCGCGTCCCTCGGCCTGGCCGGCTCGGTGACCATCATGCTGTTCAGCCCGGATTCGGTGCGTTCGCTGGCGATCAAGCTGTTCGAGACCAGCGAGCACTACACCCTCCTGGCGATTCCGTTCTTCCTGCTGTCCGGCGCCTTCATGACCACCGGCGGCGTGGCCCAGCGCCTGATCGACTTCGCCAATGCCTGCGTCGGCCATATCCGTGGCGGCCTGGCGATCTCCGCGGTGATGGCCTGCATGCTGTTTGCCGCCTTGTCCGGCTCCTCGCCGGCGACCGTGGCCGCCGTGGGCTCGATTGCCATCGCCGGCATGGTCCGTTCCGGTTACCCGCAGGCCTTCGGCGCCGGCATCGTCTGCAACGCCGGTACCCTGGGCATCCTGATTCCGCCGTCGATCGTCATGGTGGTGTATGCCGCCGCGACCGAACAATCGGTCGGCAAGCTGTTCATGGCCGGGGTGGTACCGGGCCTGATGCTCGGCGTGGCCTTGATGACGGCGATCTACATTGTCGCGCGCAAGATGGACCTGCCCTCCCTGCCGCGGGCCAGTCTGCGCCAGCTGCTGACCACCGCACGCAAGGCGATCTGGGGCCTGCTGCTGATGGTGATCATCCTCGGCGGCATCTACTCCGGCATGTTCACCCCGACCGAAGCGGCGGCGGTGGCGGCGGTCTACGCCGGTTTCGTCGCCCTGTTCGTGTACAAGGACATGCGCATCCGCGAGTGCCCCAAGGTGCTCCTGGAGTCCGGCAAGCTGACCATCATGCTGATGTTCATCATCGCCAACGCCATGCTCTTCGCCCACGTGCTGACCACCGAGCAGATCCCCCAGACCATCACCGCTATTGTGATCGAGATGGGCCTGCAGCCCTGGCAATTCCTGCTGGTGGTGAACATCGTGCTGCTGGTCGCCGGCGCCTTCATGGAGCCCTCGGCGATCATCCTGATCCTCGCACCGATCCTCTTCCCGATCGCCGTGCAACTGGGCATCGACCCGATCCACCTGGGCATCATCATGGTGGTGAACATGGAGATCGGTTTGATCACCCCGCCGGTGGGCCTCAACCTGTTCGTCACCTCGGCGGTCACCGGCATGCCGCTGACCGCGGTGATCAAGGCCGCCTGGCCATGGCTGATGCTGCTGCTGGGCTTCCTGATGATCATCACCTACATCCCGGCCGTGTCCATGGCCCTGCCGAACTGGCTGGGTATGAGCTGATCGCGACGACTCCGTGTGTGCTTCCCAGTACCACCCTCAGCCCGGCCTCAGTGCCGGGCTTTTTTTGGGCGCTATTCCGGTCACAGGCTGCACGAGGGCAATATTTTGTAGTCACGGGTTTATCCGCGAACCACGTCTAAACACAGACAAGATTCGCGGTTGAGCGGCGGCCACAGGCGGCGACCGGACTCAACACCCAGCCGGGACATCGCCCGGGAGAACCCGGCCATCGGCTGCCCCCCTCCTACCCTTGACCCAGGTCAGCACCGCCTGAGGCCCGACGTGGGTCAATGGCGCTCGCCATACCCTCAAGGAGAAACACCATGCCCCAGGCTTCCACAAAACTGCGACTGGCCGCACTGGTCGCCCTGGTGGTGGGCTCGATGGTCGGCGGGGGGATCTTCTCGCTGCCACAGAACATGGCGGCCAGCGCCAGCGCCGGGGCCATCCTGATCGGCTGGGCCATCACCGCGGTCGGCATGCTGACCCTGGCCTTCGTCTTCCAGAGCCTGGCCGTGCGCAAACCGGAACTGGATGCCGGGGTCTACGCCTACGCCAAGGCCGGTTTTGGTGACTACATGGGTTTCTCCTCGGCCTGGGGCTACTGGATCAGCGCCTGGATCGGCAACGTCAGCTACTTCGTCCTGCTGTTCAGCACCCTGGGCTATTTCTTCCCGATCTTTGGTGAAGGCAATACCCCGGCCGCCATCATCGGCGCCTCGCTGCTGCTCTGGGCCGTGCATTTTCTGGTGCTGCGCGGCATCCGCGAGGCCGCCTTCATCAACTTGGTGACCACCGTTGCCAAGATCGTGCCGCTGCTGCTGTTTGTCGTCCTCACCGCCATCGCCTTTCAGCTCGAGGTATTCACCGCCGATTTCTGGGGGCGCGGCAACCTGGAGCTGGGCAGCGTGCTGGATCAGGTGCGCAACATGATGCTGGTCACCGTCTGGGTGTTTATCGGCATCGAAGGGGCCAGCGTTTATTCGGCGCGCGCCGAGAGCCGCGCCGATGTCGGCAAGGCCACGGTGATCGGTTTCCTTGGGGTATTGCTGCTATTGGTGATGGTCAACGTGCTGTCCATGGGCATCCTCAGCCAGGCCGAACTGGCCGGATTGAAGAACCCCTCCATGGCTGGCGTGCTGCAGCAGGTGGTCGGCCCCTGGGGCGCGGCGCTGATTGGCATCGGCCTGATCGTTTCGCTGCTCGGCGCGCTGCTGTCCTGGACCCTGCTGTGTGCAGAGATCCTGTTCGTTGGTGCGCGCGATCAGACCATGCCGAACTTCCTGAAAAAGGAAAACGCCAAGCACGCGCCGGTCAATGCGCTGTGGTTGTCCAACGGCCTGATCCAGCTGTTTCTGATCGTCACCCTGTTCAACGACGCCACCTACCTCAAGCTGCTGTACCTGGCCACTTCGATGATTCTGCTGCCATATTTCTGGTCCGCCGCCTATGCGGTGCTGCTGGCGGTACGCGGCGAGACCTACGAAGGCCAGCCTGGTGCGCGGCGCAAGGATCTGCTAATCGGCCTGATCGCGGTGATCTATGCGGTGTGGCTGGTGTATGCCGGCGGTGTGCAGTACGTCCTGCTGTCCGCGCTGCTCTATGCGCCGGGTGCGCTGTTCTTCGCCAAAGCCAGGCGCGAGCAGGGCCAGGCTGTTTTCACCCGCGTGGAGCAACTGATTTTCCTGGCCGTGTTGACCGGTGCCGGCATTGCCGCCTATAGCCTCTATGCCGGCTTCCTCAGCCTCTAACAGAAGGAATTTATGACATGAGTATTGGAAAACTCGGGGTGCATTCCGAAGTCGGCAAGCTGCACAAGGTTATGGTCTGTTCGCCAGGCTTGGCGCACCTGCGCCTGACGCCGAACAACAGCGATGAACTGCTGTTCGATGACGTGATCTGGGTCAGCCAGGCCAAGCGCGACCACTTCGACTTTGTCAGCAAGATGCGCGAGCGTGGCGTCGACGTGCTGGAGATGCATAACCTGCTCAGCGAAACCGTACAGAACCCTGCGGCGCTGCAATGGATTCTCGACCGCAAGATCACCGCCAACCTGGTCGGTATCGGCCTGCAGAACGACGTGCGCAGCTGGCTGGAAGGCCAGGAACCTCGGGTTCTCGCCGAATACCTGATCGGCGGAGTATCCGTGCGCGATCTGCTCAAAGGACTGGGCGAAAGCGCCAGCCTGAAGATGCTCGGCGACTTTATCGGCCCGGCCAGCTTTGTCGTGCCACCGCTGCCCAACACCCTGTTCACCCGTGACACCAGCTGCTGGATTTACGGCGGCGTCACCCTCAATCCGATGCATTGGCCGGCGCGCCGCCAGGAAACCCTGCTGGCCACGGCCATCTACCGGTTCCACCCCGAATTCGCCAACGCCGACTTCGCAACCTGGTACGGCGACCCGGACCTCGACCACGGTTCGGCCAGCCTGGAAGGGGGCGACGTAATGCCGATTGGTAACGGTGTGGTGCTGATCGGCATGGGCGAGCGCAGCTCGCGCCAGGCCATCGGCCAGCTGGCGCAGAACCTGTTCGCCAAGGGCGCGGTCGAGCGGGTGATAGTCGCCGGCCTGCCGCAGTCGCGGGCGGCCATGCACCTGGACACGGTATTCAGCTTCTGCGATCGCGACCTGGTGACGATCTTCCCCGACGTGGTCGACCAGATCGTGCCGTTCAGCTTGCGCCCCGACCCGAGCAAACCCGGCGGCATCGATATTCGCCGCGAAGACCAGCCATTCCTGCAGGTGGTGGCCGAAGCGCTGAACCTCAAGCAACTGCGCGCAGTACAAACCGGTGGTGACAGCTACGAGGCCGAACGCGAGCAGTGGGATGATGGCAACAATGTGCTGGCCCTCGAACCGGGGGTGGTGATCGGTTACGACCGCAACACCTACACCAATACCCAGCTGCGCAAGGCCGGGGTGGAAGTCATCACCATCGACGCCAGCGAACTGGGTCGCGGTCGCGGCGGCGGCCATTGCATGAGCTGCCCAATCATCCGAGACCCTGTCGATTACTAATTGCGCTCGGCAGGCTTTACCCAAGCCTGCCGCGCCCATTTCTCACAAGGAAACTGTCATGGCTTTTAATCTGCACAACCGCAACCTGCTCAGCTTGATGCATCACACCCCTCAGGAACTGCGCTACCTGCTGGATCTGGCCCGCGACCTGAAACGCGCCAAGTACACCGGCACCGAGCAACAGCACCTCCAGCGCAAGAACATCGCCCTGATCTTCGAAAAGAGTTCGACCCGCACCCGCTGCGCCTTCGAGGTCGCGGCCCATGACCAGGGCGCCCATGTCACCCTGATAGAACCGGGCTCCTCGCAGATCGGCCACAAGGAAAGCATGAAGGACACCGCCCGCGTATTGGGGCGCATGTTCGACGCCATCGAGTACCGTGGTTTCGGCCAGGAAATAGTCGAGGAGCTGGCCAAGTACGCCGGCGTGCCGGTGTTCAATGGCCTGACGGCAGAATTCCACCCGACCCAGATGATTGCCGACGTGCTGACCATGCGCGAGCACAGCGACAAACCGCTGCATGACATCAGCTACGCCTACCTCGGCGATGCCCGCTACAACATGGGCAACTCGCTGCTGATGGTCGGCGCCAAGCTGGGCATGGACGTGCGTATCGGCGCGCCCAAGGAGCTCTGGCCGGCGCCCGAGTTCATCGCCCAATGCCAAGCCTTTGCCGACGCCAGTGGCGCGCGCCTGACCCTCACCGATGACCCCAGGGAAGCGGTCAAGGACGTTGATTTCATCCATACCGATGTCTGGGTCTCCATGGGCGAACCCGCCGAGGTATGGGATCAGCGCATCGCCCAGCTGCTGCCCTACCAGGTGAATGCGCAGATGATGAAAGCCGCGGGCAATCCCCGGGTGAAATTCATGCATTGCCTGCCAGCCTTTCATAACAGCGAGACCGAAGTGGGCAAGGCGCTGGCCGAGCGCCACCCGAACCTGGCAAACGGCGTGGAAGTCACCGAAGAGGTGTTCGAATCGCCGGCCAATATTGCCTTCGATCAGGCGGAAAACCGCATGCACACCATCAAGGCCATTCTGGTTTCGGCTCTGGCTGATATCTGACCGCTGATGCGCCCGCGTGGCTGGCGCTGGCCAGCCACGCCGCACGGTGCACGCTGCTGGCCAGTCAGTCGCTGGCAGGCAAAAGCCATCACCTCTAGGGGACATGCACTATGCGTATCGTCGTCGCACTGGGCGGCAACGCCCTCCTTCGCCGCGGTCAACCCATGACGGCGGACAATCAACGGATCAATATCCGTATCGCCGCCGAACAGCTGGCCAAAATAGCCCCGGGTGTCGAGCTGGTCGTGGCGCACGGCAACGGCCCTCAGGTCGGCCTGCTCTCCTTGCAGGCCGCCGCTTACACCTCGCTCAACCCCTATCCGCTGGATGTGCTGGGCGCCGAAACCGAAGGCATGATCGGCTACATGATCGAACAGGAACTGGGCAACCTGCTGCCCGTCGAGGTGCCTTTCGCCACCCTGCTGACCCAGGTGGAAGTCGACCCGGCCGACCCGGCCTTTCAACACCCGAGCAAACCGATTGGCCCGGTCTACAGCAAGGCCGAGGCCGAGCGCCTGGCCGCCGAAAACGGCTGGAGCATCGCCGCCGATGGCGAGCAGTTTCGCCGCGTGGTCGCCAGCCCGCGGCCGACCCGGATCTTCGAAATCCGCCCGATCACCTGGCTGCTGGAGAAAGGCTGCATCGTCATCTGCGCCGGCGGCGGCGGTATCCCCACGTTGTACGGCACAGACGGCAAGCTCAAGGGCGTGGAAGCGGTGATCGACAAGGACCTGTGCTCGGCGCTACTGGCCGAACAACTGGACAGCGATCTGCTGGTGATTGCCACCGATGTCAGCGCGGTGTTTAGCGACTGGGGCCAGGCGACGCAAAAATCCATCAGCGTCGCCCACCCGGACGCACTGGCCGAGTTCGACTTTGCCGCCGGTTCCATGGGGCCCAAGGTCCAGGCCGCCTGCGAATTCGCCCGCCATACCGGCAAAGTCGCGGTGATCGGCTCATTGGCGGATATCCAAGCCATTGTTCAAGGCAAGGCCGGCACCCGGATCAGCACCGCGCAACCGGGCATTCATTATCACTGACATCCCCATGCCCACACTGACAGGAGCCTCACCCATGAGCGAACCCGGCCATCTGCATATCACCCGTGCGCCCTTGCAACCCAACGACTTTGGCTACGACATCCACGTCGAGTATCAGGTGGTCAATGCCCCCGCGACGGGTACAGCCATGCACTTCAGCATGCACGGTGAAATCAACGGCACAACCTTTACCGAGGCGTTCGAACTGCCCAGGGACATGGCGTGCAACTTTGCCAGCAACTGTTTCCACCTGGCGCAGAAACACGGCCTGCCGAAAACGGCGAATATCATTTCAATGCACCACAAATACGACGCCATGTTCGAAGACATCCGCCAGCGCCTCGACCTCAAGTCCGGTGAGGCGGTGCAACCCGAGCACCTGGCATAAGCGCCGGTGCCTAGCAGCCTGTCGGACTTAACACTGTCCTACTGCGGAAAAGCCGGATTTGGTCATTTTCTGCGCTCTTTTTCGTTAAATAGAGCGACTATTCGCCTCAAAAGAGCCCAAAAACTGCCTCAAACCGGACTTTCCCTCGCTACGGACGGTCAAGTCCGGCAGGCTGCTAGCGCGATGTCAGCGACTCGTACCCGGAGATCACCTCGAACAGCTCGGCATCGATGCTGCTCTGGCGCAGGCGGTTGAAGTCACTGTGCAGCTGTTCCAGCAACTCCTCGATATTTTTATCCGCCCGCTGCATCGCCGCCAGGCGGCTGGCGTTCTCGCTGGCCAGCGACTCGGCGCAGGCGCGAAACAGCGAAATGAACAGGTATTCGCGAATCAGCGCGCGCAGGGTTTGCCCGGCGTCATGAAGAATTTCCGGCAGCGCGCCGCTGGGCCAGGAAATGTGCGCCAGATCCTGCTGCCATTGCCGGTCCAGGGGCAACAGTCGCTGACTGACAGGTGCGTAGCTCATGCCGACCTGCGGACGATTATGAAACACATAAAAACGCGCCCGCTCATTGGTCAGGTGCGCCTCGCTGTCCAGCTGAATCTGCCCCACCAGCGGCGCAATGCCCTTTACCGAACTGGGCACGCGGAACAACCCCTTGAGCGGCAGACCGGCCTGCTCCAGGCAGCCATGCACACGCTCGCCCACCGCCCAGACCTGCAGGTCGCCGGGGATATCGGCGAGGGCCTGGATAGCGAACTCGGCCACCCGCTCATTGAACTGGCCCACCAGCCCCTGATCGGAGCCAAACACGATAGCGCCGATGGCGTCCTTCGCTGCGGGCGCGGGCTCGATGGCCCGGCGCGCCTGGGGCTGGCGCAGACACAGACTCAGGCCCAGCTCGACGCTGCGATAGTACTCGGCCAGGGCCAGCACCGATTGCTCATACTGGCCGATGCTGGCGCCAGCCAGGGCTTTCATCGACCGCACCACCGACTGCAGATCGCCAGCGCTGGCGATGCTGCGGCGCAGGCTGGCCGAGGTATCGCTCATGGCCGGCTCTCCACGCGGCTGTCCGGCTCAGCCGCCACCTGAGTGGCGGCCGCGGGTGCGCTCTCGGCCTGCAAGGCCCGTAGCGCCTGACGAGCGGCCGCGATAATGGCCTCGCGGTCGTCCTCACGCAGTTTGCCCGCTGCCTGCAGGCGCTCGCGCAGTTCCTCAGGCAAGCGTTCCGCCGCGGCGGCGACCGCCGCGCCTGCCGCGCGCATCCGCGCCAGGGCAATGTCATCGAACAACCCGCCGCTCAGGGCCAGCAAGGTGGCGATTTGCGCCGACACCGGCACCGGGGCGAACTCCGCCTGTTTCAGGCAGGCGCGAATCCGCCGGCCGTGCTCGATAACCAACTGGCTGTCGGCATCCAGGCGCGCACCGAAGCGGGCAAAGGTCTCCAGTTCTTCGAACTGCGCATACGCCAGTTTCAGATCGCCCGACACCGCGCGATACGCCGGCCGCTGCGCCTTGCCGCCGACCCGCGACACCGACTTGCCGACATCCACGGCGGGCAATACGCCCAGCTCGAACAGCACCGGCGACAGGTAGATCTGGCCGTCGGTAATAGAGATCAAGTTGGTCGGAATATAGGCGGAGATGTCCTGGGCTTCGGTCTCGATGACCGGTAGCGCGGTCAGCGAGCCCGCGCCGCGTGCCGGGTTCAGGTGGGTGGCACGCTCCAGCAGACGCGAGTGGATATAGAAGATGTCGCCGGGAAATGCCTCACGCCCCGGCGGCCGGCGCAGCAACAGGGACAGCTCGCGGTAGGCGCGGGCATGCTGGGTCAGGTCGTCGTAGACGATCAGCACATCGCGCCCGGCCTGCATAAAGTATTCGGCGATGCTGGTCGCCGCATAAGGTGCGATATAGGCCAGGCCAG
The DNA here is from genome assembly GCF_027988105.1 of Pseudomonas aestuarii. Classification (GTDB taxonomy): domain Bacteria; phylum Pseudomonadota; class Gammaproteobacteria; order Pseudomonadales; family Pseudomonadaceae; genus Aquipseudomonas; species Aquipseudomonas aestuarii. The sequence continues at coordinate 51,894 of NZ_JAQJZJ010000014.1, read as the reverse complement.
GGGCCGCGTTGCCCTCGGTGACCAGCACCACGGTGTAGGCCAGCGCGCCTTTTGCGCGCAGGATCGTCACGGCCTTGGCCACCGCCGAGGCGCGCTGGCCGATGGCGCAATAGACACAGAGCACGTTCTGATCGTGCTGATTGAGAATGGTATCCAGGGCGATGGCGCTCTTGCCCGTCTGCCGGTCGCCGAGAATCAACTCGCGCTGACCGCGACCGATGGGAATCAGCGCATCGATGACCTTGAGGCCGGTCTGCAGTGGCTGGCTGACCGGCGCCCGGTCCATGATCGGCGCCGCCGGCCGCTCGATCGGCAGGCGCGCGCTGCAGGTCAGCGGCCCTAGACCATCCAGGGGCTGCCCCAGGGGATCGATGACCCGCCCAAGCAGCGCCTCGCCCACTGCCACATCCATCACCCGACCGGTGCGTTGGACCTGATCGCCGGCGTGCAGGTGGGCGTAATCGCCCAGCAGCACCACGCCTATTTCAGTTTCGTCGAGGTTGAAGACGATGCCGAACACGCCGCCGGGGAAACTCAGCAACTCCTCAAAGCCGGCGCCGGGCAGACCACTGACAGTGGCGATGCCGGTGGACACCTGGGTAATGGTGCCGACCTCGCTTAGCCGCAGCCGGGGCTGGAAGGCCTGGCGGGTCTGGCCGATACCGTTCAGGGTGCGCTCGAGCACCTGCTGCAGCGCTTCCAGCGGGGCATTCATGGCTGGGTCGCAGCGGTGGGTTGGGCCTGCAGCAGTTCGTCGACACCCTGCTGCAGCGCCTGCAGGTAGTCGCTGATGCTCCAGGCCAGGCGCTGGCCATTGCAGCTCAGCTCGATCCCGCCCAGCAGCTCGGCCTTGCGTTCGAAACGCAGGGCAATCTCGCCGGCAAAGCAGTGATTCAACGCGTCTTGCAGCAGCCGGCGTTGCGCGGCCGGCAACTCGAAGGCGCTGCGCAGCAGCACCGGCTCGGTACCGAGCGCAATGGCTTCGGCCAGTTGCTGCTGCGCCGACGCCTCGAGGCCCTGCAACTGCTCGATAAACACCGCGACCAGGCGCTCCTCCAGGCTGCAGTCGGCCAGGTCGGCCAGGGCCTTGCGGGCGATGGCGAAGACCTCGTGCTGGACCCGCTGCGCCAGGGCCTGATTAAGCTTGTCGGCGTCATTGCGCAGCGCTTGCTGGTGCTTGGCGCTCATGGTCGCGGCCGCTTGGCGCGCGCTTTCCAGCAGGCGCTGGCGCTCAAGCTGCACCTGCGCCACGGCCTCGCTGAGCAGTGAGGCACGTTGCGCCTCGAAGGCCTGATTCTTTGCCTCGAACTCGGCGCGCTCGCGTTGCGCTTCGGCCTTTTGCCCGGCGGCAGCGGCCAGCTGCGCGGCAATCAGCTGCTCGCGGGCGGCGATGGCACGCAGAATCGGCCGGTAGAGAAAGCGCTTCATCAACCAGACCAGCACGACGAAGTTGAGCACCTGGGCCGCGACGGTAAACCAGTCGATCAGCATGACGTCACTGACCCGCGGCCTGGGCGATGGCGGTGTTCCAGAAGGGGTTGGCAAACAGCAGGATCATCGACACCACGAAGCAGTAAATGGCGGTGGACTCGATCATCGCCAGGCCGACAAACAGGGTGCGGGTGATAGTCGCCGAGGCATCCGGCTGCTGGGCCAGGGAGGTCATGGCTGCCCCCACCGCGCGGCCTTCGGCCAGTGCCGGGCCCATGGTGCCGAAACCGGTGGTGAGCCCGGCCATGACAATTGAAACCAGGGCGATCAGGGTCATGCTGTCCATGGAGATTCCTCACTGAAGTGGAAAAAGCCTCAAGTCGAAGACTGTGGTCGCAGCTTGCGGGTCCGGGTGGCGGCGGCGATGTAGACCGCGGCGAGGATGCTGAAGATGTACGCCTGGACCATGCCGGTCAGCAGGCCGAGCAAGGTCATGACGATGGGAAACAGAAACGGGGTAATCGCCAGCAGAATGCCGATGATCATCGCCCCGCTCATCATGTTGCCAAACAGCCGGACGGCCAGGGCCAGGGTGCGCGAAACCTCGCTGATCAGGTTGAACGGCAGCATGATCCAGGTCGGTTCGAGGTAGGTCTGCAGGTAGCCGCGCAGGCCCTGATCACGGATGCCATACATGGGCACCGCCACCATTACGCAGGCAGCCAGCGCGACGGTGGTGGAGAGCGAGCCGGTGGGCGCTTCGAAGCCCGGAATCACCGTACTCAGGGTGGCCGCGGCGACGAACAGGAACAGCGTGCCGATAAAGCCCAGGTAACGCTGTGGGTGTGCCAGACCAATTTCGCCGAGCTGTTTTTCCATCATACACACGATGATTTCCAGCAGGTTCTGCCACGCCGAGCGCCGGTGACCGCCGGACAGGCGGGCGGTGATCAGTCGCGAGCCCAGCACCAGGACCAGCATCAGCGCCCAGGTATAGACGATGGTGGCATTCAGCTTGAACAGGCCGAATTGCCAGAAAATGATGTCATCCGGGCTAAGGTGCATGGCTCACCTCCCCGGGAGAAATACCCGCAGGGGGGTGTGCCGGACGAGTCAGCCGGGTCACCAGCAGGCGGGCCAGCAAGAAGCCCAGCAGACAGGCCAGCAAGCGCCGCCAGTCGTCGCCGGCCACCCAGTAGAAGCCGGCCAGGGTCAGGCTCAGACGCAGCAGCAGACTGCTGAAAAACCACAACGCCGGACGACTGGAGGCCAGGCCGCGGCGCAACGTCCACCACAGGCCGGCGAAAAACACTGCGCCGAGCACGCTGCCGGCAACCCCCGCCAGCGCCATGAAGATGATCTCATTCATGCTCATCGTGCTTGTCCTCCCGCTCTTCGCGCATGGCGCGGTCTTCCTTGGTCACCCAGTGCCAGGCATTGAAGCAGCCGAGCAGCAGCCCGGCCACCAGCAGCGCCAGGGTCCAGGAACGCGGCCCCGGATAATGGCGATCCAACCACAGGCCCAGCGCCGCGCCCAGCAGCGTCGGCACCACCACCGACCAACCGATCAAGCCCATCATGCCCAAGCCGAACCAGACACCCGGCGTAGCATTGCGCCGCGCCTTGAGTTTGCGCGCCGCCTTGCGCCCGACCTGCTCGGGAAAATCTGCCGGCGGCTTGCGCGGTGCTTCTGGTGGGTGGTCTTCTTCGCTCATTTTCAGGGTAGTTGATCTGGGTTATCTGTCTTGGAAGGTTGCGAAGCGGCGCAAAAAACCGCTTTCCAGCTTGGCCATCAAGGAACGCAAGACTTGCTCATTCTCATCCAGGGTCAGAAACTCCTGCTCCACCGCCTCGCGCAACCGACCGAGGTCGCTGCCACGCAGGGCCCGGCGCACGGAAATCAGCACCTGGTCACCGGTCTTGACCAGCACCCCTTCATCCACCGCGACGAACACCTCGCCGTCGGCGGCGGTTTCGTAGATCAGAATGCCCGGCGGCAACGCCGCCACGCAGTCGAGGCGCTGCGGCAGCAGGCCGAACGAGCCACCATGGGTCTCTGCCACCAGGCGCGACACGTCCCTGACGTCGGCGAAGATCTGGAACGGCAGCAACAGCTTAAGGTGCATGCTGGTCGCTGCCATTTTCCACCTCCCCTGATGCCTGCTGCTGTGGCGAGGCTGAGCGGCTGGGCGTGGCCGTAGCGCCACGCTGTTTGGCGTAGGCTTCATCGACCGCGCCGATCATATAGAGCGCACTTTCGGGAAGCGCCTTGAATTCGTCGGTGAGGATCCGCTCGCAGCCGTCCAGGGCATCCTCCAGGCTGACCAGCTTGCCGGCCAGGCCGGTGAACTGTTCGGTGGTGAAAAACGGCTGGGTGAGAAAGCGCTCCAGCCGCCGGGCCCGGGCCACCACATTGCGGTCCTCCTGGGACAGCTGCTCGATACCGAGCATGGCAATGATGTCCTTCAGCTGGGCGTATTGCGCCAGGGTGCGGCGGATCGCCTGGGCCAACAGATAGTGGCGCTCGCCGACGATAGCCGGGGTGGCCATCTTCGAGATGGATTGCAGCGGGTCGATCGCCGGGTACAGGCCTTCGCTGGCCCGTTTGCGCGACAGCACGATGGACGCCGAGAGGTGACTGAAGGTGTGTACCGCGGCCGGGTCGGTGAAGTCATCGGCAGGCACATAGACCGCCTGAATCGAGGTGATGGCGCCGTTGTCGGTGTTGGCGATGCGCTCTTCCAGCCCGGCCAGCTCGGTGCCCATGGTCGGCTGGTAGCCCAGGCGCGAGGGCATCTGCCCTAGCAGTCCGGAGACCTCGGAGCCGGCTTGAATAAAGCGGAAGATATTGTCGATCAGCAGCAGGACATCGCGGTGCTGGTCGTCGCGAAAATACTCGGCCATGGTCAGGGCCGCATGGCCGATGCGAAAGCGCGCCCCGGGCGGCTCGTTCATCTGCCCGAAGAGCATCACCATATTGGGCAGCACGCCAGCGGCTTTCATGTCGCGGTACAGCTCTTCGCCTTCGCGGGAACGCTCGCCAATGCCGCAGAAGATGCTGACGCCCTGCTGATGGCTGACCATGTTGTGGATCATTTCCGTCAGCAGCACGGTCTTGCCCACCCCGGCGCCACCAAACAGGCCGGCCTTGCCGCCCCGCTCCAGGGGCGACAGCACATCAATGACCTTGATGCCAGTGACGAAGATTTCCGCCTGGGTAGAGCGCTGGGTCAGGAGCGGCGGTGCCCGGTGCACGGAGCGCCACTGCATATCGTTCAAGGGTGGCTCGCCGTCGATGGTGTTGCCGAACACATCAAAGATGCGCGAGACAATGGCCTTGCCCACCGGGGCCTTGAGCGGCCCGCCGGTGTTTTCCACGCGCATGCCACGGGCCAGGCCCTGGGTCGGGGTCAGGGCGATTCCGCGGACATGCTGGGCATCGCGCTGCACCAGCACTTCTATCACGACCTGCCCGCTCGGCCCGGTACGCAGCAGCGCGTAGATAGGCGGCAAGCCGTCGGTAAAGCGCATGTCCACCACACTGCCGCGCACGGCCACCACCACACCCGATCTCGCTTCAAGGGCTTTGGCATCAGGCGCTGCAGGCCGGCTGTTCATGGGCTCGACTCGGTGGACATGGATGAACACTGTCTACTCGACGATAGCACAAGCAGCCACGGCCTCCCGCCCCTGCGCCCGGGACCGCAGCGGCGACCGGCAGACCGTTATGGCGCGGCCATTCCCCTGGCCTGCTCGCGCAGCACGAACTTCTGCACCTTGCCGGTAGCGGTTTTCGGCAGGGCGGTGAACACCACGCAACCGGGCACCTTGAAACGCGCCATGCGCTGTTGGCAGAAGGCAATCACCGCGGCCTCGGTCAGTTCGACTCCCGGCTTGGCGGTGACGAAGGCGCAGGGTGTTTCGCCCCACTTGTCGCTGGGCATGGCCACCACCGCCGCTTCCAAAATAAGCGGGTGGCGATACAGCACGTCCTCCACTTCGATCGAGGAGATGTTCTCGCCACCGGAGATGATGATGTCCTTGGAGCGATCCTTGATCTCGATGTAACCATCGGCGTGCCACACCGCCAGGTCGCCGGAGTGGAACCAGCCGCCGGCGAAGGCTTCGGCGGTGGCCGTGGGGTTTTTCAGGTAGCCCTTCATCACCACATTGCCGCGCATCATGATCTCGCCGATGCTCTGACCGTCCTTGGGCACCGGCTGCAGGCTGTCCGGGTCGGCCACCATCAGGCCGTCGAGCAAGGGCGCACGCACGCCCTGACGGGATTTCAGGCGGGCGCGCTGCTCGGGGGTTTCGCTGTCCCACTCGGCCTTCCACTCACAAGCCACGCTGGGGCCATAGGTTTCGGTCAGGCCGTAGACATGGGTGACGCGGAACTCCAGGGCTTCCATGGCCTCGATCACCGCGGCGGGTGGTGCGGCGCCGGCAGTCAGCACCTTGACCGGGCGGGTCTTCAGCGCCTTCAGCTCATCGGCGGCATTGGCCAGCATGTTCAGCACGATCGGCGCACCGCAGAAGTGGTCGACACCATGCTCGGCAATCGCCGGGTAGATGGCCTCGGCGCGCACATGGCGCAGGCACACATTGACCCCGACATAGGCCGCCAGGGCCCAGGGGAAGCACCAGCCGTTGCAGTGGAACATCGGCAGGGTCCACAGGTACACCGGGAAGCGGCTCATGTCCCAGCACATGGCATTGGACAGGGCATTCAGGTGCGCGCCGCGGTGGTGATAGACCACGCCCTTGGGGTTGCCGGTGGTACCGGAAGTGTAGTTGAGCGAAATGGCCTGCCACTCATCGGCGGGCATCTGCCAGGCGTAGTCGGCGTCGCCTTCGGCCAGCAGCGCCTCGTAGTCGAACTGGCCGATCAGCTGGCCGTCCTGATACTCCGGGTCGTCGATGCCGATGATCAGCGGACGGTTGGGCAGGTGACTGGTGGCGCGCTGCACCAGTTCGCCGAATTCCTTGTCGACCAGCAGCACCTTGGCTTCGCCATGCTGCAGGATGAAGGCGATGGCTTCGGCATCCAGCCGGGTGTTGATGGCGTTGAGCACGGCGCCGCACATGGGCACGCCGAAGTGCGCCTCGAACATCGCCGGGCCGTTCGGCGCGATCACCGCCACCGTATCGCCCAGGCCAATGCCGCGTTGCGCCAGGGCCGAGGCCAGGCGAATGCAGCGGCTGTAGGTCTCGCCCCAGGTCTGGCGCAGGCTACCGTTGATCAGTGCCGTGCGCTGCGGGTAGACACTCGCGGCGCGCTCGAGAAAACTCAAGGGACTGAGTGCCTGGAAGTTCGCCGCATCGCGCGGCATGCCATATTCGTAGGGGTTGAGGCTGTGCATTATTGTTCTCCAGCGGAACCTTGGACTGAAGAAACCTTAGCAGGAGTATGGTCTTGCCGAAGCGCTACCTTGGTCGAAGCAGTGACTCACAAGTCATAAATCACGTCAGCATAATCACCCGAACAATCGAGCCACTGCTCGCCCCATTGAATGTCCCCCGTGTTTTCGGGTTCCCTGGCGAGCGACAAGCAGGTATCGCTTCATCTGAGCTTGTCCGGCGTATTTATTTGAAGGAGTTTCCCGCGTGAAGTCTCGCTTACCCGTGATTGTTGGTTTTGGTGGTTACAACGCAGCCGGCCGCAGCTCCTTTCACCACGGTTTCCGCCGTACCGTGATCGAGTCGATGGACCTGCGCGCACGTCAGGAAACCCTCGCCGGCTTGGCCGTGATGATGAAACTGCTGCAGGTACTCGACGGCAGCTACCAGACCACCGATGGCACGGTGCTGAGCCTGGCGGAGATCGACAGCCGTTTTGCCGAACAGATTCTCGCCTCGACCCTGGTACGCCGTATCGAAAAGCAGCACCTGGACGTCGACGCGGCCCATTGGCAGAAGAACATCAGCGTCAGCGCTACGCCTGACACCCCGCTGAGCTTCATCAGCAACCGCAAGCAACTGCCCGAGCCACTGCCGGCCAACTGGTCGGTGGAAGAACTCAATGCCACCGAGGTGCGCGTCAGCCTGCACGACAGCTGCGATTTCAAGGTCGACAGTTACCGCGCCTTGCCGGTGAAGTCCGCCGGCCAGCTGCCTAGCGGTTTCGAGCCGAGCGAACACTACAACTCGCGTTTCCACCCGCGCGGCCTGAGCATGGCCATCGTCGGGGTGACCGATGCCCTGCGCTCGACCGGCCTGCCCTGGCAGTCGATCGTCGATCGGGTACAACCGGACGAAGTGGCGGTGTTCGCCAGCTGCATCATGAGCCAGCTCGACGAAAACGGCTTCGGCGGCATGATGCAATCGCGCCTCAAGGGCGGCCGGGTCACCGCCAAGCAGCTGGCGCTGGGCCTCAACAGCATGCCGGCGGACTTCATCAACGCCTACGTGCTCGGCAGTGTCGGCAGCACCGGCGCCATCACCGGCGCCTGCGCCACCTTCCTCTACAACCTGCAGAAGGGCATCGAGCAGATCGGCTCCGGCAAGGCCCGGGTGGTGATCGTCGGCAGCAGTGAAGCACCGGTCAACCAGGAGTGCATCGAGGGTTACGGCGCCATGGGCGCCCTGGCCACCGAAGAGGGCCTGCGCCAGATCGAAGGCCAGCAACAGGTGGACTTCCGCCGCGCCAGCCGCCCGTTCGGCGACAACTGCGGCTTCACCCTGGCCGAGGCCTGCCAGTTCGTGGTGCTGATGGACGACGAACTGGCCCTGGAACTGGGAGCCGACATCCACGGCGCGGTGCCGGATGTCTTCGTCAACGCCGATGGCTTCAAGAAATCCATCTCCGCGCCCGGCCCCGGTAATTACCTGACCGTGTCCAAGGCCGTGGCCAGCGCCGTGCAACTGCTCGGCCTCGATGCCGTACGCCAGCGCAGCTTCGTCCACGCCCACGGTTCCAGCACCCCGGCCAACCGCACCACCGAATCGGAACTGCTCGATCGCATCGCCGCCGCCTTCGCCATCGAGCAATGGCCGGTGACCGCGGTCAAGGCCTTCGTCGGCCACTCCCTGGCCACCGCCAGCGGCGACCAGGTGATCTCCGCGCTGGGCAGCTTCAAGTACGGCATCATCCCCGGGGTCAAGACCATCGACGCGGTCGCCGACGACGTGTTCCAGCAGCACCTGAACATCGCCACCGAGGATCGCCAGCTCGGCCAGCAGGCGCTGGACGTGTGCTTCATCAACTCCAAGGGCTTCGGCGGCAACAACGCCAGCGCCGTGATCCTGGCCCCCCACGTGGTCGACAAGATGCTGCGCAAGCGTCATGGCGCAGTGGCCTTCGAGGCCTATTGCGCACGCCGCGAACAGACCCGCGTCGCCGCCCGCGCCTATGACGAACAGGCCATGCAGGGCCAACTGGAAATCATCTACAACTTCGGCCGCGACCTGATCGACGACAAGGCCATCGAACTGGGCACCGACCAGATCAAGGTGCCGGGCTTCGCTCAGCCGCTGGTGTTCAAACAGGATGATCGCTTCGCCGACATGCTTGACTGACAACCCACCTCGGGGTTGCGGGCCTGCCCGGATCGCTCTTGGGGCTGTCGATTCATACCTTTGCCTACCAATAAAAATGCCGCTCACCTGATTCAGGTGAGCGGCATTGCGGCATATGGCCGGCGCGGATTAATTGCAGCGGAGGTGTCGCAATGGCTTACCAGCCGACACCAAAGCCCAGGCTGTAGTGGGTTTCGTCTTTGTCGCCTTCCGAGCCACTGACTATGTCTTTCTCGGCCTTCATGTTCAGCGAAGCCCAGTCGGTGACCTTGTAGCGTAGGCCCACCTCGGCATCCAGGGTGTATTCGGCGACATTGGCCAGCGGCTTGCCGACCTCACCGCTGCTGAACAGCTCGAAGCTCTTGCCAACCAGGTAGCGGTTGTAGTCCCACTTCGTGCTCACGGCATAGAAGTTGTCTTTCTCGCCATTGGCATACAGGTAGTCGGTGCGGTTGAGCAACCCGGTAACGGACAAGGCGCCTAATTCGTTATCCCAGAACTGGTAACCCGGACCGGTACCGACCGTGCGCTGGCGCCGTAGCTCTTCGATCAGATCGCGCTTGTATTCGAGACGCCCTTCCCAGAACCAGTGCTCATCGAGGAAACGATCGAGGGCATACTCGGCGCCCCAGTTATCGGTGGCCACTACGCCGTCCTGAAACTCGCGGTTGTAATCGGCCGCGGCATTGTGCCGCCAGAGCCCGTGACGCATCTGGGTCTTCAGGTCGACATCATAATCATCGGTATCAGTTTCGGCGCGCTTGTAGTCCAGCGCCGCGTCGATATTGCCCTTCCAGGTCAGGTCCTCGACCAGGGGCTTGGGCTTCATGATCCGCTCGATACTCGCCAGCTCGATGGTTCTCGGCCCTTCGCCATTGGCCAGGGTGACCTTGCCCTGCTCGGCAGCCAGCAGGGCCTTGGCCCGCTCACCGGTCAGCTTGCCTTCCTTGATCAGCAACTCCTGGTCGCTTTCGAGGGTGGCGATTTTCTTCCAGTCCAGCGCAATCGAACCCGCGTAATCGGTTTGCAGGAGCAGTTTTTTCCCTTCAAAGAATTTGATCGTACCGCTCAGCCGATCACCGTTTTTCAACCACACGGTATCGGCCAGCAGAGGACTGGCAACTGCCGAAAGGGCCAGGCATAACAGGGTTCTGAAAATCATAAGAATGCTTGAAAAGCTCTGATTGAATAAACGCCGGGCATTATGCGCAAGCCCAGACTCTGAGCAATGACTGACCGTCGGAATTAATCGGAGTTCAAGCCAGGCGACCGATGCCATCGGTGGCTCGAGCCGACCAGCCCACCCCGAGCCCCGCAGATAATGGCGCTCGCTGGGGATACGCCCCAGGCCACGGACGTGCTGCCGCCCCTCCGGCAGCGGCAGCGGGCCCAGCGGTTTGTTGCGCTGCTGGCTGGGCGACGCCATTATTCAGCCAGACCCTGCCCGCCTTACACTGGCATGGCCTAACCGACCAACGCAGATGACCACAGGGGGCGCAGCCGCATGATCGGTCGACTACCGCCACCTCAGGATGAAGCCGCCAGGCGAGCCGCTTCGCCCGGGTTAGCAGCCAGCCAGGAGGCACGACGCGAGGCGCTGTATATGGCGCTCGCACAGGTTCCTCCGGGCAGGGTGGTCAGCTATGGCCAACTGGCCGAGCTGGCGGGCCTTGGCCGTGCCGCACGCTGGGTCGGACGCAGCCTCAGCCAGCTGCCGCAGGGCACCACGCTGCCCTGGCATCGGGTGATCGCCGCCAGCGGACGCCTGAGCCTGCCGGCGGGCAGTGTTTCCGGCGCGGAGCAACGGCAGCGCTTGCGGGCCGAAGGGGTGCTGGTCATCCATGATCGCGTGGATATCCGACGGCACGGCTGGCGCCCGATGGAGCACAGCGGTTAGAGTGCGCCCAGAATCCTTTTTCTCTTTGCAGACAGATACCCGCTCAATGCCCCGTAAAAGCTGGCGCGAAGCCATCGCCGCCTACTCAAGCCCCTCCACGCTGGTGCTGTTGCTCCTCGGGTTCGCCGCCGGCCTGCCCTATATGCTGGTGTTCTCCACGCTGTCGGTGTGGTTGCGCGAAGCGGGCGTGGCGCGTGAAACCATCGGTTTCGCCAGCCTGATCGGCCTGGCCTATGCCTTCAAATGGGTCTGGTCGCCACTGCTCGACCAGTGGCGCCTGCCGCTGCTCGGCAGGCTCGGCCGGCGCCGCTCCTGGCTGGTACTGGCCCAGGTGCTGATTGCCATTGGCCTGGCCGGCATGGCGTTGTGTGACCCGCAGACCAAACTGACCTGGCTGATCTCCCTGGCGGTGCTGGTGGCCTTCGCCTCCGCCACCCAGGACATCGCCGTGGACGCCTATCGCCTGGAGATCGTCGAGGACACCCGCCAGGCGGCTCTGGCCGCCAGCTATATGGCCGGCTACCGGGTCGCGGCACTGCTGGCCACCGCCGGCGCGTTGTATGTTGCCGAAGGCTTCGGTTCCACCGTGCAGCTCTACCAGCACAGCGCCTGGTCCGGTACCTACCTGGTGTTTGCCCTGCTGATGCTGCCGGGCCTGCTGACCAGCCTGTGGATGCGCGAACCGGCGGTACCACTGCAAACCCAGTTGGCCGCGGCGCGCTACGGCTTCAGCCATCAGATCGTCTCGGTGCTGGTGTTGATCGTGATGCTGGTCTCGGTGCCGGCGATGTTCACCCAATTCTATTACACCGACTTTGCCAGCCTGGTGCGGGGCGAAATCAGCCTGTTCGATCTGCTTCTCGTGGATCGCGCCTTTCTGCGCGCCTTGCTCTACACCATCCTCACCACGCTGTGCCTGTCGAGCATGGGCCGCCGCGGCCTGGCACCGGTGCTGACCCCGATCAACGACTTCATCGTGCGTTATCGCTGGCAGGCCTTGCTGCTGCTCGGACTGATCGCGACCTATCGCATGTCGGATACCGTGATGGGCGTGATGGCCAACGTGTTCTACATCGACCAGGGCTTTACCAAGGATCAGATCGCCAGCGTCAGCAAACTGTTCGGCCTGGTCATGACCCTGCTCGGCGCCGGTTTTGGCGGCCTGCTGATCGTGCGCTTCGGCATCCTGCCGATCCTGTTCATCGGCGGCCTGGCCTCGGCCGCGACCAACCTGCTGTTCCTCATGCTCGCCGGCATGGGCGCCGACCTGCAGATGCTGATCGTCACCATCTCCGCCGACAACTTCAGCGCCGGCCTGGCCACGGCGGCGTTCGTCGCCTACCTGTCGAGCCTGACCAACCTGCAGTTCTCGGCCACCCAGTACGCCCTGCTCAGCTCGATCATGCTGCTGTTGCCGCGGCTGATCGGTGGCTATTCCGGCGTGCTGGTGGAGAACCTCGGCTATGCCGAGTTCTTCCTGATCACCGCCCTGCTGGGGATTCCGACCCTGATTCTGATCGCCCTGCAATGGCAGCGCGAACGCCCGCAGGCCAATGGCTCGACGCCAGCCGAAGCGCTCGACAGCCCGCCGCTGTAGAGCGAAGCCAACCACTAGCAGCCCAGCGCCAATAGATGTAAAAAAGCCCCGGTACAAGACCGGGGCTTTGGCGTTGCAGGGTGTGGCTTAGAACTGCGCCGCATCCAGCAGGTACAGGCTGTCGCTGCCGGCCTTGACCGACGCGGTCAGCGAGTGGATCCGCGGCAACAGGCGGGCGAAGAAGAAACGCGCGGTGCCCAGCTTGCTGACGTAGAAGTCGTCCTGATCCTGCTTGGCCAGCGCGGCCCGTGCCATCAACGCCCACATATAGGCATAGGCGGTGTAGCCGAACACCTGCAGGTACTCGACCGAGGCGGCACCGACTTCGTTGGGATTGGCCTTGGCGCGCGCCAGCAGGTCGCTGGTCATCAGCTCCAGGTTGGCGATGGCGTCTTTCAACGGCTCGGTGAACTCTGCCAGGGAGGCATCGGCCGAATCGGTGAACGCCTTTATCTCGTCGGCGAAGTGCTGGTAGAAGGCACCGCCGCTGCCGACCACTTTGCGCCCGACCAGATCCAGGGCTTGGATGCCGTTGGTGCCTTCGTAGATCTGGGTGATGCGGCAGTCGCGGATCAGCTGCTCCTGGCCCCACTCGCGGATAAAGCCATGACCGCCGAAAATCTGCTGGCCGTGCACCGTGGTTTCCAGCGCCATGTCGGTGAGGAAGGCCTTGGCCACCGGTGTCAACAGGGCCACCAGCTCTTCGGCGCGCTTGCGCACGGTCGGTTCTTCGCTGAACTTGGCGGTATCGAGCTGCATGGCCACGTAGCTGGAGAAGGCACGACCGCCTTCGTTCAGCGCCTTCATGGTCAGCAACATGCGGCGCACGTCCGGGTGCACGATGATCGGGTCGGCGGCTTTGTCCTTGGCCTGCGGGCCGGTCGGCGCACGGCTCTGGATACGCTCCCGAGCGTATTCGACGGCATTCTGGTAGGAGCGCTCGCCCAGGGACAGGCCCTGGATGCCAACGCCCAGGCGCTCGTAGTTCATCATGGTGAACATGGCCGCCAGGCCCTTGTTCGGCGCATCGACGATCCAGCCGGTGGCGCCATCGAAGTTCATCACGCAGGTGGCCGAGGCCTTGATGCCCATCTTGTGCTCGATCGAGCCGCAGGACAGCGCATTGTGCTCGCCCAGCGAGCCGTCGGCGCCCACCATCAACTTGGGCACCAGGAACAGCGAGATGCCCTTGGGTCCGGCCGGCGCATCCGGCAACTTGGCCAGCACCAGGTGAATGATGTTCTCGCTCAGGTCGTGCTCGCCGCCGGTGATGAAGATCTTGGTGCCACTGATCTTGTAGCTGCCATCGGCCTGCGGTTCGGCCTTGGTGCGGATGATGCCCAGGTCGGTGCCGGCGTGCGGCTCGGTCAGGCACATGGAGCCGGCCCAGGTGCCGGCGTACATGTTCGGCAGGTACTGCTCTTTCAGCGCTTCACTGGCGTGGGCGTTGATCGACAGGCAGGCGCCAGCGGTGAGCATCGGGTAGAGGCCGAATGACAGGTTGGCCGAGTTGACCATCTCTTCCACTTGCGCGGAGATCACCTTGGGCATGCCCATGCCGCCGAACAGCGGGTCACCACCGACTCCCACCCAGCCGCCTTCGGCGTAGGTCTTGTAGGCTTCGGGAAAGCCGGCCGGGGTCTTCACCGCGCCATTGCTCCAGGAACAGCCTTCCTCATCGCCGCTGCGATTGAGCGGGGCAATGATGCCCGCGGTGACCTTGCCGGCTTCTTCGAGAATGGCGCTGGCGGTGTCTTCATCCACCACGTCGGCCAGGGCAGGTAATTGGGCCCACAGCGTGGAGACGTCGAACACTTCATTGAGCACGAAGCGCATGTCGCGCAGGGGAGCTTTGTAGTCAGCCATGGAAAATCCTCGAGCGGAGCAACAGGGTTAAATCGGCCTTGGGAGTTTAACCGAGCAACGACATAGACACGTAGCGTCATGTTGTGACCATAAATTCACAAAAGGTCCGCATTCGCTTGAAATGCAAAGACCCGCCAGCGGCGGGTCTTTTTTCACACTACCGCTCGTCAGAGCGCGAAATGCTCGGCTGGCAGACTCATCATGCACTCGCTGCCGGCCTCGGCCGCCGCCAGGTGGGCGGCCGTACGCGGCAGCAGGCGCTGGAAGTAGAACGCGCAGGTGGCCAGCTTGGCCTGGTAGAAGGCCGCATCGCCGGCACCGGCGTCGAGCTTCTCCTGGGCCACCAGCGCCATGCGCAGCCAGAAGTAGGCCAGGATCACGTAGCCGGAGTACATCAGGTAGTCCACCGAGGCGGCGCCTACCTCGTCGGGATTCTTCATCGCCGCCAGACCGATCTTCTGGGTCAGTCCGCCCCACTGGGTGTTCAGCGTCGCCAGCTGCGCCACGTAGCCCTTGAGCTGCGGATGCTCGGCCTGGGCCTCACAGAACTTGTGCACGATCTTGGTGAAGCCGCTCAGCAGCTTGCCCTGACTGCCGAGCACCTTGCGCCCGAGCAGGTCCAGGGCCTGGATACCGTTGGTGCCTTCGTAGATCGGTGCAATCCGGCAATCGCGAACCAGCTGCTCCATGCCCCACTCGCGGATATAGCCATGGCCGCCGAAGATCTGCATGCCGTGATTGGTCACCTCCAGCCCGGTGTCGGTCATGAAGGCCTTGCAGATCGGGGTGAGGAAGGCCAGCAGGTTTTCCGCTTCCTCACGCTGCTCGGTGGTTTCGCTGAGGTGCGCGACATCCAGCAGCTGGGCGGTGAAGTAAGCCAGGGCACGATTGCCCTCGTTGAGCGCCTTCATGGTCAGCAGCATGCGCCGCACATCGGGGTGCACGATGATCGGGTCGGCCGGCTTATCCGGCGCCTTGGGCCCGGTCAGTGCGCGCATCTGCAAGCGTTCGTTGGCGTACTTGATCGCCCCCTGGAAGCTCGCTTCACCGAGGCACAGCCCCTGCATGCCAGTGCCCAGACGCGCATGGTTCATCATGGTGAACATGCAGTTGAGGCCTTTATTGGCCTCGCCAATCAGAAACCCTTTGGCGCTGTCGAAATTGATCACGCAGGTGGCCGAGGCCTTGATACCCATCTTGTGCTCGATCGAGCCGCAGCTGACCGCGTTGCGCTCACCGGCCTGGCCGGAAGCGTCGGGGAGGAACTTGGGCACGATAAACAGCGAAATGCCTTTGGTTCCGGCGGGCGCATCGGGCAGCTTGGCCAGCACCAGATGAACGATGTTCTCGCTCATGTCGTGCTCGCCGGCGGAGATGAAGATCTTGCTGCCGGTGAGCGCATAGCTGCCGTCGGCCTGGGGCACGGCACGGGTCTTGATGATGCCCAGGTCGGTGCCGCAATGCGCTTCGGTCAGGCACATGGTGCCGGTCCAGAGCCCCTCGGTCATGCGGGTCAGGTAGGTCTGCTTCTGCTCTTCGCTGCCGTGGGCATGGATCGCCGACATGGCGCCATGGGTCAACCCCGGGTACATGCCCCATGAGGTGTTGCTGGCGCCGACCATTTCACTGTTGAGCAAACCCAGCGAATGCGGCAGGCCCTGACCACCGTAGGCCGGGTCGGCGGCCAAGCCCATCCATCCGCCCTCGGCATACTGGGCAAACGCTTCCTTGAAACCTTTGGGCGTGGTCACCACACCGTTATCGAACTGACACTCTTCTTCGTCACCGGAACGGTTCAACGGCGCCAGCACCTGCTCGCAGAACTTGGCACCTTCTTCGAGGATTGCACCGACCATGTCCGGCGTCGCGTCACTGGCGCTGAGTGCGGCGTAGCTGGTGTGGAAGTCGAAGACATCGTCGATCAAGAAGCGCATGTCGCGCAGGGGAGCCTTGTACTCGGGCATGGTCGTTCTCCGTCAGCAGGCGCGCGAGGCGCGGGTCAATTGCCCTAAGCTACCGCCGAAGTCGGCTGATTCACAACAACCGTACGCCCGCTGAATGCGCCGTCATAAATGACCGGGCCGCAGCCTGCGACGCAGTGGCGACGGCCGCGGCAAGCCGGTAAATAGGGGCAATACCCCTTATGTGTCGCACCTGGCTTTTGTAAGGTGGGGGCGAGCCGCGCAGGTTAGCGGCGCCAACCTCCGAGCGATCAGGCGCCGCCATCGTGGCGCGCCGCGTAACCCACTGAGCGATATCCCTCGTTGCGCCGATGGCGGGTTACGCCGCAACGGATCTTGCTGGATCTTCGCTGTCGGCAGTGTGCGCCTAGCCCACCCGAAAGGCCGCTTGACCGCAGGTCGATCTGTGACGCGACACTGCCCTCATACGAAAAAAAGCCGCTACCCCGAGAGGTAGCGGCTTTCTTGAGACGGAGTCGCGGGACGGCTTAGTAGCCCAGCGCGAAATCGTCTTCGTGCATGTCCATCAGGTTGCCGGCGCCGGACAACATGGTGGCCACGTGGGTGCGGGTCCGCGGCAGGATACGGGCGAAGTAGAAGCGCGCGGTCTGCAGCTTGGCCTTGTAGAAGGCTTCGTCGGCAGTGCCGGCAGCGATCTTCTCGGCGGCCAGGCGCGCCATATCGGCCCAGAAATAAGCCAGGCAGACGTAACCGGAGTACATCAGGTAGTCCACCGACGCAGCGCCGACTTCCTCGCGATCCTTCATCGCCGCCATGCCGACCTTCATGGTCAACTCGCCCCACTCCTTGTTCAGCTGGGCCAAAGGCTCGACGAAGGCCTTGACCGCCTCGTTGCCCTCGTTGGCCTGGCAGAACTTGTGCACGATCTTGGTGAAGCCTTTCAGCGCCTCGCCTTGGGTCTGCAGTACCTTGCGGCCGAGCAGGTCGAGCGCCTGGATGCCAGTGGTGCCTTCGTACAGCATGGAGATACGGCTGTCGCGAACATTCTGCTCCATGCCCCACTCGGCGATGAAGCCGTGGCCGCCATAGATCTGCACGCCATGGTTGGCCGCTTCGAAGCCGACTTCGGTCATGAACGCCTTGGCGATCGGCGTCAGGAAGGCCAGCAGTGCGTCGGCCTGCTTCTTCTCGGCTTCGTCCTGGCTGTACTTGACGATGTCGACCTGCTTGGCGGTGAAGTAGACCATGGCGCGATTGCCTTCGGCGAAGGCCTTCATGGTCAGCAACATGCGGCGCACGTCGGGGTGCACGATGATCGGGTCGGCAGCTTTTTCCGGCGCTTTCGGGCCAGTCAGGGAACGCATCTGTAGACGTTCGCGAGCGTACTTGAGGCCGCCCTGGAAGCCGATTTCAGCGTGAGCCAGGCCTTGCAGTGCGGTACCCAGGCGAGCGGTATTCATAAAGGTGAACATACAGTTCAGACCTTTGTTCGCCGCGCCGATCAGGTAACCGGTGGCACCATCGAAGTTCATCACGCAGGTGGCGTTACCGTGGATGCCCATCTTGTGCTCGAGCGAGCCGCAAGTTACGGCGTTACGCGCGCCAGCAGTACCGTCCTCGCTCACCGTGAACTTAGGCACGATAAACAGCGAGATACCCTTGGTGCCTTGCGGCGCGTCGGGCAGGCGGGCCAGCACGATATGGACGATGTTGTCGGCCATGTCATGTTCACCGGCCGAGATGAAGATCTTGGTGCCGGAAACCTTGTAGCTGCCATCGGCCTGGGGCTCGGCCTTGGTGCGCAGCATGCCCAGATCGGTGCCGCAATGCGGCTCGGTCAGGCACATGGTGCCGGTCCACTCGCCGGAAACCAGCTTGGTCAGATAAGCATGCTTCTGCTCGTCGGTGCCGTGCTCGGCAATGGTGTTCATCGCGCCATGGGACAGGCCGGGGTACATGCCCCAAGACCAGTTGGCGGTACCGACCAATTCGCTGACCACCAGACCCAGCGACTCCGGCAAGCCTTGGCCGCCGTGGTCGACGTCATGGGCCAGGCTCGGCCAGCCACCTTCGACGTACTGCTTGTAGGCTTCCTTGAAGCCGGTCGGTGTCTTAACGCCGGACTCGCTCCAGGTGCAACCTTCGGTGTCACCCACACGGTTCAGCGGCGCCAGTACCTGCTCACAGAACTTGGCGCCCTCTTCGAGGATGGCGTCAACCATGTCCGGGGTAGCGTCTTGGCAGCCGGGCAGGCTCTGATAATGCGCTTCGTAGCCGAGCAGTTCGTCACGGACGAAGCGAATGTCACGCAAGGGGGCCTTGTAGTCAGGCATAGCGGATAACCTCTGCGGTGGACTCATAGTGTGTTTGGGTGACCGAATACATGGTCGCTTGGGGGATCACTCCCGACTGCACGGCGACGTCTTGGCCACCCAGCAATCAAACAAGTGTTTGAAACATACGTTTACCCCAGAACCTTGTCAAGCACTGTGGCAATTGCCGCCTGTCGGATTCGGCCGTGCGCCGCGAAAAAAATCCGCGCGCAAGCTCAGGAATCGGGCTGGAGGCTTTGACGAAAAAGCAGGAAGGGCTTGAGCCGGTGATCAGCCAAGCAGGTCGATCAGTGGCGCGGAGTCCGGCAACCCGGCGGTGCGCCGATACAGCTCGAGTTCGGCTGCTGACGAACGTGACGGCTGAGGTGACGCGGCAGGATCGCCATCGCGCTCCGCCGGTTCCGCCGCCTCGCTCGATTGCGCGCGTTCGGCTTGCGCCTCAGCGGCCTCGTTGCGCTGCAGCTCGGCCAGGTCGACTCGTGCCTGGACCATCTGCGCCTGGGCTTGCGCTGCCACACGCAGATCCTGAGCGGAGGGCTCGGCCGGCGACAGGGCTGCACGCACCACGATCTCCATCTTGCTCAGGGTCGCTTGCGGGTCGCCCGCCACCGCGCCGGTGTCGATACTGACCTCCCCTGCGACGGCATAGCGCTGGCCATCCGGACCTCGGGTATAGGTAAAACTTGGTGCGCCGGCATAGCCGCCGCCAACTGCCGCGTGGGCCTGTTCGTGGCTGCGGACTTCGCGATCACGCGTGGCCAGTTCGGCGATTTCCAGTTGTTCGAGGCGTTGTTGCTGCGGGCTGGGTTCGCTCTTGTCCTGCTTGTCGGCGGACGGGGTCGACTGCTCGGCGGGCTGATCCGCTTCTTCGCGGGCAGACGCGCGCTGTTCATCGCTCAGGGCGGGAGACGGGGTAGCCGGCGCCTGGGCGGCGCGGGTCAGGTCAGGGGAAACATCGGCCGAGGCGGCCGGCGCTATTGGGCGCGCCGGCAATGATGGTGCCGGTGAAGGATACGTTGGCGTAGCGCCGATGTGCATGCCGTACCTCTTGCTCGCGCATGTGTACTGGTCGCGGCAGCGACCTCAGGCTTTGGTGTCGATCAGCGTGCCCAGCACTTCATCGGCAGTGCGCACGACCCGCGCACCGGCTTGTGCCTCGTTCTGGCCGACACGCAACGCGACCAGGCTTTCGGCCAGGTCCGCAGGTTTTTGCCCGGCCGCCTCTGCTGACCGGTTGACCTGATTGAGTGCGGGGGTTTGCGCGGCCTGCTGGGGGACTGCGCTGGCGCTGCCGGCGATTTCGGCGGCAGCCTGATCGACCCGACGCTGCCCCGACTGAAGGCTGCTGAGGCCCGAACTGAAGGCGTTAGTGGTGATTTGCATGAACCAGCTCCCGCAGGTGTACTACATGAATGCACTGCATTGAAGCAGATAAGGGGTCGGCCGCGTACTGGCAAATAGCTATGGCAACCGGCCTGCTTATAGCTCCACCTCCAGCAGCGCCAGATCGAGACACTCGGCCACCGCCGCCGGCGTCGCCTTGGCCAGGCGCGGCACCCGCCCCAGGCAAGGCGCCGGCAAGCGCTCGGCGAGGGTCGCCAGATTCTCCTCCAGGCGCGACGTCTTGGGGTCGACCACATTGGCCACCCAACCGGCCAGGGTCAGGCCGTCGCGGGCAATCGCCTCGGCGGTCAGCACCGCATGATTGATGCATCCCAGGCGCACCCCGACCACCAGAATCACCGGTAAATCCAGGTTGATCGCCAGATCCGACAGCGCCGCCTGGCCGGCCAGCGGTACACGCCAACCGCCGGCGCCTTCGACCACGGTGAAATCCGCGCCCTTGTCGAGAATCTGCTGCACCGGCCCCTGCAGGGCCTCCACATCCAGTTGCACGCCAGCTTCGCGGGCCGCCAGATGCGGAGCGATGGGCGGGGCAAAGGCCAGCGGATTGACCTCCTCATAACGCAACGCCAGGCTGCATTCGCCGAGCAAGGCCAGGGCATCGTCGTTGCGCAGACCGGCGGCGGTCTTGCTGCACCCGGAGGCGACCGGCTTGGCGGCGGCGGTCGACAGCCCGGCCATGCGCGCGGCGTGGAGCAAGCCGGCGGCAATGGTGGTCTTGCCGACTTCGGTGTCGGTGCCGGTGATGAAGAAGGCTGCAGTCATCTCAATTCTCTTTGCGTAAAAGGCCGTAGACCACCTGATAGCTCGCCGGCAGGCCTTGCGGCTGGCGGAACTGCTCATAGGCGGCGATCAGCGCCAGCATGCGGGCGCGCCCGGTCAGGCCACCCGGGCGACCGGGGTTGAGGTTGTGGGCGCCCAAGGCCTTGAGTTCATGGGTCAGGCTGCGCAGGTCGGGGTAGTGCAGCACCTCGGCCTGGGTTTCCAGGCCGAGCAGCTGCAGGCCGCTGCCCGCACAGAGCTGCTGGTAATCGGCGAAACGACGGAAGCGGTTGACGTGGACGAAACCGTCCACCGCCTGCCAGCTATCACGCAACTCCCGCAAGGTGCCGACGCACAGGCTGCTGAAGGCCAGCACACCGCCGGGGCGCAACACGCGCCGGGACTCGCTGAGCACCGCGGCAAAATTCGCACACCATTGCAGCGCCAGGCTGGAAAACAGCAGATCGCAGGACGCGTCGCGCAGCGGCAGGCGCTCGGCATCGCCGGCGACAAACTGCTGCGCGCCGCCCAGTGGCTGGGCGTGGCGCAGCATGCCCTCGGCAATATCCAGGGCCACCCCCTCGGCAGCGCCGTAGCGCTCACCCAGGGCACGACTGAAGTAGCCGGTGCCACAGCCCAGGTCGAGCCAGCGTTGCGGGCTCAGATTGGCCGGCATGCGCGCCAGCAACTCGCCGCCCACCTTGCGCTGCAGGGCCGCGACGCTGTCGTAGCTGTCGGCGGCGCGGGAAAAGGACGCCGCCACCTGACGCTTGTCCGGCAGGCCGCTCAGCGGGTCTTGGGTCCACTCAGTCATCGCCGGCCTCGTGCAGAAAGGCCTGGATGGCCGCGGCGATCTCGTGGGGGCGCTCCAGGGCGAAGGCATGGCTGGCCGCATCGACCAGGCCGATCTCGACGTCCGGCAGCAACGCCAGCAGCGCGGCCGCCGCATGCGCTGGCACCAGCGCATCGCGGCCGGCGAACAGGTGCAGTTGCGGGCCGACGAAGGCCTGCACGGCGCTGCGGGTGTCCAGCGCGGCCAGCACATCCAGCCCGGCCAGCAGACTCTCCGCACCCGTCTGCGGCGCCGCGCCCAGCAGCAGCCGCGACAGGCCACGCGGGTCCGCAGCGCCCTGGGCACAGAGCAGGGCGAAACGCTTCAGGGTGGCCCGTGCATCCGCCGCGCAGCCCTGACGAAATACGCCGAAGGTTTCAGCCGCCATCGCGCTGGGCCAGGTCGGCTCGGCGACGAAGCGCAGGTTGCTGGCCAGGGTCAGCAGGCCGGCGCAGCGCTCGCCACGCCGCGCCGCCAGTTCGCCGGCGAGCATGCCGCCGAGCGACCAGCCACCGAGCCAGGTGTCCTGGGGCAGGTTGGCATCGAGTTCGTCCAGCCAGTCGGCGGGGTCGCTGGAGTCCAGTAGCGGCAAGGGTTCGATCTCGACCCGCAGGCGCGCATCGAGGCCTCGCAAGGCCTCGGCCAGCGGTTCCAGCGGCGCACTGCCGAGGCCCCAGCCGGGCAGCAGAATCAGGCGATCACGCATCGCTGCTCTCCAGTAATGTCCAGCATTCGGCCAAGGCTTCCAGCAGTCGTTCGAGCTGGGCACTGCTGTGCGCCGCCGACAAGGTGACGCGCAGGCGCGCACTGCCGGCCGGCACCGTCGGCGGGCGAATCGCGGTGACCAGCAGGCCACGCTCACGCAGCAGCTGCGACAGGCGCATGGCGCGGCCGCTGTCACCGATGAGGATCGGCTGGATCGGTGTGGCGCTGTCCATCAACTCAAGGCCAATAGACTGGGCACCTTCACGGAAGCGCTTGATCAAGGCGTTCAAGTGCTCGCGCCGCCAATACTCGTGACGCAGCAACTCCAGGCTCTTGAGGGTGGCGCAGGCCAGCGCGGGCGGCTGGCTGGTGGTGTAGATATAGGGCCGGGCGAACTGCACCAGGGTCTCGATCAGCTCCTCGCTGCCGGCGACGAAGGCCCCGGAAGTGCCGAACGCCTTGCCCAGGGTGCCGACCAGCACCTGGACATCGTCCTGGCACAGGCCGAAGTGCTCGACGATACCGCCACCGCTGGCGCCGAGCGGGCCGAAGCCATGGGCATCGTCGACCATCACCCAGGCGCCCTTGGCCTTGGCCGCCGCACACAGCGCCGGCAGGTCGGCCAGGTCGCCATCCATGCTGAACACCCCGTCGCTGACCACCAGGGTATTGCCGACGGCCTTGTCTAGGCGACCGGCCAGGCTGGCGGCGTCGTTGTGCAGGTAGCGGGAAAAGCGCGCACCGCTGAGCAAACCGGCATCCAGCAAGGAGGCGTGATTGAGGCGGTCCTCCAGCACCGTATCGCCCTGCCCCAGCAGCGCGGTGACCGCGCCGAGGTTGGCCATGTAGCCGGTGGAAAACAGCAGCGCCCGCGGTCGCCCGGTGAATTCGGCCAAGGCCTCTTCCAGTTCGTGGTGCGGCGTGCTGTGACCGATCACCAGATGCGAGGCGCCGCCGCCGACCCCCCAACGCAGGGCACCGGCGCGCCAGGCCTCGATCACCTGTGGGTGATTGGCCAGGCCGAGGTAGTCGTTGGAGCAGAAGGCCAGCAGCTCACGGCCGTCGACCCGCACCAGCGGCCCTTGCGGCGAGTCGAGCAAGGGGCGCTGCCGGTACAGGTTGGCAGCGTGGCGTTCGGCGAGGCGTGCGGCGAGATCGAAGGACATGACAAGACCCGGTGGATAACCGCAAGCGGGCTACCCAGCCTACAAAGGACTACGCAGGGTGGACGAGGCGAAGCTCATCCACCGCCTGACTTCAGACCGCGGCGTTATAGAACAGCTTGGAGTCGCGCTGCTCGACCAGGGCCTGCTCGATGGCCGCCTGGTGCACTTCGTCGCCATGCTCCTCGCGTTCTTCCGGCTTGATGCCGAGGCGGGCGAACAGCTGCATGTCCTTGCCGGCCTGCGGGTTGGCCGTGGTCAGCAGCTTCTCGCCGTAGAAGATCGAATTGGCACCGGCGAAGAACGCCAGGGCCTGCATCTGCTCGTTCATCGCCTCACGCCCGGCGGACAGGCGCACGTGCGACTGCGGCATCATGATCCGCGCCACGGCCAGCATGCGGATGAAGTCGAAGGGGTCGACGTCCTGCTCATCGGCCAGCGGCGTGCCCTTGACCTTGACCAGCATGTTGATCGGCACCGATTCCGGATGCTCCGGCAGGTTGGCCAGTTGGATCAGCAGGCCGGCGCGATCGTCGAGCGACTCGCCCAGGCCGAGAATGCCACCGGAACAGATCTTCATCCCCGAGTCGCGCACGTAGGCCAGGGTTTCCAGGCGATCGGCGTAGGTCCGGGTGGTGATGATATTGCCGTAGAACTCCGGCGAGGTGTCCAGGTTGTGGTTGTAGTAATCCAGGCCAGCCTCGGCCAGGGCGGCGGTCTGCTCCTTGTCCAGCTTGCCCAGGGTCATGCAGGTTTCCAGGCCCAGGGCGCGCACGCCTTTGACCATCTGCAGCACGTAGGGCATGTCCTTGGCCGACGGGTGCTTCCAGGCCGCGCCCATGCAGAAGCGGGTGGAGCCGATGGCCTTGGCCTCGGCAGCCGCCTCCAGCACTTTCTGTACTTCCAGCAGCTTCTCCTTCTCCAGGCCGGTGTTGTAGTGGCCGGACTGCGGGCAGTACTTGCAGTCTTCCGGGCAGGCTCCGGTCTTGATCGACAGCAGGGTCGAGACCTGCACGCGGTTCTGATCGAAATGCGCGCGGTGCACGGTCTGCGCCTGGAACAGCAGGTCGTTGAAGGGTTGTTCGAAGAGCGCCTTGACCTCGGTGAGGGTCCAATCGTGACGCATGTGGGCAGCGGTGGTGGCGCTCATCAGTAATTCCTTGTTAGTTGTAGCGGCTGCTAGAGTCAGCCAGCACGACACGGATGTCCGGCATATTTAAGGAAGCCTTATGCGCTGTCAACCAGACGACCGACTCCAGGTTTACAACTGGTTAAAAAACAAACAGCACTGCCTGCTCTGCGACGAGCCATCCGACAGCGCAAACAGCCTCTGCGTCAGCTGTGAAAGCGAACTGCCGTGGCTCGGCGCACGCTGCCAGGTCTGCGCCCTGCCGCTGCCGCACCCCGGAATGACCTGCGGCGGCTGCCTGCGACGACCGCCGCATTTCGATCGGGTCGAGGCGCCTTGGCGCTATGCCTTCCCCGTCGACAGCCTGATCAGCCGCTTCAAGCACCAGGCCAAGTGGCCATTGGGACGTCTGCTCGGCGAGCTTTTGTCACAACATCTCGTGCACAGTTTCGCTGAAGGCCTGCCCAGGCCCGACCTGCTGCTGCCCGTGCCTCTGGCCGAACGCCGGCAGCGCCAGCGCGGCTTCAACCAGGCGGCGCTGCTCGCCCAATGGCTGGGCAAACAGCTGCACCTGCCCTTGCAGCAACACTGGCTGCAACGGGTCATCGACACCCCGGCGCAGCAGCAACTGGACGCCGCCACCCGTAAACGCAACCTGCGCCGCGCCTTTGCCCTGGCGCCCAACAGCCAGGTCAGCGGCCTGCACCTGGCCCTGATCGACGACGTGCTGACCACCGGCGCCACCGCCGAGAGCCTGGCGCGCCTGCTGAAACAGGCCGGCGCGGCGCGGGTCGACATCTATTGCCTAGCGCGCACACCCAAGCCAGGCGACTGACGCCACCGCCGCCCCCATAGCATCCGGGCACCGCCCGACCATGCATAAGCGCTACACTCTTCGGCCCAGAGACCGGAGCCGATCATGTCCCACCCATTTGCCGCACTTACTCCCGACCTGGTGCTGGATGCCGTGGAAAGCCTCGGCTACCTCAGCGATGCCCGCATATTGGCGCTCAACAGCTACGAGAATCGCGTCTATCAGGTGGGCATCGAGGGTGAAACGCCGCTGATCGCCAAGTTCTACCGGCCGCAGCGCTGGACCGACGCGGCGATTCGCGAGGAGCACAGCTTTACCTTCGAACTGGCCGAGTGCGAGGTGCCGGTGGTGGCGCCACTGGTGCGCGATGGCGAGACCCTGTTCGAGCACGCCGGCTTTCGCTTCACCCTGTTCCCGCGGCGCGGCGGCCGCGCACCGGAGCCGGGCAACCTCGAACAACTCTATCGCCTCGGCCAGTTGCTCGGCCGCCTGCATGCGGTCGGCTCCTTGCGGCCCTTCGCCCACCGGGAGGCCCTGCAGGTAGAGAACTTCGGCCACGCCTCGCTGGCCACCCTGCTCGAGGGCAAGTTCATCCCGCCCAGCCTGTTGCCGGCTTACGAGTCGGTGGCCCGCGACCTGCTCAAACGCCTCGATGACTTGTTCGCCAACAACCCGGTGCAGGCGATTCGTCTGCACGGCGACTGCCACCCCGGCAACCTGCTGTGCCGCGACGACACCTTTCACATGGTCGACCTCGACGACTGCCGCATGGGCCCCGCCGTGCAGGACCTGTGGATGATGCTGGCCGGCGAGCGCCATGAGCGCCTCAGCCAGCTGTCCGAACTGATGGACGGTTACCAGGAATTCCACGACTTCAACCCGCGCGAACTGCCGCTGATCGAGGGCCTGCGCTCCCTGCGCCTGATGCACTACAGCGCCTGGCTGGCACGGCGCTGGGACGACCCGGCGTTTCCTCACAGCTTCCCCTGGTTCGGCAGCGAACGTTACTGGGGCGAGCAGGTGCTGATGCTGCGCGAGCAATTGGCCGCGCTGGATGAAGAGCCGCTGCGGCTGTTCTGATCGAGGGGCAACGGCAAGCGACCCGCGAACGCAATAGGGCCTGGCCCGCCAGGGTTCAGCGATCAGACTGGACGCACGCCGTCAGCGCGGCTTGTGCCGGCCCGGGCCAGGTCAGTCGGGGGTTGCAGCGGAACATGGAGTCTGGGCGGCGGTAAAGCTGGCCAGGCTGGAAGACGTCCTTTTCATCCACCATCGCGCGTGGTGGATGGATAAAGCCTCAGCCGCCCTACAAGGCGGCGGACTGCGCCCATGCCCACAGGGCCCAGGGCCGTAACGCCTGTGTTACGCCAATCAGCGTTTCCCCTGACAGGAAAAACCTGAACCTGCAGACAAGTGTCGCGCCGCACGACTAGAATCCAGGGCTTTCGTTAGCCGCCTAAGCAAGGATTCTGCATGGCCACCGTCAACCCGCGCCGCGGGTACATTCTCGGCCTGACCGCCTACGTCATCTGGGGCCTGTTCCCGCTCTATTTCAAAGCCATCCAGAATGTCCCCTCACTGGAAATCATCGTCCACCGCGCGCTCTGGTCGGCGGTCTTCGGTGCCGCACTGTTGCTGGTCTGGAAACACCCGGGCTGGCTGCGCGAGCTGCGCGCCAACCCCAAGCGTCTGGCGGTACTGGCGCTGAGCGGCCTGCTGATCGCCAGCAACTGGCTGGTGTATGTCTGGGCGGTGAACCACGAACGCATGCTCGAGGCCGCACTCGGCTACTACATCAACCCGCTGATCAATGTGCTGCTTGGCCTGCTGTTGCTCGGCGAACGCCTGCGCCGCCTGCAATGGCTGGCAGTCGGCCTGGCCGCCGCAGGCGTGGCGCAGCAGGTGTGGCAGCTCGGCAGCCTGCCCTGGGTGTCGCTGGTGCTGGCGCTGACCTTCGGTTTCTATGGCCTTATCCGCAAACAGGCGCCGGTCGCCGCGCTACCCGGTCTGGTGGCGGAAACCTGGCTGCTGTTGCCACTGACGATCGGCTGGCTGCTCTGGAATCCGGCCGCC
Organism: Pseudomonas aestuarii; assembly: GCF_027988105.1. Classification (GTDB taxonomy): domain Bacteria; phylum Pseudomonadota; class Gammaproteobacteria; order Pseudomonadales; family Pseudomonadaceae; genus Aquipseudomonas; species Aquipseudomonas aestuarii. The sequence continues at coordinate 24,448 of NZ_JAQJZJ010000014.1, read as the reverse complement.
ATGAGCAGCCAGGGCGAATTCTGGAGCACCCCCGAGGCCCTCTGGTTGATCGCGGCCGGGCCCATCACCCTGATCCCACTGGTGTGCTTCAACGCCGCCGCGCGCCACCTGCCCTACGCCACCCTGGGCTTTCTGCAATACATCGCACCGACCCTGGTGCTGATCCTGGCGGTCGCGGTCTTCGGTGAGCGCTTCGATCCGAGCAAGCTGCTGGCCTTTATCTGCATCTGGGCCGGCCTGGCGCTCTACAGCGTCGATGCCTGGCTGACCCTGCGCAAGCGCGGCTGAGGTCCGCCGGAGGGGGCGGACGCGTCCGTCCCTCCCAACCCCCGCGCCAGCGGCTGCACAAAAAACAACCAGCCCGGCGTACGCCCCGGCGCGCCTGGGCTGCAGCCATCCATCCCAACCTTATCCACAGAAGCATCCCCGGCCTGTGTGCACAAGTTATTGAAATAGCTGCTTTTTCAACCAACTCCCGGAGAGTCGCGGGAGACTAGCAGGACAGCCGGGGCTCCCCAGCTTATCCACAGCGATACCCACGCCAGCTGGGGATATGTGCAGCCCCGTCCACAGGCCGGTTGTGCACATCTCGAGCGCCGTCGGCGAGCGTGATTGCAGCCGCGCTCAGGCATCGGTACGCAGATTGAGCTCCACCATCAGGTCATCGGCGAGGGTTTCCAGCTTGGCCTGCAACACATCCAGGGATAACTCCTGTGGCACCGCCAGCTGCGCTTCGGCATGGAACAGCAACTCGCTGCTCATGGGCGCCGGCGTCACTTCGGTGATCAGGCTTTCCAGGTTGACCCCGTGTTCAGCGAGCAAGCGGGTGATATCGCGGATGATGCCCGGGCGGTCATTGCCGATCAGGTCGAGATGAATCGGCTTCCAGCCACCGGAAGGTTCGGCGCCACCTTGCTCCAGGAGCACGCGGATACCCTCGGCACTGAGCCCCAGCAGCGCTTCGACCAGTTCGGCGTGGGCCTTGGCCGGCACCGCGACGCGCAGAATCCCGGCGAACTGGCCGGCCATGCGCGACATGCGACTCTCCTGCCAATTGCCGCCGTGGTCGGCCACGCACTGGGCGAGACGCTCGACCAGCCCCGGTTGATCCTTGGCGATGACGGTTAGTACCAGATGATCCATGACAAGCCCCTCGTTGTGGTTCAGCAATCAGCTAAGGGAGAACCGCGCGCACGGCAGCGGCTCCGTGTTCAGTCGCCGTCTGGCGGCGATAATTCCAGCCAGTAGGTATGGAACAGCTCGTCGCGCACATAGCCGAGCCGCTCGTACAGCGCCTGCCCGGCCAGATTGCTCTTTGCCGTCTGCAACTGCAAACCACAGGCGCCGGTTGATTCGGCATGGCGGCGGGCGCTGTTCATCAGCGCTGCGCCAAGCCCCTGACGCCTGGCGACTTCGCTGACATAGAGGTCGCTCAACAGCCAGGCCGGTTGCAGCGCCAGCGAAGCCTGAAACGGGTAGAGCTGGACGAAGCCAAGCGCCCTGTCCTGTGAGTCACGCGCCAGAAACAGCACCGAGTCGCCTCGGCTCAGGCGCGCCGCCAGAAACACCCGGATCGCAGCCAGCGGCTTGTCCTCCCGATAGAACTGCAAGTAGCCGGCAAACAACCGGGTCAGATCGTCGAGGTCGGCCGAACTGGCCGCGTGTATGTGCATAGCTCCATTCCTCCGCTCACCCAGATCGCACCACACCCCTGCTGGCGTGTGCGTTCGGCAAGTCAGTACCACAACCTTCTACCACGGTCGCCGCAGTATAGGCAGCCCGACGAGCAGGCAGCGCAAGGCTTGGTGTGATTAATGTGTACGGGTTTAATATTTTTATGAAACAATAATTGCCGTTTTTGAGAACATAACGTCCTCACCGTGACTGCAAAGCGTCTCTTGGTCGTACAACGACGCGCACCCACTGATTTTCCAAGAATCTTGATGTAGTATGCCGCGCCTTGGACTACAAGACTTTTTCCCCGGTCCGAAGCGGCTATCGAGTAGAGCTGAAGAGCTGAGCAGAGTGAGGCAAGTGATGACTGATCGCGTTCAAGTAGGTGGCCTGCAGGTCGCCAAAGTGCTGTTCGACTTCGTGAACAACGAAGCCATCCCTGGTACCGGCATCGCTGCCGACAAGTTCTGGTCCGGCGCCGAAGCCGTGATCAACGAACTGGCCCCGAAAAACCGTGCCCTGCTGGTCAAGCGCGACGCGATCCAGGCGCAGATCGACAGCTGGCACCAGGCCCGCGCCGGTCAGGCCCACGATGCAGTGGCTTACAAAGCCTTCCTCGAGGAAATCGGCTACCTGCTGCCGCAGCCGGCCGACTTCCAGGCCAGCACCGAGAACGTCGACGAAGAAATCGCCCGTCTGGCCGGCCCGCAGCTGGTGGTGCCGGTGATGAACGCACGCTTCGCCCTCAACGCTTCCAACGCCCGCTGGGGCTCGCTGTACGATGCCCTCTACGGCACCGACGTAATTTCCGCAGAAGGCGGCGCCGAGAAAGGCAAGGGTTACAACAAGGTGCGCGGTGACAAGGTCATCGCCTTCGCCCGCGCCTTCCTCGACCAGGCTGCCCCGCTGGCCGCCGGCTCCCACGTCGACGCCACCGGCTACCGCATCGAAGCCGGCAAACTGCTGGTCAGCCTCAAGGGCGGCAGCAACAGCGGCCTGCTCGACGACGGCCAACTGGCCGGCTTCCAGGGCGATGCCCAGGCGCCGATCGCCGTGCTGCTCAAGCACAATGGCCTGCACTTCGAAATCCAGATCGACGCCAGCACCCCGATCGGCCAGACCGACCCAGCCGGGGTCAAAGACCTGCTGATGGAAGCCGCGCTGACCACCATCATGGACTGCGAAGACTCGATCGCCGCCGTCGATGCCGATGACAAGGTGGTGGTTTACCGCAACTGGCTGGGCCTGATGAAAGGCGACCTGGCCGAGAGCGTGTCCAAGGCTGGCCAGACCTTTACCCGCACCATGAACCCGGACCGGGTCTACACCCAGGTCGATGGCGGCGAACTGACCCTGCACGGGCGCAGCCTGCTGTTCATCCGCAACGTCGGTCACCTGATGACCATCGACGCCATCGTCGACAGTCAGGGCTTCGAGGTTCCGGAAGGCATCATGGACGGTCTGCTGACCAGCCTGATCGCCATCCACAACCTGAATGGCAACACCAACCGCAAGAACACCCGCACCGGTTCGATCTACATCGTCAAGCCGAAGATGCACGGCCCGGAAGAAGTCGCCTTCACCAGCGAACTGTTCGGCCGCGTCGAGGACGTGCTCAACCTGCCGCGCAACACCCTGAAAGTCGGCATCATGGACGAAGAGCGGCGCACCACGGTCAACCTCAAGGCCTGCATCAAGGCGGCCAGCGAGCGCGTGGTGTTCATCAACACCGGTTTCCTCGACCGCACCGGCGACGAGATCCACACCTCGATGGAAGCCGGCGCCATGGTGCGCAAAGCCGCCATGAAGAGCCAGAAGTGGATCGCCGCCTACGAAGACAACAACGTCGACGCCGGCCTGGCCTGCGGCCTGCAGGGTCGTGCGCAGATCGGCAAGGGCATGTGGGCCATGCCCGACCTGATGGCGGCGATGCTCGAACAGAAGATCGCCCACCCGCTGGCCGGCGCCAATACCGCCTGGGTCCCCTCGCCGACTGCCGCCGCCCTGCACGTGCTGCACTACCACCAGGTCGACGTGTTCGCCCGTCAGGCCGAACTGACCAAACGTGCGCCGGCGGCGCTGGACGACATCCTCAGCATTCCGCTGGCCGCCGAGACCAACTGGACGCCCGAGGAAATCCAGAACGAACTGGACAACAACTCGCAGGGCATCCTCGGCTACGTGGTGCGCTGGATCGACCAGGGTGTCGGCTGCTCCAAGGTGCCGGACATCAACGACATCGGCCTGATGGAAGACCGCGCCACCCTGCGCATCTCCAGCCAGCACATGGCCAACTGGCTGCGCCACGGCGTAGTCAGCCAGGAGCAGGTGGTCGAGAGCCTCAAGCGCATGGCGCCGGTGGTCGATCGGCAGAACGCCAGCGACCCGCTGTACCGTCCGCTGGCTCCGGACTTCGACAGCAACATCGCCTTCCAGGCCGCCCTGGAACTGGTGGTCGAAGGCACCAAGCAGCCCAACGGCTACACCGAGCCGGTACTGCACCGCCGTCGCCGCGAATTCAAGGCCAAGAACGGCCTGTAATCCGCAGTTGCCGCATTGAAAAAACCGCCCTCCGGGGCGGTTTTTTTATGGGCGCGTAACCGGTTCGACTGCGGCGTGCGCAGTGCTGGCGAGGAGCCGCCCGGCTACAGCTGACGGGTCGCTGACGGGGGTCAGCGACTCATCGGCCCCAGTACCGGCTGGGCGCGGAAATGGCTGCGTGAGCTGATTGGCGCGCCGGCCTGGCGCAGGGCCTCGCGCTGTTCGGCGATGGGCGTGCGCGCGGCGATCATCTCGTAGGCGCCGAGGCGAGCAAAGGGCGGCAGCGCCAGGGCCGTATCGACCAACGCGGCCAGCTTCGGCCAGCGCGCGGCGTCGATGCGGTAGCGGGCGAACTGGGCGTTGCGCATGAAGCAGGCGATGGCAATGTCGGCGATCGACATCTCGCCGAACAGCCAGCCGTGAGCCGGCAGCCGGGCCTCCAGATAGTCGAAGATGGCCGGCAGGTCCTCGTCGTAGGTCTTCTGCAGCAGCGCCTGGTCCGGCTCGCGACCCCAGACCGCGCGGCCGATCACCAGCTGGTTAAACAGCTGCCAGATGACCACCTGGCCCATGCGGCTGTCGGCGTACTCCTCCAGCCAGCGGGCCTGCGCACGCTGGGCCAGGTCCGCCGGGTACAGGCGCGGCTCGGGGTAGCGCTCCTCCAGGTACTGGCAGATCACCGAAGAGTCGTTGAGCACCAGGTCGCCATCCACCAGCACCGGAATCTGCCGCAGCGGGCTGAGGCGGGCGAACTCGTCGTCGCCGTAGAAGGGCACGATGGGGTCGACTTCATAGGCCACGGCTTTCAGTTCCAGCAACACCAGGGCCTTGCGCACATAGGGTGACAGGTAGGAGCCGATGATCAGCAACGGTTGCGCCATGGCAATGTCCTTGTTGTCGATAGAGAGAATGCAGTGTTGCCGCGAACCCGGCGCCTGTACAGCGAGACAGTCCAGGCCCTGCGGGTGCGTCAGGCGACAACGACTAGACTTACGTCCAATGGGCACCCTGGCCATTGCGGCCGACCATAGTCATTCACAGTTGCTTCGAGGCCGCGCGGCATGAGCAAATCGGACGCTTACACCCAGGCGGGCAAGACAGCAGTGCTGCAGAACATCCACGGCACCGTGGAGTTCCTGCAGAAATACCCCCCGTTCAACCAGATGGACATGGCCCACCTGGCCTACCTGGTGGAAAACTGCCAGCTGCGCTTCTACAGCGCAGGCGAGACCATCATCAAGCCGGCCGACGGGCCGGTCGACTACTTCTACATCGTCAAGCAGGGCCATGTGCATGGCGAGCGCCCGCACTCGGCCAAGCGCGGCACGGAAACCACCTTCGAGATCACCAGCGGTGAATGCTTTCCGCTGGCGGCGCTGATTGGCGACCGCGCCACCCGCACCGAACACCTGGCCGCCGAAGACACCTTCTGCCTGCTGCTGAGCAAGCAGGCCTTCGTCAAGCTGTTCGCGCTGTCCAACCCGTTTCGCGACTTTGCCCTGCGCGGGGTCAGCAGCCTGCTCGACCAGGTCAACCAGCAGGTGCAGATGCGTGCGGTGGAAAGCCTCGGCGCGCAGTATTCGCTGGATACCCGCCTGGGTGAACTGGCCATGCGCCAGCCGATCAGTTGCCCGCCCACCACACCGCTGCGCCAGGCCGTGCAACTGATGCACGAACAGCACGTCGGCAGCATCGTCATCGTCGATCCGGCGCACAAACCCCTGGGCATCTTCACCCTGCGCGACCTGCGCCGGGTGATCGCCGACGGCAACTCGCTGGATCAGCCGATCGACAGCCTGATGACGCCCGAACCCTTCTACCTGCCGCCCGAGGCCAGTGCCTTCGAGGCGGCAATCGCCATGACCGAGCGGCATATCGCCCACATCTGCCTGGTCGACCATGAGCGCCTGTGCGGCGTGGTTTCCGAGCGCGACCTGTTCTCCCTGCAACGGGTCGACCTGGTTCATCTGGCCCGCACCATCCGCCATGCCGGCACGGTCGCGACCCTCGCCGCGCTGCGCAGCGATATCCAGCAACTGGTCGAGCGCATGCTCGCCCACGGCGCCAGCTCGACCCAGATCACCCACATCATCACCCTGTTCAACGACCACACCGTGTGCCGGGTGATCGAACTGACCATTGAAGACCTCGGCGATCCCGGCGTGCCCTTCACCTGGCTGTGCTTCGGCAGCGAGGGTCGCCGCGAACAGACCCTGCACACCGACCAGGACAACGGCATCCTGTTCGAGGCCAGTGACGCGGTGAGCGCCGCCGACATGCGCCGACGCCTGCTGCCGCTGGCCGCCGAGATCAACCAACGCCTGGCCCTGTGCGGTTTTACCCTGTGCAAGGGCAACATCATGGCTGGCAACCCGGAGCTGTGCCTGTCGCGCCACGAATGGACGCGGCGCTTCAACAGCTTTATCGATGAAGCGACCCCGGAGAACCTGCTCAGATCGAGCATCTACTTCGACCTGCGCGTGGTCTGGGGCGATCCCCACGGCTGTGACCTGGTGCGCCAGGGCCTGCTCAAGCAGGTCGCGGGCAACAGCCTGTTCCAGCGCATGATGGCCGAGAACGCCTTGCGCCAGCGCCCACCGGTTGGGCGTTTCCGCGATTTCGTGGTGGCCCGCAAGGGCGTCGAGAAGGACACCCTCGATCTCAAGGTGCAGGGCCTGACCCCCTTCGTCGATGGCGCCCGCCTGCTCGCCCTGGCCCATGGCATCGAAGCCTGCAACACCCTGGAACGCCTGCGCGAGCTGATCGCCAAGGGGGTGATCGAAGCGCTCGATGGCGCGGCCTATGAAGAGGCCTACCACTTCATCCAGCAGACGCGCATGCAGCAACATCAGCTGCAAGCCCAGCAGGATCGGCCCTACTCCAACCGCATCGATCCCGACAGCCTCAACCAGCTCGACCGGCGCATCCTGCGCGAGGCCTTCCGCCAGGCCCAGCGCCTGCAAAGCAGCCTGGCCCTGAGGTACCAGCTATGAGTCAGTTCACCTGGTTCACGGGGCGCGGCCCCGCCCTGCTTGAAGCGCAACTGGACCGGCGCATCGGCCTGGCCGAGCCGGCCGCCCTCGACCACCGGCCGCTGCACGAACAGCGCCTGGTGGTCCTCGACCTGGAAACCAGTGGCCTCGACACCAGGCGCGACCAGCTGCTGTCGATTGGCGCGGTGGTGATCGAAGGCGGCGCCATCGACCTTGGCCAGCAGTTCGAATGCACCTTGCAGCGCCGCGACCACAAGGTCGGCCCCAGCGTGCTGATCCACGGCCTGGCGCCCAGCGACATCGCCGCCGGAATCGAGCCGGCCGAAGCCCTGCTGGATTTCATGGCGTTCCTCGGCGACAGCCCGCTGCTGGCCTTCCATGCCGGTTTCGACCAGCGCATGCTCGCCCGCGCCCTCAAGCAGAGCCTGGGCTACCGTCTACGCCACGAGTTCTTCGATGTCGCCGAACTGGCGCCACTGCTCTGCCCGCAGGCGAAGATCCCGCACGGCGGCCTGGACGACTGGACCGGCTATTTCGGCCTGCAGGCGCAGCAGCGCCATCACGCCAGCGCCGACGCCCTGGTCACCGCCGAGCTGGCCCTGATCCTGTTCAGCAAGGCGCGCCGCCAGCAACTGGACAGCCTGCTGGCCCTGCAGCAGCGCCTGGCCGGCTGGCGCCGACGCCAGCGCGCACATTCGCTGCATCGTCAGCACTAGAAGAACCTTGTAGCCATCTGTAGGAGCGGCCTTGGCCGCGATTGGGGGTAACCCATCCCTTTACAGATCGCGCATCAATAATCCGTACTCCAGCTGCACCTCGGCCGGCAGCGGCAGGTAGACCACGTGGCCGTCGCCCGGCGCCACACTGATTGCCCGGCCCTGGCGATCTTCCAGGCGCTCGAGGCGCAGGCGCAGGTTGCCCTGGGGCGTCATCAGTTCCAGGCCATCGCCCAGAGCGAAGCGGTTCTTCACCCGCACTTCGGCCAGCTCGCCACGGCGTTCGCCGGTCAGCTCGCCAACGAATTGCTGCTGCTCGGACACCGAACTGCCGCGTTGGTAATTCTGGTATTCGTCGTGCACATGCCGGCGCAGAAACCCCTCGGTGTAGCCGCGATGGGCCAGGGACTCCAGGGTGCCCAGCAACGACTGATCGAACGGTCGGCCGGCCACGGCATCGTCGATGGCCTTGCGGTACACCTGGGCGGTGCGCGCCACGTAGTAATGGGACTTGGTCCGGCCCTCGATCTTCAGCGAGTGCACGCCCATCTGCACCAGGCGCTCGACGTGCTGCACCGCACGCAGATCCTTGGAGTTCATGATGTAGGTGCCGTGCTCATCCTCGTAGGCGGCCATCTGCTCGCCAGGGCGACTGCCGTCCTCCAGGAGGAATACCTGCTCGGTCGGTGCACCGGCGCCCAGGGTCGGCTCGACCAGTTTGACGATATCGCCCAGCTCGTTCTCCTGGCCGACCTCGGCCTTGTACTGCCAGCGGCAGGCATTGGTGCAGCTGCCCTGGTTGGGGTCGCGCTTGTTGATGTAGCCGGACAGCAGGCAGCGTCCGGAATAGGCCATGCACAGCGCGCCATGGACGAATACTTCCAGCTGCATAGCCGGCACCTGCTCGCGGATCTCGGCGATCTCCTCCAGCGACAGCTCACGGGACAGGATCACTCGGCTCAGGCCCTGCTGCTGCCAGAATTTGACGCTGGCCCAGTTCACCGCATTGGCCTGCACCGACAGGTGGATCGGCATCTGCGGGAAATGCTCGCGCACCAGCATGATCAAACCGGGGTCGGACATGATCAGTGCATCCGGGCCCATCTCGATCACCGGCTGCAAGTCCTTGAGGAAGGTCTTCAGCTTGGCGTTGTGCGGCGCGATGTTGACCACCACGTAGAACTGCTTGCCCTGGGCATGCGCCTCGGCGATACCCAGGGCCAGGTTGGCGTGATCGAACTCGTTGTTGCGCACCCGCAGGCTGTAGCGCGGCTGCCCGGCATACACCGCATCGGCGCCATAGGCGAAGGCGTAGCGCATGTTCTTCAGGGTGCCGGCCGGGGACAGCAGTTCGGGATGACGGGGTGAGGAGGCCATATGCCGCGCGCTCGAAAATCCAGGGGGCCGCGATTCTAGGGGCACAGCTACCGCTCGGCCTTGATCTGCATCTATAAAAAGGGCGAATCGCACAGACAGCAAAACGCCCCGTTGCCGGGGCGTTCTGTTTACCGCTTTAGCGCTTTAGCACTCAGTGCTCGATCGCAGCACCTGCACCACGGGGGATGCGGATGTCTTCGATGATGTGCTGGATATGCTCCGGCGGTGCAGCAGTTACCTGAGCCACTACGACTGCAGCGACGAAGTTGAAGATCATGCCCAGGGTACCGATGCCTTCAGGCGAGATACCGAACCACCAGTCAGCCGGCCCGGCAGTCGGGAAGATGAACTTGTAGTAGACGATATAGCTGAAGGTGAAGACCAGACCAACCACCATGCCGGCAATCGCGCCTTCCTTGTTCATCCGCTTGGAGAAAATCCCCATGACGATGGCCGGGAAGAACGAGGCTGCCGCCAGACCGAAGGCAAACGCCACCACCTGCGCCACGAAGGCCGGCGGGTAGATACCGAACAGACCAGCCACCAGTACCGCTACACCTGCGGCCAGACGGGCTGCGAGCAGCTCCTTCTTCTCGCTGATGTTAGGCATCAGATTGCTCTTCAGCAGGTCATGCGAGATCGAGGTCGAAATCACCAACAACAAGCCTGCAGCAGTCGACAGTGCAGCCGCCAGACCACCCGCAGCGATCAAGGCGATGACCCAGCCCGGCAAACCGGCGATTTCCGGGTTAGCCAGAACCATGATGTCGCGATCCACGTAGAACTCGGTGGCGGCCGGTGTAGCAGCGTTAGTGACTACACGCTCGCCATTCACCCCAAGTTCTGCGGAGAAGGTCGGCGCACCCACGAATGGAGCACCTGGGCCGTACTGGATCTTGCCGTCACCGTTCTTGTCCATCCAGGCGATAAGACCGGACTTCTCCCAGTTTTTCACCCACTGCGGCGCTTCGCTGTATTGCAGCTCGGGAATGCTGGTCAACAGGTTGATCCGGGCAAAGGCTGCGATAGCAGGAGCGGTGGTGTAGAGAATGGCAATGAACAGCAGAGCATAACCGGCAGACTGACGAGCAGCGCGCACGGTCGGGGTGGTGAAGAAGCGCACGATTACGTGCGGCAGACCGGCAGTACCGACCATCAACGCCATGGTGATGAAGAACACGTCGATAGTCGACTTGCTGCCATCGGTGTAGGTGTTGAAGCCCAGTTCGGTGCTCAGGCCATTCAGACGCTCGAGTACCGAGGTGCTGGTGCCGATCACGTCACTGCCGAAGCCCAGCTGTGGGATCGGGTTACCGGTGATCATCATCGAGATGTAAATCGCCGGGACCATGTAGGCGAAGATCATCACGCAGTATTGCGCCACCTGGGTGTAGGTGATGCCCTTCATGCCGCCGAGCACGGAGTAGAAGAACACGATGCACATGCCGATCACTACGCCGGTGTTGATGTCCACTTCCAGGTAGCGGGAGAAGACGATACCGACGCCGCGCATCTGCCCGGCCACGTAGGTGAAGGAGATGAAGATCACGCAAACCACAGCGACCAGACGCGCAGTCTGCGAGTAGTAACGCTCGCCGATGAAGTCCGGCACGGTGAACTTGCCGAACTTGCGCAGGTAAGGTGCCAGGCACATGGCCAGGAGCACGTAGCCGCCGGTCCAGCCCATCAGGTACACGCTACCATCGAGGCCGACGAAGGAGATGATCCCCGCCATGGAGATGAACGACGCCGCCGACATCCAGTCAGCGCCGGTGGCCATGCCGTTGAGGATCGGGTGTACGCCCTTGCTGGCGATGTAGTACTCGCTGGTGGAACCCGCACGGGTCCAGATGGCGATGCCGATATACAGCGCAAAGGTCGCGCCGACGAACAGATAGATCAGGGTTTGGGTATCCATGTTCGGCGCCTTATTCTTCGTGGACGTCGTGTTTGCGGTCGTACTGATTCATCTTCCACACGTAGAAGAAAATCATCGCCACGAACACATAGATTGATCCCTGCTGGGCAAACCAGAAGCCCAGAGGGAACCCGAAGAACTGAATGGTATTGAGTTGGTCGACGAACAGAATCCCGGCGCCGAATGACACTGAGAACCAGACGGCCAACAGGATCAACATCAGTCGCAGGTTATCTTTCCAGTAGGCCTTGGCGGCCTCTTGCTTGGATACGGACATGTGAGGGACTCCTCGTTTTTGTTGTTTTGACCCTTGCAACTTAGCAGCCCCAGTGGCGGCCGCCAGTGAGACTTTGGTCGAGTGCCCGCATTCAACCCCTTGCATAAGGCATACAAGCCCCCACTGGCGCGGCTTTCAGGTTCAGAGCCCGAGCTCGCGGAGACGGCTGCCCCTACCAAGGTCGAATGCGCGAGCACCGCTCTAGTCCGGGATTCACGGACCAACCGGCGATTGTCGCAGTGCCTGTGGCGGCAATCGGTAACCTTCGGCCGGTGTTACGCCCCAGAGCGCTATGCCCCAGGCCCTGGCAGCGAGTCGGCAACCGAGCGGCTGCGGGTTATTCATGACTGAGTCATGCAGCCGTGGGGCGAACGCAGTAGTCTTTCCACGAGTGCGCTCAACAGCCTGTTAAGGAGGCCGTATGTCCAGCCCCAGCATGACCCTGTTCTACTCGTCCACCTCACCCTTCGTGCGCAAGGTCATGGTGCTGCTGCACGAAACCGGTCAACTCGACCGTGTGGCCTTGCACCAGGTCCAGGCCACCCCGACCACGGCCGACGCCGAACTCAACCGGCTCAATCCGGCGGGCAAGATCCCGGCATTGCGCCTGGCCGACGGCAATGTGCTGCACGACAGCCGGGTGATCCTCGACTACCTCGACCAGCAACATGTCGGTGACCCGCTGATCCCGCTGCAGGGGCCTTCGCGCTGGCGGCGCCTGACCCTGGCCTCCCTGGCCGACGCGATCCTCGACGCCGCCATACTGATCCGCTACGAGACCTTTCTGCGCCCCCCGGACAAACGCTGGGAGCTGTGGCAGCAAGGCCAGCAGGCGAAGATTGAGCGTGCCCTGCAACAGTTCGAAGATGAGGCCATTGCCGAGCTGACCTGCCACTTCGATATCGCCGCGATCGGCGTCGCCTGCGCCCTCGGCTACCTGGATTTCCGCCAGCCGCAACTGGGCTGGCGCGAACGCTTTCCGCAACTGGCCGGCTGGTATGCCGAGATCAGCCAGCGGCCGTCGATGCAGGCCACCCAGCCACCGGCCTGACATCAACCTGCGCAGGTGGCGTTCCGCCGCCTTTGACGCTGCGCTGTCGCGCAGCCAACTGGAGACAAGCGCGCCGGTCGGCCTGTAAACACCTGTAGCGAAGGGGCGCCAAGTCTTCATTCGCGAAGCCCTTGCTCGCGCGAGGGTTTTCGCGGGTAGATTCGCGCCCAGACAAAGCGCTACAACCCACTTAAATCAAAGACATACGGGGTGCTGGATAAGAGCCAGGGGGGCACCGGGTCCTTGCTGGCTCCTGCCATCTTTGCGACTCGTCTCCTCCACCGGCGCTTGGCCCTGCGCCGGGGCAAATAACCGGGCGATCCGCCACGCCAGCAGCTGCCCGGCACGCGCCTCCTCGCGCAAGCCGATATGCCCACTCATCGCCAGTACCACAGACGCATGAAGCCACCAGCCAGCAGCAGAGCGACCTGTCCGAACCCCGCGCACAGACTGAGAAAGGACTGCAGCGCAGGGCTCTGCGTGGCGTCTTCCAGACCGGTCAGGCCATGCCAGAACGACTCGGGGAGCAACAGCAAACTCAAGTGGGCCAGCGGCTTACCCGTCAGCTGCAGGCCTTTGATCAAGTCGAACTGTCCGCAGAACATCAGGCCCAGCAGCACCAGCAGGGCGACCACCAGGCCGAGGGCGAAACAGGCGGAAAATTGCAGCAATAAACGCAGCATAATTGGCGCTCCATCTGGGCGCAGCCAAGGCTGCGCCCGTGCCTATCAAAGGCCGTTTGCAGGGTTGTTCAGCGTGGCTTTACCGACGCCATACCAGTCGAGTTTGCGCGTCAGCACCATCACCCCGGCGAGTACGCCGAACACCAGTACCGAGCCCATCAGCAGGGCGTAGTCCTCGGCACCGAGCAGGCCGAAAAGCATGGCGTAGAGCAGCGCCAGCAACCCGGCAAAACCGGCGCCGCGCGCGGCACTGTGCAGCACGTAACTGACGTAGAAGCCGATGAGCGCGACGCAGGCGGTCGCCGAAATGCTGTAAGCCGTGGCGAAGCTCAGGTGTTCGGAGAGTGACAGCAGCAACAGGTAGAACAGCGCCAGAGACATGCCCACCAGGGCGTACTGCACCGGGTGTACCGCCATGCGCTTGAGCACTTCAAAGAGGAAGAACACGGCGAAGGTCAGGCCGATAAACAGCAGGGCATATTTGATCGCCCGCTCGGTTTTCAGGTACTGATCCACCGGGTCGATAAAATTCACCCCAAAGTTGCGCGCGCTCAGCGCGCCGCAGCTGTCCTCTCGCACACAGTCACGCAGGGCCTCTTCCAGATTGGTGGCGAAAAAACTGGTCTGCCAGTGCGCCTTGAAACCGCTCGCAGACACCTCGCGACTGCTCGGTAGGTATTCACCGATAAAGCTCGGGTGCGGCCAATCGGAAGTCAGTTCAACCCGGCTGTCACGACCGACCGGGGTAATGCCCAACTGCTCGGTACCTTGCAGTTTCAAATCAAAGGCGAACTCCAGCATCTGCCCACCCTGGCTATCGAGTTTCGGCAGGGGGGCATGCACACCCGCGCCGAAACGCTCATCCCCCGAGCCTGGCGCAAAATCGAGGTTGCCGCCGTTGAAGCGTAACTTCAGGTCGTTGCTGATACCGCGAATATCGCTGATCCCAACCGAGAGGAATGGCGTGGCGAAGTGATACAGGCCGAGGTCATCGCCCAAGCCCAGGCGCGCCGGCAGCTTGAAGGCGCCGCTGATCTGGTTGTCACTGCGGTAGAGCAACGCTTTGTAGATGCCCCGGGCCCGCTCCTCGGTGGTCACAGTGCCATTGAGTACAAAGCGCTCCGGCAGGAAGTACAAACGACCGCTGCGTTGCTGCTCCTCCAGGTAACGCTCGCCCGTCTTGGCGTGGGTTTTCCACTGGTTCCACACCTTGGTGTATGGCATCACCAGAATCGGCCCGGTGAGCTGCTGGCGGTAGCTGGAACTGCGCGCAATATCCTGCAGCACCTTGCTGCGCTGATACTGCCGCTCGCCCACCAGCCCGCCGATCATCGACAACGGCACCAGCAATAACAAAATCAGCAAGGCAATAGCGCCCAGCTTGAAACCCAGAATACGACTCATGGTGCACCTCCCCGGTACGGTTTAAGTAGGCCGAGTCTGGGCAGCGCGCGTGGTGGCTGTATGGCGGGAAGATGGAGAGTGTGTGGAGAATCTGGGGCGTAACCTTGGGTGGCGACGCGGAGGCCTAGACCGAGGTGAAGAATTCTTCTGCCCGCGTATGACGACAAAGGCACCCTAAGTGGGCGCCTTCAGTCGGTGCAGTAAGGCATAGGCTGCGCTCGGCGAGTCAAGCCCATTGAGGGCGCTTAAACAGTACGGTTGGCTGCGGTGCGCTCGGCGCCACCTTCTGCAACACGGTTAACACCCGTACGATCTGCACCCCCTTCGCTGTAAAGGCGAGCGGTTTTATCGACTTGACCTATATCCTGCGGCAAGACGAAAGCGCTGACGGAAAGGCTAGCAAGCAACAAGCCGGCAAGAGTGAGGCTGGCGAGAATTGGCTTTTTCATATTGGGTTCCGGGGAAGTGGCTAGTGGGTACGGAGCCCATGCTATCCAGATGCCGGAGAGGCGGAAGTGGACACGACGCATACCGATAATCAACCATATCGATACTTATAAATACTCATATAAATCATATGCCTAGCAAATGAAACCCCCCTTAAGCGCAACACAACTACCCACACGGCTCATGCCTATAGCCACGGCCCTCACTCGCGGTGCTGGTCACATTCAATGCGCCTACCTGCTACAACGCGTACAACAGCATCTGTCCCGCGCGCAGCGCTGCAACTCAACAGGGCATGGAGAAATGACATGACTGAATACATCGCCGAGGTAATCTGGCAACGTGGCGAGCAGGACTTTCTCGGTAACCGCTATAGCCGCAAGCATCTGCTGCGTTTTGATGGCGGCCTGGAGGTCGCCGGTTCGTCCTCGCCGCATGTGGTGCCACTGCCGATGTCGGATGAATGCGCAGTCGACCCCGAGGAAGCCTTTGTCGCCTCGCTCGCCAGCTGCCATATGCTGTGGTTTCTCTCCGTCGCCGCCAAGCGCCGCTTTTGCGTGGATGATTACCGTGACAGTGCCAGCGGGTTGATGCAGGCGAACCAGGCCGGCAAGCTATTTATCGCCCAGGTGACCTTACGCCCTGCGGTCAGCTTCTCCGGTGAGCGCATGCCCACGCGCGAACAGATCGAGCAGATGCACCACCAGGCTCATGAGGAATGCTTTATCGCCAACTCGGTAAAATCCGAGATACGTTGTCAACCGCGCTTTGCCGAGTAACGCCACAGGCGCCAGCGACGCACCTCACAGCAGCCAAGGACGGCACCATGAAAAAACTCGCACTGCCCCTGATTACCCTGCTGGCGTTTAGTGCCTACAGCCTCTATGTGATGCTGCATGCAGAGCAGTCACTGCTGCAACTCGGCATGCAGTTGCTGTCCAGTGCCGACACCGCCCAGGTGCTGATCGACCTCTACATACTCGCAGCCCTGGCCTGTATCTGGATGTACCGCGACGGCCGTGCACGGGGCAAATCACTGGCCTACCTGCTGCCGTTCTTTGCCCTGACAGCGCTATTTGTCTCGGTCGGCCCGCTGCTCTATCTGGTGCTCAAGGCCATGGATCCAGACAGCAGCACGCCGCACGCTGCTTAAAAGCTCAGATTGAAATTGCCCGTGCCGAATATGCCGACCAGGCCAATCACGATCAGATAAATCGCCACGATGTAATTCAGCAAACGCGGCACCACCAGAATCAGAATACCGGCGATCAAGGAAATCAGCGGGGTAAGGGCAAGGGTCATGGTTATTACCTGATGGGTTATTGAAGCGCCAGTATGCACGCCACGCCCAAACCACACAGCACTATCCATCTACCGAGTCGTAACGCATACACATCCCGTCAGACCACCCGCGTATTGAAGGCCATCTATGAGCAGCGCCAGCCTATTAACCTCATTGCTGCAGTACAACGCCTGGGCCAATCAGGAACTCTTCAGCGAGTTGCGCCACCTTGATCCAGTCGCCCACCCAGCGGAGTTGCACGCCGCCCTGCGCATTCTCAATCACATCCTTGTGGTCGAGCGGATCTTTGTCGCCAACCTGCAAGGCATCAGCCACGGTTACAGCGCCACCAACACCCAAGCGACGCCCACGCTGGAGGCGCTCTATCAGGCCGTACAGGACACGGATCGCTGGTACTTGGAGTATGTCGCGGGGCTAAGTCCCGAGCAGCTGGCCGAGCGCCTGCACTTGCGCTTTGTCGATGGCGATGCCGGCTGCATGAGCCGCGAGGAAATGCTCGCGCATATTGTCAGCCACGGTGGCTATCACCGCGGTGCTGTCGGCCGGATCATGGCGCAGCTGGCGCTTGCCCCGCCGCGCGATATCTACACCCGCTTTCTCCATCAGGCCGAGCCCGAGCGCCGCCAGGTAAGCCCGGGCGGCAGCCATGCAGCAGCCGCAACGCGACCTGAACAGTTGACCGCCAGCCTTGATGAAGAAGATGAGGTCCCCCATGACTCACCCAATACGCTGTAGTTGCGGCAAGCTCGAAGGCACCCTCGCCCGCACCCACAAAGAGAATCGCGGCATCTGTTATTGCACGGACTGCCAGGCCTTTGCCCGCTACTTAGGCCGCGCCGGGGAGATACTCGATCGCAGCGGCGGCACCGATATCATTCAAACCACACCGCAGAACGTCACCTTTACCCAAGGCATCGAGCACCTGGCCTGCATGCGTCTCACGCCGAACGGCCTGCTGCGCTGGTATGCCAGTTGTTGCAACACCCCCATCGGCAACACCCTGGCCAACTACAAGCTGTCCTTCGTTGGCCTGGTGCATACCTG
This sequence comes from Pseudomonas aestuarii, assembly GCF_027988105.1. GTDB lineage: Bacteria > Pseudomonadota > Gammaproteobacteria > Pseudomonadales > Pseudomonadaceae > Aquipseudomonas > Aquipseudomonas aestuarii. The sequence goes on along the minus strand of NZ_JAQJZJ010000014.1, from coordinate 7,020 downwards.
CCTGGAATCCACGCCGCTATCGCTGGACGAGGCCTTCGGGCCAATCCGCATGCAGGTGAAGACCCACTCCGCCCTGGGCGAACCCAAGCCCGAAGCGTTTGGCTTCGCGCGCGGCGCCTTGCGCATTGCCGGCATGCTGCTCAAGGCGCGCCTGGATGGCAGCTACAAGCGCACGCCGTTCTTTATCCCCGGCTCAAGCACACCCATCGTCGAGCCCAAGGTGCTCAGCCCGCAGGCAAGGAAAGCGTTGATGCAGCCACTCTGACCGGCGGTTACTCCCATGCAAGCCACGATTAAAGCCCTGGAAATAGACGGCCAGGCGCAGCGCTGCTACCACCTGAGCGAACGCGCGACGGCACCCCTGGCGATTGCCGCGACCCGGCAGTTCAACGGGTTCTGCCCGTCGAGCGCCGCGTTTATGCGCAAACGCTTGTAGCAGTGGCCCATGGCCGCGATGGATTTCGCGGCCATGAGGTCGCAGACCTTGAAGATGAACCCGGAATTCACGGGCGGCTACGCACGGCCAACGACCAGGCGCACCTGCACCCCGCCCTCGACATTGCCCACCTGCAGCTCGCCGCCATGCAGCTGCACCACCTCCTGCACGAAGTTCAGCCCCAGGCCGGTGCTCTTGCGCCCGCCGCCGGGGCGCGGCAGGGAGTAGAAGCGCTCGCACAGGCGCGTCAGGGCGTAGTCGGGAATCGCTGCGCCCTGGTTGAACAGCAGCAGTTCGATCCGGCTGCCCGTGGCCTTGGCGCTGAAGCGGATCAGCCCAGCGGACGGGGTGAAATCGAGGGCGTTGTCGAGCAGATTGGCCAGGGCCTGGCGCAGCAGGAAGACCTCGCCGCGGGCACACAACTCGGCATCGATCAGGTTGTCGATACGCAAGCCCGCCGCCTCGATACGCGCCATCTGCGCCTGCAGCAGGGCTTCGACCAGCGCCCGCAGCGGCACCGCCACCTGCTCTTCCAGGACCTGGCGCTGCTCCACCTGGGCCAGGTGCAGCAGGCGTTCGATCAGCTGCTGGATGCGCGCGCTCTCCTGGCCGATATTGGCCACGAAGCGCTGGCGCTGCTCGCCCGGCATCTCGCCGTCGAGCAGTTCGGCGGCGCCGCGGATGGCCGCCAGGGGGCTTTTCAGTTCGTGGGTCAGGGTGTGCACATAGCGCTCGACATAGGCCTTGCCTTCCAGCTCGGTACGCATGCGCTCGATGGCCTCGGCCAGTTGCGCCAGCTCACCACCGCGCACGCTGGGCAGCTCGGCGCGCTCGCCGGCGCTGACCGCCTGGGCATAGCGGGTCAGTTTGCGCAGTGCGACGCTGAGCCACCAGGACAGCAGTGCGCCGACCAACAGGCCAAGCACGATCAGGCCGCCACCGAGCCAGGCCAGACGCTGCTCGGAACGTTCAATATAGGGCTGCAGGGTGCGGTTGGGCTTGGCCACCGAGACCACGCCGATGATCCGCGCGCCATCCATGATCGGCGCCGCCACGTACATGACCGATGAGTCGGGGTCGTTCGGGTCTTCCTTGGTCGAGCGCGCGCCGTATTCGCCGCGCAGGGTCAGCAGCACATCGTTCCAACGCGAATAGTCCTGGCCCACTGCTGCCCCCGTGGAGTCGAGCAGCACCATGCCCTTGGCGTCGGTGACATAGATGCGGTGGTTGACCTGGGTTTTCGTCACGCCCCAGATGCTCGCCTGCGGCTGGCGCTGGCCATACGCCTGGAGCATGGCGGGCAGGCGACTCTGCTGCAGGCGGCCGGCCTTGACCTCATCGCGGAGGATCTCCGCCAGCAGGTTGGCGGTGTCCACCAGGGTTTCCTCGGTGGACTGACGCACGCCGGGGCGGATTTCGTCCATCACCGTGCTCAGTACAAACCAGCCAGCGAGGCCGACGAAAAGGAAATAGACCAGGAAAATGCGCACGCCCAACGGCATCAGGCGTGCCTCGGCGAGTAGCTATAACCCAGGCCGCGATGGGTCTGAATCGGCTCGGCTGCGGCGGCCACCTGGCGCAGCTTGGCGCGCAGGCTTTTGACATGGCTGTCGATGCTGCGCTCGTACCCCACATCAGCGGCCACCCCCAAACCGTCGAGCAACTGCTCGCGGGAGAACACCCGTTCGGGCTGCGCCAGCAGGTTCTGTAGCAAGCGGAATTCGTGGCGCGTCAGGCTCAGTAGCTGACCGTGGTAGTGGATCTGTACCCGTTCGCTGTCCACCTGAAAAGGGCCACTCGGCGCAGACGCGGCAGACTCACGCGGAGCCGTGCGCTTGAGAATGGCCTTGACCCGCGCCGCTACTTCACGCGGGCTGAAAGGCTTGACCACATAATCGTCGGCACCGATCTCCAGCCCCACCACCCGGTCGATCTCCTCGCTACGGGCGGTGAGGAAGATCACCGGCACCTCGGAGAAACGGCGCAGGCGCTTGCAGACTTCGAAACCACCGATATCTGGCAGGCCTACATCGAGAATCACCAGGTCGAACGGCTCGCCAGCCAAGCGCTCCAGCGCCACGCCACCCAGGCCCAACCAGCAGGTGGTGAAACCCTCGGCCTGCAGCGCGTAGACCAGGGTGTCGGCAATCGCGGCTTCATCTTCGACGATCAGAATGTACGGCATGGGCGTCCTGCACAGGGGCGGTCACGGCCGGCAGCCTGCGGCAGGGCGGGCGCAGCGTCAAGCCGTGCGCCTGCAACAGTCGGGTGGGTTACGGTGCGTGCATATCCGCGTAACCCAGGCGCCCAACCCGACAGCATGGGTATCGCTGCGCTCAACCCATCCTACGACAGCCCTTCATCAGGCCTATCAACCCAACTGGAAGCGCCCGGTGTTCTGCGCCAGCACCTGGCTGCCGCGGCGCAGTTGCTCGGCCGCCTCGCTCACCGCCTGCGCGCCGTCGAGCATGGCGCTGGCGCCCTGATCGACCTGTTGGATATTGCCGCTGACTTCGTCCGCGGTGGCCGCCTGTTGTTCGGCGGCGGTGGCGATCTGCGCCAGGCGGTCGCTGACCCGCTGCACCGACTCGACTATCCCGGCCAGATCCTCGCCCATGGCCAGCACGCTGCCGACATCGCCCTCGGCCTGCTGCACGGCCTCCTCCATCTGGCTGACCGACTGGCCGACCACCCGGTGCAGGTCGGCGACGGTCTGGGCGATTTCCGCGGTGGAGTTCTGCGTGCGTTGCGACAGCGAACGCACCTCGTCGGCGACCACGGCGAAGCCGCGGCCTTGTTCGCCGGCACGCGCCGCCTCGATGGCCGCGTTGAGCGCCAGCAGGTTGGTCTGTTCGGCGATGCCCTTGATCACATCGACCACCCGGGTGATCTGCTCGGTCTGCACGCGCAGCTGCTGCAGGGTCGCGGCACTGTCGCCCAGGCGACTGCTGAGCTGACGCATGCTGGCGCCGGTACGCACGCTGCGCTGGTTGCTCTGGTTGGCGATTTCACGGGTCTGCCCGGCTTCCACCGAGGCCTCTTCGCAGCTTTGCGCAACGCTTTGCGCGGTGGCCGCCATCTGCGTGGCGGCGGTGGCGATCTGGCTCATCTGCCCCTGTTGCTGTTCCACTGACGTCAGCGCGCTCTGCGCCTGGCTGCTGAGCAACTGCACGGTGCCGCCGAGGCTCTGGCTTTCCTGATCGACGCCCTGCAACGAACCACGCAACTGAGCGACCGCGGCATTCAGCGCGCTGGCGATACTCGCCAGGTCGTCTTCGCCATGCACCTGCATGTGCACGCGCAAATCGCCGTCACGCAGGCCCTGCGCGGCCTCGATGATGCCGGCGGTGCTGCGCCGAATCGAGGCATTCAGGCAGAACAGCACGTAGAGCGCCAACAGGGTCAGCACCCCGAACACGGCAATCACCTGCCACATTTCGCGCTGCCCCTGCTGCCGGTAGTCACCCAGGCTCTGGGAAAACTGCTGGTACAACGCCTGCTGCAGGCCGGTCAGCTGGGCCTGCAAGACGTCGACCCGCTCGATGAACTGCTGCGGACTCAAGGCCATGGGGTTGGCCTCGAACATATCGCGGTCGATCTCGAGGAGGAAGGTGTCGAAGCCTTGCTCGGCCGCGACGAATGCCGCCTGCAAATCGACCATCGGCCGCGCTGACTGCTGGCCGAGGGTCGCACGTGCCTTGATCAACTGGCCGCGCGACTCTTCCAGGGTGTGGCGCAAATCGCGGATCTTGACCCGACTTTGCAGGGTGAAATGCTCCGAGAACACCGCCCCATAACCCTGGCTGGCGAAGCTGCCGAGGCTTTCCTGCAGGCGCGGCAGGGTAAAGGTCAGCTGCTCCATCATCAGGTAGGTGTCGAGATGCGGGTCGAGAATCAACCCGCTGTCGGTGGCCACCTGCTCGCGCAGCGCCATCAGTTGCAACAGGGTCTTTTGGTAACGCTCCAGGGCGTCCGGTAGCGCCATCTTGCCCAGCACCGCCACACTCAGTTCGGCGCGCAGCGCTTGCAGGGCCGCCAGTTGCTCACGTGCCTGCACGCTCGACGGGGTACTCGCCAGCTGCGTCGCGGCCTGCTCCAACGCCTGATCGAGGCCGCTTGCGCGTTGTTGCAACAGCGCCTCGGCCGGCTCGTCGGTGCCCTTCCAGCGCGCCAGCAAGGTGCGCTGGGCGATCATCTCGCGCTGCACCTCGCCCAGGGCCTGCACCCCGCGCACGCCATCCAGCTCATGGTCGATCAGCGTCAGGCGGGCCAGATGGTCGCTGGTGATCCCCCACAGCGCATAGCCCAGCGGCAGGGCGAATAATACAAACAGCAGCTGAAATTTACGCGCGAAGCTGAAACGCTCCAATACACGTATACCCGGCTTGAGTACTCCAGTCATAACGACACCTCAACGAGCCCATCCACACCTGGCAACAAGTGTGGCAAAGAACATCATCTAGCAAGAATTACGCCGGGCTACTCGCGTCAGCGCTTGTGAAAAAATCGAGCGCAGGCGGCGCGCCGTTTTTTCACAAGCGCTCGGGTCAGGCAAGCAGCGCGGACGGCTGCTCGCAGCATAGGTCAATTGCGTGTCAGCACTGCGGCTTATTGGCGGCGTAGCGTTGCGCCGGGTTGATCGCCACGCCGAAATCACGCAAGGCACTGGTGCCGATCAGCAACGGATAATCGAAGTGGCTGCGGTCGGTGAGGTTGACCTCGACGGTGCGCAATTGCTTACCCAGGCAGAGCTGCATATCGACCACCGGACGCTTGACCACCGCTGGAGCGCTGGCGTCACCGCGCTCTTCGGCACGGCTCTTGATCTTGCTGACCCGCGCCAGGGGCTGCTCGAACTGGGTGTCGTCGGCACTCGCGGTGGCCAGGCGGAAACGCACCCAATCCTGACCGTCACGCTGGAACTGCTCGATGTCCCTGGCCGACAGCGAGGCCGTCACCGCGCCGGTGTCCATCTTGGCTTTCAGGGTTTGCCCGACTTGCGGCAACTCGATGTATTCGTAGCGCCCGTAGAGCGCCGGTTGATTGGCCATCGCCGGCAACGCGACCAAGGCCAAGAGTGCAGCAACAATCTTCATAAGCAGTCAGGATTCCTTAAAAACGTCAGGAACTCCGACCGGCTCAGCGGCGGATGGTTCGCCCGGCTGTCGGCGCGCTAGGCGCCAGTTATCTGGCGGGCAAGCCTGTCCATAATTCATCGAGGTGGCGAAATCCCCATTCGGCGGCGGATTCGCGGCTGACGATCTTGTCGCGGCCGACCCATTCGGCGAGGTCGACGATGACCTGACGAATCGGGGTTTTCGTGGAGGCGGAGAAGAACACCTTGACCCTGGGCATCAGCAACGACGTGGCATGCTGTTCCAGCACCACCCCGAGACGGCCGCTCTGCAGGCGTACCAGCGAACCGGTCGGGTAGATGCCGACGGCCCGGACAAACGACTGGAACACGCGCTCATCGAAATGCCCCTTGCTCCACTCCGCCATCTTGCGGATCGACTCAGCCGGCCCCCAGCCGGCTTTGTAAGGACGGTTCGAGGTGATCGCGTCATATACGTCGCAGACCGCGCCCATCCGGGCAAACAGGCTGATCTGCTCACCGACCAGGTGATGCGGATAGCCACTGCCATCGACCTTTTCATGGTGATGCAGGCACACATCCAGCACCAGCGCGCTGACCTGCCGGCTGTCGAGCAGAATCCGCGCGCCCTCCGTGGGATGACTGCGCATCGTGGCAAACTCGCTATCGCTCAATTTGCTCGGCTTGTTCAGCAGCGCCGACGGTATGCGCATCTTGCCGATGTCATGCAGCAGTCCAGCCATGCCCGCCTCGCGCACCTTGGCCTCAGGCAGGTCGAGTTGGCGCGCCAGGGCGATCATCAGCGCGCAGACCGCCACCGAATGCATATAGGTGTATTCGTCGGCGCGCTTGAGGCGCGCCAGGCTGATCAGGGCACTGGGCTGACGCAATACCGAGGCGGAGATTTCATCGACCAGCTCGGTCACATGGGCGACGTCAATTGCCCGGCCCATGCGGGCATCGCCGAACATCTGCATCACCGCCTCCTTGGCGGTGTCGCAGAGCTTGGCGGCACGGCTAACCTCTTCATCCAAGGCGCAGCGCCGACGCTCCAGCAACGGCTCGACGGCCTGCAATACCGCCTCGGCTTCCTCCTCCACCTGTTCCAGCGTCTGCCCGCTCGGCAGGTCCAGCCCCTTGCTGGTGTCGATCCACAGCTCGCGGATACCGCTGTCGCGGATACGCTGCAGGTCCTTGGGGTCGTTCAGGAGAAAGCGGGGCTTCCAGAACGGATGCTCCATCCATGACCCGCACAGCTCATGGATGTACATCCCCTCAAGCAACTCGGTGACGGAAATGCGCTTAAGCACGGCGGCCCCATGGTGACAATGGATGATCGCAGTAAGCATATGCCATCCACGACAATATCAAACTGACATCATTCAGCTATTTTCCGTCACCCGTGCTCAGCGGCGCTGAAACTGCCGAGCACCGCTGATCCGCGCAAAATGTAGGGCGGTCCGGCCGGCGATCCGTTCGGAGGTAGGGC
>NZ_JAQJZJ010000013.1 GCF_027988105.1 Pseudomonas aestuarii | reverse complement strand
GGAATAGACAAATCATCGGTACCCCATCGGACGGTACCGGTGTGAGCAGTTCTGTGTTCCACTCGCCTAGAATAATTATTCATTTCGCACGGGCCTTCGCACATGGCCGATTCGGCTGCCACTCAAGACGTGTCGACGCTTCCACTGGAAGAGTTGATTGCTTGCCATGAATGCGATCTATTGATGCGCCGGCCACAGCTAGCGGATGGTGAGCGGGCTGTATGCCCGCGCTGTGGCTACGAGCTTTACTCCCAGCGCACTCAGGTGGTAAGGCGAAGCCTGGCTCTGGTGCTGGCTGCCCTGATGCTTTACATACCGGCTAATTTCCTACCGATCATTCGACTCAATCTGCTCGGTCAGACGAGCGAGGACACGGTCTGGAGTGGTGTGGTCAACCTGTATCAAAGCGGCATGCAGAGCGTGGCCGTGGTGGTCTTTCTCTGCAGCATGGCGGTACCGTTGCTCAAGCTGCTTTGCCAGTTTCTGGTGTTGCTGAGCATTGCCTGGAACATTGGCCGTGGTTATGGCTTGCTGTTCTACCGGATTTATCACCACCTGCGTGACTGGGGTATGCTCGAGGTCTACCTGATGGGCATTCTGGTGTCGATCGTTAAGTTGGCCGATATTGCGGACTTGAGCCTGGGAGTCGGTTTGGCGTGTTTCGTGGGCTTGTTATTGGTCCAGGTGTGGCTGGAGGTGACTATGACCCCGCACCAGATTTGGCAGGCGTTATCCAGGGAAGACGCACATGAGGGCAATTGATGCAGGCCTGCTGTTGTGCCACGAATGCCATATGCTGAATAAACAGGAGCCCGATGGGCGCAAGCAGTTCTGTTCGCGCTGCGGGGGCGTTATTCATGTGCGTCGTCCAGACAGTCTCGTTCGTACTTGGGCATTGCTGTTGACGGCTGCCCTGCTGTACATCCCCGCCAATATTTTACCGATCATGACCGTTAACTCACTGGGCCAGGGGCAGTCTGACACTATCCTGTCGGGCATCATCGAACTGGTGCACCTCGGCATGCTGCCGATAGCTATCGTGGTGTTCATCGCCAGTATTCTTGTGCCGACATTCAAGTTGATTGGTATTTCCCTGCTGCTGTATTCGATACAGCGGCATCAGCCGATGTCGGTGCGTCAGCGAATACTCATGTACCGGTTTATCGAGTGGATTGGTCGCTGGTCGATGTTGGATATCTTTGTCATTGCGATTCTTGTAGCGGTAGTCAAGTTCGGCAGCCTGGCGAGTATCGAGCCAGGTTTCGGTTCGATAGCTTTCGCCAGTGTGGTGATTCTGACGATGCTGGCGGCTTTAACTTTCGATCCCCGGTTGATCTGGGATAACACCGAGTCGGATGGCAACCATGACTGATCTACCTACGGCGAGAACCCGTCCTGCATCCAACTGGTCTGCCATCTGGGTATTGCCCCTGATTGCCTTGCTGATTGGTGCTTGGTTGGGCTGGCAGGCCTACAGTGAGGCAGGGGTTGAAATCCAGGTGGTTTTCCCGGGTGGAGATGGTATTCAGGCGGGCAAGACTGAGGTTATCTACAAGGGCATGGCGATCGGCAAGGTCAAGGCTATGGCCTTGGATGACAGTGGTGAAAACCTCGGGGTAGTTGCCACTGTGGAGATGAACAAGAAGGTCGAGCCGTACTTGCGCAGTAACACGCGATTCTGGCTGGTCAAGCCTAGCGTGAGTCTGGCGGGTATCACCGGGCTGGAGACCCTGGTGTCGGGTAATTACATTGCAGTTAGCCCTGGCGATGGCGAACCGGCCCTGGAGTTCGAGGCGTTGGCCGAGCCGCCGCCGCTGTCGGATGACAGGCCTGGGCTACATCTGACCCTGAAAGCTGAACGGCTCGGCTCGTTGAATCGTGACAGCCCAGTGTTCTACAAGCAGATTCAGGTTGGCCGGGTGAAAAGCTATGCCCTCGCCAACGATCAGAGCACGGTCGAGGTTAAGCTCTACATTGAGCCGACCTATGCCGCTTTGGTGCGTAAACATACGCGTTTCTGGAATGCCAGCGGCATCAGCATCGACGCCAGTTTGTCGGGTTTCAAGCTGCGCAGCGAGTCGTTGGCCAGCATAGTGGCGGGCGGTATTGCTTTCGCCACGCCCGAGCATCGTAAAGATAGTCCGGCGACCGACCCGAGCATTCCATTTCGGTTGTATGAAGATTTCGAAGCCGCCCAGGCTGGCATCCGGGTACTGGTCAAGATGACTGATTTCGAAGGCTTGCAGGCCGGGCGTACGCCCGTTATGTACAACGGCATACAGGCAGGCACCTTGAAGGCGCTCAAGGTCAATGACGACCTGACCGGCGCCTTGGCCGAATTGACCCTCGATCCGCGCACTGAAGACTATCTGGTCGAAGGTAGCGAATTCTGGGTGGTCAAACCGTCGATTTCCCTGGCGGGCATCACCGGCCTGGAAGCACTGGTCAAAGGTAATTACATCGCCATGCGCCCCGGCGAAAAGGGTGCAGCGGCCAAGCGTGATTTCGTGGCGCGGCCCAAGGCGCCGCCGCTGAATCTGGATGCCCCCGGCCTGCATATGGTGCTGTTCAGCGACAGCCGCGGTTCACTTGAGGTCGGCAGCCCGATTCTCTATCGGCAGGTCCCTGTTGGTTCGGTGCAGAGCGTTCAACTCGCTCGCGACAATCGAAGGGTGGTCTTCGGTCTACACGTCGTGCCCGAATACGCGCATCTGGTGAATCGCTCAACGCGCTTCTGGAATGCCAGTGGCATTACCTTGAAAGGCGGTTTGTCCGGGGTCGAGGTCAAGAGTGAATCGCTGCAGACCCTATTGTCTGGGGGCATCGCGTTTGAAACCACGGACCTGCAGGCCCCGGCACTATCCCGGAAAGTACCACGCTTGCACCTCTATGCCAGTCGCGAGGCGGCCATGCAGGACGGTGTGGCGATTAGCATCCGAATGGATCGTGGTGATGGCCTGAGCCCAGGCACGGCGATCCGTTACCGTGGCCTGGATGTCGGCAAGGTTGAGAGTATCGAGCTCAGCGAAGACCTGCAGGCTGTAGTTCTGCGAGCCCGTGTGACTCTGGCGACTGAGCAGATCGCGCGAGTGGGCACCCAGTTCTGGGTGGTCAAGCCGGAGTTCAGCCTGACCCGTGTGGCCAACCTGGACACCCTGGTCAGTGGCCAGTATCTGGAAGTCTGGCCGGCGACCAAGGGTGCGGCCAGGCAGGTCGAATTCATTGCGCTGGCGCGTCCGCCGAGTCAGGTGGTGGAGGAGCTCGGCCTGCGTCTGGTGCTCAGCACTGCGCGGCGCAGCTCGCTGAAAGCCGGGGTGCCGGTAAGCTATCGGGAAGTCCCGGTGGGCAAGGTGACCGGTTACGAACTCGGACCGACCGCGGACCGGGTCCTGATTCATATCCTGATCGAGCCGCGTTATGCCGGCCTGGTGCGCACCGGTAGCCGTTTCTGGAATACCTCAGGGGTTGGTTTCGAGGCAGGACTGTTCAAGGGCGTGAAGGTGCGTAGCGAATCCCTGGAAACCTTGATTGAGGGGGGCGTGGCGTTCGCGACCCCGGATCTCGAGCCCATGAGTCACCAGGCCAGGCCGGGACAGACCTTTGCCATGTTCGACGAGCCGAAGGAAGAGTGGCTGGAGTGGGCACCGAAAATCGCCCTGCCGAAATAGCCAGGTCACCACTATCCAGGGCCGCATTAGCGAGCCTGGTTAGTGGTGAAGGTTGCTTCAGGCCGGCTCGACAGCCGCGACAGGCTTGACCTGCAGGTCGCTGGTTTCCCGGCGCTGGATGTATTTCCAGTCCGCCTCGTCGATGTAGATGCCGTTTGGCCCGCTGCCGCCTTCCAGGTCGATGGCCACGTGGGCCGAGACCTGTGGCTTGACCGACGCGAGGATGGGTACGAAGCCGAGTTGCAGGCTGGTTTCGATCAGCGCCTGCTGGTTCTTCTCGTCGATGTCCGCCGCCTCGTCGAGGTAGTAGGGCAGGCGGATACGCCCGGCCTGGTCGCGATCCATCAGGTGCAGCAACAAGTACATGTTGGTCAACGCCTTGATGGTCATGGTCGTGCCGTTGGAGGCAGCGCCATCGATGTCGGTGTGGATCACCGGCTGACCGTGCACCTTGGTAATCTCGAAGGCCAGCTCGAACAGATCTTTCAAGCCCAGCTGGTTGTGGTTGGCCGCGACCAGGCGTGCCAGGTACTCCTTGGCTTCCTCGTTCTTGCTGTCCTGATCGCTGCTCTGCTGCAGGTCGAATACCGAGAGGGTCTCGCCTTGCTCGTACTGGCCGGCGCTGTGGATGATCTGGTCGATGTGCTTGAGGGCGTCCTTGTTCGGTGCCAGGACGATGCGGAAGCTTTCCAGGTTGGAGACCTGACGCTTGTTGATCTCGCGGTTGAACAGGGCCAACTGGTGTTCCAGGTTGTCGTAGTCGCTGCGGATATTGCGCAGGGTGCGGGCGATATCGGTGACCGCCGCGCGGCGCGCTTTGGCCAGGGTCAGGGCTTCGTCCTGGCGATGCGCGTAGGCGTTGACCAGCAGGTGCAGGCGGCGCTCGACGTCGTCCTCGCTGTCGAACTTGGCCACGCCTTTCAGGCGCACCTGGGCGTAGAGCGCCTCGATCTGCCCGTCGACTCGTTGCAGACCCTGCCAGGCGTCCTGGTAGTCGTTGAGCAGGGGGAGCAGGTTGTCGAGGGAGTCATCCACCGGGTCGGTAAAGGGCGCGCCGAACGGCAGATTGGCCGGCAGCAACTGGCGCCGACGCAGGGCGTCTTCCAAGGTGCGCTGCTTGGCTTCCAGATCGGCCAGCTGCCGGCCCACCAGTTGCAGCTTGGCGGACAGTTGCTGCACCCGTTCGGTGAAGGCATCGCTGCTGCGCTTGAGCTCGTCCTGCGCCGCTTCCAGTTGCGCCAGTTGTTCCAGCTGGCTGTCTTCTTCCACGGCCAGGGTCTGGCTGCGGCGGTAGTCTTCCAGGGCTTTTTGCGCATCCAGCACGCCCTGGTACAGGCGTTCGGCCTGGGCCTTGCTCGCGGCGCGGTCGCCGGCCACCGCTTGTTGGGTCTTGAGCTGTTTGTATTCGCGCTCGAGGCGGTCTTTCTGGTCACGCAGAGCGGCGCGGTCAGCCAGGGCCTGCAGCGCCGGAGGCTCGATATGGCTGAGGTCGATGGACAGGCCGGGCACCTCGAAGCGCTCGCCCTGGAAGCCGTCCAGTACGGCTTCCAGGGACTTCACCCAGGTATCACCATGGTCCAGCTGAATGCCTTTGTCGCCTAAAGGTAGGCTGAATAGCTGGCCGTTGAACAGGCGCATCAGGCGATCGACATCGGCCTGGGAGAACTCTTCTCGCAGGCGCGAGTAACTGTTGTTGTCGGCGTGGTCGAGCTGCTGCCTGACCGACCTGAGGCGCTTGTCCAGATCGCGCAGGCGCTCCTCGAGGTCTTCACTGGAGAATTGCCGTGACTGCGCCAGGGCACCGGCCAGTTCGTCGTGGGCGTCCTTGGCGGCGAGCAATTGTGCCTCCAGCACCTGGGCGTCGCTGACCAGGGCGAAGCGGTTCTTCAGTACAGACAGTTCGCCGAGCCAGCGCTGGATCTCACTGATCTGGCGTTCCATGCGCATCAGCTCGGCGGTGCCGCCACGCTGTTCCTGCTGCAGGCCATCCTGTTCGCCGCGGTAGTGCTCGGCCTGGATTACCAGCTCCTCGCGGCGTGCGCCGGCATAGTCCTGCCAGGTGCCGAGCAGCGAATCGAGCAGCGGCGAGAGGCGATGCAGCTTGCCGCGCAGCAGTTCGCGCTGGGCGACGCCGGCGGCCAGGGCTTCGATCAAGGGGCCGGCGCCGACCAGTGCCTGGAAGTCCTGCTCCATGCGCCGCACATCACGGAAGGCTTCTTCGGTGGCGGCGATGTAGTCAACGCTGCCCGAGCGCAGGCTGTGCTCGAAGGCATCGAGAAACAGCTGCTTGAGCTTGGCCGCGGTGATCTCGCGCATATGCAGCAGGTTGATAAACAGCGCGCGGAAGGTCTTCAGGCTCTGCTCGCTGGTGGATCGCAGCGGGATCAGGGTCAGGTCCAGCGGGATCGAGGTGTGGCCACCGACCAGCAGGCGGCGCAGCTCCTCGGGCTTCAATTCATAGGCCTTGATGCCGTCGCGCTCTAGGGCGTTGAACAGCTCGCGCTGACGCAGGCAGGTGCCGTTTTTCTGGTAGTGGGCCAGGTCCAGCTCGCCCTGGTAGGCAAAGAACTGGTGGCCGAAACCGCCACCCGGGCCGCGCCCGGCCACACCGATCACGTGGGGGCCGTGGGGCAGGGCGACTTCCACCAGGATGTAGCTGGTGTCGGTGGCAAAGTAGAACTTGCGCGATTGTTCCAGGCTGTACTTGCCGAAGCTCATGTCCGACATGCGGGCCAGAATCGGGAACTGCAGCGCGTTGATCGAGGCCGACTTGCCCAGGTTGTTGGCGCCGTACACCGACAGCGGGTTCTCCAGCGGAAACAGCCCGAGGCTGTAACCGGCGGTGTTCAGCAGGGCAAAGCGGCGGATGCCGAAGCGTTCCTGGCTCATGCATCTATCTCCTGTACGGCGCGTTCGTCGGCCATGGCACGGGCCAGGGCATCTTCTTCGCTGAGGTCCGACTCATCGTCGGCGAGGCTGATGATTTCCTCCTCGGCTTCATCGTCGACCAGCAGCGGGGTCGGCAGCGGCAGGGCGCTATGCAGGGTGGCGGCCAGGTCGCGATCCTGCTGCACACTCAGGCAGACATCGAGGAAGCGGTGCATGGGGGCGAGGAAGCGGTAGGTACCGTTTTCTTCACCGGTAAAGCCCAGTTGGCTCAGGCGGCGCATGACCTTTTCTTCCAGCTCCTCGATGGTGGTGACTTCGGCCTGGAGGAACAGGTCACGGTACTTTTCCAGCAGCGGCGGCAGTTCATCACGACCGAGGCTGCCACCGTCGAGCACGGCCAGCGGGTCGCGGCCCTGATCGGCTAGGTGTTCAACCAGGATGAAGGTGAACAGCGCCAGGCGCTGGGCGGTCTTGTTGACCTGGGCGCCCATCTGCTCGGGGACGAAATAGTAGAAGCCACGGCTGTCGCAGATCAGCTCATAACCGAGTGCCTTGAACAGCGCACGGTACTGGTCCTGCAGGTTGGACAGCTGGGCGTACAGCTCCGGGTCGCGGCGGCTGACGTGATAGCCCTTGAACAGCTCGCGGAAGATCGGTGCCAGTTGGGTCAGTTCTTTCAGGTCGATATTCATAGGGCGGTGGTTCCGGCCGGCTTGATCAATGCAAAGGAGCTCAGGCTGAGCTGATGCTCGGCGGTCAAATAGTCACGGCGCTCGAGGCGTTCGCGCTGGAAGCGGGTATCGCGGGACAGGCGCGAGAACCAATAGAGCAGTTCGTCGGTGGCGCCTTCGGGTTCCTCCTGCAGCAGCCAGCCCATCAAGTCGGGCAACGGCAGGGCTTGTTCGCAGCGTTCGAGCATCTCCCGCGCGGTGCGTGGCGCGCGCGGTGCTTCGCCCTTGCGCGAGGTGCTGGCCTTGGGGAACTGCGCCGGCTTCGGTTCGAAGCGCGCCAGGGCGTAGACATAGGCCTCGACCTGGGACGCGCTGCCGAGAAAGGTGCTTTGCGCACGACTGAATAGCGGCAGTGCGGCCTGCGGCACCGCGTCCAACCCTTTGCGGCGAATTGCCGCCAGGGCCAGGGCCGCGCCGCGAGTCACGGCATTGTGCCGCCGGGCTTCCTCGCGCAGCGGCAGGAGCAGCTCGCGGGCGCGGCGCAGGGTCAGCTGGGCGGTGGTCTGCATCTCCAGGATGCGTGCATGGGTGCGCAGCAGCAGGTCATCGTCAACCAGCGGGCCGAGGCGCTGTTGTTCGCTGAGCAGGCGCAGCAGCACATGCTCGACGCGGTGGACGCCCTGCTCAAAGGCGCCGTCGGCGGCGACCAGCTGGATCATCGGCTCGACATATTCGTCCCAGGTCGCCAGCACTTCGGCGTAACGCTGACGCAGGGGGATCTGCCGGTCGCTGGTCTTGGCCCGTTCGGCCACGGCGACCAGCGCCTGTTCGTCGTTGGCCAGCTTCTTCAGCACGTCGCGCACGCGCATGTCGAGCAAACGCAGCTGCCGCGCCAGATCGGCCGCGTCGCGCACCTCGAAGGCATCCTTGATATAGCCGGCCAGGCGTTCGAGGTGACGCAGGTAGGCCTCGATCTCCAGGCACAGGCCCAGTCGGTGTTCACGGCGCAAATAGGCCAGGAAGTCGTGGATCTGCGCGTTGAGCTCGAAGCGGTTGGGGCTCTTGGCCACCGGCACCAGGATATCCAGGCGGATCCACTGGTCGAGCAGGGCGGTAATGTCCACTGGCGTGCTGTCCGGCAACTGCGCCGTGAGCTGCTTGCGCAGCTCGATCAGGCTCAGGGTGCCGGTATCGAACCGCTCGCAGAGCGGTTCGAGCAACGTCCAGTGTTCGGCAAGGGCGCGCAATACGCGCTTGGGATCGATCATCGAAAGCCGGTCGCTCAATCTGGGAAAAGCGCCGATTGTACTGCATCGACCGGCAATCGATTGAGTCTGAGGCGATCGGAGGCGCTTTGCCCGCGCAGGTGACGCAATACGGCAGTTTACGACCGCCACAGCCGTTGGCCGGTGCTCTCGATGCGCTGCAAGCCCCATTCAAGTGACTGAATTTGCTGGCATGTTTTCTGCGATAAGAAAACAAACACCCCGCCGGGATCGAACCTATGTCGTCCACCTCCGCTGCCTCCATCGATGCCTGTTGGCGCGAGCTGCAGGATCAGCGTGACCTGGACTGGGATCTCGACGCCATCACCGACCGCCGCGAGACGATTGCCTTCCTGCTGCGCTTCGAGAACTGCCTGTGTATATATTCTGCCTATGCGCAAAAGCTCTACAGCCACTACAGCTTTGTGGTGCCGCCGAGTGATCAT
This sequence comes from Pseudomonas aestuarii, assembly GCF_027988105.1. GTDB lineage: Bacteria > Pseudomonadota > Gammaproteobacteria > Pseudomonadales > Pseudomonadaceae > Aquipseudomonas > Aquipseudomonas aestuarii. The sequence continues at coordinate 84,261 of NZ_JAQJZJ010000013.1, read as the reverse complement.
GGCGATATCACCATCCTCCCGGACGAGCGCTGCTGGAACGAAACCTTCCATGACATTCCGGCCCATGCGGTAGAACCCACCGGTATCCATATTCTGCCGGGCGAAACCCTGGGCCACCCAGGCCTCTACTTGAAAATCCCCAGCCACAATCGTCTGGTGGCCTCCAGGGAGTTGCCGTTTCAGGATGGGCTCAGGTTGCTGATTGAGCGCTATCGGGCCAGGGGCGAGTCGTTTTTGCCGGTGTTGATCAAGGAGGATCTGCGCGAGTTCGAGACGCGAATGCCGTCGCTGCACCTGCACCGCATCAACCTCGTCCACTTGGCGCACTGCTCGCCGGCGAGTATCAACGCGATCAAGGGGGCCATTGCCCGCCACCTGCTCGGGCTGTTTCGTCAGGGCTGAACTGCCTTGCGCTGCCACAGCCATTAGCCGATCAGGCTTGGTGGCACATCGTTGTCACCTGTTGGTCATCAATGCCGTTCATCCTGTCGGGCGTCTGCACTTTGCGCCGCGGGCGCTCCAATCGGGCTGCGGATTGCCGCCGCTTGCGATAATGCGTCGCCAACGGTCGGTTGACAGACTAAATATCCCCATGGCTCTTTCGATATGCGTCGGTTATCGGCACAATTCGCCTCCACTTTTTGGGGAGGGGGTCGGCAATGCTGATTTCCTGCCGGCTGACCTTGTATAGGCACACTGATGATCAAGACGCCGTACTACCTCATCGACAAGCAAAAGCTGCTGGGTAATCTCGAGAAGATCGCCTATGTCCGCGAGCACTCCGGTGCCAAGGCGCTGCTGGCCCTCAAGTGCTTCGCCACCTGGTCGGTGTTCGACCTGATGCAGCAATACATGGACGGCACCACCTCGTCGTCGCTGTATGAGCTCAAGCTCGGTCGGCAGAAGTTCGTTGGCGAAACCCACGCCTACAGCGTGGCCTGGGCCGACGATGAAATCGACGAGATGCTGGCCAACTGCGACAAGATCATCTTCAACTCGATCGGCCAGCTCGAGCGCTTCGCCGAAGCTTCAGAAGGCAAGGTCCGCGGCTTGCGGGTCAACCCGCAGGTGAGCAGCTCGGATTACCTGTTGGCCGACCCGGCGCGCCCGTTCAGCCGCCTGGGTGAGTGGGACCCGGAAAAGATCGCCACCGTGATGGATAAGGTTTCCGGCTTCATGTTCCACAACAACTGCGAGAACAACAGCTTCGAGCTGTTCGAGCAGATGCTCAGCACCATCGAAGAGCGCTTCGGCCACCTGCTGGAGCAGGTCGAGTGGGTCAGCCTGGGCGGCGGCATTCACTTCACCGGTGACGGCTATCCGCTGGATCAGTTCTGCGCACGGCTCAAGGCCTTCTCCGAGCGTTTCGGCGTGCAGGTTTATCTGGAACCCGGTGAGGCCGCCATCACCATGAGCGCCTCGTTGGAAGTCACGGTGCTCGACACCCTGTTCAACGGCAAGCATCTGGCGGTGGTCGACAGCTCCATCGAAGCGCATATGCTCGATCTGTTGATCTACCGTCTGGACGCCAAGATGGCCCCCTGTGATGGCGAGCACAGCTACATGGTGTGCGGTAAATCCTGTCTGGCTGGGGACATTTTTGGCGAATACCGTTTCGATCGTCCGCTGGCCATCGGCGATCGTCTGTCGTTCATCGACGCAGCGGGTTACACCATGGTCAAGAAAAACTGGTTTAACGGGCTTAAAATGCCCTCTATTGCAGTGCGACAGCTCGACGGCAGTGTCGAGGTGGTTCGTGAATTTGGTTTCGACGACTACCTGTCCAGCCTGTCCTGAAGGCCGGCGGTTAAAGGAGAGATAAAGAAATTGAAGAAGAATGTTCTGATCATTGGTGCAGGAGGTGTCGCCAAGGTGGTGGCCCACAAGTGCGCGCAGCACAACGACGAACTCGGTCGTATTGCCATCGCGTCGCGCAACATCTCCAAATGCCAGGCCATCATCGACAGCGTAAAGGCCAAGGGCAGCCTCAAGCAGCCGGCCGAAATTCAGGCCTATGCCCTGAATGCGCTGGATATTGAAGCAACCAAGGCACTGATCCGCGAGAGCGAATCGCAGATCGTCATCAACGTGGGCTCGTCCTTCCTCAACATGTCGGTGCTGCGCGCCTGCATTGAGACTGGTGCCGCCTACCTCGATACCGCCATCCACGAAGAACCGGGCAAGGTCTGCGAAACGCCGCCTTGGTACGGCAACTACGAGTGGAAGCAACTGGCCGAATGCCAGGAAAAAAGCGTGACCGCCATCCTCGGAGTCGGTTTCGACCCGGGCGTGGTCAATGCCTATGCTGCCCTGGCGCAGCAGCAGTACTTCGACAAGATCGAGTCGATCGATATCCTCGACGTCAACGCCGGTTCCCACGGCAAGTACTTCGCCACCAATTTCGACCCGGAAATCAATTTCCGCGAATTTACCGGACAAGTCTGGAGCTGGCAGAACAACCAGTGGACCAGCAACAGCATGTTCGAAGTCAAGCGTACCGACGACCTGCCGGTGGTCGGTGAGCAGAATCTGTACCTGACCGGGCATGATGAAGTGCACTCGCTGTCCAAGCACCTCGACGTACCCAACGTGCGTTTCTGGATGAGCTTTGGCGAGCACTACATCAACGTGTTCACCGTGCTGAACAGCCTCGGCCTGCTCTCCGAGCAACCGGTGAAAACCGCCGAAGGCCTCGAAGTGGTGCCGCTCAAGGTGGTCAAGGCCGTACTGCCGGACCCGTCTTCGCTGGCGCCAAGTTACAGCGGCAAGACCTGTATCGGCGACCTGATCAAGGGCAGCAAGGACGGCAAGCCGGCCGAGTTGTTTATCTACAACGTCGCCGACCACGCCGATGCCTATGCCGAGACCGACAGCCAGGGCATCTCCTACACCGCCGGTGTACCGCCGGTCGCTGCCGCATTGCTGGTGGCCCGTGGTGATTGGGACGTGGCGCGCATGGCCAACGTCGAGCAGCTGCCGGCCGAGCCGTTCCTCAAACTGCTGGACGCGATGGGCCTGCCAACCCGGATAAAAGACGCCAACGGCGACCGCCCCTGGGATCAAGCCCTCTGATCGGCTGCGCGTCGGCCAGGCGTTGTTGAAAGTGCGCTCGGATGCTCATTTACAGCAGTAAACTCCGCGTCCTCGCGCACTTTCGCCTAGCCTGGCTCTAGCTCGCTCGATCAGCCTAACGCCTGCCATTTTGGCGGGCGTTTTGCTTTCTGGCCCGTGGGAGGGGCTTTAGCCGCGATGATGCTGAGAACCTAGACCGGTAGGGCGGGTGCAACCCGCCCTACGCTTGATACGGAGCGTGCCGCTGTTTTCCACGCTTCCCGCCTGCGGCATTTCACGCGACAATCAGCCCTTATCGACATGCGCCCCCAGCTCGGGCGTGTGCGCCCGCGCATCCGTGAGGAGTCCAGCATGAGCAGCAACGACCGCGTCATTATTTTCGACACCACCCTGCGCGATGGCGAGCAGAGTCCCGGCGCGTCCATGACCGGTGAAGAGAAGCTGCGCATCGCCAGGGCCCTGGAGCGCTTGCGCGTCGACGTGATCGAAGCCGGCTTCGCCATCGCCAGCCCGGGCGACTTCGCCGCGGTCAAGGCGATTGCCGACAGCATCAAGGACAGCACCGTGTGCAGCCTGTCGCGGGCCCTCGATGGCGACATCGACCGCGCCGCCGAAGCGCTCAAGGGCGCCAACAGCGGGCGCATCCACACCTTTATCGCCACCAGCCCGATCCACATGCAGTACAAGCTGCGCATGCAGCCGGATCAGGTGGTCGAGCAGGCCGTGCATGCGGTCAAGCGCGCCCGCAACCTGTGTGCCGACGTGGAATTCTCCTGCGAGGATGCCGGTCGCTCGGAGATCGATTTCCTCTGCCGCATCATCGAGGCGGCGATCGACGCCGGCGCGCGCACCATCAATATTCCCGACACCGTCGGCTATGCGATTCCTCACCAGTACGCCGAAACCATCCGCCAGCTGCTCAATCGTGTGCCCAACGCCGACAAGGCGGTATTCTCGGTGCATTGCCACAACGATCTGGGGCTGGCCGTGGCCAACTCCCTGGCGGCCGTGGTCGCCGGTGCGCGGCAGGTCGAGTGCACCATCAACGGCCTCGGCGAGCGGGCCGGCAATGCGGCGCTGGAAGAAATCGTCATGGCGATCAAGACCCGCGAAGACCTGCTCGGTGTGCACACCCGCATCGACACCCCGCACATCCTCAGTACCTCGCGCATGGTCTCCGGCATCACCGGCTTCCCGGTGCAGCCGAACAAGGCCATCGTTGGCGCCAACGCCTTCGCCCACGAGTCGGGCATCCATCAGGATGGCGTGCTCAAACACCGCGAAACCTACGAGATCATGTCGGCCCAGTCGGTGGGCTGGAACACCAACAAGATGGTGCTGGGCAAGCATTCCGGGCGCGCGGCCTTCCGTGCACGCCTGGATGAGCTGGGTGTCACCCTGGCTGGCGAATCGGAGATGAATGCCGCGTTTGCCCGCTTCAAGGAACTGGCCGACAAGAAACACGAGATTTTCGACGAAGACCTGCAGGCGCTGGTCTCCGAGACCCTGGCCGAAGAGACTCCGGAGCACTTCAAGCTGGTCTACCTGGATGTGGCGAGCAAGACCGGCGAGGTCCCCTTGGCCAAGCTGGTGCTCAGTGTCGACGGCGCCGAGCTGGGCGCCGAAGCCCAGGGGTCCGGGCCGGTGGACGCGACCTTCAAGGCGATCGAGGTGATCGCCGCGTCCACTGCCAACCTGCAACTGTATTCGGTCAACGCCATCACCCAGGGCACCGACTCCCAAGGCGAGGTCACGGTACGCCTGGAGAAGGGCGGGCGTATCGTCAATGGCAACGGCGCCGATACCGACATCCTGGTCGCGTCGGCCAAGGCCTACATCAACGCCCTCAACCTGATGCAGGATGGTCAGAAGGCGCATCCGCAGGTGGCTGACGTTTGATTGCAGAGCTGCGGCGTCGTGCTTATCTGAGTGCCATGCAGGTGGCCAGTTGGCTGCCGCGCGTGGAGTTGCCTTTTGCCGCGCCTTCGCGTCCGGAGCTGCTGCAGCCGGCAGAGCCGGATGTGCCTGTCGCGGTCGAGCCGGTTGCTGCGCCGGTCAGCGAAGCCGCGTCGCCGAGCAGGCCCGAGCCGCGCGCCGAACGGCCGAAGATCGAGGTGCCGCGGCCCGGCATCACTGCGCGCAGTGTCAAAGTGGATGCCGTCGATGAGGTCGCGCCACCCGTAGTGACCAAACCGGTGGTTGCGCCGCCGCCGCGCTTTGCTCTGCAACTGCTGCGCGCCGGTGACTGCGCCTTGCTGGTCGAACTGCCCACGGGCGAGCCCTTGCAGGGGCGTGATCCGGCCTATCTGCTGCTCAAGGATCTGCTGCGCGCCGCCGGTCTGCCGGACAGCCCGCAACTGGTCGGTGAGCCAGTCCGCTGGCCCTTGCTGGCGCGCGGCAGCATGGACCAGGGGCCGCAGGTCGCGCTGGATTACGTGCAGAGCTTCATCGCCGCGCGCCTGGAAGAGCAGCCACCCTGTAGCTGCCTGTGGCTGGTCGGCCTTCCGGCCATCCGTTTCGCCGGTGATGCCGATGCCGAGGCCTACAATCGCGAGATGCAGATCGACGAGCTGGGGGCGGCCTGGGCACTGCCTGGGCTGGAATTGCTGATGGACGAGCCAGAACGCAAGGCCGAACTGTGGCAGGCCATGCGCCGGGTGCGGCAACGCTGGCTGGCAGGCCCTTGAGTGCTGCCTGCGCTGTCAGGTTTCGACCATTTCGCCCATGTTCCAACCGCCTACTGAGTCAACGTTAATGAGTGATGCGATTTCTTTCCGCCGGATGACCGAAGCGGATATCGAGGCTGTGCTGAAGATCGAGTACGCCGCGTTCAGCCATCCCTGGACGCGCGGGATCTTCCTCGACAGCCTCAAGTCTTACGATTGCTGGGTGATGTTCGAGGGGCAGCAGCAGGTCGGGCATGGGGTGATCAACGTGATCATCGACGAGGCGCACCTGCTCAATATCACCATCAAGCCGCAGAGCCAGGGTCGTGGTTTCGGCTTACTGCTGCTGGAGCGCCTGATGCAGCGTGCCATGGAGCTCAAGGCCGGCGAATGCTTCCTTGAAGTGCGCGCCAGCAACCAGTCGGCTTATCGCCTGTACGAGCGTTATGGGTTCAATGAAATTGGTCGGCGCCGCGACTACTACCCGGCCGTGGGGGGGCGCGAGGATGCCTTGGTGATGGCCTGCACCCTGATCGATTGATCGAGGTTGCTGGTAAGTTGCCGATTGCCGCAGCGCTCGGGCAGTGCTTCGCTTCAGCCGCGCAGCTTTTGCTGTGCACCGGTGGCTCCGCCGTTGCGGGTTCTGGGGAGGGGCTTGCGACTGTCGCGCCACCTGGGACTGTGACGGCAACGCCAAGTGGCTTGTCAAAGGCCATGCGCGCTCCGTATGGTGCGCATCGATACTCCAGGGAGCCGATGCCATGAGTGACTTACAACACCTATTCGACAACAACGCCCAGTGGGCCGAGGCGATTACTCAGAAAGACCCGGCATTCTTCGCCAAGCTGGCCCGCCAGCAGGCGCCGGAATACCTGTGGATCGGCTGCTCCGATGCGCGGGTGCCGGCCAACGAGATCGTCGGCCTGCTGCCAGGCGACCTGTTCGTCCATCGCAACGTCGCCAACGTGGTGCTGCACACCGACCTCAACTGCCTGTCGGTGATCCAGTACGCAGTCGACGTGCTCAAGGTCAAGCACATCCTGGTCACCGGCCACTACGGCTGTGGCGGCGTGCGCGCCTCCATGCAGGACAATCAGTACGGCTTGATCGACGGCTGGCTGCGGACCATCCGCGATTTGTATTACGAACACCGTGATCACCTGGCCAAGTTGCCGAGCGAGGAGGAGCGGGTCGACCGCCTCTGCGAGCTCAACGTGATCCAGCAGGTGGCCAACGTCAGCCACACCACCATCGTGCAGAACGCCTGGCATCGCGGTCAGGAGCTGTCGGTGCACGGCTGCATCTACGGCATCAAGGACGGTCGCTGGAAAAACCTCAACGTCACCGTCAGCGGCATCGAACAGCTGCCGCCGCAATACCGCCTGCGCCCGCTCGGCCAAAACTGAGGTGACGAACAGTTCACGCGGGCTGGCCATGCTCGGTCTGCTGCTGGCGGTGCTCTGCTGGTCGGGCAACGCCCTGGTGGCACGCGCCTTCGCCGGTGAGATCCCGCCTCTTGCCCTGTCGTTCTGGCGCTGGTGCCTGGCCCTGACCCTGCTGCTGCCCTTCGTCCTGGCACCGCTGTGGCGTCATCGCCCGCAGCTGCGTGCGGCTGGCTGGCGCCTGCTGGTGCTCGGGGGGCTGGGCATCGCCGGCTACAATTCGATGCTCTACAGCGCGGCGCAGACTACCGTTGCGGTCAACATCACCCTGGTCAACACCTGCCTGCCGCTGATGACCTTCATCGGCGCTGGTCTGCTGCTCGGCGAGTGGCCGCAACGCCGCGCCTGGTGGGGCATGGGTCTGGCCGCAATCGGCCTGCTGGTGCTGATCACCCAGGGCAGTTGGACGACCCTGACGACGCTGTCGTTCAACCGTGGCGATCTGATCATGCTTTTGGCCGTGGCCGACTGGGCACTGTATTCCCTGCTGCTGCGACACTGGGCCAAGTACCTGCTGCCGATCCCGGCGCTGGCCCTGCTCGGTGTGCTGATGCTGCTTGGCGTGCCGCTGATCCTGCCGTTCTACCTCTACGAACTCAGCCAGGGCGCCCGTTTCGCGGTGACCCCGAGCAACCTTGGCGCCATCGCCTATACGGCGGTATTCGCCTCGCTGGTCGCCTATCTCGCCTGGAATCACGGCGTGCGCGTACTCGGAGCCGCCAAGGCGGCGCTGTCCAGCTACCTGATGCCCGTGTGCACTGCCGCACTCGGCTGGCTGCTGCTGGGCGAGGGTTTGCAGACGTTCCATTGGCTGGGCGGCGGGCTGATCTTCGCCGGCTTGTTGTTGGGCACGCAGATGGCGCAGAAGCGCGGCTGATCGACAGGGGGCTGAGGTCGCCTGGCCGGATGGCGCGCGCCGCGCAGGCCCTAGTAACGCGACGCGATAGCCGCAGGCTGTTGCGCTGGTGATGGACGTGTTTACCGCGCGGCGTTTGCCTTCTTCACCGCCTCAAGCCAGGTCGGGATCAGCTGATTCTGCTCGGTATTCATACCCAGAGCCTCCATGGCCTCCTTGTGCCGATTGATCTCTGCCACCATCTGGCTGAGGGCGCTGGAATTGCCGTCCAGCTGGTGCATCTGGGTCAGTCCCAGGTGATAGAAGCGCAGCAGTTTGATCGCCGTCGGATCTTGGGCAGTTACGCCCTCAGTCACGTGGTGCATGACGTTGGTGATGCTCATCAGCCTGCGCTTGAGTTGCCAGCCGTAGACGGCCGGGGCCATCCAGGGCTGATGCCAGAACTTGAACCGCACCAGCGCCACGGTCAGCAGCAGCCCGGCAATAATGCCGGCCAGATTCCAGCGAAAGTTATCGCCGCCGGGCTCGCCAAACAGCATCAAGGCGACACTGGACAGCAGCATGCCCAGCAGCACAAAGATCAGCGCAATAGTCACGGTGCTGCGGCGCGTTTGCTGGCGGTATTTCTCAGGATTCAACTGCTTGATCTCGAACGTCACCGTCGCAGAACTCCTCGGTTAAGTGGTGGGGCAATGTGGCGAGGCATTATCACTCAGAGTAATCACGTGGGCGCGATTTACCACGCTGTGGGGCATGCTGGTCTGCCCTCTTTGGCCACTGACCGGCAAGGCGGTCTCGGCGAGGCATGGCTCATGCATTGATGCTTCCAAGCCCGTGCATAACCAGGGTGCGATTCGGAGCAATGCATAAACGCGATTTTCCCAAGATTTCACAGGGACAAAAAATGCTGTTCACTGGGCTTCAGTGAACAGCATTGCGTGCAGTGGCAGGCACGTGGGGGCTCAGCGATATTGGTTGTAGCGCGCCTCGCGATCAGATCGGCGGTGTTCGTCTTATTGCTGGTCTTGGTCTTGGTCTTCGTGTCGGCGTCGGTCGGACTTGTGATGCCTCTCGGATTGATCACGATCTGCGCCCTGCTGATCCTCGTAGCGGTCCCAGTCGCGGTCGCGGTATTCGTGGTAGACGCAGCCGGTCATAAGCAGAAATGCTGCTGTCAGGGCGATTATGGAAATGCGAGCGAGCATGGTCGTCTCCTTGTTGCCGGAATGGTGTATCCCGGCATGCATTAAACACCCATACGCTGTGAGAGGGTGGCCAGTGAGGCACAAAGGCCGGGTAGGGGCGGGCGAAAACCAATAACTGCGGGCTGGCTGACGTGCCGGTCATTAGCCGAGCCGGTCGCTCATTGATAGATTGGCGAAAGGTCGAGGTCTCCCCGGGGAACTTGTCCCGTCTCGAGCTTGTCCTTGAATCGCCAGCTTTGTCCGCCGATCTGCACGATGCGAGCAGGGCAATCAGCGACTCAGGTGCAAGCGACAGCTCGTGCATCAGGCGCCAGCGATATCAAGCCTTTAGACAGGAGATGCGACGTGAGCAAAACAGCACAGGAATACGCGGATGAGTTGATGCCGCTGAACCGCCTGCCGGAGCCTGACTCATCCCCTGTAGCGCATTCGCGGTTCGTCAATGTCGATGTGGCCGCCGAGGATCGCACTCAGGAAATAAAGCATGCAGTCGCACTGAGGCTGTGCGAGCGGTTCCAGCTGATATACCCCGACAGGACGGTCTCTATCGGGCGCTTCGGGATCAATAACGAGGGATGGCGCATGTGTTTCGAGGTCGCGCCTGTATCCGCTGCGCGCTAGCGCCTCGCGTGGCATCAGGAGCAACGCTCGGTGCGAGTGGGCATAGGCTGACCGACACACGTTGCAAACGACTATCACCACTCTCCGGTCATGCGAACGCTGCGGTTTCCAGATGCCTGGGCAGCTAGCCCTCTTTCTAGGCGCTACCTGACATGGGCGGTGGCGACATCCTCAGCTTGTGGCGGACCCACGGTCATATCCTGATCACTTCGGACACACAAAAAAGGGCTTAGCTTTCGCTAAACCCTTGTTTTGTTTGGTGGCTACGCAGGGACTTGAACCCCGGACCCCAGCATTATGAATGCTATGCTCTAACCAGCTGAGCTACGTAGCCGAGTGGCGCGCATTATTCTCGTCTCTGGCGTTGCTGTCAACCCTGGGCTGCAGAAAATTTCCACGCGCGATCAAGTGCTTAGATGCTGAACGTGAAGCGGCTCCGGTATCGCAATCCATAACCCGGCTCACTAGATGTCTACTCGATTCCTTTCCGCTTTGTCGCGCTGTCGCGCTCGGTGTCATCGTCATCGGTATTGCTTGCCGGTAGCGTGTCAACGACTCCCTTTTTGGCTGTTGCACTGCGGGCTAAGTCGATACGGGCCAGAGGGGGCGCCGCAGCGACAGGCAACTGCTTTGCGCTTGCCCGAGAACTCCCTGCTGCCCGCTCGTCGAGCGTCAGCGCTGCTGACCATGACTGTCCTCAAACAGCGCAAGGATTTGGTCCTCGCAGGGTATCGCGTTGCTGCGGTGCCGCGCGCGGTCTTGACCGCCACCACGGGTGCTAAATATTTTTAGCTAACCAACTACCCAGACGTTGCATGTGTTGTCAGTTTCGAAGCAGGTCTAGGGGATTGCCAAGTCCCTGTATCGAAAGGCTAATTTGGCTTGCCCGTGTTTTTGACGTGTTGAGCCCATAACCAACAATCTCATTATTTCAAATAAGAATAATGTACCTGGGGGATATCTAGCTACGCTCGAGTGGGTCTATACAGCCTGCGCGATTATTTTTGCGGTACGCGGGGAAAATACGGAAATTCCCCCAGGCGATCTTCGGGGTTTCCCTATGCATCCGAGGACGCCCCATGAATAGCTTCACTTCACCCAGTGGAAAGTCGCGTAAATCGTTCAAGAAATCCGTGCTGTTGAATATGTTACGGGAGGTCATCGCCGGCTGGGGAGGGCCGGCGCGCGAAAACAAGCGGACTGAAAGGCCGCAGCGGCAGTCCTTTAGCTTGGAGGCGCTAGAGCCCAGGCTGCTTTTGTCGGCTGATTCGATCAGCCTCACTGCAGCGGCTGATGTGGTGTCAATCACGCAGAATGCCGACCTCGCTGCAGACGGTGGGGCCATCCTCAATGTGACAGTCAATGGCTCGCTATCCATCCTCGGCGATGCCACCACCGGTGTTTCGTCTCTAACCCTCTCAATGCTCGGCGGTGATGATTCAGTAACCCTGGATACAAGCGTTACTACCCAGATTTCAATCGACGGCGGGGACGGCAGCGACAAAATTTTCGGAGCCAATCAAGACACTGACTGGATCATATCCGGTGTCAACAGCGGTGCGTTCGGCCAGATGAATACCTTTACCGGGGTGGAGTCCCTGGTGGGTGGCAGCGGTGACGACAACTTCAAGCTTGAGCAACTTGGTTTGTTGACGGGCTCCATTGAGGGTGGTGGTGGATCCAATACAGTCTTTGCGGCGGATACCGTCAACGTCTGGACCATCGACAGTGCAGATGCAGGCAACCTTAACAACAGCGTTTTTAGTTCAATCAGCAACTTGGCCGGTGGCCAGGGCGTGGATTCCTTCGACTTCACGCTGGCAGGCGCCATCAGCGGCATTATCGACGGTGGCGATGATGACTCGCAGCTGGTAACACCGGTCGTCGATAGGCTGAATTTCAGTGGTTTGAATAGCGCGGTTGATGTTGACCTGGCGGCCGCTGCTGTGAGCGGTCGAGTCGGGGTGTTCAGCCGGATCGACAGCCTGGTGGGCAGTTCCTCTGTCAGTAATGACACGCTGCTGGGCTACGACAGCAGCTCGGTACGCTGGACCATTGACGGTTCCAACTCGGGCAATGTGGAAGGGCTGGTGTTCAGCTCTTTCGAGAGCCTGACCGGTGCCAGTAGTAGTACCAGTGATGCCTTCACCTTCGAGGTGGGCGGCAGTCTCAGCGGTACTCTGGCGGGTGGCAGCAGCACCTATGACAGTTTTGAAGTGGCTGATGGCCTGGGCGGCTACACCATTTTCAACCCGGCCAGCGGTGTTGATCTTGGCGGGTCACTGAACCTCCACGGCAAGTCCATCACCTACACCGGGATGGATGCTCAGGACCTGGTTGCCGGCGACGCCAATGACAAAGTAATCAAGGGTACGATTTTCAACGACACCATTGTGCTTGAAGATAACAGCACCGTCGGTGACGGCCTGATGCAGGTGCGCTTTGATGGGAAAAAATTCTTCGATGGCACCACCACCACCGACAGCCTGGTGTTCGCTGTACCGGCCGACACCCTGACCATTGAAGGGCGCGATGGCAGCGATAGCATTGAGGTCAAATCCCTCGACAGCCTGTTTGCCGCTGACTTACTGCTTTACGGCAGCTCCCTGAACTCGAATGGCGTACCCATCGATGCCATCTACAGCGACACCATTACCTTCAGCGGCAGCATCAATACAGGTGGCGGTGCCCTTGATGCCTGGGCTGCCAATATTGTCGTCAACAATGCGGTAAATATTGCTGTGGGTGAGGGCTATATCAACTTCCGCTCGCGGGATATCGGTATTGCCGAAGTTGAGAACCTGTCGCCGGTATTCGGTACCGACCGCAGCGTTTCCATCATCATTGGCCAAGGCGCGGTTCTGAGCTCAGAGGGCGGGATATTCCTGATTGCCCAGGCTGAAGATCAAAACCTTGCCACCGTGTTGGGTGCGAGCAAGGAGGTGGACAATTACGTTATTCAGCCACTGGCTGGCAAAGTGGAGGGCCTTACTGCGCTGCCGGTCAAGTTGCTGGTGAAGAACTCCAGCGCCACTATCACCCTGGAAACAGGTGCCAAGCTGCTGTCTGACAGCACCGTGGGGGTCTATGCCAACGCGGTTACCGATGCATCTGGCAGCGCCAGCAGCAGCTTGATCAGCCTGGGTTACGCCCGTGCTGTAAGTACGGCCACCATTGATATTCGGGCGAATGTAGAGATCCTCTCACGCGACGCCTCGGTCGTTATCACCACTTCAGGTGAGGCCACGGCCAGCCTGAGTTCCAGTACGTCAAAAGACTTGTCCAGCACGCCCAATCCGGGCGGTTCGGCGGCGCAGTTTGCGTTGGCCATCGCCGTTAGCGACGCCAATGTCACGTCGCATATCACTGTGGCAGCGGGCACCACCATTACTGCGGGCAAGACGGCCAATGTGATCGCCGGTGGCGATATCAGCTCCGAAGCTGAAGCCGAAACCGGGCTGTTTGCTGACGGCACCGCCGGCCTGGCCTTTGCTCTGCAGTTCTCCAATGCCGATATCAAGACCATCATGAATGGTTCGGTCACGGCGCTGGCCAAGCCGGGTTATACGGTCAAGATCGAAATCGACCCACTGGTAACCGACCCCAATGAAGTCGGTTATGTCGATTACACCAACAACATGATTCACATCGGTGCCCATGCCTTGGTCAGCGAAGATGTGATCACCTATACCAACCGCTATGGCACCAGTATTGGCAATTTGCGCGATGGTGATTCGTACTACGTTATCGCGCTCGAGGACGACCTTTCTACACTCGATCGTGACGAGTCCGAATGGATCATGCTGGCCGAGACCGAGACTCAGGCGATCAAGGCCAGCCTGGGTTTCACCGATCTAGCGGATGGCAACGTAGTGAATCTCACGGTGCTCCCTGGTCTTGAAACCGCCAATAACGGACGGGAGTTCGTGGGTAGTGATATCGACGCGGATGCCAGCAGCATCACCTTGCGCGACAGCGCCAACTCGCCGAGCAATTTCAACAAATTCGAGCTGGGCCAGGCGGTGGTCTATCACGATGACGGGGTTAACCATATCGATGGGCTGGTGGACGGCAATACCTACTACGTGGTCGTCGGCACCAGTCAGAACAACCTGCAGGGCGACACCCGTTTTGCCACCGGCCAGGTGATTCAACTGGCCGAGTCTGAGAACGAAGCCCGGGCTGGGGTGTTTATTGATATCGGTTCGAGCGCGGATGCTAATGGTTTCAGCCTGACCGCCAAGCATGTGCTCGATACCGGTTTTGCCACCGGCGTGGGCATCTTTGCCGAGCTCAACGCAGAGGACAAGGCCAGCGCCAGCGCCGGACTGGAGAGTGAAGACGCGGAACAAAGCCCGTTGGAGAAATTCAACGATGCGGTCGACACCAATATCGCCGACAAGATCATCACCAGCCTGACCAAGTCGTACAAGGACAATCAGGCCGCGACCAACAGTGGTTCTGCTTCCGAATTCAGCGTGGCTGGTGCGCTGGCTTTTACTTTTGCCAAACACTCGGTCATTACCGAAGTTGGCAGTTCGTCGGTTCTCAAGTCCAACGAAGACCTTGAGGTCAAGGCCACCATCAGTCAGGAATTTGCACTCAGTGCGGAAAGCACCGTCGAACCGCAGGAAGACAAGGATGGCGAGCCAGCTGGAACCAGTGCTGCCAACAGTGTCAGTGTCGCGGTAAGTGTGGGGGTATTCGATAACACCGCCACGGCAACGGTAAACAGCAATGCCGAGCTGGATGCGTTGCGCGCCACCCGGGTGATTGCCGATGTCACTTACCCGTTCCTGACCCGACCTGACCAGTACATTCCCCTGTCGCTGGGCGAGTTGGTGGACTCCTTGCGCTCGGAAGGACCTGAAGCCGTTACCAAGTACCTGACCGGCACCTTGGGCGCCAAAGAAGGGTTGTTCAACAGCTGGACCAATGCCACATCCAAAGCTGACAAGCTGGGGATTGCCGGCTCCGTTAACGTGCTGGTGTTCGACAATGACGCGATTGCCGATGTGAAGTCTGGTGTGCAAATCAACCAAGACCAAGATTGGCGCAATGATGCGATCAACCCGCACGTCAACCAGGCAATTAATCAGGCAGATGGACGCGGTGAGCAGGTGGTTTCAATTGAAGCCACCAACTACATGCAAATTATCAATATGACGGGCAACTTTTCCCTGCCCGAGTTTGATATTGACCCAACTAAGAGCGACTCCTTCAAGGATCGTCTGTCGCTGAATCCTGCCGGCACCGGCGGTTCCCGTGGTGGTGTTGGCGGTGCCTTCTTTATCAGCGTGATGAACAACACCACCCATGCTTTGGTGGCCGATGGAGCGGCGATATACAGCGGTGCTGACGGCGGCTTCAACATGAAGGCCGAACAGGCGGTTTCGCAAGTCAACCTGGTGCAGGCGGGCGGTGAAGGTGGCAAGTTGGCCATCAGCGGCTCGGTGGCTTACAACGGCATCACTTCGGACACCCTGGCGCAGCTCGGCGCCGGCGCGTTTGTAACGGGCCGCGATCTGCGCATGTACGCGGGTGATCTGGAAACCAATGTCAACTGGGTCGGCGGTATCGCCAAGGGTGAAACCACCGGTGTTGGCATTGCCGTGGCGATCAATAACCTGAACCGGCAAACCCAGGCCATTATCGGTGACGCGGATCAGCTCACCAGCAATAACAGCATTGATGCGGTCGAATACATCAATGTTTCCGGTGACGTTAACCTGCGCGCTTTTGTGGGGGGCGAATTGTGGTCCTTTGCTGTGGCGGGGGCAGCAGCCACGGGCTCTGCAGCCAAGCCGGCCGACGCCGCTGAGCAACCTGATGCAGGCAAAGCACCAGCGGGTGCTAGCAAAACCCCTAGCCAGTTCGACGGCACTATTGCCCCGCAGCAGTCGGGAAGCACCACCGCAGCGGCTGCTGCGGTGTCGATCAATATCGTCAATGACGACACCCGAGCAGCCATTGTGGATGCCGGCCATCTGATTGCCGGTGGTGACCTGGTGCTCGAGGCCGGCAACGACCTGTTCCATGTTGCGGCTACGGGTGGCGCAGCCTTTGCGGCTAATACCGGTAATCAAACGGCTAATGCGCTGGCCGGTGCCTTGAGCTTTAACAACCTGGATGTGGAAACCCGGGCCTATGTGATCGACACCGATCTGGTGGTCGACAACCTGGATATCAGTGCCACTCGCACTGGCGACCTGATTACCGTGAGCGCGGCGGCGGCTGTCAGTACATCGAGTAATGGTCTGAGCCTGGCGGGCTCTATCTCGTTCAATCGACTGGACAACGAAACCAAGGCCTTCATGTATGGCGTTGCGGTCGATGCAAGTGGTGACGGCACGCTCAAGGCCAGTGACGATTCGGGAATTATCTCTATCGGTGGCGGGGCTGCCATTGGCGGCGCCACTGGAGTTGGTTTCTCTATTGGCTTTAACGAAATTACCGGCAATACCCTGGCCGCTATCGAGGATTCGAATCTCGATTTTGGCGGTGCATTAGAGCTACGCGCGATCAATAACAACGCATTACGCTCGGTGGGAATATCCGTTGGTGCCAGTAAAGAAAGTGCGGCGGCCTTTACCATTGGCGTGAACTTGATCATCAACACCGTTGATGCGCACATTAGTCGCTCAACCCTGACCGGCGCGTCGGCAGTCACTCTGTTGGCGCAGGACGACTCTGTGCTGCAAGCCGTCGGTGGTGCTGTGGCCATCGGCCTTAACGGTAATGGTTTTGGTGGGGCGCTCGGCTGGAACTCGGTGACCAATACTATTCGGGCCTACATTGAAGATTCCAGCCTGACGGGGATTACCGGTGAGGTCAGCGTTACCGCTAAATCCAGCGAGGATGATGGTCTGCTGGACGGCAAGATCTCATCGGCGGCCATCGGCGCGGCAGGATCCACCAACACCTCGGTGGGTGGGGCGCTGGCGATAAACGGTATTATCAACAAGGTTGATGCCCATATCACCGACTCAACTGTTCATGCGGGCGGTAATCTCAGTGTTCAGGCACTGGATACTTCAAGCATCAAATCGTTGACCGGCGGGGCGGCCATTTCCATTGGCGGCACCGGTGTCGGGATCGGCCTGTCGGCCAATTTTATTGCTAATGAAATAACCGCCACCATCATTGATTCTGATGTGATGTGTACGGCGGGCAGTGTGTTGGTCAATGCCGATGAAGGTGCCTCGATCAATTCGGTGGCTATCGGCTTGGGCGGGGGCACTGGGAATGCGGTGGCCGGTTCGGCTACGGTCAGCGTGATCGTCAATACGGTTGAAGCCTCCATTGCGGGAGCGGCCATGGTGCAGGCCGCCGGTAATGTGCGAGTCAAGTCGAACAATGGCGCCCATGCCACCACCATCGCCGGCCAGTTAGCGGTCAGTGGTGGTACCAGCGTAGGAGCCGCTATCACCAACGTCACCATCGTTAATAACACCAAGGCCTGGATCGATGGCCGTGCGACTGTAGCGGCCAATGCCAGCGTGGGAGACAGCTTTACCGATGCCACCGGGCGTAGCGGTATTCGTGGTGTTTCGATAGAAGCGTCCTCGCCCAAGGATGTACAGATTTTTGCCATAGGTGGCTCCGTAGGCAGTACCACCGGCATCGCCGGATCCTTCTCGGTCACGGTGATTGATGACACCACTGAAGCTTTTGTTTCGTCGCCAGGTGCTTCGACGGCCGGCAGCATTACCTCTGGCGGCGACGTAAACGTGGTCGCCGTCAGCGGCTTTGACTTGATTGGTGCGGCGGGCGCTGTGGCCATCGGCGGCACGGCAGGTATTGGTGTCGGTGTGGATGTTGGGGTGGCAACCATCAGCAACCGTGCGTACCTGGGCAATGGTACTCAGGTCCAGGCCGATAATTCGGTAGTGGTTCAGGCGCTGACCGAAGAGAGCGTGCTGTCAATGTCTATCACCGGTGCTGCGGGCGGCACCGTGGCCGTTGGTGTCACCGCCGGGGTGTCCGTATTGTCACTCACCACCGAGGCCTACATCGGCGAAGGGGCCAAGGCTTACGCCAAAAACAACGTAGTGGTGCAGGCGCTCGATACCACCGTAGCCAACGTCGTCAGCGGCAATATAGTCGGTGCCGGAACCGTGGCTGTGGGTGTGGCTGGCGGGATCTCGGTAATCACCAAAGATACCCGCAGCTGGATCGGCGCCAATGCGACCGTGGATGGCCTGGCGACCGGGGCGGCATTCAATGCCAATACCGGCACCTTCGGCGATGCGGCCGCCATCGATTACAGTCAGGAAAACAGCGTCAATGCCGGGTTCAGTACCTCCAGTGTCGATGCTCAGGCCGACACCATCGAGCTGACCTATCCCGCCGCCGAACAGTTCAGCGAAGGTCAGCAGGTCAACTATTCAGCCGGTGAACAGGCCATTCGTGGCTTGACCAGCGGCAGTCGCTACTACGTGCATATCGTCTACGGCAACACCATCCAGTTGTACCGTGAGGCAGGCGACGCTTCGACGCTGGTTGATCTGAAAGCCTCGACGCTGCAGGTGGACGCGCCGAGCAATATCATCACCTATGTGGGGCATGGCTATACCGAGGGCGAGGTGGTGCTGGTGGGCAGCAACACGGCGCTGCCAATTGCCGAACTCTCAGCCGGTGCTTACACCGTGCACAAGCTTTCGGATGACAGCTTCCAGTTACTGGATGCAGACGACAAGGTGGTGGACCTCAGAGTCTCCACCGCTATGAGTGGTCCGAATTGGACTGCCAAGCACAACCTGGACAGCGTCACAGGCGTTGGTACACCTGAAGTGACCAACGAAAACTGGGCCGATTCTGATGAAATAACCAGTCGCGACGGCACTGCTATTGTCACGGAAGACCGCAGTGGTGTGATCGTGACTGCGGTCAGTACCAACCAGATCGCCACCGCCGGTGCCGCAGTGGGGGGGGCGGGTACGGTGGCGGTGCAGGTGTCCGGTGCGGTCAGCGTGCATATCATCAACACCGAGGCCTATATTGGGGCTGGTGCCGATATCAATACCACCAACGGCAATGCCGGCGCCGGTGCCAACCAGGGTGTTTATGTCAATGCCGGACGCAGCCTGGAAGAGGTTGCGGTGGGTTTGTCGGCCAGCGTCAGTGGCGTGTTTGCTGGAGCGCCTTCGGCCACTGTGCCGGTCATTCTGGGCGGCACCCGGGCCTGGATTGGTAATGACACAGGTTTTGCCACTGACTCCCACGGCAGCGCTGCTACCTATGCAGGAAACGTCAATGCCAAGGGCGATGTGGATGTTCGTGCCACGGCCAAGGAACGCGTTATCAGTGTGGCCGTAGGTATTGCCGGTTCTGGTATTGCCGGTGTTGCCGGTTCAGCCTCGGTGGTGGTGATGGATACCACCACTCTGGCGGCGATCAGCGGTGATGTGAAAGTCTCTGCCGGCGGTAATGTCTATGTTGGTGCCCGTGACGACACCCAAACTTGGTCCATTGCCGGTGGGGTGGGCATAGGCATTGGCGGTGGCGGCGGTGCAGGTGCTATAGCAGTGAGCGTGATTACCAAGCACACCGAGGCGGTAATTGGCGGTGGAGCCTCGGTGGATGCGGCCGGTAACAGCGCCGGTTCGGTCCAGGTGGCCACTGGCGCTACGGATGCTGATGGCGTCCCATTGTTCACCAGCGGTAAAGGCGTTGCCGTGCAGGCGCACTCCAGCGAAGACGTATTTGCCCTGGGGGCAAGCGTAGGGGGTGGGTTGTACGTGGGGGTGGCAGGCTCGGTATCGGTCGAGGTCATAGACTCCGATTCGCTGGCCCACATCATCGGCGGTGCGCAGATCAATCAGCAGCTTCCTTTAATCAATTCGGCAGCGGCACAGTTGGTCAATGTATCTGCGACCAATCAGCTGGATGTGCTGTCCATCGATGGCGCGGTAGCTGGCGGAGCCGGCGGGCTTGGGGCCAGTGTTGATGTGGCGGTGATCCGCAACGATACGTCCGCGTTTATTGGCGGCGCAGATACCAAGGTTCAGGCCAGGGGAGATGTGGCGGTCAATGCGGTTGCCCGGCGCGATCTCAGCAGCAACACCATTTCATTGGCTGCAGGCGGCTTTGGCTTGGCTGGCAGCATCAGTGTGTATTCAGTGGGCGGCAATTTTGGCAGCAGCTATACCGCCAATGATGGCAGCTCCAGCGAATCCCAGGATGCGTTGGATGGTGGTGACGGAGAAACGGTGACCGATTCGGTCGAGAGTACCACCAGTGGCTTTATGGACGGTTTCACCGCAAAAGATGCCGACACCGTTCCGGCGTTTGATAGCAGCGCGGTTGATACCAGCGCTAATACCATCAGCATCACCAGCCATGGCTTGAGAACCGGTGACAGTGTCGTCTACACCAGTGCCAGCGCCATTGGTGGCCTTGCGTCGAATACGACGTATTACGTGATCGAGGTGAGCGAGAACGAATTCCAGCTGGCAAGCAGTGCCAAGAATGCGATTGCCGGGGTGGCCATTAATTTCACCTCGGTAGGTGGCAATGCTCAACAATTGAGCAGCGGAGCCACAGCCAGTGCCAACTCGGCTCGCGACACCGTGGCTGACAACAGTGTGGCCGGCAAGGTTGATGGAGCCAAAGACCAGACCGATGGTGTCAGCAGCGGCACCACGGCGGGCATTTTGTCGGGCGCGAGCATTGTCGCCAAGAATGTTGAAGTGAACGCCACCAACCGCACCCGTCTGAGTTTGCTGACCGGTGGTGTCGGCCTCGGCGGCGCAGCCGGTATCGGCCTTGGTATTGTGGTCGCCACGGTGGACTCGGACGTATCGGCCTTTATCGATGAGAACGTCAGCGTCAACGGTATAGACGGTGACGCCACCCCTGGCGGTGATGGTGATGTAAAAGTGTCCGCAGCGCTGGACTCGAACATCCGTTCCCTGGGCTTTGCCGGTGCGGTGGGTGGTTTTGTCGGACTAGGTGCGGCGGTTTCCTACATTGAGGACAGCAGTGATGTGCGGGCGCTGATTGGTGCCCATGTCAACGGTAGCGGGGATATCTCCGGAACGGAGGGTGCACAGATCGGTACCCTGGTTTCTTTCCGCAATGTCACCGTCGAAGCCGAAGCTGACCGCACCATGGCCATTGCCACGGGGGCTGCAGGTATCGGGGGTAGCGCGGGTCTCGGCGTTGCGATTACCGTCGGCCGGATCACCGGTTCAGTCGATGCGTTGGTGGCGGATAACAGCCATATCGGCAGCGCTCTGAGCCAGGTTGGCAATGTCACCCTGAGTGCCAGTGGCACAGCCACCATCACCCCCTTTGTGGACGGTGGACCCATGGGCATTGCCCTGGGCGGTGGCTTCTTTGGTGGGGCCGCCGGTATTACCGATGCACGTATCGGTGATACCGATAATCAAGTGGGCGTGACCGCGAAAATTGGCGAACACGTGACCATTGACGCCCGTGGTGAGGTCAGGCTCACGGCAGACTCGGTCTATCTGGCGCGGGTCACAGCCGATGGTGGCGCCATCGGTGCCATTGCCATCGGTGCGATGTTTGCCCGTGGCGATATTGTCAGCCTGACCGAGGTCAGTATCGGCAAATCGACCCGGATCAATGCCGGTAGCCTGAGCGCCATTGCCAACAACACCAGCGACAGTTCGGTAAGCACCATAACCGCCGCTGGTGGTTTGGGAGCCGGAGCCGGCAGCAGTGCCGTGACCTATGTGACACCGACAGTACTGGCGAAAATCGACGAAGACGCCAATATCACCACCCTGGGTGATGTCACCCTTGAGGCCACATCCATTCGCGCCAAGGCCGGCGCCACAGGATTCGGGCTGGTAATCGGCGTAGGCGCTGTGGGTGTAGTGCTCACCGATGCCAACGTTACCCCTACGGTATCCAGCAGTGTGGGTGATAACGCGAGCATTGTTGCTGGCGGGGATGTGCAAATACTGGCCAATATATTGGCCAAGACCACTAGCACCCCACTAGATGATTTCTTCACACCAGGCAGCGATGTGGACACGGATGACGACACCATCGTCTTTGACGCCCATGGCCTGAGAGATGGCACCTACGTGCTGTATGACAGCAACGGTAATACCGCTATCGCCACAGGAGGTGCCGGTGATCCGGCCTTGACTGAAGACCGTGAGTACCGGGTGATTGTGGTCGATGAAAACATCCTCAAGTTCGGCGCCACATTCGAAGCATCGGCTGCCAATACCGGCAGCTTGTTCAGCCCGCAAGACGGCGTGGATGCGCTGAGGGATCGCATTCGTTTCGAGGCACCCCATGGTTTTGTAACGGGCGATGCGGTCAAGTACGACTTCACCGGCAGCACCAGCCTCAATGTTACGGATCTGAATGCCGCCACCACGTATTACGTACGAGTACTGGACGACTACAGCATCAAGCTGTTCAGCAGCCGTAGCGATGCCTTGGCCAACCAGAGCAGTTTTAATGCTGGCACTTCGCAAAATGTGGTGGATGACAGCAATTACATTCACCTCTCAGGCTTTACTGACGGCCAAGCGGTGACCTATTACGCAGCACCCACAGCGGTGTTCAGCAGCATATTGGTCGACGCCCAGTATCAGCAGGACACTGATGGTGATACCGCCGGTAACCAGCCTGGCTTGGTGAATAGCAACAACGATTACCTCTATCTCGGCCGGGATAGCAACGGTGACGGCATCATCAATGCGAGCGATAGCGGTCACGGCTATGTGACCGGGGACAAGCTGACTTACCGTACCAACGGCACGGCAATTGGTGGGCTGAGTAATGGTTCGAGTTACTACGCCTTGGTCATCAACAAGGACAATATCCAGTTGCTGCGTGGGTATGCCGAAGTCGACGGACTTTCGTTTAACCAGATCGACGATGAAAATGACGAAATTGTGCGCAGTTCCGGCAGCTGGATAGCCGATGGTTTCACAGTCGGGGCCAGCATTGTGATCGGCGGCACTGACGACAATAACGGCACCCGGACAATCACAGGTATCTCGGTCGACGGCAAAACCCTGTATTTCGCGGGTGATGTGCTGACTGATGAGTCCCACGATGCAACCGTACGGACCCAAGCCATTGCACTGACAGCTGACAAGAGCGAGGCCGGTCAGCAAGTTCAGCACGCCCTGGAACGGCAGACATTGGGCGTGTTGCAAGATGGCGTGACCTACTACGTCATCAACAGCGATGGTAGTAAATTTCAGCTGGCAACAACTGCTGCCAGTGCAACAGCCCTGAATGTCAGCGACCTGAACCGCACGGGTCTCCATGGTTTCGGTAAGGCCGGTATTGAGTTGTCTGGGGCCAGCGGAAAGCAGGAATTGCGCCTTGACCTGTCCAGCACGCCAACCGGTAATCACTTGCTGCTGGCACCAGGTGGTGACTCTTTGCGTCTGCTTAATCCGCCGGCGGGCGATGGTGTGTCCATCAGCCGCGTCGAGGGTGGCGGCGGTGGCGGTTTGGCCATTTCCCTGCCAACAGCCAAGCTGACCATTACCAACAATGTTCAAGCCTGGGTAGCGGCTGACCTGGTTGATGCCGCTGGTGATATTACTATCTCTACCGAGTCGGTCAGTCGCGGTAAGGGCTATATCAGCAATATCGGTGGCGGGGCGATTGCAGCCGCCAAGGTCGAGGCCAATGTCACCATCAATAACACCAGCCAAGCCTACCTGACAGATGATGGCGTGACGCTTAAGTCCAAGGGCCAGGTGTCCATTCTTTCTGACTCTTCGATGTCGAGTAACGTGTATGCCACAGCTAAGGGTGGCGGTATTGGTGCCGGTTCAGAGGCGCGGGCCTACACCACCATCAACAGTGGTGATGACAACAGTGGTGATGACAACAATGGTGATGGTGCCAGCAACAACACTCAGGGCACGCTGACTAAGGTGGGCGAGGGCGCTCATATCGAGGCCGATACGCTGCGCCTCAATGCCGAGGTTTCACACCTCAGCGTCTGGGATCACAGCTATGCGCTGGCGGGCGGTTTTGTTGCGGTGGCTATTTCGGACTCCAACGTCAACACCCATTCCGCCGTGCAAACCCTGATCGACACCGATGCCCGGATCAAGAGTACCCGGGGTATCGATATTGGCGCTTATCACCGTGATGTCTCGGTAGACCGGGATACCAATGCGGTGGCCATCGCCTTTATCCCGGTTCCGATTAATCGAGGCAGCAATACCACCGAGGTGGTTGAACTGATTGAAGCCCGGGACGGCGCGCGTCTGCAAACGGCTCCGCGCGCCAATAGCGACACGCCTTTGAGTACTCGCACAGCCGATGGCAGTCTCTACAATCATCTGGCCTTGCTGGCGGAAGCGACTGAGGTTAATACCTCTGGCACTTCATCAAAAGACAGTTTTATCCGCTGGGATGCCGACGTAGAGATTTCTGCCGGGGCCAGCCCGGAAGTGCTGATTGATGCCAATGGCAATGTGGTTAAGGCCATTGGCACCACCGTGACCATCGTCGGCAACCAGGCGATTGTCGATGACATCAGTGCTGGTAGTGGTGGCGAGGTACTGTTTATTGCCAACCGGATTGTCAACGACACTCCCGATGCTATCCCGAACCCGCCCGATGCTGTCCCGGACCTGCGCTCCAAGTTCACCTTCTCTGATACCTACGCCGGTATCACCATCACCAACCAGTCCACGCTGGATCTGGTGATCAACGATATTGCTGTCGGAGTTGCTTCGGATCCATTTGTTGACCTGCAAGGCAATCACGTCAGCCTGACCTTCAACCTGAGTCGCACGGTCAGCCCGACCCAGGTGACGATCGAAAATACCGGCACCCAAACCGGTTATGCGCCAGACATTCTGCTGGCTGGCACCATCACCAACCCCATCGGTCAGACCCGCATCTATGCCGCCCAAGGCGATATTGTGGCGGTAACCAACCGTGGCGTCTCGGCTGTAGGTTTTGCTGACAAATCGCGCACCACGCTGATCATCAGCCGCGACCTGCAGCTGGATGCGCCCTTAGGCACCATCGGCTATAACGCCGATAGTGATCCGCTGGTCAAGAATCACCTGGCTGTGGATATCGTGCAGAGCGCGCTGGTGGTATTCGATGCCGAGCACCAACTGGAAACCGGCGACGCGGTGGTTTATCACACCAGTGGCGAGGCATTGGGCAATCTGGTCGATGGCACCACCTACTACGTGATTCGGCTGGATGACTTGCGCCTGCGTCTGGCCAGCAGCAGTGCCAATGCCTTCTCGGGCACCGCGCTGTCGATTGACCCGGCCAACCTGGCCACTGGCAGCCATAGCATCAGCAAGGGCACCACCACGCTGGCGATTACCGATGGTATTCGTCTGGACGCCCAAGCCGGAGCGGATAACTACCTCGACCTGCGCGGCCTGCTGCGCGACCCGGCAGCAGCGCTGGGTGGCGTGGGGCGCCCCGACGCTCATGTATTCAACATCGACCTGATTCAGGCAGGCCTTGAAGGCAACGGCAGTGCCGATGTCATTCTGCAGTCTGCCCAGTTGCAAACCTCAACGGGGACCTCTGGCGGCGTACGGGTCAGGGCGCTTGCCGATACAGCCGCGGACGCTACCTACTACACCGCATTCCGTTCACCACAAGGTTCATCGGGGCAAGCGGGGGACGTTGGCTACTATGTCAGCTCGGACCCGGCTGACTTGGTGGATATCAAGGCCACTTACAACTTCGTCAATCCTGTTGGCGGTGGCGCCGGTCTGATTGCTGAAGGCTCCGGCAATATCATCGTTACCGCGCAGCATTCAACGCCGGCGGACGTACAGGTCAATGTCACCGGTATCACAGAGATTCTCGGTACGGGTCATATTGATGTGCTGACCAATGGCTTTATTAGCCTGACCGAGCAAGCAGGTGACATGCGGGTGGGCAATATCACCTCAACCGCAAACGACGTAACCCTGACGGCACCCGCCTCGATTATTGATGCGCTGGACGATACCGCCGCCGATGTAACCGGGGTGAACATCACCCTCACAGCACTGGCCGGTAGCATTGGCAGCGCCAGTAATTTCCTCGAAATCAATTTGCTCGATCAGGTCGGCAGCGTGCTGCAGTTCGGCGTACTGCGCGCGGATGCGCCGCAGAGCATCTATATCGAAGAAACGCTGGGCAACCTGCGGGTGCATCATGTGGTATCCGCCACCGGTGATGTGACCCTGGTGGCCCGTGCCGGTTCGATTGTTGACGGTAATGACGATGTCAATCCGGATGCGGCAGATGGCTTTTACCGTGATGCGGATAACCGCATGCGCGATGCCATCAATATCAGCGCCCGCAATGTTGATCTGGACGCCAACGGCGGCAGCATCGGTGTAGTCGGCGATGACCTGGATATCGACAGCGGCGCTTCCGCGCTGGGTCGGTTGTTTGCTGAAGCCAGTGCCAATGTGTATATCACCGAGGTCAACGGGCCGCTGAATGTGCTGGGGGCTATTGCCGAGAATGGCTCACTGCGTCTGACCGTACCGGATACCTCGGCAGTGGATACCGAGAACCTGGTGCTGCTGGCCGGTGGTACGGCGCGGGTGGCTGAAAATGGCGAGCGCATGCTGTCAGTCAGCGATATCTCGGCCGCGTTGGTGGTTGCGCTCTGGATCGGTGACAACGTCAGCACCAGCAACAACAGCCGTATTCTTGCCGGCACGGGCATTAGCTTGCGCGGTGATACCCGGCGGGTGGGCAAGACCGATGCCGTGGATGACAGCAATGCTGACACCGGCCGCGGCACCCGGATGGATCTGCGCGGCACCATCGGCCTGCGCAATGCGCCGACCGATCTTGCCGTAGCCACCGGCACCGCCAAGAGCTTCACCGAAATTTTCGGCCACAGCGACGGCGACACCTTCACCTTCAATCAGACCAAGCTGGATGCCAACACCACAGTGTTTGGCA
This sequence comes from Pseudomonas aestuarii, assembly GCF_027988105.1. Classification (GTDB taxonomy): domain Bacteria; phylum Pseudomonadota; class Gammaproteobacteria; order Pseudomonadales; family Pseudomonadaceae; genus Aquipseudomonas; species Aquipseudomonas aestuarii. The sequence goes on along the minus strand of NZ_JAQJZJ010000013.1, from coordinate 57,494 downwards.
GCCAGAAGTCCAGCGCCAGTCTGCTTCACGATGGTGAAGACCAATTTATCGTCAACCAGCTTCGCTCCATGCATATCGACCGCAACGGCCTGGGTGACACCCTGACCCTGGACGGTCAATCGGACACCGATTACTACTGGATCAACACCCGCGGCAGTCAGGTGGCTGCGGAGGATCGGCAGAATTATGTGATCAATGTGCTCGACACCGGGGCCAAGGCCAATGGCGTCGATGAACTGCGCATTCGTGGTTTCGATGGTGTGTTGAACGGTGCGGATTCAGCCGGTGCCCCCTATGCCACCGACGATATCTTCCTGCTGCGCAGCATGGGTGGCATTCCGAGTGAGGTCGCCGAGTCGCCTGCCTTTGTTGCCCTGCTGCACGGCAGCCTGGAGCAGGCAATGGCCGGCACCGGACCGTCTGAGGTGGAACGCATCAACTATGACGCCAACCTCAATGGCCGGCTGATTGTTGAAGGGATGGGCGGTAACGATTACTTCGCCAGCGACGACAACAGCGCCATCACCACCCTCGATGGCGGCGCCGGTGATGACACCTTCCAGGTGGGTCAGATCTACGGTTCCCAGCGTGGCATCGGTGCCAACATTGCAGCTTCCGACCAGTTCGAGTTCGCCACAGTGGCCACCACCCGGGGCTATTTGAGTCGCGGCAACAGCGTGGCACTGACCGCCATCGGTGGCGGTGGTAATGACGTATTCCAGGTGTACAGCAACCAGGCCGCCCTGCGCCTTGAGGGCAATGACGGCGATGACCTGTTTATCGTCCGGGCCTTCGCCCTGGCTGAAACCAACCCCGATGGCAGCATCAAAACCGATGCCAACGGCGTGGCCATTGTCAAAACCACCGGCGGCGTTTCTACCGCGTCCAGCCAGGTGCTGGAGGGTGGTTCCGGCAACGACTTTATTCAATACAACATCAATGCACCGGTCTCGGTGGACGGTGGCGCCGGCTTTGACAAGCTGCTGGTGCTGGGCACCGAGTTTGGCGACAGCTTTGTCATCACCGATCAGGGTGTGTATGGCGCCGGCCTCAATGTCACCTACGACAATGTCGAGGTGCTCGAGGTCGATGGCCTGGAAGGGGATGATCACTTCACCGTGCAGAGCACTCGCTTTGGCATGGCCACGCGCATTGTCGGCGGGCTGGGTAATGACATCTTCAACGTGGCCGGTGACGTCACTGACGTGATTACCACCCAGGAGCTGGAAGGCCACAGCGCAGTGATCAACCAGCAGGTCAGCTCAGGAAGCGACATTGGCTATGACGGCCTGATCGCTCCGGGGATCAACCTCAATGTCGCAGGCCTGCCAGGCAGCGGTGGCGCCAGTGGCTTCAGTGGCAACGTGATCATCGACGAGTCCGACGGTGCCAGCCTGGTGCGTGAAACCGACAGCGGTACCTGGGGCACGGTGGACACCTACACCGTACGCCTGGCCCTACCGGTGGCCGCAGGCACCAAGGTTTATGTCACCGTCAGCGCTTCGCGCTCACCACAGGAAGAGCAGGATGCCGCCGGCATGGGCGATTCGGTGCTGGTCTCGACCGATCCGGCCAGCTTCGAACGCAGCCTGATTCAGGACGGCGTAGCCACTAATGTGCGCAACCGCGCCGTGGTGCTGGTGTTCGATTCCAGCAACTGGGATCAGGCGCAAACCGTGTATATCGCCGCAGCCAACGACAGCCAGGAGGAGGGCAAGCGGGTTGTCGCCGTCAGCCACAGCGTGCAGGCCGTGGCAGAGGACAGCACCGATGCCGCTCAGCTTGCCAGTGTGGCCAGCTATGACGGCATCAAGGTGCGTAATGTGCTGGTTACGGTGATCGACAACGACACCGCCGGTATCTTGCTGACCGAAGTACGCAAGGATGCCTACGACAATGGCACGCTGGTGCTCGAAGGTGACGCCGGCAAGGGCATTACCGACAGCTACACCATTGCCCTGACCAAGAAACCCACCGCAGATGTGACGATCACGCTCAACTACGACGCCAAGCAGTTGCAGCTGTCGCAAACCACTGTGACCTTTACCGAGAATAACTGGGATCAGGCCCAGACCATCATCATTACGGCGCTGGACGATACCCTGCGCGAAGACCAGAAGTTGTCCCTGATCAGTCACAGCGTTAGCAGCAGCGCCGACGGCACCTACTTCGAGAATGGCGCTAGCACCGTTAGCGAAACCCTGGCGGTCACTGTGGCCGACGACGATGTGCCGGGCGTGCTGATTCAGCAAAGCAACGGCACCACCCTGGTCAGCGATGGCATTACCGATACCTACAGCATTCGTCTGACCCGGGCTCCGACCGGTACGGTGACCATCACCCCGCATACCGATGGCCTGACCACGGCTCAGCCGGTGGTCTTCGATGAAACCAATTGGTGGATTCCTCAGTTAGTCACGGTGACTGCCGTGCAGGATCCCGCAGTGAATTTGCTGCACCCCGGCACCAAGCAGTTCGCCGTGCAGCCACACCTGCTGTCCGATATCAAAGGCCCTCTGGAAATCGAAGGTGGCATCGGGGCCGAGGTGCATCCGCTAGTCGAGGCCGTGCTGTTGCCGGGTGAAACCAACATCCCGGTATTCGGTATTGCCGTACAGCCACCAGAAGAACAGTCGATCGACATCCTCAATGTGTTCGATGATTCGAGCATGGAGGACAAGCAAGGCGTGCTCAGCGGCACCCAGCTCACGGGTATGGGGCTGGCGTCTGGGCTGCACTTCGATCAGGTCGCCTATGGCGAAAACGCTGACTTTGCGGCCGGCATTACCTATGGCAAGGCCGGGGTTGATGGCGCGGCTGATCGCTCCAATATCGAAGTGTTCAACCTGATGATGGGCTCGGGTAATGACTCGCTGCTGATCACTAGCACCCTGAATACTGATGCGCTGCATGGCGGCCTGACCACTGTGCATGGTGGCGGTAACCTCGATGTACAAGACCCGGTAGCGGGCGCCTACACCGGCACTATCGATGGCGACCGGATTACCGTCACCGGCGGCGGCGGCCCGACCTCACCACTGGTGATTTACGGTGATACCTCCCAGGACGCTTCCTGGTATGCAGGGCAACCCTACATTGCCGATGTAACCGACACCTTTGTGCTGGGCCCGAACCCGGTTCAGGCCGGCACTTATTATCGTCTGGCGCGGGCCAATCCCTTTGATCGCAGCGGTAACGATGTGATTGATGCCAGTGCCATCATGCCCAACCCTGGCAGCTACGGTGACGATGCCCTGGGTGTGGTGATCTATGGCGGTGCGGGTAATGACACCCTCATTGGTAGCCAGATTGGTGATGTGCTGGCCGGCGGTTCAGGTGATGACCTGATTATTGGTAATAAAGGCGACGACCAGATCTACGGTGATTCGGGCGTCAATATCAATGTGATTACCCGCGTGTTGTCGGTTCCGACCACCGATGCAGTGCGGCCGAACAATGACAACCCAGCCTCCAACCGCGACACCCTGGTCGCAGGCAAGGATGTGATTCAGGGCAGCGACGGCGATGACATCATCTTCGGCGACCACGGCATCGTTGCGCAGCAGATAGACGATGCTGACAAAATCCTGATTGTGCGCAAGGTCTCCGATATCCGCAGTGATCAGTCGGCCAATGGCGATGATGACATCATTGTCGGCGATGCCGGTCGTGACCGCATTCTCGGCGGCAATGGTGCCGACATCATCAGTGGTGATGGCGGCTCCGATGTGATCTTCGGTGACTTCGGTCACATGGGCTACCTGAGCAACGATTACTACGGTACGCCGGATAGCGATATCAGCACCCTGGATGTGGTGGAAAGCATCGATGCGCAGGCAAGCCTGGGTGGTAACGACGTCATTACAGCCAGCGACGGTGACGACATCGTCTTCGGCGGCCAAGGCGACGACAGCATCGATGGCGGTATTGGCCAGAACATTCTGTTTGGTGACCACGGCAAGATTCTGGGCGTAGATACCGGCGTAAACACCCCGGTGAGAGATCCACTTACCAGTAAAACTGACGACGATTATCAGGTGCAGGTGTTGGGCTTGGTGACCTCCACTTATACCGGCACGATCAATGGCACCGGCAACGAGTACGCCAACGGCAACGACAGCATCATTAGCGGTATTGGCCGCGACATGATCTTCGGTGGCGGCGGTGATGACACCATCAACAGCTTCTCTAGCAGTGGCGGCAGCGCTGCGCTGGATGGCAACAACATTGTCTTTGGTGACCATGGTCTGGTGGATTACCTGGCCGAAGAAATCCTCAGCCCTAGTGCCAGCAATCCACCGCGCACCAATGACATTGACCGTATCTGGTCACTGGCCAGCGCCACGGCCGTGGGTGGTGACGACATCATTGAAACCGGCGCGGGCAACGATATTGTCATCGCCGGTGTGGGCAACGACACCGTGTCTACCGGTAACGGCAGCAATATCGCCATCGGTGACAACGCATTGCTGACCAGCGCCCCACGTGATCATCTGAGCACTGATGCGCCGTTGGTGTTCTCGGTCCATGAGTTCACCCTGTGCAAGATCGAAACCATTGGCTTTAACGATGAAGACAATGGCAACGACACCATCATCGGCGGCCAATTCAATGATGTGCTGTTCGGCGGTGGCGGTGACGACACCATCTACGCCGGGGCTGGCGACGATCTGGTGTTTGGCGATCAAGGCCGTATCGAATGCAAAAACGATCACCCGTTCGATCCCGAAACCAGCTTGCGTCCCGTGTGCTGGGAGTGCTTCCCAACTGAGGGCTTCCTGCTGTTCGAAGCCACCAATGTCGATCAGCTGTCTGGCGCCGGCAATGACTTGCTGTTCGGCGAAGACGGCAGCGATGTGCTGATGGGTCAGCAGGGCGATGACGTGCTCTATGGCGGTAACGGTGATGACATCCTGATTGGCGGCAGCAATGTTGCCGGTGCACTGGATGGCAATGATCGCCTGGATGGCGGTGCGGGCGCCGATGCCATCGCCGGCGATAACGCAGCTATCTGCTACCGGCCGGACGACATTGATGTGCGCATGCGCGCCCTCGACGGCACGCTGATTTATGGTGTGACCGAAGGGGTCAATGATGGCCGGGTGTTGATCGGTATTGGTGCGGGCGGCGCGGGCAATGTTATTGACCCAAGCCAGCCCAGCCTGAATGCCATGAATGACCCGCGTAACCAAACCCAGTACCGCATTGTGCTGCTCGATCACAGCGATGATGTCGAGGCCAATCACCCTGAGCTGTTCGGTAACGACTACATAGCCGGTGGCGCCGGCGAGGATGAAATCTTCGGCCAGCTGGGCAATGACGTAATTCAGGGTGACGGCACGATTGGTGTACAAGCGGGCGCCGACTTTGCGAAAAATCTAGCCGCTGCCCAGCTAAGCCTGACCCGTAGCGATGGCAGCATCGTCAGCATTAACGGCTTCACCCAGTTCGGCGCCAATCGCGGAGCGCTACCAACCTCGATGGCCGACTTCGGCTTTGTTATGGACGCAAGCCTGGATCTGCTGGTTAACGCCACCTTCGAGGGCTTGTACGACGGCGACGATTACATCGAAGGCAATGGCGGTAATGATGTGATCTTCGGCGGCCTCGGCCAGGATGACATCATCGGCGGCAGTTCCGATCTGTTTGGCTTGATCAACGCCAATCAGCGCCCCGATGGGAGTGACCTGCTGTTTGGCGGCGCCGGCACCGACATCACCCGCAACGATATTGGCGATGCAACCACCGCACGCAGTGTTGGGCTGCCGACTTCGGCGGCGGATGACCTAATCATCACCAAAGCCGGCGGCCATGCCCATGACGCCGATACCCTGGTGGGGGACAACGGTCGTATTCTGCGCCTGGTGGGCGTCAACCAAACGCAGCGCGCAACCGGCACCGTGTACGCCAATGGCGTGACCAGCACCGGTGGCTTCCTCAATTACAACTACGACACCAATGGTTCGCCGGCACAAGGCTACGGCAGTGACGGCAACGCCGCCACCTATGACCGCATCATCGTGCGCGCGGTAGAGTTCCTCGACTACCACGAAGGCGGCATCGACTTCAGCAGTGCCGCGGCCAGTGACCGGGGCAACGGTGATGAGCTGCACGGCGAGTCCGGCGATGATGGGCTGTATGGGCTCAAGGGCAATGACGTGCTGTTCGGCGAAGGTCAGGACGATGACCTGATCGGCGGCTACGGCAACGACTGGATCAGTGGCGGCAGCGGTGATGATGGCGTAATCGGCGATGATGGGCGCATCCTCACCAGCCGCAACGCCACCACCTATGGCGAAGCGCTGAACGGAGTGGTCGCGCTTCTGCCAGACAACGGCGATAGCAAAACCTTTAACGGCAACATGATGAATGAATCGATCGCCACACCGGGTTCGATTCAGCAGGCCGTGGTCAATGTGGGTGGGGAGTTGAAGAAGGCGGTGAATATCACCCCGTTCAGCTTCGACCCTGACTTCAATGGTATGACTGACGAGTTCACCACGGCCAGCAAAAAGGCCTTGGATGATCAGGGCCTGCCGCTGCAGCACAATTCCGATGACATTATCTTCGGCGGTCTGGGCAACGACTGGCTGCACGGCGCCTCAGGCGACGATGCCATTCTCGGCGGCGAGGCGCTGGCTGAGGCCTATACCCAGGTTTATGGTGCCGGTGGCGTTCTGACGGGTATTGCCCGCAGCGATTACACCCACCCCTATAACCCGATCGACGTGCTGCGCTACAACCCGGAAGACCCGGATGGCTGGCACTACGATCGCACCCGCCGTGCTGGTGAATTCGCGCTCTATGACGAGTACGACCCGCTGCGCAAGATCACCCTGAATGCCGACGGCACCGCCAGCAAGAGCGATACCGGTGGCTATGCCTGGTTCCTTAACTTCTCCACCAGCGAAGGCACCTATGTGCCTGCCGGAACCAATCCCAAGCCGGTTGGCCAGACCGCCAGTGGTTATCCTGAAGCCTGGAACGATGGTAATGACCGCATCTTCGGTGATACCGGCAACGATTGGCTGGTGGGTGGTACTGGCTGCGACAATATGTATGGCGGCTTCGGCAATGACCTGATGAATGCCGACGACAATCAGGACACCAATGCCCTGCGCAATGATCAGCCTGATACCCAGTCCAGCTATGAAGATCGTGCCTTTGGTGGTGCCGGACGGGATGTCCTGATTGCCAATACCGGTGGCGACCGTCTGATTGACTGGGTGGGTGAATTCAACTCCTACCTGGTGCCTTTCGCACCGTTCGGCATGGCCACCGTCAGCCGCACCTTGCAACCGCAGTTGGCCGAGTTCTTGTACACGCTGTCGGCCAGCGATGGTGCGGATCCGACCCGTTTTGCTGATACCAACGGTGATCCGAGTCAGGCCTATCGCAATGGTGAGCCAGCGGGTGAACTGGGCTTAATCCGGCAGAAGGACTTCGCCTGGCAGTCGCAGACCGGTGCGCCGGCTGATCCGCAGGCCGGCAATATTCCCGGCGGCAAGCGCGATGTATTGCGCACAGCCAACTTCAATGACGGCACCATGCAGGCGCTGGCTCCGGATAGTGGCACCTGGGAGGTGTCCGGCGGTACGTTGCAGGTTTCCTCCAAGTCCTCCCATGCCGATGCCGTGGCGGTCTATCAGGTGGGAGATGCATTGCCGTCGTATTTCGAGGTGGCGGCCAGCATCAAGGCCAACAAACCCGTGGGCGGTTGGGATGCCAACAGCTTCATTATTTTCGACTACCAGAGCGCCAGCAACTTCAAGTTCGCCGGGCTCGATGTCGCGACCAACAAGCTGGTAATGGGGCAGCGAGATGACACAGGCTGGCACGTGCTCGACCAGGCATCCGTGAAGGGCGGCCTGAAGAACAATACCTGGTACAACGTCGTGTTGGCGGTCAATGGCCTGACAGCCACCTTGGTCGTGGATAACAACACCTACTTCAGTCATACCTTCCAGCCGACTGTAGTGGATGACTGGAGTTATGGCTTGAACTGGGGGCTGGTCGGATTCGGCTCCAACAATGCGCGTGGTGAGCTGGATAACATCTCGGTCCTGGTCGTACCCTCGGCGGCGACGGCCTTCAGGACCGAGCAGTTCGCCGGCCCCGACAATGCGTTGTTCAGCGGCGCGGATATGGTCAGTGGTGGCAACTTCAGCCTGTCCGGCGGTCGCTATAGCGGAATAGCCGCTGGCAGCGACGCGCTGCTGAGCCTGGCGAGCCTGGACGGCGTGGGTAAGCTGTCTGGCTCGTTGCTTGAAATGAATGCCACGTTCAGCGCCACGGCGCGGGCGGGCTTCGTCTTCGATCAGTACAGCAGCACGGATTACAAGTGGGTCGCTATCGACGTACAGACCCAGCAGGTCTTGATCGGGCACTTTCAGGGCGGCCGCTGGACCATCGATGCGGCGATCAGCAACGACTCATTGCAGGCCGGTGTGGACTACACCCTGGGTGTCTCCCTGCACGGGGCGTCGGTGAGCGTGACCCTTAACGGCCAGTCCGTACTTGGGCATGTCTACAACGCTGAAACGGTGGACGGGCGCTTTGGGGTGTTTGCCAAGGACGGTTCGGTATCGTTCGACAGCATGAGCCTGAAGACCGATGACCCGGCTATCCCGAGCAGCGCCAGCCCGTTGCTTGCCGCCCAGGCCGCACCTGCCCGTTACACCGGTGAAGTCAGCCTGACGATGGCGCAGTTGCAACCCATCATCGACGAGGCCATTCGCCGCTGGTCGTTGAGCGTGGACGAAAGCGTTGTCGAACTGATGAGAAGTGTCGACGTGCAGATTACCGATCTGCCTGGGTTGGAATTGGGTGCGTACCGGGATGGGGCCGTGTACATCGACCTGAACGCCGCAGGTTATGGCTGGTACATCGATGCCATGCCGACCGATGACACCGAGTACGCCCTGCTCGGCGACTCGCTGCAGGCAGTGGATGGCGAGGCCGCAGGTCAGATGGATCTGCTGTCCGTCCTGGCTCATGAACTGGGTCATGCTGTTGGCCTGGAGCACACCGATGATGGCGTCATGAGCGATACGCTGGATGCGGGCGGACGAACTGTCGAGCCCGTGGTAATGACCTCGGCAGACACGTCTGTGGCAAGCCTAGCCTGGCCTGTGCGGTCCTTGCCGTTGTCTGTGGCGCCGCTCAAGGACGCTGCTGACAACGAGCAGGAAACTCTATGCATCATTAATTGGGACTCAACATTTGCGCTTGATGAGCGTGCTGTAAAAGCCAAAGGATTTGACGCTGCCGAGAACTGGGTGGCGGATTTCGTCAATCACGCAGGAGAAAGTCAGGCACAACGCAATCCCAATGCTAGTCTCAAAGTGTTTGTTTCTACGAACTGCAAGGTACTGCCAGGAGTAAGCAACTCACATCTCAGTGTCGATTAAAACTTAAAGGATGATGTTTGATGACCACTCAACAACTGATCTACGAAACAGCCGTTCCAGTCAACAGTGGGCGACATGCTCAGTGCTCGGTGGATGTGGGCAGCGATTATTCATTTGTCCGCAATTTGAACTCGTTGCCATTGATGGCGGTTGAGTTTCCGCTGGCGGCATCGGATTACGCAATCGTATTTGCAGGGAGCGCCGATACAGTGACCCCGGTCGTGATTCTGGGGGTGCGCGGTAATGAAAACCTCTTCCTATCAAAGGATGGTGCCTGGCAGGCGAAATACATCCCGGCTTTTGTTCGCCGTTACCCGTTCGTGTTCTCAAGCAGTGCAGATGAAAAAACCTTCACCTTGTGCATCGACGAAAAGTTTCCGGGTCTAAATAGTGAGGGGCGTGGGCAGCCGTTGTTTACCGAGGACGGTAAAGCTACGCCCTATGTCGATGGCGTGCTCAAGTTCCTGCAGGACTACCGTGGCCAGCATCTGCTGACCCAGCAGTTCTGCAAAAAGCTGACCGAGCTCGAATTACTCGAGCCCATGGAGGCGCAATTCACCCTAGGCTCGGGCGAGAAGATGTCGCTCAACGGCTTCATGGTGGTCAATCGCAAGAAGCTCAATGAGCTGCCTGGAGAGGTATTGTCCGAGCTGGCCAAGACCGACCAGTTGGAGTTGATTTACCTGCACTTGCAGTCCATGCACAACTTCAATGCCGTTAAAGACCGCCTGGTCCTGATTCATGGTGGTAAGGGCGGTACTGACGAGCCAGGGGCCGAGGCAGTCGAGGCTAAAGCAGCAGATGGCAAAGGGGCTAAACGCAAAGGTTAATCGCAGGTGTTGCACACCCTTGCTATTGGGCAAGGGTTTGCTGCACGCGGTTGTGCGGCTGCGGCTTTATCAGGCCAGGGTTACTCTGGAGCCATGAGGGGGCATCTCTTGGCACAGGTTTAACGCTGTATTCTGCTTGGCAGTCTCACGTTTGACAGCAAAGTCAGGCCGGGAGAAGTTCCACCGAACTGGGGGTGGTTTTAGAGGCAGCCCGGAAAAACCTAAGTTGTCGAGCGTCCATGTCGTGGCTCGCATTTAAGAAGATAAGGGACCTCTGATTGAGCAGTGCATCGATTCACTCTCAACTGAACGATACACACACACAGGCAGAGTTAGCCGCTTGGGCGTGCTTTGCTTCGCCCAAGGATAGCAGTGAGTTCTGGATGAGCTGGCTGGCCATCCTGTGTCCTCAGATCGAGCGGGTTAGTGGGGCGCTGCTTGTCCTGGGGCCAGATCAAGACGGTGGCTTTAGTGCAGCAGCCGTATGGCCAGATGTCTCACGCAATATGCAATATCTGGGTTCGACTGCCGAGAAGGCACTCAAGGAGCGACGAGGCATCGTCGATCAGGTCTTTAAGGAGCGGCGAGGGGTTGTTGAGAAAGTTGCGGTTGAGCGACGTGGGCAAGGCCGTGCAGGTGGAGCCCCGAAATCGGCTTTTGTGGGTTATCCGATTGAAGTATCAGGGGTGCTGCATGGTGCGGTGATTCTGGATATTGAAAACCCCTCAGAGCAAGAGCTACAGCGTGCCCTGCGCTTGATGCACTGGGGTAGCGCCTGGTTGATCGATCGGTTCCGGCAACAGACGCTGGATGTCTATGCCGCACGCCTGGAGCGGCTTTCGCTTGCCTCTGACCTCGTGGCGACGGCTGTCCAGGAATACCAGTTCGGTGCCTCTGCGCTTGCCGTGGTGAATGAACTGGCGGCGCGCCTGGAGTGCGACCGGGTCAGCCTTGGGTGTGAGAAATCGGGTTGCATCGAAGTCAAGGCGATATCCGATACGGCCAAATTCGACCGCAAGGCTAATCTGGTCCGGCATATCGGCGATGCCATGGACGAAGTGCTGGATCTTGATGCGGTGATTGTCTACCCAGTTGCGGATGAGGAGGCACTGGGGCTGCTGGCTCATGCCGAATTGGCGACAGAGCTGAGGGATGTGGCGGTCTGCTCTGTACCGTTGATCGACGGCGGCGAAGTGGTCGGCGTCATTACCCTGGAGCGGACACAAGGTGTGCGCTTTTCCGCCGAAGAAGTCAGTCTGTGTGAAACGACCGGGCTGTTGCTCGGGCCGATTCTCTGGCTCAAGTTACAGAACGAGCGAAGTGCTTTGCAGCGCTTGCGGGAGGCTTTTTCCAGAGGTACGCAAGCACTCTTCGGCCCCCGTCATTCTGGCGTCAAGCTGATTGCCCTGGTCGTCGCGCTGATCATCGTCTTTTTCAGCCTGTATCAAACGGATTACCGGGTGTCCTCCAAGGCTGTGGTCGAAGGCGCGTTACAGCGCGCTGTGGCAGCGCCATATGACGGCTACATTGCAGAGGGACAGGTTCGCGCCGGCGATACCGTCAAGAAGGGGCAGGTGCTCTGTCGACTGGATGAGCGCGATCTGAAATTGGATCAGATTCGTTGGGCATCCGAGCACGCACAGGCGGAGCGCAGGTTCAGGCAGGCCCTGGCGCAGCAGGATCGAACGGCCATGACCATCGCCCAGGCACAGATCGACCAGGCTCAGGCGCAGCTGTCACTGGCCGAGGAGAAGCTCGCGCGCGCGACGCTGACGGCACCCTTCGATGGGATTGTCGTCTCCGGCGACCTGAGGCAACTGCTGGGCTCGCCGGTGGAGCAGGGGCGGGTGTTGTTTGAAATTGCCCCGCTCGATACCTATCGGGTGATTCTCAATGTGGACGAACGCGACATCTCACAAATTGAAGTCGGTCAGACGGGCAGCCTGGCCCTGTCCGGGATCCCCTACAACGTCATGCACTTTGCCGTGAAGCAGGTGACGCCAGTGTCGACCTCGCAAGACGGCACGAACTACTTTCGGGTCGAGGCCCAGATCGATGGGCCTGCCGATCGATTGCGGCCCGGTATGGAAGGCGTTGGTAAGGTGTCGGTCGGCGAGCGCAAATTGATCTGGATCTTTACCCACAGCCTGGTCGATTGGTTCCGTCTATGGTCCTGGAAGTGGATGCCATGATGATCCGTACCAAGGATTGGCAAGGGTGAGTGCGCCACTCCTGAGTAGCGCCTGGTATCGCGTTGCGGCGCTCAAACCACGGCTGCGCTCGCACGCGCGGCTGTATCGACATCGCTACCGCAATCAGGTCTGGTACCTGTTGCAGGACCCGATTTCCAACCGCGTGCACCGCTTTACACCGGCGGCACGGTTGCTGATTGCCTCAATGGACGGCAAGCGCACCGTGGAAAATCTGTGGGAGCTGGCTAACAAGCGCCTGGGGGACGAGGCGCCAACCCAGGATGAAATCATCAGCCTGCTCGGTCAGCTGCATACCGCCGACCTGCTGCAAAACGACGTGACGCCGGATGCCAGTGAGGTATTCGATCGTGGTGCGCGTGAGCAAAAAATGCAGCGTAGACGTACTTATATGAACCCCATGTCTGTGCGTATCCCGTTGTGGGACCCAGACACCTTTCTTGACCGCTTCCCAAACCTGATCGGCTTGCTTTGGGGGCGCTGGAGCGGATTGCTTTGGCTGCTGGTAGTCGTGCCAGCACTGGCTTTGGTTGCGCCGAACTGGCAGGCGCTGTCCAACAACTTTTCTGATCGCGTGCTGGCCGTCGACAACCTGTTGTTGATGTGGCTGGTTTTTCCAGTGATCAAGGCAATGCACGAGCTAGGCCATGCCTCGGCCACCAAGGCCGGTGGTGGCGAGGTGCATGATATTGGGCTGATGCTGTTGGTGCTGATGCCTGTTCCCTATGTTGACGCCTCTGCGGCGACGGCATTCAGGTCCAAGTATCAGCGGGCCATGGTCGGCGCGGCCGGTATGCTGGCCGAGTTGTTTGTCGCCGCAATCGCCTTCTATGGGTGGCTGCTGATCGAGCCCGGAGTCCTGCGCGCGGTGTTGTTTAACGTGATGATGATTGCTGGCTTTACCACGCTGCTGTTCAATGGCAACCCACTGTTGCGCTACGACGCCTATTACATCCTCACCGACCTGATCGAAACGCCCAACTTGGCCGCCCGTTCACTGCGTTACTGGGAGTATTTGCTGCGGCGCTATGTTTATGGGGTATCGGACGCTGAGCCGCCGCATGCCACGGCAGGCGAGAAAGCCTGGTTTCTGTTCTATGGGCCGGCCTCAACGATATACCGCGTGTTTGTCACAGTCACCATTGCCCTGTTCGTAGCGAGTCATTACCTGGTGGTTGGCGTGGTACTGGCGATCTGGGCGGTTATCTCGATGATCGTGATGCCCTTGGGCAAAGGTGTGAAGTACCTCTTTGATAGCCCCGCGTTGAGTGTGAAAAGGACCCGCGCCGTTTCGATTACCCTGGGCGTGCTGGTGGCCTTCGTGGCCTTTGTGTTCTTCGTGCCGATGCCGTTTCGTTCTGATGCCGAAGGGGTGATCTGGTTTGCCGATGAGGCCATGGTGCGCTCAGGCGTCAATGGCTTTATCGGCGAGATATTGGTTAAGCCGGGCACGCGCGTGGTCAAGGGGCAGGTCCTGGTCAAGTCGTATGATCCTGAGCTGGATGCCCAGGTCAGATTGAGCGAAGCCCGGGTGGCCGAGTTGCAAGCCGAGTACGGCGCAGAGTTCGTCGCGGATAAGTCCAAGGCCAATGTCATCCGTGAGCAACTCGAGGCCGAGGGGGCTGCACTGGCCCGATCGCGTGAGCGGCTTGATGGACTGCTCGTTCGGGCCGGTACCGATGGCGTGTTTATCCTGCCGCAGTCGGAAAATATTCCCGGCCGTTTTTATCAAAAGGGCGAGCTGCTCGGCTACGTCGTCGAGAAGGGACGACTGCTGGTCCGGGTGGTCGTGGATCAGAGTGCAGTGGACCGGGTGCGGTTGGCGACCGATCACGTTGCCGTGCGTCACGTGCACCGGTCCGAACTGGCGTCCGAGGGCCGAATCGTGCGCCTTGCCCCGGCCGGCACCGATACGCTGCCGAGCCGCGCCCTCTCGACGGAGGGGGGCGGGAAGATCGTCATCGATCCGCGGGAACAGGCGAGCGCCAAAACTCTGCATCGCATGTTCCAGCTCGATGTCGAGCTTCTGCAGAACCCCGAACGAGTATTCTGGGGCGAGCGCGTCTACGTTCGCTTCAGCCATGAGCAGGAGCCCTTAGCCATGCAATGGTATCGCGGCATCCGCTTGATGTTCCTCTCGCACTTCAACATATAGGCAGGCAATGAGCAGAGCCGACATCCTGGCGGATAGTGTCGAGTTATCCGCCGCGCGTCCCTATCCAGAGCGGGCCGAAGCTCAGCCCAGGTGGCATGACCGGGTCGCGGATTTCCTCTTCGCCACGCTAATCGCCCCGGTAAGCGACCGGTTGCGTCATTCCAGCGCGTGGTTACGCAAGATTGTTGCGCTGACCGACGTGCACGACCAAGGCTTCAGGGCGTGCACGGACGAGGCGCTGCAACTCCATGCACAGCAGATGCGGGCGCGACTTCGCCGTGCTGGCTTTAGCCCACCCCTGGTCGGGGAGTGTTTTGCCTTGGTGCGCGAAGCGGCCTCGCGCACCCTGGGCCGGCGGCACTATGCGGCGCAACTGATGGCCGGCTGGGCGTTGCTCGATGGCAAGTTGGTCGAAATGGCCACCGGGGAAGGCAAGACCTTTGCGGCCACACTGCCGGCGTGTGTGGTGGCGCTGGCGGGCTACCCGGTACATGTCATCACGGTGAACGATTACCTGGCTCGGCGCGATGCGGACTTGATGCTGCCGCTCTATCGCTTTCTAGGGCTGAGCGTCGGCACCGTGGTGCAGGGGATGCCCAGCAAGGCCAAGCGCGAGGCCTATGCGCAAGCCATCACCTATTGCACCAACAAGGAGTTGGCTTTCGACTATTTACGCGATGGGGTGACGCTCTCGCGCAGGAGCAGTCGCTTGCACCTGGCCTTGGAGGCACTGCATGGTGCAGGTAGCCGTGACCAGCAGCTAGTCTTGCGCGGGCTCTATTTCGCCATTGTCGATGAGGCCGACAGCGTGTTCATCGATGAGGCCTGCACGCCCTTGATCCTGTCGTCGCCCATCAGTCAGCGCCAGGAACTGAACGACTATGGGCTCGCCCTTGAACTCGCCCGCAGGCTGACTGTACTGGATGACTTTGTCCTGAATATCAGAGAGCGGCGGGCGGTGCTGACCGAGGCGGGGAAGGGCAGAATTGCGGCCAGTGTGGGCGCCGAGGGCGTGTGGGGCTCGGTCCGCGCGCGCGAGGAACTGGTGACCCAGGCACTCTGTGCAGAACTGCTATACCGGCGTGATTGCCACTATGTGGTGGCTGACAACAAGGTACAGATCGTCGATGAGTCTACGGGGCGGGTGATGCCCGATCGCTCCTGGGAACGAGGGCTGCATCAGCTGATCGAGATCAAGGAGGGTTGCGAGCTGACCGAGGGGCGCGAAACCCTTGCGCGCTTGACCTATCAACGGCTGTTTCGTCGCTATATCCGCCTGTCGGGCATGACGGGTACCGCCAGTGAGGTGGCCCGGGAGATCAAGGCCACTTACTGGCTTTCCAGTACCAGGGTGCCGCTGAACAAACCCTCGAAGCGCCACTTCGAATGCGCCCGCGTGTGTGCAACGGCTACGCAGAAATGGGATGCCGTCGCGGATGCGGTGCAACAGCTTGCCGTCTTGCAAGGGCGGCCGGTGTTGATCGGCACGCGCTCGGTGAAGGCTTCCGAAGACATAAGTGCCGTTCTCACCCAGCGTGGGATCGCGCACGCATTGTTGAACGCCAAGCAGGATGCTGGCGAAGCTGAAGTGGTCGCCCAGACGGGGCTGCTTGGTCGGGTTACCGTGGCGACAAACATTGCCGGGCGCGGCACCGATATAGAGCTTGGCCCCGGTGTCGCCGAGAAGGGCGGCCTGCACGTCATTCTCACCGAATACCATGAGTCGCGCAGGATTGACCGCCAGCTGTTTGGGCGCTGCGCGCGGCAGGGCGACCCTGGCAGTTGCCAGGTCATCGTTTCGTTGGAGGATGAGATCTTTACGGCCTATGCCCCTGGCACGACCCGTGTGGTCGGCAAGCTGATCGAACGCGGGGGGAAACTGCCGGCGCCAATCCACTGGTTGCTGAAGGCGCTGGCGCAATTTGCCGCTGAGAATAAAGCTGAACGGGTGCGCAGCGAAACAATGAAACTCGACCGGCGTTTACATCAGGTGTTGGCTTTTTCGGGGAGAGGAGAGTGAGGCGAAATCGGAAATTCATTTCAGCACAAACCGGGATTTGTCTGGTTGCGGTTATTGCGACCAGCGCGCCTGTTGCTGCATCGCAGGGGGTGTTCGAGTGTTTGATCAGCCCCTACCAAACGGTCGAAGTGCGCAGTCCAACTGACGGCTTGCTCGATAAGATATTGGTTAAGCGCGGCGATCGAGTCGAGGAAGGACAAACGCTGGTAGTGCTTGAGTCTAGCGTCGAGAAATCGGCCGTCAAAATAGCCAAGTACCGTGCGCAGATGAATGGACGTATTCAATCATCGAAGAGCCGTCTGGAGCTTGCAAAGAAGAATCTCAGCCGCATCGAGGTGCTGCTGCAGAAGAATATGATCTCTGCCCAGATAGCGGATGAGGCCGATGCGCAAATGCGCATCGCCGAAGCCGAGCTTCACGATGCGCTGGAGAATCAGGAACTTGCCAAATATGATTATTTGCATGCCGTGGATTTATTGAATCAGCGTACCTTGCGCAGCCCCCTTGCTGGAGTGGTGGTCGACCGGATGCTTAATCCCGGCGACCTTGCCGAGTCAGGGACGGGGCCCCGACCTATTCTGAAACTCGCGCAAATTGATCCGCTTCTTGTCGAAGTGGCTTTACCTCTCGAAGCCTATGGGAAGTTACAAGTCGGTATGACTGGGACCGTCACGCCTGAGGGAGGTTTGGGGAGTCACGCGGCCTCGGTCACCATTGTTGACAGCGTGTTTGACGCGGCCAGTGGCATGTTCGGAGTACGGCTGGAAATTCTAAACCAGAACGGTTTGATACCTGGTGGTGTTCGTTGCCAAGTGGTTTTTCCCGCGCTTCAGGCGGTGGCCGCCAACCCGCAAATGCATGAGCGGACGGTGCAGTCGGCGTCGCCCTGATCCTGCCTGTCTCGATGACAGGTTTCGCCGAACGTGGCCGCGATCTTGCGGTCCGCGCTCCTCTGCCAGGACGCCAATGGGGCATAGGCGCCGGTCTGGCCTCTGCGTAGTCTGATGCGATAGCGCCAGGTCCCACCCTCCGCGAACGTGATCGTAGGCCCAATGGTATGGCGCGGGTGCCGGCTGATGGACGGGGCTCTGGGCTATTCCCGGCTCACCAGGCATCAAGCCGACATCAAAGAAAAATACCCCGGAAGCGTGCGGCTTTGCGGGGTACTTTTGTCTGCGTGGTTGTGCCGGAATCCGGCTTCGCGCTTAGACGTTAAATGGGGAGTATGGCTGCGAAGCTCATTGAGTACTGGGGTTGGTCAAATATCGTTTAGTTCTATACCCGGTTTTATACCCGGTTTCGAGATTGTGCATGCTGCTCTCGTGATCAGTATTCAGGGGGGGGGCGTGCGGGGAGCAAGCATGCCGCATGTGTAATCACTCCGTCCCGACCATGATTTTCAATGACTTGGCCCGGTTCCGCAAGGACCGGGCTTTTTCGTATCCAGAAAAAACCCCCTACTTATACCCCTACCGGAAATCCGCCTTGTCTGCCTCCCTTGTGCATAGGCAATCCTCGACTGCCGGCCGCCCGGCAGGCCTCTGGTGCTCCCGTATCTTCGCAACTAGCTAGAACCCGGGGTTCGTCGCACCCCCCCTCTTTTTTCGCGCCTGCAATTGCAGGTGCGCGGGCAGTATTACTACCTGTATTTGATCGAGGATATCTACACTCACAAGGTTGTGGGCTGGGAGGTTTACGAGCAAGAAAGCGGCGAGTGGGCGGCCGAACTGATACATCGTACCGTGCTCGGCGAGCGCTGTGCGCGCCAACCCATGATGCTGCATTCGGGCAACGGCGCGTCGATGAAGTTGGTGGCGCTGCTGAGCAAACTGTACCATCTGAGTATCACTCCGTCGCTCGGAGGGCCGCGGGTGAGTAACGACAACCCAGGTAGTGCATGACACCACTCGCCAGTCTAGTAGCGAAGCTTATGCGCGACCTATTCTTATTCGTTAGGCGCAGCCAGCCAGCACCCGTTGATTGCCCGTTGTGTCTTCCTGGCGAGATGAGTCGCGAGTGTGTAGGCCGGACACGCTTTTTGTTTTGGGTGCTCTGTCTTATCTGTCGCTGGCCCTAGGTTCCGCTATTAGCCTTGCTGGGCTTGTAAAAATATGGCCTTGAGTTAAAAGCATCTAGCCATTTGGGTAGCGCCAAACGTTCTTTGATCTCCTCTTGCGCCTCTTGAACGAGCTCGTCCACTGCTGCTTTATCTTCCTCATTGAGGGTGCTGTTGGCTTGGAGCTGCGCTTCGTACAAGTTCTTCAGCTGTGTAGACACCTCAGCAGCTAGCTGCTTGGCCACTTTGCCAAGTTCTGAAATCTTATTGGCTTGCTCATTTGTTTGCTCTTTTGCCCTTTCCCTAGTCGCATCAAGTTTTGCTTTCATCTCTGCTAGTTTGCCTTTCTGTTCATCCTGTCGGTCCTTCAGTATCTGATTGTGGCGCTTCTCGGCCTCTAGGGCGTCGGTGATGAGCTGTTCCAGTGCTGTCGTGATGGTTGTCCTTCTGATGCGGGCGAGATGCTTCAGGTTTGCCTGGGCGGAGGTGGGCAAAAGGAAGTTGTAAGCCTTTTTGCCAGGGCTTTGGCTCCGGCATTTTTTCTGACGCCAAGCAGCGCTCATTAAATGCAGCAGCTCTCTGTGTTTCGCGTCATCTGGCCATGAAGCCATCAAGGGAACTAGGGCAGCGCCGTCATGCTGTTGAGTGTCTACATCTTTCGTCGATAGGTACTGCCACGCCCATTGCATCTGTACGCGGTCGTGGCTGTTTATCCATTTCAGGCGTGATTTGTCGATTGTTGTGCCCATGCCTACCTCAGAAAAATTTCAGTTCGTATGGTAGCACTGTTACGGCGTCATGTTACGGAGTTATGTTACTTAGAGTTGCTAGTGCCTGTTACAGAGTCATGTTGCGGAGTAACGTTACGGAGTGATTTATCGTAAAAATACAGGCTGTATAAAACAGTATATAATCGAAAATTGCCTTCATTGGCTTTGGTGGTTATATGATTAACGACTTGCTACGTGCGCGGATTATGACATGCTCAGCGGGGGGCAAGTTCGTCCTGATTAGGTTCGTCCAACTGTACGGAACAGGCATGGCTGTGGCCCTGAGCGTGAAGGCGTTGGCGAAGGATCTAGGGGTTACGGATCGGGTGGCAAGTGATGCAATTAAGCAACTTGTTGCCCAAGGACTACTGTCACAGCAAGCTACAGAAGGTAGGCTTGGTAGGCCATCTAGCAGCTACACCT
This sequence comes from Pseudomonas aestuarii, assembly GCF_027988105.1. Classification (GTDB taxonomy): domain Bacteria; phylum Pseudomonadota; class Gammaproteobacteria; order Pseudomonadales; family Pseudomonadaceae; genus Aquipseudomonas; species Aquipseudomonas aestuarii. Next base: position 37,620 of record NZ_JAQJZJ010000013.1, on the reverse strand, counting down.
GTATCAGGAAGGCCCTTGCCGAAAAGCTAAGTTTGGGTGGGGGGGCGAAGCAAAAAGCGATGCATGATAAATGCATTGATCGGCTCTTGAATGGTGTGTTGAGTCAGGGGGCAGAGCGTCTTCTCTACGCCAATCGTCTCTTGCTGGGAGTTCTGCTTGCTCATGCGGATGAGTTCGGAGTGGTTAGAGGGCTTGGTCTACGCGATCTCAGTGAGTTAACAGGTCTGAAGAAAGAGGTACTTCGCCAGCGGCTGGTTACGTTGGAAGCCCAGTGTTATATCCGTGCAACTGTCCCAGGTGTTACGGGGCGAGCGCTATTCAAACCAACCAAAAGCCTTTACATCTTGAATCTAGGGCATCAGATGCTGAAGGCTCAGACTGAACCGTATCCCTTAGTTCTCAGGCATGCCTCCAAGGTCTGGCCAGCTCGCAATATTTTTTCTGCTGCAAGGAGAAATAAAATCGGCCCCCTTCAGCTTGGACATGGTTCTTATATAGTCGACGGTCTCTTCGACGCCACAGATTGGCTGCGCTTAACGCCAATGTTGCAGGCCATGATTGATGGATACGCATCCTTTCTTCTCTCGGAGCATTTTGATGCTCTGGAACAGGATTTCCCTAGTATTGATGAGCTCTTTGAACGCATTCGGCAGGACTTTGCACATCTGGGATCTAAATATGTTGGCTCCGATAGTGAGCTTGGCAATCCTGGGGATCTTGTTTTGCTGTTACATGAGGAAGCCGTGACTTGGGCTCGACAGATCAAGGCCGTAATCAAAAAGACGACCAATTTGTGCGGGGGAAAGTTCAAGTGCATGGTGCTGCCGCCATCCAAGCAGGTACGAGGTTATACCGAGTACTGGGCATTGTTGGTGATCCCAGCTGAGGCTGAGATGCTGCGAGGGCTTGATGTCAATATGTGGCTAAAAAGCCTGAATCGCACATACGAGCAGGAGGATGATATTCCACTTGAGGATAGATACCGTTCTGGTTTATTGACTCGTCCTCGGTGACCTTTACGGATTCCGTGGCCTCCGGCCACCGATTCCACGCTGATCCGGCCACCCGGTCAGGCATGCAGTAACGCAGGATTTCTTCACTACCATCAGCCTTCTTTCGAAGCAGAAAGGTTGTCGTAGAGCGTTTATCCATGCGTGAAATTCGAGAGGTACCACGCCTCAAGTTTGATATTGGCCTGCCTGTCCGGTAGGTCGCTGCCCCAGCGGCCCTGACTCGCCACAACGCTGCCGGGCTTTCCTTGCCCTTGTCAGCGTGCTGTCGGATGCTGACTTGGAGCTGCGGCTGTTTCCGCAGCTACCCGCAGTTCCCTCCGGGCAGAGCCCGATGCCTGACTGGCCGTCGATTCACACTGAGCTACGCCGGCCGGGCGTGACCCTGACCCTGACCCTAGCACTGCTCTGGCAGGAGCATTGGCTGGGTAGCAAGCCACAGGGCTTCCAGTACAGCTGGTTCTGCGGCCACTACCAGGCCTGGCAGGGCAAGCTGGATCTGGCGCTGCGCCAGGAGTATCGAGTCGGCGAGACGCTGTTCGTCGACTATGTCGGCCAGGCGGTGCCGGTGATCGACTGTCACAGCGGCGAGACCCGTCAGGCGCAGGTGTTCGTCGCGGTACTCGGTGCCTCCAGCTACACCTTGACCGGGGGCCACCTGGTCTTAGCAACTGCTGGATTGGCTCGGCTACCACGCATGCTAATGATGGGAGTGTTCCTTTTCCCTGCAGAAAGTACTGTTGCCACCCTTCCTTCGGCTGGCTGGCTGCGAGGAAGGTTTGAGGTCACTGGGGGAATACCAGCGCTGATCGGGGCTGACTGATGATCACGCTGGGGGTAGATACCTTGGGGGGGGTGGATGGGTCATCTGCGCTCAGCCATCCTTCTGGATGTCAGTGTCTGCGCGTTTTTTAATTGCAGTTACGTGCGGATCAAATCATCGCTGCGGGTGAGATTTGGGTTTGGTCGGATGAGTTGCGATTGTATTAAGTGGCTGTTTGGCTTGGCTGTAGGGGCTGTGGGCTCGCTAGCTGGGTGATGACGTGGCTGCTGGCCGCTGATCTTCTGCCCGTCAGTAATCTTCTACAGGTTCCCCCAATCCTCTGAACGAACAGGAGGACCACGTTCATGAGGATAATTCGTCTGAAAAACGTTATCGATGCCACTGGTTTGGCTCGATCGACAGTCTACAAGTACGTTGGAGAGGGCTCGTTTCCTAAGCCGATTCCACTGGGGGACCGGTGTGTGGGTTGGCTAGAGAGCGAGGTTCAGGACTGGATCTTGGCCAGAGTCGAGGAGCGGGATCTGGCCTGACGATGGGATAGTAAGGGTCAGAGCCCGCGGAGGGGGAGTTCACTCCACCGGAGTCAAAAAGCATCATGCCCGGAGAATATCCGGGCATGATGCTTTTTTGCCGGAGTAGAAGCTTGCTTGGGTCTGCTGGGGTTTGGAGCGGATTTGCCTGAGTGCTAGCCTGGAAAGCAAAGCTGCTTTTTCGGTATTTGGTAGTATGCCTTCATAGCTACTCATTCAGGCTACTAGCAGGCAGTGATGCTTGCATTAGGTACCTACCCAAGGAGTACAGGCACCCTCTGGGATGCCTGGTAGAGATACATGCTAAGGGGTGTGAGTAAACAAATATTCCATGTGCTGATGGTATAGACCTCATCACTGGAATACCGACATGACCCGTTACCCTGGCAACACTAACCCGCTCCGTCATCCTGGCAACGCCAACCTGAAACTTTTCTACGGCAGTCCATACAAGGGCTTGCCTGTGCAAGCAGACAAAGGCCCATTTGTCTGTAACTACCTAGACCGTCTTCACCTGACGGTGAGTCGTGCGCTTGATCACTACCCTCGTGTATTTGCATTCAGGATTGACCTGCGGCTTCCTGTCGGGCCTCTGCTTCCTGACTACGCCTACACGAACGAGGTAATTGCCCGTTTCATCGGATCGCTCAAAGCCAAGATCGAGCATAACCGTGATCAAGCTCGCTTGGAGAACAAGTACGCCCATGACACTGATGTTCGGTACGTCTGGGCCAGAGAGCAGGGGCAGCATGGAAGGCCTCACCATCACCTGGCTATCTTGTTGAATCAAGATGCTTTCAGTGCCCTGGGTAAGTTCGAGCCAGGCAGGGACAACATGTTCAACCGCCTTGCGGAAGCCTGGGCCAGCACGTTGGGGCTACCGGTTGAGGCGGTCAGAGGCTTGGTCGAGATACCCCGCAACCCACTCTACCGCTTACACAGAGACGACCCAGAAGGGCAGGCCGCATTCTTCTATAGAGCCAGCTACCTCTGCAAGGCGGCTACCAAGGCCTTTGGCGATGGCAGTCATGGGTTTGGTTGCAGTCGAATCTGACCGCTGAAACTCAGTCGCGCTGGGCTATAGTGCCCCCCTCAATAAATCGAGGGGGGTGTCATGAGAGTTCAACCAATTGGTGCGGTCGACTTTAAAGCGGCTGGGCAGACTTATCGCATTGCTGCTAGCGAGCTGAAGCAGCAGAGTCCTATTAAGAACAGCGGTGGCATTCAGAAAGATGAGGCGGAAAGCTGGTCAGTGTCTTTCACTGCATCACATGCAGTCGGAGAGTTCAACTGGCTGGTCTACTACTCTAGCGGGGTGAAGGGTGCCAGCTTGGAAACTTTCGAGCTGGTAAAGCAGCCTGCAGGTGTGGAGATTCTCAGTCACATGGATTTCGTTCTGTTGGAAGGCGAATAGTAGGTCTTCGCCACCTTTGCAAGACTGCCACCAAGGTCTTTGGCAATGGTCGGCATGGCTTCGGATATCCGCTGGCGCGGCTGACGATCAACGAGGAGGCGGACAACAGCTATTTCTACCTGAGTGCGACGGTGGACCTGCCCCTGCTGGTGAAGCAGGGGCAGCTTGAAATGTTGTCACTGCATGAGGTTGAGATGGCTTTCAATGACCTCAAGCACTTCTCAGACGATCTTGAAACGGCGCTCTATGGTGCCAGTCAGGATCTGAGCCGGAATGATCTGCAGTCTGAGCGTCAGACGGATGCCGGAATACGGTTGTTCAGTGCTGCAGGGAAGCAAGCGCTCGATGATCTTGCATGGTGCGATGCGGGAGGCGTTCACGGCGGCGTGTCCTGTCTAGTGCAGACGTTGCCGGCCGGTGCACTGGAAAAGGCCGCCCGCTCTGCAGCGCTGGAGTTTGTCGTTGCGCCGCAGTTTTTCCGTTTGCTGCAGCTTAATCATCGCTTCCCCTTTGTTACTTTTCAGGGAGAGGGAGATGCGTACCGATTGGCGCTTAGCTACCCGAAGGATGATCTGCAGCCTGAGGAGAGGCAGTTGCTGGAGCGATGGTTCCGCTATGTGTTGGCTGTTTGCCGATGAGCTTAGGATCTGGGGTTCGGGAATGATTGTGAATGTACGCCGTGACTGAGGCGCAACTGGGAGTCGGCCCGCTGTTTATTGGCTGGAGTTGTGTACTGGGAAGGTGAGCTTCTGCGGCATGAGGTTGAAGCCATCGAAGCCATAGAGAAAGTCTTTAAAGGCGCTGACCCAGTTGATGCTCCGCAGACCACCAAGTCTCGCCCACGTAAAGGAGGAATGGCCCAGCAGCCCAGGCGAAAATCAGCCTGACACCAGGGGGCTCGAAATGATGGCTTGGAGGGTGGGGGCACATCCCTGCATGAATGTGCACCCAGCCTCTACTCAGTTACTGACTTCAGGAAGGTCTTCTTCAAGCAAGCTGACGATGCTCAGCAGTTCCTGCATTGATGCACATTGCCTGCCGTTCTTGTTGAGATCCCGAGCCAATGCCTCCAAGGCTTCTGGCTCTTCTATTAGATACTCAACTCTCTCTAGAGGTGTCATCCCTTGTGCATTACGTTTCCAAGCTAGGTGAGGGGCTAGCTGCAACAGGCGTTTGACTGCATGCTTGTTTGCGCACCAGGCGGCTGTATGTAGTGGTGACTGACCGTCCACGGTTTCATTGTCAAGGTTACACGGATGATCCAGCAGAGCATCCACGCAACTGTTCGCATGGGACTTGATCGCCGAGTGCAGAGCAGTCATGCCCTGCCAGTCCTGTTTTTCCGGATCGGCACCAGCCTGCAGCATAATCCTGACCAGCTCGGTATCTACGGATTCGGCCATCAGCATCAGCGGTGTCTGGCTCTTGAAGTCGGTAATGTTCAGCTGTTTCGGCGCTTCCTGAGCCAGTAGTCCGAGGAATTGCCGCCATTGTTCCAGCATGGCTTCGACGCTCTGTTGCTCCCCTTCCAGCATAGCGGCGGGAAGTTTGTGCAACCCTTGCGCAAAGCTCGTGCGCATCTTGATCAGGAGCATCAGTACCGAATTGCCGTCAACGTCCGGCAGGTTCGATTTCAGCAACTGGCGATTGGCCTTGATCCAGGCCTGCAAGCCGTCTTGATCGCCGGTAAAGAACAGTGGCATCAGTTCTTCTAACATTTTTCGGCCTGCAGCGCTGGCGCGCCGCTTCTGGGGCGGGACGCCTGGATAGGGCTTGTACAGGGTGTCCCAGAAGTATTCGGAAGCCCAACGAGCAGTTTCCTCGATGCTGGGTATTTCCTCGCACTCGGTCATCATGCCGCCAGCCAGCATCTCCCTGTAGTACTTTTCGTGATTGTTCAATATCAGCTTCTGGTTGGCGACCTCTACAGCGAGGCAGTCCCGCGCCACCTCTCCGTGCAGTGGCCCGCAGTTGCGCTCAAGTCCTGTTTCGAGAGCCTCCCTGAACAGCCTGCCAGCCCCCACGAAGTCGTTGCAGGCCAGCAGATGCTTGGCCTTGTATTGCAGGGTGGCGGCCTTCCAGAGCTTGTAGGCAGAACAGGACTCGGCTTCCTCGAGCAGCGCCTGCACGCTGTCACGGGCATCCTTGGGACTGTTGCTGCGGTCGTTATTCAGGAAAGTGTCCAGCTCGAAGAGCACGGCCTGGATGGTTTCTGAAGGGCTGGACGCCAGTTCGCGCAGGCGCTGGATGGCCGCCTGCCTAACCTTGGGGCCAAGGTTCCTTCGCTGGGCAATCTGGCTGACTACCCTGTAGCGGTATTCCCCCTGCAGTGTCCGCCAAGGCGATGCGGTTTTCAGGCGCTCGGCCAGCTCCAGCTCTGCCTTGAACTCTTCGGCGGTCGCTTTCATCCGCTCGATGTTGCGCTGAATGATCGGGGCTTCCGATTCCGCGCCCAGCCCGACATGATCCTCGAGAGCCGCGCCGGGTTGTACCTCGGCGAAGTGACGGGTCAAAAGCTCGGCCAGCGCGGAATTAGCGGTCTCCCGTTGTGATGGCAAAATCGAAAGGTACAACCCGCGCGCGTCCCATGGCGGTAGGTGTTCCTCGAACCAGGCATTTTCAGCTGCCTCGCCTTGATCCCTGCAGTTGCGCCAACCATCGATGGTCATGTTGTAGGCAAACTTGTAGATGGCGAACAGCTGCAGCAGCTTGTTCTGCTGGGCATCGGCACATCGCGAATCAACGCCCGGGCACAGGAACTTGAGCAGGCGGGTATAGCCATCCTGCACCATGCGGGCAAACAGCAGGCGCTGGCGGATGGTGTGCGGCGAGGGGATGGCATAACGCCTGGCCAGATACGCCACGAAAGCAGCCTTTTCGTCGTCATCCACACTGCCATCCAGAATCGCCTCAAGGCGGCCTGGCTGGGTCATCGGGATTTCCAGGCGCAGTTGGTCGGCGGTCAGTTGCTTGCGCGTCACGAACGCCAGGGCATCAGCGCATTGCTCGGCAGGCGAGCGGCTGCTGTCGAGAGCGAACGCACCCTTAAAGTCCACCAGCAATTCGTTGGCGAAGTATTTGTCGATGGTGCTTAAGTCAGGCGTGGTTCCCTTGCGCCAGTTGTACAGCGAACGCCGCAGGCCATCATGTCCACCGTCTGTAGACTCGCTGCGCTGATCGGCGAACTCCTCCAGCGTCATCCCCAATAGATCCAGCAGCCAATCCAGCACCTGAGCGGCCGGCGGATACAGGCTGGGCTTGCCATCTACCTCACGGGGCTCGGGCAGATACCAGAAGCGCCCACCTGGCATGCCCATGTCCAGAGTATCTTCGAGACTCCAGAATGCCGCACGGCGAGCCAGCCCGGGCATATAGAAGTAACCCAGCAGCATCCAGACGACCTGCTGCTGGTCGGCGGCGAACGTCCAGGTATTCAGTTCGAGATACTTGTAGGCATTCCAGAACTCGGTAAGGTTGTCGATGGCGTCAACGCGAGCCCGTGGATCCATATCCAGGGCGTCGAAGATGGCATTCAGGATTTCCTCGCCCATGGTCTTGTGGGCTGCCAGGCTGTCCTGCCCGGTCGCGAACTTGTTCTTTTTGGTGGTCGGATAGCTTGGGCAGCCGAGACTCTGATGAATCTCCAGCAGGATGGCTTCGGTCAGTGGTAGGGTGCTCATGGCGCCTGTCCTTGGTGTTGTTGAAGGTGCGGTAATCCTTGCAAAGCGCGGCCAGCTTACCACTGAAAATTGCCGTATCCCCTCTCGCAGGTCGGCGAGAGGGAGGGGATACGCGGTGCTTCATACCGATCAATCTAGCTCCCTGACACCCTGCGCGGATCCCAAACCATGGAGTTCGCGTCATGCACAACCCTGCCCCGCTGGTCATCAACTGGCACCTCACCGAAGCCTGCAACTACCGTTGCCAGTACTGCTACGCCGCATGGAGCGAGTCCGCCTGCCCGCGAGAGTTGATCCACGATCCCGAACGAACCGCAGCGCTGCTGAGCGAGCTGTACCGATTCTTCCGTTCGGACAACCGCGTCAACCCGCTGGCCAGCCGAATGTCCTGGTACTCCGTCCGCCTCAACCTGGCCGGCGGTGAGCCCTTGCTACATGCCAATAAGCTCCCGGCCATGGTCAGCCAGGCCCGGGCCCTCGGCTTTGAAGTCTCGCTGATCAGCAACGGCTCTCGCCTGACCCGGGAGATGCTGGACCAGTTGGCGCCGCAACTGACTTGGCTGGGCATCAGCCTCGACTCGGCCAACTCAGCGACCAACAGAGCTATCGGTCGCATCGACCGTAGGGGTCAGCTGCTCGACTTGGATCAGCTGGCGACCAACCTATATCAAGCCCGTCAGAATAACCCGCAGCTGCGCCTCAAGCTCAACACCGTGGTCAACCAGCTCAATCACACCGAAGACCTCACCGCCCTGGTCCGCAGCTTTGCCCCTGAGAAGTGGAAGGTTCTGCGCATGCTTCCGGTGGTCAACCAGCACCTGGCCGTTAGCGATCAGCAGTTCGCCGCCTTTGTCGCCCGCCACGGCACTTTCACCAACATCCTCTGCGCCGAAGACAACCACGACATGCGCGAGTCCTACCTAATGGTCGACCTCCACGGCCGTTTTTTCCAGAACAGCCCGCTGATTGTGGGGCAGGGTTATACCTACAGTCGGCCGATTCTTGAGGTTGGCGCTGGGGCAGCCTTCGCTGAAATGACCTTTGACCATGAACGCTTCAACGCGCGCTACATCCCGGCCAGCGCCGGGGTAGGCGCATGAAATACTGCTCAAACAAAGAAATCGACCAACTGATCCGCCAGCTGGTTCGCCAGGGCTGGAGCTTCCATCGCGGTGGCAAGCATGGCCGGCTTATTCACCCTAGCGGGCGACCGACGGTGACCGTGGCAAAGTCACCCAGCGACTGCCGTAGTTTGCAAAATTTTCGTCGCGATTTGCGCCAAACCGTCAGTTAGCACCCGGAGTAGGCTCTGATTAGCGTATTTAGTGATGAATCGTATTAGAACAGCATCCGTAAGTTGGTCGAGCCAGGCTTGAAGCGGACCAAGGAGCAGGGCATTGCTCATCAAAAAAGCTGTATGCGAATACAGATATCGGCGAGTCGCCCAATGGGCAAGGAGCGCTCGTCGCCTGAGTCATGGGTGTGCCTGCTTTCTTTACAGGCGAAAAGAAGACAGATCAATACGGAGGACGAGCCTCGCTATGGTTGGGCCATCACTGACCAAGAGAATTGCCCATGTCCATGCTCTCGCTCATCGATTTTCTGCCTCTCACCTTGTTGCTGCCGGCATTTCTCGGATTGGCTAAATGTAGTGGCGATTGCCAAGCAGCCCGCACCGGCTCAGGCGCAATTCAGCGCCTTGGTCAATCGCAGCGTCGGATTCTGGCTAGGAATGGGCATTTTCCTGTTCCCGATCATCTTCGCTTGGTTCCTGCTGCGTCAGGGGCATAGCACTACCAGCCGGGTGATCGGCTTTGCCTGGTTGGCGCTGGTGTTGGTTGGCATGGCTTCCAGTGATCGCCCAGCCAGCACGCCGACCGCTGCTACGAGCGGCCAGAGCCAGCCGGCCAAGGTGGTTGCACCGGTCGAGCCACTGATTGATGTCAGCGCCCAGCAACTGGCCCAGGCCTATGACCGCAACACGGTCGCGGCCGATCAGCAGTTCAAAGACAAGCGCTTCAAGGTCACAGGCGTAGTGGACGCCATCAACACCGATATGTTCGGTAATCCTTACGTCACGCTGCGTGGCGGGGTGAACCAGTTCATGGAGCCGCAATTCGAGCTCGATGACGCCCATGCCAACTACGCAGCCGGACTGCAAAGCGGCATGCACATCAGCCTGATCTGCAAGGGCCGCGGCGATGTAGCCAAAACGCCCATGTCGGATGAGTGCGCGCCGGCCAATTGAAAGCAGATCTGGAGCTCAATAAGTAGGCTCTGGCTCGATTCGCTTCAGGCGGTTAAGGTTCGTCATCTGCATAAACCGTATCCTCTTATGGTTATTAAGAATTTTCGCGATCAGAGCCAACAAATCCAGTTTGTTAATAGCCATTCTGCCGACTTCAAATTAATCGAACGGAATCACCAATGAACAATTCAGACACAGCGGCCAGTCACTTGCCCCGCGTCGGCATGCTCGCCACTGTCCGTAACCGTCGCGGTGTAATCTCCTCCGTAGAGCCCTTCAGTGACAGCAAGACCTCTGCGTTACTGCACTTGGTTACCATAGAGTTCAGCGATGCCGATGGTGATGCGGAAGAGTCCCTGCTGTGGGAGCGTGAGCGCGGCCCGGTGGTGTTGGAGCCGAATGCGCTGCCAAAAATTGATCGCGAAGCACCCATGCAGCAGGGAGAGTTCCTGGCTTTACAGCGTGCTGCTCGCTGGAGCGCCCTCACTCCGTTCTTATCAGCAAGTGATCCTCATGAGCGCTCCGAGCCAGTGCCGACTGCACCGGTATATGGAGCGGTCAGCGTTGATGACTTCCAGCTCGTGCCCCTGGCGCGAGCCATGCGCATGCCGCGTGTGTCTCTACTGCTGGCCGATGATGTGGGTTTGGGTAAGACCGTCGAGGCCGGTCTGATTCTGACTGAGCTGATCCGTAAGCGTCGTATCCGCCGGGTGCTGATCATTACTCCTGCTGCATTGCGTACCCAGTGGCAGCAGGAGATGGAGGAGAAGTTCTCCCTGGGCTTCGATATCGTCGACAAAGCCGCCACCCACAAGCTACAGAAAGAGATGGGACTGGATGCCAACCCCTGGCGTGCACTGCCGCGCATCATCACGTCCTACCACTACCTGCGCCAGCCGGATGTGCTGGAGCAGTTCATCGCCAATTGCGAATCCATCAAACAGCGGGGTGGTGCACAGCTGCCGTGGGATCTGCTGATTGTCGATGAAGCCCACAACCTGATGCCGTCTAACTTTGGCGAAGACAGCGATCTGGCCAAGATGCTGCGGATTCTGACACCGTATTTTGAGCACCGCCTGTTTCTGACAGCCACACCACACAACGGCCATACCCGCTGCTTCTCCGGTCTGCTGGAACAGCTAGATCCGGTGCGCTTTACCCAAACGCCGGATTTCACGGACAAAGAGCGCAAGATGATCGGCGATGTGCTGATCCGGAGGCTGAAAAGCGAGATCAACGATCAGGATCGCCAGGCTGGCCGAGTGCCGCGTTTTGCCAAGCGCTATCTGGAACCGTTGCCGCTTTATATGTTCAAGCCGGAGCAGGAGCTGGCGGCAGCCGTGCGCAAGTTTTGCACGCAGTTGAAAGGCATTATCCGCACCGCTCCCGAAGCACGTATGGTGCTCAATTTTGCCATTGAGATTTTGCGTAAGCGTTTGCTGTCGTGTCCGGTGGCCTTTGCCGACAGCTGGTTGCGCTTCAAGGAGGGCCTGGCTGCCAAAGAGGCGTTGCAGGCAGCTGAAGTGGCTGCCGCCCGCCGTGCCAGTGAAGAAGATATCGATGATGATCAGGAGCGCGAGAGCCGCAGCCGGCATGCTGCGCAGGTCGTCGGCGCCTGGATGCACCCCTACGTGGATGTACTGCAACCAGAGATTGACGCAATTGATGCTGCGCTGAAGTCTTTGGGGCTAGACAGACAGCCCGTGGTTAAGGCCAAGCCGAAATCGGATGCCCGCTTTGATCGCCTGCGCGAGCTGATCGGCAAGGAACTGCGTAACGCTGAACAGTGGAAAAATGATGAGCGACTGATCATTTTTACCGAGTACAAAACCACGCTCGACTATTTGGTCAACCGCTTGAATGACGAGTATGGCGCTGAACCTGGCAGCATCTGCGTGCTCTATGGCGGCATGCATGAGGACGAGCGCGAGGCGGTAAAGCGTGCCTTCAACGATCCAGATGCGCCGATACGAATTCTGGTCGCGACAGATGCTGCCTCCGAAGGTCTTAACCTGCAGCACACCGCCCGCTTGTTGATGCACTACGAGATTCCGTGGAACCCATCGCGTTTGGAACAGCGTAACGGCCGTATCGACCGTCATGGTCAATCACGGGATGTCACCATCTTTCACTTCACCAGCGAAGATGACAGTGACCTACAGTTTGTCGCCCGCGTACTGAGCAAGGTCAACGACATCCGCGAGGATCTAGGTTCGGTGGGTGAGGTGTTTGATGCCGCTTTTCAGCGTCGCATGATGGAGATGAACGAAGACCGCGATGTGTTGGGTGACCTGGACCTGCAGATAAGCAGTCGCAGAAGTGCAACCGAAGATGCTCAGGTTCACACAGAGGAACGCGGCGAAGACGAAAAACAACGGTTGCAACAGCTGCTAGACGATCTAGACCTTAATCCCAGTACCCTCAAAGACACACTCGGCGTTGCCATGGGTCTGGGCGCCGCGCGCGAAGTGCTGGATGGTCCCGATGCCCAGGGCCGCATGCGCTTGCGTACGCCGCTACCTATGCGCTGGCAGGCCGTGGTCGATGACAGCCTGCGCTTGCCCTCGCAGAAAGGTGTCAGCGGCGCCATGCCCTGGCTGGTGTTCGACAACCACTTCTTTATCCACAACATCAATGGTCGGCCGGTATTCCGCCCCTCCCCGGACACCGTGCTGCTGCACCTGGGCCATCCATTGCTGCGTCAGTCGCTAAATGCCTTTGCACGCTTGCGCTTTCCGGGCGGGCAGACCGACTTTCAGCCGCCTAGCCGCTGGCTGGTAAGCCGTGGCCAGGTGCCGGCTGGCGCTGAAGCGCTGGTGCTGTTCACCGTGGAGGAAATGGCCGTTAACGATCTGCGCGAAACCTTCCACCACTGGACCCGCACCCTGGCCCTGCCAGTGCAAAACAATACTCTGGGTGAACCCTTGCCTTACAGCGGGCCGCACTTTGGTTTGCTTGGCCAGCAAAGTGCAGCCGATGTACCCGCCGCACGCGATCTATGGGACGAGGTGGAAGACAAGATTAAAACCTTATTGGGCAGTTACCGAGCTGATTTGACTCAGATCCTTCGTACCCAACTCAAGAGTGCGTACGAGCAGGCGAGGGATCATGAAAAGGATGCCTTCGAGCAGCGCATTCGTGAAGTTGCGGCCCTGCAAAAGGCACAGAGCATCGACAAGCTAAAACGAGAAATTGAGCAACAGCGGGTGGCTAGCATCCAGCAGCAACTATTTGATGACGCCGATGCGCTGGCCGAAAAGCGTCTGCGTGATCTGGAGGACGAGCTCAAGCGCCGCCAGAACCAGTTTGGTGACCTGCAAGAACGTCTGACCGAAGAGAAGCGTCGTATCCTTGAGCAGGTTCTGCCGCGCCGCTTTGCCCTGCGTGGCGAAGCTCAAGTCTTTCCGGTAACCATTGAAATTCGTTTCCCGGAGGTGGCTGTATGAGCCTGCATGCGGAAGGGTGGGCGCAGCTCAAACATGGTGGCCTGCTGTTATCCCCGGCCAAACTGGATGAATTTTTCCCGGCAGCCGCACCCGTCATGAGGGAATTTGCGGCCGAAAAACTCCGTCGTGCGCTCACGGCGTTTGACGGCAGTAATGAAAGCCTGAGCAGCGTGCTGGATTACATCCTGCAGGATCTGACCGGTCTGCCGGCCGAAGAATGGCAGAAGGCCCAGGGCGTCGACGGCCGCTGGGCGGTGCGCAGCTTCACCGGCGCACAGATCAAGCCTCGCCGCCTGTGGCAGGGACCAAACGGCGAAACCCTGGCCCTGTTCGTGCCCGATGACGGCGGCTCGCGCCAGTTTGCCGGTCGCTTGGGGGTCGGGCGATCACGCCAGTTGTTGGGACGCGTGGTCGAATGGCTGCGCCGTACCGGGCAGGCGCTGGCGCTAGTAACTAATGGCCGCCAATGGCGCCTAGTGCACGCTGGTAGCGATTACGACGCCTGGTGTGAATGGGATATCGATCTCTGGTTCAACGAAGGCCAACCCTCAGCGCAGACAGTGGTCTGGCGCACACTGCTCAACCGCAACACTCTGCTGGCAGCGCAGGGCCAGAGCCTCCTGCTGCAAGCCATCAGCGCCTCCCGAAAGGGCCAGGCCGAGCTCTCCAGCGTACTGGGTGAGCGCGTGCGGCAGGGAGTGGAAGAGCTGATCACCGCTTCCCATATCGCCATCGAGCAGGCTCAACAGCATGGGCAGGCGCACGATTACAAAGATCTATACGTCGCCGGCTCGCGCATTATCATGCGCTGCATCATTACCCTCTTTGCCGAAGCCCGCGGCCTGGTGCCGGTCGACAACCCTATTTATCAGCAGGCCTACAGCCTGGAAGGGTTGCGCCATCAACTGGATCGCCGCGCCGGTGGCCGCGGCAACGAACGCCTCAGCCAGGGCCGCAGCGCCTGGCCGCGCCTGATTGGCCTGTTTAACCTGATCCATGAAGGCTCCGCCCACGAACGCCTCACCGTACCCCGTTATGGCGGTGCGCTATTCGAGCCGGGAAATCCTGGCAGCGACGATGGCATTTCCCGTGCACTGGCGCTGCTGGAAAGCAGTCAGAACCTGGTCAGCGATCTGCAGGTGCACAAACTGCTGCGCCTGCTCACCCGCACCAAAATGAAGGTGCGCCAGGGCCGCGGCAGCCGCTGGGTCGATGCGCCGGTGGATTTCTCCACCCTGTCTTCGGAATACATCGGCATTCTTTACGAAGGCCTGCTCGACTTCGAACTCAAACAGGCTGCCGACAATGACCCGGTGATCTTTCTCGCCGTAGGCAACCAGCCTGCCCTGACTTTGTCGCAGTTGGAGGCGATGGACGACAAAGCCATCAAGCAGCTGTTCGAAGCCCTGAAGAAAAAAGACAAGGCCGGGGATGACAGTGGCGACGAGGGTGACGAGGGCGCGGGAGAAACCGCCGACAGCGAAGAAAGCGAAGAGAACGCCGACGAAGAAACCGAACCCGTCGAGGACGACAGCCAAGAAGAAATTGTCGCCAGCGACGACAGCGTAGAAGAGCTGACCCTTAGCGAAGACCATCTAGTCCGGGCTAATACCTGGCTGCAGCGTGCCGCGCAGGTAGCCGGGCTGGTAAAGAAGCCTCGTGGCCGCAAAGCCAGTGCCGCCGGGGATGAAGAACAACAGGCACTGGAAAAGGCCGGCAAACAGTTGTGTGCTCGTATGGTCGCCCCCGGCCAGTTCTTTCTGGTGCGCTGGGGTGGTACCCGTAAGGGCGCCGGCACCTTCTACACCCGGCCGCAACTGGCCGCGCCCACCGTGCGCCGAACCCTGCAACCATTGGCCTATGAGGTCGTGCGCAGTGAAATCGATTCGCGCACCGGGCTGGACGCCGTAGTGGAGTGGGCACCGAAAAAGCCCGAGCAGATTCTGGCCCTGAAGGTGTGCGACCCGGCCATGGGCTCCGGCTCTTTCCTTGCGGGTGCTCTGCGTTACCTCACCGAAGCACTGACCCAGTCGTTGTTCCACCATAAGCTGATCGAGCGTAGCGAAGACGGCGGTGTGCCGCGCATGGCTGACGGCAAGTTGGCCGAACTGCTCAGCGATGAGCTGACCAAACTCAATCCCAAAGATGACGGCTTTGAAGAGGCCCTGCGCGCCCAGCTCAAGCGTCACATTGTGGAAAACTGCCTGTACGGCGTGGACCTTGACCCGCTGGCAGTGGAACTGGGGCGTATGGCGCTGTGGGTGGAAACCATGGACCGCGATCTGCCCTTTGGCTTCCTTGATCACAAGCTCAAGGTCGGCAACGCCCTGGTGGGCACCTGGTTTGACACCTACCGCGACTACCCGGCCTTGGCCTGGGAGCGGGAAGGCGGTGACAAGGACTACCAGAAGAACAAGCCAGACAACCTGATCAACCATGGGTACGAAGACGCCAAGGGCAAGCGCAAGGGTGACGTCTTTACCGATGCGATAAAGGCCCGCAGCAAGGCCGTGCCCGAGCAACTGCAGGCGCTGCTCAGCGGCCAGATGACCCTGGAGGGCGGGCTGGATGCTGGCAACGTGCACGACGAGCTGCTCAAGATATTCAAGAAGCTACACCGTCTCCCGGTACACGAAAGCGAAAAACGCGCCGAGGTGTACCGCAACGAGGTGCTGAACAACCCCCACTACCATGCCCTGAAAGCGCGCATGGACCTGTGGTGCGCGCTGTGGTTTTGGCCCGGCGCGCAGATCGAGCTGGCGCCACTGCCGCGTGAGTTTGCCAACCCCAATGAACAGGCACTGGCCATTGCCGCCGATGTGGCGCGTCACCAGCGCTTTTTCCACTGGGAACTGGAGTTCCCGGATGTGTTCACCGCAACTCAGGACGGCTTCGATGCACTGCTGGGAAACCCCCCGTGGGAAATCCAGAAACCCAACTCCAAGGAATTTTTCTCCAACCACGACCCGCTTTACCGCGCTTACGGCAAGCAGGACGCACTGGCCAAGCAACTGGAGTATTTCTGCGCCTGGCCACAACTGGAGCACGATTGGATTGCTTACAACGCCGGCCTGAAAGGGATGTCCAACTGGGCGAAGTACGTGGGCAAGCCCTTTGGCGACCACGTTACCGAAGACAAGAATGGCAAGAAGAAGCACGATCTGAACATGGGCAGCGGCAGAAACAGCTTTGACGCCTCGGCGGCTGTGCATAAAAAGTGGCTGCAACAGCGTAAGAAAAATAAGGGCTTTGCCGATACCGCACATCCTTTCCTGCATCAGGGCTCAGCCGACCTCAATACCTACAAGCTGTTTCTGGAGCTAAGTCATGCGCTGCTGCGCAGGCAGGGGCGCCTGGGCATGATCGTGCCCAGCGGTATTTATACCGACAAGGGTACTACCGACCTGCGTGAGTTGTTCCTCAGTCAGTGCGACTGGCAGTGGCTGTTTGGCTTTGAGAACCGCGAAGGCATCTTCGATATCCACCGCTCCTTTAAGTTCTGCCCGCTGATCGTGCAGAAGGGCGGGCAAACCCTGGCCATCCGTGCCGCCTTCATGCACCGCAATGTGGACGACTGGGAACAGGCCGAACGCCATGTGCTGGCCTATCCACGCGCGCGGGTGGAGGAGTTCTCGCCGTATTCCAAGGCCATTCTGGAGATCCGCAGCGAGCAGGATCTGCGCGTGCTGCAGAAGATCTACGCCAACGGCGTGTTGCTGGGTGACCAAAGCGAGAACGGCTGGGGTATCAAGTACGCCACCGAATTCCACATGACCAACGATTCTAAGCTGTTCCCTCCGCGGCCCAAGTGGGAGGAAAAGGGCTATTGCCCCGACGAGTACGGCCACTGGCTGAAAGGCTCCTGGCGGGACTACAACGGGCCACAGCATATTCTGGAGCGCGAGCCTGGGCTGGTGCTGTCGCGGGATGGGCGGCAGGCGATGCAGGTGGATGCGATTGAGGATGTGGCGTTGCCGCTCTATGAAGGGCGGATGATTGGCCAGTTTGACTTCAGTGAGAAGGGGTGGGTGAGTGGGAAGGGGCGCTCGGCAGTTTGGCGGGATATACCTTTTGAAGAGAAAGTGATTGAGCCGCAGTTCCTGATGAGTTTTACCGATTACCTTGGTGCAGTGGACAAGAGTGGCAATCCTAAAACCGCACGTGGCCTCAAGCCTTGTTACATGGACGTTAGCTCAGCGACTAACTCCAGGACAATGATCTCCTCTGCTGTGTGGGATTTTCCTTGCGGCAACAAGGTGCCTTTATTGATTCCAAGCGAAGGGCAGACTGCAAGCATCGCGCTTATCGCCTGTTTGAATTCTTTTGTCTTCGATTTTGCAATCCGAAACAGACTGGGCGGTTTGACCATCAATTACTTTATTGCCGAGGAGTCACCACTCCCTCCGCTACAAAATGTTCCGAAACAGCTTGTGGAGGCAGCGTTCAGTCTGATTTCAGCGAGCAATCCCATCTATTCACCCGTCTTGGAATCACTGGCCCCCCCTCCTATTAGGGCTGCTGTTTCAGCGCATGAACGTACAAGGCAGAGGGTGATAATTGATGCCGTACTGTTCGCAATCTCTGGGCTGGACTGGGATGGTGCCTGTCATATCCTGAAAGATTGTGATCGCCCAATAGAAGAGCTTTCGGGGGATGCAGCGAAAGCGCTTAGTCCGAAAGGCTTTTGGCGTCTTGGGAAAGGGATGGCCCCTGAGCTGCGCCACACCGTCCTGTCGATGATCGCCTTCTACGATCTTCAAGAAAAAGGCCTCGATGCCTTTCTCGCCCAGAACGACGGCGAGGGCTGGATGATTCCCGAACAGCTGCGCCTTGCCGACTTCGGCCTGGGCCACGATGATCGTGCGCAGGAATACCAGCCGGTGGCCTCACGCCTGGGGCCACGCTTCTACGACTGGCAGTTGAACGAGGATGTGGAGCGTTCCTGGCAGGAGTGTGTGGCCCATGCTGAGCTGATCCGCCGGATTGTGCCGCTTCCAGAGTCGGAACAATCCGACCGGGTCGCCGAAGCGCACGCGCCCTATAAAACAGAATCACCGCAGGGAGCACTGTTCTGATGCTGAACCCCATTACCTATACCGAAGACGTGGTCAGCGACTTTCTGCGCTATCAACTCAGTACCTATGCCTTCGCCGACGAGAACCTTTACCGGCAAATGCGTGAACTGCTCAATCTTGAGCACACCCGCAACACGCCGCTGCTGAAGGGGCCGTTTATCTCCCTGTCGCGCACCTTTATGAAGGGTGCGAGCCTTGAGCAGCTGGTCAAGGACGGTGTGTTGCACCCGCATATCAGGCAGTTGTCTCCCTATCCGGGGGCTTACCTGCACCAGGAAAAGGCTTTTCGCTCCATCAAGGCTGGCCGCACCACGCTGGTGGCCACCGGCACCGGTTCTGGCAAGACTGAATGCTTCCTGCTGCCGATCATCAGCCGTTGCTTGCAATTGCGCGACGAGGGTGCCGAAGCGGGTGTGACGGCGGTGATCGTTTACCCCATGAACGCCCTGGCTGAAGACCAGTTGCAGCGGATGCGCGAACTACTGGTCGGCACCGGCGTCACCTTCGGCATGTATGTGGGCAAAACCCCGCGCACCGAAGCCGACATCAACGGCGTGCGTCTGGCGCTGGGCAGCACGGTTGCGGATTACCGCAGCAAGTTGCAGCAGATGCAGCAACAGAAAATGGACGTGGCCCTGCACCCGGCCGAGGAGCGCGTTAGCCGTGAAGCCATGCGCACACCCGGCCAGCAGCCACGCATCCTTCTGACCAACGTCAAACAGCTGGAGCTGCTGCTGACCCGCCAGCAGGACCTGGAACTGTTCGACAATGCACTGCTGGAATTCATGGTATTCGACGAGGCGCATACCTTTACCGGTGCCGGTGGCGCCGAAACCGCCTGCCTGATTCGCCGTTTGCGCGCCTATTGCGGCAAGGACGAAAACAGCACCACCTGTGTCGCCACCTCCGCCACCATTGCTGACCCGCGCCGCGGTATCGAAGCCGGCCGCGAGTTTGCTAGTCGCTTCTTTGGTGTCGATGGCCAGCAGGTTGAGCTGATTGGCGAAGCCTACGAGGAGGATATCTGGGGCGAGCCGCGTACTGTCAGCGCGCCCTTCAATGGCGATCAGGCCATGCAGCTGAAAACCGTGCTGGAAATGCTCGGCACGCTGGACCGAGCCGAGGTCGAGCCCGCCGACTTGCAGGCCTTCCGCATCTGGTTCCAGACCACTAGCGGCATGCGCATGGCCGGTGACAACTGGCGTGAGGCGCTGAACCAGTGGCTCAGCCATAACGAGGTAGTGTTCCAGATCGCCGATGTGCTGCGCCGTCCGCGAGCCGTGGCTACCTTGTTGGAAGAGCTGAACGACAAACTGGGACGCCCGATCACCGAAGAGGAAATCCTCATTTGGCTGGCTCTGGGGGCTGCGGCCCGTAATGGCGACCGGCCGTTGCTGCGCCCGGTGGTACACGGGTTTGTGCGCGGCGTTAGCGGCGCAGTGGTGACCTTTGAAGATGGGCAAGGGCAGCTGGGTCGGCTGTGGCTGTCGGCTGAGGATGCACTGGCTGCGAGTGACGGGCGTGATCCGGAACTGAAAACCTTTCCACTGTCGAGCTGCACGACCTGTGGCCAGCACTACTTCGAGCATGGGCTGGAGGACTTCAATTACACCGGTGATGCACCTGGTGGTGGCTCTGCAGAGGGCAAAAATCGTGTGTGGCGTGCCCAGGACATCCCGTTGGGGGGCGTGCGTGCGGTCTCATTGGATCATCAGGTAGGCTCCGATGGTGAGGAAGAGCCCTCGCGTACTGAGGTGCTCTTCGTCTGCCGTTATTGCGGCACCACGCATGACCGGCAGGGTCCTGAATGTGTTGGTTGTGGCCGCAATAAGGCCCTTAAGGCATTGCATTTCGTACAACAGAAAGAAGAACACATTGGACGTTTGACACGCTGTGTATCCTGCGGCGCCCATGGTCGCCGGGTGAGCGGCAGTTACCGCGAACCGGCCCGTCCAGTACGCGCGACGGGTGTGGCTGACGTGCATGTATTGGCCCAAAGTATGATCCACCGTGCCGAGCGCAAGCGCCTGCTGGTGTTCGCAGACAACCGCCAGGATGCCGCTTTCCAGGCCGGGTGGATGCAGGATCGCTCTCGTCGTTATCGTCTCAGGGAACTGATCTACAAGAAATTGCGCGAAGGCGCCGTCTCGGTCAGTGATCTGGTGTTGTGGCTGGACAAGTTTCTGGATGCAGACGATGAGTTGTCGCGGGCGTTGATCCCGGAAGTCTGGCGGGTCGAACCCAAATCGGAAACCAGCCTGGCCCATGCCGAGGAACGCAAGTGGTTTTTGCGTGCTCAGGTGCTGCGTGAGTTGACGCTAGGGGCGCGGCAAAGCACCGGTCTGGAACCGTTGGGGCGTTTGAAGATCCAGTATCTGGGGCTGGATGAAGCACTGCCGGTTATTCAGAAGTGGGCAAGGGCGTTGGGCTGCTCACCGGCTGACTTGCGCGAAGGCATTGGCTCGCTACTGGATGCAGCCCGCTCCCGGCGCATGCTGTTTGATCCTGTAACCCGTATGTTTTCCAAGTTCTGGCTGGACGGTGAAAAGGAAGTGCTGCGCGGATATTTACCGATCATGCGTGGCGTACCGGAAGGCTTGGTGTTTGAGCGTGATGGTCAACACGAAAAAGGGCGTATCAAGCAGTGGTTCAGCACTTACGACAGCTCCGCCAAACAGGCGGCTGTGAGTTGGGGAGTCGATCCAGATCACGTTCAGTCGTTTCTGGATGATGTTTGGCGGCTCTGCACCGATGAACTGGAATTACTGACCCAGGTTCAGTTCAAGGGAGCGCGTGGAAAAAACCTGCCAGGCTGTCACGGTGCCAACCAGGTGCATGTGGATCACATGATGCTGGTACCTGCGTCAGGCATGTATCGCTGCCAGACCTGCCGGCGCCTGCATGCCCGGGCCAACCCCGGTATGACCTGTATGGCCTGGCGTTGCAGTGGCAAGCTGGTATTCGAGGCCGAGAATCCGGATAACTACGACCTGCTGCTGCTGGATCAGGAGTTTTCCATGCTCCGTGCCCGCGAGCACTCTGCGCAGATTCCGGGGCCGGAGCGTGAACGCATCGAAAACGCCTTCAAGGGCGAGAGCGAGCGCATCAATACCCTGGTGTGTACACCCACGCTTGAGATGGGCGTGAACATCGGCTCGCTGGATGCAGTCTTGATGCGCAACGTACCGCCTTTACCGGCCAATTATTGGCAGCGGGCTGGTCGTGCCGGGCGTCAGTTCCGCATGGCGCTGGATCTGACCTATGCACGCACAACCAGCCACGACCGAGCCTACTTCAATGAACCGTTAAAAATGCTCGAGGGGCTGGTGGAGCCCCCAAGCTTCAACCTGCGCAACCCCGTCATGGTGGCCAAGCACGTGAATGCCACGGTGCTGACCACGCTGCTGCAGATGCTGCGTAGTAACTGTCTGCCAGGACAACAGGCCGCTGCGCTGCAGGAGGCCTTGTCTGCCTGCTTGCCACCTCAAATCAGACCCTATCTGTTTACCTCTGATGGCATGGTGAGGGCTGAGCCTCTACCGGTTGAAGCACTGAGCCAGCAGATAGCGCAGCATAAAACAGCACTCTTGAATGCGGTGATCAAAGCCTTCCACCAGGGGTGGCCGACTAGTGACCGCGAGGTAGTAAGCCGTGGCCAGTTGGAGGTGCTCATTGGTAGTTTTGCGGAGCAGCTCCAGGGGGTAATCAATCGTCTATTCCAGCGCCTGCAGTGGGCTTTGGGGCAGTTGGAGCGGTTGCGCAAGGTGGCCGCTGGCAAGGGCGCACTGGACGCCGATGAAGAGGCCTTGCGCGCCCGCTGCGAACGGTTGGTAAAAAAACTAAAAGGCGAGGCCAAGCGCAATCGTAGCCAGGCAGAGGGTTTTGATGACACCAATACCTATGGCGTATTGGCGGCTGAGGGCTTTTTACCGGGGTATGGACTGGATAGCGGTGCGGTAACCCTGACCCATGTGGCGCCTCGTCACAGCAGCGATATCAGTGACTGGGAGTTACGCCGTAACACTGCTCTGGCTGTTCGCGAATATGTGCCTGGTAACCTGATCTACGCCAATGCGCACAAATTTGTGCCGCGTCACTTCCATCTAGTCCCGGAAGAGCCTCTGGTATTTGCTGTGGATGTGGCAAGTGAGTCAGTCCAGGAAACTGGCCCGAACACTAAGGCTGGCAGTGAAGCCAGCTCCATGTCGGTCACGCAAATTCCGGGTGTATCCATCTGCGATGTGGATGCGCCTCATCATTCCTATATTTCGGACGATGAGGACTATCGCTTTCAAATGTCGGTGGCAGTCTTTGCTCAAGACCAGGGGCGGCACTCCGGCGGTAAAGTCTATGAGTGGGGCAAAGCGCAGTTGCAGCTAAAGCATGGCCTGCATATGCGTTTGGTGAATGTTGGCGCGGCTTCGCAAGTGCGATCCGGGGCTTTGCTGGGATATCCGCTTTGCCTGGTGTGTGGTGCTAGCCGCTCGGCTATGAGCAGCCAGCAGGAGCTGGATAAATTCAATGAGCATCATATCGAGCGCTGTGGCCGTCCCGTTCAGACCATCGCTTTCTACGCCGAGGTGGTAGCCGATGCACTAGTGCTGCAGGACTGCGCCTCCCAGGAAACGGCCTACAGCGTCATGGAGTCGCTGCGTCAGGGGGCTGCCGACGTGCTGGATATGGAAATATCCGATCTGCAGGTGCAGGTGATTGGCAAGCCGGGCAGTGAGTCGGTAGATGCGCTGCTGTATGACCCTATGCCCGGTGGCTCGGGGCTGCTTGAGCAGTTGTTGGAGCACTGGCCGGCTGTTGTTGCTGCGGCAAGGCGCTTGGCTGAAGAGTGTCCGTCAGCCTGTGAATCGTCCTGTGTGGATTGCCTGCAGCATTTCCGCAATTCGTTCTATCACAACAAGCTGAATCGCCATACCGCGCTTGAAGTGTTCAATGACTGGGGAAGCAGCCTGAGCTTTGCCCATGATTTGGCGCCTGTTCTGCCTGATGAAACCCTGACTCAGCAACCGGGTAATCCCCCAGAGCAACAGCTGGTGGCAATGCTGAAGGCGGCAGGCATGAGTGCGTTTGAGACTGAGCGGCCGATTCAGCTATCCGGTGGCATCACGACCCGTCCGGACGTGTATTTCCACGAGCCCAACGATCAGTACGAGGGCGTCTGCATCTACCTGGATGGCATGAGCGAGCACCTGCACGGTAACGCCCAGACAGCAGCTAAGGACCGGCAGATCCGTCAGGAGTTGCTGAATACCGATTACGAAGTGATCGAAATTCAGTTCCAGGAACTTTATGACAAGACTGTGATGCGTGAGCACATGCGACGCATAGCGCGAGCTGTGATCGGCAAGGCGAAGGCCAAGGAGTTGGCTGCCAGTGATGACTGGTTTGATTCTGCATCTGCATCAATGGCCAGGGTGGCTGCATCCAGTGTCAATGTATTGCCATTCAGGACCGTAACCCCGAATGAAGCGGGCTTTGTGCCCTATCAGGGCTGCGCACCATTGGTTGGCCTGCAGGTCGCCGCTGGAGCTTGGAGTAAGGAGCAGGGCGGGCTACTTGAGTTGGCCGAACATGCTGAAGAGTGGGTCGTGCTGGATAACAGCAAGTCGGAGCCTGGCATGTTTGTGGCCCAGGTGGTCGGTCGATCCATGGAGCCCTTGGTGCCTGATGGTAGTTACTGCCTGTTCCGGCAGGTGCCAGCTGGTAGTCGGCAGGGCCGGAAGTTGCTCATCTGGCATGCAGGCGTAGCCGATACTGAGACGGGTGGGGAGTACACCTTGAAAGTCTACTCCAGCGAAAAAACTGCGAGTGATGACGGTGAATGGCAGCACGAGCGGATAACGCTCAAGCCGCTAAATCCGGAGTATCAGCCCTTGGTGCTTGAGCCTGAGGAAGAGGGTATGGTTATTGCCGTCGCCGAGTTTTTAAGAGTGCTTTGAAGCACTGGTTTGAAGAGCTGCAGAAAAGATTAACGTCTCGATAAAGCGGGACAAAAAAGAAAAATCACCTGACGGTCGCATGAGTAGCCTTTTAGCTACCCATGCGATCCAAGGTTCCTATTGATGTGCTGACTTTGAAGCTCTTGCCAGTCGGTTGAAAATCCAGCAGGCCAGCACTACAACGATCAGCAGCGGTGGAAAGCGCACCATCAGAACCACCAGCAGTAATATTGACAGGCAGCCAGCAAAGATGCCGGCAAATACGAATACTGCGGCGAGGGTGCGTAGCAGTAGCTTCATATCGTCTCCTTACAGGTAGCCTTGCTCAGCCAGCGACACACAGCCTTCGTGGCCCACCACGATATGGTCGAGCGTTCGAATCTCAACCAGATTCAGTGCATCCTGAAGCTTACGCGTCAGAGTGCGGTCAGCCTGGCTAGGCTCCGGATCACCTGAGGGGTGGTTGTGCACCAGGATCACTGCGGCAGCGTTCTGCTCAAGGCAGATCTTGACGACCTCTCTTGGGTAGACGCTGGCTCCGTCCAAGGTTCCACGGAACAGCTCCCGAAACTGCAGCACCCGGTGTTTGCTATCTAGCATCAGCAAGGCGAAAACCTCGTGCTCATAGTCGCCCAGCAACGTCTGCAAATGGTTAAACACCGCTGTTGGCGACGTGAGCGATCGGCCCCGGCGAAGGCGTTGGCTGGCCAGTTGCTGGGCCATTAATAGGATGTCGGCTTCGCTCACAGGTGACTCGATCAGATAGGTGCCAGTGGCTTCACCGGCTTTAAGCTTGTGCAGTTTCATCGTGTGCTCCATGGGCCGGCTGGCCGGTATTATAGATTCGGCCCGCAAATAGTTTGAATTATGCGGGGAATTGCGGCATCTTCTGCACATGGAAAAAGAAGATGCCAGAAAGCTCAGCCCAGCTGAACAACACGAGCGCCGCAGGCAAGTCATCCGCGCCTACAAGCGCGGGCGAAGCCGCACGCAAATTGCCGAAGAAGTTGGCCTGAGCTACCCCGCCGTAAGCAAAACCATTGAGCGTTACGAAGCACTTGGTGCCGCAGGACTGGCGCCGCGAACCCGGGGTCGACGCCCCGGAGAAGATCGCGCGCTGACCGAAGATCAAGAGCAAGCCATCCAGCGCCTAATCTGCGACAAACGCCCTGAGCAGTTGAAGATGGAGTTTGCGTTGTGGAGCCGTGCGGCCGTGATGCAACTGATCGAGCGGGAGTACGGCGTGGTGCTCCATGTGCGTTCGGTGGGCAAATACCTTGCTCGCTGGGGTTTCACCCCTCAAAAGCCCATCAAGCGTGCGTACGAGCAGTCACCGGTGGCCGTTCAGAAGTGGCTCGATACCCAGTACCCGCAGATCGCCACACGCGCCAAGGCCGAAGGCGCCGAGATTCATTGGGGCGACGAGACGGCGCTGGTCAATACCGATGTGCGAGGGCACAGCTTCGCACAGAGAGGCAAAACGCCGGTGACGTTGGCGGTGGGCGGCACACGCCAGAAGCTGTCGATGATCGCCACGGTGACCAACCAAGGCAAGGCACGCTGGATGATCATTGATGGCGCTTTCAATCACGCGCGCCTGATCGAGTTCTTCGAATCTCTGGTCAAGGATGCGGACAAGAAAATCTTCCTCATTCTGGACAACTTGGGCGTTCATCACTGCAAGCCGGTGAAGGCCTGGCTGGCAGAGAACGCAGCCAAAATGGAGGTGTTCTACCTGCCCAGCTACAGCCCCGAGTTGAACCCGGAGGAACGGTTGAATGCCGATCTCAAGCACGTCATCAGACGCAAAGTGCCTGTCCGCACGAAAGCCAAATTGCAGGCTGCCGCCGTTGAGCACATGACCGCGCTGGAGGCCAAGCCAGAAGGCATCAGATCCTTCTTCCAGGATCCTTTCGTCAAGTATGCCGCCTGAAACTATTTACGGGCCGAATAAATAGGGATTCACTTGTTTCGCAGAGCACAAGGAATGCAATGTCGAATATCTACCGCTACCTGAGCTCAATCAGCGCCGGTCATCCGATCAACTTCGAGGTTTTTGCTAAGGAGTTGAGGAAGCAGGGCAAGGGTGCAGGCTATCTGCACGACACGTTTTCAGCGTCGAAAATCGGAAAGAGCAGCTATCAGGTGGCTGTCTTGCGTGAGGACCGCTTTGCTGAGCTGCTTCGTGAACACGCCCCATCAGAAGTTACGGGCCGTATTGGTGCCGCTTTCGATGGAAATAGCCACGCAGTAGCAGTAAGTGGCTCGATTTTGATAACACGAAGCGTGGTCCATCCACATCCAAGCGTGGTTCTTCTGAGCAAGCACGGATGGGATGCGCCTAACACTCCCCGACCAGCAGCGTTGTTGGTGGAGAATCTCGAGAACTTCCTAGCTCTCGAACAGACCGTCGACATCCTGGCCGACTGCGGAGTAACTGAGCAAAATGAAAATCTCGACTTCATTTTCGGTGCCGGCAATCAGATTACCAGCAGGTTGAACATGCCATTTCTCAGTCAGTACCAGAGGCTATATTGCTTGTTTGATGCGGACCTAGGCGGGCTGACGATGTATCGAACCCTTCTCAAAGGGTTGCCAGAAGGGCACAGGGTTGTGTTTGTGTACCCTGATGATATCGCCCACAGATTAAGCGCTTCCAAATGCTTACTAAATCAGCAAACGAGACATGATCTTCTAGAGTTTGTTGGTCTGTCCAAGGAAACCAATGAGCTGATCGGATTTATGCGAGGCTCTCATAGAGCGCTAGAGCAGGAAACCTATTTGATGCCGGCAACGACAAGGGACTGATGATGTTGAGCGACTCCTACGCGTTCCAGGACATATACAAATTTCACAGACTGATTTTTGTTAACAGTGCTGCCTATGCCTACACCGTAATCCGCGTGGACAAGCACACCGCTTTGTGTGGCCAGAACAACCTTGGAAAGACCTCAATGCTGAATGCATTGAAGCTCTTTTTGCTGCCACACGAAAACTTCAAGAGCTGCGATAAGAAATTCGCCTTCAAGGGCCCGGCCGGGACGTACTACTCGACTGACGCTAGCTACAGCTACTACTTCCCGGAAAATCACTCCTTCATCATCCTCGAAGCGGAGAACATGCACGGCCCGTTCTGCCTGGTACTGCACCGTGGGAATCGACCATTCTCATACGGCCGCATGGCAGTACCTTGCGTGTATGCCGACATCCAGCATCTATTTTGGGACCTTGAGTCGCCCATCAATGGGGGCATGGGGGCTCCGATAGAAGGTATCTCACTTTCTGGCGTGCTTTCGGATCTGAGAGCTCGGGGCGGGGAGGCAATGAACGACGGGACTGTCATCCGCCAGCGGCTCTTCGGCCAACACGCACTGAACCGTGAGGAAGGCCGGTTCTGTTTGCTGCCTCTACGGAATGGCGGTACTGCACGTGAGATCGACGCGTGGAAGATGCTTATCCACCTTGCCTTCGATATCGGTGCAAAGGACCGCCGCACTCTGCCGGATACCATCGCCACGATCATCGAAGGAGACAAGGACCGGAAGAATGCAGAGCTGAGTGTCAGTCTCAGCGAGATCCTTGATGACTATGAGAGCCTGAAAAAAGAAGGTGATCGCCTGGCGGACATAGAAAGCGCGCGGAAGCCTTGGGAGCTCTTTGATAGCCAGTTCCAGCAATTTGAGACGAAGTCCGAGCTGATCGTTCGGAATATCGTCGATGTTGAGTATGCCTTGGCAAAAAGGCAGTCCAGCATTCTTGATGAGGTGAAGACTGCGTCTGAGGGACATCAGGCTCTTGAGGCCGCTCACTCTGCGAAAAGGCAGCATCACGGGTTGGTCAAAGCTGAGTATCTGAAGCTTGCAGGAGCACTTAATCTTCGGCAGAAGGATTTGGAAAGTGCCCAAAAGCAGCTATTTAAGGTCAGCGAGATTCTTCGGCGTTACCCTGGCAAAACAGAGCATGAGGTCCGCGAGCTCTTATCCGATCTTTCAGCAGAGTTGACCGCAGAGGTCGAGACCCTGACAAACAAGGCCCAGAGCGCTGAACAACTAGCCCAAGCAATCAGGAGTAAGAACAGTCTTACCCATCAGCGCGACCAACTCCGAAAAATCCTTGATGAGCATGTGGAGACTGTTCTCGAGCAGGTCGATCGTCACAGTGCGTCGGTGCTGAGTAGCTTGAACTCGACGCTGTTCACTAACCTGACTCCTCGACTCAACCCTGACCAGAAGCAAGCCATCAAAGAGTTTGGCTGTCTATTCCAAGAGCGAGATTCTTTCATCAGTTTCTTGAGCGAGGAGACCTCATTCGGTTTCATGTCTTTCGACCCGACCAGAGCAAGGAGGCAGCACGAGCAAGACCTGATCAAGCTGGATGATGATATCAAGGACTGCTATGACCTCATTCAACGCCTAAACGATGACAGTAAATTGACTGCCGAGCAGGCCAGGGATAAGGCCAAAAAACTGAACCGCGAGCGGACTGAAACTGATGAAGATGTTCAACTGCTCAGTCGGCATGGCTACATGCGCGACCAGCAGAAAGCATTGGACCTTGAGGTGGGGGGGCAGACGGTAGAGTTGGCCAAGCTACATAAGAGTGTAGCGGATGCCGCCGGCGAGCTGGAGGACCTAGCAATAGACGCTGAGCGCGCAAAAGAAGTGCTTGCCAGAGTGAGGAAGGAAAACGACGACCTGCGCAGTTACCTAGAGCAGATTCGCAACCTTGCAGAGATCACTTTAGGATTCCTTTCGATCCGCCAAATGAAGCTGGAAGCTCGCGATACGTCCTTTCATCCCAACCAGATCAAGGACATTTCTCAGTTCGCTTCTGAGGTAGCCAAGAGCCGAGAAGCTCTGCAAGTGGCCCTGGATGAATTGCTGAAACGTAACTTGCTGGAGGAGGAGGGCAGAGACTTTGGCTACCATGCTTTCCATGACTTAGGTCGTATGCGTAGCTGTCGGAAAGCTTTCGCGGCGATGTTTGGCACCTTGGAAGGAGAGCAGCAGACCTACCAGTCAAAGGTTACCGCGCATAACTCGAATACCTCTATTCAAATCGACGAAATCAGACACGCCAGAAGGATGATCAAGGAATTCGAGAAGGAGGTAGATGTCCAGCTTTCGGAGTTCAGTGTGTCTGACCTCGAGGCGATCGAGATCTACTGCGTATTGAATCCCCATTTCGAAGAGCTGTTGGTCGATATTGATTCCATAAATCTCATGACAACCGGGCTCCACGAGAAGCGTTTGTATGAACGGTTACGAGCTTTCTGCACCGAGTTTTTTGTTAACGGTGGTCGCCGGGGGACCACCCTGGATATGAGTCTGCTGATAGATCGGGTTGGATACCGGTACCGCAAGCGTGGGCATGACAAGTACACCGAAGAGGATCAGTCCAACGGTACTACGGCAATGATCAACTGCCGTTTGCTATCGATCCTTCTGCGCAGGCTGCTGGTTGCGAATACACAGATCTGTTTGCCATTGGTGATGGACGAGCTGTCGAATCTGAGCCACTTGAATCTGAAGGCTGCGCGTGGCATCGCTGAGTCAGAAGGGTTCGTGCTATTCGGGGCAACACCGGAGCCGACGTCCACTATTGCGAAAGTAATCGAAAACTACATCGATCTTTCGCATTTTCTTGCCACAGACAGAACGTACAGCCACTTGCGTAG
Source organism: Pseudomonas aestuarii (assembly GCF_027988105.1). Taxonomy (GTDB): domain Bacteria; phylum Pseudomonadota; class Gammaproteobacteria; order Pseudomonadales; family Pseudomonadaceae; genus Aquipseudomonas; species Aquipseudomonas aestuarii. Next base: position 7,805 of record NZ_JAQJZJ010000013.1, on the reverse strand, counting down.
GGTGATTTACACAGGTGAAAGCGAGTCGCTGAGAACAAAAAAAGATTCCGCCGATGATGCTGTGGAGATCACTGCAGGATGATCGTTGCAGCAGACAAAACGGTCATGCTCATGATCGAGCACAAGCATATTTTTCTTGATCTTATCGACATCATGGATGAAGGCTCGGCTGGTGAAGAGGTGCCCACTCGCCTGTACGAATCCACGGTAATGAAGCTGCTTGATTCGCTGGGAGACAATAAGTCCGATCGGCAAAAAATTGAAGCGGCCTTCGACGTGCGTAACCTCGTCCGGGCAAGCCTTATATTGCACCATGATACTAAGCGAGGAGTCATTGCTTTCGCCCCGTTTCTGATCGAGTTATTTCGCCACTTTGATAAATCGCGTCTTCGGCAGCTGAGTAGCGCCGATCTTAAGGCGCTGTGCGACAGCTTCAACGATAGTCTTGAAAAGCTTCGCGATTTGACAGTGATTGAGCAGGGGAACGACACGTTCGAGGATGAGCTTAAGCTACTCCGGGAGCGCATCCGCTACGCTCAAGGGAAGATCAAGGAAAGCGTGGACAGCCTTCAGGGACAGACACTTCGTCTGGCTGAGATCGTTGAAGGGATGAGCCTTGAGAACCTCGACGAGGTGAAGCAGGCGCGCGGCGCTTTGCAGGCGATCACCCGAATCTACGGTAGGCATGTTCTTCCCACATTGCAGTTCCTCAATGAGAGGGAACCTTTGAAGGAAGGCTTACCGGCACTCACGGCCTTGCTGCGGATATCTGAAATTTTTCGCGATGCCAAGCTGCCAAAGTTGGGCCAACAGGTTCTCTATGCAGTGGCGTCCATTCGTTCGTACCGCTATGACGTGGAGGTCATCAGCAAATCCCTGCAGCGTTATGTTCACCAGAATGAACGTCAGCGCCGTGAGTACGATCAGGTCGAGAGTGTTTTCAACGACTTGCTGGTTGCATGCCGGGAGCTCCATGACGGAAAGCTTAGGGGCAATCTCATACCAATGGACCATGAGGTGCTTGAACGTTTCTCTACCTTCAAAGGCTTGAGGAGGCAGAGAGCCGAAAGCAAGATTGAATGGCACAACGTAGACCATTGGCTTCACCTTCAGGAGCATCTGAGAAGCAGCCTGGATTCGCTCAATAATATCCGTGTAACGACAACGGCTGTTGAGCCGGCTGGAGAGGATGTGCTCAAAGCCAGACGTGCTTCAGATGTGCGTCGAAAGCTAATTGGGAGGCTGATAGATGAGTGGCCTGTTCAGGCTGGGCCTGACGCCCATGCGTCGCTTCACACACATCTGATCCAGAAAATCAGCGACTACGAAATTGCTGACCTAGTAGAAGGCGTGTCTTGGCTAAAGCACCGAGAGGACATCGTGCTAATCCCTCGATTTCAGCTAGGAGTCATTGAGGACGACAGGCAGAAGCTGACCTATTACAAATTGAGGATCGAGGAGCAGGATAGTGAGACAACAGCTTAGCCAGGCCATCTACAAAGAGTTGATGTCGGGGAAGGTAATCAACAGAGACACCTACGAGAATGGTGAAGTAAAACCCAACCCGCTCTTCGAAGAGGTTCTCAATAGCTACGATCAGAGCTACAAACCCTTGTACCTGAACATCGGCTTTGAGTTGGTAATGCGCAATGGCTTTATCTACATTCGTTCAGTCGAGCGCGATGAGGAGTACAGCGAGGTGGTCAGGAAGATCCAGGTTCTGCTGCTGATCCTGGCCCGTGGACTGCATGAATTGGGCTACCAGCTTGATATTCTGCGTGACGGTGAAGCTGGTGTGTCTGATGGGATCATGGAGGAGATCGGGAAGGGAGAAGACAAGCAAGACGTCATGTCTGCCAGCAACATGAAAGGGGAGGTTCTTGCATCTGCAGTTAGGAAAAATCTCGAGCAGCGTGGGATCACCTACAGGAATGCTAAAGGCAATCTGGTGCTGACTCATGCTGGATTAGCGTTCTTTGACGACGTGTTCAAATACAGTAATTCAGAGCCTGGGGTAGTGATGGTGGCTTGAGTTATGGCTGGGCTATTGTGAAGCGCCGCTTTAGAAAATTAGCAAACTGCTGGTCCGCAAATGAGTGGACCAACGTAGGGGCTTTGCCATACGAGTGCAAGCGTTTGGTCTATACGCTGATACCCGGCCTCGCACCTAGCGATTGCCAAGGCTTTTGGTGATGGTAGCCATGTCTGCAGGCGAAGCTGAATGCGGTCGCTGGGTCATGGCAAAAAATTAGTGGGTGAAACCTTACCGATAGACTGCCTTGGCTGATACCAAGGCGGTCTATCGGTAAGGTGAGAGTTTAGGGATTATAGGTACCCCCGTTCAGCTAGCGACACGCAGCCCTCGCTGCCGACGACGATATGGTCCAGTGTCCTGGTGCCGACCATATTGAGTGCGTCCTTGAGTGTCGTGGTCAGGTGACGGTCAGCGCTACTGGGTTCCGGATCACCAGAGGGATGGTTGTGAACCAGGATCACTGCAGCTGCGTTGTGCTCCAGGGCAATCTTGACGACCTCCCGTGGATACACGCTGGCGCCGTCCAGGGTGCCTCGAAACAACTCCCGAAAGCCGATTACCCGGTGCTTGTTATCGAGCAGTAGCAGGGCAAAGACTTCGTGTTCGTGGTGCTGCAGCAGTGTTTGCAGGTGGCTGAATACGTGTTGCGGATCGGCCAGCAGCCGGCCTTTGGCCAATCGCTTGCTGGCGAACTGCTGGGCCATGCGAAGGATGTCGGCTTCCGTAACCGGCGACTCCATGACATAGGTGCCGGTCGCTTCACCGGCCCTGAGCTTGTGATATTTCATCAGTACTCTCCTGAGGTTGAAGGCATTGGGTGAAGGTGGGCGCATGGTTAGTGGGTGCGGTCAGGTTGCCCGCTGCTGTTCTGCAGGGCTTTGGATTCCAGCTTTTCCGCGAGTGAAGGTTGGGCCGAGGCTGAAGGTTTGGTGGTGGGTGCGGTGGTACGGGTTTCCTCTCCAGGAGCGGAGAAGAACTCTTCAACGATGGCGCTGGTATCTTCCTCGCTGTCTTCGAATGCCCCGTTGTTGAAGCCCTGCCGCGCAGCACGATCCAGTGCTTCTTGATCGAAGCCCGCGTTGCGACGGACTTCATCGGTTTGCTGTGCATCGAGCAGCGCTGCCTCCAGCGAAAGGCCACCACGGACCGTGATGTCGACGTAGAAGATCGGCGTGCCGTGGCTCTGCCGGGTGGACTTACCGCGCAGACGCATCTCCAGGGGTAAGCACGCCAGCCGATTACCGGAGATGGCTTGGAAGTACTGCAGGCGCGCCGCCAGGGTGCGGATGCTGTTGAAGCCAGTGGTGCGGAACACGAAGCTGCCGAGTGGGTCATCGTCGCCGATCACCACGTTCAGTCGCCCGTAAGGCTTGCAGGCGCCACCCTTGGCCAGCGGACAGGCATCCGGCGAGGGGCAGGGCATGGACTTGACCCCATCCTCACATTGCCGTTTGCAGGTTTCTCCGTTGCCGACGCACACCGGACGCCCCGTGTTGCGATCGAACAGGGTGTAGTCGGCGCGGAAGTTGAGATCCGGCTCATTGAACAGAAAGCGAATCGGGATGCTGCGCAGCTTGTCTTCCTGCGTCTGGCGCAGCTCGTCGTTCAGTGGGTGCAGCAGCCAGCCTTCCCGGCCTTGGACTTGCGAGGTGATGGTGAATTGATCGTCCTTCTCCGGCAGGCGCTTGCCGTTTTTCTCGACGACCTTGCCGATGGAGATACGCCCGAGCACCGGCGGGGTGATAGCCAGACCTTTGAGCATGGTGGTTTTCCTTTATCTGAATAAACAAAAGCCACCGGGTCAGCGAGCTAACCGGGTGGCTTGAGAGTGGATGGCTGGATTCAGGCGATCAGGAAGCGGCGACTGCCGTCCTTGACCTTGCTGTAGCGAGCTTGCAGGTAGGGTTTGTCCTTGAGCATGCGCTCCACATCCAGCCCGACGCTGTCCTTGGACTTCTTCCAGCTGATGTAGCCGCTGGAGAACTCCGCTCGGGTGGCCTCGCCCATGGCCTGTTGCAGGGTTTGCTTGAGTTGGGCTTCGCGCTGTTCTTGCTGGGCAATGTTCTTGCGTACTGTTTTGAGCTCCACGTAGGCAATCGACAGCGCTGGATTGGCGCTGAAGTCCATCACCTGACCGTTATCCTCGGGATAGAGGCAGCGCAGGGCGGCGTCTGCTGACGCTGAACCATCGGCAGCCGGCGGAGTGTCGGTTACCACGCACGCCCAGAATTTGCGCTCCAGGTCGATCAGGCGCGCAATCATCTGCTCGTCCCGTTCGATGCGATGGATCTCCAGGTGCTGGCCACCGAGCAGTACCGCCACATCGGCCGCCTGCTTACCGGTAACCGCCAGCTGGTGCATGACCTGCAATTGCACATACTCGGGCACGCCTTCCTTCCAGAGGCGTGCACCGTTTATGCCGGCGGTCTTGCATTCGAGGATCTGCACATCGTCCGCACCGATCACCTCCCGGTCGATGTTGGCGAGCATCCAGGACAACTCAGGGTCAGGGTGCTGCAGCACGGCGTTGATGCGCCGCACGCGGTTGCTGGTGCGCTTGCTGTAATGCCAGGCAACGATAGGTTCGAGGATGTTGCCCCAGTACGCCGGGCTTTCCTCGTCGTGTGGGTCAAGCTTGGGCAGCGTGGTATCGCGGCCGGTTTTCTCCAGCCACAGCTCCAGTTGCGACTTGTAGGGATTGAGGCCGACGGCCGCTGCTGCGTCGGAACTGCCAATGCCTTGCTTACGCACGGCCAGCCAGTCTTCACGCGGCAGTTCCTTGGTGTTGACCAGGCGCAGGGCCGGGCGAGGTTTTACGGTGCTGCTATTCAGGTTCTTGGCTTTCATAACGGTCACCTTGCGGGCATAAAAACGCCCGAGCAGCACAAGGCTGACCGGGCGTTATTGGGTGTGAGGAAGTAAGGAGTTAGGCTGCGAGTTGCAGGGCGGCATCCAGCGCACGTTGTTTGATCTGCGCACCCTGGCCAAACCAGGCCGAGTCTATGCGGTACTCGTTGCTGCGCGCCCGACGTTCATGATCGACGTACTCGGTCACGGCATTGAGCAGCCCCCAGGCGGTACCGCGGGCCGATTCCAGAGTGGCTCCGCGACCTTGCCCTTCGTACAGCGCCTGCACCTTGCGCAGCGCCCGTTCATTGGGCAGTACCTCCGGCAACTGGCTGTTCGGGCTGACTTCGCACAACACGTTCATGAAGTAGCCCATGGCCTCGTGCCATTGCACCTTGCGGTCGGCCAGCGCACGCATGCGGAACATAAACTCGTCCCATTGCGAGACGGCGATGCCGAGTTGCTTCTTCACCGCATTGGGATCGAAGCGGGTGTTATGCGGCACCTTGATCGCTCGGGTGGTGCCATCCAGGGCGATGGTCAGGGTGTTGTTGCAGACAACGCGAACGGTGGTTGGGGTGGCGGTAGTGGCCAGGGTGCCGTCACAGGATGTCGCCAACAGGAGGTAGCCGTTGACCTGATCGTTACCCTTCAATGCGGTCGATTGACCTGTACGGGCCAAGGCCCAAAACTTGCGGCCGCCCTTGAGTACGCCGGCTGTTTCCAGCTCATAGCCGGAGACTTCGGTGAGATCGCGGTAGAACTCCAGCACCTCGCCGGGTTGCACGATCTGGTAGCGGCTGGAGACTACCGACAGCGGTGCCTTGGTGTCCGAGCGGAACAGCACCTTCTGTTCCGGGAAGGAGTGAATGGTGCCCAGGTTGCCAACCGTGTCGGCTTTGAAGTGCACCGGGCTGTGTTGGATCTGCCAGTTCATACCGGCTTCACGTTGCCAGACTTCCAGCGGTTGTTTGGGTGAAAGGCGACTGCCCAGGCCATGCCAGGGTGCTGCGCCAACGTAAGCCATTTGTTCGACGAGATGGGCCATGAAGAGTTGCTCCTGCTCAAGGGGGAAGAGCGCAGCATCGTGGGGGCCGATGCTGGATGGGTTAGCTGGATCAGCTGTTAACGCTGTACGTGTGTCCGCATTCCAAGCATTCGTAGTTGTTCAGTACGCGCTCATCGAGTTGCTCGCCAATTGTTGCTCCGGCCAAACCTCCCGCTGCACCGCCAAACAGCCCGCCAAGAATCGCGCCGGCAATACCCCCGAGGGCTATGCCCACGGGGCCGCCCACAACACCCAGAGCCCCTCCGATTTCTGCACCTGACAAAGCACCAGCAGCTCCACTAGCGGCTCCACCAACAGAGCCGATGACGCCCCCGGTTGTTCGGCCGATATTTTTCGTTATGACACGTCCTGAGTTGCAGCAAGGGCATGGGGTATACATATGCAAATTCCTCTCTATTTCACGCGTAAGTGCTTAACGATCCACTCATCGCTGAGCGTTCATTCGAGTGATATAGGTTTGAATTTATTTTGAATGAGATACCAAACAGGCGGCCCGGCCGTCGCTAGCCGATGAGCGTTCCACGTCTTTATCTCGAACTAAGTTGTTGTAAATTAAGGTTAAAAGTTGCGGCCTTCTACAGCGGGTCGCGCGAGAGGGCGTAGCTCAAGCATTGCCGGACTGCAAACTGGCTGAGGGTTTATGCGTAGTCAGGCTGAATTTGAGTTGCCAGGGCCCGACTCAAACTCCCGTGAGGTGCATCAGGTCGAAATGGAGGTGCGAGGTCTGTGTTTTGCGCGCAATTGGCCGATTTTTGCCGGTGACCACCGTCCGCTACGGGGCGGCTTCCGCCGTTAGTGACTGGCAGCAGTCGGCCAATAGCTGCCTGCCGGAACCAACTGAAATCGACCCAATATAGATAGTCCGTCCTACCCTCACCGATACTGGTAACGGTTGGCAGGTAGCTGTCACGACTTACCACCACCGGCCCAGAATAGCCGATCACGGCCTACATATTCAGGGCCAACTTACCGGCTGTATTGGGTTTACCTGATTCAGTGGCCGTGAGATTATGCAAAATTACGCAGCGATATATTCTAAGGAGGGTAAAGGTTGAGCTCAGATAGCTGGGATGATAACTGCCTAACGCCGCTGGAGCGGGCTGCAGGAGTTGGACGTCTTCTAACTGGCGGGAGCCAATGCCACTGTGGTCAATGGGAGTGCGATTTGGATCATGCACATGAATCAGATGAGCGAAAGAAAAAGATTGAAAACTCAGAGAAGTTCAAAGCTGCAGCGAAGCTTGTCGCGGGCCTCAACAGCAACAGGGAAATCAAACTGGCATTGATTAATAAAGTTTATCATGACAGCTTGCAATCAGCAGTTGTACGATACATGAGCAAAGAAAAGTTGCCAGGATATTACGCCGCCATTCTTAAAAGCAGTGAGTGTATCGATAGGTTATTAGAAGGTGTTTTGTACAAAGTATGCAAAATAGAACCTGATAACATACTTGCTGACCAGATTGGTAACCTAAGCAATGCGCTACGTAAAAATGCTGGCCGACTTACCGCATACGACAGAGTCACCAACGTACAGCAGTTCATTCACTGCACCGTAGATCAGCGTTTTGGTGTGGGTGCATCACGGTCGATTCCAGTTGTACCCATGAAAAATGCACTTTGTGCTGCTCGCCTGCACTTCAATATTTCTGATGTTACTGATCGCCAACCTAGCTATACCGAGTATATTGATACCGTGAGCAACGCTTCGATACAGATAGAATACGATGATCCACGTCCTTCGACGGCGCTCAGCGGAAAGCGATCTTGGCCAAGATGGCGCGTCAGACACCTCAGACCTATTTCCTACTATTTTCCACAAGATCACCGTACAACTATCCAGGCCTTAAAGAA
>NZ_JAQJZJ010000012.1 GCF_027988105.1 Pseudomonas aestuarii | reverse complement strand
GGCCTCGGAGCGCAGCGACAGCCCGCCAAATGTGTGGCGTACCGGTGATCGACGGGGCACTGCCTGCGGCGAGTGGCAGCCGACAAATTGCGGATTGCTCGAGGATATTGGTCGGCGCCAAGACCGCCACGGCCGGCTGGCGCGATGCTGCCCCCGGTCGCACTGGCAGTAACGCCAGCGTCGCCGCCTGCTACACTGCGCGTCATTTCGATTTTCAGGCCTGAACCGTGACCAACACCGCATTCTCCTCACTGCCGCTGTCCGCCGCCATGCTGGCGAACCTCGAGTCGCTCGGTTACACCGAGATGACCCCGATTCAAGCGCAGAGCCTGCCGGTGATGCTCAAGGGCATGGACCTGATCGCCCAGGCCAAGACCGGCAGTGGCAAGACCGCGGCCTTCGGCGTCGGCCTGCTCAACCCGCTGAATCCGCGCTACTTCGGCTGCCAGGCGCTGGTCATGTGCCCGACCCGCGAACTGGCCGACCAGGTGGCCAAGGAAATCCGCCGGCTGGCCCGTGGCGCCGACAACATCAAGGTCCTGACCCTGTGTGGCGGCGTGCCCTTCGGCCCGCAGATCGGCTCGCTGGAGCATGGCGCGCAGATCATCGTCGGCACCCCGGGCCGCATCCAGCAACACCTGGCCAAGGGCACGCTGAAGCTCGACGGCCTCAACACCCTGGTGCTCGACGAAGCCGACCGCATGCTCGACATGGGTTTCTACGACAGCATCGCCGACATCATCGGCCAGACCCCGAGCAAGCGGCAGACCCTGCTGTTCTCCGCCACCTACCCGTCGAGCATCAAGCAGTTGTCCGCCGCCTTCATGCGCAACCCGCAGCAGGTCAAGGCCGAGGCCATGCACGACGACGCGCAGATCGAACAGCGCTTCTACGAGATTGCCCCCGAAGAGCGTATGGACGCGGTGGTCAAGCTGCTCGCCAGCTTCCGCCCCGAGTCCTGCGTGGCCTTCTGCTTCACCAAGCAGCAGTGCCAGGAAGTGGTCGACCACCTGAGCGCCAACGGCATTTCCGCCGCGGCCCTCAATGGCGACCTGGAACAGCGCGACCGCGACCAGGTGCTGGCGATGTTCGCCAACCGCAGCCTGTCGGTGCTGGTGGCCACCGATGTGGCCGCCCGCGGCCTCGACATCGACGCCCTGGACATGGTGATCAACGTCGAACTGGCGCGCGATTCGGAAATCCACATCCACCGCGTCGGCCGCACCGGCCGTGCGGGCGAGAAAGGCATGGCCATGAGCCTGGTCGCACCCGCCGAAGGCCATCGCGCCCAGGCCATCGAGACCCTGCAGAAGAGCCCGCTCAACTGGCACCCGCTCAGCAGCCTCAAGACCAAGGCCGGCGAGCCCCTGCAACCGCCGATGATTACCCTGTGCATCAGCGGCGGCCGCAAGGACAAGGTCCGCCCCGGCGACATCCTCGGCGCCCTCACCGGCGATGCCGGCATCCCCGGCAGCCAGGTCGGCAAGATCGCCATCTTCGACTTCCAGGCCTATGTCGCGGTCGAGCGCAGCATGGCCCAGCAGGCCCTGAAACGCCTGAGCGAAGGCAAGATCAAGGGCCGCACCCTGCGCGTGCGCTCGCTGTAAGGCACTCGCCACGGCGCGCCGTGGCGACACCTTGGGCCTTGAGAGCAGCCCTGCGGTCTGCATTCGCCGCGGGGCGCGCCTCCCACAACAGCCTGGCGCTGCCCGCGCACCTGGAGGCGGCCCGAGCCGGGGCGATGCTTCTGCCCTTGCTGCCTGATCCAGAAACCCGCCCACCCGCTTGTCGCAAACCCCATCCCTGGGCAATCATGGCGCTTGCAGTCGGTTGTCGCCGGCATCCTCCAGCAGGCTGTTGAAAAACTACCTACGTTGCCGATGCGTCGTTAAAAACAGGCTCGTGCGCGAGTCCGATCAAAAAGCTCATTTACAACACGTAAAGTCGAATGCGACCCCAGTCGTTTCTTCGCCTGTTTTTGCCTAGCCTCGACTGCCTCGCCTACGCTTTTCAACGGCCTGCTAGCGCCGCTTAGCGCGGGCGCCACAGCACAGGAGCCGCCCTATGTTCGAGGCCTTCGCCACACTCAAGCAGCACTTCGCCGCCCTGCGCAGCGACGCCGAATACTGGTCGCTGCGCTATGTGCGCGAAGACCACCAGCAGCTGGCGATGCGCAAGCAGGTGGCCGAACCGCCGCGCTTCAGCCGCGATCAAGGGGCGATGCTCAGTGTGCGGCTGGCCGGGGTCGAGGCCTACGCCGCGACCAGCGACCTGTCGCGTGAGGGCCTGCAGGCCGCGCTGGAGCGGGCCACGGCGCTGGCCCGGCGGATTGCCCCGCAGGCCTTGCTCGACCAGCGCGCCCTGGCGCCCTCCAGCGAACGCGGCGAGTACCGCTCGCCCGGCCTGGAGCAGGCCTTCCCCTCGCTCGCCGAGTGCTACCAGCTGCTCGCCGCCGAGTCCGCCGCCGTGCCCAACGATTCGCGCCTGGTCAATTGGCGGGTCGGCCTCGACCTGACCCAAGTCGAGCAGCTCTACCTCAACAACAGCGGCGCCGAGTTGCACCAGGCCCAGCGTTTCGTCTACCCACACCTCAGCGTCACCGCCTATGACGGCCAGGACAGCCAGACCCGCAACCTCGGCGGCGCCCACCTCGGCCAGCAGGGCGGCGCCGAGGTGATCGAGCGCCTGGGCCTGATCGGCGCCGCGCCGCAGGTCGCCGACCAGGCCCTGCAACTGCTGCTCGCGGCCAACGCGCCGAGCGGCCCGCGTGACCTGCTGCTGATGCCGGATCAGATGATCCTGCAACTGCACGAATCCATCGGCCACCCGCTGGAGCTGGACCGCATCCTCGGCGACGAGCGCAACTTCGCCGGCACCAGCTTCGTCAAGACCGGTGACTTCGGCCAGCTGCAATACGGCTCCAGCCTGCTCAACGTGACCTTCGACCCGCAGATCCCCGAGGAGCTGGCCAGCTACGCCCATGACGACGACGGCAGCCCGGCGCGCCGCGAGTACCTGATCCGTGACGGCCTGCTGCTGCGCCCCCTCGGTGGCGCCCTGTCGCAGTGGCGCTGCGGCCTGGCGGGCGTGGCCAACAGCCGCGCCTGCAACTGGAACCGGCCGCCGATCGACCGCATGGCCAACCTCAATATCGAACCGGGCAACCACAGCCTGGAACAACTGATCGGCGGCATCGAACACGGCATCCTGATGGCCAGCAACCGTTCCTGGTCGATCGACGACGCGCGCAACAAGTTCCAGTTCGGCTGCGAATGGGGCCAGCTGATCGAGCACGGCCAGTTGCGCGGCGTGGTCAAGAACCCCAATTACCGTGGCATCTCCAGCCAGTTCTGGGGCTCGCTCGCGGCCGTCGGCGACGCCAGCACCCGCGAGGTGCTCGGCACCGCGCACTGCGGCAAGGGCGAACCCAACCAGGTGGTGCGGGTCGGCCACGCCACACCGGCCTGCGTATTCAGCCAGGCCGACGTATTCGGCGGAGCCGCCTGATGGACAACCTGAAGCAATTTTCCGCGCTGAGCGAATGGCTGCGTGGCGCACTGAACCCAGGCGAAGAATTCAGCCTCGGCTACAGCGCCGAATCCTCCGAATTCATCCGTTTCAACCAGGGCAAGGTGCGCCAGGCCGGCCATGTGCAGCAGGCCAGTCTGACCCTGCAGCTGATCCACGACGGCCGCCATGCCGAGCTGCAGGTCACCCTCAGCGGCACGGCGCCGGACGATCGTCAGCGCCTGGCCGACGCCCTCCAGCACCTGCGCCAGACCCTGCCGCTGCTGCCGCTCGACCCTTACCTGCAGCTCAATCGCGAGGCCTGGCACAGCCATGTGCTGCAACTCGAAGCGCTGCCGGACAGCGCCGCCGTGGTCGAGCAGATCGGCCAGGCCGCACAGGGCCTGGATCTGGTCGGCTTCTACGCCGCCGGCCCGATCAGCCGCGGCTTCGCCAATTCCAGCGGCGCCTTCGGCTGGCACCAGGCGAGCAGCTTCAACTTCGACTGGAGCCTGTTCCACGCCAACGGCCAGGCGCTCAAGGCGCAATACGCCGGCCAGACCTGGCAGGCCGAGGTCTTCGCCCGGCGCATGCAGCAGGCGCGCGAGCAACTGAGCTATCTGGGCCAGCCGGTGCGCACCCTGGCGCCCGGCAGCTACCGCGCCTACCTGGCGCCCGCCGCCCTGCAGGAAATTCTCGAACTGATGAGTTGGGGCGGCTTTTCCGCCCAGGCCCTGGCCGACAAGGACAGCCCGCTGCAACGCCTGCATGCCGGCGCCGCCAGCCTCAGCCCGCTGCTGAACCTGCATGAGCAGGTCAGCGATTCCCTGACCCCGGCGTTTTCCAGCGAAGGCTACCCGCGCCGCGACCTGAATTTGATCCAGGCCGGTCAGCCCGGCGAGCAACTGGTCAGCTCACGCAGCGCCGCCGAATACGGCCTGCCGGCCAACGGCGCCAGCCCCTGGGAAAGCCCGCAGGCGCTGGCCATGGCCGCCGGCAGCCTGGAACAGGACCAGATCCTCGCCCGCCTCGGCACCGGCCTGTACATCGGCAACCTCTGGTACCTCAACTACTCCGACCGCCCGGCCGGGCGCCTGACCGGCATGACCCGCTTCGCCACCTTCTGGGTCGAGGACGGCAAGCTGCAGGCGCCACTCGCCAGCATGCGCTTCGACGACAGCCTCTACGACCTGCTCGGCAGCCAGCTCGAAGCCCTGACCCGCGAACGCGAGCTGAGCCTGTCCACCAGCACCTATTACCAGCGCCACAACGGCTCGACCCTGCTGCCCGGCGCCCTGCTGCGGCGCCTGACCCTGACGCTCTAGCTCGCCAAGACCTGTCGCCCGATCAATGCGCAGGCGTAGGGCGGGTGCAACCCGCCACCCTCGGTCTGGAAGGAGGCAGATCCTCGATCAAAGCCCGTGCCGCTGCAGAATCGCCGCATAGCTGCCATCGGCATGCATGGCGACAATGGCCCGGTCGAACGCCTCGGCGATCGCCTGATGCTGAGGGTGACTGCGGCGGATCAGGATATGCAGGCCGTTCTCGCTCAACGGCTGCGCCACGAACTCCAGTTCATCACGGATCTCGCTCAGCTCGCGGCCGAGGTGATAGCGCGCGACTATCTCGTCCTCCAGAGTCAGCTCGACCCGCTTGGCCTGCACCATGCGCGCGGCACTGACAAAACTGCCGACACCCACCTTGTACAGCCGCGGGTCGCTGTTGAACGCGGCGGAATAGGCATAGCCACGCACCACCGCGATACGCTGGCTATACAGATCGGACAATTGCTCGAAGCGGATGGCGCTGCCCTTGCGCCGCAGCAAGCGGATGCGGTTGATCAGGTAGGGCTGGGAGAAATAACCGAAGCCGGCGCGCTCCTCGGTATACCAGGCGTTGATCAGCACATCGTAGTCGCTGCGCTGCAAACCGCGCACCGCCCGCTCCCAGGGCGCCTGCCCATAGGTCGTGGCATAACCGGCACGACCCAGCGCGCTGCTCACCAGATCGGAGGCCACACCATTATTCAGCAGGGTCTGGTCATTGAACGGCGGCCAGGGGTCGGCCACCAGCCGCAGGGTCTGCGCCCATACGCCCAGCGGTACCAGCAAAAACGACAAGCACAACGCACGCAGTCCATTCATCACGGGCTGTCCACAAGGCAAAGATTTCAGATTGGTCAGTTCCCATGATTCCAGCGGGTCTGCCAGCCATATTGGTTATAGCCGTACGCAAGCACCCTGCGGGTTGCGAGATAACCGCAACAGGCCATTTATAAACTACCCGCGTTGGCAATGCTGCGTTAAAAACGGCCTGAAAATGCCGATTACAGTAAGTGAACTGCGCTTTCGACCATTTGCCTTGCCTTGCCTACCTCGCCCAGGTTTTTAACCGCCTGTTAACCCGCCCACGGATCCCCCCGGTGGAGCCGCCGACAGCCATCAAGCGGCAGACCGGCTTCGACAGAGGCAGACAAAAGACGGATTGCTGCTCAGACGACAAATACTATAAGGTCGAACCACTTTAGCTGGCCCGGTGCCATCCTGCGCACCCGCCGTTACCAAAGGGAGTTTGGTATGCATTGCACCTCAACCGAATGCCCCAGGCTTGCCACCCCGGCGCCCCGGCATATCGCCCCAGCTCATCAATGCTCAGCATCCGCGCCGCACACCAGCGGCAAGCTGGCCAGGCAGCGCTTTTCCACAGCGTATCGGCTGCCTGAAAACACGCGCTCACGCGAATACCCGCGGCTGACTGACGTTGCAGGTAATACCTTGATCTGTAGAGCTATTACGGTAGAGGTCGTTAGCTTGCGTGCGGACTTATCTAGAATTCTGCGTTATTCAGTAATGCAGAATTCCGTCTAATCACTGTTATACCTAGAATGGATAAATGCCATGCCGCTAGAGTACTTAAAGGAATTAATATCGCTAATTGATGTAGTTGCATGGCCGGCCACGGCAATAATTGTTATTTGCGCACTCAAAGGGAAAATCCAAGAGCTACTACTAAAACACAAGGATACAGAGATACATTTGAAGCTGAAAGAAATCGGCAAGAAGAAAGCCGAAGCAAGCGTCCTAATTGAACAAACAGAATCTGAAATTACAAAACTAGAACCAAGTAAAAGCATAAATGCAATAAAGGAAAATTTAGAGAAAATTAAAGCCTTAACATTAGGAAGCCTAGAACAGGAAGTAAATTTTCTAGCCAAAATATGCACAACAAATGAAGCTGGCGAAAATGCCAATGGGAAATATACAGTTTACAATAACGGCCTTGTTACTCAGTCCCTAACAATAAGTGCTGGAGCCATATCAAGAAAAATCATGGTTGTGTTTCCTTGCGCATTCCAGAGTAGCGAGGTTTCCGTAACATTCGTAGGCGAGGAAATACCTAGCATTTTTGATATTCGCTCCACCTCAATGACTATCGGTCTTGAGCAGCCGAACAAAAAACCAATAAAAATTATCCTAAGCGGCATGTAAGGTATAACAATGCGCTCAAATCGCTCGCTTCGCTCACTGGGACGGGCTAAAGCCCGCCCCTTAGCTTAATCGTTATACATATGGAGTTGAAATCGATGACCGTCAGCGTCTTCTTAAGCCATAACCACAAAGACAAGGCATTTGTTAGAAAACTAGCAGCTGATCTAGATGCTCATGGTGTTCGGTACTGGCTTGACGAAGCCGAGATGAAAATTGGCGACTCTTTAATCCAAAAAATAAGAGAAGGGATTGACAGCGTTGATTACTTTGCTGTAACGCTATCGCCAAACTCAGTCGAGGCTCCATGGGTCGTCAACGAGCTTGATGTTGCCATGAATTACCAAATAAATGGCCGCCCCATAAGAGTGCTGCCAATTATGCTAAAAGAATGCGAGCCGCCAGGTTTTTTGATCGGAAAGCTCTACGCTGACTTCCAGAACGAAAATCTATATGAAGAATCTTTCAAGACCCTAATAAATAGCATCGGCGTCGTATTTAATAGAAGCGTGATGCGATCTGAAAAATCTCATAACACCCTCGGAACAGCCACAGACAAAGCGCTCGCCAAAAACTTGCCAATGCTGTCAAAACCTTTTCATCGACCATTTCAATACATGGGTATGTCTATTGATAAGGCCGAGAAGGAGGTGGATGTAAAAGCAAACGAAGTGGGAAACATTATTGTTGAAAACAATGAGTGCCGCATGCTACTTGAGGCAGAGGGCAATTTTATTAGCTATGTTGAAGTTAAGCTAAAGCGAACTGCACCGCATTATCAAAATCAAGAATTTGACTCAGAAGTAGTTTTGGGAGCTTTGAGCATAGGTCTATCCGAACTTGAGCTAGCTCGTAAGCAAACGCACTGCCATACTTACTACGATCATAGAAGAAAACTTAAGGTCAGCGTTTCGTGTCAGTACGATGAAGCTCCTTTGTGCATTGGATTTAGCTCAAAGTATTACGGCATGTAGTCCTAGCGCACGTATAACAAATGGTTCGCTTCGCTCACTGGGACCGGCTAAAGCCGGCCCCTTAGCTTAATCGTTAGGCAATTCAAGGAGTAGATACCACGTGAAATATTCAAAGTACGCACAATTAATCATGAGTGCTTTTATTTTTCCAATTACTGCTCAAGCCGAAACCGTTGCAGAGCGATATCCTGGCCCATGGGAGTATGAATTCAATTTCGAAATGACAAGGGCGTTGACCAAGGCGGAAGTTGGGAGCTGCGGACACTTTAAGTACCGTGCAAGCTCAATGGATAGAGGCGAATATCTCGTATACTGTACAAGCGACTCCGAAAACTGGACCGCCTATATGGTCTGGCCAAATATTGAAAAAGTCCTTGGGCCATATCAGATAGATGAGAGCTTAAACGAGTAAAGCCAACCTCATGCGCCATCTACACGAGCCTAACAAATGTATATGGACTCACCCCACAAGTAGTGAGTAACGCTTTCCCCACCGCTGTCGTCCGCGCGGTTGCATGCATATACCCGGCCGCTACTGGGCGTTGCCGCTGAAGCGCCGCTGCGAGGCTAAGCGCTGGATAATTCCATGCCCCCGACCATCGCAGCAAACAACAAACACCAAAGTAGTATTCGTGCCGGGCGCCGGGCTTCGTACCCTGAAGCGATGATGCGTTTATTGCTGTTCCTCGCCCTGCCGGTTGTCCGCGCCCTGTCTGCTGCGCGTGTCGCGACTGCGGCGCTGTGGTTGCTGGCGTTGTTCGGTGGCTCGAGCGCGCTTGCCCAGTCGTCCGAGACGGGCAATCCCCCGCTGCCGGTGCTGACCCTGAGCGTGCTGCAGTTCGGCACCGCGCACTGGGAGTTGGAGCATCTGCAGCGCCGCCAGCTGGATCGGGCCCAGGGCTTTGAGCTCAAGGTCAGGTTGGTGGCCGATTTGCCGGCGTCGCGCCTGGCGGTGGCCAGTGGCAGCGTCGATGGTGCCGTGGGCGATCTGCTCTGGGCGCAGTCGCGTTATGCCGCCGGCACGCCCTACCTGTATCTGCCGTTTTCGGCGCAGATCGGCGAGGTGGTGGTCGCCAGCGACAGCGCCATCGAGCAGGTGGCCGATCTCACGGGCAAGCGCATCGGCGTGGCCGGCGGGCCTGTGAGTCTCGGCTGGCTGTTGCTGCAACAAGTAGCCCGCCAGCAGGGTATCGATCTGGCCCGCGCTGCCGAGGTGCAATTCGCCGCGCCGCCGCTGCTCAGCCAGGCCCTGCGCCGGGGTCAGGTGGATGCGCTGGTGACCTATTGGCACTTTGCCGCGCGACTGCGCGCCGGGGGCGGCAGCCGTAGCGCCTTTGCCCTGGCGGACCTGCTGCAGGCGCTGGGCCTGAACCCCGACCTGCCGGTGCTCGGCTACGTCTTCCCGCAGACCTGGGCCGCCCAACACCGGGCGTTGCTCGAGCAGTTCGAACGGGCGCTGCGCCAGGGCAAAACCGAGCTGGCCGAGACCCCGGCATATTGGGACGCCATCAGGCCCTTGATGCGCGCCGAGGACGACGCGGTGTTTGCCGCGCTGCGGGCCGGCTTCGTCGAGGGCACCCCCGAACCGCTGGATGCCGGGCGCATCGCCGACCTGCGCCGCCTGCTGAGCCTGACCGGGGCCAAGCCGGCGCAGCTGATGCCGGAAACCTTGTTCTTTCGAGCCGAGCGATGAAACCGCCACGCTGGGCCTACTGGATCATGCTGCCGCTGGCCGTGGCGCTGTGGGCCTTGATCGCCGCGCTACTCAAGACGCCGCTGCTGCCCAGCCCGAGCGCCGTACTCGGTGCACTGTGGCAGGCGCTGCAGAGCGGCGACCTGCAGCAGCACCTGGGCGTGACCCTGCGCCGAGTGCTCATCAGCTTTGTCCTGGCGATGCTGCTCGGCGCGCTGCTGGGTGTGTGGATGGGCCGCTCGCCGCTGGCCAATGCGCTGTTCGATCCGCTGCTGGTGCTGTTTCTCAATCTGCCGGCGCTGGTCACCATCATCCTGCTGTATGTCTGGTTCGGCCTGGTCGAGGTGGCCGCCATCCTCGCGGTGGTGATCAACAAGGTGCCGAATGTCGCGGTGACCCTGCGCGAGGGCGCGCGCAGCCTCGACCCCCGGCTGGAGCAGATGGCCGAGGTCTACGCCTTCAGCCGCTGGCAGCGCCTGGCGGATGTCTGGCTGCCGCAACTGTTCCCCTACCTGATGGCCGCGACCCGCGGCGGCCTGGCGTTGATCTGGAAGATCGTGCTGGTGGTCGAGCTGCTCGGGCGCTCCGACGGCATCGGCTTTCAGCTGCACATGGCCTTTCAGGTGTTCGATGTGGCGAGCATCCTGGCCTACAGCCTGGCCTTCATCGCGGTGGTCCAGTTGATCGAGCTGGCGCTGCTACAACCCCTGGAACGGCGGGCCTCGCGCTGGCGTGAAGCGGGAGCGCAGCATGCTTGAGCTGCAGATCGACGGCCAGGCCAGCGGCCATCCGGTGCTGGGCGCCATCACCGCCCGGGTCGCCGCGGGCGATCGCATCTGCCTGCTGGGGCCTTCCGGGATCGGCAAGACCACCCTGCTCAATGGCATCGCCGGGCTGGATCGGCGCCTGGGCGGACGGATGATCCAGCGCAGCCGCACGCTGCGGATCGGCTACCTGTTTCAGGAACACCGCCTGCTGCCCTGGCGCAGCGTGCGCCAGAACCTGGCCATGGTCGGCGCGAGCAATGCCGAGATCGAGCGGCTGCTGACCCAGGTCGGCCTGGCCGACGCCGCCGAGGCGCTGCCGGATCAGCTGTCGCTGGGCATGGCCCGCCGCGCCGCGCTGGCCCGCAGCCTGGCGATCAAGCCGGACCTGCTGTTGCTCGATGAGCCCTTCGCCTCGCTGGACCCCGATCGCGCCGCCGAACTGCGCCGCCTGATCACCCGGCTGCTGGACGCGCACCCGCGCATGGCGATGATCTGCGTCACCCACGACGCCCGGGACGCCGACGACCTGGCCAACCGGCTCTGGTACCTCGATGGCGCCCCGGCCGAACTGTTATGGGATCAGCCCTTGACCGCAGCCACCAGCGCCAGCGGTATCAGCGAGCGCTTGCGCGCGCCCTGCGCCTAACCACCAGCCCCACGACGGCGGCCTCAGCACGCCGTTGAACAATGTAGATTAAGCGGGGACCGGGCTGCCCGGCCCCCGCCGAGGTGGTCAGCGACGCGCTTCGAAGATCAGGTTGAAGGGCGTCTCGGCCGCGCGCCGGAAGTGGCTGAAGCCCGCATTGCGGAACACTTCGGCCAGACGTGCCTCGCCGGCCTGGGCACCGAGGACCAGATTGCCGCCTTCCGAGATCGCATGCGCGCAACAGATCGTGCTGGACGCCGCATAGTAGATCCGCGCGACTGGCGAAATATTGTGCTCGACCCGGTCCTGGGCGAACGGCTCGACCAGCATCACCGTGCCGCCGGGCGCCAGCACCCGGGCGGCATGGCGAGCCGCGGCGACCGGGTCGCCCAGGTCATGCAGGCAGTCGAAGAAGCAGATCAGTCCGTACTGTTGGTCCGGGTAGTCCACCGCCCGGGCCACGTCGAAGCTCACGCGCTCGGCGACGCCGGTAGCAGCCGCGTTTTGCCACGCCTCGTCGATGGAGGGTGCATGAACATCAAAACCATGGAAGCGCGACTGCGGGAACGCCTGCGCCATCAGCACGGTTGAGTGGCCGTGGCCGCAGCCCACGTCGGCGACCGCAATGCCGGCCTCGAGCCGCTCGACGACGCCGTCGAGCGCGGGCAGCCACTCCGGCACCAGGCTGGCCCGATAGCCGTTGCGGTAGAAGGCCGCCGAGCCGCATTGCAGGCGCCCGTCGTGCTCGCCCCAGGCCACACCCTTGCCGGTGCGAAAGGCTTCGAGGGTCTTCTCCTCGTCGAACCACATCGATGCTGGCACCTGCCAGGCGGGGGGCAAGTACACCGGGCTCTCCTCGTCGGCCAGCACCAGCGCGTGCTCGGGCGCAAGCTCGTAGGTATCGCTGCCAGCGTGGTAGTCCACGTAGCTACCAGCGGCTTGTGCGTTCAGCCACTCGCGCACGTAGCGCTCGGCGCAGTCCGTGCGGGCAGCCAGTTGCCGGGCGCTGATCGGACCGGCGCCTGCCATGGCTTTGTACAGCCCGAGCTTGCTGCCTAAGCTGACCATTACGCCGCCGTAGGCGGCAGACAGATCGCCTACGGCACGCATGACAAAAGACTCCAACTTGGTTTGATCGATTACTGGTGCGTTCATGGTATTGCGCTCCTTTGTTGCACTGTCGAATGACTCAAAGGTCACCTCCATGATCGCCGCGGGCCCCGCCCTGCTGAAGAGCCACAATCGCCTGGAATCGGTTCGTTCGTGCCACAGCGAGCGTGTGCAACAACGCTCGCCTGCTGCGCACACCTGGAGACGATCTCGCGACGGCGCTCGATATTTTCCCAACCGCTGAGTAGCGCCCCGCACCGAGAGGACCACGCACCATGACCCGTCCAGCCAGTCATTGCGGCTCGAGCCCCTACCACGTCAGCCTGGTGGCGCTGCCCGACGCCGCGGTGTCCAGCCTGGCCGGCATCTTCGATGTGATAAACGGGGCCGCGCTGATGGGGGTCACTGTGCCGGCAGCGTTTCAGGTCGAGATCGTCGGCGAAGCCGTGGGCCCCCTGGAACTGGCTAGCGGCGTGCCGATCTGCGTGCAACGTGCAATCGACAGCATTGCGACCAGCGACATCGTGATCGTCCCGTCGGTGCTGCTGCGCCCGCAAGGCTGGGAGCAAGGCCGCTATCCGCGCCTGGTCGAGTGGCTGCACAACATGCACGAGCGCGGCGCCATTCTCTGCTCGGCCTGCTCGGGGATCTTCCTGCTGGCCGAGACCGGACTGTTCGATGGCAAGGATGCGACGGTGCACTTCAGCTATGCACGGGCGTTCGCGGCCAACTATCCGACCGTTGCGATTCATCCGGAGCGGGTGCTGGTGATCGCCGGGTTGCGCGAGGATCTGGTCAGTTCGGGCGCATCGACCAGCTGGCACGATCTGGTGCTCTACCTCATTGCGCGCTTTGCCGGCCCGACCAGCGCCCAGGAGATCGCGCGCCTGTTCGCCCTGCAATGGCACCAGGACGGCCTCATGCCCTACATCGTCTTCGAGGGTAAGGCCGACCACGGCGACGGCGAGATCCAGAGCGCGCAGCAGTGGTTGAGCGAGCATTTCTCGGTGGCCAACCCGGTGGAAGAGATGATCAAGCGCTCGAAGCTGGCCGAGCGCACCTTCAAGCGCCACTTCACCAGCGCGACCGGCCTCACCCCGCTCGCCTACATCCAGCGCCTGCGTATCGAAGATGCCAAGCGCCAGCTCGAACGCACCGACGCGACGATCGACGAGATCAGCTGGCGGGTCGGCTACGAAGATGCAGCCTTCTTCCGGCGCCTGTTCAAGCGCACCACCAGCCTGGCCCCGAGCGCCTATCGCAAGCGCTTCCGCATCCCCGACTTCGCGCGGCCTTAACCGCAAAGGCGAGGCGACAAAACCGTTCCGGCCATTTATGCGCGGCCGCCCTGTTCCATCCAGACCGCCGTGCGGCTCGGGCAGGCATGCATGGAGGCCAGGCGCGTCGACCAGAAGCGGCTCGCGTCGATGCGCTTAGGGCAACAGCTAGACTCATAGGGGCGGTACGGCTTGAGCTGATTGCAGCGATAGCGACCCGCCGTATTCGAACCACCCGCAATCCCGGAGGCCCAGCATGCCCACCACAGTCCGCGCCCTGCAGGGCGATATCACCCAGTTGCCGGTGCAGGCCATCGTCAACGCGGCGAAGGCTTCGCTGCTCGGCGGTGGCGGGGTCGATGGGGCGATTCATCGCGCCGCCGGGCCGCAGTTGCTGGAGGAATGTCGCCGGCTGGGCGGCTGCACGACCGGCGAGGCCAAGCTGACCCAGGGTTATCGCCTGCCCGCCAAATACGTCATCCACACGGTCGGCCCGGTCTGGCATGGCGGCAACTGCGGCGAACCGGCGCTGCTAGCCGCCTGTTATCGACATTCGCTGCAACTGGCCGCCGCCCAGGGCATCCGCAGCCTGGCGTTCCCGAGCATCAGTACCGGCGTCTACGGTTACCCGTTCGAACTCGCGGCGCAGGTCGCGATAAGCACGGTGCGGGCGGCGCTCGAGGAGTTCACCGGCTTGGACGAGGTGATCTTCTGCTGCTTCTCGGCCAGCGACCTGCAGGTGTACCAGCGTCTGCTCGGCGAGCAGCCCGGCGCCCGTCCCGCCGCGCCCGGGCAGGCGCCAGGCGATTAGAAGCGGTCCACCTGCAACAGCTCTATCGGCCGCTCATCCTTGCTCAGAGTCTCCAGCGACAGTGTCTGGTCGTAAAGCGCCGCTTCCACTGCGGCCGCATCCAGGGCAAGGCCGCTGCCAGCCGTGCTGAGATAGAGCGCGCCGGCTCCCGCCGTATGCGGCGACGCCATCGAGGTGCCGCTGTAGGTGGTGGTGCCGCCGCCTTTTTGGGTCGAGAGCACGCCGACGCCCGGCGCCCAGATGTCCACGCAGTTGCCGTAGTTGCTGAAGGACGCCTCCTGCCCGGTACTGCCGATGGCCGCCGTCGTCATCACTCCATTGCTGCCCTCGCCCGCCCGTGCCGGCGATCCCAGACAGGCGTCGCCGCCGTCATTGCCCGCCGCCACCGCATAGAAAATTCCCGCCGCCGCCGAGTTCAGCACCGCGGTATCCAGTGCCGTACTGGCCCCGCCGCCCAGGCTCATATTGGCCACGGCCGGCAGCACGGCATTGGCCGTCACCCAGTCCACGCCGGCGATCACCCCGGAGGTACTGCCCGTGCCGCCGCAGCCGAGCACCTTGACGCCCACCAGCTCGATTTCCGGTGCCATGCCCACCACATCCTGGGCGTTGTCGATCGCGCCAACGGTACCGGCCACGTGAGTGCCATGCCCGTGACAGTCCTTGTTGGGCCCGCCGGCAAAGTTCACATGGTCCACGACATACAAGTCCGCGTGGCTGGTGTCGATTCCGGTGTCGATGATGTAGGCGTGCACACCCGTCACACTGCCACTGCCATCGCCCGCCCGGGTACTGCTGAGATCCGCCTCGACTCGATCGATCCCCCAGGGCAGCGCTTGCGCTGCCGGCGCAGTGGACCCACCGCCGCCGCGTTCAGGCCTGGCCCGCGCGCCAGGCACCTGCGCCGGCGCACCCATGACCGACATGGGCAGATCCGCCTCGATATAGGCAACCTGCAGATCGGCGCTCAGCGCCGCCAGTTGCCTGCCATTGAGATGCGCCGAGAAACCCTCGACGGCATGGCTGTAGACATAGCCCAGGCTGAAACCATGCAGACTGGCCAAGCGCTCGGCGGCGGCGCGCACTTCGGGTCGGCCATGGTCGCCGCTGCCGGGCCACTGTGGCCCTGGTGCAGCCGCAATGGCCTCGGCCGCGAAGATCACGATATAGGGCGAAGCTGGCGTCTCGGCCGCCGCGCTGAGCGTAATCGACAACAATCCTGCACCCACGCACGCTAGAGCTTTCATATGCACCTCTTAGGCTTGGCGCGACACGAGCTGGGCATGCCGCGTTGAATTTCCCCTGCATAGAAGCGTAGTCAGCTTGTTGGCGGCCGAACCGGACCGGGGCCAGACTCATTGGCAATTGAAACGCCGCTTTTTATGAATTCGACCGGGTAGCGGCAAGGCCCGTGACGGCTCTTGCGCGTCGACCGCAGCCTAGCCGCCCGGCACCCGGCCCTCCCCGGTCTAGCGGCTTCGGTTAAGATGCGCGCTGTTTGGCGCCGCGCTCGCGGCGCCTGGGCTGTTGTGGGGACGTGGCTGTGCAGGTTACTCAAGTTGTGATTATTGGTGCCGGTGCCGCCGGCCTTATGTGTGCATTGAGCGCTGCCGGGCGCGGGCGCCGGGTGCTGCTGCTCGACCATGCGAACAAGGCCGGCAAGAAGATCCTGATGTCTGGCGGCGGGCGCTGCAATTTCACCAACCTGTACTGCGAGCCGGACAACTTCCTCTCGGAGAATCCGCACTTCTGCAAGTCGGCCCTGGCGCGCTATACCCAGTGGGACTTCATCGGCCTGGTGGGCAAGCATGGCGTGGCCTACCACGAGAAGAAGCTCGGCCAGCTGTTCTGCGACCACAAGGCCAGCGACATCCTCGGCATGCTCCTCGACGAGTGCACCCAAGCCGGGGTCGAGCTGCGCCTGGACACCTCGGTCAGCGAGATTGCCAAGCTGGAGGCCGGCTACCAGTTGCAGACCAGCGCCGGCCTGGTCAGCTGCGAGTCGCTGGTGATCGCCAGCGGCGGCCTGTCGATCCCGACCCTCGGCGCCAGCGGCTTCGGCTATCAGGTGGCACGGCAGTTCGGCCACAGCGTGCTGGCGACCCGCGCCGGGCTGGTGCCGTTCACCATTACCGATCCGCAGTTGAAGACCCTGTGCACCGAGCTGTCCGGCACCTCGGTGGAAGATTGCCTGGTCAGCTGCAACGGCCAGAGCTTTCGCGAGAACATCCTGTTCACCCACCGCGGCCTCAGCGGCCCGGCGATCCTGCAGATTTCCTCGTTCTGGCAGCCGGGTGACACCGTGCACATCGACCTGCTGCCGCATATCGACCTGCCCGAGTGGCTGGCCGCGCAGCAGCAGGAACGACCGAACAGCGAGCTGAAGACCCTGCTCGCCGAACTGTTCACCAAGAAGATGGCCGGCCTGCTGGCCGACCACTGGTTCGCCAGCAAGCCGATGAAGCAATACACCCCCGGCGAGCTCAAGACGATTGCCGACAAGCTGGCCGACTGGCAGCTGGTGCCGGCCGGCACCGAGGGCTACCGCACCGCCGAGGTGACCCTGGGCGGCGTGGATACCCGCGAGGTGTCGTCGAAGACCATGGAGTCGCTGAAGTCGCCGGGGCTGTATTTCATCGGCGAGGTGCTGGATGTCAGCGGCCACCTCGGCGGCTTCAACTTCCAGTGGGCCTGGGCCTCGGGCTATGCGGCGGCGCAGTACGTCTGAAGCGCCGCGCTGAGCCGCCGTGAACCTGGCTCAGCGCGCTGCTACCCACGCGGGTCCGCGGTAAATATCATCGATGTCGGGTGGCTTCAGGCGGGCTGGCCGAACAGCAGCTGGCGGGCCTCGGCACTCATGAGTGCCTGCGGATCGTTATTGACCTGCTCGACCAGGGCATAGGCGCGCTGCACCGCCGGACGCGCCGCCATGCGCGCCAGCCAGAGCGCCATCTGCGGGAAGTCCTCGAGCTTCTGCTGCTGGCGCTCCCATAGTTTGGCCCAGGGGTAGATCGCCATGTCGGCAATCGAATAATCCCCCGCCACGTACTCGCGCCCGGCCAACTGCCGGTCCAGCACCCCGTACAGGCGCGCGGTTTCCTTGACGTAGCGCTCGATGGCGTAGGGGATTTTCTCTGGCGCGTACAGGCTGAAGTGGTGGTTCTGCCCGGCCATCGGCCCGACGCCCCCCATCTGCCAGTGCAGCCATTGCCGGACCTGGAAGCGCGCGCGCAGATCCTGCGGCAGGAAGCGCCCGCTTTTCTCGGCCAGGTATTCGAGGATCGCCCCGGACTCGAACAGGGCCAAGGGTTCGCCACCATCGGCCGGCGCCTGGTCGACTATCGCCGGGATGCGATTGTTTGGGGCAATCTTGAGGAAATCCGGCTGGAACTGTTCGCCCTTGCCGATATGCACCGGGCGCACGCGGTAGTCGAGGCCCGTCTCCTCGAGAAAAATCGAGACCTTGTGGCCGTTGGGGGTCGTCCAGTAGTAGAGATCGATCATCTTGCTGCTCCTATGCCGCCCGCTTGACCGGGCCGAGTTGCGCTTCGTATTGACCGAGCAGGCGCTGGAACCACAGCCCAACCGGTGACTCGCCCGGCCAGGGCTGCTCGCCCAGGCTCCAGGCCCAGAAGAAGAAACCCGCCACCAGGTAATCGCTGGCAGCCGGCTCGGCACCGTCCAGATAAGCTTGCGTCGCCAGCACCGCGTCCAGCGGCCGCAGGGCCTGCTGCAACAGGGCTTGGCCGGCGACCGGGTCGGCGAACTGCTCCAGCGACACGCCCAACTTGTGCTCGCGGCTCTCGCGAAAATAGTCGCGATCGGCCGGGTCGATGGCCGCATGAATCTGCAGGACCAAACCCTTGAGCAGGCCCGTCGGCAGAATGTGCCGGGTCAACTGGTC
The DNA here is from genome assembly GCF_027988105.1 of Pseudomonas aestuarii. Taxonomy (GTDB): domain Bacteria; phylum Pseudomonadota; class Gammaproteobacteria; order Pseudomonadales; family Pseudomonadaceae; genus Aquipseudomonas; species Aquipseudomonas aestuarii. The sequence goes on along the minus strand of NZ_JAQJZJ010000012.1, from coordinate 151,248 downwards.
GATCAGCTCAAGGCGCGCGCTGCTCAGGGCATCGCCCAGCAGCGGCTTGGCCGGGTAGCGCTGGTCCAGATAGCGGAAGATCGCCAGGCTATCGCTGACCACCGCCTCGCCATCGCGTAACACCGGCACCAGCGGCTGACCGGAGAAGGCCAGCTTGGCCTTGTCGCTGAAGCGGATTGGCTGGCTGTCGAAGCTCAGCCCCTTGTGCAGCAACGCCAGGCGTACCCGCCAGCAGTAAGGGGAAAACACCAGCTCCGGGTCGCCGCCGCACAGCTCGTAAAGTTCACGCATGTCGCTCTCCTGACTAAAAGACCGATCGGTCCAAATATAAGCAAAAAAATTTAGCGCAGCGTGCTCATGCTGAGCTCGACCACCGCCTCGATCGCCGGCTTCGCCGCCCCACCCTTGACCTGGGTACGCAAGCCGCTCATCACGCAGTGCAGGTAGCTGGCCAAGGCGTCGACGTCGGCCGCCGCATTCAGCTCGCCGCAGGCCTGGGCGCGCTGCAAGGCTTCGCGCAGGACTCGCTGCATGCGCTCGACGCCACGTTGCAGCAGCTCGGCCACGGCCGGATCGGCCTGGGAAAACTCGTTGGCCACATTCACCAGCATGCAGCCGCGCGGGTTACCGTCAGGGCCGACATCGTCCAGCACGCTGAGCAGCCAGCCGCGCAGGAACTCCAGCGGCGAGGGCGCCTGCAGCAAACGGGCGCGCATCTCGCGGCTGCGCTGCTCGGCGTAATGGCAGAACGCGGCCTCGAACAAGGCCTGCTTGTTGCTGTAGGCCTGGTACAGGCTGCTCTTCGACAGGCCAGTCGCCGCCAGCAAATACTGCAGCGAGGTGGCCTCGTAGCCGTGCTGCCAGAAGACCTGCATGGCCTGTTCCAGCACGGTGTCAGGGTCGAATGATTTAGGGCGTCCGCGAGTCATTTGGCGAATTTAGGACTGACTGGTTCAGAAGTCAAGCGAGAGGCCACGCCTATGCGCGGCCCTATTCAGCCAGCAGCTCGACGAAGCGCCGGGCGAAGGTATGCACATCCCCGCCACAGACGAGTGGCCCGGCAGGCCAAACTGGCGAGCAGCCGCTAATTGAACTGACGCCAGGCCGCCTGCTCTGCTACAAAGCTCTCGACACGGCGGTCAGCCGCGTCGCTATCCCGGCCCAATTGCACAAGGAGCGCTTGCCGCGTGACCCAAGACCAAGGTTTGATCTTCGCCATCCTCGCCGCCACTATCGGCATGTTTGTCTGGGGTCGCTGGCGCCACGATGTGATCGCCCTCGGCTCCTTGCTGGCCTGCGTCATGGTGGGTCTGATCCCGGACGCGCAGGCATTCAGCGGCTTCGGCCATCCGGCGGTGATCACCGTCGCCTGCGTGCTGGTGCTGAGCTACGGCTTGCAGATTACCGGCGCGGTGGACGCACTGGCTCAGCGCGTGCTGCCCAGCAATGCCGGCCCCGTGTTCTCGATTGCCGCACTGACCGGGCTCGGCGCGCTGCTTTCGGCCTTTATGAACAATGTCGGTGCCCTCGCCCTGCTGATGCCGATTGCCTTGCAGATCGCCAGAAAGCAGGAGCTGCCTCCCGGTCGCGTGCTGATGCCGCTGGCCTTCGGCACCATTCTCGGCGGGATGACCACGCTGATCGGTACGCCACCCAACCTGATCGTCTCCAGCTTCCGCGCGCAGAGCGGCGCCGGGCCCTTCAGCATGTTCGATTTCAGTCCCGTGGGCATCGCGGTGGCCCTCACCGGCGTGCTGTTTATCGCCCTGCTCGGCTGGCGCCTGGTACCCAGGCGCGAGGTCAGCAGCGCGGCCAGCTTCGATACCGGCACCTACCTCACCGAGGCGCGGGTCAAGCCAGGCGCCAAGTCGGCGGGCAAGACCCTGAGGGAAGTCGAGCTGTTGCTCGATGAGGCGGATGCCCAGGTAATCGGCATGGTGCGCAACGAGTTGCGGCTGTCCGCGCCCAACCCACGACGGATCCTGCAGGCCGATGACGTCCTGGTGATCGAGGCCGAACCCGAGGCGCTCGGCGGCGTACTGGGCAAGCTGGGCCTGCAACTGGAAGCCGAGCACGAGGAAGCCAAAAAAAACAAACAAGCCAAGGAAGACAGCAAGGCAGCCGCCCGCGGAGCAGCCAAGCATGATGACGAGGACGGCAATAGCGAGAAAAAGGAAGCCAGGGGCGATGCCGACGTTCTACAGGAACTACTGGTGCGACCCGACTCCCAACTGATCGGTCGTTCGGCCAGCAGCACCCGCCTGCGTAGCCGTTACAGCCTCAATCTGCTGGCCATCTCGCGCGCCAGTCATCGTTCGATCAAGCGCTTGCGCTCGACCCTGATCGAACGCGGTGATGTCCTGCTGATGCAGGGCGCACCCGGCGATATCAGCGAGTTTGCTGGCGACTATGCTTGCGTGCCGCTGGCCGCCCGCGCCATCAGCATCCCCAACCCTGGCCAGGCCGGCCTGGCCCTGGGAGTTATGCTGCTGGCCGTGTTGGCCGCCGGCTTTGGCCTGCTCTCGGCCGCCGTGGCCTTCGCCGCCGGGGTGCTGGTGTTCATGGTGATGCGCGTGGTGCCCCTACGCGCGGTATACGAATCCATTGACTGGCCGGTGATCGTACTACTCGGCGCCTTGATTCCAGTGGCCGGCGCCATGTCCAGCACTGGCGCGGCCGACCTGCTCGCGCAGTTGCTGATGGAGCATGTTGCCCAGGGCAATCCGGTGATCGTGCTGACCCTGCTCTTGGTGGTGAGCATGACCCTCTCGGATTTCATGAACAATGCCGCCACGGCCGCGGTGATGTGCCAGATCGCCCTGAGCGCGGCCAGCCAGCTGGGGGTCAATCCCGATTCGCTGCTGATGGCCGTGGCAATTGGCGCCTCCTGCTCGTTCCTCACCCCTATCGGCCACCAGAACAACACCCTGATCCTCAGCCCCGGCGGCTTCCGCTTCGGCGACTACTGGCGCCTGGGCTTGCCCATGGAGATTCTGGTGGTGCTGGTCAGCGTGCCGCTGCTGCTAGTGGTCTGGCCGCTGTGACGCCTCAGGACGCCGGGGTCACGTTGAGGACGATGTCGAATTGCGCTATCTGCTGCCCCGCACGCGCACCGGCCACCGGGACGAAGGGCACGATCAGGCGCTCGCGCAGGCGCGGATCACGGATCGCATTGAGCACCGCATCAGCCTGGTTCAGCCGCTCGCCGCGGATGTAGCACTGGGTGGTGAAGCGCGGCTGGCCGGGCAGGGTCACGGCGAAATGGATATGTGGGGCGCGCCCTGGGTAGGGCACCGGACGCAGGGTGCGGAAGCGGTAGCGGCCATCGCTGGCAGTCTCGAAGCGACCATAGCCCTGGAAGTTCGGGTCACGTTTGGCCCGGTCACCGTCACGGCTGTGCAGGTAGATACCATTGGCATCGACCTGCCAGATCTCCACCAGCGCAGCCTTCAGTGGATTGCCGCGGGCATCGAGAATCTGCCCGTACAACTGCACGACGACACCCTGGGCGCGCGTCGGCTGGTCGCCGACAATCAGCAGGTCATTGTCCTGATCCAGCGGCAGTTGATCGGGATAGAAGGGCCCCGGCGTCTGCGCCGGCGTCAACAGCAGCTCGGCGAAGACGCCGGGACTGGCCAGCAGCAAGGCGCCGCCACCAAGCCCAGCCAACAACAGACGACGCCTGATTCGCGACAGCCCCATGCTTGCCTCCGCAACGCCAATGACGATGTTTACAGACTAGCTGGGATACGGCCCTTGGCAGGCCTGGGGCTCAATCCTGGCCGTCACGAAACCGGTGGATCTGCCGGCGCTGCTTCTTGCTCGGCCGGCCGTCGGTCTGCATGCCCAGGGCGCCGGCCTTGCGCTGCGCGGCGGCCTGTTCGCGCCGGACAATGCTCTCGGCCGTTTCGCTGTACAGCGCCTGGGCCTCGGGGGCGCCACGGCGCACCCCGGACAAGGCCTGAACGACCACGGTTCGCTCGTCGAAACCGATGCGGATCAGCAGTTCGTCACCGACCCGCGGCTCCTTGCCCGGCTTGCAACGCTCGCCACGGCAATGCACCTTGCCGCCCTCGATCGCCGCCTTGGCCAGGGCCCGGGTCTTGAAGAAGCGTGCGGCCCACAGCCATTTGTCCAGGCGTACCTTGTCGTCGTCTTTATCGCTCATCGCACTCTCGAATCAAAAACACTCGCGCTCCGGCGATTTTGCCTGATGCAGTTGTACCGGCGCACCACTAGAATGCCTGGAACTATAGGGCAACCCGCCTGAGGGAACTCGCCTACCGTGAAAACCTTTGACCACCTCAGCGTGATCGGCCTGCGCGAATGGATCAACCTGCCGGAGCTGGGGATGATCGGCCTGCGCGCCAAAATCGACACAGGCGCCAGCACGTCCTGCCTGCATGCCAGTGATATCCAGCCATTCCAGCGTGATGGCGAGGACTGGGTGCGTTTCACCGCGCACCTCGGCACCCTGGTCCAGCGCCGCCATCGCTGCGAGGCGCCACTGGTCACGGTAAAGAACATCAAGAGTTCCACCGGCCATGTGCAGAGCCGCTATGTGATCCGCACCGACATGACCCTGGGCGATCGCATGTGGCCGGTGGAGTTCACCCTGACCTGCCGCAAGACCATGCGTTACCGCGTACTGCTAGGCTCCAAGGCGCTGGTCACCGGCCAACTGGTGGTCAACCCGGCCCTGACCTATGTTCAAGACAAACCTGTGCTCCTCGACATCTCTGGTGCCCCATGAAAATCGCTGTGCTATCGCGCAATCCGCGCCTGTATTCCACTCGTCGCCTGATCGAAGCCGGGGAGCAGCGTGGCCATGAAATGGTGGTGATCGACACCCTGCGCGCCTACATGAACATTGCCAGCCACAAACCACAGATCCACTACCGCGGCAAAGCCCTGGAGGGTTTCGATGCGGTGATCCCACGGATCGGCGCCTCGGTGACCTTCTACGGCTGCGCGGTGCTGCGCCAGTTCGAGATGATGGGGGTGTTCCCGCTCAACGAGTCGGTGGCGATCAGCCGCTCACGCGACAAGCTGCGCTCGCTGCAACTGCTCTCACGCAAAGGTATCGGCCTGCCGGTCACCGGCTTTGCCCACTCCCCCGACGACATCCCCGACCTGATCCACATGGTCAATGGCGCGCCCTTGGTGATCAAGTTGCTGGAGGGCACCCAGGGCATCGGCGTGGTCATGTGCGAAACCCAGCAGGCTGCCGAGTCGGTGATCGAGGCGTTCATGGGCCTCAAGGCCAACATCATGGTGCAGGAATACATCAAGGAAGCGGGCGGCGCGGATATCCGCTGCTTCGTGATCGGCGACAAGGTGATTGCCGCGATCAAGCGCCAGGCCAAGCCCGGCGAGTTCCGCTCCAACCTGCACCGCGGCGGTTCGGCCAGCCTGATCAAGATCACCCCGGAAGAACGCATGACCGCCGTTCGCGCCGCCAATATCATGGGTCTCAGCGTCGCCGGGGTGGACATCCTGCGCTCCAACCACGGCCCGCTGGTGATGGAGGTGAATTCCTCGCCGGGGCTGGAAGGCATCGAGACCACCACCGGCAAGGACGTCGCCGCCCTGGTCATCCAGTACCTGGAGAAGAACGGCCGCCCTCACCTGACCCGCACCAGGGGTCGGGGTTAGCAGGCCGGTCACAGCGTAGGCGAAGGGCTCGCGCTTGCGCGTATAGCCGTTTGCTGCGCCATCCACTCGAGAAACTGGGCCTCGGCCAAGGGCCTGCTGAAATGGTAACCCTGGCCCAGGGCGCAGCCATGCTCACGCAGCAGCTGAAACTGATGCGGGTTCTCGATGCCCTCGGCCACGCATTCCAGGCCGAGGTTGTGCCCGATCATCAGAATGGTCTGCACCAGCATCAAGCCATTGCCCTGCCCTTCCATGTCCCAGGTGAAACTGCGGTCGATTTTCAGGCGATCGAGCGGCAGGCGCTTGAGGTAGGTCAGCGAGGAATAACCGGTGCCAAAGTCGTCGATCGCGAAACGCACGCCAGTGGCCTTGAGCGCCTGCATGTTGGCGATGCATTGCTCGACGTTTTCCAGCAGCACACCCTCGGTTATTTCAAGCTCCAACGCCGAGGCCGGCAGGCGATGGCGCTCCAGACAGGCGCGGATGCGTTCGACGCAATCAACACGGCGCAACTCACGCGGGCTCAGGTTGACCGCCAAGACCAACTGCGGCCAGCGTGGCAGCCAGCGCGCCAGGGCGGCGCAGGCCTGTTCCAGCACCCAGTGGCCGATTTCCTGGATCAGCCCGGTTTCTTCGGCCAGGGCAATAAACTGCCCGGGCGGGATTTCGCCATGTTCCGGGTGGTGCCAGCGCAGCAATACCTCGGCGCCGACCACCCGTTCACTGGCCAGCGCCAGCTGCGGCTGGAACACCAGGTACAGCTGACCGCGCTCGATCGCCAGACTCAGCTCGCTCTGCAATTGCAGGCGCTGGTCGATGGCCACCTGCATCTCGGGGGCAAAAAAATGCAGGGCATTACGCCCGGCCCCCTTGGCCCGGTACATGGCGGTGTCCGCCTGCTTGAGCACATCGGCGGCCCCCTGGGCGTCAAACGGGTGCAGGGCGATGCCGATGCTGGCGCTAACCGACAACTCGTGACCATCGACCCAGCAGCTGCCCTTGAGACTTTTCAATAGCTTGTCGGCGGTCACGGCAGCATGTTCGGCGGCAACCTGCGGATCACTCCCCAGGGCCTCGAGCAACACCACAAACTCGTCGCCGCCCATGCGCGCCAGGGTGTCCTCGGCGCGCAGCTCCCTGGCCAGGCGCCCCGAGACCTCGCGCAGCAGGCCATCGCCGACCAGGTGGCCGAGGCTGTCGTTGACCGTCTTGAAATGATCCAGATCGATGAACAGCAGCGCGCCCAGGCTGCCCTCGCGCAGCTCGCGATCCATCGCATGCTGCAGGCGGTCGAGGAGCAGCCGGCGATTGGGCAGGCCGGTCAGTTCGTCGCTGTAGGCCAGGCGCTCGATCTCGCGCTGGTAACGCTGACGCTCAGAGATATCGGTAATGCTGCCGCGAATCAGCACATCATCGCCCGGCATACGCACCAGGCGCACCTCGCAAGGAATCTGCCGCCCTAGGCTGTCGCGATGCAGCCACTCGAACACCGGCGTCTCGCCGGCGATCGCCTGTTCCAGGTAAATCTTGCCAAACTCTGCCGAGGCCTGCCCATTGGCCTGCTTGAGCGGGCTCAGCTCCTGCACCATCTTGCCCAGCAACTCCTCGCGCTGGTAGCCGAACAGGCGCAGGGCATTGTTGTTGCAGTCGACCATGCCGCCCTGCGGGGTGAACAACATGATCGCTTCCGGGGCGTGCTCGACGATGGTGCGGTAGCGCGCATCGGCCTGGCGCCGGGCACTGACGTCCTCGACCAACAGCAGGAACATGCTCACCCGACCGTCGGTGTGGCGCACCGCGCGCAGGTTGATGCGGGTATAGACCAGCGAGCCGTCCGGGCGGATGAAGCGCTTGTCCATCTCATAGCCCTCACGGGCACCACTGAGCACCTGATCCAGCAGCATCTGCTCATCGGCCAGGTCGCTGGAGGGGGTGATGTCGGCCCAGCTGCTGGCCCGCAACTGTTCGCGGGAACGGCCGAGAATGCTGCACAGTTTGAAATTGACCTCCTGCCAGGCAAAGCTCGGCGTGGTCAGGGCCATGCCGATCAGGGGCGCCTCGAAGAACAGCCTGAGGCGTTCGTCGCGCTCTTTGAGCAACTGCTCGGCCCGTTTCTGCGCACTGATGTCATGCAGCGCGCCATACACCCGCACCAGTTGCTGACCATCGCGTTCGGCCATGCCCTTGATCCGCACCCAGCGGTGCTTGCCCTTGGCGGTCAACAGGCGCACTTCGATATCGAAGTGGTTGCAGCCGTCGAGCAGTTGCTGGAGGGTCTGCTCGGCCATGGCCTGTCCTTCGGCATCCAAATAGCCGAGCGCCTGCACGAATGAAGGGGCCTCCGTCTGCGATTCCAGTTCGTAGATGCGGAAGCAGCCGCTGCTCCAGAACATGCTGTAGTCGGCCAGATTCAGCACCCAACCACCGAGGTCGGCGATGTGCTCGGTCTGGCTGAACAGGTGGCTCTGTTGCATCAGCTCCTGGCGCTGCGTCGCCACCTGGGCGGCCAGTTGCTCGCGGGCCGTCACGTCATGTTGCAAGGCGACGAAGTGGCTGAGGCCTTCGGCGTCATGCATGGGCGCCAGGATCAGCTCGTTCCAGAACAGCTGACCGTCCTTGCGGTAGTTGCGCAGCACCACCTGACAGGCCGTGCCCTCGCGCAGGGCCTGTTGCAGCCGCGCCAGCTGCTGTTGCTGGCGATCATCGCCAAGCAGGAAGCGGCAGTTGCTGCCCAGGCTTTCCTCACGGCTGAAACCGGTGATCTGTTCAAATGCCGGGTTGCAATAGATCAGCGGCAGATCGGCCTGGCGCGCATCGGCGATGGTCACGCCCAGCGGGCTGGCCTCCAGGGCCAGGTTGGCCAGGGCCAGCTGCTGCTGGATCTGCGCGCTACGCGCCAATGCCAGGCGCAAGTCGCTCAGGCTGCGGCCGACCATCAGGCTGGCGAGCATGAACAGCAGTACGCTCAGGTGCAGCTCGAGGCGCTGCGGATCGAGCCAGGTGGCGATATCGCCGAGTCCGCGCAGCAGTGGCACGGCGAGCACCATCAGCGCGCTCAGGATCGCACCGCAGAGCGCTCCACTGAAGCCCCAGAACAAGGCCAAGGCGAGCATGACCACGCCGATCAACGGCAGATTCAGGGTCAGCGGCAACAACCCGAGCAATCCGGGCAAGCCTACCAGCAACAATAGCAACAACGGCCAGGGCGGCAATCGGCGCAGGGCCGCGGGCACCTGTTCGGCCCCGGCGCGCTGTTGCGCGCGCACCCAGCCGCGGCGCCGCAACCAGGGACTGAGGTACGTCAGCAGCGGCGTGGTGATGGCCAACACGGTGAGGCTATCGGCCAGCCACAGGTTCAGGCTGGCCACCGCCCAATCACCGGCGGGCACTTGGCCGCCCAGCCACAGCAGGGTCTGCAGGCCCAAGGCGATCACCACAGTCGGCAGCAGCACGCCGAGCAGGATAAACCGCAGCAGATGGCCGAAATGGTCCAGGGCGACATCGAAGGTGCAACGTTGCAACAGCCACCAGGCCAGCCCGACAGCCAGCGACTCCGGCAACGCGTATAGCAGCGCCCAATGCCAGTCCAGCCCCCACAGGGGCACACTGATCAAGGCATTCAGGTAGAGCGCCGGCAATACCCGCGGCCCCCACCAGAGGCAGAACACCAGCCCCAGGGCAAACGGCATGTACCAGATTGCCGCCCCCTCGGTGAACTGGGTTGCCAGGGAAAGCCAGGTCGCCAGATGAAACAGCGGCAATGGCAGCCACCAGGTCCATGCAGGCAGGCGAGCGGAAACAGCAGGCATGTGGACCTCATGTCAATGCGCTGAGTCAGCATAGCTCACCACAGCGCAGATAAGCCGGCGCGTGCCTAGGCGATCCAGGCCGGACGCAGTCGCTCCGGGCGCGAGCTAGCCGACCCGAGTCGCGCCAGTCCTGCAGCGCTCAGCGAGCGTGTCCCTACCGGGCAACGTCGCGAGCCCCTCCCCAGCCGTTCGCCGCACAGCGCCGCAGCGGGCGATTGCAGGCAAGTGTTTGTTCACAAGCGCTCCGGGTCATACCGCGTCGCGTGGCAACAGCAGCCCCAGTGGCAGGCAGACCCGCGCCTCGAGGCCGCCGCCGGAGCGGTTGCGCAACTCGACACTGCCGCCGTGCAGGGCGGCGATGCGCTTGACGATCGCCAGGCCGAGCCCGGCCCCCTGGCCGCCGCGGGCACGGTCGCCACGGATGAAGGGGTTGAAAATACTATCCAGCTCCGACGAGGCGATGCCGGCGCCACGATCAAGCACACTGAGCACCACATAGGGCGCGCTGCAGTCGCCGGACACCGACACGGCGACCTCGACGGCATTGCCGCCATAACGCAGGGCGTTCTCGATCAGGTTGACCAGCAGGCGCTTGATCGATATCCGCCGCAGCGGGAAGACCGGCACCGGCTCCAGGCACAGGCGCACCAGCTTCTGCTGCTGGTTATAGGGTGCCACCACCTCGCCGATCAGCTCGCCGAGATCGATCGGCTCCAGCGCTTCGTCGCGACCATCGCGGATAAAGGCGAGGAACTGGTCGAGAATCGCGTCCATGTCCTCGATATCACGGACCATGTCCTCGGTCAGCTCGGCGTCGCTGTTCAGCAGCTCCAGGGACAGACGCAAACGGGTCAGCGGGGTGCGCAGGTCATGGGACACCCCGGCCAGCATCAGCTCGCGCTCGCGCCCGGCCTGCTCGACGTCTTCGGCCATCTGGTTGAAGGCGCGATAGACCTCGGCCATTTCGCTCGGCGTATCGCTCTCCGGCAAACGCACGCTCCGGCCCTTGCCGAGCTGGCGGGCGGCGAACACCAGGCGCTTCAGCGGCGCACTGAGCTGGCGCACGAAAATCCAGGCGGCGGCGGTGGAGAGCAAACCGATGCCCAGGAACCAGCCGAGCACCCCCCAGATCCGCTGGCCGCGCAGCGGGTGCGGATACAGCGGTACCCGCAGCCAGTCTTCGCCCAACGCCGGGGCATGCACCCACAGCGCGGGCGGACTTTTCGCACTCACCCGCACTTCGGTCTTGGGGCCGAGCTCGGACTGCATCTGCCGTTGAAAAATCTCGCTGTAGGGCCAGTGCTGTTCGCTGACCGGCACGGTGTCACGGGGCACCCGCTCGAGACCCGCAGCGGCGGCGATCTTGCTGCGATCCTCCGGGTCGGCGGCCCAGTAGGCGCGCAGCGTCAGCGCCGCGCCATGGCTGTACTGGCGGTCGACCAGCACGTCCTCGTTCATCATCAGATAAACCAGGGTCAGTGCCTTGGAGAACAGCACCACGATCAACACCAGCCAGAGGGTGCGAGCGAAGAAGCTTTGTGGGAACCAAAGGGGGGTTTTCATAGGCACTTACTGGAGTTTGTAGCAGCGGTGGGGGACACCTTGTCCCCTGCCCGCGATTGGACTGCAGATCGCGGGCAGGGCCCGCTTCGACGATGGATCATTGTGCCGAGGTCATTTATTGCCATCCGGCACGAACACGTAACCCACCCCCCAGACCGTCTGGATATAGCGCGGCTTGGACGGATCCGGCTCGATCAGCCGGCGCAGGCGCGAGATCTGCACGTCGATGGAGCGCTCCAGGGCATCCCACTCGCGCCCGCGCGCCAGGTTCATCAGCTTGTCGCGGGTCAGCGGTTCGCGGGCGTGCTGGACCAGGGCCTTGAGCACCGCGAACTCGCCGGTGGTGAGCATGTGCACCACGTCGCCCTTCTTCAGCTCGCGGGTGGCCAGTGACAGCTCGTACTCGCCGAAGCTGACGCTCTCGTCCTCGGCGCCCGGTGCCCCCGGCACCACCGGCGCCTGGCGGCGCAACACGGCCTTGATCCGCGCCAGCAGTTCGCGCGGGTTGAACGGTTTGGCCAGGTAGTCGTCGGCGCCCAGTTCCAGGCCCTGGATGCGGCTGGCTTCGTCACCCTTGGCGGTGAGCATGATGATCGGCACCTGATTGTTCGCAGCCCGCAGGCGGCGGCAGGCCGACAAGCCGTCCTCGCCCGGCAGCATCAGGTCGAGCACGACCAGATGGAACAGTTCACGCGCCAGCAGGCGATCCATCTGCTCGACGTTTTCCACCGCACGCACGCGGTAGCCCTGCTCCTCGAAGAAGCGCTCGAGCAGGCGCCGCAAGCGGGCATCGTCATCGACAACCAGAATTTTCTCGCCTTCAAGCGGAAGTGCAGTGCTGCTCATAGAAGCTCCTTGACCGAGAACCTGTAGCGCCCGTCGGGCGTAAACAGCTTCCAATGCCGGCATTATGGCTCAGCCACCGCGATCACCGGGGGCAGCCATTGTTAGCAGATTTTTCCTCGCGGGCCGCAAGACCGCTAATCGGCCGTGGTGCGACCCGGATCCGCTTGCGCCCGAGCAATGCCCTGCGCCCCCATTCATCCGGCAGCTCATGGTTATAATGCGCCGCTCTATCGTCTGGCCCGTGAGTTGCGAGGCCGGTTTTTCGTTTCAGCGGTTGTGAAAATATCCAACGCCGTCGCGCAACGTCAGCCGCGGTGCCCGGAGACGGCCGCAGTAGGCGAGCGTTTTTTCACAGCCTCTCAGTGTGGGTAGCTTTCATATGCTCAGCATCAACAACCGCATCGCCGAAGAACTGGGCGTGCGCCCGCAACAGGTTGCCGCCGCCGTAGCGCTGCTCGATGAAGGCTCCACCGTGCCGTTCATCGCCCGCTACCGCAAAGAAGTCACCGGCAGCCTGGATGACACCCAACTGCGCAACCTGGAAGAGCGCCTGCGCTACCTGCGCGAACTGGACGACCGGCGCGCCAGCATCCTCGCCAGCATCGAGGAACAGGGCAAGCTGACCCCGGAACTGACCCGCGAAATCAACCTGGCCGAGACCAAGACGCGCCTCGAGGACCTCTACCTGCCGTACAAGCAGAAGCGTCGCACCAAGGGCCAGATCGCCCTGGAAGCCGGCCTCGGCGAACTGGCCGACGCACTGTTCAACGACCCGAACCTGACCCCGGAAAGCGAAGCGGCGCGCTTCGTCGACGCCGAAAAAGGCTACGCCGACATCAAGGCGGTGCTCGAAGGCGCCAAGTACATCCTCATGGAACGTTTCGCCGAAGACGCCACCCTGCTGACCAACCTGCGCAGCTTCCTCAAGGACAACGCGACCCTCAGTGCCCGGCTGATTGCCGGCAAGGAGCAGGACGGCGCCAAGTTCCGCGACTACTTCGAGCACGACGAGAAGCTGAAAAACGCTCCCTCGCACCGTGCCCTGGCAATTTTCCGCGGGCGTAACGAGGGCTTCCTCAGCGCCAGCCTGAAGGTCGGCGAAGAACTGCCCGGCACCCTGCACCCGTGCGAAGGCATGGTCGCCGAGCGTTTCGGCATCAGCAATCAGGGCCGCGCCGCCGACAAATGGCTGGGTGAAGTGGTGCGCTGGACCTGGAAGGTCAAGCTCTATACCCACCTGGAAACCGACCTGCTCGGCGAACTGCGCGAAGGCGCGGAAGACGAGGCGATCTCGGTGTTCGCCCGCAACATGCATGACCTGCTGCTCGCCGCCCCGGCCGGCCCGCGCGCCACCCTGGGCCTCGACCCGGGCCTGCGCACCGGTTGCAAGGTGGCGGTGGTCGACGCCACCGGCAAGCTGCTCGACACCGCCACCGTCTACCCGCATGTACCGAAGAACCAGTGGGACCAGACCATCGCCGTGCTCGCCGCGCTGTGCGCCAAGCACTCGGTCGACCTGATCGCCATCGGCAACGGCACCGCCAGCCGCGAGAGCGACAAGCTGGCCGCCGAGCTGATCAAGAAATACCCGGGCCTGAAGATGACCAAGGTCATGGTCAGCGAAGCCGGCGCCTCGGTGTATTCGGCCTCGGAACTGGCGGCCAAGGAATTCCCCGACCTCGACGTGTCGATCCGTGGCGCCGTGTCCATCGCCCGCCGCCTGCAGGACCCGCTGGCCGAACTGGTGAAGATCGACCCGAAATCCATCGGCGTCGGCCAGTACCAGCACGACGTGTCCCAGCTCAAGCTGGCGCGCAGCCTGGACGCGGTGGTGGAGGACTGCGTGAACGCCGTCGGCGTCGACGTCAACACCGCCTCGGTCGCCCTGCTGGCGCGGATCTCCGGACTGAATGCGACCCTGGCGCAGAACATAGTCGCGCACCGCGACGCCAACGGCGCGTTCAAGACCCGCGACGCGCTGAAAAAGGTGTCGCGCCTGGGCGAGAAGACCTTCGAGCAGGCCGCCGGCTTCCTCCGCGTGATGAACGGCGACAACCCGCTGGACGCCTCGGCGGTACACCCGGAAACCTACCCGCTGGTGCAGCGCATCGCCGCCGATACCGGGCGCGATATCCGCTCGCTGGTCGGCGACGCGAGCTTCATCAAGCGCCTCGACCCGAAAAAATTCACCGACGAAAGCTTCGGCCTGGTGACCGTCGGCGACATCCTGCAAGAACTGGAAAAACCCGGCCGTGATCCGCGCCCCGAATTCAAGACCGCCGAGTTCCAGGACGGCGTCGAAACCCTCAAGGACCTCGAACTGGGGATGATCCTCGAAGGCGTGGTGACCAACGTCACCAACTTCGGCGCCTTCGTCGACATCGGCGTACACCAGGACGGCCTGGTGCACATCTCGGCGCTGTCGGAGAAGTTCATCAAGGACCCGCATGAGGCGGTCAAGGCCGGCGACGTGGTCAAGGTCAAGGTGATGGAGGTGGACATCCCGCGTAACCGCATCGCCCTGTCGATGCGCATGGGTGACACCCCGGGCGAAAAAATCGAAGGCCCGCGTGGCGGGCAACGTGGCGGCGGCAAGCGCGACAGCAGCTCTCGTCCGTCGGCCAGCACCCCGCGCGCCGAGCCGCAGCCGGCCAGCAACGCCGCCATGGCCGCGCTGTTCGCCAATGCCAAGCAGCTGAGGAAGTAAGCCGTGCACGTGACGGTGGAAGAAATCGGCACGAGCAGCGCCTTCGGTCGCCTGCTCGGCCTGGAAATCGTCTCGGCCACCGCTGGCGAAGCCGTGTTGCGGCTGAGCATGCACGACGGCCTGCGCAACCTGCATGGCAAGCTGCACGGCGGCGCGCTGTTCTCGCTGATCGACAGCGCCATGGGCCAGGCCAGCCACAGCCTGACCGATGGCACGCCGAGCAGCGTCACCCTGGAGTGCAAGGTCAACTACATCCGCCCGGTCAGCGAGGGCGATCTGCTCTGCCGGGCCTGGCTGCTGCACAGCGGCCAGCGCACCCAGGTGATCGAAGCCGAAGTGCATCAGGGCGACAAGCTGGTCGCCAAGGCACAAGCCACCTTCGCCTGCGTGTAACTGGAGTGACTCAAGCTGGGTTATAACTGGCACCATTCAGCCGGCAGGCTGCCGCACACGCGCGTCGCGAAGACCAGATCAGGTCCCGCGAGCGCTCTGCGGCGGCAGGCCCGACCAGGCGAACAACGTCGGTCATCCGCCCCCTTGTAGAGCGCGCTACTCACCCCCATATTGGGGCGACCGACGCGTGAAGGAATACAATTTTGAGCGACCTGTTCTCCCGCCGCCTGGCCCTGCTCGGCGAGCGCGCCAATCTCCCCCTGCTTGCCCAGTGCTTGCACGGCATAGAGCGCGAATGCCTGCGCGTCGATGGCGATGGCCAGCTGGCCCTGACCCCTCACCCGCTGGCGCTGGGCTCGGCGCTGACGCACCCGCTGATCACCACGGACTATTCCGAGGCCCTGCTGGAGTTCATCACCCCGGCCGAGCCCGACCCGGCCACCACCCTGGCCGATCTCGAACAGATCCATCGCTTCGTCTACAGCAAGCTCGACGGCGAATACCTGTGGAGCCCGTCGATGCCCTGCCCCCTTCCGGACGAGCAGACGATTCCGATCGCCGAGTACGGCCGCTCGCATATCGGCCAGCTCAAGTACGTCTATCGCAAGGGCCTGGCGCTGCGTTACGGCAAGAGCATGCAGTGCATCGCCGGCATTCACTACAACTTCTCCCTGCCGGACAGCCTGTGGCCACTGCTGCAACAGGCCGAGGGCAATACGCGCAACGCCCGCGACTATCAGTCGGCACGCTACATCGCCCTGATCCGCAATTTTCGCCGCTACAGCTGGCTGCTGATGTACCTGTTCGGCGCCTCGCCCGCCCTGGATGCGGGCTTTTTGCATGGCCAGCCGCACAACCTGCAGCAGCTCAATGACGAGACCCTGTACCTGCCCTACGCCACCAGCTTGCGCATGAGCGACCTGGGTTATCAGAGCAGCGCCCAGGCCGGCCTCACCCCCTGCTACAACGACCTGACCAGCTACACCGACAGCCTTCGCCAGGCGGTCGCCACGCCCTACCTGCCCTATGTCGAGATCGGCAGCAAAAAGGACGGTGAATGGCTGCAACTCAATACCAACATCCTGCAGATCGAGAACGAGTATTACTCGAACATCCGCCCGAAACGCGTGGCCCACAGCGGTGAACGCCCGATCCAGGCACTGATGGCCCGTGGCGTGCAGTACATCGAAGTGCGCTGCCTGGATATCAACCCCTTCCTGCCGCTGGGCATCGACCTGGTCGAGGCGCGCTTCCTCGACGCCTTCCTGCTGTTCTGTGCCCTGCAGGAAAGCCCGCCACTGGGCGGCGACGAATGCCACGCCTGCACCGACAACTTCCTCAAAGTGGTCAAGGACGGCCGCCGCCCCGGCCTGCACCTGCAGCTGCGGGGCAAACCCGTGGCGCTGCAGACCTGGGCCCACGAGCTGCTCGACAGCATCCAGCAATCCGCCACACTGCTCGACCAGAGCCATGACGACGACGCATACAGCCAGGCCTTGCAGGCCCAGCGCGGCAAGGTCGACGACGCCGGCCTGACGCCTTCGGCCCAGGTGCTCGCGGCCCTGCAGCAGGGCGAGAGCTTCAGCCAGTTCGCCCTGCGCCAGAGCAAGCAGCATGCCGACTACTTCCGCGACCAGCCGTTAAGCGCGGAGCAGCAGGCCGCCTTCGAATCCGCCAGCATGCGTTCACTGCGTGAGCAGGCGGAGCTGGAAGCTCAGGAAGAAGGCGATTTCGACAGCTTTGCCGCGGCCTACCAGGCGAGCATCCTGGCCCCGGGAAATTAGTCGAGCCGGTCACAAAAGCAGCTAATGCTGCCAAAGCTGTGACCGGCGCCCAGCCAGGCAAGCCGGGCGCAGCTAGCATGGGCACAGAGCGATCAACACGAGCCGTGCCCATGGAGTCCGACGTCCAGCCCAAGGATGACCGTCACTGGAGCCTGGAAAGCCTGAACAAGGCCTACCAGCAAGGCTACATGGCGGGCCTCACCGGCCAACCCAAGACCCGTCACGGCCACCGCGCCGAAGTGCTTGCCGCCGCCTGGGAGGCAGGCTGGGACGATGGCCATGAACAACTGCTGCGCCAGCAGAAGAGCGCCTGAACCACCCGGTGACAACCAGGCAACAGCAACGCCCCTGTGCCGATTCGCCCGACTAGCCACCGGCACCGCCCACTGCAGCCAATGGCGCCGTTTGAGCGGCGACACGGCACCCCGGCAGACGGCCTGCGACGCATTCGGCGGCGGGTTACAACGCCTTCTCGAACACCTTGGAGTTGCGCTGGAAGTTGTACAGCGTGGCGCGCGCCGCCGGCAGGCGGTCGACGCTGCTGGGCACGAAGCCGCGCTCGCGGAACCAGTGGGCGGTGCGGGTGGTGAGCACGAACAGGTGCTTGAGGCCCTGGGCGCGGGCGCGGGCCTCGATGCGTTCGAGCAGTTCGTCGCCGCGACCGCCATGGCGATAGTCCGGGTTGACGGCCAGGCAAGCCAGCTCGCCGTAGTCCGAGTCGTCGACCTGGTACAGCGCGGCGCAGGCGATGATCAGGCCGTCGCGCTCGACGATACTGAACTGCTCGATCTCGCGCTCCAGCACCTCGCGCGAACGGCGCACCAGGATGCCCTGCTCTTCCAGCGGGCTGATCAACTCGATCAGGCCGCCAACATCGCCGATATTCGCCTCGCGCAATGACTCGAACTGCTCCTGATCGACCAGGGTGCCGCCACCATCGCGGGTGAACAGCTCGGTCAGCAGCGAACCGTCCTCCACATAGCTGACCAGATGCGCGCGTTTGACCCCGGCGCGGCAGGCCTGAGCCGCGGCATCGAGCAACTCGCCCTGGTAGCTGTTGCCCAGGCGCGCCAGGTAGAGCGGCACCTGCTGCGGGTGCAGTTCGCGCACCAGCTTGCCCTCTTCGTCGAGCAGACCGCGCTCGGCACTGAACAGCAGCAGCTTGTCGGCGCCCAGGTCGATGGCGGCACGGGTGGCCACGTCTTCGCAGGCCAGGTTGAAGATTTCCCCGGTCGGCGAATAGCCCAGCGACGACAGCAGCACGATGCTGCGCTCGTCGAGCAGACGGCCGATACCCTTGCGATCGACCCGGCGGACTTCGCCGGTGTGGTGATAGTCGATGCCGTCGACCACGCCGATCGGCCGCGCGGTGACGAAGTTGCCGCTGGCCACGCGCAGGCGCGCGCCCTGCATCGGCGAGGCGGCCATGTCCATCGACAGGCGCGCCTCAATGGCGATGCGCAACTGGCCGACCGCATCGATCACGCACTCCAGGGTCGCCCCGTCGGTCACGCGCAGATCACGGTGGAAGTGCGGGGTGATGCCGCGGGCGGCCAAGCGCGCCTCGATCTGCGAGCGCGAGCCGTGCACCAGCACCAGGCGCACGCCGAGGCTGTGCAGCAGCACCAGATCGTGGACGATATTGCCGAAATTCGGGTGGGCGACGCCCTCGCCCGGCAGCATCACGACGAAGGTGCAGTCGCGGTGGGCATTGATATAGGGCGAAGCGTGGCGCAGCCAATTAACGTAGTCGTGCATTGCAGAGAGAACCTGTGAGTCGTGAACGGAACGCATGAATAAAGCGCGGCAACGCGCCAGACGAAGCAGCCATCGTTATCCGCTTTATCGTCGCAGTTGGGGTATCACGCGCTCTCTCCTCCGGTTGGCAAGGGCCACATGCAGGCTCATGGGGCCGGACTCAGGCAGTAGTGTTGAATCAGTTCACGTAACAGACGCACGGTCGGTTCGAGACGTGACATTTCCAGGTACTCACCCGGCTGATGGGCACAGTCGATATCGCCCGGGCCGAGCACCAGGGTCTCGCAGCCAAGCTGCTGAAGATAAGGCGCTTCGGTGGCAAACGCCACCGAAGCCGCGCTGTGCCCGGTCAGGCGCTCGGCCAGGCGCACCAGTTCGCAATCGGCAAGCTGCTCGAAGGGCGGCACGCTGGGAAACAGCGGGGCAAAGTCGATCTTGACCTGATGCCGCTCGGCCAGTGGCTGCAGCTTCTGCCGGATCGTCGCACGCAGCTGTTCCGGCTGCATGCCCGGCAGTGGGCGCAGGTCGAACTCCAGCGAGCACTGGCCACAGATGCGGTTGGGATTATCGCCACCGTGGATGCAGCCGAGGTTCAGGGTTGGCTGCGGTACGCTGAATTGCGGGTTGTTGAATTCGCGCTGCCATTGGCCGCGCAGGCCGCGCAGTTCGCTCATCACGTCCTGCATCGCCTCCAGCGCGCTGTGGCCGAGGCTCGGATCGGAGGAATGACCGCTCTGTCCGAGGATGTCGATGCGCTCCATCATGATGCCCTTGTGCAGGCGGATCGGCTTCAGTCCGGTCGGCTCGCCGATCACTGCGGCGCGCCCCAGCGGCCGCCCCGCCTCGGCCAGGGCACGGGCGCCGGACATCGAGCTTTCCTCGTCGCAGGTGGCGAGAATCAGCAGCGGCTGCTGGAAGCGCTGCGCCAGCAAGGGCTGCAGCGCCTCGATGACCAGCGCGAAGAAGCCCTTCATGTCGCAACTGCCCAGGCCGACCCAGCGGCCATCGACCTCGGTCAGCTTGAGCGGATCGCTCTGCCACAAGGCTGCATCGAAGGGCACGGTGTCGCTGTGCCCGGCCAGCACCAGGCCGCCAGGACCGCTGCCGTAACTGGCGAGCAGGTTGAATTTACCGGGAGAGACTTGCTGCACCTCGCAGGCGAAACCGAGGTCGCCGAGCCAGCTCGAGAGCAACTCGATCACCGGCCGATTGGTCTGATCCCAATGCGCCTGGGTGCAGCTCACCGAAGGCGCGGCGATCAGCGCGGCGAATTGCTCTTTGAAGGAAGGCAGGGGCATGGGCGGTCTCCGCGGGCGTTGCCACCATCATAGGGGCAACGCCGCTGCGGAGGAAACCGTCGAGGCTATCTCAGAGGAAGATGCCGCGCAGAACATAGAAGAACACGATGGCCAGGGCCGCACCGACCGGCAGGGTGATCAGCCAGGACATGAAGATCTTGCCGATCACGCCCAGGTTCAGCGCACCAATACCCCGGGCCAGACCGACGCCCAGCACCGCACCGACCAGGGTGTGGGTGGTGGACACCGGCAAGCCGATGGCCGAGGCGCCGACCACGGTGGTGGCCGTCGCCAGTTCGGCGGCAAAGCCGCGGCTCGGGGTCAGTTCGGTGATCTGC
This sequence comes from Pseudomonas aestuarii, assembly GCF_027988105.1. GTDB lineage: Bacteria > Pseudomonadota > Gammaproteobacteria > Pseudomonadales > Pseudomonadaceae > Aquipseudomonas > Aquipseudomonas aestuarii. The sequence continues at coordinate 131,097 of NZ_JAQJZJ010000012.1, read as the reverse complement.
TTGCCGATGGTGGCGATCACCTTGTAGCCATAGGTGGCCAGGCCGATGACGATACCGATGGCACCGAGCAGCAGGACCCAGGCCGGCAACGCCGCCTTGGCACCTACGGCTTCACCGCCGGACTGGATCACGCCGACGATGGCCGCCAGCGGGCCGACGGCGTTGGCCACATCGTTGGAGCCATGGGCAAAGGCCATGGAGCAGGCGGTGAAGATCATCAGCACGGCGAAGACTTTCTCCACGCTGGCGTAGTGGAAGCCCTTGTCCGCTTCGACGTCGATCTTGATCCGGCTGAGCAGGACGATACCCAGCAGCATCACCAGCGCGCCGACTCCCAGGGCGATAACCAGCCCCTCGGCACCGGAGAGGTGCAGGCCGATGTGCTTGAGGCCCTTGGTCACGGTAACCAGGCTGACCATAAAGCCGGTCAGGAACATATATAGCGGGACGAAACGCTTGGCGTTGAGGAAGGGTTCATCGGTATCGATGATCAGCTTCTGCACGCTGACGAACAGGCCGAAGGCGACGGTGCCTGAGAGCACCGGTGAGATCACCCAGCTGGCCACGATGGGGCCCACACCGGCCCAGTTCACGGCATCCACGGACACGCCGACTGCGGCGAAGCCGATCACCGCACCGACGATCGAGTGGGTGGTGGAAACCGGCCAGCCACGCGTCGACGCAATCAGCAGCCAGGTTCCCGCCGCCAGCAGCGCCGACATCATGCCCAGCACCATCAAGTCCGGGGTAATCAAGTTGGCATCGACGATGCCGCTCTTGATCGTTTCGGTCACCTGGCCGCCGGCCAGATAGGCGCCTGCGAACTCGAAGACCATGGCGACCAGGATCGCCTGCTTGATCGTCAGCGCCTGGGAGCCAACCGAGGTGCCCATGGCGTTGGCCACGTCGTTGGCACCCACGCCCCAGGCCATGAAGAAGCCGAAGAGGCAGGCAAGTAGCAGCAATACGAGGCCGTAGTCCGCAATCAAAGACATAAATAATTAATCCGTAGATTCCAGAAAGGACACTGGCGCTTAGCGCGCCAGCAGTTGTTCCAGTCGGTTACCGACACGCTCGGCACGGTCGGCGACATCGCCGATCCACTCGAGGATCTGGTAGAGGAACATGACGTCGACCGGGGGAAGATCCTTTTCCAGTTTGAACAGGGCACGGCGGACTTCGATTTGCATGCGATCGGTGTCCTGCTCGATCAATTCAAGCTCCTCGACCATGGATCCGACCAGGGCGGCTTCGCGCCCACCAAAACCGGTCTCCAGCAGCTCATCCAGCTCGTTCATGGCTTTCAGCGCCTGGGCACTGGCATCCACGGTGCGCTGCACAAAGGCGCGCATCAGTGGCTGCATAGCCGGCGGGATGGTCATCTCACGGCCCAGCATCAGGCCGGCGATGTCCTTGGCGCGGTTGGCAACTTTGTCCTGTACACTCAGCAGCTCAAGCAGATCCGAACGCGGTACCGGCAGAAACAGGCTCTTGGGCAGGTGCAGCCGTACGCTTTTCTTGAGCTTGTCGGCTTCGTCCTCCAACCGCGCCATGTCCTGTTGCACCTGCCCTACCTTGGCCCAGTCTTCAGCCATCACGGCGTCGAAAAAAGGCACCAGGTGTGCGGCGCACTCATGGGCTTTGGCGAAGTGCTTCTGCATCGGCCCAATGGGCGAGCGACCGAACAGGCTGGCGAATGGATTGAGTGGCATAGGGTGAACCCCGGCTTTAATGAAGGCGGCAAGTATACGGATCGCTCGAATAGCTCGCCAGCACGCATCATCAGACTGTCACACTTTCACAGTAGGCGCTTAGCTCACCATCATGGTCAAAGAAACCGAAATCAAATTGCGGGTCAGCCGCGACACCCTGGCAGCCCTGCGCGAGCACCCGCTGCTGAAGAAGCGCAACAAGAGCGGCTGGGAACAGCGCGAGCTATTCAATCAGTATTTCGACACGCCCGACCGTGACCTGGCCCAGGCCAAGGTCGCCTTGCGCATTCGTCGCGATGGCGATGCCTTTATCCAGACCCTGAAAAGTCGTGGCCAGAGTATCGCGGGCCTGTCCGAACGTAATGAGTTCGACTGGCATCTGGATCAGGCCGAGCTGGACCTGAGCAAGCTCGACGACAGCTGCTGGCCGGCGGCCCTGGCCGATCTGGACAAGAGCCTGCTGCAACCGATCTTCAGCACCGATTTCGTCCGCCAGCGTGCCGACATCGCCTGGGGTCGCGGCAAGGCCAAGGTGCAAATCGAGGCCGCACTGGATCTCGGCAAGGTGATCGCCGGCGAAGGCGAAGAGGAAATCTGCGAGCTGGAGCTGGAGCTGCGCCAGGGCGAGCCCGAAGCCTTGCTGGAGCTGGCCGCCGAACTCGCCGCCGACCTGCCGCTGATGCCTTGCGACATCAGCAAGGCCGAGCGCGGCTACCGCCTGTTCGATGCCAACAGTTACAGCCTCAGCCTGCCAGCTCCCCAGCTGAGCGGCGAAATGAGCCTGGATGACAGCTTTGCCGCGATTGCCTGGCACCTGCTCGGCAGCAGCCAGCGGCTGGCCGAGCAATACCGCTTCAATGGCCACTGGCGCCTGCTGGTCGACTGGCTGGAACAACTGGTCGACCTGCGCGCACTGATCGGCAGCCTCGGCCAGGCGGCACCGCGCAGCAGCAGCAGCGAACTGCGCCAGACCCTCGACGCCCTGCTCCACGACTGGCGCCCACGGGTCCAGGCCGGCCAACACGACGATGCCGCACGCCAGGCCGCGCCCGCGCAGTTCGCCGCCGAACTGCAGGGCACGCGCTGGGGCCAGTTCTCCCTGATCAGCTCGCGCTGGCTGCTGACCAAAGGCTGGACGACCAGCCGCAACAACCGCGGCAATCGCCAGGGCGCCGCACCGCTGGGCAACTGGCTGCCGACCTTGCTGGCCGAGGAAGGTCATGACCTGCAGCTGAACCGCTACCAGAAACAGCCGGAAGACCTGGCCGAACAACTGCCGCGCATCGAGCGTCTGCTGGCCTGGCTGCACATGGCCCGCGGAGTGCTGGAAGTGCCGGAAGTCGACCGCCTGTATGGCGAACTGAGCAAGCTGAGCGAACAGGCCCACCGCGCCATCGACCCCGAGTCACTGGCCGCGCGGCAAGCCCAGGCCCATATTGTGGCCTCGCTGAAAGCCTGGAGAATGTTGGTGAAGTAAGCAGCAAGCAGCAAGCAGCAAGCAGCAAGCCAGTGTGACGTTTATGCATTGGTGCGCAACAGTGTTCAACTTGCTGCTTTAAGCTTGCCGCTTACCGCTACTACCGCAGGGAGTCCCATGTCCGCCACCATCTCGCCCACCGACCGTACCCTCGACCTCGGCGATCTGCTGCGCGAACTGGTCACCCAGGGGCGGGTCGACCAGGACAGCGCCGAACAGTGCCTGGCGATCCGTCGCAGCGCGGTGAACAACCAGCAGCACCCCTTGGAGTTTCTCGCCGCGCAGCAGGTCGACGACCTGCATCATCCGGGCAAGAAACTCGACCTGGAAAATCTCACCGTCTGGCTGGCGGAGCTCGTCGGCCAACCCTACCTGCGCATCGACCCGCTGAAGATCGATGTCGCCGCCATTACCCCGCTGATGTCCTACGCCTTCGCCCAGCGGCACAAGATCCTCGCCGTGGCGGTCGCGCCCGATGCGGTGACCATCGCCAGTGCGCAACCGCTGATGCACAGCTGGGAAGCCAACCTGATCCACGTGCTCAAACGTCCGATCAAGCGGGTGGTGGCCAACCCGGCGGACATCCAGCGCTTGACCGTGGAATTCTATCGCCTGGCCAAGTCGGTCAGCGGCGCCAGTGTCGGCGACAGCAAGGTCAGCGGGGTCGGCAACTTCGAGCAACTGCTCAACCTCGGCGCCCAGGACCAGGAACCGGACGCCAACGACGCGCATATCGTCAACATCGTCGACTGGCTGTTCCAGTACGCCTTCCAGCAGCGCGCCAGCGATATCCACATCGAACCGCGCCGCGAGCAGGGCAGCGTGCGCTTTCGCATCGATGGCGTGCTGCACACCGTCTACCAGTTCCCGCCGCAGGTGACCATGGCGGTGGTCAGCCGCCTGAAGAGCCTGGGCCGGATGAACGTGGCGGAAAAACGCAAACCCCAGGACGGCCGGGTCAAGACCAAGACCCCGGACGGCGGCGAAGTCGAGCTGCGCCTGTCGACCCTGCCCACCGCCTTCGGCGAAAAACTGGTGATGCGCATCTTCGACCCGGAAGTGCTGCTGAAAAGCTTCGACCAGCTGGGTTTCTCGCCGGACGACATGAAGCGCTGGGCCGACATGACCCGCCAGCCCAACGGCATCATTCTGGTCACCGGGCCGACCGGCTCGGGCAAGACCACCACCCTTTACACCACGCTCAAGCAGCTGGCGACGGCGGAGGTCAACGTCTGCACCATCGAAGACCCGATCGAGATGATCGAGGGCGCCTTCAACCAGATGCAGGTGCAGCACAATATCGACCTGACGTTCGCCAGCGGCGTGCGCGCGCTGATGCGCCAGGACCCGGACATCATCATGATCGGCGAGATCCGCGACCTGGAAACCGCCGAGATGGCGATCCAGGCGGCGCTCACTGGCCACCTGGTGCTCTCCACCCTGCACACCAACGACGCGCCCAGCGCCATTACCCGCCTGCTCGAACTGGGCGTGCCGCATTACCTGCTCAAGGCCACCCTGCTGGGGGTCATGGCCCAGCGCCTGGTGCGCACCCTGTGCCCGCACTGCAAGACCGCGCATGAACTCAGCGAAGACGACTGGCAGAGCCTGACCAAACCCTGGAACGCGCCCTTGCCGAGCGGTGCGCACAAGGCCGTGGGTTGCCTGGAGTGCCGCGATACCGGCTACCGTGGACGCGCCGGGGTCTACGAGATCATGCAGCTGGGCGATGCGATCAAGCCGCTGATCAACGCCGACACCGACCTCACCGCCCTGCGCCGCCATGCGTTCAAGGAGGGCATGCGCAGCCTCAGGCTGTCCGGCGCGCAAAAGGTTGCCGCGGGCCTGACCACCATCGAGGAAGTGCTGCGGGTGACGCCGCAGAGCGAGCAGCGCTGAGAGGCGCGGAACAACGCGCAGCGACTGCAGCGCGGTGGAAACCCTTGCCCACCGCAAACCACTGACGGACAGGCTCAATCGCCAGGCCGGCCTCATACAGAACAATGGCCTATGGCAGGCCAAGCAGAACCGCCACTAGCGCCTCTGCGGGCCACAAGCCATGTGCTGCTGAGCCCTGCGCACAGTCAATGCAGGCTGGCGAGCTGGGCCGACTTGCAATTGAGGTAGGCCGAGCCCTGCAGCCAGTCTTGATCCGGGTACCAGGCGAAGATGAACTGGCCACCCTTGAGCTGATCGACCACCATCCGCGCCACCTCCGGACGTACCGCCGGGCAGCCGAGACTGCGACCGATCCGCCCCTGGCTGCGCGCCAGGCGCGGGTCGACATAGCTGGCGGCGTGGATGACGATGGCGCGCTCGCGGGCACGGTCATTCACCCCGGGTTCGAGGCCGTCCATGCGCAACGAGTAGCCATGCTTGCCACTGTAGCTCTCTGCCGCGCGGAACAAGCCCAGGCTGGACTGATGGCTGTCCAGCGTATTGGAGAAGTTCGTAGCCAGGTTCTCGCCAGACATGCGTCCGTGGGCCACCAGGTCATTCAACAGTAGGCGTGGCCGCTGCAAATCGAAGATCCACAACCGCCGCGCCGTGGAAGGTTGAGCGTAGTCGATCACCGCCAGGCGCTGCGCCGGCGCGGCACCATGGCTGAGCGCACACTGCATGGCTGCCAGCGCATGCTCAAGCACCTGACGATCGAGCGCGGGCGCGGCGCGCGTCAGGCTGTCGAGCAGGGGGCGTGGCGCAGAGTGCGCCGCCAGCAAGGGCGATGCCAACAGGCAAAGGCCCATCAGCTTGAGGCCGTGCCGGCGGAGTAATTTGATCATGGGCAGCAAGCTCCTGTGTACACTGCGGGCAATACCGACGAATGCTGCGGGCGTCTGATTTTCCAGGCGCTGCGGCGTGATACAAACCGACTGCTACAACCCAATCGACCGCACAGCGGGTCGTTGAAAAATGTAGCGTGCGACAGCAAGACAAGGCTGTTCGACTCGCCTCAGCAACGCTGAAACGCCTGGCGCAATATTTTTTCAACGGATTGGTAGAGCAAGAACGGAACGGGCGATCATGAACTTCAGCGCGCGATTGTACAAAAAAACCGCACATTACCTGACCGCCGGCTATCTGCTGGCGATCGCGATCCAGGCTTTCGGCAGCGATGACAACGCCAGCCAGGCAATCCGCCAGAGCTTCGCGGCGTCCCCCAGTGCCTGTGCCGCGACGCTCGCGGCCGCCGGGACAGCGGGTTCCAGTTTGCTGCACGAATTCTATGCACAAGAGGCATTCCTCCCACTCTGGCAAGAGCCTAGCCGACGTGCGGCGCTGCTGCATGAACTGGAACAACTGGCCGATGACGGCCTCAACCCGAACGAGTACCGGCTCGACAGCCTGCGCACCCCGCTGCCGAAGGGTATTCAACAACGCGCCTGCGCCGACCTGCTGATCAGCCACAGCTACCTGCTCGCCCTGCAACACCTGTCACGCGGGCGCGTGGCGCAGGAATCGCTAGAACCTTTCTGGCGCGCGCCAGGCAGCGACAGCCCGACACCACGCCACAGCGTGCTCAGCCTGGCCGTGCAGGGCCTCGACAACCTGCCGGCAGCCTTTGCCACGGCGCGCCCGACCCTGTTCCAGTACCAGCAACTGCGCCGCGCCTACGCCGAGCGGCGACGCCTGCCACTCAGCGAGTGGCCGGCGATTCCCGGTGGTCGCCTGCTGCGCCCGGACATGCGCGATGCGCGGGTCCCTCTGCTGATCGAGCGCCTGGCCGCCGAAGGCTATATAGATGAACGACCAGCGGTCGCCAGCGATCGCTATGACGCGGCCCTGGTGGCCGCCATGCAGCGCTTCCAGACGCGCCACGGCCTGCAGGCCGACGGCTTGATCGGACCGGACAGCCTGACCGCCCTGAATACCAGCGCGGCCGCCCGCCTCGCGCAACTGCGGGTCAACCTCGAGCGCTGGCGCTGGCTGGCCGGCGATATCGAGGCGCAAACCTTGCTGGTGAATATTGCCGGCGGCCAACTCGGCTATTACCGCGACCATCAACTGCTGTGGCAGGGCCGCGCCCAGGTCGGTCGGCCGGAGCGCCAGACCCCGCAGCTAAAATCGCTGGTCAGCCGCCTGACCCTCAACCCAACCTGGACCGTGCCGCCGACCATCATGCGCGAGGACAAACTGCCGGAGATCCGCCGTGACCTTGGCTACCTGGCAAGTCACCAGTTGCGCGTACTCGACCGCGATGGCAACCCGCTCGACCCGACCAAGGTTGACTGGCAGCACCCCGGGGGGATCATCCTGCGCCAGGATGCCGGCCCGAAAAATCCCCTGGGGCAACTGGTCATCCGCTTCGCCAACCCGTTCTCCGTGTACCTGCACGACACCCCCAGCCAGCACCTGTTCAGCAAATCGCCGCGCGCCTTCAGTTCGGGTTGCGTGCGCATCGAAGGTATCGTGGAGCTGCTCGACACCCTGTTGCCAGCCGATGACTGCGCCGAGATCGCACGCCTGCTGGCCAGCGGTGAAACCAGGGAGTTCCCACTGCGCGAGCGCCTGCCGATCGTCCTCGCCTACTGGACCGCCGAGGTCGATGCCGACGGCGAACTGATCTTGCGCAACGACCTCTATGCCCGCGATCAAAACGTGCTCGCCGCCCTGCAGCGCCACACATACTGATGCATAAGCCTGCCCGGCCTCGGGGCAAAAACCCAGCCAATAGGCTTACAATCAGCCGCTACCTTTCAAGCTCCGCACAAGGAAATACGCCTCATGGAAATCGGCAGTGTGATCTTTCTCTTCGTCGGCCTGGCCGTCGCCGTGGTCTTTATGGGTTTCAAAGTGGTGCCCCAGGGTTCCCAGTGGACGGTCGAGCGTTTCGGCCGCTACACCAACACCCTCAATCCGGGGCTGAACATCATCGTGCCGGTGATGGACCGCATCGGTCACAAGCTCAGCGTCATGGAAACCGTGCTGGATATTCCGCCGCAGGAAGTGATCACCTCCGACAACGCCACGGTGCAGATCGATGCGGTGTGCTTCTTCCAGGTGATCAACGCCGCCCAGGCCGCCTACGAGGTGAACAACCTCACCCATGCGATCCGCAACCTGCTGCAGACCAATATCCGCACCGTGCTCGGCTCCATGGAACTCGATGCCATGCTCAGCCAGCGCGATGCGATCAACGAGAAACTGTTGCGTACCGTGGATGAGGCGACCGCGCCTTGGGGCATCAAGATCACCCGCATCGAGATCAAGGACATCAGCCCGCCGGCCGACCTGATGGCCGCCATGTCCGGGCAGATGAAGGCCGAACGGATCAAGCGCGCGCAGATTCTCGAGGCCGAAGGCCTGCGCGCCGCCGCCATTCTTACCGCCGAAGGCAAGAAGCAGGCGCAGATCCTCGAGGCCGAGGGTGAACGCCAGGCGGCCTTCCTCGAAGCCGAGGCCCGCGAACGCGCAGCCGGCGCCGAAGCCGAAGCCACCCGGGTGGTCTCGGTCGCCATCGCTGACGGTAACGTGCAGGCGATCAACTACTTCGTCGCGCAGAAATACATCGATGCCCTCGGCCAGTTGGCCAGCGCCAACAACAGCAAGGTGATCCTCATGCCGCTGGAAGCCAGCCAGGTGATCGGCGCGGTCAGCGGTATCGGTGAAATCGTCAAAGCCACCTTCGGTGACAACAAACAGGGTTAAGCGATGTGGGACTACTTGCAGCACCTGTCGTATTGGAACTGGCTGGCCATCGGCACCCTGCTGCTGATCCTCGAGGTGTTCGGCGCGGGCGGTTACCTGCTGTGGATCGGCATCGCCGCCGCCAGCGTTGGCGTGCTGACCTACCTGTTCCCGGCGCTGCCCTGGGCCCTGCAGTTCATCCTGTTCGGTGCCTTCTCGGTGCTGACCGCGGTGTACTGGTGGCGCCGCCAACGCACCGCCGCCAAACCCTCCGATCAACCGGGGCTGAACCGCCGCGGCAGTGAACTGGTGGGCCGCCAGTTCGTCCTGCATGAAGCCATCAACGCTGGCCACGGCAAGATCAAGGCCGGCGACACCCTGTGGCTGGTCAGCGGCCCGGATCTGCCGGCCGGCAGCAAGGTCAAGGTGATCGGCCAGGACGGCGTGCTGCTGAAAGTCGAAGCCAGCGGGTGAATCCACTGCTCCTCGCGCCGCTCACGACGGCGCAGGATGACGCAGCCCTCGACCTGCTCGACCGGGCCTTTGCCGGCGATCCCAGCCTGAGCTGGTATCTGTTCGCCGAACGTACAGGGTTTGCCCAACGCCGCCGCGCCTACCTGGCGGCGTATCAACGCTTTCACCGCGCCAACGGCCTGCCAACCCTCGGCGCCTGGCAGGCCGAGCAGCTGGTCGGCGCCACGTATTTCAGCCTGACCAACCCACAGCCCAGCGCCAGCAGCGTGCAGGCCATCGGCCAGTCGATCCGCCAGCAGTGCGGCACCGACTGCCTGGCCCGGCTCGACCAGCTACTGGAGGCCTTCGACCAGCAGCTGCGCCACCACGACAGCGCGCGCATCGAGTTCATCGCCGTGGCGCCCGACCAGCAAGGTCGCGGCATCGGCAGCTTGCTGCTGTCCCAGACCCTGGAGCATCTCCGCCAGCACGGTTGCCTGCGGGTCGCCCTGGAAACCGCCGAGCCACGCAATCTGGCGCTGTACCTGCGCCACGGCTTTAGCCAGACCGGCCACCTGACGCTGGCGGGGTTGCAGCAGTACTACCTGCAAACAGGTGCCAGCGACTAGCGGCGTCGGTTTCAACCAGGTTCCTGAGCGCGGCTTTACCGGCAGGCCTCTGGAACCCCTGGCGGCAAGCAGGACTCTTATAAAAAGAGTCCTCTACCGGAGTCACCCCTATGAGCCGCTTTGGTCCGTTACTCTTTGCCGCACTCTTCGTCTTCACTGCGCCGACATTCGCGGACAGCACGGTGCGCGACATCCTCTCGTCCGGCGCGACCACCGCCTCGACCTACCTGACCTTCAAGGACAAGAAGCTGATCGTGCCTGCGCGTGACGATGCCAGCAGCTATGTCGCCAGCGGCGGGGAAATTCGCGGCCCTTACCTGGAGGCGGCGCTCAAGCAATTACGTGCCGAGCATCCCGACCTGCAGGCCAGCGACATGCAATTGGCCAGCGCCATCCTCGCCGCCGAGCAGCAGTAGCAGGCCCGCAAACATGCCGCGGCCGCGGGGCAATTCCTGACCCCTTGTCGGCCGCGGTGAATCAGGCCTCGCCCAGCTCGCGGATACTCTCGCGCAGGTACTCGAAGTCGGACTCGGACAGGCCGACATACTCCAGCACCAGCTGCTCGATGCTCTGCCACTCATGGTCCTCGGCCTGGCCGCCCAGCACCCGGTGGCTTTCACAGATGTGCTCGGCCATCTTCAGAATCGCCAATAGAGTCTTCAGCTGGGCATCGCGACCGGAGTCGTCGCTGAAGATCGCCAGGGCATCGTGATGACTGGCGATGGCCTCGCACAGGTGCAGCGGCAGGTTCCACGACTTGGCAGTGAAATAGCCGACCACCGCATGATTGGTGTTGAGCAGGCGATTTTCGGTGTCGACCACCCGCAACTCGCTGCCGGCGCTGTAATAGGCCTCCTCCAGCACCGTCATGAAACCGGGGAAGCGCTTGACCATCAGTGGAATGCCGCAGTTATGGAACAGCCCGAGCGTGTAGGCCTCATCCGGCGACTGGTAACCAATCCGCTTGGCCAGGGTCAGGCAGGTCATGGCCACGTCCTGGGCGGTATCCCAGAAGCGGTTGAGGGTGACGATCGCCTCGTCGCTGAGTTCGCCCTTGATCGACTGGGCATTGATCAGGTTGATCACCGTGTCGCAACCGAGCAGGTTGACCGCCTGCTGGATCGAGGCGATGCGGTTGGTCAGGCCGAAGAACGGCGAGTTGACGATCTTCAACAACGCCCCGGACAACCCGGGGTCCTGGCTGATCAGCCTGGCAATGGCCTTCAGGTCGGGATTGGGCATGACCTGCTCCATCTGCAGGTCGACCATGATCTGTGGCTGCGGCGGCACGCTGATGCCTTGCAGGGCTTTGTGGATCTGTTCGGCTGAGAGGACGTGGGCCATGGCGAGTCGACAATAATGGCAGAAGGCCAGAGTGTAGCCGGATTGCCCCCTGCCCGAGCAAGCCGCAAATATTCTGCGATGCGATGGAAAGCCCGTCCGACCTGCGCCTGCGCTTGGCGAACCAGCTATAATCGCGCTCTTTTTCCGGAGAACACCCCATGTCCCTGCCCAGCTTGCGGCTCAAAGCCAACGCCGATCGACGCCTGCGGGCCGGCCATCTGTGGGTGTACAGCAACGAAATCGATGTCGCCGCCACGCCGTTGCACGGCTTTGCCGCGGGCGACCAGGCGATTCTCGAAGCCGCCGGCGGCAAGGCGCTGGGGGTGGTCGCGCTGAGCCCGAACAACCTGATCTGCGCCCGCCTGCTGTCGCGCGACGTCAAGCATGTACTGGACAAGTCCCTGCTGGTGCACCGCATCAACGTCGCCCTGTCCCTGCGCGAGCGCCTGTTCGACCAGCCCTGCTATCGCCTGGTATTCGGCGACTCCGACCTGCTGCCGGGCCTGGTGGTGGATCGCTTCTTCGATATCCTGGTGGTGCAACTGGCCTCCGCCACCATGGAACGGCACAAGGATGAGGTGCTCGCCGCCCTGATCCAGGTGATCAAGCCGAGCGGCATCCTGCTCAAGAACGACTCCGCCGCCCGTGACGCCGAAGGTCTCGAGCGTTATGTCGACACCGTTTTCGGTGTGGTGCCGGAATGGGTGGCGCTGGAAGAGAACGGGGTGAAGTTCGAAGCACCGGTGATCGAGGGGCAGAAGACCGGCTGGTTCTTCGACCACCGCATGAACCGTGCGCGCCTGGCACCCTACGTCAAAGGCAAGCGGGTGCTCGACCTGTTCAGCTATATCGGCGGCTGGGGCGTGCAAGCGGCGGCCTTCGGCGCCTCTGAAGTGATGTGCGTGGACGCCTCGGCCTTCGCCCTCGATGGCGTCGAGCGCAACGCCGCCCTCAATGGCCTGTCCGAACAAGTTGCCTGCATCGAGGGCGACGTGTTCGCCGCCCTCAAGGAACTGAAAAACGCCGAAGAGCGCTTCGACGTGGTGATCGCCGATCCACCTGCCTTCATCAAGCGCAAGAAGGACCTGAAGAACGGCGAGGCCGCCTACCGTCGCCTCAACGAAGCGGCCATGCGCCTGCTCAACAAGGACGGCATCCTGGTCAGCGCCTCCTGCTCCATGCACCTGCCGGAAGACGACCTGCAGAACATCCTGCTGACCAGCGCCCGCCACCTGGATCGCAACATCCAGCTGCTCGAACGCGGCGCCCAGGGCCCCGATCATCCGGTGCACCCGGCCATCGCCGAGACCCGCTACATCAAGTCGCTGACCTGCCGCCTGCTGCCCAACAGCTAGAGTCGCGACAGGGTGCAAATGTCGCAACCATGTAGGAGCACACCATGCGTGCGAATCGCCGGCATGGCCGGCTCCTACAAGCCGATGGCTAATGGCGCATGGGACTCCACGACAAATGAGCGGTGATGCGAACCAGGAGTCTGTTGACGTTTCGCGGCGCCCGCACCGCAACCTCGACAGCCCCCGTGCACCGCGCACCAGCCCGGTGCGTTTCGGCTGGTAGCCCCCCTTCCCCACCTGTTGTTACCACTTCTCCCACCCCCACTAGCGCAAAACCCAAGCTGAACTAGGCTAAGGAACAGCCACAGCGAAGCCGTGCACGGTTATTGCTGGCTGGCGCGCTTATTGCTTTTTGTTATTTACATAACAGCTGCCCGCCCTCACGCAGGACGGGACAGCTGGCTGAAGCGCTCAGGTGAATGCCACACGCGAGACACCTGTTTTGATGGGGAGCTGGGGAGGATTATGGCTGAGCAAGCTGGGGACAAACCGTTTCTACAATTCACCAATGTGAAGAAGACTTACGACCACAAGACCCTGGTGGTCAAGGATTTCAACCTGGATGTGGCAAAGGGCGAATTCATCACCCTGCTCGGCCCCTCCGGCTCCGGCAAGACCACCTGCCTGATGATGCTCGCCGGCTTCGAGGACGTGACCAGCGGCGAGATCCTGATCAACGGCCGCTCGGTCACCAGCATCGCACCCTACGCCCGCAACATCGGCATGGTGTTCCAGCAGTACGCCCTGTTTCCGCACATGACCCTGCGCGAGAACCTCGCCTACCCGCTGAAAATCCGCAAAAGGCCCAAAGACGAAATCAATGCCAAGGTCGACGAGTACCTGTCGCTGGTCGAACTGCTGGATTTCGGCAATCGCTTTCCCGGGCAACTGTCCGGCGGCCAGCGCCAGCGCGTGGCCCTGGCTCGCGCCCTGATCTTCGCCCCGGATATCGTCCTGATGGACGAGCCGCTCGGCGCCCTCGACAAGAAGCTGCGCGAACAGATGCAGTTCGAGATCAAGCGCCTGCATGAGCAACTCGGTTTCACGGTGATCTACGTCACCCATGATCAGACCGAAGCGCTGACCATGTCCGACCGCATCGCCGTGTTCAACAACGGCATCGTCCAGCAATGTGCCGCGCCCCATGTGCTGTACGAGCGTCCGGCCAACCTGTTCGTGGCCGACTTCATCGGCGAAAGCAACAAGCTCAAGGGCACCATCGCGGCGGTCGGCGACGACACTGTCGACGTGCGCCTGGAAGATGGCGGCCTGATCAGCAGCCTGAAGGCCAACTGTTGCGAAGTCGGCCTGCCGACCACCGTCTCGATTCGCCCGGAAAAACTCTCCTTCACCGACCGCCTCGGCACTGCCGGCAACCAGATCAAGGCACGCTTCGTAACCCGCCACTATGTCGGCGAATACATTCGCTACCACTTCGAGACCAGCGATGGCACCGAACTGGTGGTGAAGAACCTGAACGACAGCTCGGCCCCGCAGTTCAGCCACAAGGATGAGGTCGCTCTGGCCTGGTTGCCCCAGGACAGCCAGGCGCTCGACCGACCCGCCACGTCGACTACGCAATAACCCCACAACTAAAAGCAATGGAGCACAGCAATGGCTAGATCACTGACCACCCGCTTTTCCACATTCGCTTTGGCTGCAGCGTTAGGCACGGCCACCTTCGCCGCCAGCGCCGAAGAAAGTCTGACCGTAGTCTCATGGGGCGGCGCCTATGGCGCGGCACAGAAAACCCACATGATCGACCCGTTCCAGAAGGACACCGGGGTCAAGGTGCTGTTCGAGGATTATTCAGGCGGCGTGGCCGAGATGAAAGCCCAGGTCGAGTCCGGCAATATCCAGTGGGACGTGGTCGACCTCGAAGTAATCGACCTCGAACGCGCCTGCTCCGAAGGCCTGCTTGAGGTCATTCCGCATGACATCCTGCCGGCTGGTGTCGATGGCACTCCCGCAGAGCAGGACTTCATCCCTGAAGCCCTGTCCAACGAATGCGCAGTCGGCAATATCGTCTGGTCGGTCGTGTTCGCCTACAACAAGGACACCATCGGCGGCACCGAGGCCACGTCGGTCAATGACTTCTTCGACACCAAAAAAATCCCCGGCAAACGCGCCATGCGCAAACGCCCGCAAGTCAACATGGAGTGGGCGCTATTGGCCGACGGCGTAGCGCCAGCCGAGGTCTACGAGGTGCTGGCGACCCCCGAAGGCCAGCAACGCGCCTTCGACAAGCTGGCCACGATCAAGGACGACGTGGTCTGGTTCGACTCCTGGTCGCAGGCCCCCCAGCTACTCAACGATGGCGGGGCGGTGCTGGTGCAATCGGCCAATGGTCGCTTCTATGACGCCATCCGCCAGGAAGGCAAGCCCTTCGTCATCGTCTGGGACGGCCACGTCTATGACCTCGATGCCTGGGCCGTACTGAAAGGTTCGCCGAAGAAAGACCTGGCCCTCAAGTTCATCGCCTACGCCACTCAATCCAAGCCACTGGCCGGCATGTCGGATGTCGCCTACGGCCCGACCCGCAAGTCGTCCACCCCGATGATGGACCCGGCTGCTGCACCGCACCTGCCGACCGCACACCTGGATCAAGGCATCCAGGCCGGCTCGGAGTTCTGGGCGGATTACGGTGAGTCGCTCGGCGAGAAATTCAACGAGTGGCTGTTGAAGTAATACCTGCGTGTGCCCTTCTCCCACAGAGAAGGGCACTGCCATCGCGCCGTCGAGGAGTCGCCGCTTGTCATCCCTTACCACCACCGAAGCCGGCCAAGCCGCCAGCGCCCGCAGCAAGAAACGCCTGACTGCCTTTCTTTTCGTGGTGCCGTTGCTGGCCTTCATTCTCCTGACCTTCGTTGCGCCCATCGGCAGCATGCTCTGGCGCAGCGCATATCACCCGGCCGTGGCCGAACTGATCCCACTGACCCTGGCGGAGCTGCAACGCTGGGACGGCAAAGCAGTACCCGATGAAGCAACCCTGAATATATTTGCCCGCGAGCTGCATGGCCTGGCCAAGGAGCGTCTGTCTGGCAAGCTGTCCGAGGAGTTCAACCGCGCCTACACCGGCATGTCCAGCGTGGTCAAAACCACCGCCCGACGCATCGGCCGGCTCAAGCCCGAACAGCTTGAGAGCGAGGGTGCCAAGACCCTGCTGCAGGCCCACCGCAACTGGAGCAAACCCGAGGTCTGGCATGCCATCCAACGCGCGGGCAAGGTCTACACCTACGACTATTACCTGACTGCCCTGGACCTGGAGCTGGATCCGGAGCATGGCATCCAAGTGCGTGAAGACACGCAGATCTACCTGCAGCTGTTCGGCAAGACCCTGAACATGGCGTTGATCATCACCCTGGCCTGCGCCCTGCTCGGCTACCCGCTGGCTTACTACCTGGCCGGCCTGCCGGAAAACCGCGCCAACCTGATGCTGGTGCTGGTGCTGCTGCCGTTCTGGACCTCCCTGCTGGTGCGCACTACGGCCTGGATCGCCCTGCTGCAGACCAACGGCGTGATCAATTCATTTTTGCTCGGCAGCGGCGTGATCAATGAGCCGTTCGAGATGCTCTACACCTCGTTTGCCACCATCATCGCCATGACCCATATCCTCCTGCCGTTCATGATCCTGCCGCTGTACAGCGTGATGCGCGGCATCGACCCCAGCTACCTGCGTGCGGCCATGTCACTCGGCGCCAAGCCGATTCCGGCCTTCGCCCGGATCTACTTTCCGATGACCTTGCCGGGTCTGAGCGCTGGCGGGCTGCTGGTGTTCATCATTTCCGTGGGTTACTACATCACCCCGGCACTGGTCGGCGGCACCGATGGGCAGATGATCAGCAACATCATCGCCTTCCACATGCAGCGCTCGAACAACTGGGAACTGGCCGCCGCGCTGGGCTCCTTGCTGCTCGGCCTGATTCTCGTGCTGTACTGGCTGTACGACCGTTTCGTCGGCGCCAGCAATATCAAACTGGGATAAGCAGACGATGAAAATCCCCAGCTACTTCGGCTTCTGGCACCACCTCGGCGCCTGGCTCTTGAAAACCAGCTCCTGGCTGGTGCTGTTGTTCCTGATCATGCCGATCGTGGTGATCATTCCGCTGTCATTCAATGTCGAGCCGTTCTTCAGTTTTACCGAAGGCATGCTCACCCTGCAGCCGGAAGCCTATTCGCTACGCTGGTACCGGGAAATCTTCAATGATCCGAAATGGATCCTGGCGATCCAGAACAGCTTCCTGATCGGCACCTGCGCCACCGTACTCGCCACCGTATTCGGCACCTGCGCCGCCGTTGGCCTGGCCCGAGACGACATGCCCTATCGGCGTCTCATCACCGCCCTGCTGCTGTCGCCGATGATCGTGCCCCTGATCATCACGGCTGCCGGGATGTTCTTCTTCTATTCCGACCTGGGTCTGGCCGGCACCTATCTGGGCGTGATCCTGGCCCACGCGGCGCTGGGCACGCCCTTCGTGATCATCACCGTGACCGCCACCCTGACCGGTTTCGACTACTCCCTGGCGCGCGCCGCGATCAATCTCGGCGCCAGGCCGTTGCGGGTGTTTTTCGACATCATCATGCCGCTGATCCGCCCTGGGGTGATCAGCGGGGCGCTGTTCGCCTTCATCACCTCGTTCGACGAAGTGGTGGTCATCCTGTTCATGGCCGGGCCGCAGCAACGCACCATTCCCCGGCAAATGTTCTCGGGCCTGCGCGAGCAGATCAACCCGAGCATCCTGGCCATCGCCACCCTGCTGATCCTGGTATCCATCGCCCTGCTGGTAACCATCGAGCTGTTGCGCCGCCGCGCCGAGCGTCTGCGGGGCGTCGAGTTGATCAACTAAGCGCTTCGTGCTTTCGCCGCCACACCGCCTGGGCTTAGAATCACCCTTCTCCTGCCCACCCCAGGCGGATTCTTGAGCCCAGCCGAGCCGGCGCCGACCCCGCGCCAGCCTCCGCCCCAGCCCGGCAAATGGTCACTTCCGTTTGCCTTGGGCCTGAAGCCGGCTCAACATACGCGTCACAGACACATCTACAGCCCGCTGCCCGCACGGTGTCCGTGCCCAAGCGACTGCCGTTGAGCTCATGACCTGACTAGCCTTTGCAGGACTTATCGCCATGCCTGATTACCGCTCGAAAACCTCCACCCACGGCCGCAACATGGCCGGCGCCCGCGCCCTCTGGCGTGCTACCGGGATGAAGGACGAGGACTTCAAGAAGCCGATCATCGCCATCGCCAACTCCTTCACCCAGTTCGTGCCCGGCCACGTGCACCTGAAGGACATGGGCCAACTGGTCGCCCGCGAGATCGAACGCGCCGGCGGCGTGGCCAAGGAATTCAACACCATCGCCGTGGACGACGGCATCGCCATGGGCCACGACGGCATGCTCTATTCGCTGCCGAGCCGCGAGATCATCGCCGACTCGGTCGAGTACATGGTCAACGCCCACTGCGCCGATGCCATCGTCTGCATCAGCAACTGCGACAAGATCACCCCCGGCATGCTGCTGGCCTCGCTGCGCCTGAATATCCCGGTGATCTTCGTCTCCGGCGGGCCGATGGAAGCCGGCAAGACCAAACTGGCCAGCCACGGCCTGGACCTGGTCGATGCCATGGTGATCGCCGCCGACGACTCGGCCAGCGACGAGAAGGTCGCCGAATACGAGCGCAGCGCCTGCCCGACCTGCGGCAGCTGCTCCGGCATGTTCACGGCCAACTCGATGAACTGCCTGATGGAAGCCTTGGGTCTGGCGCTGCCGGGCAACGGTTCCACCCTGGCCACCCACAGCGACCGCGAACAGCTGTTCCTGCAGGCCGGACGGACCGCAGTGGAACTGTGCAAGCGCTATTACCAGGACAACGACGACTCGGTGCTGCCGCGCAACGTCGCCAACTTCAAGGCGTTCGAAAACGCCATGACCCTGGACATCGCCATGGGTGGCTCGACCAATACCATCCTCCACCTGCTGGCTGCCGCCCAGGAAGGCGAAGTCGATTTCGACCTGCGCGATATTGACCGCCTGTCGCGCAAAGTACCGCAGCTGTGCAAAGTCGCGCCGAACATCCAGAAGTACCACATGGAAGACGTGCACCGCGCCGGCGGCATCTTCAGCATCCTCGGTTCACTGGCTCGCGGCGGTCTGCTGCACACCGACCTGCCGACCGTACACAGCGCCACCATGGCCGAGGCCATCGCCAAATGGGACATTACCCAGACTGACGATGAAGCCGTGCACACCTTCTTCCGCGCAGGTCCAGCCGGCATCCCGACGCAGACCGCGTTCAGCCAGAGCACCCGCTGGGACACGGTCGACGACGACCGCGAGAACGGCTGCATCCGCAGCGTCGAGCATGCGTATTCCCAGGAAGGCGGCCTCGCGGTGCTCTACGGCAACATCGCCGTCGACGGCTGCGTGGTGAAGACCGCCGGGGTCGACGAGTCGATTCTGGTGTTCGAAGGCAGCGCGAAGATCTTCGAAAGCCAGGACAGCGCGGTGCGCGGCATCCTCAACGACGAAGTGCAGGCCGGCGATATCGTCATCATCCGCTACGAGGGCCCGAAAGGTGGCCCGGGCATGCAGGAAATGCTCTACCCGACCTCGTACCTGAAGTCCAAGGGCCTGGGCAAGGACTGCGCCCTGCTCACCGACGGGCGCTTCTCCGGCGGCACCTCGGGTCTGTCGATCGGCCACGCCTCGCCGGAAGCCGCCGCCGGCGGTGCCATCGGCCTGGTGCGCCAGGGTGACAAGATCCTGATCAACATCCACGAGCGCTCGATCAACCTGCTGGTCAGCGATGACGAGCTGGCTGCACGCCGGGTGGAGCAGGACCAGAAGGGCTGGAAGCCGGTCGAAGTGCGTCCGCGCAAGGTGACCACCGCGCTCAAGGCCTACGCCCTGCTCGCCACCAGCGCCGACAAGGGCGCGGTACGCGACAAGGCGCTGCTGGACAAACTGGTGCCGTAAGTCGTTACGCACACCCAGAAGCCCGGCCTAGTGCCGGGCTTTTGTTTTCAGGCCCTAACTCACGCCCATGTAACGCCCGGCGCGGTGATTGATCGCCAGCACCATGTTCAGCGCCACCGCGCCGAGGATCGACAGGGCGACCTTGTCCAGCGGCACGATGAACACCGCCGCCAGCACGATAGTCACGTCGATGGCCATCTGGATCTTGCCGGCGCGCAGGCCGAAGCGCTCCTGCAAGAACAGCGCGAGGATATTCACCCCACCCAGGCTGGCGCGGTGACGGAACAACATCAACAGCCCCAGGCCCATGGCGAACCCACCGAACAAGGCTGCATAGACGACATTGAGCTGGGCGAAGCCGATCCACTGCGGGGTCAGTTCGGCCAGCAGCGACACCAGGCCGACCGCGCAGAAGGTGCGCAAGGTAAACTGCCAGCCCATCTGCCAGATGGCCAGGACATAAAACGGCAGGTTGATCAGGAAGAACGACCAGCCGAATGACCAGCCGAGCAGGTACTTGAGCAGGAAGGCGATACCCACGGTACCGCCGGTCAGCAGCCCCGCATGGCCATACAAGGCGATACCCAGCGCGACCATCATGGTGCCCATCAGCAGGGCCAGGGCATCCTCCCACAGAGGGTGGCGCATGAAAATCGCGGCGATGGCATCCGCCTGAGGGCTGTCGGAGTCGACTCCACGCATGCTGTAGGACCTGTGATTGCTGCTGCAGAAGGGCCAAGCATAGCCCTGTCGCGGTCACCCCGAATTGGCTGGGGTCAAGAAAACGGCAGAGTGCGGCGCCTCAATTCAGGCGCCGTTGCCCGAACCGCTCAACGTCGGACCCAGGTCTCGAAGGTGTAGGCCGGCGCTTGCGCCAGAGGCGCAAAGGTCTCGGCGGCCGTGCGCTGCCAGGCGCCTGCGTCGAACTCGGGGAACCAGGCATCGCCCTCGGGACTTGTCTCGACCCGGGTCAGGTACAGCCGCGCGGCCAATGGCAGCGCCTGCACGTAGAGTTGCGCGCCGCCGATCAGCATCAATTCGTCGACACCCTGCTCGCGCGCCCACTGCTCGGCACGCACGATGGCCGCCTCGAGCGAGGCGAACACTTCCGCGCCCTCGATCTGCAAGCCGGGCTGGCGACTGATCACCAGGTTGAGCCGGCCCGGCAAGGGCCGGCCGAGCGAGTCCCAGGTCTTGCGACCCATGATGATTGGCTTGCCCAGGGTCAGCGCCTTGAAGTGCTTGAGGTCCGCCGGCAGGTGCCAGGGCAGTTGGTTGTCGCGGCCAATCACGCGGTTTTGCGCGAGGGCGGCAATCAGGCAGAGGGGGAGAGTGTTTTTCATAGGCGCGAGAATACCGACTCCGCTGCGATCATTGAAGCCTTCCCTCCATCCACCTGACTGTCCTGGCGCTTGCCAACCACGCGGTTACGCCCCTGCTCCTTGGCCAGGTACAGCGCGACATCCGCCAGACGCAAGGTATCGCTCAGGCTCTGATGAGGTTGTGGAGTGAGGTAGGCCATGCCGATGCTGAGCGTGACCACGCCGGCTGCATCCGAATAGGCATGGCTCAGACCCAGCGCCTCGACAGCGCTGCGGATATCCTGCAGGATCGCCAGCAGCTGGCCTTCACCCAGGCCATACCAGAGCCCCACAAACTCCTCACCGCCGTAGCGCGCCGTACAATCCAGCGGCCGCCGGGCATGCTCGCCGATCACCCGAGCAACCTGGCGCAACGCCTCGTCACCCGCGGCATGCCCATAGTGATCGTTGTAGCGCTTGAAGAAGTCCACATCCATCATCACCACACCCAGAGCCTGCTTTTCCCGCTGAGCCTGACGCCAGCTGCGCTCAGCACGCTCGGTGAAGGCGCGGCGATTAAGCAACCCGGTGAGGAAGTCCTTCTCGGCAAGGTCCTGCAACAGGCCATGAGCGAGGAAGTTCTGCCGCGTGGCATATTCCAGGGAATAGCAGCCCACCGAACCGATAATATTGGCCAAGGCCAGAAACAGGGCATTGCTCAGCAGCAGTTCGCCCGCCAGGCCACTGCTCAGCTCCACGGCCAGATACGCCAGAAAGGTCAGCCAGCCGCATAGCACGGCAGTGGTAAAACGTAGACCCGTAAGGAAATAGAAAAACACCGTGACCAGGATGATGCCCTCGTAGGGCAGAGCAAAGTCGTGATAGCGGGCCAAGCCAATGATCCCCGCCACCGCCAGCCCGCAGACTAGCGCCACGATACCGCCGATCAGCTGCAGGTGGTCGCGCAGTCCACGCCGATAGGTGGCCAGCCAGGCCAGGAGCAGCATTGGCTGAATCACCCCCAAACGCAGGGTGAGTATCCAGCCACGCAGTGGGTCCGGCAGGCCGATCGCATCCAGCACCACAAACAGCAGCGCCAGCAACATGGCCACCAACAACGCCCAGCGCATGCGGCGAAGGAACACATTGGCGTGATAGCGCTTGAACGCCTGCTCCAGTTCACCGTCAAAACCAAGTGCCCGAAAGCCCTGCTGATGCTGACGCAGGTACGGAGAATCCTGATTGACCCACTCCAGGTGCGGTAATTTCACGATGGCACTCGCTTTTATTGTTGGGTCTCAGGCGCTCGATACGACTGGATTCGGCAGAAATCGCAGCGACTGGCCACCAGCCTAGCCGGACTGACAAAAGAGTACACGCCCTTACTGCCGTGCCATCAGCAGGCCGCTGCGGTTATCCTCTGTTTTCCACTCGCCAAGGGAACGCCGTGTGAGGCCAATCGAGAAACCCGTGCTCAACCGCCTGCATCGTCTCTGGCTAAGCGAAACCATGCGCCTGCGCGAAGAGCACGCCGGTCCGCTGGAAGACAGCGAGGCCAACCGCCGCGCCCGAGCGGATGGCGGCACCTTGGCCCAGCGTATCCAGGCCCGCGCCTTGTTCCTCGCCCAGCGCGACGGCCAGGTGCAGGCACTGCACCACTGGCTACAGGGTGCGCAATTGGCGCTGGCCGCCTTGTTGCTGCTGGCCCTGCTCAGCGGCATCGGCCTGGCGGGCGCGGCCCTGGGTGATGGCCAGCGCCCAGTCAACGTGTTCTGGGCCCTGGGCAGCCTGCTGGGCCTCAACCTACTGATGCTGCTCGGCTGGATCCTCGGCCTGCTGCTGAGCCGGGACAACGCCGGCGCGCTGGGCCGGTCGTGGCTGTGGCTCAGCGAAAAACTCGCGCGTGACGCCAGCGCCGCGCAACTGGCGCCGGCGCTGCTGGTGCTGTTACAGCGCCAACGCCTGAGTCGCTGGGGCCTGGGTGTGCTGGTGCATGGCTTGTGGCTGCTGGCCTCGCTCGCGACCCTGGCGACGCTGCTACTCCTGCTCTCCACCCGCCGCTATGGTTTCGTCTGGGAAAGCACCATTCTTGGCGGCGAAACTTTTATCGGCCTGACCCAGGCCATCGGCACACTGCCGGCGCTGCTCGGTTTCGCCCTGCCGGATGCCGAGCTGATCCGCGCCAGCGGCGACAGCGCCCTGCTTAGTGAAAGCGCACGCCACAGCTGGGCCGGCTGGCTGGTCGGCGTGCTGCTGGTCTATGGCCTGCTGCCGCGCCTGCTGCTGGCCTTGCTGTGCCTGTGGCGCTGGCGTCGGGGATGCGCGGCCTTGCAGCTGGATACCGAGTTGCCTGGCTACGGCCTGCTGCGTGAGCGCCTGCAGCCGAGCAGCGAACGCCTGGGCATCAGCGATGCGGCGCCAGCGCAGCTGCATCAGCCGCCAGCCGGCACCGGCCCCTTGCAGAGCCAGGGCGCGCTGCTGGTCGCCATCGAGCTGGACAGTCAGCGCACGTGGCCTCCAGCGCTGCCCAAGAGCATCGCCAATGCCGGGGTGGTCGACAACCGCGAGCAGCGCCAGCACCTGCTCGAACAACTCAGTCGCTTTCCACCGGCGCGCCTGGCCATCGCCTGCGATCCGCAGCGCTCGCCGGATCGTGGCAGCCTGGCGCTACTCGCCGAACTGGCCCGCAGTGCCGGCGCCACACGCATCTGGTTATTACCGCCACCACCGGGCGAAGCCCTCGACAGCGCTCGCCTGGACGATTGGCACCAAGCCCTGGAACAGCTGCAGCTGGCGCACAGTGACAGTGCCCCGCTGCACTGGCTTGAGACGGGCCATGACTGACCTCGAGTGCCGCGCAGCTCGGCTGCAGTTCAGACGGCGAGAATTGCGTGGGGCCTATATCGCCCCGTGCATCCAGCATCCTGTTCGGTGGATGGGTAACGCGCCAGCCACGCTAGGGAGCCAACGATGAAGCATCCGCTCAAACTGGCCGTAGTCGGTCACACCAACGTCGGCAAGACCTCGCTGCTGCGCACCCTGACCCGCGACGTCGGCTTCGGCGAAGTATCTCCGCGTGCCAGCACCACCCGCCATGTTGAAGGTGTCCGCCTGTCGGTGGACGGCCAGGCCCTGCTGGAGCTGTACGACACCCCCGGCCTGGAAGACGCCATCGCCCTGCTCGACTACCTGGAACGTCAGGAGCGTCCCGGCGAACGCCTGGACGGCCCTTCCCGCCTGGCCCGTTTTCTCGACAGCAGCGAGGCGCGCCAGCGCTTCGAGCAGGAGGCCAAGGTGCTGCGCCAGTTGCTCGCCTCGGACGCCGGCCTCTACGTGATCGATGCCCGCGAGCCGGTGCTGGCCAAGTACCGCGACGAACTGGCGATCCTCGCCATGTGCGGCCGGCCCTTGCTGCCGGTGCTGAACTTCGTCGCCGGCCACCAGCACCGCGAAGACGACTGGTACCAGGCCCTGGCCCGTCTCGGCCTGCATGCGCGGGTCGCCTTCGACAGCGTGGCGCCGCCGCTGGATGGCGAACGCCGGCTCTACGAGAGCCTGGCCCTGCTGCAGGAAAAGGCCCGGCCGCAGCTGCAACGGCTGATCGACGACCATGAAGTGCAGCGCCAGGCCCGCCGCCACAACGGCACCCGGCTGATCGCCGAACTGCTGCTCGACTGCGCCGCCTGCCGCCGCAGCGTGGCGGCCCAGCCAAGCCTGGAACAGGGCGCGATCCGCGAACTGCGCGAAACCATCCGCCAGCGCGAACAGCGTTGCGTCGAAGCGCTGCTGCGGCTGTATGCCTTCCGTCAGGATGACGCCAAGGCCGAAGCCGTGCCCTTGCTCGACGGCCGCTGGGGCGACGACCTGTTCAACCCGGAAACCCTCAAGCAGCTCGGGGTCAAGGTCGGCGGCGGCATGGCCGCCGGCGCCGCCACCGGAGTCGGCATCGACCTGCTGGTCGGCGGCGTCACCCTCGGCGCCGCGGCCGCCCTCGGCGCCCTGATCGGCGGCAGCGCGCAAACCCTGCGCGGCTATGGCGCCCGCCTGAAAGGCAAGCTCAAGGGCCAGCGCGAGCTGACGGTGGACGATGCCGTGTTGCGCCTGCTCGCCCTGCGCCAGCAACTGTTGCTGCAAACCCTGGAAGCCCGCGGCCACGCGGCGGTGCAGGCCATCCAGCTGGTCGCACCGCAGGAAGCGCTATGGCGCCAGGGCAAACTGCCCGACGCCCTGCACAAGGCCCGCGCCCACCCCGAATGGTCCTCGCTCAACCCTGGCGCGCGCCTGCAACAGGCGGAGCGCGAGGAACTGCTCGACCGACTGAGCACGACGCTTACCGCGGCCTAAGCCCAAGCGCACAGCGGCTGCCAGGAGCGACGGCCGGTCGGACTGCATGCCCTGCGCGGCGTGACCGGGGCCGGAGCAGCGCCTCAGGGCGCTCCCAGGTAAAGCTGCAATAGCTTGCGCCAGTCATCGCCGCTCGTCATCCGCAGCAATTCCAGGTTGATCCGTTCGCGGTAGGGGCTGCCGTCGGCCAGGGCGAAGGCGTAGGACTGGTTCTCGAAGGTCCCGGGCAGCAGGCGCAGGCCGCCGCCGCCCAGCTCACCGTTGCGGTACTGCATGATCGGCTGGTCATAGACCACGGCATCGGCCTCGCCCTGCTGCACCGCGCGCATCGCCTCGAGCAGGCCGGCGTAATCGCTGCGGCGAATTCGCTGGCTGTCCAGGTAGCGCGCACTGACGGTCTTGTCGATAGTCGCCACATGGGCGCGGCGCAGATCCTCCGGCCCCTGGATACCGCCCTGCAGGTTGCCCACCGTGAGCGCGCTGGTCACCGCCGCGGTGAAGGTCGACACCATGATCAAGCCGGCGAACATCCACACCAGGCCAATCAGCCGCCCGCCCAGGGTCACCGGCGCCTTGTCGCCGTAGCCGACCGTGGTCATGGTCACCGCCGCCCACCAGAAGCTGGAGCCCAACCCCTGCACCGGGGTGCCGCCAAACTGCTGCTGGTTGCGCTGCCGCTCGAACAGCCAGACCAGCCCACCGACCAGCAGCATCAACACCGCCAGGCCGAGGATCAGGCTGACGAACTGCCAGGACAGCAAGCCCCTGACGGCTGCCCAGCCACTGCCCTCCCCGGCCCTCGGCACAGCGATGGCCAGCCCGGTGCGGTAGAACGGATGAGTGAAGTCGAAGCGCGCCTCGCGCTCGGCGGTCATGGTCAGGGCACCGACCACCACATCCAGTTGATCGCCTTCCAGGCTCGGCAACAGGCGTTCGAACGGCATCGGCAGCAGCTCGTAGCGATAGCCCGACTGCTCGGCGACAGCCTTCCACAGATCGATGCTGATGCCGCGCCAACTGCCATCCGGCTCGCGGATGACGAACGGTGGCACCTCGTTGATGCCCACCCGCAGCAGCGGTGTGTCCGTTTCCGCCGCCATGGCATTCAAGCCCAGCAACCCCAGCAACAGAACGATCAAAATCCTTGGCACAAGCATGCTCCTTCCTCACAGACAGGCCGCCAGCGGCCTGCGCAGTTGGTTGGTTAATCAAATTCGGAGGCAGGGTTCAGCGATCAGCAACCGCGATGGAACGAGCCATGCCGCAGCACAGGGTAACAAACCCCTGACCAGCCTTGGGCATAGGAGGTATAGCCGCCTTGCCGCGGCGCCGTCGACACCGCGGCAAGCGCAGAGGCGTCAGACCGCGACCGGCGCGCTGATGTGCGGATGGGCCTGGTAGCCGAGCAGTTCGAAGTCCTCGAACCTGAAGGCGAAGATATCCTTCACCGCCGGGTTGAGCTGCATGGTTGGCAGCGGCAGCGGCTCACGGCTCAGTTGCAGATCGGCCTGCTCGAGGTGGTTGGCGTACAGGTGGCAGTCGCCGCCGGTCCAGATGAATTCGCCCGGCTGCAGGCCGCAGACCTGGGCGACCATCAGGGTCAGCAGGGCGTAGCTGGCGATGTTGAAGGGCACGCCGAGGAAGATGTCGGCCGAGCGCTGGTAGAGCTGGCAGCTCAGCCTGCCCTCGGCGACGTAGAACTGGAACAGCGCATGGCACGGCGGCAGGGCCATCTGCTCGACCAGCGCCGGGTTCCAGGCCGAGACGATCAGGCGGCGCGAGTCCGGGTTCGTCTTGATCGTCTCGATCAGCTGGCTGATCTGATCGATCGAGCCGCCGTTGGGCGCCGGCCAGTTGCGCCACTGGTAGCCGTAGACCGGGCCGAGGTCGCCCTTCTCGTCGGCCCACTCGTCCCAGATGCGCACGCCGTGGTCCTTCAGGTACTGGATATTGGTGTCGCCCTGCAGGAACCACAGCAGCTCGTGGATGATCGATTTCAGGTGGCACTTCTTGGTGGTCACCAGGGGAAAACCGGCGGCCAGGTCGAAGCGCATCTGCTGGGCGAACAGGCTGTAGGTACCGGTGCCGGTGCGGTCGCTCTTGAAGGTGCCGGTGTCGCGCACCAGGCGCATCAGGTCGAGGTACTGTTTCATCGGGCGGCTCCCTGGACGGCCTGGCGGTGGTAGGCGAACCAGATCAGGCCGAGGCCAATGAGGATCATCGGCAGACTGAGCACCTGGCCCATGGTCAGCCAGTTCCAGGCCAGGTAGCCGAGCTGAGCGTCCGGCACGCGGACGAACTCGACGATGAAGCGGAACAGCCCGTAACAGGCGGCGAACATGCCCGACACCGCCATGGTCGGCCGCGGCTTGCGCGAGTAGAGCCAGAGGATGGCGAACAGGGCCACACCCTCCAGGGCGAACTGGTAGAGCTGCGAGGGATGGCGCGCCAGTTGCTGCGGGTCGGTGGGAAAGACCATGGCCCAGGGCAAATCGGTGGCCTTGCCCCAGAGTTCGGCGTTGATGAAGTTGCCGATGCGCCCGGCCCCCAGGCCGATCGGCACCAGCGGCGCGATGAAGTCCATCAGCTGGAAGAAGCTCTTGCCGTTACGCTTGCCGAACCACCAGCTCGCCAGCATCACGCCGATAAAGCCGCCATGGAACGACATGCCGCCCTTCCACACCTGCAGGATCAGGCTCGGCTGGTCGATATAGGCCGCCAGGTCGTAGAACAGCACATAGCCGAGACGGCCGCCGAGGATCACCCCCATGGCGACCCAGAACACCAGATCGGAGAGTTTCTCCTTGTCCCAGCTCGGGTCGAAGGTGTGCAAGCGGCGCGAGGCGAGCAGCCAGGCACCGCCGATGCCGACCAGATACATCAGACCGTACCAATGGATTTTCAGTGGCCCCAGGGCAATGGCCACGGGGTCGATCTGCGGGTAAGGCAGCATGCTAATTCCTCAAATCAAAAAATTCACGCCAACGCTGAACAACAGCAAGGCGAACAGGCGCTTGAGCAGGCGTGGCGACAGACGATGCGCCAGGCGTGCGCCAAAACGGGCAAAGAACATACTGGTGAAGGCAATCCCGGCCATCGCCGGCAGATAGACGAAGCCCAGGCTCCACTGCGGCAATTGCGGACTGTCCCAGCCCAGCCACATGAAGGTCAGCGCGCCGGCCACCGCGATCGGCAGGCCGCAGGCGGCGGACGTGGCCACCGCCTGCTGCATGGGCACGCTGCGCCAGGTCAGGAAGGGCACGTTGAGCGAACCGCCGCCAATCCCGAAAATCGCCGAAGCCCAGCCAATCACGCCGCCGGCGACGGTCAACACCAATTTACCGGGGACCGAGCTGATGGCCTTGGGTCGAAGGTCCAGGGCCATCTGCAGGGAAACAAGGATCGCGAACACGCCAATGATCTTCTGTAGCTGCGGCCCCTTGATCGCCGCGGCGGTCATGGCCCCCAGGGCCGCGCCCAGCAAGATGCCCAGGGTCATCCAGACGAAGATATGCCAGCGCACCGCGCCGCGCCGATGGTGTTCCAGTACCGAGTTGACCGATGTGAAGACGATGGTCGCCAGCGACGTGCCCACCGCCAGGTGGGTGAGCACGTTCGGGTCGAAACCCTGGGCGGCGAAACTGAATACCAGCACCGGCACGATGATGATCCCACCCCCGACACCGAACAGCCCGGCCAGCACGCCAGCCGCGGCGCCGAGCACCAAATACAGCAAGATTTCCATCGCCACCCCCGAAAACAATGCGCAATGGTAATCGTCGCAGGCTGATGCGGGAAGCGCGGAGCGGACCAAGGACTTGCGCAA
This sequence comes from Pseudomonas aestuarii, assembly GCF_027988105.1. GTDB lineage: Bacteria > Pseudomonadota > Gammaproteobacteria > Pseudomonadales > Pseudomonadaceae > Aquipseudomonas > Aquipseudomonas aestuarii. The sequence continues at coordinate 102,059 of NZ_JAQJZJ010000012.1, read as the reverse complement.
TCGGCCAGCTACGCTTCAATCTTAGGATCTCAAGCCTGCTGCCCCCGATAGGACTCCCATGTGCCTGATCGTATTCGCCTGGCGTCCCGGCCATGAGTTGCCGCTGGTCATGGCGGCCAACCGCGACGAATTCTATGACCGCCCCAGCCTACCGCTGGCGCAATGGCCAGATATGCCGGGAGTGATCGCCGGACGCGATCAACAGGCCGGCGGCACCTGGCTGGGCGTCGGCCCCCAGGGCCGCTTCGCCGCGCTGACCAATATCCGCGACCCGCGCCAGCCGCCGCGAGGCCGCTCCAGGGGCGAGCTGCCCATCCAGTTCCTGAATGGCCCGCTCGATCCGCAAGCCTTTTTGCACGACCTGGCGCAGCGCGCCGGCGACTATTCGGCGTTCAACCTACTACTCGGCGACCCGCAGCAACTCTGGCTGCTGAATTCACGCGCCGGCGAGCCCGTGCAACTGACGGAGGGGCTCTACGGCCTGTCGAATGCCGAGCTGGACACCCCCTGGCCCAAGGTGAAAAAAGCCAAGGCGCTGCTCGACGAGTGCCTGATAGCGCCGCAGATCCCATCGCTACTGGACCTGCTTCATGACAGCCAACAGGTCGAAGACGCACGCCTACCCGACACCGGCGTGGGCTTGAATACTGAACGCCTGCTCTCGAGCATTTTCATCGCCACCCACAGCTATGGCACCCGCGCCAGCACGGTGCTGCTGGTCAAGGCCGACGGCTCGCGAACCCTGGTCGAGCGCAGCTACGGCCCCTTTGGCGCCTACCTGAACGAGGTGAGGATCGAGCGCTAGGCTGCCTCGCGCCTGGGATTCAGGCCTGGATATCCGACGCCGGATTGATCATGCGGCCCAGGCCGAGGTTGCGCAGGGCCAGTTGCAGGGTGCTGTGGATCACCTGCGGATTGTCGATGGTCATCACCTGTGCCAGCAGCTCCTTGGCCTTGCCCAGGCTGATCTGACGCAGCAGCCACTTCACCTTGGGCAGGTTGGTGGCGTTCATCGACAGGCTGTCGAAACCCATGGCCATCAGCAACACTGCTGCCGCCGGATCGCCGGCCATTTCGCCACAGATACTCACCGGCTTGCCTTCGGCATGGGCACCTTCGACCACCGTGCACAGCGCCTGCAGCACGGCCGGATGGAGAAAGTCATAGAGATCGGCGACACGCGGATTATTGCGGTCCACCGCCAGCAGGTACTGGGTCAGGTCGTTGGAGCCGACCGAGAGGAAGTCGACCTGACGCGCCAGCTCGCGAACCTGATAGACCGCGGCGGGGATCTCGATCATCACCCCTACCGGCGGCAAGGGGATGTCGACGCCCTCGTCGCGCACCTCGCCCCAGGAGCGGTGAATCAGGTGCAGCGCTTCTTCCAGCTCCTGAATCCCGGAAATCATCGGCAACAGGATGCGCAGGTTATCCAGGCCTTCACTGGCCTTGAGCATGGCGCGGGTCTGCACCAGGAAGATTTCCGGATGGTCGAGGGTGACGCGGATGCCGCGCCAACCGAGGAAGGGGTTTTCTTCCTTGATCGGGAAATAGCTCAGCGCCTTGTCGCCGCCGATATCCAGGCTGCGCATGGTCACCGGCAACGGATGGAAGGCCACCAGCTGCTCGCGATAGATGGCCAGCTGTTCCTTCTCGCTGGGAAAGCGCTCCTTGATCATGAAGGGCACTTCGGTACGGTACAGGCCCACGCCCTCGGCGCCGCGCTCCTGAGCACGCTTCACATCGGCCAGCAGGCCGGTGTTGACCCACAGCGGCATGCGGTAACCGTCCAGCGTCTCGCACGGCAGGCCACGCAAGGCATCGAGGCCCTGGGTCAGCTGACGCTCTTCCTCGACCACCTCGGCATACTGCTTGCGCAGGAGCTCGCTGGGGTTGGTGAATACCTCGCCATGGTAGCCGTCGACGATCAGCTGGATGCCGTCGATCTTCGAATAGGGCAGGTCGACCACCCCCATCACCGTGGGAATACCCATGGCGCGGGCGAAGATCGCCACATGCGAGTTGCCCGAGCCCTGCACCGAGATCAGGCCGACCAGCTTGCCCTCGGGCACTTCACCGAGCATGGCCGGCGACAGTTCCTCACTGACCAGGATGCAATTATCGGGGTACACCAGGGTCTGCTGGCGTGCCTGCTGCAGGTAGGCGAGCAGGCGCCGGCCGAGGTCCTTGACGTCGGAGGCGCGCTCGCGCAGGTAGGCATCGTCCATCAGCTCGAAGCGATTGACGTGCTCGCCGATCACCTGGCGCAAGGCGCCCTGGGCCCACTGCCCGGTCTTGATGACCTTGACCACCTCGTTACCCAGGGCGGCGTCTTCCAGCATCATCAGGTAGACATCGAACAGCGCGCGTTCTTCCGGACGCAGCTGGCTGGCCATCTTCGCCGACAAGGCGCGCATGTCGGCGCGCACGCCGTCCAGAGCGGTGTTGAACAGCAGCAGCTCGGCGTCGATATCATCGACGTGCTTGTCCGGCACCACTTCCAGGTCGGCTGGCGGCAGCACCACCACTGCGGTACCGACCGCCGCACCGGGCGAACCCGGCACGCCAATGAACTTGGCCTCCTGGATGCCCTTGCCTTGCCTGCCCAGGCCGCGGATCGAACCGGTTGCCTCGGCATGCGCGATAACCCCGGCGAGCTGGGCGCTCATGGTCACCAGAAAGGCTTCTTCGCCCTCGTCGAACTGGCGCCGCTCCTTTTGCTGGATCACCAGCACGCCCATCACCTTGCGGTGGTGGATGATCGGCGACCCTAGGAAGGAGGCATACCGTTCCTCGCCGGTTTCGGCGAAGTAGCGGTAGCGCGGGTGAGCGGCAGCGTCTTCCAGGTTGAGCGGTTCTTCGCGGGTACCGACCAGACCGACCAGGCCCTCGTTGGGCGCCATGCTGACCTTGCCGATGGAGCGCTTGTTCAGGCCATCGGTGGCCATCAGCACGAAGCGGTTGCTCTCCGGGTCGAGCAGGTAGACCGAGCAGACCTGGCTGCCCATGGCCTCTTTGACCCGCTGCACAATGATGCCCAAGGCCGCCTTGAGATCCTTGGCAGCATTAACTTCCTGGACGATCTTGCGTAGCGTATTGAGCATGGCTCGGCTCTAGTCCGTGTCAGTCCCGTGCCAGCAGGCGCGGAGCGAGTTCCTTGAGGGCGCGACGATAGACCTCGCGCTTGAATGTGACCACCTGGCCCAACGGGTACCAGTAGCTGACCCAGCGCCAGCCATCGAATTCGGGTTTGCCGGTCAGGTCCATGCGCACCCGCTGCTCGTCGGACGTCAGACGCAGTAGAAACCACTTCTGTTTCTGGCCGATGCACAGCGGCTGACTGTGGGTACGCACCAGACGCTGAGGCAGACGATACCTCAACCAACCCCGGGTGCAGGCGAGAATTTTCACATCCTGCTGCTCCAGGCCGACTTCTTCATTCAGTTCGCGGTACAGCGCTTCTTCAGGTGACTCATAGTCGTTGATCCCGCCTTGCGGGAACTGCCAGGCGTCCTGGTTTATCCGACGCGCCCAGAGCACCTGGCCGACATCATTGGTCAGAATGATGCCGACATTGGGGCGAAAACCATCAGGATCGATCACGGCGCACAACCTCGTAAACGCATGTTCCAGCATTGTTCCACAAAGGCCGCAACAGCGGCAACGCGAGCACCCGAATGGGCAGGCCGGGGAAAAGTCGTTATCCTGACCGCCCTTCTATATTTTGCTCAAAGGTGCCCTGTGCGTCTGGCTTTATTCGATCTCGACAACACCCTGCTCGGCGGCGACAGCGATCACGCCTGGGGCGATTACCTGTGCGAGCGCGGCATTCTCGATGGCGTCGCCTACAAGACGCGCAACGACGAGTTCTACCAGGACTACCTGGCCGGTCGCCTGGATATCCGCGACTACCTGAACTTCAGCCTGGCCATCCTCGGCCGCAGCGAGATGGCGCAACTCGAGCAGTGGCACCGCGAATTCATGCGCGACTGCGTCGAACCGATCATCCTGGCCAAGGGCGAAGCCCTGCTCGAGGAGCACCGCGCCGCGGGCGACAAACTGTTGATCATCACCGCCACCAACCGCTTCGTCACCGCACCGATTGCCGCCCGCCTGGGCGTCGACACCCTGCTGGCGACCGAATGCGAGATGGCCGACGGGCGCTACACCGGGCGCACCACCGACGTGCCCTGCTTCAAGGAGGGCAAGGTCACCCGGCTCAACCGCTGGCTGGCGCAAAGCGGTTTCAGCCTGGCCGACAGCTGCTTCTACAGCGACTCGATGAACGACCTGGCGCTGCTGGAGCAAGTCACCCACCCCGTCGCAGTCGATCCCGACCCGAAGCTACGGGCTGCAGCCGAGCAGCGCGGCTGGCCGATCATTTCCCTGCGCTGATCCGGCGCACGGCGATCCGTTCGGCGCGCAACGACAGCCGGCCGGACAGGCCGCAGCACAGAACAGCCCGCCAGATTGCACCGCACCGACTATCCATGGCGTACTGCCTGCGGCGAGTAGTGCCCTACGGATCAGGCAAACTGTCAGGCCGGCTTGGCGCCCATCAGGCCCATGATTACCAGCAACAGCAGGACGATCAGCCCGGCATAGGCGGTGGTAAAACCCAGCAGGCGGCTGGATGCCGGCGCGTCACCCAGTGCCTGCCAGGCGGCCAGGCGACCGGCGAGCAGCAGACCGCAGAGCATCACCACCGCGAACAGGATGCTGCTACCCAGCAACCAGGCCTGGCCCAGCGGCCAGCCGCGCATATTCACCAGCCCCCAGCCACTGACCGGCAAACTCAGCGCCAGCAAGCCCAGCAGCGGCAGGCTGATCAAGCGGGTGCGCCGCAGCTTGCGCTGCAGGATGGCTGCATCACCGCCACGCCGGGCCTTCCACAACATGAAGACATGGGCCAGCACACCGAGCAGCAGCAGAATGGCGGGCAGGCTGTGAGCAATTCGCAGAAGCAGGTATGGATCCATAACGCAGTTGTTCCCTGTCGGATGACCGACGCAATAAGTCGTTAAGCAATGCCGTGTACGACGGCCGGTCAACCCAGAAAGAGGGTGTACGCCGGGTTTTCACTTTCGTCCCAGTACGGATAGCCGATCGCATCCAGTGCCGCCGGCACCAGATGACGCTCGGCCTCAGGCACTTGCAGGCCGGCGACCACCCGGCCATCGGCGGCGCCGTGGTTGCGGTAGTGGAACATCGAGATGTTCCAGCGCCCGCCGAGGCGCTGCAGGAAGTTGAACAGCGCGCCCGGCCGCTCGGGAAACTCGAAGCGGAATACCACCTCGTCGCTGACGCGCTGCGCATGGCCGCCGACCATATGGCGGATGTGCAGCTTGGCCAGCTCGTTATCGGTCAGGTCCACCACCGGAAAGCCCTGGCCTCGCAGGTTTTCCACCAGGGCGGCGCGCGGGTCGTTTTCCGGGTGGGTCTGCACGCCGACGAAGATGTGCGCTTCCTTGTCGCTGTGGTAGCGGTAATTGAACTCGGTGATCTGCCGTTTGCCGATCGCCTCGCAGAAGGCCTTGAAGCTGCCCGGCTGCTCGGGAATGGTCACGGCAATGATCGCCTCGCGCTTCTCGCCCAGCTCGGCACGCTCGGCAACATGGCGCAGGCGGTCGAAGTTGACGTTGGCGCCCGAGTCGATGCCGACCAGCACCTGGCCACTGCTGCCTTCGCGCTCGATGTACTTCTTGATCCCGGCGACGCTCAGGGCACCAGCCGGCTCGGTGATCGAGCGGGTGTCGTCGTAGATGTCCTTGATCGCCGCGCAGATCTCGTCGGTGCTGACGGTGATCACCTCGTCGACATGGTGGCGGCAGACATCGAAGGTGTACTGGCCGATCTGCGCCACCGCGACGCCGTCGGCGAACAGCCCGACCTGTGGCAGCACCACCCGCTCGCCAGCGGCCATGGCCGCCTGCAGGCAGTTGGAGTCGTCCGGCTCGACACCGATGATCTTGATCTCGGGCCGCAGGTATTTGACATAGGCGGCAATCCCGGCGATCAAGCCACCGCCGCCGACCGGGACGAAGATCGCGTCCAGTTGCCCCGGCTGCTGGCGAAGGATTTCCATCGCCACCGTGCCTTGCCCGGCGATGGTGTGCGGGTCGTCGTAGGGGTGGATATAGATGAAGCCCTTCTCCTCCACCAGCTTCAGCGAATAGGCCAGCGCCTCGGGGAAGCTGTCGCCATGCAGGACCACCTTGCCGCCGCGCGAGCGCACGCCCTGGACCTTGATCTCCGGGGTGGTCTTGGGCATCACAATGGTGGCCTTGACGCCCAGCACCTTGGCCGCCAGGGCCAGGCCCTGGGCATGATTGCCTGCGGAGGCGGTGACCACCCCGCGCGCGCGCTCCTCGGCCGAGAGCTGCGCCAGTTTGTTGTAGGCGCCGCGAATCTTGAACGAGTACACCGGCTGCAGGTCTTCGCGCTTGAGCAGAATCTGGTTGCCCAGACGCTCGGACAATTGGTTGGCGGTTTGCAGGGGAGTTTCCACCGCGACGTCGTAGACGCGCGAGGTGAGGATCATCTTGACGTACTGTTCGAGCATGGCGTTATCGCAGGCGGCTTTTCGAAGGAGTCAGCGAGTCTACCCCAGGCCCGCGCCGAACGACCATACGAAGCCCGGGGTTTTGCCGGCTGGCAGCGCTGGAGGACGGCGATACGCCGTCATCCGTCGCATGCAGGCCGCTGGATCGCGCACGAGGAATACCTCGCGCCCAATCAGCTTGGAGCGCCCAGCTCCGGCGCAGGCGCGGCTTAAGCCGCGAACCGCCGCCGCCCTGGTTCAGGACTCCAGGCCAATCCCGCGCAGAATCACACTGGTCACCGTCTGCACCGCCCGTTCGAACTGCAGGTCGGACAGCGGCCGGTGATCGTTGAGCACCCCGACCTGATGGCTGAAGTCGGCGTAGTGCTGGGTCGAGGCCCAGATCATGTAGAGCAGCGCGGACGGCTCCACCGCCAGGATGCGCTTGTCTTCCACCCACTGGCGGATCTTCGCCTCCTTCATCTTCGCCCAGCTGTACAGGCTGTCATCCAGGGTCGCGCCAAGCATGGGGGCGCCGTGGATGATCTCGTCGGCCCAGACCTTGGAACCATGCGCGCGGGTGCGTGAGTGGTTCATCTTGGCGCGGATATAGCTGCTGAGCACCACCCGCGGATCGTCGTACAGCTCGAAGCACAGCGCGTCCTGCTTCCACACCTCGAGCAGGCCGAGCAGCACCGCGCGATAGAGGTCGTCCTTGGTGCTGAAGTAATAATGCAGGTTGGAACGCGGTAGCCCGACCAGCTCGGCGATGTCGCCCATGGACGTGCCGCCATAGCCCTTCTCGGCGAAGACCTGTTCGGCGGCCAGAAGGATGTTGTCGACGTTGCGTCGACGAATCGCGCTCTTGTGATTGCCCATGTTCGGTCCATTGCGGCGGAATTGGCCAAGGCTACCACCCACTTCATTCCCGGGCGACGGAAAGCCTTGGGCTTGGCGCGCGGCATCGCTATAATCGCCAGGCTTCACACGATCGGCACAGCCCGGTCGCTCCCGCCACCTGTCCGAGGGGCGCTGCAGCAAACCCTGTCAATCCGGGGTTATGTCAGGCTCGGATGGGGCGTTAACCATACGCATCAACGGCGCCCATTCGACACAAACGAATGGAGAACTCATTTATGAGCGCTGTACTGACGCCTGCCGGTTTCACCGACTTCAAAGTCGCCGACATTTCCCTGGCCGCCTGGGGCCGCCGCGAAATCATCATCGCCGAATCGGAAATGCCCGCCCTGATGGGCATGCGCCGCAAGTATGCCGCCGAGCAACCGCTCAAGGGCGCGAAGATCATCGGCTGCATCCACATGACCATCCAGACCGCCGTGCTGATCGAGACCCTGATTGCCCTGGGCGCCGAAGTGCGCTGGTCGTCCTGCAACATCTTCTCCACCCAGGACCAGGCCGCCGCGGCCATCGCCGCCGCCGGCATTCCGGTCTTCGCCTGGAAAGGCGAAACCGAAGCCGAATATGAATGGTGCATCGAGCAGACCATCCTCAAGGACGGCCAGCCGTGGGACGCCAACATGATCCTCGATGACGGCGGCGACCTGACCGAGATCCTGCATAACAAATACCCGGCCATGCTCGACAGCATGCATGGCGTCACCGAAGAAACCACCACCGGCGTGCACCGCCTGCTCGACATGCTCAAGGCCGGCACCCTGAAAGTCCCGGCGATCAACGTCAACGACTCTGTGACCAAGAGCAAGAACGACAACAAGTACGGCTGCCGCCACAGCCTCAACGACGCGATCAAGCGCGGCACCGACCACCTGCTGTCCGGCAAGCAAGCGCTGGTAATCGGCTACGGCGACGTGGGCAAGGGTTCGGCGCAATCGCTGCGCCAGGAAGGCATGATCGTCAAGGTCTCCGAGATCGACCCGATCTGCGCCATGCAGGCCTGCATGGATGGCTTCGAACTGGTTTCGCCATTCATCGATGGCATCAACGACGGCACTGCCGCCAGCATCGACGCGACCCTGCTGGGCAAGATCGACCTGATCGTCACCACCACCGGTAACGTCAACGTCTGCGACGCCAACATGCTCACCGCCCTGAAGAAGCGTGCCGTGGTGTGCAACATCGGCCACTTCGACAATGAAATCGACACCGCTTTCATGCGCAAGAACTGGGCCTGGGAAGAAGTGAAGCCGCAGGTGCACAAGATCCACCGCACCGGCCAAGACCTGGACCCGCTCAACGACGACTACCTGATCCTGCTGGCCGAAGGCCGCCTGGTCAACCTGGGCAACGCCACCGGCCACCCGAGCCGGATCATGGACGGCTCCTTCGCCAATCAGGTGCTGGCGCAGATTTTCCTGTTCGGCCAGAAGTTCGCCGAACTGCCTGCCGCCCAGAAAGCCGAACGCCTGACCGTCGAAGTCCTGCCGAAGAAGCTCGACGAAGAAGTGGCGCTGGAGATGGTCAAGGGCTTTGGTGGCGTGGTCACCCAACTGACCAAGCAGCAGGCCGAGTACATTGGCGTCACCCAGGAAGGTCCGTTCAAGCCTGACGCCTATCGTTACTAACAGCCGTAGGAAGGGTCGGGCCGCGTAGCGGCCCGTCCCGCCGACAACCTTGATGGGGTGGCTGCCGCACAGCTACCAGGGCAAGTCTTTGCTCAGGCGCCATGCGGCACCAACCCACCCTACGCCCAAGCCTGGCTTGGGCTAACTGGAAAGTCCTATGTCTCAAGAACGCCGTTACAGCTTCGAGTTCTTCCCTGCCAAGACCGAAGCCGGGCATGAAAAACTGTTGAACGTGGCACGTGAACTGGCGAGCTACAACCCGGATTTCTTCTCCTGCACCTACGGTGCCGGTGGCTCCACCCGCGACCGTACCCTGCATACCGTACTGCAGCTGAATAACGATGTCGGTGTGAGCACGGCGCCGCACCTGTCCTGCGTCGGTGATTCCAAGGCCGAGCTGCGCGAGCTGCTGGGCCTGTACCAGACAGCCGGGATCGAGCGCATCGTCGCCCTGCGCGGCGATCTGCCGTCCGGTATGGGCATGGCCAGCGGCGAACTGCGCTACGCCAACGAACTGGTCAGCTTCATCCGCGAAGAGACCGGCGACCACTTCCATATCGAAATCGCCGCCTACCCGGAGATGCATCCGCAGGCGCGCAACTTCGAGGACGATATCGCCAACTTCGTACGCAAGGCCAAGGCCGGCGCCAGCAGCGCGATCACCCAGTACTTTTTCAACGCCGACAGCTACTTCTACTTCGTCGAGCGGGTGCGCAAGCTGGGTGTGGATATTCCGGTGGTGCCAGGCATCATGCCGATCACCAACTACAGCAAGCTGGCGCGCTTCTCCGACGCCTGTGGTGCCGAGATCCCGCGCTGGGTGCGCAAGCAGCTGGAGGCCTATGGCGACGACAGCGACAGCATCCGCGCCTTCGGCGAGCAGGTAATCAGCGAGATGTGCGAACGCCTGCTGCAGGGCGGCGCGCCGGGCCTGCACTTCTACAGCATGAACCTGGCAGGCCCCAGCCTGGCAATCTGGAACAACCTCAAGCTGCCGCGCTGAAACTCCGCCGGGGATTTTCTGCGCGCGCCCTCACCTGTCTGGTTGCCGGCGGGGGCCGGTGGCGCTGCAGGCCACCGGCCCGCCGCCTGTTAGGCTGAGTGCCAACGCAGCAGTAAAGCGAGCCCCTGCAGCAGCGCCAACCCGAGGCCGACGCTGCCGGACTGCCCGCCCCCCCCTATTTTGACCGCGCCTCTGGCCCCATATGGCTTGAGCGGGATGACAACCATGGAGCGCCAAATGACCCCAAGAAAGACCACCAATGCCACAGTGACCCCCAAGGGCAGCCTGGAAACCCTGTCGCAGCGCGAGGTACAACAACTGCGCGAGACCGGTTCCGGCAGCGTTTATGCCCTGTTCCGCCAGTGCGCCCTGGCGATCCTCAATACCGGCTCGCACAGCGACAACGCCAAGACCATCCTGGAGGCCTACCCGGACTTCGAGATTCGCATCCTGCAGCAGGATCGCGGCATTCGCCTGGAGCTGTGCAACGCGCCGGCCGACGCCTTCGTCGATGGCGAAATGATCGCCAGCACCCGGGAAATGCTGTTCAGCGCCCTGCGCGATATCGTCTACACGCAGAGCGAACTGGAAAATAAGCGGGTGGACTTCAGCAGCTCGAAAGGCATCACCGACTACGTGTTTCACCTACTGCGCAATGCCCGCACCCTGCGCGCCGGGGTTGAGCCGAAAATAGTGGTGTGCTGGGGCGGCCATTCGATCAGCACCGAAGAGTACAAATACACCAAGGTGGTCGGCCATGAATTGGGCCTGCGCGGCCTGGATATCTGCACTGGCTGCGGCCCCGGGGTGATGAAGGGACCGATGAAAGGCGCGACCATCTCCCACGCCAAGCAGCGCATCGTCGGCGGACGCTACCTAGGGCTGACCGAGCCGGGCATCATCGCCGCCGAAGCCCCCAACCCGATCGTCAATGAACTGGTGATCCTGCCCGATATCGAAAAGCGCCTCGAGGCATTCGTCCGCGTCGGCCATGGCATCATCATCTTCCCCGGCGGCGCCGGCACCGCCGAAGAGCTGCTGTATTTCCTCGGCATCCTGATGCACCCGGCCAACCAGGACCTGCCGTTCCCACTGATCATGACCGGGCCGAAAAAGGCCGCGCCCTATATCGAGCAGCTGCATGAATTCATCGGCGCCACCCTCGGCCCCGAGGCGCAGCAACGCTGCAAAATCATCATCAACGACCCGAGCCTGGTGGCCCGGGAGATGGCGCAAGGCATCAGCGAGGTTACCCAGTACCGCCGTAAGCAGAATGACGCCTTCCACTTCAACTGGCTGCTGACGATCGACGAGCACTTTCAGCACCCCTTCGAACCCACCCACGAGAACATGGCCAGCCTCAAGCTGACCCGCAACCAGCCGGTGCATGAACTGGCCGCGCATTTGCGTCGTGCGTTCTCGGGCATTGTCGCCGGCAACGTCAAAGACAAGGGCATCCGCCGCATCGAACTGCACGGCCCCTACGAGATCACCGGCGACAAGGACATCATGCAGCCACTGGATCGCCTGTTGCAGGCCTTCGTAGAGCAGCATCGGATGAAGCTGCCGGGCAACACGGCCTACGTGCCCTGCTACAAGCTGGCGACCTGAACCGGTTTATCGCGCCCGCCCCGGAAGGTGCGAGGCCCCTTGGCGGCGCGACCTAACCAGTCGAACTTGGCCATGGGGCCACTTTTCAGCGCCACGCTGGCCGGGTAATCTGGCGCAATGTCATTATTCCACCGCCAATTAATCGCCGCCCTGCTGTTCGCCTGCCTGTGCCTCGCGGCACAGGCTCAGCCGCTGCGCATTGTCAGCGAAGCCTGGCCACCCTATATCCATGCGGAGAACGGCGCCCTGCGCGGCCTCGACTACGAAACCACGCAGATCGTCCTGCAACGCCTGGGTGTCGAGGTCGAATGGCATCTGCTGCCGTGGCGACGCTGCTTGATGGCGCTGGAACAGGGCCAGGCCGACGGCATCCTGAGCATCTTCCACACCCCGGAACGCGAAGCCTCGATACTGTTTCCCGACGAGCCACTGTCGCAGGTCGAACTCGTGCTGTTCTACGCCAAGGCCAACCCCCATCCATTCCAGCACCTGACGGACTTGCGCGGGCTGAAAGTCGGCGTCTCCGCCGGCTACTGGTACAGCAACCGGGACTTTCGTGAATCCACGCTGTTTACCCGTGAATCGGCCCCCAGCCACGCGGCCAACTTCGGCAAGCTGGTGCGCAAACGGGTCGACCTGGTGATCAACGATCGTCGCAGCGGCCACTTTATCCTGGCCCAGACTGGCCTCGATGAGCACATCCGGCAGCACCCCCAGGTCATCAGTCGCGACCCCTTGTACCTGGGCCTGCGCCGCAGTGCCGGCCTGGATGAACTGGCCCAACGCTTCGCCAGTGAACTGCGCCGCTTCAAACAGGAACCGGCCTATGCCGCCCTGCAAGCACGCTACAACAGTCCGGATCAGGCCCCTCTCACGCAACAGCCTCCAAGCAATAAGGCAAACCATTAAGCAGGGGAACGCTGCGCAAAGGCTTTGCTCTGTTATACTCGGGCCTTCCCGCCAGGCTTGCGCCCGGATGCTAGTCCCCAGAGACCAGCAGTACCGGACGGGATTGCGCCCCCCAAGCGCGATTCAAGTCAGGCAATACACCCCATAGGGCCTCGCCCTCACTAGACAGGATTACTCATGTCCTTTGCCTCCCTCGGTCTCTCCGAGGCTTTAGTCCGCGCCATCGAGGCAGCGGGCTACACCCAGCCTACTCCGGTGCAACAGCGGGCCATTCCCGCCGTGTTGCAAGGCCGCGACCTGATGGTTGCCGCCCAAACAGGGACGGGTAAAACCGGCGGCTTCGCCCTGCCGATCCTGGAACTGCTGTTCCCCAACGGCCACCCCGATCGCGAGCACCGCCACGGTCCGAAACAACCCCGCGTACTGGTGCTCACTCCCACTCGCGAACTGGCCGCACAGGTGCACCAGAGCTTCAAGGTCTATGCCCGCGACCTGAAATTCGTCAGCACCTGTATCTTTGGCGGTGTCGGCATGAATCCCCAGGTGCAAGCCATGGCCAAGGGCGTCGACGTCCTGGTGGCCTGCCCGGGTCGCCTGCTCGACCTGGTCGGCCAGCGTGCCGTGGATTTGTCCCACGTGGAAATCCTGGTCCTGGACGAAGCCGACCGCATGCTCGACATGGGCTTCGTGCATGACGTGAAGAAAGTCCTGGCACGCCTGCCCAGCAAACGGCAGAACCTGCTGTTCTCGGCGACCTTCTCCAAAGACATCACCGACCTTGCCGGCAAGTTGCTGCACAACCCCGAGCGCATCGAGGTCACGCCGCCGAACACCACGGTCGAGCGCATCGAACAACGCGTATACCGCCTGCAGGCCAGCCACAAGCGCGCCCTGCTCGCTCACCTGATCAGCGCCGGCGCCTGGGAACAGGTCCTGGTGTTCACCCGTACCAAACACGGCGCCAACCGCTTGGCCGAGTACCTCGACAAGCATGGCCTGGCATCCGTGGCGATCCACGGCAACAAGAGCCAGAACGCCCGGACCAAAGCCCTGGCCGACTTCAAGGCCGGCGCCGTACGGATCATGGTTGCCACCGATATCGCCGCCCGCGGCCTGGACATCGACCAACTGCCGCACGTGGTCAATTTCGAGCTGCCGAACATCGAGGAAGACTACGTTCACCGCATCGGCCGCACTGGCCGCGCCGGGCGCAGTGGCGAGGCGATCTCGCTGGTCGCTCCCGATGAAGAAAAACTGCTCAAGGGTATCGAGCGGATGACCAAGCAGAAAATCGCCGACGGCGACCTGCTCGGTTTCGACGCCAGCACGGTCGAGGCGGAGCGCCCGGAAGTGCGCGAGCCGCAGAAGCCGCGCCAACCCCGCGGTGCCAAGCCTGACGGTGAGCGCCACGGCGGCGGTCGCAAGGACAAGGGCAAGGACAGCGGCAAGTCCAAGCCTCAGGCCGCCCGCTCGCAGCAACCGCGCAGCGCGCAATCCGGCCGCGCCGCCGCGCCGGCAGTACCCGCCCTGCCACCGGATCGCGCACCGGATGAATTCCGCGACGACGAAATCGATAACTTCGGTAATCGGGCCGACTATGTCAGCCCGCACCAGAACAAGCAGCAGAACCGTGGCCGTCGGCCCGGTGCGCCTGCTTCGGGTCCCAGCGCCAGCAATGGTGTTGGCCAAGCCCCACGTACACCAAGCAAAAACCCGCGCAGCGGGGCAGGCGCCGGTGCTGGCGCCGCTGCCAGCCAAGGCAAACGCCAGGGTTCGGGCGGTCAAGGGCGCAATGGCTCCGGCCGCGCCCGTCCACCGCGCGACTCGCGTGAGACCACCACCTCGCTCAACCGCGATGAACTGCCACGCAAAGAGGGGCCGGTAAAAAGCCCTAGCGACAAGCAGCCGGTGATCGTGCACAAAGGTTCGCGCAGCACTGAGCGTTTCCCGACGCCCGAGCAACTCGACCAGCTGCCGAGCAGTCGTCCGCGCGGCGAAAAGCCTGCCCTGCTGACGCGTAATCGCGAGAGCTAAGCAGCACTGTTAACGACAACGCCGACCTCAGGGTCGGCGTTGTCGTTTCTGCACCTGCAAAAACGCCGACCCTAGGGTCGGCGTTTTTTTTGCTGCCGCGCGCTCGACTTACTGGCGCACGCCTTCCACCGAGATGATCAGCTCGACTTCCGCGGAAGCCGGGCCAAGATCCTTCTCGATCTCGAAGTCTTTCAGTTTAAGCGTGGTGCTGCCTGCAAAGCCGGCACGGTAGCCGCCCCAGGGATCATCGCCCTGACCAATGAAGGTAGCGGCAATTACCACCGGCTTGGTGACACCGTTAAGCGTCAGATTGCCGGTGATATCGGCCGTGCCTTCGCCGGTGGACTTCACCGCAGTGGACTCGAAGGTCGCCGTCGGGTGCTTGTCGACGCTGAGGAAGTCATCGCTGCGAATGTGCTTGTCGCGCTCGGCGTGATTGGTGTCGACGCTCTGGGTGTTGAGGGTGACGCTGACCTTGCTGGCTTCCGGGTTCTTGTCGTCAAAACTGAAGCTGCCGTCGAAGTCCTTGAAGCTGCCGTACAGCCAGCTGTAACCCAAGTGGCTGATCTTGAAGTTGACGAACGCGTGCTGACCTTGCGTGTCGATGGCGTAATTGGCGGCCACGGCATGGCCAGCACTGAGCAGAGCGGAACCGAGAGCCAGGGCGGCGAGGGTTTTCTTCAACATGGGCAATCTCCTTGTGAGGTTGAATAATTCGCCACGCAGGTCATTCCACGCGACAGAGGGGGTGTTAGCGACCGAACATGCGGCTCAGCGTGCGGTCACGGTCAACAAAGTGATGCTTCAGGGCGGCCAGCGCATGGATAGCGGCGAAGATCACCAGGGTCCAGCCAAGGTATTCATGCACCAGGCCGGCAACATCTTCCTGGTTGGGAATGCTGGTGAGGGTCGCCGGCACCTCGAACCAGCCGAAGACACTGATACCCCGACCATCGGCGGTGGAAATCAGGTAGCCAGCCACCATCAACACGAACATGCCCAGATAGAGGAACGCGTGGCCGAACCTGGCGCCCTGCTGGGTTAGCCGACTGTGATTGGCCAGGCTGGCCGGTGCCGGACTGAGCCAGCGCCAGAGGATGCGCCCCAGCATCACGACAAACAGCAGGATGCCAATGCCCTTGTGCAGCTCAGGTGCGCTCTTGTACCAGCCACTGTAGTAATCCAGGCCGACCATCCAGTAACCCAGCCCGAACAGAGCAAAAACCGCGACCGCCACCAGCCAATGCAAGGCAATGCTGATCAAACCGTAATGTGAGCGAGTGTTGTGCCACTGCATCGAGAAGGTTCCGTACAGAGAGTTCGACAAAAAAGATCCGGCAAGGGTAACGGCAAATCTATCGATTAAAAGCGGAATTTTTCGCTTTGAAATATCGGGAAATACGATATCAAAAGTCCGCACTTCACCTCCGGCCCAATCAACTCGCGCGAGCAGGCAGAAGCTCAGGCAACACCTACCGGCGGCATTGCCCAGCGCATAATCGGCAGTGCCTCGCTCACCGCCCCTCGCCTGCAGCGCACATGTGCAGGGGGCATCTGATAGGCTTGCCGCAGATGATTGGGAGAGTGTTTCGATGAGCCTGAACGACCACTGGATGCAGCGCGACTTGAATGTGCTCTGGCATCCCTGCACACAGATGAAAGATCACGAACAGCTGCCCCTGGTGCCGATCAAGCGCGGTGAAGGGGTTTGGCTGGAAGACTTCGACGGCAAGCGCTACCTAGACGCGGTCAGCTCCTGGTGGGTCAACGTGTTCGGCCACGCCAACCCGCGGATCAACCAGCGCATCAAGGATCAGGTCGACCAACTGGAACACGTGATACTCGCCGGCTTCAGCCACCAGCCGGTGATCGAGCTGTCCGAGCGCCTGGTGAAGATGACCCCGGCCGGGCTCGATCGGGTGTTCTATGCCGACAACGGCTCATCGTGCATCGAAGTCGCGCTGAAGATGAGCTTTCACTACTGGCTGAATGTCGGCCAGCCCGAGAAGAAGCGCTTCGTCACCCTGACCAACAGCTACCACGGCGAAACCATCGCCGCCATGTCGGTCGGCGATGTCGCGCTGTTCACCGACACCTACAAGGCACTGCTGCTGGACACCCTCAAGGTGCCCAGCCCGGACTGCTATTTCCGCCCCGACGGCGTGAGCTGGGAAGCCCACTCGCGGACCATGTTCGGCCATATGGAGCAGACCCTGGCCGAGCACGGCCATGAGGTGGCAGCGGTGATAGTCGAGCCGCTGATTCAGGGCGCCGGCGGCATGCGCATGTACCACCCGGTCTACCTCAAGCTGTTGCGCGAGGCCTGCGACCGCTATGGCGTGCACCTGATCCACGACGAGATCGCCGTCGGCTTCGGCCGTACCGGAACCATGTTCGCCTGCGAACAGGCCGGCATCCGCCCGGACTTCCTTTGCCTGTCCAAGGCCCTGACCGGTGGCTACCTGCCGCTGGCCGCCTGCCTGACCACCGACACCATCTACCAGGCGTTCTACGACGACTACAACACCCTGCGCGCCTTTCTCCACTCGCACAGCTACACCGGCAATCCGCTGGCCTGCGCCGCAGCACTGGCGACCCTGGATATCTTCGAGCAGGACAACGTCATCGAGGCCAACAAGAAGCTCGCCGCGCGCATGGCCAGCGCCACCGCGCACCTGGTCGATCACCCGCATGTCGCCGAAGTCCGCCAGACCGGCATGGCCCTGGCCATCGAGATGGTCCAGGACAAGGCGAGCAAGACTGCCTACCCGTGGCAGGAGCGCCGCGGCCTCAAGGTTTTCCAGCATGCCCTGCAACGCGGCGCCCTGCTGCGCCCGCTGGGCAGCGTGGTGTATTTCCTGCCGCCCTACGTGATCACTGAGGAGCAGATCGACTTCCTGGCCGAGGTCGCCACTGAAGGCATCGACCTGGCCACCCGCAACTCGGTCAGCGTGGCCGTGGGCAACACGCGCTACCCGGACTTTCGCGATCCGGGTTGAACGCGAGTACATGACGTCTCGCCTCCCCCGCTGGCGACAGCGGGAGGTGGCAAGCACGTCGGATATCGCTGCGCGCGGCGCGCCCTAGCGCTAGAATTTACGCCTTTGCCTCAGGTCCGCCCCTCCTATGCGCCTATCCCGCTTCTTTATCGATGCCCCGCTCGCCCTCGGCCTGCATGAGCTGCCGGAAACCCAGGCCCACTACATCGGCCGCGTACTGCGCCATGCGGTGGGCGATGCCGTGCAATTGTTCGACGGCAGCGGCAACGAGTTTCTCGGCGAGCTGGTCGAGGTCGGCAAAAAGAACGTGCGCGTCGAAGTGCGCGAGGTCTTCGCCGGCCTGACCGAATCACCGCTGCACATCCACCTGGGCCAGGGCCTGTCGCGTGGCGAGCGCATGGACTGGGCGATCCAGAAGGCCTGCGAGCTGGGGGCCAATGCCATCACCCCGATTGTCAGCGAGCGCTGCGAGGTGCGCCTGAAAGACGAGCGCGCCGACAAGCGCATGGCCCATTGGCGCCAGGTGGCGATCAGTGCCTGCGAACAGTGCGGCCGCTCGGTGATTCCTGTCATTCACCCGCCGCTCGGGCTGAGCGACTGGCTCGGCCAGGTCGAGGCGGAGCTGAAACTGGTGCTGCACCCGGTTGCCGAGCCGCTGGCCAGCCATGACAAGCCACAATCGCTGGCCTTCCTGATCGGCCCGGAAGGCGGCCTGGCGGATGCCGAGGTCACGCAGGCGAAAAACGCCGGTTTCCAGGCCGCGCGCCTGGGGCCTCGGGTACTGCGCACGGAAACTGCGCCGGTGGTGGCGCTCAGCGTCGCGCAGCAATTGTGGGGGGATTTCTAAAAACTGCTCGCTGGCCGTTTTTCCCTCGGCAACGGCCACCCAGGCTGTTGTTCAATAGCGCGCTCGTAGAAGGCTTGGGCCCTTTGACGGCTTGCCGGGGCGTGTCGTCTTGGTGATCGACAGGCGAGGGCCAGCCGGATCGCGGACTCTACGAGGCACTGGATGGCGCCCTGGGCCAGCGCGTTCACACGCGCTCAGATCAATCCGGCATCTGCCAGTTTCTGCTCCAGGCCAACCAGGTCGGGAATCTTCAGCACATTCTCGCCAATGAGCACCGCATCCAGTTCCAGCGGCGCCAGTGGCGCGTCGGCACGCAGCAACTCGGCACCAACCTTCACCGAGCGCGGAATACCCTGGACCAGGAGGGCGATGAACTTGACCTTGGCACGCCCGCCGAGGGCGTTGATGATCGCCACGCGCGCAGCGGGACCGACCTGGGCCTGGCCATCGGAGGCCGCCTCGAACGACAACAGCGGCAAACTCAAGTCACGCCAGCTAACCTGACCGAGAAACCAGGCCGGCATGCCGGCGCTGACTTGCGGCGCGCGATAGGCAACCAGCTCGGCGACTGCCACGTTAGGCAGCAGCAGGGTACGATCGGCCAGTGGCACCTGCAGCGCAGTCAGGCTGTTGACGGTATTCGGGGTGGCTATGACTTGGCTCATGAAAAGGCTATGCCCCAGTTATCTGTGGTGTGGGTTGCAGCGCTGCGGTTTCATTGCACTGCTCGGCCAGGTGATTGACCAGCCCTGCGGCCAGTTCTCGGGGATCGGCGCTGAAACTGCTGTATCCACCCTCGCGCAGGCTGTCCGGCATGCTCGGGCAGACACAGGTGTCGCTACGCTGGGTCCAGATGGTTCCGCCCTGGCGCCGCACGTAAGCCGCCGCGGCACTGCCATCGCTGCCCATGCCACTGAAGGCAATGACGCCGCAAAGCCCGGCATAATGCTTGGCGAGGTTGAGCATCATCTGATCGATCGACGGACTGTAGGGTTCCGGCCAGGCACGTTCGCTGATGAGCATGGTGCCTTGGTCACTGAAACCCAGCTCGCGACTGATCGGTACCACCACCACCTCACCGCAGCGGACCGAGTCGCCGTGACGCGCCGGATTGACACGCCACTGGCTGTGTCGTCCGACCGCCTGCGGAAGCACTGATTCGAAACTGGGATCGATATGCTGGGCATAGACGAAGCCAACCGGCAGACCACCAGGCAAGGCGTCGAGGAAGGCCTTGATCGCGGCCGGTCCACCGAGCGAAGCAGCCAGTAACCAGACCTGGCGCGCCGGCTCCCCGACCACCAGCGGTGTATCGGCGAGTACGGACGGCAGCTCCAGGCGAGTTGGCCGCTGCGCCTCGGCCAGCAACGCCTGGAGGCTGGGCCCGACCGCTTGCGATGGGTCACCGATCAGCTTCTTCAACTTGCCAAACAGGCGGCGCTCCCAACGCGGGTAATTTTCCGAATGCCGCTCCGGGGCATGTCCCTCGCCAAACAGGATAGGCACGCAGGCGGTTTCCATCAGGTTGTCGACCAGCGGCAAATCCTCGGACTGGGCCAGATCGATCAGCCACAGGTCGGTCTCGCAGGCGATCAACGTTGCCTCATCCAGGCGCGCCGGATCACTGTTCAGCACGACCTGATAGCCACTCCCGGTCAACGCCTGCTGCAGCACATGGCGCTGCAGCGAGGTATCGGCAATCACCGCAATACGTGCCACGTTGTTCGCCGTCATGCTTGCGTGTCCGAGCGGCGCTCTAGCGGCTGGCGATCCACCAAGCGGGCAATGCTTTCGAGCAATAACGACTCCTGGTAGGGTTTGCCGAGGTATTCATTGACGCCAATAGCCAGCGCTCGTTCACGGTGTTTCTCACCGGTACGCGAGGTGATCATGATGATCGGCAGGTCTTTCAGCTGCTCGTCGTGACGCACCAGCGTTGCCACTTCGAAACCGTCCATGCGCGGCATTTCGATGTCCAGCAACATGATGTCGGGCTTGTGCTCCTGCAACTGGGAGATGGCGTCCACGCCGTCCTTGGCCGTCAATACGTTCATGCCGTTACGCTCGAGCAGGCGACTGGTGACCTTGCGCACGGTGACCGAGTCGTCCACCACCATGACCAGGGTCGGCCGATCCGCTTCAATTTCCGCGGCAGTCGCCGTGTGGCCGACCAGGCGCGGATGCAGCTGGTTGAGCAGGTGCGCATGCAGCACGCGGATGGTGGCCAGCAGGTCGAGAATCACCACCACGCGGCCGTCACCGAGAATGGTCGCGCCGGAAATCCCGTGTACCCCGGCGAACTGCGGTCCGAGGCTCTTCACCACAATCTCGCGGGAGCCAGCCAGGGAGTCGACCTGCACCGCCACCGCGTGCTCGCTCGAGCGCACCAGGATCACCGGCAAGGGCAGGCTCTGACCGACCAGCTTGGGGTGCTGGCCGTTATTCAGCAGGTCACCGAGATAACGCAACTCGTAGGCCTGACCGGCGTACTCGAAACGCGGGGTCTCCGTCGCCGCCGAGTCACTCTGCTCATAGAGGGCCTCCAGCTCGTAGGGGGAAATCCGCACGATGCCTTCGATGGTGTTCAGCGGGATGGCATACAGGTCTTCACCCGACAGCACCATCAGCGCGCGGTTGACCGACACGGTGAACGGCAGGCGAATGGCAAAACGCGTGCCTTCGCCCGGGGTCGAGTCGATGCTCATGGAACCGCCGAGCTGCTTGACCTCGGAATGGACCACGTCCATGCCGACGCCACGCCCGGAAATCTGGGTGACCGCCTCGGCGGTGGAGAACCCGGCCTCGAGGATGAACTGGAGGATTTCGTGATCGGTCAGATCCGACTCCTGGTCCATCAGGCCACGCTCGATGGCCTTGCGCCTTACGGCATCGAGCTTGATCCCGCCGCCATCGTCACTGAGGGTCAAGACGATATCACCGCCCTCGCGCCCCAGATTCAGGCGGATAGTGCCCTGCTCCGGCTTGCCAGCGGCGCGGCGCAGCGCTGCCGGCTCGATGCCATGGTCGACGGCGTTGCGCAACATATGCTCCAGCGGCGCCACAATACGTTCGAGCACGGTGCGGTCCATCTCGCCCTCGGCATTACCGAGCACGAATTCGACCTGCTTGCCCAACTCACCGGCGACCTGGCGGACGATCCGCCGCAGTCGCGGGACCAGCCGGTCGAAGGGCACCATGCGGGTGCGCATCAAGCCTTCCTGCAGCTCGGTATTGACCCGCGCCTGTTGCAGCAACAGGGTTTCCGCATCGCGGTTACGCATGGCCAGGGTTTCTTTCAGATCAAGCAAGTCGGAGGCCGACTCAAACAGTGCGCGCGATAGCTGCTGCAACTGCGAATGGCGGTCCATTTCCAGCGGATCGAAATCCTCGTAGCCGGCGCGCTCGGCCTCGGCCTGATAGCGACTGAGGATCTGTGCCTGGGTTTCGATGTCCAGGCGGCGCAGTTGGTCGCGCACCCGGTCGATGGTCGCTTCCATCTCACTCAGGGTGAAACCGAAATCGCTGACCTGTTGCTCGACTCGGCCGCGAAAGATCGAAGTCTCGCCGGCCAGGTTGACCAGGCCTTCGAGCAGTTCCGCCGGCACCTTGACCAGTTCCTGCGGAGCACGTCGCGCGGCAGCTTCCTGCGCGGCTTCCTGCGCACGACGAACGAACGGCAGGACTTTCGCCACCTGCTCCCGCGCCGGCAATTCGCTGGCCGCGACTATCGGGGCCAGCAGCTCGGGGAGTTTTACCGCCGCGGCCTCAACACTTGCCGCCGCCTGATCGTCCTCGGCAAAACTGGCTTGCAGGCGCTGGCGCAGTTGATCGAGTTCTTTCTGCAGCCCCTCGAAACCGGATTGCACATCGAGGAACAGGCTTTCCGGCCAAGGCGCGCCTTGCAGCAGGGCCTCGCTCAGGTGTGATTCAAGGTCATGGGTCAGGTTGCCCAGACGGTTCTGGCCAGCCAGCCGCGCCCCGCCCTTGAGGGTATGCAGGACCCGCAACATGTCATCGATCGCCGTGCCATCGTCGCGCTGCTGGTCCCAGCGGCCCATGGCAGTTTCCAACGTTTCCAACAGTTCGTCGGCCTCTTCCAGGAAGATATCGAGGATTTCCGACTCGTCATCGTCCTGATCCAGTTGCTCCGCCAGCGCCTTGAGTTGCACGGCAGACGGCATGCTCAGTTGCTGGTCCGGGTTGGCGCGAAAATGCTTGATCGTCTCGATCAGCGCATCGCCATCGGGCACCAGGCGCTTGCCGCGCACCGCATCGAGCATCTCGGCCAGGCGATCGTGGCAAGCCTGGAGCAGGCCGAACAGTTCCTGACTAGGACGCAGCCGACCATCCGCGAGCCCTTCGTAGAGGAATTCGAGTTCATGGGCGAGGTCGCCAATCTCGCGGATTTCCGCCATGCGTGCACCACCCTTGAGGGTGTGCAGGTCGCGTTGCAGGGCTTCCAGTTCGAGGCTGTTGTCTACGTCATCCATCCAGCGCAACAGTGCCGCGCCAGAACTGTCGATGATGTCAAAACCCTCTTCGAGGAAGATGTCCACCAGCTCCTGGTCGGGCTGATCGTCAAGCGCTGCCGGGGCGGACACATCAGCATCGGATGCCGCAGGCGCGGCGAAGGCCTCAGGGGGCGACTCCCACTCAAGCTCGGCAAACTCCTGCTCAGGGTCTGCCTCGAGGTCCAGCTCTGTATCGTCCTCGCGGTGCAGCAATGACGACAGCACCTCTTCGACATCATCCTCCTGCCCGGCTTCGGCTTCGGCTTCGGCTTCGGCTTCGGCTTCGGCTTCGGCTTCGGCTTCGGCTTCGGCTTCGGCTTCGGCTTCGGCTTCGGCTTCGGCTTCGAGATCATTCTCGGCGGCCATTGCCGCCGCCGACAAGCTCTGTGCGCCACCGCCCTGACGGAAGTGACGTATCGCCTCGATCAATTCGTGCGGCTGCTGCATCACGGCCTGCTTTTGCAGCTGCTCCAGCAACATGGCCAGGCAGTCATGACTTTGCTGCAGCAGTGCGACGAGTGCCGGTGAATGGCTGAAGCGCCGGTCTACCAGGCCTTCGTACAAGGATTCCAGCTCATGGGCCAGGTCGCCAATCGGACGAATCTCGGCCATCCGCGCGCCACCCTTGAGGGTGTGCAAGTCACGCTGCAGGGACGACAGGGCGGCCTTGTTGCCCGGCTCGGCACTCCAGCCTTCCAACGCCTGACCGGCGCTCTCGAGGATGTCCACGGCTTCCTCGAGGAAGATCTCGACCATCTCCGCGTCGAGCGCCTCATAGCCAGAGGAAGCAGCGTGCTCGGACTCGGCCAAAAAGCCGCTGTCTTCATCGATCTGCATCTCCACCGCTGTCACTGTCTCGTCGTCGCTCGCGCGCGCCCAGGGCGTCTGCACGAGCGCCGCAGTGGCGGCATCCAGTTCAACGGGCTGCAGATCAGCCTGACCTTGCGCGGACAACAGTGCCAGTGCGCGCGGATCCAGCGCTTCGGCCAGCAACCTGCGCAGCGCCTCGACCCGCGCCGGCTCGGCGCTGACCTGAAGGCCGGCGGCAACCTGATCCATCATGCTGATCAGGGCTTCATGCGCCTGTTCGGCCTCGCTGAAGAAGCGCTCGCTGACCGCCAGGCTGCCTTCTTCCACAGCACCATAGAGGTCGAGCAGGGCTTCGCAGAGTTCATCGATCTGCGGCAATTCGGCCATTTCCGCGCCGCGCCCCAGGGTCGTCAACTCATCCAGCAAGGCACTCAGTTCCTGACGATCGGAGGGGTGCTCGCGCCAGCGCCGCAGCAACGCCTCGGCATCCAGCAGGATGTCCATGCCCTCGGCGAGGAAAATGCCGATCAGCTGCGGGTCGCGGGTTTCGCCCTGCTCGCTCTGACGATTGCTTTGCGCGGCGTCGAGGCGATCCTGATGCAGTCTGTGAGCACGATCGAGGAACTCCGGCGCACCGGGCAGGGGAGCCAGCGGCTGAGTCTCCAGCTGCGCCAGGCCGAGACGGAACAGCTTCTCGGCAGCGCTCAACAATTCGGCTTCGGCCAGATCCATCGGGATCAGGTTGCTTTTGAACTCCTTGACCATTTTTTCCAGCGGTGCGGCGATCTCCGCCACCGGCAGAATTCCGGCCATGTAGGCACTGCCCTTGAGGGTGTGCAAGGCACGCTGCAGGTCGTCGGTGACCGGCTGAGGCAGTTCCTGGGCGCAATCGGCCAGAAAACCGACCAGGGTATCGAGGTGGGTTTCGGCTTCGTTGCGGAAAATCTCCAACAGCTGCGGATCGAGGGGCTCGCCGTCGAGGGGCTCGTCATCGAGCACTTCCAGCAGCTCGGCGACTGCCGCAACAGCCTCGCTTTCACCTTCAGCCGGAGTTACCTGGGCCGCCGGCGCATCGGCTTTTGCCAGGCTCTGGCCTTTCGCCAGCGCATGTGCGCTGGCGGCCAGCAGGTCGACATCGTCGCGCTGACGCTGGGCCTTGACGGCGAACTCCTCTACCAGGGCCGGCATCAGCGTGACCACGTCGGCCACCACCTGGAGCACGTCGGCAGTCGGTTGAATGCTGCGGTCGAGCACCCGATTGAGCAGGTTCTCGATCGACCAGCCCAACTCGCCGATGACCAGCGCCCGCACCATGCGACCACTGCCCTTGAGGGTGTGGAAGGCGCGGCGGATTTCGATCAAAGCCTCTTTGTTGGCCGTATCGGCGCTCCATTGCGGCAGAAACTCGCCGATGGTTTCCAGTACTTCGCCGGCTTCCTCGACGAAGACCTCCATCAATTCTTCATCGAACGACTCTTCATCAGCCGGCGGTGGCAGCAGACTCGGCGGCACATCGTGAGCCGGCGGATTGATTGCCTGCTGCGGTGCGGCCATGACATCGGCCAGCGACAGCGGCTTGTCGACCTCGGGGGCGGGTTCATCGACCGTCAGCGGCGCACTCGGCAGTTCAACTTCGGGCACACCCAGCGATGCCAGCTCGGCTTCATCCCAGTGGCCAGAGCCGTTCAGCTCCTCCAGACTCAGCTCTTCGAGCGGCATGGCCTCATGGCTGAAGTCCGCCAGCGACACTGGCGCGCCCTCACTGAGGTCCAGAGTCGGCAGGGGTTCGCTTGCCGATGGGTCGACATCCAGATCGAGCAGCCGTGGATCGGTTTCCAGTGGGGCCAGGCTGCAACCGTCATCGTCAAGCGGCTGCTGCGCCTCGACCGCCGCAGAGTCAGCCTCGGCGAGTTCGACGCCCGGCGCCTCAAGCGGCGCGAGCTCGATCGGCGCCTCCGGCGGCACAACCGGCTCAAGCACCTCGACCTCAGCGGGCTCATCGGCCAGTACTTCGATGTCATGCAGAGGGTCGGTTAGCGGTGCGAAATCTTCTTGCCGTGGTGCTACCTGATCGAGGATCGAGGGCTTTTCTTTCAGGGGATAGCCGAGACTTTCCAGGCTTTCCTCGGCCACATCGAGAATCAGGTCACCCTGGCTGCCATGGTCTTCGGCCAGGCGCTCGAGGTAGTACTCGACGCTGGTGATGGCATCGGCCAAGGTGTCCAGGCTCTGCCAGTTCGGCACGGCCTTGCGCGCCAGCAGCTGCTCCTGAATGTAGCGGTTGCAGGCATTCAACAGCTCCGCGGCACGCGCCAGCGGAATCATCGCCAGGCCGCCACGCACCTGGGTTAGCAGCGCCGGGACACGCGCCAGGTGCTCGTGATTCCACTGCGAGGCAATGAACTCGATGATCGCGTCCTTGGCCTGTTCCAGGCCGTTGCGCGCTTCCTTGATCACCAGCTGGTGAATCTGCGCCACATCGGTGGTGGGCAGGTGGCTCTCTTCGCGAGAGCCGTCGGCAACCGGACCGACCATGCCGGCCAGGGTCGCCTCGACATACAGCAATGCACCGGCCACATCCATCAACACGGCATCGCTCGGCGCCTGCCGGCCAAGGGCCAGGCCGTGAACCACGTCGATCTGATCGAGGATGACTTTGCGTGGCTGGCCGAAACCCAGCACGGCGAGGGTGTCGGCAATTTGCTTGAGCGGCGCCAGCAGGCTCTCCAGCTCGCCCACGTGATTGCGGTCGCTGCGTACGAACAGGTCGAGGCTGTCCTTGACCCGCACCAGCTCCTCGCACAGCGCGCCAACGACCGAACGCATGGCATCGCGATCCGGACCGGCCAGGCGGGCACGCTCCTCATTGACGATATCGGTGTTCGGCAGCGCCTCGTCGAGACGGAACTGTTCCTTCAAGGCCCTGATGCGCGGTGACTGCGCCGGTGCCTTGGCCACATAGAACAACAGATTCTTGGTCAGCTCGTCGGAGGCCGCCTGGTTGATGCCGTCGGCACCCTGTTCGAGCAGGCGCTTGAGCTCTTTATCGACCTCACGCAGCAGCGTGCGTACCGACGGACTATTGACCACGCCTCCACTGGCCAGCCCCTCGACCAGACCCGAGGCGATCTGCCACAAAGGACCGAGCGGCGCGTCTTTGCACAACGTCTCGAGACGGCCAAAAACCCGCGCCATATAGCCCAGATTGGTTGGCAGATCCTGATTGCGCAGCAGCCCGACCAGGGCCACTTGCAGCATCTGCCGCAGCTTGCGCAGCAGTATCGGCAGGTCCGCGGTGCGCAGTTGGCCCAGGGACTCGTCCGACAAGGCCGGCGCGCGCACGGACATATCCGGGGAAAACAGGCTGTTCTCCGAGAGCAGCTTTTCGCCGCGGGCGGCACGCAGGTCGTTGAGCAGCGGCAACACCACCATCGGCAAATCGCGGCGCGCGGTCTGGATCCGGTCGAGGTAGACCGGCAGCTGCAGGATGGCCTGCATCAGCACTTCCAGGGCTTCGCCCTGGCTGGCCACGCGCCCTTCCATCAAGGCCTGGGCCAGGTGCTCCATTTCTTCGGCGAGCAGGGCTGCGCCGTAGAACTCCACCATCTGCAGAGTGCCGTGTACCTGATGCACATAGGTCAGGCAGAAGCGCATGCGCGTTGAATCCTGGGGATTCTCGACGTACGCCTCCAGGGCTTGGCGCGCCTGTTTCAGGGTTTCCGCGATTTCGCCTTTGACCCATTCCAGGGCGACATAGTCGTGCCGATCCCCCATAGCCGCTTCACTCATATACTTGGCTCTGCCTTATCAGGCTGTTGATAAACTACCCGCGTTGCCGTTGCTGCGTTAAAAACAGGCCCGGACTGCTCATTTACAGCTCGTAAACTCCGCGTCCTCGCCTGCTTTTGCCTTGCGCTGGCTGCCTCGCCTAGGTTTTTCAACGGCCTGTTATCCCTTGCGGGTAAACGCCAGCACTCGCTCGTCGGCCACCGGAATCAAGTCCGGATGCTGCCAACCAACCACTTCACCCACTCCCACCACCAGCAGACCACCCGGTGCCAGGCGCTCGGCCAGGCAGTTGAGGATCTCGCGGCGACGCCAGCGGCGAAAATAGATCAGCAAGTTCTGACAAAAAATGACGTCCATACCGGTCATTGGCGCCTTGGCCAACTCCAGCACATTGAGCCTGGCGCAACACACTCGCGCTGCCAGGTCCGCTACAACCTTGAAGCGTCCATCGGCTTGGGCCACAAAATAGCGGTGCCCCAACGCCGTATCGATTTGTTCCAACTTGCGCGGGCCGTACTGACCATCGCGCGCCATGCGCAGAGCGTTCAGACTGATATCGGTTCCGGTGACGCCAAAGTGCTCGGGCTGCTCGCTGTCACGCAGCACTTCAGCCGCCGTGATTGCCAACGAATAAGGCTCCTCACCACTCGAGCATCCCACGCTCCACATCTCCCAGGGGCTGCCCAATCCTTGCTGCAGGCGCTCTCGCAGGTAACGCTCGAGCACATCGAACGATGGCCGGTGACGAAAGAAACGGGTCTCCTGCACGGTCAGGCGGTCCAGCAGGGTCGACCACTCGACCGCACCGCGCGGACCATCCGTGACCTGGCGCAAATAGGTGGCGTAATCCGCCACTCCCAGTTCACGCATGCGCGCACTCAGGTTGGTTTGCAGAAACGCCTGCCGCTGCTCACTGATCACCACGCCGGTGCGCTCTTCGAGCAGCGCTTGCCAAGCGCGAAACTCGGCGGCAGCCATGTCCACCACTGGTTGCAAGGCCCAGGCGCCTGACTGCATGTCGTGCCTCTCGCTCATGGTCATAGCCGCTGGGCGGCGACCGGAAAAGGCCGCCACGCCAGGTTCGCTTATGCCTGTTCGCCGCTTTCCGGCAGGGTAAAGCCGGAAACCGACTTACGCATCTCACTGGCCATTTTGGCCAGGTTACCAATGCTCTTGGCGGTAGCCGTGGTACCGGACGAGGTCTGCGAGGTGATCTCCTGGATCACGTTCATGGTGTTGGAAATGTGACCGGCCGAAGAAGCCTGCTGGCGCGCCGCGTTGGAAATATTCTGGATCAAGGCCGCGAGGGTCTTGGATACCTTCTCGATCTCCTCCAGGGCGACCCCGGCGTCCTGCGCCAAGTGTGCACCGCGGACCACTTCGGAGGTGGTCTGTTCCATCGAGATTACCGCTTCGTTGGTGTCGGTCTGAATCGTCTTGACCAGGGCTTCGATCTGCTTGGTCGCCGCCGATGAACGTTCCGCCAGGCGCTGGACTTCGTCCGCCACCACCGCGAAACCGCGGCCCGCATCACCGGCCATCGAGGCCTGGATCGCGGCGTTCAGGGCGAGGATGTTGGTCTGGTCGGCAATGTCGTTGATCAGGCTGACGATGTCACCGATCTCCTGGGACGACTCACCGAGGCGCTTGATCCGCTTCGAGGTGTCCTGGATCTGCTCACGGATGTTATCCATGCCGGTGATGGTGTTGTGCACCACCTCGTTACCCTTGTTGGCGATGGCTACCGAACGCTCCGCTACCGCGGAGGATTCCGAGGCGTTCGCCGATACCTGGTCAATCGACACGGCCATCTCGTTGATGGCCGCCGAGGCACCGGCGATTTCCTGGGCCTGGTGCTCCGAGGCTTCGGCCAGGTGCATCGCCGTGGCCTGGGTTTCCTGGGCGGCGCCAGCTACCTGAACGGCGGTCAGGTTGATGGTCACTACCAGGTCGCGCAGCTGGTCGATGGAGTAGTTGATGGAGTCGGCGATGGCACCGGTGAAGTCTTCGGTTACGGTCGCGGCAACGGTCAAGTCACCGTCGGCAAGGTCGGCGATTTCGTCCAGCAGTCGCAGAATCGCCGCCTGGTTACGTTCGTTTTTCTCGGCGGTTTCCGCGAGGCGGCGGTTGGTTTCCCGCACCATCACCATGCCGATCAGGATGATCGAGCCCAATGCCAGGATGCCCAGCACGTAGCCGGCCAGGGTGTTGATGGCACGGCCATCGGCCATGTCTTCGAAGCCGACTGCCAGCTCGGAGGCTTTATCCAAGAGGGTCTGCGAGACGGTGAAAATGCCGTTGGCCGACTCCCGCACCTGGAACAGTTCCGGCGAGGTTTCGAGAATCTCGTCCACCGAACCGGAAACGAACTCGAACAGCTCGGAAATTTCCGCCAACCGCTCGAGCGCTTCCGCGTCGTTGACCTTGGCAATTTCCATTGCCGCATTGCCTTCCAGCATGGCGCTCAATACCCGCCCGAACAGGCTGGCATCGCGACCGAACATGTCGGCGGCCTGCACCGAGTCCTGGTCACCGGCCAGCACCTTGTTCACCGAACCGAGGATACGCTCTGCCAGCAGCGACTGGCGCTGGGCCACGGAAACCTGGACGGCCGGCGCCCCGCTTTCCAGGAGGATGTCGACCACTTCTTCGTATTCGACCTGCAGCTGCGGGATGGTTTCCGCCAGGGTCTCAGCCACCTGATGCAGGGACAGAACGGTCTGTTCGCTGGCCAGAATGGCGTCGGTGTTCTGCCGCAGACTATCCCAGTCCTGCTGCACGGCGGCCATCTGCGCCTGCACGTCTTCTGGCGCCGAAGGCGTACCACTGCTTTCGTTGCCGTCGGTCAGATAGCCCCAACGGGTCTGGAAGTCGTTGCGCGCCTCGCGCAACAGACCGAAGGCTTCGGCAGTACCGGCCGCCGCTTCGGTGGAGTTCTTGGCAATCCGCTGGGACAGTACCCGTAGCTCACCGGCGTGGCCGATGTATTCCGTATCGTAGTTGGATTGCGTATTGATGTAGGCGAAGTTGGCAAACAACAGCACGATGGAGACGATCAGGACGATAAACAGCCCAGCGATCAGCGTGCTGCTGCGCGTACCCGTGAATAGATTGCCTGTATTTAGTTTTTTCATTTTCTGGCCCCCGCCCGGACCGACCGCGCTACGGTTCCTACACAACCCCAACAGGCCGACAGAGCCGACCCAACCGAAAAACTGTTAAAACGCAACATCGAGAAACCCCTGGTGCTGGGCCAGCGCATGAGGACTGAACACCAACCAGGGCTGCTCGCGCTGGAAGACGCCATGAATAAACGGCGCAATGGATGCCTCGAGCGGCGGTAGCCGCTCGGAGAAGGTGTCCACTGGAAAATGCTGCATGCCGAACACTTCATCGACCGTCAGCCCGGCGAATACATCCTGGTGGTCGACCACCAGCACCCGCCGCTTCTTGCGCAGCGGCGATAACTCGTTACCGAAGAAGCCGCACAAGTCCATCACCGGCAACAGACGTCCGCGCACGTTGGCCACGCCCTTGACCCAGTTTTTAACCCCGGGCAACAAGGTATGACGCGGCTCGTGCAGCACCTCCCCTATCTCGCCCATGGGCGCGACAAAAAATCGCTCACCCATGCGAAAACCGATCCCGCTCCAGGTTTGCACGGCAGCCTGCTGCAATGGCAAGCCAGCCGCCAGCAACCGGCAACGCTGGTCGATGTCGAGGAGGGTTTGAAAAGGTGTGTGCGTATCCGTCATGCCAACTGCGGCCTTCTTCTTATTGAATTACTGGCACAGAATCAACCGGCCAATACCGCATTCAAGGTTTTCAGCAGTGTTGCTTCGTCAACCGGCTTGGTCAGGTAGTCTTTGGCGCCTTGGCGCTTGCCCCAGACCTTGTCGGTCTCCTGATCCTTGGTGGTAACGATGATCACCGGGATGTGGCTGGTATCGGCGTCCTTGGTCAACTGGCGGGTTGCCTGAAAACCATTGAGGCCCGGCATGACGATATCCATCAACACGACATCAGGCTTTTCCTGACGCGCCAGGGCAACGCCGTCCGCGCCATTTTCCGCTTTAAGTACCTGATGGCCATTTTTTTCCAGCATGGCGGTCAACTTGTACATTTCAGTCGGCGAGTCATCAACAATCAAAATTCGAGCCATGGTGTTTCCCAATACATGAAGAGGCGTCTACCGCTATCCGGCAAACGTCAGGATGCCTGTTCCACCGGGGTGAAGTCAGGGACATGGGCCTTTATCGCGCCGAGCAACTCTTCCTTGCTGAAAGGCTTGGTCAGATATTGATCGGAGCCGACGATGCGCCCCTTGGCCTTGTCGAACAAGCCGTCCTTGGAAGACAGCATGATCACCGGGGTGGACTTGAAAGCACTGTTGTTCTTGATCAGGGCACAGGTCTGATAGCCATCGAGCCGCGGCATCATGATGTCGACAAAAATAATATTTGGATGGGTGTCGGCGATCTTTGCCAAGGCATCGAAACCGTCAACTGCGGTAATTACCTCGCAACCCACCTTCTTCAGCAGGGTTTCCGCGGTACGACGAATCGTTTTCGAATCGTCGATCACCATTACCCTCAAACCCTCGGAATGCTGTTCCATGTTTGCCCTACCATCGCCTCGGTGAGTCGTTATTTTGCGTTCTATCAGTGCGCCTGAGGCCTTACCTCCGACGGGCTGTAACCCAATCGTCGGGCCTTTTTAGCACACTCTCCCCATGCAAGCTATAAGCCGCGGGAGGGCAAGGTTTTTTCCTTGACCACCCGCCTTCCCAGCGCCACCCTGACGCCACACGCTAGCCCCGACACCTTCTAAACTGCTGCCTTTCACGGAGAATCCCCCCATGAGCGTTCGCCTCGGCATTGTCATGGACCCCATCGCCCAGATCGCCTTCAAAAAGGACAGCTCGCTGGCCATGTTGCTGGCCGCTCAGGCGCGCGGCTGGTCGCTCTTCTATATGGAGCAGAAAGACCTTTATCAGGCCAAAGGCGAGGCACGTGCCCGCCTGTGCCCGCTCAACGTATTCAACGACCCCGAGCGCTGGTTCGAACTGGGGGACGAGCGCGACGTGCCGTTGGCCGAACTGGATGTGATCCTGATGCGCAAGGATCCACCCTTCGATAACGAATTCGTCTACTCCACCTACCTGCTGGAACAGGCCGAACAAGCCGGCGTGCTGGTGGTCAACCGCCCGCAGAGCCTGCGCGACTGCAACGAGAAGCTGTTTGCCACCCAATTCCCGCAATTCACCCCTGCAACGCTGGTCAGTCGCCGATCCGACATTCTGCGCGAGTTTGCCACCGCGCAACGTGACATCATTCTCAAACCCCTGGATGGTATGGGCGGATCTTCGATATTTCGCCACTGCGAGGGTGACCCCAACCTCTCGGTGATTCTCGAGACCCTGACCGCCCACAACACACAACAGATCATGGCGCAACGCTACCTGCCTGCGATCCGCGAGGGCGACAAACGCATCCTGATGATCGATGGCGAGCCGGTACCCTATTGCCTGGCACGCATCCCGGCCCACGGCGAAACCCGTGGCAACCTTGCCGCTGGCGGGCGCGGCGAAGCACGCCCACTGAGCGATCGCGACCGCGAGATCGCCGCGGGCATCGGTCCAACCCTGCGCGAGAAGGGCCTGCTGTTCGTCGGCCTGGACGTGATCGGCGACTACCTGACCGAAATCAACGTCACCAGCCCTACCTGCATTCGCGAGATAGACGCCGCCTACGACACCCGTATCGGCGAGCGCCTGATGGATGCCATCGAAGGCAAGCTGAAAGCCGGTAACAGAAAGCAGAAAGCATGACGCAGGTTGCAGCCTGACGCTTGTCGCTTGCAGCTGGCGGCTCCAAGCCGTCAGACTGCGCGGCAACCTGAACAGACCCGACACAGCATGAACGCAGCCACCACCCCACCCGACCTATCCGCCGCTGGCGTCCGCCCAGCGGATCGGCTGGGCTTTACCCTGTTCCTCGCCGCGGCCCTGCATGCCGCGCTGATTCTCGGCCTGGGCTTCAGCCTGGCCGAGCCCAGCCAGATCAGCAAAACCCTGGAAATCACCCTGTCGACCTTCAAGAGCGAGGAAAAGCCGAAGGAGGCCGACTTCCTCGCCCAGGACAACCAGCAGGGCAGCGGCACCCTGGAACACAAGGCCGCACCGAAAACCACCGAGCAGGCGCTGTTCCAGGACACCCAAGTCAAGCGCGTGACGCCGCCCGCCGCACCGGCACAACCGGCGGTTCGCCAGGACGCGCCGAAAGCCGCAGTCGCGACCCGCGCCCCGCAACAGCAAAAGACCCCGGTCAAGCGTGAAGCAGTCAAGCCTACGGTACAGGCCCCGCCGGCACCGGTATTCGACAGTTCGCAGCTCTCTGCGGAAATTGCCAGCCTGGAAGCCGAACTGGCCAACGACATCCAGCAGTACGCCAAACGCCCGAAAATCCACCGCCTCAGTGCAGCCTCGACCATGCGCGACAAGGGCGCCTGGTACAAGGACGAGTGGCGCAAGAAGGTGGAACGGGTCGGCAACCTCAACTACCCGGACGATGCACGCCGCCAGCAGATTTACGGCAGCCTGCGGGTGCTGGTCTCGATCAACCGTGACGGCACCCTCTACGAAGTCCAGGTACTGCAGTCCTCCGGCCAGCAACTGCTTGACCAGGCCGCCCTGCGCATCGTGCGCCTGGCCGCGCCCTATGCCCCATTTACGGGCGACCTCTCGGACATCGACCGCCTGGAAATCATCCGTACCTGGCGCTTCGAGCGCGGCGACCGCCTGTCCAGCAACTGACCCTCAGTGGTTGTGCAAACATTGAGCCTGAGCATTTTTTCACTCGCACTTAGGTTCAGCCCGGTTTTTATTGCCGCGTGACGCTTGAAGCTCTTGGCTCCAGGCCTGAAACTAATGCCTATGAAAGACGCCAAGCCAAGCTACCTCAAGCATCAGTTCCTGATCGCCATGCCGCACATGGCCGATCCGCATTTCGCGCAGACATTGATCTACCTGATCGATCACAACGAACAGGGCGCCATGGGCCTGGTGATCAACCGTCTCAACGGCCTCAACCTGGCCGATGTGCTGGCACAGTTGCGCCCGGAAAGCGAACCGCCGGTGCACTGCCAGGATCTGCCGATCTTCTCCGGCGGCCCGGTGCAGACCGATCGCGGCTTCGTCCTGCACCCGGCCGGCCCGCAGTTCCAGGCCACCCTGGAACTTGGCGAGCTGGGCCTGACGACCTCTCAGGATGTGCTGTTCGCGATTGCCGACGGCAGCGGTCCGCAAAAGTACCTGATCACCCTCGGCTATGCCGGCTGGGATGCCGGGCAACTGGAAACCGAGCTGACCGACAATGCCTGGCTGACCTGCCCGGCCGACCAGACCATCCTCTTCGACCTGCCCTTCGAGCAGCGTCTGAATGCCGCTGCCGCTTGCCTGGGTATCAACCTCAGCCTGCTTACCTCGCAAGCCGGGCACTCCTGATGAGCGCGAGCAAACCGCTGCGCCTGTTACTGGGTTTCGATTACGGCAGCAAGCAGATCGGCGTTGCCGTTGGCCAGGTGATCACCGGCCAGGCTCGCGAACTGTGCATCCTCAAGGCGCAGAATGGCGTACCGGACTGGCAACAGGTCGAAGCGCTGCTGCGCGAATGGCAGCCGGACGCCATCGTGGTCGGCCTGCCGCTGAACATGGACGGCACCCCGAGTGAGATGAGCGCACGCGCGGAAAAATTTGCCCGCCGCCTCAACGGCCGCTTCAATCTGCCCGTCCACACCCACGATGAACGCCTGACCACTTACGCGGCCAAAGGTGAGCGCCTGCAACAGGGGCAGAACGGTGGCTACCGCGACCGTCCGGTGGATGCCCTGGCCGCCGCCATGCTGCTTGAAGGCTGGTTGACCGAACACGGCGCGCCTTGAACGCGCGCGCGACCACCGATCGCGGAAAAACCCAGCGAGCAACGCTCAGAGCGGGGCGACGAGCCTGCTTTTAAACCAGCATCATCCGCGCAGGCCGCAGCAGCTCTAGCCGGCCCGCACACAAGGAGTTCCCGATGAACCTACCCAGCCCCGCCGAACTGCTGCCGCAAATGGCCGCAGCACTGATCCGCCACCTCAATCAGCGACAGATCAGCGAGCCTCGCTTTATCGGCATCCGCACGGGCGGCGTGTGGGTTGCCCAGGCGCTGCTGGAGACCCTGGGCAATCCAGCGCCCCTGGGCATCCTCGACGTCTCCTTCTACCGCGACGACTTCACCCAGAAAGGCCTGCACCCGCAAGTGCAGCCCTCCGAACTGCCGTTCGAGGTGGAAGGCCAGCACCTGGTGTTGATCGACGACGTATTGATGAGCGGCCGCACCATCCGCGCCGCCCTCAATGAGCTGTTCGACTATGGCCGCCCGGCCAGCGTGACCCTGGTCTGCCTCCTCGACCTGAATGCCCGCGAACTGCCAATCAGCCCCGACGTGGTTGGCGCCACCCTGTCGCTGGCCGCCGATCAGCGGGTCAAACTGTCCGGCCCCACGCCGCTGACCCTCGAACTCCAGACGTTTGCAAACTGAGACCCTCGCGATGACGCCGATTGATGCCCCGCGCCCGCTGCAGCTGAATGACCAAGGCCAGCTGCGCCACTTCCTCACCCTCGACGGCCTGCCGCGCGAGCTGCTGACGGAAATCCTCGATACTGCCGACTCCTTCCTCGAAGTCGGCGCCCGGGCCGTGAAGAAAGTCCCGCTGCTGCGCGGCAAGACCGTGTGCAACGTGTTCTTCGAGAACTCCACGCGCACCCGCACCACCTTCGAGCTGGCGGCCCAGCGCCTGTCCGCCGACGTCATCACCCTCAACGTGTCGACCTCCTCGACCAGCAAGGGTGAATCCCTGTTCGACACCCTGCGCAACCTCGAGGCGATGGCCGCCGACATCTTCGTGGTACGCCACGCCGATTCGGGCGCCGCGCACTTTATCGCCGAACACGTGTGCCCGAACCTGGCGATCATCAATGGCGGCGACGGTCGCCACGCCCACCCGACCCAGGGCATGCTCGACATGCTGACCATTCGTCGGCACAAGGGCGGCTTCGAGCACTTATCGGTGGCCATCGTCGGCGATATCCTGCATTCGCGGGTGGCCCGTTCGAACATGCTGGCCCTGAAGACCCTCGGCTGCCCGGACATCCGCGTGATCGCCCCCAAGACACTGCTACCGGTCGGCATCGAGCAGTATGGCGTGAGCGTCTACAGCGACATGGCCGCGGGCCTCAAGGATGTCGACGTGGTGATCATGCTGCGCCTGCAGCGCGAACGCATGAGTGGCGGCCTACTGCCCAGCGAGGGCGAGTTCTATCGCCTGTTCGGCCTCACCGAGCAGCGCCTCAAGCTGGCCAAACCGGATGCCCTGGTGATGCATCCGGGGCCGATCAACCGCGGCGTGGAAATCGAGTCGGCAGTGGCCGACGGCCCGCAATCGGTGATTCTCAACCAGGTCACCTACGGCATTGCCGTGCGCATGGCCGTGCTGTCGATGGCCATGAGCGGGCAGAATGCCCAGCGTCAACTCAACCAGGAAGCCGAGGAATCCAACTGATGCGTACCGCAATCCTTGGCGCCCGCGTCATCGACCCGAGCAGCAACTTCGACCAGGTGGCCGACCTGTTCATCGATGGCGGCAAGCTCATCGCCATCGGCCAGATGCCAGCCGGCTTCGTCGCCGAGAAAATCATCCAGGCCCAGGGCCTGGTGGCCGCGCCCGGCCTGGTCGACCTGTCTGTCGCCCTGCGCGAACCCGGCTACAGCCGCAAGGGCAGCATCGCCAGCGAAACCCTGGCCGCGGCTGCCGGCGGCGTCACCAGCCTGTGCTGCCCACCCTTTACCAAACCGGTGCTGGACACCCCGGCGGTGGCCGAACTGATCCTCGACCGTGCCCGCGAGGCCGGCCACACCAAGGTGTTCCCCATCGGCGCCCTGAGCAAAGGCCTGGACGGCGACCAGCTGGCCGAACTGGTGGCCCTGCGCGACGCCGGTTGCGTGGCCTTCGGCAATGGCCTGGATACCTTCCGCAACACCCGCACCCTGCGCCGCGCCCTGGAATACGCTGCCACCTTCGACCTGACGGTGATCTTCCACTCCCAGGACCATGACCTGGCCGAAGGCGGTCTGGCCCACGAAGGCGCCACTGCCAGCTTCCTCGGCCTGGCCGGCATCCCGGAAACCGCCGAAACCGTGGCCCTGGCCCGCGACCTGCTGCTGGTCGAGCAAAGCGGCGTGCGCGCCCACTTCAGCCAGTTGACCAGTGCCCGCGGCGCGCAACTGATCGCCGAGGCCCAGGCCCGTGGCCTGCCGGTGACCGCGGACGTGGCGCTGTATCAGTTGATTCTCACCGATGAGGCCTTGAGCGACTTCTCCAGTCTCTATCACGTACAGCCGCCACTGCGCACCCGCGCCGACCGCGACGGCCTGCGCGAGGCGGTGAAGAGCGGCGTGATCTCGGCCATTGCCAGCCACCACCAACCCCACGAACGTGACGCCAAGCTGGCCCCCTTCGGCGCCACCGAACCGGGCATCAGCAGCGTGCAGCTGTTGCTGCCGCTGGCCATGAGCCTGGTGGAAGACGGTCTACTCGACCTGCCGACCCTGCTCGCACGCCTGTCCAGCGGCCCGGCCCAAGCCCTGCGCCTGCCTGCCGGGCGCCTGAGCGTGGGCGCAGCGGCCGACCTGCTGCTGTTCGACCCGCAGGCCTCGACCCTGGCTGGGGAAAGCTGGTTCTCCAAGGGTACCAACTGCCCGTTTATCGGCCACTGCCTGCCCGGCGCGGTGCACTGCACCCTGGTCGATGGACACATCAGCTACCAGGCGTGAGCCGCAGTCTTATGGCGATATCCCTATTAGCCGTTGCAACAGCTATCGGCTTGCAATAGCCAGGGTTCGGCGCAACGGGTGGATCCAGGTAGGGCGGACTCAGGAGCGTAGCGAACAGTCCGCCGCACCTGCGCCAGTGAAACGGCGTACTGCTTCGCGAGTACGCCCTACGTGCTGGCAACTACGCCTGTCCCGGCCACTTACCCGCGGGCGGCATTCTTGATCGATATCTGCTCGTTCAGCGTCCAGAAGTCGTAAAGCACGCCAATCAGGAACAGGCCACCGGTGAGCAGGTAGAGGATCCCGCTGATCCACTTGCCCTGGTACATGCGGTGCACACCGAAAATACCGAGGAAGGTCAGCAGAATCCAGGCGACGTTGTAATCGGTTTCGCCAGCGGTGAAGCGCAGGTCGGCCTCACGATCCATCGCCGGGATCAGGAACAGGTCGATGATCCAGCCGACAAACAGCAAGCCGAGGGTGAAAAACCAGATGGTTCCGGTGACCGGTTTGCCGTAATAGAAGCGGTGCGCACCGAGAAAACCGAAGATCCACAACAGGTAACCGATGACCTTGCTGTGGGTGTCGCTTCTTACGTCCATGCCTTGCTCCTGCGCTGCTGAGTGATGCGAATGAGACCGGCAAGACCGCACAAGGTTTACCGCTCGATAAAAAGCCCGCGAGCGCGGGCTGTTTTGGCCACTGCGCCTCAGCGAAAACTCCGCCCCGGGTCTTCGGGGGCATCTTCCAGTGATAGACCACCGCTCAGCTGGACCAGGTGATCGCCGTCGCTTTCCGAACCGAGCTTGATCAGCAGGCGCAGGTCGTTGGCCGAGTCGGCATAGAGCAGCGCATCTTCGTAGGTGATTTCGCCCTGGCTATAGAGGTTGTACAGCGCCTGGTCGAAGGTCTGCATGCCCAGTTCGGTGGAGCGCTTCATCAAGTTCTTGAGTTCGTGCACCTCGCCCTTGCGGATCAGATCGGCCGCCAGCGGGGTGTTGATCAGCACCTCGATCACCGCGCGGCGCCCCTTGCCATCCGGGGTCGGGATCAACTGCTGGGCGACGATGGCCTTGAGATTGAGCGACAGGTCCATCCACACCTGATTCTGCCGATCGGCCGGGAAGAAGTTGATGATCCGGTCCAGCGCCTGGTTGGCATTGTTGGCGTGCAGGGTGGCCAGGCACAGGTGGCCGGTTTCGGCGAAGGCCACGGCGTGGTCCATGGTCTCGCGGGTGCGCACCTCACCAATCAGGATCACGTCCGGCGCCTGGCGCAGGGTGTTCTTCAGCGCCACCTCGAAGGACTCGGTGTCGATGCCCACTTCGCGCTGGGTGACGATGCAGTTCTGGTGCTGGTGGATGTACTCGATCGGGTCTTCGATGGAGATGATGTGGCCGCTGCTGTTCTTGTTGCGGTAGCCGATCATTGCCGCCAGCGAGGTGGATTTACCGGTGCCGGTGGCGCCGACGAACAGCACCAGGCCGCGCTTGGTCAGCGCCAGCTTCTTGAGGACTTCCGGCAGCTTGAGGTCATCCAGGGTCGGGATGTTGGTCTCGATACGGCGCAGGACCATGCCGGCCAGGTTGCGCTGGTAGAAGGCGCTGACGCGGAAGCGCCCGACCCCGCGGGCACTGATGGCGAAGTTGCACTCGTGGCTCTCGGCGAAGTCGCGGCGCTGCTGCTCGTTCATCACCGAGTGCACGGTTTCCCGGGTTTGTTCGGGCGACATGGGGCTCTTGGTCACCGGCATGATCTTGCCGTTGACCTTCATCGACGGCGGTACGCCGGCAGTGATAAACAGGTCGGAGCCGCCTTTTTCTACCATCAGGCGCAGCAGTTTTTCGAATTCCATGCGTTGTCTCGCCCATCACTGTCACGCGCTTAGCCAACCTCCAGCCCCTGGGGCGCGTGCCTCACCAGCGATCTGGGTCTCGGCCAGCCTCGCGGCTGGCCAGATACGAATCAGAAGTTATCCGGGGTCTTGGATTTTTCCCGCGCATTTTCGCGAGTGACCAGGCCCTTGGCGACCAGGCCTTTCAGGCAGGCATCCAGGGTCTGCATGCCCAGCGAAGCGCCGGTCTGGATCGACGAATACATCTGCGCCACCTTGTCCTCACGGATCAGGTTACGAATCGCCGGGGTGCCAATCATGATTTCATGGGCCGCCACCCGACCACCGCCGACTTTCTTCAACAGGGTCTGCGAAATCACCGCCTGCAAGGATTCGGAAAGCATCGAGCGCACCATGGATTTTTCTTCGGCCGGGAATACATCGACCACCCGGTCGATGGTTTTCGCCGCCGAGGTGGTGTGCAGGGTGCCGAACACCAGGTGGCCAGTCTCCGCGGCGGTCAGCGCCAGGCGGATGGTCTCCAGGTCGCGCATTTCGCCGACCAGGATGATGTCCGGGTCTTCGCGCAGCGCCGAGCGCAGGGCCTCGGAGAAGCCCAGGGTGTCGCGGTGAACTTCACGCTGGTTGATCAGGCACTTCTTCGACTCGTGGACGAATTCGATCGGGTCTTCGATGGTCAGGATGTGCTGGTATTTGGTGCCATTGAGGTAATCGAGCATCGCCGCCAGGGTGGTCGACTTGCCCGAACCGGTTGGCCCGGTGACCAGCACCAGGCCCCTTGGCACGTCGGTGATCTTGCGAAACACCTCGCCCATGCCGAGGTCTTCCATGGTCAGTACCTTGGACGGAATGGTGCGAAACACCGCACCGGCACCACGGTTCTGGTTGAAGGCGTTGACCCGAAAGCGAGCGACACCAGGCACTTCGAAGGAGAAGTCGGTCTCGAGGAACTCCTCGAAATCCTTGCGCTGCTTGTCATTCATGATGTCGTAGATCAGTGCATGCACCTGCTTGTGATCCAGGGCCGGCAAATTGATCCGGCGCACATCGCCGTCGACCCGAATCATCGGCGGCAGACCAGCAGAGAGATGCAGGTCCGACGCGCCTTGCTTGGCGCTGAAGGCAAGCAGCTCAGTGATATCCATGGGACTCCCTAATGACGGTAGAATGCCGCGAACACTAGGCGGCTGGCGCAAGTAATGTCCACGATAGCAGAGAATATTGCAAAGGTCGGAGCACGCATCCGTGAGGCGGCGCAAGCCTCGGAGCGAGATTGTGCAACGATTGGCTTGCTGGCAGTGAGCAAAACCAAACCCGCCGCGGCAATTCGCCAGGCCTGTGCTGCCGGCTTGCATGATTTCGGCGAGAACTACCTGCAGGAAGCGCTGGAAAAACAGCGCGAACTGAGCGACCTGCCATTGATTTGGCACTTTATCGGCCCCATTCAATCCAACAAGACCCGGGCGCTTGCCGAGCATTTCGACTGGGTGCATTCGGTGGAACGCCTGAAGATCGCCGAACGCCTGTCCACGCAGCGCCCGCCGCACTTGCCCGCGCTGAATATCTGCCTGCAGGTGAATGTCAGTGGCGAGGCCAGCAAATCAGGCTGCAGCCCTGAAGAATTGCCGGCGTTGGCCCTGGCGGTAACCCAGCTGCCTAACCTCAAACTGCGTGGATTGATGACAATTCCTCAACCCAGCGATGACCGTGCGACGCAACAGGCCGCCTTTGCCCGCCTGGCTGAACTGCAGGCCAAGCTGCCCCTGGATCTCGACACCCTGTCCATGGGCATGAGCCATGACCTTGAAGCCGCCATTGCCGAAGGGGCGACCTGGGTGCGCATCGGTACCGCCCTGTTTGGCGAGCGCGACTATGCGTAGGCACCGCTCTACTCGACTCAATAGATAAGGAAACCTCTTATGACTTCCCCCCGCATTGCGTTTATCGGCGCCGGCAATATGGCCGCTAGCCTGATCGGCGGGCTGCTCGCCCAGGGCATCGACGCCAGCAGCATTCGCGCCAGTGATCATGGCGCCGAACAACGTGCCAAGATCAGTGCCGAACACGGCATCGAAACCTTCGCCAGCAACGCCGAAGCCATTCAGGGCTGCGCGGTAATCGTCCTGGCCGTCAAGCCGCAGGTGATGAAGGACGTCTGCCTGGATCTGGCCGCCCATCTCGAGGCGGGTCAATTGGTCGTCTCCATCGCGGCCGGCATCAACTGTGCCAGCCTGGAACGCTGGCTTGGCGCGGGAGCCCAAGCGGCACCGGCCATTGTCCGCTGCATGCCCAATACGCCAGCCCTATTGCGCCAGGGTGTCAGCGGCTTGTATGCCAACAGCCTGGTTTCGGCGCCGCAGCGCCAGCAGGCGGAACAGTTGCTCGGTGCCGTCGGCCTGGTCCTGTGGCTGGATGAAGAACAGCTGATCGATGCGGTCACCGCCGTCTCCGGCAGCGGTCCGGCGTATTTCTTCCTGCTGATGGAAGCCATGACGGCCGCCGGCGAGAAGCTCGGCCTGCCGCGCGACACCGCCGCCCAACTGACCCTGCACACCGCACTGGGTGCCGCGCGTATGGCGGTGGCCAGCGATGTCGATGCCAGCGAACTGCGCCGCCGTGTCAGCTCGCCGGCCGGCACCACCGAAGCGGCAATCAAGACCTTCCAGGCCGGCGGCTTCGAAGCCCTGGTCGAACAGGCGATGAATGCCGCCGCCCAGCGTTCGACAGAACTGGCCGAGCAGCTTGGCCAATAAACCACTCGGCCCACCGCCAGATGGACCATTAAGGAGTCAATAATGATCGGACTGAGTACCGCAGCGGTTTATATCCTGCAAACCATCGGCAGCCTGTACCTGCTGATCGTGCTGCTGCGCTTCATCCTGCAACTGGTGAGGGCCGATTTCTACAACCCGCTCAGCCAGTTCATCGTGCGCGCCACCCACCCGCTGCTCAAACCCCTGCGCAAGGTCATCCCCAGTTTCGCCGGACTCGACCTGGCCTCGCTGGTGCTGGCGATCCTGGTGCAATTGGTGCTCATGGCCCTGGTCCTGATGCTGATGGGCTATGGCCTCGACAATCCGCTGCAACTGCTGGTCTGGTCGATCATTGGCGTCACCGCCCTGTTCATCAAGGTGTTCTTCTTTGCCCTGATCATCAGCGTGATCCTGTCCTGGGTCGCCCAAGGCAGTCACAACCCGGCGGCCGAACTGATCAATCAGATCTGCGAACCGCTGCTGGCGCCGATTCGGCGCATTCTGCCGAGCCTGGGCGGGCTGGACCTGTCGCCGATCGTGGCCTTCCTGATCCTCAACCTGATCGACATGCTGGTGGTGCGCAACCTGGCGGTGATGACCGGCATGTTCAGGGGCCTCAGCCTGGCGATCTGACCCCCAGAGCCCGATGAGTTTCTATCGCTGGGACGGCGAGGACCTGGTCCTCGATTGCCACCTGCAGCCCAAAGCCAGTTGCGACGAGTTCGCCGGGCTGCACGGTGAGCGGCTGAAAATCCGCCTCACCGCGCCCCCCGTCGACGGCAAGGCCAACGCCAAGCTGCTGGCCTTTCTCGCCGACGCCTTTGCCGTGAGCAAGAGCCAGGTCAGCCTGGAAAGCGGCCAGCAAAGCCGCCAGAAGCGCGTCCGCATCAAGCAGCCGCGGCAGCTGCCCGCGGTGCTGGAACTGACCGCTCGGCCCGCCTGAGCGACCATCAGACCTGCTAGCCAATTGACACCACCTGCTCGCCCCGCATAATGCTCGCCAGCCCAGAGCAGCGGCGCTCGCCATGCGCTGCCGGGCAGACCCGCGCCGCTAACCGCACCGCCGCAAAGCCGCGCTAGCCAGAGGAACGCCAGGATGAGCATGGAACGTCTCAGTCAACAGGTCGACGCCTACGTCGACTGGAAGCGCAAGCTGATGCGCCAGGTCGCGCGCTACCGCAGCTGGCTGGTCAACAACCGACTCAACACCGAGGCGCTGGACAGCAAACTCGAACGCGCCCTCAAACTGCTG
Source organism: Pseudomonas aestuarii (assembly GCF_027988105.1). Taxonomy (GTDB): domain Bacteria; phylum Pseudomonadota; class Gammaproteobacteria; order Pseudomonadales; family Pseudomonadaceae; genus Aquipseudomonas; species Aquipseudomonas aestuarii. The sequence continues at coordinate 57,728 of NZ_JAQJZJ010000012.1, read as the reverse complement.
CGTACCGACCACATCACCCTGGCCTTCGTCGGCGAGTTCTCGCGTGGCAAGACCGAACTGATCAACAGCCTGTTCTTCTCCGCCTATGGCCAGCGCATGCTGCCGTCCCAGGCCGGACGCACCACCATGTGCCCCACCGAGCTGTTCTTCGACCCCCGCTCGGAACACTCCTACATCCGCCTGCTGCCGATCGAAACCCGCGCCACCGAGGCCAGTGTCGCCCAGTTCAAGCGGATCCCCCGGCACTGGGTGAACATCCCGCTGGACCTCAGCGACCCGGACAACATGATCCAGGCCTTCACCCAAGTGGCAAAGAGCAAGCCCATGCCGGTCGAGCAGGCGATCCAGCTGGGCTTTCACCCCGACACCCTGGAAAGCACCGGAAAATCCGGCCAGGTGCTGGTGCCAGCCTGGCGCCATGCAATGGTCAACTTCGACCACCCGCTGCTGCGCCAGGGCCTGCGCATCCTCGACACCCCCGGCCTGAATGCCCTGGGCAGCGAACCGGAACTGACCCTGTCGATGCTGCCCAGCGTCCAGGCGATCATCTTCCTGCTGTCCGCCGACACCGGGGTGACCGCCAGCGACCTCGCGGTCTGGCAGCAGCATATTCGCCAGCTCGACGACGACACCCAGTCCAGCCTGTTCGCCGTGCTCAACAAGATCGACATCCTCTGGGACGACCTGGCAGGCGAAGCCTTCGTGCAGAACGCCATCGAGCAGATCCAGACCCTCACGGCCAGGCAACTCGGCATCCAGCCCGACGAGGTGCTGCCGCTGTCGGCCAAGCAGGCGTTGCTGGCCAAGGTACGCAAGGATCCGGCACTGCTGGCCCGCAGCCAGATGCGCAACCTGGAAGACCTGCTGTGCGAGCGCATCGTCAGCCAGAAGGAACGCCTGATCGAAGACCGCGTGGTCAATCAGGTGCTGGCCCTGCTGCAAGGCAGCCAGCATCTGCTCAACCTGCGCCTGGACAAGGTCAACGAGCAACAGGCGCTGCTGAGTCATCACCAGCACGACAATGGTCAGTTGCTGTTCGAGCTGACCGCCAAGACCAAGGACGACCACGGCCAGCACCACAAGCGCCTGCTCGGGCTGAAAACCAACCAGCGCCTGCTCAAGCGTCAAGGCGAGCTGCTGCAGATCGCCGTACGCGCAGAGCGCCTCGACGAACACCTGAACAAGGTGCGCAAGAACCTCGCCGGCAGCTGGACCACCGTGGGCATCAACCAGGCGATCCTGCACTTCTTCCGCTCGGTGGAACACGACCTGGACAGCCTGGGGCAGGAAGCCGAGACGGCCAACAAGATGGTCGCCGCCATCTACCACCGGCACAATCAGGAAAATCCGCTGCAAGGCGTCGATGCGCCGCAGTTCAACATCAAACGCTACCGGCGCGAACTCAAACAGCTACAGACCCAGGCCGACCAGTTCCGCCTGCACCTGAAGACCCTGCTCACCGAACAACGCAGCCTGACCAGGCGCTTCTTCGCCACCCTGGGGCAGCAAGTCATCGGCCTGCACCAGCGCCTGCGGGTCGAGGCCGGGCAGTGGGCCAGTGACGCGCTGATGCCGCTGATGCAACACACCCTGGAACACAAACAGTTGCTGGAAAGCCATATGTTGCGGCTCAAGGCCCTGGCCCAGCAAACCCAGCAAACCCGTCAGCGCGGCCAGCAACTGGCCGGCTATCGCGACGAACTGCAACAGCAACTGGCCCAGGCCAGCGAGATGCTGCGCCGCCTGCGCCTTCCCGCGCCGATCCAGCGCCAGGGCAAGGTGGTCAACCTGCCCGGCGTGGCACGCCCCCACAGCGTCGGCGAATGAGCGCCGGCAACGCCGCCGCCAGGGATTGTCCGCGCGCCCGCACGCTTGCCGCCCGCGGCGGCGCTCTTTAGACTGCGGCACTTCCTTTACTGCGAGCAGGGTCGATGTCTACTGCCTTTCCCCAAGACTCCGTTGGCCTGGTGACCCCGCAGGTGCTGCATTTTGCCGACCCCCTGCCGCTCGCCTGCGGACGCAGCCTGGCCGACTACCAACTGGTCTATGAAACCTACGGCGAGTTGAATGCCGCGTGCAGCAACGCGGTGCTGATCTGCCATGCGCTGTCCGGCCATCACCATGCCGCCGGCTACCACAGCGCGGATGAGCGCAAGCCCGGCTGGTGGGACAGCTGCATCGGCCCCGGCAAGCCGATCGACACCAACAAGTTCTTCGTCGTCAGCCTCAACAACCTCGGCGGCTGCAACGGCTCGACCGGCCCCTCCAGCCTCAACCCGGCCACCGGCAAACCCTTTGGCGCGGACTTCCCGGTGATGACCGTGGAAGACTGGGTGCACAGCCAGGCGCGCCTGGCCGACGCCCTCGGCGTCGGCCAGTGGGCCGCGGTGGTCGGCGGCAGTCTCGGCGGCATGCAGGCCATGCAGTGGGCCATCAGCTACCCCGAGCGTATCCGTCACTGCCTGGCGATCGCCTCGGCGCCCAAGCTGTCGGCACAGAACATCGCCTTCAACGAAGTGGCGCGCCAGGCCATCCTCACCGACCCGGAATTCTACGGTGGGCACTTCCAGGAGCGCGGGGTGATCCCCAAGCGCGGCCTGATGTTGGCACGCATGGTTGGCCACATCACCTACCTGTCGGACGATGCCATGGGCGAGAAATTCGGCCGCGGCCTGAAGAGCGAAAAGCTCAACTACGACTTCCACAGCGTCGAGTTCCAGGTCGAGAGCTACCTGCGCTACCAGGGCGAGGAGTTCTCCGGGCGCTTCGACGCCAACACCTACCTGCTGATGACCAAGGCCCTGGATTATTTCGACCCGGCGGCGGCGTTCGACGGCAATCTGGCCCAAACCCTGGCCGGGGTGCAGGCGGACTTCTGCGTGATGTCCTTCACCACCGACTGGCGCTTCTCGCCGGCGCGCTCGCGGGAGATCGTCGACGCCCTGATCGCCGCACGCAAGAACGTCTGCTACCTGGAAATCGACGCGCCGCAGGGCCACGACGCCTTCCTGATCCCGATCCCGCGCTACTTGCAGGCGTTCAGCAGCTATATGAACCGAATCGCAATATGAGGCACCCATGAGAGCCGACCTGGACATCATCCAAGACTGGATCCCCGCCGGCAGCCGGGTACTCGACCTCGGTTGCGGCAATGGCGAACTGCTCGCCTGGCTGGCCGAGCACAAAGGGGTCAGCGGTTATGGCCTGGAGATCGACCCGGACAACATCGCCCAGTGCGTCCGCAAGGGCGTCAATGTCATCGAGCAGAACCTCGACAAGGGCCTGGGCAACTTCGCCAGCAACAGCTTCGACGTGGTGGTGATGACCCAGTCGCTGCAGGCCCTGCACTTCCCGGACAAGGTACTGGCGGAGATGCTGCGCATCGGCAAGACCTGCATCATCACCTTCCCCAACTTCGCCCACTGGCGTTGCCGCTGGTACCTGGCGAGCAAGGGGCGCATGCCGGTGTCCGACTTCCTGCCGTACACCTGGTACAACACGCCGAATATCCATTTCTGTACCTTCGCGGACTTCGAGCGCCTGTGCCTGGCGCAAAACGCCCGGTTACTGGACCGCCTGGCGGTCGATCGCGACCATCTGCACGGTTGGGCCAGCCGCATTTGGCCTAATCTCTTAGGTGAGATAGGCATCTACCGGATCAGCGGGCCGAGCGCCAACTGATTTCGCCGGCAACATGGTCCCATTGAGGAGAATCATCATGAGTCGCATCGCCCTACTGTTTATCGCCCTGTGCCTGAGCTTGCCGGCACTGGCCGAACGCAAGCAAAGCTTCGGTGACCTGGACGTGCACTACAGCGCCTTCAACTCCAGCTTCCTGCAACCGGAGATCGCCGCAGCCGTGGGCCTCAGCCGCGGCAAGAAGCAGGGCGTGCTGAATATCTCGGTACTCAAGGCCGGCCAACCAACCGCCGCGGTCGTCAGCGGCGAGATGCGCAACCTGCTCGGCCAGACCCACAACCTGAAGTTCAAGCAGGTGAAAGAAGGCGCGGCTATTTACTACCTGGCGCAGTTCCCCATCGAGCAACAGGAGATACTGCGCTTCAGCATCAGTATCCAGGCGGACGGCGGCAACACCCACAGCCTCGACTTCAACCAGGAACTCTTCCCCGACTGATGATTCAGCTAAACGAACTGGTACTCGCCAGCCATAACGCCGGCAAACTCAAGGAACTCCAGGCCATGCTCGGCAATGCCGTACGCGTGCGCTCGATCGGCGAGTTCAGTGATCTGGAGCCGGAGGAGACCGGCTTGTCGTTCGTCGAAAACGCCATCCTCAAGGCGCGCCATGCCGCACGTGTGTCGGGCTTGCCGGCGCTGGCCGACGACTCCGGCCTGGCGGTGGATTTTCTCGGCGGGGCACCGGGCATCTACTCGGCGCGTTACGCCGATGGCCAGGGCGACGCGGCGAATAACGCCAAGCTGCTCGATGCATTGAAAGACGTACCGGACGCCCAGCGTGGCGCCCAGTTCGTCTGCTGCCTGGCCCTCCTGCTACACGCCGAAGATCCACTGCCGATCATCTGCGAGGGACTCTGGCACGGGCACATCCTGCATGCCGCGCGAGGCAACCAGGGCTTCGGTTACGATCCGCTGTTCTGGGTCGCAGAACGGCAATGCTCCAGCGCCGAACTGTCTCCCGTCGAGAAGAACCAACTGAGCCATCGCGCCCGCGCCATGGCTCTGTTCAAGCAACGGTTGGGCCTGACTGACCGCGAAGACAGCCTGGGCGATGCGGGGCTAGGCGCCGCGCAGCCGCGCCAGCGGAGTTGACTGATGTTCAATGAGCATGGCGCGGCAAGCGGCAACCACGCCCCGCGCGACCAGGCGCACTTCGAGCTGCCGCCGCTGGCGCTGTATATCCATATCCCCTGGTGCGTGAAGAAGTGCCCGTATTGCGACTTCAACTCCCATGCCGCCGGGCCGAGCCTGCCGGAAGAGGAATACGTCGACGCCCTGCTCGCCGACCTCGACCAGGACCTGTCCCAGGTGCATGGCCGGGCGCTGACCTCGATCTTCTTCGGCGGCGGTACGCCCAGCCTGTTCTCGGCCAGGGCGCTGGGCCGTTTGCTCGAAGGCGTGGAGCGCCGCGTGCCCTTCGCCGGCGATATCGAAATCACCCTGGAAGCCAATCCCGGCACCTTCGAACAGGCCAAGTTCCGCGACTACCGGGCGCTGGGCATCAATCGCCTGTCGATCGGCGTACAGAGTTTCCAGGCCGCCAAGCTCAAGGCCCTGGGTCGCATCCATGACGGTGACGAGGCCATCCGCGCCGCCGACATGGCCCGCGCCGCCGGCTTCGACAACTTCAACCTGGACCTGATGCACGGCCTGCCGGACCAGTCGATCGAGGATGCCCTCGGCGATTTGCGCATCGCCATCGCCCAGGGCCCGACCCACCTGTCCTGGTATCAGCTGACGGTAGAACCGAATACGGTGTTCTGGAACCAGCCGCCGCTGATGCCCGAGGACGATATCCTCTGGGATATCCAGGAAGCCGGTCAGGCGCTGCTGGCCGAACACGGCTACGCCCAGTACGAGGTCTCCGCCTACGCCCAGCCCGGCAAGGCGGCGCGGCACAACCTCAACTACTGGAGTTTCGGCGACTTCCTCGGCATCGGCGCCGGCGCCCACGCCAAGCTGAGCCGCCCGGACGGCAGCATCAGCCGCGGCTGGAAAACCCGCCTGCCCAAGGACTACCTGGATCCCGAAAAAAGCTTCAGCGCCGGCGAACGTCTGCTTGGCGCCGAGGAACTGCCCTTCGAATTCCTGATGAATGTGCTGCGCCTCACGGACGGCGTCGCCAGCACGCTGTTCACTCAGCGCACCGGCCTGCCGCTGACGCTACTGGCCGCGGCGCGCGAGGACGCCATGCAGCGCGGCCTCATGCACCGCGACCCGGCCCGCCTGGTCGCCACCCGCGAAGGCCAGCTGTTCCTCAACGACCTGCTGCAACACTTTCTGCCCTGACCTGCTGTGCGCCACGCGGCGCTAAGGACCCCGCTTGGACCTGCTATTCGACCTGATCGCCACCCTGTCGCGCTGGAGCCGCGGCCACCTGTACGACATCGCCCTGGCCATCATGGCCACCCTGCTGGTGCTGTTCGGCCCCGCCATCAATGCCTCGGTGCAACGCAGCATCGGCGGCCTCAACTTCATCTTCCGCACCCTGATTTTCGTGCTGATCTGCGCAGTCGGCTACGGCCTGGCAATGGTCTTCCTCACCCCCTGGCTGGCCCAAGGCCTCGGCCACTTCAACAACTACACCCTGGCGCCGGTGTTGTTGCTGGTGTTCTTCCTGATCGGCGTGCTGGCGGACCGCAGCTAGGCGGCGCCGGCAGCCAAACGGGCGCACCGCTGCGCGAGCACAGCCGAGGGGCCGACCCTCGGCAAACAGGGAGCAGGGACGGCTTGCGCCCCCTGGCAAGCGGGTACTGCCTTGCTAGAGGCGCGCTGCGCCGCTCTTTGCCGGACGCCGCCGCGGCCGACCGAACAACACACGCAACTCATCCTTGGCCGCCTCCAGGCAGGCCCGGCGCGGCTCAGGCAGCTGCCGCCCGGCGCGATTGATGTAGAAATTGAGCATCGCCATCGCCGAGGCGAAGGGCGTGGTCTTGCGCCTGCTGCTGCGCTCGGCCGAGGCCTTGAGCGATGCCGCGATGGCCTGCGGATCGTCCCAGGTGAAGACCCCAGGATCCAGATCCAGAGCGCTGCTGGTCTGGGTCACCTGCTGCGACCAGCCGCGGTATTTCGCCGGGCGGGCGCGCGCTTTCGAGGATGTCGCCATCGGATCTCTGCCGCCTCCAGCGATTCATTCACCCCTGTCAGCTTAGGTCCACTCGCCGCGGCGCACAAAAGCCGCCTGCCGTGTCCGATCCTCAGTTACCGTCGCGGCGCAGCTCATCGCGATCCGACGCACCGCTGCAGGCATCGACCTGATCGGCGGGCGTGCCGATCGCAGCTGAGCCGCTGCCGCTGCCTGTGTAATAGTCAGGGGCGGGGAAACAGGCCGACGCCTCGCCCTAACCCAATAACTGCCAAATACTGTGCGTTAGCAGCCCGACGGCGGCCAGCAGGGAGAGCAGCAGCAACAGCTGACGCGGGCTGCGCTTGTCGAAACGGCCGTCCAGACAGCGGGCCAGGGCATAGCCGACCACCACGCCGGGCGCCAGCTTGAACGTGCTATGCAGATAATCGAGCGGCATGCGTCCCTGGTAAAGCAGGAACAGCACCGAGACCGGGGTGGTCAGCAGGAAGAAGGCGGCCAGTTCATCGCGCGCGCTAATGCGGCCGCAACGCTGGTAGACCAGGGCCATGGGCGGGCCGCCGACCGAGGTGGCAGTGCCCATCAGCCCCGAGCAGAAACCGGCGATGGCCAGGTTGCGCGAGCTGCAGCGAACCTCCAGCCAGCGGTAGCTGGTGAGGGTCGCCAACAGCACGCAGGCACCGAGTAGCAGACCGAGCCAAGCGCTGGGCAGCAAACCGAGCAGCAGACCACCGCACCAGGCGCCGGGCAGCCGTGCCAGAATAGCCGGCAAGGGCCGACGCCAGGCCAGCGACTGGCGATTGCCAAGCAGCATGCAGCTCGCCAGGAGAAAACCCAGCAGCAACACCGGGCCGGGCACATAGTTGGGCTCGAGCAGATACAGCAGCGGCGCAGCCAGCAGGCCGAAGCCGATGCCCAGCAACCCCTGCACCAGGCTGCCGCCCAGCACGATCAGCAGCGCCAGGCATTCGCTGCCGCTGTAGTCCATCAATGCCCGCCCGCCGCGGCTGCGCTAACGGCCGCCGGCGCCGCTGCGCGACTGCTCGGAGTTCTCCACCAGCACCGCTTCGGCCAGCTGGTTGAGCTGTTGCCACAGCTCGATGGAGATATCCATGCCGCCTTCCAGGGCGCCCTCGCCGGCGCGGGCGAACTGCTCGGGGCTCACTTGGCGATAGCCGCTGCGCTGGCCCGTGCTGCCGTGCAACTGCCCCTGCAGGTCGATGCGCGTGCTGAACAGCAAGGTCAGGGTCTGGGTGTCGGCCGTGGCGGGATCGGCCAGCAGCGCCTCACTGTAACTGGGGTGGCGGGCGCCGGCGGCGATGCTGGCGACATGCTCGCTGACCGGCTGCCTGCCGTTCTGCCAGTAGGCCAGCACGCTGATACCGCAACGGGCGCTGTCGACCAGCAGCTTGAGGATGAACTTGCGGTTGTGGCAGTTGCGCACCTTGACGTTGACGCAGCCCTGCTCCAGTACCTTGGTCTGAGCCAGCTCGACGATGCTCGGCAGGCAGTTCAGGCCGCTGCGGCCATGACAGTCGAACAGCAGCGCCTGGCTCTCCTCGGCAAGCAGCTGCAGGGGCGGGCGCTGGCTGTCGGCCACATAAGGCAAGGCGCGCTGCAGTTCGCCGAAGCCCTGCTCGCCATGCACCTGCAGCCATTTCACTAGGGCGGCGGCATCCTCGTAGTAGCCGACGGGATAGCCCATGCCCTCGAACACCCGCTTGAGCAGGGCGGTCAATTCATTCGATGAAATCAGCATCAGCACTTCTCCTCAGTCGGGGCCAGGGGCAGGAACCAGTCGTCCTCGAACGGCTGACCGATATCCTCCAGCAGCGGTGCGCCCTGGAACATGGTGTTGCGCACCCACAGGCGCGAGCGCGGATCGAACTTGCTGACGCCGAAGAAGGCCAGCTTGCAGCGCAGCAGGTGCATGGGCAGCACCTGGCGATCGAGCAGGTTGGCCTGGATCTCGCCGTAATGGGTCTTGGCCATGCTCTGCATGCGCCGCACGATGCCGCGCTGCTCGGGATGCCGCAGGAGGAAGCTGGCGGTGCACTGCGCGGGCTGCTCGGCCAGGTAGGCGCACAGCTGGCGATGACACTGCTGCGCCAGGTAGCCGATGCCCAGCGGCATCTGCTTGTCGCGGCCGCTCTCCAGGTTGCAGTTGCCCAGCCGCGGCTCCTGCTTCTCCTCGGAGCGGTACCAGAAGGTCTCGCTGGCGCCATCGGCGTCGAAGTCGATGGCCAGAGCCCAGGCGTAGTGCCGCTCGATCAGGGCTTGCAGCTCGGCGGCCGGCATCTCGGGTTGCAACTCGAGGGATTCGACCAGGGAAAAGCTGTCTTCCAGGCTGTCGACCAGCTCCGGGTAAAGCTCCAGGAGGATGCAGTTGAGCAGCTCCTGACCCTGCAGGCTGAGTCGCTGCTCAGCCCAGGTCGACAACTGCTCCCAGCTGCGCAGCGGATGGCTGGCGAGCCAGTCCTGCAGCGCGGCGAAGTCTTCCAGCACCTGGCGGTTGTTGCCAGTCTGCCAGTCGTCTTCGGTCACGGTCTGCTGGATATGTGCAATACCACGCACGACCAGCGCCTGCAGGCGGGCCAGGCGCTCTGCGGTGACCTGACCAAGGCCGCGCACCCGCGCCAGGGCCAGCTCACGCATCTCGACCCAGCGACTGATCAGCTGCGGGTGATTGATCAGGTAGGGCGCCATGCCCAGGCCGGTGGAGTTGCCGATGCCGAAGTAGCGCTTGAGCGCCGGTTGCATGGGTACAGCAGTGTCCGGCGCGCGCTGACGGGCGATGTGCTCGGCCTGCTGCAGGCTGAAGTTGCGCAGCATGAAGCAGTTGAACATCTCGGCGGCGAACGGCCGGGCGAAGTCCGGGTGCTTGCTGCTGACTTTCTCCCAGTCGGCCATGCCCAGCTTGCCACTGCCGTACACCGCCGTGGTGCGATAGAGGTAGCCGACCTTGGCGATCTGCTCGACCTCGGGCTGCTGGCCGGCACTCAGGGCCGCCACCACGCTGTCGAAGTTGCGCACGCTGCGGTTGGCCCGCGACAGCACCATCACCCGCGAGTCGAGGCGCCCGGCTTCCTGCAACGGCACGTTAAGGCGCAGGTACTCGACGTAGGCGTCGTCCACCTCGCCCTCGCACAGCGCCATGGTCAGGTCCCACTCGCTGGCGATCACCCGGTCATTGCGCTTGTCCGGATCGAGGTACTGGGAAAACAGCACGAAGCTGAACAGGTCGCCACTGGTCTGCACCCGGTAGATCACCGTGCCATAACCCTCGGCATCCAGCTCGAAACGCCGTGCCTCGATCTGCCAGCCCTCGCGCATGATCTTGCGCACCAGGCTGCGCATGAAACTCAACCGGCTCTGGTGCAGGCTGCCGAGGCGCTCCAGGTCCATGACCACATGGGCCGGACGCAGGCGCACCGCCCGGGTCCCGAGCTTGGCAGAGTCGATGCTTGAAGGAATGCTCATACAGGTGCCCTCGACTGGCGCAAACCGTACCCGGCACTGGGCCTACTGAGGGCCAAGCGGGACACGGCGGGTTGTTGTTATCTGCCGTCGATGGTGGTCCAAGGGCCGACGCAGGGCAATTCAGATCGCCCTATCAGCCGATAAGTGAAACTTATCTATAATGCCTCCCCGATCAAATTAATGAACGTTCAAGCCTGACCCGGATCCAGTTCGTTGTCACGCAGGATGAAGTCGAACAGCGCCTGGGCCGCCACCGGCAGCGAACGATTGGCCAGGCAGACGATGCCGATGTCGCGCACCACCAGGGGCTCGCTCAGCGGAATGAAACGCAACTGGCTGTGCTCCAGCGGAAAGGCAAAGCGCGGCAGGGTAGTGATGCCCATGCCAGCCTCGAGCATGGCCAGCAGGGAAATCATGTTGGACATATAGAACTGCGCGTCGACCACCAGATCTTCGGCGGCGGTGTCGGCCAGCAGGCGTGAGGTGCCGTTAGCGATCAGCCGCTCTCCGCGCAGTTGTTGCCAGCTCAGCTCGGTTTCGCCCGCCAGGCGATGGTCGCTGCGACAGACTACGCCGATGCTGTCCTCCCAGATCGGGATAAAGCGGATGTCGCTCTCCGCCTCCCACAGGCTGGCGATGCCGAAGTCGACCTGCTGGTTCTCGACCATTGCCAGCACCACCTCGGAACTGTCGTCGAACAGGCTGACGTGCAGGTCGGTGGCATCACCGATAAAGCGGGTGAGGATGTCCGGCAGCAGGCGGCTGGCGATCGACGGCACCGAAGCAATGCGCAAATGCCCGGATTTGTGCTGGGCGATCAGGCTCATGTCCTTGATCACCCGGTCATGGTGGGCGATCAATTCCTTGGCGTAGGCCATGAACTGCACGCCGAAGGGGGTCAGTTCCGGCCTGGCCGCGCGGGCATTGCGCTTCTCGAACAGGGCCTGGCCGAGCTTGCCCTCCAAGTCGCGGATCGACAGGGAAATCGCCGGCTGGGTGCGGTGGGCCTTTTCCGCGGCGGCATGAAAGCCCTGCAGCTCATGCACCCAGACGAAGTGCCGCAGTTGGACGATCTTGAGGTCGGCGAGCACGGTAAGTTTTCCTTATCAAACAATATTTACAACTGATTTTAGTTTATCGAAAACGGCGCCTACCATTCGCTAACAGTTTGAGAGGAGGTGCATATGTCCGGCGATATCTTTGCTAACTACATCAATGGCGAGTGGCTTACGGGCTCCGCGACTATCCGTAATATCAGCCCCGCGAACATTCAGGATGTGCTGGGCGACTATGCCCAGGCCGACGCCGGGCAAATCGAGCAGGCCCTCGACGCGGCCATCGCCGGTCAGCTCGAGTGGCAACGCAGCGGCCTGGAGCAGCGCTATCAGGTGCTGACCGCGATCGGTGACGAATTGATCGCGCGCAAGGCCGAACTGGGCGAGCAGCTGGCCCGCGAAGAAGGCAAGACCCTCGCCGAGGGCATGGGCGAAGTCTACCGCTCCGGCCAGTTCTTCCACTACTACGCCGCCGAAGTGCTGCGGCAGATGGGCGAGACCGCCGACTCGGTGCGCCCCGGCGTGGAAATCGAAACCCGCCGCGAGCCAGTGGGCGTGGTCGCCATCATCACCCCGTGGAACTTCCCCATGGCCACCGCGGCCTGGAAGATCGCCCCGGCGCTGGCCTTCGGCAATGCCGTGGTGTTCAAGCCGGCCAACGCGGTACCGGCCAGCGCCTGGTCGCTGAGCGAGATCATCGCCCGCCAGGGCCTGCCGGCCGGCACCTTCAACCTGGTTATGGGTAGCGGCGCCACGGTTGGCGATGCACTGATCCATTCGGCCAAGATCGATGCCCTGAGCTTCACCGGCTCGGTCGAGACCGGGCGCAAGGTCGCCAGCGCCACCGCTGCCAATTTCGTCCGCTGCCAGCTGGAGATGGGCAGCAAGAACGCCCTGATCGTGCTGGATGACGCCGACCTAGAGCAGGCGGTGGAGTGCGCCTTGAACGGCGCCTTCTTCGGCACCGGGCAGAAGTGCACCGCCTCCTCGCGACTGATCGTCACCGCCGGGGTGCACGACCGCTTCGTCGCCAGGTTGGTCGAGCGCATGGGCCAGCTCAAGGTCGGCTACCCGCTACGCGAAGGCGTGCAGATCGGCGCGGTGATCGATGGCAAGCAGCTCGAACAGAACCTGCGTTACATCGAACAGGCCAAGGCCGATGGCGCGGTACTGGCCTGTGGCGGCGAGCGCATCGACGAGGAATACGAGGGCTTCTACATGCGCCCGGCGTTGTTCGTCGACACCCGCAACGACATGCAGATCAACCGCGACGAGGTGTTCGGCCCGATCGCCTGCGTGATCAAGGTCGATGACTACGAGCAGGCCCTGGCCACCCTCAATGACACCGCCTTCGGCCTCACCGCCGGGATCATGACCCAGTCGCTGAAATATGCCAGCGACTTCAAGCGCCGCGCCAAGACCGGCTGCGTGATGGTCAACCTGCCGACTGCCGGCACCGATTACCACGTGCCCTTCGGCGGCCGTAAGAACTCCAGCTTCGGCCCGCGCGAACAGGGCACCTACGCTCGCGAGTTCTACACCGTGGTCAAGACCACCTACATCCGTGCCTGAGGGGTGTGCCATGCATGACGACCTGATCGTGATCGACGGCCTGCAGTACTCCAACTGGGACCGTGAGCTGTTTACCCAACTGCGCCAGGGAGGGGTCACTGCGGTGCACGTGACCCTGGTGTACCACGAGAATGCCCGCGAAACCCTGAGCCGCCTCGGCGAGTGGAACCGCCGCTTCGAGCAGCACGGCGACCTGATCATGCCGGTGGCGGGCGCCGCCGACATCCGCCGGGCCAAGCAGCTGGGCAAGGTGGGGATCTTCTTCGGTGCGCAGAACTGCTCGCCGATCGAGGACGATATCGCCCTGATCGAAGTGTTCCGCCAGCTCAACCTGCTGATCATGCAGCTGACCTACAACAACCAGAGCCTGCTGGCCACCGGTTGCTACGAGGGCAGCGACAGCGGCATCACCCGCTTCGGCAGGCAGGCCATCGCCGAGATGAACCGGGTCGGCATGCTCATCGACATGTCGCACAGCGCAGAGCGCAGCACCCTGGAAGCGATCGAGCTGTCGAGCCGACCGATCATCATCTCCCACGCCAACCCGGGTTTCTTCCATCCGGCCAAGCGCAACAAGTCGGAGACGGTGCTGCGCGAGCTGGGCCGCTCCGGCGGCCTGCTCGGCTTCAGCCTGTACCCCTTCCACCTGCACAACGGCTCGGACTGCAGCCTGGAGCAGTTCTGCGACATGGTCGCGCGCACCGCCGACCTGATGGGCATCGAGCACATCGGCATCGGCACCGACCTGTGCCAGAACCAGCCGCAGTCGGTGCTGGAGTGGATGCGCAGCGGCCGCTGGTCAAAGCAGGTCGATTACGGCGAAGGCTCGGCGAGTAACGCCGACTGGCCCAAGCCGCTCGGTTGGTTCGGCGACAGCCGCGACTTCCCGAACATCACCCAAGGCCTGCTGCAGCGCGGCTTCAGCGCCGAAGACACCGCCAAGGTGATGGGCCTGAACTGGCTAAACACCCTGGAGCAGGGCCTCAAGCCCGCCCCGTAACTGCCCTGAACAACCAACAAGTACAAGATTCTTGTCAGGAGGCTGTAATGAATAGCACGCAACCGGCGACCCACCTCGGAAGTCCCGCCATGAGCTACAAGAGCAAACTGCTGAATGATGTCGATGTGCCGGTGTTCCTTATCAGCGGCGGCTTCATCCTGCTGTTTGCCGCCCTCGCCCTGTGGGACATCGACTCGATGACACTCTGGGTCAACAGCGCCTTCGCCTGGTCGACCAAGCTGTTTGGCGCCTACTGGCAGGTGCTGTTGCTGCTGACCTTCGTCATCGGCCTGTACCTCGCCATGGGCCGCACCGGCCGGGTGCGCCTGGGCGCCCTGGCGACTCCGGAGATGCCCACCTACACCTGGGTGTCGATCATCATGTGCACCCTGCTCGCCGGCGGCGGCGTGTTCTGGGCCGCGGCCGAGCCGATGGCCCACTTCCTCTCCCCTCCACCACTGTACGGCGGTGAAACCGGCACCCCCCAGGCGGCTTACAACGCGCTGGCGCAGAGCTTCATGCACTGGGGATTCCTCGCCTGGGCGATTCTCGGCAGCCTCAGTGGCATCGTGCTGATGCACCTGCACTATGAAAAAGGCCTGCCGCTCAAGCCACGCACCCTGCTCTACCCGCTGTTCGGCGAGCGCGTCATGAGCGGCTGGTTCGGTGCCCTGATCGATTCCTGCTGCGTGTTGGCGGTGGTCGCCGGCACCATCGGCCCGATCGGCTTCCTCGGCCTGCAAGTAAGCTTCGGCCTGGAGAAGTTGTTCGGCATCACTAACGACTACAGCACCCAGCTGGCCATCATCTTCATCCTGGTCGGCATCTACACCCTCTCCGCCGTATCCGGGGTGACCCGCGGGATCAAACTGCTCAGCCAGCTGAATGTGGTGCTGGCAGTGGTGCTGATGCTGTTCATTCTGCTGTTCGGCCCGACCGCGTTCATCTTCGATGCCTACGTGCAGTCCATGGGTATCTATCTGGACAAGTTCATCCCGATGGCCACCTTCCGCGCCGACCCGGCCTGGCTGGACTGGTGGACGGTGTTCTTCTGGGGCTGGTTCCTCGGTTATGGCCCGCTGATGGCGATGTTCGTCGCGCGCATTTCCCGTGGACGCACCATCCGCGAGCTGGTGACGATGATCTCGATCGTGGCGCCGCTGATCACCTGTTTCTGGTTCACCATCGTTGGCGGCAGCGGCCTGGCCTTCGAGCTGAGCAACCCCGGCTCGGTGTCCGAGGCCTTCGCCGGCTTCAACCTGCCGGGTGCACTGCTGGCGATCACCGCGCAGTTGCCGCTGGGCTACCTGATCTCGGTGCTGTTCCTGGTCCTCACCATCATCTTCGTCACCACCACCGGTGACTCGATGACCTACACCATTTCCATGGTGATGACCGGCACCGATCACCCACGCTCGGAGATCCGTGTGTTCTGGGGCGTGATGATGGGCGTGGTTGCGGCCCTGTTGATCTCCATCGGCTCGGGCGGCATCAGTGCCCTGCAATCGTTCATCGTGATCACCGCCGTGCCGGTGTCTCTGGTGCTGCTGCCGGCGCTGTGGAACGCACCGCAGATCGCCCGGCGCATGGCCGACGAGCAAGGCCTCTAATCCCCACCTTGGAGGGAGCGCGGCAGCTGCCGTCTCCCTCTTTTTTATTCTCCACCGAATAGGAGCACGCCATGAAACAGGCGGTGAAAACCCAGCTGTTCCCGTCCAAGGCCCCGCTAGAGTGGGCGGTGATCGGCAACGGTACCCTGTATACCGCACAGATCCCCATCGACACCCAGGGCCAGGTGGTGCCCGGCGGTATCGAGGCGCAGACCCGGCAGACCCTGGACAACCTCAAGCACACCCTCGAATGCGCGGGCCTGGGCATGGACGCGGTGACCCAGGTGCTGATCTACGTCACCGACCGCAGCTACCTGGCCACGGTCAACGCGGTGTACGCCGAATACTTCAACGCGCCTTACCCCAACCGCGCGGCCATGGTCATCGCCGGCCTGGCCCGTGAGGAAATGCTGATGGAACTGGTGGTCTACGCCGCCGCCTGATGCGCATTGCCTAACGCGCTCGCTCGGCACAACCGGCTGGCGCGTCGAGTGCCTGGCACTCACCCCCTGTCGCGGCCACCGCACCAACCCAGGGACACCTTTTCCTCGCGCACCAGCGCCCAATCGCCACAAGCGAGGACGGCGCAGCGCACAGCAAAAAGCCGCCCAGCAGGGCGGCTTTTTGGCGATTGGCTTGAGCCTCAGTTACCGTCGCGGCGCAGGGCCTGCGGGGTGAAGTCACGCGGATCGAGCCGGGCATTGAAGTCGTACATCGACTCGTTGTTGTCCAGGCCGTCGACGAAGTAGCGACCGCCCTTGAAGTCGTACACGGTCTCCAGGGTGCTACCGAACATCGGCACCTCGTAGTAGCTGATCGGATGACTTTCCTGCAGCCCCGTCAGCTCGCCATTCTTGTCGTACAGATCGACCGCCAGGACCTGCCAGCTGTCCTCATCGAGGTAGAAGCGCCGCTTGCCATAGGGGTGGCGGAAGCCCTTGCGCAGCTCGGCCTCGACCACCCACACGCGGTGCAGCTCATAGCGCAACAGCTCGGGGTTGAGCGTGTTGCGCTTGAGGATTTGCTCGTAGGCAATGCCCTGCTGGTGCACCGCGTAGCTGTTGTAGGGCACCAGCATCTCCTGCTTGCCGAGCAGCTGCCAGTCGTAGCGATCCGGCGCACCGTTGTAGGCATCGACCTGGTCGGCGGTGACCAGGCCACTGGTATCGGGGCGCAGGGTGTCGTAGGCCAGCATCGGCAGGCGGCGCACACGCCGTTCGCCGCGGCTGTAGCGCCAGACCTTGCGGATCGCCAGCACCTGATCGAGGGTTTCCTGCACCACCAGCGCGGAGCCCGCCAGCATGCCTGGAGCGAGCACCTTGTACTTGTAATAGAACAGGGTGTTGTCCAGGTCCTGCGGGCTCATGCCTTCGCGGCCATAGCGGAAGTAGACATCACGCTCCAGCTTGAGCAGGTTGTAATCGCCATTGGCGAGCACCGCGGCCTGGTTGGTGACCATGCTGAGCTGCTCACCACGGTAGCGCATGATGTGGTTCCAGATTGCTTCCAGGCCGTTCTGCGGTAGCGGAAAGGGGATGCCTGCCGCAACGCCTTCGACGCCATTGCCGTCGGAGATCAACTGGGCATTCTGGGCGTTGAAGCGGGTGGCATCGTAGATGCGTTGCGGCGCAGCGGCGCTGCGTCGGGTCGGATAGACGCGTAGAAAATAATCCGGATTTTTTTCCAGCAGCACCTTCAGGCCGGCCGGCAATTGCCCCTGGTGCTGGGCGAGGTTCTGGCTGTCGAGCCGATACAGCGGCGCATCGGCGGCATAGGGGTCGGGGTGATGCATACCGGGCCGGTAATTGGCCGGCGGCTGGGCCAGCCCACCCTGCCAAGGGGGAATGGTGCCAGCGACATTGCCGGCCCGCTCGCCACCCAGCGGGGTTAAATCCTCACCCAGTCGCGCGGCCTGGGCACTGTCGACCTGGGCCTGCGCCTGCAGCGCAACGACTGCCAGCAGCAGAATTGAACAGACTTTCAACACAACGAACTCCTCACCGCAGCTGGCGTCTGGCACCACTGCTTTTTTGTGCCCGGACGCAAGAGCGCTCAGGATTGATGTGCTTCGGTGATGCGGTGAGGGCCGTCCTGGCGCCGGGTGGTCCCGATCTTGTGCAATCGTCCTGTGGCTGTGGTTCAGCCGGGTCACGCTGCCGGGGCAGCGCTTGATGCGGATGTTCTGCTTATGCTGCGGCTAGCTAAGCGGCGCTGGCTTTGCGTTCGCTGTAGCCTGACGCTCAATTCTCGCGCTGGAACTTCAGGTCCCAGACGCCGTGGCCGAGACGCTCGCCACGCCGCTCGAACTTGGTCACCGGCCGTTCTGCCGGGCGCTCCACGCAACGGCCGTCGGCCGCCAGGTTGCGGTAACCGGGCGCCACGTTCATCACTTCCAGCATGTATTCGGCATAGGCCTCCCAGTCGGTGGCCATGTGCAGCACGCCGCCGACCTTGAGCTTCTGCCGCACCAACTCGGCAAACGCCGGCTGGACGATACGGCGCTTGTGATGGCGCGCCTTGTGCCAGGGATCGGGGAAGAACAGCAGCAGGCGGTCGAGGCTGGCGTCGGCCACGCAGTTGCGCAGCACTTCCAGCGCATCGCAGCTGTAGACCCGCACGTTGCCGAGGTTCTGCGTCATCAGGCCGTTGAGCAAGGCGCCGACACCCGGGGTGTGTACCTCGACGCCGATGAAGTCCTGTTCGGGCGCCGCCGCCGCCATCTCCAGCAGCGACTGGCCCATGCCGAAGCCGATCTCCAGGGTCCGTGGGGCACTGCGGCCGAATAGCGCATCGAAATCCGCGGCGCCGGCATCCAGTTGCAGACCGAACTTGGCCCAGCCCTGATCGAGGCCGCGCTGCTGGCCTTCGGTCATGCGCCCGGCGCGCATCACGAAGCTCTTGATCGCGCGGTGCTGGCGCTTGTCCTCGGTTACAGCCGAGGGTTGGTGCGATTCGGTCATCGGGGGCTCTTCAAATCGGTGGTTCTTGGGTGTGCTGGCAGCACGCAAAGCTCTCTCGGATCTAGCGAGCTAGAGCCATTTTTAACGCCGTATGGCCGACGCGCAGCAGATCATGTTCGGTTCAGCGGATCAGCCCGTCCAGCGGGGAAGATGCACTGGCATAGAGCTTCTTCGGCATGCGCCCGGCCAAATAGGCCAGACGGCCGGCTTCGATCGCGTACTTCATCGCCTCGGCCATCATCACCGGGTGCTGCGCATGAGCGATGGCGCTGTTCATCAGCACCGCCTCGCAGCCCAGTTCCATGGCGATGGTGGCATCGGACGCGGTGCCCACACCGGCATCGACCAGCACCGGCACGGTCGCCTCTTCGAGGATGATGCGCAGGTTGTAGGGGTTGCAGATACCCAGCCCGGTACCGATCAGGCCGGCCAGCGGCATCACCGCGATACAGCCCATCTCGGCCAGCCGGCGGGCGATGATCGGGTCGTCGCTGGTGTAGACCATCACGTCGAAACCGTCCTTGACCAGCACTTCGGCGGCCTTGAGGGTTTCAATCACGTTGGGGAACAGGGTCTTCTGGTCGGCCAGCACTTCCAGCTTGACCAGCTTGTGGCCATCGAGCAGCTCGCGGGCCAGGCGGCAGGTGCGCACCGCATCTTCGGCGTCGTAGCAGCCGGCGGTGTTGGGCAGGATGGTGTAGCGCGAAGGCGAGATGACGTCGAGCAGGTTCGGTTCACCCGGGTTCTGGCCGATATTGGTGCGGCGCACGGCAACCGTGACGATCTCCGCCCCCGAGGCTTCGATGGCCGCGCGGGTCTCGTCGAGATCCTTGTATTTACCGGTGCCGACCAGCAGACGTGACTGGTAGGCACGGCCGGCCAGGGTAAAAGGCTTGTCGTTACGAACTTGGCTCATTGCAAACTCCAGTGCGGATTAACCGCCACCAATCGCGTGCACCACTTCGACCCGGTCACCGTCGCAAAGCACGGTGGCGGCATGCTGGCTGCGCGGCACTATATCCAGGTTGAGCTCGACCGCGACCCGGCGTTCAGTCAGATCCAGACGGCCGATCAGGTCGGCAACGGTAGCGCCGTCGGCCAGTTCGAAAGATTCACCGTTCAACTGAATACGCATAACGGAGCGGTCACAACTTGGGAGGGGCGGGCATTCTAGCCCGATCGCGGGCGATGGACCAAGGCTAAAGGGCGCCATTCGTCCAGCACTCTGACGCGAGGGTCAGGTTAACCCCGTACCGGCAGCGTCAGCCGCTCGCTTCAGCGGCCGCCGAAGCGCCAGGCCGCCAGGCCGAGGCACAGCCAGCCGGCGAGAAAGGCCAGGCCACCGAACGGCGTGATGATCCCCAGCCCGTCGATGCCGCTGAGGGTCAGCAGATACAGGCTGCCGGAAAACAACAGAATGCCCAGGGCGAAACAGCCACCGGCCAGGTTCACCCATCGACCGGGCGCCTGCAGCGCCAGCAAGGCGACACCGAACAGCGCCAAGGCGTGGATCAATTGATAGTGGCTGCCGGTCTGGAATACCGCCAGGTGCTCGGGGCTGAACCGATTTTTCAAGCCGTGGGCGGCGAAGGCCCCCAGGGCAACACCGGTAAAACCGGCGAAGGCAGACAGCAACAACCAAAGACGCGCCATGCATCACTCCAGACAAGGGCAAACCGGCCGCTATAATGGCCGGCAAAATCCCCCTGGCCAAGCCCGCATGTTTCGCTCCATTCGCCGCCTCATGTTCAAACTGCTGTTCTGCCTCATGGCCGGCTCGGCGCTACTGGTGCTGGTCTTGCGCTGGGTGCCGCCGCCTGGCACGGCCCTGATGGTCGAACGCAAGGTCGAATCCTGGATCGACGGTAAACCGATCGACCTGGAGCGCAGTTGGCGCCCCTGGAACGAACTGCCGGACGACCTGAAAATCGCGGTGATCGCCGGCGAGGATCAGAAATTCGCCGAGCACTGGGGCTTCGATATCGCCGCGATTCGTGCCGCGCTGGTGCACAACCAGCAAGGCGGCTCGCTGCGCGGTGCCAGCACGCTGAGCCAGCAGGTGGCGAAAAACCTGTTTCTCTGGTCGGGCCGCAGCTGGCTGCGCAAGGGCATCGAGTTCTGGTTTACCGGCTTGATCGAGCTGCTCTGGCCGAAACAGCGAATCCTCGAGGTCTATCTCAACAGCGTCGAATGGGGCACCGGCATATTCGGCGCCGAAGCCGCGGCGCGGCATCACTTCAATATCGGCGCGCCCTACCTGTCGGCCCAACAGGCCAGCCTGCTGGCCGCCGTACTGCCGAACCCGCGCCAACGCAGCGCCAGCCAGCCAAGCGCCCAGGTCAGCCGGCGCGCCCGCTGGATTCGCCAGCAGATGCGCCAACTTGGCGGTAGCCATTACCTCGATCGCTTGCAAGCGGCGCGTCTGGACTGGTGGCCGAAGTGGCTGAGAGCCTAGCGCGCATCGGCAGTAGCCTGAACAGCCCGCTCAGCGACTATCCGGAGGAGTGCCGCAATGAGCGTGGAAACTACGGATTACGCTGGCGCTGATGCAGCGCATCACGTGGCACCACACGCAGCAGCTGCAGTTGATCGTCTTCGGTATGGGCCGTCAGGCCCGCCTCGGGATAGACCCAGGCCTGGCCTGCGCCCAACTCCAGCCGCAGGCGCGGTTGGCCGATGCTACTGACCAGCTGCTCGGCGGCCACGGCCTGCTGCGGCTTGAGGCTCAGAGCCACGACGGCATGCGTGCCCAACTCGGCCAATAGTTGTTTGCTGAGTGGCTGCTCCGCGTCGCGTACGCCCACCCCCACCGCGGCCATCAGGCTGTCGCGCTCGGCCTCGCTCAGGCCGAGCTCGGCTTCCAGCGTCCAGGGCGTGCCACTCGCCTGCCAGTCCGCACGATAGAGCAGGCGAGGCGGCTGCAGCCACAGCTCGCCATCGGCCTGAACTCTCAACATCGCCAGACTCAGGCGGTCATCGGCCAAGGGCTCGAGTACGGCGGCCTGCCACTCGGCCAACCAAGGCAGCGGCGCCGCCGCAGGTTGCGGTCGCATAAGCCAGGCGCCCCAGGCGAAGAACAGCAGGGCGACGACAACAAAGATCAAGCCATGCTGCACGCGCAGGGGCGGCATCTTCATACGCATTCTCCAGACGAAAAAAAGCCGCACGAGGGTGCGGCTGGTTCGGGCAAGGCAGCCACTAGGCCGCGATCGAGCCCTTGAGCTTGTTCATGGCGCTTTTCTCCAGCTGGCGGATACGCTCGGCGGAGACATTGTACTTGGCGGCCAGCTCGTGCAGCGTGGCTTTCTCCTCGGCCAGCCAGCGCTGATAGAGGATGTCGCGACTGCGCTCATCGAGCCCGTCGAGGGCCTCATGCAGGTTGGCGGCAGAGCTGTCGCTCCAGTCCGCGGCCTCGAGCTGGCGCGCCGGATCGTAGCGGTGATCTTCCAGGTACTGGGCCGGCGAGTAAAACGCGCTTTCATCGTCGGCCTCGGTGGCCGGATCGAAGGCCATGTCATGGCCAGTCAGACGGCTTTCCATCTCGCGCACTTCGCGCGGCTCGACGCCCAGGCTTTCCGCTACCGCGTGCACTTCCTCGTTGTTCAACCAGGCCAGACGCTTCTTCTGGCTACGCAGGTTGAAGAACAATTTGCGCTGCGCCTTGGTGGTGGCGACTTTGACGATGCGCCAGTTGCGCAGGATGAACTCATGGATCTCGGCACGAATCCAGTGCACGGCGAACGACACCAGGCGCACACCCATTTCCGGGTTGAAGCGCTTGACCGCCTTCATCAGGCCGACGTTGCCTTCCTGGATCAGGTCGGCCTGGGCCAGGCCATAACCGGAATAACTGCGCGCGATATGCACGACAAAGCGCAGGTGGGCGAGCACCATTTGCCGAGCGGCTTCGAGGTCCTGCTGGTAGTAGAGACTCTCGGCCAGCTCGCGCTCCTGCTCAGGGGTCAACAGCGGTATGCAGTTGACCGCATGCACGTAAGCCTCCAGGTTGGCACCCGGGACTAAAGCATGAACAGGTTGCAAAGAAGTGGACATGTGGATCCTCCGACTCACGAATCGAACGCAGTGTAGCACTGAGCACTAAGACTAGGAACGCTTCTACAAGTTCCCTTACACATAGTCAATATCAACGAAAACAATAACTTACCTATCTAGGTTGCAATTCGTTCAGGTGCCGGGCGACCGCCAGCCAGGCGCCGATATAGCCTAGCAGCACTGCGCCGAGCAGCAATGACAGGCCGTCGCCTGCCGGCACGCCCGCCAGGGCGAAGTCGCTGCCGTACAGCCCGGCCAGGCGAATCACCGCGTCGTTCAGCCAGCCCAGGCCATAGGCCAGCACCAGCCAGGCCAACAGCCCGGCACCCAGGCCATAGAGCGCGCCCATATAAAGAAAGGGCCGGCGCACATAACTGTCAGTGCCGCCGACCAGTTTGATCACTTCGATCTCGGTACGCCGGTTCTCGATGTGCAGGCGAATGGTATTACCGATCACCAGCAACAAGGCCATCACCAGCAACAGGGTCAGGCCGAAGACGAAGCGATCGCCCAGGCTGAGAATCGCCGTCAGCCGCTCGACCCAGACCAGATCGAGCTGCGCCTGCTCGACCCTGGGCAAGTCGGCCAGACGCAGACGCAGGGCCTCCAGGGTGACCTTGTCGACTTCCCGGGGGGTTACCAGCACCACGCCCGGCAACGGGTTTTCCGGCAATTCCTTGAGTGCCTCGCCCAGCCCGGATTGCTGCTGAAACTCCTGCAAGGCCTGCTCGCGACTGATCCAGTCGGCCGCGGCAACATCGTCCATCGCCGCAATCTGTTCGCGCAGCGCCTGGCCTTCGGCCTCGCTCGCATCGACCTGGAGGAACAGGGATATCTGCGCGGCGCGCTGCCAGGAGCCGCCGAGGCGCTCGACGTTGTCCAGCAACAGGGCCAGGCCCATCGGCAGGCTCAGGGCCACGGCCATCACCAGGCAGGTGAAGAAGCTGCCGATCGGCTGCTTGGTCAGGCGGCGCAGGCTGTCGACCAGGCTGGCGCGGTGGCTTTCCAGCCAGGCGGTGAGCTGGCTGCGAAAATCAGGGTCATCGCCCGGAGTGTTCGATTCGTGCTTTTTCGGCGCGGCGCCAACGCGTTGCGCCGGCTGCGGGGGTGGCATGCGGGTGGCGCTCATCAGACGGCCTCCCCATCGCCGATCAGGCGACCGCGTTGCAGGGTCAGCATGCGATGGCGCATGCGCGCGATCAGCGCCAGGTCATGACTGGCAATCAGCACGCTGGTGCCGAGGCGGTTGATGTCCTCGAACACGCCCATGATCTCCGCCGCCAGGCGCGGGTCGAGGTTGCCGGTCGGCTCGTCGGCGAGCAGCAGGGCCGGCCGATGCACGATCGCGCGGGCAATCCCGACGCGTTGCTGCTGGCCGGTGGACAGCTCGCCGGGAAACTGCTCGGCCTTGTCCGCCAGCGAAACGCGCTCGAGCGCCGCACCGACGCGCTTACTGATCTCCGGCTTGGACAGGCCGAGGATCTGCAGCGGCAGGGCGACGTTGTCGAACACGCTGCGGTCGAACAGCAGCTGGTGGTTCTGGAACACCACGCCGATCTGCCGGCGCAGATAGGGGATCTGGGCGTTGGTAATCTGTCCCAGGTCCTGCCCGGCCAGCAGCAGCTTGCCGGTGGTCGGCCGCTCCATCGCCAGCAGCAGGCGCAGCAGGGTGCTTTTGCCGGCGCCGGAGTGGCCGGTGACGAAGAGAAACTCGCCGCGGCGCACGCGAAAGCTCAGCTCGTGCAGCCCGACGTGACCGTTGGGGTAACGCTTACCGACCTGCTCGAACTTGATCATTACGATTCCCGCGACTGGAACAGCGCCTGGACAAAAGAGTTGGCCTCGAAGGTACGCAGGTCGTCGATACCTTCGCCGACGCCAATATAGCGAATCGGCAGACCGAACTGCTTGGCCAGCGCGAAGATCACCCCGCCCTTGGCGGTGCCGTCCAGCTTGGTCAGGACCAGTCCGGTGAGGTTCACGGTCTGGTTGAACTGCTTGGTCTGATTGATCGCGTTCTGCCCGGTGCCGGCATCCAGCACCAGCAGCACCTCATGGGGCGCCGTGTCATCCAGCTTGCCGATCACCCGACGGACCTTCTTCAACTCTTCCATCAGGTTGTCTTTGGTGTGCAGACGTCCGGCCGTATCGGCGATCAGCACATCCATGCCGCGCGACTTGGCGGCCTGCACCGCATCGAAGATCACCGATGCCGAGTCGGCCCCGGTGTGCTGGGCGATCACCGGGATACTGTTGCGCTCACCCCACACCTGCAACTGCTCAACGGCGGCGGCACGGAAGGTGTCGCCAGCGGCCAGCATGACCTTCTTGCCGTCCTGCTGGAGTTTTTTCGCCAGCTTGCCGATGGTGGTGGTCTTGCCGGCGCCATTCACGCCCACCACCAGAATCACATAGGGCTGCTTGGTCTGATCCACGCGCAGCGGCTGCTCGACCGGCTTGAGCAGCGCCGTCAGCTCGTCCTGCAACGCCTGGTACAAGGCGCCGCTGTCGGTCAACTGCTTGCGCGCGACCTTCTGGGTCAGGCTCTGGATAATCAGGTTGGTGGCTTCGACACCGACGTCGGCGGTCAGCAGGCGGGTCTCGATTTCCTCGAGCAGCTCGTCATCGATCGCCTTCTTGCCGAGGAACAGGCTGGCCATGCCCTCGCCCAGGCTGGCACTGGTCTTCGACAGGCCCAGCTTGAGGCGGGCGAACCAGCCACCCTGGTTATCGCCCGGCTTGTTCTGTTCGAGCAGGGCCTCGGCGAGCGCAGGCGGCTGCATGATCGGCGCAACCGGCAGCGGCGGCTCAGGCTCAACTACCGGCTGGTGCACCACGGGATGCAGGACTTCACTGCCGGCATTGATGCGGAACCGCGAAGGTCGCGGCGCCTGCACCGGCTCGGCCACAGACTCCGTCGGCGTCGGCGTCGGCGTCGGCGTCGGCGTCGGCGTCGGCGTCATAGCGGGCTCGGCACTGGTCGGCGGCGCAACCGGTTCGACCGCTGGCGCAGCGGTCTCGGCAGCTGGCGCTGGCGGCGCAGGTGCAGGCAGCGGTTCAGGGGCAGCCGGAGCCGGACTGCTGGCAGGCTCTTGCGGTTTCTTGCGCAACCAGCCGAACAGGTCCTTCTTCTCCGCCGGTTTCTCGGCAGATGGCGGCACAGGCGGCGTAGCGCTGGGTGCGGGGGTCTTCTTGTCGTCGTTGGAACCAAACATGGAGGACGGCTATCTCAAAGGTGCGACGCGCCTGTGGGCGGGTCTACGACATTGCCTGCGCGGTGGAAAAAAGCTGAAGAAACCGCACAGTAATATTCAGACCACATACCAGACGTGGCCGCCAGTAAAACGGATGCGTATCCTAGCACCTCCGCGCCCGCCGACGCTAAGTCCAAGCGGGTCCGTCCGACAGGTCGACAATTGATGAAGATGACAGTCCAACGCGCCGCCGCCTTGCTCCTCGCTGCGCTCTGCATGCCGCCGGCGGCCTTGGCCGCCGCCGCACAGCCAACCCACGAATTCAGCCTGGACAATGGTCTCAAGGTCATCGTCCGCGAGGATCACCGCGCCCCGGTGGTGGTGTCCCAGCTCTGGTACAAGGTCGGCTCCAGCTACGAGACGCCCGGCCAGACCGGCCTGTCCCATGCCCTTGAGCACATGATGTTCAAGGGCAGCCGCAAGCTCGGCCCCGGCGAAGCCTCACTCATCCTGCGCGAACTGGGCGCCGAGGAAAATGCCTTTACCAGCGACGATTACACCGCTTATTACCAGGTACTGGCGCGCGATCGCCTGAGTGTGGCCCTGGAACTGGAAGCCGATCGCCTGGCCAGCCTCAAGCTGCCGGCCGATGAATTCGCCCGCGAGATCGAGGTGATCAAGGAGGAGCGGCGCCTGCGCACCGACGACAAGCCCGGCTCGCTGGCTTACGAACGGTTCAAGGCCATGGCCTACCCCGCCAGCGGTTACCACACCCCGACCATCGGCTGGATGGCCGACCTCGAGCGCATGAGCGTCGAGGAGCTGCGCGCCTGGTATGAAGCCTGGTACGTACCGAATAACGCCACCCTGGTGGTGGTCGGCGATGTCAGCGCCAGCGAGGTCAAGGTGTTGGCCGAACGCTATTTCGGCAACATCCCGGCACGCGCGGTGCCCTCGGCGAAAATACCCCGGGAACTGGCCGCACCGGGCGAGCGGCGTATCACCCTGCACCTGAAAACCCAGTTGCCGAGCCTGATGCTGGGCTTCAACGTACCGGGCCTGGCCACCGCCGAAAACCCGAGGCAGGTGCACGCCTTGCGCCTGATCGCGACCCTGCTCGATGGCGGCTACAGCGCCCGCCTGCCGACGCGCCTGGAGCGCGGCGAGGAGCTGGTTTCCGGGGCCTCCGCCTGGTACGACTCGCACCCGCGCGGCGATAGCCTGTTCGTGCTGTCCGCCACGCCCAATGTGCAAACCGGCAAGACCCTGGCGCAAGCCGAAGCCGGCCTGTGGCGCGAGCTGCTGGATCTGCAGCAGAACCCACCTTCCGCCGAGGAGCTGGCCCGCGTGCGCGCCCAGGTCATTGCCGGACTGGTCTTCGAGCGCGACTCGATCACCAGCCAGGCCACCGCCATCGGCCGACTGGAGACCGTCGGCCTGTCCTGGACCCTGATGGACCAGGAACTAGCCGAGTTGGAAGCGGTCACCCCGGCCGATATCCAGAGCGCGGCGAAAACCTTCTTTACCCGCGACCGCATGAGCGTCGCCCATGTTCTACCCGAGGAGAAGCATGATGAGTAAGCGCAATGGTTTGCGCTACGGCCTGCTCGGCCTGGCGGTACTGGCGTTGCTGGCGATTCTCGTGCTGGTGGACAATCGCCCCGGGAAAACCCGCGAGCCGGCCGACCCCGTCCCGTCGACGACCATCGAATCCCTCGCCGAACTCAACGGCCAGGCACCGAGCCGGCGCAACCTGGAGATCCAGACCTGGCAAACCGCCGAGGGCGCCAAGGTGCTGTTCGTCGAGGCGCGCGAGTTGCCGATGTTCGACCTGCGCCTGACCTTCGCCGCCGGCAGCAGCCAGGATGACGGCGTGCCAGGGGTGGCGATGCTGACCAACGCCATGCTCAACGAAGGCGTGCCGGGCAAAGACGTCGGCGCCATCGCCGCCAGCTTCGAAAACCTCGGCGCCGAGTTCGGCAACGGTTCCTACCGCGACATGGCGGTGGTCAGTCTGCGCAGCCTGAGCGCCGTGGACAAGCGCGAGCCGGCCCTGCAACTGTTCAATCAGGTGATCGGCCAGCCGACCTTCCCCGAAGACGGCCTGGCGCGGATCAAGAACCAGCTGCAGGCCGGCTTCGAATACCAGAAGCAGAACCCCGGCAAGCTCGCCAGCTTGAAGCTGTTCGAGCGGCTCTACGGCGAGCACCCCTATGCCCACCCCAGCGAAGGCAACGAAGAGTCGGTTCCGGCGATTAGCCGCGAGCAGCTGCAGGCCTTTCATGCCAAGGCCTATGCCGCCGGCAACGCCGTAATCGCGCTGGTTGGCGACCTCTCCCGTGAAGAGGCCGAAACACTCACCGCTAAGGTTTCCGCCGCATTGCCGCAGGGCCCGGCCCTGCCACTGATTGCCCAGCCGACAGTGCCGCATGCAGGCCTGAGCCATATCGAGTTCCCGTCCAATCAGACCCACCTGATGATCGCCCTGCTCGGCATCGACCGCCGCGACCCGGACTACGCCGCACTCTATCTGGGTAACCAGATTTTCGGTGGCGGTGGCTTTGGCACCCGACTGATGACCGAGGTCCGTGAAAAGCGCGGCCTGACCTACGGCATCTCCTCCGGTTTCAGCGCCATGCAGGCCCGCGGCCCCTTCATGATCAGCCTGCAAACCCGCGCCGAACTCAGCGCCGGCACCCTGCAACTGGTCAAGGATCTGCTGCGCGACTACCTGGCCAGTGGCCCGAGCCAGGAGGAACTGGACAACGCCAAGCGTGAGCTGGCCGGCAGTTTCCCGCTGTCCACCGCGAGCAACGCCGCGATCGTCGGCCAGCTCGGCTCCATGGGTTTTTACGACCTGCCGCTGAGCCATCTGGAAGATTTCATGCGCCAGATCCAGGCCCTCACTGCCGAGCAGGTCAAGGCGGCCATGGCCAAGCACCTCGACCCCGAGGCGCTGGTGATCGTCACCGCAGGCCCCACCGTCGAACAGAAAGAACTGCCGCCACCTACTGACAACCCCGTCGAACAACCCTCTGCCGTACCGGAGCACTAATGCGCAAGCCAAGCAAAGCGGCAACCGCCCATGGCGGCGATGGCCAACTGCGGATCATTGGCGGGCAATGGCGTTCGCGCCAATTCAGCTTCCCCATGGCCGCCGGCCTGCGCCCCACCCCCAATCGCGTGCGCGAAACCCTGTTCAACTGGCTGGCGCCCTACGTCGAAGGCGCCAGCGTGCTCGACCTGTTCGCCGGCAGCGGCGCGCTGTTTCTCGAAGCGCTGTCACGCGGCGCCGGCAGCGCCCTGGCACTGGATAGCAACCCCAGTGCCATCGCCGGCCTGCGCGGCCACCTGCAGACCCTGAACTGCGAGAACGGCCAGTTGCTGCAAAGCGATGCCCTGGTTTACCTGCAGACCCAGGCCGCCACGCCGTTCGACCTGGTGTTTCTCGACCCGCCGTTCAGCCAGAACTTGCTCCTGCCAGCCTGCAACCTGCTGGAGCAGCACGGCTGGCTCGCCGCGGATGCCTGGATCTACACCGAAAGCGAAAACCCGCCCTCGACCCTCGGCCTGCCCGGCAACTGGCGCCAGCACCGTGAACAGAAGGCCGGCCAGGTGTATTACGCGCTCTGGCAGCGTAGCGCCCAGGGTGGCTGACGCCTAACCAGATCCTGCAGGTCAACATGCTGTCGATGGTCGTGAATGAACCTATGAGTCCGAGCTTCAAAGCCGCCTGGTGGCTACCCGGTCCGCACCTGCAGACCCTGTGGAACCCGCTGTGCCGCAAGCCGCCACAGCTGCAGCGCCGGCGTGAACGCCTGTGGCTGGAGGACGGCGACTTTCTCGACCTCGACTGGCACGGCCCGCATGCCGCCGAGGCGCCGCTGGTGCTGGTGCTGCACGGCCTGACCGGCTCATCCAGCTCGCACTACGTGCTCGGCCTGCAGCAATCCCTGGCGGCGCGCGGCTGGGCCAGCGCGGCGCTGAACTGGCGCGGCTGCTCGGGCGAACCCAACCTGCTGGCGCGCGGCTACCACTCCGGCGCCAGCGACGACCTGGCCGAGACGATCAGCCACCTGCGCGCACTACGGCCGATGACGCCGCTGTATGTCGTCGGTTATTCGCTGGGCGGCAACGTGCTGCTCAAGTACCTCGGCGAAACCGGCGGCGACAGCCAGGTACAAGGCGCCGCCGCGGTGTCGGTGCCGTTTCGCCTGGATCAATGCGCGGATCGCCTCGGCCTGGGCTTCTCGCGGATCTACCAGGCGCACTTCATGAACGAGATGGTCGCCTACGTGAAGACCAAGCAGCGCCTGTTCGCCCACCAGGGCATGGCCGATCGCCTGTCCACCCTGGACAACCTCGGCGCGCTGGAGGGCATGCGCACCTTCTGGGACTTCGACGGGCGCATCACCGCACCGCTGCATGGGTTCAGCGATGCCCAGGACTACTACAAGCGTTCCTCCAGCCGCTACTTCCTCAGCGGCATCGCCACCCCGACGCTGATCATCCAGGCCGCCGACGACCCCTTCGTGTTCCGTCACAGCCTGCCGGAGGCCGACGAGTTGTCGCCCAGCACCCAGTTCGAGCTGCATGCGCATGGCGGCCATGTCGGCTTTATCGACGGCTCGCCGCGGCGACCAGGCTACTACCTGGAGCGACGCATTCCGCAGTGGCTGGAAACGCTGCAGTAGGGTGGGTTAGCGGCGCAGGGCACCGACCTAGGCGGGCGATACGGTTGCCGGGCGCCGCGTAACCCACCGAGCGGAATCAGGAGCGCCTCGATGATGGGTTACCGCGCAACAGGTTTTGCATGTACCGACAGTTTGGCGCCACGCCCCTAACCCGCACGGCCCGACCCGCCTACGCCAGTTTCAAGTCAGATCACCTGCTCCAGCGGCACATGCAATTTGAGGTACAGGGCATCCACCGCCGCCTGCGCCTGCGGCGCGATATAGCCGCCCTCCAGCGCCAGCACCTGATAGATGCCACGGCGCAACAGTGCTTCGCTGAGCTCACCAGGCTGGCTGCGGGTGGTGCAGAGGAAGCGCACCCAGGAGGTCATGATGATCCAGGCATTGAGCGTCAGCGCCTCGATCTGCGCGGGAGTCATCAGCAGGATGCCCGCCTCGACGAAGCCCTGGTAGATGCCTTGCGCAGCCTGCAGGCAGCGCTGGGCGAACAACCGGTAGCGCTCGGCCAGTTCGGCATCGCTGTCGAGCAGATGCTCCAGATCGCGATGCAGGAAGCGGTAGTGCCACATCGCCGCGAGCAGCGCCTCCAGGTAGAAGGTCTTGTCGTCGATGGTCATGGGCCGGTCGGGCGGCAGGCGCAGGAAGCCGTCGACGTGGCGCTCATACTGGCCGAACAGCTCGGCGATGATCGCCTGCTTGTTGCGGAAGTGGTAGTACAGGTTACCCGGCGAAATCCCCAGGTGGGCGGCGATGTGGTTGGTACTGACGCTGCGCTCGCCTTGGGCATTGAACAGCTCAAGGCTGGCCTGAAGGATGCGTTCGCGGGTTTTCGGTGGAATGGCCATGACTGCTCGATCTCGACTCAAAAGCCCGGCAAAGGTACAGGCTGAAGCGCCTGCGGTGTTAGCCGGCCATCGACCAATGGCTGCCCGACATGCCTTCAACCCTCAGGTGATTTGACAGATTAGAGCAATTGCTCTAAAAATCCAGCACACCTTTTCGCAGCACTCACACCGCACGGTGAACGGGACTGCACGCTGCAACGCCGAGGAAATAACCATGGCCGCCGACATCGCCTACCTGGAGCAGAGCCTGCAACACAGCCAGGACCAGATCAGCCAGCTGGAAACCAGCTTCGCCCTGCAGCGCACGGCCTTCCAGGCCAACCCCATGCCGCCCGCCGAGCAACGCCTGCAGTGGCTCAAGGCCCTGAGCGAGCTGCTGAGCGGCGAACGCGAGGCGCTGATCCAGGCGATTTCCCGGGACTTCAGCAACCGCTCGGCCGACGAAACCCTGATCGCCGAACTGATGCCGAGTCTGCAGGGCATCCACTACGCCAGCAAGCGCATCAAGAAGTGGATGAAGCCCTCGCGGCGCAGCGTCGGCCTGCAGTTCATGCCCGCATCGGCCAAGGTGATCTACCAGCCGCTCGGTGTGGTCGGCGTCATCGTGCCCTGGAATTACCCGCTGTTTCTGGCCATTGGCCCGCTGGTTGGTGCGCTCTCGGCCGGCAACCGGGTGATGATCAAGATGAGCGAGTCGACCCCGGCCACCTCGCAACTGATCAAGGAGCTGCTGGCCAAGGTGTTTCCCGAGGACCTGGTCAGCGTGGCGCTGGGCGAGGCGGAAGTCGGCATGGCATTCGCCAAGTTGCCGTTCGACCACCTGCTGTTCACCGGCGCCACCAGCGTCGGCAAGCACGTGATGCGCGCCGCTGCCGAGAACCTGACCCCGGTGACCCTGGAGCTGGGCGGTAAATCGCCAGCCATCGTCTCCGCCGACGTGCCCTTGGCCGACGCCGCCGAACGTATCGCCTTCGGCAAGACCATGAATGCCGGACAGACCTGCGTGGCACCGGACTATGTGCTGGTGCCGAAAGACCGCGTGGAGGGTTTCGTCGAGGCCTACCGCCAGGCGGTACTGGGCTTCTACCCGCAGCTGGCGGACAACCCCGACTACACCGCGATCATCAACGAACGCCAGCAGCAGCGCCTCAACGGCTACCTGAGCGATGCCCAGAGCAAGGGCGCGACCCTGGTGGCGCTGTACCCCGACACCCAGGGCCGGCGCATGCCGCACACCCTGGCGCTGAACGTCAGCGACGAGATGAAAATCATGCAGGACGAGATCTTCGGCCCGCTGTTGCCGATCGTCCCCTACGAGGGCATCGAACAGGCGTTCGCCTACGTCAACCAGCGTCCCCGGCCACTGGCGCTCTACTACTTCGGCTACGACAAGGCCGAGCAGACGCGCGTGCTGCACGAGACCCATTCCGGCGGCGTGTGCCTGAACGACACCCTGCTGCACGTAGCCCAGGACGACCTGCCCTTCGGCGGCGTCGGCCCCTCCGGCATGGGCCACTACCACGGCCACGAAGGCTTCCTGACCTTCAGCAAGGCCAAGGGCGTGCTGACCAAGCAGCGCCTCAATGCCGCCAAGCTGATCTATCCACCCTATGGCAAGACGCTGCACAAGCTGGTCTACAAACTGTTCGTGCGCTAACCCCCTGTAGGCGCGGGCCAAGCCCGCGATGTTTTTGCATGGCCAGTTGCAGTGGGCATGGCACTCGGTACCCCGCTCCTACGAAGCCGATCCAGGTGATAACAATAATGCACAACACCGCGATTGATGCGCCGCACCTATCCCGCCGCAAGCTGCTGAAAGTCGGCCTGCTGGGCTCGGCCCTGCTCGCCACTGCCGGGCTGACTGCCAGCCTCAGCGGCTGTTCGGCCAGCACGCCCAAGGCCGGCTTTAGGGTGATCCGCGAATCCGACCTGCCCTTCCTCCAGGCCTTGATCCCGGCGATGCTGGACGGCGCAGTGGTGCCGGCGAGGATGGCCCAGGCCGTCAGCGGCACCCTCGAAAGCCTCGACTACAGCCTCAACCACCTGTCGCCCGAACTGCGGGGGCTGACCGTGCAACTGTTCGACGTGCTGGCCATGCCACTGACCCGCGGCCCACTGACCGGGGTCTGGGGCAGCTGGCAGAAGGCCTCGGCCGGCGAGGTGCGGGCCTTTCTCGAACGCTGGCAGAACAGCTCCATCGGCCTGCTGCAGATGGGCCATGCCTCCCTGCTGCAACTGGTGCTGATGAGCTGGTACAGCCGCGCCGAGTCATGGGCCCATTGCGGCTACCCCGGGCCGCCCAGCGTCTAGCCCTGCACGCCCGGAGAATGGAGTGAGCGGCGCGCGCCTCAGCGCGGAGCCGCCAAAGTGGGTCAAAACAACACGAGAATCCGCAATGCCCGTACCCGACATGTTCAAGCAAGGCCTGGCCCGCGGCTGGAAAACCCATGATGGCTCGCGCCTGGACGCCGACCTGACCCTCGAGGCCGACGTCGCCATCGTCGGCAGTGGCGCGGGCGGCGGCACCACGGCGGAGATCCTCAGCGCCGCCGGCTTCAAGGTGCTGCTGATCGAGGAGGGTCCGCTGAAGACCAGCGACGACTTCAAGATGCTCGAGGCCGAGGCCTATGCCAGCCTCTACCAGGAAGGCATCGGCCGCATGAGCAAGGATGGCGCCATCACCATCATGCAGGGCCGCGCAGTAGGCGGTACCACCCTGATCAACTGGACCTCGAGCTTCCGCACCCCCGACCCGACCCTGCAGCACTGGGCCAGGGAGCACGGTGTGATCGGCCATAGCGCGGCCGAGATGGCGCCCTGGTTCGAGCGGATGGAGCAGCGCCTGGGCGTCGCACCCTGGGCCATGCCACCCAACGCCAACAACCAAGTGATCCGCAGCGGTTGCGAAAAACTCGGCTACCAGTGGCACGTGATTCCGCGCAACGTGCGCGGCTGCTGGAACCTCGGCTACTGCGGCCTTGGCTGTCCGACCAACGCCAAGCAGTCGATGCTGGTCACCACCATCCCGGCGACCTTGGACAAAGGCGGCGAGCTGCTCTATCTGGCGCGCGCCGAGCGTCTGCTGCTCGACGGCGAGCGGGTCAGCGGCATCGAGTGCCTGGGCATGGATGCACGCAGCGTAGCGCCGAACGGGCGCAAGATCAGGGTCAAGGCCAAGCACTATGTCTTGGCCGGCGGCGGCATCAATACGCCGGGCATTCTCTTGCGTTCCAAGGCGCCGGACCCACACCAGCGCACCGGCAAGCGCACCTTCCTGCACCTGGTGAACTTCTCCGCGGCGCTATTCGAACAGGTGATCAATCCCTTCTACGGCGCGCCGCAATCGATCTACTCCGATCACTTCCAGTGGGATGACGGCACGGCCGGCCGGCTCTCCTACAAGCTGGAAGTGCCGCCGCTGCAACCGGCGCTGACCGCCACCCTGCTCGGCCGTTTCGGCATCGACAATGCCCTGCGCATGGAGCAGTTGCCCAACACCAACGTGATGCTGGCCCTGCTGCGCGACGGCTTTCACCCGGACAGCGCCGAAGGCACTGTCGAGTTGCGTAACGACGGCAGCCCGGTACTGGACTATCGAATGACCGATTACAGCTGGGATGGCGTGCGCCGCGCCTTTCACAGCATGGCCGAGATCCAGTTTGCCGCCGGCGCCAAGGCGGTATTACCGCTGCATGCCGACGCCGGCTACGTGAAGACCTTGGACGAAGCCAGGCGCCTGATCGACAACTTGAGCCTGGAAATTTACCGCACCCGCCTGGGCAGCGCCCATGTCATGGGCGGTTGCGCCATGGGCGAAGACCCGCGCCAGGCGGTCACCGACAGCCTCGGCCGGCATCACCAGCTGACCAACCTGTCGATCCACGACGGCTCGCTGTTCCCCACCAGCATCGGCGCCAACCCGCAATTGTCGATCTACGGCCTGACCGCGCAGCTGGCGACCCAACTGGCCGAGCGCCTCAGGCACGCCTGATGGCCGGGCATTCGCGGGTCTCGCCGGGCGCGTGTGGCACACGCCTGACTTGGCCGCAGTGCATCGCTGCGCTACCATCCGACTCCCTTACGGATCCGCCAGGACGTCACGATGAATCGAGTGTTATACCCAGGCACCTTCGACCCCATCACCAAGGGCCATGGCGATCTGGTCGAACGCGCCGCGCGCCTGTTCGACAGCGTCATCATTGCGGTGGCCGCCAGCCCGAAGAAAAACCCGCTGTTCCCCCTCGAGCAACGGGTGGCACTGGCCCGCGAAGTGACCAAGCACCTGCCGAATGTCGAAGTGGTCGGCTTCTCCACCCTGCTCGCGCACTTCGCCCAGGAACAGGGCGCCAATGTGTTTCTGCGCGGCCTGCGTGCGGTCTCGGACTTCGAATACGAGTTCCAGCTGGCCAACATGAACCGTCAACTGGCGCCGGATGTGGAAAGCCTGTTCCTCACTCCGTCGGAAAAATACTCCTACATCTCCTCGACCCTGGTGCGCGAGATCGCCGCGCTCGGCGGTGATATCTGCAAATTCGTCCACCCGGCCGTGGCCGATGCCCTGCACGAGCGCTTCAAACACTGAGCGACCACCCTTGTAGGAGCAGGCCATGCGTGCGACCGGTAATGCGGGCAGCGCCGGTTCGCAGGCATGGCCTGCTCATACAGCCCAGATGACCTGTTCCCGACCCGCGCCCACACGTGGCGCCCGCCCCAACAATCCGGCACAATTCGCCCATCGTTATCTGCCTATTGTTGTTTGAGAGTGTCGTCGCCAGCGGCGGCGACAGGAGCGTTTATTCCATGTCCCTGATCATCACCGACGACTGCATCAACTGCGACGTCTGCGAACCCGAGTGCCCGAATGGCGCGATCTCCCAGGGTGAAGAGATCTACGTGATCGACCCCAACCTGTGCACCGAATGCGTCGGCCACTACGACGAGCCGCAGTGCCAGCAAGTCTGCCCCGTGGACTGCATCCCGCTCGACGAGAACCACGTCGAGAGCAAGGACGAGCTGATGGAGAAGTACCTGATCATTACTGGCAAGGCTTGACGCCATGCGCCGCCTGAATCGCGGCACCCTGCCCTGGCGCCTGTTCGCCAGTTCGCTGTTGCTGCTGCTCGCCCTGGGCCTGCAGGCGGCCGAACAGCCCGGACGCGCGGCCATCGCCAGCGCCCACCCCGCCGCCACCGTTGCCGGCCTGGAAACCCTGGCCCTGGGCGGCAATGCCTTCGATGCGGCGGTCGCCATCAGCGCTGCCCTGGCGGTGGTCGAACCTTACAGCTCGGGCCTGGGCGGCGGCGGTTTCTTTCTGCTGCGCACAGCCGGCGAACAACCCAGCTATCGTTTTCTCGACGCCCGCGAACGCGCGCCACTGGCCGCCCACCCCGACCTCTACCGGCGCGACGGCGAGGTGCAGAAAGCGCTGTCGCTCAACGGCCCGCTGGCCGCCGCCATTCCCGGATTGCCCGCCGCCTTGGTCGTGCTGGCTGAACGCTTCGGCCGCCTGCCGTTGCACGACTCCCTGGCCCCGGCGATTCGCCTGGCCCGCGACGGCGTCAGCATCGACAGGGTCTACCGCGAACGGGCGAGCTGGCGCCTGGCCGCCCTGCGTGACGACCCGCAAAGCGCGCGGATCTTTCTCGACGATGAACACGAAATCCCCGCAGAGTTCGCCCTGCTGCGTCAGCCGGAGCTGGCCACGACCCTGGAACGTCTGGCCCACGACGGCCATGCCGGCTTCTACGCCGGCGATGTCGCCGAGAAGCTGGTCAATGGCGTACGCGCTGCCGGCGGCATCTGGTCGTTGCGCGACCTGGCCGAGTACCGGATCGTCGAACGCCAGCCCTTGCGCGTGGCCCTGGCTGACGGTCGCGAACTGATCAGTGCGCCGCCACCGTCGGCGGGGGGCCTGGCCCTAGCGCAGAGCCTGCTGATTTTGCAGCAACTGCCATGGCGCCAGGCCGAACCGGCGCAGCGCACCCATTTTGTCGTCGAAACGCTGCGCCGTGCCTACCGCGATCGCGGCCTGCTCGGCGACCCGGACTTCGTCGCCAATCCGCAGCAGCAGTTGCTCGCGCCGAGCTACATCAAACGACTGGCCGACAGCATCGATCCGGATAACGCCACGCCCAGCGACAGCCTGCCACCTGCGGGTGGCTGGCACGAAGGCGACCATACCACCCACTTCTCGGTGCTCGATGCCGCCGGCAACGCAGTGGCCGCCACCCTGTCGATCAATCTGCCGTTTGGCGCCGCCTTTATCGCGCCCGGCACCGGCGTGCTGCTCAACGACGAAATGGACGACTTCGCCGCCGATGTCCAGGGCGCCAACGCCTACGGCCTGACCGGCAGCCCGGCCAATGCCATCGCCGCCGGCAAGCGCCCGCTGTCGAGCATGAGCCCGAGCTTTATCGAAAGCCCCGGCGAGTTCGCCAGCTTTGGCACCCCGGGCGGCAGCCGCATCCCGAGCATGGTGCTGCTGGCGATGCTCGAGTACTTCGACGGCCAGCCGATTGCCCGCTGGCCGAGCGTCGCCCGCTATCACCATCAATACCGCCCGGACCTGATCGAGTACGAACCGAACACCTTCAGCCCGGCGCAGATCGCCGCCCTGCGCGCCCGCGGCCATCAACTCAAGGCCCTGCAGCGCAGCTACGGCAACCAGCAGGTGCTGTTCTGGGACAAGTCGGGCAAGCGGGTAGAAGCCGCCAGCGACCCTCGCGGCATCGGCAGCAGTGCAGTGGTGGAGCCGGGCCAACTGCGCCGCACCCCTTAGGTCGGGGGCGCTCACAGGTTAACGGCGCCAGCCGCCTGCGCAGGCGGCGCACCCCAACATGGCGCCGGCACGGCTCGCCAAAAAACCTCGGGGGTCTCAATCCGCCCCGATCAGCGGTCCATCCTCGTCCACCAGTTGGCGCAGTGGCCGGAACACTTCGTTACCCTCGCCCTGCCCGAGCAGCAGCACATTGCGCAGGCTCTGGGTGATGCGACTGACATAGCCCAGATCATTCATCAGCGAGCTGGCCTGCTGGCCATTCAGCCGGTGTTCGCGCACCGCGGCGAACAAGCGCTGGCGAAAGGCGCTGTCGAAGTCGGCCGCTCCCTCGTCGAGCAGATGCAGGCGCTCATCCCAGAGCGTATCGGGCAGCTCGAGCTGGCCCAGTTCGCGTACTTCGTGAAGCACCCCGAGCAGGTGCCGACGCAGTTCGAGGTAGCTCTGACGGATACCGCTGTCGTCCTGACGCAGGTAGCGACCGAGATTCTTCTGCAAATGCTTGGCATCTTTCACCGCGTCCACCAGTTGCAGCGCCGCCAGTTGGCAGCTGACCCAGAAGTGCTGATGCGCCTCATCGAGGCTGACTTCCAGGCGACTCATGAAACTCAGCAAGTCGCTGTACACCCCCTTAATGTGCCGCTGGTAGAGTTGCTCGGCGTCCAGCGCCCGCGGATCGGGGCGGGCGCTCAACAGATGTTCGTCCTGGTGACTGCGTTCGAGCTGATCCACCGGCACATAGAGCGCGTGGCAAATCACCTCCAGACTGAGCCGGGCCAAGTGTTGCAACTCCAGCACCACCGCTTGCGCCGCGCTGTCGGCACTGGCCAGGGCGCTTTCGTCCAGGTAACGCGCGTGCGTCGGCTCAGCCGCCGGTTCGGCCACCTCGGTGATCAGCACCCGGGGTTCTTCGCGGTCGGGCAGCCAGCGCTCCAACAGGGCCGCCAGCCAACCCTGCCACGGCCAGAACAAGCTCACGCCCATGGCATTGAACAAGGTATGGAACAGCGCCAACTGAATCAGCAGGTTGCCACCAAGGCCCATCGGCGCCGTCAGCCACTGCACCAGCAGGGCCAATGGCATCAGCAGGGCCAGCGCCAGGACACCGGTGGTCAGGTTGAACAGCACATGCGCCAGGGCCAGTCGCTGGCCGGCGCGGGAACCGCCGAGGGCGCCGATCACGGCCGTTACCGTACTGCCCATATTCGAGCCGATGGCGATCGCCAAGCCCTGCTCCAGCGCCAGCTGGCCACTCGCCAGAGCCGTCAGGGTGAGCATCAGGGTGGCATGGCTGGACTGCAGCAATACCGTGACCAGCAAGCCGACACCTGTAAACAGCAGATGGCCGGCAATGCCGGGCAACTGATAGTGCAGGGGATCGAAGTCGCCGGCCACGCTGGAGAAGCCGGCCTTCATCTGGTCAATGCCTAGAAACAGGAATGCCACGCCCAACACCACCCGGCCGACAGCAGGCCCGCGCGGCCCGGTGAAACTGCCGAGCACGCCAAACACCAGCAGCGGCAACGCCAGGGGGCCGAGACTGACGTTCTGCCCGGCCAGGGCCAGCAGCCAGATACCACTGGTGGTGCCCAGGTTGGCACCAAACAGGATGGCGACTCCCGCCGCTAATTGGATCAGGCCGGTACTGAGGAAGGCGATGGTCAGCAGCGACACCAGTGAACTGGACTGCACCAGCATGGTGGCGCTCACGCCGAACATCAGGCTTTTGAAGGGCGTGGCAGTGCTCAGCGCCAGCAGGTGTTCCAGTTTGCCGCCGGCCAACTGACGCAGCCCTTCCTCGAGACACTGCATGCCGAACAGGAACAGTGCCAGGCCGGCGCACAGGCCAAGCCAACCGGCACTGAACCAGAAGCTCAGGGCCAGCAGGGCAAACAGGAAAATCCAGCTGAACGACCGTAATCGCAGAAGCAGGCTGCTGCCGGCGTCAGGCATTCAGTGCGCGTTCATGGGCAATCACTGACGCTTGTTGTAGCCATCCCCGGTGCACCCCAGGCAGCGCACGAAGGCCGCCTTGCCCGGCTCGACCACCAGGGCCCGGCCGGCATCACCGATACCGCCACCGGTGGCGGCGAACGGCAACGCCACGACAAATACCCCGGCACCGATCACGGTAGCGGCGATCAACAAGGGACGGGCAATCAGCAAATCCGCCACCATCGAGAAGGCGCCTGGCGCCTCGGCGGTGTAGAGCGGATCGCCACTGGAATTTTGTACCACTTCCGCCTGTGCCGGCAGCGCCAGCAAGCCAGTGGTCAGCGCCAGGACAACAGCGGTTGAGCGAAACAGTTTCATCGGGGCGATCCTTCAGCTATTAGGAGGCAGTGCCAGTAACTATAACAGCGCTCTTGAAATTGTCAGCGTGACGTCCGTCAATCGCCAAGAAAAGCGTACTCGGGTTTTTTCGGGATATACGGCCGGAAGAAGGCGAAAATTTCCTTGAGATCGGCCGCCTC
Organism: Pseudomonas aestuarii; assembly: GCF_027988105.1. Lineage (GTDB taxonomy): Bacteria > Pseudomonadota > Gammaproteobacteria > Pseudomonadales > Pseudomonadaceae > Aquipseudomonas > Aquipseudomonas aestuarii. Next base: position 17,232 of record NZ_JAQJZJ010000012.1, on the reverse strand, counting down.
GTCGCCCGTGGGCCAGAAGCTCGGGCCAATCACCACGCGGCGCTGCTGATAATCCAGAGCGCAGAGCACGATGGGCACACCGGCGCCTTGCGCTATGTGGTAGAAGCCCATTTTCCAACGGGAAACCTGCTTGCGCGTGCCTTCGGGCGACAGCACCAGGATGAACTGCGCGTGCTCGCGAAAGGCCTGCACCGCCTGCTCAACGGTGTTGTGCTGACGATCGCGAAAGATCGCCAGACCGCCCCAGGCTCGCATCAGGGCGCCAAACGGCGGCCGAAAAATCGTTTGCTTGCCAAACCAGCGCACATTCAGGCCCAGGACGAACTTGACCGCGATAAAGATCACAAAGTCCCAGTTCGACGTATGGTGCGCACCGATCGCCACGAACTTGTCGAGCTTCGGCAACTCGCCTTCGATGCGCCAGCCCATCAGTTTCAGGACGCCACGTCCCAGCCACTCGGTCAGGCGGTTGCGCGGCGGGTAATTAGCGGACATCTCGGCCATGGCGGTTCTTGCCGCCTGTCAGCGCTGGCAGCGCGGACAGTAGACACTGGCGCGCTGCCCCAGCTTGAGCTCACGCAGGCTGGTGCCGCAGTTCTTGCAGAACTCGCCGCCGCGGCCATAGACGAACAACTCCTGCTGGAAATAGCCCGGCTGGCCATCACCGCCGACGAAGTCCCGCAGGGTGGTGCCGCCGCGCTCGATGGCATGAGCGAGGATGCGCTTGATCTGTTCCGCCAGGGTCATGTAGCGCGCCCGGGAAATCGAACCGGCTTCGCGCCTTGGATCGATACCCGCGGCGAACAACGCTTCGCTCGCATAGATATTGCCGACCCCGACCACCACCGCGTTGTCCATGATGAAGGGCTTGACCGCCATCGAACGGCCACGCGACTGCTGATACAAGCGCTCACCGTCGAACGACTCGGTCAGCGGTTCCGGACCGAGCTTGCTGAGCAGCACGTGATGCCAGGGATCAGTGCTCCAGAGCAGCGCGCCGAAGCGCCGCGGGTCGGTGTAGCGCAGGGCCAGGCCGGACGCCAACTCGATGTCGACATGCTCATGCTTGGCCGCCGGTAGACCGCACTCGACCAGGCGCAGGCTGCCGGACATGCCCAGATGACTGATCAGGCTGCCGGTCTCGGCCTTGATCAACAAGTATTTGGCCCGCCGTTCGACACACTCGATGCGCTGGCCGGACAAGCGCACATCCAGGTCTTCCGGGATCGGCCAGCGTAAACGACGCTCGCGCACAATCACCTGGGTAACCCGCTGCCCCTCGAGAAAGGGCGCGATACCGCGGCGGGTGGTTTCGACTTCAGGTAGTTCTGGCATGGGCAATCAATCGGGCAGACAGGGGGATAGCGGGTGTCTACCTTAGCAGGAAACCGCCCCTAGCCTGGCGTTGGCGATGCCGCGCAACAGTCAGGCAACGGACCCAGGACGAGCATCCGCAAGAGGATCAAGGGCGCGTGCAATGACCAGGGCTCGACATCGCGATGCTCTCCATCGCTTCGGGCAAAACCGCGCCCCCTGCGCGCCAGCCAGCCCGACTGGGCCGGTCTGGCGCGAGCCGATCAGGCGTCGTCGCCGGCAGTTGCCTGGTAGGCGGTCGCATCGAGCAGCTTGTCCAGTTCGCTGACGTCGCTTGGCTTGAGCTTGAAGAACCAGCTGGCATAGGGGTCGCTGTTAACGCTCTCGGGACTGTCGGCCAGATCTTGGTTGATCGCGATGACTTCACCACCCACCGGCGTGTAGATATCGGATGCGGCCTTGACCGATTCCACCACCCCGGCCTCCTGCCCGGCCGCCAGGGTCTTGCCGACTTCCGGCAGCTCGATGAATACCACGTCGCCCAAGGCTTCCTGAGCGTGATCGGAAATACCGACGGTGACCGTGCCATCGGCTTCCAGGCGAGCCCATTCGTGGCTGGTGGCGTAACGCAGATCGGCGGGGATAGTGCTCATGTGTCGTTCCTCGTAAGACATGACGGCGACCGCGCCGTCAGGAGAATTTAGCAGGGGTTGGTCATAGCGAAAGCAAGTCATTGCAACCATAGCGTACACAGCCGCACCCAGCGGGTGGCGGCGCGCCCGAATCCATCCGGGTTACAGGCGTGACGCAGCCTGCAGTCGCGTTCAGATCAGGGCCTTGCCATGGCGAACAAACATCGGCTTGACCACCCGGACCGGATACCATTTACCGCGAATCTCGACTTCGGCGCGCTCGCCCGTGGCGGTCGGTACGCGCGCCAGGGCGATGGACTTGCCCAGGGTCGGGGAGAAGCTGCCGCTGGTAATCTCGCCCTCGCCCACGCCGCCAACCCGCACCACCTGATGGGCGCGCAGCACGCCACGCTCCTCCAGCACCAGGCCGACCAGCCGGGACTGGACACCAGTACTGTTTAGTTCTTCCAGCACCTTGCGTCCGACAAACTGGCGCCCGGCCGGTGCCCAGGCGACGCTCCAGGCCATGTTGGCCGCCAGCGGCGTGACGCTCTCATCCATATCCTGGCCGTACAGGTTCATCCCGGCCTCCAGGCGCAAGGTGTCGCGCGCGCCCAGGCCGATCGGCGAGGTGCCGGCGCCGACCAGATCATTGAAGAACGCCACGGCCTGATCAGCCGGCAACATGATTTCCAGGCCATCCTCACCGGTATAGCCGGTGCGGGCGATAAACCAGTCGCCTTCCGCCAGGCCCTGGAACGGCTGGAGCTCGTGGATCAGGGCGGCGCGGGCCTGGGTCACCAGTTCACAGGTCTTGGCGCGGGCATGCGGGCCCTGAATCGCGAGCATGGCCAGTTCGCTGCGCTCATTCAGCTCGACGGCGAAGGCGCCGCTCTGCTGACGCATCCAGGCCAGATCCTTGTCGCGGGTAGCGGCATTGACCACCAGACGATAGCCGCGCTGCCCCTCGGCCGCGTCGGTGAGGTAGACGATCAGGTCGTCGATCACCCCACCTTGTTCGTTGAGCATGGCACTGTACAGGGCCTTGCCGGGGAAGTGCAGACGCTCCACGTCATTGGCCAGCAGGTGTTGCAAATAGGCCTTGGCCTGACTGCCGGAGACATCGATCACGCACATGTGGGAAACGTCGAAGACCCCGCAGTCGCGACGCACCTGGTGATGTTCCTCGACTTGCGAGCCATAGTGCAGCGGCATATCCCAGCCACCGAAATCGACCATCTTGGCACCTAACGCGAGGTGCAGGTCATAGAGAGGGGTGCGCTGTCCCATGGGTGTCTCCTTCCGGGCTTGGCGGGGCTGCGGGCCAGTGCTGAAGCCGGCTGCGCCCTTGGCATCAGGGCACTGGCACGGGCTGTCGTAATGACGCTTCGCAGCGAATGGCGCGCATTGTAGCCGCAAGACCGCGGCGGGTCATCTTGGCCGTAGGGCGTACTCGCGCTGCGGTACGCCGCATCGACCGGCGGCCCGGCCGGCCCTAGCCGGTCCGCCGCGCCGAACGGCGGATCAGCAGGATCACCGGCAGCAGGCCGACCAGCACCAGGGTCAGGGCCGGCAGCGCGGCGCGCGCCCATTCGCCCTCGCTGGTCATCTCGAACACCCGCACCGACAAGGTGCCCCAGCCGAAGGGGCGCATCAGCAGGGTCGCCGGCATTTCCTTGAGCACATCGACGAACACCAGCAGCGCCGCCGACATCGCCCCCGGCACCAGCAGCGGCAGGTAGACCCGAAAGAACAGGCCGATGCCGCCAACCCCCAGGCTGCGGGAGGCTTCCGGCAACGACGGCCGGATCCGCGCCAGGCTGTTCTCCAGCGGGCCGTAGGCCACCGCCATGAAGCGAATCAGATACGCCAGTAACAGGGCCGACAGGCTGCCGAGCAGGATCGGCTTGCCGGCGCCACCGAGCCAAGTGGACAGCGGAATCACCAGTTCGCGGTCAAGCACACTGAAGGCCAGCATGATTGCCACCGCCAGCATCGACCCCGGCAACGCATAGCCGAGATTGGCCAGACTGACGGTCGAGCGCATCAACCGAGTCGGTGTCAGACGACGGGCAAAGGCCAGCAACAAGGCCACACTAACCGTGATCAACGCGGCCATGCCGCCGAGGTAGAGGGTGTGCAGAATCAGGGCGGTGTAGCGCTCGTCCAAGTCGAAACGGCCGCGCTGCCAGAACCACACCAGCAACTGCAGCACCGGAATCACGAAACCACAGGCGAACACCAGGCCGCACCAGGCGCTGGCGGCCAGGGCCTGGCCACCCTTGAGGTGATAGAGCGCCTTGACCCGGGGCCGCTCGTTGGCCGGGCGCACGGCGCCGCGGGCACGCCGCTCGCCATAGAGCACCAGCATCACCGCGAGCAACAGCAGGCTGGCCAGCTGGGTGGCACTGGTCAGGCTGTAAAAGCCGTACCAGGTCTTGTAGATGGCCGTGGTGAAGGTATCGAAATTGAACACCGAGACCGCGCCGAAATCGGCCAGGGTCTCCATGATGGCCAGCGCCAGGCCGGCACCGATGGCCGGCCGCGCCATCGGCAGGGCCACCCGCCAGAATGCCTGCCAGGGGTTCTGCCCAAGCACCCGCGCCGCTTCCATCAGGCCCTTGCCCTGGGCCAGAAAGGCATTGCGCGCCAGCAGGTAGACATAGGGGTAGAACACCAGCACCAGAACGATGATCACGCCACCGGTGGAACGCACCCTCGGCAGGCGCAAGCCGGCGCCCAACCAGTCGCGCAGCAAGGTTTGCACCGGCCCGGCAAAATCCAGCAGGCCGACGAAGACAAACGCCAGAACATAGGCCGGAATGGCGAAGGGCAGCATCAGCGCCCAATCCAGCCAACGCCGCCCGGGAAATTCGCAGAGGCTGGTCAGCCAGGCCAGGCTGACGCCGAGCACGGTAACCCCGACTCCGACCCCGAGCACCAGCATCAGGGTATTGCCGAGCAGGCGCGGCAACTGGGTCTGCCACAGGTGCGCCCAGATCTGCCGATCCACCTCATGCCAGCTGAACAGCAGCACGCTCAACGGCAGCAACACCAGCAGGGCAACGGCAAAGGCGATGGGATACCAGCGACGCTGGGAAGGAAGGGCCACGCAGAATCCTCGAAACTGTTTTCTCGACGGCATATACACAACGCCCCGGACTAAGCCGGGGCGTGGAGTATAACTGCAGCCTTGAGCAGGAAGCCGAGTCGAACCTGCCGTTAGCGCTCAGACACTGACCTGAATCAGTTCCAGCCGGCGCGATCCATCAACATGATCGCTTCGGCCTGACGCTTGCCGGCCACCTCCAACGGGATGCTGTCGGCCTTGAAGCTGCCCCAGGCTGCGACTTCGGCGGACGGCGCAATCTGCGGATTGGCCGGGAATTCCTGGTTGAGGCTGGCGAACAGCCCCTGGGCTTCCTCGCTGGTCATCCACTCCAGCAGCTTCTGTGCCGCCTCGGCGTGCGGCGCGTGGGCGGTGACACCGGCACCGGACAGGTTGACGTGCACGCCACGGTCAGCCTGGTTCGGCCAGAACAGCTTGGCTTTCAGATCCGGCTGCTGCTTGTGCAGGCGGCCGAAGTAGTAGGTATTGACGATGCCAACATCGCACTGACCGGCATCGATCGCCTGGATCAGCGCGGTGTCGTCGGGGAACACGTCGGTCGCCAGGTTGGCGACCCAGCCCTTGATCAGCGACTCGGTCTTCTCGGCGCCGTGGGTTTCGATCAGGGTGGCGGTCAGCGACTGGTTGTAGACCTTCTTGCTGGTGCGCAGGCACAGGCGGCCTTCCCAATTCTTGTCAGCCAGGGCCTCGTAGGTGGACAGCTCCTGCGGCTCGACCCGCTCGGTGGAGTAGACGAGGGTCCGCGCGCGCAGCGACAGGCCGGTCCAGGCGCCGGTGCTGGAACGATACTGAGGCGGAATATTGGCCTCGATCACCTCGGACTTCAGCGGTTTGAGTACACCCTGCTGCTCGGCCTGCCAGAGGTTGCCGGCATCCACGGTGATCAGCATGTCGGCCGGGGTGTTCTCGCCCTCGGCTTGCAGGCGGGCCAACAGCGGCGCTTCCTTGTCGGTGATGAACTTCACCTCGACACCGGTCTTGGCGGTGTAAGCATCGAAGACCGGTTTGATCAGTTCGTCGATACGGGCGGAGTAGACCACCACTTCATCGGCAGCCTGGACGGCGCCGGCCAGCGCAGTGAGGGTGAGAGCGGCAAACAAACGCTTACTTACCTGCATGGATCTTGCCTCTTAGAGCGAAGGTGAGTCGAGACATCAAATAATAGTGAATGTCATTTCGTTTCTCAACCATTGTTCGCTGCCCGTGCATAGTCCGCCATGACCTGGGTCAATCCTTGCCAACCTTTTAATCCGCAACCCCGCGCACCGCGCCGCTCCGGCGCAGCAACGGCTGACCCAGAGGCAGGGAGCGGTGGCGACGGTTTCAGGCGCGTGCCAGCTCCGGCAAATCGCCACTGAGGCCCAGCGCCTGGCGGACGAACAGCGCCTTGGCCTCGGGCAATTCATCGACCCAGTTGAGGCCAGCGTTGCGCAGCCAGCGCAGCGGTAATGGATCGGCCTGGAACAGCCGCTCGAAACCCTCCATCGCCGCCATCATGGCCAGGTTATGCGGCATGCGCCGACGCTCGTAGCGGCTCAGCACGCGCTCATCGGCCAGACGCTCGCCACGCGCCAGGGCATGCAGCAGCACCTCGGCCAGCACGGCGGCGTCGAGAAAGCCCAGGTTGACGCCTTGCCCGGCCAGCGGGTGGATGCTGTGCGCGGCATCGCCGATCAGCGCCAGGCCATCTTCGATGTAACGTTTGGCGTGGCGCTGGCGCAACGGGATGCACAGCCGCGGATCGGCGTGCAGCACCGCGCCCAGGCGATGCTCGAAGGCCTTGCCCAGTTCGACACAGAAACCGGCGTCGTCCAGCGCCATCAGCCGTTCGGCCTCGCTCGGGGTGGCCGACCAGACGATCGAACACCAGTGCTCGCCAGCGGGGCCGGCCAGGGGCAGGAACGCCAGCGGGCCGTCATCGGTAAAGCGCTGCCAGGCCGTGGCCTGGTGCGCCTCGGCGCAGCGCACGCTGGTGACAATGGCATGGTGCAGGTAATCCCACTCACGGGTGGCGCAACCGGCCAGGCGGCGCACCGCAGAATTGGCGCCATCGGCGGCGACCAGCAAGGGCGTACGCAACTGGCGGCCGTCTGTCAGGGTCAGCAGCCAGTCGTCGCCGGAGCGGCGCAACTGCTCCAGGCGGGCGTTGTTCAGCAGGCCGACATTGCCGTCGTGCAGACGCTCGAGCAAGGCGTCCTGCACCACACGGTTCTCGACGATATGGCCGAGCGTCTCGGCATGCACGCTGGCCGCACTGAAGTGAATCTGCCCGGTACCGGAACCGTCCCACACCCGCATCTCGGCATAGGGACTGCTGCGGCGAGCGGCGACGCCCTGCCACACGCCGAGCCGCTCGAGCACCCGCTGACTGGCGATCGACAGCGCACTGACCCGCGGCTCGAAGGCTGCGAGAGGGTCGAACGGCTTGACGCTGAGCGGTCCGCCGTCGATCAGGAGAATGTCCAGGCCCTGCTCTTGCAGGGCCAACGCCAGGGCGCTGCCGACCATACCGGCACCGACGATGATCAGATCCGCACGCATGTTGATTCCTTAAACTGCCTGTCGGGCACGGGGCTTGAGCCGCACGTACAAGGTCTTGTGCACCCGCGCCACCAGGGTTCCGGCGCCGTCACGCACCTCGACCTGCAGCTCGGGCAGGTATTTGTCACCAGCGGCGGTCTGCTCACGGATGTCCTGCAACAGTTCGTCGCCGACGCCGAAGTCGGCGTACACCGCCCCCTTGCCCGGCGCGATGAAATCGATGCTGGCGGCCTTGTCCCAGACGATATAGTCGCGCCCGAGGTTCTCCATCAGCATCAGCATGAAAAACGGATCGGTCATCGAATACAGACTGCCGCCGAACTGGGTGCCCACATAGTTGCGGTTGTACCAGCCCAGGCCCATCCTGACCTGCACCTGACGGAAGTCCGCGCTGATATGCCGCACCCACACCCCGGCGCCCAGGTAGGGCGGATAGATATTCATCGCCCAGCGCAGCAGGCGCGCCTTACGCGCCAAACGGCGAGCCGTCATGGCCTAGCGCTCCACACGGGTGCCCAGGCCCATGGCCTGGCGGGCGAACCAGCGCTTGGCCGGCGGCAGCAGGTCCAGGCCCAGCAGGCCCAGGCCGCGCCCGGCGGCCAGCAGCGGTTCACCACTGCTGAACAAGCGGGTGACCTGATCGGAAAACCCCACGGTCAATTGCTGGTCGACCCGCTGCCGCTGCAGATAAGCCTGCAAGGTGGCCAGATCGCCCAGCGGCGCACTGCTGGCCTGAAGCGTCTCGGCCAACGCCAGGGTGTCGCGCAGGGACAGGTTGTACCCTTGTCCCGCAATCGGATGCAGGCTGTGCGCGGCATTGCCGAGCACCACCAGATGGGCGCGCACCTGCTCTTCGGCCGCGGTCAGCGCCAGCGGATACAGGTGCCGCGCGCCAACCTGGCGCAAGGCGCCGAGGCGATAGCCGAAGGCCTGCTGCAATTCCGCGAGAAAGCCTGCCTCGTCCAGCCGCAGCAAGCGCTCGGCATCTGCCGTCGAGCGAGTCCAGACCAGCGCACAGCGCTGGTCCGCCAGCGGCAGCATGGCCATCGGCCCCTCGGCGGTGAAGCGCTCGAAGGCCTGCCCCTGGTGATCGTCCTGCGGGCTGATATTGGCGATCAGCGCACTCTGGCCGTAAGGCTTGTGGCTGACGCCAATGCTCAACTGCTCGCGCAGGCCGGAGCGGCCACCATCGGCCAGAATCGCCAGGTCGCATGCCAGGCTGGACTCATCATCCAGGGTCAGTCGATAACCGTGCTCCTGCGCATCCAGGCGAGTCACCTGCACCGGAGTGCGCCAACTGACCACCTGTGGATCCAGGGCCTGCCACAGGCACTGGCCCAGCCAGGCGTTTTCCACCACATAGCCCAGCGCCGGCACGCCCTCGTCCTGGGCGCTCAGGCGCGCCGCGGCAAAGCGGCCGCGATCGGAGACGTGGATCTGCCGTATCGGTTCGGCGCGTTCACTGATGGCCGGCCACAGGCCAAGGCGCTGGTAGATCAGCCGCGTGCCGTAGGACAGCGCGGTAGATCGCGCATCGTAGCTCGGCTGATAGCCTTCGCCCGGCGCAAAAGGCTCGATCAGGCTGATGCGCCAGCCGCGTACCTTGGCCTCGCCCTGCAGAGCCAGGGCCAGGCTGGCGCCGACCAGACCGCCACCGATGATTGCCAGATCGACTCGCTGCATGGGTTCAGGCCGCCACTGTGGGGGCGGCCATCAGCGCCTCGATCTCGGCGACGGTTTTCGGCACGCCCAGGCTAAGCACCTCGCAACCGTTCTTGGTCACGACCACGTCATCTTCGATGCGCACACCGATACCGCGCCATTTCTTCGCCACAGCGGTGTTGTTCACCGCGATGTAGATGCCCGGCTCGACGGTCATGGCCATGCCGACTTCCAGCACCCGCCACTCGCCACCGACCTTGTAGTCGCCGACATCGTGCACGTCCATGCCCAGCCAGTGGCCGGCGCGGTGCATGTAGAAGGGCTTGTAGGCCTCGGCGGCGATCAGCTCGTCGACCTCGCCCTGCAACAACCCCAGCTCGACCAGGCCGGCGGTGATCACCCGCACCGTGGCCTCATGGGCTTGGTTCCAGTGCTTGCCGGGGGCGATGTGCTTGAACGCCTCTTCGTTGGCGGCCAGCACCAGCTCGTAGATGGCTTTCTGCTCAGGCGAAAACCTGCCGCTGACCGGAAAGCAGCGGGTGATATCGCTGGCGTAGCAGTCGATCTCGCAGCCGGCGTCGATCAGCACCAGGTCACCATCCCTGAGCGGCGCATCGTTCTCGTGGTAGTGCAGGATGCAGGCGTTCTTGCCGGCCGCGACGATCGAGCCATAGGCCGGCATCTTCGCCCCGCCCTTGCGGAATTCGTAATCCAGTTCGGCTTCCAGGTGAAACTCATGCAGGCCGGCACGGCTGGCCTGCATGGCGCGCACATGGGCGCGCGCGGAAATCTGCGCGGCCTCCTTCATCACCTTGACCTCGTTGGCCGATTTGTACAGGCGCATGTCGTGCAGCAGGTGGTCGAGGGCGACGAACTCGTTGGGCGGTTGCGCACCTTGACGCGCCTTGGAGCGGATCACGTTGATCCAGTCCATCAGGTGCCGGTCGAACGCCTGGTTGGTGCCCATGGCGTAGTACACCCGCTCGCGGCCTTCGATCAGGCCGGGGAGGATGTCGTCGATGTCGCTAATCGGGAAGGCATCGTCGGCACCGTAGTGGCCGATGGCGCCGTCCTGACCGGCGCGCAGGCCATCCCACAGCTCGCGTTCGGGATCGCGTTCGCGGCAAAACAGCACGTATTCGCCGTGTTCGCGGCCGGGAATCAGCGCGATCACCGCCTCCGGCTCGGGGAAGCCGGAGAGGTACTGAAAGTCGCTGTCCTGGCGGTAGACATGCTCGACGTCGCGGTTGCGGATGTACACCGGTGCCGCCGGCAGAATGGCGATGCTGTTGGGTTCCATCTGCGCCATCAACGCCTTGCGCCGACGGGCGTATTCCGACTTGGGGATGCTGGTCATGGGCAGGCTGGATCCATTTCTAAGGCGTGAAAATCAGTGCAGCGACGGTTTGGCGGCTGCGGCTACAGGTTTGCTGCATTCACTGAACAGCAACAGCGGGGCCACCCGCAGGTATTCCATCACTTCCATGTAGTCGTTCTCGCCATCCTCCGAGTCCTCCAGGGCATTCTGCACCTGGGCTATGGCCGAGAGATCCTGCAGCACCTCCATCGCTTCGGCACTCAGGGCGCTGTCACCTGCGGTCAGGCCGAAGCCGCCGAGAAACCCCTGGCACCACTGGCCCAAGGCAACGGCACGCTCGCGCAGCGGCGCGTCATCGGACGGCAACAGCAGCACCACAGTGACCTCGTCACCGGACAACTCGCCCTTGACCATCTCCTGCAAACCAATCAATGCCTGGCGCACATTGTCTTGCGGCGCGGCGCCGAGCAACTCGGCGGCATCCACCAGCCAGGCGTCGATATCGAAGCCGGCGCCAGCACAACTGCGGCCCAGCAGCAGGCCATGCAGCTCGGCCGGGGAAACGGGATGACCGCTGCTGGCGAGCAGGGCGGCGAAAGCGGTATAAGGAGAACTTGAAGTCGGCATAGATCACTAGGCGCCAAGCGGCGCAATCACTAGAATGAAGGTCTCGTATCCTAGCACCGGCAGGCGCGCCAAGACCATCCAAGGCCGGCGCAAGGTTTGACCTCATCCCGGTACAAGCCTATATAGTCCGGTCAATCCTTGCCCTTTGCGAGACCCCATGGAAGACGTCGACCTGCACGCCCTCACGACCAAGCTGGACCAGCTGATCCAGCGCGTCGAGCAGCTCAAGGCCCGCAACCGGGTTCTCCTGGCCAATGAACAGGCCTGGCGCGAGGAACGCGCCCATCTAATCGAAAAGAACGAAATGGCCCGGCACAAGGTCGAATCCATGATTTCGCGCCTCAAAGCCCTGGAGCAGGACTCATGACCCAGTCGAATACCGTAACCGTGCATATCCTGGACAAAGAATATTGCATCGCCTGCCCGCCGGGCGAACACAGCAACCTGGAAAGCGCCGCGCACTACCTGGACGGCAAGATGCGCGAGATCCGCAGCAGCGGCAAAGTCATCGGCGCCGACCGCATAGCGGTGATGGCCGCACTGAACATCACCCACGACCTGCTGCACAAGCAGGACAACCTGGACCAGCAAACGAGCTCGACCCGCGAGCATGTGCGCGACCTGCTCCAGCGCGTCGACCATGCCCTGGCCAACGATGAAGATGACAATGGCCAAGCTCGCTGATTACGCCGCAGTGGTTTCAGGTATACTGGCCGCCGCTCCCTGGAGTGTGCGCCAGTTGGTGATGTCCCTGAGCCGATACGCACAAACCCGGGGGTTGCCTATTGGGGCCGGTGTGCATGTCCGCCTGACGGAAAGCCTTAACGCCTCATGCAACCTCCACCTTGAACTTTCGGGTTCAAGGGCTAAGCCGACAGCGGCACGTCGGGGAGTCTTCCTTTCACATCTGCGGCCCTCTGCCGGCAACAGGTGCCACGCCTGATCATGCTCGACTCAACCGACCTGACCCGCCCGCAATTGCGCCGCCTGCTGCGGCAAAAGCGCCGCGCCCTCAGCGCTCAAGCGCAACACCGGGCCACCCGCCAGCTGTACCGGCAACTAGCCCAACACCCGTTGTTTCGGCGCGCCAGGCATATCGCCCTGTACCTGCCCAACGATGGCGAAATCGACCCTACGCCCCTGTTACGCGCGGCTCAGCGCCGCGGCAAGGCCACCTACCTGCCGATACTCAACCGCTGGCCGCGCAGCAAGATGGTGTTTCAGCGCGTGCATCCGCACGAGCCCCTGAAACCCAATCGCTTCCGCATCCCCGAGCCGCGCCACAATCGTGCACAGCAACGCAAGGTATGGGCACTGGACCTGGTGTTGCTACCGCTGGTCGGCTTCGACCGCCACGGCGGACGCCTCGGCATGGGCGGCGGTTTTTATGATCGCAGCCTGGCGTATCGCGGAGTGCGCAAAAAATGGCACAACCCGACCTTATTGGGCCTGGCGCATGAATGTCAGCAGGTCGATCGGCTGGCACTGGCCAGCTGGGATGTGCCGCTCAAGGCGACGGTGACGGATAAGGCGTGGTACTGAGCTGCATTGGTGGCACCGCGATCCCTGCGGCGCATGGCGGATCAAGGCTGCCGGGTGACATTAACGGGCACATCACCCTGACGCTCCCACTGGCTCTGGGTGTAACCCGTAGTGACCACACCCAGACTGAACAGCACGACTAATACCCACAAAAGATCTGGTTTACGTTTCATTGGATGCCTCCCCCTTCGAGGCATGCTGCGCACGGTGGACCGGCGGCTTTATTTTTATCGGCCGTAATAACTGTCTGGCGCAAAGGCCCGCATTGTCTGCCTACTGCCACGACCAAGCAATTTCTGGCGCCAAACGGTCGTCAGCTGCGCGTACGACCATCAGCACGCAGCAAAGACCGACTTTACGGAGCAAAGTTCATGCCTTATTGGCTGATGAAATCGGAACCCGACGAACTGTCGATTCACGACCTGCAGCGCCTCGGCCAAACTCGCTGGGATGGCGTACGCAATTATCAGGCGCGCAACTTCATGCGCAGCATGCAGATTGGCGATCAGCTGTTCTTTTATCACTCCAGCTGCCCAGAACCGGGCATCGCCGGCATCGCCGGCATCAGCAGCCTCGCCTATGCCGACCCGACGGCGCTGGATCCGCACAGCCATTACTTCGACGCCAAGGCCCGCGAAGAGAAAAACCCCTGGAGCGCGGTCGACGTGACCTTTGTCGAAGCCTTCAGCCGGGTCATCCCCCTGGCTGAACTGAAGGCGCAAAGCGCCTTGCTGGAACTGCCCTTGGTACACAAAGGCAGTCGCCTGTCGGTGATGCCGGTCAGTGCCGAACAATGGACGGCAATCCTCGCGCGTCGCTGAGCGAACCCTGGCGCAGTGAACCGGCACTGTGCTATGACATGAGCGACTCTTCGCGGATCCTGTCTATGCTGCGCTCTCAGTCTTCTTGGGCCACTCGCTTGGCGCTGGCAGCCTTGCTCCTGGGCCTGTGCCTGGCCAGCCTGCTGCTCTGGCAGCGACTGCTGTCCGCTCAGCAGGAGCGTGTCGCCGAACGCGTCGACTACCAGGCGCGCAGCCTGGCCCGCCAACTGGAAGCCAGCCTGCACGATCAGGTCGACGGCCTGCGCCGCATCGCCCTGCAGTGGAATCACCGCGGGCGCATCCCGATGGACGAATGGCTGCTCGACTGCCGTTTCTCGCTCGAGCGCTTCAAAGGCTACCAGGCGATCGAATGGCTCGGCGCCGACCTGGCGATGCGCTGGATCGAGCCCCTGCAGGGCAACGAAGCGGCCCAGCAATTCCGCCTGACCCCGGCCCACCCCAACTTCAACCTGGCCATTCGAGCCAAGGCTTCGGGCGAACCCCGCTTCTCCAACAGCTTCGCCCTGCTCCAGGGCGGCCGCGGCTTCATTCTCTATACCCCGCTGTATATCCGCGACGCACAGCAGGCGCGGGTATTCGACGGTTTCCTGCAAGGGGTGTTTCGCGTCGAGCGCCTGATGGACGAATTGCTCATTCCTCTCAACAACGGCGACTTCAGCGCCTACCTGCTGGAAGCGGGCAGACCGATCTACAGCCACGAACAGCCCAATACCCTCGACGCCCTGCAGCAGGAGGTACCGCTGGACCTGCTGAACAACCAGAATTTTGCCCTGCGCCTGAAACCCACCGAACAGCTGGTGCAACAACTGGCCACCCCCCTGCCACAAGTCGTCCTCGGCGCCAGCCTGACCATCAGCGTGTTGCTGGTCGCGGCCCTCGGCCTGGCGCTGAGCAATGCGCGGCGCGCCAGCGCCCTGCAAGCTGGCAACCGGCGCCTGAACGCCGAACTGGAGCAGCGCGAACAGATCGAGCACGTGCTGCGCGACAGCCGTGAACGCCTGCAACTGGTACTCGACCTGACCGACTCCAGCCAAGACGGCCTGTTCATCATCGATCCGCAGAGCCGCGACATCCTGTACATGAACCAGGCCACCTACAGCCGCCTGGGCTACAGCGCAGAGGCCTTCCGCGAACTGCTCAAGCAGGATCCGGATCAGCTGCTGCCGGGCTACCACGACTGGCTGGAGGGCGTGCGCCTGGCCCAGCAGAACAAGCTGCCGAGCATCTTCCAGCAGAAGATGCTCCGCCACGACGGCAGCGAACAGGCCGCGGAGATCAGCGCACAACTGGTGCGGGTCAACGATCACGAATACCTGATCGGGGTAACCCGCGACAATAGCCAACGCCTGTTGTTCGAAGCGCAGCTGCAACGCCTGTCGCAGCAGGACGGTTTGACCGGCCTGTACAACCGGCGCTTTTTCGACAGCCAACTCAACAGCGAGTGGCGCCGCTTGCGCCGCCAAGGCACTGCGCTGACCCTGTTGATGCTGGATATCGATTATTTCAAGAGCTACAACGACCAACTCGGCCATCTGGCTGGGGACGATGCGCTGCGCCAGGTTTCCGAGGTCCTGCACACGAGCCTGCAGCGCGAGGGCGACAGCGCCTGCCGCTATGGCGGTGAGGAATTCGCCATCATCCTCGCCGATACCGGACTGGAGGGTGGCCTGCATGTCGCTGCACGGGTTCAGCAACTACTCGAAGCGCTGAACCTCGCCCACCCGACCAACCCGCTGGGGCGCCTGACCCTGAGCATCGGCCTGGCGGTTGTCGAGCCAGGCAGCGGTGAGTCGCCGGACCTGCTGGTCGCACACTGCGACCAGGCGCTTTACCGTGCCAAGCACCAAGGCCGCAACCGCATCTGCGTCTGGCAGGGCGAAGCATGAGGCCAGGTGTCCGGCCCGGGAGGCCAGCGCACCCCATGCTCACGCCCCTTCGGCCGCAAAGCTGCAGCCTCGTGGCCGTCTTGTGCGCAGGCGTTACTGAATGATCAGGTTGTTGAACAGCAGATCGTCCACCAGCGGCTGGCCTTCTTCCTGAGTGATGACGTCCTGCACCTGCCTGAGCGCTTCATGGCGCAGCGTCTCCTTGCCGCCGGTCGCCCCGATGCTCGCCTCGGTCTGCTGGGAAAACAGCATCACCAGCTGATTGCGAATCAGCGGCTCGTGGTGTTTGACTTTGGCCTCGGCCTCAGCGCCGCTGACCCGCAACGCGATGTCCGCCTTATAGAACTTGAGCTTGGGTCCCGAACCGAAATTACCCACCAACGCCGGCACCAGACTGACATAGGCAACCGTCGGCGGCGCGCCCTCTTGCGCTTCTTTCTCCGCGTCTTCGGCGAATGCCACCACGGGCAGGGACAGGGCCAACAACAGTGCGATCCAGACTTTCACAGGGGGTAATCCTCCACAGGGGCGCCTAGCATAGCCATAGCTGGGCCGCAGCCCAAGCCCTGGCCGCGTGAAATAGCCCCCAGACTTATGCCGCGCCATCAGACACGACCATGCTCGTTGACCGAACGCCCCTCCCCTCTACACTGCAAAACCATCATCCGCAGAGGAAACGCCCGATGAAAGCCATGCTGTGCAAAGCCTTCGGCCCCGCCGAAACCCTGGTACTGGAAGAAGTCGCCAGCCCCGAAGCGAAGGCCAACGAAATCCTGCTCGAGGTGCATGCAGCCGGGGTCAACTTCCCCGACACCCTGATCATCGAGGGCAAATACCAGTTCAAGCCACCCTTCCCCTTCTCCCCCGGTGGCGAGGCGGCGGGTGTGGTGGCGGCGGTGGGCGAGAAGGTCAGTCACCTCAAGGTCGGTGACCGGGTGATGGCCCTGACCGGCTGGGGCAGCTTTGCCGAGCAAGTCGCGGTACCGGGCTACAACGTCATACCGATCCCGCCGAGCATGGACTTCAGCAGCGCGGCCGCCTTCGGCATGACCTATGGCACCTCGATGCACGCCCTCAAGCAGCGCGCCAACCTGCAACCGGGCGAAACCCTGCTGGTGCTCGGCGCCTCCGGTGGCGTCGGCCTGGCGGCGGTGGAAATCGGCAAGGCCATGGGCGCCAAGGTGATTGCCGCGGCGAGCAGCGCAGAGAAGCTGGCCGTGGCCAAGGCCGCTGGCGCCGACGAGCTGATCAACTACAACGACAGCAACCTCAAGGATGAAATCAAGCGCCTGACCGGCGGCCAGGGGGCCGACGTGATTTACGATCCAGTGGGTGGCGACCTGTTCGATCAGGCCATCCGCAGCATCGCCTGGAATGGCCGCTTGCTTGTGGTCGGCTTTGCCAGCGGACGCATCCCCGAACTGCCGGTCAACCTGGCCCTGCTCAAGGGTGCCGCCGTGGTCGGGGTATTCTGGGGCTCTTTCGCCCAGCGCCAGCCGCAGGACAACGCCGCCAACTTCCAACAGCTGTTTGCCTGGCATGCCGAAGGCAAGCTCAAGCCGCTGGTCTCGCAAACCTTCCCGCTGGAGCAGGCCGCCCAAGCGATCGACACCCTCGGCCAGCGCAAGGCCGTGGGCAAGGTGGTGGTGCAGGTACGCTGAGCCAACGGGTGGATGCCCCCTAAATGGCCCGACGGTGGATTGGTACCGCCCGGTCCACCCTAGCAGCCTGTCGGACC
>NZ_JAQJZJ010000011.1 GCF_027988105.1 Pseudomonas aestuarii | reverse complement strand
TTCCCGCTGGTGACGTTGTTGATGGTCAGTGGCGAGCCGTCCGGATCGCTGTCGTTACCGGTCAGCTGAGCGGCGGTGAAGGTCACCGGGGTGTCTTCAGTGGCAGTCAGGCTGTCGTCGTTGGCGACCGGTGCATCGTTGACTGCCGCTACCGTGCCACTGACAGTCGCTGTGCTGGTCAATGCGCCATCGCTGATGGTGTAGGAGAAACTGGCTGGGCCGTTGTAGTTGGCGGTTGGGGTGAATACCAGCTGACCATTGGTCAGCGTCACCGAGCCATTGCTGACATTGACGGAACCACCCTCGGCAATGGTCTGGCCATCGACGGCGGTGATGGTCAGGCTGTCGCCGTCCAGGTCGGTGTCATTGCTCAGCACGTCGATGCTGATGCTACCGTCTTCGTTCACGGTGAAGTTGTCAGCCAGCGCAGCAGGAGCGGTGTTGGCAATTTCGAGAGCCTCAACAGGCCCTGGAGCCTGCTCCTCGGCAAGCGAGGACGCAGCAAACCCCAGCCCTTGGGTCTCAAACCCAACCGTCGGATCAAGCTGTTGGCCTGTTTCATCGAGCATCACGAAGCTGTGACCGCCACCTGCCGCACCACCTGTGCCCCCTGCCGTGCCCGGGCCTGCGGCGGTCGGTTCGAGGTCGGCGGTTGGGTCGAAGCCGGCGGCGATGGCTTGCTCGAGTTCGGAGGCTGGCGCTTGTGTCGCCTGGGCTGGCTCAGAAGCTTGAGCCCCGTCTGTTTGCCAATTGCCATTGGCCGCAATTTCAATCGCATCGCCATTGGCCAATTCGAGGGTTGCCGAGCCGCCCGAGGCGGTCACCACTTGGTCGCCCTGGAACAAACGCTCGCCTTCGAACACTTGCCGCGTGAGGCCATCGAGGGAGACAACAAATACCTGACCCACAAGGCTTTTAATGATAGCGACAAAATTGCTCATGCTTAAGCTCCAGACGCCTAGGGCGTGATGTGATCCTTTGATTGATGTGGCCTGGGCCAGGGTAGAAGCAAAGACAGGTCGTCATTCTTTTGACGACAATATTTTGTCTCTGTTCTCGTGCTGGCTCAGTGCGTGCCAAACTATTGACCGCTCTTTCGCGATAATACACACTCACTATCGTTGATGTCACTTTGATATTGATCAAGTTGTTCATGTCATATGTGCGACCTGTAAAAGGTCAATGCGTGATCTCGTTGATCGGGTCGTTCTGCAGTGAGTCGGCCCGTTATCTTGTATATATTTTGCTCCTCAGCCCTGAAAGGAATCTAACCTCCAATGCGTTTCCTAGCCATTCTTCCCCTCGCTCTGGCGATCTCCCTGTCGGCCACCGGCCAAACACTCAATGAAGCCATGCAGAGCGCTCTTGAGGTGCATCCGGAAATCCAGGCGGGGATCAATGCACGCCTGTCGGTTGAGGAGCAGATGAAAGCTGCCAGGGGCGGTTATTTGCCGCAGGTCGACCTGTTGGCCGGTTACGGTCGTGAGGGCACCGACAGTCCGGGCACGCGTGGGACTACCCACAACACCGAGACCCTGACCCGTGGCGAGTCGACCCTGCGTCTGCAGCAGATGTTGTTCGACGGTTTTGCCACCAGCAGTGAAGTCGGCCGTCAGCGGGCTACGGTCAATGCGCGTGCCTATGAGCTGCTGGGTACGTCCGAACGCACCGCGCTGAACGTCGCGCAGGTCTATCTGGAAGTGCTCAAGCGTCAGGATATGGCTCGCTTGGCAGCTGATAACCTGCGTAGTCACGAACGCATCTACGACCAGATCTCCCTGCGCAGCGAGCGCGGAGTGGGGCGCATGGCCGATCTCGATCAGGCTGAGGCCCGTCTGGCCCAAGCGCGCAATAACCTGATCACCGAGCAGACCAATCTGGCCGATGCTCAGGTCAATTATTACAGCCTGGTTGGCCGCGAACCCAGCGAGCTGAGCATTCCGCAAGGCTTGCCGGGTCGTTTGCCGGAAAGCCTGCAGGCCGCCCGTGAGGAGCTGCTGGCGAATAACCCGTTTCTGAGTTCGGCCGAGTCCGATGTGCAGGCCAGCGAGCAGCAGTATGAAGCGGCCAAGTCGACGTTCTACCCGCGTTTCGACGCCGAGCTGTCGCAGGGTTTGAACAACAATGTCGACGGTGTGCCCGGCCACAGCAACGAATGGCAGGCGATGCTGCGCATGCGCTACAACCTGTTCGCCGGTGGTAGCAACAAGGCCGACCTGCAGTCCAAGGCGCATCAGGTCAACCAAGCCATGGATATTCGCAATAATGCGTTGCGCGTACTGATCGAGGACCTCGGCCTGGCCTGGAATGCCCTGGAAAATTCGCGTCAACAATTGCCGATCGCTCAGCAATATGTCGACTACAGCAGCCGGGTGCGCGATTCCTACCAGAAGCAGTTCGGCCTGGGCGATCGCACCTTGCTGGACCTGCTCGACAGCGAGAACGAATTGTTCACCGCTGCGCGCCGCCTGGAAGAGGTGCGTTTCACTGAGCTGTTTACTCAATACCGGATCAAGGCGACCATGGGCTCCCTGCTGCAAAGCCAAGGTGTAGTTGCACCCATGGCTGCGGCGCCGCTGGACGTAGTCAAGGCCAAGGTGACACTGCCGGGCCTGAACTGACAGCGACCTTCCTCCGTGCATGAGTGAATCTTTGTGGCAGTAGACCTCAGCCAGGCCCCGACCCGTAGCGATCCGCGCGATCGCTACGATGATCCACTGCTCGACAGCCTGCTGTCACTTTGCAGTCTGCACCAGAAGCCGGTCAGTCGGGCCATGCTCACGGCCGGCTTGCCACTGCCCGAACAGCGCCTGAGTGTCGAGTTGCTGCCCCGTGCAGCGGCTCGCGCCGGCCTGCAAGGGCGTTGGTTGCGCCGTGACCTGCGCAAAATCCCGACCTTGGCCATGCCTGCTCTGCTGTTGCTGCGTGAAGGTCGCAGTGCGGTTTTGCTCGGCTGGGACGAGCAGGGCCGTGCGCGGGTCATGCCCAGCGAGAGTGAAGGGGGGGAGGTTCTCGTCAGTGCCGAGATGCTGGCCGAGGATTACAGTGGCCAGGTGTTCTTTGCCCAGCCGCTGCACAAATTCGACTTCAATCGCGGCGAGCTGATTCCCCGGGCGACTTCCTGGTTTCGCGACACCCTCAAACGCTCCCGCTGGCTCTATATAGACGCTATCGCGGCCAGTTTCCTGATCAGCTTGATCGGCCTGGCTACGCCGCTGTTCGTCATGAATGTTTACGATCGGGTGGTGCCCAACCAGGCCGAGGCCACGCTCTGGGTGCTGGCGATCGGTATCTGTGGCGTGTACCTGTTCGATCTGCTGCTGAAAACCTTGCGCGGTCTGTGCCTGGATCTTGCGGGCAAGAAGACCGATCTGATCATTTCGGCGACGCTGTTCGAGCGGGTCGTCGGCATGGCCATGAAGTTCCGGCCGGCTCGGGTCGGTAGTTTCGCCCAGAACATCCACGAATTTCAGAGCCTGCGCGATTTCCTCGCCTCGCTGACCCTGGCCAGTGTCATCGATCTGCCGTTTACCCTGTTGATTCTGGCGGTCATCGCGATGATCGGCGGCCATCTGGTGTGGATCCCGGTATTGGCCTTTCCGCTGGTCGCCCTGATCGGCTGGGCGTTGCAGCGCCCCCTGGCGGAAACCATGGAACGCACCATGGCGCTGGCCGCCGAGCGTCAGTCGAGCCTGATCGAAAGCCTCGCCGGACTGGATGCGGTCAAGGTCAATAATGCCGAGAGTGAGCGCCAGTACCTGTGGGAGCAGACCATCGGCACCCTCAGTCGCCTGGAGTTGCGCGCGCGCATGCTCTCCAGCCTGGCGATGAACGCGACTATGCTGCTGCAGCAGCTGGCCGGCGTCATTGTGATCGTCTTCGGTGTTTACCAGATCATCGACGGCCATCTCAGCATGGGTGGCCTGATCGCCTGCTACATGCTCAGCAGTCGTGCCCTCGGCCCGCTGACCCAATTATCCGGCCTGCTGACCCGCTACCAGCAGGCGCGCGTCACCCTCGAGTCAGTCAATCATATGATGACCCTGCCGCAGGAGCGTCAGGAAGAGGAGCGTCCGCTCAAGCGTCAGTCACTGCAGGGCGCCATCGAGTTCCGCCAACTGGATTTCCATTATCCAGACCAGCAGCAGGCTGCTCTGCAGAACATCAACCTGGTGGTGCGCCCCGGCGAGAAGATCGGCATCATCGGTCGCAGCGGCTCTGGCAAGAGTTCGCTGGCCAAGCTGATTGTCGGCCTGTACCAGCCGGATGCCGGCAGCCTGTTGGTCGACGGCGTCGATGTGCGCCAGCTGGATGTCAGCGATCTGCGCCACAACATCGGCTACGTGCCGCAGGATATCCAGCTGTTTTCCGGCACGCTGCGCGACAACCTGATGGTGGGCGCGCGCTACGTGGAGGATGAGCTGGTCTTGCAGGCATCCGAGCTGGCTGGCGTGCATGAGTTCGTGAGGCTGCATCCCAAAGGCTACGAGCTTCAGGTCGGCGAGCGTGGGCAGAACCTTTCCGGGGGGCAGCGGCAGAACGTTGCCCTGGCCCGGGCATTGTTGCTCGACCCGCAAATCCTGCTGTTCGACGAGCCGACCAGCGCCATGGACAACACTGGCGAAGAGCGACTCAAGCAGCGTCTGGCTGCAGTTATCGGCAGCAAGACCCTGCTGCTGGTCACCCACCGTGCCTCCATGCTCAGTCTGGTTGACCGCCTGATCATCGTCGATCGCGGGCAGATCATTGCCGACGGCCCTAAGGGCAGTGTCATGGAAGCGCTGAAAAAGGGGCAGATCAGTGTCAGTTAAACCGCCGTCAAAAGGTCTGCGTCAGGCTCTTGCGTCTTACTTCGGCAGCCAAGACGCCATGGGCGATGAACCCCTGCCGGAAGTCAGCAAGGCGCTGATCGAGGATGCGCCCAGGGTCATTCGCCTGACCATCTGGGGCCTGATCGCCTTCGTCGCCTTCTGTTTGCTGTGGGCGCATTTCGCCGTGGTCGACGAGGTGACCCGTGGCGATGGCAAGGCGATTCCGTCCTCTCGGCTGCAGAAAATCCAGAACCTGGAAGGCGGTATCGTTTCCGAACTGTTTGTCCGCGAGGGGCAGATCGTCAATATTGGCGATCCGCTGCTGCGTCTGGATGACACCCGTTTTGCTTCCAACGTTGGTGAGACCGAGGCCGATCGCCTGGCCCTGCTGCTGCGGGTTGAACGCCTCAGTGCGGAAGTACAGGACCGCGAACTGGTAGTGGCCGCCGACGTCCGCGAGAAGGTCCCGCGTCAGGCCGAGAACGAGGAACAGTTGTTCAACAGCCGGCGCCAGCAGTTGCTGGACGAGGTCGCCGGGCTGGAGCAACAGTCGCTTCAGCGCCGTCAGGAGTTGCGCGAGTTTGCTTCCAAGCAGAGCCAGTTTCGCAGCAGCCTGGAGCTGTTGCGCCAGGAAATCCGCATGTCCGAGCCCTTGGTGGCCGAGGGGGCGATTTCTCCGGTTGAAGTGCTGCGCTTGAAGCGTGCCGAAGTGGAGAGCCGCGGTCAGTTGCAGGCCACCACCCTGGCAATGCCCCGTGCGGAGGCTGCGATCAAGGAAGTCGAACGCAAGATCGACGAGACCCGTGGACGTTTTCGCAGCGATGCGCTGACCCAGCTGAATGAGGCGCGCACCGATCTGAGCAAGATCCAGTCGACCGGCAAGGCGCTGGAAGATCGGGTCAATCGCACCCTGGTCACCTCGCCGGTGCGCGGTATCGTCAAGCTGCTGTTGGTCAACACCATCGGCGGGGTGATTCAACCGGGTAGCGACCTGGTAGAGATCGTGCCGCTGGGCGAGAACCTGCTGGTGGAGGCGCGCATCCGCCCGCAGGACATTGCCTTCCTCCATCCGGGGCAGGAGGCCATGGTCAAGTTCACCGCCTATGACTACACCATCTACGGTGGGCTCAAGGCCGAGCTGGAGCAGATCGGCGCGGACACCGTGACCGACGACGATGGCAACAGCTTCTACGTGATCAAGTTGCGCACCAACAGGAGCCACCTGGGCAGCGAAGAACACCCGTTGCTGATCATTCCCGGCATGGTCGCCTCGGTCGACATCATCACCGGCAAGAAAAGCGTGCTCAGCTACCTGCTCAAGCCGATCATCCGGGCCCGTGCCGAGGCGTTGCGCGAGCGCTGAGCGGAGCCATGGGTCGATGAAAAAGCCGCAGCAATCTGCGGCTTTTTGCCAGCTGCAGTTCGTCGCCTGGATCCAAGCCGGCAGCGATTTGGCAGGCGGCACATGTCCCCGGTTTGCTTCCAGGCTACAAGCACCGGCTAGGCAGGTTGCTGCTTGTTCATTTTTATCGCTCTTGGTGGATGAATGCAGCGTCACCCACCCTACAGGTAGGCTTTACGCTTACTCGACGAACAGCTGCTGCACCACCGAAAAATCCTGCTGGCCCTTGCCTTGCTTGAGCAGCAGGCGATACAGCTGCAGGGCCAGGGCGCCCATCGGTGTGCTGCTGCCGCTGTGTTGCGCGGCCTCCTGGGCCAGGCCGAGATCCTTGGCCATCAGTTCGGCCATGAAGCCACCGCAATACCCTTTGGATGCCGGAGCGTTTTCCATGACCCCGGGCCAGGGGTTGTATTTTTCCAGGGTCCAATTGCCGCCGGAGCTCTGGCGCATGATCTCGGCCAGCACGGCTGGCTCCAGGCCGTTGGCCACACCCAGGGCCATGGCTTCGGCAGTGGCGATCATCTGCACCGCCAGGATCTGGTTGTTGCACACCTTGGCCACCTGGCCGGCGCCATCGGGGCCGGCGTGGAAGATGTGGCTGCCCATGGCGGCAAAGACTGGCCGGGCCTTTTCCAGGGTGCTGGCCTGGCCGCCGATCATGAAGGTCAGGGTGCCGGCGGCGGCGCCGGCGGTACCGCCGGAAACCGGCGCGTCGAGCATCTCCAGGCCACGCTCGGCCGCCGCCTTGTGCACCTTGCGCGCAGACTCCGGGGCGATGGTCGAGCACTCCAGGACCAGGGTGCCGGGCCCGAGGGCCTTGAGCAGGCCGTCGTCGCCCAGGTACAGGCCTTCGACATGGCGGCTGGCCGGCAGCATGCTGATTAGCACATCGGCGCCTTGCACGGCGTCGCTGGCACTGCTGGCGGCGTGCGCCCCGTCCTGGGCCAGTTCGTCTATGGCCGCTTGCACCAGGTCGAAGACCTTGAGCTTGAAGCCGGCCTTGAGCAGATTGCGGGCCATGGGCAGGCCCATATGGCCGAGGCCGATAAAGGCGATCGTTTTCATGGTTGTTTCCCTCCTCCGAAAAGTCTGTCTGGCCTGGCCCGCTCCTGCGATACCTCCCGGCGTTGTTACTGCAGATCCGCCAGCGGATGCTCGCCTTCCCAGGTCGCCTCGAAGTGTGACTCGATCACCTCGGCGGGGATGCTCGCCACATCCGGCCAGTGCCAGTGGGGCTTCTGGTCCTTGTCGATCAGGCGCGCGCGCACACCTTCGGGGAGTTCCGGGTGGCGGCAGCAATTCAGGCTCATGGCGTACTCCATCTGGAATACCTGGGCCACTGACAGCTGTCGGGCGCGGGCGATCTGCTGCCAGACCAGGTGCGCGCTGAGCGGGCAGCCGCCGGCCAGGGTCTTGGCTGCGCGCGCCAGCAACAGGTCGCTGCTGTTGTGCAGGGCGGTGAGGGCGCGCCAGGCGGTGGGCAGGTCGGCCTGGTCGAGTACCTCGTCGATGCGTTCACGGCGCGGCAGCCATTGGGCTTCGGGCAGTTCGCTGAGGGCCTCGTGCTGCAGGGCCTTGAGCAGGCTGTGCAGTTGCAGGTGTGGCTGTTCCAGCCAGTTCAGTTGCACCAGCCCCTCGATCAGGGCGTCTTGCTGCTCGTCGAGCAGGAAGCGGTCGGCCAGGTCCAGGTCGAGGGCATCGCGGGCGTTGATGCTGCTGGCGGTGAGGCCGAAGAACAGCCCGAGCTTGCCCGGCAGGCGGGCGAGGAACCAGCTGCCGCCGACATCTGGATACAGACCGATATTGATTTCCGGCATACCCAGTCGACTCGACGGGGTGACGATGCGCAGGCCGGCGCCCTGCATCAGGCCCATGCCGCCGCCCAGCACATGGCCGTGGGCCCAGCAGATCAAGGGCTTCGGGTAGCTGTGCAGACGATGGTCGAGACGGTACTCGTCGGCGAAGAAGCGCCGCGCCAGGGGCGGGACTTCGCCGGGGTGTTCGCGGCACTGCTGTACCAGTTGCACCACGTCACCGCCGGCGCAGAAGGCTTTCGCGCCGTTGCCACGCAGCAGCACGCAGGCGATGGTCGGGTCATCCGCCCAGGCCGCGAGTTGTGTATCCAATGCCTCGATCATCGGCAGGGTCAGGGCGTTCAGGCTTTTTTCTGCAGCCAGGCTGGCGATGCCGATGCGAAAGCCATGCAGGCTGTGGTGTTCTTCGAAAATCACGTTCATGTCGCGGGTTCCTGGTGCGCAGGGCGCACGCTCGGGGAATGGGTTTATTTATTGCGCCACTGTGGCGTGCGTTTTTCCAGGAAGGCGTTGACCCCTTCGCGGGTGTCGTCGGCGTCGAACAGATCGATGAAACGCTCGCGTTCTTCGCTCAGCCAGGTGCTCGGGCTGCGTGCGCGGGCGCCCTGGATCAGCGGCTTGATGGTGCGCACCGCCACCGGGCTCTGCCGTGCGACCTTGGCCGCCAATAGCAGGGCATGGCCGCGCGCTTCGCCGCTGTCGACCAGTTGTTCGACCAGCCCGATGCGCAGGGCGGTTTCTGCGTCGATACGCTCGCCGCAGAGGATCATGCGCTTGGCCCAGCCTTCACCGACCAGCCAGGCCAGGTGCTGGGTGCCGCCGGCGCAGGGCAGCAGGCCCACCGCGGCTTCCGGCAGGGCCATCTGCGCCTGGCGTTCGGCGATGCGCAGGTCGCAGGCCAGCGCGCATTCCAGGCCGCCGCCCATTGCATAGCCGTTGATTGCGGCAATCGACACACCGCGGAAATCGCGCAGCGCCTCGAAGGCTTCACCGAAGCGCCGGGCCATTTCACGGGCGCGGGCCTTGTCGCCATCGGCGAACAGGTTGAGGTCGGCGCCGGCGCTGAAGAACTTGCCGCCCTGGCCGGTCACCACCAGAGCGTAGATGTCGTCGTCGTGGTTGAGGTGCTCGATCAGTTGCTTGAGGCCGATCAGCGAGTCGCGGTCCCAGGTGTTGGCCGGCGGGTGGTTGAGGGTGATCAGCGCGGTGTGGCCGTGCTTTTCCACGGTGATCTTGTGGGTCAGGTCGAATACACCGGGATGGTAGGGTTCGATGGCGTGGCTCATAAAAATCCTCATGTCGGTCATGTAGGGCGGGTGAAACCCGCAAATGGCGTTTTGCACCCGCCCTACGCAAAGGTGTTCACAGTAAGCGATCGAGCATGCCGCCCTGTTCGAGCAGGCGGCGGGCGATGATCACCCGCATGATTTCGTTGGTGCCCTCGAGAATCTGGTGCACGCGGCTGTCGCGGACCCAGCGTTCCAGTGGGTAGTCGTTTAGATAACCGTAGCCGCCATGCAGCTGCAACGCCTCGTTGCACAGGGTAAAACACTGATCGGTGGCGAAGCGCTTGGCCATGGCGCAGTACAGGCTGGCCTCGCCGTGCTGCCGATCCAGCTTGTGCGCGGCCAGGCGCACCATCTGTCGACTGGCCGTGAGGTCGGTGAACATGTCGGCCAGCTTGAATTGCAGGGCCTGGAACTCGCTGAGGGGCTTGCCGAATTGCTTGCGTTCCTCCACGTAGCGCAGCGATTGTTCCAGCGCCGCCTGGGCCGCGCCGAGCGAGCAACTGGCGATGTTGAGGCGGCCGCCGTCCAGGCCCTGCATGGCGTAGGCGAAGCCCTGGCCCTCGGGGCCGATGCGGTTGCCGGCGGGGATGCGCACGCCCTCGAAGCTGATGGTGCGGGTCGGCTGCGCGCGCCAGCCCATCTTCAGTTCGTTGCGGCCGTACTTCACCCCGGCAGCGTCGGCCGGCACCAGGAAGCAGGAAATACCCTTGGCGCCGCTGTCCTCACCGCTACGGGCCATGACGATCAGTACGTCGGCCGAGCCGGCGCCGGAGATAAAGCACTTGCTGCCGTCGAGCACATAATCGTCGCCGTCACGTCTGGCACGGGTGCGCAGGTGCGCGGCGTCGGAACCGGCATCCGGCTCGGTCAGGCAGTAGGAGGCGAGCAGTTTGCCGCTGACCAGGCCGGGCAGCCACTGGTCCTTCAGCGCCTGGTCGGCAAAGGAGGCGAGCATCCAGGTCGCCATGTTGTGAATGGTGAGGAAGGCCGTGGTGGCAACACAACCGGCGGCCAGTTGCTCGAAAATCAGCGCGGTGGACAGTCGCGACAGGCCCAGGCCGCCGTCCTCATCCTTGATGTACAGGGCCAGATAGCCCTGTTCGGCGGCCAGCTTGATAACGTCCACCGGGAAGTGATGGTCGCGGTCCCAGTCGGCGGCATGGGGCGCCAGTTCACGGCTGGCGAAAGCGCGTGCGCTGTCGACCAGCAGGCGTTGTTCATCGCTGAGTTCGAAATCCATAAGTCCTCATTGCAGGGTCAGGGGTTGCCCGGCGGCGCGTCTTTGCGCCTGCCATTCGGCGAGACTGGGCGCGGCCTGGTTGGCGTCGAGCCGGTCGACGATGTCAAAGTAATCCTGTTTCAGCGGATCCTTGAGCACGTCGGCGCGGGCCTTCACTTTGACGGCATACACCGTCTGCAAGTTCTGGTGATCGAAGGCGCGCCATTCTTGCGGGCCCTTGAGTAGCTGGTAACGGTGACCTTCCAGCGCCTTGATCAAGGCCTCGCTGTCCAGGCTCTTGGCCCGGCGGGCGGCGTCGGCCCACTGATAGACGATGCTGTAGGCCGATGCAGCCGAGCTGGACGGGTACATCGCATAGCGCTGGCTGAAGGCGTTGACGAAGGCTTCGCCCTGGGCTGATTGCTCCAGTTTAGGCACGCGCCAGGTCCAGGGCTCGGTGCCGAGTACCCCTTCCATCAGGCCGGGGCCGGCTTGCTCGATGATGCTCTGGGTCAGGTTGGGCGCGACTATCTGCATGCGCTCGGTCAAGCCCAGATCCTTGGCGATGCGCATGGCCCGCACCAGGTCTTCGCCGAACAGCACCAGGGCCAGTACCTGGGCGTTGCTCGCCGCGGCCTGGCTCAGCACATCCTGGTAATCGGCCAGGCGCGCGCCGGGGAAGGGCACCTTGAGTCCGGGATGTTTGCCGGTATCTGCGCTGCCGGTGGTCTGGCGTAGCGAGTCTTCGGTGGTGTGGCCCCAGGTGTAGTCGGCGGTCACGTAGAAATAGCGTTGTTCCGGCAGGTGCTGGTTCAGGTACTGGCCGAGCACCCGGGCGCTCATCCAGGCGTTGTTGCACTCGCGGAACATATAGCGGTGCGCATTTTTGCCGGTGGTGTCGTTGGAGTAGGTGAGGGTGCCGAAATACAGCAGGCCATGGGTGGCGGCGCGCTGGCCGGCAGCGATCGCCACCGCGCTGGAGGAACCGCCGAACAGCATGGCCGCGCCTTCGCGGGCCAGCTTGTCGACATTGCGCACGGCTTTCTCCGGGCGCGAGGCGCTATCACGGCTGGACAGGCGCAACGAGCGACCGAGCACTCCGCCCTGGGCGTTGAGTTCGTCGATGGCCAGCAAGGCGCCGCGCATCTGGGCCAATCCTTCTTCCTTATAGGGGCCGGTGCGCGGGTAATTGAGACCGAGGGTGATCGGCTCGGCAGCCTGCGCGCAGGCGGTTAATCCAGCCCACAGGGCCAGTGTGGCAGTCAGTCGTTGCATGGCAATTCCCCTTGTTATTGTTTTCGGAGAACTTTTTACCCCGCTCGGCTGGACTGCGTGATCGTCTATTGGTCTAACAGACCCTACGCCGTTCTCATTTCAAGTGAATGGTCATGTTCGCCCCGGCCGGCGCCCCGGTGGCCACGGCGTCTTCCTCGAACCAGCGGCTGGTGACGGTCTTGGTCTCGCTATAGAAACGCACGGCCTGTTTGCCGTAGGCGTGCAGGTCGCCGTAGAACGAGCCTTTCCAGCCGGTGAAGGAGAAGAACGGCAGCGGCACCGGAATCGCCACGTTGATCCCGACCTGGCCGACTTGCACCGCGTGCTGATAATGCCGCGCCGCGCCACCGGAGCGGGTGAAGATCGAGGTGCCATTGCCGTAGGGGCTGGCGTTGACCAGTTCGATCGCCTGCTCGAGGGTGTCGACCTCCATGCACACCAGCACCGGGCCGAAAATTTCCTCGCGGTACAGGCTCATCTTCGGCGTGACGCCGCGGAACAGGGTCGGGCCCAGCCAGTTGCCGTCGGGGTAGCCTGCGACCGCGCAGTGCGAGCCGTCGAGCAGGCATTCGGCGCCTTCCGCCTTGCCCTCGGCGATCAGGCGCAGCACGCGCTGCTTGGCCTGCTGGCTGATCAGCGGGCCGAAGGCGGCATGGCCGTCGGTCCAGTAGCCGGGTTGCAGCTCGGCCATCTGCGCCTGCAGTTCGTCGATCCACTGCTTCGACTCGCCGACGAATACCGCCACGCTGATCGCCATGCAACGCTGCCCGGCCGCGCCGCAACTGGCGCCGACCAGGTTGCTCAGCACCTGCTGCTTATGGGCGTCGGGCAGGATCACCATGTGGTTCTTGGCCCCGGCGAAGGCCTGCACGCGCTTGAGGTGGGCGGTGCCGGTGCGGTAGATGTGCTGGCCGACCGGTACCGAGCCGACGAAGGAGATGGCGCGGATATCCGGATGAGTGAGCAGGCTGTCGACCACCTCGCGCCCGCCATGTAGCACCTGCAGCACGCCCTTGGGCGCACCGGCCTGGATAAACAGCTCGGCCAGGCGGTTGGGGGTCATGGGGTCCTGTTCGGAAGGCTTGAGGATGAAGCAGTTGCCGGCAGCGATGGCCAGGGGAAACATCCACAGCGGAATCATCGCCGGGAAGTTGAACGGGGTGATGCCGACGCAGACGCCGAGCGGCTGAATCCAGCTGGCGGTGTCGATGCCCGTGGCCACGTTCTCCATGGTCTCCCCCATCATCAGGCTGGCGATATTGGCCGCCTGTTCGACCACCTCGATGCCGCGCCAGATATCGCCCTTGGCGTCGGCCAGGGTCTTGCCGGTTTCCTTGGCGAGTATTTGCGCCAGATCGTCGTGGTGTTCCTTGAGCAGGTGCTGATAACGCAGCATCAGTCGTGCGCGATCGGACACCGGCACGTCGCGCCAGCCGACAAACGCCGCCTTGGCACTGGCGATGGCCGCTTCGATTTCTTCGGCCGTGGCCTTGGGCGCCAGGGCCAGCACCTCCTGGGTCGCCGGGTCGGTGACTTCGATGAATTCGCGGGTACGGCTTGCACGCCATTCCCCTTCGATCAACTGCGGGATTGCCTTGCTCATCGTCAACTCCCCCTTGGATCCAGGTCTTCAAGGTTGTGCTTCTTTTAATTTTATAGTCGGGGAAAGCGCGCTTGTGGATTGACGATCTTGGGCAACGGATGGACGATTTTGGCATTGAGCCGTAGGAGGGCGAATGAACGCTCGGGTTGAAACATCGAACTGGCCATTACCGGCCAACGGCGTGCGCTTTATCACGCCGCCGCGCCTGCGCCGCCTCTTGAGCCGTCATCCACTGGCTTGCGGCTGCTATCCGCTGGCCCTGGGATTCTATCCGGAGGCGCGCGGACACCAGATGAATCGGCCGCTTCCGGACGATTACCTGCTGATCTATTGCCGGGCCGGGCAGGGCTGGGTGGAAACCGGGGATGGACGAATCGCTGTCGCCGGTGGCGATCTGCTGCTGTTGCCCAAGGGCATTGCCCATGCCTATGGCGCCGATCCCGGCAAGCCCTGGACCCTGTACTGGGTGCACTTCGATGGTGAGTTGGCGGCGGAGTTCCTGCACCCGCTGGGCAAGGGACCGATCTGGCGCATCGGCGTGCAACCTCGGCTGCTGGCCGAGTTCGATGCCCTGCTCACGCTGCGCAAGCAGGGCCTGAACCTGGCGCACTTCATCTATGCCGCCCATCAGTTGCAGGCGCTGCTGGCCTCCCTGGCGGTGCTGCCGGCGCGGGCCAAGTTGAAGTCGGGGCGGGTGCTCGACGTCGATGCGGTGCAGGCGGTGATGCGCGCCCACCTGCACGGTTCGCTCAACCTCGATCAGCTGGCGGCGCAGTTCAAGCTGTCGCGTTTTCACTTCGCCAAGACCTACCGCGCGCTGACCGGCCATGCGCCTATCCAGGAGTTCATCCAGCTGAAGATGGCCCACGCCTGCCGCCTGCTCGACGAAGGCCAGCAGAGTATCCGCCAGGTCGCCGAGCAGTTGGGCTATGAGGACGTGTACTACTTCTCGCGGCTGTTCCGCAAGGTGGTGGGCATGGCGCCCAGCCATTACCGGGCGCTGCATCAGGGATAGCGGACGTTAGGGGGATGTTGGAGCGGTGGCCCTCATACCCGGGCGATGGTCGCCAGGCCGGTGGCGATGATCTTCTCCTCGCCGTGGTTGACGGCAAACACGTCGGCGCGGCATACCGCCTGGCGCTTGCCGGCCTTGATCACCTCGCTGCGGCAGATCAGTTGGTCGCCAATCGCCGGGGCCAGCAGGTTGACCTTGTACTCGCTGGTGACTACGTCACCCACCAGCGAGGCGGCAGCCCAGGCGCAACCGCTGTCGATCATGAAACCGACCACCGCGCCGTGGGTGTAACCGTGGTGCTGGTTGAGCTCCGGGCGACTGTGCAGCTGCAGGCTGACCTTGCCGGGGGCGAAGTCCAGCAGTTCGGCGCCGAGCAACTTGGCAAAGGCAGAGTGTTCCAGGGCCTGCTCCAGGCGCTCACGGCTGATGCCGACGGGACTGTCCATGTGGGGTGCTCCTGTGGGGTTGGTTGGTCCAGTCTCGACTGCCTGCCGAGCTGTCGCCATCTGCATCCAGGTGGATGATGAGGGGCTATTCGTCTGCGCCTTGACTTGCCTGTGAGGCTTCTCTAGCGTGCCGTCTTCAATTCGTCGACTCGGGAACCAGGCATGACCTCCGCCGATAACATCAAGCTCGAAGCGGGCTGGAAACAGGCGCTGCGCGAGGAGTTCGCCAAGCCCTATATGCAGGAGCTGGCCGACTTCCTGCGCCAGGAGAAATCCGCGGGCAAGGAGGTCTATCCGCCGGGTGCGCTGATCTTCAATGCGCTCAACTCCACCCCGCTGGAGCGGGTCAAGGTGGTGATCATCGGCCAGGACCCCTATCACGGTCCGGAGCAGGCCCATGGCCTGTGCTTCTCGGTGCAGCCGGGGGTGGCCACGCCGCCGTCGTTGCTCAATATCTACAAGGAATTGAAGCGCGATCTGAATATCGACATCGCCGCCCATGGCTGCTTGCAACATTGGGCCGATCAGGGCGTGCTGTTGCTCAATACCTCGCTGACGGTCGAGCGCGGCATCGCCGGCTCCCATGCGGACAAGGGCTGGGGGGTGTTTACCGACCGGGTGATCGAGGTGGTCAGCGGTCACTGTCCGCACCTGGTTTTCCTGTTGTGGGGCAAGCATGCGCAGAGCAAGGCGCGCCTGATCGACCCGAGCAAACACCTGGTGCTGTGTTCGCCCCATCCCTCACCGCTGTCGGCCCATCGCGGCTTTATCGGCAACGGTCACTTCAGCCGCTGCAACAAGTTCCTGGTGCAGCACGGCATGACGCCTATCGACTGGCGCCTGCCGCCACTCTAGGAGCCTGTCGGACTTAACGCTGTGCTACTGCGGACAGGCTCCTAGCGACTCGCCTCAGTCGGCGGTCAGCGGGGCGGCGCACACCTGCTCGGCGAGGTCGCGCTGCAAGTCGTGCAACCGACGGCGCAGGCGCATGCGCTGGTGGTCATCGGCGCTGGTCAGCAGGTCGCGGAACAGCTCGGCCAGAGCTCGGCGGTTGCGCGGGTAGGCGGCGCGGAACTCGGCGTTGAAGTAGCTTTCGCGCAGCTGCAGCAGGTCGCTCAGCAAGCCGGCGAAGGCCGCGTCGTGCCGGCCCCGGATGGCCTCGAACAACGCCTCCTGCCAGCGCATGCGGTTGTCCAGCCACAGGCGGTTCTGCCCGCCCATGGCTGCTGCCCACTGACTTATGCGCGCCCGCTGTCGCAGAGTCAGGGAGCCCAGCCAGGGGCGCAGGCGCTCCTCCATGCGCTCGGCGCGGTCGGCGATCTGTACCCGCAGCGGCGGCTCGAGGTACTCCTCGTACAACTCGCGGTTGTCTTCGTCGATGGCCGCAAAGAGTTCGGCCACCTGCCGGTCGCTGAACATCCGCAGCAACTCGATGGCGGTCGGGGTGATCTGCACGGCGACCCGCTTGAGCGCTTCGTCGACTTCCCTCAGCTGCAGGTCCAGTAGGCTGGCATCCGGCCGTGGCTGCTGCAGCAAAGCGTCGAGGCGTTGCAGCCAGTCGAGGTAGCGCGCCAGCTCGCTGCTGCAGTGCCAGGCAAGGTGCGCCTGCAGGCGCGGTTTGAGCCAGGCTTTCTGTTCGCGGTTCAGGTGCAGGTAGTCGTTCAGGCGCCAGGGGATCAGCCAGTCGAGGTTGCGGTAGACCAGGCTGACGCGGCTGCAGGACGCAAGCAGCAGGCTTGCGACCAGCAGCAGGGCCATGCCGCTCAGCCGTTGCCGCCGCAGCAGGATCATCGGGGTCGCCTCATCGAGTTCGGGTGCTCAGTTGCAGGTTAGATCAGGGCAGAGGATGGCGCGGGCGCGCACGGGATTGCGCAGCAAAAAAGAGCCCGCACAAGGCGGGCTAAACGTGGTCGAAATCTACATAGGGCTGCTAGCTGCGCTGCCACAGCCTGAACAGCGGCTCGGCCAGGAACATCACCAGAAACAGGCGCAGCACCTGCAGCGCGGTGACCAGTGCCACCGACAGCTGCAGGGCCTCGGCGGTCAGGCACAGTTCGGTGATGCCGCCGGGCATCATACCCAGCATCAGCGAACTCTGGTCTTCGCCGGCCAGCCAGCCGAGGCCTTTGGCCAGCAGCGCGGCGCTGAGCATGGCGAGCAGGCTGAACAGCAGAATGCGCGCGAGAAAGCCCGGTGCGCTGCGAAAGAAGGCGCGGTCGAAGTGGCAGCCCAGGGCGCAGCCGATCAGCCACTGGCCGGCCTGGCCGAGACCGTCAGGCAAGCCGATGTGCAGGTCGAAGCCGACGCTGGCGACGGCGCACACCGTCAGCGGCCCGAGCATCCAGGGGTTGGGTTGCTTGAGCCTTTTCCACAGCAGGGCCAGCAGCGCGCCAGCGGGTAACAGGGCGGCCAGCCAGGGCCCGCTCACCGTCGCCGCCGCCGGCGCTTCGATGGGAGGCAGGCTCCAGGTGAAGATTGCCGGAACCAGCAGCACCACCAGCAACAGGCGCAGGCTGTGCGCCGCCGCAACGCGGGCGACCTGGGCGTCGTGGCGTTGCGCCAGGTTGACCATTTCGCTGGCACCGCCCGGCATGCTGGAAAAGAAGGCGGTGGCCGGGTCGACCCCGGCACGGCGCAACAGCGCGATACCTATCAGGCTGAGCATCAGGGTCGTCAGGGCGCCAACCAGGACTACGCCGAAATGACCGAGCAACTCGCCCATCACCTCGCCGGTGAAGTGCAGGCCGATGGCGCTGGCCACCAGCCATTGTCCGGTTTGTCGGCCGCCGGGTAGTTCCGTGACCAGCCAGCCGCTGCAGCGTGCCGCGATGACCGCCAGCAGCGAGCCGATGATCCACGGCAAAGGCCAGCCGATCAGGCTGGCCAGGTAGCCGCCGATCAGGCCGATCAGCGGGGTGGCCCAGTAGCGTCGCCACTGAGCCAGGGCGCAGAGATCAAGCATTGGCGAGCTGAGAGACGCGCCGTGCACGCCACCAGCGCAGGGCGGGCATTCCCAGCATCAGCGCAGTGAGCGCCCACAGGCACAGGCTGATCGGGCTGCTCCAGAGGATGTTGAGGTCGCCGGCCGAGATCGACAGGGCGCGCCGCAGGTTGTCTTCCATCAGTTCACCGAGGACGAATCCGAGGATCAGTGACGACAGCGGGAAGTCCAGTTTGCGCAAAATGTAGCCGAACACGCCGAGGCCGATCATCAGCACCAGGTCGAAGGTGGTGCTGTGCACCGCATAGACCCCGACCATGCTGATCGCGGTGATCGCCGGCACCAGCACCCAGTTGGGTACGCTGAGCATGCGCGCGAACAAGCCGACCAGCGGGATGTTCATCACCAGCAGGAGCACGTTGCAGATGAACAGCGAGGCGATCAGGCCCCACACCACGTCCGGTTGCTGCTCGAACAACAGCGGGCCGGGTGTGATGTTGTACAGGGTCAGGGCGCCGATCATCACCGCAGTGGTGCCCGAACCCGGCACGCCGAGGGTCAGCATGGGGATCAGCGAACCGCAGGCCGAGGCGTTGTTCGCCGCTTCCGGGGCGGCCAGGCCGCGCAGGTCGCCTTCGCCGAATGTGCCGCTGGCACCGGCCATGCGCTTCTCGCTCATGTAGGTCATGGCGCTGGCGATGGTCGCGCCGGCGCCCGGCAGCACACCGATGACAAAGCCGGCAATCGAGCTGCGCACCATGGTCCAGAAGGTGAAGCAGAACTCCTTGAAGTTGAACAGCAGACGGCCGCTGGTCTTCACCGCCTTTTGCCCACTGTGGGTTTTTTCCAGCATCAGCAGCACTTCGCTGACGCTGAAGAAGCCGATCACCACGATGACGAACTGGATGCCGTCGGACAGGCTGACGCTGCCGAAGGTGAAGCGGTACACCCCGGTGGTCGAATCCACCCCGACCGTGGCCAGGGCCAGGCCGATCAGTGCCGCCATCAGGGTCTTCACCGGTTTGTCGCCGACCATGCCGCCGAGGCAGGCGATGGCGAAGATCATCAGCACGAAATATTCGGCCGGGCCAAAGGCCACCGCCCATTTCGCCAGCAACGGGGCGAACAGCACCACGCCGCAGGTGGCGATGATGCTGCCGACAAAGGAACTGACCGCCGACAGCGACAGGGCGATGCCGGCCTTGCCCTGGCGCGCCAGCGGGTAGCCGTCGAGGGTGGTCATCACCGCCGCCGCATCACCCGGCACGTTGAGCAGGATGGCCGAGATACGTCCGCCGTATTCGCAGCCCAGGTACACGGCGGCCAGCAGGATCAGGGCGGTTTCCGGCGGCAGGCCGAGGGCGAAGGCCAGCGGCAGCAGCAGGGCTACGCCGTTGATCGGGCCCAGGCCCGGCAACAGGCCGACGATGGTGCCAACGAAGGCGCCGAACAGCGCCACCATCAGGTTTTCCGGTCGGCTGGCGACCTCGAAGCCCTGCATCAAGAAATTCAGCGTTTCCATGTTCAGTTCTCCACAAAGGCTTCGAACAGGCCCAGCGGCAGCGGCACGTCCAGCAGGTAATCGAATAAACCGTAGAGCAGCGCGCCCATCAGCACACCGCTGATGGCGCAGGGCAGCAGGCGGCCGGTGAACAGCAGGCCGAGGGCGAAGGTGCACAGTGCGGTGCTGATGACGAACCCCAGGGGTTCGAACAGCAGGGCGTAGGCCAGTAGCGTCAGCATGCACAGTACCGAGCGCAAGGCGCTGGAAGTGTCCAGCTTCTGCTCGAGTACGCCGGGTTTGATCAGCAGCCACAGCGAACCGGCGGCCATCAAGGCCAGCAGCAGCAGCGGGTAGGCGCGGGGGCCGACCGGGTCGTAGGCGAAGGGCGCC
Organism: Pseudomonas aestuarii; assembly: GCF_027988105.1. Taxonomy (GTDB): domain Bacteria; phylum Pseudomonadota; class Gammaproteobacteria; order Pseudomonadales; family Pseudomonadaceae; genus Aquipseudomonas; species Aquipseudomonas aestuarii. Next base: position 158,746 of record NZ_JAQJZJ010000011.1, on the reverse strand, counting down.
TGGAAACCCCAGGCAATGACGGCGAGCACGGCGCAGAAAAGCAGCCAGATCGCAGCGAACAGGCGGACGTACATGGCGGTAGTCTCGTGAAAAGGTACAGAGTTGAACGCATCACGCGCGGTGGCGGGCGCCGGTCAGAGCAGCCGCAGGGCTGTCTGACCGGGCACCGGCGGGTTACTCGCGCATCAGGCCGAAGGCATCGGCCAGGATCTTGTAGTCTTCGACCTGCTTGAAGACCAGGGCTTGCAGTTCGTCGCCAGTCACCGACAGCGGCAGCAGGTCACGTTGTTCACGCAGCTTGGCGAAGTCCTCGCTGGCGAGCAGGGTGTCGAATTGCTGTTTCCACCAGTTGTACTGCTCGTCGCTGACCTCTGGGCCGACATAGAAGCCGCGGATCACCGGCCAGCTGATGTCGTAGCCCTGTTCCTTGGCTGTGGGGATGTCGGCCAGCTTGCCCGGCAGGCGCTCGTCGGCGAGTACCGCGAGGATGCGTACCTTCTTCGCTTCCAGTTGCGGGGTGACCTCGCCCAGACCGCTGCTGGTCACCTGCACGTGGCCGCCGAGCATGGCGGTGAGGGTTTCGCCGCCACCTTCGAAGGCGACGTAGCGCAGGTTTTTCGGATCGATGCCGGCCAGGCGGGCGATCAAGGCGGTCTGCATCCAGTCCTGGCCGCCGATGGTGGCGCCTGCACCGAAGACGATGCTGGACGGGTCTTTCTTCAGCGCTTCGACCAGGTCGTTGAGCGTCTGGTAGGGCGAGTCGGCGCGCACGGTGATGGCGCCGTAGTCGGTGCCCACCGCCGCCAGCCAGCGCACGCCGGTCTCGTCGTAACGACCGAACTTGCCCTGGGCCAGGTTGAGCAGGGAGCCGCTGGAAAAGGCGACGATGGTGCCTGGGTCATCGGCACGCTGGGCGATCACCGCGTTGTACGCCACCGCGCCGACGCCGCCGGGCATGTAGGTGACGCGCATCGGTGCCTTCAGCAGGCCGCTGTCCTTCAAGCCGCTCTGCGCCAGCTTGCAGGTCAGGTCGAAGCCGCCGCCGGGCTTGGCCGGGGCGATGCACTCGGGGCGCTTGGGTTCAGCGGCCAGCAGTTGGCCGGCGAATGCCATGCAGGCGGTAGCCAGGGCGATACGGGTAAAGGCAGTTTTCATGGTTGAATCCTCTCGATTGTTATTGTGGATTACCAAATCGGCAGTGTGTAGCCGACGATCACGCGGTTCTCGGTGGCATTGCGGGCGAAGTCGGAGCGGAAGTTGGCGTTGCGCAGGCGCACGTAGAGGTTCTTCGCCGGGCCGCTCTGCACCACGTACTTGAGTTCGATGTCGCGTTCCCATTCGCTACCGGTGGCCGTGCTGCCAGCAATGCGTGCATCGTCGCCGCTGACGTAGCGGGTCAGGAAGCTCAGGCCGGGCAGGCCGAGGCTGGCGAAGTTGTAGTCGTAGCGGGCCTGCCAGGAGCGTTCGTCGGCGTTGGCGAAGTCGTTGATCTGGACGAAGTTGACCAGGTAGGGATCGCTGCCGTCGAGATAGGCATAGCCGGTGTCACCGCTCATTTTCTGGTAGGCGAGGCTGAGCTTGTGGCCACTGTGGGCGTAGCTGAGCACGCCATTCAGCGCGCGGTTATCGACCTTGCCGGCGTTGGCCGCGCCGGTGTCGTCACTGAGCATCAGGCGCAGATCGGCGGCCAGGGTGCCGCCACCCATTGGGTAGCTGGCCAGCAGGTTGAAGAAGTTCTGCCGGTAGATGTCATCCAGCTCGGCATGGAAGTAGCGACCTTTCAGGTTCTGGTTGAACTGGTAGTCGAGGCCGGCCAGGTCCAGGTGGTCGGCAGTAATGCCGCCGGCGTAGCGCTTGTTCTTGCTGTTGAGTACCAGGTCTTCGGAGTTGGTCGAGGCGCGGTCGATGACCTTGTCCAGGCGCCCGCCGGTAAAGGTCAGGCCTTCAAACTCGGAGGAGGTCAGCAGGCCGCCTTCGAACACCTGGGGCAGCAGGCGGCTGTCGCTGGCCTTGACCACCGGCAGTTCGGGCACGTGCGAGCCGTAGCGCAGTTCGGTGCTGGAGACCTTGACCTTGGCGGTCAGGCCCAGGCGGCCGAATTCGTCCGGGGTGCCGCCGTCGTCCTGCACCGGCAACAGGTCGGTGCCGGTGCGTCCGCCGCCGGAGTCGAGCTTGACGCCGAGCATGCCCAGGGCATCGAGGCCAAAGCCGACAGTCCCTTCGGTGTAGCCGGACTGGATGTCGAGGAGGAAACCCTGGCCCCATTCTTCGCGTTTGTTCTGGCCGGTGCCTTCGCGGAAATCACGGTTCAGGTAGATATTGGTCATGCTCAGGCTGGCTTGGCTGTCGTCAAGAAACGCGGCCTGGGCGGCAGGAGTCAGCAATGCGGCGGTTACGGCTAGGCTTAGCAGGTGCGTAGGCAGCAGGGCCTGGCGGGATGCGATCGGCATCGTGTGGTCTCCATTGTTGTTTTTGTCACGGCTGCACACCACTGTGCGGACCGTTCAGGTAGGTGGATCGAGCCACCTGGGACTGATCCTATGAGGTCAAGCTTTCACCAAGCTTTCAGTGCTGAAAAAAACGCCTGGAGCGTTTTTGCGCGTCGCCTGCGACGGCTCGCCGGGTGGACGCCAGGGATGGCAGGCCACAAAGTATTGCCGCGGCGGCTGTTCGCCGGCATATGGACCATTCACAGGGCGCCGCGCGTCTGTAAACTGCGCCACGGACTGCGTGGTTGGCGGCGCTTGTCCGACTCGATTCTGGAGGGAGGTGGCGGTGCGAATTTTGCTGGTCGAAGACCATCCGCAACTGGCGGCGAGCGTGGCCCAGGCCCTGAAGAGTGGCGGCTGGACGGTGGACGTGCTGCACGACGGCGTGGCCGCCGACCTGGCCCTGGCCAGCGAAGACTACGCCCTGGCGATTCTCGATATCGGCTTGCCGCGCCTCGATGGCTTCCAGGTGCTGGCGCGTCTGCGCGCGCGCGGCAAGACCCTGCCGGTGCTGATGCTGACCGCCCGCGGCGAGGTCAAGGATCGCGTGCATGGGCTCAACCTCGGCGCCGATGACTACCTGGCCAAGCCCTTCGAGCTGAGCGAGCTGGAGGCGCGGGTCAAGGCGCTGTTGCGGCGCAGCGTGCTGGGCGGCGAGCAGCAGCAGCGCTGTGGCGAACTGGTCTACGACCTGGCGACCCGGCGCTTCAGCGCCCGCGGTGAAAGCCTCAGCCTGACCTCGCGCGAGCAGGCGGTGCTGGAGGCCATGATCGCCCGACCGGGGCGGGTGATGAGCAAGGAGCAACTGGCCGCCCAGGTGTTTGGCCTGGACGAGGAGGCCAGCGCCGACTCCATCGAGATCTACGTCCATCGCCTGCGCAAGAAGCTCGAGGGCAGCGGCGTGCGCATCGTCACCTTCCGTGGCCTGGGTTATTTGTTGGAGGCCGTCGGTGACTAAGGGCTGGCGGCGCGGGATGGCTGAAGTCGGTAGCCTGCGCGGACGGCTGCTGCGGCGCCTGGCGCTGTTGCTGGCGCTGATCCTGGTGGTCAGCAGTTTGAGCGCCTACTGGAGTGCCCGGCGCGCCGCCGATACCGCCTATGACCGCACCTTGCTGGCGTCGGCGCGGGCGATCGCCCAGGGCCTGTATGCCGACGATGGCCGGCTCAAGGCCAATGTGCCCTATGTCGCCCTGGATACCTTCGCCTACGACAGCGCCGGGCGCATCTACTACCAGGTGCTGGACCCGCGCGGGCAGCTGGTCTCCGGTTACGAAGGCCTGCCGGCCGCGCCTCCCGGCACCCCGCGCACCGACGATTACCCGGCGCTGGCGCGTTTCTACGACGGCACCTACCGCAACCAGGGTGTGCGCATGGTCAGCCTGCTGCAACCGGTCAGCGAGCCGCTGCTCAATGGTATCGCCGAGATCCGGGTGGCCGAGACCCTGGGCGCGCGCGAGCGCATGGTCCGTGAGTTGCTGGTCGGCACGCTGTGGCGCATGGGTCTGCTGGCATTCAGCGCATTGCTCTTGGTGTGGTTGGCGGTGAGCGCCGCGCTACGCCCCATGGAGCTGTTGCGGCGAACCGTGGTCGCGCGCGCCAGCGACGATCTGCGGCCGTTGCCGGATGCCGGGCTGCCGCGCGAGTTGCGCCCGCTGGTGAATGCCTTGAACCAGTTCAACGACCGACTGCGCGACCTGTTCGAGCGCCAGTCGCAATTCATCGCCGATGCTGCCCACGAACTGCGCACGCCTTTGGCGGCGCTCAAGGCGCGGGTCGAGCTGGGTCTGCGCGCGCAGGAGCCGGCGGCCTGGCGCAGTACCCTGGAAGAGACCGCGCAGAACACCGACCGCCTGACTCAGCTGGCCAACCAGCTGCTCTCGCTGGCGCGCATCGAAAGCGGGGCGCGGGCGATTGCCGAAGGCGGCGCGCAACGCCTGGATCTCAGTCAGTTGGTCCGTGAACTGGGGCTGGCCTTGGCGCCCCTGGCCCACGCGCGCGGTATCGCCCTGGCGCTGGAGGCCGAACAGCCGGTATGGCTGCGCGGCGAGCCGACCCTGCTCAACGAACTGTTGTGCAACCTGGTGGATAACGCCCTGGCGCATACCCCGGCCGGTGGCAACGTGATCCTGCGGGTGCTGGCGCCCGGCATCCTCGAGGTTCAGGACGATGGCCCGGGGATCCCCGCAGAGGAGCGTGAGAAGGTCTTCGAGCGCTTCTATCGGCGCGGCGTGCAGGGGACGGGCGCGGGCCTTGGCCTGGCCATCGTCGGCGAGATATGTCGCGCGCATCGGGCCAACATCAGCCTGCATCAGGTACAGCCGCAGGGGCTGCTGGTGCGAGTCGAGTTTGCCGTCGAGGCTGGCTGAGGATAAGTGACGGTATCGTGCAGCGCAGGCCGAAAAATCAACCTGTAGGTTGGACTTCGCGGCGCTCAGCCCAACCTGCAGGATTTACTCTTCTCGGACAGCCTCCGGGATCGGCGATTGGCGTGGCGTACGCAGACGGCCAGCGGGCCGCCACATGCGCCTGCGCTTTACTGCAGCATGGCCATGGCCGCTTCCATGGACGCGGAGAGATCTTCGTCGTCATTCAGGTTCTGATTCGGATCCAGGCCGAGCTTGCTGAAGGCCGGGATCTGGCTCCAGTCCAGCTGGGTATAGGGGTGCTGGCTGCCCAGGTAGCTCTGCAGGATGGCGACCTGGACGATGTCGACGTAGTCGACCTTGGCGCTGTCGCGGCTGAAGTCCAGGTGCTGGCTTGGCACCATGGCGATCAGTTCCGGGAAGTCCCAGGTGCGCAGAATCTTGTCGCCGATAAGCGGGTGAATTTGTTCAATCACATGGTTGAGGCTGATCGAGTCCGACAGCAGTTCATTATTGTCTTCGGCGTAAGTAAGGATCGGTAGTACGCCGATCTGATGCACCAGTCCGGCCAAGGTCGCCTGGTCCGGCATCAGGCGGGTGTAGTGCTTGCACAGCACGTGGCAGATTCCGGCGATTTCCGTGCTTTTGTTCCAGACTTCGCGCATTTTGCGGTCGACCACGTCCGAGGTGGCCTGGAACATCTGCTCCATCGCCAGGCCGGTGGCCAGGTTGCAGGTGTAGTTGATGCCCAGGCGGCTGATGGCCATCTGCAGGTCGGTGATTGGCTTGTTGGTGCGCAGCAATGGGCTGTTCACCACCTTGATGATGCGGGCAGTCAGCGCTGCATCGTTACCGATTACCTTGCTGATCTGTGGAATACCGATGTCCGGATTCTCTGCCGCCTCGCGGACTTTAAGGGCGACTTCCGGCAGGGTGGGCAGTACCAGATCATCGTTGTCGATGGCCTTGATCAGTTCCTGTTGGACTTTCTCGGCAAGCTTGCTCATGGGGCAGATCTCTTCTAATCGGCTGCAGGTGCAGTGTGGTTAGCGCTGGATTTCGCGGTTGCTGTCCAGGCTGTAGGGCAAATCGAGCAGTCTGAGTGGCAGGCCTTGTGGGGTGCCGAGGTGGATGCGTCCGTCGCTGATCGCGTCCTCCAACAACACGGCGAGCAGCTCGTAACCGCCGTCACTTTGCGCTGCCAGCACCACTTCGCCGACGCTGCCGTTGCGCTCGGGGGTAAACAGTTCGAGTGCCGGCGCGGGAAGTTGCTCGCCGTCCACGGCCAGGCGATACAGGCGGCGCTTGAGCTTGCCGAGGTACTGCATGCGCGCGACGATTTCCTGACCGGTATAACAGCCCTTCTTGAAACTGACGCCGCCCAATGCCTGCAGGTTGAGCATCTGTGGGATGAACAACTCGCGGGTGGGGCCCAGCACCTGGCCGATACCGGCGCGCACCTGGGCCAGTAGCCACTGATTGAGCGGGGCGTGCGCCAGCTGTGTGGCCAGATGGGCGTGCAGGCTCTCGGCTTGGCTGGCCGGCGCCCAGAGTTCGGCGCGGCCGTCGCTCAGACGCAGTGCCAGCAGCTCGTCGGTCCGCGCCACGCTGTCGGCGTGGAGGGGCAGGTCGAGGCCGAGGCTGGTCAGCGCGGCGTCGCCGTCATGCAGGCCGAAACGCACCCACTCGGTGCTTTCGTCGATCAGCTTGGACTTGCTGAAGGCCGCGTATTTCTGCAAGTCGAGCAGTTGCGGCTCGACCAGTTCACTGGCCATCGCCAGCACGAAGCCGTCGGCCACGCTGACAATCCGAAAGCTCGACAGCATGCGACCTTTCGGGGTGCAGCGAGCACCGAGACTGGAGCTGACATCGCTCAGGTAATTGAGGTTGCAGGTCAGTTGGCCCTGGAGGAATTTGCTCGCATCAGGTCCGCGGACGGCGAGGACGCCTTCGTGGCTGAGGGTGGAGAAAAACGCGGAGTCGGCCATAGGGATAAACAATCGCTGGATGAAAGTTAGGGGCGTCATCATAAAAGCAGCCACAAGCCTCAAGCTACAGGCTTTGCGTAAAAGCCTGGAAAAAGCTTGAACGGCGAGCGCAACGAACCATTCGCGATTGGCTTGCAGGGGGCGGCCACCCGTCTTGTGGCTGGCTGTTATACTGCGCCGCTTTCTTCCCGCCAGGCTCTATCAAGGAACCGCTCCATGGTCGATTCGACAGAACTCAATCGCCTTTACTGGCACAGCCGCCGCGGCATGCTGGAACTGGATGTACTGCTGGTGCCATTCGTCAAGGAGGTGTATCCAACCCTCGATGCCGAAGATCGCGAGCGTTACCGCAAGCTGCTCGAGTGTGAAGATCAGGATATGTTTGGTTGGTTCATGCAGCGGGCCGAGCCCGACGATGCCGACCTGCAGCGCATGGTTCGCATGATCCTGGACCGTGTCCAGCCCAAGTGACAGCTTCGAGTGCCGCTGGCAGCCGTCGCGGCGCTTGCTGCTGCTCTACGGGCTGCTTCAGGCACTAGCGCTGCTCAGTTTGTTGCGGGTCGAGATGCCGCTGTGGGGGTTATTGCTGGGTGTCGCCCTGTGTCTGGGGCATGCCGCCTGGGTACTGCCGCGGCATATCCTGCTCAGCGCGCCGCTAGCGTTCAGCAAGCTGCGTTGCACGGCAGATGGCTGGCAGTTGTGGAGTGTTTCTGGCGGCTGGCAGCGCATTCAGTTGCGACCCGACAGTCTGGCGTTGCCGCTGGTGGTGGTGCTGCGCTTTCGCCTGGCGGGCGAGCGCCGGGTGCGCGGCCTGTGCATCCCGCATGATGGCATGCCGCGGGATATGCATAGGCGATTGCGTGTACGCCTGAAATTCAGTCGCCGTAGATGGGTGGCTGCAGAATAGTGTCCTTGGCCTCGGGCAACTGTTGCGGGTAGTCCAGGGTGTAGTGCAAGCCACGGCTTTCCTTGCGTTGCATGGCCGAGCGGATCATCAGTTCGGCGACCTGCGCCAGGTTGCGCAACTCGATCAGGTCGCGGCTGACCTTGTAGTTACTGTAGAACTCGTCGATCTCGTCGAGCAGCAGGCGCACCCGGTGTTCGGCGCGTTGCAGGCGCTTGTTGGTGCGCACGATGCCGACGTAGTCCCACATGAAGCGCCGCAGTTCATCCCAGTTGTGCGCAATGATCACGTCTTCATCCGAGTCGGTCACCTGGCTGGCATCCCAGGTCGGCAGGTTGCTCGGCGCACTCACGTCATCCAGCTTTTGCATGATGTCGGCCGCCGCCGAACGGGCGTAGACGAAGCACTCCAGCAGCGAGTTGCTGGCCATGCGGTTGGCGCCGTGCAAACCGGTAAAACTGGTTTCACCAATGGCATACAGGCCCGGTACATCGGTGTGTCCGCTCTGGTCGACAACGACGCCGCCGCAGGTGTAATGCGCGGCCGGCACTACCGGGATCGGCTCGCGGGTGATGTCGATGCCAAAGTCGAGGCAGCGCTCATAGACGGTGGGGAAGTGCTCTTTGATGAACTCGGCCGGCTTGTGGCTGATATCCAGGTATACGCAATCCACGCCGAGGCGCTTCATCTCGTGGTCGATGGCGCGGGCCACGATGTCGCGCGGCGCCAATTCGGCGCGGGCATCGAAGCGCTGCATGAAACGCTGACCATTGGGCAGTTTGAGCAGTGCGCCTTCGCCGCGCAGGGCTTCGGTGACCAGAAAGCTTTTGGCCTGCGGGTGGTAGAGGCAGGTCGGGTGGAACTGGTTGAACTCCAGGTTGCCGACCCGGCAGCCGGCGCGCCAAGCCATGGCGATGCCATCGCCGCAGGCGCCATCCGGGTTGCTGGTGTACAGATACACCTTGGCTGCGCCGCCGGTGGCGAGGATCACGAAGCGCGCGCCAAAGGTGTCAACTTCGCCGCTGGCACGGTTGAGCACGTAGGCGCCCAGGCAGCGTTCGCCGGCCAGGTCGAGTTTGCGCGTGGTTATCAGGTCAACCGCCACGCGCTGCTCGAGCATTTCGATGTTGGCCCGCAGCTTGGCCTGCTCGAGCAGGGTCTTGAAGATCGCCGCGCCGGTTGCGTCGGCGGCGTGGATGATGCGTCGATGGCTGTGGCCGCCTTCGCGGGTCAGGTGAAACTCGAAGCCGCCATCTTCGCGGGCGGTCTGATCGTCGCGGGTGAAGGGGACGCCCTGGTCGATCAGCCATTGAATCGCTTCGCGACTATGCTCCACGGTGAAGCGCACCGCGTCTTCGCGACACAGGCCGGCACCGGCATTGAGGGTGTCGTCGACATGTGATTCAACGGTATCCATGTCGTCCAGCACTGCGGCTACACCACCTTGGGCCCAGTAAGTCGAGCCATTGGCCAGATTACCCTTGCTCAGCACGGCAATGCGCAGGTGTTCGGGCAGCGTCAGCGCCAGGGTTAGGCCGGCGGCCCCGCTGCCGATGACCAGAACGTCGTGTTGGTAGTGTTGACTCATGTCGTGATTCCGCAAGTAAGCGGCCCCTAGTATATAGAGGGGGCGAGCGGCACAATAGCCGGCTTATGACCTGCTGTGGCGCTGGGGAACTTTCTTAGTCTTTCAGGTTCCATAAAAGGTCGCCCGCAGAGGACAGCGCTTATTTGACGGGGTGCGTTGCAGGCTTTCAAAGGCTTTCATTCGCCGGCAGATGAGCGGTCTAAGATTTTTTGCGCAGCAGGGCTTATAGGTCGTTGCTGCGTCGCTCCGTGCAGGACATAGAACGTTCTGCAGGAAGCTTGTTTGGAGGGGAGAACTTTTGCGCAACGTCCGGGTCTATTTTGGCAAGTCGATTGATTGGATGGCGCTGCACTCCTTCGGACTCAATGAGGAGTGTTGATGCTAGCTCAGGAAGAAGATCAGCAACTGGTCGAGCGCGTGCAGCGTGGTGACAAGCGTGCATTCGATTTGTTGGTGTTGAAGTACCAGCACAAGATTCTTGGGTTGATCGTGCGTTTCGTGCATGACACCCATGAAGCGCAAGACGTGGCGCAGGAAGCCTTCGTCAAGGCTTATCGGGCGCTGGGGAATTTTCGCGGTGACAGTGCGTTCTATACGTGGCTGTACCGCATTGCCATCAATACGGCGAAGAATCATCTGGTGTCGCGCGGTCGGCGGCCACCAGAGAGCGATGTCAGTGCTGAAGACGCGGAATTCTATGATGGCGATCACGCTCTCAAGGATATCGAATCGCCTGAGCGCTTGTTGCTGCGGGATGAAATCGAAGCCACCGTGCACCGGGCCATCCAGCAATTGCCAGAAGATTTGCGCACCGCTCTAACCTTGCGCGAATTCGATGGTCTCAGTTATGAGGACATTGCGAGCGTCATGCAGTGCCCTGTCGGTACTGTGCGGTCGCGAATTTTTCGGGCTCGTGAGGCCGTAGACAAATCCTTGCAACCTCTGTTGCAGGAAAGTTAAGACAGCGGCGACAGCCAAGAGAGGAACGCCATGAGTCGTGAAGCCCTGCAGGAATCGCTGTCCGCGATGATGGATAACGAAGCGGACGAAATGGAACTGCGGCGCGTGCTCGGTGCGAGTGACGATGCTGAACTGCGAGCAACGTGGTCGCGTTATCAGATCGCTCGTGCGGTGATGCACAAGGAGCTGCTGGAGCCGCGTCTGGATATTGCAGCTGCAGTGTCTGCGGCACTGGCCGACGAAGACTTGCCTGTTCAGAGCAAGCCTCTTGTTCGTGGCCAGTGGCGTACAGTCGGTCGTTTTGCCGTCGCCGCTTCTGTTACGGTCGCCGTGCTGGCGGGTGTGCGCTTGTACAATCAGGATGACGTTGCAAGTACGCAATTGGCGCAGCAAACCGCTCAGCCAGCCTTGAGCGCTCCACAAGTGCAAGGTCCAGCCATGCTGGCGGGCTTCAGTACTGCGGGTGAGCAACCAGGTGTGGCTGAAACTGCCAGTGAGGCCGCGCCCGGCTGGCATGAGCAGCGTCTGCCGGCCTATTTGCGCCAGCATGCTCAGCAAGCTGCCATGAATGCCAAAGAAAGCGCGCTGCCATATGCTCGTGCTGCAAGCCTGGAAGGTCGCTAAGGAGGCGCATGCGCTTTATTCCCATCATCTCTTTGTTGCTCGGTAGTTGGCTGGCATTACCTGCCGCTGCTACTGAGGCGCAAGACTGGCTGGAGCGATTGGCTGATGCGGGCCAAAGTCAAAGCTTTCAGGGCACATTCGTTTATGAGCGTAACGGCAGCTTCTCTACCCACCGTATCTGGCATCGGGTGGATGAGGCGGGCGTGGTGCGCGAGCGATTATTGCAGTTGGATGGTCCGGATCAGGAAGTGCTGCATGTCGATGGCCGCACGCAATGCGTCAGCGGTACCTTGGCCGACGAGGTTGGCGACTATCAGGCGTGGTCGGCGCGCGACCTGAGTAGTCAGCGACTGCTCGAGTCTTATGATCTGCGAGTCATCGGCGAGTCCCGCGTGGCGGGGCGTGCGGCCGTGGTGCTGGCGCTGTCGCCGCGTGACCAGCATCGCTATGGCGTTGAGCTGCACCTGGATCAGGAAAGCGCTCTGCCGCTGAAGTCCCTGTTACTGAATGACAAGGGGCAGCTGCTCGAACGCTTTCAGTACACCCAGTTCGATCTTGGCGCGTCGCCTACTGACCAGCAGCTGCAGTCTGGCGCAGGTTGCCGGCCGGTCACTGCCAGCAAGGCGGCCACTGAGGTTGTCGGGGCTTGGCGATCCGACTGGTTACCCCCCGGTTTCACCTTGAGTCGGGTGGCCGAACGCCGCAGTCCGGTTTCCGATGAGCAAGTCACCAGCCTGGTTTATTTCGATGGGTTGGCGCGTTTTTCCGTGTTTGTTGAGCCCTTGCATGGGGTCATGGCCGAAGATGCGCGCAGTCAGCTTGGCCCGACTGCCGCGGTTTCTCGACGTCTGGCGACCGCTGATGGCGATGTGATGGTGACGGTGGTTGGTGAAATTCCGCTGGGCACGGCAGAGCGCGTTGCCTTGTCGATGCGCGCCATAGATGGGCAGGCTCTACAATGATCGAAGAGCAGGGGCGAGTCGTGGCTGTCGAGCCAGGTGCTGTCTGGGTTGAGACTATGCGTAAAAGCACCTGTTCCAGCTGCTCGGTGAGTGCAGGTTGCGGTCATGGCGTTCTGGAGAAGCTGGGCGCCAGTGGTCGTCGCGGCTATGTTCGTGCACTCTGTGATCTGCAGTTGAGCGTGGGCGATGCGGTGGTGATTGGTGTGCGCGAAGACTTGCTGGTGCGCGGCTCCTTGCTGGTTTACCTGCTGCCGTTGATCGGCTTGTTCAGCGCGGCATTACTGGCCGAGCAATTGGCCTTGAGTGAGCCACTGGTGATTTTCTCTGCTTTTGTCGGCTTGTTCGTGGCCTGGTCGGCGGTGCGTTGGCGCAGCAGTCGCACGGCCGATGACCCGGCCTTGCAGCCGGTTGTCGTGCGAGCCTTGCTCGCCGGATCTGCTGCAGCGGTTTGAGCTTTTTACTCGTTTTCGATCGGAGTTTTATCTCGATGCCTAGCCTGAAATCGTATTTCTATTCCTTGGTCGCAATACTGCTCTTGGGGCAGGCGCTGGTTGCCCAGGCAGAGCTGCCGGACTTTACCGCGTTGGTCGAAGAGGCCGCGCCAGCGGTAGTCAATATCAGCACCCGACAGAAAATACCGGAGCAGGTGGCCGGTGCCGGCGAGTTGGCCATTCCCGATCTTGAAGGCCTGCCACCGATCTTTCGCGAATTCTTCGAGCGCAACTTCCCGCAGGTTCCGCGCACACCAAACGGTGGTCGCCAGCGAGAGGCGCAGTCGCTGGGTTCCGGCTTCATTATCTCTGCCGATGGCTATGTGCTGACCAACAACCATGTGATCGCCGGGGCCGATGAGATCATCGTGCGTCTGCCGGATCGCAGTGAGTTGGAGGCCAAGCTGATTGGTGCCGATCCGCGTAGCGACGTGGCCCTGCTCAAAGTCGAAGGCAAGAACCTGCCGACGGTCAAGCTGGGCAAGTCCGAGGATCTCAAGGTCGGCGAATGGGTGCTGGCCATCGGCTCGCCCTTCGGCTTCGATCATTCGGTGACCGCCGGTATCGTCAGTGCCAAGGGCCGTAGCCTACCGAACGAAAGCTATGTGCCATTCATTCAGACCGATGTGGCGATCAATCCGGGCAACTCCGGCGGCCCGCTGTTCAACCTGGCGGGTGAGGTGGTGGGTATCAACTCGCAGATATTCACCCGTTCCGGTGGTTTCATGGGCTTGTCCTTCGCCATTCCGATGAGCGTTGCCCTGGATGTGGCCGAGCAGCTGAAGGCCGAGGGCAAGGTCAGTCGCGGCTGGTTGGGCGTGGTGATTCAGGAAGTGAACAAGGATCTAGCCGAGTCATTCGGTCTGGATAAGCCGGCGGGTGCGCTGGTTGCCCAAGTGCTGGAGGGTGGTCCGGCGGCCAAGGGCGGCTTGTTGGTTGGCGATGTGATTCTCAGCATAAATGACGCGCCGATCGTCATGTCGGGAGACTTGCCGCACTTGGTCGGTCGTCTGAAGCCGGGCAGCAAGGCCGAGCTGGATGTGGTGCGTGACGGTGCGCGCAAGACGCTCAAGTTGACCATCGGTGCCTTGCCGGAAGACGGCGAGATCTTGGCCGGCACGGCTGGGCCTGGGGTCGAGCGCAGCAGCAATCGACTCGGGGTCAAGGTGACCGAATTGACTGCCGAGCAGAAGAAAAGCCTCGACCTGCAAGGTGGCGTGGTGATCACCGAGGTTCTCGACGGTCCCGCCGCGCTGATCGGTTTGCGTCCGGGTGATGTGATTACCCATTTGAACAATCAGGCGATCGACTCGGCGAAAACCTTTACCCGGGTGGCCCAGGAACTGCCGAAGAATCGCTCTGTTTCCATGCGGGTGCTGCGTCAGGGGCGCGCCAGCTTCATCACCTTCAAGTTGGCGGAGTGACGTCGGTGCCGGTTGCCGGCTGACTCTACGCTGCTGATACGGCATCCCGGGCTTGGTCCCGAATCGGGTGCGACCTGCAAGGCCGAGCCAGAAGGGCGATTCCGATCGCCCTTCTTCTTGTCTGCTGATTGGCGCCTGGGCGTGACGGCTGCGGCGCCAATCGGGTACACTTCACGGCTATTTTCGGCGGGCTGTCGCCTGCGACCTTTTCGAGTGTTGTCCTGTGAGTGACCTGAGTCATATCCGCAATTTCTCCATCATCGCCCACATCGATCACGGCAAGTCCACCCTGGCCGATCGTTTTATCCAGATGTGTGGCGGCCTGGCCGATCGTGAAATGGAAGCCCAGGTCCTGGATTCCATGGACCTCGAGCGTGAGCGCGGGATCACCATCAAGGCGCATAGCGTGACCCTGTATTACAAGGCGCGCGACGGCAAGACCTACCAGTTGAACTTCATCGATACCCCCGGTCACGTCGACTTCACCTATGAAGTCAGCCGATCTCTGGCGGCCTGTGAAGGTGCGTTGCTGGTGGTCGATGCCGGTCAGGGCGTCGAGGCGCAATCGGTCGCCAACTGCTACACAGCCATCGAGCAAGGCCTCGAGGTCATGCCGGTGCTGAACAAGATCGACCTGCCGCAGGCTGACCCAGATCGGGTCAAGGAAGAAATCGAGAAAATCATTGGCATCGATGCCACCGATGCCGTGACCTGCAGCGCCAAGACCGGCCTGGGTGTCGACGAGGTGCTCGAACGTCTGGTACACACCATTCCCGCGCCGACCGGTGATATCGAGGCGCCTTTGCAGGCGCTGATCATCGACTCCTGGTTCGACAACTATCTGGGGGTGGTTTCCCTGGTGCGTGTGCGCCATGGGCGGATCAAGAAAGGTGACAAGGTGCTGGTGAAATCCACCGGCAAGATTCACCTGGTCGACAGTGTCGGCGTATTCAACCCCAAGCACAGCGCCACGGTTGACCTGAAAGCCGGTGAAGTAGGCTTCATCATTGCCGGTATCAAGGACATTCATGGCGCGCCGGTGGGCGATACCCTGACCTTGAGTTCCACCCCCGACGTCGACATGCTGCCAGGCTTCAAGCGCATCCAGCCGCAGGTCTATGCCGGCCTGTTCCCGGTCAGTTCCGACGACTTCGAGGATTTCCGCGAAGCCCTGCAAAAGCTCACGCTGAACGACTCGTCCTTGCAGTACACCCCGGAAAGCTCCGATGCCCTGGGCTTCGGTTTCCGCTGCGGTTTCCTCGGCATGCTGCACATGGAAATCATTCAGGAGCGCCTGGAGCGCGAGTACGACCTGGACCTGATTACCACGGCGCCGACGGTTATTTTCGAGTTGCTGCTCAAGACCGGCGAAACGGTTTACGTCGACAACCCGTCCAAGCTGCCCGACCTGTCGACCATCGAAGACATGCGCGAGCCGATCGTGCGGGCCAATATCCTGGTGCCACAGGAGCACCTGGGTAACGTCATCACCCTGTGCATCGAGAAGCGTGGCGTTCAGCACGACATGCTGTTCCTCGGTTCCCAGGTGCAAGTGACCTACGACCTGCCGATGAACGAAGTGGTCCTGGACTTCTTCGACCGCCTGAAGTCGACCAGCCGTGGCTATGCGTCACTGGACTACCATTTCGATCGTTATCAGTCGGCTAACCTGGTCAAGCTTGACGTATTGATCAACAGTGAAAAAGTCGACGCCCTGGCGTTGATCGTGCACCGTGACAACGCACACTATAAAGGGCGTGCGTTGACCGAGAAGATGAAAGAACTGATTCCACGGCAGATGTTCGATGTGGCAATCCAGGCCGCCATTGGCGGGCAGATTGTCGCGCGAACCACAGTCAAGGCACTCAGAAAGAACGTGCTGGCCAAGTGTTACGGCGGTGATGTGAGCCGTAAGCGCAAGCTGCTGGAAAAGCAGAAGGCCGGTAAGAAAAGGATGAAGCAGGTCGGTAACGTGGAAATTCCACAAGAAGCCTTCCTCGCTGTGCTCAGGTTGGATAGTTAGGTCCTATGTCGCTAAATTTCCCGCTGTTGCTGGTAATCGCTGTCGCCGTTTGTGGTGCGCTGGCCCTGTTCGATTTGATCTTTCTGGCTCCGCGCCGCCGTACGGCTATTGGCAATTACCATGGCCAGGTCAGCCAGCCTGACGAGGCTGTGGTCGAACGCCTGAACAAAGAACCATTGCTGGTGGAGTACGGTAAATCGTTCTTCCCGGTGCTGGCGATCGTGCTGGTGCTGCGTTCCTTTCTGATCGAGCCGTTCCAGATACCGTCCGGCTCGATGAAACCCACCCTGGAAGTGGGCGACTTCATTCTGGTCAACAAGTTCGCCTATGGCATTCGTCTGCCGGTGCTGGATGTCAAGGTCATTGACGTGGATGACCCGCAGCGCGGCGATGTCATGGTGTTTCGTTACCCGAGCGACCCGAGCATCAACTACATCAAGCGCGTGGTGGGTTTGGCAGGCGATCATATTCGTTACACTTCTGACAAGCGCCTGTTCGTCAACGATCAGCTAGTAGCCCAGCAGTTGCTCGGCGAAGAGCCGGGCAGTCTCGGTAGCGTGGCCCTCTATGAGGAGCGGCTGGGCGAGGTCGAGCACCTGGTTCGCAAGGAAATGAATCGTTATCGGGCCGAGCCAGGGCACGAGTGGGTGGTGCCGCAAGGGCATTACTTCATGATGGGCGACAACCGCGACAACTCCAATGACAGCCGTTACTGGAACGACCCGGCCATTCCCCAGCCGTTATTGGGCATGGTGCCGGACCAGAATATCGTCGGTAAAGCGTTCGCCATCTGGATGAGCTGGCCTGACCCGAAATTGCGCAATCTGCCGAACTTCTCTCGTGTCGGTTTGATTCACTGACGTTTCGCCTATTTTGCGGCGCTGTTCAATACAGCGTCGCCGGCAATATATAGTCTGCGAGGGTGTTTACAAAAGTAGCGAGCGATGGTCGGGCAAGGCGAAATCAACTGAAAAAGCGGAGTGTACTGCTGTACATGAGTATTTCGACTGGGGTCGCATCCGGGGCTGATTTCAACCCAGCATGGCCAAACGCAGTAATTTGTAAACACCCTCTTAGCCCGCTGGGCACTCACATTGGTCTCACTTGGGGGCAAACATGACATTTGCACGTTCGCAGAAAGGCTTGTCGATACTGAGCTGGTTGATGGTACTGGCGGTGGTGGCATTCTTCGCCAGCACGGCATTCAAGATGCTGCCGCACTACCTCGACTACATGTCGATGGATAAAATCATTACCTCGGTTGAGACGGATCAAACCATGGATATCCGTTCGGTCGGCGCTTTCTACGGGCATGTCGCCAAGGGCATGGGGGTCAACAGTATTCGCGACCTGAATCTGAAGGAAGCGTTGAAAGTGAAAATCGAGAACAACGAGTTTCGTGCACATCTGAAGTATGAAAAGCGCGAACCACTGATCGAGAACCTCGATCTGGTGGTGCGGTTCGACAAAGAATACCGCGTGCGCATGCCGTGAGTGCTTCGTTAGCTCGTCTCGAGCGTCAGCTCGGTTATACCTTCAAAGATCAGGACCTGATGGTCTTGGCGCTTACCCACCGCAGTTTCGCCGGACGCAACAATGAGCGTTTGGAGTTTCTCGGTGACGCCATCCTTAACTTCGTTGCCGGCGAGGTGCTGTTCGAGCGCTTCCCCCTGGCCCGCGAAGGGCAGTTGTCGCGCTTGCGCGCGCGCCTGGTCAAGGGCGAGACCCTGGCCATCCTGGCCCGCGGCTTCGATCTGGGTGACTACTTGCGGCTCGGCTCCGGCGAATTGAAAAGTGGCGGTTTCCGCCGTGAATCGATTCTCGCCGATGCCCTCGAGGCACTGATCGGCGCCATCTACCTGGATGCCGGCATGGACGCCGCGCGCGAGCGGGTGATCGCCTGGCTGAGCAATGAACTGGAAGGTCTGACTCTGGTCGATACCAACAAGGATCCGAAAACCCGCTTGCAGGAGTTCCTGCAGTCGCGCGCCTGCGAGCTGCCACGCTATGACGTGGTGGATATCCAGGGCGATCCGCATTGTCGGACATTCGTCGTCGAATGCCAGATTTCCTTACTGAATGACAAGACCCTGGGCCAGGGTGCCAGTCGTCGCATCGCCGAACAGGTCGCTGCAGCCGCTGCCTTGATTGCCCTGGGGGTGGAGAATGGTCATGACTGATACACCCGTTACACGCTGTGGCTATGTCGCCATCGTTGGCCGGCCCAACGTGGGTAAGTCGACCCTGCTCAACCACATCCTCGGGCAGAAGCTGGCGATTACCTCGCGCAAGCCGCAGACCACCCGGCACAACATGCTCGGGATCAAGACCGAAGGCGCTGTGCAGGCGATCTATGTGGATACCCCGGGTCTGCACAAGAACAACGAAAAAGCCCTCAATCGCTACATGAACAAGAATGCCTCGTCGGCGTTGAAAGATGTCGACGTGGTGATCTTCGTGGTCGATCGCACCCGCTGGACCGACGAGGACCAGCTGGTCCTGGAGCGCATCCAGTACGTGCAGGGACCGGTGATCCTGGCGATCAACAAGACCGACCGCCTCGAAGACAAGGCCGAGCTGATGCCGCATCTCGAATGGCTGGCGACCCAGTTGCCGAACGCCGAGATAGTCCCGGTCTCCGCCCAGCACGGGCATAACCTAGATACCCTGGAAAAACTGGTGGGTGAGCGCCTGCCCGAGGGCGTGCATTTCTTCCCGGAAGACCAGGTCACCGACCGCTCCAGCCGTTTCTTCGCCGCCGAGCTGGTGCGCGAGAAGATCATGCGTCAGCTGGGCGCCGAGCTGCCCTACCAGATCACCGTGGAAATTGAGGAATTCAAGCGCGACGGGCGCATCCTGCACATCCATGCCTTGATTCTGGTCGAGCGCGATGGTCAGAAGAAAATCATCATTGGCGACAAGGGCGAGCGGATCAAGCGCATCGGCCAGGAAGCGCGCAAGGACATGGAGGTCATGTTCGACTCCAAGGTCATGCTCAACCTCTGGGTCAAGGTCAAAGGTGGTTGGTCGGACGATGAGCGCGCCTTGCGCTCCCTGGGTTACGACAACATTTGAGCCGCGTGCGGGGGCACCCTTGCGCCCGCCATGCCGAGTAATCACCCGCCATGCTCCCGCTCAGCCAGCCAGCCTATGTTCTGCACAGCCGTGCTTACCGCGAGAGCAGTGCGCTGGTGGACTTGCTCACCCCGCAAGGCCGCCTGCGCGTCGTATTGCGCGGTGCGCGGGGTAAGGCCGGCACCCTGGCGCGGCCGTTTGTGCCGCTGGAAGTGGAGTTGCGCGGGCGCGGTGAGCTGAAGACCGTCAGCCGTCTCGAAGCCGCCGGTATCCCCAATCTGCTGCACGCTGAGGCCCTGTTCAGTGGCCTCTATCTGAATGAGCTGCTGATCCGCCTGCTGCCGGAGCAAGACCCACACCCGGCGACGTTCGAGCACTACGCCATGACCGTGCTGGCGCTGGCCCAGGGCCGCGCGCTGGAACCCTTGCTGCGTTCTTTTGAATGGCGTTTGCTCGATGAGCTGGGCTATGGTTTCGCCCTGGACGTGGACCGGCTCGGCCAGCCGATCGTCGCTGCGGGCCTCTATCGCCTGCAGGCCGATGCCGGCCTGGAAGCGGTCGGCCAGTTGCAGCCGGGCGTGTTCCACGGCAGCGAATTACTCGCCATGGCCGAGGCCGACTGGAGCGTTCCAGGCGCCCTGGCCGCGGCCAAGCGCCTCATGCGCCAGGCCCTGGCGCCGCATTTAGGCGGCCGACCGCTGGTCAGCCGCGAACTCTTCATGACGCTCAAGGAGCCACCACGTGACTGACGCCAACCGTATTCTGCTGGGTGTGAACATCGACCATGTGGCGACCCTGCGCCAGGCCCGCGGTACGCGTTACCCGGATCCGGTCAAGGCCGCGCTGGACGCCGAGGAGGCGGGCGCCGATGGCATTACCGTGCACCTGCGCGAAGACCGTCGGCACATCCAGGAGCGTGACGTACGCCTGCTCAGGGAGGTCATGCAGACGCGCATGAACTTCGAGATGGGCGTCACCGAAGAGATGCTCGCCTTCGCCGAAAGCATTCGTCCCGAGCATGTCTGCCTGGTGCCGGAAACCCGCCAGGAGCTGACCACCGAGGGTGGCCTGGACGTGGCGGGGCAAGAGGCGCGGATTCGCGCCGCGGTTGAGCGCCTGAGCCGGATCGGCTGCGAAGTCTCGCTGTTCATCGACCCTGATCCGCGGCAGATCGAAGCCTCCAAGCGCGTCGGTGCGCCGGCTATCGAACTGCATACCGGGCGTTATGCCGATGCCACTACGCCGGTCGAAACGGCCAAGGAGTTGGCGCGGATTCGCGACGGCGTGGCCTGCGGCCTGGCCCATGGCCTGATCGTCAATGCTGGCCACGGCCTGCATTACCACAACGTCGAGGCGGTGGCGGCGATTGCCGGCATCAACGAACTGAACATCGGCCACGCCCTGGTCGCGCATGCCCTGTTCGTCGGCTTCAAACAGGCAGTAGTGGAGATGAAGGCGCTGATAGTCGCGGCGGCAGGGCGCGGCTGAATAGCGGATCTGATCGCCGGAACGCCCGTAGGAGCGGCCCATGGCCGCGAACCGCAAGTCGCAGGCATGGCCTGCTCCTACAGGATCATGGCAGTGGTCAGGGCTTGCGGGCGATCAATACGGCACGGGTCGGCGCTGGCAGGCCTTCGAGGGTGCGGCTGTGGTCGGCCGGGTCGAGAAATTCCGGCAGCGACTGGAAGCGCATCCAGTCGGTCGCGCGTTGCTCCTGTACCGAGGTGGTGTTGACGTCCACGCAGCGCACATCGATGAAACCAGCGCGACGCAGCCACAGTTCCAGTGCCGGCACCGACGGCAGGAACCAGACGTTGCGCATCTGCGCGTAGCGGTCTTCGGGCACCAGCACCTGCTGGGCATCGCCTTCCACCACCAGGGTTTCCAGCACCAGTTCGCCGCCCTTTACCAGGCAATCCTTGAGATCGATCAGGTGATCGATGGGCGAGCGCCGGTGGTAGAGCACGCCCATGGAGAACACGGTATCGAAGCCTTGCAGCTTGCCCGGCAGTTCCTCGAAGGCCAGCGGCAGGTGCCAGGCCGGCAGGTCGGGCAGGTAGTGCTTGATTGCCAGGAACTGGCAGAGGAACAGCCAGTTGGGATCGATGCCGACGACACTGTCGGCGCCGGCCCCGAGCATGCGCCACATGTAGTAGCCGTTGCCGCAGCCCACATCCAGCACACGCTTGCCGGCCAGGTCGAGGTAGGGGGCTACGCGCTGCCACTTCCAGTCCGAGCGCCATTCGGTATCGACATGCACGCCGAACAGCTCGAAAGGGCCTTTGCGCCAAGGGATCAAGCCCTGCAGTGCGCTTTTCAGTTCAGCGCGGGTGCTTGCATTACAGGCACCGTCGAAGCTGAAGGCAGTCAACAGCTCCAATTGTTCGACGCTCAGCGCCGGCAAGGCCTGAACGGCGCCGTACCAGCGTTGCAGGTCGCCATGGCCGATGGCCAGTTTGGCGTCGATCTGGCCGGGCAAGCCGGCTGACCAGTCTTGCAGTGGCGTTCCAGCCAGTTGCGCCTGGAGGGCGTCGAGGTCGAGGCGGTTGATCATGGCAAGGCAATCAAAGAGGCGAAGTTGAGGCACTGAAACCAGGGCACCACCTTGCTGAATCCGGCGGCCAGCAGGCGCTCGCGGTGTTGCTCAAGACTGTCTGGCAGCATGACCTTTTCGATGGCGCTGCGTTTCTGGGCGATTTCCAGTTCGCTGTAGCCGTTGGCACGCTTGAAGGCGATGTGCAGGTCGCCGAGCAGCTTATGTTGCTCGGCATCTTCGAAGCGCAGTTTCTCCGAGAGGATCAAGGCGCCGCCGGGCAGCAGGGCCTGGCGAATCCGGCCAAGCAGGGCCAGGCGCTGTTCGGGCTGGATGAATTGCAAGGTGAAATTCAGCGCCACCAGCGAGGTCGGCTGGAACGCCAGGCTGAGAATATCGGCCTCGACCACCTCGACTGGCAACAGCTCCTGGAACATCGAATCCTGGGCATGCAGGTATTCGCGGCAGCGTTCGACCATGGCGCTGGAATTGTCCACCGCGATTACCCGGCAGTCTTCGACCTGTACATGACGGCGCAGGGCCTGGGTCACTGCGCCGAGGGAGCTGCCGAGGTCGTAGAGCACACTGTGCGGCTGGGCGAACTGGCCGGCGAGTACGCCGAGGTTCTCGACGATGGTCGGGTAGCCGGGTACCGAGCGCTTGATCATGTCCGGGAATACCCGCACCACGTCCTCGTTGAAGGCGAAGTCCGGCACTTGGACAAGGGGCCGGGCGAAGAGACGGTCGGGCTGTTTTTTCACGGTGGTTCCGCGCAAGGTCGAGAAAGCCGAGGATTTTAGCGTGAAAGAGGCGCAGCGACGACGGCCTTGTGTCCTTCTCCTGCAGGGAATCGCGGGTGCATGGCGCGGAGCGCAGGCAGCCCTGCTTGCCAGGCTTCGATGTGTCGGGAAGCTTGCGCGTCCCGCTCAGCCCCGGGCGACGTCCAGGCACACCACGATTATTTCAATTGATCGGAGAAATACTCACCGGCGCCCTGCAGCGGACCCAGCGGGTTGCGTTTGACTTCGAAGTGACGAATGTTCGGCTCGCCATTGCTGACCTTGTGCACCAGGGTGTCGTCGACCAGTACGAATACTGCGCGGAACGACCAGCCCTGCATCGCCCGCTGTTTGCGGAAGTTGAACACATCGGCCCAGAAACTGCCGACCCGCTTGGTATCGCTCTTGGTGAATTCGAAGGCATAGCCGATGCAGCGATCCTTGGCTTCCAGGCATCGCACCAGGCCGTCCGGCAGGTATTCGATGGGAATGTTCGGTTGCACGAACATCAGCCGTACGTCGATGAACGAGAGCATTTTGCCGTTGCCCTGGGCCAGCGGGTCAAAGCCCAGGGAGAACAGCTCGGAGCGGCTGGTCATGCCGTTGATCGCCTGGGAATAGCGCATTTCCGCATCCAGGTAGTCGATAAATGGCGACTGCACTTCGGCGCGTTCGCTGGGTAGCAAACTGCCGCAACCACTCAACCAGATCAACGTCATGACTACTAAAGCTTCACGCCAGCGGGCTGCCATGTCGTTCTCCCCACAAGTCGGATACTGCTATGCCATGTAGTTAATTTAGTCGGAATCTGATGTTTCGTTTGCTTAACAGCTGAGTGGGGGCTGTTACATGGCTGAAAGGTTGTGCCGATAGTTGCCTCAACAATGGCTGAGCGGGCGCTGCAGGGACTTATTTGATCCTGATCGAACAGTCGAAGGTTTTTGCCGGCGCCACGCCAGTTTCCCAGGGCCGCTGATAGGTCAGCAGCAGGTGGCCTTCGCCTGCCTGTCTGGCCTGGAAACGCCAGGTCGATTGGCCGGCACTGCCGACCAATCCGGCGTCTTCCGGGTTGCTATAGACTTCCGGTCCGAGGCTGTCGAGCAGGTTGCTGGCCGCGTCACGCAGAACCCAGCGAAAGCCGGTAGTGGGGTTGCTCGGCAGGGTCAGGATCACATATTGGCCGCTGTGCAGGCGCAGCGGACACTGGCTTTGCTGTTGCACAGTCTGGCTGCTGGGTTGGCTGGCGCAGGCGCCCAACAGGGCGAGGCCTAACGGCAGTAGCAGGCGATGGGCGGTGGACATGGTGAACTCCTGTGGTCGGCAAACGCCTGCCAGCATAGCCGCTGTGCAGGGCTAGGCGTAAGCCACCGCGGGATTTTGTAACCCGCCTGGGTTGATGGCGCCGGGGCTTATCCCTCTGCGGGAATAGGCCTGGGTCGCCGGCCTTGCCTATGCACCTGGGGGCTAGCAGGCCGTTGAAAACCTAAGTGGTTTTTCAACAGCTTGCTAGAGGCCTCTAGTCGAACAATACCTTGGCCACATCGCTGTAGCGTTTGGCAAAGTGCACCGTCAGGCCTTGCTTGAGGTAGTCGGGCAGTTCCTCGTAGGAACCACGGTTGGCTTCCGGCAGGATCAGCTCGAAAATCTTCTGCCGGCGCGCGGCAATGACTTTCTCGCGCACGCCGCCGATCGGCAGGACCTGGCCGGTGAGGGTCAGTTCGCCGGTCATGGCCACGCCTTTTTTCGGCGCCTGGTTGCGCGCGATCGAGAGCAGGGCGCTGGCCATGGTCACCCCGGCACTGGGGCCGTCCTTGGGGGTGGCGCCTTCGGGTACATGCAGGTGGACGAAGGCCTGGTCGAAGAAGTTCGGGTCGCCGCCGAACTGCTTGAGGTGTGAGCTGATGTAGCTGTGGGCGATTTCCGCCGACTCCTTCATCACCTCGCCGAGCTGGCCGGTGAGTTTGAAGCCGCGATTGAGGGTATGGATGCGCGTCGCCTCGATTGGCAGGGTCGCGCCGCCCATGCTAGTCCAGGCCAGGCCGGTGATCACGCCGACACCGGAGAGCACCTGCTCGCGGCGGAACAGCGGCATACCGAGGTAGGCTTCCAGCTCCTTGGGGCCGATCTTGACGGTGTTGGCGGGGTCATCGAGCAATTTGACCACGGCCTTGCGCACCAGTTTGCCGAGCTGTTTTTCCAGCTGACGTACGCCGGCTTCACGGGCATAGCCCTCGATCAGAGCCTTCAAGGCTGCATCGCTGATGGCCAGGCGATTCTTGGGTACGCCGGCCTTTGCCAGCTGCTTGGGCCACAGGTGGCGCTTGGCAATGGCCATTTTTTCCTCGGTGATGTAGCCGGACAGGCGGATCACCTCCATGCGGTCGAGCAGGGGGCCGGGAATCGAGTCGAGGGTGTTGGCGGTGCAGATGAACAGCACCTTGGACAAATCCAGGCGCAGGTCCAGGTAATGGTCGAGGAATTCGACGTTCTGCTCCGGATCGAGGGTCTCCAGCAGTGCCGAGGCCGGGTCGCCCTGATAGCTGCTGCTGAGCTTGTCGATTTCGTCGAGCATGATCACCGGGTTCATCACCTCGACCTCTTTCAACGCCTGCACCAGCTTGCCGGGCAGGGCGCCGATATAGGTGCGGCGGTGACCCTTGATCTCAGCCTCGTCGCGCATGCCGCCGACGCTGAAGCGGTAGAACGGTCGGCCGAGGGATTCGGCAATCGACTTGCCGATGCTGGTCTTGCCCACGCCGGGCGGGCCGACCAGCAAGACGATGGAGCCGGCGATCTCGCCCTTGAAGGCGCCGACGGCGAGAAACTCGGTGATGCGGTCCTTGATGTCGTCCATCCCCGCGTGGTGCTGGTCGAGCACCTGGCGCGCGTACTTGAGGTCGAGCTTGTCCTTGCCGAAAACGCCCCAGGGCAGCACGGTGGCCCAGTCCAGGTAGTTACGGGTGACTGCGTACTCGGGCGAACCCGTTTCCAGAATCGACAACTTGTTGAGTTCTTCGTCGATCCGTTTGCGCGCCTGCTCGGGCAGGGTCTTGCCGGTCAGGCGCTGCTCGAACTGTTCGACGTCGGCGCTACGGTCATCTTTGCTCAGGCCCAGCTCCTGCTGGATCAGCTTCAGCTGTTCCTTGAGGAAGAACTCACGCTGGTGTTGGCCGATCTTGCGATTGACCTCCGCCGACAGTTCTTTCTGCAGGCGGCCGACTTCCACTTCCTTGCGCAGCAGGGGCAGGACCTTCTCCATGCGCTTGAGCATCGGCACGGTATCCAGCACTTCCTGCAGTTCGTTGCCGGGGGCGCTGGTCAGGGCGGCGGCGAAATCGGTCAGCGGCGAGGGGTCATTGGGGCTGAAACGGTTCAGGTAATTCTTCAGTTCTTCGCTGTACAGCGGATTGAGCGGCAACAGTTCCTTGATCGCATTGATCAGCGCCATGCCGTAGGCCTTGACCTCGTCGCGCGGGTCGGGCGGGCTTTTCGGGTACTCGACTTCCGCCAGGTAAGGTGGCTTGCGGCTGAGCCAGCCGCGGATGCGCACGCGGGTCAGGCCCTGGGCGACGAATTGTAGTTTGCCGCCTTCCTCGGTGGCGTGGTGGACCCGCACCAGGGTGCCGTGCTTGGGCAGGCTGTCGGGGTCGAAGCTGGCGTCGTCGGCCGGCGGGTGATCCATGTAGAACAGCGCCAGGCACTGGTGTGCGGTATTGGCTACGCGTTCCAGGGTCTTGCCCCAGGGGTCCTGGCTGACGATCACCGGCAGCACCTGGCCGGGGAAGAACGGACGATTGTGAATCGGGATCACATACAGCTTGTCGGGTAACTGCTGATCGGGCAACGCCAGGCTATGGCTGCTACGCCTGTCCTGGTCGCTATCGTGGGCTTGTTCTGCGAGGATTTCGATGTCCTGTGGCTCGTTCATGCGGCACCTGTGGTTGCACGTTAAGTGCTACATGGGGCAAGGCATGGTGCTTTTCAATCAGCTCGGAGCGATGCGCCTCTCGACAGTATGGCGCAGGGCGTTCAAGCGAGCGTCAATCAGCGGGGTGAGCAGGGCAAAGAAATCGTTGGGCGCCAGGCGAACCTGGGGGGGCTCTATCAGCTCCCGCTGCAGACGTTGCAGCAGGCCGTGCAAGGGTTCCGTGCGGGCGGGGTCGTCGAGTTGCTGGCACAGCTCGCGCAGCTGCAGCTGCAGCCCGGCCGGGCAATGGCTGTAGTTGGCCGCACGCATCGCCAGGCCACGCAGGCGCGCCAGGCCTTCCAGCTGACGCAATGTCGGTCCCAGGCCATGCAGAGCGGGCGAGTCGTTCTGACGCAGGCGCTCCTCGAGTTGTTCGATGACCCTCAGCAGGGCTTCTAGCATCCGGCTGTGGGCCTCGAAGTCGGCCGGATTGCGCCGCAGCTGTGGCCAGTCCTGTTGCAACGGCGGCAGTTGCAGGCTGGGGCCTGGCCAGTTCAGCCAGAGCTGGTCGAGCTGGCGGGCCAGGGCGTTGCGCTGGCTGACGCTGACGATGTCCTGTTGCGCCCCCAGGCCGCGATGCTTCTGCAAGATTTGCAACAGTTCGAGGGCGCGCAGCAGGGTGGTGCTTTGCAGGTGGCCGAGTGCCTGCTGGTGGCGCCGAGTGGCGCGCTGGCAGAGCCACTGTCCGAGCAAAAACAGGCCCGCTGCCAGGGCCAGGGCGATGCTGAGTTCCATTGGGCGAATCCTGGGTAGGCACAAAGTGCATCAGCTAAATGCTAGCAACTCTCCTGCCAGTTAAGGCAAGCCCGCCCTGGCGCGGGCCTGCTAGGCCGCCGGCATCGATCGCTGCGTCATTATTGTGCGCGTGCTGCCTTTGCCGGCGGTTTTGGTGCGTTGGCCGCCGGGGGTGACGGCGACCCGCACAACTGGTTAAAGTGCCAGTACACCTCCGCGGATTGTCGTTGCAATGCTCAAAGCGCGCCTGTTGCGCCTGGATGACCAGGCCCATGAACACACCCACGATCACCACCAGTTGGTGCTGTCGCTGACCGGTCGTGCGGAGTTCGAAGTCAACGGCCGTGGCGGCGAGGTGTGTCGCATGCGCGCCTGTCTGGTGCCCGGCGATGCCGATCACCAGTTCGCCGGCATGGGTGACAACCGCATGCTGATCATCGACCTGGACGAGCAGGGCACCTCCAGCGAAGACCTGGCCCTGCTCACCCATCTGTTCGAGACCCCGCGTTACCCGCAGCTGGATGCCGATTTCCAGAACCTGCTGAGCTACGCCGGCGCCGAACTGGAACGTTACGGTAGCGACCCACTGCTGGCGCGCGCCCTCGGTGGCGTGCTGCTGCGTGCGCTGCACCTGCGCCTGTTCGGCGAACAGGCTGCTCGGGTGCCGGGGGGGCTCAATCTGGAGCGGCTGGACGGTTACATCGTCGAGCACCTGGCACGGCGCATCAGCGTCGCCGAACTGGCCCAGGTCGCGTGCCTCAGTCCGAGCCATTTTCATGCGCAGTTCAAGGACAGCGTCGGCCTGACGCCCCATCAATACCTGCTGAAAACCCGTCTCGACAGTGCCTCCCGGCTGTTGCGCGAGAGTGCTATGCCGTTGATCCGCATCGCCGAAGAGTGCGGCTTCTCCAGCCAGAGTGCGCTGACCACGGCCATGCGTCGCTACCTTGGTCTGACTCCCAAGCGTCTGCGCGGCGCCGAATAACCTCGTAGTTCGATACCTCTCCCCAGGGATTATCCAATGCTAATGCGTGATCTTCTGGACGCGCCCGGCTAGTCTGTCGGCACTGACAGCCGGTGAACTCTTCGGAGTTGCCGGGCGGTGAGTATTCCTATTGTGGTGCGGTTGGCACCGAGCATGAGTGATCCGCATGACCAGACCTTTCCTCTATCTTCTGCGCGCCGGCTTGCTTGGCCTGCTCTGCCTGATCAGTCCAGCGCTCTGGGCCGCCAGTCTGCAGGCCGAGCTGGTCGATACCCAGGGTCAGCCGTTGACGGGTGCGGTGTTGACCTTGCAAGGGCCCTTGGGCGCGGAGGCCGAGCCCGTGACGGCGCTGATGGATCAACAGGCCAAGCAGTTCGTGCCGAACGTGCTGGTGGTGCGTAGCGGTACCAAGGTGGCCTTCCCCAACAGCGACAATATTCGCCACCACGTCTATTCCTTCTCGCCGGCCAAGCGCTTCGAGCTGCGCCTGTACCAGGGCACACCCAGCGCACCTGTGCTGTTCGACACGCCCGGTGCGGTGGTGCTCGGCTGCAATATCCACGACTGGATGGTCGGCTATGTCTATGTCACCGACGACCCCTGGTTCGCGGTGAGCGATGCCCAGGGCAGGGTCCAGCTCGATAGCCTGCCGGTCGGCAGTTACGCCGTCAGCCTGTGGCACCCGCAGGCCCCCGACATGCTGCCGCAAGCTGCAGGCACGCTGGTGCTCGGCGAACTGCAAACCCGGCAGCGCTTTACCCTGGCGATGCAGGCCTCCACCGTTGTCGCTCCGCCGCAGGGGCCCGCGAGTGCCTTTGGCGATGCGTTCAAGAAAGCGAAGCGTGATGCTGCCCCGTAGTTTCCAGGCGCGCATAGCCAGTGTGCTGATCCTGCTGATGCTGGTGGTGGTCGGCGCACTGTATTTCGCCGTTCAGGCCGCCACCACTGTGGCCGTGCGCAGCCAGGCCCGCGAGCAATTGGATGTGGGTACGCGAGTCTTTGAACAACTGCTCGATGTGCGCGGTCGGCAATTGCACGACGCGGTGCAGGTGCTGGCCGCCGACTTTGGCTTCAAGGCGGCGGTGGCCAGCGGCGATAGCGCAACCATTCGCTCGGCGCTGGCTAACCATGGTGCACGGATCAATGCCAGCGCGGTGATGATGCTTGGCCTCGATGGCAATCTTGAGGTAAGCACCGACGAGCGCATCGGCGGCCAGACTGCCGCGCGCCTGAGTGCTCAGGTGAGGGCGCTGCAGCGCGACGGCGAGCAGATTGTCCTGCTGCCGATTGGCGACAGCATTTACCTGTTGGTGCAGGCTACGGTCAATGCCCCGCTACCGATCGCGCGCGTGATGATGGGCTTCGAGGTGGACGAGGCATTCGCGCGCGAGCTGCGCGAACTGACCCTGCTCGAACTGACCCTGGTTGCCCGCCAGGAGGGGCTGCCGGCGATCTGGATCAGCACCTTGCCAGCCTCGACGCAGGCGTTGCTGCAGAACGACATGGCGATTGAGCCAGCCGCTGCTAGCGATCTGATGCTGATCGGCGAAGAGCGCTATCTCGATCAACGGCTGGTGCTCGCCAGTGGCGATGGCTTTGAGGTCCGGGCCCTGCTGCATAAATCCATGACCCAGGCGCAACAGGCCTTCGCCCCGCTCGATCGCAATATCCTGTTAATTGCCATGGTCGCGCTGCTGGCCGCGCTCGGTGGTGCCTTGTTGCTGGCGCGCAATATCTCGCAGCCGGTACAGCGCCTGGCCGCTGTGGCCGAGCGGGTGGGCCGGGGTGATTACCAGATGCCCCTGGAACTGCATCGCAACGATGAGCTGGGCAGCCTGGCCAAGGCGTTTCATACCATGCAGCAGGGCATTGCCGAGCGTGAGCGACAGCTGGCGCATAACGCCCTGCATGATGCGCTGACCGGTCTGCCCAACCGCACCCTGGCACAGGAGCGGCTCGGTAGCGCGATTGCCGCCGGGCGGCCAACGGCGCTGCTATACGTGGGCGTAGGCAACTTGCGTGCAGTCAACGACAGCTGTGGGCCGGGCGCCAGCGATCTGGCCCTGCAGCAACTCAGCCAGCGACTGCAGGACAGCCTGCGCCCCGGCGACAGCCTAGCTCAGTTGATGACCAGCGAGTTGCTGCTGTTGCTGGAAAACAGCGACGGCGACAGTGCCATTGTGGTCGGCGACCGCCTGCAGCAATTGCTCAGCAAACCCTTGCGCATCGGCAATCAGGAGGTCGTCCTCGACTGCTGTGTCGGCATCGCCGCCTACCCGGCCGATGGCGAAACCGCGGATGATCTGTTGCGCCGCGCCAGCATCGCCATGCAGGACGCCGCGCAACTGCCTGGCCGCCTGCAGATGTACGAGCGCGGCCGCGACGCCGCACACCAGCGCCAGATTCGCCTGATCCGCGACCTGCGCCTGGCTCCCGACAACGCCGAGCTGCTGCTGCATTACCAACCCAAGCTGGATATCGCCGCCGGCAAGGTGCGTCAGGCCGAAGCCCTGCTGCGCTGGCAGCATCCACAACTGGGGATGATTTCGCCTGGCGAGTTCATTCCCCTGGCCGAACGTACCGGCAGCATCCAGAACCTTACCGCCTGGGTGATTGAAGAGGCCCTGCGGCAGTTGCGCGAATGGAATGGCCGCGGCCTGCGCGTGCAGCTGTCGCTGAATATCTCCACCGAAGACCTGGTCGACCCCAAGCTGCCTGCGCGCGTCAGTCAGTTGCTGATGCGCTATCAGGTGCCGGCCGAACAACTGATATTCGAGATTACCGAGAGCGGGGTGATGCTCAATCCCACGCTGGCGCTGCAGGTGCTGCACGGTTTGCGCGACCTCGGCATCAGCCTGTCGGTGGACGATTTCGGCACGGGTTATTCTTCGCTGACCCAGCTCAAACGCATGCCGGTGCAGGAGCTGAAAATCGACCAGTCCTTCATCCTTGACCTTGATGAGGCCAGCGAAGATGCCGTGATTGTCCGCTCGACCATCGAAATGAGCCACAGCCTGGGCCTCAAGGTGGTTGCCGAGGGCGTCGAGTTGGCCTGTAGCCTGCGCATGCTCGAACGCTGGCAATGTGACTCAGCCCAAGGCTATTTGATCAGCCGGCCGCTGCCGGCGGCGGCCTTCGAGGCCTGGGTCGCCCAGCCGTTACCGGCAGCCGCTTTGAAGGTGTCCTAAGCCTATGCAGTACTCACAATGGCTTGGCGTTGCGTTATTCAGTCTGTGCTCAGGTCTGGCGGTTGCCGACCAGGGCCGCCTGCTGGCTACTGGCGGGGCGAGCAGCCTGGAGGGTGCGGCGGGTGGCGGTATCACTCCCTGGGCGGTGCTGTCCGGTTATGGCGAACGTGGTGAGTGGGGGGGCGATGTGTTCGCCACTCGAGTGGAAACGGCTGACTACCGTCTGGATGTGGCGGGTGTGGCGGCGTCATTCGACAACCGTGTGGAAGTATCCTATGCACGGCAGCGCTTCGACCTGGGCAACCTGGCGCGAGGTCTCAAGCTGCCGCAGAACAGCCTGAGCCAGGATGTTTTCGGGGTGAAAGTGCGCCTGTTCGGCGACCTGATCTACGGGCAATTGCCCCAGCTATCGCTCGGTGTCCAGCACAAGCGGCAGAAGGATTTCCTCATTCCCAGCCTGGTCGGTGCCCGGCGCAGCGCAGACACGGAAGGCTATCTCAGTGCCAGTCGGCTGATTCTCGGTGGCGCCTTCGGCTACAACCTGCTGCTCAACGGTGGCCTGCGCTACAGCCGGGCCAACGAACTGGGCCTGCTCGGCTTCGGCGGCGACCGCCGCGACCAGCACTCGCTGCTCAAGGAAGGCTCGGCCGCCGTACTGTTCGACCGTCACTGGGCGCTCGGTATCGAATACCGCGAGAAACCGGACAACCTCAGCTTCGCGGGTGAGAGCGATTGGGCCGACCTGTTCCTCGGCTACTTTCCCAACAAACACCTGGCGGTGGTACTGGCCTACGCACGCCTCGGGGAGATTGCCAGTCTGGATAACCAGAACGCGGCCTACCTGTCCGTGCAGGGGAGCTTCTGACTATGCGCATTTTGCTGCTGATCCTGGCGTTGAGCCTGGCCGCCTGCGCCCAGCGCGCGCCAACGGATGACAGCCTCTACCGCGCCTTGGGCGAACAGCCGGGCATCACCCGGATCGTCGAAGGCATGCTGCTCAACATCGCCAGGGACCAGCGCATCGTCCGCCACTTCGAGAATATCGACATCGTGCGTCTGCGCGACAAGTTGGTCGAACAGGTTTGCGTCGAGGCCGGCGGCCCCTGCATCTACAGCGGCGACAGCATGGAGGAAAGCCACAAGGGCCAGAATCTCACCCGCAGCGATTTCAATGCCCTGGTGGAAAACCTGCAGGACGCCATGGACGCCGAAGGCATCGCCACGCCGGCGCAGAACCGCCTGCTGGCGCGCCTGGCAGCCATGCGCGGCCAGGTGATCGAGCGTTAGCGGCCTGCCAGGAGACTGTCCAGCCTGGTGACCGTCTCTGTGCGCTAGCGCACGCAAGAAGGACTCGCAGGGACTATCCTGTGTCGTGGGGAACTGACCTTCACTCGAACGGTGGCAGCTATGTCCGTGATGCCCATCCCGCAACAGAACCACCTGCTGGCGGCCTTGCCGGCCGAAGTGCAGCAACGCCTACTGGTGAATCTCGAGTTGATACCCTTGCCGCTCGGCATGGTCTTGTATGAGTCCGGGGACGCCTTGCGCCACGTCTATTTCCCGATCGACGCCATCGTGTCGTTGCTCTATGTGATGGAGAACGGCGCCTCGGCGGAGATTTCCGTGGTGGGCAATGAAGGCCTGATCGGCGTTGCCGTGTTCATGGGCGGCGAAAGCACCCCGAGCAGGGCAATCGTGCAGAGCGCCGGCTATGCCTTCCGCTTGCTCGGCAAGCAGTTCAAGGATGAGGTCAACCGCCATAGCGAGATGTTGCACCTCATGTTGCGCTATACCCAGGCGCTGCTGACGCAAATGGCGCAGACGGCCGTGTGCAACCGCCACCATTCGATTGATCAGCAACTGTGCCGTTGGCTGCTGTTATCGCTGGATCGCCTGTCAGGCAACCAGTTGGTCATGACCCAGGAACTGATCGCCAACATGCTTGGCGTGCGCCGCGAAGGGGTTACCGAGGCCGCCGGCAAGTTGCAGAAACTTGGCGTGATCGAATACAGCCGCGGGCATATCCACGTGCTGGATCGGTGCAAACTCGAGCAACTGAGTTGCGAGTGTTACGCCGTGGTCAAGAAAGAAACCGATCGCCTGCTGTTCTATGTTCCCGCCGAACCGCGGCAAGGGCAGCCGGCGTTGCGGTGAGGAAACGAGCGAGGATTGCAGGTCAATGCGGGCTTGTCAGGTGATGACCGATTCGCTCAGGTTCTCAATCGAACGCGGATGATCCGGCTCGCATCGCCTGTGGGGCGAGCCGGGTCATTGTTCCTGCCAATCCAGGTCGCAGCAGAAGACATAGAGCGTACCGCCCACTTTGACCGTCTGCGAGACTGTGATGCACATGCGTGAATCGGCGACCGACAGATAGGGCCGGCTGATCTGAATGACCCCCGGTTGCTTCAGCGCCCGGTAGTGGTAGTGCCTGTGCGACCAGTTGGCGTTGTCGCCACATAACAGCGGGGCAAAGCGCGCATTCAACTGCTGCTGGTAGTGCGGCGCATAGACGTTGCGCGACACCTGATAGCCCGCCTCATTGAGCAGATAGCAGCGCACCGTGCGCGGGTCGCTGAAAAGCACGCCACTGCTTTGCTCAACCTGCTGGCTGCTGGCAAAGTTCGCCACGGCCTGCCGAAACAAGCCTTCTATTTCACGCACATAGTGCTGCAGGTCGGCGTTGCGTTTGACGCTTTTCCACTGCTGGCCGCGCAGCAGGCTGTCGAAGGTAGTGGCAAAATTCTGGCTCGCATTGATGTGGGCCTGTGGTTTGGCGAAATAGAAGCCCTGAACCATGTCGGCGTTGGCCGCAATCGCCACCAGGGCCTCGTGTTCGCTTTCCACGCCTTCCACTACCACCAGGCTGCCAGCCTCATGCAGCAAGCTGACCATGCCGGTGAGAATCCGCTCCACCCGGCGCGAATTGCCGGCGTCCTGGATCAGGCGGCGGTCGATCTTGACGATGTCGGGTTCCAGATCCCAGATGCGGTCGAAGTTGGAATGCCCTGCGCCGAAGTCATCGATGGCAATCAGGCAGCCCAACTGGCGGAAATGGCTGATGAAGCGCTTCAGCTGGGCATGATCGCTGACTTCACTTTCTATGATTTCGATCACCAGCCGATGCGCTGGAATACCGCTTGCCTGCAGCAGGTTGCGGGTAAAACCAATGTCTGGCTGTTCGCTGACCAGGTACTGCGAGTTCAGGTTGAGAAACAGCCAGGCCTGCCCCGTGGCCTGGCGCGCAAAGTTGTGCACATGCAGGGTTCGGCAGGTGCGATCCAGCTCAAGGCATTCATGGCCATTGCGTGGCATCGCCAGCAGGGCGGCCGGCGGCTCGGCCGTGCCATCGGCATGCTGGGCCCGAATCAGCCCTTCGTAGCCCACCGCGCGGCCATGGGCGATGCTGAATATGGGCTGGAAATGGCTGGTGAGTGACAGGCCGCGATAGCGGGTGGCGATAATGGGGTCAGTCAGCCGCTCGGGCGCTGGCGGGCGGACTGGTGCTGGCCGGTCGTAGTGCAGCGGCTGGACGGTATTGAGCATCTGCGGTTCCTCAGCGGGGCTGGAGCTGAGCCAGCGCCGCATCGACCAGGGCCAGCAGTTCGTCGATGGCCTGGGTGGCGCGTTGGAAGTAGGTCTTGGCGGCAATCACCGGTTGCTCCTGGCCGAGCAGTTCCTGTTTTATGCAGCGCAGAAAATCCGCCACCACCTGTTGGCGATGCTCCAGGCGCAGCCCGTTGATCTGTGGGTGCGCGGTGGCATGGCGCTGCAGGGTGGCAAAGGCCGTGCCGGCCAGCAGCTCGATCTTCTGGTAGAGAAAACGCATCCGCACGCGCTGCTCGGCACTGCTCTGGCCGGCCGCCGCCATGCCGGTACCCAGGGCGCGGGCCTGGCCCGCCCATTCGGCGGCCTGGACCACCTCGCGCCAGATGCAGGGTAGGTAGCCCAGCTCGGCACGGCCCTCGCTCAGATCGATTTCGCTGGCCACATCCTCCATCAAGAAGATGCTGTTGCGAATGATCAGGTGATGCTGGCTCAGGTTGTTCGCCCGGTCGCTGCTGCGCCCTTCGCGCATCCGCGACCAGTGATCGATCAGGCTGTTCCAGGCGTCCCGGTGCGAGCTCTCGAGCTCCTGGGCCGCGCGGATATGCTGGTCCAGCCCCTGGCGCGCGGCGGCAAGATCCTGGCTCAGGCTGGCATCGCCACAGAGCACGCCATTGCTCAGGCCGCGATGACGCTGAAACCCGGCGATCAGCGCGCGTAACAAGGCCAGCTGGCGAATGTTCAACTGCCTATGCTGGTGCCTGTGTCGCTGCAGGCGGCGGTGCAGGGCGTAGAACAGCAGCGTGGTCAGGACCAGGGCGGCGCCGCCGGCGAGCTGGAGGGGGAGTCCGGGCAATCCATTCATGCTGATTATCCTGTCAGATGAGCCAGATGGTGGGCGATGGTGCGCGCCTGATCGGCGGCCAGCAGGTTGTCGGCATTGCCCTGGCGGACGCGGTCGGCCAGTTCGGCGATTTCCGCCACGGCCTTGCCCTGTTGTTCGGTACTGACCGCCACCTGGTCCACCTGCTCGGTCAATTGCAGGGTGCGCTGCTGCACCTGATCGAGCAGGGTGCGTACCGCCTCTGAGCTGTGGGCACTGCGATGCGCCAGGTCGGTCAGGTCGGACACCCGGACCGTGGCATCCTGGATGTGCTGTTGCACCGATTCGATGTTGCGGCTGATTTCGGCCGCCGATTCCTGGCTGTGCAAGGCCAGGCGGCGCACTTCATCGGCCACTACGGCGAAGCCACGACCGCTTTCGCCGGCGCGGGCCGCTTCGATGGCGGCATTCAGGGCGAGCAGGTTGGTTTGCGCGGCAATCCCGCGGATGGTGCCGGACATTTCATTGATGGTGCGCGAGTTGCTGTTCAGCCGCTGGATCAGGTCGTTGGTGGTGATGGCTTGCTGCGCCATTTCGGACACCTGCTGCACCAGATTGGTGAGCTGTTCGATGCCATCGGCCAGCTGCTCGCTGGCCACCACGCTGGTTTGCCGCGACTCATCGGCCAGCGCCGCCACCTGTACGATGCTCACATTCAGTTGCTCGACCGCCGCCGCCGCGACTGTAGCCGAGTGGCTTTGCCCTTCGGCATTGCGGGTCACCAGTGCCGCGCTTTGCTCGAGCTCGTGTGAGGAGTGGGAGATTTCATCCAGGCGCTGCTGTAACAGCTGTTGTTGCCGCTGCTCGCGGTTCAGCCACTGCTGGAAGCCGCGACTGACCGGCTGCAGCAACCGCCACTCACTGGCGCTGGCTGGCTCCTGGGCGCCATGCTGGGCGGCGCCTTCACAGTAGCGTTGCAACTGGCCGATCTCCTGCTGCAGCAGCCACAGGCTGGCAATGGCCAGGTAGGCCAGGACTGTCCACAGTGGTGCTGTTGGCAGTGTCGGTGCAGCCAGCGAGCTGACGCCACCTGCCAGGGTCATCCCCAGCAGGGTGCGCAGCATGCCGACGAGGCCCAGTTCGCGTAGCAGCAAGAACGCAGGGTAGGTAAGCCACTTCATGTGTCTGAATCTCCGACGGGCTAGCCAAAAAAACGCCTGAAGCCTCTGCGAAATAGCCGCAGCGGGTTCAGGCGCCTTTGCCTTGCAGGAGCGAATCCTGCGGATGCGATCTGTCAGTGATAGCTGTCAGTAATGAATACTGAGCAAGAGTGATGCCATAGCGTGCCGGCAGTTATCAACGTGGCTTGCCGGTGCACCAAGACAACGGCTCTCTTGCCGTGCTGCCACGTGACAAGGCGGCTTCGCTAGCCGGGCAGTTCGCCGGTTCGGCTGCACCCGCCTGCGCAGGAGGGGCGGCTGCCCATCGGGGCAGATTGAGTGTCGCAGCCCTTGACCGAGCTGGCTGCCGATGTCGCCGCTGGTGGCGCTGCAGCGCCCGGCAGCGGTTCAGAACCAGCGGTCGTTGCGTTTGCGGCCGCGGGTCATGGCCGGCAGGATCAGCCCGAGGAGCAGACCGGCACCGGCGATAGCGGCGCCGTAGATCAGGTAGCGCATCAACAGCTGATTGTTCTCATCGCCCAGGCGCGCCTGCGCGGTGCGCAGCTGCGATTGGCTCGCGGTCAGCTCGACGTCGAGGGCCTTGCGGCGCGCTTGCAGTTCTTCGATCAACGCCTTGCGCGAGTCCAGGGTTTCCTGCAGGCCCTGGGTGCGGAGCTTCCAGCTGTCGTCGATGGTCTTGAGCTGGTCGCTGAGCTCGGCCACTTGCTGCTCCAGTTGCGGCAAGCGCTCGGCCTGGCCGGGCCTGTCCTGCAGGTCCCTGCTGGGAATCCATACGGTGGTGCCGGCCTCGCTGCGGACCCGGCTGTAGTCGCCCTGGGTGCTGATCAGTTCGACCTTCTGCCCGGATTGCAGGGTGCCGACTATGCGATAGCCGTCAGTCGGGCCGCTGCGTACATAGGTGCTCAGACTGTCGCTGACCCAGCGCTGATTGTCGCCGGCCTCCTGCGCATGAACGGGGCCGCAGATGGCGAGCAGGGCTCCGAGCAGGCCAGCGCCAAGGGCACGGCGCTGCGCGCTGACATGAAAGCGGGCAAGACGAGAGGCAAGGGCAAAAAGATGGCGAGATAGGGACATGATGACTTCACATAAAAAAGGAAAAGATAAAGGCTCCGATGGCCAGGTGGTAAGCGCTGCGGCAATAGCCTATAAGACCCTGCCACCAAGCCGTAGCGACGGCTTGGGTCACGACTGCTTCGCAGATCGTGGCGTGCTGGGGAGAAAGCTTTCTCCCGGGAGGGGCGCATGGCCCGTTGTGTCATCCCACGATGACAGACACTCCAAGTCGCCTCGGGTTCACTCTCGGATCCGAGGCATGGGGCCAGCCAGGCTTGGCGTTTGCCACAGCTAGCTGGCAGGCGCGTATTTTGCCAGGGGCCCAGGCCCCGGTCTGTGACCGGCCGCAAAGGGGCTGCAGGGCGCGGAAGGGAAACCGAGGCGAAGCGGTCGGTGGCGAAAGGCAGACATCGGCCAGAGGCAGATATTCAGAATGGTTCATCCCAACGGAGCGGGCGTCCACCCGCTCCAAGGATACGCCTGGCGTCCCGCCTCTTCGCTAGCAATCCTGGCTCACTGTGCTTAGAACGGTCTGCTTTTGGCCGCTTGCGGCCGGTCGCAACTGACCGGTTAAGGTCGCCTCCGCCGCTCAGGACCGGTCGGGTGACTCTCTGGAATCAAGCGGAGCAATCAGCGCTGGCCCGGTGTTTTTCACGTTACCCACCGCCTTGCCGACCTGATACCACTCGAACGCCTCGGACTGCAGGCCCAGCTCCCGCACGATCTGTTCGGCCCGCTGCGCAGTTGTATGCGGGTCTATCCACTCGCGGGAGCACCACGGGGCGGCGATCATGGATATCCCATATGGCGCCCTGGGCGTCGGTGGTGAGGATCACGAGCCCGTCGTCCTCGCTGACCTCGCTGTCGGCGTGGGGAAGCTGGCCGATGGCGGCGAAGAGCATCGGCCCGCCGTCGCGCAGGCGAATAGAAGTAGGGCTGCTTGTGCTGTGGATCGCTCGCGTCCTTCACCCACTCATACCAGCCGTCAGCGGCGACCAGCGCGCGGTGTTGCCATATCTGCTTGAAGAGCGTGCCGCTCGCCACCGTCTCGACCCGGGCGTCCATCGGTGCGGCAGCTGTTCGATCAGTTGCACTCGCGCGCTACGTCCGCCAATGGTGAGAGTCTCTTTCACACATCCATTGCGTCGACGACCGTAAAACTGTGCCAACCGGACCATACTAATGGCAGCCGCACGAGCTGCGCACACCGTAGCTCCCCATAGCAAAGAGGGAAGATCGATCGTGGATCGCGATGGTCATCATGTGCCTCATGGCACGAATGATTAGGGTCCGCAAAACTACCGGATGCATCGAGGTGTTGACGTGTATGCGTTCTTGCCCCGCGAGTTGCCGGAGCAACTCTCCTCATTAACCGAGCTCGCGCTTAACCTGCGCTGGACCTGGAATCATGCACTCGACGGCCTGTGGAAAGCTATTGACCCGGAACTATGGGAGCGCACCCATAACCCATGGATGATTCTGCAGAACGCTTCGCAGCAGTGTCTTGACGAACTCTGCCGAGATGCCACTTTCTCGCAGAAGCTCGCGCACGCCATCCAAGAGCATCGACGATATCTTGAAGACACATGCTGGTATGCACAGCAGCATACGGCTAGCGATTCGGCGCGGATCGCCTACTTCAGCATGGAGTTTGGTCTGAGCGAGGCCTTTCCGCTCTACGCAGGCGGACTCGGTGTGCTGGCCGGGGATTACCTCAAGACGGCGAGCGACATGGGCGTTCCAATACTTGGCGTGGGTTTGCTCTATCAGGAAGGTTATTTTCGGCAAAACATCGACGCGGGAGGCAGGCAGCACGAGGCCTATCCCTACAATGACCCGACCAGCCTGCCGATTCAGCCTACTATCGGCAACGAAGGCGCATGGCTGAAAATCGTGCTGGAGCTTCCCGGTCGCACTTTGTATGTGCGTGTATGGCAAGCCATCGTCGGACGTACGCGCCTGTACCTGCTGGACAGTAACGATCTGCGCAATGGTGCTGGCGACCGCGGTATCACCGCTAAGTTGTACGGTGGCGGTTCGGAAATGCGTTTGCTCCAAGAAGTGGTGCTTGGCATTGGCGGCTGGGCAGTACTCGACGCACTTGGTCTCGACGTTGACGTGTGCCACCTCAACGAAGGTCATGCCGCACTGCTTGTGCTGGAACGCGCCCGGCGCTTTATGCACAAGATGGACACATCGTTCTGGGAGGCGTGGTGGGCAACGCGTGCAGGTAATGTATTCACAACGCATACGCCAGTGGCTGCGGGTTTCGACTCATTTTCACCCACGCTGATTGGCAAGTATGCGCGCGACTATCTCGACGACTGTCACATCTCATTGCGCGAACTTCTTGCGCTGGGCCGGCGTGATCCGGCGGACGACGATGAGCCGTTCAACATGGCTTTCCTGGCATTGCGGGGGTGCGCTCAGTGCAATGCAGTGAGTCGTTTGCATGGCGAGGTCAGCCGTCGGCTGTTCAGTGATCTCTATCCACGTTGGCCGCTGGAAGAGATACCCGTGGGACATGTTACCAACGGCGTCCATGTGCCTTCCTGGGACTCGGTCTGGTCCGATCACCTGTGGACCAGCACCTGTGGCAAGGAGCGTTGGCTCGGCACGGTGGAGTCTCTTCCGGGGACGGTATCCAACAGTGACGATATGGCCTTGTGGACCATGGCCGCCGAGCAACGCCGCGACCTGGTGCATTACACCCGTAGCCGCTTGGCATGGCACCTTGGACAGCGGGGCGAGTCAGCGCAGCAGGTTGAAGAAGCCGCGCAGGTGCTTGATCCCAATTGCCTCACGCTTGGCTTCGCGCGGCGATTTACCGACTATAAGCGACCGAATCTGCTGCTGCATGACCCGGAACGCCTGACGCGTCTGCTAACCGATGAGCATCATCCGGTACAGTTGATCATCGCCGGTAAAGCTCACCCCAATGACGAGCAGGGCAAGCAGCTGATCCAGGCATGGATGGAGTTTGTTCATCGGCCGAATCTACGAAGGCATGTCGTGTTCCTGGAGGATTACGACATCGAATTGGCCCAACATCTGGTGCAAGGCGTCGATGTCTGGATCAATACACCGCGGCGACCATGGGAGGCCTGCGGTACCAGTGGTATGAAAGTACTGGTCAACGGTGGACTGAACCTGTCCGAATTGGACGGCTGGTGGGCGGAGGCGTACCAGCCTGCCTGCGGATGGGCGATCGGCGGCGACGCTCCCAGCGACGATATGGCCGACGCCGAGCGCTTGTATAGCCTGCTCGAAGCAGAAGTAGTACCCACCTTCTACACGCGCGACACGCAGGGAATTCCACGTGGTTGGGTGCAACGCATGCGCGCCAGCATGTCGCAGCTGGGGCCGCAATTCAGTAGCAATCGCATGTTCCTCGAATACCAGGATCGTTATTACCAACCGGCGATTCAGGCTTTCCGACTCCGCAGCAAAGATAAGGCCGAGCTCGCCCGCGCACTTCATGCGTGGCAGAAGGCGGTTGCCACTGGATGGGACAAAATACATTTCGGCACAGTCGATGCGAAACACGACGGTGACCGACTGCACATCAGCGTGCCGGTCTATCTGGGGGAGATCGCCGCGGAATGGGTAAGGGTGGAACTCTATTGCGCCTTGTGCGATGAGCACCCGGCAGAATGCCTGCCGATGAACTCAGTCGGGCCCATTACCGGTGCCATTCAGGGGTATATCTTTTCCATCACGGTCGCGGCAACGCGGCCTGCGGATCATTACACCCCCCGGGTGCGCGCCTGGCGCCCAGACGCCTTTCTGCCGGCGGAAAATGCACTGATTGCCTGGCAACGTTGAGGCTGCCGCGCATGCACATTTATCGCCTGGGAAGGTCTTTATTAATTGCCGCATAAGTCGCTGCCGGCACTAATTGCATATCTGGCCTTTGATCCAGGCAGCGCATCAGCAGACATAAGCATGAGTTTTTAATCGATATGACTTGGGTGTTCATCAGCTTCTCGGGTGGATTTTGCCCGCAGCTGTTCTTGAAAAATATAAGCAAATGTCAGCTAAAGAATATAAGGGCTTGCGGACTCTGGGTTTTGTATAGGATTGAATATATGTCAGAGGGCTTCCATGTCTCTAATGGGGCAGTTCCTATCAACCCGGTGACGCCATTCATGCCTCCTTGGTCGTGGCAAGTTGGTAGTGCCTGCCACTGTCTCAATGCCGAAGCTGTTAGCAGGGTCATCTGGAACTGTTTGGCGCTTAATCGTTACGTCATATTGAACCTTGTCCTGGTGGGCTGCCTGCATAAAGTGATTATATTCAGCGCCAAGAGATTTCATGGTATACGCTCTGCCATGATCAAACATTCTAAACCCCAAGAAAAAAATGCCCCGCAGAGCCATAATTTTAAATAAAAACAGGTCTTGCTGAGTGTGTCAGGACGTCGATAACGTCGGTGCCGAACTCAGTTTTTCATTCTTTAAGTTGGCGATGGTTGCAGCATTTGGTTTCGATATCTGCGCCAGTGATCGGATTTTTGTAGTTTTTTACATCGCGAGGCTTGCGAGTGAACTTCGCCGTATCAACTGGTGCACCGCGGTCGGCATTGGGATCAAGAAAACTGATGACTGTCCATTCCTGGCCGGTGTCCGCCTTTCGTGACAGGCGGCTTTGGGTCGGTGTC
Organism: Pseudomonas aestuarii; assembly: GCF_027988105.1. Lineage (GTDB taxonomy): Bacteria > Pseudomonadota > Gammaproteobacteria > Pseudomonadales > Pseudomonadaceae > Aquipseudomonas > Aquipseudomonas aestuarii. Next base: position 116,405 of record NZ_JAQJZJ010000011.1, on the reverse strand, counting down.
GGTCGATCGTGACCGGCAGCTAACGAACCCCCACCGCTCCTTAGGTGATCGTTCCTCAGCTCATTCCCCGGTGCTGGAGGTGCGGCTCCGCGCCATCGCTGTGCCTTACGTCGAAGCCCTATTTGCTCGGCGCTACTCTAAGCTCATGCGCTATCGTCCGACTGACGCTCTGCTGAAGTTTCTGGAAAGCCTCTGAAATTATGCAAAGCCGGCAATGCTTGGCAGCCAGGCGCGCGACCACCACCTCTGCTGCATAACCGCAAGAACTGGCCGTTCAGCGACACGCCAAAAAGCGCAACCGCCAGCGCTCAGCTCTACAGTCTCGTTGAAACCGCCAAAGCCAACGGCTAGAAACCCCAGCCTGGCTGCGTCCTGTCCTCGAATAGTTGCCGCAGGCCCGTAACGCCGAAGCGCTACTGCACGCCAGCGATTCCCACAGTAAGCATCAATCCCGTTTATTGAAAGACGTGGTTCGTGGATCATTTGCGGGTTGTTGGGCACAGCAGGTTACTTGACTAAAATCCATGACGAACTATTTTATAGGTGTTGTTATCCAATGCGCTTCGGGCTGTAGGAAAGTGAAGTCACAGTTCTCATTTTCAAGTATGTACGGAGACTGTCATCATGAAAACCATTGGTGCTAAAAAGTTACTGAGTTTTATCCAGTATCCAGTATTTTTTATAGCTGTGTTTGGCAGCGGTATCGCCAGTGCAGAAGAGGTAAAAATCGGATTCGAGGAATTTCGCTTACATTGTTCAACATGTCATGGTCAAGACGCAAAAGGGAATGGGCCGATGGCACAATTCCTGAAAATCAAACCTGCCGATTTGACTGTGCTAGCTAAGAACAATACAGGCCAGTACGAAACCAAAGCAGGCCAGTATCCGTTTCATCGTGTTTTTCAAATCATCGATGGTAGAACTCAGGTGTCAGGTCATGGTGTGAGAGAAATGCCTATCTGGGGGGGGCGTTATCAAGAGGAAATAGGCGATAAGTATGGCCCGTATGGTGGGGAAGCGGCTGTTCGGGGAAGGATTCTTGAGCTGGTTTATTATCTCCAAACTATTCAGGTGGATTGAGTGGGCGTGAATAAAATGGAGATTATTTGGACATAAGCCCGGAAGTGAAGGTCAGTAGCAGGTCTTCGAAGGCTCTGAACGGCCCGGCGTTCGTGAGGCCCTCGAAGATGATGCTCGACGACTTGCCGCTCAGCGCCACGGTAGACGGAATGATGTTCTTGGGGCGCACTTGAGGATGTGCGGGCCCGGTGAGGGCGATCTTGGTGATGCGCTTGCCTTCACCGGCTTCGCGGCCAAGGCCCAGAACCACGTTGAGCACACAGGGCGGCAGCAGGTCACCGGTCAGCTCCATCAGCACGGTGAGCGATACCGGGTCAGTTCGCTGGCTTCAAGATCACACAGTTGCCGGAGGCTTTGAGATCAGCAACCCAATGTCCGGTGTGGGCTCAATTGAACCATTCGTTGGCACGGTTGCTGATGATTGCAATGGGTCGATCGCCGCCAGTGGCCAACGTTGGCTTTGGGTTGAATCCACAGCCGCTTCCCGCCGGTCAGAGCCGGTCGGGTGACTTTCCTGAATCAAGCGGAGCTATCAGCGCTGGCCCGGTGTTTTTCACGTTACCCACCGCCTTGCCGACCTGATACCACTCGAACGCCTCGGACTGCAGGCCCAGTTCCCGCACGATCTGTTCGGCCCGCTGCGCAGTTGTATTCGGGTCTATCCACTCGCGGGCCAAGTCCGCGGGTAGCACCACGGGGCGGCGATCATGGATATCCCGTATGGCGCCCTGGGCGTCGGTGGTGAGGATCACGAACCCGTAGTCCTCGCTGACCTCGCTGTCGGCGTGGGGAAGCTGGCCGATGGCGGCGAAGAACATCGGCCCGCCGTCGCGCAGGCGAATGAAGTAGGGCTGCTTGTGCTGTGGATCGCTCGCGTCCTTCACCCACTCATACCAGCCGTCGGCGGCGACCAGCGCGCGGTGTTGCCATATCTGCCTGAAGAACTTGCCGCTCGCCACCGTCTCGACCCGGGCGTTGATCGGAGCCGGCTTCTTGCCCTTCTTCGCCCAGTGCGGTGCCCAGCCCCACCGCACCGCGGCAATCGTCAGGCCGCCGCCTTCCGCGTGCAGCAGCTGCACGGTGGTATTGGGCGCCACGTTGTAGCGCTCGAGCGGCAGGTTGTCGCAGCCGCCGATCACCTCCTGCTCGCTGTTCAGCTCGCGCAGGTAATCCGCCATCCCCTGGTACTGGGCAAATCGTCCGCACATGGTCGTCCGCTCGTCATCGCCTTGTTCATTCTGATTGTAGGCTGGCGGGTTTGTTCTGTACTGTATATGGATACAGTACTATGACAGGTGCACCATGTCCTGCACGATTCTCGGGCCACTGAGCAGCAGCTCCGTGAGCCTGCCGTTCTATTCCTTCCGCGTCCCGGCCGGGTTTCCCTCGCCAGCGCAGGATCACATCGAAGCCGAGATATCCCTCGACGAGCTGCTCGACCTGCGCGCGCCGCATATGTACCTGGTGCGCATCAGTGGCGACAGCATGATCGACGCGGGGCTGTTCGATGGCGACCTGGCGATCGTCAATCGAGCGATGCAGGGGCGGCCCGGCTTGATCGTCATCGCCGCGCTCAACGGCGATGCCCTGGTCAAGCGCCTGGCCAAGGAGGGCGAGCAGCTCGTGCTGCGGGCCGAGAACAAGGCCTACGCGCCGCGCTATGTACTCGAGGGGGACGAGCTGCTGATCTGGGGCGTGGTCACCCACAGCGTGCACTGCCATGTCCCAGGCTGAGTCGGCAATTGCCCTGGTCGACTGCAACTCGTTCTACGCCAGTTGCGAGCGGGTGTTCCGCCCGGATCTGCTGCGTACGCCTATCGTCGTGCTGTCGAACAACGACGGTTGCGTGATCGCCCGCTCGGCTGAGGCCAAGGTGCTGGGTATCAAGATGGGCGAGCCGTATTTTCAGATCAGACAAAAGCTGCGCCAGCACGGCATTCTGGCGTTCTCCAGCAACTACGCGCTCTACGGCGATATGAGTCAGCGGGTGATGACCATCCTCGAGGGGATGGCTCCGGTGCTGGAGGTGTACAGCATCGATGAGGCGTTCGCCGACCTGACCGGCATGCCCGGCAGCCTGGAGGCACTGGGGCGCGAGATGCGGGCACGGGTGCTGCGCTGCACGGGCATTCCGGTAGGGGTCGGCATTGCCCAGACCAAGACCCTGGCCAAGCTGGCCAACCGTGCGGCCAAGCAATGGCAGCGGCAGACTGGTGGGGTGGTGGACATCCGCCAGCCCGCAAAGCGCGACAAGCTGCTGAGGGCGATGGATGTCAGCGAGGTCTGGGGGATCGGCCGGCAGATGACCGCCCACCTGGCTGACATGAACATTCGTACGGCCTGGGAGCTTGCCCAGTCAGACGCCTGGACACTGCGCAGCAAGTTCTCGGTGGTGGTGGAGAAGACGGCCCGTGAGCTGCGCGGCACACCTTGCCTGGCGCTTGAGGAGCAAGTACCGCCGCGGCAAGAAATCTGCTGCAGCCGGATGTTCGGCAAACGCCTGCATGAGCTGGCGCCGATCCGCGAAGCGGTGGCCACCTACGCCGCCCGGGCCTGTGAAAAGCTCCGTACGCAGCACTCCCTGTGCAAGAAGGTGCGGGTCAGTATCCGCACCGGCATGTTCAACCCGGACGAGCCGAAGTTCGCCAAGGGCATTATCTGTGAGTTGCCCTATCCGACCGACGATACCCGGCTGATAACCAAGGCCGCCGCCGAGGGGCTGGAGCTGATCTACCGGGCCGGCTTTGCCTTCAGCAAGGCCGAGATCCTGTTGCTCGATCTGCGTCAGCGTGGCGAGTTCACCGACGACCTGTTCGTCGCGACACCGCCGGAGGCTGCCGAGCGGGTGATGGGCGTGATGGATGCGATCAATGCGCGCTGGGGGCGGGGGACCATGCACCCGGCAGGGGTGCCGGCGCAACCTGACTGGGGGATGCGGCGGGAGATGATGAGCCCAAGCTATACGACGCGGATCGAGCAGTTATGGCGGGTCACCTAAGGGCTGGGATGACTTGCCACGGAGGGGGCGGCTGCAGTCATTCATGCTCTGCCGCCTCGGTCCGAGCTGCGGTGGCGCGCCAAGACCACCCTCCGGGCTCTTCGGCCGTACGCTTGGCAAGGTTCATTGTCGCGGTAATTAGGGGGGGCAGTGTTGATCGGCCTGGTCGGCTGGTTACGTAACGGTTCCACCTGCAGGCGACGGCGCGGTTGATCAGTTCGGGGCCGGGCGGCGCTGATCGGTTCGGCCAGGTATTCGGCGCTCTGCGCCCGTTGCCGATCGGCGTCGTCGCGGCGGGCGAGGGTGGTCGCCAATTCACCCGCCTGCGACCGCGCCGCTAATGCCCGGCCTGGATCATCGCCTGCAGCGCCCATCGGCCCTTGGGCCATGAGGCACAAGCGCACACTCGACTATCCTAGCAATAGCCGAGCAGCCGATTTGAGGTCGAGCCATGAGCAACAAATACCAGGTTCTCCTGCACTCGATTTTCCAGGGGCCGTTGCCCGGCAACGTCCATTGGCGCGAGGTCGAGTCTTTGCTGCATCACCTCGGTGCAACCATCGAGCCCATTCTCGGTGCGCGCTTTCGGGTGCTGTTGAACCAGCACGAGTTCTTGCTGCACCACCCGCACCACGGCAATGTGTGCAGCAAGCAGGACATCAAGCACCTGCGTGAATGCCTGGCCAGCGCCGGCATGACCCCGGCGGACTATGACGAGAAGTTTGGCTGAGAGCCGAGTTGGGTGATGGAGGCGGGAAGGCAGCATGGCGCGTTGGTTGATGATGATTGGTGCAGCACTGTTGCTGCTCGGCGCCGTACTGCACTTCGCGCCCTGGCTGCTGCACTGGTTCGGCCGCTTGCCGGGCGACATCCGCCTCGAATCGCCACGCGGCCGGGTATTCATTCCGCTGACGTCGATGCTGCTGGTCAGCATCGTCCTGACGTTGCTGGTCAACCTGTTCCGGCGCTAGCGGCGGTATCGCCTGAGCGCATCAGTCCGGCCGCCACAGTTGCAGATAGCCGGCCTCGTAACTGCTATCCAGTTCGATGCTGACGGCCTCGCTCTCGCGCAATACCTCGGTGGTGACCAGCAGCGGCCGGGCAACATAGCCGCTGGGTGGCTCGCCGGAGAAGGCGCGGTTCAATTCGTCGACCACTTGCCAGCCATGGGCGCCGAGCGGTTCGGCAACGGTGGCGATCTGCTGGGACAGCCCGGAATGGATCCGCGCCAGCGCTCTGGCCGAACCGTCGCCGGCCGACACATGGCGGATATCCTGGCGTCCGAGCCGCGCCAGGGGCACATGGATATGGTCGAAATACACATCATTGATCGCCAGGCTGTGGGTCCAGGCCGAACCAAAGTGCTGCTGCAGTTGCCTGACTCGGCCGGCAATCTCCTCCGATACCCTGGCAATCGGCAGGTCCTCGATACTCAGCAGGCGACAGTCCGGGCACTCGCGGATGCGCTGGGCCATGCGCTTGGTCTTGGCCCTGGCAATGGCGAACTGGCTGTCGGTGAAGATCACCACGCCGACTGCCCCCTCGCCGATGATCAGGTCTGCGGCCATGTCCGCGACCACCTGCGGGTCGGTGGTGACGTTGCTGAACAGCCACTCGCTCGGCCCCGGTGTATCCCCTGCGTGCCAACCGACCAGGGGTATCTTGCGCTGCTTGAACCGCGCGGGCAGTTCCCCAAGCGCTTCTACGCCGAAGCCGCCGAGCACCACGCCGTCCGGTGCCTGCTGCAGCGCCTGCTCGGCCATACGCCGCCACTCGGCGGCATCGCCATGCCCATCCAGCGCCTGCACCCGCCAACCGATCAGTCTCGCCGCCTGCTCGACGCTGCGATACACCGCGACCACCCCGCCGTTGCGAAAGTCGGAGGCAAGGAACATCACCCGCTTGTCCGGCAGCGCCACCGGCCCCTCCAGAGGCCCTGTCCAGTCGGCATGGCTGACGGTCGTCAGTAGGCCAAGCAGGGCGGCGATCAGCAGGCTTAGTAAGGCACCAGCCTTCATGGCAGTCCTCCCTCCGCCCGGGTAGCACACAACCCGAGCGCCGTAGTCAGAGCATTGATGGCTCCATGCCATAGAGCATAGCGGCCGCTGCGAACCCTCGGCTCAGGGGCGCCGGGGCAGGGGCCTGCCCCGGCAATTCCTCGGTGGCCCTGACCGGCAATGGGCATGGTTGCCGCGCTAGGCAGCATCCACCCTGTCGCTGGCGAGCCACGCCTATCCCGCCGCGTGCTGCGGGCAGGCACGGCCATGTGGCTGGGCCACTTGCTCCCCGGCGGAGTCTCGCCTGGATGGCGCCAGTTCCCGAACCTGGGTTCGCCGTTAGTTCCCCAGCTCATAGGTTTTTGCAAAAACTTCAGAGCTTTCTGCAAGAAGCGGTCATGGCTATGCAACTAAATTCAATTATCCACTGTTTGCCGTGTGGATTGGCCGAGCGCAATGGTCAGACCAGTGCATTTGCGCCAAACCCAGTAACAGTGGTTCCTACAACAACAGTTTCCTTAAGAGGATGGGCGTGATGTTTAAAGCCAGTCACGTCTTGCAGGACGAGTTCCTTAACCGGATCTCGGCCGCCAAGGCCGCCGATTTTTTTCCTGTCATCAGCGCCAACTACAGCGTTGACGAGGCAGCCTATCTCACTGAGCTCTTGCAGCTCGCCGATCCCGGTGAAAATGGCATCGAGGCTATCCGCCATGGTGCCCGTACCCTGATTCAGGATGTACGTAGCCGGGACAATGCCGTCGATACCCTCGACGCACTGCTTCGTCAGTACAGCCTCGACACCCAGGAAGGGCTGATGCTCATGTGCCTGGCCGAGGCTCTGCTGCGCGTCCCTGACGCCGCCACCGCGGATGCGCTGATCCGCGACAAGCTGAGCGCCGCCGAGTGGGAACGCCACCTCGGTCAGAGCGACAATGTACTGGTCAACTTCGCCGCCTGGGGCCTGGTCATGACCGGTAAGGTGGTCGATCCGTCCGCTGCCGATGGCCGGCCGAAGAACGTCATCGGGCGTCTGGTCAAGCGCTCCGGCGAGCCGGTCATCCGCGCGGCGATGAACCAGGCGATGAAGCTGATGGGCAAGCAGTTCGTGCTGGGCCGCAACATCGCCGAGGCGTTGAAGAACGGTCGTGGAGAACGCGAAAAAGGCTACAGCTACTCCTTCGACATGCTCGGCGAGGCGGCACTGACTGCCGACGACGCCGAGAAGTACATGGCTGACTATCGCAAGGCGATCGACACCGTCGGTGCCGAGCCGCAGGTCGGCCCCGGCCCCAAGCCCTCCATCTCGATCAAACTGTCCGCCCTGCATCCGCGTTACGAAGTGGCCCAGCGCGAGCGCGTGCTCAGCGAGCTGTTCGCCAACGTGCTGGAGCTGGCCGTGCGGGCGCGCAAGCTGGGCGTGGGTATCTCGGTGGACGCCGAGGAAGCCGACCGCCTGGAACTGTCGCTGGAACTCTATGAGAAGCTGATGCGCGACCCGGCGATTGCCGGCTGGGGCGAATTCGGCCTGGTGGTGCAGGCCTACTCCAAGCGTTGCCTGCCGGTGCTGGTGTGGTTGACCCTGTTGGGCAAGGAACTCGGCGCCAAGATGCCGCTGCGCCTGGTCAAGGGTGCCTACTGGGACACCGAGATCAAGCAGTGCCAGGTCCTGGGCCTGGACGGCTACCCGGTGTTCACCCGCAAGGAAGGCACCGACACCTCCTACCTGGCTTGTGCGCGCTTCCTGCTGTCGGAGTTCACCCGCGATGTGATCTACCCGCAGTTCGCCAGCCACAACGCGCATACCGTCAGCTGCATCCTGTCGATGGCCGCCGAGCACCCGCAGCCGCGCGAGTTCGAGTTCCAGCGCCTGCATGGCATGGGCGATGCGCTCTATGACACCGTGCTGGAAAAGCATGGCAAGACCGTGCGCATCTATGCCCCGGTCGGTGCGCACAAGGACCTGTTGCCCTATCTGGTCCGCCGCTTGCTGGAAAACGGCGCGAACTCCTCGTTCGTCCACCAGCTGGTTGACCCGAGCACGCCGATCGAGTCACTGCTCGATCATCCGGTGACGCAACTGCGCCAGTTCAAAACCCTCGGCAATGACAAAATCCCCCTTCCGCCCGCGCTGTTCGGTGCCGCGCGGAAAAACTCCCAAGGCCTCAACATGAACATCCAGCACTCTCTCGCTGAGCTTGAGCTCGCCTATAAGCCGCACCTCAACCGTCAATGGCAGGCCGCACCGGTAATCAACGGCGAGAAGCTCGCCGGCACCGCGCAGGACGTGCACTGTCCCTATGAGTTGAGCAAGGTCGTCGGCACCGCCCAGTTCGCCAGCGCCGCCCAGGCGGCTCAGGCGCTGGACGGCTTGAGCGCAGCCTGGCCGCGCTGGAATGCCACCGCCATCGACAGCCGCGCGAGCATCTTCGAGCGTCTGGCCGATCTGCTCGAGAGCAACCGTGCCGAGTTGATGGCGCTGTGCACCGTGGAAGCCGGCAAGTCCATGCAGGACGGCATCGACGAAGTGCGCGAGGCGGTGGATTTCTGCCGTTACTACGCCCAGCAGGCGCGTCTGCGTCTGGGCCGCGAAGAGCTGAAAGGCCCGACCGGCGAGCGCAACGAGCTGTTCCACGAAGGCCGTGGCATCTTCGTCTGCGTCAGCCCGTGGAACTTCCCGCTGGCCATCTACCTCGGCCAGATCGCCGCCGCCCTGGTCGCCGGTAACTGCGTGCTGGCCAAGCCGGCCGAGCAGACCAGCCTGATCGCCGCGCGTGCCCTGGAGCTGATGTTCGAGGCCGGCCTGCCGAAGGATGTCATCGCTTTCCTGCCGGGCGATGGCGCCACCCTCGGCGGCGTGTTCTGCCGCGATGCCCGCGTCGCTGGCGTGTGCTTCACCGGCTCCACCGACACCGCACGGATCATCAACCGTCAGCTGGCCGAGAAGGCGGGGCCGATCGCCGCCCTGATCGCCGAGACCGGCGGCCAGAACGCGATGATCGTCGACTCCACCGCGCTGCCCGAGCAGGTGGTCAAGGATGCCGTGCAGTCGGCCTTCACCAGCGCCGGCCAGCGTTGCTCGGCCCTGCGCGTGCTCTATGTGCAGGCCGATATCGCCGAGCGCGTGCTGGATCTGCTCAAGGGCGCCATGGCCGAGCTGAAAGTCGGGCCGACTCACCTGCGCGAGAGCGACGTGGGCCCGGTGATCGACGCCGAAGCCAAGGCCGGCCTGGACGCGCATATCGCCCAGCTCAAGGGCGAGGGCAAGCTGATTGCTGAAACCCCGCTGCCGGCCAGCTTGCACGGTCATTTCGTCGCCCCGGTGGCGTTCGAGATCGGCGGCATCGCCGAGCTGAAGAAAGAGAACTTCGGCCCCATCCTGCACGTCGTGCGTTTCCAGGCGGCCGAGCTTGAAAAGGTGGTCGCCGCGATCAATGGCACAGGTTATGGCCTGACCCTCGGCGTGCACACCCGCAACGAGGAAACCGCAGATCGCATCGAGGCGCTGGCGCGGGTCGGCAACCTCTACGTCAATCGCAACCAGATTGGCGCCGTGGTCGGGGTGCAGCCGTTCGGCGGCTGCGGTCTGTCGGGCACCGGGCCAAAAGCCGGCGGTCCGAGCTACCTGTTGCGCTTCGTCAATGAACGCACCACGTCGGTCAACACCACCGCGGTGGGCGGCAACGCTTCGCTGCTGTCGTTGGGCGACGAAGACTGAGGCATTTCAGGGGCAGGCTCACAAGGCTTGTCCCGCCCCCGACCGGATTTCAGGCGTGCACCGGGTCGGTGGTTTCAAGGCAGTGACCGCATACGGCAGTCGCTTAAAAACTAGAACCACGGCCAGAGCCGTGCCAACAAGAGAACAACAAGATGAACGAGCAGAACGTTTTTGTTGTAGGGGTGACCTTCGTGGTCTACCTGGTGATGATGTTGTGGTTGGGCCTGGTGGCCTACAAACGGACCAGTAACCTGTCCGATTACATCCTCGGCGGCCGTTCCATCGGCCCGACCACCGCGGCGCTGTCGGCTGGCGCTTCCGATATGAGTGGCTGGCTGATGCTGGGTCTGCCGGGCTATGCCCTGGCAGCTGGTTTCGAAGCCACCTGGATCGCGGGTGGCCTGTTGGCGGGTACCTGGCTGAACTGGCTGTTCGTCGCCCAGCGCCTGCGCGTTTACTCGCACACGGCGAATGACTCGGTGACCATGCCGTCCTACTTCGAAAATCGCTTCAACGACAAATCCCGCGCCCTGCGGGTGGTGTCGGCGCTGATCATCCTGACCTTCTTCCTGTTCTACACCAGCTCTGGCCTGGTGGCTTCCGGCAAGCTGTTCGAAACCGTGTTCGGCTTCGACTACCAGATCGCCGTGATCGTCGGCACCCTGGCGGTGGTTTCCTACACCCTGTTCGGCGGCTTCCTCGCCGTGGCCTGGACCGACGTGGTGCAAGGCCTGCTGATGGCTGCCGCACTGGTATTGGTGCCGATATTCGCCCTTAACGTAGTGGGTGGTGTCGAAGCCGCCCACCTGGCGATCGCCGCGAAAAATCCCGAGCTGCTGACCTTCTTCAACGATGCCAAAGGCCAACCGCTGGGCATTATCGCGATCCTCTCGCTGGTCGGTTGGGGCCTGGGCTACTTTGGCCAGCCGCATATCCTCGCGCGCTTCAAGGCGATTTCCGATAACAAGGACATTCCGACTGCCCGTCGCATTGCGGTGAGCTGGACTGCCCTGACCCTGGTCGCTGCCTTGTCCATCGGCTGGGTGGCCTTGGGTTACCTGGAAACCGACCTGGGCGACGCCGAAACCGTGTTCATGGTCCTGGTCAACAGCCTGTTCCACCCGGTAGTGGCCGGTATCCTGATGGCCGCCGTGCTGGCCGCGATCATGTCCACCGCCGACTCGCAACTGCTGGTCAGCTCCTCGGCCCTGGCGGAAGACTTCTACAAGGCGATCCTGAAGAAGCACGCCAGCGACTTCGAACTGGTTTGGATCGGCCGTGGCGCCGTGGTCCTGATTGCAGTCATCGCCCTGGTGCTGGCCCTGAACCCGGACAATACCGTGCTGGGCCTGGTGTCCTACGCCTGGGCTGGCTTCGGCGCCGCCTTCGGCCCGGCCATCCTGCTGTCGCTGTACTGGAAGCGCATGAACCGCAATGGCGCTCTGGCGGGCATCATCCTCGGTGGCCTGACCGTGCTGATCTGGAAGCAGCTGTCCGGCGGGATCTTCGATCTGTACGAGATCATTCCCGGCTTTATCCTGGCAACCCTTGCCATCATCGTTGTCAGCCTGCTGACCAAAGAGCCGGAAGCCGCCGTGCAAGCCCAGTTCGACGAGGTCGAGCGCGAGCTGGCCTGATGAGTGTCATCCCCGCCTGCAGCCGGTCGTCTGCTGGCGGGGCACCCGAGTCAGGATTGCAATGCTGATGCCCGACTCGGGCCCCACGACGACCCGATAGTGCTTTGCCGGCCCACACCGTGTTGTGTAGGGCCGGTTTTTTTTGCCTGCGCGGATCAGCGGTCATGCGTGGGTGGCTGGAGCCTGCTATGCCTGACAAGACACACCGGTGGAGCGGGGCGGCGACCTAGGTCCGTCCTGTGCTGCACCGGCAGCAGGCGCAAGTAAGCGATGGTCGGACTCGCGGATGTGGAGGAATGGCGGCCCTCTTCCAGGTAATCGCAGTCGACTCTGTGACCGCCATTCAGCAACCCTGACAAGGGGTGTAATCATGGCAACCTTCATCTCGCTGGTTAACTTCACCGATCAGGGCATTCGAGCGGTCAAAGACTCCCCGGATCGTTTTCAGGCATTCAAGGCGCTGGCCGAAAAGGCGGGCATCGCGATCCATGCGGTCTATTGGACCGTCGGCAGTTACGACCTGGTGCTGATTGTCGAGGGGGACGAGGAGACCGCCACCGCCCTGCTGTTGAAAGTCGGCTCGCTCGGCAATATACGCACGCAGACCCTGCGCGGCTTCTCGGAGCAGGAAATGCGCAAGATCATCGGCAACATGCCTTAGCCCCTGATCCTGCCTGCAGGGTTTGCCGTAGCTGCAGGCGCTTCGCGGGTGTTGCATCGGCCCATGCTCGGAGAGGTGGGCCGTTTCTTTGTGAGGACCCGATGGCCGCAGTGCTTCATGGCTGCTCTTCGCCCACGCCTAGCGGCGCCATGCAGCGGTGAAGTTGGTCCTGCGGCTTGCGGCACGCGGCCGCTCGGTCCACGGCGCTGATGACGCCTGTCCGGCACGATTGCGTGTCGGCGCGCTGTGTTTACTGCAAGCATGGTTCTAAACTGCGGGACATAACTAAAACACTGCGTGATCTTGCCTGCATGAAAATCCATCCACTGCCTCCACTCAACAGCCTGGTGGCGTTCGAAGCGGCCGCGCGCCACCTGAGCTTTACCCTGGCGGCGCACGAACTGAACGTCACCCAGGGCGCGATCAGCCGCCAGGTGCGCCTGCTCGAGGACTACCTGGGCAAAACCCTGTTCGAGCGCACCACAAGGGCGATCAACCTGAGCCCGACCGGCAGCCAGTACTATGAGACTGTGCGGACCGCGTTGCTGCAGCTGGCCCATGCCACCGGTGAAATTCGCCACTGGCAGGGCGCGCAACAGGTGACCGTGGTCACCAGTACGGCGATGGCCTCGTTGTGGCTGCTGCCCAAGGTGGCCGAGTTTCAGCGCGATAACGAAGAGGTCGACCTGCGCATCATCGCCTATGACCAGGTCAAGGACTTCTCCCGCCTGGATTGCGACCTGGCGTTGTACTACTGCCGCACCCCACCGAAGGATATGCAGGTAACCCCGCTGTTCGCCGAGGAAGTGTTCCCGGTGTGCAGCCCGGGCTATCTGGCCAAGAACCCGACGCTGAGCACCCCGGAGCAGTTGGCCGACTGCACCTGGCTGTGGCTGGAAGATCCGCAGCGCGACTGGATCGGCTGGTCCGAATGGTTTCAGCGCCTGGGCTATAAAGGCATCGAGCCCAAGCGGCGGATCAACATCAACAGTTACTCGATGCTGATTCAGTCGGCGCTCAGTGGCCAGGGCATCGCGCTGGCCTGGTCGAACCTGATCGACAACCACCTGCAGACCGGCGCCCTGGTGCGGCCGATCGACACCGTGTTGCAGTCGGATGCGCAATTCTGCCTGCTGGAGCCGCTTGGTCGAGGGGTGATGCGCCAGAGCGTTAAATGCTTCCGCGCCTGGCTGCTCGACCAGCTGCCCCCTGCGCTGGGCGACGCCACGCTCGCTGGCGACGCATAACCAGCGGGCCGAAACGAACGCTGCCGCAGGCTTGTGGCCTGCGGCAGCGTTGCATGGAGCAGTCGCGGCGCTAGTCGTTGGGCTATGCGCGGCTATTCCTCAGCAGGCCTTTGGCGCGGGTAGCGCGAGGTGAGTTGGCCCCGCCCAGCGCGACCTAGGCGCAATGCCCGGGTCATGCTGGGAGTGTTCCTGCGTTAGCGACTGGTATCCCGGTGATGGCGTGGGGAACCCAGCGGAGCCGCCCGACGCAAGCGACGCGTCGTGACAGGGCTCAGGTGCAGGATGAATTCGCTGATCGATGGGTCTTGGAAGCTTGCCAGCCTGTCGCCATCCGCAACAGCGCCCAATAAATCCGCTTAACAATGTTCGACCCGCGTCAGGGCCGGGAAGCCCGGGCGATATCTACCGCGCGCCGCCGAATGCTGCAACGGCCACTGATGCTGGCCTGCTGTTGATTCCGGGTGGTTGCTATGAAGGTGGCTAAAGTGGCGTTTCCCTGTGCCTGCAGCAAGCCATTTTTTGTCATGGATTGATGATCTTTATGCATAAGAGCGCGCTGCCATAAGCCTGCCGGTACTCACACGAGGCGCATGGCCTGTAGTTGCGGATGGATGATTAAAAGTCATAAATGCAGCTGTAAAAATCGTTTGTCGAACAATCCCCTGATTCTCGAAACTCGCTGCCAACGGAGCCTGGCCAGCGAGCCTGCCGATCATTAGCCACCATGCCCAGCAGGGGAGAACAACAACAATGACTTCGACCACTTCTCAACACATTCCTGTGCATCATCTGGAAAGCGTCCTCAACCCGATTCACCAAGCCACCGGCCTGAGCAACGAGTTCTACATCGAGCAACGTCATTTCGAGTTGGAGCGCGATCAGGTGATGGGCAAGACCTGGGCCTGCGTCGGCTTCGCCAGCGACCTGACCCAGAACGGCTCGGTCAAGCCGGTCGACTTCATGGGCCTGCCGCTGTTGCTGATGCGCAACCGCGAGGGCCTGGTGCAGGTCTTCCACAACGTCTGCAGCCACCGCGGCATGAAGCTGGTGCAGGAAGAAGGCACCGTGCAGGGCGTGATCCGCTGCCCCTACCACTCCTGGACCTATGACCTCAACGGCGGCCTCAAGGGCACCCCGCACGTCGGCGGTATCGATGTGCACAAAGACGAGCGCTTCGCCTGCGAAAAGCATGGCTTGAAGGCGATCCGCAGCGCCATCTGGATGGACATGGTGTTCGTCAACCTGTCTGGCGATGCCCAGACCCTGGAAGAGATGCTCGCGCCGCTGACCGCGCGCTGGAGTCAGTTCCTCGGTGACGATGGCATGGACCTGCTGCGCCGCCGTCCGGGGTTTGATGCCACCACCCTGGACATCAACTGCAACTGGAAGCTGGCGGTGGAGAACTACTGCGAGGCCTATCACCTGCCGTGGGTGCACCCGAGCCTGAACACCTATTCGCGCCTGGAAGACCACTACAACATTCTGTTTGATGAGCGTTTTGCCGGTCAGGGCAGCTACGCCTACAACCTGTCGGATGTCGCCGGTACCCACCTGCCGAAGTTCCCCAGCTGGCCGCAGGACCGCCTGCGCAACGCCGAGTACGTGGCCTTCTTCCCCAACGTGCTGCTCGGCATCCAGGCCGACCACGCCTTCGCCATGCAGCTGGAGCCGGTCGCGCCGGGGCGCACCATCGAGCACCTGCGGTTGTTCTATGTCGGTGACGAGGCCCTGGGCGATGAGTACGCCGCGTGCCGCAACGCCATCCTGGAATCCTGGAAGGTGGTCTTCGCCGAGGACATCGCCTCGGTCGAAGGCATGCAGAAGGGCCGTCACTCGCCCGGCTACGGCGGCGGCGCCTTCTCTCCCGAGATGGATATCCCGACCCACTTCTTCCATCAGTGGGCTGCGCGTCAGCTGCTGGCCACCGTACCGTCCGCCTGAGGAGGCCGCCATGTATCCGATTGCATCCCACTGGCTCAACTACATCGACGGTGAGTGGCTCGATAGCGAGTCGCGCCTTACGGTCAACAACCCCGGCAGCGCAGAGCCTGTGGCGACCATCGCCCAGGCCACGGTCGCCGATGCCGAGCGCGCCTTGGCGGCCGCGCGGCGTTGCGCCGACAGCGGCGCGCTGAGCAGCGTGCGTCCGGCGCAGCGGGTCACCTGGCTGCTGCGTATCGCCGCAGAGATTCGTGCGGTCGCCGACGAAGGCGCCTGGGTGCTGTGCCAGGAAAACGGCAAGAGCCTCAACGATGCCCGCGATGAGTTCACCGAAGCGGCGCGCTACTTCGAGTACTACGCCGGCATGGCCGACAAGATCGAGGGCACCTCGATCCCGCTGGGCAACGGTTACATGGATTTCACCCTCTACGACCCCATGGGTGTGTCGGCGCAGATCGTGCCGTGGAACTTCCCGGTGTCGATCTGCGCCCGCTCGCTGGCGCCGGCCCTGGCCGCCGGCAATGCGGTGGTGATCAAGTCGCCGGAGCTGTCGCCGCTGGGCATGTGCGTGCTGATTCGCGCCATCGCCAAGGCCGGCCTGCCAAATGGCGCGGTCAACCTGATCTGCGGTCGTGGCCGTGAGGTCGGCAGCCATCTGGTGCAGAGCGCCAAGGTCGATCAGATCGTCTTCACCGGCTCGGTACCGACAGGCCAGACCATCCTGCGTGACGCCGCCGAGCACGCTATCCCCAGCGTCATGGAGTTGGGTGGCAAGTCGGCGGCGATCGCTTTCGCCGATGCCGACCGCCAGCAGCTGCTGGCCAGCGTCAAGGGCGGCATCTTCTTCAATGCCGGCCAGGTCTGTTCGGCCATGTCGCGCCTGCTGGTGCAGCGCGAGATCTATGAAGAAATCGTCGAGTCCGTCGTCGCCCTGGCCGAAGGCCTCAGCGTCGGCGTCGGTCACGACAACCCAGACCTGACTCCGGTGGTCAGTGCCGGGCAACTGGCCAGCATCGAAACCCTGTGTCGGCGCGCAATCGATGAGGGCGCGGTGGCGGCCACCGGTGGTGAGGCTTTCAGCGACAGGGCCGGGCATTTCATGCGCCCGACCGTGTTCCGCGATGTAAGCCCCGAGATGTGCATTGCCCAGGAAGAAGTCTTCGGCCCGGTGCTGGCGATCATCCCCTTCGACAGCGAGGAACAGGCCATCGCCATCGCCAACGGCACCGAATTCGGCCTGGTCGCCGGCGTATTTACCCAGGATATCAGCCGCGCCATGCGCTGCGCCCGGCGCCTCAAGGCCGGCCAGGTGTTCGTCAACGAGTGGTATGCCGGTGGTATCGAGACGCCGTTCGGCGGCGTCGGCCTGTCCGGTTTCGGCCGCGAGAAGGGCCAGGAAGCCCTGTACAGCTATGTGCGCACCAAGAACGTAGCGATCCGCGTAGCGGGGGAGTAAGCGACATGTTCAAGACCTGGCTCTGTGTGGTCTGCGGTTTGATCTATGACGAGGCCCTCGGCTGGCCGGACGACGGCATCGTCGCCGGCACCCGTTGGGACGATGTGCCGACGGACTGGAAGTGCCCCGAGTGCAAGGTCGGCAAGGAAGATTTCGAGATGCTCGACATCAGCCCGGTGGTCGCCGCCGCGGTGGCCAGCACGCCGCTGCCGCTGCCGCTGCCGCTGCCGAAAGCCGCACAGCCGGCAGTCGCCGAGGTGCGCCAGCCGATCGTTATCATCGGCAGCGGCTATGCCGGCTACGGCCTGGCCCAGGCCCTGCGCCGCGCCGACCCGCAGGTCGAGATCCGCGTGCTGACCCAGGAGTCCGGTCACCTCTATTCCAAACCGGCGCTGTCGATCGGCCTGGCTCAGGGCAAGAGTGCCGACGCCCTGGCCGGCGAGTCGGCGCTGGCGATCGAGAAGCGCCTGAAGATTCGCGTCTATCCCTATTGCCGGGTCGAGCGCATCGACGCCGAGGCGCGGCGCCTGCACACCAACATCGGCGAGATGGAGTATGGCCAGCTGGTCCTGGCCAGTGGTGCGGCGCCGATTCGTCTGCCGATCGAGGGCGACAGCCAGGCGCTGATCAGCGTCAACAACCTGCACGACTACCGCAGCTTCCGCGAGCGCCTGGTCGGTGTGCAGCGGGTGGCGATCCTCGGTGACGGCCTGATCGGCTGCGAGTTCGCCAATGACCTGGCCGCCAGCGGCTGCGCGGTCAGCGTCATCGGCCTCGGCCAGTGGCCGATGGAGCGCCTGTTGCCACGCGAGGCCGGCCAGCAGTTGCAGACGGCCCTGGGCGAGCTGGGCGTCAGCTGGCACCTGCAGAACACCCTCAAGCGCATCGAGCCGCTGGGCCAGGGCTATCGCCTGAGTCTGGCCGATGGTCAGCAACTGGAAGCCGACCTGGTGCTGTCCGCCGTCGGCCTGCGTCCCAACATGGCACTGGCCGAGACGGCCGGCGTCGCCGTGGGCCGCGGTATCCAGGTAGACGCCCGGTTGCAGTGCTCGCAGCCTGGCATTTACGCCCTGGGTGATTGCATCGAGATCAACGGTCAGCTGCTGCCCTACCTGGCGCCCATCAACCAGGGCATCCAGGCCCTGAGCAAGACCCTGCTCGGCCAGCCGACAGCGGTCAGCTACCCGCTGATGCCGGTGACGGTGAAAACCCCGGCCGCGCCGCTGTGCCTGCTGCCACCGGCCGTCGGAGTCGCTGGCGAGTGGCGCTGCACGGCTACCGCCGATGGCCTGAGCGCCGGTTACTACGATGCCGAGGGGGCGCTGCATGGCTTCGTCCTGCTCGGTCGCCAAGCACAAGTGCAGCGCAACAGTTGGCTGCAATCCTGTCAGAACGCTCAACGGGCCGTGGCCTGAGGGCTGTACCATGAAAAAGACCATCAATCTGCCCTACGACGATGCCAGCTGCGGCTGGTATGCCGCACTGCCCGCCGCTGCGCCGGCCACCCGCCTGCAGGGCGAGCAGCGCGCCGATTACACGGTGATCGGCGCCGGTTTTGTCGGCCTGGCCGCCGCTCGCCGGCTGGCCGAGCATCATCCCGAGGCGCGTATCCTGCTGGTCGACGCCCAGCGCGTTGGCTACGGCGCCTCGGGGCGTAACTCCGGCTTCGTCATCGACCTGCCGCACAAGTTCGCCCTCGAGCATCCGGACCCGGCGCACAAGCAACGCCTGCTCGGCCTCAATCGGGCCGCCATCGCCCAGCTGCAGGGGCTGATCGAGCGCCACGGCATCGATTGCCAGTGGTCGCATGCCGGCAAGTACCAAGGCGCGGTCGGCCCGCGCGGCCTGGCCTACCTCGATCACTTCGAGAAGTTGATGCGCGACCTCGGCGAGCCTTTCCGCCGGGTCGAGCGCGCGGAACTGGCCAAGGTGGTGGGCAGCCAGCACTACAGCGGGGCGATCTACACCCCGGGCTGCTACCTGATGCAGCCGGCGGCGCTGGTCACTGGCCTGGGTGGTTCGCTGCCGGGCAACGTCGAGCTGCTCGAGGAGTCGCCGATCCAGCGCCTGGAGCGCGACGGCCAGGGCGGCTGGATCCTGCACGGCAATAATGGCCGCATCCGCACGTCGCAGCTGTTGCTCGGCACCAGCATCTTCACCCAGGAGTTTGGCTACCTGCGCAACCGCCTGCTGCCGGTGATGACCTTCGCCAGCTGGACCCGGCCGCTGAGCGACGCCGAGTTGGCCGTTTATGGCGGCGAGCTGGACTGGGGCCTGACCCCGGCCGACCACGCCGGCACCACGGTGCGCATGACTCAGGATCGTCGCCTGATGATCCGCAACACCTACAAGCACGTGCCCAAATACGGCCAGAGCACCAGCGATGCCATGCGCGCCAGCGTGCGCGAAGATCACCGCAAGGCCTTCCTGGCGCGCTTCCCGCAGCTGGCCAACGTGCCGTTCAGCCACACCTGGGGCGGCGTCTACGCCATCTCACGCAACTTCACCAACTTCTTCGGCGAGCTGGCGCAGGGCGTCTACGCCTCGGCCTGCGACAACGGCGTCGGCGCGGCCTGGGGCACCATCTCCGGCACCCTGCTGGCCGATCTGGCGGTGGGTGCCGATTCGGCGCAGTTGCGCGATATCCAGGCGGTCACCGGCATGCCGTCGCTGAACCCGCCGGAGCCCTTCCTCGGCCTCGGCGTGCGCTCGCGCATTCGCCTGGCGGCCTGGAACAGTCGGAGCGAGCTATGACTCCGGTCGTTTCCGGGAAAGGCCCGGTGCTGCTGGTCGATCACCATGACCTGGAGTTCATCCCCCGTGGCGGGCCGCCCGGCGCGGCCTTTGTCGCCCGCGCCATCAGCAATGAAGTGTCGCCGAATATCGGTATCGGCTTTGCCCGCTGGGAGGGCGCCGAGGTCCACTGGACCCTGCTGTATGACGAGGTGATCTTCGTCATCGAAGGCTGTTTCGAACTGCAGGCCAACGGCGAGCTGTACCGGGTCAAGCCGGGCCAGCTGCTGTGGATACCGGAAGGCACCGAGCTGGTCTATGGCGGCCATGCGCTGTTCGGTTACGTGGTCCATCCGGGCGACTGGAAACAGCGTCACGGTCTGGCCTGAGCCTTCGCCCTGGTCGTTCTGCCGCCGCATCCCCCAGCCGGGAGCGGCGGTTTTCTTCGTTCTGGCCAAGGAGCCACGCATGCTCGGACTGACTAAGACCTTTGGCGCCCTGTACCTGGCCAGCCTGTTGATGCAGCTGGGCTCGACCCTGCTGATGACCTACCTGGCGCTGCGCCTGAGTGCCGACGGCGTGGCCGAATTCTGGGGCGGTGCGCTGATGGCCGCCAACGCCCTGGGCATGGTGGCCGGCGGCAAGGTCGGGCGCGTGCTGATCCAGCGGGTCGGGCATATCCGCACCTATGTCGCCTGTGGCGGGGTGATTGCCGCGGCCGTATTGGCCCACGAATTCAGCAGTGCCTTGCCGTTCTGGCTATTCCTGCGCGCGTTGGTCGGTCTGGCGATGATGTGCCAGCTGATGGTGCTGGAAAGCTGGCTCAACGACCAAGCCCGCAGCGACCAGCGTGGCAAGGTGCTGGGCATCTACATGGTGGCGATCTACGTCGGCATGGTGCTCGGCCAGCTGGCCCTGAGCTGGAAGGGCGATTTGGGCATCCACGCGTTGCTTGGCGTGGCCATGGCCTTTGCTCTGTGCCTGGTGCCGGTGGCCCTGACTCGCAGCATGCACCCGGCCGCGCTGCAGCCGGCGCCGGTCGATATCAAGCTGTTTATCCAGCGGGTGCCACAGTCGCTGGTCACCGTGCTGATGGCCGGGATGATCTACAGCGCCTTCTTCGGCCTGGCGGCCATCTATGCCAGTCGCCAGGGCCTGGATACCACCGAGGTCGGTCAGTTCATGGCGATGATCATCGGCGCCGGCCTGCTCGCCCAACTGCCCCTGGGCTGGCTGTCCGATCGCTTGCCGCGGGCCAGCCTGATCCGTGGCGTGGCGGTGCTGCTGGTCCTCGCCTGCCTGCCGTTGGGTTTCTCTCAGCAACCGTCCTTCGGCGTCCTGCTGCTGGTCGGCGCCTGCATCGGCTTTCTGCAGTTCTGCCTGTATCCGCTGGGCGTGGCCCTGGCCAACGACAATATCGAGGCCGAACTGCGCGTGTCCCTGGCCGGGCTGTTGCTGGTGACCTACGGCGTCGGCGCCGCTATCGGCCCGTTGCTGGCCGGCGCGCTGATGGAGCGCTTCGGCGCCTCCAGCCTGTACTACTTTTCCGCCGCCTGTGCTGCGCTGCTGGCCCTATCGGTCGGCCAGGGCAAGGTCAGCGGTGCGCACCTGCAGGAGGATGCGCCGCTGCATCACCAGGCCACCCCGGTCGGCTTGGCCAGCGCCACCCTGGCCGCTGCGATCGAGCCGGCCAGCCCGCACGCAGTCGAGCCGCAAACCACCGAGGCCCCGACGATTACTGCACAGCCCGAGTGATCGGGCGCTTGACCTGACAGCCTTGCTTCAGCCTGACCCCATTGCCTGGAATCCAACCATGTTCGACAACAAGAATAAGTACCCGAGCGGCGAGTCCGCTGGCCAGCCCTTGCGTAACCCGGTCAGCGTCGAGACCCACCAGGACGCGCGCGGCTATCGCCTGCAGCGGGTGCGCCAGCAACTGCTGGCCGCCGATTGCGCGGCCATCCTGCTCTACGATCCGGTGAACATCCGCTACGCCACCGACACCTCGAACATGCAGGTGTGGACCCTGCACAACTTCGCCCGTTACGCCCTGGTGTTCGCCAGCGGGCCGGTGGTGCTGTTCGAGTTCCACAACTGCGAGCACCTGCATGAGGGCAACGAACTGCTCGACGAAATCCGCCCGGCGATCAACTGGAGCTATTTCGGCGCCGGTTCGCGGATCTCCGAGAAGGCCGTGGTCTGGGCCGATGACATCCTCGCGGTGCTGCACCAGCATGCCGGCGGCAAGGCTCGGTTGGCGGTGGACAAGGCCGACTTCGAGGGGCTGGAGCTGCTGCAGCAGCGCGGCCTGTGCCTGGTCGAGGGTCACAGCCTGATGGAGGAGGCGCGCAAAATTAAATCCGCCGCGGAACTGGAGCTGATGCGCTGGACCATCGCCGTCTGCGAGCGCGGCATCCAGCGCATGCACGACGAGTTGCGCCCGGGCATGAGCGAAAACCAGCTGTGGGCCTGGTTGCACTACGAGAACATCCGCCACGGCGGCGAATGGATCGAGACCCGTCTGCTGGCCTCCGGGCCGCGCACCAACCCCTGGATGCAGGAGTCCAGCGACAGGATCATGCAAGAGGGCGAGATCCTCTGCTTCGACACCGACCTGATCGGCCCCTATGGCTACTGCGCCGATATTTCCCGGGCCTGGACGGTTGGCCATGTGCCACCCACGGCCGAGCAGCGCAAGCTCTATCGCCTGGCCCATGAGCAGATCCAGCACAACATGGACCTGCTGCGTCCGGGCCTGAGCCACCGCGAGTTCGTCGAGCGTTCCTGGGATATTCCCGCCGCCTACCTGCACAACCGTTATTGCTGCGTGGTACACGGCGTCGGCCTGGCCGACGAGTACCCGGCCCTGGCGCACAAGGGCGCCGACTGGGCCAGCAGCGGTTACGACGGGGTGTTCGAGGAAAACATGGTGCTCTGCGTCGAGAGCTATATCGGCGAGCAGGGCGGCGCCGAGGGTATCAAGCTGGAACAGCAGGTGCTGATTACCCGCGACGGCTGCCAGGCGCTGTCGCACTACCCCTGGCAGGACGACTGGTTATGAACGGGGTGCACCAGGTACTCGATCGAAGAGGGCCTGTGGGCCGTTAAACAACAGCTGCAACGAGGCGTTAATGGCGGCAGGTCTGCGCTGCGCCAGCGCCTGCTGTTAATGCTGTTGTGAGTGGCGCGCATGGATGATCAAAAGTCATTAATGGCGCAGATTAAATGATTTGTGGCAAGTGCTTGGCTACCCGACCATCACGCATCTGTTCAATTCGATGAGGCTGTTTTTAGTGGTGGTTAACGCCATTAAAGCGCTGTTCGGTATTGGCATGACTACAAAAATAATACAGTGAGGATCCTTGCGTGAAAGACATTGCCGCCGATGCTTCAGTGCCCCGGAATTTCAATATCCAATTACTGGGTTTGAACTTTCACAGGGTTATTTTCCCCGCTTCATTCTCTATTGTTCTGGCCTTGGTTCTACTGGCCCTGAATGACCCCGCGGCCTTCGGCCAGGCCCTGGAAGGGGTCAAGGGCTGGATCCTGAAGAACTGTGACTGGTTCATCATGATCATGGGCAATCTGGCCGTTCTATTCTGCGCCGGCCTGGCGCTGTCGCCATTCGGCAAGATCCGCCTGGGCGGTCAGCACGCCCAGCCTGAGTTCAGCACCCTGTCCTGGTTTTCCATGCTGTTCGCCGCCGGAATGGGTGTCGGCCTGCTGTATTGGGGCGTGGCGGAGCCCGTGGCGCAATACACCGAGTGGTGGAAGACCCCGCTCAACGTCGCCAAACAGACCCCCGAAGCGCTGCACGCGGCCATGGGCTCAACGATCTTCCACTGGGGCTTGCATCCCTGGGCGATCTACCTGACCAGCGCCCTGGTGGTGGGTTTCTTTGCCTATAACAAGGGCCTGCCGTTTTCCCTCAGTTCCGGCCTGCAGCCGCTGATCGGCAAGGCGCACAAGGGCCTGCCCGGGCAACTGGTGGATACCTTTACCGTGGTGCTGACGGTGTTTGGCCTGGCCACCTCCCTGGGCCTCGGCGCCATGCAGGCGACTGCCGGGATCTCGCATGTGCTGGGTATTCCCAACTCCTTCGGCCTGCAGCTGCTGTTCATCCTGGTGGTGACTGGCGTGGCAGGATTCTCGCTGTGGCGCGGCATGGATGCCGGGGTCAAGCTGCTGAGCAACATCAACATGCTGCTGGCGCTGGGCCTGTTCCTGCTGGTGGTCGCGGGCATTGGCGTGCTGAGCTTCTTCTCGGGCGTGCTGGACACGACTGTCGACTTTGCCGAGTTCTTCCTGCCGTTGGCCAACTGGGTCGATCGTCCAGATCAGGACTGGTTCCAGGGCTGGACCGTGTTCTATTGGGCCTGGTGGTGCACCTGGGGTCCGCTGGTCGGGGTGTTCGTCGCCCGCGTCTCCCGGGGCCGCACGCTGCGGCAGATGGTCGGCGTGGTCATGGTGGTGCCGACCATCGTGGCGATCTTCTGGTTCAGCGCCTTCGGTGGCGGCGCGATTGCCCAGGTGATTGACGGCAGTGGCGCACTGGCGGCCGGTCTGACGGACGTCAACATGGCGATCTTCCAGTTCCTCGAAATGCTGCCGTTGGCGGCCGTCACCTCGGTGCTGGTGGTGGTGCTGCTGGTCATCTTCATGGTCACCTCCATGGACTCCGGTGCCCTGGTGGTCGACAACCTGGCGGCGGGCGGCGATCCGGGTACCTCCCCGGTGCAGCGCGTGCTCTGGCTGGTGATGATTGCCCTGGTGACCATCACCCTGTTCGTGATTGGCGGCGATACGGCGCTCAAAGGCATTCAGGCCGGAGCCGTGGCCATGGGCCTGCCGTTCATGGTGCTGATGCTGTTCCTGATGATCGGCTTGCTCAAGGCACTGAGCCAGGAACCGCGCGGCTGATCCTTAACCTCACCGACAAGGCCGCGCGATCGCCTGCCTCTATCGTCTGCTGAGCTACTTGCGCCAGATCTGGCGCGAATGGATCGGCCGATGACGTGAATGGAATGCTTTTGGGTTGCCCCGTGACCCTATAGTCAGCCGCGAAATAATGATCCGTCCGCCATGTCGTAGCGTGGCGTGCGGATGCACTTGGCAAACTTATAAACATAGATGTTGCCCCGGTCGGGGTGGTTTCCGTGTGCAAGCCCGAGTGCTGTTTAGTGACGGCGGAAACAAACGCTGTTGCGAGTCTATTAATGATTAAAACTCATTGATTGCCCATATAAAAACATGTGTCGGAAGTTGGCTTTATCGAATTATCGAGGCTGATAAAACAGCCTGGAGGTAACCGCAAAGATTCATCAGTTGGCCCTGAGCCCGGCGTGCGCAGAGGCATACAGACAATAACAATGGAGCACATGCTATGAGTAATTCCAGCGGGGTTTTTCGCGGCGTCGATGCCGGAATAACCTTGATTTCGATCCTGATAATTGCGGCCTTCGTCGGCTTTTGCGCGGTGATGGGTGAGCAAGCCGGGGCACTATTCGGCGAACTGTCCACGACTATCCTGCAGAATTTCAAGTGGTTCTATTTGGCGATGGCCTCGGCCGTGCTGGTGTACCTGTTGTATCTGATGACTAGCCGTTACGGCAATGTCACCCTCGGCAAGGACGGCGAAAAACCCGAGTTCAGCACGATTTCCTGGTTGTCCATGTTGTTCAGTGCCGGCATGGGCATTGGCCTGTTGTTCTGGTCGGTGGCCGAACCCATGTGGCACTATGCCGGCAACCCCTTCAGCGTCACCAGCCTGAGTGCCGAGTCGGCCGAGTCGGCGATGCGCGTGACCTTCTTCCACTGGGGCATGCATGCCTGGGCCCTGTACCTGCTGCCGGCGCTGTGCCTGGCCTACTTCTCCTTCCGCAAGGGCAAGCCGCTGTCGATCCGCTCGACCCTGACCCCGCTGTTCGGCGAGGCGCGGATGAACGGCTGGCTGGGTAGCCTGTTCGACATCCTGATCGTGGTAGTCACCGCCTTCGGTATCGCCACCTCCTTCGGCCTCGGCGTCGAACAGCTGGCGACCGGGATCAAGACCCTGAGCGGCTTCGAGCTGGGCATCGGCCTGAAGATGGGCCTGATCCTGGCCATTTCCCTGGTGGCGATCATGTCGGTCGTATCCGGCGTCGACCGCGGCATCAAACTGCTGTCGCTGTGGAACATGCTGTTGTCGCTGGTCATCCTGGTTGCGGTGATGGCGTTCGGGCCGACCCGCTACATCCTCAACACCATTCTCGAAGGCACCTCCGGTTACGCCCAGAGCGTGATCGGCATGAGCCTATGGAGCGACACCCAGAACGACGCCGGCTGGCAGAACTGGTGGACCGCCTTCTACTGGGCCTGGTGGCTGACCTGGGCACCCTTCGTCGGCACCTTCATCGCGCGGATTTCCCGTGGCCGCACCATTCGCCAGCTGGTGATGGGGTCGCTGATCATTCCGGTGCTGTTCAGCTTCGTCTGGATCGGTACCTTCGGTGGCGCCGCGCTCAACTACGAGAAAGCCGATCGCCTCGCCCATCAGGAGCAGGTGCAGAGCCAGGGCCTGACGGGTGATGAAGCCAAGTTCGAGGGCGGTGCCATTCTGCTCGCGACCAAGGCCGATGCCACCGCCTCGCTGTTCACCCTGTTCGACAAGATCGAGCAGTCCTCGGGCCTGAACATCGGTGGCCTGCTGGGCGCCCTGGCTTCGCTGCTGATCGTGACCTACTTCGTCACCTCGGCCGACTCCGGAACCCTGGTGGTGAGCACCCTGGCCGCCCGCGGCAACATCCATCCGCCGGCCTGGAGTCGCGTGGCCTGGGGGTTGATGGTGGGTGCCATCGCCGCGGCCCTGCTGTGGTCGGGCGGACTCAAGAGCGTGCAGACCGCGAGTATCTGTGCCGCCTTGCCGATCGCGGTGATCCTGGTGCTGATGGCCATGGCCCTGCATCGGGCCCTGCTGAGCGAACCTGCAGCCAGCCTGCACTTCTCCAGCGTTGACGACCCGCGCGCCTCGGCCAGCTGAGCCTTGCGAGTGGGATGAAACCAGGGCCTGCCTCTTTCTCGGAGGCGGGCCTTTTTTATCACGGCTGCCCAGGCAGTGACTGGGCTGGAGCATTGTGGATGAGCAACGATAGTTACAACCTGGAGCAGTTTATCGGCGATCTGCGGCGCCTCGTCGCGAGCGCCGCCGATGAGGCCAGCCTGCTGGCGCAAGTCGCACCGCTGGCCCAGCGGGTCGTCGCCGAACGCGGCTGGCTGCGGGCGGACATGTACCAGGCCGATTCGCAGCTGGGGTTCGGCACCAGTCTGCTGCACGTCGAGGCCGACCAGTCGCTGTTCGTGGTGGTCGACAGCTGGCTGCCCGGACGCGGCGTGCCGCCCCATGACCACGACACCTGGGCGGTGGTGGTGGGGGTCGAGGGCAGTGAACGCAATATTTTCTGGCAACGCCTGGACGATGGCACGCGCCCCGGTTATGCCGAGCTGCAACGCCTGGACGAGCAGTGCATTGCCGCCGGGCAGGTGCTGACGCTACCCAGCGGCAGCATCCATAGCGTGATCAATGAAACGTCGCACACCAGCCTGTCGTTTCATGTCTACGGCCGTCACCTCAACCATACCGCCCGCCGCCAGTTCGACCCGGCCCACAACCGCGAGCTGCCGTTCATCATCGACGCTCGTTGAGGTTGGTAGGGGGCGCTGCGCCAGGGGCGGTGCTTTTGGGCTGGAGCTGGCTGCCGAGTCAGGTCAGAATATCCCCCTACGCGTGCCACAAGTCTGTCAGCCGGTGCGCCTCGCCACGCTGTCGACACAGGTTCCGCATGACTCAAACGCCGAAAGACCCGCTGCATGGTGTCACCCTGCAAACCATCCTCAACGACCTGGTGGCGAAGCTGGGCTGGGATGGCTTGGCGGCGCGTATCGATATCCGCTGCTTCAAGAGCGACCCGAGCATCAAGTCCAGCCTGACCTTCCTGCGCAAAACCCCCTGGGCGCGGGAGAAGGTCGAGGCGCTGTATATCCGCCTGCAGAAGAAGGGCTGAACAGTTCCCCTCCCGTAGGCGCGGCGGGACGCCCAGTTCCATGGCCGCGAAGGCCGCAAGCCCATCGCAATGTTCGCGGTTAAAGCCCCTCCCACAAGACCACCGCCGTACCCGCAGGAGCGGCCCCGCCCACAACTCCAGGCTCTTGCCGCCCTTGCAGATGAAGCATCGAGTCTACGCCTGATGCCTACTTCCAACTGGCCTGCAGTGCTGTCAGCGGGGGGAGGCATTGGCTGTAGCTACCCGGCTCCAGATAGGGCGCGAGGATCGGTGCCATGCCTTTGAGCACCTGCACCGGCAGTGCCGAGGTGAAGGTGAATTTCTCCGCGGCGCGCCCGGGCACAAAGGCGGTGAGGGTGCCGTAATGGCGCGCGCCGATGAAGAAGACGAAGGTGGCGGTGCGGTTCATCGCCCGTGAACTGAGTACGCGTCCGCCGCGGCCGACGGTTTCGACCCGGTTGTCGCCGGTGCCGGTCTTGCCGCCGAGGGTCAGCAGACGGCCGTCTGCCAGGCTGAAGCTGCCCTGCAGACGCCGTGCGGTACCGCCTTCGACCACTTGCGAGAGGGCGCCGCGCAGGGCCGCGGCCACTGCGCTGGGCATCACCCGTTTGGCGTTCAGGGCGTTGCGCTCGACCTGGGTGTCGTAGGGCGTGTCGGCGGCGAAATGCAGGCTGTCGATGCGCACCGTGGGTTGGCGGATGCCATCGTTCTGGATGATGCCCATCAGCTCCGCCAGTGCCGCCGGACGGTCGCCGGAACTGCCGATGGCGGTGGCCAACGACGGCACCAGGTATTCGAAGGGGTAGCCGTGCTTCTGCCAGCGGCTGTGGATGTCGAGGAAGGCTTCGACCTCCAGCATGATGCGGATACGGCTGTCGCGGGCGCTCTTGTGGCGGCTGCGGAACAGCCAGCCGTAGACTTCCTGACGCTGGTCGCGGCTGGCGACCACGGCGTCGCTGAAGCTGGCCTCGGGTTTTTCCAGTAGGTAGCCGAGCAGCCACAACTCCAACGGGTGGACGCGGGCGATATAGCCCTGATCGGGCAGGCTGTAGGCGCCGGGGCCGTAGTTCAGGTACAGCTCGCGGATGCGCTTGTCGCTGAGTTTCTCGTTGGGCACATGGGCACGCAGGAAGGCGGCGAAGGTGGTTTCGTCGACTTCCGGCATCAGGTAACGGTGCACGGCGGCCAGGCGTACCGAGGTGTGGCGCAGGCCGCTGAGGAAGGTCTCGAGGCGTTGCTGCGCCGGCTGGCCCTGGTATTTGCGCCAGAAGCGCAGGAGGAAGGTCTTGCCTTCACGGTCGGCGAAGCGGCTGAGGTAGGCCTGACGGCGCGGATTCTTGTCGTTCTTCAGCAACTCGGCGCTGTTGCCCGGTGCCTGGTAGGTGCTGTAGCGCACCAGATCGCGCATCAGGCGGATGAATGGCAGGTTGATCGACTCGCGTAGCGCGTCGCGCAGGGTCGGGTTGCGTCCGTTGTCTTCGCGGCGGAAGTTGTTGAAGGTGTGCAGGCCACCACCGGTGAAGAAGCGCTCAAAGGGGCTGGCGGAATACTTGCGCTCCAGGGCGGCGTCGAGCATGGCCGGCAACTCGGCAGCGGGATTTTGCCGCAGGTAGTCGAGGGCCCAGCGGGTCAGGTGGTCCTGGTCGGCGACTGCCACCGCACGCAGTTCGCTGGGGCTTTGGCCAGCATGGCGCTGGTGCAATTCGGCGATGATTTCCAGGTAGGTGGCCATCACCCGCAGTTTGGCGGTGGAACCGAGCTCCAGCTTGCTGCCTTCGTTGATGTCGAAGGGTTGGTCGGTGTTGTCGGTCTGCACGCGCACCCGGCTGCCATTGGCGGTGCGTTCGAACAGGGTGAAGCTGTAGCGCACTTCGCCGGTTTTTTCGGCAGACAGCAGGCGCTCACCGAACAGGCCGATCTGCTCGGCAAAGGCGGGCTCGGCGAGTCGTTCCAGGTAGACGCTGACCGCTTGTTGCAGTTCGTTGTTGAGGGTGGTGCTGGCGGCGAGGTCCAGGCGGTCGAGGTCATACAGCGGCATGTTGAGCAGGTTGGAGAGGCGCGTGCGGGCCACGCTGATGCCCTTGTTGCCGTCGACCATTTGCAGGTTTGGCTCCAGCACCCAGTTGCGGTAGCGCAACTGTTGGGCCAGGGCCGCATCGCGTAATGCCGGTTCGATCAGGCCGCCAACCGCGAGCACGCGGATATGGCTGTCGATCAGCTGATCCAGCTCACTGCGGCCCTGGGCCAGGTAATACGAGGGTCGCCGCTGGGCAATGATCATCGCCAGCACCTGGCGCAGGGCCAGGCCGCGTTCGGCATTGCTCGCCTCGGGCGAGCGCTCGGGGTCGAGCAGGCGATTGACCTGGGCGAAGTCGGCACCGAACCAGATGCGCAAGCCATCGGCCAGGCCGTGCACCTCACCGTGCCCGGGCGCGGCGGACAGCGGCACGCTGTTGAGGTAGTCACGCACGATGTTTTCCCGTGCTTCCTGGGTCTGCGGGCCGTTCTGGTAGGCACGCACGCTGGCCGAGACCATCTGCCGCAGCTTTTCCCTGGCCGAGTGGGTCAGGCCGTCCGGCGAGTGACGGTATTTTTCCAGTTGGGTGGCCAGGGTGCTGCCGCCTGCGGATTGATCCTGCACATCCAGCACCTTGCCGACCTGAGAGATGGCCGCCATGGCGAAGCGCGGCCAATCCACCGCCGGGTTGGCCTGGGGCTGTTCCCGGTCGAGCAGGTGACGGTTCTCGATGAACAGCAGGCTGCCCGCCACCAGCGGCGGGATGGCGCTGAAGCTCGGGTAGAACTGCTGCGGGTGGCGGAACTGGTAGAAGGGTGTGCCGCGACAGTCGCTGATGCTCAGGCCGGCCTGGATTTTTTCCGGATAGGGGGTAAAAAAGCCGCGCTGCGTGTAGTCGAGCAATGGTGGGGAGAACTGTGCCTGTTGGGTAATCTGGAAGTCGCGCTGTTGCAGGCGCTCCAGCATCTGCGGCAGGTAGCTGTAACCCAGGCGTTTATCGAAGGGGCCGTCCTGCGGATAGACGATCGCCGGGCTGGGGCCTGGTTGCACGCGGTAGCTCAGGCTATCGCTGTAGCGGCTGAGGTAGTAGGCCTGGAAATACGCGGTACGCATCTCGAAAACGACCAGCAGCGCAGCTGCCACCACCAGCAGTGTCAGCATCAGCCAGATGGCGATGCGCAGCTTGCTGGTGTGCTTGACCGGCTTCAGTTGGAACGCCGGTTTTGTGTTGTTCGAAGGCGCCTTTTCTGGCGCGTCGGATTTGCGTAATACGCCCATAATTGCTTGGTACGACCTCAGGTAGCGCTTCCGAACAGCTTAGTCGCTGCTTGAAGGGTTAGACGCTAGTGGCCTTGACCAGGTCGCAAAGATTTAAGCAGGGCCTGCATGCCCAGGCGAGGTTGGCGGGCAGAGCGACGCCGGACGAGACGGTGCCACAAGGGCACTGGCACGGCTACGACAATCTTTTTTAATCGCCGAGTGACTTATGCCGCGCAATCGCCGTGAGCCGCCTGCCCTCGGTTGGCAGGTCAATGCCGATGCTGTTGTATGCCAGGGCCAAGGCCGCGGGAGGGACGTGCGGCCGCTATGAGCGCTGGCGAGCGGATTCAACGAGGAGGTGAAACGATGGGTACGCTTGAACTGGCCGGTGTGTCGGTGCCGGTGATCGGCCAGGGCACCTGGCGCATGGGCGAGGTGGCCAGCCAGCGGCGCGCGGAAGTGGCGGCGCTGCGCCAGGGCATCGAACTGGGCCTGCGCCTGATCGACACGGCCGAGATGTACGGCGAAGGCGGCGCCGAGCGGGTGGTGGGCGAGGCGCTTGCCGGCTTGCGCGAGCAGGTATTCCTGGTCAGCAAGGTATATCCGCACAACGCCAGCCGCCAAGGTGTGGTGGCGGCCTGCGAGCGCAGCCTGCAAAGGCTGAGAACCGAGCGGATCGACCTCTACCTGTTGCACTGGCGTGGTCAGTATCCACTGGCGGAAACCGTCGAGGCCTTCGAGCGTCTGCGCGAACAGGGCAAGATCGGCCGCTGGGGCGTGTCCAACTTCGACCTGGAGGATTTGCAGGAATTGCATGATCTGGGCGTGGCTGGCTGTGCCACCAATCAGGTGTTGTACAACCCCGAGGCGCGCGGCATCGAGTTCGACCTGCTGCCCTGGCAGCAGGGCCAGGGCATGCCACTGATGGCCTACTGCCCGCTCGGTCAGGCCGGGCGCCTGCTGCGCCATCCGCTGTTGCGCCAGGTGGCCGAGACGCATGGCGCCACCCCGGCGCAGGTCGCGCTGGCCTGGCTGTTGCGCCAGCCGGGGGTGATTGCCACCCCCAAGGCGGTCGATGCCGCGCATCTGCGGTTGAACGCCGCCGCGGCGTCCCTGCAACTGAATGGCGCCGACCTGGCGCTGATCGATGCCGCTTACCCAGGGCCGACCAGCAGGCAGTCGCTGCAAATGGTGTAGGCACCAGTCCGTGGGTGTGCCCTGGGTATCTGTAGTTACTCTAGCTGCTACTCACACGGGCTTTGCCCTGCAACGGCGCGAGCAGGTGTTCCGGCAGGTCGAGCAGGTCGTCGTCGTAGGTTTCCAGCGGCGGCGGGCGGCGTTCGAAGCGCGCGCCCAGCACCAGCAGGCAGGGGGTCAGCAGCAGGGTCAGCACGGTGGCGAAGCTCAGGCCGCCGGCAATCGCACTGGACAGCTGGGTCCACCACTGGGTCGAGGGCGCGCCCACGCCCAGGCTCGGGGTCAGCAGGTCGACGTTGACGCTCAGGACCATTGGCATCAGGCCGAGAATGGTGGTCACCGCGGTCAGCAACACCGGACGCAGGCGCAGGCTGCCGGTTTCCAGCGCCGCCTCGCGTGGCGCCAGACCCTGGCGGCGCAGCTGGTTATAGGTGTCGATGAGGATGATGTTGTTGTTGACCACGATGCCGGCGAGGGCGATCAGGCCCATGCCGACCATGACGATACCGAACGACTGGCCGTTGACCAGCAGGCCCATCAGTACCCCGGCGGTGGACAGGACGATGGCAGACAGCACCAGCAGGGCCTGGTACAGGCTGTTGAACTGGGTCACCAGGATCAGGGCCATGAGGAAGATCGCCACGCCGAAGGCGGTGGCCAGGAAGATCGCGGCCTCGCGCTGGTCGGCATCCTCGCCGGCGAACTTCAGCTGGATGTCCGCCGGCAGTTCGCCCATGGCTTCGCGCAAGGCTTGCAGGCGTTCATCCAGGCGTGCGTCGTCGGCCAGATCGGCCTGCAGGGTAATGGTGCGGCTGCCGTCGACCCGGTGCAGGGTGCCGACCTTGGGCGCGGGTTCGAGTGAGACGAAGTTTGCCAGCGCGACCTGGCCACTCGGCGTGTTCAGGGTCAGGCGGCCCAGCTGGTCGAGGGAGCGCCAGTTGCCGGGCAGGCGCACGCGGATGTCGACCTCGTCGGTGGCGTCTTCCGGCCGGTAGGTCGCCAGTTTCAGGCCATTGCTGACCATCTGCACGGCGTTGCCGACGCTCAGCACGTCGGCACCGAAGCGCGCGGCGGCCTCGCGATCGACCTTGACCCGCCACTCGATGCCGGGCAGGGCGCGGTCGTCCTCGATGTCCTTGAAGCCGCCGACGCTGAGCATGCTGGCGCGCAGTTGCTCGACAAAACGCTCGGCCTTGGCCGGGTCGAGGGCGCTGATCTGCAGCTTGACCGGCTTGCCGCCACTGGGGCCCTGGTCCTGCTCGCGGAACTCCAGGACCACGCCGGGAATGTCGGCGCTGCGCTCGCGCATGTCGGCGAGAATCTGCCGGGCCGGCCGCCGCTCATGCCAATCGACGAACTGGAACTGCAGGGTACCGATCACGTCGACCCCGAGCTGGCCATCCGGCTGGGCCAGGGAACGGGCGTACAGCGCCTTGACCTCGCTCATGCCCAGCAGGCGTTTTTCCACCTGTTGCAGCAGGGCGTCCTTTTCCTGCACCGACAGGTCGCCGCGGGCGCGCAGCCAGATCTGCGCATTTTCCGGCTCGACCTCGGGGAAGAACTCCACCCCATGGTTGAAACGGCCGTAGCCGACATAGATCAGGGCCACCAGCGCCAGTATGCCGAGCAGGGTCAGGCCTGGCCGGTGCAGCAGTTTGTCGAGCAGCTTGCGGTAGGCCTGGGCGCCACGGCTGGGCGTGCTCGGCAGCGGTTGCGGGCGCCCGCCGGTCACCGCGCCCAGCACCGGCAGGAACACCAGGGCCATGGCCAGGGAGGCGAGCAGGCAGACGATCACCGTGGCCGGCAGGTATTTCATGAACTGGCCGACCACCCCGGGCCAGAACAACAGCGGCAGGAACACCACCAGGGTGGTGGCGGTGGAGGCAATCACCGGCCAGGCCATTCGCGTCGCCGCATTGGCCCAGGCCTGGCGCGGGCTCTGGCCCTGGTGCAGGTTACGGTCGGCCAGTTCGGAGACCACGATGGCGCCATCCACCAGCATCCCGGCGACCAGGATCAGACTGAACAGCACGACGATATTGAGGGTGAAACCGAGTGTCCAGATCAGCAGGATGCCGGTCAGGAAGGCGCCGGGAATGGTCAGGCCGACCAGCAGCGCCGAGCGCAGGCCCATGCTGGCGATCACCAGGATCAGCACCAGGACGATGGCGGTCATCACGTTGTTGAGCAGGTCGCCGAGCAGGCTCTCGACTTGTTGCGACTGATCCATGATGTAGCTGACGTGCAGGCCTTCGGGCAGCAGCGGCTGGGCCTGGGCCAGCAGCGCCTTGACCTGCTCGATGGTGGCGATGATGTTGGCACCGCTGCGCTTGGCCACTTCCAGGACGATGGCCGGCTGACCGTTGATCCGGGCGAAACCGCTCGGATCCTTGAAAGTGCGCTGGATGGTCGCGACATCGCCAAAGGTCACCACACTGTCGCCGACCACCTTGATCGGCATGGACAACACGTCCTGCAGGTTCTCGATGACCCCGGGCACTTTCAGGCTCATGCGCCCGGCACCGGTGTCCAGGCTACCGGCGGCGACCAGGCGGTTGTTGCGGCTGACCAGGTTGAACAGCTCGGCGTAGTCGATGCCGTAGCTGTCGAGCACCTGCGGATCGACGACGATTTCCAGCAGGTCTTCGCGGTCGCCGCCGATCTTCACCGAGAGCACCTCGGCGATGCCTTCGATGTTCTCCTGCAACTGGCGGGCGACATACACCAGCTGCGCTTCGGCGATCGGCCCGGACAGGCCGATCGACAGTACCGGAAACAGCGCCACGTTGACTTCGTTGACTATGGGTTCATCGGCTTCTTCCGGCAATTTGCTGCGTGCGCTGTCGACTTTTTCGCGCACATCGACCAGGGCCGCCTTGGCGTCGAAGCCGGCATCGAACTCCAGGGTCACCGAGGCCCGGCCTTCGTTGGCTATCGAGCGCATTTCCTTGACCGCCTCGAGACTGCGCAACTCCTGCTCCAGCGGACGCACCAGCAGGCGTTCGGCGTCTTCCGGGCTGATGCCTTCGAGGTTCACCGAGACGTAGATGATCGGGATGCTGACGTCCGGGTTGGCTTCCTTGGGGATGGCGACATAGGCGGCCAGGCCGCCGATGATCAGGAAGGCCAGCAGCAGCAGGCTGGTGCGGCTGCGGTCCAGCGCCGCGGCGATCAGGGTGTGCATTTCAGCTGCCCTCGCTGGCGAGTTGAGTGAGCACCTGCTGGCCGGGTTCGACAAAACCCTGGCCGAGGGTGATCAGCGCGACCCGCGGCGGCAGGCCACTGACCCAGGCGCCCTGGTTGTCGACGCTGATCAGCGCGACCCGGGAGAACTCGACCCGTTGCTGCTCATTGACCCACTTCACCCCTTGGCGGCCGTCCTCATCGAGACTGAGCAATGCCGGGGAAAGACGATGGGCCATGGCCTCGCCGGTCTGGATGTGCAGGGTGGCGCTGGCGCCGGCCAGGCGCAGCCGCTCGGGGTTGTCGACCCGTACCTCGATGCGAAAACTGCGCGAGTCGGGGTCGGCGGCGGCGGCGATGAAGTGCAGCTCACCGTTCAGTTCGCGGCCATCGAGCAGTTGCACGCGTACCGGCTGACCGAGACGCAGCCGCACCACCTCCTGCTGGGCGATCTGTGCGCTGACCTTGAGCTGGCTGATATCCACCAGGGTCAGCAGGCTCTGACCGGGCTGGACGAAGTCGCCCAGTTCGACCTGGCGCGCGTCATAGACCCCGGCGAAGGGTGCCTCGATCCGGGTGTTGCGCAGGTGCAGGCGGGCGGTGGCCAGTTCGGCCCGGGCCTTGGCCAGCTCGCTGTCCAGACGCAGCAGCTCGTTGGCGGAAAACAGGTTGCGTTCGCGCAGGCGTTTGGCTGAGCTGACGTCGGTCTCGCGCTGGTGCACCTCGGCTTGGCTGCGTGCCACCTGGGCGCTGCGGTCATCCGGCGACAGGCTGAGGAGCAATTCGCCCTGTTCGACCGGCTGGCCCTTGTCCCGGTCCAGGCGCAGCACGCTGGCGCTGATCTGCGCGCGCAACTCGACCCGGCGCCAGGCTTCGACCTGGCCCTGGACCACATGCTGGCGCTGCATCGGCTGGGCCTTCAGCCACTGGATCTCGACTTTCGCCAGACCCTGCTCCACGGCAGGTTGGTCGGCGCTGGCGACTTTCTGCGCCTTGAACAGCGAGCCGCTGAGCAGCCACAGCAGCAGCAAGACGCTGATGGCGACGGCGATCAACCACGGACGTTTGGACACTTGACTGAACATGAGCGGTCACTCGTGGCTGGCGGATGGGGCACAAAGGCTGGCGGCCTGACCACGCAGGCCGGCGATGATGAAATCGGTGACGCGGTCGAAGTAGTCGTCCAGGGCAATCGGCTCGGCCCAGTGCGCGAAGCCGCCGGAGGCGATGCGTGCCATCACCCCGTTGACGCAGGCCTCCACGCCCCACAACAGGTACTGGCAATCGCTGGGGCAGAGGGCCGGCTCGCCAAAGGTGCTCTGCAGCAGCTGGCCGAAGAAGGCAACGTAGTCACGTTCCAGCTGCAGGAACTGTTCGCGGTAGGGCGCCTCCAGGCGCTCCTGGAAGGCCGGGCGGTCGCAGTGCTGGCACAGTTGGGTCAGGATCGGGTCGGCGAGCATCTGCTCGAAGGCGCGGCGGATCACCTGGCGCATGGCCAGGTGCGGCGGCTGCGCGGCATGCAGGGCACGCAGTTCGTCGAGATTCGCCCGGCTCATGTCCAGCGTCAGGCGGGCGAACAGCGCCTCCTTGCTGGGAAAGTGCTTGTACACCGTGCCCTTGCCGATGCCGGCCTGGGTGGCCACCTCGGCGATGGTCACCCGATCCCAGGGCTGCTGGCGGAACAGCAGGCGTGCGGCGTCGAGGAGGGCGCTTTCGCGCTGCAGGAAGAGTCGATCTTGAAGGCGCATGGGCAGCAACTTATCTGGCTGTGACTGACGGTCATGCTATGACTGCCGGTCACGACGAGCAAGCGAGCAGTTGTAACAGCGCTTGGCGACGCCTGGGTTTATCTGCGAGGTCTGCAGGTGCCGTTCGCTCGCCGGCTGCGCCGGAGCGCTGTCGCACAGCCAACTGGGATGCTCAAGGATCAACACCCTAGAATGGGTGGGGCCGCCTAGGTGGGGGCCTAGGTCGACCCGAGCAGGTTAGGCTCCGGCAAATTGACCTGCTGCCAGCAGGACAAAGGCGCCTAAACCGATCATCGACCTTCGAGCGGGTACAGGCATAAACCGCCCGATGGTTATCGCTGTGCTCATCCTGCGCGGCCCGACGGATCGCCGCCCGCACATCCTACGGTCACTGGCTCCTACGTGTTGTGCCTGGCAGGCACCCTTACTTGGGTTGCGCCACCACGCGCAGGTAGGGCTTGAGGGTCTTGAAGCCCTGCGGGTACTTCTGTCTGGCCTCTTCGTCGGACACCGAGGTGGGGATGATCACGTCGTCGCCGGGTTTCCAGTTCACCGGCGTGGCCACCGTGTGCCTGGCGTTGAGTTGCAGCGCATCGAGCAGGCGCAGCACCTCGTCGAAATTACGGCCAGCGCTCATCGGGTAGACCAGCATGGCTTTGACCTTCTTGTCCGGGCCGACGATGAATACCGAGCGCACCGTGGCATTGTCCACCGCAGTGCGCGGGCCGCCGCTGGCGTTGGGGTGGATCATGTCGTATAGCTTGGCCACCTTGAGGTCGGGGTCGCCGATCATCGGGTAGTTGACCGCATGGCCCTGGGTTTCCTCGATGTCGCCGACCCAGGCCCGGTGGTCGCTGACCGGGTCGATGCTGAGGCCGACGATCTTGGTGTTGCGTTTGTCGAACTCGGGTTTGAGCCTGGCCATGTAGCCCAGTTCAGTGGTGCACACCGGGGTGAAGTCCTTGGGATGGGAAAACAGGATGGCCCAGCCGTCGCCTATCCATTCATGGAAGTGCAGGGGGCCTTCGGTGGTGTCGGCGCTGAAGTCGGGGGCTTCGTCGCCAATGCGGATGGTCATGGTCTGTTCCTCTTGCGGTTGCGCGGCCGACTTGCCAGCACTGCAGCGCGCGAGACCGGGTTGCTGGAGAAAAAAGTATAGGCCCGCCGTAACCATCGACCCGTTTATGTGGACGTAAGGTTGCGCGGCGCATCCTGTTGGCTTGCACGCCCCCTTATGCCGGTCAATGCAGGTCAGCAGCGTCTGGCCATTTGATCCTTATCAATTGTCCGCGGCCCGGCGCGGGGCTAGACTGCGCGGCATGAATGCCTTGCGTCGTCTCTATCTGGTGTTGTTCCTGGCCTTGGTTCTGCCCTTGCAGAGCCTTGCGGGTTCGCTGCTGGTCGGTGCGCCCTGCCCGATGAGCCAGAAGGCTGCACAGCTGACTGACTGCTGTGACGAGGCGACGATGCAGGCAGCCGGCCAATTGTGCCCGGATATGGCCAAATGCCCGACTGCCGGCCTGCCGTTGGCTGACAGTTCGCGGCTGACGCTGAAACTGCTGCCGGTCTCCTCCCATACCCTGCTGCGTGGTCAGGTAGTACTTCCGTCGCGGCCGCTAGCCGCCCCCTGGCGCCCCCCTCGCGCCTGATTCCTGCTCCGTTGTGAACCCCCGCGTGCGGCCCCGGCTGCCCGCTGGCCATTGCGCGCCCCGGCATGGGGTGCGGGATATCGACAGGAATCACGTGCATGTCCAACTGTTTTCCCCACCCTGGGCGCCTGGCGGCCGGGGTACTGGCGGCTGCCTTGCTCGGCCAGCCGGCTGCTGCCCTGACCCTCGACGAAGCCCTGCGCCAGGCTGAACGTGAAGCACCCTCGCTGACGGCGCAAGCCGCGCAAGTCGAGGCGGCGCGCAGTTCGGCGATACCCGCCGGCGCGTTGCCCGACCCCAAACTGTTGCTGGGGCTGCAGAACGTGCCGATCGAGGGTGACAACCGTGGTCGCCTCGACCGTGAGCCCATGACCATGCAGATGGTCGGGGTCATGCAGGAGGTGCCCAATCGCGCCAAGCGTCAGGCCCGGGTGGCGGCGGCGGAGGCCGGCATCGAGCGCGCGACGCTGGAGCAACGGGTTGAACTGCTCAAGGTTCGCCGGCAAACCGCGCTGGCCTGGATTTCGGCCCGCGCCGTCGAGGAGAAGCTGGCGCTGTTCCAGACCCTTTATGGCGAAAACGCTCTGCTGGTCAAAGCGGTGCGCGCGCGCCTGGCCGGTGGCCGCGGCCAGCCTGCCGACAGCGTTGGCCCCAAACAGGAGGCGGCGCTGCTGGCCGAGCAGGAGGACCAGCTGCAGCAAAGTCGGGCGCAACAACGCGCGGCCCTGCGCCGCTGGGTCGGCCCGCGCGCCGATGAACCCCTGGCCGGTCGCCTGCCGAACTGGCCGGTGGATGCCGAGCATTATCGGCACGCTCTGCAACGCCATCCCGAACTGGCGCTATTCGAGCCGATGGCCGATGAAGCGCAAGCCGAGGTGCGCCAGGCCGAGGCGGACAAGCAAGCCGACTGGAGCTGGCAACTGGCCTATCAGAAGCGTGATGACGCGTTCGGCGACATGCTGAGTGTGCAGCTCAGCTTTGATCTGCCGCTGTTCCCGGGCTCGCGGCAGAACCCCAGAATCGCCGCCAAACAGGCCCGGTTGAGTCAGCTGGAAGCCGAGCGTGAAGCGGCCGAGCGCGAGCATGCGCAGCAGCTGAGCGATGACCTGGCCGAGTACCAGCGCCTCGACCGCGCCCTGCGGCGCAGCCGGGACAGCCTGGTGCCGCTGGCCGAGGAAAAGGTCGCGCTGACCCTGGCCGGTTATCGAGCTGGCGCCAATGAGCTGGCCAGCGTGATCGCCGCCCGCCGCGAACTGATCGAGACCCGTCTGCAACACATCGACTTCGCCCAACAGCGTGCGCTGACCAGCGCCCGCCTGCATTTCGCTTATGAAGAGGTGAGCCAATGAGTGCTCGACTGGTAAAAACTACGCTGTTGGCCACCCTGGTACTGGGCATAGGCGCGGCGGGCGGCTACTGGTTCGCCCAGCAATCGGTGAACCTGGGAGCTGAGATGGCCATGGCCGCGGAGCAACCCGGCGGCGCAGATGAGCGCAAGGTGCTCTACTGGTACGACCCCATGGTGCCGCAGCAACAGTTCGACCAGCCGGGCAAGTCGCCCTTCATGGACATGCAACTGGTGCCGCGCTATGCCGACGAGGGCGGCGACAGCGCCGCCATCAGCATCGATGCGAGCATCACCCAGAACCTCGGCATGCGCCTGGCCCCGGTGACCCGCGGGGCATTGGCCAACAGCCTGGAAGTGGTCGGCAACCTGACCTTCAACAACCGCGATATCGCCGTGGTCCAGGCGCGCAGCGGCGGTTTCGTCGAGCGGGTTTACGCCCGCGCCCCCGACGACCTGCTCGAGGCCGGCGCGCCGCTGGCCGATCTGCTGGTGCCGGCATGGGTCGCTGCCCAGGAGGAGTACCTGGCCCTGCGCGATGCCGGCGATCCAGCGCTGCTGGCCGCGGCGCGCCAGCGCTTGCGCCTTGCCGGCATGCCGGCTGAACTGATCGCCCGCTTCGAGCGCAACGGCAAGGTGCAGGCGTTGTGGACGGTGACCAGCCCGATCGCCGGGGTGCTGCAACAACTCGAGGTGCGCGAAGGCATGACCCTGGCGGCGGGTGCGCCGCTGGCGACCATCAATGGCTTGCGCAGCGTCTGGCTCGATGTCGCGGTGCCCGAGGCCGAAGCTCAGGGCTTGCGCAGCGGTCAGGCGGTCGAGGCGCGGCTGCCGGCGTTTCCCGGCGAAGTGCTCGGCGGCAGCATCGAGGCGATTTTGCCCCAGGCCAACCTGGACAGCCGCACCCTGCGCGTGCGGGTCGCGCTGGATAATCCCGCTGGCCGCCTGCGTCCGGGTCTGACCGCCCAGGTGCGCCTGGCCCGCCCGGCCGAACGCGATACGTTGTGGGTGCCGAGCGAGGCGGTGATCCGCAGCGGCCGCCGTGCCCTGGTGATGCTGGCCGAGGGCGAGGGGCGTTTCCGCCCGCTGGAAGTCCGTCTGGGTCGCGAGGCCGAGGGCAAGGCGCAGATCCTCCAGGGGCTGGAGGAAGGCCAGCAGGTGGTCGCCTCCGGGCAGTTCCTGCTCGATTCCGAGGCCAGTCTGCGCGGCATCACGGCCGAGGAACTGGGCGCGCCGGCGGCCGAGGTACAGCTGCAGCCGGCGCTGCATGAAGCCGAAGGGCGGATCGATGCCATCGAAACCGATGGCGTGATGCTCACCCATGGCCCGTTCAAGACCCTTGGCATGCCGGGCATGAGCATGCTGTTTCCGGTCGCCGATCTGGCGTTGCTGGAGGGCTTCGCGGCCGGCGACCGGGTGCGAGTCGGGGTACGCGCCGATGATAACGGCATGCAGATCGAACGCATCGAGCACTTACCGACCACGCACAAAGGCCATCAGGAGGCGCAGCCATGATCGCCGCGTTGATCCGCTGGTCGGTGGCCAACCGTTTCCTGGTGCTGCTGGCGACCCTGTTCGCCACCGCCTGGGGCGTCTGGTCGTTGCAGAACACGCCGATCGATGCGCTGCCGGACCTGTCCGATGTGCAGGTGATCATCCGCACGCCCTATCCGGGCCAGGCGCCGCAGATCGTCGAGAACCAGGTGACCTATCCGCTGGCCACCACCATGCTCTCGGTGCCGGGGGCGAAGACCGTGCGCGGTTACTCGTTCTTCGGCGACAGCTTCGTCTATGTGCTGTTCGAGGATGACACCGACCTCTATTGGGCGCGCTCGCGGGTGCTGGAATACCTCAGCCAGATCCAGAGTCGCCTGCCGGTCAGCGCCAAACCGGCGCTGGGGCCGGACGCCACCGGGGTCGGCTGGATCTACCAGTACGCCCTGGTCGACCGCACGGGCACCCATGACCTGGCGCAGCTGCGCGCGCTGCAGGACTGGTTCCTCAAGTTCGAGCTGAAGACCCTGGCCAATGTCGCCGAGGTGGCGACCATCGGCGGCATGGTCAAGCAGTACCAGGTGCAACTCGACCCGATCAAGCTGGCCAGCCTGGGCATCACCCAGGCCGAGGTCACGGCGGCCATCGGCCGGGCCAACCAGGAAACCGGCGGCGCGGTGCTGGAGCTGGCGGAAACCGAGTTCATGGTGCGCGCCTCGGGCTATCTGCAAAGCCTCAACGACTTTCGCGCCATCCCGTTGCGTCTGGATGCCGGCGGCGTGCCGGTGACCCTCGGCGAGGTCGCGCATATCCAGCTGGGGCCGGAGATGCGCCGTGGCATCGCCGAACTCGATGGCGAGGGCGAGGTGGTTGGCGGCGTGGTGATCCTGCGCAGCGGCAAGAACGCGCGCAGCACCATAGACGCGGTCAAGGCCAAGCTGGAGACGCTGAAAAGCAGCCTGCCGGACGGGGTGGAGATCGTCACCACCTACGACCGCAGCCAACTGATCGACCGTGCGGTGCGCAACCTGGGCGAGAAACTGGTGGAGGAGTTCATCGTCGTCGCGCTGGTCTGCGCGGCCTTCCTCTGGCACCTGCGTTCCTCCTTGGTGGCCATCGTGTCCTTGCCGGTCGGGGTGCTGATCGCCTTCGCCGTGATGCAGCAGCAGGGCATCAACGCCAACATCATGTCGCTCGGCGGCATCGCCATTGCCATCGGCGCCATGGTCGATGCCGCGGTGGTGATGATCGAAAACGCGCACAAGAAGATCGAGGCCTGGCGCCAGAAGCATCCCGGTGAGGAACTCAAGGGCGAACAGCATTGGCGGGTGATCACCGATGCGGCGGTGGAGGTCGGTCCGGCGCTGTTCTTCTGCCTGCTGATCATCACCCTGTCGTTCATTCCAGTGTTCACCCTGCAGGCCCAGGAGGGCCGGCTGTTCGGCCCGCTGGCCTTCACCAAGACCTATGCCATGGCCGCTGCCGCAGGGCTGTCGGTGACCCTGGTGCCGGTGCTGATGGGCTACTGGATTCGCGGGCGGATTCCCGATGAGGCGCGCAACCCGCTGAACCGCTGGTTGATCCGGATCTACCAGCCGGCGCTGGACGCGGTATTGGCCTGGCCGAAGACCACCCTGGCCGTTGCCCTGCTGGTGTCGCTCAGCACCCTGTGGCCGCTGGCGCAACTGGGCGGTGAGTTCCTGCCGCCGCTGGACGAGGGCGATCTGCTCTACATGCCTTCGGCGCTGCCCGGCTTGTCGGCGCAGAAGGCCGCGCAGCTGCTGCAGCAGACCGACCGGCTGATCAAGACGGTGCCGGAAGTCGCCCATGTGTTCGGCAAGGCCGGCCGCGCCGAGACCGCCACCGACCCCGCACCGCTGGAGATGTTCGAGACCACCATCGCGTTCAAGCCGCGCGAGCAGTGGCGCGCCGGCATGACCGCGGAAAAATTGGTCGAGGAACTGGACCGGGTGGTGCAGGTGCCGGGGCTGACCAATATCTGGATTCCGCCGATCCGCAACCGCATCGACATGCTCGCCACCGGGATCAA
The DNA here is from genome assembly GCF_027988105.1 of Pseudomonas aestuarii. Taxonomy (GTDB): domain Bacteria; phylum Pseudomonadota; class Gammaproteobacteria; order Pseudomonadales; family Pseudomonadaceae; genus Aquipseudomonas; species Aquipseudomonas aestuarii. The sequence goes on along the minus strand of NZ_JAQJZJ010000011.1, from coordinate 72,958 downwards.
GAGCCCGATCGGGGTCAAGGTCGCCGGCAGTGATCTGGCGCAGATCGACGCCACCACCCAGGCCATCGAAAAGGTCGCGAAAACCGTGCCCGGGGTGAGTTCGGCCCTGGCCGAGCGGCTGACTGGCGGGCGCTATATCGATGTCGATATCGACCGCGCGGCGGCCGCGCGCTACGGCCTGAATATCGCCGATGTGCAATCGATCGTCTCCAGCGCCATCGGCGGTGAGAATGTCGGCGAGACCATCGAAGGCTTGGCGCGCTTCCCCATCAGCGTGCGTTACCCGCGCGAGTGGCGCGACTCGTTGGGCGGGCTGGCGCAGTTGCCGATCTATACCCCTCAGGGTAGCCAGATCACCCTGGGTACGGTGGCACAAATAAAGGTCAGCGACGGCCCGCCGATGCTCAAGAGCGAGAATGCGCGGCCCACGGGCTGGGTCTATGTCGATGTGCGTGGCCGCGATCTGGCCTCGGTGGTGGCCGATCTGCGCACGGCGATCGATGCGCAGGTCACCCTGCAGCCAGGCATCAGCCTGAGCTATTCGGGGCAGTTCGAATTTCTCCAGCGGGCCAACGCGCGGCTCAAGCTGGTGGTGCCGGCCACCCTGCTGATCATCTTCGTGCTGCTCTACCTGTGCTTCGGCCGCTTCAGCGAGGCGGCGCTGATCATGGCCACGCTGCCGTTCGCCCTGACCGGCGGGGTCTGGTTCCTCTACCTGCTCGGCTATCACCTGTCGGTGGCCACCGGCGTCGGTTTTATCGCCCTGGCCGGGGTGGCGGCGGAGTTCGGCGTGATCATGCTGCTGTACCTGAAGAACGCCTGGGCCGAACGCGAGGCTGCCGGCGACAGCAGCGAGCTGGCACTGATCGAGGCGATTCGCGAAGGCGCGGTGCAGCGGGTGCGGCCCAAGGCCATGACCGTGGCGGTGATCATCGCCGGCCTGTTGCCGATCCTCCTCGGCGGCGGTACCGGCAGCGAGGTGATGAGCCGCATCGCCGCGCCCATGGTCGGCGGCATGCTCAGCGCGCCATTGCTGTCGCTGTTGGTGTTGCCGGCGGCCTATAGGCTGATGCGTCGGCGGCGTCTTGGCGTTTCTGCAACCATCCCTTTGGGAGCCATAACCTGAAGCAAATCCAGCCTGCTTAAGCCTTGGCGCAAGCCGCGACGATGATCGCGGCTTGCGCCGCGCTTATCCGGCTAGGCCGCGCGACGCTCGCGTGAACCTGGCAGTGGGCTCGCTTCACCAGGCTTATTGCTCGTCTGGCACGGACTGGCTTTTCAGCATCTGCTGCATTATCTCCAGCATGTGCTGCATGTTCTCCTGCATGTCCTTCATGCACTGCTGCTGGCTGGCCTCATCCTTGGCCATGGGGCACTGGCTCTGCTGCAGGCGTTTTTGCATTATGCCCATCTGCGACTGCATGGCCTCGCGGTGTTCGTTACGAATCTTCTGACGTTCCTGCGGGGTCTTGGCGGCGTGCATCTGCTCCATCATTTCCTCCATGTCGGATATGCCCATGCCGCCCATCATGCCCATGCCTTGTCCCATGCCCATGCCCATGCCCATGCCTTGGTCCATGGGCATGCTTTGCTCAGTGTGTGCCAGCATCTCGGAGTGGTCTGCATCCTTGGCAAAGGCCGGGCTGGTCAGCAATGCGCTGGTCAGGGCGAGGGCGGTCAGGGTCTTGTAGCTACAAGTATTCATCGGGGTACTCCGGCTCGGTTTCAATAAGTCTCGCGGATGCTGCTCAAGGCGGCTCGGTTGAGCGGCATAGCGTCAGCGAACACCGCCAGCGAGCCGGCGTTCACGTCGATCGCTTGCACGTTGCGCAGCACCATTGCCTGCGGTCTTGCCCGGGTCCTCCAGTGCGATCAGCTGGCCGGACAGGCCGGCGGTGCCGACCTCGCATTCCCGGCTTCAACTGGAATGGCCGGCGAGGGTCAATCGGCTGGATTTTCACGCCCAGGCGAGTGAGTGCCTGGAACGTGCTGGTGCAGTCAGCGCCTGTTCGCGCTGCTGTTGTGATTAAAGCTCAGGGGGTGATCAGGTGCTATTGATCCAGGTCATGCGCGCGGGATGGCAAACCCTGGGGGCGCCGGGCACACAAGGGCGGTCGGGCGAACGGAGTACAGGCGAGGCGAGGTGCTGGCGCGGCTGCAACCAGTGGCCCGCGCGGCGCATCTTGCCGGTTTGCGGCTGCCGGGCTCGCTGCGCGACAGTCGGCGTACCTCAGCGCGCCACGCTGACCCCTTCGAGGTTGGCGAAGGAGGTGTCCTTGGCGGTGAGCAGGAAGTCGCGCATAAAGGGCGAATCGAGCATGTCGGTGCGGATGCCGGCATACAGGGTGGCGAACAGGCCTTTTTCGCCCAGGCGCTTGGCCGTGACGTAACCGCGCGAGCTGTATTCGTGCAGCGCCCAGTTGGGCAGGCCGCAGACGCCGCGGCCGCTGGCGACCAGTTGCATCATCATCACCGTCAGTTCCGAGGTGCGCACCTGGGCGGGTTCGACGTCGGCCGGTTCGAGGAAGCGGGTGAAGATGTCCAGGCGATCGCGCTCCACCGGGTAGGTAATCAGGGTCTCGGTGGCCAGGTCTTCGGGTTGGATACACGACTTGCCGGCCAGTGGATGCTGGTTGGCCACCGCGAGCATGGCCTCGTAGGTGAACAGCGGCACATAGGTGATCCCGGCCAGTTCCAGCGGGTCGCTGGTCACCACCAGGTCGAGGTCGCCACGGGCCAGGGCCGGCAGCGGGGCGAAGGAGAAGCCCGAGGCCAGGTCCAGCTCCACCTCCGGCCAGGCGTCGCGGAACTGGTCGATGGTCGGCATCAGCCACTGGAAGCAGCTGTGGCATTCGATGGCCATATGCAGCCGGCCCGCCGTGCCGCCGGCCAGGCGCGCCAGGTCGCGTTCGGCGCCGCGCAGCAGCGGCAACACCGCATCGGTCAATTGCAGCAGACGCAGGCCGGCGCTGGTGAAGCGCACCGGCTTGGTCTTGCGCACGAACAGCGGCATGCCCAGGCGCTCCTCCAGCTCCTTGAACTGGTGCGACAGCGCCGACTGGGTCAGGTGCAGGCGTTCGGCGGCGTCGACCAGGCTTTCGCTTTCGCGCAGGGCGTGCAGGGTTTTCAGGTGGCGCAATTCGAGCATGGCGGCCTCGCTGGGAGAGTCGGCTGGATGACGGCATCCTACATGAGTAAAACTACAGTTCAATACGAATATGTTGAGTTTGCCTCACGATGACGGGCTGCCGACAATACTCAGCATCATTTGTATGGAGAGTTTTGTCATGGCCCTGTCCCATTCCCTGGGTTTTCCGCGTATCGGCGGCGACCGTGAACTGAAAAAAGCCCTGGAGGCCCACTGGCAGGGCGCGCTGGACGAAGCCGGCCTGCGTGCGGTCGGTCGCCAGCTGCGCGCCGACCATTGGCAGCTACAGAAAGACGCCGGGATCGAGTTGCTGCCGGTCGGCGATTTTGCCTGGTACGACCAGGTATTGACCCACTCGCTGACCTTCGGCGTGGTCCCCGAGCGCTTTCGCCCGCACAGTGGTACGCCGAGTCTGGAAACCCTGTTCGCCATGGCGCGTGGGGCCGGCCAGGGTTGCTGCGGTGGCGGCGCCCATGCCCAGGAGCTTACCAAGTGGTTCGACACCAACTACCACTACCTGGTCCCCGAATTCAGTGCCGACCAGCAGTTCCAGCTGAGCTGGGAACAGCTGTTCGAGGAAGTCGACGAAGCCCACGCGCTGGGGCACAGCGTCAAGCCGGTGCTGATCGGCCCGCTGACCTACCTGTGGCTGGGCAAGGTCAAAGGCGCTGCTGCTGAGACCGATAGCTTCGATCGTCTGGACCTGCTCGAGCGTCTGCTGCCGGTCTACGGTGAAATCCTCCAGCGCCTGGCGGCCCAGGGCGTGGAGTGGGTGCAGATCGACGAACCGATCCTGGTGCTGGACCTGCCGCAAGACTGGAAGAACGCCTTCGAACGGGCCTATAACCTGCTGCAGCGCGAGCCGGGCAAGAAGCTGATCGCCACCTATTTTGCCGGCCTGGAAGACAACCTCGGCCTGGCCGCCAGCCTGCCGGTGGATGGCCTGCATATCGACCTGGTGCGCGCCCCCGAGCAGTTTCCGAGCATTCTCGATCGCCTGCCGGCCTACAAGGTGCTGTCGCTGGGCGTGGTCAACGGCCGCAACGTCTGGCGCAACGATCTGCAACAGACCCTGGCCATCCTCCAGCAGGCCCAGGAACGTCTGGGCGAGCGCCTGTGGGTGGCGCCAAGCTGCTCGCTGTTGCACAGTCCGATGAACCTGAACCGTGAGGACCAGCTGGACGACGAGCTGAAAAGCTGGCTGGCCTTTGCCGTGCAGAAGTGCGAGGAAGTCGCCCTGCTGACGACTGCCCTGAATGACCCGCACAACGCCCAGGTGCAGGCTGCGTTGGCGCAGAGCGAGGCGGTGCAGGCCAGCCGTGCGCAGTCGCCGCGTATCCACAAGCCGGCGGTGCAGGCGCGCCTGGCCGCCATCACGGCGGCCGACAGCCAGCGTGCTGCACCCTTCGCCGCGCGCATCGAGCAGCAGCGCGCACGCCTGCAGCTGCCGGCACTGCCGACCACCACCATCGGCTCCTTTCCGCAGACGCCGGCGATCCGTCTGGCGCGCCAGGCATTCAAGCAGGGCAAGCTGTCGGCGGCCGACTACACCGAGGCCATGCACAGCGAAATCCGCCATGCCGTCGACGTGCAGGAAAACCTCGGCCTGGACGTGCTGGTGCACGGCGAGGCCGAACGCAACGACATGGTCGAGTACTTCGCCGAGCAGCTCGACGGCTACGCCTTCAGCCGCTTCGGCTGGGTGCAGAGCTACGGCTCGCGTTGCGTCAAACCGGCGCTGATCTATGGCGACCTGAGTCGCCCGCAAGCGATGACGGTGGAGTGGATCCGCTACGCTCAGGGCCTCACCAGCAAGGTGATGAAGGGCATGCTCACCGGCCCGGTGACCATGCTGATGTGGTCGTTCCCGCGTGAGGATGTCAGCCGCAAGCAGCAGGCGCGGCAATTGGCGCTGGCGCTCCGCGACGAGGTGCAGGACCTGGAAGCCGCCGGGATCAAGATCATTCAGATCGACGAGGCGGCGTTCCGCGAGGGCCTGCCGCTACGCCGGGCGCAATGGCAGGACTACCTGGACTGGGCGACCGAGGCCTTCCGCCTGTGCGCCTCGGGGGTGCGCGACGCAACCCAGATCCACACCCACATGTGCTACAGCGAGTTCAACGACGTGATCGAGTCCATCGCGGCGATGGACGCCGATGTGATCACCATCGAAACCTCGCGCTCGGACATGCAGTTGCTGCAGGCTTTCGAGGCCTTCGATTACCCCAACGACATCGGCCCGGGGGTCTACGACATCCACTCGCCGCGGGTGCCGGACACCGGCGAGATGGTCAAGCTGCTGCGCAAGGCGGTGCAGCGCATCCCCGCCGAACGCCTGTGGGTCAACCCGGACTGCGGCCTGAAAACCCGTGGCTGGGCGGAAACCGAAGCGGCGCTGGTGAATATGGTCGCCGCGGCGCGCCAACTGCGTGGCGAGCTGGCCTGAGGCTGCCACTCTCCCCGCGCAGAAGGGGCGGGGAGAGCTGCTGAGCGTTTCCGCATCACTCGGCGCGGCACCGCCGGGCAGGATTCATCAAATTGTCATGCTTGTGTGGCAGCGCGCTCGCCTGAATGTCAGCAAACTCGCGTCTCAATGGGGTTCTGCGTTCTGGTGTTTGCATGCGTGTATTAATTGTTCTTGCCGTGCTGCTTTGCGGTTTGCCTGTGCTTGCCAGCGAGCGCTGCAATCTGCAGGTGCCGACCCTGAAGGTCGAGCTGGGCGAGGTGCGCCTGGCCTATCAAAGCATCGGCCGCGCCAGCGATCCGGCGTTACTGATGGTCATGGGCCTCGGTGGGCAGTTGATCCACTGGCCGGACGAGGTGGTCGCGCGCCTGTGCGAGCAAGGCTTCCGGGTGATCCGCTTCGATAACCGCGATGCCGGCCTGAGCACCTGGGTTCAGACGCCGCCGTCGGCCAATCTCGTCTACCAGGCGCTGCGCTACCGCGTCGGTCTGTCGGTGTCGGCGCCGTACCGGCTGCGCGACATGGCCGGCGATGCCCTCGGCCTGATGGATGCCCTCGGCGTGCGTCGCTTCCATGTGCTCGGCGCCAGCATGGGCGGAATGATCGCCCAGCACCTGGCCGACCTGGCACCCGCGCGGGTGCAGAGCCTGACCCTGATCATGACAAGCTCCGGTGCCCAGGGCCTGCCGGCACCCAGCCCGGCGCTGCTGGCCTTGCTCAGCAAGCGCGAGGCACCGAGCCGCGAAGTGGCGCTGGAACAGCAAGCCGACCTGCTCGCCGCCCTGGGCAGCCCATTGGTCAACGACGATCGCCGGGCGCTGCTGCAACAGGCCGAGATCGCCTACGAGCGCGCCTTCAATCCCGAGGGCGTCGAGCGCCAGTTGCTGGCGATCCTCGCCGAGCCGAGCCGCGTCGAGCTGCTCAACCGGCTGCGCGTGCCGACCCTGGTGGTGCATGGCACCGCCGACCCGCTGCTGCCGGCGATGCACGGCGTGCATGTGGCCGCACATATCCAGGGCAGCGAGCTGAAGCTGATTCCCGGCCTGGCCCATCGGTTCCAGGAGGCGTTCAAGGAGCCGCTGCTGGCAGCGGTGTTGCCGTATTTGCGCGCGCATCGCCAGGATGGGCATTGGGCACAGTTGTAGCGCGGGGCTGGGCGAGGGACGGTTGGGCCGGCCATCTGCTCCCTGGGGCAGAGGACAAGCGCAAAGCCTGCCTATCTCGGCAAAGACGGACTGTGCGCGGCGCAGTTGAGTGACCGGCGTCTCGGTCCGCCACTCATCAACCTCGAAAAAAGCCCCGCGTCTCGGGCGATCGGCGGGGCGAAGGGAAGTGCAATTCTGAGAAGTCCGGGAAATCAGCTGGCGTGGGCATCTTCCGGGCTGTGCGGCGCATGCACGCTCAGGTAGCGAGTCAAGCGCGCCTGCTGTGAAGGTGTCATGAACAAGCCCAGCTTGGTTCGTCGCCAGAGGATATCAGCCGGTTGCATGGCCCACTCGTACTGGCACAGGTAATCCACTTCGCGCGCATACAGGCCGCCCCCCAGGTGCTCGCCGAGGTCGCGCTGCTGGTGCACGCCGTCGAGCAACAGCCAGCTGCGGCTGCCATAACAACTGGCCCAGCGCCTGGCGAGGGTGGTCGGCAGCCAGCCATAGGCCGCGCACAGGGCTTCGACCATGGCGCTTTGGCTCTCCAGGTTTTCCGCGCCGGGGAGCAGGGCGGTGGCGGTCCAGCGCGGTTTCATCGCCGGGAAGTGCGGCGCCAGTTGCGCCAGGGCCGACTCCGCCAGTTTGCGGTAGGTGGTCAGCTTGCCGCCGAACACCGAGAGCAACGGCGCCTCGCCCGGTTGGCCGGACAGGGCCAGGGTGTAGTCGCGGGTGACCGCGGAAGGCTCATCGGACTCGTCGTCGCACAGTGGCCGCACCCCGGCGAAACTGTGCAGGATGTCGTCGCGGCTCAGTTGCCGTTTGAAGTGGGCGTTGACCACCTGCAGCAGATAAGCGGTTTCCTCATCGCTGATCGCCACCTTGGCCGGGTCGCCGGTGTATTCGCGGTCGGTGGTGCCGATCATGGTGAAGCGGTCGAGGTAGGGGATGGCGAAGACGATGCGGCGGTCTTCGTTTTGCAGGATGTAGGCCCGGTCGCCATCGAACAACTTGGGCACGATGATATGGCTGCCCTGAATCAGGCGAATGCCATAGGGCGACTCCTGCTTGAGATCCTCGCGGATAAAGCGTGCCACCCAGGGGCCGGCGGCGTTGACCAGGGCGCGGGCGCGAATCGAGAGCAGGCTGCCATCGGCGCGCTCTAGGTGGATATGCCACAGGCCCTTGCTGCGCCGTGCGCTCACGCAACGGGTGCGGGTGTGCACATGGGCGCCCTGTTCGCGAGCGGCCATGGCGTTGAGTACCACCAGACGGGCGTCGTCGACCCAGCAGTCGGAGTATTCGAACCCGCGGGTGATCTCGGCCTTCAGCGGGCTGCCCGCGCCGAAGCTCAGGCTGCGCGAGCCCGGCAGCTTTTCCCGCTTGCCCAGGTGGTCGTAGAGGAACAGGCCGGCGCGAATCATCCAGGCCGGGCGCAGGTGCGGACGGTGCGGCAGGATGAAACGCAGCGGCTTGACGATATGCGGTGCTTTGGCCAGCAGCACTTCGCGTTCGGCCAGGGCTTCACGCACCAGGCGGAACTCGTAATGTTCGAGGTAGCGCAGGCCGCCGTGGATCAGCTTGCTGCTGGCCGAGGAGGTGTGTTCGGCCAGGTCGTCCTTTTCGCAAAGGAACACCGACAGGCCGCGACCAGCCGCATCGGCGGCGATGCCGACACCATTGATGCCGCCGCCCACGACCACCAGATCATAGACTTCGGCGAGAGGGGCGGTGTGGTTGGAGAGCGTAGGCATGGCAGCACCGTAAAGTCGAAAGTGAACGTTTCGATGTTCAGTTTCGAAAATATGCTAGTCGAATATCCGCAGCCACGCCAGCCCCAAGCGCGCTTTCGTGCCGAGTGGTCATCAAGTATTTGCGGGATGGGTTGCCGTGCTCGGGGCTGTGAAGATGTCGAGCCGCAGTCGGCGAGCGTCTTCAGGGCTGCTCAGACCAGGTCCAGGTGCACCTTGTGCTCGGCCAGCAGGCGGCTGATCGCCGCAGAAGGTGCGGCGTCGGTGAATACCCGGTCGACCAGGGTGATCGAGCCCAGGCGGACCACGGCATTGCGCCCGAACTTGCTCGAGTCGGCGGCGAGAAAGACTTGCCGCGCGTTGTCGATGATGGCCTGGGAGACCCGCACTTCCTGGTAGTCGAAGTCGAGCAGGCTGCCGTCCTCATCGATGCCGCTGATACCGACCAGGGCGAAGTCGACCTTGAACTGCTGGATGAAATCCACCGTCGACTGGCCGACCACGCCGCCGTCGCTGCGCACCGTGCCGCCTGCCAGCAGAACCTCGAAGTCCGCCCGGCTACTGAGCTGGGCGGCGACGTGCAGATTATTGGTGATGATCTTCAAGCCCTTGCGTTTGAGCAGCTCGCGGGCAATCGCCTCGGTGGTGGTGCCGATGTTGATGAACACCGAGGCATGGTCGGGGATATGCGCGGCGATGGCCTCGGCAATGCGCTGCTTTTCCTCGCGCATCTGCCCGGCGCGCATGGCGTACGCGGTGTTCTGGGTGCTCGAGGCTTCGCTGGCGGCGCCGCCATGGGTGCGTCGCAGCAGGCCCTGTTCGGCCAGTTGATTGATGTCGCGACGGATGGTCTGCGGGGTGACGGCAAACGCCTGGGCCAGTTCGTCGATACTGACGTAGCCGCGTTCGCGGGCGAGGTTGAGAATGTCGTGTTGGCGCGGTGCCAGGGTCATGGGAGCGATCCTTGTTGTGCACGGCATTATAGGCTGTCGTTCGACAAATTTTCGGCTAAGGTACGCAGACTTCATCAGATTGTTTTCACATTCGAACATGACTCCTGCCATCGACCTGCTGAAAAAAGCCCAGGCTGCGCACCGGGTGCACAGTTACAGCCATGATCCCAAGGCCGCGTCCTATGGCCTGGAGGCGGTGGAAAAACTCGATCTCGAGCCGGCCCGGGTGTTCAAGACCCTGCTCGCGGCCACTGAAAAAGGCGAGTTGCTGGTGGCAGTGGTACCGGTGGCCGGCAGCCTCGACCTGAAAGCCCTGGCCCAGGCCGCCGCGGTGAAGAAGGCCGACATGGCCGACCCCGCGGCGGCGCAACGCGCCACCGGCTATCTGCTCGGCGGGATCAGCCCGCTGGGGCAGAAGAAGCGTCTGCGCACCTTTATCGACGCCTCGGCGCAGCAGTATCCGAGCATCTTCGTCAGTGCCGGGCGGCGCGGGCTGGAGGTGGAGTTGGCGGCCGAGGTGCTGGCGCAACTGACCCAGGCGCAATTCGCGGCCATCGGCCGGCAGTGAGTCGCGTGCCCCGGCCCACTATGCCGTTGCTTGATCCATCCGCATAACAACAAGGAAATCCGCATGTCCGATTACCTGCTCGCCATCGACCAAGGCACCACCAGCAGCCGCGCCATCGTGTTCAATGCCCAGGGCCTGCCGGTGGCGCGGGCGCAGCAGGAGTTCAAGCAGTACTTCCCGCAGGACGGCTGGGTCGAGCACGACGGCGAGGAGCTCTGGCAGAGCACCCTGCAGGTATGCCGTGCGGCACTCGAGCAGGGCGGCTTCCAGGCCAGCCAGATTGCCGCCATCGGCATCACCAATCAGCGTGAGACCACCCTGGTGTGGGACGCCACAACCGGCATCCCTATCTATCCGGCCATCGTCTGGCAGGACCGGCGCACCGCCGATTATTGCGCCGAACTCAAGGCGGCCGGCCATGAGGCGACGGTGGCGGCCAATACCGGCCTGCTGATCGACCCCTATTTTTCCGGCACCAAGCTGCGCTGGATCCTCAATAATGTGGCCGGCGCGCGTGAGCGGGCCGAGCGCGGCGAACTGCGCTTCGGCACGGTGGACAGCTTCCTGTTGTGGCGCCTGACCGGCGGCAAGTCGCACAAGACCGACGCCACCAATGCCTCGCGCACCCTGCTGTTCAACATCCACACCCAGCAGTGGGATGCACAGATGCTGGCGTTGCTGGAGATTCCGCCCAGCCTGCTGCCCGAGGTGCTGGACTGCGCCGCCGACTTCGGCACCCTCGAGGCCGACTTGCTCGGCGCGCCGATTCCGGTGCTGGGCATGGCCGGCGACCAGCAGGCCGCGCTGATCGGTCAGGCCTGTTTCCAGCCGGGGATGGTCAAGAGCACCTACGGCACTGGCTGTTTCATGATCCAGAACACCGGCGAGACCCCGGTTACCTCGAAAAACCGCTTGCTCACCACTGTCGGCTACCGCCTGGATGGCAAGGTCACCTACGCGGTGGAGGGCAGCATCTTCGTCGCCGGTGCGGCGGTGCAGTGGCTGCGCGACGGCATCAAGCTGATCAGCCATGCGCGTGACAGCGAGGCCCTGGCCGAACAGACCGGCGATGCCTGCGGGGTCTACCTGGTGCCGGCGTTTACCGGCCTGGGCGCGCCTTACTGGGACCCCAAGGCGCGCGGCGCGATCTTCGGCCTGACCCGCGATACCGGGATCAAGGAGATCGTCACCGCCGGCCTGCAATCGGTCTGCTACCAGACCCGCGACCTGCTCGAGGCCATGCGCCAGGACGGCGCCGCCGAGCCCAGCGCGCTACGGGTCGATGGCGGCATGGTGGAAAACAACTGGGTCATGCAGTTTCTCGCCGACATTCTCGGGGTACCGGTCGAACGCCCCGAGGTCACCGAAACCACCGCGCTTGGGGTGGCCTATCTGGCCGGGCTCAAGGCCGGCGTCTACCGCGACCTCGATGAGATCGCCGGGCATTGGCAGCGCCAGCAGCGCTTCGAACCAAGGATGGACCCCGAGCACCGCAGCAAGCTGTATCACGGCTGGCTGGATGCCGTGCAGCGGGTACGCAGCGAGGGCTGAGCGGTAGGAGCGGGGCTGGCGACGGCTGCCATGCCTGCGCAAACCGCGGTCTGATGCATCGCGGGCATGGCCCGCGCCTCCGTTTCCCCGGGTGCCTTTGGCCCGTTCAGGAGCCCGCCAGCATTACCCCTTCATACTGGCTGGTCAGCTCATTCATCTGCCACAGCAGGGTTTCGCTGGTGGTGGCGATTACCGTCGGTACGAAGCGCGAGTCGGCGGACAGATTGAAACCGGCGCGGGTGAAGCGCCACTGGGCTTCGGCCCGCTGCAGGCCCTTGGCGATGGCCGGGGTGTTCTGCCGGGCCTGTTGCAGTTCCTGCAGGGCCTGGTCGAATTCCTCCACCGCCTGATTGAACGACTGTTCCAGGCCGGCGACCGGCAGGCGCCAGCTCATGGCCAGGTAGAGTTTGGCGATGCGCTGGCTGAGCATGCGCTGGCGGCCGCTGCGGTTGACCAGGCGGGCGCTTTGCCCGCCGCTGTGGCGCTCGAGCAGTTGCACCAGCTGCTCGCTCTGCGCCAGCAGCTGGTCGCTGAGTTCCAGGATGACCAGCGCCTGCTGTTTGTCCGGGTGTGACAGGGCCAGTTCGCGGTAGCGCTGCCAGGTGTTGCCGGCGTCTTCCAGGGCGCTGCGAATCTGCGCGGTGGGGGCGTATTCGCCGAGGGCCAGGTAGTTGCTTTCGAACTTGGCGATGCTCTGGTCGAGTTGCTGTTCGGCCAGGTCCGGGCGCACCTCGGCGCCGATCATCAGGTAAGTCTTGGCGATACGCTGGCTGAGCATGCGCTGCATGCCGGACAGATTCATCGCTTCGGCGGCGTTGATGGCCGCCCAGCTCGGCGGGCTGAGCAGGGCGAGACCGAACAGCAGGCCGGCGATAGTGGGTTTGAGCATGGGTAAGTCTCCTTGAGGCTGGCGCCGACTGGCGCCGCGGGCGCAAGCGAAAGGCCGTGGCCTGCAGCGTCGTGGTGCACGCCTATCTTTGTTCGCCAAGTTCGCGGCTCAAGCCGCTCCTGCAGGACGCTAGGGTCATCCAGGCAACGCATTGCTGCAGCAGATCCACGGGAAAGGCCCCGCACAGCGGGGCCTGGCCGTCAGTAGCTGTATTGCAGTTGCGCCCAGAACTTGTCGGTATCCACGGAGAACTCGTCGGCATCGTAGCTGGCGTATTTGACCAGGCCGACCAGCCCCTTCACGCCGGGAATCGGGTGGGCGTAGGAAACATCAATTTCATTGCCGTACTGGCTGCTACCCTGTTCGGCGCTGAAGTCGTGGTACCAGGCCGCCAGGTTGCCACCGAGCAGGGGGGTAGCAAAGCCGATGTAAGCGTCTTCGAGGCCATCGGCCGGGGTCAGCAGGAAGATGTCGGCCCAGCCCTGGAAGGCGTGCTTGGTCGCGAGCGGGGTCTGGAAGGCGCGGTTGCCCGGCCCTGCGTCGCCACCGAGCACTTCATAACCGGCCTTCAGCGCCACACCCTTGAACGTGTAGCCCAGTTCGCCCAGGTAGTAGTCACTGTCCAGGTCCCGCGGGTTGTCGGCGTAATCCTGCTGCTGGGCGTATTCCAGGGCATAGCTGACCCCCGAGAGGGCGCCATTGAGGCGTACCCCGCTGGTCTGGCTCGATTGATTGCCCAGCGCCAGGTTATCCAGGCCTAGGCGGTACTGGTAGGCGGTGACGGTCAGCTCGGGCATGGCCACATACTGGGCATTGAGCAGGTGGCTGTGGCCTTCGATATTGGCCGGGTTGCCCGCCGTGTCGAAGCGGCCGTTGCCAGGGCCGAAGATGCTGTTGATGTTGTCGATGTAGGCGTAGGTCAGGGTCAGGCCGTCCAGCGGCTTGAGCTGGCCGAGCGCGCCGTCATAGGTCTGCTCGTTCTGCCGCCAGCCGACGCCGCCGACGAAGCGCTGGTTGTCCAGGTTGATGCGCTGACGGCCGACGACCGCGCTGCCCAGGGCATGGTCATAGCGCAGCAGGGCCTGGTTGACCTCGCTGCCGTCCGGATCGGCGACCACCGAGTAGTCGCCCTGGCCGTTGCGCGTGCTGTTGTAGCTGGCATCGCCGATGCGGCTGACGTTGTCGGCCTCGATCAGGGCGGAGAGGCCGTACCACTTGCCGCTCTGGAAGCCTACGCGGGTGCGCAGGGTCTGGGCGTTGGCGTTGTTCAGCGCGTTGTCCTGGTCGACGTGCTCGTAACGGTAGCGCAGGTCGAGGATCGGCTTGCCTTCGGTGATCAGCGTGCTCAACGGTTGGCTAGCAAAAGCGGCGTGGCTGAAGGTGCTGCTGGCGATGGCCAGGGACAAGAGGGAGAGGGTTATCGGGCGCATGGCATGCTTCCTATATGGGCCAAAATCGCAAAAAAAAAACGCCACAGTGCCCGCGGCTCAAAGATGAGCGGGGCGCCGTGACGTCGTTGTCGGATGTGTGGCAGACACGCCGTTGTGCTGACCGAGGCTGGTCTTAGCAGGTGGCGTGCCATAATTTACAAGTGATTGATTTCTATTGGTTTAGTTATTCTTTTATGGCGTTTGACGATCAACTCACGCACCGTCCGCGTTCGTTGCGCATTGATACAGTGCAGCTGTAATGGCGTTATCCGGGGCGACTGTAGCGGGCGCCATGCCGGCGCTCACGGCATGCTAGGCCTTACACATGCCAGGAGTTTCACCCATGCAACTCGAATTCCATCAGGTCGACGCCTTCACCAATCGCCCTTTCGCCGGTAACCCGGCCATGGTCTATCGCCTGGACAGCTGGCTCAGCGACACGCTGATGCAGCAGATCGCCGCGGAGCACAACCTGGCGGAAACCGCGTTTCTGGTGAAGGAGGGCGCCGTCTGGCATATCCGCTGGTTTACCCCGCTCGCCGAGGTGCCCTTGTGCGGGCACGCCACCCTGGCGAGTGCCCAGGTGCTGTTCGAATGCTATGCCGAGCCGGGTGAGTACATCGACTTTACGTGTCTGTCCGGCGCCCTGCGGGTGAGTCGCGAGGCGGGCCGGCTGGTGCTGGATTTCCCGCTGCGCAGGGCCGAGCCCTGTGAGTTGACCGCGCAGGTCGAGCAGGCCATGGGCATGCCGGTGCACGGATTATTGGCACTGCAAGGCCAGCAGGGCATCCAGGAACTGCTGGTGATCCTGGCGTCGGAAGCCGAGGTGCGTGCGTTCAGGCCGAACTTGCCAGCCCTGGCCGAGTTGCCGGGCTTGGGTGTGCTGATCTCGGCGCCAGGCGAACGGCATGATTTCGTCTCGCGCTACTTTGCCCCGGCAATCGGCATCAATGAAGACCCGGTCACCGGCTCGACCCATTGCATGCTCACGCCCTATTGGGCCGAGCGCTTGGGCAAGATCGAGCTGAGTGCCTACCAGTGTTCGGCCCGGGGCGGCGAGTTGCACTGCCGGCTGGAAGGCGAGCGCGTCAAGATCGCCGGTCAGGCGCTGTTGGTGGCCAGCGGCCGCTTGTACTTGAGCGAGGATTAGCGGCCCGAACCCGCCGCAGGTGTCATTCGCCGCAGGCAGCGCGCCAGGGTTGATAGGCGCGGGGCAAAGCTGGCGGGTTGTCGCTGCGCGCTTATTGGAACGCCGCCCGGACCGCCCTACCCGCAGGCCGTGCCGCGTTGAGCGCCGGCACTCATCCTGCGCCCGGACTCAGCTGGCGCTGCTGAAGCGGCGCACGCTGGAATCGCCGAGGTTGACGTGGGCGGCGATGCTGCCGGGGGCGGGGAACACCACCAGGTGATCGGCCGCCACACGAATGCCGACCTGTTCGCCAGGGCGGTGGTCGGCATGGCTGGGGAACAGCGATTCGAGCAGGCTGCCGGTGGCCAGTTGCAGGCGATACAGGGTGGCGGCGCCGAGGAAGGTCTTGCCGACGATCAGTGCTTTCAGCTCGCTGTCCGGGGCGTAGACGATGTCGTCCGGGCGCAGCAGCACATCCACTGCGCTGCCGCTCGCCCAGGTATAGGCGCGATTGCCGCGAATCAGGCCCAGCTCGGTCTGCACCGTGTCCGGGCTGAGCAACTGGCCGCGAATGAAGTAGCCCTGACCGATAAAGCTGGCGACGAAGGGGGTCAGGGGTTCGTGGTACAGGTTGTACGGGGTGTCCCACTGCTGCAGCCGGCCCTCATGAAAGACGCCGACATGATCGCTGACGGCGAAGGCTTCTTCCTGGTCATGGGTCACCAGAATCGCACTGGTGCCGCGGGCTTTGAGGATATCGCGAACCTCATGGCTCAAGCGTCGGCGCAACTCGCCATCGAGGTTGGAAAATGGTTCGTCGAGCAGCAGCAGGCGTGGCTCCGGAGCCAATGCGCGGGCCAGGGCCACACGCTGTTGCTGGCCGCCGGACAACTCGTGGGGATAGCGCTTGCTCAGATGGCTGAGCTTGACCAGCTCCAGCAGCTCGCCGGTGGTGCGTTCGCAGTTGGTCTGCTGGCGGATGCCGAAGGCAATGTTTTCCGCCACGCTCAGGTGCGGGAACAGCGCGTAGTCCTGGAACACCATGCCGATCCGGCGCTTCTCCGGCGCCAGGGTGAAACCGGCGCGCGAGATCACCTCGTCGGCCAGTTGAATCTCGCCCTCGAGTACCGGTTCGAAGCCGGCGATGGCGCGCAGGGTGGTGGTCTTGCCGCAGCCTGAGGGGCCGAGCAGGCAACCGATGTCGCCGGCGTTGAGGTGCAGGTGGAGATTCTGCACCACCTTGTGTCCGGGGTAGCCGCAGCTTAAGTCGCGCAAATTCAGCAGCAGGGGGTGGCTCATGCGTGGTGGTACGCCGGCTCGACCAGAAATTCGAGCAGGGCCTTCTGCGCATGCAGGCGGTTCTCGGCCTGATCCCAGGCTGCCGAGCGCGGGTCGTCGAGCAGGTCTTCGCTGATCTCCTCGCCGCGATGGGCAGGCAGGCAATGCAGGAACAGCACGTCTTCGGCGGCGGTATCGAGCAGGGCGCGGTTGACCTGATAGGGGGCGAACAGCTTGAGGCGCTCGGCGATTTCTTCTTCCTGGCCCATCGAGGCCCAGACATCGGTGCTCACCAGGTGCGCACCGGCTACCGCCTCGCGCGGGTCGCGGAAGATCTGTACCCGATCCGCGGCTTGAGCCAGGAACTCGGGGGGCGGCTCATAGCCTTCGGGGCAGGCTATGCGCAGTTGGAAGTCGAATTGCTGCGCGGCTTCTATATAGGAATTGCACATGTTGTTGCCGTCGCCGATCCAGGTCACCGTCTTGCCGGCGATATTGCCGCGGTGCTCGAGGAACGTCTGCATATCGGCCAGCAGCTGGCAGGGGTGCAAGTCGTCGGACAGGCCATTGATCACCGGCACCAGCGAGTTGGAGGCGAATTCGATCAGGTTGCTGTGGGCGAAGGTGCGGATCATCACCGCATCGAGCATGCGCGACATGACCTTGGCGGCATCGGCGATGGGTTCGCCGCGCCCCAGCTGTGTGTCGCGGGGCGAGAGGAAGATCGCTTGGCCACCGAGCTGGATCATGCCGGCTTCAAAGGACAGGCGCGTGCGGGTCGAGGCCTTCTCGAAGATCATCCCCAGTACGCGGTTCTTCAGCGGCTCGAACAGCACGCCACGGTTGCGCAAGTCCTTAAGCTCTATGCCGCGGCGGATCAGGCTCACCAGTTCTTGCGGTGTGCAGTCCTTCAGCGAGAGAAAGTGTCTTGCGCTCATGGTTAACTACCTTTTTGACAGCTGGGCGCAGGTTCAAGGGCCGGATTTAACAGTGGAAACGGCAGAACCTGCGGCTGGGAGCCGCACAGTGCGACGAAACGGGGAAGGCGCGATCTTATAAGCAAATGACGAGCAGGCGCAAATTGTCCTGTCGGCCATGGATAAGTCGGTGCCGTGTAAGCATTTACCTCTTTCGCTGTGCGAGATGTCATATTTCTGACATCTGTGCTTGTCCAGGCGATGCATGGCTTCTAGGATGCCCGCGCCTTTTCGAGGCAATGCAGTGCCCCCGCAATGGGGTATCCATGGAATGTAATGCAAAGGAGTTTTGCATGAAACGCATCGCAACTATCGCCACGCTCTCTGCCCTCGCCCTGTTGACTGGCTGTGCCAGCCAGAACGTTAGTCAACCGACTGCGCCGCTCAATGGTGAAGTGACTACCAACCTGAAGGCCGATGTGAAAGTAGGCGAGACCATCACGGGTCAATCCTCGGTGAACATCTTGTTCAATGTGATCAAGCTGGGTGGCGACACTCAGTTCGCCGATGGCGTGACCTATGGTGGTGGCGAAGGTGGTTTCGCACTGGGTATCGACCCGGTTGCTTCCGCCAAGTCCGCAGCTGCTTACAAGGCCGTCATGTCTTCGGGTGCCGATCTGATCGTTGCACCGCGTTACGAAGTGAGCGTTGAGGATTACCTGGTCTACAAAACCGTTAACGTAAAAGTGACCGGTAAGAAAGGCACCGTGATCGCTATCCGCTAAGGACCAGTTGTTTGCACCTATGAATCGGTCGGCCTGATGCCGGTCGATTCATGAAACGAACGCTGCTGGCGCAGTTCCTTTCCAGTCTCCATAGTCATGTTCGTGCCGACCATTGCGGTCGTATTGAACAAGAATATGAGGCTAGGCCATGACCAAGACCCTCCATCACCGTGCGTGCCATCTGTGCGAAGCCATCTGCGGCTTGACCATCGAAACCGAAACCCTGGCTGACGGCTCAACGCAGATCCGTTCGATCAAGGGTGATGCCCAGGACAGCTTCAGTCGCGGTCATATCTGCCCTAAGGCCGTGGCCCTGCAGGACATTCAGAACGATCCCGACCGTTTGCGCCAGCCCATGCGCCGGGTCGGCAGCGAATGGCAGGCGATCGAATGGGACGAGGCCTTTGCCCTGGTTGCCGAGCGTCTCAGTGCTATCCAGGCGCGACATGGTGCCAATGCCGTGGCCTGCTATCAGGGTAACCCCAGTGTGCATAACTACGGGTTGTTGACCCACAGTAACTACTTTCTCGGCCTGCTGAAAACGCGCAGCCGCTTCTCCGCCACCTCGGTGGACCAATTGCCCCATCACCTGGTCAGCCTGCAGATGTACGGCCACGGTTTCCTGTTGCCGATTCCGGACATCGACCACACCGACTTCATGCTGATTCTCGGCGGCAACCCGCTGGCCTCCAATGGCAGCATCATGACCGTGCCGGATGTGGAGAAACGCCTGAAGGCGATCAAGACGCGCGGCGGCAAAGTGGTGGTGGTCGACCCGCGCCGCAGCGAAACCGCGGCGATTGCCGATCAGCATGTGTTCGTGCGTCCGGGCGAGGATGCCGCGCTGCTGTTCGGCCTGCTCAATACCCTGTTCGAGGAAGGCCTGACGCGCACCAGCCATCTGCCGGTCGCCGGCTTGGACGAGGCCCGTGCAGCCATCGCCGGCTTTACCGCCGAGGCCATGAGCGCGCGTTGCGGTGTACCGGCCGACAGCATTCGCCAGTTGGCCCGCGACTTCGCCGCGGCGGACAAGGCGGTGTGCTATGGCCGCATGGGCGTTTCCACCCAGGCCTTTGGCACGCTGTGCCATTGGCTGATCCAGTTGATCAACCTGGTCACCGGCAACCTCGACCGCGAGGGCGGGGTGCTGTGCACCGAAGCCGCCATCGACCTGACCACCGGCAGTTCCGGTACCCACTTCGACCGCTGGCGCAGCCGTGTTTCCGGCCTGCCGGAATATAGCGGCGAACTGCCGGTGGCGGCCCTGGCCGAAGAAATGCTGACGCCGGGCGAGGGGCAGATTCGTGCCCTGGTCACGGTCGCCGGCAACCCGGTGCTCTCGACCCCCAACGGCGTCCAGCTGGAACAGGCACTGGACGGCCTGGAGTTCATGCTCAGCATCGACACCTATATCAACGAAACCACCCGCTACGCCGACCTGATCCTGCCGCCCACCGGGCCGCTGGAGCATGATCACTACGACATGACCTTCAACAGCTTCGCTGTGCGCAACGTCGCCCGCTTCAACCTGCCGGTGCTGGACAAGCCGGCCGGTACGTTGCACGACTGGGAAATCTTCGTTGGCCTGGCCAAGGCCTTTGCCGGCAAGCTCGGTGTCGAGCTGAAGCCGACAATGGAACCGGCGAAAATTATCGACATGGGGCTGCGTGCGGGCCGCTATGGCGACAAGTCCGAGCAGCAGCTGTCCCTGGCCACCCTGCTGGACTATCCTCACGGTATCGACCTGGGTGCGCTCAAGCCCAACCTGGTGGCACGCTTGCGCACCCCGGATCAGCATGTCCAGGCCGCACCGGCCTTGCTCTTGAGCGACCTGCCGCGCTTCACTGCGCAGCCGCTGCCCGAGGCCGACCAGTTGCTGCTGATCGGTCGTCGCCATGTGCGCAGCAATAACTCCTGGATGCACAATTACCATCGCCTGGTGAAGGGCAAGCCGCGCCATCAACTGTTGATGAATCCGGCGGATCTGCACCAGCGCGGCTTGGCCGACGGCCAGTTGGTCAGCGTGCGTTCGCGGGTCGGCAGCATCGAAGTGGAAGTCGCCGCCAGCGACGAGATGATGCCCGGTGTGGTCAGTCTGCCCCACGGTTGGGGGCATGCACGCCCCGGCGTACAATTGGCCATAGCCAGCGCTCAACCCGGCGCCAGCGCCAACGACCTGACCGACGAGCGCCAGCTCGATGCCTTGTCCGGCAATGCCGCGCTCAATGGCGTGCCGGTCGAGGTCTGTGCCGCCTGACTCCCTAACCACTCGGCGGAGTCGGTCGAGCCAAGGCCGAGCATTGCGCTCGGCTTTTCGCTACAATGCCGCCAACGTGCCGACCCGTGAGTCGGGAAGTTTAGACCTGAGGTGCCCCATGGATATCATCGAAACCATCAAAGAGCAGATCGCCAACAACACTGTTCTGCTGTACATGAAAGGCTCGCCGAATGCCCCGCAGTGCGGCTTTTCCTCCAAAGCTGCACAAGCCGTGATGGCTTGTGGCGAGAAATTCGCCTATGTCGACATCCTGCAGAACCCGGAAATCCGCGCCAATCTGCCGAAGTACGCCAACTGGCCGACCTTCCCGCAGCTCTGGGTTGGCGGTGAACTGGTTGGTGGCAGCGACATCGTGGCCGAGATGTTCGAGAACGGTGAACTGCAGACCCTGATCAAGAGCGCCATGCAAAAAACCGACGCCTGAGTCGCCGGTGTCCCGAGAAACCCCGCTACGGCGGGGTTTTTTCTGCCTGGCGGGTTGTCGGCGTGCATAAAAAACGGGAGCCAGAGGCTCCCGTTTCTCTTGTGTCTGGTTAAGGCTCAGTCGTCCAACTGCGACTGCAGGTAGTTTTCCATGCCCACCTTGTCGATAAGGCCCAGTTGGGTTTCCAGCCAGTCGATGTGTTCTTCTTCCGAGCAGAGGATCTCTTTCAGCAGATCGCGACTGGCGTAGTCGCCGATGCTTTCGCAATAGGCAATCGCCGCCTTCAGATCGATATGCGCCTTGTGCTCGATCTTCAGGTCGCACTCGAGCATTTCCTTGGTGTTTTCACCGATCAGCAGCTTGCCGAGATCCTGCACGTTCGGCAGGCCTTCGAGGAAGAGGACGCGCTTGATCAGCTTGTCCGCATGCTTCATCTCGTCGATGGACTCGTGGTACTCGTGTTCGCCGAGTTTCTTCAGGCCCCAGTCTTCGTACATGCGCGCATGCAGGAAGTATTGGTTGATGGCGACCAACTCGTTACCGAGGACCTTGTTCAGATGCTGGATGACTTTCTTGTCGCCTTTCATGGTCTGAGCTGCCTTGCTGGGAAAGTTGATAGGAAATCTTGGGCCGGGTAATAGCGTCTGTCAAATCTAAGTGTCTGAAATCTAGACATAAATAACTATCAATCAGAACTATTCCCTCCCTGCCAAAGACCTAAGCTCTTGAATTTCGAGTATAAAAAAACCGGGCGCGTGGCCCGGTTTTTTACATCGAGTGCCTAGGCCGCGACGAAATTCGCTGGACGGGCCAAGGCGGCCTGACTGCTCTGCACTTCGCTGAGGGTTTCGCGAACCACTTGCTTGGCCAGGCAGGCACATTTGCCGCATTGACTGGCGACGCCGAGGGTCGTGCGCACATCACGGTAGCTGCAGCAACCTTCAAAGATTGCATCGCGGATTTGATGGTCGGTGACACCTTCGCAGAGACAGACATACATGGGATAAGACTCGTCGCAGGGCAGTGGTTGGTTGCGCTCGATACTAATGCTAATGAGAATGCTTGTCAAAACTCTTGCCCGAGGCTGGCGATCGATGCCGGCTGCAGCAGGCCCGCGGTGGTGGTGGGGCTGGGAAACGGCCTGGGCCTGCGCTCAGAAAAGCGCTGGGCGAGGCTGAAAATCGACGTGTATGATGGCCGGCCCAGCGGGTGCGGGCGTTGTCATCATACGGTCGTCAGGCCGCCTCAAGGTTAAAGCGGCTCGCACCTGATCCATGACTCAAGGAGAAATTCAATGAGCGTACTCGTAGGTAAGAAAGCCCCTGATTTTGATGTTGCTGCTGTACTCGGCAATGGCGAAATCGTCGATAGTTTCAGCCTGTCCTCGGCGATCAAGGGTAAATACGGCCTGGTGTTCTTCTATCCGCTGGATTTCACCTTCGTTTGCCCATCCGAGCTGATCGCTCTGGATCGCCGCATTCCCGAGTTCCAGGAACGTAACGTCGAAGTGATTGGCGTGTCGATCGACTCGCACTTCACCCACAATGCCTGGCGCAACACCCCGGTAGAAAAAGGCGGCATTGGCCCGGTCAAGTACACCCTGGCGGCCGACATCAATCACGACATCTGCAAGGCCTACGACGTCGAGTCCGAAGACGGCGTGGCCTTCCGGGGCGCGTTCCTGATCGACTTGAATGGCGTTGTGCGGTCGCAGATCGTCAACGACCTGCCGCTGGGCCGCAACATGGACGAGCTGTTGCGTCTGGTCGATGCCCTGCAGTTCACCGAAGAGCATGGCGAAGTGTGCCCGGCCAACTGGATCAAAGGCGACAAAGGCATGGTCGCCTCGCCGGAAGGCGTGGCCAAGTACCTGACCGAGAACGCCGCCAGCCTGTAAGGCATGCTGCGGCGCACAAAAAAACCGGCTCGCGCCGGTTTTTTTGTGGGTGCAATCTTTAGGCACCAGCTGGCGGTGGTCCCGCGGATGCAAGCAGGCGTCAGTTGTCGAAGTCGTGCCAGCCGCCCATTTCCTTCCAGCGGTTAACGATGCCGCAGAACAGTTCGGCGGTTTTTTCGGTGTCGTAGCGTGCCGAGTGGGCTTCGCGGCCATCGAAGTCGATATCGGCAGCCTGGCAGGCCTTGGCCAGTACGGTCTGGCCGTAGGCGAGGCCGGCGAGGGTGGCGGTGTCGAAGCTGGAGAAGGGGTGGAAGGGGTTGCGCTTCATGTCGCAGCGCGCGACGGCAGCATTGAGGAAGCCGAGGTCGAAGCTGCTGTTATGCCCCACCAGGATCGCTCGTTTGCAGCCGTTGGCTTTCAGCGACTTGCGCAGGCTGCGGAAGATCTCGGTCAGCGCGTGTTCTTCGCTGACGGCCATGCGCAGCGGGTGATCGAGCTTGATCCCGGTGAAGTCCAGGGCTGCCTGCTCGATATTGGCGCCGGCGAAGGGTTCGACGCGAAAAAACAGGGTGTGCTCGGGGTAGAGGAAGCCGCCTTCATCCATGCCAATGGTGGTGGCGGCGATTTCCAGCAGGGCATCGGTGGCGCAATTGAAGCCGCCGGTCTCCACGTCCACCACGACCGGCAGATAGCCGCGAAAGCGTTCCGCCATCGGATGACGTGAGCTGCTGCCTGTATTCGGGTGATCCAGTTCGGTGTCGAAATGTTCGCCGTTCACGCGTTGTCCTCCAGCAGGCGCCAGCGCAGTTTTTCACCAGCGCGCAGCGGGATTACGGTTTGTTCGCCCAGCGGCAATTCGCCAGGTACGACCCAGTCCTGACGAACCAGGGTGATGCTGTCGCTGTTGCGCGGCAGGCCGTAGAAGTCGGGGCCATGCTGGCTGGCGAAGGCTTCGAGCTTGTCCAGGGCATTGCGCTGCTCGAACGCTTCGGCATACAGCTCGATGGCGGCATAGGCGCTGTAGCAGCCGGCGCAACCGCAGGCGGCTTCCTTGGCGTGCCGGGCATGGGGCGCCGAGTCGGTGCCGAGGAAGAACTTGGCGCTGCCGCTGGTGGCGGCGTCGAGGAGGGCTTCCTGGTGCACGTTGCGCTTGAGGATCGGCAGGCAGTAGAAGTGCGGGCGGATTCCGCCAACCAGCATGTGGTTGCGGTTGTACAGCAGGTGGTGGGCGGTGATGGTGGCCCCGACGTTGGCCGAGGCCGCATTGACGAACTCGACCGCATCGCGGGTGGTGATGTGCTCGAACACCACCTTGAGGGTCGGGAAACGCTCGACCACCCGGCTCAGTTGTTCGTCGATAAAGAACTTTTCGCGGTCGAAGACATCGATTTCGCTGCGCGTCACTTCACCGTGTACCAGCAGCGGCAGGCCGATTTCGGCCATGGCTTCGAGGGTCGGGAAGATCTTGTCGATACTGGTTACGCCGGAATCGGAGTTGGTGGTGGCACCGGCCGGGTAGAGTTTGGCCGCATGCACAAAGCCCGAGGCCTTGGCGGCGCGCACATCGGCCGGGCTGCTCAGGTCGGTGAGATAGAGCACCATCAGGGGTTCGAAACGACTGCCTGCCGGGCGTGCGGCAAGAATCCGCTGGCGGTAGGCATCGGCCTCGCTGGCATTGCGTACCGGCGGCACCAGATTAGGCATGATGATGGCGCGGGCGAAGGTCCGGGCGGCGTCGGCGACAGTGTGCGCCAGCACGGCGCCATCGCGCAGGTGAATATGCCAGTCGTCGGGACGCAGCAAAGTGAGGCGGTCGGTCATGGATGTTTCCAGGCGGGCAAAACGTGCAGGGAATGCTACCGGAAAAGCCCTGTCAGGGCACGCCGAAAGCGGTTCCTGTGCAATGGTCTGTGGGGGGTTAAAGTCAGGCGCAGTAACCGCTCAACCGTGAATCGAGGCGTGCGCAGTTGTTTGCTTGCGCCTGCCGGCGCAATCGGCTGCTCAAGTTTTGCCCGATGGCACCGATAGTCAGGGGGTACGTGGTATTTCCTGGAGTCTTCCGTGCGATCGTCCGTCCTCGCCCTGTTATGCCTGCTGGCCAGTCAGCCAGCACTAGCCATCACCTTCCAGACCCGCCTGGAAAAGGTCGAGTGGGCGGTTGCCGGCGACCAGTTCGAGTGCCGCCTGAGTCAGCCGATCACCGATTTCGGTGCAGGAGTCTTCGTGCGCCGGGCCGGCGAGCAGGCGACCTTCAATCTGCAGGTGCCTGAGCGCTGGCTGGGCGCAGGTTCGGCAACGCTGCTGGCGGCCGCCGCCCCCTGGCAGCCGGGACGTGGCGATATCAACCTGGGTTCGGTCAGGGTTGGCGACGGGGAGATGCCTTTCAGTAGTACTCAGGAACAGGCCGGTCGTCTGCTCAGCGGTTTGCTGGAGGGGCGTAGCCCATTGATCCGCCATCGCAGCCGGCATGCGGGCGATAGCCTTGAAGTGCGCTTGCTGCCGGTCAGGTTTCGCAAGGCCTACAACGATTACCTGGCCTGTACGGCCAAGCTGTTGCCGGTCAATTTCGAACAGATCCGCCAATCCCGTGTCGGTTTTCCGGGCGGCGGCGTGGACCTGGCGCCGCAGGCCAAGGCCGAGCTGGACGTCATTCTGAGCTATCTCAAGGCCGACCCCAGCGTCAATCGTATCCAGCTCGATGGCCATGCCGATAACAGCGGTAATCGCCTGACCAACCGTGACCTGTCGCGGCGCCGTGCCCTGGCGGTGATGGAGTACCTGCAAGCCAATGGCGTGCCTGCCGAGCAGATCACCTTGCGCTTTCATGGCGAGCGTTACCCGCTGGTGCCGAATAACAGTGAAGTCAATCGCGCGAAAAATCGCCGGGTCAGCGTCGCGTTGGCCCGGGTTGCCGGCGCGGATGAAACGTCTGAAACCCCGCAGTAGCGCTGCCTGCAGAGGAGGGCGGAATCGCTACGAGTGGGGTGGGCCGATACCCGTCTTTGCCGCTTCGTCGTCACAGACTGTCGCAGTGCTGTAAATCATCCTGCGTGACCAGTAGAATCACGGGTTTTCCCGAACAACCCCGTGGAGTTGATTGGCATGGCCGACGTAAACAAGGTAGTCCTGGCATATTCCGGTGGCCTGGACACTTCCGTGATCCTCAAGTGGCTGCAAGACACCTATAACTGCGAGGTGGTGACCTTCACCGCCGACCTCGGCCAGGGCGAGGAAGTCGAGCCGGCCCGCGCCAAGGCCAAGGCCATGGGCGTCAAGGAAGTCTACATCGACGACCTGCGCGAAGAATTCGTCCGCGACTTCGTCTACCCGATGTTCCGCGCCAACACCGTCTACGAAGGCGAGTACCTGCTGGGTACCTCCATCGCCCGTCCGCTGATCGCCAAGCGCCTGATCGAAATCGCCAACGAAACCGGGGCCGACGCCATCTCCCATGGCGCCACCGGCAAGGGCAACGATCAGGTGCGTTTCGAGCTGGGCGCCTATGCGCTCAAGCCTGGGGTGAAGGTGATTGCTCCTTGGCGCGAGTGGGACCTGCTGTCGCGCGAAAAACTGATGGATTATGCCGCCAAGCACGAAATTCCGATCGAGCGTCACGGCAAGAAGAAGTCGCCGTACTCCATGGATGCCAACCTGCTGCACATCTCCTATGAAGGCGGCGTGCTGGAAGACACCTGGACCGAGCATGAAGAAGACATGTGGAAGTGGACGGTGTCCCCTGAAGCGGCGCCGGACAAGGCGACCTACATCGAGCTAACCTACCGCGCCGGCGACATCGTCGCCATCGACGGCAAGGCCATGACCCCGGCCACCGTGCTAGCCGAACTGAACCGCATCGGCGGCGAAAACGGCATCGGTCGTCTGGATATCGTCGAGAACCGCTTCGTCGGCATGAAGTCGCGCGGCTGCTACGAGACCCCCGGCGGCACCATCATGCTCAAGGGCCACCGCGCCATCGAGTCGATCACCCTGGACCGCGAAGTCGCGCACCTGAAAGACGAGTTGATGCCCAAGTACGCCAGCCTGATCTACAACGGTTTCTGGTGGAGCCCTGAGCGTCTGATGCTGCAACAGATGATCGACGCTTCCCAGGCCAACGTGAACGGCGTGGTGCGCATGAAGCTGTACAAGGGCAACGTGATCATCACCGGGCGCAAGTCCGATGACTCGCTGTTCGATGCCAATATCGCCACCTTCGAGGACGATGCCGGCGCCTATGATCAGCAGGATGCGGCCGGCTTCATCAAGCTCAATGCACTGCGCATGCGCATCGCGGCTAACAAGGGTCGCAAGCTGCTCTGATAGACTGAGCGCCTAAGCCCCCGCAAACCCCGGCCTAGAGCCGGGGTTTGCATTTCAGGCCCGTGAGCGCGGGCCGCGGACAAGGAGAAACCCGATGAGGCTACTGCACACCATGCTGCGCGTTGGCGATCTGGATAAATCCATCGCCTTCTACACCGACGTCCTGGGCATGACCCTGCTGCGGCGCAAGGATTACCCGGACGGCCAGTTCACCCTGGCCTTCGTCGGCTACGGTGACGAGGCGCATAACAGCGTGATCGAGCTGACCTATAACTGGGGCGTCGACAGCTACGAACAGGGTACAGGCTACGGCCATATCGCCCTGGAAGTGGCGGACGTGTACAAGGCCTGTGACGACATCCGTGCCCGTGGCGGCAAGATCACCCGCGAGCCGGGGCCGATGAAGCACGGCAGCAGCATCCTGGCCTTCGTCGAGGACCCGGATGGCTACAAGATCGAGTTGCTGTCGCCGTCGCGTGCGGACTGACGGTTACTGGCGCGCCCCGGCCGCGTAGTTGGCCGGTCGACCACGAAAAAGCCCCGCATCGTTGCGGGGCTTTTGCATATGAGTGTGAGAACTAAAGGTCGAAGTCGTATTCGGCCAGTTGTTTGTGCAAGCGCCGCTCTTCGAGGAAATTGTCGATGACGCGCCGTTTGGTCAGGTTGGTTTTGGCAACCTCAACAGGGGCATCGGCATCGCCATCGTCGGCATCTTCTGCGACAAAATCTTCGTCGAGCTCGAGGTCTTCTTTACCAGTGCTCATGTTTTTCACTCCCGGCTACAAGGGCCATTTGCGCACCTTATAGCCGCAAAAGCGGGGCGGGTAAAAAAGATTTTTTCTATCGGTCAGGCGTGGAACTGTTGAAAGCTCAATCGTCCGAGGTTTTGTGCTTGTATTCGCACAGGTCTTCGATGCGGCAACTGCCGCAGCGCGGCTTGCGCGCCAGGCAAACATAGCGACCATGGAGGATCAGCCAGTGGTGCGAATCGAGGAGAAATTCCTTGGGCACGAACTTCATCAGCTTCTTTTCCACCTCGAGCACATTCTTGCCGGGGGCAATCCCGGTGCGGTTGCTGACCCGGAAAATATGCGTGTCCACCGCCATGGTCAGCTGGCGAAAGGCCGTGTTGAGCACCACGTTGGCGGTCTTGCGGCCGACCCCTGGCAGCGCTTCAAGGGCTTCGCGCGTCTGCGGCACTTGGCTGCCGTGGCGTTCGATCAGCAGGCGGCAGGTCTCTATGACGTTCTTCGCCTTGCCGTTGTATAGACCAATGGTCTTGATGTACTCGGACAGGCCGTCCACGCCCAGGGCATAGATCGCCTCTGGAGTGTTGGCGACGGGAAACAGTTTGGCGGTGGCCTTGTTCACCCCGACGTCGGTGGCCTGGGCCGAGAGGATGACGGCGATCAGCAGTTCGAAAGGCGAGCTGTAGGCCAGCTCGGTTCTTGGTTCTGGATTGTCTTCGTGCAGGCGGCGGAAGATTTCGTAGCGCTTGGCGGCATTCACTCGATCACTCCGGTGACCCGCACGCGTCGGCTTGGCGCCGGCACATCAACCTGTTGTGCCTTGGCTCGTTCGGCCAGCACCTGATCGATGCGGTTTTTTCCGGCGATCAGCAGGCCCAGAACGATGAAGGCGCCTGGTGGCAGAATCGCCAGGAGGAAGCCTTTGTAGTCGGCGATCAGGGTCAGTTGCCAATCGGCGGCGCCGGGGCCGAACAGCAGGTGCATATTGGCGAACAGCGAGCCGGTGCCGAGCAGTTCGCGAACGGCGCCGATCATGACCAGCACCCCACCGAAACCGATACCCATTACCAGGCCATCATAGGCCGCTCGCCCCGGATCGTTCTTCGCCGCAAAACCGTCGGCGCGGCCGAGAATCACGCAGTTGGTGGTGATCAGCGGGATGAAGATGCCGAGGATCTGGTACAGCTCATAGGTGTAGGCCTGCATCAATAGCTCGATGCAGGTGGTCAGGGCGGCGATGATCATCACGAAGGCCGGCAGACGCACGGCGGTGTTGACCACGCCGCGCACCAGGGACACCGCGGTGTTGGAACAGATCAGTACCACCGCACTGGCCAGGGCCAGGCCCAGGGCGTTGACCGTGGAGTTGCTGACCCCGAGCAGCGGACAGAGACCGAGCAGCTGAACCAGTGCCGGGTTGTTCTTCCACAGGCCGTTAAGGGTGATGTCGCGGTAGCTGGGGCTGCTCATGGCGCGGTTCCTCGATCAACAGGGGCGCTGCTGTCGCCCGCGCTGCCAGCGGCACTGTCGGCGGGCGAATGGGTGACCTCGGGGTTGGCTTCAGTCTCGTGCCGCAAGGCGGTATCGCGGGCCGCGTCCGTATTGCTGGCGGCCAGCAGTTCGGCGCGGTGCCGATCGAAATACAGCAGTGCGTTATGCACCGCTTTGACCACTGCGCGCGGCGTGATGGTGGCGCCGGCGAACTGATCGAATTCGCCGCGATCCTTCTTCACCGCCCAGCCGGCCTCACCTGGATCACTCAGCGATTTGCCGTTGAAACCCAGGATCCAGTTGCTTTTCGTCAGCTCGACCCGGTCGCCCAGGCCCGGGGTTTCGCGGTGACTGAGCGCGCGTACGCCGGCCAACTGGCCATCGGCGCGAATGCCAACCAGCAAGCGGATTTTGCCGCTGTAACCGTCCGGGGCAGTGGTCTGAAGGATCACCGCGCTGGCCTGGTGGTCCTTCAGGGCGATATAGGCGGATTGCGGCAGCTTGCTGCCGAGCAGCAAGGGGTCGAGTACCTCGATGCGGTTGTCCAGCAGATTATTGTCGTAGCTGTCCGTCGGGAGGATTTCGGCCAGGGTGCGCATCTGCGCCTGTTGCTGGGCCACTTCGATCTGCTTGGCGGTGGCGAGTTGCACCAGCGTCACCCCGCCGACCGTGGCCACGGCGAACAATCCGAGGACCAGGCTGTTCTTCAGCATCGAGCGGCTGATTTCCGGGAAATTCATGGTCACTCTCCCAGATTGAAGCCGCGCGTAGGCTTGCGGTGACCGTAGGTGCGCGGTCGCGTGTAATAGTCGATGGTCGGCGCGGCCAGGTTCATCAGCAGCACGGCGAAGGCCACGGCATCCGGATAGCCGCCCCAGGCGCGGATCACGTAGACCAGCACGCCGACGCCGGCACCGAAAAGCAGCCGACCACGATTGCTGGTGGCGCCGGATACCGGGTCGGTGACAATGAAGAAGGCGCCGAGCATGGTCGCGCCGGTGAGCAGGTGAAACAGCGGCGAGCCATTGGAGTCCGAGCCCGAGCCATGCCAGAACAGCAGGCTCATGAGGGCCAGGCTGGCGAGCATGCCCACGGGCGCATGCCAGGTGAACAGCCGCTTGTAGAGCAGGTAGAGGCCGCCAGCGAGAAAGGCCAGATTGACCGCTTCAGCCGCGGCGCCGCCGAAGTGCCCAAACGCCGGGTGTTGTGCCCAGAGTTCGTCCATGGTCAGGCTCTTGTTGATCTTAATGACATCCAGCGCGGTGGCCTGGGTCCAGCCATCGGGCAGGGCGGCCCAGCCGAAAATGTGCTGCAGGCCTTCGATCAGGCCGACCGAGTGCGGCGCCGGCCAGCTGGTCATTTCCACCGGGAAGGAGATCAGCACCACCACATAACCGAGCATCGCCGGGTTGAACGGGTTCTGCCCGAGGCCGCCGTACAGTTGCTTGCCGAAGACGATGGCGAAGCCGGTGGCGATCAGGGTCAGCCACCAGGGTGAATAGGCCGGCAGGGCCAGGGCCAGCAGCACCGCGGTGACCAGGGCGCTGTAGTCCTTGAGAAAGAAGCCCAGGGGGCGTTGGCGCAGGCTCAGGATCGCTGCCTCGAAGCCCAGGGCGCAAGCGCTGGCCCAGAGCAGGTTGGTCAGGGTGCCGAAGCCGAACAGCCAGGTCAGTGCCAGGATCCCCGGCACGGTGGCCAGCAGTACCTGCAGCATCACCTGCTGGGTACGGTTGCTGCCCGTGGCGTGGGGCGATGTGATGCGGGGCAGGGCCATTGGCACTCCGGTTAGTGTCTTGCGCAGGCCACGCGGTGCGCGGCCTTAACAGCTGTTCAGAATCGCAGCCCGGATGCATTCCGGGCCACGGGGGTCGGTTAGCCTGCGTGTTCCTGTAATTTCTGTTCGGCTTCAACCAGGCGTTGACGGGCTGACATCAGGGCATCGGCAGCGCTGCTCTCGTCACGTTCCAGTTTGCGCAGGTCGGCGCGAGCGAAGGCCACTTCGGTTTTCAGGGCGCGGGTGGTCTCATCGATCGGTTGTTTATCCGTGCGTAGCAGCGTTGGCGCAGGCTTGCTGGCCGTCGCTTCGGCAGCGTGGAGAGTCTGTTCGGCCTGGGCCAGTGCATCGCGCAGATTACCCAGCTCGACGTCATCGCTGCCGGCTTTCTCGGCTTTTTTCAGCTCGGCGCGTTTCATCGCCAGTTCGATCTTGGCTTTCTTCAGGGCGCCGTCGTCGACCGGCTGGATGGGCGGGGCGGCCTGGCTGTGCAGGCTGCTGAGGGCCTGTTCGGCCTCTTCGAGCTGCTGGCGCAAGCGAGCCAGTTCGGCCAGCTGGTCGTCATCCGGGGCTTCGAGTTTTTCCAGCTTGCGTAGCTGGGCGCGGAGCATGGCCGCGTCGATCTTGGCTTTCTTCAGGGCGCCGTCGTCGACCGGCTGGGCGGGCGGGGCGGCCTGGCTGTGCAGGCTGCTGAGGGCCTGTTCGGCCTCTTCGAGCTGCTGGCGCAAGCGAGCCAGTTCGGCCAGCTGGTCGTCATCCGGGGCTTCGAGTTTTTCCAGTTTGCGTAGCTGGGCGCGGAGCATGGCCGCGTCGATCTTGGCTTTCTTCAGGGCGCCGTCGTCCGCCGCCGGCGCTGCTGCGGCAGGTGGGCTGGCCACCATGGCGTTATCCAGAGCCTGCTGTGCGGTGGTTGCGGCACGGCGCAGCTGGTCGACCTGGGTCTGCATTTCGGGCGTGGCGTGGGTCGCCAGTTGTTTCTCGGCCTTCTTCAGTGCGACCTGAGCCATGCTGGCTTCGATCTTGAGTTTCTTCAGCTCGTCGCTGAGGCCGGCCGGCTTGGTTGTGTGCACGCCATCGTCAGTGCCCGCTGGCGCTGTGGCTTGGGCGGCTTTGGCGCGGGCGGCTTTCTCGGCGCGGGCCTTGCGCTCGGCTTCTTTCTGTTCGTCGGCGCGGCGCAGGCGCTCCTGACGCAGCTCGAAGCGCTGCTTGGACTGCTCGGCCTTGAGCTGCTTTTGTTCGAGGTCGCGGATTTCGCCCTTGGCCGCACGGTAGTACTGCACCAAGGGAATGCTCGACGGGCAGACATAGGCGCAGGCGCCACATTCGATGCAGTCGAACAGGTTGTGCGCCTTGAGCTGCTCGTGTTCCTGGCCGATGGCAAAGAAGTGCAGCTGCTGCGGCAGCAGGCTGGCCGGACAGACCTCTGCACATTCACCACAGCGAATGCAGGGCAGGGCCGGTGGCGGTGCTGGCAATTCGGTGCTGGTCGCAGCGAGCAGGCAGTTGGTGGTTTTGACCAGGGGCACGTCGACGTCGGGCAGGGTAAAACCCATCATCGGCCCGCCCATGATCAGGCGGTTGAGCTTGCTGCGATCGAGGCCAGCAAACTCCAGCAGTTCGCCGACCGGGGTGCCGAGCAACACCTCGACGTTCATGGGGCGCGCCAGAGCCTCGCCGGTCAGGGTGGTGATACGCGAGATCAGCGGTTGGCCGAGCACCACGGCATCGTGGATGGCTTTGCAGGTGCCGACGTTCTGGCAGAGGATGCCGATATCCGCCGGGAGGCCGCCGCTGGGCACTTCGACGCCGGTGAGAATCTGGATCAGTTGCTTCTCGCCGCCCGAGGGGTATTTGGTCGGGAAGACCCGCAGTTGATAACTGCGCTCGCTCAAGGCCGCGCGCAGTGCGGCGATGGCTTCAGGCTTGTTGTCTTCGACGCCGATCAGCACCTGATCGGGCTGGATCAGTTGCGCGATGATGTCGATGCCGGAGATCAGCTGCAGGGTGCGTTCGCGCATCAACAGATCGTCGGCCGTGATGTAGGGCTCGCACTCGGTGCCGTTGATCACCAGCGTATGGATTTTCTGGGTCGGTCGCGCGTTGAGCTTGACCGCCGTGGGGAAACCGGCGCCGCCCAGGCCGCTGATCCCGGCCTGGCGAATCATCTCCAGCAGGCTGCTGTTGTCCAGGTGGCGGTAGTCCGGGCAGGGCGTCAGTGGGCACCACTGATCGAGGCCGTCGCTGTCGATGACGATGGCCGGGGCGAGCATGCCGGAAACATGTGGATAAGGCTGCGGGCCGATAAAACTGACAGTGCCGGAGGTCGGTGCATGCAGCGGCACGCTGACGAAACCGCTGGCGGCGGCGATCAACTGACCCTTGAGTACCCGTTGGCCGAGGCTCACCACCGGCTCGGCGGCGGCGCCGATGTGCTGGTTGAGCGGCAACACCAGGCGCTTGGGCAGCGGCGCGGGCTGGATCGGCGTGCGGTTGGAGAGTTCTTTGCGCTCCGGCGGATGGATGCCGCCGGGGATATCCCAAACCAGGGGTTGTATCACCGTCATGCTGCCTGCTCCCGGTCGGTGGCGATCAACAGGCCAGGTGCCAGGGGTTTGCTCCACTTCCAGCTTTGCACGCTGCTGCCCAACTGGATCATGTCGATGCAGTCCACCGGGCAGGGTTCGACGCACAGGTCGCAGCCGGTGCATTCGGAGACGATCACCGTGTGCATCTGCTTGGCCGCACCGACAATGGCGTCCACCGGACAGGCCTGGATGCACTTGGTGCAGCCGATGCACTCGGCCTCGCGAATGTAGGCGACCATCTGCGGTTTTTCGCCTTCCACCGCGTCCAGCGGTTCGGCTTCGACATCCAGCAGGTCGGCCAGGGCCTGGATGGTTGCTTCGCCGCCCGGTGGGCATTTGTTGATCTTGTCGCCGCCGGCAATCGCCTCGGCATAGGGCTTGCAGCCTGGATAGCCGCACTGGCCGCACTGGGTCTGCGGCAGCAGGCCGTTGATCTGTTCGGCGATCGGGTTGCCTTCGACCTTGAACCGCACCGCGGCGAAACCGAGGATGGCGCCGGCCACCAGGCACAGCGCCAGCAGGGCAAGCACCGCGCTGAGCAACAGGCTCATAGCTTGATCAGCCCGGTAAAGCCCATGAACGCCAGCGACATCAGGCCGGCCGTGACCATGCCGATGGCGGCACCCTGGAAGGTTTTCGGCACGTCGGCGATCGCGATGCGCTCACGCATGGCGGCGAACAGCACCAGCACCAGGGAAAAGCCGAGGCCGGCGGCGAAACCATTGGCGGTGGCGGTGATAAAGGTGAACTCGGCCTTGTTGGCATTGAGCAGGGCCACGCCGAGGACGATGCAGTTGGTGGTGATCAGCGGCAGGAAGATACCGAGCACGCGGTACAGCAGCGGACTGGTCTTGTTCACCACCATTTCGGTGAACTGCACCACCACGGCGATCACCAGGATGAAACTGATGGTGCGCAGGAATTCGATGTCCAGCGGCTCGAGCACATAATGCTGGATCAGGTAGCTGCACATGGCCGCCAGGGTCAGGACGAAGGTGGTGGCGAGGGACAGGCCGATGGCCGTCTCGATCTTCTTCGACACACCCATGAACGGGCACAGGCCGAGGAATTGCACCAGCACGAAGTTGTTGACCAGTATGGCGCTGACCATGATCAAGGCGAGTTCGGTCATTGCGGGTTCCGTTGGTGGACAGGCAAGGCCGTAGGCAAAGGGGTGTCTATTATCGGGAAGCCTGCCCGGCCATACAAGCCGGATCACTGTTCCTGAGTGGCCTGCATAAGGCTGGCGCAGCGTTTTGGGGCACGCTGCGCCCATACGCCGCAGTGGCGTTACTTGACCCGCTGGCCCGGTTTGGCGCCGCTGTCCGGGCTGAGCAGGTAGATTTCCTCGCCACCGGGGCCGGCGGCCAGGACCATGCCTTCGGACACGCCGAACTTCATCTTGCGTGCGGCCAGGTTGGCCACGTAGAGGGTCAGGCGGCCCTCCAGCTGACTCGGATCCGGGTAGGCGCTCTTGATCCCGGAAAACACGTTGCGCTTGCCATCGCCGATATCCAGGCTCAGGCGCAGCAGCTTGTCGGCGCCTGCGACAAACTCGGCCTTCTCGATCAGGGCGATACGCAGGTCGACCGCGGCAAAGGCGTCGAAGGCGATTTCCGCAGCCAGCGGCTCCTTGGTCAATTCGCCATTGCCTTGTGGCGCGCTGTCGGTCTGGCTGGCGGCGAGGTCTTCTTTGGAGGCTTCGATCATGGCGTCGATTTTCGCAGGCTCGATACGGGTCAGCAGGGCGCTGAACGGATTCAGTTGGTGGTTGGCCAGCAGGTTCTGGTGGTCGTTCCAGGTCAGCGGCGCAACATTGAGGAAGGCTTCGGCATCGGCGGCCAGTTTCGGCAGTACCGGTTTGAGGAAGATCAGCAGCTGACGGAACAGGTTGATGCCCAGGGCGCAGATGGCCTGCACCTCGTCCTGCTTGCCGTCCTGTTTGGCCAGGGACCAGGGCGCCTTGTCGGCGATCCAGGCATTGGCGCGGTCGGCCAGGCCCATGATCTCGCGCATGGCGCGGGCAAAGTCGCGCGCCTCGTAGGCCTCGGCGATGCTCGGCGCGGCGGCCTGGAAGGCCTCGGTCAGCTCGGGTGCGGCGTTGCCGGCGACCAGCACGCCAGCATTGCCCTTGTGGATAAAGCCGGCGCAGCGGCTGGCGATGTTGACCACCTTGCCGACCAGGTCCGAATTGACCTTCTGCACGAAGTCTTCGAGGTTGAGGTCGAGGTCTTCAATTCCGCGGCCAAGTTTCGCCGCGTAGTAATAGCGCAGGTATTCCGGGTTGAGGTGATCCAGGTAGGTGCGCGCCTTGATGAAGGTGCCGCGCGACTTGGACATCTTCTGGCCGTTGACGGTCAGGTAGCCATGCACGTTGACCGCAGTCGGCGTGCGGAAACCGGCGCCTTCAAGCATGGCCGGCCAGAACAGGGCGTGGAAGTTGACGATGTCCTTGCCGATGAAATGGTATAGCTCGGCCGTCGAGTCCTTGCCCCAGAACGCGTCGAAATCCAGCTCGGGAGTGCGCGCGCAGAGATTCTTGAAGCTGGCCATGTAGCCAACGGGAGCGTCCAGCCAGACATAGAAGTACTTGCCGGGTTCGTCGGGGATCTCGAAGCCGAAGTAGGGTGCATCGCGACTGATGTCCCATTCCTTCAGGCCGGAGTCCAGCCATTCGGCGATCTTGTTGGCCACCGCTTCCTGCAGGGCGCCGCCACGGGTCCAGCGTTTCAGCATGGCCTCGAATTCGGGCAGCTTGAAGAAGAAGTGCTTGGAGTCCCTGAGCTCCGGAACGGCGCCGGAAATCGCCGAGCGCGGGTTCTTCAGCTCGGTCGGCTCGTAGGTGGCGCCACATTTCTCGCAGTTGTCGCCGTACTGGTCTTCGGCCGCGCACTTTGGGCAGGTGCCCTTGATAAAGCGGTCGGCGAGGAACATGCCCTTTTCCGGGTCGAAGTACTGAGTCACCGAGCGGGTGGCGATATGCCCGGCCTCGCGCAGTTTCAGGTAGATGTCCGCCGACAGCTCGCGGTTCTCTTCGGAGTGGGTCGAATGGTAGTTGTCGAAGTTCACCAGAAAAGCAGCAAAGTCTGCGCTGTGCTCGGCCTTGACGTTGGCAATCAGCTGTTCCGGGGTGATGCCTTCTTTCTCGGCACGCAGCATGATCGCTGAGCCATGGGCGTCGTCGGCGCACACATAGATGGCCTGGTTGCCGCGCAGCTTCTGGAAACGCACCCACATATCGGTCTGGATGTACTCGAGCATATGGCCAAGGTGAATCGAGCCATTGGCATAGGGCAGGGCGCTGGTAACGAGAATCTTGCGGGCTTCGCTCATGGGAATCGGCTGCACTGGTATAACGAAAGAAGTCGGCAACTATATAGCCGGCGCGGATTTTTTTCATCCGCTGGATCGTCTGGGCAGGTGGCGCTGCATCGGCCAGGGCAACTCTGGCCCACAGAGGCGGTGCGCACGGCGCAGCCTACGGGGTAATATGCCCGCCTGTTTTACTCGGTCTTTCCCTGGGAGTCTTCTATGTCCGTCACCCGCGCAGCGATCGAAGCTGCACTGTCCCAATACATCGATCCCCACCTTGAGCAGGATCCTGTCAGCGCCGGCTGTCTGCGTGAAGTGGATATCCAGGGCGCCAAGGTCAGCGTGCGTCTGCAGTTGGGTTACGCCGCTGGTCTGTTCAAAAGCGGCTGGGCGCAGATGCTGCAGATGGCTCTGGAGAGCCTTGAGGGCGTCGACAGTGCGCAGGTCCAGGTCGACTGCGTGATCGAGGCGCACAAGGCGCAGGATCAAGTACCGGCCCTGGCCAACGTGAAGAACGTGATCGCGGTGGCTTCGGGCAAGGGCGGGGTGGGCAAATCGACCACCGCCGCCAATCTGGCGTTGGCGCTGATGCGCGAAGGGGCCAAGGTCGGCATTCTCGATGCGGATATCTATGGGCCGAGCCAGGGCATCATGTTTGGCCTCCCAGAGGGCACGCGACCCGAGATCAAGGAGCAGAAATGGTTCGTGCCGCTTGAGGCCCATGGCGTTGAGGTCATGTCGATGGCCTTCCTGACCGACGAAAACACCCCGGTGGTATGGCGCGGGCCAATGGTCTCCGGTGCGCTGATCCAGTTGATCAGCCAAACCGCCTGGGGCGATCTGGACTATCTGGTGGTCGACATGCCCCCAGGCACCGGCGACATCCAGCTGACCCTGGCGCAGAAGGTGCCGGTGTCCGGTGCGGTGATCGTCACCACGCCGCAGGATCTGGCGCTGCTGGATGCCAAGAAGGGCGTGGAGATGTTCCGCAAGGTGAATATTCCGGTGCTCGGCGTGGTGGAAAACATGGCGGTGCACATCTGCTCGAACTGCGGTCACGCCGAGCACCTGTTCGGTGAGGGCGGTGGCGAGAAGTTGGCGGCGCAGTTCGGTGTCGACCTGCTGGCGTCCTTGCCGCTGTCGATGGCCATCCGCATGCAGTCCGACGGCGGCAAGCCAACCACCGTGGCGGACCCGGAAAGCCAGATCGCCATGATCTATCAGGAGATCGCCCGCAATGTCGGCGCGCGTATCGCCCAGGGCGGGCGGCAGGCGCAAGCCATGCCGAGCATCGTGGTCAGCGAAGACTGAGTGAGTCAGCGCCGTGCGCCTAGTGCGCGCGGTGTCGGCGACGGATCAGCGGCCACAAAAAAGCCCCGCACATGGCGGGGCTTTTTCTCAAGCGAGGTTAGATCAGGTTATGCAACCTGAACTTCCTCAGCTTGCATGCCTTTCTGACCACGGGTGGCCACGAAAGTCACTGCTTGGCCTTCTTTCAGGCTCTTGAAGCCATCGCTCTGGATAGCTTTGAAGTGTACGAACAGGTCGTCACCGGATTGCGGAGTGATAAAGCCGTAGCCTTTCTCATCGTTAAACCACTTGACGGTACCATTCTGACGATTCGACATGTTATGTCTCCTAACAATTTTTAATAACAGCCCTGGAAAAGCCCAGGCCGGGACTGAGTGCAACGAGTACTAGGAGTCGGACGATGTTTGGATCGAAATCTAGGCATCAAGTAGCGATTCGCGGTGACACATGCAGCACAGTGGCGCTACTGTACGCGTTTTTAACGCTAAGCGCGAACGCTCTGTACACCTTTCTGTTATTTGGCGACGGACGAAGCACAGCGCAGGCTTGCGTGATGACGTTGGTCGACAGCCTTTGAACCCTGCCGCCGGCCCCGGTAAGATGCGCTCACTTTTTCATCACCCGCTTATTCAGGACGCCCGCCATGAGCATCAAATCGGATAAATGGATTCGCCGCATGGCGCAAGAACACGGCATGATCGAGCCTTTCGTCGAGCGCCAGGTGCGCACCGAAGGCAGTCAGGCGCTGATCTCCTACGGTGTGTCCAGCTATGGCTACGATGTGCGCTGCGCCGATGAGTTCAAGGTGTTTACCAACATCAACTCGGCCACCGTGGATCCGAAGAATTTCGATGAAAAGAGCTTCGTCGACGTAAAAAGCGATGTCTGCATCATTCCGCCGAACTCCTTCGCCCTGGCCCGTACCGTCGAATTCTTCCGTATCCCGCGCAATGTACTAACCATCTGCCTGGGCAAGAGCACCTACGCGCGCTGCGGCATCATCGTCAACGTCACCCCGCTGGAACCCGAGTGGGAGGGCCATGTGACGCTGGAGTTCTCCAATACCACCACCTTGCCGGCGAAGATCTACGCCAACGAAGGCGTGGCCCAGATGCTCTTTTTCGAGTCCGACGAGGAGTGCGAAGTGTCCTATAAGGATCGCGGCGGCAAGTACCAGGGGCAACTCGGCGTGACCTTGCCGAAAGCCTGACCGTTCTGCTGGGCCACGAAAAAGCCGGTTTCCGCGCACTGTGGGAACCGGCTTTTTCTTGCCTGCAATTTCGTGATCAGGGCGCCAGTGGCAGCTCGCGCTTGTGCCGGCTGTTGTCGTAGGTGCGGGTGATGATGGCGTAAGCCTCGTCGCGAACCGGCTGGCCATGCAGGAAGGCATCGATCTCGGCGTAACTGACGCCGTGCGCTTCTTCGTCCGGCTTGCCCGGACGCAACTCCTCCAGGTCGGCGGTGGGCACCTTGAACACCAGGCCTTCCGGTGCGCCAAGCTGCTTGGCGATGGCGCGCACCTGGCCCTTGACCAGGCCGCTGAGCGGTGCCAGGTCGCAAGCGCCGTCCCCGAACTTGGTGAAAAAGCCCATTACGGCCTCGGCAGCATGGTCGGTGCCGATGACCAGACCGTTATTGGCGTTGGCAATGGCGAACTGGGCGACCATGCGCATGCGCGCCTTGATGTTGCCGACGACGAAGTCGCGGCGTGCCTCGCTGAGCTTCTGCAGGTGGCTGACCTGCTCGCCGAGTGCATACACGCTGTCGGCGATGTTCACCGTGTCTTCTTCGTCCGCGCGGATGAATTGCAGCGATGCCTGGGCGTCGTGCTCGTCGTGCTGGGTGCCGTGGGGCAGGCGCACGGCAATGAAGCGATATGCGGCGTCGTGCGTCTCGTTGCGCAGTTCTTCCACGCTCAGTTGCGCGAGGCGTCCAGCGGTCAGCGAATCGACCCCGCCGCTGATGCCCAGTACCAGTACTTTCAGGCCCGCGTTACGCAGGCAATTCTTGATAAAGGTTTTGCGCCGCTCGATCTCTGCCAACAGGGCGGTTTCGTCGGCAAAGGGGGGCACCACGTTCAGGGCGGTGGCGATCTCGGCTTGGCGGCTGCTCATGGTGGTTCCTTAGTGCAAGTCGGTTGCGCAGGTGATGGTGGTTGGAAAGTGAGGCCTGCTCGTTGGGTATTGCGGCCAGTTGGCATGGCGTGGCGCAGGCGCAGCAGGATCATAAGCCAACTGTGGCCTTGCGTTAATCGTCAATGGTCGCGTATGAGGCGCAAATGCTGGCAAACAATAGGCGCCATGGGCGCCATGGGCGCCCGGCGACTCAATCGATGCCTCTGCGTTGAGGCATGCCGGCACCTGAGGTGCAGGCTTGGCGGTAGTGCTGTTCACTTGAGGGGGCGCTAATCCTGCTGCTGTACGTGCGGCGCTTGCATCCATTTACCCGGCTACAAAAATGCTGCTCACTTGGCTTAAATTAACAGCATTGCAGCCGTGGCGAGTTATCGGCGCTGAAACATCTGGAAAAGCTGTCTAGCGGGCTATCGACCACAGTGAGCAGGCGGCTTTGATAAGGTGCTTTTAAGCAGATGTCCGTCAGCATGCGGAAGATCGAGTCGGAGGAATCGGGTATGACGACCTGGAAGATCACATACAGTAAAGATGAGCGCACCGAGGTGTTCGAGCTTCAGTCCGCCAGCAAGCCGAGCATGGAGCAGGTGGCAATCCAGTTGCTCAAGATGGCCGAAAAGGTTTACGAGCCCGAAGAGCCTACAGACCTGCCCAATGAAATCCAGACTCCTGCCGTGCGTTTGGCTGAACGTTATGGCATCACCATCACCGGGATTACTCGCGACTGATCAGGGTCGACCGGCAGGCTCGGGGCGGGCCTGCGCGCGGCTAAATCATGCACAAAAAAAGGGCGCCCAAAGGCGCCCTGAAATGATGATCTATGGAGTAAGTCCGTCAATTCAGAGTGCAGACCTGCCCGCTTGGTTCAGTCGTCGCCGACCAGCGGTAACTATTTCCCGGGTGTCAGGATCAGTCGTTTAGTGCCGTAGACCTTCTCGAGGTTCTGTGGCTGAAACGGGAAGCTCATGTACTGGCCCTTGCGCCAGGCCTCGATGCCGTCGGCGTAATGCTCGCTCGCCGGGTTGCCGGATTGGCCGGAACTGTTCAGGCCGATCAATGGCTCTTCGCGGCCGAAGTCGACCACGATGCGCATGGCCGGAATCAGCCAGGTGTCGAAGTCCTGTCCCCAGCTGTAGGCCGATACATTGAGGGTGCTGTGATCGCCGCCGGCCGGGTAGGGGCCGCGGTCGAGATAGCCCTTCAGTGCGTTGATTGCGGCGCGCTGGCTGGTGTTCATGTAGGGCGCCAGTTTGCTGGTTTCGTTGGTCCAGGTGTAGCTGTGCAATTTGCCCCATTGCCAGGTACTGCGCTCACTGCCGAGCTTGGTTTCGGCGAAGGTCACGGCGGCGGCCAGGCTGCGGGCGAGAATGGCAGGCTTGTCTTCTTGCTCGGCGCTGCCGATATCGTTCCAGAATGGACTGTCGTCGCGGCCCAGCAGGTGGTCGGCCTGCGCCGAATAGGATTGCTTGGCGGTTTCCACCAGGGCCAGCCAGGCCGCACTGGTCTCGGGGCCCAGTTCATCGAGGAAGATCTGCCGCGCGCTTTCGTGCAGGAAGGCGCCATAGAGTGCGGCATCCGCCGAACTTGCGCTGAGTTTGCCGTCGAACGCCATCAGCCGGCGGTATGCTTCGCGCGCTTTGCCGCGTTCCTGCGCGGGCAGGGCATCGATGGCCTTTTGCAGCGGCTTGGCCATGCCGGGTGCTGCGAACATGCTCTGCAGCTTGCTGACGAAGGGGCTGGTCTGGTCGTACTGCATGGCAATCATGCTGCGGGTGTCGTGCTTGCCGCTGCCCGCCAGTTGGGCAAGGCGCTCGTAGCGCTCCGGGTAAAACCAGGAGCTGGACAATTGCATGCCATAACCGCGTGGCACGGTGCGCTGGTTGGCGGTGCCCAGCCAGCCTTGCTGCGGATCCTGGTCGTAGGGATGCAGCATGGGGTCGGCGAAGCCATCCCAGTCGTAGCGGCCGTCCCAGCCAGGCGAGGGCATCAGGCCAAGGCCTTCGCGGCGATTGGGGAAGCGCCCGGTGACTTGCCAGCCGATGTGCTGGGCGTCGGCGAAGACGATGTTCAATGGCATGGCGCGCACTTCGCGGGTGGCTTCGAAGGCTTGCTCCACCGACTGCGCGCGGGACAGGTCGAACAGGGCATCGAGGCTCTGGTCCGCCTCGAATTGGGTGGTTTGCAGGGCCAGGCCATAGCCGCTTTCCAGTTGCAGGGGTTGCAAGGGGTGTTTGCGTTCGCCCAGCACCGAGTTGAGCAGCGAGCCGTGGCGGGTCTCGTAGATGGTTTCGCGGATCGGTCGCTGACCCTTGATGAAGAAGGTTTCCTGGCGCTCCCGGGCGGGCAGCCATTTGCCCTCGGCCTGATAATAGAGGCGGTTGCCTTGGCGCCGGATTTTCTCCAGGAACAGGTCTTGGTTGTCGCCCATGACCATGGTCATGCCCCAGCCGAGCTTGCCGTTGAACCCGGCGACGATGGCGGGCACGCCGGCAATCGACACGCCGGCGGCCTGGAATTTCGGTGAGCGGATCTGCACGAAGTTCCACGCCGATGGCATCGACAGTGGCAGGTGAGTGTCGTTGGCCAGCAGGCTCTTGCCGCTACGGCTGTTCTGTGGGGCGATGGCCCAGTTGTTCGACGCGGCGACGCCCAGCATGTGAGCGCTGGCGAGTTGGCTGGCGGCATTGTTGACGGCGGCCAGGCCGGGTATTTGTCCGCTCAGGGTCAAACCCTTGAGCTTTTCCGCCTCATCGAACGGTAGCGGTTCGTTCGGGTAGGTGGGTAGCAGCCAGGCGAGTTGGTCGCTGCCGACTTTCTGCGCCAGCACCAGGGCGGCGATTTCTTCCTGCAGGTTGACCGCCAGACCGAAATTCAGCAGGCAGAACACCAGCACCGAATCTTCGGCTTTCCAGTAGGGCGGCCGATAGCCGGATTGGGCCAGGTCCATCGGCAGCTTGTCGCGATAGCGGAACAGATAGGCATTGACGCCGCGGGCGTACACTTCGAAGAACTTCTTCATTCGTGGCGAGGCGCTGTCATAGAGCACCGCGGCACTTTTTTTCAGGTTGACCGCGCGCATCAGGCGATCGATTTCCAGTACGCCGGGCCCGGCCATCTCCGCCAATCGGCCTTCGGCCATCAGGCGCAGGCCGACCATCTGGCTGAGGCGGTCGCTGGCATGCACATAGCCCAGGGCGAACAGCGCGTCGTGGAAGCTGTTGGTTTCGATCAGCGGCATGCCCAGGGCATTGCGTCGAACCACAACGGTTTGTGCCAGGCCCTGAATGCGCACGCTGCCCTGGTCCGGCTGCAGGCTATCGCTGTAACGGCTGTCGAGAATCGACTGGCAGCCGCTTAACGCCACGCCGCTAGCAAGAGTGGCGGCGAGGCCCAGCTGGGCCATGGGACGGAATGCGCGCGATAGCATGCGACGAGCTCCTTGCAGAACGCAGGACAGGAAAGAGCGGTGGATGATAGTGCCGGCCAGCCCTGGCAGCTGGCCAGGGTCAGTTGCCGGGGTGCTTCAGGCCTTCGTCGAGCAGCCAGCGCGCGGCTGTGCGAGCGGCAGCCTTGTGCTGCAGTTCCAGTTCATTGAAGCGTTTTTCATGCTGGCGCCGCTCGCCGGGGTCCAGTGCCTTCCAGTTCGCATGGGTCGGCACCTGGGCGGTGGCTTCGAACAGCAAATGAAACACCTGGCAGCGGCTGTCCTGGCTCAGCGCCGTGTCGTAGTTGTCCAGCAGCACCTTGATCCGAATAGCGCCTTCGATCAATGGCAGCTGGCTATCGAGCAGGCTGCTGGCGAGCACCTGCAAGTCGCCAGCCAGACGTTCACGGCGCTGGCTTTCTGCCTGCGCCAAGTTGCGACGTTGCGCCCAGACTCGGCGCCACAGCAGCAAGGCATACAGCGCAAGGGCCGTCACCAGCAGGGTGCCGGCCAGCAGAAGCAGCAGAGTCAAGGTGCTCATGGGTACATCAAGCACCGTGACATTTCTTGAACTTCTTCTGGCTACCGCACGGGCAGGGGTCGTTGCGGCCGACATCTTTCAGGGTGTTGCGCACCGGCTCCTGGTGAGCATGGTTGCAGTCCGGGCCATGCACGTGACCGTGGTCATGATCAGGTTCGGCGTGGTTGCAGTCGGGACCGTGTACGTGGGCTTGTTGGTTCATGTGCACTTACTCAGGAATGAAATCGCCGGGGATTATCTCGCCATTACGCGACATGTGCACGCTGCGCCCGAACAACAGGCCAGTTTTTACCTGGCCTTCGAGGCGATAGCGGATAGGCTCTTCGGGTCGCTCAAGCAATTTGACGATTTGTCGAAGGTGTCGCCAGAGATTGGTGCGCACGGGGACATCGA
The DNA here is from genome assembly GCF_027988105.1 of Pseudomonas aestuarii. Taxonomy (GTDB): domain Bacteria; phylum Pseudomonadota; class Gammaproteobacteria; order Pseudomonadales; family Pseudomonadaceae; genus Aquipseudomonas; species Aquipseudomonas aestuarii. Next base: position 28,319 of record NZ_JAQJZJ010000011.1, on the reverse strand, counting down.
ACACATGGTGGCCATGGGCTGGAACCGTGAACCAGGTATTGGTTTCGCCTTCTGCCAGTTTCACCTCGTTGAGGTGCACCCGATAATCCAGGCCGCGCACCGGCAGGCTCATGCTGTTGGGGTTGTCGATACGGAAACGCAGGACGAACCGCTGCTCCAACAACTTGGCCCTGATGACTTCGACTTTGACCAAGCTGACATCCGGATCCTTGAATCCCCCGCTGGTCCAGGTGGAACACCCACCGATGCTGGAAAACAGGCCGAACAAAATCAATAGGCTGAGAATTCTTATAGTTAGCGCCTGGGAAAACATTTCATACTCCAAAGGACGCGTCAGTGTAACAAGCACGTGCCTGGCTGCAACGTGTTGTGAGCGATTGTGAAACAACGCCCGCCTACTGTGCCATCCCCAAGCGTGTTGCCGAGGGCGCCTAAAGGCGGCCCCGCCACGGCGTTTAATGGATTTACAACCTTTGCGGGTACCAGCCTGCGCCATACTGGGCGCCGATGAAGACAGGAGAGTGACCATGGTTCGTTATGAGATCGCCTTCACAGGCCAGTTAGTGCCGGGGGCGCAACTGGAGTCGGTGCAAGCCAATCTGGCCAAGTTGTTCCAGGCCGATGCTCAGCGTATCGCCTTGTTATTTTCCGGTCGGCGCATTGTGATCAAGAACAACCTGGATGCGGCTGGCGCGGAAAAATATCGCAGCACCTTACTGCGCGCCGGTGCTCTGGTCGAAGTGAGGGACATGGCGGAGGAGGTCGAGGAGATCGAGTTGGCAGCGCCGCCAGCCGCCGCGCCTGGGGATGTGCCTGCTGCAGCGGCGGATGCGCCTGCCGGCAAGCGGCTGAAAGTGCTGCCGCGGGATGAGTACATGGCGGCCTTCTCCGAGGTCGATGCGCCGGATTTTGGCATCGCTCCGCTGGGTGAGGACTTGCAGGATGACAAGCCTGCGCCGCAAGCACCGCCTGTTGATCTGTCGCAATTCAGTCTGGCACCTGCCGGTAGCGACATGGGTGAGATAAAGCCCGCACCGGCGGCGCCACCCCCGGATATTTCCCATCTGAAATTACAGGAATAGCTCGAAGTCGGGATTGCTCCCGACTTGGTCGCGGCACCCAGTTTCACCGAGAGCGAGTACCGGCGTTGCTGCGCACGGTTGAAAGGCGCGTGGCTCTGCAGCCTGCTGCAGCACCATCGCTATGTTTCCGCGCCAGGCGCCGAGCGCCTTGTGTGCGCCAAGCGAGTGAGCCAATCACTGAGTGCAACGGCATCGCTGTTGTGCCCGCGCGAATCGGCCCGCGGGGTTTTGATTCAGACAAAACCGGCGCAGCATTTCTTGAATTTCTGCCCACTGCCGCAAGGGCAGGGATCATTGCGGCCGACCTGTAGCGCGACCGTAGGGTCGATAAAGTACCAGTGGCCCTGGTGTTGGACGAAGGCGGAGCGTTCGCGGTGGGCATGTTCGCCGCTGTCATCGTGCCAGCGGGCGGTAAAGGTCACGAACGCATGTTCCGGCTGTCCGCCCAGTACTTCAGTGCTTTCGACGTCGAGGCCAAGCCAGGTGCTGTGCAGGCTCCAGGCACTGATAGCGGCGCGATCCAGGCCCGGTTGTTGTGTCGCCAGGGTGGTCGCCAGGAGGTAATCAACCAGTCCCAGTACATAGGCACTGTAGCGTGAGCGCATGAGTATTTCGGCGCTCGGCGCCGGCAGCCCGGCATGGTAGCGACCACAGCACTCGCTGAGTGAGTCGCCACTGCCGCAAGGGCAGCTTGGCGGAGCGGCGTTGACTGTCTGCATGTGCTTCACCACCAGTATTTGCCAAAGTTTTCCGGGTTGGCCCAGAACTTGGCATTCAGCCAGGCGGGTACCTGTTTGTAGTCCAGCAGGTCGTAGGTGAACAGGCTCAGGGTCTGTTCACCTCGCTGAAAGCGCTCGCTGGCCTGCAGGGCCAGGGCGAAGAAATCGGTGTCCTGCCAGGCGCAGGCCTGCAGGTCGACCAGCACTGCCAGGCGACTGGCATTCAGGTTGCGGATGCCTCCGAGCAGCTCCAGCCCGGTACGTTTGGGCAGGTGTTCGAGGCAGTCGACGACCAGCGCCAGGTCGAATCGTTGAGCGGCCAGTTCGGCCGGCAAGGTGCCTGCGGCGGCATGGGCGACTTGGCAATCGGCGTGTGCGGCCTTGAAAGCGTCCAGTGCCGGCAGTTCGCTGGCACCTATCAAGAGCAGGCGGCTGGGTGCGTAACGCTCCAGTAGAGCGGCTAGCGCTTGTTGTGGCGTGCGGGTAGTAATGCTCGCGGTCATCGATAATCCTCGATCGGTTCTGAAAAGACTAACGCGCGGCTGCGTGAAGGCCTAGAGCCGATGATTCTTGAAGTATGTAAATGATGTCTGGCGAATTCTAAAGCAGAGGTCTTTAATCCTTAAGTGTCGGTTTTTGTCCGATCCCTACTGGAGATATGCATATGAGCATCATAAGGAAAGCGGTACCCCTGATATTGACGACAAGTTTCTTGACGGGTTGCGCCGGTTTGCAAAAAACCGATTGGCCGATGTGTGCGGCGGTTGGTGGTGTGGGCGGCGCGGCACTGGGCGCCATTGAAAGTTCGACTTGGGCGGGTGGCGGTGCCTTGGTCGGTGCCGGCATGGCGGCGGCTTATTGCTGGGTCCATGGCGCCGGAGAGATGGAAGAAATGGCGATGGTCGAGGAGGTGATGGTCGAGGAGCCTGTCATGCCTGAGCCCGTCGCAGAAGCTGTTCGAGTCGAACTGGATGTGAAGTTCGACTTCGACAAGGCTCAAGTGAAAGAAGACAGTTTTGCCGACATCAAAAACCTTGCAGACTTCATGGCGCAATACCCGCAAACCACAACCGTGGTTGAAGGGCATACCGACTCCATCGGTACCGACGCTTACAACCAGGGCCTGTCCGAGCGTCGTGCCAACGCTGTTCGCGACGTGCTGGTCAACCAGTATGGTGTGTCAGGTAGTCGCGTCAACTCAGTAGGCTATGGCGAAACCCGTCCGGTCGCTGACAATTCGACAGCGGAAGGTCGGGCAATCAACCGTCGAGTTGAGGCTGAAGTCGAGGCGCGGCCTTAACTATGCCATGTGCGCCCTCACCGAGGGCGCACTTGTACTATCCAGAGGGTGCGCTTAACTCCTGTGTTACCGGCGTGCTGCTGGTAATACAGGAGATTCACCATGAGAACCAGGCTCTGCAGAGTTGCTTTTCCCCTTCTCTTGGCCAGTAGTATTCTTTCTGGTTGCGTCACGACTTCCAGTACGGGAGACGCAGTACTCAACCAAGGGAACTGGCCCTTGTGCACTGCGATTGGAGGCCTGGCCGGTGGCGGCCTAGGCGCAATCGAAAGTTCGGCTTGGGCAGCAGGCGGTGCCGTGGCCGGAGCGGTCATTGGCAGCCTTATTTGCTATGCCCAGGACGGTGATGAGGACGGCGACGGCGTGTTTGATCGTCGCGACCGTTGTCCCGGTACACCGCCCAATACTTCGGTGCGCCACAATGGCTGCCCTTACAGCGAATATGCGAGTACAGCGCAAGCGATGGAGCCTGATGAGCCTGCAGTGCCGATTCGCGTCGAGCTGGACGTCAAGTTCGACTTCGACAAGTCGGTCGTCAAGGAAGGCAGTTACGCTGATATCAAAAGTCTCGCTGACTTCATGAAGCAGTATCCGCAGACCACCACGATTGTCGAAGGGCACACCGATGCCATTGGCTCCGATGCCTATAACCAAGGCTTGTCCGAACGGCGTGCCAATGCCGTGCGCGACGTGCTAGTCGAGCAGAATGGTATCGAAGCTGACCGGGTCTCGGCTGTGGGTTACGGCGAGTCACGCCCGGTTGCCGATAACGACACCGAGTCTGGACGTGCGATCAATCGACGGGTCGAAGCTGCGGTCGAAGCGCTGCCGTAGCCGATCTTGCCTGATGTGGGCCGGTCGTTGATCGGCCATGCATCTGGCCCGGCGGGAGATCGCCGCACTTTTTGCTAGCCTGGCGCAAAGCAGTTAAGGTGCCGCAGAACAAAAAGCTGCCAGGGGCGAACATGAAGATCTTGTTGGGATTGGGAAAAGTACTGACCGCATTATTCTGGGGCGTGGTCTTGGCCAATCTGATCAATCCGTTCGCGCAACCTTTTGCACTGTTGCTGAATATGGCGGGCGCTTTGCTTGTATTGGTCCACGGGTTGGAGTTGTGGCTATTCAATGAACGCATGAACGGGCGTGCTCGGCTGGGGCTTGAGCGCGTACAGGTATTGCTGTTCGGCATTTTCCACTTGCAGGGCTTGTCGTTGGCGCCGGCGCAGCCGGTGAGTGCGGCCCTGGCGCAGGTGGAGGTCGAGCATGCGTAGCCCGTTGTTGTTGGCCGCGCTCTGCAGTCCGCTGGCACTGGCGCAGAACCTGATCGAGGTGCAGCCGCATGCCATGCTGCGATTACCCGCAACAACCCATGTGTTGCAGGTGGAGCGCTTGCACATTGCAGATCATGGCACCTTGCTGATTCCATCCGGGCTGACTGACATGCATGTCGCGGAGCTGCGCCTAGGGCGTAACGCACGGATTGCCATTGCACCTGGCGAGCAGCCGTTTCGTCTCGACGTGGAGAGCGGCGAGGTCGCTGCTGGCGCGCAGATCAGCGTGCGTGGTGCCCCGGGGTCGTTCCTGCAACCGGCATTGCCGGGTCGTACACTGAGCCTTCGTCTGGTAGCTGTGGCGACCGAGGCCCTCCTGGTCGATGCCCGAGGTGGCATGGGTGCGCCAGGTTACTCGGGTCTGGATGGCGCGGATGGCAAGCCGGGCGGCTGTACCTGGGGCCAGGCCAGTCGCGGCTATGATGGCTTGCGCGGCGGCGATGGCCAGGCCGGCGCCAGGGGCGGGCAGGTGCGCCTGGAGGTGCCGCTGGGCTTTCCTCTGGAACGGTTGCAGGTGCGTCTCGATGGCGGCGCCGGTGGCTCTGCCGGCAATGGCGGAAATCCTGGGGCCGGTGGTGCGAGCAAGGGCTGCTGGCTGTACAGCACGTCGCATGCCCGTGATGGGCGCTCCGGTCAGTCCGGCCAATCAGGCAGTGCCGGGGCGGCAGGCAATCTGGATGTAGTGCGCTTCTAACTCAGCGGCTCAAGGCCAGGAGCGCCATGCGCTCCTGGCTCGTCCTCAAAAGCCTGGGCGGGTGGCAGCGATGCTGATCAGGCCCAGACCCAGTATCAGGTTGATTCCCACCAGGCGGCGAATTCGCCCGAGCGCGGCACCGCCGCTCGGCCAGTCTTCGGCGGCCACCGCGCGGCGCAGTTCAGGCAGTTGCAGCGCCTGTACACGGAGAAACAGCGCGAGCATGGCGATATACAGGCCGATCATGATGTGCACATAGCGCGGCGCGACCTCGAAACCGGAAAAGCGCAGGTTGAGCATGCCCACGCCGGTGATTGGCAGCACTATCACGGCCGCCCAGACCCAGTAGAAGAAGCGCTGAAATACTTCGAGCCACAGTTTCAAGCGCGCCGGCGCCTCTAGTGCGCTGACCGCGGCGGGGCGCAGGATCATCCAGGCGAAGAACATGCCACCGACCCATACGAGTGCGGCAAGCAGATGCAGGGCGTAGGTCACAGCGTAAGGTGTCATGTAAAACTCCAGTCCGGGTTCTGCGCATTATCGATTAGCGCGCTATGATAGCGGCCGTTGCAAGACACTGAAAATTTATCCAGCCTTTTCGCGCCCAGACCCCACGTCCAGATCCCATGCTCAGTACCGAACTCAAGTCCCAGATCCAGGGCGCCTACACGCGTTTTCTCGAAGCCAAGTCGCTCAAGCCTCGCTATGGCCAACGGCTGATGATCGCCGACATCGCCAAGGTGCTGGGGGCGATCAAGGTCGACGGGGAGGGTCGGCGTGAGGGCGAGCCGGCCGTGGTGGCGGTAGAGGCCGGTACTGGCACCGGCAAGACGGTGGCCTACTGCCTGGCGGCGATTCCCGTGGCCAAGGCCGCCGGCAAGCGTCTGGTGATCGCCACCGCGACGGTCGCCCTGCAGGAGCAGATCGTGCACAAGGATCTGCCCGACCTGATGCGCAATAGCGGCCTGAGCTTCAGCTTCGCCCTGGCCAAGGGCCGGGGCCGCTACCTGTGCCTGTCGAAGCTCGACATGCTGTTGCAGGAAGGCCAAGCGCAAAGCGCCACGGCCCAGTTGTTCGAGGAAGAAGGCTTCCGTATCGACGTCGACGAGCAGAGCCAGAAACTGTTCGTGGTCATGATGGAAAAGCTCGCCGGCAACAAATGGGACGGAGATCGCGACAACTGGCCCGAGGAGCTGGAGGACACGCGCTGGTCGCAGCTGACCACCGACCACAGTCAGTGCACCAGCCGGCATTGCCCGAACTTCCAGCAGTGCGCCTTCTACAAGGCCCGCGAGGGCATGGGCAAGGTCGATGTGATCGTCACCAACCACGACATGGTCCTGGCCGACCTGGCGCTGGGCGGTGGCGCGGTGCTGCCCGACCCGCGTGAAACCCTCTATGTGTTCGACGAAGGTCACCACCTGCCGGACAAGGCCATCGGTCACTTCGCCCATTTCACCCGCTTGCGCTCGACCGCCGATTGGCTGGAACAGACCGCGAAGAACCTCAGCAAGCTGCTGGCCCAGCACCCGTTGCCGGGTGATCTGGGGCGCTTGATCGAGCAGGTCCCGGAGCTGGCGCGGGAGATCAAGACCCAGCAGCAGTTCATGTTCAGCGCCTGCGAGCAGGTGGCCGAGTTCAAGCCCGGCGAAGACATGCAGGGCCGCGAACGGCCGCGTCACCGTTTCGTTGGCGGCCAGGTGCCGGAGCACCTGCGTGAGCTGGGTACGGAGTTGAAGAAAGGCTTTTCCAAGCTGTCCGAGCTGTTCACCGGGGTGACCGAAAAACTCAAGGAAGCCATGGATGGCGAGGCCACCATCGGCATTGCCAGTCATCAGGCCGAAGAGTGGTACCCGCTGTTTGGCAGCCTGCTGGCGCGGGCCCATGGCAGTTGGGAGCTGTGGCTGGCCTTCACCGCCGAAGACCCCGAAGACAGTCCGCCGATGGCACGCTGGCTGACCCTGGCCGACAGCGGTGCGCTGTTCGACATCGAGGTCAACGCCAGCCCGATCCTGGCGGCCGAAACCCTGCGTCGCAACCTGTGGAATGTGGCCTATGGCGCCCTGGTGACCTCGGCAACCCTGACCGCGCTGGGCACCTTCGATCGCTATCGGATGCGTGCCGGCCTGCCCAAGGTGGCGGTGACCTCCGTGGTGCCGAGTCCCTTCCATCATGCCGATGCCGGCGTTCTGCGGGTGCCGAACCTGCATGCCGATCCGCGTGATGCGGTGGCGCACACGGCGGCGATCATTCGCGATTTGCCAGCGTTGGTGGAAGGCTCGCGTGGCACCCTGGTGTTGTTCTCCTCGCGCAAGCAGATGCAGGACGTGTTCGAGGGGCTGGAGCGCGATTGGCGCAAGCGGGTATTTATCCAGGGCAACCTGTCCAAGCAGGAAACCCTCAACAAGCACAAGGCGCGGGTCGACAGCGGCGAGGACAGCGTGTTGTTCGGCCTGGCCAGTTTCGCCGAAGGCGTCGACCTGCCCGGCGCCTATTGCGAGCATGTGGTGATCGCCAAAATCCCCTTCGCGGTACCGGATGACCCGGTGGAGGCGGCGCTGGCCGAGTGGATCGAAGCGCGTGGTGGCAACCCCTTCATGGAAATCGCCGTGCCCGATGCCTCGCTGCGCCTGGTCCAGGCCTGCGGGCGCTTGCTGCGTACCGAAGCCGACCGCGGCACCATTACCTTGCTCGACCGGCGAGTGGTGACCCAGCGTTATGGCAAGGCAATTCTCAATGCACTACCGCCTTTTCGGCGGGAGATCAGTTAGCCGGCTGCCTGGGTTTCCAAGTGCATGCCGGGCTGGAACAATGCGCGGCTGATCATCCATTCCCCAAACCAAGGAGCCGCTTGTGCAGATACAGGGCTATTTCGACCTCAAGTTCGAGGCGCTCAAGGACGCCTTCGCCGCCCTGTTCGACGATCCACAGGAGCGTGGTGCCGCACTCTGCGTGCAGATCGGCGGCGAAACGGTGCTGGATGTCTGGGCCGGGGTGGCCGATAAGGATGGTCAGCAGGCCTGGCACAGCGACACCATTCTCAACCTGTTTTCCTGCACCAAGACCTTTACCGCCGTGACTGCCTTGCAACTGGTCGGCGAGGGCAAGCTCGAACTGGACGCCCCGGTTTCCCGTTATTGGCCAGAGTTCGCCGCCGCTGGCAAAGCCAGGATCACCCTGCGTCATTTGCTCTGTCACCAGGCCGGGTTGCCGGCGTTGCGGCAGATGCTGCCGGCCGAGGCCTTGTACGACTGGCCGGCGATGACCAGCACCCTGGCGGCCGAAGAAGCCTGGTGGCCACTCGGCGAGGGGCATGGTTATGCGCCCATCACCTATGGCTGGCTGGTTGGCGAACTGTTGCGGCGCGTCGAAGGCCGCGGCCCGGGTGAGTCGATAGTCGCGCGCATTGCCAAGCCGCTTGGCCTGGACTTTCATGTCGGTCTGGCCGATGAAGAATTCGACCGCGTGGCGCATATCTCCCGCGGCAAGGGCGGCATGGGGGATGCCGCCGCCCAGCGCCTGCTCAAGGTCATGATGAGCGACTCGAGCGCCATGACTACGCGGGCCTTCAGCAACCCGCCGTCGATCATGACCAGCACAAATAAGCCGCAGTGGCGTCGAATGCAGCAGCCAGCGGCCAACGGTCACGGTAATGCGCGCAGTCTTGCCGGTTTTTACAGCGGTTTGCTCGATGGTCGCTTGCTGGAAGGTGAGTTGCTCGATGAGCTGACCCGTGAGCATGCTGTCGGTGATGACAAGACCCTGCTGACCCGCACGCGCTTCGGTCTGGGCTGCATGCTCGATCAACCCGAGGTGGCCAATGCCACCTATGGCATGGGCGCGCAAGCGTTCGGGCACCCGGGTGCGGGTGGTTCCAGCGGCTTTGCCGATCCGGAGCGTGATGTGGCGTTTGGCTTCGTGGTCAACAATCTAGGACCGTTCGTCTTGATGGACCCTCGCGCGCAGAAACTTGCGCGTGTATTGGCAGATTGTTTGTAGAAAGCTCGGCTAAACTCCGGGCACAGTGTGGTTGTTTTAAGTGTTCATGCCGGCTCGTTGTCGGTTTCTCTTGACTGTTTCGTATGTGGATATCCCATGCTCACCAACAAATCTCTCGCCTTCGCCCTGTGTCTGCTCCTCGCCGGTTGTGTCGGCTCTGAGAAGATCAAGCAGCCACTGGCGGTTGCCATGCCCGATCCGGAAGTCACCCAGGCCTGGCTGGACGATTACGAACCGCGCGTGCGTGAGGCGATCAAGGGCAGCCACTTCGTGCTCGAACGGCGCGAGAACTTGCTGGTGGTAACCGCTCCGGTGCTGGGCAGCTTCAACCCGGACCGTCCCATGATGCTGCTGCCGGTGACCCTTGGGCCGATCAGTCGGGTTGCCAAACTTGCGGAAAAAGACCAGAGCGTTGCCGTGCTCGTGCTCGGCCATGCCGACAGCAGTGGCGTCGCTACGGCCAACCGCGAACTCAGTCACGAGCGGGCGCGGGCCTTTACCGCGATTTTCCGCTTGAGCGGGTTGAAGCAGAATCGCTTGATGGTCAAAGGCATGGGCTCGGACATGCCGCGTGCAGCCAATGACAGTGTCGAGGGTCGCGCACTGAATCGGCGGGTGGAGATCATGCTGACCTCGAAGGGCACCATGAAGGGGCTGGTCGCCAAGTACAGTCAGCCGGCTGCGCCGGCGCTGGTCGCAGTCCGCAGCAAGCAGCAAGACAGTGCCAACTCGGTTACCGGCAAGTAGTTACTTGCTTTGGATCAAGCCAAGTCCGGCGTGTCCGGGTAAGCTAGGCAGCCTCCGTTCTAGAGGGCTTTGTCATGACCCAGACCCTGGCCGATATGCGCCGCGACTACACCCGTGATGGCTTGTGCGAGACGCAGGCGCCTGGCGAGCCCTACAGCTTGTTCAAGCAATGGTTTGCCGAGGCGCTGAAGACCGAGCAACCGCCGGTCGAGCCCAATACCATGACCCTGGCCACCGTAGATGCCGAGGGTCGCCCGCATTGCCGGGTGCTGCTGCTCAAGGGATTAGACGAGCGCGGGTTCACCTTCTTCAGCAACTACGACAGTGCCAAAGGCGAGCAAATGGCCGTCAGGCCCTATGCGGCCATGACCTTTTTCTGGCCAACCCTGGAGCGTCAGGTGCGCATCGAGGGTCGGGTCGAGCGCGTCACTGCGGCCGAGTCCGATGCCTATTTTCAGGTGCGTCCGCTGGGTAGTCGCCTGGGCGCCTGGGCTTCGCCCCAGAGTCAGGTGATCAAGGATCGCGCCGAGCTTGAGCGCCTGCTGGCGCAAGTCGAAGAACGCTTTCTCGACCAGGCGCCCCACTGTCCGCCACATTGGGGCGGTTATCGCCTGTTGGCCGAGCGGGTCGAGTTCTGGCAGGGCCGTTCCAGTCGCCTGCATGACCGCCTCGACTATCGCCTGCACAACGATGTCTGGAGCCGCGAGCGGCTGGCCCCCTGATTACGCCGAGGCCGCCCGGCCGCCACATCCTACAAAAAACTGTACGGCGCCAACCCTACAAAAGCCTCGATCACGCTGCCCCGAGCAGTTACCTCGAGCAGGCCGCGATCGGTATCACTCGCCGCAGGCCGTGCGCCAGGGGTTCATCGGCGCGGTGCGCTTCGAACGGAACGCGGCACGCTGCCGCGGACGTCTGGCGTCCTCACTACAGCACTCGATGTTCTCGCAAGCGCTCAGGGCGCGCGGTAATCGGCGGCCGCGCGTTCCAGCCAGGCGTGCAGTTCACGACGTTTGACCTTGCCGGCCTGGGCTTCGGCCAGGCGCTGGAGCATGTAATTCTTCTTCGCGGCGTCCTTGCCTGCCATCGATAAGGCCAGGTCGCGGTCGGCCCAGCGCTTGATGCGCACATACAGCCACCAGTGAAAGTAGAGCCCGGCGCAGGTCAGGCTGACGATGATGAAATAATCCATGGATGTTCCCTCCTGCGGCGAAGCCTAACCGATAGCCTAAGCTGACTGAAGCAGGCGGGTTGTCGCGCAGGGTTTTTCCGAGGGCAGGATGACAGCCGCGAACTTTGCCGGTCTAATGAGCCCAATATTGCAAACGGAGGCGGTTCTCATGCATAAGCCTGTTGCGTTGGTTACAGTTTTTACTGCATTGGCTCTGATCCTGGGTGGCTGTGCGTCCAGTCTCACGGGCGACACCTATTCGCGCGATGAAGCCCGCACGGTGCAAACCGTGCGCATGGGGACTATCGAATCGCTGCGGCCGGTGAAGATCGAAGGCACCAAGACGCCGATCGGTGCCGGTGCCGGTGCGGTGGTCGGGGGCGTGGCTGGTAGCGGTGTTGGTGGCGGTCGCGGCAGTGCTGTCGCGGCAGTGATCGGTGCGGTCGCCGGCGGCTTGATCGGTGCCGCCACGGAAGAGGGCTTCACCCGTACCCAGGGCGTGGAAATCACCGTGCGAGAAGATGACGGCACCATGCGTGCCTATGTCCAGGCCGTCGAAGAGAATCAGGTCTTCCGGGTTGGTCAGCGTGTACGGATCATGACCGCCAACGGCACCAGCCGCGTCGCCCCGTAACCCGTGTCCAAGCCGGATCGGCGTCAGCTGATCCGGCTTTTTCGTGCGCGTCATTTAATGGTTTTTATCCTGTTGCCTGGCGAGCGCTACAGTCAGACAATCCCGCGGGTTGCGATTTTAGTAATACTTCTATTCATAACGCTGTATCGATAGGCGTGGGTAATCGTGGAATAATCCTGCGCCGACAAAGGCTTAGCTGGCTCTGACGGGAGTTGGCAAGTGGCCCTTGAGTCATTCAAGGGCTCCTGGGAATGAACGCGGGCCTTTCAAGTCATGCAGCAGGCGTAGACCTGCCGATACATTAAGGCGCGCCAGCCCCATGACGGTGAATCCGCATTATGGGGCTGGCGTAGCAGTTTGGACGCTAACCGTCGGCCACGATCTGGCTGGCGGGCATGCAAAAAAGGGGTTTTGTGTATGGCGCTTGCGCTAATTGTCGCCTTGCCATTCTTGGGGATGATCCTGCCACTGTTGGCTGATCGATTGGGGCGTTCAGCCTGCTCGGTGGCGGCGGGACTGGCGCCGTTGGCGGCTTTGCTCCTGCTCCTGTCGCAACAATCGTCGGTGTTTGCCGGTGAGTTGGTCAAGGTTCAGCTGAACTGGTTGCCGGCGCTGGGGCTGAGCCTGAGCCTGCGTCTGGATGGCCTGGGCTTTCTGTTCGCCCTGCTGATTCTCGGCATTGGCCTGCTGGTGATTCTCTACGCCCGTTACTACCTGACGAAACAGGAACCGATGGGGCGTTTCTACGCGTTCCTGCTGCTGTTCATGGGGTCGATGCTCGGCGTGGTGTTGTCGGAAAACCTGCTGCTGATGCTGATGTTCTGGGAGCTGACCAGCCTCTCGTCGTTCCTCTTGATCGGCTTCTGGAGTGGTCGTTCGGATGCTCGCACTGGTGCGCGCATGGCTCTGGCGATTACCGGTGGCGGCGGCCTGGCCCTGCTCGCGGGGATTTTGCTGATAGGCCATATCGTCGGCAGCTTCGAGCTGTCGCAGGTGCTCAGCGCCGGTGATGCAATCCGTGCCCATGACCTCTACCCCTTGGCCCTGGTGCTGGTGCTGCTCGGCGTCTTCACCAAGTCGGCGCAATTTCCCTTTCACTTCTGGTTGCCCCATGCGATGGCCGCGCCGACGCCGGTTTCGGCCTATCTGCACTCGGCGACCATGGTCAAGGCCGGGGTGTTTCTGCTCGCGCGGCTGTACCCGGCGTTGGCCGGCACCGAATGGTGGTTCTACCTGGTCAGCATTACCGGCCTGGTGACGTTGTTGGTCGGCGCCTGCATGGCCCTGTTTCAGCACGACCTCAAGGGCTTGCTGGCCTACTCGACCATCAGCCACCTGGGCCTGATTACCCTGCTGTTTGGTCTGGATACCCGCCTGGCGACGGTGGCTGCGGTGTTCCATATCATCAATCACGCAACCTTCAAGGCGTCGCTGTTCATGGCCGCGGGCATCATCGACCACGAGACCGGCAGTCGCGATATGCGCCGAATCAACGGCATGTGGAAATACATGCCGCATACCGCCATGTTGGCGATGGTCGCGGCCTCGGCGATGGCCGGGGTGCCCTTGCTCAATGGCTTCCTGAGCAAGGAGATGTTCTTCAGCGAGACCCTCAATCAGCACCTGCTCGGCAGCTTCAACTGGGTGATCCCGGCGACGGCGACCCTGGCCGGGGTATTTTCGGTGGCCTATTCACTGCGCTTCATCCATGACGTGTTCTTCAACGGCGAGCCGATCAATCTGCCGAAATACCCGCCCCATGAACCGCCGCGCTACATGAAGCTGCCGGTGGAAGTCCTGGTATTTCTCTGTCTGCTGGTTGGCATAGTGCCGGCCTACACGGTTGCGCCGCTGCTCGCCGCGGCGGCGACCTCGACCCTGGGCGGGGACCTGCCCGAATACAGCCTGGCGATCTGGCATGGCTTCAACCTGGCGCTGCTGATGAGCTTTATCGCCCTGTTTGGCGGAATTCTCGTGTATCTATTTCGCCAACCGCTATTTCGCTGGTATGCCGGCCTGCCGAGCATGGATGCCCGCTTGTTGTTCGAGCAGGCCATGCTGCTGCTGGTGCGGGTTTGCGTAGCGATCACCAAACGCCTGGAAAACGGTTCATTGCAGCATTACCTGGGGTTGCTGCTGGGCGTTGCGTTGCTGGTGGTGACCTTCGCGCTCAGCACCTTGCCGCAAGTTACCGGCCCGCTGGCAATGACCCCGATCGATGGCATCACCGCATTGGGGCTGGGCATCCTGGCGCTGGCCGCGCTGGCAACGGTGGTATTTCATCGGCAACGCCTGGTGTCGCTGCTGATGCTCAGCGTGGTCGGCCTGATGGTGGCACTGGCCTTTGCCCGCTATTCGGCGCCGGATCTGGCCCTGACCCAGCTCTCGGTGGAGGTGGTGACTATCGTCCTGCTGATGCTGGCGCTGTTCTTCCTGCCGGCGCAGACGCGTAGCGAGTCGAGCAGCATCCGTGGTCTGCGCGATTTCATTCTGGCGGTGGGCTTCGGCCTGATGGTGGCGATTCTGGTGTTTGCCGTCCTGACCCGGCCCTATGACAGCATTTCCAGTTTCTTCCTGGAGAACAGCCTTGCCGGCGGCGGTGGCCACAATGTGGTCAACGTGATCCTGGTGGACTTCCGCGGCTTCGATACCCTGGGTGAAATCAGCGTGCTGGCGATTGCCGGTGTCGGCATCTACGCCATGCTCGATGGCCTGCGCCTGTTCCAGCCCCGCGCCGATGCGCATGGCCGCAACTGGGCGCGTGATCGGCATCCGTTGATCCTGGTCACTCTGTCGCGGGTGTTGTTGCCGATGGCCCTGTTGATTTCGGTGTTCATCTTCCTGCGTGGTCACAACCTGCCGGGTGGTGGTTTCATCGCCGGTCTGGTCACCGCCGTGGCGCTGATCCTGCAATACGTCGCCAGCGGCGTGCAGTGGACCCAGTCGCGGCTGCCGCTCAACTATCACCGCATGGCCGGGGCCGGGGTACTGATTGCCGGGCTTACCGGGCTCGGCAGTTGGCTGTTCGACCGGCCGTTCCTGACTTCGGCATTCGGTCATTTCGAGATCCCGTTGATCGGCGAGATCGAACTGGCCACTGCCATGCTGTTTGACCTGGGGGTGTACCTGACCGTGGTCGGTGCGACCCTGCTGATTCTCGCCAACCTGGGCAAGCTGACCCAGGAACAGGCCGGACAAGAGGTACTTTGAGATGGAAGCTTTGTTTGCCGGAGCCCTCGGCATTCTCACCGCCAGCGGTGTTTACCTGCTGCTGCGGGCGCGCACCTTTCCGGTGGTGATGGGCCTGACGCTGATCTCCTATGCGGTCAACCTGTTCCTGTTCGCCATGGGTCGCCTGCAGACCGGGGTGACCACCGTGATCGGCGCCAACGCCGACTATGCCGATCCGCTGCCGCAGGCATTGGTGCTGACCGCCATCGTGATTGGCTTCGCCATGACCGCCTTCGTGGTGGTGCTGGCGCTGCGCAGTGTCGGCGAAATGCAAACCGACCACGTCGATGGCCGGGAGTCCACCCGATGAATCACGGGTTGATCCTGCCGGTATTGCTACCGATGTTCATCGGTTGCCTGCTGCTGTTCGGTGCTCGGCTGAGCATGCCGGTCAAGCGCACCCTGTCGTTGACCTCTGCCACCGTGCTGGTGCCCCTGAGCTTCTGGCTTATGTGGCAAGCCGACCAGGGTGTACTGCAGGTCTATGCCCTGGGCAACTGGCAAGCACCGTTCGGCATCATCCTGCTGCTCGATCGGCTGAGTGCGCTGCTGCTGGTCGCCACCGCGGTGCTGGCTTTCTTTGCCCTGCTCTATGCGACGCGCGGCGATGACGAGCGCGGGCGCAATTTCCATGCGCTGTTCCAGTTCCAGTTGATGGGCATCAACGGCGCCTTCCTCACCGGCGACCTGTTCAACCTGTTCGTGTTCTTCGAGATCCTCTTGATCGCCTCCTATTCGCTGTTGCTGCATGGCGGCGGCGCGGAGCGGGTGCGCGCCGGCTTGCACTACGTGATCCTCAATCTGGTCGGTTCGGCCTTGTTCCTGCTGGCAGTCGGTGTGCTCTATGGCATCACCGGCACCCTGAACATGGCCGACATGGCCATGCGGGTCGCCGCCGCCACAGCCGATCAGGCGCCTCTGTTGGGGGCGGCCGGCTTGCTGCTGCTGGTGGTTTTCGGCTTGAAGGCGGCATTCCTGCCGCTGTATTTCTGGCTGCCCAGGGCATACGCCTCGGCCACGGCGCCGGTGGCGGCCCTGTTCGCGATCATGACCAAGGTCGGCCTGTACTCGATCCTGCGCGTGTATACGCTGATCTTCGGCGATGATGCCGGCATGCTGGCCAACATGGCCCAGGAATGGCTCTGGCCAGCAGCGCTGCTGACCATCGGCCTGGGCGTCATCGGCGCGTTGGCGGCCAGCAGCCTGCACGGCTTGCTCGCCTACCTGGTGGTAGTCTCGGTCGGCACCGTGCTGGCGGGGATTTCCCAGGGTACGCCGCAAGCCCTGGCTGCCGCCTTGTTCTACCTGCTGCACAGCACCTGGATTGCCGGTGGCCTGTTCCTCCTGGCCGACCTGATCGCGCGCCAGCGCGGGGTGAAAGCCGGCCAGCTGATCCAGGGGCCGGCATTGCAACATCCGCATCTGCTGGGCACCCTGTTCTTCGCTGGCGCCATCAGTGTGGCCGGCTTGCCGCCGCTGTCCGGCTTCATCGGCAAGCTGCTGCTGTTACAGGCGGTCGAGCCGGGCCTGCAGGCGCTGTTCCTCTGGCCGGTGCTACTGGGCGCAGGCCTGGCCACCTTGGTTGCGCTCAGTCGCGCCGGCAGTACCTTGTTCTGGCGGGTCGGGCTGAGCCAGCTGGACAGTGCCGAACTGGACGCCGGACGCTTACTGGCCTGCATCGGACTGCTGCTGCTCAGCCTGCTGCTGGTGGGCCTGGCCGCGCCGCTGTTGGCCTATGTCGACGCCACGGCCAAGCAGTTGCTGGACCTGCAGTTGTATCGCCAGATCGTCCTGCCGGGAGGTGCGTCATGAAAGCCCGTCGCTGGCTGCCCCATCCGCTGTTGAGCCTGACCTTGCTGCTGGTCTGGCTGCTGCTGGTCAATGAGATGAGCGTGGGCCACTGGTTGCTTGGTACGCTGCTTGGCTGGCTGATTCCGCTGGTGACCCAGGTGTTCTGGATCAACCCGCCGCGCATTCGCAAACCGCTGAAGCTGTGCTTGTTCTTCCTCCAGGTGCTGGGCGATATCATCATCGCCAACCTGCAGGTGGCCAAGCTGATCCTGGGGCCGAGCGCCAGGTTGCGTCCGGCCTTTGTCGAGATTCCCATGCTGCTGGAGGACGAACTGGCCCTGACCATGCTCGCCAGCATCATTTCCCTGACCCCGGGGACGGTGTCCGCCGATTTGAGCGACGACCGCAAAACCCTGTTGGTGCATGGTCTGGATGTGGACGACGAGGCCGCCTTGGTCGATCAGATCAAGCGCCGCTACGAAGCACCGCTGCTGGAGGTATTCGCATGCTCGCCTACGTGATTCCGCTATGCCTGGCGATCATGGGCCTGGCCCTGATGCTGACCCTGGCGCGCCTGATCAAGGGACCCGATATGCCGGACCGGATCCTGGCCCTGGACACCCTGTACATCAATGCCATCGCCTTGCTGGTGCTGTTCGGCATCTGGCTGGGCTCTGATCTGTATTTCGAAGCGGCGCTGCTGATCGCCGTGATGGGCTTTATCGGCACGGTGGCGGTTGCGAAATACCTGCTGCGCGGCGACATCATCGAGTAAGGAGTTGTCATGCATAACTGGATCGAAGCCCTGGTCGCCCTGTTTCTATTGCTTGGCAGCCTGTTTGCCCTGGTCGGCGCCATTGGCCTGTACCGCCTGCCGGACTTCTTCATGCGCCTGCACGGGCCGACCAAGTCGACCACCCTGGGCGTGGGCGGCATGGTCATCGCCTCGCTGATCTACTTCGGCAGCCGGGGCGACGGCATCAGCCTGCACGAGCTGCTGATCACCCTGTTCCTGTTCATCACCGCACCGGTCAGCGCCCATATGCTGGCCAAGGCCGCCCTGCAGCAGAAACTGCGCCTGAGCGACAAGACCCGCGGTAGGCCCTGGGAGCAGTAGGGCGATTGGGGCGGCGTTCCGTTGGGAGGTAGGGCGGCTTCGCAGCGTAGCGGCAACCCGCCGGCTTTGTGCTGCGCCGGTGAATCCAATGTGCACTGCCTGCGGGTAGGGCGGCTTCGGAGCGTAGCGACAACCCGCCGGCTTTGTGCCGCGCCGGTGAATACATGGCGTACTGCCTGCGGCGAGTAGCGCCCTACGGATCGCGGATTGCTCCAGATCGTAGGGCTTGCGGTCCTGCACGGCCTCTGGCCTGCGAATCACGCCCCCGTCACCCGCTCAACCATCGCCAGGCGCACAGTTCGTGCGCCTGACTGTATCTGTTCGCACCGCACTGGCCTGGCTACACTCGGGCTTTTGCGGGGAGTGGCACATGAGCGGGCAGGGCAGGGGAGTGGCAGTGGTCTGCCTGGTTGTGGCCATGGCGCTGTGGGGTAGCTCCTTCATCGCCCTGAAATGGGCCTTCGCCGAACTGCCGCCGCTGTGGGTGATCTTCGCCCGCATGGCCCTCGGCAGCCTGGTTTTTCTGCTCGCCTGGCGCTGGCGCGGGTGCATCTGCTACCGCGCCGGCGACTGGCGTTACCTGCTCGGCCTGGCCGCGTGCGAGCCCTGCCTGTACTTCATCTTCGAGGCCCTGGCGCTGCAGAACACCAGTGCCGCGCAGGCGGGGATGATCACCGCGCTGTTGCCGTTGCTGGTGGCCATGGGCGCCTTTGTCTTCCTGCACGAACGTATCAGCCGCACCACCCTGGCCGGCTTTCTCCTGGCGCTGGTGGGGGCGGTTTGGCTGAGTCTGGCCGGCCAGGCTGATGCCCATGCGCCGAAGCCACTGCTCGGCAACTTCTACGAACTGCTCGCCATGCTCTGCGCCATGGGCTACACCCTGCTGCTCAAGCACCTGTCCGCGCGCTATTCGGCCTTTATCCTGACGGCCATGCAGGCGTTTATCGGCAGCCTGTTCTTCCTGCCGCTGGCGCTGCTCAGCGCGCCCCTGCCCGCGAGCATCTCGCCGCAGGGCATGCTGGCCGTGGCCTACCTGGGGGTGGTGGTAACGGTTGGCGCCTATGGCTTGTATAACTATGGTGTCAGCCAGTTGCCGGCCAGTCAGGCGTCGGGCTTTACCAACCTGATACCGCTGTTCACCCTGGTGTTTGCCATGCTGCTGCTCGGTGAACGCCTGAATACCCTGCAACTGCTCGCCGCTGCGCTGGTGTTCGGCGGGGTGGCTTTGAGCCAATGGCGCAATGCGCCAGCCGTACCGGTTGGCGTGCTGGATTGAGGAGATACTGATGAGCGATTGCAGACCCTGGGCGCGCGAGGCAATCCGCATCATCGAGGCGGATTTCCAGCGCAGCGCCGATACCCACCTGATCCCCCTGGCGCTGCCTGGCTTGCCGGGCATCGAGCTGTACTTCAAGGACGAGTCCAGCCATCCCACCGGCAGCCTCAAGCACCGCCTGGCCCGTTCGCTGTTCCTGTATGCCCTGTGCAATGGCTGGCTCAAGCCCGGCGCGCCGGTGATCGAAGCCTCCAGCGGTTCCACGGCCGTTTCCGAGGCCTATTTCGCTGGCCTGCTGGGCCTGCCCTTTATCGCCGTGATGCCGGCGACTACCTCGCCGGAGAAGATCGCGCAGATCGCCTTCTATGGTGGCCAGAGTCATCTGGTCGAGGATCCGCGGCAGATCTACGCCGAGTCCGAACGCCTGGCCCGCGAGACGGGCGGTCACTTCATGGACCAGTTCACCTACGCCGAGCGCGCCACCGACTGGCGCGCCAACAACAACATCGCCGAATCGATTTTCCAGCAGTTGCGCAGCGAACGCTTTCCCGAGCCGAGCTGGCTGGTGTCCAGCCCCGGCACCGGCGGCACCCTGGCCACCCTCGGCCGTTATGTGCGCTACCGCCGTCACGCCACTCGGGTGCTGTGCGCCGATGCCGAGCGCTCGGTGTTCTTCGACTATTACCGCAGCGGCGATGCCAGCCTGACCCTGGACTGCGGCTCGCGCATCGAAGGCATCGGCCGGCCGCGGGTCGAGGCATCCTTCCTGCCCTCGGTGATCGACGCCATGTGCAAGGTGCCCGACGCCCTGTCGCTGGCGGCCATGCACTACCTGGCGCGGCGCCTGGGCCGGCATGTCGGCGGCTCCAGTGGCACCAACCTGGTCGGCGCACTGCTGGTCGCCCAGCGCATGGTCGCGGCCGGCGAGTCGGGCTCGCTGGTGGCGATTCTCTGCGATGGCGGCGAACGCTATGCCACCACCTATTACGACGAGAACTGGCTGCAGGCCCAGGGTTTCCAGCTGGCGCCGCTGATCGAGGCGGTGGCGGCCTGCGCCGAACGCGGCGAGCCATTGCCGGGTGATTTGTCGACGGCAGGCCTCTAGCCGGTACCCACAGTCCCGTGGATGGGTTAGCCGCTAGCGGGGTGTTCAGGCAAGTCACCCATTTTATATGCGGCGTAACCCATTATGGCGCACCGCGCCGGGCCACGTTTTTGCAATCTTTGCAGCGCGCCATAGGATCTATGGCTTCATGAAACAGGGAGGATGGATGAGCGACTTCGAAATACGCCAGGCACAGGATCGGGATATCGATAACCTCTGTGCGCTGATTTTCGAGCACGGGCCGAACCCCTGGAACCACCTGCCTCAAGACGAAGTGGCTGCCCATCTGCAGGGCATCGCCGCTGGCGCGGTGCAGGCGCTTCTGGCCGAGCGTGAGGGAGAGTTGCTGGGTTTCGTCAGCTACCGGCAGTCGCGCGACTTCGCGCGATACCAGCCCGCGCCACGTCGCGCTCAGGTGCATGCCTATATCTGCGAGGCGGTGACTCATCGCGACATGGCAGGGCAGGGGCTGGGCTCACACTTGTTGCGCCAGGTGGTCAGCCTGCTGGCCGAGCAGGGCCTGCACGACATCTATATCGAGCGTCACGAGGAAAACGCCGCCTCGGCAGGGATGATGCGCAAGGCCGGTTTCGTCGAGATCGAGAGCTACGCCGACCCAGATCGACGGCCCCATGGCTCGGGGCGCACCACGGTCTGCTGTCTGCGCATGCCGCAGGATGGATGATGCTTCACTCCGGCACCCTACCTCTCGGCCCTCATTGAGACCCGACATGTTCCGCACCAGGCCAGTACCTTGGTCACGCCGATGCCGTCGACCCCGGCGCAGAGAATGCCGCCTGCAGAGCCTGCGCCTGCGCCTGCCTGGAACAGATCTTTGGCTTGATGCGTACGGTTCAGGGGCAGATCGTCCTCTAGCGTTCGCCGGTCTGATGGCGCGGGGCGTATCAGGTACTGCCACCTGCACTCGGCTGCCGATCGCAGCAATGTGCGAGGTGCATCACCTTTCGTGAACCTGCTCTTGAAATGGCATAGTGCCATGACATATAAGATCGTCCAGTTTGTAAGCAACACTCATAGGCAAGGGATGGCCTGGATTTAGCGCTCGTCCCTGCCTGAACGATTCTCCCAATGTCTTGTGCACCGTTATCTGCTTCCTGTCTGTATCAGGAGACGATCTACAGTGCCTGGGAAGTAGCAGTACAGCAGGGAAGCTAATGTCCGATACACCGCCCAATACCGGCGACCAGCCGCTCGATACCGGGTTGGCCTGCCTGGTCATGCTCGCGCGCTTTCATAACGTCGCCGCTTCTCCCGAACAACTGGCCCATGAGTTTGCCGAAGATGGCCGCCAGTTCGGCCGTGGCGAGCTGCTGATGGCCGCCAGGAAACTCGGGCTCAAGGCCAAGGCGGCGCGCAGCAAGCTGGAGCGCCTGGCGCTCATACCGCTGCCGGCGTTAGCCGTGGCCAAGGACGGCCGCTTCTTTATAATCGCGCGCCTGGATGAAGGCAAGGCGCTGATCCACGATCCGCAAACGCAACGCCCCGAGGTGCTCAGCTTCGAGGAATTGCAGGCGCGCTGGAGCGGCGAGCTGATCCTGGTCCGCTCCGAGGCATCGCTGGCGGGCGAGCTGAGCAAGTTCGACTTCAGCTGGTTTATCCCGGCCATCGTCAAGTACCGCAAGCTGCTCGGCGAAGTGTTGCTGGTGTCCTTCGTACTCAATGTTTTCGCGCTGCTGACGCCGCTGTTCTTCCAGGTGGTGATGGACAAGGTGCTGGTCCACCGTGGCCTGTCCACCCTGGATGTGATCGCTGTCGGCCTGCTCGGCATCATGCTGTTCGAGACCGCGTTGAGCGGCCTGCGCACCTATGTGTTCGCCCACACCGCTAGCCGCATCGACGTCGAGCTGGGTTCGCGGCTGTTCCGTCATCTGGTGACCCTGCCGCTCGCCTACTTCCAGGCCCGCCGGGTCGGCGACTCGGTGGCGCGGGTGCGCGAGCTGGAGAACATCCGCAGCTTCCTCACCGGCAACTCCATCACCCTGGTGCTGGACGTGCTGTTCTCGGTGGTGTTTATCGCCGTGATGTTCGTCTACAGCGGCTGGCTGACCCTGATCGTGCTGCTGTCCCTGCCACTGTATTTCGTCGTTTCCCTGCTGATCACCCCGGTGCTGCGCGCGCGGCTGAACGAGAGCTTTAGCCGCGGCGCGGAGAACCAGGCCTTTCTGGTGGAGACGATCAACGGCATCGACACCCTCAAGTCGATGGCAGTGGAACCGCAGATCACTCGCAAATGGGACAACCAGCTGGCCGGCTACGTGGCTGCGGGTTTCAAGACCCAAAGTCTCTCGGCCATTGCCAACGAAAGCGTCGGCCTGATCGGCAAGCTGGTCACCGTGGCAACCCTGTGGATGGGCGCACGGCTGGTGATCGACGGCGACCTCAGCGTAGGCCAGTTGATCGCCTTCAACATGCTCGCCGGCCGGGTGTCGCAGCCGATCATGCGCCTGGCCCAATTGTGGACCAACTTCCAGCAGACTGGCGTGTCGGTGCAACGTCTTGGCGACATCCTCAACAGCCGTACCGAACTGTCGCAGGACTCGCGCAGCGCGCTGCCACCGCTCAAGGGGGCGATCGAGTTCGACCAGGTGCAGTTCCGTTACCGCCCGGATGGCTCCGAGGTGCTGCGCGGCATCAGCCTGAGCATCCAGGCCGGCGAGGTGATCGGCGTGGTCGGGCGCTCCGGTTCCGGCAAGAGCACCCTGACCCGCCTGCTGCAACGCCTCTACACCCCCGAACGCGGCCGGGTGCTGGTCGATGGCATGGACCTGGCCCTGGCCGATGTCTCATCCTTGCGCCGGCAGATCGGCGTGGTACTGCAGGACAACATGCTGTTCGCTCGCAGCATCCGCGAGAACATCGCCCTGAGCGACCCTGGCACGCCGATCGAGCGAGTGATGCAGGTGGCCAAGCTGGCCGGCGCCCATGAATTTATCCTGGAACTGCCGGAAGGCTACGACACCGTGGTCGGCGAACACGGCGCCTCGTTGTCCGGTGGCCAGCGCCAACGCGTGGCCATCGCCCGCGCGTTGATCGGCAACCCACGCATCCTGATCTTCGACGAAGCCACCAGCGCCCTAGACTATGAGTCCGAACGGGTCATCCAGCAGAACATGCAGGCCATCTGCAAAGGCCGCACCGTGATCATCATCGCCCATCGCCTGTCCGCCGTGCGCGACGCCAACCGCATCCTGGTGATGGACCGCGGGCAGATCGTCGAACAGGGCAGCCACGCCGAACTGCTGGCCCACCAGGCCGGCCACTACTCGCGCCTGCATCGCCTGCAGCATGGCGGTGCGGCATGAGCCCCAAAAAAGTATCAGGTCCGTACGATCAGTCCCCTCGCCCCGCAGGGGAAAAGCCGAAGGGATCGCGTGAGTCGCACCGACCTGTAGGGGCGGGCCATGCCCGCGAAACAACGACACAGGCACATCGCGTCTTCTACTGCGTTTCGACGCTCGGGTTCTTGTCATGACTTCGCCTTCGGCCAAACGCGACCTCCTTAACCGCTACCGCCAAGCCTGGCGTCATTCCTGGAAAAACCGCCAGGCCATGGACGCACCGCCACGGCTGAGCCATGAATTGCAATTCCTGCCCGCTGCCCTGGCCCTGCAGGAGCAACCGGTACACCCGGCCCCGCGCTACATCCAGTGGCTGATCATGGCCTTCGCTGCCCTGACCCTGCTCTGGGCCTGCGTCGGTGAGATCGACGTGGTCGCCACGGCCAGCGGCAAGATAGTCCCCAGCGGCAAGAGCAAGGTCATCCAGCCCAGCGAAGTGGCGGTTGTCAAGGCCATCCACGTGCAGGACGGCCAGCGGGTCAAAGCCGGCGAAGTGCTGGTGGAACTGGATGCGCGGATTACCAGCGCCGATGTCGAGCGTTTGCACAGCGACCTGCTCGCCGCCCAAGTCGACAGCGCCCGCGCCCAGGTGCTGCTGCAGGCCATCGCCCAGGACGAAGAGCCGCCCAGTCTGGCGGCACTTATCCCCCAGGCCGATGCCACCGAGCAACGTGCCGCGCAAGACTGGGTGCAGGGCCAATACCTGGAACTGCGCAGCACGCTTGAGCAAACCGCCGCCGAAATCGAGCAGCGCAGCGCCGAGCTGCAATCGGTCAACACCAGCATCGATGCGCTGAATAAAACCCTGCCGATCAGTCGAGAGCTGGCGGCCGACTACAAACGCCTGCTCGACAAGCAGTTCGTGGCCAAGCACGCCTACCTGGAAAAACAGCAGAACCTGCTCGCCCAAGAGCGTGAGCTGGCCATGCAGCAAGCACGCTTAAGCGAATTGCGCGCAGCCAAGCGCGCCGCACAAAGCCAGCAAAACAGCGTGCTCGCACAAACCCGCCGGGCCATGCTCGATCTGCAACACGAAGCCGATCAGCGCGCCGCCGCCTTAAGCCAGGAACTGAACAAGGCCGAACAACGCAACCACCTGATGCAACTCACCGCCCCGGTGGACGGCACCGTGCAACAGCTGGCCATCCACACCAACGGCGGCGTGGTCACCGAAGCGCAACCGCTGATGGTCATAGTGCCCAGCGACCAGCCGGTGGAAGTAGAGGCCATGCTGGAGAACAAGGACATCGGCTTCGTCCGCCCAGGCCAGGAAGTCGAGATCAAGGTCGAGACCTTCACCTTCACCAAATACGGTGTGGTCGAAGGCACGGTAGTGAGCATCTCCAGCGACGCCATCGAAGACGAGAAACTCGGATTGGTCTACAGCGCGCGGATTCATCTGAAGACCGACAGCATTCAGGTAGGCGCCAATAAGATCGCTCTGTCGCCGGGTATGGCGGTAAGGGCGGAAGTGAAGACGGATAAGAGGAAGGTTATCGATTACTTCTTGAGTCCGCTCAAGGAGTATAAAGGCGAGAGCCTAATGGAGCGTTAATAAGTTTTAGGAATGGGAAAAGACTGATCTCGGAAGATGATGCCTGGCAACTACGCAGGCTGTAGGTCGGTAGGCTCAAGAAATCGGGGGTTTTCAGAATTTCCTTTAGCGCTTTTGTTTATTGTGTTTTGAGTTGGCGATCTAGTGTGTCTTTTTGTTCTGGCTTTTAAATGGATATTTAAAGAGTCCCGATATGAAGAAAGCTCTTGTGGTTCTGGTCTTTTTCTTTGTTGCTGTTGCCGCGTTTTGGGGGTATGGAAATTATGTGCGTTTGACGGGTTCTGAGGGCGCGTCGTGGCTTTTGGATATGTGGGGCGTAAGATATTTTGGTCTGCGATCCGAGTCTAATCAAGACTTTGAGTTTATTTATCATCGGAGTTTGGGTGCTGGGGCGAGCAAGGATCAAGGTTTAATTGATTATGTTGTTGGCAATAAATGCTACGACTCTTCGTGGCGTTGCTCTGTGATTATGACGGCGGCGTCTAATCTCATGCTGGATGATGGCCAAGTTAAGGTGGGGCTTCGTGGTGCCGTTGAGGCATATGAGCGCACCCGCGGTGGGTGCTCAATAATTTTGGAGACCACGATTCTTTCATATCATTTGAGAGAGCTTTCCTCAGTGCGTTCAATCAATGTGGAGAGTAGGGCTGGTGCTCTATTGAGAAAAATAAAAGCTCGTGGGGGTGTTCTTTCTGATATTCGTGGAGATGCTTGTCGGGAGTTGGTGTCAAAAAGTCCTGAATATTTCACTACCTATGCATTGTTGATTGCAAAGTTGCTGGTTTTTTCCGGTGGGCGGAATGCATATTCTGCTGCATATATAGATTCTTTGGAGAGATAGTCGGGAGGGATTATGAGTGACGTGCTAAGTACTATTAAGGATGTACGGGATGCCATTGAGAATGGGCAGAGCACTGCTGGGTATATTGAGAGTCAAATTGATGCGATGACCTCAGCCTCGGGACCTGATGCAGAGCAGCAGATCCAAGAATCAATGGGGCTTATTGCTGATGCTGTTGGTGGGATTCCTGGGGGCGTGCTTCAAGCTATGCTAACTGCAACAATGTATGCTGGTAATAGCGACGAGGCAAAGAAATATCAGAATACATTTCTTCGGTATGCTATTGATTTGGCGAACTCTGCGAATAATTATATTTTGCCAGAATATAAGCGCCCAGATGGTTATCCTGAAGGCTATCCGGTTCCAGAAAGAGAACCCATTCCCTATCCGGATGGTGATTACTATAAGCCTGAGGACTTGTTGGAGTCGGATCTTAGGGAAAAGATGGACCTTGGGGGGGAATATCTAGATAAACTTAGAGATGTGTATGATGCCCTAAAGGGGGATGCGAGCTTGGCGCAAATATGTGCCCCCAATTGGTCTGAATACATAAATTCTGAAGTCGATAGGATCAATAATCGCGTCAACTCGGATTTTAAAACTGCTCTCAATTTCGTCCAGCGCCGCGATCCCCTTGCTCTGGACCTCGATGGTGACGGTATCGAAACCGTTTCCGCCAATTCCGGAATCACCTTCGACTTTGATGGCGATGGCCTAAAAACCGGCACCGGCTGGGTCAAGGGCGACGACGGCTTGTTGGTGCTGGATCGCAATGGCAACGGCAGCATAGATACCGGCGCCGAATTGTTCGGGGTCGATACCGTCAAGGCCAATGGCCAGTTGGCCACAGACGGCTTCGATGCCCTGCGTGACCTGGATGGCAATGCCGACGGCGTATTCGATGCACAGGATGCGCAGTTCGCCAATGTGCGCGTCTGGCAAGACCTGAATCAGGACGGCGTGGCCCAGGCAGGCGAGCTGAAGAGCCTGGCCGAGCACAACATCACGGCCATCAACCTGGGCTCGACCCAGACCAGCCAGAACTCCAATGGCAACCTGATCAGTGCCGTCGGCAGCTTCGTCCGTGATGACGGTACTGAAGGTGAGGTCAACGCCAACCAGAGCCTGGCCGCCAACCTCGACCTGGCCGCCAACCCTTTCTATCGCGAGTATACCGATAGCGTCGAACTGGACGATGCGGCCAAGGCCTTGCCGGACATGCAGGGGTCCGGAGCCGTGCGTGACCTGCGCGAGGCGGCCATGCTCGACGCTGGTCTGAAAAGCGTGCTCAGCCAATACAGTCAGGCGCAAACTCGCGAGCAGCAAATGGCACTGCTCGATCAGTTGTTGGTCGAGTGGGCGTCGAGTTCAGGTTACCAGACCTGGGATCAGCGCATCGGCAACCTCGGCAGCGACACAATGGAGGTCAGCTTCGCCTACTCGTGGGAACTCCCGGCGACAGATGGCATAGGCTTTGGCTCCGGCAGCAGTAGCGGCGAGCTTGGCATGCCCGCCGAAGATAGTGGACCAACCGCCGCGCAACTCGCACAGAAGCAGGTACTGGAACGCATCAAGATCCTGGAGATTTTCAACGGCCAGAACTTCTTCAATTTTTCGCAAAATACCACGTCAACCGACGCAGATGCCGACGCCATTAGCAGCTTCACCCTGTCATCGGGAACAACCTCAGGCACCAAATCATTGGGGTTTGGCGTAAGGGAAGTGATACTGACTGAAGAAGACATTCTGATCAACGCTGGCCAGGCCGGGTTGCTCAACCAGGCGTACGATGCTCTGGTCCAATCCGTATATAACGGTCTGCTGCTACAGACACGCTTGAAACCTTATGTTGATAGCATCGGCCTTACTCTCGCCGAAGAAGGTGTAAGCCTGGATTTTGCCGAAACGTTCGCTTTGCTTGAACAAGCACATGGCAGTGATCCAATTGGGGCGACAATCGATCTGCTTGAGTTCGGCGCGGCAATATCAGGTCCGACTGGCTGGAGTGATGCTGCGTCCGCGCACTTGAGTATCTGGATGCCGCAATTAACTACCGAGCAGATAGATGAATTAAGGCTAAAACTTGGTGGTGGGAATAAGTTTACGTTCGGCGATGGCTCAAACAATAACTTCATTAGCAATCTTCTATTGGGTGAGAGTGGCAACGATACTATTAACGGTACTAGTGGTAGTGATGTATTTCTTGGCGGTGTCGGAAGCGACACCCTAAGTGGTAATGACGGCGCCGACCTGCTCGATGGCGGCACTGGCAACGATTACCTAAATGGCGGTTACGGCAGCGACACCTACCTGCTGACCAAGGGCGCCGGCTACGACACGATTTACGATTACGACTACAACGCTAAT
>NZ_JAQJZJ010000010.1 GCF_027988105.1 Pseudomonas aestuarii | reverse complement strand
CCCCCCCTACAGGTTCAAGTTCGAAATGGGCCTAGCTCCTTGCTCCCCGGCGGGGCAGCCCTGCCGCTGGCGCAAGTGGCGAATGGACTGTTTGCTGTCGGGCCATCGAGGGCTTGCCCTGACTCTGTGCGGTTGCCGATGGCACGAGCCATGACCTCGACTGACGAAGCCGATGATCCCTCGCCTGGTGCCTCTTGCAGGCTGCCTTGTCTGTCGGTGCTGCTGATCCTGCCAGCGCGCTGCCCGTCCAAGACCTGCGAAGGCCGCAGGTGCATGGGTATCGCCTGATCGGTATCGATAGCCGCTGCTGCCCAAGCATGCAATGCAGTCCATACCCATGCGCGGTAGATGATGCCGGTTCCTTGATCTCTGGCGACGACTCAGAACGCTCTGTTGTAGGGGGCGAGGGGAGTTCGTGTGGCCATCTGCAAGAGTGGCTGCAGCTGGTTTGCAGGCGGTTCGCAGGCACCGCTGGGGTGAGTCCTCGGTTGGGGTTTGATGCGTTAAATGTCAGCAATATGGCGTGGTTTGACAAGTTGTGGCCTGGGGGTTGGATCCATGATCGGGTTCTCTGGTGATGCGGAAAATTCACGCATCAGAGTCGCTCAGTCGATTCAGCCCAGAGCCACCCTAATAACAACAATCGGAGGGTGCTCCATGACCTCATCACTGGGCCTAACCGCCCGCGCCCGCAACTTGCTGGCTGGAACCGTACTCACTCCACTGGCTCTGGCCGTATCGCATCAGGCATTCGCTGGCGAATTCGACCTGGGTGAAGTCAGTGGTCGCTATAACGGCAGCCTCAGCGTCGGTACTCTCTGGAGTGCCGAAGATGCAGATGGCAACTACATCAATCAACGTAATGCGGCCAGCATCGGTCGGACCGGGAGTAACCCCGGGGGTGCTCGTACCATCGACGACAGCCGCCTGAACTACCGCAAGCACGACATCGTCTCGTCTCCGATTACCCTGTTGGGCGAAGTGGAGTTGAACTGGCACAACTACGGTGCCTTCGTGCGTGGCAAGGCCTGGTATGACTACAGCCTGAGCAACAACAAGGTGGATTACGGCCATTCGGCCAACGGCTACCAGCACGACAGCAAGCTCGATGACAGCAACTTCGACAGACTGGCCAAGTTCCAGGGCGCTTCCCTGCTCGATGCCTACGTGTTTGGCGACTTCGAGATTGCCGAACACCCTCTGCATGTCCGCGTGGGTAACCAGGTAGTTAGCTGGGGCGAGGGGCTGTTCTTCCAGAACGGCATCAACTCGATCAACCCGATCGACGTTGCGGCCTTTCGTCGTCCCGGTTCGCAGCTCAAGGAAGCCCTGCTGCCGGTGCCCATCGCCTACTTCAACCTGGGCCTGACCGACGCCCTGAGTATGGAAGCGTTCTACCAGTTGAAATGGCGCAAGACCGTGCTGGAAGGCTGCGGCACCTACTTTGCGGCCAACGACTACATCACCGGTGACCAGGATGGCTGCTTTGGTGTGCCCCTGGGACCCGTGGCGGACGATGTCGCCTATGGCCCTGCCGACCTGATCATCCGCCGCGGCAAGGACAACGATGCGAAAGATGAAGGCCAGTTCGGCGTGGCGTTCCGTTACTTCGCCGATAGCATCGGTACCGAGTTCGGCGCCTATGCGATGAACATCCACTCGCGCACACCCAATGCCAGTGTGCTCACCAACTCGCGCAACGATACGGGTGCGGGCTGGCAGGCCGGCCAGCAGGATAGCAACGTCCAGTACTTTGCCGATTACGCCGAAGACATCCGCATTTATGGCCTGAGTTTTTCGAGCAACATTCTGGGCACCTCGGTATTCGGCGAGTACAGCTACCGGCCCAATCAGCCGATCCAGTTGGCTACCGGCGACCTGATCCCTGCCTTCGCCTTGCTCAGCGATGCGCAGAGCCAGTTCTTTGGCACCACCTTGGGTGAGGATGCGATCAATGCCGCACCGGGCTCGGTGTACAACGGCTATGACCGCCGCAAGATCTCGCAGATGTCATTGGGCTTTATCAAGTCCTTCCCTCAGGTACTGGGTGCCGACAACCTGAGCCTGATCGGCGAAGTGGCTGCCAAGTACGTGCACGATATGCCAGGGCTGGATGAGCGCCGCTATATCAAGGGCGACCTGTATGGCTCCGATCTCTCCGACGGAAACACTGTTGCCTGTAATGCGCTAGTCACAGCGAAATATCAAAAGTACGCCTGCTCCAAGGATGGCAACGCCACCGCCTTCTCCTGGGGCTATCGCGTGCGTGGCCAGTTGAGCTATTCGAACGTGTTCGCCGGGGTCAACCTCTCGCCGTTCGTCGCCTTCGGTCATGACGTCAAGGGCTGGTCCTACGACGGCAACTTCGTCGAAGACCGTCTGCTCGGCTCGGTCGGCGTCAAGGCCGACTACCTGCAGAAATACTCCGCCGAGCTGTCCTGGGCCGGTACCGGCAACACGCCTTGGGGTGCGACCGACCGCGACTTCGTCGCCCTCAGCCTGCGTATGGGCTTCTGATCATGAGGTTTGCTATGAAAAAGAATCTGCTTTCCGCCGCTATTCTGAGCGGCCTGTTCTGCCTGGCCAGCGGTCAGGCCCTGGCCAAGATCGATGCCAGCGAAGCGGCCCGCCTGGGCCAGGATCTGACTCCGGTCGGTGCCGAAAAGGCCGGCAATGCCTCGGGCACCATCCCCGCCTGGGATGGCGGTATCACCCAGCCGCCGGCTGGCTACAGCGCCGACAAGGGTTATGTCGATCCGTTTGCCAACGAGAAGCCGCTGTACACCGTGACCGCGGCCAACATGGGGCAGTACGCCGAGCAGCTGACGGTCGGCCACAAGGCGATGCTGGAGAAGTACCCCAGCTACAAGATGGACGTCTACCCGAGCCACCGTACCGCGGCACTGCCGCAGGCTGAATACGACAAGATTGCCAAGGAAGCGACCCAGATCGATCTGGCGCCGGGCGGCCAGGGCCTGGTTGGCTATCAGTCCACCTCTGTGCCTTTCCCGATTCCCAAGTCGGGCAACGAAGTGATGTTCAACCACCTGGTGCGTTACCGCACCAGCGGTTACGAGTACCACCCGACCGAGATGGTGGTGCAGTCCAACGGCAGCTTCACCCCGGTGCGCCGCGAGGCGAAGCTGGTCATGGCCTGGGCGATGGGCAACCCGGAGCCGAACCGCCTGTTCTACTACCTGGACAAGGTCGTCGCGCCGGAGTCGGTGGCGGGTCTGCAGACTCTGGTGCATGAGCCAATGAATCAGGCCGCCGAGTCGCGTCTGGCCTGGCAGTACAACCCGGGACAGCGTCGCGTACTGCGTGCTCCGCAGGTGTCCTATGACAACCCGGTGGCCACCGCGGACGGTCTGCGCACCACCGACATGGTCGACGTGTTCAACGGTGCGCTGAACAAGTACGACTGGAAGTTGGTGGGCAAGAAGGAAATGTTGGTGCCTTACAACACATACAAACTGGCCGACACTTCGCTGAAGTACGACCAGATCATCCAGACCAACCACCTCAATCAGGATCTGGTGCGTTACGAGCCGCACCGCGTCTGGGTGGTCGAGGCAAGCCTGAAGCCGGGTGAGCGTCACATTTACGCCAAGCGCGTGTTCTACGTGGATGAGGACGGCTGGCAGATCCTCGCAGTTGATCTGTACGACGGTCGTGGCGAGCTGTGGCGCCTGCAGGAGTCGCACAGCCTGCAACGCTATGACGTGCTCTCCTCGCTCCTGGTCAGCGACCTGTCCTATGACCTGCAGGCCCGTCGCTACATCGTCTACGGCCTGGGGAACGAAGAGAAGCCGTATACGTTCGGCCTCAAGGCCACGCTCAAGGACTTCAGCGCTGCCGCGCTGCGTCGCGCCGGCCGTTGACCTTGACCTGCCTCGCCCGTTGGGCGAGGCAGGTCCATCGAGTTACTTCATGCTTTGGGGCAGGGAACCTGCGTCCCGTGCCCCCTTTTTTTGAGATTACGCGCAATGAAGGCCAAATTTGCTTCCCTGCTGCCGTTGCTGGGCGTGTTGGTAGCGCTGCCGGTCGTCGCGGCCGGGCTACCCGATCGCCTCGAACGTCCGTCGCGCATGACACCGCTGGCGGCCCAATCACAACTGACGGACCTTCAGCGCGTCGGCGATGACATGGTCATGGTCGGCGCCAGCGGCCATGTTCTCGTGCATGGTGCTGGTGGCTCGCTCAAGCAGTCTCAAGTCCCGGTCGATCTTCTGCTCACGGCCGTGCATTTTGTCGATGACAAGTTCGGCTGGGCTGTGGGCCATGACGGCGTGATCCTGCACAGCACGGACGCGGGGAAGAGCTGGAGCAAGCAACTCGACGGTCGTGCTATCGGAAAGCTAATGCTGGATTGGGCAGAGTCTGAGGTGGCCCGTCTGGAGGAGGCCAGTGCTGCTGCGCCCGATGATGAAGCGCTGAGCACGGCGCTGGATAACGCCTATTTCGCGGTCGATGACGCCAGGGCAGGTGTCGAGGCAGGCCCGTCACGGCCACTGCTCGACGTATGGTTCCGCAGCGCCCAGGAAGGTTGGGCAGTGGGTGCCTACGGCATGATCGTGCACACCCGAGACGGTGGGCAGAACTGGACATTCGTCTCTACCCTGGAAAATCCCGAGCGACTGCACCTGAACACGGTTCTCGGCCTGGCCGACGGCAGCCTGCTGGTCGCGGGTGAGGGGGGGCGTGTGCATCGCTCAAGCGATGGCGGCCAGACCTGGGAGCCAGTCAGAAAACTCACCGATGCCTCGCTATACAAGCTGCTGCAAGTGGCTGACGGCCGTCTGCTTGCCCTTGGCTTCGGCGGTACGCTGCTGCTCAGTCGCGACCAAGGACAGAACTGGCAGAGCGTCACCCTGCCAGTGCGCGCCAGCCTGTATGGCGCCGACGAACTGAGCGACGGCACGCTGCTGCTCGTCGGCCAGGGCGGCGTGCTATTGGTCAGCCAGGACGGGCAAGACTTCAAGCGTTGGCAGGCGCCGGGTAAGACTGCCCTGCTGGGCGTGGCCTCCTTCAGTCAGGAGGTGCTGGCACTAGTCGGTAATGACGGTCTGCAATTTTTGTCTCGCGCTGTACTCACGGAGCAACTGCAATGAACGCCCAGACCGAGCTGGTGCGCAGCGAGTCCGCGCTGCAGCGCCTGGTGAGCCTCACCGAGCGAGCCCTGTTCCATAACCGTTTGCTGGTGCTGGCTTTCTTCCTTATCGCCTCGCTGCTGCTGGGCTGGAAGGCACTGGAGATACGTCCCGATGCCAGCTTCACCCGGATGATTCCGGCAAGCCATCCGTTCATCCAGAACTATCTGAAGTTCGAGGATGTGCTGCGTCCGCAAAGTAACGTATTGCGTGTGGTCGTCGAGAATCCCGATGGCGAGATCTTTACCAAGAAGTACATGGAAACCCTGCGCGAGGTCAGCGACCGGATTTTCTACCTGCCAGGCGTCGACCGCGGCAACCTGAAGTCACTATGGACACCCAACGCGCTGTGGACCGAGGTGGCCACCGACGGTGTCCGTGCCGGACGGATCATTCCCGACGGCTACGACGGCGGCGAGGAATCGCTGGCCCAGGTGCGGCAGAACATCCTGCGCGCCAACATGCTCGGCAGCTACGTGGCCGACGACTTCCGCTCCACCATTATTCGCGTGCCACTGCTGGAGGTCGATCCGGAGACCGGCAAGCCGCTGGACTACGGCAGCTTCACCCAGGCCTTGGAAAACCAGGTACGCGAGCACTTCGCCGCACAGGGCGTGACCATCCGCGTGATCGGCTTCGCCCAGATCATCGGTGACCTGATTGCGGCCGCCACCGATATCGCATTGTTCTTCGCCATCACCGTCGGCCTGATCACCGTGCTGCTGTACCTCTATTGCCATTGCTGGCGCAGCACTGCCGTGACCGTGCTGACCTGCCTGCTCACGGTGGTCTGCCAGCTCGGCCTGCTCAGTGTGCTGGGTTATGGCCTGGATCCGTACTCGATCCTGGTGCCGTTCCTGATCTTCGCCATCGGCATCAGTCATGCCGTGCAGAACATCAACCTGATGATGAGCGAGATGGGCCACGGCTGTACGCCGGTCCAGGCCTCGCGGCGTACTTTCCGCGCCCTGTTCATCCCCGGCACCACTGCGCTGCTGGCCGACGCGGTGGGCTTTATCACCCTGCTGGTGATCGATATCGGGGTGATCCAGCAACTGGCTGTTACCGCCAGCATCGGCGTGTTCGTCGCCATCTTCACCAAGATGTTCCTGCTGCCGGTGTTGATGTCCTACGCCGGCGTCAGTGCGCGTGGCATGCGTCAGCAGCAAAAGCGCGCCAATTCCTCCTGGCCGGTATTCCGTCGCCTGGCGCGGGTGGTGGAGCCGCGCTTCGCCATGCCACTGATTCTCATCAGTCTGGTGCTGCTGGGGGTGGGCTACTACGCCCGCCACGATCTGAAGATCGGTGACCTCGACGTCGGTGCACCGGAGTTCCGTCCCGAGGCGCGCTATAACCGCGATAATGCCTATTTGCTCAAGCACTACACCACCAGCACTGACGTCTATGTGGTGATGTTCAAGACCCCGCAGGAGCAGTGCTCGCGTTTCGCGGCCGCGGATCTGGCCAATCAGATGGAGCAGACGTTGCGCGATGTCGAGGGCGTGGAATCGGTGGCTTCGCTGTATGGCCACATGCGCTTTTCGATCTTTGCGCGTAACGAGGGCAACCCCAAGTGGGCGGAGTTCTCCCGCGACCAGTACGTCATGAACAACGCCCGCTCCGGTGCGCCCAGTGAGTTTGTCGATCCCAACTGCAGCGTGGCGCCGATCAACCTGTACCTGAGCGACCACAAGGCCGAGACCCTGAGCCGTGTAGCCCAGGCCGTGGAGGCCTTCAGCAAGCAGTACGAAACCGGCGAGATCGAGATCCTCCAGGCCGCGGGCAACGCCGGTATCGAAGCAGCCACCAACATGGTCATCAAGGTTTCCGAGAAGCAGATGCTGATCCTGGTGTTCGTGATCATCTCGCTGGTGGTGTGGTGGGAGTTCAAGTCGCTCAAGGTGACCATCGCCCTGATGGCGCCGCTGTACCTCTCCACCGTGCTGTGCGAGGCGGTGATGGCGCAGATGGGCCTGGGCGTGAAGATCGCCACGCTGCCGGTGATCGCTCTCGGCGTGGGCATTGGCGTGGACTACGGCATCTACCTGTACAGCCGTATGGAAGGCTTCCTGCACCAGGGCCTGAAGTTCCAGGCGGCCTACTTCGAGGCGCTGAAGACCACCGGTACCTCGATTGCCTTCACCGGCCTGACCCTGGCCGTGGGGGTCGCCACCTGGTCCTTCTCGGCGCTGAAGTTCCAGGCCGACATGGGCCTGCTGCTGGTGCTGCTGTTTATCTGGAACATGATCGGCGCGCTGGTGCTGCTGCCAGCCATCGCCTCGCTGCTGGTCTGCAACCGCGAGACCCGCTGAGTCAGTGCCGCGACCCGCGCCATGCGGGTCGCGGCTGATAACTAACGGGCGAACCGGAAAACAAAAATAAGGAGAGTCTCGCCATGCGAGCTTGCAAGCTGTTGTTCCGTATCGCATCCCTGACGCTGCTATGCGCTGGCGCCATGGCTGGCGAACCCGATCGTAGGTCCTTGCCCCTCGCCGATCCGGCCTTCCAGGGCCAGGTCGGCACCACCTTCGCCGATTCCACGGCCGACTTCCCGCAACCGCACTCGGCACCGGCCGGGGCGCCCAATGTGGTACTGATCCTGCTCGACGACCTGGGCTTTGGCCAACCGGGTACCTTCGGCGGTCCGGTGCCCACGCCGGGGATGGACAAGCTGGCGAGCGAGGGCTTGCGCTACAACCGTTTCCACACCACCGGCATCTGCTCGTCGACCCGTGCCGCGCTGCTGACCGGGCGCAATCATCATCAGACCGGCTTTGGCACCATCACCGAGCTGGCTACCGGTTTTCCCGGCTACAACACCGTGTGGCCGCAGTCGACCGCCAGCGTGGCGCGGGTGCTGCGCGACAACGGCTACCACACGGCCGCCTTCGGCAAGTGGCACAACACCCCGGACTGGGAGACCCAGCCCAATGGCCCCTACCAGCACTGGCCCAGCGGCGTCGGTTTTGAATACTGGTACGGCTTCCACGGCGGCGAGACCAGCCAGTACGAGCCGCAGCTGTACCGCAATACCCTGGCAGTGGAACCGGCGAAAAAGCCCGAGCAGGGCTATCACCTGACCACCGACCTGGTCGATGACGCCATCACCTGGGTCAAGCGCGAACAGGCCATCACCCCGGACAAACCGTATTTCCTCTACTTCGCCCCGGGCGCCGTGCATGCGCCTTTGCATGCGCCGCGCGAGTACATCGAGCGCTTCAAGGGGCAATTCGATCAGGGCTGGGACAAGCTGCGCGAGGAAACCCTGGCCCGGCAGAAGCGCCTGGGGGTGGTCCCAGCAGACACCGAGCTGACCCCACGACCGGCGCAGATCCCGGCCTGGGACTCACTCAGCGCCGACGAGAAGAAACTGTTCGCCCGCCACCAGGAAGTGTTCGCCGGTTTCGTCGCCCATACCGACCACGAGGTCGGACGCCTGCTCGATGCGGTGCGTGACGACAACACCCTGGTGATCTATGTCACTGGCGACAACGGTGCCAGCGCCGAAGGCAGCATGACCGGCACGCTGAACAACGTGATGACCCAGAACGGCGTGCCGGACAGTGTGCCGGCGCAACTGGCCAAGCTCGACGAGATCGGCGGGCCGCTGCACGAGAACCACTATCCGGTGGGTTGGGCCTGGGCCGGGTCGGCGCCATTCCAGTGGATGAAGCGCGTGCCTTCGCATTTCGGCGGCACCCGCAACGGCGTGATTGTCTCCTGGCCCACGCGCATCGAGGATCGCGGCGGTCTGCGTTCACAGTTCGAGCATGTCGTGGACATTGCCCCGACCATTCTTGCCGCTGCCGGCCTGCCGGCGCCGAAGGCGGTCGATGGCATCGAACAGACGCCGATGGCCGGGCATGATTTCAGCTCCACTTTCGCCAGTGCCAAGGCCCCTGAAACCCGCACTACCCAGTACTTCGAGAGCGGTGGCCACCGGGCGATCTACCATGACGGCTGGATCGCGGCGGCCATGCAGGGCGTGCCATGGAAGCTGGTTGGCTCGCAGGGCTTCAGCAACAGTCGCTGGGAGCTGTATCACGTCGATGAGGACTTCTCCCAGGCCCGTGACCTCGCGGCCCAGCAGCCGCAGAAGCTCAAGCAGTTGCAGGCCCTGTTCGACCAGCAGGCGCGCGCCAATCAGGTCTATCCGCTGGACGACCGCTTCGTCGAGCGCGCGCTGAGCGTACGTCCCTCCATCGTCGCCGGCCGCACTCAGGTGCGCTACGTCGCCGGCATCAGTCGCGTGCCGGAAGGCAGCGCGCTGCCCATCTACCAGCGCAGCCACAGCATCAGCGCCAACCTGGTGGTGCCGGAGCAGGGCGCCGAAGGGGTGATCCTCGCCGAGGGCGGTAGCGCCGGCGGTTTTGCCCTGTACGTCAAGGACGGGCGTCTGCACTACGACTACAACTTCTTCGGCAAAGCCACCTATAGCGTCTCGTCCGATGAGCCGTTGCCAAACGGCAAGCTGCAGGTGCAGATGAAGTACGAGCAGGAACCGTTCCGCTTCCTTGCCGAGCAGACCGGCGGCACTGTCGAACTGTTGGCCAATGGCAAGCGCATCGGCGAGGGAAGGGTGGACAAGGTGGTGCCGGTACGTTTCTCGGCCACCGAAACCCTGGACGTCGGCATGGATCTAGGCTCGCCGGCCTCGGCGGTCTACCGCGAGCAGCTGCCCTTTGCCTTCACCGGCACCATCGAGGAGGTCACCGTGGAGATCTCGCCGACCCGGCCGGTTATCAAGTAAGCGAACTCTGGTTGACGGCCCTCTGCGTTAACCCAACTCGGGGAAGGTGTAGAGGGGCAGGTAAATGCGGTAGCTGGCTTACGCGGTGGCTGCTATCGATCTAATGGAGGTATCTGGCGACGAGCACGCTGGCGCGGCGAGGCATATCAACATGGTATATGTGGATAAAAACGAGGAAAATGCGCGCCGTAAAGTGCGAGCTTCGGATGAACTCCGGATCTACCCGAACTGTTGTCAGTAGCGGTTATTCGGAGTTGAGCTGTGGCTAGTGGCGCCAATTTTTCTGCAAAGGCCTGGGCCGGCCATTTCACTATTGCCTGCTTGGTCTTGCTGCTGGTTCTCGGCGCCTGCCTGCTGGGCATCATGACCAGGCCCATGGGGCATCTAGCGGCATTGTGGCCGGCCAATGCCCTGCTCCTCGGCCTCCTGGTACGTTATCCGCGACTGGCCAGCCCGGCGGGCTGGCTGGGGGCAGTTGCAGGCTACGTATTGGCCGACTCCATGACCGGCGGCAGTGCTCTGCAGACTCTGTTGCTGACGCTGGCAAACCTCGCCGGGGTGGTGGTCGGGTATCTGCTGTTGCGGCGTCTGGGCGATGACCAGCGTCGCCTGCGTACCCCCTATTCGGTACTGTATCTGGCGTTGGTCATCGTAGCGGCCTCCAGTGCTGCGGGGCTGGTCGGCGCGATTGCCGAGCCCCTGCTGTTTGGTGGCAGCGCAATCAGCGGCTGGAGCTTCTGGTTCGTTACCGAATTGGTTAACTTCATGGCCATTCTTCCGGCCCTGCTCACCCTGCCGGAGTGGCCCAAGCGCCCTGTGGAGCGGCGACGGGCGGCGCAGTGGGGGCGTAATGAGTTGCTCAAGGCGTTGCCGGCGGTCAGCCTGCTGCTGTCCGGTTGCGCCGCTTTGGTGATCGGTGGCCCGGGGGCGATCGTCTTTCCGGTGCCTGCGCTGCTCTGGTGTGCCCTGAGCTACAGTCTTTTCAGCACTGCGCTGCTGACCCTGGGGTATAGCGGCTGGATACTCGTTTCGATCTCCTACGGCAGTCTGCCGCTGGCGATGCTCGATATGAACTCGCGACCGATGCTGCTCTCCTTGCGCCTGGGCGTGTCGATGGTGGCCTTTGCGCCGCTCACGGTTGCGAGCGTCATGGTCACGCGTAATGCATTGCTGGAGCGCATGCAGTTCATGGCTAGCCATGATCAGCTGAGTGGTCTGCTCAATCGATGGGCCTTCTACGAGAGCGCCACGCAGCTGCTGGCCAAGTACCAGCGCAATGGACGCCCCACGGCCTTGCTGATGCTGGATATAGATCACTTCAAGCGAGTCAACGACACCTATGGCCACGTCGCCGGTGATATTGCGCTTAAGTCCTTTGCCCGAGTTGCCAGTGACTGCGTGCGGGGCGACGATGCCCTGGCGCGCCTGGGTGGTGAAGAGTTCGCCGTGCTGCTGCCCGGCTGCTCTCAGGAGCAGGCGCAAATCATCGCCGAACGCATTCGCGCCAGCTTTTCCGGCACAGAGATTGAGCTCGACGACGGGCGCAGCATCTCTTGCTCGGTCAGCATCGGTTTGATCGTGGTAGAGCAGTCCTCGCACACCCTCGAGCGGATGTTGCAGGCGGCGGATGAAGCCTTGTACTGCGCCAAGCGGCTGGGGCGCAATCGCGTCGAAAACGGATGGATATTGGAGAGCCTGCCTGCAGTCACTGGAGAGGCTTGAGTCATGCTGAGACAGCCCCGCCATCCCGAGTGCTGTGCAGTGACTGCTTCCGAGGATTATTCGGTGCCTTGCCGCCGCTAACTTGTCAGAAGGCGACAATGGCCATGCATTACCTGACAGGTTGCAGCGTGAGCCCTGGGCTGTTGTGCTGGCATCAGATGCCTGCGATATGGCGCGATATGCAAAAAATAATCGACGCGTCTGCAGTTAAGCTAATAAGTTGAAGGGTAGTGCGCGTAAGGCATAACTGTGCGTGGACCAAGCAATCCGGGGGCGCTAATGGATAACCGACAAGCACTACTTCGTCTGGGCGAACGCTTGGGAGGAGCGGTTCTCGGTCAGGCGGGGCTGGTGGAGGGCATCCTGCTCGGTTTGCTGGCCGACGGTCACCTGCTGGTGGAAGGCTTGCCCGGCCTGGCCAAGACGCGCGCGATCAAGTGCCTGGCCGGTTTCGTCGAGGCCAGTTTTTCCCGTATTCAGTTCACCCCCGACCTGCTGCCTTCGGACGTCACCGGTGCCGAACAGTATTTCGGCGAGCTCGGTGAGGGCGGCCTTGAGTTTCGCCAAGGGCCCCTGTTCGCCAACCTGGTGCTGGCCGACGAGATCAACCGGGCGCCGGCCAAGGTGCAAT
This sequence comes from Pseudomonas aestuarii, assembly GCF_027988105.1. GTDB lineage: Bacteria > Pseudomonadota > Gammaproteobacteria > Pseudomonadales > Pseudomonadaceae > Aquipseudomonas > Aquipseudomonas aestuarii. The sequence goes on along the minus strand of NZ_JAQJZJ010000010.1, from coordinate 182,515 downwards.
CGGCCCTGCTCGAAGCCATGGAAGAGCGCCAGGTGACGGTGGCCGGTGTGCGTCACCCGCTGCCGCAACTGTTCCTGGTGATGGCGACCCAGAACCCCATCGAGCACGAGGGCACCTACGCCTTGCCCGAGGCCCAGTTGGACCGCTTTCTCTTGCACCTGAAGGTCGACTATCCGGACGAGGGCGCCGAGCTGGCGATGATGCGCCTGCTGCGCGAGGAGCTGGCCGCTGGCCGCTCGCCAGGGCGGGAGGAGGCGGAGTTGCTGCCTCAGGCCGTGTTGCTGGCGGCACGTCGCGAAATCGCCCAGCTGCATGTCAGCCCCAGTATCGAGCGCTACATCCTCGACCTGGTCCGTGCCACGCGTGAGCCCGGGCGCTACGACGCCGAGTTGGCGCGGCAGATCGAGGTCGGCGTCAGCCCGCGCGGCACGCTGGCGCTGGAGCGGGTGGCGCGTTCCCAGGCCTGGCTGCGCGGCGGCGATTTCGTCAGCCCCGATGATGTGCGTGCGGTGGTCCTGCCGGTGTTGCGTCATCGTCTGCTGCTCGGTTACGAGGCCCAGGCGGCCGGCATCCGTGCGGATGACATCCTCCTGCGCCTGTTGCAACTCGTTGCCGTGGCCTGAGGCATGGTGGCCCGCGCTCCAGGCACGGCCACGGCCACCGGCGTGGCAGTGGGCGCCTATGTCGACCTGCAACAGCTGGTCGCCTTGCGCCGTCATGCCAATGATCTGGCCCTGGGGTCGCGCCAACCGGCCCACAGCCTGTCGGCGGGGCGTCATGCCACCCGTTTGCGCGGGCGCGGCCTGAGTTTCGAGGAGCTGCGGCCCTACTGGGCCGGCGATGATGCCCGGCTGATCGACTGGAAGGTGACGGCCCGCCTGCGCCGGCCATTCCTGCGCCTGTTTACCGAGGAGCGCGACCGTCCGGTGCTGCTGGTCGTGGACCAGCGCATGAACCAGTTCTTCGGCAGCCAGCGTGCGTTCAAGTCCGTCATCGCGGCCGAGGTGGCGGCCCTGCTCGGCTGGGCGGGGCTGGCCCGACACGACCGGGTCGGCGCTATCCTGTTCGACGACCAGCACTGGCGGGAGTTGCGCCCGGGCCGCGGCGACCGCAGCTTCCTGCACCTGCTGAGCTGCCTGGTGCAGCAGAATCAGGCGCTGCACGCACTGAACCCGGGGGATGCCCCGCAGCAGCTCAATGCGGCGCTCGGCCTGGCGCTGCGCCTGGCGCGCCACGATCACCAGGTCGTGCTGATCAGCGACTTCTACGGCATGGACGCGCACACTCGGGCGCTGCTCACGCAATTGCGCCGGCACAACGAGGTGCTGGCCTGCTGGACCCAGGATCCCCTGTTGACCGGTCTGTCCCCCAGCGACGACCTGGTCGTCAGCGATGGCCGCCTGCAGATGACCCTCGACTTCGGGCGGACCGAGCTGCGGCAGGCGTTGGGGCGTATGCGTGAACAGCGCAGTGAGGAAATCTTCGCCTGGGCCGATGGGCTGGGCATACCGCTGCTGCCGGTGTCCACGGCCGAACCGGTGGCCGAGCAACTGCGCGGCTTGCTCGGCCCGGTACAGGCCGGGAGTGTGCGCCGTGGCTGAACGGGCCAGCCTGCAGCAGCTGCACGACCTGGCTTTGCCGCCGCTGTCGGCGTACTGGCCGCCGGCGCCTTTTCTGCTGGGCCTGGCCGGGCTGTTGCTGGCACTGGCCGGGCTGCTGGCCTGGCGCCGTTGGCGGCGCTGGCGGGCCGACGCCTATCGCCGTCGCGCCCTGGCCTGGCTGGTGCGGATCGAGCTACAGGCCAGCCGCGAACCCGCCACGCTGGGCGAGCTGGCACAGCTGCTCAAGCTGGCCGCGCTGCAGGCCTGGCCGCGCCAGCAGGTGGCCGCGCTGTCCGGCACGGCCTGGCTGACCTTCCTGCGCCAGCAGGCGCCGGGGTGCGAGTTGCCGGAGGCGTTGGGCGAATTGTCCGGCTGGCCCCCCGAGCATTTCGCGCGGCTCTCCGCGCCTGCGCGTACCCAACTGATTCAGGCCGTGCGCCTGTGGCTGCAGCACCATGTACGTCCTTGAGCTGCCCTGGCTGTTGCTCCTGCTGCCCTTGCCCTGGCTGCTGCGGCGCTATCTGCCTGGCCAGCGCGAGCGCCAGGACGCCGTGCGCCTGCCGTTCTTCCGCCAGCTGGCCGCCATCGCCGGCGTCACCCCGACGGATGCCAGCCCGCTTGCGGCGGGTCGCTGGCGGGCTGTGCTCGACGCGCTGGCTTGGTGCCTGCTGGTACTGGCCTTGGCCGCCCCCAGCCGGCTGGAGCCGCCGCTGACCCAGGCGCGGCCACTGCGCGACCTGTTGTTGGCGGTGGACACCTCGCTGTCGATGGAAACGGCCGATGCCGGGGCGGGGCTCACCCGCATGGCCGCGGTGCAGCAGGTGCTCGATGGCTTCATCGAGCGGCGGGCCGAGGACCGCATCGGCCTGCTGGTGTTCGGCGACCGGCCGCATACCCAGGCCGGCTTCACCCAGGATCGCCAGGCCCTGCATGCCCTGGTGGCCGAATTGCAGCCGGGCATCGCCGGCCCGCGCACGGCGCTGGGCGATAGCATCGGCCTGGCCATACGCCTGTTCCAGAACAGCGCGGCGCGCGAGCGTCTGCTCATCCTGCTCAGCGATGGTAGCGATACGGCCAGCCTCATGGCGCCCGACAAGGCCGCGGAAATTGCCCGCCAGGCCGGTATCCGTATCCATTGCATCGGCTTCGGCCAGGCGGATGGCGAGGGCGAGCAACGCCTCGACGAGGCGCAATTGCAGCGCATCGCCAGCGTGACCGGCGGGCGCTACCTGCAGGCCCGCGACCTGACGCAGCTGCAGGCGGTGTTCGCCGAACTGGATGCCGCGACCCCGCAGCTGCAGGAGACCCTGCAGTTCCAGCCGCGCACGCCGCTCTATGCCTATCCGCTGGCCTTGGCGCTGGGCCTGCTGGTGCTGCAGCTGTTGCCTGGGCGCTCCCGGCGCGTAGCGGAGGAGGGCTGATGGACGCCTGGCTGCCCCTGTACTTCCTGCGTCCCGGCTGGCTGCTGCTGTTGCCCGTGTTGCTGCTGGCCTATTGGCGCCTGCAGCGCCGCGGCAGTCTGGCGAGCTGGCGGCGCCTGATCGCGCCCGAGTTGCTGCCGTATCTGCTGGTCCCTGGCGCGGGTCGCCTGCGCGGCCATGGTCGCTTGCTGGTGCTGCTCGCGCTGTTGCTGCTGGCCCTGGCCGGGCCCGCCTGGTTCAAGCAGCCACTGCCCTTTGCCGAGCGCCGCGCGCCCTTGCTGGTGGCGCTCGATCTGTCGTCGGCCATGAACGCCAGTGATCTGGCCCCCAGTCGCCTGGAGCGGGCCAAGCTGAAACTGCACGACCTGCTGCAGCGCCGCGAAGGCGGGCGTACTGCGCTGATCGTCTACGCCGGCAGTGCCCATGTGCTGCTGCCGCTGACCGAAGACCGCGGTCTGTTCGCCTTGTATCTGGACAGCCTGCAGACCAGCCTGATGCCGCGCTCCGGCAAGAATACCGAGGCCGTACTGGACACCCTGGACCGCTTGCAGGCGAGCCTGCAGCGTCCGGCCATGCGTCTGCTGGTGACCGATGCGCTGGAGCCGCACCTGGCGCAGCGCCTGGCTCGGCAGCCCACGGTGATCTGGGCGGCGGGAGGCGATGCCGAGCGCCTGGCCGAGCAACTGGAGGTGCCCGTGGTGGCGATGACCACGGACGACAGCGATGTGCCGCGTATCGACCGTGAACTGGATGCCCACTACCGCGCCGCATTGGCGGATCAGCCCGATGCGCAGTGGCAGGACCAGGGCTGGTGGCTGATGTGGCCGGCAGCGTTGCTGCTGTTGCTGCGCTTTCGCCGTGGGACCTTGGCGGCGCTGCTGTTGCTGCCGCTGCTGGGCCTGCCGCCGCCCGCCATGGCGGCCGAGCTGGCGCTCTGGCAACTCTGGCGAACCCCCGCCCAGCAGGCGTTGCACCTGTACCGCACGGGTGACTTTGATGGCGCCGCCGAGTTGTTCGAGGATCCCCTGTGGCGCGGCGCGGCGCTCTACCGCGTCGGCGATTTCGCCGCGGCGCTGGCGGCCTTCGAGGCGCTTGGCTCGGCCGACGGCTTCTACAACCAGGGCAACGCCCTGGCCATGCTGGGGCGCTACGCCGAGAGTGCCGAGCGCTATCAGCGGGCCCTGGCCCTGGCCCCCGAGTGGCAGCAGGCCCAGGACAACCTGGGGCTGGTCCTGCGCCTGCAGGAGCAGTTGGCGGCTGACAACCAGGGCGGGGAGGTGACCGAGGAACCGGATGAGGTACGCCTGGACCTGACCCGCAAGGGCGGCGAGGCGGTGGAGCAGCAGGGCGAGCAGGAGCAGGCGCAGCGCTGGCTGGACAGCCTGGATGCCGGCCCCGCTGGCTTCCTGCGGCACAAGATGGCCCTGCAACTGGAGCAGCAACGGCGCGAGGTCCTGCCATGAGAGTCTGGATCCTGCTGCTGGTGCTGCTGGTGCTGCTGGTGCTGCTGGCGCCGCTCGCCTGGGCGGGCGAGCCGTTCGTGCGGCTGAAGGTCGAGCCGGAAGGCGAGCTGGTCGCCGGCCAGGCACCGGTGCTGGAGGTGCAGATGCTGGTACCGAACTACTTCCTCGCGCCACCGGCGGTGCAGCCGTTGCGCTTGCGCGACGGCACCCTGGCCGAGCAGGTCGGCGGTTCGGCCAATCGGGTCGAGCGGATCGATGGCCAGACCTACGCCGGGATCACTCGCCGCTACCAGCTGCCGCCGCTGCCGGCGGGCGAGCATGAACTGGCGCCTGCCGAGATCCGCCTGCGTTTTGCCGGCGAGGACGGGCAGCCGCTGGAGGCGCGCCTGCCGTTGCCCAGCCGGCATTTCCAGGTCAGGCCGGCCGGGGCGGGTAGTGCGGCGCAGGCGCAGGAGCTCGGGCCTGGACAGCTGTCGCTCAGCGACAGCTACGAGCCGGCCGCCGCCAGCTTGCAGGTGGGCGACGTGCTGGTGCGCCAGCTCACCACCGAACTGCATGACGCCGGCAATTTGCTGCCGCCGCGCGCGCCGTTGGCCACGCCGGTTGGCGTACGCCTGTATCGCACGGCGCCCCGGCTGGAGCTGGACGATCAGCGCGGCGCGCGGCGGCGGATCAGTCGCGAGGCGGTGCGTTACCTGTTCACCCAGCCGGGTAGCGTGGTACTGCCGGCGATCAAGCTGAGGTGGCGCGACACTCGCAGTGGCCGCTGGCAGACGGCGGCCCTGCCACCCAGGATCCTGCAGATTGCCCCACGCGCCGCAGCGCAGGACGCGCCTGCACAGCTCTGGCGTTGGCTGCTGGCTGGCGGCGTGCTGCTGGTTCTGCTGGCCACGTTGCTGTGGCGCTTCGCACCGCAGGCCTGGCGCCAGCGTCTTGCCGCCCGCACTGAGCGGCGCCGCCGCTGGCGCCGGCTGCGCGAGGCCTGTCACGCGGGACAGGCGGCAGAGACGGAAGTGGCCCTGGATGCCTGGCTCGCCCTGCACCCGTCCGCGAGCGAGCAGTTGCCAGGGCTGCAGCAGGCTCGACAGCAGTTGCTGGTTTACCGCTACGGCAGGAACGCGGTCGCCTGGGATCCCAAGGCCCTGCTCGCTGCTGCGGCGCGCCTGCCTCGACCGGCGAAGCGGGCGGTCAACTACGACGGTCTCAATCCCTAGTTTCGACAGGCCTTGCCGGTGCGGCAGAACGGCTTACGGCAAGTGGCGGTTGCTGGCTGTAGCCCGGTAGCCGCGACGCTCAGTCTGCCGGGCAGGCCGTCAGGAAATGTCAGTCGGTTGGCGCAAATTGCTAAGTTATCAACGGTCGTTGCGGGCAACCTCCCACCACCAAGCACATTTGAGGCGCTGTCCCGATAGCCGGGTGGGGACCTGCTGCCCGAGCGGCGGCATCTTCCGCCTGCTGGCCTGCTCCTCAAGTCTCCTGACAACGACAACAATCTGGAGTTTGCCATGCAAGACCTGATGATGAAGGACCAGCTCAATATCCGCATGATCATGCAGCATGCCGAAGAGATCGCCGGCGATGTTGAGATTGTCTCCGTGCTCGGCACGGGGCAGCGTCATCGCTACACCTATGCGGCCGCCTTCGCCCGTGCCCGCCAGCTGGCCAATGCGCTCGACCGCCTGGAGATCAGCCCTGGCGCGCGAGTCGCCACCTTGGCCTGGAACGACTACCGCCATTTCGAGCTCTACTACGCGCTGCCTTGCTCCGGCCGGGTCTGCCACACCATCAACCCGCGCCTGTTCGCCGAACAGGTTGCCTTCATCATCAACGATGCCGCGGACGAAGCCATCTTCGTCGACCCCCAGTTCGTTCCCCTGCTGGAGACGCTGCACGAGCAGTTGTCTGACGTGCGCCACATCGTCGTGCTCTGCGCCGAGGCGGAGCTGCCGGGTTCGACGCTGCTCGAACTGAAGAGCTATGAAGCGCTGCTGGCGGCGCAGACGCCCCATTACGACTGGCCCGAAGTGGAGGAACGCACCCCCAGCGGGCTCTGCTACACATCCGGTACGACCGGCAACCCCAAGGGCGTGCTCTACAGCCACCGCAGCACCGTGTTGCATAGCCTGGCCGGCAACCTGGCCGATGCAGTCGGCCTGCGCGCCAGCGACAGCGTGCTGCCGATCGTGCCGATGTTCCACGTCAATGCCTGGGGTATGCCTTATAACGCTGCCATGGTCGGCGCCAAGTTGGTACTGCCAGGACCCAAGGCTGGCGATGGGGCGACCCTGGCCAGCCTGATCAATGATGAGGGCGTGAGTTTCGCCCTGGGCGTGCCGACCGTCTGGCTCGCCCTGACCACGTATCTGGAAAAGACCGGCGAGTCGATTCCCAGCCTGACCCGCGCGGTGTCCGGGGGCTCGGCCTGCCCGTTGGCGCTGATCGAAACCATGCAGCGGCATGGGGTGGCCCTGGAGGTTGGCTGGGGCATGACCGAAACCAGTCCGCTCGGCTCCTACAATCGCGAACAGCCCTGGTATGCCCAGCTCGATGAGCGTGCTCGCGGGGAGCAGCGGGTCAAGGCCGGTCGGCAGATGTTTGGTGTGCGCATGCGGCTTGTCGACGAGCAAGGCGCCGAGCTGCCGCGTGATGGCAAGAGTGCCGGCGCACTGCAGGTACGCGGTCCCTGGGTGTGCAGTGGCTATTTCGGCAAGGAGCCCGGTGGCGAGTGGTTCGATACAGGGGACGTGGCCATGCTCGACGCCCAGGGTTACATGCAGATTACCGACCGCACCAAGGATGTGATCAAGTCCGGCGGCGAGTGGATCAGCTCGATCGATATCGAGAACGCCGTCATGGCCCATCCGGCCGTGGCCGAGGCCGCGGTCATTGGTCTGGCGCATCCACGCTGGGGAGAACGCCCCCTGATGGTTGTGGTGGCGCGGCCCGGCCATGCGCCACAGTCGGCGGAACTTATCGGTTTCCTGGAGGGTAAAGTGGCCAAGTGGTGGCTGCCGGACGCCTGCGAACTGGTCGAGGAGTTGCCGCACACGGCCACCGGCAAGGTCAGCAAGAAGGACCTGCGCGAGCGTTTCGCCGATTACCAGTGGCCCAACTGAGTCGTCGCACCTGCGCCAGAAGACTTTCTGGCGCCATTGCTTCCCTGCTGCGCTGTAACAAGGCAACCCGTCGTCCAGCCATTGGTCGGCGGTCCCTTGAGCTGGACGGTTACTCAAATCTGTCGGCGCTGACCGTGACCAGTTGAGTGGTCTGCTTGACCGTCAGCCATCCATGAGCTTGCCATAGCGCTGCTACCCAACTGCTCGCTCAGCCAACGAATCCGCGTGAGATGCGCCGACACCCGGAACGCGTTGGGCGAGGGGCTATCGATTGCTTGCTCCGTCAGCGTTGGCGCCAGCGCTTCGCCTCAGGCATCCGGCAGCCTCGAAGCCATGATACGGAACGCCAATTGCGGATCAGGCGTTGTGCTGTGCCAAGGAGTTCGGGCGCGATCGAGTGGTAGTCAAGCCGCTGCCCGAGTCCGGGGTTGCGCCAGAGAGGGTGGCCAGCAGCCTTCTCTGCATCGACGATTGACCGTCCGCTGGGGCTGATGCGCCCGCCTATGACCGCACCGATGGCTAGGCGGGGCAAGGGGATCAGGCGGTCAGGCGGGCCAGGTGCTCGCGGGCGGCCTGCTGGTCGAGGCGCTCCATGGCGTCCAGAGCCTTGAGCTGCATGGCCTGCTCCAGGTGGCCGCAAATGTCCGCTTCCTTGTCGCCGTACATCACTTCCAGGCCGCGCGCGTACTCGGTGCGCGGTATCAGGGCCTGGGGGGCGTAATCGACGGCTTGCTCATAGTGCTCATGTGCGCCGTCCTGGGTGGCGCCATAGAGCATGCGGCCCATCAGGGCGCCGGCCTGGTCGGAGATCGCGGCGTGCCAGCCGGCGAGGGTGGCATGGGCTTCCGGGTGCTTGGGCGACAGCGCCAGGCACTTCTGCAACTGTTCCTTGATGCGCCCGCCGAAGCCCTGGGCCAGGGCTTCGATGATGGAGATCGACTGGCCGTAGCGGCCCATGGCTACCGCATGGATGTAGTGCAGATTGGCGCTGGCCAGGCCGGCATCCTCGGCCTCTTCGCAAAGCTTCATGACCTGCTTGAACAGCGGGTTGCGGCGCTTTTCATCCTGTTCCAGGTACTGGGCCTGCATGGTCGCGGCGAACAGAGCGGGCACCAGGGCTGCGCCCCCGAGGGCCATGCCCTTGTCGAATGCCTGGGCGAACTCGCCCAGGTGGTAGTGGCGCCAGGCGTCCTGGACCACCGGGTCGTCCGGGAACGGCTCCGGGCAGCCCTGATGCAGGGCCTCCCAGTGTTGCCGCAGGCCTTCGCCGGCCAGGTCGAGATCGTGCATGTCGATCGGGCAGGACTGCCATTCCTGTGTGTTCATTGCTTAGCTCCAGGGTGCAAGGGCAGAAGCGCAGGCTTGCAGCTGGCGCTTCTGGGGATCATTGAACGGGGATGTGCCCGGTTGGGCCCAGGTCTTTCAAGGTTGGCCAACAATCAGGTTGGCGCTGCCTCCTGATAAGGGCGACCATCGCCACCGCAATGGATCGCCCGCGCCCCTGTTGCTGGGTGGGTGTCGTGGTTCAGTCGAAGGTGACAATGATCTTGGCGTGCTCATCGGGCTTGGCCAGTGCGTCGAAGGCGCCCTTCACACCACTCATCTCCACCTTGCCGGTGATCAGCGGCGCAGCGTCGAGCTTGCCATCGGCCAGCGCGTGCAGGGTCTGGCAGAACTCCTCGCCGGTATAACCGAAGGAGAAATTCACGATGGCTTCTTTGGCGATGGCGACAGCCGGCTCGATCTTGTCGGATTCCATGCACATACCGACGATAATTAGACGCGATCGCGGTGGCGCATTCTGGATCACTTGCTGGATCATGCCGGGAATCCCCACACACTCGAACACCACGCAGGGGCGCGGTTGCGGGCCGAGACCGAGCAGGGCCATCGGGCCGTTGATGTCGTAGCCTCCCGGTGCCGCGACCTGCAGCCAGGACTGGTAGGGCGACTGCTCGGCGGGGTTGACCACGATATCGGCACCGAGTTTTTCCGCCAGTACACGGCGCTTGGGCGAGAAGTCAGAGGCCACCACCGGGCCGATGCCACGCGACTTGAGGATGGCGATCACGGCCAGGCCGATCGGCCCGCAGCCGATGACCACCGGCACCTCATCCCCGTTCAGCTGGGCACGGTTGACGGCATGTGCCGCGACCGTCAGCGGCTCGGTCAGTGCAGCGATATCGGCAGGCAGGTCGCCGGGTACCGGCATCACCATCTGCTCGGCCAGCACCATCTGCTCGCCGTAACCACCGGGGTACTGGTTGGAATAGCCAACGTGGTGAAACTTGTCGCCACGGATCACGAATGGCAGCGAGCAGACCTTGGTGCCCACCTTGAGCTTCTTGTCACTGCCGGGACCATGATCGAGGACCTCGCCGCAGAACTCGTGGCCAAACACCACATCCTGCTTGGTGTCGAAATCGATCGGCAGGTTGGCGCGCTTGAAGGTGGCCAGCACCGGCTCGCAATGGTGGAACATGTGCAGGTCGGAACCGCAGATACCGCAGGCGAGGGTCTTGACCAGTACTTCGCCTTGGCCTGGTGTCGGCGCCTGGATTTCGTCTACCAACAGCTGTTGGTCACGCATTACGACCGCTTTCATGGGGTTGTCCTCTCTTGTGGTTGTACTGTTGTCGCTCGTGTAGCGAGGCTGCGGAGCGACGAATAGCTATGGACTTGACCGAACAGTGTTAACGAGTTGTCCGGGTCAAGGGGCTGCCCCGTTGCCTCGGCGCTGGAGGTGACTGTTCTGGCTGGTGTCAAAAGATTATTCGATCCCTTTGTGCAAATAATTAACAAATGACGACAATCGCCATGCATTACATGACAGGCGCAACAAGCGCTTGGTCGCGTTGCAGGGTCTCGGCTGTTTGAGGGCAGGCGCGCTGGGGAAACCAGGCATTGGCGTCTTCCGAACCGGGCTCCGCCAGACGGCGAGGGCGCCGCCGTCCAGTGGCTTGAGGTGCCAGGCGTTGTACATGGTTAGGTCTTGCGCAACGCCTGGTGCTCAATAAGCAGACGCCGAGACGCCGCTGACGCGGCGTCTCGGCGACTTACTGAACGGGCTTGGCCAGGCCAAGCTCCTTCATCGGGTACTGGCGATAACTGGCCATGTGCCGGGTGACCAGGTTGAGAATGTTCGGCAAGCCCCACTCGAAGGTGCGGTGGCCGACGCTCTTCATCTCCTTGGGATCGAGGTAGAGGTTGTAGACCCAGGGCGACATGCCGGTGCCGATTAGCATGGATTCGTCGATGTTCGAGCCCGGTACCGGGGTCTGGAACACCTTGAAGTGCACCTTGAACTCATTCCAGCGCAGGGCGGTGAAGTTGCGTTCGCTGTACATGAACACCGCTTCGCGGTTGCTCTGGCCGTTGTTGGCGAGCAGGAAGGAGCTCTGGTCGACACCGTCGATGTAGCGGTCGGTTGGCACGTTCACGCCACCGAGGGTCAGGCTGGTGTTGAACAGGTCCATCAGGTCGAACAGCTCATCGCTCTCACGACCGGATTCAATCATGCCGGGCCAGTAGGCAATACCGGGAACCCGCACTCCGCCTTCCCAAGTCGTGCCCTTGCCGCCGCGCCACGGCTGGAAGCCGGCATCCGGCCAGGCGTCTTCGTTGGCACCGTTGTCGGAGGTGAAGAACACCAGGGTGTTGTCGGCGACGCCTTCTTCTTTCAGCTTGGTCAGCAGACGGCCGACGATGTCGTCGACTTCGATAACGGCATCCTTGTAGGGCGTTCTGGCCGGGCTCTTGCCGGTGAAGGCCTTGGCCGGGAAGTTGTCGTTGTGCACGCGGGAGAAGGAATGCACCAGGTAGAACGGCTTCTTCGCCTGTACCGCGCGGTGGATGAAGTCTTCCGAGTAGGTGGCGAATTGCTGGTCGATCTCCGCGACTTTTTCCAGCGAGTCCAGTTCGGTGATGACCTTGAGCGCTTCGCCCTTGAGTCCGGCGGTCACGGCAGGATGGCTGACCTGGTGCAGCGCGGCCATGCGCTCGGGGTTCAGGGTCAGTTCCGGGTAGCGGCGCGGATCGAGGCCCTGGGTGAATTCACTGACCACACTGAGGATGCCCAGGTATTCGTCATAACCGACTTGATGCGGCTGGCCACCGTCGGCTTCGCCGAGGTGCCACTTGCCCGACAGGGCAGTCATGTAGCCGGCTTCGCTGAGCAGGCCGGCGGCGGTCTTCTCGCTTTCCCATGGGTTGACCAGTACCCGCTCGCCGGTGAGGGTCGGGCGGGTCAGGCCGGTACGCGCCGGCAGGCGGCCGGTCATCATCGCCGAGCGGGTCGGGGTGCAGGTGGGTTGGGCGTAGGTGGAGGTCAGCTTCAGTCCGGCACGGGCCATGTTGTCGATGTGTGGCGTGGGTGCGCCGATGGCGATGCCACCGCCGAATGCACCCGGATCGCCCCAGCCCATGTCGTCGACCAGCATGATGAGGACGTTCGGCTTACGCCCGGTGCGCGCCTCCAGCTCCTTGAGGTGTTTGGCCACTTCGCTCTGCTGGTCGGCATGCAGTCGGGCCGGCTCCAGCGACTCGGAAATGGGCTGCGCCTGGATAAAAGGGTTTTGCGCCAGTGCGCCAGTGGCGGTTGCCCCCAGGCCAATCCCCAGGACCACGGCCAGGGTCTTGAGCAGTCCAGGGCGCCGGATGGCGGTAACGACATCGAGGTGTTTTGTTGTTCTTTGCATGAGCATTTTCCTGTTGTTGTTATCGGGTGTCGTGCAAATGACCAAGCAGGTGCGTGTGTAAGCGCTGGCGGGCCTGCTCGGACTCACCGAGAGGAACGGGTGCCGTCAGGGCATGCAGGTGTGAGTACTCGGGCATGTGTCCCGAGTGAATAAATTCGAGTTGTTCCCAGGGCGTTTGGCCCACCAGCAGGCCGGCACTGAGCAAGGTGCCCCAACGACCGCGGTACTGAGCCAGGCCGAGCACCTTGCGGCCGTCGGCGTCGAGCAGTTCGCCGTGGGAAATACCGGCAAAGCAGACCCAGTCCAGGCTGTGCTGGCGGACCAGGTCCTGGTGCTGCTGAAATACATCGGGTGTGGCCAGGTGGGTGGAGATACCGAGATCGGCCAATGCGTGTTGCCAGCAGCGGCCGAACCAGCTGAAGGCTTGCACATGACTGAGTGCCGCGCGGGGATGTTCGGCGGGCAACAGCAGATTGAGCCCGAGCATCCACGGGCCGGCGAGGACTGCACCGCCGCCGCTGCGGCGTTGGGTCACGCCGCAGTAGAGCAGGGCGGCTCGTCCCTGCGCGGCTTCGTTGTCGCCACCGCGGCGACCGTAAATCAGGCAGGGCCTGCGATAGTCGATGAAGGCCAGTGCCGGGGCCGTGAGGCCCGTGGCCAGGTGCTGGTCGATCCACAACTGTTCGGCTTGGCCGCTTTGCAGTCGACTGATCCTGACCCGGGTCGTCATGGGCTTACAGCTCGGCCGCTTGCAGGCGGGCACCCAGGTCACGGAGGAACAGGCTGGCCGGGTAGCCATCCACCGCGCGGTGGTCGAACACCAGGTTGAGGGTGGCGACCTTGGCCACAGCGGGGACGCCATCACGCACCACCACGGCTTCGCGGGTCTGGCCGACACCGAGGATGCCGACCTGGGGCGGGTTGAGGATCGGCGTCACCCAGTCGATCCCGGCCGTAGCCAGATTGCTCAGGGTAAAGGTGCCTTTCTGGTAGGCCGCCGGCGCCAGCTTGCCGGTGCGTGCCGCCGTCGCCATCTGCCCCAGTTCCTCGGCCAGTTGCACCGCATCCTTGGTTCCGGCGTCGCGGATCACCGGAGTCACCAGACCCTTGTCGGTGTGTACGGCCACGGCCAGGTTGACCGCGTGGATTTCCTCGATGCCCTTGTCGGTGAGCAGGGCGTTGAGGCGCGGATGCTCCTTGAGGGTCAGTGCCAGGGCCTGCAACATCAGCGCGGTCGGGGTGACCTTGACGCCACGCTCGGCGCTGATGGCCTTGGCCCGTGCCAGCAGCGCGTCCATGGGGACGTCCAGGCCGAGGGCAACGCGGGGCGCCTGCCAGGCCTGGGTCATGCTGCGCGAGATGATTCCGCGCAGTCCAGTCAGTGGCACCAGGGTACGATCCGGTGCCTGTGCTTGCTCACTCATGTTCGATTCTCAGTTCAGTTCAGCTCGGCCAGGGCCTGGCCGCGGGTGAAGTTGTCCTGGGCGGCGACCAGCAGCTTGCCGATGGTGCCGGCGGCCGGGGCGAGCACGTCGAAGCTGGTCTTGATGACCATCACGCTGGCCACCAGTTGGCCCGCCTCGACCACGTCGCCTTCCTTGACATGCCACTCGTCAAGCAGGGCCTCGGTGCCTTCTTCGATGTCTTCCCAAGCGTCGTCTTGCAGATGGATTGCGGTCATGGTGTGCACCTCAAAGGGGGTTGTTCATCAGAGATTCCACGGCCTCGACGATGTTCGAGACCTGCGGGATAACCTGGTTTTCCAGGGCCGGGCTGTAGGGGATGTTGACGTCCGGAATAGCCAGGCGGCGCGGGGCGGCCTTGAGCGTGAAGCGGCCGAGGTTTTCGGCCACCCGGGCAATGATCTCGCCGGTCACGCCAAAGCTCAGGTAATCCTCGTCGATCACCAGCAGGCGGCCGGTCTTGCTGAGCGAGGTGTAGATCGAGTCCATGTCCAGCGGCACCAGGGTGCGCGGGTCGATGATCTCGACGCTGATGCCCTGGGCTTCCAGTTCGGCGGCGGCGAGACGAGCCTTGTGCACCATCTGGGCGAAGGCGACGATGGTCACGTCGCTGCCCTTGCGGACGATGCGCGCTTCGCCGAAGGGAATGGCGTAGGGCTCTTCCGGTACGTCGGTGGCGAACTGGGCGTCAATGAAGTTGAGTACCGGCAGGCCCAGCAGGCCGCGGTGGAACAGGTAGACCACCGGGTTGTCATCGCGGATCGCGGTGGTCATCAGGCCCTTGGCGTCGTACGGATTGGACGGGATCACCACCTTGATACCCGGGGTGTGGGCGAAGTAACCGTGCAGGGTCTGCGAGTGCTGGGCCGCATCGCAGATGCCGCCGCCGGTGGAGGCGGTGATCACCAGCGGCAGCTTCACCGCACCACCGGACATGTAGGTGGTCTTGGAAATATTGTTGAGGATCTGGTCGAAGCACACGCCCATGAAATCGACGAACATCAGTTCGGCGATCGGGCGCATGCCCTGAGCCGCGGCGCCGAGGGCGGTACCGAGGATGGCGGTCTCGGAGATCGGCGTGTCACGCACGCGCTCGGCGCCGAACTCCTTGTGCAGGCCGACGGTGGACTGGAACACACCGCCGATCTGACCGACGTCTTCGCCCAGGCAGAACACGGAACTGTCGCGGGCCATTTCCTGGCGGATGGCTTCAACCATCGCCATGTAGAAGGGCAGCTTGCGGACTTCGGCCGCAGTGTTGGCATTGCTCATTGGCTGGCTCCTGATGCTATTCGGCGAAGAGGTGTTGACGCGCTTCGGCGGCGTCCGGGTAGGCGCTGGCGCGGGCGAAGGCGATGGCCACCTGGACCCGCTCGCTGGCGGCGCTGCGGGCCTGCTTGACCTGATCTTCGTTCAGTACGCCCTGTTCCAGCAGCTGCTTTTCCAGACGGATGATCGGGTCGCTCTGCTTGAGGGCACGCACTTCGCCTTTCGGGCGGTAGCCTTCCGGGTCGCCCTGGAAGTGGCCGTAGTAACGGTCGACCTTCATCTCGATCAGGGTCGGGCCCTCGCCACGACGGGCGCGGGCGATGGCTTCACCGGCGGCGACGTGCATGGCCACCACGTCGTTTTCGGCCACGCGAATGCCCGGCATGGCATAGCCAGCGGCGCGTTCGACGTTGCTTTCCACGGCGGTCGAGGCTTTTTTGCTTACCGAGATGCCGTAGTTGTTGTCCTGGCAGACAAACACCACCGGCAGCTGCCACAGGCTGGCCAGGTTCAGCGACTCGTGGAACGAGCCCTGGTTGGCCGCGCCCTCACCGAACTCGGCAATGGCCACGGCGCCGTTGCCCTTGAGCTTGGCCGCCAGCGCCGCACCGACGGCATGCGGGATGCCGGCGCCGACGATGCCGTTGCAGGCGAAGTTGACCTCGGGGTCGTACAGGTGCATGTGGCCGCCCTTGCCGCGGCACAGGCCGTCGACCTTGCCGAAGATCTCGGCGGTCATGCGGTCCAGGTTGACGCCTTTGGCGATGGCGAAGTGGTGGGCACGGTGGGTGCCCCACACCGAATCCTGCGGCTCCAGGTGCACGCAGACGCCGGCGGCGGCGGCTTCCTGACCGGCGGACAGGTGCATCTCACCGGGAATGGTGCCGGCGCCGATGTCGAAGGCCAGGCCTTTCTGGATGTGCGGCGGCAGTTTGCCTTCGAAGTACACCATGGCCAGGGTGTCTTCGTACTCGCGAATCAGCAGCATGCGGTGGTACATCCACAGCAGCTGGTCGTGGGATGCTTGCATGGAGGTGTCTCCCTTGGGTTGAGTGGCGACCGTGTCGGCGGCCCGTTACCGGACCGTCGAACTATCAGGCCGCGTGGCTAACCGACGCCTGCGAGGCTTGGCGGCTGCGTTGTTCACAGAGGGTTTTCAGGCGTTCGGTGGCCTGCTTCATACGTCCGCCGATGAGCAGGCGCATCAGCCACTGGGTGCCGGGGATCTTGGCCTTGAAGCGGATGCTGTAATCGACGAAGACGCGGCCATCGGCGGTTTCGCGCAGATCGATACGGCCGAGGTGAAACTTCACCGGTGCGCCGCTGATCAGGCGATAGTCCATGCGCTGCAGCGGTTCGAAGGTCATCACTTCCTCAACCACTTTCTCGCCGAGACGAGTCAGCTCGCGCAGGGCGCCGACGCCGGCGGGATGCTCGCGGCCTTCGCGCACCAACTTGCCCTGGTAGCACCACCAGTCACCGATGTTGGCGTGGTCGGCGAGTACGTCCCAGATCACTTCGCGCGGAGCGTTCACTCGAACCTGATGGTGGACCAGGGTGTCGAAGTGCTTGGGCGTGAAGCCCATCTGGCCGTCGTAGTAAGGGCGCACGCTGAGCAACTCGATGGAGAAGCCTTGCGGGTCGTTGACGTACATCACCGCCCAGTTGAGCACGCTGATCGGGATCGGAAAGTTGGGTTTGGCGCCGGCGTTGACCGTGCGTTTAAAGACGCGGCGCAGCTCGGTTTCCTGGCGGAAGCCGAAGGCGATATTGAGAATGCCCAGGTCGCTGATGCGGTAGTCGGCCGGTAAAGCACGGCCCAACGGATTGAGGTACTGCACCACCTCGATCAGCATGTCATCGGCCCAGAACAGCGCGCTCTTGCGCTCGGCACCGGCCAGGCCCCACAGGGCTTCGTGCTCGGGGCCATGCAGGCGCACACCCTTGGCTTCTTCCATTTCCAGGGCATTGCGGAAGAAGTCGCGGCTCTGCTCCAGATCGGCCACCGACAGGGTAATGAAGCGCACGGTCGGACGCTGGCCACCGCGTGGACGTAAACGCGGGTTCGGCGCGCGCGGATCGTCTTCCATCAGCTCCAGCAGTGCGCCATCGGGGTCGCGCAGGCAGGCGCGGCGCTGGCCGGGCTGGCCAACCACGTCACCATAAAGATTCGCGCCCAGGCGTTCGGCGCGCTGCAGGGCAGCATCGAAATCCGGCACATGGATGCCGACCAGGTTGTAGCCGATGTCGCACATGCGCCAATCGTCCGGGAGCGGACGACTTAGCGGCCGCTCATATTCGAAGAGCTCAATCTGAAACTGTTCCTGGGTATCCAGCAGCCACCAGCAGGTGGTGCGAGCTCCGGGTATGCCCTGCACCGTGGAGCATGCTTTGCCCTTGAACGACTCGGTACCACCGGCAGGGGTGAAGCCGAACAGGTCCTGGTACCACTGGTGAGAGCGTCGTAGGTCGCTGACGCTGAAGGCGATCTGAGAAAGCCGCTGGCTCATGGATTTGACCTTTGTTGTTGTGATGAATGGGTCTGCCCGTACCCACGTCAAGCTGCGGGTCAACGAATTATTCGGCGACTCGCCGGGGCTAACTTGTCAAATGGCGTCAATGGCCGTGCATTCCATGACAGCGGCCGGCCCCTTGGATTGGCTGGCGCCAGCAGGGCGGCTAAATGAGCGATGCGCTGTATGAAATACCAATTAACTGGCGCGAAATGGTAAGTATTGGGTTGGGGGGCTTATTAGGCTGCTGCATGAATCGGGTGGATCCAGGTGATGACCATCGACTGGTTGATCATCCGTCGCTCGGCGGCAGTTGAAATGTGCCTGCATGCCGGCTTCCTCCTTTGCCGTTCCCATACCTAGCGAGCGAGAACCTAATGCAGTACAAAGCCATTACCTTTGTAAAACGTCCTATTGCCGACATCACCGCGGATACCTTCGAGCTGGTCACCCTGGAGACTCCGGTCCTCAAGGATGGCGAATTCCTGGTCAAGCAGACCCACATGTCGCTCGACCCGGCCATGCGTACCTGGATGCAGGACAACCCCAATAGCTATATTCCCCCGATCGCTATCGGTGAGGTGATGCGCTCCTTCGGTGTTGGTGAGGTGGTCGAGTCGAAGAACCCCGCCTTCCCGGTCGGCGCCCGTGTTATTGGCAACACCGGCTGGGCCGAATATGTATTGGGCGGCGCGGACATGCAGGTCGTGCCGCACGACCTGCCAGTCGAGGCGCTGATGTGCGTGCTGCACGTGCCAGGCCTGACCGCCTATGTCGGCCTGTTCGAAGTGCTGCGACCGAAGGCTGGCGAGACCCTGGTGGTCTCCGGCGCCGCCGGTTCGGTGGGCTCGCTGGTCGGGCAGATGGCCAAGGCCGAGGGTCTGCGGGTGATCGGTATTGCCGGTAGCGACGAGAAGTGTCGCTGGCTGGAGGATGAGCTCGGCTTCGATCGCGCCATCAACTACCGCTCCGCCAACCTGGCCGAGCAACTGGCCGAGGCCGCGCCGAATGGCGTGGATATCTACTTCGAGAACACTGGTGGGCCGATCCAGCAGGTGGTTTTCGAGCGCATGAATCGCTTCGGCCGGATCACCGTCTGCGGCATGATCGCCGACTACAACCGTGAGGTGCCGGCGCCTGGTCCGAGCTGGGTGGACATCAACCTCAAGGCACTGCGTGTCGAGGGCTTTGTGATCGTCGACCATTACGACAAGGCACCTAAGGCTGTCGAGGTGCTGACCGGCTACCTGCAGAAGGGCCAGATCAAATATCGCGCCCACGTGCTGCAAGGCCTGGAGAGCGCCATAGAAGGTGTCAACCTGCTGTTCAATGGCGATAATCAGGGCAAACTGCTGGTCGAGCTCTAAGCGTTCAGCTAAGGCTTGCTTCACTAAGCCCCGGGCCCTAGCCCCGGGGCTTTTTGTTTGGCCATGTAACCATTAGCAGGCTGTTGAAACACTTCCTACGTTTTTAAACGGCCTGTTAGGTTTTGCAGGGGGCGCCAACGGCTTCCTTGATCGCAGAGGACAGGCTGGGGGCCTCGCCGCTAGCGCTCCGGTTTGCGCCACCAGCCTAGCTGGTTGAGCAGACAGCGGTTGGCCATGAAGACAGCTCATCCCGAGCTTGATCCGGCTGAGATAGACCTTGAGGTTGTGGGTATGGAGCGCGCTTGCGGATCCGCAGCCCAAGGCGGTCGCGCCCGACCATCGCGGCGATCTGGTGGTTGCCGGTGCGCCTGCGTGATGCTGACGCCACCAGCATGGAGTAGCCAGCATCGCCGCTTGAGTCACTCCAGGCAGAGTGTCGCATCACCCGCGAGGATCCCGGCCTACTGGGGGCTGATTCAAGGCCTGATGGAGCGCGAACTTCTCTAATTGCTACCGAGTTGGACTTGCCAGTGATGAAAGATCTGGCTGCCCATGATCCGCAGACCTTAGCGTGGGCAGGGCTGCTCTGCGATTGGTTCTTGCTGCTGGTGGTTGCGAGCGAGTCTTTTGGGGGATTGGCGTGGGTTTGCTGTGTTGTCCGTAAAGCAGCTGGAATGCAACTGGCCCACCTTGTGAGTGGGCCAGGGCTTCGATCCAGGGATACTGGTCGGGCGAGTCGCTGACTCAGCGGATGACGGTGTCACCGAAGTGGCGGGAGAAGCGCGGCTGGCCGTTCCAGGCGGTCACGCCACCGTCCACGGCGATTTCCTGCCCTGTTACATAAGAGGCCAGGTCAGAGGCCAGAAACAGCATGACCTTGGCGATTTCGATCGGCTGACCGGCGCGTGCCATGGGGATGTTGTGCAGGTACTCCTCGAGGGCACCAGGGTGGCCACGCAGTGGCGTGGTCAACGGCGTTTCGATCAGTCCGGGGGAGATGGCGTTGACGCGAATGCCGTCCTCGGCATAGTCGAGGGCCAGGTTGCGGGTGTAGTTCAGCACGCCACCCTTGGCCGCGGCATAGGCGTTGAAACCATAGTCGGCGCGAGTGCCGGATACCGAGGCGGTATTGATGATGCTGCCACCCTGTTTCATCAGGTGCGGCAGGGCGTGGCGGCAGGTGTGGAACAGGGCGTTGAGGTTGACTTCGATGATCTTGTACCAATCCACCGGGTCGATCAGATGGGTACGACCGTAGATGCCGTAGCCTGCGTTGTTGACCAGGATGTCCAGCCCGCCGAGTGCCTCCACTGCCTGCTTGATCAGGGTCTCGATCTGCGCCGGCTCGCTCAGGTTGACCTCGCAGAAGATGACATTGTCACCCAGCTCGTCGGCCAGCGCCTGACCGCGCTCGGCGTTCATATCGGCAATCACGACACGGGCACCCTGTTCCAGAAACAGGCGCACAGCCTGTTCGCCGATGCCCGAGGCACCTCCGGTGACAATCGCTCTCTTATTGTTCAGCAATCCCATGGGGATCTCCTTTTTTGTGGTGGGGAGGGGCTCAATGGCTCCCGGCTGCGCGCCTAGCGACACGTTCTTGATGCGCTGGTGGGCCAGTTGTTGGGCTGGCTGGGGCAGCAAGACATGCAGCCCCAGCCAGAAGGCTGTGCCGGGTGGGATTGAGCCTAGGTAGATGAGCCGGGACGAACTTGGCAGATCACGCCGAAAAGTTGACATTTCTAAGGACGACGGTCTGAGGGTCGCTGCTGAGCGGCCCCGCGAGACCAGTGCCACGAGTGTTCTGGCCTGACCGTGGTGCTGATGAAGACTGATGAGGTCACCAGCGAGGTACTGCGCCGCACTGACCTGACACGGCCATTGAGGCCCGGCGATCTGGCCGGGCGTCTGCTATGCCATCGCCCCCTGAGCATGGCGCAGGATCAGATCTACCAGGCGTTGCGCCGGGGGCGACAGGGTTCGGTCCGCCAACTGCACGATGGCGCAGTCGATGCGCAGGTCGGCAGGTGAGAGCGCCGGGCGCAACAAGGCCCCAAGGTTCACCAGCCCGTCGTGCCGACCGCCGCGCTTGAGCCAGGAGTTCCAGGTAAACAGCAGGTTGTCGCTGCACAGGGTCAGGTCGCGCAGCAGCGAGAGGTTGTCGCAGGAAAGCCCCACTGGCAGCGCCTGGTTGGGTGGCATGCCGAATAGCGTGCGCAAGCGCGGGGCCATCGCTTCGTCGAGCAATACGGCGGCCCAGGGGTAGTCCGCCACCTGGTTGGGTGCAGGGGCCGAATCCTGGTGGAGGAGTGGATGGCCCGCTCGGCAGTAGATGGAGGCGGGTTCTGCGGGCAGCCAGGTCAGCAAGAACCGTTCGTCCTGCTCCAGAGCGCCAGGGTAGGCGACGAAAAACTCGATGTGCTCCTGCTCCAGATGCTGGCGCAGGTTGGGCGTCTGGCTGGCCTCGATATGCAGCTTCAGGTTCGGGCACTGCTGCTTCAGCTCGATCAGGGCCTGGCGCAGCAAGCCGTCAATGGCCAGCAGGCTGGTGCCGAAGTTCAACTGTCCGGCCTCGGCGTGGGCCAGGTAGTAGATCTCGTCCGACATGTCACGGGCCCGGCCGAGCAGGGACTTGGCTCGCGCGATCAGATGCCGGCCGGCGGCCGTCGGCCGTACCGAGCGGGTGTTGCGGTCGAACAAACGCAGGCCAAAGTCGGCTTCCAGCGACTGGATGCTGCGGCTGTAGGCAGTCTGTGAGAGGTGGGCCCGTTCGGCCGCGCGAGAGAAGTTCAGCTCCTCGGCCAGCAGCACAAGATGCTGAAGCCGCTTCAAGTCAATTGATGCTCTGGGCACATAAGTTACCGAATAAACATGCATTGGACGCTGATGTTAGGCCGGCACTAGTGTATTGGCAAATGCCACGCATGGAGTCCGGGCAGCTGATCCATCGGTGCCCATCATTCGGCAGGCGTAGTACCTGCAGGGCCCGGTCTTTCCGGCAGGCGAGCGCAGGGTTCCAGGATGAGCCAGCGCCCGCCGCGATGGCCACACTATTAACAACAATGTGCACCGCCACGGTGCCACCCTCGTGAGGACAGAGCATGAACCAACACGCCACCTTTACCCGCATGGATGAGGGCGTCCAGGCCGACTGGGACCTGATCGGCGCGGAATTCCAGCATTTCGTCAAGGCATTGCCTGATCGCGTCATTGCCCATCTGAAGTTGCTCGGAGGTGACTATGGCGGTTTCCCCATCGATCGCCTGAGCCACTGCCTGCAGACAGCCACCTTGGCCTATCGGGCTGGCCGCGACGAAGAGTACGTGGTCTGCGCCTTGTTGCACGACATTGGCGACACCTTGGGTTCCTACAACCACCCGGAGGTGGCGGCGGCCATCCTCAAGCCCTTCGTCAGTGAGGCCAACCACTGGATGATCCAGAGCCACGGGGTGTTCCAGGGCTACAATTTTTTCCACTACATCGGCATGGATCGCAACATGCGCGACATGTTTGCCGATCATCCGCATTACGAGTACACCCGCGAATTCGTCGACCTCTACGACAACCCTGCGTTCGATCCGAATGGGGAAATCCTGCCCATCGAGTTCTTCGAGCCGATGCTGCGCAACGTGTTCACCAAGCCCAAGCACACCCTGTACAAGGCGGCGCTGGAACACGTTATGAAGCAGATCTGAACCCACCCTTGGCCCTGGAGAACTTCATGCAAATCGATTCCCTGAAAGGCAAGGTCAGTGACGCCGAGTGGCAACTGCGCGTGGACCTGGCTGCCTGTTACCGCCTGGTCGCCCTGTATGGCTGGACCGATCTGGTGTTTACCCATATCAGTGTGCGCCTGCCCACGGCACCCGGTGAGAAGGAGCAGTTCCTGCTCAACCCCTATGGCCTGATGTTCGAGGAGATCACGGCGTCCAGCCTGATCAGGATCGATGCCGAGGGCAACAAGCTCAGCGACTCGCCGCTCCCGGTGACGCCGGCCGGCTTCACCATCCACAGCGCCATCCACGCCGTGCGCGAAGATGCCCACTGCGTGCTGCATACCCATACGCGCAGCGGCGTTGCGGTGAGTGCGCAGGAGTGCGGGATTTTGCCGATCAGTCAGCAGTCGATCTTCGTGCTCAATTCGCTGGCCTATCACCACTACGAGGGCGTGGCCCTGCGCGCGGACGAGAAGCCGCGACTGCAGGCCGACTTAGGGGAGGCGGACTACCTGATGTTGCGCAATCACGGTCTGCTGGTCGTGGGGCGCAGCGTGGCGGACGCCTTTCTGAAGATGTACACCTTCGAGAACAGCTGCCGGATCCAGATCGATGCCCAGGCTGGCGGCAAGCTGATCGAGGTCGATCCATCCATTCGTCGCGGTCTCGACGAGGTATTCAAGCAGGCAACCAGTGGCATGGGGGCCGACATCGCCTGGCCGGCGCTGCTGCGCAAGCTGGATAGGCTCGACTCAAGCTACAAGCACTGATACCCATTCAGCGGGCGTAGGTTTTTCTTATAACAGGGGCGACCCGTGCAGGCTGGACAGTGCCTGCCGGTCACGCCCCGGAGAACAATAATATGAACACGCCCATTGCCGTGACGACTGACGTCGAGCTCCTGGCTCCCGCTCATCTCCCCAGTGAACTCGATGCCGTCGTGCGTAAGGCCGCCTGGCGCCTGCTCCCGATCCTATTTGTCGCCTATCTGATCAACATCATCGACCGGATCAACATATCCTTCGCCAAGTTGCAGATGGGCCAGGCCCTGGGCCTCGATGATGTGTCTTTCGGCGTTGGTGCCGGGATGTTTTTCATCGGCTACTTCTTCTTTGAAGTACCCAGCAACATGATTTTGGAACGTATCGGCGCGCGCCGCTGGGTGCCGATCATCATGGTGGCCTGGGGGCTGGCGACTGCCGCCCTGGCCTTTGTCAGCACGCCGCTGGAGTTCTATTTGTTGCGCTTCTTGATCGGCTTTGCCGAGGCGGGCTTTTTCCCAGGGGCGGTGTTGTTCATGACCTACTGGTTCCCCGCCTCGCACCGCGGCCGCATGATGGCGCTGTTCATGACCGGGCTGGCGCTCTCCGGGGTAGTGGGTGGGCCGCTATGCGGGGTGATCATGGAGTTTCTCGATGGCAGCATCGGCCTGGCGGGTTGGCAGTGGTTGATGATTGCCACAGGGGTACCTTGCCTGCTGGTTGGCGTGGGTATTTACCTTCTGCTTACCGATCATCCCGACCAGGCGCGCTGGCTCAGCGAGCGTGAACGGGCCGTGCTCAAGGCCAGCCTGGGCAACCGCGAACGGCCCAAGGCTTCGCTGCGGGCCGGCTTCGTCAACTTCTGGAGCTGGAATAGCGCCTGGATCTACTTCCTGCTGGTGTGCGGTGGTTACGGTCTTACATTCTGGATGCCGAGCCTGTTCAGCAAGGCCGGCGTCGTCTCGAATGTGCACATTGGCCTGCTGGTGGCTGTGCCCAACCTGGTCGGTGTGGTGACGATGCTGCTGGTCTGCCGGCATTCGGACAAGACTCAGGAGTTCCGCTGGCATCTGACCGGCTGCTTTGCCCTGGCCGCCCTCGGTTACATCGTCACGGCAAACCAGTTGGGAAGCGTGCCGGGGATGCTGCTGGGCCTGAGCATCGCCCATGCCGGCATTCTCGCCGGGGTGCCGATGAGCTGGACCATCCCCACCCGTATGCTGACGCCCTCTGCGGCAGCCGTGGGCATCGCCATCATTGCCTCGGTAGGCAATCTGGGCGGCTTTGTTGCGCCGGTGCTGACCGGCAAGCTCAGCGATCTCAGCGGCAGCCTGGCGCCAGGCTTTTTGGTGATCGCCGGGCTGCTGTTGCTGGGCATGCTGTGGAGCGCAATCAGCCTGCGCCTGGCGCGCTGAGCCTGATAGTGGCGTGTCGGATCTCGGGCACACAGGGCGCATCGCATGAGCCGTTGCTGTCGTGCGATTTTTACGGTGGCGGCCTAGCCGGCGACATGGCTGAAGGGCTAAGCGAGGGTTGCCACTGCACAGCGGCGCAAGCCCATCGATCTTGGATAAATACACCATGAGCAACAGTGCGTTTTTTGCCAACCTGGGAGGAGCCGTGGCGCTATCCCTGCTGGCGCAAGTTCAGGTCCAGGCGAACCAAACCCAGGAGACCGCTATGTTGAAACCGGAGTGGGTCGAGGTAACTGATGAGCCGCAACACGTCCATCGCTTCGAAAATGACTACGCGCGGGTGTACGACGTGCGTTTCGCGTCGGGCGAGAAATCGCTCTATCACCGTCATAGCCAAGACACTTTCTACGTAGCGGTACATGCAGCGAAGGTCTACGACCAGGTGTTCGGTGCCGAGCAAGGGCTTGAACACGACCTTCCAGCAGGTTTCAGCATGTGCCGCGGTCACCTGGGTGAGCCATTGATCCATCAGGTCAGCAACACTGGCGATAGCCCGATGCGCATGATCGGTGCCGAGGTGCGTAAGCGCCCAGCGGTCACCACTGAAGCGCCGCTGCAAGCCCCGCATCACGAACTGGCGCCGAACATGTTCGACGTCGACCGGGTGCGCATGTACCGCATCAAGCTGGCCCCTGGCATGTCCACTGGCGAGATCCGTTACGGCTTCTCCGCCCTGACCGTGGTGCTGAGCCAGTCGAGCCTGAATATAGATGAGGCCACTGGCGGCAGCCAGGTCGTGTCCTACGAACCGGGCGACCATGTGTGGCGCGACGGCCCCACCACCCTGACGCTGACCAACGTCGGCGAAACCCCCTTCGAAGCCGTAATGGGCGAGTGGCGCTGAACATAGGCGGGCGCCTCGCGTGGGGAGTCTAGGTGTACATCATCAGGCCAGCGGTTTTCGTCACCGCCCTGTTCGGCACCGGCAGCCCAGTGCCGGAGCTGTGCCGCGAGAACGGCATCAGCTCTGCGACCTTCTACACGTAGCGCGCCAAATTAGGCGGTATGGACGCCTCGTTGATGGCCCGGCACGTGAGCTGGAGGAAGAAAACCGCCGCTTCAAGAAGATGTACGCCGAAGAGCGCCTGAAGGCCGAGGTCATCCAGAAAGCCATGGCAAAAAAGTGGTGAAGCCATCTCAGCGGCGCGAGATGGCGCAGCAGACGGTTCGTTCGGGCAAGGCCAGCATCAAGCTGGCGTGTTTGTCGTTCAGCATCAGTACGACCTGCTATCACTACCAGCCACGGCTGTCATCGGGAAATGCCGAGATCGCCGATCACCTGATCCGGCTTACGCACAACTAGCGCAACTGGGCTCGCGCCCGAACTCGCCGGACTGCACCTTCGGGTGGTCTTTTTGCATTAGTGGGTAATACTTTTCTACAAAGATGGGCGGATTCCTAGTGGCGCGTGCTGCGGGGAGGTGTGAGGTGAACAAGCTATCAATTGTGGGTGTCGGTATGGTGGGTGAGGCGGCGGCTCAGATCATCGCCCGGGAAGAGTTCTGTCGTGAGTTGGTGTTGATTGATGTGCAAGGTGAGTTGGCCCAGGGCAAGGCGCTGGACGTCTGGCAGGCGGCAGTTGAGTCAGGTTCTGATACCCGGGTTTACGGCGGATCCAATGCCGAATTGCTGCAGGATTCTGAGCTGGTGGTGATTACGGCGGGTGTGCCCCGCAAGCCTGGTCAGTCGCGCCAGGATGTATTGAGCATCAATCTGCCAATTCTCGATGGCATCATGCTGGATATAAATCGTCATGCGCCGGCGGCGACGGTGTTGGTGGTGTCGAATCCGGTCGACGTGCTGACCTATCGGGCTTGGTCTCTCAGTGGGCTGGGACGCGACAGGGTTTTCGGGCAGGCGGGGGTGCTGGATACGGCGCGCATGAAGTGTTTCATTGCCGAGGAGACTGGGTTTTCTGCTCGGGATATCACGGCGCTGGTGCTGGGAGGGCATGGCGATAGCATGGTGCCGCTGATGCGCTACTGTGCGGTCGGTTCGGTGCCGCTGTCTCACTTCCTGTCCAGTCAGCAGATAGAGCGGATTGTGCAGCGCACACGTCAGGGGGGCGGCGAGATTCTCGGTTTGAAGAAGCTGGGGAGCGCCTGCGATGCGCCGGGCGTGGCAATTGCACAGATGGTGGACGCTATCGCCCATGGGCGAAACCGCATTTTGCCGGCGGTCGCGATTCTCGAGGGCGAGTACGGGCGAACAGGTATTGCCATGGGTGTCCCCTGTGTGCTGGCAGAGCAGGGGATTGTACGGGTGATCGAGTTGCCTCTGGATGCGCAGGAGCAGGCGATGTTCGACCGCTCTGCAGATCAGGTGGTGCGTGATATTGCTGAAATGAATGCCTTGTGACCGGGGGTATATGAGGGGGGGCGCAAGGAGTATGAGCCGAGTGGCCGCTTCTGACCGGGAACTGTCTGGTGCCACCGGCCGCAACGGGGCGACTAGCGCCAGCCGTAACAGGCAGAAGCCACCCCATTACCGGCGCCCAACGGCATTTTCGTGTGATTTTTCCCTCGCAGCCAGGCGGTTGCGGCGGCGATGGCCGCCAACCTACTCAATTGTCTCGTAGGGCAGGCCGATGAATTGCTCACCCGCGGCATGCCTGGGGCGATATCTGGACCCGGACTGGCCTGCCGCTGCATACCCGTAGCCTGATCACCATCGCCATGCTGATCGGCATGAACCGCGAAGGCGAACTGCGCCTGCACCTCAAGGCGGCGAAGAACAACGGTGTGAGCTGTGACGAGATCAAGGAAGTGCTGATGCAGAGCGCGATCTACTGTGGGATACCGGCGGCCAACGCCACCTTCCACCTGGCCGAGGAGGTATGGGACGAGATGGGGGTGGAATCAATGGAGGAGTAGCTGGTGATTTGAGGCAGCCCTTGAGTGAGAGTCGTGAAACTTGCTTGCAGGATGCGGATCTTGCTGTGTCCAACCAAACATGGCCCTGGAAGGCATCATCCCGATACAGACGTTGGCCCTCGCGACCTGATCTCTACTTCTGGCGAGGGCTATACACGGGGGAATACTCCTCGGAAGTAGAGTCGAACAGGCTAAGCCCCGGCCATTGGTAGCGCACCCTAGGGTTACAACTACTCCCAAAGCACTATTGCCCTGCAGTTGGCGAGTGTTTGATGCTGGAGTGCCGAAACCTGCCAGAGTCGAATCCTGTTATGCCAGCCGCCTGTACCTTGCCGTCGCTCAATGTTGCCCAGCCGCAGTGTCGGCAGCTGGCCAATGGGCTGCAGGTGGCCATGCTCAGCCTGCCGGATACGGCCAAGGCGGCGATCAGCGTGCGGGTGGCGGTGGGCAGCCATGATGAGCCGGCTGAATACCCCGGCATGGCGCATTTTCTCGAGCACCTGCTGTTTCTCGGCAGCAGTGGGTATGCCGTCGAACAGAGCCTGATGGCGTTTGTGCAGGCCTGCGGCGGGCAGGTCAATGCCTCGACCCAGGCGCGGCACACCGATTATTTCTGCGAGGTGCCGGCCGATCGGCTCGGCGAGGCGCTGGCCCGCTTGCTCGACATGCTGGCCCATCCGCTGCTGGATCAGGCGGCGCAGTTGCGCGAGCGCGAGGTGGTGCATGCCGAGTTCCTCGCCCGCGGCCAGGATCCCGACACCCTGGTGGCGGTGGCGCTGGGTCAGGCGTTGCCGGTCGGGCACCGCTTCGCGGCTTTCCAGGCCGGCAACCGAGACACCCTGGCCGTCGAGCAGGCCGCATTCCAGCAGGCGCTGCAGGCGTTTCACCAGCGTTTTTACCAGGCCGGACAACTATCGCTGCTGGTGGTTGGCCCGCAGACAATCGCTGAGTTGGATGAGCTAGCCCAGCGTCACGCTGCGCCGTTGCCGGGGCGCGGCCACCAGCGGCAGTCGTCCCCGGCAGCATTATTACCACTGCGGGTGCAGCAGTTGCGCATGACCCTGCCTGGCGGCGCGCCATCCCTGCAGTTGGCTTTCGTCCTCGAGTGGACAGAGCCTGGCATGGACGCCGCACTGGATTTTCTGCAGAGCTGGCTGCGCTCCGAGGCGCCGGGGGGCTTGCTCGCCGGTTTGCGTGAGGCGCAACTGTGCCACGGGCTGCAGGTTCGGTTGGTGTACCGCTACGCCGATCAGGCCATGTTGCTGCTGAGCATTGCTGGCGTCGATGAGGCGCCAGCAACCCAGGCAGAGGTTGTGGCCGCCGTGCTCGGCTGGTTGGAGTTCTTTGCTGTTGCCGATCAGCGTGGGGCTTTGTGCGAGCGCTATCGGGCGATCCAGTGCCAGCGCCTGCACAGCTTGCCGGCGCTGGCCCTGGCGCGTTATTGGCAGGATTGTCTGGCGGCTGGCTGGAGTCCGGGCGCTGGTTTGAACGGGGCAGGGCAGGCTGCAGTGGCGGGACTGCTGGCACAGATGCAGGACGCCCGGCGTCTGCTGCGACTGTTCGGCAGCAGCCGGCCAATGCCCGCTTGGCCGGCTCCCGGCTTTACCTTGCAGATGCAGGAGGCGCCGCCGGTGAGCGCAGCGCCTTGCTCCTGGGCATGGCAGTTGCCGCCGGCCAATCCATTTCTCGAGCCTGCAGCCGCCGCAATGCCTGCCCTTGGCATCGCGGCCCGGGTGCGTTGGTTGCCAGTTCCCGCCACGGGGGCGGGCGGGCCAGCCACGCTCTATTGGCGCTGCTGGCTGGTCGAGCGGGTCGACGCTGGCGAGTTGCAGGCGCTGTTACGGGTGGCGCTGCGAACTATCGCAGCCGATGCGGCGGAGGTCGGGATCGTAGTGCAATTGACTGCCTGGGACGATGGCTGGCAACTGTCGCTGCAAGGATCTGCCGGCTTGTTGCCTACGGTCGTGCAACAGGTGCTGCCGGCGCTGCTTGCTCCTGCCCCCGCTGCTTGGCAGCAAGGGCCACGCGAAGCCCGGCAGGCCGCCATTCAGGCGCAAGCCGAGATGCCATTTAGGCAGCTGCTCGGACGTTTGCCCGAGTTGTTCGCTGCGCCCAGGGCCGAGTGCGCCGCGTTGACCGCGCAACGTCTGCATGAGTGCTACCGACAGGCGCGATTTGACGCCCTGGGCGTGGGAGTGAATGCTGCCGGCCAAGCCGAGATCGAACGATTGTTCAGCTCGGTCGCGCCGCTGAACACGCCAGAACCTTCGGCAATGGGCCCCGCAGGGCGTTACTGGCAAGACGCCGGCATCGATTGCAGCGACACGGCGTTGCTGATGTTCTGCCCGTTGCCGGCCGCGGATGCAGCGACCGAGGCCGCATGGCGATTGCTCGCGCAGTTCTGCCAGGGTGCGTTTTACCGGCGTCTGCGCAGTGAGTTGCAACTGGGCTATGCGGTGTATTGCGGATTCCGCCAGGTGCAGGCGCAGCGCGGTATCTTGTTTGCCGTGCAGTCGCCGCATGCCTCGGCTGAGCAGATCCTCGGGCATATCGAGGCGTTTCTCAAGACCCAGGGTGAGCGCCTGGCCGCCCTGGATGATCAGGCGCTGGCGCTGATCGCCAGCGAACTCAGTCGGCAAACGCCCAGTAGCCCGCAGGATCTGGCCGAACAGCACTGGCACGCGCACCTTGCCGGTTTGCCTGCGGCGCACGAGACAGCCGTATTGCAGGCCTTGGCCGCGCTCAAGCGGCCGCAGTTGCTCGCTGCCTATGGTCAACTGAGCCAGGCCCAGGGCAGTTGGCGAGTGCTGGCCACTGCCGCCAAACCGGCGACAGGCTGGTCATCGCCGCGCTGATCAACTGCACCACTTCTCCCTTCTCTTAACCAGTATCCGGCTTGTCGTCGAGCAGATGATCTAGCAGGCCGTTGAACAACGACCTGCGTTGCCATCGCGGCGTTAAAAACAGGCTCGAGCGCGAGTCCGGGCTAGGCGCCTCCATCAAAACGCTCATTTACGGCTCCTAAAGTCGAGTGCGACCCCAGTCGCTTTTTCGCCTGTTTTTGCGGGCCGCCATCGGTATTGCGCTGGCCGCCTCGCCAACGTTTTTAAACGGCCTGCTAGTCCGCGTGCGCCTCGGCGTAAAGGCCTACGACCTTTGGCGTGCTCCGTGGTCTGGCCAGGTCTTACGCCTAATTGTGTGCGCGCCTGAGCCCGGCCAAAGCAGCAGCTAAGCGGCGCCATAGCAGCGTATGGCCGAGCGCCATGCTTTTCGATAATCGCCTCCGACACGACAGACCTTGTGGTCATCCCCCCAAGCGGAGAGCGTTATGCACAACAACAAGAAGATCGCCAACACCCGATTCCTGCCCCTGGCACTGACTGCCGCCGTTGCCCTGGCAACAGCCCAGCAAGCGGCCGCGGAAATCGTCCTGTATGACCAGGACGGCACCACCTTCTCCACCGACGGTTACGTCAACGCCTTCTATGTGAACAGCGATGTCGATCGCGAGGGCGAGCAGTTCGACCGCCGCCAGGCACGGGTGAAGATGGGCTTCCTGCCCAACTGGATCGGCTTCAATTTCGGCAAGCAGATCGACGACCTCAAGGTCAGTGGCCGCTCTTCGTTCTGGGTGACGATCAACGACAGCGAAACCAATGGCACCGCCACCGCCATCGACGTGCGTCAGTTCTACGGTACCGTTGCCAGCCCTGAGTGGGGCGAAGTGCTGGTGGGTAAGGACTTCGGTCTGTTCTCGCGCTCGAACATCTTCCGCGACGAGATGCTGGCTGGCTACGGCAACGTCAGCGATACCCTGGGTCTGGTCGATGGCGGCGGCGTATCGTTCGGCAATATAGGCACCGGCTACCCGTACCCGTTCCCGACCGCGCAGATCACCTACCGCAACAACGGTCTGGCCGAAGGCCTGAATCTTGCCGTTGGCATCATGGATCCGGTGGATACCAGTGATGATGGCGCCGGCAAGTCCTATCAGGATCAGCCGCGCTTCGAGTCCGAAGTCAGCTACCAGTTCGATCTGGGTGGCGCGACCATCTATTCCTGGCTCAACGGTGCCTACCAGTCCTCGGAAAGCACCGACAACAGCGTCGATACCGTGACTTCACAGGGCGTCGGCTATGGCGTTCAGGCCAAGATGGGTGGTGTCTCCCTGACCGCTTCGGGCTTCCAGGCCGAAGGCATGAACCCCTTCTTCACCAACAACGCCGGCGAGCCGACCCTGCGTGAAATCGACAGCGACGGCTACTTGCTGCAGGGCTCCTACACCTTCGGCAAGAACCGCGTGGCGCTGTCCTATGGCAAGACCGAGGATGACGGCAACGGTCTGGGTACTGCGGCCGACTACGAGACTCGCGGCATCGCCTACTTCCGCACCATCAACGACAACCTCAAGCTGGTTGCCGAGTACAACCAGTACCAGATCGATGCCGCGACCGGCAGCGGTCTGAATGAAGACACCGACACCTTCGCCGTCGGTGCCGTGCTCAACTGGTAAACCGCGAGCAGCCCCGGCTAGCGCTGCATGCCGTTCACTTGCCTGAGTGAGCGGCATTTTTTTCGCCCGCATGCCTGGCCCCGGTGTCGGGCTGCGCCGGCGCAACGCCAGCCTCTGAAGTGGTTGGACTAAGAGCGCCGGAGTGGGGTGAATGACGCGGTTTTCACCCCGCCGATCCTGTAGGTCTTGCCCATTAACCCAGGACCTGGGGTTGGCGCCTGGGCGCATGGCATTCGGCGGGCAATCCATTGTGGTTTTTTGCGAGGTGAACATGGAACTCTACAGCCTGGATCTCTTGCTGATCCTCTTACCGGTGACGTTGTTGTTCCTGGCCTTGCCGGTTTTCCTGATGCGCTGCCTATGAGCCGGCGCTGTGACGGGTACTGGCTCGCCTGCTCTGCTACTTAGGGAGTAGGCCGGCGCGACTCAAGTGGCATGGGGCATACGCTGAGAGCTTCGTAGAATCATC
This sequence comes from Pseudomonas aestuarii, assembly GCF_027988105.1. Lineage (GTDB taxonomy): Bacteria > Pseudomonadota > Gammaproteobacteria > Pseudomonadales > Pseudomonadaceae > Aquipseudomonas > Aquipseudomonas aestuarii. The sequence continues at coordinate 149,798 of NZ_JAQJZJ010000010.1, read as the reverse complement.
CCATGACAGGTGGGTTTTTGATTGGGGCAAGTTATGCAGCAGGAACGGACCGAAGGCGTCGTCACCGCGACCTCGAGCGCCACCGATGTGGAGCTGGTGGCGCAGGAACTGGCACGCCAGCTGATTCACCCGCACCTGGGTTTCGTGCTGTTCTTCTGTTCGGCGGAATACGACCTGGAGAGCCTCGGCGAATCGCTGGATCAGTACTTCGGCGGCATCAACCTGATCGGCTGCACCAGCGCCGGGGAAATCACCCCCCAGGGCTACGGCCGTGGCTGCGTCAGTGCGGTGGGTTTCGATCATCGCAGTTTCTCGATTGCCAGTGCCTTGATCGACGAAATGGAGCGTTTCAGCCTGATCGACGCCCAGCAGTTGGTCGAACGTCTGGCCAAGGATTGCCGCAACAACGAGTTGGCCTCGATCAAGGGCCACAGCTTCGCCCTGACCTTGCTCGATGGTTTGTCCAGCCGCGAGGAGGTGGTGCTCGGCGCACTCAGTGCGGCATTCGGCAGCATCCCGCATTTCGGCGGCTCGGCCGGCGACGACAACCACCTGACCCACACCCACGTCTACTACGGCGGCCAGTTCCACACCGGCGCGGCGGTGGTGGTGCTGTTCAATACCTGGCTGGATTTCGAGGTGTTCAGCACCCATCACATCGAACCCTGCGCCGAGAAACTGGTGGTGACCCGGGCCGACAGCGCCAGCCGGCGCGTGTTCGAACTGAACGCAGCGCCGGCGGCGCAGGAATACGCCGAGTTGATCGGCGTGCCGCTGGAGGCCCTCGACCATCGGGTGTTCGCCGCCAACCCCCTGGCCGTGCGCATCAGCGACCAGTACTACGTGCGCTCGATCCAGCGGGTCAATGACGACCTCAGCCTGAGTTTCTATTGTGCGGTGGAGAACGGCATCGTCCTGACCGCCATGCGTCCCGGGCCGCTGTTGCCCAACCTGGAAAGCCTGTTCGACGGTCTGCGCGAGCGCCTCGGCCCCTTGCTGCTGACCATTGGCTGCGATTGTTTTCTGCGGCGCCTGGAGATCGAGGACGGCGGCGGGGTCGAGCCGGTCTCGGCTTTCCTGCGTAGCCAGCAAGTCATAGGGTTCAATACCTACGGGGAGCAGTTCAATGGTATGCACATCAACCAAACCTTCACCGGAGTCGCCATTGGCCGTCCCGGTCGAGGCTGATGTCGCCGAGCTGCAAGCCCGTTGCGCGGCGCTGGAAAGGGATAACCACAAGCTTAAGCGGATCAACAGCGCGCTGATCGAGCGGGTCGAGTCGGTCCACTCGCGCGGTGACGACGCCTATGCGGCCTTCCAGCACTCGGTGGTACTGGCCGAACAGGTGCGCGAACGCACCGATGCCCTGAACCAGGCCATGGCCGAGCTGAAGTCGAGCAACCAGTTGCTCAGCGATGCACGGCTGCGCGCGGAAACCGCCCACCAGCACCTGATCGATGCCATCGAGAGTATTTCCGATGGCTTCGTGCTGTTCGACAGCGAACAACGCATCGTCCTGTTCAACAGCCGCTTCAAATCGTTCTGGGCGCACAGCCGGGCGCGCATCGGTGCCGGTACCCGCCTGGCGGAGATCAAGCGCCTGAGCAAGAGCACCGGCCTGGTCGTCGAGGAACAGCGCGGCAACCGCGACGAGCACATGCTCTACCGCCTGCGCGATGGGCGCTGGGTGCAGGTCAGCGAGCGGCCGACCCGCGAGGGCGGCCTGGTGATCCTCTACACCGACATTACCGAGGTCAAACTCAACGAAACCCTGCGCCGCGAGCAGGCCCTGGCGCAGAAATCGCGGCTGCTGCAGCGCGCCATGGACAACCTGTCGCAAGGCATGGCCATGGTCAATGCCGAGGGTCAGCTGGAGCTGTGGAACCACCGCTTTCTCGACCTCTGCGGCCTGGCACCGATCAATGCCCATCGGCCTTTCGCCGAGGTGATGGCCGACAGCGAGTTGCAGCTGCTGACCCCCGCCAGTCGCGATGCCAACGGCAAGTCCATCGAGGAGTTGGAGCTGCGCCTGTACGACGGCCGCATGCTCGAGGTGCGCACCCATCCACTGCCCACCGGCGGCTTCGTCAACACCTTCACCGATATCACCGAGCGCTACCGGCATGCCGAAGCCCTGAGCGAAAGCGAACGCTGGATCCGCCTGATCACCGACCACGTGCCGGCGCTGATTGCCTACCTCAATGCCGATCTGGTCTACGACTTCACCAACAAGGTCTACGAGGAATGGTACTGCTGGCCGCGCGGCGCCATGCTCGGCCAGAGCCTGCGCGAGGTGCACAGCGAAGAACACTGCCGGCGCCTGGAGCCTTACATCGAGCGGGCCTTATCCGGCGAAAGCGTGACCTTCGAGTTCGCCGAGACCAACCACAATGGCCAGGAGCGCTACATGTTGCGCTCCTATGTACCCAATCGTCAGGCCAACGGCGAGGTGGTCGGCATCTTCGTGCTGATCCGCGATATTACCGAGCGCCGGCGCACCGCCGAGGCCTTGCATCAGGCCTACCAGCACCTGGAACAACGGGTCCGCGAGCGCACCGCCGAACTGACCGACCTCAACGCCCAGCTGCGCAGCGAAATCGACGAGCGTACGCAGATGGAAGCGCGCTTGCGCGAAGCCAAGGGCGAGGCCGAACAGGCCAACCTGTCGAAGACCAAATTCCTCGCCGCGGTCAGCCACGACCTGCTGCAACCCCTGAATGCCGCCCGGCTGTTCACCAGTGCGCTGCTGGAAAAGCGCGAACTGGTCGAAAGCGCGGCCCTGGTGCGCAACGTCAGCAACTCGCTGGAGGATGTGGAAAGCCTACTCGGCACCCTGGTCGACATCTCCAAGCTGGATGCCGGGGTGATCAAGCCGGATATCGGGCCCTTCGCCGTCAGCGAACTGCTGGAAAACCTCGCCGCCGAATACCATCAGATTGCTGGCAGCGAAGGCCTGCGCCTGGACTTCATTCCGAGCTCGGCGCTGGTGCGCAGCGACATCCAGTTGCTTGCGCGGATCCTGCGTAACCTGCTGAGCAACGCCATTCGCTACACCACCAGCGGGCGCATCCTGCTCGGCTGCCGCCGGCACCGGCAGAGCCTGTCGATCGAAGTCTGGGACACCGGCATCGGCATCGCCGAGGACAAGCTCGGCGAGATCTTCCAGGAATTCAAGCGCGGCGACGTGACCCACCGCAAACAGGATCGCGGCCTGGGCCTGGGTCTGGCCATCGTCGACAAGATCGCGCGCATGCTCGGCCACCGTATCCGCGTGGCCTCGCACTTGGGCCAGGGCTCGATGTTCGCCATCGAAGTCCCGCTGACCACCCTCGCGCCCAGGGCTCGGGTGGTGCATGACTCACCCGATCTGCTGCTCGAGCGCCTCAGCGGTTCGCGCATCTGGGTGCTGGATAACGACGCGGCGATCTGCGCCGGCATGCGCACCTTGCTGGAAGCCTGGGGCTGCCAGGTGGTCACCGCGCTCTCCGAAGAGGACCTAGCGCGCCAGGTCGACAACTATCACGCCGAGGCCGACCTGCTGATCGCCGACTACCACCTCGATGACGGCCGCAACGGCGTCGACGCCGTGGCCCTGATCAACGCCAGGCGCAGCACGCCGCTGCCGGCGCTGATGATCACGGCCAACTACAGCAACGAGCTCAAGCAGCAGATGCGCGCCCTGGGCCACACCCTGATGCACAAGCCGGTGCGGCCGATGAAGCTGAAGACCGCCATGAGTCATCTGCTGGAGCGGGGCGCGCAGGGAGGGTAGGGCGATAGCGCCCAACGCGGGCCGGTTTAACTAATGCGACCACGCTGACGACAGTGCTGGGAAAGCTATTGCTCGCTGCTTGGAGGAGAGCCCATATAGGTTTATTAGGTATTGGGCAAAATACTGCCCCTCACCCAATCCCCACGAACTCCCCACACACCCCTCAAGCGCCCCTCTCCAGAGGTCCGTAGTCTGGCCTCATGCAGTCGCCACCCAGGTGCTGTTGCCAAGAGGATGCCGCCATGTCACTTGCACTCGCCGACACAACGATCAACACCCCGGACTTTGATGCCATCAAGAGCAAGCAGAAACTCATGTGGGCTTCGGGTAACTACGCCAAGGTCGGCAGTACCTTGCAGCTGTCTGGAGAGTTGCTGTGCGAAAGCATGGCGTTGAGCGCAGGTCAGACCGTTTTGGATGTCGCGGCGGGTAATGGCAATGCGACGCTGGCTGCCGCGCGCCGCTTCTGCCGGGTCACCTCGACCGACTACGTACAGGATCTGCTGGATCAGAGCATGGTCCGTGCGCTGTCCGAAGGGATGGAGGTGAATTACCAGCTGGCCGATGCCGAGAATCTGCCCTTTGCCGACAACCGATACGACAATGTGGTCTCCACCTTCGGGGTGATGTTCGCGCCGAATCAGGTCAAGGCGGCGGCGGAATTGCTGCGTGTCTGCAAGCCGGGCGGCAGGATTGGTCTGGCCAACTGGACACCGGACAGTTTTATCGGCCAGCTATTCAAGATCATCGGCCGCTATGTGCCGCCACCGGCGGGAGTCAGCTCACCGGCGAACTGGGGGGCTGAATCCTTCATCGAGGCGAACTTCGCGCCACAGGCCCAGAACATTGCCATCCAGAGTCGTGATTTTCTGTTCCGTTATCTGTCTGCCGAGCATTGGCTGGAAGAGTTCCGCACTTACTACGGCCCAACGCACAAAGCCTTTAACGCGCTGGCAAGTGAGCAACAGGTTGAGTTGGCCAATGAAATTCTCAGCCTGCTGGAGAAATGCAACGTCGCCACCGACGGGACGCTGATCGTGCCTTCCACCTACCTGGAAGTCGTGATCACGAAAAAAGCCTGATGCAGGGACTTTGATAACCCTGGCTGCACCTGTCGCCTGGCCTAGAAGTTCGCCAGGCGCAGACCTTTGCTGAGGGTTTGTCGGAAACTCTCTTCGGCGAACGGCAGCGCGACAAAGAAGTGTCTGGCACTGGCGCTCGGGTGACGTTGCAAGGCTTGCTGACGCCAGTACTGTGCTTTGTCCATCTGCTGATTCAGGGCATAGAGCAATGCAGCAATCATCTGGATCAGATAGTGCGCGCCGGGTGTGCGGACAGCCTTCTCAATCGCCTTTATGGCATTTTCCATGTCGCCAATTCGCAAATAACTCAAGGCGCGAACCGCATAGTTGGCGTAAAGCAGCGGATCAAGCGGACTCAGATGCAGCGCCAGTTCTGAATTCGCGATGCAGTCTTCGGTTTGTCCCTGGAGCGTATTGACCAGTGCGCGCGAATAATGGCCTTGGGCAAAATTCGGGCTCAGCGTTACGGAGCGCTCCAGCCAGCTCTGGCTGATATCCGCTTCGCCTTCGAGCATCAACGAACGCCCCAGGTTGAAATTGGTAAACGGATCAAGCCCATCCAGTTCGACAGCGGTTTCGGCAAAGCGCCGGGCATCGGCAATCGCGCCATTCACATCGTCATCGTAATTGAGGAAGGCATCCTGAAAACGGGTGAATGACAGCCCGGCATAGGCGCGGGCAAAGCGCGAGTCCAGCCTTATCGCTTCGCGAAAATACTGAGCGGCCTGCTGGTTGGCCAGCGGCGTGAACCGGTACATGTGCCGAAGACCAAGATGGTAATTGCCCCAGGAGTCGAGACGTTGTGTTGACGTCAGAGAGGCCTGACTGGCCTCATGCATCGGTACATAGATTTCAAGCGAGGAAATAACCCGCGCCAGAATCTGTTCCCGCGCCCCGTGCATGCGATCCTGAGACACATCGAAACGATCCGCCCAGACCAGATCACCTAGCTGACAATCCGACAGTTCCAGATGTAACTCCCGCCGAGCGCCCCAGGTTGAGATCGTGCCGCATAAGGCATAGCGCACCTTCAGTTGTTGCCCCAGCAGACGCAAGTCGGTATCGGGAAAGCGAAAACGAAACGCTGTGCCGCGGGCAATCACCCGAAGCCAGCGCAGTCGGGAAAGTTCCTGAATAACATCATGCGCCATCGCTTCCGACATCAGCGCGCTAAACGGATCATCGCCAAGATTCTGCAACGGCAGGACGATCAGCGACGGTTTTCCTTGCAGCGCGGAGGGTTGAGTGTCGGGCACTTCGATCCTCGACCAGTCAGGCGGAGATTCGCTTTCGATGCTGACGATGACAGGCGACTCGGCAAGCACTTCGCTCACCTGCGCCACGAAGCGAAATCCCCTGCCGCGCAGGGTGCGAATAAAACGTTGCCTTTCACCATCATCCTGCAAGGCCTTGCGCAGGGTCTTCAGGCAGGTGGTGACCGCCGAGTCCGAGGTAAAGCGCCCCTGCCAGAGCTGCTCGATGATCTCGTCCTTGCTCACCACCCGCTCACGATTACGGATCAACAGCAATAACAACGCGTAAGCACGCGGCTCAAGCGCAACTTCCTCGTCCCCGCGTGTTAACGAGGCCTGCTCGATGTTGATCTCAAATTCTTCAAAGCGGTATGGCATGGTCAACGGTTTCTTCGGGCCTGAATTGAAAAATCGCAACGTGCTCCAGAATTCAAACCAAGCGTACAGATTCGAGTACCGATTTAACGATATCCGATCTTCTCCCTCGGATCTTAGTGGAAATTCATTCCAGCTATAGGTTCTCCCAACTCAGCAAGCTTCTTAAGGCGGCGCTGGCCTTGGCTAACAAGCTGGTGCGAATCTGCTGGGCGGTGTGGTGCCACGAACACCGCTTCAGCGGCGATTGGCGCAGCGCAAGGCCCGCCTGGCGGCAGTGATCAGGAGCAAGCGAAGGTTTGTCTGCGGTTGTGGTGAGCAGCAGCACTGTCGGAACAGGCGAGTCCTGCAGCGGAAAAAGGCCGATAACAATCATGATCCGGGTGATCGATTGAACGCTTGGCCCCCGCTGCGCGAACTACAGAATGGACAGGGCGCTCGCGCCCACAACAGGCCGGATATACGAATGCAACCGCGCTGACGACAGGCTTGAAACGCTATTGCTCACTGCTTGTGGGGCGATTCATAGACACCAAATGGTGCCTTCAGACGCACCATTTGGTGCATAACATTCCCTATCGACTGTGGAGCTCCCTGTCTATACCAGGAGCTCCAGCTGGAGGCTGGTGCTTCTGGGCGAGTTTTGCACCAAAGGCGGCGAGACGAGACTACCGGATCAACTGCGTGAGCATTTCCGCGTTCGACATTATTCGACGTGCACCAAAGAAGTCTATGTGGCGTGAACTATCGCCGTCGACTGCCGCACGATCTCAAGCAGATGCGCGAGCTGGGCGACAGGTCGGTACCGCCGGTGAGACTTCAGAGGGCAATAGGGTATCTGTCGGGCAAGGGGTCAAGCGCGGCCTATCCATGGGATGGTGTTGAGCGGGGCGATACCCAAGAGGGATCTTGGCCCGCTACATCGCCACAGGACCTATCTGGCCGATGGGAGTGGGGGCGGCTGATCCATGCTCCAGTTCAGCGCCGCAGGTAGGCGGCGAAGTCGATGTCGCCCGCCGAGAGGATGGCCTGCACCCGGTTGTGCACGTTGAGCTTGCGCAGGATCGCCGAGACGTGGGCTTTGACCGTGGTCTCGGCGATGTCCAGGCTGTAGGCGATCTGCTTGTTGGACTCGCCCTTGGTCATGCGCTCCAGCACCAGCAGCTGCTTGCGGGTCAGGGCGTTGAGCAGTTCGGCGGAGAGGCTGGGGTTCTCCGGGTGACTGCGTCGCGAGCTGTTGCCCTGGCTACGGATGATGTCCGGCGGCAGGTAGACGTTGCCGTTGAGGATTTGCTGGATGGCCTCGGTCATCTGCGCGCGCGGCGAGGACTTGGTGATGAAGCCGACCGCCCCATAGGTGATGGCCTGGAGCACGATCTGCTTGTCCTGCTCGGCGGAAACGATCACCACCGGGATGGTCGGCGCTTCATTGCGCAGGTTGATCAAGCCGTTCAGGCCGTGCATGCCGGGCATGTTCAGGTCGAGCAGGATCAGGTCAAGGTCGTCGTTTTCCAGGGTCATGGCCAGGGCGCTGTCGAGGTCAGCGGTTTCCATGATTTCGCATCCGGGAAAGCCGTCACTGATAACGTTGTGGATGGCTTCGCGAAACAGCGGATGGTCGTCGGCAATCAGAATCTTGTACATGGCCTTTCACCTCATTGTTTTGATTATGGTGTGGCTACAGCCTTAGGGAAATGCTTGCACGGTTATGGCGGGACGAGCGGTTGTGTGCGGACTGGCGGCAGGCCAGCCATCGATGCGGTTGCGGTTGTGGTCACCCAGGGGGTGGCCACGCTTGAGCACCTTCCTGTCAGGTCTGCAGTCGGCGCGGCAGTTAAACACCAGCGGGCCGCCTTTGTCGCCAGGCCTTACCTGGTCGGGCGTGGGGCTGCGATAACGGCTGAGACGATAGCCGTCGGCAGCCAGGCGCGCAGTTTCCGCCTGGACCGGGGTGGCCAGCAGCAGGCGTGCGATCAGCGAAGAGCCCGTGGACAGGGCTAGGCAATGTTTCATCACCTTAAGTCTCGATTCTTTTTGTGTGCGTATTACAGAGCAATACCCCTGCTTTGGGAATTCTACATTGGAGAGGATAAGTAGTACCAAAGTAGTAGAAGGATGAGCGTAAGTGGCTGTTTTATCGAGGCACAGGTAATTGGCGAGGGCGTTCGCGCAGGTTGCGTGGGCAGGGGCGACCGGGCGGCGCGGCGCTTCAGTCGCGAGCAGGCGGGGTTAGTTGGCCCGGCGCAGGGCGGCGTGTTGCGGGTTGAAGGTGAGGACCGCGAGCACGGCGAACAGCGCGGTCAGGCCCAGGCAGATCAGCAGGGCGCTGAGGCTCAGGCGCTGGTAGAGGGCGAAGCGCACCAGTTCCACCGCATGGGTGAAAGGGTTGAGCGCACAGAGCCAGTACAGCCATTCGTTGGCTTCGCGCATCTTCCACAGCGGGTAGAGCGCCGAGGACAGGAAGAACAGCGGGAAGATCACAAAATTCATCACCCCGGCGAAGTTCTCCAGCTGGCGGATGCCGTTGGACAGCAGCAAGCCCAGAGCGCTGAGCAGCAGCGCTACCAGTAGCAGCGCGGGCAGGGCGCTGAGCAGGCCCCAGATCGGCGGCTGCACGCCATACAGCCAGGCGATGGCGAGGAAGGCGTAGACCTGCAGCAGCGAGATCAGGGCGATGGCCAGCAGTTTGCTGGCGAGCAGGAAGGCGCGCGGCAACGGACTGGTCAGCAGCACGCGCATGCTGCCCATCTCCCGGTCGTAGACCATCGACAGCGAGCCTTGCATGCCGTTGAACAGCAGGATCATGCAGGCCAGGCCCGGCACTATGTAGGTCTCGTAGGTGATGTAGGTGTCATAGGGGGCGATGATGGCGATGCCCAGGGCGGCGCGAAAGCCGGCGGCGAACACCAGCAGCCACAGCAGCGGGCGCACCAGGGCGCTGAAGAAGCGCGAACGCTGCAGGACGAAACGCAGCCATTCGCGCTGCACGATGCCTTGCAGGCAGTACCAGTAGGCGTTCATGGACGAGTCTCCCTGGGAGGGGGGCAAGCGAAGAGCGTTTCGGCCAAGGCCGTTCCCACGAGTCGCCGGGTCAGCGCTGAACCTGTAGGAACGGTCGAGGCCGTTGCCACGTTGCGAGGCGTTCGTAGGAGCGGGCTATGTCCGCGCATTGGCGTCGAATGGTCGAGTGGATCGCGGCCATGGGCCGCTCCTACGCTATTGCGCCATACCCGGGGGAGCGTGGCGCTGGTGATTGGCCATGAAGGGTTCATGCGCGCGCCTCGCAGGTGGTCAGGCGGGCGAAGGTGGCGGCCAGGCTGGCGTCGTCGGCGCCGATCTGGCTGGCCAGGCCCTGGGCGACCAGGCGCCCACGGTTGAGGATCAGCAGCTGATCGCTTGCCTGCACTTCATCGAGCAGGTGGGTGGTCCACAGCACCGCCAGACCTTCGTCACGGCAGAGCTGGCGTACATGCTGGTTGAGCGCCAGGCGGCTGGCCGGGTCGAGGCCGGCGCTGGCTTCGTCCAGCAACAGCAGGCGTGGGCGGTGCAGCAGGGCGCGGGCGATTTCCACGCGGCGACGGTGGCCGCCGTTGAGGTCGCGGACCTTGTCATGACGGCGTTCGCCAAGCTGCTGACGGGCCAGTTCCTCGTCGATCCGTGCGTGCGCCAATGGCTTGGCCAGGCCATGCAGGGCGGCGTGGTAGCGCAGGTTCTGCTCGACGCTCAGGTCCAGGTCCAGGGTGCTCTTCTGGAACACCACGCCGAGTTGACGCAGGGCCTGACGCGGCTGCTGGCGCAGGCTGCAGCCCATCACCTGGATATCGCCCTGCTGCAGATCGTAGAGCCGGGTGAGCAGGGCGATCAGGGTCGACTTACCGGCGCCATTGGGCCCCAGCAGCGCGGCGAAGGTGCCGGGCGCGACGCTGAAGCCGATGCCCTGCAGGGCTTGGCGGGCACCGTAGGCGAAGCCTAGCGCGCTAACCTCGAGGGCGTTCACGGGGTGACCACCACGCCCCAGGGATAGCGGCCGACCTTGATCGACTTGCTCACCTTGAGGTTGTCCACATCGATCACCGAGACGTCGCCGCTGACGCCGTTGGTGGTCAGCAGGCGCTTCTGGTCCGGGGTGAAGGCAAGGTGCCAGACCCGCCGGCCGACCAGCAGGTAATCGAGCACTTCATAGCTCTTGGCGTCGACCACCGCCACGTGGTTGGCCGGCCCCAGGGCGACGAAGGCGTACTTGCCGTCGGCGCTGAGCTTGACCCCGACCGGTTGCACCTTGTCCGGGTGTACGCCCTTGATCTGGAAGGTCAGCACCTTCTCGATCTGCCGGCTGGCGACGTCGATCACGGTGACCGTGCCGCCGATTTCCGCCGAGGCCCACAGACGCTTGCCGTCGCCGTCGAACTCGACATGCCGCGGGCGCTGGTCGACCAGGGTGTTGTCGACCAGGGTGTGGCTGCTGGTGTCGATCCAGTGCAGCATGTTGGTGGTTTCGCTGGTGTTGACCGCCCACTTGCCATCGGGGCTGACGGCCATGCCTTCGGGCTCGACACCGACGTCGATCTGGCCGAGCACCTGATCGGTCTGGGTGTCGACCACGGTGACCAGTGCATCGTCCTCGTTGGAGATGTACAGCCAGCGGTCGTTGGGGTGCAGGGCGAACTGCTCGGGGTCGGCGCCGGAGGGCAGTTCCTTGATGATCTTGCGCGTGGCCAGGTCCATCACCTGGACCCGGTCCGAGTCGCTGGCGCAGATGTACAGCAGCTTGTTGTCGCTGGACAGCAGCAGGCCGCGCGGGCGCTGGCCGACGTCCAGGGTGGCAGTCACCTCCATGGTGGTGAGGTCGATCACGCTGATGCTGTCGTCTTTCTCGTTGGACACATAGGCGGTGGCGGCGAGGCCCGAGGTGCTGGCCAGGGCCAGGCTGATGCTCGCGGCGAGCAAGGCGAAACGCATGGGATTATTCCTCTTGTTGTCAGTTGGCGGTCAGCTTGCAGCTGACCTCGGGTGCGTCGTAGCCGAGGCTATCCAGCTCGCTGGTGGGATGCAGAAAGCCCTCCTGCGGCGAGTTGCTGACCAGGGCGCGGGGATGCACCAGCGGGATGGGTTGGCGCAGCTGGCCGTTCCAGCTGCGGAAACTCAGCTTGCGGCCCTTGAAGCCGTCCAGCGGCAGTTGATCGCTCAGGGCCAGCGTGCGGATGGCCCTGGCGTCGGCCTGGCCCAGTTTGCTCACCGCACTGGCGATGCTGCGCACGGCGATCCAGGCCGCGTAGTCGCGGTCGTTCATCCAGCGCTTGGCGTGGGCCTCGAAACGCTTCTGCAATTGCGCGGCACCGTAGGTCTCCACGGTCTTGTGCCAGCCGGTCGGGGTCAGGCCCTGGGTGCCGGCCACCGGGCGCGGGTACCAGGTCTGGTAGGGCAGGTATTCGCCGAAGTCGCCGCGCTCGTCCGCGACCAGCACCACATCGTATTCGGTGGTCTGGGTGAACAGCGGCATCTCGGCCTGGGCGCTGCGGCGCTGGTCGTTGTCGAAGCTCCAGGCTTTCTCCGCGACTAGGCTGTGGCCGAAGCGCTTGGCCGCCCGCCGCAGGGCCGCCGCATAGGCCTGGTCATCCTCGGTGGGGCCGCTGATCAGCAGCCAGTGCGTCCATCTGCGCACGGCAAGAAACTGCGCCAGGGCGTCGGCGAGCATGGCCCGGCTCGGCAGGGTGTGCAGCACGTTAGGTAGGCACTCGCTCTGGCGCAGGCTGTCGTCGCGACTGCCGGCATTGATCAGCAGGCTGTCGGCGAGGGCCTGGCTGAGCTTGCGCAGGGTCGCGGCAGGGGCGTTGATCACGAACAGGCGCACGCCTTGGCCATGCAGCGCGCTGGCCGCCTCGAGCAGACTCTGGCTGTCGGCATGCTCGGCGACCTCGAGGCTATAAGCCTGCTGGAGAAAGCGCCCGGTGCTGTTGCTGTCGGCAATTGCCAGTTCGGCGCCGCGTAGGCCTGCGTCCGCAGGTTCGCCAATCACATTGGACAGCAGAGGTCCGGTGGCTGGGGTGTAGGCCAGGTAAGCGATGCGCACCTGCAGCTCGGCTGCCGGGCTGCCGGCCTGGCTGATGGCCGCATAACCGAGAGTGACGGCGGCACAGAACAAGAGATGACGACTGATCTGGCGCATGGGCAACTCCTGAGTAGGTGTTGCCAGCATAGAAAGCGCAGCCCGCCGGGGGAATATGCCCAAAGTACCAGTCGGCCCGTACCAAGGTAGTAACTTCGCGTGCAGCAAGGGGTTTTAGCATGGCCGCATCGACCCATAACAATAATAGGTGTTCGCCATGCGTATTCTTAAAGCGCTGTTTCTTCCCGTGTTGCTGATTTGCAGCCTGATCGGCTTCGACACGCTCTATGCCTACGCCGCCGGCGACCTGACCCGTCGCGGTACCGCGCTGCCGGACTTGGTGTTGGGCAACGAGGAGAGCGACTACAGCATGTCGCAGCTGGAATACCAGCTGGAAACCGGCAAGGCCTACCAGTTGAAGATCATCGCCAGCGGGCAGAAGGAATACGCGTTCCAGGCGCCGGAGTTCGCCACCTCGATCTTCCTGCGCAAGGTCGAAGCCGGTGGCGTGGAGATCAAGGCGATCACCCTCACCGAGCTCGAGTTCGAGGATGCCGGCGAGGCGCAAATATTCTTCGTGCCGATCAAGCCCGGCAAGTACCGCTTCTATGCCAAGGGCCTGGAAGGCAAGGGCATGCTCGGCTACTTCATGGTCAAGTAAGGCCATCCGCAACTATGCGGCTTCGGTCTTCAGCTACCCCGCGCACGAGCCTTGGCGCTTTGCCGGTTGGCCGCGGGTTCAAACGACGGTGTTCTCGCAGCGTGCTTTAGCCCATGCGGCTGGCCCGCTGCAGCAAACAGCAATGCCCTTGTCGCGCTCGCGTGGTGCACGATGCCGCGGTTAAGCCCGGCTGTTTGCTGCCCGATAGCCGTCGATACCAGCAGCCGTGCTGCGCAAGTCTTGCCTGGCGGCCACCACAAGCTCTACTACCAAGGGACTAGCCACGAGCCACCAAAGCAGCATTCGGTGTGCGCCCAGGTCTTTCTAAGATGGCTACAAGCAAGCTCAATAAAGCCTGTCCTGCGTGTATTCGAAGAGGTCTGGATCATGAAAATCAAACAAAAAACCGGTTTCGCCCTGCTGCTATTGGCTTTCTCGACCACGCTATGGGCGCATGGCAATGTGGTGCCGCAAGCGGTGGAGACCAAGGGGCTGGAGCCCCTGGGCGAGGAGTGGCTGGAGGAGAATCCCTATCGCGGCAACGAGCACGCTATCGAAATTGGTGCTTCGGCCTACAACCAGAACTGTGCGGCCTGCCACGGCCTGGAAGCCAAGTCCGGCGGCATCGCCCCCGACCTGCGCCTGCTGGAAACCGGCGCCATGGGCGACGAGTGGTTCAAGGAGCGGGTGATCAACGGGGCGGTGCGTGACGGCCGGGTGTATATGCCGAAGATGGCCGACTACCTCAGCCAGGAAGCGCTGTGGGCCGTGCGCAGCTACCTGGAGAGCGTGCACATCGAGGAGTAATGGCCATGCGCCTGAATGTCCTGCTGTTGACTGCGTTGCTCTGTACCTTGGGAGGGCTGGCTGCGCCGGCCCAGGCCCAGGCGCCAGTACGCAGCTATGACTCGATCATCGAGTCCGGTGTGCTCAAGGTTGCCCTCTATGAGGATTTCCCGCCTTACAGCTTCCAGCAGGATGGGCAGCCGCGCGGCGTCGATTACGAGTTGGCCCAGGCAGTGGCCAAAGGCCTGGGCCTCAAGCTGGAGCTGATCTGGGCGCCACCGGGGGAAAAGCTCGACGACGATCTGCGCGACTACATCTGGCGCGGGCATTACCTGCGTCCGGATGTGCTGGCTGACGTGATGCTGCGCGTACCTTACGATCGCGAGTTTGCCAACATGAGCAACGAGTTCGGCGAACTGGTCAACGAGCGGGTGGTGATGTTCGGCCCCTACCAGCGCGAGCGCTGGCAGGTCGCCTACGACCAGCGCCGGCTCAAGGCCGTGCCCAGCGTGGCGGTGTTCCAGCAGCATCCGATTGGCGTCGAGGTCGACAGCGTGCCGTCCTTCTACCTGTCCTCGGTGTTCGACGGCATGCTCAGTGGCAAGACCCATCACTTCCGCAATCCCCAGGCCGCCTTCGCCGGGATGAAGAAGGGAGAGGTCGATGCGGTGATGGCCCTGCGCGGCGAGATCGACTGGCAGGTCAAGCAGGCCGCAGACAGCCATCTGGCCCTGGCGCAGAACGCCTATCCCAAGATGGGCAAGCAGGTCTGGGATATCGGCATGGTGGTGCACGAAAGCAACCGGCAGCTGGCCTACGCCCTGGAGGAAAAACTCGAGGAGTTGATCCTCGATGGCCACGTGAAGAGCCTTTACCAGCAGTACGGCCTGCAATACGAATTACCGGGGCTGTACCAGGACGTCGACTAGGGCGTTGCTCGGGGCCGCGTGACAACAACGGTAATAAGTTTAAGACGACGCTGTAGAGCACTTGGCTGCGATCTGCGCCATTCTGTAGGCGCGGCCACAGTCGCGAATGGGTCAATCACCACCAGGACAACCAGCATGATCAAAGTCAGCGTGCTCTACCCGAACAACCCAGGCGTGCATTTCGACTTCGGCTACTACTGCAGCCAACATATGGACATCGTGCGCAAGTGCCTGGGCGATGCCTGTAAGGCCATCGCCGTTGACCAGGGCTTGAGCAGCGCCGGGCCGAACACCCCGGCACCTTTCGTCGCCATGAGTCACCTGTATTTCGACAGTGTGGAGAGCTTCCAGAAGAGCTTTGCGCCCCATGCAGAGCGGATCATGGCGGATCTGTCCAACTTCACCGACAGCCAGCCGATGATCCAGATCAGCGAGGTCAAGCTGGCGCCCTGATACCGGCGAGTAGGCCCCATGCCCCATTTCAAGACGCCCATGGTATTGGTGCTCGCCGGCCTGCCTGCGCTGGCCTCTGAGCCGGCCGACCCCTCGTTCAGTTGCGCCCGGGTGCGCTCTGGCAGTATCGCGGAAATGATCTGCCAGACACCCGCTCTGGCCAAATTGGACCAGCAGTTGGCTGCGGTATACCGCCAGGCATCCGCCAAGGCCGGCAATCCGCATCGGCCGCTGCTCAAGGCGGAGCAGCGGGGCTGGATCAAGGGGCGCAACGAGTGCTGGAAAGCGGAAGACCGCGGCCAATGCGTGACCGCTAGTTATCGCCTGCGGATTGCCGAACTGCAGGCCCGCTATGCCTTGCTCAAGGGCACTGGTCCGCTGTTCTTCGAGTGCGATGGGATACCGACCAAGCAAGTGCTTGCCACCTACTACCCGAGCGAGCCGCCAACGGCAGTGATCGAGTTCGGCGACAGTAGCTCGCTGATGTACCAGCAGCCTGCGGCCAGTGGCAGCAGGTACCAGGGCCGCAACGAGTCGTTCTGGGAGCACCAGGGTGAAGTCACCGTGGTGTGGGGCCATGAGGCGCCGCAGATGAAGTGTCAGGCCAGGGCCGGCGGCGCCCGGCAATAGACTGGCCTGGTGCCTCAGGCCTGCTGATTCGCCATCAGCAGGCGGATGCTGCGCGCCGCGGCGGTGAAGTCCAGAGCCCGGGCCTGGATGACGAGTTGATCGAAGTATTCGCTCTGCGTCGCGCTCGGTGCCACGACCAGCGCTTCGACACGCTCCAAGGCTTCGAGATTGCCGCTCTCGAGCAGCGGCAGTATCGTCTCCAGCTGCTCGCGCCAAGCCAGGTCCGCTGCTGCCGGGGCTGGGGGCAGGGGCGCTGGCACGTCCGCCAGCGCGGCTTCGATAGCCTCGGCCGCACTGCTCACCATGACAGTCAACTCGTCCAGGCTGACGCTGCCGGGCAGCGTCAGCGCGGCGTCTGCAGGCGTGCTTTTCAGTTGATCCTCCAGTTCGCCGGCACGGGCCGACAACCGGCTGGCTCCCAGGGTGCCGGCACTGCCCTTGAGGGTGTGCAGTGCCGCTGCACTCGCGGCCAGGTCCTGCTCGCCAATGGCCGCGGCGAGCGTGGCGAGGATCTTGCCCATCTCCGCGCGGAAGCTCAGCAGCACGTCGCGGAACAGGCCGAGGTTGCCGCCGAAGCGGGCAATGATGGAGTCCATATCTTCGATGGCACCGGTGCTCGAAGCTGCTGGCGGCGTTGCCGGCCGCATTGCCGGCTGTGCGCCGCCGGTCAGCTGCAGCAGGGGCCGGACGAGCTCGTCGAGGTCGATCGGTTTGCCGACGTGATCGTTCATGCCCGCCGCCAGGCAATCCGCGCGATCGCTGCGTGATGCATTGGCGGTCATGGCGAGGATCGGCAGTTGGGCGAAGCGGCTGTCGGCGCGGATGCGTCGGGTCGCCTCGAGCCCGTCGATGTCGGGCATCTGCACATCCATGAGCACCACGTCGTAGGGCGAATCGGCCGTCAGCACCCGGCTGACGCCCTCCAGGCCGCCTTCGGCGAGCGTTACCAGGGCGCCTTCGCTGGCGAGCAGCTCGGAGGCGACCTGGCGGTTCAACGCGTTGTCTTCGACGACCAGCAGGCGCAGCCCGGCGAGGCGCTGGGGTCTATCGACCTTGGCCACTACGTCGGGCTCCGGTTCCTCGAGGTTCATCACCTGCCTGACTGCGCTGGCCAGCTGCTGGGGCGTCACCGGCTTACTCAGGAAGCCGTCGTAGGGCATGTCGTTGGGGTCTTCCTGAGCGAGCACTTCCCGGCCGTAGGCGGTAAGGATGACCAGCCTGGGGCACTGGTCGCCTGCCAGCGCCTGGCGGATCATGCGCGCGGTGCTGATGCCGTCGACCCCGGGCATATTCCAGTCGAGCATCACGACGTCGTAAGGCTGCGCCGCCTGGTGCGCCGCCAGTACCTGCTCCAGGGCTTGCTGACCGTCACTGGCCAGGTCCGCTTGCCAGCCGAACGCGGCGAAGCTGCGCGCCAGTATTTCCAGCGCCACGCTGTTGTCGTCCACCAGCAACCCGCGCAGCGGCCTGTGCAGAGCCGATCTGGGTGGCTTGGCCCGCGTCGTGGTGGTCAGCGGCAGGAGGATATCGAACCAGAAGCGGCTGCCGGCACCTGGCTCGCTCTCCACCTGCAGCTCGCCGCCCATCAGCCCGACCAGGCGCTTGCTGATCACCAGGCCCAGGCCGGTACCGCCGAAGCGGCGGGTGGTCGAGGCCTCCGCCTGGGTGAAACCATCGAAGATGCGCTGCAGCTGCTCGTGGCTGATGCCGATGCCCGAATCGCTGACCTCGATGCGCACTTTGACGCCGTCGGCCTGTTTGCCCTGCACGCCGATGCTGACCACGACCTGGCCGATGGCCGTGAACTTCAGGGCATTGCCGGCCAGGTTGATGAGAATCTGCTGCAGGCGCAGGCTGTCGCCGAGCAATTCGTCGGGTAGCTGTGGGTCGAGGTCGAACAGCACTTCGACCTCTTTCTGGCCGTTGCTCCCCGAGAGCACCACGCCGAGATCGCGCATCAGCTTCTCCGGCTCGAACGGATGCGGGTCGAGCTGCAGCTTGCCGGCTTCGATCTTGGAGTAGTCGAGAATGTCGTTGAGCAGGCCGAGCAGGGATTTCGCCGCGCCCTGTGCCTTGGTCACGTAGTCGCGCTGGCGCAGGTTGAGTTCGGTCTGCTCGACCAGTTGCAGCATGCCCAGCACCGCATTCATCGGCGTGCGGATCTCGTGGCTCATGTTGGCGAGGAACGAGGACTTGGCGGCGCTGGCGGCGTCGGCCTGCTCCTTGGCCTGGCGCAGGTGGGTCTCCACCTGGAGTTGGGCGGTGATGTCACGGTTGATCCCGGTGACCCGTAGCGCCTTGCCCGCGGCGTCGCGCTCGATCTGGGCGCCGGCCTGGATATGCTGGATCTGGCCGTCGGGGCGCACGACCCGGAAGATCGGGTCATAGTTGTCGTGCCCGTCGACCGCCGCGAGCAGCTTGGCCTCGGCGGCCTCGACGTCGTCGGGGTGCACCCGCGAGCGCCAGTGCTGGTAGTCCAGGCCGCTGACTTGCAGGCTTGGCGGCTGCCCGTAGAGTTCGAACATGCGATCGTTCCACTGCAGCGAGTTGTCGGCCAGGACCCAGGTCCAGATGCCCAGTTCGGCCACCTCGGCGGCCATCAGCAACTGGTCGCGGGCGGCCATCAGCTCGCTACGCTGCTTCTGCTGTGCGGTGATGTCGGTGATGATGCCGACCACCATGCGCTGGCCGGACACCTGCATTGCGCCCAGGCTGATCTGGATGGGGAAGATGCTGCCATCCTTGCGCTGGGCCAAGACCTCGCGGCCGACGCCGATTGCTCGGGCCTGATCGCCATGCAGGTAGTGCTCGAGGTGCTCATCGTGCTCGCTGCGGTAGGGTTCGGGCATCAATACGCGCACGTTCTGCCCCACCACCTCGTTGCGCTCATAGCCGAATACCCGCTCGCCGGCCGGATTGAACGAGCAGACCACTCCTTTGTCATCGATGGTAATGATCGGGTTGACGGCTGTATCGAGGATCGCCCGGGTGGTTTCCAGGCTGGCAGCCAACTCCTGCTCGGCGGCCTTGCGTTCGCTGATATCGATGGCAATCGCCAGGTAGCCGGTTAGCGTGCCGGCGTCGTCGTACATCGCCGTGACCACCACGCTGACGGTCAGGCGCGTATCGTCCTTACACCGGTAGGTCCACTCACGAACCTCGGCGCCCTCGGCCTGCGGTTTACAGGTCAGCACCTGAAAACCCTCGACCGGGCTGCCGTACTCGAGGCTCAACTGGGCGCCCCGGGTACTCAGTTCGCTGCTCAGGTGGAAGCGCTCGGGGCTCGACTTGCCCAGCAGTTCATGGGCGCGATAGCCGAGCATGCGCTCGGCCCCGGCATTGAACAGGCGAATCGTGCCCTGGGTGTCGGTGGCGATGATGGCGACCTCGGAGGCCGAACGCAGCACGCTGTTGAGCAGCAGGTTGAGCTGGTTGAGTTCCTCGGTTCGCTGCACCACCTGGCTCTCCAGGCTGGCATTGAACTCATGGATGCGCGCCTCGGCGACCTTCTGTGCAGTGATGTCGCGCACGGTCTTGGATGCCCCTGTTACCCGTCCTTCGGCATTGCGGATAGGTGACACGGTGACTGACACATCCACCAGGCTACCGTCGCTGCGCAGCCTGCGCGTCTCGAAGTTGGGTACCCGCTCGCCGTGGCTGACCTGCTCCAGCAGCATCTGTTCTTCGTCCTGCAGGTCCGCCGGCACCAGCAGATCGAGCAGGCGGCGCCCCACGGCCTGTTCACTGCTGTAGCCGAACAGCTGTTCGGCACCGCGATTCCAGCTGGTGACAACCCCCTCGAGAGTATTGCCGATGATGCCGTCGGCGGAGCTTTCGACGATGGCCGCCAGCCGTGCCTGATCGGCATGAAACTGCTGGCGCCGTAGGCGGTTGACCGTCAGGACAGCTGCCAGGGCGGCCAGCAACAGGCTGACCAGGGCACCGAGTGCCAGGGCTAATGGAGGGGAGGGCAGGTGCAGGCTCTGGACGAACGCGGGCAGGGCGATGAAGCTGGCCTGCCAGTGCCGGCCAAACACCTCGTGTTGCAGCTGCATGCGATACAGCCCGGGTGCGTCCGCTGCCTGGGGGCGATTGTCGTAGAAGAGCGTCGGCTGCTCGGGGTCGCTGTTGTCCTGCAGTTGCAGGCCGAAGGTGGCGCGCTCCAGGCCCAGGTCGGCCAGCATCTCGTGTATCAACAACGGCGCATAGCTCCAGCCAAAGCCCCTGGCTTCGCGTTCGGCGACGGTTGCCGGCACGACACCGCCCCGATAGATCGGCATGAGGATGAGGAAGGACTGCTGCGGGCTGCCCGTTGCCTGGACCAGGGTGATCGGGCCGGTCAGGTGCACTTCGCCGCTACGCAGGGCACCAAGGGCGGCCTCCCGGCGGTTGCGTTCCGAGGCGATGTCCAGGCCCACAGCCGCTACATTGCGTTCGACCGGCTCGATGTACTGGATGACGAAGCGCTCGCCCGCGTGCGGGGCAAGCTGGCGAGTGGCGAATGCGGGCCAGCCATCCGCCCTGGCTTGGTCGAGGAAGCGCGCTTCGTCGCCTTGCGCCACGCGCCGGATAAAACCGAAACCGCGTGCCCCCGGAAACTCCCGGTCGACGTCGCGAGTGCGGCTGTAACGGATGACCAGGTCGCGGCTGAGCTCCGCGCCGGCGGTCAGGATGGCGCCGCGCATACCGCGCAGGCCGTACTGATAGAGGCGGATGCGTTCCAGGACGCGCGCCGAGGTCTGTTCGGCGGTCGCCGCCATCTCGCTGCGAATGCGCGCCTGATTGGAGCGTTCCAGTTGCCAGGCCAGCAGGGCACTGACCAGCAGGCCGCAGAGCAGTGTCGCCGCGGACCAGAGTACAACCTGTGAGCGCTTCTGTGTGCTTGGCATGCGGTCGGCAGTTCCGTTTCGAGGGTGCGTCAGGTGGAACCGGGCAGGCCCCGCTCCAGTAACTGTTCCATCTCGATGCACGGGATGGGGCGGCAGTAAAAATAGCCCTGAATGACTTCGCAGCCCAAGGCGAGTAATACCTGTACCTGGTCGTGGGTCTCGACCCCTTCGGCGACCAGCTCGAGGTTGAGGGTATGACCAAGCTTGATGATCGCCTCGATGATAGCCGCATCGCTTTCATCCGCCACCATGTCGCGCACGAAACTCTGGTCGATCTTCAGCACGTCGATCGGCAAGCGCTTGAGGTAGGCCAGGCTCGAGTAGCCTGTACCGAAGTCATCGATGGCCACCCGCACGCCCAGCTTGCGCAGGGCTTGCAGGGTATCGCGCGAACTCTCCAGGTCGCGGGCCAGCACCCCTTCGGTAATCTCCAGTTCGAGCAGGTCGTGACGGATTCCTGTCTCGGCAAGTGTCTCCTTGACCATGCGCAGGAACGATTGCTCGCGAAACTGTACCGCGGAGATGTTCACGCTGACGCTGATCAGGTGGCCCTGCTCGTGCCAGGCGCGGGCATCGGCGCAGGCCTGTTGCAACACATAGCGGCCGATGGGGATGATCAGGCCGGTTTCCTCGGCCAGCGGTATGAAGTCGGCCGGCGACACCAGGCTGCCGTCGCCCGTGCGCCAGCGGATCAGCGCCTCGACGCCGACGATGCGCTGCGCACGCGCGTCGACCTTGGCCTGGTAAAACACCGTGAACACGCCCTGTTCCAGGGCTGCGCGCATATGCTGCTCGAGCAGGTGGCGCGCGCGCATGTTGTGCTCGATATCGGCGGAGAAGAAGCGCACGCGATTGCGGCCTTCCTGCTTGGCCTGGTACATGGCCGAGTCGGCATGCCGGTAGAGCGCCTCGACGGTATCGCTGTCGTCGGGAAAGAGGCTGATGCCGATGCTGGCCGACAGCTCGTAACGGTTCTGGTCGACGGTGAAGGGTTCGGCAATCACCTGGCGCAGGTTCTCGGCAATGTCGACGACCGTCTCGATGCTCTGTTGCTCGGGCAGCAGCAGGATGAACTCATCACCACCCTGGCGGCTGACGGTGTCGATCGAACGGCACAAGCGCTTGAGGCGCTGGGCGACCTCCTGCAGCAGAAGGTCGCCGGTGGAGTGGCCGATCGAGTCGTTGATGGTCTTGAAGTTGTCCAGGTCGATCAGTAGCAAGGCGACCCGCTCCTGCTTGCGCCGGGCCTGCTGCAGCGCCTGCTGGATACGATCTTGCAGGAGCATGCGGTTGGGCAGGTTGGTCAGGGCGTCATGGTTGGCCAAGTGGGTCATCTTGATCGCCATGGCGCGAGCTTCGCTGACGTCGTGGAAAACCACGATAGCGCCAGTGATCCGTCCCTCCTGGTCGCGGATGGGCGCGGCCGAGTCTTCCACGTCGAAATCGCGGCCGTCGCGCCGACGCAGCTGGCAGTTGAGTGCCATGCCGACTACCCGTTCCTCCTTGAGGGCCAGGTAGATGGGGTTCTGCAGGGGGCGCTGATCGCCGCCATCTTTCAGCGGCATGATCGCCTCGATCGGCTGGCCCACCGCCTCGCTGGCCAGCCAGCCGGTCAGCGACTCGGCGATGGGATTGACGAAGGTCACAATGCCATGAGGGTCGGTGGCGACCACCGCGTCGCCGATGGAGTTGAGCGTCACGCGGATGCGTTCCTTCTCGTCGTGCAGGGCCGATTCGGCGATCTTGCGCGCGGTGATGTCGGTAATCAGCATCAGGAAGCCGACGCAGCGGCCGTCGGCTTGGCGCGAGACCAGGGTGACCTGGCCATACTGCACGTCGCCATCGCGGCGCCGCAGCTTGATGTCGAAGGATGGCGAGCTGCCTGCCTGTACAGCCGCCAGGTAGGGCTCGACGGCGAGAAAGTTGCCTTCGCCCATGACGCGGCGCAGGTGCTGGCCGTGCATGGCGTCGGCCGTCAGGCCAAACCACTGGCCCCGGGTGTCGTTGCAGAACACGCTGCAGCTGTCGGCGCCCCAGTAGCCGATGAAAGCGGGCAGGTTGTGGATGACGTCCTGCAGGTTGCGTTGTGACAGGGCGAGCTTCTTCGACTCGCTGCGCAGGGCGATATGGGTCTTGATCCGCGCGCGGACGATAGGCACATTGAGCGGCTTTTGCACGAAATCGACGCCACCGTGATCGAGGGCCTGCAGTTCGTGCTCGCTGCGGGTGTGCGAAGTGACGAAGATGATCGCCGCATCGGCCAGCTTCGGGTCGGCCTTGAGCGCGCGGCAAACGGCGTAACCATCCATTCCCGGCATTTCTATGTCGAGCAGGACAACGTCCGGCAGACACTTGGCCGCTATCTGCAAGGCCGTTTCGCCGTTTGTGGCGAAATGCACGTCACCCAAGTCGCGAACCGCTTCCCTAAGTATCCTGATATTGCTGGCCTGGTCATCGATGATCAGTATCACCGGTGCTGGGTCGAGCGATTCCCTTAACATTCCCTTGCCCCTATATGCGCTCCGCACTGTCCACAGAGTAGACCAGATATTAATGCGTCCAGGCCATCTGTACCTGCTTCTGATCGGCCGCGCTAGACGCGGCGGTCGCTCTCGTGGGGCGCTGGTGACAGCCGCTTATGGCCGGTACAGGGCCGCGTCGAGGCCCTGTTGCCAGTCATCCAGGCTGCGCACCGCCGGGTCGTCGGCCATGTGCTGGATGATCTCGAGTTAGTGCTGCTTGAATGAGCAGATGCGCAGCGTCAGTCACTTGTATCCGCGCTACGAGCGGTGGGCAATGAGTGCGGGACGATCAGTCAACTCAGGCGGTTTAAAGTAGCTCAATACATGCAACTTACAGCCAAGGTCTAATAAGTCCTTGCATAGCGTCGCAGTTGCTCTTGTGTGCGTCGGATTGGTCGGTATTTAGAAGCTATTGGTCGTAATTAGGTATTCTTGTTCTGGAGAAAAGTAGTATGTGGTGCTGGCCCAGTGGTCATGGTTGATCAAGATTAACTAACGAATGAAATAATCCGTCATGTAACATTGTGTAATTGGTTTACAGACAGGGAGGTTCAGCATGCGCATGAATCGGAATATCACCACCGTAGAACGAACATTTCCCGCCGAACAGCGTTTGATTTCCACCACCGATGCAAGTGGAAACATAACTTATTGCAACGACGAGTTCACAAAGATAAGCGGTTTTTCCCAGGCTGAGTTGATCGGCAGTCCGCACAATCTGGTTCGCCATCCCGATATGCCGGCCGCAGTATTCGGGGTGATGTGGGGCTACCTGAAGGCGGGTAAGAGCTGGATGGGGGTGGTGAAGAATCGCTGCAAAAATGGCGATTATTACTGGGTCAGTGCCTATGTCACGCCGATTCTGGACGGTGGTCGCCTGGTTGGTTATGAGTCGGTCAGGGTCAAGCCCAGTCGCGAGCAGGTGGAGCGCGCGACAGCGCTTTATGGGCGTATCAAGGCAGGAAAACAAGCGGCACCAATGGCGCGTAAGTACTTCGCTGTGTTGGGAAGTTTGGCGCCGATAGTGCTGGCGGCCGGGGTGGCGCTTGGTGCAGCTGCTTTATTATCCGATACGGCATCCCAAGTAATAACAGTTGGGCTGTTTATTGCCGTTGGGCTGTGGTCGCATGCGCGCCAAGATAGCCATGCGAATAATATTCTTAAAAGTGCATCCCATGCGTTTGCCGACCCGATTAGTGCCCTTGCTTACAGCGATGCAAGGGGTACCTCGGCACAATTGGAAATGGTTTTGATCAGTGAGGAGGCGCGTCTCAAGACAGCTCTGACGCGTTTGAGTGATTTGGCTGGCCAAGTGGCTGTAGCTGCCTCCGACTCATCCGCACTCTCCGCTCGCACCGAGCACGCCTTGCTGGAGCAGCGTGCAGAAACGGACATGACCGCGACTGCCATGACCGAGATGGCGGCTTCAATCGCCGAAGTGGCGGGGCATGTGCAATTGACCGCCACCGAGGCACGCACTGCAAATGAGCTGGCGCAGCAGGGTGACAAGGTGGCGCAAGCGTCCCGTGAGGCGATTCAAGTGTTAGCCAGCACGGTAAGTAATATCAGTAGCGCGGTCGATAAGCTGGCCGGCGAAACCCAGCAAATCATGAGTGCGGCTGGGATCATCCAGTCCATTGCAGAGCAGACCAATCTTTTGGCGCTAAACGCCGCCATTGAGGCCGCACGCGCGGGTGAGCAGGGGCGTGGTTTTGCTGTAGTGGCCGATGAGGTCCGCGCCTTAGCGAGCAAGACGCGCGAATCCACTCAACAGATTCAAGGCATCATTGAAACCCTCAAGCGGGGGGCTGATGAGGCGGTGGGTATTGCCAGGCTGGGTATTAGTGAAGCAGATCACGGCGTCCAGCAAGTGGTCGAGACTCAGCTTGCGCTGCAAGGTATTCGTCAAGCGGTTGAGCGGATCAGCGGCATGAGTGAGCAAATGGCCGCCGCCTCCGAAGAGCAAAGCCATGTGGCTGAGGATATCGCCAGGCAGATCAATAATGTGGCAGGAACAGTTGAGGGAACGGCCAAAAGTGCCAATGCGGCAGTGCTGCGTGGCGGCGAACTGGAGCGTGCATCACGTGGCTTGCACTCGCTGGTTGAACGGTTCAATCGATAGCGGTTTCCCCCTGCGGGCTGTGAGGAGTGGCTTGCCGCATCAACCCCCCCAAAAAAAAGAAAAAGGCCCTGCCATGGGGCCGCCGTGTATCTAAACTGTCTGCCGCCAAGTGAGTCTTCACGGCGGTTACCTGCGCAACGTATCGACAAGCATGAGTGAAGATAACCGGATCAGGATTGGTTCAATGACAGCTTCCCATGGGGGACTGTTGCACGACTGGTGCAGTTGCATGTCGCTGATCTGACGACATCGTAGCGTGTGCAGACAGAGGCGGCAGATCAGCTGTCGAGGTAAAGGAACTACTCCAACATGATGATTAATCTATTCCAGAGTGCTGCGCTGCTGCTGTCCTTATGTTGGTTGCAGGCGGTTAATGCACATCTTCTACGCTCGCGCGGGCTGACCGCGCAGCTTGTATCAGGCCTGATATTTGGTGGTGCCTGCGTGATCGGCATGCTGATGGCGACCACCATACAGCCCGGGATCATCTATGACGCCCGCACTGTGGTGCTCAGCATGGCCGGTTTGTTTGGCGGCCCGTTAGTCGCTGCTATTGCGGCCTTTCTAGCCGGCGCTTCCCGACTCTGGCTTGGCGGCGCCGGGGCGATGGGTGGGGTGGTCGAGATAGTCCTGACCGTGCTGCTGGGGTTGGCTTATCGGTCTTTCTATCTGCAAGGCAAGGTCAGTCGTAGATTGTTGCCATTATGGTTCTTCGGTTTATTGGTGCAGGCTCAGGGGCTGTTGCTCTTGGTGCTTCTGCCTAGTGAATATGTGCTAGTCCTTCTGGCGCAGGCAGCGTTGCCTATGCTGTTGGTGATGCCGGTCGCCACTGTGCTGCTCGGCTCGATGCTTGAGCATATCGAGCATCGCAAGCGTATGGATCTGGTGCTGCAAATGAGTGAGGCACGCCAGCGTGCAATCACTGAAGCGATTCCAGATCTGTTGCTAGTGCTGGATCAGGATGGCCGTTATCTGGAGGTGGTTTATCCCAAAGACAACCGGCTCCATTCCCTTTGCCCGAGGCGGGTCGGTCAGTCTTTGTTTGAGGTGCTGCCGCACAATGATGCCTGGCGCCTGCTGAATTTTATCCAACATACCTTGACGAGCGACTACCCACAGAAAATCGAATATTCGATTCAGGGACCGCAAGGTCTCATGGTGCTTGAGGGGCGGGCGCAGCGGCTGGATGGTCCTATCGACGGCAAGCGGGCGGTGGTATTCCTGGCCCGCGACATCACCGAACGGATGAGTGCCGAGCGCGAGCTGCGCATCGCCGCCATCGCCTTCGAATCGCAGCAGGGCATGATCATCAGCGACCTGGACAGCCGCATTCTAAGGGTCAACAAGGCGTTCAGTGCGATCACCGGCTACAGTGCGGAGGATGTCCTTGGGCAGAAAACCCGGATGCTTAGCTCGGGGCGCCAGGGCCCAGAGTTCTACCAGGACATGTGGCGTAGCCTCAGCGAAACGGATAGATGGCAAGGCGAGATCTGGAACCGGCGCAAGAACGGCGAAGTGTTTCCTGAGTGGTTGTCTATCAGTGCGGTACGCAACGGTCAGGGGCAGGTCATCAACTATGTCGCCTCGCTGACCGACAGCACCGAGCGCAAGGCGGCCGAGGACCGGATCAAACAACTGGCATTCTACGATGCGCTGACGACACTGCCCAACCGTCGCCTGTTGCTTGATCGATTGCAGCATGCCGTGGCCAGCAGCGCGCGCAGTGGCCAGTTTGCCGCGTTGATGTTCCTCGATCTGGACAATTTCAAGAACGTCAACGATCGCTATGGGCATCAGGCCGGCGACAGGCTGTTGTGCCTGGCGGCCGAGCGTCTGGGCAACGCGGTCAGGGCCAGTGACACGGTCGCGCGTCTGGGGGGGGATGAGTTTGTGGTCATGCTGGAAAGCCTGGAGAGGTTACCCGAAGAAGCTGCGGCCCAGGCCGAGCATACGGCGCAAAAGGTACTGGCGGCGCTCGCCGCACCCTACCGGATTGGCACTGCGGAGCTGCGCAGCAGCGTCAGTGTCGGCGTGGTGTTGTTCAACGATGAGTCTTGCAGTTGTGAAGAGCTGATGATGCGCGCCGACTTGTCGATGTATGAGGCCAAGGCTGCGGGTAAGAGCGCCGTGCGTTTCTTCGATCCAGTAATGCAGGATGCGGTCAGTTCGCGCTTGCGCCTCGAGGAGGAAATTGGCCACGGTCTCCTGACGGGAGAGTTCATCGGCTATCTGCAGCCGCAGGTGGACGAAGCCCATGGCCTTCTGGGGGCTGAAGTGCTGGCGCGCTGGCAGCATCCGCAGCGCGGTCTGCTAGGGCCGGCAAGCTTTATCGAGGTGGCCGAGCGCGCCGGGCTGGTCGAGCAGCTGGACTTTCAGATGCTGCGCGGTGCCTGCGAGTTATTGGCCTTGTGGCGACAGCAACCGGCCCTGGAACGGCTCAGCCTGGCGGTGAACATCAGTGCTCGCCTGCTCTACCAGGTAGATTTTGTCGAGCGTTTGCTGGATCTACTGCGGGAAACGGGTGCCAATCCGGGTCGGCTCAAGCTGGAGCTGACTGAATCGCTGCTGCTCGACGATCTGCAAGGCGCCAGTACCTGCATGTTGGCATTGAAGAGCCATGGCATTCGCTTCTCGATTGACGACTTCGGTACTGGCTATTCGTCGATGGCCTACCTTCAGCAGTTGCCGCTGGATCAACTGAAGATTGACCAGTCCTTCGTGCGCAAGTTGCCGGAGGACGGCAGCAGCCTGGCGATCATCCGGGCCATCTGCGCCTTGGCAGTCAGCCTCGAACTGGAGGTGATTGCCGAGGGCGTGGAAACCGAAGTGCAGCTCTCGACCTTGCGGGATACTGGCTGCCAGCGTTATCAGGGCTATCTGTTTGGACGGCCTATGCCGTTGGTGGAGTTCGAGGGTTTGGCCATGGCAAATACACTTGACTCCGGTCGCGAAGGGCAAGCATTGCTGTGGAGGATTTAGTCGGGTTTTGGCTAAAGTACTCGCTCGTCCGGCTATCGACTGCGTAGTCAACTGGGCAGTTTATTGGTTTATCTACACTATCGAACCATTCCAGGGTTCATGGCAGGTGCGGCCAACGGTACATGCAGGCCGCAGGGCTGCCAGTCATGGGGCGCTCGTCAGCCAAGGACTTAGGTGTCAGATCCGCGCAGCGATCAATCGTTGCGCGTCAGCACTTCCAGCCGTTCGGTCTCGATGGTCAGGTTGGAGTGCGGCTTGATGTGTTCGCCGGTCTTCCTCTCCTCATCGCCCAGGTGCGCCGGTACGAACAGCTTGCGCTTGCCGCCAGCCCATCCGACCCTGATTCCAGCCATTGATTATCCGGTCGCTGCCGAGCACGGCTTTGGAGCCGCTTGCCACGAGCGTAGGAGGAGATGAAAGTGCTGCCGTCCTTCATCACCATGCCTGTGCTGAGTGGTGATCAGAACGCGCATGATCACGGCCTTGCCAATTTCTACAAGCTGCAGTTCGCTGCTCTTCGCGTGCTCTTGCTCTGTCGCCAGCCCCTGACTGGCTTGCCTGGCAGGGTTTTCTCAGGATTGTAACGGCCGGCTGATGCCAGAGGCCGGCCTGTTGCCGACGCTGAGTCGACCCTTGAGCCGGTCGCCCGAATGCAGGCGTTTTCTCACTGTGGGTATTGCTACCAAGGGAGTAGTTAAATCGGCACTGCGTGCAATTGTTGTGTAAGGCCCTGCGGCGAAGAATTAACGCCAGACCGGGAAAACTTCCCGGGGATAACAATTAACCCGCAGAGGTAACCGCAATGAAACACTCCGGTCTACGCAAGCCCTTCGTGCTGAGTGCACTGTGCGCCGCCATGCTCCTCCCCGCCGTGTCGGCGTGGGCGGTCACCGATAAAGAAATCCTCAACGACGTAAACACCACTGACCAGGTCGTGACCAACGGCATGGGCCTGCAAGGTCAGCGCTATAGCACCCTGGATATCCTCAATACCGACAACATCAAGGATCTGCGCCCGGTCTGGACGATGTCCTTCGGTGGCGAGAAGCAGCGCGGCCAGCAAGCGCAGCCGATGATCAAGGACGGTGTGATGTATGTCACTGCCTCCTATTCGCGGGTGTTTGCCGTGGATGCGCGCACCGGCAAGGAACTCTGGCAATACGATGCACGCCTGCCGGACGATATCCGTCCGTGCTGTGACGTGATCAACCGTGGTGTGGCGCTGTATGGCGACCTGGTGATCTTCGGCACCCTGGATGCCAAGCTGGTCGCCCTGAACAAGGACACCGGCAAGGTGGTGTGGCGCAAGAACGTCGCCGACCACAAGGCCGGCTATTCGATCACCGCGGCGCCGCTGGTGGTCAACGGCAAGCTGATTACCGGCGTCTCCGGTGGCGAATTCGGCGTGGTCGGCAAGATCGAAGCCTATGATCCGAAGAACGGTGAACTGCTGTGGAGTCGGCCGACCGTCGAAGGTCACATGGGCTACATCTACAAGGACGGCAAGAAGATCGAAAACGGCATTTCCGGCGGCGAAGCCGGCAAGACCTGGCCGGGCGATCTGTGGAAGACCGGCGGCGCGGCGCCTTGGCTGGGCGGCTACTACGACCCGGAAACCAACCTGCTGCTGTTCGGCACCGGCAACCCGGCGCCGTGGAACTCGCACCTGCGTCCTGGCGACAACCTGTACTCGTCCTCGCGCCTGGCCCTGAATCCGGACGACGGCACCATCACCTGGCACTTCCAGACCACCCCGCATGACGGCTGGGACTTCGACGGCGTCAATGAACTGGTGTCCTTCAACTACCAGGACGGCGGCAAGACCATCAAGGCCGCGGCTACCGCGGACCGCAATGGCTTCTTCTACGTACTCGATCGCACCAATGGCAAGTTCATCCGTGGCTTCCCGTTCGTCGACAAGATCACCTGGGCCAAGGGCCTGGACAAGAATGGTCGGCCAATCTACGACGACAGCAACCGTCCGGGCGCGCCGGGTAGTGCCGACAAGGGCAGCAGCGTGTTCTCCGCCCCGGCCTTCCTCGGCGCGAAGAACTGGATGCCCATGGCCTACAGCAAGGACACCGGGCTGTTCTACGTGCCATCGAATGAGTGGGGCATGGACATCTGGAACGAAGGCATCGCCTACAAGAAGGGCGCGGCTTACCTCGGCGCTGGCTTCACCATCCGTCCGCTGAATGAGGATTACATCGGCGTATTGCGTGCCATCGATCCGAAAACCGGCAAGGAAGTCTGGCGCCAGAAGAACTACGCGCCATTGTGGGGCGGGGTGATGACCACCAAGGGTAACCTGGTGTTCACCGGCAACCCCGAGGGCTTCCTGCAGGCCTTCAACGCCAAGACCGGCGAGAAGGTCTGGGAATTCCAGACCGGTTCCGGCGTGCTGGGCTCCCCGGTCACCTGGGAAATGGACGGCGAGCAGTATGTCTCGGTGCTGTCCGGCTGGGGCGGCGCGGTGCCGCTGTGGGGCGGCGAAGTGGCCAAGCGGGTGAAGAACTTCAACCAGGGCGGCATGCTCTGGACCTTCAAGCTGCCGAAGGATCTGGTGGCCAAGCACTGATCGGCTACCCCTGAAGTACCAATGAGGCACAAGGCCGGCTCATGAGCCGGCCTTGTGCTATCTGTCGTCCAGGTTTTCGCGCTTGCCTGGAGCCTACGAGCATATGCAAGGCCTACACTGTCGGGCGGTCCCTCAAATGGCCCGCACGACATAGTGCACTGGATAAGGCCCGGCGCAATCCATTGTGCTGCGCGCTGCTCTCCTCCGCTACACGCCGAAGCGGTGGTGGGCACGGCACAACCTAGGCAGGTTTGCCGCCGTCGAGCAGACGCTGCACATGCCAGGGCCAGGCATGCAGCAGGACGCTGTGCACCTGTAGCAGTTCGGCGCCGGCGGCAAGTCGGGCTTGGAGGTGTTCGGCGCTCTGGATGCCGCCGACCGACATCAACGCCATCTGCCCACCGCACAAGCGCCGTAATTGCTCGATCTGTGCGCAGGCTTGCGCCTGGCGGACATCGGTTTGCCAGGCGTGGTAGCGCTGGCGGGTCGCCGGTGGGCCGGGATCATGGGCGACGAGCAGGCCATCGTAGCCCAACTCCAGCAGCAGTTCGGCCAACTCCAGCGGCACCTGGCCGGGCAGGCAGCGCAGTTTGACCGCCAGCGGTACCCGGCGCTCGGGCCGGTCCAGGTGCTGCTGCTCGCTGCGCACCGCGGCCAGCAGCTGGCGCAGTCGAGGCCGCAGCTCGGCGCCGAGCAGCGCCGTACTGCGCGGGCCGATCAGGTTCAGGGTGAGGTAGTCGGCCAGCGGCCAGGCGCGGGCCAGGCCGGCGCGCAACGCCGTGAGGCTAATGTCCGGGGTCAGGCTGAGGTTGATTCCCAGGCGCGCCGTCCCGGGCCTGAGCGTCCGTGCCGACAGTTGGGCTATCGCGGCGAGATCGAGGCTGCCGATTTCGTTGCAGCCGAAACCCAGTGCGCCGGCCCGCCGACCGAGTCGACCAAAGCGGTCGAAACCGGCGGCGATGCTCAGCGGTGCCGCGAAGTGCAGGCCCATCACCTCGACGGGGCGCTCGAAGACGGGTGGCGTCAGGCAACGGGCGGCGATGCAGGCCAGTTGCAGGGTCAGCCTATGACCGGTGCTCAGCGTGGCTTCAGCCATGCCGGCGCTCGAAGTCGCGCATGAGCGTCAGTAGGCGCTCGACCCCCGCCAGCGGCATGGCGTTATACAGGCTGGCGCGCACGCCACCGCTGGCCGCGTGGCCCTGCAGGTTGAGCAGGCCGGCCGCTGCGGCCTCCCTGAAGAAGTCCGGCAGCAGGCGTGGGTCGCGCAGGTGGAAGCAGACGTTGATGGCGGAGCGATCCGCCGGCTGCTGGTGACACTGGTAAAGGTCGCTGGCATCGATGTGCTGGTAGAGCAGTTGGCTCTTGTGCTCGTTGGCGCGGGCCATGACTTCGAGCCCGCCCTGTTGGCGAATCCAACGCAGCATCAGGGCGGCGCAGTAGGTGGCGAAGGTCGGCGGGGTGCACAGGCGACTCTGCTGCTCGGCCTGCAGGGCGTAGCTGAATGGCGAAGGCAAGCCGGCGCGGGGCGCCTTGAGCAGGTCGTCTCGTACGATCAGCAGGCACAGACCGGCGATGCCGAGGTTCTTCTGCGCGCTGGCGTAGATCAGGCCGAAGCGTTCGACCGGCAGCGGACGGGTGAGCAAGTCCGAGCTCATGTCCGCCACCAGCGGCACCGACAATTCGGGGAAATGCTGCAGCTGAAGGCCGTTGGCGGTCTCGTTGCTGGTGACGTGGCAGTAGCCGGCCCGCGGATCCAGGCGCCATTGCTCGGGGGGCGGAATCGCGCGCAAGTCTTCGCTGGCGCTGGCGATGATGTTCAGCGGCGCATGGCGGCGCGCCTCGGCAATCGCCTTGGCCGCCCAGTAGCCGCTGTTCAGGTAGTCTGCCGACTGGCCGGGCGCGAGCAGGTTGAGGGGTAGCAGGCCGAACTGGCAGGTCGCGCCGCCATGCATGAACAGCACACGGTAGTTTGACGGGATCGCCAGCAGTTCGCGTAGGTCCTGTTCGGCCTCGTGCATCAGGCCTTTGAACGGCGCGCCGGTGAACGGCAGTTCCAGCATGGACTGGCCGCTGCCGCGCCAGTCCGGCAACTCGTCCTGGATCTGTGCGAGCACCGCCGCCGGCAACATCGCCGGCCCGGCGGCGAAGTTGTAGCGCTCGCCGCTATCAACCACGGGCGCGCCGTCAGGAAAACAGGTGCAGGCCATGACCACCGGCCGCCATCAGAAACAGCAAGGGCATCGACAGGATGGTGTTGCTGCGCGAGGAGAGGAAGGTAATCCGTGAGCAGCGCACCCGCTCCTCCAGGCTGGCCGGGACGAAACCCAGCAGCTTCTTCTGGTGTGGCCAGAGCACCAGCCACAGGTTGAGCAGCATCAGGGTGCCGATCCAGGCGCCGAGGCCGATCACCGCCAGCGGGCCTTGCAGCAGCAGGGCGTCTTCCAGCCAGCCGCGTTGCCAGAGCATCAGCATGCCGGAGAGCCAGACCAGCAGCGAGGCGTAGCGGAAGATGCCGTGCTCGCGTTTCATCCGCTGTTCCAGGTCGCGGTTCAGGGCGCTGGTGTCGATGCCGTTCTGCAGTGGCACGAACCTGGGGTTCTGGATGAAGCTGGCATAGTTGTGGCCCACCCAGACCAGGGCGAACAGCAGGTGGGCGTAGCGAGCCAGCAGGTCGATAACGCTCATGGGCAACCCCTATACCAGCCAGAACCTGAGCAGCAAGTAACAGCCCAGGGTCAGCATGAGGCCGGCGCCAAGGCTGCCGGCGAAGGAGTCATGGGGTAGTTTCAAGGTTCACCCCCTGGCTGGCGTGGCGCGCAATCAGCGGCCGATTGGTGTGTGGTTGCTGCGCCAGGGCCACCGCCTGCTGGATCAGCTGGTGATGGGGCGACTTGCTGCACGCCGGATCGGTGTTGGCGCCGGAGCCGGTGAGCAGCAGCGCCTGGCAGCGGCAGCCGCCGAAGTCCTTTTCCTTTTCGTCGCAGCTGCGGCACGGCTGCGGCATCCAGGCATCGCCGCGGTAGAGGTTGAATACCGGCGAGTCGTGCCAGATTTCGCCCAGGCGCTGCTGGCGCACATTGGGGAAATCCAGGTCCTTGAAGCTGCTGGCCTGGGAGCAGGGCAGGACGTTGCCGTTGGGTGCGATGGTCAGGTGGATGGCGCCCCAGCCGTTCATGCAGGCCTTGGGCCGGCCTTCGTAATAATCGGGGATGACGAAGAAGATGGTCAGGCGATCACCCAGGCGCTCGCGGGCTTCTTGCACCTGAGCTTCGGCGCGTTGCAGTTCCTCACGGGTCGGCATCAATTGCTCGCGATTGAGCAGCGCCCAGTTGTAGTACTGCACGTTGGCCAGCTCCATGTAGTCCACCCCGAGTTCGGCGGCGAAGTCGATGATCTGCGGGATCTGGCCGATGTTCTGCCGGGTGATGGGCACGTTGAGCACCATCGGGAAGCCCTGCGCCTTGATCGCGCGGGCCATGCCGAGCTTGCGCTCCAGGCAATCGACGCCGGCCAGCTGTTGCGCCGTGGCCCGGTCGGTAGACTGGAAGCCGAGCTGGATATGCCGCAGGCCGGCGTCTTTGAGTGCGCGCAGGCGGGCCTCGGTGAGGCCGATGCCGGAGGTGATCAAGTTGGTGTAGTAGCCCAGGCGATCGGCTTCGGCCACCAGGATTTCCAGATCCTTGCGCAACGTCGGTTCGCCGCCGGAAAAACCGATCTGCATGGCGCCAAGTTCGCGGGCCTGGCGCATCACCTCGATCCACTCGGCCGTGTTCAATTCATTGCGGCGATAGTCGGCAAAGTTGCGCGGATTACTGCAGAACACACACTGCAACGGGCACTGGTAGGTTAATTCCAGCAACAACCAGACCGGGTTGCCATTACCATCAAGTCTTAATTCGGATCCAGCCTTTGCCACGGGACACCTCCAGAAAACGCAGGACACCATTGCGAATGACATTCGCATCGGCCACTTCATACAGTGCGCCAAGTTGCTCGAGCACTTCGGCCACGTTAGTGTGACCATCGCAGCAATTGAGAATGTCGCCGCCAGTTTTATTCAGTTTGACGATGCCTTCGGGGTACAGAAGAACATGGGCATGTTGCGAGTGTTCCCAGCGGAACATGAAGGGTGGGCGAATTTCGAAACGGTCTGCCAGGTCTATCGGAACAGTTGTCATGGCCTGCCTCGCGTCTGGTGCGGCGAGGCGCCAGCGCAGGCGCTCCGCCGGGTTAACGGCTTAGCGTACGTAAACGTACGCGGTGACTTCGAAGCCCAGACGCAGGTCACAAAAGTCCGGATCTATCCACTGCATGGTCTATCTCCTATTAGGCGGTAAGTTCACTGTTTGCGATGTTGCAAGTCGAGGCTACAGTCAGGTCCTGGCGTACACTAATAGAACTTTAGGGTTAAATGTACGGGCAGTTGGTAGTACGTTTGCTACCTGATTGTAATAGTTGCAGTAAGCTGTTCGGTTGTTGATTGTAATCAAGGGTGAATGTGCAGTTGGCCCGTAACATAAGTGCCTTTTTTCTCTCGGCCGATGTGTTTGGTTACCCGCTTGAGTGAAAGGGAAATGTACTCGGCAAGTTTCTGTTGATGTAAAAACGTCGCCGAACACAAGCAGTCGCCTATGCCGCGGCACGGCGGCTGTGAGCCCTGCGAGTCGCGGATCGCTCGAGCTAATTGGCCGGGGCAGAGGGCGATTGCAGGCTAGCGCAGTAGGCGAGCGTTATTTCACAAGCGCTCAGGTGCGGTGGGATCGAGCCATCCATGCAGGATCGAACCTCATGCAGCCTTGGCTGCCAACACCATACAGCTGTGCAGGTGTGGATTGCCGCTCTCTGCCCAGCGCGTCTGTGCAGCTGCATTGGCCGGATATCGACGGCATGCACTAGCAGAAGCAGCTACGCTGAATTTTCCAACGGCAGTTCCAACTGGACGGGCAAACGCCGGGCATAGACAACCTGCGCATCTACTACCAAATAACGAGACGTTCTGTGCCATGGGCGCATACCGGTCGAGCCGGCAGCTTCCTAATATCGAACCATGACCTGTTCCACGTTTCCGGGGACAGGCTCCGACAAGAGAAGAGAGGTCATCATCATGATTTACGCTAAACCCGGCACGCCAGGCGCTGTTATCACCCTCAAGCCGCGCTACGGCAACTTCATCGGTGGCGAATTCGTTGCCCCGGTCAATGGCGCGTACTTCAGCAACACCAGCCCGGTCGATGCCTCGCTGATCGGTGAGTTCCCCCGTTCCAGCGCCGAAGATATCGAGCTGGCCCTGAACGCCGCCCACGCCGCTGCCGATGCTTGGGGCAAGACCTCGGTGCAGAACCGCTCGCTGGTGCTGCTGAAAATTGCCGATCGCATCGAAGCCAACCTCGAGCTGTTGGCCGTGGCCGAAACCTGGGACAACGGCAAGGCCGTGCGCGAAACCCTGAATGCCGACGTGCCCCTGGCCGCCGACCACTTCCGCTACTACGCCGGCTGCATCCGCGCCCAGGAAGGCAGTGCCGCCGAGATCGACGAGCACACCGCCGCCTATCACTTCCACGAGCCGCTGGGCGTGGTCGGGCAGATCATCCCGTGGAACTTCCCGCTGCTGATGGCCGCCTGGAAACTAGCTCCGGCCCTGGCCGCCGGTAACTGCATCGTGCTCAAGCCGGCCGAGCAGACGCCGCTGTCGATCACCGTGCTGATGGAACTGATCGGTGACCTGTTGCCGCCGGGCGTGCTCAACGTGGTCCAGGGCTTCGGCCGCGAAGCCGGTGAGGCCCTGGCCACCAGCAAGCGCATCGCCAAGATCGCCTTCACCGGCTCCACCCCGGTGGGCTCGCACATCCTCAAGTGCGCTGCCGAGAACATCATCCCGTCGACCGTGGAGCTGGGCGGCAAGTCGCCGAACATCTTCTTCGAAGACATCATGAACGCCGAGCCGGCCTTTATCGAAAAAGCCGCCGAAGGCCTGGTGCTGGCGTTCTTCAACCAGGGCGAGGTGTGCACCTGCCCATCGCGTGCGCTGGTGCAGGAGTCGATCTACGACGCCTTCATGGTCGAGGTGATGAAGAAGATCCAGGTGATCAAGCGCGGCGACCCGCTGGACACCGAGACCATGGTCGGCGCCCAGGCCTCCGAGCAGCAGTACGACAAGATCCTCAGCTACTTGCAGATCGCCCAGGAGGAAGGCGCCGAGCTGCTCACCGGCGGCGCGGCGGAACGCCTGGAAGGTGACCTGGCCAGCGGCTACTACATCCAGCCGACCCTGCTCAAGGGCAACAACAAGATGCGCGTGTTCCAGGAAGAGATCTTCGGCCCGGTGGTGGGTATCACCACCTTCAAGGACGAAGCCGAGGCCCTGGCGATTGCCAACGACACCGAGTTCGGCCTGGGTGCAGGCCTGTGGACCCGCGACATCAACCGCGCCTACCGCATGGGCCGGGCGATCAAGGCCGGTCGCGTGTGGACCAACTGCTACCACCTGTACCCGGCGCATGCCGCCTTCGGTGGCTACAAGAAGTCCGGCGTCGGCCGCGAGACCCACAAGATGATGCTCGACCACTACCAGCAGACCAAGAACCTGCTGATCAGCTACGACATCAACCCGCTGGGCTTCTTCTGAGTCCGATGATGCTCCTCGGCGCACGTGCTCCCGTGCGCCGGGTTTACCTGCGATATGCCCTCGGGCGAGGTTTGCAACAGGCTGCAGTGGCCTGATATTGACGGCAGCAAATCACTCTCGCAACGCGGCTTCGGCCGCGTTTTTTATTGGTGCGTGGCATGTCGGGTTGCGCGTAAGGGCAACGTGATCGGTCTGGGGCAATGCGGCTCGCCCTGGATATCGGCGGTCAACCGCGCTCTTACCCATGAACCGCGACCCCTGTAGGGTGGGTTAGGTGCATGTTGCCGACAGCGATGAACCCGCAAGATCCGTTGCGCCGTAACCCACCATCGGCGCAACCCGGCATGTCGCCTGGTGGGTTACGCGGCGCGCCACGATCGAGGTGGTTGTTCGTTCGAAGCTTGGCGCCGCTAACCCACCCTACGGTGTTCCGACACTTCAGGATTGACACCTCAGGCGGCTGGCGAAGAAGCGCTGGGGGCGACCAGGGTTGGTCTCGATAGCGGATACGATCAATCGGCTTAATCGTATGGCCTGATCCACTGTGTAGTGGATCGTGCGGGCGGGTGAGGCTGGGGAGCGGCGGGAGTCATCCCGCCGCCTACTCGAGTTCGCGGGTCAGGCGCGGCGGCGAAACAGCGGTTGCGGCTGGTCGCTGGAGGCCTGATACACCTCGGAGAATTCCTCGAACGCTTTCAGTGCGTCCTGCGGATCCTTGTCTTCGCGCAGGGCGAAGGCATCGAAACCGCAGCGCTTTAACGCGAATAGCTGATCACGCAGCACATCGCCAATGGCGCGCACTTCACCCTTGTAGCCATAGCGGGTGCGCAGCAAATAAGCGCTGGAACAGTGACGCCCATCGGTGAAGGCAGGAAAGTTAAGGGCGATTACCTGGAAGTTGTCCAGCTGGTCGGCGATTTCCTCAATCTCCTCGCCGGCGTCCAGCCAAACGCCCAGGCCGCCGTCGCGGGCCTTGAGTGCGCTCGGGTGTTCGACCCACAGAGCCAGGGGCACGATCAGGTCATCACAGTTGCTCAGGCCGTCGAGGGTCGTATCCTTGGGCAGCAGATGCCAGGATTCGTCGACCACCTGGCCGTTCTTAATGATTCGCTGCATATACGCGCTCCTTGAACGGGGCGACACCGATACGGCGGAAGGTGTCGAGGAAACTTTCTTCATCGGTGCGTTGCTCGATGTAGACCTTGATGATCTTGTCGACCACATCCGGCATGTCATCCTGGGCGAAGGATGGGCCGAGAATCTGCGCCAGGCTGGCCTCACGGCCGGAGTTGCCGCCGATTGACACCTGATAGAACTCCTGACCCTTCTTGTCTACGCCAAGGATGCCGATATGGCCGACGTGGTGGTGGCCGCAGGCATTCATGCAACCAGAAATATTCAGCTCGATGTCGCCGATGTCGAACAGGTAATCCAGGTCATCGAAGCGACGCTGGATGGCTTCGGCCACCGGGATCGACTTGGCGTTGGCCAGCGAGCAGAAGTCGCCACCCGGGCAGCAGATGATATCGGTCAGCAGGCCCACGTTCGGCGTGGCAAAGCCGTGTTCGCGCAGTTCGCCCCAGAGGCTGAACAACTGAGTCTGCTCGACGTCGGCGAGGATGATGTTCTGGTTATGGCTGTTGCGCACCTCGCCAAAGCTGTAACGATCGGCCAGCTCGGCGATGACATCCAACTGCTTGTCGGTGACATCGCCTGGCGCGACGCCAGTCGGCTTGAGCGACAGCGTGACGGCGACATAGCCGGTTTGCTTGTGGGCGAAGGTATTGCGTTGCCGCCAGCGGGCAAAACCCGGGTGCTCGGCATCCAGCTGCGCCAGGGCCGCATCCTGATTGTGCAGGGGCTGATAAGCCGGGTCGACGAAATGCGCCGCGACGCGTGCCACCTCGGCCTCGGTCAGGGTGGTCGGACCATCCTTCAGGTGTGCCCACTCGGCGTTGACGCGCTCGGCGAACACCTCGGGGGTCAGCGCCTTGACCAGAATCTTGATGCGCGCCTTGTACTTGTTGTCGCGACGGCCATAGCGGTTATACACACGCAAAATGGCGTCGAGGTAGCTGATCAAATGCTGCCAGGGCAGGAACTCATTGATGAAGCTGCCAACCACCGGAGTACGACCCAGGCCGCCACCGACGGAAACTCGGAAACCCAGTTCGCCGGCGGCGTTGTTCACTGCCTCCAGGCCGATGTCATGCACTTCGATGGCTGCACGGTCGCTGGCGGCGCCGTTGACGGCAATCTTGAACTTGCGCGGCAGGTGGGTGAATTCGGGGTGGAAGGTCGACCACTGGCGGATGATTTCGCACCAGGGGCGCGGATCGACGATCTCGTCCTTGGCCACGCCAGCGAACTGGTCGGTGGTGGTGTTGCGAATGCAGTTACCGCTGGTCTGGATCGCGTGCATTTGCACGGTAGCCAGTTCGGCGAGAATTTCGGGTACGTCTTCCAGGTCAGGCCAGTTGAACTGCACGTTCTGCCGGGTGCTGATGTGGGCGTAGCCCTTGTCGTAGTCGCGGGCAATCTTGGCCATCATGCGCACCTGCCTGGAAGACAGCAGGCCATAGGGCACGGCGATCCGCAACATGGGCGCAAAGCGCTGAATGTACAGGCCATTTTGCAGGCGCAGCGGACGGAATTCTTCGCCACTCAGCTCACCAGCCAGGAAACGGCGGGTCTGATCACGGAACTGCTGGACGCGGTCCTCGATGATTTGTTGATCGTACTGGTCGTATACGTACATGAAGGGTCCTGTTTTCAGGCTGCTTACAGCAATTCTGCGCGCACGGCCGCGCACCCCTTAGCGGAGCTGAGGGAAGATACCAGCTCAGGGTTATGCGCAAAAGTGAAGTTTGAGTATATGGTAAGAACTTTGAGTGCTAAGGATGGGCAAGAGCATAACCGTCACGCTTGAGCAAGCGCGCGACCTAGGCTTAACTGCATAAGCGAATCACTCATAAGCATAATAAAAAGGGTAGCCCATGACCGACCATACTGAATACGACAGCCGAGATAGCGTTGTCGACGCCAGGGCGATCTTTGTCCTGATTCTGTTAGTTGTAGCCACAGCGGTATTCTGGGTCAGCCAGCAATAACTCAGGCTGCTTGAGAAGCCGGCCCCAGCCAGCTAGTCCATGCTGATGCCTGAATCCGCAAGACAGATGTTGACCTGGGCACGTCCGTTGACCGGGTCGACCACGGCATCTCGATTGATCGCTTAGGCGGGCGACCTTCGGGTCGGGCGGTTATTCGGCTGTTCCGTGTTTGTCGGGATGCGGGAACGTTGATCAATGGCGTGGTCGAGAAAGCCGCCCTAGGCGCCGCGGGGCGGCCGGCTGTCGCCGTTATTGGCACAAACAGTCGCCTGAACTTGAATCGCCTGTTGAACATTGCCTGGTTCGACAGCTTGGGCTGGTACGTCGCCCATAACCTCAACCTATCAAGCCGCACGGTGCGGATCCGTCTGCGGTTATGGCGAGTGGTGTGGCAGGGGGCGGCGTATGCCGATTTTGCCTCGGTCCTCGCGCTGCTGTTCGGGCCTGCTAAGGCGCTAAACTGCGTGTTTTCATGGCGGGAAACTCAAGTGTGAAGTGGGACATTTTCTGTAGCGTTGTCGATAACTACGGCGATATCGGCGTGACCTGGCGCCTGGCGAAGCAATTGGCGGCCGAGCATGGGGTGGCGGTGCGCCTGTGGCTGGATGACCTTGGCGCCTTCGCTCGTCTGTGTCCCCAGGCCGACAGGCACGCGGCGCAGCAATTGCGACAGGGCGTGGAGGTTCGTCAGTGGCTGCTGCCCTGGCAGCCTGTGCAGCCGGCGGATGTGGTGATCGAGGCGTTTGCCTGCGAGTTGCCGGACGCTTATGTCGCGGCGATGGCGGCGCGGCCACAGAAGGTGCTGTGGCTGAACTTGGAGTACCTCAGCGCCGAGGACTGGGTCGAGGGCTGCCATGGTTTGCCGTCATTGCAGTCCAATGGCTTGCAGAAGTTTTTCTTTTTCCCCGGCTTTACCACGGGCAGCGGAGGTTTGCTGCGCGAGCGTGATCTGCTGGAGCAGCGCCGGGCGTTTCAGGCAGATCCACTGGCGCGTGCGCAGTTTCTCATGGGGCTGGGGGTAGCGCCGATTGCGGGGGCACGCCTGGTGTCCTTGTTCGCCTACGAGAACCGCGCCCTGGCCAGTTGGCTGGAGGTGCTGGCGGCTGAACCCCAGGTGACCCAGTTGCTGGTGCCGGAAGGGCGCATTCTCGCCGATCTGCAAGCCTGGCTCGGCTGCGCGACACTGGTTGCCGGCGATCAGCAGCAGCGCGGCCGGTTGCACGTCCAGGTGCTGCCTTTCGTCGAGCAGGAACAATACGACCGCCTGCTCTGGAGTTGTGACTTCAATGCGGTGCGCGGTGAGGATTCGTTCGTCCGCGCGCAGTGGGCCGGGAGACCCTTGCTCTGGCATATCTACGAGCAAGAGGAGAACGCCCACTGGTACAAGCTCGAGGCATTTCTGGCGCTTTATACCAAGGGCCTTTCGCCTGCTGCGAGTGCGGCGCTGGAGGGGCTGTGGCGGGCATGGAATGCCGGTGCCGCCATGGGGGCGAGCTGGGATGCGCTGTTGCAGGTGTGGCCGGAGTTGGCCGAGCATGCGGAACGGTGGTGTCTACAACGGGCCTCTCAAGCTGATCTTGCCGAGGCACTGGTAGAGTTTTACCAAAATTGGCTATGATACGCGGCCTAGAATTCCGTATCTCCATCCAAATCCGGATATTAGTATGAAAACCGCACAAGAAATGAAGCCCAACAGTGTGGCCCTGATTGACGGCCAGCCTTGGCTTATCCAGAAGGCCGAGTTCACCAAGTCCGGCCGTAACAGCGCTATCGTCAAGATGAAGCTGCGCAACCTGCTGACGGGGTCCTCGACCGAGACCGTGTACAAGGCCGACGACAAGCTCGAGCCGGTCATCCTCGATCGCGTCGCTGTGACCTACTCCTACTACAGCGAGCCGAACTACGTCTTCATGGACGATGAGTTCAACCAGTACGAGCTGAACAAGGATGACCTGGAAAGCGTCATGCCGTTCATCGTCGACGGTATGACCGATATCTGCGAAGCCGTGTTCTTCGAAGGCAAAGTGGTTTCGGTCGACCTGCCGACCACCATCGTGCGCCAGATCGCCTACACCGAAGGTTCCGCCCGTGGCGACACTTCCGGCAAGGTAATGAAGACTGCCAAGCTGAGCAACGGCACTGAAGTCAAGGTTGCAGACTTCTGCAATATCGACGACTGGATCGAAATCGACACCCGCACCGGTGAGTACAAGTCCCGCGCTAAAGCTCCAGTCTAAATACTGGCGCTACCCGCGAGCAGAAGAAGCCCGACCTGGTGTCGGGCTTTTTTCTGCCTGGGCTTTAGCGGGCGGCCTGCAGGCTGGGCTTATAGCTTGTGAGATTCGTCCCGCCTAATTCATCTGCGCAAGGCGACAACCCGGCTGCACCAAGCTGCTGCCGGTAGCAACTGAACAGGCCATCTGTCGCCGACCAGACATCCTCGAGCAACTCCTCCAGCGCCACATGGCTGGCGACCCGGCACCGGCTCGGCAGTTCGCAACCGGCATAGAAGCTATTGACCACCTCGACCATCGCCTGGCGCTGGTTCTCCAGCAGCACCGCCGCATGGACCAGGCACAGGTGGCGGCCGTCACTCGGTCGCCGCCGCCAGCGTTGCGCGGTGCCGGCCAGCTTGCGTTGCTTCAGGGTGACGTTGTAGCGGCCGTCGCAGAAGGCGCCGTCCACTTCGCCCAGGCCGGGATCCAGGCCCAGGCCGCGTAGCCAGGCGCGTAACGGTTCGCACAGGCGCAGGTAGGCCGTTTCGATGCGTTTCTGTTCGTCGTCGCTCGCCGGCACCGCGTAGGCCAGGGCCACGTTGAGCACCGCTGGCGACTGCGGCACCGGCTCGCCGCCGGTGTCGCGCAGGGCCACCGGCCAGCCCTGCTGCACACAGGCCGCCTGAGCGGTAATGAAGCCGTCCAGGCGGCTGAGCCGGCGCGGCATCACCAGCGCGGCATCCTGCGGCCGCCAGAACAGCAGGCCGCAGTCGAGGGCGCCGGCATGCACGCTGTCCAGCAATTGCCGTTCCGCATCCAGGCCGGCTTCGACCGGCAGTCGCTGTATGGTTGTCATGTCACCTCGTCGTGTTCCAGTCGCCGGCACAGATCATCGAGAAAGTCCGCGGCTGGCGCGCCGTTCACCGCGCGGTGATCGAAGGTCAGCGGCAATCCCATGAAGTCCCGTTCCACCAGCTTGCCGTCGGCCTCGCGCGGCAAGCGCCGCAGGCTG
The DNA here is from genome assembly GCF_027988105.1 of Pseudomonas aestuarii. Lineage (GTDB taxonomy): Bacteria > Pseudomonadota > Gammaproteobacteria > Pseudomonadales > Pseudomonadaceae > Aquipseudomonas > Aquipseudomonas aestuarii. The sequence goes on along the minus strand of NZ_JAQJZJ010000010.1, from coordinate 105,698 downwards.
CCGCCGATGATCGCCACCTGCAGCACATCGAGAATAGCGCTGAACAAGCGTGCCGGCGACAGGTCCGGGTTGGCTCGCGTGACAGCCGCACCGCTTAGCCACTCGGCAGCCCGCGCGCCAGCGCTACCCGCAGCTATTCGGGCGGCGGGATGGGCAGGTATTGGGCGACTGTTAGTGCAAACGGTTCGTAGCAGTTCGTGATAGATGTTGCAGGGGCGGGCGCCGTTCACTCCACCCGCTGTTCGCCGGTAAAACTCAGGGTCACCTTGCAGCGCCGACAGTAGTAGCGTCGGCCTTTGCCGACCAGGGCGTGACGTTGGGCGGAGAAGGGAAAATCGCCCTGGGGGCAGCTGCAGCGGTAGATGAAGCGGCTGACCTTGCGACGCGTGACGTCATAGCTATGGCAGCGGTTTGGCGGCAACTCATAGACGCCGCGCATGATCAGTTGCCATTCCTCGCCGTGAGGTTGGATCTTCAGGCCAAACAGTTGATGGGCGATCAGGTGCGCTACTTCGTGGGCCACCGTCTGTTTGAGGAAGTCGTCGCGGTTTTCCCGGTATAGCTGGGGGTTGAAGCGCAGTTTGTTTTCCGTCAGGTGCGCTACCCCGGCCTTTTGCCCGCGCAGCTTGAAGCTTACTTCGGCACGGACAAAGCGCTGTTTGAAAAAAACCTCGGCCTGCTGGTAGCAGGATTCGACACGGGCGTGGATGTGTTCGGGCATGGGCGTAACCTGAAGATGACGACGCGATTATGCCTAAGCCGAACCACTACGGCAGCCCCAAAACGACGAAACCACCGCAAGGTGGTTTCGTCATATCTTCGCTGTCATGCCTTAGCTGGTGTAGACCGGGCCCACCCCAAGGCCCCAGAGAATCACCGAGCAGGCGATCATCGCCACCAGTACCACCAAGCCCACCGCGAGTACCGAGCTGGAGAACATGAATCCCTCATCCGCGGGGATATTCATGAAGGTCGGTATGCCCACGTAGAGCAGGTAGACGGTGTAGCAGATAGCCAGTGTTCCCACCACCATGGCCAGCCACATATTTGGGTAGAGTGCTGCCAGGCCGCCGACAAATAAGGGTGTTGCGGTGTAGGCGGCGAAGACGATGCACCGGGTCAGGTTGGGGCTGGCGTCATAGGTACGTGCCATCCAGTGAATGAAGGCGCCCATGACCGCAACACCGGCAAGCATTGCCAGGTAGGTCATGATCGTCATTTGCAATGCGCTGGCTTGGGTCAGCATTACCGGTGCCCTATCACCGATGGACCAGCCAACCTGGGTAGTGCCAATAAAGGCCGAGATCGCCGGGATCGCGGCGAGTACCAGTACGTGGGTGAGATACATGTGGCTGATGGTTTCTTCTTCGCCACGAATTTCCTGCCATTCCTGATCGGGATGGGTGAAGAGCCCCCAAACGTGATGGATCATGCCAGACACCTCCTCTTGTTATGCGGTCGCCCCCCAGCGAAGTGCCTGGCGCGCGTAGGCAGCGCCACCAGGTACTGGGCCGAACCTATGCGACCGTATGTCGCAGTATAGGCAGAGGCTGACGATCGAGAAGGGTGATGCCTTAGAGCAAATTGGTCTCTTAAAATTAGCTGTAATAGCGTTCAAGAATTTCCATGGCTTTGTTAATCGACTGCAGGCGCGTGGTGCTGCCGCCTCGATCGGGGTGATGCAGGCTGACCAGTTGCCGGTAGCGATGCTTGATAATCCCGATATTGAGGACTTGCTGGCTCTCATCCAGCTCGAACAGCTCCAGGGCTGCACGCTTTTCCTCGCCGCCTTGCATGCGCGTCCAGAAACTGGCCAGCAGCTTTTCCACATCGCGCTCGTCGGTATCGCTCAATTGGCGGAGATCCAGGTAATAGTCGCGCAGCGGGTCGTGCTCGCTCAGTTCGGCACTGCCAGCTCGATAAGGCAGCAGCTGAATACACAGCGGGTTGATCTGGACAAAGCCGAGCCGCTGGCTCCATAGCCGCTCGCGTAAGCGGTACAGGGCGTTGAATACCAGGAAGTGGGTGCGAAACAGCACCAGGTTGTCGGTCAGCGGCAAGTGGGGGATGTGCGTGCAGTGGCGATCTTTCAGCAGTTGGATCAACTGGTATTCGCCAATCCCGGCAGGGGCGTCCTGCAGCAACTGGTGCAGTTGGTCTGCCAGATCGGCAGAGGGATCAAGTTCGTCGTTCATCACCCGAGCCTAGCATTTCAGCGCGATTGGGGTGGGGCGCGTCGCGCTTTCTGGGTAAAATGCCGCTCTTTAGTAAGCCTTCGGATTCCAGCGCACCATGGGTAGCCTCTCGGTCAATCAGAACAAACTGCAAAAACGCCTGCGCCGTCAGGCCGGCGAAGCCATCGCCGATTTCAACATGATCGAGAACGGCGACAAGGTCATGGTTTGCCTGTCCGGGGGCAAGGACAGCTACACCATGCTCGATGTGCTGCTGCATATGCAGAAGGTTGCGCCGATCGAGTTCGAGATAGTCGCGGTCAATATGGATCAGAAACAGCCTGGCTTCCCCGAGCATGTGTTGCCGGCCTACCTGGAGTCCATTGGTGTGCCGTATCACATCGTCGAAAAAGACACCTACTCGGTGGTCAAGGAGATGATCCCGGAAGGCAAGACCACCTGTTCGCTGTGTTCTCGCCTGCGCCGCGGCACGCTGTATACCTTTGCCGACGAGATCGGCGCGACCAAGATGGCCCTGGGGCATCACCGCGACGACATCCTGGAAACCTTTTTCCTCAACATGTTCTACGGCGGCACGCTCAAGGCCATGCCGCCGAAGCTGCGTGCCGATGACGGGCGCAACGTGGTAATCCGTCCGCTGGCCTACTGCAACGAGGCGGATATCGAGGCCTATAGCCAGCTCAGGCAGTTCCCGATCATTCCGTGCAACCTCTGCGGTTCGCAGGAAAATCTGCAACGTCAGGTGGTCAAGGAGATGCTCCAGGACTGGGAGCGCAAATCCCCGGGGCGTATCGAGATCATGTTCCGCGCGCTGCAGAACGTAGTGCCCTCACAGTTGGCCGACCGCAACCTGTTCGACTTCAAGAACCTGAGAATCGACGAAAATGCCGCATCGCGTTTCGTCAATGTGATGAATCTGTAGGGCAGCGCTAAGAGCGACAAGCAAAGGCGAGGGACGATGCGCGACTATAAATGGCTCCATGAGTATTGCCTGAATCGTTTTGGTTCGGCCGCGGCCCTCGAGGCGCGTTTGCCGCAGCCGCGCAGCGATGCCGAGTTGCGCGCGCTGAGCGATGACCGTTATCTCTCCACCATCAGCCTGCGCATCTTTCGCGCCGGTCTCAAGCACAGTCTGGTCGATGCCAAGTGGCCGGTTTTCGAGCAGGTGTTCTTCGGCTTCGACCCGGAAAAAGTCGTCTTGATGGGCGCTGAGCGTCTGGAAAACCTGATGCAGGATGCGCGCATCATCCGCCATCTGGGCAAGCTCAAGAGCGTGCCGCGCAATGCCCAGTTCGTGCTGGATGTGCGCAGGGAAAAAGGCAGCTTCGGTGCGTTGATCGCCGACTGGCCAGTGACCGATATCGTTGGTCTGTGGCGCTACCTGGCCAAGCAGGGTAGCCAGCTGGGCGGGTTGTCCGCGCCGCGCTTCTTGCGCATGGTCGGCAAGGATACCTTTATCCCCACCGATGACATGGTCGCCGCGCTCAAGGCGCAGAACATCATCGACAAGGTGCCGACCAGCTTGAAAGACCGTGCAGCCGTGCAGGCGGCGTTCAATCAGTGGCACGCGCAGAGTGGTCGACCGCTGTGCCAGTTGTCGATGATGCTGGCGTATACGGTCAATCATTGAGCCGCTAGGGTGGCTGATGCTTCATCCACCCTGCGCAGGAGAGCTTGAGATGGATGAGGTCATAGCCCGTGTCGCCGAGGCCATCATTGCGGCCGAACGCATCCTGATCATCACCGGCGCCGGGCTGTCCGCCGACTCCGGCTTGCCCACCTACCGCGGCATCGGCGGCCTCTACAACGACCAGACTGCCGAAGGCCTGCCGATCGAGGCGGCGCTTTCCGGCCCCATGCTGCAGCGCGACCCGGCTCTATGCTGGAAGTACTTGGCCGAACTGGGCAGGGCCTGTCTCGGCGCCCAGGCCAATGCCGGGCATTACGCCATCGCCGAGCTGCAGCGTCTGAAGCCCGAGTGCTGGGTGCTGACCCAGAATATCGACGGCTATCACCGCGCCGCCGGCAGTCCGCCCGAGCGCCTGATCGAGATCCATGGCCAGCTGGCGCCGCTGTATTGCCAGTCCTGCGGTGCCCAGGACCCGCAACTGGCCGAGCACCTGAGCCGGCCGCTACCGCCCAGGTGCCGGCAGTGCGGCGGCGTCCTGCGCCCGCCGGTGGTGCTGTTCGAGGAGATGCTGCCGGAGCGGGCGATCAATCGCCTTTACACCGAGCTGGGCAGAGGTTTCGAGGTGGTCATCAGCATCGGCACCAGCGCCAGTTTCCCCTATATCGTCGAACCGCTGCTGCGCACCCGCCAGGCGGGTGGTTTCACCGCCGAGATCAATCCTGCTCGCGGCGACTTGAGCGATGTCGTCGATGCGCATGTGCGACGTGGTGCCTTAGATGTTTTGCCGGAGCTACTGAGTCACATCAAGCGCCATAGAATTTGCAAATGAGGGGCATAGAAGGCATAGTCGCGCCCTTGTGAAACTACGGCACGTTGCACTCATGTTGAAAAAAATCGCCCCTCTCTTGCCCCTCGCATTCACGCTGGTTCTGGCCGCCTGTGCCAGTCATGCGCCGCAAATGCCGGCGACCACTGCAGTGGCTAAAGCCAAGACGGTTGAGCGCGCGGTTCTTCTTGACGAAACTGAAGCCGAAGCCGAAGCCGAAGCAGTCATCGACTTTTCCGACGACAAAGCCTACGAGCTCCCTCAGTTGGCCGACAGCATTCTGTCCCATGGCCTGTCGCTGGTTGGCACCCGTTACCGCTACGGCGGCAGCACGGTGAAGTCGGGATTCGATTGCAGCGGCTTTATCGGCTTTCTGTTCAAGGAAGAACTCGGCATGCAATTGCCGCGTTCGACCCGCGAAATGATCAAGATCGATGCGCCGCTGGTCGAGCGCGAAGAGCTGGAGCCGGGTGATCTGCTGTTCTTCGCCACCAACGGTCGCGGTCGGGTCAGCCATGCCGGTATCTACCTGGGCGATGACCAGTTCATCCATTCTGCCAGCCGCGGCAGTGGTGTGCGGGTCGACAGCCTGGACGATCGCTATTGGAGCCGTACCTTTATCGAGGCCAAGCGTGCACTGGCCATGGCCCCGACCGATCAGCTGGCCCGCCATCCCTGATCCCCCGGCGCAGCCGCAAAGGTTGCGCGCTTGCTCCTGAGTCGGCACAGTAGAGCGCATTCAGGCTCTGGATCGCTTTGCTCATGCACCTCACGACCCGTGTTGCCCTGCTTCTGCTTGCCGCGCTGCTGACTGGCTGCGCCGGTCGCCCTCCTGTTCCACAGCCCATCGTTCATGTGCCCGCGGCCAGCGTCGACAGTGGTGCCGAGGACGTCTTGTTTCGCGCCCTCGGGCTGGTCGGCACACCCTATCGCTATGGCGGCAATACCCCGGCGGGCGGCTTCGATTGCAGCGGGCTGATCGGCTACGTCTACCGCGACGCAGCCGGCGTCAGTCTGCCGCGCTCGACCCGCGAACTGATCAGCATGCGTGCACCAGTCGTTGGCCGTAATGCGCTGCAAAGCGGTGATCTGCTGTTCTTTGCCACCAGCGGTGGCCGTCAGGTCAGTCACGCCGGCATCTACGTCGGCGAGGGGCGCTTTGTGCACGCGCCTTCCAGCGGCGGCACCGTGCGCCTGGACAGCCTCAGCAACAGCTACTGGCAACGCACCTACCTGGAGGCCAAGCGGGTGTTCGCCCCCGAGTTGGCCGGTAATCCCTGACGGTCGGCATTCGTCTGGAGGCCCCATGACCAATCGCACCCTGAATCTCGACGACGATCTCTATCGCTACCTGCTAGAGGTATCTCTGCGCGAGACGCCTTTGCTCAGGCGTCTGCGCGACGAAACCGCGTTGCTGGCCAATGCCCAGTGGCAGATCGCCCCGGAGCAGGGGCAGTTCATGGCCTTGCTGGTCAAGCTGACCGGCGCCAGGCGAATCGTCGAGGTGGGCACCTTCACCGGCTACAGCGCGTTGTGCATGGCCGCGGCCATGCCTGCGGACGGCCGAATGATCTGCTGCGACATTCCCGGCGACTACAACGCCGTGGCCGAGCGCTACTGGCGCGAGGCGGGGCTGGCCGGACGCATCGAGCAGCGCCTGGCGCCGGCCCTGGAGACCCTGGTCGCGCTGGAGGGGGAAGGGCAGGCCGGCATCGACCTGATCTTCATAGACGCCGACAAGGCCAATTACCCGGCCTACTTCGAGCATGCCCTGCGCCTGTTGCGCCAGGGCGGGCTGATTCTGTTCGACAACACCCTGTGGAGCGGGCGGGTGCTGGAGGCGAGTCTGGACAGCGCAGATACCCGCGCCATCCAGGCGCTCAACCTGGCCCTGAAAGACGATCAGCGCATCGACCTGTCGCTGTTGCCGCTGGGCGATGGCCTGAGCCTCTGTCGCAAGCGCTAGGCGCTGGCCCGAACTGCACCAGCGCCCGCGAACCGCCGTCACCGGACCGTCGAGCAAGCCAGCGGGCTTCATGCCCCGCCTTGGCGACGATGGCGGCCTAGAGCGCCCGTCCATCGAAGTGCTTGACCGGCACGCTGTCCAGTTCGAGGTCTTCCAGGCAGCGGATATTGACCGCCGCCATGGCGTTGCCCTTGGGGTCGATGCCTTCGCCGAAGGGGTGGATGCCACAGGTGGGGCAGAAGCGGTGCTGGATCACATGCTTGTTGAAGGTGTAGGTGGCCAGCTGGCTCTCTGGTGTGAGCAGCGTCAGCTGGGCGCGCGGTACGAACCACAGCAGTGAGCCCTTGCGTCGACAGATCGAACAATTGCACGCCATCGCGCCGTCGAGCTGGCCTTCCACCTCAAAGGTCACTTGGCCGCAGTGGCAGCTGCCTTGGTATCTCATTGCGGTATCTCCTGATGGGTGACAAGAGCTGAGAGGCTGTGAAAAAACTCCCATCTACTGCGGCCGCCCCAGGCGCCCGTTACTGCGATGCGCCAGGTGAAAATCGAGGTCATTTAGCTCACTAAACATCCCCGCTTTTCACCTGGCACGCCTTGCCGCGAACGCCCGGAGACTGCCTCGCGACGGCGCTCGATATTTTCACAACCTCAGACAGCTTAGCCCCGGTTTGCCTGCTGCAGTCCCAATCCATTGACGCCTGGTCTGTGTGCCTCTACCCTGCGCGCCTTGCAACAGGTGCCCCCAGCCTTGCGACCTGTCCACGTTCTGCCGCGCCTTGGCGCGCATGAGTGGAGCAGGCCTCAGGGCTAGAGGGGTGAAACAGGGAAGTCGGTGCGTTGTGCGTGTTCACGCCAACTATTCCGACGCTGCCCCCGCAACGGTAGACGAGTCAAACCAGCGCTTTTTCAACCACTGTGCGTGAGCATGGGAAGGTGCGTCTGGAGGTGTTTGCATAACGCCGCTCGTAAGCCCGGAGACCGGCCTGCTGCAGTCCATGGCATCGCGGAGGGCGTTGTCTGGCGTGTGGGCTGCGCCGTTCCTGCAGGTCATCCGTCTTCGTTCTCCGTATGCCTTTCCTGGCTATCGCTCGGGTGAGAGCGACGGAGCAACAACGCAATGAGCACAAAGACCAAGTCCCTTCTCCAGCCGGCAGCGTTGCTGCTGTGTGGCGTCTCGAGTATTTCCCAGGCCAGAGCGGCCGAGCATGTTTATCTGCAAGACCAGGTGGTGACTGCCACCCGTACCGCGCAGACCGTTGAGCAGAGTCTGGCCGCGGTGACGGTCTTCGACCGCGCACAGATCGAGCAAAGCCAGGCCACGTCCGTGCCCGAACTGCTGAAGCGGGTGCCGGGCGTGTCCCTGACCAACAATGGCGGCCCGGGCAAGAACACTTCGCTGTTCATGCGCGGCAGCGAGTCCGACCATGTGCTGGTGCTGATCGACGGCATCAAGATCGGTTCGGTTACTAGCGGCGGCGCGGCGCTGCAGGATCTGCCGCTGGAGCTGATCGAGCGGATCGAGGTGGTGCGCGGCCCGCGTTCGAGCCTGTATGGCTCCGAAGCGATCGGCGGGGTGATCCAGATCTTCACCCGCAAGGGTACAGGCTTGGGCGTCAAGCCGTTCTTCGCCGCAGGCGTTGGCACCCACGACAGCTACAACGGCAGCGCCGGGGTCTCCGGTGGTGATGAGCAGGGCTGGTACAGCCTGGGCCTCAGCGGCGCCGATAGCGACGGGACCAACGTCAAGTCGGCGGCCACCAGCGGCTACGAAGACGACGCCGACGGCTACCGCAACCTGTCCGCCAGCTTGAGCGCCGGCTACCGCTTCGACAACGGCCTGGAACTGGATGCCAGCCTGCTGCAGGCCAAGTCGCACAACGATTACGATCAGGTCAACCGCAAGCGCAGCGCCGGCTTTCGTGCCCATGCCGACGGCGAATCCAGGGTATTTGGCAGCCGCGCCCGTTTCGCCCCGCTTGAGCCATGGCAGGTGACCCTGCAGCTCGGGCGCAGCGAAGACAAGTCCGACAGTTATCAGGATGGTAGCTTCGACTCGCGCTTCGACAGCCGTCGCGACAGCGCCAGCTGGCAGAACGACCTGAGCCTGGCGCCCGGCCACACCCTGACCCTGGGCGCCGACTACCTGCATGACGAGGTCAGCGGCAGCACCGCCTACGCCGAGGATTCGCGCGACAACACCGGCGGCTTCGTCCAGTACCTCGGCGAGGCCGGCCAGCACGACTGGCAGCTGTCGCTACGCCGCGACAACAACCAGCAGTTCGGCCAGCATGACACCGGCAACCTCGGTTACGGCTATGCCCTGAACGACTGGCTGCGCGCTACCCTCAGCTACGGCACGGCGTTCAAGGCACCGACCTTCAATGAGCTGTATTTCCCCAGCTACGGCAACCCGGAGCTGGAGGCGGAAACGTCGAACAGCCTGGAGGCCGGTCTGGCCGGCCAGCATTCCTGGGGACACTGGTCGGTTAACGCCTTCCGCACCCGCATCGAGGATTTGATCGCCTACGACGCCAGCATCAAGGCGCCGGCCAACGTCGCCGAGGCGCGGATCCGCGGCGTCGAACTGGTGCTCGCCAGCCAGCTGCTCGGCTGGGACTGGAACGCCAACTACACGCTGATGGAGCCGGAGAACCGTTCTTCCGGGGCCAACGACGGTAACGAACTGACGCGCCGGGCCAAGCAGCTGTTCAACCTCGACCTGGATCGTCGCCTCGGCGCCTTCAGCGTTGGCGCCAGCCTGCACGCCGAGGGCCAGCGCTACGACGACCTGGCCAATACCAAGGAACTGGCCGGCTACGCCACCCTGGACCTGCGCGGCGAGTACCGCATCGACCACGAATGGCGCCTGCAGACCCGCATCGCCAACCTGCTGGACGCCGACTATGAGACCGCCCAGGGCTATAACCAGCCCGGCCAGGCGGTCTACCTGACCCTGCGCTATCAGGCCCTGTAAGCCCTGCCCAGGGCGCACGACTCACCCTAGCTATTTAACCTGGAGATGAATGGATGAATCTGTCACCCCGTACCCAACTGCTGATCGGCATCGCCCTCGCGGCGCTGATGGCCATGACCCGTGGTCAGCACTTCGCCACGCTCAACCTGCCCAGCGCCAGCTGGGCGGTATTCTTGCTGGCGGGTGTGCTGCTCACACCGCGCTGGGTATTCCCGGCGCTGTTTATCGAGGCCTCCCTGCTCGATTTCGCGGCCATTCAATGGGCTGGGGTCAGCGATTGGTGCATGTCGCCGGCCTACTGGATGCTGGTGCCGGCCTATGGCGCGCTGTGGCTGGGCGGTCGTCTGTATGCCGGCTGGCACAGTGATCGCTTGAGCAGCCTGGCGCTGTTGGCGGCAACCGTGGCGGTCAGTGCCCTGGTTTGCTACCTGTTCTCCGGTGGCGGCTTCCTGTTCTTCTCCGGGCGTTATCCCGAGCCGACCCTGGCCCTGCTGGCCGATCGTGTCGCGCTCTATTACCCGCGTTACCTGGGAGGCCTGGCGCTGTATGTCGGCCTGGCAGTGGTGTCGTATATCGGCGTCCGCGCCTGGCAGCTGGCGCAGCCGCGCGTCGAGGTCAAATGATGAGCGAGTCGAGCGAACGTGACGCGCGGCACAAGGCACGCATGGCGCGCAAGAAGGCGCTGATCGACGAGAAAATCGCCCAGGCCCAGGATGAATACGGCCTGCTGCTGGTGCACAGCGGCAATGGCAAGGGCAAGAGCAGCAGTGCCTTCGGCATGGTCGCCCGGGCTCTCGGGCACGGCATCAGGGTCGGCGTGGTGCAGTTCATCAAGGGCGCGGCCAGCACCGGTGAAGAGACCTTCTTCCGCCGCTTTCCCGATGAAGTCAGCTACCACGTGATGGGCGAGGGCTTTACCTGGGAAACCCAGGATCGCCAGCGCGATATCGACAAGGCCCGTGAGGCCTGGGTGGTCGCCGCGCAGCTGTTGAGTGACCCCGGTATTGGCCTGGTGGTGCTCGATGAACTGAACATCGCCCTGAAATACGGCTACCTGGAGCTGGAGACGGTGCTCGCCGACATCGAGGCCCGTCCGCTGCTGCAGCATGTGGTGGTGACCGGCCGTGGCGCCTTGCCGGGGATGATCGAGGCGGCGGATACCGTCACCGAAATGAATCTGGTCAAGCATGCGTTCAAGGCCGGCGTGAAGGCGCAGAAAGGGGTCGAGTTTTGACCGTTACCACGATCGCGTCGGCTAGGGCCTATTCGCCGCAGGCACTACGCCGCGGCGGCCCGGCTGAGCGGATTTGGCGGGTTGCCACGGCGTGGCGAGGCGCTACTGCGTGCGCAGCGCCTTGGCTGAGGAGCGGCCGCGATGAGTGTTAGACGCTGCCCGGCCCTGCTGATCGCCGCGCCTGCCTCGGGACAGGGCAAGACCACGGTCACCGCCGCCCTGGCGCGGCTGCACAGGCGTCAGGGCAAGCGGGTGCGGGTGTTCAAGTGCGGGCCGGATTTTCTCGACCCGATGATCCTCGCCCGCGCCAGCGGCGCGCCGGTGTACCAACTGGACCTGTGGATGGTCGGCGAGGCCGAGAGCCGGCGTCTGCTCTGGCAGGCGGCGGGCGAGGCCGATCTGATCCTGATCGAAGGGGTGATGGGCCTGTTCGACGGCAACCCGTCGGCGGCCGACCTGGCGCGGCAGTTTGCTGTACCGGTGCTGGCGGTGATCGACGGTTCGGCCATGGCCCAGACCTTCGGCGCCCTGGCGCATGGGTTGGCCAGTTTTCAGCCGGACCTGCCGTTCTCCGGGGTGCTCGGCAACCGGGTCGGCAGTGCGCGGCATGGCGAGATCTTGCGTGATGCCTTGCCCGAAGCGATCCGCTGGTATGGCGCCTTGCCACGCAGCGCCGCGGTCGAGTTGCCGAGCCGCCATCTGGGCCTGATCCAGGCCGAAGAGCTGAGTGACCTGGATGCGCGCCTGGATGCCGCCGCCGATGCCCTGGCCGCCAGTGCCGATGTCAGCCTGCCGCCGCCGGTCGAGTTCGCCGTGGCCGCACCGCGCCCTGTCGAGCCGCTGCTGGCCGGGGTGCGCATCGGCGTGGCGCGCGACAGTGCCTTTGCCTTTCTCTACCAGGCCAACCTTGACCTGCTGGCAGAACTGGGCGCCGAGCTGTGCTTCTTCTCGCCGCTGGTCGACAGCCACCTGCCCGAGGTCGACAGCCTGTACCTGCCTGGCGGTTACCCCGAGTTGCACCTGGCGCAGTTGCAAGCCAACCAGGCCATGGCTCAGGCGATCCGCGCGCACCATGCAGGCGGCAAGCCGATCCACGCCGAATGCGGCGGCATGCTGTATCTGCTCGACAAGCTGACCGACAAGCAGGGTTCCAGCGGGCAGATGCTCGGCCTGCTGGCTGGGGAGGCGACCCTGCAACCGCGCCTGACCGCCCTGGCGTTGCAGGCGGTCGAACTGCCGGAAGGGCGCCTGCGGGGCCACACCTTCCACCATTCGGCGCTGACCACCGCGCTGGCACCGACTGCGCGTGGCGAGTGTCCGAACTACAAGCGCACCGCCGAGGCGGTCTATCGGCTGGGCCGGCTGACAGCGTCCTATATCCACTTTTATCTACCCTCCGATCCCGTTGCGGCCGCCGCGCTGTTTCGCCCGAGCCGGCAGCCATGAGCGAGCAGGCCTTCAGTCCTGAGGAGCGTGCGGCGGTGTACCGCGCCATCGCCGAGCGGCGCGACATGCGCCACTTTTCAGGAGGACGGGTCGAGCCCGAGGTGCTGGCTCGCCTGTTGGAGGCGGCGCACCAGGCGCCCAGTGTCGGCCTGATGCAGCCGTGGCGCTTTATCCGCATCACCCGGCCGGCGCTGCGCGAGTCGATTCAGCAACTGGTGGAGCAGGAGCGGTTGCATACGGCCGAAGCCCTGGGCCAACGCGGCGATGAATTCATGCGGCTCAAGGTCGAGGGCATTCGCGACTGCGCCGAGTTGCTGGTGGTGGCCTTGATGGACGGGCGCGAGGCCCATGTGTTCGGCCGCCGTACCCTGCCGGAAATGGACCTGGCGTCGATGGCCTGCGCCATCCAGAATCTCTGGCTCGCCGCCCGTGCCGAGGGGCTGGGCATGGGCTGGGTCTCCTTGTTCGAGCCGCAGGCGCTGGCCGAATTGCTGAGCATGCCGCCCGGCAGTAAGCCGCTGGCAGTGCTCTGTCTGGGGCCGGTCGCGGCCTTCTATGACGCACCGATGCTGGCGCAGCTGGGCTGGGTGCAGCCGCGCCCGCTACAGGCACTACTGTATGAAAATTCTTGGGGAGCAACCCAGCCATGAAAGGCCCGCAACGCATCGTCTGCCTGTCCACCGAGAGCTGCGAAATCCTCTATCTTCTTGGCGAGCAGGCGCGCATCGCGGGGATTTCCGGCTTTACCGTGCGCCCGCCGCAAGCACGCAAGGAAAAGCCCAAGGTCAGCGGCTTCACCACGGCGCGCATCGACAAGATCCTCGCGGTCAAGCCGGATCTGGTGTTGGGCTTCTGTGACCTGCAGGCCGACATCGTCGCCGAACTGGCGCGCGAAGGCCTGGAAGTGCACCTGTTCAACCAGCGCGACATCGCCGGCACCTACCGCATGATCGAAACCCTTGGCGCCCAGGTGCATGCCAGCGACCGCGCCGACCGGCTGATTGGCGAGCTGCGGGAGGGCCTGGAGCGCATTTGCGCCAGTGCGGCACAATTGCCGCGCCGGCCCAGGGTGTATTTCGAGGAATGGAACGAGCCCTTGATCAGCGGCATTGGCTGGGTCAGCGAGTTGATCGAACTGGCTGGTGGCGAGGACTGCTTCGCCGAGCTGGCAGGCTGCAAGCGTGCCAAGCAGCGCATCATCGCAGACCCGCTGGAAGTGGTGCGCCGCGCACCTGATCTGATCATTGGTTCCTGGTGTGGCAAGCGCTTTCGCCCTGAGCAGGTCATGGCCCGGCCCGGCTGGGAGACGATACCGGCGGTGCGTAATGGCCAGCTGTTCGAAATCAAGTCGGCGGACATCCTCCAGGCCGGGCCGGCGGCCCTGACCGATGGCGTGCGCCGCTTGCACGCGCTGATTCGTGGCTGCGTGGAGGCGGGCGAGTGAGCCTGATATTCGCCGCCGTAGCCGCTGTGGCCCTGGATGCCGCTTTCGGCGAGTCGAAAGGCTGGCATCCACTGGTGGCCTTCGGGCGCATGGCCGAGCGCATCGAGCAGCGCTGCAATGCGGGCGGTGGTGGCTGGCGCAGTCATGGGGTCAGCGCCTGGTGCCTGGCGGTATTGCCCTTGACCCTGCTGGCCGGCGCGCTGGCGCAGGTGCCGATATTCGGCTGGGCGGTGGAGGTTTTTGCCCTCTATGCCGCCCTCGGTTTGCGCAGCCTGGGCGAACATGCCCAGCCGGTGGCCCGGGCACTGCGCCTGGGCGATCTGCAACTGGCGCGTGAGCGGGTCGGCTATATGGTCAGCCGCAACACCGCGGAACTGGATGCCACGGGTGTAGCCCGCGCCGGCACCGAGTCGGTGCTGGAAAACGGCTCGGATGCGGTATTCGCCGCACTGTTCTGGTTCCTCGTCGCCGGTGCGCCGGGGGTAGTGCTCTATCGCCTGAGCAATACCCTGGACGCCATGTGGGGCTACCGCAACCCGCGTTTCGAGCGCTTCGGCTGGGCCGCGGCGAAGATCGACGACGGGCTCAATTACCTGCCGGCGCGGCTGGTAGCACTGAGCTATGCGCTGCTCGGCAAGACTGCCCTGGCCCTGCGTTGCTGGCGCCAGCAGGCGCCGCAGTGGGACAGCCCCAACGCCGGCCCGGTGATGGCCGCCGGTGCCGGTGCCCTCGGCGTCAGCCTGGGTGGCGCGGCCGAGTATCACGGCGAATGGCACCAGCGCCCGCAACTGGGTCAGGGCCCTCCAGCGCAGGCGCGGGACATCGAACGGGCGCTCAATCTGGTCTACGGTGGCGTGCTGCTGTGGCTGGCGTTGTTACTGCTATGGGGACTTTATCGTGCTTGAGCATGGCGGCCGCTTGCGCGCGGCGGCGCTGAAGTTTGCCATTCCGTTGCGCGACTGGCTGGATCTGTCCACCGGTATCGCCCCTTATGGTTGGTCGCTGCCGGACATTCCCGCGTCGGCCTGGACGCGCCTGCCCGAACTGGACGATGGTCTGGAAAGCGCTGCCCGCGACTATTACGGGGTGGCCAATCTGCTGCCGGTGGCCGGTTCCCAGGCGGCGATCCAGGCGCTGCCACGGTTGCGGCGCAACGCTCGGGTTGGCATCGTCTCGCCGGCCTACGCCGAGCATGCCGCCGCCTGGCGGCGCGAAGGCCATCGCCTGCTGGAACTCAGCGAAGGCGGGGTCAACCGTGCCCTGGAGCGCCTCGACGTGTTGCTGCTGGTCAATCCGAACAATCCCACCGGCCGGCGTTTCACGCCCGCGCAACTGCTGGCCTGGCATGCCCGCCTGGCCGAGCGCGGTGGCTGGCTGGTGGTCGACGAAGCCTTTATCGATTGCACGCCCGAGCACAGCCTGGCGGCGCATAGCGAGCGGCCGGGGCTGATCGTGCTGCGCTCGTTCGGCAAGTTCTTCGGTTTGGCCGGTATCCGCCTGGGTTTTGTCCTGGCGCAGCCAGGGCTACTCGCTCAGATGGCCGAGCTGCTCGGGCCCTGGACTGTCAGCGGGCCGAGTCGGGTGGTGGCAACGACGCTGTTGCAGGATCAGGCCGCTCAGCAAGCCCAACGCGAGCGCTTGCGTGCCGATGGTCTGCGTCTGGCCGCGTTGCTCGGCGCCCATGGTTTAGCGCCGACTGGCGGCTGTTCCTTGTTCCACTGGGTCGTCAGTCAGCGGGCCAGCCTGCTGTATGAATTTCTCGCCTGTAACGGCATTCTCACCCGCCTGTTTGCCAGCCCATCCAGCCTGCGTTTCGGCCTGCCGCCGGACGAGCCAGGCTGGTTGCGCCTGGAGCAGGCACTGCAGGTATTCGCCAAGGAGTCCGCATGAGCACCCTAATGGTTCAAGGTACGACCTCGGACGCCGGCAAGAGCACCCTGGTAACCGCGCTGTGCCGCTGGCTCAAGCGCCAGGGCGTGGCGGTGGTGCCGTTCAAACCGCAGAACATGGCGCTCAATAGCGCGGTCACCGCCGACGGTGGCGAGATCGGCCGGGCCCAGGCGGTGCAGGCCCAGGCCGCCGGTCTGGCGCCGCACACGGACATGAACCCGGTGCTGCTCAAGCCCAACAGCGACACCGGCGCCCAGGTGATCATCCACGGCCGGGCCATCAGCAGCATGGAGGCGGCGGCCTACCACGACTACAAGCGGGTGGCGATGGATGCGGTGCTGCAGTCGCACCAGCGGCTAACCGAGGCCTATCCGGTGGTGATGGTGGAGGGCGCCGGCTCGCCGGCCGAGATCAACCTGCGCGCCGGCGACATCGCCAACATGGGCTTCGCCGAGGCGGTGGACTGCCCGGTGCTCCTGATTGCCGATATCGACAAGGGCGGGGTGTTCGCCCACCTGGTTGGCACCCTGGCGTTGCTTTCGGCAAGCGAGCAGGCGCGCATCCAGGGTTTCGTGATCAACCGCTTTCGCGGCGACATCGCCCTGTTGCAGCCGGGCCTGGACTGGCTCGAAGAACGCACCGGCAAACCGGTACTCGGGGTGTTGCCCTACCTGATGGATTTTCACCTGGAGGCCGAGGACGCCATCGACCTGCGCCAGGCCGCCAAGACCGGCGCGACGCTCAAGGTGGTGGTGCCGGTGCTGCCGCGCATCAGCAACCACACCGACTTCGACCCGCTGCGTCTGCACCCGCAGGTCGAACTGAGCTTCGTCGGCCCCGGCCAGGCGATCCCGCCGGCCGACCTGATCATCCTGCCCGGCTCCAAGAGCGTGCGCGCCGACCTGGCCTTCCTGCGCGAGCAGGGCTGGGCGGCGGCCATCCACAAGCACCTGCGCTACGGCGGCAAGCTGTTGGGCATCTGCGGCGGCCTGCAGATGCTCGGCAGGCGCATCGACGATCCCCATGGCCTGGAGGGTGTGGCCGGCAACAGCCAGGGCCTGGGCCTGCTGGACTTCGCCACCGTGCTGCAACCCGAGAAGCAGCTGCGCAACGTGCGCGGCCACCTGTGCCTGGAAGGCGCACCGGTGAGTGGCTACGAGATCCATGCCGGGGTCAGCAGCGGGCCGGCCCTGGAGGCCGCCGCCGTGCGGCTGGACGACGGCCGCGGCGACGGTGCTCTGAGCGCCGACGGCCAGGTGCTCGGCAGCTACCTGCACGGCCTGTTCGAGTCGAGCGCGGCCTGCAGCGCACTGCTGCGCTGGGCCGGACTGCGCGAGGTGCAGCCGGTCGACTACCACGCCCTGCGCGAACGCGATATCGAGCGCCTGGCCGATATGGTCGAGGCGCATCTGGATACCGATCGGCTGCGTGAATTGTGTGGCCTGTGAGCTGCGTTCGTGGCAGGGGCTTTAGCCGCGAAATAGCGCAATACGGCGTTTCGCGGAAAAAGTCCCGCCCTCGCTGCCTTCGCCACCCATTGGATTGAAAGGGTTATCGACATGCATGAATTGATTTTGGGCGGCGCCCGTTCCGGCAAGAGCCGCCTGGCCGAAAAACTGGCCGCCGACAGCGCGCTGCCGGTGACCTACATCGCTACCAGCCAGGCGCTGGACGGCGAGATGAATGCACGCATTCAGCAGCATCACCAGCGGCGTCCAGCGCACTGGGCGCTGGTGGAAGAGCCGCTGCAATTGGCCCAAGTGCTGCGAGAACTGGCGGCGCCGGGCAGCTGCCTGCTGGTCGACTGCCTGACCCTGTGGTTGAGCAACCTGCTGATGCTCGACGATGAGGCGCGCCTGGACGCCGAGCGCGAGGCGCTGCTCGCGTGCCTGGGTGAGCTGCCGGGGCGGATCATCCTGGTCAGCAACGAGACCGGCCTGGGCGTGGTGCCGCTGGGCGAGCTGACTCGCCGCTATGTGGATGCCGCCGGCTGGCTGCACCAGGCCCTGGCCGAGCGTTGTCAGCGGGTGATTTTCACCGTGGCAGGGCTGCCGCTGGTGTTGAAGGGGCAGGGGCTATGAAGCACGCATGGTGGCTGGCCGCTGCCAAATCGGTGGATCAGGCCATGCAGGCCAGGGCCGTGGCGCGTCAGCAGCAACTGACCAAGCCGGCCGGCTCCCTCGGTCAGCTGGAGCAACTGGCGATTCAACTGGCCGGCCTGCAAGGCCGTGAGCGGCCGAGCATCGAACGGCTGTGGATCAGCATCTTCGCCGCCGACCATGGTGTGGTCGCCGAAGGGGTATCGGCCTTTCCCCAGGCGGTCACCGGGCAGATGCTGGCCAATTTCGTCGCTGGCGGCGCGGCGATCAGCGTGTTGGCGCATGAGCTGGGCGCCAGTCTGGAGGTGATCGACCTGGGCACGGCAGTGCCGACGCCGCCGCTGCCGGGTGTGCGGGTGTTGCAGATCGGCGCCGGCACACAGAACTTCGCCCGTGGCCCGGCGATGACCCCGCAGCAGGCCCGCGCGTCCCTGCAGGCCGGACGCGACAGCGTGCTGCGCGCCCAGCAGGCCGGCAGCCAACTGTTTGTCGCGGGCGAGATGGGCATCGGTAACACCGCCGCCGCCAGCGCCCTGGCCTGCGCCCTGTTGAACCAGTCGGCGACGGCCCTGGTCGGTCCGGGCACCGGCCTGGATGCCGCCGGGGTCGCGCACAAGGCGGCGGTGATCGAGCGCGCCCTGGCCTTGCACAGTGCCGCGCTGCATGACCCCTTGCTGGCCTTGCAGCTGCTCGGCGGTTTCGAGATCGCCGCCCTGGCTGGCGCCTACCTGGCCTGCGCCCAGCAGGGGCTGCCGGCACTGGTCGACGGCTTTATCTGCAGCGTCGCGGCGCTGACCGCGGTGCGCCTCAACCCGAGCTGTCGGGAGTGGCTGCTGTTCGCCCACAGTGGCGCCGAGCCGGGGCACCAGCACGTGCTCCAGGCCCTCGGGGCCGAGCCCTTGCTGCAACTGGGCCTGCGCCTGGGTGAGGGCAGCGGCGCGGCCCTGGCCGTGCCCCTGTTGCAGTTGGCCTGCCGCCTGCACAACCAGATGGCCACCTTTGCCGAGGCGGCGGTGGCGGAGCGCCCAACATGACGGTCTACCTGGAACTGCTGCGTCACGGCGAGACCGAGCAGGGCGGCGGCCTGCGTGGCAGCCTCGACGATGCCCTCACCGCGACGGGCTGGACGCAGATGCGCGCGGCGGTGCAGCAGGCGGGTCCCTGGGACCGACTGATCAGCTCGCCGCTGCAGCGCTGCGCGCGTTTCGCCGAGGAACTGGCCGAACAGCGCGGCCTGCCACTGAGCCTGGAGCCGGCGCTGCAGGAGCTGCACTTTGGCGCCTGGGAAGGGCGCAGCGCCGCCGAGCTGATGCTCTCCGATGCCGATGCCCTGGGCCGCTTCTGGACCGACCCCTATGCCTTCACCCCGCCTGGCGGCGAGCGGCTGCTGGACTTCGAGGCACGGGTGCTGGACGCGGTGCAGGGCCTGCAGTTGCGCCATGCCGACGAGCGGCTGCTGGTGGTGACCCATGGCGGGGTGATGCGCCTGTTGCTGGCAGGCGCCCGTGGCCTGCCGCCGGCGGACCTGTTACAGGTCGATGTGGCCCATGCTCAGCGGGTGCGCCTGCAGCTGGACCGCTTCGGCCGTCTGCGGGAGCTGGCATGAGCGCACTGCTGATCGCCCTGCAGTTTCTCACCCGCCTGCCGGTGCGCCTGGCGGCGATGCCCTCGGCGCAGGAGACCGGCCGCTCGCTGCTGTGGTATCCAGTGGTGGGCCTGCTGATCGGCCTGCTGCTGCTTGGCGTGCATTACCTGCTGGGCGCTGTTCCGGCCTTGTTGCAGGCGGCGCTGCTGCTGGCGATCTGGGTGGGCTTGAGCGGCGGCCTGCACCTGGACGGGCTGGCCGACAGCGTGGATGCCTGGGCCGGCGGCTGCGGCGACCGCGAGCGCACCCTGGCGATCATGCAGGACCCACGCAGCGGGCCGATGGCGGTGGTGGTGCTGGTGATGCTGCTGTTGCTCAAGTTCGTCGCCCTGGTCGTCTTGCTCCAGGCCGGCAAAACCATGGCGCTGCTGCTGGTGCCCTGGCTGGCGCGCGGCCTGCTGCCGCTGCTGTTGCTGAGCACGCCCTATGTGCGCCCCGGTGGCCTGGGCCAGACTCTGGCCGAGCAGCTGCCGCGTCGACAACTGCCCTGGGTATTGGCGGCCCATGGCGCGGCGCTGCTGCTGTTCGGCTGGACCGGTGTACTGGCCCTGCTGGCCGCGGGTCTGTTGTTCGTCTGGCTGCGCCGGATCATGCTGCAGCGCCTGGGCGGCACCACGGGCGACACTGCCGGTGCGCTGCTGGAGCTGGTCGAGTGCGGGGTATTACTGGTGCTGGCGCTTTAAATGACTGGATTGGTCTGCATGCGAGCTCGAATGGCCTTGAGGTTGTCACTAATCGCCTATGCTCTCGGCATGATTAAATTTTGCAGGGTTCATCGCACCTGGGGGGCTGCTATCACGGGCGGGTTGCTGGGCCTGCTGCTGGCCGCAGGCGCGCAAGCCGAGTCGCTGACCTGGGGGCTGTTGCCGGTGCCGGGCGGGGTCGAGCTCAAGGAAGGCAAGCCGCATGCTGGCATCCTGCTGGAGTCGCTGTTGCTCCTCGAGCCCGATTTACCCGGCCTGGATATCCACTACGAACTGTTCAACGTGCCACGCATGCAGCAGGCCATGGCCAGCGGCCGTGAGTTCTGCACCAATGGCAGCCTGCCCCTGGCCGAGCGCGATCGCCAGGGCTACTTCGTGCCCTATCTGGTGACCCCGCCGATGCAGCTGGTGGTGCGGGCCGACAGCCTGGCGCGCCTGCCCTGGCGCGGCAAGCAACTGTACCTGAGCGACTTGTTGGCCAGCCACGAACTGCGCGGAGGGCTGGCCAGCCTGCGCAACTACCCGGAGGCCATCCGTGGCGCGCTGGCGGCGGCGCAGGAGCAAGGGCGCCTGGAACGCTTCAGCGGCGGTATTGCCGGAGGCGGGGAGAATCTGCTGTTCATGGTCAGCCACGGTCGCATCGATTTCACCTTCGAGTACCCGCCGGTACTCATGGCGATGAGCCAGGACGAGCTGCTGCTCGAGCCGCTACGCAGCATCGGTCTGGCTGACAATACCGAACTGCAGCTCAGCGGCATATACTGCACGCGCAACACCTGGGGGCTGGCGATGGCGCGCCGGCTGGATCAGGCCGTGCGCCGCTTGATGGGCGAACCGCAGGCGCTGCTGGCGCTGTACCAGCGCTATTTGCCGGCCGATACTTTCATGACCTACCGGCAACCTTTGCTCGGCTACTTCCGCCAGCGAGCCGGGCAGGTCTTCGAAGCCGCGCCCTGATCCAAGCCAGGCGCAGGTGGACGGCCGATGGTCTGATTGCCAGCGCAAGGCAGGAAAGTGCATTGTGCGGATGATTACGTGGCTGCAAAACGGCAGTCGATCGAACGAAATGGAGAGTGCAGGGAATGAAGTCGCGGGCAACACTGTGGATTTTGCTGGGCGGGTCATTGATCCTCGCCTTGTCGTTGGGCATTCGCCACGGCTTCGGCCTGTTTCTGCCGCCAATGAGTGCCGAGTTCGGCTGGGGGCGCGAGGTGTTCGCCTTCGCCATCGCCCTGCAGAACCTGATCTGGGGCCTGACCCAGCCATTTACCGGGGCCCTGGCCGATCGCTACGGCGCGCAGCGCACGGTAGTGGTCGGTGGGGTGGTCTATGCCTGCGGCCTGGTCTTGATGGGCCTGGCCGACTCGGTCTGGTCGTTGTCGCTGAGCGCCGGCCTGCTGATCGGCATCGGCCTATCCAGCACCTCGTTCTCGGTGATTCTCGGGGTGGTCGGTCGTGCCGTGCCCGCGGAGCAGCGCAGCATGGCCATGGGCGTCGCCGCAGCGGCTGGATCGCTCGGCCAGTTCGTCATGCTGCCCGGCACGTTGGGCTTGATCAGCTGGCTCGGCTGGTCCGCCGCCTTGCTCGCCCTCGGCTTGCTGGTGGCCTTGATCGTGCCGCTGGCCGCAATGATCAAGGATAGCCCGTCGCCAGTTCTGGCCCACGAGCAAAGCCTGGTCGAGGCCTTGCGCGAAGCCTGCGCGCATCCCGGCTTCTGGTTGCTGGGGCTGGGTTTTTTCGTCTGCGGCTTCCAGGTGGTATTCATTGGCGTGCACCTGCCGGCTTACCTGGTCGATCAGCATCTGCCGGCGCTGGTCGGTACCACGGTCTTGGCCTTGGTCGGCTTGTTCAACGTATTCGGCACCTACACGGCCGGCTGGCTTGGCGGACGCATGTCCAAGCCGCGCCTGCTGACGGCCCTGTACCTGGCCCGGGCGGTGGTGATCAGCGCCTTCATCCTGGCCCCGCTGACTACCTGGAGTGCCTATGCTTTTGGCATCGCCATGGGCTTGCTGTGGTTGTCCACGGTGCCCTTGACCAACGGCACGGTGGCGACCATGTTTGGCGTGCGCAACCTGTCGATGCTGGGGGGGATCGTCTTTCTTTTCCATCAGATCGGCGCCTTTCTCGGCGGCTGGCTGGGCGGTTACCTGTATGACCGCACCGGCAGCTATGATCTGGTCTGGCAGATCGCGATTTTCCTCAGCCTGCTCGCTGCGGCGCTGAACTGGCCGGTACGCGAGAAACCGGTAGCGCGCCTGCAAGGCATTGGAGTCGGTGCATGAAGACCGAGTATTGGCTGAGCAGTGCCTTGCTCATGCTGGTCGCCGCGCTGCTGGCCCTGGCCTGGTGGGGCTGGGGCCGGAGCGGGCTGGCATTCATGCAGTTGGGCCTCGGGGCGTGTTGAGCGCCTGGCTCCTGCGCGCGTCTCCTGGCGTGCTCTGCCGGCCCGGCGCGGGATAACCCACTGCGCCAGCCATCCGGCGCTTCGCGTCGGCCCTCGATTTATTCACACCCCTGAACGCTGGTTTGAAGAACCTGGTTGCAGGCGCTTACCTTTTGTCGATTGCCTGGCGCGGGGTGGGCGAGTAGCGTTGCAGCTTGGCTTCTGCTCGAGGTTCTGTCCATGTGGTTGCGTGCCCTTGTCCTGCCGATTTTCCTCACTGGCCTGGCGCTGCCGAGCTGGGCCGCCGAGTGCCCGGTCCTGCTGCAAGGCGAGCTGCCCAGGCTGCGCAGCAAGGACAGTATCGACCTGTGCCAGCAGTTTTCCGGCAAGCCTCTGGTGGTGGTCAATACCGCCAGCTTCTGCGGCTTTACCCCGCAGTTCAAGGGACTGGAAGCACTCTATCAGCGCTACCGGGAACAAGGCCTGGAAGTGCTTGGCGTGCCTTCGGACGACTTCAAACAGGAGTCGGACGATGGCGAGGAAATCGCCAAGGTTTGCTACGTCAATTACGGCGTGACTTTCAGCATGAGCGAAACCCAGCGGATCACCGGCCCCCAGGCGATTCCTCTGTTCAAGGAGCTGACCGCACAGAGCCAGGCACCACGCTGGAATTTCTCCAAGTACGTGGTCGACCGTCAGGGCCAGGTGATCGCCAGTTTCTCCAGCCGCACCCAGCCGGACGACCTGGCGCTGATCGCCGCAGTCGAGCAGGCCATCGCCTCGGTGCCTTGAGTCGCCAGCGCGGCATCCACGCGCACCCTTCACCCATCTGGGCGATGGGCGGGACATTCTCGCCTCCTTAAAGTGTTGCTACGCCGGACGCAGTCTCCCGGCGTGCCAACAAGAACAATAAGGAGGCACCCATGCGTCGTGTTATTACTACCGCCCTGGCCACCATGGCCCTGGTCGGCGCCGTCGAGGCCCAGGCCGGTTACACTCAAACCAAGTATCCGATCGTGCTGGTGCACGGTGTCACCGGTTTCGACACCATCGGTGGCCTGATCAACTACTTTCACACCATCCCCTGGAACCTCGAGCGCGATGGCGCCAAGGTCTATGTCGCCAGCGTTTCTGCTCTGAACGACAGTGAACAGCGCGGTGCCGAACTGGCCCGGCAGATCGTGCCCTGGGCCGGCGCCAACGGCGGTAAGGTCAACCTCATCGGCCACAGCCAAGGTTCGCCAACCTCGCGGGTCGCCGCCTCCTTGCGTCCTGACCTGGTTGCCTCCGTCACCTCGATCAATGGCGTCAACAAGGGCTCGAAGGTCGCCGACGTGCTGCGCGGGGTGATTCCGCCCGATAGCGGTATCGAAGGTGGCGTCAATGCCCTGGCCAATGCCGTGGGTGCGGTGATCAATCTGCTGTCGGGCAGCAGTAATCCACAAAGCGGTATCGATGCGCTGAAAACCCTGACCACCGCCGGCACTGCGCAGCTCAACAGTCGTCACCCGTGGGGCGTCAACAACAGCAGCTACTGCGCCAAGTCCAGCGAAGTGCAAAACGTACGCGGGTATAACATTCGCTACTTCTCCTGGACCGGAGATTCGTCCTACACCAATGTCTTCGATGCGGTCGACCCGTTCCTGGCCATCACCGGCCTGGCGTTCGGCAGCGAGAAGAACGATGGCTTGGTCGGGGTCTGCTCCACCTATTTGGGCCAGGTGCTCGGCGACAGCTACCACATGAACCACGTCGATGCGATCAACCACCTGTTCGGTATCCGCGGCTGGACCGAGCCGGTCTCGCTGTATCGCCAGCATGCCAACCGCCTGAAGAACAAAGGCGTCTGAGCCTTGCCACGTATGCGGGCTGGCCAAGACAGCCCGCTTTGGAGGTCGCATGCCCTTGCCCATTCGCTCCCTGATTTCGCTGGCTGTGCTGGGCATCCTTGCCGCGGCGATGACGCTGTACTGGCAATGGCCGGAGCCGGTGGTGGTGCAGACCGATTCGGCTCGCACGGCTCCATCTGTCGCCGCCATCATTGCCAGCCCCATGCCGCAGCAGCCGGCGCCCACTGCCGTCGACCAGGCCGCGCCAGCGGCGGTTCTGCCGAGCATGAGCGGTACCGAGGTCGACGGTGAGTTGAAGTCCGACAGTGCCGGTAATCTGCAGCTTGATTTGGCCCTGCGTGACTATTTCGATTATTTCCTCAGCGCTGTCGACCAGAACGGGCTGGATAGCTCGGTCGAGGCATTGCTGGCTGATGCCGGTGGACGCTTGCAGGAGCCGGCGCTGGGCCAGTTGATCAATCTGCTCGGTGATTATCTGGATTACAAACGCGCCAGCCTGGCGCTTATGCAGCAGCCGCTGAACGCACAACAGCAAGCCCAGCCGCACGCGCAACTCGCGGTATTGCAGCAGGCTTTCGACAGCATGGCTCAGCTGCGCCGCAGCCACTTTTCAACGGGAGCGGTCGAGGCCTTGTTTGGGGCTGAAGAGGCCTATGCACGCTACACCCTTGACAGCCTGAACCTACTGGCTCGCGATGATTTGAGCGAACAGGGCAAAGCCGATGCCCAGCAGCGCCTGCGCGAACAATTGCCTGCCGCCATGCGCGCCAGTGAGGAGCGCCAGAGCCAAGCCCTGGCCCAGCTGGCGCAAACCGAGCGGCTGTGGCGTGAGGGGGCAAGCGAGGAACAGGTGCGCCAGTCATTGGCTTTGTCCTATGATCCGCCGACAGTCGAGCGCCTGCTGCTTGAGCAGCGCAACGAACGCGACTGGCAGCAGCACTACAGCTCTTATCGCGAGCAACTGGCCAGGTTGCACAGCAATGGCCTGAGTCCGGCGGACCAGCAGCATGAGCAGCAGCGTTTGCGCCAGCGTTTGTTCAACGCCGCCGATCAACACCGAGTCGACACCTATGATGCGATTGCCGCCAAACAGCAGGACAACGAACCAGTCGAGCTTTAAGTCCGGGCGGCGGCCCGAGCACTCACTCGCGCAGTCAGGCCGGGTGCGATGAACCTGGAGCAGGAAGAGCGCCTGCTGCTGGCACAACAGCGCCGGGGCTACCGGCGGTTGTGCTTTGTCCCCGAGCTGGAACAGGGCTTTGTCGAGCACCGGGTGCAACGCATCGGTCGCCGCTTGCTGTTGATCGTCAGCACCGCAATTGTCTTCCAGCTGATCTATACCGCCCTCGACCTGCTGCTGATGCCGCTGTCGGTGAGCCTGTCGGTCGAGCCTTTGCGCGCGCTGGGTATCCTCGGGGTGCTGGCCGCTTTCGTCTACTGCCGGCGCCCGCAGAGTCCGCCGCGCGCGGTGTTATTCGCCTACATCGGCGCCTACGCACTGAATGGCGCGTGCGTGGCGGTGATCATTCACCTGTGCTGGGTCCAAGGCGTGGACATGCCCTACGACGGGCTGTTTCTGATCCTGTTGTTCGGCTATGTGCTGCTCGGTGTTTCGTTCCGTGCCGTGAGTCTCGCCGCCTGGGGCTTCTGTCTGCTGTTCCTGATGCTTGGCCTGTTGCTGGTCGAGCCAGGCAGTCTGTGGGCCTACCAGGGCCAGTTCCTGCTTTGCGCCAACCTGATCGGCAGTGTCGGCGCCTACCTGCAAGAGCACGGGCAGCGTGGCGCCTGGCTCAATCTGCGCCTACTCGATCTGGCCCGCCAGCGCGCCGAAGCGGATGACGCACGCAAGCTGCGCCTGCTGGCCGCCGCCAGTCATGACCTGCGCCAGCCGCTCAACGCCATGGGGCTGTATGCCCAGCACCTGCTCGAACAGAGCCGGGAGCCGGATATTCAGCGAGTCAGTGCGCGGCTGGCGACCTCGGTGGAACAGCTCAGCCGCTTGCTGCAATCACTGCTGGACTACACCCGCCTGACCTTGCCCGGCGGGGTGCAGGCCAAGCTTGAAGTGTTCGCCCTGCGTCCTCTGCTCGAACGCTTGAGTGGCGAAACCCGCGGTGAAGCCGAATTGCAGGGGGTCACCCTGGACCTGCAATGCGCGGATTTGTGGGTGCGCAGCGACCCGCTGCTGCTCGAGCGGGTGCTGCGCAATCTGCTCAACAATGCCCTGTGCCATGCCCAGGCGCGGCGAGTGACGCTTAGCGCCGCGGAGGACGCTGGCAGCGTGCTGCTGCAAGTCGCCGACGACGGCCGTGGTCTCAGCCCGGCAGAACAGGCACAGATCTTCGAGGAGTTCCGCCAACTGGACAACCCCGGGCGCAATGCCGAGCGTGGCCTGGGCCTCGGTTTGGCCATCGTCCAACAACTGGCCACGCTACTTGAGCACCCGTTGCAGCTGGATTCCAGTCCGGGGCAGGGCGCGCGCTTCGGTTTGCGCCTGCCGCGCGCCACTGTGGGTGAGTGGCAGCCAGCCAAACCAGTCGGTGCGGCACTGCGTGGGCGGGTCTTGCTGGTGGAGGACGATGAAGCCGGGCGCGAGGCGTTGTCCGGGCTGTTGCAGCGCTGGGGCTGCGAGGTCTGGGCCTGCGCCGATCTGCAGGCGGCCCTGGCGTGCCTGGCAGAGGCGACCCCGCAGTTATTGGTCAGCGACTACCGGCTGGCCGCCAAGGAAGATGGTTTGCGCGCCATCGAGCGCTTGCGCGAAGCCGCCGGACGCATGTTGCCAGCCTTGCTGATCAGTGCCGATATCAGCCCCGAGTTGCAGGAACGCTGCATGCCCGCGCACGTAACCCTGCTCGGCAAACCCTTGTTGCCGGCGCGCCTGCGTCAGGCTCTGGCGGTACTGCTGCCGCCTGCCGCCGCACCTGAGCCAGCGCCGTCTGGCGCAGTGCAGAAGTAGCGGGGCGGACGGCAGTCCGCTTCAACCCAGCCGCTCGCCTCTATAGCCAGCCCCGCTGGCGCGCAGTGCTGACACAGGCGGTGCGGGTGTGCACATCGAGTTCCTGATACAGGGTCTTCAGGTGGGTTTTTATCGTGTCTTCGGATACGCCCAGTTGCCTGCTGATAGCCTTGTTCGGCAGGCCTTCGGCCAGCAGCAGGAGGATTTGCAGTTGGCGGGGGGTGAGTTGTGGTTTTTCGCCGGCACCCGGCGCCGGCAGGGTTTCCCCGAGCAACACGCGGGTCACCGCCTGGCGTAGGTCGTCGCTGTGGGCGCTTTTCGGGATAAAGCCCAGGGCGCCTGCGGCCAGCGCCGCCTGAGCATCCAGGTTGGAGTCGCTGGCACTGAGAATCGCCACCGGGGTCATGCGTCCTTGCTGCTGCCAGCGTTGCAGCAGTTCAAGGCCGGCGACGTCCGGCAGGCGCAAATCCAGGAGAATCAGATCGAAATCGTGCTGGCTCAGGCACGCCTCGGCTTCGCTAGCGTTCTGCGCGGTATGTATGTGCAGGTCTGGGCAAAGCGGGGCAAGGGCCAGGCTGAGGCCGTCGAGGAAAATCCGGTGGTCGTCCACCAGCAACAGGCGCAGCTGTGTGGGTAAGGCAGTACAGAGTGTGGTCATGGCTGTCTCACGCGGCTTGTTTTTATGCTTGGCAGCTCGTTGAAAAAACTATTGCGCTCGGCTCTACGGCGTTCGCTACATTTTTCAATGGTCTGTTGATGGTTGCCGGGCGAGTTTAGCCTAATGTGCTCGTTGAATTAGAAGCGGTAGGTCACTTGTGCGCCCAAACCATGGGCGGTGTTTTTGTAGGTGGAGCTGTAGGCACCTTTAGTGGTGCTGACATGGTTGATCTTGGTGTCGTCCTCCATGAGGTAGGAGTAGGCCAGATCGATGGTCATCACGTCGTTCGGGCTCCAGCCGGCGCCCAGGCTGACAATCGTGCGGTCGCCCGAGGGAATGCGTGGCGAACGGTCGGTATTGTTGGTGGGCGACTGATCCACGGCCAGGCCCGTGCGCAGTGTCCATTGCGAGTTCAGCTTATAGGCGGCGCCCAGAGCATGCGCCCAGGTGTCGTGCCAGTTCTGTGCTTCGCTGATGGTGGTGAGATTGCCGGCGAGCAAGCCGCCGACGCCCTGGTTATCGGCGCGAATCTCTTCCAGGCGACTCCAGCGAGTCCAGGTGCTGCCGGCATACAGTGTCCAGTCGGCATTCAGCTCGTGGGTGATGGAGAAGTCCACGGACTCGGGTGTGGTCAGGTCCAGCGACGCATCGTATTTACCCGCAGACGAGCCGATTACAAAACCGGGACCTGCCACCTCGGTATGGCCCTTCAGGGTGTAGTCGACCTTGGAGTGATAGCTCAGGCCAACGCGCGTACGCGGGCTGAACTCGAACAGCAGGCCGGCGTTATAACCCAGCGCCAGGTCATCGCCCTTGATCTTCACTTCACCGTCGCCGGCACCCGGCAGCGGATTGCGCAGGGCCGAGGTCAGTTCGCCGTCGATGCGGTTGATGGTCGGGCCAAAGCCGATCGACAACTGGTCATTGATGCGGTAGCTGAGGGTCGGTTGCAGGGTCACCACGCGCACTTCGCTATGGTCTCCGTAATACCGGCCCTGGAAGTTGTCTTCGTAGTTGGTGATCAAGCCGAAGGGCACATACATGCCGAGGCCGAAGGTCCAGTGAGCGTCCAGCGGTTTGACGTAATAGGCCATGGGCGCGCCGACCAACGGCACCATATCGCCGTCGTTGCTGCCTGAGAAACTGCCACTGGCGTGGTCGAAATCAGTTCTGGCATGGATCAACGCAACGCCGCCACTGACTTGCTCGCGTTTCAGGCGCGACATGCCGGCCGGATTGCCGAACACGGTGCTGGCATCCTCGGCGGACGACGAGCGCCCGGCAAAGGCGCTGCCCATGCTGCTGACACTTTGTTCGTTGATGGCAAAGCCGCCGGCCAGGCCATGGCTGGACACTGCAGCAATGGCCAGTGCCAGGCCGGTCTTGAGGGCGATTTTTATCACAGGAAACTCCATCGGGGTTAAGCGAGGCGCGGAAACTAGCAGGCTTTGCGATGCCCGCCAAGTGGCTGAAGCCCCCGGAATAGAGCGGTTCTTGTCCTACAATTTGCGGCGCTGTACGGATTTTGCAGCGTACCTTTGCTGGTCGCGGTGGATTGTTTGGCGCTCTTCGCGAACGGGTTGGGTGCGCTCAGGCAACTTGGCTGAAGTTGCCGATGCAGCGCTGCCAGGCTTCGATGAAGTCACGCGGCTGACCTTGTGGATTAAATACACGGCGCCAGACCCGGGCCAGGCCGAGCAGGTCATCGGCGGCGGGTAATTCGCGCTGTTCCACCTCGACCAGCATCCAGGCGATGGCGGTGGCGTACCGCAGGTTGACCGTCAGCTCCAGGTGCGGCGCCGCGAGAAAGGCGTGCTGGCTGGCCAGCCCGCGGATCTGGCTGGCCAGGTCCGGGTCGAGCGCCAGGAAGTGATCCCATAGCTGCTGGTGGCGCAGTTCGGCGATGCGGTAGAGGCCATGGCCACCCTGGGCATTCAGCGCCGAACCCAGCGCCGACTGGCAGGCAGCGGCGCCCAGCAGCAGGACTTCGGCAGCAGGTGAGTGGCGTCCCAGATAGATCAGCGTGGGGCGGATGACATGCTGGATCAACTCGCAGGCTGGAATTCCCATATAGCCCTCGCGAAAAATGGCCGGTGGGGCCGGGGCGCGTGGCAGCGTGTGGTTGTTCTTGGAAAGCCCCACCGGAAGCGTGTTTAGCCGCTTGATTTGAAGTGTAGTGCGACCTTTCGCCTGTAAAATACTGTTTTTAAATTGTTTTATGCTTTCGGTTATTACCTATATTCCGCTTGGTGCTTAGCCCGCGAGCGCAGCCAGCCGATAGCGATTCGGCAGGCTACCGCTGCGGTATTGACCAGGGTGCCGGGCGAGATTAGCCATTGACGGCAACTCCCAGAAACTTCCGGGTCGCCCAGGCTGAGGATATAAGGCTAATGGAATCAACCTGCTGGGCTTCTCCTTGCGCAGTCAAAGCTGCAGGGTTGCAGCTTCTCGGACAAACGCTAGTCACCCGTCGCGACAGGCCGTGCCGGGTCGGTAATCCACTCGCTCCAGGACCCGGCGTACAGCGGCGCCAGCGGGTAGCCGGCGAGGCACAGGGCGAACAGGTTGTGGCAGGCGGTGACGCCGGAGCCGCAGTAGGCCACCAGCTCGCTGGCCGGGCGCTCGCCGAGTTGCGCGGCGAAGCGCTGGCGCAGCTGCGCCGCCGGCAGGAAACGTCCGGTGCTGTCGAGGTTCTCGGTGCAGGGTGCGCAGCGGGCGCCGGGAATATGCCCGGCAACCGGGTCGAGCGGTTCCACCTCGCCACGAAAGCGCGGCAGGGCGCGGGCGTCGAGCAGGGTCAGCTGCGGATCGGCGAGGCGTTGTTGCAGCTGACGGGCGTCGACCAGCAGGCTGGCATCGGCGTGTCCGTCGAAGTGGCCGGGTACTGGCTGCGGCAGCGCTTGACTGAGTGCGCCACCTGCCTCGCGCCAGGCCTGCAAGCCACCGTCGAGCAAGTAGACGCCCTCGCGTTTGCCCAGCCAGGCCAGTAACCACCAGGCGCGAGCGGCGAACATAGCGGGGCCGTCGTCATACAGCACCACCGTGCTGTTGTCGTTCAAGCCCCATGCCCGCAGACGCGCCAGCAGTTGGGCGGGGTCCGGTAGCGGATGGCGGCCGCTGATCCCCTTCTGGATCGGACCGGACAACGCGCGCTCGAGATCGGCAAACTGGGCGCCGGCGATATGCCCTTCGGCATAGCTGCGCTGGCCGTAGTCCGGGTCATCCAGGGCGTATCGGCAATCGAGGATGACCAGCTCGGGTTGCCCAAGGCGGGCCTGGAGTTGAGCGGCGCTGAGCAGTTGGGCAATAGGCATGGCGGGCGTCCTGATCAATAGCGGATTCGAGGCATGATAAACCGCCGCATGCACTATGCAGAATCTGAGGCGGCAAGTCGCGAGTCTTGCCATGGGCCTGATATTGTCAAGCGTGGAAGCATCAGCAATGTTTAGCTGGCGGCTTGGGCTAGCAGCCTGTCGAACTTAACACTGTCCTACTGCGGAAAAGCCGGACTTGATCATTTCTTGCGCGCCTTCTCGTTAAATAGAGCGACTATTCGCCTCAAAAGCGCGCAAGAACTGCTTCAAACCGAACTTTCCCTCGCTACGGACGGTCAAGTCCGACAGGCTGCTAGAGGCTTCCACCCCCCTGTTTTGTGCCATTGGATGAGGTGTCTGTGTCGCCGCTGTTAACCGTTGTGGCCTTTACCTTACTGGCTGGCATTGCCATGCCGGTGGGGGCGGCGCTGGCCAGTATCGAGCGAATTCGACCGCGTTGGTTGGAGACCGAGTTCAGGCACAGTGCGGTGGCTTTCGGTGGTGGCGCGCTGCTGGCTGCGGTGGCGTTGGTCCTGGTGCCACAAGCCATTGTCGAACTGAACCCCTTGCCGGCGGCACTGTGGTTCTTTGCCGGCGGCGCCGCGTTCATGGGGCTGGACATCCTGATGTACCGACTGAAAACTTCGGCCAGTCAGTTGTTCGCCATGCTGTCGGATTTTATTCCAGAGTCCCTGGCGTTGGGGGCTGCATTTGCATTCGGTGGCCGTGGCGCGATTCTGCTGGCCAGCTTGATGGCGCTGCAGAACTTGCCGGAAGGCTTCAATGCCTACCGGGAGTTACGCGGTTCGACGGGCTACAGCCGCGCAAGAATAGTGCTGATGTTTAGCCTCATGGCGCTGCTTGGGCCGCTGGCAGGCGTATCGGGTTATTTGTGGCTGGCCAATTCTGCGCAGTGGGTGGCGGCGATCATGCTGTTCGCCGCCGGTGGCATCCTCTACTCGGTGTTTCAAGATATCGCGCCCCAGGCCAGGCTGAACAAGCATTGGGCGCCATCGCTGGGTGCCTTGCTGGGGTTTATGCTGGGGATTGTCGGGCACATGCTTACCGTGGTCTGAGGGCTGCTGTATCGTTCAGCCTCTTTCACACTCACAGAGTCATGAGACAGCCATGAAGCGTTTTGTACTGCTCGATACCGCCCAGATTCCCGATGGCTCCGGGGCGCTCTGCCTGTTCGAGTATGGCGAGGATTTTGTGATCAAGATTGCCGGCGGCGATGGTGGTCAGTTGATGAACACGCGCATGCATGGCTCCGAAGATGCCCTGGCGGCGATTCCCTGCAAAAAAGTCGCCGGACGCCCGGAGTCGCGGGTATTGATCGGTGGCCTGGGCATGGGCTTTACCCTGGCGGCGGCTCTGCAGAACCTGGGCAAGACGGCCGAGGTGGAGGTGGCCGAATTGGTGCCGGGGGTGGTCGAATGGAACCGCGGCCCACTGGGCGCAAAAGCCGGCTATCCGCTGCTCGATTCACGCACGCGGGTGTTGCAGGAGGATGTCGCCAATAGCCTGAAGACGGCGGATAAGCGATATGACGCGATCATGCTGGATGTCGACAACGGCCCCGAGGGCCTGACCCAGAAGCGCAACAGCTGGTTGTATTCCGCGCAAGGCTTGCAGCGTTGTCATCAGGCATTGCGGGCCAAGGGGGTACTGGCCGTATGGTCGGCCAGCGCCGACAGCAAGTTCGCCGACAAGGTGCGCCGGGCCGGCTTCAAGGTCGAAGAAGTGCAGGTCTATGCCCATGGCAACAAGGGCACCCGCCACACCATCTGGATCGCCGAAAAGCTCGGCTAAAAGGCGCGCGCAGTAAAAAGCCCGTGGCTGGTAATCCAGCCACGGGCTTTTTACTGGATGACTCAGCGAATCTTCAGCCGACCGAGGCGGTCGTTATCCAGGCTGCCGAAGTACAGGTAATCACCCACCGGCTTGACCGAGGTGACCATGCGCAGGTGCGTGCCGCTGGTGTCGTGCAGGCTGCGGATGATTGCGCCCTGCTCGTTGATGGCAATGGCCAAGCCATAGGGGGTCGCCTTCGGCCAGAGCGCACGCGGCAGTTTGGCGATTTGCGCCTTGAGCCAGGGGTGCAGGTGGAGAAAATCGGCATCGGCCTTGCGCGGCGTCGGCAGGGCGACCCAGAAGGTGCCGGCGTGATCGCCTTGCAGGTTGTCCGGCAGGCCCGGCAGGTTGTCGATAAATACATCATGCGTGCCGGCTTGCTCGCCCTTGAGCCAGTAGCGGGTGATGTGGTAACGGTAGGTTTCGTTGACCAGCACGAAGTCCTCGTTGGCCGACAGCGCCACGCCGTTGGCGAAGTACAGGTCCTTGAGCAGCACGCGGGTCTCACCGCTTTGGGGGCTGTAGCTGAGCAGGCGGCCATGGGGACGGGCTTCGAGCAGGTCGAGCAAATAATCCGGCTGTTCGAAGCGTGAGGAGGCATCGCTGAAGTAGATGGTGCCGTCGCGGGCGATGTCCAGGTCATCGGTGAACTTGAACGGCACGCCTTCGGCTTCGCTGGTCAGTACCTTGAGCTGACCTTGCGGGTCGATGGACAGCAGGCCCCTGTGGGCGTCGGCGACAATCAGCTGGCCGGCTGCGTCGAAGTCCATGCCCAGTGGGCGGCCGCCGGTGTCGGCGAAGGTCTCCAGGCTGCCGTCGGCCTCGAGGCGCACGATGCGCCCGTCATGCAGGCCAGTGTAGACCCGGCCCTGGGCATCGACGGCGCTGTCTTCGGGGCCATGGATCTGGCCGAGGCCGAGCAATTCGGCCTTCATCAGGGTGTCGTTGGGTTCCAGCACGCCAGTCATGGCCGGGGCCGGTGGCGCCTCCCAGGCCAGCGGGTCGATGGGGCTGGGGGTGATGGTCAGATAGAGTGCCAGGGCGGCGACCAACAGGATGAGTAGGCCAAGCAGTTTCTTCATTGCGCTATTCCTTGTGCCGAAGCGGGCGAACGGCGGCCAGATTACACAGTTAAGCGCCACCAAGGCGAGATCGGCACGGCGCTGTGTCGGTTTACGGGCGCGCAATACCCGGCAAAGGGCCGCTGCGATATATACTGCGTGGCATTCTTCATGGGAGAGCCGCGTGGCTATTGATATTCACTGGATTCGTGACAATGCCAGCCTGGCGCAGCACTGCACCAGCTGGCGCAGCCTGCCATTCGTGGCGGTAGACACCGAATTTATGCGGGTCGACACTTTTTATCCGATCGCCGGCCTGCTGCAGGTCAGCGAAGGTGAGCGCGCCTACCTGATCGATCCGTTGCTGATCGACGACTGGGCGCCGTTCAGTGCCTTGCTGCAAGACCCGGCCGTGGTCAAGGTGTTGCATGCCTGCAGCGAGGATCTGGAAGTCTTCCTGCGCCTGACCGGTAGCCTGCCAGTGGCCTTGTTCGACACCCAGTTGGCCGCCGCCTACCTCAACCTCGGCTTCTCCATGGGCTATTCGCGCCTGGTGCAGGCGGTGTTGAACATCGAGCTGCCCAAGGGCGAGACCCGTTCGGACTGGCTGCAGCGCCCGCTCAGCGAGACCCAGATCAGTTACGCTGCCGAGGATGTGCTGCACCTGGCCGAGGTCTATACCCAGTTGCAGCAACAGCTGACGGCCGAGAAAAATGCCTGGGTGCTGGAAGACGGCGCCGAGCTGGTGGCCAACCTGAGCCGTGAAGTCGCCCCGGAAGAGGTCTACCGCGAGGCCAAGCTGGCCTGGAAACTGTCCCGCGCGCAACTGGCGGTGCTGCGCGAACTTTGCATCTGGCGCGAGCGCGAGGCCAGGGCACGCAATCAGCCGCGCAATCGCATCATCCGCGAACATTCGCTGTGGCCGTTGGCCCGCACCCAGCCGGATAACCTGGTAGCGCTGGCACGGATCGACGACATGCACCCGAAAACCGTGCGTCAGGACGGCGAGTTCCTGCTCCAGCTGATCAAGAAGGCTGCTGCCACGCCGTCGGCCGATTGGCCCGAGGCAGTGCCCGAGCCGTTGCCGCTGGAAGCCTCGACCTTGCTGAAGAAGCTGCGCGCCCTTGGCCAGCGCGAAGGTGAGCGGCTGAACATCGCCCCGGAACTGATGCTGCGCAAGAAAACCCTCGAAGCCCTGCTGAAAACCGGCTACCCCAACGGCCCTTACCGGTTGCCGGATTCGCTGCGCGGCTGGCGGCGTGAATTGATGGGCCAGGCACTGCTCGATTGCCTGGCTGGTGAAGGAGAATCCGCGTGAAACGCATCTGTTCGATCTACAAAAGCCCGCGCAAAAACGAGATGTACCTCTACGTGCTGAAAAGCGATGCCCTGGAGCGGGTGCCGGAAAGCCTGCTGGCGGCGTTCGGTCCGCCAACCCTGGCTTTCAGCATGGTGCTCACGCCCGAGCGCAAGCTGGCTCGCGAGGATATTCACGCCGTGCTGGAAAACCTCGAGAAGCAGGGCTACCACCTGCAGATGCCGCCGCCGGAAGATGAATACATCGAGCATCTGCCGGAAGAATTGCTGCGTCGCAACGACCCGATTTGACCGCCATGCGCGTCCTCATCGGTGAAGCCGCACATGCCCGCTATGCCGAGCTGCTGCAACAGGTGGCGCCCGAGCTCGAGCCGTTTGGCAGTGCCGACCCGCTCGAGCTGGCGCGCTGGGCCGGCAGTTGTCCGCTCTGGCTCGGTCAGCCGGATCTGCTTGCGCCACTGCTGGCGCAGGGGCACCAGCCACAGTGGCTGCAATCGACCTGGGCCGGCATCACGCCGTTGCTGGCCGCCGACCTGCCGCACGATTATCTGTTGAGTCGTGCGGTCGGCATCTTCGGCCAGGTGATGGCCGAGTACGTGCTCTGTCACCTGCTGGCCCACGAGCGTCAGCTGTTTGCCCGCCTGGCCGCCCAGGTCGAGCAGCATTGGGATGGCCGTCTGCCGCAGAGTCTGGCTGGACGCCGTGCGCTGATCGTCGGCAGCGGCGATATCGGCCAGAGCGTGGCACGCTTTCTCGCCCCATTCGGCATCGAGCTGTACGGCGTGGCCAGTTGCGCGCGCGTCCTCGCGCCTTTTGTCGAAGTAGCCAGCCTCGATCAGTTGTCGCGCCTGGCCAGCCAGGCCGATTACCTGATCAACCTGTTGCCGGACACCCCGGCCACCCGCGATATCTACGATGCCGCGCTGTTCGCCCGGCTCAAACCCGGCGCGCTGCTGATCAACGCCGGGCGTGGCGTGGCAGTCGTCGACGCCGACCTGGTCGCGGCGCTGCAGCAGGGCCAATTGGCCGGCGCGGTGATCGACGTCTGCCGCCAGGAGCCGCTGCCCGCCGGGCATCCGTTCTGGAAGGCGCCGCGCCTGCTGCTCACCGGGCACAGCGCCGCGCCCACCGAGCCACGGCTGCTGGTGCAGTTGTTCGTCGACAATCTGCGGCGTTTCCAGGCCGGCAGCGAGTTGCGTGGCGCCGTGGATTTCGCCCGCGGGTATTGAGTCGCCCGCATGGATCCAGGCGCGACGAGAGTGGCGTCGGGCGAGTTGCCGCCACCACTGCGCTGCCATTCGGCCCGCCGCCCTTGGCCGCTTGCGAGGCGCGCGCTAGACTGCCGGCCTTTTCGCCAGACACCGTATCCTCACCATGGCCGCCAAAGTCGAACCCTTCTGGAAACGCAAAACCCTCGAGCAACTCGATCAGGACGAGTGGGAATCGCTGTGCGATGGCTGCGGCCTGTGCTGCCTGCAAAAACTCGAGGATGACGACGACGGCAGCGTCTATTACACGCGCATCGCCTGCAAGCTGCTCGACCTGAAGAGCTGCCGCTGCACGGACTACAGCAATCGTCGAAAGACCGTGCCCGATTGCATCCAGCTCACCCCGGCCCAGGCCGACCAGTTCCAGTGGCTGCCGCCGACCTGCGCCTATCGCCTGGTCAGCGAGGGCAAGGACCTGCTGCTGTGGCATCACCTGGTCTGCGGCGATCCGGAGCAGGTGCACCAGCAGCGGATTTCCCAGTCCGGGCGCATGCTCAGCGAAAACAGCGTGGCCGAGGACGATTGGGAAGAGCACCTGATTTTCCGCGCCGGCTGATGCAGGGTTAGGTTTAACCAGCTATAAGGATCAGCTTGCATTGAATTGCCCGGCCCATATCCGGTCTACCCAGTGCACAGACCCGTGCCGCCAGGAAATGCCCATCATGATGATTCGCCGTAGCTTGTTGTCCGCCTTACTGTTGAGCCTGTGCACACCACTCTGGGCGGCGCAGAAGGTCGACCTGGATTACCTCGTGCGCTTTCTGCCCGAGAGCGATCAGGCCGAAGTCAGCCTGACCCTGGGCAAGGGCGAGCGCGTGCGCAGCCTGTCGTTCAATCTGGGTGACAAGGGCATCTACAGCGATTTCAGTGCCGACGGCGAGTGGAGCCAGGAAAGCCCCGAACGTGGGGTCTGGCAACCAGGCAAAGGCGTGGCGAAGCTGACCTACCGCGTGCGCATCAGTCAGCCGCGGGGAAATGGCCGTTTCGATGCGCGCATGACCGAAGACTGGGCCTTGCTGCGCGGCGACAACCTGGTGCCCAGCGCCCAGTTGCGCCAGCAGAACAAGACCGAGCTGGTCGCACGCCTGCAGTTCGAGCTACCCAAGGGCTGGCGCGGCGTCGAGACCGGCTGGCCGCTGATTGGCAAGAACAAGTTCCGCATCGACAACCCGCATCGCAAGTTCGATCGTCCGACCGGCTGGATCATCGCCGGCAAGATCGGGACGCGCCGCGACAAGCTTGGCGAAACCGATGTGACCATCGCCGCGCCGGTTGGCGAGGGCATGCGCCGCATGGACATTCTTACCCTCTTAACCTTCGTCTGGAAGGAAGCCCAGGCGGTGTTCCCGCGTGACCCGGCCAAGCTGCTCATCGTCGGCGCTGGCGACCCGATGTGGCGTGGCGGCCTGTCGGCGACCAACTCCTATTACATGCATGCCGATCGTCCGCTGGTCAGCGAGAACGGCACCAGTTCGCTCGTGCATGAACTGGTGCATGTGTTCAGCCGCATCCAGTCGCGCGAGCGTAGCGACTGGGTCACCGAGGGACTTGCCGAGTATTACGCCATCGAACTGGTTCGCCGCGCCGGTGGCTTGAGCGAAGAGCGCTACCAGAAAGTCCGTGAACAGCTGCTTGACTGGAGCAAGCCGGTGAAGAGCCTGCGAGGCAATAGCGCCAGCGGTCCGGTGACTGCGCGTGCGGTACTGCTGCTGCAGGAACTGGATCGGGAAATCCGCCAGAAGACCAAGGGCAGCACTGCGCCACGCTCGCTGGACGATGTAACCCGTGGCCTGATGCGTCTGGACAAGGTCAGTACCAAGGACTTTATCGAGATCAGCGAGAACGTGATGGGCGGGGCGTCCAAGGTGCTCGACAGCAAACTGCTGAAGTAGTCTCTGCGCAGGCGAGCGCCCTAGCTGCGGCCGGGGCGGTTAGAACTTGGGTCCGGACTTGGTGTTGTTACCCTTGGCCATGCGGTCGTAGAGCACCACATTGACCGTGGCGGCGAGGTTCATGCAGCCCTGGGTGGGGATGTAGATCACATCCTCGCACCAGGCGCGTATTTCCTTGTTCAGCGAGCCGTCTTCCGGGCCGAAGATATAGATCGCCCGGTCCGGGTGGGTGTATTGCGGCAGCGGTCGCGCGCCTTCGACCAATTCCACCGCGACTGGTGTGCAGCCCAGCGGGATGATCTTCTGCAGATCATCGATGCCGATCAGCGGAATATCCTGGAAGACCTTCTTGGTGTCGGTGACGAAGTCGCGGGCATGCTCATAGCGTGTACCGGTGTAGAACACCGAGGCCGCGCCATAGCAACCGGCGGCGCGCATCACCGCGCCGACGTTCTCCGGGGATTTTGGGTTGAATAAACCAATGCAGCTGTATCGTTTGTTCGCCACGAAGCAGGGCCTTTACGCAAAGGGCGGCAGTATAAGGCCTGACGGCATTGCTGCCAGGGCAATTGCGAAGCAGCGTGCCGAAGTTTGCATTCACACAAAAGCAGAGCCGTAGGGTGTACTCGCCGCAGGCAGTACGCCATGGATGCTCGGCGCGGTACAAAAAATGGCGGGCTGTCGCTGCGCTCCGAGGCCGCCCTACCTCCGAACGGATCGCTGCTTAAGCAGCCTCAGTCTTTATTTTTTCAGCAGGGCGGCCAGGTCGGCAAAGGCCTTGTGGGTCGATTTCGGCCCCTGTGGGCTGGAAGTCGAGCCTTCGCTGAAGTACTGCTGGTCGGTGTAGCGTGCGTGCTCGTTATCGTGGCAATACAGGCACAGCAACTCCCAGTTGGAACCGTCTTGCGGGTTGTTGTCGTGGTTGTGATCGCGGTGGTGCACGGTCAGTTCGCTCAGGCGCTTGCCGGAAAATTCCCGGGCACAACGGCCGCAGACATGCGGGTACATCTTCAGGGCTTTATCCCGGTAGCCTTCTTCGCGGCTGCGCTGGGCATCGGCAAGGATGCGGTCAAGCTTGGCGGTAGGCGAGGGTGATTTGTCCGTGCTCATGACTGGTCTCGTGGCTAACTACTAATGCCGACAGTGTAGCCCTGCCGATGGTCGGCGAAAACAGGCGGGTGGGCACTAATCGGCGCTGCGCACAGCCCAATGTCCAGGAGTCTTGCAAAATAGAGGTGAATGATGCGATTGGCGAGCGCACTACTGCTGGGTCTGGCGGTGCTGTGCGGCAGCGCGATCCAGGCGCGGGACTATCCAGCGTCGACGCCCCGGGAGCGACCTGCCGGCTCACCCGGCACCGCCACCCCGCAACCCTTCATCCAGCCGCGGCCGCGCAAGCTGCCGACTCCGGCGCCGCATCATCCACCCTTGCTCAATGACGGCACGGGCTACAAGGCCAATCCAGCTGGCGCTTCCCTGGCTCCGCCCGACGGCGAGTTACCGCTGCTAGAGCAGCAGCGCCAGCGCAACAGCCAGGGCATCCCGGGTAGCCGCAAGGCGGGCGACTGAACTGGCTCACGTCGGCGAAGCCACAGCTTCGCAGCTGGCAGGCTGGGGTGGGACAGGCCGAGTGAATCGCCAGATTACCGGACTCTGGGAAACCGGATGTGAATGGGGGCGCGGCCCTGGGGTTCGCGGATTCCTGTAAGCATCGGGTGCGGGCCGTGATGCCGGCCTAGATCTGCTGCTCGACCAACTGACCGTCGACCATGCGCAGGCGCCTGGACATGGCCACGGCGATGGCGCGGATCACTTGGGCGGCGGACCTGGGGGCCTCTTGCAGCATTTTCTCCAGCGAGTCCCGGGCCAGGATCAACAAGGTGCAGTCGCTGACGGCGATGCAGCTGGCCGAGCGTCTTTCACCGTCCAGTACCGCCATTTCGCCGAAGGCACGACCCTTGCGCAGCTTGGCGATCTCGACCGTTTCGCCACTGGAGTTGGTCTTGCAGATCGATACCGCGCCGAAGTGGATGATGCACATGAAGGTACCGGCATCACCCTCGTGGCAGATAATTGCATCCGGCTCAAATCTGCTGATGTTGAAATAGCCAGCTGCAGTCAGTACCTCGCTGGGCTGCAGGCTGTTGAACAGGCCGCAGTCGAGCAGCATGTCGCGGATTTCGTCGATCAGGTAAGAGCTGTCTGGCATGGGGTTCTGCTGCGTCGGGCCGGGATAAGTGTGACGTTAGCCGGCCTGCCCAGGCTTGCCAACTGCCGCTGACACCAAGCTGTGAATGGGCCCGCAGTCGGGTGTCTTTTTTTCAGCCAAACCCGAACACCTTGAGCAGGAAGGCGTACTCCAGCGCCACATCCCTGAGTGCCTGGTAACGTCCGCTCATGCCGCCGTGGCCGGCGTCGAGGTCGGTCTTCAGGAGCA
The DNA here is from genome assembly GCF_027988105.1 of Pseudomonas aestuarii. GTDB lineage: Bacteria > Pseudomonadota > Gammaproteobacteria > Pseudomonadales > Pseudomonadaceae > Aquipseudomonas > Aquipseudomonas aestuarii. The sequence continues at coordinate 64,649 of NZ_JAQJZJ010000010.1, read as the reverse complement.
GCAGGTGGTTGTCGGTCTTGTGCGCGCGCAGCTTGGCCACCCACTTGGCCGCCTCCCAGTACTGCACGCGGCTGTCGTTGTAGCCAGCCACGGCGAGGATTGCCGGGTAGGCCTGGGCCTGGACGTTCTCATAGGGCGCGTAGCCTTTGATCCGCTCGAACACCTCGGCTTCGTGCGGGTCGCCCCATTCGTCGTACTCGGTGACGGTCAGCGGCAGGTCGGGATTCTGCATGGTGTTGAGCACGTCGACGAAGGGCACCTCGGCGATAGCCGCGGCAAACAGTTCGGGGCGCTGGTTGAGCACCGCGCCGATCAGCAGGCCGCCGGCACTGCCGCCGCTGATGGCGAGCTGATCCGCCGTGGTGTAGCCGCTGCTGATCAGGTGCTCGGCGCAGGCAATGAAATCATCGAAGCTGTTGTGCTTGTGTTCCAGCTTGCCGGCGCGGTACCAGGCTTCACCCAGCTCGCCGCCGCCGCGCACGTGGGCGATGGCAAAGACGAAACCGCGCTCCAGCAGGCTCAGGCGCGCGTGGGAGAACCAGGGGTCGAGGCTTTCGCCATAGGCGCCGTAGCCATAGAGGTAGAGCGGGGCAGGCTGAGCAAATACGTCGCGCTTGGCCACCAGGCTGATGGGCACCTGGGTGCCGTCGGGGGCGGTGGCCCAGAGGCGCTGGCTGACATAGTCGTCGGCGTCGAACGGGCCCAGCACCGGGGTTTCCTTGAGCACCTGCTGGGCGCCGTCGACGAGGGTCAGTTGGCGGATCTGCGCCGGGCGGTTGAGCGCCTCGTAGCGCAGGCGAAGCACCGGGCTGGCAAACTCCAGGGTGTCCTGCACGTCCAGGCTGTAGGCCGCATCCGGCAGCTGCACCCGGTAGGCGTGCTGGCCCTGGGTGTGCACCTCGATGATCGGCAGGCCGCCCTCGCGCAGGCTGAGGGTCAGCGCGCTGTCATTCAGGCTCACGCCTTCGAGCATCACCTGCGGGTCATGGCCGCGCAGTTCGTTCCAGTGCTCGCGGGTCGGCGTCTGCGCGGGGCTGGTTTGCTTCACGCAGTACAGGGCGAAGTTGATCCCGCTCTGGTTGCTGCGGATCAACCAGGCCCAGTCGCCCTCGACCTTGCCGTGGTCGACGTAGTATTCGTGGCCGTCCTCGCGCGGCGCCAGGCAGCGGAACGCGGCCTGCGGCGTATCGGCATCCAGTACCCAGGCCTCGCTGGTGGTCTTGCTGCCCAGCATCAGCACCAGTTGGCGCTCGGAGCTGGTGCGGTAGCAGTTGAGAAAGAAACGCCCGTCGGCCTCGTGGAACACCAGCTCGGCAGAGTCGCTGCCGAGGCGATGACGGTACAGCTTGTGCGGGCGATGGCAGTCGTCCAACTCGCCGAAGAACAGGGTCTGGCTGTCGTTGGCCCAGGTCATGCTGCCGTCGCAATCGGCGAACGGCAGTTGGCTGATCGCGCCAGTGGCCAGGTCCTTGACGAACAGCTGGTAGACCTCATCGCCGCTGGTGTCCAGGCTGTAGGCCAGGCGCTGGTGATCCTGGCTGATGCTGAAGGCGCCCAGCGAGATAAAACCACCATCTGCCAAGGCGTTGGGGTCGAGCAGCAGTTGTTCGGCGCTCTCATCGACGTCGAGCGAGCCATCGGTCGGACGCGGGCAGCGGTAGTGGCGCGGGTATTCGTCACCCGCGGTGGTGCGCTGATAGTAGAGCCACGGGCCCCAGGGCGCAGGCAGCGACAGGTCGGTCTCGCGGATGCGCCCCTTGATCTCCTGAAACAGCGCTTCGCGCAGCTCGCGTTGCTCGGCCAGTTCGCCCTCCAGGTAGCTGTTTTCCGCCTTGAGGTACTCGAGCACCTCCTCGGCGTCGCGCTGCTCCAGCCAGCGGTAAGGGTCGGCAGCGTTGTCGGTGCGGGCGATGGGGGCGTGCGGCATCGGGTGACTCCAATTCTGTCCAGTCTGCAGCTAGCAGCCTGTCGGACCACGGAAAAGCCGTTATCATAAGCCGCACTGCATCAGCAGGCCGTTGAAAAATGCAGCCTCACTCGCTGCGGCTATCAACGGGCCAGCCCCGTCATGCTCAGAGATCCGCGCTTTATGAACGAAAACGACTATTTACTTGCCTGGGGCGTCTATGTTGCCGCCGCCCTGGGTTGCCTGCTGGTGTGGTTCCGCATGACCCGCTGGATGTGGCGTTATCTGCGCGAGCCCCTGCGTTTGCTGGCAGCGGTGCTGCTGTTCAGTCCGACCGTCGTCAATCCGTCCAATGAAGAGATACTCGCCCCGTCGATTGCCATCACCGCGCTGGATCTGCTGCTGGATGCGGGTAACGGCATCTGGCGCGCAGTGGCCGATCTGTCCATGTACGGACTGATTGCTTTCGCCCTGTATATGTTGTTCGTGGCCATTCGTTGGCCCCTGGCGCGCTGGTGGAAGAATCGCCAGGGTCCGCAAGCGGAACCGGATGACGCGAACGCCCCGACATTGCGCGAGATCATGCAGCGCGAGAACGAGGAGCCTGCCGAGAGTCTTTATGAGCGCGCTAGCGGTGGTCGTATGCGCGTCGAACCGCGGCTTTGAAAGCTGGAACAATCCGCAACCCGTAGGGTGGGCTTCACACCGGCGTGTAGTCGTAGGTTGGGTTAGCGGCGCTGGCACTCTCGAGTAGTCCACAGGTTCAAGCTGCCGCGTAACCCAACACAGCGCTAGCAGGCTCGGCGCCATGATGGGTTACGCCGTGCAGGAAATGCGGTCTTGCCGCATGTCGGCTGGCCGGCTAACCCATCCTACGGGCCTGGAGTCGTTCTCGCGACGGTACTCGATAGTGTCACAACCCCTGAGTCGAGAGTTTTAACCATGTGTGAATTGCTCGGCATGAGTGCCAATGTGCCCACCGACATCGTCTTCAGTTTTACCGGGCTGATGCGCCGTGGCGGCGATACCGGGCCGCATCGTGACGGCTGGGGCATCGGCTTTTATGAAGGACGCGGACTGCGCCTGTTTCAGGAACCGCGCGCCAGCAGCGGATCGGAGGTGGCGCAACTGGTGCAGCGCTACCCGATCAAGAGCGAGGTGGTGATCGGGCATATTCGCCAGGCCAACGTCGGCAAGGTCTGCCTGGCCAATACCCACCCGTTTGTGCGCGAACTATGGGGACGTAACTGGTGTTTCGCGCACAACGGCCAGTTGGCGGGCTTTGCCCCGACGCCGAGTTTCTATCGACCGATTGGCGACACCGATAGCGAGGCGGCTTTTTGTGCGCTGCTCAATGGTCTGCGCCGCGACTTCCCGGAACCGGTGGCCGTGGAGCTGTTCCTGCCCGGTCTGGTTGCTGCCTGTGCGGCCTATCGCAAGCACGGCGTGTTCAACTGCCTGCTCAGCAATGGCGACTGGTTGTTCAGCTTCTGCTCGACCAAGCTGGCACACATCACCCGCCGCGCGCCCTTTGGCCCGGCGCAGTTGAAAGACGCCGATGTGCGGGTGGATTTCCAGGCCGAGACCACGCCCAACGATGTGGTGACGGTGCTGGCTACCGAACCTTTGACCGATAACGAATGCTGGAACCTGTATCGCCCGGGCGAATGGCGGCTGTGGCGGGGCGGCGAGTGTGTGGCCCAGGGCATGAGCGACTGAGCGGGCGGGTAATTTGCAATCAGAGGTTGTGAAAATATCGACCGCCGTCGCGAGGCCGCCTGCAGGCGTTCGCGGCAAGGCGCGCTACGTGAAAAGCAGGGGAGTTTAGTGAGCTAAATGACCCTGCTTTTCACGTAGCGCAACGCCGCAGCGGGCGTTTGGAGGCGGCCGCAGTAGGCGAGAGTTTTTTCACAATCTCTCAGGAGAGGGGCTATGTTCAGAAGCTATCTACGCTTGGCGCTGTTTGCCTTGGGCCTGCTGGTTGGCGTGCAGGTACCGGGGTATATCGGGGACTACAGCAAGCGGGTCGAAGCGCACCGGCTGGAGTCCGAGCAGAGCTTGGCGGGTTTCCGCGAGACAGCCAGGCGATTCTTTCAGGGCGATTTGCAGGCGTTGCTGACCCACTATCAGGACAGTGACGACCCGGTGATGCGCAGTGACGCGCAGAGCGTGGGCTACCTGGTCGATCGCGCCAGTTTCCTCGAGTTGGAGTGGCAGGCCATGCAACAGCCGTGGTACGGCCAGGTCTGGCATCTGGCGACAGTCGCCGATCGCGAACTGATGGACGAAACCTACAGTGCCTACCGTTACCAGGTGCTGCTGGCGCCGCAGGCCATCGCCTGGGGCCTGGTGTGTGCCTTGCTGCTGGCCTGGCTGGTGGAATGCCTGTTGCTGCTGATCGGCTTGCTGCTCGGCGTTGGCCGCAGCCAGAAGGTGCAACGGCGACACTGGCGTTAGGCGCTGACCCGGCGTCGCAGCTGGTAATCCCTAGGCCGTGCAGCGTGGGTTTGGCGGTGCGCCAAAAAGCTGGCGGGCTGTCGCTGCGCTCCGAAGCCGCCCTACGATTCGTAGCCATCCCTCGACCTGAGGCAATCCGCAATCCCTAGGGTGTCACTCGCCGCAGGCAGTGCACCATTGGTTAACCGGTGCGACGCAAAGCTGGCGGGCTGTCGCTGCGCTCCGAGGCCGCCCTACGATTCGTAGCCATCCCTCGACCTGAGGCAATCCGCAATCCGTAGGGTGTCACTCGCCGCAGGCAGTGCACCATTGGTTAACCGGTGCGACGCAAAGCTGGCGGGCTGTCGCTGCGCTCCGAACGGACCGCCGCCCGGCCCGCCCTACGGGCCGAATGGACCGGCCTATGCCTGCATCTGCTGGGCTATATGTTGAACCGCCCGCACTACTTGGACAGGAACTTCATGCCATCTTCCAACCCCTGCAGCGTCAGCGGGTACATCTTGTCTTCCAGCAGCTCGCGCATGATATTGGTCGAGGCGGTGTAGCCCCAGGCGTCCTTGGGGTAGGGGTTGATCCAGACGAGCTTCTTGTACTTTTCCATAAAGCGCTTGATCCACACGTAGCCCGGCTCCTCGTTCCAGTGCTCGACGCTGCCGCCGGCCTGGGTGATCTCATAAGGCGCCATGGCCGCATCGCCGACGAATACCACCTTGTAGTCGGCGCCATATTTGTTCAGCACATCCTGGGTGGCGAAACGCTCGGAGCTGCGGCGCAGGTTGTTCTTCCACACCGACTCGTACACGCAGTTGTGGAAGTAGTAGTACTCCATGTGCTTGAACTCGGTCTTGCAGGCGCTGAACAGCTCCTCGCAGACCTTCACATGGGCATCCATCGAGCCGCCGATGTCGAACAGAATCAGCAGCTTGACCGTATTGCGTCGCTCCGGGCGCATCTGGATATTCAGCAGGCCGCCGTCCTTGGCCGTGTGGTCGATGGTGCCGCTGAGGTCAAGTTCATCCTCGGCACCCTGGCGAGCGAACTTGCGCAGACGGCGCAGGGCGATCTTGATGTTGCGCGTACCCAGTTCGACCTGGTCGTCGAGGTTCTTGTACTCGCGCTGGTCCCAGACCTTGACCGCCTTGCCCTGGCGTTTGCCTGCGTCACCCACGCGAATGCCTTCCGGGTTGAAGCCGCCGGAGCCGAACGGGCTGGTGCCGCCGGTGCCGATCCACTTGTTGCCGCCAGCGTGGCGTTCCTTCTGTTCTTCCAAGCGCTTCTTGAACTCCTCGATCAGCTTGTCCAGGCCACCGAGGGATTCGATCTTGGCGCGCTCCTCGTCGCTCAGCGAGCGCTCGAACTCCTTGCGCAGCCACTCATCGGGGATCAACGCCTCGATGTGCTGGTTGAGGTTTTCCAGGCCCTTGAAGTAGGCGCCGAAGGCCCGGTCGAACTTGTCGAAGTGGCGCTCGTCCTTGACCAGAATCGCCCGGGCGAGATAGTAGAACTCGTCCATGTCGGCGAACACCACGTTGTGTTTCAGCGCGTTGATCAGGTCGAGCAGCTCGCGCACCGACACCGGCACCTTGGCCGCGCGCATTTCATTGAACAGGTTGAGCAGCATAGGTGCGCCCTCATTGGTATCCGTAGGGTGGGTTAGCCGCGCAGCGGCGTAACCCACCATCGATGCCGCAGGCATCGCTGTGGCCAGTCTGTCGGCCGGTTGGTGGGTTACGCTTCGCTAACCCACCCTACAGGTGCGTCGCTTAACGTGAGGCGCGACGGCTCATGAACGCCAGGCGCTCAAGCAGCTGTACATCCTGCTCGTTCTTCACCAGGGCGCCGGCCAGCGGCGGGATGGCCTTGGTCGGATCGCGTTCGCGCAGCACCGCTTCGCCGATGTTGTCGGCCATCAGTAGCTTGAGCCAGTCGACCAGTTCGCTGGTCGAGGGCTTCTTCTTCAGGCCCGGCACCTTGCGCACGTCGAAGAACACGTCCAGCGCTTCGGCCACCAGATCCTTCTTGATGTCCGGGTAATGCACATCGACGATCTTCTGCAGGGTCACGCGGTCTGGGAAGGCGATGTAGTGGAAGAAGCAGCGGCGCAGGAAGGCATCCGGCAGCTCCTTCTCGTTGTTCGAGGTGATGATGATGATCGGGCGCAGCTTGGCCTTGATCGTCTCGTCGGTCTCGTAAACGTAGAACTCCATCTTGTCGAGTTCTTGCAGCAGGTCGTTGGGGAACTCGATGTCGGCCTTGTCGATTTCGTCGATCAGCAGGATCACCCGCTCCTCGGCCTCGAAGGCTTCCCACAGCTTGCCCTTCTTGATGTAGTTGCGAACGTCGTTGACCTTGTCGGAATCCAGCTGGGAATCGCGCAGGCGGCTGACCGCGTCGTACTCGTACAGGCCCTGATGGGCCTTGGTGGTGGACTTGATGTGCCAGGTGATTAACTTGGCGCCGAAAGACTCGGCCAGTTGCTCGGCGAGCATGGTCTTGCCGGTGCCAGGTTCGCCCTTGACCAGCAGCGGACGCTCCAGGGTAATCGCGGCGTTGACCGCGAGCTTGAGGTCGTCGGTGGCGACATACGACTGGGTGCCTTCGAACTTCATCGGTAAATCCTCGAACGGTAACGCGTCGGGCAATACCCGCGGGTTCAGTATTTGAAAAGGCGACTATACCGCGCAGCCTTGGTGACTGTGAACGTAGACGCACCATTCAGTCACTGAATGGCGGGTCACGCTTCGCGCGTCACTGCCGTCGGCTGGCGCCGCAATCGGTGTGCGCCGCGCTGGACGGCTGAGTCTGAGCATCATAGGCTTCAGAGCTTGTGAAAATATCGAGCGCAACGCCGCAGCCGACGTTTTTGGCGATCCGTAGGGTGACACTCGCCGCAGGCAGTGCACCGTGGTTCAGTGGCGCGGCAGAAAGCTGGCGGGTTGTCGCTGCGCGCCGAAGCCGCCCTACCTCCGAATGGAACGCCGCCCGAACCGCCCTACGCCCCGAGCGGACTACCGATGTTTGAAGCAATCGCAGTAAGTGAAGATTTTTTCACAAGTTCTCAGACCCTCTCCCGGCAGTAAGCACAAGGACACCGCCATGAGCCGCATTTTCGCAGACAACGCACAAACCATCGGCAACACCCCGCTGGTCAAGATCAACCGCCTCGGCCCGGCTGGCGTGACCATCCTGGCCAAGATCGAAGGGCGCAACCCGGCCTATTCGGTGAAATGCCGGATCGGCGCCAGCATGGTTTGGGACGCGGAGGAGCGGGGAGTACTCAAGCCCGGCATGACCATCGTCGAACCGACCTCGGGCAACACCGGCATCGGCCTGGCCTTCGTCGCCGTGGCGCGCGGCTATCAATTGTTGCTGACCATGCCCGCCTCGATGAGCCTGGAACGGCGCAAGGTGCTCAAGGCTCTGGGCGCCGAGCTGGTGCTGACCGAACCGGCCAAGGGCATGAAAGGCGCGATTGAACGGGCTGCGGAAATCGCCGCCGCCGACCCCGCCAAGTATTTCATGCCGCAACAGTTCAACAACCCGGCGAACCCGGCGATCCACGAAGCAACCACCGGCCCGGAAATCTGGAACGATACCGATGGCGCGGTCGATGTGCTGGTTTCCGGCGTCGGCACCGGCGGCACCATCACCGGCGTGTCGCGTTACATCAAGCAAACCCAGGGCAAGCCGATTCTCTCGGTGGCGGTCGAGCCGATCAGCTCGCCGGTGATCAGCCAGACCATCGCCGGTGAGCAGCTCAAGCCCAGTCCGCACAAGATCCAGGGCATCGGTGCCGGCTTCGTGCCGAACAACCTCGACCTGAGCATGGTCGATCGCGTCGAACAGGTCAGCGACGAGGATTCCAAGGCTGTGGCGCAGCGGTTGATGCGTGAAGAAGGCATCCTCTGCGGCATCTCCTGCGGCGCCGCCATGGCCGCCGCCCTGCGCATTGCCGCCGAACCGACCATGCAAGGTAAAACCATCGTGGTGATCCTGCCCGACTCCGGCGAACGCTACCTGAGCAGCATGCTGTTCAGCGACATGTTCAGCGAACAGGAACTGCAGCAGTAATCACATCGCGCCGGGTCGCGGAACGCCGCCCGGCCCTCCGACAACAGCAGCAGGCACCGCAATCGCCTGCAGGAGGGCTGCGGCCGTTCTCAATAATGTTCCCGACATTTTTACTACATTTTCATCCATGGGGGTCGCTGACGGGCTGCGGAATTTCCTACATCCATGTGGGTCACGCGCCCGGCGGCGATGGCGGACAACGTCCGCCCAACAATCGAAAGCCTCGTGCCGAGGTCGGCCCTTCTTCAAAGGCAACGAACACCGCTATCCGCCCTAATCCATTGATTTTCGGGCTGTTCAAATGCTGGGCAGCGTGCTAAAACCATTCTATCGAGTGATCTAGCCGCTTGAAAAAGAAGGGAAAAACATGACCAAGTCGGAGTTGATCGAAAGGATCGTCACCCACCAGGGGCAGCTCTCAAACAAAGATGTCGAGCTGGCCATCAAAACCATGCTGGAACAGATGTCCCAAGCCTTGGCTACGGGTGACCGCATTGAAATCCGCGGCTTCGGCAGTTTTTCTCTGCACTACCGCGCGCCGCGTGTTGGGCGTAACCCGAAAACGGGTGATTCGGTTCGCCTCGACGGCAAATTTGTCCCGCACTTCAAGCCGGGCAAAGAGCTGCGTGATCGGGTCAATGAAGACGAGTAGGGCAGTGCGCATTCTGTCCAAGCGCATTTCTGCGTGTCAGGGCTTGTGAAAAGCGCGACAGCATTCCGCTCGAAGCGTAATGCACCCCGTCTTTTTTTTTCTTTGGCGCCACTGAACCTATGGCCCACAGCCTGCGGCGACTGACAGCCTGCACTCGCGGATCAATCATCTTCACTCATGGCAGCAGTTTATTGGCCTGCTTTTTTAGCGCAATTCGCAGTTCAGTCATGAATTAACGGCCTTTTGCTCTGCTTCGCGCAAATTTGCAGGGTTCACGGAACCTTTTTTGCAAAAAGCTGCCATATTTCCTCTTGATGTATATGGATATCTATTCTGTTGGCCGGGTAATGGCCTCAGCAGGCGGCTTAGGGATAAGCAATAGAAAATTTTGCTTTGGAGTCTCCCTGAATATGCAAGACAACCCCCCGCGCTCCTTTCGCGATGACGAGATCGACTTGGTCGAACTGTTTCAATCCCTGTTCAAGCAAAAGTTTCTTATCCTGGCTGTCGCTGCTTTGGTGACTCTTATGGCAGCTGCCTATGCGTTTCTGGCCACGCCGCACTACCAGGTGCAGAGCATATTGCGGCCGGTTGATCGTGGTAGTCTCGATGAATTGAATAGCACTGGCGTTTACGACTTGACCCCATCTGAAGCGCTCAGCCGCGTGGGGGCAGGGCTCTCATCTTACGAAAGCCGCCTGGCGTTCTTTCGAGATCATCAGGCGCTTTTCAGCGGTCTGATCGAGCCGGGCCGTTCGCTTGAACAGGTTTTTGAAGAATTCAATCGAACGTCGTTCACCATGCTGCAAGTCGACCCTAAAAAAGCCGCTGGCCAAAGCGAGTTTGTTGGGCTGTCGCTGACCTATCCGCGGGGCGTGGAGGGAGTGGAAGTGGTCAACGGTCTCGTCACCTTTGTGCTGGAGACTGAGCGGGCGCGAATAGACTCGGACTTGAAGGTGCTGGTCGCCAATCGGTTGCTTAACATCGAGCAGAAGATTAACGCGGCACGAGCAAGCTATGCCGCGAGCAAAGAGGCACGGATAGCCGCTCTGCTCGAGCAGGACACGCTGACCCGCGCCCAGTTGCAGGACGAACTCCACGCTTTGCGCAGCGAGTTGAAAACCCGGCGGCAGTCGCGCATCGCTGTTCTGGACGAGGCTATCCAGATAGCTGAATCGCTGGGTATCGATAATCCAACCACCCCCTCGTCGATGTCTGAGTCGCAGCGTCAGGGTCAAGTGGTGCGTACGGAGGTAAACAGCCGGGAAATTCCGCTCTATTTCATGGGTAGCGCGGCTCTGAAGGCCGAGCGCGAGGCATTGAATGCACGCCGCTCGGACGACTTCATCGAACCGCGAATTGCCGAGATCGAGAAGGAACTGACGCTGCTGAAGCAAAACCGCCAGGTGGAAATTCTCGAGAAGCGCCAGAACGAAGATCTCTACCTCAAGGATCTGGCCGAATGGCGCCAGGAGGCGGCGCAACTCAAGGGGATCAAGTTCGATACCAGCGCACTAAAGCTGGTACGGCTGGATCAGCACGCACTCGAACCGCTTGCACCAGTCAAGCCGAAGAAGGCCTTGATCATCGCCTTGGGTGGCGTCGGCGGCCTGATGCTGGGCATCTTCGTAGCGTTGATTCGCAACCTGCTGCGCCCCAGGCAAACCAACAAACCGTAGGGCGTACTGCGCAGCAGTACGCCGTGGCCGTGCGCACAAATGGCGGACTGTTCGCTACGCTCCTGAATCCGCCCTACCTGGATACAGGGGGAGTTGCGCAGCCAGCTGCGCCCAGACAAACCGGCAGACCGTAGGGCGTACTCGCGCAGCAGTACGCCGTGGCCGTGCGCACAAACGGCGGACTGTTCGCTGCGCTCCTGAGTCCGCCCTACCTGGATACAGGGGGCGTTGCGTAGCCAGCTGCGCCCAGACAAACCGACAGACCGTAGGGCGTACTCGCGCAGCAGTACGCCGTGGCCGTGCGCACAAACGGCGGACTGTTCGCTGCGCTCCTGAGTCCGCCCTACCTGGATACAGGGGCCGTTGCGCAACCAGCTGCGCCCCAGGCGAACCGACAGACACCCGCGGTGCAAGGCGCAAGACACAACAACTCGACGGCAGTGACTAGCATCACAAGTTCCCCGTCTATCTGCCTGTGCCCGCAAGATAGCTGTCAAGACTTGTAATGTCATACGCTGCTGGCACAATGCCGCGCTGTCTCAGCTGGCAGGATTGACGCAAGCCCTGCTGCCACATGCTCTCGGGCAATGGCCCAAGCAGAAAGTAGCGCAAATATCGTGGTCTGCCTGCCGGTACATTAGTGAAGCCCTTTTCGAAGATGGATCTTGATCGTGAATGCAATTTCCCAGGCGATACCGCAAACCTCCAGTGATGAAATCGACCTGGCTGCGCTTTTTCGCGCGCTCTGGAAGCAAAAGCTGCTGATTGCCTCTATCACGCTGCTGGTCGGCCTGATGGCAGCGGCATATGCCTTCCTGGCGACGCCTGAATACCAAGTGCAAAGCGTGCTGCGCCCGGCGCTCATCAAGGACCTCGATGCGCTTAACCGCACGGGTGTCTACAAGCTCACTCCAGGCCAATCCATGCGGCGTGTCGGTGCAACCCTGGAGTCTTACGACACCCGTCTTGAGTTCTTTCGCGCCAATCAGGGCTTGTTCGAAAGCTTGCGCCGGTCCAATCGCAGCCTCGAGCAGACCTTCGAAGTCTTCAACCAGCAAGCCTTCAAGATGCTCCAGCCCGATACGAAGAAGACCGATAACCTGAGTGCTTACGTTGGTATTCAGTTGACCTATCCCGAGGACGTCAACGGCGTCGCCTTGGTCAATGGCCTGGTCGAGTACAGTGTTCAGCTTGAGCGCGAGCGTATCGCCGCCGACCTGGCCGTGGTCATTCAGAATCGCCTGAACCAACTCGAGCTGCAAATCGCCGCGGCGCGCGCCAGCTATGAAGCGACTAAGGAATCGAGGATTGCCGCGCTACTTGAAGCCGACAACCTCAAACGTGCAGAGTTGCAAGACGAACTCAGAGCCCTGCGCCAGCAGCTCAAGACGCGTCGCAACAACCGCATTGCCCAACTGGATGAATCCATACGCATCGCCAAGACCCTTGGCATAGTCAAGCCAACCACCCCTTCGGCTCTGGGCGAGGGCGAGCGGGTTTCGCAGGGCAGCGTGATCCGCACCGAGGTGAACAGCCAGCAGATACCGCTCTATTTCATGGGCAGTGAAGCGCTCGAGGCCGAACGCAATGCCTTGCTGCAACGCCGTTCCGACGACTTCACCGAGCCGCGTGTCGCGCAGATCGCCAAGGAACTGCAGTTGCTGGCGAACAATCGGCAGATTGAAGTGCTCAATAAGCGTGAGAATGAGGATTTGTTTCTCAAGAAGTTGGCCAGCTGGCGTGAGGAAGCCGCACGCTTGCGCAACCTTGAAGTCGATGTTTCAACCCTCAAGTTGGCCACTGTTGACCAGCTGGCGATGCAGCCGATCAAACCAATCAAACCGAAGAAGGCCCTGATTCTGGCCTTGGGTTTGGTGCTGGGTGGCATGCTCGGACTGTTCATCGCCCTGCTGCGCAATATGTTGCAGCGTAAACCTGAGACTTTCGCCCAGACGCAAGCAGCTCGAGAGCCTGCACACAGCCTATAGACCCAAGGGGCTCCTGGTTCTTGCCGTGGTCCGGCATTCCGGCGATCCGGGCAGAGGCGCCCCCGAATGATCTACCGATTGTGCCGGGGCGGGCTAGACCGCCAATACGGCAAAGACGGCGTGCCCCGCTCCTGAGTATGCAGGCGCGGGGCAGCAGTGGTTTCAGCTGCGAAACTCTGGGTTCACACAAGCGGTCTCGACCGCAGCAATGGACCGCATCCGGCAAAGCTGCAATCGCCGGCCATCGTTAATGGATTAACAGAGATCAATCACATGGACTACCCCGACATCCTCCACCATGGCGCTAAAGACGGCGTGACCGGCTCCTGCCATCAACTGCTGATGGACGCAGAACACAGCCTGTTGATCGACTGCGGGCTGTTCCAGGGCGCGGAAACCTCGGCCGAAGGCAAGTCCGCTGCCGATCGCCTGGCCATCGAGTTCCCCTTGGAAACGATCAAGGCCCTGGTCGCCACCCATGTGCACATTGACCATGTCGGACGCATTCCCTATTTGCTGGCCGCCGGTTTCAAGGGGCCGATTCTCTGCAGCGAGCCGTCGGCCAAGCTGCTGCCCATCGTCCTGGAAGACGCCTTCAAGCTGGGCTTCAGCCGCGATCAGAAGCAGGTCGAGCGCTACCTCAAGCTGATCGAGCAGCGCATCATCGCCTTGCCCTACAAGACCTGGTTCAGCCTGCACGAAAGCGCGAACCTGATTTGCCGTATCCGCCTGCAGCGCGCCGGGCACATCCTCGGCTCGGCCTATGTGGAGATCGACCTGCAGTACCCCGAATCCGGCGATAAAAAACGCATCGTCTTCTCCGGTGACCTGGGCGCGCCCCATGCGCCGCTATTGCCAGCACCCAAGCCGCCGTATCGCGCCGACATCCTCGTGATCGAGAGCACCTACGGCGACCGCCTGCACGAAGACCGCCGCACCCGCCGCCAGCGTCTGGAAGGCGTCATCGAACAAGCCCTGGCCAACAACGGCACTGTGCTGATCCCCGCTTTCAGCATCGGCCGCACCCAGGAATTGCTCTACGAACTCGAAGACATCATCCACAGCAAAAAGCTCGATGGCAAAGGGCAGGGGAGCCGTGAAGAGGCAACGGTTAACCGCCAAGATGATGCAGATCCGGGCATCGACTGGCCGGCGTTGCCGATCATCCTCGATTCGCCCCTGGCCAGCCGTTTCACCCGGGTCTACCGCGAGCTGAAACCCTTCTGGGACAACGAAGCGCTGCAGCGCGTCAAGCGCGGGCGCAAGCCGCTGGGTTTCGAGCAACTGCTGACCGTCGACAGCCACCAGGCCCACCTGGCCATGGTGCGTCACCTGACAGCTACCGCTCGTCCGGCAATTGTCATCGCCGGGAACGGAATGTGCAGCAGCGGTCGAATTGTCAATTACCTGAAAGCCATGCTCCACGATCCCCGGCACGATGTACTCTTCATCGGTTACCAGGCCCAAGGCACACCTGGCCGGGCGATCCAGATGTATGGTGGGCGCGGCGGTTACGTGGATTTAGATGGAGAGCGCTACAAAATTGGCGCCAAAATCAATACCATAGGCGGCTATTCGGCCCACGCGGATCAGAAAGGCCTGTTGGGCTTCGTCACACGCATGCGCGACTGGCCCAGCCAGGTCCGTATCGTCCACGGCGAAACCGGCGCCAAGCACGAACTCGGTGAACGCCTCAAGGCGCTCTATCAGCAGACCCAACGTAACCTGGAGCTATTAATTCCCAGTGGTGCAAACAAATGATTACCGTGCAGGAGGGGGCGGGCGGAACGCCGCCAAGTCGCACCTACAGACCGTAGGATGGGTTAGGCGCCCACACATTGACCTGCTGCCCGCAGAACAAACGCGCCGTAACCCATCATTGAAATGCGCCCTTTCAGCGGGTACAGGCACGCACCACCCGATGGCTATCACGAGCAGCTAGGCAATCCCACAGGCTGCCCCCCTAACCGGCACCTGGCAACACCGACACATGTGGCCTCAACAGGCCAAACGACTCCCTGGTCATCCTCACGGCTGGCCAGGCTGAAACGAATCCAGCAACCGGCTCAACCAGGCCAGCTGCATACAGGAGTGAACTGTCGGTGTGCAGATGCTGCGCCGATTTGCTTGTTATCCATATGAACCTAAGCGCTACCAATACCCGCTGCATCGCAGATACGGCCCCGGCCTGGTACCTCGTGCACTGCAAGCCCCGCCAGGATGAGCGCGCAGAACTGAACCTGCTGCGCCAGGGCTACACTTGCTATCGGCCGCAGCACAGCTGTGAGCGCATCGTGCGTGGCAGTCGGCAAATCATCGCCGAATCGCTGTTTCCCGGTTATCTATTCATACAGCTGGCCAGCGACGCCAACTGGGCGCCCCTGCGCTCGACCCGTGGGGTCAGTCGCCTAGTGGGTTTCGGCGGTATGCCGCTGCGACTCGATGATCGCTTGATCGAGCGCCTGAAGCAACGCACAACGGCCTCCTTTAAGCCGGCCCTCGAAGCTGGGGATAGCGTGCGTATTACCGAAGGTGGCTTTGCCGAGCTGGACGCCGTCTTCGTAACAATGGATGGCGAGCAGCGGGTGATACTGCTGCTCAACATGCTCAACCGCCAGCAACAGATCAGCATGCCGCTGATGAGCGTGGTCAAGAACTGAACACCCCTCGGCTTTGGCCGAGATCAAGGCAACACCCTGGCGCCGCCAGTAAAATTTGAAGATTGTGACGTTCTCAAGAAACCAACGGTAAATCTTGGGGCGGTAGCGTGCCTGATGCAGATCAAACCTCTACCCGCGCATGCTCTTGCAGGAGGGGCGAGTGGCGTTCCGTGACTCGGCGCGATGCTTTTGATTGTTGGACGGACGTCGTCCGTCTTCACCGCAGGTCGCGTGACCCACACAATAGATGTGGAAAAGACCCAAGCCCGTAGGCGCCCCCCATGGATGGGGGAAGGTAGTAAAAATGTCGGGAACATTTCGAGAACCGGCACGGCCCTCCGACAGGGGGTTGCTGGTGCAGCTGTTTTTGTAGGAGGGCCGCCCCGACGCGATGCTTTTTTTTATTTGTTGGGCGGGCCATGCCCGCCAATCACCGCGAGGTAGCGCCTCCTACGGTAATGCTTGAGCGCAAGCCCCATTTTCTAGCTTAAATAGAGACGTCCATCGCCATGACTGATCAAGATATTCGCTGGCAACAGCGCCTGCTCAACTACAGCCGGGCATTTGCTCAATTGACCCGAGCGGTGGAGCTGGCTCAATCACGACCACTGAGCGAGCTGGAAAAACAGGGGCTGATTCAGGCTTTTGAATTTGTCTTTGAACTGGCCTGGAACCTGATGAAGGACTACTTCCTCTACCAGGGAAACCCTGCCATCACGGGTTCCCGCGATGCCATTCGCACGGCATTCAAGCAAGGAGTGATCGCCGATGGCGAAGGCTGGATGGAAATGATCAAAAGCCGCAACCAGACAGCACACACGTACAACGAGTCGGTCGCCAATGAGATCGCCGGCAAGATCGTGGCGCAGTACCACGACCTGTTTCAGCAGCTGCACAAGCACATGCAAGATCTGGCTGACCAGGCATGACTGAGGCGCTTAGCTTCGGTCTGCCGACGCCTGCAGTCGAAAAGCTACGCAGGGTTTTCCAGGGTTGGCCGCAGATCCAGCGAGTACTGCTTTACGGTTCACGCGCCAAGGGCAGCTATCGACCCGGCTCTGATATCGATCTGGTCATAGAAGGCGAAGAGCTTACCCTCACGCAGCTGCTAGCCATCGAGAACCAGATAGACGACCTGTTACTGCCCTGGATGGTGGATATTTCGCTAAAGCACAAAATCGACAATAGCTCGTTACTCGAACACATCGAGCGCGTAGGCGTACCGTTCTATGAGCGGCAGGCGTAACCCTTCTACCTTCTAGAAGGAGGGCCGACCTCGGCGCGGTGCTGGACGGCACAGTTATTGGCTATTGGCCCTGCTACGCCTAGTTAAAACAAGTACATAAACCCCGTAGGAGCGGATTTATCCGCAAAGCTTTTTACTCAGTCAACCTCATTACAGATGTGAATTGAGAAACAAAATTTTTAACTCTCTCCTCACCCAGGATCGCTGCATAACATCATGAAAATTCTTGTCACCGGCGGTGCCGGCTTTATTGGCTCTGCGGTCATTCGCCATATCATCGACAGCACCACCGATAGCGTGGTCAACCTCGATAAACTCACTTATGCCGGTAATCTTGAATCCCTGCTCGACGTTAGCGACAGCGAGCGTTATGCCTTTGAGCGAGTGGATATCTGCGACCGCAGCGAACTTGATCGAGCGCCTGCAACAACGTACAACGGCCCCCAGTTAAACTGGCCCTCGAAGCAGGGGATAGCGTGCGCATTACCGAAGGTGGCTTTGCCGAGCTGGACGCCGTCTTCGTGACAATGGATGGTGAGCAGCGGGTGATACTGCTGCTCAATATGCTCAACCGTCAGCAACAGATCAGCATGCCGTTGGTAAGCATCGTCAAGAACTGAATTAGGCGCGGCACAGGCCGAGATCAAGGCAACACCCTGGCACCGCCAGTAAAATTTGATGATTTTGACGTTCTCAGGAAACCGACGGTAAATCTTGGGGCGGTAGCGTGTCTGAGAGCAATCCTCCACTGGCGCGTGCTGGACCCGTACTTGTAGGAGGGACGCCCCGGCGCGAAGCTTTTTGATTTGTTGAGCGCTTTTTTTCAATTTCAGTCCGCGTCCCGATCAAGCAATCAAATGCATCAAGTGAAGCAGCGTACTTACAGAGGGATCTTATGGCCGAACCTCGCAGATTAGTATTGGTCGCGTGAGTGCTGATTCAATTATCCCGGTATTTACAATCAACTCTTAGATGACTTAAAACTTGCCATCATCGGTCTTGGTTATGTTGATTACCGCATACAGTGGTGTTTGGCAAGCATCGCATTGTAGTGGCGGGCAACACCAATCAATCACGTATAGCTAAATTTAGGCGAAGTCCTTTATGTGGTTAATTGTGATCACCAGCTCTCGATATACTCATAAACCAAGCAAGAATAAATGAAACTAGGATGATGGGAAAAAAACAAGCAGTTAAAGCTGTTTCGCTGCTGTGGCTAGGCTCGATTTTGGGGGCGGGATGTGCCTTTTTTACCCAGGTGCTCTTGGCACGTGCGCTTGGGCCTGCCACGTTGGGGGCGTTTGCAGCCGCTCTAGGCGTGGTGATACTAGTGGCACCGCTGGCCAGCTTTGGAGTCGGTGGTTTCTGGCTCAAGGTGTTTGGGCAGGAAGGATGGCAGGCAGTACGTTGGCTGCGCGGTTCGCTCAAGTACGCATTGGTGACCACATGCCTGGTGCTTGCAGCATTGCTGGCCTGGGCTGCGTTCGGACCGCATGACGTAACCACACGCGGCCTGCTAATAGTGCTCTCTAGTTATTTGTTGGGTCAGGTTGCAGTAGAACTGGTCAGTGCCAAACTGCAACTGGAAGAGCGTTATCTCGCGTTGGCGATCTGGCAATTCTTGCCGCATTTATTGCGCTTGCTGTTGGTGGTTATGCTGTTTTTGGCGATGGTTAAGTTGCTGACGCTGTGGAATATTGCCTATGCCTATACGGTAATATCCATTGGTGTGTTTATTCTTGGTGCCTTTTTCATGTGGCGCATGTATTGCGGCCAGCTGGCGCTTAAAGGGCATGGCGAAAAAAACGTTCAAGCAGAACAGCCAGTTGCAATCGCCAGTATAAGAGAGGTGATTGTACAATCCTGGCCATTTGGTTTGGCGGGTGTTTTTCACCTAATTTACTTTCAGAGCGATATTATTCTGCTCAAGTACATCGCAGGGAATGCTGCAGCCGGTATCTATAACGTAGCCTTCGTCATTATGGCTGCTGTCTATATGTTGCCCAGCGTGATCTATCAAAAATTTTTACTGCCGAAAATACACCGCTGGGCCATTCATGACCGTCAGAGATTTTACAAAGTCTACCGAGCCGGGAATTGGGTGATGCTGGTATCGGGCTTATTATCGATGTTGGCTATATGGCTACTAGCCCCTTGGGGTGTACATCTTCTATTTGGTGAGCAATATATGAGCGCTGTGTTGCCTTTAAGCATTTTGGCTCTGGCTGCTCCAGTTCGTTTTGTAGCAACCAGTGTAGGTTCTACCCTAGTAACGCAAAATAATATGCACAGAAAGGTTTATTACATGGGGGTAACTGCCATGATAAATCTAGGTTTGAATTTCTTTTTGATACCAACTTACGGGGTAATGGGGGCTGCGGTTGCTACTGTTGTAAGTGAGGTTGTTTTGCTTTTGATTTATTTTTGGGGGGCTAGGGCTGTGTTTTCTAATGATACGGGTGCGGCGGTATGAAGTTCAATGTTGCTGTAAAGAATGTGCTCAGGCCTGTAAGAGATATTGGGTATGCTTTTTTTGGTTACTTATATGATTTTTATAGGTACTTTAAATATGCCGGGTGGGCTTTTGGAGGCAGGGCGTCGGTTAGGGATTATAAAGCTGTAAAAATATATCATCGGCTTGAAAAGAGTTTAAGTTTTCGGCAGCGTGAAGCTAAATCCGGCTGGGGTGCCGCGAATGATCTTGTTAATCATCTCCAAAAATCTTGGGAAAAAAGTAATAACTATACGTATCATGAAAAAGTTGGTTTGAAGGTTTTAGGTGATTTTATAGCAGTGGCTGCTGTTGAGGATGATCGTGGGGCCGAGAGAATAATTAATTTTTGGGAACGACATGTAAAATTAGCCTCTGATGAAGGAGGTATCCTTGAAAAAAGTGTGGCTTTTTTACAAAAGGGGAAATTATATAACCCCGAAGATTTTTTTTCGTCCAGGTTCTCGGTAAGAGATTTTGATAGTAAAGCCGTCTCAAGCGAAGACGTCGAAAAGGCTATTGGTTTAGCTCTTAATACACCATCAGTGTGCAATAGACAGGCTTCATTCGTGTACTGTCTTAACACTCGGGCTGAAATAGATAGAGCTTTGTCACTACAAAATGGTAATCGGGGCTTTGGCCATGAGATCCCCTGCTTGCTGATTCTTTGCACGGATCTATCAGCCTTTGACACTGCTGGTGAGCGTTATCAGCACTGGATTGACGGAGGTATGTTTTCAATGTCGATTATTTGGGCGCTTCATTCTCTAGGGCTTGCATCGTGCTGTTTGAATTGGAGTAAGGGGCCTTTAGATGATATGAAATTGCGTAAACTTATAAATATTAAAGATGAGCATACTGTTTTAATGATGTTGGCAGTTGGTGCGCCGCGTGATACTTTAAAAGTATGTTATTCGGCGAGACGCCCTGTTAGCGATTTTTACACAGCTTTGGATTAATAATGAACAGATTTTATTTAACCGGTCAACGCACCTTTGGCAATCGTGGTTGTGAAGCCATTGTTCGCAGCACTGTTTTGATGCTCAATCAGACCTTCGGCAAGGTTGAAGTACTAGTCCCGTCAGATGATATTTTGCGTGATAAGCAACAATGGCCCGAAGCCAGTCAGCAGGGCGTTATTTTTGTTGAGGCCTATCTGCCTGCTCATACAAAGTACTGGGTCCATCTTCAACGACTACCGTTTAAGTTTTTGAAAAAGGCGGGTTGGCCGTTTCCGTTCCCTAAAAAATTGCGCGACGAGATCAACAATGTCGATGCTGTGCTGTCCATTGGTGGTGATAACTACTCGCTGGATTATCGCTTGCCCTCGTTGTTGATGGGGGTTGACCAACTGGCAATGAGCTTGGGTAAGCCTGTTTTTATCTGGGGTGCTTCAGTTGGGCCGTTTGAAGCGGAACCGCATTTTGTTTCGGCCATTCGGCAACACTTGACCGGTATGTCGTTTATTGCAGCCAGGGAAAGTATCACTTATAGCTATCTGACCGAAACGTTGGGTCTGAATAATGTTATTCAAATGGCCGATCCAGCCTTTACCTTAGCTAAAGAAGTAGTGGATACCACCCTGTTCTGGCCTAAAGAAAGTAGTAATGGTGTGATAGGTTTAAATATTAGTCCGCTGATCGAACGTTACAAAAGTAATGATCAGGATCTTCGGGCAGAGACCATTCAATTCATTCGTGACGCAGTTGACAAAGAATTTAGTGTTTTGCTGGTTTCGCATGTGGTTCCGCTCGATGGGAATAAAAACAATAATGACGCAGTCTATATGGCCGACATGCTCGCGGAGCTTGCGGCACTTGGTAATTCTGTAACCATCATGCCCGCTCATTTCAATGCCTCGCAGATCAAGCAGGTTATCAGTCAATTGCGTTGTTTCATCGGTGCACGCACACATGCGACGATTGCTGCGTTGTCCAGTGGCGTTCCAACGTTGTCGATTGCCTACAGCGTCAAGGCGAAAGGGATCAATAAAGATTTGCTAGGAGATATGCCGGTTGTATTGCCAACACCAGAGTTGTCGGCTGCGTCCCTGATGGCTGGCCTAGATTACTTGATAGAAAATGAAGCGCAAATCAAGGCTTATCTTGAAAGCAAACTCCCTATATGGCGTAGGCGGGTTGAGTTGGCGACAAGTGAAGTAAAAGCAAGGATGGGAAACAATGGTTGAGAAAATGGGTAGTCGTAAAAGATTTTCAGTCGTTATTCCTCTTTATAACAAAGATAGTCATATAGTTTCTACACTGAATAGTGTTGTAGAACAAACCTTTACTGATTTTGAAATTATCATCGTAGATGATGGTTCTACTGATACTAGTCTCCAGCAGGCTCGTTCGGTATCGGATCAACGCATAAAAATTGTCGAGCAAGGAAATCAAGGTGTATCAGTTGCGCGTAATAGAGGGGTTCAAGAGGCCGAGGGAGATTATATTGCTTTCCTTGATGCTGATGACCATTGGTATCCGTGGCATTTAGAGGAATTGAATTGTTTAATTGATAGTTACCCTGGGCGCGGAGTTTACAGCGTTGCTCACGAAATTTGGCGCGGTGGTAAAAAATACCATCCGGCTCAATTCTGTTCCCTAGGTTTTACTGGTGTAGTTGAGGAGTTTTTTGAGGCGTTTTCTAAAAGTTTGGCCCTTGTAAACAGTACTACGGCGTGTTTGCCTCGTGATCTATTGATACGCATGGGAGGGTTTCCGGAGGGTATAAAAAAAGGCGAAGATGTTTATATTTGGATAAAAGCATCAATCGAAAAAAGTCTGGTTTACAGTGATAGAGTTTGTGCGCGCTATAATCAGGATGCGCAGTGTAGAAGCAATCGTAATTATAGTGGCGAAGTACCTTATTATCTATTGTGGCTGGATGAGGTGATTTTCTCAGGTGCTCTTGAAGAAGCGCACGAAAAAGGCGCGTTTAAGTTTCTTCAGTCCGGCATTTTTTATAACGCTGCCGGCTATCGTTTGGATGGGAATAAGGGCGCGTTCAAGAATATTAAAAAATTGAGAGCTTCCAGGTATTTAAAACTACGACTCTTGCTGCTTGCTCTCGAGTTGGCACCTCGACGTTTACTTATGTTTGCGCAGAGGCATAGGCATACTCAAGCTTAATATGGGGTAGAGTACGAGTGGATCTAGCGTAGAGCGGCTCTAAGAAAAATTGATTGTGCGAGGCATTTGCTGTGGTTAGCTTAAGAAATTTAATTTCAATATTTACTTTGTTCTTGTTTTTTCTTACGCTGTCTGTTTTTGTCGGGACGAGAGATGTATCTGTAGGTGCAGATACAGCAAACTATGCAGGTTTTTTTAATGATATTGAGCATGTCATTGATGTAAGCAGATTCGAGCCGTTGTTTAAGTATTTGACTTATGGCATTGGTTTGATTACAGATAGTCATGAGTGGTATTTCATGATTGTTTTCTTAATTTTTAATTTTTTCTACTTGTATTTTTATTCTTGTGTTTCTGATAAAAATAAATGGCTCGAAGGTTGTTTTATACTGATTGGGCTAATGCTTTCTTCAAGTTGGTATGTCGTGGCTACGACAAATGGGTTACGGCAGGGGCTTTCATTGCCTATTTTATACTTATCCATTCTTTTCTTCTATAAAAGAAGATTCATTCCTTCGGCATTGTTTTTCCTGGTGTCGCTTGGTTTTCATAAAGCAGTTATCTTAGCTCTGCCTTTCTTTTGTTTAGTGTTCTTGCGTCCGTTGTTTGTTTTCTTGGCTTTTATCGTTTCGGCTGTTCTTTATTTTTTTGGGGTTACTGAGGTTTTAGTTCGCGTAGTCTCTGGGCTTCTATCTATAAGCCTTTATGATGATATCGCTAATTACTCGTCTGGTTCAAATAATTGGGTCGGGTTTCAGGCTGCTTTTTTCTTGTATACGATTTTTTGGGCTTGTTTGTTTTATTTTTCTCGGTGCCATGTTAAGGATTTATATCTCGAAGGCTATATTGCGCTATGGAAGTTTTACTGTGTGCTGATGATGCCTTATTTTTTCTTTGGGTTTGGCGCTTACTCGAATAGGTATGCATTCATTGGTTGGTTGTTGTTGCCTGTAATCCAATCTTTTTTCATTGTTTCGAGTCGGCTGGATCGTAAGGTTAAGTTTCTTCTCGGTGTTATATTTTTTGTGTTTGGTTTTTCTTCTTATTTATATTTATTGTTGGGCTCGCCACTTTTGTTTTAACTGATTTTAATCGGTATGAGTCGGGCGTGTGAGCAGGTTTGGCAGGTTGTACGTATTCTCCTCCCTGTTAAAGCTATTGGCATAGCTGTTGTGTCAGAGGTAAGGCGTAAATTCTTTTGGCGCATTCATTAAACTGGGCGTGGCAATTATTACCTGAACTCAAAGTGCATGCGAAACAACTGGTGGAGTACAGACAAGCTGCGCAATATGAATATCCCAATTTCGAGGTTATTTACGTTGCCGCATGAAAAATCTACAGCACCGCCTATGCTCTGCCTGTTGGATTGTCTCGCAATGCCAGCGCCAGAGTACTAGCACGCGTTGGCTACGCGCACGAGGGAGTTGATCGAGGCCGCCGTATGTCTGGTATTGTGAGCCTTTGTCTACGTTTGCTGGTAACTGAAGACCAGTTTGACACTGGCGCATCGGGAGAGCGACCTGTTTTAATGGGAATGCCAGCACATCCTCCGCCGTGTATTGTCCGGTTGAGGTAAATGGCAGAGTGAATGGGGGAGGATGTTGCTGGAGTATGACGCACTTTATTTAGTTTGATTGTTGTGTTGCATTGATTTCGGTAATCATTATTGCGTGCAATTTGTAAAGCATTACTTTTCATGGCTGGTGTGGTAGCACAGTCTAGCGTGGTTACAGTTTTTAGGGCTGTTCTTATGAGAGTTTTGGTAACGGGTGGTGCTGGTTTTATTGGTTCTAAGCTAGTGGCAGCCTTGTGTAATGCAGGGCACCAGGTTCGTGTCCTGTCACGAAATAAAACTGTTTCACTAGAATGCAATATGGAAGCGATTGAAGTTGTACAGGCTGACTTGTTGGACTCTAACTTACTACTTGATAAGATTGTTTCTGGTTGTTCGGTGATCTTTAATTGTGCGGGTGAGTTGCACAGCGAGAAACTAATGGAGTCATTGCATGTTGATGCTACGCGTCGTTTGGTTCACGCATCCAAGGATATGGCTAAAGTAGTAGGGCAGCCAATACACTGGGTGCAGTTAAGCAGCGTAGGAGCTTATGGTCCAAGTGTCGGTAAAGCCAGTGCTCCGCGTACAGTGACGGAGAAAACTGTTCCTGCACCAGTGGGAGTGTATGAGATCACTAAAACCCAGGCAGATGAGCTTATAGTCGATGCGGAGGAAGATGAGGTTTTCAGTTATTCGATTTTGCGCCCATCGAATGTGTATGGTGTCGGTATGCCAAATAATTCGATACGCCAGTGGGGCAAAATTATAAAAAAGAAACTGTTTTTTTATGTGGGGCCACCCGGTGCTGTTGCTACTTATGTGCATGTCGGCGATGTCGTTGATGCCATAATGTTGTGTGGCTTCGATGAGCGCGCCAAGGGTCATATTTTCAATATTTCGAATGATTGTCCCCAGGAAAGTGTTGTGGGAGCCATGGCGAAAGCGCTTAATGTTCCTACTCCGAGTTTGCGTGTGCCAGAGAGTGTGATGAGGTTTATTGCCTCTTCGTTCTCATGGATTAAAGGCTTTCCTGTGTCGCACTCGCGAGTCGACGCTTTGGTATCTCGGACCCATTATCCTGTGAGTAAGTTAGCGTCTGTCTTGGGTTATCGGCCAACACGCGTTGTGGAGGAAACCATTGCAGAGGTGCTTATCGATGAAGTTGGTGTTCGCCAATGAACGGAGCTGAGAATAAACTTCACGGCATTAAGGTGGCTAGGGTTTCAACTGTAGCGTTTTTTGTTGAGACACAACTGCATGCGCAGATTTCCAACATTGTACAAGCTGGCGCGCAAGTGACGGTTGTCGCGAGCGAACCCGCTCTGGATCGCGAGATTTCGGGTGGTCGTTACGTATCAATTGAGATACCAAGGAAAATCGAGCTGTTCAGGGACTTTTCAGCTCTTTTGAAGTTGTGGTTCTTTTTTCGACGGTCCGATTTTGATATCGTACACTCGACAACCCCGAAGGCTGGTCTGTTGTGTTGCCTAGCAGCAAAGTTTGCTGGTGTGCCGGTTCGGCTGCATACATTTACAGGGCAGCCTTGGGTAGGCTTGACAGGTGTTAAGCGATTTCTCTCGAAGGCCAGCGATAAGCTGATTGCACGCTTGAATACACATTGCTATGCCGATAGCAGTTCTCAGAAAGATTTCATCGTGAGAAGTGGAATTGCATCACCAGAGCGGATTGGCGTTCTTGGGTCTGGTTCGCTGGCTGGAATTAATCTTGAGCGCTTTAACCCCTTGCGTTTCTCTGAAAGTGATAAAGAAGCACTTAAAGCGAAATTAGGCATTGCTTCATCCGCCTCGGTGTTGTTGTTTGTGGGTAGGCTTTCTCGTGAGAAGGGACTTGCAGAGTTATTAGCGGCATTTCAAAGAATAATCGCTGAGAATGTCGAAGCGTTCTTGATATTGCTAGGTCCTCCTGAAACGGATATTGAATCGTTTTTAGGCGGGCTAACTGATGCAGTAAAAGAGAAAATTATTATGCCGGGCTTTTCAAACGAGCCGGAGCGATTTATGGCTATTGCTGACATTTTGCTCTTGCCAAGTTATCGAGAAGGTTTTGGTACTGTGGTAATCGAGGCCGCAGCGATGGGCGTGCCGGCGATAGGTACGGATATTTATGGCTTGTCCGATGCTATAGTCGCCGGGAAAACGGGGCTGCTGGTGCCGGTTAAATGTATTGACGAACTTGCTGCTGCAATCAAAACCTTATTGCACGACTCGGGCATGCGTCTGGAGATGAGTCGTAATGCTCGTGAACGAGTTGAGATGGAGTTTTCCAGTCTGCGTGTGAGTGGGTTGGTTATTGATGAATATGTCGATTTTCTACGCGCTAGCAAGAGGCTTCAATGAGCGCTTTCCCTCCAAGAGTATTGGTTACTGGAGCGTCGGGTTTTATCGGCAGCCATTTGGTGACGCGGATTGCAGCGGAGGGTTTGCAGCCTCTGGCTGTTCTGAGGAGAGCATCAAGTAAGAACTCCCCAGATATGCCTGTCATTAGGGTTAGCGAGTTATCGCTGACTACGGATTGGTCGCAGGCTATGGAGAATGTGCATGTTGTGATTCATGCCGCAGCCCGCGTTCACGTCATGGACGACCAGTCCATTGATCCTCTCACTGAGTTCCGCAAGGTCAATGTCGATGGCTCCTTGAATCTTGCGCGCCAAGCTGCAGCCGCTGGTGTACGCCGCTTTATCTTTGTCAGCTCGATCAAGGTTAACGGCGAGGGCACCTCTGCAGGTATGCCTTACCTCGCCGATGCCCAAGCCGCACCCGCTGATCCGTATGGGGTCTCCAAGATGGAGGCCGAGCAGGGGTTACGTTCATTGGCAACTGAAACCGGCATGGAGGTAGTGATTATCCGTCCGGTGCTGGTGTACGGGCCGGGGGTGAAAGCCAACTTCCTCAATATGATGCGCTGGTTGTACAAGCGCGTGCCTTTGCCGTTTGGGGCCATCCATAACCGGCGCAGCCTGGTTGCCCTGGATAATCTGGTCGATTTGATCGTGACCTGCATCGACCATCCGGCTGCCGCGAATCAGACTTTCCTGGTCAGCGATGGCGAGGACCTCTCGACTAGCGAACTATTGCGCAGAATGGCAGCGGCCTTGGGTAAGTCGGCGCGCTTGTTGCCGGTCCCGAGTTGGTTGCTGGAGACGGGCGCAGCGCTGTTGGGTAAACAGGCACTTTCACAGCGCTTGTGCGGCTCGCTGCAGGTTGATATCAGCAAGACACGTGAGTTACTCAACTGGACACCGCCGCTCAGCGTCGATGAGGCGCTGCGCAAGACGGCCAAACATTTTCTGGAACAGCAGGCTAAATGAGTATCTGGTGGTTGTTGCCGGCGGTGGTCGGCGTTTCGCTTTTCGTGACCGGCGCGTTGCGTCGCTACGCCCTGACTCGCAGCCTGATGGATATCCCCAACGCGCGCAGCTCGCACTCGGTGCCGACGCCTCGCGGTGGTGGGGTGGCGATTGTCGTGAGCTTTCTGCTGGCCTTGCCGTTGATGGCTGGCATGGAACTGATCACTTGGCCTTTGGCCTGGGCGTTGCTGGGCGCTGGTGCGGGTATTGCCGTGTTGGGCTTTCTCGATGATCACGGGCATATCGCCGCACGCTGGCGCTTGCTTGGGCATTTTGCCGCGGCTATCTGGGCATTGTTCTGGCTCGGTGGCTTGCCGCCTCTGACGCTGCTTGG
Source organism: Pseudomonas aestuarii (assembly GCF_027988105.1). Taxonomy (GTDB): domain Bacteria; phylum Pseudomonadota; class Gammaproteobacteria; order Pseudomonadales; family Pseudomonadaceae; genus Aquipseudomonas; species Aquipseudomonas aestuarii. Next base: position 37,115 of record NZ_JAQJZJ010000010.1, on the reverse strand, counting down.
CTTCGGTGTCGATCTGGGTTGGCTCGGTCATGTGCTGGCCGCGCTGTATCTGGTGTGGCTGCTCAACCTCTACAACTTCATGGACGGCATCGATGGCATCGCCAGTGTCGAGGCCATTTGTGTGTGTTTGGGTGGAGCCTTGCTGTATGGGCTGTATGCGCTGTTGGGCTTCGCGGGCCCAGCCCAAGCTACGGTTTGGATCATGCCAATGCTGCTGGCGGCTGCGGTAGCGGGCTTTCTTTTCTGGAACTTCCCGCCGGCGCGGATCTTTATGGGCGATGCGGGCAGTGGCTTTCTCGGGATAACCCTGGGCGTGTTGTCTCTGCAGGCCGCTTGGGTGGCGCCGCAGTTGCTGTGGAGTTGGTTGATCCTGCTTGGTGTGTTTATCGTCGATGCGACCTTCACCTTGCTACGCCGTCTGTTGCGGGGGGATAAGGTGTACGAGGCTCATCGCAGCCATGCTTACCAATACGCTTCGCGCCGGTTCGGTCGGCATTTGCCGGTGACGCTTGTCGTGGGGGGAATCAATATTCTGTGGCTGTTGCCCATTGCGCTTTGGGTCGGTCTTGGCGGGGTAGACGGTTTGCTGGGGCTGTTGATCGCTTATGTGCCTTTGCTGGTGCTGGCGGTGAAATACCATGCAGGTGAGTTGGAGCAGCAGGCATGAGCGAGCGGACGTTGGTCATCATCGGGGCTGGCGGGCACGGCAAGGCGGTTGCAGAAGCGGCGCTGCTGAGTGGCGAATGGCAGCAGATCGCTTTTGTCGATGACCGTTGGCCTGCGCTGAGCGAAACCTTTGGCTGGCCGGTTGTGTCCGATGTGGCAGGGGTGGCGGCGTTGGCGATCCACGCAGTGGGGGCTATTGCTGCGGTTGGCAATAATGCTGTACGCGAACAGTGGGTCAAGGCCATTCGTGCCGCTGGGCTGCCCTTGGTGACGGTCGTGCATCCCCGCGCCTGCGTGAGTGCTGCCGCCACCATTGGTACGGGCACGGCGATCATGGCGTTGGCGATGGTTGGGGTCGATGCAGTAATTGGCGAGGGCGCTATCGTCAATGCCCATGCGACGGTCGATCACGATGCCAGCCTGGGGGATTTTGCCCATCTTGGCGTCGGTGTGCAGTTGGCCGGTGGGGTGAAGATTGGTGCCTGGGCCTGGCTGCAGGCAGGGTGTAGCGCGGGGTATCGGGTTGTGGTTGCCGATGGGGTGGTCTGTGCGCCAGGTACGGTATTGCAGGCAGATGGGTTGGTTTAGATAGTGGGTCGCGTGACCCACATGGATGTGGGAAATGCCGCGAGCCCGTAGGGAACGGGCACGGCCCTCCTACAGGGTTTGGCGGTGTCTGCTGCTTTTGTGGGAGGGTCCGGGCGGCGTTCCGTGACCTGGGCGCGAGGCTTGTAGAGCGGACGTTGTCCGCTATCGCCCCGAGGTCGGGCCTCCTACAGGGGACTGCGGTGCTGGCTGCTTTTGTAGCTGGCGTGTATAGGTCGTCAGGGTTTCCCAGCAATTGTCATGTTTATTTACCCGGTGGGGCGTTTCACCACGCGGGTTTTTATGCTCCAAGGATTGAGGTGTCGTTGTGTTAAGACTTGCCGAAAAGTTGCGTAGCCGTCTGGTCAAGCTGCCACGCCGCCACAAGCGACTGATTCAGGTCAGTGTGGATGTGCTGTTAGTCTGGGCGGCGCTGTGGCTGGCCTTTGTCGTGCGCCTAGGCGACTCGAAAAATATTGAGCCGTTTGCCGGGCATGCCTGGCTTTTTGTTTTGGCGCCGTTGATCGCCATTCCCATGTTTGTGCGCTTCGGCATGTACCGGGCCGTCATGCGATTTTTCGGCAACGATGCGCTGCTCTCTATCGGCAAGGCGGTTACGCTGTCGGCGTTGCTCCTGGCCTTGGCGGTGTATTGGCACCAGGGGGCGCCCAAGCTGATTCCGCGCTCTATGGTGTTCAACTATTGGTGGCTGAGCCTGGTGATAATCGGCGGGCTGCGCCTGGTCATGCGTCAGTACTTCATGGGGGACTGGTATTCGTCGGACCAACCCAGCCGGTTCAAAGGTCGTGATAGCGGTTTGCCGAAGGTGGCGATCTATGGCGCTGGTGCGGCTGGTAACCAGCTGGTTGCAGCGTTGCGGCTGGGTCGGGGAATGCGGCCGGTGGCGTTTATCGACGACGATGCCAATATTGCCAACCGGGTGATTGCCGGGCTGCGGGTTTATACCTCCAAGCATATCCAGCAGTTGATCGATGAAACGGGTGCAGACGAGATTTTGCTGGCGATTCCTTCGGCTAGTCGGGTTCGACGTCGCGAGATTCTGGGGCTGCTTGAGCAGTATCCGCTGCATGTCCGCAGCGTCCCCGGGTTTATGGATTTGGCCAGCGGTCGGGTCAAGGTCGATGATGTGCAGGAAGTTGACATCGCCGACCTGCTCGGGCGCGATCCGGTGCCGCCGCAGAGAACTTTGTTCGAACGTTGCATCCGTGGTCAGGTGGTGATGGTCACCGGTGCGGGTGGCTCGATTGGTTCGGAGTTGTGCCGGCAGATCGTCGCCAGCGGGCCCAAAACTTTGTTGTTGTTCGAGCACAGCGAATTCAATCTCTACAGCATTCACAGCGAGCTGGAACAGCGCATTCGCCGTGAGTCGCTGCCTGTGCGGTTGGTGCCGATCCTCGGGTCGATCCGCAATCCCGGGCGCTTGTTCGATGTGATGCGCACCTGGGCGGTGAATACGGTGTACCACGCGGCGGCCTACAAGCATGTGCCGATGGTCGAGCACAATATCGCCGAGGGCGTGCTGAACAATGTGCTGGGCTCCACGTTCACCGCTCAGGCGGCAATCAAGGCCGGGGTTGAGCACTTCGTACTGATCTCCACGGATAAAGCCGTGCGCCCGACCAATGTGATGGGCAGCACCAAGCGCCTGGCCGAGATGGTGTTGCAAGCCTTGAGTGCGGAACCGGCGCCGGTGCTGTTCAGGAGTGACGATGGCGTGCATCGGGTCAACAAGACCCGCTTCACCATGGTGCGTTTCGGCAACGTGCTGGGGTCTTCCGGCTCGGTGATTCCGCGCTTCCACGATCAGATTCGTCGGGGTGGCCCGGTGACGGTGACCCACCCGAATATCACCCGCTATTTCATGACCATTCCCGAAGCCGCGCAGTTGGTGATCCAGGCTGGGGCCATGGGCCAGGGCGGCGATGTGTTCGTGTTGGACATGGGCCAGCCGGTGACGATCGTCAAATTGGCGGAAAAGATGATCCACCTCAGCGGTCTCAGCGTGCGCTCGGAGAAAAACCCGCACGGCGACATCGCCATCGAGTTCACCGGCTTGCGACCTGGCGAGAAGTTGTATGAGGAGTTGCTGATCGGCGATAACGTCAGCCCGACCGACCACCCGATGATCATGCGCGCCAATGAAGAGTGCCTGGCTTGGGAGGACTTCAAGACGGTCTTGACCAATCTGCTCGATGCGGTCGAACGCGACGACTACGACCGGGTGCGTCAGCTGTTGCGCGAATCCGTGAGTGGCTACGCGCCAGAAGGCGAGATCGTCGACTGGATCCACCAGCAACGGCGAGTTGAGCCTTAGGCAGCGGATTTTCGGTGCAGGTTGTTTGGGGGCCAAACTCGGTGTGATGCTTTTGATTATGGAGCGGACTATGTCCGCTATCGCCGCGAAGTCGCGCCTCCTACAGCTGAGGAGGTGTTCTTGTGGGAGTGGCCGGGCGGCGTTCCGTTTTAGCCGCGAATTGCGCAGGCCCGTCGGCGACCCCATGGGGGGGTAGGCAAAACGCCGGGAGTCTTTTCGAGAGCGGTCGCGGCCCTTCTGCAAATGATGAGTGGCCCCGCTGCTTAATCAGCACATACAAATCGATGTTTATCGTTTTTTAGATCAAGTAATTAAAGGATGAGTAGTGCTTTTTAGTCAGCGTTTGATCGCACCAATGGCAGGACTGCCTAAGGCTTGGTTGTTTATCCTGGGATTGGGCTTGTTTGTGCAGGTGTCGGGGCTGTTGTTCAACAGCGATGGTAGCCGCTATGCCACCCAGACATATTTGTTGTTGTTCGTTCCGACGCTCGTTCTATTTCTTTGGCGGCGTCTGGCAGTGGATACCTGGCGCCAGACGCCTGGACTTATCCTGCTATGCCTGCTGGCTTGGGTGTTGCTCACCGGCTCGGTCAATGCCGGCTCCAGTCATGGGCCTGCCTATTGGCTGAAGATCGATGCACTGATTCTGCTTTATGTCTTTGCCGTGGCCAGCCTGGCACGGCACGAGCGCGCATTCACCTGGCTGCTGGTGGCTGTTGTGGTAACGGCTGCAGTGTTTGCCTGGCTGACGCTGTACTACCAATTCGGCGTGCTGGAGAAACTGCCGGAATACAGAGCTGTCCGGCTACAAGAACTCGGATGGCGAGGGCTGGCTGATCTGGACAACGCCATCATCGCCGGGTTGTACTACGGCGTGTTCGCGGTGCTTCTGACTTATCTCTACGTTGGTTTGAAGGTGCGTGGCTGGCAGGCTGGTTTGCTGGTTGCAGGCATGCTGGGGCTACTGGCCTATGTGCTGTTTACCTTCTCCCGTGGAGCCTGGCTCTCTACTGCGGCGGGGTGTTTGGTGATGTTGCTGCTGTTCCCGAATATCAAGTCGCGAACCCTGATTGGACTGGGTTGTGCCTTGGTTTTCGTCAGCATTTACCTGTTCTGGCCTGAACTTCAACATGAGCAAAAAATAGGCGTAAACGGACGGCTTCCAATCTGGGCTAATTGGGCCGAGCGTCTTCCCGAGTTCTGGTTGATGGGCGCGGGGGCTGGGGCGGATTTAGTCTTCCAACTGCCAAACTCTGGTGCCAGTTATAAGCATGCCCACAGTCTGTATCTGCAACTCTGGTATCAGTACGGCATCGTCGGTATTAGCCTTTTTGCGTTGCTGCTGCTCAGCCTGCTGTGGAAAGGTTGGGCCTGCCGCGCGCAGCCTCTGGCCAGGGTGGGACTGGCGCTGTTGGTGTTCGCCATGGTGGCGATGGTTTCCGATGTCTATGCGATCTTTCATCGGCTAAGTCCCTATTGGGTGTTGGTCTGGTTCCCGGTCGGCATCCTGCTCGGGGTGCGGCATCCGCAGGCGAAGCAAACCGCTTAGCCAGTACTGGATAGAGCAAGCCTCTGGCTGCTGCTTTAGAAGGGGCCGGGCGGCGTTCCGTGCCCCGGCGCGATGCTTTTGATTGCAGAGCGGACTATGTCCGCTATCGCCGCGATGTCGCGCCTCCTACAGGGGACCGCGGTGCTGATTGCCGTTGTGTAGGAGGGCCGCCCCGGCGCGATGCTTTTGATTGCAGAGCGGACTATGTCCGCTATCGCCGCGAGGTCGCGCCTCCTACAGGGGACCGCGGTGCAGGCTGCTTTTGTAGGAGGGCCCGGGCGGCGTTCCGTGACCCGGCGCGATTTTTTGGGTTTTTGATGGAAAGGATTCCATCATGTGTAAGAACAGTTCGCCAGCTGCTCGGCGTTTACGTGCGGGGCGTTGGTCTGAGGTCGGGCAGATCTATCTTGTCACTACGGTAACTCGTGATCGTCTCCCGCTCTTCGAAGATTTTGATCGGGCGCGGATGCTCATAGGCATCATGCGGGAGGATCAGGCCAGAGGGTCACATCAGACCTTGGCGTTTGTGGTGATGCCGGATCACCTGCATTGGTTGTTGCAGTTGAAGCAGGGGGCGCTTTCGAGTTTGGTGGGTCGAGTAAAGTCGTTGGCGGGGAAGCGAATCGGGCGAGCCGTCTGGCAGGACGGCTTTCATGATCGAGCCCTGCGCCGAGAAGAGGACTTGCAGGCTGTGGCGCGTTACATCGTTGCCAATCCTGTTCGTGCTGGCTTGGTGGCGCATGCAGGCCAATATTCACATTGGGATGCGGTTTGGTTGTAGTGATTGTTTCTGTAGAAGGGCCACTCCGGTGCGATGCTTTTGACTGCAGAGCGGACGTTGTCCGCTATCGCCGCGAGGGCGCGCCTCCTACAGGGAATGCGGTGGTGGCTGCTCTTGTAGGAGGGCCCGGGCGGCGTTCCGTGACCCGGCGCGATGCTTTTGGTTTTGTGAGAGGGTGCTGCCCACCATTGCGCGTGGTTGAGGCCGCTCTGTTCAGCGCGGGTACAACGGTGGCAGTGGACTGGTTTCCTGGGTAGCTTCGTTGCTGCTGCCGGCTTCGTTGCTGGGCAGGGTGCGGATGGCGCGCCAGAGGTCGTCGCCTTGCCAGTGTTGCCCGATTTCGCTGTAGAGCGCGCCATTCAGGCCGTCGAGGGCGTCGGATAGGGGCACGAAGCGGGCGGCCATTGCGGCCAGGGTTTCCGGCTGTTGGCGGGCCCAGGCGTCGAGGGCGTGGCGGGTGGCTTGCGAGTCGTTGGCCAGGCAGGCGCGCTTGAGGTCGTCGAGCAGGGTGCGCGGGCTGGGACCGGTCTGATTGGCGCGGGCGATGGCCGGCTGGCGGCGGGCATGCCACCAGAGGCCGAAGCCGAGCAGGGTGCTGACGGTCAGTATGGCGCTGCTCAATTGCCAGGGCCACAGCGGCGGGCCTTGCACCCAGGCCTGGGCCGGTGTCTCGCTGGGCAGCAACTCCGTTTCCAGCACGGGGGCGGGCAGGACCTCGAGGCTGTGTGCCGGCAGGCTGGTGCGCTCCAGGCGATCCTCAAGGGTATTCCACCAGACGATTTCAACCGCTGGCAGTTCTAATTGACCGCTGTGATTGGGCACCAGGGCTTCGCGTTCCTCGCGGCTGCCAATCACACCGTGGTCGCTGATCTGGTTGGCCAGTTTCGGTTGATCCGGGTAGCGCCGCAGGCCTTTGACCGCGGTGGCAGGCAAGGGTGACAGTTGTGCGCTGGAGAGTCCGTCGGCCTTGAGCAGCAAGCTGCGGGTCAGCGAGTCGCCGACTTTGACCTTGTCCGGTTGCGGGCTCCAGGTCTGCGCCAGGCTCAGCCCGCGGGCCGGTAGCCACGGGGCCTCGTTGGGGTAGTCGGCAGGCTTGGCTTTGACCGTCAGGGGGATTTCCGGTGACCTGACCCGGACGATTTTGCCGGGACGCGGGCCGAAGGGCTGGAAGTCGTTGCTGTTGGAACGGTCGACCAGGGTGGCGCTGAACGCTTGGGCTGGAATGGTCAGTTCGCCGCTGCGCTGGGGGAAGATCGCGTAGCGCAGTTCGATCACGCCATGGCGGATACCGTTGATGTCCTTTTCGTAGGTGCGTGGTTTGCCGAGTTGCTCGACCCGCGCCTCGGGCATTTCCAGCGGGCTCAGGCTGCTGTCGTCATACAGCGATACGGAATGGTAGATGCGCAGGGTCAGCACGCTCTGCGCCTGAACGTAGACGCTTTCCTGGTCGAGGCTGGCGTCGATGAACACCGGTGCCAGTTTGCTGGTCGCGCTGGCGCTAGCGGCTTCCTGCACGTGCAGGGTGATCGGCAGACTCTGCAGGTCGCCCAGGCTTAGCGGCGGCACGACCACATAGCCGCTGTGTTTCGGTTGCAGGGTGACGACCCAGCGGGTGATGGCGCGGGATTCGCCATCGAGCGTGGTCAGGCGATTGAACTGGCGGGTGCCGAGCACCTCGAACAGGGTGTCGAGCGGGCTGAGGTCGGGTTTGCTGAATTGGGTGGCGTCGTCGGATTCGAGCGTCAACTCGAAGGTTTCGCTGGTACTCAGGCGGGCGCGGTCGCTGCTCGCGGTGAAGCTTTGCGCGCTGGCCTGGAGCGCCAGCAGGCTGAGGAGAAGGGTGCAGAGCAGGCGGGTCATCGAGTTAGTTCCTGACGCTGTTGCTGTTCGTACCAGAATTTTCGCCGCAGTAATTCACCCGGTTCATCGGGGATCTGCCGCAGCCATTGTTCCAGGGCCTGGCGCCGCTCGTCATCGAGGGGCGGCGCGGAGCTGGCGATTTGTTCTTCGCTCTGGAGGCTATCGTCGGGTTCGCTGGGCGTGGGTTCGTCGTCGCCGGGTGTGGGCTGGCTGGGCGCTGGCTCATCGTCGCCAGGGCTGGATTGGCCGGAGGCGGGTGGCGGTTTGTCGTCATCAGGCTGCGCTGGCCCGGCCTGCGGTTGTGGCGGCGGGGTGGGCGTGCTGTCCGATTGTTCTTGCGGATTTTGCTGCTGGTTCTGCTGTTGTTGGTTTTGCTGGAGTAATTGCTCGATCAGGGCTTTGTTCTTCTGCGCCGGGAGCAGCTCGGGCTGCAATTCCAGGGCCTGGTTGTAGGCATCCAGGGCGGTTTCCAGTTCGTTGCTGCGGGCCAGGGCGTTGCCGCGGTTATAGTGGGCGACAGCGTTGTCGCCGCGGCCGAAACGTTCGGCGGCGGCCGGGTAATCGCCCGCCTGGTAGAGCGCCAGGCCTTGCCACTGCGGGTCCTGGAAGCGTGCGGCAGCTTCGCCTGGGCGCTGCGCCTCGAGTAGCCGCTGGCCTTGTTGGTCGGCGCGCCACCAGAGGTCGTCAAAGCTGAAGGCGTAGCTGGTCTGCGGTACGCCGAGCAGCAGTAGTGGCAGGCAGAACAACCAGCCTCGGCGGCCGGCGCAGGCGGCCAGCAGCAACAGCGGCAGGAGCAGCCAGTGGCCTTGATCGGCCCAGGCCTGCAGGCGCGTCTGTTCGCCGTCGCGGCGCAGTTGCTGGGGCATGGCGAGCAGGCCGAGGTCGTGCAGGTCGCGGTCATCCGCGCTGGCCTGGCGATAACGGCCGCCGATCTGCCGGGCGAAGCGGGCGAGGTCGGCGCTGTCGAGGCGCGGGATGAGGATCGCGCCCTGGGCGTCTTTGAGAAAAGAGCCGTCTTCCTGAACGATAGGTGCGCCCTCGGCGCTGCCGATCCCGAGCATATACAGGCGTTCGCCCTTGTTGGCGAGCGCCTGGCTGATGCCAAGACGCTCCTGCTGATCCAGGCCACTGCCGATCAGCAGCAGGCGGCCCTGGCCTTGGCCGCCCTGTTTCAGCAGTTGTAGGGCCTTGTTCAGCGCCAGATCGGCACGCCGTCCCGGCTCGGGCATGATCGAGGGCGTGAGCGATTCGAGCAGGTTGCGGCTGGTGGCCAGGTCGTCGGATAGCGGCACCAGGGTGTGCGCGCTGCCGGCGAATACCACGATGGCGGTCTGCGCATCGCGGCGTGCCTGGAGCAGGTCGAGCAGCTTGCGTTTGGCCTGCTCCAGGCGGTTGGGCGAGGCGTCGCTGGCGAGCATCTGCGGGGTCAGCTCGAGCATGATCACCAGCGGGTCGGCAGGTTTCAGATTGCTCTGCTCCAGGCGTTGCCAGCTGGGTCCGAGCAGGGCCAGCACGGCCAGCAACCAGGCCAGGCCCAGGGCGATCGCGGGCAGGCGGCTGGCGCGGCTTCGGCCGCCGCTGAGCAGTGCCGCATGAAAGGCAGGCGGCAGCAGCAGCTGCCAGCGACCGGCGCGTTTCTCCCGGTGCCAGAGTTGCCAGAGCAACCCCGCCAGCAGCGGCACCACCAGCAACCAGTAAAGGCGCAACCAGTGGGGCCATACACCCAGTAGCCAATCGTCGATCATGGCTGTCTCCGCCAGGGACGTTGCGCCAACGGGCGCAGCCGTTGTCGCAGTTGCGGCCAGAGCTCGCGACTCACCAGCAGCATGCTCAGCAGCAGCGCGGCGCTCAGTGGCCAGGCATACAGCGCCTGGGCCGGGCGGGCCAGGGTCGGCTGCTGCGCCACCGGTTCGAGGCGGTCGAGTTGCTGCTCGATGGCACGCAGTTCGCTGCTGTCGCGGGCGCGGAAGTATTCGCCGCCGGTCGCATCGGCTATCGCACGCAGGCTCGGCTCGTCCAGGTCCAGCCCCGGATTGAGGCCGAACAGGCCGGCGATCCCACCTTGTTGCGGATCCGCGCCAATGCCGATCGGATAGATCTTGATTCCTTCCTCGGCGGCCAGGCGTGCCGCGATCATCGGTTCGATCTCTCCCCCAGTATTGGCGCCATCGGTCACCAGCACCAGCACCCGGCTATCCGCCGGGCGTTGGCGCAGGCGCTTGACCGACAGGCCGATGGCATCGCCGATGGCGGTGTTCTTGCCGGCGATGCCGATCACCGCTTCGTCGAGCCAGGTGCGCACGGTGCGCCGGTCGAAGGTCAGGGGCGCCTGCAGGTAGGCCTGGCTGCCGAACAGGATCAGGCCGACGCGGTCGCCCTGACGGCCTTCGATGAAGTCGCCCAGCAGGTGCTTGACCAGGCTCAGGCGGTCGACGTCCTCGTCTTCCCAGCGCATGTCGGCATAGGCCATGGAGCCGGAGACATCCACCGCGAGCAGCAGGTCGCGGCCGCTGGCGGGCATTGGCAGTGGCTCGCCGACCCATTCCGGGCGGGCGGCGGCCGCCAGCAGCAGCAGCCAGAGCAGGGCGAAGGGCGCCTGCTGGCGCCAGGCCGGTAGGTTGGCCCGGGCGCGGTGTCCGGCCAAACCTTCCAATTCGCCGAGGAAGCTGACTTTCAGGGCCGCCTCGCCGCTGTCCGCCGCCGGCAGCAGCAGACGCAGCAACCAGGGCAGCGGCGCGAGCAGGATGATCCACGGCCAGGCGAATTCAAACATGCTTGCGAATCCAGATGGCGACAGCCTGGTTGAGTCCGTCAATGGCCTTGTCGTCGAGCGTGCAGTGCGGTTTATAGGCACCTTCGACCAGAATCATCCAGCGGGTCAGGCCGGCCGCCGGGCAACGGCTGTCGAGAAACGCCAGCCAGCCTCGGCTGCTCAGGGTATGGCTGTGGCTGTGCGGGTAGTGCTGGCGGCACAGGCGCTTGAGCAGCCCGTTGAGCTGCTGCAACCAGGGGCCGGCGGCAGCACCGTCGTAGGGTTTGGCCAGTTGTTCGAGTTCTGCCAGGGCGGCCACCCGCAGAGGATCGAGGGCGCTGTCGCTGAGGCTGGCCTTGTGCCGGCGTTGCAGACCTTGCAACAGGCGCGTCAGGCCCCAGAGCAGCAGTGGCACGAGCAAGGCCAGCAGCCACCAGCCGGGCGCGGGCGGCCACCAGTCGATGGGCGCCGGGGCGATCAGGGGTTCGAGTTGATCCAACGGGTTCATAACCGTTTACCGGGGCGTTGCGCGTTGAGGTGGTCGCGCAGTTGCTCAATCATCTCACGCTGGGTGCTCAGTGCCAGCAAGGGCACGCCGAGCTTCTGCGCCAGGCGTTGCCAGCGCGCCTGGCGTGCCTCGCCCTGGGCACGATAGGCCTGGCGCAGGCTGGCGTCGTGGGTGTCGAGTTCCAGTTGCGCGCCGCGCTCGGCAAAGCGCAGCAGGCCGGCGGCCGGCAGGGCATGGTCGAGCGGGTCGGAAATCGGCAGCAACAACAGGTCGGTATGGCGCGCCAGCAGGTTCAATTGTTGCTCGCTGCTGTCGCCGAGGGTGCGTTCGTCGCAGATGATCACCGCCAGGCTGCCGGGGCGCAGTACTTCGCGGGCGCGGCGCAGGGCCAGGCCGAAACTGTCGCCACTGGCTTGAGCATCGCTGGATAACGCCTGGTTGGCACGGGCCAGGCGATTGAGCAGCTGCAGCAGGCTCTGCTTGCTGCGCCGCGGTTTGATTTCGTGCTGCTCCGCGCCGAATACCAGACCGCCGATGCGGTCGTTATGGCCGAGGGCGGCCCAGCCGATCAGGCTGGCGGCTTGGGCGGCGAGCACCGACTTGAGCATCAGCCCGGAGCCGAAAAATAGCCGTGGGCTCTGTTCCACGAGAATGTAGGTCGGCCGCTCACGCTCCTCATGGAACAGCTTGGTGTGCGGCTCCTGGGTGCGTGCGGTGACCCGCCAATCGATGGTGCGCACATCGTCGCCCGCCTGGTAGACCCGCACTTGGTCGAAATCCACGCCGCGCCCGCGCAGCTTGGAGTGGTGCAAGCCGATCAGCGGGCTGCGCTTGGCCGGCGTGGAGAATAGTTGCACCTCGCGCACGCGGTGGCGTATCTCGATCAGTTCGGCGAGATTGACCCGCACGCCGGGTTGGGTGGGCTGGTTGTGCATGGCGGTTCAGCGGGCGACTGGGGAGCTGGGCATCAGGCGACCGCCACCGCATCGAGGATGCGCTGGACCACGCGGTCCTGGTCGATACCGGCGGCTTCGGCCTCGAACGACAGGATGATGCGGTGGCGCAGCACGTCGAACAGCACCGCCTGGATGTCTTCCGGGCTGACGAACTCACGCCCGGCCAGCCAGGCGTGGGCGCGTGCGCAGCGATCCAGGGCAATCGAGCCGCGCGGGCTGGCGCCGTAGGCGATCCATTCGGCCAGTTCCGGGTCGAACTTGCCCGGCGTGCGCGAGGCCATCACCAGTTGCACCAGGTATTCCTCCACCGCATCGGCCATGTACAGGCCGAGGATTTCCTTGCGTGCGGCGAAGATCGCCTGCTGGCTGACTCGGAATTCCGGCTTGGTTTCGCCATGCAGCGCTTCGCCGCGAGCCTGGGCGAGGATCTTGCGCTCGACGTTGGCATCCGGGAAACCGACCTTGACGTGCATCAGGAAGCGATCGAGCTGGGCTTCGGGCAACGGGTAGGTGCCTTCCTGCTCGATCGGGTTCTGCGTGGCCATCACCAGGAACAGCGGTGACAGTTCGTAGGTGCTGCGACCGACGCTGACCTGGCGCTCGGCCATGGCTTCGAGCAGTGCCGACTGCACCTTGGCCGGCGCGCGGTTGATCTCGTCGGCCAGCACCAGGTTGTGAAAAATCGGCCCCTGCTGGAACACGAAACTGCCGGTTTCCGGACGGTAGATCTCGGTGCCGGTGATATCGGCGGGCAACAGGTCCGGGGTGAACTGGATGCGATGGAATTCGCCTTCGATACCTTCGGCCAGTTCCTTGATCGCCTTGGTCTTGGCCAGACCGGGCGCGCCTTCGACCAGCATGTGCCCATCGGCGAGCAAGGCGATCAGCAGCCGTTCGATGAGTTTTTCCTGGCCAAGGATCTGGGTAGAAAGAAAGGTTCGCAGAGCGAGCAGCGCTTCACGGTGTTCCATCGTTGGACTCTTTTGGCGGGGAAATGCACGTCGTGCCGGGCGCAACGACGGCTATGACTTTAATGCATTTGCCGATACCTCGGCTATGCGTGACTCGGCATCCTCGCTACGTGACAGCCGCTTGGCAAGGAGCTTCGGAAACAATCGCCGTCTTTCTGCCGCTGTCACTGTCAGGTTCGAGCGGTGAGACCTGTTGGGCTGGGATGATTTTCCGTTGAGGGACTGAGCATCCCCATTAGCGGGAGGGCGTTACTGGTGACAGGCAGGCCATCGATACACGGCTCGATGCTTGACTCGGCGGCGCCAAGTGGTAGGCATCTGGCGGCGTTCAAGAGCAGACACCGATCTTCAATTCTCAGCGGTTGTGAAAAAATCGAGCGCCTTCGCGAGACCGTCTCCAGGTGTTTGCGCAAAGGCGCGCTGCGTGAAAAACAGGGGGGGTAACGAGCTAAATGATCCTGTTTCTTAGGTGGTGCAATGCCGCAACAGGCGTTTGCTGGTGGCCGCAGTAGGCGAGAGTTGTTTCACAAGCACTCAGCCTTGCCGCCATTGATTGAGCAGGCGCAGGTGCGCGTCTTGCGCCGAACCCTGCTGTATGGGCGTCAGGTGCAGCTCTTCGCCGGGCAAGCATTGCGCCAGGCGCGCCACTGCTTGTGGGGTGAGGGCGCCGAGGCGCGGGTAGCCACCGATGGTCTGGCGATCGTTGAGTAGGACAATCGGCTGGCCATCCGGCGGCACCTGCACGGCACCCAGGGGAATCCCCTCGGAAACCATGCCCGAGCGTCGGCATTGCAACTGTGGGCCGAGCAGGCGCATGCCCATTCGATCGGAGCGTGAATCAATCTTCCAGGCGCTGTTGAATGCGTCGAATAAACTCTGCCCGCTGAAGTCGCCGATTTGTGCGCCCATGACCAATTGCAGGCGCGGTGAAGGCGTGAATACGGGGATCAGCCGCTCATCCATCGTGCGTTGCCGCAGCCCCGTACCGTGCCAAGTCAGCTGCTCGCCGGCCGCCAGGGGTTTACCGTTACCCTGCAAGCCGCCCAGTTGCTCACGGGCAATGCCGGCGCAGCTACCGAGCACGCAGGGGGCATCGAAGCCGCCGGGCGCTGCCAGATAGGCGCGAGCACCATGACGTGGCTGGGCGAACGTGAGCAGCTGACCCTGGCGCACGCTGAAGCTGCACCAGGGAGCCAGGGGCTGGCCATCCAGGCTGGCGCCAAGATCCGCGCCGGCCAGGGCTAGGCACGCGTCCTGCTCGCAGACCAGGTTGAGATTGCCCAAGGTGATTTCCACTACGGCCGCGCCGAGTGGATTTCCCAGCAACCAGTTGGCCCAGTACATGGATATCCAGTCCAGGGCGCCGCTCTGGGTCACGCCCAGGTGGCGCACGCCGAAGCGGCCGGCATCCTGCAGTTGGATAAAGGGTGTGCTGCGTTCGACGCGCAAGCCGCCAGTGTTGGCTGAGTGGTTCATTACACCGTCTCCAGAGGGCTGTCATCGCCACCGAGGCGGATGAACTCGGCATGGTCGATCGGTTCGAAACGCACCCGGTCGCCCGGCTGCAACAGGCTGTAGCCGTCGATGTTGCGGTCGAAGAGTTTTGCCGGGCTGCGTCCGAGCAGGTTCCAGCCGCCGGGCGAGACTCCCGGGTAGACCGCGGTCTGGCGTTCGGCGATGCCCACACTGCCGGGGGCGATGCGCTTGCGTGGAGTGCTCAGGCGGGGTGTGGCCAGCGCTTCTTCGACCAGCCCCATGAAGGCAAAACCGGGGGCGAAGCCGATCGCAAACACCTGATAGTCATGGCCGCTGTGGCGGCGGATGATCTCGGCCTCACTGAGACCGCTGCGCTGTGCCAGCAGGGGCAGCTCCGGGCCGACGCGGCGGTCGTACCAGGTCGGCAAGCTGTGACAGCGACTCCCTGCGGTGCTGGCTGGTTGCAGGTCGGCGAACGCCTGAGTGATCAGCTCACGGGCCTGAGATGCGCTGATGTGTTCGAGATCGTAATGCAGCAGCAGGGTGGTGTAGGAGGGCACCAGATCGATCAGCGCAGCACCGAAGCTGGCGCGCAGGCGCTCGGTGGCGGCCAACATCCAGGGCATGTTGCTTTCTTCGATGCTGTCGAACAGACGCAGGATCAGGCTGTCGATCCCGGCGACTTCGAACCGGGGTCTAGGGGCGCGTGCCATCATATCTGGACCAATGCGTCGAAGGCTTGGCGGATGCGCCGTACCGCGGCAATCGAACCGGCGTTGTCGCCATGCACGCACAGGGTGTGGGCCTGCAGGGGCAGGGCGCTGCCATCACTGGCGACCAGCGTGTCGCCTTTGGCCAGGGTTGTGGCCTGGTTGACGATGACGTCGCTGTCATGGTGCACCGCGCCCGGCTGGTTGCGCGCGACCAGAAAGCCGGCCGCGTCATAGGCCCGGTCGGCGAAAGCCTCGAACCACAGGGTGATGCCGAACTCGTCGCCTATGGCTTGTGCCTGGCGATTGTCGCGGGTGGTCATCAGCATCACCGGCAGGCTCTTGTCGTAGCTGGCCACGGCGCGCATTACCGCGCGGAGGGTGTCCGGCTTGCGCATCATGTCCTGGTACAGCGCGCCGTGCGGTTTGACATAGGTGATACGAGTGCCCTGGCTGCGGCAAATCGCTTCGAGGGCGCCGATCTGGTAGAGCAGCAGATCCTCGACCTCCTGGGCCGAGCAATCCATCGAGCGGCGGCCGAAACCGACCAGGTCCTGATAGCCCGGGTGGGCGCCGATGCGCACGCCATGGGTGACCGCCAGGGCCACGGTCTTGCGCATGATGCTGGGGTCCGAGGCGTGGAAGCCGCAGGCGATGTTGGCGCAGTCGATATAGGGCATGACCTCGGCATCCATGCCCATTTGCCAGGCGCCAAAGCTTTCGCCGATATCGCAGTTCAGAAGCAAGCTATTCACGGAAGTGTTCCTCTGGGCGGAGCGTCATGCTCTGGTCTGTCGGGCGCAGGCTACGAGGGCTGTTGAGTGGCCAGTGCACGGGTTTGTCTATGAAAAATGAACCGTGAAGCATTCTTGATCGGGTCACTTGGTGCGTCCAACTAATAAAAACGTGCGCCGGAGATAGGAAAATTCGATGGCAGTTATGGTCTGCCGACTCCGTCATCGGCTCGCGCACGCTGGGTAGCGGTATCGATGAAAGCAGGGCAGGCATCAGCTATGCCGATAGTCGCCCTTGCGTTTGTTGTGGCTTGCGCCATATCGCAGGCATGCACCAAAAACGGCGCAGCTATGGGCAGGCGGTCGCGCAGTCTGTTACCAGAGTGCCAAGCTGTAGTTGAGGATCAGGCGGTTCTCGTTGAGGTCGTTGCCGAAGTTCGAGCGCACGGTGGCGTTACGCCATTTGATCCCGAGGTTCTGCAGCGGACCGCTTTGCACCACGTAGCCGAGGTCCATGTCGCGTTCCCATTCCTTGCCAGCGTTGCTGGCGCCAACCTGAACGTGGTCGCCGGAAATGTAACGGCTCATGAAGGTCAGGCCAGGTATGTCCATGGCGGCGAAGTTATAGTCGTAGCGGGCCTGCCAGGAACGTTCGTCGATGTTGGCGAAGTCGTTGATCTGCACGAAGTTGACCAGGTACGGATCGCTGCTGGCGATATAGGGGAAGGGGTCATCGCCGCTCATGCGCTGGTAGCCGGCGCCGAATGCATGGCCACCCAGGGTGTAGGTGAACATGGCGCCGAAGGCGGTGTTGTCGATGTCGCGGAAGTTGCCGTCTTCGCGGCTTTTGGCGATGCGCAAGTCGGTCTTGAACGACTGACCTTCGCCCAGCGGCTTGAGGTAGACCAGGGTGCCGTAGTGCTGCTGGTAGATGTCTTGCAAATTGCCGTAGTGAAGGGCGGCACTGAGACTGGGAGTCAGCTGGTAATCGCCGCCGCCGAACACGAAGGAGTCGCTGCGGCCGCCGATACGGCTGGCGCTCATCTGGATGTAGTCGGTGGAATTGTTGGCCTTGATGCGATCGATCTTGCCGCCCTGCAGGCTGAGCTTGTCGATCTCCTGCACGTTCAGCAGTGCGCCGCGCAACGATGCGGGGAGCAGGCGCGAGTCATTCGACGAGACGATCGGGCTGCGAAAAGCCAGGGAACCAACTCGCAGGGTGCTCTTGGCTGCTCTGAATTTGGCGGTCAGGTCGAGCTTGGAATACTCGTCCTGCGAGCCGCTGGAGGGGTCGGCCGGCAACAAGCCGCTGCCTGCAGTGCCGTCACCGGAGTCGAGCTTCAGGCCGAGCATGCCAAGCGCATCGATGCCTATGCCGACCTGGCCTTCGGTATAGCCTGACTCCAGGCGCAGGAGCAAACCCTGGGCCCATTCTTCTGCCTTGTCGCGTGCGTTGTGCTGGCGAAAGTCACGGTTGAAGTAAAAATTGCGTAGCTCGAGGTTGCCTTTGCTGTCGCTGATGAAATCGGCGCTGGCTAGACCGGGAAGGCTGCTGGCGATCAGCAGGGCAGCCAGGCGAATGCATGGGGTCATCCGGGGTATCTCCTGAGAACTATGCGCGCGGCTTGGCAGGGCGCAGTTCCACGTTTGTTGTTATTGGGGGTTGCAATACCGTCGGCGCATTCTTGGTAAGGGGCGGAGCAAGCGTCCAACGAGAAAAAGCAGGGGGTGGGCAATAAGAAAATCCAATGGGCCTCCCACTTGGCAGGCAATTGGCGTGCTGCCAATTTCGGGTGCATCATTGCGATTTGCTCTACCCGCAACAGAACTTCATTACAGTGAGGGCGCCACCGGCCATGAACCTGAAATTTCTCGAGACTTTTGTGTGGGTGGCGCGGCTGAAGAGCTTTCGTCTCACTGCGGAAAAGTTGTTCAGCACTCAGGCCTCGATTTCAAGTCGAATTGCTGCGCTGGAAGACGAGTTGGGGGTGCGCCTGTTTTTGCGTGACTCGAAGGGTGTTTCGCTGACGCCGGAAGGGCACAAGGTGCTCGAGTACGCCGAGCGAATGATCGACACCATGCAGGCGTTGAAGCAGTCAGTCAGCGATGCCGGCAACATCCAGGGGCGTATCCGGATAGGGGCGATGGACACGGTTATTCACACCTGGCTGAGCCCCTTCGTGACCAGGATCATGGAGCGCTATCCAGCGGTGGAAATCGAGCTGACGGCAGATACCGCGCGTAATCTCTGTGATCAATTGCATAAGGGCTATCTGGATATCATTTTGCAGACCGACATGGTTAACGGCGACAGTGTGCGCAATCTGGAACTGGCGAGCTTCCCGGTGCAATGGATAGTGCCAACGGGCTCGTTGTATCACCGTGGCTATGCATCGATGAATGAATTGGCCAAAGAACGCATCATTACCTTCTCGAAGAATTCTCGCCCGCACCAGGACATCCTCAACCTGCTGCACGCCGGCAATGTCAGCGCGCCGCGGATCAGTTGCGTCAATTCCGTAGCGGCCATGACGCGCTTGGTGCGTGACGGTTTCGGCATCGGCGCGCTACCGGCAGCCTTGGTCAGCGAAGAGCTGAAGCAGGGTGTGCTGACCATCCTTGATGACGTACCGCAACCTTCACCACTCGGCATTGTCGCCACGTGGCGCACGGGCGCGGGCCTCGAGCTGAGCGAAGACATAATAGCGCTCGCCTGTGAAGTGCTCAGCGCATACGGCGAGCAGATGGGCGAAGCCATGGTTGTCCTGACGATCCCTGCTGTGGGGCACGGGACGGATTGAGTCCGCCGCTACCGACCCTGATGAGGCGTTCGCAAGCACGGTTTCTCTAGTTCTGCTCGGTGTCTCAGAGCGCTACAGCCGCTAAGGTAATCCTGCTATCGATTTCGTAACGAAAGGGATGGGCGCGCAATGCTATCCCTTCTCCTATCATTGATGCACATCGATGGTGCAGCGTTCTGGGCCTGCCGGGTTTCGCCTCATAACAATTTCCGATCATGCGTTCCCGGTTTTTCTAGTTGGACAGGCTTTGCCTATTAAACAAGACTCGGGGTGTTTTCCCTCAAGCGCCGGCACAGACCATCGCGCCTACAACAATAATCTGGAGAAACTCATGAAGAGCATTTCGTTTCGCTTCGCACTGTCGGCTATGGTCTGCGCGTTGAGCATTGGTGCGTTTTCCGTGCAGGCCGCCGAACGCTGGAACATGACGGTCGAACAGCCCGATGGCAACTTCATTACCGCGGTGGCCAAGGACTTCGCCAAAGATGTCGAAACCGCCACCGCTGGCGAGTTGCAGATACGCATCCATGCCAACTCGGTGCTGTTCAAGCGCCCCGAGGTCAAGCGCGCGGTGCAGACCGGCCAGGTTCAGGTTGGCGACGTGCTGATGTCCGTATTGGGCAACGAAGACCCGATTTATGAAGTGGATAGCGTGCCATTCCTGGTGCGCAATTACAGTGATGCGCAGAAGCTTTGGGCGGTCAGTCGCCCTGCGGTGGAGGCGCGTCTTGCCAAGCAGGGCATCAAGCTGCTCTATGCCATGCCCTGGTCGCCGCAGAGTATCTACAGCAAGACCGCGATCAGCAGCATGGATGACTTCAAGGGCATGAAGTTTCGGGCCTACAATCCAGCGACCTCGCGCATAGCCGAGCTGATGGGGGCTATTCCGACTGTTATCCAGACCGGTGAAATCCCTCAGGCGTTCAGTACCGGCATGATCAGCGGCATGTTGACTTCGCCGACTACCGGAGTGGACTCCCAGGCCTGGGATTTCGTCAGCTACTACTATGACGTTAAAGCATTCATTCCGAAGAACTTCGTGATCGTCAATGCGCGCGCCTTTAATCGTCTGCCGCAAGCTTCGCAAACGGCTGTGCTGGAAGCCGCCGCCCGTGCCGAAACGCGCGGTTGGGCGATCTCCCAGGAGGAGACCAGCAAGCTGGTGAAGACGCTCGCCGATCATGGCATGCAGGTCGCTGAGAGCGCGCCTGAGCCCGTCGAAGCCGGCTTCGAGAAGATCGGGCAAACCATGGTCGACGAATGGCTGCAAAAGTCTGGTGCCGACGGTAAGGCAATCATCGACGCGTACAAGAACTGACGTTATCGGCTCAAGTTCTCGGGGGTAACGTGCAACTGTGGACGCAGTGTGCGTTTTACCCCCGGTATCTCCACCAGCGATCAGGGGAGTCATGACCATGACGCCATTGCACAAGCTTTACACTCTCTCCGGATGGCTGTCCGGTGTGTTTCTCGTCCTGATCTGCCTGTTGGTAGTCGCGCAAATCGTCGCGCGTCAGCTGGGGACGATGGTGCCTTCAGCGGATGAGTTTGCGGCTTACGCCATGGCTGCCTCAGGCTTCCTGGGATTGCCTTATGCCTTGCAGCGCGGGGCACACGTGCGCGTCGAAATGCTCTGTAGGTTATTGCCGGCTCGTGGGCGTTTTTTTGCCGATCTCCTGAGCACGTTTATCGGGCTGTCGATCGCCGCCTATCTGGCGTGGTATTGCACCCTGTTCGTGATCGAGTCCTACGAGTTCAACGAAGTGTCGTCGGGCCTGCTGCCCATTCCTATGTGGCTGCCGCAGCTGCCGATGCTGCTTGGCACCCTCATCCTGGTCATTGCGATGGCCGAGCGTCTGGTGCTGGTCTGTCTGGGACGGCGCTTCGAGGTCGCCGTGGTCAACGTCGCGCTGAGCGAGTGAGCACTACCCGTGACGTTCTTCTTTTCTGCGGCCGTGCCCGCATCGCATTGGTGAGCTAGCCATGGAACACACAATAATTACAGTCACTCTGCTGGTGGCGTTGTTTGCGCTGCTTGGTGGGGGTGTATGGGTCGCGCTGTCGCTGATCGGCGTCGGTATCATTGGCATGGAGCTGTTCGGTGGCGCGCCGGCGGGCTCTATTCTTGCCTCTACCAGCTGGGCTTCCAGTGCCAGCTGGACGTTGACGGCACTGCCGCTGTTCATCTGGATGGGCGAAATCCTTTATCGCACGCGACTTTCGGAAGACATGTTCAATGGTTTGGCGCCGTGGATGCGCGGGCTGCCGGGGCGCCTGCTGCATGTCAATGTGTTCGGCTGCGGTATCTTTGCGGCGGTCAGCGGTTCGTCGGCGGCCACGGCGGCGACCATTGGCCGGATTTCCCTGCCGGAGCTGAAGTCTCGCGGCTATCCGGACAGCATTGCCATGGGCTCGCTGGCGGGTGCCGGCACCTTGGGCCTGTTGATTCCGCCTTCGATCATGATGATCGTCTATGGCGTAGCGGCGCAGGTGTCCATCTCCCGACTGTTCATCGCGGGCATCCTGCCAGGTCTGCTGTTGCTGGTAATTTTCAGTGGTTTTCTAATGCTCTGGGCAATGTTCAATCGCGACAAGCTGCCGGAAGAAACCGAAGCCTTGCCGTTTATGGCAAAACTGCGGGGTTCGAAGTTACTGATTCCCGTGGTGCTGTTGATCGTGGCGGTGATCGGCTCGATCTACGCCGGCTTTGCCACTGCCACTGAGGCGGCGGCGGTTGGGGTTGTCGGTGCATTGCTGATTGCCCTGTGCTCGGGCTCTCTGAGCCGCGAGACCTTCATGGCGAGTCTGATGGGCGCGGTTTGCACCTCGTGCATGATCTTCTTCATTTTGCTGGGGGCCGCTTACCTGACGTCGGCCATGAGTTTCACTGGGCTACCCTCGGCGCTGGCCGATTGGATCATCGCCAAACAACTTTCGCCCTATCTGCTGCTGTTGGCGTTGACCGTGTTGTTTATGGTCCTGGGCTGCTTTCTCGATGGTATTTCAATCATCCTGCTGACCACGGCGGTGGTGCTGCCTGCGGTGCAGGCGGCGGGTATCGACCTGCTATGGTTTGGGATCTTCCTCATTCTGGTGGTCGAGATGGCGCAGATTACCCCACCGGTGGGCTTCAATCTGTTCGTCATTCAGAACCTGACGGGCTATGACCTGTGGAAAGTGGCCAAGGCCAGTTTCCCGTTCTTCCTGCTGCTGGTGTTCGCGGCGATCCTGATCACCGCATTTCCGCAGATCGTTCTGCTGTTACCGCAGGCGATGCGGGGCGCCTGAGTTCGTCTTGGCGATGGGGCTGCGACGCCTTTTGCCAGCGATTGAGCCGGCACTGGGCGCTGCAAGTTGGAGGAATGATCCTCTTTCCATCGCATTTGCCCGCCGGGGGAGCAGCCTTGAAAGAAAATGTCGCAGCGTGGCAAGCGCTGCAAGGCATTCCCTCGTTAAGCTCATGCGGCAAATGTGACCAGCGAGTCGTTGAAGTCGCCACAACCTAAGGGGCAAGCATTTTCAATGCAGCAAGTGCCCCGTGGACTATGGTTGTGGCGTAAGCGCAAGACTCGTGACTGCCCTCAGCCTGCTAATCGAATCTCAAGCCAAACGGAGCATAATAAACATGGCGTTCTTTACGGCGGCCAGCAAAGCCGACTTTCAGCATCAACTGCAAGCGGCCCTGGCGCAGCACGTCAGTGAACAAGCATTGCCACAAGTCGCGCTGTTCGCCGAGCAATTCTTCGGCATCATCGCGCTAGACGAACTTACCCAACGCCGGCTTTCCGACCTGGTCGGTTGCACCCTGTCATCCTGGCGCCTGTTGCAGCGCTTCGATCACAGCAAAACTGAAATTCGCGTCTTCAACCCCGATTACGAAAAGCACGGCTGGCAGTCGACCCATTCCGGCGTGGAAATCCTGCGCAGCGATATCCCGTTCCTGGTCGACTCGGCGCGCATGGAGCTGAATCGCCGTGGCTACAGCATCCACACCCTGCAGAACACCGTGTTCAGCGTACGCCGCAACGCCCAGGGCGAGCTGCTGGAAATCCTGCCCAAGGGCACCCAGGGCGAGGGCGTGCTGCAGGAAGCCTTGATGTTCCTGGAAATCGACCGCTGCGCCAGCAGCGGTGAGCTGAAGACCCTGGAAAAAGCCCTGCGCGAAGTCTTCGAGGAAGTGCGCCTGAGCGTGGTCGATTTTCAGCCGATGAAGGCCAAGGCGCAGGAGCTGTTGGCCTGGCTGGGCAAGGCAAAGCTCAATGTCGAGGCCGCCGAAGTCGAGGAAATCAAGGTGTTCCTGAGCTGGTTGCTCGATGACCACTTCACCTTCCTGGGCTATGAAGAATTCACCGTGGTGGACGCGCCGGGTGGCGGCACCATCGTCTACGACGAGCAATCCCTGCTGGGCATGTCCAAGCGCTTGCGTGGCGGCCTCAAGAGCGAGGACCTGAGCATCGAACCCGAAGCCCTCAGCTACCTGCGCGAGCCGCTGCTGTTGTCCTTCGCCAAGGCGGCGGTGCCGAGCCGCGTGCACCGTCCGGCCTATCCTGATCTGGTGTCGATTCGCGAGCTGGACAGCAAGGGGCGGGTCATCAAGGAATGCCGCTTCATGGGTCTGTACACTTCGGCTGTGTATGCCGAGAGCGTGTGGAACATCCCCTATATCCGCCGCAAGGTGGCGGTGATCGAGCAGCGTGCCGGTTTTGACAGCAAGGCACACCTGGGCAAGGAACTGGCTCAGGTATTGGAAGTGCTGCCGCGCGACGACCTGTTCCAGACCCCGGTCGATGACCTGTGTGATACCGCCATGGCCATCGTGCAGATTCAGGAGCGCAACAAGATTCGCGTGTTCCTGCGCCGCGATCCCTATGGTCGGTTCTGCTACTGCCTGGTCTATGTGCCGCGTGACGTCTACTCCACCGAGATCCGTATGAAGATCCAGCAGGTGCTGATGGAGCGCCTGCAGGCCACCGATTGTGAATTCTGGACCTTCTTCTCCGAGTCGGTGCTGGCGCGCGTGCAGTTCATTTTGCGTGCCGACCCGAAGAACAAGGTACAGATCGATCCGGTGCGCCTGGAGAAGGAAGTGATTCAGGCCTGTCGTTCGTGGAAGGACGATTACGTCAGCCTGATGGTGGAAAGCTTCGGCGAAGCCCAGGGCACCAATGTCCTGGCGGATTTCCCCAGTGGTTTCCCGGCCGGTTATCGCGAGCGTTTTGCCCCGCATTCGGCGGTGGTGGACATGCAGCACCTGCTCAGCCTGAGCAGCGAGCGACCGCTGGTAATGAGTTTCTATCAGCCGCTGGCCGACGCCGGTCAGCAATTGCATTGCAAGCTGTACCACGCCGATACGCCGTTGCCGCTGTCGGATGTGCTGCCGGTTCTGGAAAACCTTGGCCTGCGCGTGCTCGGTGAGTTCCCTTACCGTCTGCACCAGCAGAATGGCCGTGAGTTCTGGATCCACGATTTCGCCTTCACCTATGCCGAAGGTCTGGACGTCGATATCCAGCAGCTCAATGACACCCTGCAGGATGCCTTCGTCCACATCGTTGGTGGCGACGCCGAGAACGATGCTTTCAACCGCCTGGTGCTGACGGCGGCCATGCCGTGGCGCGATGTGGCGCTGCTGCGCGCCTATGCGCGCTACTTGAAGCAGATTCGCCTGGGTTTCGGCCTCAACTATATCGCCAGTACCCTGGTCAACCATGCCAACATCGCCAAGGAATTGGTGCGTCTGTTCAGGACTCGCTTCTATCTGGCGCGCAAGCTAGGCGCCGGAGACCTGGAGAGCAAGCAGCAGAAGTTGGAGCAGGCGATTCTAGCTGCGCTGGATAACGTGGCGGTGCTCAACGAAGACCGTATCCTCAGGCGCTACCTGGACCTGATCAAGGCCACCTTGCGCACCAACTTCTACCAGCCCGATGCCGCTGGGCAGAGCAAGTCCTACTTCAGCTTCAAGCTCAACCCGCGGGCGATTCCGGACATTCCCAAGCCGACGCCCAAGTTCGAGATCTTCGTCTATTCGCCGCGTGTCGAAGGCGTGCACCTGCGTTTCGGCGACGTCGCCCGCGGTGGCCTGCGCTGGTCGGATCGTGATGAAGACTTCCGTACCGAAGTGCTTGGCCTGGTCAAGGCGCAGCAGGTGAAGAACGCTGTCATCGTACCGATGGGCGCCAAGGGCGGCTTCCTGCCGCGGCGCATGCCGCTGGGCGGCTCGCGTGATGAGATCATGGCCGAGGGCATCGCCTGCTACCGGATCTTTATCAGCGGCCTGCTCGACATCACCGACAATCTCAAGGAAGGCGCGGTGGTGCCACCGGCCAACGTGGTGCGCCACGATCAGGATGACCCCTATCTGGTGGTCGCCGCCGACAAGGGCACCGCAACCTTCTCCGATATCGCCAACGGTATTGCTGCCGACTATGGCTTCTGGCTCGGCGATGCCTTCGCCTCCGGTGGTTCGGCCGGTTATGACCACAAGGGCATGGGCAT
This sequence comes from Pseudomonas aestuarii, assembly GCF_027988105.1. Classification (GTDB taxonomy): domain Bacteria; phylum Pseudomonadota; class Gammaproteobacteria; order Pseudomonadales; family Pseudomonadaceae; genus Aquipseudomonas; species Aquipseudomonas aestuarii. Next base: position 11,939 of record NZ_JAQJZJ010000010.1, on the reverse strand, counting down.
CACTGCCAAGGGCGCCTGGGTTTCGGTGCAGCGCCACTTCCGTGAGCGCGGCATCAATGTGCAGCAGGACAACACCACGGTGATTGGTATCGGCGACATGGCCGGTGACGTGTTCGGCAACGGTCTGCTGCTGTCGGACAAGCTGCAGCTGGTCGCGGCCTTCAACCACCTGCATATCGTCATCGACCCCAACCCGGACGCGGCCAAGAGCTTCGTCGAGCGCAAGCGCCTATTCAACCTGCCGCGTTCGAGCTGGGCCGATTACGATACCTCGCTGCTGTCAGCGGGTGGCGGGATCTTCCTGCGTAGCGCCAAGAGCATTCCCATCAGCGTGCAAATGCAAGAGCGCTTCGATATCAGTGCCGACAAGCTGGCGCCGACCGAGTTGCTCAATGCGCTGCTCAAGGCGCCGGTCGATCTGATCTGGAACGGCGGGATCGGTACTTACGTCAAGTCGAGCAAGGAAAGCCATGCCGATGTGGGCGACAAGGCCAACGATGCGTTGCGCGTCGACGGTCGCGAGCTGCGGGCGAAAGTCGTGGGCGAGGGCGGCAACCTCGGCATGACTCAGCTGGGTCGCGTCGAGTACGGCCTCAATGGCGGGGCGAGCTATACCGACTTCATCGATAACGCCGCTGGGGTGGATTGTTCCGACCATGAGGTAAATATCAAGATCCTGCTCAACGAGGTCGTTGCGGCCGGCGACATGACCGGCAAGCAGCGCAACAAGCTGCTGGTCGAGATGACCGATGCGGTGGGCGGCCTGGTATTGGCCAACAACTACATGCAGACCCAGGCCCTGTCGTTGGCCGAGCGTCGTGCGCGTGAGCGGCTGGGTGAGTACAAGCGGGTCATGGCCGGGCTGGAAGCAGCGGGCAAGCTGGATCGCGCCCTGGAGTTCCTGCCGTCCGACGACGAGCTTAATGAGCGAGCCGCCAAAGGCCAGGGCCTGACTCGTCCGGAGCTGTCGGTGCTGATCTCCTACAGCAAGATCGATCTGAAAGAGTCGCTGCTCAAGTCCCAGGTGCCGGACGATGAATACCTGGCCCGCGAGATGGAAACCGCTTTCCCGCCGCTGCTGGCGCTGAAGTTCGGTGAGCAGATGCGTCGTCATCGCCTCAAGCGCGAAATCGTCAGCACGCAGATCGCCAACGATCTGGTCAACCACATGGGCATCACCTTCGTGCAACGCCTGAAGGAGTCCACCGGCATGAGTTCGGCCAACGTCGCCGGGGCCTATGTCATCGTGCGCGATGTGTTCCGCCTGCCGCATTGGTGGAAGCAGATCGAAGCGCTGGACTACCAGGTGCCGGCCGAACTGCAGCTGCAAATGATGGATGAGCTGATGCGTCTGGGGCGTCGGGCCACCCGTTGGTTCCTGCGTAGCCGCCGCAATGAGCTGGATGCGGCGCGCGATGTCGCACATTTCGCGCCACGCATCGAAGCGCTGGCCATGAACCTCGACGAGTTGCTCGAAGGCCCGTCGCGTGAGCAGTGGCTCGCGCGTTTCCAGTCGTATGTCGAGGCCGGTGTGCCCGAGGTGCTGGCGCGTATGGTGGCCGGTACCAGCCATCTGTACACCCTGCTGCCAATCATCGAGGCTTCGGATGTCACCGCCCAGGATCCGCAGCGGGTTGCCGCGTGCTACTTCGCAGTTGGCGGGTCGCTGGAGCTGTCCTGGTACCTGCAACAGATCACCGGTCTGGCGGTGGAAAGCAACTGGCAGGCCTTGGCGCGGGAAGCCTTCCGCGACGATCTGGACTGGCAGCAGCGAGCGATCACCGTGTCGGCGCTGCAGATGGTCGAGGCGCCGACGGATATCGAAGAGCGGTTGGTGGTCTGGCTGGAGCAGCATCGTCGTCTGGTCGATCGCTGGAAGACCATGCTCGCCGAGTTGCGTGCGGCGACAGGCTCCGATTACGCCATGTACGCGGTCGCCAATCGCGAACTGATGGACCTGGCACAAACCGCTCAGCGTGGAGTCAGTGTGCCCTGAGCTTCACCTGAGCTGAACCAGAGCCCCGCCTAGTGCGGGGCTTTTTAGTTGGGGGGCGTGACTGGCGCCGCTCGGTTGGCGGGTTGTCAGCTGGAAGACTTGGAGGTCGACGGGGAGGTGGCACGAGTGTGCGGGTGACTGCGCAGGAAGCTTGAGGAGAAATTCAGGCCTGGGGTTAGCCGTCACGCACTAGCGTTGTTCAACGGATTGTCAGCCGTGCTTATGCCGGCGTGATGGCAGGGGCCTGGCAGGCGGAGCGGGGCGCGGTGGGGGTTGGTGGGGCCGAAGCAATTCACGTGCTGGTCCCACCTTGCCAGGGTTCAGCCTGCCTGAATCAGATCAGGCCCTGGCTGCGCAGGTAGTCGTCGTAGGTGCCGCTGAAGTCGGTGACGCCGCTGGCGGAGAGTTCGATGATGCGCGTGGCCAGGGAGCCGACGAACTCACGGTCGTGGCTGACGAAGACCAGCGTGCCCGGGTAGTTTTCCAGCGCCAGGTTGAGCGCCTCGATGGATTCCATGTCGAGGTGGTTGGTCGGTTCGTCCATGATCAGCACGTTGGGCTTTTGCAGGATCAGCTTGCCGAACAGCATGCGGCCCTGTTCGCCACCGGAAATCACCTTCACCGACTTGAGGATCTCGTCGTTGGAGAACAGCATGCGGCCGAGGGTGCCACGCACCAGTTGCTCGCCGCCCTGGGTCCAGCGGCCCATCCAGTCGAACAGGTTGCTCTCGTCTTCGAAGTCGGAGGCGTGATCCTGGGCGTAGTAGCCCAGCTCGGCGCTTTCGGTCCATTTGACGGTACCGGCATCCGGGTACAGCTCGCCGACCAGGGTGCGCAGCAGGGTGGTCTTGCCGATGCCGTTGGGGCCGATGATGGCCACGCGCTCGCCGGCTTCGACGGTGAAGCTGAAGTTATTGAACAGCGGCTTGCCGTCGAAGCCCTTGGCCATGCTGTCGACGATCACGGCCTGGCGGTGCAGCTTCTTGTTCTGCTCGAAGCGAATGAACGGGCTGATCCGGCTGGACGGCTTGACCTCGGCCAGCTGGATCTTGTCGATCTGCTTGGCGCGCGAGGTGGCCTGCTTGGCTTTCGAGGCGTTAGCCGAGAAGCGGCTGACGAAGGATTGCAGCTCGTTGATCTGGGCCTTCTTCTTGGCGTTGTCCGACAGCAGTTGTTCGCGCGACTGGGTCGAGGCGGTCATGTACTCGTCGTAGTTACCCGGGAACAGGCGCAGTTCGCAGTAATCCAGATCCGCCATGTGGGTGCACACACTGTTGAGGAAGTGGCGGTCGTGGGAAATGATGATCATAGTGCTATTGCGCTGGGTCAGGATGTTTTCCAGCCAGCGGATGGTGTTGATGTCCAGGTGGTTGGTCGGCTCGTCGAGCAGCAACACTTCCGGATCCGAGAACAGCGCCTGAGCCAGCAGTACACGCAGTTTCCAGCCTGGGGCGACTTCGCTCATCGGGCCGAAATGCTGAGCCAGCGGAATGCCCAGGCCCATCAGCAGTTCGCCGGCGCGGGATTCGGCGGTGTAACCGTCCATCTCGGCGAACTCGGTTTCCAGTTCGGCCACGGCCATGCCGTCGTCTTCGCTCATTTCTGGCAGCGAGTAGATGCGGTCACGCTCGGCTTTGACCTTCCACAACTCTTCATGGCCCATGATCACGGTATCGATCACGCTGAATTCTTCGTAGGCGAACTGATCCTGGCGCAGCTTGCCCAGGCGCACGTTCGGCTCCAGCATCACCTGACCGCCGCTCGGTTCCAGGTCGTTGCCGAGAATTTTCATGAAGGTCGACTTGCCGCAGCCGTTCGCCCCGATCAGGCCGTAACGGTTGCCGCCGCCAAACTTGACGGAAACGTTCTCGAACAGGGGTTTTGCCCCGAATTGCATGGTGATATTGGCGGTGGAGATCACGAATCGTTGTCCAGAAAGCGAGCGCGGGAGCGCGAAAGGGGCAAGATTGTACAGCTTTCTGGCCCGGCAAGGCAGTCGGGAGGACAGATGGACGGCTTTGCCGAGTGATTTGCGCTCAGTCGCGGTAGAACACCTGCACCAGGTGATAGCCAAACTGGCTCTTCACCGGGCCGTGCAACTCACGCAGGGGTTTCTTGAAGATGACCTGATCGATCGCCCGGACCATCTGCCCGGGACGTACTTCGCCGAGATCGCCGCCGCGTTTGCCGGACGGGCAGGTGGAATGCTGCCGTGCGAGCAGGTCGAAGGCCTCGCCGGCGGCGATGCGCTTCTTCAGTGCCGCGGCTTCTGCTTCTGTTTTCACCAGAATATGGCGGGCCATTGCTTTTGCCATGACGAGTTCCTCATTTCTACCGGGCGCGTATTGTGCCAGTGTTTGCTGCGCCATCAGAATGACGTCACTTTCAGGTTTGCCGGATTCTCCGAGGCACGGGCGAATCCTGGCCTACTGTATTAAATCCAATCGACGGAAACGCTGCTCATGGATATCCACTCAATGCTGAAAGTCCTGGCCAGCCAGGACGGTTCCGACCTCTATCTGTCTACCGGCGCGCCGCCATGCGCCAAGTTCAACGGCGTGCTCAAGGCGCTCAGTCAGGAAGCCTTGAAGGCCGGCGAGGTGGCCACCATCGCCGAGTCGGTGATGGATGTCGCCCAGCGTGAGGAATTCGAGCGCGAGCTGGAGATGAACCTGGCGATTTCCCTGGCGGGTGTGGGGCGCTTTCGCATCAACATCTTCAAGCAGCGCAACGAGGTGTCCATAGTCGCGCGCAACATCAAGCTGGATATTCCCAAGTTCGAAGACTTGAAGCTGCCCGAGGTGTTGCTCGGTACGGTGATGGAGAAGCGCGGCCTGGTGCTGTTCGTCGGCGGCACCGGGTCGGGAAAGTCGACCTCCTTGGCGGCGCTGATCGACTACCGCAACCGCAATGCCGGTGGCCATATCATCACCATCGAAGACCCGGTGGAGTATGTCCATCGGCACAAAAAATCCATCATCAACCAGCGTGAAGTAGGGGTCGACACCCGCAGTTTTCACGCGGCGCTGAAGAACACCCTGCGCCAGGCGCCGGATGTGATCCTGATCGGCGAGATCCGCGACCGCGAGACCATGGAGCACGCCCTGGCCTTTGCCGACACCGGCCACCTGGCGATCTCCACCCTGCACGCCAACAACGCCAACCAGGCGCTGGATCGCATCATCAACTTCTTCCCGGAGGAGCGCCGCCCGCAGTTGCTCAACGACCTGGGCAACAACCTCAAGGCCTTCGTGTCCCAGCGCCTGGTCAAGACCAGCGACGGCAAGCGCCGCGCCGCGGTGGAGGTGCTGCTGGGCACGCCAACCATCCGTGACCTGATCAAGCGCAACGAGTTTTCCGAGATCAAGGAAATCATGGAAAAGTCGAAGAACCTGGGCATGCAGACCTTCGACATGGCGCTGATCGACCTGGTCCATGAAGGCGCCATCAGCGAAGAGGAGGCGGTGAAGAATGCCGACTCGGCGAACAACGTGCGCCTCAAGCTCAAGCTGCACCGGGAGAACCCGGCGAATCAGACGGCGGCTGCCGCCTCCGATACCCAGGTCAAGGGGCCGGAACCGGCCGCAGCGCCTAGCTGGGGCATGGAGTTGACCCTGGAAGACATCGCCGCGGATGAGGAACCGGAAGATCCGGGCCGCATGGGCACCTGAGTGCGACGGCGCTCAACTGCAGTGGTGCGCGAGCTCCGCTGCATGGAGGGCTGTGCTCAGCGGCAGTCCCTTGCATGGGGGATCTGGCCTTTGTTCAGGGCTGAGCACCGGGCTTGAACCAGAACTCGATTTCGTCGGTTTCCTCGGCAAATTCGGCGGCGTGCAGTACGCCAGCAGGCACCTGATACCAGTCGCCAGTCCTGTAGGTGGTGGTCTGTCCGTCGATGGTCAGCTGTAACGCACCACGGGTGATTACCCCGTAGTTTTCGGTGTCATGGCTATGGGCCGGGATCGAGGTGCCCGCCGGGTAGGAGGCGAACAATACGTCGCTGTTGCTGGCTTCGAGCTTGTAGGCATCGAAGCGACCGTCGAACAGCGGCAGGGTCTTGATCTTGTCGGGGTAGAGTCCAGCCATGGTGGTGCTCCTTGTGGGTGAAGTCCTGGGTATTGTCTGTGTTGCGCGGTGGTCGGGTTTCTGCACATGGGGCGCGGCTGCGCTCAGTGCGATTAGCCGAGTTCGAAACTGGTCACGCCGAACACGCGCTCGAGGGGAATTTCCGGGCAGGCACCCAGGTACATGCGTGCGGTCTCGAACGATACCGTCATGCCATGTCGCTGCGCCATCTCGATCGCCGCGGCATTCGCCGCCGGGGTATCCAGAAAGATCGCCGCGCCTGCCGGGGCGCTGGCTTTCAGCGCCAGAAATAGCTGCTCCGCCAGCTCGGCACTGTCGGCAAACAAGGGGCCTATCTTGTAGCCAGCACGGCACCTGCGCAGTACCGCGTAACCCGCCAGCTGCTGCGCCTGGACAATACCGAGGGCGGTGCTTTCGGGCTGGTCGATCCAGCAGCGTAAAAACGCACTACGGTTCTCGGCAAACAACGCTCGGTCGTAGCTGAGCAGGTCGGCAAAGGGCAGGGTGGGCAGAGGCACAATGCGTGGGTCGGCTGGATAGTCGCCACCGCCGACCCCCTGATAACGGACGTTGCAATGGCTCAGGATGAAGCCCGATTTCATGTAGTTGCCCTGCTGCGCCACCACGCCGTCCAGGCCAATGGCGCGGCCACTCAGATAGGCCAGACCAGCCTTCCAGATTTGCATGCCGTAGCCCTGGCCCCGGTATTGCGGCTTGACGATGTAACAACCGAGAAAGCCAAAACCGCTGCCGTACTTCACCACCGAAATGACCGCAATCGGCTCGGCGCCGAGCAAGCCGATCAGGAAGCCATTGGGATCGGCCGCATAGAAGCAGTCCGCATCATGCACGCCCGGATTCCAGCCTTCCGCCGCGGCCCAGTCGATGGCCAGGTCGACTTCCGCGCGGGTCATGGTTCTGATGTTGAAGTCGTTTCTCTGCACCATCGGCTGCACTCCCCTGGACTGCGGTTAACCTGGCCCTACGCTACCCGCTAACTGGCAGTAGTTGCAAAGAGCCGCCTGCCTCTGTGCTGCTGGCCCGTATGGGCCGGCTCATTGCGGTGGCCTGCGATCACACGGTCAGTCCCGCAGTTGCGGCAGATCCCGATACAGCTCCAGCGCCTCGGGGTTGGCCAGGGCGTCGGTGTTCTTTACCGGCTTGCCGTGCACCACGTTGCGCACCGCCAGTTCGACGATCTTGCCGCTGAGGGTGCGCGGGATGTCGGCCACCGCGATGATCTTGGCTGGCACATGGCGTGGGCTGGTATTGCGGCGGATCACCTGGCGGATGCGCGCCTGCAGCTCGTCGCTTAAGGCCACGCCCTCGCGCAGACGGACGAACAGCACCACGCGCACGTCATCCTGCCAGTCCTGGCCGATGGCGATGGATTCCAGCACCTCGTCGACCTTCTCCACCTGGCGGTAGATCTCGGCGGTGCCGATGCGCACGCCGCCGGGGTTGAGTACCGCGTCGGAGCGGCCGTGGATCACCAGGCCGCCATGGGCGGTCTCCTCGGCGTAGTCGCCGTGGGCCCAGATGCCGGGGAAGGTGTCGAAGTAGGCGGCGCGGAATTTCTCGTCGTCGGGATCATTCCAGAAGCCCACCGGCATCGAGGGAAAATGCTGGACGCAGACCAGTTCGCCTTTCTGGCCGAATACCCGCTGGCCAGCCTCGTTCCACACCTGTACGTCCATGCCCAGGCCCTTGCACTGCAGTTCGCCGCGCCACACCGGCAACAGCGGGTTGCCCAGGGCGAAGCAGGAGACGATGTCGGTGCCACCGGAGATCGACGACAGGCAGATGTCGGCTTTGATCTCGCGGTAGACGTACTCGAAGCTCTCGTGGGACAGCGGCGAGCCGGTCGAGAGGATGGTTTTCAAGCGATTCAGCTGGTGGCTGCTGCCCGGCTTGGCCCCGGCCTTTTCCAGGGCGGCGAGGTACTTGGCGCTGGTGCCGAAGATGCTGATGTTTTCCGCGTCGATCAGGTCGATCAGGCGCTCGGGGCCAGGGTGGAAGGGCGAGCCGTCGTACAGCACCAGGGTGGCGCCCAGGGCCAGGCCCGAGGCCAGCCAGTTCCACATCATCCAGCCGCAGGTGGTGAAGTAGAACAGCGTGTCGCTGGCGTGCAGGTCGGTGTGCAGGCCGAGTTCCTTGACGTGCTGCAGCAGGGTGCCGCCGACGCCGTGGACGATGCACTTGGGCACGCCGGTGGTGCCGCTGGAATAGAGGATGTACAGCGACTGGTCGAAGGGCACCGGGGTGAAGCTGGGCTCGCCGCCGGGCTGGTAGAAGTCCTGCCACAGGGCGACGCGGGCCGGGGTCTGGAAGTCCGCCGCCTCGGCCTGAGCATTGGCGTAGGGCACCACCAGCAGCTGCTCGAGCGACGGCAGCTGTTCGAGGATTTCGCCCAGTTTGCCGGTCAAGTCGAGGTTCTTGCCGGCGTAGCGGTAGCCGGCGGCGGCGATCAGCACCTTGGGTTCGATCTGGCCGAAGCGGTCGATCACGCCCTGGGTGCCGAAATCCGGCGAGCAGGAGGACCAGGTGGCGCCCAGGCTGGTGCTGGCGAGCATGCCGACCACCGTCTGCCAGGTGTTGGGCATGAAGGCCGCGACCCGGTCGCCGACGCCAACCCCGACGGCCCTGAGGCTGCGCTGCAGCCCGGCGACCTGGGCGGCCAGCTCGGCGTAACTCAGTTGTTCGCGGCTGCCATCTTCGCCGATGGCCACCAACGCCGGGTGCTGGTCGCGGCGGCGCAGCAGGTGCTCGGCGAAATTGAGGTCGGCGCCGGGGAACCAGCGGGCGCTGGGCATGACCAGGCCTTCTTCCAGCACGGCGTGGGGCTGCTCGGCGAATTCAACGTTGAAGAAGTCGACGATGGCCTGCCAGAACGCCTCACGGGCCGCCACGCTCCAGGCATGCAGCGCTGGGTAATCGGCCAGGTCGAGGCCATGGCGCTGGTTGACGAAGCGGCGGAAGGCGTCCATGCGGGTGGCGGCCACACGCTCCGGGGACGGGGTCCAAAGGGGTTGATTCATCTGTCCTCCCAGCGCCGCTGAATAATCGCCAGCCGCAGGCGACGGCTGGCTGCATGAGGTGTCATTACATAATGGCACGCAGTCGCGGACGTTGCCCTGCCAGCGGGCGTTTGGAGGCGGTCGCAGTAGGCGGGAGTTTTTTCACAACCTCTCAGCTCTGGTCTGCTGGTGGTCCGGCCGGCGCAAGATTCAGGCTGTTCCAGTCCGTGACGTGCAGCAGCACGTCGCTCAGAGCCTGGGCCGCGCTCGACAGCTCGTGCTCGGCCAGGCGCAGCAGGCCGACGCGGCGTTCCACCCGCGGGTTGGAAAGGGCTATGCAACGGGCACCGAGCTCTTGCATCTGCTGGATGCACAGGCTCGGCACCGCGCTGACGCCGAGGCCCTGGGCGACCATGCGGCCGACGGTCACCAGCTGGTGGCTCTCGAAGGCCACCTGCAGTTTGCCATGTTGGGCCGCGATGCTTTCCTCCAGCAGCAGGCGCACCGCCGACGGCCGTTGCAAGGCGATAAAGCTCTCTTTCAGCAACGCCGCCCAGCTCACTTCGGGCCACGCGGCCAGCGGGCAGTCAGCGGGTACCACCGCGACAAAACGGTCGGTATAGAAGGGGATAAAGTCCAGGCCATCGAGGGATTCCGGCTCGAAGGCAATACCCAGTTCGACCCGGCGGTTGCGCAGCATCTCCAGCACCTGTTCGTTGATGACGTCATGCACCGCCACATTGACCTTCGGATGCCGCGTACGAAACGCCTTGAGCGCAACCGGCAGCAGGTTGCCGGCGAAGGAGGGCATGGCGGCGATGGCAACCTTGCCCAGTTGCAGGGTGAAGTGCTGGCGCAGCAACTCCTCGGTGTTGTCCCAATCGGCCAGCAGGCGTCGGGCGATCGGCAGCAGCAGTTCGCCTTCGGGGGTCAGGCTGACGCTGCGTGTGGTCCGCACCAGCAACGGGCCGCCGAGGGATTGCTCCAGGTTCTTGATCGCCAGGCTCAGCGCCGGCTGCGACAGATGCAGGCGCGCGCACGCCTGGACGAAGCTCAGGCTCTGCGCCACGGCGAGGAAGGCGCGCAATTGCTTGACGGTCATTGGTTTGTTTTTCTGATTAATGGCTTATAAAAACAAACTTAACAAATCAGTCCGCAGCAGTGAAGCTCTCACTTACTTTCTGGCGGCACGGCTGCCAAACCGATAATGACAAGAGGCGCAGCGATATGAGTGGACTCGACAAGCGGGTAGGCAGTTACGCAGAGGCCCTGGCCGGCCTGACTGACAACATGACCGTGCTGGCTGGCGGCTTTGGCCTGTGCGGCATTCCGGAGAACCTGATCGGCGAAATCCGCCGCCTCGGCGTGCGCGGCCTGACCGTGGTGTCGAACAACTGCGGGGTCGATGGTTTCGGCCTCGGCGTGCTGCTGGAAGACCGGCAGATCCGCAAGATGATTGCCTCCTACGTCGGCGAGAATGCCCTGTTCGAGCGGCAGTTGCTCAATGGCGAACTGGAGGTCGAACTCACTCCGCAAGGCACCCTGGCGGAGAAACTGCGCGCCGGTGGTGCCGGCATTCCGGCCTTCTTCACCGCTACAGGCTACGGCACCCCGGTCGCCGAAGGCAAGGAAGCACGCGAATTCAATGGCCGCCATTACATCCTGGAACCGGCCATCACCGGCGACTTCGCCATCGTCAAAGGCTGGAAGGCCGACCACTTCGGCAACGTGATCTATCGCCACACCGCGCAGAACTTCAACCCGTTGGTGGCCACCGCCGGGCGCATCACCGTGGTCGAGGTGGAGGAAATCGTCGAACCCGGCGAGCTCGATCCGGCCCACATCCACACCCCGGGTATCTACGTCGATCGCATCATCCAGGGCAGTTTCGAGAAGCGTATCGAGAAGCGCACCCTGCGCGCCTGATCAGACTCCAACCAGAGGATTTCACCATGGCACTTACCCGCGAACAGATGGCTCAGCGTGTGGCGCGCGAATTGAAAGATGGTTACTACGTCAACCTGGGCATCGGCATTCCGACCCTGGTGGCCAACTATGTGCCGGACGGCATCGACGTGATGCTGCAATCGGAAAACGGCCTGCTCGGCATGGGCGCGTTCCCGACCGAGGACGAGCTGGACGCCGACATGATCAACGCCGGCAAGCAGACGGTGACCGCACGTAAAGGGGCGTCGATCTTCTCCTCGGCCGAATCTTTCGCGATGATCCGCGGTGGCCACGTCGACCTCACAGTGCTCGGTGCCTTCGAGGTAGACGCCAACGGCAACATCGCCTCCTGGATGATTCCCGGCAAGTTGATCAAGGGCATGGGCGGTGCCATGGACCTGGTCGCCGGTGCCGACAACATCATCGTCACCATGACCCACGCCTCCAAGGACGGCGAGTCCAAGCTGCTCAAGCATTGCAGCCTGCCGCTCACCGGCTGCGGCTGCATCCGCAAGGTGCTCACGGACCTCGCCTACCTGGAAATCGACAACGGCCATTTCATCCTGCGTGAGCGCGCACCGGGGGTGTGCATCGAGGAGATCGTCAGCAAGACCGCAGGCCCGTTGATCGTGCCGGACGATGTCATCGAAATGAGCTTCTGAGTTGCTCCCCGCTGCGCCGGCTGCCACCACGCATGGCGCCCTGCGCAGCGGTTTTTTCATTCGTCGGATGAGTCGGGCGGCGTTCCGCGCGCGCCGCAATACCCATCGCTTGTCGAGGCCGCGAATGGCCTCGCCGCAATTCGCAGGAGTTTCAACATGCAAGAAGTCGTCATAGTCGCCGCCACCCGCACCGCTGTTGGCAGCTTCCAGGGGTCGCTGGCCAATATTCCG
>NZ_JAQJZJ010000009.1 GCF_027988105.1 Pseudomonas aestuarii | reverse complement strand
GGTGATCACCAGCGGTGGTGCTGGTAACGACACCATCAGTGGTTATGACGATGGTGAGAACCGCCTCTTTGGTATGGATGGGAACGACAGCCTCACCGGCGGAGCGTTGAACGATCAGATCGACGGTGGCAACGGTGCCGATACCCTTAAAGGGGGGACTGGCAACGACGTGTTGCTCGGTGGTGCGGATAACGACTCGCTGTACGGCGAAGACGGCAACGATCTGCTGGATGGCGGCACGGGTAATGATTACCTCAACGGTGGTGCTGGCAGCGACACCTATGTGTTTGGTATTGGCTCAGGTCAGGACACCATCAACAACTACGACACCTCCGTAGGCAACGTGGATACGCTGAGCTTCGATGAGGGTGTGTCGATAGAGCAGTTGTGGTTCAGGCAGAACGGTTCGAGCCTGGAAGTCAGTGTGATTGGTTCCAGCGATAAGGCAACGATTAGCAACTGGTATTCCAGTAGTGCCTATCACTTGGATCAGTTCAAGACTGTTGAGGGTAGGACCTTGCTGGACGGTCAGGTGCAAAACCTGGTCAATGCCATGGCCGCGTTCGGTGTACCTGCGGGTGGTGAGTCCAATCTCACACCCGATCAACGTGCGCAGCTGGATGTGGTGATCGCGGCTAACTGGCAGTAGCTTTACCTGCAGTAAACACAAGGCCCGCCAAATGGCGGGCCTTGTGCATTCTAGTCTTGCGCGATCGAGGCTCAGCCCTCGGCGATGCCCAGCATATCCCGCGCCAACGCCTCGGCTACGCGGATGCCGTCGACTCCGGCCGAGAGGATGCCGCCGGCATAGCCGGCGCCTTCGCCGGCTGGGTACAGGCCCTTGACGTTGAGGCTCTGCAGGTCGGCGTTACGGGTGATGCGCAGTGGCGAGGAGGTGCGGGTTTCGATGCCGGTGAGCACCGCATCGGCCATGGCGAAACCCTTGATCTGCTTGTCGAAGGCCGGCAGCGCTTCGCGGATCGCCTCGATGGCGAAGTCCGGCAGGGCCAGGGCCAGGTCGCCCAGCTTGACCCCCGGCTTGTAGGACGGCTCGATGCTGCCGAGCGCGGTGGAGGGGCGCCCGGCGATGAAGTCGCCAACCAGTTGCCCAGGCGCCTCGTAGGTGCTGCCACCGAGCAGGTAGGCCTGGGATTCCAGGCGTTCCTGCAGTTCGATGCCGGCCAGTGGGCCGCCCGGATAATCCTGCTCCGGGGTGATGCCGACGACGATGCCAGCGTTGGCGTTGCGCTCGTTGCGCGAGTACTGGCTCATGCCGTTGGTCACCACGCGCTCGGGTTCCGAGGTGGCGGCGACCACGGTGCCGCCCGGGCACATGCAGAAGCTGTAGACCGAGCGGCCGTTGCTGGCGTGGTGCACCAGCTTGTAGTCGGCGGCGCCGAGCTTGGGGTGGCCGGCGTACTTGCCCAGGCGCGCCCGGTCGATCAGCGACTGGGGGTGCTCGATGCGAAAGCCCACCGAAAACGGCTTGGCTTCCATGTACACGCCACGGCTGTGCAGCATGCGGAAAGTGTCACGCGAGCTGTGGCCCAGGGCCAGGAGCACATGGCGGCTGCGCAGTTGCTCACCGTTGTCGAGTACCACGCCAAGCAGTTGACCATCTTCTATCAGTACGTCGCTGACCCGTTGCTGGAAGCGCACTTCGCCGCCCAGGGCCTTGATCTCTTCGCGCATGGTGGCGACCACGCCGGTCAGGCGGAAGGTGCCGATATGCGGTTTGCTGACATAGAGGATTTCCTCGGGGGCGCCGGCCTTGACGAATTCCTGCAGCACTTTGCGCCCCATGTGCTTGGGGTCCTTGATCTGGCTGTACAGCTTGCCGTCGGAGAAGGTGCCGGCGCCGCCTTCGCCAAACTGCACGTTGGATTCCGGGTGGAGCACGTTCTTGCGCCACAGATCCCAGGTGTCCTTGGTGCGCTGGCGCACTTCGGTGCCGCGTTCGAGCACGATCGGCCTGAGCCCGGCTTGCGCGAGGATCAAGGCGGCGAAGATTCCGCAGGGGCCGAACCCGACCACCAGCGGACGCTCCTCGAGGCCTGCAGGCGCCTGGCCGACCGGCTGGTAGGCGATGTTCGGCGCGGGGGTTATGTGGCGATCGTCGGCGAATTTGGTCAGCAGCGCGGTTTCGTTGCGCACACTGCAGTCGATGGTGTAGATGAACTGCAGTTCGCTGGATTTCTTGCGGGCGTCATAGCTGCGCTTGAACAGGCTGAAATCGAGCAGGTCGCCGTCGTCGATCCCCAGGCGCTGGACGATGGCTGGGCGTAGGGCCTCTTCGGGGTGGTCGAGCGGCAGCTTGAGTTCGGTGATACGCAGCATGAGGCAATCCAGGATCAGGGCCGGAGGCAACCCGGCAGCTTAGATAAAGGGGCGATTATAAGCGCTATTGGGCCGGGAGGGGCGTGCTGCACTGGCCCGGTTCCATCAGCGGTTGTGCTGGTGGGCGGAAGCGGAACGCCGCCCCCGGCCCACAGCCTGCGCTTGCCGGTGCATCGGGCGGCCGCTTCGGCTGATCAGCAGCCGCAACCGGGCACTCAATCGTTGCGCGCGCCGCCGAAGTAGGCGCAGCCGCGCATCACTTCGCCATTCAGGCGCAGTTCGGCAGACAGGTGCTGTACCGCGCCGCTCATGCTGTCGACACAGCGTTGTGGCGCGGCCCACAGCTCCAGGCGTTGGCCGTTGGCTTCACTGGTCAGGTTGAGGCGGCTTTCCGGCAACTGTTCTTCCAGATAGGGCAAGGCCAGCGGTTCCTGGCCAGCGCGGTTGAGCACCAGCCCCTGGCTGCTGACGGTCACGCTCCAGCCTGGCTCCTGGCCGCTGGCGTGCAGGATGCTACGTTTGAAGTTGGGGTCGTCGCAGCCCGGGCCTTCGCGTTGCAGGCGGTACACCCGGCTGAGCGTCAATTGGCCATCGACGTCGGTGCGCTGGCTGGCCGCCAACTGGCCGCGCAGATCGGCAAACAGCGGGCCGGGGCCGTCGGCCAGCAGTTCGGCCGCTTCACGCATGATCCCGGTCGCGCCGTCATTGGCGATGACAAAGCGCCGCTGCTCCTGGCAGGGGCGCAGCAGCAGTTGGCCGGCGTCCAGGCTCAGCTCGCCTTGCAGGCGGGTGTTTTGCGCCGAATCGGCCTGGGGTTTTTCGCTGAACACCTGGCAACTGGCAAAAAGCGGCAACAGGGCAAACAATAAAATACGACTGGCGTGCATCGAAGCTCTCCTGGCAAGAGCGGCCAAGGTACTCAGCCATTTGGGCGATCACAAGGGCAGAGGCTGATGATTCAGTGCAAACGGGTATACGACGAGGTGGCCGCAACCGATGGTCGTCGGGTGTTGGTCGATCGCCTATGGCCGCGCGGTTGCAGCAAGGCAACCTTGCAGCTGGACGCCTGGCTGCGTGAGGTGGCGCCGTCCACTGAATTGCGCCGCCAATTTGGCCACGCACCCGAGCGGTTCGCCGAGTTTCGCCAACGCTACCGGCGCGAGCTGGCCGGCCATCCGGAATATTGGCAAGGGCTGCTGGACATCGCCGAGCAAGGCACCCTGACCCTGTTGTTCGCCGCACGCGAGAAACAGTCGAACAACGCCCAGGTGCTGGCCGAGTTTCTCGAAGAGGAACTGGACCGCCGAGCCGCACCCAGCTCGGCGGTGTGTTACGCGGACAGGCTCTGAGTCTTGCGCCTAGCCGGCCAGGCCGACATAGACGTTCTGCACATCGTCATGGCCGTCGATGGCCTCGAGGAAGGCTTCGACTTCTTCCATTTCGGCGTCGCTCAGGCCGGTGACCGGATTCTTCGGTCGATAGCCCAGGTTGGCCGAGTTGACCGTGAAGCCCTGCTCAGGCAGGGCGCGGCACACCGCATCGAGATCGGTCAGCTCGGTGATGAACAGGGTGTTGCCCTCATCGGCCGGCTCGAAATCCTGGGCGCCGGCTTCGATGGCGGCCAGTTCCGGGTCGGCGTCGCTGTCGCTGGAGGCTTCGATCAGGCCCACATGGTCGAAGTCCCAGGTCACCGAGCCGGAAGCACCCATCTGGCCCTTGCGGAACAGCACGCGGATCTCGGCCACGGTGCGGTTGATGTTATCGGTCAGGCATTCGACGATCACCGGCACCTGATGCGGCGCGAAGCCTTCATAGGTGGTGCGTTCGAAGTTGACGGTTTCACCGGTCAGCCCCGCGCCTTTCTTGATCGCCCGGTCCAGGGTGTCCTTGGGCATCGAGGCCTTTTTCGCCTGATGCACGGCCAGGCGCAGTTTGGGGTTCATGTCCGGGTCGGCGCCGTTACGCGCGGCGATCATGATTTCTTTCACCAGGCGGCCGAAAATCTTGCCTCTGGCGTTGGCGGCGGCTTCTCTAGGTTTGGCTTTCCATTGTGCGCCCATGCGGATTCTCTTGGTCTGTGCGGGTGAGTAAGTAGCCGGCCGTGAGGTTTACCGTTGAGGCCACGTCCAGATGAGCGGCGGCCAGCAGAAAACCAGGCTACGGAGTTAGACCGCGGATTTTAATCGCTCCGCCTGCGCCTGACACCCTTTGATTGACATGACCCCCTTCGCCAGCGCTGGCGGGAATCTGCCGGCATCCGCTCGATCCGGGGAAATCGTCCTGGAGCAGGCCGCTCGGGTGGAATACAAACAGCGGCCGACTTGTCCTGGCGCAACTGACGGGCTGATGCGCTGGGCTATGCTTGTCGTGAATCAGCAGAGGAGACAGGTTATGCGCAAGGTATTGGTTGCATTCGATGGCTCGGACAGCTCGAAGCGTGCTCTGCAGTACGTCATTGACTTCGCCCGTGATCATGCGGCGACGCTGGAGGTGCATCTGCTCAATGTGCAGCACGAGCCGGTGTTGTATGGCGAGTACGTGACTGGCGCGATCATCGAGCAAATGCAGCAGTCACTGCAGGCCACCGCATCCGAAATCCTCGAGTGGCCGGTCGATCAGTTAAAGGCCGCCGGTATCCGCTACAAGGCGCATAACGCGCTCGGCAACGTGGCGGCCCAGGTAAGCGAGTTCGCCGATCAACTGGGCTGTGACACCGTGGTGATGGGCACGCGCGGCCTGGGCAGTTTCACCGGCATGCTGCTGGGCTCGGTGGCCACGCGGGTGGTTCATGAAGTGTCGGTACCGGTGCTGCTGGTGAAGTAGGCGCTCGAGCAAGTCTGCGCCTAACCTGCGGCAGGCGGCACCGGTCTATGCTTGTAAATGAAGCGGAAGAGGAGACTGGTGATGCGCAAGATACTGCTTGCCTTCGATGGTTCGGACAGCTCGAAGCGTGCCCTGCAGTACGTGATCGACTTTGCCCGCATGCATGCCGCCACGCTGGAGGTGCATCTGCTCAACGTGCAGCATGAGCCCGCGCTGTATGGCGAATACATAAATGATGAAATGATCAGCAACATGCGCCAATCCTTGCAAGTGGCCGCCACTGAGATGCTCGAGTGGCCGGGCGAGCAATTGAAGACCGCGAAAATCGCCCATGAGAAGCACAGCGCTCTCGGTAATGTGGCCGAGCAAATAGGCCTCATAGCCAAGCATCTGCAGTGCGACACCGTGGTGATGGGCACGCGCGGCCTGGGCAGTTTCACTGGCCTGCTGCTCGGTTCGGTGGCTACACGGGTGATTCATGAGGTGTCGCTGCCGGTGCTGCTGGTCAAATAGCTGGTCAGCTGTGTTGTCGATTGCAGCAGCCAAACGGCGGCGGGCATGGCTTCAATGGCAGGCCAGGCGACAGCATCAGGCTGTACAGCAGGTTCTCCTCGCTGAACTGGCCAAGGGCCGCGTAGGAGATCAGTTGCAGGGTATTGCTAAGCAGGACGAACAGGTTGATGGTGGCGACGTAGCGCACCTTGCAGAGGGTAGGCCATTGCTGCATGGAGTCTGCCGGGTTCGTTGCAGTTCGTCCGGTGCTGGAGGTGCGCGGGGACTGTGTGGCTGTTTTGTCCCGCGACTGTATATAGGGACGCTAGGCCGGCGCTGCTCTAATGGCCGCTCACCTGTAACGATGAGGAAGCGCCGTGTCGCCCAAGGATTTGCTGTTGGCGCTGGTGGTGATCATCGTCTGGGGCCTGAATTTCGTGGTGATCAAGATCGGCCTGCATGACATGCCGCCGATGCTGCTGGGGGCGCTGCGTTTCCTGCTCGCCGCCTTCCCGGCGATTCTGTTCATCAAGCGCCCGCAGATTCCGCTGCGCTGGCTGCTGCTTTACGGGCTGACCATCTCGCTGGGCCAGTTCGCCTTCCTGTTCTATGCCATGTCGGTGGGCATGCCGGCGGGCCTGGCGTCGCTGGTGTTGCAATCCCAGGCGTTCTTTACCCTGTTGTTCGCCGCGCTGTTTCTCGGCGAACGCCTGCGCCTGGCCAATTTGTTCGGCCTGTTGGTGGCGGCGGCTGGTTTGCTGCTGATCGGCCTGCAGGGCGACCGGCTGATGACCCTGGCCGGGTTTTTCCTGACCATTGGCGCAGCGTCGATGTGGGCGCTGGGCAATATCGTCACGCGCAAGCTGGGCAAGGTGAATCTGGTTGGTCTGGTGGTCTGGGGCAGCTTGGTGCCGCCGCTGCCATTCCTGGCGCTGTCCTGGCTTGTTGAAGGGCCCGAGGCGATCGAGGCCGCTTTGCGCGGCATCAGTCTGGATACGCTCCTGGTGCTGATCTACCTGGCGTTCGGCGCGACCATTCTCGGCTATGGCCTGTGGAGCCGCCTGCTGTCGCGTTACCCGGTCAGCCAGGTGGCGCCGTTCTCGCTGCTGGTGCCGGTGGTGGGGCTGACGTCTTCGGCGTTGCTGCTCGATGAACGCCTGGGGCCGTTGCAAGTGCTTGGCGCGCTACTGGTCATGCTCGGGCTGCTGATCAACGTCTGCGGCGGTTGGCTGTACGGGCGTCTACGCCTGGCTTGAGCGGCGGCAGTGCTGTTAGCGCTTGCCCATGGAGCGACGGGTACCATTCGGTGCCGGGCCGATCTTCTTTTCGTGAGCGGACTTATTGCCCTTCTGGTGCCAGGCCTGGCCGTCGTTTTTGGCTGAGGCGTCTGCGGCGGCGGAAAACAGCGAGGCGAAACCTGGCAGACCGGGTTTCTTGGCTGCGGCCGGTTCGCTGGTTGCGGCTGTAGCGGGTTCAGCAGCGCTAGGCTGAGCGGCGAGCGTTGGGTCAGGCGAGTGGGGGCTGGTCATGGAGGGTCCGCGGCGGCCGAGGGAAAAGTGGGGCGCGAGTATACCTGTCTATCAAGCGTCGCCCTATTCCGTTGATCGAGGGGGCTCTCAGTTCGCTTCGGCCAACGCCCTGGCCGCTTGCAGGTGGCTGGCGCCGTCCGGTCAATCCATGCAGGCGATGGTTCCAGGTTTGAGCGGGCGAGCCCAGTCGGCACCGCTTCGCATCGCCCTGGGCCGTGGGCGCGCCTCGTGAATCTTTACCCGCAGCTTACTTACGCCTGACCTCAGCTGACTCGTATCCGTTGTTATATGGACGTAGGGGAATACGTCCCCTTGGATACCAGGAGTACTTATGTTTAGTCGAATTTCCAAGGTCGTACTATTGGCCGGTTGTCTTGCTGCGGCAGGCAGTGCCTCCGCTTTTGAGCGAAGCCAGGTTGTTCCCGTAATCGCAGGCGTAGCCGTCGGCGCGCTGCTGGTTTCTACGCTCCATAATTCGCGTGACGATAACCATCGTCACCATCGTCATGATTACCGCCAGCCGCAACGGGTGGTGCATTACGCACCACACCACAACCGGCACCATCGCCATGGTTACGCACCACGCCAGATCAGCTACGTAGCCGTGCCGGTTCGTGGTGACTATCGCAATGATCGTGGCCATCGTAATGATCGCGACCACCGTGACTACCGTGACCAGCGCAATGATCGTGACCATCGCGATTATCGCCGCAACTGAGGACCAGACTCGTGGCGGAGTCCTGCTCAACTGAAGCTATAGAGGCGCATTGTTTACACCATGACTTCCTTTGCGGCCCGCATCCTGCGGGCCTTTCTTCGTCTGGGCTCCGCGTCATGCTCTAGCCAGCGCTCAAGCGCAATCAGCCAGGCCTGTCCTGGGCAACAGGCCTAGGTAACGGCCGGCGCTGGCTCGACATGGCCGCGCGGGGCACGAGGTGACGTGTGGCGGGCAGGCCGTCTGGCCGTAATGCATGATCTTTCGCGCCAGGGTACTACCCTGACTAGAGCCGTTGCGCCTGAGCCAAAGGCAAACTCCGGCATATGTCCCGCACGAGGAAACCTGCATGGAAAAGAAAACAGAACTCCAGACCTATCAACGCCTGCGCAAGCAGCACCCGGAATATTTTGATGCGGTGGAGGCGCTGGGCAAGGCCGTGCGGCAGGCCGGCCCGCTGGAGGACCAGGTCATTCAACTGGTGCAACTTGGCGCCGCGGCGGCCATCCGCTCCGAGGGCGCGGTGCACAGTCATGTTCGCAGGGCGCTGGAAGCCGGTGCCACTGCCGAACAGATCCACCACGCGCTGCTCTCGCTGACCAGTACCATCGGTTTCCCGACAGTGGTTGCGGCATTGAGTTGGGCGGACGATGTGCTTGGCAAAGCGCAGGCCTGAGGCCTGGGGGGCAGGAGGGTGATCGTACCCGTGCACGGCACGGGTACGATCCAGATCATCAGTCCTGGCGGCTGGTGACTTCCAGCAGGTGGAAACCGAACTGAGTTTTCACCGGGCCTTGCACGACATTGATCGGGGCGCTGAACACCACGGTGTCGAATTCCTTGACCATCTGGCCCGGGCCGAACGAACCGAGGTCGCCGCCGCTGCGGCTGGACGGGCAGGTGGAGTTGTCTTTGGCGACCTGGGCGAAGTCGGCACCGCCTTCGATAGCGGCTTTGAGTTCGAGGCACTTGGCTTCGGATGCAACCAGGATGTGACGGGCAGTGGCTTTGGCCATGGGTAATGCTCCTGTGAGGTAGGCCGCAAAGCCTACCGGAATCATGGGGTATGCAAAAGGCCAGTCCCGGTCGGATGTTGTATCCGCGGCGGTGCAAGGCTTCGCTATATCCACCTTACAAGTGCGCGATCTGGTAGCCCGGATACGGCTGGGCGCAATCCGGGAGCTGTGCTGTCGGTGCCAAAGTTCCCTGGATTGAGCTGCGCTTATCCGGGCCACAAAAGCCGTGCATCGGGCTTTACCTGAGTATGCCGACCTCTTTGTAAAAGCGCTTGGCACCCGGATGCAGCGGGATGGGCAGGCCCTCGATGGCGTGTTTCAGGCTGATCCCCTTGGCCGCTGGGGATCACCCGGGCCTGGTAGGCACTGTTGCCGATCTGTTCGACCACCCTGGCGGGAATCGGCACGAAGGTGATCGGCATGCGCGCCGCCAGGTCCCTGATCGCCGCCATGCCCAGCCCTGCGGATTGCAGAATGGCATCCAGCTGGCCGCACTCGATCAGCTCGATCGACTCGACATAGGGCTTGAATTCGACATGCGCCATGTCCTCATAGCCGAGCCCCGCCGCCTGGAAAATCGCCCGCACGTTGAGGTCGGTGCCCGAGCGTGGCGCGCCCACCGCAATGCGCTTGCCCTTGAGGTCGGCCAGGCTCTGGATGCCTGATTGCTGGGTCGCCACTATCTGGATGTAGTTGGGATAGATCGCGGCGATCGCTCGTAGCCTGTCGCGCGGGGCCCGGAAGCCGGCCTCCTGATTGCCTTGCCAGGCATCGGCCAGCGCATCGCCCAGGGCGAAGGCCGCTGCGCTACAGCAGATGGCATGCCAGTCGGGGGGAAGCCACGTGCTTGAGAGGTTGCCCGGATATATGACGGACAGGATCGGCGGAATCATGCCGAGAGCAGGTGCCGCCGGATCAGCACACGCAATTACCTCCAGTTTGCTGCGCGACAGCGCGGCGTTCGGACGACGGGGGATCTCTTATCAAGAGGGCCAACGCAGGAAGTTTTTCTACGGCCTGTTAATGGGCCGAGGCGACTATCTGGAACTATGCTTGCCACGACACTGCGCGGCCATCAACGGCCGGGAGAACGCTATGAATAATGTACTGGTTCCATTCGACGGCTCGCCCAGCGCCAAGCGGGCAATTCAATACCTGGTGGATTTCGCTCGGAGCAATCCGAACCTTTCGGTGCATGTGATCAACGTGCAGACCGAACCCACCTTTTTTGGCAACCACGGCTCGCCGAGCATGATCGAGCAGTTCAGGACTGCGGCCTTGGAGTATGCAGGGGTGATCAATGCCGAGGCCGTGACCTTGCTCGGGGCGGCCAACATCCGCTGCAAGTCCCATGAGGTGCTGGGTGATGTGGTTACCGAGGTAATCCAGGCGGCCGCGAAATACGGCTGCGACACCGTGGTAATGGGCACCCGTGGTATGAGCAACTTGGGCAACCTGGTGATGGGGTCGGTGGCTAACCGGGTGGTGCACGAGGTGCCGGTGCCGGTGCTGCTGGTCAAGTAGCGACTTTGTCGGCTAGTCCGAACCGCGCCGCCGGTCGTGCCCCCGGCTGGTGTGCAGCTGAAGTGTTGTCTGCTGTTGGGCCTGCCCTCTTTGATGGCTATCACTGCGCTTAACCTGCGCGGCCCGCCCCTCTATGCCTGCGACCCCCTCCAGACGCCTTGCCGCGCACCTTGCGCGAGCTCGTTGCGGCGCGTTCCACCTGATCCAGGGCTAGCGCTTCAGCGCTTGCGCGGCATTCATGCTGCGCAGATCTGTGCGGTCGGCTCCGACCCTAGATAAACGGATCAATCTGCCCTTACCGGTTGTCTAAAATTTAACCAGCGAGCCTGACAGTACCCAGATATCCACCTCAGGAGGTCTTGCCATGAACACCTTGACCATTGAAGGCTGGTGCAAAGCCAGCGGCGCCACAAAGTCCACGCCTGTGGGCAGCTTCCATTTTCGCGTGAGTGAGCCTGATCATTTGCGTCTGGAACAGGCCGAAGAGCGCTTGCAAAAGGCTCACGAGGCCGAAACTTTGGTCGATGCCGATGTGACCGAGCTGGAGTTAAGCCTGCCGGAGGAGTGCAGCCCCCTGTCTGATTGCCAGTGGCGCGTCTATCTGGATGCGGATCAGCGTGGCCACTTTCATCTGGTCGGGCATCGGGCGAGTGACGGCGGTTTGGTTTATACCAATGCGGTCATGATCGACCAGCTGGGCTAGCAGGCGTGTGAGCCGTTACGCAAGCTAGCGGCCACGCCCTTGAGCCTGCCGTGCTGCCGTGCGGGGGCGCTGGCAGGCTGGAGGCAACGCTCGATTCACTGAGCGGCGGCGGTAGTTTGCCACTTCAATCCATGTCCGGTTGCAGTACAGTGTCAGCGAGCAACGGCTCGATCATTTTAGCGGCCCGCCCAGGCCATCAAGCTCCAGGATGTGGATGACACCAGCCATGCCCCCTACCGCCCATTCGACTGGCTGTCGCGCGCAGCGCAACCGCCTGACAGCGCTTACGCTGGCGACAGTTGCGCTGCTCAGTGGCGCTGCGGCATCCGCTAGCGACAGCCAGCAGCTGATCGCGCTGATCAACCAATACCGCGAATCGCCGCAGACCTGCGTTGGCCAGTTAACCGAGGTCGCCGGCCCGCTGGTGCCCGACGCACGCCTGGCCCGCGTGCAGCTGGCGTCCAGTGTGCAATTGCAGGACGCCTTGCAGCGGGTCGGTTATCAAGCGGCCACGGTGAAGGTGATTACCCTTTCCGGGCCGGGCAGCGTGGACGCCGCGATCGAGGCGTTGAAACAGCGCTACTGCGCCTCGTTGCTGGACGTGCAATACGCCGAGGTCGGCGTGCAGCGAACGGCCAATACCTGGCAGGTGATCCTTGCCCGGTCATTGCTGCCCAGCGGCCTGCCGGATTGGCAGGCGGCGGGTCAGGAACTCCTGCAATTGGTCAATGCCGCGCGCGCCAAACCGCAGCGCTGTAACCGCCAGGCAATGAGCCCGGTAGGGCCGCTGCGCTGGAGTGAGCCGCTCGGCCACATCGCCCTGGCGCACAGCCGCGACATGGCCGTGCACAATTACTTCAGTCACCGTGCCAAGGACGGCAGCCTGGCGGGTACGCGCGCCATGCTCCTCGGCTATGACTGGCAACTGATCGGCGAAAACATCGGCGCAGGACAGGGCACGGCAAAACACACAGTCGCCGGCTGGCTGGCCAGTCCCACTTACTGTTTCAACCTCATGAACCCGGACTTCACGGAAATGGGCGGTGCCTATGCGTTGAATCCGCAGAGTGATGCGGCCATCTACTGGACGCTGCTGTTGGGCACGCCGCAGTAGGATCAGCGTTTACGGGGAGCGAGGCGCCGGGCAAAATCGGGCGGTCCATGGCGATCTTGCCCGGCCCGAGACGGCGCTGCCAGGCACAGGCGCATCTGGTCGAGACCTGTTCGCGAGTGGTGTTGTCTACACTCAGGCTGTTCAGGGCACCCAGTATGCGTACGCGCAAAGTGAAGGCAGACACCATGGTCGCAACACGAGAACCCTTGCCCACGCCCCGGAGCCTTGTCGGCCGCAGTCGTCTGCGCGGCGTTGCGCTGCTGCTGGTCGCCATGCTGCCTGCCGCAGCGGCGCAGGCCTCCGAGGCAGGGGGCCTGCTGACCCTGATCAACAGGTATCGCCAAGCCTCGCCAATCTGCGACGGCCGGCAGGTTCCGTCATTGGGCCCGCTTGCGGCAGATGGCAGATTGGCGCGGGTGCTGGTGGCTACCGAGGCGCAACTGCAGCGTGAACTGAAGCGGGCCGGCTATCAGGCCGGTAGGGTGCAGGTGATTGCCCTGACGGGCTTCACTAACGTCACTGCCGTGATGGCTGCGCTCAAGCAGCGCTACTGCGGCCCCTTGCTGGATCCCCAATACAGCGAGATCGGCGTGTTGCGCCGGGACAAGACTTGGCAACTGATACTCGCACAGCCTCAGCTATCCCCGGACTTGGGCGACTGGCAGCAGGCGGGGCGGGCGATCCTGCAACAGGTCAACCAGGCTCGCGCCAGCCCCAGGAACTGCGGCGCTCAGGCGTTCGCGGCGGCAGCGCCGCTGACTTGGAATGCTCGGCTCGCCAACTCCGCGCTGGCGCACAGCCGCGACATGGCTGCGCGCAATTACTTCAGCCATACCGGTAAAGGCGGCAGCCAGGCCGACGTGCGCGCCCAGCGGGCCGGCTACCGCTGGCAGCGCATCGGTGAAAACATTGCCGCCGGTCAGGGCAGCGCGACACTGGCAGTAGCCGGCTGGCTGGCCAGCCCGTCCCACTGCCCCAACATCATGAACCCGCACTTCACCGAGATGGGGGCCGCCTACGCGGTGAATCCCGAGAGCGACTCGCTCATCTACTGGACCCAGGTGTTTGGCACCCCGCGCTAGGCTGCGGCAACTGGCAGCCATGGCGAACCGGTGAGGATGTATTGAGCAGAACAGCCACTCGGTTAGCGGTTCCAATAGGGGCGGGCAATAACGGCATCGATGCCCGAGGCCGCCCCCCAGCAAGTTGCCACTATCCAGTCCGCTAAGCCGAGTGCCGACCTGCTTCGCTACCGGCGTGCGCGCCGAGGCCGCCGCAAGCGTCGTCAAGGTGGAGTGCGACCAATCTCCAGGTCGAACTGCGCCTGCGCGGCGTGATCGACACTGTCGCGCACAGCCACAGCCACAGCCACAGCCACAACCACAGCGCCGCTGGCAGCGGCTTCTCACCGATCAGTGCCGGTGCCGCTAGCCCTGCAGCCAGGCTTCGGCTTGCGCCTCCTGGCCCAGGTCGAAGGCCTTGATCTGCAATCCGGGAATCAGCGCGCCCTCGAGCTCGCTGGCTTTCCTCACCCATTCCTTGCCGGCGACCACGGCCATGCGGTCGAAGCGCCGGACAAAACGGAACAGTTGCGGAATACGCGACAATTCGACGGCCACCGCGCCCAGGGTCGGCAGGGCAAAATCGCCGATTCGATACAACATCAGGCCGTGCTCGATGCCTTCGGATTGCTGGCTCAGCTCATCCAGTGCGGCGCGCATTTCTTCACGGTCGAGCTTGCCGGAAAACTCGACGTCGATGCGGTTTTCGCCGTTGCGCATTACCTTGAACATGGCGACTCCTCCACAGGTGATGTGACTTCCACCATACGCCTCCTGCCTGCACAGGGTAATGGGTGCGCACCTCTGGGGCACGGGTGAGCGCCAGTGACAGGACCAGTTAAGTCGCGGTGCTCGGATCCCTATGCGCGCCAGCGTACAGACGGCTCGCCGCAATCCCCTGGACAATGCAACGTTACCCGCGCTTGAGCAAATCGAACGCCAGGGATATTCATTAGGTTGTGCACTGGAGTACCTAACATGGACATTTTAAAACTTGTTTCCACCGCCGTCCTGCTTTCCGCTTTAGGGCTGAGCGGCTGCTCCGGCATGACGCATCAGGAGAAGGGCACTGTCGCCGGGGCTGCCGTCGGTGGCGTGGCCGGTAACGTGCTCTGTGGTGGCGTGCTCTGCACCGGCGCCGGCGCCGTGGTAGGTGGCGTGATTGGCCACGAGATCACCAAAGACAAGAAATAGACCAAACCGCGGTGAACGCCTGAGCCGCACGCAATGTGCACATCGGGCTGGCCGCCGGACGCGACCACGCCGAGGGCGGCACTCGGTGGATAATTGCACAAGGGCTTTGGCCGCGAAGCCCTGGTTTGCGTTACCCCTGACAGGACTGAGCGATGCCAGCTGTCGGGTGACGAGCCATTCCCAACATTAACCTGTAGCAACGCTTTGCGTGCGAAAGGCGACAGATCCACGTCTGCGCTGGCCGGGCGCCGGGGGACACATCTCGTCCGGTTTGGTGGTGCGCACCAGTTTCCCACACGATTAAGACACTGGCCGTGCCGGCCCTCGACGGCGTTTGCCTGCTGCAGGCCCAGGCCCGGCAGAGTAAGCCAGTAATTAATAACGCGGCCAGCTATAGAGCCAGCGCCTCCAGATTGGCCAGCACGATCTGCCGGGCGCGGATCGGCAGTCATGACCAGGTTCAGTCTGCTCGACTAGGGGTTGGGCTGGGTTCGCTGGTGTTGGCCATGCCCAGGCAATATAGATTGTTGCCGTTGCGCTTGGCTGCATACATCGCCTGGTCGGCAATGTGGATGAGACTGTCGATGTTCGGCCCGTGCTCCGGAAACATGGCAATGCCAAGACTGGCGCCAACCTGATGGCTGGAGTTGCCGAGTTTGAGCGGCTGGGATAGACGCTGCAGAATCTTCTCGCTGATTACGTGCGCCTCGTCGTGCAAACTCTTGCTGCGGGCCAGATCCTCGATAATCACTACAAACTCATCGCCGCCCAGCCGTGCCACCATATCGGACTCGCGCAGCGTTTGCTGTAAGCGCCGCGCCGTGCCGACCAGTAATTGGTCGCCCACGGCATGCCCGTGTTCATCGTTGACTCGCTTGAAACCGTTGAGGTCGATAAAGACCAAGGCCACCCGGGTGACGTTGCGGCGTGCGCGCGCCAGTGCCTGGGTTAAGCACTCTTCGAGCAGCAGGCGGTTGGGCAACCCGGTCAGCGGATCGTGGCGGGCGATCTGCTTCAACTGGTTGACCGAGGCTTTTTCTTCGCTGATGTCGCGCACGACGCCCATCATCCTGATCGGTTGGCCATTGGCATCCTTGACCACGTTGCCGGTTTCGCGCAGCCAGTGGATGCTGCCGTCAGGCCAGATCACCCGATATTCTTCGTCATGGTTATGGCCGGTTGCAATGCAGCGCAACTCGCCTGCCCGCACTTTTTCGCGG
This sequence comes from Pseudomonas aestuarii, assembly GCF_027988105.1. Classification (GTDB taxonomy): domain Bacteria; phylum Pseudomonadota; class Gammaproteobacteria; order Pseudomonadales; family Pseudomonadaceae; genus Aquipseudomonas; species Aquipseudomonas aestuarii. The sequence continues at coordinate 244,687 of NZ_JAQJZJ010000009.1, read as the reverse complement.
TCATCCGGGTGGACACAGGCACAGAACAGTTCATAGCTCGGGGTTACTTCGCCAGTCTTGAAGCCGAACATGCCGTAGATGGCCTCCGACCAATACAGCTTGTCGGTATCGATCGACCAATCCCAGGTGCCGATGCAGGCGAAGTACTGACTGCGCTTGAAACGTTCGATATCTTCGCCGTGATCGTCGTGCTGAGTCGTCGCCTGGCTGAGGACGAAGGCATGGCCGTGCGAGGCTGCGGGTAGGCGATTCACATCCACCATCCGCGGCCGGTCATCCGCCGGCAGCAGAATGTGCTGGCGCGCAGGCGTTGCAGCGTGCTCGCCGGGTTGCGGCAACCAACGCGCTAGCGGCAGGCCTTGCATCGTCGCGGCGGGATGGCCCAGCAGCCTTGCCGCCGCGGCGTTATGCACACTGATGCGACCGTCACGGCTCACCAGCAACAGCCCTTTGGGCAGGCTGTCGAGCAAGGCACGATGTTGCGCCAAATGGTTTTCTATCCGGCGCAGGCGCAGCAGCACAAGTGCCAATGAAACGATCAGTAGCGCAGCGATAATGGCGAGGCTGGTAGCAATCATTGGCTTTGGTAAACGATCGTGGATGGAAAGTCGCAGAAAAACGGCTAATGCCGAGCATTATGCCCGGTAAGTATGAAGGTAAGTACTTAGTCGTTAGTGGGGAAGGCCAGGCAGCGCCGCGCTTGATGCTTGCCTGGAGCCAGGACAAGGCGAATCGCCCTACGCACCGACCAATCACCTCGAGCAACCCGCGGTTCGTAGGGTGACACTCGCCGCAGGCAGTGCACCGTGGGTTATCGGCGCGGCACAAAAGTTGGCGGGTTGTCGCTGCGCGGCGCTTACTTGGCCGCATCCAGGCGTTTGTCGGTGAACACGCAGAGCACGCCGGCTCGGTTGTGCATCACCTGATGGTTGAAGTCGCAATAGGCCGCCGCCACGCTCAGGGCCATTTCTTCGCTGATCAAGGTGCCCTGGTCCGGACGAAACCAGGCCATCTGGCCGGGCTTGCAGCGCTCCGCCTGGGGATCGGTGTTGTAGGTGCACAGACCGCTCAGATCGATGGGAGGGGCATCATTGAAGCAGGCGGATAAAGACAGGGTTGCTGTGCTCAGCAGGAGCAAACGGACGATGGTGCGCATGGCAGGGTATCTCGACTATGGAGGAGAGGCTGGGTTTAGTGCCGGAAAAACCGCCAAGGTTCCTTAACTGCCGGGTCGAGCGCTGGCAGACTCAAGGATGGGCAATCCGCAACAATTCAAGGGTGGATGATCTGGTTGCTGGTGAAGTTACTGCTTGCGGCGGTCTTCCAGCAGCCACGCTTCCTGCCAGCGTGTGCCGGCAGGAAGCAGGAATGCGCTGCTGTGCTTTAGGCACACGTCACTTCACGGACTCACGCCACTTGGCGTTGGCGAAGCCAATTTGCACGGCTTGGTCGATCTCAATGATAGGCACCAGCTTGAAATCGAAAAATGGTGCCCAGGCGCCATGCACTTGCAGCGCCGCGGCGGCCGAGTCCGTCTCGACCAGCGCTAAACCTCCGCTGCAGTCGGCATAGGAGTAGTGGGCCTTGAATGTATAAGTCTCTGGCGGCGTCCAGTTGCTGAACAGTTGGAGTGCACGGCTCTGTGACGCCTCCGTGGTATTGGCGCGAAGCTGGTAGCTGACTGCGAACAACATAAGAACCTCCTGACAGGAGTGCAGCAACGTCCCTTTGCAGGACATCGGGCCGCGAGAGCGCCCGGTGCGAAAATGTGGACGGATCGCCACTCTGAAACTATAGCCAAGGGGGCAAGGGGCTGAGGCAGCCCAGGCCAGTCAACTGAAATGTATCCAACTAGATAGCGTGTTCTGCCATTTACGGGCGCAACGGCTGTTGTCGTGCCCGCGCGCTTTGCCTAGCCGGAACGATTCGCGCGAGGCATTGCGTCCTGCTGGCCTGAAAGCATGGATTCTGCGGCAAAAATGGGCTGTCTAAGCGCTTACCTGAGCATAATCCTTCGATGTTTCCCTCTATCTATGTCGAGCGGTTGCGCGGGTCCGACCCTGTCCGGGTACGGCCACCTGAACCCAACCGCGACTGATGCGCTGACAGCCGCACAGTAAATTCCCGCCATTTGGTACCCCCACATGATCTGGCCTGATTCTGCTTGTTGTGACATGGCACCTGAAAAACCGGCTCCGACCCTGTTAAACATTGAAATCAACCGCCATCGGCATGGCAGCTGCGAAGGGCGCCATATGTGCACTGCCGAACAGAGGCGGACGACCGGTCACTCGTATGCTCATAACAACTGCACCTGTCGCACGGCAGTACTTGGCTCTAGGTCGGGCGATGCGCCGTGAGGCATCCGGCTTGCGCGAACGAGGTCGGCTGCAGCGGGTGGTTTACTGGCGCGGGGGCGGGCGCTCCTGACTATTTCTCCATTGACGAGGTCTGCATCATGCTCGATTTTCGAAATGCTTCGATGTATGCCGCGCTGTTGTTCGGTTTCTCCATATCTCCCGTAACTTCGGGCCTGGCGCTCGCGCAATCGGGGATGTGGGAGTACTCGGTGGTGCCGGGTCTGCAACTTGCCCAGGCCTTCTCCAGCACAGTGCAGGAAGTACAACGCGAGCTGAACCGACGCGGCTATAGCGCCGGACCCTCCGATGGCTTGATGGGTGCTCGCACGCGCGCGGCAATCCAGGCCTACCAGAGCGAGCATGATCTGCTCGTGGACGGGCAGGCTACTTCGGCCCTGCTGGCACATCTGCGCACCTCCGCGCAAAGCCGCACGCCCGCCGCGCAGCCGGAAGCCGAGGCCTCGTCACAGCCGGTGGCGGAGATCCAGGAAGCGCTACGCAGCCTCGGCTACACGGTCGGGCGTCCGTCCGCACGGCTCACGGACGAGACCCGTGCTGCTATCCGCCGTTACGAGTCAGACCACGGTTTGCTGATGTCCGGTGAGCCGAGTACCGAACTGCTTAGGCACATGCGCGGGCGCGTTGATGGCGCGTCGAGCACTGCCAAGGTGGACGCCAACACCGTGGCGCGTATCCAGACCGAGCTGCGCCTGCGCGGCTACCCGATCCCCCTGGTCAGCGGCCAGATGGACGCTCAGACCCGCCAGGCCATTCGTGAGTACCAGCAGGGGCGGGGTGTCCCGGCGACCGGTGAACCCAGCCAGACCCTTCTCGATGAGCTGCGCGTCGCCAGCGCCGAGCAGGCGCCCAGTGCGCCCTTGACTCTGGCGCAGCGGGCTGCAGCACAGCGGGCCCTGAGCGCCCGCGGCTACGATGCCGGCCCGCCGGATGGCGTGCTCGGCCCGCGCAGCCGGATTGCGATCCAGAAATTCCAGACCAGCAACAACCTGAGCCCGACCGGCGAACTGACACCCCCCACCCTGGAACTCCTCGGTCTCGGCACCGCCGTTGCGGAGCCACCGCAGGTCGCCGTACGGCCATACCGCACGCGGGTGCAGGACGACTTCGCGGACGGCGATTACGTCCGCAATCCGGCCTGGCACATCACCTCCGGCCGTTTCGAGGTGCGCAATGGCGGCCTCAACTCGTGGGTGAACCCGCCATCGGCACGTGCCGAAGACCGCGGTCAACAGCAGCTGAGTGACCTGCTCAAAGAGCAGTTCGGGATCTCCCTTCCGGGACAGGCGAAACAGGCGAAACAGTCGGAACAGGCGCGCGCGGCGGCGGCGTATCTGCCGACCCAAATCAGCCAGGAGTTCCAAATCACTATGGTGCTGTCTGGATCCGCGGAGGCACACAGCCACATCGATCTGGGTCCCTATCAGGGCGATAACCTGAACCATGGCTACCGGCTCAACTACCGCGCCAACCAGCCACGGCCGCTGCAGCTGCTATTCGTCAACGAAAAAGGAGAATCGGCCATTGCCAGTGCAAAGCTTAAATTCGACAACGGTGGGCCGCACCAGCTGGTCTGGCAGCGTGATGCCGAAGGACGAATGATGGTGAGCGAGGACGGCAAAACCCTGATCGACGTCGTCGACCGGAGCCTGATCGGCGACCTCAACGGCTTCTCGCTGATCAATGCCGGCGGTGCCTGGACCCTGCAAGAGCTGATCGTCGAGGATCGTCGCTAACAAACCAAGAGCACCGGTGGCAGCCGTAAGACCTGCCACCGTGCCTGCCTTTGCCCTGCTTGGCGGATCAAACCGTCAGCGCGAGTACCTGCGCCAGGTGCCGATGCAGGCGAAGTACTGACTGCGCTTGAAACGTTCGATATCTTCGCCGTGATCGTCGTGCTGAGTCGTCGCCTGGCTGACTGCGAATAATACAAGAGCCTCCTGACAGGAGTGCAGCAAGATCCCTTTGCAGGACATCGGGCAGCGAGAGCGCCCGCTGCCAAAATGTGGGCGAACCGCCACTCTGAAACTATAGCCAAGGGGGCAAGGGCCTGAGGCAGCCCTGGCCAGTCAACTGAAACGTGTGCAATCCATCCACTAACGTCGGGTGGTCGGCCTCGGCACGAGCCACTTCCAGGAGCGTTTGGCGTGGCCCTGCCATTCGGCAGTGAGTGACCCGGGGCATGAGCAAGGCCAATAAGTCCCTTCAGGCCTTGGCAGTTGTGGGCGCTGATAGGCATTCGCATTGGATAACGATTTAGATTGTATTTATAATTCGCGCCTTTTGACCGAGGCCGATCTGCCGTGGGTATTCTCTCGTCTATCTATGATCGCCTGAGCGAGCTGGCGATCGAACCGGTTATTCAGCAGTTTTCCGGTGTTTTCGATCTGAATGGGCGCTTCGGCGTGCTGTTTCTCAGCATTTCCTACGGCGTCGCCTATGGCCTGTTCCGCTTCAGGCGCTATCGCGGGCTGACCGACGCGCGCTCGTTCTGGCAGTTCATCGGCGGCAGCCGGGTCAATTTCCATCGCTCGGCGCTACTCGATTACCGCTACTACTTCGTGCGGGCCATCCTCAAAGTCGCGCTGGTGCTGCCGATCATCGGCCTGGTCGACCCACATATCCTTCGCGCCGCCGACTACATGGCCTTTTTCAGCACGCTGTGGGGCGCGCGCCCGCAACTGGGGCAGAACCTCTCGCTGTCCCTGCTCTACGGGCTGGGGGTGTTTCTGGTCGGCGACTTCACGCATTACTGGACGCACCGGGCCTTTCATTGCCGCTGGTTGTGGGCGTTTCACAAGGTCCATCACTCGGCGCCCGTGCTGGTGCCGGTGACTGCGAGCCGGGTGCATTTTGTCGAAAAGCTGGCCGGCAAACTGGCCAGCGCCATCTGCCTCGGCGCCTACGCCGGTGCCTTCTGGTACGCCTGTGGCGGGGAGATCAGCCGTTACACCCTGTTCGGCGTGACCTACCTGGTGTTTATCTGCAGCGCGCTGGCGGCCAACCTGCGCCATAGTCATGTCTGGCTGTCGTTCGGCCCGCTGCTCGAGCATGTGCTGAATAGCCCGGCCCAGCACCAGATCCACCACAGCGATGCGCCCCGGCATTTCCACAAGAACTTCGGCACCAACCTGTCGCTCTGGGACTGGATGTTCGGCACGCTCTACGTCACCCACGCGAAGCCGGAAGCCATTAGCTTTGGCACCGCCGAACAGGATTCCCATCGCTACCTGACGCTCTACGGCTTGATCGTCACGCCCTTCGTGGACACCGCGCGCCAGCTTTTCCCGGCGAAACGCGCACAGATGGATGCGTCGGGATCCGCAACTGGGGAGCGGATCTACCCAGCCAATTGAAGTTAATGGCTAACAATCGCGTATGCAGATCATTGATCCGTAAATAAACAGAACGAATGCGCCGCGCCGGGTTCCACTCTCTGTAACCCATCGGACTGAGGTGTGGCATGAGTAGCACGAAAGACAAAATCACCGGCAATGCCAACGAAGTCATCGGCAAAGTGAAGGAAGGTATCGGCAAGGCTACCGACAATCCTCGCCTTGAAGGCGAAGGCATTGGCCAGCAAGTGAAGGGCAAGGCTCAGCAACTCAAGGGCGACATCAAGGACGCAATCAAGAGCAGGGTCAACGACGCCTGATTGAGCCACGATCAGCCCGGCCATTGTCAGCAATGGCCGGGCTTGCCGTGTGTGCCCCGAGACGATCCCGCGGGTCGATCGGGATGCAGCTGATGGCTTCCACGGCAGGCATCCCTTGCTCCTGTCCTTGACCCCTGGATTTTGCGGCGAGAAGCGGCTGTGCAAACGCTTGCCTGGCCATGCTCACGTGCTGTTGTTCTGCTCACTCAAGCAGTTGCGCGGGGGCGATGCTGTTCGCCCACACGGCCTTTGCCAATGGCCCTGGCGCTGAATATCCCGCACAACTGCTGCGCCAGGCCCAGGCTCATGCCCCCTGGCAGCCGGCCTTTGGCCTTGTCCCCACGCGCTACCGCTCGGCCGGCGTTCCGCGGGCACTGCAGTGCCTTGCTAGACTGACCAGGGAGAAGCTCCACGCACGAGCCTGCTATTCAGGGGCGGCGTTGTGAGCGGAGGTTGCCAATGAACGCTCGTTTGTATGCAGGCGTGCTGGCTGCGCTGATGGTGGGGCCCGGGGCGGTCACTGCGAGCTACGCCGATGAGCCTTCCCATCTTCTGGACGGTAAGACCTTCATTGGCCGCAATGGCGAAAAAGGCAGTTCGCTGGCGACCGATGAGCAGGAGGCGTTGATCTTCGCCGATGGCCTGTTTACCTCGGCCTCCTGCGAGCCCTATAACTTCAGTAGCAGCGAATACGTCACCCGGGTCGACGGCGAACGCATCTACTTCGAGGCGACCACCACCAGTCCCAGTCATGGCCAGATTGCCTGGCAGGGCATGGTCGAGGGCGCTACCGCGCGCGCCACTTTTGTCTGGACCAAGGAGCGTTGGTACTGGGATACCCGCCGTGAATACTGGTTCGAGGGTTCGCTCAAGGAATAGGCGGGCTGCCAACGCCACGCTGATTTCGTCATGGAGGCCTGCCAATGATCGAACCCAGGCAACCGGCACGGCCACCTTTGCCTTGGTCGCGTTACCTGAAGATCGGCCTGTTTGTGCTGGTGGTAACGGTCGTGAACGTCGGCGGCTCCTGGCTGATGCGCCAGATCAACTTTCAGCTGTTTCCCCGGCATGAGCCCTTGATGCAAGCCATGGTGCTGGGGTTCGCGCTGCTCTATGTGGTGCTGATGGCCACACCCTTCATGCCCGGCATCGAGGTCGGTCTGGCGCTGATGATTTTGCTTGGCGGCAAGGGCGCGCTACTCATTTACCTGTGTACGCTGGCGGCGCTGTCGATCAGCTTTGCCGTAGGGCGCAGCCTGCCGCCCAGGTGGTTGTGGCATATGCTCGACTGGCTGCACCTGCATCGTGCCGGCGCCCTGGTCCGTCAGCTCGAGCCACTCGATGCAGCGGCACGCCTGAGATTGCTGGACGACAAGGCCCCGAAGACAGTTGCGCCGTTCTTGCTTGAACACCGCTACCTGACGATTGCCGTACTGCTCAACCTGCCCGGCAACGCTCTGATCGGAGGCGGCGGTGGCATAGGGCTGGTGGTTGGCATGAGCAGGTTAGTTCCCTTCCATGGCTATCTCGCGCTGGTGGCCTGCGCAGTGGCCCCGGTGCCGCTGTGGTTCTGGCTGCATGGCGCCTAGATGATGGTTGTGCGCTTGTGTCGGGCGAGTCTGAAGGTCCTGCCAGGCGGTGCCGCGCTTGCTGTTTGCCCGTCATACCATGCCCTGGCTCGCCGCAGGCAGTGCACCGATCATTCACCGGCGTGGCACAAAGCTGGGTGGTCTGGCCACTATTTCTGCCTATTGCTTGACCGGTGCCTCGACCACTATATAGCGCTTGCCGCCACTGCGTTTGGCCACGTACATGGCTTCATCGGCGTGCCGGAGCAGATGCAGATCGCTCTGGCCGTGCTCGGGGTATACGGCGATACCCAGGCTTGGAGCACTGATCAAGGTTTTTCCTTCCAAGAGGTAGGGGACGCTTAGGGCGACAAGGATTTTCTCGGCCACCAGGATGGCATCTTCCAGCTTGCCGATGTCTTGCAGAAGAACGGCGAATTCGTCACCGCCCAAACGGCCAGCCGTATCGGATTCGCGCACGCACTGCCTGAGGCGGTGAGCGACTTCGCGCAGCAGGTGGTCGCCTGTTGTGTGGCCAAAGGTATCGTTGATCTGCTTGAAATTGTCCATGTCGAGATAAAGTACCGCCAGCCGCAAGGAATCTCTCTGCGCCCTGTGCAGAGAACTGCGCAGGCGGTCCAGGAACAGCGCCCGGTTTGGCAGTTCAGTCAGTTGGTCGTATTGCGCAAGAAACTCCAGGCGTGAGTGCGTGCGTTTGCGCACTATCGCAGCCGCCAGCTGGCTCGAGACAAACTGCAGCAGCTCCTTGCCCTGTTCGCTGTAACGCACGCTCCCGCAATAGCTCTGCAGCACCAGAGCACCGATGGTATCCGTGCCCGATATCAGCGGCACACCCAGCCAGTCGAGGGAATGCTTAGCTGCCAGCGTGCCATTCTTTGCCAGCATCAGCGCGGCCGTCTCGGGCGTTAACAGCAGGGCTTTACCGGAGCGAATAACCTCGGCACAGAAGGAGTCGGAGCCCAGCGGCCCAGGGGAGGGCGGCGCGTCGAACCGATCAACGTAATAGGGAAAACTCAGCTGGTCGTTGGTGGCGTCGTATAGCGCCACAAAAAAATTCTCGGCGGGCAGCAGCTGACCAATCACCTCGTGCACTCGCCGATACAGCGCCTGCAGATCCTCAGCCGAGTGAGCCGCTTGCGATATCGCATACAGCGCTGCCTGCATCGTCTCGGCGTGCTTGCGCCTGGTAATGTCCCGAGCCACCCCCACCCGTACCTGCTCGGCCTCAAGCCATTGGGCAGACCACATGATATGAACGATATGACCGTCTTTATGAATGTAACGGTTCTCATGATCAGCGGAGGGCTGGCCCAAATTGATCTGCTCCACGAGCGCCCGGCCGGCGACGCGATCGTCCGGGTGCATCATGTCGAAGGTGGTGCGGCCAAGCATTTCTTCGGGCCGATAACCGAACACGCGCTCGCTTGCCGCGCTCACCGATAGGAAGCGGCCCTCTTTATCCACCACGCAGACAACGTCCAGCAGCAGATCCAGCAGCTTGTCGTGGGGCAGGTGGGGTTTTAGTGTCATGGCAATGACTATACGGTTATGCCTGCAGGGTTCGCTAGCGCGATGATCTTCTATGACAGTGCGCCATGGCGCTGCAGCCTGAGGCGCATAACTTCCACGAATCGCCCAGACAACGCGAGCCCGAATCCCGTCAGGACGCCGGGCGCGTTTTTTCGTTGTTTACGTTCTGTGCAAACCAGGAGATATGGAGCGCAGCGGGGTGACAGCCCAGGCTGGAGCGGATCAAGTGACTCGCCGTAAGGGTGAAGCCCGTGACAGCGGTCAACGGAGATCGTGCTCTGTCCCCGGTTGCTATGCCGTAGCCCTTCATTCCCCGTAGTTGTCTCGCTCCGACTGGGGGGCAGACGCACCAGTCTTCAGGATAAATACCCCTCGTCACGGCCCGCCGAAAGCTCGAATAGGGCCAGTCCACGAGTCGCTGCACGTACCCGTGCTTCAGCGGGTTGTAGTGGATGTAGTCGAAATGGCGTTGGTAGTCCTGCTCATCTTGGATCAGGTGTTCCCAATAGCGCCGCTGCCAGATGCCCCGTTCACCGCGCCGTTGTTGCGTTGTAGTGCGGGATTCGATGGCCGGCAGGTAAAGGGCAAAGCCCAGCACCTGGGAGGGGGCCTGGTCGTCCAGGGCCAGGATCAGCTGCGCGCTGCTATCCAGGGCGCTGTCCATGGCCTGTAGATACAGGTGCATCTCGTAGCCGATCACGTACTGGTACAGCTGGTAGAGGGGATTGCTCGGCGTCAGCGACACCGGGCTGCAGCCACAGGTGGTTAAAGGTCCTCGTCGTTGCGCGGAGGCAAACCCTGTTCCAGCTGTTTTGCTGCGTCGAATCGTCAGGCAAAAATAAAGCCGGCTGATTGGGCCGGCTTTATGGTGGGCAGCAGTTCCGATATAGGCATACGGCGTTCTCGCTCAGACAGTCGGAGCTACCTTAGGCGACGCGATTGTCGAGCAGGCGATCCGAGCCACCCTCGGCGACGCGGCTGTCGATCAGGCGATCCGAGCCACCTTCGGCGACGCGATTGTCGAGCAGGCGATCCGAGCCACCCTCGGCGACGCGGCTGTCGAGCAGTCGATCCGAGCCTCCTTCGGCGACGCGGCTGTCGAGCAGGCGATCCGAGCCACCTTCGGCGACGCGATTGTCGAGCAGGCGATCCGAGCCACCCTCGGCGACGCGGCTGTCGATCAGGCGATCCGAGCCACCTTCGGCGACGCGGCTGTCGATCAGGCGATCCGAGCCACCTTCGGCGACGCGGCTGTCGATCAGGCGATCCGAGCCACCTTCGGCGACGCGATTGTCGAGCAGGCGATCCGAGCCACCCTCGGCGACGCGGCTGTCGATCAGGCGGTCCGAGCCACCTTCGGCGACGCGGCTGTCGAGCAGGCGATCCGAGCCACCTTCGGCGATGCGGCTGTCGAGCAGGCGATCCGAGCCACCTTCAGCGATGCGGCTTTCAATCAGCCGATCCGAGCCGCCTTCAGCGACAACGGGTTGAGCGGAAGACGCAGCAAAAACGTTGGCGGCCAGTACAGAGAAAGCAAAGCTGAGGAGGAGTTGGCGTTTCATGATGGAGTGCTCCGGGGTGTTGGTTGGGTATGGAGCAGATGGTACGCCCGAGGGTTTTTAAGAGAACTTCATTGGGTTGATGGTAAGTATCGATGCCAGCAATAGCCCTTCGAGCCGCACGTCAGCTGGCTGGCGATGGGGGTCACGCGCGTTACCGGGTTTGAGTGCCAGGCCGCTGTGGACGTGTCGCGCAAGCTCTTCCTGCGCCGCGCGTGCAGGCGGTTGCGCCCGGTCGCTGGCGAAACGTCCCATACCTGGCGCCGATTAACTGAGCCGTCGATCTCGATTGACCAGCCAGTACCAGCCGCCTTGTACACTGTGGTTTTTCCCCAGAGACCCTTGCCATGAACAATCCGCCATTCGGCGTCGGTGACGCCTCTTACCAGGCCGCAGGGGGCAGCGATGGCTTGCGCCGCCTGGTCGACGATTTCTACCGGCTGATGGACCAGTTGCCGGAGGCGGTCGCGCTACGCCGCATGCACCCGCAGAGCCTGGATGTGTCCCGCGACAAGCTGGCCTGCTTCCTCAGCGGCTGGCTGGGCGGCCCGCGGCTGTTCAGCGAGAAATACGGCGCCATCTCGATTCCGGCCTTCCACGCCCAGTGGCCGATCGACCAGGCCGGCAGCGATGCCTGGTTGCATTGCATGGCCCAGGCGATCGAGTTGCAGGGCTACACCCCGGCGTTCGCCGAGTACCTGCTGACCCAGTTGCGGGTACCGGCCCAGCGCATTGTCCAGGCCAGCCAGAACCGGCACGGCGCTTAGCGTGGGCTTGACGACCGCTGTGTCGGCTTTGCCCTTTTGTGTCGCTCGCATGGATGGCGCTGCGCGATACCCATGCGGGTGTCGGATGTTCGTTTGATGGGCATCGCCGCGCTCTGTTGATCCGCTGAGCGGTTAGCACAAGGATTAGGCTAGCCCGCGGGCGAGCTCATTCTGGCAGGCGCTGGCCCGGCTCTTTTTGACGATCTACTCTGCTACGCTGCTGAAGCAGTTTGCGATGCACGCTTAAACAGGAGTTATGGGCATGATTGGCAAGTTACTTTCGAGCGGTTTTAGTTTGGCCACGTTGCCCGCCAGGCTGACGTTTCGCAGCGTTCGCGCCTTGGCCATGACGCCTGCCGAAGCCAGCCGCCTGCTGGCGGACATGCGTGAGGCATCGGATCAGGCTGTGCAGGAACTCCAGGGACTGTTGGCCAGCGTTGATGCGGAGATGAGCCACAAAGCGGCGCACCTGAGCGCTGCCGACAAACGCCTGGCGGCCGAATTGGCCCTGCGCGCCGCCGAACAACACTTGAGCATGGCCGCGATCAACATTCTGCGGGCTGTCTGGCTAACGCTCCACTCGACCCCTAACCTGCCGCCAGCCGAGCTTGCCGAGCGGATTGAACCGACACCTAACGTCTGAGCCCGCGTGGCGAGTCGTATACGGCGTCTTCCATTTGCAGTGCCCAAACGCTAGCCCAAAGCGCTCGCCCGCCATCCGGGTGTGCTGTTCTTTGCTTGGTTTCTGCGTGAGTCGAGCAAGATGGCGTATTGCGCAGTCGTCGCCCAGGCTGAGCGCAGCGAATCAAGGGACTCGGCGTAAGGGCTAAACCCGCGCTGGCTGCCAGCGAATGTGCAGAGGGTGTCAGGAGCAGGCTGGGTATCGCAGCGCTTACCCCAGCCTGCGAGGTATGGACCGAGTGCCGCTCGACAGCCGTTGCAAGAGCGCATGCTCACACAACCTGAAAAGCAGGTAGCAGGCCATGGCCAGCAGTGCTGTCAGGGTGAGCTCGGCAAACTGCAGTAAACCGCCGCTCATCAGCGCCAGCCAACCATGCCTGACGATAAAGGCAGCATTGCTGCTGAGTAACTGCACCAGGTCGATAGTGAGGTAGCCAAAAACCAAAAAACTCACCGTCATAAGCAGGAAACTGACCAATCGATGGCGGTGTAACCATAGATAAAACGAACCGTACGTTGGCATGGCCACTCCCGGTGTGCGGGCAGTTGGATTGAGCAACCTTTGCCGCCGGCATGGGTATGCCATTGCGGCAAGGACGTACAGGAAATGTAGCTTAGGCGCGGAGGACGGGTCAGCTGACAGCTTGATCCGCTCGCTCCCACGCGCACGGTTCGACGCCTCGAGGTGGGAACGAACTGAACGCTGTTGGCCATTCTGCTGGTTGCGCCCCGCTCACTGCTGGGTCGCTCGGGGTGGCCTGGCCAAGCAACTGAAATTCATAGACATCAATGCAGGATAAGACGCTCGCGGACCAGCGCCTGAGCGTGCTGGGCCATCTGGTCGAGCTGGCGATCGCGCTGTTTTTCCGCCTCGCTCATGGCCTTTTGGCCGTGCTGCTTCACCAGGTAGGCGTGGATCTGCCGGACTTCCGTGGATTGGAAGATGGGCGTCAGGTCCTGCACCGCGACCATGCCGTCCGAGCGCTGCTCGCGGGTGCTCATCAGCACCTGCGGCCCCCGCGCCGCCAGCACCTGAAAACCCATGGCCTCGAAGGTCGGCACCTTGCTGGCCACACAGGCCAGTTCGGCATGGGGGTGGCGAGTGACCATGCGCTGCAGCATGGCCCGGGCAATACCGCGCCGGCGCTGGCTGGTCTGCACGGCCATATAGGCCAGGGTGCAGGCATCGGGGTCATCCTTGGCCGGCAGGTAAAGGGCAAAGCCCAGCACCTGGGAGGGGTCCAGGTCGTCCAGGGCCAGGATCAGCTGCGCGCTGCTATCCAGGGCGCTGTCCATGGCCTGCAGATACAGGTGCATCTCGTAGCCGATCACGTACTGGTACAGCTGGTAGAGGGGATTGCTCGGCGTCAGCGACACCGGGCTGATGTCGCTGAGGTAGTCCAACACCATCTGCAGGATCTGGCTTTTCAGTGACTCCGGTGGCGGGTTGTCCAGGTGTACAAGGGTGAACATCGTGAGTCTGGCTCCGGCGCTTGCCCGATTGGGGGAATCGGTGATGGCGGCATTGTAACCCCCCTCCGATCGTTCCCACGCGGACGGTTCGACGCTTCGACGTGGCAACGATCTGCAACCCATCTTGCAAATCCACGGATAGCAACCGGCCCTGTGGGAGCGGGCCATGGCCGCGATGCTTTGTGGCGCGCGGCTATCGGACAGCGGCCCTTCGATGCTCCGCCCCTGTGTAGCGGTGCTTGCCAGCGGCCAACACCGAGGTTGCATGGCTGCCAGCTCGCATGCGGATCGCGGTATGCACGCAAGCCACCCAACGCAACCTGCAAGAGCTATGTGGGCACTGCTTCGCGTCGCGCCCACCGGGTGGCAGGCAGCCCTGCTGCACGTGCAGAGCGCCATGCGACCCGGCGCATGGAGCAGCCAGTAGCCGCGCGGTAAGGGGCGGGTACTGAAAAAATCGCCGCGCAGGCAGCGGTTTTGTCCGGCATTATGCTGTAGCCCTGGCACGCCGCGGCCTTTCGCTTTTCCGCGATTGCTGCCGCAATGCAGGGCATTGCTCGGTCGGCGCGGCCTGTCTTGCTGGGGCCTGGTTGCAGTCGCCAGCAGCGTGGTAACCGGCCAGATTTCTTGAGCGCCATGGCCCAGGCGCAAGTCCCGAGAGCGGCGTAGCCATCGGATCAAGATGAGGTTGCGTGCTGCGCGGTCACGCAGACCTGCGGCGTCTAGTTGGCCGCACCTGTTGTATTGAGTCCGTTAGCGGAGAGGTCCGATGTGTTGTAGGCAGTATCTGTTCGGGCTGGTTTGCCTGGCGGCGGTGACGGTGGCGCAAGCCGAGTGTTCCCGTGACATCGTGGTGCCGTTCAGCGATGTTGGCGTCGATCTCAACGCTACTGGCGGGCAGCGGGGTGGGATATCGGTCGATTATCTGGATGAAGTGAGCCAGCGTACGGGCTGTCATTTTGTCTATGTCGATGTGCCACGAGCGCGCGCCTGGTACATGCTGGCGCACCAGCAGGCGGATGTTGTGCCTGCGGCGATTCGCACCGGCTGGCGCGATGATTCCGGGGTGTTCTATGACCAGTTCGTGCAGGAAGGTGTCTCACTGCTGAGCATGAAGGAGCGGCCCCAGCGGCTCAATTCAATGGAGGCCATTCTGCATTCGGGGCTGACCTTCACGTTTGTGCGTGGTCATGACTATGGACCGCGCACCGCCGAACTGATCGAGCTTCTCGAAGCTCAAGGGCAACTGCGGTTGGTCAAAGACCCCGGCATCATGTTGCGTATGTTGCAGGCCGGCCGTATTGATGCGGCGATTGTCATGGCCTCGATCGTGACCACCGAAGCCGCCGCACTGGGCCTCAATGACACCCTGCATGGCGAACCAATCGAAGATTTGGAGTGGGGCAGTACCGGTATCTACCTGAGTAACAGCACGCTGCTGCCTGCCGATGCCAAGCTGCTGGCGAGTACATTCGAGCAGCTCAATGATGAGGGCTTTTATGTGCAGGGCTATCAACAGCTGCAGGCAAACATGCCGCCGTGGGTAACCACTGGGTTTCGTTATGGGCGCAAGCACAAATAGGCCATAGCAGGTGCAGGCGATCTGCCGTCGCAGATGTCACCTGCCAGCCCGCCACGGGCGGTCGCATTATTGAGCTGGGTTCGGGGGGCGCGCCTTTGTCACGTCAACGAAGCGGACCCTCTGCGTCTGGAGCAGGCCGAGGAACAGCTGCAGAAGACCAAGGGTCTGGCGTCATGATCGAGGCCGACATGGGTACGCTGGAGCCGGAGTACTCCGGTGCAGTGCCGGCCCTTGTCCGAGTGCCCGTTGCGTGTCCATGTAAGCCCGGACCAGCGCGGCCACTTCCATCTGCTCGGGCGCCGGGCCAGCGACGGCAGCCTGATCTACAGCCATGCGGTGGTGGTCGACCAACAGGGTTAGCCGCGCCCTGCTCGGCTGCGCTGGCCAGGCGCAAGGCCTTTTGGCGCGGCCCATCTGCAGTCATGTTGCAGCGGGCCGGGAAGACTCTGGTCGGCCCGGGTGCATGGGCTCGTCCGGCTCAGCCGCGTCGCTTTACGTACTGGCCGGGTGCCGCCTCCAGTGGCGGGTATTGCTCCGAGCCGAGGCTGGCGACCGGCGCGACGCTTTTGCCGGCGTATTCGCTCAGCCATTCGGCCCAGTTGCTCCACCAGCTGCCGGGGTGTTCCTCGGCGCCGGCCAGCCAGGTGTCCGGGTCGGCCTGCAGCTCGGGGTTGGTCCAGTAGCCGCGTTTGTTCTTCTGTGGTGGATTGATGATCCCGGCGATGTGCCCGGAGCCGCCGAGCACGAAGCGCAGCGGCCCCTTGAATAGGCGGGTGCTGGCATAGGCGCCGGCCCAGGGCACGATATGGTCCTCGCGGGTACCGACCAGGTAGGTCGGCATGTCGAGTTTGCCCAAATCGAGCACCTCGCCGCAGCATTGCAGCTTGCCGCTCTTCAGGTCGTTCTGCAGGTAGGTGTGGCGCAGGTACCAGCAGTACATGGGGCCGGGCAGGTTGGTACTGTCGTTGTTCCAGTACAGCAGGTCGAGCGGCCGCGGTTTCTGGCCCTTGAGGTATTTCTCGACGCTGTAGTTCCACCACAGCTCGTTGGGGCGCAGCTGCGAGAAGGTGTTGCCCATGTCCTCGCCGCGGAACAGGCCGAAGGGCCCACCCTCGCCGCCGATGGTGCGTTCGCGGTAGCTGACGGTTGCTTCGTCGATGAAGATGCTCAGCACTCCGGCGTCCTCGTAGTCGAGCAGCGAGACCAGCAGGGTCAGGCTGGCAGCCGGTTTCTCGCCGCGCGCGGCCAGGACGGCGAGACCGCAGGAGAGCAGGGTGCCGCCGACACAATAGCCGAGGATGTTGAGTTGTTCCAGGGCGCTTATGCGCTGGGTGACCTTGATCGCCTCGAGGATGCCCTGCTCGACATAATCGTCCCAGCTGGCGTCGGCAATGCTCGCGTCGGCATCGCGCCAGGACACCAGGAACACCTGGTGGCCCTGTTCGAGGGCATGGCGCACGAACGAACTCTCCGGCTGCAGGTCGAGGATGTAGAACTTGTTGATCATCGGCGGCACGATCAGCAGCGGACGCTGGTGCTGTTTCTTGGTCTGCGGCGAGTACTGGATCAGCTGGAACAGCGGGTTCTGGTAGACCACCTGACCCGGGGTCGTGGCCAGGTTGACGCCGACCTCGAAGGCGCCACTGTCGCACTGGCGCAACTTGCCTTCGCGCATGTCGCTGGCCAGGTTCAACAGACCGCTGAACAGGCTGGCGCCCTGGGTCTGTACGGCTCGATCGAGGGCTTCGGGATTGCTGTTGAGGTAGTTGCTTGGCGCGGCGGCGGCGACCAGTTGTTCCACCAGGTAGTCCAGGCGCTGACGCATCTTGCCGGATTCGATCGGGAGCGCCCCGAGCAGGCGCATGAGAAAGCGCGAGTTGAGCAGATAGAGGGCTGCCAACGAGCCGAACAGCGGCTGACTCCAGGCAGTGCCGGCAAAGCGCTTGTCGCTGAAGGTAAACGGCTGCTGGGTCAGCGTCTGCATGCTCAGCTGCATCCATTCGCCGTTGTATTCGGCCTGCAGGCTCTCGAGGACAGCGCTATCTACCTCGAACCAGGCATCGGTGTCATTGCCCTGGAACCAAGGATTTAGGCGTACCCATAAGTGCAGTTGTTCCAACGTCAGGCGCACGCCGAACGGCAGGTTGGGCGAGAAAAATGAGGTGAAGGCTGTAGCGTTTTCCATAACTAGTGTCCGCTATCTGAGAAGTCTGCTGGAGGTGGGGCGGATGTCTGAGCGATGCCGGCGTGACCCTCAGGCCAGGCCGGGGTCAATCACTCAGCCCTATTGGCGCTCAACTGCCAGAGCCACGCCCTGGCCGCCACCGATGCACAGGGTGGCCAGGCCCTTGCTCAGGTTGCGGCGCTGCAGCTCGTGCAGCAGGGTGACCAGGATGCGGCAGCCGGAAGCGCCAATCGGATGACCGAGGGCAATGGCGCCGCCGTTGACGTTGATCTTGGCGCTATCCCAGCCCAGTTCCTGATTGACGCTCAGCGCCTGCACGGCGAAGGCCTCGTTGGCCTCGATGAGGTCGAGCTCATCGATGCCCCAGCCGGCCTTTGCCAGGCAGCGGCGGGTGGCCGCTACCGGACCTATGCCCATCACCGCCGGATCGACCCCGGCACTGGCATAGGCCTTGATCGTCGCCAGCACCGGCAGGCCCAGCTCGGCGGCCTTTTTCGCACTGGCGAGCAGCACCACGGCGGCGCCGTCGTTGAGGGTCGAGGCGTTGCCGGCGGTCACGCTACCGCCCTGGCTGAAAGCCGGACGCAGCTTGCCGAGGCTGTCGAGGGTGGTATCGCCACGCGGCTGTTCGTCGGTATCGAAGACCAGCGGATCGCCCTTGCGCTGCGGGATCAGGATCGGGGTGATCTCATCCTTGAAGCGCCCACCTTCGATGGCGGCGGCGGCCTTCTGCTGCGAGGTGGCCGCGAAGGCATCCTGCTGCTCACGGCCGATGCCGTATTGCGCGGCCAGGTTCTCGGCGGTAACGCCCATGTGGTAATCGTTGAAAGCATCCCATAGGCCATCCTTGACCATGCTGTCGAGCAGTTCGGCGTGGCCCATGCGCAGGCCGGTACGCGCCTTGGGCAGCACATAGGGCGCCAGGCTCATGTTCTCCTGGCCGCCAGCGATCACCAGCTCGGCATCGCCGCAGCGTATCGCCTGGGCAGCCAGCTGCACGGCCTTGAGGCCGGAGCCGCAGACCTTGTTCAGGGTCATGGCCGGGACTTCAGGGGGAAGGCCAGCCTTGATCGCGGCCTGGCGCGCGGGGTTCTGCCCGGAGCCGGCGGTCAGCACCTGGCCGAGGATCACTTCGTCGATGGCGTTCGGCTGCACGCCGGCCTGGGCAAGCAATTGGCGAATCACGGCGGCACCCAGGTCGGGAGCGGAAATGGCGCTCAGACCGCCCTGGAAGCTGCCGATGGCGGTACGGGTGGCGGCGACAATGACAACATCGTTCATGTTCAGATCTCTGCGGCAAGCGAAGGAGGAGGCGATTGCCCGGTGGGGCAGCCGCCGAAAATCAGCCGGACCCTGGTCAGGCCATGTTCAGGCCGCCGTTGATCGAGAAGTCCGCGCCAGTGGCGTAGCCGGCTTCTGTGCCAGCCAGCCAGGCGACCATGGAGGCGATCTCGTCGGGCTGGCCGAGGCGCCCGGCCGGAATCCCGGCGACGATCTTCTCCATCACGTCTTCGCGGATGACCGCGGTCATGTCGGTGAGGATATAGCCGGGAGAAATGGTGTTGACGGTGACGCCCTTGCTCGCCACTTCGCGGGCCAGCGCCATGGTGAAGCCGTGAATGCCGGCCTTGGCGGCCGAGTAGTTGGTCTGGCCGAACTGGCCACGCTGGCCGTTGACCGAGGAGATGTTGATGATGCGGCCCCAGCCGCGCTCGACCATCGAGTCGACGACCTGCTTGGAGGTGTTGAACAGGCCATTGAGATTGGTGGCAATCACCGCGTTCCAGTCGTCGGGGGTCATTCGCTTGAACGTGGTGTCGCGGGTGATGCCGGCATTGTTGACCAGCACGTCGACCGCACCGACCTGCTCGCGAACCTCGGCGAAGGCCCGCACGGTGTCGTCCCAGACGGTGATATCGCCAGTCACGCAGTGGAACTCGAAGCCTTCTTGCCGTTGCTGCTCCAGCCAGGCTTCCTTGCGTGTGGACTGCGCGCTGCAGCCCACCACCACGATGAAACCGTCACGGTAGAGGCGCCGGCTGATCGCCGTGCCGATACCACCCATGCCGCCGGTTACCAGTGCAATTCGTTTGTCCGTCATGCTGAATGAGCTCCACTTTTCGATTGAAAGCCGGGGCAACAGGTGCAGGATCGGACGGAGCACCTGGCCCGCCTTGCGGCGGTCGAGGCTCATCTGATGGTGTCCCGGCGAATGGATCATGCGCGCGAATTGTGAAGACATGAATACGACTTATGGGTCAGATTATGAACCGTTCGTCAATTCGTCACGCTTCGCGTTTGGCTATTTCAGTTATGCAAAAACATGCGCCAGGATTATGGCTGCTCGTCATCAGATCGTCATGGGGCCTTGGTACTGGAAGCGCTGTAGCGACCGTGTGACGGTGCGGGTGGGCGGTCTGTTCGGTTTCTTCTTATTTGTGGTTATTTTTGTGCAGTGCAAAAAAACAGTTGCACGCGGTTGCTGGATCGCCAAGAATGAGTCAGCGAGTCGAGTGCAGAAGCGCGCGACAGCACGGCCTTTGAACATCACTATCCTCAGGAGACTCACCCATGTCCTTCTTCGATTCGGAAAAGCTGCAGGCTGACCAGAAAGCCAACCTCGACCTGCTCGAGCAGGTAAATGGCAAGGTACTGAAAAGTGTTGAGCAGCTCAGCCAGCTGCAGCTTGCCGCCATGCGCGTCGTCAGCGAGGAAAGCTTCAACAACGTCCGCACCCTGTTCTCCGCTCGCGACCCGCAAAGCTTCGCTGCCGCGTTCAGCAGCATGGTCAACCCCGCACAACAGGCTGAGCGCCTGCAGGAGTTCAATCGCAAGGTCTACGACCTGCTCTCCAGCACTCAGGCCGATATCGCCAAGCTCGGTGAGCGTCAGGCTGCCCAGAGCACCCAGCAGATGCAGGACCTGGTAGCTGAAATTGCCAAGAATGCGCCAGCTGGCTCCGAGCCAGCCATCGCCATGATGAAGTCGGCCGTCGAGGGCGCCAACAGCGTCTATGAGAGCGCGCAGAAAACCGCCAAGCAGGCGGCGGAAATGGCCGAGAGTGGGCTCGCGGCAGCGGCAGCGGCCGGTCAGGCTACCCCGGAGGCGAGCAAGGCGACTGGCGGAGCACGCAAGTAAGCCTGGCTTGGAATGATCTGCAAGGCCCCGGCGATGCCGGGGTTATTGCCTGGTTTTGCTGGAAAGTGCTGCAAGACAAGCCTGATCAGGTCTTGTCGTCATCCTTCTTGTCTTTGTCAGCCTGGCCAGCCGCACCGGGAAAACCCGGGAACATGCCGAACAGGTTCTGCGTGTTCAGGTAGAGCTGCTTAGATTGCTCGACATACTGCCCCATCACCTTCTGCATCATCGGCACTTGGCCGCTCATGAAGTCGCTCCAGGCCTGGGACGATTGCTGGCCAGTCTGCGCCTGGATGTCAGCCACCGCCTTGATGCTATTTTCCAGATAGCTGCCAAGCATGCCCTGGAAAGGTCCGTAGAAGCGGATGATGCCCTTGAGCATGTCGCTGGAGAAGATCGGCTCGCCATCGCTCTCGGCTTCCTGAATGATCTGCAGCAGAATGCTGCGCGTCAGGTCTTCGCCGGTCTTGGCATCCACCACCTGGAACGACTCTTCCTCAACGACCAGTCTGCGGATGTCGCTCAGGGTAACGTGGGTACTGGTCTGGGTATCGTAGAGACGACGATTGGGATACTTCTTGATCAGGCGGATCGGGTTCCGATCAGACATGCTGGGACTCTTGCGCAGAAGATTATGCGCTCATGGTAACCCAAAGCCCCCGAGGCGGGACGGCATCCGACCAGCCTGCCAGGGCATCCTTCTTCACTCCACCTCCTGCATCCATGCCGCAACCTGCTGCGCAACGATTGCGCTACTCGCTGCGCTACTCGCTGCGCTACTCGCTGCGCTCAACCTTCGGGCCAGCCTGCGGCTGTTACCCCGCTTCGCTGGGTTTCGGTCTGCTGAACGGGGAGGTTGGTGCGTCTGTGCGATCGCGCATTGAAAAGCCAAAAGCGTGCTGCGGTGTTTGCTGCCGTTGGCGGTCTGCTCATCAAGGTGGACAAGCTGCGCGTTGCCCACCCCGTGGAAAACCGCGCAGCGTTTTCCAGAGTGGCTATGCGGGTTACTCGCTAGACTGAATTAATACACGCCAGGCCCTTCACATGCGCCGCTGCGCCCGACGTGCAGTCATGGTTACGTCCGGGGCATGCCCCGGCCAGGAGGCGGAGATGGACAAGCGGCAAATGGCAGGCGCCGGCCTTTCGCGGCGTCACTTTCTCTATGGTGGCGTCATCCTCGGCGGCGGCCTGCTGGCCTCGCCGGTCCTGGCGCGGCAGATCTGTCGGCCTACCGAGGGCGACATCCTCGGGCCCTACTACCGTTTCGGCGCGCCTTTCCTGGCGAAACTGGCCGGCCCGGAGGAGCCCGGCGAGCGACTGGTGGTCAGCGGCACGGTGCTGAGCGCGGACTGCAGCACGCCGATCGCCAACGCCCTGGTCGAGATCTGGCAGGCCAACAGCACCGGCCTGTACGACACCCAGACGCCGGGCAACTTCACCGACAAGGGCAATTTCCACCTGCGCGGAATGCTCTACACCGACGCCCAGGGCCGCTACCGCATCGAGACGGTGATGCCCGGCCGCTACCCGGTACCGCCGAACCTCCCGGGGCTTGAGCAGTACGCCGGGATCACCCGGCCGGCGCATATCCACTTCCGGGTGATGGAGTCGCTGCACGTGCCGGTGACCCTGCAGCTGTACTTCGAGGGCGACCCTTACATCGCCAAGGATCCCTGGGCCAGCGGCCACCCGGACAGCGTGATTGCGCTGCAGGCGGACGGCGAAGGGCGCAGCGGGGTGTTCGATATCGTGTTGGCGCGGGGGTTCTAGCGACACCTGCCGCCCGCCAGTCGAGCAACCCCCGGACCGAGCTTCCCGCGCGTGCACATCCTGGCGCTTGCCCGACGGCCTTGCGCATTGTTGGGGGTATTGGGGACAGACCACGATTATCGTGCTTAAGAAACCGTGGTCTGTCCCCTAATATGTTCGTCCGTGAGGTCGGAGCTAAAGGGGGCGGAGTGATTTATTTTTGATCAATTCGGAATGATCAGCTGCTAGATAATTCACCCCGACCCCTTTGGCTCTTGCTCTAGTTGTCTGATCTCGCAATGGCCCGAATGAATCTCGATGGAATTTGCATCGTGCGTTCATCGGCGGTGCGAAGTATCAGATTTTCACCAAGCGACCAGACGACGTGGATCTTTGTCAGTGCGCAGCCTTCATCCAAGGCTAACCATTTCAGCGTCGCCTCGTCGCAGTAGCTCTGCTCCAGCAAGAGTGCTTCGGCTTGGTAATTCCCGAGCCCCAGGACACCCACCGTTTTCTCTGGCAGGGTGGTGAGCACGCCGCTGTAGCCGGCAATCAGCAGTGCGAAGATTACGGAAAAGTGCAGTGCGACATTCCAGCCTGCGATAAAGAGAAACGAGCACATCGCCGCTATGAGTGAGACGGCCAGCATGACTGCGATATAAACCAGCCACTTCCAGGCACCAATATCGAACCCTTCGATGACCGGTGCAGTTTGCACCAGCATGACAGTGATAAACCCACCTACTGCCATGACTGCTACATCCGCGGCCCATAGATAGCGAAGGAAGCTGAACGGCGGTAACCCAAAAGCGGCTTGGACGATTAGGCCGGCGATCAGGCTGACCAGGACTGGCACCAAAAAGATCGATAATACGAAGAGTTTCGGCGCAAGGAGTGCAACCGTTACCAGCCCGGCTGCGCAGGCCAAGAAGGGAAGCCAGTACACCAGACAGCCCAGTTTCAGGACCCACCAGACGCGTTGGTTATCGATATAGGGGCGCGAGTACCGCAGCTCGTCCTTGATCGTCTTGTGCTCGAGAAATTGGCTGAAGATCCAAGGGCCCGGTAGGAACAGCGGTACTACCAGAACGCCAATGATGGCGAAGCCAATGGCCGCGGCAGCAAGCAGCAAAGAGGAGAACTGGAACAGATCGAAGCTGGGGTAGAAATGGTTGCGGTAGAAATAGAAGACGAATATGGCGAAGCCGAAGAGCGGCGGGGCGGCCTTGGCCACCAAGGAAAAGTGCCGGCGGAAAAAGCCGTTAGATAGCTCAAGTGCCAGATCAAACCAATCCGTGTCCGATGCCGGGCGATCAATCCATTTCTGTTGCATTTAATCGTCCTTGGCATCGTTCAAAGGCGGAAAGTGTACAGAGGCTGAACCCGCAGTGCTGCACTTGTTCTGATCGTTCCTGCGCTCTGCGTGAACGCATCCCGGGCGGCATTTCCATTCGGGAGCGTGGGCGCGATCAACCCGGAAAGGAGCAGTCGGCAGTGAAGATAGCAGCTTAAAAACACGGCTGATGCGACAACTACCTTGCAAAACGCCGGTCGCCAGCGTGTATTCGCCGCTTGTGTATCGATTGATCTAACGGTTCCGCCCTTACGGCGTGTCACTTTTGGCAGTCGCCCCAAAAGTAACCAAAAAGTCTTGCCCCTGGCATCCGGGTCTCGCTACGCGCGACTTCCCTCGTTCCATCATTGCTCCAGGGGCCCGCCGCGAAGGGCCATCCTTGGCCCATCGCGGCTCTCGCGGCATCCATGCCGCTCAACCCCTTCCGCAACGATTCCACTCGGCCTCCTGATGGGGCGTTTGGTGTCGCCTATGCCATTGCGGTTTGATGACCAAAAGCAGAGCCACAGCTTTTTGATGGGTATCGCTGCGCTCAACCCATCTACAAAGCTACGGATACCAGTCGGCCCTGTAGGAGCGCCCCACGGCCGCGATGCTTTGCTTTTGCTGTTCGCTCTGTCCTCCACAAATCGTCCAGTGAACGCGATTCCGAATCCCGTCAGGAGGCCGAGTGGAGGTGCTGTGGAGAGGGGCGTTTGGCATGGATGCCAAACGAGGAACGATGGGCCAGGGATGGCCCACCGTGACGACCCTCGGAACAGCGCCGGAGCGCGGGAAGTTGAGCGCAGCGAAACCCGGATGCCGGGCGCGCTTTCTCTTTGGTTACTTTCTCTTTCGCGCGAGCATACGGAGCGAAGCGTAGTAACAGCCGCAGGCTGGCCCGAAGGGCGAGCGAAGCGAGTAAAGAGAAAGTCACTCGCCGTAAGGGCGAAACCCGTAATAGCGGTTAACGGAAATCGTGGTCTGTCCCCGATTGTGTCTTGACGTAGGGCCGGCTAATGGGTGTCCCCAATTGTTCAGTCGCATCTTCAGCGGCCCACCGACGCGCCCTCGGCGGGGAGTCGGCGCCGGGTCATCGCCCAAGGCGAATTCTCTTCTCTATCTCTGCAATATCGAAATCCGGCGGTGTCGGCTTGTATTCCTTCGAGTCCTTTTGAAGTCCATATCTCTTGAGCTGGTGACTACGCAACTGTTGCAGCGGAAGCCGCATCGTGAGAAATGTCTGGTTATCTCCCCCCTTAATTCGAAGGGGATTCAGTGTTTCAGTTCTTGATGGACTGACGACACGAGAGTCACCGAACTGAGCGCTGTTGACCTGGATCACGTAGCAGTGAAGATCGCGAGCGGCGGACTCTACGATATTGGAAAAGTAGTTAACGTCCTTGTTGAATTCGGAGCAGACGATGAAATCGACCATGCCCTTGAAAAGGCAGCGGTCTTCCACACTTGCCAACTCATAGCAGTTGTAGACGGCAAAACTTGCACCTCGCCATTGAAAGAGCTGGTAGCGGCTCTTTTTCGGCTTTTTCGGAGCTAAGAGGCAATTGTTGGTTAGCTGAAATTCTTCTCCAGGCGAGTAGTGTTTCTTCAGGCGTCGAATCGGCGCACATTCCTTCGATCCGTTATCTCCACGAAAAGGCAGTGCCGCTAGCAGCTCGTTCCAAGCTTGGCTTCGATCGTCAATACGATGTTCAAGTCCACAGATGACCCCCACTTGATGCTCCTTCGCCCACCGGGTGATAAACGTCGCCCACCTATGCGGCACCGACACTTCTGGGAGAACCAGCAAGTCCACACGTTGCTCAGGGTAACGGCTGCCGTGCTTCACCACATCGTTTAGCAGTTCTGAAAGCTCCTTCATCCGTTGGCGCGAAACATTCGGCGTCCCCATAAAGCTGCCTTCGA
Organism: Pseudomonas aestuarii; assembly: GCF_027988105.1. GTDB lineage: Bacteria > Pseudomonadota > Gammaproteobacteria > Pseudomonadales > Pseudomonadaceae > Aquipseudomonas > Aquipseudomonas aestuarii. The sequence continues at coordinate 219,142 of NZ_JAQJZJ010000009.1, read as the reverse complement.
TGTTCTTTTCATCCACAGCTAGGTGCCCGACAGCCACCCGCAAACCTCCATGTAAATCAGGTGTGCGAGCGCCAATCGATATTTTTCGGAATGGCTTCATTTCGAACCCACCTTGCCAACGAGTTCACTCGTCACATCCCCAATCTCAGAACCATGGAAGAGTTTGTAGACGTCGTTCGCTCTGGTTACCGAATCCTTCTTGCTGAGTTTAATGCAGCCAGACGCGACGAACTCAAGACACTCGTCAAAATGCACAAACCGCGGAGTAGCGACCGCCTTCTGAGGGTCGATCAACAGGTTCGACGCGCCCCAAGGTGATGCCAGATTTCCGTCGTAGCTGGTGTAGTTCAGCAGAGGTATCGCCACTAGGTGATGTCGAATGAGATTCGACTCCCGCCATAGTCGAGTTGCGGCGGTGGCGCCATTTCCAGTTGTGCCGATCACGGCAACGCTCAGCTCCATACAAAGGTTGAGATGAAATTTCAAAGCTTGCTGAAGGCTCTTGGAAATCTTCGAACGATCTCTCATCGAGCGCTCACTGGAGGTTCCGTACATTACTTTCATGATCTCGCCACGCATCGCCTTGCTAAAAAACTCAGCGCCCTTAGCGTCGCCAGCAACCACCAGGAAACTGATGACACGCTCCCACATGTCCCAGTACTCAATCGCGTTACGGCCCTTGAAAAATCGGAATAGCTCGTCCTTCAAGTCCTTATCGACAGCACCTTCCGTCATCAGGTGGAGCTGGATTTGTTTCGCAAGATGGCCCGCAAGCTCCCAACGGTTTTCCGCGACTGCCTTCACGTTGCGGAATTTGTTTACTGAACCGTCATACATAAGGTTGTAGGCAACCTGTGCTACGGGGCTCTCATCCCCATCCACCGGCAAGAGCGCAAAGTCACTGGCATTTTCCTCGATCTGCTTTTGGAACTTATCGAGCCCTGCGGTCGAGTGTTCTGCGTCGAAGAACTGCAAAATACATTTCTGCCTCTGCAAGAAAAGACCTGGTCTGGAACGAAGTTCGAATCGTGCATTCTCCTCATCCCACTTCAGGATTCCGGCATCTACAAGAACCCGATCCATGAAGCTCATGATAGGGTCGTTTTCATCTGGTGCTTGGGGCATCGCTACAACCATGAGAATGTCGTCAACATAGCGCCCGTAGTAAGCCGGCCTGACCTTCGCAAGGATAGCGTCGTCAAACTCCTTCAGATACCAGTTCGCAATCACCGGAGATGCACTGAATCCAATCGGCAGACACGTTGCCTCCTCCGGCAAATCAGGGTGTGTTATTGCGAGCATTGGATTGAGCTTATCCCGGTAGCTCTTACATACCTCTTCGATGCATTTGAAAAGTTTGGCACCCAGAACCTGGCGACTCATGAAGAAAGCGTAAAGCGGTCCTTTCGGCACGGGGCGCTTGATTTGCGCGCGGAGGCTCTCCCAGTCGAGCTGGATGCGGTAATAATATTCCTGCACGTCGAGACCGACCAAATAGACGCTCTGCCGGTCCTCAGAGAGGAGGTCTCGGGCTTTTTCAATGCCGGAGTCCCGCCACTTTGCATACAGCTCGTGATACTTCTTGAAAAGGTAGGCCGAGTGATCATCGTCATTTCCGACGAACTGGTGAAGACGGGAGCCAAAGCAATGTCCGGAGAGTGTGTCGTCATACTCAGCCCCCTCAGTCATCAGCCACAGCACCGATAGCAGGTGCAACTCAATAGGACCATCGAACATGTAGTTCACTTTCGCTGCCCAATGCACTGGCGCGGTTGTGACATTTGACACAAACGAGCCTTGCCAGTCCCTCGGCTTTTCCGACCCTTCCACACCCTTAGGAATAACGTCGAAGTGAATGTCTTCTAACCAAGTTTTGAACTCGGCAGTTTCGTGAGGTGCTTTGGATTTTGCGACATTTGCGACTATTTTGAGTCGTTCCTTAAAGTCGCCTTCGCACTCAAACTCGGCTAGGCGTCGTCGCAAGCTCAGCGAATTTTTCTCGAAGTGAACCATCTGTTTCAGCTTCTTGTAGGCAACTTTGACACGGTCGTTGAGGTCGAGAATCATGCTTCGGTGTCCTCGGATAGCCAGTTGAGTTGAGCTTGTTCCAGGAAGATCCTGTTTGGGTTAGGCGACGCAGCGATTCCTTGCGGATGCAGTGGGTCTACCTGCAATGGGGTAGATTTTCTCTAAAGCCCATAGTACTGGCACGCAGCAGGTCTAGGTTTATAAAGGATAATATGGGACAGACCACGGTTTCGTTTGAATGATCAAGCAGAAGCGAAAAAACCGTGGTCTGTTCCCTAATATTACGCTCCAAATCTACGGATACCAGCCGGATCTGTAGGAGCGGCCCACGGCCGCGATGCTTTTGCGTTCACGCTCTGCTTTTGCTGTTCGCTTTGTCCTCCACAAATCGTGCAGACAATGCGATCCCGAATTCCGTCAGGAGGCCGAGTGGAGGTGCTGTGTAGAGGGGCGTTTGGCATGGATGCCAAACGAGGAACGATGGGCCAGGGATGGCCCACCGTGACGACCCTCGGAACAGCGCCGGAGCGAGGGAAGTTGAGCGCAGCGAAACCCGGATGCCGGGCGCGCTTTCTCTTTGGTTACTTTCTCTTTCGCGCGAGCAAAGAGAAAGTGACTCGCCGTAAGGGCGAAACCCGTAATATCGGTTAACGGAAATCGTGGTCTGCCCCCAATTGTCAGTAACTCGTCGTGAAGGCGAAACGGTAGTCGCAGGCAGGGATGTGTAGCGCGTAGTGCTGGTCACACGATCAAAATCTTGAAAAAACATTCAGAATAAGAGTTTCCATGTGGGAAGTTACTCTATGCTCACCTATTGCATGGCTATTCGGATGGCCACATGTGTTTCGTAGTTTCAAACACTGCTCAAGTTCATCTTTTGTGTTTTTTCCGATTATTGAAATCGCTACAATAATTTGCAGGAAGTCAAACTCTTTCATTTTGGAAAGGTCGTCAGAGGTTTTTGCCTCTTTCCATCTTGGATTGCGATTCAATGCCTCAGCATTAAAATTCTTTAAGTGGTCAGCGATGACCTTTTCATAAAGTATTGAAATAGCTCCAATCCATGAAAGCACAACGGCGGATCTAAAAAGCCCTAGCTCAAGTGCCTCAATACCCTCTTCAACGAATGCCTTCGTTGATGTCGAGGAAATTTTCGAACTGTATTCCCTCAGTGTTGCTTGTGTTTCTTTAGCTGGTCGTGACTTCAATATGCCAATGGATTCAAGGTGGTCTAATCCTGCGTTGGTAATTATCCAGCCATTAGGGAGTCGCGTGGCAAGCTCACCTAGGTCGGAAAGTAGTTGAGATATATTCCATTTTGAGATTTCGCGCAGCCCGCTTTGTATTGCTAGTTCTTTGATACGTGCTACAGAGGTTTCTTGCTCGTGTTCATGTGCTAATAACAGCAGCACCTTTTCTTTGCGTGAAAAGGTATTGCGCGTTATTAGGTTTCTAAGATCAAGAACCACTCAAGATGCTCTCTAGTCTCTGCTTTTCTTTTGAGTCTAGTGCGTATGTGTCTACTGAGGTTTCGAGTATCTTTCCTGCTTTGACTAGGCTCTGAAGTGCAGCGCTGAGATTCTTGCTGTAGGTTTGTTTATAGAAATTAGTGGCTAGTTTCATTTCTGCTAAGATATTCGAGCGCTTAAATGAATCCTGGCCTTTTACTAGGCATAAGTGCGCGCATGCCGCTATTATTAAGTCAGCGCCGGAATTTGAATTTAATTTTGTTGCGATGGTGTTGGTGGTTATCTGTAGTTTTTTCTTTGCTGTGTCCGTTGACTCTGGAAGTATTTCAGATGACTCTTCATCGAGGGAAGATTGGAATTCTGAGTATTCAACAAGCATTCCAAGAATTGAAGGGATTTCTTCGCGCATATATTGCTCTGTGCCCTCAAATTCAACTTCAGCAGTGCCGACTTTTATACGGATCTTGCTGTTCATTGTTTTAACTTCCTTTGTCGTTATGGCAAATGTTTGCGCTCTGCGTCATCCATTAGTGAAAGCACTGAACTACAGCTCAAGCAATTCACTGATGGATGACTTTGACCGATAAGCTGAATCAATCCCAGCTCAACGCCCCACCGGTCTGATACTCAATAACCCGCGTTTCGAAGAAGTTCTTCTCCTTCTTCAAGTCCATGATCTCGCTCATCCATGGGAACGGGTTGGTGGTACCTGGGTACTCTTCCTTCAAACCGATCTGGGTCAAACGACGGTTGGCGATGAACTTGAGGTAGTCCTCCATCATCGCCGCGTTCATGCCCAGTACGCCGCGCGGCATGGTGTCGCGGGCGTATTCGATTTCCAGCTGGGTGCCTTCCAGGATCATCTGGGTGGCTTCGTCCTTCATCGCGGCATCCCACAGGTGCGGGTTTTCGATCTTGATCTGGTTGATCACGTCGATGCCGAAGTTCAGGTGCATGGATTCGTCGCGCAGGATGTACTGGAACTGCTCGGCGACGCCGGTCATCTTGTTACGGCGGCCCATGGAGAGGATCTGGGTGAAGCCGCAGTAGAAGAAGATGCCTTCCAGCACGCAGTAGTAGGCGATCAGGTTGCGCAGCAGTTCCTTGTCGGTCTCCACGGTGCCGGTTTCGAACTTCGGATCGGAGATCGAGCGGGTGTACTTGAGGCCCCAGGCGGCCTTCTTCGCCACCGACGGAATCTCGTGGTACATGTTGAAGATCGCGCCTTCGTCCATGCCCAGCGATTCGATGCAGTACTGGTAGGCGTGGGTGTGGATCGCCTCTTCGAAGGCCTGACGCAGGATGTACTGGCGGCACTCGGGGTTGGTGATGAGGCGGTAGACGGCCAGCACCAGGTTGTTGGCGACCAGGCTGTCGGCGGTGGAGAAGAAGCCGAGGTTGCGCATGACGATGCGGCGCTCGTCGTCGGTCAGGCCGTCGGTGCTTTTCCACAACGCGATGTCCGCGTTCATGTTCACTTCCTGGGGCATCCAGTGGTTGGCGCAACCATCCAGATACTTCTGCCAGGCCCAGTCGTACTTGAAGGGCACGAGCTGGTTGAGGTCGGCGCGGCAGTTGATCATGCGCTTCTCGTCGACCGCGACGCGGGCGGAGGCGCCTTCCAGCTCGGCCAGGCCTTCGGCGATGTCGAGTTGGTCGAGGGCGGCCTTGGCGCGGGCCACGGCAGCGCTGTCGTCGGCGGCGATGGCACGTGCTTCGACCGCGGCGGCACCGCCGACCTGGTCGAGCTTGTCGATGTTCATGTCCGCGATTTGTGCGGTGGTGTTGCTGGCGACGGCTGCGTCTGCGCCGTCTTCCTTGTCGAATTCGTCCCAGCTCAGCATGGCTTGGCTCCTGCTTCAGGGCGGTGAAATAACCGGCCTGTATGGATGTACAGTTAATTCTAGTCCGTTGTCGAGTGCACGCAAACGGCTTGTTATCTGGTGTTCTGATCGTGCTTCGCGGGCGGGCTGTGGTTCGCCTCGTTCGCGGAATTTACCTATATGCAGATTGATGGGTATCGCTGCGCTCAACCCATCCTACAAATTTTGGCTTCACGCTTTGCACGCCCTTCGAGCGTGTAGTTGAGCGAGTGAGCGCTAGGCGCCGTGCGGGCCGGCCCCGGGAATGTACGGCTGTACATGACCGGGGTCGGGCCGTGCGGCAACAACGCGGGCGCCGCTCAGATCCACGCGCTGCCGAACACTTACTGGCAGGCTTCGCAGTCTGGCTCATCAATGGAACAGGCTTTTGGCACCGGTGCCGGGCCGGCCGACATTTCCACTTCCGGGGCCTTGGCCGGTGCTGCGCTGAGGCCGTCGTTGCCACCGTTGGACACGGCGTTGAGCTTGCTGGTACTGACGGTGGACTTCTCGGTGCTGGTGGCGGCCAGGGCGCGGAGGTAGTAGGTGGTTTTCAGGCCGCGGTACCAGGCCATGCGGTAGGTCACGTCGAGCTTCTTGCCCGAGGCGCCGGCGATGTACAGGTTCAGCGACTGGGCCTGGTCGATCCACTTCTGGCGGCGGCTGGCGGCGTCGACGATCCACTTGGTGTCGACTTCGAAGGCGGTGGCGTAGAGGTCTTTCAACTCCTGCGGGATGCGCTCGATCTGCTGCACGGAACCGTCGTAGTACTTGAGGTCGTTGATCATGACCGAGTCCCACAGGCCGCGGGCCTTGAGGTCGCGCACCAGGTAGGGGTTGATCACGGTGAATTCGCCCGAGAGGTTCGATTTCACGTAGAGGTTCTGGTAGGTCGGTTCGATCGACTGCGACACGCCGGTGATGTTGGCGATGGTGGCGGTCGGGGCGATGGCCATGATGTTCGAGTTGCGGATGCCGTTCTGCACACGGGCGCGCACCGGGGCCCAGTCGAGGGACTCGGTCAGGTCGACGTCGATGTACTTCTGGCCGCGCTGCTCGATGAGGATCTGCTGCGAGTCGAGCGGCAGGATGCCCTGGCTCCACAGCGAACCCTGGAAGGTCTCATAGCTGCCGCGCTCGTCGGCCAGGTCGCAGGAGGCCTGGATGGCGTAGTAGCTGACCGCTTCCATGGATTTGTCGGCGAAGTCGACCGCCGCGTCCGAGCCGTAGGGGATGTGCTGCAGGTACAGGGCGTCCTGGAAGCCCATGATGCCGAGGCCGACCGGACGGTGCTTGAAGTTGGAGTTCTTCGCCTGCGGCACCGAGTAGTAGTTGATGTCGATGACGTTATCGAGCATGCGCACGGCTGTCTTGATGGTGCGCTCGAGCTTGGCGCGGTCGAGCTGGCCGTCGGTGATGTGGTTCGGCAGGTTGACCGAGCCCAGGTTGCACACGGCGATCTCGTCGGCGTTGGTGTTGAGGGTGATCTCGGTGCACAGGTTCGAGCTGTGCACCACGCCGACGTGCTGCTGCGGGCTGCGCAGGTTGCACGGGTCCTTGAAAGTCAGCCATGGGTGGCCGGTTTCGAACAGCATGCTGAGCATCTTGCGCCACAGGTCTTTGGCCTGGATGGTCTTGAACAGCTTGATCTTGCCGTACTGGGTCAGGGCTTCGTAGTACTCGTAGCGCTCTTCGAAGGCCTTGCCGGTCAGATCGTGCAGGTCCGGCACTTCGCTCGGGCTGAACAGGGTCCACTGGCCGTCGTCGAACACGCGCTTCATGAACAGGTCCGGGATCCAGTTGGCGGTGTTCATGTCGTGGGTGCGGCGACGGTCGTCGCCGGTGTTCTTGCGCAGCTCGATGAACTCTTCGATGTCCATGTGCCAGGTTTCGAGATAGGCGCAGACCGCGCCCTTGCGCTTGCCACCCTGGTTCACGGCGACGGCGGTGTCGTTGACCACCTTGAGGAAGGGCACCACGCCCTGGCTCTTGCCGTTGGTGCCCTTGATGTAGGCGCCGAGTGCGCGTACCGGGGTCCAGTCGTTGCCCAGGCCACCGGCGAATTTGCTCAGCAGGGCGTTGTCACGGATGGCGTCGTAGATGCCGCCCAGGTCGTCCGGCACTGTGGTCAGGTAGCACGAGGACAGCTGCGGGCGCAGGGTGCCGGCGTTGAACAGGGTCGGGGTCGAGGCCATGTAGTCGAAGGACGACAGCAGGTTGTAGAACTCGATGGCGCGGTCTTCTTTCTGCTGCTCTTCGATCGCCAGGCCCATGGCCACGCGCATGAAGAAGATCTGCGGCAGTTCGAAGCGGGTGCCGTCCTTGTGGATGAAGTAGCGGTCGTAGAGGGTCTGCAGGCCGAGGTAGGTGAACTGCTGGTCGCGCTCGTGGTTGATCGCCCGGCCGAGTTTTTCCAGGTCGAAGGTCTTCAGCACGGGATTGAGCAGTTCCAGCTCGATGCCCTTGTCGATGTAGGCCGGCAGCGCCTTGGCGTAGAAGTCGACCATCTCGTGGTGGGTGGCGCTGGTGGCCACGCCGAGGAAGCCCAGGCCTTCGGCGCGGATGTTGTCCATCAGCAGGCGCGCGGTGACGTAGCTGTAGTTCGGCTCACGCTCGACCAGGGTGCGCGCGGTCATCACCAGGGCGGTGCTGACGTCGCTCTGGGCCACGCCGTCGTAGAGGTTCTTCAGGGTTTCTTTCTGGATCAGCGCGCCGTCGACTTCGGCCAGGCCTTCGCAGGCCTCGGTGACGATGGTGTTGAGGCGGCCCATGTCCAGCGGCGCCACAGTGCCGTCGAGGTGGGTCACGCGCAGGCTCGGGTGCGGCTCGGCGACATCGCTGCCGCCGCGCTTACGCTCCTGGCTGCGCGACTCGCGGTAGATCACGTAGTCGCGGGCGACTTTCTGCTCGCCGGCGCGCATCAGGGCCAGTTCGACCTGGTCCTGGATTTCTTCGATGTGGATGGTGCCGCCGGACGGCATGCGGCGCTTGAAGGTGGCGCTGACCTGTTCGGTCAGGCGCTCGACGGTTTCATGGATACGCGACGAGGCGGCGGCGGTGCCGCCTTCTACTGCGAGAAACGCTTTGGTGATGGCGACGGTGATCTTGTCATCGGTGTAAGGCACCACGGTGCCGTTACGCTTGATCACACGCAACTGGCCCGGCGCGGTGGCGCTCAGTTCCAGGTTGCCATCGGTGGCCTGTGGCGCTTGGGCCTGCGAGTTCTCGCGAGAGGTGTCGGTATGCATGTATGCGTGTCTCCGTGATCTGTAATTTGTCGAGTCGGGCGCTTTGCGGTCTATCTACTGCCGTTCTTAGCTGTCAACAACGCCTGCACGCAGCCAGAGGCTGGGAGCAGGGGGCTTGCATACTGGCTGGAAGGGTCTGAGTGAAAGCGCCTTCCTGGCTTCGTGTCTTGTGTCGGCCATGGCCGGCACTACTAGATGTAGTGGTTGGCGTGCAAGAGCCGCCTGGCGTTATCTTGGCTCTGGCAGGCAAGTCGCGCTGCCGGAGCAATGGCCGCTACGCGTGTGCGGAGGCGACTATCGAGGTTCTTTTATGCACCGATGCGGCTTGGGGTCTAGACCTGTTGTGGGCAATTGTGCTTGTGCCATTTTTGAGGTCAAAACCCAACATATAGGTGTTTGCTGCGCTGGAGATACAAGATAGTGCGGTCTTGGGGGGATGGCAAGTCCTCCGGCCTGTGGATAAAGCTGTGGGTTAACTTGGGGTAACTTGCGCAAACCCGCGTGTTTGCTGGGGTGGGCCGGCCTCTACCGTTCGTCGTTGTTACGCTTTTTTTTCACGTCAATACGCGAGTTTTTAAGTCCGCCACAGAAACACAATATGTAGTTTTTTTTGTGGCATTTTGGCCTGCTCTGTGCAGAGGCGCCGCGGCGCTTTTCGGGCGGGTGATTTGTGCGCTTGGTTGGTTAACGCCAATTCGTCAGTCAGGTGGGGCGGGTGCAACCCGGATGAAATTGCCATCGGCGGGTTACGCGTCTTGGCACGGCAACACGTTCGGCAGCGGGTGCGACTTCCTGCAAGGTCCTGGACAGCTTTGAGTCCACGGATAAATGGATTGACCGATCGGGCCACTAACGCCGGTCGGCATTGCTACAATCGGCGTCTTTCTCGTCGTCGTTGATCTGTCCCCCGGAGGCAGCCGTGCAGCAGCAAGACACCTGGCACATCCTTATCGTCGAAGACGACCAGCGTCTGGCCGAGTTGACCCGTGATTACCTGGAAGGCAATGGCCTGGCGGTGAGCATCGAGGGCGACGGCGCGAAGGCGGCCGCGCGCATCATCAAGGAGCAGCCGGATCTGGTGATTCTCGATTTGATGCTGCCGGGCGAGGACGGCCTGACGATCTGCCGCAAGGTGCGCGACCAGTACGACGGGCCGATCCTGATGCTCACCGCGCGCACCGACGACATGGACCAGGTGCTCGGCCTGGAAATGGGCGCCGACGATTACGTGTACAAGCCGGTGCGCCCGCGGGTGCTGCTGGCGCGGGTCCGGGCGTTGCTGCGGCGCCGCGAGGGGGTCGCGGCGGCTGTCGACGAAGGGCCGCGGCGCCTGGAGTTCGGCCCGCTGGTGGTCGACAGTGCGATGCGCGAGGCCTGGCTGGGCGAACAGAGCATCGAGCTGACCAGCGCCGAGTTCGACCTGCTCTGGCTGCTGACGGCCAACGCCGGGCGGATTCTCTCGCGCGAGGAGATCTTCAATGCCTTGCGCGGGATCGAGTACGACGGCCAGGATCGCTCCATCGACGTGCGCATCTCGCGGATTCGGCCGAAGATTGGCGACGATCCCATGCACCCACGCCTGATCAAGACCGTGCGCAGCAAGGGCTATCTGTTCGTCGCCGAGGCGGCCGAAGCGCTAGCAGGCTGTTGAAAAACTACCTGCGTTGCCGATGCGTCGTTAAAAACAGGCTCGGAATGCTCATTTACAACCCGTAAACTCCGCTTCCTCGCCTGTTTTTGCCTAGCCTCGGCTGCCTCGCCTACGTTTTTCAACGGCCTGCTAGGGTCTGCTGAGGTTTAAGTCGTGGCCGCGCCGGAGTCGGGTATTGCGCGGGGCAAGGCATGAGGAGCGAATTTTGTTCAGCACATCCATGTGCTTCACCCCTTCGGGGCTTACGCGCAAAAACGCTCCAGGCGTTTTTGTGGTTGTTCCAAATGAACGACGAATAACGCAGCACCGGGCGATAACCGGCCCGGCCCATCGGGTTGCGCAGCAACGCGGCTCGCGACTAAGCCTCAACAGACCCTAAATATGAATTCGATCTTTCTGCGCATCTATGCCGGCATGCTGGCGGTGCTGGTGCTGGTGGCGCTGCTCGGCGTCGGCACCCTGCACCTGGTCAACGAGGTGCGCTCAGAGCAATACCGCGAGCGCCTGGCGCGTGGCACCTTCCGTCTGATGGCCGACAACCTGGCGCCGATGAGCGAGCTCGAGCGGCGGCGCTCCGTGGTGCTCTGGTCGCGCCTGCTGGGCATCCCGCTGACCCTGCAGCCGGTAGTCGAGGCCCCGCTCGATGGCGGTGAGCGCAAGCGTCTGATGCGCGGCCAGGTGCTGGTGCGGCAAACCGGGCCGCATGCGGCGACCGTCTATAGCCAGCTCGATGAACAGCAGCCACTGCTGCTGACCGGCGAGGTGCAGCAGATCAGCGAACAGCTGGCGCGGGCGACGGTGTTTCTGCTGATCGATGAGCTGATCCGCTATCCGCTGGCCGAGCAGCCGCAGCGCCTGGCCGAGCTCAAGCAGGCCAAGCAGTTCGGTTTCGACCTGCACTTGGTCAGCCTCGAGCAGGCGAACCTGGACATCGACCAGCGCCGGCGGGTGGAGGAGGGCGACACCGTGATGGCGCTCGGCAAGGGCGGCGACAGCATTCATGTGTTCTCCGGCATCGCCGGTTCATCCTGGGTGCTGGAGCTCGGCCCGCTGTATCAGATGAGCCCCTACCCGCCGCAGCTGCTGGTGTTGATCGGGGTGCTGGGCCTGAGCCTGATCGGCCTGACCGTCTATCTGCTGGTGCGGCGACTGGAGCAGCGCCTGGGTGATCTGGAGGGCGCCGCCACCCGCATCGCCAGTGGCAATTTGGATGCGCGGGCGCCTAGCCGCGGTACGGACTCGGTGGGGCGGCTGGCGGCGGCCTTCAATGCCATGGCCGAGCACTTGCAGCGCTCCCTGAACATTCAGCGCGAGATGGTGCGCGCCGTGTCCCATGAGCTGCGCACGCCGGTGGCGCGCCTGCGCTTCGGTCTGGAGATGATCGGCGATGCCGAGAGCGAAGCGGCGCGGCGCAAATACATGGACGGCATGGACAGCGATATCCAGGACCTCGACAAGCTGGTCGACGAGATGCTGACCTACGCGCGCCTGGAGCAGGGCGCGCCGGCGCTGAACTTCCAGCTGGTCGACCTCGGCCAGCTGATCGACCAGGTGATCGACGAGCTGGCGCCGCTGCGCGCCGGCGTGCGGGTCGAGCGCGGCCCGGCACTGGATGCGCGGGATGGCCGCGGGGCGCTGGTCGAGGCGGAGTTGCGCTACCTGCACCGCGCCCTGCAGAACCTGGTGAGCAACGCCATGCGCCACGCCGAATCGCGGGTGCGGGTGAGTTACCAGGTCGGCCAGCTGCGCTGTCGCGTGGATGTCGAGGATGACGGTCCCGGGGTGCCCGATGACGCCTGGGAGCGCATCTTCAACCCCTTCCTGCGCCTGGACGACAGCCGTACCCGCGCCTCCGGCGGGCATGGACTGGGCCTGTCGATCGTGCGCCGGATCATCTACTGGCACGGCGGTCGCGCCCAGATCGGTCACAGCGAAGCCCTGGGCGGGGCGAAGTTCAGCCTGGTATGGCCGCGCCAGCAGGCGTGAACGACATGCCCCGGGGCTGATCCGGGCCGGGGCCGGCCGCCGGCGCGATGCCTGTGCTGGCGGGTCAGTCGCCGCGCACCTCGAGGCGCCGGCCGCTGGCCTGTTCCGTCTTCGGCAGTTCGATGCGCAGTACGCCGTTGCGGTAGCTGGCCGTGGCTTTGTCGGCCAGTACCGGCGCCGTCAGCGGGATGCTGCGGTGGAAGCTGCCGAAGGCGCATTGGCGGATACGATACTGGCCGCTGCTGGACTCCTGTTCATAGCGCTTCTCGCCGCGCACGATCAGCATGTCGCTGCGCACTTCGATATCCAGGTCCTGTTTGTCCAGGCCGGGCACTTCGAGGCGGACCACGAACTTGTCGTTGTCCTCGAACAGGTCGCCGGCCAGCAGGGCCCAGTTTGCCGAGGGGAACTCGGCGGCTGTCGACGTGGTTGCCGGTGCCTTGTTGTTCTTGGCCAGCGGGGTGAAGCGGGTCAGGGCACCGCTGGCACGCTCGCGCAGGTGGCGCCAGTCATCGCCGAGCGAGTGCCAGGTTTCCTCCAGGCTGTGTTTCAGTTCGGTGAGCTTTTCCATGGGGTGATCTCCGGGTTGCGAGCGGCCGCGCGCTGCAGCGGGGGGCGGCCGCTTCAGCGGTTCAGGCGACTTTGACCTCGATCTTGCGCGGTTGCGCATAGGCATGCTTGGGAATGCGCAGGTTGAGCACGCCATCGCGCAGCTGCGCGTCGATCCGCGCGGTATCCAGGTCGCTGCTCAGGCTGAAGGCCCGGCGATAGCGCGACAGGCGCACCTCGGCATACACCGCTTGCATGTTTTCCGGGGTGTCGGGGGCTATGTTGCCTTCGATCAGCAGGGTGTCGTTGTCGATCCGCAGTTCGAGCTTGTCCTTGGGCACGCCGGGCATGTCGACGAGCAGCAGGATGCCGTCCTTGTCCTCGAACACATCCACTGCTGGCAGCAGCGTCTGCAGCTCGTCCGCGGATTCGCTGCGGCGGACTGCGGCTTTGTCTTGTTTGTCGGTCATCGCGGTTTCCTCCATCGAGACAGATTCGTGGCTTGGGTGTGACGGCAAGGTCACTGGATGTCGATGCGTTTCGGTTGTGCCGATTCCTGGCGCGCGACCGTGATGTGCAGCACGCCGTTGCGGTAGTGCGCCTGGACCTTTTCCGGGTCGGCATCGCCGGGCAGGCTGACGGTGCGCTTGAAGGGGCCGGCGAAGCGTTCGTTGGCATAGGTCGACAGGGTGCCGTTGTCTTGTGGCAGGGCGCTCTCGCGCTCGCCGCTGATCGACAACAGGCCGTGGTCGATCTGCACATCCAGCTTGCTCGCGTCGAGACCCGGGGCGAAGGCGTAGATCTCGATTGCCGAAGGGCTGCTGCCGACGTTGAGTGCCGGGAAGGCGCCGCTGGCCAGCGCGCGGATGCTGCCCGGTCGTCCCGGATTGGCAAACTCTTGCTGCAACTCCTGCTGCAACCGTTCGAACTCGGCGAGCAGGCCGCCGGGGAAGTTAAGCAGGGACTCGTACATCGCAAACCTCCTGTGGGGTATTCACCAGAGACGTGTTTGCGGGGCTCAAGGCCGAGGCTTTGCGCCCCGTCGAGTTTTATATGTTGGCGGCCGGGTTCGGCTTCAAGGGGGGGTTAAGAACATTATCGAATGATTTATAGCCGCAGCTTCTGGGCGGCGGGCATAAGTGCGGCGATGCCGCGTCTGGCAACGATCGTAGGCCTAGGTAGCCCGGATCAGCGCCAGCGTCATCCGGGGAGCGGGCGCATGCCGCCGACGTGCGCCGGCTGGCGTCGGGTTGCGGGTTTGCTGCTTGGCGGGTCGCGGAGGTGGCGCTAAAACGGTGCGGGGCAGTCGAAGCGCAGGCGTTCGCCGCTTTGCGGGTGGGTCAGGCCGAGCATGCAGGCGTGCAGGCACAGGCGCGGGTAGGCGGCCAGGGCCTGGGGCGGGGCGTAGAGGGCGTCGCCGAGCAGCGGGTGGCCGATCGACAGCATGTGTACGCGCAGTTGGTGCGAGCGGCCGGTGATCGGCGTCAGTTCGACCCGGCAGTAATCGTCACGGCGTTCGAGTACGCGCCAGTGGGTCAGGGCGTGTTTGCCGACCTCATGGTCGACCACATGACGTGGCTTGGTCGGCGGGTCGTAGCGCAGCGGCAGGTCGATGCTGCCGCTGTCCTGCTCGGGCTGGCCCCAGCACAGGGCGATGTAGGCTTTTTCGGTCTCGCGGTCGTGGAACTGGCGCGACAGTTCGCGGTGGCTGTCGACGTCGCGCGCCAGGACGATGATGCCTGAGGTTTCCCAGTCCAGGCGATGGACGATGCGCGCTTCCGGGAAGCCGTTGTCCTGCAGGCGGGTGACCAGGCAATCCTTGTTGTCCTCGGCCCGGCCGGGCACCGAGAGCAGCAGGGTGGGCTTGTTGATCACCAGCAGGGCGGCGTCCTGGTGGAGAATTTCGACTTGACTGAGCGGCATGGGGGCTTCCGGGAAACGCAATCGGCGACCAAGGTCGCCGATTCTGTGTGCAGTGGGTGTCTCTGCAGGCGCCAGCAGCGCGCCTGCAGCGCGCCGATCAGCGATCCGGCAGGGTGATGTTGAGTTCCAGGATCGAGCAGCTGCCCTGGTTTTCCAGGGCGACCTGGACCTGGTCCGAGTCGATATTGACGTACTTGCGAATCACCTCGACCAGTTCCTGCTGCAGGGCCGGCAGGTAATCCGGCTGGCTGCGCTGACCGCGCTCGTGGGCGACGATGATCTGCAGACGCTCTTTCGCAATGGACGCAGTGGGTTCCTTTTTGCGTTCTCGAAAGAAGTCAAAAATATTCATTAGCGAGCTCCAAACAGGCGTTGCATGAGTCCTTTCTTCTGCACATCGAGAAAGCGATGGGTAACTTCCTTGCCGAGCAGACGGTCGACGGCATCGCTGTAGGCCTGACCGGCGTCGCTTTGGTCATCGAGAATGACCGGTACGCCCTGGTTGGAGGCTTTCAGCACCGCTTGCGATTCCGGGATCACACCGAGCAGGCGGATGGCGAGGATTTCCTCGACGTCTTCCACGCCGAGCATTTCGCCGCGGGTCACGCGCTCGGGGTTGTAGCGGGTCAGCAGCAGGTGTTCCTTGATCGGCTCTTCGCCTTTCACGGCGCGGCGCGATTTGCTCGCCAGCAGGCCGAGCATGCGGTCGGAGTCGCGCACCGAGGAAACCTCGGGGTTGGTCACGACAATCGCTTCATCGGCGAAATACATCGCCAGGTGCGCGCCTTTCTCGATACCGGCCGGGGAGTCGCAGACCACGTATTCGAAGTCCTTGCGCAGTTCCTCGATGACTTTTTCCACGCCTTCTTCGGTCAGCGCGTCTTTGTCGCGGGTCTGGCTGGCGGCCAGCACGTAAAGGTTTTCCAGGCGCTTGTCCTTGATCAGCGCCTGCTTCAGCGTGGCTTCGCCGTTGACCACGTTGACGAAGTCGTACACCACGCGGCGTTCGCAGCCCATGATCAGGTCGAGGTTACGCAAGCCGACGTCGAAGTCGACAATGACAGTCTTGTGCCCGCGCAGGGCGAGGCCGGTACCGATGGCGGCGCTGGTGGTGGTTTTACCCACGCCACCCTTGCCGGAAGTGACTACGAGGATCTTGGCCAAGGTGATTCACCCCAAAATGTGAAGAAAGACGGGAATCCGACAGCCATATGCGGCTTCCAGATGCCTTTTTTATGTCCCTGAAAATTGGCGGCAGTATCCGTTAAAGGCGGGTGATGTTCAACACGTCACCCGACAAGCTGACCTGTATCGCCTCGCCCCATAAAGGGTCACGGCGCAGGTCTTCGGCGACCTTGTATTGACCGGCAATGGACAGCAGTTCGGCGCCCATTTGCTGACAGAAGATGCGTGCCTTGGTGTTGCCCTTGATGCCAGCCAGGGCGCGGCCGCGCATGGGCGCGTAAACATGGATGTTGCCATCGGCGAGAAGTTCCGCGCCGGAGCTCACCGGCGCCAGGACGATCAGGTCGCCGCCCTGGGCATAGACCTGCTGGCCGCCGCGTACCGGGCTGGTGATGATCTTGCTCGGCCTGACCTCGGGTTCTGCGGGCTTTTCCGGCTTTTTCGGCGCTGCGCTACCGCCGGTCGGATCGACTGGGCGCTCGCGGGCGCCGGAGGGCGGCAGCACCGGCAAATCCAGGGCGCCGGCGGCGGCGATGTCGTCTTCACGGTTGGCACGCACGGCCAGGGTGCGCAGGCCATGGCTGCGGCATACGGCCATCAGCGCGGCCAGGTCGAGGCTGCCTTCGCCTTCCGGCAGCTTGTCCAGGGCCAACACCAGCGGGGTATTGCTGAAGAAGGCCGGCGCCTGGGCGACTTTGGCCGCCAGTTGCTGGTCGAGGCGCTCGAGGTCGTTGTGCGCCAGTTCCAGCACGGTGATGGCCAGCATGCTGCCCTTGAGCTGGAATACGGGGTCTTGCTCGAGTAGATCGGCTTGGCTCATGGTCTGCCTGATACGCCTTGACGGTCGTGACGAAAGTAGCCCGGACTTATAGCGATAACCCCGCTGGGCTGCAAGCCGCGTCTGGGGTCGGTAAAATGGCGTGCTTTATCGTTCGTGCGAAATGCGCCATGGCGCGTCCTCGTTTTCGTGCCTGTTTCCTGCATCCGCGTTTCTGGCTGTTGTGGCTGGGGCTGGTGCTGCTGTGGTTGCTCGTGCAGTTGCCGTACCGGCTGTTGCTCGCGTTGGCGCGCGCTGCTGCAGCGGTTTTCCGGCCGCCAGCGATGAGGCCGACTGCCGGTTGCTCAAGCAGTGGACCGAGCGGGCTGTCCCGAGCAGTACCTGTGGAGCCAGCGGCGCTTCAAGACGCGTCTGTACCGCACGGGTCGCGCTTGACTGTAGGCGGGCTTGTGGCATTGCCCCCATCCCTGTGGGCACGTGCCTGGCGGCGAGGGCGGGCAGCATGACGCCGCTGGACCGCAAGCCGGGCTGAGAGGCTATGCAAAAACTCTCGCCTACTGCGACCGCCTCCTGGCACCCGCTGCTGGCGCTGCGTTAGGCAAAAACAGGGTCATTTAGCTCACTAAACTCCCCGCTTTTCGCCTAACGCATCTTGCCGTGAACACCAGGAGACGCTCTCGCTACGGCGCTCGATATTTTCACAGCCTCTGAGTCCTGTAGAATGCCGGCCTTTGTCGTTCGTGTGGAATCATCCGTGGATCGTCCTCGTTTTCGTGCCTACTTCCTCCATCCGCGTTTTTGGCTGCTGTGGCTGGGGCTCGGTTCGCTGTGGCTGGTTTCGTTGCTGCCTTACCGGGCATTGATGTGGCTGGGGCGTCGGCTGGGCGGCTTGATGTTCCACCTGGCGCGTTCGCGCCGGCAGATCGCCGCGCGCAACCTGGAGCTGTGTTTCCCCGAACTGTCGGCCGATGAGCTCGCCAGCCTGTTGCGGGAAAACTTCGCCTCGACCGGCATGACCTTCTTCGAGATGGCGATCAGTTGGTGGTGGCCGGCGCCGCGGCTGGCCAGGTTGGGGCAGGTCGAGGGGCTTGAGCATTTGCGCGCGGCCGAGGCCGAAGGGCAGGGTGTGCTGCTGATGGCCCTGCACTTCACCACCCT
The DNA here is from genome assembly GCF_027988105.1 of Pseudomonas aestuarii. Lineage (GTDB taxonomy): Bacteria > Pseudomonadota > Gammaproteobacteria > Pseudomonadales > Pseudomonadaceae > Aquipseudomonas > Aquipseudomonas aestuarii. The sequence continues at coordinate 201,305 of NZ_JAQJZJ010000009.1, read as the reverse complement.
GGAAATGGGCGGCGGTCTGCTGGGCATGCGCCAGCACATGTACGGCATGTACCGCGAGCACAAGAATCCATTGTTCGACTTCATCCAGCGGCGCGGTCGCGAGCAGCGGCTGCAGGGCGTGATCGAGCGTGACGATGTGCGTGGCATGCTCAAGTTGCTGCGCGCCGGCCGGGTGGTCTGGTACGCGCCGGATCAGGACTATGGCGCGCAGCGCAGTATTTTCGTGCCGCTGTTTGGCGTACCGGCCGCGACGGTGACGGCGACCAGCAAGTTCGCCCGCCTGGGCCGGGCGCGAGTGATTCCCTTCACCCAGACACGACTGGACGACGGTTCCGGCTATAAGGTGGTGGTGCACCCGCCGCTGGCCGATTTCCCCGGGGAGAGCGAGGAAGCCGACTGTTTACGGGTCAATCAGTGGATCGAGGCGGCGATTCGCCTGCAGCCCGAGCAGTACCTGTGGGCCCACCGACGCTTCAAGACGCGCCCGACCGGTGAGGCGAAGATGTACCAGAAGCGCCGCGGTTAGGCGTCTAACTGGCCCGCGCGTGGTTCATCCCGGCCAGCCAATCACATGGACTTTCGGAACTCCCTATGACAGCCAACGCGCCCTCCAACGAGCCGGTAACCGGGTTGATTCTCACCGGTGGTGGCGCGCGGGCGGCTTATCAGATCGGGGTGCTGGCGGCGATTGCGGATTTGTTGCCGGATCCCGCGCAGAATCCCTTTCCGGTGATCGTCGGCACTTCGGCGGGGGCAATCAATGCGGTCGGCCTGGCGTGTGGGGCCTTGAATTTTGGCGAAGCGGTTCGCCGGCTGAGCGCCGTCTGGCAGGGTTTTCATACGCATCAGGTGTACCGCAGCGACTGGCTGGGGGTATTGCGTCAGGCCAGCCGTTTCGTCGGTCACAGCTTGCTCGGCCTGGGCAGGCAGCTGCCGGTGGCGCTGCTCGACAGTTCGCCGCTGGACGAATTGATCCGGCGCGAACTGGATTTCTCCGGGATCGCGGCAGCGGTGCGCCAGCGCCAGTTGCGCGCCGTGGCGGTGACGGCGTTCGGCTACGAGTCCGAGCATGCGGTGACCTTCTATCAGGGGCGCGCCACCATCGACCCCTGGATGCGCCATCGCCGGGTCGGTGTGCCGACCCGCTTGTCCGTCGAGCATCTGCTGGCCAGCTCTTCCATCCCCGTGCTGTTTCCGGCGGTGAAGATCAACCGCGAATATTTCGGCGACGGCGCCGTGCGCCAGTCCGCCCCTATCAGTCCGGCACTGCACCTGGGCGCTAACCGGGTATTGGTGGTTGGCGTCAGCCATAACCCGCAGGCTGAGCACGGGAGCGATGTCATTGGGGCGGTACAGGCCGCCAAGCCGCCGAGCCTGGCGCAAATCGGCGGGCATATGCTCAACAGCACCTTTATCGACAGCCTGGAAGGCGATATCGAACTGCTCGAGCGGCTCAACCTGATGAGCAAGCTGATTGCGCCTGAGCAGCGCCCGCGAGGCCTGGGGCTCAATCCGGTGGAGGTGCTGGTGATTTCGCCGAGCCAGCCGCTGGATGCGATCGCCGCCCGCCATCGCCACGAGATGCCGGCGGCGCTGCGCCTGTTCCTGCGCGGGCCGGGGGCGACCAAGATCAGCGGTGCGGGTGTGCTCAGTTATCTGCTGTTCGAGGCCGGCTATTGCAACGAGCTGATCGAGCTGGGGTATCAGGATGCGATCGCGCAGAAGGTCGCCTTGAGCGATTTTCTCGGCCTGGCCCGCCCGCCCGTGGTGCAGGGGCAGCCGATCACGGCTTAGCAGGATGTTGAAAAACGGCGGCCCACGGCCAGGCGACGCTGCGCGCTCGGGGCGAACCCGCTGCGAGCAGCGCGTGCCGCGATTGATGCACCTGTATCGCTCGCCCACTGGCCTGCCAGTCCAGGCTGCCTGCTTGGCTGATTCCCCGCCCGGCCTTCGCACGCGAGCTTTTTTCACCGGCCTGTTGGCCCGCACGGGGTTGATGCAGGGGTAAAACTCGCCGGTCAGCTTGTGAGGAAACTGCGCAAGTTGTACGCGTGTGGGGCGAACAGCATTTAAACTGCGCCTTCCCGACGCTTTCTGTCGCATTTGCGAAAGCTGCGGTTTTCCTCGGGTTGGCGCTATAAGAAGTTGTCGCATGGCGGCAATGCCAGGCCCGAATCAATCCCTACAATCCTTCCCATCGCCTGCCACTCAATGCAGGTGTTACTCGTCAGGAGAGTTCCGATGTCCGATCAGCACGATCCGGTGCAACGCGCCGATTTCGACCAAGTCATGGTTCCCAACTATGCCCCGGCCAGCTTCATTCCGGTCCGCGGCGCGGGTTCCCGAGTCTGGGATCAAAGTGGTCGCGAGCTGATCGATTTCACCGGCGGCATCGCCGTGAATGCCCTGGGCCATTGCCATCCGGCCCTGGTCGGCGCGTTGACCGAGCAGGCCAACACCCTGTGGCACATTTCCAACGTGTTCACCAACGAGCCGGCCCTGCGCCTGGCGCACAAGCTGGTCGACGCCACGTTCGCCGAGCGGGTGTTCTTCTGCAACTCCGGTGCCGAAGCCAACGAGGCCGCCTTCAAGCTGGCCCGGCGGGTGGCGTTCGACAAGTTCGGCGAAGACAAGTACGAAATCATCTCGGCGACCAACAGTTTTCACGGGCGCACCCTGTTTACCGTCAGTGTTGGTGGTCAGCCCAAGTATTCCGATGGCTTCGGGCCGAAGATCCAGGGCATCAGCCATGTGCCGTACAACGATATCGAGGCGCTGAAAGCCGCAGTTTCCGCCAAGACCTGCGCCGTGGTGCTGGAGCCGATCCAGGGTGAAGGCGGTGTATTGCCGGCCGATCTGGCCTACCTGCAGGCGGCCCGTGAGCTGTGTGACCAGCACGACGCGCTGCTGATCTTCGACGAAGTGCAGACCGGCATGGGCCGCAGCGGCTCGCTGTTCGCCTACCAGCATTTCGGCGTGACACCGGACATCCTCTCCAGCGCCAAGAGCCTGGGTGGTGGATTCCCGATCGGCGCCATGCTCACGACCGAGGCGCTGGCCAAACACCTGGTGGTCGGCACCCATGGCACCACCTACGGCGGCAACCCGCTGGCCTGTGCGGTGGCCGAGGCGGTGATCGATGTGATCAACACCCCGCAAGTGCTGGCGGGGGTGAAAGCCAAGCAGCAGCGCTTCACGACCACGCTGGAGCGGCTCGGCGAGCAGTACGGCATGTTCAGCCAGGTCCGCGGCCTCGGTCTGTTGATCGGCGCGGTGCTGAGCGATGCCTGGAAAGGCAAGGCCAAGGTGATTCTCGATGCCGCCGTGGCGCAAGGCGTGATGGTGCTGCAAGCCGGCCCCGACGTGGTGCGTTTCGCCCCGAGCCTGGTGGTGGAAGATGCCGATATCGAAGAAGGCCTGGCCCGCTTCGAGCGTGCGCTGGTCCAGCTGACGCAAGCCTGAGTCGACAGTCCGGCGGCGACCCCCTTGCGGTCGCCACGGCTGCGCTTGCTCGGCTTACGGATAAGCCGAGCTACTTTCCAGGGATGACTGTCTCCGTGTGTGCTGTGGCCTTCGGGTTACGGTTTTTCCAGGCGGTTCGCGCTGAGCGGCCTGGGATTTTTATTGAGAAAGGAGTGACACCATGCTGGTGATGCGCCCCGCGCAAATGGCCGACCTGAGTGAAGTGCAGCGTCTCGCCGCGGACAGCCCGGTTGGTGTGACTTCGCTGCCGGACGACGCCGGTCGCCTGCGCGACAAGATTGCGGCGTCGGAGGCCTCGCTGGCCGCCGAGGTGAGCTTCAATGGTGAGGAGAGCTATTTCTTCGTCCTCGAAGACAGCGACAGCGGACGCCTGCTCGGCTGCTCCGGGATTGTCGCCTCGGCCGGCTACTCCGAGCCCTTCTACAGCTTTCGCAACGAAACCTTCGTGCACAACTCCCGTGAGCTGAAGATCCACAACAAGATCCATGTGCTCTCGCTGTGCCATGACCTGACCGGTAACAGCCTGCTGACCAGTTTCTACGTCGAGCGGCCGTTGGTGGGCAGCATCTGGTGCGAGCTGAACTCGCGTGCACGCTTGATGTTCGTCGCCAATCATCCGGAGCGCTTCGCCGATGCGGTGGTGGTGGAGATTGTCGGCCACAGCGACGAGCACGGCGATTCGCCGTTCTGGGATGCGGTGGGGCGCAACTTCTTCGACATGAATTACGCCGAGGCCGAGCGCCTGTGCGGGCTGAAAAGCCGGACCTTTCTGGCCGAGTTGATGCCGCACTACCCGATCTATGTGCCGCTGCTGCCGGATGCGGCCCAGGAGGCCATGGGTCAGGTGCACCCGCGGGCGCAGGTGACCTTCGACATCCTGATGCGCGAAGGCTTCGAGACCGACCATTACATCGATATTTTCGATGGCGGGCCGACCCTGCATGCACGTACCTCGGGGATTCGCTCCATCGCCCAGAGCCGCGTGGTGCCGGTCAGGGTCGGCGAGCCGATCCAGGGTGGGCGTCCGTATCTGGTCAGCAATGGCCTGCTGCAGGACTTCCGCGCGATTGTCGCGGATCTGGATTGGGTGCCCGGCAAGCCGGTCACCCTCAGTCTTGAAGCTGCCGAAGCCCTCGGCGTCGGCGAGGGCGCCAGCGTGCGTCTGGTTGCGGTTTAAGGAGTTAGCGCATGATCGTTCGTCCCGTTCGCACCGCCGATCTTCCGGCCCTGATTGATCTGGCGCGCACTACCGGCGCCGGCTTGACCACCCTGCCAGCCAACGAGGAGCGCCTGGCGCACCGCGTGAGTTGGGCGGAGAAGACCTTCACCGGCAAGGCCGATCGTGCCGATGCCGATTATCTGTTCGTGCTGGAAAACGACGCGGGCCAGGTGGTGGGTATTTCCGCCGTGGCCGGCGCGGTCGGTCTGCGCGAGCCCTGGTACAACTACCGTGTGGGGCTGACCGTGAGCGCCTCGCAGGAACTGAATATCCACCGGCAGATTCCCACCCTGTTTCTGGCCAACGACCTGACCGGCAACTCCGAGCTGTGTTCGCTGTTTCTGCGGGCCGATCACCGTACGGGGCTCAATGGTCGTCTGTTGTCCAAGGCGCGCATGCTGTTCATCGCCGAGTTCCGCGAGTTGTTCGGCAACAAGGTGATCGCCGAGATGCGCGGCATGTCCGACGAACAAGGGCGCTCGCCGTTCTGGGAAAGCCTGGGGCGACACTTCTTCAAGATGGAATTCAGCCAGGCGGACTACCTGACCGGGGTCGGCAACAAGGCCTTCATCGCCGAGTTGATGCCCAAGTTCCCGCTGTATACCTGCTTCCTCTCCGAAGATGCGCGCAACATCATCGGCCGTGTGCACCCGGATACCGAGCCGGCGCTGGCCATGCTCAAGGGCGAAGGCTTCAGTTACCAGGGCTATGTCGACATCTTCGACGCCGGCCCGGCCATCGAGGCGGAAACCGCGAAAATCCGTGCGGTGCGCGACAGTCAGGCACTGGTGCTGGCCATAGGCACGCCGGGCGATGACGCCACCAACTTCCTGATTCACAACCGCAAGCGCGAAGACTGCCGGATCACCGTCGGCGCGGCACGCCTGGCCGCCGGTACCCTGGTGGTCGATCCGTTGACCGCCAAGCGTTTGCAGTTGGCGGTTGGCGATCAGGTCAGAGCGGTGCCGCTGTCGGCTCGCGGCTGAATACCCCGAAGCGCCTGGAGTTGATCCGGGCCTTTCGATCGAACAGTGCACCCGGCGCAAGGCCGGGTGATGAAATTGCTGGGAGTGATACAACAATATGAGCACTCATTACATCGCCGGTAGCTGGCAGCTTGGTCAGGGCGAAGCCCTGGAGTCGTTGAATCCGGTCACTCAGGCCGTGGTCTGGCGTGGCCAGGCGGCTTCCGCCGCCCAGGTCGAGGCGGCCGTGCAGGCGGCCCGCGCGGCATTTCCGGGCTGGGCTGCGTGCTCCCTGGACTGGCGCATCGCCGCGCTGGAGCGTTTCGCCGTGGCCCTCAAGGCGCATGCCGACGAGCTGGCCCAGGCAATTGGCGAGGAAACCGGCAAGCCGCTGTGGGAGTCGGCCACCGAAGTGACCAGCATGGTCAACAAGGTTGCCATCTCGGTGCAGAGCTACCGCGAACGCACCGGCGAGAAGAGTGCCCCGCTGGCCGATGCCACTGCCGTGCTGCGGCACAAGCCGCATGGCGTGGTGGCGGTGTTCGGCCCCTACAACTTCCCCGGTCACCTGCCCAACGGCCACATAGTGCCGGCGTTGCTGGCGGGTAACTGCGTGCTGTTCAAACCCAGCGAGTTGACGCCGAAAGTCGCCGAACTGACGCTCAAGTGCTGGATCGAAGCCGGTCTGCCGGACGGCGTGCTCAACCTGCTGCAGGGCGCGCGCGACACCGGTGTGGCCCTGGCCGGCAACCCCGGCATCGACGGCTTGTTCTTCACCGGCTCGAGCCGTACCGGCAATCTGCTGCACAACCAGTTCGCCGGGCGCCCGGACAAGATCCTCGCCCTGGAAATGGGCGGCAACAACCCGCTGATCGTCGATCAGGTCGCCAATGTCGAGGCGGCGGTGTACACCATCGTGCAGTCGGCCTTCATCTCCGCCGGCCAGCGCTGCACCTGTGCGCGTCGTCTGCTGGTGCCGCTGGGCGACTGGGGCGATGCCTTGCTCGCGCGCCTGGTCCAGGTTGCCGGGCAGCTCAGGGTCGGTCGTTATGACGAGCAGCCGGCGCCCTTCATGGGCTCGGTGATTTCCCTGGCGGCAGCCGAACAGCTGCTGCAGGCCCAGCAGCAGTTGCTCGGCAAGGGTGCCACGGCGCTGCTGGCGATGACCCAGCCGCTGCCCGGCGCCGCCTTGCTCACTGCGGGCATTATTGATGTCAGCGCGGTGGCCGAGCGCCCGGACGAAGAGTTCTTCGGCCCGCTGCTGCAAGTCATCCGCTATGCCGATTTCGAGGGGGCGATCGCCGAGGCCAACAACACCCAGTTCGGCCTGGCCGCCGGTTTGCTGTCGGATTCTGCGGCGCGCTACCAGCAGTTCTGGCTGCACAGCCGCGCCGGCATCGTCAACTGGAACAAGCAGCTGACCGGCGCCGCCAGCACGGCGCCGTTCGGTGGCGTCGGTGCCTCCGGCAACCACCGCGCCAGTGCTTACTACGCGGCGGACTACTGCGCCTATCCGGTGGCCTCGCTGGAATGTGAAAGCCTGAGCCTGCCTGCCACCCTGACCCCGGGAGTAAGCCTGTAATGTCCGCCTATGAGATGAATTTCGACGGTTTGGTCGGCCCGACCCATAACTACGGTGGCCTGTCCTACGGCAACGTCGCGTCGCAGAGCAACAGTCAGGCCGCCTCCAGCCCGAAAGAGGCCGCCAAGCAGGGTCTGGCGAAGATGAAGGCGCTGATGGAAATGGGCTTCAAGCAGGGCGTGCTGGCTCCGCAGGAGCGCCCGGATGTCGCGGTGCTGCGCCGCCTCGGCTTTACCGGCAGCGATGCCCAGGTCATCGCGCGGGCGGCAAAAGAAGCCATGCCGCTGCTGGTCGCCAGTTGCTCGGCCTCGAGCATGTGGACGGCCAATGCCTGCACCGTCAGCCCCAGTGCCGATACGGCCGATGGCCGGGTGCACTTCACCGCTGCCAACCTCAATTGCAAGTTCCACCGCAGCATCGAGCACCCGACCACCAGCCGCGTGCTCGGCGCCATGTTCGCCAACCAGCAGCATTTTGCCCATCACCCGGCGCTGCCGGCGGTCACCCAGTTCGGCGACGAGGGCGCGGCCAATCACACGCGCTTCTGTAACGGATATGGCGAGGCCGGGGTGGAGTTCTTCGTGTTCGGTCGCAGCGCCTTCGACAGCCGTTTCCCGGCGCCGCAACGCTACCCGGCGCGGCAGACCCTGGAAGCCTCGCAGGCCGTGGTGCGCCTGCACGGGTTGAGCGAAGCCGGGGTGGTCTATGCTCAGCAGAACCCGGCGGTGATCGATCAGGGGGTATTCCACAACGACGTGATCGCGGTGGGTAACGGCGAAGTGCTGTTCTATCACCAGGACGCCTTCCTCGACACCGACAAGGTGTTGGCCGAACTGGGCGACAAGCTCGCTCGTCGCGGCGGCAACCTGCAGGCGGTGTGCGTGCCGCGCGCTGCGGTCACGGTGGAGGACGCGGTGAAGTCCTACCTGTTCAACAGCCAGTTATTGTCGCGCGCCGCTGGCGGCATGTTGCTGATCGTGCCGGAGGAGTGCCGCAATAACGGCAATGTGTGGAATTACCTGCAGCAGCTCACCAGCGGCAGCGGGCCGATTCGCGAGATCAAGGTGTTCGATCTCAAGCAAAGCATGCAGAACGGTGGCGGCCCGGCCTGCCTGCGTCTGCGCGTGGCGCTCAAGGACAATGAGCTGGCGGCGGTGAACCCGGGGGTGATCATGACTCCAGATCTGTATGACACGCTCAACGTCTGGGTCGACAAGCACTACCGCGATAGCCTCAGCGAGAACGACTTGGCCGATCCGCAATTGTTGATTGAATGCCGCACGGCATTGGATGAATTGACCCAGATCCTTAAACTGGGCGCGGTTTATCCTTTTCAATTGAACTGAGCAGGCAAGCGACCAGCCTCAAGCGCACGCTTGGCGTTCTAAACTTGCTGCTTGTGGCCTATAGCGTGGAGCTTTGAATAATGTCCGATGTCCTGCAACTGATCCTCGAAGATGAAGATGGCACCCAGCTGGAAACGACCTGCACCCGCTTTGCGGTGATGTGGCAGGGCAAGGAAGTCTGGTTTCAGCAGGTGGGTAACGGTCAGTTGATGATCGGCGTGGACGTGGCGGAGGGTGACAGCGAGTACGCCAACCTGCTGCTGCGTCCGCTGGCCACCAATCTGGTCAGCCTGGAGCTGGAGATGGAAGCGGCCGAGCCCGGCGACGACGAGCACGAGCACGTGCACGGCCCTGACTGCAATCACGATTGAGGTAACTCCTATGCTTGCCCTCGGCAAACTGCTTGAATTGACCCTGGCCGGCCACGAACCGGCAGCGAAGATCCAGCTGACGCCCGAGGGCGCGCGCATGCGCTGGCTGGCCGAAGGCGCACTGGAAGTGACACCGCCAGCGGCCAGCGATAATGGCCTGGATCTGCTGCTCTCGGCCGGCATCCACGGCAACGAAACCGCCCCCATCGAATTGCTCGACCGCCTGCTGCACGGTATTGCCCGTGGCGAGCTGAAGCCGCGCGCGCGCATTCTCTTCCTGTTCGGCAACCCGCCGGCGATCCGTCGCGGCGAGCGCTATATCGAGCAGGACATCAATCGCCTGTTCAACGGCCAGCACGAACAGCATGCCGGGGTCGAGGCCATGCGTGCCTGTGATCTCGAACACCTGGCCGCCACGTTCTTCAGCAAGCCCGAGCGCACGCGCCTGCACTACGACCTGCACACCGCGATCCGGGCCTCCAAAATCGAGCAGTTCGCCCTCTATCCCTGGCAGGAGGGGCGACCACGCAGCCTGCGCGAGCTGGCCCGGCTGAATGCCGCGGGGATCGAGGCGGTGCTGCTGCACAACAAAAGCTCGATCACCTTCAGTGCCTATACCTACACGCAGCTGGGGGCGGAATCCTTCACCCTGGAGCTGGGTAAGGCGCGGGCCTTCGGGCAGAACCAGGAGGTCAATCTGGGGCGGCTCGAACAGCGTCTGCAGCACATCATCGAAGGCTGCGAGCCAGAACCGGGGCCGCCAGGCACCGAGCTGGACGGCATGCAATTGTTCGCCGTGGCGCGGGAAATCATCAAGCACAGCGATACCTTCAAGCTGCACCTGCCGGCGAATGTCGAAAATTTCAGCCAGCTGCCGGTCGGCTACCTGCTGGCCGAGGACCTGGCCGACACCCGCTGGGTCGTGGAAGAGCCGGGCGCCCGGATCATCTTCCCCAACCCCAGGGTGAAAAACGGTCTGCGCGCCGCCATCCTCGTCGCCCCCGCCGAAGACGTGCAGCTGGCCTGATTGGTCATTCCTGGCTACTTACCCATGTACCGCCCCCTGTAGGGTGGGTTAGGCGCCTGCTGCCGATAGCGATGAGCCAGCAAGATCCGCTGCGCCGTAACCCACCATCGGCGCAACGCAGGGCTATGGCCTGGTGGGCTGCGTAATTGTCCTGCGCCCTATTTGCCCATCTGTACCTTGTTCCCATGTTCGGGGCGCCTTAGCATCGGCTGTTTCGTCAGATCAAGGGAACCGTCCATGTCCGTCATCGACCTGCGCAGCGACACCGTTACCCAGCCAACCCCGGGCATGCGCGAGGCCATGCTGGCCGCCGAGCTGGGCGATGACGTCTACGGCGAGGATCCCACGGTCAACCGCCTGGAGCAGCACCTGGCGGCCGAACTGGGCTTTGCCCGCGCGCTGTTCGTGCCGACCGGCACCATGAGCAACCTGCTCGGCCTGATGGCCCACTGTGAGCGTGGTGACGAGTACATCGTTGGCCAGCAGGCGCACACCTATAAATACGAAGGCGGCGGCGCCGCGGTGCTCGGCTCGATCCAGCCGCAGCCAATCGAGGGCGAAGCCGACGGCTCGCTGGACCTGGCCAAGGTCGAGGCGGCCATCAAGCAGGATGACTTCCACTTCGCCCGCACCCGCCTGCTGGCGCTGGAAAACACCATGCAGGGCAAGGTCCTGCCGATGACTTATCTGGCCGCTGCCCGCGAGTTGACCCACAGGCGTGGCCTGGCCCTGCACCTGGACGGCGCGCGGCTGTACAACGCGGCGGTCAGGCTGGGCGTACCGGCCATGGACATCACCCAGCACTTCGATTCGGTCTCGGTCTGTTTGTCCAAGGGCCTGGGCGCGCCTGTGGGGTCGGTGCTGTGTGGCAGCGACGAACTGATCGGCAAGGCGCGGCGTTGGCGCAAGGTGGTCGGCGGCGGCATGCGCCAGTCCGGCGTGCTGGCTGCCGCCGGACTCTATGCCCTGGAGCATCAGGTGGCGCGCCTGGCCGAGGATCACGCCAATGCCGAACGCCTGGCAGACGGGTTGCGCCAGTTGGGCTACGCGGTCGAGCCGGTGCAGACCAATATGGTCTATGCCCAGGTCGGCGAGCAGGCCGGCGCCCTCCAGGCCTTCTGCGCCGAGCGCGGGATCAGGCTGACGGCCGCGTCGCGTCTGCGCATGGTCACGCACCTGGATGTTAGTGGCGAGGACATCGAGCGGGTGCTCGAGGCCTTTTCTGCCTTCGCGCGGGTCTGAGCCGGTTCGCCAGCAGCGACTGTCCTCGAAAATGCCCCAGGGATTTTTACTATCTCCCCATCCATGGGGTCGCCTGCGGCATTTAGCCCGCCCAGATTCAGATCCAAATAGGCAATTGTTGCCGCCGGCCTAGCGCAGCATCTGCTCGATGATGCGCTGGTCTTCCAGCAGTTCGCGTTGCCGCGCGTCGATGCGTGAGGCGAGCGGGAAGTTGTTGGTCGCCCGGCGTTTGGCGAAGTCGAGTTGTTCGATCGCCTGATCGTAGTCGCCGACCAGTGCGAAGTATTCCGCGCGCGCCTGGTGCAAGCCGATGGTGTTGCCGCTGAGGCCGCGCACTTCGGCGACCTGATACCAGACGTCGGGGTCTTTTGGACGGTTCTTCAGCAGTTCATCGAGGGCGCGCTCGGCATCTTGGGGGCGTGTCTGTTTCATCAGCACGTCGATGCGCGCCTGCTGCAGGGGGTAATTGTTCGGGTAGTTGCTCATGAGGCGCTCGATGCGGCTCTGGGCGTCCGGCAGGTGGTTGGAGGCGCTGTCCAGTTCGATCTGGGCCAGGTTGTAGGCGATATTATCGGGCTCCGCCTGGAGCAAGGGTTGCAGGCTCTCGCGGGCCTTCTGGTATTGGCCGCTCTTGATCTGTGCCAGGGCCAGGCCATAGCGCGCGGCTTGCAGTTTGGGGGTTTCATCGAGCAGGGCGCGAAAGCGCTTGGCCGCCAGTCCCGGGGTATCTTCGTAGATCAGTTGCACGCGGGCGCGCATCAACTGGTAGCGTGCGCTGTCGGTCACCCCGCCGGCCTTGGTCTGTGCGGCGCGGTTGCGGGTGTCGGCGATGCGCGACTCGGATACCGGGTGGGTCAGGAGGAATTCCGGCGGCTTGCGGTCGTAGCGATATTGGCGCATCAGGCGTTCGAACATGCTCGGCATGGCGCGGGGGTCGTAGCCGGCTTTCTCCAGATTGACCAGGCCAATCCGGTCGGCCTCCTGCTCATTCTGTCGGGAGAAGCGTCGCTGCTCTTGAATGGCAGCCGCCTGAGTCGAGGCGATGGCGGCTATCCCGACATCGCCCGCTCCCGCCGCTGCGGCCACGATCCCGGCGAGCATTGCCGCCATCAGCGGCAGTTGCATGCGCTGCTGGGCTTCCAGGCCGCGGGCAAAGTGGCGTTGCGACAGGTGGGCGAGTTCGTGGGTCATGACCGAGGCATATTCGGCTTCGGTCTGGGCATAGAGGAACAGGCCGCCGTTGACCCCGATGATTCCGCCGGGCGCGGCGAAGGCGTTGATCTGCGGGCTGTCGAGCAGGACGAATTCCAGGCGCCGATCCTTCAGTTCGCTGGTTTCTCCCAGGCGATAGACACTGCTCTCGACGAAATCCTTGAGCTGCGGGTCCGCCAGTTGGCGGATCTGGCCGCGCAACAGGCTCAGCCAGGCACGGCCAAGCTGATGTTCTTGCTGGGGCGAGACAATCGCGGAGCTGGCGTCGCCGAGTGACGGTAGATCGCTGGCCAGGCCCGTCTGGGCGGTCAGGCAGGCGAGTGTCAGCAGGATGGGGCGCAGAACATTCATGCACAGAGCTCTTGGCGAACAAAGTCGTTACTGTAGCCGGGCAAGCGCTCACCTGGCCAGGGTTGCACGGTCTTGGGTATCCTTGGCGCTGTTTAGGAGGGCTCGAATGAACGATGGACAAGAATGGGACGGTGCCTGCGACGCCGAGTTGGATGCCAGTGGGTTGAACTGCCCGCTGCCGTTGCTCAAGGCCAAGCTGGAGTTGAACCGCCTGGAAAGCGGTGCAGTGCTCAAGGTCATTGCCACGGATGCCGGCTCGCAACGGGATTTTCGTGCCTTCGCCAGGCTCGCAGGCCACGGCCTGCTGCGTGAAGAGGAAGAGGCGGGTGTGTATCGCTACTGGTTGCGTAAAGCCTGATGCGCGTTCTGCGTGGGCTGTTTCGATCTAAGGACTATTGATGATTAAGGTGTTACGCGAGTGGATGCACCGCTATTTTTCCGACGAACAGGCGGTGGTGCTGGCGGTACTGTTGGTGCTCGGTTTCGCCGCCGTGCTGACCCTCGGGGGCATGCTGGCGCCGGTATTGACCGGTCTGGTACTGGCATTTCTGATGCAAGGGTTGGTCAATGCCCTGGAGCGCCTGCACCTGCCGCGTCTCATGGCGGTGGCGCTGGTCTACCTGCTGTTCTTGAGCTCGCTGGTGTTGTTCCTGCTGGTGTTGATGCCGCTGATCTGGCGCCAGTTGAGCACCCTGTTCAACGAACTGCCGCGCATGCTCGGTGAGTGGCAGGCGCTGTTTCTGCTGTTGCCGGAACGTTACCCGGATCTGATCAGCGATGCCCAGGTGCTGCAGTTGACCGAGGCGATCAGCGGCGAGGCCGGCAAGTTCGGCCAGTGGGCGCTGTCGTTCTCCCTGTCCAGCCTGCCAGTGCTGGCCGGCATCATGATCTACCTGGTGCTGGTACCGATCCTGGTGTTTTTCTTCCTCAAGGATCGCGAGATGATCGGTGCCTGGTTTCGCGGCTACCTGCCGCGCGAGCGCACCCTGATTACCCAGGTGGCGCAGGAAATGAACCAGCAGATCGCCAACTACATTCGTGGCAAGTTCATCGAGATCATCATTTGCGGCGTCGTCACCTACATCGCCTTCGCCGCGCTGGGGCTCAACTATGCGGCGCTGCTGGCGTTGCTGGTGGGGTTGTCGGTGGTGGTGCCATACATCGGCGCGGTGGTGGTGACGGTGCCGGTGGCGCTGATCGGCCTGTTCCAGTGGGGCTTCGGCGATCAGTTCCTCTATCTGATGGTGGTGTATGGGGTGATCCAGGCGCTGGACGGCAACGTGCTGGTGCCGCTGCTGTTCTCCGAGGCGGTCAACCTGCACCCGGTGGCGATCATTTGCGCGGTATTGCTGTTTGGCGGCTTGTGGGGCTTCTGGGGGGTGTTCTTCGCCATTCCCCTGGCGACCCTGTTCAAGGCCGTGCTCAATGCCTGGCCGCGCAAGGAGTTGGCCTTGCAGGAGGAGTGAGGTCGGGGCGCTTGGCATAGCCGGGCCAGGCATGGTCGAAACAAAAAGGCCGCTTGCGGGAACCCCGGCAAGCGGCCTTTTTCATGCGTACGGCTTCAGGCGTTGTTCAGCTCCTGGGCCGCGGCCAGCACGGCCTCGACATGGCCCGCTACTTTCACTCCACGCCATTCCTTGCGCAGCACGCCGTGCGTATCGATCAGGAAGGTGCTGCGGTCGACGCCCAGGTACTCCTTGCCGTAGAGCTTCTTCAGCTTGATCACGTCGAACAGCTGGCAGAGCGCCTCATCCTTGTCCGTGATCAGCTCGAAGGGGAACTGCTGCTTGCCCTTGAAGTTCTCGTGGGACTTGAGGCTGTCCCGCGATACGCCGAACACCAGGGTGTTGGCGGCCTGGAAGTCCGGGTAGTGATCGCGAAAGCCCTGGCCTTCGGTGGTGCAGCCGGGGGTGCTGTCCTTCGGATAGAAATAGATCACCACCTGCTGGCCTTGCAGTGCCGACAGCTGAACCTGCTGACCGCTGGTGGCCGCTGCCTGGAAATCTTCAACCGGGGTATCGAGTGCTACGGCCATGCCAGCTTCCTTATGGGTTTTGGGGGCGCCAGGGTTCGATCAGGGCGTCCAGGTTCAAGGCGTCGGAGAAATCCAGGAACTGGTCGCGCAGCCAGCTGATCTGGGTGCCAGCCGGCAGCGTCACGGTCAGCGTCGCATTGAGCATGGTGCCGCCGGTTTGCGGGGCCTGGTAGGTATCGCAGGTCAGGCTCTCCAGTTCGACGTTGTGGTCGATGAAGAACTGGCACAGCTCATTGAGGATGTCCGGACGGTAGGCCGAGCTGACATAGGCCACGTAAGGCAGCGCCTGGGGACGGTTTTCCGCCGCCGCGCTGCGCGTCACGTTGACCGTGAAGGCGTGCTTCTTGGCCAGGGCCGGCAGGCTCGACTCCAGGCGCGCCAGGGCGTCCCAGCTGCCGGAGACCTGCAGCACCAGGGCGCTGAACTCGCCATGTCGGCTCAGGCGGGTACTGATCACGGCGCAGCGGTTTTCATTGCTGGTGCGGCACAGCACATTGGTCAGCTCCATGGCGTTGGGGCCGAGTGCGCTGATGACGAGGAATTGTTCGCGAACTGGGGGGGTGGACATGCAGCATTCCTAGAGCGATGAACGCTCGGCCCACAATGAGTACCGAGCAAAGCGGGAAGGGTAGCGAAAAGCGCAGCTCAGGGGAATGCCAGTCAATGCATGAGTGAAAGGAATACCGGGCTGCTCGCCCAGTCACCGCGCTGGCCGATCGGCCTTTTCCTTCGCTTGTACAAGGTGGGTGGCGCCAGTACCATTACCGCTCTCTTTTTTCCGGCAGGAGTGGTTGCATGATTGCGGGCAGTATGGTGGCACTGGTCACGCCCATGGATGCACAAGGTGGTCTCGATTGGGACAGCCTGAGCAAACTGGTGGATTTCCACCTGCAAGAGGGCACCAACGCCATCGTCGCGGTCGGTACCACCGGCGAGTCGGCCACGTTGGAAGTGTCCGAACACATCGAAGTGATCCGACGTGTGGTCGCTCAAGTTGCCGGGCGCATCCCGGTGATCGCCGGCACGGGTGGCAATTCCACCCGCGAGTCGGTCGAACTGACGCGCGCCGCCAAGGATGTGGGCGCCGATGCCTGCCTGCTGGTCACGCCTTATTACAACAAGCCCACGCAGGAAGGACTGTATCTGCACTTCCGGCATATTGCCGAGTCAGTAGCCATCCCGCAGATTCTCTACAACGTGCCGGGTCGCACCGTGTGCGACATGCTGCCAGAGACGGTCGAGCGTCTGGCGAAGATCGCCAACATCATCGGCATCAAGGAAGCCACCGGCGACCTGCAGCGCGGCCAGGAAGTCCTGGATCGGGTGAGCAAGGATTTTCTGGTGTATTCCGGCGATGACGCCACCGCCGTCGAGCTGATGCTGATGGGCGGCAAGGGCAACATCTCGGTGACCGCCAACGTTGCGCCGCGCGCCATGAGCGAGCTGTGTGCCGCTGCCATGGCTGGCGATGCCGTAACTGCGCGAGCCATCAACGATCGCCTGATGCCGCTGCACAAGGCCTTGTTTATCGAGTCCAACCCGATTCCGGTGAAGTTCGCCCTGCATGAGATGGGCATGATGCCGGACGGTATCCGTTTGCCGCTGACCTGGCTCAGCCCGCGTTGTCATGAACCGCTGCGTCAGGCCCTGCGCCAGTCCGGCGTTTTGGTTTAATTGAGGAAATACTACGCATGAAGCGACTGGGCGGACTCTCCGCACTTGCTCTGATCATCTCCAGTGCCAGCGGTTGTGGCTGGATCTATGGTGAAGATGGCTATTTCCGTGATCGCGGCAGCGACTACCTCATGGCTCGGCAAACCGCCCCCATGCAGTTGCCGGCAAACGTCGAGGCCAAGCGCCTCGATCCGTTGCTGCCGGTGCCGGCTCAGGTTGCCAGCAGCACGGCCGAGGGTGAATTCGAAGTCCCGCGCCCGCAGCCTCTGGTCGTACGTGCCGATGCCAGCGAGTTCAGCTTGCAGAAAAGCGGCGAATCACGCTGGCTGGTCGGCCAGCGCGTGCCGGGCGAAGTCTGGCCGATCGCCCGCCAATTCTTCGAAGACAACGGTTTCCAGATTGCCAATGAGCGTCCGCAGATCGGCGAATTCGTCACCGCCTGGCAGCGCGTCGATCAGCTCTCCTCGGCCATGGCGCAGCGCCTGAGCAGTCGTGTCTCGGGCCTGGCGGCGGATGCCGAAACCCGCGTGCGGGTGCGTGTCGAGCCTGGCGTGCAACGCAATACCAGCGAAATCTTCGTGCTCAGTGCCGAGCGTCCAGCTGGCAGCACTGCCGATGTGGCCTTCGCCAGCGGCAGTGGCAATGCCAGCCTGGAAGCCGCGCTGCTCGACGAAATGCTGGTGAGCATGGAGCGCAGGGCCGAGCAGGGCGGTTCCGTATCGCTGCTGGCTGCGCGCGACTTTGATGCCCCGAGCCGCGTCAGCCTGTCGGAAGACGGTAACGGCAACCCGGTGTTGAACCTGGGTGCCGATTTCGACCGCGCTTGGTCCGGTATCGGTCGTTCCCTGGAAGCGGCCGATGTGCGTATCGACGACCTCAACCGCAGCCTCGGTGTGTACTACATCAACCTGGCCGAAGGGGCGCAGAAGAAGGGCGAAGAGCCGGGCTTCTTCTCTAGCCTGTTCGGTGGTAAGCCGGACAAGGAAGTAATCGATGCGCGTGCCGAGCGTTACCAGGTGCGCCTGACCTCCGTCGGCGACAGCGTCCAGGTCACCGTGGAAAAAGACCTGAACACCGTGGCGCCAGCCGATGTGGCACGTCGCATCCTGGAGCTGATTCAAGAGAACCTTGGCTAAGCCCAGGTTGTTCCTGCGTCGTAATACCGATAGGCGAAACCCACCAGGTTTCGCCTGTTTCGTTTGCTAAAGGCGGAAACCCCGATATGACCACTCCTGCAACCCTGAGCCTGAAGAAGATCTACTCGGGCAAAGTCCGCGACCTCTACGAAATCGACGACCAGCGCATGCTGATGGTCGCCACCGACCGCCTCTCCGCCTTCGACGTGATCCTCGCCGAGCCGATCCCGGACAAGGGCAAGATCCTCACCGCGATTTCCAACTTCTGGTTCGCCAAGCTGGCGCACCTGGTGCCCAACCACTTCACCGGCGACAAGGTCGAAGACGTGGTGTCGGCCGCCGAGTTGCCGCTGGTCGAGGGTCGCGCGGTAGTCGCCAAGCGCCTCAAGCCGGTTGCCGTGGAAGCCATCGTGCGCGGCTACATCGCCGGTTCCGGCTGGAAGGAATATAAGAACAGCGGCACCGTCTGCGGCATCCAGCTGCCAGCCGGGTTGCAGGAAGCCTCCAAGCTGCCGCAACCGATCTTCACCCCGTCGACCAAGGCCGCCGTTGGCGACCACGACGAGAACATCTCCTTCGAGCAGTGCGCCGCGATCATTGGCGACGAACTGGCCGCCCAGGTGCGTGATACCTCCATCGCCCTGTACAGCGCCGCCGTCGAGTACGCCGCCACCCGTGGCATCATCATCGCCGACACCAAGTTCGAGTTCGGTCTGGACGAAAACGGCACCCTGACCCTGATGGACGAAGTGCTGACCCCCGATTCGAGCCGCTTCTGGCCGGCCGACAGCTACGTCGAAGGCAAGAACCCGCCGAGCTTCGACAAGCAGTTCGTGCGCGACTGGCTGGAATCCACCGGCTGGAACAAAGAGCCCCCGGCCCCGGCCGTACCGGCTGAGGTCGCGCAGAAGACCGCCGACAAATACCGCGAAGCGCTGACCCGGCTGACCGCCTGATCGACCACTGTGCGGCACAGGAGAGGCGCTTAGGCGCCTCTTTTTTCTGGGCGCTCGCCGCGCGTTGCGGCGCGCCAGTAGGAACGGGCTATGCCCGCGAAGTGTTTGCCGTGGCGGCATGCGCGCTCAAACCGGCTCAGCTGGCGCCGTGGCTCTGAGCAACAGCCGGTTTGCGCCCCGCGCGTTTGCATCCGGCAAGCCGTTTCAGCGCAGTCTGCCAGGCGCGGCAGAAACTACCTGCATGGCCCGCCAACGCAAGCATCTGAAAGCATGCGAAAAATTCTACCGATTGGGCTTCGCCAAACGCGTTTGTACTGCTATCATGCGCGCCGCCACGGGAAGATGCCGGAGTGGCCGAACGGGACGGATTCGAAATCCGTTGTGTTAGCGATAGCACCTAGGGTTCAAATCCCTATCTTCCCGCCATATGTGTAAACGCCAAGCCCCTGATCTCTTAACCGACTTCAGGGGCTTTTGCGTTTCTGGTATGCCGGTTGGGGCGAAAGCGGAGTTCTGCCGGCCGCTTCATGCCGGTCTAGACCGCTCTAGCGCCCATCATCCGCGAAACCACTTTTGCCATGTTCTTCGTGTCCGGAATTAGTGACCACTACTACAGCCGTGAGCTGCCGTTCTCGGCGAGAATAGCCTGGAACTGGACGCTCGACCGGAGCAGGAAGAGCGTTGACCCGGTTTGCCGGGGCTACAGAGAACCGCTGCATGGCGGGCATGAATTCAAGGGTGGTGTGATGAGGCTAGTAACTTTTCAAGTTGGCGAAACGGTCGGGCTGGGTAAGGTTGTCGGTGATCGGGTGATTGCCCTGGCGGCGGCATTGCCAGACCTGCCTGGCAGCATGGCGCGCCTGCTGGCGGCCGGCCCCGAGGCATTGGCGCGGGTCGCCGCGCTGCAGCCGGACAATCACAGCCTGGCGCTGGATCAGGTGCACCTGCTGGCGGCGGTGACCGATCCGCAGAAGTACCTGGCAATCGGCATGAACTATCGCGCCCATGCCGCCGAGGCCGAGCGTAACGGCGTGCCGATTCCCAAGTCACAGCTGTGGTTCAACAAGCAGGTCTCCTGCCTCAACGGCCCCTACGACCCGATTGACCTGCCGAGGGTCTCGACCAAGCTCGATTACGAGGCCGAATTGGGCGTGGTCATTGGCCGGCGCTGCCGCCATGTGTCGGTGGAGGAGGCGCCGTCGGTGGTTGCCGGTTACCTGGTCGCTAACGACGTCAGTGTGCGCGACTGGCAGATGCGCAGCCCGACGTTCACCCTCGGCAAGTCCTTCGACAGCCATGGTCCGATTGGCCCGTGGCTGGTCACCGCCGATGAAGTGGCAGATCCCCATGCGCTGATGATGCGGGCCTATGTGAACGGCGAAAAGCGTCAGGAAACCAGTACCGGCGACATGATCTACAACATCTGGGAACAGATCGCCTACCTGTCGACGGTGATGACCCTGGAGCCTGGCGATATCCTTGCCACCGGCACGCCGGCCGGAGTTGGCGTCGGCTTCACCCCCAAACGCTTCCTCGCCGTGGGTGACGTGGTACGGATCGAGATCGACGGCCTCGGCCATATCGAGAACACCGTGGTCGCCGAGGCCTGAGAGACGGTGAAAAACTCCCACCATAGCGACCGTCGCTGACGTTGCGCTAGGCAAAGCATGGGGCCTTTCAGCTCTCTATTACGGTCCTGTTATGCGTAGCGTCCGGTGCCGGCGAGCTGTTCGACCAAGGCTGTTTCCGGCCTGGCTCGCCGCGTCTTTATTTGCAGGCGTTGTGATCTCGCTTCACACCTGTATGCAGGAAGCCAAAGCAAAAAAAAACCGGCCAATGCCGGTTTTCTGGAGTCGCGGATACTGCAGTCGATTCAATCGAATCTCAGCAGTTACCCTTTTTTCCTTGGCCTGGTGGGCAGTGAGAGGAGCCGCCGCCGTCGTGGCCGCCGTGGCCACCAACATCGATGCCGATGCCGGGTAGGCGCAGGCTACAGCCTGAGATCAGCAAGCCTGCAAAAACAACAGCCATGATTCGTACTAACATTTAGCAATTCCCTTTCATACGATGCCCGGAGTGGGCAGTGGTGGCCGCCATAACAGCCGCCACCAGGATTTCAGCAGTACAAAGCCTGCGTGTGTCATCCGCACCTGAACGCCTGCGCTAAAGCGCGCCCTATCAAGGTTGAATTTCCGATGGGGCGTACGCCGCAAGTCACTTCCGGCAAGCGGGCATAGTCGGTCTGGCGGGATGATTCAGGCGTAATCTTACGTGATTAAGACAATGTGCATCGCCACTGGTTCAGTAGCAGTCGAAAAACGCTGCTGAATAGATGGATGGTGCGTTATGGCTATCCGGTTCTGGTCGGGAAAAATACCCCGCCCTATTGAAAAACCCCTGAGGCGTTGGCCCCAGGGGTTTTTGTTTTGCTGCGTGGCAAATGGTGGTCTAGCTACTTGCGCCGCCACTGGCCTTGCCACTGGATGTACTGGCCGGGTGGGGTCTTGTCGATGGCTTTCTTGCCGGCGATGGCTTCCACGTCGCTGAGCTGGATGCCGTTCTGGGTCGCCAGCTTCTGGTATTCGGCGCGGCGGGCCTGGTTGATCAGGCGGGCGATTTCATCGACATCAGGACCGGGTTTGACCACGCCGAGGTAGCCGTTGGGCATCTCGCCGAGTTGGCCGCTGGCCTTGGCGTCGCCGAGGGCGGACATGGCTTCGTTGAGGTTCAGGGCCAGCACCGGCAGGCTCAGGCTGAGCAGCAGGAGCAGGCTGGCGATTCGTTTAGACAGGGTCATGGTGTGGCTCCTTAGAACAGTCCGCTGGACTCACTGAACATGCCGTCCAGCGCCTTATCCACCTTGATGTAGATTTCGTGCTCGATCTTCACGTTGAGGTTGATATTGATCGGCTCGTTGGGCATTGCCAGCTGCACCGTCGGGGTACAGGCTGCGCTCATCAGGCCCATCAGCAGGGCCGCGAAACAACTACGCAAGCGCATGGCGCTTCTCCTTGATTAAGGCTCCTTCGGGGAGGCTGCATTGCGTCTCAGCATACGCTGCTGCACCCGTTGCTTGATGATCTCATTTACCTTATCGGTCAATTGCAAGCTGGCCAACAGGGTTGGGACATCTTCCTCCAGGTTGATGTTGAAGTGGATCGGTCGGCCCTGTTCGATTGCCGGGTTACGCCCTTCCAGGCGCACGGCCAGGAGCAACTTGCCATTGCGATCATAGTTGACCTGGCTACTCAGTGTCGTGAACTGAAAATTTTCCAAAGATTGCGTGACCAGTTGCATGGCCGGGTTGCTGCGACCCAGTGCCCTGATGCGCGCCGAGTGAAATTCCAGGCGCCCGCCCGGGGCCCGGGCGTGCAGTTGTCCCTGCTCGATCTCGATACCGGCCGGGCCGATGCTCAACGGCAGTTGGCCGTCGATGAGGCCGCTGCCCGCCAGGCCCTCGGCCGGGTAGAGGGTGAAGAGCTGATTGAGGTCGAGGCCTTGCAGGTGCAGGGGAAACACCAGCGTGCTCTGCTGCAGGTCCCACTGGTCGGGATCGAGCCGGAGCATGCCACCCATTACCGCGGCCTGGGCCTGTTGCAATTTGAGCAGACCCTGTCCCGGTTGGGCGCGTGCTGCCGTGTAGGTGCCGCGGAGCAGTGCCGGGCCGATGGGCATGCCCGGGTCGATTTGCTCCACGCGTAGTTCGGTCAGGTCGAGATAGAGCTGGCGCCGATCGGCACGCAGTTGCAGGCGCGTATCCAGGCCGTTGATTTCGCTGCGGTCATAGATACCGGCCAGGCCTTTGCCGTTGAGCTTGAGCAGTATGTCGGGCGAGTCGCGGCCCGGGGCGAGGCTGAGGCTGGCGTTGCCGCTCAGGCGGCCGTTGTTGAAGTCGAGCAGCGCCGGCCAGTCAGCCAGGATCTTGGCCAGCGGATTGCCGGCGCGCAGAAAGATTTCAGTCAGCTGCGCCTTCAGCTGCAGGCCCTGGCTGTTGTTGTGTTGCAGTTGCACGGCCATCTGCAGGTCGGCATCTGCCGACACCTTGCCGCTCAAATCGAGCTGTTGCTGGCTGGCCGCCAGCGTGCCTTGCCAGTGCCAGCCCTGCGGTTTGAGGGTCGCATGCTCGAGGCGTTGGGTTGCCAGCGTAGCGGGGCCGTGCAGGCGCCACGTCTGCAGGGTGCCGGCCTGGTGCTGAGCTTGCAGCTGCAAGTCCCGGGTGATGGCGCTGAGCTGCAGCAGACGCAGTTCTGCACCCTTCAACTCGCCCAGTTCGAGTTGCGAGCCTTTGCTCAGGTCGAGGCGCAGCTGTTGACTGTCCAGGTAACCGGTGAAATTCAGCTTGGCTTGCAGGTTGCGCAGTTGCCAGTCGCCGACAGCAAAGCCAGGGCTGCTGAGGCTGAACTGCCCGTTGCCCAGTTGGGCGGCCCAGGGCGGAGCGTTGGCCAGGGCCAGCTTGGCCTGCAGGTCGAGTTGGCTGGCGCCGCTACTGGTCAGGCTGATCGCCAGTGGCAGCGAGCGCTCGGCCAGGTTGCCGGGTAGCTCGGCGAGTGGGCTGCTGGGGCGAATGCGCAGGTGCAGCGAGTCGGGGTGCAGGGCAGGTGGCAGCGCGCTCAGCCACTGGGCGGGCAGTCGATCCAGCTGCAGGTCGGCCTCCAGGCGCTCGGCGAACCATTGGCCCGTGACGCCGCGGGCGCTGATGCCGAAGCTGCCTTGCACCTGGCCCGCACCCGGGATGGGCCAGGGCTCGGGTAGGCTGGCGCTGGCGTCGAATTGGCCACTGGCGCTGCGCAGCCGCTCAAGGCTCAGGGCGCCGGAGGTCAGTTGGAGTTGCCAGCTCGCCGCGAGTTGCGCGGCGCTCGGGGCGCTCGGCAGTCGAGCGTCTGGGGCCAGCGTCCACTGGCTGAGCCAGTCTTGCAAGGCCACGGCCTGGCTGAGGTCGGGGGCATTCAACTGGCCGCTCCATAGCGGTCCGGCGGGGCTGTTGCGCAGGCTGCTGTGCAGGCTCAGTTGGCTGTGTCCGTCGACGGCCAGGTTCAGTTGCAGGTCCGCCGCCTGAGCGTCGCCTTGCAGCTGTGCCTGCCATGTCAGCTGTTGCTCGCGGTGTTGCAGGTTGAGCTGCAGTTCCAGTGTCCGCGGGGTAGCTTGCGTGCGGTTCAGTTGCAGGTCGCCGTGCAGCGTGCAGCTTCCGCTGGCGCAGGGCAGTTCGGCAGTCAGCTGCTCGATGCGCAGGCTGAGCGGCAGCCAGGCCAGTGCTACTGCCAGTTGCTGCAGATCGGGCGCGTTAGGGCTGGGCTCCTGCTGGTTATCCGCTGCGGCGGGTTGCCAGGCAACGGCAAGACGCGCGAGGCGAATATGCTGCCAGAAGGGCGGCGTCAGGCTGAATTGCTGCCAGCCCAGGTGCAGATCTTGCGCCGTGAGTCGAGTGCTGCCGGCACTGCCGCGCTGCTCCAGGTCGAGGCGAGCCAGGCCGATGCCGGTTAGCGACAGACTCGCCCCCTGCCAGTCGAGCTGGTGAATTGCGTGGCGCTCAAGCAGGCGTAGCCAGCTGAAGTAGCTATAACCGCCAAGCAGCACCAGGAGCATGAGCATGAGCACGCTGATGATTCGCAGCCCGGAACGCCGGCTGATCATGAGTACATTTCCATTGTGGTAAAGGCAGGGTGCTGCCTGGACGTTAACCCATGAGCCAGGGGCTGCCAATCAGCTGCTGGCGGGTCGTTGCATAAATTGACCTAGCCGTCATCGACCAGGCCGCGGTTGGTGGTTATTGCGGTTGGTGGAGGGCCGCGACTATCAGTCGCAGTTCGATGAGCTGGCCAACATTGCCGCGCCAGGGTTAAGCGGGCAGGTCATCGTGCGTGGGTGTGCCTATTGCCGGCGATACCCGGTTGTTAGCGGCAATATGCATGAAACTACCCGGTAGCAGGCTAAAAAATGGCTGTCAGGCGATGTCAGTGAGGGGCAGTGGCGCGCAATTTTTTTCTCGGGCTGAAGACTCAGAGCCATTGCTGCCCAGTGATCACTGCAAGACCGCTTGAGGCGTGCATCTTGGCCGGTAAATGCCCCTAAACAGGGCGTTCTGGCGCACCGGTGGAAAAACTTGTGCACATTTGCGATGCGCCTTGTCAAGGCTGAATTTGTGATTGGTGTAAATCCTTGATTCTGCATGGGGATTTTTTAAGTCAATGAAAAATATGGTTTTTTTGAGCTGGTGAAAAAATCATCAGTTTGACCTCAGGCCCCATGGCATAGGCGATCAGGCGTCTTGCGCCCACGTTATCCACTGAGTTATCCACAGCTTCTGTGGATTGTCGCAAGCGTTCGCTCTAGCCCGCTCTAGCGTGCCTTTATCCGGGCTTTACCTCGGCGAAAAAAGGAGTAGAGTGCCCGCCTTTCCCGCTACAGCTGCTTCTTATGTCACGCGCATTGCCCCGTTTATCCGCTGCAACATCCGCTGCCAGTCCTCGCTTGCCACTTCGTGTTGCGCTCTGGCTGCTGGACAGCCCGCGCTTCGGTCATGCGCCAAGCGTCAAACGCTTCGCCGGCCAGTTGCTCAAGCAGCCGGCGCGTGAGGGTGTGGTGCTGGCCCAGAGCCGGCTGGGGCAATTGCTCTGCCGCGACTGTGGCAATACCCGTGATCGGCGTATCGGCTTCGAATTGCTGCGCCAGGCTGCACGTTCCGGCGATCGCCGCGCCCAACTGGAGCTGGGCCGGCTGTACAGCCAGCCGCGCCGCAATGAGCCCGTGCAGGCACGGCACTGGCTGGAGCTGGCCGCCGCCCAGGGTTCGGCTGAAGCCAAGCAACTGCTGGCCGGTCTCTGATCCCCGCCTGAACGTTCTGCGCGGGGCCGGGCTGGGTATACTGCCCGGCAATCTTGCGCGGAGCCGCTTATGCCAATCGATTTACCTTCCCAGCTGCCTGCGCTGCTGCTCGGCTTGGCCGCTATGGGCGTGCCGCTGCTGGCGCTGGCCTGGTCACTGCAGCGACGAGCGGCCAGTGCGCAACTCGAATCCAGCCTCTTGCAGGAGCGCCTGAGCAGCGCGCAGTTGGCGCAGGCCGGCCTGGGCGCGCAGCTCGATGAATGCCGCCTTGAGCTCGCCGAGATCAGCGAGATCAAGGCCGACCAGCAAGCCGAGTTGGCGGCCAAGCGGCGCGAGACCGAACTGCTGCAACACGAACGGCAGATCGCCCGCGAGGCCGCCCTGGCCTGGCAGCAGCAGCGAGAACAGCAGGAAGCCGAATTGCGTCGCCTGAGCGCCGAGCGGGCGGCCCTGAGTGCCGAGTTGCGCGAGCAGCAGGGTAACCACCAGCAGCGCCTGGACGACCTGCAGGGCTCGCGCGATGAGCTGCGTGCACAGTTCGCCGAGCTGGCCGGGAAGATCTTCGACGAGCGCGAGCAGCGCTTTGCCGAGACCAGCCAGCAGCGCCTCGGTCAGTTGCTCGATCCGCTCAAGGAACGCATCCAGTCCTTCGAAAAACGCGTCGAGGAGAGCTACCAGCAGGAAGCCCGCGAGCGCTTCTCCCTGGGCAAGGAGCTTGAGCGTCTGCAGCAGCTCAATCAGCGTCTGGGCGATGAAGCGACCAACCTGACCCGCGCCCTGCAAGGGCAGAAGACCCAGGGCAACTGGGGCGAGCTGGTGCTGGAGCGGGTGCTGGAACATGCCGGGCTGGAGAAGGGCCGCGAATACCAGACCCAGGTCAGCCTGAAGAGCGCCGACGGCCAGCGTTTCCAGCCCGATGTGCTGATCCAGTTGCCCGGCGACCGGCAGGTGGTGGTGGATGCCAAGGTCAGCCTGACGGCCTATCAGCAATATATCGCCGGCGCAGACGAGCCAGCCAGGCAGCAGGCCCTGAAGCAGCATGTGCTGTCGTTGCGTGGCCATTTGAAGGGGTTGTCGCTGAAGGATTACCAGCGCCTGGAAGGGCTGCACAGTCTGGATTTCGTGCTCTTGTTCGTGCCGATCGAGGCCGCCTTCGCCGCGGCACTGCAGGCCGACACCGGCCTGTTCCAGGAGGCCTTCGAGCAGAACATCGTGATCGTCAGTCCGACCACCCTGCTGGCGACCCTGCGGGTGATCGACAGCCTCTGGCGCCAGGAGCGGCAAGGTCAGAACGCGCGCGAGATCGCCGAACGCGCCGGGGCGCTGTACGACAAGTTCGTCGCGTTCATCCAGGATCTGGATGAAGTCGGTGCGCGCCTGCAACAACTGGACAAGGCCTATGCCGCGGCGCGCAACAAGCTGTGCGACGGTCGCGGCAATATCATCAGTCGGGTGGAGAATCTCAAGCTGCTTGGCGCCCGCGCGAGCAAGAGCCTGCCCCCCGAGTTGCTCGAACAGGCGGCTGGGGTGGCGGTGTTGGATGAGACGGCTGAGTAGGCTACGCGTAACGGTGAAGCTTGCCTGAGCGGCTGTGAAAACCCCTTCGCCGCCTGACGCCCGCTGCTGGCGTTGCGCTGGCCGAACGCCTGGAGACGGTCTCGCTACGGCGCTCGATATTTCCACAACCCAGGGCTGAGGCGGAGCCTAGCCCGACCACTGCTACGACCGCGGCTCAAACCAGCAGCAGTACTGCCGCACCCGCCAGCAGGCCGGCGGCCATCACCGGCAGGGTACGCAGGGCCAGTTCGCGGCCGCCGATCACGGCGATCAGCACGCCCTTCACCAGGCTGTTGCTCAGGGCCGCGAGGAAGATGCCGTGCACCGCGACTTGGGGGAGCAGCTCGGTCTTGGCGTTACGGGCCAGGGACAGGGTAATGGGGTCGACATCGGCCAGCCCGGAGAGCAGCGCCACCAGATAGACGCCGACGTCACCCAGCCCGCGCCGCGCCGCCTCGACGAGGAACAGGATCAGCACCAGCAGCAGCGCGAAGCGCAACGCGGGAGCCAGTTCGAAGGGGTTCTTCAGCGGCGGTTCGGCGCTTTCCTCGCGCGGGTCGCCAGCCAGACGGAAATACATCAGCGCCCCCCCGGCATAGACCAGAGCCGCCACGCCCAGCGGCCAGATCAGTCGTGGCAACAGCTGGGAATTGACCAGGCCGACTTCCAGCAGCACGCGGGGAAACATCAGGGCCGAGGTCGCCAGCAACCCGCAGGCCAGCATGGCGTGCAGGCCGCGCTCCTGGTTCAGGCGGGCGAGGGTGATGGTCATCGCGGTGGAGGAGACGATGCCGCCCAGCAGGGCGGTGATCAGCAGGCCATGGCGGGTGCCGACCAGGCGAATGGCCACATAGGCGGCGAAACCCAGGCCGGCGATCAGTACCACCATCCACCAGGTGATATAGGGATTGAATATCTGCCAGGGACCATAAGCCTGATTGGGCAGGGCAGGCAGTATTACCAGGGAGATGAACAGCAGCTGGAGCGCACCGGACAGTTCGCGCTCGCTCAGCTGCTGCAGCGAGTAGTGCATGACTCGCTTTAGGCTCAGCAGCAGAGCCACCGCCACGGCGCCGGAGGCGGCCAGAGGCGTATACCCGGCTACCGCCAGGCTGCCGAGTAGAAAGGTGATCAATTGCGCCACCTTGCTGGTCATACCCAGGTCGTTGTGCTGTTCCGTTTCGATCACGTACGAGGTGATGACCAAGGCGGCGAAGCCGACGAAGACGACCGCCCAGGCCGCCTCGCCGAAGTGCACACCCAGCAGTTGGGCGAAGCCGCCGAGCAGGGCGCTGAGGGCAAAGGTGCGGATGCCAGCGACACGGCCGCCTTCCTCTACTTTGCGCTGGTGCCAGCCACGCTCGGCGCCGATCAACAGGCCGACGGCCAGGGCGCTGGCGAAGTTCAACAGGGTATCCAGGGTCTCGGGCATGGCGCGTCCTTGGGCGAGGCGGGTTGTTGGCAGTTTAGCCAGTGGGCGAACGTGGCGCATTGCGGCAGGTCAGTGGGCGAGCGTCGCGGCCGCTGGCAATCGCGGCTGCAGCCGCTTCCACGGGGAACGCGGGTTACCTCTTGTGTGGGGGGGCTCCAGCCGCGAGCGGTTGCCGGCCTGGTGTGCAACCGCAAGAAGTAGGCTGTCGATGACGCCGTCTCGCTGGGTGCGCCGCGCGCACCACGCACCCGCTGGCCAGTGCTGCGTACCGCCTAGGCGGCCCCGCGCACCCTGCACAGGTCAGCCGCAGCTGCTTGAGCAATGGATTGTTGCGAGACAGACCCTAGCGCAACGTCAGGTGGCGGCTGAGCAGGGCACGCAAGGCAGCGGGTTTGACTGGCTTGGCCAGGTAGTCGAGGCCAGCGGCGTGGACTTCGGCAATCAGTTCGGGGCGGCCGTCGGCGCTGATCACCACGCCGGGCACCGGCTCGCCCAGGCGGGTGCGCAGCCAGGCCATCAACTCGGTACCGGTTTCGCCTTCGTCGAGGTGGTAGTCGATCAGGGCCAGTTGCGGGCGCACATCCTCGCTGAGCAGGTGTTCGCATTCCAGGCGATTGCGCGCGGTCCAAACCTGGCAACCCCAGCGTGACAGCAGGCTGTGCATGCCAGTAAGGATGCTGTCCTCGTTGTCGATGCACAGCACCTGACTGCCGGTCAGCAGCTGGCCGTTGAGTTCGGCGCTGGCCTGCTTGGGCTTGGCGGCCGGGGTGCGGGCCAGCGGCACGGTGACGCTGAACACGCTGCCCTTGCCCGGCCAGGACTGCACCTCCAGCTTGTGCTCGAGCACCCGGCACAGGCCGTCGGCAATTGCCAGGCCGAGGCCGAGGCCTTTTTCGGCGCGGGTCTGGTGGCTGTCCAGGCGCTTGAATTCCTCGAAGATGACCTTGCGCTTGTCTTCCGGGATACCCGGGCCGCGATCCCAGACTTCCAGGCGCAGTTGCCCGCCTGAGCGGCGCACGCCCAGCAGCACGCGACCCTTGGCGTAGCGGAAGGCGTTGGTGAGAAAGTTCTGCAGCACCCGGCGCAGCAGTTTGCTGTCGCTGTCCACGCGCAGGCGACTGCCGCGCAGGCGGAAGTCGACGCCGCATTCGGCGGCCAGTACCTTGAACTCGGCGCCCAGGGTGTCGAACAGACTGTTGAGGACGAAGGCGTTGCGGTCCGGGGTGATGCGGCCATTCTCCAGGCGCGAGATGTCCAGCAGGTCGCTGATCAGGTCTTCGGCCGAACGCAGCGAGCTGTCCAGGTGGCGCACCAGTTCCTTGGCCTCGCGCGGCAGTGCGTCCTCCTGGTGGGAGAGGGCAGCGGAGAACAGCCGCGCGGCATTCAGGGGCTGCATCAGGTCGTGGCTGACGGCGGCGAGAAAGCGGGTTTTCGACTGGTTGGCCGCCTCGGCCACGCCCTTGGCCTCGGTCAGCGCCTGATTCAGTTGCGACAGCTCAAAGGTGCGCGCGGCGACCCGCTGTTCCAGGCCTTCGTTGGCGTCCTTGAGCGCGCGTTCGGCCTCGCGGAACTCGGTGATGTCGGTGAAGCTCATGACGAAACCGCCGCCGGGCATCGGGTTGCCGATCAGCTCGATCACCCGGCCGTTGGGGAAGGTGCGCTCGTAACTGTGCGCGGTGCCCTGGCGCATCCAGTGCAGGCGCTTGGCGATGTTCTCCTCGACATCGCCGACGCCGAGCATGCCGCGATCGGCGTTGAAACGGATGATCTCGGCGATCGGTCGGCCGACGTAGACTAGACCGTCAGGGTAGTCGAACAGCTCGACGTAGCGGTGATTCCAGGCCACCAGGCGCAGCGACTGGTCGACCACGCTGATGCCCTGGGTGATGTTCTCGATCGCCCCTTGCAGCAGGGCACGGTTGAACTGCAGCACCTCGCTGGCTTCGTCGACGATGCGCACCACATCCTCGACCTGCATCTCGCGCCCCTCGATGGCCGCCTTGACCACCGCACGGGTCGAGGAGGCGCCGAGTACCCCGGCGAGCAGGCGTTCGGTGTGGGCGATCCACTCGCTGTTGGCCGGCAGGTTGGGGTTGAGGCTCTGGCCCTGGCGGAGGGCGCAGCGGGTAAAACTCTGTTGCGCACGCTCCGCGCCGACGAAGCGGCTGGCCAGTATCAGCAAGTCGTTGACCTGCACCGCCAGCAGGCTGCGGTTGCTCGGTTTGGCACCGAAGTCGTGACCGATGAAACGGCCGGCTTGCCAGTGTTCGGAAACCCGCGTGCGGGAGAAGTAGGACACCCAGGCGAACAGCAAGAAGTTACCGGCCAGCGACAGCACCACGCCGCGGGTCAGGGGGTCGACCTCGAAGCCGATCGGCGCGTAGAGCAGGCCTTGCAGGCCGGGCAGGCTGTCCAGCGACCAGCCGAGGCTGCGTGCCACCAGCGGCATGATCAGGGTGTAGAACCAGATCAGCGCACCGAAGCCCATCCCGGCAAATACGCCGCGGCGGTTGGCCTGCTTCCATACCAGGGCGCCGAACATCGCCGGCGCCAACTGGCTGATGGCGGCGAACGAGACCTGGCCAATGGTCGCCAGGCTGGCGTTGGAGCCCAGCAGGCGGTAGCAGACATAGGCCAGCAGCAGGATCAGCACGATGCTCACCCGGCGCGCCGTGAGCATCCAGTGGCGGAAGGCCTCGAAGGGTCGCTCGGTGTTCTGCCGATGCAACAGCCAGGGCAGCAGCATGTCGTTGGAGATCATGGTCGACAGTGCCACCGAGGCGACGATGACCATGCCGGTGGCGGCCGAGGCGCCGCCGATGAACGCCAGCACGGCGAGAGCCGGGTGCGCCTGGGCCAGCGGCAGGCTGATGACGAAGGAGTCCGGGCTCACCCCGGCCGGCAGCAGCATCTGTCCGGCCAGGGCAATGGGTACGACGAACAGCGCGGCGAGCAGCAGGTACGCCGGGAACACCCAGCGGGCCAGGCGCAGGTCCCGCGGTTCGATGTTTTCCACCACGGTGACGTGGAACTGTCGCGGCAGGCAGATGATGGCGATCATCGATATACCGGTCAGCGTCATCATGGCTGGCCAGTTCACCGCCTCGGCCCAGAAATCGTCGAGTGCGGGGGTGCTGCGGGCCTGGTCGAACAGGTCGCCGAAACCGTTATAGAGGCCGTAGGTGACGAAGGCGCCGACAGCGAGGAAGGCCAGCAGTTTGACAATCGATTCGAAGGCGATCGCCAGCACCATGCCGCGGTGATGCTCGGTGACGTCCAGGTTGCGGGTGCCAAACAGGATGGTAAACAGCGCCAGCACCAGCGAGACGATCAGCGCGGTGTCCTGCGCGCGGGTGCCCACGGAGTCGGCGCCCGCGCCGATCAGCAGGTTGACGCCGAGCACGATGCCCTTGAGCTGCAGGGCGATATAGGGCAACACGCCGACCAGGCAGATCAATGCCACGACTATCGCCAGGGCCTGGGATTTACCGTAGCGCGCCGCAATGAAGTCCGCGATCGAGGTGATGTTCTCCTCTTTGCTGATCATCACCATCTTGCGCAGCACCCAGGGGGCGAACAGCATGAGGATGATCGGCCCGAGGTAGATCGGCAGAAATGACCAGAGCTGCTCGGCAGCCTGGCCGACTGCGCCGAAGAAGGTCCAGCTGGTGCAGTACACCGCCAGCGACAGGCTGTAGACCCAGGCGCGCATGCGCGGCGGCAAGGGCGCGCGGCGGCGGTCGCCATAAAAGGCGATGGCGAACAGAATGGCCATATAGGTCAAGGCGACTGCAGCGATCAGCCCGCTGGACAACGACATGGGTACTCCGACAGCAAACTATATGGGACTTGCCCGGTCTTAATTCAGGTGCTGACTACAGCCCCTTTGTGACGAGACCATACTTCAAATGAATCCTCAGCAGTGTCGCAGTAAAGTGCCGTGCCGTCAGGCGCGACCAAGGTCGCAGGCAGGGACAAAAAACCGTCGGCTGCTCCCTCCTGGTAATTGTCGCCGGGCGCCTGCCCTGATAGCGTGGCGCGCTTGCGCCTAGTCGGAGGAGGGACCCCATGTTCAAGCCGCAATTGATTACCCTGCAGCGCGGCGCGCTGCGTATCGAACCGATGCTCGATGCCGATATCCCGGCGCTGGTCGCCCTGGCCGAAGCCAATCGTCAGGAGCTGATCCATATGAGTGGCGCCCAGCGCCTCGATTGGTACCGCCAGGGTCTGATCGATCAGCGTGAAGGCAGGGCGCTGCCGTTCGTCATTCGCCTCGGCGACCAGCTGGTGGGCACGACCCGTTTCGGCGACTTCATGCCGGCGCTGCCCGCCGCCGAAATTGGCTGGACCTGGCTCGATCACAGTCAGCACGGCACCGGCCTGAACCTCATGGTCAAGTTCCTGATGCTGCGCCATGCCTTCGAAAATTGGCGCATGGTCCGGGTGCAGTTGAAAACCGCCGCCAGCAACCTGCGTTCGCAGCGTGCCATCGAAAAACTCGGCGCGCAACGCGAGGGCGTGCTGCGCAATCATCGCCGGCTGGCCGACGGGCGCCTGGACGACAGCGTGCTGTACAGCATCACCGACCAGCAATGGCCGGTGCTCAAGCAAGAACTGGAGGCGCGTTTCAGCGGCTGATCCATGCCATCGAACGAGGTTGAACACACCCGCTTCTGGACGTCGCGCGAGTTGCACGGACTCGAACTGCTGCATGCCCACTACCTCGAGCAGCGCTTCACCCCGCATGTGCATGAGGGCTTCGTTTTCACGGTGATCGAGCACGGCGCGCAATTTTTTCGGCATCGCGGCAGCGACCATCTGGCACCGGTCGGCAGCATGGTGCTGATCAACCCGGATGAGCTGCACACCGGCTCCAAGGCCCACGCGCAGGGTTGGCACTACCGCGCTTTCTACCCGGATACCTGCCAGGTCGTCGGGGTGATGGCCGAACTGGGGCTGGACGCGGGTGGCCTGCCAACGTTTGCCGATAGCGTATTGCATGACCCGCAGTTGCACCGCATGTTCGCTGGGTTGCATCGGATGCTGGACAGCCAGGCCAGTGCCTTGCAGCAGCAGACCGCCTGGCGTGAGGCGATTCTGGCGTTGTTCCAGCGCCATGCGCGGGTTTCCGCTGGCCGCGCGCCAGGCCACGAGCCCCGGGCCGTGGCCCGGGCCAAGGAAGTGCTGAGCAGCCAGCTGGCCCAGCCGCCATCGCTGGAGCAATTGGCGGCGGTGGTCAACCTCTCGCCGTTTCATTTCGCCCGGGTGTTCCGCCGCGCCACCGGCCTGCCGCCGCATGCCTGGTTGCTGCAGCGCCGCCTGGAGCGGGCGCGCGGCCTGCTGAAAACTGGCTGCGCGCCGCTGAGCGTGGCCATGCAGTTGGGCTTTTCCGACCAGAGCCACCTGACCCGCCAATTCAAACAGGCCTATGGTGTCGGTCCTGGGGAATACCGCAAGGCCTGTGCCGGCTGATCGTCAAACGGCGTGCCGGCTGCTCAGGCGGGTGTATCTATATCGAGGTCATCCCGGCAATGAGCACGTATTGGCCGCCTGGAGGCGCGCGCAGTGCGCCGCTGTACTTACCCGGAACTCTGGCGAACCGGGCATTGGCTGCGCAAGATCGTTCAAGACTGTCCTAGAACTGCGGGCTAACCTAGGCAGCCCAAGGAGGATGTATGCCCCGTCGACACGAATTCGCCCAGGGTGCCCGCGACATGCTGCCGATGCTGCTCGGCGCCATGCCCTTCGGCATCATCTTCGGCAGCCTGGCCGTGGCCGCCGGCCTGAGCCCCTGGCAGACCCTCGGCATGTCGTTACTGGTGTTCGCCGGCTCGGCGCAGTTCATCGCCATCAGCCTGCTCGGCGCCGGTACCGGCCTGGCCGTGCTGCTGCTCACCACCCTGGTGGTCAACCTGCGCCACGCCCTGTATAGCGCCAGCCTGCAACCCTTTGTGCGCCATCTGCCCAAGCGCTGGCGTATGCCGCTGGCGTTCTGGCTGACCGACGAGGCCTACGCGGTGGTGCTCAATCGCTACAGCGACGCGGACGGTTCGCCGCACAAGCACTGGTATTTTCTCGGGGCGGCCCTGGCCATGTACCTGAACTGGCAGCTGTGCACCCTGGTCGGCGTGCTGTTCGGCCAGCGCGTGCCGAACCTCGCAGCCTGGGGCCTGGACTTCGCCATGCTGGCGACCTTTATCGGCATAGCCGTGCCCATGTTGCGCGCTCGTCCGCAGGTCGCGGCAGCATTGGTGGCCGGCGCGCTGGCGCTGGCTTGCCATGCCTGGCCTTACAAACTCGGGTTGCTGGCTGCGGCGTTCGGCGGCATAGTCGTCGGCGTGCTGCTGGAGCGGCGGCACGAAGCGGACGTGGATGTGGAGGAGCTGGCCTGATGGACAACTGGCTGTTGATCCTCGGCATGCTGGCGATCACCTTTTCGATCCGCTACAGCCTGTTCGCCTTTCCCGACCTGCGCTTCCCGCCGCTGGTGCGCCAGGGCCTGCATTTCGTGCCGACCGCGGTGCTCACCGCCATCGTGCTGCCAGGCATGCTGCTGCCGGATGGCCAGCACTGGGCGCTGCGCCTGGACAATGCCTACCTGTGGGCCGGGCTGGCGACTATCGCCATCGCCGCCATCAGCCGGCACCTGCTGGCGACCATCGGCGGTGGGCTGCTGGTGTTCTTCCTGTTGCGCTGGGCCTTGGGTCAGTTGCCGCTCTGAGACCGGATTTTTTGCCGAAAATCTGGCAAAAATCGTCTTTCCCTGTGGCTTTGCCAGGGCCTGTTGCAGTCCAATGCTGGACCGGCGCCGAGGCGCTCGCGGATTTCCCGGCCCTGCACGGCCCTCATGCCAGGTACATGGACGATGACCCAACACTCGCAATTCAGCCTGCTCGGTACCAGGCGCTTCCTGCCGTTTTTCCTCACCCAGTTGCTCGGCGCCTTCAACGACAACATCTTCAAGCAGTCGCTGATCCTCGCCATCCTCTACAAGCTCAGCTCCAGCGCGGACAGCAGTCTGCTGGTCAATCTCTGCGCGCTGCTGTTCATCCTGCCGTTCTTCCTGTTTTCCGCCCTCGGCGGGCAGTTCGGTGAGAAGTTCGCCAAGGACAGCCTGATCCGGGCGATCAAGTTCGCCGAGATCCTGATCATGCTGGCGGGTGCCGCCGGGGTGCTGCTGGGCAACCTGCCGCTGATGCTCGCCGTG
Source organism: Pseudomonas aestuarii (assembly GCF_027988105.1). Classification (GTDB taxonomy): domain Bacteria; phylum Pseudomonadota; class Gammaproteobacteria; order Pseudomonadales; family Pseudomonadaceae; genus Aquipseudomonas; species Aquipseudomonas aestuarii. The sequence continues at coordinate 165,688 of NZ_JAQJZJ010000009.1, read as the reverse complement.
CTGTTCTGCATGGGCACCCAGTCGGCGCTGTTCGGCCCGGTGAAGTATTCGATCCTGCCGCAGCACCTGCAGGAAGATGAGTTGGTCGGCGGCAACGCCCTGGTCGAGATGGGCACCTTCCTGGCCATTCTCGCCGGCACCATCGGCGCCGGCATCATGATGGCCAGCAGCGGCTACGCCAGCCTGGTCGCCGGTACCGTGGTCACGGTGGCAGTGCTGGGCTATCTGGCCAGTCGCGGCATCCCCCGCGCCCATGCGGCGCTGCCGGAGCTGACGCTGGACTGGAACATCTTCCGCCAGTCCTGGCGCATCATGCGCCTGGGCCTGGCCGAGCAACGCCCGTCGGTCTCGCGCTCGCTGGTCGGCAGCTCCTGGTTCTGGTTTCTCGGGGCGGTCTACCTGACCCAGATCCCGGCCTTTGCCAAGCAGTGGCTGTACGGCGACGAGAGCGTGGTGACCCTGATTCTCACCGTGTTCTCGCTGGGCATCGCGCTGGGCTCGATGCTCTGCGAGCGCATGAGCGGGCACAAGGTGGAAATCGGCCTGGTGCCCTTCGGCTCGATCGGCCTGACCCTGTTCGGCGTGCTGCTCTGGTGGCACTCGGGCGACTTCCCGCAGGGCATCGAGGCCCACGACTGGCTGGCGGTGCTGGGATACGGCCAGGCCTGGTGGGTCCTGTCCTCGATACTCGGCATCGGCCTGTTCGGCGGCCTCTACATAGTGCCGCTGTATGCGCTGATCCAGTCGCGCACCGCGGAGCACGAGCGGGCGCGGGTGATTGCCGCGAACAACATCCTCAATGCGCTGTTTATGGTGGTGTCGGCGATTGTCTCGATCCTCTTTCTCAGCGTCGCCGAGCTGTCGATTCCGCAGTTGTTCCTGGCGATAGCGCTGATGAATGTCGCGGTCAACAGCTACATCTTCAAGCTGGTCCCCGAGTTCAGCATGCGCTTCCTGATCTGGCTGCTCGGCCACTCGATGTACCGGGTCGAGCATCAGGGGCTGGACGCCATCCCCGAGGAAGGGCCGGCGGTGCTGGTGTGCAACCACGTGTCCTTCGTCGATGCCCTGCTGGTCGGCGGTGCGGTGCGCCGGCCGGTGCGTTTCGTCATGTATTACAAGATCTACAACCTGCCAGTGCTCAACTTCATCTTCCGCACCGCCGGCACCGTGCCGATTGCCGGGCGCAATGAAGATCTGCTGATCTACGACGCGGCGTTCAAGAAGATTGCCGAATACCTGCGTAACGGCGAGTTGGTGTGCATCTTCCCGGAGGGCAAGTTGACCGCTGATGGCCAGATCAACGAGTTCAAGAGCGGTATCGAGCGCATCCTCGCGGAAAACCCGGTGCCGGTGATTCCCATGGCGCTGCAAGGCCTGTGGGGCAGCGTCTTCAGTCGCGATCCGCACAAGCGCCTGTTCCGCCGTCTGTGGTCGCGGATCAAGTTGGTGGCCGGCGCGCCACTCGGCGCCGAACAGGCCGATCGGCAGCTGTTGCAGGCGCAGGTGGCGGCCTTGCGCGGCGCTGTGCGCTGAACCGCTTGGATCAATGCACCGCGCCACCGGTGGTGCCGGCGGGTAGGCGGCGGGTCAGCAGCACGGCCAGTATGCTGATGGCGAGGGCGATACCGATGCAGTGGAAGGCATCGTTGTAGGCCATGATCGCCGCCTGCTGATGGGTGATCTCGCTGAGTTTGGCCAGGGCCGCCTGCTCGCTGCCGAGTGTTTCGCTCAGCAGCGCCAGGCGCTCGGCGACCTGCGGGTTGCTCGGCACCAGGGCCTCGCGCAGGTAGTCGAAATAGACCTTGGCGCGGCTGTCGAGCAGGGTCGCGAGCAGGGCGATGCCGATGGCGCCGCCGAGGTTGCGCAGGATGTTGAACAGGCTCGAGGCCGAGCCGGCATCCTGTGGCAGCACGTAGGCGGTGGCGATCAGCGAGATGGTCACCATGACCAGCGGCTGGCCGAGGGCGCGGATGATCTGGATATGGTTGAACTGTTCGCCGGCGAAGTCCGGATTGAGCACCCCGGAGGCGAAGCTGGCGGCGCCGAACAGGCCGAAGCCCAGGGCACAGAGCATCTTCGGTGACACCACCTTCATCAGCAGTGGCACCAGGGGAATCAGAAACAACTGCGGAATGCCCATCCACATGATCACCTCGCCGATCTGCAGGGCGTTGTAGCCCTGGATCTGCGCCAGATACAGCGGCAGTACATAGATCGAACCGTACAGGCCCATGCCCAGGCCGACGCTGGAGATACTCGACAGGCCGAAGTTGCGCTCGCGCAGCACGCCGAGGTTGATCAGCGGATTGGGCCGCGATATTTGCAGGATGATGAACAGCACCAGGCTGATGGCTGCGATGCTGCCGAGCCCGGCGATCAGGTTGGATTCCAGCCAATCCTTGCGATGGCCTTCCTCGAGAAACACCTGCAGGCAACCCAGGCCCAGGCCGAGGGTGAGAATGCCGGCATAGTCGCTGGTTTTCAGCAGTTCCCAGTGCGGCGCTTTTTTTTCCAGGCCGTAGAGCAGCCCGGCGATCATCAGCAGGCCAGGCAGCACGTTGATATAGAAGATGTATTTCCAGCCGAAATTTTCCGTCAGCCAGCCGCCCAGGGTCGGGCCGATGGACGGGGCGAAAGTCGCTGTCAGGGCGAACAGTGCCATGCCTTTGGCACGATGGTGTTCGGGCAGTTTGATCAGGATCAGGGTGAACGCCAGGGGGATCAGCGCGCCGCCGGTAAAACCCTGCAGGGCGCGGAACACGATCATGCTCTCCAGGCTCCAGGCCATCGAGCAGAGCAGCGAGGCCGCCAGGAACCCCGTGGACACCCACACCGCCAGGCGTCGCGCAGAGAGGAGCTGGACCAGCCAGGCGGTCATCGGAATCATGATGATTTCGGCAACCAGGTAGGAAGTGGAGATCCACGAGCCTTCCTCCAGGGTGGCCGACAAGGCGCCCTGGATATCCTTGAGCGAGGAGTTGGTGATCTGGATGTCCAGCACCGCCATGAAGGCGCCGAGCAGGGCGCTCATCACCGCAATCCAGTCGCGCCGGCTGGGTTCGCCAGTCGGGCGAATCAGCGCATCAGCCGCCATGCTGTTGGTCGGCCTGGATGTCGACCTTGACCTCTACCGACATGCCCGGGCGAATCAGGCCCTGGAGCGGATTGTCCACGGCGAAGGTCAGTTTGATCGGGAAGCGTTGCACCACCTTGGTGAAATTGCCGGTGGCGTTGTCCGGTGGCAGCAGGCTGAACTGGGCGCCTGAGGCGGCGAACAGGCTGTCGACCCGGGCCTCGATGGGGGTGTCGGGGAAGCTGTCGAAGGTCAGTTCGGCGCTTTGTCCAGGGCGCATGCGGCCGATCTGGGTCTCCTTGAAATTGGCTTGGACCCAGATGTCCTGGTCGGGCACCAGTGACAGCAGGTAGGCGCCGGGCTGCACGACCTGGCCGTTGCGGGCGGCGCGCTGGCCGATAAAGCCGCTGATGGGGGCGTGGATCTCGGTGCGCGCGAGGTTAAGTTCAGCCTGGGCCAGGTCGGCGCGGGCGCTGGCGATCTGCGCGTCCAGGCGCTTGATCTCGGCGTCGAGGGTGTTGATTTGCTGGCGCTGGAGCTCAAGGTCCGCCTGCGCCTTGCTTACCTGTGAACGCGCTATGCGGCTGTCGGTGGCCAGGCTGGTCACCCGTTCTTCGGAGACATAGCCGGGTTTGCGCAGGGTCTGCGCACGGTTCAGGTCGATCTGGGTGCGGCTGAGGGTTGCTTGGCTGGCCGTTACGCCAGCCTGGCTGGCGGCAATCAGGCTGCCCTGCTGGCTCAGTTTGCTCTGGGCCTGTAGCCGTTCGGCCTCGCGGGTGGCGAGCACGGCCTGAGCGCGCTGCTGCGCCAGTTCGAAGTCGGCGCTTTCTAGTGTCAGTAACAACTCGCCCTGCTGCACATGCTGGTTGTCATCCACCAACACCTGCTCGATGCGTGCGCCAAGCTGGCTGGAGACACGGGTGATTTCACCCTGCACATAGGCGTTGTCGGTGCTTTCGAGGTAGCGCCCGACCAGCAGCCAGCGGGCGGAGAAGGCCGCAGTGATCAGGCCGAGTACGACCAGAAAGATAAGGAGTCGACGTTGCAGTTGGGCAGGCATGGCAGGCGCTCGAAGCTCGGGCAAAAGTATCAGCGAATCTAGCAGTGTTCCTTTCCTGGCTGTAGCCGTTAGACTTCGGAAACTTTGTTGCTTATGGGGAACAATCATGGGGCTGGATGATGCGCTGATCTTTACCCGGGTGGTCGAGTGCCACAGCTTCACCCTGGCGGCCCAGGGATTGGGCATGCAGAAGTCCACGGTCAGCCGGCGCATCGCCCTGCTCGAGGAGCGACTCGGTGTGCGCCTGCTCAATCGCACCACGCGCAAGTTGCGCCTGACCGAGGTCGGTCAAGCCTATTTCGAGCGTTGTCGACAGATCATGCTGGATTTCGCCGAAGCCGAGCAGGCGGTGATGCAGTTGCAGCAGGCGCCGTCCGGCCTGTTGCGGATCAGTGCGCCGATTGAGTTCGGTCAGCTATTTCTCGGTCGGGTGTTGGGCAACTTCATGCGTCAGTACCCGCAGATCAGCGCGGAAGTGGAACTGACCTCGCGGCCTGTGGACCCGGTGGAGGAGGGCGTGGATATCGTCATCCTGGTTGGCCAGCCGCAAGACTCGACGCTGGTGGCGCGCAAGCTATTCGAAACAGAGCGGGTACTGTGCGCCAGTCCAGATTATCTCGTCGACCATGGCACGCCGCTCACGGTGCTGGAGCTAGTCGATCATCGGGCTATCCTGCTGCCACACGACTCGTCGCGTTACTGGCCGTTGCTGGCTGAGAGTATTCCCTGCCAGCGTGTACTGTTAAGCAACAACATCACCTTTGCCCGCGAGGCGGTGCTGGCTGGTGCCGGCATTGCCGCGCTGCCGAGCATGATCTGTCAGGAGGCGCTTCAGGCTGGCCGCCTGGTGCAGTTGTTGCCGGCTGCTCGGCTGCCCGTCGGTGAACTCTATGCGGTCTATCCTTCCAGACGGTTCCAGGCGATGAAGGTGAAAACCTTTCTCGATTTCCTGATGGCGTGCTTGCCGGTCGGACATGGCCTGCGGCTGGAGCCAGCAGCGGCAGGCCTGTTAATATCGGCGCCTTAATCGATTTCCGCTTCAACTCTTCGAGACTCTCCATGACCACCGTCCGCACCCGTATCGCGCCATCGCCCACCGGCGATCCGCATGTAGGCACTGCCTATATCGCCTTGTTCAACCTGTGCTTTGCCCGTCAGCACGGTGGCGAGTTCATTTTGCGTATCGAGGACACCGATCAGGTGCGTTCGACCCGCGAGTCGGAGCAGCAGATTTATGATGCCCTGCGCTGGCTCGGTATCGAATGGAGCGAAGGCCCGGATGTCGGCGGCCCGCACGGCCCGTATCGGCAGAGCGAGCGTGGGCCTATCTACCAGAAGTACAGCGCCGAGCTGGTGGACAAGGGACATGCCTTCCACTGTTTCTGCAGCGCCGAGCGCCTGGACAAGGTGCGCGCCGAGCAGATGGAAGCCAAGCAGACGCCGCGTTACGACGGTCACTGCATGCACTTGCCGGCTGCTGAAGTGCAGCAGCGCCTGGCGGCTGGCGAGCCCAACGTGGTGCGCATGAAGGTGCCGACCGAGGGCGTCTGCGTGGTCCCGGATATGTTGCGCGGCGAGGTCGAAATCCCTTGGGATCGCATGGACATGCAGGTGCTGATGAAGACCGATGGCCTGCCAACCTACTTCCTGGCCAACGTGGTCGACGACCACCTGATGGGGATCACCCATGTATTGCGCGGTGAAGAGTGGTTGCCGTCGGCGCCCAAGCTGATCCTGCTTTACGAGTACTTCGGCTGGGAACAGCCGCAGCTGTGCTACATGCCGCTGCTGCGCAATCCGGACAAGAGCAAGCTGTCCAAGCGCAAGAACCCGACCTCCATCACCTTCTACGAGCGCATGGGCTACCTGCCGCAGGCGATGCTCAACTACCTGGGGCGCATGGGCTGGTCGATGCCCGACGAGCGCGAGAAGTTCAGCCTCGCCGAGATGATCGAGCACTTCGATATCCAGCGGGTGTCCCTGGGCGGGCCGATCTTCGACCTGGAGAAGCTGTCCTGGCTCAACGGCCAGTGGATGCGTGAACTGAGCGTCGAGGAGTTTGCCGCTGGCGCGCAGCAGTGGGCATTCAACGCGGACTACATGATGAAGATCGCCCCGCACGTACAAGGGCGGGTCGAGACCTTCAGTCAGATTGCGCCGCTGGCCAGTTTCTTCTTCGCCGGTGGCGTCAATCCCGACGCCAAGCTGTTCGAGCACAAGAAGCTGTCGCCAGACCAGGTGCGTCAGGTCATGCAGTTGATCCTGTGGAAGCTGGAGGCGCTGCGTCAGTGGGAGAAGGACAAGATTACCGCTTGCATCCAGGCGGTGGTCGAGCATCTGCAGTTGAAGCTACGTGACGCCATGCCGCTGATGTTCGCCGCGATAACCGGTCAGGCCAGCTCGGTATCGGTACTCGATGCGATGGAAATTATCGGCCCGGACCTCACCCGTTTCCGCCTGCGTCAGGCTATCGAGTTGCTCGGTGGGGTGTCGAAGAAGGAAAACAAAGAGTGGGAAAAGCTGCTGGCGTCCATCGTCTAAGCCGCCTGTTATCCCGCTCGGCCCCCCATGTTGTCGATTGGGATAGGGTAAGTGGTTGTTCTGTCAGCATAAAGAAAGCAGCTATTGATAAAAATTTTGTTGACAGTAGAGGGGCGCGCTCTTAACATGCGCCCCGTCCTTGAGATGGGGCTATAGCTCAGCTGGGAGAGCGCTTGCATGGCATGCAAGAGGTCGACGGTTCGATCCCGTCTAGCTCCACCAATCTCAAAGCCGAAAGGCTTGCCACAGTCAGCTCTCGAGTTGGCTGAGTTTTGAAGGGTATTTGCGTCCCCTTCGTCTAGTGGCCTAGGACACCGCCCTTTCACGGCGGTAACAGGGGTTCGAGTCCCCTAGGGGACGCCACTTTTAAAAAGCAACTCCATTGGGGTTGTGAGCCGAGAGGCGATAAATCTGGGGGTATAGCTCAGCTGGGAGAGCGCTTGCATGGCATGCAAGAGGTCAACGGTTCGATCCCGTTTATCTCCACCAATTTCCACGACGAGGCCAGCGTAAAGCTGGCCTTGTTCTTCGAAGGTTACGTCCCCTTCGTCTAGTGGCCTAGGACACCGCCCTTTCACGGCGGTAACAGGGGTTCGAGTCCCCTAGGGGACGCCATTTTTGCCCGCTCTGCGGGACTTTTAAGGGTCATTCTTTGCGGAATGGCCCTTTTGTTTTTTTGCCTTCGGCATTCCTTTCGCTCATTCAGCCCGACCAGCGGTACGGTTTTCTGCTTGCTTAAATTTATTACGAGCATAATATTTCAATCGTAATATTTTGGAGGCGAGTATGAACGACAAGAAAGCCCAAACCCGTGAACGCATTCTTTCTGCAGCCAGTGCTGCATTGGTGCAGCGCGGCCCCGCCGAACCGAGTGTCGGCGAGGTGATGGGCGCCGCCGGGCTGACCGTGGGCGGTTTCTATGCGCACTTTGCGAGCAAGGATGCGCTGATGCTGGAAGCGTTCAGGCAGCTGCTCGGTCAGCGCCGCGAGTTGATCAAGCAGGTGGAGAGTGATCTGCCGGCCGACGAGCGCCGGGCGCTGATCGCGGCGTTCTACTTGTCACGCAAGCACCGCGATGCCACCGAGCAGGCCTGCCCGCTACCGAGTTCGCTGGGCGAGCTGACGCGGCTACCCGAGGGCTTTCGGGCGGCCCTGGCCGAGCATCTGGAGTTGATGGTGGCGCAGTTGTCGGCAAGCCCCGAGGACGCTCCCCGCGTGCTTGCCGATATCGCCTTGATGGTGGGGGGGTTGGCGCTGGCGCGGGCGCTGGGTCCCGGCGACTTGTCTGACCGCGTTCTGCATGCCGCCAAGACGGCGATCGTTTGAGGAGAAGGGCGATGAGCAATTTGAGCTGGGTTCGTGGGATCAATGCCACCATTGGTTGGGTGGCGCCGCAGGCAGTGGCAAACCAGATGCGTCGTCAGTTCATGACGCCGCGCGAGTTGCCGCCTCGGGATTGGGAGTTGCCGCTGCTGGCTCAGGCCGAGCGCATCACCCTGCGTTTCGGTCTTTCGGCATTGCGCTGGGGTAGCGGGCCGACGGTATTGCTGATGCATGGTTGGGAAGGCCGGCCGACCCAGTTCGCCGAGCTGATCAAGGCGCTGGTGCAGGCCGGTTATGCCGTGGTCGCCCTGGATGCCCCGGCGCACGGGCGCTCGCCGGGGCATGAGGCCAATGTGGTGGTGTTCGCCCGTGCCCTGCTCGAGGCCGCCAGCGAGTTGCCGCCACTGCAGGCAGTTATCGGTCACTCGATGGGCGGCGCCAGCGCCTTGCTGGCAACCCAGATGGGCTTGCGTGCCGAGGCCGTGGTCAGCATTGCGGCGCCGAGCCGTATTCTCACCATGCTGCGGCTTTTCGCCCGCTATATGGGCTTGCCTGCCCAGGCGCGGGCGCATTTCGTCCGCCTGGTTGAGGAAAAGGCTGGCATGCCAGCCGGGCATCTCGATGTGGCGCGCTACCAGCTGGATTTCCCGGGTCTGATCGTGCACGCCGCAGATGACCCGGTTGTGCCCTATAGCGAGGCGCAGGCGATCCATGAGGCCTGGTTCGACAGCCGGCTGTTGCGTCTCGAGCAGGGCGGGCACCAGCGCGTCTTGTCTGACCCGCAGCTGGTGCAGGCGGTCATGCAGCTATTGGCGGCGCAGCGTCAGGCCTCGTCAAGCGAGCTGGCCTCGTAGCTTTCCACGCGATTGCGGCCGGCCGCCTTGGCGCGATAGAGCGCCTGGTCGGCCTGCTGTAGCAGCTGTTCGCTATCCGCACTGTCGGGCAGCCCGGCGCACACCCCGATGCTGATGGTCAGGCCGATGGTCTGGTCTTGATAGGGGCAGGGGTGGCGGGCCAGATCGGCACGCAACTGTTCCGCCAGGTCATGGGCGCCGGTCTGATCGGTATCGTTCAGCACGGCGACGAACTCTTCGCCGCCGAAGCGGGCGAGCAGGTCGCCGGCGCGCAAGCGTTGCTGCAGGCGTTGGGCGGCGTGGCGCAGGCAGGCATCGCCGGCCAGATGGCCATAGTGGTCATTGACCTGCTTGAAGTGGTCAAGGTCCATCATCAGGATGGCCATGGGACGCCGGCTGCGCACGGCCTGGGCCAGGCTGCGATGCAGTTCTTCGTTGAGGGTCTGGCGGTTGAACAGGCCGGTCAGGCTGTCCCGGCGGTTCTGCTCGGACAGTTGCTGGTGGGCGCCGGACAATGCCTTCAGGGCTTGCTCCAGTTCCGCTGTGCGCTCCTTGACGCGGATCTCCAGGCCCTCGTTGAGCTGGCGTTGCAGGCCCAGGCTCCTGGCTTGCTCCACGCTCAGCTGTTGCTCCTGAGCGAGCAGCTGCTTCTGGGCCAGCTGTTGGGCTTTCTGCGCCTGGCGGATGCGTGCTGCCAGGGCGATGGAGAACACCACCAGCTCGATCAGTCCGCCGATCTGTTGTGCGTGCAGGGTCAGCAGCGAATTGGCGATCAAGCCAGTGCCGCTGAGGATGCTGAACAGGCTGGCACTGATCAGCACGAACCAGCCGATGGCGAACAGGCGGGCGGGTTTATAGCCCTCGCGCCAGCGCAGCAGGGTAAACAGGCAGGCGAGTGCGGCGCAGGCGATGACCAGGGCGAAACCGCCGAACAGGGCTATCTGGTAGGGCGCGAACAAGGACAGGCCGATGACCAGTCCAGTGCAGCCCAGCAGCACGCGGACGACCTGTGTGTAGCGTGGCGAAGCATGTCGGAGGTCGAGCACGCCATGGGTGAACAGGATGCCGAACAGGGTGGCCACTGCCGAGCTGAGCGGAAAGCTCAGCTGGTGCCAGGCAAGCGATTGCGGCCATAGCCACTGCAGGGCGAAGCCGAGCTGGATGAACTGGTAGCCGCCGAAGCTGGCGACGAACAGGCTGTACCAGAGGTAGTCACGGTCACGGGTGATGAAGAAGATCGACAGGTTGTAGACGAACATTGCCGCCAGCGCCCCGAAGAACAGGCCCTGCAGGAGCAGCATGCGTTGTTCATGACGGTCGAAGGCTGCGCTGGTCATCAGGCTGGCGCTGAGGTTGGCCGAGCCTTGGGTCTGCATGCGCAGGATCAGCTCGCGGCTTTCCCCAGCGGACAGGCTTAGCGGTAGCAGCAGTTGCCGGTGTTCGATCCAGCGCGCGGCAAATGGGCGCTGATCGCCGGCGCGGTAGACCTGCTCGCCATCCAGGCCATAGGCGTCCAGATAGTCCAGCAGCGGGTTAGCGATCAGCAGTACCCAGTCCATGCTGCGCGGTTCGGGGTTATGCAGTTGCAGGCGCAGCCAGTAGGCGTTACCGCTATAGCCGAAGCTGGCATCGCGGCGGGCAACCGGCTGCCAGGCCGAGTCGGGCAGGCGGCGTACATCCTCTATACCTGCCTGCTTCTGCGGATCTTGCCAGACCTGCATGAAAGGTCCCGGGAGCACGACCTGTTCCGCGGCGGCCAGGGTCAGGACACCCGCCTGGCTCAGGGTGGGCAGGAGCAACAACAGCAACAGGCGTAAGGCTGCAATCAAAGTGCACGGCTCTCGGGTCAGTGAACGCGGCGCAGGTCGATATCCACATGGCCTGCGGGGCCATAGCCTAGTGGCTTCGGCCGATTAACCAAAATACTTTAGGTGTTTGGTGGCGCGCAGGCCGTGGATTCGTTCATTCGGGCGGGGAACTGGCGTGTGCGGCATGGAGTTGCTGCGACTTTAGCGCCTAGAATGAGGCGCTGGCCAACCTGGCAGTCCATCATTTGAAGATTCAGGAGCAAGCCCATGAGCCCGATGGCGAAGATCAATCAAGCGCTGCCCATGTGGGGCTGGCTGGCGCCTTTGACCGTGCTTGCGCGCGCACTGAGCGGCAATCTGGAGCAGTCGCGATGAGTTGGGACCTGGCCAATCCATTCGTGCTCGACGTCAACGTGGTTGCCGACGACATCGACGGCCTCGGGCATGTCAATAATGCGGTCTATGTCAGCTGGCTGGAGCGCTGCGCCTGGCGCCACTCGCAATACCTGGGCCTGGACCTGGCCGAATACCGGCGCCTCGACCGCGCCATGGCGGTGCTGCGCCATGAGATCGATTACCTGGCCAGCGCTTATGAAGACCAGGAGCTGCAGATGGCCACCTGGATCGTCGAGTCGGATCAGCGTCTGAAGATGGATCGGCGTTTTCAGTTGATCCGTCCGGCGGATGGCATCACCTTGTTGCGGGCCAAGACCACCTTTGTCTGCATCGAACTGTCCACTGGCAAGCCCAAGCGCATGCCGGTCGAGTTCGTCGAAGGCTACGGCCGTGCTTTACAGCTGCCCTTTCCGCTGGAGCTCTGACTCGCGCCCTTAGTGCAGATGCGGGGCGAGGAACAAAGCGTTGTTGTCGAGCATTACCAGGTACTGCCGGGTCTCTCCGGGTTCGAGCAGAACCGACTGGCCGCTGGCCAGGCCGGCTGCATCGCAATGGTCAGCTGATTGCAGTCGCGCCCTGAGGTAGAGCGTGCCAGCCGGCACATCCAGGCTCACCGATTTTCCGGTCGGCAGTTGTGCCACCGGCTTGTTCTCCACCAGCAGTTCGACAGCGCAGGTGTTCGGCACCTTGGGGTCGCGACCGATGATCAATGTGGCCATTTTTTCGGGTGCGGGGTGCTGTCCGGCTGCGCCTGGCGCCAGTGCTTCTGCCTGGCTCAGGCCGATACTGAAGTACAGGCTGGCGAGCAGTATCAGGATGCGCATGTTGGTCCTCCGGGGTGTCTTAGTGTCCCGATAGTGGACTCCCGGATAGCGCCGGTGTTCCATCTCGTTGGGTTGCGCCTGCCTTGGCGGACATTACATTCAGGGCAATGGCCCGCGTACACTACGCGGCGTTTTTTCGAGAATATTTCTATGCAGATCGCCCTTGCACCGATGGAAGGATTGGTCGATGAAATCCTTCGCGATGTGCTGACCCGGGTCGGCGGCATCGACTGGTGCGTGACCGAGTTTATTCGTGTCACCGAGCGGGTACAGCCCGCCTCGACCTATCAGAAGCTGGCGCCGGAACTGTTCAGTGCTGCGCAAACGGCGGCCGGTACGCCATTGCGTGTGCAGTTTCTCGGCTCCGATCCGCAATGCCTGGCGGATAACGCCGCCTTTGCCTGTGGCCTCGGCGCGCCGGTGATCGACCTCAATTTCGGTTGCCCGGCGAAAACCGTGAACAAGTCCCGTGGCGGCGCGGTGTTATTGAAGGAGCCGGAACTGCTCCATGCCATCGTCCGCGAGGTGCGCCGCACGGTGCCGGCCGGGATTCCGGTAACGGCCAAGATGCGCCTGGGTTTCGACCACAAGGACTACGCCCTGGAGTGCGCCGAGGCCCTGGCCGAAGGCGGGGCCTCGCAACTGGTGGTGCATGCGCGGACCAAGGTCGAGGGCTACAAGCCGCCGGCCCATTGGGAGTGGGTGGCGCGGGTGCAGGAGGTGGTCAAGGTGCCGGTGTTCGCCAATGGCGAAGTGTGGACGCTGGACGACTGGCGGCGCTGCCGTGAGATCAGTGGCGTCGAGGACATCATGCTCGGCCGCGGGCTGGTGGCGCGGCCGGACCTGGCCCGGCAGATCGCCGCGGCACGGGCCGGGCAGGCCGTGGTTGAAATGGACTGGGCCGCGTTGCAGCCCATGCTCGCCGATTTCTGGCGGCAGGCACGGCGCAAGATGTCCCCACGCTATGCCCCAGGGCGCCTGAAGCAATGGCTGGCGATGCTTACCCGCAGCTATCCCGAGGCGTTCGCGTTGTTCAATTCGCTGCGCCGGGAGAACGATTGCCTGCGGATCGATGCCTTGCTTGGCGTCGAGATTCCGCTTGCCTCGCGCCAGGAACAATGGACCATCGCTTGAGTGCAAGGCGCTTGCAGGAGCCAGCAAGTTGGCGCCTGCAGGACGGAAACTGCTGGCGTGCTCAGCGTCCGCCGCTGACATCCAGCAGGGCGCCGCTGGTGTAGGACGCCTGTTCGCTGGCCAGCCAGAGAATCGCCTGGGCAACTTCCTCGGCCAGGCCGCCGCGGCCCATGGGTACGCTCGGGCTGACCCGGGCGACCCGTGCCGGTTCGCCGCCGCTGGCGTGGATCTCGGTGTCGATCACCCCCCGGGCGTACGGCGTTGACCCGAATGCCGTCGGCGGCGACTTCCTTGGCCAGGCCCAGGGTCAGGCTGTCGATGGCGCCTTTGGCGGCGGCATAGTCGATGTATTCGCCGGGCGCGCCGAGGCGGGCGGCCACCGACGACAGGTTGACGATGGCGCCACCGCTGCCGCCAAGGCGGGTCGACATGCGTTTCACCGCCTCGCGGGCGCAGAGAAAGCTGCCGAATACGTTGACCGCAAAGACTCGCTGCCAGCGGCCGAGGTCCATCTGTTCGAGGCGCATCTGCTGCTCCAGTATGCCGGCGTTGTTGACCAGCACGTCGAGGCGGCCGAAGTGCTGGTCGAGGCGGGCGAACAGCCGCATTACCTGGGCTTCATCGGCTACGTCGGCCTGCACGGCGATGGCCTGTCCACCGGCGGCGACGATCTGTTCAGCCACAGCCTCGGCGGCTTGGCTGTGCTGGTGGTAATTGAGGCATAGGGCATAGCCCTGGGCGGCTGCCAGCCTGGCGGTGGCAGCGCCGATGCCGCGGCTGGCGCCGGTGATCAGCATGACTTTACGCATGGGGCGGGTCTCCGGGACGGTCTGGGCGCGGTCGGCATCGTGGCACAGGTGTACCGCTGCGCGGCCCCTCAGGACGCGGCCGGACGCTGCCGAGTGTGTGCCAGCAGTGCGCGGAATTCGGGCAATGGCAGCGGCTTGCTGAACAGGTAGCCCTGGTACAGGTGGCAGCCCTGCTGTTCGAGAAAATCCAGCTGCTCCTGTTGCTCGACGCCTTCGGCAATGATCTCCAGGCCAAGGCTGCGGGCCATGGCGACGATGGCGCGAATGATTTCGGCATCGTTGGCGTCATGGGGGGCGTCGCGGACGAAGGATTGGTCGATCTTCAGCAGGTCCACCGGCAGGCGTTTGAGGTAGGTCAGCGAGGAATATCCCGTGCCGAAATCGTCCATGGCGAAGCTGACGCCGAGCTTCTTCAGGCGATTCATCTTGGCGATGGTGTCCTCGATGTTCTGGATCACGATGCCTTCGGTGATTTCCAGCTTGAGCATGGGTTTGGGCAAGGTGCTGGTGCGCAGGCTGCTTTCCACGCGCTCGACAAAGTCGTTGTGGCGGAACTGGCGCGGGCTGATGTTGACGCACAGGCTGAAGCTCTGCGCATCGATCAGACCTTCCTCGAGCAGTTGCGCGCAGGCATGGCAGGCTTCGGCGAGTACCCAGCCACCCACTTCGAGGATCAATCCGCTTTCCTCCAGCACGTGGATGAACAGTGCTGGTGACTGCGGGCCAAGGGTTGGGTGGAGCCAGCGCAGGAGTACCTCTGCGCCGATGATCTGGCCGGAGCGGGCGTCTGCCTGAGCCTGGAAGTACAGCTCGAACTCACCACGCGCCAGAGCCAGGCGCAGGTCATTTTCCAGGCGTAAACGCTCGCTGGCGGCTTCCTGCATGGTCCGCCGGAACAGCTGGACGGTGTTGCGCCCGGAGTCCTTGGCGCGATAGAGGGCGATGTCGGCACGCTTCAGCAGGTCGGCCGGGGTGGCGCCATGGTCGGGGATCAGGGCGATGCCGATGCTCGGTGTGACCTGCAGGCGATGGCCGTCGATGAGCATGGGTTCGGCCAGCAACTTGCGCAGTTTTTCCGCGACCATGTGGGCCTGGCGGGTGACGGCCGAGCGTTTGCCTTCGAGGCCGGAGAGCAGGATGACGAACTCGTCGCCGCCCAGGCGGGCGACTGTATCCTCCAGGCGGACGCTGGCTTCCAGGCGCGCGGTGACCAGTTTGAGCACGCTGTCGCCGACCGGGTGGCCGAGCGAGTCGTTGATGTGCTTGAAGTGGTCGAGGTCGAGAAACAGCAGGGCGCCGCGCAAGTCGTGGCGCTTGAGCAGGGCGATCTGCTGGGTCAGGCGGTCCATCAGCAGGGCGCGGTTGGGCAGGTTGGTCAGCGAGTCGTGGTAGGCCAGGTGCTGGATCTGCGCCTGGGCTTCCTTCAGCAGGCTGATATCGCGGGCGGTCAGCAGCAGGCAATCGAGGCCGTCCAGGTCGATCGGCTCGACCGACACTTCCACCGTCTTGATACTGCCGTCGCGGTGCTTGCCGAGCATCTCCTGGTGCGTCACACGGCCGTCGCGCTGGAGCATTTCGAGCATTACTCGGCGCTGCCTGGGGTCAGCCCAGATATTCAATTCCAGGGCCGAGTGACCGATGACCTCCTCGGCGCGGTAGCCGGTGAGGCGGAAGAAGCCTTCGTTGACCTCGATATAGCGAGCCGTATCGCGCTCGGTGATGGTGATGGCGTCGGGGCTGGAGTGAAAGGCCTTGGCGAATTTTTCCTGGCTGGCATTGAGTGCGGCCTCGGCTTGCAAGCGCTCGCTGACGTCGCGGAAGGTGCTGAGGATGCACAGCTGGCGGTCGACCCGGATAAATCGGCAGGACACCACGCAGGTCAGTTCGTCGCCCGCCTTGGTGCGGTAACGTGCTTGCTCGTTGTCCAGGCCCTGGTTCGCCGTGAGCTTGTCGTACAGGCGCCGGCGTTCGTCGCAGTCGATCCAGAAGTCGGCCTCCGGGCCGCTGCGGCCGACAATCTCCTGCGGTGTCCAGCCGAAGGTCTGGCTGAAGCTGTCGTTGATTTCGACGAACACGCCGTCGCGGATGCGCGACACGCAGACAGGGTCGGGGCTGGCCTGGAACAGGGTGGCGAACTTCTCTTCCGAGGCGGACAGGCGTAGTTCGCGCTGCACCCGTTCACTGATGTCGATGAGAATGCCGGCCATGCGCAGGGGCTTGCCCTGTTCGTCACGGTAGAGCTTGGCGGTGCTCTCCAGAAAGTGCACGTTGCCGTTGCCGTAGGCTGCTCGGTAAGTGACCTGGTAGTCCTGGCAGGTGCCTTCTACCAGCTCGCGGTAGGACTGGCGCATGGCCAGCCGGTCATCCATGGGGACATGGCCGAAGAACGCGCGAAAATCACCATGAAAGGGCGCCTGGCTCAAGCCATGCAGCGTTGCGGCGCGAGCCGAGGCAAACAACATGTTGCTGGGGATGTGCCAGTCCCAGGTGCCCAGATCGGCGGACTCCAGGGCCAGAGTCAGGCGCTCTTGACTGTTGCTAAGCGCCTGTTCCTGAGCGCGTTGCTGGGTGATGTCGCGTACTGTCAGCACCAGGCAGGTACGTCCGTCCAGCTCGATTTCTCCGCCGAACAGCAGGTTGTCGCTGACGTGGCCATCGCGGCTATGCAGGCACACTTCCAGCTCGTCCAGGCTACCTTGACGCACCGCCTCGAGCATCCGCTGGCGGTCAGAGGGATCGGCCCAGATGCCCAGTTCCAGCGAGGTGAGTCCCAGGGTTTCGCTACTTTCCCAGCCAAATTGCCGTTCAAAAGCCGGGTTGACCTCGATAAAGCGTCCGGTTTCCTTGTCGGTGATCACCACCGCGTCAGGGGTGTGGCGGAATGCTTGGGCGAATTTCTCCTCGCTACTGCGCAGCGCCGCTTCAATGCGCTTGCGTTCGCTGGTATCGAGAAAGGTGCAGAGTAGAAAGGCTTGCCCGTCCAGTTCGATGTATTGGCTGGACATCACGCCGTCGAGAATGTGGCCGTCGCGGGCACGTATCTGCACTTCCTGGGTGACTGGTTCGCGGCTGTTCGGCGCAGCCTGGCGCAGATAGTCGCGCTGCTGCTCATGTACCCAGAGGTCCAGTTCGAGGATCGAGCGGCCAATAATCTCGCCGGCCGGCCAGCCGAAGGTGCTGGCGAAATGCTGATTGGCCTCGGTGATCAGGCTGTCGGCGAGACGCACCAGTAGAATCGCGTCCGGGCTGAGGTGGAACAGAGTGGAAAAGCGCTGTTCTGAGTTGAGCAGCGCTTGGGCACGCTGCTGTTGGGTGGTGATGTCGCGGATGACGCCGAACATCTGTCGCTTGCCACTGGCGTCGGTCTGCAGGCTGCCGCTGATCTCCAGCCAGCGCAGGCTGCCGTCTGGGCAGCGAATACGATGCTGCAGGGCCTGGCTGCTGGGTGCGCCGTCGAGCACGGCCTGGAACATCTGCAGGACTGCGTTGCGGTCTTCTTCCGGGATCAGTTCGATGTAGTCGATCCGGGTGCGCAAGGGCCGGGTCGGGTCCAGGCCGAACAAGGCCTGGGCGCCCCGCGACCAACTGACCTGGCCGCTTGCCACATCCCAGTGCCAGGCACCCAGATGCGCGCCGTTGAGTGCCGCCAGCAGGCGCGGGGCATCGTTCCAGGTGTTCTCGAATACGACCGGATCCAGGGCAGGAATGTGCGGCAGCGGTGGCCGGTCGTCACTGGCATTGGCCATTGGCAGCCTTTTGATTATGGGATGAGCTGTGCTGGGTCGTGAAATGATAGTGGTTCAGGGGCATGCAACGGGCCCTTTGTTATCGTTCTACGCTTCACGTTAGCCTTTGCGCAGGCGCCTGTGCAAGGTCGTCGCGCTGGGCATCGAGCAGCTGCATGAAGGCCCGTGCGGCATTCGACAGGGTGCGCTCGGTGTGCGAGATATAGCCGAGCTGCCGCGACAGCTGGATGCCGGGCAGCGGTAGGCGGGCGACCTGCTCGTCGAGCATGGTGCGGGGTAGCACGCTCCAGGCCAGGCCGATCGACACCATCATCTTGATGGTTTCCAGATAGTTGGTGCTCATGGCGATGTTCGGTGTCAGTTCCTGGGCTTCGAACAGGCGCCGCACGATGTGATGGGTAAAGGTATTGCCGCCCGGAAACACTGCCGGGTGAACGGCTACGTCGGCCAGGCTGATTGTTTTACTGCGTGCCAGTGGGTGTTCGGGCGCTGCAACGAAATCCAGCGGATCGTCCCATACGGCTACCGCATGCACCGGTTCGCGGGTTTCCGGGGCCAGGGTGATCACTGCCAATTCGGCGCGGCCATGCAGGACTTCTTCGTAGGCCACCTCGGAGTCGAGAAACTGGATGTCCAGCGCCACCTGTGGGTGTGCGCGGGTGAAGGCGCGCAGCAATGGCGGCAAACGATGCAGGCCGATGTGGTGGCTGGTGGCCAATGTCAGCCGACCGCTGACTTCGCCGCTGAGGTTGGTCAGGGCGCGGCGGGTATCGTCCAGCACATTGAGGATCTGATAGGCGCGTGGCAGCAGGGCGCGGCCGGCCTCGGTCAGGCTGACCTCACGACCCAGGCGGTCGAACAGGCGCACATTCAATTGCTGCTCCAGGCTGGCGATGCGTTTGCTCACGGCCGGCTGGGTCAGGTGCAGGCGTTCGGCAGCCTCGGAGAAACTGCCAAGCTCGGCGATGGCGATAAAGGCATTGAGGGTGGCGAGATCCATGGCACTAGCTCCAGGCGGTAGGCATTGCGCTGCAAGGCCAGGCTGCGAGCCTGCGCTTGCAGTCCAGGGGTTGTAGCGTATCTCTATTCCTAAAAGGAATCCTTTGAATAAAAAATATGAATTTGAGTAATTCAATCCAAGCTCTTAGGATCAGCCTATTAATAAAGGGCTATCCGCCCTTGAATAGAAACACGCTGATGAGGGAATGGCTGATGGCCGGCAAAACGCTCTACGACAAGCTCTGGGACATGCATGAGGTGAAGCGCCGTGACGATGGTTCGTCGCTGATCTACATCGACCGCCATATCCTCCACGAAGTGACCTCGCCGCAGGCCTTCGAAGGGCTGCGTCTGGCGGGTCGCAAGCCGTGGCGCATCGATGCCAATATCGCCACCCCGGATCACAATGTGCCGACCACCAAGGCCGAGCGCCAGGGCGGCCTGGAGTCCATCGCCGATGAGGTCTCGCGCATTCAGGTGCAGACCCTCGACGAGAACTGCGATGAGTTCGGCATCCTCGAGTTCAAGATGAACGATCTGCGTCAGGGTATCGTCCACGTGGTCGGCCCGGAACAGGGCGCGACCTTGCCGGGCATGACCGTGGTCTGCGGCGACTCGCACACCTCGACCCACGGCGCCTTCGGCGCGTTGGCCCACGGCATCGGCACCTCCGAGGTCGAGCATGTGCTCGCCACCCAGTGCCTGGTGGCCAAGAAGATGAAGAACATGCAGGTCCGCGTGGAGGGGCAGTTGCCCTTCGGCGTCACCGCCAAGGACATCGTCCTCGCGGTGATCGGCAAGATCGGCACCGCCGGTGGCAACGGCCATGCCCTGGAATTCGCCGGTAGCGCGATCCGCGAGCTGTCGCTGGAAGGGCGCATGACCATCTGCAACATGTCGATCGAGGCGGGCGCGCGCGTCGGCCTGGTGGCGGTGGATGAGAAGACCATCGCCTATGTCGAAGGTCGCCCGTTCGCGCCCAAGGGGGCGGACTGGAGCAAGGCGGTCGCCCAGTGGCAAGACCTGGTGTCCGACGCCGATGCGCATTTCGATACAGTCGTCGAGTTGCGGGCCGAGGACATCAAGCCGCAAGTCAGCTGGGGTACTTCGCCGGAAATGGTTCTGGCCGTCGATCAGCGCGTGCCGGACCCGGCCGTCGAGGCCGATCCGGTCAAGCGCGACTCCATCGTCCGCGCCCTCAAGTACATGGGCCTGAGTGCCAATCAGGCGATCACCGATATTCAGCTCGATCGGGTGTTCATCGGTTCCTGCACCAACTCGCGTATCGAAGACCTGCGCGCTGCCGCCGCCGTGGCCAAGGGGCGCAAGGTGGCGGCGACCATCAAGCAGGCCATGGTGGTGCCAGGCTCCGGTCTGGTCAAAGCCCAGGCCGAACAAGAGGGTCTCGACCAGATCTTCATTGCGGCCGGTTTCGAGTGGCGCGAGCCGGGCTGCTCCATGTGCCTGGCGATGAACCCGGACAAGCTGGGCAGTGGCGAGCATTGCGCCTCCACCTCCAACCGCAACTTTGAAGGCCGTCAGGGCGCAGGTGGACGCACCCATCTGGTCAGTCCGGCCATGGCGGCGGCGGCGGCAGTGACCGGCCACTTTATCGATGTGCGCGAACTGACCCGGCCTTAAGGAGAGCGAAGATGAGAGCCTTTACCCAACACACCGGCTTGGTCGCTCCTTTGGATCGCGCCAACGTCGACACCGATCAGATCATTCCCAAGCAGTTCCTCAAGTCGATCAAGCGCAGCGGCTTCGGCCCCAATCTGTTCGACGAGTGGCGTTACCTGGATGTCGGTCAGCCCAATCAGGACAGCTCCAAGCGTCCGCTGAACCCGGATTTCGTGCTGAACTTTGCGCGTTACCAGGGCGCCAGCGTGCTTCTGGCGCGGGAGAACTTCGGTTGCGGCTCGAGCCGTGAGCACGCCCCCTGGGCCCTGGAAGAGTACGGCTTTCGCGCAATCATCGCGCCGAGCTTCGCCGACATCTTCTACAACAACAGCTTCAAGAACGGCCTGTTGCCGATCATTCTCAAGGAGGATGAGGTCGATGCGCTGTTCCAGCAGGCCGAGGCCAGCGAAGGTTATCAGCTGACCGTCGATCTCGCAGCGCAGACCGTGACCCGCGCCGATGGCGTGCAGTACGGCTTCGAGGTCGATGCTTTCCGCAAGCATTGCCTGCTCAACGGTCTGGACGATATCGGCCTGACCCTGCAGGACAGCGATGCGATCAAGGCCTTCGAGGTCGGCTACCAGCAGCGCAGCCCCTGGCTGTTCGGCTCGATTAAGTGATTTAAGGAATAAACATGAGCAAACAGATTCTGATTCTGCCCGGCGACGGTATTGGCCCGGAAATCATGGCCGAGGCGGTCAAGGTGCTGCAGCTGGCGAACGAGAAGTTCGACCTGGGCTTGGCGCTGTCATTTGACCAGCTGGGCGGCGCCGCCTATGAGCAATACGGCGTGCCCCTGGCCGATGAGACCCTGGCGCGCGCCCGTGCCGCCGATGCGATCCTGCTCGGCGCGGTGGGTGGGCCCCAGTGGGATGCCATCGATCCGGCCCTGCGTCCCGAGCGCGGCCTGCTGAAGATCCGCTCGCAGCTGGGTCTGTTCGCCAACCTGCGTCCGGCCATCCTCTACCCGCAACTGGCCGATGCCTCCTCGCTCAAGCCAGAAGTGGTCGCCGGCCTGAACATCCTCATCGTGCGTGAGCTGACCGGCGGCATCTACTTCGGCCAGCCGCGCGAAAGCAAGGTGCTGGAAAATGGCGAGCGCATGGCCTACGACACCCTGCCGTACAGCGAAAGCGAGATCCGCCGCATTGCCCAGGTCGGCTTCGACATGGCGCGCGTGCGCGGCAGCAAACTCTGCTCGGTGGACAAGGCCAACGTACTGGCCTCCAGCCAGCTGTGGCGCGCCGTGGTCGAGGAGGTGGCCAAGGATTACCCGGACGTCGAACTCAGCCACATGTACGTCGATAACGCGGCGATGCAGCTGGTGCGCGCACCCAAGCAGTTCGACGTGATGGTCACCGACAACATGTTCGGCGACATTCTGTCGGATGAGGCTTCCATGCTCACCGGTTCTATCGGCATGCTGCCGTCCGCTTCGCTGGATGCCAACAACAAGGGCATGTACGAGCCGTGCCATGGTTCGGCGCCGGACATTGCCGGGCAGGGCATCGCCAATCCCCTGGCGACCATCCTCTCGGTCTCCATGATGTTGCGCTACAGCTTCAGCCAGAGCCAGGCCGCCGATGCCATCGAACAAGCGGTCAGCACGGTGCTGGATCAAGGCTTACGCACTGGCGACATCCATTCCGCCGGTACGACCAAGGTCGGCACTGCGGCCATGGGTGATGCAGTAGTCGAGGCGTTGCGTAGTCTGTAATCTTCCAGGTTCTCCGGCGAGTTTCCGGCGGTCTGTTCATATAGGTGTAGTGGTTATGAAACGTGTAGGTCTGATCGGTTGGCGTGGCATGGTTGGTTCCGTGCTGATGCAGCGCATGCTGGAAGAGCAGGATTTCGACTTGATCGAGCCGATATTCTTCACCACCTCCAATGTGGGTGGTCAGGGTCCGGCCATCGGCAAGGACATCGCCTCGCTGAAGGATGCCTACAGCATCGAGGAGCTCAAGAGCCTGGACGTGATCCTCACCTGTCAGGGTGGCGACTACACCAGTGAGGTCTTCCCCAAGCTGCGTGAAGCCGGTTGGCAGGGCTACTGGATCGATGCCGCATCCTCGCTGCGCATGGCCGATGACGCGGTGATCGTGCTGGATCCGGTCAACCGCAAGGTGATCGATCAGCAGCTGGATGCCGGGACCAAGAACTACATCGGCGGCAACTGCACCGTCAGCCTGATGCTGATGGCTTTGGGTGGCCTCTATGAAGCCGGTCTGGTCGAGTGGATGAGCGCCATGACCTACCAGGCGGCGAGCGGTGCCGGCGCGCAGAACATGCGTGAACTGATCAAGCAAATGGGCGCGATCAACGGCGCGGTTGCCGATGAGCTGGCCGATCCGGCCAGTGCCATCCTGGATATCGACCGCAAGGTGGCCGAAGCCATGCGCGGCGAGTCCTTCCCGGTGGACAACTTCGGCGTGCCCCTGGCCGGCAGCTTGATTCCCTATATCGACAAGGAACTGCCCAACGGCCAGAGCCGCGAAGAGTGGAAGGCTCAGGCGGAGACCAACAAAATTCTCGGTCGCTTCAAGAACCCGATTCCCGTGGACGGTCTCTGCGTGCGCATCGGCGCCATGCGCTGCCACAGCCAGGCCTTGACCATCAAGCTGAACAAGGATGTGCCACTGTCCGACATCGAGGGTCTGATCAGTCAGCACAACCCTTGGGTCAAGCTGGTGCCGAATCAGCGTGAGGCCAGTATCCGTGAGCTGGGCCCGACTGCCGTTACCGGTACCCTGAGTGTGCCGGTCGGGCGGCTGCGCAAGCTGAACATGGGGTCGCAATACCTGGGTGCCTTTACCGTGGGCGACCAACTGCTGTGGGGCGCCGCCGAACCGCTGCGGCGCATGCTGCGGATTCTGCTGGAGCGTTGATAGCGACTGCGGTGCGTTTTGCCTGAGCATGCCCAGCGGTAATGAATAGGAGCCAGCTGTGTCGATGATCGAGATGTCGGGCGATCATCGGTACAGCTGGCTCCTTTGCATTTGTCGGGCTGCGCTATACAGTGCGGTGCTTATTTCGTCAGAAGCCTGTCCATGACCCGTACCTTTGATATTGCCGTGATCGGTGCCACCGGTAGTGTTGGCGAAACCCTCGTGCAACTGCTTGAAGAGCGTGATTTTCCCGTGGCCAATCTGCACCTGCTGGCCAGCGGCGAGTCGGCCGGGCGTTCTCTGTCGTTCAAAGGCAAGAATCTGCGGGTGCGTACTCTGGAGTCCTTCGATTTCTCCAGTGTCGGCCTGGTTTTCTTTGCCGCCAGCGAAGCGATTACCCGCAGCTATGCGCCCCAGGTGCATGCGGCCGGGTGTACGCTGATCGATCTGGCCGCCGCCTTGCCGGTCGAGCAGGCGCCTCGCGTTGTGCCTGAAGTAAACCCGCAGGTCTTGAAAACCCTCAGTGCCCCCTATCAGCTGACCAGTCCGAGTCCCTCGGCAATTGCCGTGGCAGTGGTGCTAGCCGCTCTGCGCGAGCTGGTCAATGTGCAGCGTGTGGCGGTCACGGCTTGCCTGGCTGTTTCCAGTCGTGGGCGTGAAGGGGTGTCCGAGTTGGCGCGGCAAACCGCTGAGCTGCTTAATGGTCGTTCCTTCGAGCCCCAGTTGTTCGACCGGCAAGTTGCATTTAATTTGCTGGCTCAAGTGGATGCACCGGATAGCGACGGCCATGGTGCTTTGGAAAAACGCTTGGCCAGTGAACTCAAAGAGTTGTTTGCCCGGCCGCAGTTAAAGGTTGCGGCAACGTGTATTCAGGCGCCGGTGTTCTTTGGCGACAGTCTCAGCGTGTCGCTGCAGGCAGATGCTGCTGTCGATCTGCCGGCGATTTGTGCGGCCTTGCAAGCATGTGCCGCCTTGGAGTACATCGAGCCGGGCGATTATCCAACGGCTGTAGGTGATGCGGTCGGTCAGGATGTGGTGTATGTCGGCCGCGTTCGTGGCGGGCAGGATGACCCCGCAGAGCTCAATTTGTGGATTGCGTCTGATAATGTGAGGAAAGGCGCCGCCTTGAACGCTGTGCAATTGGCTGAGTTGTTGATAAAACACTATCTGTAAAAGATACTTAGCTGGAAATCTGAATAATCTTTCGAGCTTAGCAGCATTGGCTGAGTTGGTTGCTGAATGGGGAGCCGCCTTCGGGTGGATACAGTCAGCAGCTATCAAGACCCTCTCGGATATCGAGAAAAAAAGATAAAACAAGGGATAACGCTATGGTTCGGGTTCGCAAACTGGTGCTGGCAATCGCAGCTGCTTCGGCACTGTCCTCCGGTATGGCGCACGCGCTGGGGCTGGGTGAAGTGACCCTGCAGTCGGCGCTGAATCAGCCATTGGTGGCTGAGATCGAATTGCTGGAGGTGCGCGATCTGGCTTCCAGCGAGTTGCTGCCGAATCTGGCGTCCCCCGAAGAGTTCACCAGGGCCGGGGTCGATCGCCAGTACTTCCTGACTGATCTCAAGTTCACGCCGGTACTCAAGCCGAATGGCAAGAGTTACCTTCGCGTGACCTCAAGCAAGCCGGTACGTGAGCCATACCTGAATTTCCTGGTCGAGGTGTTGTGGCCCAATGGCCGCCTGCTGCGCGAGTACACCTTGCTGCTTGATCCGCCTCTTTACTCGCCGCAAACCGCTGCCGCCGCTGCGCCACGGCTGCCATCAGCAGCTCCGGCGCCACGCCCGCTAGCCGCTCCCATTCAGCGTGCAGCTGCGCAAACCAGTGCTCCGGTAGCGCGTGCGCCTGTCGCTGCGCCAAGTGCCCTGCAAGGTACTGAATACAAGGTCACCGCCAACGATTCTCTGTGGGAAATCGCCCAGCGCGTGCGCGGTGGCGGCAGCGTGCAGCAAACCATGCTGGCCATTCAGGATCTCAATCCTGATGCCTTTGTCGGTGGCAATATCAATCGCCTCAAGAGCGGCCAGGTGTTGCGTCTGCCGGAAGAGCAGCAGATCAAAAGCCGGGCCCAGACCGAAGCCGTGGCCCAGGTTGCTGAGCAGAATGCGGCCTGGCGCGAGGGGCGCAGCGTCGCTGCCAGCGCCCGCCAGATGGATGCGACCCGGCGCAGTGTCGCTGGTGCCGCACCGGCTGAGGTCAAGACCCAGGACAACCTGAAGCTGCTCTCTGCCGATACCGGCAAGGCCGCCAGCGGCAGTGACGCCGGTGCCGTCGACAGCAAGGCACTGAGCGACAAGTTGGCGGTCACCCAGGAAGGCCTGGATTCCACTCGCCGCGAAAACGAAGAGCTGAAAGGGCGCATGAGTGACCTGCAGGGTCAGCTCGAAAAATTGCAGCGTTTGATTCAACTGAAAGATGATCAGCTGGCCAAGCTGCAGGCTGATCTGGCCACACAAGGGCAGGCTCCTGCCATGGACGCCCCGGCCGTGGCGGCAGTTCCTGCAGGTCCTGAAGCGGCGCCGGCTAGCCCTGATGAAGCCGAGGCTCCCGACTTTAATTACAGCGAGGAGCCGGCGACTGCAGCAGCTGAACCCCAGCAGCCGGTCGCTCAGCCTGCAGCGGCGCCCGTCGCCGAGCCGGCGCCAGCCCCGGTGGCAAAAGCTGCTGCGCCAGTGGCTCCGGTCAAGCCTGTAGAGCAGCCGCCACAACTCAGCACTATTGATGATCTGCTCGCCAACCCCATGCTTCTTGGGATTGCCGGTGGTGGCGCCCTGCTGTTACTGCTGGTCGGGCTGATGATGGTGTCGCGCCGCAACGCATTGAAGGAAGCCGAGTTACAAGAAAGCCTGGCTGCCGAGAGCGGTGGCACTAATTTCGATAGCGATATGGAGCTGCCGGCCGACAGCTTCCCCGATGACTTTGTCGACAGCGCCGACAGTGCTGAGCCGAGCGATGAGCGGGTGATTGCGCAGACCAGCGATGCGCTGGGCGAGGCGGACATCTATATCGCCTATGGTCGCTTCAATCAGGCTGCAGAGTTGCTGCAGAATGCCGTCAACGATGAGCCGCAACGCAGTGACCTGCGACTCAAGCTGATGGAAGTCTACGCCGAGCTGGGTGATCGCGATGGATTCGCCCGCCAGGAAAACGAATTGCGCGAAATAGGTGGTTCTTCCGCCGAGGTCGATCAATTGAAAGGCAAGTATCCGGCAATAGCCGCTATTGCCGGTGTAGGTGCCGGTGTGGCTGCCTCCGCCTTGGCCGATGATGATTTTTCCAGCTTCAGCCTGGATGACCTGAGCCTGGATGAACCTGACCAGCCGGCCGCAGCAGCAGGTGATCTGGATGATGCCTTCGACCTGAGTCTGGATGATCTTGAGTCCGATCTTGAAGCCGATCTTGAGCGTGAGCAGCAAGCTCCTGGCGTCGATGCCTCGCTGGCCGACTTGGATAGCCTGTCATTGGACGCTGATCTGGATTTGACTGCCCCGGCCGAGACGGTAGCGGATGAAGATGATGATCTGGAGTTCGACCTGAACCTCGACGACGGGCCTGCCGATGGCGTGAAGTTGGAGCAGGATCTGGCGGATTTCAGCCTGGATCTGGATGCCGAGAGCAAGCCGGCAGTAACCGAGGCCGAAGACGATGAATTTCTGTTGAACCTGGACGACGAACTGACTGCCGAGTCCGCAACCGATGAGCTGGCCGGACTGAGTCTCGATCTGCCGAGCGAATCCGAGGGTGGCGACTTCGACCTGTCCGACGATTTCGATCTGTCGCTGAGCGATGAGGCACCGGTTCTGCCCAGCAGCGATAGTTTCGCTGCTCAGCTCGAGGAAGTGACCGCTGAGCTGGATCAGTTGTCTGAGAGTCTGGATCAGCCCGCTGAGTTGACCCAGCCTGCGCCTGTCGCTGGGCTGCAAGGGGTGGATCTGGATGGCGATGATGATTTCGACTTCCTCTCGGGCACCGATGAAACCGCGACCAAGCTCGACCTGGCTCGCGCTTATATCGATATGGGCGATACCGAGGGGGCGCGTGACATTCTCGATGAAGTGATCGCCGAAGGTAACGATGGTCAGCAGCAGGAAGCGCGTGAGTTGATCGCTAACTTGGTTTGATACATGTCTGATGGATTACCCGCTGCGGCAGCCGATTCGGCTGCCGTTGGCATTTACAGAGTCGCCCTCGGTGTCGAATACAAGGGCTCACGTTACCGTGGCTTTCAGCGCCAGCGTGCCGGTGTGCCGACCATCCAGGACTCTCTGGAAAAAGCCTTGTCGAAAGTCGCTGGTGGCGCGCCGGTCACCCTGAGCTGTGCCGGGCGCACCGATGCGCTGGTGCACGCCAGCGCTCAGGTGGTGCACTTCGATACGCCGGTTGAGCGTTCCATGCTGGCCTGGGTCATGGGTGCCAACAGGAATCTGCCGACCGATATCAGCGTGGCGTGGGCCAAGCTGATGCCGGCGCATTTCGATGCGCGCTTCTGTGCCAAGGCCAGGCGCTATCGCTACGTGATCTACACCGATCAGATTCGCCCGGCGCACATGGCTGAGGAGGTGACCTGGAATCATCGGCCGCTGGATGTTGGGCGGATGCGCGAAGCCGCGAAAGCCTTTGTCGGCACGCACGATTTCAGTGCCTTCCGCGCCCGTCAGTGCCAGGCCAAGTCGCCGATCAAGACGGTGCATCACCTTAAGTTGATCGAACATGGTCGTTTCATCGTGCTGGATATCCGCGCCAATGCGTTCCTCCATCACATGGTGCGTAACATTGCCGGGGTATTGATGACCATTGGCGCTGGCGGGCAGCCGGTGGAGTGGGCGCGTGCGGTGCTGGAGACTGGAGTGCGGCGTACTGGCGGTGTGACCGCACATCCATACGGGCTTTATCTGGTGCAAGTCGACTACCCGCAGGAGTTCGACTTGCCCACGCGCTATCTCGGGCCGCACTTCCTCTCGGGGCTGCCGGATGTGGCGGAAGACGCCTAGACATTCCTTTGCTACCATCGGTTCTTTGCTGGAGGTATTCGCCCGTTGTCAGTTGTTCGCTGCAAGATCTGTGGAATTACCCGCGTAGAAGATGCATTGGCTGCTGTTGAGGCCGGTGCCGACGCTCTTGGTCTGGTGTTTTATGCCAAGAGTCCGCGTGCCGTAACGGTGCCGCAGGCGCAGGCTATCCTCGCGGCGTTGCCGCCGTTCGTGACCACTGTGGGGCTGTTTGTCGACACCCCTCGTAGCGAGTTGGACGCAATTCTCGATGCCGTGCCGCTGGATCTGCTGCAGTTCCATGGGGATGAACCACCAGCTGCCTGTGAGGGCTTTCGGCGTCCCTACATCAAGGCGTTGCGGGTCAAACCGGGCGACGATATTGCTGCGCAGATCGCGCTGTATGCCTCTGCGGCGGGTGTTTTGCTGGATACTTTTGTTCCGGGCGTTCCGGGCGGTACCGGCGAGGCGTTCGACTGGTCACTGGTGCCGCGCGGTCTGCATGTGCCAATTATCCTGGCGGGAGGCCTGACGCCCGGGAATGTGCGCGCCGCCATCGAACAGGTGCAACCCTATGCGGTGGATGTCAGCGGCGGCGTCGAGGCGAGCAAGGGTGTAAAGGATCGCGCCAAGATTCATGCATTCGTGCGTGCAGTCAGGAGTGCCTGAGCCGATGTTCAAGCGATGTGACGACGCTGCAGGCTTGGCCGTCCATAACCCTGTTGCAGGTACTGTAGTGACCGCCTTTGACAGTCGAGGTCAAGGTGGCGGGTGTTGCGCTTGCAGATGCCGGCCCCTATTGATAGTGCCTTCGTGAATTTGCTTGGATGTGCCGACAAGGCCCTGTGCCAGACGCCTGTTCGAGCCCACAGTTTTGGAGAATCAAGAGCATGAGCAACTGGTTGGTAGACAAACTGATCCCATCGATCATGCGGTCCGAAGTCAAGAAGAGTTCGGTGCCCGAAGGCCTCTGGCACAAATGCCCGTCGTGCGATGCGGTGTTGTACAAGCCCGAACTGGAGAAGACGCTGGATGTCTGCCCCAAGTGCAACCACCACATGCGCATCAATGCGCGTGCGCGCCTGGATATATTTCTCGATGCCGAGGGCCGCGAAGAAATTGGCGCAGAACTGGAGCCGGTTGATCGCCTGAAATTCCGCGACAGTAAGAAGTACAAGGATCGCCTGACGGGCGCGCAGAAGCAGACGGGCGAAAAAGACGCACTGATTGCCATGCGCGGCACCCTTGAAACCATGCCGGTGGTGGCCTGTGCCTTCGAGTTCTCCTTTATGGGTGGTTCGATGGGCGCGATCGTTGGCGAGCGCTTCGTGCGCGCCGCCAATGTGGCCCTGGAGCAGCGTTGCCCGTTCGTGTGCTTCTCCGCTTCGGGTGGTGCGCGCATGCAGGAAGCGCTGATTTCCCTGATGCAGATGGCCAAGACCTCTGCGGTGCTGGCGCGTCTGCGCGAAGAAGGTATCCCGTTTGTCTCGGTGCTGACCGACCCGGTTTATGGCGGCGTTTCCGCCAGCCTGGCCATGCTCGGCGATGTCATCGTCGCCGAACCCAAGGCGCTGATCGGCTTTGCCGGCCCGCGAGTGATCGAGCAGACCGTGCGAGAAAAGCTCCCGGAAGGATTCCAGCGCAGCGAGTTCCTCATCGAGCACGGTGCCATCGACATGATCATTCATCGCGAAGAGTTGCGTCCCCGTCTGGCCCGGCTGCTGGCTCAGTTCATGGGGCTGCCGTCGCCTGTTGTCGCTGCATTGCCGGTCACGGCATGACCGAACGCTCCCTGGCCGATTGGCTGGCATACCTGGAGCAGCTGCATCCAAGTGCCATAGACATGGGTCTGGAACGGTCCGGGCTCGTGGCACAACGCCTGGGCTTGTCCAGGCCTGCGCCGCGGGTGATTACGGTCACCGGCACCAATGGCAAGGGTTCCACCTGTGCGTTTCTTGCTGCCTTGCTGCAGGAACAGGGGCTCAAGGTCGGGGTGTACAGCTCACCTCACCTGTTGCGCTACAACGAGCGAGTGCAGATTGCCGGTGTCGAAGCCGGCGATGCCGAGCTTTGCCAGGCATTTGCCGCGATCGAGGCCGCGCGCGGCGAGATTTCCCTGACCTATTTCGAGATGGGTACCCTGGCAGCTTTCTGGTTGTTTCAGCGCGCTGCGCTGGACGCCGTGGTGCTTGAGGTTGGGTTGGGCGGACGGCTGGATGCGGTCAATCTGATCGACGCCGATCTGGCCTTGGTGACCAGTATCGGCATTGATCATGCCGAATGGCTGGGCGATAACCGTGAAGCAGTGGCCTTCGAGAAGGCCGGTATCTTTCGCGCGGGCAAGCCGGCGTTGTGCGGTGATCTCGATCCACCGCAGACGTTGCTGGAACAAGTAGCGCTGCTGGGAGCGCCGTTTTTTCTGCGCGGCCGCGATTACGACCTGAGCATCGACGGGTCAGGTTGGTCCTGGTTTGGCTTGAATGGCCGGGGCGAGGTCTTGCGTCTGGAGCGCTTGCCATTACTCGACCTGCCGATGGAGAACGCCGCCCTGGCGTTGCAAGCTTATGCCTTGCTCGATCTGCCCTGGCATGCTGAACAAATCGTCAGTGCCCTGACGCGCACACGAGTAACGGGTCGTCTGGATCGTCGAATACTGAATTGGCAGGGTAAGCCACTCACGTTGCTGCTGGATGTTGGGCATAATCCCCACGCGGCCGAGTATTTGGCGCGGCGTTTGTCTGGCCGGCCGTTGGCGGGCAGGCGGTTTGCGGTGTTCGGCCTGCTGGCTGACAAAGACCTGGCGGGGGTGGTATCACCCTTGCTCGATGAGATCGTGGATTGGGCCGTGGCGCCGCTGCCGACCAGTCGCACGCGCTCGGCTGGCGAGTTGCAGGCGTATTTACACAATAGCGGAGCGCCGGTGACAGCCTATGCCGATATACAGGCGGCGCTGCAGGCGCAATGTACGCGGGCGGCGGCTGGTGATGAAATACTGCTGTTCGGGTCTTTTTACTGCGTGGCCGAGGCCTTGGACTGGCTGGCCCGCCATGCCAAGGGGGATGTGCAGGATGGCTTTGCTGGATAAAGGATTGAAGCAGCGCATAGTCGGCGCATTGGTGTTGGTGGCCTTGGCAGTGATCTTCTTGCCCATGCTGCTGTCGCGTGAAGACGAGTTGCAGCGTGTGGTGGTCGATGCGCCGGCCATGCCGCAGGCACCAGCCATGCCGCAGATTGAAATCGAGCCCGTGATCGTGCCGGAACCTCAGGTGCTGCCCGATGATTTGCTGTCGGATGAGCCCGTTGCCGAGGTCCAGGCCCCTGTGGCTGAGGCGCCCGTAGCTGTGCCTGCGCCTGAGCCGGTTCTGGCGCCCCCTGCGCCAGTCAGTGCCCCCTCAGCTCCCGCCAGTCGCCTGGATGCCAACAGCCTGCCGGTCAGTTGGTCGGTGCAGTTGGCCAGTCTGTCCAGTCGCACGGGTGCGCAAACTCTGCAGAAAACCCTGCGCAGTCAGGGTTACAACGCCTATATCCGCCAAGTGGATGGGATGAATCGGGTGTTTGTCGGCCCCGTGATCGAGCGAACCGAAGCCAATCGCTTGCGTGAGCAGTTGAACCGACAGCACAAGCTCAGCGGCTTTGTCGTGCGCTTTCAGCCAGAGCGCAGTTAGCGTTATATCGCGCCAGCCTAGGGGCTGGCGACCAGCGTCGCCCGCATGGCGTAAAGCGCGCGGTAATTTTCCTGCGGCCTGATAATCCTTTGCTTACCCCATGCGAGGGGCTCTGTTAAAATGCAGCGCCTTTTCCATAGGTAACCTGCATCGTGGCATTCACTTGGGTCGATTGGGCGATTATCGCCATCATCGCCGTATCGAGCTTGATCAGTTTGAGCCGTGGTTTCGTCAAGGAAGCCTTGTCCTTGCTCACCTGGATCATTGCCGGCGTGGTTGCCTGGATGTTTGGTGGCGCCCTGTCCGAGCACCTTGGTGCATGGATCGAAACCCCTTCGGCGCGGGTGATAGCAGCCTGTGCCTTACTCTTCATCGTCACCTTGCTGGTGGGTGCGCTGGTTAATTACCTGATCAGTGAACTGATTCGTGTCACCGGCCTTTCCGGCACCGATCGTTTACTCGGTATGGTGTTCGGCGCCGCCCGTGGCGGCTTGCTGGTCGTCGTGCTGGTCGGGCTACTCAGCCTGGCGCCGGTGCAGCAGGATCCGTGGTGGCAGCAATCGACGCTGCTGCCGCATTTTTTAATGGTCGCGGACTGGTCGAAGAACCTCATTCTTGGGGTGTCCAGCGAGTGGCTTGCCAGCGGTATCAGCGCACCTGCTGAGCTGCCGTTCAAAGAAGCGCTGATGCAGCATAAACTGCCTTAAACGCATTCAGAATTAGCCTGTTTCACTTCAGTAGGGGTTGCGTCACATGTGTGGCATTGTCGGTATCGTCGGTAAATCGAACGTCAATCAGGCGCTGTATGACGGCCTAACCGTCCTCCAGCACCGCGGCCAGGATGCTGCCGGTATTGTAACCAGTCACGATGGGCGGCTGTTTCTGCGCAAGGACAATGGCCTGGTGCGCGATGTCTTCCACCAGCGCCATATGCAGCGCCTGGTCGGCCACATGGGCATCGGCCATGTGCGCTATCCCACCGCCGGCAGCTCCAGTTCGGCCGAGGCGCAGCCCTTCTACGTCAACTCGCCCTATGGCATCACCCTGGCGCACAACGGCAACCTGACCAACGTCGAACAGTTGGCCAAGGAAATCTACGAGTCCGACCTGCGGCATGTGAACACCAACTCCGACTCGGAAGTGCTGCTCAACGTGTTCGCCCACGAACTGGCCCAGCGCGGCAAGTTGCAGCCGACCGAGGAAGACATCTTCGCCGCGGTCAGCGAGGTGCATCAGCGCTGCATCGGTGGTTATGCGGTGGTGGCGATGATTACCGGTTACGGCATCGTCGGTTTCCGCGACCCCAACGGCATTCGTCCGATTGTCTTCGGGCAGCGCCACACCGATGAAGGCGTGGAGTACATGATCGCCTCAGAGAGCGTGTCGCTGGACGTGCTCGGCTTCACCCTGATTCGCGATCTGGCGCCGGGCGAGGCGGTGTACATCACCGAGGACGGCAAGCTGTCGACCCGCCAGTGTGCGAGCAATCCGCATCTCTCGCCGTGCATCTTCGAGCATGTCTACCTGGCGCGTCCGGATTCGATCATGGACGGTGTCTCGGTGTACAAGGCGCGCTTGCGCATGGGCGAGAAACTGGCCGAGAAGATCCTGCGCGAGCGTCCGGATCACGATATCGACGTGGTCATTCCGATTCCCGATACCAGCCGTACCTCGGCGCTGGAACTGGCCAATCACCTGGGTGTGAAGTTCCGCGAAGGCTTCGTCAAGAACCGCTATATCGGTCGTACCTTCATCATGCCGGGCCAGGCTGCACGCAAGAAATCGGTACGGCAGAAGCTCAACGCCATCGACCTGGAGTTCCGCGGCAAGAACGTGATGTTGGTGGATGATTCCATCGTGCGCGGCACCACCTGCAAGCAGATCATCCAGATGGCGCGTGAAGCGGGGGCGAAGAACGTCTACTTCTGCTCGGCCGCGCCAGCAGTGCGTTACCCCAACGTGTACGGCATCGACATGCCGAGCGTCCACGAGCTGATCGCCCATAACCGCAGCACCGAGCAGGTCGCCGAGCTGATCGGCGCGGATTGGCTGGTGTATCAGGATCTCAGCGATCTGATCGAGGCGGTTGGTGGCGGCAAGATCAAGATCGAGCACTTCGACTGCGCGGTATTCGATGGCCAGTACATCACCGGCGATGTCGATGAGTGTTACCTGAACAGGATCGAGCAGGCGCGTAATGACGGCACCAAGGTCAAGTCCCAGGCGGCCAGCGCGATTATCGATTTGTATAACGACTAAGCGGCAGCGTTAAGTCACAGGCTGCAAGAGTCTGGCCCGGCTCTAATCCGGGCCACGGTTGGGTGCTGAAGGCGGAGAACAAAGGCCATGACGATTGAATGGGATGCGGGTCGCCTGGATAGCGATCTCGATGGGGTAGGTTTCGACACCCTGGCGGTACGCGCCGGCCAGCATCGCTCGCCTGAGGGTGAGCACAGCGAGGCGATTTACCCGACGTCCAGCTATGTGTTCCGCACCGCTGCCGATGCTGCCGCCCGCTTTGCCGGTGAAGTACCGGGCAACGTCTACTCGCGTTACACCAACCCCACGGTGCGTGCCTTCGAGGAGCGCATCGCCGCGCTGGAAGGTGCCGAGCAAGCCGTGGCGACCTCGTCCGGCATGTCGGCGATCCTGGCCATGGTCATGAGCCTGTGCAGCAGCGGCGATCATGTCCTGGTATCACGCAGTGTGTTCGGTTCGACCATCAGCCTGTTCGAGAAATACCTCAAGCGTTTTGGGGTGCAAGTCGATTATGTGCCGCTGGCCGATCTGCACGCCTGGAGTGCTGCGTTCAAGCCCAACACCAAGCTGCTGTTCGTCGAGTCGCCATCCAATCCGCTGGCCGAACTGGTGGACATCGCCGCGCTGGCGGAAATAGCCCACACCAAGGGCGCGCTGCTGGCGGTGGATAACTGTTTTTGCACACCAGCGCTGCAGCAGCCGCTCAAGCTGGGGGCGGATATCGTCATGCATTCGGCGACCAAGTACATCGACGGTCAGGGTCGCAGCATGGGCGGCGTGGTCGCCGGCAAGGCGGAGCTGATGAAAGAAGTGGTCGGTTTTCTGCGTACTGCAGGGCCGACCCTCAGCCCGTTCAACGCCTGGATCTTCCTCAAGGGCCTGGAAACCCTGCGGGTGCGCATGCAGGCGCATTGCGCCAGTTCCCAGCTGTTGGCCGAGTGGCTGGAGCAGCAGCCGGGTATCGAGCATGTCTACTATTCGGGGCTGCCCAGCCACCCGCAGCATGAGTTGGCCAAGCGTCAGCAGAGTGGCTTCGGCGCGGTGGTCAGTTTCGAAGTCAAGGGCGGCAAGGACGCAGCCTGGCGCTTTATCGACGCGACCCGGGTGATTTCGATCACCACCAATCTGGGCGATACCAAAACCACCATCGCTCACCCCGCGACCACCTCCCACGGTCGATTGACACCGGCCGAGCGCGCCAGCGCCGGTATCCGCGACAATCTGATTCGTGTGGCTGTGGGCTTGGAGGACATCGTCGACCTCAAGGCCGATCTGGCGCGCGGATTGGCGGCGCTTTGACCGCCCGCTGCAAAAGCCGCTGTTAGCTCGTTGTTCAACCCAATGGCGCCTTCTGGCGCCATTGGTTTATCCGAGTTATCAGTTTGCTGTGCTGGGAACGGCTTTGTCGCCGGCCGCGGCAGGTCGTCAGCGCCAGCTTAGAATGGGCCAGCCGGCCTGTTCGGCATGCCGGCGCAGCACCGGGTCCGGATTGACCGTGTGCGGTTTGCTCACCAGTTGCAGCAGCGGCAGGTCATTGCGCGAGTCGGAGTAGAAGTAGGCGCCGTCCAGGCTTTCACCCTGTTCTTCGAGCCAGGCCCGCAGGCGCGTGACCTTGCCCTCGCGGTAGGTCAGTACGCCTTGGGTGTGGCCGCTGTAGGTGCCGTGTTGCTCTTCGAGGTCGATGGCCAGCACATCCTCGACCTTGAGGTGCGCGGCGATGGCGCTGACCAGAAAGTGTGCGGAAGCGGAGATGATCAGGATGCGGTCACCGGCGGCGCGGTGGTTGGCCAGGCAACGGGTGGCGTCGCTGAAGAGCAGCGGTTCGATCACATCCTCGACATAGGGTTCGACGACGAAGGCGACTTCTTCGGCGCTGCGTCCGACCAGCGGCGAGAGGCTGAAGGCCATGTAGTCTTCCATGGCCAGTTTGCCTTCGGCATAGAGCGCCATCAGTTGCTGGTCTTTTTGCAGAAAGCTCACGCCGTCGACCCAGCCGAGCTTGGCCATTTCCGCGCTCCACAGGCTGGCGCAGTCGCCGTGAATCAGGGTTTCGTCCAGATCGAAGATTGCCAGGGCCATTACGCCACCTCCCGGATCGCATCGGCGTCGATGCTCAGGGCGATACGCTGGCCGCTGCCATGCATGTCGGTCACGGTGCGATTGAGTACGTCGACCAGCAACTCGACGCCACGGGCTTCAATGCGGTAGCGGATGACGTTGCCGAGCAGGCTGTGGCTGCGAATTTTCCCTTCGATGCTGCCCTGGCTGTCGATCCGGATGGCCTCCGGACGAATGGCCACACGGCTGCCGATCGGCCGACCAAGCAGGCGGCTGGCGGCATCGGCGTCGAGCAGGTTGTAGTTGCCGATAAAACCGGCGGCGAAGGCATCGATTGGCGCGGTGTAGAGGGTCTCGGCATTGCCGCTCTGGACGATCCTGCCGGCGTTCATCAGAAAGATCCGGTCGGACATCACCAGGGCTTCTTCCTGGTCGTGGGTGACGAAAATGGTGGTCAGGCCGAGTTCCTGCTGGATGCTGCGGATCTGTTCGCGCAGGTGTTTGCGAATCCGTGCGTCCAGGGCTGACAAAGGTTCGTCGAGCAACAGCAGGCGCGGGCGGGTGACCAGGGAGCGGGCCAGGGCCACGCGCTGGCATTGGCCACCGGACAGCTGATGCGGGTAGCGCCCGGCGAAGTCGCCGAGTTCGACCATGGCCAGGGCTTCCTGAACGCGCTGGGTGCTTTCCTCCTTGGCGACCTTCTGCATGCGCAGGCCGAAGGCGACGTTCTGTTGCACGGTCATGTTGGGGAACAGCGCGTAGCTCTGGAATACCATGCCGATGCCGCGCTTCTGCGGCGCCTGGGGTACCAGGTCTTCGCCATCGAGGAGGATCTGCCCACCGCCCACTTCGGTCAGACCGGCGATGCAGCGCAACAGGGTGGACTTGCCACAACCCGAGGGGCCGAGCAGGGTGACGAACTCGCCCTTGCCGATTTCGCAGTTGATATCGCTGAAGATCGAGATGTCGCCAAAGCTTTTGTGCAGGCTCTGGATGCTCAGGTAGCTCATGACTTGTCCTTGTTCAGGCGATTGGCGGCCCAGGTGAAGACCAGTACGAAGAAGAAGTAGGAAATCACCAGGGCGCTGTTGAAGTGGCCGCTGCTGTTTTTCATGTTGTTGAGGTAGACCTGCAGGGTTTCGTAACGGGTGCCGACCAGCATATTGGCGAACACGAACTCGCCGAACAGAAAGCTGAACGAGAGGAACAGCGACACCATCAGGCCCTTGCGCAGGTTGGGCAGTACCACCAGAAATGCCGCCTTCCAGGTGCTGGCGCCGAGCAGGTGGGCGGCGTCCATCAGGTCCGGCAGGTTGATCGCCTGCAGGTTGTTGGTGATGGCGCGGTACATGAAGGGCAGGGCGATGGTGAAGTAGCAGCCGATCAGAATCCACGGCGTACCAGTCATTGCCAGCGGCCCCGAGCCGTACAACTGCAGCAGGCCCACCGAGGACACCACCGGCGGCACGGCGAAGGGCAGCAGGATCAGGATATTCATCAGCCCGTCGAGCCTGGGGAAGTGGTAATGCACCACGAACAGCAACGGCAGGATCAACAGCACCGACAGCGCCAGGGCGCCGAAGCACACCAGCAGCGACCGCCCGAAGGCATTGAGAAAACGCTCATCGCTCCACAGCGCCAGGTACCACTTGAGGGTCAGGCCGTCCGGCAGGATGGTCGCCGACCAGCTGGTGGACAACGAATAGAGCAGGGTACCGGCCAGCGGCAGCAGCAGGATCAGGAATAGCAGCCAGACCACGACGCGGTGGTAGAGCGCCGCTGGAGCAGGGTTAGCGCGAGACATGCTTGCTCCTCTTCAGCAACAGTTGATGGGCCACGGTGATCACCGCCATCAGGCCGACCAGAATCATCGCCAGGGCGCTGGCCAGGTTCGGGTCGAGGGAAATGTCGCCAGAAACGAGGCCGGCGATGCGGATCGGCATCACGTTGAAGTTGCCGGTGGTCAGGTAGTACACGGTGGCGTAGGCGCCCAGGGCGTTGGCCAGGAGGATGACGAAGGTGCCGAGCAGCGCCGGGGTCAGCACCGGCAGGCCGATATGTCGCCAGAAGTCCCAGGTGTTGGCGCCAAGCAGTGCGGCGGATTCGCGCCAGTCCTCACGCAGGGCGTCGAAGGCCGGGTAGAGCAGCAGCACGCCGAGGGGAATCTGGAAGTAGGTATAGAGCACGATCAAGCCGTTCTTCGAGTAGAGGTTGAAGCTCTCGATCAGGCCGATTTTGATCAGCAGCAGGGTCAGCGCGCCGTTGAAACCGAGCAGGATGATGAAGGCGAAGGCCAGCGGCACGCCGGCGAAGTTGCTGGTCATGTTGGAGAAGGCCATGACGAAGTCGCGCAGCTTGGAGTCCACCTGACGCAGCGAATAGCTGCCCAGGATCGCAATGCTCATACCGAACAGGCTCGACCAGAAGGAAATCTGCAGGCTGTGTTTGATCGCCTGCAGGTAGAACCTGGAGCCGAATATTTTGGCGAAATTGGCCAGGCCCCAGCCTTCGGCGCTGTTCAGGCTGTTGGTCGCCACCCAGACCAGCGGCGCGATCTGGAACAGCAGAAAGAACACGGCGAAGGGCAGCAGGCACAGCGCGGCCAGCCATTTGCCCTTGAGCTGCGGCGCCAGGCGCGCCCGTGGCGTAGCGAGGGGGGGCGCATCGCCGGGTAATTTGGCGCTTTGTTCGAGTGGCGCGCTCATTTCAATAATTCCCGGCAGACGGGTTTGTCGTGGGCCGCGCCGAGCAGCTGGCAGATGGTGCCGCACAGCTCGGTCTGCTTGGGTTGGGCACCGCGATCCAGGCTGAAGGCCGAGCCCAGTACAAACAGCGGCACTTCGCGCTCCTCACGCAGCAGGCCGTTGTGCGAGCGATCGTTGTTCATGCCGTGGTCGGCGGTGACCAGCACCTGGTAGCCGGCCTCGAGCCAGCCTTGCAGGTAGTCGGCGAGCAGCACGTCGGCAGCGCGCGCGCTGTTGCGATATTGCGCGCTGTCGAGACCGTGCTTGTGACCGGCGTCGTCGATGTTCATCGGGTGTACCAGGAGGAAATTCGGGCTGTGGCGCCGGCGCAGGCTTTCCGCGTCGGCGAACAGATGGGAATCGGGGTAGTGATCGGCATAGTAGAAGTGCCCATGCTGGATCGGCAGTTCGGGGTCATCGCTATGGCGGTCGCGGGCGGCCTCGAAGGGCGCGCGGTTATACAGCTCGCTGACCCAGTGATAGGCCGCGGCGGCAGTGCAGAGGCCGGCGTCACGCGCGTAATGAAAGATGCTGCGCTGGTTGGACAGGCGCACCACCTGGTTATGCACCACGCCGCTGTCGATCGGTGGAACGCCGGTGAGGATGCATTCGTACAGCGGGCGGGACAGCGACGGCAGCTCGCAGTCGAGCTTGTACAAGGCTGCACGCTTGGCGCCGCAATAGGCCTGCAGATGCCCCAGCGCATGCCGGGCCACCTCGTAGTTCAGGCCATCCAGTACCACCAGGATGACGTTGTGCTTCATAGGAGGGGTCTCTGTCGCCGGTATTGGGCAGACGCGTAGGATGGGGTGAGCTGGCGATACCCATCGAGGCGCTCCAGCATGGGTATCGCTGCGCTCAATCCATCCTGCGGCCGCTTATTCCATATTGATGATGACGTTTTCCTGCCATTGTTGCGGCAGGGCCTTGGAGGTGGCCTCCCAGGCGGCGGCATCCTTGATCGGCTGCACCTTGGCGTATTGCGCGTTAGGCAGCAGCTTGGCCTGAACCTCGGCCGGCAGGGTCAGGTGCTCGGCGCGGATCGGCCGGGCGTTGCCTTTGGCCAGGTTGATCTGGCCGGCGTCGCTGAGGATGTACTCGCGCGCCAGCTTGGCGGCGTTGGGGTTCTTTGCGTACTTGTTGATGATGGTGCTGTAGCCGGAAATCACCGAACCGTCGGAAGGGATCAGTACTTCGAAGCGGCTCGGGTCGATCTGGTCGCGATAGGAGAGACCGTTGAAGTCCCAGACCACGCCGACTTCCACTTCCCCTTTCTCCAGGGTCTGGATGGTCGGGTTGGCCAGCGACAGACGGCCTTGTTCGGCGATTTCGGCGAAGAAGTCCAGGCCTGGCTGGATGTTCGTCTCGTCGCCGCCGTTGGCGATGGCCGCGGCCAGTACGCCGTTGACTGCCTGGGCGGCGGCGCTGACGTCACCGATAGCGACCTTGTACTTGCCCTGTTTCAGTTCGGCCCAGGAGTGCGGGATGTCCTTGACCAGTTGCTTGTTGACGATGAAGGCGATGGAGCCGGTATAGGCGAGCATCCAGTGGCCGTCAGCGTCCTTGGCCCAGCCCGGAATCTGTTCCCAGGTGCTCGGTTTGTAGGCTTGGGTAACACCCTGCTGTACCGCAATGGGGCCGAACGCTGCACCAACGTCGCCGATATCGGCACTGGCGTTGTCTTTCTCGGCGGAGAATTTGGCGATTTCCTGGGCCGAACTCATGTCGGTGTCCATGTGTTTGAGGCCATAGAGTTTCTCCAGGTCCACCCAGGTGTCCTTCCAGTTGGCCCAGCTGTCCGGCATGCCCACGCTGTTTACCGCGCCTTCTGCGCGTGCGGCTTGTTCCAGCGTTTGCAGATCCGTGTCGGCAGCCATGGCCGAGGTCGCCAGGGCGATGGCTGTGCCCATCAATGAAGCCAGCAGCAGTTGTTTCATTGGAAACTCCTTTGCGGTGAGAGTGTTGGTCTAGATCAGCAAGACCCACGCCAATTTAGGCTCGGCAAGTGACAGTTTTATGATTGCCGGTTCCTCGTGGATGTCCAAGCGCTTGGCGAATCCGCGCAGAACAAGCGTAGACCATAGATAAGTGGCTGATTCTGTGGTGCGCACGGTAATTTCTGCTGGCATGGGGCGTGCTTGCTAGTCTTCTGTCATCGGCTGGTCATCTGCAATGCCTAGCCTTGCAACCTAGTCAGTGCGGTTTAATCCGCTGGTTCATGCCCTGTAAGGAGGCTGGACTAGTCCAAAAGGGGAGATCTTGATGCGCGATACAGCGCCGCGTGCCGTCACCACCATCTGCCGGGCCTTGCAAGAACAGATCGAGCATGGCCTGTTGGCGTCCGGCAGCCAGTTGCCGGCCGAGCGCAAACTCAGTGAAGTCTTCGATACCACTCGCATTACCCTGCGTGAGGCGCTCGGTCAGCTGGAGGCGCAGGGCCTGATCTATCGTGAGGAGCGCCGCGGCTGGTTCGTCTCGCCACCGCGGCTGGCCTACAACCCGCTGGTGCGCTCGCATTTTCATGCGATGGTCGCCGGGCAGGGGCGAGTGCCCGCCACCGAGGTACTCTCGGCGCGACTGCTCCCAGCTCCGGTGGAAATCTGCGAGCTGCTGGAATTGCCGGCGTTGTCCAGCGTGATCCAGATTCGCCGGGCACGGCGCATCGACGGTCGCCTGGTGCTGTATGTCGAGCACTACCTCAATCCGAGCTATTTCCCCGGCGTGCTCGACTTCGATCTGACCCTGTCGCTGACTGAACTGTATGCCAGCGAATACGCCATTCATTACGGTCGGGTGCGTTTCGATATTGTGCCTACCGCTCTGCACAACGAAGCTGCTGCGGCGTTGAAAGTGGCGGTGGGCAGCCCGGCGTTGCGCATCGTCCGGGTCAACCGCGACCAGCACGGCCGTATCATCGATTGCGACCTGGAGTTCTGGCGCCACGATGCGCTGCATGTCAGCGTCGAGGTGCCGGAGTGATTCAGCGCCCCGGTGGCCACTCGGCATAGGTCGGCAGTTGGTCGCCGCTCAGCCAGGGGCGCTCATGGCTGGTCCAGATGTGCTGGGCCGGACGTACCCCGGGGTCCTGGTCGAGGGTGGCCACACGGACGATGAGATGGGCCTGGCCGCTGCGTTCGGCGATCAAGTGCGAACCGCAGATCGAGCAGAAATGGCGCAGTTTGCCGGGCGATGATTGGTAGCTGGACAGTTTTTCCTCGCCACGCAACCAGCGGAAATCTTCGCGCAGAACCCCGGCGGTGCTGGCGAAGGCCGCTGCATGGGCTTTCTGGCAGGTCAGGCAGTGGCAATGCCCGATCGGCTTGTCCAATCGCTCGATGGCATAGGCCACCGCCCCGCACAGGCAGCTGCCGCCGATCATCAGGGCAGCTCGCTGCTGGCGTAGAACGCGGTCAACACCTTGACCAGGTGCGCCAGGTCATGGCTGCCGGCCAGTTCGCGGATCGAGTGCATGGCGAAGGTCGGCAGGCCGATGTCGACGGTGCGTACGCCGAGTTGGCTGGCGGTGATCGGGCCGATGGTCGAGCCGCAACCCATGTCGCTACGGGTCACGAAGCTTTGCACCGGCACTTCGTTTTCCAGGCACAGGTGGCGGAAGAAACCGGCGGTTTCGCTGCTGGTGGCGTAGCGCTGGTTGCTGTTGATCTTGATCACCGGGCCGGCATTGAGCTTGGGGCCGTGGTTGTCATCGTGCTTGTCCGGGTAGTTGGGGTGCACCGCATGGGCGTTGTCGGCGGAGACCAGCAGCGAGCGCTGGATGCTCCGCACGAAACCGTCGCCCTCCGGCAGCACGCGGCGCAGCACCTGCTCGAGCATCGGCCCGTCGGCCCCGCAGGCCGAACTCGAACCGACCTCTTCATGGTCGGTACACACCAGCACGCAGGTTTCCTCATCGGGGGCGGCGAGCAGGGCTTGCAGGCCAGCGTAGCAGGACAGCAGGTTGTCCAGCCGCGCACCGGCGATGAAGTCACCATTCAGGCCGATCACCGCAGCGGCCTGGGTGTCATAGAAACTCAGCTCGAAGTCGAGTACCGCATCGGCACTGAAATCGTGCTGGCGCGCCAGTTGCTCGGTGAGCAGGGCGCGGAAGTCCGCCGCATCGCTGCCAGCCAGTTGAGCCAGGATCGGTGGCAGTTCGTTCTGCGCATTGATCGCCCAGCCCTGGTTGGCCTCGCGGTTGAGGTGGATGGCCAGGTTGGGAATGACGGCGATTGGACACTGGAAATCGATCAGCTGGCTTTCCACCTTGGCGTCACGACGGTAGGTCACCCG
This sequence comes from Pseudomonas aestuarii, assembly GCF_027988105.1. GTDB lineage: Bacteria > Pseudomonadota > Gammaproteobacteria > Pseudomonadales > Pseudomonadaceae > Aquipseudomonas > Aquipseudomonas aestuarii. The sequence continues at coordinate 122,543 of NZ_JAQJZJ010000009.1, read as the reverse complement.
TCCGGCGAGGGACAGGTCGCGGTCGAACCAGGGGCTGAGCAGGGCGCCGCCATAGACTTCCACGCCGAGCTGGAAGAAGCCCTGGCGCTGCAGTTCCGGCTGCGGCTTGACCCGCAGGCAGGGGCTGTCGGTGTGGGCGCCAACCAGGCGAATACCGCCTTCAAGCGGTGAGCGCTGGCCCAGCTTGAAGGCGATGATCGAGGAGTCGTTGCGGGTGACGTAATAACGGCCGCCGGCTTCGGTATGCCAGGGCGCACGTTCGTCGAGGTGCAGGTAGCCGGCGAGATCCAGGCGCTGGGCCAGGCTCGCAGTGGCATGAAAGGGGGTGGGCGAGGCCTTGAGAAAGTCGATCAGGCCTTGGTTGAGTTCTTCGCGCATGGGGCACTCCTGGCGGCAATGGCCGGAGTTTATCGGATTTGCCCGGTGGATTGGGCCGCGCTCTGCAAGGGATCAGGCCGGGATGGCAATCAGGCTGAGCAGAAAACCGTCGAACTCGACGAACTGGCCATCCAGTTCGCTGCCGACCGGCCAGTCGCTGCCCAGCTTGATCAGTAGGCGCAATCGCGCGCTGCCGTCGGCGTGGCAACTCAGCAGCTCGGCGTCCTGAAAGTAGAAACGCTGCAAGACCAAGGGGTAGAGCGCCTTGAACAGGCTTTCCTTGAGCGAGAAGGTCAGGCTGACGCGCGTTGCGCGCTGTTCGGGCGCCAGGTCCAGCAGTCGCTGCAATTCGGCAGGGGTGAGGATCTGCGCCGCCAGGCGTTCGGCGCGCGCCGGCGCCAGTCTGCGCTCGACATCGAGGCCCAGGCCGCGCCAGGTGCTGGCGTGCCCAGCGAGGGCGCCGGCCCAGTTGCTGCCGTGGGTGATCGAGCCGCTAACCTCGGTGGGCCACTGCGGGGCGCGGTCGGTGCCGACGGCCGGCACCGAGGCTGTGCCGGTCACGCGGCGCAGGGCTTCGCGTGCGCACAGGCGGCCGGCGAGGTATTCGGTCTGGCGTTTGGCCACGCCGCTCACGGCCGCGATGCCGCTGCGCTCAAAATCCACGGCACTGAGCCGCGCGGGGTCGAAGCGCGTACTGATCAGCTGTACGCCGGGCAGCGCCAGGGGCAGAGGCCAGTGATCGCTCAGCGTGGTACAGCAGGGAGGCAGGTAGAGGTCGCTCATGCCGGCATTCTGCCGGTTGCCGTGGCGGCCTGCCAGCCGCATGCGGGTTACATTTCTTTGCACAGCAACAACAAAGCTAAACCCATGGGGGTGGGGATTTTTGTCAGACTAGCGGCTGCGTTGCTTCGGGAACGCAGGTGAGGTAGTTGTTGCGCGCGGTGTGAGCCGGGTGCGATTTTTCTCTGAGAATGAGTACGGGAGGCCGTTTGGGCTCCCGTTTTTTTTTGGGCTGCGTCAGCTGGGTCAGACTGCTCGATTCTCGATGCTACCGCTGGCCTGCATCATGCGGCGAATATAGGAGTCGATTTCCCGCTCTGCGTCGATGCGCGTGTAGTAGGGGCCTTCTAGCGTGCCTTCGCGGGTGGCAAAGAAATACTGGCCGTTGACTGCGCTGACTCGCTCGCTGCGGTAGTGCGTGCCGGGGCCGGGGTCGATGGTGCGTTGACCGTACATGGCAAGAGCCTCATGCAATAAGCCGAATAATTGCAGTCTAATCCGCACCGATGGACTCGTTTGAGTTGACGACCAATGGTTGGTTTTTGACTCTTTTTGCGTGGATTTTCGTTTATTTTTTGTTTTTTGACGTCAACTGTGTGGCTCTGCGCCTCTCGTCAGCGATACAGTTTTCGCATGCAACCCCGCTCAACTGTGACTGTGTCGGTTGGCCATGGCGACATAAAATAGCGCTTTGCGCCGTTAGCTTTGCGCTTGAGGCAGTCATGCATATCTCTTCCGGCCGTTGGCTCTACGGCCTGTTTCTGGCACTGATCACCGCTCTGCTCTGGGGCGTGTTGCCGATCAAACTCAAAGAAGTGCTGCAGGTGATGGATCCGGTCACGGTCACCTGGTATCGACTGCTGGTGTCCGGGTCAATTCTGCTGGCTTATCTGGCCGCGTCTCAAGGGTTGCCACGTTTCCGTCCCCTGGGGCGCAAGGGCGGTTGGCTGCTCGCCTTGGCGATTGCCGGGTTAAGTGCCAACTATGTGCTCTACCTGACGGGGCTGAACCTGCTCAGCCCCGGCACCACGCAATTGGTGATCCAGGTCGCGCCGATCTTGCTGCTGATCAGCAGTCTGTTCGTCTTTCGTGAGCGTTTCAGTTTCGCCCAGGGCATTGGCCTGGCCGTGCTGCTGTGCGGTTTTGCGCTGTTTTTCAATCAGCGCCTGAGCGAATTGCTGACGTCGTTGACCGATTACACCGCCGGGGTTCTGATCGTGCTGCTGGCAGCGTTTGTCTGGGCGTTTTATGGCTTGGCGCAAAAGCAGTTGCTGACGGTGTGGAACTCGTTGCAGGTGATGATGGTGATCTACCTGGCCTGTGCGCTGCTGCTGACGCCTTGGGCGCAGCCGCGGCAGGTCTTCGAATTGAGTTCGTTGCAGGCATGGCTGCTGTTTGCCTGCTGCCTGAACACCCTGGTGGCTTATGGCGCGTTCGCCGAGGCGTTGGCGCACTGGGAGGCCTCACGGGTCAGCGCGACGCTGGCGATCACGCCGCTGGTGACGTTCGGTTCGGTAGCGCTGGCAGCGACCTGGTGGCCGGAGCATGTCCGGCCCGAGCAGATCAATTGGATTGCCTACGGCGGCGCAGCTTTGGTAGTCCTGGGCTCGGCCCTGACGGCCCTGGGCCCATCGCTGATGACCAGCTTGCGTGCCCGACGCGCCCGTTTGGCGGCGCAGGTATAGGCTGAAGCGCAGGCTGCCCCTGCGCTCATCCAGACTGTTATGTCAGGCGCGGCTGCCAAGTTTTTCGGCGTGGCGTAGCCAGCTCTGCCGTTGTTCCTCGGACGAAGGCCGCACCGGGGCGAACTCGTTCAGACGACGGGTTTTGATGCCGCTGAAACCGAGGATGGTGCGCGTCATCTGCCGGTGCGCCGGTGCGCCATAGATCCAGCGGAAGTACCAGGGTGGCGTGTCCAGGGTCACCAGCAAATCGGCGGTGCGGCCGCTCAGCAGTTTGTCCCACAGCTGCGAGCGGCCGCGGTACTTGAAGGCGAACCCGGGCAGAAATACCCGGTCGAAGAAGCCCTTGAGCAGTGCCGGCAAGCCGCCCCACCAGACCGGGTAGACGAACACCAGGTGCTCGGCCCAGTGGATCTGCCGTTGTGCTTCGAGCAGGTCCGGCTCCAGCGGCTGGCTCTGGTCATAACCGTCGCGCAGCACCGGGTCGAAACTCAGTTCGCCGAGTTTCAACTGCCGCACTACATGCCCTTCGTTACGCGCACCCTGGGCATAGGCTTCGCCGAGGGCCTGGCAGAGGCTGCTGGTTTTCGGCGTGCCGAGGATCATCAGGATGCGTTTGCCGTCGCCTTCGATTGGGGTGGCGCCGCTTTTGCCTGTTTCAGTCATGCTTGCCAGCCTCCAGCATGGTGTCCGGGCGGACCCAGGCGTCGAATTGTGCTTCTGTCAGATAACCCAGTTGCAGCGCGGCTTCGCGCAGGGTGCTGCCGTCCTGATAGGCTTTCTTGGCGATTTCCGCCGCCTTGTCATAGCCAATATGCGGGTTCAGGGCCGTCACCAGCATCAGGCCGCGCTCCAGGTGCGCCGCCATCTGCACTGCATCCGGTTGCAGACCGGCGATGCAGTGCTGCTGGAAGTTGCGACAGCCATCGGCGAGCAAGCGAACCGACTGCAGCAGGTTGTGGATGATTACCGGTTTGAACACGTTCAACTGCAGGTGCCCTTGGCTCGCGGCAAAACCGATGGTGACATCGTTGCCCAGGACCTGGCACGCCAGCATCGACAGCGCTTCGCATTGGGTCGGGTTGACCTTGCCCGGCATGATCGAACTGCCAGGTTCGTTGGCCGGCAGCTTGACCTCGGCAAACCCGGCGCGTGGGCCTGAGCCGAGCAGGCGCAAATCATTGGCGATTTTCATCAGGGCCACGGCGAGGGTTTTCAGCGCGCCGGAAAGACTGGTCAGGGGTTCGTGACCGGCCAGGGCGGCGAACTTGTTGGGCGCGCTGACCAGTGGCAAGCCGCTCAAGGCAGCGAGTTCGGCGGCAATGGCGTCGGCAAAGCCCAAGGGCGAGTTGAGCCCGGTGCCGACGGCGGTACCGCCTTGAGCCAGTTCGCAAACGGCTGGCAAGGTTGCCCGGATCGCCCGCTCGGCATAGTCGAGCTGGGCGACGAAGGCCGACAGCTCCTGGCCGAAGGTGATCGGCGTGGCATCCATCAGGTGGGTGCGTCCGGTCTTCACCAGTTGGCTGTGGCGGGCGGATTGCTCGGCCAGCCCAGCGGACAGTTCGGCCAGGGCCGGCAGCAAGTCATGCAGCACGGCGCCGGCCGCGGCGATGTGCATGGCCGTGGGGAAGCAGTCGTTGGAGCTCTGTGCGCGGTTGACGTGATCGTTGGGGTGCACCGGACTCTTGCCGCCGCGCGTACCACCGGCCAGTTCGTTGGCGCGGCCGGCGATCACCTCGTTGACGTTCATGTTGCTCTGGGTGCCGCTACCGGTTTGCCAGACCACCAGCGGGAATTGCTCATCATGCTGTCCGGCGATCACCTCGTCGGCGGCTTGTTCGATCAGCCGGGCGATGTCCGGCGGCAGGTCGCCGATGCGGTCATTGACCCGTGCCGCGGCTTTTTTGATCAAGGCCAGGGCATGCAGCACGGCCAGCGGCATGCGTTGATCGCCGATGGCGAAATTGATCAGAGAGCGCTGGGTCTGCGCACCCCAGTAGGCTGCTTCAGGCACTTCGATGGGGCCGAGGCTGTCGGTTTCGGTGCGGTTCATGGAACTCTCCGGAAGGCGATTCAGCAAGTTTAGGCCGTTGCAACCGCTAACAGGTTCCCTAACGGACTGTCGGGCTGGCGTATGCGCTGATCACTCCAGCTTTACCAGCGCGCATGGGTCGCGCCCAGCCAGCCCAGCGCCCTGTCCACCGGTACGCATATACCGTTGGGGCCACGCAGTATGCCGTCAAAGTGGCCAAACCACTGCCGGGTGTCGGCGTAGCAGGGGCCGAAGCGCGGGTAGGCTTGATGCAGCTGCTGTGGAGTGAAGGTCAGCTCGACCCGCTCGTCGAGGCTGTTCAGGCGCCAGGAGGCCATGGGTGCCTGATTTTGTTGCTCGATCAGTACCGGCGTATCCAGGTGCAGCAGTTCGCCACCAAACCACAAGGCGTTTTCCGATAGTCCGCTGTGATCGGTCCAGCCCGCGCCGAAATTGCCGGCAATGCCGCCCGGCGCGGCAAAGGCAGCGCGCGTCCAATGGCTGCGCCATGGCCAGACGCCGCGGCCAAAGTCCATGGCGGCAAAACTTTGTCCGGCTACGCAGCTGTAGTGGCGGTTGCCGAGCTGCACGCTGCCGCTGGCAGGCAGGCCCATTTGTCGGCAGGTGGCATGAAAGTGCCGGTGGCCGAGCGGGGCGATCAGGTTGACCGAGTCGAGGTGGGCAGGGCGCTGGATATCCAGGTCAACCTGCAGCGGTTGCCCGCCGATGTCGGGCGCCGCGACGGTCAGGCGCAGGCGCCCCGGTTGTTCGATGACGCGCAGTTGCAGGCGCGGGTGGCAGAATTCATGGCTTTGCTCAGGCTGATCCGGCAGCCCGCAATCTCGTGCAAGCACGCGTAGTTGGCTATGCGCGACCGCCTGGCCGCTGTTAAGGTCGAGAAAATAGGCAGCGCCGTAGCCGATGTAGTCGAGGTCAGCCTGAGTCAGCGAGAGCATCCAGTACGGTGTGGTGATACACCAGTGGTTCCAGCGCTTGCGGCGGCCCAGGTGTCCGGGCAGTGCGCAGTCAACCTGGGGGCGGGGAGACCAGCCGATGGCCTGTGGATTGAGTCGGCCTCGGGAATCGCACAGCGCTAGCGCGGTAGTGGCGTGGGGGTGGGCGAAGCTATTCATCATGCACGTCCATGTGTGTGCTGTTACAGGTGACGCAGTGAGATTGCCGTCATCGAAGAGCGTAGAGGCTTACTGAGATAAGTCGAGCTTGCCCGCACCCGCTGGGTTGGGCAAGTGCTGGCAGTTTGATCTGTCGGCCAGTAGGCGACAGATAAGAGGCGGGCAGGCTTGAGTGGCGGGCGGGCTTGGGCACAAAATGGCCGGTCTTGGGTCATAGATGACTCGACCCATCAAATCCGGAGCATACAATGTCGCGTTTATCTGCCCTCTGTGCCGTCGCCGTGTTGACCTGCGCCAGCGCCCAGGTGTTTGCCGATGCCAGCAGTCATGCCGCGGAGGCCGAGCGCTTCCTGCAATTGGCGCGCGCTGACAAGTTGGCCGTTCCGGTCTATGCCCAGGTACAGCAGATGTTCGCCCAGCGGTTTGCCGAAAGCGGCGCGGGCAAGGGCAAGCAGGCTCTGCTGGAATCCTACCAGGCCAAGGCCAATGTCGAGCTGGATCAGGCGGTTAGCTGGGACCAGCTCAAGCCGGAGATGGTCAAGCTCTACACCAGCAATTTCAACGAGCAGGAGCTGCAGGACTTGATTAGCTTCTACCAGTCGCCAGTGGGCCAGAAGGTCTTGCAGAAAATGCCGATGCTGACCGCACAAGCGGCGCAACTGACCCAGGGTAAACTGCAAGTCGCGGTACCGAAAGTGAATAAACTGCTGGCGGAAATGTCCGCCGAGCTGGAGCCGAAAAAGCCGTGAATGGAGTTTGAATATGTCGAAACTAGCTCAGCTGCAGGCTGCCTTGGCTGCACTTGACCCCCAGCACCTCGAGCTGCTGGACGAAAGCCACATGCACAGCCGAGGGCTGGAAACCCATTACAAGGCCGTGATCGTCAGCCCCGCATTTGCCGGCTTGAATGCGGTGAAACGCCACCAGAAAGTTTACGCCAGCCTGGGCGAGCTGATGAGCCAGGTGCATGCCCTGGCGTTGCATACCTATACCCCCGAGGAGTGGGCGCAACAAGGCGCCGCCCCGGATTCGCCGACCTGCAAAGGTGGCAGCAAGCACGATAGCCAGTAGCGCTGGTTGCTCATCGCTGAGTCAATCCGCCCCTACACGGCAAGCGCCAGGAAAAGTAAACTAGGCAGCGCGCCGGCTAACGCCGGCGTGTTCGTTTGTAGACCCAGTCCGCCCTTTACGTGGGCGACTACTGAAGGAAGAAGTTCGATGAGTGACAAGATAGTCGTGGCCGCGCTGTACAAGTTCGTCTCCCTGCCGGATTACCAGGCGTTGCGTGAGCCCCTCCTGGCCAGCATGCTGGCCAACGGCGTCAAGGGCACCTTGCTGCTCGCCGAAGAAGGCATCAATGGCACCGTCTCCGCCTCGCGTGCCGGTATCGATGGCCTGCTCGCCTGGTTTGCTCTGGACCCGCGCCTGGCGGATGTCGACCATAAGGAGTCGTACTGCGACGAACAGCCGTTCTACCGCACCAAGGTCAAGCTGAAGAAGGAGATCGTCACCCTGGGTGTACCCGGCGTCGACCCCAACCAGCAGGTCGGCACCTATGTCGAGGCCCACGACTGGAACGCGCTGATCAGCGATCCCGAAGTGCTGCTGATCGACACGCGCAACGACTATGAAGTGGCGATCGGCACCTTCGAGGGGGCGGTCGACCCCCAAACCAAGTCGTTTCGCGAGTTTCCCGACTACATCAAGGCGCACTTCGATCCGGCCAAGCACAAGAAAGTGGCGATGTTCTGCACCGGCGGCATTCGCTGCGAGAAAGCGTCCAGTTATATGCTCGGTGCCGGCTTTGCCGAGGTGTTCCATCTCAAGGGCGGGATCCTCAAGTACCTGGAGCAGGTGCCCCAGGAGCAGACCAAGTGGCGCGGTGACTGCTTCGTCTTCGACAATCGGGTCACCGTTCGTCATGACCTGAGCGAGGGCGAGTATGACCAGTGCCATGCCTGCCGCACGCCGATTTCCGTGCAAGAGCGCCAGTCCGAGTACTACACCGCGGGGGTCAGCTGTCCGCATTGCTGGGATTCGCTGCCCGAGAAGACCCGCGCCGGTGCCCGTGAGCGACAAAAGCAGATCGAACTGGCCAAGGCGCGTAACCAGCCCCATCCTCTGGGGTACAACCCACGCCAAGTCAACGAGGGCTAGACCATGCAGGCACGCTTGCTCTACGTGATGGACCCGATGTGTTCCTGGTGCTGGGGGTTTGCCCCGGTGCTCGCGTCGCTCGCTGAGCAGGCGGCCCTGGCCGGTGTGCCCTTGCAACTGGTACTCGGCGGCCTGCGGCGTGACGGTGTGGCCGTCGACGCGGTGGCGCGGGTGCGTTACCTGGGTTACTGGCAAGCGGTCAATGCCAGTACTGGCCAGTTGTTCAATTTCGTCGACGGCTTGCCCGAGGGCCTGGTCTACGATACGGAACCGGCCTGCCGGGCGCTGGTGACCGCGCGCAGCCTCGATGCGCAAAGCGTCTGGCCACTGGCTCAGTTGATCCAGCAAGCCTTCTACACCCGCGGTGTGGACGTCACCCGGGCCAGCGTATTGGTCGGCTTGGCCGAGCAAGCCGGGATTCCGCGTATCGAGTTCGCCGCCGCATTCGACAGTGCCGAACAGCGCGAAGCCACTATGGCCGACTTCAGCTGGGTGCAGGATTTGGGCATATCCGGCTTCCCCACCTTGCTGGCCGAATGCAACGGGCAACTGGCGCTACTGACCAATGGCTATCAGCCGCTCGAGGTGCTCGCGCCCTTGCTCGGTCGCTGGCTGGAGCGCGCGCTGCATGCCTGATCGGTTGAGTTGGGCGGAAATCCGCCGCCTGGCCCTGCATCACAAGAAAGCCCTGCTTCTGGCCAACCTGGTGGCGTTGTTCGCCACCCTGTGCAGCGTGCCTATCCCCCTGCTATTGCCATTGTTGGTCGACGAAGTCTTGCTCCACGATGGCGACAGCGCGCTCAAGGTGATGGACCGCTTTCTCCCGGCCGGCTGGGAAACCGCGGTCGGCTATATCGGCCTGATGCTGGTGCTGACCTTCCTGCTGCGCAGTTCGTCGCTGATCTTCAACGTGCTGCAGGCGCGCCTGTTCGCCGGTCTGTCGAAAGACATCATCTACCGCATTCGCATTCGTCTGATCGAGCGGCTCAAGCGCATTTCCCTCAGTGAATACGAAAGCCTTGGCGGCGGCACGGTGACCACGCACCTGGTCACCGACCTGGAGACCCTGGACAAGTTCGTCGGCGAAACCCTCAGCCGCTTTCTGGTCGCCGTGCTGACGCTGGCCGGCACCTCGGCGATTTTGTTGTGGATGCACTGGCAGCTGGCGCTGTTGATCCTGCTCTTCAACCCGCTGGTGATCTACGCCACGGTGTTGTTGGGCAAGAAGGTCAAGTACCTGAAAAGGCTGGAGAACGACAGCACCTCGCGGTTTACCCAGGCGCTCACCGAAACCCTCGAGGCGATCCAGGAGATCCGTGCCGGCAATCGCCAGGGTTACTTCCTCGGTCGGCTCGGTGGGCGGGCCCGGGAAGTACGCGACTACGCGGTGGCCTCGCAGTGGAAGACCGATGCCTCGAACCGCGCCAGCGGCTTGCTGTTCCAGTTCGGCATCGACGTGTTTCGCGCGGCCGCCATGCTCACCGTGCTGTTTTCCGACCTGTCGATTGGTCAGATGCTCGCGGTGTTCAGCTACCTGTGGTTCATGATCGGGCCGGTCGAGCAGTTGCTCAACCTGCAATATGCCTTCTACGCCGCCGGTGGGGCGCTGGCGCGGATCAACGAGTTGCTCGCGCGCCGTGACGAGCCGCAGTACCTGGGCACTGTCGATCCGTTCAAGGGACGTGACACCGTCGGCATCGAGGTGCGTGGGCTGACCTTCGCCTACAACGACGAACCGGTGCTGGAAAACCTCGACCTGAGTATTGCACCGGGTGAAAAGGTGGCCATCGTAGGCGCCAGTGGCGGCGGCAAGAGCACCCTGGTGCAGCTATTGCTCGGCCTCTATACGCCGCAGGCGGGGATTATTCGCTTCGGTGGCTGCAGTCAGCAGGAGATCGGCCTGGAAACCGTGCGCGATCAGGTCGCGGTGGTGTTGCAGCATCCGGCACTGTTCAACGACACGGTGCGCGCCAACCTGTGCATGGGCCGCGAGCGCAGCGATGAAGCCTGCTGGCGCGCCCTGGAGATCGCCCAGTTGGCCAGCACCATAAGCGCACTGGCACAAGGTCTGGACAGCATCGTCGGGCGTTCCGGCGTGCGCCTGTCCGGCGGCCAGCGCCAGCGCCTGGCCATCGCGCGCATGGTCCTGGCCGAGCCGAAAGTGGTGATTCTCGACGAGGCCACCTCGGCCCTCGATGCCGCCACCGAGTACGCCTTGCATCAGGCCCTGGGCCAGTTTCTCAACGGCCGCACCACCCTGATCATCGCCCATCGCCTGTCGGCGGTGAAACAGGCGGACCGGGTGCTGGTGTTCGATGGCGGCAGCGTCGCCGAGGACGGCGATCACCAGCAGCTGATCGCCGTGGGCGGGCTCTATGCCAAGCTCTATGGGAATCTGCAGCACTGAGAGCTTGTGAAAAACTCCCGCCTGCTGCGAACGCTTGGAGACGCTCTCGCGACGACGCTCGATATCTTCACAAACTCTGTGGGATCAGGGGGCCGCTGTCGCTGCTGGCGAGCCGCTCGAGTCGCTGGTCCATTGCTGCAGTTGTTGCACGCGCGCCTGGCTTTCACCCAGTTGCTTGTCCAGTGCCTCCTGGTAGTCACTGAGCCAGCTGCGTGAGCCGGCGATCATGCCGGCAAGGTCGCGCATGCCGTATTTCAAGGCGGCGAGGCTCTTCTGGAAGCTCTGCTCCTGGCCGATCAGGGTTTGTGCCACTTGCTGCAGCACGACCCGGTTGTCGCCGCTGCTCAGGGGCACTGCAGGCTTGTCGCTCTGCAGGGTACTCAGCTGATTGCCTTGCTGGCTCAATGTCTGTTCGAGCTCTGCGACCTGTGTCTGCAGTGCCACTGTCTGCTCTTGCAAGCCCTGCAGCTGGCTGCTGACGAGACTTGCGTCCTGCTCGCCGGACGGGCTGAGCAAGGCCGTGGTCAGCCAGCTGGCGAGCGTCATCACCAGCACCGCGGCAAGGATGATCAGCAGGATGCGGTCGAGTCGGCGGCCTTTCTCCAGCAGCTCGAGGCGTTGATCTGCGCTGATGGGTTCGCTGCTGCTTTCTGCTGGCTCATTGTTCATGGCTTTTCCGTCGCGAGGTTGTGCAGCTCGAAGTGGCAGGCTCTTGAGTGGCATTGTGCCATTATTCGGGTGTGGCTGACGCTGCGCTTTTTTAGCTGTAGCGAGCCCTGAATAGTCAGCCGTTGCAGGGTTGGGCCACGGTTCAGTGGCAAGCGTTCAATTATTTCTTCGCAGGGCATGTTCAGTTGCGCCTGACCGGGTTGGTTGCCAGTGTATGCCGCAGCAATCGGCAGAATCCGTGCTTGATTGGCAGTTAAATGCGCCGCTTTGTAAATAAATCGTTACGAGTTGGCCGGGTTTATACCGGGTACTGGACGCTTTGGCTGGCGATTACCAGGCTGTAAGGTTTTATTGCCAGTGTGCATGCAAGGCGCCGCTGCCCGGCGCCTGGACCGTCTTGTGGGGCGCGCTTGCCTCGGTTGTCATGGAGCTATCCGCATCGTCCTGTGTGTTTGCGAGGACGCGGGATCCACAACAACAACGAGGAGGCGTAATGACCGCCGTGAACAAGATCGAACAGCACAATCCCATCGGTACCGACGGCTTCGAATTTGTCGAGTACACCGCGCCGACCCCGGAAGGCATTCAGCAGTTGCGTGAACTGTTCACCGCCATGGGCTTTACCGAAACCGCCAAGCACCGTTCCAAGGAAGTCTGGCTGTTCCAGCAGAACGACATCAATTTCGTGCTCAATGGCAGCCCCACCGGGCATGTGCGCGAGTTCGGCCTCAAGCACGGGCCAAGTGCCTGTGCCATGGCTTTTCGCGTACAGAACGCGGCCCAGGCGGCGGCCTATGTCGAGTCGCAAGGGGCCACGCTGGTCGGCAGTCACGCCAACTTCGGCGAGTTGAATATCCCCTGCGTCGAAGGCATTGGCGGCTCCTTGCTGTACCTGGTCGACCGTTATGGCGACAAGAGCATCTATGACGTCGATTTCGAGTACATCGAAGGCCGTACGCCGAACGACAACTCGGTCGGCCTGAAAGAACTGGATCACCTGACCCACAACGTCAAGCGCGGGCAGATGGATGTCTGGTCGGGTTTCTACGAGCGGATTGCCAACTTCCGCGAGATCCGCTACTTCGATATCGAAGGCAAACTGACCGGTCTGGTTTCGCGGGCCATGACCTCGCCGTGCGGCAAGATTCGCATCCCGATCAACGAGTCGTCCGACGACAAGTCGCAGATCGAGGAATTTATCCGCGAGTACCACGGCGAAGGCATTCAGCACATTGCCCTGAGCACCGACGACATCTACGCCACCGTGCGCAAGCTGCGCGCCAGTGGTGTGGACTTCATGAAAACCCCGGGCACCTACTATGACAAGGTGGACACCCGCGTGGCTGGTCATGGCGAGCCGACCGAGCTGCTGCGCGAGTTGAATATCCTGATCGATGGCGCACCGGGAGATGACGGCATCCTGCTGCAGATTTTCACCAATACGGTGATCGGCCCGATCTTCTTCGAGATTATCCAGCGCAAGGGCAACCAGGGGTTCGGCGAGGGCAACTTCAAGGCGTTGTTCGAGTCCATCGAGGAAGACCAGATCAAGCGCGGCGTGATCAAGGCCGACTAAGCAAAAACCCTAGGGTGGGTGAGGGCGCACATGAGTCCGCCATCAGCTGGCCTCACCCTACAAAAGCGTTGCATCGAGGAGATACCGGCCATGAGCCGTAACTGGATCAGCTTCCCCCTACGCGAAGGCGAGTGCTCGCGCCAGGCACACTGCGATTTTCCCGCGGGCACCTATGAGCGCGAGATGGGCCGCGAGGGCTTCTTCGGCCCGACCGCGCACCTGCACCACAAGCATCCACCGACTGCCTGGATCGACTGGCAGGGGCCGTTGCGCCCGCACGCCTTCAACTTCAACGACATTGCCAGCGAACGCGACTGTCCGCTGGAGGCGCCGCTGACCCTGCACAACGCCGATATGAAGCTGCGCCTGTGGAAAACCCATGGCGCCATGCGTCACCTGGTGCGCAATGCCGATGGCGACGACCTGTTGTTCATCCATGAGGGCGCGGGGCACTTCTATTGCGACTTCGGTCACCTGGAGTACCGCGACGGCGATTACCTGGTGATTCCGCGCGGCACCGCCTGGCGCATCGAGACCAGCGCGCCGACCTTCATGTTGCTGATCGAGAGCAGCGATGGCGCCTACCAGCTGCCGGACAAGGGGCTGCTCGGCCCCCAGGCGATCTTCGACCCGGCGGTGCTCGAGCATCCGAAGCTGGACGATGCCTTCAAGGCGCAACAGGATGAGAACACCTGGCAGCTGCGGATCAAGCGGCGCAACCAGGTCAGCACCGTGACTTACCCCTACAACCCGCTGGACGTGGTCGGCTGGCATGGCGACAACACCGTGGTGCGCCTCAACTGGCGCGATATTCGTCCGCTGATGAGCCACCGTTACCATCTGCCGCCGTCGGCGCACACCACCTTCGTCGCCAATGGTTTCGTCATCTGCACCTTCACCCCGCGGCCGGTGGAGACCGATCCGGGGGCATTGAAAGTGCCCTTCTATCACAACAACGACGATTACGACGAAGTGCTGTTCTACCACCGCGGCAACTTCTTCAGTCGCGACAACATCGACGCCGGGATGGTCACCCTGCACCCGTGCGGCTTCCCCCATGGTCCGCATCCCAAGGCGCTGAAGAAGAGCCAGGAGGCGCCGGCCACCTTCGTCGACGAGGTGGCGGTGATGATCGACACCCGCCGCGCCCTGGAGATAGATCCGGCCGCCGCGCAGGTCGATGTGCCCGAATACGTCAACTCCTGGCGTGCGCCGGGCAAAGACATCTGAGGTAGGGGCGCGGGGCCGCCCAGGCTGCGCGCACCGCACGCTAACGGAAATCTGTGGTGCGCAGGACGCACCCAACGAGGTTTGAGCATGAAACTCGCATCATTGAATCAAGGCCGTGACGGTCTGCTGATCGTGGTCTCCCGTGACCTGACCCGCGCGGTAGAGGCTCCGGCAATTGCCGCCACGCTGCAGGCCGCGCTGGATCGCTGGGCTGACTGCAGACCCAGGCTGGAGGCCCTGTACCAGCGTCTCAACGACGGTCTGTGCAGCGATGCCTTCGCTTTCGAGCAGAGCGCCTGCCACAGTCCCTTGCCGCGGGCCTACCACTGGGCCGACGGCAGCGCCTACGTCAATCACGTCGAACTGGTGCGCAAGGCACGTGGAGCCGAGATACCGGAGAGCTTCTGGCACGATCCGTTGATGTACCAGGGTGGCGCCGACTGCTTCATCCCCCCCCAGGCACCGATCCGCATGGCCGACGAGGCCTGGGGCATCGACCTGGAGGCCGAGATCGCGGTGATCACCGACGACGTGCCGATGGGCGTCACGGCCGCCGAGGCCGCGCAGCACATCCAGTTGCTGATGCTGGTCAACGATGTGTCGCTGCGCAACCTGATTCCCGGCGAGTTGGCTAAGGGCTTCGGCTTCTACCAGAGCAAGCCGTCGTCGAGCTTCTCGCCGGTGGCCATCACCCCGGACGAACTGGGCGATTGCTGGAAAGACGGCAAGGTGCATCGGCCGCTGGTCTCGCACATCAATGGCAAGCTGTTCGGCCAGCCGGATGCCGGCACCGACATGACCTTCAACTTCCCGACCCTGCTGGCCCATGCCGCCAAGACCCGGCCGCTGGGCAGCGGCAGCATCATCGGCTCGGGCACCGTCTCCAACTACGACCGCAGCGCCGGCTCGTCCTGCCTGGCCGAGAAACGCATGCTGGAAATCATCGAGCAGGGCGAGGCGCAGACACCCTTCCTCCAATTCGGCGACCGGGTACGCATCGAGATGTTCGATGCCGCTGGCCACAGCCTGTTTGGCGCCATCGACCAGGCGGTGGAAAAGTATGCGCCGTAGCATGGGGTGAGAAGCGTAGCGACGATAGCCATCGAGCGCAGTGATGGGTGTCGCTGCGCTCAACGCATCCTGCGGTCTGCACGGGCATCGCCGGAGCGCAGCAAGCTGGCTCTACAGGGAGAATTTACATGCTGACGCTGTATAGCTACTGGCGCTCCAGCGCCGCCTACCGGGTGCGCATCGCCTTAAATCTCAAGGGGCTGACCTATCAGCAGGAGCCGGTGCACCTGGTCAGGGACGGTGGCCAGCAACACTCGGCCGAGTACCGCGCGCTCAATCCGCAGGAACTGGTGCCGCTGTTGGTGGACGAGGGCAATGCGGGGGTGCGTATCGCCCAGTCCATCGCCATTCTCGAATACCTCGAGGAGAGCTTTCCGGTACCGGCGCTGCTGCCCGCCGATCCGGCGCAACGCGCCCAGGTTCGGGCGCTGGCGCTGCACATCGCCTGCGACCTGCACCCACTGAACAACCTGCGCGTGCTGCAGTACCTGAGCGCCGAACTGGGCGTGAGCGATGCGGCCAAGGACGCCTGGTACCGCCACTGGTTGCACGCCGGCCTGGCCGCGGTGGAGCAGGGTCTCGAGGTGTTCGCTGGGCGGCTGTCGCTGGGCGATCGGCCGGGGTATCTGGAAGCCTGCCTGATTCCCCAGCTGTACAACGCGCGGCGTTTCAACTGCGACCTCGCGGGCTATCCACGCATCCTCGCCATGGCCGCCCGCTGCGAACCCCTCGAGGCCTTCCGGCAGGCAGTTCCAGAGGTGCAGCCCGACGCAGCATAAGCCTGCTGGTGGTCATCAGAGATATGAAAAGAGGTGCCCGACATCGAGTCGCACGCCTCTTCTTATGCGCACGTGATCGAGGCAGGCGGCGATCTGCCGTCGGCAGATAGGCGAATAGCCGCCACTCGCAGGTTCTGCTCGGCGGAAAGTCGCCGACACAGGCCCCGGCCAGGGGCGGGGCGCAGCCGCGGCCCGCTTGGCGGTGTATCCATGAGCACCTCTGCCCTGATGCTTCGCGGCAAGCGCTCGGCTTTGGACCGAGGCGAAGGCTGGAGCTGGCGCAAGGGTTGCATTACTCCAGGCTTGAGAGATCGATGCCGTGCCCCTGCATGCCGGCCACACCGCTTCGCAGAAGGCGGGACGGCGCGTCGAATAACAATAATGGAGTTGTGCTTATGTTGCCGTCTGCCGTCCGTCTGTTCACCAACCTTGCCGTGAGCAAGAAGCTGCTCTGCGGTTTTGCCTTGGTATTGCTGCTGACCATCGCGGTGACCGTCAGCGGCTTCATTGCGCTACAGAGCATTCTGCAAGGGCATGCATTGGCCGGGCAATTGACGGCGGTGAATATGGAGATTCTTCAGGCACGGCGTCTGGAGCGGACTTTCGCCATCGAGCAAAGCAGCGAGAGTGCCGAGCGGGTGCGCGCGAGCCTGGCGACCGTGCAAGCGTTGTTGATTGAGCTGGAACAGGGCGCCTCGGCGGTGCAAGCCAAGCGTTACCAGACCATGAACCAGGCGGTGGCCGATTACCTGAGCCAGTTCGACAGTTATGTCGACCTGCAGAACAGGGCGCGTCAGGCGCGTCAGGACATGGGTGCTGCCGCAGTCGAGACGCGCGACCAATTTGAGTCGCTCGAACTGGACATGTACGACGCCGTGCGCGAACTGCGTCTGCAGGGCGACAAACTCCGCGGGAGCGATCCGCTGACCCTGGCGGAAACCGCGTCCGGCATGAGCAAGCGCATGCTCGAACTGCGTGGTCAAGAGAGTCTCTACATCATCGACGGTTCTGCCGAGGCGTTGGCGGAGTGGGCCTACCTCAGCGAGGACCTGCAAAGCGTCGCGCGCAACCTGATGGTGTGGTTGAACGATGAGCAGAAGGCCGCGATCGAAACGGCCTTGCAGTCCTTGACCACCTACCAACGCTCCTTCGGCTATTACCAGCAGGTCCTCCAGCAGAGTCGCAGCACCGAAACCGCGATGATCGAGCGAGCGCGGGCGGTATTCGGTCTGGCCGAGGCGGCGGGAGTCGGCGAGGAGCAGCATATGGCTGGCGCCAGTCGTCAAGCCATGCTGCTGCTCGCGGCCATGGGCGTGGCGGCGGTGATACTCGGCTTGCTGGCAGCCTGGTTGATCACCCGTTCGATCGTCATGCCCTTGCGCCAGAGCGTGGCCTTTGCCCAGCGTATCGCCGAAGGTGACCTGAGCCAGGATTTGCCGTTGCAGCGCAAGGACGAACTGGGCCAGCTCATGGCGGCCATGCAGGGCATGACCGGCAGCCTGCGCACTCTGGTCGGGCGCATTGGTGGCGGCGTGGGCCAGATTGCCGCGGCGGCCGAGCAGCTGTCGGCGATCACCGCGCAGACCAGTGCGGCTGTGCAGAAGCAGAAAATGGAAACCGAGCAGACCGCGACGGCCATGCATGAAATGGCCGCCACCGTGCAGGAAGTGGCACAGAACGCCGAGCAGGCGTCCATGGCGGCCCGCGAGGCCGACCGCGAGGCGCAGCAGGGCAATCGGGTGGTACAGCAGGCGGTGTCGCAGATCGGTAACCTGGCGCTGGAGGTCGATCAGTCGGCCGCCGCGATCCAGGCGCTGAATCAGGAGAGCGCGCGCATCGGCGGCGTATTAGCGGTGATCCGTGCGGTCGCCGAGCAGACCAATCTGCTGGCGCTGAATGCCGCCATCGAGGCCGCCCGAGCCGGCGATCAGGGCCGCGGCTTTGCCGTGGTCGCCGACGAAGTGCGGGCGCTGGCGCGGCGCACGCACGACTCGACGGAAGAAATCGAAGGCCTGATCACCAGCCTGCAGCGCATGGCCGGTGGTGCAGTCGAACAGATGGAAAGCAGCCGCAAGCTGACCCAGGGCACCGTCACCCTGGCCGGCGAGGCGGGCGCTGCCCTGGGTCGCATCACCCAGGCGGTGAGCACCATCGAACAGATGAACCAGCAGATCGCCGCCGCCGCCGAAGAGCAGAGCGCGGTGGCCGATAGCATCAGCCAAAGCATTACCCGGGTGCACGATATCGGCGAGCAGAGCGCCAGTGCCAGCGAGCAAACCGCCGCCTCCAGCGCCGAGCTGGCGCGCCTGGGTATCGAGTTACAGGGCCTGGTCGCGCAGTTCCGTATTTGAGGTGAGCCGGGGGATCGGCGTACTTCGGGAGCAGTCGCAACAGCAGGCCTGGACGCCTGTTCGCCAGCCGCCTAGCTCGAGCAGTCCGCGATCCGCACGCAGGCGGTGCGGAGTCGATCGCCGGTACTGCACACCTCCGGCGGGCTGTGGCTTTGCTCCGAAAGGGTCGCCGCCCGAACCGGCCAGGTTCAGTTCCTCCTCGTCTCAGCGCGGGGTAGTTGCAGCACCGCTGCATCTGAACCCGCGCCTACGGGCTGTCAGCAGTCGTCGCGTTGCGTGGCGCAGGTTTGCCGAGCGGCGCTGAGCAGGGGTTTGCCCAGCTCGTTGGCCCAGGCCGTCAGGGGTACCCGCAGCTCCGGCTGCCAGATGCGCCGCCACAGCACTTGCAGGCGTTGCAGGTCGGGCCGCGCCATTGGCCAGCGCTCGATCTGCGGATTGACCTGCCAGGCGCCATTGTGGCGAACGGCGAAATCGAAGCGGAAGGGGTGGGTGCCGGTCATGCCCAGGCGCAGATCGGTGACCACCAGGTGCTCGCCGATCTGGTCGTAGCGCAGCACCCCATCGGTGAACCAGGCCAGGCGCTGGTGCGCGGCCGAGTCGGCGAGACCCTCGGCCAGCGCGGTGCCGCGCGGCAGGCGGCTGAGCTGCGGCGGCTGTTGGTCGAACCAGCCGACCAGGGCTTCGTGGTAATACGCACCATCGAGCACGATCACGCGCCAGAGCAGGCTGTTGAGTGGGGTCGGGGTGCTGAACAGTGCTTCGGCCTGGATGCCCTGGCGCGCCAGTTGCGCCTCGACCCGTTGCTCGGCCATGGCTTTGCCGGCCAGGGTCGAGCCCAGATACAGGGTCGAGAGGGCCAGGGCGACCAGTGGCGCCTTGGCCATTTTGTCGCGCAGGCCGAAGGCCAGCCCCAGTAGCACGGCGGTGAGCAGCGGCATTGTGTAGAGCGGGTCGATGATGAAGATACTCGACCAGGCCGTGGGCGTCGGCATCAGCGGCCAGAACAGTTGGGTGCCGTAGCTGGTAAAGCTGTCGAGCAGTGGGTGGGTCAGCAACACCAGCGCCAGGGTGGCGAACAATCTTCGCGTCGAATAGCCGGGGTGCGGGCGAAAGCGGCGGACCAGCCAGGTCAGCAGCAGGGTCAGGCCGAAGAGGACGATAAGCGAATGGCTGAAGCCGCGGTGATAGGTCATCTGCGCCACGGCGTCGCCATAGTCGATTACTACATCCAGATCGGGCAGGGTGCCGAGGACGGCGCCATACAGCAGGGCCTTGCGGCCCTGCCAGCGACCGAGCATGGCGCCCTGAATAGTCGCGCCGAGCACCGCCTGGGTAATCGAGTCCATCGCTGTTCGATCCACTGTGGAAGAACGCTTACGGTACACCGTGAGCCGTCGAGGCGGATGTCCGCAATTCAAACCAAAGGTTTCAACCAACGGGTGCCGGGAGTCTCAGCTGCTCAGCTGCACGACTGCGGCCGGTGGGGCAGGCTGGCCGAGGTTGTCGCCATGCCAGTCGATCAAGGCCAGCAGGGGCATGGGTCTGCCATACCAGTAGCCCTGGGCATGATCGCTGCCCAGTTCCCGTATTTTCCGGGCATCCTGCTCATCCTCGATGCCCTCGCAGGTCACCTGGAAACTGAAGGTATGGCACAACTCGATGATGCTGCGAACCACGCTTTGCAGTTGCGGATTCTGGCCGATGCCCTGGATGAAGGATTTGTCGATCTTGATCCGCTGCACGCGCAGTTCGCGCAAATAGGACAGCGATGAATAGCCGGTGCCAAAGTCGTCGAGCGCCACCTGGACCCCCAGTTCGTTGAGCTGGCCGAGGATGTGCGAGCCATCATCAAAGTTGGCGATGGAAATCGACTCGGTCATCTCCACAATCAGTTGCCTGGCCTGGATAGGGGCTTCGGCAAGCCAGTGGCCGAGTTCATCGGGCAGGTTCAGGCCGAACTGAGAGGCGGAGATGTTGATCGAGAAGTACAGAGAGCTGCGCAGGCTGTGCGGTAGGGTCAGCAGGTCCTGCTTCAACTGGCGCAAAATCCATTGCCCCAGGACTGGGCCCAGTTGGTGGTTTTCCGCCAGCTCCACCACTTCCAACGGGGAAATATAGCCGAGCTGTGGATGCTGCCAGCGCAGTAACACCTCGACCCCCAGAGCAGCTTCAGTCAGTGGGACGATAGGCTGGTAGTGCAAGCTCATGCCCGTGGTCGAGGGTTCTGCCAGTGCGTGCTGGAGGTCGCCTAGCAGTTGCTGGCTGCGCAGGTAGCGGCTGCTGATCGCTTCGCTGAATACTTCAATGCCTCTGGTTTTTTTCAGGCCTAGCTCGCGCAAGGCGAGGCTGGCGAAGTAGTAGAGCTTCTGCAGGTTGAGGTTGTTGCCGGAGTTGTAGCTCAGGCCAATCCGGGTGGCCACCTGGAACAGGTGTTTGTCGTTTTGAAAGTCGAAGGTCAGTGCGTAGCTAAGGCTGTGCAGGGTGCCGATGACCAGTTCTTCGGGAAAACTCTCGGGAAAGGTCATGACGAACTCATCGCCGGCCACCCGGGCGACGAAGCTGTCCTTGGGCTTCAAGCGATTGAGCGTCTCGCCGATGCGACTGAGCAACAGGTCGCCGGCCTCGTGACTGATGTTTTCGTTCAGGGCGCGAAAATTACTCAGCTCGATCACCGCCAGGGCGCGGCAAGCACAAGCGCTCGAGTGGTTCTGTTGGGCCTGGAAACTGTTGCGGTTGGGCAGATTGGTCAGTGTGTCGAAGCGGGCCATGAAGCGATTTTTGCGCGCTTCGAGGTACAGCAACAGGCTGAGTCCGCCGCCGCAGAACAGCATGCCGAGCAGGAGGAGTTGGCTCAGATTCTGGCTGCTACGCAGGCCGTCGACGATCCGGGTAGCATCCGGCCCGGTGAAATTTTTGATCATCAGTTGCCGGATCGGCGGCTGGTAGGTGTCGTAGCGTGCGATGGCCTGGTCGATTTCAGACCCGGGTTCTAGTCTGGGGCGGAATACCAGGGCTTCATCGCTGCGTAACTGGACGAAGAGCTGCTTGACCAGGGCTTCGGCGTTGAAACGCTGGCGGATCAGCCGATTTTCTTCGCCAGCCAGGAATACATCGAGACGACTCCACAGCAGGTCGTAGGCCAGCTCCAGCTTTTCCTGGGAGCTGGCGCCCGCCCTGAACAATTGCAGGGTATTGAGAAAGCGCAGGTGTTCGAACTCCAGCTGGGCAAGCGACCAGGCGGAGATCTGGATCCGGGCGGAGGCCTGTTCCGTCATGCGCTGGTTATAGACCAGGGAGGTGCCAATGCCCACGGCAAAGGCCAGGGTGACCAGGGCGAGGAGCGCATAGCGTAGGCGGCTCATCGGCAATTACCGTCCGACGTGCAGGGTTTTCAGCTGCCAGATCATCGACCGTTGATGTTCTTCCTTGCGCAGTTCGGGGAAGTCGCTCAAGGGGTAGACGATCCAGATCGGCCCCTTGTCGCGCACGCTCATGGGCTGGCCATTCTTGTGGGTCGCCAGGATCACCGGGTATTGCCGGGCGGCCTCGAGGTTGAGGCGGGTGGCGTAGTCGTTCAGGGCGGTGGCCTCGAGCCATTCACCGCGGGCCTGGAGACTGTCGATCAACACACTGAGCCTGGGGCCGCGGTAGCTGTCCTGCTGATCGGTCCAGGGCGTCAGGGTCTTGACCTCGACTTGCGGCAGGGCCTGCAGGCGCTGCAGATCGAACAGCGCCTGGCCACCGGGGCAGCAACCGAGCTCGCCGCTTACCGTCAGGATTACCGGATGTTCGGGCGCATCCTGCCAGCTGTCGCTGGCGCTAATGAACGGGCTGGCGAGCATCAGGGTCGGCAACAATAGCATCAGCAGGGTACGGGCAAAGGGCATGGCGAAGAACCGAAGAGGTAGGGGCGCTGCCATAACGAGTGTCCGGCATCGCCATTTCTTATTTTTGAGTGCCGCACTCAGGCATGCACGTTTTGCCGGGAGTGTACGGTGGGGTCTGCGCTGCTGCCAAGCGGCCGATGAGGCTGATGGCTCAAGGATGCCGATGCCTGGTTGCACCCTGCTGTAGTGGGCAGGGCCATACGGCAGCCTTGGTCAGGGTATATCCTTGTCCCTCTGTCACCGCCGAAGCCATTGCCATGCTGGAAATTTCCAATAGCGTCCACCTGCCCGATGCTGAAATCGAGTTGACCGCCATCCGCGCCCAAGGCGCCGGTGGGCAGAACGTCAACAAGGTGTCCAGTGCCGTGCATCTGCGCTTCGACAGCCAGGCCTCATCGTTGCCGGCGTTTTACAAGGAACGCCTGCTGGCGCTGCGTGACAGTCGCATCACCGCCGAGGGCGTGGTGATCATCAAGGCCCAGCAATACCGTACCCAGGAGCAGAACCGCGCCGATGCCCTGGAGCGCCTGGCCGAGCTGATCCGCAATGCCGGCAAGACCGAAAAGGCGCGGCGGCCGACCAAGCCGACCTTCGGCTCGAAGAAACGTCGCCTGGAAGGCAAGACCAAGCGCGGGACGATCAAGGCCGGTCGCGGCAAGGTGGATTTCTGAGATCCCGTGGCGCCTCGACCTTGTCGAGCACCCTCAGGCCTGTTCGAGCGGGGCGCAACTGACCGCGAGCAACTCGTGACGCGCTTGAATCATCACCTGGTAGGCCGATGTCAGGGCCAGGCAGGCCATGCAGCCGGCCACCAGCAGGTCCGGCCAGGCACTGCCGGTGCCAAACACGCCGAGCGCCGCCAGCAGCACTGCGACGTTGCCCAGGGCGTCATTGCGGGTGCACAGCCAGACGCTACGCATGTTGCTGTCGCCCTCGCGATAGGCAAAGAGCAGGGCCGCCACGCCGAGGTTGGCCAGCAGTGCCAGCAGGCCGACGCTGCCCATGGTCTGGGCATCCGGCACTTTGTCGCCGAGTACTTGCCAGACGGCCGTGCCCAGCACACCCACGCCGAAGGCCAGCATCGACAGGGCCTTGAGCAGCGAGGCCCGGGCGCGCATGGCCACACCCAGGCCGAGTACCCACAGGCTGATGGCGTAGTTGCCGGCATCGCCGAGAAAATCCAGCGAGTCGGCCAGCAGCGAAGTCGAGCCGGCGCGGGCACCGGCGCCGATCTCCAGGACGAACATGCTGAAGTTGACCACCAGGGCGATCCACAGAATCCTCCGGTAGCGCTGCGAGCGGGCGACGGGCTGGTTGTTGCAGCAGTGACTGGCCATGGTGGTTCTCCTTGGGCGGGGTGCGTTGTACGCTAAACCCTGTAGTCGCTACGGAGTCAACCATGAGCAAGGCTTTTACCATCGGCGCGCTGGCCCGCGAGAGCGGGGTCAACCTGGAAACCATTCGCTTTTACGAGCGCAGCGGCCTGCTGCCGACACCGGCGCGCAGTGTGTCCGGCTATCGCCACTACCAGGCGATCGACGTACGCCGGCTGCGCTTCATCCGGCGTGGTCGCGAGCTGGGGTTCAGTCTCGGCGAGATCAAGGCGCTGATCGAGCTGGCCGGTCATCCGCAGAGCCCTTGCGCCGAAGCCGACCGGCTGGTGCAGGAGCACTTGCAGGCCATCGAGGCGCGCATCCAGGATCTGCAGCGGATGAAGGCCGAGCTGGCCAAGCTGGCCGGCTGCGACGGCGAGCAGGCCGAACACTGCCGCCTGCTGGAGGCGCTGGACAGCCGTGACTTAGGTCTCGGGGACGGTGCGCGAGGCGACTGAGCACCGCTCAGTCGGTATAACCATAGCGCCGGGCAATCAGCTGGTCGATGGCCAGCACTCCGGGGCCCTTGGCTGCCAGTAGCAAGAGCACGGCGGCCCATACGCCATGGGTCGGGTAGGCGCCCGGGTAGACCAGCAACTGAATCACCAGGGTCATGCCGAGCAACGCCAGTGCGGAGAAGCGCGTGGCCAGGCCAAGCAGGATCAGCAGCGGGAAAAAGTGCTCGCTGAATGCTGCCAGTTGCGCGGCCAGCTCCGGGGGCACCAGTGGCAGCTGGTACTCATACTCGAACAAGGGCACGGCCGAGGCGGAGAGCTTCGGCATGCCGATTTCGAACGTACCGGAAACGATATCGATGGCCAGGCCTTCGACCTTGGTTTGCCCCGATTTCCAGAAGGTTGCGGCGATGGCAAAGCGGCCAACAAAGGCAATCAGGCTGTAGGGAATCAGCTTGCACAGATCGACCGTACGAGCGATCAGGCGGACCGGCAGGGAAGCCTGGGCCAAGGACGGATTGGGGGTCATGGGAGTTGCCTTTGGTGGTTGTACGCCGAGTGAGTAATTGCTCCAGCCCGCAGCAAATGGGCCAGGCAGGTGCCGAGATCGAAAGCATCGTTGAGGGCATGGGCCTGTTCTGCGGCGTGGCCGAGCGTGAGCCCGGCTTGCAGTGCCTGGATGAACAGGCTGTCGCTCTGGTGAATGCCAATCACCTCGACCTGCAGGCCGTTGCGTAGGACCAGGGCGCTCTGCGCCTGGTGGGGGTCGACGTCGGCGATCTGCAAGCTGCCCTGATGGGCGGCCCAGAGTGAAACCACGGCGAAGCTCGAATCGAGCAGGCCGAGTGCGGGCTGCAATTGCAGCAGAAGGTCGCGAAGGCGATCCGGCGCGGCCAGCGCCGCTGTCAGCGTCTCGCTCGCCAGTGGCGCTACGTCAGCGGCGTGGTAGGCGCGCACGCGCAGCCGCTCCAGGCGTGCCACGTCTGCCAGATAGGGCAGGCTGCTGGCGGGGGCAAACGCCTCGATGAAGTCGGCGAAGTCGGCGCCATACTCGGCCAGAATGCGCGTGCGCGGCGGCGACTGACGCACGTAGAGGGCTGCCATGGCGCGAAAGAACGCCTCGCCGAGCAGTTGCTGCACCACCGGAAAACTGGCGGCCAGGGCATCGACCAGCGAGCTGAGGACGTTGTTGCGGTAGACGGCGAAGCGCACCGCGGGGTCCGAGCCGTTCCAGGTGGTCAGCTGCGCTGGGCAGTCGCGCTCGGGATCGAGCAGGGCCGCGACGAATTCCCGTTGGCTGTTCATG
Source organism: Pseudomonas aestuarii (assembly GCF_027988105.1). Classification (GTDB taxonomy): domain Bacteria; phylum Pseudomonadota; class Gammaproteobacteria; order Pseudomonadales; family Pseudomonadaceae; genus Aquipseudomonas; species Aquipseudomonas aestuarii. Next base: position 97,277 of record NZ_JAQJZJ010000009.1, on the reverse strand, counting down.
GCTGCGCCTGCCTGGTGCGTGGTTGATGCCGCTGGAGCAGCGCTTGCGCCTGCTGCGCCTCTTGCACCCATACCTCCAGGGGCGGTATGTCATTGTCCCGCTCGATCAGGGTCGGGGTGGCACCGATCAGTTGCAGGACCTCCGTGTACAGCAGCCACACGGCCGCGTCGACAGGTGCGCCATGGTTGTCGATCAGCAGGCGATCGCCTGCCGCATCGCGGTCTTCGGCGAAGCCGGCTAGATGGATTTCGCCGACGGCATGCAGCGGCAGGGCGCGCAGGTAGGCGTGCACGTCCCAGTGGTGGTTGATGCCGGAAACATAGGCATTGTTGACGTCCAGCAGCAGGCCGCAACCGCTGCGGCGCACGACTTCGCTGATAAATGTGGCTTCGTCCATGCTCGAGTTGGAAAATTCGACATAGGTGGCCGGGTTTTCCAGCAGTAGCTGGCGCTGCAAGCGGCTTTGCACCTGATCGATATGCTCGCAGACCCGGCTAAGGGTGGCGGTGTCGTAGGCGACTGGCAGCAAGTCGTTGAGAAACAGGTCGTCATGGCTCGACCAGGCCAGGTGCTCGGAAAATGATTCTGGCTGGTAGCGTTCCAGCAGCGCGGCCAGGCGCTCCAGGTGGTTCAGGTCGAGGGGCTGCTGAGCGCCGATCGACAAACCGACGCCGTGAATCGACAGCGGGTAGCGTTCGCGGATCAGGCCCAGGTAATGATGGAAAGGTCCGCCCGCCACCAGGTAGTTCTCGGCATGCACCTCGAAGAAGCCGACTGCCGGGCTGCTGTCGAGGACCTGCTGGTAGTGCTGCGACTTCAGGCCGATACCGGCCTGGCAGGGCAGCAGGGGCCGGAGTGCAGGAGCGCTGTTGGCAGCGTGAGTTGGCGAGGCAAGCATCATCAGCGCTCCTGTGTGGCCGATCAGGACTGCTTCACTTCCTTGAACGCCTCGAGCTGGCCGAAGCCGGTGGGCGAGGTTGGCGAGGCGGTCTGTTCGCAGGTGCCTTTGGGCACGAATTTCCAGGAATTGCCCTGGTAGTCGATCTTCGAGGTGCCGGCGCAGGTGGTGCCGGGCCCTGCGGCGCAATCGTTCTTGCCTTGCATGGCGACGCCAAAGCATTTTTCGCTGTCTGCCGCCTGAGCGGTGACGGGCACGCTGGACAACGCCAAGGCGGTGCCCAGGGCAAGGGCGAGCGCGGCGGCCGAAACAACGTTCTGGGAAGCGGTGGTGTTCATCTGGGTAGCTCCGTTTTAGCGATTGAGGTAATGCATGGGTGATCGTCTGGAACGCTACGCCGCCGGTGTTGGGTTGTGGCCACGCTTGCCGTTCTTGCTTCTAGAGACGCGGCGCTTGTGGTTTTGTTACAGGCACGCTCGAACAAACATGCCTCTGCGCTTTGGATTGGCGGGGCGTGGCAAGATTTCGCGGGCGACCTGAGTGGTGCGGGTGGTGGCCAAGGGCGCCGGTCCTGGCGCCGCGGCGCGGCGTTGGGGGGCCGTATCGCGGCTGCCTCAGTGGCGTGTGCCGGTTAACTGCGGGCGGCGAGGTAGGTGCTGTAGTCGGGAATCCGGTAGTCGTGGGCCTGATCCAGCAGCGCGCTGCTGAGCATGTAGTCGGCGCTGCTCTCGGTGCAGGCCACCGGGATATTCCACACCGCCGCGACTCGCAGCAGGGCCTTGATGTCCGGGTCGTGGGGCTGCTGCTCGAAGGGGTCCCAGAAGAACACCAGCATGTCCACGCGCTGCTCGGCGATGCGCGCGCCCAGTTGCTGGTCGCCGCCCAGCGGGCCGCTGAGCATGCTCTCGATCGGCAGGTCGAGGCGCCGACCGAGCAGCAGGCCGGTGGTGCCGGTGGCCAGCAAATGGTGCCTGGCCAGTTTGTCGCGCTGGCGCTCGCTCCAGTCGAGGAGGAATTCCTTGCAGTGGTCGTGGGCAACCAGGGCGATGCGCTTGCGCGCCGGCAGGCTGGCGGTGGTGAAGCTGATACGGCTCATATGCGAGTCCTGGATTTGACTGGGTAGCCCGGATGCAATCCGGGACGGTGATTTCCCGGATTGCATCCGGGCCACGGTATCAGTACGCATCGTAGGAGCGGGGGGGCGCCCAGTCCCATGCCCGCGATCCTTGGTCTGGCAGGCGCTATCGCGGCCATGGCCTCCGCTCCTTCGGGCTTGCGGCGCAGTGGCTTTCAGGGTGCCGCACACAGGGCCAGGCAGGTATCGAGCATACGGTTGGAAAACCCCCATTCGTTGTCGTACCAGGCCATGACTTTCACCAGTCGGCCGCTGACCTTGGTGTGGTTGGCGTCGAAGATCGACGACAGCGGGTTGTGGTTGAAGTCGCAGGACACCAGCGGCAGGCTGTTGTAGCCGAGCACCGGGGAAAGCTGGCTGGCGGCCTGGAGCAGGGCGTTGATTTCATCGCTGCTGGTGTCGCGCTTGACCTGTAGGGTCAGATCGACCAGCGAGACGTTGATCACCGGCACCCGCACGGCCATGCCGGTCAGCTTGCCGGCCAGTTCCGGCAGTACCAGGCCGACCGCTTCGGCGGCGCCGGTCTTGGTCGGGATCATCGACTGGGTCGCTGAGCGTGCACGGTAGGGGTCGCTGTGGTAGACGTCGGAAAGGTTCTGGTCATTGGTGTAGGCGTGAATGGTGGTCATCAGGCCGTGTTCGATACCCAGTTCGCGTTGCAGCACCTGGGCCACCGGGGCCAGGCAGTTGGTGGTGCAGGAGGCGTTGGAGATGATCTGCATGGACTGGCGCAGAATGTCGTGATTGACGCCATAGACGATGGTGGCGTCGGCGCCCTTGGCCGGCGCCGAGATGATCACCTTGCGCGCGCCGGCGGCGAGGTGGGCGGCGGCCTTGTCGCGCTCGGTGAACAGCCCGGTGCACTCGAAGACCACGTCGACCTTGAGCGCCTGCCACGGCAGGTCGGCCGGGTTGCGAATGGCGCTGACGGCGATACGATCACCATTGACCGTGAGGCTTTCGCCATCGCTGTCGACGCTGCCGGCGAAGATCCCGTGCACGCTGTCGTACTTGAGCAGGTGGGCATTCATCGCACTGTCGCCCAGGTCATTGATGGCCACCACCTGCAGCTGTTGGCGGTAGTCTTGACTGTAGAGGGCGCGGAGCACGTTGCGGCCGATGCGGCCAAAACCGTTGATTGCGATGCGTATAGTCATGGGTGAGGTCCTGACCTGATTTTGTTGTTGGAATTACAAGATTATGCCCGTAAGTGTAGAAATCAAGTGTTTTGAGTGGCAGTATTTTTGTATTAAGTACAAAATATCGCTATTCGCCAGCCTGGAGTCAACCACATGCATCCCCGCGTACTTGAGGTAACCGACCGCCTGATCGCCCGCAGCCGTGCCACGCGCGAGCCCTATTTGGCGATGATTCGCGCGGCGGCCAGCGAAGGCCCGCAGCGCGGCAAGCTGCAATGCGCCAATTTTGCCCATGGTGTGGCGGGTTGCGGCAGCGAAGACAAGCAGACCCTGCGCCTGATGAATGCGGCCAACGTGGCGATCATTTCGGCTTACAACGACATGCTCTCGGCCCACCAGCCCTACGAGAACTATCCCGAGCGGATCAAGCAGGCCCTGCGAGAAATCGGTTCGGTCGGCCAGTTCGCCGGCGGCGTGCCGGCCATGTGCGATGGCGTGACCCAGGGCGAACCGGGGATGGAACTGGGCATCGCCAGCCGCGAAGTGATCGCCATGGCCACCGCCGTGGCGTTGTCGCACAACATGTTCGACGCCGCGCTGTACCTGGGCATCTGCGACAAGATCGTGCCCGGCCTGCTGATGGGCGCCCTGCGGTTCGGTCATCTGCCGAGCCTGTTCGTGCCGGCAGGTCCCATGCCGTCCGGGTTGTCGAACAAGGACAAGGCCGACGTGCGCCAGCGCTATGCCGAGGGCAAGGCAACGCGCGACGAACTGCTGGCTGCCGAGATGGCCGCCTACCACAGCCCTGGCACCTGCACCTTCTATGGCACCGCCAACACCAATCAATTGCTCATGGAAGTGATGGGCCTGCATCTGCCGGGCGCCTCCTTTATCAATCCCAATACGCCACTGCGCGATGCCCTGACCCGCGAGGCGGCGCAGCAGGTGACCCGACTGACCAAGCAGAGTGGGCAATTCATGCCGCTCGGCGAGATCGTCGACGAGCGTTGCCTGGTCAATTCCATCGTCGCCCTGAGTGCCACCGGCGGGTCGACCAATCACACCCTGCATATGCCGGCCATCGCCCAGGCCGCGGGGATTCAGTTGACCTGGCAGGACATGGCCGACCTCTCGGCGGTGACGCCGACCCTGGCCCACGTCTATCCCAACGGCAAGGACGATATCAACCATTTCCAGGCCGCCGGCGGTATGGCCTTCCTGATCCGCGAGCTGCTCGATGCCGGGCTGCTGCATGAAAACGTCAACACCGTGGCCGGTCACGGCCTGAGTCGTTACACCCGCGAGCCCTTTCTGGACAACGGCCAACTGGTCTGGCGCGACGGTCCGAGCAAGAGCCACGACGAAAACGTGCTGCGCCCGGTGGCCAATCCCTTCTCCGCCGAAGGCGGTTTGCGCCTGATGCAGGGCAACCTCGGTCGCGGGGTGATGAAGGTCTCCGCCGTGGCCCTGGAGCACCAGTTGGTCGAGGCCCCGGCGATGGTATTCGAGGATCAGCAGGAGTTGGCCGATGCCTTCAAGGCCGGCGAGCTGGAGCGTGACTTCGTCGCGGTGATGCGCTTTCAGGGCCCGCGCAGCAATGGCATGCCGGAACTGCACAAGATGACTCCGTTCCTCGGCGTGCTGCAGGATCGCGGCTTCAAGGTGGCCCTGGTCACCGACGGGCGCATGTCCGGCGCCTCGGGCAAGATCCCGGCGGCCATCCATGTCTGTCCCGAGGCTTACGGTGGCGGGCCGTTGGCGCTGGTGCGCGACGGCGACTTGATTCGCCTCGACGGTCACACCGGCGAATTGCAGTTGCTGGTCGAGGCCGCTGAGCTGGCGGCGCGCGAGCCGGCGGTCGGCACCCTGGACAATGCCGTGGGCTGCGGCCGCGAGCTGTTTGCCTTCATGCGCCAGTCCTTCAGCTCGGCAGAGCAGGGCGCCTGCGCCTTCACCACCAGCCTGGAGGCACTGAAGTGAAACTGGCCCTGGTCGGTGATATTGGCGGCACCAACGCGCGCTTCGCCCTGTGGCGCGACCAGCAGCTGGAGTCGGTGCGGGTGTTGCCCACCGCCGACTATCCGGGCCCGGAACAGGCGATCCGCGCCTACCTGGGCGACCTCGGCCTGGCGCTGGGCGCGGTCGATTCGGTGTGCCTGGCCTGCGCCGGCCCGGTCAACGGCGACCAGTTCCGCTTCACCAACAATCAGTGGCGCATCAGTCGCTCGGCCTTCTGCCGCGAGCTGCAGGTGCGCGAGTTGCTGCTGGTCAACGACTTTACCGCCATGGCCCTGGGCATGACCCGCTTGGCTGATGACGAGCGGCGGCCGGTCTGTCCCGGCGTGGCAGAGTCGGATCGTCCGGTGGTGGTGATCGGCCCGGGCACGGGGCTGGGCGTCGGTACGCTGCTGGCCCTGGCTGATGGCAGCTGGCGGGCCTTGCCCGGCGAGGGTGGGCATGTCGACCTGCCGATCGGCACTCCGCGCGAGGCCGAACTGTGGCAGCAGCTCTACCGCCGGCTCGGCCATGTGCGCGCCGAGGATGTGCTCAGCGGCAGCGGCTTGTTGCTGCTCTATCGCGTGATCTGCGCGCTGGATGGCCATGAAGAACGCTTGCGCTCGCCGGCCGAGGTCACAGCGGCGGCGCTGGCTGGCGATGCCGTGGCCGTCGCGGTGCTGGAACAGTTCTGCTGCTGGCTCGGTCGCGCCGCCGGCAACAACGTGCTGAGCCTGGGCGCACGCGGCGGGGTGTATATTGCCGGCGGTGTGGTGCCGCGCTTTGCCGAGTTTTTCCTGGCCAGCGGCTTCGCCCGCTGCCTGCGCGACAAGGGCCGCATGAGCGATTACTTCGATGGCATTCCGGTGTGGCTGGTGACGGCCGAGTACCCGGGCCTGATGGGCGCGGGCGTGGCCTTGCAGCAGGCTTCGGTGTAGGGTGCCGCGCGGCGTACCCTGTGGCCCGGGGGCGTTACCCCCTATGAGAATAAGGACGGCGGACCATGAGCCAGCCCGGAAAATCGATTCTGCTGGTCGACGATGACCAGGAAATTCGCGAACTGCTGCACACCTACCTGAGCCGTGCCGGCTTCCAGGTGCGCACCGTCGGCGATGGCGCCGGCTTTCGCCAGGGCCTGTGTGCCGAGCCGGCGGATCTGGTGATTCTCGATGTGATGTTGCCCGACGAGGATGGTTTCAGCCTGTGCCGCTGGGTGCGCGAGCATCAGCGCTTCGCCCAAGTGCCGATCATCATGCTCACCGCCAGTTCCGATGAGACCGACCGGGTCATTGGTCTGGAATTGGGCGCCGACGATTACCTCGGTAAGCCGTTCAGCCCGCGCGAGTTGCTGGCGCGGATCAAGGCGCTGCTGCGCCGTGCACATTTCACCCAGGAGCGCGGCAGCGAGGTGCTGGCGTTCGATGAGTGGCGCCTGGACATGGTCAGCCACCGGCTGTTCCATGAAGACGGCGAGGAGGTGATCCTCTCCGGCGCCGACTTTGCCCTGCTCAAGTTGTTTCTCGACCACCCGCAGCAGATCCTCGACCGCGACACCATCGGCAACGCCACCCGTGGCCGCGAGGTGATGCCGCTCGAACGCATCGTCGACATGGCGGTCAGCCGCCTGCGCCAACGCCTGCGCGATACCGGCAAGCCGCCGCGGCTGATCCGCACGGTGCGCGGCAGCGGTTACCAGTTGGCCGCGGTGGTCACCCCCCATAGCCATGTTTAGCCTGCGCAAGCTGTTGCCGGTGCCGCGCTCGCTGCTCGGGCGCATGTTGCTGCTGACCCTGCTGGTGGTGTTGCTGGCCCAGGCGCTGTCGAGCCTGATCTGGGTTTCGCAGTTGCGCGCCAGCCAGATGGAAGGCTTGCTTGCCAGCTCGCGCAGCCTGGCGCAGTCGATGGCCGCCAGCGTCAGCTATTTTCGCTCCTTGCCCCTGGGTTACCGGCCCCTGGTCCTCGACCAGTTGCGCAATATGGGCGGCACGCGCTTCTTCGTCTCGCTCAACGACAAGCCGCTGAGCATGCAGGTGCTGCCGGAAACCCCACGCAAGCGCGCAGTGCTCGATGCGGTCGATGCTACCCTGCGCGAGCGGCTGGGCAACGACCTGGACCTGCTGGTGCAGTTCGTCAGTCCCGACGATTTGCGCATCTTCAATAACGCCCTGAAACTCGACGAACTGCCGCGTTCCTGGGCGCATTACGCCTTGAGCCTGGAACCGCTCAATCCGCCGGTGCTGGTGACGCAGATCCAGATCGCGCCGGGGGAGTGGTTGTATCTCGCCTCACTGTTGCCCGAGCCCTATGCCGGCCTGGAGCAGCAGGGCCTGCCGGCCCAGCAATTGTGGTTCATCATCCTCACCAGCAGCTTCTTGTTGCTGTTCATCGGCGTGCTGGTGCACTGGCAGAGTCGCCCGCTCAAGCGCCTGGCGCTGGCGGCGCGGGATATGTCCCTGGGCAGCGAGGTCGAGCCGCTGGCCGAGGCCGGTGGCAGCGAGGTGGTCGAGGTCAGCCGTGCGTTCAACGCCATGCGCGAGCGTATCGGCCGCTACCTGCGCGAGCGCAGCCAGTTGTTCAGCGCCATTTCCCATGACCTGCGTACGCCCATCACCCGCCTGCGTCTGCGCGTCGAACTGCTCGACGACGAGGCCGTGCAGGCCAAGTTCAGTCGCGACCTGGATGAGCTGGAGATGCTGGTCAAGGGCGCGCTGCAGTGCGTCAAGGACACCGATATTCACGAAAATATCGAGCCGGTCGACCTCAACCAGTTGCTCAATTACGTGGTCGAGCCTTATCTGGCGCCGGCCGGCAATGGTCGGGTGACCCTGGATGGCCGGGCGTGCGCGGCCTATCCCGGTAAACCCCTGGCACTCAAGCGCTGCATCGGCAATCTGGTGGACAACGCGCTGAAGTACGGCGAGCGTGCCCACCTGCATATCGAGGACGATGACCAAACCTTCGTCCTGCATGTCGACGACGAGGGGCCGGGCGTGCCCGAGCAGCGCCTGGAGCAGGTGTTCGAACCGCATTTTCGTCTGGCCGGCCAGCAGCAGGGCTATGGCCTGGGCCTGGGCATCGCACGCAACATCGCCCACAGCCACGGCGGCGAACTGAGCCTGCGCAACCTGCGCGAAGGCGGCCTGCGGGTGACCCTGAGCCTGCCGCGATGATGGCGGCCGCAGGGCGCGCCCTGCGGTGTACGTGCTTTGTCACCAGCCTGTGACCTTCGCGCATCCCTTCGTTACCCGCCAGGCAGCCGACCTTGGTTAGACTCGATTCCAGCGCAAGCACCAGACTTGCCCGTGAATAACAACAAGAAAGGAACCTGCTCATGAATGCGATTTCTCGCCTGGCCACTGCTGTGTCTCTCGCCTATCTGCTGCCCCTGACAGCCCTTGCCGGTGAAGTCGAAGTACTGCACTGGTGGACTTCCGGTGGCGAAAAACGCGCCGTCGACACCCTGCAGAAACTCATCGAAGACCAGGGCCACACCTGGAAAGACTTCGCCGTTGCCGGTGGTGGTGGTGAGGCGGCGATGACCGTGCTGAAGACCCGTGCGGTGTCCGGCAATCCGCCCGCTGCCGCGCAGATCAAGGGCCCGGACATTCAGGAATGGGGCGAGCTGGGTTTGCTCGCCGATCTCGACGAAGTCGCCAAGCAGCAGCAGTGGGATACCTTGCTGCCGCCGCAGGTGATCGAGGTGATGCAGTTCGGCGGCCATTACGTGGCGGTGCCGGTCAACGTGCACCGGGTCAACTGGTTGTGGATCAACCCCGAGGTGTTTGCCAAGGCCGGCGCCACCGCGCCGACTACCCTCGACGAATTCTTCGTCGCCGCCGACAAGCTCAAGGCCGCAGGCTTCATGCCGCTGGCCCATGGCGGCCAGCCCTGGCAGGACAGCACCGTGTTCGAGGATCTGGCCTTCGCCGTGCTCGGTCCCGAGGACTTCAGCAAGGCCTTCGTCGACCTGGACGAGAGCGTGCTGACCAGCGCCAAGATGGTCGAGGTGTTCGCCGCCCTGCAGAAACTGCACGGCTATGTCGATGCTAATGCCGCCGGGCGTGACTGGAACAGCGCCACCGCCATGGTGATCAACGGCAAGGCCGGCATGCAGATCATGGGCGACTGGGCCAAGAGCGAATGGACCGCCGCCGGCAAGGTCGCCGGCAAGGACTATCAGTGCCTGCCGTTCCCCGGCACCCAGGGCAGCTTCGCCTACAACATCGATTCGCTGGCGATGTTCAAGTTGGGTAACGCGGACAACCGCAAGGCCCAGGAAGACCTGGCGCGCACCATCATGGCGCCGCAGTTCCAGGAGTTCTTCAACCAGAGCAAGGGCTCGATCCCGGTGCGCACGGATATGGACATGAGCAGCTTCGATGCCTGCGCGCAGCAGTCCATGCTCGACTTCAAGGCGGCTGCCGCCAGCGGTGGCCTGCAGCCGAGCCTGGCCCACGGCATGGCCGCCTCCAGCTATGTGCAGGGTGCGGTATTCGACGTGGTGACCAACTTCTTCAACGACCCCAAGGCTGATCCGCAGAAGGCTGCCCAGCAGCTGGCCGCGGCTATCCAGGCCGTGCAGTAGGTCAGCCCAGGCCGCCGGCGCGCCGGCGGCGTTCCCAGGGCGGTTAGCCCGTAGGGCGGGTGCAACCCGCCGCTTATCAACCCGATGTCCCCGGTGCATGCCTGTTGGCGCGCTTCGCGGGATCGGCCGCGCCGCATTCCAGGAAATTCGCATAACCCCTGGTCGGCGAAATGCGGGTTTCACCCGCCCTACGGGCCGCAACACAATGGAGTCACCCATGAGTTCAATCGCGGTTTTCACCAAGGCCTCACCGCTGGATGCGCTGCAACGCTGGCTGCCCAAGCTGGTGTTGGCGCCGAGCATGCTGATCATCCTGGTCGGTTTCTACGGCTACATCCTCTGGACCTTTGCCCTGTCGTTCACCAGTTCGCGTTTCATGCCCAGCTATTCCTGGGTTGGCCTGCAGCAGTATGCGCGCTTGTGGGGCAACGACCGCTGGTGGGTGGCGAGCCAGAACCTGCTGCTCTTCGGCGGCCTGTTCATCGGCATCAGCCTGGTGCTCGGGGTGATGCTGGCGGTGCTGCTGGATCAGCGCATTCGCCGCGAAGGCTTTATCCGCACCATATTTCTCTACCCCATGGCGTTGTCGATGATCGTCACCGGCACCGCCTGGAAATGGCTGCTCAACCCCGGCCTGGGCATCGACAAGATGCTCCGCGACTGGGGCTGGGAAGGCTTTCGTTTCGACTGGCTGGTGGACCCGCATCGGGTGGTGTACTGCCTGGTGATCGCCGCGGTCTGGCAGTCCTCGGGCTTCGTCATGGCGCTGTTCCTCGCCGGCCTGCGCGGGGTCGATCAGTCGATCATTCGCGCCGCCCAGGTCGATGGCGCCAGCCTGCCGAACATCTACCTGCGCATCGTCCTGCCGAGCCTGGGTCCGGTGTTCTTCAGCGCGCTGATGATCCTCTCGCATATCGCCATCAAGAGCTTCGACCTGGTTGCCTCGATGACCGCCGGCGGCCCCGGCTACGCCTCCGATCTGCCGGCGATGTTCATGTATGCCCACACCTTCACCCGCGGCCAGATGGGCCTCGGCGCCGCCAGTGCGATCCTCATGCTCGGCGCGGTGCTGGCGATCCTGGTGCCCTACCTGTACTCCGAGCTGCGAGGCAAGCGCCATGACTAGCCGTTCCTCGCTCAGCCTGAGCCGCGTGGCGATCTACGCCACCCTGTTGGCCGCCTGCGCGGTCTACCTGATCCCGCTGGTGGTCATGCTGTTGACCAGCTTCAAGAGCCCGGAAGACATCCGCACCGGCAACCTGCTGTCCTGGCCCGAGGTGTTCACCGCCATCGGCTGGCTGAAGGCCTGGGACGGGGTCGGCGGCTACTTCTGGAACTCGGTGAAAATCACCATTCCGGCGGTGCTGATCTCCACCGTGATCGGCGCGTTGAACGGTTATGTGCTGGCCATGTGGCGTTTCCGCGGTTCGCAGCTGTTCTTCGGTCTGCTGCTGTTCGGCTGTTTCCTGCCGTTCCAGGTGGTGCTGCTGCCGGCGTCCTTCACCCTCGGCCAGCTCGGCCTAGCCAACACCACCGGCGGTCTGGTGCTGATCCATGTGGTCTACGGCATGGCCTTCACCACGCTGTTCTTTCGTAATTACTACGTGAGCATTCCGGATGCCCTGGTGCGGGCGGCGCGCCTGGATGGCGCGGGCTTCTTCACCATCTTCGGGCGCATCCTGCTGCCCATGTCGACCCCGATCATCATGGTCTGCCTGATCTGGCAGTTCACCCAGATCTGGAACGACTTCCTGTTCGGCGTGGTGTTCGCCAGCGGCGATACCCAGCCGATCACCGTGGCCCTGAACAACCTGGTCAACACCAGCACCGGGGCCAAGGAATACAACGTCGACATGGCCGCGGCGATGATCGCCGGGCTGCCGACCCTGGTGGTCTACGTACTGGCCGGCAAATATTTCCTGCGTGGGCTCACAGCCGGCGCCGTCAAAGGTTGAGGTAACAACAATGGCAACCCTCGAACTGCGTAACGTCAACAAGTCCTACGGCAGTGGCCTGCCGGATACCCTGAAAAACATCGAGATCTCGATCGATTCCGGCGAGTTCCTGATCCTGGTCGGTCCTTCCGGTTGCGGCAAATCCACCCTGATGAACTGCATCGCCGGCCTGGAGGACATCAGCGGCGGGGCGATCCTGGTCGACGACCAGGACATCAGCGGCATGAGCCCCAAGGACCGCGACATCGCCATGGTCTTTCAGTCCTATGCGCTGTACCCGACCATGACCGTGCACGGCAACATCGCCTTCGGCCTGAAGATGCGCAAGATGGCCCCGGCCGAGATCGAGGCGGAAGTCGCGCGGGTGGCCAAGCTGCTGCAGATCGAACACCTGCTGGGGCGCAAGCCCGGCCAGCTCTCCGGCGGCCAGCAGCAGCGCGTGGCCATGGGCCGGGCGCTGGCGCGACGGCCGAAGATCTACCTGTTCGACGAGCCGCTGTCGAACCTCGACGCCAAGCTGCGGGTGGAGATGCGCACCGAGATCAAGCTGATGCACCAGCGCCTGAAGACCACCACGGTCTACGTCACCCACGACCAGATCGAGGCCATGACCCTGGGCGACAAGGTGGCGGTGATGAAGGACGGCATCATCCAGCAGTTCGGCACTCCGAGGCAGATCTATAACGACCCGGCCAACCTGTTCGTCGCCAGCTTCATCGGCTCGCCGCCGATGAATTTCATTCCCCTGCGCCTGCAGCGCCGCGACGGCCAACTCTTCGCCCTGTTGGACAGCGGGCAGGCGCGTTGCGAGCTGCCGCTGGGGGTGATGGAGGCGGGCTTCGAGGATCGCGAGGTGATCCTCGGTATTCGTCCCGAGCAGATCCTCCTGGCCACGGCCGAGAGCCGCAATCAGTCGTCGATACGCGCCGAAGTCGAAGTCGTCGAGCCCACCGGGCCGGACACCCTGGTGTTCGTCGAGCTCAACCAGACCAAGGTCTGCTGCCGCATGGCCCCGGACGATGCGCCGCAGGTGGGGCAAACCCTGGAGCTGCAGTTCGACCCGAGCAAGGTACTGCTGTTCGACGCTCAGAGCGGCGAGCGCCTGCTGCCGGGCAAGGCGCAACCGCTCGAGCACAAGGTCGCCCAATTCATGACCGGTTAGCGCGCCGCTGCCAGGGCCGCTGCGGCGGTCGGGCAAGGCAATCGGCAATTCTCATGCAAGCCAAGCGTGGCTCCGGGTCATTCCGGGGGCACCCCTGGGTGCGCGCGGCGCACCCTCAGCGAATCCCCCGCCTCGGCGGTAACCGCAGCACTTCACACAATAAAAACAATCAGGAGCAGCCATGAAGATCAGTCTCAACCCTGTCGTAGCCCCTCGCCCCAGTGGTGCGCGCCGCGCCCCCTACCTGGTCGCGTTGGCCCTCGGTCTGGCCATGCCCCAGGCCCAGGCCCTGGAGTTCACCGGCTATGTGCGCAGCGGCGCGGGGAGTACGGAGAACGGCGGCAGCCAGTCCTGCTTCCAGTTGCCCGGCGCCCAATCGAAATACCGCCTGGGCAACGAGTGCGAGCAGTACTCGGAGCTGGACCTGCGCCAGGATCTGCTGACCCTGGACGACGGCTCGGTGCTCAGCGTCGAAGGCATGGCGCAACTGTTCAACGAGTATGGCCATAGCCCGGAGTTCACCGGTGAACATGGTTTTTCCCGGATCAATCAGGCATACGCCGAATGGAGCAAGGTGCCGGCGCTCAATGGCGGCTCGCTGTGGGCCGGACGGCGCTTCTACAAGCGTAACGACATCCATATCTCCGATTTCTTCTACTGGAACCAGAGCGCCACCGGCGCCGGCATCGAGGACTACGAGCTGGGCGGGCTGAAGTACAGCTACGCCTTCTCGCGCAAGGACAGCGTGTTCCAGAAGGAATACATCAACCGTCACGACTTCAACGTCGCCGGCTTCCAGACCAACCCGGGCGGCGAGCTGGAGTTCGGCCTGAGTTACATCGCCAAGCCGCGCCATATCGAAGGCGCCAACAGCGGCTGGTCGCTGACCGCCCAGCACAAGCAGACGGACTTTCTCGGCCTCGGCGGCAAGAACACCCTGGCCCTGCAGTACGGCCCCGGTCCCGGCACCGCCCTGGGCTCTACTGGCGATGTCGGCCTGGACAGCAGCGCCAAGCGTTACCGGCTGGTGGAGTTCTTCGACTGGCAGGCCACACCGCGCTGGGGTGGCCAGGCGCAGTTCGTCTACCAGAAGGACAAGCGCGCGAATAACGAGGATGAGCAGGACTGGCTGTCGGTCGGCGCCCGTACCAGCTACGCCTTCACCGAGCAGTTCAAGCTGGTTGGCGAGGTCGGTCACGATCAGGTCGAGGCCGCCGATGGTACGCGCAAGCTGAACAAGTTCACCGTGGCGCCAACCTGGTCGCCAGCCGGCCCCGAGTTCTGGGCGCGTCCGGAAATCCGCCTGTACTACACCTATGCCAGCTGGAACGCCGCGGCGCAGCGTGCGGCCAGCACATTGGCGGCGGGCTCGGCGCTGTCCGACAGCGGCGCCTTCGACACCGCGCGGCACGGCTCCAACTTCGGCGTGCAGGTCGAATACTGGTGGTGATCGCCCATTGCGAGCGGGTCGATGCTGCCGGCTAGGCCGCGGCGTTGGTCCGGCGTGGCGACAACCCGGCCGGGGGCTGCTGCAGAGCATCCCCTGGCCGGGTTGTTTCTGTCGTCTGCCGGGCCAGCCTTGCGCTGGGTGACCCACCAGGAGCGCGAGTTGCTGCTGATCGAGCATCCACGTTTTCAGGCCATATTCAGTCGCCAGGGCGGTCAGTTGCTGCATTTCCAGCCGCGCGGGCAGCACCCCTGGTTGTGGTGCGCCAGTCATTGGCCGCGTGGCGGGGCGATTCGCGGTGGCGTACCGGTGTGCTGGCCCTGGTTCGGTCGGCATCCCAGCGAGAGTGGCTGGCCGTCCCACGGCTGGGCGCGGCTGAGCGACTGGCACTTGCTCGGCAGCGAGCTGGACGAGCAGGGTGTGTATCTGACCTGGCAGCTGCAGCTATGCGACTGGACGGTGACCCTGGAGGTCGAGTTGGGTGAGCAGATGAAGCTGCGCCTGCGTACGTCTCATCAAGACAGCGAGGCCTGTCAGCTCAGTCAGGCCTTGCACGCCTATTGGCGCGTCAGCGATGTCGCGCGGGTGGCGCTGCTCGGCCTGGATGGCGCCGCCGGTCGGGACTTGCTGGCGCGTGCCGAGTGCCGGCAGCAGGGCGAGCTGCGCATCGAGGATGGCTGTCACCGCATCTTTCGCCGCGGCGCGCTCGTCCAGGTGCAGGATCTGGCCTGGCAGCGACGCCTGCTGGTCGACACCCGCGGCGGCGCCAACAGTGTGGTCTGGCATCCCGGCAGCCGGCCCTTGACCGATGTGAGTTGGCGCGAGGCGCTGGGTTTTGTCTGCGTCGAAGCCGCCAGTTGCGGCGCCGACAGCCTGATCCTCAAGCCGGGCGAGGAGGCCGTGCTGCAGTTGCAGGCACGGTTGGCGTAGGCGTGGCTTGCAGGTTGCTCAGCTCGGTTCCTCGTCCAGCGGGTAGCGACTGGCGTTGAGGCTCTCCTTGATCTTGCGCAGGTGCGGCTGGAAGTCCACGCCGCGGCGCAGGGTCATGCCGGTGGCCAAAACGTCGAGCACGGTGAGCTGGATGATCCGCGAGGTCATCGGCATGTAGATGTCGGTGTCTTCCGGCAGCGGGATGTTCAGGCTCAGGGTGCTGGCCTTGGCCAGTGGTGAGTCGGCGGCGGTCAGGCCGAGCACCGAGGCACCGTTTTCCCGGGCCAGGCGTGCCACCTCCACCAGCTCGCGGGTGCGCCCGGTGTAGGAGATGATCACGAACAGGTCGCCGGTGTGCGCCACCGAGGCCAGCATGCGTTGCATCAGTACATCGGCGTGGGCCGACACCGCCAGGTTGAAGCGGAAGAATTTGTGCTGCGCATCCAGGGCCACCGGCGCCGAGGCGCCAAGGCCGAAGAAGTGGATCTG
Source organism: Pseudomonas aestuarii (assembly GCF_027988105.1). Classification (GTDB taxonomy): domain Bacteria; phylum Pseudomonadota; class Gammaproteobacteria; order Pseudomonadales; family Pseudomonadaceae; genus Aquipseudomonas; species Aquipseudomonas aestuarii. The sequence continues at coordinate 81,542 of NZ_JAQJZJ010000009.1, read as the reverse complement.
CCGGGCCTGGATCAGCAGGTCGACCGCGCGGCTGATCAACTGCGGATCTATGGCCTGACAGGCGCTGTCCAATGACGCAATGGCACTGCCGAAGATCTTGCGGGTATAGGCCTCGGGGGCGTCGTCGGCTTCCACCGCGCGGCTGACATAGGCGGCGCCGCTGGCCAGGCTCTGCGCCAGCTGCATCTTCAGCTCGGGATAGCCGCTGACGCCGAACGAGCGGCAGAAGCGGTTGACCGTCGGTTCGCTGACCAGGGCGGCTTGCGCCAAGGCGGCGATACTCAGGCGGGTGGCTTGCTGCGGGTTGCGCAGAATCACCTCGGCGACTTTGCGTTCGGCCTTGTTCAGGCTGTCGAGTCGACCCTGGATCTGTTCCAGAAGGTTGCGCACGCGGTCCATTGTCATTCCTTAGCCAGGGCTGAAATTGCCGGCCTATCGTACTGATGGAGCCAGGGGGCTACCACTGGCAAGTGTTTTTTAGCAAAATGTTGTTTTTATTACAACATATGGCCTTGATAAAATCGGGTCGACAGGGTATTTCTAGCTTAACTTGATAAAAGAACCAACATCATGCCTTCGATAACCGTTGAATCCTGTACTTTTGCCTTGTTCGGCGCGCTGGGTGATCTGGCCCTGCGCAAACTGTTCCCGGCACTCTACCAGCTCGACCGCGCCGGACTGTTGCATGCCGATACGCGGATTTTCGCCCTGGCGCGCGAGAATGGCGAGGCGCAGCAGCACCTGACCTGTATCGCTGAGCATCTGCTGCGCTATGTGCCGGTACATGAGGTCGACAAGGCAGCGCTGCAGCGCTTTCAGGCGCGCCTCAGTTATCTGACTATGGATTTCCTCCAGGCTGACGACTACGACGCCCTGGCCGAGCACGTCGGAACGGGCGAACGCGTGATCGCCTACTTCGCCACTCCGGCCTCGGTCTATGGTGGCATCTGCGCCAACCTGGCGCGGGTCGGCCTGGCCGAACGGACGCGGGTGGTGCTGGAAAAACCCATCGGCCACGATCTGGTCTCCTCGCGCGCGGTCAACGACGCGGTGGCGCAGTACTTCCCGGAAACCCGCATCTACCGTATCGACCACTACCTGGGCAAGGAGACGGTGCAGAACCTGATTGCCCTGCGGTTCGCCAACAGCCTGTTCGAAACCCAGTGGAACCAGAATCATATTTCCCACGTGGAAATCACCGTGGCGGAGAAGGTCGGCATCGAGGGTCGCTGGGGCTACTTCGACCAGGCCGGGCAGTTGCGCGACATGATCCAGAACCACCTGCTGCAACTGCTCTGCCTGATCGCCATGGATCCGCCCAGCGAACTGTCCGCCGACAGCATTCGCGACGAGAAGGTCAAGGTGCTCAAGGCGCTGGAGCCGATCACCGCTGCGCAGCTCAGCCGCCAAGTGGTGCGTGGTCAGTACGTGGCCGGCAGCAGTGATGGCAAGGCGGTACCGGGTTATCTGGAGGAGGAAAACTCCAACACCCAGAGCGATACCGAAACCTTCGTCGCCATCCGGGCGGACATTCGCAACTGGCGCTGGGCCGGCGTGCCTTTCTACCTGCGTACCGGCAAGCGCATGGCGGAAAAAATGTCGCAGATCGTCATCCACTTCAAGGAGACGCCGCACTACATCTTCGCCCCGGAGCAGCGCCAGTTGATCGGCAACAAGCTGGTCATTCGCCTGCAACCGGACGAGGGCATCGCCCTGCAGGTGATGACCAAGGATCAGGGCCTGGACAAGGGCATGCAGTTGCGCAGTCACGCGTTGCAACTGAATTTCTCCGACACCTACCGCAGCGCGCGCATCCCCGATGCCTACGAGCGTTTGCTGCTGGAAGTGATGCGCGGCAATCAGAACCTGTTCGTGCGCAAGGACGAGATCGAATGCGCCTGGCTGTGGTGCGATCAGCTGATCGCCGGCTGGAAACAGCTCGGCGACGCACCGAAACCCTATGCCGCCGGCACCTGGGGGCCGATGGGCTCGATTGCCCTGATCACCCGCGACGGGAGGTCCTGGTATGGCGATCTCTGATCTCGATTTACCCCTGGGCGTGCTGGCGCGCAGCCTGAGCAGTCCGGCGCAGCTGGCCAAGGCCCTGGCCCGGGCGGTCGCCGAGGCGCTGCGCGTGGCGATCGAAACCCAGGGCCAGGCGACCCTGGTGGTCTCCGGTGGGCGCAGTCCGGTGGCGTTCTTCGAACAGCTGGCGCAGCAGCCGCTGGACTGGGCGCAGGTGGTGATCAGCCTGGCCGACGAGCGCTGGGTGCCGGTCGCCCACCCTGACAGCAACGAAGGCCTGGTGCGTCGCCATCTGCTCCGTGGTCCGGCCGCGGCGGCGCGTTTCATCGGCTTGTATCAAGCGAGTGCAAGCCTCGAAGACGCCGCGCTGAAAGCCGACCAGGCTTTGGCCGAGTTGCCGCCGATCGATGTGCTGGTGCTGGGCATGGGCGATGACGGCCATACCGCTTCGCTGTTTCCCAACAGCCCGAATCTGCACGACGCCTTGCAGGCCGACTGCCCGCGCCGCTGCCTGCCGATGCTGGCGCCCAGCGTGCCGCATCAGCGCCTGAGCATGACCTTGCCGCTACTGACTTGCGCACGCTTGCCCCTGCTGGCCCTGCAGGGGCAAGGCAAACTCGAGACCCTGAGCGCAGCCTTGGCTGTGGGCGAGGTGGCGAGCATGCCGGTGCGCGCGCTATTGCATTCTCCCCTTGAGATTTACTGGTGCCCCTAGGGCCGAAGGACCTGACGCTATGACGACCAACGACAACAGCCAGCACGCCCGCATGGCCGAGAAAATCGCCCAGATCGACAGCCTCTGTGTCCGTGCGCGGATCATGCCGGTGATCACCATCGCCCGCGAGGCGGACATCCTGCCATTGGCCGATGCCCTGGCGGCCGGTGGCCTGACGGTGCTGGAGATCACCTTGCGTTCGGTGCATGGCCTGACCGCCATTCGCCTGCTGCGCGAGCAGCGGCCCGAACTCTGCGTCGGCGCGGGCACCGTGCTCGACCTGCAGATGCTCGCCGCCGCCGAGGAAGCCGGGGCGCAGTTCATCGTCACCCCCGGCTCGACCGCCGAACTGCTCAAGGCCAGTCTGGACAGCCCGGTGCCACTGTTGCCCGGCACCAGCAGCGCCTCGGACATCATGCTCGGCTACGCCCTCGGCTACCGCCGCTTCAAGCTGTTCCCCGCGGAAGTCTGCGGCGGCACCGCGGCGCTCAAGGCCCTCGGTGGTCCCTTCGGCGATGTACGGTTCTGCCCCACCGGCGGTATCAACCCCGGCAACCTGCAGCGCTACATGGCGCTGGCCAACGTGATGTGCGTCGGTGGCACCTGGATGTTCGACAGCCAGTGGGTCAAGAACGGCGACTGGGCGCGCATTCAACAATGCAGCGCCGAAGCCCTGCAGCTACTGGACTGACCGACTGCTAGGGTGCGCGCGGCTGCCTAGACTGGGCGCGCCCTCGCATGAGCGCGCTGCGCCCTGGCAATTGCGAGTTGCCGCTGCGCTGCAACCAGATCGAGATGTCACCAATGGTCCAGCAGAGCGCCTGGGATGGCCAGTTGCAGGCCATGCCGGCCGATGGTTTGCAAGTCCTGGCCTGATTGCGCCGTTTGCCCGGCAGCCCGCGGCCAATTCTCGCCAGCCTGCGCTGGTCGCGAATCGAGGAGGCGCTGCACGGTGTCGCCCTGCTATTGGTCGCGTCGGTGCAGCCCTTGGCGCTTATTCGCCAGCGGCGTCCGCCTGCTGACGCTGGATTTCCTTGTGCTTCATCGTCAGGTACTGCTCGCGCTCGAGTTCGTGCAGTTGCGCCGGGTATTGCTCGATAGCGCTGTGCCAGAGGGTCAGGCGTTGTTCCAGGCGCGTCGCTGGCGGCGCCGCCAGGGCGCCCAGGTAGGCCTCGATCGCCAGGTAATAGCGCATGGTGTTGCGTTCGATCACCCCGCGCATGCCACCGATGTAGACGGGTTGCCCTTCGGCGCTGTGTTCGAGGATGCTGAATCCCACCTTGTTGCGTCCCAGCGTCGCCAGGTAACTCTGTGCGGCGACGCTGGCGGCCATGCCGTAAGCATAGGAGTAGGACAGGTGCAGGAAGCTGCGCTGGGCATCGAGTGCCACCACTTCGAGATTGATGCGGTAGCGGCTGGTGCCCAGCGGTCCGTCCTCGGCTTCCAGCAGCACCTGGAGGAAGTCGGGCGTAGCCGTTGCGACCCGGTAGGTAAATTCGAACAGGTAGGCATCGGCCAGCGTCTGCTCGGACTTGCGGCCGATATGGATGCGCAGGCTCTCACCATCGGTCTGCGATGAGACGCCGCAGCTTTTCACATTCAGGTGCAGGATCAGGATGTCACACCAGTGCGCGCTGCCTTGCAATGCTGTGCCGACCACGGCATAGGGCTGTTCGATCAGCGCATAGATGTCGCCCTGCAACGCGTCGGCGGTTTGCCGGGATTCGAGATGCAACGGGCGTTGGAACGGGTTGTCGCTGAGCTGTTCAGCCAGGGCGGCATGCCGGGCCCTGAGTGACTCCGGGTCTTGCGCGTAGACCTGCGGTGCAAGTAGCAGCGCCAGCAGCACGGCCGCGTGTCGCCACTGCAAACAGCCCGCGACGGCAGGCCGGAAAGGCCTCACAACCAGTACTCCCACAGGCGTCCGAGCAATTCCTTGACTCTTGCGTCGAGGGGGCGACGACGCCATTTTTCCAGAGTGATCTGTTCCGACTTATCCAGGTCGGCGAGAAAGGCGGCGCGCATCTTGCCGCCGAAATCCGTGCCGAGCACCACCGCATTGACCTCCTGGTTGTGCAGGAAACTGCGCCAGTCAAGGTTGGTCGAGCCGACGGTCGACCAGACTCCGTCGATCACGGCGGTCTTCACATGCAGCAGGGCATCGCGGCGTTGGTGCAGCTTGACCCCGGCCTTCAGCAGCTCGCTGTAGTAGGCGCGGCCTGCATGCAAGACCAGCCAGGAGTCGGTGCTGCTGGGCAGGATCAACTGCACGTCGACGCCGCGCGCCGCCGCCTGCTTGAGCGCCGCGAGCAACTGCGGGTCGGGCACGAAGTAGGCGTTGGTCAGCCAGATCTCGCTTTGGGCACTGCGCAGCGCCGAGATCAGGGTGACGTAGATCAGGCTGTAGGGGTCGTCCGGCGAGCTGCCGACTGCGCGTACCACATCGTTTCCCAGGTGCTGGCTGACCGGGAAGTAGTCGCGTGGCGCGAGGGGTTCGCCTTGCTGCTTTTCCCAGGTTTCGATGAACAGCTTTTGCAGCTCGCCCACCACCGGGCCTTCGAGTTGCAGGTGGGTGTCGCGCCAAGGCAGTGCATCGTTGGGGCGTTTAATCGATTGCGGGCTGAAGGAACCGCCAGAATAGACGCTGCTGATGTTGACGCCGCCGAGAAAGGCAATACGCCCGTCGATGATCAGCAGTTTGCGATGGTCGCGCTGGTTCACCGACCAGCCGGCCTTGGCGGTCAGCGGGTTGACCGGGTTGAACTCCAGCACCTGGATTCCGGCCGCGCTGAGGCGCGAGAAGAACGAGCTTGGTGTGCGCAGGGTGCCGACGCTGTCGCGGATCAGATTGACCTGCACACCGGCCCGCTGCTTGGCGATCAGCGCGTCGGCGAAGCGCTGGCCGACCTCGTCGTCTTCGATAATGAAGCTTTCCATGTTGATGTGATCGAGTGCGGCGTCGATTGCGTTGATCATTGCCTGATAGGTTTCGGGGCCGTCCTGCAGCAGTTCGACCTTGTTGTCGCTGGTCAGGGGGCTGCCGACGATGGCTTCTTCGACCGCCAGGTGCAGCTTGAAGATATTGGTCTCGACACCGCGCGCCTGCAGTCGATCGAGAATGGCCTTGCTCCGCGCGGACGACAGTGGCCCCTGTGGCCCGTCGAGTTGTACCGGCGGCGCATCGCGGCGCGCCATATCGGGCGTGAGGGTCGGCAAGGAACTGCAGGCACCCAGCGCCAGGCTGAGGATTGCCGTGATACACAGCTTCCAGCTATACGCTGCTTGCATTGGTCATCTTCCCCGGAGGTCGCGCGCGCTGCAGCCGGGTGGCTGTCGAAGCGATGGAGTCGCCTGAATGTACACGTAAAGGAGGGACGCGATGCCATATTCAGCCGGCACGACAGCGTTTGGTGCCCGTCGCTGGGTGATTGCTATGTTCGATAACGCACCGAACTGAGCGCGCTAGCTGTTCAAACTGTGAAGGTGCCGGGTCGAGGGTGTTCGATGTGAGACGCTCAACGTGAATCGGCATGGCTCGCTGCGATGAGGATGAAACCTCATATTGAGGTTTCTGCGTCCGCGAACTCGAACCATTCAGGGAGATCGCCATGAGCTTGGGAACGATTCTGTTGATCGTGCTGATTCTGATGCTGGTGGGGGCGATCCCCGCATGGCCGCATAGCCGGAGCTGGGGCTATGCCCCTACTGGCGGCTTGGGCCTGGTGTTGATCATCGTGCTGGTACTGCTGTTGATGGGCCGGCTGTGACGCTGCCGCCTGCTGTGCAGCGCATTGATTGACGCGTGGCGCTTCAGATCGACCTGCAATTCTCGAAACGCTATGTGCGATAACGCACAGATGGCATGGTGCCACTATGGCCATCATGTTCCACAGCGTAAAGACAATCCTGCCTACGACTACCGATAAGCTGTTTCCAAGGGGGGGCTATGCCCCCCAATTCATAGAGTGTGAGATGTCTGAGTTGCCCATAACCCCCCAAAAAAATCTTCTTTTGGCTGCATTGCCTCTGGACGTCCAAAATCGGTTACAGCCCAAGATGGAGCTGGTGCCACTGCCCTTGGGCAAGGTTCTGTATGAGTCCGGCGATACCTTGAGCCATGTGTATTTCCCAACCGACTCGATTGTTTCGCTGCTCTATGTGATGGAGAACGGTGCCTCGGCGGAAATTTCCGTATTGGGGAATGAAGGGTTGATTGGCGTCGCCGTGTTCATGGGCGGCGAGAGCACCACCAGCCGTGCCATCGTGCAGAGCGCCGGATATGCGTATCGACTGCCCTCGCGGCAGTTCAAGGATGAGGTCAATCGCCACAGCGAGATGCTGCACCTGATGCTGCGTTATACCCAGGCGCTGATCACCCAAATGTCGCAGACGGCAGTGTGTAACCGCCACCATTCGATTGACCAGCAACTGTGCCGCTGGTTGCTACTGTCGCTCGATCGCTTGCCAACCAATGAGCTGGTCATGACCCAGGAGCTGATCGCCAATATGTTGGGCGTGCGCCGTGAGGGCGTCACCGAGGCGGCTGGCAAGCTGCATAAGTCGGGGGTGATCGAATACAGCCGCGGGCGCATCAGGGTGACCAACCGGCCCAAGCTCGAGCAGATGAGCTGCGAGTGCTATGCAGTGGTAAAGAAGGAAACGGATCGCCTGCTGCCCTTTGCGGTTCAAGTGATTGCGCTGGGTTAATGTGTCGGGCAGTAAACATATTCGATGTCAATCAAGGTATTAGCATCATCTGTACCATAGCGAACAGACAAGTCATCGTCGCTCAATCAGACTGCTGAATCGGGACTGATCGGCACCTTTCCTGTGTCGCGTCCCGACTTTCTCGTGCTGCAGGGCGTTGGAATGTCAGCAGCAATACGGGGTCCCGTGGTTAACCAGCTGCTAGCACGTTTGCCGCACAAGGAGTCGCAACGATTCTTGGAGTGCTGCGAACAAGTCGATCTAGTGTTCGGCACCATCCTCTGCGAGCCTGATCAAACCTTACGCCACCTGTACTTTCCGCTGACCGGGTTTATCTCGCTGGTGACCACGCTGCGTGACCATCAGCCGCTGGAAATGGGCCTGATTGGCAGTGAAGGCATGCTTGGCGCGACCCTGATTCTTGGCGTGAACACTGTGCCGATGCGCGCGGTGGTGCAGGGCACCGGCACTGTATTGCGGATCAACGCGGCACATTTTCGCCGCGAGTTGCAGGAGTGCCCGGAGCTGCTGCGCACACTCAACCGCTACCTGTATGTACTGATGGCGCAGCTGTCGCAAACCGCCGCCTGTACCCATTTCCATGAAATCGAACCGCGTCTGGCGCGCTGGTTACTGATGACCCACGACCGCGCGCACGCCGATCACTTCTACCTGACCCACGAATACCTGGCCGACATGCTCGGGGTGCGCAGAAGTGGCGTCACCGTCGCCGCCGGTGCCTTGCAACTGCGTGGCCTGATCCACTACACCCGCGGCGAGATCAGCATCCTCGATCGCAAAGGGCTGGAAGCCGCCTCATGCGAGTGTTACGAGGCGGCCATCGATGACTACGCGCAGTTGCTGAAGTAGGCCACAGGGCTCGGTTCGCTTCGCGCAACAGACTTCTGCAGCATGGCCTAGCAGGCTGTTGAAAACTACCTGCGTTGCCGATACTGGGTTAAACACGGCCTGCTAGAGCGTTGTGCCAAGGCCCGTCCGCAGAAACCTGGAGAACTGCGCTGCAACCAGCGGCCGACCGAGATAGTAACCCTGTCCTTCCTCGCACTGCTGTTGTTGCAGAAATGCCAGTTGCGATTGCTGCTCGATGCCTTTGGCGATCACCCGATGATTGAGGCTGGCGCCCATGGCGATCACGGTGCGGACAATCGCCTCATTGCCGTTAGCGGAACCAATGGCCTGGATGAACGACTGGTCGATTTTCACGGCGTCGATCGGGAGCTGACTCAGGTAGTTCAAGCCAGAGTTACCGGTACCGAAGTCGTCCACCGCGATCTGGATGCCCATCTCCTTGAGTTGATGCAGTATCGCGATGCTGGCCTTGGCATTGCGCATCAATACGCGTTCGCTCACTTCCAGTTGTAGGTTGCCGGGTGCCAATCCGCTGTCGCTCAGGATGGCGCGAACACCTGCAACGAAATCCTCATGGCGAAACTCTGTTGCGCTGAGGTTGACTGCAACCGGCGTGGCCCGCGAGCTGGCTTCTTGCCAGCGTTTGGCCTGGGCACAGGCTTCACCCAGCACCCAGCGACCAATTGGCACAATCAGGCCGCATTCTTCCGCAATCGACACAAAACGGCTGGGCAGCACCAGCCCCCATTGCGGGTGGTTCCAGCGCAGCAGTGCCTCTGCACCCATGAGGGTGCCGCTAAGCAGATTGATCTTGGGTTGATAGTGCAGGACGAACTCCTGCCGCGCCAATGCCGCGCGCAAATGGCGCTCGACCAGTCGCCGCTCGTGCGCGTGGATGTTCATTTCATTCCTGAAGAACTGGAAGTTGTTGCCACCATGTTCCTTGGCCCGGTACATCGCGGTGTCGGCCTGCTTGATCAGGCTCTCTGCGCTCAGGCCGTCGTTTGGATAAATGCTGATGCCGATACTGCTCGTCACGTGCAGTTCATGGGCCGCGATGCGGTGTGGCCTTGCCAGGGAACTGAGGATCTTGTTTGCCGTTAATGCAGCGTCTTGCGCCTGATGTTCTTCGGCGACCAGCACGACGAATTCGTCGCCCCCCGGGCGGCTCACCGTGTCGGAATTACGTACACAAGCACACAGGCGTTGAGCAACCGATTGCAGCAGTTGGTCGCCGATGGCATGGCCCAGTGAATCGTTGATGTGCTTGAAGTTGTCCAGGTCGAGGAACAGTACGGCGAGACTAGTGCCGTGGCGTTCGGCCAGGGTTATCGCTTGTGCGATGCGGTCGTTGAGGAGCAGGCGGTTGGGTAGATTGGTCAAGCAGTCGTGATGCGCCAAGTGGGCCATTTTCACGCTCATCGCCTGCGCGGCGGTGATGTCATGGAACACGATCACGGCGCCGCTGAGCTGTCCGTTGGCGTCGTGGATCGGCGCGGCGGAGTCCTCGATCATCGCTTCGCTGCCATCGCGTTTGATCAGGATCGTACCCGCGGACAGGACCTGCGGCTTGCCCTGCTCGAGTACCCACTGGATCGGGTTGTGCACGGGCGCACGCGTCGTACTGTTGACGATATGCATCACCTCGGTGATAGGACGGCCGCCGGCTTCCTGCCGGGACCAGCCGGTCATCTGCTCGGCCGCCACATTCAGGTAGTCGACATTGCCCGACAGGTCGGTAGCTATGACGGCATTGCTGATCGAGTTGAGGGTGGTCTCGGCACGCGCTTTTTCTATCAAGACGCTTTCCCTGACGGCACTGCGCTGGATGATATTGCGCAGCGATTGCGCGACCAGGTAACTGCCAAGATGACCTTTTGCCAGGTAGCCTTGTGCGCCCCTTTGGACCGCTTGCTCCGCGAGCTCTTCATCCGCTTCGCAGAGGGCCATGATGGGCGTGTGGGGTACCAGCGCGAACAACTGGTCGAAGGTCTCCAGACCTTGGCAATCAGGCAGCGAGAGGGCGGTCAGGATCGCGTCGATATCGCCGGTGTTGAGCCTTTCCAGGGCATCGCCAAGACAGGTCAGCCATTCGATGATGAATAGGCCGTCTTTGGCCTTGCCCAGTACCTCCTGCAACACCGCTGCATCAGCGGCGTCAGCGCTGATGATCAGGATTCGATTGGCCATGTCGTATTCACTCCTTTGAACCATATCCATGGCATGGGGGGCCTATGCCTGCAGCATGCAACAGCGCTATCAGCGATCACCCGCTGAACTAAAACCTGAATGCATCTGGATTAAGACGTTTAAGTTCGGGCGAGGGCTGTGGCCGTTCTTGCTCCGTTGGAAATTTTGCCCGGTTGGCTGGCTTGTCACCCGGCTTGCTCACTGCGCCGCGCTCAAGCGGAGTAAGGGGAGTACTTGTAGCGTTGGTGTGCAATAAGGCCGACGGCCCTGGATCGCTGATCCAGCTGTCGCTGCCAGATTGTTCGGCGCCAGCCCGGACCTGGCTGTCGACCTCAATCAGCTTCGTTTGCACCACTATCCGGTTATCCACGGCGAGGATTCCCTTGACGCTCAGCGCTATGGCTTTGGCCAGCGTCTTGTTGGCGGCGGTCTCTACCTCGCCGCTCAGGGTGGCCTTGCCATTGAGCACTGACACCTCAAGGTGGTCAGCGCTTAAATGCGGATTCAGCGCATAGGCTTTCCAGACTTGGGTTTCCTGCCGGGCATCGGCAACATCCTGAGATAGTGGCTGCGCGCCGACCGTGTTGCTCATTGTTGCGACTATGGCAAAGACGACGCCAGAGGTGAGTGCGTTTTTGCACGGGTGCAAGGGCATGCTGTTTCTCCACTGGGATCAGTATTGCAGTGGGTTGTGCTGTCACCGCACTGTTGCCATGAATGTTGTTTGCTGGGATGCCGTCCTGGGGACCACCATTCTGCGTGGGCGGTTCGGCAGGGCAGTCATTGGGGGGCTTGATCTATTGCTGTTCGGGCATCCGGCATGATTGGCGCTGCGCGCAAAAAATACATAGTCGTGTGATTGTCACAATGTCCACGGCCAGACGAGACGTCTGTGCGTTAGCGCACTTAGCCGCCGGATGTCAGGGTCATTGCTTACGCAGCACTACGACGCAAGTGACGCAGTTCAGCGCGACAGTTGGGTGCCGGTGTGATCCGTAACCTGCGCTATGTCGAAAACCAGGGCGAAGACCTGCCAGAGATCCGCCCGTGGCGCTGGCTGGGTAAAATGGTTGGAGTGGAGGCCGGGCGGTCGGTGATTGTGTCGGTGCCTGTTAGGCTAGGGTCTGTTGCTGTTATTCAGGGAGACAATTTTGAGTTCACGAATCCATCCTTTGGCCGGCAAGCCGGCCCCTGCAGAGATGTTGGTCGATATCGAGCAACTGCTGGCCGCCTACTTCGATCTGCAGCCCGATCCCGGCGTGGCCGCCCAGCGCGTGGCTTTCGGCACTTCGGGCCATCGCGGCAGTTCGTTGGCATCGAGCTTCAACCAGTGGCACGTGCTCGCCATCAGCCAGGCGATCTGCGATTACCGTGAAGCGCAGGGCATCGCTGGTCCGCTGTATATCGGTGCGGACAGCCATGCCCTGTCGCAACCGGCGCTCGACACCGCGCTGGAAGTTCTGGCCGCCAATGGCGTGCAGACCATGATTTCCGCCGGTGGCGAATTCACCCCGACCCCGGCGATATCCCACGCCATTCTGGTACACAACCGGGGGCGCGCCACGGGCCTGGCCGACGGCATCGTGATCACCCCGTCACACAATCCGCCGGACAGCGGCGGCTTCAAATACAACCCGTGCAATGGCGGCCCGGCTGACAGCGACATCACCAACTGGGTGCAGAACCGCGCCAATGCCTTGCTCGAAGGCGGTCTCAAGGCGGTCAAGCGCATGCCGCTGGCCCAGGCGCTTCAGGCGCCGACTACCCATCAGCACGATTACCTGGCGGCCTATGTCGGTGACCTGGGCAGCGTGATCGATTTTGAGGTGATCCGCGCGGCTGGCCTGCGTATGGGCGTCGATCCGCTGGGCGGCGCGGGCGTGCATTACTGGTCGCGCATCGCCGAGCAGTACGCGCTCGATCTGCATGTGGTCAGCCAGGTGATAGACCCGCAGTTCGCCTTCATGAGCCTGGATTGGGACGGTCAGATCCGCATGGACCCTTCGTCGAGTCACGCCATGCAACGGCTGATCGGCCTCAAGGATGGCTACGACATCGCCTTTGCCTGCGACACCGACTACGACCGCCACGGCATAGTCGCGCCCAGCGTCGGCTTGCTGCCGGCCAACCACTTTCTCAGCGTGGCCATCGATTACCTGTTCCAGCATCGCTCGCAGTGGAGCGCCACGGCGGCGGTGGGCAAGACCCTGGTCAGCAGCGCCATGATCGATCGGGTCAGTGCCCGCCTGGGTCGGCCGCTGCTGGAAGTGCCGGTCGGCTTCAAGTGGTTCGCCGGCGGCCTGTTCGACGGCTCGCTGGGCTTTGCCGGTGAGGAAAGCGCCGGTGCTACTTTCTTGCGCCGGGACGGCAGCGTCTGGACCACCGACAAGGACGGCATGGCGCTGGCGCTGCTGGCCGCGGAAATGACCGCCAGTTGCGCTCGCGACCCGGGCGAACTCTATCGCGGCCTGACCGAGGAGTTCGGTGAGATAGTGGCCGATCGCGTCGATGCGCCGGCCACCCCGGTGCAGAAGAAAGCCCTCAGCCAGCTCACCCCGGAGCAGGTGCGCAGCACCCAGTTGGCCGGCGATACGATCACCCAGGTGCTCGACAAGGCGCCGGGCAATGGTGCGGCCCTTGGCGGGATCAAGGTGATCAGCGCCGGCGGCTGGTTCGCCGCGCGGCCATCGGGCACCGAGGACATCTACAAGATCTACGCCGAGAGCTACCGCGACCAGGCGCACCTGCAGCGGATTCTTGGCGAGGCGCAGCAGATCGTCGATGTGGCACTGAGCAAGGAGTGACCGCTTTCGGCACGCCCGCCAGAAGGTAGGCGCGCTGGCGCTCAAGCAGGTGCGAATTGCACGCTGACGGCAAAGCCGTCGGTTTTGCCTGGTGCCGGCGAAGCTAGCAGCAGGCGAGCGCCCACGCCCTGGGCGATAGCCGCGGCAATCGCCAGGCCAAGCCCCGATCCTTCGGCCTGGCCAGGGCCTCGCACGAAGCGTTCGCTCAGTTGCGCCAGCAGTGCCGGGGGAACTAGCGGGCCTGCATTCACCACCTGTAGCAGTGCCGTGCTGGACAGACTCACCTCGATAGGCTGATCGCTGGCGCCATGTTTCATGGCGTTCTCGATCAGGTTGCGCAGCAAAATGGCGAAGGCATCCGGATCGATTGTCGTCAGCACTGCCTCGGTGCTCGGCAACTGCAGGTGCAGACGTCCGCCGGCCGTGCGGCGCAGGTCTTCGACCACATGCGCCAGCAGCGGTAGCAGATCTTGTGGCGTCTCCGACAGCAGGCCGCCGCCTTCGGCCTTGGCCAGTTGCATGAGTTTTTCCGAAAGACGTGCCAGTTCGCGCAGTGACGCCTCGATCTGCGTCGCCCGCTCTTGCAGCGGGCCTTCGGGGATCTCGCGGCGCAGGCGCTGGACCTGAGCCAGGGTCGCCGCCAGCGGCGTGCGTAATTCATGGGCACTGTTGGCGGTAAAGCTGCGCTCGGCCTCCAGCGCTCGGCGCAGGCGCTCCATCAGGTGGTTGACGGCATCCGCCAGCGGATTGATCTCGGCGGGCAACCGCGCCGCTTTGATCGGGGATAGATCGCCGGCCCCACGGGTCTCGATCGCGCGCCGATAGGCCAGCACACTGCGCAAGCTCAGGCGTACCAACAGCCAGGTGCCGAACAGGCTGAGCGGAATCAACAGCAGCAGCGGCAGGAGGAATGCTTGCAACGCGCCCCAAGCCGCCTCATGGCGATGCGCCAGGGGTTCGGCGACTTCGATGAATACGGTTTTGCGCAGCGCGCTGGCGGCATACAGGCGGTGGCTAGAGGTCGTCGTGAAGCCCTCGAGTGGCTGCGCATTGAATACTGCCAGGTCGGCATCATGGGATTGCAGCAGGGTATTGCCGTGGTTATCGCGCACCAGATACGTCAGGTACTCCTTGTGCGCTTGCAGCGAGGCAATATGCTGCAGCGCGCGGGGTTCTTCTCGGTTGACGATCTCGAGTACGGCCAGGGGCAGAATCCGCTGCGCGGTTTCCTCCAGGGCGCTGTCAAAGGCCTCATCCAGCTCGTGCTGGACAACCAGCCCGGCGCCTGCCGTGGCCAGCAGCCAGAGCAGCGTAATGCCCAGGGTCAGGCCCAGACCCAGGCGTCTTTGCAGGCTGGCTGCAGGTTTCATTTCGAGCCCAGCCTATAACCCATGCCACGCACGGTTTCGATCAGTTCGCGACCCAGTTTCTTGCGCAGGCGGCTGATGTATACCTCGATGGTATTGCTCTCGATTTCGGCACCGAACGCGTACAGGCGTTCTTCGAGCTGAGCTTTCGACTGCAGCGCACCGGGGCGTTGGATAAAGGCTTCGAATAACGCCCACTCGCGTGCGGTCAGATCCACGCCAATGCCGGCGCGCGCAATGCTGTGGGCAGACAGGTCGATCTGCAGTTCACCCAGCTGCATCTGCGGGTTGGGATTACCACTGTAGCGGCGCGCCACTGCGGCGACCCGTGCGGACAGTTCAAACAGGTCGAAGGGCTTGACCAGATAGTCGTCGGCTCCGGCGTTCAAGCCGGCAATCCGGTCGGAGATCTGGTCCCGCGCCGTGAGGATGATGACCGGGGTGACATCTCCCGCGCTGCGCCGTTGGCGCAGAAAGTCCAGGCCACGCCCATCTGGCAGTATCAGGTCGAGCAAGATCAGGTCATAGGCAGTCGTGCGTACGCTCGCTTCGGCGTGCGCGAGGCGTAGTACCCAATCCACGGCATGGCCGTCATCGGCAATTTGCTCGCGCACCGCTTCACCTAGCCCCGCAGTGTCCTCGATCAGCAATACCCGCATACACACCTCTAGTGTTCAGTTGCCGGCCTGCACATTAACGGCTGGAGCTGACAGTAGCCTTAAGGGCGCCCTTCAGGTTGTTGTCAGGAAGTCGCGCTAGGGTATGCCACATATGCTCAGGCAGGAGGAAACACCGTGAGATCTGCGCTTTATATCACTGCCGCGCTGCTCGCTACGCTGGTGACTGGCAACGTCCTGGCCAGCGACGATTGCGTGGATCCGGTAGCCGACTGGCAACCGCGCGAAGTGCTGCGCCAGCAGGTCGCGCAATACGGCTGGACGGTGCAACGGATCAAGGTGGACGACGGCTGTTATGAGGTCAGGGGGCTTGATCGCTGGGGTAACAAGTTCGAGGCCAAGTTCGCCCCCGCGTCGTTGTCGATTCGCACCCTGGAGATTGACTTCAGGCCCGACGGCGATGCGTCCGAATACCTGCAAGGCAGCCAATTGACCCAGTGACCAGCCAGAACAACTGGCGCCAGCGCGTTCAGCTTGCTGTCAGCTCTCGGCGCTAGGGTGCACGACATAACCAGTGAACCGGAGATACGCGATGAGACGCCATGCCATGAGAAAGATTGCCGCCGCCGTTTGTCTTGCCAGCGCCATCGTGCTGCCAGGCTTTGTCCAGGCGCGCGCAGTGACCTTGAACACCGAACTGAAGAGCTACCGCGGTAACGACGCCTACCTGGCGTTCTACCTCACCGATGCCAATGGCCAGTACCAGAGTACGCTCTGGGTCGCCGGCAAGAAGGCCAAGTACTACAAGCATCTGCGCGATTGGGCGCGAGGCAGCGGCTTGAATTCCAGCGAGTTCGACGGTGTCACCGGGGCCAGTGTTGGCAGTGGGCAGACCCTGAAAGTGACGGTCGAGCTGGCCGATGCGCTGATCGACGCCGGCTATGAAATACGCGTGGACAGTGCGGTCGAGGACAAGCGCGAGCACCGCGCCGAGGTAAAGGTGGCGCTGACCAGCCAAGGCGCCGGTAAGTCCGCGAGCGGCAGCGGCTATATCGACGCCTTCAGCTACGACCTGTAATCACATCCGCCCAGAGGAGATGCACCATGCTACGCCAGCTTCATTCACTGCCCGGTCTGCTTGCCGCTCTGCTGGTCATGTTGCTGGCGCTCAGTGGTGGCGTCCTGTCGGTCAACCCGGCGCTGGAAAGGCTCGATGCCAAAGTGCCTGCCGCCGGCCAGGTCAGCGTCGCCGAGTTGGCCGGGCGGGTGGCGCACTACTATCCGGGAGCCGAGCAGCTGCAGCGCAGCCCCTCCGGCGCGCTCATCGTGTATTACAGCGAAAACGGCCAGGCCGGTGCCGAGCGCATCGACCCGCTCACCGGGCAAGGCATTGGCACCTATGCGCCGTCGGAGTTTTCGACCTGGGTGAAAGACCTGCATCGCTCGTTGCTGTTGGGTAGCACGGGGCGTGCGGTCGCGGGTATTGCCGCGTTGGTCATGTTGCTGTTGTCGATTTCAGGGCTGGCCTTGCTGGCCAAACGCCTGGGCGGCTGGCGCCAGCTGCTGCGTCCCTTACGCGGCGGCTTCAGCCAGCGCTGGCACGCCGAAGTGGGTCGCCTGGTGGTGTTGGGCCTGCTGCTGTCCGCGCTGAGCGGGATCTATATGTCGGCGGCGAACTTCGAGCTGATTGCCGATGGCATGCAGCGTGAACCCGACTTTCCGCAAACAGTGGACCCCGGTCCGGCCGCTCCGGTGGCCAGCCTGGCGGCGCTGCGGGCCACCGATTTGAACGATCTGCGCGAACTGGTGTACCCCAATCCCAGCGACCCCGGCGATGTCTATTCGCTGCGTACCGCCCAGGGCGATGGCTATGTCGATCAAGCCAGTGGTGCGCTGCTGTCCTACCAGGCGCATGACAGTGCGCGGCGGGTGTATGAGTTGATCTACCAGCTGCACACCGGGGAGGGGCTCTGGTGGCTCGGCCTGCTGCTGGGCGTAAGCGCGCTTAGCGTGCCGCTGATGAGCATCACCGGCGCGCGCCTGTGGTGGCTGCGCCACCAGGCCATGCCTCGGCTGGCTCATAACAGCGCCGCGCAATGGGCCGATACGGTGATTCTGGTCGGCAGTGAAAACCACAGTACCTGGGGCTTTGCGAAAACCCTGCATGACGCCCTGCACCAGTCTGGCCTGCGCGTGCACACGGCGGCAATGAACCAGCTAGCGAGCGAATATCGCCATGCGCAGCGTCTGTTGATCCTCACGGCAACCTATGGCGATGGTGATGCGCCGGCGTCGGCCCGGCAGTTTCTGGCGCGGCTGACCAAGACTACGTTGCCGCCTGGGGCCGGTTTTGCCGTGCTGGGCTTTGGCGATCGGCAGTTCCCGCAATTCTGTCAGTTTGCCAAGGTGACCGAAACGGCGTTGCTGGAGCGGGGCTGGCCACGGTTGCTGGCGCTAGAGACCATCGATCGCCAATCCACTCAGGCGTTTGCCCGCTGGGGCAACGCCGTTGGCCAGTTGCTCGGCCAGGAACTGGCCCTGGTGCACAAGCCCGTGCGCCCGCGCAGCCAGTCCTGGCAGCTGGTGGAGCGGGTCGAGTATGGTGCGCAGGTGCAAGCGCCTACCAGTGTGTTGCGTTTCAAGGCAGCTGCACCGCCGGGTAATGTCGCTTGGCTCAAGCGCCTGCTCGGCGCCAGTACCTTGGGCCATTTCGAGGCGGGCGACCTGCTTGGCATCGTGCCGCCGGGCAGTCCGGTGCCACGCTTCTATTCGCTGGCCAGTGGGTCGGCTGATGGGGTACTGGAGATCTGTGTGCGCAAGCACCCCGGGGGGCTGTGTTCCGGCTTTCTGCATGACCTGCCGCTCGGGGCCAGGATGGACGCCTTTATCCAGCCCAACCCGGATTTCCGGCCGGGGTCGGGTAAAGCCCCGGTGATCCTGATCGGTGCTGGCACGGGCATCGGCCCCCTGGCCGGGTTTATCCGCAACAACCGCGCCAGGCATCCGATGCACCTGTACTGGGGCGGGCGCAATCCGGCGTCCGATTTTCTCTATGAGCCAGAACTCAACCGCTACCTCGCGGATCGACGACTGAGCCAGCTGAATGCGGCCTTTTCGCGGGTCAACGACTGCAGTTATGTGCAGGACCGCATCCTGGCCGATGCCTTGCACATGCGCCGGCTGATTGAAAAAGGCGCGCAGATCCTGGTCTGTGGTAGCCGCGAGATGGCGAAGAGCGTGATGCAGGCGCTGGATCACGTGTTGCTGCCGCTCAACCTCAATGTGCTGACGCTCAAAGCGCAGGGACGCTACCGTGAAGATGTCTACTGAAACCCCGCCCAACAGCGCGGTCACGCTGCAGCGCTACAGCCTCAACGGCGCGACCATGGGCACTCGATATAGCGCTCTATTCTTTGCCGCGCCGGGGCTGGATGAGTCGGCCATCGCGGCCAGCCTGTTCGCCGCCGTGGACCAGGTGGATCGGCAGATGTCGAGCTGGAAAGCCGACTCGGCTCTGAGTCGGCTCAATGCACTGCCTGAGCAGCAATGGCTGGATATCCCGCCAGAACTGCTCAGCGTGCTGGCGACGGGGTTGCGCATCGGTCGTCAGTCCAACGGCGCGTTTGATATCGGCGTGGGCGACCTGGTCAATGCCTGGGGCTTTGGCCCCGGCGGGCAAGTGCCGACCGATTTGCCGGCACAGCGGCGGCGGCAGCAGGCGACGGAGGTGTTGGAGGTCGATCAAGTACATCACCGGGTGCGTAAGCGCGCGCCCATCACGCTGGACCTGTCGGGTATCGCCAAAGGCTTTGGCGTCGACCAACTGGCCCATTGCCTCGAGGGTTGGGGAGTCAGCCGGTATCTGGTGGGTATCGACGGCGAAATGCGCGCATGCGGGCTGAAAGCGGATGGGCAAGCCTGGACGATTGCCGTCGAGAAGCCGGTTCGCGGTGTGCGCGAGGTCATGGGCGTGATGGAGCTCAGCGATGTGGCCATCGCCACCTCGGGGGATTACCGGCACTGGGTCGAGATTGAGCATCAGGACTATTCGCACAGCATGGATCCCGCGCTGGGTGCGCCTGCCTGCAACCAGCTCGCGGCAGTAACGGTGCTGGCCTCCAGTTGCATGCTCGCCGATGCCTGGGCGACTGCCTTGCTGGTTCTGGGGGAAGTGGCCGGGCCTGAGCTGGCGCAGGCACGCGGCATGGATGCGCTGTTTGTCGTGCGCGATGGCCAGGGCTTTCGCCAGCTATCCATAGTCGCCGGACAGCTTGAGGCGTGACTCTCGTTGGTTGCTACAGGCCGGACCGAGAGCCCGCGCTGAACTGCGCTCAGTTCTCGGTGAGGGTCAGCAGTATGTCGGCGTACCAGGTGCAGTTGAGCCCGAGCGCTTCGTCCAGTTGCAGGTCGCGGGTGCCTACATCGAGACGGGCCGAGTGCACGCCCAGGAGCATCCATGGCAAGTCGCCGAGGCCATTCTCCGGGGTATTGGCGACCCGCGTCACCACCGGCGCACCGCTGATGCCGCGGTGAGTCCGGGCATCGCTGAGGAAATAGCCTTTGCTCTGAAAGCGCAAGCCGAATGAGGAGGCGATCACTGCCTGACGCACCACCGGCATGTGGTGCAGGGTGTCGTGGAAACCCAGGGGGAAACCGACCACCAGCAGGGAGGTGCCAACCTCGACCTCGGCGGTCGGTCCGTACAGGTGCTCTGGGGTAAAGGCGCGGTAGAACGCGGTAGCAGGTAAGGCGGCGCGATCCAGTTCGATCACCGCCACATCGATCTCGCCAGTGGAGTCCAGGCCCTGGCGCCACAGGCGTTCACCGTCGCGGTAGAGCGGGATCGAGATGCCGATGGACTGGGCGATATTGTTCGGGTCGGTATGCAGTTCAATCTCGATACGATCGGGGAAGTGCTGGTTCTGCGCATCGATCATCACGTGCCGGCTGGTGACCAGGAACAGGCGCTCGTCGCGGGCGAAGAAAAAGCTGCTGGCATTGGTCAACTGCTTTTGCTGATTGAAGGTACAGAGACGGGCCGCAGTGAGCAAAATGGGTTCAATCATCATGGTGTCCTTGGATTATTCGTGTTGACCCGGAGCTGCAGCGCAGAGCCCTTGAGGCTCTCGTTGCTGCGGGTGAGATCAGCAAGCTGTGGCTCTGCTTCCGGGGCACGCTTTCGCCCTGTCCGGCTGCGTCGATGGCGCTCATGCCGCGATTCTCGCTGCTCGACGCCGAATAGCTCCTGGCGTACCGCTCCTGGGCTTCTCCGCGGTGGCGAGAGGGCGCGGGGGCCTGCTAGCGTGGCTCTCTCATCAGCAAGGCTGCTGTCGCAGCATTCGCCCGAAGATACAGCATAGGCATGACGGCTGTCTGACCGCGAATTGGCCGGTGTGGCCAGGGCTGGCACGGATTGCCGATAAACAGTACTGGCCACGGCTATGACCTGGTTTGAGCAGGCCGGGTTGCACCTTATCGCCCCATCCTTTTGAGCCCGAGCAGGAGCAGCGCGGCAGCCGCCAGACCGGCACCGGTATAAAAGGCCACCGCAGCGCCATAGGACTGCCATAGCCAGCCGGCGGTCGCGCTGGCCAGCAGCACGGCGATACCGCTGACCAGATTGAACAGACCAAAGGCGCTGCCTTTGAGCTCGGCTGGCGTAGTGTCCGCCACCAGCGCCGCCAGAGTGCCCTGGCTGAAGCCCATGTGCAGGCCCCAAAGGGCGACGCCGAACATGACCGTGATGACCGATTCGGCGTAGGCCAGCAGTAGGTCGGCGAGGATCAGTAGCAGCAAGCTGGCGCCCAGCAAGGTGCTGCGCTCGATGCGATCCGACCACTGGCCCGCCGGATAGGCCGAGAGCATGTAGAACGCGGCCATCACCACCATGACCAGGGGCACCCAGGCCAGGGGCAGGCCCAGTTGCGCAGCGCGCAGCAGCAGAAAGGCTTCGCTGAAACGGGCGAGGGTGAAGACCGCGCCTATGCCGACCACCCACCAGAATGCCGTGGAGAACTGCGCTAAGGATTTCAGTCGCACAGGCGAACGTAACGGTCGGGCGCTCGCTGGCCGTGCCGGTTCGCTGACCCCGCCCCAGAGCACTGCCACCGCCAGCAGGGCGGGGATCGGCGCAAACCACAACACCAGGGTGATATCGCCGCTGAGCCAGAGCATCAGCAGGATCGCCAGGATCGGTCCGAGAAAGGCACCTGCGGTATCCATCGACTGGCGCAGCCCGAAGCAGGCACCGCGGATAGCGGCTGGGGCCACGTCGGCGATTAGCGCATCGCGCGGGGCGCCACGAATGCCCTTGCCGATTCTGTCCAGCAGGCGCGCGACGAAAACCGTTTCCGCCGATCCGGCCAGGGGGAACAGCGGTTTGCTCAGCGCGGCGAGGCCGTAGCCGAACAGCAGCAAACCTTTGCGCCGGCCGATGAAGTCGCTGAATGCGCCGGAAAACACCTTGACCAGCAGCGCGGCGGCCTCGGCCAGCCCTTCGATCAACCCGACCGTAAGCATGCTGGCGCCCAGGGTACCCACTAGAAACAGCGGCAACAGGCTGTGCACCAGTTCCGATGACATATCCATGAACAGGCTGACCAGACCCAGTGCCCAGATCGTGCGCGGGATGCCTGGGGCAGGTTTGACTGCGGATTTGGGCATGCTGTTGCCTCCCCGGGAGTCCGATGCGCTACGATGGCTGCCGTTTGCAACCCTGTTCAGTTTTGCACAAGGCGACGACGTGCCTGTCGTGCCAGGCCAAGCCGTACTAGCCTATTCACAGACCTGGTCAGCAAGGCAGCGCTGAGCGCTTGTGAAAAAACTCACGACGACGCTCGATGTTTCCCTTTAACGCGCGAGCACCATGAGGCTGTCAGGTGAGTTCAATGCCAGTAAGGCAGGATGACATGGAGTACGCCAATGGCCAGTCATGACAATTCCGACATTTCCCTTGACGACCTGGCGCTCGAACCTCTTGCTGAGCAAGTCGGCGAGGAGGTGAGCAAGGGCCGAGCAAAGTACCAGATCGATACGCGCGGTGGCGGCGAACGCCGCAAAATGCAGGAGCGCCGCGCCGATATCCGCTTCCAGGAAGAGCGACGGAGTAACAAGGATCGCCGCGTCGGCAGCAATCCCTGGGCGCCGGGCGTGGATATCTGACTTCAGCAGCAGGCGATTCTTATACCGGAGTCAGCGCTCG
This sequence comes from Pseudomonas aestuarii, assembly GCF_027988105.1. GTDB lineage: Bacteria > Pseudomonadota > Gammaproteobacteria > Pseudomonadales > Pseudomonadaceae > Aquipseudomonas > Aquipseudomonas aestuarii. The sequence continues at coordinate 59,046 of NZ_JAQJZJ010000009.1, read as the reverse complement.
GCACCTTGCCCAGCAGCGTACTGGATGAAGACCGGGCAAGCCCTACGCCTGCAGACTGCCCCGAATGACTTCCTGGCTACTCGCCGAGGGTGCTCCCATCTTCTCGGCGAATGCTGGTTGGCCGCCGCTAGCGGGTCAGGAAGCCATGCTGACCTGCGTGGTCAGCAGCGGCTTCGGTGCAACCACCCTGCCGCACTGTCAGTCTATGCGCGGGCTTGGATTATCTGCCGGCGCTGGGGCTGAGTAGTCGTCTTTTGGCTGAGCCAGTACATGGTGTTGGAACGCCTGGGCAACAGTGGCCCGCAATTGCGCGTCGTCCCAGGGTTTGGTCAGGAACTTGTAGATGGCGCCCTGATTGATTGCCTCGGTCACCGATGTCAGGTCGGTATAGCCGGAGAGTACGATGCGGATGGTATCCGGATAGAGATCCTTGACCTGGCTGAAGAACGCGGTGCCGTTCATTTCTGGCATGCGCTGGTCGGAGATGATGACTTGTACCTCGTGCTTTGCCAGGAGGGCGAAGGCATCTTGTGCCCGGCTCGCCGTAAGGATTTGATAGCCGTCGCGCCTGAGTACCCGGGTCAGGGCACGCAGAATATTCTCTTCGTCATCGAGCAGTAGCAGGGTCTGCGCGCCGCTAACGGCAACACTGCCTGGTGCAGGCAGGCGATCCTTGGCGCGCTGCTGCTGAAGGTAAAGTTTCAGCGTCGCCATCGGTAAGGGCTTGGCGAAGTAGTAGCCCTGGAATTCATCGCAGTGGCTTTTCTTCAGGAAGGCGACCTGTTCTTCGGTTTCCACGCCCTCGGCGATCACCTTGAGCTTCAGGTGGTGGGCCATGGAAATGATGCCTTGGGTGATCGCCGCATCATGCCGGTCGCTGATCACATCCTGGATGAAGGAGCGGTCGATCTTGACCTTGCCGATGGGCAGGCGCTTGAGGTAGTTGAGGCTGGAGAAGCCGGTGCCGAAGTCATCGATGGCAATGCGTACGCCCAGGTCTCTCAGGGCGTGCAGGGTGAAGATGGCTCGCTCGGCATTAGCCAACAACACGGTTTCGGTGATTTCCAGCTCCAGCCGTTCTGCCGGCAACAGGGCCTGGGCAAGACAGCTGCGCACGAACTCGACGAAGTTGACGCGTTGGAACTGCACCGGTGAAATATTCACGGCCATGACGGCACCATCGAAGCCTTGATCGAGCAGCACGCGGGCATCGCGACAGGCGGTTTTGAGCACCCACTCGCTGAGCGGAATGATCTGTCCGGTATCCTCGGCGATGGGCACGAATTGCGCCGGCGAAATGAACCCCTGCTCGGCATGCTGCCAGCGCAACAGCGCCTCGTAACCAATCACCCGGCCATTGCGGCTGTCGATCTGCGGCTGGTAGTAGAGTTCGAAGGCTTCGGTGTCGATGGCTTTCTGTATCTCGTTGCGCAAGGTCACCCGCTCGCTGACCTTCTGGTTGAGATCCTCGGTATACCATTGATAGTTGTTGCGGCCTTGCTGCTTGGCTTTGTACATGGCCAGGTCGGCCTGCTGGATCAGTTGCATGGGCTGCTCGATGCTGCCGTCGTTGAGCGTGATGCCGATGCTTGCGGTGATGTGCAGGTCGACGCCGCCGACCGTGTAGGGCCGAGCGATGCTCTCCATGATCCGGTCTGTTACCAGTAGCACATCCTCTTCGCGGGCCAGGTCCGGCAGGATGACGATGAACTCGTCGCCACCAAGACGCGCCACGGTGTCGCCTGGACGTACCTGCAGGTTCATGCGTTGCGCCACTTCGATCAGAATCAGGTCGCCGGCACCGTGACCCATGCTGTCGTTGATCGGCTTGAAACCATCCAGGTCGATGAACATCACGGCCAGGCTGCGCTTGTAGCGGCGGCTGATCTGGCAACCCTGGCTCAGGCGATCCTCCAGCAGCGAACGGTTGGGCAGGCCGGTGAGAACATCGTGGCTGGCGTTGTAGGCCAGTTCGGATTCGTAGCGTTTCTGCTCGGAAATATCGCTCTGTACGCCGATGAAGTGGGTGATATTGCCCTCTTCATCAGGCACTGGGGCGATATACAGGTCGTTCCAGAATGGCGTGCCATCCTTGCGGAAGTTGCGCAGGACCACATGGCTGTCGCGCTTTTCCGCCAGGCCCTGGCGAATTTCGCTGATGCCCGCTTGAGCGTGCTCAGCCCCTTGGAGAAAGCGGCAATTTCGACCGATGACTTCTGCTGCGCTATAGCCGGTAATGCGCTCAAAGGCCGGATTGACGTAGATGATCGGCTGGTCATCGGCCAGCGCATCGCAGATCAGCGCACCGTTGTAGCTGGCCTCCAGGCTGCGCTTGAGCAGGCGCAATTGCTTGTCAGCCTCCTTCTGCGCGGTGATGTCGCGGAAGGCGACCACCCAGCCCTGGGGCGTATCATCATCGAGCAGGGGGGCGCTGTCGTAGGCGATATAACGCTCGCCCAGGGTTGTCAGCGACAGCCTGATCTCGCCGTGGAAACTGCTGGTTCGTTCGTTATGCTCGCTGTCGTTGAGTGCCAGTGGCAGGAAGCTCGCCAGGGCCTGGCCGAGCAGCGTTTGCGCCGGTTGGCCGAGCAGTTCGGCGGCGGTGGGGTTGACGAAGCTCAGCAGGCCCTGGCGATCTACCGCAAGCAGGCCCTCGGCGATGCTGTTGGTGATCGCCGAGGTGAACCCCAGCTGGGTTTTCAGGCGTCGTTCGCCGGTGATCACCGCTTGCATCAGGCGGTTGTTCTCCAATACCGCCACCGCCATCTGGGCAAACTGCTGGGCAATCGCCAAGTCGTCCGGGTTGAACTCGCCGGCGTATTTGTCTGATAACTGCAACAGGCCGAATAGGGTTCCGCTGTGGTCGCTCAGGGGCACAGCAAGCAGGCCGCGCATGGGCAGGTGGTGCTTGTCGGGGCTGCTTAGCTCCGGCCAGCAGGGGTGCTGTTCCAGTTCCGCCTGGCTCAGCAGGGTCGGCTGCTTGGTCTCGCCGGTCAGGCTGCGGATGGCGCTGTCGCCGAACGGGGTGGGGGCGTCATGCCAGGCCGCGTACTTTTCCGAGAGCGAGACGGCATTGATCGACTGTGGCCAGTTGTTGCCCCGGTTCAGGCTCATGGCCGACTGGTGTGCGCCGAGCAGCAGGCGCAGGCGTTCGCTCATGTAGTCCAGCAGTGATTGGGTGCCCATGATGCTGTTGATGTTGACGGCGGTTTCACTCAGGCCGCGCAGCAGTTCGGCCTGGTGTTCGGAGTGCTGCAAGGCTTCGCGCAAGGCACGGGTCATGCGGTTACGTTCGCCGATGTCCTTGGCGATGGCGAACACCCCGACGATCTGCTCGTCGATGATGATCGGCAGGTTGGTGATGTCGACTTCCAAGAGTTGCCCATCACTGTTGCGGCAGCGGACTTCGTAGCTTTGGCTGCCTCCGCTGCTGGCGGAGTCGATGTAGTCCTGGATCAGAGCCAGGTCTTCGTTGTGTACCAGCATCGACATGTGTTGTCCGAGCAGTTGCGCTTCGCTGTAGCCCGATAGCTGGCAGCCCGCCTGGTTCATGCTCTCGAAATTGCCCTTCAGGTCGAACGAGAACACCGGGTTGGGGTTGAAGGTGAACAGTGAACGGTAGCGCTGCTCGCTTGCCTGCAGGCGCAAGCGGTCGTGCTGGCGTTCGATGGCGATGGCGGCCAGCTGGCCAGCGGTGGCCATCAGTTGTAGATCGTGGTCGTTTGGGCCGCCGGGGTGATGGCTGTAGATGGCGAAGGTGCCGAGTACATCGCCGTGGTGGGAGATCAGCGGGATCGACCAGCAGGCACGCAGGTCATGCTCCAAGGCAATGTCACGAAACTCATGCCACAGCGGGTCGCTGCCGATGTCTTCGACGATGACCACTTGGCGGCGATACACGGCGGTGCCGCACGAGCCGACACTGGGGCCGATGGCGATGCCATGCATTGCCTGGTTGAAACGGTCTGGCAGGCTCGGCGTCGCACCATGAATCAGGTGTTTCTGCTGTTTATCGACCAGTAACACCGAGCACAATGTCTCCGGGGCCTGCGTTTGGGCAAGCAGACAGATGGTTTTGAGAATCTCCGGCAGCGCTTGGTCGGTGGAGATCATGCTGAGGATGTCGCGCTGATCCTCGGCGTAGGCTTCGTTGTACACCAGGCGGGTAACGTCGTGGGCCACGGCAAACAGGGTGCGGTCGTTCTCCGACCAGCCTGCGGACCAGAGCAGGTGGACGATGCTGCCATCCTTGCGGCGAGCGCTGTTGCGAAAGCCGTGATGGGATTCGCCCGCCATGATGGCGGCGACCGTGGCCTGAGTACCTTCGCGGTCTTCGGGTGCGATGAGTTGCAAGTAGGGGCGCCCGATCAACTCTTCTGGCGAGTAGCCGAGCACTGTACTGGCGGACGGGCTGAGTTGGGTGAAGCAGCCCTGGGCATCGATCGAGCAGAGCACGTCCATGGAGTAGTCCATGATCCGCTGATTCAGGGCCTGCAGTTCGGCCTGACGGTGCAGGCTCTGCTCAAGCACCCGGTTACTCTGCTGCAGGTGCTTCGAGTGCTCTATGGCCAAAAGGGCCAGGCGTTGACTGACCATGATGACGAGGCTGAAGGCCAGGCCGAACAGCACCACGATCCCGGGCAAGTGGTCGGTGGTCCGACTGCTAGTACTGGCGTCCTGATAGCTGACCAGCTGCCAGTTGTTGGCGGTCGGGCCGAGCATCTTGCTGGCCCCGGTCTCGCTGGGCGGGTAGTCGGTTTTGTCGAACAGCAGATGCTTGCCTTGGTAGACCTGGATGCCGTTGTCATTCGGCATCCTGCCCAGGCTGTCCTGCAGGGCGCGGTTCAGGTCCAGGCTGGCTACCAGCGTCCAGCCAGGCTTGTTCGGCAAGGTCAGGCGGATCGCTATCAGTCCCTGCGGTTGGGTGGCGAGGTCATACGCCTCGCTCATGTGTGGCTTGCCGTCGAGGGGCAGGCGCTCTAGCCATGCGCGCGGGCTGGCTTGGCTGAGCAGGGTGGTCAGTCGTTCGGTTTCTACCTGGCTGCGGCCGAGCAGCCGTTGCGGGCGCAGGTGCTCATCGAGCAGGGCCGTCACGCCGATATCGGCAAAATCGCGCAGCGTGTTGCGGCTCTCTTGTTGCCATTGGGCGTGAGTGGGCAGCTTTTCGTTGACTGTCCAATGTTCCGCTATGCGCTGGATCAGCGAGAGGCGAGTATTCAGGGTGTTGGTGATCGCATTCTGTTGGTTAACCAGCCGCAGTTCGCTTTGTCGGCTGTGCGATTCGATGTTCTGCAGGGTCAGCAGATACCAGACGCTGCAGGTAATGATGGTGCCGAGGGCACCGATCAGGACGGTGCTGCGCAAGAGCAAGTGGCCGCGCTCGGCAGGCAGTTGAGTGATGAAAAGCAGCGCAAGGCCCGTGGACAAGGCGAACAGATTGGCCGGGCGGCTGATGCTGGTGTTGAAACCCAGGCGCCAGGCATCGAACTCCGGCAGCCAGGATGACAGCAGCGACAGGCCGGCTAACACCAGCACTGCGCATCCGAACACACAGTTCAGGCGCTTGGCTTTGCTGCCCCACTGGCTGAGCAGCAGGCCAAAGGCGAGCAGGCAGAACAGCAGGGCCAGGGAGCTGCGCATGCGCTTATAACCGCTGACCAGCGATTGGCCTTGCTCCGAACTGCCGCTTAGCAGGTTGTGCGCCAGGCTGTAGAGCGCCAGTCCGAGCAGCAGGCTGAGGGTTAAGTTGGCCAGCCGGGGCTTTTGCTGGATGCAGCCCAGCAGTCCAAGTCCGAGCAGCAGTCCGGCCAGGGCACTGTCCGGCAGGAGCACAACCTGGGCCGTATTGGGCTGCCACCAGAACAGATAATCCAGCAGGCTGATGCCGCTGAGGGCCAGAATGCAGAAGGCCAGAATATGCAGATAGGCCTGGTAGATCAGATGGCGGGTCTTGATGTCCATCCTCGCGTCCTTATCGATCTGCGCTGGGTAGCGCGGATGATCATCAGTTGGCTTGTGCGTCGTCCAGTTCGTCGATCAGCACTGAACCATCGCTGTCGCGGCGTACGCGGGTAAGGCCTGGGTGTTCGACTTCCAGGCGCAGCAATTCCTGTTGCTGGCGATCAATGGCGCTTTGCTGCTGGCGCACCTGCATAAGCAAGCGCTGGTTTTCATCGCGCAGGAGAAACAGATCGATGGCGCCGCGCAAAGCGACTTCGATCTCGAAGTCCTCCCAGGGCTTGGAGATGAAACGGTAGACCTCCGCCTGGTTGATCGCCTGCATCATCGAATTGCGGTCGCAATGGCCGGTCAGCAATATGCGCATGGCATTGGGCTGACGCTGCTTGGCAAATTGCAAGTAGGTGACGCCGTCCAGGTGCGGCATCTTGAAGTCGGAGACGATCACCGCGTACTCATGCTCGGTCAGCGCATCCAGGGCTTCCTGTACCTCGCTGAAGGCATGCACTTCCCAGTCGTGAGGGCGCAGCACCCGCTGCAGCGCCTTGAGTATCTGCGGTTCGTCATCCAGCAGTTGAATCTTGATCATGGCGTCTTCTCCGTGGCAACCGTGGCATCCTCAGCGGTGCGGACAAACAGGGTGTAGTGGCCACTTTCACTGGCTTCGAAGGCGAGCAGCTTGTCGATTAAAAGAGCGGTCAGCGGCTTGCCCTCATTGAGCAACAACATGCCGTTGTCGGCGTGCAGGTTGCGCGCCAGCACCATGCCAGGCTCCAGGCGGCGGGTGTCCAGGGCGAGAATGCTCGGGTCGGCGAGGGTGATGTCCGGTGCCAGTTCGGTGCACAGGCTGATGAATTGCTTGCACAATTGCGGATCGTAGAGGCGCCCGCTGTATTTGTTGATCAGCAGCAGGGCTTCATCGCGGTTTAACCGGCGCTCGAGAATGCTACCGCGCTGCAATTCGATGAAATCCACGGCCAGTTTCAGCAGGCGTGAGCCAAAAGGCGTGGCTTCGCCCTTGAGGTGGTCGGGGAAGCCACTGCCGTCCCAGCGCTCCTGATGATGGCGGATCAGGCGGGCCGCATCCTGCAGGGGTTCCAGGGTCATCAGCAGGCTCTCACCCTGAACCGGGTATTCTCGGTAGCGATCGCGCTCCTGCTTGTACAGCAGGTCGGAAGGGCGACTGAGCAGTTGATCGTCCCAGGTCAGCTTGCCGATATTGTAGAGCGCGGCGGCCATGGTCAGGTCGTTGCTGGGGGCTGCGTCGAGGCCGTGCAATTCGGCATAGGCGCGCACCAGGGCAATGATTTGAGTATTGGTCTGCTTGTCCTTGGGGATGCGTTGGTTGACCAGGCTGGAGAACACCTCGGTTGCCGTGACATAGCTACGCTTGAGTTCCTCGTATGCCAGATCGAGCATGTCGGCGGTCTGTTCCAGCTCGGCGGTGCGCGCCATGACCCGCTGTTCCAGGGTTTCGTTGAGTTCCTGCAGGCGCTGGTTCTGTTCCAGGTTCAGCGCTTCCAGGCGCACACGCTCGCGCTCCGAGTGTTGGTGGGCCAGGGCTTGGCGAATGGTCAGGCGCAGTTCGTCGTCGTCCCAGGGCTTGCTGATGTAGCGGTAGATCTGCCCTTGGTTGATGGCGCGGATGGTGGTGCTGATGTCGGCATAGCCGGTGAGCAGGATGCGTATGCTCGAGGGCCAGTGTTTCTGCACTTCGGCCAGCAGGGCCGCGCCATCCATGCCCGGCATGCGGGCGTCTGAAATAACCAGGTCGATTGGTTGGCCGCGCAGTATTTGCAACGCCTGCTCGCCGCCGTTGGCGATCTGCACGTTGTAGGCTTCGCCCCTGAGCACACGGCGTAGGCTGCTAAGAATGTTCTCTTCATCGTCGACCAGAAGGACGCTGGCGATGCTGTTCGGTTCATTCATGGTGAACGGCGCCCTCCTTGACCTGTGACTGTGCTGGCTGTCGGGCCGGCAACCAGACTCGGAAGCGCGTGCCCTGGCCTGGCGTGCTGAAGACCTCCATGCGGCCATTGTGCTTGTTCACGATGTTATATGACAGCGACAAGCCCAAGCCGGTGCCTTTGCCTACCGGTTTGGTGGTGAAGAAGGGTTCGTAGATACGGTTGAGCAGGTGCGGTGCGATGCCTTGGCCGGAATCTTCCACTTCCAGCCAGACCCAATCGCCTTCGTGCCCGCTGCGCAGGGTGATGCGGCCGAAGTGCTCGATGGCATGGGCGGCGTTGACCAGCAGGTTCATCATGACCTGGTTGATTTGCGAGGGCATGCATTCCACCGCAGGCAGCTGGCCGTAATCCTTGACCACTTCGGCCTTGTACTTGAGTTCGTTGTTGACCACGCTGAGGGTGGTGTCGAGGCCGCGATGCAGGTCGGCGAAGCGGAATTCATCCTCCTCGAAGTGGGAAAAATCCTTGAGCGCGGTAATGATCTTCTTGACCCGCTCGATACCATCCTCGGATTCGCCGATCAGCGCCTCGACATCGCTGCGGATATAGTCATATTCCAAGCTGCGCTTGAGCTGGCGCAGCTCCTCCAGACTGACCGCGCCATCCACCGCATCGATGATGCGCAGCAGGTCATGGACGTACCCGGCGAGGGTCTGCAGATTGGAAAATACATAACCGATCGGGTTGTTGATCTCGTGCGCCACGCCCGCAGCGAGCTGGCCGATGGCCGCGAGTTTTTCCGATTGCATGAGCTGGGCATTGGCTTGTCCCAGCTTGGTGATCAGCAGTTCCTGCTCGACTTGCTTGTTGCTCAGGGTATGCAGGGCGGCATCCAGCTGCTTGTTGTCGCGGGCAAGTGCGCTGCTGTCGTACAGCAGCAAACCCAGCAGCGGCTGGTCATCGCTGCGCTTGAATGGAAACAGCAGGGTGGTTTGTAGTGCCAGCGGGGCCGTTTTCCCGGACATGTCAAATGGCAGATGAATCAGGTAGGTGGGGGGGAGCCACTCGGTGTAGACGTGCTCGCCATGATCGCGGGCCGAGACCAGCATCTGGCTCAGGCAGGGGGTGTCGGCTTCCGGGAAGATCAGGGTCAGCGGCTGTTTTCGCGCCTGCTCAAGTGCCTTGCCGCTACACTGGGTGACGAAGCTGTTCCAGTATTGAACACGCAACTCGGCATCGAGGATGATCACGCCGATTTCGATTCGCTCAACCAGAGCGGAGGCCAATTCACGTTGTCTGCTATCCATGGCGAACTCCGCTGGGCTATCCGGCCGTAAGTTATTCGTTTTGCCTGGGTTGCGCTTGGTTATTTGGTCTTAGGACTTTATTTTGACGTCGAAATTATGGCGGCGCTGGCCCTTCACTGCCACACTAATTTTTAATCACCCTGCCACTCAGGTTAGTCCATGGCGCAGCCAGCAACGGATGATTCGCTCATCCACTATCACTTCGAGTTTGCCGACGGCCGCAGTTGGCAGCACAAGGTTGATTTGGCGGCGCCCCCCGGCGCGCCAGACGCGGATCCTCCAGACTGGGCGCGCCTTGAATTCCAGCAATGCGGTCATTGCCCGCTGCGTGATGCAGACACGCCCTACTGTCCCTTCGCCGTAGCATTGGTCAAGCCTGTCGAGGTGCTGGCGCAAATGCCGTCCTATGAGGAGGTGGCGGTGCGTGTGCTGTGGCGGGGCCGGGATATCCGTCAGCGAACCTCGTTGCAGCGTGCTTTCGGTTCACTGCTGGGTGTGCTTGGCGCCGCCTCGGGCTGTCCACACACGCGACAGCTCAAAGCCATGGCCTGGTTCCACCTGCCGTTCAGCGGTACCGACGAAACACTGTACCGGGTGTTCGGCACCTACTTGCTTGGCCAATACCTGCGCCAGCAGCGGGGCATGAGTGCGGACTGGTCGCTGAGTGACTTGCGCGAGGTGTATCGCAACTTGCGCCAGGTCAATCTGGGTATGACAGCCCGCCTGCGCGCAGCGGCCGGCGAAGATTCGGGGCCCAATGGCATGATCCTGCTCGACTTGCTGGCGGCCGATACCCTGTATTTCCTGGATCAGTACGAGGGCGAACTGGATCGTTTCTTCGAGGCGTTTTTCGAGTAGATCCGGGTGGGGGAGAGGAAGCCGGGCGCGATCAAAAGCGAGGATCGTAGGCTGGGTTAGCCGCCCAACGATCCCCTGCTGAGGCAGCAGGCTGTGCGTGGCGCACCCATCATTGGTGCGTGAGGTCTGCGCTCGGAGCTTGGCTTTCTGGATTAAGGGTGCATGCACGAAGCCTCCGGCTCAACACGCCGGGTAACCCGACATGGCGTCAGCAGGTACACCGCAACCATGGGTTACACCGCGCATAACATGCAGTTTTGTCACGCATCGTCTCGGCGGCTAACCCATCCTACGGACTTGCAGGGGCATGAAGGCCGTGCGAACCGCTCCTGCAGGGGGGGGGGCGTCGGGTCAGGATCTGGGCTGGCGCAGTTCGGCGATGTCTGCGCGCAGGGCTTTCAGTTCATCGAGCAGCAATTGTTCGGTTTTCGAGGGTGGCGCCTGGAGGGCTTCCTGATCGTGGGTGGCTTGCATGGCATTGACCACTACCGCGATGAACAGGTTGAGCATCATGAAGGTGGCGATCAGGATGAAGGGCAGAAAGTACATCCAGGCCAGCGGAAACTGTTCCATCACCGGGCGTACGATACCCATCGACCAGCTTTCCAGGGTCATCACCTGGAACAGGGTATAGAGGCTGGCACCGAGGCTGCCGAACCATTGCGGAAAAGCCTCGCCGAACAGTTGGGTAGCCATTACCGCCGCCACGTAGAACACCAGGCCGAGGAGCATGGCGATGCTGCCCATGCCCGGCAGCGAAGACAGCAGAGCCTGCACCACCCGGCGCATGTTCGGGTTGATCGAGATCAGCCGCAAAACTCGCAAAACCCGCAGTGCGCGTAGCACGGCGAATGGGCCGCTGGCTGGCACCAGGGCGATGCCCACCACCAGGCAATCGAATACCGCCCAGGGGTCGCGCAGCAGGCTCGCGCCGCGGGCAATGAAGCGCAGTGCCAGTTCGAGGATGAATATAGCGAGTATCAGCTTGTCCAGTGCCTGCAGCAGGCTGCCCCAGTCGACCATCAGGCGTGGCGAGGTTTCCATGCCGAGAATTGCCGCATTGAGGATGATCAGGGTGGTCACCAGGCGGGTGATGCCTGGGCTTTCCATTCGTTCGGCCAGGCGCTCGCGCCAAGTGCCGTAGCTCGGGGTCAGGATATTTTCGGGCATGATTAACAGACCGTTGAAAAATGTAGGCGAGGCAGCCAAGACAAGGCAAAAATGGCCGAAAAAGCGGAGTTTACGTGTTGTAAATGAGCATTTTGAGGCAATTTTTAACGCAGTATTGGCAACGTAGGTAGTTTTTCAACGGCCTGTTAGCGGTCGTCGAGGGCGAAGGCGGTGAGGGTAAAGGTTGGAATGCCGATGTCTTGCAGTTTTTCCGAGCCGCCCAGTTCAGGCAGGTCGATGATCGCGGCGGCTTCATAAATGCTTGCGCCCATGCGCCGCACCAGTTGCGCGGCCGCCAGCAGGGTGCCACCGGTGGCGATCAGGTCGTCGAACATGAGTATTTGGTCGCCTTCGCAGAGGCTATCGGCGTGCACTTCGAGAAAGGCCTCGCCGTATTCGCTCTGGTAGCTCTCGCGCAGCACGTCGCCAGGCAGTTTGCCCTGCTTGCGAAACAGGATCAGCGGCTTGTTCAGTTCATAGGCCATGATCGAGCCAATCAGGAAGCCGCGGGCGTCGAGGGCGCCGATATGGCTGAACTCGGCTTCGACGTAGCGCTGGATAAAGCTGTCGGCGACCATGCGCAGGGCGCGTGGCGATTGCAGCAGCGGGGTGATGTCACGAAAAATCACCCCGGGCTTGGGGAAGTCGGCGACCGGGCGGATCAAGGTTTTGATACTGAATTCGTCGAAAATCATGGTGAGGCTCCTGTCTCTGCCTGAAGTGAAGGCAAGTCGCCAGCGGTTGGCGACCGACGTTCATGCTTCGGTCAGCCGTCGAGGTTGCCACCGGCCAGGGCGCACAGCTCGATGGGGTCGAGAATATGCACCGACTTGCCTTCGGCTTCGAGCAACTGGTTCTGCTGGAAGCGGGTAAATACACGGGAGACGGTTTCCACCGCAAGGCCTAAATAGTTACCAATTTCGTTGCGTGACATGGCCAGGCGAAACTGGTTGGGTGAAAAGCCCCTGGCGCGGAAACGGGCAGACAGGTTGACCAGAAAGGTGGCGATACGTTCGTCGGCGGTTTTCTTCGACAGCAGCAGCATCATCTGCTGATCGTCACGGATTTCCCGGCTCATCACCCGCATCAGCTGGCGCCGCAGTTGTGGCAGCACAATCGACAGCTCATCGAGCCTTTCAAAGGGGATTTCACAGACCGAAGTGGTCTCCAGCGCTTGCGCGGAGACCGGGTAGGTCTCGGTGTCCATGCCGGACAGGCCGACCAGTTCGCTGGGCAGGTGGAAGCCGGTGATCTGTTCTTCGCCACTGTCGCTCAAGCTGAAGGTCTTCAGGGCGCCGGAACGCACGGCGAACACCGAATCGAAGACATCGCTTTGGCGAAACAGGAACTCGCCTTTCTTCAGCGGGCGGCCACGCTTGACGATTTCGTCCAGCGAGTTCATGTCTTCCAGATTCAGTGAAAGCGGCAGGCACAAGGTTGCCAGGCTGCAATCCTTGCAATGAGCTTGATGTGGCGTATGCAGCTTGATGCTTCCGGACATCGGCGTCGATTCCTAGGTAAAACACGCAATGCTCGTAAGGTTACAGCAGGGTGGCGGCCTCAGCCAGTCGAGGAAAGTCTTAATCGGTTCGCGGAATGCGGCTTTACAGTGCCGGCAAATGACCGCTCGTCTGGGTTTGCCGCTAAATCGCGACAGCTCCGGCTGTCACTCTTGAGGACTGCATTCGCCGCGCGGGCGCGATCCCCATGAATGTGGGGATGCCCCAGGCCTGGGGGCGCCCCATGGCTGGAGAGGCGAGGAAAAGTGCCGGGAGCATTTTCGGACACGGGCGCGGCGGCCTGCAGGGGGCTGCGCGCGCTGGAGTCCACGGATGGATAGGTTGATCGATCAGGTCGCCAGCAGGCCGTTGAAAAACAACTGCGCTTGGCTATGCGGCGTTGAATTCGGCCTCGCGTGCGAGCCCAGGCTAGGCGGCCCCATCAAAATGCAAATTTACAACCCGTAAACTGCGCCTTTTGGTTGATTTCGCCTTGCCTAGCCGTCGCTCGTTACATTTTTCAACGGTCTGCTAGATCACCCGCGAGAAGCGCTGCTGACTGTTCTGATTGAGGTGGTGATCGAACAGCATGCACAGTGAGCGCGCCAGTAGGCGACCGGCTGGGCGCACGTCGATGCCTGTAGCGCTGAGGTCGATCAGGTCGTCCCGGGCCATTTGCTCCAGTTGTGGCCAGATCTCGGCAAAGTAGCCGCGGAACTGGATGCCGTGGGCCTGCTCGATCTCGGCAAAGTTCACGCAGAAATGGCAGATCAGCTGCTGAATCACCGCGCGCCGTACGCGGTCATCGGCATTGCAGTGCAGCCCACGCTGGGTGGCCAGTTGGCCACTGCCCAGGGTCTGCTGGTACTGGCCCAGTTCGCTGTCGTTCTGGCAGTAGAGGTCACCGATCTGGCTGATGGCCGATACGCCGAGACCGATCAGGTCGCAATGGCCGTGGGTGGTGTAGCCCTGGAAGTTGCGCTGCAGGCGGCCGTCTTCCTGGGCGCTGGCCAGTTCGTCATCGGCCAGGGCAAAGTGATCCATGCCGATATACCGGTAACCCGCTGCGCTGAGCTGGGCGATGCTGCCCTGCAATATCGCCAGTTTGTCTGCCGGGCTGGGCAGATCGCTGCTGTCGATGCGGCGTTGTGGCATGAACCGTTCGGGCCGGTGAGCGTAGTTGAAGAGCGCCAGTCGGTCGGGCTGCAGGGCGATGATCTCGTCCAGGGTCAGGGCGAAGCCTTGCGGGGTCTGCCTGGGCAGGCCATAGATCAGGTCGATATTGACCGAACGGAATTGCAGGGTGTGGGCGGCTTCGACGATGGAGCGGGTTTCTTCCAGGGTTTGTAGGCGATTGACTGCACGCTGCACCGCCGGATCGAGGTCTTGCACGCCGAGACTGATCCGATTGAAACCCAGTTCGCGGAGCAGGCCCATGGTCGACCAGTCGGCTTCACGTGGGTCGATCTCGATGCTGTAGTCGCCGGAGTCGTCATCCAGCAGGTTGAAGTGCTGGCGCAACTGGCTCATCAGGTGACGCAGTTCGTCATGGCTGAGAAACGTCGGAGTGCCGCCGCCAAAGTGCAGCTGTTCGACGCGCTGGCGACGATCGAGGTGGTGGCCGATGATGGCCATCTCGTGTTCCAGCGCCCGCAGATAGGGCTGGGCGCGCCCGCGATCCTTGGTAATTACCTTGTTGCAGGCGCAGTAGTAGCAGACGTGCGCGCAGAAGGGCACATGCACATAGAGTGACAGCGGGCGCAATTCCTTGCGGCTTTCGCGCAGCGCGTGCAGCAGTTCGAATGAGCCGATGCCGCTGTGCATCTGCCCGGCGGTGGGGTAGGAGGTGTAACGCGGCCCGGCCTGATCGTAGCGGCGGATCAGGTTTGTATCCCAGTGGATGGTGTCAAACATACGGGTAATCCCCGATCCAGCTATCAATGCCGGGAGTCTATGCAAGCGTGCTTTTGAGCGTCTTGACCTGTGTCAACGGGAGTTCGGGGTGGGGCAAGGCCACCGGGATCGGGGCTGAGACGCACGTGGGTCAGGCAGAACAGCCACCTCATCGGCTTTCCGGTTAATGCCTCAATGCCCCATCAGCCAGTGCTGATGCGGACCGGGCAGGGTCCAGAGGCCGAAGAGGATTACCAGGAGGCCGCCCGCCATGCGCACGCCCTGTTTGCGCAGCAACGCAGTCACGTGTTCGGCCGCCATGCCGGTGGCCAGTAACACCGGCAGGGTGCCGATGCCGAACGCCAGCATCAGCGCGGCGCTGTCGAGCGCATCCCCCTGGCTTGCCGCCCAGAGCAGGGTGCTGTAGACCAGGCCGCACGGCAGCCAGCCCCACAGGCCACCGAGGAACAGGGCGCGCAGCAGGCTGGTGACCGGCATGAAGCGCCGGGTCAGTGGTTGAATATAGCGCCACAGGCCGCGTCCCAGTGCTTCGATGCGGGTCAGGCCGCTCCACCAGCCGGCCAGATACAGGCCCATGGCGATCAGCAGCAGCGCGGCGACAACCCGTAACAACATGGCCGCCGGGCTGCTGGCCAGGGCCCAGCCGGCCATGCCGAGGAGCAGGCCGGCGAGGGTATAGCTGAAAATTCGCCCGACGTTGTAGGCGAGCAATAACTGTAAGCGTTGTGCGCGCTGCTCAACCGGTATGGCCAGGGTCAGTGCGCCCATCAGGCCGCCGCACATGCCCAGGCAGTGGCCGCCGCCGAGCAGGCCGAGGATCAGGGCAGACAGCAGCAGGGGCGCCAGCTCAAGCACGGGGCGGCTCCTCTCCGTCGCTTGGTTCGTCGGGATTTTGCGCTTGGCTGACGCCGGCCTTGTGCATGGGGTCGTCGTCGTCGAACAGGATGCTGTGGGCCGGGCCGTCGAGGTCATCGTACTGGCCGCTGTCGACGGCCCAGAAGAACAGCCAGATGGCGAAGCCGACCAGGACAATGGCCACCGGGATCAGGATGTAGAGCGCGGGCATGGGGGCTCCGGGGCCAATAAAAAAACGGGGTAGGTTGGGCTGTGTTGCGCGAAGCCCAACATGCTCAATCTGACGGCTTCGTTCCTCGGCAGCAACCTACGGATTGGGGCTGCGGGTCAAGCGCAGGGCATTCAGCACCACCAGCAGCGAGCTGAGCGACATGCCCAGCGCGGCCCAGATCGGCGTGATCCAGCCGATGGCGGCGAACGGCAGCACCAGGCCATTGTATAGGCTGGCCCAGACCAGGTTCTCGATGATGATCTTGCGGGTGCGCCGGGCCAGGCTGAAGGCCTGTATCAGGCTGCTCAAGCGGTTGGACAGCAGCACCGCATCGGCGCTGGTTTTCGCCAGGTCGGTGGCGCTGCCCATGGCCACGCTGATATCGGCGCCGGCCAGCACCGGCACGTCGTTGACCCCGTCACCGAGCATCAGCACCCGGCGACCCTGTTCATGCAATTTGTGCAGCTCAGCCAGTTTGGCGTCGGGAGTCATGCCGCCGCGGGCGTCCTCGATGCCCAGCTGGCGCGCCACTTCACCGACCATCGGCGAGTTGTCGCCCGAGAGCAGCAGCACCTGCCAGCCGCGCGCGCGGCAGGCCGCGAGCAGGGCGGGGGCGTCGTCGCGCAGGTGGTCATCGAGGACGAACCAGGCGAGCGGGCCCCGGTTGTCGCCCAGCAACAGCCACTGGCCCTGTGCGCCGGGAATCGCCGGCGCCGCCTGGCCACTCAACTGGCTGACGAAATCGGGCTGCCCAATACGCAGTTGGCGTCCATCGACCAGGCCCTGCAAGCCCAGCCCGGGAATACTGTCGACCTGCTCGGCGGCCTGGGCGGCGCGGCCAAAAGCGCGGGCGATCGGGTGCTCCGAGCGGTTCTCCAGGGCGGCGGCCAGGGCCAGGCAGGCATCGCTGTCCAGCGCGCCGAGCGGATGGATGGCGCTCAGGGTCAGGCGGCCCTCGGTCAGGGTGCCGGTCTTGTCGAAGATCACCGTGTCGATCTGGTTGAGGCCTTCCAACACATGGCCCCGGGTCAGCAGCAGGCCGAGCTTGTGCAGGCTGCCGGTGGCGGCGGTCAGGGCCGTCGGGGTGGCGAGGGCGAGGGCACAGGGGCAGGTGGCGACCAGCAGGGCCAGCACTATCCAGAAGGCACGCGAGGAATCGATCTGCAGCCAGGCCAGGCCGACCACGGCGGCGGCCACCAGCACGATCAGCAGGAACCACTGCGCCACCTGGTCGGCGATCTCCGCCAGGCGTGGCTTCTCGCTTTGCGCACGCTCGAGCAGGCGGACGATGGCCGACAGCCGGGTGGCATCGCCAAGCGCCTGCACCTCGACCGTCAGCGGCCCTTCGACGTTGAGGGTGCCGGCGGTCACGCTGTCGCCGACGCCGCGTGGTTGCGGCAGGTATTCGCCAGTCAGCAGCGATTCGTCGACGCTCGACTGGCCACTGAGAATGCGGCCATCGGCTGGTAGCAGGGCGCCGGGCGGCACCAGTACCTGTTCGCCTGTGCGCAGTTCGCTGAGCAGGATCCGCTGGCTCTGGCCATCGGCATCCAGGCGCAGGCAGGAAGCCGGGAGCAGATTGACCAGTTGCGCAGTGGCGGCCGCCGTGCGTTCGCGGGCGCGGCGCTCCAGGTAGCGGCCGGTGAGCAGGAACAGGGCAAACATGCCGACTGCATCGAAATACAGTTCGCCCTGGCCGCTGACGGTCGACCAGATGCCGGCGACATAGGCGCCGCCGATGGCCAGGGATACCGAGACGTCCATGGTCAGGTGGCGGGTGCGCAGGTCGCGCAGGGCGCCGCGGAAGAACTGTCCGCAGCAATAGAAGACGATCGGGGTGGTCAGGAACAGGCTGACCCAGCGCAGGATAATGTCCAGCTCGGGGCTGAGGTCGATGTTGAATTCCGGCCAGGTGGCCATGGTCGCCATCATCACCTGCATCCACAGCATGCCGGCCACGCCCAGTTCGCGCATGGCCCGGCGATTTTCCCGTTGCAGCTGCTCGGCGGCGGCGTCGGCCTGCCAGGGATGTGCGGCATAACCGATCTTGCGCAGCTCCTTGAGCAGCTGGCTGAGCGGCAGCTGACTATCGGCCCAGCGCACCTGCAGGCGGTGGTTGGACAGGTTGAGGTGAGCCTCGGCAATGCCTGGCACATCGCGCAGGTGCTTCTCGATCAGCCAGCCGCAGGCGGCGCAACTGATGCCTTCGATCAGCAGGCAGGTTTCGCTGAGCTCGCCGTGCTGTTCGACAAAGGGCTGCTGCACGTCGGCGCGGTCATACAGCGCCAGCTCATCGGGCAGGGCCTGCGGCAGGCTTTGCGGGTTGGCGGCGCTTTCGCTGCGGTGCTTGTAGTAGTGCTCCAGCCCGCCGGCGACTATGGCCTCGGCTACCGCCTGACAGCCTGGGCAGCACATGGCGCGAGTCTCGCCCAGCACCTGGGCGAGAAAGCGGCTTCCGGCAGGAACCGGCAGGCCACAGTGGTAACAGGGGGTTGGGCTAGCCATGGGGGCGGAGTCGGGTACCTGGCGTTGCTTTAAAGCCTGCTAGCGGTGGTAGCGATGGGGTACGGGCTGTACGCCGAGCCGTTTCACCGGTAGCGATGGTGTCGCGACCGCACACTACTGGGTATCCCCCAGTCGGATGGTCTTGCCGCTTTCCAGGGTTTTCTCTTCGAACAGGCGCCAGTCCTTGCCGCCTTCCTGGCCGATCAGTTCGACGAAGCGCCGGCCTTGCACCGCATCCTGCATCTGCCCGCGGTAGAGGCCTTGGCCTTGCGGCTGCAGGACGATTCGGCGGTCGCGCTCCGGTTGGGTCGGCGAGATCAGGTTCAGCACCAGTTGCGCCGGGCCGCTATTGCCGCGCAACTGCAAGTGGGCAACGCCGCTCTCGTCGTCGAGGTCGAGGGAAGCGCTCAGTTGCAATTGCACGGCCAGGGATTCGCGCTCCAGCGACTGGTTGATGCCTTTGCCGACATCGTAATAGTCGTCGGAGATCAACCCTGGCGGATTGCGGGTGGCAATGGTCAGCAGAGTCAGCCCTTGCACGACCGAATAACCCAGCAGGGCAATGAGGAACCAGGGCCAGAACTGCTTGAACCAGGGTTTGATCGGTGCTTCGTCAGACATGCTTGGCCTTTTGATCAGCGGACGCTCGGGCCGATAAAGCGGCTGGCAGCGTCGTTGTTGATGCTCGCATCATCCGCGGAGCGGATGTGGAACATGATTTCATTGGTGCTGGACGGCAGTTTTTCCGGCTCGATCGACAGCTCGACCGGTAGCGACAACACTTCACCGGCGAGGGCCTTGATTTCACGCTTGCCTTCGTAGACCAGGCCGTCGAGGCCATCGGCTGCGATCAGGAAGGTGACCGGTTGCTGGGCCTTGTTCATGATCTTCAGGGTGTAGACGTTCTCGATTCGGCCTTCCTCGTTCTCGCGGTAGAGCACGCGATCCTTGAGTACGTCCAGCTCGAC
Source organism: Pseudomonas aestuarii (assembly GCF_027988105.1). GTDB lineage: Bacteria > Pseudomonadota > Gammaproteobacteria > Pseudomonadales > Pseudomonadaceae > Aquipseudomonas > Aquipseudomonas aestuarii. The sequence continues at coordinate 39,891 of NZ_JAQJZJ010000009.1, read as the reverse complement.
CAGCGAGCGGCTGGCCACGGCCCAGGCGAAGACTGCCATCATCGCCAGCAGGGCGATGGCGTAGCCGATCAGGCGCGGGCGGACCAGCTGGGTCTTCTGTCCCGACAGGTTGTGTTCGGTGGTGTAGCTGATCAGCCCTTTCGGGTAGTTCATCTTGTCCATGATGCTGTCGCAGGCGTCGATGCAGGCGGCACAGCCAATGCACTCGATCTGCAGGCCGTCGCGGATGTCGATGCCGGTCGGGCAGACATGCACGCACATCTTGCAGTCGATGCAGTCGCCCAGGCCTTGGGCTTTGTAGTCGGCATCGCGTTTGCGCGGGCCGCGCTGCTCGCCGCGACGTGGGTCGTAGGACACGATCAGGGTGTCCTGGTCGAACATCACGCTCTGAAAGCGCGCATAGGGGCACATATAGATGCACACCTGCTCACGCAGATAGCCGGCGTTGCCGTAGGTCGCCACGGTGAGGAAGCCGACCCAGAACAGTGCCCAGCCGCCGGCCTCGAGGGTGAAAATGGCGGGAATCAGTTCGCGGATCGGCGTGAAATAGCCGACGAAGGTGATCGCCGTGATTAGCGATACACCGGCCCAGATACCGTGCTTGGCCAGTTTGCGCAGGAATTTCTGCGCAGTCATCGGTGCTTTGTCGAGTTTCATGCGTTGGTTGCGATCACCTTCGGTGACCTTTTCCGCCCACATGAACACCCAGGTGAATACGCTTTGCGGGCAGGTGTAACCGCACCAGACGCGGCCGGCATAGACGGTGATGAAGAACAGGCCGAAGGCGGCGATGATCAATATGGCCGACAGCAGGACGAAATCCTGGGGCCAGTAGGTGGCGCTGAGGATATGGAATTTGCGCTCTGGCAGGTTCCACCAGACGGCTTGACGGCCATTCCAGGTCAACCAGACAGTGCCGAAATAGAGGAGGAACAGCAGTGCGCCGCCGAGCATGCGCAAATTGCGGAAGATGCCGGTGAAGGAGCGGGTGTAGATTTTTTCGCGATTGGCGTAGAGGTCGACGGTGTCGACCTTGTCCGGGGTAACGTCTTTAACAGGAATCTGCGTACTCATCAGTGTGTACCACGGCGGTTGGTTGGCTGCCCCGGCCGATACATGCCGGCCGGGGTCATTCTCGCTATTACGCTATGGTACGCCTGGCTTGCCCTGGTTGGGTGCGACCGGAGGTCGCGCGCAACTCAGGTGGAGAATTACTTCTCCTCGGTTTGTTGCGACAGGCTGTACACATAAGCCGCCAGCAGATGCACCTTGTCATTGCCGAGGAAATCTTCCTGGGCAGGCATCTTGCCATTGCGACCATAGCGCAGGGTCTGCTGAACCTGGGCGAAGCTGGAGCCATACAGCCAGACCCGGTCGGTCAGGTTCGGCGCGCCCATGGCCTGTTGGCCCTTGGCGTCAGCACCATGACAGACTGCACAATTGGTCGCGAAGATGTTTTGACCTGCGGCAACGTCTGTCTCAATGCTTTCCGGGTTTTTCAGGCCCGACAGGCTGCGCACATAACTGGCAACGTTCTTGATGCCCTGCTCGCCGAGGTTATCCTTCCACGCCGGCATTGCAGCTTGGCGACCACCCATGATGGTGGTCTTGATGGTTTCTGGTTCGCCACCGTACAGCCAGTCGTTGTCGGTCAGGTTTGGAAAGCCGTAGGCACCTTTGGCGTCGGAGCCATGGCATACCGAGCAGTTGGAGGCGAACAGGCGGCCGCCCATCTTGAGCGCTTGTTCGTCCTGGGCGACCTGTTCGATTGGCATGGCTGCATACTTGGCGAAAAGCGGCCCGTATTGTGCCTCGGCCCTGGCCATTTCCTTTTCCCACTGATGCACGCCGGTCCAGCCTGCATTACGCACGCCGTCACTGATTTGAATGTCAGTGGCGAACGGCGTCTTGGCTTCGTTATCGAGGTGCTCGTAGCCTGGCAGCAGACCTTTCCAGTTACCCAGGCCCGGATAGAGCACCAGGTAACCCAAGGCGAAGATGATGGTGGCGAGGAACAGCATGAACCACCACTTGGGCAGTGGATTGTCGTATTCCTCGATGCCATCGAAGCTGTGCCCGACAGTCTCTTCGGTGGCTTCCTGGCGCTGGCCCTTGCGAGTGCCAAAGATAAGCCAGGTCAGCGCAAAGATGGTGCCTAGGGAGAGGATTGTTACGTACCAACTCCAGAACGTGGTCATTGGTTATTGCTCCTGGAAGATTTCTCGTCACGCTCACTGGATTTGGGTTCGTCGGCGAAGGGCAGATTGGCTGCTTCGTCGAAGTTCGATTTGCGCTTGCTGCTATAGGCCCAGAGCACCACGCTGATAAAAGCGATGAACACCACTACTGTGCCTATGCCGCGAATGGTCCCGACATCCGTAAGAAAGGAAGGCATGTTGCGTTACCGTTTGTTCTTGATTGAGGTGCCCAGAACCTGCAGGTACGCGAGCAGCGCGTCCATTTCGGTCTTGCCCTTCACTGCGTCTTTGGCCCCGGCGATATCTTCATCGGTGTACGGAATGCCAAAGCCGCGCATGACTTCAAGTTTCTTTGCGGTGTCCTTGCCATCGAGCTTGTGCTCGACCAGCCAGGGGTAGGCCGGCATCTTCGATTCCGGCACCACGTTGCGCGGGTTGTACAGGTGGGCACGGTGCCACTCGTCCGAGTAGCGACCGCCGACCCGAGCCAGATCCGGGCCGGTACGCTTGGAGCCCCAGAGGAACGGGTGGTCGTAGACGCTTTCACCAGCGACCGAGTAGTGGCCATAGCGCTCGGTTTCGGCGCGGAACGGGCGGATCATCTGCGAGTGGCAGCCGACGCAGCCGTTCTTGATGTAGATGTCACGGCCTTCCAGTTGCAGTGCGGTATAGGGCTTGAGGCCTTCCACCGGCTCATTGGTGATGTCCTGGAAGAACAGTGGGACGATCTGGGTCAGGCCACCGATGCTGACGGCGAGCACCATCAGCAGCGCCATCAGACCGATATTCTTCTCGATGATTTCGTGTTTCATCAGTGAGCTACTCCGGCGGGAATCTGCGAAGCCGCTTCGTATTCAGCCGGCTTGGCGGCACGCACGGTGCGGTAGGTGTTGTAGGCCATCAGCAGCATGCCGGTAACGAAGAACATGCCGCCGATCATGCGCACCACAAAGCCAGGATGGCTGGCTTCGAGTGCTTCAACGAAGGAGTAGGTGAGGGTGCCATCTTCGTTGATTGCGCGCCACATCAGGCCTTGGGTGATGCCGTTGACCCACATCGAGGAGATATAGAGCACGGTGCCGATAGTGGCCAGCCAGAAGTGCAGGTTGATCAGCGCGATGCTGTGCATCTGCTCACGACCGTAGACCTTGGGGATCATGTGGTAGAGCGCACCGATGGAGATCATCGCTACCCAGCCGAGGGCGCCAGCATGCACGTGGCCGATGGTCCAGTCGGTGTAGTGCGACAGGGCGTTGACGGTCTTGATCGCCATCATCGGGCCTTCGAAGGTCGACATGCCGTAGAACGCCAGCGATACCACCAAGAAGCGCAGGATCGGGTCGGTGCGCAGCTTATGCCAGGCGCCCGACAGGCTCATCATGCCGTTGATCATGCCGCCCCAGCTCGGCGCCAGCAGAATCAGCGACATCGCCATGCCCAGCGATTGCGCCCAGTCCGGCAACGCGGTGTAGTGCAGGTGGTGCGGGCCAGCCCAGATGTACAGGGTGATCAGCGCCCAGAAATGCACGATGGACAGGCGATAAGAGTAGATCGGGCGCTCGGCCTGCTTGGGTACGAAGTAGTACATCATGCCCAGGAAGCCGGTGGTCAGGAAGAAGCCCACGGCGTTGTGGCCGTACCACCACTGGATCATCGCGTCGGTCGCTCCGGAGTACATGGAGTACGACTTGAACAGGCTCACCGGCATGGCGGCGCTGTTGACGATGTGCAGCATCGCGGTGACCAGGATGAAGGCACCGTAGAACCAGTTGCCTACATAGATGTGCTTGGTCTTGCGCTTGACCACTGTGCCGAAGAACACCACCGCATAAGCGACCCAGACAATGGTGATCAGTACATCGATCGGCCATTCCAGTTCGGCGTATTCCTTGCTGCCGGTGTAACCCATTGGCAGGGTGATGACTGCCAGCACAATCACCAACTGCCAACCCCAGAAGACGAAAGCCGCCAAGGAGTCGGAAATCAGGCGGGCCTGACTGGTGCGTTGCACCACATAGAAGGAGGTGGCCATCAGCGCACATCCGCCGAAGGCGAAGATCACCGCGTTGGTGTGCAGCGGACGCAGACGGCCGAAGCTCGTCCATTCCAATCCCAGGTTGAGTTCCGGCCACACGAGTTGTGCGGCGATGAACACACCTAGAAGCATGCCAATGACTCCCCAAATCACCGTCATCACGGCGAATTGGCGAACCACCTTGTAGTTATAAGCAGTCTGACTGATTGCTGTGCTCATGCTGGGTTCCACGGTTAATGGATTTTTATAGAGGGTAAAAATCGGCGGCAAGTATGGAGAAAGCAGGTAGCCATTGCAACGACACAGGCCGAGGCTATTGGGGGTTCAATGCTCTCGACTGGCGCTTTGGCATCGCTCGAAAACGCTCTGTCATCAGCAACATGCGCCAGCAAGGCACAGCGCGAAGATAGGAGTCGCCTTGGCGTTACGGTGCGTGGCGACTGCTGACTAGATTAGCTCAAGTGAGGCAATGACAAGGTCATTGGTCGGCGGGGTGCGACCTTGGGTCGCACTGCTGGAAGCTGGGCCGGAAGGCCGATGGAGCGGGAGAGAGGCGTCCGCCAGGTTGCTGGCGACCCTTGGGCCTCAGCAGCTTGGCGGATTGTTGCTTACTTGGCGGCGACCTCGGTGATGCTCGGGGTGTTCTGGCTCAAGCTCAGTACGTAGGCGGCCAGCAAGTGCACCTTGTCGTTACCCAGGTACTGCTCCTGGGCCGGCATCTGGCCGTTGCGGCCGTGGCGGATGGTCTGCTGCAATTGCACCAGGCTGCTGCCGTAGATCCAGCCGGCGGGTTTGGTCAGGTCGGGCGCGCCGAGCATGGCCATGCCTGTGCCTGCTGCGCCGTGGCAAGCCTGGCAGTTGTTGGCGAATAGCTGCGCTCCCTGCTGCAGGTCGAAGGACTTGTCGGCAGGCAGTGACAGGCCGGCCAGGTCATGGCGCACGTAAGCGGCAACTTGTTGCACGCCTTCCTCGCCAATCACCTGGGCCCACGCCGGCATCATGGCCATGCGACCATTGAGGATGGTGGCCTTGACGGTGGCAGGCTCGCCGCCCCAGCGCCAATGGCTGTCGGCCAGGTTGGGGAAGCCCGCCGAACCCTTGGCGTCGGAGCCATGGCAGACCGCGCAGTAGGTGGCGAACATGCGCCCGCCCATTTTCAGTGCCTGCTGATCTTTAGCCACTTCTTCCAGGGGCATGGCCGCATATTTGGCGAAGATCGGCCCGTACAACTCATCGGCCTGATCCACTTCGCGCTGCCACTGGGCCACTTGGGTCCAGCCACCCTCGTAGCCCGGCAGCACACCTTTCCAGTTGCCCAGGCCGGGGTAGAGCACCAGGTAGCCGACGGCGAAAATCAGCGTGCCAATGAACAGCATGAACCACCACTTGGGCAGTGGGTTGTCGTACTCCTCGATACCATCGAAGGAGTGACCCATGGTCTGTTCAGTCTCGTTCTTATGCGCCTCGCCCTTGCGGGTCGCGAAAACCAGCCAGAACAGGGCGAGCAGGGTGCCAACGGTCAGCAGGGTTACATACCAGCTCCAGAAGGTACTCATGGGGTGTTGCTCCTCGATGCGGCGGACGTGGGTTCATCGGCAAAAGGCAGGAGTGCCGCCTCGCTGAAGGTGGCGCGGCGCTTGCTGCTGTATGCCCAGAGCGTCACGCAGACAAAGGACAGCATTACCAGTGCCGTACCTATGCCGCGCAGGGTGCCGATATCAATGATTGCGGGTGACATGGCCTACCTCTTGTTCTTGACGGCGGTGCCGAGTACTTGCAGGTAGGCGACCAGGGCATCCATCTCGCTTTTACCTTGGACCGCTTGTGCGGCGCCGGCTATGTCCTCCTCGCTGTAAGGCACGCCGACCGTGCGCAGCGCCTTGAACTTGGCCGCGGTGTCCTGGCCGTCCAGGGTGCTTTCCACCAGCCATGGGTAGGACGGCATCTTCGACTCAGGCACCACGTTGCGCGGGTTGTACAGGTGGGCGCGGTGCCACTCGTCCGAGTAGCGGCCGCCGACCCGGGCCAGGTCCGGGCCGGTGCGCTTGGAGCCCCAGAGGAACGGATGGTCGTAGACGCTTTCACCGGCGACCGAGTAATGGCCGTAGCGCTCGGTTTCGGCGCGGAACGGGCGGATCATCTGCGAATGGCAGCCGACGCAGCCCTCGCGGATGTAGATGTCACGGCCTTCCAGTTGCAGCGCGGTGTACGGCTTGAGGCCGGCCACCGGCTCATTGGTGACGTCCTGGAAAAACAGCGGGACGATCTGGGTCAGGCCACCGATGCTGACGGCGAGCACCATCATCAGTGCCATCAGGCCGATATTCTTTTCGAGTATTTCGTGTCTCATCAGTGGGCTCCTTCAACCGAAAACTGCGCGGCGGCTTGCAACTCGGCGGCCTTGGTATGGCGAACGGTCTGCCAGACGTTCCAGGCCATCACCAGCATGCCGCTGAAGAAGATCGCCCCGCCGATCAGACGCACCACAAAGCCGGGATGGCTGGCTTCCAGGGCTTCGACGAAGGAGTAGGTGAGGGTGCCGTCTTCGTTGACTGCGCGCCACATCAGGCCCTGGGCGATGCCGTTGACCCACATCGAGGCGATATAGAGCACGGTGCCGATGGTGGCCAGCCAGAAATGCACGTTGATCAGGCCGATGCTGTGCATCTCATCGCGGCCGAAGACCTTGGGGATCATGTGGTAGAGCGAACCGATCGAGACCATGGCCACCCAGCCGAGGGCGCCGGCATGGACGTGACCGATGGTCCAGTCGGTGTAGTGCGACAGGGCGTTGACGGTCTTGATCGCCATCATCGGGCCTTCGAAGGTGGACATGCCGTAGAAGGCCAGCGATACCACCAGAAAGCGCAGGATCGGGTCGGTGCGCAACTTATGCCAGGCGCCCGACAGGGTCATCATGCCGTTGATCATGCCGCCCCAGCTGGGCGCCAGCAGGATCAGCGACATGACCATGCCCAGGCTCTGTGCCCAGTCCGGCAGTGCGGTGTAGTGCAGGTGGTGCGGGCCGGCCCAGATGTACACGGCGATCAGCGCCCAGAAGTGCACGATCGACAGGCGATAGGAGTACACCGGGCGCTCGGCCTGCTTGGGCACGAAGTAATACATCATGCCGAGGAAGCCGGCCGTGAGGAAAAAGCCCACCGCGTTATGCCCGTACCACCACTGGATCATCGCGTCGGTCGCCCCGGCGTAGGCCGAGTAGGACTTGGTAAAGGTCACCGGAATGGCCATATTGTTGACCAGATGGAGGATTGCCACGGTGAGGATGAAACCGCCGAAGAACCAGTTGCCCACATAGATGTGGCTGACCTTGCGCTTCATGATGGTGCCGAAGAACACGATGGCGTAGCTGACCCAGACCACCGTGATCAGGATGTCGATCGGCCATTCCAGTTCTGCGTATTCCTTGGAACTGGTGTAGCCAAGCGGCAGACTGATGGCCGCCAGCACGATCACCGCCTGCCAACCCCAGAATGTGAAGGCTGCCAGCCTGGGTGCGAACAGGGTCGCCTGGGAGGTGCGTTGCACCGCGTAGTAGCTGGTGGCAAACAGTGCGCAACCGCCGAAGGCGAAGATCACTGCGTTGGTGTGCAACGGGCGCAGGCGACCGAAGCTGGTCCACGGCAGGTCGAAGTTAAGCGCAGGCCAGGCTAGTTGCGAGGCGATCAGTACGCCGACCGCCATCCCGACTATGCCCCACACCACCGTCATGATGGCGAACTGACGCACCACCTTGTAGTTGTAGGCGGAACTGATTGTAGTGTTCATGTATGGGCTTCCATCCACGGTTATGGGCAGATCATTCAAAACAGTTGGCCTCGCGCGAGCATGAGCTCTGACGCAGGCCGAAGGACTTCTAAAGCGAGGCAAGCATGAGCAAAGGGCAAAGTGCCGGTATTGACGGGGGTCAATGTGCGCAACCGGCGGGGCATGACGAGTGGCTGTGGACGCGGCCTGCCGCGGCGGCGCAAGCCACCCTGATCCTCGCCCACGGCGCGGGTGCGCCAATGGACAGCGAATTCATGACGCAGATGGCGCAACTGCTGGCCGCACGCGGGGTTGCGGTGCTGCGCTTCGAGTTCGACTACATGGCCGCCCGCCGCCTGGACGGCAAGAAACGCCCACCCAATCCTCAGGTCAAACTGCTGGAAAAGTGGCGTGGGGTGTATGCCCAGGTGCGCCAACAAGTCGCAGGGCCAGTGGCCATCGGCGGCAAGTCCATGGGCGGGCGCATGGCCAGCCTGCTCGCCGACGAACTGGGGGCCGATGCGCTGGTCTGCCTGGGGTATCCGTTCTATGCCGTTGGCAAAGCGGACAAGCCCCGCGTCGCGCACCTGGCCGAACTGCAGACGCCGACCCTGATCGTGCAGGGCGAACGCGACGCCCTCGGCGACCGGCAGACGGTCGCCGGTTATCCATTATCCAGGGCGATAACGCTGCACTGGCTGGCGAGTGGCGATCACGACCTCAAACCGCTCAAGCGCTCGGGCTTCAGCCATGAACAGCATATGCAGGCCGCGGCAGATTGCGTGGCAGGCTTTCTCTCGCGCTAAGGACCCCTCGCTGGGCGAGCGAAACGGGTCATCCGGCAGTCGATAGCGCAAGTCGCTTATGGGTGACGCTCAAGCCTGGCGGGTTTCTCGATGGGATTGCCGGGCATGTTCATGGCGGTGCTCGGTCGTACCACCAGCCACAGGGCGATGGCGATCAATACGCCGCCATACAGGTAGGCCCAGGACAGTGGTTCGTCGAGAAGCAGGGCGCCCCACAACACGCCGAACGGCGGGATCAGAAAGGTGGTGGTCGATGCCTTGATCGGGCCGATATCTGCCAGCAGGCGGAAAAACAGCACGTACGCGAAAGCCGTGCAGATAAAGCCAAGGCCTGCCAGGGACAGCCACTCCTGCAGGCCGCCCCAGCTCGTCGGCGGCTGTACGAGCAAGCTGCCCGCGAACAGGGGCAGGAGGAACAGGCTGGCACCGCAGAGGCTGCTGAACGCGGCGAGGCGATTGTCCAGGCCGCCCCGTTGGCCGATCCAGCGCCGGGTGAGAAAGCCGGCAAAACCGTAGCAGGTAGTGGCGATCAGGCAGGCCGCAGCGCCGAGCAGCAGTTGCTGATCGACCTCGACCGGCCCGGTTCGGGTCAGCACGGCGACGCCAAACAGGCCAAGCGCCACTCCAGCGGCTTTGCTGATGGTCAGTGCCTCGGCGAAGAACAGCATGCCGATCAGCACACCCATCATCGGGATATAGTCGGCAGTGTTGTGATGCGGATTTACGATTTTCAATATCAGTATTTCGACAACCGCTAGCTCGCCTTATCCTGTACTTCTCACGCACGCTAAGGATTGCGAGGATGGACAACGAATACGTCTCGAACACCCTGTATCACTTCGTGGGTGGTGGGGTAATGAAAGACAGCGGATTAACAGCGGGGGAGAAAGACGAGGCTTGCTTCCAGAGGCTGCTTACGGTTCTGGGAAGCGGGTTTATCTCTGCGAAAGGTTTGGATGGAGAGTGGCAGCATCAGGAGAGCATGGTAAGCATTTCCATTAATCCAGATGGGCATCTTAAGCATGGAGACTTCGACGGCTTCTTGGTAAAAGGGGCGATCACCTGTTACTGCGACATTCCGCTGACCTCGATAGGAGTTCATGCAGGGAAGTATGGGAAGTTTGGCTTAGGGGTGTCAGCCAGTGTTCTGGCTGGCTATGGGGCGAGGCCAGTGAGCTACGTCCCATTGGCTAACAATGGTGCTTTTGAGCCAAACTACAAGAGCTACGGCCTCCTCAATAACATGACCGAAGAGATATCGCGTCTCCATAGGGAGGTGAGCGATTGGGAGGATGAGCACAATCCAGAAGACGAGGAAGGGTGGCAGGAGATCGAGATACAGCATCCGCTGTCCGGCATTGGCAGAATCCTTGAACGCGATGTTGCTGCTTTCATCAAACCGTACAATTGCGAGCTATCCCTAACCGATCCGGATAACTACTACACGGAAAGGGAGTGGCGATTGCTTGGCAGTGTCGAGATTACACCAAGGACAGTACAGCGTCTTATTGTGGCTGCTGGGTTTGCGGAGCGCTTGAGGAAGGAGCTACCCCAGTTCAGCGGTTACGAGATTCACGAGCTGTGAAGTCATAACAGTCTGCTGCGCTCTCTCCTCTCGACTCAAGCATCCAATCCTGATCTGACTACGCTTGTCTTCTAGGGCTAGCGGGAGGGTAAGGCGATGAAGCGAATCATCATGGACATGGCGGGAATTGCTTATTTTGTCTCGTTTTTTCAGTGGCGTACTGTTCGTTAAATCTCTGGAAGTCGGAGTCATTCATGTTGTCGCGCAGTTCAGTCACGTTGTAGCTTGTGAACTGGTTGTGGCAAAAATAATGTAGCTGAGAGGCAATGTGTACGAGCAATAATATGTTCGTTACATGAGGGATTTCGGAGTATGGTAGGTATAAAAATCTACCTTTGTAGTTTATTTTTGTTGATCGGGTTGAGTTCGTATTGACTTTTAATTTTCTCAAGCATTGGCTTATTATATAATAATACTGATACATTTCGTCATCAGACAGGCTTGATTTGGTAGCTGTTAGTATGGAGTTTTTAATGCGCGTGTCGATGTTGTCAAAAATTGCTAATGCTGAGCTAGATGTGACGCTTGTTTCAAGGTGGCCATAGTGGTTGTTTGGAAATAATTCGAGATACAATTTCTCTGTGGATCCATAATGATAGCTGCCTAGGCCGCTGTCAATTTCTTGCAGTGTTGTCAGCGATTTTTTAAATTCTTCACGGTGCCTGATAAAGTTGGAAAACATATTATTCTGTATGGTCAGTTTTATTTGCGTCTGCGTCTCCAGTGATCTGTGAACAGCAGCTGCAATACCGGCTGTGGGAATTGCTAAGGCAATCAAGGCAGAAGGGAGTTGGAATTTCAAGAAAGCGTTCGAAAAGCAGGAGGATTTGAAACACCAACTTGCAGCAGGTTCAGCGATAATTATCAAAATGGCTGCTATACAACCAAGCCCAACTGGAAGGGCTATTGCTAGTAGAAAGTACCAGCACTTGTGCAATGGCCTATGATCCATCTGTGTACTCCTCCCCATGCCCTCGAAAGCTGAATATTACCTGAAGGCCAAAACTAAACTCAATTTTTCGCTAAAAATGCCTCTGCACAGTTCGGAAACGCTAGGACGTAGCCATTGAATAATATCAATGGCTGCTCTCTACCTGAGGTGTTTAACACAACCCAAGTGGGCCAACCGGAAACGGCCGGAAAATCAAAATATGCACGGGCCTTTCAAAACCTCTTGAATCGTTCTCCATCGGCCAGACGTGACAAAGCCGGGGACTATGCAAGTAGTCTCCCGGCTCGTGTCTGTGTGGCTTCTGTGTGGGTTGTAAAGGTTATTCCTGCACGAATGACAAGCTCAGGGATTGCATGACGCGGCTCACCTGAATAGCGCTCCATTGGCCTCCACGGCTTGTGGCTACACCACGAGCATTCAAGCATTCCGCCACTTCTCGCAAGCTCTTCAGCCCACGATACAGACAGGCTTCAAGGTGGGGCTGTACAGAGGCGTGGAAGCTGTTCACACGAGAGCCGACCACAGCATGGGCCTTAGCCCTATTGGCCTCTGTGCGGCCTTTGGCGAGCGCCTGAGAGCGGCGTTCAATCTTCTCTTGGGAAACTACATCCCCACCCTCTGCACGTTGCTTCAGGGAGGCTAGAGCATCCTTGGTGCGTTGGGCGATGAATGTACGTTCCTGCTCTGCCAGCATGGCGAAGAGGTGAAGTTGCAGTGTGTCGGCGTTTGGCATGGTTGCCACTTTGAACGTTAGGCGCTTCATCAGGCCTGCAATGTGTTCAACATCACGAGAGAGGCGGTCTAGCTTGGCGACCACTAAGGGGGCCTTTGATTCCTTGCACAGGGAAATGGCCTTAGAGCCTTCCGGGCGTTCTTCCAAAGGAATGGAACCAGACACACCAGACTCGACAAACTCCCCAACGATATTCCAGCCATTGGCCTTGGCGGCTGTCTCGATGTACTCCCGCTGAGCTTCCAAGCCTAGGCCAGAATCGCCTTGGCTCTTCGTGGACACTCGGTAATAAGCAACAACGTTCAACATGGCAACCCCCGGCATTCTGTCTGTGTGCACAGTGTAACTTTGTTACAACGTTCATTCAAGAAATGAAACACCGGTTTTCAACTAGGAATGTAACAAGGGGGAGCCGCATAGAGGCTCCTGAAAAGCGTGTTGCTGGAATCCAGAGCTGAAAGCAGCGTGCAGCGTAATCTGTGCGGGGGGTGGGCGTTCGCCTGCGGCTGGGGGCTGTTTTCTGCGTTTCTAGTGCAAAAAATAAAAACTGTGCAGAGAGTGAGAATCTGTCCCGTTTGATTGTGTGCAAGCACGCTCCCCGGAAGTGCTGGCTTCCAGTTACATTGGCTTACAGATATCTGTAGCATTGTTGGGGGCTGCCTCAATGTCATGTGAATTTGAAGTAGAGCTACGTAATTTACCAATATTTGGAGTTGCTATGGTAAGGGTGCTTTTTTGTCGTGCAAAATTAATTTGCGTTGTTTTTTATTTGTCTGCGGTTAGTTTCACTGCGCTAGCGGGTGAGATGCAGGGGGAAGTCGATGGGGGAGAATGGGAGCATGAAGTTATTGAGGATGAATACTATTTGAATGGGGGGTGCGATAAGTATTTGTCTGGCCTTACTCTGCTGGAACGAGGGGTGGTGAAGGATATAAATAAGCTTTTTGAGGTTCAGGATGTAATATTGTCTTTTTATGGTGGCAATACAATGTCTCCAAAGGTCTATGAAAGGCTTCGTGATAAAGGGTTTGATATTGATAAGAAGGTCTCTCGGGGCTTTTTGGATCTTAAAGGCGAGAATTATTTTATAGATAAATATAAAGGAGGGATTTATTCTAAGAAAGAGTTAGAAGTTAAGTATTCTGTATGGTTGGCTATAATGGAAAATAATAGTGATGAAAATATTTTGGGAGTAAGGAAGCACCAGCTATGTCTGTCTGCTGCTATTGGTGTGGGGAAGGGGGTTGAAGATGTTTACGGATATATTGACTATGCTATGGCAAGAAGGACAAGGGCTAGTGTTGGGTATTTCGATATTTCTGTAACAGGGTGTTCGGCGGCGCCAAAGGTTGGTACTGGTAATAGGTTTTCTGAGCCAAGGCTCTGGGATGGTTCTCGGTTTTTTATTGTTAATGTAAAATTCAAGAATACGGATACTGAGTCTCGTCTTCCGGTTGTTGGTGAATTATATGTTAATTATGGTGGAAAAGAGTACAAGTTCGATTCTGTTGAGCCAATAATACTTGATGGTTATAATATTTGGTTTCGGCCAATAAATCCATTGATTGCAATGGAAACAAAGATTGTTTATAGAATCCCTGATGAGTTGGAAGGGGAGGTGTTTTGGAAGCCGGGTCGGAATTCAAGTGGAACTCGATTGTGGTGTGGTTATGTCGAGGCGAAGCAGTGAGCTTTGGGTTTGTCGTGTTTTCATGAGTTAGGGCGTGAGGAGCAAGGAGGGGCCATTTATCTCGGAGGTGCAAGTATTTTTCATGCGGGGCGCTTACGGTGGGGTCAACGAGATTGCTTTTTCCAGTCCAGCAAACGGTTTGCACCATCTCCGTTATTTGGGCTATAGCTGGCGTGAAGCCATATACGGAATGAAGTCTTCTTAGGGAGGAATACACGCACCTGATGCCTTACTGTTTGAAGGGACTGTTGATCCCTTAGAGGGTAGTTTTTAGGAGCAATGGACTGGGTGGGGCTTTCAGCGTTTCGGAAGAGGCATTTATAAGGGGTGCATGATGAAACTTCAGTACTACATATCAAGCGGAAGATTTGATGAATTTTGTAAGGCTCTTAACGAATGCCAAAATTTGCTTGAGAAGGAATGCAAAGGTGAGACGGTTTTACATGTGATTGCTAGAAAAAAAGAAGAGAATTTTGTGAAGACATTCTTTTCAAAAAAATTAAGACCTAGCATGGAATACATTGCGGTGTATGAGGCAAGGTTGCGAGATGAAAAAATAAGCATGAAGAATGCTCTATCCATTCAGGATGATAATGGTGATACGCCTATTCATCGGGCCATAGCTTGTGATAACTGGCAGGTGGCTAAGTATTTTTCAAGATTCATGGGATATGGGGAGCTAAGTCCAAGTTACTTTAGAAATTCTTATGGTTTGACTGAGTACGAATATGCATTATTGCTGTATGGGTTAAATTCTCGCGCAGAAGAAATTCGAGACTTGTTTGTTTTTGAAAGATATAGTGGTGGGTTTTCAATGCTAAATCTTTTGGAAATAAAAAAGGCCGCCAAGGCATTCAAGTTTATAGAGTTTAAAGGCAGTGATGATTCGTCTGCGATAATTACGTCTGATGACCCTTTGTTCAGTAAGGCGCGTGAAAGTGATTACCCATATTCATCATCTAGTTTTGATGAGGAATGTGATTTGGCGGCGTATTGCAAAAATAACGGATTGCGTCCCTACGAATATGTTGAGGAATACAAATGGCCATTGGTTTCAGTTGATGATCTGTTGCTTTCGTCGAAAGTTGAAAATGATAAAAAAATTAGATTTTATTCTTTCATTTGTGAGTTCTATTCTTATGTCTGTTATCAGGTTTCTGATAATCCTAATATGAGAAATATGGCCATCATTGTAGTCTGTGATAATACAAATGAAGTTGGTTTAAGCGAAAGCGATGCCCGATGGCTGGAGGCTGTTGTTTCTAGGTTTATGGAAACGCGCTCACCGAGCAGGCAAGAAGCCTACTGGCCTTTTGTTGAGCGGATATATAATAGAAGTGGGGTTTTTGTTTTGGGCTCTTAGCTTTCTTGGGGGGCTTGTTCAGTGTGTAAAAGTTTATGATGAATTGTTGATCGTGAAATTACTGTCCAGCAACTATTGGGTTGCTGAGGATTTTTTGATGGTGGATTTATGACCAAGTTTAGAGTGTAATACATGGCATGGATAGCATCAGGAGGTGTTGTTTTGGGAGTCGTGCGGGTTTAGAGGTATTCAGAAAGGCGGCGGGTCGAAATATGTAGTCGTTGGTGGTGTGTCATACCGTACAGGAACACGTAGAATCGCTTCGTATTCATTGTCTAGCTCTGCTACCCAGTCTGTTGTTGTAACAGGGGTTGAGGGTGTGAATTCTGCACGTGCTGGGGGAGTGTCTACCACGGCAGATCGGCCTTTTGCTCTGCGCTTTTGTTCCTCCCAATCTGCCCGGTCTTTGTCTGAAAGAGTATCCTCGTAGGAAAGTTTTTCGCCCTGTATTGCACAGCCTTCAATGACAAGGACTGAGAAGCGTTGGTTAAAGCCTTGAGCATTGCCACCATGTAGCAAGTTGAATTGCTCCGCATAGATTGCTTGTAGCACAACAGCAAGCTTGCTTTTAGTTTTCTTGTGAAGCTTGCCGTAGTGAAGAGATAGTTCCAGTCGAATGTAGTCTTCCAGACAAGCCTCCCAAGCTTTGCACGTAGTCAGCAGTTCTTCACGGTAATTCGACAAGCGGCGTAGTTCGTGACCGAAAACTTGCCCGTATTCTTGGAGTTCAGCATAAGCACCAAACCCGGAAGTCTCTTTACCTGTGATGAGAGCTTTTAACGTTGAAAGCTCTTGTGTACTCATCGCCTCAAGTTTGGATTGAGTTGGCACACGAGGATCAGTAGAAGAGATTAGGAAGTCGAAGACTTGTTGCCGTACTGTGGGCTGTAGTTTTAGCTTTACTGCCAGTTGTTCAACTAGAGGTTGGCCCCAGTATTCAACAATCTTAGAGATTACTGCGGTTTTGGTGGCGTTCTCGCTAATCTTCCACTTGGGGCTAAGTGTATGGCGGGGAATACTGACACCGATCCCTGCAGCAGCCGTATTGCTGTGTTTGCTGTTGAGATTGCTGTAGGAGACGACAAGGTTTTCAGCACGCAGCACACCGATCTGGAAGGGATGTTTAACGGGGAAAAGATGACAAAGGCTATATGTTGCTTCACTGCCGAAGCCGTTAGCCTTCATTCGGTATTTGTAAACGGTGTGTAGCTCAGTTATAGATTCTAGGGTGTGGTCGCGGAGAATCTCGATTGTTTCTGCTCTGCGGCACTCATCGGCTAGATAGTAAAAGAAGGCAGAAGTCTCAGCGCGATACAGTCGCTTCTTTTGCAGCTTTCGCTGGCGTATTGCCTTGTGTTTCTTCTTGCAACTTTCTGCACAAAAATCTGCTGTCTTTCTCTTGAATTCAAATGGTTGTAGGCAGTGTTTACAGGTCTTAACTTTGTGTTCGACGGTTGTCATCTGTTGTAGCTCCGACTAGGTTAGCATGGGGGTTTGGATGAATCAGGGTGTAAGCACGGCGGCATTCGCCAGAGCAAAACGGTTTAACTTTGTTAACAACGAAAACATGATTACAGTTGCGACACTTGCACGTTTTCATAAGGGGTTCCTCTGGATAAATTAAAGGGGCGTTATGCCCCCTCTTGGTGTTTCTGGAACTTCGCTTAACGCTTCGTTACTGGAACATCTTTCACAAAGTCATATTGGCTTTCCCGCTTTGGCGGCTGGCCTGACTTAACTTTATCAACGAGCTCTTGAGTGCTTTTGCTTTGATCTGATTTCTTAGTCATGGTGTATCTCCTAGGTGGATTGTTAGTGCCTATTGGTTTTGATACTCGATCCTGCAAAATAGACTGCAAAAACTCTGGCCAACTTTGGTTAGCTCGCCACAGCATTTGCATTCGTTTAATGTGTCGTCGTATTTTTCTGCACGATGCCAAGAAAGGATTCTAGATTGGCGGCGTTCATTATACGTATACTCCTTAAGCTCTATTTTTCGGCTCATTGGAACTCGCCCAAAACTGCAAGTGCCTCAGACCGAGCCTTGTCTATTAGTTTCTGCTTGGCCTGTTCTTCTTTCTTCCGCTGGGCTGTTTCTTCGCGGGAAACCGTTTCAGAGATCATGGCTGCAAGATGTAAGTCATACCGGGCCTTGAGTTCGGCTGTGTAACTCTCTTCAACTTCTGCACGAATGGCTGCAATGTCTTCGTCTTGTTGCTGCTGGGGCTTCAACATAGTTACTGCGAAATGGCCAATGCCGCCGTATCGCTCGCAAGTTACGTGGGCGTCTGTACTGCGTGTATAGCCCTCGTTGATCTTGGTCACGTATTCGTCTAGCAGGGCTTCGGCGCTGTCTGTAACAAGTCTGACTAGCGCACCACGTTTGCGGGGGCTGTCTTCTTCAACGAGGTAAAATGAAACTCTGTTGGCTAGAAGACGATCAAAGTCTTCTTGCACAAACTTGTGGCTCACTGTCTGTGTAGGGGTGTATTTGCTCATGTGTGTATTACTCCTGATTATTGGGTTTTGTAAGTTAGCCTAGTAGCCGGAACATTGGTTGAGGCTCGGTAGAAAGCTCTTCAACTTCTGCGGGTGCATCTAGCGGGGCTGATATGACTCTGAAGACCCTGACGTAGATTTCAATTATTGACTTTGAAAGCGTTGCTCGTTTGGCAGGTGTAATGCTCGGGTCATCAAGGTCTTTGGCGAGAACATCAACTGCATGCTCTGCGAGAAGTTGAAGTTTCTCGATTGCGTCAAGCTTCATCTGCAAGCTCCTCGATACGCTTTGCCAACAGTTCAGACAAGGCTTTGAAGTCCTCAACGTGGTCGGCAATGCTTGCTCTCAACTTCTTACGGGCCAAATGGATTCGCTGAGCGCAAACATGCGAGCATAATTCGTGGTTCGCTCTGCGGGGTTCAAAGCTGGTGCCACATACCTTGCATTGGCGGGTAGTACATACAGCGAAGTGTTGACGCAGTTTCTTTAGATCAAGGTATTTATCGATTTCTTTCATAGGGTATTCCTCCAAGGAAAATGGATTAGGTTTTGGTTTGTAGTTGGTGTGATCGAAGGTGATCGCAGGAAAGTAAAAGAATGGCCCACAGGGGGGCCAATGCTGGAAGTTCCAGCGGACACACGGAGAGTGAATTCAAGACGGGTGGTGGGTGCTACCCGTGGAACATTTGCCCAGCAGTTAATCGAGGACTGCCGCCCAGCCATGCACCCAGCATGGATACCGAGTGCATAACGAAAATTTTGTGGGGTTGTGTGTGTTGCGTGGAGGTGGTATTCTAACGAGGAGTTATATTTATCTCTATTTACAGGTTATTATCCCACGAGAATCACTAAAAGTCAATACCTGACGGAATTATTTCTTGACTTTATGAAAATAGTTTGCTAGCGATGATCGGGTGCACTGCCTTTTGCAGGATTGGCTGCAAGCTCCTGTAAGGCTCTCTGCTGCACGATCTCTCGTAAGGTAGGGCCATGGCCTAGGGTCGGGTGTAAGGGCGCAGGAAGTGGCCTTGTGGAGGCTCCTAGCTACGCGGTGTTGGCGGGGTGGTATAGATGTTGCTGGAGGGAGTTACGCGCTGTGAGCGTAGCGAACACAGAAGAGAATAAGTCTTATTATATAGAGTATATATATTATCACCTCATCGGTGATAGAGTGTTTATATAATACAATAAGATAATATATATACTTCGTATATGGAAAAGATCAAGAGCATCGCTCCAGCTCTCTCGGCTTCGCCTCGTTCGCTGTCGCTCTATACTACAGATGTTTTCAATTCTGTCAATAGATCGTATACATCTTTGTGCACAAGCGAGGGTATTGCTCTACAAGCTCCTGTAAGGGGCCTTCCTGAAGCGCTCTCTCTAAGCCATTGGCTATCCCTGCCTTTTCCCTGTCGTGCAGCCTACGGCCTTTATGCGGCCTTCCTGAGCCTCCTACACCTCAGCCTCTACAAACTCCCCATCCCTGTAAACAAGGTGCTGGGTGATGGGCTGTGCAAGGAATTCGGCAAGTTCTGCGGCGTCTCGTTCTGCATTGGGTACACGGAGACGTATTTCTTCGTCTGCATGAAATAGGACGTAAGTGTTCGATGGGCGGGATACGTGGCTGTACCTGTACGTCTGCGTGGTGCTGTCTCCTTGGAAACTGGCTTCGTGCACCGTGATTGTCTTGTCATCGCAATGGATGGCGTACCCAGCACCTTGCAACAGTGCATTCAACTTTATTGGGTCATCATCAAGGAAATCGTTCTCTGCCTCGATCACGTCATCCAGTGAGAGCGGGGCGGCTGTAGCCTTCAGCAATGCACGTTCAGCTTCTAACTTCTCTATGGTGCTGGTGATGGTGTTCAGCTTCGCCACAATGGCAGGTAGCTTGCCGTATTCGGCCAAGGCATCAACGACAGTGGTTGATTGCTGGTGCAGCTGGGTTAGCTCGCCTTCGATGGCAATCTCTCGTTTCTCGTTGGCTGTCAGGTGCTGGCTCTGTGCGGCCCGTTGGAGGGCGCTGTGGGAGGTCTGAGAACGTATGTAGTCCAGCACTGTATACGGTAGGGATTTGGAGTTACTACAACCGCTGGCCCCTAGACGATGGCGAGACATACACACCATTGCCAGAGGTGAACGGCCAGTGTTCAGTACACCGAAATTGGCACCACAGCGACCACACTTCACCAGACCGGAAAGCAGGTATTGGCTAGAGGCGCCCTTGGGCTTGTATGCAGCTTGCAAGCGCTTCTGCACACGATAGAAAAGGTCTTTGGAAACTACAGCAGGGTAGACGTCTGGTGTGTCTCCCCAATTGCCCATGGCTGTTGGGTTGCGTAGCCACTTCTTGACTGTGCTGGGGTTCAGGGATTCAAGCAATTCATGCTTGCCACGGATTCGGGCCATGATGCGGCGCTCGCCAATGCCTGCGGCGTAGTCCTCGAACACTTGCACGATGAATGGGGCTATGTCGTCCACTAGCCGGCCTTCTGCGTCCAGCCATAGTGGGGTGCGGCGTTTCACACCTCCCCCGGCTGCTGCCTTCTCCCGCTTCCGCTGGTAGGCATCCTTAATGCGCCTACTGAGAGCGTCGGAATACTGGTATGCCTGCTGCACCTTGGCGACCAACAGGAACAAGTGGTTACTGTTCACTGACTCCCGGTTGTACGTAATGCCATCGTCTAGCGTGACGATATTCACTCCAGCGTTAACCACCTTGGAGAGAAGTGGCAGCATTTCCATCGGCTCTAGCCGGCCTGCACGGTCGATGGCCTCAATCAATACAACGTCGCCAGACTGGATGGAGCCAGCCTCAACCGCTGCTAGGAGTTTGCCAAAGCCATTATCAAGGTGCTTGCCGCTGTACCCGCTGATACCCAAATCTTGGAAGCTGGACGTGCTGAGGGTGTATGTAGGGTGTTTGAGGAGCCAGCCTGCAATCATGTCTTGCTGGCGTTGGAAGCTAGCCCCGTGGGCCTGTTGGGCGCTGGAGAATCTGACGTAGCTGAAGGCTGTTGGCATAGGGTGCACTCCTGAGAGTGCCAATCATAACACTGCGTATTTCTTCGGCGTGGTGGCGTTGAAGATTGCCGAGTAGCCGGCCGGCAGTACCAGCGCCGCCAGGCAATACATGGCCGACGGCAGGCCGGCATTGATCACCCCGAGCACCAGGCAGTGCTTGAGCTTGCCGCGAAAATCCCATTGCACACGCATGATCAGCAAAATCGCCAGGAGACCGAGGGCGCCCAGGCTGGCGCGGAAGAATGCGGTCGGCATGCTGCCGAGCACGGGTGCCACGATGCGCATGAATAGAAAGCTGGCGCCCCAGATGGCGGCGAGCAATAACAGGCGCAGCAGGTCGGCGAGGCGCACAACGAACTCCAACTTGGGTAGGGGCGAGCAGTGTTGCCGGCCATGCAGGGCAAGGCAATGCGAAAACAGCTTTTAAACTCGCCAGCCGGCAGTATTTCGCGGCGATAAAGCGGTTTAGCCGTTTTTCCGGCTTTTCCTCGCGGCGGTCACTGGCTAAGCTCGGCAGTTCATCCAGTCGGTTCATATTTCACCTAGAGGTCTGCCCATGTCGCAGCAATGGCCCGCCAGCGCTATCGCCACGCTTATTCTCGACGGTTTTGACGATTATCGTGAGCAGTTCCGGCAGATCACCAACGGCGGGCGGGAGCGTTTCGAGCAGGCGCAGTGGCAGGAAATCCAGCAGGCTGCGGCCGCGCGTATCGCCCTTTACGAAGACTGCGTCCGAGAAGTCAGTGAGCGCCTGCGCAGGGCCTATGCGCCCGAGGTGCTGCTGGATGTGGCGCAGTGGCCGCTGGTCAAGTCGGCCTATATCAGCCTGATCGATGTGCGTTGCGACGACGAACTGGCGGAAACCTGGTTCAACTCGATCTTCTGCGGGCTGTTCAGCCATGACCAGATCAACGATGGCTGCATGTTCATTCACACCACGCGCCCGGCCCTGCGCGCCAATGTTCCGACGCCGCTGACCCGGATCTACCGACCCCAGGGCAATATCGAGCAGGCGCTGCGGCAGATCGTCGAGGATTACCGTTTCGAGGTGGCTTACGATAACGTCGAGCGGGATCTTGCGCGGCTGATCAAGCAGGTGCACGAGAACTTGCCGGACTGGGTGTGCAAGGATCCCGAGCTGCGTATCGAGCTGTTCTCCTCGCGCCTGTACCGCAACAAGGGTGCCTACCTGGTCGGGCGCATCAATACCCGTGACGAACAGTGGCCGTTGGTGATCCCGCTATTGCACCGCGAGGGCCAGGGTATCCAGATCGATACGCTGATCACCGATGAGGCCGAGGTGTCGATCATCTTCTCCTTCACCCGTTCCTATTTCATGGTACGGGTCGACTATCCGGCTGAGTTCGTCGGGTTTCTCAAGCGCATCTTGCCGGGCAAGCATATTGCCGAGTTGTACACCTCGATCGGCTTCTACAAGCATGGCAAGTCGGAGTTCTATCGCGCGTTGATCAATCACCTGGCGAGCACCGACGACAAGTTCATCATGGCTCCCGGCGTGCGTGGCATGGTCATGAGCGTGTTCACCCTGACCGGCTTCAATACCGTGTTCAAGATCATCAAGGACCGTTTCGCCCCGTCGAAGAACGTCGACCGCAATACGGTGATCGAGAAGTACCGCCTGGTGAAGCGGGTCGACCGGGTCGGCAGGATGGCCGATACCCAGGAATTCGCCGATTTTCGCTTCCCCAAGGTCAAGTTCGAGGCGGATTGTCTGGCCGAACTGCTGGAGGTGGCGCCATCGACTGTCGAGGTCGACGGCGATACCGTGCTGATCCGCCACTGCTGGACCGAGCGGCGCATGACGCCGCTGAACATGTATGTCGAAAATGCCAGCGAAGCCCAGGTGCGCGAAGCGCTCGATGATTATGGCCTGGCGATCAAGCAGTTGGCCGCCGCCAACATCTTCCCCGGCGATATGCTGCTGAAGAACTTCGGCGTGACCCGTCATGGCCGAGTGGTGTTCTACGACTACGACGAAATTTGCTTCCTCACCGAGGCCAATTTTCGGCATATCCCGCCACCGCGCTACCCGGAGGATGAGATGGCCTCCGAACCCTGGTATTCGGTGGCGCCGCTGGACGTGTTTCCCGAGGAGTTCCCGCCGTTTCTGTTCGCCGATATGAAGCTACGCCGCTTGTTCAGCCAGCTGCACGGCGAACTGTATGACGCCGATTACTGGAAAAGCCTGCAGGATGCGATTCGCGCAGGCAAGGTGATCGACGTGTTCCCCTACCGGCGCAAAGCCGAGCAGATCGAATAGGGCAGCTGGCAAAGCGCCAGGCCTCTGCCGCAGTTATTGCCCGGGCCGACAGCCGGTCATGCTCAGGGCGGTTTGATTTGCATCAAGCCTCGGCGGTTGCGCTAGGGTTAATCTATGTCGAGATAAGGTGCATTCGGGTGCCTTATCGAAGTCCTTGGCAGGAGGTAATTCCATGATGGCCAAGTTGCATAACGCCTTACACGACCTGTTGGTTGCCTTGGGTTTGCTTGATCGGCCGAAACTGCAGCCTGTGCCTGTGCGCGACGACGATCAGCGCCGCCCACAAGCGCCTCGCCGCCGTCGTTAATAGTTCAAGGTAGGGTGGGCATTAGCCCACCAGGGGCGAGCATCGGCAACCACTGCTTAAGGTGCGCCTTATGCAGGTTAGGTCAGTTGCGGGTGATCGTTGAACCATTGCCCAATCAGTTCGTGCATGCGTTCACCGGAAAAGCTCGGGAAGTGCCCGCCGTGTACGTTGCGTACCGGCAGTTGGCGCAGGCGGGCGAGGCTTTGTGCGTAATCCTCCAGGTTGGAGTGATAAGCATCTTCGATCAGCGGGCCGTCGTAGAGAATATCGCCGGAAAACAACGTCTGCGTTGCCGCCTCCCACAGGCTGATACCGCCTGGTGAATGACCCGGGGTATGCAGCACCTGCAATACCCGATCGCCCAAATCCAGCACATCACCTTCCTCGATCAATCGGGTTGCAGGCGCGGCCTTGACCCGGTACTCGGCGTAGCACAGCGGACAATCGGGGTGCGCCTCGAACATCTCGTCGCCGACGAAGTCCTTGGCCAAGGTGTTGGCCCCGGTCGGCGCCGCGAGTATGTCTGCTTCGGCGGGATGCACCAGGCGCTCAGGGAACTCATGGTGGCCGGCGATATGGTCGAAGTGTGTATGACTGGCCACCGCCAGCAACGGCCGCTCGGTGAGCCAGGGCAATTGCTCGCGCAGGCTGACCAGGCCGGAGCCGGAGTCAATCAGCGCGTCACGCTCCCGGCCTTGTATATGCCACAGGTTGCAGCGGTAGAAGGGGCGGATATAGGGCTCGTGGATCAGGCAGATGCCGTCATGGCGATGCTCCACCTCAAACCACTGGTCGCGGCTGACTATTTTCATGTCTGTGCTCGGGTCATAAGGTGCAGTCAGGTCCCTGCTTGATCAACTTATCTTGAGTCGAGGATGAAGGTCGCGCAAGTAGTCCTGTGCTTTGCGGCTCTTCTGGCAACGACTGAGATCGAGGTCAAGGATGGCGCTGGCGGGTTGCTCCGCCAGTTGCGCGAGAACTTCGCCATCCGGGCCGGCAACCAAGCTATTGCCGCAGAACTGCAAGTGGTCTTCCTGGCCACTGCGGTTGATGCAGGCGACGAAGACCTGATTGTCCAAGGCGCGACAGGTGATCTGCAGTTGTTGTCGCTTGGCGTTGGGCACCATGTTGGCCGTGGGGCTGATAATCAGCTCGGCGCCTTGCTGGGCCAATGCCCGGCTGACTTCGGGAAACTCGTTGTCGTAGCAGATCATCAGGCCAATGCGTCCGAGACGCGTGTCCACAACCAACGGCGCCTCGCCAGGGGTGAATACGCCGTGCTCATCGGCCCATAATTGCATCTTCCGGTAGCAGCCCAGCAGCGTGCCTTGGTCGTCCAGCAGTACGGCGCTGTTGTAGATCCCGTCCGTAGTCCGTTCGGCAACCCCGATGATCAGGTGCAGGCCATAGTGTCGCGCCAATCGAGCCACCTCGGTGAGCAGCGGGCCATCGAGCGGCTCGGCAAGTGCATCGAGGCGATCGAAGATCAGGTAGCCGGTGAGGGCGAGTTCCGGCAGGGCCAGCAGATCCACTTGGGCCTCCTTGGCTTGCAGGCACAATGCCTCCAGCTCATCGAGGTTGTGTGGGATCTGCGCTCTTTGTGGGGCTGTTTGGGCAATCATCAAACGCATGAGTATCAGCCTTTCGAGGTTTGCTGGGCGCTCAGCTGCGTGCCGGGAAGGACAAGGAGCTTGACGCTTGCCCAGTAAAGCAAGCCAGTGATGATGAACACTGGCAGCGACGAGCCGAAGGACAGGGGCGAGACTAGGGTCCAGTAGCTAGATAGCCCGGCGCCGATCAGGTAGGCGGCGAAGGCAAACTTGGCCGTGGGCAAGCCGATCTGCTGTTTCTGGCTGAGCAGGCCTGCGTTGTAGCTGCTGGCATCAATCAAATAATAGTCGCAGATCATCACGGCGAATGCCGGAATGAACAGGCCACCGATGATGATCAGAAAGTTCTGGAACTGGTCGAGGATGCCTGGGATCAGGGCGCCGAAGACACTGACCAGACCGATTGTCAAGGCCGGCTTCCAGAATTTCATTTCGGGGGCCAGGTTCATCGCAGACAGGGTGGCACTGTAAACCGCCATGATGTTGGTGGTCATTACCGAGAGAAAAATTACCAGGGCAGCCGGCAGGCCGAAGCCGAAGTGGCTGAGCAGTTGGGTCGGGTCATATGTCTGCTCCATGTTGTTGAGCAGGGACAGGCCCGATACTGCCGCGCCCAGGGTCATGGCTAGCAGGGTGGCGGTGAAGTAACCCAGGTAGGTGGCGCAGACGGCCGTGCGTGGTGAGTTGCAGTTGCGGTTGTAGTCAGCCGAAGACGATATCCAAGAGAAAGCGGTAGCTACGACGATGTCGAAGGCTATGCCGATAGTGATGCCGTCGACACGTTTAGGCAGCTCCAGCAGCGAACCGAGGTCATAGTGGCTGTTCAGGGCATAGAACACGGCCAGCGACAGAGTCAGCATCAGTACGGCGGCCCAGCGCTCGACTCGCTCGATACCGAGATGGCCACGCAGCACGACCAACACCACGATGGCTTCGCAGATCACTGTCATCAAGGGCAGGTTGCTGTAGCCGAAGGTCGACTCAATGGCGTAATTAAGGCTCATGGCTGCCAGCAGGGCCTGAATCCAGCTCCAGCCGACCAGCATGCAGATGTTGACCAGGGAGATGAACTTTGCTCCCAGGTTGCCGTAGGCGCGTCGGCTCAGGACCATGGTCGGCAGGCCAGTGCGCTGGCCCATCAACCCGACGAGTACCAGGGGGATGGCGCCGATCAGTGTGCCAAGTACGACCGTGCCCAAGGCATCGCGAAAGTCCAGATCTGGAACCAGCAGCATTCCGGTCAGGATGGTTGTCACCACCATGTTGGCGCCGAGCCAGAGGGCGAAGGTGGCAAAGAACTTCATGCTCTTCGTCTGCGAACTACTCAGGGTGTCGTGACCCAGGAGGGAGCCGGTCATTGTCGAATCTCCAGTGATATTGTTGGTATTGTGATCCGATCAGAAGCCCTCGCCCTGCCGCGGAGCTGGCGGATTAAGGGCAGTGCGGTCAGCCGACGATCCAGTGCGCCATCAGCGCGATGATCGGCAGGGTGATCAGGGTGCGAATGATAAAGATGGCGAACAGTTCGAGCAGGTTCAGTGGCAGCTTGGCCTTGATGATCAGCACGCCGACTTCCGACATGTAGATCAGCTGGGTCAGCGACACGCAGGCCACCACGAAGCGGGTCAGTTCGCTCTCGATGCCCTTGCCCAGCACCGCCGGTAGGAACATATCGGCAAAACCCACCAGCATGGCCGGTGCGGCCTTGGCGGCTTCCGGCAGTTGCAGCAGTTCCAGCAAAGGCACGATCGGTGCGGACAGCCAGTTGAAGATCGGCGTGTACTCGGCAATCGCCAGGGACACGGTGCCGATGGCCATCACCAGCGGCAGCAGGCCGAGCCAGATATCCACCACGTTATGCACGCCGACCTTGACCATCTGCGTCGGCGACGGGTTGGCATTGGCGCGATTCACCGCCTGCAAGACGCCCCAGCGCAGCAGCGAGGTGCCGGCCGGTACGTCTTCCTTGATCTGCTTGCCGACGCCGGCGACGTACTCGTCCTTTTTCCACGACAGCGGTGGAATGCGCGGGGTGATGATCGCCGCCGCCAGGCCCGCTACCACTACGGTGAGGTAGAAGGGCACGAACAGGTGGTCGAGCTTCATAAAGCTGGTGATCAGCAGGCTGAAGGCGATCGAGGCGACCGAGAAGTTGGTGGCAATCACCGCCGCTTCCCGGGCGCTATAGAAGCCCTTCTGGTACTGCTGGGCGGTGATCAGTACGCCGACGGTGCCGGAGCCGAGCCAGCTGGCGATGGCGTCGATGGCCGAGCGGCCCGGCAGGCCGAAGACCTTGCGGAACACGTTGCGCACCAGGGTGCCGCAGAATTCCATCAGGCCGAAGTCGGTGAGCAGCGGCAGGATCAGGCCCGCGACCAGGAAGAAGGTGATCAGCACCGGGGCCAGGTCTTTCAGCACCACGCCGCCGGTGTTGGCGTTCCACACCCATTCCGGGCCGAACTGCCAGAAGGTCATGGCGGCAAACACCGCGCCGAGCACGCGCAGGCCGAGCCACAGCGGGCTCAGGTTGAACATCTCGTTAAGGGCGTGGCGCTGGGTAAGCCAGCGCGGCTTGAGAGCCGAGCCGAGCAGGCCGAGGGCGGCGGAGAACAGCAGCAGTCCAGTGGCGATAGCCGGCAACCAGGCGCTCAGCGAGGCTTTCAGGACGTCGGCCATGACGCCGAGGCCGATGGTGACCTTGCCGTCGTAGACAACCGGGGTAAGAAACAGCAGGACGCCGAGTAGCGAAGGGATCAGGAAGATCAGCAGCTGGCGCAGATTGTATGAGTTGTCTGCCGGCGGTTGGTCGTCCAGCAGGGGCATGGCTTGTTCGTGGTTCATCTTGGCACCCTATTTATTGTTGTAGTGCACGGGCAGCGCGTGCGCTGCCCGTTGAATATGAAAGGCCTGTTCAGCGGTGCTGGACACCCGGCAACACGCAGAGCATTTCATAGAGAAGGTTGGCGCCGAGCAACGAGGTGTTGCCGGTGGTGTCGTAGGGCGGGGAGACCTCGACCAGATCGCCGCCGATCAGCTGCAGACCCTGGCAGCCGCGAATGATCTCGATCGCCTGGATAGTGGTCAGACCGCCGATTTCCGGGGTGCCGGTGCCGGGCGCCCAAGCCGGGTCGATGCCGTCAATATCGAAACTCAAGTAGACCGGGCCACCATCGACCTTGGCGCGCACTTCTTCCATCAGGGGGGCCAGGGACTTGTGCCAGCATTCTTCGGCCTGGACCACACGGAAGCCCTGCTTGCGGCTCCAGTTGAAGTCTTCGGCGGTATAGCCCTGGGCGCGCAGGCCGATCTGCACCACGCGGTCGCAATCTAGCAGGTCTTCCTCGACAGCGCGGCGGAAGGTGGTGCCGTGGGCGATTTTCTCGCCGAACATGTGATCATTCACATCGGCATGGGCGTCGATATGCACCAGGCCGATCTTGCCATGCTTCTTCTTCAGCGCGCGCAGGATCGGCAGGGTGATGGTGTGGTCGCCGCCGAGGGTCAGTGGGATGATGCCGTGCTCGAGAACATTGTCATAGAACTCCTCGATGATACGTACCGCTTCCAGCATATTGAAGGTATTGATCGGGACGTCGCCGATGTCGGCCACGTTCAGTGAGTCGAAGGGTGCGGCGCCGGTAGCCATGTTGTAGGGGCGAATCATCACCGACTGGGCGCGAATCTCCCGCGGGCCGAAGCGGGTGCCGGAGCGCAGCGAGGTGCCGATATCGAGCGGTACGCCGATAAAGCCGACATCGAGGTCGTGCTGCTCGGCGGACGTCTGGATGTGCGGCAGGCGCATCATGGTGGCTATGCCGCCGAAACGGGGCATCTCATTGCCGCCCAGGGGTTGGTGCAGAATCTTGTCCATGGGAAGGCCTCACGGTTGTTATGGTTGTAATAGTCGTCGGGCCGGATTGTTGGACAGGAAGGTGGCAGGAAAAATCGCTGAGGACAAAAACTTAGTTCAGATATTTCTAAACTAATGGCCCCGTCCTACACTGGCGACCTTTGTGCTGCGCGCGGCGCATTGATCTCTGCGACACCTGACGAGAAAACCATGAGCCACGCCTTGCCCGATTTGAAGCTGCTGCGCATTTTCGTCAGCGTGGTGCGCCAGCAGGGTTTCGCCGCGGCGCAGCAGGAACTGAACCTGTCGACTTCGGCGATCAGCACCTATATGAGCCAGCTGGAAGGCCAGCTCGGCCTGAGCCTGTGCCATCGTGGTCGCGGCGGCTTCAGCCTGACCAGCAAAGGTGAGCTGTTCTACCAGGAAACCCTGCGCCTGCTCGGCGAGCTGGAAGGCTTCGAACGCTACTCTGCCGCCCTCAAGGGCGAACTGCGCGGCACCCTCAACCTCGGCGTGCTGGATTCAACCGTCAGCGATCCGGCCCTGCCGTTGGCCGAGGTGATCGGTGCCTATAGTCAGGAGCACCCGGCCGTACACCTGCATCTGTCGGTGATGAGCCCTTACGAGCTGCAATTGGCGGTACTGGATAACCGCCTGGACCTGGCCATTGGCGCCTTTTCCACCCGGATGAATGGCCTGGTCTACCAGCCGCTGTACCGCGAACAGCACTGGCTGTACTGCAGCGAGCGCCATTCACTGTTTGGCGAGCGGCGCATCCCCGAGGAGGTGATCGCCCAGCAGCGCATGGTCGGCCGTGGCTACTGGAGTCAGGCCGAGCTGGCGCGACACGGCTTCAAGCACAGCGCGGCGACGGTGGAGTCGATGGAAGCGCAGCTGATCCTGGTGCTGTCCGGCGCCTATATCGGCTATCTGCCGGAACACTATGCCCATCCCTGGGTCGAGCAAGGGGGGCTGCGCGTCCTGCTGCCGGCGACCTTTGGCTATCAGGCGCCGTTTTCCCTGATCCTGCGCCGTGGCCGTTCGCGCGAGCCGTTGATCCAGACCTTCAGGGACTTGTTGAAGGCCCAGCTCAGCGCTCGTTGACACACTTCCTGTCGTTTCAGTCAAATTTACTTAATGCCGAGGTGGCATATTGCTTTCGCTGTGCTAGAAATAAGCGTTATGAGCGGCGGCGGACAGAATTTATCAACGACAGGGATTGCATGCGATGCGCCAGAATCTTCCAGTGACACAGCGGGAAAGAACCTTCGCAGCACACGAGCGGCTGATTTCAACCACCGACCTCAATAGCAATGTCAGCTACTGCAACGATGCTTTCGTCACCATCAGCGGTTTCACCCGGGAAGAGCTGATCGGCAAGCCGCACAACCAGGTGCGCCACCCCGATATGCCGCCAACGGTATTTGCCCATATGTGGGAAACCATCAAGCAGGGCAAACCCTGGATGGGCATCGTCAAGAACCGCGCAAAAAACGGTGATTTCTACTGGGTCAGTGCCTATGTCACGCCGATCTATGAAGGCGGCCAGATGTCCGGCTACGAGTCGGTTCGCACCTTGCCCAGCGAAGCGCAGAAGCGCCGGGCCGAGGCGCTCTATGCAAGGCTCAGGGCTGGCAAGGCTGCGACACCTCTGCTCGAGGACTGGACCCACAGCCTGGTTCGCTCCTGGCCACTGATTCTCGCCGGCCTGGCGATTCTAGGGGTGCATTCGCTGGTCGAAGGCCCCTGGCTACTGGCCTTCATCGCGGCAACCCTGGTTGCCTTGGGTGTTTATCAACTGTCCAGTAGTCGCCAGTCGATTCGGCAGACCTTGGCCGATCACCCCAAGGCCTTTACCAGCAGCCTGGTGGCCTTGACCTATAGCGATAATCGCGGTGCCCAGGCTTTGCTGGATATGGCGATGATCAGCGAAGAGGCGCGCCTCCAGACGGCGCTTACCCGCCTGGAAGATGCCGGTATCAACGTCAAGAAACATGCGGCGCAATCGGCGCAATTGTCGCGTTCCGGCGCAGAGATGCTCGATCAGCAGCGCAGCGAGGCCGACCAGTCGGCCACCGCGATCAACCAGATGGCCGCGACCATTCAGGAGGTCACGCACAACGTACAAAACACCTCCCATGCAGCCGAAGAGGCGGATGGGCTGGCCAGGCACGGCCTGCAACTGGCAGCAGACAGCCTGCTATCTATGCAGCATATGGCCAAATCGGTGGTCGATATTGGCCAGGCGGTGAATGACCTGGCCAATTCGACCCAGTCGATTGGCAGCGTAGCCGATGTGATTACCTCGATTGCCGAACAGACCAACCTGCTCGCTCTGAATGCCGCCATCGAAGCGGCACGTGCGGGTGAGCAGGGGCGTGGATTCGCCGTGGTGGCCGACGAGGTGCGGGCACTGGCCGCACGTACGCGCGAGTCGACCGAACAAATTCACCAGATCATCGCCTCCCTCAGGGCTGGTGCGGAGCGGGCGGTGGTTACCGCCGGCAGGGGCGAGGAGATCTCCCGCGAGAGTGTACAGAGCGTCGAAGCGGTGCGTTTGGCGCTGGATGGCATCAGTGCGTCGGTCAGCCATATCACCGGCATGAGTCAGCAGATGGCCACCGCCTCCGAGGAGCAAAGCCATGTCGCCGAAGACATCAGCCGGCAGATCACCCGCATTGCCCAACTGTCCGACCAGAGTGCCGGGCAGGCACACCAAGGGGCGGCAGTCGGCAAGGAGTTGGAGCAGATGGCCGAATATCTGCACAGCCTGGCCGAGCGCTTCAATCGCTAATGCTGGCTGTGATTAGCCCCGTTGGGGTGGGTCGCTTGGCGGCGAAGCCCAACGGCCGCTATCAGCAGGGCCTTAGCAACAAGGCGCAAGGCTGCTAAACAGCCTTGCAGGGTGGGGGAGTGAACCAGGCTGCTCACCTGTAAGGGCCGGCAGTGAGGCCTTGCTGTTCATCTAGACCGGGTGAGCAATATTTTTGCAACCTAATGAAAACCTGGGAAATCTTGCGCCTGCACCCTGCCTCCGATGGTATCCAGGCGAGGTGCTGGCCAGCGGTCCTGGACGGGTGCAATCTCATGGGTCAGTAGCATCGCGGCAAGGGATCGCCTGGCACTGATGACTACTTTATCCAGCCCGCGGGCATGGCGAAAACCACCGGCAATAGGCACGGGCAAGTGGCTTGTAGTCAGGCCTGTGGCAAACTGATCGGCCAAGGAGATGCCGATGTCACGCCCCCACTGCCCGCGCTGTAGTCGCCCGCTAGACCACTGTTTATGTGCGCTGATTCCCCGGTTGTCGAGTCGCACGCGGGTGCTGATTCTGCAGCACCCGAGCGAAGTCAGGCATGCGTTGAATACCGCACGCTTGGCGGCGCTGGGCCTGAACAACGCCGAGTTGCGCGTAGGCGAGGTGTTCGAGGACTTGCCGGCGCTGTTGGCGCAGCCCGGTTATCGGGCGTGTTTGCTGTTTCCCGGGGAGCAGGCTCAGCCTTTACCGCAGTTCGCGAGGCAACTGGACGGGTTGCCGGCGTTGTTGATTGTGCCCGATGGCACCTGGCGCAAGGCGCGCAAACTGCTGCATTGCAATCCGCTGCTGGCGACGTTGCCGCGGGTGACTTTGGTGGATGGGCTGGAGTCGCGCTATCGGTTGCGCAAGGCGCCGATGCCGGGGGCTTTGTCGACTATCGAGGCGGTTGTCAGTGCGCTGGGAGTCCTGGAGGCGCCGGCGCAGTTCGATGCGTTGCTCAAGCCGTTCGAGGCCTTGATCGAAGGGCAGATCGAGGCGATGGGCGTTGAGACGTTTCGGCGCAATCATCAGCGCGGCTGAGGGCATGGGCAGGTTCATTCGGGTGCACTCGGGGGCGCTGGGCATGACTTGAGAGCCTTCCCTGATTGCATCGGAAAATGAGCTTGGCGAGGGGGCGGCCAGGCAGGCGCAAATTCAGCCATGAAAGCTGGTAAGGCTCCGGCATCGAGTTGCGGAAACCCCGCTCTCTGCGGAACCCGCGCCCGGCGGCGCCGTGCAAGCGCTGGTCGCTGACGAAATGCCCCGCTTCAGCGCTCGCGCAATGCTTCGGCGCGGGCCTTGAGCACGGGTTTGAGCAGGTAGTCCAGCACGCTTTTCTTGCCGGTGATGATGTCTACGGTGGCGATCATGCCGGGAATGATCAGCAATGGATGCTCATCGCTGCCCAAGTGGCTTTTATCGGTCCGTAGCTGGATCAGGTAGAAACTCTTGCCTTCTTCATCGGTGATGGTGTCGGCGCTGATCAGTTCCAGGTTGGCCTTGAGGCCGCCATAGATGGTGTAGTCGTAGGCGCTGAACTTGATCATGGCCTTCTGCCCTGGATGGAGAAAGGCGACATCCTGCGGGCGCACCTTGGCTTCTATCAGCAGATTGTCCTCCAACGGTACGATTTCCAACATGTCGCTGCCCGGCTGGACGACGCCGCCGATGGTGTTGATCTTCAGTTGTTTGATGATGCCGTTGACCGGAGACACCACCGTGGTGCGGCTGACCCGGTCCTGAATGGCCGAGCTGGTGGCGGTGATTTTCTTCAGTTCGGTGCGGGCATCGTTGAGTTCCTTGAAGGCGTCTGAGCGAAAGCCCAGCTCGGATTCCTCGATCTTGCTCTTGATCTCGTTGACCGCCGCTTCCGCCCTGGGGATGGCCAAGGTAGTGGCATCCAGTGAGCCACGCACTTCGACTGCACTTCGACGCAGGCGGAGTATTTCCACCTGGGAAATTGCCCCTGCGGCTACCAGGGGTTGCGACATGTTCAGCTCTTGCTGGATCAGGCCCAGGCTGGAACGGTATTGCCGAGCCTTGGAGCGAAATTCCGCGAGCTCCTGGCTTTTTTGCAGCAGCTGTTCGCCGAGGGTGCGTTGTTCGCTGTGCAGGCGCTGTTGTCGCGAGTCATAGAGTGCCAGTTCGTCCTCGGCCAGTTGCGCTGCCGTGCGGGTGATTTCTTCGGGCATGGCGATAGGCCGGCCTTCGGCTTCGGCGGTCAGTCGTTCGATGCGGGCAATCAGCGCCAGGCGGTCTGCTTCCGTCTCGCCCTTGTTCGAGAGAAAACGGGTGTCGTCGAGGCGCAGCAGCACATCGTCCTTGTTCACCAACTGACCTTCGCGCACGAATATCTCACTGACGATGCCGCCTTCGAGGTTCTGGATAACCTGGATTTTACTCGAGGGAATCGCTTTGCCCTCGCCGGTGGTGACTTCTTCGAGCACGGCAAAATGGGCCCAGAGCAAGGCGGCGATCAGGCAGGCACAGACTACCCAGATGGTGATTCGCGACATCCAGGGCGAATCCTCGAGAATCGCGCCCTCGACCTCTGGCATGAACTCGGTGTCCTGCTTGCGCCGGCCCAGGCTGGCGAAGTAGGCGAGGATGGCTTGATGCGGTTGCATAGGTACCTTCCTATCCCGCTGTCGGGCCGACGCGGCCCTTGCGCAAGGCTTCGATTACCACCTCTTTCGGTCCATCGGCGACGATATGGCCGTTGTCCAGCACCACCAGCCGATCGACCAGGCTGAGCATCGAACTGCGGTGGGTAATCAGCAGCATGGTTTTACCCTGGGCCCATGTATGCAGGCGGCTGCGCAGAATTTCCTCGCTAGTATTGTCCATCGCGCTGGTCGGCTCGTCGAACACCAGGATTTGTGGATCAAGTAGCAGAGCGCGGGCCAGCAGCACGGCTTGGCGCTGGCCGCCAGAAAGTTGTTGGCCACGTTCGCCGACCGGGCGATCGAAGCCTTGCGGGTGTTGCCGAGCCAGTTCACTGACGCCGGTCATTTCGGCCACTTCGAGCATGCGCGCGTCGCTGACATAGCGTGCGCCGAGAGTCAGGTTGTCGCGCAGGCTGCCAGCCAATAACGGCAGATCGTGAGCAACGTAGCCGATCTGATGGCGCAGGTCGGCTACGTCGAGCTGGCGCAGGTCCAGGCCATCGAGCAGGATTTGCCCTTCGTCCGGCGTGTAGAAGCCCATCAGCAGGCGCGCCAGGGTGCTCTTGCCCGAGCCGCTGCGGCCGATGATGCCGACACGCTCGCCAGCGTTCAGGCGCAGGCTGACCTTGGCCAGAGCCGGACTGCTCTGCCCGGGGTAGCTGAAGCTGACCTGTCGCACATCGAGGGCCCCCTCCAGCAAGGTACGTTCCAGGGGGCGCTGCTTGGTCTGGCGTTCTTGTGGCAGCCCCATCAGGGCGTCGGTACTTTTCATGGTCAGGCGCGCCTGCTGGTAGCGGGTGATCAGCCCGGCAACCTGGCCGAGCGGGGCCATCACCCGGCTATTGAGCATGTAACAGGCGATCAGGGCGCCGACGCTCATGTCGCCAGCGATGATCGCGTAGACCCCGGCGATGATGATGGCCATGCCTGCGCATTGCTGGAGAAACAGGGTGCCGTTAGTGGCCAGGGATGAGAGGAAGCGTGCGTGGGCATCCAGCCGGGTCAGGGCGCCATGGGTGGTTTCCCACTGGTGTTGGCGTTCGCTTTCCGCGCCGCAGGCCTTGAGGGTTTCCAGACCCCCGAGGGTTTCGATCAACAGTGCCTGGCGCTCCGCACCCAATGCCAGGCTGCGTTGTACGGTGTCGCGCAGGCGGCTCTGAATGATCAGGGCGAAGATCGCCGTGAGTGGAAAGGCCAGCAGCGGAATGGCGACCAACGCACCGCCAAACAATCCGATCACCATAATCATCAGTAGAGCGAAGGGCAGGTCGATCAGGCTGGTCAGGGTCACCGCGGTTAGGAACTCGCGCAGGCCTTGGAAGTCATGGATGTTCTGTGCGAAGCCGCCGATAGAGGTTGGGCGCGCCTTCATGGACATGCCGGTGATGCGTTCAAACAGGGTGGCCGAGAGCACCACATCGGTCTTCTTGCCAGCGCTGTCCAGCAGATTGGCGCGCAGCACCCGCAATAGCAGTTCAAAGGAGGTGCCGATGAACAGGCCGATGGCCAGCACCCAGAGAGTCGAGGTGGCTTGGTTGGGCACCACGCGGTCGTAGGTCTGCATGACGAACAGCGGCACCATCAGGCCAAGCATGTTGACTAGCAGGCTGGCCAGCATGGCATCGGTATACAGCCAGCGGGACAGCTTGAGGGTGTCGCGGAACCAGGCATCGATACGTGGCAGCAGTGGTGTGCGAGCGTCTTCCAGTTCATGTCGAGGACGAGCGAATAACGCCTGCCCACTGTAACCCTCGGCCAGTTGCTCGCGCGTAACGCGCTGTTCACCACCATCTGCTTCACACGGCAGAATCAGCGCCTGATCGTTGCCCAGCCACTTGCGCAGGACTGCGCTGCGTCCGTTCTTGAGCAATAACAGCACTGGAAGGTTCAGAGCGGAAATGGCAGTCAGTTCGCGGCGTAGCAAGCGACCTTGCAGGCCTGCCCGTGCTGCCGCGCGCGTTAGCAGGTCGGCGCTCAGGCGTTGCTTGGGCATCGGCAATCCGGCGCTCAGGCTGCCACGGCTGACACTACAGCCGTGGAGCTTGCAGAGGATCAGCAAGCCATCGAGCAATGGATCGTCATGGCTCAAGCGTGGATCGCTGGCGGGTCCAGTCCTTTCCATTGTCGTCACGGTTACTGCTCCTTGACCGGTATTACTTCATTGCCGGAAGGCGTGCCTCGGTCTTTACATCGGAAAGAGCCACTGCCTCGGTCGGCACAATCACTTGCTGGTGGCGCAGCAAATCGCCCATGGCAGCCAGCACGCGGTACATGGCGAACTCTTCGGTGTAGCGCACTTCGGCGTAGCGACGGTTGGCGGTGAAGAGTTCGTTCTCACTGTCCAGCACGTCGAGCAGGGTGCGTTGGCTCAGACTGAATTGCTGCTGATAAGCCTCGCGAACCCGTGTGGTGTAGTCGGCATAGTCGCGCGCCTTTGGTGTTTGCAGGCGGGCGTTGTCCATGGCGTTCCAGGCTAGCGAAAGATTTTCGTTGAGCACGCGCAGCGCGTTGTTGCGAATGTCCATCGATTCGTTGATCTGGTGAGCGGAGGACTGCAGGCGTGCCTTGTCGCGCAGGCCGTTGAACAGGTTGTAGTTCATCACCACGGCGGCGCGCCAGCTGTTGTAGTGGCCTTCATCGCCTTGGATATTGTCATCGGCATTGGTCGCCAACTCGACGTCGAAACGTGGGTAGAACGGGGACTTGGCAACCTCATATTGCTGCTCTGCAGCGTGCACGTCGGCTTGCGCTGATTTCAGGTAGGGGTTGTTTTGCATAACTGCCTGCCGGGCAGCGTTCAAGTCTTCTGGCAAGGCACTGCGGACCGAGACCGGGGCGACCAGTTCGTCCGGCATGAGGCCGGTGATGCTGATGAAGTTCGCCTCGGCATCCGCCAGATTAACCTGCTCGGTGTAGAGGTTGTTTTCCGCCAGGGCCAGGCGTGCGTTGGATTGGTCGAAGTCGGCTGTGCTGCCGACGCCTTGGCGATTACGCAGATCGATTTGATCGGTGATGCGATGGTGGGCAAGCAGGTTGTTTTTTGCCAGATCGATCAGTTCACGGCGTTTGAGGATATCCAAATAAACCTCGACTGTGCGCAGCGCCAGGCTTTCTGTGGTGCCAAGTAACCGGTAGGCCCGCGAGTTCACCACCGCTTCGGTTCGTGCGACTTCATTGGGGGTATTGAAACCATCGAACAGCATCTGTCGCAGACGCAGTTCGGCGTTGCGCGCATTGAGTGTTTCGGTGTTGTGGCCGCCCTGTGCGCGGGTGCTCGGGCTGTCGGTGTGTTCCCGGCCGTAGCCGACCAGCAGGTCGACTGTCGGCAGGTAGCCACCTTTGGCCATCTTCACTTCTTCATCCGAGGAAAGACGGTTGTTGATCCCCGCATGGATTTCCGGGTGATTGTCCAGGGTGCTTTGAATCGCTTCCGAGAGGGTCATTGCTTGAGTCTGAGTGCAGGCCAGGGCCAGCAACATACTGCTCCACAGCGGATTTAATGCACGCATGTGATGAATCTCCTTGATTAGTGTTCTTTTTGTGTCGCCAAAATTTTGGCAAGGCCCCAGTAAAACTGTTCCACTCTTGTAACAGTAGAGCTAAGAACATCTTTCTGCAGAGGCTAAGAAAAATTTGTCACAAGGTTTATGAAGAAAAAATCTTATGCAGTCAGGAAAAAGCAGCACATTGTTTCTTCTATGAGCCATGTATTCATTGGTTAACAGTCTGTTGCATGGCGAACGGAATAGGCGGTCAAGCACGACTTACAATGCGTAGGGTAGGTTCTGAATTGGCGTAGTACTGCGGTGGGAGCGCGACATTATTTTGTCGCACATGGTTTTTGACTGCTCCTGCCATTTCATTTCACACAGTCGCCTCTTGAGCAACGTCCCATAGTCGCAGTGGTGTCTTGACTCTTTTCAGGCATGTCGACGCTGGTCGGCAGCTGCGGTGAGGAAGGAATCATGGCTACTTTGATTGGTGTCGTCAGTCAGGTTATCGGCGAGGTATTTGCGGTAGCTGGCAATGGAGCGCGTCGAGCCCTGGCAGAAGGTGATCGGGTTTTTGCCGGTGAGCAGTTGGTTACCGGTGCAAGCGGTGCAGTTGCCATTGCCCTGGTCGGCGGGGGCGAACTGACCCTTGGGCGTGACAGCAACCTGATGCTCGATACGCAACTGCTGGCGGAGGCTCACGGCGACGGTTCGGCTGCAGTGGCCCAAGGCACCGAGAGCGCACCCAGTGAGCAGGACCTTGCCGAGGTCGAGCAGTTGCAGGCGGCCATCGAAGCGGGTGAAGACCCTACCGCTAGTTTGGCTGCTACGGCTGCGGGACCTGGTGCTGGTGCCGGTGGCAATGCCGGCGGTGGCCATTCTTTCGTATTGCTAGGGGAAACCGCAGGTGCGCTCGACCCGGTCATTGGTTTTCCTACCAAGGGCCTCGGTTTCATTCCGGAGTTTCCCGATCCGGATATCGAAGAAGCTGTGGAGCTGAACTCCATCCCCGCAATCAAGGTTGTCTACGACAACCCCAGCGTCGACTCCGGAACAGGCACGGTCGATGAGGCGGCGCTGCCGGGCGGCAGCAATTCCGATAGTCCCAATGAGACAACGTCAGGCTATTTGCTGGTTACGTCGCCAGACGGCGTTTCTTCGCTGCAAGTGCAGTTGCAGGTACAAAATAGCGCCGGTGAGTGGATTGATATCAGCGTGGGTGGAACCGTTACCGGGCAATACGGGACATTGACCTTCGATGCCGCTGGTAATTGGGTCTATACCATCACGACCAATACGGTCGATCACAACATCCCCGGCGCTACCGGAGCGGACGATCAGGTCGCTGATACCTTCGCCGTTCGGGTCGTCGATACCGATGGTGATATCTCGCCTGCTGCTCCACTGATAATCCTGATCAACGACGATGGCCCGATTGCGATCGATGACGGCAACAGTCTTGCTGAAGACAGCGATGCAGCAATTACCGGAGATGTTCTGGCTAATGACCAATCTGGAGCGGACAGTCCCGCCAGCTTCGTCAGCTGGGCCAGTACGGCCGCCAGCTACGGCAGCTTCAGCGACACCGGCAATGGCACCTACAGCTACCTGCTGAATACCAGTAATCCGGCGGTGCAGGGCCTGGACACTGGCGAGAGCCTGATCGAGACCTTTACCTACACCATTCAGGACGCCGATGGCGATACCGACACCGCAACCCTGACCATTACCATCAATGGCAGCAATGACACTCCCGTCATAAACGTCGATCCAGGTAATGGCGGAGCGAATGATCTGGTGTATGAGGCCGGCCTGGCGACGGGCTCGGCGGCGGCCAGCAACAGCGAGTTTGCCGTTGGCAGCTTCAGCCTCAGCGACGCCGATGGCCTCGATGATTTGCAGAGCGTGACCATCAACGGCAGCACCGTGGCCATCGGCAGCCTGGTCGGCGCCAGTTTCGCCGGTAGCAACGGCACCCTGACCATCACCGCGTACGACAGCCTGACTGGGGTCGGCAGCTACAGCTACGAGCTGACCAACCCGACCACCGACGGCGTGGGTATCGAGACCGACGAATTCAGCCTGACCACCTCGGACGGCACGGCCAGTTCGCTGCCGGCGAGCATCATCATCGAGATCGTCGACGACGTGCCGAATGCGGTCGACGACGGCAACAGCCTCAGTGAGGACAGCATTACCCCGGTCACCGGCAGCGTGCTGGATAACGACCTGCAC
>NZ_JAQJZJ010000008.1 GCF_027988105.1 Pseudomonas aestuarii | reverse complement strand
ATCAATCGCAGCGAGCCTGGCGCTCGCTCAACCCTGTGGTTTGTTAATATCGCGCGTTCTGTTTTTCCTTCTGAGGCTGGAGTTTGCCGATGTCCGCCCCTGTGACCCCTTTCGGGCTTGCTGCCCTGCCGGATGCCTACAAGGCGGTGCTCTATGTGCTGGCTTTGTCTTTCCCGGGCAAGCATAAAACCGCTTTGCTCGAGCAGTAGCGCGAGATGGGGGTACGCAGTGCCTCTACCCGAGCGATGGACGGGCCGGCACTGAGCGAGGTGCTGGCGATGCTGCACCGCCTCGACTGGGTCAGCCGCGGCGGAGTCCAAGGCCTAACTTTCAAGTACATGCCCGAGGGGGTGGGCTTGTCGGGACACAGGCAAGAACAGTTAAATGCCATTTCCTTGTAACTGAGTATCCGCCACCTAAGCACTTCGATTTCAAGTGTCGAGCGAAACGATGAATGAGTCGATGCGAAAGACCATGCCATGCGGCACGATGCCACCGCTTCAATTGATTAGCCGTGTTGCACTCAGCTCCTGCAGCAGCCGAGTTTTTCGCGCAGTTTCACAACCTGTAGGCACACCGTTATCATGCGTGCCTTGCAACTCAGTGAGATCAGCATGTTGCCACTACTAAGGCTGCTTCAAGACGGGCGTTTTCATTCGGGCGAAGCGCTTGGCGCGGCCTTGGGTGTCAGTCGCTCAGCAATATGGAAGCAATTAAAGACCTTGGAGTCTGAGTTGGGCTTGCCGGTTCATAGGGTTCGTGGGCGTGGATACCGCTTGGAGAGTCAGCTTGTTCTGTTAGATGAGGATGCTCTGGCGGTCAGTGCGTCTTCTAGCGGCTGGCCATTGAGTATTCTGCCCATTGTGGATTCGACCAATGCTGAGGTCTTGAGGCGTTTGGTGAGCGGTGAGGTGCCGCCTTTTATCGTATTGGCGGAGTGCCAGACCTCTGGACGGGGACGCAGGGGGCGTAATTGGGTGAGCCCCTTTGGTGAAAATCTATATTACAGCCTGGCGCTTCAAGTAGATGGCGGTATGCGGCAGCTTGAGGGGTTGAGTCTGGTTGTGGGCTTGGCTCTGCTGCGTGCGCTGCGTTTAGCCGGGGTGGTCACTGCTGGGTTGAAGTGGCCTAACGATGTGTTGGTCGATGGCCGCAAGATAGCGGGCATTCTCCTGGAGTTGTCTGGCGATCCGGCTGATGTATGTCACGTGGTGATAGGTATCGGGGTCAACGTGAACATGCTCGCTGAGACGGGAGATATCGATCAGCCGTGGACGTCTATGCGTGCTGAGCTGGGGTGCCTGGTTGATCGCAACGAGTTTGTTTTTGAGCTTAATCGCCAATTATCACTGTATCTAGGCGAGCATGAAAAACGTGGTTTTTCAGCGTTGAGGGATGAGTGGCAAGAAAGTCATCTTTGGCAAGGGCGTCATGTGACGCTCACCATGGGTGCCAGGCCGGTTGAGGGGGTGGTGTTGGGCGTCGATCGGACGGGTGCCATCCGCTTGCGTGTTGCTGGGGTAGAGCAAAGTTTTAGTGGTGGAGAGCTCAGTTTGAGGTTGAATGATGATTCTTGAGCTCGATTGTGGAAATAGCTTTATCAAATGGCGGATCGTCACAGAAAGTGGCGCGAGTGCGGGTTGTGGCGGTGTTGTTGGTACCGATGAAGAGCTCGTTCTGGCCGTGCAGCAGCAATTGCTCGATCTGCGCGCTTGTCGTTTGGTGAGTGTGCGCTCGGATGAAGAAACGACGCGTCTTGTCGATGCGCTCAAGCGAGCACTTAGCATCGAGTGCGTTTGTGCGCATGCGGCCGTTGAGTTGGCAGGTGTGCGTAATGGGTATGAGCAGTATGAGCGTCTAGGGCTTGATCGCTGGCTTGCTCTGGTTGCTGCATACCAGCAGGCCCAGCAGGCGTGCTTGGTACTGGACTTGGGGACTGCCGTGACCTCAGATTTTGTTGATACTGATGGTCAGCACCTTGGCGGTTTTATTTGCCCTGGTGTGCCTTTGATGCGTAATCAACTGCACACCCACACTCGCCGAACACGTTATGACGATCGACTTGCCGCGCAGGCGATGCAGAGCTTTGCGCCCGGGCGCTCAACGGCTGAAGCGGTAGAGCGCGGTTGTTCATTAATGCTACAGGGATTTGTTCATACCCAGCTGGATATGGCTCGCGACTACTGGGGGGGGCGTTTTGTGGTCTTCTTGACGGGTGGTGATGCTTCTTTGGTGGTCAACCTGTTGCCGGGTGCTCAAGTAGTCCCTGACCTGGTCTTTATCGGATTGGCGATCGCCTGTCCGTTACGTTGAGGTCATGCATGCGCTGGATGTTCTTGCTGTTGATTGTATTGAATCTGTTCTATTACGTGTGGCACCAGCAGCAGGCGCCATTGCGTCCAAAATCGGTTGCTCCGCTGACCCTTGCCCAGGACAGTAAGCGCGACATTCAACTGCTGAGTGAGTCTGATGAGCCTAAGCGGCGTGATCAGCCCCCCCCCTCGGTTGCTGGGACGGTCTGTCTTTTTCTCGGGGGCTTTGAGTCGGAGTCTACGGCTGCTGCAGTAGAGCAGCGGCTGGTCAGTCTCGATATCCGTTCGCGCATGCAATCAATGGATGCCGCAGCAGAAGTTGAGTATTGGGTGTATTTGCCGCCACTGGCATCACGCCAGGCCTCGCTTCGGCAGTTGAAAGAGTTGCAGGCGAGGAAGATAGACAGCTACATCATCACCCAGGGGGATTTGGCTAACGGAATATCGCTGGGGATCTTTCCGCGCGAAGACTCGGCGCGGGGGGTGATGCAGCGTCTGCATGATGCTGGTTACGACGCCGAGCTAAGGGAATTGCCGCGTTCTCATCGAAGCTATTGGGTGCGAATCTCGCCCGAAAGCCGTCAATTGGTCAGCGATTCGCTCTTGGAGAGTTTGGCTTTTGACTTCAATGGGTTGCAGCATCAATTAAAGCAGTGCGAAAGCATTGCAACCGCTCGTTAGATTGCATAGAATGGCGCCCGCTTCGCAGGGTGGCTTTAACGGCTAATCTGCAGAGTTGCTGTCAATGCAGCTAACCTCAGGTTTTTAATGAGAAATTGCTTGACAGTAGGGTGGCTTCTGAAGAGAATGCCGCCTCC
Organism: Pseudomonas aestuarii; assembly: GCF_027988105.1. Classification (GTDB taxonomy): domain Bacteria; phylum Pseudomonadota; class Gammaproteobacteria; order Pseudomonadales; family Pseudomonadaceae; genus Aquipseudomonas; species Aquipseudomonas aestuarii. Next base: position 275,380 of record NZ_JAQJZJ010000008.1, on the reverse strand, counting down.
TTTTGGAGGGATTCCCGAGTGGCCAAAGGGATCAGACTGTAAATCTGACGTCATCGACTTCGAAGGTTCGAATCCTTCTCCCTCCACCAGATTTAGCGTGAGCTACAAGCTCAGCGGGTATAGTTCAGTGGTAGAACCTCAGCCTTCCAAGCTGATGATGCGGGTTCGATTCCCGCTACCCGCTCCATGTTTGTGGTTTGCGCAATGTGTAACGCTCATGTAGCTCAGCTGGTAGAGCACACCCTTGGTAAGGGTGAGGTCAGCGGTTCGAGTCCGCTCATGAGCTCCATTCAACAAAGGCAGATATGAAAGTATCTGCCTTTGTTTTAATGGTGATATGACTTGCTTAATTCTTCGCTTGGAGGCAGTCGAGATGGCTAAAGAAAAGTTTGAACGTAATAAGCCGCACGTTAACGTAGGCACTATCGGCCACGTCGACCACGGCAAGACTACTCTGACTGCCGCGCTGACCAAGGTGTGTGCCGAGGCTTTCGGTGGCGCCATTCGCGATTTCGCGCAGATCGACAGTGCTCCAGAAGAAAAAGCTCGTGGTATCACGATCAACACTTCCCACGTTGAGTACGATTCCACCATCCGTCACTACGCTCACGTAGATTGCCCGGGCCACGCCGATTATGTGAAAAACATGATCACCGGTGCTGCGCAGATGGATGGCGCCATCCTGGTTTGCTCGGCTGCTGATGGCCCGATGCCGCAGACTCGCGAGCACATCCTGCTGTCCCGTCAGGTAGGCGTTCCTTACATCGTGGTCTTCCTGAACAAGGCTGACATGGTGGATGATGCTGAGCTGCTGGAACTGGTTGAGATGGAAGTGCGTGACCTGCTGTCGATGTATGACTTCCCAGGCGACGACACTCCGATCGTGATCGGCTCGGCGTTGATGGCCCTGAATGGCCAGGACGACAACGAGATGGGCACCTCGGCCGTGCGTAAGCTGGTTGAGACCCTGGATACCTATATCCCGGATCCGGTGCGCGTTATCGACAAGCCGTTCCTGATGCCTGTTGAGGATGTATTCTCGATCTCCGGTCGCGGTACCGTTGTGACTGGTCGTATCGAGCGCGGCATCATCAAGATCCAGGAAGAAGTTGAGATTGTAGGCCTGCGTCCTACCGTCAAGACCATCTGTACTGGTGTTGAGATGTTCCGCAAGCTGCTCGACGAAGGTCGTGCTGGCGAGAACTGCGGTATCTTGCTGCGTGGCACCAAGCGTGATGACGTTGAGCGTGGTCAGATTCTGGCCAAGCCGGGTAGCGTTAAGCCGCACACCAAGTTTGAAGCAGAAGTGTATGTGCTGAGCAAGGACGAAGGTGGTCGTCATACTCCGTTCTTCAAGGGCTACCGTCCGCAGTTCTACTTCCGCACTACCGACGTAACCGGTAACTGCGAGCTGCCGGAAGGCGTTGAGATGGTAATGCCGGGCGACAACGTGAAAATGGTTGTTACCCTGATCAAGTCGATCGCCATGGAAGATGGTCTGCGTTTCGCGATTCGCGAAGGCGGCCGTACCGTTGGTGCCGGCGTGGTTGCCAAGATCATCGAGTAATCGGTTGATCTGTCCCTCTCAGGCCGGCATAATGGTCGGCCTGATTTTAGTATTAGGTCAGTAGCTCAATTGGCAGAGCGGCGGTCTCCAAAACCGCAGGTTGGGGGTTCGATTCCCTCCTGACCTGCCATTTTCTAACGAATTTGGCGTGTCTTCTCACAGGATCTTAGTAAATGACTGTTAAGGCTGAAGCCAAAGATTCGCGCTTTGATCTGCTGAAGTGGGTTGTGGTATCCGCTTTGGTGGTGGTGGGTGTGGTTGGTAATCAGTACTTTTCTGCTGAGCCAATCCTGTACCGGGTGCTGGGCTTGCTTGTTCTCGCGGTCGTTGCTGGCGCTGTCGCGCTGCAGACGGCTAGGGGGCAGGCTTTTTCCGAACTGGCAAAAGAAGCGCGCATTGAAATTCGTAAGGTCGTTTGGCCAACCCGCCAGGAAACCACGCAGACCACGTTGATTGTTGTGGCTGTTGTTCTGGTTATGGCGCTGCTGTTGTGGGGTTTAGATACCTTGCTCGGTTGGCTTGTTTCGTTTGTAGTCGGTTAAAGGTGTCCCGTGGCTAAGCGTTGGTACGTTGTGCATGCTTACTCGGGTTACGAGAAGCATGTGATGCGCTCGTTGATCGAGCGTGTAAAGCTCGCCGGTATGGAAGATGGCTTCGGTGAGATTCTGGTCCCTACTGAAGAAGTGGTGGAGATGCGCAATGGCCAGAAGCGCAAAAGCGAGCGCAAATTTTTTCCTGGCTATGTGCTAGTACAGATGGACATGAACGAAGGCACTTGGCACTTGGTCAAGGATACGCCTCGGGTCATGGGCTTCATCGGTGGTACTGCGGATAAGCCGGCAGCGATTACCGACAAAGAAGCCGATGCCATCTTGCGTCGCGTTGCTGATAGCGGTGATAAGCCCAAGCCGAAGACGCTGTTTGAGCCAGGTGAGATGGTCCGTGTCGTTGATGGGCCGTTCGCTGACTTTAGTGGTGTGGTCGAAGAAGTCAATTATGAGAAAAGCCGTATCCAGGTGGCAGTGACTATTTTCGGTCGCTCCACTCCGGTCGAGCTGGAGTTCAGTCAGGTCGAAAAGGCATAACTGACACAAGCATCCCTTACCCCGCAGTCGCAAGCTGCGGGGTTTTGTCGTCACTGGGATAAATACGTAAATCATCGGGGAGCCGTAAGGCGCTAGAACCCGTAATTGGAGTAGCTCATGGCTAAGAAAATAACGGCTTATATCAAGCTGCAAGTAAAGGCTGCACAGGCTAACCCGAGCCCGCCAGTAGGTCCGGCGCTGGGTCAGCACGGCGTAAACATCATGGAGTTCTGCAAGGCGTTCAACGCCAGGACCCAGGGTATGGAGCCGGGTTTGCCGACGCCAGTGATCATCACTGTATACAGCGACCGCAGTTTTACCTTTGAAACCAAAAGCACCCCGGCTTCGGTTCTGTTGAAGAAGGCGGCTGGCCTGACCAGTGGTTCGGCCCGTCCGAACACCGTAAAGGTTGGCACTGTGACCCGTGCTCAGCTGGAAGAGATTGCCAAGACCAAGCAGGCTGATCTGACTTCCGCTGATATGGATGCTGCCGTGCGTACAATCGCCGGCTCTGCTCGTAGCATGGGCCTCAACGTGGAGGGTGTGTAATGGCTAAGCTGACTAAGCGTCAAAAGGCAATCGCTGAGAAAATTGAGGCTGGTAAGGCTTACAACTTTTCTGAAGCGGCCACTCTCTTGGCTGAACTGTCGACTGTCAAGTTCTCCGAATCTGTTGATGTCGCTGTGAACCTGGGCGTTGATCCTCGTAAATCCGACCAGGTTGTACGTGGCGCTACCGTGTTGCCGAACGGCTCCGGTAAGAGCGTACGGGTTGCCGTGTTCACCCAGGGGCCGGCAGCTGAGGCTGCTCTGGCCGCTGGTGCTGATCGCGTGGGTATGGATGAGCTGGCAGCTGAAATGAAGGGCGGCGACCTGAACTATGACGTCGTCATCGCATCCCCGGATGCCATGCGCGTTGTTGGTCAACTGGGTCAGATTCTCGGTCCGCGCGGCCTGATGCCGAACCCGAAAGTAGGTACCGTGACTCCAGACGTTGCCACTGCTGTGCGCAATGCCAAGGCTGGTCAGGTGCGTTTCCGCACCGATAAGAACGGTATCATCCACGGTTCCGTGGGCAAGGTTGGCTTCGACGCCGAGAAACTGAAGCAAAACGTTGAAGCGCTGATTTCCGATCTGAAGCGTCTCAAGCCGTCGACTTCGAAAGGTATCTATGTCAAGCGCGTGACCCTGAGCACCACTATGGGTCCTGGTCTGGTTATCGACCAGGCTTCGCTCGACGCGTAATGAATTCGGCTGGCGCAAGTGATTGCGTTAGCCTGCAAAATTGGGGTCCCTGCCTGGCGGGGGCTATCCAAGACCGTAGGTGGCGCAAGCCTTAAACCCGGCGAGTGATCTCCGGCAGCCTACGCAGATGGTGCTCCCGATTCTTACCGAATCAGACACCAAAACGCCGTCCAGCTTCGGTTGGACGAAACGGTAACATCCAGGAGTAAACCCGTGGCAATTAAACTCGAAGACAAAAAGGCCATCGTCGCTGAAGTCAACGAGGCTGCCAAAGCTGCCCTGTCCGCTGTCGTGGCTGATGCCCGTGGCGTGACCGTAGCTGCAATGACCGGACTCCGTAAAGAGGCCCGCGCATCTGGTGTGTACGTGAAAGTCGTGCGTAACACCCTGCTGCGCCGCGCCGTTGAGGGCACTCAGTTCGACGTGCTCAACGACGTGTTCAAAGGCCCGACCCTGATTGCATTCTCCAACGAACATCCGGGCGCTGCTGCTCGTATTTTCAAGGATTTTGCCAAGGGTCAGAGCAAGTTCGAGATCAAGGCAGCTTCGTTCGAGGGTCAGTTCCTCGCAGCCAATCAGATCGACGTACTGGCAACTCTGCCAACTTACAACGAAGCGATTTCTCAGCTGATGAGCGTGATGCAAGGCGCTACCAGCAAGTTCGTTCGTACTTTGGCGGCTGTTCGCGACCAGAAAGAAGCTGCAGCGGCCTAAGGCTGGCTGCATCGTCTTTCAATCTTATTTGTTTAATTTGATGGCCGCGAAGGCTGTCCCCTAATACAGGAATTTAGAGTCATGGCTCTGACCAACGAAGACATCATCAACGCCGTTTCCGACATGTCCGTGATGCAGGTTGTTGAACTGATCAAGGCAATGGAAGAGAAGTTCGGTGTTACTGCCGCTGCTGCTGCTGGCCCGGCTGCTGCCGTTGCTGCTGTAGCTGAAGAGCAAACCGAATTCAACGTCGTGCTGCTGGAAGCTGGCGAGAAGAAAGTAAACGTGATCAAGGCTGTTCGTGAATTGACCGGTCTGGGTCTGAAAGAAGCCAAGGCAGTGGTTGATGGCGCTCCTGGCGTTGTCAAAGAAGGTGTTTCGAAGGACGAAGCTGCAGCTGCAGTTAAAGTCCTGGAAGATGCTGGCGCTAAAGTCGAGCTCAAGTAAGCGACGACCTTGCGTCTACAGCCTGAGCGACTCGCGTAAGGCTGATGGCTGGTGGCTTTTGCCACCGGCCTTTTTCCGTTGTAGGTCGGCTATTCACTAGTCGGCCCTCAATGGGAACAACCCACCCTGAGCGGTGGCGCAAACCAAAGGGTTTGCAAGAGTTTCTGGCTGCTCCCATCGGAGAGGCCAAATAAGCAGGTGACCAAGCTGGGGAACGCTGATGGCTTACTCATATACTGAGAAAAAACGTATCCGCAAGGACTTTAGCAAGTTGCCGGATGTCATGGATGTGCCTTATCTCCTGGCCATCCAGCTGGATTCGTATCGCGAATTCCTGCAGGCGGGAGCGACCAAGGACCAGTTTCGTGACATCGGCCTGCATGCGGCCTTCAAGTCCGTTTTCCCGATCATCAGCTACTCCGGCAATGCGGCCCTGGAGTATGTTGGTTATCGCTTGGGCGATCCGGCATTTGACGTAAAAGAGTGCGTGTTGCGCGGCGTCACATTCGCCGTGCCGCTGCGGGTAAAAGTGCGCCTGATCATTTTCGACAAAGAATCGTCGAACAAAGCGATCAAGGACATCAAAGAGCAAGAAGTTTACATGGGGGAAATCCCCCTGATGACCGAGAACGGTACCTTCGTTATCAACGGTACCGAGCGCGTCATCGTCTCCCAGCTGCACCGCTCCCCAGGCGTGTTCTTCGATCACGACCGTGGCAAGACCCACAGCTCGGGTAAGCTGCTGTACTCGGCGCGTGTCATTCCTTACCGCGGTTCCTGGCTGGACTTCGAGTTCGATCCGAAGGACGCCGTATTCGTGCGTATCGACCGTCGCCGCAAGTTGCCGGCATCGGTGCTGCTGCGCGCGCTGGGTTACAGTACTGAAGAAGTGTTGGACGCCTTCTATGCGACCAACGTGTTCCATGTGAAGGGCGAAACCCTCAACCTGGAACTGGTACCGCAACGTCTGCGTGGCGAGATCGCTGTTCTCGACATCCTCGACGAGAAGGGCAAGGTCATCGTTGAGCAAGGCCGCCGTATTACTGCGCGCCACATCAACCAGTTGGACAAGGCCGGCATCAAAGAGCTGCAAGTGCCGATCGATTACCTGATCGGCCGCACCTCGGCCAAGGCTATCGTGCACCCGGCTACCGGCGAAATCATCGCTGAATGCAACACCGAGCTGAACGTCGAGATCCTGGCCAAAGTGGTCAAGGCTCAGGTCGTGCGGATCGAAACGTTGTACACCAACGATATCGATTGCGGCCCGTTCATCTCCGATACCCTGAAGATCGACAGCACTACCAATCAACTGGAAGCGCTGGTCGAGATCTACCGCATGATGCGTCCAGGCGAGCCGCCAACCAAGGATGCCGCCGAGACCCTGTTCAACAACCTGTTCTTCAGTCCCGAGCGTTATGACCTTTCTGCAGTAGGTCGGATGAAGTTCAACCGTCGTATCGGTCGCACCGAGATCGAAGGTTCCGGCGTGCTGTGCAAGGAAGATATCGTCGCGGTCCTCAAGACCCTGGTCGATATCCGTAACGGCAAGGGCATCGTCGATGACATCGACCACTTGGGTAACCGCCGCGTCCGTTGCGTTGGCGAGATGGCCGAGAACCAGTTCCGCGTGGGCCTGGTGCGTGTCGAGCGCGCGGTCAAGGAACGTCTGTCGATGGCTGAAAGCGAAGGCCTGATGCCGCAGGATCTGATCAACGCCAAGCCGGTTGCGGCGGCGGTGAAAGAGTTCTTCGGTTCCAGCCAGCTTTCGCAGTTCATGGACCAGAACAACCCGCTCTCCGAGATCACCCACAAGCGCCGTGTTTCCGCGCTTGGTCCGGGCGGCCTGACCCGTGAGCGTGCTGGCTTCGAAGTCCGTGACGTACACCCGACCCATTACGGCCGTGTGTGCCCGATCGAAACGCCGGAAGGCCCGAACATCGGTCTGATCAACTCCCTGGCGGCCTATGCGCGCACCAACCAGTACGGTTTCCTCGAGAGCCCGTACCGTGTGGTGAACGACACCCTGGTGACTGACGAAATCGTCTTTCTCTCGGCAATCGAAGAGGCCGATCACGTGATCGCCCAGGCTTCGGCCACGATGAACGACAAAGGTCAGCTGGTCGATGAGTTGGTGGCCGTGCGTCACCTCAACGAGTTCACCGTTAAAGCACCTGAAGACGTCACCCTGATGGACGTTTCGCCGAAGCAGGTAGTTTCGGTTGCTGCATCGTTGATTCCGTTCCTCGAGCACGACGACGCCAACCGCGCGTTGATGGGTTCGAACATGCAGCGTCAGGCTGTACCGACTCTGCGTTGCGACAAGCCGCTGGTTGGTACCGGTATGGAGCGCAACGTTGCGCGTGATTCCGGGGTTTGCGTGGTCGCGCGTCGCGGCGGTGTGATCGATTCGGTCGACGCCAGCCGTATCGTGGTGCGGGTAAACAATGACGAAGTCGAAACCGGTGAAGCCGGTGTCGACATCTATAACCTGACCAAGTACACCCGCTCCAACCAGAACACCTGCATCAATCAGCGTCCGCTGGTGAGCAAGGGTGATCAGGTCGAGCGCAGCGACATCCTGGCCGACGGCCCGTCCACCGACATGGGTGAGCTGGCGCTGGGTCAGAACATGCGCGTCGCGTTCATGCCGTGGAACGGTTACAACTTCGAAGACTCCATCCTCCTCTCGGAGCGCGTGGTCCAGGAAGACCGTTTCACCACGATCCACATTCAGGAGCTGACCTGTGTGGCGCGTGACACCAAGCTCGGGCCGGAGGAGATCAGCTCCGATATCCCGAACGTCGGTGAGGCTGCCCTGAACAAGCTGGATGAAGCCGGTATCGTTTACGTCGGCGCCGAAGTCGGCGCTGGCGACATCCTGGTAGGCAAGGTCACTCCGAAAGGCGAGACCCAGCTGACGCCGGAAGAGAAGCTGTTGCGTGCGATCTTCGGTGAGAAGGCGTCCGATGTGAAGGACACCTCCCTGCGTGTGCCGACTGGTACCAAGGGCACCGTTATCGACGTGCAGGTCTTCACTCGTGACGGCGTAGAGCGTGATGCTCGTGCTCTGTCCATCGAGAAAAGCCAGCTCGACGAGATCCGTAAGGACTTGAACGAAGAGTTCCGCATCGTTGAAGGCGCGACCTTCGAGCGCCTGCGTGAAGCCTTGGTCGGCAAGAAAGTCGAAGGTGGTGCTGGCCTGAAGAAGGGCGCGGACATCACCGACGAAGTACTCGACGGCCTCGAGCACGGTCAGTGGTTCAAGCTGCGCATGGCAGACGACGCGCTCAACGAGCAGTTGGAAAAGGCCCAGGCCTACATCTCCGACCGCCGTCAGTTGCTCGACGACAAGTTCGAAGACAAGAAGCGCAAGCTGCAGCAGGGCGATGACCTGGCGCCGGGCGTGCTGAAGATCGTCAAGGTCTACCTGGCCATCCGTCGTCGCATTCAGCCGGGTGACAAGATGGCTGGTCGTCACGGTAACAAGGGTGTGGTCTCGGTGATCATGCCGGTCGAAGACATGCCGCACGATGTGCATGGCACGCCGGTAGACATCGTTCTCAACCCGCTGGGTGTACCGTCGCGGATGAACGTCGGGCAGATCCTCGAAACCCACCTGGGCCTCGCGGCCAAGGGGCTGGGCGAGAAGATCAACCGCATGCTCGAAGAGCAGCGCAAGGTCTCCGAGTTGCGCAAGTTCATGCAGCAGATCTACAACGAGATCGGCGGCCGTCAGGAAAATCTGGATGAACTGAGCGATCAGGAAATCCTCAACCTGGCGAAGAACCTGCGCGGCGGCGTGCCTATGGCCACGCCGGTATTCGACGGTGCCAAGGAAAGCGAAATCAAGGCCATGCTCAAACTGGCAGATTTGCCGGAAAGCGGTCAGATGCGCCTGATCGACGGCCGGACGGGTAACCAGTTCGAGCGTCCGACTACCGTTGGCTACATGTACATGCTGAAACTGAACCACCTGGTGGACGACAAGATGCACGCGCGTTCCACGGGTTCCTACAGCCTGGTTACCCAGCAGCCGCTGGGTGGTAAGGCGCAGTTCGGTGGTCAGCGCTTTGGTGAGATGGAGGTCTGGGCACTGGAAGCCTATGGCGCCGCCTACACCCTGCAGGAAATGCTGACCGTTAAGTCGGATGACGTGAACGGCCGTACCAAGATGTACAAAAACATCGTGGACGGTGATCACCGTATGGAGCCGGGCATGCCCGAGTCCTTCAACGTACTGATCAAAGAGATCCGTTCACTCGGTATCGACATCGATCTGGAAACCGAATAACACGTGACGCGAATCGAGAGCGGGGCTGGATTGCCCGCTCTCTGCTCCGCCAGGAGGAAAGGCCTTGAAAGACCTACTGAATTTGCTGAAAAACCAGGGTCAAGTCGAAGAGTTCGACGCCATCCGTATCGGATTGGCTTCGCCTGAGATGATCCGTTCGTGGTCGTTCGGTGAAGTTAAAAAGCCGGAAACCATCAACTACCGTACGTTCAAACCTGAGCGTGATGGCCTGTTCTGCGCCAAGATCTTTGGCCCGGTAAAGGATTACGAGTGCCTGTGCGGTAAGTACAAGCGCTTGAAGCACCGTGGCGTGATCTGCGAGAAGTGTGGCGTTGAAGTGGCCCTGGCCAAGGTTCGTCGTGAGCGCATGGCGCACATCGAACTGGCTTCGCCGGTAGCCCACATCTGGTTCCTGAAATCGCTGCCGAGCCGTATCGGCTTGCTGATGGACATGACCCTGCGTGATATCGAGCGCGTACTCTATTTCGAGAGCTACGTGGTAATCGATCCGGGCATGACCACCCTGGAAAAAGGCCAGCTGCTGAACGATGAGCAGTACTTCGAAGCCCTCGAAGAGTTCGGTGACGACTTCGACGCCCGCATGGGTGCCGAGGCCGTTCGTGAGCTGTTGCACGCCATCGACCTGGAGTTCGAGATTGGCCGTCTGCGCGAAGAAATTCCGCAAACCAACTCGGAAACCAAGATCAAGAAGCTGTCCAAGCGTCTGAAACTGATGGAAGCCTTCCTCGGCTCCGGCAACTTGCCTGAGTGGATGGTGTTGACCGTTCTGCCGGTTCTGCCGCCAGACCTGCGTCCGCTGGTTCCGTTGGATGGCGGCCGCTTTGCGACCTCGGATCTGAATGATCTGTATCGCCGCGTGATCAACCGCAACAACCGTCTCAAGCGCCTGCTCGATCTTTCCGCGCCGGACATCATCGTGCGCAACGAAAAGCGTATGTTGCAGGAAGCGGTCGATGCATTGCTCGACAACGGTCGTCGTGGTCGCGCCATCACTGGCTCGAACAAGCGTCCGCTGAAATCCTTGGCTGACATGATCAAGGGTAAGCAAGGTCGCTTCCGTCAGAACCTGCTCGGTAAGCGCGTGGACTACTCCGGTCGTTCGGTAATTACCGTAGGCCCGACTCTGCGTCTGCACCAGTGCGGTTTGCCGAAGAAGATGGCCCTCGAGCTGTTCAAGCCGTTCATTTTCGGCAAGCTGGAAATGCGTGGTCTGGCGACCACCATCAAGGCCGCCAAGAAGATGGTCGAGCGCGAGTTGCCGGAAGTGTGGGACGTTCTCGCTGAAGTGATTCGCGAACACCCCGTACTGCTCAACCGTGCACCGACCCTTCACCGTCTGGGCATCCAGGCGTTTGAGCCGGTTCTGATCGAAGGTAAAGCGATTCAGCTGCACCCGCTGGTCTGCGCCGCTTACAACGCCGACTTCGACGGTGACCAGATGGCCGTGCACGTGCCGCTGACGCTGGAAGCCCAGCTCGAAGCGCGCGCACTGATGATGTCGACCAACAACATCCTGTCGCCTGCCAACGGTGAGCCGATCATCGTTCCTTCGCAGGACGTGGTACTGGGTCTGTACTACATGACCCGTGAAGCGATCAATGCCAAGGGCGAAGGCCGCGTGTTCGCTGACTTGCAGGAAGTCGATCGGGTGTTCCGTGCCGGTGAAGCGTCGCTGCACGCCAAGGTCAAGGTGCGCATCAACGAAGTCATCAAGGATCGTGATGGCACCATCACCAAGAACACCCGCATCGTTGACACCACAGTCGGTCGTGCGCTGTTGTTCCAGGTGGTCCCGGCTGGCCTGTCCTATGACGTGGTCAACCAGTCGATGAAGAAGAAGGCGATCTCCAAGCTGATCAACCAGTGCTACCGCACTGTTGGCTTGAAAGACACCGTGATCTTCGCTGACCAGTTGATGTACACCGGTTTCGCCTATTCGACCATCTCCGGTGTGTCGATCGGTGTGAACGACTTCGTCATCCCGGATGAGAAGGCGCAGATCATTGATGCCGCCACCGAGGAAGTCAAAGAGATCGAGTCGCAGTACGCCTCCGGCCTGGTTACCCAGGGCGAGAAGTACAACAAGGTGATCGACCTCTGGTCCAAGGCCAACGACGAAGTGTCCAAGGCGATGATGGCCAACCTCTCGAAAGAGAAGGTCATCGACCGTCATGGCAACGAAGTCGAGCAGGAGTCCTTCAACTCCATGTACATGATGGCCGACTCCGGTGCGCGGGGTTCTGCTGCGCAGATCCGTCAGCTCGCCGGTATGCGCGGTCTGATGGCCAAGCCGGATGGCTCGATCATCGAAACGCCGATCACCGCGAACTTCCGCGAAGGTCTCAGCGTTCTGCAGTACTTCATCTCCACTCACGGTGCTCGTAAGGGTCTTGCGGATACCGCATTGAAGACTGCGAACTCCGGTTACCTGACCCGTCGCCTGGTCGATGTGGCCCAGGATCTGGTGGTTACCGCGATCGACTGTGGCACCGAGCATGGCTTGCTCATGACCCCGCACATTGAAGGCGGTGATGTGGTTGAGCCGTTGGGTGAGCGCGTACTGGGCCGAGTCATTGCCCATGACGTGTTCAAGCCGGGCACTGACGAGCTCCTGGTGCCTGGTGGCACTCTGGTCGACGAGGAGTGGGTCGAGTTCATCGAGCTGAACAGCATCGACGAAGTGATCGTGCGTTCGCCGATTACCTGTGAGACCCGCTACGGTATCTGCGCCAAGTGCTACGGTCGCGACCTGGCTCGTGGTCACCAGATCAACATCGGTGAAGCGGTCGGCGTTATCGCTGCTCAATCGATCGGTGAGCCGGGAACCCAGCTGACCATGCGTACGTTCCACATTGGTGGTGCGGCCAGCCGGACTTCCGCTGCAGATAGCGTGCAAGTGAAGAACGGCGGCATGGTTCGTCTGCACAACCTCAAGCACGTCGAGCGTCTCGACGGCAACCTGGTCGCGGTATCGCGTTCCGGCGAGCTGGCGATTGCCGATGAGTTCGGTCGTGAGCGTGAGCGTTACAAGCTGCCTTACGGTGCGGTTATTTCGGTGAAGGAAGGTGACAAGGTCGACGCTGGCGCCATCGTCGCCAAGTGGGATCCGCACACCCACCCGATCGTTACCGAAATGAAAGGTACCGTGACCTACGTGGGCATGGAAGAAGGCATCACCATCAAGCGCCAGACCGACGAATTGACCGGTCTGACCAACATCGAAGTGCTGGATCCGAAAGATCGCCCAGCCGCCGGCAAGGACATCCGTCCAGCCGTGAAGATGGTGGGTATTGATGGTAAGGATCTGCTGCTGCCGGGTACTGATGTGCCGGCTCAATACTTCCTGCCGGCTAACGCCTTGGTGGGTGTGGCCAACGGTGTTCAGGTCGGTGTGGGTGATGTTATTGCCCGTATCCCGCAGGAAACCTCGAAGACCCGTGACATTACCGGTGGTCTGCCACGCGTTGCCGACTTGTTCGAAGCCCGTCGCCCGAAAGAAGCCTCTATTCTGGCTGAAATCAGCGGCACCATTGCCTTCGGTAAGGAAACCAAGGGTAAGCGTCGCCTGGTCATTACGCCGACCGACGGCAGCGATCCGTACGAGGAGCTGATTCCGAAGTGGCGTCACCTCAACGTGTTCGAGGGTGAGCAGGTCAACAAGGGTGAAGTCATCTCCGACGGCCCGAGTGATCCGCACGACATCCTGCGTCTGTTGGGTGTCAGCGCCCTGGCCAAGTACATCGTCAACGAGATTCAGGACGTTTACCGCCTGCAGGGTGTGAAGATCAACGACAAACACATCGAGACCATCCTGCGCCAGATGCTGCGCAAGGTCGAAGTGGCCGAGTCGGGTGACTCCACCTTCATCAAAGGTGATCAGATGGAGCTGACCGCGGTACTGGGTGAGAACGAGCGGCTGGCAGCAGACGATAAGTTCATTGCCAAGTACACCCGCGTGCTGTTGGGTATCACCAAGGCATCGTTGTCGACCGAATCGTTCATTTCGGCTGCATCGTTCCAGGAGACAACCCGGGTACTCACCGAGGCGGCAGTTACGGGCAAGCGCGACTTCTTGCGCGGCCTGAAAGAGAACGTGGTCGTGGGTCGTCTGATCCCGGCCGGTACCGGTCTGGCTTACCATGCTGAGCGCAAGCGCAAGCGTGAAGCCGACAAGCCGGTACGTGTCAGCGCCAGTGAAGTGGAAGCCGCACTGACCGAAGCGCTGAACTCCAGCGGTAGTTGAGTGCGCAGCCTCGTTGCTTCGGTAGTGGGGCTGTAGCTTGACGGGGCGCGTGAGTCTCATTAGACTCATGCACCCCTAAATTTGGCAGGGCATGTGCCCTGCCAAATTGCTTTTGTTGAAAATAAATAGCGTCGAAAGACAACAGTGGAGCTAGTAGATGGCAACTATCAACCAGCTGGTACGTCAGCCGCGTAAGCGTATCGTCGAGAAATCCGACGTGCCTGCGCTGCAGAACTGCCCGCAACGTCGTGGTGTATGCACTCGCGTGTATACCACTACGCCGAAAAAACCGAACTCGGCACTGCGTAAAGTCTGCCGTGTGCGTCTGACCAACGGTTTCGAGGTTTCCTCGTACATCGGCGGTGAAGGCCACAACCTGCAAGAGCACAGCGTGGTCCTGATCCGTGGCGGTCGTGTAAAAGACTTGCCAGGTGTTCGTTACCACACCGTTCGCGGCTCCTTGGATACTTCCGGCGTCAAAGGTCGTAACCAGGGTCGTTCGAAGTACGGTACCAAGCGTCCGAAGTAATCGGTGCTTGAGCTGAAATTGCAGTTTTCTATTTTTCTGAGTCGATAAGAGTAAGGTCGGGCGCCATCCTTGTGGGGCAGTCCCGAGCTAACCTGAAGACCGTTTGAGGGCTTATCAAATGCCAAGACGTCGTGTAGCAGCCAAGCGCGAAGTGCTTGATGATCCAAAGTACGGTAGCCAGATCCTGGCTAAGTTCATGAACCACGTGATGGAAAGCGGCAAGAAAGCCGTTGCCGAGCGTATCGTTTATGGTGCCTTGGAGAAGGTTAAAGAACGTAAGAACAGCGATCCCCTGGAAATCTTCGAGAAAGCTCTCGACGCCATCGCTCCGCTGGTCGAAGTGAAGTCGCGCCGTGTAGGCGGTGCTACTTACCAGGTTCCGGTCGAAGTTCGTCCGTCCCGTCGTAACGCTCTTGCAATGCGCTGGCTGGTAGATTTTGCCCGTCGTCGTGGTGAGAAATCCATGGCTCTGCGCTTGGCTGGCGAGCTGATGGATGCCGCTGAAGGCAAGGGTGCTGCAGTGAAGAAGCGTGAAGACGTGCACCGTATGGCCGAAGCCAACAAGGCCTTCTCGCACTACCGCTTCTAATCATCGCGCTTCTAAATTTGCGAGGGCTTTATGGCTCGTACTACACCGATTAACCGTTACCGTAACATCGGTATCGTAGCTCACGTGGATGCGGGTAAAACCACAACCACCGAGCGTGTGCTTTTCTACACAGGTAAAAGCCACAAAATGGGCGAGGTGCATGACGGCGCCGCGACTACCGACTGGATGGTGCAAGAGCAGGAGCGTGGTATTACCATTACTTCTGCTGCCATTACCGCCTTCTGGAAGGGTTCCGAGAAGCAGTACAAAGATGAACACCGCTTTAACGTCATCGATACCCCCGGCCACGTTGACTTCACTATTGAAGTTGAGCGTTCGCTGCGTGTGCTTGACGGCGCGGTTGTTGTGTTCTGTGGTACCTCGGGCGTTGAGCCGCAGTCGGAAACCGTATGGCGTCAGGCCAACAAGTACGGCGTTCCGCGTCTCGTTTACGTCAACAAGATGGACCGTGCCGGTGCTGACTTCCTGCGCGTGATTGGTCAGATCAAGCAGCGCCTGGGTCACACTCCTGTGCCGATCCAGTTGGCTATCGGTTCCGAAGACAACTTCCAGGGTCAGATCGATCTGATCAACATGCAGGCTGTCTACTGGAACGATTCCGACAAAGGCATGGTTCCTGTTCGCAAGGACATTCCTGCAGAACTGTTGGAAGAAGCCGAGAAGTGGCGAGGCAACATGGTTGAGGCTGCGGCCGAAGCCAACGAAGAGCTGATGAACAAGTACCTCGAAGGTGAAGAGCTCACTCTCGAGGAAATCAAGAGTGCTCTGCGTCAGCGTACTATCGCTGGTGAGATCGTTCTGGCTGTTTGTGGTTCTTCCTTCAAGAACAAGGGTGTTCCCCTGGTTCTCGACGCCGTCATCGACTTCCTGCCTGCGCCGACCGACATTCCTGCCATCAAGGGTACCCACCCGGATGACGAGACTATCGACCTGGAGCGTCATGCAGACGACAGCGAGCCGTTCTCGGCTCTGGCGTTCAAGATCGCTACCGACCCATTCGTGGGTACCCTGACCTTCGTTCGAGTTTACTCGGGCGTGTTGAACTCCGGTGACGGCGTGATCAACTCGGTTAAGGGCAAGAAAGAGCGCGTGGGTCGTATGGTGCAGATGCACGCAAACGCCCGTGAAGAGATCAAGGAAGTACGCGCTGGTGACATCGCGGCCCTGATCGGCATGAAGGACGTCACCACTGGTGAGACCCTGTGCAACGCTGACAAGCCAATCATCCTTGTTCGTATGGACTTCCCGGAGCCGGTTATTTCGGTTGCCGTAGAGCCCAAGACCAAGGACGACCAGGAAAAAATGGGTATCGCACTGGGCAAGCTTGCTCAGGAAGACCCGTCTTTCCGCGTCAAGACCGATGAAGAGACTGGTCAGACCATCATCTCCGGCATGGGCGAGTTGCACCTGGACATCCTGGTCGACCGTATGCGTCGTGAGTTCAACGTCGAAGCCAACATTGGTAAGCCTCAGGTTTCCTATCGTGAGCGCATCACGAAGAGCTGTGAAATCGAAGGCAAGTTCGTTCGTCAGTCCGGTGGTCGTGGCCAGTTCGGTCATTGCTGGATCCGTTTTGCGCCTGCTGACGAAGGTCAGGAAGGTCTGCAATTCGTCAACGAAGTTGTGGGTGGTGTGGTTCCTAAGGAATACATCCCGGCTATCCAGAAGGGTATTGAAGAGCAGATGAAGAACGGCGTTGTTGCCGGCTATCCGCTGATCGGCCTGAAGGCTACCGTGTTCGATGGTTCCTACCACGACGTCGACTCCAACGAGATGGCGTTCAAGGTGGCGGCTTCCATGGCAACCAAGCAACTGGCCCAGAAGGGCGGTGGTGAGTTGCTCGAGCCGATCATGGCGGTAGAGGTTGTTACCCCTGAAGACTATATGGGTGACGTGATGGGCGACCTCAACCGCCGTCGCGGCATGATCTTGGGCATGGAAGACACGATCTCCGGTAAAGTAATTCGCGCCGAAGTACCGTTGGGCGAGATGTTCGGTTATGCGACCGACGTCCGTTCCATGTCTCAGGGTCGCGCGAGCTACTCTATGGAATTCAAAAAATACAATACAGCTCCGTCGCACATCGTCGAATCTGTAACCAAAAAACAAGGCTGATTCAGCCCTTTAGGCAAGGAGTTAATTGTCGTGGCTAAAGAAAAATTCGAACGTAACAAACCGCACGTCAACGTTGGCACTATCGGTCACGTCGACCATGGTAAAACCACCCTGACTGCTGCGTTGACCAAGGTGTGTGCCGAAGCTTTCGGTGGCGCCATTCGCGATTTCGCGCAGATCGACAGCGCACCGGAAGAAAAAGCTCGTGGTATCACGATCAACACTTCCCACGTTGAGTACGATTCCACCATCCGTCACTACGCTCACGTAGATTGCCCGGGCCACGCCGATTATGTGAAAAACATGATCACTGGTGCTGCGCAGATGGATGGCGCTATCCTGGTTTGCTCCGCTGCTGACGGCCCGATGCCGCAGACTCGCGAGCACATCCTGCTGTCCCGTCAGGTAGGCGTTCCTTACATCGTGGTCTTCCTGAACAAGGCTGACATGGTGGATGACGCTGAGCTGCTGGAACTGGTTGAGATGGAAGTGCGTGACCTGCTGTCGATGTATGACTTCCCAGGCGACGACACTCCGATCGTGATCGGCTCGGCGTTGATGGCCCTGAATGGCCAGGACGACAACGAGATGGGCACCTCGGCCGTGCGTAAGCTGGTTGAGACCCTGGATACCTATATCCCGGATCCGGTGCGCGTTATCGACAAGCCGTTCCTGATGCCTGTTGAGGATGTGTTCTCGATCTCCGGTCGCGGTACTGTTGTGACTGGTCGTATCGAGCGCGGCATCATCAAGATCCAGGAAGAAGTTGAGATTGTAGGCCTGCGTCCTACCGTCAAGACCATCTGTACTGGTGTTGAGATGTTCCGCAAGCTGCTCGACGAAGGTCGTGCTGGCGAGAACTGCGGTATCTTGCTGCGTGGCACCAAGCGTGATGACGTTGAGCGTGGTCAGATTCTGGCCAAGCCGGGTAGCGTTAAGCCGCACACCAAGTTTGAAGCAGAAGTGTATGTACTGAGCAAGGACGAAGGTGGTCGTCATACTCCGTTCTTCAAGGGCTACCGTCCGCAGTTCTACTTCCGCACTACCGACGTAACCGGTAACTGCGAGCTGCCGGAAGGCGTTGAGATGGTAATGCCGGGCGACAACGTGAAAATGGTTGTTACCCTGATCAAGTCGATCGCCATGGAAGATGGTCTGCGTTTCGCGATTCGCGAAGGCGGCCGTACCGTTGGTGCCGGCGTGGTTGCCAAGATCATCGAGTAATCGATTGATCTGAAAAAAGCCCTCGCTTGCGGGGGCTTTTTTATTGGGTTGACACTCGCTGGGGCCGTCTATAGAATTGCGCCTCCTTTTAGCGGGTGTACTGCGCCCGCTGGGAATAGCAGCTTGGAATCTGAGGTCAAAATGCAAAACCAACAAATCCGTATTCGGTTGAAGGCTTTTGACCATCGCCTGATCGATCAATCAACCCAGGAAATCGTGGAAACCGCGAAACGTACTGGTGCTCAGGTGCGTGGTCCGATTCCTCTGCCTACCCGCAAAGAGCGGTTTACCGTTCTGACTTCACCGCACGTCAACAAAGACGCGCGTGATCAGTTCGAAATCCGTACTCATAAGCGCGTTCTGGACATTGTCCAGCCGACGGATAAAACCGTTGATGCGTTGATGAAGCTTGATCTTGCGGCTGGCGTGGAAGTGCAGATCAGCCTCGGCTAAAACCTTGGGGTTTTAGTCGTGTAACGCTCTGAAATGGGCGGCCATAGCGGGTGAAAGCCCCGTACACTCATGAGGTTACAACATGACTATTGGTGTAGTCGGTCGTAAATGCGGTATGACCCGTATTTTCACCGAAGAAGGTGTCTCCATTCCGGTTACGGTCATTGAGATCGAGCCGAATCGCGTCACTCAGTTCAAAACTGAAGAGTCCGATGGCTATCGTGCAGTGCAAGTCACTGTCGGCGAGCGTCGTGCTTCCCGTGTCAGCAAGGCGCAAGCCGGTCATTTCGCCAAGGCGAATGTTGCGGCAGGTCGTGGTGTTTGGGAGTTCCGTCTTGAAGAAGGCGACTACCAGGCTGGCGATCTGATCAACGCTGAAATTTTCCAAGCTGGTCAACTGGTGGATGTCACTGGTCAGTCCAAGGGTAAAGGCTTTGCCGGTACCATCAAGCGTTGGAACTTCCGCGGCCAAGACAACACTCACGGTAACTCCGTGTCCCACCGTGTTCCGGGTTCCATTGGCCAGTGCCAGACTCCGGGTCGCGTTTTCAAGGGCAAAAAAATGTCCGGTCACATGGGTGCTGAGCGCGTGACTGTGCAGTCCCTGGAAGTAGTGCGCGTCGATGCTGAACGCAACCTGCTGTTGGTCAAGGGTGCCGTTCCTGGCGCAACTGGCGGCAACTTGGTTGTTCGTCCGGCAGCCAAGGCTCGCGGTTAAGGGGAAGCTGACATGCAATTAAATGTAAATGGCGCTCAAGCGATCGAAGTGTCCGAAGCGACATTCGGTGGCGATTACAACGAGACCCTGGTTCACCAAGCAGTCGTGGCCTACATGGCTGGCGGCCGTCAGGGCAGCAAGCAGCAGAAGACCCGTTCCGACGTTTCCGGTGGCGGTAAGCGCCCATGGCGTCAGAAGGGCACTGGTCGTGCTCGTGCCGGTACCACTCGTGGTCCGATCTGGCGTGGCGGTGGTGTTACTTTTGCGGCCCGTCCGCAGAATCACGATCAGAAGCTGAACAAGAAAATGTATCGCGCTGCATTGCGTTCGATTCTTGCTGAGCTGGTTCGCACCGATCGTCTGGTGGTGGTTGAGGACTTCAGTGTTGAAGCGCCGAAAACCAAAGACCTGCTGAACAAACTGAATGGCATGGGTCTGACCGATGTTCTGATCGTGTCCGATGCTATTGACGAAAATCTGTACCTGGCTGCTCGCAACCTGCCTCATGTCGATGTTCGTGACGTGCAGGGTTCCGATCCGGTCAGTCTGATCGCGTACGAAAAGGTGCTGGTCACCGTTTCTGCCGTGAAGAAATTCGAGGAGCTGCTGGGATGAACCAGGAACGCGTATTTAAAGTGCTGCTTGGCCCGCACGTCTCCGAGAAGGCCACGGTTCTGGCTGACAAGAAAAGCCAGTTCGTTTTCAAGGTTGCAACCGATGCAACCAAGCTGGAAATCAAGAAGGCCGTCGAAAGCCTGTTCAGCGTGAACGTTGCTGCTGTTAATACCGTGAATGTTCTCGGTAAGAGCAAGCGCACCGCTCGTGGTCTGGGCAAGCGTAACGACTGGAAGAAAGCGATCATTTCGCTTGAGCCAGGCCAAGATCTCGATTTCGCCAGCAGTGCTGAGTAAGGGAGGGGTGCATCATGGCAATCGTTAAATGCAAACCGACTTCCCCTGGCCGCCGTTTTGTGGTCAAGGTGGTCAATCAGGAGCTGCATAAAGGCGCTCCTTACGCTCCGCTGCTCGAGAAGAAGTCGAAGACTGGCGGTCGTAACAACAATGGTCGTATCACCACCCGTCATATCGGTGGTGGCCACAAGCAGCATTACCGTCTGGTCGATTTCCGTCGCAACGACAAAGATGGCATTCCAGCCACTGTCGAGCGTATTGAATACGATCCGAACCGTACCGCACACATCGCTTTGCTGATGTATGCAGACGGCGAGCGTCGCTACATCATCGCCCCTAAGGGTGTGAGTGCTGGCGATCAGCTGGTGGCTGGTATCATGGCTCCGATCAAACCGGGCAATAGTCTGCAACTGCGCAACATCCCAGTTGGTAGCACTATTCACGGTATCGAATTGAAGCCGGGCAAAGGTGCTCAGATCGCTCGTTCCGCTGGTGCTTCGGCTCAGCTGATTGCGCGTGACGGTGTCTACGTGACATTGCGTCTGCGTTCCGGTGAAATGCGTAAAGTGCTGGCTGAGTGCCGTGCGACCCTGGGCGAAGTCTCGAACTCCGAGCACAGCCTGCGTTCGCTGGGTAAAGCTGGTGCCAAGCGCTGGCGTGGCGTTCGCCCAACCGTTCGTGGTGTTGCCATGAACCCGGTTGACCACCCACACGGTGGTGGTGAAGGTCGTACCTCTGGTGGTCGTCATCCGGTGTCTCCATGGGGCTTCCCGACTAAGGGCGCGAAGACTCGTGGTAACAAACGCACCGATAAAATGATCGTCCGTCGTCGCAAGTAAATAGAGGGATACGACAGTGCCACGTTCTCTGAAAAAAGGTCCTTTTATCGATCTTCACCTACTGAAGAAGATCGAAGTGGCGGTGGAAAAGAACGATCGCAAGCCGGTGAAAACCTGGTCGCGCCGTTCCATGATCCTGCCGCAAATGGTCGGTCTGACCATTGCTGTGCATAACGGTCGTCTACATGTTCCCGTTCTCGTGAACGAAGACATGGTCGGCCACAAACTCGGCGAGTTTGCTGGTACCCGCACTTATCGTGGGCACGTAGCAGACAAGAAAGCCAAGCGTTAAGGGGTTAGGAAATGGAAGTAGCCGCTAAGTTGTCGGGCGCTCGAATCTCCGCCCAGAAAGCCCGCTTGGTCGCCGACCAGATTCGCGGGAAGAAGGTGGGCGAAGCGCTCAATCTGTTGGCTTTTAGCAGTAAGAAAGCCGCCGATATCATCAAGAAAGTGCTGGAGTCGGCTGTAGCCAACGCCGAGCATAACGAAGGCGCAGATGTTGATGACCTTAAGGTCAGCACCGTTTTCGTCAACGAAGGGCGTTCGCTGAAGCGAATCATGCCGCGTGCCAAAGGCCGCGCTGATCGCATCGTCAAGCGGTCTTGCCATATCACTGTCAAGGTTGCGGACAAGTAACGGAGTCGAACAGATGGGTCAGAAAGTACATCCCATTGGCATTCGCCTGGGAATCGTCAAGGAGCACACCTCCGTCTGGTACGCAGACGGTCGGACTTATGCGGACTATTTGTTCGCTGATCTGAAGGTGCGCGAATATCTCCAAGACAAACTAAAAAGCGCGTCCGTTAGCCGTATCGATATCCATCGTCCGGCTCAGACTGCACGCATCACCATCCACACTGCCCGTCCCGGTATCGTTATTGGGAAGAAGGGTGAGGATGTTGAGAAGCTGCGTCAGGACCTGACCAAGCAAATGGGTGTGCCCGTGCACATCAATATCGAAGAAATCCGCAAGCCGGAGCTCGACGGTATGCTGGTTGCGCAGAGCGTAGCTCAGCAGCTGGAGCGTCGTGTGATGTTCCGTCGCGCTATGAAACGCGCTGTACAGAACGCCATGCGCATTGGTGCCAAGGGCATCAAAATCCAAGTGAGCGGTCGTCTCGGCGGTGCTGAAATTGCCCGTACCGAATGGTATCGCGAAGGTCGTGTGCCGTTGCACACCCTGCGTGCCGACGTCGACTATGCCATCTACGAAGCACACACCACTTATGGTGTGATCGGTGTCAAGGTTTGGATCTTCAAAGGCGAAGTAATTGGTGGCCTTAAAGAAGAACTGAAACCGCAGGCACCTGCGCCTCGTAAAAAAGCTGCCAAGTAAGGGGTACGCCAAATGTTGCAACCAAAGCGTACGAAGTTCCGTAAGCAGATGACCGGCCACAACCGTGGCCTGGCTCAACGCGGTAGCAAAGTCAGCTTCGGCGAATTCGCCCTGAAGTCTGTTGCCCGCGGTCGTCTCACCGCCCGTCAGATCGAGTCCGCTCGTCGTGCTCTGACTCGTCACGTTAAGCGTGGCGGGAAAATCTGGATTCGCGTGTTCCCGGATAAGCCAGTTACCAAGAAGCCTCTCGAAGTGCGGATGGGTAAAGGGAAGGGTAGCGTTGAGTATTGGGTAGCCCAGATTCAGCCAGGCAAAGTCCTGTATGAAATCGAAGGCGTTTCCGAAGAGTTGGCGCGTGAGGCTTTCGCCCTGGCGGCTGCAAAGCTGCCACTCGCCACCACTTTTGTTAAGCGGACGGTGATGTGATGAAGGCGAATGAACTTCGTGAAAAATCAGCACAGCAGCTGAACGAGCAACTGCTCGGCCTGCTGCGCGACCAGTTCAATCTGCGTATGCAGAAAGCAACTGGCCAGTTGGGGCAGTCTCACCTGCTCTCGCAAGTTAAGCGCGATATTGCTCGTGTGAAGACTGTGCTCAATCAGCAGGCAGGTAAGTGATCATGGCTGAAGCCGAAATAACAGTCCGTACGCTGACCGGCCGTGTCGTCAGCGACAAGATGGACAAGACCATCACCGTATTGATCGAGCGTCGCGTTAAGCACCCGATCTACGGTAAATATGTCAAGCGTTCGACCAAGCTGCACGCGCACGACGAAAGCAATCAGTGCCATATCGGTGACAAGGTTTCCATTCGTGAAACCCGTCCCGTAGCCAAGACTAAATCTTGGGCGCTGGTTGAAGTTCTCGAACGCGCAGTGGAAGTCTAAGGACTAGGGGTCGGAGAAATATATGATTCAGACTCAATCCATGCTCGACGTCGCTGACAACAGCGGTGCTCGTCGCGTTATGTGCATCAAGGTGCTGGGCGGTTCGCACCGCCGTTATGCTGGCATCGGCGACATCATCAAGGTGACCGTCAAGGAAGCAATTCCGCGCGGTAAAGTGAAGAAAGGCCAGGTGATGACTGCTGTTGTAGTCCGCACTCGTCATGGCGTTCGTCGCCCTGATGGCTCGATCATTCGCTTCGATGGCAACGCTGCTGTTCTGTTGAACAACAAGCAAGAGCCGATCGGCACCCGTATTTTTGGGCCGGTGACGCGTGAACTTCGCAACGAGAAGTTCATGAAGATCGTCTCGCTCGCCCCTGAAGTGCTCTAAGGAGATCCGACATGCAAAAGATTCGTCGTGACGACGAGATCATCGTGATCGCCGGTAAAGACAAAGGTAAGCGTGGCAAGGTGCTCAAGGTTCTCGCTGATGACCGTCTGGTCGTTGGTGGTTTGAACCTGGTGAAGCGCCATACCAAGCCGAACCCGATGTCGGGCGTTCAGGGCGGTATCATCGAGAAAGAAGCGCCTCTGCACGCTTCCAACGTGGCCATTTTCAACAGCGAAACCAACAAGGCTGACCGTGTTGGTTTCAAAGTTGAAGAAGGTAAAAAAATTCGTGTCTTCAAGTCGACCCAAAAAGCGGTTGATGCTTGAACACTGCTAGGTAGAAGACCATGGCACGACTAAAAGAGATTTATCGGAAAGAAATCGCGCCGAAGCTTAAGGAAGAACTTAAGCTTGCGAACGTGATGGAAGTTCCGCGCATCACCAAGATCACCCTGAACATGGGCTTGGGCGAAGCGATCGGTGACAAGAAAATCATCGAGAACGCTGTAGCCGATCTGGAAAAGATCACCGGTCAGAAAGTCGTAGTGACTCATGCCCGTAAATCGATTGCAGGTTTCAAGCTGCGTGAAGGTTGGCCGATTGGCGTCAAGGTAACCCTGCGCCGCGATCGCATGTACGAGTTCCTGGATCGTCTGCTGTCTATCTCCCTGCCGCGCGTGCGTGACTTCCGCGGCCTGAATGCCAAGTCCTTCGATGGTCGTGGCAATTACAGCATGGGCGTTAAAGAGCAGATCATCTTCCCGGAAATCGATTACGACAAGATCGATGCCCTGCGTGGTCTGGACATTACCCTGACTACCACTGCGCGTACGGATGATGAGGGTCGTGCTTTGCTGCGCGCCTTCAAATTCCCGTTCCGCAACTGATTGGAGTTGGACCATGGCTAAAATGAGCATGAAAAACCGCGAGCTGAAGCGTCAGCAGACGGTAGCCAAGTACGCGAAGAAGCGTGCTGCGCTGAAAGCTACCATCGCCGATCTGAACGCCAGTCCAGAAGCGCGCTGGGAAGCTCAGGTGGCTCTGCAGAAGCAACCGCGTGATGCCAGTGCCTCGCGCCTGCGCAATCGCTGCCGCATTACCGGTCGTCCGCACGGCGTGTATCGCAAGTTCGGTCTGTCGCGTATCAAGCTTCGTGAAGCTGCAATGCGTGGTGACGTGCCAGGTCTGGTCAAGGCCAGCTGGTAAGTCGTTGCATCCTGGGTCTGTCCGGTTGAGATACTTGGCAGATTCAGGCAGGCAAAATGAAACAAGCCCCTTTTGGGGCTTGATTCATTTTTGATCAGTCTCTAGAATGCTCGGCTCGCCTGAGCCAGGGTTTTTGATTTGCCCGGCGTTTTGGTGACTCTAGCCGTAAGGCTAATTCTTTTTGTATCAGGAGCGTCTAGCCCATGAGTATGCAGGACCCGTTAGCGGACATGCTAACTCGTATCCGTAATGCCCAGATGGCTGAAAAGTCCGTCGTAAGCATGCCGTCTTCCACGTTGAAGGTGGCTGTAGCCAAAGTCTTGAAAGACGAAGGTTATATTGCGGGTTATCAGATCAGCGGTGAAGTTAAGCCGCAGCTGTCCATCGAGCTGAAATATTTCGAAGGCCGTCCGGTTATCGAAGAAGTCAAGCGCGTTAGCCGTCCAGGCCTTCGCCAGTACAAGTCCGTTGATGATTTGCCAAAAGTTCGTGGCGGTCTCGGCGTTTCTATCGTCTCCACCAACAAAGGTGTGATGACGGACCGCGCGGCGCGCGCTGCCGGTGTCGGCGGCGAAGTGCTCTGTACAGTGTTCTAAGGGGGGATAAGCATGTCACGCGTCGCTAAGAACCCCGTCACGTTGCCCGCTGGTGTAGAGATTAGTCTCGCCGGTCAGCAGCTTTCGGTTAAGGGTGCCAAGGGTGCTCTAGAGCTGAACATTCATTCGTCCGTTGAAGTGGTCCAGGAATCCGGTGAGCTGCGTTTTGCTGCTCGCAACGGAGACCAGCAGACTCGCGCAATGGCCGGTACCACTCGCGCATTGGTCAACAACATGGTGATCGGCGTCAGCACTGGCTTCGAGCGCAAGCTTCAGCTGGTAGGCGTTGGTTACAAGGCGCAAGCCAAAGGTCAGGTCTTGTCCCTGGCTCTAGGCTTCTCCCACCCGATCGATTACGAGCTGCCGGAAGGCGTTGTTGCTGAAACCCCTAGCCAGACCGAAATCCTGATCAAGGGTGTCGATAAACAACTGGTTGGTCAGGTTGCTGCGGAAATCCGTGATTTCCGTCGTCCTGAACCTTATAAGGGCAAAGGTGTTCGTTACGCTGACGAAGTCGTCCGTCGTAAAGAAGCCAAGAAGAAGTAGGGCCTAGCAAATGACCGACAAAAAAGTTACTCGACTGCGTCGCGCTCGCAAAGCACGTCTGAAAATGCACGAGCTCGAAGCCGTGCGTCTCTGCGTGTATCGCTCTTCGCAGCACATCTATGCCCAGGTCATTTCGGCCGACGGCAGCAAGGTTTTGGCCAGCGCCTCGACCTTGGACAAAGCACTGCGTGATGGCGCCACTGGCAATATCGACGCGGCCAAGAAAGTTGGCGAGCTGGTTGCCGAGCGTGCGAAAGCCGCTGGTGTGACTCAGGTTGCATTCGACCGTTCTGGCTTCAAGTACCACGGCCGCGTTCAGGCGCTGGCTGATGCTGCTCGTGAAGGCGGGCTGGAGTTCTAAGTTATGTCAAATAACGACCAAAAGCGCGATGAAGGCTATATCGAGAAGCTGGTGCAGGTTAACCGCGTAGCCAAAACCGTAAAGGGTGGCCGTATCTTCACTTTCACCGCGTTGTCCGTGGTGGGTGATGGTAAGGGTCGCGTCGGTTTCGGCCGTGGCAAGTCCCGTGAAGTGCCAGCCGCTATCCAGAAAGCTATGGAAGCTGCTCGTCGCAACATGATCCAGGTGGACCTGAACGGCACCACTCTGCAATACGCAATGAAGTCCGGTCATGGCGCCTCCAAGGTGTACATGCAGCCGGCTTCCGAGGGTACCGGTATCATCGCCGGCGGCGCCATGCGTGCTGTGCTGGAAGTGGCTGGTGTGCAGAACGTTCTGGCCAAGTGCTATGGCTCGACTAACCCGGTGAACGTGGTGCATGCCACTTTCAAAGGTTTGAAAGCTATGCAGTCGCCTGACTCTGTTGCGGCCAAGCGTGGCAAGAGCGTCGAGGAGATTCTCTAATCATGGCTAATACCGTAAAAGTCACGCTGATCAAAAGCATGACCGGCCGTATCCCCAACCACAAACTCTGTGTGAAGGGGTTGGGTCTGCGTCGCATCGGTCACACCGTAGAAGTCCTGGATACTCCCGAGAATCGCGGGATGATCAACAAGGCCTACTACATGCTGCGAGTCGAGGGTTAACACATGTACCTGAACGATCTGAGTCCTGCGCCGGGTTCCCGTCGCGAGAAGCACCGTCCGGGCCGTGGTATCGGTAGTGGGTTGGGTAAGACTGGTGGCCGTGGCCACAAGGGTCAATCCTCCCGCTCCGGTGGCACCATTGCTCCGGGTTTCGAAGGCGGCCAGCAGCCTCTGCACCGTCGTTTGCCCAAGTTCGGTTTCGTGTCCCTGAAGGCTATGGATCGCGCAGAAGTGCGTACCTCCGAGCTGAACAAGGTCGAAGGCGGCGTTATTACTCTGCAAGCGCTGAAGGATGCCAACCTGATTAACCAACATGTACGGCGTGTGAAAGTCATGCTGTCCGGTGAGGTTACTCGCGCTGTCACCCTTAAAGGTATCGCTGCCACCAAAGGTGCGCGTGCGGCTATCGAAGCAGCTGGCGGTAAGTTCGAGGAATAAATGGCTAAGCAAGGTGCTCTCTCAGCGCTCAGCAATGGCGGGTTATCCGAGCTCTGGGCTCGTCTGCGCTTTCTGTTCATGGCGATTATCGTCTATCGGATTGGCGCACACATTCCAGTTCCTGGCATCAATCCGGACCGGTTGGCAGACCTGTTTCGACAGAATGAGGGGACCATTCTTAGCTTGTTCAACATGTTTTCCGGTGGCGCACTGGAGCGCATGAGCATTTTTGCATTGGGGATCATGCCGTACATTTCGGCGTCGATCATCATGCAGCTCATGACCGCTGTCAGTCCGCAGCTGGAGCAGTTGAAGAAGGAAGGTGAGGCTGGTCGTCGCAAGATCAGCCAATACACCCGCTACGGCACACTCGTCCTGGCATTCGTTCAAGCAATCGGCATGTCCGTTGGTTTGGCGAGCCAGGGCGTCGCGTTTTCGGCCGATTTCGGCTTCCACTTCGTTGCAGTCACCACCTTCGTGGCGGGTGCGATGTTCATGATGTGGTTGGGCGAGCAAATCACCGAGCGTGGTGTTGGTAACGGTATTTCGATGCTGATTTTTGCAGGCATCGTAGCCGGTCTGCCGTCGGCGATCGGGCAGTCTTTCGAGTCTGCTCGGCAGGGCGATATCAATATCTTTGCCCTGATGGCCATCGGTTTGCTGGCAGTAGCGATCATCGGTTTCGTGGTGTTCATTGAGCGTGGGCAGCGCCGCATTGCGGTGCACTACGCCAAGCGTCAGCAGGGCCGCAAGGTCTTTGCCGCGCAGACCAGCCACTTGCCTTTGAAGGTGAATATGGCGGGGGTTATCCCGGCTATTTTTGCCAGCAGCCTGCTGTTGTTCCCGGCCTCGCTGGGTGCCTGGTTTGGTCAGTCCGAAGGTATGGGCTGGCTGCAGGATATTTCACAGGCTATCGCTCCTGGTCAGCCGTTGAACATTTTGCTGTTTAGTGCGGGGATCGTTTTCTTCTGCTTCTTCTACACGGCACTGATGTTCAATCCGAAAGACGTAGCGGAAAACCTGAAGAAGTCCGGTGCCTTTATTCCGGGCATCCGTCCAGGCGAGCAGTCGGCGCGCTATATCGATGGCGTATTGACTCGTTTGACCATGTTCGGTGCTCTGTACATGACGGCCGTGTGCCTGCTTCCCCAGTTCCTGGTGGTGGCGGCCAACGTACCGTTCTATCTCGGCGGGACCTCGTTGCTGATCGTGGTAGTGGTTGTGATGGACTTTATGTCGCAAGTACAATCGCACCTCGTTTCGAACCAGTACGAATCCCTGATGAAGAAAGCCAACCTGAAGGGCTACGGCAGCGGCATGATGCGCTGAAGTGTCCACAAGGTTCGAGGAGTTGGTGATGAAAGTTCGTGCGTCAGTGAAAAAGCTGTGCCGCAACTGCAAGATTATTCGTCGTGAAGGTGTCGTTCGAGTTATTTGCAGCGCGGAACCGCGTCACAAGCAGCGCCAAGGCTGAGTGTGATTTAAGTTACAAGCCCGGCAGCTAGTGCGCTGCCGGGTTGATTATTTGTTTCTACAGCGCTAATATCTCGCGCCTCATTTCTTGGCTTCCGGGGCGTAGGTAGCTGTCAATTGGAGTTCCACTGAATGGCCCGTATTGCAGGCGTAAACATTCCGGATAACAAGCACACTGTTATCTCGCTGACCTACATCTTTGGTGTCGGTCGCACTACCGCGCAGAAAATCTGTGCGGCTGCCGGTGTCAATCCGGCAGTAAAGATCAAGGATCTCTCTGACGAGCAGATCGAGCAGCTGCGTGGCGAAGTAGCCAAGGTTAATACCGAAGGCGACCTGCGTCGTGAAGTGAACATGAAAATCAAGCGCTTGATGGACCTGGGTTGCTACCGCGGCCTGCGTCATCGTCGTGGTCTGCCGGTTCGCGGTCAGCGTACCAAGACCAACGCGCGTACCCGTAAGGGCCCGCGTAAGCCGATCCGCAAGTAATCGCATTCGCGCATCGACAGGAATCTAGTCATGGCAAAACCTGCTGCTCGTACTCGTAAGAAAGTCAAAAAGACAGTGGTTGATGGCATCGCCCACATCCACGCTTCATTCAACAACACAATCGTGACCATTACTGACCGTCAGGGCAACGCCCTGTCCTGGGCTACCTCTGGTGGTTCAGGCTTCCGCGGCTCGCGTAAAAGCACCCCGTTCGCTGCCCAGGTGGCTGCTGAACGTGCTGGTCAAGCTGCGCTGGAATTCGGCCTGAAGAACCTCGACGTCAACGTCAAGGGTCCCGGTCCGGGTCGTGAGTCCGCTGTCCGTGCATTGAACGGCTGCGGTTACAAGATCGCCAGCATCACCGATGTGACACCCATCCCGCACAACGGATGCCGTCCTTCGAAGAAGCGTCGCGTGTAATCAGGAGACAGTGAGAAATGGCTCGTTACATTGGTCCCAAATGCAAACTGTCTCGTCGTGAAGGCACTGATCTTTTCCTGAAAAGTGGCGTCCGCGCCCTGGAATCGAAGTGCAACATCGAAGCAGCCCCAGGTATTCACGGTCAGCGCCGTGGCCGTCAGTCCGACTACGGCACCCAGCTGCGTGAGAAGCAAAAAGTTCGTCGTATCTACGGTGTGCTTGAGCGTCAATTCAGCGGTTATTACAAAGAAGCAGCCGGCAAGAAAGGCGCTACTGGTGAGAACCTGCTGCAACTGCTCGAGTGCCGTCTGGATAACGTGGTTTATCGTATGGGCTATGGTGCTACCCGCGCCGAATCCCGTCAGCTGGTTTCGCACAAGGCGATCAGCGTAAACGGTAAGACTGTAAACGTGCCGTCCTACCAGGTTAAAGCTGGCGACGTCGTTGCAGTTCGCGAGAAGTCGAAGAATCAGCTGCGCATTGTTCAGGCTCTTGAGCTGTGTGCCCAGCGTGGCCGCGTTGAATGGGTAGAAGTAGACATTGAGAAGAAGTCCGGCGTATTCAAAGCCGTACCGGTTCGCAGTGATCTGTCCGCTGACATCAACGAAAGCCTGATTGTCGAGCTCTACTCCAAGTAAGGGCTAGAAAATAGGTGCATCCATGCAGATTTCGGTAAATGAGTTCCTGACCCCCCGCCATATCGATGTGCAGGTGGTCAGTCCGACCCGCGCCAAGATCACACTCGAGCCTCTCGAGCGTGGCTTTGGACACACCTTGGGCAACGCGCTGCGTCGCATCCTGTTGTCCTCCATGCCTGGCTGTGCAGTAGTCGAGGCCGAGATTGACGGTGTACTCCATGAGTACAGCGCCATCGAAGGTATTCAGGAAGATGTCATTGAAATCCTGCTTAACCTGAAAGGCTTGGCTATCAAGTTGCACGGTCGCGACGAAGTGACGCTGACTCTGGCGAAGAAGGGCTCGGGTGTAGTCACCGCTGCCGATATTCAGCTGGATCATGATGTCGAAATCGTCAATGGCGACCACGTGATCGCCAACATGGCTTCCACTGGCGCGCTGAACATGAGGCTCACCGTAGCTCGTGGTCGCGGCTATGAGCCGGCTGATGCTCGTCAGAGCGATGAAGATGAAAGCCGCAGCATTGGTCGCTTGCAGCTGGATGCTTCATTCAGCCCGGTACGCCGTGTGTCGTACGTGGTAGAGAACGCTCGTGTTGAGCAGCGTACTAACCTGGACAAGTTGGTTATTGACCTGGAGACCAACGGTACTCTGGATCCTGAAGAGGCTATCCGCCGTGCCGCAACCATCCTGCAACAGCAGTTGGCTGCGTTCGTCGACCTCAAGGGTGACAGTGAGCCTGTGGTTATCGAGCAGGAAGACGAGATCGATCCGATCCTGTTGCGTCCGGTTGATGACCTGGAACTGACTGTACGTTCGGCAAACTGCCTCAAGGCAGAGAACATTTACTACATCGGCGACCTGATTCAGCGCACCGAAGTAGAATTGTTGAAAACGCCGAACTTGGGCAAGAAATCCCTGACTGAAATCAAGGACGTTCTGGCTTCACGCGGTCTTTCCCTCGGTATGCGCCTCGACAACTGGCCGCCGGCAAGTCTGAAGAAAGACGATAAGGCGACTGCCTGATCGTCATCATCACCGAACGTCAGTTTGGTAAGGAATTGAACCATGCGTCATCGTAAAAGTGGCCGTCACCTTAGCCGCACAAGCGCACACCGTAAGGCTATGTTCCAGAACATGGCGGTGTCGCTGTTCGAGCACGAGCTGATCAAAACTACTCTGCCGAAAGCCAAAGAGCTGCGTCGCGTTGCCGAGCCGCTGATTACTCTGGCTAAAGAAGACAGCGTTGCCAACCGTCGTCTGGCCTTCGATCGTACCCGTTCGAAAGCCATTGTCGGTAAGTTGTTCAACGACCTGGGCAAGCGTTATGCCACCCGTCAGGGCGGTTATCTGC
The DNA here is from genome assembly GCF_027988105.1 of Pseudomonas aestuarii. Classification (GTDB taxonomy): domain Bacteria; phylum Pseudomonadota; class Gammaproteobacteria; order Pseudomonadales; family Pseudomonadaceae; genus Aquipseudomonas; species Aquipseudomonas aestuarii. The sequence goes on along the minus strand of NZ_JAQJZJ010000008.1, from coordinate 243,549 downwards.
GTATCCTCAAGTGCGGTTTCCGCACTGGCGACAACGCTCCGATGGCTTATGTTGAGCTGGTTGACCGTCCGGTCGGCGGCGCAGTAGAAGCTGCCGAGTAAGTTGTAGGTTGTAGAAAAAACCGGGCCTTGGCCCGGTTTTTTTGTTTTTGCGATGAATAATATTCCGCACGTCGTGTTTGATATTGTGTGCGCATGCCGGCTCGGGTAAGGTTCGTGGGTCTTCCGATCCCGCCGTCTTGCGGCCCCAATAAGAACAATTGCACATCATGTCTGAACCTACTGCGCTGAGTCTGATTCCCCCTGCTGTCGTGTTGATCCTGGCGGTCATGTTGCGACGGCCCATCCTGGCCCTGGTTCTGGGTGCCATCTCCGGTTTGATGCTGCTGTCGCCGGCCGAGACGTTGAACAACTTCTCCGAAATTTCCCTCAAGGTGATGCAGGACGAAACCATTGGCTGGCTGATCTTGGTCTGTGGCAGCTTCGGCGCGCTGATCGCCTTGCTGGTGCGTACCGGTGGGGCCCTGGCTTTCGGTTGTGCGGCGTTGAAGCTGGCCAAGGGGCGACGCTCCTCGCTGCTGATGACCTTTGCTCTGGGCGTGGTGATCTTCGTCGATGACTACCTCAATGCCCTGACTGTGGGCGAAACCATGAAGCGGGTCACCGACCGCTTCCGGATCTCCCGCGAGATGCTCGCCTATGTGGTGGACTCCACTGCGGCTCCGATCTGCGTGCTGGTACCGTTGTCGACCTGGGCGGTGTTCTTCGGCGGCCTGCTGGAGAGCAACGATATTGCCGCCACCGGCCAGGGCATCAGCGTGTATATCCAGGCCATCCCCTACATGCTCTATGCCTGGTTCGCGGTGATTCTGGTGCTGCTGGTAGCTGCCGGGGTGGTACCGGCCTTTGGTCCCATGCGCAAAGCCGAGATGGCCGCACGTCACGGTTCGGCCGGTGCCATGCACGTGGGCGAACTGAGCCCCGAACACAACTACTCGATGAAGTCGCTGGAGGAGGAATTCGAAGGGGCGGACAAGGACGGCGGCAGGCTTTACAACTTCCTGGTGCCGCTGTTCATGCTGATTGGCTTTACCGTCTATTTCGATATCGATGTATGGATGGGCATGCTGGCTACCCTGGCCATTACCGTGCCGTTCTACCTGCTGCAGCGCTTGATGTCTTTGTCCGAAATGCTCGATCAGATGATCGATGGATTCAAGACCATGCTGCCGGCCATCGGTATCGTGATCGCCGCCTTTATCTTCAAGGAGGTGTGCGATCAGTTGATGCTGCCGCAATATGTGGTGGAGTCGCTTAAACCCTATATGAGCCCGCAGATGCTGCCGGCCATGGTGTTTCTGGCCATGGCCGTGTTGGCCTTCGCCACGGGATCGTCCTGGGGCATCTTTGCCGTGACCATTCCCATTGTCATGCCCCTGGCCTATGCGCTGCAGGCAGATATCCCGCTGACCATCGGCGCGCTGCTGTCTGCTTCGGCTTTCGGTAGTCAGGCTTGCTTCTATAGCGATTCAACCGTGCTGGCCGCCCAAGGCTCGGGTTGTAACCTGATCAGTCATGCCATCACCCAGTTGCCCTATACCCTGATCGCAGCAGGCTTGGCCTTTGTCGGGTTTATCCTGATTGCCTGAAGGGGCCTAGGTAAAACGGGCCTGTTGGCCCGTTTTTGTGCGGATGAGATGAAAGAATATAACTATCGAGTTGTTACGCTTCATAAATTGGTTCCCTTGCTCAAGCGGGTCTAGGCTTGTTCCATTGTCGGCCGCAGTCGATGGGTCCGACCCGCTCAGGAGAAAGGAGAGAACAATGTCGAACCAAGGTAAATGTCCGTTCAATCACGTCGCTGGCGGTGGCACGACCAGCAAGGATTGGTGGCCGAACCAGTTGCGTGTGGATCTGCTCAATCAGCACTCTGAAAAGTCCAACCCGCTGGGCGAGAAGTTCAACTACGCCGAAGAGTTCAAGAAGCTCGACTACCAGGCGCTCAAGGCGGACCTGGTCAAGCTGATGACCGACAGCCAGGACTGGTGGCCGGCCGACTTCGGGCACTACGGCCCGCAGATGATCCGTATGGCCTGGCACGCCGCTGGCACCTACCGCACCACCGACGGTCGCGGTGGCGGCGGTCGCGGGCAGCAGCGTTTCGCTCCGCTGAACTCCTGGCCGGACAACGTCAATATCGATAAGTCACGTCGCCTGCTCTGGCCGATCAAGCAGAAGTACGGGCAGAAGCTTTCCTGGGCCGATCTGATTATCCTCGCCGGCAACGTGGCCCTCGAATCCATGGGCTTTCGTACCTTCGGCTTTGGTGCCGGTCGTGAGGACGTGTGGGAACCTGATCTGGATGTGAACTGGGGGGCCGAGACCGCGTGGCTGGGTGTGGATCCGCAGCGCGTCGTCGGCGACCGGGAACTGAGCGCGCCGTTCGGCGCCACCCACATGGGCCTGATCTATGTGAACCCGGAGGGCCCGAACGCCAGCGGTGACTACATGCAAGCGGCCAAGGACATCCGCTCTACCTTCCAGCGCATGGCCATGGATGACGAGGAGACCGTGGCCCTGATTGCCGGCGGTCATACCTTCGGCAAATGCCATGGCGCGGCGCCGGAGTCGCACAAGGGGCCGGAGCCCGAGGCGGCGCCGATCGAAGCGCAGGGCCTGGGCTGGATCAGCGACTTCGGTAGTGGTCACGGCAAGGACACCATCTCCAGCGGCATCGAAGTCACCTGGAGCAAGACCCCGACGCAGTGGAGCAACAACTTCTTCGAGAACCTGTTCAATTTCGAGTGGGAGCTGACCCAGTCGCCGGCCGGCGCCAAGCAGTGGGTGGCCAAGGATGCACCGGAGATCATTCCGGATGCGCATATCCCGGGCAAGTTCCACAAGCCGACCATGCTCACCACCGACCTGACCCTGCGCTTCGATCCCGAGTTCGGCAAGATCTCCCAGCGCTTCCTGAACGATCACCAAGCCTTCGCCGATGCCTTCGCCCGCGCCTGGTTCAAGCTGATCCACCGCGATATGGGGCCAAAGGCCCGTTATCTCGGCCCGGAAGTGCCGCAAGAGGATCTGCTTTGGCAGGACCCGCTGCCGGCGCCGGTCCATAACCCGAGCGCCGCCGATATCGCCGAGCTCAAGGCCAAGATCGCCGCCTGCGGACTGTCGGTGGGTGAGTTGGTCTCGGTAGCCTGGGCCTCGGCCTCGACCTTCCGCGGTAGCGACAAGCGCGGTGGTGCCAACGGTGCACGTCTGGCCCTGGCTCCGCAGAAGGACTGGGAGGTCAATCGGCGCGCCATCCAGGCCCTGCCCAAGCTGGTCGAGATCCAGAAAGCGTCCGCCAAGGCCTCGCTGGCCGACGTCATAGTGCTGGCCGGCAATGTCGGCGTGGAGCAGGCCGCCAAGGCCGCCGGAGTAAGTGTGGATGTACCCTTCGCGCCGGGTCGTGTCGACGCCCGCCAGGATCAGACCGATGTGGAGACCTTCGAGCCGCTCGAGCCGTTCGCCGACGGCTTCCGCAACTACCGCATGGGCAAGCTCGGCGTGCCGACCGAGGCCATGTTGGTCGACAAGGCTCAGTTGCTGACGCTGAGCGCACCGGAACTCACCGCGCTGGTCGGTGGCCTGCGCGTGCTGGGGGCCAACCATGACGGCAGTCAGCAGGGTGTGTTCACCGACCAGGTCGGCGTGCTGAGCAACGACTTCTTCGTCAACCTGCTGGACATGGGTATCGAGTGGAAGGCGGTGGATGGTGAGGCGGAAACCTTCGAGGGCAAGGATCAGGAGAGCGGCAAGGTGAAATACACCGGCACCCGCAACGACCTGGTCTTCGGTTCCAACTCGGTGCTGCGTGCATACGCCGAGGTCTACGCCAGCACCGACGGCAAGGAAAAGCTGGTCAAGGACTTCGTCGCTGCCTGGACCAAGGTGATGAATCTGGACCGCTTCGACCTCGCTTGAGCTGTTGTCGGTGGGGCGCCGTAGGGCGCTCCACCGGCTGCGTTCACCAACCCTGCGGCGCCTCCCTCGTGGAGGCGTCGTGCTTTTCGCTTGACCGTGGTGGGCGGCCAGCGGAGCATTCGGCCATTCCACGGTTGCAGCAAGGATCCCAGACATGCAGGGCCACATCGAAGTCATCGATTATTTGAAAATGCTGCTCAAAGGCGAGCTGGCGGCGCGCGATCAGTATTTCGTGCACTCACGCCTGTACGACGATTGGGGCTTCAGCAAGCTCTACGAGCGCATCAACCATGAAATGGAAGAAGAGACTCAGCACGCCGATGCGTTGTTGAAGCGGATTTTGTTTCTCGAAGGCACGCCGGATATGACCCCGGATCCCTTCATGTTTGGCCAGGCGGTGCCGGAGATGCTCAAGCTCGACCTGGCTCTGGAATACCAGGTGCGCGCGGCCTTGAGCAAAGGCATCGAGCTGTGTGAGCGGCACCAGGATTATCAGACCCGCGACATCCTCCTGGCCCAGCTCAAGGACACCGAGGAGGATCATGCCTACTGGCTGGAAATTCAGTTGGGCTTGATCGACAAGCTGGGCCTGCAGAATTACCTGCAGGCGCAGATGTAGGCGTTAGTTACCAGCGCTACGGCAGCACTGTTCCTCTATGGTTACGTCCCGGCTTACGCCGGGCTCAGGCTGGCCTGTGCAGGGGCGACGCGATCCCTTTCCAGCAGTGGTTTGAGGAAATAGCCAGTGTGCGACTGCGGCATCTCGGCGACGTCTTCCGGGGTGCCGCAGGCGATGATCTGGCCACCCTTGGAGCCGCCTTCCGGGCCGAGGTCGACCAGCCAATCGGCGGTCTTGATCACATCCAGGTTGTGTTCGATCACCACCACGGTATTGCCGTGATCGCGCAGGCGATGGAGCACGTCGAGCAGTTGCTGGATATCGGCGAAGTGCAGGCCGGTGGTTGGCTCGTCGAGGATATACAGGGTCTTGCCGGTGTCGCGCTTGGACAGTTCGCGCGACAGCTTGACTCGCTGCGCCTCGCCGCCGGACAGGGTGGTCGCGCTCTGGCCCAGCTTGATGTAGGACAGGCCGACATCCATCAGGGTCTGTAGTTTGCGCGCCAGGGCCGGCACGGCATCGAAGAACAGTCGGGCTTCCTCGATGGTCATTTCCAGCACCTCATGGATGCTCTTGCCCTTGTACTTCACTTCCAGGGTTTCGCGGTTGTAGCGCTTGCTCTTGCACACGTCGCAGGGCACGTAGATGTCCGGCAGAAAGTGCATCTCCACCTTGATCAGGCCGTCACCCTGGCAGGCTTCACAGCGGCCGCCCTTGACGTTGAAGGAGAAGCGTCCCGGGCCGTAGCCGCGCGAGCGCGACTCGGGCACGCCGGCGAACAGCTCGCGGATCGGGGTGAACAGGCCGGTGTAGGTGGCCGGATTGGAGCGCGGCGTGCGGCCGATCGGGCTCTGGTCGATATCCACCACCTTGTCGAGGTGCTGCAGGCCATCAACGCTGTCGTGAGCGGCGGCTTCCAAGGTGGTGGCGCCGTTCAGCGCCGTGGCGCTAAGGGGGTAGAGGGTGTTGTTGATCAGGGTCGACTTGCCCGAGCCGGACACGCCGGTGACGCAGGTCAGCAGGCCGATGGGAATATCCAGGTCGACATTGCGCAGGTTGTTGCCGCGTGCCCCTTTGATTTTCAGCGAGAGCTTCGTGTCCCGCGGCGTGCGCTTGTCCGGCACGGGAATCTTTACCCGCCCCGAGAGGTACTTGCCGGTTAGCGAATCCGGGTGGGCCATGACCTCGGCGGCGGTGCCCTGGGCGACGATCTGGCCACCATGCACCCCGGCACCGGGGCCGATATCCACCACATAGTCGGCCATGCGAATGGCGTCTTCGTCGTGCTCGACCACGATCACCGTGTTGCCGATATCGCGCAGGTGACGCAGGGTGCCGAGCAGGCGTTCGTTGTCGCGCTGGTGCAGGCCGATCGAGGGCTCGTCGAGGATGTACATCACCCCGACCAGGCCGGCGCCGATCTGGCTGGCCAGGCGGATGCGCTGGGCTTCGCCGCCGGACAGGGTGTCGGCGCTGCGGTCCAGGGTCAGGTAATCGAGGCCGACGTTGACCAGGAACTGCAGGCGTTCGCGGATTTCCTTGAGGATCTTTTCGGCGATCTCGCCGCGTCGTCCGGGCAACGCAAGGCTGCCAAAATACTCGGTGGCATCGCCAATCGGCATGCCGCTGACGGCGGGTAGGGTCCGCTCACCGACCCAGACATGCCGCGCCTCACGGCGCAGGCGGGTGCCGCGGCAGTCCTGACAGGCTTGGGTGCTGAGGAACTTGGCCAGTTCTTCGCGCACGCTGGCCGACTCGGTCTCGCGGTAGCGGCGGTCCAGGTTCGGCACTATGCCTTCGAACGGGTGGGAGCGCTTGACGATGTCGCCGCGGTCGTTCAGGTAGCGGAAGTCGACGTTCTGCGTGCCGCTGCCGAACAGGATGCATTTCTGATGCTCGGCGGCCAAGTCGTCGAAGGGGATCTCCAGGCTGAAACCGTAATGCCCGGCCAATGAGCCGAGCATCTGGAAGTAATAGACGTTGCGCCTGTCCCAGCCACGGATGGCGCCCTCGGCCAGGGTCATCTCGCCGTTGACCAGGCGCTTGATGTCGAAGAACTGCTTAACGCCCAGGCCGTCGCAGGTCGGGCAGGCGCCGGCCGGGTTGTTGAAGGAGAACAGCTTGGGTTCCAGTTCGCTGATCGAATGGCCGCACACCGGGCAGGCGAAACGCGCGGAGAAGATGATTTCCTCGCCGTCTTCGCCTTCCATGGGCGCCACCAGGGCCAGGCCGTCGGCCAGCTTGAGCGCGGTCTCGAACGACTCGGCCAGGCGCTGTTGCAGGTCGCCACGGGCCTTGAAGCGGTCGACCACGGCATCGATGCTGTGCTTCTTCTGCTTGTCTAGCTTGGGCAGTTCGTCCAGTTCGTAGATCTTGCCGTTGACCCGCACCCGCACGAAGCCCTGGGCGCGCAGTTCGTCGAATACCGCCAGGTGTTCACCCTTGCGTTCGCGGATCACCGGCGCCAGCAACATCAGCTTGCTGCCTTCGGGCAGGGCCAGCACCTGGTCGACCATCTGGCTGACGGTCTGCGCTTCCAGTGGCAGGTCGTGGTCCGGGCAGCGCGGAATACCGGCGCGGGCGTAGAGCAGGCGCAGGTAGTCATAGATCTCGGTGATGGTGCCGACGGTGGAACGCGGGTTGTGCGAGGTGGATTTCTGCTCGATGGAGATCGCCGGCGACAAACCTTCGATGGTGTCGACATCGGGTTTTTCCATCATCGACAGGAACTGCCGGGCATAGGCCGACAGCGACTCGACGTAGCGGCGCTGGCCCTCGGCGTAGAGGGTGTCGAAGGCCAGCGAGGACTTGCCGGAACCGGACAGGCCGGTAATCACGATCAGCTTGTCGCGCGGTAGGGTCAGGTCGATGTTTTTCAGGTTATGGGTGCGGGCACCCCGGATCACAATCTTGTCCACAAACAGCGGCCTCGCATGGCGGGCGGAAAACCAGTGAGTATACGGCCCTGTGACGCAGTGCGGCAAAGCGTGACGGCTGCGCCGCGTCGCGCAATGCCGAGGGCTGTTGACGCTTTGGGGCGGCCGCGACGCAGGTCCATTCGGCTGGGGCCGCCAGGTTGCGCGGCAAATGGCAGCATAGGGGTTGCCGCACTTGGCAAAGGAGCAGCATGCCCGGCGTCCTGCGTGATCGTCATGGCTGGGGTGAATGCCACACGTCCGCCGGGCGTGGCCTTGCCTGGTGCCATTTGCCACAGCAACGCGGCTCGCCGCGAAGCGTCAACAGCCCTTATAATCGCCGCCTATTTCATCAAGGCGTTTTCCATGCACGATCCCTACAGCGAGCGCATGAGTGGCGGTGAAACCCGTGCTGCCGCTGGGCTGGCCCTGGTATTTGCCTTCCGCATGCTTGGCATGTTCATGGTTCTGCCGGTATTGGCGACCTACGGCATGGAGTTGCGTGGCAGTACGCCGGCATTGATTGGCCTGGCCATTGGCGCCTATGGCCTGACCCAGGCATTCCTGCAGATACCCTTGGGCATGCTCTCCGACCGGATTGGCCGGCGTCCGGTGATCTATGCCGGGTTGCTGATTTTCGCCGCCGGCAGTCTGCTGGCAGCCAATGCCGACTCGATCTGGGGCGTGATCGCCGGCAGAGTGCTGCAGGGCGGCGGGGCGATATCCGCTGCGGTGATGGCGCTGCTCTCCGATCTGACCCGCGAACAGCACCGCACCAAGGCCATGGCCATGATCGGCATGAGCATCGGTCTGTCCTTCGCCGTGGCCATGGTGGTCGGCCCGCTGCTGACCCGTGCCTTTGGCTTGTCCGGCTTGTTCCTGGCAACGGCAGCCATGGCTCTGCTCGGCATCGTCATCGTCGCCGGGGTGGTGCCGCGTGCTGCCGGACCGCTGCAGCACCGCGAGTCCGGCGTCGCCCGCCAGGCGTTGTTGCCGACCCTGAAGCATGTCGACCTGTTGCGTCTGGACTTCGGCATCCTGGCCCTGCACGCGATTCTGATGGCCAGTTTCATCGCCCTGCCACTGGCGCTGGTGGAGCAGGGCGGGCTGCCCAAGGAAGAGCACTGGTGGGTCTACCTGACCGCGCTGCTGGTCGGATTTTTCGGCATGCTGCCGTTCATCATCTATGCCGAGAAAAAGCGCCACATGAAGCGCGTGCTGCTCGGCGCGGTGGCCGTGCTGCTGGCCTGTGAACTGTACTTCTGGCTGTTCGGCAACAGCCTGCGTGCCCTGGTACTCGGCACCGTGGTGTTTTTCACCGCGTTCAATCTGCTCGAGGCTTCGCTGCCGTCACTGATCAGCAAGGTTGCGCCTGCCGGCGGCAAAGGCACGGCGATGGGGGTGTACTCGACCAGTCAGTTTCTCGGCGCGGCGCTGGGCGGTATTCTCGGCGGTTGGCTGTTCCAGCATTACAGCCTGTCGGGGGTGTTCCTCGGTTGCGCCGCCATGGCTCTGCTCTGGCTAGTCTTTGCTGTTACTATGCGCGAACCGCCTTATGTCACCAGTCTGCGCTTGCCGCTTTCAGCCGCGGCATTGCACGAAGTGGGGTTGGCCGAGCGTTTACAGGCACTGCCCGGAGTGGCGGATGCTGTGGTGGTGCGTGATGAAGCGGCCATCTATATCAAAGTGGATACCCAACAATTGGATCGCATGTCCCTCGAGCGCCTGATCGAAGCGGCGCCGGCGACATGCTGACAGCTATAGGAGAACGTTATGGCCCGTGGGGTTAACAAAGTCATTCTGGTCGGTACCTGCGGACAGGATCCGGAAACGCGTTATCTGCCCAGCGGCAACGCCGTGACCAACCTGAGCCTCGCTACCAGCGAGCAGTGGACCGACAAGCAGACCGGCCAGAAGGTCGAGAAAACCGAGTGGCACCGTGTCTCGCTGTTCGGCAAGGTTGCTGAAATCGCCGGCGAATACCTGCGCAAGGGTTCGCAGGTGTATATCGAAGGCAAGCTGCAGACTCGCGAGTGGGAAAAAGACGGCATCAAGCGTTATACCACCGAGATCGTCGTCGACATGCAGGGCACCATGCAGCTGCTCGGTGGCCGTCCGGATAACGCCGGTGGCGATTCGGCGCCACGTCAGCAGCGCCAGCAGGCGCCGCAACGTGAGCCGCAGCGTGAACAGCAGCAGGCGCCGCGTCCGGCCCCGCAGCAGCAGGCCAAGCCGGCGCAGGATTTCGACAGTTTTGACGACGACATCCCGTTCTAGGCAATACCTGAGAGTGGTTCTGTAAAGCATCAACTGAAAACCCCTGTAGCTCTCACTCGGTTACAGGGGTTTTTCTATGCGCGCGAATAACGGCTCCTCCTGGCCATGCTGCGTCTGGGTTCGCCCCTCTGTTCGAGGTTCAGGTCGATGCCCGAGCGTTGCGCGCCGCGGCCTGTAGCAGCAGCCAGTCGACCAGTTCGGCTAGCTGGGTAGAGGGTTGCGGGCGCTCGGGGTAGACCAGGAAGTAGGCGTCGCCGGTGCGCACCTTCAGCTCGAAGGGGGTGGCCAGGCGCCCGGCTTCCAGGTCTTCGCCGATCAGCGACCAGTCGCCGATGGCCACGCCCAGGCCCTGCGAGGCCACCGTCATGGCCAGATCCAGGGTGTCGAAATGCTGACCCTTGCCGATGCTTTTGACCGTGCTGCCGGCGGCTTTCAGCCAGGCTTCCCAGTCGCGCTGGTCGCGCGTGGGGTGCAGCAGGGTGTAGCGCTCCAGATCGGCCGGCTGGCTGAGCGGTTGCGGGCCGCTGAGCAGTTGCTGCGCGCAGACCGGGGTCAGCAGCTCGTCGAACAGGTGGTGCGCCACCAGGCCGGGGTCGGGTTGATTGCCGAACACCACGGCGGCATCGAACTCCTCGCTGCGAAAGTCCACCGAGTGCTGCACGGTGGTCGTCAGCTCGACGGGCACGTCCGGGCGTTCGGCCTGCCAGTGCATCAGGCGCGGCAGCAACCAGCGCATTACGCAGGTCGGCGCCTTCAACCGTAGCGCCTCGCGCCGCGCGCCCACTCGTTCGACCGCCTCGCCGATCAGGCCGAATGCCTGCTGGATCTGCGGAAACAGCTCACGACCCTGGGCGGTCAGGCTGAGGCCGCGCGCCTGGCGCTGGAACAACGGGTAGCCCAGGTGACTCTCCAGACCGGCGATCTGCCGGCTTACCGCGCCCTGGGTGATGTGCAGCAGTTCGGCTGCACGGGTGAAGTTGCAGCACTGGGCGGTGACCACGAAGGTATGCAGCGCAGGCAGAGGTGGAAGCCGTTTCATGGAGACTCAGCTATGCAGTGAGGACATGCCTAGTATGACTATTTTTGCATTGTCCGGTGGTTGGGCAGGGGGTCAAATTGCAGCTTGCCTGCACTTTTCGCGCATCTGCGACGCATCCACACGGCCCGCTGAATCCTCGGGCGCGCAATGCGGCGAATGCAGAAGGCCTCAGCTACTGAACAGGAGAAAAGAACATGGCGACATGCGGCGAAGTATTGGTGAAGTTGCTCGAAGGCTATGGTGTCGAGCGGGTATTCGGCATCCCCGGCGTGCATACCGTCGAGTTGTACCGCGGGCTGGCCCGTTCGCCGATCGAGCATGTCACGCCGCGGCACGAACAGGGCGCCGGTTTCATGGCCGATGGCTATGCGCGCACCAGCGGCAAGCCGGGGGTGTGTTTCATCATCACCGGCCCGGGCATGACCAATATCGCCACGGCCATGGCCCAGGCCTATGCCGATTCGATCCCGATGCTGGTGATCTCCAGCGTGCAGGCGCGCAGCCAGCTCGGCGGTGGGCGCGGCAAGCTGCACGAGCTGCCGGCGCAGAGCAATCTGGTCGCCGGTTTCTCCGCCTTCTCCCACACCCTGCTGTCGGCCGCCGAGCTGCCGGCCGTGCTGGCGCGGGCCTTTGCCGTGTTCCAGGCGGCGCGGCCGCGGCCGGTGCATATCGAGATTCCACTTGACGTGCTGGTCGAGGAGGCCGACGAGCTGCTGGGCAGTCAGCCGATCGAACTGGCCCGGCCCGGCGCCAGCCCGGTTGCCATCGCACAGATGGCCCGCCTGCTGGCTGGTGCCCAGCGCCCACTGATCCTCGCCGGCGGCGGCGCGATAGACGCGGCGCCGGCGCTAACCCGCCTGGCCGAGCAGCTGCAGGCGCCGGTGGCGCTGACCATCAATGCCAAGGGCCTGTTGCCCTCGCGCCATCCGCTGTTGATCGGTTCGACCCAGTCGACCCTGGCCACCCGCGAACTGGTGGCCGAGGCCGATGTGGTGCTGGCGGTCGGTACCGAATTGGGCGAAACCGATTATGACGTGACCTTCGCCGGCGGCTTCGAGATTCCCGGCGCGCTGCTGCGCATCGACATCGACCCGGACCAGGCCGTGCGCAATTACCCGCCGACGCTGGCGCTGGTCGCTGACTCCGCGCTGGCGCTGGCGGCCTTGCATGCGGCGCTCGGCGCACAGGCCTTGGCCCCGCGTCGTACCGACTGGGGCAGTGCCCGCGCCACGCGCCTGCGCGAGACCCTCGAGGCCTCCTGGGATGCGCCTATGCGCGGGCAGACCAGCTTCCTGCAGACGGTGCTGGAGGTGCTGCCGGATGCCGTGTTGGTCGGTGACTCGACCCAGCCGGTGTACAGCGGCAACCTGACCCTGAACCTGGAGCAGCCGCGGCGTTGGTTCAACTCCTCGACCGGCTACGGCACCCTCGGCTACGCCCTGCCGGCGGCCATAGGTGCGCTGCTCGGCGACAGCCGCGAAGGCGCGCAGCGGCGCCCGGTGGTGTGCCTGATCGGCGACGGCGGGCTGCAGTTCACCCTGGCCGAACTGGCCAGTGCGGTGGAGGCGCGCGCGCCGATCATCGTCCTGCTGTGGAATAACCAGGGTTACGAGGAGATCAAGAGGTACATGGTCAACCGCGACATCGAGCCGGTGGGCGTGGATATCTTCACCCCGGACTTTGTCGCCGCGGCCAAGGCGCTAGGCTGCGAGGCGGAACGGGCGAATGATGCTGAGGCGTTGCGCGCGGCCTTGCGCCAGGCGAGCGAGTCGCCGTTGCCGACCCTGATCGAAATCGACCAGCAGGCCTGGATGAGCGGGATGGCGGCATGTTGAACAGCCGCCCGACACACAATGGCGCACTGGCCGGTCTGTATATCGGCGGGCACTGGTACAGCGGCGGCGACAGCCTGAAGGTGATCAACCCCGCCACCGAAGAGCTGCTGGCGAGCGTGGCCGGCGGCGATGCCGCGGCGGTCGAGCGGGCGGTGCGCGCGGCAAGTGAGGCTTTTCCGGCCTGGGGGCTCAGCGCCGGGGTCGTGCGGGGCGCCTGTCTGCGCCGGATCGCCGCCGGGGTCGAGGCGCGCCGCGAGCGCCTGATCCAGCTGCAGGCGCGCAACACCGGCAAGCCGTTGAGCGAGGCGGCGATCGATGTCGACGACGTGATCGCCACCTTTACCTATTACGCCGAGCTGGCCGAGGCGCTGGACACCCAGCAGGACGCCGCGGTGGAGCTGCCCAGCGGCGACTTCGCCGCCCGTCTGCGCCGCGAGCCCTGTGGCGTGGTGGGGCTGATCGTGCCATGGAATTTCCCCATGGTGACCACCGCCTGGAAGCTGGCTCCCGCCCTGGCGGCCGGCTGTACGGTGGTGTTGAAACCCTCGGAGGTGACCCCGCTGCCTGAATTGGAGCTGGCCGACATCATCGCCGAGAGCGGCCTGCCGGCCGGGGTGTTCAACCTGGTCTGCGGCACCGGTCAGGCGGTCGGGGCGCCACTGGCGGCCCATCCGGGGGTGGCCAAGCTGTCGTTCACCGGCAGCAATGCGGTGGGCGTGCAGGTCATGCAGCGCGCCGCCGAGACGGTCAAGGGCGTCAGTCTGGAGCTGGGCGGCAAGTCCTCGCTGCTGGTATTTGCCGACGCTGACCTGGATCTGGCCGTCGAGTTGGCCTGTGGCGGCGGTTTCTTCAACGCCGGGCAGATGTGCTCGGCGACCAGCCGGGTGCTGGTCGCCGATGAGCTGGCCGAAGAGTTCCTGGCGCGGTTGCAGATACGGGTCGAGGCGATCCGCGTCGGTGATCCGTTTGCGGCGGACGTGGAGATGGGCGCGCTGGTCAATCAGGTCCAGTACCAACGGGTCTGTCGGCATATCGCCGACGGCCTGGATGGCGGCGCGCGCTTGCTCAGCGGCGGTGAGCGTCCAGCTGGGCTGGCGCGGGGCTATTTCCTGCGGCCCACGGTGTTTACCGACGTGCCGCTGGACAGCGCCCTGTGGCGTGAGGAGATCTTCGGGCCGGTGCTCTGTGTGCGCAGCTTCAGCAGTGAGGCGGAGGCCATCGACCTGGCCAACGACAGCGAGTTTGGCCTGGTGGCCAGCGTGGTTAGCGGCGACGCGCGTCGTGCCGAGCGGGTCGCCAATGCCCTGCAAGCAGGCCTGGTGTGGATCAACGCGCCACAGGTGATCTTCCCGCAGGCGGCCTGGGGCGGCTTCAAACAGAGCAGCATCGGCCGTGAGCTGGGGCCTTGGGGGCTGCAGGCGTTCCAGGAAATCAAGCACGTGATTCGCGCCCTTTAAGCGGGCGTTTGTGGTGCATGCATGCCTGCTTTCAAGGCATGCATGCCGCGCATGGCTTCGATGACTATTTATCGATTGTTGGCCCGTCGAGCGCGCCGCAGGATGGCTCGGCCAGCCCAGGCCGCACCAGCGCGAGCAGGGCCTCGGGCCGGGTTGAACGGTTGATTGCGGGGAGCCCGGCAGCGGGTCGCAAGCTCCCGAAGACAGATAAAAATAAGAGGAAACTGCGATGAGCGAGCACGATTTCAGCAGAAGAACATTCATCAAGACGGTGGGTGTCGCGTCGGTGGCAGCCGCGGCCCTGTCCTTTCCCTTCATCAAGGCCAGCGCCGGCGACATGAAGTTTCACGGCAAGACCCTGCGCCTGCTCACCTGGTCCGACGACACCGGCCTGGCGGCGCTGCGCAATATCGCCGCGACCTTCGAAGCCAAGACCGGCGCCAAGGTGATCGCCGACCGCACCGGCAGCACCTCGGAGATGGTTGCCAAGCTCAAGGCCGGCGGTGATCGCCCGCAATACGACATCATCACCCTGGCCGGCGTCGGCGCCGAAGGCCTGGCCAGCGCCGGGCTGCTGGAAAAGCCCGACCTCAACCGCATCCCCAACCTGCGCGATGTGCCGGCGCAGTACCAGACCGGCGCCGACGGTCACGGCATCGGCTACCTGTTGTGGTGCAACAGCCTGATCTACAGCACCCGCACCGTGAAAGAAGCGCCGGACAGTTACGCCGCCCTGTGGGACAAGGACATGGCGCCGAACATCTTCCTGCCGCCGCCGAACTGGACCGAGGCCATGGACCTGATCATCATCGCCGCCAAGCTGGCCGGCGGTGACGCGCACAATGTCGAGCCGGGCTTCAAGCTGCTGGAGAAGCTCAAGGACCGGGTGATTACCCTGGGCGAGAACCCCAACCAGATCGCCGAGCTGTTCCGCACCGGGTCGCTGGACATGGGCGGCCTCTATGCGCCGGCCTTCTTCCCCAAGCAGATCCGCGATCCGTCTTATGGCCTGGGCGCCACCTTCGGCATGAAGGAGGGCTTCTACACCGACCTGATGCTCTCGGTCATGCCCAAGCACCGTCCGGGCGATACCGACCTGGCCTATGCCTTCATCGACCATTCGCTCGACCCGCTGGTGCAGGGCAAGATGGCCGAGGACATCTTCAACGGCCCGGTCAACGCCAAGGCGATCATCTCCGCCGAGGCGCGCAAGAGCCCGTACATCCTCACGCCCGAGCAGATCTCGGAGAAGGCGATCATGCACGACAACGCCTTCCTGGCCACCGTGCACGACCAGTGGATTCGCCGCTACACGGAAATCTTCTCTTCCTGATGTAGCTCCGCACACCGCGCAGCCGGCCTCCAGGCGCCTGCGCGGGGTGCGGCAACCTTCTGTACTGATGAGATTTCCGACATGGCACTTTCAACTCTGACCCGTCAGGTCGGCGTGGCGCCCCTGCGCCCGGCCAAGACGTTTTCCCCCACGGCACGCGCCTGGCTGTTCCTCTCGCCGGCGATGCTGTTCCTCGGCGTGCTGATTGCCGCCAGCCTGCTGGTGCTGCGCATGAGCGTCGGCACCAAGGGCGCGGAATGGAGCGGTTTCAGCCTGGCCAGCTACGCCCAGTTGCTCGAACCCTATTACCTCAAGTCGCTGCTGCTGACCCTGCGCCTGGCCCTGGTCAGTGCGCTGATCGCGGTGCTGCTGGCGATTCCGGTCGGCTACTGCATGTCGCGCCTGCAGTCGCCGTTGTTGCGCCGGGTGTTCCTCGCCGCGGTGCTGTTGCCGTTGCTGGTCAACCTGCTGCTGCAAAGCTACGGCTGGTTGGTGATCCTCGGTCCGGGCGGGATGGTCAACCAGGCGCTGATGGGCCTGGGCCTGATCGACCGGCCGGTGATGCTGCTGTACAACCAGACGGGCGTGCTCATGGGCCTGGTGCAGACCGCCTTCCCGTTGGCGGTGCTGCCGATCGCCAGCGCCATGCGCGGCGTGTCGCGCAGCTACGAAGAGGCGGCGGCGACCCTCGGCGCCAGCCGGGCGCAGGTGTTCCGCCAGGTGGTGTTGCCGATGAGCCTGCCGGGCATCATCACCGGCGCCACCCTGGTGTTCGCCTACAACGCCAGCAGTTTCGTGGTGCTCCTGCTGCTGGGCGGCCGGCGGGTGCCGATGCTGGCGGTGATGGTGCATGACCAGATCGCTCCGCTGATGAACTGGCCCGCCGCCTCTGCCGCCGGGGTGGTGCTGATCGTCACCACGCTGGCGATCATGACCTTCTCCGAATTCGTCACCGGCCGTCGCCGGCGCATCCTGGAGGCTTCGCAATGAGCAGTCCACTCAAGAGCCTGTTGCGCGCTGCCGCCCCGTTGCCGGGGGAAACCGGGCGTTTTGCCATGGGTCTGTCCGGGTTCATCCTGCTGCTGGCGGTGCTGCCGATCCTGAGCATGATCGTGATGTCGTTCAGCGGCGCCTCGAACCTCGATTTTCCGCCGGCCAGCTACAGCCTGCAGTGGTACAAGGCGGCCTGGAACACCTTCGTTTCGCCGGACGCCAGTGACGTGCTCAGCCTCGGTCAGGCGCTCACCACCAGTCTGCTGGTGGCCACCCTGAGCATGCTGTTCGCCACCCTGGTGGCGGTGCCGGCCGCCTATGCGTTGGTGCGCTGCGAGTTTCGCGGCAAGGCGGTGGCGCTGCAGCTGATGTCGCTGCCGCTGGTGTTTCCCATGGTGGTGCTGGGCCTGGCGCTGTTGCTGATATTCGACAACCTGCCGTTTCAGCTCAGCACCTCGCGGCTGGTGATCGCCCATGTGATCCTCGCCTTGCCGTTCGTGGTGAAGAACTGCACCGCGGCCATGCTGTCGATCGGCAACGAGGTCGAGGAGGCCGCGCAGATGCTCGGCGCCTCGCCGCTGCGCGCCATCGTCGACGTGGTGGTGCCGCTGATGCGCTCGGGGATTCTGGCCGGGATGCTGCTGGCCTTCATCATCTCGTTCAATGAATTCACCGTGACCTACTTCCTCTACAACATCGACGTGATGACCGTGCCGATCTGGATGTACAGCCGCACCGTGTCCTCCCTCGATCCGACCGTTTTCTCGTTCGCCGTGTTGATCGTGCTGATCGACTTCGCCCTGATCTGGGCGCTGGAGAAGCTGGTTGGCGACGGTGGCGTGTCCTTTTAATTCAGCCGGGCAGGCCCTGGCGGCTTGCCGGCAACTGCTTAGTGGAGGTGCCGCATGAGCGGATTGGTTCTAGAAAACGTTGAAAAACACTATGGCTCGGCCTGCGCCGTGACCGACGTCAACCTGCACCTGCCGGAGGGCAAGCTGGTGTGCTTCCTCGGCCCCTCGGGCTGTGGCAAGACCACCCTGCTGCGCATGATCGCCGGGCTGGAAACCCTCAGCGCCGGCGAGATCCGCCTGGATGGCCAGGACATCGGTCACACCCCGGCGCATCAGCGCAACTTCGGCATGGTGTTCCAGTCGCTGGCGCTGTTCCCGCACATGACGGTCGGCGAAAACATCGCCTATCCGTTGAAGTTGCGCGGTGTGAACAAGGCCGATCAGCAGGCGCGGGTGAGCGAACTGCTGCAGCTGATCCAGTTGCAGGAAATGCTCGACCGGCCGGTGGCCAAGCTCTCCGGTGGGCAGCGCCAGCGCGTGGCAATTGCCCGGGCGATTGCCGCGCGGCCGAAACTGCTGCTGTTGGACGAGCCCCTGTCGGCACTGGACGCCAAGCTGCGCGAATCCATGCAGGTGGAGATCCGCCAGCTGCAGCAGCGCCTGAATATCACCACCATCCTGGTCACCCATGACCAGCGCGAGGCCATGACCATGGCCGATATCGTGGTGGTACTCGGCGAACATCGGGTGCAGCAGGTCGGCACGCCGATCGAGATCTACCGCAATCCGGCCAACGCCTTCGTCGCCGACTTTATCGGCAGCGGCAATATCTTCCCGGCGATCGCCCTGGGCCACGGCCGGGTCGGCCTGCCAGGCGGTGCGGCGCTGCAGGTGCCGATCTGCGAGAGCATTCACGCCGGCACCAGTATCAAGATGCTGGTGCGCCCGGAAGACCTGCAGTTGTCGCTGCCCCAGGCCACTGCCGGCAACCGTCTGCAGGGCACCGTGACCTTCGTGCGCGACAGCGGCGCGACCATCGAAACCACCATCGCGTGTTCCGGCGTCTCGCTGACCGCGCTGAGTACGCCCTGCCAGGGCATCGGCCTGGGTATTGGCAGCCCGGTGTCGGTGACCATCCCGGCCGAAGCCTGTCGGGTACTGACCGCCTGAGCGCATGCGAGTGTGCTGCTGACAGCGCGTTTGCCCAGCCAATGGAGGGTGGGTGAAGCTGTCTGCAGAGCGCCGTCGTGCCAGGGCCTCTTGCCAGGCCCTGGCTGGCTTTGCCGCTGCTGTCGCGCACTGCGGGGTACGCGGCTAATGACGGCGTGCGCGTAAACCCGCAAAATGCGACACTTTGGCGCGATGTCAGCGTCTAATTTTGATAATGCCAAACCGGGAGAGAGGCGGTGGTCGGGGGTCAGGGGTGATGAGCAAGGGGGCGTGGCCAGCGTGATGCCGGGTTGCCCATTGCAGTCGCCTGACGGGTTCGGCCGTTGCGAGACACCATGCGTATGCGTTTAATGCTATTGGGTGGCGGTAATGCCTTGGGGCAGGCACTGATCCGTCTCGGCGCCGAGGAGGACATCGGCTTCCTCGCGCCGCGTCCGCCGGAGTCCGGCTGGGATGCCGCCAGCCTGACCCAGTTGCTGGACGACACCCGGCCCGACGCCCTGATCAACCTGGCTTACTATTTCGACTGGTTTCAGGCCGAAGGGGTGAGCGAGGCACGTCTCGCTGCCCAGCAACAGGCGGTTGAGCGGCTTGCCGAGCTTTGTCAGCATCATGAGATTCGCCTGCTGCAGCCGTCCAGTTACCGGGTGTTCGATGGTTCGCGGGTTACCGCCTACAGCGAAAGGGAAGAGCCGGTGCCCCTGGGCGTGCGTGGTCAGGCCTTGTGGCGCCTCGAGCAGAGCGTGCGCGCGGTATGCCCGCGGCATGTGCTGTTGCGCTTTGGCTGGTTGCTGGATGAGAGCCCGGACGGTCAGCTCGGGCGTTTCCTGGCGCGTGCCGAGCGGGATGAAAACATCGAGCTCGCCGATGATCGGCGCGGCAACCCGACCCCGGTCGACGATGCGGCGCGGGTGATTCTCGCCGTGCTCAAGCAGCTCGATTGCCAGACGCCGCTATGGGGGACGTTCCATTATGGCGGCCACGAAGCCACCAC
The DNA here is from genome assembly GCF_027988105.1 of Pseudomonas aestuarii. Lineage (GTDB taxonomy): Bacteria > Pseudomonadota > Gammaproteobacteria > Pseudomonadales > Pseudomonadaceae > Aquipseudomonas > Aquipseudomonas aestuarii. The sequence continues at coordinate 224,152 of NZ_JAQJZJ010000008.1, read as the reverse complement.
CTCGCTGGCCCTGGGTCAGGCGGTGTTGAGCGAGGCGCGCCACTTCCGCAGCAATCTGCTCGACGAAATCACGGCGCAGGCCCATGCCGCGCGTCCGGATGCTGCCGAAGAGCCGCAGCATGCGGTGCTGGCCTGCAAGAAAATCCTGCATACCTTCGGTATCAAGCCGCGCGCCTGGCGCTCCGGGCTGCCGAGCCTACTGGATCGCTACTATCGCCATGTCTGATGCACCTATCCTGATTACCGGCGGCGCCGGCTTTATCGGCTCGCACCTGGTTGACGCGCTATTGGCGCAAGGCCATACGGTGCGCGTGCTGGACAATCTATCCATGGGCAAGCGCGCCAACCTGCCGCTGGATCACCCACGGCTGCATCTGCTCGAGGGCGATGTGGCCGATGCTGCCCAGGTCGATCAGGCCGTGGCCGGTTGTGCTGCGGTGGTGCACCTGGCCGCAGTGGCCTCGGTACAAGCCTCGGTGGACGATCCGGTGAGCACGCACCAGAGCAACTTCGTCGGCACCCTCAACGTCTGCGAGGCCATGCGCCGGCACGGCGTCAAGCGCGTGGTCTATGCCTCGAGTGCGGCGGTCTACGGCAACAATGGTGCAGGCCAGGCGATTGATGAGGACACGGCCAAGGCGCCGTTGACCCCTTACGCCTCGGACAAGCTGGCCAGTGAGCATTACCTGGACTTCTATCGCCGTCAGCATGGCCTGGAACCGGCGATTTTCCGCTTCTTCAATATATTCGGTCCCCGTCAGGATCCGTCATCCCCCTACTCCGGGGTGATCAGCATCTTCACCCAGCGGGCGCAGCAAGGCTTGCCGATTCGGGTGTTTGGCGATGGCGAGCAGACGCGCGACTTCTTCTATATCGGCGATCTGCTGGCGCTGCTGACCCAGGCGCTGGGCATGCCGCAGGTTGTAGTGGGGGCGGTGAATGTCGGCTGGAATCAGGCGGTCAGCCTCAACCAGCTGTTGGCCGAGATCGGCAGTTTGTGTGGCGGCTTGCCGGCAGTCGATTATCAGGCGGCGCGGCCCGGCGATATCCGCCACTCGCGGGCCAATACTCAGCGTTTGCAGGATTGCTACCAGCTGCCACCGACGACACCGATGCGTGAGGGGTTGCGCAGGCTATTGGCGCTAGACTGATCTGTAGCGACAAAAAAGCCGGCGCTGAGGCCGGCTTTTTTGTGGGTGTCGGTTGGCCTTAGAACTTGTAGCCGAGGCCGACCATGTAGACGAATGGATCGATATCTACATTGACCTTGACCTGGCCGGCGCCGGCGAGATCGGCGGTGGCCGTGGTGTCGATATCCAGATACCAAACGGTGGCGTTGAGCAGAAGGTTGTCAGTCAGCATGTAGTCGACACCAGCTTCCAGTGCCAGCCCCCAGGAGTCGTCCAGCTCCAGGTTGCTGAAACCCTGGGTTTCGCGCTGGCTGGTCAAGTCTTCATCGAAGAAAGTGGTGTAGTTCAAGCCCGCGCCGACGTAGGGCTGCAGACGCGACGACGCTGCCAATGGAAAGTACTGCAGGCTGAGAGTCGGCGGCAGGTGCTTGATGTCTGCCAGCTTGCCATCCAGTGCGCCCAGGCCCTTGACGCCCACCTGATGCTTGAATGGCGTGGCTGCCAACAGGCCGACGCCGAGGTTGTCGGTCAGCATGTAGGTACCAGTCAGGCCCAGCTGGGTGTCGCTGTCGACGGTCGCTTGGCCGCCGAGGGTGGCACCGTTCAGCTTGAGGGCCGAGCTGTCTTCATGCGGATCGACGGTAGCAGCACCGGCGCGCAGGATAATGTCGCCTGCCTGGTAAGCCTGGGCGAGGGGGGCGGCCAGTGCGGTGGCCAGGATGGAGAGGGCGAGCAGGGACTTGCGCATGGTGAACTCCGGTCGAGTCATCAGTTGGTTGGGCTGAGGGCAATGTTAGGAGACTAAGCAAATCGAGTTTTGACCCAGCTCAATGAATTGGTCTGGTGGCGACTGGCCGTGGCGTTGCAGTGGATCCCGCGGATGGTCCACAGGCCCCGTCGTTGGTGCTTGCGGTGCGCGGCATGCACCGCGTGTGGCGTTTCGCCGCACCGGCTGGCGCGTTTGGCCTGATCGCTCGACGCCACCGTCCTCATACACTCGCGGGCGCTGTTCTGTGATGCGCCTGCCGCTTGCAACCGCTGCCCTCTGCGGAGATTGCTGCGCCTGGTTGCCAGCTACCCCGCGCAAAAAATTGTGCCTAAGTCGAGCGGGGGAGGTTGCTGGATGATGTCGAATCAGTTGATAATGGTTATCGTTACCATATTGGGCTCGTTAAGACATCGCCCATGTCTTCTGCATCGAGACGCCTGACAGCGGCAGCCCCGCATGCCATTCAGCCTTGCAGCAATCGACGATTTAGAAGGTTATAATGTTACTCTTTAGGCTGGCCCCATTGCTCGAGGACTCCCTTCGCATGAACCCGTACCCCCTGCGTTCACTGGCCGCGGCTCTGTTGCTAAGCAGTACGCCGTTGCTGGCAACACCGCTGGATGCGGCGCTGGACGAGAGTCAGCGCCTGGCCGCAGACGCCAGGGCGTCCCAGGCGCGTATCGAACAACTCGACGATGACAGTCGCGAGATGCTCGGTGAGTACCGCGATGCCTTGCAGCAGGCCGAGGCGCTGCAAGGTTATAACCAGCAGTTGCAAGCGCTGGTCGTGGCCCAGCGCCAGGAGCTGGCGGGCTACCAGGCGCAGCTGGACGGCATCGAACGCACCCAGCAGGCGGTGACGCCACAGATGCGGCGGATGGTCGAGGTGCTCGGCCAATTCATTGCCGCCGACCTGCCGTTCCTGCCGGATGAGCGCAGCGAGCGCCTGGCGCAACTGCAGGATCTGCTGCCGCGGGCCGATGTCAGCCTGGCGGAAAAGTACCGGCGCATCCTCGAGGCCTATCAGGTCGAGAGCGACTATGGCCGTACCCTGGAGGCCTGGCGGGGCGAACTGGCGGTCGACGGCGGCGCGTCGCGCAGCGTCGAGTTCCTGCGTCTCGGCCGGGTGATGCTGTATTTCCAGACCCTTGACGGCCGCGAGAGTGGCTGGTGGAACCCGCAAAAGCGCAGTTGGGAAACGCTCGATAGCAGTGCCCGGCGGCCGTTGCACCAGGCCATCGCCATCGCCCGCCAGGAACAGGCGCCGGCCCTGCTCGAACTGCCCGTGAGCACCCTGGCTCAGGAGGCCAGGCCATGAGCCGTCGAGTGTTTGCCATCTTTGCCCTGGCGCTGTTGCCGACGCTTGCTGCCGCCGCGCCGCTCAGTCCGGATCAACTGCTGCAACGCATCCGCAGCGAGCGCGCCGCCGAAGTCAGCGCCATGCAGACGCGCGAACAGGCGTTTGTCGCCCAGCGTGGCGAGCGTGCACAGTTGCTGGCCAAGGCCCGCGCCGCCCTGCACACGCAGAAGGCCGAAGCCGAGCGCTTGAAAGCCGAATTCGACCGTCAGGAGGCCGAGCTGGCCAAGCAGGAAGCACAGCTCGCCCAGCGCGTCGGCCATCTGGGTGAGCTGTTCGGCGTGGTTCGCCAGAGCGCTGGCGATGTCGCCGGGCAATGGCAAGACAGTCTGCTCAATGCGCAGTATCCCGAGCGTTTGCAGCGCCTCAAGGCGCTGGCCGAGAGTCGTACCCTGCCGTCCGCCGAAGACCTCGACGGCTACTGGATGCTGTTGCTGGAAGACCTCACGGCCAGCGGCCGGGTCGAGCAGTTGCAATTGCCGGTGGTCGCCGCCGATGGCACCCGCCGCGAGCAGTCGGTGTTGCGGGTCGGCACCTTCTCGGCCTTCAGCGAGGCGGCCTTCCTGAGTTACGACGCCGACGCCGGCGAGCTGCTGGCGCCACCGCGCCAGCCGTCCGGGGCGGGTCGGGTCGAGGATTATCTGCACAGCAGCGAGGCGCTCTCCAACCTGCCCATCGACCCCAGTCGTGGCACGCTGTTGGCACAACTGCAGCGCCAGCCGACCCTGTGGGATCGTTTGCAACAGGGTGGCCTGGTCGGTTGGCTGATAGTCGCCTTGGGCCTGGTGGGTCTGCTCCTGGCCACTTGGCGCATGGTTTTCCTGGCCCGGGTTGGCGCCGGGGTGAAGGCGCAAGTCCGTACTCTCAGCGTGCCGCGTGACGATAATCCGCTGGGTCGGGTGATCGGCGTGCTCGGCCCCAGGCCGCAGCTGGCCGATCTGGAAACCCTGGAGCTGAAGCTCGACGAGGCGATCCTGCTGGAAACCCCGCCGCTGGAGAAAGGCCAGAGCCTGCTCAAGCTGCTCTGTGCGGTGGCGCCGTTACTCGGCCTGCTTGGCACCGTGACCGGCATGATCGTCACCTTCCAGGCCATCACCCAGGGCGGTGGCGGCGATTCGCGGCTGATGGCCGAGGGCATTTCCCAAGCCCTGGTGACCACGGTGCTGGGGCTGGTGGTGGCGATTCCGTTGCTGTTCCTGCACAGCCTGCTGGCCAGTCGCAGCAAGGGCCTGATCCAGTTGCTCGAGCAGCAGAGCGCCGGCCTGATCGCCCTGCACCTGTCCGGGGCGCCGCGGCGTGACTGATTGGCTTGGCTTGTGGCTGTCGCTGATCGACAGCGGCTACGCGCTGCTCGACTTCATGAGCGCCGGCGGCGTGGTGATGTGGGCGCTGGCCGGGCTCTGCGTGCTGTTCTGGACCCTGGTGATCGAGCGCTTCTGGTATGTGCGCCGGGTCTTCCCGCAGTGGGGGCGCGAGCGGCGCAAGGCCTGGCAGCACCTGCTGCAGGATGACCGCGGCACCTGGCGCCGCGCCGTGCGCGCCGCCTGGCTGGCGCAGGCGCGGCAACAGCTGCTCGGCCCGCTGCGCCTGAGCAAGACCCTGGTGGCCATGTACCCGCTGCTCGGCTTGCTCGGCACCGTCAGCGGCATGGTCGCGGTGTTCGATGTGCTCGCCATCAACGGTGCCGGCAACCCGCGCGGCATGGCCGCCGGGGTCTGGCAGGCGACCCTGCCGACCCTGGCCGGCATGGTCCTGGCGATTACCGGATTGTTCAGCCTGGCACGCCTCGAACGCGATGCGCGCCGGGCCCTCGAGCGGCTGGCCGACCAGCTGCGTCACGAGTGAGAGCTTGTGAAAACACTGCCCGCCTGCTGCGGCCGCCTCCAAACGCCCGCAGCGGCGTTGCGTTAATTGAAAAGCGGGGTCATTTAGCTCACTAATTTCCCCCGTTTTTCAACTAGCGCGCCTTGCCGCGAACGCCTGGAGGCGACCTCGCGACGACGCTCAATATTTTCACAAGCTCCGAGATACCAACATGCGAATGCGCCGTCACCACCAGCAGGACGAAGACACCGGTATCGACCTGACGCCGATGCTCGACGTGGTCTTTATCATGCTGATCTTCTTTATCGTCACCAGCTCCTTTATCAAGGAATCCGGTGTCGACGTGCAGCGGCCCCAGGCGCAAACCGCCAGCCCGCAGGACAAGGGCAATATCCTCATCGCCGTCACCGCCGATGGCCAGGTATGGATGGACAAGAAAATCGTCGACGTGCGTAGCGTGCGCGCCCATGTCGAGCGCCTGCGTGTCGATCAGCCGGATGGCGCCGTGGTGGTGCAGGCCGACCAGGATGCACGCACCGGCCTGGTGGTGCAGGTGATGGATCAGGCGCGCCTGGCCGGGGTGCAGGACGTCGCCCTGGCGGCCACCTTGGGAGCGCATTGATGCGCGTGCCGTTGGCCTTGCTCGGCGCCTGCCTGATGGCCGTGGCGCTGTTCGCCCTGATGCTTTATATGGTCGCGCCACCGCGCAGCCAGCCGTCCGCCGAGCCGCTGACGGTGGCCAACTTCGTGCGCCTGGACAGCGAGTCGAGCGACACCGCGACGCGCAGCCGGCAACAGGCGCCGCAACCGCCACAATCACAAGCTGCGCAAGCGCCGACACCTGTCACAGCTGCTGCGGCCACGCCGATGGCCACGCTGCCGGCCCTGGACCTGCCGGTGCCAAGCCTGAGTAGCAGGATTGCCGTCAACAGCGCGCCGACCCCCAGCCTCAGTGGTCTGAGTGCCGGCGCTGCGGTGTCCAGCGCGCCGGCGCCAAGCGAAGCCGCTGGCCAGCCCGGCGGCCCGGAAAGCGAGGTGATGCCGCTCAACGATGTCAGCCCGGAATACCCGCGCTACGCCCTGCAGCGCGGCATCGAAGGGCACGTCAAGCTGGCGTTCACCATCAACCGCGCCGGTGCGGTGGAGAATCTGCGGGTGCTCGAGGCCAAGCCGAACAATGTATTCGAGCGCGAAGCGCGGCGTGCCGCCGTGCGCTGGCGTTTCGCCCCGCGTACCGAGGGCGGCCTGGCGGTGGCCCGCGAAGCGGTGAAAACCCTGTACTTCCGCCTTGAGGGAGGTCGCTAAGATGCCGCGTTGGTTATTGTTATGGCTGCTGTGCACGGTGGCTGCCGCACAGGCGGCTGGGCAAAGCGTCGAGCCGAGCGTATTCCGCGCCCTGAATGCCGCCCAGCGGGCTCAACAGCAGGGCGACTACGCCGCGGCCAGGCGCGCGCTGGATGCGGCCAAGGCCACGCCGGACAGCCTGGAACAGGCCTTGCTCTGGCGCAGCCGCGGTTACCTGGCCTGGGCCGAGGGGCAGAATGGCAAAGCCATCGAGCTGCTCGGCAAGGCGCTGGCTAGCGGCAAGCTGGACGCCGAAACCCAGGCCAGCGAACAGATCAACCTGGCCCGACTCAATCTGCTCGAGCACCGCTACGCCCAGGTCGTCAGCCTGCTGGCGTCGCAGCAGGCGGCGGCCAGTGAAGAGGTCCTGCAGCTGCTGGTGCAGGCCTACCAAGGCCTGGGCCAGCCGGCCAAGGCGTTGCCGCTGGCCGAGCGCTATGTGCAGGCTAATCCGCGGGCGGTGGATAGCTGGTTGCAGTTCCTCGTCGCGGTGAATGCCGATCTCAAGCGTTATGCCGCCGCCGAACGCTGGCAGCGTCGGCTGCTCGCCCGCCAGCCGAATCGTGCCCAGGGCTGGCGCCAGCTGGCCGCCCTGCAGCAGCTGAGCGGCCGGCAGGACCAGGCGCTGGCGACCCTGCGCGCCGCGCACAGCAAGGGTCTGCGTTTCAATGAAGGCCAGCTGGACAACCTGGTGCTGCTGGCCGGCGCGGCCGATCAGCCCTGGCAGGGCGCCAAGCTGCTCACCGGCTTGCTCGAACAGGGGCTGCTGGCGCGTACCGCTGCCCGCGAAGAGCGCCTGGCCCTGCTCTGGTGGCAGGCCCGCGAACGCGCCGCGGCGGCGCGCATCTACCGCGAACTGGCGCAGCGTTCGGGCAGTGCCAAGCATTGGCTGAACCTGGCCCAGTTGGAGCTGGAACAGGCGCGTTGGCAGGCCGGCCTGGATGCCTTGGCCAAGGCCGAACGCGCCGGGGCCGAGCGCCGCCAGGTGCGCGCCTGGCGCCGCTGGGCGGAAAGCGAGCTGCGTGTCGAGCGGGAAAAACACCTGGCCAGCGCCGGCTGAGGTCCGCTGCGCAATGCCAGAAGCCAGGCCTTGGGGCCTGGCTTTTGGTCGAGCGTGTCGATAATGCCGGTATGCCTGGGGGCAGCCCACCCCAGGATCCGGCTTCAGCTGTCCGGCAGCTCGTAGGCGTAGATCTTCTCCGCCTGCATCTGGTAGCCGGCCTCGGCCAGTTCGCTGCTGCTCTGCTCGACCTTTAGCGGGCCTTCGATCCAGAACGGCTGATAGAGCGCATCCAGCAGCACGCCCAGTTCGGTGGTGACATGCACGATCTGGTTCGACGGCGGTGGCGGTACATGAATGCAGGCGCCGAAGTAGGGCACCAGCAGGAACTCGATGACGCGGCCTTCTTCGGTCACATCCAGCGGCACTATATAGCCCGGCAATTTCACCGCCAGGCCGTCCAGTTGCTTGACCACGGGCGCGGCCGGCGATTGCTGCCCGACCGCCGGGCCGGACTCGGACAGGGCATTGGCCAGTTGCGACAGATCGTGCAGGGGCGCGGGTTCGACGACTTGCGCCGGTGCATCGGCCGGCACCATCTCCGACCAGGCCAGCTCGCGCACCTCGGCGGCCGATAAAGGCGCGGCCAGGGCGATAAGCGCAGCAGCGAGCAGGGGGCGGAGCATGGTGCTACCTCGTATTGAAAAAAGCGTCATAAGCGGCGTTATAAACGAATCGACAGGCCGTCCGCCAGTGACTGCCGATAGGCCCGCCAGGCGGGCACGCAGCCCATCAGCAGGGCGGCCGCCAGAATAGCGCCGAGCAGTGTCCACTCATAGCGGGTTGGCATGGCAAGTGGCAGATACAGGCCGTAGTTGGCCTGCACATGGCCCTGCGCCCCGGCGATGCCCAGATACAGCAGCACCAGGCCCAGCAGCACGCCGGCCAACGCCAGGGCGAAGGCTTCCAATATCAGCAGGCAGGCGATATGCCAGGGCCGCGCGCCGACCGAGCGCAGGATCGCCATCTCACGGCGGCGTTCGTTGAGGCTGGTGAGGATCGCGGTGAGCATGCCGATCAGCCCGGTCAGCACCACAAACAGCGAGACCACGAACAGTGCCTGCTCCGCCGTACTCATCAGGCTCCACAGTTCCTGCAGGGCGACCCCGGGGAGGATCGCCAGCAGCGGCTCGCCACGGAAGTCGTTGATCTCGCGTTGCAGGCTGAAGGTGGCGATCTTGCTGTTCAGACCCAGCAGCACGGCGGTAATGGCTTTCGGTTGCAGGTGCATGGTGCGCGCTTGCTCGGCGCTGACCACGCCGGCGCCACGGGCCGGCATGCCGTTTTGCCAGTCGACATGCAGCGCTTCCATCCCCGCCAGGGAAATATGCAGGGTGCGATCCACCGGGGTGCCGGTGCGCTCAAGGATGCCGACCACGGTGAAGGGCTTGTCGTCGTGCTTGACCAGGCTGATGGTCGCCACGCCGTGGGCCAGCACCAGCTTCTCGCCGAGTTGGTAGTGCAGCGCCTGCGCCACCTCGGCGCCGAGAACCACCTCGAAGGGATCATCGGCGAAGGCGCGGCCCTGCTCGATATTCAGCGGTTGGCTGCGGGCATAGCGGTAGTGCTCGAAATACGCCGGGCTGGTGCCCATCACCCGGTAGCCGCGGTGCGAGTCGCCGAGGGAGATGGGGATCGCCCACTTGACCTGCCGGTGCTCGGCGACGTGCTCGAAGCTGTCCCAGCGAATGTTATTGGTGGCATTGCCGATGCGGAACACCGAATACAGCAGCAGATTGACCGAGCCGGAGCGTGCGCCGACGATCAGGTCGGTGCCGCTGATGGTATTGGCGAAGCTGGCGCGGGCTTCGGTGCGCACGCGCTCGACGGCCAGTAACAGGCAAACGGACAGGGCGATGGCGAATACCGTGAGCAGGGCGGTGAAGCGGCGGTTGGCGAGGCTGGCCAGGGCGATGCGTAGCAGGTGCATGTCAGATCTCCTGCGGGCGCGCGGCGCGGTTGAGTTCGGCCAGCGACAGGCTGCGATCGAACAGCGGCGCCAGGCTCTGGTCGTGGCTGACGAACAGCAGGCTGGCGCCGGCCTCGCGGCATTCGGCGAACAGCAGCTGGAGGAAGGCCTCGCGGGCGTCAAAGTCCAGCGCCGAGGTTGGCTCGTCGGCGATCACCAGTTCCGGCTGGCCGATCAGGGCGCGGGCGGCGGCGACCCGTTGCTGCTGGCCGATGGACAGTTCATCGGCGCGGCGCTCGAGCAATGTGGGCTCGTTCAGGCCGAGGTGGGCGAGCAGGCTGGCGGCGGCCTGGTCGATGCTGCCGTGGCGCTGGATGGCGCGCTGCGCCCGGCTCTTGGAGAAGTGGCAGGGCAACTCGACGTTGTCGCGCACCGAGAGAAACGGCAGCAGGTTGAACTGCTGGAAGATGTAGCCGGTGTGGTCGACGCGGAAGCGATCGCGGGCGCTGGCCGAGAGGGCACTCAGCTCCTGGTCGAGCAGGCGAATGCTGCCACGATTAGGCGTTTGCACGCCGCCGAGCAGGCCGAGCAGGGTGGTCTTGCCGCTGCCGCTGGGGCCCTTGAGAAACAGGCTTTCGCCGCGCTGCAGGGTGAAGCTGGGGATATCCAGCAGCTGCGCCTGGCCGGGCCAGGCGAAACCGAGGTTGGCGAGTTCGATCAATGCTTGGGACATGGTCTACCGCGGATCGGGGGAAGCCGACAGTCGTGCCTGGCGGCGGGATGCGAGCGATGCCCGCGTGAGGTCAGAAGCTCAGACGCGCCATTTTTGGGCTGAGTTCGGCGCCTTGCTGGCCGCTGCGGCCGATCAGCTGCACGGCGATCCTGTGGGTGGCGGGGAACTGGATGAACAGGGCGCTCAGGTCCAGTACCTGCAACGCGTCCGGCTGGTTGCAGTGGAAGCTGTAGTCGGCATCGACATCGCTGTGCCCATGGCCATCCGCGTCCTGTGCGTCCTCGGTATGGGCCGCGCTGGCGAACAGCGGGCTGTGCAGCGCGCTCTGGGTCAGGCTGCAGTCGGCGGCGGCGGGCAGGTTGAACAGTTGCAGCGGTTGTTCCAGCTTGGCCTTGGCCGCGGCGACCAGGGCCTGGTCGGCCTCGCTGCTGGCGGCATGTTCGAAGCCGACGATGTTCATCGCCGGGCTTTCCAGCTGAATTTCCAGGGTATTGCCGTCCAGCGCGACGTTGAGGGAGGCGATGCCGTGCTGGTGTTTTGCAAGGCTGCCATGCTGATGTTCATCGGCTTGGGCCAGTGCCAGTGGCAAGAGGGCGAACGGCAGGGCAAGCAGGGTGCGGCGCATGTAAATGTCTCCGGCAGTGATCGGTATCGTTACGTTATAACAATAAAGTGATCGATTGCCCAGTGCAACGTCATGGGCCTCGCTCGGCGCTGCAGGATTCTGCTGTCATCGCGCCTGGCCAATACGCCCTGGGCTGACCCGCAATCGCGCCAGGCCCGGGGTCAACTATGCTGATATTGGCTTGGCCTATAGAGGCCCAGGCCAGGAACGTTCGGCTTCTTCAGCACGCACAACCCAAGAGGATGCCTCCATGAAAGCGTTACTTTTTTCTTCGTTTGCGGTGATGTTTCTCTCGGCGGCCACGCAGGCGGCCATGCCAGATGGTGAAGCACTGTACCGGGATAACTGTGCGAGCTGTCACGGTGACAAGGGGCAGGGCGGTGTTGGCATGAGGCTGGTTGGCGACTCCAGCACCTGGCCAGAAGAGCTGTTTCAGCGGGCGGTGTTCGAGGGCTTGGATGACGAAGGCAAACCACTAGAGTCGACGATGCCGCATTGGCAGGATCGCAGCTTCAGCGCCGATGAGGGCGCGCCCCCCAGCGCTGCCGAAGTGACCGCCATTTACCACTATCTACGTTCACTGGAGTAATCGCGGACACCGGGCCTGGCTGCAGCCACCCGCCACCCCCCTACGTTGGAGATGGCTCAGCCGGCCCGCAGCGCACTCAATAAATCGCCTGGTACAGCTTGCGCCGGTAGGCGGTGACCAGCGGGTGCTGGTTGCCGAGCAGGTCGAACACCTGCAGCAGGGTCTTGTGCGGCAGGCCGTCGGCATAGTTGCGGTTGCGCACGAACAGCTTGAGCAGGCCGTCCAGGGCCGGTTCGTATTGCTGGCGGGCCAATTGCTGAATCGCCAACTGGTGGGCCGCCTCGTCATCCTCGGCGTTCTGCGCCAGGCGGGTTTTCAGGCTGGCGACGTCGGGCAGGTCGACCACCTGACGGAGGAAGGTCAGCTGGGCGCGGGCACCGGCCAGGGCCTGCTGGTGTTCATCACCCTTGACCGCATCGAGTACCGTTTCGGCTTCGCCCAGCTCGCCGCGTTCGGCCAGGCAGCGGCCGTAGAGAATCAGTGCGGCAGGATTTTCGCTGTCTTCGCCGAGCAGTTGCTTGAGCAGGGCTTCCGCCTCGCCGATGCGGCCTTCGGCGAACAGCGTTTGTGCGCTTTGCAGCAAGTCGGCCTGCGGCGCCGGCGGCTCGGCGACATGCGGCTTGAGCAGTTCGCGGATTGCCGACTCAGGTTGCGCGCCGGAGAAACCGTCGACCGGTTGGCCGTCCTTGAACAGCACCACGGTCGGCAGGTTGCGGATGCCGAAGCGCGCGACTATGTCCTGTTCGGCATCGCAGTCGACCTTGGCCAGCAGCAACTCGCCCTGGTAACTCTCGGTGATCTGCGCCAGCAAGGGCATCAGCGCCTTGCACGGGGCGCACCACTCGGCCCAGAAATCCACCAGCACCGGTTTATGGAAGGAGTTCTGCACGACCAGCTGCTCGAAGCTGGCGTCGCCGGATACGTCGAAAATATAAGGGGTGTCGCTCATGGTCGGTCTCGCTGGGCGAAAGTGCTAAACACTATAAATGTGGGCGCCGCCGTGTGGAAACAAGGCAGGCATCAGTGACGTTGTGCATGGTAGAGGCTGACCTGGCGAAATTCGTCCGGTTCGGCCAGATCCGGCCAGGTGCAGGCCTGCATCACGCCGAGGCGCTGGTACAGCGGATGCTGGAAGTCGCGCACCCGTGAATCGGCGACCAGCACCTGGCGGCCGCGGCTGAGGAACTGGTCGAGCAGCGGCAGGTTGGCGCGGTCGTAGAGCACGTCGGCGACCAGGATCAGGTCGAAGCGGTCGGCTTCCTGGAAGAAGTCCGCCGAGTAGCCCAGTTCCACCTCGTTGAGTGCGGCATTGGCCCGGCAGGCCGCCAGGGCCAGGGGGTCGAGGTCGCAGGCCACCACTTCGCGGGCGCCAGCCTTGACCGCGGCAATGGCCGCGACGCCGGAACCGGCGCCGAAATCCAGCACGCGCTTGCCACGCACCCACTCCGGGTGTTCGGCCAGCCAGCGCGCCAGCACCAGGCCGCTGGCCCAGCAGAAACACCAGTAGGGTGGCTCCTCGAGAATCCGCCGGGTTTCCTCCGGGTTGAAGGCGCGCGCCATATTGGCGGCATCGATCAGCCAGAGTTTCAGCGCGGTGCCGGGCAAGTGCTCGGCCACCAGCCTGGCGTCGCCGAGCAGCTCGCTCAGCGCCGTGTGCAGGGCAGCGGTTGTGCTCATGGCGCAGGCTCCAGGCGTAACTCGCCGAGCTGCTGGCTGTCGTTGTGCTCAATCGCCTGGGGCGGCAGGCGCAGGATCAGGCGGCCGGCCTGATTGACCCGCCCGCGCAGCTCGACCCGAGTGCCGGGGATGAAGGCCTGGGGGTTGAAGGGCAGGCGAAAGGGCAGGGCCGCGCCGTTGCCGGTCAGTTGAATATTGCTCAGCAGGCCCTGGGGCAAGCCACGCGCGTCGATCAGCAGCAGGGCCAGTTCGACTTCGCTAGCGTTGGGCACGCCGAGCAGGCTGCCGCTGAGTTCACGCAGGTGGGCCGGCAGCGGCGCAGACGCCGCACCCATGCTTGTGGCAGGCGCCGACGTGGCCGGCGGCTGGGGCGGCACGGACGGTTCGCCGGCGCAGGCCGCAAGCAGGCTGGCCAGGGTAAACGGAGCGAGCAGTCGCATGACAATGATCATCTAGGGGGATGCCTGAAAGAAACGCTGTGCCTGAAAGGTAGTCGAGCGCGCGCTTGTATACCGTAAAGTCCTCGGCTTGTCTTGCCCGCGGGATGCGCTACCATGGCGCTTTCCTGTTCAAGGCGGCTGCCCTCCTATGCACTGTCCCTTCTGCGGTGCCAACGACACCAAGGTTATCGATTCGCGCCTGGTCGCCGAGGGCGGGCAAGTGCGTCGTCGGCGCGAATGCCTGGCCTGCGAAGAGCGTTTCACCACCTTCGAAACCGCCGAGCTGGTGATGCCGCGGCTGATCAAGCAGGACGGCAGCCGCCAGCCATTCGACGAGGACAAACTGCGTGCCGGCATGCAGCGCGCCCTGGAGAAGCGCCCGGTCAGCATCGAACGGCTGGAGGCGGCCATTGCCCATATCAAGCACCAGCTGCGTGCGACCGGTGAGCGCGAGATCAAGTCGCTGGTGCTCGGCGAGTTGGTAATGAGCGAACTGCAAAAGCTCGATGAGGTCGCCTACATCCGCTTCGCCTCGGTATACCGGCGCTTTCAGGACCTCAACGAATTCCGCGAGGAAATCGACCGGCTGTCTCGCGAACCCTCGAAAGAGCAACGATGAGCTTCGATCATGCCTGCATGGCCCGCGCCCTGGAGCTGGCCCGCAAAGGCCGGTATTCCACCCACCCGAATCCGCGTGTCGGCTGCGTCATCGCCCGTGACGGGCAGGTTGTCGGCGAAGGCTGGCATGTACGTGCCGGCGAACCGCACGCCGAGGTGCATGCGCTACGCCAGGCCGGCGCGCAGGCGCGTGGCGCCACCGCCTATGTGACCCTGGAGCCCTGCAGCCATCATGGCCGCACCCCGCCGTGCGCCGATGCGCTGGTCGCCGCTGGGGTCGCGCGGGTGGTGGTGGCCATGCAGGATCCCAATCCGCAGGTCGCCGGCAATGGCCTGGCGCGCCTGGTGCAGGCCGGCATTGAAGTAAGCAGCGGCGTGCTGGAAGCCGAGGCGCGGACGCTCAACGCCGGTTTCATCAAGCGCATGGAGCAGGGCTTGCCCTTCGTGCGGGTCAAGTTGGCGATGAGCCTGGACGGCCGCACCGCCATGGCCAGCGGCGAGAGCCAGTGGATTACCGGGCCGGCAGCCCGCGCCGCGGTGCAGCGCTTGCGTGCCAGTGCCAGCGTGGTGCTGAGCGGCGCCGACACCGTGCTGGCGGACCACGCCCGCCTGACCGTGCGCCCCGATGAACTGGGCCTGGATGCCGAGCTGACGGCACTGGCGGCGACCCGGCCACCGCTGCGGGTGCTGATCGATGGCCGGCTGCGGGTGCCGCTGGATGTGCCTTTCTTTCAGGCCGGCGCGACCCTGGTGGCGACCTGCGCGGCGGCAATGGCGCGTGAGCGCTACCTGGACGCCGGTCACGAACTGTTGGCCGTGCCGGGCAGTAGCGGCCATGTCGACCTGCACAAGCTGCTGGCCGAGTTGGCCGGGCGCGGGGCCAATGAGGTCCTGGTCGAAGCCGGTCCGCGTCTGGCCGGTGCATTCGCTCGCGAAGGCCTGGTCGATGAGTATCAATTGTTCGTTGCACCGAAGTTTCTCGGCTCCAGTGCGCGGCCGCTGCTCGACTTGCCGTTAGCGCGCATGGCCGAGGCGCAGGCGCTGAAGATCGTCGAGATCCGCGCAGTCGGTGATGACTGGCGGATCATCGCGCTGCCGCAGGGCGAATAACGCGGTCGGGCGCCGTTGCATCGCGGATGGTTGATCCGTGCCTGGCAACGCGAGCCCGCCCTGCAAGTTTGCCCGCAGAACGGACGCCGCATCGAATCAAAGTCCGCCGCTGATGCCCAGGTTCACACCCAATTCGCGCGCCAGCGAGAGCGGCAGCAATAGCGTGTCGAGCAGGGCACTGGCGGGCAGATCGACGCCGGGGTATGTCGGCGCTTCGGCGCCGAACCGCGCTTGTGCGCAGCATCCGTTGTTCAGCGCGTACAGGTCCAAGCGGCTGCCGGCATAGATAACCGGCGCGCCCGGCTTGGCCGCATCCAGGGTGCGCAGCGTGGCGCAGCCACTGCTCGACAGGATGAGCAGCAGGCACGCCGCCCGCAGGCTGTTGTTACTCATCCGAGCCCCGATGCTGTTCGCCCCAGCGCGGCAACATGTCCTGAGGCACGCCCAGGCAGTTGAGGATGCGCGCGACGACGAAGTCGATCAGGTCATCGATGGTCTGCGGCTGATGATAGAAGCCCGGCGCCGCCGGCAGGATCACCGCGCCCAGGTTCGACAACTTGAGCATGTTCTCCAGGTGGATGCTGGAGAACGGCGCCTCGCGCGGCACCAGGATCAACTGACGACGCTCCTTGAGCACCACATCGGCGGCGCGCTCGATCAGGTTGTTGCAGGCGCCGCTGGCAATCGCCGACAGGGTGCCGGTCGAGCAGGGCACCACCACCATGGCGCTCGGCGCACCCGAACCTGAGGCCGCCGGGGCCATCCAGTCTTCCTTGCCGTAGACGCGAATCTGCCCCGGCGCCGCGCCGGTGTATTCACTCAAGAATGCCTGCATGGCCTGGGCTTTGGCTGGCAGGGTCACGTCCGTTTCGGTGGCCAGTACCAGTTGCGCGGCCTTGGAAATCAGGAAATGCACCTCGCGATCTTCCTGCACCAGGCAGTCGAGCAGGCGCAGGCCGTACTGGGCGCCGGAGGCACCGGTCATGGCCAAAGTAATGCGTTCCGGACCGCTCATGCGAACTCCGTAGGGCGGGTGCAACCCGCCGGTTCATGGTCAATGGCGGGTTGCACCCGCCCTACTTCAATGCCGCGGCCAGCTTGCCGTGCAAGCCGCCGAAACCGCCGTTGCTCATCACCACCACCTGGGTGCCCGGCGCGGCTTCGGCCTTGACCCCTTCGATGATCGCCTCCAGGGAAGCACAGACCTGGGTCGGCACGCTGGATGCAGCCACACTCGCGGCCAGGTCCCAGCCGAGGTTGGCCGGTGCGTACCAGTACACCGAATCGGCCTGAACCACCGAACCCGGCAAGCCGTCGCGGTGGGCGCCGAGCTTCATCGAGTTGGAGCGTGGCTCGATCACCGCGATCAGCTTGGCATTGCCGATGCTCTTGCGCAGGCCGTCGAGGGTGGTGGCAATCGCCGTCGGGTGGTGGGCAAAGTCGTCGAAGATGGTCACGCCATTGACCTCGGCAACCTTCTCCATCCGCCGCTTGGCATTGATAAAGCTGCACAGCGCGGCGATGCCGAGTTCCGCCACCACGCCGACATGCCGCGCCGCCGCCAGTACCGCCAGGGCATTGGCCACGTTGTGCTGGCCGGTCAGCGACCAGTCGACCACGCCCTGGGGCCGGCCGTCGAACCACACCTCGAAACGCGCGCCATCGGCGCTGAGCAAGCGGGCCTGCCACTGGCCGCCTTCGCCTGTGGTCTGCACCGGGGTCCAGCAGCCCATCTCGATCACCCGTTGCAGCGCCGCTTCGGCCGCCGGGTGGATGATCAGGCCGTCACCGGGAATGGTCCGCACCAAGTGGTGAAATTGCCGCTCGATGGCCGCCAGGTCCGGGAAGATGTCCGCGTGATCGAACTCCAGGTTATTGAGGATCGCGGTGCGCGGGCGGTAGTGGACGAACTTGCTGCGCTTGTCGAAGAAGGCACTGTCGTACTCGTCGGCCTCGACCACGAAGAACGGCGTGCCGCCCAGGCGCGCGGAAATGCCGAAATTCTGCGGCACCCCGCCAATCAGGAAACCCGGGCTCATGCCGGCATGCTCCAGCACCCAGGCCAGCATGCTGCTGCTGCTGGTCTTGCCATGGGTGCCGGCCACCGCCAGTACCCAGCGCCCTTGCAGCACATGGTCGGCCAGCCATTGCGGGCCGCTGACGTAGGGCAGGCCCTGGTTGAGCACGTACTCGACCGCCGGATTGCCGCGCGACAGGGCGTTGCCGATCACCACCAGATCCGGCGCCGGAGCGAGTTGCGCGGCATCGTAGCCCTGGGTCAGCTCGATGCCCTGGGCTTCGAGCTGGGTGCTCATCGGCGGGTAGACATTGGCGTCGGAGCCGGTGACGCGATGGCCCAGTTCCTTGGCCAGCACGGCCAGCGAGCCCATGAAGGTGCCGCAGATGCCGAGAATATGGATATGCATG
This sequence comes from Pseudomonas aestuarii, assembly GCF_027988105.1. Lineage (GTDB taxonomy): Bacteria > Pseudomonadota > Gammaproteobacteria > Pseudomonadales > Pseudomonadaceae > Aquipseudomonas > Aquipseudomonas aestuarii. The sequence goes on along the minus strand of NZ_JAQJZJ010000008.1, from coordinate 206,540 downwards.
GAAAACCTCGAAAACCAACGAATTTAGGCCGTCAGGAAGGCCGTATCGCAGCAGTGCATGACGAGTCCGTAGGGTGTGGATGGATCCGCGAGTTTCGCGGCCGCCGCCGCGCCTGTAACACCCACCAGGGGGCTACTCGGAACGAACACGAGGCCCCGGCAAACTCGGCGCAGGTTAGCACAGCAGCCTCTTGCACGGCCGGTCCCTCAGCCGCGGCGATTCGACCGCAGCCGCTCGAAAAAGGTCGCGCCGATCCGCCGGCCGCACCGCAGGAGGCGGGCAGGCCGCGACTCAGCCCCGCGAGCGGATGGCAGGCTTGCGCAGCTTGCACTATAGGAGGCCGCGGCGGATGCCCATTGCCCGGCCTGCGGTCGCCCAGCAGCGCCTGGCGAGCACAGCCCTCCAGCACCTGGCCGTTTGAGGCGGTAATAGGGGCGCACGAACTGGCCGCTGGCATGGGGGTTGCGTACATCCACAAGTCTTTTGAGCAGATCAACTCTCAAGCCTGCACTCGGCACTCTGCATTCATGGGGATCGCCGTCAGCCTGGGCTTCATCTAGGTCCTGCTGACGCAGCGGCAGCACTGCGACGCGCCGGCTGACGCCAGGCTGACCGGGGTTTAAGCTGCACCTCTGGCGCGCTCAGGTGCGCCAGAGGCTGCATTTGAGTGCAGGCAAGCGCATGGGCGACAACACCCTGCGCTGTTGCCCGTTTTGCGATAACGAGCCGTTTCAGGAGTAGCTAACGCATGGCCCGTTTTTTCCATTCGGTGGGTGGTGAAACCTACCGGTTCGACAGCCTCGGGGAAGTCATGGCCAAGGCCAGTCCGGCGCGCTCCGGCGACTACCTGGCGGGCGTCGCCGCCGCCAGTGACGGTGAGCGGGTGGCCGCGCAGATGACCCTGGCCGACATTCCCCTCGCGCATTTCCTCGACGAGGCGCTGATCCCCTATGAAGCGGATGAAGTCACCCGGCTGATCATCGACAGCCACGACCGCCCGGCCTTCGCCGCAGTCAGCCACCTGACCGTCGGCGGCCTGCGCGACTGGTTGCTCAGCGACCAGGCCACTGAAACCTCGCTGCGTGCCCTGGCCCCCGGCCTGACCCCGGAAATGGCCGCCGCCGTGTCGAAACTGATGCGCGTGCAGGACCTGATCCTGGTGGCCCAGAAGATCCGCGTGGTCACCCGCTTTCGCAACACCGTCGGCCTGCGCGGGCGCATGTCCACCCGCCTGCAGCCCAATCATCCGACCGATGAGCCGTCGGGCATCGCCGCGAGCATTCTCGACGGTCTGCTGTATGGCAACGGCGATGCCATGCTCGGCATCAACCCGGCCACCGACAGCGTCGTGAGCCTCTGCGAGATGCTGATAATGCTCGATGGCATCATCCAGCGCTACGAGATCCCCACCCAGGCCTGCGTGCTGACCCACGTCACCAGCTCGATCGAGGCGATCAACCGCGGCGTGCCGCTGGACCTGGTGTTCCAGTCGATCGCCGGCACCGAAGCGGCCAACGCCAGCTTCGGCGTCAACCTGCAGGTGCTCCAGGAAGGCTACGAGGCCGGGCTGTCGCTCAAGCGCGGCACCCTCGGCAACAACCTGATGTACTTCGAAACCGGCCAGGGCAGCGCACTCTCGGCCAACGCCCACCACGGCCTCGACCAGCAGACCTGCGAAACCCGCGCCTATGCGGTGGCCCGGCATTTCAAGCCGTTTCTGGTCAACACCGTGGTCGGTTTTATCGGTCCGGAATACCTGTACAACGGCAAGCAGATCATCCGCGCCGGGCTGGAAGATCACTTCTGCGGCAAGCTGCTTGGCCTGCCGATGGGCTGCGACGTCTGTTACACCAACCACGCCGAGGCCGACCAGGACGACATGGACACGCTCCTGACCCTGTTTGGCGTGGCCGGGATCAACTTCATCATGGGCATTCCCGGCTCCGATGACATCATGCTCAACTACCAGACCACCTCGTTCCACGACGCCCTCTACGTGCGCCAGAGCCAGGGGCTGAAGCCGGCGCCGGAGTTCGAAGCCTGGTTGCAGCGCATGGGCATCTTCACCCAGGCGGACGGGCGCGTGCGCTTTGGCGACAACCTACCCCCGGCATTCCGCCGGGCCCTGGCCCCACTGGGCTGACAGCGCCCCCGCAGAGGCTGGCCTGGCCCGCTCGCCAGCAGCGATCGAGGAATCACCATGCAACCAGAGCTGCCCGTTTCCGCCACCACCGAGAATCCCTGGCAGGAGTTGCGCCGCCTGACGCCGGCGCGCATCGCCCTCGGTCGCGCCGGCACCAGCCTGCCCACCACGGCCCTGCTGGACTTCCAGTATGCCCACGCCCAGGCGCGTGACGCGGTGCACCTGCCATTCGACCATGCCGCCCTCAGCGCCGGCCTGGCGGACCGCGGCCGCGCCAGCTTGCTGCTGCACAGTGCCGCGGCGGATCGCGATACCTACCTGCAACGCCCCGACCTGGGGCGCCGCCTGAATGAGGCCTCGATCCGCCATCTACACGACTACGGCCAGGCCAACCCCGGTGGCGTGGACCTGGCGGTCGTGGTGGCGGACGGCCTGTCGGCGCTCGCCGTGCATCGGCATGCGCTGCCGTTTCTCGCGCGCATGGAAGAGCTGGCGAACGCCGAAGGCTGGTCGCTGTCGCCGGTGGCCCTGGTGGCCCAGGGCCGCGTGGCCGTGGCCGACGAAGTCGCCGAGCGGCTCAATGCCAAGATGGTGGTGATTCTGATCGGCGAACGCCCGGGTCTCAGTTCGCCGGACAGCCTCGGCCTGTACTTCACCTATGCGCCTCGCGTCGGCCTCACCGATGCCTACCGCAACTGCATCTCCAACGTGCGGCTGGAGGGCCAGAGTTATGGCATGGCCGCCCATCGCCTGCTGTACCTGATGCGCGAGGCCTGTCGGCGCCAGTTGTCCGGGGTCAACCTGAAGGACGAGGCACAAGTGCCGTGCCTGGAAGCCACACCTGCCGGCATGGGTAATTTCCTGCTGCGCTAGTTTTTCGCCAGCGAGACCAGATCAAACGCTTGCTTGGATTGCGCTTTCCAAAAGCATTAGGCAGCATCGCGGTGTTAACTGGCATGGCTCATGCACTGCCAGCCCAGCCCATCACCAATACCGAGGCTCGCCATGCGTATCGTCCCTGCTACCCTGGAGCATCTGGATCTGCTGACCCCGCTGTTCGTCAAATACCGTGAGTTCTATGGTGAACTGCCTTTTCCCGACTCCTCGCGCAAGTTCCTGGAAACCCGTTTGCGCCGCAAGGAATCGGTGATCTACCTGGCTCTGGCCGACGATGAGGACAAGCTGCTGGGGTTCTGCCAGCTCTATCCGAGCTATTCCTCGCTGTCGCTCAAGCGCGTGTGGATCCTCAACGACATCTACGTCGCCGAAGACGCGCGGCGCCAGTTGGTGGCCGACCGCCTGCTGCAAACCGCGAAGAAAATGGCCAAGGAAACCAACGCCGTGCGCATGCGCGTTGCCACCAGCCGCGATAACGACGTGGCGCAGAAGGTCTATGAGTCGATCGGCTTCGTCGAAGACGAGCAGTTCAAGAACTACGTGCTGCCCATCAACGTCGATTGACCGGGGCCGCGCCGACGCACCCCAGCAAGCCAGCCCGGCCGCTGGGGTGAGGCCAGCGCTGGCGCGCGTTCGCCTAGCCCAGCAGGCTAAGCCATAAACCGAACCCCAGCTGAATCACCAAGGCGCCGAGCAGTGCCAGCCGCCAGGGTTGTGCGCGCAGCTTGAGCCGAACCGGGAGCGGTGGATGCGTCAATGGCTCCTGCAACGCCTGGCGAAACTCCGACAGCGCCTCGAACCGCGCGGCCGGCAGGGGTGCCAAGGCCCGCGCCAACACGCCGTCCCAACCCGCCGGCAAGTGCGTGGTGAAGCTGGCCAGCGGCAGGTAACGGCTCGCCGCCCCACCTTCCGGGCAAGCGCTTTCCGGCCATTGCCCGCAGAGCAACCAATAGGCCAGTGCCGCCAGGGCGAACTGATCGGCACGTCCATCCACCCGTTGTTCGCCACGCACCTCCGGCGCCAGCGGGATCGCCTCGGCGGGCAGTTGCTGACGGGGCACGCCCGGCAATAGCGCGGCATATTCCGGCAGCAACAACAGCCGTCCTCCCTGGCCGATGAGGATATTGCGCGGATCCAGCCACAGCCCCTGCATGCCGCGGCGCTGCAGGGCGCGCACGGCCGCAATCGCCTGATCGAGCAGGGCCAGCAGGGTCGATCCATCCACCGGTCCATGGCTCGCGGCCCAATCGACCAGGCTGCGCATCCCCGGCCCCGGCAGTTCGAACAACATGAAGGCCTGCTGCCGCGGCCGATGCGACGACAGCACCCGCGGCAAGCTGGCCACCGGGCTACGGCGCAAGGCCCATTCGCGCTGCCAGAAAACCTCGTCGGCCGCCTCCGTGGCCAGCCACAGCAAGGCCTCGCGGCCGCTTTCGTCGCGCGCCTGGAACAATCGGCCGGCTGGGCCGAACGGGCACTCGCCAAGCAGTGTCCAGCCATCCACCAGGCTGCCCGTCGCGGCCTCACGCAGGGCTGGCCACTGCTCGCGTGGCGTCGCTGGCGGCAGGCTTGCGGCGGTCCCCGGTAGCAGCAGCACGGCGGCGCCCGGCGCCTGGAGCAAGGGCGCCAGCACCCCCGACAGGCTCTCCACGGCAAGCGCCGCGCAGCCGGCGCGGAAGCTGTCCAGATCGGCCACGTCGAGCAGCGGTTGCGGCGCCAGCAACAGCGCCTCGCCCGCACTCAACGGCATGCTGTGCTGCACCAGCGCCAGCTCGGCCTGCATGCCCAGCTGCATGTCCTCGCGGCCCGGCAGACTCTGCAGCGACCCGCCCTTGTAGCGCAGCAGACCAACCGCGCCGGCCTGCAGGTACTGCGCATCGCCCTCCTGCAACAACAGCACGCCGGCATCCAGTTGCGGCACGCGGCGCCCCGCCTGCCGGCTGCGGAACAGCTGCTGATTGAGCGCCGCCAACACCTGCCGCGCCGCCTGCGCCTCGCTCCAGCCCGCGGGCGTGCAGCGATAGTCGGCGAACAGCGCATCCAGATACCCCGCCAGTTGTTGCACCACATCGGGGCATTCACGCGCCCACAGCAAGGCCACCAGCAACATTGGCGGCCGTCCCTGGCGCCCGGGCAGCCAGGTCGCGCGCGCCCGTGCCGCCTGGCGCGGCAGGTCTATACCGCCGCCCAGCACCAGGCTGACGGCAGGGTGATCCATGCGTTCTATCGACATTAGCGGCCCTCCCCACGCACCACTGCAAAATACATTGCAGCCTTTATGCCGCTTTGCTGCAGCTTGCCGCACGCATAGGCGCCGCTTATGGTGAGCAGCCATGCAACCCGAGCCTGTCCCCATGTGGTCGTTCTGCGCCTGGCGCCGCCGGCGCATCCTTGCCCGCCATCCAATATCCCCCGCGACCTGGGCTGCCGTGCGCCAGCGCCTGCCGCTGCTCGACGGCCTGAGCGACAGCGAGCAACAGCGCCTGGCCGAGCGTGCCCTACTGTTCCTGCACGACAAGCACCTGAGCGCGCTGCCCGGGGTCGAGCTGGATGCCACCGACCGCCTGACCTTGGCGGCCCAGGCCGAACTGCCGCTGCTGCACCTGGCCGACCTCAACTGGTACCAGGGCTTCCACGAGATCGTCCTCTACCCCGACGACTTCGTCAGCCCGCAACGCCACCGCGACGCCAGCGGCGTGGTCCATGAGTGGAACGGCGTGCACAGCGGTGAAGCCTGGCTACAGGGGCCGGTAATCCTCGCCTGGCCTGGTGTGCAGAACGGTGGCGGCTGGGGCGGCTACAACCTGGTGATACACGAACTGGCGCACAAGCTGGACATGCTCAATGGCGCCGCCAACGGCCTGCCGCCGCTGCACGGCAGCATGCGCATCGGCGACTGGGCCAGCGCCATGCAAAGTGCCTATGACGCCCTGAACGCCCAGCTCGACGCCGATCCGCACGGCAAACCCGCCATCGATGCCTATGCCGCGGAAAACCCGGCGGAATTCTTCGCGGTAACCAGCGAGTACTTCTTCAGCGCCCCGGATCTGCTCGCCGCCGCCTTTCCCGCGGTCTATGCGCAGCTGGCGCTGTTCTACCGGCAAGACCCGCTGGTGCGTCTGCAGCGCCTGCTGGCGGCGCATCCTGACTATCGCACTAGGCCCAAAGGAGGCCGCCACACGACCAATGGCTAGAGCCCCCGGCATAGCAACTGCCAGGGAATACGCCTATAATCGCGCCACTTTTTTAGCCCCCCCCGGGAGTCACTCCATGAGCTACAGCAAGATTCCAGCCGGTCTAGACGTACCGAACGACATCTACGTCGCCATCGAAATCCCGGCCAACCACGCGCCGATCAAATACGAAATCGACAAGGACAGCGATTGCCTGTTCGTCGACCGCTTCATGGCCACCCCGATGTTCTATCCGGCCAACTACGGCTACATCCCCAATACCCTGGCCGACGACGGCGACGCCCTCGACGTGCTGGTCGTGACCCCGTACCCGGTGGCACCTGGCGCAGTGATCCGCGCGCGTCCGGTTGGCGTCCTGCACATGACCGACGAAGCCGGCGGCGACGCCAAGCTGATCGCCGTCCCCCACGACAAGCTGAGCCAGCTGTACGTGGACGTGAAGGAATACACCGACCTGCCGGCGCTGCTGCTCGAGCAGATCAAGCACTTCTTCGAGAACTACAAGGACCTCGAGAAAGGCAAGTGGGTCAAGGTAGAAGGCTGGGGCAACGCCGACGCAGCCCGCGCCGAAATCATCAAGGCAGTGGCGGCTTACCAAAAATAAGCTGACACCACCCCCTGAAAGCCGGCCACAAGCCGGCTTTTTTACGTCCGCAGATCAGCACTGGCTGACTATGTGCCCATGGTCGTACTCTGCCTCCTTTTGCCGTGAGCACGGTCCATGCCCTATTCAGACATCCTCCTGCTGATCCTCGCCGGTTTCGCCGCCGGCGGCATGAATGCCCTGGCCGGTGGCGGTACCTTTTTCTCTTTTCCGGCCTTGCTCGCAGCCGGCCTGCCGCCGGTGACGGCCAACGCCACCAATGCCGTGGCGCTGTGGCCGGCCAGCCTGGCCGGGGCCTGGGCGGCGCGGGCCTCGCTGCGCCCGCTGGGCCGCTATCTGCTGCCCTTGCTGCTCGCTGGCTTGTGCGGTGGCCTGCTCGGCGGCCTGTCGTTGCTGGCCGGCGGCGATGATGTGTTCGCCAAGCTGATCCCCTGGCTACTACTGGCCGCCACCGCGCTGTTCACCGCCAGCCCCTGGCTCAGCCGCTGGCTGGCGGCGCGCCGCGCCGAAGCCGCACAACCGCCTCACAGCAAACTGTCGCTCGCCGCGCACATCGGCGTGTCGATCTACGGCGGCTATTTCGGCGCCGGCATGGGCATCCTGCAACTGGCGGCATTCTCCATTGAAGGCCATCCGCTGGGCCGCGCCAATGCGCTGAAGAACCTGATTTCGGCGGTGATCTACAGCGTCGCCACGGCCACCTTCATCATTGCCGGGCGGGTCAGCTGGTACGAGCTGGCGATTCTGCTGGTCGGCGCGACATTCGGCGGCTATGCCGGCGGCGCCCTGGGCCAGCGCTTGCCGCCCGCGCTGCTGCGCTCTTTCGTCATCCTGGTCGGAGGCAGCATGACGCTCTATTATTTCCGGGTGACCTATTTCGCCGGCTGAAGACAGCGCCTGCCTGGCCCAGTGCACGCCGGCTAACGTCCCCGTACGAGCGCCGTCGATTTGCCCGCGCGGCGCGGCTCTGCTAGTGTCGCGCCGCTTGCAACTCCTGCCCGAGCCACCGCCAGAGAATGCCCGCCATGGCCCGTAAAAAAGCCTCACTCGACTTTGAGCAATCCCTCACCGACTTGCAGAATCTGGTCGAGCGCCTGGAAAACGGCGAGCTGTCGCTGGAAGACTCGCTGACCGCCTTCGAGCAAGGCATCCGTCTGACCCGCGACTGCCAGGCCGCCCTGGCTCAGGCCGAGCAGAAAGTGCAAATCCTTATGGAGCGCGACGGCGAGCTGGAGGAAGCTCCCTTCGACGCGGATCGACAAGCATGATCGAGGCCTACCAGGCGCAGTGCCAGCGCCGTGTCGATGCGGCTCTGGAAAGCCTGTTCGCAGCCCCGCATGCTGAATTGCAGCGGCTTTACCAGGCCATGCGCTACAGCGTGTTCAACGGCGGTAAGCGGGTGCGTCCACTGCTGGTCTATGCCGCCTGCGAAGCCCTCGGTGGTGAGCCTGCGCGCGCCGATGCTGCGGCCTGCGCGGTCGAGCTGATCCATGCCTACTCGCTGGTCCACGATGACCTGCCGGCGATGGACGATGACGACCTGCGCCGTGGCCAGCCGACCACGCACAAGGCCTTCGACGAAGCCGTGGCCATCCTCGCGGGTGACGGCTTGCAGAGCCTGGCCTTCGAAGTGCTCGCCGATGCCCAGCGCAACCCGCACAGCGCCGAGCTGCGCCTGGAAATGCTCGTCAGCCTGACCCGGGCGGCCGGCCCGGCGGGGATGGTCGGCGGCCAGGCCATCGACCTCGGCTCGGTCGGCCAGGCGCTCGATCAGGCGGCACTGGAAATCATGCACCGGCACAAGACCGGCGCCCTGATCGAAGCCAGCGTGCACCTCGGAGCCCTGGCCAGCGGGGCCGCCGACCCGCGCGCGCTCAAGGCCCTGCAGGGTTATGCCCAGGCCATCGGCCTGGCGTTCCAGGTGCAGGACGATATCCTCGACGTGGAAAGCGACACCGTCACCCTGGGCAAGACCCAGGGCAAGGATGAGGCCAATCACAAGCCGACCTACCCGGCGCTGCTTGGCCTCGACGCTGCCAAGGCCTATGCCCTGGAACTGCGCGACCTGGCCCTGCATGCGCTGCGCCCGTTCGGGCAGAGCGCCGAGCCGCTACGCGAGCTGGCCCGCTATATCGTCGAGCGGCGCAACTAAGACCTGCCGCCGCCAGCCGCGCCGGTCTACTCGTCGCCAGCATGAACGCCGCGCCGGTAGGCCAGCCAGTAGACCCCGGCGACCAGCAGCGTGCCGCCAACGATGTTGCCGGCGGTCACCGCCAGCAGGTTGCGCAACGCGGCCTCGACCGGCACCAGCCCCTGGCCGTCCAGCACCAGCCCATAGGGCAGGAAGAACCAGTTGGCGATCGAGTGCTCGAAGCCCAGGGCGACGAAGGCGCTGATCGGAAAGATGATCCCCAGGATCTTGTCGGTGACGCTGTGCCCGCCCATCGCCAGCCATACCCCCAGGCACACCAGGGCATTGCACAGGATGCCGCGGGCAAAGGCCTCGCCCAGGCCCAGCTCGGTCTTGGCGTGGGCGATGCGCAGCGCCGTCTCGCCGAGGCCGCCGCCGTCCAGGCTGGCGACATCGGCCCAGCACACCAGCAGCACCATACCCAGGCCGCCGACCACATTGCCCAGGTACACCAGGGTCCAGTTGCGCAGGACCTCGCCGCTACTGATCAGGCGGCTGGCCCAGGCCATGGCCATCAGGTTGTTGCCGGTGAACAGCTCGGCGCCGCCGATCACCACCAGCACCAGGCCGAGGCAAAAGCTCAGGCCGCCGAGCAGGCGGGTCACGCCAAAGCCCAGGGTACTGCCGGTGGAGACGACCATGAAGAACAGCGCGCCCAGGGCAATAAAAGCGCCGGCCAGCACGGCGAGGACGAACAGCGTCAGCGTATCGGCGCGGGCCTTGGCCACGCCCATTTCCTCGACTCGCCGGGCAATCTGGCTGGGCTGATAGGCATCGCCGAACAGGTGTCGGTCAACCATGGGCAATCTGGCCTCATACGCGGGAGCAGCGCCAATGCGCACGAGCAGGTGTGCACGGCTGCCTAGTCAGCCTAGTCCAAGCAGGCGCGGCTGCCGCCAGGGCCCACTCAGAACTGCAACCGCGCCAGCTCCAGCAACTGGCCGCGCAGCCACTGGTTGCCCGCCTCGGCATCGGCGTGGCGCGACCAGTACAGGTTGAGGGTGACCGGCGGCAGGTCCAGCGGCATCGGCAGCAGGCGGTTGCCCAGGCCGCGATTGAGCAGTTCGGCATAGCGCCTGGGCATGCTCAGCAGCAGTTCGCCTTGCGCCACCAGCAGCGCCGCCGACAGGTAGTGCTGACAGTGCTGGCGCACGCGCCGGGCCAGGCCCAGGTTGGCCAGCGCCAGGTCCTCGACGCAGATGCCGCGGCGGCGTGAGGTCACCGCCACGTGCTCGGCGTCCAGGTAGCGCTGCGTCGTCAGTTCGCCGCTGAACGCCGGCCCAGCCATCACGCACAGCGGGTCGCGCAACAGTTGCCGCTGGCGCAGCTCGGCGTCCGTCGGCCGGGCGATCTCGATGGCCAGGTCGACCCGTCCGGCGGCCAGCTCCAGCTGCAGTTCAGCCCAGTGCACGCAACTGCTGCGCACCTGCACCTGCGGCGCGACCCGCTGCAACTGGGTGAGTACCGCCGGCAGCACCAGCGGCTCGAGCTGCTCGGCCATGTTCAGGGTGAAGCTGCGCTTGTCGCGCTGCGGGTCGAAGGCCTGCCCGCCGCTGACGCTGCGGCGCAGGTTGCTCAGGGCCTCCTGGATGCTCGGCGCCAGTTGCTCGGCCAATGGCGTCGGCGCCACCCCGCGACCGTCGCGGACGAACAGCGGGTCGCCGATCTGCGCGCGCAGGCGCGCCAGGGCGTGGCTCACCGCCGGCTGGCTGAGGTGCAGGATCACCGCGCTGCGGGTCAGGTTGCGCTCACGGTAGATCACCTCGAACACGCGGAACAGGTTGAGATCGAGGCGACTGAGTGTCGACCATTCATGCGGTTGATTCATGGTTATTCCGGCTCTGAGCAGTGACCCTGAGCCTAGCAGGCAACGGGTTGGAGGCAGCTATGCATGAGATTCATGGATGATGATGCATAAGCAGCAGTTCTGCCCGGCGGCGTAGCCTCCTAAGATGCCCGCAGACAAAAACCACAGGGGCACCGCCATGACCGAAGAGGCCTGCCTCGAACAGCTGGTCGCACTGCAAGCCGCCGCCTGGCCGGCCGGCACGCCGCGCGGCCAGCTGCCGGTGGCCTTCGTGGTGCTCAAACCGGGCGGCGCGGAGACCGCGGACAGCCTGCAGGCCTGGTGCCGCGAGGCCATGGCGGCCTACAAGGTGCCGCAGATCCGCCTGCTCGACAGCCTGCCGCTGATCGCCACCGGCAAGGTGAAGAAGAACCAATTGGAGGAACTGCTGTGACCGCGCCCTTTACCGCCCTGCTGATCGCCAACCGCGGCGAGATCGCCATCCGCATCGCCCGCGCCGCCGCCGAGCTGGGCATTCGCTCGCTGGCGGTCTACGCCGAGGACGACGCCGCCTCCCTGCATGCGCGCAAGGCCGACAGCGCTGTGGCCCTCGAGGGCCGCGGGGTCGCCGCTTATCTGGACATGGACCAGTTGATCGCCATCGCCCAGGAACAGGGCTGTGCGGCGATTCATCCCGGTTACGGTTTTCTCGCCGAGAACGCCGAGTTCGCCCGCCGTTGCCAGGCCGCCGGCCTGTGCTTTATCGGTCCCAGTGCCGAGGTGCTGGAGTTGTTCGGCGACAAGGCCGCCGCGCGCGCGTTGGCCGAGCGCTGCGCGGTACCGCTGGTGCGCGGGCTCAATCACGCGGTTAGCCTGGCCGAGGCCCATGATTTTCTGCGCAGCCTGGGCGACGGCGGCGCGGTGATGCTCAAGGCCCTGGCCGGTGGCGGCGGCCGTGGCATGCGCCCGGTGTTCGCGGCAGCGGAGCTGGACGCAGCCTTCGCCCGCTGCCAGTCGGAAGCCCGCGCGGCCTTCGGCAGCGACGCACTCTATGTCGAGCAGCTGGTGGGCGATGCCCGGCATATCGAGATCCAGGTGTTGGGCGACCACACGGGCGCGGTCAGCCATCTGTGGGAGCGCGATTGCAGCCTGCAGCGGCGCCAGCAGAAGCTGCTGGAGATCGCCCCCAGCCCGGACCTGCCGGCCGCCACCCGCGAGCGGATGATCGCCGCCGCGCTGAAACTGGCCGGCGCGGCGCAGTATCAGGGCCTGGGCACCTTCGAGTTCCTCCTGGATAACCAGCAGCCCGAGCGCTTCTACTTTATGGAAGCCAACCCGCGTATCCAGGTCGAGCACACGGTGACCGAGCAAGTCACCGGCATCGACCTGCTGCAGACCCAGCTCAGGCTGGCGGCCGGACACAGCCTGGAGCAGCTGAACCTGCTGCAGCCGCCGGCGATCACTGGCTGCGCCGTGCAACTGCGGATTAACCTGGAAAGCATGAACGTCGACGGCAGCACCCGTCCGGCCAGCGGCACCCTGACCGCCTACGAACCGCCCAGCGGCCCCGGCCTGCGCGTCGATGGTTATGGCTACGCCGGCTATCCGGTCAGCCCCAGCTACGATTCGCTGCTGGCCAAGCTGATCGCCCATGCCCCGGACTACCCGAGTGCACTGCGCCGCGCCTACCGTGCGCTCTGCGAGTTCCGCCTGGAGGGTGTGGCAAGCAACCTGCACCTGCTGCAGAACCTGCTGCGCCTGCCGGAAGTCGCCGCCAATCACGTCAGCACGCGCTTCGTCGAAAGCCAGCTGGAGCGATTGCTGGCGCCCCAACAGCAGGCCCATCCGCACCTGTTCTTTGCCGCCAGTCCGGCAGTGGCCGCTGCGGCGCAACAGGCGATCGATGCGCCGCCCGGTTGCCTGCCCTTGCCCGCGCCGAGCAGCGGCGTGCTGGTGTGCCTGGAGGTGGCCGAAGGCGACGCCGTGGCGATCGGCCAGGGCATCGCCGTGCTGGAGGCGATGAAGATGGAGTTCGTGGTCAAGGCCGGCCACAGCGGCATCGTCCGCGCCCTCGCCGTGCAGCCCGGCAGCGTGGTCGGCGAAGGCCAGCCGCTGCTGTTCATCGAGCCGGCCGAGGTCGCGGCGGCGCACGGCCACAGCGAGCAAAGCCTGGATCTCGAGCATATCCGCGCGGATCTGGCCGAAGTGCTCGAGCGCCACGCCATCACTCGCGATGAGCGCCGTCCGCAGGCGGTGGCCAAACGGTGCAAGACCGGCCAACGGACGGTGCGTGAGAACCTCGCCGACTTGCTCGATGACGGCAGCTTCAGCGAATACGGCGCCCTGGCCCTGGCCGCCCAGCGCCGGCGCCGTTCGTTGGAGGAGCTGATCGAGCAGAGCCCGGCCGACGGCCTGGTGGCCGGCATCGGCACGGTCAACGCCGGGTTGTTCGGCAGCCAGGCCGCGCGCTGCCTGGCCATCGCCTACGACTACACGGTGTTCGCCGGCACCCAGGGGGTCATGAACCACAAGAAGACCGACCGCATGCTCGGCCTCGCCGAGCAATGGCGCCTGCCTCTGGTGTTGTTCGCCGAGGGCGGCGGCGGGCGGCCGGGCGACAGCGACTTCGTTGGCGTCGCCGGCCTCGACTGCCACACCTTCGTCGGCATGGCCCGATTGTCCGGGCTGGTGCCGCTGGTCGGGGTGGTCTCCGGGCGCTGCTTTGCCGGTAATGCGGCGCTGCTCGGCTGCTGCGATGTGATCATCGCCACGGCCAACGCGACCATCGGCATGGCCGGCCCGGCGATGATCGAAGGCGGCGGCCTGGGTAGCTACAAGCCCGAAGAGGTCGGCCCGGTCTCGGTGCAGGGCCCGAACGGGGTGATCGATGTGCATGTGGCGGATGAGGCCGAAGCGGTACGGGTGGCCCAGCAGTACCTTGGCTACTTCCAGGGCGTGCTGCCCGACTGGCAGTGTGCCGATCAACGCGAGCTGCGCCAGCTGATCCCGGCAAACCGCCTGCGCGTCTACGACATCCGCCAGCTGATCGCCACCCTGGCCGACAGCGGCTCGGTACTGGAGCTGCGCCGGCAGTTCGCCCCCGGCCTGATCACCGCCCTGGTGCGCATCGAAGGCCAGCCCTTCGGCCTGCTCGCCAACAACCCCGCGCACCTGGGCGGCGCCATCGATGCCGTGGCCGGCGACAAGGCCGCGCGCTTTATGCAGCTGTGCGACGCCTTCGATATCCCCATGCTGTCGCTGTGCGACACCCCCGGCTTCATGGTCGGGCCGGAGGCGGAGAAGCAGGCCACGGTGCGTCATGTGTCGCGCATGTTCGTCGCCGCCGCCAGCCTGACGGTGCCGTTTTTTACCGTGGTCTTGCGCAAGGGTTACGGCCTCGGCGCCCAGGCCATGGCCGCCGGCAGCTTCCACTCGCCACTGTTCACCATCGCCTGGCCCAGCGCCGAGTTCGGCGCCATGGGCCTGGAGGGCGCGGTGCGCCTGGGCTTCGCCAAGGAACTGGCGGCCGTCGAGGAGCCTGAACAACGCCAGCAGCTGTTCGACAAACTGGTGGCCAAGGCCTACCAGGACGGCAAGGGCATCAACATGGCCAGCTTTCTGGAGATAGATGCCGTGATCGACCCGGTCGAAACCCGCGCCTGGCTGGTGCGCGGGCTGAATGCCGCGCCCAAGCCGGCCGCCCGGGCAGGCAAGAAACGGCCGTTCGTCGACACCTGGTGACCCGCAGGGGAGGGCGGGCGGGGTGGTTTTCAGCCTATCTGGGCATTAAGCCAGCCTGTCTGCATGCCACTGTGACAGCATGTTTGGGCAGTTTCCGGCGCTTCGGGTAAACTGCCGCATCTTTTGCCCCTATAACGATCAGCCTGATGCCGACGACCTTCCACGAGATTCCTCGCGAACGCCCACTGACGCCCCTGCTCGACCGCGCCAACACGCCGGATCAGCTGCGCCGTCTGGGCGAGGCCGAGCTGGAAACCCTGGCCGATGAACTGCGCCAGTACCTGCTCTACACGGTCGGCCAGACCGGCGGGCATTTCGGTGCGGGCCTCGGCGTGATCGAGCTGACCGTCGCCCTGCATTACGTCTTCGACACCCCGGACGACCGTCTGGTGTGGGATGTCGGCCACCAGGCCTATCCGCACAAGATCCTCACCGGCCGCCGCGAACGCATGGGTAGCCTACGCCAGAAAGATGGCATCGCCGCCTTCCCGCGCCGCGCCGAGAGCGAATACGACACCTTCGGCGTCGGTCACTCCAGCACCAGCATCAGCGCCGCCCTGGGCATGGCCATCGCCGCCCGCCTGCAGGGCAGTACGCGCAAGAGCGTGGCGGTGATCGGCGACGGCGCCCTGACCGCCGGCATGGCGTTCGAGGCGCTGAATCACGCCTCCGATGTCAATGCCAACATGCTGGTGATCCTCAACGACAACGACATGTCGATCTCGCAGAATGTCGGCGGCCTGTCCAACTACCTGGCCAAGATTCTCTCCAGCCGTACCTACGCGAGCATGCGCGAGGGCAGCAAGAAGGTGCTCTCGCGCCTGCCCGGGGCCTGGGAAATCGCGCGCAAGACCGAGGAGCACGCCAAGGGCATGCTGGTTCCCGGCACCCTGTTCGAGGAACTGGGCTGGAACTACATCGGCCCGATCGACGGCCACGACCTGCCAATCCTGCTGGCTACCTTGCGCAATATGCGCGACCTCGACGGTCCGCAGTTCCTTCACGTGATCACCAAGAAGGGCAAGGGCTTTGCCCCGGCCGAAGCCGACCCGATCGGTTACCACGCGATCACCAAGCTGGAGCCGATCAACGCCCCAGCTGCCGCACCGAAGAAAGTGGGCGGCCCCAAGTATTCCAGCGTGTTCGGCCAGTGGCTGTGCGACATGGCCGCGCAAGACCCGCGCCTGGTCGGCATCACCCCGGCGATGAAGGAGGGCTCGGACCTGGTGGCGTTCAGCGAACGCTACCCGCAGCGCTATTTCGACGTGGCCATCGCCGAGCAACACGCGGTGACCCTGGCCGCCGGCATGGCCTGCGACGGCATCAAGCCGGTGGTGGCGATCTACTCGACCTTTTTGCAGCGCGCCTACGATCAGCTGATCCACGACGTCGCGGTGCAGCACCTCGACGTGCTGTTCGCCATCGACCGCGCCGGCCTGGTCGGCGAAGACGGCCCGACCCACGCCGGCAGCTTCGATTTGTCCTACCTGCGCTGCATCCCCGGCATGCTGGTGATGACCCCTAGCGACGAGAACGAACTGCGCCACATGCTCACCACCGGCTACCTGTTCGATGGTCCAGCGGCGGTGCGCTACCCGCGCGGCAGCGGGCCGAACGCGCCGATCGAACCTGGCCTGCATCCCCTGGAAATCGGCAAGGGCGTGATCCGCCGCCAGGGTTCGAAGGTCGCCCTGCTGGTGTTCGGCGTGCAACTGGCCGACGCGCTGAAAGTCGGCGAAACCCTGGACGCCACGGTGGTCGACATGCGCTTCGTCAAGCCGCTGGACGAAGCCCTGCTGCGCGAGCTGGCCGCCGGCCACGAACTGTTGGTGAGCATCGAAGAAAACAGCATCATGGGCGGTGCTGGCAGCGCGGTCAGCGAGTTCCTCGCCAGCGACAACATCCTCAAGCCGATGCTCCATCTGGGCCTGCCGGACTACTACGTCGAGCACGCCAAGCCGAGCCAGATGCTCGCCGAGTGCGGCCTCGACCAGGCCGGCATTGAGGCGGCGGTGCGTCAGCACTTGGCGAGCCTTCCGAGCTGATCGCAACAAGATTGCCCAGGGCGCGGCCGAGGATAGGCAGCGAGTGGGGGAGGGTGGGCCGCGGCCCATCTTGCCGTCATTGCAGAATAACGGGCCGGAGCCACGCGCCACGGTTCAGGCCACATGAATTGCTTTAGCCGCTGCGTACGTTTATGGTGCGCGGCGTTTTACTTGTCCGAGGTCGCCGACAGCCGCAAGGCCCAGGCGTGAAAAGGGAAGCAGGTGCGTAGCCGTCGACTCGACCGCCACAATGCCTGCGCTGCCCCCGCAACGGTAACCGACAGCGCCCGGCTTGCACGGCCATTGCGCACGCTTTCTCGATACGCCACTGGGTTCGCCTGGGAAGGCGGGAAAGTAACAGTCGGCAGCCCGGAGACCTGCCTCGGCGTGATCTGACTGGTGTTGCGGAGGGCATCACCGTCAAGCGCTGGCTATTGCCTCCTTGTCCGGTGCTTGTCCCTGCCCTCCTCGAAAGTTTTCTGCCTTTTGAGGATTTACCGATGAAATTGTCCCGAATTGCCCTGGCCGTGGCGCTGCTGCCCACCCTGGCCCTGGCCACCGATGCTGACGAACCCTACCAGGCCCCGCCGTTGGTGGTGACTCGCGGCACGCCGCTGCAACAGCCGGCACCGGCCAGCGTGCGGGTAATCGACCGCCAGGCGATCGAGAAGAGCGCGGCCAGCACCCTGATTGAGGTGCTGCACGGCCAGGCCGGCGTGCAGGTGCGCGACACCTTGGGCGACGGTAATCGTGCCTCCATCAGCCTGCGCGGCTTCGGCGAGAACGCGGTCAACAACACCCTGGTGCTGGTCGACGGCCGCCGCCTGAACAACCCCAGCCTGGACGGCCCCGATCTCAATAGCGTGCCGCTGGCCGCGATCGAGCGCATCGAGATCATCCGCGGCGCGGGTACCGTGCTCTACGGCGACCAGGCGGTCGGCGGGGTGATCAACATCATCACCCGCACCCCGCTGAGCAACGAGGCCTATATCGAGACCTCCCAGGGCAGCCATGACTTGGAGGCCTATCGCGGCCATCTGTTCCGGCAACTGGGCGCCGGCTTCTCCGCCTTCGTCAGCGGCGAGACCCGAAACAGTGACAACTACCGCGACCATAACAATGCCAGCTACAACAACGCCTTCGGCCGCCTGCGCTACGACCACGCCGACGGTTGGGCCCTTTATGAATACCAGAGCATCGACGACGAGCTGCTCTACCCCGGCGCCCAGACCATCGCCGAGCGCCGTGCCGACCGCAAGGCGAGTACCTCCGCCGAATGGAACGACAACAACACCCAGGTCCACCGCTTCGCCGTCGAGCAGAACCTCGGCAGTAATTGGACCGGCGACTTTGACTACAGCTTCCGCGACGCGGACGGCGTCGGCCTGATTTCCGGCAGCCCATTCACGGACGGCACCCGGGTGGAAAGCTTCAGCCCGCGCCTGACCGCCCATTGGGACAGCGAGCTGGGTCGCAGCGAATGGCTGATCGGCCACGACCATATCGCCAGCGATTACCAGGCGAGCTACGCCTACTACCCCGGCTTCAGCAGTGACGCCAGCCAGACCCTGCGCGACTGGTACAGCCAGCTTAGCCAGCCGCTGGGCCAGAATTTCGGCCTGACCTTGGGCTACCGTGCCAGCGAAGCCGAAGACCGCAACAAGCTCAGCGGCCAGCGCCACACCGACCGCGAGGGCAGCACCAGCATCGCCCTGCAATGGCAGGCGAACCAGCAGACGCGGCTGTTCATCAAGCGCGAAGACGTGCTGCGCTGGGCCAACGTCAACGAAAACGCCTCGGTCGAACCCGGGGTGACCTTTCTCAAGCCGCAGACTGGCGAATCCTGGGAGAGCGGCCTCGAATGGAATGACGGCGTCCAGCGCTACCAGGCCAGCCTGTACCGCCTCGATCTCGACGACGAGTTGCTCTATGACCCCTTCGCCAACGGTGGCTGGGGCGCCAACATCAACCTGGACCGGACTCGTCGCCAAGGTGCGCTGGTCGAAGCCGATTACCAGCTGAGCGAGCGCCTGACCCTGGGCGGTCAGTACAGCTTCACCGATTCCGAATTCCGCGCCGGCGTGAACAAGGGCAACGAAGTGCCTTGGGTCTCGCGCCATAGCGCCAGCGCCCACCTGAATTACCTGGTCGTCAGCGGACTGAACGCTTATCTGGAGGCGATCTACACCGGGCCGCGCTACCTCTCCAGCGACGATGCCCACGTGCTGCCCCGCGAAGGTGGCTACACCCTGTTCAACGCGGCCCTGAAGTACGAGTACCAGCAGTTCAATGCCAAGCTGCGGGTCAACAACCTGACCGGCAAGCGCTACGACAGCTTTGCCACCTACGTCAGTTGGCAAGCCGGCAATAAGGGCTTGTATGCCGCCCCGGAAGAAGACGTGCAGCTGAGCGTCGGCTACCGCTTCTAAAGCACTGCCCTGAACCACAAGGCCCCGCAATTGCGGGGCCTTGTGGTTCCAGCCTTAACGCGCGTTCGCTAACCGTTTGCACAGCTGCTCGGTTGCTTCCAGCATCTGGAAGCTGGGTCGTTCCAGGCCCTTGTCCGGCACGGCCCACAGCTGATCGAGGCGCACCGCCGTCAGGTGTGGCCAGATGCGCCAGCGTTCCAGTTGCGCGCCGCTGCCGGCGAGGATCACCTCGGGGTCGCGCTGCAGCACCGCCTCAACGCTGACCTGCGGCGCCGGCAGGTCGAGCTCGGCGAACACGTTCTCGCCACCGCACACGCGCAAGGCATCGCTGATGATCTGCCGGCCGCCGATGGTGTACAGCGGCACATCCCAGATCTGATAGAAGATGCGCAACGGCCGCTCACGCCGGTAGCGGGCGCTCAGTTCGGTCAGGCGCAGGCTGAAGCGCCGACGCAGGGCCTGCCCTTGCGCGTGGCGGCCGAGACGGGTGCCGATGACGGCGAACTGTTCGGCCAGATTTGCCAGGTTGTGCGGCTCGGTGATCAGCAGCGCAATGCCAAAATCCTCCAGCTGCTGGCGCTGGGCGCGGCTGATGCTGTCCGGCCACAGCAGGATCAGATCGGGTTGCAACTGCAGCAGGCTTTCCATTTCCAATTGACCGTAGCGTCCCACCGAGGGCAGGTGGGCCAGCGCCGCCGGCCGCTCACCGCCATCCAGCACGCCGACCAGCAAGTCGGCAGCATCCAGTTCCACGACGATTTCACTCAGGGAGGGCGCCAGGCTGACCACCCGCTCGACCGCGCTCACCGGCCAGGCCAGCAGCACGAGCAGGCAGGCGCAAAGACGGCGCATCAGCCGAGCTGGCGGGGAATGCGGTAGAGGTAGAACAGGACGACGCTGGACAGCGCCAGGAGCATCAGCGGGATCGCCTCCAGCCCGGCAAACACCGCGATGGCGGCAATCCAGGCCGGTAGGCCGGCACCCAGCAGGGCCAGCCGGCGCCGTGCGGCCAAGGCCAGCCAGGCGGCCGGCTCTGCAGGGCTGTCGAGGGCCTTTTCGGTGGCGATCAACGCGTGCTTGTAGGCATGGAACAGCGGCAGGCTGACGAACATCGACGCCAGGCCGGCGATAAACACCGGCATGCTCAGCACACCAACCTGCTGATCTGCACCGAACAGCAGATTGAGGACAAACAGCGGCGCCAGAGCCACCGCCAGCTGCGCCCACCAGGCCAGCGCCAGGCGACGGCGTACCTCGCTGCGGGTCACAGGCTTTCCTCGACCTCACCCTGATGCAGGCTGCCGAGCATGTGCCCGAGCTTGCCGGCCTTGGTCGCCAGGTATTTCTTGTTGTGCGGGTTATGGTCGATCTGCAGTGGCACGCGAGTGGCCACATTGATGCCCATGTCGCCCAGCGCCTTGACCTTGCGCGGGTTGTTGGTCATCAGCTTGAGCGCCTTGATGTGCAGGTGTTCGAGCATCGGCAGGCAGATCGCGTATTCACGCTGATCGGCGCCAAAACCGAGGAGTTCGTTGGCCTCAACCGTATCGGCGCCGCCATCCTGCAGCTCATAGGCGCGGATCTTGTTCAGCAGGCCAATGCCGCGGCCCTCCTGGCGCAGATAGAGCAGCACGCCACGCCCTTCGGCGGCGATCGCCCGCAGCGCGGCTTCGAGCTGGAAGCCGCAGTCACAGCGCAGGCTGAACAGCGCATCGCCGGTCAGGCACTCGGAATGCAGGCGCCCCAGTACCGGCGCGCCCTCGGCGACATCGCCAAAGGTCAGCGCAACATGTTCCTTGCCCGTGGCCGTTTCGAGAAAGCCATGCATGGTAAACACCCCGAACGGGGTAGGCAGCTGGGAGGCGGCGACGAACACGACAGACACCGGATGCTCCTAAATAGATAAGGGCTGGAAATTTGCGAGGGCGCATTGTAACAGCAGCCCCCGCCGGCGGGTCAGCCTGAATTACCGATGATAAGCATCGGATAAACGTCAAGCTGCGAGCCCGGCAGGGCCGCCCGGAAGTTCAGGTGCAGCTCATAGCTTGGATTCCAGCACCAGCAGGTCCTGCTCCACCCGCCAGCCGACCCGGCTGAGGAAGCTCATGCCGAGCAGTGCTTCGGTGGGTGAGCCGCCCTCCAGCACCACCGCCTCGACGCCCAGCACTTGCAGGGTGCCGACCTTGACGCTGTCGAGCTTGACCCGCCAGCCCCGCACGGTGCCGCTGGCGGTATTGACCTGCAACGGCTGGCCGACCACGCGGTAGTCGATGCCCAGGCGGCGGGCCTGACCATCGTTGATCGCGACCGAGGTGGCACCGGTGTCGACCAGGAACTGCACCGGATGGCCATCCACCGAACCGGCGATCCAGTAATGTCCGCCAATACCTTTGGCAACGCTCAACTGGCGCGTTTTCGGCTCGGTAAAACCTTCGCTGTATTCCCGGCTCAGGGTATAGGGGCGCTCCACGCCATTCACCCGCAGCACGGCCCCGCGACTGTCGGCACTGACCACCACCACCCCGCCGGGACCGGTCTGGCCGACTTTTACCAGTTTGCGCTGGCCGTCGACATTGAGCACCGCGGCACCGGGGAACAGGCCGACCACCAGCACCAGGGGCTCCGCCCAGCTCGACCCGCAGGCCACTAGCAGTGCCGCGGCAGTCAACAATTTCAGTCCACGCATCAGGCTCTCACATTCGCTTAATCGAAGGGGTAGGGTTGCTGCCAGCGCTCGAACAGGGGACGCAAGCTGTGTGATTCGACCAGCAGCTCCATGCGCCGATCGTACACCCGGGCCAAGGCCCGACCACGCGGGTTGTCGGCAAACCCCAGGTACAGCGGCAAACGGGTCAGGTCAGTAATCCGGTAGCGCGCCGGATCGCTGGCCGCCTCGAGTACCTCGTCGACCTCGGTGCGCGCATCGATATAAAAATCCGTGCGGTCAAGCTTGAGCATATTGAGGATATCGCTTTGACGCTGCGCTGCCCGGTAGCGCGTCAAATTTGGCAGATAACGCTGATATTCGTAGCCGCGCATCCACACCAGGCGATACTGGCCGAGCGTCGCCAGGCTGGGCGCCTGCAGCCCGATCAGGCCCAGCGCACTGATCTGATCGACTTCATAATGCCAGCGCGGGTAGAGCACGCCCTCGTCCACTTCATTGAGGTAGGAGCCGACCCAGGCATCGGCCTCACCGCGCTGCACCAGGCCAATGGAGCGGGTATAGGGCACGCTCTGGATCACCAGGGCGATGCCTTCTGGCTCGAACACCTGACGCAGAATATCCCAGGCCAGCCCCGTGCCATCGACATGGGTATGGCCCTGCCAGATTTCGCTGGCCAGGCGGATTTCCGGCGGCGCAGCAGGCTCGGCCAAGGCGCAAGAGCAGCCCAGCACGCCGAGCAATATCGCCAGCCAGCAGCTCATCATGATCGATCTCGACCCACTTGGCCGGCCGACTGCTGCTGTGGGCGCGGCAGTCGAGGCAAAGCAGAAATGGCCGAAAAAAGGACTGGGCGCGCCCGCAAATCTACTGTGGTAAATGAGCATGTTGGCTGGGCTCACGCGTGAAGTGTTTTAAGCGCCGTATTGGCCGCGTTGGTGGATTTCAGGCGCCGGTTAAAGCCCCAGTCCGCTCGCCAGGCCATTGCCCCAGCCCCACACAAGGGCCTGCATGGCCAGCCAGGCGAACACCCCGGCCAGTACATCGTCGAGCATGATGCCGACGCCGCCATGCACGTGGCGGTCGATCCAGCTGATCGGCCAGGGCTTGAGGATATCGAACAGGCGGAACATCAGGAAGCCTGCCAGCAGCCAGCCCCAGCCTTGCGGCACCAGCCACAGGGTGATCCACATGCCGACCATTTCGTCCCAGACGATGCCGGCATGGTCATGCACGCGCAGGTCTGCGGCAACTTTGCCGCACAGCCAGAAGCCGAACAGCATGGTGATGCCGAGCATCAGCCAGTAGCCCCAGTCCGGCAGCATCTGCCACAGCGGGATAAACGGCAGCGCCACCAGCGAGCCCCAGGTACCTGGCGCCTTGGGCAGGGTGCCCGAGCCGAAGCCGAAGGCGATGAAATGCCACGGATTGCGCCATACCGATGGCGGCACGCTTAGCGGTTCAGTCACCGTCACTCCCGAAATGTTGATAGCCCCGCGCCTGCGGGGTGATGGATTGGCCACGTTGATCCAGCAGCTGTACGCCCGACCCGGCTTCGGCGCGACCGATCACATGGATCGGCCAGCCCTGTGCCTGCAAGCCGGCGAGATGCTCGGCCGGCAGGGTAAAGGCCAGCAGGTAATCGTCCCCACCGCTCAGCGCGCAGTCACGCGCGCCACTGGCCCCGAGCAGGGCCAAGAGCGCAGGCGACAGCGGCAGGCGCGCCTGTTCGATCAGCAGTGCCACGCCCGAGGCGGTGGCGATATGCCCGCAGTCGGCCAGCAGGCCATCGGAGATATCCAGCGCCGCCGTAGCCTTGCCGCGCAGCGCCTGGCCCAGCGCCAGTTGCGGTTGCGGCGACCAGTAGCGCGCCAGCAAGGGCTCGGCGATCGCCGCCGGTGCCTGGCGCTGACCGAGTACCAGCGGCAAGGCACCGGCACCATCGCCCAGCTCGCCGCCGACGCACAGCAAGTCGCCGACCCGGGCACCTGCCCGGGTCAGCGCCAGGCCTTGGGGCACCCGGCCGAACACCGTCAGGGTCAGGCTCAGCGGTCCGCGCGAGGTATCGCCGCCGATCAGGCGCACGGCGCAGGCCTGCGCCATCCGATCGAGGCCGCGGGCGAAGGCTTGCAGCCAGGTCGGTTCGGCGCGGGGCAGCGTCAAGGCCAGGGTGAAGCCGATCGGAGTCGCGCCCATGGCGGCCAGGTCACTGACCGACACGCCCAGCGCACGCTGAGCCAGCAGAAACGGATCGGCTGTTTCGGGAAAATGGACCCTGGCCACCAGGGTGTCGGTGGACACCGCCAGCTGTTCGCCAGCCGGCAGCTCCAGCAGGGCGCAGTCATCACCGATGCCCAGCGCCACGCCTTCGCCGGCCTGCGCGCAGGACGCTGCGGTGAAGTATTGACGGATCAGCTCGAACTCACCCAAAGATGGCGACTCCTGACAGGTACGATGCCCGCTGCCGCGAATCACCAGTGGCGACCAGGCTGATGCCCGGCCCCCGCCACTCGCGGCAGCGCGTCAAGCGGCGATCAGCGCCGGTTGGCGCGGACTTCGTCGGCTCGCAGGCGTGGCGCCAGCTTGTCCAGCACGCCGTTGACGAACTTGTGCCCGTCGGTGGCACCGAACACCTTGGCCAGCTCGATACCTTCGTTGATCACCACACGATAGGGCACGTCGAGGCGGTTCTTCAGTTCGTAGGTCGACAGCCGCAGAATCGACAGCTCAACCGGGTCGATCTCGGCGATCGGCCGATCCAGCAGGATCTCGAAGGCCCCGTCGATCTCGCTTTTCTGCCGCGGCACGCCGTGCAGGATCTCGTGGAAGTAGGCGCCGTCGACCGTGCTGAAATCGTTATCGACGCGGAACTGCGCCTCGATCTCGTTCAGTTGCTGACCGGCCATATGCCAGGAGTACAGCGCCTGCATGGCCAGGGTGCGCGCCTGACGGCGCGCCAGGGTTTTGCCACTGGGTGCTTTCTTGCCCGGCTGCGGCTTCTGCCCGGTGCTGTCGTTCTGGCTCACTTGGCCTCCAACTGCGCCAGCAGGCTGACCATTTCCAGGGCGGACAGCGCAGCTTCCGCACCCTTGTTGCCGGCCTTGGTGCCGGAACGCTCGATGGCTTGCTCGATGGAGTCGACGGTCAGTACGCCGAAGGCCACCGGTACGCCGAACTCCATGGACACCTGAGCCAGGCCCTTGGTGCATTCGCCCGCCACGTATTCGAAATGCGGGGTGCCGCCACGGATCACCGCGCCCAGGGCAATGATCGCGTCAAAATCACCACGCTGGGCGACTTTCTGTGCGACCAGCGGGATCTCGAAGGCACCCGGCGCACGGATGATGGTGATCTCGCTTTCGCTCACGCCATGACGAACCAGGGCGTCTACGGCGCCACTTACCAGGCTTTCGACAACGAAGCTGTTAAAGCGGCCGACGACCAGTGCAAAGCGGCCCTTGGGGGCGATGAAAGTACCTTCGATGGTCTTCAGGGTCATAACGGGTCTCATCTATTTAAAGAGCCGGGCCGCCATCGGCGGCCCTTGGGATTATTCGGAGGGCAGGTATTCTACAACTTCCAGATCGAAACCGGATATCGCATTGAACTTCATCGGCGAACTCATCAGGCGCATCTTGCGCACCCCGAGGTCGCGGAGGATCTGCGAGCCGGCACCGACGGTGCTGTAAGTGGTCGGATTGGCCACTTTCGTTTCGCCGCCCAGCTGCCGTTCCAGGTGCGCCAGCAGGTCCGGGCCGGTCAATGGGTTGCCCAGCAGCAGTACCACGCCGCTACCATCCTGGGCGACTTGGGTCATGGCCGCACGCAGGCTCCAGCGGCCGGGCTGCTTGACCATGAACAGGTCGCGCAGCGGATCCATGTTGTGCACCCGCACCAGGGTTGGCTCATCGGCGCAGATGGTGCCCAGGGTCAGGGCCATGTGCACATCGTTCTCCACCGAATCGCGGTAGGTCACCAGATTGAACTGGCCCAGTTCGCTATCCAGGATCTGCTCGCTGACGCGCTCGACGGTGTGCTCGTGAATCAGCCGGTAGTGGATCAGGTCGGCGATGGTGCCGATCTTGATGTCGTGGGCCTTGGCGAACTCTTCCAGCTCGGGGCGACGGGCCATGGTGCCATCGTCGTTCATGATTTCGCAGATCACCCCGCTCGGCTCGAAGCCGCCCATGCGCGCCAGGTCGCAGGCCGCCTCGGTGTGGCCGGCACGGGCCAGCACGCCACCGGGCTGGGCCATCAGTGGGAAGATATGGCCGGGGCTGACAATATCGTCGGCTACCGCGTTCCCGGCGGCGGCGGCCTGCACGGTGCGCGCCCGGTCGGCGGCGGAAATGCCGGTGGTGACCCCGACGGCCGCCTCGATCGAGACGGTGAACTTGGTGCCGAAACCGGAGCCGTTGCGCGGTGACATCAGCGGCAGCTTGAGGGTCTCGCAGCGCTCGCGGGTCATCGGCATGCAGATCAGGCCACGGGCGAAACGCGCCATGAAGTTGATGTGCTCGGCGCTCACGCACTCGGAGGCGATGATCAGGTCACCTTCGTTCTCGCGGTCCTCGTCATCCATGAGGATGACCATCTTGCCGGCGCGGATGTCTTCAACCAGTTCTTCGATGCTATTGAGAGCCATGAGGCTATTCCTTCAATTCTTCAGGTAGCCGTGTTCGGCCAAAAAATTTTCCGTCATGCCCGAGGCGCTTGGCTCGGCGGCTTTGTCGCCGAGCAGCAGACGCTCCAGGTAACGCGCCAGCAGGTCGACCTCGAGGTTGACCTGCTGGCCGGGGCGATAGTCGACCATGATGGTCTCGGCCAGGGTATGCGGCACTATGGTCAGCTCGAATTCGGCGCCATTCACCGCGTTGACCGTCAGGCTGGTGCCGTCGACGGTGATCGAGCCTTTGTGGGCGATATATTTGGCCAGTTCGCGCGGCGCGCGGATGGTGAATTGCACGGCGCGGGCGTTGTCGGCGCGGGCGATGACTTCACCGACACCATCAATATGGCCGCTGACCAGATGACCGCCGAGGCGACTGGATGGCGTCAGGGCCTTTTCCAGATTGACCGGGCTGCCGGGCTTCAAGTCGATAAAGGCGGTGCGCGCCAGGGTCTCGCGGCTGACATCGGCCCAGAAACCGTCGCCGGGCAGCGCCACCGCAGTCAGGCAGACGCCGTTGACCGCAATGCTGTCGCCCAGCTTGACGTCGCCCAGGTCGAGCTTGCCGGTGGCCACATAGACACGCACGTCGCCGCCCTTGGGCGTCAGCGCACGGATGCTGCCAATGGATTCGATTATGCCGGTGAACATGGGTCCTCCGGTACTTGGGTGCAGATGATGTTGAACAGCATGAGTGAACTCCTGTTTTGAGCAAAACAGGGCAATGCCGATCGATAGGGATTTCACGGGTACGCATGCCGCGCCCGAGGAGGGAATCCCGCTCTCTCTTTATCCGGACTATACCGTCGGCCCCGGAATCACACCGGGTCTGCTGACCTTGCTGGGTTGCTTACGCAACCTGGGCAAGCGCTCGCGGGCTAGGCAATTGACTGCCATTACCGCCGGTGGGGAATCACACCCCGCCCTGAGAACGTTACGGCCACCGCGGTGGCCGAGACGCGTTTTACCATAATTGCCGCACGTCTGCACCGCCCCGCGACGGCCTGTGCTGGCCGATGGCCGATTTGTCTCGGACGATGTCATCGCTTCCCGCGGGGGTAACGCCCTTATCTTGGCGGGCCGAAGCCCGCCCGGGAGTGTGCCGGCAGCCTGAGGTTTGCTACTGATCCAGGGCGCGCACCGTGCTGCGGGTTTGGCTCAGGCCATAACGGCCCTTGGCGTCACGCACCACCTTACCCATGGCGATCTGCGGGTCATGGGTGAAGACCAGGCGGCCGCCACGGGCCAGCAAGTCGGCGAGCAGCGCTTGCTTCTCCTCGATCAGGCCTTCGGGGAAGCGGTCGTAGCCCATGGTGATCGGCAGGTGCACCCAGGGGGCGCCGGGGATCAGGTCGCTGGGGAAGAGTACCGGACCACCGGGCATGGCCACCTCGGGCAGCAGCAGTCCCGGGGTGTGGCCGTCGCTCCAGTGCAGGCGCCAGCCCGGGCCGAGCAGTTGGCACTGGTCGGTTTCTTCCAGCAGCGTCAGGCGGTCGCTGCTTTCCAGCAGGGTCAGCAGCTCCGGGATATAGGAAGCGCGGTCGCGGGCGTGGGGCTGGCAGGCGCGTTGCCACTGGCGCTTGCCGGTGACGTAGCGGGCATTGGGAAACAGCAGGCGTGGCGGTTGATCCTGTTCCCAGGCGGCGAGCAGGCCGCCGGCGTGATCGAAGTGCAGGTGGGTGAGCAGCACGATATCGATGTCGGCATCGCCCAGGCCCAGTTCGGCCAGGCTGCCCTGCAGCACGTGGCGGTCTTCCTGAACGCCGAAGCGGTCTTTCAGTTCCGGGCTGAAGAAGGCGCCGATACCGGTTTCCACCAGGATATTGCGGCCCTCTTCCTGCACCAGCAGGGCACGGCAGCCGAGGTCGATACGGTTCTGCTCATCCGCGGCCATCCAGCGTTGCCAGAGGGCCTTGGGGGCGTTGCCGAACATGGCGCCGCCGTCGAGTTTCTGGCTGTTGCCGGTGAGGGTGGTCAGGGTGCGCATGGTCTTCTCGTCTGGCTGGTTGCTAGCGGTGCGCACGGCCTAGGCGGCCCCGCGCACCCTCGTCTCGAATAAAAAAGCGCGATGCCTCGTTGCCAGCACACCGCGCAAACGCTCAACTATTTTAGCAGCCGGTCAGAACTGTTCGGCGTCCAGTCCATACAGCGGCGCACTGCCGGCGCGGATGCTCGCTTCCAGGCTCAGGCTGCGTGGCAGCAGGCGGGCGAAGTAGAAGGCCGCGGTGGCCAGCTTGCCGCCGTAGAAGGCTTCGTCATCGGCGCGGTTGGCCTCGGCCACGGCCGCCATGCGCGCCCACATATAGGCATAGGCGACGTAGCCGAACAGGTGCAGGTACTCCACCGAGGCGGCGCCGACCGCGTTGGCATCCGTCTTGGCCTGCTCCAGCAGCCAGCCGCTGACGCCTTCCAGGCGCTCCAGGGCGGTTACCAGTTCGCTGCCATAAGGCGTTTCGTGCTGGTGGGCGAAGTGGCGCACTTCGGCGGCGAACTGGCGCAGCCCGGCGCCGCCGTTGGCCACGACCTTGCGCCCGAGCAGGTCGAGGGCCTGGATACCGTTGGTGCCTTCGTAGATCTGCGCGATGCGCACGTCGCGGACCAATTGCTCCTGGCCCCACTCGCGGATGTAGCCGTGGCCGCCGAACACCTGCTGGCCGTGCACGCAGCTTTCCAGGCCGATGTCGGTGAAGAAGGCCTTGGCCAGCGGGGTGAGCAGGGCGACCAGGGCTTCGGCTTGCTGGCGCTCCTCGGCATCGGTGGAGAACTTGGAAAGGTCCAGTTGCTGGCCGACATAGCAGGCAAACGCCCGACCGCCCTCGGTCATGGCCTTCATGCTCAGCAGCATGCGGCGTACGTCGGCGTGCACGATGATCGGGTCGGCGGCCTTGTCCGG
The DNA here is from genome assembly GCF_027988105.1 of Pseudomonas aestuarii. Taxonomy (GTDB): domain Bacteria; phylum Pseudomonadota; class Gammaproteobacteria; order Pseudomonadales; family Pseudomonadaceae; genus Aquipseudomonas; species Aquipseudomonas aestuarii. The sequence goes on along the minus strand of NZ_JAQJZJ010000008.1, from coordinate 177,283 downwards.
CGCGACCTTGCCGGTGGCGGCGCGGCTCTGCAGGCGATCGCGGGCGTAAGCGGCGGCGGCCTGGTAGGACGCTTCGGCGCAGCCGATGCCCTGGATGCCGATCGACAGGCGCTCGTAGTTCATCATGGTGAACATCGCCGCCAGGCCCTTGTTGGCTTCGCCGATCAGGTAACCGCTGGCGCCGTCGAAGTTGATCACGCAGGTGCTGGATGCCTTGATGCCCATCTTGTGTTCGATCGAGCCGCAGCTAACCGCGTTGCGCGCACCCAGGATGCCGTCGCCGTTGACCAGCACCTTGGGCACCAGAAACAGCGAGATGCCCTTGGGCCCGGCCGGCGCGCCCGGCAGCTTGGCCAGCACCAGGTGGATGATGTTCTCGGTGAGGTCCTGCTCGCCGCCGGTGATGAAGATCTTGCTGCCGCTGATGCGGTAGCTGCCGTCGGCCTGGGGTTCGGCCTTGGTGCGGATGATCCCCAGGTCGGTGCCGGCATGGGCCTCGGTCAGGCACATGGAGCCGGCCCAGCGGCCTGCATACATTTCCGGCAGATAGGTGCTTTTCAGCTCTTCGCTGGCATGTGCGTCGATCGCCAGGCAGGCGCCGGAACTCAGCGCCGAATAGAGGGCGAAGCTGGAGCCGGCGGCGTAGAGCATTTCCTCGAACTGCACCGCGAGCATCTTGGGCATGCCCATGCCGCCGTAGGCCGGGTTGCCGGACAGGCCGACCCAGCCGCCTTCGATGTAGGTGGCGTAGGCCTGCTTGAAGCCGGCGGGGGTGCGCACCTCGCCGGCGACCCACTGCGCGCCTTCCTCGTCGCCGCTGCGGTTGAGCGGGGCGATCAGGCTGCCGGTGACCTTGGCCGCTTCTTCGAGAATGGCGTCGGCGGTGTCGCCATCCACGGTCTCGGCCAGTGCAGGCAGGCGTGCCCACAGGGCCGGCGCGTCGAAGACTTCATGGAGGACGAAACGCAGGTCGCGCAGGGGGGCGTTGTACTCGGGCATGGGGCACCTCAAAACAGAGTGCCGCAGGCGAACCTGCGGCGTGGGCAAGATAAGTAGGGTTATAGCGCGTTAGTCGACCTCGGGGGCGCCGCTGGTCTTGTCCTTGCTCGAGGCGAACCTGAGCAGGTGGGTGCGCTCGACCAGGATGTACAGCGCGGCACCGGCGGCCAGCCCCCAGCCTGCGCCGTAGACGGCCAGGACCACGCCCATGGTGCCGGCGACGCCGCGCTCGGTGTTGTTGTTGAGTTGCTCGAAGCCGACCATCAGGCAGATGTAGCCGGTGAGGATCAGGGTCAGCGACAGGGCGATCGGCAGCACGGGCTGGAAGAAGCTCACCAGTGGCAGGGCGAACAGGGCGATGAAACCGGTGATCCAGAAGGTGCCGGCGCCGCTGTAGATCGAGTCCATGGCCTTGCGGCCGTACTTGTAGCGCTCGGCCATGGTGGCTGCCACGGCGGTCCACAGCGGTCCGGCCAAACCTGGGTAAGGGGCGAAGAAGGCATGCAGGGCGTTACGCAGGGCGGTCACCAGGTGCACGCGGTCGATGTTGTTCTCGATCACTTCATCGGTGCGCAGTTCGTCGGCGCGCTGCATCAGCGACTGGCCGACGATGATGTCGCCGAAGGCGATGATGTAGGCGATCACCGCTGTCGGCACGGCCAGCAGGAACACGTCCAGGCCGGGGAAGCCGACGTTGAACGGCAGGTAGTTCCACATCTCGGCGAAGGCCGGCGCGGTGATGCCGAAGCGCACGTCGGGCATCTTGTATTCACCGACGGCGATGCCGATGAAGATGGCGATCAGCATGCCCGGGACCATGCCGTAGTTGACGATCTTGCGGGCGAAGGGCACGCGCTCGGTGAGACCCTTGAACGACACCGAGAACATCAGGTACAGGCAGATCAGGCTGCCCAGCACCAGGGAAATCGGGGTGTTGGCCAGGCGTCCGCCGCTGGAAATCTCGCCCATCAGCGCGGCGATCCCGGCGCCGATGATGATCCCGCCTTTCATCGAGTTGGGAATGATCTTGACCAGGGTGCTGCCCAGGCGGGTAACGCCGAGCACCAGGAAGATCACGAAGACCAGGAACTGCAGGGCAAACAGCGCCTGAATCGCTTCCGGGCCGGGCTTGAAGTTACCCAGGAACAGCAGCACCACCGGGATGCCCGGGGTGATCCAGCCGGGTACGAAGGGCACCCCGAGCAGCGCCGGCAGCATAAAGCCGATGCCGCACACCACCACGTAGGCCAGGGCCACGTCGTAGGGCAGGCCGAGGTATTTTTCCAGCAGCGGAATCATCGCCAGGCTGACCACGAACATGATCAGCGCCTGGAGCATTTCCGCGGTTTCCCAGCGGTAGTGGATAAAGGGCAGGCGCACTCGGAAAGGCCCGAACGCCCAGCAGGGTTGCTGTTCGCCATCTTTGCGTTGGTAAAGTTGCATGGATTGCCTCCGTCGGCCGCGCGCATTCAGGACGCATGGCGCATTTTGTTGTTGTGGATCGGGGGTAACTGCGCGCTCGCCCGGCAAGGGCGAGCGGGTTTATCGATCAGAGCGCCTTGGCCATGTCGCGCAGGACGAATTTCTGGATCTTGCCGGTGCTGGTCTTCGGCAGCTGGGTGAATATCACGGTCTTGGGCACCTTGAAGCCGGCCAGGTGTTCACGGCAGAACGCGATTATTTCGGTCTCGCGGGTGGCCTGCTGGTCGACCTTGAGGGTGATGAAGGCGCAGGGAGTTTCGCCCCACTTTTCATCCGGGCGGGCGACCACGGCCGCTTCCAGTACCGCGTGGTGGCGGTAGAGCACGGCTTCCACCTCGATGGTGGAAATGTTCTCGCCACCGGAGATAATGATGTCCTTGAGACGATCCTTGATTTCCACGTAGCCATCGGGGTGACACACGGCCAGGTCGCCGGTGTGGAACCAGCCGCCCTCGAAGGCCTCGGCCGTGGCGCTGGGGTTCTTCAGGTAGCCCTTCATCACCGTGTTGCCGCGCATGAAGATCTCGCCGATGGTCTCGCCATCGCGTGGCGTCGGTTCCAGGGTTTTCGGATCGCCGACCATCAGGCCTTCCAGGGTCGGGTAGCGCACGCCCTGGCGCGATTTGATCTGCGCCCGCTGCTCCAGCGGCAGTTCATCCCATTCGGCATGCCAGGCGCACACGGTCACCGGGCCGTACACCTCGGTCAGGCCGTAGACGTGGGTGACCTTGATGCCCATCTCCTCGACCGCACCAATCACCTTGGCCGGCGGCGCTGCGCCGGCCACCATGGCATTGACCGGGTGCTCGATGGCCGCCTTGGCCGACTCGGGCATGTTGACCAGGGCGTTGAGCACGATGGGGGCGCCGCACAGGTGGCTGACCTTGTGCGCGCGGATCAGGTGGAGGATTTTCTGCGGGTCGACCCGGCGCAGGAACACATGCACGCCGGCCAGGGCGGTGATGGTCCAGGGGTAGCACCAGCCGTTGCAGTGGAACATCGGCAGGGTCCACAGGTACACCGGATGGTGACCCATGGCCCAGGTCATCTGGTTGCCCAGCGAGTTCAAGTAGGCGCCGCGATGGTGGTAGACCACGCCCTTGGGGTTGCCGGTGGTGCCGGAGGTGTAGTTGAGGCTGATCGCCTGCCATTCGTCATCCGGCCATTGCCAGGCGAATTGCGGGTCGCCTTCGGCCAGCAGGGCTTCGTAGTCGAGGTCGCTGACCGCCTGGCCTTCGCCGTATTCCGGATCATCGACATCGATCACCAGCGGCGGATGATCGAGCATGCCGACGGCGGCGTGCACCACTTCATGGAACTCGCGGTCGGTGATCAACACCTTGGCTTCGCCGTGCTGCAGCATGAAGGCGATGGCTTCGGCGTCCAGGCGCACGTTGAGCGGGTTGAGTACTGCGCCGATCATCGGCACGCCGAAGTGCGCTTCGAGCATCGCCGGGGTATTGGGCAGCATCAGCGCCACCGTGTCGCCCTTGCCGATGCCGCGGCCGGCCAGGGCCGATGCCAGGCGCCGGCAACGGGCATAGGTCTCGGCCCAGTCGCGGCGAATCGAACCATGGATCACCGCGGGGTAGTGCGGGTAGACGGCCGCGGTGCGCTCGAGAAAGCTCAGCGGGGAGAGGGCGATGTGGTTAACGGCGGCAGGCGCAAGGCCCTGTTCGTAGATCGACATGCGGGTACCCATGGCAGATTGTTTGCTCTTGTGGCCCGGCTCGCTGGGCGAGTGGACGCTTCAGGTTTCAACTGGCGGCTATTTATATATTCACCTAGTAAAATATGGAAGTTAAACCATAGTTCTATAGTATATGTACTAGGTTGTCTTGATGGGGCATATGCCTTGGTCGCTTTGCATTCCGCGCGCGTTGCCCCGATGCTCGTGGCTGGTCAATACACGCTTGCGGACAGCCCGCTGCGAGGAAGCACAATCGATGAGTGAGATTCAGGTGCAGTTGCACAGCTGGCTGTGTCTGCAGCGCGAGGCGTTACCCCTGGCGCTGCGCGCCGATGCCTTGCGTCGCACCCTGCAGGCCTGTCCCGAAGTGCGTCAGGCGTTCTTTCTGGGCTGGCAGCCAGGCACGGGCATCTACAGCCATGAAGGCAGTGCTCCGCACCTGCCGCCGGGCTTTGGCGATCCCTTGCAGGCCAGCGATCAGTCTCTGTTCGCCGCGCTGGCGGAGCAGCCGCGCCTGAGTCTGGCCGAGTTGCGCGTGCTGCCCTGCTGGCTGGCCGGACGCGTGCGCCGCGCCGCCATCAGCCACGGTCAGGTGCTGGCCTTGCAGCTGGATCAGGACCAGCCCGGACTGTTGCTGATCGAACTGCAGGAGGGCGTCAGCCTCGATTGGCTCGGCTTGATCCACGAACTGCTGCTGGCCCTGTTGGCCAGCCTGCCGCTGCAGGCGCGCGGCAACGCCTTGCTCGGTGCCGACCCGCAGCCGAGCCTGCTGCTGGATGCCCTGGCGCAGCCGCTGCAATTGAATGCGGCCATGCTCAAGCTGCTCGGCGAAAGGCCATTGCCGGCGGTGGCCGAGTTTCTGCCGGTCAACGCGCCGCAACTGGTACGCGCCTGCTTGCAGCAGGGCCGGGCCATCGAGGAGGTGGAGGCGCAGGTCGACGGGCAGATTCTGATCTGGCTGTTCATGCCCGACGCGCTGGAGCAGCGGGTATTGGCCCGTTGTCGGCTGGCCACCGTCCAGGTTCGTGCCGAACGCGAGGCGGCCAAAGCCAGTCGGCTCTACCGGCTGATCACCGAAAACACCACCGACCTGATATCCCGGCACACCCCGGACGGGCGTTTCCTCGATGCCTCGCCGGCCAGTTGGACTCTGCTCGGCTACTGGCCGGAAGAGCTGCGCGGTACCCGGGTGCAGGCGCTGTTCCACCGCCAGGATCAGGCGCAGCTGGTGCAGAGCACTCGCGAAGCGCTGGAGCAGGACGGCTACCACACCATGACCTTCCGCATTGCCCACCGCGACGGTCACTACCTGTGGTTCGAGACCGCCAGCCGGGCGATCCGCGAGACCTACACCGGTGCCGTGGTGGAAGTGGTCAGCGTGTCGCGCGACATCACCGCGCGGGTGCAGGCCGAGGAGAACAAGCGGCGTCTGGCCGAAGTGGTCGAGGCCAATACCGACCTGGTGCTGTTTATCGACCCGGGCGGCTGCCTGACCTACCTCAATCCGTCGGCCCGGCAGGCCCTGAATATTGCCCCGGAGCAGCCGCTGCCCGCGCTGGATGTCCTGCTCGGAGAAGACGATATGCAGCGCCTGCAGACGCGCGGCTGGGCCACCGCCGATAGCCGCGGGGTGTGGAGCGCCGAGGCACGCCTGCTACCGCTGGGCGCGCGCGCGCCGCTGCCGGTGTCGCTGGTGCTGCTGGCCCATCGTGGCAGTGGTGGCGAGCACTACTATTCGCTGGTGGCCCGCGACATGACCGAGCGCGAGCTGCGCGAGGCCCAGCAGCGTCACCATCAGGACGAACTGGCGCACACCGCGCGGCTGGTTACCCTTGGCGAGCTGGCGTCGGGTATCGCCCATGAGATCAACCAGCCGCTGGCCGCGGTGGTCAATTACGCCAGTGCCAGCCAGCGCTACCTCAAGGCCCTCGGTACCAATCCGCAGGCGGCGGACAGGGTGGCCCAGGGCCTGGAACGCATCACCGAACACGCCAACCACGCCGCCGAGGTGATCAAGCGGCTGCGCGCCTTCCTGCGCAAGGGCCAGCGCCGCACCCAGGCCCTGGATATCGCCGAGGTGGCCCGCGAGGCGATGCGCCTGTGTCAGTGGGAGGCGAGCAACTGGCAGGTGAATATCGACGAGCAACTGGCGGATAATCTGCCGCCGGTCTACGCCGACCGGGTACTGCTTGAACAGGTGTTGCTCAACCTGTTGCGCAACGCCATCGACGCCAACCGCGAAGCCCATCCGGGCCAGCCCTCGCGCATCGAACTGAGCGCCGGCGAGCGTGGCGGCCAGTTGTGCGTCTGGGTCAGTGACCAGGGCCCGGGGGTGGCAGCGGCGCAGCTGGAGCACATCTTCACCCCGTTCTACACCAGCAAGGCGGAAGGCCTGGGCCTGGGCCTGTCGATGAGTCGTAGCATTATCGAAGGCTTTGGTGGGGCCCTGGAGGCGCATCCAGGCAAGGCGGCCGGACTCTGCCTGGAATGTCGCCTGCCGCTGGGGCGGGCTGAGGCTTGAGAGGCTTTGTGTGGGAGGAGCGTTAACCGCGACAGAAGGTTCTGCATGTCGCGGCTGAAGCCCCCATCGATTCGGTGTCAATGCATAACAGCAAGAGGAGCGGAGATGAGCGGGCAAGTGCAACAGCAGGTGTATGTGGTCGATGATGACCAGGGCATGCTCGACTCCACTGTCTGGCTGCTGGAGTCGGTGGGGCTCAAGGCCTTGCCCTTTACCAGCGGCCGGGACTTTCTCGAGGCCTGTGCGGCCGAGACCCGCGGTTGCGTGCTGCTGGACGTGCGCATGCCCGGCATGGGTGGGCTGAATGTGCAGGAAGCCCTGCGCGAGCGCGGCATCGACATGCCGATCATCTTCGTCAGTGGCCATGCCGATGTGCCCATTGTGGTGCGCGCCTTTCGCGCCGGCGCGGTGGACTTTATCGAGAAACCCTACAACGAACAGTTGCTGCTCGACAGCGTGCAGCAGGCCCTGAGTCGGCCGTCGGCGACCCCGGTGGTGGATGAGCGCTTGCAGGCGGTGCAGGCACGCCTGGCCGGCCTCACCCCGCGCGAGCGCGATGTGCTGCTGCCGCTGGTGTGCGGCTGCACCAATCGGGAAGTGGCAGAACAGCTGGCAATCAGCGTCAAGACCGTCGACCTGTACCGCTCGCGGGTGATGAAGCGCATGCAGGCCGAGACCCTCGCCGATCTGGTTGGCATGGCCATCGCCGCGGGCCTGGTGGATGCCCTGCAGCTGCGCGACTCATCGCGCTAGCCGGCGCTCCGTCCGTTCTGACCGACCTACGGCCTTAGCGGGTTGCTGGTAAATTGCTATCATGCGCGGTTGCTGGCACTTGGCCTCTGTTGCCTGCCAATGTGGGTAAACCTGTCGAGTTGTTCAATGATCCTGAATTTTATCGAGAGCGCGGCCGTGCTGATCGCGCTGTGCTGGCTGCATGCCCTGAATATGCGGCATGTCCAGCGGCAACTGCTGCGTCAGCTGCTTGCCGGTGGCCTGTTCGGGGCTATCTGCGTGATTGGCATGTTGGCTCCGCTTACCCTCCGTGAGGGGCTGATCTTCGATGCGCGCAGCGTGGTGCTGAGCATGGCCGGCCTGTTCGGTGGCCCCTTGGTGGCGGCCATCGCCGGGCTGATGGCTGGCGGCTATCGGCTCTGGCTGGGCGGGGTGGGGGTCATTCCGGGGCTGTTCAATATCGTCATGCCGGTGCTGCTGGGTCTGGCCTATCGAGCGGCCTGCCAGCGCAATTGGCTGCGCATTGGGGTCTGGCAGTTGTTGCTCTTCGGCGCGCTGGTGCATCTGCTGCTGGTGCTGAGCCTGAGCCTGTTGCCGGAGAAGACTTTCAGCCAGGCATTGCAGCAGGTGGCGGTACCGGTATTTCTGGTGCTGACGCCGGCCACCCTGCTGCTGGGGCTGCTGTTGCAGGACATCTTCCAGCAAGCCCGTGATCGTCAGGCCCTGCGCGAAAGCGAGGCGCGCCTGCGGGCGATCAATGAGGCCAGTCCGGACCTGACCCTGGTGCTGGACGAGGAGGGCCGCTACCTGGAGGTGATGGCCCCCGATCCGCAGCTGCTCTATGGCGGCGGTGTGGGCCTGGTCGGTAAACACCTGGCCGATGTGCTGCCGGTTGGCCAGGCGGAGCGTTTCATGGCCTTTCTTGCACACACACTGGCCTGCGACAGCCCGCAAACTCTGGAATACGGTATGCGCACGCCGTCTGGTCAGCGGGTGTTCGAGGGGCGCGCCAGGCGCCTGGATACCCTGCTGCAGGGCAAGCGGGCGGTGGTGTTCATCGCCCGTGATATTACCGACAGGGTCAATTTCGAGCTGGATCGGCGGGTTGCGGCGATTGCCTTCGAGTCCCAGCAGGGCATGCTGATCACCGATGCCAGCACGCGGATCCTCAAGGTCAACCGCGCCTTCAGCCAGATCAGCGGCTACAGCGCCGCCGAAGCCATTGGCCAGAGTACCCAGATGCTCAGCTCCGGGCGGCATGGCCCTGAGTTCTATCAGGCCCTGTGGCAGACCTTGGCCGAGACGGGTATGTGGGAGGGGGAGGTCTGGAACCGGCGCAAGAATGGTGAGGTCTTTCCCGAGTGGTTGGCCATCAGCGCGGTGCGCGATGAGCGTGGGCGGGTCAGCAACTATGTGGCGTCGTTGACCGATATCAGCGAGCGCAAATCCGCCGAGCAGAAGATCAAGCACCTGGCGTTCTACGATGCCCTGACCGGCCTGCCCAATCGCCGCCTGCTGCGTGACCGTCTGCAGCAGGCGCAGGCATTGAGTCGGCGCAACAACCAGCATGCCGCGCTGGTGTTCCTCGACCTCGACAACTTCAAGAATGTAAATGACCTGTATGGCCATCAGGTCGGTGATGAGCTGCTGTGTCAGGTGGCCGAGCGCTTGCGCCATAGCCTGCGTGAGCGCGATACCGTGGCCCGCTTGGGAGGCGACGAGTTCGTCATCATGCTCGAAGGGCTGGAGGCCCGTACCGAGGAAGCCGCCTCCCAGGTCGAGCACCTCGGCGCCCAGGTGCTCGACGCCCTGCGCCAGCCCTATCTGGCTGGCGGCCATCGCCTGTTCAGCAGCGCCAGCCTGGGTGTGGTGCTGTTCAACGACGATCAGCATTCTGTGGATGAACTGATGCAGCGCGCCGACTTGTCGATGTACACGGCCAAGGCCGCGGGCAAGAACGCCCTGAGTTTTTACGATGCGCAGATGCAGGAAGCGGTCAGCGCTCGCCTGCAGCTGGAGGAGGACCTGCGCCGGGGGCTGCAGACCGGCGAATTTATTGTCTATCTGCAGCCGCAGGTGGATCAGCTGGGCTGCCTGAGTGGTGCCGAGGCACTGGTGCGTTGGCAGCATCCGCGGCGCGGATTGCTGGCGCCTGGCGCCTTCATCACCATCGCCGAGCGCTGTGGGTTGATCGAAACCCTGGATATGCAGGTGCTCGGCGCCGCCTGCGCGTTGCTCGCGCAGTGGGCACAACAGCCCTATAGCGCCGGCTTGAGTCTGTCGGTAAACCTCAGTGCGCGTCTGCTCTATCGGACGGACTTTGTCGACGCCGTGCAACAGACCCTGCGGCACAGCGGGGCCAACCCCCAGCTGCTCAAGCTGGAACTGACCGAGTCATTGCTGCTGACAGACATGGACGAAGCCATCGTGCGCATGCAGACGCTGAGAGACATGGGCATCCGTTTCTCCATCGATGACTTCGGCACGGGTTATTCGTCCATGGCCTATCTGCAGCAGTTGCCGCTGGATCAGCTGAAGATCGATCAGTCGTTCACGCGTGAGTTGCCGGACAATCCCAGCAGCCTGGCCATCGTCCGCGCGATTATCGCCCTGGCGCACAGCCTCAAGCTGGAGGTGCTTGCCGAAGGCGTGGAAACCCAAACGCAGCGCGACAGCCTGCTGAACAATGGCTGCCTGCATTACCAGGGCTACTTTTATGGCCGGCCCATGGCCGTGGCGGATTTCGCCGCCTCCGATCTGTTGCGATTCAGGCAGAACGAGGCGGTGTCCGAGGCTTGAGCGCTATCAGTCTCAGGCGCTGCTGGCGTCGGCCGGCCTGGGCCACTGCTCGAGCCTCTGTGCCGGTTCCGGTTTGCCGAACAGATAGCCCTGAAAGCGCTGGCAGCCCAGGCGCAGCAAGGCATCGCGTTGCGCCAGGGTTTCCACGCCTTCGGCGATCACCTGCAGATCCATGCCGGCGCCCAGGGCAACTATGGTGCGTACGATGGCCTCGTCGTCGGAGTCGCTGAGCAGGTCGCGGACGAAGGATCGGTCGATCTTCAGCTGGTCCAGCGGCAGTCGCTTGAGGTAGCTGAGCGATGAATAGCCGGTGCCAAAGTCGTCCAGCGCGAAACGCACGCCGCGCGCCTTGAGCTGATCCATCTTGACGATCATGGCTTCCACATCCTGCACCAGGTGGCTCTCGGTCAGTTCCAGCTCCAGGCGTTGCGGGTTGGCCCCGGTTTCATCGAGCACGGCGAGCACGTCGTTGACGAAATCAGGGTGGTGGAATTGCCGCGCGCTGACGTTCACCGCCATGGTCAATTGCTCGCGCCCGGAATCTGCGGCCCAGGTCACCAGTTGCTGGCAGGCGCTGTGCAGGATCCAGCGGCCCAGGGGCAGGATCAGGCCGGTGCTTTCCGCCAGCGGGATGAACTCGCCGGGGGCTACCAGGCCGCGACTGGGATGCTGCCAGCGCACCAGGGCTTCGGCGCCGAGCAGTTGGCCCTGGGCGTTGACCTGCGGCTGATAGTGGAGGACGAACTGGCGTGCGCTCAGGCTCTGGCGCAGGTCGTTTTCCAGGGTGGTGCGGGCGCTGACTTCGGCCTGCATCTCGGGGTTGAAGAACCTCAGGGTGTTGCGTCCGGCGGCCTTGGCCTCGTACATGGCCAGATCGGCGCGCTTGAGCAGTTCATCCATCGTGCCCTGGGCCTCGGAAAACAGCGCGATGCCGATGCTGGCGGTGCTGGTGTGGCTGCGCCCCTGCAGCACATAGGGTTCGCCCAGGACCTGGATCAGCTTGCTCGCCACCGTTTCGATCTGGGTGATCGACTCGGGGAGCTGCAGCTGCAGCCCTTCGAGCATGAGGACGAACTCGTCACCGCCGAGGCGGGCCAGGGTGTCCTCCTCGCGGACATGGCTGCTCAGGCGCAAGGCGACCTGTTGCAGCAGTTGGTCGCCCATGTCGTGGCCGAGGGTGTCGTTGATGTCTTTGAAGTTGTCCAGGTCGATGAACAGCAGGGCGCCGTCCAGTTGGCTGCGGCCACGCTGCGCCAGGGCATGCTGCAGGCGGTCGAGCAGCAGGCGGCGATTGGGCAGGCCGGTGAGCAGGTCGTAGAAGGCCAGGCGATGGATCTGCTCGAGGTTCCGCTTGTGCTCGCTGATATCGGTGGAGATGCCGCACAGGGCATAGATACTGCCGTCCGGGTGGCGCAACGGCAGCTTGACCGAGAGATAGGTCTGTTCGAGGGCGCCGTCCGGGCTGCGATTGATTTCCTCGGTCTCCACCCGCTCGCCGAGCAGCAGCACGCGGCGATCGTTCTCATGCAGGCTGGCCACAGTGGCGGCGTCGAAGAAGTCTTGGTCGGTCTGCCCCACCACCTGCGCCAGTGGCACGCCGAACAGTTCGCAGACCTTGCGGTTGGCGTACTGGTAACGCAGCTCATGATCCTTGATGTAGATATGGGCTTCGACGCTGTCGAGAATGGTGTTCAGGCGCTGCTCGCTGGCCTTCAGGTGGCGGGTCTTCTCGGCGACCTGGCGGCGCAGCAGCAGGGCGCCGCCGAGCGCGGTCAGCAGCAGGCCGGCCAGGATGGCCAGGCCCCACCAGGCGGCGGTAGGTACCAACAGGCGGGGGCGTTCGCCGCCCCAGCGCTGCAGGGTCTGGTAGTAATAGGATGAGGGCGAGTCTCTCCACTCACGCAAATGGCGGTCGATGCTGCTCAGCAGCTCGCTGTTGGAGCCCTTGCGGGTGGCATAGAACAGCTGCACGGGCTGGAACATGATCGGTGTGCTGCGTAGCTGGTAGTGCGGCGCATGGAAGTCGCCGAATTGCTGGTTGGCCACTACCGCTTCGGCCTGCTGCTTGGTCACCAGTTCGAAGCCCTCGGCCAGGCTTTGCACAGGAATCAGCCGGGCCTGCAGGCCAAAGCTGTCGAGCAGCATTTGCAGGTAATTCTGTTGAATGGAGCGGTCCAGCACGGCGATACGTCGATCCTTGAGATCGAGGATCGACTGAAGGTTGGCCTCCTCGCGGCTATACAGCTGCGACCAGCTATAGAGTGAGGGCTGCTGGTGAAAGTCCAATAGCCGCGCGCGCGCTTCGCTGAAGGCCACATCCGGCAGCAGGTCGATGGTGCCGTTCTGTGCCAGATCCAGGCAGGTCTGCCAGTCGCAGGGGGTCGGGATCAGTTGCCAGCTTTCCTCACGGGCGATTTCATTCAGCAACTCGCCGAGGATCCCGGAGATTTGCCCGTCCTGGCCCATCAGGATCTTCGGCTCATTGGCGTAGACGCCGACGCGCACCTGGCGCTGCTGCGCCCAGATCGGTGAGGCGCAGACCATGCACAATGCCAGCAAGCCAGCCAGGCAGGTGTAGCGGGATGGGCGTGTTGAGGGTGGCTTCATGCGCTGACCGCTTTCGATCCAATGAAATGTTCCTGCAACCATGGACAGCATACGGGGTGATTGCCTCGCAGAGAAAGTACTAATGCCCTGGTGTGGCGGAGTCACTGCGCCCAGCCACGATCGACGAAAGTCATGGGCTGGGGCCCTTTCAGCTAGCCCGGCTGCATCTGGGCGATGGTGAAGGCGCCAGCCTTGAACAGCGCAGGAATGTCGCGATTGAGGTGACAGGCCTCGGCCAGGGGTTTCCTGTAGGGCGACAGGCGATTCTTCCGGCGCTCCACGGGGGTATCCGGGGCCAGGCCGAGTTCGCCGAACACCAGGCGGCCGCCGGGTTTCAGTACCCGCCGCGGCTCTTGCCGCGCGGCCACGGCGTCCGGGATGGTGCGCAGGGTAAAGATACAGACGATGCTGTCAAAGCTGGCCTCGGCGGCCTGAATCTGGCCCGGTTCGAGGGCGATCATCTCGACCGGGATGGCGATCCGCGCGATGCAAGTAAGGGCCAGGTGCTGCATGTCGGCAGCAGGGTCGACGCCGACGATCGCGCTGACTTTTTCAGCATCGTAGAACGCCAAGTTCCGTCCGCTACCGATGCCGATCTCCAGCACCCGTCACTCGGCCAGCGGGACGATTTGCGCGCGGACCTTCATCACTTCACCCAGGCCGCAGGCGAAGACGATCAGCTGCGGCAGGATGTAGCGATCATCGAGTCGCATGGCACGCTCCGCGGGGATCAGTCGTTGCTGGCTTCGGCGTCGTCGCTGTCGAGATTGTCGCCGCTGATCGCCGCGTAGCATTTGATCCGGTGCTCTGCGTCGCCATCGGTCAGGTGCCAGCTGTCCGTCTCGGCATCGAAGCGCGCCGCGCTTACTGCGGCAAGGGAGAACTGCCAATGGCGGCGAGCGCTGCCGTCGACGCAGTCGATGCTCAGCAGGGGCTGGTTCTTGCTGTCGGCACTGGCCGAGCCGGCGCTGACCTGGGCCAGCAGCTCCTTGTCCAGGTTGAAGTGCCAGGCGTAGAGGTCGTCGATTTCAAGCATGTCGGCGGCTTCGAGGGCTTCGATCAGGCTGCTGTGGGTTGTGCTCATGGGCTGACTCGCTAGGGGGTAAGGGGATCAGCGGCCGAGGCGGCGCAGCCGGTCGGACTCGATGACGCGCAGGCCGCGGCCTTCCTCCAGGGCCAGGCGCCAGAGGGCGCGGGCCAGCACGGTGGCTTCGATGCCGTGGTATTTGCCGGGTAGCCAGCGCGCCAGCGGCGCGGCCAGGCGTTCGCCGAGGCGGAATTCGTTGCGCGGGCCGAGCAGCAGGGATGGCCGTACCAGGGTCAGCTGCGGCCAGTCCTGGGCTTGCAGCGCTTGCTCCATCTCGCCCTTGACCCGGTTATAGAATACCGTTGACTTGGCCTCGGCACCGAGGGCGCTGACCACCAGCAGGTGACGGGCACCGAGCTCGCGGGCACGCTGGGCGAAGGTCACGACCAAGTGATGGTCGACGGCGCGAAAGGCCTCCTGCGAACCGGCTTGTTTGATCGTGGTGCCCAGGCAGCAGAAGGCCGTGTCGATGGGGCCGTTGAGCTGGGGCAAGAGGTCGAGCAGTTCACCCACCGGGTTTTCCAGGTGCGGGTGTTCGGCCAATGGCCGGCGGCTCGGCGCCAGCACGCGCGCGACCGTAGGTTCGTTGAGCAGGCGATCAAGCAGGTGTTCACCGGTCAGGCCGGTGGCACCCGCGAGGAGGATGTGCTGGGGCGTCAAATACATAATCGTGGGGTCTCCGCTGATATCAATCAGCTTAACAGGCCGTTGAAAAACTACTGCGTGCTGCGCTGGTTACTTTGTTCGATAGGCGGGGCAGGGCGAGCGGCGCTGTCGTCGCCGGGTGCTGCGCGCAACGCCTGGCGCGCCTGTTGCTCGCGCAGGGCGCGCCAGTGTCGCAGGACCGCCTTGGCTGGCCAGATTTGCGGCTCGGAGGCCTCGAAGCCTTCGGCTTGTTCGCGCTCGGCAACTTTTGCCTTGGCCAGCTCGAAGGCGCGCTGCAGGTCATCGGTCTCGTTGAGGGCTTCGGCGAACAGCGCTCGGCCAAAATAGGTGAAGTCGTTGTCCTCGGAACAGCCGAAGGACACCCGGTCGGCGCGGGCGGCGGTCATCACCAGGGTCTGGTCGTCTTGCAGCGGGGGGATGAAGCCGCCGGAGTAGCAGGCCGAGATCACCACCACCTTGTGTCGCGCGTGCAGCGGCTGCAGCAGCGCGGCCAGTTCGCTGGCCGGCAGGTCGCTGAGCTGCAGGCGCGGTTGATCGAGGCTCAGCTCATGCCGGCGCGAACCGTGACTGGTCAGGTAGATGAAGATCAGGTCTTCCGGCCCGCTGCGTTCGGCCAGGGCCTGCACCGCCCGGGTCAGGCTTTCACGGGTAGCCAGTGGGCGGTCGGCGAAGTGATCGCGGTGGTTGGTCAAGGTGATACGGCCATAGGCGGCGAAACGCTCGCCAAGCAGCTTGGCGACGTAATCGGCTTCGCGCAGGAACACGCTCTGCTCGCCGTCACCGGCCAGGGTCAGGGCGTACAGTTCGATGGCGGGGGTGGAGGCGGGCAGCTCGGCGATGGCCTCATCGAGCAGCCGGCCCTGGATCAGCAGGCCGAGCTCCAATGGGTCGGGCAGCATGCGACCCTGTTCGTCACGCAGGCGCTGGCCGTGCAGCCAGGTGCCGCTCTGCTGGTCACCTGAGGCGAGGGTCAGGGTGCCGTTACCCGAGTACTCGCCATTCTCGAAGTGACCCTCATAAAGGCTGCCATCAGCCAGCTGCAGGCGGCCTTGGCCGTGGTAACGCCAGTCGCGGAATTCGCCGCGGTAGCGCTCGCCGTCCGCGCCCTGGAACTCGCCCGCGCCGTTGAGAGCGCCCTCGACAAACTGCCCGCTCCAGACTTCGTCCTCGACACTCTGGTAGCGACCTTTGCCATGGAACTGGTTGTCACGGAAGTCGCCGCTATAGAGATCGCCGTCAGTGTTTTTGAAACTGCCGGGGCCTTGCAGCTGGCCCTGGTCGAACTGGCCGCTGAACTGGTTGCCGTACTCGTCGTGGCGCACGCCCTGGCCGTGCGCCACGCCTTTGCGGAACTGGCCGTGAAAGCTGCTGCCATCTGCGCGTTCGAGGGTGCCCAGGCCATCGAACAGGTCGTTTTTGAATGTGCCGCGATACACCAGGCCGTCCTGCTGGAGCGTGCCTTCGCCGGCAAACCGGCCGGCGGCGAAACCGCCCTGGTAGCTGCCGCCGTCAGGATAGTGGAGAGTGCCCTGGCCGTGAAAGGCGCCTTGCTCGAACTCGCCGACGTAGTGCTCGCCATTCGCGCCTTGCCATTCGCCGGGGCCTTGCCACTGGCCATCCTTGAAGGTGCCGACGAACCAGCCGCCATTGCGGTAATCCAGGCGGCCGGGACCTTGCAGCAAGCCGTCGATCACCTCGCCGCGATAGCGCGCGCCGTCGGGCAGTGTCGCATCCGCGGGTAGCAGGGGTTCGCCGTCGCCGCAGGCGGCAAGCAGCAGGGCGAGGCTCAGGGGAGCCAGGTTGGCGAGGCGGTGCATGGCAAACATCCAGATCCAGGTGTTGCCGGAGTATGCCGTAAACCATTGGCTCTGCGCTGCCGCGCCGCACAGTGCCAGTGCATAACCGGCGTTCGCTCGGTCGAACGAACGCCGGTTATGCCGGCGCAGATCAGACGAAGCAGAGGGTCAGGGGTTCGGCCACATAGGCCGGTTTGTCCTGGCCTTCGATTTCCAGTACCGCGCGGGCCTTGAGCAGCCACTGGCCGGGATTCTTCTCGGTGGCGTCGGTCAGGGTCACCACCAGGCGTACCCTGGAGTCGACCTTGACCGGCTGGATGAAGCGCACGCTGTCCAGGCCATAGTTGATCGCCATTTTCAGGCCCTCGGGCATGAGCATGATGTCTTCCATCAGCATGGGGATCAGCGACAACGACAGGAAACCGTGGGCGATGGTGCCGCCGAAGGGGGTGTGCTTGGCTTTTTCCGGGTCGACGTGAATGAACTGGTGGTCGCCGGTGCATTCGGCGAACTGATTGATGCGTTGCTGATCGATGATCAGCCAGTCGGAGCGTCCCAGTTCCTTGCCTACGTAATTGCTGAGCTCTGCTACGGGTACTGACGGCATAGTTCCTCCTTGAGGAGACGGTGGTGTTGTTTTTCGAGTCGAACCGCTTGGGCCCTAGATCATCATGGGGCGCATGCCGGGTCAAGTCTGCAATGGCTTGCTGAATAGTGGCTTATACAGACCGGGTGAGCACGGCTGCCCTCGGTGATGCGGCGTTGAACAACAGCTTGGACAAGCAGCGTGCTGTCTATGCGCTCAAGCGCGTCATGCCGCTTCCGCACTTGCGTGCGCGTCCGGTTCGTTTGACTCACTGCGCTCGCTTGGCCGGCCAGTGGCCGGCAGTCACTTCGTTGCACTACGGCTGGCAGCGGTGGTTGCCTCGCCTGACCTTTGCTCGCGGCCTTCTCACGCGGTCTTTTTCGGCGGGCGCTTTGCCTGCCTATAATGGCCGCGGTACGCCCTGGCCTGAGGCCATGGCGCTATGCTTGTGCGGTCACTGCTGGTCGCTTGTGCCGCCGCGACGCTGCTCGTCACTTCAATTGGAGATTCACCTCATGCTGTTACGCGGCTTGTCCTGGCTGGTGCTGTGCCAGTTGCTCGGCACCGGACTCAACGTCTTGTTACTGCCGATGTTGCCAGGGCCTATTATCGGCATGCTGTTGCTGTTGCTGTTCCTCCTGGTGCATGGCGAGGTCAGCGAACCCCTGAGCCTGGCCTCCAGCAACCTGCTCAAGTACCTGCCGCTGTTGCTGGTGCCGCCTGCGGTTGGCGTAATGGCCTATGCCGATGCGATTGCCGCGGACTTCTGGGCGGTGATCGGGGCGCTGGTGTTGTCACTGGTGCTGTCGGTGGTATTCGCCGGCTGGATGATGCAAAAGCTCATCGAGCGCCAGCAGCGTCGGCGGGGTGACCTATGAGCCTCGACTGGTACGGTGCCTGGCAGGCGCTCACCCATCATCCGTTGTTTGGCGCCGGGATTACTCTGGGTGCTTACCAGTTGTCCATCGCCGCCTACGAAAGGACCCGCTGGATGTTCCTGCAGCCGGTGTTGGTGTCGATGGTGATCGTTATCGGCGTGCTGTTGCTGTGCGGCCTGAATTATGCCGAGTACAAGGTCAGCGCTGAGGCCCTGACCCTGTTCCTCGGTCCAGCAACCGTGGCCTTGGCAGTGCCCTTGTTCCTCAATTTGCGGCGGATTCGCCAGTTGTTCTTGCCGACCGTGTTGACCTTGCTGGTCGGCGGGGTTGTGGCCACGGTGCTCGGCGTGTCCCTGGCCTGGTGGTTTGGCGCCGACTCGATCATGTTGATGAGCATGGCGCCGAAGTCGGTGACCTCGCCGATCGCCATGCTGGTGGCCAGCCAGATCGGTGGTATTGCCGCACTGGCAGCGGTTTTCGTGATGATGACCGGGGTGATCGGGGCGATGCTCGGCCCGTCGCTGTTGCGCCTGTGCGGTGTGCGACATCACGCGGCTGTCGGCATGGCCCTGGGCATGACCGCGCATGCGGTTGGCACTGCGCGGGCCATGCAGGAAAGCGAAGAGTGTGGCGCGTTCGCCGCGCTGGCGATGAGTCTGATGGGCATGCTCACAGCGGTGCTGTTACCGCTGGCGATCATTTTCCTGGTTTGAGAAGTGGTGAAAACCCTTCACCTGCTGCAATTGCTGCAACCATCGGTAGTCGGTTCGGGGCGTAAGGCGGTTCGGGCGGGGTTCGATTCGGCGCTCGAGCGGCTCGAGCGGCTTCGGCGCGGAGCGACAACCCGGCAGTTTTCGGCGGCGCCACTGAATCACGGCGGACTGCCTGCGGGCAGCCCATATAGACCTTACGGATCGCCCAGCCGTCAGCTGCGGCGTTGCGCTCGATCTTTTCACAACCTCTGAGGACGGCCCCATGAAACTCCCGCTGTTTCCGCTCAATACCGTGTTGTTTCCGGGTTGCCTGCTCGATTTGCAGATATTCGAGGCACGCTACCTGGACATGATCAGTCGCTGCATGAAGCAGGGTGAGGGCTTCGGCGTGGTATGCATTGTCGAGGGCCGGGAGGTCGGCGAGGCCGCCGGCCACTTCTCGGCGATTGGTTGCGAGGCGCGGATCTGCGATTTTCAGCAACGGCCCAACGGCTTGCTGGGGATTCGTGTCGAAGGTGGTCGACGCTTCAAGGTTGGTCACGCCCAGGTGCTGCCGGATCAGCTGACCATCGCCGAGGTCGAGTGGTTGGAGGAGGCGGCGGATCAGCCCCTGGGAGCCGAGCATGCGGATCTTGTCGCGTTGCTCGAGGCCCTGGCCGAGCACCCGCTGGTCGCCGCCTTGGGCATGACTGATTCGGTCAGCGGTCAAGCGGCCCTGGCCAATCAACTGGCCTATCTGTTGCCATTGGCGCTCGAGCAGAAACTCCAGCTGCTCGAGCTCGACACGCCGCAGGCGCGCCTGATCCAGCTGCAAGCCTGGCTTGAGCAGATTCAGGGCGAGAGTGGCGTCGCTCAATAGCGATAGAGCAGCAAGCCTTGCGACAAGTGCCGGGTGGCAATGGCCCCGAGCAGTGCCAGGCACGCCGGCAGGATCAACCACCACACCTTGGCGGCTAACCCCGGCTGTGGCATGCGCCATTGCGTCAGGCCCAGGCTGAGCGCGCACAGGCCGCCCGCCAGCAAGGCGCCAGCGATGATGTCGCTCGGCCAATGCACGCCCAGGTAGACCCGCGACAGGGCGACGGTCATGGCCGGCAGGCTGGCCAGCAGCAGCCAGGCCAGGCGCAGGCGCGCCGGTTGGCCGCGCCCGGCCAGTACGCCGAGTACCAGGAAGAACGCGAAGGCCGCCGAGCTGTGGCCGCTGGGCAGGCTGAAGCTGTGCAAGGGTTCGAGCAATACCTGTGGGCGATGGCGGGCGAGCAGGGCTTTCAGCGCGCCGTTGGCCAGCGCGGTAGCGAGCAGGGTGCCGCCGGCAAAGGACAAGGCTCGCCATTGTCGCGTCAATAGCAGAAGCAGGCAGAGCAGCAACCCGGCGGCCAGTTGGCTGGAAAAGTCGCCGAGGCGGGTGATCAGCACCATTAGCGTGTCGAGGCTGGCACTCCGCTGTTCCTGAATCAGGGCGAGCAAGCCCCGATCGAACTGATCGAGGCGCGGCCAGCCGATCAACAGGCCGAACAACAGCAACAGGCTCAAGCCCGCAGCGATCCAGCTGGCGCGGCGTCTTTCGCGCAGGCTGTCATGTGCGCTGAGCAGCAGCAAGGCGGCCAGGCCGGCGGCAAGTACCGCGGCTTCGGGCCAGAAGCCTGCGGGCAGTGGCAGGCGCAATGCCGCGCCAGTGGCCCAGCCCGGCAACAGGTAGGCGAGCGCCCAGCCGGCCGAAGCGAGCAGGCTGACCAGCACGAAACGCCCGAACGGCATGCTGAGCATGCCGGCAATCATCGGCAGCATCGGCCGTAGCGGGCCGATAAAGCGGCCCACCAGCAGGCTGGCGATGCCGTAGCGCTGAACATAGAGTTCCGCCCCGGCCATCCATTGCGGGTGATGGCGCAGCCCCGGCAGGCGGCGGATGTCCTGGTGGAAGTAGCGACCGGTGGCATAGGACAGCAGATCGCCGAGCAGTCCGCCGCAGTAGGCCAGGGCCAGGGTTTCACTGAGCGTCAGGGCACCGTGGCCGGCGAGCACGGCGACGGCGAACAGCAAGACGGTGCCCGGCACCAGGATCCCGGCAATCGCCAGGCACTCGAGAAAGGCAATCAGGAAGATCGCCAGGCCGAGCCACTTGGGGCTCGCCGTGAGCCAGAGGGTCAAGCTGTCGAGCCACTGGCTCATCGATGTGCATCCGTGGGCCCGAGTAGATAAAAGTCGCGACCTTCGACCTGGCCGCGACGCAGTGGGTTGCGTGTGCAGTGCCGGGCAAAGGCGGCGTCGACGAAGCGGTAGGGCAGGTGTTCGTCGCGCCCGGCGGGAATGCCCAGGCGCGTGGTCTGGACGATCTGCGCCGGGCATTCGCCGAGGTCTTCGACGAACAAGCGCTGCGGATCGAAACGCCGCCCATCCCAGTCCGGTACTTTCAGGCCCAGGGCCTTGCACAGCAAGGTTTGTCCGCCACAGAGTTTTTCCGCCGGGCGTGGCCGACCCTGGTCATCCGGATTGTTGGCCTGCATCTGCGCCAGGCTGGCGCTGGGCGAAACCGGGTCGAGCCAGGGGTAGGCGGATTTGATCAGTACCGCGTTACCCGGCCCGCAGGCGCTGAAATTCAGCGAGTCGCCGCCGCGGGCGTAATACATGTAGATGTGCCCGCCGCCGAGGAACAGGGCCTGGCGTTTTTCCGTGTAGCCGAGCGAGGCGTGGCTGCCTTTTTCCTCCAGGTAGTAGGCTTCGGTCTCGATGATCCGTGCGCTCAGCCAGAGCGGGCCGCAGCGGTGGCGGATCACCTTGCCGAGCAGCTCGCGGGCGAGTAGGCGCGCGTCGCGCTCGAAGAAGCTGGCGCTCAGGGGGCGGGCTTGAGGCCAGGGCAGGCTGTGGGCGGGTTCGGCAGGCATGAGAGTTCCCTGGTTGAAGGCAGGCCTCAGGTGGATCGCGATGATACCAACAAGAGCCGTATCGATGCCTGAGCCGGTCTTGGTCGACAGGTTATTGCTACTGCTTGTCCACTATCCGCCAGGCGCCGCTGTGCGTGGGGCGGTGGCACCGCTATAATCAGCCGCTTTAGTTATTGCCAGGCTACCGAGACCATGACCGAGTCCGTGCTCGACTATATGACCCGTCTGGGCCGTGCGGCCCGCGCCGCCTCGCGCGTGGTCGCCAGCGCCAGCACCGCGCAGAAGAACCGTGCCCTGCAGGCCACCGCCGAGGCCCTGGATGCCGCGCGCGCCGAGCTGACTGCCGCCAACGAGCTGGATCTGGCCGCCGGCCGTGCCAATGGCCTGGAGCCGGCGCTGCTGGACCGTCTGGCGCTGACCCCGGCGCGGATCGACGGCATGATCGAAGGCCTGCGCCAGGTAGCCAGCCTGGCCGATCCGGTCGGCGCGATCCGCGACCTGAGCTACCGTCCGTCGGGTATTCAGGTCGGCAAGATGCGCGTGCCGCTCGGCGTGATCGGCATCATCTACGAGTCGCGCCCCAACGTGACCATCGACGCCGCCAGCCTGTGTCTGAAATCCGGCAACGCCACCATCCTGCGTGGCGGCTCGGAAGCCATTCATTCCAACCGTGCGATTGCCGCCTGCATCCAGCGCGGCCTGGCGGCGGCCGATCTGCCGGCCGCCGCGGTGCAGGTGGTGGAAACCACCGACCGCGCCGCCGTCGGTGCGCTGATCAGCATGCCCGAATTCGTCGATGTGATAGTTCCGCGCGGCGGCAAGAGCCTGATCGAGCGGGTCAGTCGCGACGCCCGGGTGCCGGTGATCAAGCACCTGGATGGCATCTGTCATGTGTATGTCGACGCCCTGGCCGAATTGCCCAAGGCCCAGGGCATCGCCTTCAACGCCAAGACCTACCGCTACGGCATCTGCGGCGCGATGGAAACCCTGTTGGTCGATCAGGCCGTGGCTGCTGCGTTTTTGCCGGCCATGGAGCTGATGTTCGTCGAGAAGGGCGTCGAGTTGCGCGGCTGCGAGCGCACCTGCGCGCTGATCCAGGCAATCCCGGCGATGGAGGAGGACTGGAGCACCGAATACCTGGCGCCGATCCTGTCGATTCGCGTGGTCGACGGCCTGGATCAGGCCATCGAGCACATCAATCGCTACGGCTCGCACCACACCGACGCCATCGTCACCGAGCATCAGGGTCGCGCCCGGCGTTTTCTCGCCGAGGTCGACTCCAGCTCGGTGATGCTCAATGCGCCAACCTGTTTCGCCGATGGCTTCGAGTACGGCCTGGGCGCGGAGATCGGCATTTCCACCGACAAGCTGCATGCCCGCGGCCCGGTTGGCCTGGAAGGCCTGACCTGCGAGAAGTATGTGGTGATCGGCGACGGTCAACTGCGCGGGCAGAATGCCTAAACGCATCGGCATATTCGGCGGCACCTTCGATCCGGTGCATATCGGCCACCTGCGCAGTGCGCTGGAGGTGGCGGAGTTCATGGCCCTCGACGAGTTGCGCCTGATCCCCAGTGCGCGGCCGCCGCACCGCGAGGCGCCCCGGGTTTCGGCGCACGATCGCCTGGCCATGGTCGAGCTGGCGGTGGCCGGCTTGTCACCGCTGTGTGTCGACGATCGCGAGCTCAAGCGTGACAAGCCGTCGTACAGCATCGACACCCTGGAGTCGTTGCGCGCCGAGTTGGCGGACGACGACCAGCTGTTCCTGATCATCGGCTGGGATGCCTTCTGCGGGCTGCCCACCTGGCATCGCTGGAGCGAGTTGCTGGAGCACTGCCATATTCTGGTGCTGCAGCGCCCGGATGCCGACAGCGACGCGCCGGAAATCTTGCGCAACGTGCTGGCGGCCCGCAGCATCAGCGACCCGTTGACCCTGGAGGGACCCGGGGGACAGATTTCCTTCATCTGGCAGACGCCCCTGGCGGTGTCGGCCACGCAGATTCGCACGCTGCTGGCGAGCGGCAAATCGGTGCGTTACCTGGTGCCCGATGCGGTACTCACCTATATCCATGCGCACGGACTCTACCGTGCGTCGAACTGAACACAAGGCAAACGAGTTACTTATGAAGAAGCAAAAAATGCTCAGCGAAGACCTGGTCAAACTGGCCATCGCTGCCCTGGAAGACATCAAGGCGCAAGACATCACCACCATCGATGTGCGCGACAAGACCAGCATCACCGACTTCATGGTGATCGCCAGCGGTACCTCCAGCCGTCACGTCAAGTCGCTGGTCGACAACGTGCTGGAGAAGGTCAAGGAGAAGGGCGTGCGTCCATTGGGCAGCGAAGGCCTGGACACCGGCGAGTGGGCCCTGCTCGACCTGGGTGACATCGTCGTCCACGTGATGCTGCCAACCGCACGGCAGTTCTACGACCTCGAGCGTCTCTGGCGCGGCGCCGAACAGAGCCGTGCGCAGTTCAGCCCTGAGCCGGAACAAGAATAAGGACGCCGCGCTGTGCGGATCAAACTGATCGCCGTCGGCTCGCGCATGCCGCGCTGGGTCGAAGACGGCTGGCAGGAATACGCCAAGCGCATGCCGGCAGAGCTTGCCCTGGAACTGGTCGAGATTCCGTTGACCACCCGCGGCAAGAATGCCGATGTGGCGCGGATGATTCGCCAGGAAGGCGAAGCCATGCTGGCCAAAGTGCAGCCGGGGGAACGCATCGTCACCCTGGAAGTCGAAGGACGGCCGTGGAGCACCGAGCAGCTGGCCGTCGAACTGGACAAGTGGCGCCTGGATGCGCGCACCGTCAACCTTATGGTCGGTGGTCCTGAAGGGTTGGCGCCGGAAGTACAGGCGCGCAGTGAACAGCGCTGGTCGCTGTCGCCCTTGACCCTGCCGCACCCGCTGGTGCGGATTGTGATTGGCGAACAGATGTATCGGGCCTGGACCGTGTTGTCCGGACACCCGTACCACAAATGATTTCCCCGCAGATTTCCCACCCATAATCAGCAGTCATTAGATGCCGCAGCCGATTCGCCTCAAGGACCACGAAAAAGACGCGCGCCTGATTCGCCGGCGTGCCCTGGTTGGTGCCCTGGTGTTTCTGCTGCTGACCGCAGCCCTGATCGCCCGCATGTATTACCTGCAGGTGGTGCAGTACGAGTACCACTCGACCCTTTCGGAAAACAACCGGGTTCACGTTCAGCCGATTCCGCCCACTCGTGGGCTGATCTTCGACCGCAACGGGGTGATTCTCGCCGACAATCGGCCGAGTTTCAGCCTGACCCTGACTCGTGAGCGGGCGGGCGACTGGGAGCCGGTGCTGGATGTGATCGTCGAGGTGCTGGGGCTGAGCAGCGAGGAGCGGGCGTTATTCGAAAAACGCGTGCGCCAGGGGCGGCGGCCGTTCGAACCGGTGCCGGTGTTGTTCGAGTTGAGCGAAGAGCAAATCGCCACCATCGCGGTCAATCAGTTCCGCCTGCCCGGGGTTGAGGTGGTGGCGCAACTGGTGCGGCATTATCCCGAGGGCGAACACTTCGCCCATTCGGTGGGCTATGTCGGGCGGATCAACGAGCGAGAGCTCAAGGAACTCGATCCGGTGGGCTACAGCGGTACTCACCATATCGGTAAAACCGGTGTAGAGCGCTTCTATGAAGAGCAGTTGCACGGCGAGGTCGGCTACGAAGAAGTCGAGACCAATGCCCGTGGCCGGGTGCTGCGGGTGCTCAAGCGCATCGATCCGCTGCCGGGCAAGGATGTCATGCTGACTATCGATGTGCGCCTGCAGGAAGCCGCCGAGGCCGCGCTGGGCGGGCGCCGAGGTGCCATTGTGGCGATCCAGCCAAGCACCGGCGAGGTGCTGGCGATGGTCAGTCAGCCGAGTTTCGACCCCAATCCATTCGTTACCGGCATCAGCTTCAAGGCCTATGCCGAGCTGCGCGATTCGCTCGACCAGCCATTGTTCAACCGGGTCTTGCGTGGCCTTTACCCGCCGGGCTCGACCATCAAGCCGATGATGGCCGTGGCCGCCCTGGATGCCGGGGTGATCACCCCTGGTTCGCGAGTGTTCGATCCGGGCTTCTATCAGCTGGCCGGCAACAGCCACAAATACCGCAACTGGAACCGCAACGGCGATGGCTGGGTGAGTCTGGAGATGGCGATCATGCGCTCCAATGACACCTATTTTTACGATTTGGCACACAAGCTGGGCATCGACCGGATGCACGACTACATGAGCCGCTTCGGCCTGGGGCAGCGCGTGTCGCTGGACATGTTCGAGGAAACATCGGGGCTGATGCCGTCGCGCGAGTGGAAACGCGCGCGCTACCGGCAGCCTTGGTACCCGGGGGAAACCCTGATTCTCGGCATCGGCCAGGGCTATATGCAGACTACACCGCTGCAGTTGGCCCAGGCGGTAACCCTGATTGCCACCCGGGGAAAGTGGATTCGTCCGCACCTGGCCAAGACCCTCGAGGGAATACCACCGGTGGATGGTCAGCCGCCGCCGGATATCCTGTTGCACGATGGCAAATACTGGGATTACGCCCGTCTCGGCATGGAGCAAGTCATGCATGGGGCGCGCGGCACCGCGCGCAAGGTTGGCGACACGGCGGCCTATCGAATGGCCGGCAAGAGCGGCACGGCGCAGGTGGTGGCGATCAAGCAGGGTGAGCGATACGACCGCAACAAGATCCTGGAGCGCCATCGTGACCACGCCCTGTTCGTCGCGTTCGCCCCGGCGGACAACCCGCAGATCGCGGTGGCGGTGATGGTGGAGAACGGCGAGTCCGGCTCGGGGGTGGCCGCGCCGGTGGTCAAGCAGGTGATGGATGCCTGGTTGCTCGACGACAGCGGCCAGCTCAAGGCCGAATACGCGCAACCGGCGAGTGCAGAGGTCAGTCAGCGATGAACGGTAATTTCGATCGGGTGCTGTCCAGCGAGGATGTACTGCGCCGTCGCGCCAGTCTGCTGCAGCGCCTGCATATCGACGGCATTTTGCTATTGCTGCTGCTGATCCTGGCGGTCGGCAGCCTGTTCATTCTGTATTCGGCCAGCGGCAAGAATGTCGACCTGCTGACCAAGCAGGCCAGTTCCTTTGGCATCGGCCTGGTGGGCATGTTCATCCTTGCCCAGTTCGAGCCGCGTTTCATGGCGCGCTGGGTGCCTCTGGCTTATGTGGCCGGCGTCGGCCTGCTGGTGGCGGTGGATGTCATGGGGCACAACGCCATGGGCGCCACCCGCTGGATCAATATCCCCGGGGTGATTCGCTTCCAGCCCTCGGAGTTCATGAAACTGATCATGCCGGCTACCATCGCCTGGTACCTGGCCAAGCGCAGTTTGCCGCCGCGCTTCAAGCACATCGTAATCAGCATGGCGATGATTCTGTTGCCGTTCGTGCTGATTCTGCTGCAGCCGGATCTGGGTACCTCGATGCTGGTGATCGTTTCGGGGGTTTTCGTTCTGTTCATCGCTGGGCTGCAGTGGCGCTGGATTATCGGGGCACTGGGTGCGTTGGTCCCGATTGCAGTGGCGATGTGGTTCTTTGTCCTGCGTGAATACCAGAAGCAGCGCGTGCTGACCTTTCTCAATCCCGAGAGCGATCCGCTGGGCAGCGGCTGGAACATCATCCAGTCGAAGGCGGCGATCGGCTCTGGCGGGGTCTTCGGCAAGGGCTGGCTGCTTGGCACCCAGTCGCACCTGGACTTCCTGCCGGAAAGCCACACCGATTTCATCATCGCCGTGCTCGCCGAGGAGTTCGGTCTGGTCGGTGTTTGTTTGTTACTGCTGGTTTACCTGCTGTTGATCGCACGCGGTTTGGTGATTACCGTGCAAGCACA
Organism: Pseudomonas aestuarii; assembly: GCF_027988105.1. GTDB lineage: Bacteria > Pseudomonadota > Gammaproteobacteria > Pseudomonadales > Pseudomonadaceae > Aquipseudomonas > Aquipseudomonas aestuarii. The sequence goes on along the minus strand of NZ_JAQJZJ010000008.1, from coordinate 150,006 downwards.
GACGCTGTTCGGTAAGCTTCTGGCGGGCGCGCTGACCATGACGTTCTTCGTTTATGTTTTCGTCAATATCGGCATGGTCAGTGGTCTGCTTCCAGTGGTGGGGGTGCCGCTGCCGTTCATCAGCTATGGCGGTACCTCGCTGATTACCCTGCTGGCAGGGTTTGGCATTTTGATGTCGATCCACACTCACCGTAAGTGGATTGCACAGGCTTAAATTGGGGTTATGAATTCAATGCACATATTGCGTGGCTGGGCTGCACGGCAAACACAGTGGCTCGGTCTGGCCGTCGCCTTGGGTGTGGTTCAGCCGGTGCTCGCCGCCGATTACCAGGATTCGCCGCAGGTCAGCGAGTTCATCGCCGAGATGAACCGCGACTATGGTTTTGCCTCGGAGCAACTGGGGCGTCTGTTCGCCGCAGTGCAGCGCAAGCAATCGATTCTCGATGCCATCTCGCGTCCGGCGGAGAAGGTCAAGCCCTGGAAGGACTACCGGCCGATCTTCATCACCGACTCGCGCATTGCCCGCGGTGTGGATTTCTGGCGTGAGCATCAAGCGACCCTGGCGCGCGCCGAGGCCGAATATGGTGTGCCGGCGCAAGTGATAGTGGCGATCATTGGCGTGGAAACCTTTTACGGTGGTAACACCGGCAGCTACCGGGTCATGGATGCGCTCTCAACCCTGGCATTCGATTACCCGGCTCGCGCGCCCTTCTTTCGCAAGGAGCTGCGCGAGTTCCTCATGCTCTCACGCGAGGAGCAGGTCGATCCGCTGACCCTCAAGGGCTCCTACGCCGGGGCCATGGGCTTGCCGCAATTCATGCCGAGCAGTTTCCGCGCCTATGCCGTGGACTTCGACGGCGATGGCCATATCAATATCTGGACCAATCCGGTGGATGCCATCGGCAGCGTGGCCAGCTACTTCAGTCGTCACGGCTGGCTGCCTGGCGAGCCGGTGGTCAGCGTTGCCACGGTCAGCGGCGACCAGGTCGAGCAAGGCCTGAGCGCCGGTCTCGACCCGCAGATGAACGTCGACGAACTGCGCCGCCTCGGCTGGTCGAGCAGCGCTGCTCTGGACGGTGAAATGCCGGTCACCGCCTTCCGCCTCGAGGGCGCACAGGGCGATGAGTACTGGCTGGGCTTGCCGAATTTTTTCGTCATCACGCGCTACAACCGCAGCGTGATGTACGCCATGGCGGTCAATCAGTTGGCTGAATTGCTGGTTGATGCGCGAGGGGCCAATTGATGTCGGGTCTGCCGTTCAAGTTTGTCGTCTGCACTGCGCTCGGCCTGTTGCTGGCCAGTTGCACCTCCACCCGCGCGCCGCAATCGGTGGCGCCGGGCAAGCCGAGTGCGACTATTTCCGGTCCTGGTGACTTCAGTCGCCCGCACAAGGACGGCGCGCCCTGGTGGGATGTCGATGTCTCGCTGATCCAGGATGCCGTGCCAATGCCGCATTATGGTCGGGTCAAGGCCAGCCCCTATGTGGTGTTTGGCAAGCAGTATTACCCGATCCCCGATGCGCGTCGCTATCACGCGATAGGTCCGGCGTCCTGGTACGGCACCAAGTTTCACGGTCAGGCCACCGCCAATGGCGAAACTTACGATCTGTATGGCATGACCGCCGCCCACAAGACCTTGCCGCTGCCGAGCTATGTGCGGGTAACCAACCTGGACAATGGCAAGAGTGCGATTGTGCGGGTCAATGACCGCGGGCCGTTCTATTCGGATCGGATCATCGACCTGTCGTTTGCCGCCGCGAAAAAGCTCGGCTATGCGGAAAAGGGTACTGCGCGGGTCAAGGTCGAGGGCATTGATCCCAACGAGTGGTGGGCCCAGCAAGGGCGCACGGTGCCACTGGTGCTGGCGGCGCAACCCGCGGCTCAGGTCAAGACCGTCGCCCAGCCGGTTGCAGCGCCGCTTGAGCAGTATTCGCCGCCGGTAGAGCAACATGCCGCGGCCTTGCTGCCGGTACTGATAGACGCAAAAAAAAACGCTTCAGTCGCAGTCTCTGGCCTGTATCTCCAGGTGGGAGCCTTCGCCAATCCGGACGCTGCGGAATTGCTCAAGGCCAAGTTGAGCGATACGGTGGCTGCCCCGGTGTTCATCAGCTCAGTGGTGCACAACCAGCAGATTCTCCATCGCGTGCGCATGGGGCCGGTGAGCAGCCGGGGTGAGGCTGAGCAATTGCAGCTCAGTGTGCGCTTGGCCAATCTCGGCGAGCCAAGGCTGGTCAAGGCGGATTGAGATGGCACTTTTGCGCCTCGTTCCGGACTAATTAAGCAGCACAATGCACCGCACGTGGTGGCTCCAAGCACTACCTGATTTGCCCCTTTGGGCCTGTTCGACCATTAGCAACCTAGAGAGACGGATGAATATCACCAGCTTTGCCCAACGCGTTTCCTTGTCACTCCTGCTGCTCACCGCACCGGCCGTCTGGGCCAGTCAGATGGCGATTCCATCGCCGCCACAGTTGGCTGCCAAGTCCTATGTGCTGATGGATGCCGCCAGCGGCAATGTGCTCATCGAGGAGAATGCTGACGAGCGCCTGCCGCCCGCCAGCCTGACCAAGTTGATGACCGCCTACCTGGCGACTCTGGACATCAACCGCGGTCAGATCAAGCAGACTGACATGGTGCGTATCAGCGAGAAAGCCTGGCGCATGGGCGGCTCGAAAATGTTTGTCGAGGTTGGCAAGGAAGTCTCGGTCGACGACCTGCTGCATGGCATCATCATCCAGTCCGGTAACGACGCCAGCGTGGCGATTGCCGAACATATCGCCGGTAGCGAAGAAGCCTTCGCCGACATGATGAACAGCACTGCCCAGCGTCTGGGCATGAGCAACAGTCAATTTCGCAACGCCACCGGCTGGCCGGACCCCGATCACTATTCTTCGGCCAAAGACATGGCCAAGTTGGCGCGCGCAATCATCTTCGAAGATCCGCAGCACTATGCCATCTACGCGCAGAAGGAATTTCTCTGGAACGGCATCAAGCAGCCCAACCGCAACCTGCTGCTGTGGCGCGACAAGACCGTCGATGGTTTGAAAACCGGGCACACCGACGAAGCCGGCTATTGCCTGGTGTCCTCTGCCGTACGTGATGGCATGCGCTTGATCTCCGTGGTATTTGGCACCAATAGCGAACAAGCCCGCGCCGCTGAAACCCAGAAGCTGCTGACCTACGGCTTCCGCTTCTTCGAGACCCGTACCTTCTATCAGAAAGGTGCTGAGTTGGCCAAAACTCAGGTCTGGAAAGGTGCCACCCGTCAGCTCAAGGCTGGCCTGGCCAGCGACCTGACCCTGACCATGGCTAAAGGTCAGCTGGACAAGCTGCAAGCCGGCATGACCCTCAACCCACAGCTGATCGCACCTATTCAGCAGGGTGACGTGATCGGCAAGGTCGAAGTCAAATTGGGCGATGAGGTGGTACACAGCGTCGATCTGATAGCCCTGGAAACGGTCGAGGAAGGTGGCCTGTTCCGGCGTCTGTGGGATAGCATTCGCCTGTTCTTCTTCGGGTTGTTCAACTGATTCTGCCCCAGGGGCGCCTTTACCCGGGGCGTCCCGTTCTGGACAGGCCACACGCCTGCTGATGCCATGACTGATACTGACGTTCAAGCCCCAAAAATTGAGTTCCCCTGCGAGCGTTATCCGATCAAGGTGATCGGCGATGCTGGCGAAGGCTTCACCGAGCTGGTGGTCGAAGTGATCCAGCGTCACGCGCCGGATTTCGATGAGACCTCGCTGGTGGTGCGCGACAGCCGCAACGGTCGTTTCCTGACGGTGCAGGTGCTGATCACCGCCACCGGGATGGAGCAGTTGCAAGCGCTTCATCTCGAACTGCGTGCCACTGGCCGCGTGCACATGGTGTTGTGATGAGCCTGGGCTTTCGCGAGCTCGGCTTGGTCGACTACGAGCCGACCTGGCAGGCCATGCAGCGCTTCACCAATGAGCGCGGCCCCGACACCGCCGACGAGATCTGGTTGTTGCAGCATCGGCCGGTGTTTACCCAAGGCCAGGCCGGCAAGCCCGAACACCTGCTGCTGCCCGGCGATATCCCGGTGGTACAGGTCGATCGCGGCGGTCAGGTGACCTATCACGGCCCCGGTCAACTGGTGGCCTACCTGCTGCTGGACTTACGCCGCTCCGGGCTTGGCGTACGCGAACTGGTCAGTCGCATCGAACGCAGCCTGATCGCGACCCTGGCCAGCTATGGGGTGAGCGCTAGCGCCAAGCCCGATGCGCCCGGGGTTTACGTGGCAGGGGCAAAGATCGCCTCGCTCGGCCTGCGCATTCGCAATGGCCGGTCTTTCCATGGCTTGGCGCTGAATGTGGACATGGATCTGACGCCGTTCCGGCGCATCAACCCTTGCGGTTACGCCGGCTTGGCCATGACCCAGTTGGCCGATCTGGTCGCTGGGCCAGTCGCGTTCTCCGAGGTCAGTGCCCGGCTGCGAGAGCAGTTGGTCAGTCATCTCGAATACGCGCAGCAGAAGACCCTGACGGGCGTCATGGACGGCTAAGCCGGGGAACTGCTTGGCTTATCCACCTTGCGCTGGATGTAGCGGATAAACAAACGCCTGACCCCAGGCAAAGCCCGGGGCCAGGCGTTGTGGCGGCCCGATCAGTTCAGATTGAGCGTCGGAATCAGGCTGTTGTCGAGCTGCTGCCCCGGCACCGGCACCGGGGCGGCCAGGCCCAGGTTGTTCTTCTCGAACACCTTGTCGGCGCGGTAGCTGGAGCGCACCAGCGGGCCGGCGGCCACTTCCATAAAGCCTTTCTGCAGGCCGAGGTCACGGAATCGATTGAACTCTTCCGGGCTGACCCAGCGCTTGACCGGCAGGTGGTTGCGGGTCGGCTGCAGGTACTGGCCGAGGGTGAGGATGTCCACGCCGATGGCGCGCAGGTCATCCATGGTCTGCAGAACTTCCTCGTCGGTCTCGCCCAGGCCCAGCATCAGGCTGGTCTTGGTCAGCATGGCCGGGCGATGGCGCTTGGCGTGCTCGAGTACGCGCAGGGTCTTCTCGTAGCCGGCGCGGGGGTCGCGCACTTCGCGGGTCAGGCGCTTGACCGTCTCGACGTTCTGCGCGAAGACCTCGAGGCCGGAGTCCACCACACGCTCGATGGCCTGGTGGTCGCCGTCGAAGTCCGGGGTCAGGGCCTCCACCACCACCTGCGGAGTGCGTTGCTTGATCGCGCGCACACAGGCGGCGTAGTGCGCCGCACCGCCATCGTCCAGATCGTCGCGGTCCACCGAGGTCAGCACGATATAGCGCAGCGCCATCAGCTCCACCGACTTGGCGGTGTTCTGTGGCTCCTCCAGATCCAACCAGCCGTTGGGGTTGCCGGTATCCACCGCGCAGAAGCGGCAGGCGCGGGTGCACACCGACCCCATCAGCATGATGGTAGCCGTGCCGTTGGACCAGCATTCGCCCATGTTCGGGCAGTGGGATTCCTGGCACACGGTGCTCAGGCGGTGTTCGCCCACATTGCGCTTGACCGCTTCGAAGCGGCTGCCGCCGGGTGCCTTGACCCGCAGCCACTTGGGCTTGGGTTCGTACACCTGAGGCTCGCTTGAGGCGCGGCGCTTCTGCCCGTCCTTGATCGCGGTGATGCCCTCGGTGGTGCGAAATTTTTCGCCGCTGGCAACGGTTTTGGGTTGGGGGGTATCGGACATCGGCTATCTGGGCTCCGTTAGAGGCTCCGTGGACGAGGCGGCTTGTGGCCGCCGCGAACTTTACCACAGAAGCTGACTGTTCAGTCCGGCGAGCGCCGTGCGGTGCCGGTCGTTGAAACGCGGGCTGCCATACAGCAACTCGCGCACCTGCAGTGGCGTCCAGCGCGCGCGCAGTGCCTCGGCGGCGCGTGCGACCGGACAGAATTGCCCGTAGCTGACATCCATCATGAACGCCCACTGTTGTGGCGTCTGGGGTGCAAGGCGCCGGTCTCAACATTGTAGATCTGGACTAGTCTGCTTGATACGCCAGGCTCAGGCTGAAGCTTCGATAGCGTCCACGCCCAGGAGAGCATCATGACCATGATTGCCATCATCCAGCGTCCCCCCGTTCTGCTCGATCGCGCCGCGACCTTGACGCGAGGCGTGCAGTCGGTTGCCGAGGCTGCCGCGGCGGGAGCCACGCTGGTGGTCTTGCCCGAGCTGTTCATTCCCGGCTATCCGTCGTGGATCTGGCGCCTGGCCCCAGGCCGTGATGGCGCGTTGCTGAGTCTGTTGCATGAGCGACTGTTGGCCAATGCCGTGGACCTCGCCAGCACGGATCTCGAGCCCCTGTTCCAGGCGGCCCGCGAGCATGGCGTTACCGTGGTCTGTGGGCTCAATGAGTGCGAGCGGCGCCAGGGTGGCGGCACCCTCTACAACAGCGTGGTGGTGATTGGCGCCGACGGTGAGCTGCTCAATCGACACCGCAAGCTGATGCCGACCAACCCCGAGCGCATGGTGCACGCGCCCGGCGATGCCGCGGGACTGCGCACGGTGGACACCCCGGTCGGCCGTCTGGGGGCGCTGCTGTGCTGGGAGAACTACATGCCGCTGGCACGCTACGCGCTCTATGCCCAGGGTGTGGAGATCTACATCGCGCCGACCTACGACAGTGGCGACAGCTGGATCGGCAGCCTGCGCCACATTGCCCTTGAAGGCCGCTGCTGGGTGCTCGGCAGTGGCACGGTGCTGCGCGGCAGCGACATTCCCGAGGACTTTCCCGGCCGCGAGCAGCTGTTTGCCGATCCGCAGGAATGGATCAATGACGGCGATTCGCTGGTGGTCGACCCCATGGGCCGGCTGGTGGCGGGGCCGTTGCACCGCGAGGAAGGCATTCTGTATGCAGACATCGATGTCGGCCGGGTAGCGCCAGCCCGGCGCACCCTGGACGTCAGCGGGCATTACGCCCGTGCTGACATCTTCGAGTTGCAGGTGCGGCGTACGCCTGCGACAAGCCTTCGGCAGATCGACGACAACCAGGACGTTGAAAAACATCGGTGAGGCAGTCGAGGCTAGACAACAGCAGGCGCCAGGTAGCAGGCCGCAGTGTATCTGTTGTGCAGGCGTATTTTTCGGGGACGCCCCCGAGCCAGTTTTTAACGACCAATCGACAACGTAGGTAGTGTTTCAACGGCCAGCAAGTCTGGCCAACGACAGAGGAGAGCAAGCATGAGTAGCGAACAGCTTTACCAGGGGCACTGTTTCTGCGGCGCGGTGGAATTCACGGTCAGCGGCGAGCCGGTGGCAATGGGCTATTGCCACTGTCAGTCATGTCGGCAGTGGTCGGCCGCACCGGTCAATGCTTTCACCCTGTGGAAGCCCGAGGCGCTGACTGTGACCCGCGGCGCCGACAACATCGGCAGCTACAACAAGACGCCGCGCAGTAGCCGCAAGTGGTGCAAGAGTTGTGGCGGTCACCTGTTCACCGATCATCCGCAAATGGGACTGGTCGATGTGTATGCGGCCCTGGTCCCGCAACTGGCATACACGCCAGGAGTCCATGTGCATTATCAGGAGGCGGTTCTGCCTATCAAGGATGGACTGACGAAACTGCAGGATGTGCCAACGGAGATGGGCGGTTCGGGCCTGACTATGCCCGAGTAGCCCGGCCAGCCTGCCTCAGAGTGGCGTGCGCAGCCGCACCAGCAGCTCCTGGGTCGGGTAGCCATCGGCTGGCCAGCCCAATTTCAGCTGAAAGGCGCGCACGGCCTTGCGTGTGTTGGCGCCAATGATGCCGTCGGCCGGTCCTGGTTCCAGGCCGTTCTGTGCCAGCAACTCCTGCAGTTCGATGCGCTCGCTGCGGCCCAGTTGACGCTCCTCGCGAGGCCAGGCGGCATGGACGCCATCGCCGCCGCGCAGGCCGTCGGACAGCAGGCCGATGGCCAGGGCATAGGCGGTCGAGTTGTTGTACTTGAGAATGCTGCGGAAATTGCTCAGCAGCAGGAAGGCCGGGCCGCGATGACCGGCCGGCAGCAGCAGGGTCGCCATGGTTTCGGCTGCCAGATGCTGGGCTGGCGGATTGAGCGCTTCGACGCCCAGTGCGGTCCATTCGGCCAGGGTGCGGCGTACTTCTGGATCGGCCAGGCTGTAGTCGAAGGCCTGCGGCAGGCGCGCCTCATACCCCCAGGGTTGGCCTTTCTTCCAGCCCGAAGCCTGCAGGTAGTGGGCTGCCGAGGCCAGGGCGTCGGCCGAGGAACTCCAGAGGTCGCGGCGACCGTCGCCGTCAAAGTCCACGGCATGTTCGTTGTAGGTGGTGGGCATGAACTGGGTCTGGCCCATGGCGCCGGCCCATGAGCCGACCAGGCGTTCCGGGGTAATGTCGCCATGCTGAAGGATCTGCAGCACGGCGAGCAGTTGGCTGCGCCAGAACACTTGGCGGCGGCCTTCGTAGGCCAGGGTGGCGAGCGAGCGGATCACGTTGTGATTGCCGATATTGCTGCCGAAGTTACTCTCCAGGCCCCAGATTGCCACCAGGGTTTGCCGGTCCACGCCGTAGCGGGCCTCGATGCGAGCGAGGGTGTTGCCGTGTTGCAGCAACAGGTTTTGGCCACGGGCAAGGCGCTGGGTGGAGACCGCGCCATCCAGGTATTCCCATACCGGACGGGTAAATTCCGGTTGGCTGCTGTCGGCGACCAGTACGTCGGGGTTGGGGCTGACGCCGGCGAAGGCGCGATCGAACAGTGCGGGGTCGATGCCGGCGGCAATCGCATCGCTGCGCAGTAAGGTGCGCCAGTCGCTGAAGCTGAGCGTTACGGCGGCGGCCGCCGCTACAGGCTGCTTGTTCGAGGCACTGCTCGGGCTGTTGACTGGAGTGGCCAGTGATTGCGCGGGCGCTTCGCTACAGGCCGTCAGGAGCAGAAGGAGGCAGGCCGAGGCGATGTGGCTCAGGCCGCGAAGTAGCAGGTTGGGCATGGTGGTCTCAAGGCGTTTTTTGCAGGTCGCTACCTTATCACGGTTAAGCCGTCAGGCGCGCTACAGCGGGGTTTCAGGCGGCCAGAAGGACTGAAGCCTCCCAGTTTTGCTGGGAGGCTTCGCGGCGGTAACTGCCTTTGCCTTTACCGGGTTTTTCCTGGCGACAGCGGAACAACGGCTGGGCAATCAGGGATTTGGCCTTGTTCGGGCGCTGTTTGCGGCTTTTGGCCATGCTGGGTCCTCATTGGCGGCCCGCGACCTGCGGGTGCGGGAATAATGATCCGCTGGTTAAAAAATGTCCAGCGGGTGGCCTGTGCTGAGTGGCTCGCATTTGCTCGCTTGAGTCTTGCCAGGGGGAAGCCTGGCCTCGGCGTGTCCTGCGCGGCGACGCCATCATCGACCATCGGGCCGCCCCGGGATTTACAGGCCGAGGTCGCCGGGCAGGCCCAGGCGTTGGCCGCACAGGCTCAGGGTCAGCATGCGCAAGCCGCTCCAGGGATCGCCCGCAGCTTGGCCCTTGATCTGTGCGTCGATGCGCTGGGCATCCTGCAGAAGCGAGGCCCAGCGTGCGGCGGAAAGACGTTGCAGGGCTTTGCTGACCAGTGGTCGGCGCTTGTCCCAGACCGGTGGGCGCGCCGAGCTGAAGGCCTTGTCCAGTGGCATACCCTGGCCGTATTGCTGGGCGATGGTGGCGAGCAGGCGGATTTCGCGGGCCAGAGCCCAGAGAATCACCGGCGGCTCGACGCCTTCGCCGCGCAGTCCTTCGAGGATGCGCAAGGCATGCGCAGCTTCGCCGTTGAGCGCTGCATCGATCAGGCCGAACACGTCGAACCTGGCACTGTCGGCAACTGCCGCATGCACAGTGCTGACCTCGATCTGGCCGCCTTCGGCGAGCAGCTTGAGTTTCTCGATTTCCTGGGCGGCGGCCAGCAGGTTGCCCTCGACCCGCACGGCAATCATTTCCACCGCTTCCTGGCTGGCGCTGAGGCCGGCCTGGGCCAGGCGCTGGCGAATCCATTGCGGCAGCTGGTGGGCGTCGACCGGCCAGATCTGGATGAACTGGCAGTGCGGGTTGTCGATCAGGGCCTTGGCCCACTTGGTTTTCTGCGCACTGCCATCGAGCTTCGGCAGGCTGATCAGCAGCACGGTGTCTTCCGGCGGCCGTGACAGGTACTCGAGCAGCGCTGCTGCGCCTTTGTCGCCGGGTTTGCCGGAGGGCAGGCGCAGTTCCAGCAGGCGTTTGTCGGCGAACAGCGACATGCTGGCGCCGGCCTGCAGCAAGTTGCCCCAGTCGAAGCCGGCGTCGGCGTTGAATACCTGGCGTTCGCTGAATGCCTGCTCACGGGTGGCGGCACGAATCGCGTCGCAGGCTTCCTGGCACAGCAGCGGTTCGTCGCCACTGACCACATACACCGCCGCCAGGTTGCCCTGGAGGTGTTTGCCGAGTTGTGCGGGGTTGAGTTTCATCAGGCGTCAGCCGGCGGGGCCGCGGCGGCGACCCCGGCAGGTCTACTGGCTGGGCGTCGGCAGTTGCACGGGCGACTGCTGCGGCTGTGCGGCTTCACGCTGGCGTGCGGCTTCCAGGGCATCGGCTTCGACTTTGGCCTTGGCTTCGGCGGTCTGCTGCAGTTGGTCGAGCTGGGTCGGGGTGACCTGTTGCAGGCGCTGGACCAGTTGCTGCACCAGCTCGCGGCGCATTTCGCTGCGCAGTTGGGTCGCTTCCTGATCGGAACCGACCAGGTTGTTGCCGTCCTGCGCATAGAAGCTCTGCGCTTCCAGCTGATTGCTGGTCAGCAGCAGGTTCTGTGCGCCACGAATCTCATAATCGAGGGTCATAGTCAGTTCGTATTCGGCAGTCCGAGCAGAGCTGGTGTAGCTGGCGGTGCGCTGGTTTTCCTGCTCGTTGCTCAGCACCAGGCGATAGGGGGCGCCGGAGTGGACGCGCACGCCGTTGTCCTGCAGTACCTCACGCACCTGCTTGAGCGTATCGCCATAGGCGTTGCGCGCGCTGACATCGAGTTCCTTGAGGGCGAATTCGACGTCACCGGTGCCGCGCAGCTGGAAGCCGCAGGCGCCGAGCAGCGCCGCGAGGCCGATTACCAACAGATTCCGTTTCATCATCTTTGCTATCCCCTTGGCGAACCTCTCGACGCGCCGCCTTGCGGGCGCATCGAGCTTTGTCGGTTGGCGACTATTTAGTTGGCTTAGTTGGCGACTATGTTGACCAGCTTGCCCGGCACCACAATCACTTTGCGGATGCTCAGGCCTTCGGTGAAGCGCACTACGTTTTCGTTGGCCCGCGCCGCTGCTTCGACTTCCTCGCGGGTCGCCGAAGCGGGCATCTCGATATGACCGCGCAGCTTGCCGTTCACCTGGATCACCAGCTGCAGGCTGTCCTGCACCAGCGCCGATTCATCCACTGCCGGCCACTGGGCGTCGATGATCGCGCCCTGGTGGCCGAGTTCCAGCCACAGTTGGTGGCTGATGTGCGGGGTGATCGGGGCCATCAGCAGGGCCACGCTTTCCAGGCCTTCCTGGAGCAGGGCGCGATCCTGGGCGGTCTCTTGGTCGGCCTTTTCCAGCACGTTCATCAGGGTCATCACCTGGGCGATGGCGGTGTTGAATTTGTGGTGCTGGCCGATATCGACGCTGGCCTGTTTGATGGCCAGGTGAATGGCGCGGCGTACGTCTTTCTGGCGGTCGCTCAGGGCATTCCTGTCCAGCCCGCTGGGCAAGCCCTGGCTGACATGGGCCTGAGCCAGGCGCCAGACGCGGCGCAAGAAGCGGCTGCCACCCTCGACGCCGGAGTCCGACCATTCCAGGCTCATGTCCGGCGGGGAGGCGAACATCATGAACAGCCGGCAGGTGTCGGCGCCATAGGCATCGATCATCGCCTGGGGGTCGACGCCGTTGTTCTTCGACTTGGCCATCTTCTCGGTGCCGCCGATTTCCACGGCCAGACCATCGCTCTTCAGCTTGGCGGCGATGACCTTGCCCTTGGCATCGCGCTCGATTTCCACGTCGGCCGGGTTGAACCAGTCTTTGCCGCCATTATCCAGGGTGCGGTAATAGGTATCGGCGATGACCATGCCCTGGGTCAGCAGGTTCTTGAACGGCTCGTCGGAGTTGAGCAGGCCTTCGTCGCGCATCAGCTTGTGGAAGAAGCGCGCGTAGAGCAGGTGCAGGATGGCGTGTTCGATACCGCCGATGTACTGATCCACCGGCAGCCAGTGGTCGGCGGCGGCCGGGTCGACCATGCCTTTGCTGTACTGCGGCGAGGCGTAGCGGGCGAAGTACCAGGACGACTCGACGAAGGTGTCCATGGTGTCGGTTTCACGCTTGGCCGGTGCGCCGCACTTGGGGCAGCTGCACTCATAGAACTCCGGCATCCGCGCCAGCGGGCTGCCGGCGCCATCCGGCACCACGTCTTCAGGCAGCACCACCGGCAACTGGTCTTCCGGCACCGGCACGTCGCCGCAGCTGTCGCAGTGGATGATCGGGATCGGGCAGCCCCAGTAGCGCTGGCGGCTGATGCCCCAGTCGCGCAGGCGGAACTGGGTGCGCGATTGGCCGAGATTTTTCTTCTGCAGGGCGACTTCGATGGCGTCGAAGGCACCCGGGAAATCCAGGTCGTCGAAGTCCCCGGAGTTGATCAGGCTGCCGTGCTCGCCGTAGGCGTCCTGCCAGGGCGCCGGGGTTTCATCGCCGGCACTGGTGCGGATCACCGGCTTGATTGGTAGGTCGTACTTGTGGGCAAACTCGAAATCGCGTTCGTCGTGGGCGGGAACGGCCATAACCGCGCCATCGCCGTAATGGATCAGCACGTAGTTGGCGACCCATACCGGCAGCTTTTCGCCGGTGAGCGGATGCTCGACGAACAGGCCGGTGGGCAGGCCTTTCTTTTCCTGGGTGGCGATGTCGGCTTCGGCCACGCTGCCACTTTTGCACTCGTGGATAAAGGCCTGCAATTGCGCGTTGTTCTGTGCGGCAAGCGTCGCCAAGTGGTGTTCGGCGGCCACCGCCACGTAGGTGGCGCCCATCAGGGTGTCGGGGCGGGTGGTGAAGACCTTGAGCGTGCCGCTCTCGCCGATGCTGGCGGTGTCATAGGGGAAGCTGACTTCCATGCCGCGCGATTTGCCGATCCAGTTGCGCTGCATGGTCTTGACCTGTTCCGGCCAGCCATCCAGGTCGTCCAGGCTGCTCAAGAGCTCTTCCGCGTAGGCGGTGATCTTGAAGTAGTACATGGGGATTTCGCGTTTTTCGATGACCGCGCCGGAGCGCCAGCCGCGGCCGTCGATGACCTGCTCGTTGGCTAGTACGGTCTGGTCCACCGGGTCCCAGTTGACGGTACCGTTCTTGCGGTAGATCACGCCTTTCTCGAACAGGCGGGTGAACAGCCATTGTTCCCAGCGGTAGTAGTCCGGCTTGCAGGTGGTCACTTCGCGCGACCAGTCGACGGCCAGGCCCAGGCTTTTCAGCTGGGTCTTCATGTACTGGATGTTTTCGTAGGTCCACTTGGCCGGTGCGACCTTGTTCTTCATCGCGGCATTTTCCGCCGGCATGCCGAAAGCATCCCAGCCCATCGGCTGCAGCACGTTCTTGCCGAGCATGCGCTGGTAGCGGGCAATCACATCCCCGATGGTGTAGTTGCGCACATGGCCCATGTGCAACTTGCCGCTGGGGTAGGGGAACATCGACAGGCAATAGAAGGTGTCCTTGCCTGGCTGTTCGCTCACTACAAAGGATTTTTGCGAGTCCCAGTGGGACTGCGCGGCGGCTTCGATTTCGCGTGGCTGATACTGTTCGTGCATGGCTACCGGCGCTAAAAATAGGGGCTTGCGGAAAACGCCGTAGCATACATGACCCCCCGCAACTGAGGGAAACCCTGATTGCAGCGCAAGGCCGGCGCCAAAGCGACGCACCGCCGTTTGTCGCGGCGCTGGGCCGGTTCAAAGCCTGCCGCTAAGCTTTAAATAAGAGCTGGACGATTGAGTCCGGCATGAGGTGATTGGATGGGTGAGTTGCGACGAGCAGAGGCGTCAGGGGCCGGGGGGCTTTATGAGCGGTTGCTGCAGCGCCTGTCAGTGGCGCTGGATGAGGCCGACAGTTTGGCTCGCCTGTCTCCCGCGTCGCCGGATGAGTTGGAATTGCGTGACCTGACCTCCGCGGAGCTGGAGTTTATTCGTGCCTATATGGATCATGACCTGAACTGGTTGCGGGGTTGGCATGCGGCGGCCGAGGAGCTGGCGGTGATAGAACGCTGGCCCGCGCGCGCCGCCAAGATCAGCCGGGCCACGACGAGGTCGGTGGGTAAACCCCTTGGCAAGATCAAGCCGCTGCTCAAGCGGCGGGTACAGCTGTGCTGTGCGCTATGCGGGGCGGTTGTCAGATGGCGGCCAGGGCAGGGCGTGCAAGCCTGCTCTTCGTGTGGTTCGCAGCTGTTCCGGGCGAGCGATCAACGTTAGGCTGGCGGGCGCCCGGGAGGTGTCCGATGCCTATTCGTTACCTGTTCAAACAACTGTTGCTGCCGCCGGGCGTATTGCTGCTCGCGTTGCTTGTCGCCTGGTGGTTACGCAAGCGTTTCCCGCGTATGGCTGGTGCCTGTTTCGGCCTGGCGCTCGGCGGGCTGTGGTTGCTGAGCCTGCCCGTGGTGGTGGAGTGGTCGGCGCATGTGCTGGAGCGTGAACCGGCGCTGGCCGAGGCGCACTGGATCGATCTGGCACAGCAGGTGGATGCGATTGTCGTGCTCGGCGCTGGACGCGAACAGGGCGATCCGGCCTGGGGTGATGATCAGCCCAGTCCGATGGCGCTGGAGCGTCTGCGCTATGCCGCGCGCCTGGCCAAGGCCTCGGGGGTGCCGCTGGCGATCACTGGTGGCCTGCATTTTGGTCAGCCGCCCAGCGAGGCTGCCCTGATGACTGAGGTGCTGGCGCGTGATTACGGCGTGCCGGTGCGCTGGCAGGAGGAGGCGAGTCGCACGACTTGGGAAAACGCGACCCTTAGCGCCGAGTTACTGCATCGGGATGGGGTCAGGCGTGTGCTGCTGGTCACTCAGGCCTGGCACATGCCGCGGGCGCGCTGGTGTTTCGAGCAAGCGGGGTTTCAGGTTCTAAGCGCGCCGGTTGGCTTTCTCGGCGTGGCCAACGGCCGCCCAGGGGGCGGCTGGCTGCCGGAAAGCAAGGCGCTGTGGCAGAGCAGCCTGTTGCTCAATGAGGCGCTGGGCTTGCTGCTCTATCCCCTGGTATACGGCCAGCCATAAGCTGCAGATCCTAGATTCAGGGTGTGCGCCTGCTCAGGCTGGATGAACAGGCCGTCATCGACCCGGCTCGGTTCCCATCGTCCAATGGCAGTTGCTGGCCGGCAAGGCAGGGCGCCGAGGGCGCTGCCTGCCTGCGCTGGCCGAGTAGCCACTGCGCAGTTACAGCGTCCTGGCCATGCGCCCAGCGAGTAACGCCCAGGCCAGCAGCAGGCTGCAGAGGATCAACAGCGGCCAGCCGCGCCAGTACAGATAAGGCGTCAGCCGGTGCATGGGTACCACCTCGCCATAGAGCACGCCTTGTTCGAACTGCGGCAGTTGTTCGGTGATCCGGCCGAAGGGGTCGATCAGCGCGGTCATGCCGTTGTTGGTCGCGCGGATCATCCAGCGTCCGGCTTCGAGGGCGCGCATCTGGGCCATCTGCAAGTGCTGCAGCGGGCCGATCGAGCGGCCGAACCAGGCGTCGTTGCTCACCGTCAGCAGCAGTTCGCTCTGGGCGGCGAGCCCGGCGGCAAACTCCGGGTAGACCACTTCGTAGCAGATGAAGGTGGCGATCTGGTAGCCCTTGGCCTGCAGCAGCGGCTGGTCGGGCGAGCCGCGGGCGAAGTCTGACATCGGCAGGTTGAAGAAGGCGATCAACCCGCGCAGCACCTCCTGCAGGGGGACGTACTCGCCGAAGGGCACCAGTTTCTGCTTGAGGTAGTCACCACTGCCCTGGCCTACCACGCTGACCGCGTTGTAGTAGCGCGGCTCACCACGCGCGTTGGCCTGGCGAATGGGCACGCCGGTGATCAGTGCGGCCTGGCGCTCGCTGGCGAAGCGACCCATGACCTCGAGGTAGCCGGCCGCCTGCTCCTTGAGCACCGGTACCGCGGTTTCCGGCCAGATGATCAGGTCGGTCGGCTGGGCGCTGAAGCTCAGGTCGCGGTACAGCGCCAGCTGGGCGTTGAGTTGGGCGGGATCCCATTTCAGGTTCTGCTCGATATTGCCTTGCATGGCCGCGACCTTGAGCGGTGCGCCGGCCGGGGCGGTCCAGGCGTGGCCCTTGAGGGCGAGGCCGGCGATCCAGGGAACGGTCAGCAGCAGTATGCCGCTGGCGAGAAAGACCTTGCGCGCGCGCAGTCGTGCCAGGTTGACCAGCAGCGTCGCGCTCAAGGCCAGGACGAAGGACAGCAGCCATACTCCGCCGACGGGGGCGAGCCCGGCCAAAGGGCCGTCGAGTTGGCTGTAGCCGGCATAGAGCCAGGGGAAACCGGTGAGAAACCAGCTGCGGAAGGCTTCCTGGGCCAGCCACAGGGCTGCGAAGGCCAGGGTGTCGGCCAGTGGCGCCTCGCTGCGGCGCAGCCAGCGCGCCCACAGCCAGGCGGTCAGGGCCAGCAGCAGGCCCAGGCCGGCGACGAAGCCGAGGGTGAGGAGGGCTGCCAGGGCCGGTGAGGCGGCGCCGTAGTCATGGATGCTGACGTAGACCCAGCTGGTGCCGGCGGCGAACAGGCCGAAGCCGTAGTACCAGCCACGCCACGCCGCCTGGCGCGGGTGCAGGTCGCGCAGGCCGAGATAAAACAGGGCGATCGAGAGCAGTGCCAACGGCCACAGGTCGAACGGCGCCAGCGCCAGCGGGGTGATGGCGCCGGCCGCCAGGGCGATCAGGTTGCCCGGCCAGCCGGGGCGAGTTATCCAGTGCATTGAATGCAGGTCCTTGGATTGGGGGTGGCGCAAGGGTAGAGAGGAATGTGGAGGGGGGGAAGGTGTGTCGGGAGTAAGGGTTTGGGTATGAGGCCGCCTGTTCCCCGTGCCTTGCCCCTTATCTCCGCGATCAGGCCGCGCTTCAGCGCACCAGCGGGGTCAGGCGCAGCAGGTGGATGCGGCGGCTGTCAGCGTTGAGCACGCGGAAGCGGAACTCGCCGATTTCGGTCACTTCGTTGCGCTTGGGCAGGTGGCCGAAGGCGCTCATCACCAGGCCGCCGACGGTGTCGAACTCGTCGTCGGAGAACTGGGTGTCGAAGGATTCGTTGAAGCTGTCGATCGGGGTCAGCGCCTTGACCAGGAAATCGCCGCTGGGCAGCGGTTTGACGTAGCTGTCTTCCTCGACATCGTGCTCGTCCTCGATGTCGCCGACGATCTGCTCGAGTACGTCTTCGATGGTCACCAGGCCGGCCACGCCGCCGTATTCGTCGATCACCACGGCCATGTGGTTGTGGTTGGCGCGGAACTCGCGCAGCAGCACGTTGAGGCGCTTGGACTCGGGGACAAAGGTCGCCGGGCGCAGCACATCCTTGATGTTGAAGCTCGGCTGCTGATCCAGCAGCACCAGCGGCAACAAATCCTTGGCCAGCAGGATGCCGATCACATCGTCGAGACTTTCGCCCACTACCGGATAACGCGAGTGAGCGGCGTCGATGATCGAGGGCAGGAATTCCTTGGGCGTCTGGTTGGCTTTGATGCTGATCATCTGCGAGCGCGGGACCATGATGTCGCGAACTTGCAGGTCGGCGACCTGGATGGCGCCTTCGACTATGGCCAGTGCTTCGCTGTCGAGCAGCTTGTTCTGGTGTGCTTCGCGCAGTACTTCCAGCAGTTCCTGGCGGTTTTTCGGCTCATGAGCAAAAGCCTGGGTCAGTTTGTTTAACCAGGACTTTGGCTCGTTGCTCGATCGGTCTTCGCTCATGGGGGTTACTCGGGATCCTTGCTGGTGGGCAATAAGTTGCTATTTGTCGTCGGCATACGGGTCGGGATGACCCAGCTCGGCGAGCAGTGTGCGTTCTAGCGCTTCCATTTCTTCGGCTTCGGCATCGTCGATGTGGTCGTAGCCGAGCAGGTGCAGGCAGCCATGGATCACCAGGTGCGCCCAGTGCGCCTCCGGGGGTTTTTCTTGCTCGAGCGCCTCGCGCTCGACCACCGGCACGCAGATCACCAGGTCGCCGAGCAGGGGGATGTCCAGCATGCCGTCCGGTATATCGGCGGGAAAGGACAGGACGTTGGTGGCGTAGTCGCGCTGGCGATAGGTGTGATTGAGCTCGAGGCCTTCGGCTTCGTCGACCAGACGGATGGTCAGCTCGGAGTCGGCCGTGCGCTGGCGCAGGGCTATATCGCACCAGGCGCGAAACTGCGCCTCGCTGGGTAATCCGTTGGCCTGGGTGGCGATCTGCAGATCCAGCTCAAGCATGGCCGTTGTCCTGCTCGTCGATCAGCTTGCCATGGACCCGGTTGTCGTAATGCTCGTAGGCTTCGACGATGCGCTGCACCAGGGGGTGGCGCACCACGTCCTTGGGCTTGAAGTGGGTGAAGCTGATGCCCGGCACGTCGCGCAGCACGTCGATCACGTGAGTCAGGCCGCTCTTGGTGCCGCGCGGCAGGTCGACCTGGGTGATGTCGCCGGTGATTATCGCGGTGGAGCCGAAGCCGATACGGGTGAGGAACATCTTCATCTGTTCCAGGGTGGTGTTCTGGCTCTCGTCGAGGATGATGAAGCTGTTGTTCAGGGTGCGCCCGCGCATATAGGCCAGCGGCGCGACCTCGATCACCTGTTTCTCGATCAGCTTGGCCACCTGCTCGAAGCCGAGCATCTCGTAGAGTGCGTCATACAGCGGACGCAGATAGGGGTCGATCTTCTGCGACAGGTCGCCGGGCAGGAAGCCGAGCTTCTCGCCGGCTTCGACGGCCGGGCGCACCAGCAGAATGCGCCGGATCTGCTCGCGCTCCAGGGCGTCCACTGCGCAGGCCACCGCCAGATAGGTCTTGCCGGTGCCGGCCGGACCTATGCCGAAGTTGATGTCGTGCTCGAGAATGGCTTTGACGTAGCGCTGCTGGTTGGCCCCGCGCGGACGCACCATGCCTTTGCGGGTGCGCAGGGCGATGCTGGGCTCGGCGGTGGGGTTGGCCAGCTCCTCGACACCGGATTCCTGCAGGAACAGGTGCACCATGTCCGGTGACAGCTCCGTGCTTTTGGTTTCACGGTAGAGGCGGCGCAGCAGTTGCTCGGCGGAAGCGGTCTGCTCCGGTGCGCCGATCAGCTCGAACTGGTTGCCGCGGTTGCGGATCTCGATGTCCATGCGCTGTTCGATCAGGCGCAGATGCTCATCGAATTGCCCGCAGAGGCTGGCAAAGCGGCGAGCTTCAAAGGGTTCGAGGATGAAGCGATGAGGTTCTATGGGTGCGTTCAAGGTCGTTTGATGGCCGCCAGTCGGCTGGGGTAGTGAGGCGAAGAATACCGCTAGCAGTGCGCGCGGGAAAGCGCGGACTGCTGCGACTTTAGCATCGCCTGAGGTTGGCCTGGGAAGGGGGGGGCGTGCGCGTCACGGGGCCGAAGCCAGTGGTGCGCTCGCATGATGGTTCAGGGCGCGCTGGCAAAGGCTCCCGCCGCTCACTCGCCAAGCAGGCTGCCGCGCAATGAGTTGGGCAGCGCGTCGTCGATATGGACGTCGACGAACTGGCCGATCAGGCGTGGATTGTCGGTGCGGAAGTTGACCACCCGGTTGCTCTCGGTACGGCCCTGGAGCATGCCGGGGTCTTTCCTCGAGTAGTCGCTGACCAGGATGCGCTGCACCGTGCCGACCATGCGTCGGCTGTTTTCGGCACCTTGCTGGCTGATGCGCTGTTGCAGGATCGCCAGGCGCTGCTTTTTCAGTTCTTCCGGGGTGTCGTCGGCCAGGTCTGCCGCCGGGGTGCCGGGGCGTGCGCTGTAGACGAAGGAGTAGGAGAAGTCGAAGCCGACCTCCTCGACCAGTTTCATGGTCTGCTCGAAGTCTTTCTCGGTTTCGCCGGGGAAACCGATGATGAAGTCCGTGCTGATCAGGATGTCCGGCACCGCGGCGCGCAGCTTGCGGATGCGCGATTTGTACTCGAGGGCGGTGTGGTTGCGCTTCATGGCCGCGAGAATGCGATCGGAGCCCGACTGCACTGGCAGGTGCAGGTATTTCACCAGTTCGGGGATCTCGGCATGGGCCTGGATCAGCGCGTCGGAGAATTCCAGCGGGTGGCTGGTGGTGTAGCGAATGCGGTCGATGCCGTCGATGGCGGCCACGGCATAGAGCAGTTCGGCGAAATCGGCGAGCTGGCCCTCCGGGGTGTCGCCGCGGTAGCCGTTGACATTCTGGCCGAGCAGGGTGACTTCGCGTACGCCGTTTTCGGCCAGGTGCAGCACTTCGGCGAGCACGTCGGCCAGTGGTCGACTGACTTCCTCGCCGCGGGTATAGGGCACCACGCAGAAGGTGCAGTACTTGCTGCAGCCTTCCATCACCGAGACATAGGCGCTGGGGCCGTCGACCCGTGGTTCGGGCAGGCGGTCGAATTTTTCGATCTCGGGGAAGGAAATGTCCACCTGCGGCAGCTTGGTGCTGCGCGCGGCGGCGATCATTTCCGGCAGGCGGTGCAGGGTCTGCGGGCCGAAGACCACGTCGACATAGGGCGCGCGGTCGCGGATTGCCGCCCCTTCCTGGCTGGCTACGCAGCCGCCGACGCCGATCACCAGTTCCGGATTGGCCAGCTTCAGCTCGCGCCAGCGGCCAAGCTGGGAGAACACCTTGTCTTGAGCTCTTTCGCGAATGGAGCAGGTGTTGAGCAGGATCACGTCGGCGTCTTCAGCGCGTGCGGTGACTTCCAGGGCTTGATGTTCGCCCAGCAGGTCGACCATGCGCGAGCTGTCGTACTCGTTCATCTGGCAGCCGTGGGTTTCGATATAAAGCTTCTTGGTCATGCGCGCTCAAAAGGGTGATTCGAAGAACCGCGCATTATAGGGCGAGGCTAGAGCCGAGAAAAGCACTGGGCGCTGGAAGGCGAGATGAAAAAGCTTGAGATGGGTCCGCCAGCCGCAGATCGGCCTATCCTTGCAAGAGTGGGCATCGGGCCGATGTGCTGCTCAGGGCGTTGCGGCGCAGCGGGCTGCCGTCGGTCCGGTGGTGAAGTCAATATTCGTTAATGGAGGATGGTGTAATGGCATTAACTCCCTCGACCATGATGCCCCTGGGGACTTCGGCCCCGGACTTTACCTTGCCTGACCCGCTCAGCCAGGAGCCGGTGATTCTCTCCTCCGTGCAGGGCGCAAAGGCTACGCTGGTGATGTTTATCTGCAACCACTGCCCCTTCGTCAAGCACGTGGAGGATGCCCTGCTCGACCTGGCCAGGGAATACATGCCGAAAGGGCTCGGGGTGGTGGCCATTTCGGCCAACGATGCGCAGAGTTATCCCGAAGACAGCCCGCGCAAACTGGCGCAAAAGGCCCGCGACAAAAACTATCCGTTTCACTACCTCTACGATGAAACACAGCAGGTGGCGAAAGCCTACGGCGCGGCCTGCACCCCCGATTTCTTTCTGTTCGACGAGCAGCTGCACTGCATCTATCGCGGTCGGTTCGACGACTCGCGCCCGGGCAGCAACATTCCGGTTAGCGGAAAAGATCTGCGACAAGCCCTGGAGCGGCACCTCGACGGACGGCTCGTCGATATCGCCCAGGTGCCCAGTATCGGCTGCAGTATCAAGTGGAAGGCGGAGTCGGATAGCAGCGGTCACGGCTGAGCAGGGGCGGGCATGGGGGCGCTGTCCCGCATGCGCTTAGGCCAGGGCTGGGGGCGCGTCAAAGCGGACTTGCAGTCCTCAGTCTTATGCTATGATTTGCGCCCTCTTATTTCCCCTCCAGTCCAGACTTTCATCCATGAGCAAGCGCGAACCCATCTATAAGGTGATTTTCCTCAACCAGGGTCAGGTGTACGAAATGTATGCCAAGCAGATCTTTCAGAGCGATCTGTGGGGCTTTCTGGAGGTGGAGGAGTTCGTCTTCGGTGAGCGCACCCAGGTGGTGGTCGATCCCAGCGAAGAGAAACTCAAGGCCCAGTTCGACGGCGTGGTGCGCAGCTTCTTGCCGATGCACGCGATCATCCGTATCGATGAGGTCGAGCGCCTGGGCACGCCGAAAATCAGCGAGGCCAAGGGTGGTGGCAATGTCATGCCGTTCCCCATGCCGATGCCGGATAAATAACTCGGCAAGCGAGCCTGGTGTAGTCGGGCGGGATGGGTTGAGCGAAGCGCTACCCAGGCTGTTTGATGATGGGTGTATCGGGCTCAGCCTGCGCGGCTTGGCCCATCGTGCGAGTCAGACCCAGCTATGGCAGTGGCGCGAACGGCGATTGGCCGTCGGCCGCCTGTAGTTCGAGCAGGTAGTTGCGGAATATCTCACCGAGTACCTGGCCGGCGATTTCCAGTTCCTCGCGCTGCATGCGTGCCGAGACCAGGTCTGCACTGTCCATGGCTTCGTCCGAGCCATTTACCGCGGCCATCTTCAGCACTATATAAGCCTGCAGGTTGTTCGCCGGTACGCCTTCGCCACGAAAGAACATCATGCCCAGGCGGTATTGTGCCTGGGCATGACCTTGCAGCGAGGCCTGCTCGAACCAGCTCAGTGCTTGCGCCAGGTCGCGCGGCGTACGCTGGCCATCGTAATAGAATTCGCCCAGTTCATATTCGGCTTGCGGGTCACCGTTCTGCGCCGCTTGTTGGCAGGCGACCAGCGCGTCGGGCAGGTCTTCGGGCGCAGTGTCCAGCGAGCAACTGCCGGTTGCGGGGATCAGCAGGGTATTGCCGCCTGCGAACGCAAGCAGCGGCAGAAGAAGCAGCAGGCAGCCCAGCGATAGGGTGCGGCCGGTGCAGTTCATGGAAATCCGTATACCTCGGGAAGCGGTGCGGGGTCGAGCCCGGCCGACAAGGTGCGTCGGCGTTGGCATTATGAAATAAGCAGTGGCGTTCTTACAAAGTCTTTACGGGCTTTTCTCGATTGGCGCAATCCTCTGCATGGCCCGGCAGGGTCAGAAGCAGCCAGGCCAGCAGCAGGTAGGCCGGCGTCAGCAGGGCTTGCAGCAGGTCGAGGCGGCGCAGCGGACCGATAAAGCCGTCGCTGCCGACTGCCAGTGTGGCCAGCAAGAACAGGCCGACAACTGCCGTTGCCGCGCCTGTCGGCGTGCGTCGCGGCCACTGGATGGCGCCGGCATAGACAATCAGCAACAGGGTCGCCAGGTTGAGCAGCAGCTGGTAGTCCTCAAGCAGGTTCATTTGTCGGAACAGCTCAAAGAAAGCGCACAGCCCCAGGACCACGCGCCCCCAGTTCGGCCGGCTCCAGGCCCAGCCGCGGCCCAGGGTCAGCGCGGCCACGCCCAGCAGCGGCTGGCCGAGAAAGCTGCTGGTCTGGCTTAGCCACAGGTGCGCAGCCTGCCAGTCCGGGTCGACGGCGAAGCGCATGACGCCAACGCTGGCGGCGGCGGCCGCCAGGAGAAAGCCGAGCAGGGCGCAGAACAGCGCCGGTTGATCGGCTTCGCCATAGCCCTTGCGTGCCTTGCCGATGGCCACGGCGCTAGCCAGGCAGGCCAGGGCCAGGAGAGCGCCGGACAGGGCGGTGCTGTACTGCATCAGATTTTTTTCAGCTCGGCGAAGGCGCGCTCGGCCGCGTCGAGGGTGATCTGCAGCTCCGTCTGGCCGTGGGCGATGGAGGTGAAGCCGGCTTCGAAGGCGCTCGGCGCCAGGTAGACGCCGCCTTCCAGCATCAGGTGGAAGAAGCGCTTGAAGCGCTCGGCGTCGCTGCTCATGACGTCTTCGAAGGTGACGATGGCCTCGCACTCGCTGAAGTACAGGCCGAACATGCCACCGGCCTGAGTGGTGACGAAGGGGATACCGGCGGCATCGGCGCGATCCTGCAAGCCTTGCAGCATGCACGCGGTGTAGTCGCTCAGCTCGGTATGGAAGCCCGCGCGACTGATCAGCTTCAGGGTGGTCAGGCCGGCGGCCATGGCCAGTGGGTTGCCGGATAGGGTGCCGGCCTGGTAGACCGGGCCAAGCGGAGCGATGCATTCCATGATGGCGCGCTTGCCGCCGAAACAGCCGACCGGCATGCCGCCACCGATGATCTTGCCGAAGGTGGTCAGGTCCGGGGTGACGCCGTAATGCGCCTGGGCACCGCCGAGGGCCACGCGAAAGCCGGTCATCACTTCGTCGAAGATCAGCACCACGCCATGCTTGTCGCACTGTGCGCGCAGGCCTTCGAGAAAGCCCGGTGCCGGCGGTACGCAATTCATGTTGCCGGCCACCGGCTCGACGATGATGCACGCCACGTCCCGGCCGACTTCGCCGAGCATCTGCTCGACCGCGGCCAGGTTGTTGAACGGCAGGGTCAGGGTGTGTTGGGCGAAGGCCGCCGGTACCCCGGCGGAGCTTGGCACGCCCTGGGTCAAGAGGCCGGAGCCGGCTTTAACCAGCAAGCTGTCGGAATGCCCGTGGTAGCAGCCTTCGAACTTGATGATGCTGTCGCGGCCGGTGAAACCGCGGGCCAGGCGGATCGCGCTCATGGTCGCTTCGGTACCGGAGCTGACCATGCGCACCATCTCCATGGACGGCACCATGGCGCAGACCAGATCGGCCATCTCGGTTTCCATGGCGGTAGGCGCGCCGTAGGACAGGCCGTGTTCCAGCTGGCGGCGCACGGCATCGAGCACGTCCGGGTGGCTGTGGCCGAGGATCATCGGACCCCAGGAGCCGACGTAGTCCACGTAGCGCTTGTCATCCTCGTCCGTGACATAGGCGCCGGCTGCGTGCTTGAAGAACAGCGGCGTACCGCCGACGCTCTTGAAGGCGCGCACCGGCGAGTTGACGCCGCCGGGGATGTGCTTCTGGGCGTGGGCGAAGAGGATTTCGGAGCGGGACATGGCAGGGCCTCTCAAATATCGAATCGAATCGGGGCGAGTCGGGCCGCCCCGCAAATCAGTTAATCGGTGGCGAACAGGGCGCTGAAGGCGCGGGCGCGGCGTTCGACTTCGGCGGTCGAGTCGGCGGCGAATAGCGCGTGGATCACCGCCACCATGCTGGCGCCTCGGGCGATCAGCAGGGCGGCATTGTCCAGGGTCACGCCGCCGATGGCGACGATTGGCAGGCTGATGCGACTTTTCGCCTCATCCAGCAGCTCGACCGTGGCGCTGGGGGCGCCGGGCTTGGTGTTGGAATCAAAGAAGCGACCGAAGGCGACATAGCTGGCACCCTCCCGGGCGGCGGCTTCGGCCAGCCCAAGCTGTGCATGGCAGGTGCCTCCGATGATCGCCTGGCGCCCGAGCAGGGCGCGGGCGGCGGACAGCGAGCCGTCGGTCTGGCCCAGGTGCAGGCCGACGCCGAGGCGTGCGGCCAGTTCGGCGTCGTCGTTGATGATCAGGCCCGCACCGTAGCGATTGCACAGCTCGCGCAGGGCTTCGGCCTGGCGCAGGCGGCGCGCCTCGTCGCTGGATTTGTCGCGGTATTGCAGCAGGGTGGCGCCGCCTTTCAGCGCCGCCTCGGCGTAAGGCAGCAGCTTGCCGCCAGCCAGCAGCTGGCTGTCGGTGATGGCATACAGGCCACGCAGTTTCATCGACGGCTCTCCATCAGCAGAAATCCAGGGGCAGGCGGCGCGGGATGTACTGGCCGTGGCCAGGTTGCTCGGCGTCGCGCAGGGTGCGCCAGGTGTAATCGAGGGCGAACTGCACGGCGCTGACCAGCTCCTGGCCGAGGGCCAGGCGACCGGCCAGGGCGCTGGCCAGGGTGCAACCTGAGCCGTGGTAGCTGCCCGGCAGGCGCTGGCAGGTGAAGGTGTGGCGGCTGCCGTCGCGGCAATACAGGCGATTATGAACCTGGTGCTCGTCGCCATGACCGCCGGTGATCAGCAGGTGCTGGATATAAGGCAGCAGCTTCTCCGCGCATTCATCGGCGGTGCCGTCCGGCAGTTCGGCGAGGATGCGCGCTTCCGGCAGGTTTGGCGTGGCGATGGTGGCGACGGGAAACAGGCGTTCGCGCATGGCGTAGCCGACTTCATCCTTGCCCAGCGCGCCACCGCCGCCGGCGCGCAGAACCGGGTCGCAGACCAGCGCAATGCCCGGCAGCTTGTGCATGATCTGCAGCACGGTCTCGACCATCTCGACCGAACCGAGCATGCCCAGTTTGACGGCCTCTACCGGCAGGTCGGCGATCACCGCATTGGCCTGGGCCAGCACCCACTCGCGATCGAGCACGCGGAAGTCGGAGACATTGACCGTGTCCTGCACGGTCAGCGCGGTGACTGTCGGGGCGGCGTGGCAGCCTTGCGCGAGCAGGGCTTCTATATCGGCTTGCAGGCCGGCACCACCACTGGGGTCGTGGCCGGACAAGCAGAGCACTACGGGGCGGGAAGTAGGCGTTTTCATGGTGCGCGAGCTTAGCATTAAATGGCCCCGATTGAACCGCGGGGCATAGGCTGCGCATAACTCGGGCTGTGGCGATTGGCGTAGGGCATCCAGATCGTATCGGCGGTGTTAGCCAGCCGGTGCATGAGGGCTGCCTGCCTGGCTCGTAGCGCTGATTTCAACGCCTGCATGGCCTGCCCGGGATGTTTGCGCCAGCCGCCGTTTCCACCCGTAAAGCCTGTGCTAGAGTGACGGCCACTCAAAAAACCGGGTAACCGGGTAGGCGAGGCGGTGCCAGTCAGGAGAGCAGGGCTCTCCGGCGCACCCCCGACATACCCCGATTTCGCCTTCGTGGGTCCGCATGCGCTACCTCCTGATTATTCTGTTCGCCGTCTGGCCGCTATGCGCCTCTGCCGTGGTGTTCGATGAACATACCCGCGAGCTGCCACTGGGCAAGGCCATGCAGGTGTTCGAGGATGTACGCGGCGATGCGACTATCGACGAGGTCACCTCGCCAGCGTTGCAGGCGAGCTTTCGCCAGCATGACCAGCCGGTACTGAATGCCGGCTATTCGCGTTCGGTATTCTGGCTGCGCCTGGATCTGGAATATCGACCGCAGTGGCCGGACGGATCCAGGCTGTGGTTGCTGGAGCTGGCCTATCCGCCGCTGGATCAGCTGAACCTCTATCTAGCGGATGCCCAGGGCAAGTTCCAACTGGCCCAGCGCACCGGCGACGCATTGCCATTCGCCAGCCGGCAGATCAAGCATCACAACTACCTGTTTGAACTGAGCCTGCCGCCGAACCAGCCGCAGCGCGTCTATCTGCGCCTGCAAAGCCAGGGTTCGATCCAGGCGCCGCTGAGTCTGTGGGCACCCAATGCCTACCTGGAAGAGCAGCCCGCGCGCATCTATGTGCTCGGCATCATCTACGGCGTGTTGCTGGTGATGCTGATCTACAACCTGTTCATCTTCCTCAGCGTCAGGGATGCCAGCTACCTCTATTACATCCTCTATATCGCCTCGTTCGGCCTCTATCAGGTCTCGGTCAACGGTGCCGGCATCGAGTATTTCTGGCCCGACAACCCTTGGTGGGCGAATGCCTCAACACCCTTTCTGATTGGTTCGGCCGCGCTGTTCGGCTGCCAGTTCGCGCGCAGCTTCCTGCATACCGCCGAACACAGCCCCTGGGTCGACCGCACCCTGCTGGCGCTGATGGCCAGCGGTGCAGGGGTGATGCTGCTGGCGCTGACCGTCAGCTATGCGCTGTCGCTGCGGCTGGCCACCTACCTGGCGCTGCTGTTCACCGTGGTGGTCTTTGCCGCGGGGATCATCGCCTGGCTGCGCGGCATGCGCGTGGCGCGTTACTTCATCATCGCCTGGACCACCTTTTTGCTCGGCGGCGTAATCAATAGCCTGATGGTGCTCGGCTACCTGCCCAATATGTTCCTGACCATGTACGCCAGTCAGATCGGTTCGGCGCTGGAGGTCGGCTTGCTGTCGCTGGCCCTGGCCGACCGGATCAACGCGATGAAGGAGGAGCGCGCACGGATTCTCCAGGATAGCGGACGCAAGCTGGAGACGCTGAACCAGGAACTGGCCAACAGCAATCAGCTGAAGGACGAATTCCTCGCCACCGTCACCCACGAGTTGCGTACGCCGATGAACGGGGTGATCGGCTCGCTGGAACTGATGCAGACGGTCAGTCTGGACGCCGAACTGGCGCAGTACCAGAAAACCGCCGCCAGTTCGGCGCGGGACATGATGCGCATGGTCAACGACATTCTTGCCCTCAGCGAGCTGCAGGCCGGCAAGCTGTATCCGCGGCGCGAGCCATTCAGCCTGCGCGGGATGCTCGACGGCTTGCGTGCGCAGTACGCGCGGCATGCCGAGGACAAGGGCCTGCGGTTTGTCCTGGAACTGGACGAAAGCCTGCCCGATACCCTCGAAGGCGATGTCGGCAAGCTGGCGCAGTGCCTCGGCTACCTGCTCGACAACGCCATCAAGTTCACCGCCCAGGGGGAGGTTCGCCTGCGGGTCAGGCGCGCCGGTACGGCGCCCGATAGCCTGCCGCTGAGCCTCGAGGTGATCGACACGGGCGTGGGCTTCACTGCGCCTGAGGACACCTCGCTGTATCAGCGCTTCCACCAGTTGGACGGCTCGATGACGCGCGAATACGGTGGTCTGGGTATCGGCCTGGCAATCTGTCGACAGCTGGTCGATCTGCTCGGTGGTAGCCTCAGTCATGAGTCGCAGCCGGGCCAGGGCAGCCGCTTCCAGTTGCAGGTGCCGCTGGCCTTGCCGCTGGCGACGGCGGCAAGGCCCGTCCCCGTACGCCGCGCCGGCACCCAGGCGTTGCGCCAGCCCGAGCAGTGCACGGTGTTGATCGTCGAGGACAATGCGATCAACCAGTTGGTGACCCGCGGCATGTTGCTCAAGCTCGGTTACCGCGTGCGCACCGCCGACAATGGCGCCGAAGCCCTTGCGGTGCTGCGGGGCGAAGCGGTCGATGCGGTGCTGATGGATTGCCAGATGCCGGTGATGGACGGTTTCGCCACCTGCCGGGCGCTGCGTGCTTTGCCAGGTTGCCTGGAGCTGCCGGTACTGGCGATCACCGCCCACAGTCACAGCGGCGACCGCGAGCGCTGTCTGGCGGCCGGAATGAATGATTATCTGGCCAAGCCGGTGAAATTCGAGGCGCTGCGCGGCCTGTTGCACGACTGGGTGTTGTGCGCCCTCGGCTGAAGCGCACGCATAGGCCGAATAGGCGCTTGTGCCTGGGCTCTATCCGCCTGCAAGCCTGATTGCTCGAAGCCGGACGACCAGGCGCAATCAGTTTCGAGGTGGTTCCTGAGCGGCCTGGCTTTCACCCTGTCTCTTGGCCGAAATGCCCCTTTGCGCAAACTCTGAAGCATGATTCACTGAATTCAATTAATGAATCAGGATTCAGATCATGGCTTATCGGACCAGCGCCCTGCGTATCGACCGCGATCAGGCGCTGCGTGAGCAGATTCTCACCCGCGCCCTGGCCCGGGTCGTCGAGGGTGGTTTCGCCGCCCTGACCATGCAGGCGCTGGCCGAGGACGTCGGCATCGCCACCGGCAGTCTGTACCGTCATTTTCACAACAAGGGCGAACTGGCCGCCGAAGTCTTCGCTATCGCCAGCCAGGGCGAGCTCGAGGCGCTGCTGCAGACCCTGCGTGCCCCGGGCCACCCGGCCGAGCGCCTGGCCGCCGGCTTGCAGCAGTTCGCCGCGCGGGCCTGGCACAGCCGCCGCCTGGCCTTTGCCTTGATCGCCGAGCCGGTCGAGCCGCAGGTCGACGAGCAGCGCCTGCTTTACCGCGAGGCCTATGCCGAGTTGTTCGGCGAGCTGCTCGAGGAAGGCGTTGCCTGCGGCGCCTTTCGTGTCCAGCACGTCGGCCTGGTCGCCGCCTGCCTGGTCGGCGCGATTGCCGAAGTCCTGGTCGGTCCCTTGTCACCGCCTGCCCGCGCTGCCCGAGACGCGGGCCATTCCAGCCTGGAACTGGTTGAAGTCAGCCAGAACCTGGTCACCTTCTGTCTGCGCGCCGTCGGCGCCGAGGACTCATTGTCATGAACCTGAACCTGCAAGCCGAAACCCATGAGGTGTTCAACCAGGTGCCGCCGCTGGACGGGATTAACCTGTACCGTGCCGACCTGCCCTTGCAGGAGTGGAACAAACGCTTCGGCGGCGGCTGGGCCGAGGCGCGCATCGACGCCTATGGTGCCCTGGCCGGTGGCGAGTTGATGGCCGCCGGCTTCCTCGCCAACGAGAACAAGCCGGTGTTCAAGAGTCACGACCGCTATGGCCAGCGCATCGATCTGGTCGAGTTCCACCCGGCTTATCACCAGCTGATGAGCGCGGCCATCGAACACGGCATCCCCTCGCTGCCCTGGACCGACCCGCGTCCCGGCGTCCAGGTCGCCCGCGCCGCCATGAGCTACCTGCACAGCCAGGCCGAAGCCGGCAGCGGCTGTCCGCTGACCATGACCTACGCCAGCGTGCCGGCCTTGAAACTGCAGCCGGATATCGCCGAAATCTGGCTGCCGAAGATCCTCTCGACCCAGTACGACCCGCGCAACCTGCCGCTCGAACAGAAGAGCGGCGCCACCATCGGCATGGCCATGACCGAGAAGCAGGGCGGCACCGACGTGCGTGCCAACACCACTCGCGCCTACCCGGTCGGCGCTGGCGGGCCCGGCCAGGCCTATGAGCTGGTCGGCCACAAGTGGTTCTGCTCGGCGCCCATGTGCGACGCCTTCCTCACCCTGGCCTATACCGACAAGGGCCTGACCTGCTTCCTGCTGCCGCGCCACCGCCCGGACGGCACGCGCAACGAGCTGTATATCCAGCGCCTGAAGAACAAGCTGGGCAACTGGTCGAATGCCTCCAGCGAAGTCGAGTACCGCGGCGCCCTGGCCTGGATGGTCGGCGAGGAGGGGCGCGGCGTGCCGACCATCATCGAGATGGTCGCGCTGACCCGCTTCGACTGCATGGTCGGCTCCAGTGCCCTGATGCGTCAGGCCCTGACCCAGGCCGCCCATCACTGTGCCTACCGCCAGGTCGGCGGCCGCGTGCTCAGTGAACAACCGCTGATGCAGAACGTCCTGGCCGACCTGGCCCTGGAAAGCGAAGCCGCCCTGGCCCTGACCCTGCGCATGGGCAAGGCCCTGGACCACGCCGCAGACCCGCAGGAAGACAAGCTCGCCCGCCTGGTCATAGCGGTCGGCAAGTACTGGATCTGCAAGCGCGCGCCGGCCATGATCAACGAGGCTGCCGAATGCATGGGCGGCGCCGGCTACGTCGAAGACAGCATCCTGCCGCGGCTGTACCGCGAGGCCCCGGTCAACTCCACCTGGGAAGGCTCCGGCAACGTGCAGTGCCTGGACGTGCTGCGCGCCCTGTCGAAGGAGCCGGGCGTGCTCGATGCACTGTTCGCCGAGCTGGGCGACGGCCACGGCGATGCCCGGCTGAAGCGGCATATCGACAAACTCCAGGCGGATTTTGCCGACAGCGCCGACATCCAGTACCGCGCCCGCCAACTCACCGAAGACGTGGCCGTCGCGCTGCAGGCCAAGCTGCTGCTGGAGGCCGGCAATGCCGCGGTCAGCGACGCCTTTAGCGCCAGCCGCCTGGGCGACGGCGGACGGGTCTACGGCACCCTGCCGCGCGGCGTGGATGTGGCGGCGCTGCTGGCGCGCAGCACACCGCAGCTCATTTGAGTCGTCGTTCCTGGCAGGGGACGCTTGACCTGCAGGCCGCCCCTCGGTTGCAGACTGAGGGCCCTTGCCATAGGAGTGAGTGAGATGACCCGCAATCAAGCCTTCCAGCACGAATATCACCAGGCTCGCGCGCTGCGTGGCGTCGATCCGCAGGCCGAGCTGCGCCATCTGGAGCGCGCCCATATCCTCGGCCAGCCGCTGTTCGTCGATCACCTGCGCAGTCACCTGTGGCTGCTGGCCTGGGCCTGGCGCCAGGGTGACTGGGCGGAGTTGGCCGCGCAGATGCTGCGTGTGCCCGGTAGTCTGGGTTCGTTGCTGGGCTGGTATCCGCTCGGTAACCCCGGCACCAGACGGGCCGGGGCCTTGACTGCGCAGCCGTTGCCGGAGGATCTGCGGCGACTGCTGGGGTAGCCACGCCGCGCTATGCCAAGGCGCGGCGATCAAGGCAAGATAGGCACGTGTATTCAGCCAGGAATATCTGCCGTGACCCTCAGTTCAGAAGACTTCGTCGTCGCCACTACTGCCGAAGAGGCCGTGGATCGCCTGGCCGCCCTGCATCAGCAGGCCACCGCAGCGCTGAGTCGGGCGCTCAAGCGCTATGTCAAGGAAGGCATCAAACCGGACGCCGAGCAACTGCGCCAGTTCCATTACCCCGAACTGCGCCTGACCTACCGGTGCCAGGGCGAGGCGCCCGCGACGGTGCGTGCCTATGCCAAGGTCCAGGTGCCGGGCACCTACAGCATCACGGTGACTCACCCCGAGGCGTTTCGCAGCTACCTGCTGGAGCAACTGCAGCCGCTGATGCACGACTTTACCGTGTGTGTTGAAGTGGGTACCAGTCAGCAGAATATTCCCTATCCCTATGTGGTCGAGCATGGCGATGAGCTGGCCGGCTCGGGGGTTACCGCCGCCGAACTGGCGCGGGTCTTCCCCAGCACCGACCTGTCTGCCGCCACCGACGGCACGGCCGATGGCCTGTACGACTGGGAGGGTGCGGAGCAATTGCCGCTGGCCCTGTTCGACGCCGCCCGGGTCGATTTTTCCCTGCGCCGCCTGGTGCATTACACCGGCAGCGACTGGCGCCATGTGCAGCCGTGGATCCTGCTGACCAACTATCACCGCTACGTCGACCAGTTCATTCGCCATGGCCTGGATGTGTTGCAGGCTGATTCGCGTTTCATGCGCATGGTGTTGCCGGGCAACGTGGTGATCGAGCGCGGCATGGCCGAAGGCGAGATGCAGGCGATCATCGAGACCGTGGTCTGGCACCGCTATCAGATGCCGGCCTACCACCTGCAGGGTGCCAGCCCTGGCGACGGCATCACCTTGGTCAACATTGGCGTGGGGCCGTCCAACGCGAAAAACATCACCGACCACCTGGCCGTGCTGCGCCCGCACTGCTGGCTGATGATCGGCCACTGCGGTGGCCTGCGCCAATCGCAGACCATCGGCGATTACGTGCTGGCCCACGCCTACATGCGCCGCGACGGGATTCTCGATCGGGTGCTGCCGCCCAACATTCCCCTGCCGGCCCTGGCCGAAGTGCAGATGGCCTTGCAAGCGGCAGCCGCGCAAGTCACCGGCGAGCATGGCGATGCGCTCAAGCGGCGCCTGCGTACCGGCACCGTGCTGACTTACGATGATCGCAACTGGGAGTTGCGCTGGGCCCAGGAACGACCGCTGATTAACCTGTCGCGCGCCGTGGCGGTGGACATGGAAAGCGGCACCATCGCCGCCCAGGGCTATCGTCTGCGGGTGCCCTACGGCACCCTGCTGTGCGTCTCGGACAAACCGCTGCACAGCGAGATCAAATTGCCCGGTGCCGCCGGCGCCTTCTACGAGCGCGCGGTGACCCAGCACCTGCACATCGGCATCACCGCCCTCGACCTGCTGCGCGGCCAGCTCAACTCGCTGCACTCGCGCAAGCTGCGCAGCTTCGACGAGCCGCCGTTTCGCTAACAGCCAAGGGCACCTGCATGAAAAAGCCCGAGGTGCGAGCCTCGGGCTTTTGCGTCGCGGGGTTTGCTTACTTGCTGGCGTCCAGCACCACCCGGTAGCGCGCCTTGCCGGCGCGCAGGTGGTCGATGGCCTCGTTGACCCGGCTCATGGGGAACATCTCGACCTGCGGCAGGATCTGGTGACGGGCGCAGAACTCGAGCATGGTCGCCATATTGGCCGGTGAACCGACCGGCGAACCGGACAGGCTGCGCTGGCGCGGGATCAGGTTGAACACATGCACCGGGATGGCGCTCGGCACGATGCCGACGAAGTGCAGGCGGCCCTTGCCGCCGAGGGTGCCGATCAAGGCATTCCAGTCGAGGTCGGCACTGGCGGTGACCAGGAGGAAATCCAGGCTGCCGGCGATGGCCTTGAGTGCCGCGCTGTCGGTCGAGGCGACGACCTTGTGCGCGCCCAGGCGCTTGGCTTCTTCCTGCTTGTTCAGCGACGAGGTGAAAGCGGTGACTTCGCAGCCCCAGGCATTGAGAAAGCCCAGGGCCAGATGACCGAGGCCGCCGATGCCGACCACGCCGACCTTGTCGGTGGGTTTGACGTCGAACTCCAGCAGCGGGCTGAATACCGTCGAACCGGCGCAGAACAGCGGGCCGACCAGGCTAGGGTCCAGCCCGTCCGGCAGCGGCACGGCCCAGGCCCAGTGGCTGCGCAGGCGGTCGGCGAAACCGCCGTTGCTGCCGACGATGGTCGGTTTGACCGAACCGCAGAGCTGGTGCGCGCCCTCCATGCAGGAGTGGCAGTGCATGCAGCTGCCCTTGTACCAGCCGATACCGACCCGCTGGCCGAGTTCGAGGCCGCGCACCTGCTCGCCGACCCGGACGATGCGGCCGACCACCTCGTGGCCGGGGATGAAGGGATAGCGGGCGTTGCCCCATTCGTTGTCGATCATCGACTGGTCGGAGTGGCAGATGCCGCAGTACTCGACCGCCACCTCGACCTCCTCGCCGCCCAGCGGGCCAGGGTCGTAGCTGTGCGGTTCGAGTGGCGCGCCGGGCGCCTTGGCGGCCCAGCCGGTGAAGGTGTCGAGAACGGATGCGGACGAGCTCATGCGGATTCCCTCTGTGCGGATAACAGAACCTAGCCAGCATAGACGCCCGCACGCGCGAAGGAATCCCCCATAAGCCGGAGTGATGGTCCAAGGGTGGCCTCGGTTACACTGGTCACCCCGTTTTCTGCTCCCGGAGCCTGCATGTCACGCCCGCCCCGTTCTGCCGCACCCTCGCATGCCACCGGCAAACCCGCCATTCGCCGGGTGGCCAAAGCGCCGCCGGCCGAGCCGCGCCTGCTGCTGCTGAACAAGCCCTTCGATGTCCTGACCCAGTTCAACGACGAGCAGGGGCGCGCCACCCTCAAGGACTTCGTCGCGGTGCCCGGGGTCTATCCGGCCGGGCGCCTGGATCGTGACAGCGAGGGCTTGCTGCTGCTGACCAACGACGGTGGCCTGCAGGCGCGCATCGCCGACCCCAAGCACAAACTGGCGAAAACCTATTGGGTGCAGGTGGAAGGCGAGCCGACGACCGAACAGCTGCAGCGCTTGTGCGCTGGCGTCGAGCTGAACGACGGGCCGACCCTGCCGGCCGAGGCGCGCGTGCTGGATGAGCCGCCGTTATGGCCGCGCAATCCGCCGGTGCGTTTTCGCAAGAGCGTGCCGACTACCTGGTTGGAGCTGGTGATTCGTGAGGGGCGCAACCGTCAGGTCAGGCGCATGACCGCGGCGGTGGGCCTGCCGACCCTGCGCCTGGTGCGCGTGCGTATCGGCCCCTGGAGCCTGGACGGCCTGCAGCCCGGCGAGTGGAAGGAGGTCGAGGCGCGGTTGTAGGGCGTTCCGTTCGGAGCGAAGCGACAGCCCGCCAGCGTTGTGCCGCGTCGGTGATCCACGCTGTACTGCCTGCGGCGAGTGACACCCTACAATGCGGATTGCTCCCGGCGCAGGGCTTTTCAACTACGCCTCAGACGCCTTCCAGGCTGGCGATCACCACGGTCTTGATCAGGAAACCGAGTACGCCCAGGCCCAGGGCGAGGAACAGGATCATGCTGCCGAAACGTCCGGCCTTGGACTTCTTCGCCAGGTCCCAGACGATGAACGCCATGAACAGCACCAGGCCACCGACCAGTACGGTCATCATCAATTCTTCGAACACTTGCGGATCCATGGTGACCTCAGTTGGCTGACATCGGGCTGCCAGGGGCAGGGCAAAACGCCGGCGATTATACGTCAGTACCTGAGGTTGTCAGCGACCGTCGGTAAGTGCCGCTCAGCTGCGCAGGTGCTGCAGTGGTAGCTGGGTGCTGGAGAGGATCTGTTGCAGGACGAAACTCGAGCGCACGCTGGAGACGCCCTCGATGCGGGTCAGGGTGCCGAGCAGGAATTGTTGGTAATGATCCATGTCCGGCACCACCACCTTGAGCTGGTAGTCGGCGTCCATGCCGGTGACCAGGCTGCATTCGAGCACCTCCGGGCATTGGCGGATCATCTCCTGGAAGTGCTCGAAACGCTCGGGGGTGTGTTTGTCCATGCCGATCAGGATATAGGCGGTGAGGGTCAGGCCGAGCTTCTTGCGATCCAGCAGGGCCACCTGGCCGAGGATGTAGCCGTCGTCCTCCAGTTGCTTGACCCGCCGCGAGCAGGGTGAAGGCGACAGGCCGATACGCTCGGCCAGGTCTTGATTGGACAGGGTGGCGTCGCGCTGCAATTCGGCGAGGATATTCAGGTCGTAGCGATCGAGTCTGGTCATGTTTGACGCTCTTTCATCTATTGGTTGCGATGAATCATGCGCTGTTAGCTAAAAATTGCGCAAGTGGTGCGTTAATCAGCAATATTCGCAATCTTTAACTGCGCCGGTATCGGTAATCTTTACCTCAGTTTCACGGCCCGGACGACACGTCCACCCGGTTCGCCCAATCAGGCGAACCGGCGCCGCCGGCCTTACCAGGCCGTCACGGCACCCGGGTCCGCACTGCCCAACCAGGCGGGCGACGAAAGCGGCAACAGAATTGCCAGTAGCGGACACTTGCCCAGGCAAGAAAAAAGGGAGGCCGCATGGCCTCCCTTTTTTCTGCGCGCGCTCCCCATTTCGTGCAGCGCAGCTTTTGTCGGCGGGGTTGGCGGCAGGTTGCAGTCGAGCCGAACCACAGAATTCGCGCGCCGGGTAAGCCGTGATTGCGCCGCAACCCGGGGTCGCTTGCGCTGGCTCAGGGCGCGCAGCGCATCTAGCCCACCCTGCGCTTTGTCGCGTCCCGGGGCATCAAGCCAGACCCTGGCAACAGGCGGATGTTTGCCGCCGCGTGGCGAGCATCAGGGGGTATCCGGATCGAGTGGGTCGGCATGCACCAGCACTTCGGCACGGGAGAATTCGGCGCGAATTGCGTACTCCACTAGCTCGCACAGTTCATGGGCTTGCAGCAGGCTCAGCTCGCCGGACAACTCCACATGCAGCTGGACGAACCAGCGGGTGCCAGACATGCGCGTGCGCAGGTCATGCACGCCGAGCACGCCGGGGATGCCGCAGGCCAGCAGGTGCATGCGCTCGCTGAGCTCCGGTGCCAGTTCCTTGTCCATCAGCACGGCCGCCGCTTCGCGGGCGATGCTTACGGCGCTCCAGAGGATGTAGAAGGCAATGCCGATCCCGAACAGCGCATCCAGTTGCGGCCAGCCGAAGCTGGCCAGCAGCAGGGCGAGCAGGATGCTGCTGTTGAGCAGCAAGTCGGAGCGGTAATGCAGCGAGTCCGCGCGGATCGCGGTGGAGCCGGTTTCGCGCACCACATGACTCTGGAACAGCAGCAGGGCGGCGGTCAGTGCCAGCGACAGCAGCATCACCACCACGCCCAGGGTCGCGGCGCCGAGTGGTTGCGGATTGAGCAGGCGATCCACGCCATGCATGCCGACCACGCCCGCACTGATGCCGATAAACAGCGCCTGGCCCAGTCCGGCCAGCGCCTCGGCCTTGCCGTGTCCGTAACGATGGTCTTCGTCCGCCGGGCGCAAGGCATAGTGCACGGCGATCAGGTTGAGCAGCGAGGCGGCGCCATCCAGCAGTGAGTCGGTGAGGCCGGCCAACAGGCTGACCGAGCCGCTCAGCCACCAGGCGAAGGCCTTGGCCAGTGCCAGGGTCAAGGCCACGGCCAGCGCGGCAAAGGTGGCCTGGCGCATCAGGCGGGCATGCTGCGGTGGTATGGTCACAAAAACTTGCTCTCGGTGTCAGGCCTGGCTCAGCGAGCTAGGCCAGGTGTGGTGGGGCGGGTGGGGTGGCAGGCGCTTAAGCCGCCGGCTGCAGGCCATAGGCCGCCAGTTGCTCGGCGCTGGCGCTGCTGTGGCTCAGGCGCGGGTCATCGAGCGGCAGGCTGTGGCCGGTGTGCTGCTCGATCAGGGCCTTGAGCCGGGCGTTATCGATCTTGCCTTCGGCATCCACCGCCTTGTTCAGCTCTTGCGGGTCGACTTGGGCATGTTGTCCGTTTGGCAGGTAGATGGCGCCGGTGGCGAAGTCGATGCCGAAGGCGATCAGGCCGGGGATCACGTAAAACAGGATGCCGACCGCATTCAGTGCCGCCACCACCGGGTCGATCCGGCCTTCGATCTGGCCGCGTCGATCGGGAAAGAACAGGGTGCCGCAGGCACTCAACTGGGTGAGCAGGGTGACGGCGAGAGTGCCGCCGATAACGCGGTATGGGGTGCGCATCGAATACCTCCGGATAGTAAGTGGCGCAACTATAGCAAGCCGGCTGGGGCAAAACTGCGGCGCATTGCTACGACCACGCTAAGACCGACAGAGTCCGCTGGTGGTTCGCCGCTATAATCGCCGGCCAGATTGGAGCCTTCATGAATTCCTTGCCTATCGATGTCCTGCTACCTGCGCTGCGCCAAGCCCTGGCGAGCCGCCATGAGGCCGTTCTGGAGGCCCCGCCCGGCGCCGGCAAGACCACCCGCGTGCCGCTGGCCCTGCTCGACGAACCCTGGCTGGCCGGGCAACGCATCATCATGCTCGAGCCGCGCCGCCTGGCCGCGCGCGCCGCCGCCGAACGCCTGGCCAGCCAGCTGGGCGAGGCGGTTGGCGAGACCGTCGGCTACCGTATCCGCCTGGACAGCAAGGTCGGCCCGCGCACCCGCATCGAGGTGGTCACCGAGGGCATTCTCGCCCGCCGTCTGCAGGACGACCCGGCGCTGGAGGGGGTCGGCCTGGTGATCTTCGATGAATTCCACGAACGCAGCCTGGACGCCGACCTGGCCCTGGCCCTGTGTCTCAACGGTCGCAGCATGTTGCGCGGCGAGGACTCCGGCGAGCCGGCGCTCAAGGTGCTGCTGATGTCGGCCACCCTGGAAGGCGAGAAACTGGCCGCGCTGCTCGACGATGCGCCGGTGCTGCGCAGCGAGGGTCGCATGTTCCCGGTGGAGCAGCGCTGGGGCGCGCCTTATCAACCCGGCGAGTGGCTCGAACCCAGAGTGGTGCAGACGGTGTTGCAGGCCCTGGCCGA
This sequence comes from Pseudomonas aestuarii, assembly GCF_027988105.1. Lineage (GTDB taxonomy): Bacteria > Pseudomonadota > Gammaproteobacteria > Pseudomonadales > Pseudomonadaceae > Aquipseudomonas > Aquipseudomonas aestuarii. The sequence continues at coordinate 110,967 of NZ_JAQJZJ010000008.1, read as the reverse complement.
CGAACAGGGCAGCCTGCTGGTCTTTCTCCCCGGGCAGGCGGAGATTCGCCGGGTCAATGAGCAGTTGGCCGAGGCCTTGGCCGGGCGCAGCGAGATCCTCCTCTGTCCGCTGCACGGCGAGCTCGACCTCAGTGCCCAGCGCGCGGCCATCGAGCCGGCGCCGGCCGGCACGCGCAAGGTGGTGCTGGCGACCAACATCGCCGAGACCAGCCTGACCATCGACGGCGTGCGCGTGGTGGTGGATGCCGGTCTGGCGCGGGTGCCGCGTTTCGATCCGGGCAGCGGCATGACCCGCCTGGACACCCAGCGGATTTCCCGTGCCAGCGCCACCCAGCGTGCCGGTCGCGCCGGGCGCCTGCAGCCGGGGAGCTGTTACCGCCTGTGGTCGCAACACCAGCACGAGCAGCTCGCCGCCTATGCCGCGGCGGAAATCCTCCAGGCCGATCTGGCCGGCCTGGCCCTGCAGTTGGCGCGCTGGGGCGTGACCCCGGCGGAACTGGCCTGGCTCGACCCGCCGCCGGCGGCGGCTTATGCCCAGGCCGTTGATCTGCTGACCCGCCTGGGCGCGCTGGATGAGCGCGGAGTACTGACGCGCCATGGCCAGGCCATGGCCGAACTGCCGGCGCACCCGCGCATCGCCCACCTGCTGCTGCGCGGCCAGGCGTTGGGCTTGGGGGCGCTGGCCTGCGACCTGGCCGCCTTGCTCGGCGAACGCGATATCTTGCGCGGGGCAGGAGCAGACTTGCACAGTCGACTGGCGCTGCTCTGCGGCGCGAGCAAGGCCACGCGTGGAGCCCAAGGCGGAGTGCAGCGGGCCCGCCAGTTGGCCCGGCAGTTCCACGGCTATCTCAAGCGCAGCCCGGTAAGCACGCCGGTGGCCGATCCCGACCATCCGCGCTGGCTCGGCGCCCTGTTGGCGTTCGCCTACCCGGACCGGGTCGCCCAGCAGCGCCGCGCGGGAGGCGGCGAGTACCGTCTGGCCAATGGCCGCGCCGCGCTGTTCGCCGAGGCCGATGCGCTGATGAAGCATGAGTGGCTGGTGCTGGCCGATCTCGGCAGCCGCCAGGGCCAGCGCGAGGAACGCATCTACCTGGCCGCCGACCTCGATCCGCTGCTGTTCGAGACGGTGCTGGCCGAACAGGTCAGCGTGCATGAGGAGCTGGACTGGGACGAGCGCGAAGGCGTGCTGCGCGCCGAACGCCAGCGCAAGGTCGGCGAATTGGTCCTCGAACGCGAGCCCTTGACCGGCCTGGATGAAGCCGCGCGCAGCCGTGCCTTGCTCGGCCTGGTGCGGCGCAAGGGCCTGGCGCTGCTGCCCTGGACCCCGGAGCTGCGCCAGTGGCAGGCGCGGGTGGCCTTGCTGCGCACGCTGGACCTGACCGCCAAGGGCGCCAGCCAGTGGCCGGATGTCAGCGATGCGGCGCTGCTCGCCAGCCTGGAAGACTGGTTGCAACCCTACCTGGGCAAGGTCAAGCGCCTCAGTCATTTCGCCAATCTGGATTTGCCCGGTTTGCTCAAGAACCTGTTGCCCTGGCCGCTGCCGCAGCGCCTCGACGAACTGGCGCCGCGCAGCCTGCAGGTGCCGTCCGGTTCGCGCATCGGCCTGGATTACAGCGAGCAGCCGCCGGTGCTGGCGGTGCGTCTGCAGGAGCTGTTCGGCCTGGCCGATACGCCGCGCATCGCCGGCGGCCGGCAAGTGGTCAAGCTGCACCTGCTGTCGCCGGCACGTCGCCCGGTGCAGGTGACCCAGGACCTGGGCAACTTCTGGCGCAGCACCTACAGCGAGGTGAAGAAGGACCTCAAGGGCCGCTATCCCAAGCACTACTGGCCGGACGACCCGCTGATCGCCGAACCCACCGCGCGGGCCAAGCCGCGCAAGTAACGGGTACAGGCCGGCGCCTTGGGCAGCTGCAGATACTCAGCGGATGCCTGCCCGTGCTCGTAGTTCGGCGCCAGGTGCGTGGCGCGAGACGATCATGCCGCTGCACATGGGCCAGTCCGCCCACGCCCAACCGGCGCCGGCCGCCGTTGCAGCATTCCAGGCCAGGGCAAGGAGTGCCTGGACTATGCTGAAAAAACCAGGAGGCTGGCATGCCACTGCCGGGTGAGGCGCTGTGCCGTCGATCTGGCTGCTGTGGATTCGTATGCTGACCTGAGGAGTGAGCAATGACCGAGCCGCTGATTGCCCAGCGAGGTCCCTTTGCCGTTGAGGTGCAGGCCGGCAAAGACTATTTCTGGTGTCGTTGCGGGCGCAGCGCCAGCCAGCCGTTTTGCGATGGCAGCCATAAAGGCACGGGCATCACGCCGCTGAAATACCATGCCGAACAGCGCGACACCCTGTACTTTTGCGGTTGCAAGCATACCCAGACGCCGCCCTGTTGCGACGGTAGTCATAACAAGCTGTAGTACCAGCAGCCACGCACAGCCGGGGGGCAAACCATGTACCGCAAGGTCTTCGCCAGTAAAATATTCGATCGCAAAGTGGTGTTGATCAGCGGTGGCTGCGCCGGTATCGGCCGCGCCCTGGCCGTGCGCCTGGCCCAGGCCGGCGCGCGCCTGGTGATCCTGGACCTGCAGCAGCCGGCGTTGGACAGCCTGGTGCAACACCTGGCCGATCATCACAACGCCGAGGCCCTGGGGCTGGTCTGCGATGTCGCCGACGCCGAGGCGGTGCAGCGTGCCGTGGCCCTGGCCGTCGAGCGCTTCGGCGGGATCGACGTGCTGGTCAACAACGCCGGCATCACTCACCGCAGCAGCTTCGCCGACACCGAACTGGCGGTGTTCCAGCGGGTCATGGCGGTCAACTATTTCGGCGCCCTGCATTGCACCAAGGCGGCCCTGCCCAGCCTGCTGGCCCGTGGCGGCCAGATCATCGTGCTCAGCTCGCTGTCCGGGTTCTCCCCGTTGCTCTATCGCAGTGCCTACAACGCCAGCAAGCATGCCCTGCATGGCCTGTTCGAGACCCTGCGCTACGAACTGAAGGACAGCGGGGTCGGCGTGATGCTGGTGTGCCCCGGCTTTACCGCCACCGACCTGCGCAAGAACGCCCTGGTCGGCGACGGTTCGGTGGCCGCGCAGCCACCGCTGGCGATGGGCAAGGTCGCCTCGCCGCAGGATGTCGCCGAAGCCATCTACCTGGCGGCGCTCAAGCGCAAGCGCTTGTTGATCCTGAACAACGTCGACTGGCGCGCGCGCATCCTGGCGCGCTTCTTCCCACGGCTGTTCGAGCGGATACTGCTGCCGCGCCTGTCCGGCATGAAGCCGCAAGCCTCGCGCCGTGGTTGAACCGCGGGGGTGAACGATGGCCATCGTGGCGTACCGCTGAACCGTCAGTGCACGGCCTGCGGCGAGCCTTCAGAGATCGCGGGCCGCACCCGCATCTGCGCTGCGCCGCCCGGATTCATTCCACTGACGGCAGGGTGGCGCGCAACATGAACAGGCGGAACAGCACCACGGTGGCGAACAATTGCAGGAAGCCGTTGGCACTGTCGAGCAGCAGGCTGAGCAGCACATCCGCTTGCGCGCCCTCGGCCGGCTGGCTGACCCAGGCCAGCAGCCACAGCGGCAGCATGACGCACAGCACGCAGGTCAGAATCTGCCAGAAGTAGCCGCTGGTTATCTCGAAACTTTCATGCAACGCCTTGATCGGGCTCAGCCCGCGCAGTACCAGCAGGTACTCGGCGAATGCCAGCTTGATCATCAGCCACAAGCCCGGCAGGACGAACAGCGAGGCGCCGAGCATGATCGCCAGGGTGCTCAGGCCAGCCAGCAGGGCAAAGCTCGGCCACAGACGCAGGCTGGCGGCGAGCAGGTCGCGGCTGGCGGGCGCTTCGCCCCGGCTGCGCGCATCGAGGAACAGGATCAGCGCCGCGGTGTACAGCGGATAGAACAGCAGGCCCACCAGAATGCCGTAAACCGCCGCTTCGCTCCCGGTCTGCGCGCTGACCCACTGCTGCACTACAGCTTCGAGTACCACCAGGGGCAAGCACAGGCGGGCGATTGCCAGCAGGTTGTGGCTGAAGAAAAACCAGGCATCGCGCAGGACGTGAAACGCATTCATGGGCAGGGATCGCGATCGAGTGAGCAGGGCGCCACTCTAGCCGATCGCGGCCATGCGCTCCAAATTCAGCGCGCACGGGTTGCGCAGGCGGGCAAGTGAACCGGGTGGATCTGGCATACTGGCCGGCGTTTGTTACCCCAAGAGGATTACCGGTGAAGAAAATCGCCGTATTCGCCGATGTACAGAACCTCTATTACACCGTGCGCCAGGCCTATGGCTGCCACTTCGACTACGCCGCGCTCTGGGCCGACATCAGCCGGCACGGGCAGATCGTCGAGGCCTATGCCTATGCCATCGACCGTGGTGACGCCAAGCAGCAGCAGTTCCAGCAGATCCTGCGCAACCTCGGCTTTACCGTGAAGCTCAAGCCCTATATCCAGCGCAGCGACGGCTCGGCCAAGGGCGACTGGGATGTGGGCATCACCATCGACATCATGGACACCGCGCCGCGGGTCGACGAGGTGGTGCTGGCGTCCGGCGATGGCGATTTCGACCTGCTGCTGGAGAAGATCCGCAGCAGTCACGGGATCGAGGCCGTGGCCTATGGCGTGCCGGGGCTGACGGCGCAATCGCTGGTGCGTGCGGCCAGTCGTTATGTGCCGATTGAAGGCGCGCTGTTGTTGCGAAATTGATAGTCGTTGAGAACCTGATAAATGCTCGAAGCTCCGATAGCCGTCCTCGATTTTGAAACCACTGGCATGTCGCCGGCGCAGCAGGCCCGCGCCACCGAGATCGGCGTGGTCATCGTCGAAGGCGGGCAGATAGTGGCGCGTTACCAGAGTCTGATGAACAGCGGTGCCTGGGTGCCGCCCTTTATCGAACAGCTCACCGGGATCAGCAACGCCATGCTGCGTAACGCCCCGCCGGCGGCGCAGGTGATGAACGAGGTGGCCGATTTCGTCGGCGACATTCCCTTGCTGGCGCATAACGCCTCCTTCGACCAGAAGTTCTGGGATGCCGAGCTGGCGCTGATCCGGCGCACGCGGGTGCAGCCGTTCGCCTGCTCGTTGCTGCTGGCGCGCCGCCTGTTGCCGCAGGCGCCTAATCACAAGCTCGGCACCCTGAATCGCTGGGCGCAACTGCCGGACACCGGCCAGGCGCACCGTGCGCTGGCCGATGCGGAAATGGCGGCCAACCTGACCTGCTTCATGGCTGCGCTATTGCGCGAGCGGCATGGTCTCGCCGGGGTTTCCCATGCGTTGCTGTGCAGCCTGCAGAAGGTCCCCGCGGCCAAGATGATGCAGACGCTACAGCGCTTGCGTGAGGGCTAGCTAGGCTGTTTGTTAGTTCACTTGTCGCTTGAACCGGAACCCGACAGCAACACTTCGAGGGTCTGGCTCGCCTATTAGGTCGAATACAGGGTTAGCAACATGGTGATAGACGAGCTCATTCAACTGGTTGACGACATTGTCCAGACCGCCCGTGCGGCATTTGCCCAGCCGGAGATCTATACGCAAATTGGCATTGTGCTGGCGATCTACCTGGTGGCCTGGGTACTGGCTAATCGCATCAGGAAATATGCCCCCTTCCTCGATGTAAGTCAGGAAGAGGCGGCCGCACATCCGGCGCGTAAATTCATTGGCAAGGTAGGCGGTTTGATTTTTCCGGTACTCGCGATCTTGATGTTGCGAATATCCGTTGAGGTGAGTGAGAGCGTATTGCATCAGGGCTGGCTGGTGCAGTCAGCGCTGACGGTTGCCATCTTGCTGCTGTTTTATTCGGTCATCGGTAACTTTGTGCAGAACCGGGTGGCGGCCGGGGTCTTCAAATGGCTGGGGATGCCGCTGTTGTTTCTGCACCTGCTCGGTGTCCTGGGTGGCTTGATCGCCATACTCGAGTCCATCTCGGTAAACATCGGCAATATTGAAATTTCAGCTTACGGCATTGCCCGCGTTGCCATTTTCGGTTCGCTGCTGTTCTGGCTGGGGCGCATCAGCAGCAAAACCGGGCGAACATTCATCGCCCATCAGGAAAGCCTCGATATACGCACCCGCGAAGTGGCCGCGAAACTGTTCGAGGTGGCGATATTCTTCCTGATCTCCCTGTTGATCCTGCAGGTCATGGGCATCAACCTGACCACGCTCGCGGTGTTTGGCGGGGCGATTGGTGTCGGTATTGGCTTAGGGTTGCAGGCCATTGCGTCCAACTTCATATCCGGGATCATCATCCTGCTGGATCGCTCCGTGTCCATTGGCGACTATGTCGAACTGGATGACGGTCGCACCGGTATTGTGCGCGAGTTGAATATGCGCTCGACCACGCTGGAAACCTTCGATGGCAAAGATATTGTGGTGCCGAACGAAAAGTTCATCGCCGAAATATTTACCAACTGGACGCACAAGGACAAGAGCCAACGTTATCGGGTGGATTTTTCAGTCGCTTATCATTCCGATATCAGGAAGCTGGTCGAGATTATCAAGGCGGTAGTTGCCAGCCACCCGCAGGTGTTTAGCGGCGACGCCGTGCCGTTCGAAGAACGTCCCGATTGTGAGATCGACAGCTTTGGCGATTCCGGCATCAACATGTTCGTCGAGTTCTGGATGGAGGGCATCGACGACGGCAAGAACCGGGTGGGCGGTGACCTGCTGTTGATGATTCTGGAAGCGCTACAAGAACATGGTTATGAAATACCCTTCCCGCAGCGAGAAGTTCGGGTGGTCAATAAAGACTTCTCAATCAATCGCAAGCCGGGCGATTGAACCGTCTCGGATAAAAGAGCGAGCGGTTGATGTATTTAACGCGCGCTCTTTTATCCGAGGCCCGGCAGCAGCGCCTCGATAGCCTGAATGACTCAGGGCAGGATCACCAGATGGTTGGGCAGTTCGTTGCGTTCGTGGGTGGCCGGCACGTGCTGCTTGAGCTGCTCGCCGCAGGCCTGGATGCAGCCGAGAAAACCTTCCAGGGTCTGGCCCTGTTTCACCCGCTGGGTGAAGTCCGCGACTATGGCCTGCCAGGTGGCGTCGGGCAGCCGGCTGGAAATGCCGCGGTCGACCAGGATCTCCACATAGTGTTCGGCCTCCGAAACGAAGATCAGCATGCCGGTCGCCCCGGTCGTGTGGTGCAGGTTGTGCTCGAGAAACTGCCGGCGCGCCAGGTTGGAGGCGCGCCAGTGGCGCACGGCGCGGGGGATCAGGCGGGTGGTCAGCGCCGGAATGCGCAGCAGCAGGCTGACGCCGGCAAAGGTCAGCCACTGCACCAGCAGCAGCTCCTGGGCGTTCATCCAGGCGAGAAAATAATTCAGCGCGCCGGGCAGCAGCAGGGCCACCAGGCAGGCCCAGAGTAGCGGGATGTAGGTGTAGTCGTCTGCCTGGGCCGCCAGCACGGTAATCAGTTCGGCATCGGTCTCGCGCTCGAGTGCGTTGATCGCCTCGGCGACCTGGCGCTGTTCGCTTTCATTCAGTAAAGCCATGGGATCTGTCTACTCGTTGAATTGAATTACCAGCCGCCGGAAGCGCCGCCGCCACCGAAACCACCGCCGCCACCGCCAAAGCCGCCACCGCCGCCGAAGCCGCCGCCGCGCGAACCGCCACTGGCCATGCCGGCAGCCAGCAGTCCGCCGAGCAGTAGTCCGCGCCGGCCGCCGCGTCCGCCACCGAGCAAGGCCATGACGATCAGCAGCAAGACGAAGAAGGGGATCGCCTTGGGCTTTTTCTCCGGCTCGGCACTGGCGGCCAGGGGTTGACCGCCGAGCACCTGGAGGATCGCCGCCACGCCGTCGCTGATGCCCTTGGCGTAATCGCCGGCCTTGAAGGCCGGGGTGATGATCTGATTGATGATCACCGAAGATTGCGCATCGGTCAGGCGGCCCTCGAGGCCGTAACCGACCTCGATGCGCAGCTTGCGTTCGTCGCGGGCGACCAGCAGCAAGGCGCCGTTGTCCTTGCCTTTCTGGCCTATGCCCCAGTGCCGGCCCAGCTGGTAGCCGAAGTCCTCGATGGCAACGCCCTGCAGGTTCGCCAGGGTGACCACCACCACTTGCTCGCTGGTGGCTTGTTCATGCGCCGCCAGCAGTTGGCTCAGGCGCGCTTCGGTTGGCGCATCGAGCAGCTCGGCCTGATCGACCACCCGCCCGCTGAGTGGCGGAAACTCGGGTTCCTGCGCCTGGGCCATCCAGGCCCAGGCGCACAGCAGCAAGAACAGCGGCAGGCGTAGCGTGACTGCCATCAGAATTTCACTTCCGGGGCTTTTTCCGCGTCCGGGGTGGTCGCCTCGAAGTTCTCGCGCAGCGGCATGTCGCTGTACATCAGGCTATGCCAGATGCGTCCGGGAAAGGTGCGGATCTCGGTGTTGTAACGCTCGACCGAGGTGATGAAGTCGCGCCGGGCCACGGCGATGCGGTTTTCCGTGCCTTCCAGCTGGGACTGCAATGCCAGGAAGTTCTGGTTGGACTTCAGGTCCGGGTAACGCTCGGAGACCGCCATCAGCCGGCTCAGGGCGCCGGTCAGCTGTTCCTGGGCCTGCTGGAACTGGCGCATCTTTTCCGGATTGTCCAGGGTGCTGGCATCGACCTGGATGGAGGTGGCCTTGGAACGCGCCTCGATCACCGCGACCAGGGTCTCCTGCTCCTGCTTGGCGAAGCCCTTGACGGTTTCCACCAGGTTGGGGACCAGGTCGGCCCGCCGCTGGTACTGGTTCTCCACCTGGGACCAGGCGGCCTTGACCTGCTCGTCATAGGTGGGAATGTTGTTGATGCCGCAGCCGCTGAGCAGCGTAGCCATGACCAGCAAGGCGGCCACTCGCGCGCTGAATCCGTATCTCGATGTTATCTGCATGGTCCGTTGATTTCCGTTTTCGCTCATAAATAGGGGTTAACCCTACCTGTCCGCCGGCCCATAAGCCAATCGCGACCCGTGCAAGAGAAACGCGATAGCCGATCCCGGGCAGGGTAAACTGCGCGCATTCGCACATTCGTGTCCCACGTTCTGGTTACCCTCATGAGCTTCGTTTCCCTCGGCCTGATCGATCCCCTGCTGCGCACCCTCGATGGCCTCGGCTATGCCACGCCCACCCCGGTGCAGGCCCAGGCCATCCCGCCGATCCTCAAGGGTCAAGACCTGATGGCCGCGGCGCAGACCGGCACCGGCAAGACCGCCGGCTTCGCCCTGCCGCTGTTGCAGCGCTTGATGATGGAAGGGCCTGTGGTTGCCAGCAACTCGGTGCGCGCCCTGGTGCTGGTGCCGACCCGCGAACTGGCCGAGCAGGTGCAGCAGAGCTTTCTGACCTACGGCCAGAACCTGCCGCTGCGCAGCTATGCGGTGTACGGCGGGGTCAGCATCAACCCGCAGATGATGAAGCTGCGCAAAGGCCTCGACGTGCTGGTCGCCACCCCTGGGCGGCTGCTCGACCTGTACCGGCAGAACGCGGTGAAGTTCAACCAGCTGCAGGTGCTGGTGCTGGACGAGGCCGACCGCATGCTCGACCTGGGTTTTGCCCGCGAGCTGCAGGACGTATTCGCCGCGCTGCCGAAGAAGCGCCAGACCCTGCTGTTTTCCGCAACCTTCTCCGACGCCATTCGTGACATGGCCAGCGAGATGCTGCACGAGCCGCTGAGTATCTCGGTCAGCCCGCGCAACGCCGCGGCCAAGTCGGTCAAGCAGTGGCTGACGCCGGTGGACAAGAAGCGCAAGAGCGAGCTGTTCCTGCACCTGTACCAGAGCAAGCGCTGGAGCCAGGCGCTGGTGTTCGTCAAAACCCGCAAGGGCGTCGATGAGCTGGAAGGGGAATTGCAGCGCCATGGCATCAGCGCCGATGCGATCCACGGTGACAAGCCGCAGGCCACCCGCCAGCGCGCCCTGCAACGCTTCAAGGATGGCGAGGTCAAGGTGCTGGTGGCCACCGACGTGGCGGCCCGCGGCCTGGATATCGACGACATGCCGCTGGTGGTCAACTTCGACTTGCCGACCGTCGCCGAAGACTACGTGCACCGCATCGGCCGCACCGGTCGCGCCGGTGCCACGGGCCAGGCGGTGTCGCTGGTCTGCGCCGACGAGGTGGAGCTGTTGGCGGCCATCGAGACCCTCACCCAGCAGGTGCTGCAACGCCTCGACGAGCCGGGTTTCATTCCCGACCACCGCGTGCCGCAGACCCTGGCCGGCGGCCAGGTGGTGAAGAAGCCGAAGAAAGCCAAGAAGCCGAAGGTAGTTGGCGGCGGCAAATCCGCCAGCCTTGGCCGCTGGCTGGAAAGCGACGAGTCAGCCGCGCCGGCGGTCAAGGCCGTGCGCAAGGTACCGAGCTTCGGCGGCAAACCGGCCAAGGGCGGGCGCAAAACGTAGGGCCGACGAGGAACGTGCGCTCCGTAGGGTGTCATTCGCCGCAGGCAGTGCAGCGATGGTTCACCCGCGCGGAGCAACGCTGGCGGGCTGTCGCTGCGCTCCGAACGGTTCGCCGCCCGAGCCGCCCTACGGACAGACCACAGAGTCAGGGACAATCCGCAACCAGTAGGGTGTCACTCGCCGTAGGCAGTGCACCATGGTTCATTGGCACGACACAAAGCTGGCAGGCTATTGCTGTGCTCCGAACGGATCGTCGCCCGGACCGCCGTCCGTAGGGCGTTATTCGGTTTGTAACCACTCCAGCATGCCCAACCCTGCCGCCCGGCCGCTGGCGAAGCAGGCGGTGAGCAGGTAGCCGCCGGTCGGCGCCTCCCAGTCGAGCATCTCGCCGGCGCAGAACACCCCGGGCAGTTGCCTGAGCATCAAGCCGGGGTCCAGCGCCTCGAAGGGCACGCCGCCGGCCGTGCTGATCGCCTCGTCCAGCGGCCGTGGCCTGACCAGGGTCAGCGGCAGTGCCTTGAGCGCAGCCGCCAGGCGGGCGGGGTCGGCGAAGCTGTCGGCGGTTGCCAGTTCGCGCAACAGCGCAGCCTTGACCCCGTCGATGCCGACCTGGCGGTGCAGGTGCTTGGCCAGCGAATGCGAGCCGCGCGGCTTGCCCAGCGCGGTTTGCAGCGTGGCCAGCGGACGCTGCGGCAGCAGGTCGAGATAGACCGTGGCACTGCCCTGCTGGTTGATGCGTTCGCGGATACGCGCCGACAGGGCATACACCAGGCTGCCTTCGACGCCGCCGGCGGTGAGGACGAACTCGCCCTGGCGCGGCGCTTCGTCGTCCAGGCGCAGGCTGACGTTCTTCAGCGGCGCGCCGGCGAACTTGTCGCGCAGCAACGCACTCCAGCCCGTTACCTCGAAGCCGCAGTTGCTCGCCTGCAGTGGCGCGATTTCAATCCCGCGCGCCTGCAGCAATGGCGCCCAGGCGCCGTCCGAACCCAGCCGCGCCCAGCTGGCGCCGCCCAGCGCCAGCAGGGTGGCATCGGCCTGCACCGCGGTTTCGCCGGCGGGCGTGGCGAGGCGCAACGCGCCGTCGGCCGTCCAGCCCAGCCAGCGCTGGCGGGTGTGGATCTGCACGCCCAGTTCGCGCAGGCGCTTGAGCCAGGCGCGCAGCAAGGGCGCGGCCTTCATGTCGCTGGGGAATACCCGGCCGGAGGTGCCGACGAAGGTGTCGATGCCCAGCTCGTGAATCCAGGCGCGCAGGGCGTCGGCGTCGAACTCGGTGAGCAGCCGGGCGATCTCTCCCTGACGCGCGCCATAGCGGCCGAGGAAGGCCGGCTTGGCTTCGGAATGGGTGATGTTCATCCCGCCGACCCCGGCCAGCAGGAACTTGCGCCCCACCGAGGGCATGGCGTCGTACAGCTCGACCCGCACCCCGCTGCGGGCCAGCACCTCGGCGGCCATCAGTCCGGCGGGACCGCCGCCGATGATGGCGGCGCGGGGAGGGGTGCGGGGAGCTGAGTGGGTCATGGGGCGATCGCTTGGTCGGGGCGCAAGGCGCACATTCTACCCCAGAGCGACGGCCCGGCTCGGCTCTGGCCGGCCAAACAGCGGGCCGGGATCATGGCGCCGTGGGGGCGTCTCAGAACCAGCGGTCGTTGCGTTTGCGTCCGCGGGTCAGGGTCGGCAGGATCAGCCCGACCAGCAGGCCGGCGCCGGCGATGCTGCCGCCGTAGACCAGATACAGCATCAGCAGCCGCTGGTTCTCCTCACCCAGGCGCGCCTGGGTGGTGCGCAGCTCCGACTGGGACGCGGTCAATTGCGCGTCGAGGGCCTTGCGGCTCGCCTCCAGCTCTTCGATCAGCGCCTTGCGCGAGTCCAGCGTCTCCTGCATGCCCTGGACCCGGGTCTTCCAGTTGTCGTCGATGCTCTTGAGCTGGGCGCCGAGTTCGGCCACCTGCTGCTCCAGTTGCGGCAGGCGCTCGGCCTGGCCGGGCATCTCCTGCAGATCCCGGCTGGGAATCCACACGCTGTCGCCCGACTCGCCGCGAATCTGGCTGTAGTCGCCGCGGGTACCGAGCAGCTCGACTTTCTGCCCCGACTGGAGGCTGCCGACGATCCGATAACCGTCGGTCGGTCCGCTGCGCACATAGGTGCTCAGGCTGTCGCTGACCCAGCGCTCGTTGCCGGCGGCCTGGGCCTGGACCGTGGCGAGCAGGGCGAGCAGCACGCTGCCGAGGGCATGGCGCAGGAGGCAGGCGGGGGCGGGGAGCAGGGCGCATAGCTGACGAGATGGAAGATGGCGATCTTCACATTAAAGAGAAAAAACAAAGGTCCGCTGGCCGAACCGGTGAACGACGGGATGGCGGCCCATGCAAGCCTGCGAGGATGGCTCCAGCAGGGCGGCGAGCTCGACGTGGGGGCGTTCTGGCCGTCAGTCCGGAGCCGTTGATTCGCGGCGCCGTCCGGCAGCCCTCCAGCTGACAGACAGTTCATGGGCGCCTGGGTTCACTGCCGGCGTTGCATCGGCGTGCGCTCGGGCCTTGCCGGCGGCGCCGGCGTGTGGGATCAGGACGGCTTCAGGCTGAACTGCGGATCTTCGATTTCCCGGGCGACCAGGTGCTGCACCTGCCACAGGTTGCGATCCCGAATGCCGTGCTCCTCCAGCATGCTGACGGTGCGCAGCAGGTACTGGGCGGCGGAGCCCCAGTGCCCGGCCGCGCGCGCCAGCACCCAGGCCACTTCGGTCAGCGGCAGCTTGCCGGCATAGGCCATGCCGTCGGGGGCCGCGACAAAGGCCAGGGCGCGCAGGACGCCGGACTCGGTCTTGACCGAGATCCAGCGCGGCACGTTGGTCGCCGGGTTGGCATCGATTTCCCGCCGCATCAGCAACCCGAGCTGCTGCTCATGCTCCTGCGCCGGCAGCCGGTAGACCAGGCCCTGGCAGCTGCCGCCGCGGTCGAGGGCCAGCATCAGCGCGGGCAACTCGCGGGTGCCGCGCCAGCGCGTGAGCTTCAGGCAGAACGCGCGGTGCCAGCCGAAGGCCTTGGCGCGGCGGGTTTCCAGCACCTCGAACTCGGGATTCCAGATCAGCGAGCCATAGGCGAACACCCAGAGTTCGGTCGGCCGGTGTTGCGCCAGCAGCTCGTCGACCAGCGTGTCGAACTCGGCGTCGCTGTGCTCGCTGGTGCCGGGTTCCGGTCCGGGGTCCGCCTCGAAGCGCTCGACGCGCGCCACCAGTTCCGTTGTCAGCCGGGCTTGCCGGGCCCCGCCGGGTCTAGTTGTGGTCATCGCAAGCGCTCCGTAGCGGCATCCGACAACTATAGCCGCTGGGTGCGGGGCGGTGCTGCTGGCCAGCATTGCGCAGCGGCTCAATGCACGCTGCGCTGACCGCCAAGCAGCTGTCGTTCCCTTTCCAGGGCGGTGGCCAGACTGGCCTGGCTACCGTGTCTGGCCGCCACCAGCAGCGTCTGGTCGAGCAGGTCGCGCTGGGCATGACTGCCGCCGAAGCCATGTGCCCGGTTGCGGATGCTGCGCAGCAGCTCGACGCAGCGGTCGTAGCGGCCGGCCGTGAAGGCCAGCAGCGCGTCTATGGCCGGCGCGCCTATGGTGCGGGTCATCCACGCATTGTCGTCGTCGCGCCGCAAGGCACCGGCCTGGGCCTGGCGCACACGCTCGAGCAGGTCGTCGCGGCCGGCGCCGGCGAAAGCCATGCAGGCGTGCAGATCGTTGAAGGCGTAGTGGCCTTCGTCGGCCAGTGGTTCCCAGCGTGCGGCCAGGCTCTGCCAGCGCTCCTGCACATCTACCCCACGTAGTTGCAGGCGCCAGAGCAGGGCGCTGCCGTCCACCAGCTCCAGGGCGATCTGCGGATGGTGGCCGTCGATTGCCGTGTCGAACAGTTCCAACACGCTGGCGGTATCGCCCAGCTCCAGGTGGTACAGCGCCAGGTGCCACCAGTTGTGCACGGCGAGCATGTTGTCCTGCTGCCAGGCCTGGTTACCACGCATCCAGGCGATGCCTTCCTCGCGGCGGTTCTGCATCTCCAGCACGTGCGCCACCGCATGCTGGGCCCAGGCGTCGGCGGGCTCGAGAGCCACGGCCTGGCGGCCGAGACGTTCGGCCAGGCGGTAGTCGCCGCACTCCTCCAGGCCGAAGGCGTACATGCCAAGCAGCGCGTGGTAGCCCGGCACCTCCGCCGACCAGGCCGGAAATACCCGGGCGATGCGGTCGCGCAGCATGCGTGCGTCGCCGGTGAGGAAGTCCAGCTGGTGGCCGACCTGCAGGGCCAGCAGGTCGTGCGGATACTCGATGCTGAGGTCTTCCAGGCTGCGTGCGGCCAGCAGCAACTGGCCGTCCATCAGCTGCGCGATCGCCTGCAGATGGCGCGCCTCGCGGTCGTTGTGCGGCAGGACGCGAGCCCGCTCGAGGCCGGCGCCGACCTCGGGCAGGGCGCGGCCTTCGCAGCTCATGAGGTACAGCCAGGCGCGCAGCACATGGCCCATCACCAGTTCGGGCGAGGCCTCGAGTGCCGCATCGACGCTGGCCAGTGGATCGTTGCGAAAGCAGCGCAACTGCGTCAGGCCGCGCTCGAGCAGGGTCAGGGCCTGGCTGTTGCAGCCGGTCAGTTGATAGCCGTGTGCATCTTTCATTGTTCTATGCTCCAAGGGTCGGGTTCGCTGGCTCGTGCCAACGCCTTCATCTTTGGTGCGCCGGGCGAACCGCACCATGGTCATACAGGTCAGAAAATGGGCATTTCCGCCATGACTTGTCCGGATGGCGCGAGTAGCGCCCAGGCCCTGACCGTCGCCTTGCTCGCCCTGCCGGATACCACCGCCTCGACGCTGTTCGGTCTCTTCGACCTGCTGCAGGGCACTTGTCGTGACTGGCATATGCTGATGCATCAGACCGAAGTCGCCTCGCCGTTCCGACCGCTGATCGTCAGCCGCGACGGCCTGCCGTTGCACGCGGCCAATGGTGTACTGATCCAGCCGCACGCAGGCCTGGCGGATGCGCCCCCGACCGATGTGGTGATCGTCAGCGACCTGGCGGTAAGCCCGTGGCAGCCGCTGGGCGAGCGCTACGACGTCGAGGTGCAGTGGTTGCGCGAGCGCCATGCGGCCGGCGCGACCCTGGCCTCGGCCTGCTCCGGCGCGCTGCTGCTGGCGCGCACCGGCCTGCTGGATGGCTACGAGGGCACTTCGCACTGGGGCTACTGCGAGAACCTGCAGCTCGAACACCCGCGCGTGCGCTGGCAGCCGGACAAGTCCCTGGTCATATCGGGCGAGGGCCAGCGCATGGTGATGGCTGGCAGCGGCACCAGCTGGCACGCCCTGGCGCTGTACCTGATCGCCCGTTTCGTCGGCGCCGAGGAGGCGATGCAGATGGCGCGGATCAACCTGCTCGACTGGAGCTCCACCAGTCCGCTGGCCTACGCCGCCATGATGCGCACCGGGCAGCAGAACGATCCGGTGATCGCGCGCTGCCAGGAATGGGCCGCGTTGCACTACGAGAGCGAGGCGCCGGTGGCGGCCATGGTGCAGATGAGTGGGCTGGCCGAGCGCACCTTTCTGCGTCGTTTCTCCCAGGCCACCGGCATGTCGCCGCTGGATTACGTGCACACCCTGCGTCTGGAGGACGCCAAGCAGATGCTCGAGGCGGGTGAACTGCCGGTGGAGGCCATCGCCCTGGAGGTGGGCTATCAGGACGCCGGCTTCTTCGGCCGCTTGTTCCGGCGCAAGGTCGGCCTGACCCCGGCGCAGTACCGACGCCGCTTCGGGGTGTTGGCGCGGCGCCTGAGCGGGGTGGCTAGCGAGGACTGAGCGCTCGACTCGCCCGCCGGCCGCTCGTCGCCTTGGCCTTGCCCGGCTGGCGCTTGCGCTTCCACGGCGTCTTCGCGGGCGCGGCCGCGCCGCTGATGCTCAGGTGCAGGCCGCTGCAGCGTGCGACCTGCTTGCTCATCCAGGCCGACTGCTTGGCGATGAAATCCTCCAGGCTCATCTCGCCGCTCTGCAGCATGTCCAGCGCCTGTTCCCAGATCACCATGGTGCCGCGAGCGGCGCTGCGGCTCCAGCCGCCGCTGCAACTCGGCCAGCGCCGGATCGGCCCGTCCCAGGGCGGTGAGGATCGCCGGCGCCTCGCCGTGCTGGCTCAGCGGCAGGTAGCCGCAGTCGCTGCGTGGGTAGGTGATGGCCTTGTGCGTCTCGTACAGCGCCTGCCCGATGACAATGATAGTGCCTTCGCGCCAGACGCCGTCGGCGTCCTGACTCAGTGGTTGGCCGAGAGCCTTTACCTTCATGCCGGGAACTCTGCCGTCGGCGGCGGCCGCCAGCAGCGCGCAGAGGCAGGCATCGAGTTGGTCGTGGTTAGGCCGCTCGGGCAGCTGGGTCACGCCCAGTAGCTCCAGCACGGCCTTGCGGCTCGTACGCCCGGCGCGAAGGTGCTTCTTCGGCAGCCATGGTGCCAGTTGCCGCCAGACCGCGCCCTGGTAGGTCTCGGCCATGCCGCCGACCCGCTCCGCTCGGCCAATGGCTATGCCGGCCTCGGCACAGCCCGCGCGCGTGCCAGACCCGGGCGGCGCTGTGGTGGAGGATGCCGTGGCGGCGAGCCAGGGCGGCGCGGTCCTGGTCGTAGCCGCCGCTGATCAGGCCGACCAGCGGGATGCGCGGCCCAGGCAGTGGTAGAGCACCGCCAGGTCGCGGGCGATCACCGCCAGGTCATTGAAGTTGCAGAAACCGCCCGGGTGGACGTGATGGGGGCCTCCGGCCAGGTGGCAGGCCAGGCCATGCTGCAAGGCCTGCTCGGCAGCCAATAGCGAGCCACCCACCCCGTGTACGGTGCGTTGCACCAAGGCCGCCCTACCCGCAGGCAGTGCTCCATGGTTCCTGGCGCGTTACAACAGCTGGCGGATTTCCTTGCGCTGACAACTCAGAGCGGTTGGTCTTTCGGCTTCTTGGTCTCGCCCGGCGGCTCGATGCCCCAGTCGCCGAACAGGTACCAGTCCTCGCCGAGCATCTCGGCCGGGTGCATGGTGCGCTCGGAACCGTTGCCGCATTCCAGCGAGCCCGCCGGGCAATAGCGGTCGCAGCCCCAGCAGATGCGCTCGGGGTGGGGTGGCTGTAACGGGAATTTCTTGGCCATTTTCGCTCCTGCTGATGCGGCAGTCGTGCCAAGGCTACTCCGCTCGGGCCAATAAGCGCTTGATCACGCGCAAGAAGTTCAAGCGCCGCGACATGGCCATTTCTACGACTGAAGTAGCGCCTTACCTGCCGGCAAGTCGCATGGCGCTCGGCTGCACGCCGGATAGCATGGCTGCAGGGACAATACCGACGAGGCGCGCCATGCCATCCTGCTTCAGCCGCTTTGCCTGCCTGCGGGTGCTGGTGCTGGTGTGCATGCTGTTCAGCCAGCCGCTGGCCGCCGAGGCGCTGCAGGAGGAGATCCTCCAGCTGTTCCCGAAGGCCACGCGGATCGAGCCCAAGCAGGAGGCCCCGCCGGTCTACAGCGTCTACCAGCTCGACGAGCTGCTCGGCTACGCCTTCGAATCCAGCGACTACTCGAGCCTCCAAGGCTTCTCCGGCAAGCCCATCCGCCTGCTCATCGGCATGGACCTGCAGGGCGTGCTGGCCGGGGTGCGGGTGCTTGAACACCACGAGCCGGTGTTTCTCTATGGCCTGGGGGTGCAGCCGCTGCTGGACTTCGTCGATCAGTACCGGCAACAACCCATAAGCCGGCCGATCATCGTCGGCGGCCGCCGCTCGGACAGCGCGGACGGCGAATCGACCACCCAGTTCGATGGCGTCAGCAAGGCCACGGTGTCGGTGGTGATCCTCAATGAAACCGTGCTGCAGGCCGCCATGAGTGTCGCCCGGCAACTGCTCGAGGGCTTCGCCAGCGGTCCGCTGGCCACGGCGAAAAGCGATCTCTACCAGCCGATGGACTGGCAGCGCCTGCTGGATAGCGGCTACGTGCAGCGTTGGACGCTGGGCCGCGAGGAGGTCGAAGCGGAGCTGGGGCATCCGTTGAGCGATTTCCCCGCGTTCGAGCAGGCGGACGACAGCGTGCCCTTCAGCGAGCTGCATTTCGCCTACCTCAACGCCCCGAGCATTGGCCGCAACCTGCTCGGCGAGGCCGGCTGGCAGCAGCTCAACGAGGAGTTGCTGCCCGGCGAACAGGCGCTGCTGGTCATGTCCAGCGGCCTGTACCGGCATGTCCCTGCCGATTTCACCCCGGCCACTGCCACCAGCCGCCTGGTGCTGATGCAACACGGCCAGGCCATCGAGTTGTACGACATGAACTTCAATAATGGCGAGGTGCTGGCGACGCTCGCCACGCCGCTGCAGGCGGTCGACGCGCATATCTTGCGCATCAAGACCCACGCCGCCTTCAACCCGGCGCAGCCCGCCGCCCTGCAACTGAACGTCAGCCTGCGGCGCAATCATCTGGTGGAGAGCCACAGCCACTTCAGCCGGGCGTTCCAGCTCGACCTGCAGCTGTTCGATATCCAGCAGGCCGTCGCCACGGCCGAGCCGCTGCCCATCTGGCTGCGCATGTGGCAGCAACGCATATGGCAGATCGGCCTGCTGGTCGGGGCGCTGATCCTGTTGAGCGGCGTGTTCATCTTCCAGCAGCGCATCAGCGCCCACAGTCGCGGTTTTCACCTGTTCCGCGCCGGCTTCCTGCTGTTCACCCTGGGGTTTATCGGGCTCTACGCCCAGGGCCAGCTGTCGGTGGTGAATATCTTCACCCTGCTGCTGACCCTGGGGCATGATTTCGATATCCGCGTGTTCCTGATGGACCCGCTGATCTTCATCCTCTGGAGCTTCACCTTCGTCAGCCTGTTTCTCTGGGGCCGCGGCCTGTTCTGCGGCTGGCTCTGCCCCTTCGGCGCCCTGCAGGAAATGCTCGGCTGGGTGGCCAAGCGCCTGCGGATCAGGCAGTGGAAAGTGTCCGAGCGCCGCCACCAGCGCCTGCAAAAGCTCAAATATGTCATCCTGCTCGGCCTGCTGCTCGCGGCCTTCTACTCCCTGAGCCTGGCCGAACGCCTGGCCGAGGTGGAACCCTTCAAGACCTCGATCACCCTGTTCTTCGTGCGCAGCTGGCCGTTCGTGCTCTACGCCGTGATCCTGCTCGGCCTGGGCCTGTTCGTGCACAAGTTCTATTGCCGCTACGTCTGCCCGCTCGGCGCCGGCCTGGCCATGCTCGGCAAGTTCCACCTGTTCGCCTGGCTCAAGCGCATCGACGCCTGCGGCCAGCCCTGCCAGCACTGCAAGAACCACTGCGAAATCGGCGCCATCGAGCGCGACGGCCGCATCGACTACGACGAGTGCATCCAGTGCCTGGAATGCATCGTGATCCTCAACAACGACGACCAATGCGTGGCCAGCATCAGCGCGCGCAAGCAGGCGGAAAGAGCCGGCCGGCAGCAAGGCCGAGCAGGCATCATCGTCAGCGACTGGCAGCCGGAACACGCAGGCTAGGGCAGGGCGGGTAGGCCTCGGCTCTTGACCCGGGAGTGGCGAGTGGGGCCCCGCTTCTTACCTCGGCCAGCGCCGTGCGCCGGCAGGGTTGAGCCCGTCAGGCGCGGTCAGGTCGGGAGTCGTTACGGCGCTGCTGGGGCCGCGATGCGCAACTCGGGATCGCCCAGTGGGTGGCTGAGCGCATCGAAGAAGCGCAGTTCCACCTGCTGTGCGGCGAACAGGCTGGTGTAGTGCTGCTTCTGCTGGGCGATAAACAGCGGGTTGTGCGGGTAGATCGAGATGGCCAGGGTCTGCAACCCGGCCTGC
Source organism: Pseudomonas aestuarii (assembly GCF_027988105.1). Taxonomy (GTDB): domain Bacteria; phylum Pseudomonadota; class Gammaproteobacteria; order Pseudomonadales; family Pseudomonadaceae; genus Aquipseudomonas; species Aquipseudomonas aestuarii. The sequence goes on along the minus strand of NZ_JAQJZJ010000008.1, from coordinate 90,865 downwards.
TGCAAGGCCTGGATCAGGTGCTGATCCTGCGCCGCCAGGCTGTGACCGAAGATGCACAGCCGGTCCTTGGCTTGCGCCAGCTGGCTGTAGCAGAACGACAGGTAGTCGGAACTGCGGATGGCCTTGAGCTTGTCGGCGCTGCTGCCTTCGTTGACGAACAGCGGGATATCGCCCAGCCGGTTGATGGCGAAGCTGGCCAGCAGGGTGCTTTCCGAGGAATTGAGGAGGCGTGTGCTGCCATCGCTGTTTTTCACCAGGTGCATGCCGCCATGCAGGTACAGCATGCGCGTGGCCGTGCCCTGGCGCTGGCAATTATCGGGGGCGAAGGTCGAGTCCGCGCCGCGGAACAGGTCTTCAAACGCCGCCGGCGCCTGCATGATGGCCCAGTAGTTGAGCAGGTCGTAATTGCCGGAATAGACCGTCTGGTATTGGCTGAGCGCGCGGTTGATCCGCTCCAGGCCGCTGGCTTGCATCAGGCTCCAGGGGATATGCACCGAGCGCACGGCGTGGATCAGTGCTTCCTTGATGGCGAAGTAGCGATGGCGCGGCGACGACGAGTTGATGGTCAGCGCGGCATTGACCCGGATGCTGTTTTTCAGGGCGCTGAGCACCTGCTCGAAGTTGCTGGTATCCAGGGCCCGGAACACGCTGAGCTCGGTCGCGCTAAGGGGACGGTTGCGGGTGGTCTGGGCTTCGTCGAACAGTGAGGAATAGGCGAACTTGCGCCATACCGCCTGGCTCGCGCCGTTGCCGATCAGCAGCTCGGCAAAGCCGATGCTGCTGTTGAGGGTGCTCCAGTCTTCCAGTTCGCCAGTAAATGCCGGGAATTCCATAATGGTTATTTGTCGCCTTGGGCCGTGATTGCGCAAGGCGCGACTTTAGCATGGGGCGCAGCAACTGCCGGCGTGGCCGGTGCGGTTGCCGTGCCGCTGCCCGAAGACAGCGCCTGCGGGCCCGCCAGCGCGTCACCGTGCAAGAGCGGTCTGGACGCAATGCTCCAGCGCCGCAACGCCGGCTACCCCTTCAGCGCCGCCTCGATCGCGGCGATGTCGATCTTTCGCATCGCCATCATGGCGTCGAACGCGCGCTTGGCCGCTGCTCGGTCAGGATCGGCTATCGCGGCCATCAGAGCGCGTGGGGTGATCTGCCACGACAGTCCCCACTTGTCCTTGCACCAGCCGCAGGCGCTTTCCTCGCCGCCGTTGCCGACAATCGCGTTCCACAAACGGTCGGTTTCGGCTTGGTCGTCGGTCGCAATCTGGAACGAGAACGCCTCGCTGTGCTTGAACGCCGGCCCCCCGTTGAGCCCTAGACATGGGATGCCCGCCACCCTGAACTCGACCGTCAGGACATCGTCCTGCTTGCCCGCCGGATAGTCGCCAGGCGCGCGATGGACTGCGCCTACCGCGCTGTCCGGGAAGGTCTCGGCGTAGAAGGTTGCAGCGTCCAAGGCGCCGCCGTCGTACCAGAGACAAATCGTATTTTTGCTGATCATCTTGGTTCTCCACGATTGCGCTTGGCACCGATACGTGAATTTTAGCAGCGCAGGCCGGCGGAACCCGTGTCGGCAAGGTGCGTACCGCGCTTTCACGGTTGCCACGCCGCGGTTCGAGCCGATGCGGGGGTTTGGAGCAGGAAAATAAATCCCCTTTGGCCGACGAACCCAGCCAAGACTCAATACAATGTGCGCACGATTATCCCGGGCCATGCAGATGGCTGCACCGGACAAGGAACTCGCCTCCATGGCTTCTCCAGATAAACAGCAAAAACGCGCCCAGCGGGCCAAGGCCAAGGCCAAGCAGAACCGTTCGGGCAAGTCCAAGGCCACTGTCGTGCATCCGCTCCTGGCCAATCCGCTGATCAACGAGCCGTTCGATGATGTCGAAATCGACCTGAGCACCTTCGACTTCAAAGACATCGAAGAGAACGGTTTCGACCCGGCGCACTTCGACGACCTGTTCCAGGCGATGAAAGTCGGCGAAGGCATCAGCCTGCTGGCGATGTGCGTGGTGTTCCTGCAATACCCGGTGTTGGAGTTGGTGGTCGCTGAGGAAGCAGAAGACGCGGCGACCGACTTCATGATGGGTCTGCTGATCACCTATCGGGCGATTTTCCACGATGAAGACGAAGACACGGCAGTGAATTGGATCGGCGGCGACGCCTTCCAGAATGCCTACAACGAAGCGTCGCTGATCCTGCAGAAGAAGAACGCTCGCGGCACCCCAGGCGCCCGTGCTTGAAGAGGAAAATGCGCAAAGGGGGCTGATTTATCTATAGGCCGCAAGCGGCCCATGCCAGGGTTTTCCGTGGGCCGATCCCAGTGCCACAGGTACAGGGCGAAGCGTGGTCCGGCCCGCAGGAATTTGCCATGCGCGGCGTTGCTTGGCAGAATCCCGCGCCGATCCGGCCCGACGTGCCGGACGCGCGTGGTGAAAGGGGCTGAAGTTGAACGAACGGACATTGTCCATGCGCCTGGAGCGCGTCGCAGCCCATGTCCCGGCAGGTGCGCGGCTGGCCGATATCGGCTCAGATCACGGCTACCTGCCGGTGGCGTTGATGTGCCGCGGCGTCATCGCGGCGGCGGTGGCCGGCGAGGTGGCCTTGACGCCGTTTCATGCGGCGGAACGTACCGTGCGCGACAACGACCTGAGCCAGCGAATCACCGTGCGCCTAGCCAATGGGCTGGCGGCAATCGAGCCGGGCGACGGGATCACGGCGATCAGCCTCTGTGGCATGGGCGGCGAGAAGATCCGCGATATCCTCGACAGCGGCAAGGCCCGCCTGAGCGGTGATGAGCGCCTGATCCTCCAGCCCAATGGCGGCGAGCAACCACTGCGCCAATGGCTGATGGACAATGGCTACCGCATCCTCTGCGAGGAAGTGCTGCGGGAAAACCGCTTCGACTACGAAGTCATCGTCGCCGAGCGCATCGGACCGGTGATCTACACCACTGAGCAACTGTACTTCGGCCCACTGCAGCTGCAGCAACGCAGCCCGGCGTTCCTGGCCAAGTGGCAGCGAGCGTTGCGCCTGAAGCAGCAGACCCTGGCCAACTTCGCCCGGGCGCGGCAGGCCGTGGCCGAGGAAAAGGTGCAAGAGGTTGCCCAACACGTCCGCTGGATTACAGAACTGCTGGCTTGAGCTCTAGCCCTGGCGAGTACTGATTTCGGGGGGATTACCCTGGGCCTCGCCGGCCTGCCCAGGGCCCTGGATAAAATCCGCCTTGCCGCGCCCGCAGGCTCGCCCCTGTTATTCGTGCCGTTGTCCCAGTGGTTGCCAGGCTCCGGCGAAAAACACTTATCATTCAGCCATCTACATCATGCTCAGGGTGGTAATCGTCGAATGCTGTCTGCCGTCGGGCGTTACAAGTTGCTCCTCTCCGGTGCCTTGGCGCGTTATTTCCCGCGAACCACGGACTATCTGCGCGCCGAGCGCGAGGCGGGGTTGCCGCAGAACAAGCCGCGTTCCCGGACCAAGAAGGCCGGCGCGGCGACTGGCAAGGGCAAGAGCAAGGCGGGCGCTGGGAAGAAGCCGGCCAGGTCGCGAGCCAAACCAGGCCCGCCGGCTAGCACGGCGATTTACGGTCCGGCGTTGCTGGCGGTCGAGGCGGCGCAGGTCGAGGCCATGCGCGAGCGGGTCGCCCAGGCGGTGGCTGCGGGGGTGATCAGTGCGCCGTCGGACGAGCAGTGGGCGATGATCCTCGGTCGTCATCCGCTCACCCGCATCTTCGCCGGGGCGGGCTCGGGCAAGTCCACCACCCTGGTGCTGCGCGTGGTGTTCATGCTCTGTCATCTGGGTATCGAGCCGGGGCGGCTGACGGTGATCTCCTTCACCAATGCCTCCTGCGCCGAGTTGCGTGCGCAACTGCTCAGGGTGCTGGGCTTCTGGCGGTACCCATTCGACGCCGGCCAGGCCCGCCAGTGCGTGCGCACCTTCCATTCGGCCATGGGCGTGCTGGCCAAGCAGGCGTTGAGCAATCCGCGCTGGTTCGAGCAACTGGATGATGCGCCCGGCGCGCCCCGTGAGCTGGATAACCCGCTGACGTCCGCGCGCCTGCGTCCGGCCCAGCAGCGCCTGCTCAAGCAGGCCTACCAGCAGTGCTACGCCGAGGAACCGGTGTTTCGCCAGTTGGTGCACAGCCTGCTGGGGTTGCCGGCACCACCGGCTGAGACCGCCGAAGGCAAGCGGCCGCGGGTGGCCAAGGCGCCGCTGGATGGCTTCAAGCTGGCGGGGGAGTTCACCGCGTTGCCGCTGTTCGAGGCCTTCTATGTGCAGGCCGGCTTTATCCAGAGCATCGGCATCCGCCCCGAGCGGATAGATGTCCAGGCGCTGTCCTGCTGCGCTCGCGAGCGCAGTTTTGTCGAGGCCCTGGTGTTGTTCTGCAAGGCCTTCCAGGGCTGCCTGCAGGCGCAGGGCTTGATGACCTTCGATGGCGCCTTCCAGTCCCTCGGCGAGCGGCTGGCGGGAAATGCGCCGGGGATCTCGGCCGAGGCGCTGGCGCCGTTCAATCACCTGCTGATCGATGAGTTCCAGGACATCTCGCCGCAGATCGTCCAGTGGCTGCAGGCGGTCCACCGCGCGCTGGCGCGCCAGGGCACGGCGGTCAGCCTGATGGCGATCGGCGACGACTGGCAGTCGATCTATGGCTGGCGCGGCAGCTCCCCGGAACTGTTCATGGACTTCGACAGGCACTTCCCGGGCAAGGGCAAGGCGAAGAGCAGTGCGCTGCTGATGCTGGCCACCAACTACCGCTCGATCGAGCCGGTGATCCGCGACGGCGAGGCGGTGCTCGCGGGCGTCGCCTGCAAGCAAGCCAAGACCAGCAAGGCGTTCAAGGCCATGCAGCCGGGGGATCACGGGGTCAAGCTGGTGCAGGGCTTCGATATCAAGGCGCGTCTGCCGGAGTTGCTGAAGGCTATCAAGGCCGAGTGCGCCCACGTGGCCAGCCGCCCGGTGGCTGACCGCACGGCGGTGCTGCTGCTCAGTCGGCGCAACGCACCCTTGCAGGCGATTCAGGCCCAGTTGGACAAGAAACTGCCGGTCAAGGCCTACACCATTCACCGCGCCAAGGGCCTGCAGGCCGAAGTGGCGATCATTGTCGACGATTGCCCGGCCACGGAACCGCATCCGCTGCGCAATGCGCTCTACGCCTACTCGGGCTTCTTCCGCAACAGCTACGACCAGGCGATGAGCGATGAAGGCCTGCGCCTGGCCTATGTGGCCATCACCCGGGGCGTGAGCCGGGTGTTCTGGTACACCCGCAAGGCCCAGGGCGCGGGCCTGGTGCTGGCGGGGCGCGCGGGGCGGCGCAGTGCTCCCCTTTGAGCCCATTGCGGGCCGGCTTCGAGCCCGCCACCCGGCTACTTAGGCGGATGCCGATGCCCAAGGTGAACGACGGGGCCTGACCGCCCTCATTTTTCGCGTCACCCACCTGCCGCGAATGGTCGCAGACCGACTCGCGCCGATGCGGGCTATTTTCACAGCCTCTGATCGCCGCGCGGGCGAGAGCATCGGCGCTACGATTTCTTTGGATAATCGAGTGCCACCGTCGCGACAGGGCAGGCGCCGATCTCCGCCCACGACTTCGCCGCGAAGCCGAACTCGGCGACGGCGCCGCTCGGCAGGTGCTCGATCTCACCGCACAGGCGCTGGGCGAGTTCGCTCAATTCGGGGTTGTGGCCGACGATCATCACGCACTGCAGGTGATCGTCGAGTGCGTGGATGATCTCGAGCAGCTCATCGGCCTCGGCGGCATACAGCCGCTCATCGACGCCGATGTGCTTGCGCATGTAAGCGAGCTTGCCGGCGATGATCTTCGCCGTCGTCAGCGCCCGCACGGCTGGACTCGACAGGATCAAGTCGGGCTTGATCTCGCGCCTGGCCAGGCGATCGCCGATCTTCGGTGCGTCGCGTTTGCCGCGCTCGTTCAGGGGGCGGTCGCGGTCGGCCAGCGCGGCGTCAGCCCAACTCGACTTGGCATGACGAATGAGAAATAGCCTTTTCATGCCACACCTCGCTGCCCCCGATCGATAGCCGCGGGGCCAAACCTGGCGGCCTGGCCGTTACTCTGAGGGTGTGGACATGGCGCACGCCGTGGCAGGCGAGAGTTTGTTCGCGCCCTCTCAAAGCTTGTAGCCGATCTGGCGCAACAGGTTCTTGCGCCAGAGGATGTCGTCGTCGCCTTCGAGGTCATGGGCGCAGTAGCCGTCAACCACGCCGAGCACGGCACGACCCTGCTGGGTTTCGGCGAGCACCACTTCGGTCGGATTGGCGGTGGCGCAGAAGATCCGGCAGACCTCGGCCACCAGCTTGATGCTGTTCAGCACGCTCAGCGGGTAGAAGCCCGCGCCAAGGAAGATGATGAAGCAGTGGCCGGCGCCAATGGCCTGGGCATTGCGCTGGGCCAGTTCGATCATCGCGCTATCGGTGCCCGACCAGCGCACCAGGCATTTGCCCGAGGCCTCGCAGAAGGCCAGGCCGAACTTGATCCCGGGCACGGCCGTGACCAGCGCCTCGTGGATGTCCTCGACGGACTTGATGAAGTGGGTCTGGCCGAAGATGAAGTTGATCTCTTGCGGCTTGTCGATGTTCACCGTGGTCAGTTGCATGCCGCAGGCCTCCTTGGCCGTGGCGGCTCCCCAGCCTGGAAAATTCCGGGCGGGAAAACGCCTTCGGCACAGGCATAAGCATAGCCATGGATGGGCCAGGGTTCTGGCCGTGGTCTGCGGATATTCGCTGTCGGACTGCCGCTTATTGCGCCGGCATAACCCGACAACGGCCGTGCGGTTGTGGACGCTGCGTTGGGTGACGCAGTGCTCGGCCATCGCGCCGTTGGCAAGTGCACGCTCCGCGCCGCTAACCCAACCTGCGGCCTAACCCGCGGCTGGCCCAGACCCTGGCCGCGCTGTGATGGAGGATGCCGTGGCGGCGGGCCAGGGCGTGGCGGTCCTTGTCGTAGCCGCCGCCGATCAGGCCGACCACCGGGATGTCGCGGCCCAGGCAGTGGTCGAGCACCGCCTGGTCGCGGGCGGCGAGGCCGGCGTCGGTAAGTTGCAGGTAGCCGAGGGCATCGTCCTGGTGCACATCGACGCCGGCGTCGTAGAGGACGATGTCCGGCTGGTACAGCGGCAGCAGGTAGTTCAGCGCGTCGTCCACCACCTTCAGGTAGGCGGCGTCGCCCATGCCCATCGGCAGGGGAATGTCCCAGTCGCTGGCGGCCTTGCGTGCCGGGAAGTTGTTTTCGCAGTGCAGCGACACGGTGATCGCCTCCGGGACATCGGCCAGCAGGCGGGCGCTGCCGTCGCCCTGGTGCACGTCGCAGTCGAAGATCAGCACCCGCTGCGCCTTGCCGGCTTCGAGCAGGTAGCGGGCGATCACCGCCAGGTCATTGAAGATGCAGAAGCCTGAGGGGAAGTCGTAATGGGCGTGATGGGTGCCGCCGGCCAGGTGGCAGGCCAGGCCATGCTGCAAGGCCTGCTCGGCAGCCAATAGCGAGCCGCCCACCGCGCGCACGGTGCGCTGCGCCAGGGCCGCGCTCCAGGGCAGGCCGAGGCGGCGCTGGTCTGCATGGGACAGTTCGCCGCTGATGTAGCGCTCGATATAGGCGGGGCAGTGGGCCAGGGCCAGCACCTGCGGCGGACACAGCTCGGGGCGCAGCAACTCGGCGTCCGAGGTCAGGCCGCTGGCCACCAGGTGATCGCGCAGCAGGCGGAATTTCTCCATGGGGAAACGATGGCCGGCCGGAAGGGGCGGGCTGTAGTCGTCGTGAAAGACCAGTGGCAGACGCATACAATGACACTCTTTAACGCAGCGCCTGAGTATGGCGGCGGGCCTGGACCGACTCAAGTGGAGCCCTAATGACCGAGCAGGACGCCGTGCGCGCCTATCACCAGCTGAGCAAGCACCAGCCGCAGCGCTTCGCCCCCGGGCCCGGGCAGCTGGACTGGGCGACCCAGCCCGTCGCCTTCCGGCGTTACCGTGGCGCGCGCCTGATCGAGCTGTGGCAGCGGCCGCTGCAGGAGTCGCCCGACTACGACGCGGTGTTCGCCGCGCCGCTGGGCACGCCGGCGCCGCTGAACCGGGCCAGTCTGTCGCAGCTGCTGTACGACAGCCTGGCGTTGTCGGCCTGGAAGGAGGCGGGCGGCAGCCGCTGGGCGCTGCGGGTCAACCCGTCGTCGGGCAATCTGCACCCGACCGAGGCCTATCTGTTGCTGCCGGCCGGCGGCCTGCAGGACGAGGCCTTGCTGGTCCATTACACGGCCGACGCCCATGCCCTGGAGGTGCGTGGCGAACTGCCGGCGGCGCTGGCCGCGCCACTGGCCCAGGCGTTGCCGGCGGGGGGCTGCCTGCTGGCGCTGGCCAGCATCCCCTGGCGCGAGGCGTGGAAGTATGGCGAGCGCGCCTACCGCTACTGCCAGCATGATCTGGGCCATGCCCTGGCTGCTCTGGCGCTTGCCGCCAGCGCGTTGGGCTGGCAGGTGCGCCTGCTGCGCGGGGTGGCCGAGGCGCGGCTGGACGGCGTTTTCGGCCTGGATCGCCAAGGTTTTGCCGAGGCCGAGCATGTCGACTGCCTGCTCTGGATAGGCCCGGCCCAGGCCTGCGAGTTCGCCCTGCCGGACAGCTTGCTGCAAGGCCTGGCGGCACTGGAGCTGCAGGGCGCGCCCAATCGCCTGTCGCGCCAGTACCACGAGTGGCCGGAGCTGGCGCGGGTGCAGGCGCTGTGTCGGGCGCCGGCCATGGCTGCGCCGCCCTGGCTAGCCGAAGCCGGCCGCGCCCAGGCGGACAATCCCGGCCTGGCGCTGCGGCCGATCCTGCATCGCCGCCGTAGCGCGCAAGCCATGGACGGCAAGAGCGGGATTCACGCCGAGCTGCTGTGCGCCTGGTTGCAGCGGCTGATGCCGGCCAATTCGCCGGTGCCTTTCGCCTTGACCGGGGAGGCGGCCCAGGTCGATCTGCTGCTGTTCGTCCACCGCGTGCAGGATCTGGATCCTGGTTTGTACTGGTTGGCGCGGGTCGATGGCCAGGCGCAACCTGGATTGCGCGAGGATTTTCTCTGGCAGCGGGTACACGACCACTTGCCGCTGTACCGCCTGCTGGCTGGCGATGCCCGCGGCCTGGCGGAGTTTCTCTCCTGCGGTCAGGACATCGCCAGCGATGGTTGCGTCGCCCTGGCCATGCTCAGTCGCTTCGACACGGCGCTGCAGGCCGGCGCCTGGCGCTACCCGCGGTTGTACTGGGAGTGTGGGCAAATCGGCCAGTTGCTCTATCTGGAAGCCGAGGCGGCGGGGTTGTCCGCCACCGGAATAGGCTGTTATTTCGACGATTCGCTGCATGAATTGCTGGGACTTGCCGACAGCCGCTGGCAAAGTCTTTACCATTTCACTATTGGCCGGGCCGTGTGGGATGAGCGCTTGAGCTCCCTGCCGGCCTACCCCGAATTACGTTTACCGCGCTCGTAGCGGTTACTGGAGAACAAGCATGAGTCAGGTACTGGACGAATTGGTCGCCCTGTTGAGCCTGGAGGCCATCGAAGAGAACCTCTTTCGCGGCGTCAGCCAGGATCTGGGGTTTCGTCAGCTGTTCGGTGGTCAGGTGCTTGGTCAGTGCGTGTCGGCGGCCAGCCAGACGGTTGAGGAGGCGCGCCATGTGCACTCGCTGCACGGCTACTTCCTGCGTCCGGGCGATGCCAGTCTGCCGGTGGTCTACCAGGTCGAACGGGTGCGCGACGGCGGCAGTTTCAGCACCCGCCGGGTCACGGCTATCCAGAAGGGCAAGCCGATCTTTACCTGCAGCGCCTCCTTCCAGTACGACGAAGAAGGCTCCCACCATCAGATCCCGATGCCGGAGGTGCCCGGGCCGGAAACGCTGAAGTCGGAAACCGAACTGGCCCGGCTGGTCGCCGACTCGCTGCCTGAGCGCATGCGCGCGCGGGCGGTGAGCGACAAGCCGATCGAGATCCGCCCGGTGACCGTCGACAACCCTTTTGCCCCGCAGCCGAGCGAACCGGTCAAGTACGTGTGGTTCCGCGCCGCCGGCGAACTGCCGGACGACCCGCAGCTGCACAAGTACCTGCTCGGCTACGCCAGCGACTTCAACCTGCTGACCACCTCGATGCTGCCCCACGGGGTGTCGGTCTGGCAGAAGTTCATGCAGGTCGCCAGCCTCGACCATTCGCTGTGGTTCCACAGCAACCTGCGCATGGACGACTGGCTACTCTACGCCATGGACAGCCCCTGGGCCGGCAACGCCCGCGGCTTCTCCCGCGGCAGCATCTTCAACCGTCAGGGCCAACTGGTCGCCTCGGTGGCCCAGGAAGGCCTGACCCGAATCCGTGAGGATTGGAAGTGAGCCGCGAGGACTGGACATGAGGCTGCACGAAGCGCGCCACTGGGTGTTCGACATGGACGGCACCCTGACCCTGGCGGTGCATGACTTCGAGGCGATCAAGCGGTCGCTGGATATTCCCCTGGAGCACGACATCCTCCATCACCTGGCGGCCTTGCCCGAGGAGGTCGCGGCGGCCAAGTACGCCTGGCTGCTGGAGCACGAGCGCGAGTTGGCGCTGAGCGCCGAACCGGCGCCGGGGGCCATCGACCTGGTGCGCGCGCTGAAAGATCGCGACTGCCGGCTCGGGATCCTCACGCGCAACGCCCATGAACTGGCGCTGGTGACCCTGCAGGCGATCGGCCTGGGCGATTGTTTCGCCAGCGCCGACATTCTCGGTCGCGACGAGGCGCCGCCCAAGCCCCATCCCGGCGGTTTGCTGCACCTGGCCGAGCGCTGGCAGGTGGCGCCGGACGAACTGGTGATGGTCGGTGACTACCGCTTCGACCTGGAATGCGCCCGCGCCGCCGGCGCCTGCAGCGTGCTGGTCAACCTGACGCAGAATCCCTGGCCGGAACTGGCCGATCACTTCGCCGAGGATTGCGCGGCGTTGCGGAGTTCGCTCGTGCCCTAGGGCAGTCCGTTCGGAGCGCAGCGACAACCCGCCAGCTTTTGTGCCGGGCCGATCAACCATGGTGCACTGCCTGCGGCGAGTGACACCCTACAGGTTGCTGGTCGGGTGGTTGCCGCCGCCGGACTCCAGATCCTTGAGGATCGGGCAGTCGGGGCGGTCGTCGCCCTGGCAGTGCTGCATCAGGTCCTGCAGGGTGTCGCGCAGGCTGCTGAGTTCGGCGATCTTGCGATTGAGTTCGCCGATGTGCCCGGCGGCCAGGGCCTTGACGTCGGCGCTGGCGCGCTGGCGGTCCTGCCACAGGGTCAGCAGCTGGGCCACCTCGGCCAGGGAAAACCCCAGGTCCCGCGCGCGCTTGATAAAGGCCAGGCGGTGCAGGTCCTGGGCGCCGTACTGGCGGTAGCCGCTGTCGCTGCGCCCGGCGGCCGGCAGCAGGTCGATCGACTCGTAGTAGCGGATCATCTTGGCGCTGAGGCCGGTTTTCTGCGCGGCTTGGCCGATGTTCATCGGTCGCTCTCCAGTTGCGGCGTGGGACTACATGCAGGCTAGCTGTGATCCTTGGGTTTCCAGGTCTTCAGCAACAACGCATTGCTCACCACGCTGAGGCTGGACAGCGCCATGGCGCCGCCGGCGAGCATCGGGTTGAGCAGGCCGGCGGCGGCCAGGGGGATGCCGACCAGGTTGTAGATGAAGGCCCAGAACAGGTTCTGCCGGATCTTGTTGTAGGTGCGCCGGCTGATATCCAGCGCCGCCGGCACCAGGCGCGGGTCGCCGCGCATCAGGGTGATGCCGGCGGCATGCATGGCCACGTCGGTGCCGCTGCCCATGGCGATGCCGACATCCGCGGCCGCCAGCGCCGGGGCGTCGTTGATGCCGTCGCCGACCATCGCCACCACCCCGGTATTTCTCAGTTCGCCGATGATCGCCGCCTTGTCTGCCGGCAGCACTTCGGCATGCGCCGCGTCGATGCCCAGGGCGCTGGCCACCGCATGGACGCTGCCGCGATTGTCGCCGCTGATCAGGTGGCTGCTGATGCCTTGCGCCTTGAGCTGGGCGATGGCCTCGGCGGCACCGGCCTTGAGCGTGTCGCCGAAGGCAAACAGTCCCAGCACCTGGGCCGTCGGTGCCTGTTCGATCAGCCAGGACAGGGTGCGGCCCTCGGCTTCCCAGGCCAGGGCCTCGGCGGCCAGGGTAGGGTCGTGTAGCCAGCCCTCCTCGAGCAGGCGCTTGTTGCCCAGGGCCAGTTGGCGTTCGCCGATCCGCCCGGTAATCCCGCGTCCGGCCAGGGCCTGGCTGTCGACCACCGCGGCCAGCGGCAACTGCCGGGCGGTGCATTCATCCAGCACCGCCTTGGCCAGCGGGTGTTCGCTGCCACGTTGCAGGGCGCCGGCCAGTTGCAGCAGGGTCGTGGTGTCGCCATCGAGCGCGCTCATGTGGGCGATGCGTGGCGTGCCGGAGGTCAGGGTGCCGGTCTTGTCGAACGCCACGGCGGTGACGCCATGGGCCACTTCCAGCGCCTCGGCGTCCTTGATCAGGATGCCGTGGCGCGCGGCCACTCCGGTGCCGGCCATGATCGCCGTCGGCGTGGCCAGGCCGAGGGCGCAGGGGCAGGCGATCACCAGCACGGCGACGGCATTGAGCAGCGCGGTTTGCAGGGGCGCGCCCAGCAGCAGCCAGCCCAGCAGGGTGGCCAGGGCGAGCAGCAGCACGGTCGGCACGAAGACCCGACTGACCTTGTCCACCAGTTTCTGGATTGGTGCCTTGGCCGCCTGGGCGTCCTCGACCAGGCGGATGATCTTGGCCAGCACGGTTTCCGCGCCCAGGGCGGTGGTCTCGATCAACAGGCGGCCTTCGCCGTTGATCGCCCCGGCGGTGACCTTGTCGCCCGGCTGCTTGGGCTGCGGCAGGCTCTCGCCGCTGATCAAGGCTTCGTCGGCATGGCTCTGGCCTTGCCGCACCTGGCCGTCGACCGGGAAGCGCTCGCCGGGCTTGACCACCACCTGATCGCCCAGGACCAGGGCGCTGAGTGCCACCCACTGCTCGACGCCATCGCGCAGACGCAGGGCCTGATCCGGGCGCAGTGCCTGCAGGGCCCGAATGGCGCTGGTGGTCTGCCGTTTGGCGCGGCTTTCCAGGTATTTGCCGAGCAGGATCAGGCTGATGATCACCGCCGAGGCTTCGAAGTACAGGTGCGGCAGGGTGCCGCTCGGGGTGATCGACCATTGATAGAGGCTCAGGCCATAGGCGGCGCTGGTGCCCAGGGCGACCAGTTGATCCATGTTGCCGGCACCGGCGCGCAGGGCCAGCCAGGCGGCGCGGTAGAAGCGCGCGCCGAGGACGAACTGGACCGGCGTGGCCAGGGCGAACTGCAGCCAGGCCGGCAGCATCCAGTGGGCGCCAAACGGCTGCGCCAGCATCGGAATCAGCAGGGGAGTGGTGAGCAGCAAGGCCAGTGCCAGGGCCCAGCGCTCGCGCTGCAAATGACGTTCGGCCAGGGGCTTGGCGGGCGTGTCGCTGTCCACCAGGGTGGCCGTGTAGCCGGCTTTGGCGACTGCCTGCAACAGGGTTTGTGGGTCGAGACCCGCCGTGACCTGCAGCAGCGCCTGCTCGGTGGCCAGGTTGACGCTGACCGTGAGCACGCCGGGCAGTGGCGCCAGGGCGCGCTCGACGCGGCCGACGCAGCTGGCGCAGGTCATGCCGCCGATGGCCAGCTCCAGGCGTTCGCTGGGCACGGCATAGCCGGCACTTGCAACAGCGCTGAGCAACTGCTCCAGGCTGTCCACGGGTGCCTCGATACGCGCCTGTTCGCTGGCCAGGTTGACGTTGGCGCTGGCGACGTTGGGCACTTTGCGCAAGGCGCGCTCGACGCGGCCGGCGCAGCTGGCGCAGGTCATGCCGCTGATAGGCAGGTCGAAAGTGGTCAGGCTGGGCATGCAGGAGCCTCCGTTGAGTTCCGCTACAGGATCAACCTTGACCTATGGGTAAGGTCAAGTTTTGTTTTATACCTTGACCTTACCCATGGGGGAGGGCCGAAACTGAGCGCCGCCCGCAAAGGGGTCAGACATTCAATCAGGAGATTACAGATGCAAGCATCAAAGGTTCACATACTCAGAATCGAAGGCATGACCTGCGAGCATTGCGTGAAGACGATCACCGAGGCCTTGCAGGCGCGTGATCCGGCTGCCGATGTAAAGGTGAAGTTACAGGGCGGTGAGGCGCGCGTGGTCAGCAGCCTGTCGAGCGATGAGCTGATCATCGCGATTGCCGAAGCGGGTTATGGGGCAGGCCTGGGTAACAATTGATGCGGTCATGCTCCCACGGCTGTTGAGCCGGGAGGAATAGGTCCGGCTGCAACCTGGGGGCAGGTGGCCATGCGCTTGCCCGGGATTCATTGGGCTACGAGAGCGGGCAGGGAGATGACGCTGCATCCATCCACGCACTAGCGGGCTGGATAAAAAAGCCTCATTCCCCCTCTACTGCCGCTCCTGGCCTCCAGTCGCGCACCAGGCCACGAAAACAGGCGTCGATCATCGGCGCGCTGTCGCTCAGTGGGTCGAACAGTGTCGGGTCGCGCAGCCAGTCGCTGAACAGGCCGATGATCATCGCATGCAGGGTGCGGGCCGCCAGACGTGGGCTCATGCCTGGCTGCAGGCGCGGTTTGATGGCGGGCTGCTCGAACTGGTGTTCGACCAGGGCGATGAACTGATTGATAAAGGTGGCGTGGCGTTGCTCCGCCTCGCGCAACTCGTCGGTGAATTCGCAGCGGCGCAGGAGGATGGTGAAGATGCGTTGCTTCTGCGGGTCGCGGGCCAAGTTCTCGATGGCCTCGATACACAGCGCGCGCAACGCCAGCAGGGGATCGCGCTCGGCGCAGGCGCTCAGGCGCACGGCCATTTGCTCGGGCGGCAGGCGCACCTGGCTGAGCAGTTCGTGAAACAGGTGGGCCTTGTTCTCGAAATGCCAATACACCGCACCACGGGTGACGCCAGCGTGGCGGGCGATGTGTTCCAGGCTGGTGTGGGCCACGCCTTTTTCCAGGAATAGCGTCTCGGCAGCGGCGAGGATGGCGCTGCGGGTTTGTTCGGCTTGTTCTTTGGTTCGGCGCATGACGGTCGGCTGAATTCTGTCTAGGCTCTGCTTTGGGGAACAGAGTGTACTGAGTTTTGACGCGATGGTTTGTTTACAAACAGTAGTGAATGTAATTAGCATCGTCTCCTGTTTGTCGTGCGCATCGTGTTGCTCCGGAGAGCCTTATGTTTTTTGTCCGTCACCTCGTGCTTGTTTTCGGGGGGTTAGCCTATTGCGCGCTGGCACCCATGACCCAGGCCGCCGATGCACCGCCTGCGCCCGAGGTGCTGGTGGAGACCGTCAACGTTGGCCCGCTGCCGCTGGTATTCGAGTATTCCGCCCGTACCGCGGGCTTTCGCGAGGTGCAGGTGCGCGCCCAGGTCAGCGGCATCCTCCAGGAGCGCACCTACCTCGAGGGCAGCGCGGTCAAGCAGGGCCAGGTGATGTTCCGCATCGATCCGCGCACCTACCAGGCCGCCCTGGCTCGGGCCAAGGGCGCACTGGCTCAGGAGCAGGCGCGTTACCGGCAGACCGAACGCGACCTCAAGCGTATCCGCGAGCTGCAGAAGAAGGGCTATGCCAGCGAGAGTGAGCTGGACAACGCGATCTCCAACTTCGAGCAGAGCAAGGCCAACATCCAGGCGGCCGAGGCCGAGGTGCAGTCCAAGCAGATCGATCTCGATTACTGCACGGTGACGGCGCCGATCTCCGGCATTACCAGCAAGGAAACCGTGTCCGAGGGCAGCCTGATGGTGGCCGGCGACCCGAATGCCAGCCTGCTGAGCAATATCACCCAGCTCGACCCGATCTACGTCAACTTCGCCGCCCCGGATAGCGACGTGGAGAGCGTGCGCAGCGGCCTGCAAAGTGGCGCGCTGGTGCTGGAGGGCGAGCAGATGAGTGTCGAGATCCTGTACGGCGATGGTTCCCGCTACCCGCTAGAAGGCAAGGTGGATTTCACCGGCAGCCTGGTCGACCGTGGCACCGGCACCGTCAGTGCCCGCGCGGTGGTGCCCAACCCCGAGCAGAAATTGCTGCCCGGTCAATTCGTGCGGGTATTGGTCAAGGGCATCTCCCTGCCCAATGCGATCACCGTGCCGGAGCGTGCGATCGCCCAGGGGCCACGCGGCACCTTCGTCTATGTGGTCGATGAACAGGGGATCGCGCGCATGCGCGAGGTCAGCACCGGACGCACCTCGGCCGGTCGCTGGGTGGTCGAGTCGGGCATCAGCGCTGGCGACCGGGTGATCATCGAGGGGCTGCCCAAGGTGCGCCCGGATGCCCCGGTGAAGGTCGCCGAAGCCGCTTCCAGCGCTGCCCCAGCAGCGGCCAAGCAACCCTAAGGAGCGTTACCGGTGATCTCACGCTTCTTTATCGACCGGCCGGTGTTCGCCGCGGTCATCTCCATCATTATCGTGCTGGCCGGCCTGATGGCCATGCGCGAATTGCCCATCGCCCAGTACCCGCAGATCCTGCCGCCGCAGGTGTCGGTCAGCGCCAGCTATTCCGGCGCCAGCGCCCAGGTGATCGCCGAGACCGTGGCGGCGCCGCTGGAACAGTCGATCAACGGCGTCGAGGGGATGATCTACCAGCAGTCCAACTCCGGCGGCAACAGCATGAGCCTGTCGGTGTATTTCCAGGTCGGCACCGATCCGGACCAGGCCACCATCGACGTCAATAACCGGGTCCAGGCCGCCCTGGCCAAGCTGCCGGAGGAAGTCCGTCGGCAGGGGGTCAAGGTCGAGAAGAAGTCCTCGGACATCCTCCAGGTAGTCACGCTGTTTTCCCCGGACGGCTCGCGTGATCCGGTGTACATCAGCAACTACGCACTGATCAACGTGATGGACGAACTCAAGCGTCTGCCCGGCGTCGGCGATGCCCGCCAGTTCGGCTCCAAGGATTACTCCATGCGCATCTGGCTGCGCCCGGACAAGCTGGCGCAGTACAACCTGACCCCGAGTGACGTGGTCGCGGCAATCCGCGAGCAGAACTCGCAGTTCGCCGCCGGCAGCTTCGGCCAGCAGCCGCTGCAGCAGGCCCAGGATTTCACCTACACGGTGACCACCCAGGGCCGCTTCACCGACCCGGTCGAGTTCGAGAACGTGATCCTGCGCTCTGATGAAACCGGCGCCAGCCTGCTGCTCAAGGATGTCGCGCGGGTCGAGCTGGGCGCCCAGGACTACTCGCTGATGACCTCGCTCAACGGTCAGCAGAACGCCGCCTTCGGCATCTACCTGCAGCCGGGCGCCAATGCCCTGGACACCGCTGCCGCGGTACAGGACACCCTGGCGCGGCTGTCGAAGAACTTCCCCGAGGGCATCACCTACAAGATTCCCTACGACACCACCAAGTTCGTCCGGGTGTCGATCAAGGAGGTGCTGCACACCTTCGTCGAGGCCCTGGTGCTGGTGATGCTGGTGGTCTTCATCTTCCTGCAGAACTGGCGCGCTACCCTGATCCCGGTGCTGGCGATTCCGGTGTCGCTGATCGGCACCTTCGCCGGTATGTACCTGCTGGGCTTCTCGATCAACCTGCTGACTCTGTTCGGCATGGTCCTGGCGATCGGCATTGTGGTGGACGATGCCATCGTGGTGATCGAGAACGTCGAGCGGGTGATGAACAGCGAGAAGATCGGCCCGCGCGAGGCGACGATCAAGGCCATGGAGGAAGTCACCGGGCCGATCGTCGCCATCGTCCTGGTGCTCTGCGCGGTATTCGTGCCGGTGGGCTTTCTCGGCGGCCTGGCCGGAGAAATGTACAAACAGTTCGCCATCACCATCGCCGTGTCGGTGGTGATCTCCGGCATAGTCGCGCTGACCCTGAGCCCGGCGCTCTGTGCCCTGCTGCTCAAGCCGGGGCATCAGGAGCCGGCGGCAGTGTTTCGCTGGTTCAATCGCGGTTTTGACCGCCTCACCGCCGGCTATACCAGTGGCGTGCAGTTTTTCCTCAAGCGTTCGGCCGTGGGCTTGCTGCTGTTCGGTGCGATGATCGCGCTGATGGTCGTACTGTTCGGCCGGGTGCCCAGCTCCTTGGTGCCCAACGAGGACCAGGGCTATGTGCTCAACGCCTACTTCCTGCCGCCAGCGGCCTCGCTGACCCGCACCGAAAAACTCACCAGCGAAGTGACCGAGCAGCTGATGCAGCACCCGGCGGTCGAGGACGTGGTGACCTTTGCCGGTTTCGACATCCTCACCTTCGGCACCCGCAGCAACGCCGGGGTGTCCTTCGTGCCGCTGAAGGACTGGAGCGAGCGCACCACGCCGGAGCTGGATGCGCGCAACCTGACCCGCGAGTTCATGGCCATGGGCGCGACGCAGAAGGATGGCGTGGTGATGACCTTCAACCCGCCGCCGATCACCGGCATGAGCACCACCGGCGGTTTCGAGGGCTATATCCAGGACCGCAGCGGCGGCAGCACCGCGCAGCTGGCGGAACGGGTCGGCGCCTTCCTCGCCGCGGCGCGCCAGCGCCCGGAACTGGCCGGGGTGCAGAGTACCTTCAGCGCCAACGTGCCGCAGTACTACATCAATCTGGATCGGACCAAGGCGCGTGCCCTGGGCGTGTCGATCAGCGACGTGTTCACCGCCATGCAGGCGACCTTCGGCAGCTACTACGTCAACGACTTCAGCCTGTACGGGCGTACCTTCCAGGTCAGCCTGCAGTCCGAGTCGGAGTTCAGGCGCAAGCCGGAGGACCTGGCCCAGGTCTATGTGCGCTCAAGCGGCGGCGAGCTGGTGTCCTTGTCGACTCTGGTCAAGGTCGAGCGCATCCTCGGCCCGGACAGCTATGCGCGTTTCAACGTCTACCCGGCGGCGAAGATCCTCGGTGGCCCGGCGCCGGGCTTCAGCTCGGGCGAGGCCCTGGCGGCTGTGCAGGAGGTGGCCAGCGAGGTGCTGGGCAGCGACTACAGCATCGGCTGGACCGGCTCGGCCTTCCAGGAACTGGCGACCCAGGGTTCGGGCAGCAGCGCCTTCATCTTCGGCCTGATCATGGTGTTCCTCATCCTGGCCGCCCAGTACGAGCGCTGGACCCTGCCGCTGGCAGTGGTCACCGCGGTGCCCTTCGCGGTATTCGGGGCGATTCTCGCGGTGTGGCTGCGCGGCATCGACAACGACCTGTACTTCCAGGTCGGCCTGATCACCCTGATCGGCCTGGCGGCGAAGAACGCCATCCTCATCGTCGAGTTCGCCGTGATCTGCCGGCAGCAGGGCATGGGCATCCTCGAGTCGGCGCTGGAGGCCTCGCGCCTGCGCTTTCGGCCGATCATCATGACCTCGCTGGCGTTCATCCTCGGCGTAGTGCCGTTGGCCATCAGTAGCGGTGCCGGTTCGGCCAGCCGCCACTCGATCGGCACCGGGGTGATCGGCGGCATGCTCGCCGCGACCCTGCTGGCGATCTTCCTGATTCCGATGTTCTACCTGCTGGTGGAGTCCTGGGCGGCCAAGCTGGGCGGCGGCCGGAAGAAGGCCGCGGAGGCGGCTGTCGAGTCGAAGGGTTGAGGGAAGCCGGGTAGGTCGGGGTAGGCCGGGTTAGCGGCCTGCCCCGATCGCCGATCCAGCACGGCCAGCGAAGGCCGGGTAACCCGGTAGCGTCAGCGGAAATCCCGGAAATGGTGGGTTACGCGGCACACAGGTCGTGGATTGACCTTGAGCGCAGCTTGCCGCTAACCCAGCCGATGCCCTGGTCATGCTGCCAGGCCAACACTTACCTGATTTGTCCTGGAACCCCATGCCATTCCGTCTTCTGCTGATCCTCGGCGCCTTGAGCGCTTTTGGCCCCCTGGCCATCGACTTCTACCTGCCGAGTTTCCCCACCCTGGCGCGGGTCTTCGCCACCGACGTCGAGCATGTGCAGTTGTCGCTGGCCGCCTATTTCATTGGCCTGGCCCTGGGGCAACTGATCTACGGGCCGTTGGCCGACCGTTACGGTCGACGCAAGCCGCTGCTCGCCGGGGTGCTGCTGTTCAGCCTGGCCTCGCTGGCCTGTGCGCTGGCGCCGAGTCTGGAATGGCTGATCGCCGCGCGGTTCGTCCAGGCCCTCGGCGGCTGCGCCGGCATGGTGGTGAACCGCGCCGTGGTGCGCGACCTGTGCGACCCGATCACCTCGGCCAAGGTGTTTTCCCAGCTGATGCTGGTCATGGGCGTGGCGCCGATCCTCGCGCCGCTGGCTGGTGGCGTGCTCTTGAGTTGGCTCGGCTGGCAGTCGATCTTCGTCTGCCTGTTTGCCTTCGGCGTGCTCAGTTGGCTCGGTGTGGCGCTGTGGTTGCCGGAAACCCTGTCGGCTACAGCGCCCAGGGCGCCGTTGCGCGGCGCGCTGGGCGAGTACCGGCGGTTGCTCGGCGACTTGCCGTTTCTCGGCCATGCGCTGACCGGCGGCTTGGCCGTTGCCGGAATGTTCGCCTATATCGCCGGTTCGCCCTTCGTCTTCATCGAATTGTACGGCGTGCCGGCCGAGCACTATGGCTGGCTGTTCGGCAGCAATGCCCTGGGCTTTATCCTGGTGGCGCAACTCAATGCCTGGCTGGTGGCGCGGCATGGGCCGGGCTATTGGCTGCGGCGCACGGTGTGGTTCTATCTGGCCTGCGCGCTGGTGTTGCTGACGGTCGCGGTCTCGCGCACGGCGGCGCTGTGGCCGCTGCTGATTCCCCTGTTCGGCTGCATCGCCTGCCTCGGCATCCTCCTGCCGAACGCCTCGGCCTGCGCCATGGCCGGCCAGGGCACGCATGCCGGCAGCGCCTCGGCATTGCTCGGTTGCTTGCAGTTCGGCATAGCCGCCAGCGCCGCGGCGCTGGTCGGCGCGCTGCATGACGGCAGTGCCTGGCCGATGGCGCTGGTGATCTGCGGGTGCGCCACGCTGGCCGTGCTCTGCTCGCGCTTCACCCGCTGGGCGGAACGACGGAGCGGCCATCCGGGCTGGTAAGAAACGCCCGGCTGCTGCGCTAGTCTGCCAACAGCCTGGGCCATGAGCTCGTACACCCCGCGGCCCTGGGCGGTCACTCGCCGCAGGCCGTGCACTGCAGGCTTGTCCGTGCGGCACAAACCCTGGCGGGCTGTCCGATCGGAAAGCCGCCCAGGCCGTCCTGCGTTCCGCGGCTCAGTTGGCGGCGCGCTGCATGTGGCTCGACAATGGATGCGGGGCCTGCAGGCGTGCTTCGAGGGTGGCGACGAATTGACGGGCTTCGGTTTCGCTGCGAAAGCTCACGCTATGGCTGGCGAAGCGGACTTGCCAGCAGGTCCCTTCGGCTTTGTGCAGTGGCTGGATACAGATGTTCATGAGCGGCATCTCCACGGGTTAGGTGGCCGAGTCTAGTTGCGGCAGATGAACTATTTCTGACATGGGTCAAATGGACGGCTGCTGGTCGTCGGCATGCAGCATGCGTCGCTGCAGCTGCAGCTGTTGCACGGCCAGGCTGGCCAGGCGGGTGAACTCGGTGACCAGGGCTATATCGGCCTGGCTCGGCCGCTTGGGTTGGTCGTAGTAGATGCCGAAGGTGCCGAGTACCCGAGCGTTCTCATCCTTGAACGGCAGCGACCAGCAGGCATGTAAGCCGGCGGCCAGGGCCTGGGTGCGAAACGCCTGCCAGTAGGGATGAGTCGCGAGGTCTGGCGCGATCACCAGTTCGCCGCTGCACGCAGCGTGGCCGCATGAACCGAGTTCGAGCTGCGCCGGCAGGCCGTCGATGGCCTGCCGGTACGGCTCGGGCAGGCTGGGTGCGGCGAGCAGATGCAGGCACTGGCGCTGCTCGTCCAGCAGCATGATCGACACCCGCATGTGCGGATTGAGATCCTGTAAGCGCCGGCTGATGCCCTCGAGGATATGCGCCAGGGGGCGGCGGGCGAGCAGCTCATCGAGCACCGCGTTGCGTGCGTGCTGCAGTTGCTGCAGTTGGTGGCGGTCATGGATGTCTTGCAGGCTGCCGTTGAGCAGGTTGTTCGATGGGCTGTGGCTTAACTGAATGTCTATCCAGCGCAGTTGGCCCTGGCGGGTGAGCAGACGGAACTCGCCACGCAGGTCGGCCTGCTGGCCGTTGTCGATAGCGCTGAGCTGCTGGTTGAAGCTCGCGGCACCGGCGCTGTCGAGAAACTGTGCCAACGGTCGGCCGAGGCATTCATAGCCGGCATAGCCACTGAGCTTTTCCCAGGCCGGGTTGAGAAAAACAAGCTGCCCACTGGTGTCCGTCTGCACGATCACATTGCTCAGCTGTTCGACCAGTTCGCGGTAACGCTCCTCGCTGGACTGCAGTTCGAGATTGGTTTGCTGCTGTTCGCTGAGATCGATGTCGACGCGGTACAACTCCAGCTGGTCGCGGCTGTTGTTGAGCATCGAGTGGGAGGAATACACCCACACCTTGCCGCCGTCCTTGCGCTGCAATTGCATCTCGGCGGCGGCAATCGGCGGGCCACCGAGCAGCCAGCGGTTGAATGCGCTGACGACCTTGCTGCGCGCGGCTGGCGGGATGATCAGCTCTTCCAGGCGCTGGCCCATGGCTTCCTGCAGGCTATAGCCATAGAGCTGGGCGCTGGCCGGGTTCCAGTAGATGACCCGGCGCTCGCGG
This sequence comes from Pseudomonas aestuarii, assembly GCF_027988105.1. Lineage (GTDB taxonomy): Bacteria > Pseudomonadota > Gammaproteobacteria > Pseudomonadales > Pseudomonadaceae > Aquipseudomonas > Aquipseudomonas aestuarii. The sequence goes on along the minus strand of NZ_JAQJZJ010000008.1, from coordinate 68,288 downwards.
TCGTAACCCTGTACGGCAATCCGCGGGGTTTGCTCGAACAGTTGGCGGAAACGCTGTTCGCTTTCACGCAGGGCGATTTCGTCGCGCTTCTGGCTACTGATGTCCTGCACGGTGCCGAGGATCTGACCATCGGCATCCGCCTCGCCGCGCAGCATCAGCCAGGCGGTCTGTCGCTTTTCAGGTCGCTGCAGGCGTGCACTGACCGCCATCGGTTTGTGCTGTTCGAGCAGCGCTTGCAAGGAGCGCTGCAGGGCCGGTCGCTCGGCCGGGTAGAGCCAGCTGAGTAATTGCTCGGTGCCACTGTGTGCACTGCCTGGGTCGCGCCCAAGCAGGGACAGGGCTTCGCTGCTCCAGTGGAAATGGCCGTCATATTCCCAGCTGCCGAGTCGGGCAGTGCGCTGGGTTTGTTGCAACAGGCGGGTGTTGTGCGTCAGGGCGTTGAGCAGCACACGCTGGGCGCGGCGATCACGCAAGTTGAGGTAGAAGATCAGCAGGCTGCTGAGCAGTACGAAGAGCATGCCTTTGACGGTTTGCAGCTGGCTGCTCAGGGCTTTGTCGTTGACCACGGCCATCAGCAGGGCGTCGCTGGCAAGAATCCAGGTGCTGCTGAACAGGATGTAGGCACCGGCCAGACGCAACGGGACTATTAGATCGGAACGCATCCTTACCACCGATGAGTCGCAGGTTGGCGAGAGGCCGCTGGGCATGCCATACCTGGGTGGCATGCCCTTGAGCGTAATGGCAGTCTAGCCGGTTCTCGCTCGATTGTTGGGAACAGTGCGGTCAGCGCTGACGGTGCGCATGCGGCCGGTAACAGCCGTCACTCAGAAACCTTCGAGGACGACCTTGCCTTTGGCCTTGCCGCTTTCCAGCAGGGCATGGGCGCGGCGCAGATTGGCCGCATTGATGCTGCCGAAGTGCTCGCCGAGGGTGGTTTTCAGCACGCCGGCATCAATCAGTTCGGCGACCCGCTCGAGCAGGCGATGCTGCTCGATCATGTCTGCGGTCGCGAACAGCGAGCGGGTGAACATCAGCTCCCAATGCAGTGACAGGCTCTTGCGCTTGAGCTTCATCACATCCAGTGGTTGCCGCGGATCGTCGATCAGTGCCAGGCGGCCCTGCGGCGCCAGGCAGTCGATCAGTTGATCGAAGTGCTGGTCGGTCTGGGTCAGGCTGGCGACGTGGGTCACCTGGTTGATGCCGATGCGCCTGAGTTCTTCGTGCAACGGCCGGCTGTGGTCGATCACATGGTGGGCGCCGAGCTCGCGCACCCAGGCCTGGGTTTGCGGGCGCGAGGCGCTGCCGATCACGGTCAGGCCGGTGAGCTGGCGGGCCAGTTGGGTGAGGATCGAGCCGACCCCGCCAGCGGCGCCGACGATCAGCAGGCTCTGGCCCAAGTCGCTGGAACCCTCGGCGATCTGCAGGCGCTCGAACAGCAGCTCCCAGGCGGTGATCGCGGTCAGCGGCAGCGCCGCGGCCTCGGCGAACGTCAGGCTGCCGGGCATGTGGCCGACGATGCGTTCGTCCACCACATGCAACTCGCTGTTGGCGCCGGCGCGGTTGATCGCGCCGGCATAGAACACCCGGTCGCCGGGCTGGAACAGGGTCACCTCGCTACCCACGGCCTGGACGATGCCGCTGGCATCCCAGCCGAGTACCTTGGCTTCGCCGTTTTCCGGGGCGACCGTGCTGCGGATCTTGGTGTCCACCGGATTGACCGAGATGGCGTTGACCTGCACCAGCAGGTCGCGCGGACCGGGGCTGGGTTGCGCCAGCTGGATGTCCTGCAGGGCTTCGGGATGTTCGGCGGGCAGGGAGTGGTAGTAGGCGATGGCTTTCATGGCAGCTCTGAGGTGTGGGGCGACTGTAGGCGCGGGTCCTGGCCGCGAGCATTCGCGGCCAGGGTCCTCTGGCCCGGTGATGGCCATACTCGGCTATTTCATATGGCTGAAAAACAGGGTAGGAATAGAGTCTCTTTCAATATTTATTTGAAAATGCCGGGGTTTCCATGCTGAATTTTGCTGACCTGCAGGTGTTCGTGCGCACCGCCGAACTCGGCAGCCTGTCCGCCGCTGCGCGACTGCTGGACATCTCGCCGGCGGTGGCCAGCGCCGCGCTCAAGCGCCTGGAGCAGCACCTGCAGGCGCATCTGCTGGTGCGCTCCACGCGCAGCCTGCGCCTGACCCCGGAGGGCGAAGCCTTCCTGGTACACGCCCGCCTGGCCCTGCAAAGCCTGGACGATGGCCGGCAACAACTGGCGGGTAGCAAGGTTGGCATCAGCGGCTTGCTGCAACTGTCGGCACCGTCGGATTTCGGCCGCAACATCTTGCTGCCCTGGCTCGATGAGTTCCAACTGGCGCACCCGCAGTTGCAGTTGCGCCTGCTGCTTGGCGACCGGGTGACCGATCTGTTTCGCGAGCCGGTGGACATCGCCCTGCGCTATGGCGCGCCTGAGGACTCCAGCCTGGTCGCCTTGCCGGTGGCAGCGGGCAACCGCCGGGTACTCTGCGCCGCGCCGGACTACCTGGCGCGTCACGGTGAACCGCGGAGCGTCGAGGCGCTGGCCGAGCACAACTGCCTGCTCTACATGCTCGGCGGGCGGGTGCACGAGCGCTGGCGCTTTCAGGCCGGCAAGCGCGAGCAGAGCCTGACGGTCGGCGGCGATCGGGTCAGCGACGATGCCGATGTGGTCCACCGTTGGGCAGTGGCGGGCGCCGGGCTGGTATACAAGTCCTGGCTGGACGTGGCGGGCGATGTCCAGGCCGGGCGGCTCAAGGTGCTGCTGCCCGAGTGGCGGGGCGAGGCAACCCCGCTCAACCTGATCTGCGCCCACCGTGCACAACTGAGCAAGCCGGTGCATCTGCTGCGCGAATTTGTCCAGAGCCGTTGCGCCGCTCTGCTGGCGCGGGCACCCTGGCATGCCTAAGCTTGGCCGCAGTTGGGCTGCGGCAATCGACCACGCTGCGCCGCTGTTACCAGATTGGACTAACTGCTAGAGTCGCGCTCCATGAAACTGGCCCGCACCGACCGCTCGCTGATTGCCTGGATGCTGTATTTCAGCGTCCTCTTCAGTGCGTTCGCCTGCAGCATCGGCCATGGCCAGATGGCCGGCCTGCAGCTCAGCGGCCTGGATGGCCAGTACTGCTCCTTCGAGGGCAATTTTGCTGCCGGGGTCGATCTGACTGGCTCCGGGATCCCCGCGGTCAACCCGGCCAGCGGTCCGGGCTGCTCCCTCTGCTCCACCTTCAGCGCGCTGATCCTGGCGGCGTTCTTCGGCCTGCTCGGCCTGCTTGGCGCCAGTCGCCAACCGCGGGCGGCGCCGCTGCTGGCGGGGCGCCCCGTCCGCTATCTCTGGCCCTCGGCCAATCCCCGCGCCTCCCCGTTGCTCGCCTGAGTTCGCTCTGCGTCGCGGTGCCTGTGCGGTGCCGCGGCTATGTCGTCACAGCAATTTGTGAGTGAACGCCTGCCGGGATGATCGCCGTCGCTTGCCGCGCGGTGGCTCCCTGGCAGCACTTGAGTTTCAGGGGAGACATCCATGTATCACCAACTCGCCCTTAGCCTGCTTGCGCCGATGGGCGGCCCGGGTCATGCCGGCCTCGGTTGCCTGCTGAACGCAATACTTCGCGACCAGCAGATCTCATCTCGAGGGGCTCGGCAATGAAACCGCCAACCCCATCGTTCTACAGCCTGGCCTGGCGCTGGCATTTCTACGCCGGGCTGTTGGTTATTCCGTTCCTGATCCTGCTGTCGCTGACCGGGATCATCTACCTGTTCAAACCGCAGTTGGATCAGCTGATGTATGCCGACCTGCTGCAGGTACCGGTGGCCGAGCAGCGCTTGAGCGCCGATCAGCAACTGGCGGTGGTCAAACAGGCCTACCCCCAGGCGACCATCCAGCAGTACCTGCCGCCCACCGAGGCGGGGCGCAGCGCGCAGTTTGTCGTCGACCACGCCGGGCAGGGCCTCAATCTGTTCGTCGACCCTTACCGGGGCACCTTGCTCGGCAGTCAGGATGCGCAGAGCAACCTGCAGGCGATCGCCCGCGCCCTGCACGGCGAGCTGATGATCGGCACGCTCGGCGATCGGCTGATCGAGCTGGCCGCCGGTTGGAGCATCGTCCTGCTGGTGTCGGGGGTGTATCTGTGGTGGCCGCGCGGCAGTGCTGGCGCCGGCGTGCTATGGCCGCGCCTGGCCAGCCGTGGGCGGCTGTTCTGGCGTGACCTGCATGCGGTGAGCGGATTCTGGGGCGCGTTGTTGCTCTTGTTCATGCTGCTCACCGGGATGACCTGGACCGGCTTCTGGGGCGCGCAGTTCGCGGGTGCCTGGAACCACTTCCCGGTGGCCATGTGGGACGCGGTGCCGAAGTCCGAACAGCTGGCTGGCAGCCTCAACAGCAGCACCCGGCAGACCGTGGCCTGGGCGGTGGAAACCACGCCACTGCCGCTGTCCGATCCACACGCCGCGCATAACGGCCAAGTCATGCCGGACACCTCCCCTGTTACTGCCGCCCAGGCCAGCTTGCAGCAGGTGGTCGATACGGCTGCCGCGCGTGGCGTGCTGCCGGGTTACAGCATCACCCTGCCCAAAGGCGAGCAAGGCGTGTACACGGTGGCGCTGTTCGCCGATGACCCACGCAATGACGCCACCCTGCATCTCGACCAATACAGCGGTGCGGTGTTGGCCGATGTGCGCTGGAAGGATTACGGCGCAGTGGCGAAAACCGTGGAAACCGGGGTGATGCTGCACGAAGGCAAGTTGTTCGGCCTGGCCAACCAGTTGCTGATGCTGGCGGTCTGCCTGCTGGTGCTGCTCAGCGCCGTCAGCGGGTTGATCATGTGGTGGACACGTCGCCCACAAGGCCGCTTTGGCGTGCCCCCGCTGCGCCATGACTTGCCGCGCTGGAAAACCGCCATCGTCATCATGCTGCTGCTTGGCGCGGCATTTCCCCTGGTGGGTGCGTCGCTGTTGTTGATCTGGGCACTGGACTGGCTGCTGGTGCGCGTCGGTACGGTGCGCGGCCTGGTCCGAGGGTAAACATTTTTTACTGGAGCGACGACATGCTCAGCGTGTGTCGTCTGACTGAAAACGGACACTGAGTCCGTCACTGGAGAATGACCATGTTGCTGAATAAAACCCTGCTCCTGGCCGCACTGCTGAGCCTGAGCCCGTTTGTCGCGGCCCACGACTACCAGGTCGGCGAACTGCAGATCGAGCACCCCTGGTCGCGGGCGATGCCGCCGGTGGCGCCGACCGCCGCGGCTTACTTCGTGGTGCACAACCAGGGCCCGGAGGCCGACCGCCTGCTCGGCGTGCAGACCCCGCTGGCCGCCAAGGCCGAGATGCATGAGCACGTGCATGCCGATGGGGTGATGAAGATGCAGCAGGTACAGAGCGTGGCAATCCCCGCCGGTGGCGCGGTCAGGTTCGAGCCCATGGGCTACCACGTGATGCTGTTCGGCCTGAAACAGCAGGCCAAGGTGGGTGAGCGCTTCCCCTTGACCCTGACCTTCGAGAAGGCCGGCCAGGTCGAGGTGGAGGTGGCGGTGCAAGCCGAGGCGTCCGCAGTCAAGGCTGAGCCCGCCACCCAGAACGCCGCCCATCAGCACTGATGGTCGCGGTCTTGACCGGGGACAAGGAGCGTCCTGCCGCGCCTGGCAATAATCGCGGCAGGACTCACGGGCGTTGATCGATGCAGGCACCAGCACAGCTAGTTAACCGTCGCAGGGGGCTGAGGCCGGCATTGCTGGCCATGCTGTTGCTCTGTGTCGGCCCGCTGTTGTCGCAGTGGCTGGTGCCTGCACCAGCGGCCGGGCACGCCGGGCTGGGTTGCAGCGAGCACCCGGCCAGTCAGGTAGCGGGCGCTGAGCAGCATCGCGGGCATGCTCCGCTGTGGGCCAAATGCGGCTACTGCACCCTGTTGTTCAGCAGCCCGGCGCTGGCCAGTCCGGCGCTGCTGCTCGGCTCGGCGGTATTCGCTACGGCCTTTGTCCCTCCTGGTGGCTCGCAACAGTTTCCCGCTTCGCCGGTCTTTCCCGGTTCGCGCAGTCGCGCGCCGCCCATGCTTTCCTGATCGTTTTTGCTGCTCTCACGCGCCAGCATCCGCTGTAGGACGGTTGTTGCCGGCGCGCTGGATTGTCTCGATCTTGGAAAAATCATGTCTGTCCTTATCTGTGCCCGTTTTTCCGGCGCCTTGCGCCTGTCTGCCCCATTTCGCCTGGCGCCGCTGTGCGCTGTCATGCTGTGCAGCCCGCTGGCGCTGGCGCTGGCCGATGACGCGGTCAGCGAACTGCCTCCGCTGGTGATCACCGGCGCCAGTCACCGCTCGCCGCTGACCGTGGTAACCGACCCCAAGCAACCGCGCCAGCCGGTACCGGCTGCCGATGGTGCCGACTACCTGAAGACCATTCCGGGCTTCAATGCCATTCGCAACGGGGGCGCCAATGGTGATCCAGTGTTTCGTGGCATGTTCGGTTCGCGTCTGAACATCCTCATGGACGGCGGGCAGATGCTCGGTGCCTGCCCCAATCGCATGGATGCGCCGACCGCCTACCTGGCGCCGGAAAACTTCGACCAGCTAACCGTGATCAAGGGGCCGCAAAGCGTGCTCTGGGGGCCGGGCGGTTCGGCCGCGACCATTCTCTTCGAGCGCGACACCGAGCCCTTCAACGAGCTGGGCGGGCGCGTCGATGGCAGCATCCTGGGCGGCTCCAACGGCCGCTTCGACCGCCGTATCGACGCCACTGCCGGAAGCCGCCAGGGTTACCTGCGGGTGCTGGCGAACCAGGCCCAGGCCGACGACTACCGGGATGGCAACGGCGCTACCGTGCCGTCGCGCTGGGCCAAGTGGAACAGCGATGTGCTGCTCGGCTGGACCCCGGACGACGACAGCCTGATCGAGCTGAGTGGCGGCCGTGGCGATGGCCAGGCGCGCTACGCCGGGCGGGGTATGGACGGCAGTCAGTTCCTGCGCGAGAGCCTGGGGCTGCGCTTCAGGAAGGACAACATCGGCGAGCTGTTCAGTGCGCTGGAAGGGCAGGTGTATTACAACTATGCCGACCACGTGATGGACAACTTCAGCCTGCGTACCCCCTCGGGCAGCGGCATGATGGCCAATCCCATGGCCAGCAACGTCGATCGCCGCACCCTGGGCGCACGCCTGGTCGGCACCTGGACCTGGCAGCAGGTCGAGCTGAAGGCCGGTGTGGACGGACAAAGCAACGAACACCGCAAGCGCGCGTCCAGCTTCAACATGATGAGCAGCACCTATACCGACTACGACCAGTTCGCCTGGGACAAGGACGCGGTGTTCCACAACTATGGCCTGTTCGGCGAACTCGGCTGGACAGTCAGCCGCCGTCAGCGCTGGATTGCCGGGGCGCGGCTGGATCGCGCCTCGGTCAAGGATTACCGCCAGACCCTGGGCAGCGGCATGACCCTGCGGGCCAACCCGACGGCCGACGACACCCGCAGCGATACCCTGCCCAGCGGCTTTGTGCGCTATGAGCAGGATCTCGCCGGCGTGCCTGCGACTGTCTATGCCGGCCTTGGTCACAGCCAGCGCTTTCCCGATTACTGGGAGTTGTTCTCCGCCAGCCCCGGCCCGGTCGGGTTTGTCCAACCGATGCAAAGCCTTGCCCCGGAGAAGACCACCCAGCTCGATTTCGGCGCGCACTACCGGCGCGCCAAGCTGGATGCCTGGGCGTCGGCCTACGTCGGCCAGGTGCGTGACTACATCCTGTTCAGCTACGGTCCCGGGGTGATGCCGGGGCATACCCGCTCGCAAGCCAGCAATATCGATGCACGGATCATGGGCGGTGAGCTGGGCGCCAGTTACCGCCTGGACAGCAACTGGAAAACCGATGCCAGCCTGGCCTATGCCTGGGGCAAGAACAGCTCGGACGACCGCCCGCTGGCGCAGACCCCGCCGCTGGAAGCCCGCTTCGGCCTGGGCTACGAGCAAAGCGACTGGAGTGCCGCTGCACTGTGGCGGGTGGTTGCCGCGCAGAATCGGGTGGATGAGGGCAAGGGCAACGTGGTCGGCAAGGACTTCGGCAGCAGCAGCGGGTTTGCCCTGTTCTCGCTCAACGCGGCTTACCGGTTGACGCCTGAGGTCAAGCTCAGCGCCGGGGTCGACAACCTGTTCGATCGCCACTACAGCGAGCACCTGAACCTGGCGGGCAACGCCGGTTTCGGCTTCTCCATGGACGACCCGCAAGCGGTCAACGAACCGGGCCGTATCCTCTGGAGCAAGCTCGACTTCAGCTTCTGAGTGCGCCTAGCGGCCGCGATGCTTGCCGCCCAGACCGGCGATCATCGCGGCTGGGCCGGTGTTGGAGGATGTCGGCCGCGTAGGTCTGAGCGCAGCGCTACCCCTCGGCGATTAAGCTCTCATGCGTCGGCTAATGCTCCGCTTTGTCGTCCATCAGCCGCGTCAGCAGCCCTTCGCGCTTGAGGCCGTCGAACGCCGCGCGGCTGCGCGAGAGTGTCTCGTCGTCCGTCGAATTGCTGTAGGCCATATAGAGGTCGCTGCTGAGTGCGTCCAGGGTGTAGACCTGCTCCAGGCTGGCATAGTCGACCCCGGCCTCTGCGCTCAAGAGCATGGCGTCGCGCTCCGGCATGGGCACCAGCTGAACCTGCCGATTGAGCAGGCGCCTGAAGTTGTCGCGGTTGCCTGCGGCGACCACCAGCTTGGTGAAACCCTCGGCCTGCAGGTACTTCTGGCGCACGTCGTCGCGCAATACGCCGATGCTGAAGTGCTTGGCGTCTGCCAGTGAGTGCACCTGCACGTCCGGCTGCTCGCGCAGCTTGTAGAGGTGGTAGTCGATGCGCATGATCTCGCCCACCCACTTGAATAGCGGCTCGCGCTCCGGCGTGCGGGCGATCAGGTAGATCAGCACATTGGGTTGCTGCAACGCCATGTCGTAGGCGCGTGCCCAGGGGTACAGGGTCAGGCTGTAGTCGTTGAGTCCGGCGCGCTGCAGCATGGCCTCGACCACCCGAGTCGCCGGGCCGGCGACTCGGCCGTCCTGCAGGTAGCTGTAGGCGGTGTCTTCGGTGACGGCCCTGATGCTGTCGGCGTGACTGCTGGCGCAGGTCGTTACCAGCAGCAGGGCGAACCAGATGGTTGGGCGCAATCTCATGAGGGGCCTCGGTGTGGTTATCAAACGGCGATTCGATCGCGGCCAAGATGCTTGGCCCGGTACAGGGCCTGGTCGGCGCGCAGCATGAGCAAATCGAAATGATCCATCGTCTCCGGCTCGAACTGGGCGACACCGATGCTCAGCGTCACATAGGCGGACACCGGCGAGCTGCTGTGTTCGATCGCCAGCACCGCCAGCTCCTGACGCAGCCACTCTGCGGCCGTGCGTGCGGCAAGCGCATCGGCGCCCGGCAGCAATACGGCGAATTCTTCGCCGCCGATCCGCGCCGCCAGTTCGCCGGCGCGGGCGAACACCCGGTTCAGGGTGTTGGCCACCGCTTGCAGGCATTGATCGCCGAGGGCGTGGCCGTAGGTGTCGTTGTACAGCTTGAAGCAATCCAGATCGCACATCAGCACCGACAGCGGATGGCCCAGGCGCAAGGCCCGGCGAAACTCGATGTCCTTGAGTTCGTCGAAATGCCGACGGTTGGCCAGCCCGGTCAATGGGTCGCTGCGTGACAGCTCCTCCAGACGCCTATTGGCCGTGCTCAGCTCGGCCGTGCGCGCCTCGACCAGTTCGGCCAGGTGGTCGCGGTGCACCGCCAGGTCGTTTTCGTCCTGGCGCTGCCGCTCGAGGTAGGTCGACAGCTTGTCTTGCAGGCCGTTGACGCCCACCTCCAGCAGGCTCAGTTCATCGTGGTGCGCCATTGGGCGGGCGAGGCGCAGAGTCTGCCTGAGGTTGGCGGGGGACAGCTGGTTCAGGTGGCGGGCGATGTGCTGCACGTGCACGGTGACCGAACGGTTGAACATCCACATGATCAGCCCCGCCAGCAGCAGCGACTGGATGACCTGGGTCACGACGATGCTGGCCACTTCCCTTTGCAGGCGCTGCCACAGCAGCTGCTCATCGCCTTCGAGGGTCAGTTCGCCGACCGTCTCGCTGGCACCGGGGTAGGGGGCGTAGATCAGCATGTGCTGCAGCGTGGGCGCCAGGGCCGAGGTCGAGCGTAGGCTGTGCTGCTTCTCGAGTATTTCGGCCGGACGCCCGGCGCGCAGAATGCGCAGTTCCACCCGGCCTACCGGGGCCGCCTGGGCGACGCTGTCGAGTTGGGTCTGCAAGGATTCGCGATCGACTTCCCAGAGCGCCTTGGCCAACGTGCGCTGGAACACCTGGTCGATCAGGGTCAGTTCGCTGGTCATCGCGGCCAGGTTGGCATGCCAGGCCGACCAGGTGCGTACGGCGACCGTGATCAGGGTGAAGACCAGGCAAAATGCCAGGGTCGCCAGCACCAGCCGGCGGCCAAGCGAGCCCACGGGCCGGGGGTGGGGCGCCGCGCTGGCAGACAGGCCAAACACGCTACAGCCACTTCCTGGCGATGGCGGCGTAGGTGCCGTTGCGGCGGATGGTTTGCAGGCCCTGGCGGAAGCGCTCGACCACGGCGTCCGGGGTCTGCAGGCTGAAGGCCATGTTCAGGCCGTCGCCACCGCCGAGGTCGGGCAGGCTGAGCACGGGCACCACCATGGTGGCTGGGTCCTCGCCTGCCTGGCGGATCAGGTACAGGGCATTCAGTTCGATGGAGACCCACAGATCGACCCGTCCGAGCTTGAATTTTTCATAGTTGTATTGGTACTTGTTGTTCGACTGCAGGTTCTTGCCGACCGTGAACCCCTTGGCTTCCAGGTACTGCTCGCCGGCGTCGTCCTTGACCGTGGCGATCTGGTACTGGCGCGCCTGGTCGAGGTTGTCGAGGCTGATGTTGCTCTCGGGCCGCGCGTACAGGTACCAATGCATCGGCGCAACCACGCCGACCCACTTGAACAGGTGTTCGCGTTGAGCGGTGCGGGTGATCGAGTAGATCAGCACATTCTCCGCGTTCAGCGCGATGTCGTAGGCGCGTGCCCAGGGCATCGACTGGATACTCGCCTGCTGGCCGATTTCATCGAGTACGGCCCGCACCACTTCGGTACTCATGCCGGTGAGTTGTCCGCCCTGGGTCATGTTGTAGGGCGGCAGTTCCTCGGTGACGATTTGGATTTCGTCGGCCGCCGCGGCCACCTGCGCGCAGCCGGCCAGCACCGCAAAGAGCAGGGCACGGGTGCGTGCACAGGTGAGCATGGGCTGTTTCATCGGGTCGGCAATCTCGACGACGGCAATAGGTCAGGTGAGATAGATAACAGAGATGGCCATTATCTGGCCATTATTTTTCTGATCATCTGTTCAACATACACCTTCTGTATCGGCGCCGGTCGAGCAAACTCCAATATGCTCAGCTCAAGCGCGCCTCCAGGCTGTTCTGCGCCAGGCGCCGGGCCTGCGCCTCGGTCATGCCCAGGCTGTCGTGCAGGGCGGCGAAGTTCTCGTTGACGTAGCCGCCGAAGTAGGCCGGATCGTCGGAGTTGACCGTGACCTTGACCCCGCGCTCGAGCATTTCGAGGATGTTGTGCTGGCGCATGTCGTCGAACACCCGCAGCTTGATATTCGACAGCGGGCAGACGGTCAGGGGGATCTGCTCGTCGATGATCCGCTGCATCAGCCGCTCGTCCTCGAGGGCACGCACGCCATGGTCGATGCGTTCGATCTTGAGCAGATCCAGCGCCTGCCAGATGTACTCGGGCGGGCCTTCCTCGCCGGCGTGGGCGACGGTCAGATAGCCCTCGCTGCGCGCCCGGTCGAAGACCCGCTGGAACTTGCTTGGCGGGTGGCCCATTTCCGAGCTGTCCAGACCCACGGCGATGAAGGCATCGCGAAATGGCCTGGCCTGCTCCAGGGTATTGAACGCCTGTTCCTCGGACAGGTGACGCAGGAAGCTGAGGATCAGGCCGTGGCTGATGCCCAGTTGTTTCTCGCCATCGACCAGCGCCTGCTTGATCCCGCGCAGCACCACCTCGAAGGGGATGCCGCGGTCGGTGTGGGTCTGCGGGTCGAAGAAGGGTTCGGTGTGGATGACGTTCTGCGCCTTGCACTTGAGCAGGTAGGCCCAGGTCAGGTCATAGAAGTCCTGCTCGGTACGCAGCACGTCGGCGCCCTGGTAATAGAGGTCGAGAAATTCCTGCAGATTATTGAAGGCGTAGGCGCCGCGCAGCGCCTCGACATCGTGCCAGGGCAGCTTGATCTTGTTGCGCTCGGCCAGGGCGAACAGCAGCTCGGGCTCCAGCGAACCCTCCAGGTGCAGGTGCAGTTCGGCCTTGGGCAGGGCGTTGAGCCAGTCGTACATGATGAGGTCTCGCTATTGGGCGTGGTCGGGGTTGAGTTTAGCCGCGTAGGGCGGGTGAAACCCGCCGGTTCGTAGGATGGGTTGAGTGCGTAGGATCGCGATCTGCGCTAACGCCTATCCGCCAATCAATTCCCTGGCCGCCTGACGGTGATCGGCGATCAATTGCGCCAGGTCCAGGCCTTCGATCTGGCCGTCGATCACCCGCCACTGGCCGCCGATCATCATCCGGTCGGCGCGGTCGGCGCCGCACAGCAGCAGGGCCGAGAGCGGGTCGTGACTGCCGGAGAAACGCAGCTCGTCGAGTTTGAACAGCGCCAGGTCGGCCTGCTTGCTGACCGCCAGTTCGCCGATGTCCGTGCGCCCGAGCAGGCGCGCCGAGCCTTGCGTGGCCCAGCCCAACACCAGCTGCGGGGTGATCTGCTCGGCGCCGTAGCGCAGGCGTTGCAGGTACAGGGCCTGGCGCGCCTCGAGGATCATATTGGAGGCGTCGTTGGAGGCCGAGCCGTCGACGCCCAGGCCGATCGGTGCGCCGGCCGCCTGCAGGTCGAGGGTCGGGCAGATGCCCGAGGCCAGGCGCATGTTCGAGCTGGGGCAGTGGCTGATGCCAGTGCCGGCGGCGCCGAGGCGGGCGATCTCGTCCGGGTTGAAGTGGATGCCGTGGGCCAGCCAGGTACGCGGGCCGAGCCAGCCGACGCTGTCCAGGTAGTCGACGGTGCGCAGGCCGAAGCGCTGCAGGCAGAAGTCCTCCTCATCCAGGGTCTCGGCCAGGTGGGTGTGCAGGCGCACGTCCAGTTGTTCGGCCAGCTCGGCGCTCTGGCGCATGATCTCCGGCGTCACCGAGAACGGCGAGCAGGGCGCCAGGGCGATCTGGATCTGCGCCCCCGCCGCGCGCTCATGGTACTGGCGAATCAGGCGCTGGCTGTCGGCCAGGATCACCTCGCCCTGCTGCACCGTCTGCTGCGGCGGCAGGCCGCCGTCGGCCTCGCCCAGGCTCATCGAACCGCGGGTGAGCATGGCGCGCATGCCCAGCTCGCGCACCACCTCGACCTGCACGTCGATGGCCTGCTCCAGGCCGGCCGGAAACAGGTAGTGGTGATCCGCGGCGGTGCTGCAACCGGACAACAGCAGTTCGGCCAACGCCACCTTGCTGGCCAGGGCGAGCTTTTGCGGGGTCAACCGCGCCCATACCGGGTAGAGGGTCTGCAGCCAGGGGAACAGCGGCTGGTTGACCACCGGCGCCCAGGCGCGGGTGAGGGTCTGGTAGAAGTGATGATGGGTGTTGATCAGCCCCGGCAGCAGCACATGTTCGCGGGCGTCGAACACCTGATCGCAGGGGCGTGAGGGCTGCTGGCCGGCGCCGAGCAGTTCGCTGATCAGGCCGTTGTCGATCACCAGGCCGCCGGCGGCGTCGAGCTGGTTGGCGGTGAAGACGGCCAGGGGGTTCTTGATCCAGATACGGGTAGCTGCCATGGGCAGGCTCCTCTGAGGGTAAGTTCAGGTTAGCCAGCTCAGTGTTGACCCTGTCTGCTGATCCAGGTGCGCCGAATGGCGTGCCGCTGAAGATACCTGCCCTGGCGGTCAGGATCAACCGGCGGCGGGGCTCACCAGGGAATGCTTTGGCCCTGGTAGTCGACGAAATGATGGCCGCCGCGTCCGGCATGTCGCTCGATCTGCGTCACCAGGCCGAGGCAGCTGGTGGCTATGTCCAGGCTGGCGCCGGCGCCGCCCATCTCGGTCTTGACCCAGCCCGGGTGCAGCGATAGTACCGTCGGGCGCGGTTCGGCCAGGCTGCAGACCAGGCTGTTGGTCAGCGAGTTGAGGGCGGCCTTGCTCGCCTTGTACAGCGCCAGCTCGGCGCCCTCTGGATTGGCCACGCTGCCGAGTACCGAACTCATGAATGCCAGCACACCGCTAGCCGGGCGGATCTGCTCGATCAGGCGTTCGGCCAGGCGAATCGGCGCGACGGCGTTGGTCATGAACAGCTGACCCAGTTCGGCGGACGTGGCCGCGCCAGTCGACTGGTGCGCCGGGCCGAGGATGCCGGCATTGATCAGCACGAGGTCGAAAACCACGCCCTGCAGGCGTCCGGCCAAGGTCTCCAGGGCGGCGCCGTCGTCGATGTCCAGCGTCTCGATGCGCACGCCAGGCACGGCCTGCAATGCTTCGGCGCGTTGCTGGTCGCGCACCGTGGCGATGACCTGCCAGCCATCGGCGTGCAGCTGCTTGACCAGGCCGAGGCCGAGGCCACGGGAGGCGCCGATGATCAGGGCAGTTCGAGTCGAGGTCATGGGCTTGCTCCAGGGGGTTGCGGGTGGGGTCGGTTGCTTGATACCAGTCGATAAGTCTTGGCGCAATCGCCTACAGCCGCTGCAGCGTGCTCCGTCCACGACTGATATCGGCTAGCAGCCGCTGTAGCTCGGCGAAACGCGCTTCGGGCACTGCCAGCTGCAGTTCGGCGCCGCTGGCATCGAAGGTCTCGCTGTCCAGGACGGCATCCAGCTCACTCAGGCGCGCCTTGAGCAACGCCAGCTCGGCGAAACCGCAGTGGCAGGCGCAGCGGCTGCGCGCCACCAGCTCGGCGCGTTGGCCGCCCTGCAGGCACTTGTTGGCGCTGCCGCCATAGGCGCGGGCCAAACCGCCGGTGCCGAGCTGGATGCCGCCGTACCAGCGGATCACCAGCACCGCCACGCGGTCGCAGTCCTGGCCCTCAATGGCGGCGAGGATCGGCCGGCCGGCGGTGCCGCCGGGTTCGCCGTCGTCGCTGAATCGGTATTGCTGGCCGACCTTCCAGGCCCAGCAGTTGTGGCTGGCGGCGGGGTCGCTGGCGCGCTCGATAAATGCCTGGGCCTCGGCGGCACTGGCCACCGGCGCGGCGAGGGCGAGGAAGCGGCTCTTGCGGATCTCCTCGCGGTAATCGCAAGGGGCTAGCAGGGTGAAGGGCATGGGCTCAGGCAGTCGGTGGGGTCAGGCCGCAGCCCTTGAGGATGATGCGCACCAGGTTGTCGCTGGCTACGTCGAAATCCTGCTTGGTCAGGCGCGTGCGGCCGGTGACCCGGCAGATCTGCGAGGCGAAGTCGGCGTAATGCTGGGTGCTGCCCCACAGCAGGAAGATCAGGTGCACCGGGTCGACCGGGTCCATCTTGCCGGCAGCGATCCAGGCCTCGAAAACCGCGGCGCGGCCGCGGAACCAGCTCTGGTAATCCTGGTTGAAGAACGCCGACAGGCATTCGCCGCCGCTGATCACCTCCATGGCGAAGATTCGCGAGGCCTTGGGCTGGCGCCGCGAGAACTCCAGCTTGGCGCGGATATAGCGGGCCAGGGCCTCGGCCGGATCGTCGTCGACGGTCAGGGTGTTGAAGGTGCTGTCCCAGAGATCGAGGATGTTGCCCAGCACCGCCAGGTAGAGGCCCAGCTTGTTGCTGAAGTAGTAGTGCAGGTTGGCTTTCGGCAGGCCGACGGTCTGCGCGATGGTGTTCATGCTGGTGCCTTTGAAGCCATGACGGGCGAACTCTTCCTCGGCGGCGGCAAGGATGGCTTCTTCGTTCTTCTGGCGGATGCGCCCGGCCGGTCTGCCGGCGGCATGGGTGCTGTGCGCAGGGACTGCTACGGTCATGGGGCGGTTCCACGGTGGTCAGGTTTTCAGACGACTGCACTGATAACCCACTGTCGCCGAGGTGACAAGCGCAAGGCGCAGAAAAACCCCGCGGATGCGACCCAATCCAGGCTATGCACACGCAATGTGCGGACGGGGCGAGGGGTTTTCCGTGCTGCTGCCGTGCTCCGCTAGCCCGGTCTGGGTGGCTGCCGCAGATCTTGCGCCAGAACATGGCCTGCTACGGGGGATATCAGTCACGCGGCTCGGGGGTCGCCTGCGGCTTGGCCGGTTCCTGGCGCCCGCCCAGGTACCAGCCGAGCGCGCCCCACGCGGCAGCCAAGGCGGCGCCGACCAGGGCGGCGAGCAATACGCCCTGGCTGAGCAGGTCGAGCAGCGCCTTGGCCCAGGCGCTGACGGCATCGCCACCACGGTAGACCACGGTGTCGATGAAGTTCTTGGCCTTGTACTTGGCCTGCGCATCGAGGGGGGCGAAGAGCATTTCCCGGCCGGGGCGGACGAAGGCGTACTCGCCGACCCGACGCACGATCATCAGTGCCGCGAGCATGGCGAAGGTCGGTGCCAGGGCCAGGCCGAGAAAGCCCAGGCAGACCAGCAACGGCACCCCGGCCAGCAGCGCGCGCAGGCCGAACTTCTCCGCCACCCGCCCGGTGATGAACAGCTGGGCCAGCAGCGACAGCGCCTGCACGCTGAAGTCGATCAGGCCGAACACGCGGATCTGCTGGTTGCGCTCCGGGAAGGTCAGCGACACCAGGCGTGCCTGCTCGAAGTAGAGGAAGGTGCTCGCCGTCGCCAGGAGGATGACGAAAGCGCTGACGCCCAGCAGGTAGGGCGAGGCCAGCACCCGGGTCATGCCGCTGAACGGGTTGCCGGTCACCGGCTCGCGTGGGTGCTCGCTGGGTGGGGCGCCGGGGCGACCGGCACCACCCTGGGCGCGCCAGGCCATCAGGTAGTGCTTGGCCAGCACGGCGCCGCCGAGCAGCAGCGCGGCGCAGGCGATCAGGCCGCTCTGGCCGATGGCACCGACCAGCAGGGCGCTGAGCGCCGGCCCGGCCAGGCCGCCGCAACTGGCGCCGGCGGCGATAAAGGCGAACAGGCGCTTGGCCTGGGCCGCATCGAAGACATCGGCCATCAGGCTCCAGGCCACCGAGACCACGAACAGGTTGTAGACCGAGATCCACACGTAGAACAGCCGCGCCACCCCGATATCGTCGCCGGCCTGCCGGAACAGCGCGGCGAAGCCGAGCAGGTTGACGATGAAGAAGCCGTACACCCAGTCGATATAGCGTGCCCGCGGCACCCGCGAATTGAGCCAGGCGAACAGCGGCACGGCGCCCAGCATGACCAGGAACGTGGCGCTGAACAGCCATTGCAGGTTCTCCACTCCGCCGCGAATGCCC
Organism: Pseudomonas aestuarii; assembly: GCF_027988105.1. GTDB lineage: Bacteria > Pseudomonadota > Gammaproteobacteria > Pseudomonadales > Pseudomonadaceae > Aquipseudomonas > Aquipseudomonas aestuarii. Next base: position 50,921 of record NZ_JAQJZJ010000008.1, on the reverse strand, counting down.
ATCGCCTCGCGGACCGGGCGCAGCATGAAATAGCCGCTGAACAGGCAGAAGAACAGGCCGAAGCCAGCCAGCGCGGCGAACAGTTCGGCCGGTTTGGCATTGATCGCCCTGGCCAGGCGCTGGGTTGGGGTCATGGCCGTTCCCTTCTAAGGCGGGCCGCCAAGGCACGGCCGAAAACTGTCTGGTAGGCGCGGGGGACGCCCAGTTCCATGCCCGCGAAGGTCTCTCAGGCAAGCGCTTCGCCGGCATGGCCCGCTCCTACAAGAGCATCGGTCGAGCTTCAGCCGAACGCGCGAATAATCCGCTCGCGCAGCGCCGCATCCGGCAGGCGACCATGGCCGGCCAGCAGGTTGTCGGCCATATAGCGCGCCTTGGAGGTGGCCGGGATCACCACGGTCACCGCCGGGTTGGCGAGGATGAACTTGAGCAGCAACTGCGCCCAGGAAGTGGCGTCGACCTCGATCGCCCACTCCGGCAGCGGCTTGCCCTCGACCCGGTTGAACAATTGGCCGCGCTGGAACGGGCGGTTGATCAGGGTGGCGATACCGCGGTCGGCGCAGTAGGGCAGCAGGCGCTTCTCGGCGTTGCGCTCGGCCACCGAATAATTGAACTGGACGAAATCCAGCGGCTCCTTCGCCAGCACCGCGAGCAGGTCGGCGTGGGCCGACTCGCGGTAATGGGTGATGCCGATGTAGCGCACCTTGCCCTGTTCCTTCAGTTCGCGCAGCAGGGCCAGTTGGCTGCGCGTGTCTTGCAGGTTGTGCACCTGCAGCAAATCGAGCGTGTCGGTTTGCAGGGCACGCAGGCTGGCAGCGACCTGGGCCAGGCCGCGCTCGCGGCCGGTGGCGGAGACCTTGGTCGCGAGAAACGCCTTGTCCTGGGTATTGGTCCGCCTGAGCAGTTCGCCGCTGACCGCCTCGGCGTTGCCGTAGCTGGGCGCGGTGTCGATCAGCCGGCCGCCGCCGTTGATAAAGGTGCGCATCACCGCCTCCAGGGGTTTGAGGCTGGCATCGTCGAGGCGGACATCGAAGGTGCGTGAGGTGCCCAGGCCGATTACCGGCAGGCGTTCGTCACTGCCGGGAATCTGCCGCTGCAGCAACTGCCCGGGGGCCAGGGCGAAGGCGCTATGCGCCAGCCAGGGCGCGGCGACAATAAGACTGAGCAGGGCGGCCCCGCGCTGAATGACGTGACGACGACTGGGCATGGCATCCTCCGGGGTGACAGCGCATGGGTATCGAGCATAGTTAGCAGACCGCCCCGCGCGCCAGCTGCGCCCGCCCGGTGGTTACCTGGTGTGTCGGGCTTGCCGAGGCGCCCTATCTCACGGATCAGCGCCTGATCCGGTAAATGCCGCGATCCGTAGGGTGTCACTCGCCGCAGGCAGTGCACCGATGGTTTGTCGGCGCGACACAAAAGCTGGCGGGCTGTCGCTACGCTGCGAGCGGACGGCGCCCCGGCCGCCCTACGATCCGAGGGAGTCGCCAGATCTGAAGCAGCCCGTGCTCCGTAGGGTGTCACTCGCCGCAGGCAGTGCACCGATGGTTTGTCGGCGCGACACAAAAACTGGCGGGCTTGTCGCTACGCCCGCAATGGAGCGCCGCCCGCGCGCGCCCTACGACCCGAACGTCACGGCCCTACGGCGACGCCGCTCAGCTGCAGGCTTCCAGCGCCTCGAGAAAGCTCTCCAGCACCAGGTGCGGCCGGCGACCCTTGCGGGTAACGGCGGCCAGGCTGACGTCATAAAAGCGCGAGTCGGCCTTGAGGGCGCGCAGGCGGCCCTGCTGCACCCAGGCCGCGGCGTAGTGGTCGGGCAGGTAGCCGATATAGCGCCCGGTGAGAATCAGGAAGGCCATGCCCTCGCGGTCCGAGGCGCTGGCGGTGCAGTTGAGTACCTGATAGTGGCTCTGCACGTCGGGCGGCAGGCGGAAGGTCGGCGCGATGGCGTCCTGGGCATTCAGCCGCTGATCCTCAAGTTGCTGGTCGTCGACATAGAACAGCGGATGACCGACCGCGCAGTAGAGCAGCGAGCGCTCGTCGTACAGCGCCTGGTAGTCGAGCCCGGACAGTGCGCCGGCCTGGGGCACCACGCCGATGTGCAGGCGGCCGTCGAGCACGCCTTGCTCGACCTCGCTCGGCGGGGTCATGCGGATATGGATGCGCACCTCTGGGCCGCGTTCCTTGAGCCGGGCCAGGGCGTTGGTGATGCGCATGTGCGGCACCGTCACCAGGTTGTCGGTCAGGCCGATATTCAGCTCGCCGCGCAGGTGTTGATGCAGGCCGTTGACCTCGGTGCGAAAGCTCTCCAGCGCGGCCAGCAGTTGCTGGGTCGAGCGGTACACCTCGCGGCCTTCCTCGGTCAGGGCAAAACCCGCACGCCCGCGCTGGCACAGGCGCAGGCCGAGGCGCTGTTCGAGGTCGCTCATCTGCTGGCTGATGGCCGAGCGGCCGATGCCCAGTACGCTCTCGGCGGCGGAAAAGCCGCCGCATTCCGCCACGCTGCGAAACAGCTTGAGCAGGCGGATATCGAAGTCGCTGACCTGGGCCAGGGGATCGGGGCGGCGTGTGCTCATTGTTTAGCCATCGCTTAACTAAAGATAAGAAGAGTGTGGTTTTACCGAATGTATGCCCGTGGCACCTTGTCTGGCAACAGATTGGTTTTTATCGTTTCCACAGTCGATCAACAGATACCCAGTCGCTTCCACTTTCCTTGCGAGGCCGCCATGAACATGCCGCAGACCGCCACCCCGTCACTGGCCAGCCAGCTCAAGCTGGATGCCCACTGGATGCCGTTTACCGCCAACCGCAACTTCCAGCGCGACCCTCGCCTGATCGTCGCCGCCGAAGGCAGCTGGCTGACCGACGATCAGGGCCGCAAGATCTACGACAGCCTGTCCGGCCTGTGGACCTGCGGTGCCGGTCACTCACGCAAGGAAATCCAGGAGGCGGTGGCCAGGCAGCTCGGCACCCTCGACTACTCGCCGGGCTTCCAGTACGGCCATCCCTTGTCTTTCCAGCTGGCCGAGCAGATCGCTGACTTGATGCCGGCAGGTCTGGACCATGTGTTCTTCACCAGCTCCGGCTCCGAGTGCGCCGACACCTCGGTGAAGATGGCCAAGGCTTACTGGCGCCTCAAGGGTCAGCCGGCCAAGACCAAGTTCATCGGCCGCGCCCGCGGCTACCACGGCGTCAACATCGCCGGCACCAGCCTCGGCGGCATCGGTGGCAACCGCAAGATGTACGGCCAGTTCATGGATGTCGACCACCTGCCGCACACCCTGCAGCCGCACCTGGCCTACACCAACGGCATGGCCGCGACCGGCGGCGTCGAGCTGGCCAACGAGCTGCTGAAACTGATCGAACTGCACGATGCCTCGAACATCGCCGCGGTGATCGTCGAGCCGATGTCCGGTTCGGCCGGCGTGATCGTGCCGCCGGTGGGCTACCTGCAGCGCCTGCGCGAGATCTGCACCCAGCACAATATCCTGCTGATCTTCGACGAGGTGATCACCGCCTTCGGCCGCATGGGCAAGTGGAGCGGTTCCGAGTACTTCGGCGTCACCCCGGACATCATCAACGCCGCCAAGCAGATCACCAACGGCGCCATACCGCTGGGCGCGGTGATCGCCAGCAGCGAGATCTACCAGACCTTCATGCAGCAGGCCACGCCCGAGCACATGGTCGAGTTCACCCACGGTTATACCTATTCTTCGCACCCGGTGGCCTGCGCCGCCGGCCTGGCTTCGCTGGAGCTGCTCAAGCGCGAAAACCTGGTGCAGCAGTCTGCCGAGCTGGCGCCCAAGTTCGCCAACGCCTTGCATGGCCTCAAAGGCAGCAAGCACGTCGTCGACATCCGCAACTGCGGCCTGGCCGGCGCGATCCAGATCGCGCCGCGTGACGGCGACCCGGTGATCCGCCCGTTCGAGGCCGGCATGGCCCTGTGGAAGGCTGGTTTCTACGTGCGCTTCGGTGGCGACACCCTGCAATTCGGCCCAACCTTCAACGCCAAGATGGAGGACCTCGACCGCGTGTTCAATGCCGTCGGCGAGGCCCTGAACCGCCTGGACTGAAACAATCACAACCGCTGTAGGAGCGGGCCATGCCCGCGAAACCCAGCGAATCACGGGCATGGGACTGGGCGTCCCGCCCGCTCCTACAAAAACAGATTAGCTATAGAGGAACACCGCATGAGCCATATCCCGCACCTGATCAACGGCGAACGCGTTGCCGGCACCGGCCGCACCGCCGACGTATTCAACCCGTCCACCGGCGAGGTGATCCACCAGGTTGCCCTGGCCGACCGCGCCACCATGCAGCAGGCCATCGACGCCGCCAAGGCCGCGTTCCCGGACTGGCGCAAGACCCCGCCGGCCAAGCGCGCGCAGGTGATGTTCCGCTTCAAGCAGCTGCTCGAAGAGCACGAAGGCGCCATCGCCAAGCTGATCAGCGAAGAGCACGGCAAGACCCTCGAGGACGCGACCGGCGAACTCAAGCGCGGCATCGAAAACGTCGAGTTCGCCTGTGGCGCGCCGCAGATTCTCAAGGGCGAATACAGCCGCAACGTCGGCCCCAATATCGACGCCTGGAGCGACCTGCAGCCGATCGGCGTGGTCGCCGGCATCACCCCGTTCAACTTCCCGGCCATGGTGCCGCTGTGGATGTACCCGCTGGCCATCGTCTGCGGCAACTGCTTCATCCTCAAGCCGTCCGAGCGTGACCCCAGCTCGACCCTGTACATCGCCGGCCTGCTGCTCGAAGCCGGCCTGCCGAAAGGCGTGATGAGCGTGGTGCACGGCGACAAGGAAGCGGTCGATGCGCTGATCGCAGCCCCCGAGGTCAAGGCCCTGAGCTTCGTCGGCTCGACCCCGATCGCCGAGTACATCTACAGCGAAGGCACCAAGCGCGGCAAGCGCGTGCAGGCCCTGGGCGGGGCGAAGAACCACGCGGTGCTGATGCCCGACGCCGACCTGGACAACGCCGTCAGCGCACTGATGGGCGCGGCCTACGGTTCCTGCGGCGAGCGCTGCATGGCCATCTCGGTGGCCGTGTGCGTCGGCGACCAGATCGCCGATGCCCTGGTACAGAAGATCACCCCGCAGATTCACGAACTGAAGATCGGCGCCGGCACCTCCTGCGGCCTGGACATGGGGCCGCTGGTCACCGCTGCCGCCAAGGACAAGGTTGCCGGCTACATCGACGCCGGCGTCGCCGCCGGTGCCGAGCTGGTGGTCGACGGCCGTGGCCTGAGTGTCAGCGGCAACGAGAACGGCTACTTCCTCGGCGGCACCCTGTTCGACAGGGTCACCCCGGAAATGACCATCTACAGCGACGAGATCTTCGGTCCGGTGCTGTGCATCGTTCGGGTCAACAGCCTGGAAGACGCCATGCAGCTGATCAACGACCACGAATACGGCAACGGCACCTGCATCTTCACCCGCGACGGCGAGTCGGCGCGGCTGTTCTGCGACGAGATCGAAGTCGGCATGGTCGGCGTCAACGTGCCGCTGCCGGTGCCGGTCAGCTACCACAGCTTCGGTGGCTGGAAGCGCTCGCTGTTCGGCGACCTGCATGCCTACGGCCCGGATGGCGTGCGCTTCTACACTCGCAAGAAGGCCATCACCCAGCGCTGGCCGCAGCGCGCCTCGCATGAGGCGGCGCAGTTCGCCTTCCCGAGTAATGGCTAACAGGCCGTTGTAAAACTACCTACGTTGCCCCCTTCTAATAAAAGAGAGGGGCGTTAGAAACAGGCTCGAAATGCTCATTTACACCAGTAAACTCCGCTTTCTCGCCTGTTTCTGCCTTGTCTCGGCTGCCTCGGCTACGTTTTTCAACAACCTGTCGTAACACCCAAGGGGGCTGGTCGCAGGATCAGCCCCCTTTTTTCAGTTTCGGTAGGATGGGTTGAGCGCAGCGATACCCATCAAGCAGCAACAGTTTTACGCAACAAACCAGCCGCGCGGGCGCGGCGTTGGTGCAGTGTCCGGCCTGGCCGGTTACGGCACCCCTTGGGTGAGCGGGTTCAGGGTTAGCCTGACCGGCAAGCCCGCTCTCCCAAGGGCAGCCCACTTCAAACCATTATGAAGAGGACTCCCTATGACAAAACCCCTGATTGGCCTACCCCTGTGCCGCTGGCAGCTGACCGACCGTGATATCGGCTGGTTCCACCTGGTGGGCGAAAAGTACATCCAGTCGGTGACCGGCTACGGCGCCTTCCCGCTGATGATCCCGGCCTTCGCCGACGAGCTGGACATGGACACCGTGCTCGATAGCGTCAGCGGCATCATGTTCGGCGGCTCGCTGTCCAACATTCACCCCAGCTTCTACGGCGACAGCCACGACGGCCTGGGCCTGGCCGACAAGCCGCGCGACGCCACCGTGTTGCGCCTGATGCGCGCCTGCATCGAGCGCGGCATACCCTTTCTCGGCATCTGCCGCGGCGTGCAGGAAATGAACGTGCTGTACGGCGGCACCCTGCACCGCGAGGTCCACGAAGTGGCGGACCGCCTCGACCACCGCGAGCGCAAGGGCGTGCCGGACGATGTGGCCTACGGCCCCATGCACAATGTGACCCTGACCGAGGGTGGCCTGCTGCACACACTGCTGGGTGAGCGCGCGATCAAGGTCAACTCGCTGCACGGCCAGGGCATCGACCGCCTCGGCGAAGGCTTGCAGGTTGAAGCCGTGGCCGAGGACGGACAGATCGAGGCGGTCAGCGTGATTGGTGCCAAGGCCTTCGCTGTCGGCGTGCAGTGGCACCCGGAATACCGTTATTGGGAGAAGGCGGACTACAACGCGCTGCTGCAGGCCTTCCACGATGCGGCGAAGGAGTATCAGGCGCAGAAGAGCAGGGTGGAGGCGGTGGCCTAAACGCTGCGCGGGTAATCGAAAGCCAAAGGCCAGTCGCGAGACTGGCCTTTTTGCGTTTGTGGCCTATGGGTTATAGGAGATGTGTATGTACCCGCCGTCTTTGCGTTGTGCGTGATTAATGGTTTCGCCCTTACGGCGAGTCACTTTTTGCAGTCGCCAAAAAAGTAACCAAAAAGGCTTGCCCCGCCATCCGCCCCGCCTGCGGCGGGTTCCCTCATTCCATCATTGCTCCAGGGCCCGACCTGGGCGGCCCCCCGACGAAGGGCCATCCCTGGCCCATCGCGGCTCTCGCGGCATCCATGGCGCTCAACCCCTTCCGCAACGATTGCGTTCGGCCTCCTGAAGGGGCGATTGGCGTCGTCTGTCCGTCTTGCACAGGGTTAGCAAAAGCACAAACCAGCACCGCCCACGCTTCGCGTGGGCGGTGCTGGTTTGTGATCGTGACTACGTTCCAGCGTGGGCACGTTCGAGCTCTTTCGCTGTTGATTGCACAAATCGCCCAGACGACGCGATCCCCGATCCCGTCAGGAGGCCGAGTGGAGGTGCTGTGGAGAGGGGCGTTTGGCATGGATGCCAAACGAGGAACGATGGGCGGGGCCGCCTAGGCCAGGGATGGCCCACCGTGACGACCCTCGGAACAGTGCCGGAGCGAGGGAAGTTGAGCGAAGCGAAACCCGTATGCCGGGCGCGCTTTCTCTTTGGTCACTTTCTCTTTCGCGCGAGCAAACGTAGCGCAGCGAAGTAACAGCCGCAGGCGGGCCCGAAGGGCGAGCGAAGCGAGTAAAGAGAAAGTGACTCGCCGTAAGGGCGAAACACGAAATTAAGACCAATGGAGTAGAGGCGGTTCAACACCGGGTGCTTGGGTGGGTGCTGGTCGAGAAGTTGATGGGTATCGCTACGCTCAACCCATCATGAAAAGTAGTGTCGCGGCATATGGAAATTATGAATAAAACCCGGTGGTCTTTTTCAACTGGTCGGAAAAATCGTAAATTTCATCCAATGAACTGATCGGGTGGCGTGTCTCGGTTTTCTCTTGGTCAAAGATGCCAATGTACTTTTGCATGCGATTGAAATGCAGGCGGCAAATTGGTTTGCGGTTATTGTCATCCAACAAAATGCCGAAGTAACTCTGAGTGTCACGCTGAATGATTCGCTTCGCGTCAACAACTGAACGCACAATGGCTTTCACGATATGGTAGCCCTCAAGCTCTTCAAGCGTGGTCATGACTTTGTCGTCTGCGGGCTCGTCGAGTTGTTCTGCCGAGGCTTCGGTTGCTGTAGGTGTGGCCGCACTATAGCTGGGTTGAATCGCCCCGCTCATCGCCGACTTCAAGCGATCATTCACTTGGTCGCTGAGAAATTGAGCAACAGCTTTTCGGGTCAGTTCGGCGAATTGTTCACGCACTTTTTGCGTGATCATTCCTTCATAAACGCGGGAGGCAAAGAACTTTACAAAATCATCATCAGGTTTGCTGAACTGAGATGCGATTTCTTTTTTTATTTGGCTGACATACTTAAGTTCGCCCGCCGAATTGACAATGGAGTCAACATCGAAGGCCGATTTTGTGAGTTTTATTAGTTCGGGTACGGCGTGCTCATCAATGTCGAGCAAGTCCAGTTCAAGAAAGGGCTTCTCATCCATCTTGTTTGGGGCGTCGAGGTCAGTAAAGAATTTGTAGACTTGGCCGTTCGTGAGGATGGAGATACGAGCATTGGTTACATGGAAGTAGCGAAACAGTTGGGAGGCGTGATTGATGTTCAGTGGCTCGCCAATTTTTTTGCATTCGATCAATATTTGAACTTCACCATCTTTCAGGATTGCGTAGTCAATCTTTTCACCTTTCTTCGTCCCAACGTCACAGACGAATTCCGGGGTTACCTCCCGAGGATCAAATACGTCGTAGCCGAGCACGCTGTTGATGAATGGCATGACAAAGGCATTTTTCGTAGCTTCTTCCGTTTTTATCGCGGCAGCCTGTTGGCGAATCTTGGCGGAGAGGCTGTTAAGTTTTTCAAAGAATTCCATGTCTAGCTCCTTGCTGTATTGATGCCCGTGGTTTGTGTTGGCTCCTGCGGTACGCGTTTCACTTCCCCGTCTTCCGATTCCTCACATACAACGCCTCGCCCCCCGTCGCACTGCTCCCGCGCACCTGCAACTCGAAGCGTTTGGGATGGCCCTTGATCAAGTCGCTGAGTTTCCTGAACCCGTACAGCCGCGCATCGAACGCCGGGCGCAGTTTGCTGATGGTCGAGCCGAGGGAGCCGAGTTGGATCCAGCCGTCTTCGTCGTCGATGTCTTCGATGACCTTGGCGATGAAGTCCACCGGGACCTTCTGCGCTTTCGGTTTCTCAGGCGCCTTGAGCGGTTCGCCGGCCTGTTCGCCTTTCGTGCTTGGCGGGGCTTTGTCGTCGCTGCTGGCCGGCTCGGGTTGGGCTTCAGGCGCATCGGCGCGGAGGATTTCGGTGTAGATGAACTTGTCGCAGGCCGAGACAAAGGGCTTGGGCGTTTTCTCTTCGCCGAAGCCATAGACGGTCAGGCCTTCCTCGCGCAGGCGGGCGGCCAGGCGGGTGAAGTCGCTGTCGCTGGAAACCAGGCAGAAGCCGTCGAAGCGCCGGGTGTAGAGGAGGTCCATGGCGTCGATGATCAAGGCACTGTCGGTGGCGTTCTTGCCGCGGGTGTAGGCGAATTGCTGAATCGGCTGGATGCTGTGGTCGAGCAGCACCTGCTTCCACTTACCGAGGTTGGGCTGGGTCCAGTCGCCATAGATGCGCTTGACGCTGGCGACGCCGAACTTGGCGATTTCCTCGAACAGGCCTTCGACGATGGCGGCGGAGGCGTTGTCGGCGTCGATCAGCACCGCCAGAAGCTGTTGCGGACGCTGCGGGTGGGCTTTGCTGGCCATGGGGTCATCCTTGAATAAACGTCCCTCGAACATACTGCGGATGCTGGCAGGACGCCATAGGCAGCAGTCCGCCGCTTCGGTACCGGCGGCCAAGCAATAAACAGGGCCTGGAACTTGCTATGGGTCTAGGGCCCGGGCGCCCGCCCGGTCGACCACGACTCGCTAGCCCCAGGGGAGCCCGCTCGATGAACACTGCCGCTATTGCCGATTACATGACCAAGGACTTTGCCTCCATTCGCGCCGACATGCCGGTGGTGGAGGCGGCCAGGCTGCTGATGCGCTATCCCATTCTCGGCGGGCCGGTCACCGATGCGCAGGGCCTGCTGTTGGGCTGGATTTCCGAGCAGGAGTGCCTGCAAGTGGCGATTCAGGTGGCCTACTACAACCAGCGCGTGGCGACGGTGCGCGACATCATGCGCAGCGACGTGCTCAGCGTGACTGTCGAAATGGACGCCGTGGCACTGGCGCAGCAGATGCTCGGCGACAAGCCGAAGAGTTACCCGGTGGTCGATGCCGGCGGCAAGGTGATCGGGGTGATTACCCGCCGGCATATCCTCAAGTTGCTCGATAAGCTGATGGAAGTGCCGCATGCCCGCTCGGCCTGAACCCCGCACGCGCACCTTCTGAGGGCGTGCCTGCGGCGGGCTAGCCCCAGGTGCACCAAAAGCGTTCGGTCATGCCGCTCTCGCGGCGCGGGGTGGGCCTGCACGGGCTGCCCCGACCAGGCCCTATCTGCCATTTGCTTGACCTGTGCCGGGGTACGGCCGGGTGGTTGCGCCTATAGTCGCCGCCCGTCCTATCGAGCAAACCAGGCAAAGGTCTCCCGCCATGCGCGTACTCACCCTTGTGTTCATCTGTTGCATCGCCAGCCTGGCCCAGGCCAGCGATGAGGCCATGCAGCGCTTTTCCCGGATCAACGCCGACCCGGTGTTGCGCGAGCAGGCCTATGCTGCCGGCCAGGAACGCATGCTGTTCTGCGGCAATTGCCACGGCGAGAACGGCAACAGCAAACGGCCGTACATTCCCAACCTGGCCCAGCAGAACCCGGTGTACCTGTTCAACGCCTTCGAGAAGTTCGCCAGCGGCGAGCGCAAGGACTTCGTCATGTCCAAGCTGGCGCCGACCCTGACCCTGGAGGATAGGGTCAACATCGCCATCTACTTCGGTCAGCAACAACTGCTGGCGCATCGCGAGCCGGTCGATGCGGCCTTGCGGCAGCAGGGCGAGGTGACGTTCAAGAGCATCTGCACCGGCTGTCACGGCGTGCACGCCGAAGGCCGCGACAACACCCCACGCCTGGCCGGCCAGCCGGCCGAATACCTGCGCAAGGCGCTGACGCGGTTTCGCGACAAGGACCCGAGTCGCGCCGGCTCGGTGATGATGTCGATCGCCGCCGACTTCAACGACGCGCAGATAAGCGCCCTGGCCACCTATTTGCAGCAGCTGCAGCCCTGACCCCGTCAGCTAGGCCGTCGGGCGCAGGGCACCGATACGGGCCAGACCCCGTTCGATCAGCTGCTGGCAGCCGGCGGGGTTCTCCAGCGGCAGCAGGTGGCCGTGGTCCAGATCCTGCTCGAAGTGGGTCCGCGGGCAGCGCCGTTGCCATTCCTGCCACAGCTGTTCGGTGAAGAACACCGAGGGTTTGCCGCGGATCGCCACGCAGGGCATGGGCAGGCGTTCGAGCTGCGCCATGACGTTGGGCGGCTGGGTGTAGTTGTGCGCCTCCCAGTGCTTGGGGAACGCCAGCTGCACCTGGCCGTCCGGCGCCTCGACCACGGCGTGCCGAGCCAGCGCCTGCAGGGTTTCCTGGCCGAAGCGGCGGTAGCCACGGGTCTGCTGGCACTGTTGCAGAAAGGCTTCGCGACTGGGCCAGCGGTCAGTCTTGGCCAGGGTGCTCCTGGCCGGCTCGGTGCGCTGCATCAGCGCCTTGGGCAGGCAGCGCGCCAGGCGCGCCAGGCCCGGCGAGACCATGGCCGGCTCGATCAGCACCAAAGCCTTGAACAGCTCCGGTCGCTTGGCCGCCGCCAGGATGGTGCTGGTGGCGCCCAGCGAGTGGCCGATGCCGATGATCGGCCGGCGGTAATGGTGCTCGATGAAGTCGATCAGGTCGTCGGCGTACAGCTGCCAATCGCGCCGCCGCGGCGGCTGGCCGATGCCCGGCCAGGTCGCCCGGCAGGCCAGGCCGCTGATTGCCAGGCGGGCGCTCAGGCGCGTCAGCAGGGGTTCGTAGACGCTCAGGGGGAAACCGTTGGCGTGATAGAAGTGCGCCGCTTCGCCCTCGTGGCTGAAATGCTGCCAGTGGGCATTGGCGGGAAGGCGCGAGACGCCGCTGTGGCTCGACATGATGACTCCTCGGGGCAGGGCGAAAAGCCCGGGCTCAGGATCGCCAGCCTAGAGAGCGGCGCCGCGCGGTGCAAAGGGGGAAACTGCCAGATTGCCGGCGTAAATGGCCTCTCGATGGCGGCGCCTAGGGCTTAGCCGCTGCTGCGCGGGGTGTCGCCGGCGCGGCGCAGGGCCGGGCAACGACCTCGATCGAGGGCGCCGATGTAGGGATTGCCATGGCCCATCACGCAGCCGACTTTCTGGTTGCGCCAGCGCTCCCATTCGCTGATCGGGTACTGGCGGTTCCAGGCTTCGTAGGTGCGCCGGTCGAGCTTGGACAGGCGCAGCTTGTAGTGGTCGGCCATGTACAGGTAGATGCGCGCCGAGGCGCCGCGGGCCTGCGCGGGAGGCATGGCGGTTTTCTGCTTGAAGTTGACCACCATGGGGCAGGCGCCGTACTGCTGCGGCTTGTCGCCGAGCATGCCGAGGGCGTAGTTGGAGCGGTCGCCATTCACTTCGCCGATGCTCGGCACCAGGTTGTGCAGGTCGGCTTCGGCGGCCTTGAACAGCGGGTCGTTGCGCGTGCAGTTCTTGCGTCCGCCGTGCTGCCAGCACTGGCGCTGATGACCGATCACCCAGGCGGGCACCACGTGCTCCCATTCCAGACGCTGCGCGCGGCGCTCCTGCTTGCGCACGCTGTAGCCGCAGCTGGCCAGATCGACGCGCTTGCCTTGGTAGGCGCAGCCGCAATAGAAGGTGCTCGGTCGCTCGGCATAGAGCTTCCAGGCAATTTTCTTGGCGGCGGCGAAGTTAGGCGGGGCGTCGGCCTGGATGGAGACGGCGAACAGCAGGCAGAGCAGGGCGATCAGGCGGGGCATGGGCGGCTCTAGGCAAAAAGCCGCGCATGATACGTGCTAAGCAGCTGGCCGAGGGCCTCTATTCCGGTGTTTTCCGGGAATGTGCGCAATTTCTTGCGCTATTGCGGTGGGCCGACCGGCGCGGGGCGCCAGCCGGTGGATGCCGCGGGTCGCTTACTTGTGCACGTCGATAAACGGCAGCGAGCCGCCGGGCAGTACGGTGGTCGGCAGCACGCCGTTCCAGCGCTCCGCCTTGGTCAGCTCGACCAGGTTCTGGTTGCTCGCCAGCGCCTGGGCACGGGCCTGGATGGCCTCGGCTTCGGCCTGGCCGCGCAGGCGGGTGGCTTCGGCATCGGCCTTGGCCTGGGCCAGTTGCGAGTCGGCCTCGGCCTGCGCCTGGGTGACGCGAATCTGCGCCTGCACCTGTTCGGTGGCCAGTTGCTGCTCGCGGGTCTTGACCTGGACTTCGGCGGTCATGCGCGCTTCCACGGCTTTCTCATAGGCGTCGGAGAAGTCGATGTTCTCCACCTGGACGCTGTCGATCACCACCGGGCCGTCGATGGCGGCCTTGATCGCGGCGGAGATGTCGCTGACCAACTGACCGCGGCTCTGCACGGCGGCCACGGCGTTGTAACGGCCGAACACGTTTTCCACCTGGGTCGGCACCTGGCGGCTGATCAGCCGATCCTTCATGCCGTCGCTGGTCTGGTAGGCGGTATAGACCTTGGCCACTTCCGAGGGCACCACATGCCAGGACACCGAGACGCGCAGGGTCGCCGCCTGCTGATCCTTGCTGTAGGCCTGCAAGCGGTCATAGATGGTGACCTGGCTCTGGGTCGAGATGCGCTTGACCGTCTCGATGAAGGGCACCTTGAACGACAGGCCGGGCTCGATCACGCCGACCAGTGCACCGTTACGCAGCAGCACCCCGCGTTCGGTTTCATCCACGGTGTACCAGGAGCCGAGCACCCCGGCGACCAGCAGTAGGCCGACCAGGGCACCGGCGACGGGTTTCAGGGTAAGTTGTCGAGCCATCGGTGATTTCCTTGTTCACATCGTTGTGCGCGGCGCATTGCCGCGAGTTCCTGGCGCCCTGGGCGAGGCGCGTTGGGTGCGCCGGTGGCGACCGGCGCCGGGCTACCCTAACCCATTCGCACGAATTGGTTACAATCGCCGGCCACAATTTTCCCGGGCAGGCCAGCGCCTGCCGTACCGAGGTTGCAATGTCGCCGCTTGAACTCTTCGCCGCCGCCCTGGGCGTGATCGCCGTCTGGCTGACGGTCAAACAGAATGTCTGGTGCTGGCCGATCGGCCTGCTGATGGTGTTGATGTACAGCTGGATCTTCTTCGAGGTGAAGCTGTATTCGGACATGCTCCTGCAAGTGGTCTACGCGGTGCTGCAGCTCTACGGCTGGTGGCAGTGGACCCGTGGCGGCGGTCAGCAGCAGGGCCGCGCGGTCAGTCGCCTGGGCGCCCGGGCCATGGCCCTGAGCCTGGCTCTCGGCGCCGCCGGCAGCCTCGCCCTGGGCTACTTGATGGCCACCTACACCGACGCGGCGGCGCCCTGGCTGGACGCCGCGCTGACCGGATTCAGCCTGGTCGCCCAGGTGTGGATGGCGCAGAAACGCCTGCAGTGCTGGCCGTTGTGGTTGACGCTGGACGTGATCTTCGTCGGCCTGTTCGTCAGCAAGGAGCTGTACCTCACGGCCGGCCTCTACGGTCTGTTCTGCCTGCTGGCGCTGCAGGGCTGGCTGGCCTGGCGCCGCGCCCCCGAGCTGGCCCGCGCGGAGCCGGCCGGCGCATGAAGGTGCTGGTGCTGACCGGCCCGGAGTCGAGCGGCAAGAGCTGGCTGGCCGAGGCGCTGCAGCGGCGTTTCGGCGGCGTGCTGGTCGGTGAGTACGTGCGCCATTTCATCGAGCAGCAGGGCCGCGATACCTGTTACGCGGACATCCCGGCGATTGCCCGTGGCCAGCTGGCCTGGGAAGATCAGGCGCGCGCGGCCCGGCCGGATCTGCTGATCCTCGACACCCACCTGTTGAGCAACCTGCTGTGGAGCCAGAGCCTGTTCGGCGACTGTCCGGCCTGGATCGAGCCGGCGCTGCTGGCGCGCCGTTACGACCTGCACCTGCTGCTCGATCCGCAGGATGTGCCCTGGATCGACGACGGCCAGCGCTGCCAGCCGCAGCTGGCCGAGCGCCTGGATTTCCACCAGGCTTGCCGCGACTGGCTGCAGGCCCACCGCCAGCCCTTCGTCAACCTGCGGGGCGACTGGCTGCAGCGCCAGCAACAGGCGCTGCAGCGAGTTGCAGCCTGGCTGGCGCAATAGCGGCGTTCGGGGAATGGAAGCTGCGGCGGGGGGGCGAAGCACGCCTGCCGGCGCGATGGCGGGCAGGCGTTGTGGCGATCAGACCTTGCGCACGAACTCGGACTTGAGCTTCATGGCGCCGATGCCGTCGATCTTGCAGTCGATGTCGTGGTCGCCGTCACACAGGCGGATGCCCTTGACCTTGGTGCCGACCTTGACCACCAGCGAGGAGCCTTTGACCTTGAGGTCTTTGATCACGGTGATGGTGTCGCCATCCTGCAGCACGTTGCCGACTGAGTCCTTGATCACTTTGTCGTCGTCTGTCGCCGCGTCGGCCGCGCCGTCGGCAGACCATTCGTGGGCGCACTCCGGGCAGATCAGCAGTTGGCCGTCTTCATAGGTGAACTCGGAATTGCATTTCGGGCAGGCTGGCAGAGTGCTCACGGCGGGTCCTTGAGGTCAGGATTATGGAAAGCCGCAGATTATATAGGGTTTTACCCGGCAATTGAGCCTGCGCGGGCATACGGCAGCGTCCAGCCGGTCACCCGGATCGGTCTCTGCCCCGCGTAGCGCGGGGCAGACTGGCAGCGCTACCAGCGTGGCGCGTAATAATCGCGGTTATGACGTTGGTGCCGGCGGTAGCGATCATTGCGGTAGTGATGCCGGTTGTGGTGGCGGAACTTGTGACCCGAGCGGTACTGGTAGCGCGGTTCTACCACCACCGTATAGGGCCGGTAGTACACGGGAGGTGGCTGGTGATAGCGCGGATAGGAGTCATAGTAGACCGGTGGCGGCGCGCCGATTTCCACATACACCGGCACGCGGTCATGGCGGCTACCGGCGACGATGGCGCCGCCGACCACGGCCCCGACCACCGCACCGGCAATCACGGCGTTGTGATCGGAACCCCGTGCCGATGCCTCTCCTGCCAGTGCCAGGCTGGCGACAAGCACCGCAAGTATAGGAATACGAGCAATCATGGGTGGATCTCCTGCAAATCGTCGGCCGAGGCCGGATACAGCATTCGACTGGCAGGCCGAGGGAAAATCTCCCGGTGACCATGTAAAGCTTGTGTAAAACCGCGGGGTGCCCGCGAGCGCTTCGGTTGTTGCCGGCCCCTTATGCATGCTCGCTCAGTCGTATTCGGCTTCTTCGTGCTCGCCCAGCAGTCGGCGCTGGCGCGGCGTGCAGGCGGCCAGCACGGCGGGGTCGAAGCGCCACGTCAGGTAGGGCGAGAATTTCTGCGCGACCATGCGTCGGCCGTAATGCACCTGCAGCAGGTAGCGGGTGCGATCCGTGGTGCGGTTGTGGCTACCGGCATGCCACAGCTCGCTGCGAAACATCAGCACGTCGCCGGCGCGGCACAACAGCGGCTGCGCCGGCACACCCTGCCACTGCTGCTCGCCCGCCAGTGGCTTGCGCCCGGCGCGGTGGCTACCGGGGATGACCCAGGTCGGGCAGAGATCCGCGTCGATGTCATCGAGGTAGAAGTGCGCCGTGCAGATCTGCATGGGCAGGACGAAGGCCGGGTCGGCCAGCAACGCCTGCGGCAGCTCCATGACCAGGTAGTCCAGGTGCAGTTCGGCGCCGACGAAACCGGGATGACTGCGCCAGGCCGTCTGGCCAATGATGTGGCAATCGGCACCGAGGGCGGCCTCGGCCAGTTCGATCACCCCTGGCTGGTCGAGGTAGGCCAGCCAGAACGGATCGCGGTTGAACACGCACTTGTAGTGGTCGACCAGGCCGGCGTAGTCCCAGTGCTGCGGCTTGAGGCGGTCGATGGCCGCGCGCAGGGCGCTGATCTGCTGCGCATCGAGCACCCCGGGAAGCAAGGCGAAGCCCTGCTGGTGCAGGGCCTGCAGGTGGCTGGCGGTGTGCATGGCGCTTACTCCTTCATGCCCTCCGCTATGCGGGCAGGTTGCTCAGGGTTGCATGGGGGCGCTCGCCGGTTCGGGCCAGTTCAAGGTGCCCGAGTCGCGAAAACGCATGGTGCCGAACAGGCCGCCAGCCAGTTTGCCGCGCAGTGCATAGGGCAGGTCCTGTCCCGGCTTATAGCCGCTGACGCCCCAGGCCTGGCGCATGACCGAATAGGCGGAAATGCTCACCGGCACGCTGAGCACGGTTTCGCCGAAGCGCGGCACCCGGCCGCTCTGGTTGCTCACCCCGCTGGCCAGCGGTTGCTGGTTGATGTCGAGCTGCAGGGCCACGCCGTTGTAGTCGATGGCGTCGTCGTTGGGGTTCTGGATCCGCAGCTTCACCGCGAAGCGCATTTCCAGCCCTTCGCCCGGCAATGGCTCCAAGCCGACCAGGTCGATATGCAGCGGGTCGCGTGGGCCCAGGCTGCTGCAGGCGCTCAGGCCAAGCAGCAGGCAGCAGACGAGGAGGCGCAGCAGGGAGCTAGACAGTGGACGGGGACTCTGCATGGTGGGGATTCCAATGATGAACGGGACACTATGGAAGACAGCGTGGCCGCGACTATTGCTCAACGCGCGGCCTGTTGTCGTCAGGTTAGACCTCTTGGCGACTGAGTGTGCAGGGGCGCCAATCTGCGGGTGGTTTCACCCGCGCTGCTTGGCGCTCAACACCACGGCGATGCCGCCGAGCACGGCCAGCGAACTCAGGAGCAGTCTCAGGCTCAAGGCTTCATCGAGCAGCAGGCTGCCGGCCAGGGCGGCGATGATGGGCACGCTGAGCTGCACGGTGGCGGCCTGGAACGCTTTCAGTCCGCGCAGGGCGGTGTACCAGACGGCATAGCCGATGCCCGAGGTGAGCGCGCCGGAGAGCAGGGCGTAGATCAGCCCGGGTCCATCCCAGTTGGCCCGACTGAGCAGCAGCGCGCTGGTCAGCAGCGCCAGCGGCGTGGCCCGCAGGAAGTTGCCGGCGGTGGCGGCCAGTGGGTCGCCGACGCCACGGCCGAGCAGCGAATAGGCACCCCAGGCGGCGCCGGCCAGCAGCATCAGCAGCGCACCGCCGAGCGCCGGCGCGCTGGCGCCGGGCAGCAATAGGGCGAGCAAACCGGCAAAGGCCAGCAATAACCCGGCCCCGGTCAATCGGCTGAACCGCTCGCCCTGGTAGAAACCCCACAGCAGCATGCTGATCTGCACCGCGCCGAACAGCAGCAAGGCGCCGACGCCGGCGTCCAGGCTGATATAGGCGAAGGAAAAGGCCGCGGCATAGGCGAACAGCGCCGCGGCGCCCAACCAGCTGCCGGCCAGCGCGCCATTGCCGGGACGCAGGCACAGCAACAGCCACAGCGTCAGGGCGCCGGAGGCGATACGCAGGCTGGTGAAACTGGCCGCGTCGATCTCGGTGTCTTTTAGCGCCAGGCGGCAGAGCAGCGAGTTACCGGCAAAGGCGAGCATGGCCAGGGCGGTCAGCAGCAGGGTTCGAGCGGTCATTGGCCATCCTTGCACGCAGATCCGGCGTGAAGCCGTCAGGTCGGCCTATCTAAGCACAGTGAGGGCGCGAGGAGGATAGGCCGAAAGTGGCAGGGCGCCGCGACTTGCAGGGCGCCCGCCGTCGGCTTGGCGAGGATCGACAGGCCCGATGAAACAGCGACAGACCGGGCTGATTGTCCTGCTTGCGTCTTTGCCCCGTCAGGGCGGCGCAATTACTACCGCAGGCCGCGAATCGCTTGGCCTGGGCTGTCCCATCGCGACGCTTCGCTGTCAGCTGCGCACCTGCCCGCTGAGTTTCAACCCTCCGCCGGCGTCTTTGGCATGGCTGCGGCCTGGTCGCTGTGTTCGCGCCAGCCACCGCCGAGCGCCTTGTACAGGTTCACTTCGCTGCTCAGCTGCGCCAGCCGATCGCTGATCAGCGTCTGTTGCGCGCTGAACAGCGAGCGCTGGGCATCGAGGAAGGTCAGGTGGCTGTCGATGCCGATGCGGTAGCGGCGCTCGGCCAGGCGGTAGTAGTCCTGGTTGGCGTCGACCAGATCGCGCTGGGCCTGAAGTTGCCGCTGGTAGGTCTGGCGTGCCGCCAGGCCGTCGGCCACCTCCTGGAAGGCGGTCTGAATGGACTTCTCGTAGCGGGCCACGCCGATGTCTTTCTGGATCTTCGAGTAATCCAGGCTGGCCCGCAGGCTGCCGGCATTGAAGATCGGCAGGCTGATCTGCGGTTGGAACAACCAGGTGCCCGAGCCGCCGCCGAATAACCCGGAGAGGTCCGGGCTGAGGCTGCCGGCATTGGCGGTCAGGCTGATGCGCGGGAAAAACGCCGCACGCGCCGCGCCGATGTTGGCGTTGGCGGCCTTGAGCAGGTGCTCGGCTTCGAGAATGTCCGGGCGCCGCTGCAGCAGGTCGGACGGCAGGTCGGCCGGCACCTGGCTGAGCAGCTCTGCGTCGAGCGCTTGGCCGGCTGGCAGATCCGCCGGCAGGCCGCTGCCGAGGAGCAACGTCAGGCCGTTGCGGTCTTGCGCGACCAGGCGCTGGTATTGCGCCAGCTTGACCCTGGCGGCTTCGACCGCGGTGCGCGACTGGCTCAAGTCGAGTGCCGAGGCCACGCCGACCGCGTTACTGCGCAGGGTCAGCTGGTGGCTTTGCTCGAAGGCCGTGAGGGTGTCTTCGGTCAGTTTCAGTAGGGCTTGATCGGCCTGCCAGGTCAGGTAGGCATTGGCGACACTGGCGACCAGGCTGATTTGCGTGGAACGCCGCGCTTGCTCGCTGGACAGGTAGGTTTCCAGGGCCTGCTGGCTGAGGCTGCGCACGCGACCGAACAGGTCCAGCTCATAGGCACTGACGCCGAGGGTCGCCGAATACTGGCTGCTGATCCCCGCGCTACCGGTTTGCCCAACGTCCGCCGGCAGGCGTTGCCGGCTGCCGCTGCCATCTGCACTAACTGCAGGCAGCGAGTCCGCGCGCTGGATGCGGTATTGCGCGCGGTAGGCCTCGATATTCAAGGCGGCGATGCGCAGGTCGCGGTTATTCACCAGCGCGCTTTCGATCAGCCGCTGCAGGGCCGGGTCACGGAAGAACTGGCGCCAGCCTTGTTCGGCGGCGGCGATATCGGCCGCCGCGGTTGCCGAGTAGGCCTGGCCTTGCGGCCACTGGGCGGCCACCGGCGCCGGCGGTTGCTGGTAATCGGGTATCAGCGAGCAGCCACTGAGCAGCAGGGTGGCGACTGCGAGGGAGATTAAGGGCTTGTTCATTGGGCCGCCTCCTCGACGAGTGTTGTGCGCTGCTTGCGCTGGAACAGCGATGAGACGCTGACGAAGAACAGGGGAACCCAGAAAATCGCCAGGATGGTGGCGCTGGTCATGCCGCCGAGTACCCCGGTACCGATGGCGTGTTGGCTACCTGAGCCGGCACCGCTGGCTATCGCCAGCGGCACCACGCCGAGGCCGAACGCCAGCGAGGTCATGATGATGGGGCGCAAGCGCATGCGGCAGGCTTCGATCGCCGCATCGGTCAAGCTGCGGCCTTGCTCGTGCAGTTCCTTGGCGAACTCGACGATCAGGATGGCGTTCTTCGCCGCCAGGCCAATGGTCGTCAGCAGGCCGACCTGGAAGTACACGTCGTTCGACAGCCCGCGCAGGCTGGTGGCCGCGAGGGCGCCGATGACGCCCAACGGCACCACCAGCATCACCGCAATCGGGATCGACCAGCTTTCATACAGGGCCGCCAGGCAGAGGAACACCATCAGCAGCGAGAGCGCATACAGGGCCGGCGCTTGCGAACCGGACATACGCTCCTCGTAGGACAGCCCGGTCCAGGAAAAGCCGATGCCCGCCGGCAGTTTCTGCGCCAGCGCTTCGACTTCGGCCATGGCATCACCTGAGCTGTAACCGGGTGCCGGGGTACCGAGGATTTCCACTGCCGCGACGCCGTTGTAACGGGTCAGTTTGGGCGCGCCGTAGATCCACTCGCCAGTGGCGAAGGCCGAGAAGGGCACCATCTCGCCGCTGTCGTTGCGCACGTACCACTTGTTCAGATCTTCCGGGCTCATCCGCGAGCTGGACTGGCCCTGGATATACACCTTCTTCACCCGGCCGCGGTCGATGAAGTCGTTGACGTAGCTGCCACCCAAGGCAATCGACAGGGTCTGGTTGATGTTCGCCAGGGTCACGCCGAGGGCGCTGGCGCGCTCGTCGTCGATGCTCAGCTGGTACTGCGGCTCATCGTTCAGACCGTTCGGTCGCACACCCGCCAGCACCTTGCTTTGCGCGGCCATGCCGAGGAACTGGTTGCGCGCGGCCATCAGCTTGTCGTGGCCAACCCCTGCGCGATCCTGCAGGAACACGTCGAAGCCGCTGGCATTGCCCAGCTCCAGTACCGCCGGTGGCACGAAGGCGAACACCATGGCGTCGCGCAAACTGAAGAAGTAGCGTTGCGCGCGCTGGGCCACGTTGAACACGCTGTTGTCCGCCGAGCGCTCCTCCCAGGGCTTGAGCATGATGAAGGCCATGCCCGAACTCTGGCCGCGACCGGCGAAGTTGAAGCCGGTGACGGTGAATACCGAGCTGACCGCATCGGCTTCTGTGCTGAGCAGGTGGCTACGCATCTCGTCGACCACCACCTGGGTCCGTTCCGCGCTGGATCCCGCTGGCGTTTGCACCTGGGCGAAGAGCACGCCCTGATCCTCTTCCGGAAGGAAGGCGGCGGGGATGCGGGTAAACAGCACGACCATGCCGACGATGATCAGCAGGTAGGCCAGCAGGTATGGCAGCTTGTGCCGCAGCATGCTCGCGACACCTCGCTCGTAGCCTTGTACGCCACGGTCGAAGCTGCGGTTGAACCAGCCGAAAAAGCCGCGCTTGGGTGCATGTTCGCCTTTGCGAATCGGCTTGAGCATTGTCGCGCACAGCGCCGGGGTGAAAATCAGTGCGACCAGGACCGACAGCACCATGGCCGAGACGATGGTGATGGAGAACTGCTGGTAGATCACCCCGGTGGAGCCGCTGAAAAACGCCATCGGCAGCAGCACGGCCGTCAGGACCAGGCCAATGCCGACCAAGGCACCCTGAATCTGGCCCATGGATTTACGCGTGGCTTCTTTCGGCGACAGGCCTTCTTCGGCCATCACCCGTTCGACGTTCTCCACCACGACGATGGCGTCGTCCACCAGCAGGCCGATCGCCAGGACCATGCCGAACATGGTCAGGGTGTTGATGCTGAAGCCGAAGGCGGCGAGCACGCCGAAGGTGCCGAGCAGCACCACCGGTACCGTCATGGTGGTAATCAGCGTGGCCCGGACGTTCTGCAGGAACAGGTACATCACCAGGAACACCAGGACAATGGCTTCGATCAGGGTCTGTACCACGCCGGAAATCGACTCGGTCACCACCGGCGTGGTGTCGTACGGGAACACCACCTCCACGCCCGGCGGGAAGAACGGCTCCAGCTCGGCAATAGTGGCGCGCAGGGCCTTGGCGGTTTCCAGCGCGTTGGCGCCGGTCGCCAGCTTGACCGCCAGGCCAGACGCCGGCTTGCCGTTGAACTGGGCGCTGATACCGTAGTTTTCGCCGCCCAAGCTAACCTCGGCCACGTCGCCGAGGCGTACTTGCGAGCCATCCGGGTTGACCTTGAGCAGGATGGCGTCGAATTGCTCGGCGCTCTGCAGGCGGGTCTTGCCGATGATGGTGGCGTTCAACTGCTGGCCCTGCACGGCCGGCAAACCGCCGAGCTGTCCCGAGGACACCTGGACGTTCTGCGCGGCGATGGCGGTTTTCACATCCACCGGGGTCAGCTGGAAGTTGTTCAGCTTGGCCGGGTCGAGCCAGATGCGCATCGCGTACTGGGCGCCGAATACCTGGAAGTCACCGACGCCAGCGGTGCGCGAGATAGGGTCCTGCATGTTGGAGACGATGTAGTTGGCCAGGTCGTCCTTGTTCATGCCGCCGTCCTGGGAGACCAGGCCGATCACCATCAGGAAGTTCTTCACCGCCTTGGTCACGCGGATGCCCTGCTGCTGGACTTCCTGCGGCAGTAGCGGGGTGGCCAGGTTGAGCTTGTTCTGCACCTGCACCTGGGCGGTGTCCGGGTTGGTGCCCTGGTTGAAGGTGGCGGTGATGGCCATGCTGCCGTCGGAATTACTTTCCGAGGTGACATAGCGCAAGTTGTCGATACCGTTGAGCTGTTGCTCGATCACTTGCACCACGGTGTCCTGCACTGTCTGCGCGGACGCGCCAGGGTAGTTCACGCTGATGGCGATGGCCGGCGGGGCGATGCTCGGGTATTGGTTGATGGGCAATTTGAGCAGCGACAGCGCGCCGACCAGCATGATGACCAGGGCAATCACCCAGGCGAAAATCGGCCGATCGATAAAGAACTTCGACATGGGTTACTCCCCCTCGCCGTCAGTTTTCACGGCGGCCGCGGCAAGGGTCGGAGTGTCTACCTGGATATTGCTCGCCGCACTGACGCGGACTTCGTCGCCAGGCTTGATGAATTGCAGGCCCTCGGTGATCAGGCGGTCGCCGCTGTGCAGGCCCTGGTTGATCAGCCATTGATTGCCGACGGTGCGGTCGGCCTTGAGTTCGCGCAGTTCGACCTTGTTGTCCTGGCCCACGACCAAGGCGGTGGGCTGGCCTTTCAGGTCGCGAGTCACGCCTTGCTGAGGGGCGAGGATCGCCTCGCGGTTGACCCCGGCCTGGAGCTGGGCGTGGACAAACATGCCCGGCAGCAGGTCGTGGTTCGGGTTGGGGAACACCGCGCGCAGGGTGACCGAGCCGGTGCCTTCGTCGACCGAGACTTCGGAAAATTCCAGCTGGCCAAGTTCTGCGTATTCGCTGCCGTCCTCGAGGATCAGCTTGACCCTGGCGGCATTCTCGCCGGCTTTCTGCAACTGGCCGCTGGCCAGTTCACGGCGTAGCTTGAGCATTGCCAGCGATGACTGGGTGACATCGACATAGATCGGGTCGAGTTGCTGGATCACCGCCATGGCGGTGCTCTGACCATCGCTGACCAGCGCACCCTCGGTGATCGCCGAACGGCCGATGCGCCCGGAGATCGGCGCCAGTACCTTGGTGTAACGCAGGTCGATCTGTGCGCTTTGCACAACGGCTTCCGCCTGCAATCGCTTGGCTTGCGCCTCGTCGAACTCCTGGCGGCTGACGGCCTGTTCGTCGACCAACAGCTTGTAGCGATCGGCCAGGGATTTGCTCGACTGCAGCGAGGCTTGCGCGCTTTTCAGGGTCGCGGCATAGGTCGAGGGATCGATCTGGTAAAGCTGCTGCCCGGCTTTGACTTCGCGACCCTCGGTGAACAGGCGCTTGAGAATGATGCCGTTGACCTGGGGGCGCACTTCGGCAATGCGGTATGCGGTGGTGCGCCCCGGTAGCTCGGAGGTCAGGGTAAAGGCTTGCGGTTGCAGGGTAACCACGCCGACTTGCGGCGGTTGTGCGGCAGGTGCCGTCGCTTCTTCCTGTTGGCAACCGCTGAGCAGGGCGGTTAGAACGGCGGCGCCAACCAGCGCGGGGAAAACCGGATTGAATCGCATGTGAGCCTCGGTCGGGAGCCTGGCAAGACGCTAAAGTGAAATGCCAGTGACAGATTTGGATGAAAAGTTGAATAAGTAGCCTGCTAACCAATATACTTACGTTCGTGAATGTTTGTAAGTTTTTTTTTAATTCGCAGAAGCAACAAAATGTAAAAATCAGGCAAAGGCTCAATGAAGGCCTTGCCTGCCAATAGCTTGCTGCGTGAAATCATTCTGTTTGAGGGTTACTGCCATGGTTCGTCGTACCAAAGAGGAGGCGCAGCAGACGCGCCGCCAGATACTCGAGGCGGCCGAAAAGGCTTTCTATGAGCGCGGCATCTCGCGGACCACGCTGGCAGAAATAGCCGGCATCGCCGGCGTCACTCGCGGGGCGATCTACTGGCATTTCAAGGACAAGGCGGGCCTGATTCAGGCCATGCTGGACAGCTTGCACGAGCCGCTGGACGAACTGGCCAAGGCCGGCGAGAGCCCGGATGAGCTGGACCCGCTGGGCTGCATGCGCCAGTTGCTGATCACCTTGTTGCAGCGGGTGGCGCTGAATCCGCAAACCCGTCGGATCACCGAAATTCTCTTTCACCGCTGCGAGCTCACCGATGAGATGAGCGACCTGCGCCAGCAACGTCAAACCGACAGCGTGGAGTGCAACGGCCGCATCGACCAGTCGCTGCGTAATGCGGTCCAGCGCAAGCAACTCCCGGCGACCTTGGACACCGCGCGCGCCGCGATCTGCCTGCATGCCTACATCGATGGCCTTCTCAGCCAGTGGCTGCTGGTGCCGCAAAGCTTCTCGCTGCAGGACGATGCCGAACTGCTGGTCGATACCGGGCTCGACATGTTGCGCGAAAGCCAGGCGTTGCGCCGCTAAGGGGCGTGCTGCCGCGCGTTGGTCGATAGCGTGGTTGGCTGTGCCGCGCGTGGGCTATCCTGCGGCCAGGCTGCCTCTGTTCAGGCGCAGTGATGCCGGGAAAAGCAATCCGGGTGCGGGGACGATAGGTCTGTAAACTGGCTGGCGAAACTCATCATTCAAGGCAGGGGGCAGGGTGATTCTTTTTCTGGGCGACCCCCATGGTCGTTTCGATCATGTGATCGAGGCCGTTATGGCCTGTCATCCCGAGGCCATCGTCCTGTTGGGCGATATCCAAGCCCGGCGCCCGCTTGATATCGAGCTGGCGCCCATTCTGGGTATGACGGACGTCTGGTTTATCCACGGGAACCACGACACCGATTCCGATCTCTATTACGACAACCTCTTTGGCTCGGCACTGGCCGATAAATGCCTGCATGGTCGTGTGGCCGAGATCGCGGGCGTGCGGATTGCCGGGCTGGGCGGCGTTTTTCGCGGGCAGGTATGGATACCGCCAGAACCCTGGAATTACCTGATGCCGAAGGACTTCGCGGCGCACTGTGGCGCGGGCAATCTTTGGCGTGGCGGGGTTCCGCGTAAGCATCGCAGTACGATTTTTCCGAGCGACCTGTCGGTACTCTTCAGCGAGAAAGCGGAGGTTCTGGTGACCCATGAGGCGCCCAGTGCGCATCCTCATGGTTTTTCCGTACTCGACGAGTTGGCCAACAGCCTCGGGGTCACCAAGACATTTCATGGCCACCATCATGATCGGCGGGACTACAGCGGCCATTCATTGCGGCTGGGCTTTGACGCCTATGGTGTGGGCTTGCGCGGCATAACCGATATCAATGGCCAGGTGTTGCTTGCCGGCGAGCAGGATGACGCACCTGAGCCAGGCACTGGTGTCGCTCTCGGCGGCCGGCGGTCAGGGAGGCGTTGAGCTGAAGTTAGCCGCCGGGCGCAGGTGCCGTGCGTAGCGGTGCTATGCCCTTGCTCTGGCCCGTCTGCAGCGTGGCTAATCGCTTCGAACGCAGCATCTCGGCCACCATCATTGAGCCGATGCGTCTGGATCGGCAGTGCTGGTGAGCGTCCGTGATGGCGCTGCGTATTTCGCGAGAGTTAGCAGGATGAATCCTGCTGCTCGACCCATCAGCACTGATGCCCGCCTGTGGTGTCATTTGCTGAAACGGGCTATGGACTATGTCGCTATTCGATTAGCCTGTTTCAGCCGCGGGAACCAAGCAATTGCATGTGGCAGGCTTTCCAAGACGTGGCCTGGCAGCTCGGGTGTGGGGCGATGAAATGACCTAGAAACGGGGCATGCCACTCGGCAAAGAGCTTGCCGGACTGAGCCAATGATCAGTCCGGCAAGCCCGGGGCCGCGCTTAGATAAAGCCCAGCAGGCGTGGCAGGAACAGTGAGAGCTCCGGCACGAAGGTGGTGACCAGCATCACTGGCAGAGCCACGAAGGCCATCAGCGCCAGTGCTGGCGCCACGGTCTTGTGGATGGATACCTTGCCGATGCGGCACGCCATGTACAGGATCGGTGCCACCGGCGGGCTGTTGGCGCCGATGACCACGGAGCAGGCCACGATCGAAGCGAAGTGCACGGGGTGTACACCAGCGCTCACCATCAGGGGCAGGAACAAGGGCGCGATCACCACGGTCACCGAGACATCGTCCATGATCATCCCGGCGACGATCAGAAACAGGTTGACCGCGATCAGGATCAGCAGCGGATTCTGAATCAGGGTGGTGACCAGCTCGGTCAATTCCTGCGGGATGCGCTCGGATGCCAGGATGCGGCCGATCATGAAGCTGAACAGCAGGATCAGAATCACCGTGCCGGTGGTTTCTGCCGCGGCGACCACGCTGCGGGCAAAGGTGCCCAGGGTCAGATCCTTGTAGATGAAGAAGCCGATCATCATCGCCGAGAAGACGGCCACTGCAGCGGCTTCAGTCGGGGTGAATACACCGCCGTAAATGCCGCCGAGAATGATGATGGGCAGCGACAATGCCGGGAAGGCGCGAATCGTTGCCTTGCCTTTACCAGGCAGTTGTTCGAGGCCGTCGCCTGCGGCACTGCTGACTTCATTGAAGAAGCGCCCGACACTGAAGCGATTGGCAGCGATCAAGCCGATAATCAGCAGGATCGCAGGTCCGACCGAGGCGGCAAAACAAGCCGCTACTGACTGACGGGTTACCACCGCAAACAGGATCATGGTGATGGATGGCGGAATCAGGATACCCAGCAACGATGAGATGCCGAGCAGCGCCGCGGAATAGCTGCGCGGGTAGCCGCGTTGCTCCAGCGGGCCGATCATGATGGTGCCGATCGAGGCGACGGCGGCGGTAGCGGTACCGGCAATGGCCCCAAAGATGCCAGACGCCATCACCATCGAGGCGCCCATGCCGCCACGGCGCTTGCCGATCATGACTTCGATGAAGTCCACCAGACGCCGGGCGATACCGCCGCTTTGCATCAGGTAGCCGGTCAAAACGAACAGCGGCAGGGCAATCAGGATCACCGAGTCGAGCGAGCGGTAGCCCTGCAGCATCATGGTATTCAGGTTGGCGTCGTAGGCGTAGACCAGGTAGGCCAATACGCCGGCGAACGACCAGGCGACGGGAACACCGATGATCATCAGCAGTAGCAACAGGCCAATTGCAATAAAACCTTCCATCTCAAAGCTCCTCTTTGCCCAGCTGCTTGATGCCGATCAGTGAACCGATCAGGTCTCTCAGCGAGTAACAGCTGCAGCCAACGGCGGCGAGCATGATGGATGCCTGCGGCAACCAGAGTGGAATGCCCATACCGGGCGTCGATTGCGGGCGGCGGACTCCCCAGGCCAGCATGCGATAGGCCAGCACCACGAAAAACAGGCAAATCAGGAAAGAAATCAGGGCAATCAGGGCCTTGTGCATCAGTTGCAGCCGCTGGTCGGTGATCTTCAATTCAATGAAGTCCACCTTGAGGTGCTCATTGCGCCGGCAGGCAATCGTGCCCCCGAGCATATACAGCCACATACCGAACAGCATGATCAGCTCCAGCAGACCGACCACCGACCAGCCGAACACATAGCGTGCCAGAACCAGAAACAGCATCAGCCCCACCACCAGCATACTGGCAACAAACGCCGCGGCCTCCAGCAGCCAGCCCACGCTTTTATCCAGTCCGGAAAAGACTTTTATGATCATTTTTTCTTCCAGCCTATGAACAAACCGGCCCGCAAAGCGGGCCGGTTGGGGAGTAAAGCCTGAATACGCTGATTACAGCGGGGAGGCGTTCTTGCGGATGGTGTCCATGATTTCGGGGCCGACTTCCTTGTCCATTTGCGGCCAGACCTTCTCGCGCGCTGCCTTGGCGAATTCGCGGATCTGCGCCTCGTTTGGCTCGAAGTACTTCATGCCGGCTTCCTGGGCCTTGGCGATGTAGTGATCATCCTGCTGTTTGGCGGCTTTGAACTGGTCGTTCATGATTTCGATAGCCGCGTCGCTGACGATCTTCTGTTCCTCTTCGCTCATGCCCTCCCAGGTCTCCTGATTGCCGGAGAGAATGCCGGTCATGAAGAAGTGCTTGGTCTGCACGTAGTAATCCAGAGAGTCACGGAAGTATTCGTAATCCCAATAGATCACGTTGCCCGCTTCACCATCGACCACGCCGGTCTGCAGAGCGGTGTAGACTTCGCCCCAGTCGATTGCGGCGGTCTGGTAACCCAGCGCCTGCATGGTTTGTGGCGCAGGGAATACGGTCATGGTGCGCACTTTCAGGCCATCGGCATCGGCAATGTTCAGGGCATACTTGCCGCGCGAGCCAACACCGTTGAAGCCTTCTGGCCAGGGGCCGAAGAACTTCAGGCCGATGTCGCTATAGATACCGCCCAGCATGTTGTTAACCCAGCCGCCGGGGCTGTAGGCATTCAGTGCTTCATCCCAGGACATGGTCATGTAGGGCGTGTAGATAACGCCGATACGCTTGTCGTAGGACGTCATCGGCCAGTTCAACATCAGGTCAACGTCACCGGCCACATGCAGGTCAAATACTTCCTGCTGACCGCCAAGTTCGTTCTGATAAAAGACCTTGGTTTTGATCTCGCCGTTCGACTTCTGCTCGATCAACTCCCCCCACTTTTTCAGCGCATCACCCGCCGGTGAGCCCTGGGTACCGGAGTCGGTGGCCAGTTTCAGTGTCAGTGCATAGGCGCTGGTGCTCATAAGGCAGGCGGTTGCTACCGCGCTAGCGAGCAGGGTCTTCAATGTGACGTGGATGTTTTTCATCTTTAACATCTATTCAATCCTTACTATCAAATTGGGTGCCTCGAGTTACGCTGACAAGCCGGTTGCATGTGAAAATCCAAGCAGCCATTGCCTGTCTGACAGGATCACACCTCCAAACTGTGCCACCAGCTTCCAAACTTCTAATTTCGAGCGCCGTCAGATGCTCCAGGCTCAGCCTGGCTGAGCCATTCGTTTCGCATTGCCTGGAATAGGCAACGCCTGCCACTGCCGGTATTGCCTGTCCAAGTTTGTGCAGTTGTCCGGCAGCGCCTTCAACCTCAAACGAGTCGCATCATCAAGGTGTAACCTCCTCTCTCCGTCGGGCACGCCAACGGATTCTCCGCAGTCTCCGTACGGTCTAAGGAAGGAGTGGTTAAGCCGCATGACAGCGCGCTGTGCTTAGGGTTAAGCGCTAAATCCATGTTACGAGCGCGTGTATTGCAGGGTGTTCTGGCTGCGACGGTTAAGCGCTTAAAAACGCTGCTCCAGATGCAACTATTGATCTATGTCAATGGCAGCTGAGGGAGGCTGATCGCTACAGGACTCCTGGCCAGGGGGGGCAGTATTAGGGGGGCAGCCCCTGATCTCGTTTACTCTTTTGGCGTCATTTCATGGAACAGGAGTTACCAGATGCCGCGTCGAGGGCGTGTGCTGTTGACGGGAGTCCCGTTGCACCTGATTCAGCGGGGGAACAAGCATTCGGCCTGTTTCTTTGCTGAGGAGGATTACCCGTTCTATCTGGAGCACCTTGCGGATGAGGCAAGAACGCCTGACTGCGCGATCCATGCCCGGTGCCTGATGACTAGCCATGTTCATCTGCTGATCATCCCGCCAAGCGGGAAAGTGCCGGGAGGCAGATGAAGAGGCTTGGTCAGGGTTATGTGCACTACGTCAATCGTACTTATCGTCTTAGTGGCACGCCGTGGCAAGGTCGCTTCCGCCTCCTGCTCGATGCAGGAATCGATACGTTGAGATGAACCCGGTGCGCGCTGGAGGGATGGAGCATCCGGCAGAATATCGTTGGTCGAGTGCTCGAGCGAAGGCCCAGTCTGAGCAATCTGCGTTGATCACACGACACTCCTTCTATCAGGCGCTGAGCGAGACGGACGGGTCATCGGCGTAGTCCTATCGTGAGCTTTCGGTACCAGCTTGACCCAGGCCTGGTCGATCAAGTCCGTTCAGCCACCAGCGGGAACTCCACACTTGGTAGTTCAAGGTTCACGGCCGAGGTGGAAGGCGTGCTGGGGCGGAGGTTGACCTGCGCAAATCCTGGGCGACCAAAACAACGTCTCTGAGGTTGACTGAGACGGTGTCGGTCCCTGACTCATGCATGACGCATGGGGCGCCCAGTGCGCATCCTCATGGCTTTGCCGTAATTGACGAGATGCCAACAGTCCTGGGGGCACCTAGACATTTCATGGTCAGCATCATGATCGGGGACTACAGCGGTCATACATTGGGGCTGGGCTGTGACACCTATGACGTGGGCTTGCACGGCGTAACCGATATCAATGGCCAGGTGTTACTTGCCGGCGAGCAGGATTGCGCGCCAGAGCCAGCCACCGGTGCCGCCCTCGGTGGCCGAAGGTCAGGGGGGCGTTGAGCTGAAGTTTGAATCGCCCCGGATGTGTAGTGCGGAGCGGCGCTAAGGTGTTGGCGCTGCAAGCCCGGTATTTACTGAATTTCAGGCACAAAAAAAGACGTCCGTGGACGTCTTTAGATGTATGGATGGTGGAGCCGGGGGGATCCGACCTAACTCGTCGAATCGAAGGGCTTCCGCCTAGAGGTTCAAGCCGACACTTAGCGTAGGCCTTGTGCTGTCTGGCTTTCTCAATGCTCAAACATAGGCAGATTTTTTTGAGCGTCAAGGGTGTAACAAAATAGAGCGCTGATTTCGGGGTAATTGTGTTGGGGTGGAGTGGGTCACTTGCCTGGGTTCAAATCCTACTCAAGGAGTTGAACCCAGGGTCGATAGTCACGGGTAATCCCCCCATTTTTAGTACTTGCCAGAAGTAGAGGTCAGGCCGCGATGGCCAACTTCTGTTTGGGGGTGATGCCTCCCAGCGCCATTTTTGGTCGTTCGTGATTGTATGTCCACACTCAGCGAGTTGCATGCTCCTGCACCTCGGCGATGGACTCGAATAAATAGTGCCCCAGCCAGTCGTAGCGCACGGTGCGGTTGTAGCGTTCGACGTAGGCGTTCTGCTGCGGATTGCCAGGTTGGATATGCTCCAGGCGGATGCCGTGCTTTTCTGCCCAGAGGACGAGCTTGCTGCTGATGTACTCCGGCCCGTTGCCGCTGCGGATGGCCCGTGGCTTGCCGCGCCATTCGATGACCTGATCCTGTGCGCGCACGACACGTTCCGCCGGCAGTGACAAGTCGATATCCATGGCCAGGGCTTCGCGGTTGAAGTCGTCGATCAGGATGAACAGGCGGAAGCTGCGACCATCGGCCAGTTGGTCGTACATGAAACCCATCGACCAGCAGTGATTGATCGCTTCTGGCACCGTCAGCGGTTCGGGCTTCTCCCGCACGATGCGTTTGCGCGGCTTGATCCGCAGGTTCAGCTCCAGTTCCCGATAGATCCGGTACACCCGCTTGTGATTCCAGCGGTGGCCTTTCACGTTGCGCAGGTACAGGAAGCACAGGCCGAAACCCCAGTTGCGCTGATTGTGCGTAAGCCGGATCAGGTGGTCGGCGATCTCGGAATTCTCCGAGGACAACCGCGGTTGGTAGCGATAGCAGGTGACGCTGACCTCGAAGGCCAGACACGCCTGCTTGATGCTGAACCGGCCCGAGCGCACCGCATGCTGCGCCATCTCTCGCCGCCGAGATGGCTTCACCACTTTTTTGCCATCGCTTCCTGGATGATCTCGGCCTTCAGGCGCTCCTCGGCGTACATCTTCTTGAGGCGACGGTTCTCATCCTCCAACTCGCGCAGCCGGGCCATCAATGAAGCGTCCATGCCGCCGAACTTGGCGCGCCACTTGTAGAAGGTTGCCGAACTGATGCCATGCTCGCGGCAAAGCTCGGGTACCGGGCTGCCGGCTTCGGCCTGCTTGAGGACAGCGATGATCTGGCTGTCCGAAAAACGCGATGTCTTCACGCAAAATTTCCTTGATCCGATTAGGAGAAAATTCTACTTCTGACGAGTACTGATTTCAGGGGGGATTACCAAATTCAATCCTTGGTGCTCGGTATTCCTTTGTAGCGCCGCTATTTTCTGCAGGGCGAAGTGAGGGGAGTCTACTTCTGGCGATCACTGATTTCAGGGGGATTACCACTCAGTCCGTACGGAAGCGCCCCACCAATGTGTTCAACTCGCTGGATATTTGCGTCAGCGAGCTCGTGGTGGTTTTGGATATGCTGGACACTTCGCTTATACGACTGGCATCGCTGTGAATATCAGTGATATGGCGGTTGATGTCTTCGGCCACCGCATGTTGTTCCTCGGCCGCAGTGGCAATCTGGGTGTTCATGTCCTTGATTGTCGTGACCGCCTCGTGCACGCCAGCAAATGCCTCTTCCACCTGGGTGGTAAAAGCCACCGACTCGCTTGATTGCGCCAGGCTGTGCTGCATCTCCAGTGCGACGCTCTGGCTGCTGGTGACCAGTTTGTTGAGCAAGCCGTTGATCTGTTCGGTCGAATCGGAGGTCCGCTTGGCCAAAGCGCGAACTTCATCGGCCACCACGGCAAAACCACGTCCTTGATCACCTGCACGCGCTGCCTCGATAGCGGCATTGAGTGCCAGCAAGTTGGTCTGTTCGGCAATACCGCGAATGTTGTCGAGAATGGTGGTGATGCCTTGGGTATTCTGCTCCAGTTGGCTGATCGACTCAGCTGCCTGACGAATACGCTCTCCCAGGCTGCTGACCTGGCTGACCATGAGGCCGATGACTTGCTGCCCTTTATGCGCCTGATCCTGTCCAAGCTGAGCGGCTACAGCGGCGCGATTACAGTTGATGGCTACTTCATTGGCCGTGGCAACCATTTCATGGAACGCAGTAGACACCATGTCAACGGCCATCAATTGGCGTTGTGCTGTAGAGTCGAGCTGGCCGGCCTGTGTACCTATATCCATAGCCTCCCGCTCGACTTGCAGGCTGGAAGCGCGAATCTCCTTGATCAAGTTCTGGATACTGGCGACAAAGCTATTGAAGCCCTTGGCCATTTGCGCCGTTTCATCATTGCCCTTGATATCCAAACGTCGCGTCAGGTCGGCGTCGCCGCTGGCAATATCGCGCAAGCCCGCCGAGGTATTGTTGATCGGCGCAATCAGCACTTTGGACAGTGCTACGCCGCACAACCCGAAAGTCACCACCAGAACACCACCGAGAAGCGTGATTACCCACACCAGATGCCAGGCACCGGCGCTGATTTCGCTACTTTCTATCAGGCCGATATAGGTCCAGCCCAGAGTGGGCGATTTATACACGCTGGCGTTGTAGTCTTTGCCATCCAGTTGCACGCTATAAAAGCCTGCTGGCTGGCTGGCGAGAAACTTGTACCCATCACCCAGGCTTGCCAATGCTTTGAAGTTGTATGTGGGGTGCATAGGATCGGCCAACACTGTGCCGTCACTTTCCAGCAGTAACAGATAACCATTGTTGCCAAAACGAATATTCTTGGCCACTTCTGTCAACTTGTTCAGCGAGACATCCAGAGAGATAACACCTGTTCCGCCATCGGCATCGATAAAGGTCTGCGCGGTGGAAATGATGACAACGTTATCCTCTGCAAATTCGTAAGCCTGAGTACGAACAGGCTTGCCATTGTCAGTAAGCGCTGCCTTGAACCAAGGGCGTTCGCGCGGATCGTAGTTGGCGCGAATCTCAGACACTGGCCATTGCAGATAATGCCCCTGGCTAGTCGCCGCATACACATAGGCGTAACTGGGGTGCGATTTGCCAATCTGCTCGAACAACTCATAGATCGCAACGCCAACCCCACTGGTAGGAGGAGACATTTTCGTTGCCTGCGATGCTTCCATATAGCTGGGAAGGTTGCTGTCGGCGGACTTCAACAGCCGAGTCTGAGTCAATAGTGTGACGTTTTCTGCGGCGCTTTCAAGGAAAAAAGAGAATGCATTATCCACTTCTTGAATCTGCTTAACGCTGCTCTGATTGAATAGCGTGCGCTCCCGATCCATGGCCTGTCTGGTGACAAATAGCGTAATGATCAGCACGGGAATCAATGTCACGACAATAAAGGCGGCTATCAGTTTGAAGCGAATAGTCATACAAGCCTCTGTTTTATTTTTGGTGTCACCCGGGATGACTTGCAAAAATAAACTATGTGGGAATACCCACGTTTGCCTGAAATCGACCTGAAATTGTATGAGTTCGCCCTATCAATGTCGGATCAAGATCCCGGTTTTGTGAAAACGCATAGGCTGGAGATTTCGGCGCCAGTCGTATTCAAATGGTGCAAGCGCTATCAGGAAGCTGGCCTCGATGGACTGACGATCTCCCTCGCAGCGACATCCACGAAAGCTCGACGAGGCGAAGATTAAGGAAATGCTGACCCTGACGACCCAGCGTGTATCGTATGAGGCGACCCACTGGAACTTGCGACTGAGGGCCAAATACGTGGGCGTTACCGTCTGGCAAGTCTCCCATCTATGGGCCGCTACCGATCTCAAACCCCACCGACTGAAAACCTTCAAGATTAGCAACGACCCGCGCTTTGCTGGCAAAGTAGTCGATGTGGTTGGGCTGTGCCTGAGCCCACCTGACAATGCACTGTTGCTGCCAGTTGACGAGAAAACCCAGATCCAGGCGCAGGTTCGCACCCATGCTAATCAGCGTGCAAAACTTTCCAGATTTCCGGGGTGAACAGCGGCCAAACCTCATCATAAAAAGACGGGGTTTATGGAGCGGTTACAGTTGACCACTACAGTCGCTATTTTTAATGAACAGTGACTTTGAACACTTTTGGGTCGAAGTTAGACAATTTTAGCCTGTGTCGTCGGCAGACAATTCCCCTCAGCAAGCGCCCAACTCCTGCGCTTAGTCAGATGAGGAGGCCGTAGTGGCTATCAGTGTGTTCGATTTGTTCAAGATTGGTATCGGCCCATCCAGTTCACATACCGTCGGCCCCATGCGCGCCGCGGCGCTGTTCACCGGCGTGTTGCGCGAGCGTCACCAGCTTGAGCGGGTGCAGCGCGTGGAAGTGCGCCTGTATGGCTCGTTGTCGGCCACCGGCATCGGTCATGGCAGCGACACCGCGGTGATCATGGGCCTGATGGGCGACTGGCCGGATCAGATCGACCCGGCGCACATCGCGCCGCGCATTGAAGCCCTGCACCGCACTGGCACCTTGCAGCTGGATGGACGTCTGCCAGTCGCCTTCGACTGGCAGCGCGACATGTTGCTGCTCGAGGAAAACCTTCCCTATCACCCGAATGCCATGACCCTGACGGCCTACGCGGCCGACGGCAGCGAGTTGAGTAGCGGCACCTATTATTCGGTCGGTGGCGGTTTTGTGGTCGATGCCGAGCAGGCGGCCAGCGGTCAGCTGGACCAGGATCACACCCAGTTGCCTTACGACTTCTCCAGTGGCGACGAATTGATGCGCTTGTGCAAGGAGCATGGCCTGCGCGTGTCCGAACTGATGATGGCCAACGAGAAGGCCTGGCGCAGTGAGGCGGAGATCCGCAGCGGCCTGATGCGTCTGTGGCAAGCCATGCGTGATTGCGTCGAGCAGGGCCTCAAGCACGAGGGCATTCTGCCTGGCGGGCTCAACGTCAAGCGCCGCGCCGCCAAGCTGCACCGCAGCCTGCAGGAAATGAGCAAGCCCAACGTGATCGGCTCGACCCTCAGCGGCATGGAATGGGTCAACCTGTTCGCCCTGGCGGTCAACGAGGAGAACGCCGCCGGCGGACGCATGGTCACCGCACCGACCAACGGCGCGGCCGGGATCATCCCGGCGGTGCTGCATTATTACGTGCGCTTCAGCCCGGCGGTAAGCGAAGCCGATGTGGTCGATTACCTGTTGGCCGCGGCGGCGGTCGGCATCCTGTGCAAGAAGAACGCCTCGATCTCCGGCGCCGAAGTCGGTTGCCAGGGCGAGGTCGGCTCGGCCTGCGCCATGGCTGCGGCCGGCCTGGCGGAGATTCTCGGTGCCACGCCCGAGCAGCTGGAAAACGCCGCCGAGATCGGTCTGGAGCACAACCTCGGACTGACCTGCGATCCGGTTGGCGGGCTGGTCCAGGTGCCCTGCATCGAGCGCAATGCGATCGCCGCAGTGAAGGCGATCAATGCCGCGCAGATGGCCTTGCGCGGCGACGGCCAGCACTTCATCTCGCTCGACCGGGTGATCCGTACCATGCGTGACACCGGCGCCGATATGCACCACAAGTACAAGGAAACCTCGCGCGGTGGCCTGGCCGTCAGTGCGATCGAATGTTGAGTCGAGCCGTCTAGTTTCGTCCATATCGTATCAGTAGATATCCCGCTGCCTGATCATTGCCGGCTAGTAGAGGTGAGCATGTCCAGTTTCGAAGCGTTGAAACAGCCCGCAGAGGTTACTTTGGAAGCGATTGGCTTCTTGCTTGCCGACAATTTCAGTTTGATTGCTCTGGCTAGTGTGTTGGAGCCTTTGCGGCGGGCCAATCAGTTTTCTGGGCGTAGCCTCTATCGCTGGAAAACCCTGACCGAGGACGGCCGTCCAGTGCGTGCGAGTAACGGTATGTTGGTATCCCCGGATGGCGTCGCCAATGACGAGCTGAAATTGGATGCCTTGATTGTTTGTGGCGGTGATGCGTGCCCGCGCGCTTGTAGTCCAGAACAGATTCGCCTGTTACAGAGTCAGGCTGCGCGCGGCGTGCATCTGGGAGCTTTGGGATCAGGCAGCTGGGTATTGGCTAATGCGGGGCTTCTGAACGGCTATGAGTGCTCTACGAACTGGGAGCTAAAGGTCGACATATGCGAGGCTTTTCCCAAGGTATTGCTTAGTTCGCAGCAGTTTGTCCTCGATCGCGACCGCTATACCGCAGGGAGTAGCGGAGCAGGGATGGATATGATGTTGCAACTAATTGGCCGCAGCCACGGCCCGGCTTTAGTGGGTGCGATCAGTGAGACGTTGGTTCTTGAGCAAGTTCGTTGCGGGCCGACGTCAGGGTATGCATCATTCCGGCACATGCTGGACAGTACCCCGCCGAAGTTACAGGAAGTGATAACGCTGATGGAGGCTAATCTTCAGGAGCCCATCGAACTGGATCAGCTGGCTAGTTTTATTGAGTTGTCGAGACGACAGCTTGAACGGCTGTTTTGCCAGTACCTGCGCTGCTCGCCGTCACGCTACTACTTAAAGCTGCGCCTAATTCTGGCTCGGCAGATGCTTAAGCAAACGGCTTTGCCCATAGTCGATGTCGC
This sequence comes from Pseudomonas aestuarii, assembly GCF_027988105.1. Lineage (GTDB taxonomy): Bacteria > Pseudomonadota > Gammaproteobacteria > Pseudomonadales > Pseudomonadaceae > Aquipseudomonas > Aquipseudomonas aestuarii. Next base: position 12,736 of record NZ_JAQJZJ010000008.1, on the reverse strand, counting down.
TTTCGGCTGTGGTTTTGTTACCGCCTCGCATTTTTCCAAGTGCTACCACGAGCACTTCGGCGTTGCGCCGAGCCACGAGCGCCGGAGCAAGCCCCCGCGCTGTCGTCTGGCCTTGCACTGATCCTGCATTCCTCACGGAAACATTTTTTAGGTCCGCACATGCCAGCCGCATGTGCGGCCTTTTTTTTGGGGTACACCCGCCATGGTGCTGTCTTGCTCACTGTGGTGGTGAAAGCGGCACGCCAAGAACCTATCGCTCAACATGGCTATCGCTTTCGTACTGGGAATTGAACAGCACTTTCAACCACTAAGGCAGACATGACCTTTTGCGCCTAATTCGGTGCCCGTTGGGGGAGGATTCCACCAGATGATGACCAAGCGTCTGTAAGTTATGGATGGTGGTGCTGTTGAGTGAAATCGAGACTCTCAACGGCTTGCGACACCCCCCTATCGTGTCGCTGTTTGAGGGCTGACAGAAAGGACGTTCAGACGTTTTGAGTGAGTTTTTTGAGTCGTATCTGACCATCTTCGGGTCGGAACTGTACAAAAGTTGAGTGCCATCATCTGTTCGAATGATTTCAGCCACCTGCCAAATCAGTGTGTCGAATCACGATGAAACGATGAGAGTTCTCGTCATGTACATGTCCAAGATGCTTCGGATTCAGAGCGGCCAGATAATCGATTTGACTTTCTCGGCCCAGAAATACGCAGCTCGCCTGATCAGGCTGTCTGCCCACGCGGCGGTAGAAAATATTGATGCGGCGACCTTTACCGCTCCCCTCAATGGCATCAATTGCAGCGATTTCTGTATTGCTTCTGCGACTACCGCCGCGCGTACGGTGCCCCCAGTCTGCCCAGAGGAAAACACTATCCGTATGTGGGGATGAGCGCGTGTTGCGTTCCGTCGAACAGATGTTGACTCAGAACATGGGGACACAGCATCCCATGCACCACGGCATCCGAACTTTGGTCGGTAAATAGGGGTTATTCGATTTCATTCACGCGTCGCACCAGCATCTAAGCTTTAAGTTGCGGCGTGATGGAGAAAGCAAGTGGCAGAGCTAGAAGGACAGAAGCACCTTTCCATTATCGAGGAGAGACAATAATGAACAATCGCATCGACCTTTCACGACGGACATTTCTGAAAACCACCGGAATCCTGGCGGGTAGCGCGGTCCTGGCTGGCGTCTTGCCCTTGAGAAGCTTTGCCGCAATGGAAAAAGAGCTGGTCATCCTGGCTTGGGCCGGGCACGCCGAGCAGGATATTGTCGGCGACTTCGAACGCCAGTTCGGGGTCAAGGTAAAGGCCAAGTACTATACGGGCGGCGACAACATGCTGGGACTGATTTCGCAGTCCCCCCCCGGCACCTTTGACTTGATCCTATCTGACGCCGAATACGTGCAGCAACTCAACGCTGGCGGCTACATCGAGCGGCTTGACCCCGCCGACTACCCTTTCGACGACTTCTTCCCCGAATTTCAGAAATTTCCCGGGCACTGGCTGGACGGCGAGCTGTACTCAGTACTGATCCGTTTTGGCTTTCTTGGCATCGCCTACAACACCCAGCTGGTTCCCGAGGCCAAGGTGCATAGCTATGACGTGTTCTGGGACGAGAGCCTCAAGGGCAAGATCGGGCATTTCGACTGGCATCTGCCGAACCTTGGGCAGATCAGCCTGCTCAATGGCAATTCGCGTCCGTACGATATCGATGATGCGCATTGGAAAGCCGTCCAGGAGAAAATAATGACTCTGCGTCCGCAGATCGGTGGTTTCTTCGACTACGGCGGAACCTTCTCATCGCTGAAGAACGGCCAGATCCATGCAATGTGCGGCATCGGCGACTGGATCACCGGGGTGCTGCAGCGTTCCGGCGCGCCGGTTAAGACCGTAGTGCCGGAGGAGGGTGGGTTGCAGTGGACTGAGTCCTATTGCATCGCCAAGAACGCGCACAGCCCCGAGCTGGCGAAGAAGTTCATCCAGTACATCACCGCGCCTGAAGGCCAGGTCAAGACGGCGAAAATGGCCGCTTACCCAGCATTGATTCCGAGCAAGAAGGGCTGGGAGCTGCTGAATAAGGTCGATTCCGCCGAAGCCCAGCGCCAGAACATGGTGATCGGCCAACGCAACGTCATGGATGATATCCGCGATGGCCGCATCAAGTACCGCGAACTCCCTGTTCAGCAGAGCTTGGAGGAGTGGAACGACTTCTGGTCGGAATACAAGAGTGCCTGAGCATAAACAGCGGGGTGGTCGTAATGGCTTCACGCAAGAGTGATGACCCGCCGCGGATCGACGCCAGCATGAGCGGCGCGCAGCCGCTTGTGCCGGCCCGTGTCGACAGAAAATCCTTCCGCCTGCCTTGGTACGGCCTCAGCTTCTCGATGCCGATCCTCATCTGGCAGATGATTTTCTTCGTCTTCCCCCTGGCGTTCCTGGTCGCGATCAGCTTCTGGGTCGTGCGCAATTATCGGATGGTGCCGACGTTCGAGTGGTTGAACTGGAGCTACATGCTCAGCCGCGGGTTCTTCTGGGACGCCTATCTACACACGCTGGCAATGGCTGCGGGAGCAACGGTGCTGGTGAGCCTGGTGGCCTTCCCGTGCGCCTACACGATCGCCTTCAAGTTCCGCGAGTCGGTCAAGCAGCTGATCGTGTTGCTGCTGATCACCCCGTTCTTCACCAGCTACCTGGTGCGCACCTACTCATGGCAGGTATTTTTGAGCGACAACGGTATTCTCAATGCCGCCCTGGGCCAGCTCGGGCTGGGGCCCTTGCCGATGCTCAACTCCACGTTCGGCACCTATGTCGGCTACTTCACGCTGTGCCTGCCACTGGTGGTGCTGCTGCAGCTGTTCAGTCTGATGTACATCGACCGCTCGTTGATCGAGGCGGCCCACAATCTCGGTTGTGGCCGCGTGCGCACGGTGTTCCAGGTGGTAGTACCCTCGGCGCGGATCGGTATCGTCGTGGCGGCACTGTTCTGCTTCATCCTGACCTTCGGTGATTTCGTCAGCCCGCTCTACCTGGGCGGTGGCCAGCCGCCGACCTTGAGCACGCTGATTACCGACACCACCAAGTCGGGACAGCAATGGCCGCGCGCGGCGGTGATCGCAACGATGATGATTGTGACGCTGCTGATCACGGCCTTCGCTTCGATCGGCTTCGCCTACCGGAGACGCGCATGAACGAGAATCGTCTGATCAATCTGTTGCTGCGCAGTTACGTAGTGCTGGTGTTCATCTTCATCTTTACCCCGATTGCCGGCAGCTTTGTGTTTTCGTTCAACGTCGACCGTTTCCCGTCCTTGCCGTTGGGTGGTTTCAGCCTGCGCTGGTACGAGGCCATCGGTGCCGACCCCGCGGTGTGGGAGGCATTCAGGAACAGCCTGACGGTGGGGGTGGTAGTGTCGTTGGTGTCGACCTTACTGGGTTTTACGGCGGCCTATACCGACTTCCGCTATCACTTCTTCGGCAAGTCCGTCTACATGGCGCTGGCGCTGCTGCCGCCGACCATCCCGGTGGTGATCATGGGTCTGGCGATGCTGGCGTTCCTGTCGCGGGTTGGGCTTTCCGGCGATCTGCATTCGGTGATGATCAGCCATATCGTGATGTGCACTCCGTTCGCAATGGCGGTTATCCGAATGCGCTTGGCACAGATGGATCCGAACATCGAGGCGGCGGCGTGGAACCTCGGCGCCAGCCAATGGAAGGCCATGCGCTATGTGATCCTGCCGTTCGCGGCTCCGAGTGTCTTCGCTGCGCTGTTGGTGACCATGGCCGTTTCCTTCGACGAGTTCGCCGTCGCCTGGTTCGTCTCGGGGCTCAACGAGACGGTGCCGGTGCGCATCCTCAATACGCTGCAAGGGCAGGTGAGCCCGACCATCAACGCGATCGGCACTATCGTCTTCATCACCACCATGACCTTGGTGATCGTCGCCCAGCTGCTGCTGATGCGCCGGCAGAAGCCGACGGGCGCCTGACGCCCTCCCGACCAACACCCGAATCCGAAGGATTTCAGCCATGACTCAAGCGCTGGTGGTATTTGACAACGTGGTCAAGCACTTCGGCAGTTTCCAAGCCGTCGAATGCATGAACCTCGAGATCTACAAGGGTGAGTTTATTGCGATCATGGGATCGAGCGGCTGCGGCAAGACGACGACACTACGCATGCTCGCCGGCCTGGAGAAGCCGAGCAAAGGCGAAATACGGCTTAACGGCGTGCGGATCAATGACCTCTATTCCTGGGAGCGGGAGACCCCGCTGGTCTGGCAGAATCTGGCGCTGTTCCCGTTTCTCAACGTGATCGAGAACGTCGAGTTCGGTCTGAAAATGCGCGGTATGGCGAAGGCCGAGCGGCGCAAGAAGGCGTTGCTCTGGCTCGAGCGACTCGGTCTGGAGGAGTTCGCCGTGCGCGATATCAGCCAGCTCTCCGGCGGCCAGAAGCAGCGCGTGGCGCTGGCCCGATCACTGGTGACCGAGCCGCCGATCCTGCTGCTCGACGAGCCGCTAAGTGCGCTCGATGCCAACCTGAGTGTACGCATGCAGAGCGTGCTGACCGGGCTGCAGAAGGATCTTGGCATCACCTTCGTCTACGTCACCCATAGCCAGTCAGAAGCCTTCGCCATGGCCGATCGCGTGGTGATCATGAGTCGGGGCCGGGTCGAGCAGATCGGCTCGCCGCAGGAAGTTTTCCGCGAGCCGCATAACCGCTTCGTCGCCGAATTCGTTGGCGGCAAGAACATCCTCACCGGGAGCGTCACGGGTTTCGACGATGCGGGCCTGGTTAGTTTCAGCTCGGAGCACGGCGAGTTTCAGGCGCGGCTGCCGGACGGCAAGACGGTCGTTCCGGGCGATCAGGTCACCGTTTGCCTGAGCGCCGAACATGTCGACCTCAGCGTACAAGCCAGTCGGCCCAACCGGGTGGCTTGTACCGTGGTCGGCGAGGAGTTCATCGGTTCCATGGTCAACATCCACCTCGAAGCCAAGGATGGGCTCGAGCTGCAGGTGCAGAAAATGCATGCCGATTACGACCAGCTCGGCATACGCAGTGGGCACCAGCTCTATGCCGAGTGGGAGGGCGAGAGTGCTCTGATCCTGCGGGGTGAATGAGCATTGCCGTCCACGCAGGCCAACGTCCCTGCCAGGGAGCTAAGACTGACTCCAGGAACCTTTCCTCGCGATCTCAGTACGACCACAGGCTAAACCGAAAGGGGGGGCGGCTGGCCGCTAGGCTGCCGCGCGGTTCCCTATTTAAGGCCTAGGGGCTAGTAACGTGCTCATCTCAATTTAGCGTCGGCCCCGGCTTCCCGTCGCACTGTTTGTTTGGCCTAGTAGGCTTGTAGGCCATCTTTTTATCGATCTAGTCGTTACCCCGTCTGGGGTTGAAACATTGCGAGTGAGACAAATCCACTGCATGCGCCATCATCCGCGCAGTGGCGTTGAACCGTGTGTTGCCTTTTCATGGCTCGCGGGATCGTTGCTATGCCTTTCCTGGGGCGGGTTCTGCACGATGTTGAGGCGCCTCGCTGGCGGCCCTCGTGGGTCTTGCATATAGGCGTGCCGTCGGCACTACTAGCCGGATTGCCGAGGGGATCTGTCCGGCAGACTGGGGGAGCGGAAATGACCAATTACAGGTCGGAAACGTGCAAAAACTGCTCGATGGCATCTGTTGCAATGCTTTCCAACGGCACTGCCAAGTGGATGTGCCGAGTCACTGAAAAACAACAAGGGTTCTCGCCATGCAAATGCCCCAGACGCTCCGGATTCAAAACGGTCAGAAAGTAAAATCTACCTTCTCCGCGCAGGAATATGCCACTCGCCAGGCCAAGCTGCGCGCCCACATGGCGGCAGAAAACATCGATGCGGCGATCTTTACTTCTTACCATAATGTCAATTATTACACTGATTTCGTGTACTGCTCGTTCGGTCGTCCATATGCCGCGGTGGTGACCCAAGACGCGGTCGTGACCATCTCTGCGAACATCGACGGTGGTCAGCCTTGGCGCCGTACCGTGGGCACCGACAACATCGTCTACTCTGACTGGCAGCGCGATAATTTCTTCGTCGCCATCCTGCAGGCATTGCCTAAGGCCGGTCGTATCGGCATCGAGTTCGATCACCTGAACTTGCAGAACCGCGACAAGCTGGCTGCGCGCTATCCATCCGCCGAGCTGGTCGACGTCGCTGCTCCTTGCATGAAAATGCGCCTGGTCAAGTCTGCTGAAGAGCACACGATCATTCGTCACGGCGCACGTATTGCCGACATCGGCGGCGCTGCGGTAATTGAGGCGTTGCGTGACCAGGTACCGGAATATGAAGTCGCCTTGCACGCCACTCAGGCAATGGTCCGTGAAATTGCGCGCACCTTCCCAGAAGGCGAGCTGATGGACACCTGGACCTGGTTCCAGTCCGGGATCAACACCGACGGCGCGCACAACCCGGTGACCAGCCGCAAGGTGAACAAGGGTGACATACTCAGTCTGAACTGCTTCCCAATGATCGCCGGCTACTACACCGCTTTGGAACGCACCCTGTTCCTCGACCATTGCTCAGACGAGCATCTACGCCTGTGGGAAGTTAACGTCGAAGTGCACGAAGCCGGTCTCAAGCTGATCAAGCCGGGCATGCGCTGCAGCGATATCGCGCGCGAGCTGAACGAGATCTTCCTCAAACACGACCTGTTGCAGTATCGCACCTTCGGCTACGGCCACTCGTTCGGCACCCTGAGCCACTACTACGGTCGCGAGGCCGGGCTGGAACTGCGTGAAGACATCGACACAGTTCTTGAGCCAGGCATGGTGGTTTCCATCGAGCCGATGATCATGTTGCCTGAAGGTCTGCCGGGCGCGGGCGGTTACCGCGAGCACGACATTCTGATCGTCAACGAGCAGGGTTCGGAGAACATCACCAAGTTCCCGTACGGCCCAGAGCACAACATCATCCGCAAGTAATGCCAGAAAGCAGCGCAGAGGGGGAAACCACCGCTGCGCTGCTGCCATTGTCTCGCACCTAGGCCATCAGCCAGGAGGCAACAGCATGAATACACATGGCAATTTGTTTCGCTGGATATTCGCTTCTAGTCCTTGGGGCGTATGCACTTGGGCCTGCCGGCGGTGCTGTTCGTCAATGATATCTACTTGGCATACCCTACTGCCGGATGAGGCTATCGCACTCCTTCAGTTTCCTCCGCACCTTGGTCAGAGACCTGATCTCTTTGCAGGGCAGTTGGCGCAGCAACGATCCTGCACAATGGCGGATTCGTTAGAGGATAGAAGCAATGAATAAAAGTGTCTTTGTAGGCGAGCTCACATGGAAGGAGTACGAAGCCTCGATTGCCGGTGGTGAGCGGGTGTTGTTCCTGCCGGTCGGCGCGCTTGAACAGCACGGCCATCACATGTGCATGGACGTGGATGTGCTGCTGCCCACGGCTGTTAGCCAGCGGGTGGCTCAGCGCATAGATGCGCTAGTGTTGCCAGCCTTGCATTACGGTTACAAGTCGCAGCAAAAATCCGGTGGGGGCAACCACTTCCCCGGTACCACCAGCCTGGACGGGGCCACACTGACCCACAGCGTTCTGGACATCATTCGCGAGTTGGCACGTCACGGCGTGCGCCGCCTGGTGCTGATGAACGGGCACTACGAGAACTCGATGTTCATCGTCGAGGGTATCGATCTGGCATTGCGCGAACTGCGCTATGCCGGCATCAACGACTTCCGGGTAGTGGTGCTGTCCTACTGGGACTTCATCAAAGACCCAGACGTGATCGCACAGCTCTACCCGGACGGTTTTCTCGGCTGGGATATCGAGCATGGGGGGGTATTTGAAACCTCGCTTATGTTGGCGCTCTACCCTGAGCGAGTCGACATGGAACGGGTCGTCGATCACCCCCCAGCAAGCTTCCCGCCCTATGACGTCTTCCCCATTATTCCCGAACGCACGCCGGCTCCCGGCACCTTGTCTTCCGCTGTCGGCGCCAGCCGTGAGAAGGGCGAATTGATTCTGCGTGTCTGCGTAGCGGGTATTGCTAGCGCCGTGGAGGAAGTGTTCAACCCACCCTCCTAAGCACTTGCCAGCGTTATGCAGTGTTTTGCCCAATGATTCTGACAAATATAAGAATGATCGAGAGGCTAACAATATGAGTACGGGACAAAGCGCGGTGCCTGCCGCGTCAACTTATGCGGGAGGAGCACATGAATCGCGTGTGGCTATTTCCCAGAGTACCTGGCTGAAGGGCCTGAATCCGGTAGTAACCCTGGGCGCGCTGGTGGTGATCGCCGGTGTGATGCTGGGTCTGCTGATGTTTCAGGAGCAAGCCGCGGCGTTTTTCGACCGAGTGCGCAGTGGTATCACCTATGCGTTCAGCTGGTATTACGTGCTGATTGCCGCGCTGTTTCTGTTCTTCAACGGCTGGCTGGCCTGTAGCCGCTTCGGCCGCATTCGCCTGGGTCGCGAGGATGAGCGACCAGAGTTTGGTTACTTTGCTTGGTTCGCCATGGTGTTTTCCGCCGGTCAGGGTATCGGCCTGATCTTCTGGAGTATCGCCGAACCGATGTTCCATATGCAGGGCAACCCCTTCAGCACCTCGACCATGAGCGCTGAAGCGGCGGAAACCGCGATGCGCATCAGCTTTTTCCATTGGGGACTGCATGCCTGGTCGATCTACTGCATCGTCGCCCTGGCGCTGGCGTATGCCGCCTTTCGCAAGAACCTGCCGCTGACCATCCGTTCGACCTTGCGCCCGCTGTTCGGCCGCGCCATGGACGGCCCATGGGGGCATGCGGTGGACATTTTGGCGATCCTGGCGACCATCTTTGGTGTGGCCACTTCGCTGGGATTGGGTGCGCAGCAGATCAATGCGGGGCTCGATCGCTTGGTTGGCTTGGAAAGCTCGGTGTTGGTGCAGCTGGGGTTGATCACAGTGATTACTGTGGTCGCCGTGCTCTCTGCGGTGTCCGGGGTCAATCGCGGAGTGAAGATGCTCAGCGAGCTGAACATCATCCTGACCATCGTCCTGATCGTGTTCTTCTTCGTCTGGGGGCCGACCCGCTACTTGATCATGTCGCTGGTCGATGCCACGGGCGATTATCTCGCGAATGTTATCGAGATGAGCTTCTGGACCGACGCCAGCAAGCAGGATCCGTCCGCCTGGGAGGGTTGGAAGTCGAGCTGGCAAGGCTGGTGGACGGTGTTCTATTGGGGCTGGTGGCTGTCGTGGGCGCCCTTTGTCGGCGTGTTTATCGCCCGAGTATCCCGTGGCCGCACCATTCGTGAGTTCATCCTGGGTGTGATCCTGGTGCCCACAGTGTTGACCTTCATCTGGATCGTCGCCTTCGGTGGTACCGCCGTAAGCCATGAGCTGTTCGGCGAGGCAGGCATCTCAGCGGCGGTGACCAAGGATGTCGCCAGCGCCTTCTTCGTGACGGTTGATTCCATGAACCTCGGCGGCCTTGGCACCGTGGCGCTGTGGTTGGGCACCCTGCTGGTGGCCACCTACTTCATCACCTCGGCCGACTCCGCGACCTTGGTTCTGACCACCATCATGTCCCATGGTGCTATCCACCCAGCCAAGCGTCATCGGGTGTTTTGGGGGGGGATGCAGGGTGTAGTCGCTGGTGTGCTGCTGGTTGTCGGTGGCGCAGCATCCTTGGCCACCCTGCAGACGGCGGCTATTGCGAGTGCATTGCCATTCTCTTTCATCATGCTGCTGATGTGCCTGAGTCTGATCAAGGCGCTGCACGCAGAAGCTCCGGTGGAACTGGGCGCTGTACGGGCAGAAACCTCGGCTGCCATTTGAGGCATCGCCGGCCGCCAGCTTTGGCGGTCGGCGCAGTTTCAGGCGCTAGGCAAAAAACTCATACAAGAATAACTAAAGAGGTTTACTCCATGACCCCTTGGCTACTTACGCTGTTCATTTCACTCAACCTCGCCATGCTCCTGATCGCCGCCGGCGCCTATTTGTGCCGTTCCGCCAAAGGAAATCCCGACAGATGAAGTAATTGCCATTAACTTTAATGAATGGTTCTCCTGAAGCCTTCTGATAGTCATCTTCGGGGTCATGATAGGGATCGACTTTCTCTCCTCGCGCAAAGTCAAAGACAGCAATGAAAGTAGTATTTTGCTCGCTGGGTGCAGTCTCGGCGCCAGCGCCATAGTTGCCACCCGCTTCAGCAGCTGGGGTTTCATGGGTTCACCGGCGGTGACTTACGAGTTCGGCGCCATCGTGTTGCTGGGCAACTTCTTATTCGCTCCGGCGATCATGATTGCGCTGCTGTTCTTCGCCAATCACTTGCAGAAGCGTGCCCTGCTCATGTGCAGCAAGACCATCCCCCGAGTTCATCGGCCAGATTCACTGCAGTGGCAGCGACGGGCGTCTGTTGTAGAGTGTGGCTGCTGCTCAAGCCCTGCATTACTTGAGCACCTCGTTGCGCGAAGTCAACAGCGGCTAGGGTGATCTCTCGCGTCGGCTGCCGGCGATGAACGCACCTCGCGGACTTCCAGCGAGGCCGAGTAGTCCTCCACTTACTTGCAGGAACAGTTGCAGGAACTGGAACTGCTGGCTACCGCCATGCAGGAGGTTGCGTCCAGTGCCGGGGATGTCGGGGGTGCCACTCAGGCGACCAAGTAACTGGCCGATGACATGGATGACACTTGCCAGGCGATCAACCAGTTGGTCAAGCTCAGCCACAACATCGAATCGATTCTTGCGGTAATAATAAGCATTGTCGAGCAGACCAACATGCTTGCCCCTCAACGCGGCCATTGAGGCGATCCGTGCTGATGAGCCAGGCGTGGTTTTGCTTCGGTGGCCGTTGAGGTGCGTTCTCTGGCTTCGCGTACCCAGCAATCCACCCGACAAATCCGCTAGATGATCGACCAACTTCAGAGCGGGGTGAGGCACATGGACGCGAGCATGTAGAAAAGCCGCGAAAGCGCTAGCCAGAACCCCGACGATGCTGGCGCCACCAACCACATGCTGGAGCGTATCCGCGAGGCGATCAGCCGCATCAACGACATGAACTTGCAGATTGCTACTGCCGCCGAGCAGCAGAGCGCTACCAGCGAAGAAATCAACCGCAACACCACTAACATCCGCGACATCAGCCATCTGGTGGCGGACGGCGCCGAGCAGCAAGTTCGGCAATGCAACGTGATGGTCGAGCAGGTAGCACAGCAGGATCAGTTGCTGGAGCGTTTCAGCGTGTGACCTTGATGTATGTGGGGGTGGGCGAGCCCTCAGCTCAGGGCGCTCTGCTTGCGTTCACCGCGTGGCGAGTGGCCAAAAAGTCGGCTGTAACACTTGGAGAAGTGGGCCGGCGAGGCAAAACCACAGGACAGGGCGATGTCGCGCACTTGCGCATTGCTACGCAGAAGCAAATCGCGAGCGCGGTTCAGGCGCAATTCCAGGTAGTACTGACCTGGCTTGCGCTCTAGATATTTGTGAAACAGTCGCTCCAGCTGGCGTACCGACATCTCGTTGAGTTGGGCGAGTTCCTCCAGCTCCAGCGGCTCCTCCAGGTTGGCCTCCATGATCGCGACTATCTGGCTCAGCTTCGGCTGAGCGTTGCCGAGCTTCTGCCGCAAAGGCACGCGCTGTTGTTCGCGAGAGCCGCGCATGCGGTCGCAAAGCAGCAGCTCGGCGGCATGGGTGGCGATCTCCACACCGTCCGGTTCGCGCGCGATCAGTTGCAGGGTCATGTCCATGGAGGCGGTGCCGCCGGAGCAGGTGTAGCGGTCGCGGTCCAGCTCGAACAGCTGATTGGAGATGATGATCCCGGGGAACTTGTCCTTGAGCTGCTCGATGTCTTCCCAGTGGATGGTACAGCGGTAGCCCTTGAGCAGATTCGCGCTGGCCAGCAGGTGGCTACCGGTGCAGATGCCGCCCAGTGGCACATGGTGCTCAGACAGCTTGCGTAGCCAGTTGAGCAGGTTGCGGTCGTTCTTCGCCGGAATCGGGTTGGCACCGACCACGAACAGGGCGTCCAGCTCGGGGGCGTCGTCGATGGAGTGATCCGGTACCACACACATGCCGTTGCTGGCGCGCACTGGCTCACGGTCGGCGGCGATCAATAGGGTTCGAAAGAGGGTGCGTTTGGCAGCCAGGTTGGCCATGCGCAATGTCTCGATCGCGCAGGCGAAGCCAATCGTCGTGAAGTTTGGGCTCAGCAGGAAACCAAAGGTTTTCACTCGCGTGGCCGGCATCGCGGCAGACAGGTGCTCGGCGGTTGCCAAGGGGGGCGATGCTTGTGTCATTTGTTTTTCCTCATCCACTTTCAGCCGCTCTCGATTACTTGCAGGCATGGGCCGGCTGCAGGGGCAATTGTGCAATTTCTTGTTGGTGGGCGTCAGCGGAACATCTGCGCCAGCTGCAATATTACACCCATTGCAGAGCGCTTTGATCGCCCCGGGGGGCATCGTCCGCTGTGGTGGCACAGGCGCAAAGCGGATGGCCTGTTGCGCAGCAACGACCAAGTTCGTTCCGCTGATCTCCTCTTTACGTCGACAGCTGCGGCGCCCTACCAGTTTGAACACTTTCACGTCGGAAATGAGCAAACGGCCCCCAGGTGCATTTCGCACAATCTGCTGCAACAGGCGTCACCTATCCAGCCTCCTGCCGATGCGCAAAGCAATGTGCCGAGTAATGGCCTCCAAGAGGGAGTGGGTTGGAGGTACGTCCTGATCAATAACAACAGGCGACCCAATATCGTCGCAGGGAGATTCGAGATGTTCAGCAAACAA
>NZ_JAQJZJ010000007.1 GCF_027988105.1 Pseudomonas aestuarii | reverse complement strand
CTTTAAGCTAACTTCTTGTTTTACAAGAGGTTTACCGAGAGGCCTGCGCCAGAAGAGGTGCGGATTATAGGCCCGACAGAAACTACGTCAAGCCTTTATTAAAAGTTATTTGCCACCTTATAAGCGCTAGTACTGCAACCCTGCAGCAGATTAACGCCGAGACGATGCGTCTGCGGAGTATTCCAAGGTAGTTGTCGCGCCGACAGTGTTCCCTATGCCGCTGTTCTGAGTGCCGGTTACAGCCTCCCCGGGCTAGGTCGGATCGTCCCATGGCCAGGCCCTATTACTCTTCAGTTGCGCAGTACGAGCCCGGCGGGTATGGCTGCGTCCGTGGCGATGCTAGTGCTCGGCGGCATCGAAGGCGCGGTAAAGGATCGCAGCGGAAGACAGGTAACGGTCTTAATCGACTAACCGTGGCAAGATTTGACTGGGTGGCAAGCTGGCAATTAGCGCGCTGTTGAATATAACCAGATGGTGCAGAGCCCGTCCTCAACCACCCCATCCTCAACCGCGCGGATGGCACTGCGCTGATCCACGTAATCCCAGACCAGCCATGCCGGGAAATCTTCCGAGAGTAGGCTCTCCAGATTGCGGAGACTATAGGGGGAACTATAGAAAGCGCTGGAAAACCGCTTCGCGGCATTCCAGCCTACCGGGGCTGTGAATTCCGCGATTTGGAGGACGTGTCTCATCCCTCCTTTACTAGCGGCGCACTCAAGCGCAGTGCTATCAACCGCTCAACTCAATCGCGAAGTCGACTTGCGGATGATCTTGATCGAGTGCTTCAACGTCGGCTTGCGGGTCACGCTGATCGCCTTGCGGCTCACAGTATCGATGGTGATATTCCAGAAGCCACTACTCGGTACGGTGACTTTTGCCGGGAAAGTATCGAAAGCACCGCCGTGGTAAGTGTGTCGGCCGCCATTCTTGAAGCTGCGGAAATTCGCGTCGCTCATCAGGCGGATATTGCAGGTCTGCGAGCACTCGATCACGACTACGTCGTCTTCATTGAGGTGTTCGCGCTGGTGTATGTATTTCATCTACCGCTCCGCACAGCTGGGTCAGGCCAATCAAGGCGCTAGTATGAGTGCCCGGAAGGCCTGAGCAAAGCACTCAGTCGTTCATCGCCGTGCACTGGCCTTGGTTGGCCAACGGATACCGTCGCCGCACGCCTGGTGATAGCATGCGCGCCCCATGCAGATCGAAGACTTTTATCAGCACCTCGCCGACCTCGGCGCCAAGCCCATGCATATCGGGCGGATCAGCCGTGCCTGGCTGCAAGGCAAGCCGCTGGATACCGGTACGCGCAACCAGAAGACCGAGAACTTTCTGCCGCTGGCGGTGCGTAATGCCCTGCCGCAGTTGACGGCAGAACTCAATGCCATCGCCCGCCTCAGCTCCGAGCACCCGGCGGCGGATGGCTCGGCGCGTTTGCTGGTGGAATTGGCCGACAAGCAGATGGTGGAAAGCGTACTGCTACCGCGCGACGGCCTGTGTGTGTCGAGCCAGGTCGGGTGCGCGGTGGGCTGCGTGTTCTGCATGACCGGCAAGAGCGGCCTGCTGCGCCAGTTGAGCACGGCCGAGATTCTCGCCCAGGTGGCACTGGCCAGGCGCTTTCGCCCGGTGAAGAAAGTGGTGTTCATGGGCATGGGCGAGCCGGCGCACAACCTTGACAACGTGCTGCAGGCCATCGACCTCCTAGGCACCGATGGCGGCATTGGCCAGCGCAACCTGGTGTTCTCCACCGTAGGCGACCCACGGGTCTTCGAGCGCCTGCCGCAACAGCGGATCAAGCCGGCGCTGGCCCTGTCGCTGCACACCACCGACGCCGAACTGCGCCAGCAGCTGTTGCCGCGCGCGCCACGCATCGACCCCGAGCAGTTGGTCGAACTGGGTGAAATCTACGCTCGGCAGATCGATTATCCGATCCAGTACCAATGGACGCTGCTCAAGGGCATCAACGACAGCCAGGCCGAAATGGACGGCATCCTGCGCCTGCTCAAGGGCAAGTACGCGATCATGAACCTGATCCCCTATAACAGCCTGGAAGGCGACGACTACCAGCGCCCAGATGGCGACCGTATCGTGCAGATCGTGCGCTATCTACACAGCCGCGGCGTGCTGACCAAGGTGCGCAACTCCGCCGGCCAGGATATCGACGGTGGATGCGGCCAGCTACGCGCGCGATCAGTCGAGGTGCTCAACCGCCGGCGCGAGGGCAAGCGCACAGCTGGCACTTGAGACCGATGCACGCGGCGAGTCGCTGCTAACGACATTGGTGGTCATATGACATGCCTCGGCATCTACCCGGGGTTAAGATTCCCACCACTTCCGGCGCTAAGCATCCTGCATGCCCGGGTTAATTGGCCACAGCGAACCCTGCATGATCGAGCGTCAACGCCTAAGGCACATCCTCACTCTCGGCCTCCCGATTATCGGCGGCATGCTCAGCCAGAGCCTGCTCAATCTAGTGGATGCGGCCATGGTCGGCCGCCTCGGCGAGAAGGCATTGGCCGGAGTCGGCATCGGCAGTTATGCCAACTTCATGGCCATCGCCCTGGTCATGGGCCTTGGCGCCGGCGTGCAAGCCCAGGTCGCGCGGCGTCGCGGAGCAGGACGCCTGGATGAGCTGGCAGCACCATTAAATGTCGGAATACTGATTGCGCTGTGCCTCGCCCTGCCACTGACGGTGTCCTGCTGGTTGAACGCCCAGCCGATCATTCGACTGCTGTCAGGCGACCCCGAAGTACTGGCCATCGGCACCGCATACTTCAAGTGGAGGGTGCTGGCGGTTTTCGCCGTAGGCCTGAACTTCTCCTTCCGCGGCTACTGGAATGGCAACCACAGCTCCGGCGTCTATATGCGCACCCTGGTGATCATGCATCTGGCCAATGTACTGATCAGTTACTCACTGATCCATGGCCTCTTCGGCTTACCGCAGATGGGCGCGCCTGGCTCAGGGCTGGGCACCACGCTGGCGCTGTATCTGGGTTCACTGATTTATGCCGTGCAGACCTGGCGCAGCGCTCGCCACCAGGGTTTTCTGACCCGTCTGCCCAGCGCCATTGATCTGCGCAGCATGCTGCGCCTGTCACTGCCCAACTCGGCTCAGCAATTCTTCTTCGCCACCGGCATTACCGCGCTGTTCTGGATCATCGGCCAGGTCGGCACCGCCGAGTTGGCGGTGGCCCACGTGCTGATCAACCTGGCGCTTCTGCTGATCCTGCCGGCCATCGGCCTGGGCATGGCGGCCACCACTCTGGTCAGCCACAGCTTGGGCGAACTGGACTTCGACGCCGCCCACCGCTGGGGCTGGGAGGTGGTCAAGGTCGCGGCAGTCGGCCTGATGCTGCTGGGTACACCCTTCTGGCTGTACCCGGAACTGATCTTGCGGCTATTCGTCAGCGATCCAGCGTTGATAGAACTGGGCAGTTGGCCGCTGCGCCTGACCGGGATGGGCATGGTGCTGGATGCCACCGCCCTGGTGCTCACCCAGGCGTTGCTTGGCGCCGGCGCCAGCCGTACGGTGATGCTGGTCAGCCTGGGCAACCAATGGCTGTTCTTTCTCCCGCTGGCTTATCTGCTCGGCCCCATCCTGGGCTATGGTTTGCTGGCTATCTGGAGCCTGCAGATTCTCCAGCGCGGCCTCGCCTCGATGATTTTCGCCGTAATGTGGCAACGACGCGGCTGGACCCGGATACAGCTTTGAGCAACTATCGATGGATGTTCGACGGCCTGACAGGGCGCAATTGAGGGGGCACCATGAGCAAACAGGATGATCCAGATGAAAAGCCGCTGAGTTTATGGGAAATGCTGCAGAGCGTGCTGGCGGCGGCCATTGGCGTACAGAGCGGCAAGAAGCGCAGCCGTGACTTCAGCCGGGGCAAACCCAGCCACTTCATCATTCTCGGCCTGCTGTTCACCCTGCTGTTTGTTCTGGTGATCTTTGCCGTGGTCAAGCTGGTGCTGCATTTCGCAGGCGTATGAACTAGCGCAACAAGGCCTCGATAGAGCAGTCATAGCCTTGCAGGCGCGGCTTGAACGCGGCGCTGAAACGACGAAAATCCAGCTTGGCAGCATGCTTGTCGATACGCCGCAGCAATCGTATCGACTCCTGCCGGCTCAGCAAGCGGAATAAATCGGCCTGCTGATCCTTGCCGCCGCGCGCAGCGAAGTCCAGGCCGGCGGCGTGATCGTGGAGCATCACCATGGCACAGCCGCCAAGAATGAAATGGCCGCTGACCAGAACACTGATGCGTTGGTCAATTCGTGCCTGCAGCACCCTCTTTGAATTGTTCAGCCCCGAGTAGTGCAATTGTCGTCCCTTCTCCGCCGCCGCGCGCATCACGCCAAACGCCATCTCGTCATTCGCCGCCCACACCAGACTGACCTCGGGGTAACGCGCTAGCAGGACGCTAGCTTGCTCATACGCGCGTTGCTCCGACCACTCGCCATACAGCAGCTGCTTCAGACGCACGTGCGGATGTTCGGCAAGCGCACGATATAAGCCTGCCTCGCGCAATGTGGCCGATGGCGTCTGTTTGACGCCCGAGAAGGCGACCATTTCGCCAGCGCTAGCCGGCGCCATGGCAATCAGCGCCTTGGCCATCAGATAACCGGCTTCTTCATCGTTGGGCACCAGACTACCGATCCAGTTACGGTACTTCTCCCGACTGCCACCGACAATTGCCTGTTGATCTGGCGTTAGGGTGCTGTGCAGGGCGAACAGCTTGATCTTGCTGTCGGCAAACAGGCGCAGTATCTCCGGACCGACATAATGTTCATTGACGAAGACCAGATAGGTCGGCTGCTCCCTCGCTTGCAACACCTCACGCGCATGCTGCAACAGCTTGAGCGGGTCACGCTCACCATTGAGCACACGCAACTGCATGCCGAGGTCATTCGCGGCGTCGTGCATGTAAGCGACATATTCGAGCCAGAACGGCTCATCGGCATAGCCGGGATTGAGAAACACCACGGACACCGGCGCCTGGGTCGTAGCGGGCTTGCCGACACTGGCCGCCGACGCCAAGCCACTCAGCATTGAGAGACACAGCAGAAAAATCACACCCACAGCTGACCAGACCACGCACACCCCTCCCAAAAAGTGTGCGCAGTATAAACGTCAGACAGTGGCTCTTTGCCGCCACTTGTCCGCAAACATCGGCATAGGGGACGGCTTTCATGGCCGTTCCCCTGCCACAGCACCCGGCTTGCGGGCCCGCACCAGGCAGTCCGAGGAGACGCGGTCATGAGAGGCGGACCAGCCCCAAGCACTCGATCAACGCACTATTCAACACGCGACTCAAGTCCAGAGGACCGCTGTGCCACCAACGGCGTGAATTCCCGGCTACCGTATGCACAACCTGCGCCCCCTCCTCCCAGTGATCAAAACTCTCGATAAATCATGAGGCCGCGCCTCCACTGCTTGTGCTGGATCGCTCTAAGACGTTGTCTATGCATTCATCCCACTTGCGCCAGACTGCCAGGGTACCGACAGATAGCTCGAGCCAGGCTTTCCAACCTAGAAGGCAGGGCCACAGAATCTTGACGACCTGGTGTCCGCCTTGCGGCTGCAAACGTAAATTTTTACGTTATCGGTGCTCCAGCTGTCGATCCACTTCGTCCAACAGCACGCTCGCCAACTACGGCGACAGCGGGCCGCCCTGCGTTTCTCCACTGCGACTGCTCTCGACCACGCCAGTGGTCAACGCCACCGCCTGGGAGCTTGCATCAAAACCTCTCGCGATAAACCCGATTGCTGGAGATCCGCGTCCAGTACCCGACTCGCCTACAGCGAGCCCCATCCGCAATCGTTAATGACTCTCGCCGACCCCGGAAAGCAAAAAACCCCTGAAAGATTGCTCTCTCAGGGGTTTTGCGAAAGTGGCGGTGAAGGTGGGATTCGAACCCACGATACGATTTCTCGTATACACACTTTCCAGGCGTGCTCCTTCAACCGCTCGGACACTTCACCGGATCTCGCCTGACACTGGGTGTCTGTCGAGGCGCGCTAATCTAGCCGAACAGCTCGCCAAAGGCAAAGGTTTTTTCAGAATATTCATGTGCTTATGCCGAATGCTCGGTATCCGCTCGACAAGCCTGGGGGATTGGCTCGAATCGCCGGCGACCGCATAGCAGCAAACCGAGAGGGAATAAACTGGCTGCAGAGCAATACGGCGCTTTCTTCCCACAGGTTTGGCTGCGCGCGCTGCACGCCAGTAATTGACCAACTTGTCGTTTCTCATTATCACAGCCGTCTCCCTCAAGTCAGTCGCCATGCCAACACAACGCACGAGCATGGCGCCAATTGCCTGGGTCAATCGGGCCGGCAGGCTGTAATCGGCCGCTACAGCTGACTCGCCAGTCAGCCGCGGCGCTTTACCTGGGCGGTGCGGGTGGGTAACGTCTGTGGTACTTCAGTACAAGGAACCTGCAATGAGCGACCTGATCAGCTACCAATTCGAAGACGGTATTGCCACCCTGACCCTGTGCAACGGCAAGGTGAACGCCATCTCGCCAGACGTGATCGCCGCCCTCAATGTCGCACTGGATCGTGCCGAGCAGGACAAGGCCATCGTCATCGTCACCGGCCAGCCGGGCATTCTATCCGGCGGCTACGACCTCAAGGTGATGACTTCCGGCCCACAGAACGCGGTCAATCTGGTTGCTGCGGGTTCCACTCTGGCACGCCGCATGCTCGCCCACCCCTTCCCGATCATCGTGGCTTGCCCCGGCCATGCCGTAGCCAAGGGTGCCTTCATCCTGCTCTCGGCCGACTACCGTATCGGCGTCGAGGGTCCGTTCAGCATCGGTCTGAACGAAGTGCAAATTGGCATGACCATGCACCATGTCGGTATCGAACTGGCGCGCGACCGCCTGCGCAAGTCGGCGTTTCACCGCTCGGTGATCAATGGCGAGATGTTCGACCCGCAAAGTGCGGTGGATGCCGGCTTCCTCGACAAGGTGGTAACTGCCGAGCAACTGCTGGTCACCGCCCAGGCGGTCGCTCAGCAGATGAAGAAGATCAACATGAGCGCGCACAAGAACACCAAGCTCAAAGTGCGCAAGGTGCTGCTGGAAACCCTCGACCGGGCCATCGAACTGGACAAGCAACTCCCGCTCTAACCCCGCAATATGCCAGCTTCGCCCGGCCAAGTGCCGGGCGAAGCTGTATCAAGGCCCTTAACCAGAAACTGCCACCCAGCGGTGCTCGCTCAGCGCGAGCGGACACGGCATCAACCGATTATCTGGAAGAAATCCTCGTCAGCGGCAACACTCTAGAAAGAGTGAGGGCGATCGTTGCCCCCTTCGGTAAAAAGCCAAAAGGAATGACCATGGGCCGAGTCGTTGCCGCCGCCGTTTACAGCCAAGGTCAAAAGGTCACCGACATTAGCCTCGATGAAGGCAAGGAGTGGTCGAGAAAACCCGGCCACTTTGTCTGGATAGGCCTGCACGACCCAGGCGCCGAGGAGCTGACCAATCTGCAGCGCCAGTACGACCTGCACGAGCTGGCGCTGGAAGACGCCCTGCAGCGCCATACCCGGCCCAAGCTGGAAACCTTTGGCGACGCGTTGTTTCTAGTGGTCTATTCGGCGATTCAGATGAATGGCGAACTGGAATTCATCGAAACCCAGATATTCGCCGGCAACGGCTACATCATCAGCGCCCGCTATGGCCAGTCAGCGCCTTACTCACAGGTACGCCAGCGCTGCGAGGCGCGCCCCGTGCTGCTGGAACATGGCGAAGACTTCGTGCTCTACGCACTGCTCAATTTCGTCATCGAGAACTACCGGCCGTTGATCGATGACTATTACGCTGAGCTGGAGGAGGTCGAACAGGACGTACTCAAGCGACCGCTGACCCAGGCCGATGTCGAACGCATTCAAGACCTGCGCCGTGACCTGTTGCACCTACGCCGTTACATCGGCCCGCTAGAGGGAATCTGCCAGGAGCTGCAACACCTGGACTTCCCCTTTATCGACAAGCATATGCACCCATACTTTCGCGACGTGGCTATTCACGTCAGCCGCCTGCTGGAGGACCTGATCGCCCTGCGCGAAATGGCCGACCACGCCATCGAAATCGGCTTGCTGCTGGAGTCTTCACGACTGAGCATCACTCAGCGTAAATTCGCTGCCTGGGCTGCGATCCTCGCCTTCCCCGCTGCGGTGGCGGGTATTTACGGGATGAACTTCGAGAACATGCCGGAACTCACCTGGCAGTACGGCTACTTCGGTGTACTTGGCCTGCTTACCAGCGCCTGCATCGGGCTTTACGTAAGCTTCAAGCACTCCGGTTGGTTATGAGCCGATCCTGCCCAGCAGCAAAACGTCCAATCCGATAGTCGGCCTTTTGAGTCTCTAGCCAGCGCCTTAAAACGCAGTAACTCGTTGCTTTCGACTGCTGGCACGTATGGCAGGCGCAGCCAAGACTGCTGGCGCATGGTGTGCGAGGAGCGCCCTTCTCGGCCAGGCGCGGTAACTTGCTCAGTCATTCAGGCCCGCGCGGCCGTGCGCGACAAAACGCATCATCCACTCGGCCACCGTATGGCCCTGATGCTCATGCTGCAGGCTGTCGACACCCTTGCGATAGGCCGCTTCGCCAATGTGCTGCTGGCGAATTTCCAGCAGCTCCTTGGAGTAGTCGTGGATGAACTCCGGATGGCCCTGGAAGCACAGCACCTGGTCGTCGATGCAGTAGGCGGCGAACGGACAGAAGTCGCTCGAAGCCAGCAGGGTGGCATTTTCCGGCAGCTTGGTGACCTGGTCCTGATGGCTGATCAGCAGAGTCAGCTCCTCCAGCGCCGGGGTCATCCAGGTCGGCTGATGATCCAGGCGATAGCGATGGGTGCCCACGCCCCAACCCTGCACGGCGCGCTCTGTCTTGCCGCCGAGCAGCAACGCCAGCAGTTGGTGACCAAAGCAGATGCCGAGCAGCTTGTCGCCATGGGCATAACGCTCGAGCAAATAGGTCTTGAGGGTTTCGATCCACGGATCGCTGCCGAACGAATCGGCCTTGCTGCCGGTAACCAGATAGGCATCGTAGTGCTCGCTGTCCGGCGGGTAGCTACCTTCCATCACGTTGTACACGGTGAACTCGGCAGCGATCGGTTGGCGAGCGAACAGGCGCTCAAACATGCGGCCATAACCCTGATACTGGCCGACCAATTCAGGGCGAAGAACGTCAGTTTCGAGAATGCAAATCTGCAACGGCATGGGGCAAATACCTGAAACGCGAGTAATGGTTGGTTCAATGCTCAAGCCTGCCTGCGGCAGGGCAACAAGGCAAGAGGACGCATCGTCAACCAGGCACAAAAACGCCCGACCACCCAGCCTGCGCTTGTATCAGCTCGCTCGATAGTCACCATGATGCCTATTCACTTCTGCCGCTGACGCCACGCGGGGATGATCCGCACATCGCCCAACCATCGCAGAAGGATAATCATCATGAACAACTTCGCCGCTATCGCCAGCTTGCTTGCCGCTTCCGCCTTTGCCGGCAGTGCCAAAACAACCACCCGTAATTAAGCGAATAGGCGTTGCCGCAAGGCAGCACTGGTATCCAGGAGAGTCCCCATGAGCAGCGTCCAATTGGTCTCGGAGCAAAACGCCTACGGCATCACCTACGCCAGTGTCGATCAAAGCGGCATCCACTTCGAGAGCGAATTGGTTATCCATTTGAGTGACGGCACCTTGACCACCCTGAAGATGCCAACCCGGTTAAGCGAGCGCCAAGCCATTCAACGGCTGGTATGTGCCTACCAGGTGTGATGACTTTGTCCTAGGCCGAAAGACCATGAAACTACAAAACACCCATTTACTGATCGTTGCCGCATTGGCCTTGATGACCAACGGTTTTTCGTTGCTCGGCCTCAATCATGGCTCGGCCGGGGCGCTGGCCAGGAATATCGAGTGCGTCTCAAGCATATCGCGCAATATCCAGGTAGCCGAAATGCTCAAGCAGCTGACCGGCAACCCGCCTTGCAAACCACAGATGACGTCGGCAGGACCGTTCAGTTTCAGCTAAGCCGGTGGTGCATGCGGTGCAAGACGTGCTCGCTCAGCAGCCATCTCTGATATGAGGTTGCTGCACGAAAAAATCCTGCATCTCGCCTACAGGGTCAGAAGTATTCGTTGTTCGCCGCCTTTTCCAACAGCAAGGCCGGGGGCAGGAAGCGCTCGCCGTACTGCTCGGCCAGGTACTGGGCACGGGCAACGAAATCGCGGATGCCGTACTGGTTGATGAACTGCAGCGCCCCACCGGTCCAGGCGGCGAAGCCAATGCCCATGATCGAGCCTATGTTGGCGTCCGCCACCGACGTGAGCACAGCCTCCTCCAGGCAGCGGACGGTCTCGATGGCCTGGATGAAGAGAATGCGGTCGCGCACATCCTGCTGCGAGATCTGTGCGTCAGGCTTTTCGAAACGCGCCTTGAGCGCCGGCCACAAGTGCTTCTTACCGTCGACCGGGTACTCGTAGAAGCCCATGCCTGCAGCCTTGCCCGGACGCTTGTACTCGTTGAGCATCAGCTCGATCACCGCGAATGCCGGGTGCGCGGGGATCTGTTTGCCCTCTTCGGCCAGGTCCTTGAGGGTCTGCTGACGGATATGGTTCATCAGGCTCATGGACACTTCGTCGCTGATCGCCAGCGGGCCAACCGGCATGCCGGCCTTGCGCGCTTCGTTTTCGATCATCGCCGCCGACACGCCTTCGCCGAGCATGGCGATGCCTTCATTGGTGAAGGTACCGAACACCCGCGAGGTGAAGAACCCCCGGCTGTCATTGACCACTATCGGGGTCTTGTTGATCTGCATGACGTAGTCGAAACCGCGGGCCAGGGTTGTGTCGCTGGTACGCTCGCCTTTGATGATTTCCACCAGTGGCATCTTGTCTACCGGGCTGAAGAAATGCAGGCCGATGAACTTGTCCTGTTTCTGCACCGCCGTGGCTAAACCGGTGATCGGCAGGGTCGAGGTGTTGGAGGCGATTACCGCATCGGCCAGCGCAGCTCGTTCGGCGGCAGCGCTGACGTTGGCCTTGAGATCGCGATCTTCGAATACCGCTTCAATGATCAGGTCGCAGCCGTTGAAGTCGGCATCCTTGGCCGTGGCCTTGATCCGCGCCAGGATGCTGTCGCGCTTGTCGACACTCATCTGGCCACGGCCAACCTTCTTCTCCAGCAGCTTGGCCGAGTAGTTCTTGCCCTTTTCGGCCGCCTCCAGGGAGATATCCTTGAGCACCACCTCAATGCCGGCCATGGCCGACACATAGGCAATGCCCGCGCCCATCATGCCGGCGCCGAGCACGCCAACCTTGCGCGTGACATAGGGGGCGAAGCCCTGGGGCCGCGAGCCGCCGGCGTTGATCTGGTTGAGCTGGAACCAGAAGGTGCCGATCATGTTCTTCGCCACTTGCCCGGTGGCCAGCTCGGTGAAGTAGCGCGCCTCGATGATCTGCGCCGTGTCGAAGTCGACCTGGGCGCCCTCGACCGCGGCGCACAGGATCTTCTCCGGGGCGGGGAAACAACCGTTGGTCTTGTTGCGCAGTATAGAGGGCGCGATGGCGAGCATCTGCGCCACATTTGGGCTTGCTGGCGTGCCGCCGGGGATCTTGTAGCCGGCCACATCCCATGGCTGCTTGGGCGCCGGGTTGGCGCCAATCCAGGCGCGCGCCTTGGCTAGCAGATCATCCTTGTCGGAGGCCAATGCGTGGATCAGGCCAGCCTTGAGCGCGACATCCGGGCGTACCTTCTTGCCTTCGAGCAGATACGGCAGGGCCTGCTCCAGGCCAAGCAGGCGCACCATGCGCACCACTCCGCCGCCGCCCGGCAGCAGGCCGAGGGTCACTTCCGGCAGACCGAGTTGCACGCTGGAGCTGTCCAGGGCGACACGGTGATGACAGGCCAGGGCGATTTCCCAGCCGCCGCCCAGGGCCGCACCATTGATCGCCGCCAC
This sequence comes from Pseudomonas aestuarii, assembly GCF_027988105.1. Classification (GTDB taxonomy): domain Bacteria; phylum Pseudomonadota; class Gammaproteobacteria; order Pseudomonadales; family Pseudomonadaceae; genus Aquipseudomonas; species Aquipseudomonas aestuarii. The sequence continues at coordinate 267,679 of NZ_JAQJZJ010000007.1, read as the reverse complement.
CACGGGCTTGCCCAGGGTTTCCAGGCGGCGCAGTTGACCTTTGATATTGAGGATCATCTCGTAGAAGGCTTGGGCGTCGGCCTTGGTGACCTTGATCAGTTCACCCAGGTCGCCACCGGCGAAGAAGGTCTTCTTCGCCGAGGTCACAATCACCCCGGCGATCGAATCCTTTTCGGCTTCCAGGCGCGCAACGGCTTTACCCATGGCCTCGCGGTACACCGCGTTCATGGTATTGGCGCTCTGGCCGGGCATGTCCATGGTCAGGACGACGATATTGTCCTGGCCCATTTCGTAACGGATGGCGTCAGTCATTACTTAATTCCTTTCTTGCTGGCAGTTGCGCTCGACTGGAGGGCAACGCAGTAACCGTAGGAGCGGCGGGGACGCCCAGTTCATGCCCGCGATCATCAGTGGCGTAAGGTGGGCTGGGCCCGCAATACCCTTCGATGGGTATCGCTTCGCCCCACCCTCCTGCCGGTCAGATCCGCTCGATAATCGTCGCGATGCCCATACCGCCGCCTACGCAGAGGGTGGCCAGGCCGTAGCGCAACTGGCGACTCTCCAACTCGTCAAGCAGGGTGCCGAGGATCGCGCAACCGGTGGCGCCAAGCGGGTGCCCCATGGCAATGGAGCCACCGTTGACGTTGACCTTGTCTTCACTGACGCCCATGTCCTTCATGAACTTCATCACCACCGAGGCAAAGGCTTCGTTTACCTCGAACAGATCGATGTCGCTGACAGTCAAACCGGCCTTGGCCAGCGCCTTGCGCGTAGCCGGTGCCGGGCCGGTGAGCATGATGGTCGGGTCGGTGCCGATCACGGCTGTCGCGACGATGCGCGCCCGCGGCTGCAAACCCAGCTCCTTGCCCTTGGCGGCGCTGCCGATCAGCATCAGCGCCGAGCCGTCGACTATGCCGGAGCTGTTGCCCGGGGTGTGCACATGGTTGATCTGCTCGACATGGCTGTAGACCCGCAGCGCGGTGCTGTCGAAGCCCATCTGCCCCATCATCTCGAAGCTCGGCTTGAGCTTGCCCAGGCCCTCCAGGGTGCTGTCGCCGCGGATGAATTCATCGTGGTCGAGCAGCACGATGCCGTTCTGATCGGTCACCGGGATCAGCGACTTGTCGAACGAACCATCGGCACGCGCGCGCGCCGCCTTCTGCTGCGAACGCAGGGCATAGGCGTCGACATCGGCCCGGCTGAAGCCTTCCAGGGTGGCGATCAGATCGGCACCGATGCCCTGGGGGGTGAAATGGCTGTGCAGATTGGTCGCCGGATCCATGACCCAGGCGCCACCGTCGGAGCCCATGGGCACGCGCGACATCGACTCGACACCACCCACCACGACCAGGTCCTCGAAGCCGGAGCGCACTTTCATCGCGCCCAGGTTCACCGCTTCCAGGCCCGATGCGCAGAAGCGATTGAGCTGCATGCCCGAGACACTGACATCCCAGTCGGCGACCATGGCCGCAGTCTTGGCAATGTCCGCACCCTGATCACCCACCGGCGTGACGCAGCCGAGCACGATGTCATCGACCTGGCTGGTATCCAGGTTATTACGCACCTGCAGGGCCTTGAGCAGGCCGGCGATCAGGTCAACGGGCTTGACGCTATACAGCGCCCCGTCCTTCTTGCCTTTGCCGCGGGGCGTGCGCACCGCATCGAAAATGAATGCTTCGGTCATGGCGTCCTCAAAGTTTCCAGCGCTGGGATAGACAGTCGCGCGTCGTCAGTTGACAGCCGGCTGTCGGGCTTTGGCAAGTAGGCCGGCCCTGGGTCCGGCAGACTCCCGGAACCAGATTGCGCCAGTAAGTGTTCTAAGGCTCTACCATACCTTCAGGCGAACCAAGCTCAATGACCAAAGTGCTCAGGCACGTTGACCGCTCTGCTCAGACGAACGGTCACCTGCTGGCGTTATGCAGGCACAGCCCGGTCTAATGGCTCTGGCTCAAGGGTCGCTGAGAATTTTGCGGTACCTGGCATAACTCAAAGTTCAGACTTCGCAACGGCTAGCAACCAAGTCATCTAAACGATCTGTGACATGCCCCCTAGAGTTAGGATGACTACACGGAAATAGAGTTATAAAAGTAGCTGCCGCCGCCGGGTTTTGCCGGGGTGGTTTTCAGTCCACGCCCAGGCGTGACGCTGCAGCCCGACAGGTCTTTAGAGCGGGTATTCGACGCCACACCAACAAAAACAAAAGGCAGATGGCCATGTTCAAACAGCCCAAAATCCGGCAAGCGGGTCTGATCGTATTCGCCACGACCCTGATCCTGATTCTTCCCAACCTCACCCGACTGGTCGGTTAGCGCCCTTCCCGCGCCGGGGTGGCGCCTGGGCGATCACCTTGGCGCGGGCAATACCATAAGGGTTCATCGGTCGGACACAGAGCCCGGCGGGTTGCCGCTGTACTCCGAGCGGAACTCAATCCGGGCAGCCCACTGCTCTGCTGCGCACCGAGCTGCCGGTCGGCGATCCAGGATCGCTATCGTTGCGCTCATCCGACAACAGCCACTGTTGCGTGGCGCTGACCAACTCCTCGCGCCATCCGCGATCCTTAGGGTGTCACTCGCCGCAGAGAATGCCCCATTGCTTCGGCGGTGCGCTGCAAGACTTGGCGCCAGCTCGCTGTGCGTCGAGCGGAACGCTGTGCGGCACGATCCAGTGCCTTGTTGCGAAGGTCTGGGGGCGCTCTGGCGACGACGCGCGAATTCCTACTCCGCAGACTGCTTGTGAAAAGCGACGCCGAGATCACCTGCCCGCGATCCGCGCGCGTGCCTGGATAAGCATCACCACCAGCCCGCAAGCCGCTTGCGCAATCTTTGCGACTGCTCCCGCTACACCTTACCCTTAAACCCACACTCGGCCGATCCCCCATATCCTGGGCGATGAAGGTGTAATCCCCTTCATCTTCTGCCAGCGGGAGGTGATGTTCAAAAAAGAGTGTGCGACCTTCGCAGCCGGCACGCGATGGCTCACCATCAGGGCACTGGCGGCGCCCACAGCAGAGGAGCAAGACCCCGTGAATGATTGGAATTTCTTACTCGAACGAATCCTATGGCTCAACGTAGGCGTGGTGCTGATCGCCACCTTGACCCTCTATTTCATACTGCGCACGCTGTCCAGCAAGCTGAGCAGCCATCTGGCCAGCTGGGCCAAGGGCCAGCGCAGCCTGGCCACCACGCTGGCGGTGGAAATCTTGCGCCAGACCAGCCGCATCCTGCTGTTCGCCTTTAGCCTGCTGCTCGCCCTCAAGCTGGTCAGTCTGCCTGCCAGATGGGAAGACACCCTGGCCCACGGCTGGTTCATCGCGCTGGCCTTGCAGATCGCCCTGTGGCTTGACAGCGGAGTACGCCTTTGGACCCGTGACATGCTGGTCAGCGACGATGGCACCCTGCGCAACCCGGTCACCACCACCATCATCGCGGTCCTGCTGCGCATCCTCGTCTGGGCGGTGATGCTGCTGTCGATCCTGGCCAACGTCGGCGTCAATATCACCGCCCTGGTGGCCAGCCTCGGAGTCGGCGGTATTGCCGTGGCGCTGGCGGTGCAAACACTGCTCAGCGACATGTTCGCCTCGCTGTCGATCGGCATCGACAAGCCCTTCGAGATCGGCGACTTCGTGGTATTCGGCTCGGTCGCCGGTTCTATCGAACATATCGGTCTGAAGACCACGCGCATTCGCAGCCTGAGCGGCGAGCAGATCGTCTGCGCCAATTCCGAGCTGCTGCGCCAGACCCTGCATAACTACAAGCGCATGGAGCAGCGGCGCATCGATTTCAAGTTTGGCATCACCTACAACACGCCGCAGGACAAGGTGCGCGAAGTGGCGGCGCTGGTCCGTCGGATAGTCGAGGGGATTGCCGATACCCGCTTCGACCGCGCGCACTTCCTCGCCTTCGACAACTACCAACTGACGTTCGAAGTGGTCTATTTCGTGCTGAGTTCGGACTACAACAAGTACATGGACATTCAGCAGGACATCAATCTGGGCCTGCTGCAAGGCATGCGTGAGCTGGACGTGCAATTCGCCTTTCCGACCCAAAGCGTTGAATTTATCGGCGGGAAATTCCCGCAAATCAGCGTGGCCGGCCTGCCCAGACAAACGACCGCGGAGCGTGGCGACACGCAGCAGGACGCCCCCGCCAGCGCTCAATTGCCGGCCCGTGGGTAACACAGGCAAGCATCAGCAGATCCACTATTCGCGTATGTTCGTGAATAGCCAGCCTATGCGGCGGGCCTGCGCGGCGCGGCCTGCGCGGCCCGGCCCAACCTGCAATTCGCTTTGCGGTTAAGGTCGTCCGCGGACAGGCTGCCGGGGGACTTTGCAATCATGCCGGGGTGTGCTCAAAGCGCTACACCGCGGACGCGGTCAAACCCAGTAGTCACCAGGCGCTTCCGCTAGCTGGCCGAGCAGTGTGCTCAGGCCACCGCACCACTGCTGACGAATCCCTTCGAAATAGGCATCGCCTTCGCGCACACGAAATCCGCTCGGCACCTCAAAGCTGTCGGTTTTGTAGACCAGCAGATCCAGCGGCATACCGACCGACAGGTTGCTGCGGATGGTCGAGTCGAAGGAAATCAAGGCGCACCGCAGCGCCAGTTCCAGAGGCGTCTGGTAACTCAGGGCGCGATCGAGGATTGGCTTGCCGTATTTGCTCTCGCCAATCTGAAAGTACGGCGTGTCTTCGCTGGACGTGATGAAGTTGCCCTGTGGATAGAGGTTGTAAAGCGCCGGGGCTTGGCCATGAATCTGCCCACCGAGCAGAAACGAGCAACCCAGTTCTATGCCCTGATTGAGGGTCGCGCTTTCATCATGGGCCAGCACTTCGCGCAGGGTATCGCCCACCAGAGTCGCCGCGGCAAACAGGCTTGGGACGTTGTGCAAATGCTCGCCGACGCCGTCCAGGCGTTGACGCAGCAAGCTGATCACCGACTGCGAGGTGGCCAGGTTGCCGGCGCTTTGCAGAACGATCAAACGCTCGCCGGGCACCCCGAACACATGCAGTTTGCGAAATACGGAAATGTGATCGACACCCGCATTGGTGCGCGAATCAGAAACGAACACCAGCCCTTGGGCCAGGCTCATGGCAACGCAGTAGGTCATGCTTCACCTTGTAGAACGAATGCGCCCGATGCAGTCGTAAACGCTGCACCGGGCGCGGTTGGGTACTCATGTTGCGCAATTCTACTGTTTTTGCACCTTCAACAACGGAGAAACTTCTACAAGAGCGTGCATCTGTTCGGTGCCACCGCCCCGGCGCATACCGCGCACCGGGCAGGCATCCAGGTAATCCAGACCAACCGCCAGCTTCAAATGACGCTCCGGCTTGGCCAGGCAGTTGGTCACATCGAAACTGTACCAGGCGCCATCCAGCCAGGCTTCTGCCCAAGCATGGCTGGCCAGGTGGTCGTCGCTGTCGGTGAGCAGGTAACCCGACACATAGCGTGCCGGAATACCGAGACTGCGCGCACAGGCGAGAAAGGCATGGGCATGGTCCTGACACACCCCTTGCTGGCCGGCGAAGGCCTCAATCGCGCTGGTTTCCACCGCGGTACTGCCGGTCAGGTAGCTGATGTGGCCATGCAAAGCATGCATCAGGTCGATCAAGGCGCTGCGGTCGCGACGTTGTTTGCAGTGCTGTTGGGCGAACTCGCGCAAGGCTGCATCCGCCTCGGTCAGGCGAGTGAAGCGCAGGAACGGCAACGCCGACTGGCGCTCGTGCTCGCACTCGCGCTGTTCATCGATCTCGACCAGGCCACAGGCGCCGATGACGATGGATTCATGGGGCTCATCCATGGTCAGCACGTGCAGGATGTTGCCGTACGGGTCGAGCTGGGCGCGCACCGGGCGCGGTAGGCTGAGCTGCCAGCTGAGCACGCGCTGGCGTTCGCTGTCGTGCGGGGTCAGGCGTAGGTACTGGATGCTTGCCCGCACCTGTTTTTCGTAGTGGTAGGTGGTGTCGTGGCTGATGGACAGTCTCATGCGACCTCCAGGTAGGAACTGTGGATGGCTTGGCCCAGGTCGCGCACCAGCAGGATGAAATCGGTGAGCCAGGCATGCAGGCCTTCGTCCAGCACCTCGTCAATGCTCGTATAGCGCAGGCGGGCTTCCAGTTCGGCCGCCAGGCGCTGGGCCGGACGACCATTCTCGCCAGGCAGGCTGGCGAGCATCAGGTGCAGTTCATCCATGCAGGCGCGCAGGGAGCGTGGAATGTCGGGGCGCAACAGCAGCAGTTCCGAGACCTTGCGCGTACCCGGCGAGCCGCGATAGATCTCGGCGAAGGCCTCGTACGAGGACAGTGCGCGCAGCAAGGCGCTCCACTGATAGTAGCTGCGCGCCGGACGGCCATCGACCTCGTCGATGTCCTCGCCGAGCATCTCGTAGCGCGCATCGAGCAGACGCAAGGTGTTGTCCGCCCGCTCGATGAAGGTCCCAAGACGAATGAAGCGGTAGGGGTCGCCGCGCATGATGGTGCCGAAAGTGGCGCCACGGAACAGGTGCGAACGCTCCTTGACCCACTCACAGAAGCGGCTGATGCCGTAGCGCCCCAGGCCCTGCTCGGCGATGCCGCGAATATCCAGCCAGCTGGCGTTGATGTTCTCCCACATCTCGGCGGTGATACGTCCGCGTACCGCGTGGGCATTGCTGCGCGCCGCGCCCAGGCAGTTGTAGATGCTCGCCGGATTATCGGCATCCAGGGCAAAAAACTGCAGCATGCGCTCGCCGTGCAGCTGGCCATGGCGTGCCATGTACTCTTCCAGGGTGCCGGTAATAACCAGCGGCATGGCCAGTTCTCCCAGGCCATCGCCACGGCCGTCTTGCGGCATCAGCGACAGTGAATAACTGACATCGAGCATGCGCGCGAGGTTTTCCGCACGCTCCAGATAGCGCGACATCCAGTACAGATCAGAGGCAGTTCTACTCAGCATAGTCAGGGCGCTCTCATGTTAAATGGCGAGCCACGCTGGCGCGCGAGCCTGCCAGGCAAGACGCAGGGCGCAGGTTATGGCCACTCCCTCGTCAAGCCCCACAACGCTGCATGGCGGGCTCACAGCACCAACCCGAAGGACCGCGCCCGCAAGGCGCAATCCCGCGTTATTCGTCGTTCATTGGGAATAACCTACCTTCTCTCCTCACTCCTCGTCTTGCGCCTTGCGGGGCAGCGGCGTGGCCGTCATTCGGCATGAGCGCGCCCTGCTAATCCTCTACCACCCAAGTATCCTTGGTGCCGCCACCTTGCGACGAGTTGACCACCAGCGAGCCTTCGCGCAGGGCCACGCGGGTCAGCCCTCCCGGCACCAGGCGCACTTCGCGACCGGACAGAACGAACGGGCGCAGGTCGATATGCCGCGGCGCGATGCCGTTCTCGACAAAGGTCGGGCAGGTCGACAGGCACAGGGTCGGCTGGGCGATATAGGCCTCGGGCCTGGCGATCAGGCGGGCGCGGAAGGTTTCGATCTCGGCCTTGCTCGCGGCCGGCCCGACCAGCATGCCGTAGCCACCGGAACCCTGGGTTTCCTTGACCACCAGTTCAGCCAGGTTGGCCAGCACGTGAGACAGGTCGGCCGGCTTGCTGCACTGCCAGGTCGGCACGTTCTTGAGGATCGGCTCCTCGTCCAGGTAGAAGCGGATCATCTCGGTGACGTAGGGGTAGGTCGACTTGTCGTCCGCTACCCCGGTGCCGATGGCATTGGCCAGCACCACATTGCCCGAGCGGTAGGCCGACAGCAGCCCGGGCACGCCGAGCATGGAATCCGGATTGAAGGTCAACGGATCGAGGAAGTCGTCATCCAGGCGCCGGTAGATCACGTCCACCTGTTTGGCCCCGGCGGTGGTGCGCATATAGACCTTGTCGTCGCGCACGAACAGGTCCGCGCCCTCGACCAGTTCCACCCCCATTTCCCGCGACAGGAAGGCATGCTCGAAATAGGCACTGTTGAAGCGGCCCGGGGTCAGCACCACCACATTGGGGTTATCCAGCGGGCTGGAGGTCTTCAGGGTCTCGAGCAGCAGGTTCGGGTAATGGTTGATGGGGGCGATGCGTTGCGCGGCAAACAGCTCGGGAAACAGGCGCATCATCATCTTGCGGTCTTCGAGCATGTAGCTGACGCCGCTCGGCGTGCGCAGGTTGTCTTCCAGCACGTAGTAGCTGCCATCGCCATCGCGCACCAGATCGACCCCGGCGATGTGCGCATAGAGGTCGCGGTGCAGGTCGAGGCCCTGCATGGCGATCTGGTAGCCCTCGTTGGCCAGCACTTGCTCGGCCGGGATGATCCCGGCCTTGATGATGCGCTGATCATGATAGAGATCGGCGAGGAACATGTTCAGCGCCTGCACGCGCTGGATGCAGCCGCGCTCGATCATGCGCCACTCGCTGGCCGGAATGCTGCGCGGAATGGTGTCGAAGGGGATCAGCCGCTCGGTGCCCTGCTCATCGCCATACAGGGTGAAGGTGATGCCGGCGCGGTGAAACAGCAGGTCCGCTTCGCGGCGGCGCTGGGCCAGCAACTCCTTGGGCGTTTCAGCCAGCCAACGGGCGAATGCTTGATAGTGCGCACGGCATTCGCCATTCGCCAGGTACATTTCGTCATAAAAGGTGCGGACCATGCCGTGCTCCTTGTCACGCGGACACACCAAAGCACTGCAAAGCCCGAGCCACTGGGCTTATCCATTAATAATCATAGACTTAGGAAATAAACGAGCTTACGACGCACCAATCCAGAGCAACCCCGCCCGCGTCAACGGGCGTCACGCACGGTCATGCGGCAGTGCCGTGCACCTCAAACCAACGCCAGCTTCAACCAATGCCGGTAGAAACCTTCGGCCACCTGGTTGAGGGCCGCTATTTTTTCCGGCAAATCATCGAGCATCTGCGTCCGGCTCTGCTGGCTGGGTTGACTCTCATCGAGCAGATGCAACCAGTCACCGAGCCATTGCCGCACCAACGCCTCGGTCATTTCCGGGTGTCCCTGCATGGCGAAGATCTTCTCACCCCAGCTGAACGCTTGATTGTCGCACCAGGGGCTACTCAATAAGGGTCGGGCGCCATGCGGCAGGCCAAAGGTGTCGCCATGCCACTGGAAGACCGGAAACGCCTGCGGCACATGGGCCAACCAGGGACTCGCCACGGCCCCGTGCACCCGCTCGAGCAACTGCCAACCGCTCTCGGTGTATGGCATACGGCTGACTTCGGCGCCCAATGCCTTGGCCAGCAACTGACCGCCCAGACAGTGGCCGATCAGGGGGATATCGCGCCGAATGAAATGTTGCAGCGCTGCAATTTCAGTTGCCAGCCAGGGCAAGGGATCGTTGACGCTCATGGGGCCACCCATGATCGCCACGGCCTTGGGACGATCCAGATCGACGCCATCGAGCTCGCCAAGATCGACCCGTAGCGTATGAAAGTCCAGCCGCGCTTCATCCAGCACCTTGGCCAAATGACCCGGCGGACAATAATCGATGTGGGTAAGTATCAGGATATCGCTCATCAACAGCCTCCGCCGCCAAGTCTGCAGCAAAGCGGATGCTCGGGTCGAGAGGGCAATAGCGAAAGATAGGCGCATCGGCCAGTCAGGAACCGGCCGACGCTCGTTGCGGAAGCTAACTGGCTATCCAGGCTGCAGGGCTTTGACTTCCTGGGTAACCCCCCAACCGTCCAATTTTCCGCCAAGCGGGGCCACGACCGACTCCAGGTCATGTTCGAAGTCGCCAATGCCGTCGTAGGTCGCATACATCACCTTGCTCACCTGCAGGTGCCAGGCGCCGTCATCACGCTCGGTGACCAAGGCATGCAAGGACTCGCCACGAAAGTTTCTGGTCGCCAGGCGTGCCCGCTCCTCATCCGGGAAAATGGCGTAGAACTCAATGGGATGGAAGCTGGTGAAGTCAAAACCACCTTCTTTCATCCGCCGCAAAACTCCGTTACTGACATCATCGTGCAAGGCTGTGCTCATGAAGTGATCTCCTCAGCGATGGAAGGATTAACTGCTTTCCCATTGCAACCGCCATAACTGCGACGGTGTTGCGACACCTGTAACCATGCCGCCCGAGATTCAAGCAAGGAGCTGCTTGATGTGTCATAAGCCAGACCTGAAGACAGGGCTGGTCGACGATGCGCGATTCAGAGCGAAAAGCGCGAAGCTGTCCAGTGCAGAGTAGCGCGAAGCAGAAAGATTTGCAGTGCCAAAAGACAACTTGTGACAAAACCGGCGACCGGCAGCACGTTGCAGGGTGAGGCAGCAATCTGCGCAACACGTAAATCGCCTCGTGGATCAGCCTGACCACGGGACACTCCGGAGCCTCACACCCGGCTGTGCCGCAGGCCTTCAGCCTGATGCCCAGGGGCTGAGGAGCCGAACGAGAAACGCAGACAGCGCTACATGGGCGTGTTGGCGATGGCCGGCATCCATCGGGCGCCGGCAATCGGGATGTTGGTCACTGAGCAGCCCCGCTCAGGCAGGAAATGCACCACCCGAGCGAGGGCGCAATCCGTGCTCTTGAGCAGGCCGGAGAGGACCTGAAACACATGCCATAACCTCGGCTAAGCCTCCAGGCGCACGCTCCTCGCCGCCTGGGCCTGTGCGATGCAGCGCAGGCTGTCATTGAGCGACAGTTCATCCTCCAGAGCTCGATCAACAGGGACGCTAGCTCCTGGCGCTGGCGGCCTTGTACCACTCATACACTCCGAAGATGCCAACCTATACAGGCAACAAATTCTGTTGGTAGTCAGGCGATCTGCAGGCTAGATATCCATGTTGTCTCACGCGCGACTGCTTACCGGGCAGGGCCTGAGCGAAAACACTCGTGGGTCGTTTCAGACGGCGCACTCAATCAGCAATTGGGCTGGGATAGAAGGCTGCTTATGCAAATGCTTATTGGAAAAACCGCATTCATCACCGGCGCCGCCGAAGGCATCGGTTTTCACATCGCTCGCACCTTTGCGCAACAGGGCATGAACGTGATGTTGGCGGACATAGACGCCGGTTTGCTGGAGCAGGCGCGGCAGACACTGAACGATGAGGGCCATAGTGTGGCCGCCGTTGTCTGCGATGTGGCGAAACGCGACGCTCTGGAAACAGCGGCCAAGGCTACGCTGGAGTGTTTCGGCAAGGTGCATGTGCTGGTGAACAATGCCGGCGTATCGGTTGCGGGGCCTCAGGATCGGATTTCGGAAAACAACTGGCGCTGGATTATCGATGTAAACCTGATGGGCGTGGTTTACGGAGCACAGGTTTTTGTTCCCCTGATCAAGGAGCACGGTGAAGGTGGCCATGTGATCAATGTGGCATCGGTGGCTGGTACGCTCGGCATACCCTTTGCCGGTCCTTACTGTGCGACTAAAGCGGCGGTGGTGTCGCTCTCAGAGAGCTGGCAAGGCGAGTTGAAGTCAGCCGGCATTGGCGTTTCGGTACTCTGCCCGGCGTTTGCCAAGTCCCGTATTTACTGCAGTGAGCGTAATCGTCAGACGGAATACGGCGGTGTTCCTGGGCTTGATGCTAAGCCGAGCCCCCGTACCCTGGAGCTCGCGGCCAAGGCGAAAGAAGCGGTAACCACGGGTATCGACACGGCTATCGTGGCCGAGCGCTTGCTGGAAGCGGTGTTGCATAACGAACTCTATGTGTTTACCCACCCCCACTACCGCCCGGTGGTGGAAGGCCGCAGCCAGCAATTGAGCCTGGCCTTCGATGCCGCCGATGCCAGCCCAGTACTGAAAGCTGTGGAACCGGGTGAAATCACTTCACTGTAAATAAAGCTGAAGGGGCTTAGAGGATCTCAGTTAATCCGACAATTGGGAGGGCTAACCGAAATATTACGCCAAGCCCTCCACCGCACAGGCTGCCCCCCGAGATGGAAAACGTCGCGGTGCTGATCAGGCCGAGGAAGCAGCCATTGTCGACGATCCGCGCCACCTGGCCTGCGGCGCAAGGCTGCGCAGGCGAGGATGGCTGCCGACAACTTGAGGGAATCGGCATGTGCTATACCATCGAGAGCAGGGAAAAGTAGCGAGGAAGGCACCGTGCCTGCACCCAGCACGGATATCCTGCCGCCCACCAGGCTCTTTGACCGATTCAATTTCAGCCGTGTGGATCCGCCAGAGACCCTTAAATGAAGAGGTTGATCTCATGACCACGATGCAATGCACCTACCGCGACCACATCATTGCCGCTGACGTTGTCGAACACCCGGGCATTCCGACACCCTGGGCTGGCGGCTGCCATATCACCACCCCGGACGGCCGCACCACCAGACGGCTACCTCTGCCCCTCGACCAGGCCTTCCTCGCCGAACTGGAAAGTGCCCAGCGGGCCTCCATAGCCCACGGCAAATGGTTGGTTGACCAATGCCTGGACCAAGGCGTGGCACTCTTCGACAAGCCCGCCGCCACGGCCTGAGCGCTTTCTCACAAGCGCGGGCGACGTTTCATCGGCCACGGGGTATACGCGAGCACTCTCGGTGCTCGCGCCGCATCAGAGGACGTAGAACAGGATCGCGATGAAATGCAGCAGACTGCCGACCATGACGAACAGGTGCCAGATACCATGCCAATGCCGGAAGCGGCTGTCGTAGACGAAAAAAATGATCCCGACCGTGTAGAAAACGCCACCTGCCGCCAGCCAGGTGAAGCCCGCAATACCCAGGCCGGCGATTAACGGCTGGATCGCAACCAGGACGACCCAGCCCATCAGCGCATAGATCACCAGCGACAACACCCGTGCCTCGGAGCGTGGTTTGATCTCCTGCAGCATGCCGATCAGCGCCAGTAGCCAGACCACCGTGAACAGCGACCAGCCCCAGGGGCCGCGCAAGGTCACCAGGCAGAACGGCGTGTAGCTGCCGGCAATCAGCAGGTAGATCGACAGGTGATCGAGCTTGCGCATGATCACCTTCGCCCGCCCCTGCACGCTGTGATAGATGGTCGAGATGCTGTAGAGCAGGAGCAAGGTGACGCCGTAGATGGCGACACTGACGATCGTCATCGGCTCGCCATCCAGGCTCGCCAGCACCAGCAGCCAGAGCGCCCCGATGCACGCCAGCACGGCACCGACCAGATGGGTCCAGGCGTTGAATCTTTCCCCGTGATACATGTGTCAGCAACCTCGATCTAAACGCAGGCACACGCGCCTAGCGCGCAGCGTGGCGGTTACTGTAAACGATGCTCGCAAAAGCATGGCACAGGCGCTTACCGATCAAGTAGCGGACGCAACAATTGCCCACGCAGCCAGACAGCTCATGACTGCAGTTGAAGGAGGGTCGACGCGGCGCGATGCCAATGCAAGTGGCCGCCCGCATCAGCATCGGAATCCGTGCGCTGCGACCCATCAGCCGCAAACAGCAGGTAATCCGGCGGCGGCTACAGCCGGCTCACTGCCGCCCAGGCAGCCCATCCACCACGCCAGCACTGTTTTCCAGCAAGCTCTTGGTGGCGGTCTGCAGGAAAGCCTCGAGATTCTGCTGCAGTTCAGGATCGATATCACTCTGTACGCGCGTGGCGCTCGGCTCGGCCCCCAGCCGGTAGTCATACAGCCGCGGGGCAAAACCCTTGGGCTGAATCAGAATGCGCTTGGAGGTCACCAGGGCCACGGTCTGATCGCCGCCCGAGGGCTTGATCACGCCGATGCCCAGATCACCTTGCGGCAGATTGAGCAGGTCGCGCCCCCAGCACTGGTGACGCACCTCGCCGCCCAGGCGACCCATGATGGTCGGCACTATGTCGACCTGGGTACCGACCGTGTGGCTGACGGCGCCGAATTTTTCCTGGATGCCCGGGGCGATCAGCAATAGCGGCACGTTGAAGCGAAACAGATCCATCTCGGTCAGCTGCTCGGTGCTGCCAAAGCCATGATCGCCGACCACCACGAACAGGGTGTCCTTGAAATACGGCGCCTTACGCGCCTTGTCGAAGAACTGACCGAGGGCCCAGTCGGCATAGCGCATGGCGGTGAGGTGTTCATCGGCCGAGCCGTGGCCGCTCACCGGCGCAACCGGCAGATCCGCTGGCAAGGCATAGGGGGTGTGGTTGGACAGGGTTTGCAGCAAGGCATAGAACGGCTTGGCCCCGAAGTTGTTGGCCAACTCGCTGGCACCGCGGTCGAACATATCCTGGTCGGACACCCCCCAGGTCGGGTCCATGAAGACCGGATCGACGAAGTCCTCACGGCCGATGAAATTGCTCATGCCCTGGTTGCTGAAGAAACCCGACTGGTTGTCCCACTGAAAGTTGCCGTTGTAGACGTACAGGTTGTCGTAGCCGCGCGCACCGAGCAGTTGCGGCAAGCCGGAGAACTTGTTCGCGCCTTCCGGGGTGCGCATCAGGTACTCGAAACTCGGCAGGTTGGGGAAGCAGGCCATGCTGGCAAACATGCCCTGGTGGGTGTGGGTGCCGTTGGAGAAGAAGCGATCGAACAACAAGCCCTCTTGCGCCAGCTTGTCGAAGTTCGGCGTGATATTGCCCGGATAGCCCATGGCGCCGACAAAATGACCGGCAAAGCTTTCCATCAGGATCACCACCACGTTGCGAATCGGCAAGGTGGCGTCGGCAGGCGGGGTGAAGTCACGGCGGATCGCCGCAGTGTCGGCATCGACCAGCTGATCGTTAGGGGTCAGCAGCAATTTGCGCACGGTTTCCTGGGCCAGCTGGTCGGTCATGGTCGACTGCCAGGCATTCTCACGGTGCGAGGAAAAACTGGCTTGGGCAGCCGAGACCAGGGTCAGGGTGCCATTCAGGCCGAGCTGATTGGCGAACATCGACTCGGTGGTATAGGCATCGCCCCAGCGCAGCGGCGGACCCTGGCTGATATGGCCACGGGCCGCAATCACAGCCACCACCAGGCAAACGCCGAAGGTGGCGATGCGCCAATACCAGGCCGGCGCGCCAGTTGCTGATGACGACACTGTGGCCGCTGGCCGGCTGAGCAGATCCAGGCGCTTGAACAGCTTGCTCAGCAACCAGGTGGCAACAACCCAGGCCAGCAGGTAGCGGCCGACCGGGAAGCCGTTCCACAGCATGCTCAGGACAGTCTTGGGGTCTTCCTGAAAGTACTGGAACACCAGGCTATTGAGGCGTTGATGAAATTCACGATAGAAGTCCAGTTCGGACAAGCCGAGAAACAGGGTGATGCTGGCAAATCCGCTCAGCCAGAAGCGCTGCACGCCTCGGGCAGCCATGGCGCGCACGCTGAGTAACGACAGCAGCAACGGGATGCAGGCATAAACCACCACCCGCAGATCGAAACGCAGGCCGTTGAGAAAGGCCTCGGCAAAGCTGACCGCAGGCGTCACGCCGATCAGCTCGCGGTTGTAGACCAGCAAGGCAACCCGTAGCAAGGCATAGATCAGCAGCAGCGCCATCGCGCTCAAGAGGGTGAAGGCCAGGTGGCTTTTCAGGGTCGGACGCGCGAGAAGATAGGCGGACGAGGGATGTTTAAGGGCCGCAGTGGAGGCCATAGGTTCAGATTCCGTGAGGTCGACGCTTGAGTTCGAGGATACGCTTACGGCCTTGCTCGGCCAGCAAGTAGCGGCCGGGCTCCAAGGCGATGATGGTTTGGGCGGAGCGCAAATGCTGCAGGACTACCTGCAACTCTCCCGACCAATCGAGCAGCAGCAGCCGAGCCATATGGGTACTGTCTTCAGTGATCCACAGGCCATCGGCGGTGCACAGCAAAAAACCCGGCTGGTTGAGGCCGGCCTGAACCAAGGTGTCCTCCCCTGAGGCTTGCCACTGCTTGACCCAGCCCTTTTTCTTCTCGCTATAGAACAGCCGCCCATCGGCACACACCGTCACCGCTTCGCCCTCATTCAGGCCCTCACGCAGGGTGACGACTGCACCGTTGCTGGGGTCGTAACGCAACAGCCGACCTTGGTGCTTGTCCTGGATGACATACAGGTAATGGCCGTCGCTGGCGATGCCCTCGACACTATCGCTGGAGAACAGCGGCTCGGCCCTGTCGCCCTGCAACAGCAACAGCGGTAGTTTGTCCGCCTCCTGACTGACCGCCACACCGCTAGCAAATGCGGCCAACCCGTCTGGTTTGGACAAGCCACTCAAGACTGTCTTCAGGCTACCGTCACGGTTTTGCCTGAGGATGGTGCCCTTGCCGTCGGAAAACTCCTGACTGATATACAGCCTGCCCTGAGCATCGAGGGCTAAGGCACTGACGCGGTCAATATCCGCTTGAAAAACCTGATATTGCCAATCAGAGGACGCGATGACCGGGTAGAAATGCCGCCAGGCGGGGTAAGCCAAGCCTGGCACAACCAGTACCAGGCAGCAGAGCAACCACCGCCTGTAGCGCAAAGATAATTGCATCGACACCACTCCACAGCCAACTAAGTGAAAACGGCGGAAAGTCTGCCAAGTGCCATGTGAAAATTTTGTCGCGAAGGCTGAAGCGCCCAGCCCTCTTGTTGCGGCGCCCGCTTATGGGTTGCCACGTTCTGGATGAACAGCCGCTATTGCACGGGGACGCTCATCCTATCGGTTGCACCAGTTATGCGCCTAAAGGTCAGGCCGCCCTCAGGCGAAGAACTTCTTCATCGAGCGCGAAAACCAGCCGCCGGCCTGTTGATTACTGACCAGCCTGTTCATGTTGTCCTTGACCGCCTGCACATAACCGGCGTCGTCGCTGCGGATATGGTTGAACAACCAGCGCGAGAGCAGAGCGAGCAATTCAGCGGTGATGTCCTCGCCGGCCTGGAAGCGCAGGTTGAAGTCCTTGACCCGAGCAATGAAGATTTCATGGACGCGCTTGTGCGGACGCGTGAACTCGTAGCCGGCTTCCTCCAGCAGCGATTCCTCGAAGGCGAAATGCGACAGGGTGTAATCCACCAAACCGTTGAGCACGTCCCCCACTTCACCACCACTGTCCCCGTTCGCCTTCGCCTGGTGCAGGGCATTGATCATGTCGACGATGCGTTTGTGCTGGTCATCGATGACTTGAATGCCCGTATTCAGATCGTCCTGCCAAACCAGATAACTCATTACCCTCAGCCCCTCGTATGCCGCTCGACTGCAATGCGAGCGCTGCGACAAGGCTACTAAAGGGCTCTGGAATGGGGGCTGACGCAGATCAGTGAATAGTTGCTTAGGCGCCTATCGACGAAGCCAAGGCAATGGCACGAAGGTCATTACGCGGCTTTTTCAGCGGTCGCTGGATGCATGAGTTGGGCGAAAGAGTGTGACCAGCATGATCGAGTCGGCCTTGGCCCTCAGGGCATGCTCGGCCTCTTCGGCCAGGTACATCAGATCGTTGCCACCCATTTCATGCCATGTGCCCTGGGCTTGCACCTCGACGCAGCCCTGCAGGCAATGCAAGGTGAGGGGGCCGGCCACGGCATGCCCGGGAATGACTTTACCGGCCTGCAACACCAGGCGCATGACCTCGATGCGCGGCGCGCTGACAATTGCCTGGGAAATGAAATCAGGCGACTCTGCGGCGGACAGCAGATTGACTACTTCTCCCGATGCGGCGTGCTTCAAGGCCATGATCTGTTATCTCCATTGGAGGATAAATCCTCAAGGTAGTCGAGTGCGCCGCAGCTTGTCCAATCATGCCAGGACGCCTGCGGCAAGCGGCTAATGTGGGTAATGGATTAACTCAAGTGCGGATATAAGAGGTTCTGAGGCAAGGCGCTGCGACGAGTCATGGTCCACTCTGGCCAGGAGCTGGCCTCAGACAGCGTAATTGACTACTCGAACCGACCCAACAGGCCACTAACAGCGTAGTTTGCTGCGCAATGGCGACGGGCCGTTGTGGTCGATTGCCTGCATCAATTCCAGAGGGCGAACCGGTTGCAGCGGCCAGGATGGTCGCTGATCAAGCGGCCGCTGTATCTACTGAAAGACATTCGGCGGGTACCTGGACAGCTTCCGAGTTGCAGCCCGCCCTGGAGAAATCGGACGCCTTGCCAACGTTACTTTTTACCGCGCGCAACCAGCAACAGCCCACCCAGCACGATCCCCCCGATACCGGCCCAGAGGGGGATGTTGACCCATCGTTTTTCAGCCATTTCCATATGCAGCGGGCCCATGTCGACCTGATGGGTCTCTTTGGTGTAGCTAAAGCCGCCATAGCCGAGTGCCAAGGCACCCGCAACTATCAGCACCAGCCCGAGCATTTTCAGTCCGTCCATCTGTCGCCTCCGGTAAACAGTAAGTGAGCTGCGCCGGCTGGAACCTCCTCCGGCGCTACTCGGGATTGGATGGATTACAAGCGTCGGCCCTGGATGACCCGGAACAGTAAGACCACGACGGCCACAACCAGCAGAATGTGGATGAGCCCGCCCATGGTGTAAGACGTAACCAGTCCAAGCACCCACATGACCAACAAGACAATCACAATGAACTCGAGCATAGCGGCGTCTCCACTAGCCTACTGGCAGTAACCTGCAAGCCGTCAGACTGAGCGCGATAGCCGAACCGCGTCTGTACGATAACGCACGCACGACACTTGTGAGTGGCTCCAGCAGCAGCGGCATGGAAACGCCCCGGACATGACCAGGCAGGTATACCGGTACGCTCACGTGTGCGGCGAGCGCCAGCTGTAATTGACTATCCGTCATGAGGGTACGCTGGCGCACAGAGAAGCGCTGGGCACTCGCGCATCCTGCAAGGCGGTGGTGGGGCCCGGAGCGCCTTTGGGTAGTCGGTCATCACGATGAGATGGCTGAAAGCAACAGCAGGTCTGGCCGCCCGACAGCGAACTAATCGCTGAGGTAAGTGGCCGGTTCTGGCGTTTCGCCAATTGTCGAGGGCAACCTGGGGCAGGAGCGTGAGGCAAGGATGCAGCCGCACCACTAGACGCACATGCGGGCCCGCGCAATCGGGTTCGTCATACCCTGTCTATTTTGCTAGTCGTGGAGTCAACCATGAACATCTCTCTGAAACGCTTCCTCCCGATCGCCCTCGTAGCCTTGTCATTGCTATCTGCCGGTGCGCTGAACTATGCCAGCGCCGCCACCGCGGAAGATCTGAACACGGACGCCCGACAAGCACTGCAGACCCTCTATAAATCCCAGCCATTGGCAGAGAAGCTCTCGCAGACGGCCAAGGCGGTGCTGGTGTTCCCGAATATCGTCAAAGCCGGCCTCGTATTCGGCGGCAGCTACGGCGAGGGGGTACTGATGAGGGGGGGAGAAATTGAAGACTACTACAACTCCGTAACCGGCTCCTGGGGGTTGCAGATAGGTGCCCAGTCCTACGGATATGCGGTGTTTCTGATGAGCGATAAAGCCATCGCCCAGTTGCGCGAGAGCAAGGGCCTGGAAATCGGTGTTGGACCGACCGTTGTCGTGGTCGACGAGGGGATCGCGAAGAATCTGTCGACATCCACGCTGCAGGAAGACGCCTATGCATTTATCTTCGATCAGCAAGGGTTGATGGCCGGCGTCAGTATTGAAGGAACGAAGATCTCGAAAATCCGCCGCTAAGCTCGACTGCAATGGCCTGTTCCCCCCATTGGCCATTGCAGCTATTAGCGAGCACAAACAGACGCAGACCAACTCGACGCGGAACGGCCAGGCCTGCCGTGACTGGCCGTTTGAGCAACGCTGGCACTTGGCGTAACCGCGCGGTATTGGGTCGAGCGCTACGCGGAGCTATACCGGTGACGCTGATATCAGCCGCTGCCCCTCCCCACCTTACCGTCCCGTCCACTACTGCCTGCGTGGCGTCTGGCGCAATGGATCGAGTAACGACGACAGGCCGTTGTGATCGATTTCCTGCATCAACTCCAGCAGGCGACCAATTTCTCCTTTGGGAAAGCCCTCGCGGGCGAACCAGTTGAGGTAGCGGCCAGGCAGGTCGGCGATCAAGCGGCCTTTGTATTTGCCGAAAGGCATTTCGCGGGTCACCAGCAGTTGCAGGTCTTCGGGCTTCATTGGGCGCTCTGGTTCATGGGTGCTGATGGGCAAGGTGACTCGGGCATAGGGGCAATTATGCCTAAAGGCGGCCCTGACTGGGGCTAAAGCCCCGGCAGGCGACCAACGCACAGGCCGACAGCGACAAACTCGGGTAAGCTTGCCCCCGCCATTTTCTACCCAGGGTTGTCACGCAATGCTTATCAAGGCACTCAGAATCGGTCTCGGCCAGTTGATCGTGTTTCTCGACTTCATCACCCGCCCGCGCAAGCTCAAGCGCGCGCCTGCCGCGCAGGCCGCAGTCGCGCAAGCCGCAACAGGCCTGGCGCTGTACCAGTTTCATGCTTGCCCATTCTGCGTAAAGACCCGCCGCACCCTGCACAAACTCAACGTACCGATCACCCTGCGCGACGCCAAGAACGACGACCAGCATCGCCAAGCCCTGCTGGAGCAAGGCGGCAAGATCAAGGTGCCGTGCCTGCGCATCGAGGACAACGGCCAGAGCACCTGGCTGTACGAGTCCAAGGCGATCATTGCCTACCTGAACGAGCGCTTCGCGGCGGCCTGACGCCCCGGATCACCGCTCGTACCACGAGGCGGCCCGAAACAGCCCTGGCACCTGGTCATAGGATCAACCCGGGACATTCGAGCTGCTGGGGCTATCGCCCTGCCCCGGACGCGTTGACGCGCACCACCTGCGCCGGTGTGCGACGCATCAATACCTGGCCGGCGCGGACCGACACCAGGGCATGGCCCTGGCTGCGCAGCATTTCGTAATCGCTGGCGGCGGACAGAATCAGCAAGTTGCCCGGGCGCCCCACTTCGATGCCGTAGCCCTCCCCCAGGTTGAGGGTTTTTGCGCTGTTGTCGGTGACCAGGTCGAGCGAGCGCTGCAGATCCTCGAAACCAAGCATGTGGCAGATGTGCAGGCCGGCCTCGAGGATGCGCAGGATGTTGCCGTTGCCAAGCGGATACCAGGGGTCGACGATCGAATCCTGGCCGAAACAGACATTCAGCCCGGCGCGGTCGAGTTCGGCGACGCGAGTCAGCCCGCGGCGCTTGGGATAGACATCGAAACGGCCCTGCAGGTGGATGCTCTCGGTCGGGCAGGAGACGAAGTTGATCTGCGACTGCTTGAGCAGGCGGAACAACTTGGAGCAGTAGGCGTTGTCGTAGGAGCCCATGGCGGTGGTATGGCTGGCCGTGACCCGCGCGCCCATGCCGCGCACCCGCGCCTCTTCGGCCAGTACCTCGAGAAAGCGCGAGTGCGGATCGTCGGTCTCGTCGCAATGCACATCCACCAGGCAACCACTGCGCTCGGCCAGGTCCATGAGGAACTTGATCGAGCTGACCCCCTGTTCGCGGGTGTTCTCGAAATGCGGGATACCGCCCACCACATCGACGCCCAGTGCTACGGCCTGCTCCATCAGCGCGCGGCCATTGGCGTAAGACTCGATGCCCTCCTGGGGAAAGGCAACGAGCTGCAGGTCGATCAGGTGACGGGTTTCCTCGCGCACCTCGAGCAAGGCCTTGAGCGCTGCCAGGGTCGGGTCGGTGACGTCGACATGGCTGCGCACGTGCTGGATGCCGTGGTCGACCAGCATGTCGATGGCCTTGCGCGCCCGCTGCTTGCTGTCCTCGTGAGTGACCAGAGCCTTGCGTTCGGCCCAGAGCTCGATGCCTTCGAACAGGGTGCCACTGAGGTTCCAGTTCGGCTCGCCAGCCGTGAGAGCCGCGTCGAGGTGGATATGCGGCTCGACGAATGGCGGCACCACCAGGTTACCGGCTGCGTCCAGTTCATCCGCTGCGGCGACCAACTCCTGCGCCTGCGCAACTATGGCGGCGATGCGCGTGTGCGCCAGCTCGATGCGAAACAGGCCGCTGCGGCCGCGCAGACGCGCATTGACGATATGCATGGGTATCTCCAGGTGTAGGCACAGATCCAGCCGTAGACTAACAGGCCCTCGGCTGCGCAGGCCGAGGAACGCAGCTCAACAAGATCACGGCATGCAGGGCTGGTCGTCCTGCCCTGCCCGGCAATGGCGAGCATTGCCATCCAGCTCAAGGCAATTTGCCGTGATCTGCTCATGGTGTTCAATCGCCAGGCGGAGCATTCGCAACCTGCGGATTCTCCACTTTTCCGGCGGCTTATCCATAATTGATACACGCCGATGGTATCGAGTAGCGCTTGGCAATCGATCGGTGCGGGTTTTTACATGGCTATCTAGCCTTTTACGCGCAAGCATAGGGCGGATCGACGCGGCCGAGCGTGGTCAACAGCGGGCCACCCGACAATCAGCCGAATGGAGCGAAAGGCAGCATGCAGGGGAACCGATGAGTATCGAACTGCCGAGCGGACTCAGCCAGCAGCAGGCCGCCGCCCGCCTCAGCGCCGAAGGCCCCAATGAGCTGGGCACCGATCAGCGTCGCAACTTGCTCAGCATCGCCGTTAGCGTGCTGCGCGAGCCGATGTTCCTGCTGTTACTCGGTGCAGGGGCGATTTACCTGACCATGGGCGACCCACGTGAGGCGTTGATCCTGCTCGGGTTCGTGTTCATCATCATTTCCATCACGGTGCTTCAGGAACGCCATACCGAGCGTGCCCTGGAGTCTCTGCGCGACCTTTCAAGCCCCAGAGCCCTGGTGATCCGGGACGGCAAACCCGTGCGCATAGCCGGGCGTGAAGTGGTGCGCGAGGACATCCTGATGCTCGCCGAGGGCGACCGCGTGCCCGCCGACGGCCTGCTCTTGCAGGCGCATGAACTGGCCGTTGATGAATCGATGCTCACCGGAGAGTCCGCGGCGGTGGCCAAGTTTGCCGATGGCAGCGAGGTATTCGCCGGCACCTTGGTCGTCCGCGGGCAAGGCCTGATCCAGGTCAGTGCGATCGGCAAAGCCACCCAGATCGGTCATATCGGCCAGTCATTGCAGGACATCTCCCTGCAGTCGGCCCCGCTGCAGGCTGAAATCGCGCGACTGACTCGGCGGCTGGCGGTTATCGGGGCCGGCTTGTGCGTATTCTTGACCTTGCTCTATCAGCTGTTGCGCGGCGGCTGGCTGGAGGCGCTGCTGGCCGGCATCACCCTGGCCATGGGCATCCTGCCGCAGGAACTGCCGGTGATCATGATCGTCTTCCTGGCTCTCGGCGCGCGCAGGATCGCTCGCCATCAGGTCCTCACGAGACGCCTGAGCAGCATCGAAACCCTGGGACAAACCAGTGTGCTGTGCGTGGACAAAACCGGCACGCTGACGCACAACCGCATGCAGGTGGCGGCCCTGTGCGTCGCTGGCGAGGTTCTCGACGTCGACACGCTGACGTCCGCGGCGCTGCCGGAAGAATTCCACGAACTGCTCGAATACGCAGTGCTGGCCAGCGAAATCGAACCGCATGACCCGATGGAGCAAGCCTTTCACCGCTTCGCCCATGACTACCTGGCCAATACCGAGCACCTGCATCCGGATTGGCTGCTGGTGCGCGAATACGAACTGTCACCGGCTCAGCTGGCGATGTCGCACCTGTGGCAGGAGCATGCCGCCGAACCGGCGTTCGTCGCCACCAAGGGCGCGCCGGAGGCGATTGTCGACCTCTGCCACCTGTCTCCAGGCGACTGCCAGCAGGTACTGCAACAGGCCGAACAGCTGGCCGAACGCGGCCTGCGGGTACTCGGCGTGGCAAAGGCGCGCCATCCACCGGGTCCACAATGGCCGGAGATCCAGCATGACTTTGCCTTGCAGTACATCGGCCTGCTCGGGTTGGCCGACCCGCTGCGCGACGACGTGCCTGCGGCCATCGCCGAGTGCCAGCGCGCCGGTATCCGCCTGGTGATGATTACCGGCGATCATCCGCGCACCGCACGAGCCATTGCCGCCGCAGCCGGCATCGCCAGCACAAGGGTGTGCAGTGGCAGGGAGCTGGCCGCGATGGATGCCTCCCAACTGGCCGACTGCCTGCGCTCGACCAGCGTCTTTGCCCGGGTCAGCCCGCAGCAGAAACTGGCACTGGTGGAGAGCCTCAAGGCCAGTGGTGAGGTGGTGGCGATGACCGGCGACGGGGTCAATGATGCGCCAGCGCTCAAGGCCGCCCACATCGGCATCGCCATGGGCAAGCGCGGCACCGATGTGGCGCGCGAAGCGGCGGCGCTGGTGCTGCTCGACGACGATTTCAGCGCCATAGTTGCGGCCATCCGGCGCGGCCGGAAGATCTTCGCCAACCTGCGCCAGGCACTGATCTATACCATCGCCGTGCATATGCCGATTATCGGCCTGAGCCTGATGCCCGTGCTGCTGGGATTGCCCTTGCTGCTGGCGCCGATTCACATCGCCCTTCTCGAACTGCTGATCAACCCGGCCTGCTCGATCGTGTTCGAGGCCGAGAATGGCCGTGGCGAGCCAATGCGTCAGCCACCACGCGCACTGCACGAACCGCTGGTGAGCATGCGCCACATCGCACTGGGCATGCTCCAGGGTCTCGGCGTCAGCCTCGTGGTGGTGGCCCTGTATCACAGCGGGCTGGCCAATGGCATGGCGCAGGATGTGGCCCGCGGTTTGGCCTTCATTACCCTGGTGGTGGCCAATACCGGGCTGATCCTCGCCAACCGTTCGCCCGTACAGGGTTGGCGATCGATGTTGTTGGGGCTGTCCCGGGTTGGCGGATGGGTGCTCGCCGGCACCCTGGCGATGTTGCTGTTGGTGACCGCCATCACGCCGCTGGCTCGGGTTTTTGCTTTCCAGCCCGCCTCGATCGAGCAGTGGTTAGTGGCCTTTGCCTACGGCGCCGCACTGCTGCTGTACTTCGAAATAGCCAAGATCGGCATGCGGCTCGGACTAAAACGCTGAGCGTTTCAACACCGCCCAGCCGGTTCTTGCGACGGCCCTAGCGCGAGCAGCAGCAACATACTCAAGGCACCCAGCATGGCCAATCCGGAATCCTTCTGGGCATCCCATTCGTCGCCTTGAGTACCCAGGAAGGCCGAACCCAGTTCCGGGCTGACCAGCACGGCCGCGAGCATTTCCACCTGTTCGTAGAATGCGCTCATGGCCATCACCACGGCGAGGCTGAGGATCGCCAGCCACCTGCCGGCGAGCCTGGCCGAACGCTGCAGTAATTCCCGCAGCGGATAGACCAGCAGCAAGCCAAAGGAAAAGTGCACCAGCCGGTCGTAGTGGTTGCGGCCCAGAGCAAAGGCATCCTGAAACCAAAAGCCGAGGGGCGTTTGCGAGTAGGTGTAATGGGAGCCATACAGGTGCATGCCCATGAACAGGGCGAACAGCCAATACGCCGTCAGGGAAAAGGCAAAGCGTCGATAGGTCGCCAGCAACAAGCCGGCGAAAAAGAACACCAGCAGGTTCTCCAGCAACCAGTCCTCGCGACTCAAGGGGTTGATCGCGGCCCACAGCCAGATCAGCAGGAGCATGACGACGATCAGCGCCAACTGGATTTTGCGACTGGGGGTTTCGATCATGGGCGGCGTCACTCCGGACGGTTGCCGCCAAGGTGGCTGGCATTGTGTCAAAGCAGTCGACTGCTCGACCTGCCTGGAACTTTAGCAGCCCGGCGAAACATGTTGCGTGCATCGAGTAGATGCGGGACGCCTGGTTACCCCAGCATGCTCACATGCTGCGGATGGCTGGCCACCCGATCGAGCCAGGTGCGAATGGCCGGATAGGGGCCGAGGTCGAAGCCGCCCTCATCGGCCACATGGGTGTAGGCGTACAGCGCGATATCGGCGATCGAATACTGCTCACCGACCAGGTAAGCGGTGCGCTGCAGCTGCCGCTCCATCACCTTGAGCGCCTTGTGCCCGCGCACATGGCACTCCTCGTACTCCTTGCGCCGCGCCTCGGGCAGGCCCTGGTAGAGCTGGATAAAGCGTGCCACGGCGATGTAGGGCTCGTGGCTGTACTGCTCGAAGAACTGCCACTGCAGCACCTGGGTGCGCAGGCGCGGCTCGCTGGGCAGAAACTCCGTGCCGTCGGCGAGGAAGTTGAGAATCGCATTGGACTCCCACAGGCAGGTGCCATCCTCCAGCTCCAGCACCGGAATCTTGCCGTTGGGGTTCTTGGCCAGGAAGGCCTCGCTCTGGGTTTCGCCCTTGAGGATGTCCATGGCCACCCACTCATGGGCAATACCCAGCAGGTTGAGCATCAACTTGACCTTGTAGCAGTTGCCCGACCGGGTATCGCCGTAGACCTTGTACATTGCCCTGCTCTCCCTTCATTCGTCTGTCATATGCACCGTTGCCGCGTGGCGAGGCCGCACGACTGGATCAAGCCGCCAGGTTGGCCTGCGCTTCGCGGATCACTCCGGCCAGGCGCTTGAGGCCTTCGTTCAAGCGCGCCGGGGCGATATGGCTGAAGTTAAGCCGCATGTGCCCCGGATGCCGGTCCGGGTCGATGAAAAACGGCTCTCCCGGCATGAAGGCAACGTTCTGCGCCAGCGCCGGCTCGAGCAAGGTGCGCGTATCCAGCGGCTGCTTGAGGGTCAGCCAGAAAAACAGGCCACCCTGGGGAATCTGCCAATCGGCCAGATCGCCGAAGTGCTCCTGCAACACCACTTGCATGGCGTCGCGGCGGATGCGGTAGAAGTCGCGCAATTCGGCCAGATGCTCACGGTAGTGACGGGTGCCCAACCATTGCAGGGCCTGCCACTGGCCGACGCGGTTGGTGTGCAAATCCGCCGACTGCTTGAGACGCAGCAGATAGGGGAACAGATCCGGGGTGGCGATCAGGTAACCGACGCGTAGCCCCGGCAACAGGGTTTTCGACACGGTGCCGGTATAGATCCAGCTGGCCTTGTGCAGGCGGCTGACAATTGGCGTGGCGCTGCCCTCGTCGAACACCAGCTCGCGGTAGGGTTCATCCTCGATCAGGGTCACGCCGAACTCGTCGAGCAAGGCCGCCACCGCATCGCGCTTGGCTTCGCTGTAGCGCACCGCCGAAGGGTTCTGGAAGGTCGGAATCAGGTAGGCAAAGGCCGGCTTGTGCTGTTCCAGGCGCTGACGCAGGGCGTCGATCTGCGGGCCATCGGCTTCCTGCGGCACGGCGATGCAGTCGGCGCCGAACAACTGGAAGGCCTGCAAGGCGGCCAGATAGGTCGGCGCCTCGAGCAATACTTCGGTACCCGGATCGATAAACAGTTTGCTGGCCAGGTCCAGGGTCTGCTGCGAACCGCTGACGATCAGCACCTGGGTGGCATCGCAGGGTACGCCGAGGGCGCGGGCCTCCTCGGCGATGGCCTCGCGCAATTCCGGCTCGCCTTCGCTCATGCCGTACTGGCCCATGCTGGTCGGCATATCCGCCCATTCGACCTTGGGCAGCATCGGCTCGGCCGGCAGGCCACCGGCGAACGACATCACTTCCGGGCGCTGCGCCGCGGCGAGAATTTCACGGATCAAGGAGCTTTTCAGGCGGGCAACGCGTTCGGAGAAGGCCATGGAGACACCGGTAGCAAAGGCTAATAAAAATAGGTCAAACTGTTTGACCGAAATTACGATACCCCGACCCAATACGTCAACAGGCTTGACCTTAATGCTTGACCTCAAGAACGTCACCACCCAGCAAGCCGCCATGGAGGCCTTCTTCTTCGGTTACCAGGCGTTCACCGCCAAGGCCGACGAGATGCTGGCGCGTCGCGGTTTGTCGCGCGTGCACCACCGCATTCTGTTTTTTATCGCCAAGTACCCCGGGCTGAGCATGAAGGAACTGCTGGCCTACCTGGGGGTGAGTAAGCAGGCGCTGAATACGCCGCTGCGCCAGTTGCTGGAAATGGGCCTGGTGGAGAGCCTGGCGGCCGAGGACGACAAGCGCAAACGCCTGCTCGGCTTTACCGCCGAAGGGGCCAAGCTGGAACTGGCCCTGCGCCGCGAGCAGGCCAAGTTGCTGCAGCGGGCCTTTGGCGAAGTCGGTGAAGAGGCCGTACAGGGCTGGCTCGAGGTCAATCAGGCTCTGGGCAACAGCTATCAGGGCGGCTCGGCGCAAGGTTAAAACGCCTTGTGCAGGGCAACTGTACCGCCCGCCTCAGCGCACGGCTGCCAACTGTACTACCCATTGCCTGCCCCGCTGTACCGCGACGCACGGCACAACTGCCCTTAGGCTGAGCAGCACAGACCCCGAGTGCCGCCACCATGACCACTGAACTGCTGATCGCCTTTATCGCCTTCGCCTTCGTCACCTCGGTGACGCCGGGGCCGAACAACATGATGCTGCTCGCCTCCGGGGTGAACTTCGGCATGCGCCGCAGCCTGCCGCATATGTTCGGAATCAGCCTGGGTTTCATGCTGCTGGTGATGGCGGTGGGCTTGGGCCTCGGCCAGGTGTTCGAACAGGTGCCGATGCTCTACAGCGTGCTGCGTTATCTGGGCGCGACCTATCTGCTCTACCTGGCCTGGAACATCGCCCACGCCGGTGCACCGGACAGCCAAGCTCAAGCCAGCGGCAAGCCATTCAGCTTCCTCCAGGCCGCGGCGTTTCAATGGGTCAACCCCAAGGCCTGGGTGATGGCCATCGGCGCCATCACCACCTATACCCCGCAGGACAATTTCGTGGTCAATGTGCTGCTGATCGCGGCGCTGTTCGCCCTGGTCAACTGCCCCAGCGTCGGCCTCTGGACCATGGCCGGCAGCCTGCTGCGCAACTGGTTGAGCAATCCACGGGTGCTGCGCGGCTTCAATATCGGCATGGCCCTGCTGCTGGTGGCCTCGCTGTACCCGATTCTCGCCGACGTCAATGGAGTCCTGTAGATGAGCGAAGCGGTCCAGACACGCCTGCGGCCACTGGCCGACACCTCGACCTCGGCGGTAGTCGCCGGCTTCATCGCCATGCTCACCGGCTACACCAGTTCACTGGTGCTGATGTTCCAGGCCGGCCAGGCCGCCGGCCTGAGCAGCGGGCAGATTTCCTCATGGATCTGGGCGCTGTCGATCGGCATGGCGATCGGCTCCATCGGCCTGTCGCTGCGCTACCGCGCGCCGGTGATGATCGCCTGGTCGACGCCCGGCGCGGCGCTGCTGATCAGCAGCCTGCCGGGGGTGCCTTACGGCGAGGCGATCGGTGCCTATATCCTCGCCTCGGGGCTGATCGTGCTGATCGGCCTGACCGGCAGCTTCGACCACATCATGCGGCGTATCCCCGCCTCAATCGCCGCCGCCTTGCTGGCCGGGGTGCTGTTCAAGATCGGTCTGGAGATCTGCGGCGCCGCCGAGCAGCAGCCGCAGCTGGTGGTGGCGATGCTGCTCGCCTACCTGCTGGGCAAACGCCTGCTGCCGCGTTATGCGGTGCTGGCGGCGCTGATCGTCGGCTGCCTGCTGGCTGGGTTGTTCGGTCTGCTGGATTTCAGCGAGTTCGAGCTGCAACTGGCCACCCCGGTATGGACCACGCCGAGCTTCTCACTGGCCGCGGCGATCAGCATCGGCATCCCGCTGTTCATCGTCGCCATGGCCTCGCAGAACCTGCCAGGCATCGCCGTGCTGCGTGCCAACGGCTACCAGGTGCCGGCCTCCAAGCTGCTCACCAGCACCGGCCTGCTCTCGATCCTGCTGGCGCCCTTCGGCTCCCATGGCATCCATATGGCGGCCATCAGCGCGGCGATCTGCGCCGGCCCCGAGGCCCATGAAGACCCGAAAAAGCGCTATACCGCGGCCATCTGGTGCGGCCTGTTCTACGGTATCGCCGGGATCTTCGGCGCCACCCTGGCCGCGCTGTTCACCGCCCTGCCCCAGGCGCTGATCCTGTCGATCGCGGCGCTGGCGCTGTTCGCCTCGATCATCGGCGGCCTGACCCAGGCCATGAGCGAACCCAAGGAACGCGAGGCGGCGCTGATCACCTTCCTGGTCACCGCCTCGGGCATGAGCCTGTTCTCGGTCGGTTCGGCGTTCTGGGGCATAGTCGCCGGTCTACTGTGCCTGGCGATCCTCAATGGCGGTCGGCAGTCTGCCTGAACGGCCCTGGCCGCTGACAAGGGCGCACCGTCGGACCTGAAAAGCTCCGACGGCCTGCTCGAGGCGATGGCACGAGCTACCGCCTCACGCTAATAGGGCCCCGGGCCTACATGGAAGGGCCGCATCATCTCGTGATCCTCGTGCGAGAGGATGTGGCAGTGCCAGACATAGCGCCCCGGCTTGTCGAATCGCGCCCGGATCCGGGTGACTTCGCCCGGCAGCGCCGCCACCATATCGCGACGGGTCTGCTCCTGGGGCTCGGGCCCGCGGGGCTGGCCGACCAGCTTGATGTCCTCCAGTCGATAACCCTCGCCGAGACTGCCATCGTGCTGCAGCAAGGGCTGCTCGATCAGTTTGGCCTTGAACGGCTGGCGGTCGAGAATTTCAAAGTGCACCAGGTGCAGGTGAATCGGATGGGCGTCACCGGTGGCGTTGTAGATTTCCCAGATTTCACTGGTATCCAGGGCGGGATTCTCGGTGATCGGGCTGTGCCAGGCCAGCGCACCGTTGACCCAATTGCCGGCGACATCCATGACCGGCTCGGCGGTACCCAGCAGCGGTTGCAGGCGGCCGTACTGATCGGTCCCTTCGAATAGCGCCAGCTTGCGCGTCAGGCTGGCGTCCGTGCCCGGCGCACCGCCACCCAGCCAGCTGCCGTGAGCTATCCCGGTGTCCGCTCTGGACGACAGCGGCAGCATGACATCGAAGGCCATGACGCGGTCGGTCCGGCGGTCCGGGAACAGGTCTTCGCGCTTCGGTTCACTGCCGCCGAAGGGCGCATCGCCGAGTAGATTCTCGATGATCACCCGGCTGCCCCAGGGCACCGCCTTGAAGTCGATGACCAGATCCAGGCGTTCGCCAGGGGCGAAATCGACCGCCTCAACCTCAGCGGCTGTCTGTCGCAGGCTCTGATCGGAGCCGATGACCTGAAACGGCAGGCGCACACCCTCGGACGGATCGCTACCCCAGCCTGCGACCACCTTGAAGCACAGGCGCATGAAGCGACTGTCGCAGCCATTGAGCAACCTGACCCGGTATTGGCGTTGTTCGACCTCGTATCGAGGCCAGATGACGCCGTTGACCAGCATATGGTCGCCGAAGAACTCGGCCAGGGCAGTCGGACCGCCATCCGGGAAGAGTTCCTCCGGCAACTCGGCCTCCTCCTCGTCGATGAATTCGCTGTAGAACGGATCGCCGGGGAAGGCAGGATAGAAGAGTTCGCCGGTGTGGCGGAACATCCGGTCCTGAACTGCGAAGCCCAGTTCATAGGGTGGTGCGGGCAACCCTAAAGGATTGCCCGGCAAGCCGGAGTCGTCGGCATCGCGCAGGATCAGGAAGCCGGCCAGGCCGGCATAGACATTCAGGCGGGTGATGCCCAGGGCATGATCGTGATACCACAGGGTACCGGCCACCGGGTTCCAGTCGGGCCCGCCGTAGCTATAGGTGCGGGCCTCCCAGCGCGGCCCGGTAACCTTGAAGCGCGGCGAGAAGAAATACTCGGGATTGCCGTCGAACGGACTGTCGTTATGCCCACCGTGCACATGGGTGACTACGGGCACACCGTCCGTGACGATCCCGCGGTGCTGGTAACCGGCCAGCGAATAGGCCCAGTGCAGGCTGCCGTCGACCGGCAGCAGATGGCTCAGCGGCAAGGCGCCGTCGATCAGATCATTTTCCCAGGTCACCTCCAGCGGCGCCGCACTGGCCGCCAGTTCGAGGGTGCGTCCCGGCCAGCTAACCGGACCATTGTGCGGACCGTAGCCCCAGATACGGGTTACCACGGGCTGGCCATTCGCGCCCAACAAACCGGTCAGCTGTAGCGCCTCAGCCACGCGGATACGCAGCTTGCCGCTGCTCGCTGCGTATCTGAATTGCGGATCCAGGGCATTGGGCGCCAGGTTGACGAACAGTGGCTGGGCCGCCGGATCGGATAGACCGGCGGCCAGTATTGCCGCATGGCTGCTGTGACTGCGCAACAGTGCCAGGGGAATACTGGCAGTCAGCCCGGCCGCCATTGCCGAACGAATGCTGAGTGTGAGGAAGTCTCGCCGTTGCATACAAATCACCTCGGTTTGGCAACGCTGCCGTTTGGAAAACGGCGGCTCGATATCGAGGACGAGCAATGGCGAACCCAGACGAAACGGTGACAGCTGCGCTAGTACTCGCGTCTCAGGGTACGAAGTATCAAGCAATAAGTAGGCCGATCGGATTTATGACTTACAAATCAAAGCATCTGCTCAATAGCGAGGTGCTCGACAAAGCGATTTGTAATGTCGACTTAACAAGATGGCGGCGTACTCGCCGAACCTGTCGCAGTGGCTATACGCTCGTGCAGCCGGCACCCGCCCCCCGCCAGCCGATGCATACACAACCATCGTCGAGGCCATAGACCTTCGACGGGCCGGGCCCGGCTTGGATTGGCTTAGCTTGGCGAATGATCCAGCCACGAGGGCTTGGCTTGCCGTTGCTGGATATTTTCGACGCAAACGCAGACGCCCCGAACCAGTCGGGGCGTCTGTGCTGCCAGGTCGCTGATTCCGGCGCCTCTCAAGCAGTCTGCCCGAGGCGCCTTTGCGCAATCAGATCGCCGTGGCCCCGCCGTCCACCGCCAGGGCATGGCCGGTGGTGAAGGCGGCACCGTCGCAGCACAGGTAGAGTACCGCGGTGGCGATTTCCTCGACCTTGCCGATGCGCCCGACCGGGTGCATGGCGGCGGCGAACTCGCCCTTCTTCGGATCGGCCTCATAGGCGCGGCGGAACATGTCGGTGTCGATCACCGCCGGGCACACCGCGTTGACGCGGATCTTCTTCTTCGCGTATTCCACCGCCGCCGACTTGGTCAGACCGATGACCGCGTGCTTGGAGGCGCTATAGATGCTCATCTTCGGCGCGGCGCCGAGGCCGGCGACCGAGGCGGTGTTGACGATGGCGCCGCCACCCTGAGCCAGCAGCAACGGGATCTGGTGCTTCATGCACAGCCACACACCCTTGACGTTGACGCCCATGAGGGCGTCGAACTCGGCCTCGGTGCCCTCGGCCAGCTTGCCCTGTTCGATCTCGATGCCGGCGTTGTTGAAGGCGTAGTCCAGGCGGCCGTAGGCGGCTACCGTGGCGTCCATCAAGGCCTTGACCTCGGCATCACGGGTCACGTCGCAACGCACGAAGGTGGCCTGGCCACCGGCGTCGCGGATCAGTCCGGCAGTGCCCTCGCCGCCCGCCACGTCGACATCGGAAACCACTACCTTGAGGCCTTCGTTGGCGAAAGCCAGGGCGGTCGCACGACCAATACCGGCAGCGCCGCCGGTGACCAGGGCAACCTGGCCGGAAAAGCTCAAACTCATCTTAGTGTCCTCACAAGGAGTGAAAGTCTGCGCCGAGTCTAGTCAGGGCCGCGCCTGGCACGACAGCTCTATTCGAACAGCGGTTATGGCTCCATGCAAAATAATGATTAAGCCCCCATACCGCTATCAGCCGAATGGATTAACCGCCATTCGGCCCCAGGGCAAACCTTGCCCATCGGGGCGGCAGGGGCTATCACAGGTCTTTCCGTTCAATGAGTAACCACCATGACCGCCACGCTCAACCGCCAATTCCTCCTCGCCCAACGCCCCGTCGGCCTGCCCAGCCGCGACACCTTCAGCTACGTGGAAACGCCGCTCGGCGAGCCCGGCCCCGGAGAGATTCTGGTCAAGAACCTTTACCTGTCCCTCGATCCGGCCATGCGCGGCTGGATGAACGATGCCAAATCCTATATCCCGCCTGTCGGCATCGGCGAAGTGATGCGCGCCCTCGGCGTCGGCCAGGTGATCGCCTCGCAACACCCGGATTTCGCCGTCGGCGACCACGTCAACGGTGCCCTCGGCGTGCAGGACTACTTCCTCGGCGAGCCCAAGGGCTTCTACAAGGTCGACCCCAAGCGCGCGCCGCTGCCGCTGTACCTGTCGGCGCTGGGCATGACCGGCATGACCGCCTACTTCGCCCTGCTCGATGTCGGCGCGCCCAAGGCCGGCGAAACCGTGGTGATTTCCGGCGCCGCCGGCGCAGTCGGCAGCATTGCCGGACAGATCGCCAAGCTCAAGGGCTGCCGTGTGGTCGGTATCGCTGGCGGCGCCGACAAGTGCAAGTTCCTGATCGACGAGCTGGGCTTCGACGGGGCCATCGACTACAAAAACGAAGAGGTGGTTGCCGGTCTCAAGCGCGAATGCCCGAAGGGTGTGGACGTGTACTTCGACAACGTCGGTGGTGACAT
This sequence comes from Pseudomonas aestuarii, assembly GCF_027988105.1. Classification (GTDB taxonomy): domain Bacteria; phylum Pseudomonadota; class Gammaproteobacteria; order Pseudomonadales; family Pseudomonadaceae; genus Aquipseudomonas; species Aquipseudomonas aestuarii. The sequence continues at coordinate 233,637 of NZ_JAQJZJ010000007.1, read as the reverse complement.
TCTCGATGCCGTGCTCACCCGCCTGGCCTTCAAGGCGCGAGTAATCATTTGCGGCGCCATCAGCCAGTACAACAGCAAGGAAGCGATCAAGGGTCCGGCCAACTACCTCAACCTGCTGGTCAACAGCGCGCGCATGGAAGGCATGGTGGTGATGACCTACGCCCCGCGCTTCGCCGAGGCGGCTGCAGAGATGGGTGGCTGGCTGGCCAGCGGCAAACTGAAGTCCAAGGAAGACATCGTGGTCGGCCTGCAGACCTTCCCGGAAACCCTGCTCAAGCTGTTCAGCGGTGAGAACTTCGGCAAGCTGGTGCTCAAGGTCGAGTAACCGCGACCAGCAATGAAGGCGCCGATAAGCGCCAGGGCGCTAAGCCGTAGGGTGGACTCAGGAGCGCAGCGAACAGTCCACCGTCACCAGCAGCAGCAATGGCGTACTGCTTCGCGAGTACGCCCTACGACGTGAGTTACCCTACGCCGTGGCGGTCTCTGCTTGTTCCTGCCTGATCGGCCGCCAGCGGCGCAGCAGCATGTACAGGGTCGGAATCACGAACAGGGTGAAGAAGGTGCCCACCAGCAGGCCGCCGACGATCACCAGGCCGATCTGCTGACGGCTTTCCGCCCCCGCGCCGCTGGCGATGGCCAGGGGCAACGAACCCAGGACCATCGCCCCGGTGGTCATCAGAATCGGCCGCAGGCGCTGCACCGAGGCGTCTATCACCGCGCCACGCAGCTCCTGGCCCTGACGCAGCAGCACGTTGGCGAATTCGACGATGAGGATGCCGTGCTTGGTGATCAGGCCGATCAGGGTCACCAGGCCGATCTGCGAGTAGATATTCAGGGTGCCGCCGAACAGGGTCAGCGCCAGCAAGGCGCCGGCCATCGACAGCGGTACGCTGAACAGAATGATCAGCGGATCGCTGAAACTCTCGAACTGCGCCGCCAGCACCAGGAAGATGAAGGCCAGGGCCAGGGCGAAGATCAGCGCGATGCCGGCGCCGGACTCCTTGAAGTCACGCGAGGTGCCGGTGAAGTCGTATTGGGTTTCCGGCGGGAATACCGTGCGCGCGGCGCTTTCCAGGTAGTCCAGGGCTTCACCCAGGGTGTAGCCGGCACCGACGTTGGCGCTCACCGTGACCGCCCGCAACTGGTTGAAGTGATTGAGTTCGCGCGGCGCCACCGTCTCGCGCACCTCGATCAGGTTGGACAGTTGCACCATGCTGTCGTCACGCCCGCGTACATAGACGCGGTCGAGATCCTGCGGGTTGCTGCGGTCGACGTCCTGCAACTGCACCAGCACGTCGTACTGCTCGCCGTTCTGCTTGAAGCGGGTCACCTGGCGGCTGCCGAACAGGCTTTCCAGGCTGCGGCCGATGGTCGCCACGTCCGTGCCGACCGCGACCGCCTGTTCGCGGTTGATCGTCACCTTGAGCTGCGGCGCGTTCAACTTCAGATCGCTGTCCGGGCTTTCCAGGCCAGGGTAATCGCGCAGGCTGTTCAACAGCTGATCGACGTAGCCCTGCAGCTCGGCGTACTCCATCGAGGAGCGGATCACGAAGTTGACCGGCTGATTGCGCGCGCTCTGCCCGAGCGGTGGCCGATTGACCGGAAAGGCCCGAAACCCGGCGATCTCCTGGAACTTGGGCAGCAGCTCGTTGCGGATCTCGAACTGGCTGCGCGAGCGATCGCCCCAGTCTTCCAGCTTCATGAAGGAAATACCCTGAGCCACGGTGGGGAAACCGGCGATCACCATGTAGCGGTTGGTCTCCGGGATGCTCTCGTAGGCCGCCTCGATCTGCCGCGCATAACGCCCGGTGTAGCCGATGGTGGCGCCGTCCGGGCCGTTGAACACGCCGATGATGGTGCTGGTGTCTTCGGTGGGCGCCAGTTCCGACTTCAGGCCGGCGAACAGCAGCAGGCAGGCCAGCAGGGCCAGCACCAGCACCCCCAGCACCAGCCACCAGGCGGCCAGGGCGCGGGCCAGCAAGCGCTTGTAGCCATGGGTCAGGCCGGTGAGGAAATCCTCGATCAGGTTGTACAGGCGGTTGTGCCGCTCGCCGGCCTGGTGCGGTTTGAGCAGCAGCGCGCACATCATCGGGGTCAGGGTCAGGGCGACGAAACCCGAGACCAGCACGGCTCCAGCCAGCGTCCAGGCGAACTCGGTGAACAGCTTGCCGGTGCTGCCTTGCATGAAACCGATGGGGGTGAACACCGCGGCCAGGGTCAGGGTCATGGCGACCACCGCGAAGGCGATCTCGCGGCTGCCCTTGAGCGCCGCCTGCACCGGGGCCATGCCCTCTTCGATATGCCGATGGATGTTCTCCAGCATGACGATGGCGTCGTCCACCACCAGACCGATCGCCAGCACCATGGCCAGCAAGGTCAGGGTATTGATGGTGAAGCCCATCACGCTCATCAGGGCGAAGGCACCGATCAGCGACACCGGGATGGTCACCAGCGGAATGAGGGTGGCGCGCAGCGAACGCAGGAAGATGAAGATGATCAGGATGACCAGCGCCACCGCTTCCCAGATGGTGATGAAGACGTTGTCGATCGACTCGCGAATGAACAGCGAGCTGTCGTGGGCCACCACCAGGTGCATGCCGTCCGGCAGCAGGGTACGCACCTCCGGCAGGGCCGCACTCAAGCCGTCGGAGATATCCAGCGGGTTGGCCGTGGCCTGCTTGATCACCCCCATGGACACCGCCGGGCGGCCCTTGAAGCGCACGATGCTGCGCTCGCTCTGCGGGCCTATCGTGGCATAGCCGACATCGGCCAGGCGCAGCAGGTAGCCCTGCGAGTCATCGAGAATCAGCTGATTGAATTGCTCCGGGGTATTCAGGTCGGTTTCCGAGAGCACGGTGAATTCGCGCTCTTGCGACTCGATACGTCCGGCGGGAATCTCGACGTTCTGCCGGCGCAGGGCGTCTTCGACGTCCTGCACGGTGAGGTTGTGCGCGGCGAGTTTTTCCGGGTCGAGCCAGATGCGCATGGCCAGGGTGCGGCCGCCGCGGATCTGCACCTCGGCGACGCCGGGGATGGTCTGCAGGCGGTCCTTGATCACCCGCTCCAGCACATCGGTGATCTCCATGGCGCTGTAGCGTTCGCTGTAGGACGCCAGCCAGATCACCGGCTGGGCATCGGCCTCGACCTTCTGCACGATGGGCTCGTTGATCTCGTCCGGCAGCAACCCGCGCACCCGGCCGAGGCGGTCGCGGACGTCGTTGGCCGCCTCGTCGCTGTTGGCGCCCAGCTTGAACTGGGCAGTGATCTGGGTGTTTTCCGAACGGCTGATGGAACTGACGAAATCCAGCCCCTCGATGCCCGAGAGCACATCCTCGATCGGCTGGGCGACCTGGGACTCCATGATTTCCGGACTGGCCCCGGGATAGCCGACGCTGACCGTGACGATGGGCACGTCGATGTTCGGGTATTCGCGCACGCTCAGGCGCTGATAGGCCATCAGGCCGAGCAGCACCACGATCAGCGACAGCACGGTGGCGAACACCGGCCGGCGGATGCAGATATCCGACAGCGTCATGGCTGGCGCTCCACCACCCTGGTGCGCACCGCCATGCCCGCGCGTACCTTCTGCCAGCCGGCGCTGATCAGCTCCTCATCGCCATCCAGGCCCTCGCGCACCTCGACCTTGCCGTCCAGGCGCTTGCCCAGCGTGACCTCGCGCTGCTCGACCTTGCCGTCCACCACCAGGTTGACCAGCAGGCGGTCGCCGACCGGCATCACCGCCTCCTCGGGGATCACCAGGGCCTCGGGCCGTTCGGCGAGGATCACCGTCACCCTGACGAACTGGCCGGGGCTCAGGCGTCGATCGGGGTTAGCAATATGGGCACGCACCGCCTGGCTGCGCCCGGCTTCATCCAGACGCGGGTTGATCGCGTAGATCTCGCCCCTGAAGCGCTCGCCCGGATAGGTATCCAGGCTGATCTCGATCAGTTGGTCCAGACGAATCTGACTGACGGCTTTTTGCGGAATGCGGAAGTCGACCTTGAGCGGATCGAGCACCTCCAGGTTGACGATGTCCTGGCCAGCCTCCAGATAATCGCCCGGGCTGACATGGCGCAGGCCCAGGACGCCGTCGTGGGGTGCATGAATGCGGGTCTTGTCCAGGCGCGCCTGGGCCAGCGCCAGACTGGCGCGGGCGGCTTGCTGCTGGGCGCTGGCTTCATCCAGTGCCTGGGCATTGCTGGCGCCGCGCTTGAACAGCATCTGCGCGCGCTGATAATTTTTTTCCGCCAGATTCAGATTGGCCTGGGCCTGGGCCCGCTCGGCACGGGCAATCGCATCGTCCAGGCTGACCAACAGCGTCCCGGCCGTGACGGCCTGGCCTTCGCGGAAATGCAGCGCGGCCAGACGCCCTTCGATTTCCGGACGGATCATCACCGACTCATCGGAGCGCAGCGAGCCGAAGGTGATCAGCTCGTCGCGCACCAGGGCCTTCTCCACCGGCACGACTTCGACCAGGGGGCCTTCGGCCGCATGAGCCACTGGCCAAACGGCCGAGAGAAGCAACAGCGCTGCCACGAATAGAGCGCGCGGACGGGCAGACATGGACAACCCCCAGTAATTCCATAGCGGCTGAGTCTAACGGCCTCGCCGCGCGCTTCAGCCGTTCGAGATGTTTCCCGATATTATTTTCAATAAATACTCGCTACTGCCGCATGCCGCGCCCGCTGATCAGCAGGCGAATGCACACGCCATAGAGCACCGCGGTGGCTATCAGCATGAAGCCGACGGCGACACCGATGCGAATGTCCGACACGCCGAGAATGCCGTAGCGAAAGGCATTGACCATATGCAGGACCGGGTTGACCAGCGACAGGGTCTGCCAGAACGGCGGCAGCAGGCTGATCGAGTAGAACACCCCGCCCAGGTAGGTCAGCGGCGTCAGGACGAAGGTCGGGATGATCGAGATGTCGTCGAAGTTGCGCGCAAATACCGCATTGATGAAGCCGCCCATGGCGAAAATGGTCGCGGTCAGCAACACCACCAGCACGGTCACACCAAGGTGATGCACCTGCAGGTGGGTGAAGAACAGCGACAACAGAGTGACGATCAGGCCTACCGCCAGCCCGCGTATTACCCCGCCGGCCACGTAGCCGATGAGAATGATGTGCGGCGACACCGGCGAGACCATCAGCTCCTCGATCGAGCGCTGGAACTTGCTGCCGAAGAAGCTCGACACCACGTTGCCGTAGGAGTTGGTGATCACCGACATCATGATCAGCCCCGGCACTATGTATTCCATGTAGCTGAAGCCACCCATCTCGCCGATCCGCTGGCCGATCAGGTTGCCGAAGATGACGAAGTACAGAACCATGGTGATCGCCGGCGGCAGCAGGGTCTGCGGCCAGATGCGGGTGAAGCGGCGGATCTCGCGGTAGACGATGGTGCGCAGGGCCACCATGTTGGCGGCGAACTCGGAATTCAGATAAGCCGTGCTCATACCGCCTCCTTGGCCAGGTTCTTCTCGACCAGGGAGACGAACAGCTCCTCCAGGCGATTGGTCTTGTTGCGCAAGCTGAGCACCTCGATGTTCTGCCGCGCCAGTTGGCGGAACAGTTCGGTAATGCCCTGGCTCTTGTCGATTTGCACTTCCAGGGTGTGATGATCGAGCAGGTGCGCCGGGTAGCCGATCAGCTGCGGCGGCACCAGCAGCGACTCCTTCAGGTCGAGCAGAAAGGTCTCCACGTGCAGCTTCTTCAGCAGCGTCTTCATGCTGGTGTTCTCGACGATGCGGCCGTGATCGATGATGCCGATGTTGCGGCACAACTGCTCGGCCTCCTCCAGGTAATGGGTGGTGAGGATGATGGTGATGCCCTGCTGGTTGAGCTCGGTGAGAAAACTCCACATCGAGCGACGCAATTCGATGTCGACGCCTGCGGTCGGCTCATCGAGGATCAGCAAGCGTGGCTGGTGGACCAGGGCGCGGGCGATCATCAAACGGCGCTTCATGCCGCCGGACAGTTCGCGCGAGGGCACATCGCGCTTGTCCCACAGCCCCAACTGGTTGAGGTACTGCTCGGCACGCTCCTTGGCGATGCGCGCGGGAATGCCGTAATAACCAGCCTGGGTCACGACAATGTCGAAGACCTTCTCGAACTGGTTGAAATTGAACTCCTGCGGCACCACGCCCAGGCAGCGCTTGAGCGCCGCCGGCTGCTGGTCCAGATCATGGCCAAACACATTGACCGTGCCGCTGGTCTTGGTCACCAGGGTCGAGAGAATGCCGATGGTGGTGGATTTGCCGGCGCCATTGGGGCCGAGCAAGGCGAAGAAATCCCCTTCGGCGACATCCAGATCGATGCCATGCAGAGCCTGGAAGCCATTGCCGTAGGTTTTGGTCAACTGCCGGATGGACAGAGCAGTACTCATAAAAAATGCACGCACCTGTAAAAAGAAGAAATCAAAAGATGGGGGCGGCGCCGCTCACTACAAGGGCAACGCGCAGCAAGTCTAGCGCCACAGCGCCGCCAATCGCAGCGTTATCGTGAGAAATTCTGGGTTGCCGGGAGTAAAGGCCTCGAACAAAAGCCAATCTGCAGCTCACGCTCGATGTGCAACAGCCAACGAGTACAGCGTCTTTGAAAGTCAGTTTGGCGCAGACAAGTGCTCGGCACCGGGGTTATCGTCCGGGCATGAATAACCCTGCGCAAACCACGCTGCTGCTGCCCTACCACGCCCCCTGGGATTGGCAGCAGTTCCACGACCATTTCGCCCTGCGCGCCCTGGCGGGGGTCGAACGGCTGAGCCACGAGCGCTATTGCCGCAGTTTCCGCCTGGCAGACGTCAGCGGTTGGTTCAGCGTAAGCCCGCAGCCCGGGCATGACGCCCTGATCTTGAGCTACAGCGCCTCGGCCATCCCCTGCCTGGCCGAATTGCAGCAGCGGGTGCGACGCATGTTCGACCTGGATGCCGAACCGCAGCGCATCGGCCGACATTTCGCCCAGGATCCCTACCTGGCCACGCTGGTCGCGCGCAATCCAGGGCTGCGCCTGCCGACGGCCTTCGATCCGTTCGAGCAGGCGGTGCGGGCCATCGTCGGCCAGCAGGTCACGGTAAAAGCTGCGGTGACCATCAGCGGGCGCCTGGTCACCCGCCTGGGCGAGCCGTTACCGGCGGCCTACGGCGCAGGCGTCGACCGCCTGTTCCCCAGCGCCGCGGCCATCGCCGGCGCCGACCTGACGGGCATCGGCATGCCGGGTAGGCGCGTACAGACGCTGCAGCACTTCGCCGGGCTGGTCGCCAGCGGCGCGTTGCACCTGGATCTGCGCCACGGCAGCGAAGGCCTGATCGAACGGCTCTGCGCCCTGCCCGGCATCGGCCCGTGGACCGCCGAATACATTGCCCTGCGCGCCTTTGGCGCAGCCGATGCTTTCCCCGCCAGCGACCTGGGCCTGCTCAAAGCGCCACTGTGGGGCGCTGACGGCATCGACGCCAGGCAACTCAAGGCCCGCGCCGAAGCCTGGCGACCGTGGCGCGCCTACGCCGCCGCCTACCTGTGGCACGACTACTCGCAGAGGTGAATAGCCATGTACTACCGCTACCACCACAGCCCCATTGGCCGCCTGCTGCTGGCCGGCGACGAAACCGGCCTGCAGCAACTGTTGATGGAAATCGACACCAAACCCTGGCGGATCGGTGAGCACTGGCAAACCGCTGCTGGCAAACTGGATGAGGTGTGCTGGCAACTCGACGACTATTTCGCCGGCCGCCGTCGGCGCTTCGAGCTGCGCCTGGCGCCGCACGGCACGGCTTTTCAACAGGCGGTGTGGCAGGCGTTGCAGGGTATCCCCTTCGGCCAGACCAGTAGCTACAGCGCCCTGGCCGCACAGATCGCCCGGCCCAAGGCGGTGCGCGCGGTCGGCGCAGCCAATGGTGCCAACCCTATTGCGGTGATCATCCCCTGCCACCGGGTAATCGGCCGCGACGGCAGCCTGACCGGTTATGCCGGTGGCCTGGCGCGCAAGGCGTTGCTGTTGAAGCTGGAAGGGGTGCAGTTACCGCAGCAGGCGACGCTGGCGCTTTGAGGGGCTGCTAGGGCGCCGGTATGCGCGCCAGCACCTGGGCCGGGACGTCGAGCGGCAAGGCCAGGATCAGGCCTTCGCCGGAGGCGGGATAGCTGCCGGTCAAGGCGCTGATATTCACCTGATGAGACACCAGCACCATGGGTGCACCGCGCGCCAGGCCATTGATCTGGGCGACCAGCTCCGCGGTCTGCCGGCTGGCGCGTGCGCGGTTGGCGAAGAAGGAATCCAGTGCCGGCAAGGGCTCGACCGTGCCTAGGTACATTTCCCGCGCCGTATCGCGCGCCCGGCACCAGCGGCTGCTGAACAGCCTGGGCTGCTCGATCCTCTTGCTGCGCAACAACGCACCCCAACGCCGGGACTCCTCTCGCCCCTGCTCGCTGAGGTTGCGCTGGGTGGTGCAATCGTCGAGCTGGAAATTCGCCGGATCACCGAAGCCCGGCGCGCTGGCATGGCGCAACAGCAACAGCGCGCGGCCCTCGCGCAGGGCATCCCATGCCTGGCTATCGCTGGCGTAGGCGGAACCGGGCAGGCTCAGCCAGGCCAGCAACACCCAGCCGAGCAGGTGGGCCGCGCCTCTAGAAACGCACGTTGCCACGCGGCCCCATCAGCGCCCAGATGATCAGACCGATCACCGGCAGAAACAGGATCAACAACACCCAGAGGACTTTCTTGCCGACCTCGGTGTTGCTTTTAACGATATTGATAATGGCCCAGATACTCAGAACCAGAATAACCAGGCCGACAAGGCCATTCAGTGTAGAACCCATGAGGACACTCCTGTGCGAAGGGTTGCCCATCTAGGATAGCCATCGAAGCCCGGAGTTCCGCAAGCATTATGTTGTTCGGGCCCTGCGGCGCAGAACGGTATCGGCCATCAAGCGGCGCATCAGTCATCCAGCCGCGGAAAACGGCTGGCGATCGCATCGCCGGTGAACTCGCCGACCCAGCCCTCAGTGTTGCCGAACAGGCGGATCATCACGAAGTGCGGATGCTCACCCATGTCGAACCAGTGCCGCGTGCCCGCCGGTACCGAGATCAGGTCACCCTTCTCGCACAACACGGCGAAGACGTAATCGTCTACATGCAGGCTGAACAGCCCGCTGCCCACCACGAAAAAACGCACTTCGTCCTCGGCATGCCGATGCTCATCGAGAAACTTGGCGCGCAGTTCGGCTTTGTCCGGGTGATCATCGCTCACGCTGATCACATCAACCGCGACATAGCCGCGCTCGCTCATCAGTTGCTCGATCTGCGGGCGGTAGGCGGCGATCACCTGATCCTGGCTGGAGCCAGGATCGAGCGGCGCCGAAGCCTGCCAGCGGTCGAAATGCACCCCGACGGCAGCCAGGGTGCTGGCGATATCTTCCAGGTGGGTCAGTACCTTGTTCGGCAAATCGGCAGAAGACTCGTGGTAGACGCTCAGGCTGCTCATGGTCAGAACTCTCGTTGGTTATCCGTAGACTGAGTAAAGGCACAGTGCGCGCCAGAACCCAATGACATCCTGCACGACCGGCTCATGGCCGCGGCTCGTGCATGCGCGTGGCAGTGATGGCCGCGACCAGGGCGATCAGGCTGGCAATGGCGAACGTCCAGGCCGGGCCGAGGCTGTTCCAGCTGTAACCGGAATAGAGCGCGCCCAGGGCGCCACCAACCCCGGTCAGTGCGGTATACAAGGCCTGCCCCTGGCCCTGCTGACGATCGGCAAAACTGCGCTGCACGAAGTGGATGGCCGCCGCATGAAAACTGCCAAAAGTCGCGGCATGCAGCAACTGGGCGAACAACAGCACCAGCAGATTATCGGCCAGGTTACCCAGCAGCAACCAGCGCACGGCGGTGATCAGAAAGCTGGCCAACAGCACGCTGCGCAGCGAAAAACGCGCCAGCAGCTGGGCCATGACCATGAACAGCACGATCTCGGCCAGCACCCCGAGGGCCCAGAGCTGACCGATCAGGCCGCGCGAATAGCCGAGCGACTCCAGATGCAGGGTCAGGAAGGTGTAGTACGGGCCGTTGCTCAGCTGCATCAGCCCGACACTGAGGTAAAACGCCAGGATGCCGGGGCGACGCAACTGCTGGATAAAGCCGCCCTCGCCCACTGCATTGGGGCGCATGCGCGGCTCGGCGTTGGGCACCCACCAACTGCTCAGCACGATGCCGGCCATGATCAGGATCAGCGCCCAGGGATAGGCATCCAGGCTGAGCAGTTCGAACAGCTTGCCCAGGCCGACCACCGCGACGATGAAGCCGATGCTGCCCCACAGGCGAATCTTGCTGTAGCGCGCCGCCTGCTCCTGCAGATGGGCGAAGGTGATGACCTCGAACTGCGGCAGCACCGCATGCCAAAAGAACGCGTGCAGCCCCATGATCAGGGCCAGCCAGGCATACGTCTGACTGATGAAGATGCCGGCGAAACACAACAGCGTGCAGATCGCGCCAAAGCGCACGATGGCCAGGCGCTGGCCGCTGTAATCGCCCAGCCAGCCCCAGATATTGGGCGCGATGCAGCGCATCAGCATGGGAATGGCCACCAGCTCGCCGATGCGCGCGGCGGAAAAGCCCAGGTGATCGAAGTACAGCGCCAGAAACGGCGCCGTGGCGCCGAGTAGCGAAAAATAGAAGAAATAGAAACCGGACAGGCGCCAGTAGGGCAATGCGGCAGTCATGACCTAGCCACCGCCGATCGGTTCGAGGCGCGCAGCGACGAAGCCCGATAGTGCGAGTGGCAGGCCGACAACTTCAATTGCTGCAGTTGGGCTGCGCTGCGCTCAGCCTGCGCGGCCCGGCCCAACCTGCCCCTGCTCAAAGCTGCGGCAGCACCGGTGTGGTCACCCGCACATCGGCGTTCTGCGCGCGATGGCGCAGCAGGTGATCCATCAGCACGATGGCCATCATCGCCTCGGCGATCGGCGTGGCGCGAATGCCGACGCAGGGGTCGTGACGGCCCTTGGTGATTACCTCCACGGCATTGCCATCGACGTCGATCGAGCGGCCCGGCGTGGTGATGCTCGAGGTCGGCTTGAGTGCCAGGTGCGCGACAATCGGCTGGCCGCTGGAGATGCCGCCGAGAATGCCGCCGGCGTTATTCGAGACGAAGCCCGCCGGCGTCAGCTCGTCGCGATGTTCGGTGCCGCGCTGGGCGACACTGGCGAAGCCGGCGCCGATCTCCACGCCCTTGACCGCGTTGATGCTCATCAGCGCATGGGCCAGCTCGGCGTCCAGGCGGTCGAAGATCGGCTCGCCCAGGCCCGGCATCACCCCTTCGGCGACCACGGTGATCTTCGCCCCGACCGAGTCCTGGTCACGGCGCAACTGGTCCATATAGGCTTCCAGCTCTGGCACCTTGTCCGGGTCTGGGCAGAAGAAGGCGTTCTGCTCGACGCTGTCCCAGCTCTTGAACGGAATCTCGATCGGGCCGAGCTGGCTCATGTAGCCGCGAATGACGATGCCCTGGGTCGCCAGGTATTTCTTGGCAATGGCCCCAGCGGCCACGCGCATGGCGGTCTCGCGGGCCGAGCTGCGGCCGCCGCCACGGTAGTCGCGGATGCCGTACTTGTGCTGATAGGTGTAATCGGCGTGGGCCGGGCGGAACACATCCTTGATCGCCGAGTAGTCCTTGGACTTCTGGTCGGTATTGCGAATCAGCAAGCCGATGGCGCAGCCGGTGGTCTTGCCCTCGAACACCCCGGCGAGGATTTCCACCACATCGTCTTCCTGACGCTGGGTGGTATGGCGGCTGGTGCCCGGCTTGCGCCGGTCGAGGTCGCGCTGCATGTCCTCCAGCGACAATTCCAGGCCCGGGGGGCACCCATCGACGATGGCGACCAGCGCCGGGCCATGGCTTTCGCCAGCACTGGTGACGGTAAACAACTTGCCGTAGGTATTGCCGGACATTTGCAGGGTACTCCGCGGGAATCAGCACCGGGCCCGGCGCAACGCTTGCCCGCGCACGCCCAACCCCGACTCGATAAAGGCCGCGAGTATACCCGCGGCGCCAGCCCAGTTCACCCCAGAAGCCTGTCGGACTTGCCCCATCTGGATGAGGAAAAGTCCGGACTGAGGCTGCCGGGTCGCTGGCTCGAGGCGAATAGCGGGACATTTGACGAGAAAATGCAGCCAAAATGCGTCCTACACGCTAAAACAGTGGCATCTGCAGAGCAGCACAGCGATAAGCCCGGCAGGCCGCTAGAACCTTATGTCGGTGCTGACGTCCAACCCACTTCCGTTGCCATTAGTGCCTACCCATGCTGCGAGTTCTCCTCTTGACCCTGACCTTGCTTGCCGGCCTGACCCAGGCCGCGCCCCAAACCATCGAACAACGACCGATTCGCCTGGCAACCGACCAGGGCACCCTGCATGGCACCCTATTACGCCCGTTAAGCGCCCAGCCGGTCGCTGTCGCCCTGCTGGTCGCCGGTTCCGGGCCGACCGACCGCGATGGCAACAACCCCGCTGGCGGCCACAACGACAGCCTCAAGCGCCTGGCCCAGGCACTGGCCAAGCACGGCATCGCCAGTGTGCGCTACGACAAGCGCGGGATCGCCGCCAGCCGCGCAGCCACCCCGGACGAGCGCGATTTGACTGTCGAGCAATATGTCGCCGACGTGGTCGCCTGGGGGCATCTGCTCAAGGCCGATGAGCATTTCAGTCGCCTGATCCTGATCGGCCACAGCGAAGGCGCCTTGATCGCCAGCCTGGCAGCCCCCGCAGCCGGTGCCGATGCGCTGATCTCGCTTGCCGGCAGCGCACGCCCCATCGACCAGGTACTGCGCGAACAACTGCACTATCGCCTGCCGCCGAAACTGCTCACGCACAGCCAGCGGTTGCTCGACTCGCTGCTGGCCGGCCAGCCGACCGATGCAGTGCCCGATGAGCTGCAAGTGCTGTTTCGTCCCAGCGTGCAGCCCTACCTGATTTCACTGTTTCGCTATAACCCCAGTGAGGTTTTCGCCCGCCTGCGGATCCCCGCACTGATCGTCCAGGGCAGTCACGACATCCAGGTCGGCGTCGCCGATGCCGAGGCATTGCACGCCGCCAAGACCGATGCGCACCTGGTGATAATCGAGGGCATGAACCACGTCCTGCGCATCGTCCCGCTCGACGTCAAGGCGCAACTGGCGTCCTACGACAACCCGGGCCTGCCGCTGGCACGACTGCTGAGCGAGCGAATCGTCGGCTTCATCGACGACACTGGCAAAACGCCAGCCTCCAGCGCCGCGCCAACCGGCCGATAAAGGCTGGGCCAGCCCGATACCCGCAGCTGGTATCGCGCAAAGGACCGCCTTGATGACCGACGCCAATGCCCCACAAGCTGTGCCAGACGCCAGCGCCCAAGCCGTGGTTGAGAACGTTCATCCCTGGGCGGACCTCGCGCCTGAGCACTTTCGCCTGCTGCGTCTGGCGCCTCTGCCGGTCGACCGTCACACCGGCGTGCGGCCTTTGCGCTTCGTACAACTGGGCCGGGTTGAACGGCATGCCAAGGGCCAGAGCCTGCTGCGCCTGACCCTGCACCTGCCCGGCGAGCGGGTGCGCAAGGAACTGAACCTGCTGGAGGTATGGATCGACCACCGCAGCAAGGAAATGCGCCTCGGTCCGGAAAAGGGCTTGCTGGTAGAGCCGGCCAATCGAGGCCTGGGCCGCTTCCTGCTGGCCCAGGGCATCGCCTGGGCCCAGCAACACTGCGCCCATTACCTGGTAGAGGGCGCGGCCCTGGCGGCCAAGGACGTCCTCAGCGAAGCGGCCCGACTGCGCCGCGACCACTGCCTGCAAGCCCAGGGCTTCGTCATCGAATACCTCGACCCCCAGCAACTCAACGCCCGTTACAGCGCAGAGCGGGTCAGCAGCCTGCACAGCGATTGGCCTAGCGAAAAAGTGCAGATGGTTGACCTGCTCGATGCGGCGGCCATGCTGCAAAAAGCCGACCAGAGCCTGCGCGAGCAGGACGTCAAGCTGCGCAAGCTGGAATCGCGCCTCGAACTGTTCCGCCGCGAAGACAGCAGCCTGCGCTTCACCATCGCCTGCCTGGTGGCGTTTTGCATGTTCCAGGCCGGCTTGCTGATCTGGATGGCCACGCGCTGAGAGGACCGAAGCTTTCCGCGTCCGCATGGCGGCCCGCCCCGAGGCGATCACTCGCCGCAGGCGCTACGCCAGGCGCGAGGACGAGGGGACGCCGCCTCAAACGCGACGGGTCTCAGGGCGCGGCGTCTCCCGGATTGTGCTGCGCAGGCGCGCCATCCGCGCCTGCTGAATCGGCCGGGGCATGCGTCGGTGCCCGTGGTGCCGGGCGCCAGCCGCCAGCGGCGAGGTGACAGCTGAACTCCAGAACGTCGCCTGCCTTGAACGGACGCACCTGATTGCGCACGCCGATGCGTCCCGGCCCGGCCCAGCCATAGGGCGCGGAAACGGTCAGTTTGTCGCAGCTGATATCCAGGTAGAGCCAGCAGCCGCGATAGAGCAGCTTGAGGTGAAGCCCTTGCAGTTCCGTCGGCAGGCAGGGGCTGATCCAGATGGTGTCATCGCGGAACTCGAGTGCGGTCTGGCCGCGCTGGATGAGGTCGACGGTGCCCGCCATAGCCCCCAGGTGGATGCCTTCGGCGGTCGTGCCGCCCTGGATGTCGGCAATGTCGCTCTCCAGCGCCTCGGCGAGCAGCGACCACGACCGCGGCCGGTCACTGCGGGCCTCTACCCAAGAATGAACGACACGGCTCAGCGTGGAGCCGTCGGAGGTGCGTGGCACGTAATAATCGATCGTCTTGCGCACGGTATCCGGCTCGAGGGGGTAGCCAAGCGAGTTCATCAGCTCGCGCAGTTCCTCGAAGGAGAAGAGATAGAAGAGCATCAATACGTCGGCCTGCTTGGATACCTTGTAACGGTTGACCGTATCGCCTTCGGCCTCGAGGATGCGATCGAGCCGGTGGATATCGCCGTACTTCTCGCGGTAGGCGTCCCAGTCCAGCTCCTCCAGGCAGTCGTAGCCTTCGAACTGGGCGATGATGCCGTCGTCCAAAAAGTCGACCCGCATCCCGCGGCTGACGTTCTGCCAATGGGCGATCTCTTCTGCCTGCAGGCCAAGCAAGACGTCGAGCTCGCGGCGGCGCTCGCCTCCGAGGTAGTCGAGGGTTTCTGCCGCGCGAAGCAGCACCCAGGCCGCCATGAGGTTGGTATAGCCGTTGTTGTCGAGGCCAGGCTCTTCCCGCCACGGGTAGCGGTCGTGGAACTCGTCGGGGCCCATGACCCCGCGGATTTCGTAGCGGCCAAGCTCCTCGTTGTAGGACGCCACGCTCGCCCAGAAGCGGGCAATTTCCACGAGCATCTCGGCGCCGTAGAAGGACAGGAACTCCCGGTCGCCAGTCGTTTGCCAGTAGCGCCAGACGTTGTAGCCGATGGCGGCGCTCACATGCCGCTGCAGGTGGGTACTGTCCGGGGTCCAGCGACCCGAGCGGGGATTGAGGTGCAGCACCTGGCTCTCCTCGCGGCCGCTGGAGCCACTCTGCCAGGGGTACATCGCGCCGCGGCAGGCCGCCTGCCGCGCGAGCCGCCGCGCATCCGGCAGGCGCCGGTAGCGATAGAGCAGCAGCGCCCTGGTGATCTCGGGAAGGCGGAAGTTGAGGAACGGGAAGATGAACAGTTCATCCCAGAAGATGTGACCACGGTAGGCCTCGCCATGCAGGCCACGGGCAGGAATTCCGGCATCGCAGTCGACCGTGTGGAGCGAAGCCGTCTGCAGGAGATGAAAGATATGCAGCCGCAGGATCATCTGCGTGCGCGCGTGACCTTCTATGACCACGTCGCAGCGATCCCACAGCGCCCGCCACGCCCGGACATGGGAGCCGAGGAGCTCATCGAAAGATCCCGCTTCGCCGATTGCACTGGTCGCCGCGTCGAGAGGCTCGGAGATCGCGCGGTCCCTCGAGGTGAAAAGCGCGACCACCTTCTCAAGCGTGACCGGCTGCCCCTTGGTCGCGGCGAACGTCAGATCCTGCGCGACGAAACCCTCCTCTTCGAGTGCCGAGCGTGTGGCGGCGAGCGGCTCGCCGCCTTGCAAGACGCGGGTACGGGCCGCCTCGGCGATACGCAGCCGCGACTGGTTGGTCTCGACCACGAGCAGGATCGCGTCTTCGCCCAATGTGCGGCTTTCCAGCGCAGTCAGGTGCTTGTTGTTGAGTTGCCGGTAACGCTCGACCCCGGCATTGATGACTCGCCCGTCGAGCGCGGTTCGCACCACGATCCGGCCCGACCAGTTTTCCGGACACAGGGTGACTTCTAGCGCCGCCAGGTGAGGCAGCCCCATGTGCACGAGCCGGCGACTCACCAGCGATGTTTCCCGGCCCTGGGCGTCGCGCACCCGCATGCGCCGCTCGAGCAGGCCGCGCTCGAGATCGAGTTCCAGGCGATAGGCCAGGATCTCGATGCGCCGCAGGTTGAACCAGTCGCCATCCTCGGGGCGGAAGGTCAGCGGCAGCCAGTTCGGCAGATTGACCAGGTCTTCGTTCTCGATGACGCGCCCGGCGATATCGGTCTGCAGCCGATTGTAGCCGCCGGCAAGATAGGTGCCGGGGTAGTGGACGTCATCCGCTTCGACCTCTTCCGCTGCGCCGCGCGTCGCGAAGTAGCCGTTGCCAAGGGTACAGAGCGCCTCGCGGTGTCCCTCCTGCGCGGGCTCGAATCCTTCATAGGCGAGTTTCCAGCCGCTATCCACCATGACGCCTGTCCTCCAGCGTGCCGACGAGATTGCGCAGAAAGCGCTGGACGTCGGCGGGCCGCTCCAGCACGTAGCGGGCGGCGGTCTCGGGCGCGGAACAGCCCACCAGGATGCCGATGCCGTGCTCGGCCAGTGCCACGAAGGCGTCCTCGTCGGTGGTGTCGTCGCCGAGGTAGAAGGGCAGCACCTCGGGGCCGTGCAGCCCAAGTGCCTCCAGCAGCCACGACACGGCCTTGCCCTTGTCCCAGTCGAAGCGGGGGCGGAGTTCGAAGACCTTCTTGCCGTGGGTCTTGCGCAGATCGGGCGTTTCGCCGAGCAACTGGTCGACGACGGCCTCGACCCTCGCCACCTCGGCCTCGGCAACTTGGCGGTAATGCACGGCAACCGCGAAGCGCTTCGGCTCGACGAGCGCCCCGGCGATCGGCGCGAGCGCTTCGCGCAAGCGCTCGGCAGCGCGCTGAACCACAGCCGCGAACGCCTCGCCTTGCTCGTGCTGGAGCTCGAGACCGTCGGGCCCGGCGATATCAAAGCCGTGGCTACCGGCATAGATCAGTTCGTCGAGACCGACGAGCCGTTCGACGTCGACACGGTCACGCCCAGAGATGATGGCCACACGGCAAAGGCCGGCAAGTGCCTTGACGGTCGCCCGCATATCCTCGGCCAGCACCGCCAGATCCGGCCGTTCGACGATCGGTGTCAGCGTCCCGTCATAGTCGAGGAACACCGCCGCGCGCCTGCCGCTCAGTTCGCGCTCGATCTGCGCATACTGTTCGAGCGCCCGCGGCACCACGGCCACGGCGCGCAAGACGGTCTCGGGGAGGACACTGAGGTGCAGATCGGCGAGATCGGCGACCACGATGTCCGCCCCGCTCGCCTCGAGCTCCGCCGCCTGGTCTGCGCGGCCGATGCCGACCACCAGGCCAAAGCCGCCAGCCCGCCCCGCCTGCACGCCGCTGACCGCGTCTTCAATGACCATGGCGCGCTGCGGCTCGACGCCGAGCAGCTCGGCGGCCTTGACGAACAGGTCCGGCGCCGGCTTGCCCCGCAGGCCGAGGCGCGCGATGTCATTGCCGTCGAGGCAGATGTCGAACAGTTCCTCCAGGCCGGCGACCTCGAGCACCGCACGTGCATTGCGGCTCGACGATACCAGCGCCGTGCCGATGCGCCGACTGCGCAGCCGGCGGATGAGCGCAACGGCGCTGTCGAAGACCTCGACCCCATCCTGTTGCAGGCTCTCGCGGAAGTACTGGTTCTTGCGATTGCCGAGGCCACAGACCGTCTCGCGCTCGGGCGGGTCGGACGGTTCGCCTCTCGGCAGGGTTATGCCGCGGGCCTGCAGGAAACTCTCGACGCCGTCGTAGCGCGGCTTGCCGTCGACATAACGGCGGTAGTCGCGCTCGCTATCGAACGGGCGCACTGGCTCTCCGGTCTTCGCGGCGCGCTGGCCGAGGTACTCGTCGAACAGGCGCTTCCAGCTTGCGGCGTGCACCCGGGCGGTCCGCGTGACGACCCCATCGAGGTCGAAGATGGCGGCGGCGAAATCCGCCACGCGCACGTCGGCATCGGCGCCAGACACGCTCTGCCGCCCCGCGGTCCGGGCGGATGGCGCCTTGGCAGCTGGCCGGTCCTGCTGCGCGGCGTGTGAAGGTCGGCTCGACTTCTTCACGACGCTGGCGCCTGCGGCGCGGCAGCCTGGGCGTCGTGGCCCTGCGCTTCGGCCGCCGCGACGTGGCGCTTGACGGCGATGAAGCTGTCGGGGCTCACGGACATCGAGTCGATGCCGCAGGCGACGAGTAATTCGGCGAAGGCCGGGTGGTCGCTGGGCGCCTGGCCGCACAGGCCGACCTTGGCCCCGCAGCGGTGCGCGGCCTCGATCACGGTGCGGATCATCCACTTGACCGCCTCATCCTGCTCATCGAACAGCTCGGCGAGCTCGTCCGAATCGCGGTCGACACCGAGCGTGAGCTGGGTCAGGTCATTGGAGCCGATGGAGAATCCGTCGAAGCGCTCGGCGAACGCCTTGGCCAGCACCACGTTGGAGGGAACCTCGCACATGACGTAGACCTCGAGCCCGTTCTCCCCGCGCCTGAGACCGTTCTGCGCCATGACGTCGAGCACCCGGTCGGCTTCCTTGGTCGAGCGGCAGAAGGGGATCATCACCACGACGTTGCTGAAGCCCATCGCCTCACGCAGGCGCCGAATGGCACGGCACTCCAGGGCGAAGCCCTCACGGTAGCGTGGCGAGTAGTAACGCGAGGCGCCGCGAAAGCCGAGCATCGGGTTCTCCTCCCTGGGCTCGAACTCGGCGCCACCGATCAAATTGGCATACTCGTTGGTCTTGAAGTCGCTCATCCGCACGATCACCGGCTTCGGGTGATAGGCGGCGGCGATCCGTGCCAGCCCGCGTGCGAGCCGGTCGACGAAGTATTCGGTCTTGTCGGCATAGCCGCGCGTCAGCTCGACGATCCGCTGCTTGGCCTCCTCGTCCTGCAGGGTGTCGAAGCGCACCAGCGCCATCGGGTGAACCTTGATGTGGTTGCTCACCACGAACTCCATCCGGGCCAGACCGACACCGTCGGTCGGGAGCCGCCACCAGCGGAACGCGGCGGCCGGGTTGGCCAGGTTGAGCATGACCGCGGTGCGGGTTTTCGGGATGTCGTCGAGCGAGAGGGGCTCGACGTCGAACTCGCCGATACCCGCGTAGACGAAGCCCTCATCGCCCTCGGCGCAGGAGACCGTCACCTCTTGGTCGTCATGCAGGATTTCGGTCGCATTGCCGGTGCCGACGATCGCCGGCAGTCCGAGCTCGCGGCTGACGATCGCCGCATGCGAGGTGCGTCCGCCGTGGTCGGTGACGATCGCGGCCGCCCGCTTCATGATCGGCACCCAGTCGGGGTCCGTGGTCTCGGTGACGAGGATGGCGCCGTCCACGAACCGCTCAATCTCCTGGGCGCTACGGATGAAGCAGACTTTCCCGGTGACGACGGCGTCGCCGATGCTCAGACCCTCGACGAGCTTCGCTCCCTTGCTCTTGAGGTGGTAGGACTTGAGGGCCCCCGCCTCCTTGCGCGACTGCACTGTCTCGGGACGAGCCTGGACGATGTAAAGCTGGCCTGAGTCGCCGTCCTTGGCCCACTCCATGTCCATCGGCATGCCGTAATGCGCTTCGATCGTGCAGGCCCAGCGCGCGAGTTGGAGGATTTCCTGATCGTCCAGCACGAAGGCCGCGCGCTCCGCCTTCGAGGTGGGTACGTTGCGGGTGGCCTGCTCGGCGCCGGTCGCATAGAGCATTTTCAGCGACTTGCCGCCGAGCTTTTTCTCGATGATCGGCGTGAGCGCCGCATCGTCGAGGAGCGGTTTGAACACCTGATATTCGTCCGGGTCGACCGCCCCCTGCACGACATTCTCTCCCAGCCCCCAGGCGGCATCCAGAACCACGACCTTGTCGAAACCGCTCTCCGTATCGATCGAAAACATGACCCCGGCGCCGCCGAGATCCGAGCGCACCATCTTCTGCACGCCGACCGACAGCGCCACCTTGAGGTGCTCGAAGCCTTTGGTCTCGCGGTAGCTGATCGCCCGGTCGGTGAACAGCGAGGCGTAGCAGCGCCGGCAGGCATCGAGCAGGGCCGCTTCGCCGCGAATATTGAGGAAGGTCTCCTGCTGACCGGCGAAGCTCGCGTCCGGCAGGTCCTCGGCCGTCGCGCTCGAGCGGACCGCCACGTCCGTGTCGGCGGCGCCGGCGCGCTTGGAGAGTTGTCGATAGGCTTGGCGGATCTGCTGGGCAGTCGCCTCCGGCCAGTCGCCGCGCAGGAAGGCCCGGCGGATATTCTGTCCGGTCTCATGTAAGGATGCCTTGCCTGCCTTGAGGTCGTTCAGAGCCCCTTCGATCGCGTCCTCGAGGCGGTTCGCCTCGACGAAGCGCCAATAGGCCTCGGCCGTGGTCGCAAAGCCGGGCGGCACGCTGACGCCCTGCGCACCGAGGTGGCCCACCATCTCGCCGAGCGAGGCATTCTTACCGCCGACGCGTGCCACGTCGCCGCGTCCGAGGGCCTCGAACCAGATCACCTGTGGAGCGTCGGCAGTCATACGTTCCTCCCCTGCCCCTGTTCAATGGCGCATGCGGCCCGACTGCACACTGCTGCCGCAGACGAGGTCACTGCTTGACTCAGTAGCAAGTGGTGCCGTTTGCCCATCATGCTGAGGTCGTTGCCTGGGGAATATTGCAGCCGCGCTCTAACCTTTTCTTTGATCTCGATTAAGGATTTCGACCATTTATAGGGTAGCCCGCGAGCAGCACGCCGACTCACCGCTAGCAGGTTCAGCCACCCTCATGGTCGCGGCGCATCGAAATCAAGCCAGGCACGGCACCATGGGTTGCCGAGCCCTAACGACCCGGCAAACGAGGGTATCGCAGCGCAAACGGCCCCTCTAGCCGTCCGCACAGTGACCGCTGGCGCGAATAGACAACTGGCGAGCGCACGGGGTTAAGCTTTCCGCCAGGCGGCCGACACTATAGGAACCCCAAAATCTCTCGCGCAGCGTCGTGCGCAAGGACCCCTGATGAACATAAAACAAAAACTGACCTGGGCCTTCGCCATCATCGCCTGCGTTCCCATCATGCTGGTCGCCGTTCTGGTCATCTTCAATCTGCGTAGCGATGCCAGAACTGAGTTCGTCGACACCAGCGCACGCGAGATCCGCCAGGTAGAGAACGCCATGCGGTTATTTTTCGACGGCATCAACCAAAACGTCGAATACCTGGCCAAGCACCCGCTCGTCGCTCAATCCGACGACCAGCTCAAGCAATATATGGGGGCTAATGCAGCAAGCATTCCCTCCGGCGAGCAAGACAAGCAACTTCTCGCCCTGTTTGCGGGCCTGGGTACCAGCCACCCGGCCTACTCCTATGTATCGATGGGAACTGTCCAAGGCGGCTATGTGAGCTGGCCAGAAGATCCCAAGATGAGCAATTACGACCCTCGCCAACGTCCCTGGTATCAAAAAGCCATGGACAATCAGGGCAAGACCGTGCGCACCGATGCCTACTACTGGGCCGCCGACGATGCCGTACTGTTAGCCAGCGTTCGCAGCATAGCCACCGCCCTTGGCAACCCGGGTGGGGTGATCAGCATCGACGTCTCACTCAAGCAACTGACCGACATCGTCAAGCAGATCAAACTGGGCGAAAGTGGTTACCTGATGCTGATGGAGGATAACGGCACCATTCTGGTCGACCCGCAAAACCCGGATCACAACTTCAAGAAAATAAGTGACTTGAAGGATGGATACAGCACGCTGAGCCAAGCACAAGGAGGCCTGGTCGAAGTCGAGCTGAACGGGGCACGTTACATGGCCAACGTGTGGCCCTCCGAGCAACTGGGCTGGCGCTTTGTCGGCCTGATCAGCGAAAAAGAAGCGATGGCCGGGGTCACCCGCCTGACCTGGATCATCGTGGGGCTGGCAATCGTGCTCGCCGCCGTGTTTGCCCTGGTGGGCGCCAGCTTTGCCGGGCTTATCGTCAAACCAATCCGCGCAGTCGCCAGTGGCCTGGAAGGCATTGCCCAGGGTGAAGGGGATCTGACTCAGGCCCTTAGCGTCCGTGGCCAGGATGAAACCGCGCAACTGGCCAATTGGTTCAATCAGTTCCTCACAGCCATTCGTCAATTGATCCTCAACATTGGCCAAGCTGCCAAGCATATCCAGCAGACCTCGAGCACCTCATCCAAGGTTTCCGGCGACATGACCGAAGCTGCAGGGCGGCAGCGTGAGTCGATCGACATGGTCTCCACCGCCTTTCACGAAATGGTCGCCACCGCCAACGAAGTGGCTCGCTCCTGCTCTCAGGCGGCGGAGTCGGCTGACAACGGGCAAAAGCAGGCACGCGATGGGCAACTGCAGATTGATGCCGCCGTCGGCAACGTCGAGAAATTGAGTCGCGAGATATCCCAGTCCGCCGCGGCGATGCAGCAACTCGAGCAGGACAATAACAATATCCAGTCGATTCTCGGCACCATTCGCTCAATCGCCGAACAAACCAACCTGCTTGCCCTGAATGCGGCGATTGAAGCGGCACGTGCCGGCGAACAGGGTCGGGGATTTGCCGTGGTGGCTGACGAGGTGCGCGCGCTGGCCAAGCGCACTGCGGATTCCACCTCTGAAATTGACGGACTGCTGAGCAGTCTGGCCCAGCGCACCCGGGAGATGGGCAAGCAAATGCATGCCAGCCTGGAGGTATCGCAGAGCACGGTTACCAGCATTACCGATGCCCGTTCAAGCTTCGGTCTGATCCGCGAGTCGGTCGATGTGATACGCGATATGAATGCGCAAATCGCCACTGCCGCCGAAGAACAGCACCAGGTTGCCGAAGACATCAACCGTCACATCAGCATGATCCATGGCGATGCGCAGCTGGTCGAAGGCCTGGCAGAGTCGGCGCGCAGTGACTCGCAGCAACTGTCCAGCCTCTCCACCCAGCTCAATGAACTGGTTAATCGATTCAAGACCTGATGGCGCCATGCACTGCGCAGACACAATCAAGGCAGGCACTCGAGTGCCTGCCTTCAGGTTGTGCACAACTGACCTGCCGGATCAGCCAGCGAAGCTCCGCCTGAGCAGTCAGCTGCCGCGATAAGTGGAGTAGCTGTACGGGGAAATCAGCAGGGGGACATGGTAGTGCTCCTGGCCGGCATCGACCCCGAAGCGCAGTACCACCACATCGAGAAAGGCCGGATCGGGCAACTGCACCCCGCGAGCCCGGTAATAGTCGCCCGCATGGAAGTGCAGCTGGTAGACACCACTGCGGTAATCGTCGCCCTGCAGAATGGGCGCATCGCAACGGCCATCATGGTTGGTCACCACGCGGGTGAGCAACTGCAACTGCGCGCCCTCGACCCGATACAACTCGACAGTGATGGCGCTGCCGGGGCAGCCGTGCGCGGCATCTAGAACATGTGTGGTCAATCGTCCCATAGCGATCAGGCATCCACGCCGGCCACTTGCCACGCAGACACCGCACCTCCTCTACTGTTAGTGAATATTGAAGTCGGCAGATGGCTCAGGTGCCAGCGGCCTCGAGCTGCGCGGAGCATAGCATGCCGCCGAGAAACTCAAGACAGTTTTTTGATTTATTGTACACAATCATATTGACAACCATCCCGACAACGACCGCCAGCCCAGATCCGCCATGACCGCGAACCCCGCGATCAAGGCATGCGCCAGGCGCACGGTCCGAGTGCTCGCACAGATTCGCCGGGGTGAATTGTTTCAGCAATAGTGCTGATTTTTTATTTACAAAGCGCTATTCATTTTGTATACAATTACCCCATCACGGTCGCGTCCCTCGTCACCCGGGCTACGCAGTGACCGCAACACGCCAAGAAGGAAGACTGCAGTGAGCGCTGACTACCCACGCGACCTGATCGGTTACGCCAACAACCCGCCCCACCCGCACTGGCCCGGCGATGCGCGCATTGCCCTGTCGTTCGTCCTCAACTACGAGGAAGGCGGCGAGCGCAACGTGCTGCACGGCGATAAGGAATCCGAGTCCTTTCTCTCCGAGATGGTCTCCGCCCAGCCGCTGCAGGGCGAACGCAACATGAGCATGGAATCGCTCTATGAATACGGCAGCCGCGCTGGCGCGTGGCGCCTGCTCAAACTGTTCGACCAGCACGCGATTCCGTTGACCGTGTTCGCCGTGGCCATGGCCGCCCAGCGTCACCCCGAGATGATCAAGGCCATGGTCGCGGCCGGCCATGAGATCTGCAGCCACGGCTACCGCTGGATCGACTACCAATATATGGACGAGGCGCAAGAGCGCGAGCACATGCTCGAAGCCATCCGCATCCTCACCGCTATCACCGGCGAGCGTCCACTGGGCTGGTATACCGGCCGCACCGGGCCGAACACCCGGCGCCTGGTGATGGAGGAAGGCGGCTTCCTCTACGACTCCGACACCTATGACGACGACCTGCCCTACTGGGATCCGGCCAGCAGTGCAACCAGGCCGCACCTGGTGATCCCCTACACCCTGGACACCAACGACATGCGTTTCACCCAGGCCCAGGGCTTCAACACCGGTGATGACTTCTACCAGTACCTGAAAGACGCCTTCGACGTGCTCTACGCCGAAGGCGTGGCCGGGGCGCCGAAGATGCTCTCGATCGGCATGCACTGCCGCCTGCTCGGGCGCCCCGCGCGCATCGCCGCCCTGGCGCGCTTCATCGAGTACGTCAAAGGCCACGAGAAGGTCTGGTGCGCTCGCCGGGTGGATATCGCCCGCCACTGGCACGCCGCCCATCCCTTCTCCTTGAACCAGCAGCAAGAGAGTACGCAATGAGCCGTTTCCAAACCCTGACCCCATCCCGACTCAGCCGCGAAGACTTCGTCAAGGTCTTCGCCGACATCTACGAGCACTCGCCCTGGGTGGCCGAGAAGGCCTATGACCTGGGCCAGGACGCGAGCATCGACGAGGTCGACGGCCTGCACCAGCGCATGGCCGACCTGCTGCTCAGCGCCAGCCATGAGATGCAGCTGGCACTGATCAATGCGCACCCGGACCTGGCCGGCAAGGCCGCTATCCAGGGCGCGCTGACCGCCTCCAGCACCGCCGAACAGGCCGGCGCCGGCATCAGCGCCTGCACGGCCGAGGAGTTCGCCCGCTTCACCCACCTCAACGACGCCTACAAGGCCAAGTTCGGCTTCCCCTTCATCATGGCGGTGAAAGGCAGCAACCGGCACCAGATCCTCGCGGCCTTCGAGGAGCGTATCCACAACGCTCCGGAGCAGGAATTCGCCTGCGCCCTGGCCGAGATCAACAAGATCGCCCTGTTTCGCTTGCAGCAGCTCTAGCCCGCCACTCCCCGCCCTCACTGTTAAGGCAGACACGACATGAAAGCTTACGCCGTACCCTTCGAGAAATACGTCAACCTGGCCGACGCGCGCCTCGGCACCCAGGCCATCTCGGTCACCGACGACTGGTTCGCCGACGTCAACCGTTTGTTCCAACCGACCCCGGCGGTGTGGAAGGAAGGCGTGTTCGATGACAACGGCAAGTGGATGGATGGCTGGGAGTCGCGGCGCAAGCGCTTCGAAGGCTACGACAGCGCGGTGATTCGCCTCGGCGTGGCCGGCTCGATCAAAGGTGTGGATATCGACACCAGCTTCTTCACCGGCAACTTTCCGCCGTCGGCCTCGCTGGAAGGCTGCTTCGTCGCCGAAGGCGACCCGACTGAGAGCACCGCGTGGACTGAAGTACTGGGTGCGGTTGAGCTGCAAGGCAACCAGCACCACTACCACCCGATCGACAACGCCCAGGCCTTCACCCACCTGCGCTTCAACATCTACCCGGACGGTGGCGTGGCCCGCCTGCGTGTCTATGGCATCCCGTTCCGCGACTGGAGCCACGTCGGCGACAATGAGCAGATCGACCTGGCTGCGGCGCTGAATGGCGGTCGTGCCCTGGCCTGCTCCGACGAGCACTTCGGCCGCATGAGCAACATCCTCAACCCGGGCCGTGGCATCAACATGGGCGACGGCTGGGAAACCGCGCGCCGGCGTACCCCGGGCAACGACTGGGTGATCATCGCCCTCGGCCATGCGGGTGAAATCGAACGCATTGTCGTCGACACCCTGCATTTCAAAGGCAACTACCCCGACAGCTGCTCGATCCAGGGCGCGTTCGTCAAGGGCGGCACCGACAGCCAGATCGAAACCCAGAGCCTGTTCTGGCGTGACCTGCTGCCGAGCCAGAAGCTTTCGATGCACGCCGAGCACGAGTTCGCCGAGCAGATCAAGGCGCTGGGCCCGATCACCCACGTACGGGTGAACGTGTTCCCGGATGGCGGTATCAGCCGCCTGCGCCTGTTCGGAAAAATTAAATAGCCGTAGGAGGGGCTTTAGCCGCGATGCTGTTAAAAGCTCGCGGCTAAAGCGCAATGCCGCCCAGCCCCTCTCACAAAGAGCAAACGCGACACCGCATTTCCGACCTCAAAGAACAGAAGACCCACCATGCGCACACTGATCATCGAGCCCCTGAGCAAAGAAGCCTTCGCCCCCTTTGGTGACGTTATCGAAACCGAGGGCAGCGAATTCTTCATGATCAACAACGGCTCCACTCGCCGCTATCACAAGTTGGCCACCGTGGAGACCGCCCAGCCCGAGGATCAGGCGATCATCAGCATCTTCAGTGCCGAGGCGCTGGAGATGCCACTGACCGTGCGCATGCTGGAGCGACATCCGCTGGGCAGCCAGGCGTTCATGCCGCTGCTCGGCCACCACTTTCTGATCGTGGTCGCGCCAGTTGGCGATGCACCTGCATCAGAGTTAGTCCGCGCCTTCCGCAGCAACGGCAGGCAGGGCGTCAATTACCATCGCGGCGTCTGGCACCATCCGGTGCTGACGATCGAAAAGCGGGATGACTTCCTGGTGGTTGATCGCAGTGGTTCCGGCAACAACTGCGATGAGCATTTCTTTGATGAGCATGAGCAACTGCTGCTCGCTCCCCACCAATAAGAGAAGCCTGGCGCCGGCCTGCCGGCAGCGGGAAAAGAGGTACTGACTGTGGAAGCACATTTGACTGAGTGGCTGAATCTGGGCGTGCGCTGGATTCACATGATTACCGGTATCGCCTGGATTGGCGCATCCTTCTATTTCGTCTGGCTGGAAAACAACCTCAATCGGGTCAACCCGAAAGACGGTTTGGCCGGCGACCTCTGGGCGATCCACGGTGGTGGTATCTATCACCTGGAGAAGTACAAACTGGCACCGCCGAAAATGCCGGAGAACCTGCATTGGTTCAAGTGGGAAGCCTACTGGACCTGGATGTCCGGCGTAGCCCTGTTGATGGTGGTGTACTACCTCAACCCGAGCCTGTACCTGATCGCGCCCGGCAGCGACATGGCGCCGGCCATGGCGATTGCCATCGGCATTGGCTCACTTATAGCCGGCTGGTTCATCTATGACCTGTTGTGTGACTCGGCCCTCGGCAAGCAACCGGCCCTACTCGGCCTGGTGCTGTTCATTCTGCTGGTTGCCGCAGCCTTCGGCCTGAGCCAGGTGTTCAGTGGCCGTGGTGCCTACATTCATGTTGGCGCGATCATCGGTACCATCATGGTCGGTAACGTGTTCCGCACCATCATGCCGGCACAGCGCGCCCTGGTTAAGGCCATCGAAGAGCACCGGACGCCGGATCCGGCCCTGCCGGCCAAGGGCCTGCTGCGTTCGCGGCACAACAACTACTTCACCCTGCCGGTGCTGTTCATCATGATCAGCAACCACTTCCCGAGCACCTATGGCAGCAGCTACAACTGGCTGATCCTGGCGGGTATCGCAATCTTTGCAGTCCTGGTCCGCCACTACTTCAACACCCGCCACAGCAGCAACAAGTTCGCCTGGACCCTGCCAGTGGCAGCACTGGGCATGATCTGCCTGGCCTATGTCACCGCACCGGTGCGCCCGGCAGCCAATGCCATGCCGGTGGCCACTCCAGCCAGCCAGCCCGCCGTCAGTGTTGCCAAGGTAGAAGAAGTGCTCGCCCCCTCGGCTGAAGCGGCCCCAGCCGGAGTAGGCACTGCCTTTACCGAGGTCAACAGGGTGATCCAGGAACGTTGCAGCGTATGCCACTCGGCCACGCCGAGCAGCCCGATGTTCAGCGCCGCACCACTGGGTTTCATGCTCGACACCCCGCAGCAGATCAAGGCCCAGACGGCGAAGATCCAAGCCCTGGCCGTCGCCTCGCAGGTCATGCCGCTGGGCAACATCACCCAGATGACCCAGGCCGAACGTGACCTGATCGGCGCATGGATCGCCCAGGGCGCGCAGATCGAGTAAACAGCGCACCTGGACCGGCACCGCCGGTCCTTCGCTCTTTTAGCCCGCCTATGCGCGGGCTTTTTGTTAGCTGCCTGCACACGCCTGTCCGACTCTATTTGCACCCAAACGGCGCCACGCTAGACATGGCCTTCTGCTGGCCCGGTACAATGCCCAGCTCTAGCCCGATGCTTCACGCCGATAAGGACAGCCCATGATCGCAGCCACCTGGATCGCCTTCGCCTTCTTCATGGGCCTGGCAGTGCGCGCCATCGGCCTGCCGCCACTGATCGGCTACCTGGCGGCGGGCTTCGTCCTGGCGATTGTCGGCGAGCCCCTCGGCATAGGCCCGGGCGATAGTGCAGCGCTGGAACATATAGCCCACCTCGGTGTACTCCTGCTGCTATTCACCGTCGGTCTCAAGCTCAAGCCGAGCAACCTGATCAGGCGCGAGGTGATTGGCGGAGGGCTGCTGCACTTCGCCATATCGAGCCTGATTTTCCTGCCGGCCATCCTGCTGATCCTCGACCTGCCCTGGCAGGAAGGCCTACTGCTGGCCATCGCCCTCTCCTTTTCCAGTACCGTGCTGGCCGCGAAGGTGCTGGAGAGCAGGCGCGAGCTGCGCGCCTTTCACGGCCGGGTAGCCATCGGCGTACTGATCATCCAGGACCTGATCGCCCTGCTGGTGATGAGCCTGGCCAACGGCGACGCCCCTTCGCCCTGGGCGCTGCTGGTGTTCACCCTGCCCCTGCTGCGTCCGCTGCTGTACCGTTTGCTCGATGCCAGCGGTCACGAGGAACTCATGGTGCTGCTGGGGCTGCTGCTGGCGCTGGTGGTCGGCGGCTATGGCTTCGAGTCGCTGGGGCTCAGTTCCGAACTCGGCGCCCTGGCGTTTGGCGCCCTGCTGGCCAAACACAAGCGTGCCGTCGAGCTGTCCAACTCGCTGTGGGGCATCAAGGAAGTGTTCCTGGTTGGCTTCTTCCTGCAGATTGGCATCGGTGGCCTGCCGGACACCAATGGCATGATCTTCGCCGTGGTCATGTCACTGCTGCTACCGCTCAAGGGCATGCTGTTCTTCGGCCTGTTCCTGATGTTCCGGCTACGCGCGCGTAGCGCCTTTCTCAGCAGCATCAGCCTGACCAACTACAGCGAGTTCGGCCTGATCGTGGCCAGCGTGGTGCTGCCACAATGGCTCACCCCCCTGGCCATCAGCGTGGCCCTGTCCTTCGTCATTTCCGCGCAACTGAACCGCTTCGTCCACCCGCTCTACGAGCGCCTGGCCAGGCGCCTGATTCCGTTTGAACGCGACATCCGCCATCCCGACGAACAGCCGATCTCGCTGGGCGATGCACAGATCCTGATCATCGGCATGGGCCGCACAGGCCGCGCCGCCTACGATCACCTCAAGGACAAGGGCTTCAGGCTGTCCAGCCTGGACTCCGACCCGGGGATGATCGAATTGAGCGCCAAGGCCGGGCGCCGGGTGCAATTCGCCGACGCCGAAGACCAGGTGTTCTGGCAGAGCCTGGAGATGCCGGCAATCGAGGCGGTGATCCTGGCCATGAACGACCAGGAAGCCAAGATCATCTCCACCCACAAGCTGCGCGAACGCGGCTTCAAGGGACTGATCGTCGCCCACGCGCTGTATGAAGACATGGCCCAGCGCATTCAGGCCGCCGGCGCCGACCGCACCTACCTGACCATGAGCGAGGCCGGTACCGGCCTCGCCGAGCACGTCGCCCGCGGCCTCCGAACAGACGACTGAGCGGTTGTCAACAAACGCTCAGCCGAGCCCCGACACCATTCGCCAATCCCGCGGACACTCGCTACCGCCAGTGCACCCGGGCTGTTGGGCGCGTCGCAAGGCCTGACTGACGCTGCGCGCCGAGCGGAACCGACCCGGGTCGCCCTACGCCTCGGGCGAAATCGCGACATCGATATCCCCCGGGCGTGAGTAATACCTCATCTGCAGCGGCACCCGACTGCCAGCCATGACACCCGCTGCGCACCGCAGAAAATCTTGTACACAATAATAAAATAAATTGTTTCTAACCCTGTGACCAAATTGCTATAGTCGCAAATTCTGACCGAACAGACAGCTTATAGCGCCGATCAGACAGAGGCGCCGTGAAGCCTCGTGCAAGCCCATGACCATATAAAAACAACTGGCAGGCTCTGACATGACCACGACTCGCACTACCCACGCCCCAGCTCCGTCTGCGGCTAGCAACGACCTGATCTATCAACTCGATGATTGCCCGGCCTTTGTCCCGGCGCTCTTCGCCGCCCTGCAACACGTGCTGGCCGCCTTCGTCGGCATCATCACGCCGACGCTGATCATCGGCAGCGTGCTCGGCCTAGGCGCCCATGTGCCCTACCTGGTGAGCATGGCGCTGTTCGTCTCCGGCCTTGGCACCTTCGTCCAGGCCAAGCGCTTCGGCCCCATAGGTTCCGGCCTGCTGTGCCTGCAGGGCACCAGCTTCGGCTTCCTCAGCGTGATCCTCAGCGCCGGCTTTATCGTCAAGGGCCGTGGCGGCAGCGAGGAGGAAATCCTCTCGACCCTCTTCGGCGTGTGCTTTTGCGCCGCCTTCGTCGAGATCGCCTTCAGCCAGTTCATCAACAAGCTGCGCCGGGTCATCACCCCGGTGGTCACCGGCACCATCATCTGCCTGATGGGCCTGTCACTGATCAAGGTGGCGATGACCGACATCGCCGGCGGCTTCGGCGCCCCGGACCTCGGCGCGCTGCACCACCTGGCCCTCGGCGGCCTGGTGCTGGTCACCATCGTGGTATTCAACCGCTTCCAGTCCCAGTCGGTACGCCTCAGCGCGGTGATCGCTGGCCTGGCCCTGGGCTTCGGTGTGGCCTGGTACACCGGCCAGGTGGATTTCGCGCAAATGACCGAGGTACCGCTGGTCAGCGTACCGGTGCCGTTCAAGTACGGTTTCAACTTCGACTGGGTGGCCTTCGTGCCGATTGCCGTGATCTTTCTGATCACGCCGCTGGAGACCGCCGGTGACCTGACCGCCAACTCGATCATTTCCAAGCAGCCGGTGAGCGGCCCGCTGTACCTGCGCCGAATCAAGTCCGGGGTGCTGGCCGACGGCTGCAACTCGGCGCTGGCCGCCATGTTCAACAGCCTGCCGATGACCACCTTCAGCCAGAACAACGGGGTGATTCAGCTGACGGGTGTAGCCAGCCGCCACGTAGGCTTCTACATCGCCGCGCTCCTGGTCCTGCTCGGCCTGTTCCCGGCGGTCGGCGCGGTGCTGCAGCTGATGCCCAAACCGGTGCTGGGCGGCGCCACCCTGATCATGTTCGGCACCGTCGCCGTGGCCGGAATCAAGATCCTCACCGAGGCCGGTTTGCACCGCCGCAACGTGCTGATCGTGGCCATCTCCCTCGGCCTGGGCCTGGGCGTTGCTGCCGTGCCAGAGGCGCTGTCGCAGATGCCCGACGCCCTGAAAAACATCTTCGGCTCGCCGATCACCATCGGCGCCTTCAGCGCCATCCTGCTGAACTTCTTTCTGCCGGAAGAACATCAACCGCTGGCAGAGAACGACTACGAGCCCGAAGCCCATCTGCACAGCGTGCTGCAAAACCCGCGGCACGCCGAGCCCGACCAACCGTCGAGCGCTCCCGGCAATGGCCTGAGCCCGGCCAATCAGGCCGGCTGAATCACCCGTGCTGTGCCAATACCACCCTGCGGCTCGCCGCAGGGTGGTGACCCCTGCAAGTCCCAACAATAAGGAAAACCCGATGAATCTGAAGCATCTGCCTCACTGCATTGCGCTTTCTGCCGGCCTGCTGGCCGGCCAACAGGCCCTTGCCGGCGACATGCTGTACTGGCAAGACAACAGCCTGAGCTACCTCTACGGCAGCAACTTCCAGCGCCTCAACTTCAACAGTGGGGAACAGCGTTCGCAGACCACCTTCACCTTCGAGCACGCCAGCGGCTGGGCCTGGGGCGATGTCTTCTACTTCCTCGACTACATCGATGCCGATATCGAGCAGGCCCGCGGCAGCAACTACGGCAACCTCGAGGTCAAGGACAAGAGCGACTTCTACTACATGGAGTTCTCGCCGCGGGTCAGCCTCAGCTGGCTGACCGGCCAGGACCTGTCCGCCGGCCCGCTGAAGGACGTCAAGGCTGCCTTCACCTACGAGAAGGGCAACGGCGGCCCAGCTACCGAGAACTACCTGTACGGCCTGGGCTTCGACTGGGACGTGCCCGGTTTCACCTATCTGAAGACCAACCTGTACCGGGTCAAGATCAACAACCACATCTTCTTCGACCATGACTTCAAGGCCAGCGACGCGGGCAATGGCCACGCGACCCAATTGACCGTGGCCGGTGCCTACCCCTTCGCCATCGGCGAGCAGGACTTCGTGGTCGACGGCTACATCGACTGGCGCTCGCCCTCCAAGGATGCCGGCACCCAGACCTCGGTCGGCTCCTCGATCCAGGTCAAATGGGATGCGGGCAAGGCGCTGTTCGGCAAGGAACGCAAGCTCTACGTCGGCACTGAAGTGAACATGTGGCACAACAAATACGGGATCAAACCCATCGACGGTTCCACCGACGGTTTCGACCAGACCGCCGTACAGGCCCTGGTCAAGTACCACTTCTGACGGCAACGAACTGAACCACTGCCGGATAGGCGGCAGTGGCAAGGTAAAGGGCAAGCATGCCAGGCATGCTTGCCCTTTTTAATGCATCTTTTATGCGCCGCTCTCACCAGGCGCGGCCGGCCTACCTGGCCTTGGTTGCCCGCACGATATGCGCCGGCGAGTCGAACTGCACAATGCCATCCGCGGTGACATAGCGGCCAAGCGCCTGCTCCGCCTCGGCCAGTACCTGGGCGATGGTCGGCTCATCCAGAGTCACCCCCATCACCGGCAACCAGCCGCGCAGATCCGCCTCGACCATGGCGCCAATACTCGGAAAATGCGCGGTGCCGGTGTGGGTCACGATGTTTGGCGCGGCGATCCCAGCGTCGCAGAACAATGCCGCCAGCCGCTGCGGGTCGCCCAGGGCGAAAGGCGCGCGCATGGCGGCCGCCGCATCCTCACCGGCGATGCGCGCCAGCACGGCGACTTCCGCCGCATAGGCCGGGGTATGCGCCAGCGAATCCCACACGGCCACCGCCAGGTGGCCGCCCGGACGCGCGACCCTAAGCATTTCGCGCAGGGCTTGCACAGGGTCGCTGAAAAACATCAGGCCGAACTGGCTGATGACGGCATCGAAGTTGTGGTCGGCATACGGCAGGGCTTCGGCCAGCCCCACCTGCCAGTCGATCGCCGGCTCGAGCCGGGCGGCCACCGCCAGCATGCCGGGGTTGGCGTCCAGGCCGGCGACGGCGCCACCAGGGCCAACGCAGGCAAGCGCGGCCTGAGCCAGGACACCGGTGCCACAGGCGACATCCAGCACCCGCTCACCCGGCTGAATATTGGCGGCGGCGACCACCCACGGTGCCCACTCCTGAAACAGCGCCGGGACAAACAATGCCTGGTAGGCATTGGCCGCATCAATCTGAACTTGCAAGGCAGGATCGATCATTTCAGGGCCTCCTGTGCTGCACATCGCAACCTGGCGAGCAGAGCGCCTGGCTACTCTCATTGCAGACCAGCGGACGGCTAATCAGCCGCCCACCAAGCAAGATTCAGGCGAGCAATGGCCAGGCCGCGTCATGCCCTCTCCCTGCAAGCATAGAAGACTTGCGCCGTGCCAGCGGGCCGACCGGTCGCTTGCCACCCGTTGGCGGCTGGGGCCTGCGCGCCCCGCTACTCGGCAGACTTGGCCTTCTGCCGCTTGAGAAAGTCCACCTTCCACTGCTCCATGCCAATGAACTCGGAATCCAGGTTGGCCTCGACCCGGTATTGCGCCTTGAGCGCCGCCACCTCGGCCTGCTGCTCGACAAGGAAACGATCGAAACGCTGAAGCAACTGCGGATGCCGGAGGGTGGACAGGTGAAAGGTGCCGCGGGTGTTCGGCAACTTCGGATCGAAAACCAAGGCACCGGGACGAGCGCGGATGTTGTCGAGGTAATGGGTCGCCACCACCACATTGAAGTAGGCGCCGTCGACATCCTGCTTCAGCACCTGATGGATCATCTTGCGCAAATCCTCGCTGTAGGTCAGCTGGATCTGCTCGGCGTCGATACGCGCCTGATACCCCCAGGGGGTCCAGCCGTTAACCATGCCCAGGCGCTTGAGTAGCTCCACCGGCTGGCCCTGGCGTTCTGGCGCGACCAGCACGCCGTCGACATAGCCGACTACCGCCTGGCTGTAATGCAGATCCTTACCGGCCTTCTGCGCCTGCGCCCAGTTGCTGCTGTCGGGGTATTTGAAATCCACCTCGCCCTGCAACAG
Source organism: Pseudomonas aestuarii (assembly GCF_027988105.1). GTDB lineage: Bacteria > Pseudomonadota > Gammaproteobacteria > Pseudomonadales > Pseudomonadaceae > Aquipseudomonas > Aquipseudomonas aestuarii. The sequence goes on along the minus strand of NZ_JAQJZJ010000007.1, from coordinate 198,717 downwards.
GGCCGACAACAAGCGTTTCACCGGCAACGGCTGGTAGCTCAACTGCACCCCACTGTGCCGGGCGAACAGATCGAACAGCTCGCGGGCAAAGCCCTGATACTGACCCTGACTGTCGACGCTGTAATGCGGCGCGAAGGCCATGTCCTCGACGCCGATGACGTAACTTTCGGCATGAGTAGCCGCACAGAACAGCACGGCGAACAAACTGCAGACGCGAGTAGGCTTCACAGCAACCCTCCAGGTTAATGTTGATGGGGTCTAACGGGTTCTTGGGGGCAGCGGGCGGCGGCTACCCAGGAACTCAGCCGCCGGTCATGCTCATGAAACGCAGCACCTGCACCTGCGCATCGGCCGCAAAGTGATGGCGCTCGGGCTTGAGTTGCAGGGCCTCGAGCAAGGCCTGGCGCAGACGCAGGCCGTCGCCTGGGTGACGGCGAATCAACGCCTTGAGATCAAGCGCATTGTCGTGGCCCAGGCACAGCACCAGCTTGCCTTCGGCGGTGACCCGCACCCGATTGCAGTCGCCGCAGAAGTTGTGGCTGTGGGGCGAAATGAAGCCAATCTGGGTATCGCTGCCGACCACTTGCCAGTAGCGCGATGGCCCGCCGGTCTGCTTGCTGCTGCGCACCAGCCCATGGCGCTGTGCGATGCGCGCCCGTACCTCGTCACTGGAACAGAAGGTGTCCTGGCGCTGGTGACTGGAGACGCTGCCCAGCGGCATCTCCTCGATAAAGCTGATATCCAGACCGCGGGCCATGGCGTACTCCACCAGGTCGAGAACCTCATCGTCGTTGCGGCCCTTCTGCACCACGCAGTTCAATTTGATCTTGCGAAAACCCGCCGCCCGCGCCACGTCGATGCCGGCCAGCACCTGGTCGAGCTTATCGCGCCGAGTGAAGGCGGCGAAGCGCTCGCGGTTCAACGAGTCGAGGCTGATATTCAAGCGCTTGACCCCGGCGGCGCGCAGTTGCGGCGCCAGCTGGGCCAGCTGCGAGCCGTTACTGGTGATGGCCAGGTCGTCCAGTTCCGGGCGCCGGCCCAGGCGACTCAACAGACTGAGCAGGTTCTTGCGCACCAACGGCTCGCCACCGGTGATGCGGATGCGCTTGACCCCCAGACCGATAAAGGCATCGGCCACGGCGTAGAGCTCTTCCAGGCTGAGAATCTGCGCACGCGGGGCGAAGACCATGTCCTCGCTCATGCAGTAGGTGCAACGGAAGTCGCAGCGGTCGGTAACCGACAATCGCAGGTAGGTGATGCGCCGACCGAAAGGGTCGAGCAGTTGCGCGTGGTCCACAGCGAGTCTCCTGCATGCAAGGAGTCGAGACATTATTGTTATGAAATTCAGGAGACAGATAGAAACAGAAATGCATTTTTTTGTACACAATAATCTGACCACAGGGTCAGCTTGAGCCGCGCACAACGCCGGTGCTACCATGCCCGACCGCCGCCCAGCGCCGGGTGGCACATGGAAGCACAGGGGCTTATGACCAGTATTCGCGAGCGCAACAGAGAGCTGATTTTGCGCGCAGCCAGTGAAGAGTTCGCCGACCAGGGTTTTGCCGCCAGCAAGACCAGCGATATCGCCGCCAAGGCCGGCGTGCCCAAGCCCAACGTCTATTACTACTTCAAGTCGAAAGAGAACCTCTACCGCGAGGTGCTGGAAAGCATCATCGAACCGCTGCTGGAGGCGTCGGCGCCGTTCAATCAGCCCGGCAAACCGGCGGAAGTGCTGACGGCCTATATCCGCTCGAAGATCCGCATTTCCCGCGAGCTGCCTTCCGCCTCCAAGGTATTCGCCAGCGAGATCATGCACGGCGCACCGCATCTGTCCACCGAACAGGCCGAGCAGCTCAACGCCCAGGCCCAGCACAACATCGCCTGTATCCAGCGCTGGATCGACCAGGGCCTGATGGCCAAAGTCGATCCGCATCACCTGATGTTCAGCATCTGGGCCGCGACCCAGACCTATGCCGACTTCGACTGGCAGATCGCCACTGTCACCGGCAAGGCCAGCCTGGACGACGCCGACTACGAAGCCGCCGCCCAGACCATCATCCGCCTGGTGATCAAGGGCTGCGAGATCGAGGCAAACCAGCCCAGCGCCTCCGAGCAGGTCACCCGCGCCTAGCCTGAGCCTGAGCCTGAGCCTGAGCCTGAGCCTGAGCCCTGTTGTGCGCCCTCCTCTGGGCTAAGCGCGAGCATAAAAAACGCTGAATGCCTGCAAAGCATTCAGCGTTTTTTGTAGCTGCCCGCACTGCCCGCGGGCGCAGTGGGCGGCGCTTTAGCGGCGAACGGTCAGAATTCTCGTCGCGGCTAAAGCCTTTCCCGCTGGCTCAGGCCGCGCCCCCGGCATCGGCCTTGAGCCCCACCGACTCCACCGCGCCAATCGCGCACTGCTCGTCGATGTCCGAGGTGTCGCCGGTGATACCGATGGCGCCGATCACTTCGCCCTGCTCATCACGAATCAAGACACCACCCGGCGCCGGCACCAGCTTGCCGTCGGCCAGGTTATTCAGCGCACCGATGAAGGCCGGCCGCTGCTGCGCGTCTGCCGCAATGGCTCGCGAGCCCTTGCCCAGCGCCACGGCGCCCCAGGCCTTGCCGATAGCAATCTGCGGGCGCAGCAGGCTCGCGCCGTCCTCACGCTGCAGACTGATCAGGTGGCCACCGCCATCGAGGATCGCCACGGTCAGGGGTGCCGCGCAAATTTCCCGGCCGATCGCCAGGGCGCGGTGGCTGATGTGGGTCGCGGTAATCAGGTTCAACGTGCTCATGAGTAGCCCTTCCTAAGAGTAATAGGTGAAACGAGGTGCCTGGCTGCGTAGTTGCCGGCCGCGCAGCCAGGCCATTCAAAGTCCGCCCAACTATCCCACCAGAAACAAAAAACGCAATAGCCAGATACAATACAAGTCTCGTTTGTATACATATATGCTCGTCGCTCGCCTTTCCCCCGGGGCATCCCCCCTCAAACACGCGTTTTAAAAGAGTTCTGCTCGAAGCGGCCTTAGTCCAGAAAAAATCTTGACCGCGAAGTCATGCTCTGAATAGAATCCATGCCAGATGTTTTGTATACAATTTGATAACAAATGAGGCACAAGCTAATGGCCAGAATGAGAGCAATCGAGGCAGCCGTACTGGTGATGCGCCGCGAAGGCGTTGACACTGCGTTCGGTATTCCCGGCGCCGCCATCAACCCCCTGTACGCCGCATTGAATAAAGTCGGCGGCATCGACCACGTCCTGGCTCGCCACGTTGAAGGCGCCTCGCACATGGCCGAGGGTTACACCCGCACCAACGCCGGCAACATCGGTGTGTGCATCGGTACCTCCGGCCCTGCCGGCACCGACATGGTCACCGGCCTGTATTCGGCCAGCGCCGACTCCATCCCGATCCTGTGCATCACCGGCCAGGCGCCGCGGGCGCGCATGCACAAGGAAGACTTCCAGGCCGTCGACATCACCAGCATCGTGGGGCCGGTAACCAAGTGGGCGACCACCGTAATGGAGCCGGGCCAGGTGCCGCGCGCCTTCCAGAAAGCCTTCTTCGAAATGCGCAGCGGCCGTCCGGGCCCGGTGCTGATCGACCTGCCGTTCGACGTGCAGATGGCCGAGATCGAATTCGACATCGACGCCTACCAACCCCTGCCACTGGCCAAGCCTACGACCAACCGGGTACAGGCCGAGAAGGCCCTGGCCATGCTCAATGACGCCGAGCGTCCATTGCTGGTCGCCGGTGGCGGCATCTTCAACGCCGATGCGGCCGACAAGCTGGTCGAGTTCGCCGAACTGACCGGGGTACCGGTTATCCCGACCCTGATGGGCTGGGGCGTGATTCCCGACGACCACAAGCTGATGGTCGGCATGGTCGGCCTGCAGACCTCGCACCGTTACGGCAACGCCACCCTGCTGGCGTCCGACCTGGTATTCGGCATCGGCAACCGCTGGGCCAACCGCCACACCGGCAGCGTCGAGGTCTACACCGAAGGGCGCAAGTTCATCCACGTCGACATCGAACCGACCCAGATCGGCCGGGTGTTCAACCCGGACCTGGGCATCGTTTCCGACGCCGGCGCCGCGCTGGATGCCTTTCTTGAGGTGGCCCGCGAGTGGCAAGCCGCTGGCAAGCTGAAGAACCGCAGCGCCTGGGTGGAATCCTGCCAGGAACGCAAGCGCACTTTGCAGCGCAAGACCCACTTCGACAACGTGCCGGTCAAGCCGCAGCGCGTGTACGAAGAGATGAACGAGTTCTTCGGCAAGGACACCTGCTACGTCAGCACCATTGGGCTGTCGCAGATCGCCGGCGCGCAGTTCCTGCACGTCTACAAGCCGCGCCACTGGATCAACTGTGGCCAGGCCGGCCCGCTCGGCTGGACCATTCCGGCAGCACTGGGTGTGGTCAAGGCCGATCCGAGCCGCAAGGTGGTGGCGCTGTCCGGCGACTACGACTTCCAGTTCATGATCGAAGAACTGGCCGTCGGCGCGCAGTTCAACCTGCCGTACATCCACGTGATGGTGAACAACTCCTACCTGGGCCTGATCCGTCAGGCGCAGCGCGGTTTCGAGATGGACTACTGCGTGCAGTTGGCCTTCGAGAACATCAACGCGCCGGAGCTCAACGGCTACGGCGTTGACCATGTTGCCGTGGCAGAAGGCCTGGGCTGCAAGGCCGTCCGCGTATTCGAGCCGAACGACATCCAGGCGGCCCTGGCCAAGGCCAAGGCGCTGATGGAAGAGTTCCGCGTGCCGGTGGTCGTTGAAGTGATCCTGGAGCGCGTGACCAACATCTCCATGGGGGTCGAGATCAACGCGGTCAACGAGTTCGAAGAACTGGCCGAGCGCGGTGCCGACGCACCGACTGCCATCTCCCTGCTGGATTGATGCAACCGTGGGGTGGAGTCGCGAAGCAGATCCACCCTACGCACCGAATAAAGGAACCAACCATGCCCCGTTTTGCTGCCAACCTGTCCATGCTGTTCACCGAAGTGGATTTCCTGGATCGTTTCGACGCCGCCGCCGCTGCCGGCTTCAGCGGTGTCGAGTACCTGTTTCCCTATGATTTTCCAGCCGAGGCGATCAAGGCCCGTCTGGATAGCAATGGCCTGACCCAGGTGCTGTTCAACCTGCCGGCCGGCGACTGGAGCAAGGGCGAGCGTGGTATCGCCTGCCACCCGGATCGGGTCGAGGAATTCCGTGCCGGCGTCGACCAGGCCATCGCCTACGCCCAGGTGCTGGGCAACAGCCAGATCAACTGCCTGGCCGGCATTCGCCCGTCAGGTTATGACGGCGCGAGCGTCGCGCAGTGCTTCGTCGACAACCTCAAGTTTGCCGCCGACAAACTCCAGGCCGCCGGCATCAAGCTGGTCATGGAAGCCATCAACACCCGCGACATCCCCGGCTTCTACCTGAACAACACCGAGCAAGCGCTGGCCATTCGCGAGCAGGTCGGCAGCAGCAACCTGTACCTGCAATACGACATCTATCACATGCAGATCATGGAGGGCGATCTGGCCCGTACCGTGGAGGCGAACCTCGCCGCCATCAACCATGTGCAGTTGGCCGACAACCCGGGCCGCCACGAGCCGGGCACCGGCGAGATCAACTACCGCTTCCTCTTCGAGCACCTGGACCGGATCGGTTACCAGGGCTGGATCGGCTGTGAATACAAGCCAGCCACCACCACCGCTGCCGGCCTCGGCTGGCTGAAGACCCATAACGCAGTTTGACCATACAGCGCTCGCAGGATGGGTGGAGCGAAGCGATACCCATCCTACGTAGCCAGGCCTCACCAGACATCACGACACCAGGAGAAAACCTCATGGCTAAAATCGGATTTATCGGTACCGGCATCATGGGCAAGCCCATGGCTGAAAACCTGCAGAAAGCAGGTCACCAACTGTTCCTCTCGACCCACCACGATCCGGCACCTGCTGACCTGCTAGCGGCAGGCGCAATCGCCCTGGCCAACCCGAAAGAAGTCGCTCAGGAAGCCGAGTTCATCATCGTCATGGTGCCGGACACCCCGCACGTTGAAGACGTGCTGTTCCGCAGCGCAGGCATCGCCGAAGGCGTTGGCCCGAACAAGGTGGTGATCGACATGAGCTCGATCTCGCCGAGCGCGACCAAAACCTTCGCCGAGAAGATCAAAGCCACTGGCGCGGCCTACCTCGACGCTCCGGTTTCCGGCGGTGAGGTCGGCGCTAGAGCGGCCTCGCTGAGCATCATGGTCGGCGGCTGTGAACAGGCCTTCGCGCGCGCCCTGCCGCTGTTCCAGGCCATGGGCAAGAACATCACCCGCGTCGGCGGCAACGGTGACGGCCAGACCGCCAAGGTGGCCAACCAGATCATCGTCGCCCTGAACATCCAGGCGGTGGCCGAGGCCCTGCTGTTCGCCGCGAAGAACGGCGCCGACCCGGCCAAGGTGCGCGAGGCCCTGATGGGCGGCTTCGCCGGCTCGAAGATCCTCGAAGTGCACGGCGAGCGCATGATCAAGGGCACCTTCGACCCGGGATTCCGCATCAGCCTGCACCAGAAGGACCTCAACCTGGCCCTGGCCGGTGCCCGCGAGCTGGGCCTGAACCTGCCCAACACCGCCAATGCCCAGCAGGTGTTCAGCACCTGCGCGGCCATCGGCGGCAGCAATTGGGACCATTCGGCGCTGATCAAAGGCTTGGAGCACATGGCCAACTTCAATATCCGCAGCGAGTGAGCAGAACCGTAGGATGGGTTGAGCCTGCGCTACCCATCGATAGGATCGATGCCTAAGTCGATGGGTATCGCTACGCTCCCCCCATCCTACCCAGCCGGTGGAATATCTGCCGGCAACCCTTTCGATCTGTCCGGCAGGCGGTGTCACGGCCTGACTGCCGGGTGGGTCGATTCTAGTGCGCAGCGCCCGCTCGCGGACGCTGCGCACTAGAATCGACATTGAATCCGCGATTACAAGAGAGCCTGTCATGTCCATCGATCCGCAAAGCCTGTTACGCGAGCTGTTCGCCAGCGCCATCGACGCCGCCCATCCGCGCCAGGTCCTGGCCGACTGCCTGCCGGCCGACCGCAGTGGCCGGGTCATCGTCATCGGCGCCGGCAAGGCCGCCGCGGCCATGGCCGAAGTGATCGAGCGCGAATGGCAGGGCGAAGTGACCGGCCTGGTGGTGACCCGCTACGAGCACGGCGCCAATTGCAGGCGCATCGAGGTGGTGGAAGCCGCTCACCCGGTGCCGGACGACGCCGGCGAACGGGTGGCGCGCCGGGTACTGCAGCTGGTCAGCCACCTGACGGAAAGTGATCGGGTGATCTTCCTGCTGTCCGGTGGCGGTTCCTCGCTGCTCGCCCTGCCGGCCGATGGCATCGGCCTCAAGGACAAGCAGGCGATCAACAAGGCCCTGCTCAAGTCCGGCGCCACCATCGGCGAGATGAACTGCGTACGCAAACACCTCTCGGCGATCAAGGGCGGCCGCCTGGCCAAGGCCTGCTGGCCGGCCAGCGTCTATACCTACGCGATTTCCGACGTGCCGGGCGACGAGGCCACGGTGATCGCCTCCGGGCCGACCGTGGCCGACCCGACCACCTCGGCCCAGGCCCTGGCGATCCTCGCCCGCTATCAGATCGAGATTCCGGCGAACGTACGCGCCTGGCTGCAGGACCCGCGCTCGGAAACGGTCAAGCCGGGCGATCCCTGCCTCGCGCGCAGCCACTTCCAGCTGATCGCCGCGCCGCAGCAATCGCTCGAGGCCGCTGCCGCCAGGGCCGAGGCCGCCGGTTTCACCACGCTGATCCTCGGCGACCTGGAGGGCGAGTCGCGCGAGGTGGCCAAGGTGCATGCCGGCATCGCCCGCCAGGTGGTCCTGCACGGCCAGCCGATCCAGCCACCCTGCGTGATTCTCTCCGGCGGCGAGACCACCGTCACCGTGCGTGGCAACGGCCGCGGCGGACGCAACGCCGAATTCCTGCTCAGCCTCACCGACAGCCTCAAGGGCCTGCCCGGGGTCTACGCCCTGGCCGGCGACACCGACGGCATCGACGGCTCGGAAGACAATGCCGGCGCCCTGATGACCCCCGATAGTTACGCGCATGCGGCCGCATTGGGCCTGAGCAGCAGCTTTGAACTGGACAACAACAACGGCTATGGCTACTTCGCCGCCCTCGACGCGCTGATCGTCACCGGGCCGACCCGTACCAACGTCAACGATTTTCGCGCCATTCTGATTCTCGAGAGCCAGCAAAAATGATCCCGAACAAGAAAGTAAAGATCCTCGCCACCCTCGGGCCGGCGATCAAAACCCAGGACGACATCCGCCAGTTGGTCGAAGCCGGGGTCAACCTGTTTCGCCTCAACTTCAGCCACGGCGAACACGCCGACCATGCCCAGCGCTATGACTGGGTTCGCGCAGTCGAGCAGCAGCTGAACACCCCGATCGGCATCCTCATGGACCTGCAAGGGCCGAAGCTGCGCGTCGGCCGCTTCGCCGAAGGCAAGGTCATGCTGGAGCGCGGTCAGACCCTGCGCCTGGACCTGGACAGCACCCCGGGCGACGCCCAGCGGGTCAACCTGCCGCACCCGGAAATCATCGAGGCGCTGCAACCGGGCATGAGCCTGCTGCTCGACGATGGCCGCCTGCGCCTGCAAGTCACCAGCAAGCAAAGCGATGCGGTGATCACCGAAGTCATCGCTGGCGGCGAACTGTCAGACCGCAAGGGCGTCAATGTGCCGGAGGCGGTGCTGCAACTGAGCCCGCTGACCGACAAAGACCGCCGCGACCTGGCCTTCGGCCTGGAGCTTGGCGTCGATTGGGTGGCGCTGTCGTTCGTCCAGCGCCCGCAAGACATCATCGAAGCGCGTGAACTGATTGGCGACAAAGCCTTCCTCATGGCCAAGATCGAGAAACCCTCGGCAGTGATCCACCTGGAAGAAATCGCCCGCCTGTGCGACGCGATCATGGTCGCCCGTGGCGACCTGGGTGTGGAAGTGCCGGCGGAAAACGTGCCACGCATCCAGAAGGACATCATCCGCACCTGCCGCCAGCTTGGTAAGCCGGTGGTGGTGGCCACGCAGATGCTCGAGTCCATGCGCTTCTCCCCGGCGCCGACCCGCGCCGAAGTTACCGACGTGGCCAATGCCGTGGCCGAAGGCAGCGACGCGGTGATGCTGTCGGCCGAGACCGCCTCCGGCGACTACCCGCTGGAAGCGGTGCAGATGATGAGCAAGATCATTCGTCAGGTGGAAAGCGGCCCGGACTTCCAGGCCCAGCTCGACGTTGGCCGGCCGCAGGCCGACGCCACCGCCTCCGATGCGATCAGCTGCGCGATCCGCCGGATCAGTTCGATTCTGCCGGTGGCCGCGCTGGTCAATTACACCGAGTCCGGTGCCAGCAGCCTGCGCACCTCGCGCGAACGACCGACGGCGGCGATCCTCAGCCTGACGCCGAACCTGAACACCGCTCGGCGCCTGACGGTGGCCTGGGGCATCTATTCGGTGGTCAACGAGCGCCTGCACAAGGTCGAGGAAGTCACCAGTACCGCCCTGGAAATCGCCCAGGCCCAAGGCATGGCCCAGCGCGGCGACACCCTGGTGATCACTGCCGGCGAACCCTTCGGCCAGCCCGGCAGCACCAACAGCCTGAGGATCGAAACCCTGCATTGAAGTCATAGGGCGATCCGGGCGGCGTTCGGCTGGGAGGCAGGGCGACTGCGCAGCGGAGCGACAACCTGCCATTTTTCTGCGCCGCCAGGCAATTCCACGGAGTACTGCCTGCAGCGAGTAGCGCCCTATGCCGCCCCTGCATAACCGCCAGAACACTTCCAGGCGCCCTGATCGGCGCCTCTTTTTTATTCAGGTTTGTATTCAGGCCGAGCGCGCATGCACCAGCTGTCCCTGCCACCCCGCGCGCGACGAGGCTTGCGTGCGCTACTCAACGGCTTCAGCCAGATTGTCCTGCTCAGCCACGCCGGCTGCGGCCTGCTGGTGGTGCTGGCGATCCTCATCGGTGCGCCGCAGCTGCTTGGCGCCGCCGTGCTCGGCGGTGGCTGCAGCATGCTCACGGCGCGGTGCCGCAACTACCCGCAGGCCGATATCGTCGCGGGGTTATACGGCTACAACGGCATCCTCCTGGGGATGCTGATCAGCGTGCAGTTCTGCTGGTCGCCGCTGCTGCCACTGCTGATCATCCTCGGCGCTGGCCTGTCCAGCCTGATTCTCGCGGCCTGGATGCGCTGCATGCGCGAACGTCAGTGGCTGCCGGCCTTCACCCTGCCCTTCGTCGCCCTGAGCTGGCTGCTGTTGTGGCTGGCGCAGCCACTGCAGCTGCACAGCGCCGCAGTCACGGCGGCGCATGGTCTCGACTGGCTGGCCATCCTGCAGGCACTGCTGCGCGGCCTGGGTCAGGTGATCTTCCTCGAGCAACCGCTAGCCGGGCTGTGCCTGTGGCTCGGTGTGCTGCTGGCCGATCGCCGCGCCGCTCTCTGGGCGCTGCTCGGCTCCGCCGCAGGCTTGAGCCTGGCGCTGTATCAGGGCGGGGAACAGCACAGCGCCCTCGCCGGCCTCTATGGTTACAACCCGGCGCTGGCGGCCATCGCCTTGCACCAGGTACACCGCCAGCCGTGGGCGCCGTTGCTGGGAATCTGCCTCGCCCTGCTCCTGCAGCCGGGTTTCGGCGCCCTCGGCCTGCCGCCACTGACCCTGCCCTTCATCCTCGCCTGCTGGCTGATCCAGGCCAGCCAGCGAGTGCTGCGCCAGGCCGCCGTCGACTGCTCGCCAGCGCGCCGCGCCTGCGAGCTTATGAACAAACGCCAGCCCACTGCGGCCGCCATCAAACGATCGCGGCGGCGCTCGATACGCTGACAACCGCACAGCGCTTGCATTGCAGCGGCAGAACTCCCTAGGCTGGCGGGCATAGTCGTTGCCAGCCGTGTCGCAAGGGAAAACACAATCCACCATGAGTAGCTCAGACAACTGGCGCCAGCGCCTGTACATCATCATCTTCCACACCGACACCCCCGCCGGGCAACGCTTCGACAACTGGCTGCTGCTGACCATCCTGGCCAGCCTGGTAGTGGTGATGCTCGACAGCGTGAGCAGCGTTCACGATCAATATGGCAGCTGGCTGAAAGCCCTCGAATGGGGCTTCACCGCCCTGTTCGCCATCGAGTACGTGGTGCGCCTGTACTGCTCGCCCAAGCCGTTGCGCTATGCCTTCAGCTTCTTCGGCTTAATCGACCTGCTGGCGATTCTGCCGGCGATCCTCGCCCTGCTGTTCGCCGACGCCCAGTACCTGCTGATCATCCGGGTGATCCGCATGCTGCGGGTGTTCCGGGTGCTCAAGCTCAGCCCCTACCTGCGCCAGGCCAATTTCCTGCTCACCGCGCTACGCGGTAGCCGGCAGAAGATCATCGTGTTCTTCGCCACCATCGCCACCCTGGTCACGGTGTTCGGCACCCTGATGTACGTGGTCGAAGGACCGGCAAATGGCTTCAGCAGCATCCCCAAAGGCATCTACTGGGCGGTGGTCACGCTGACCACCGTGGGCTTTGGCGACATAGTGCCGAAAACCGCGCTAGGTCAGGCGCTGTCGACCCTGGTGATGATCACGGGTTATTCGATCATCGCCGTACCCACCGGCATCTTCACCGCCGAACTGGCCAGCGCCATGCGCGGCGGCGACCAGCACCGGCACGACTGCCCGAGCTGCGCGAAGGATTTTCACGAGCACGGTGCGGCGTTTTGCAGTCGCTGCGGCAATCCGTTGTTTCCACGCCAGGTCGATCAAGGCTGATCCTGGTGGTGGGCCGATGCCCACCACCTTGCGCCGCCTCAGCCGCGCTCGACCGGCGCCGAGGTCAGCTCGAAGGGACTGTTGCTGCGCCGCTGGTTGCGGTCTTCGCGCGGGGTGGCGCCGAAGAAGTTGCGGTAGGCGCTGGAGAAGTGCGGCCCGGAGGAGAAGCCGCAGGACAGGCCGATCTGGATGATCGACTTGCTGGTCTGCATCAGCAACTGACGCGCCTTGTTCAGGCGCAGTTCCAGGTAGTACTGGCTGGGCACCCGATTCAGGTACTGCTTGAAAATGCGCTCCAGCTGGCGCCGCGAGACGCAGACATGCTGGGCGATTTCGTCGGTGGTCAGCGGTTCTTCGATATTCGCCTCCATCAACAGCACCGCCTGGGTCAGCTTGGGATGGCTGGAGCCCAACCGGTTCTGCAACGGAATGCGCTGACGCTCGCTGCCCTCGCGAATACGCTCGACCACCAGCTCTTCCGACACCGCACCAGCCAGCTCGGCGCCGTGATCACGGGCCAGCAAAGCCAGCAGCAGATCGAGCACGGCCAGACCGCCGCATGCGCTGAGGCGATCACGATCCCAGTCGAACAGATGGCTGGTGGCAATGACCTTGGGGAAACGTTCGCTGAAGTCGTCCTGCCAACGCCAGTGCACGGCGGCGCGGTAACCGTCGAGCAAGCCCAGTTGCGCCAGTGGATAGACCCCGGCGGATATCCCGCCGATCACGCAACCAGCACGCACCAGGTGCTTGAGCGCGCTGGACAAGGCCAGGGGCATGGGTGCAGGCGGCTCGTCGGCAAGCAGGAAGAGCTTGTGCAACCCATCCAGCTTGCCCAGCCAGGCTTCTCCCGGGAGACGCCAGGCGCCGTCGGCCGGGGGCTCGGCCTGAATGAACGACAGTTCGTAGGCCACGTCCGGGTGGACACGCTGGGCGACGTGCAAGGCCTCCTCGGCCAGGGCCAAGGTCAGGGGTTTGCAGTTGGGCCAAAGCAGGAAGCCGATTCGATGGGCAGTCATGGGGGCAGTTTAGGCTCTGTGGGCGGACGAGGGTATGCCGCTCACTTAAGGCTACCAGAGAGAAACTGCTGGAGGCGTTCCGATTGTGGATTGACCAGCACTTCGCGCGGGTCGCCACGCTCCTCGACCACTCCCTTGTGGAGGAATACCAACTGATTGGACACCTCGCGAGCGAAGCCCATTTCGTGAGTCACCACCACCATGGTGCGGCCTTCCTGCGCCAGGTCCTGCATCACCTTGAGCACCTCGCCGACCAGCTCGGGGTCGAGGGCCGAGGTCGGTTCGTCGAACAACATCACTTCCGGCTCCATGGCCAGGGCGCGGGCGATCGCCACGCGCTGCTGCTCACCGCCGGACATGTGCGCCGGATAGGCGTCCTTGCGATGGGCCACGCCGACCTTGCTCAGGTAGTGCTCGGCCTTTTCCCGGGCTTCTGCCTTGGCGATACCGAGGACATGCACCGGCGCTTCCATGACGTTTTCCAGGGCGCTCATGTGCGACCACAGGTTGAAATGCTGGAACACCATGGCCAGCCGCGAACGCATGCGCTGCAACTGCTTGGGGTCGGCGGCCTTGAGCGCGCCCTCCTTGTTGGCCACCAGCTTCAGCTCTTCGCCGTTGAGCAGAATCTTGCCGCCGTGGGGCTGCTCGAGCAGGTTGATGCAGCGCAGGAAGGTACTCTTGCCCGAGCCACTGGAGCCGATGATGCTGATCACGTCACCGGCCTTGGCCGCCAGGGACACGCCCTTGAGTACTTCGTGAGTGCCGTAGCGCTTGTGCAGATCCTGAACTTCGAGTTTGTACATGGTTTCCACTCTCTTGAATCAGTCGCTGAGCAAGCGACCCTGGCGAATAGGGGTACGACCGGCGACCTTGGCCAACCATAGACCGGGTTGGGCAAAGCGCATCCGTTCACGAACGTAAAGCACACCGTCGGTGGAGGCGCAGACGGTGCTGTGGCGATCGCTCAGCGGATCGATCACCTCGAACAACGGATCGCCGGCCTTGACCCGCGCTCCCACCGGCTGCAGAAAACTCACCACTCCGGCATGCGGCGCGCAGGCATATTCGGCGCCCTCGAAAGGCGTGGCCTCGCAGCAGTCCACGGGGGCGGCCGGCCAATCGCCGGCAATCAGGCCCTGCTCGGCGAGAAACGCCAGAATACTCTCGGCACTGGCGGCGGCCTGCTTCTTGCCGGTATCGGCCATGCCGCCCAGTTCGACCGTGGCCGCCAGGCACGCCAGCGGAATGGTCGCCGCGGGGAACTGCCGCCTTAGGCGCAACCAGGGTAGCGAGCAGGATTCGTCGAACGAACTGCCGCCGCCATCCTCGGTCACCAGCACCGCGCCGGCCTGCAGGCGGGCGGCCAGCGGGCGCAACTGCGTCCATTGCTGCGGCAGCGTGTACAGATGCACCACCGCCTCGAAGTCGCAGTGCAGGTCCAGCACCACATCGGCATCGCAGGCGTGCTTGAGCAACAAGCGCTGCAAGGCCTGCAACTCGGACGTTGGCGCAGGCAGGGTATCCAGCGCGGCCTGCATCGCCGCACGGATCATGCGCACATTGGCCGGGCCATCCACGCCCAGGCAGCCGTCGAGTGCCGGGGCAATGGCCTCGGCCAAGGCGAAGAAGTCGCGGTTGAAATTCTTGCCGCTGGCGAACTCGAAACGTCCCTGCTGGGTCGCCTGAAACAACTGCCCCAGGCCGATCGGATTGGCCACCGGCACCAGTTCGATGACGCCGGTCAGGCGGCCTTGGGCTTCGAGTTCGCGCAGGCGCCGCTTGAGTTCCACGGCAACCCGCATGCCCGGCATCTCATCGGCATGCAGCGCGGCCTGGATATAGGCCTTGCACGGGCCGCTGCCAAAGCGCAACACGCTTAAACGCCGTTCCGTGCCGGGGCAGTTCCAGGGCAACACATGATCGATCCGTTGCATGTTCAGTTCCTCAGGCCTTGCGTGGCGCCAGATAGGCCAGCCAGCGGCGTTCGGCCTGTTTGAACAGGCGCACCAGGACGAAGGTCAGGCACAGGTAGAACACCCCGGCGGTGATGAACGCCTCGAACGGCAGGTAATGCTGCGAACTGACGGTGCGTGCCGCGCCAGTGATGTCGATCAGGGTGACGATCGATGCCAGCGAGGTGGTGTGCAGCATCATGATCACTTCGTTGCTGTACTGCGGAAGGGCCCGGCGCAGTGCCGAGGGCAGCAGGATGCGCCGGTACAGCTTGCCCCGCGACATGCCCATGGCCTTGGCCGCCTCGATTTCGCCATGCGGGGTCGACTTCAGGCTGCCAGCGAGAATCTCCGCACTGTAGGCACTGGTGTTGATGCCGAACGCCAGGCAGGCGCAGAAGGTTGCACTGGAAAAATACGGCCAGAGGAAACTCTCCCGCACCACCTCGAACTGGGCCAGGCCGTAGTAGATCAGAAACAGCTGCACCAGCATCGGCGTGCCGCGGATCACATAGGTATAGAGCCAGGCCGGAAAGTTCAGCAGCGGTGACTTGGACACCCGCATCAACCCCAGCGGTATCGCCAGCGCCAAGCCGAATGCCAGGGAAATCAGGAGAAGCTGCAGGGTCACCAGTACGCCACCGAAGTACAGCGGCAGGTTTTCCCAGATCACGTTGTAGTCGAAGATCATGCGTTCGCTCCCATGCTCACAGATCGGCGGCTTTGGTGCCGACCGAGTAGCGCTTTTCCACATAGCGCAGCACCAGCAGGGACACGCTGGTCAGTACCAGGTAGAGGGCGCCGACCGCCAGGTAAAAGGTGAACGGCTCACGCGTAGCATCGGCCGCGCTTTTCGCCTTGAACATCATGTCCTGCAGGCCGACCACCGAAATCAACGCGGTGGCCTTGGTCAGCACCAGCCAGTTGTTGGTGAAGCCCGGGATGGCGAAACGGATCATCTGCGGCACCAGGATGCGCAAGAACACCTTGATCCCGCTCATGCCGTAAGCGGCGCCCGCCTCGCTCTGGCCTTTGGGGATCGCCATGAAGGCGCCGCGAAAGGTCTCCGACAGGTAGGCGCCGAAGATGAAGCCCATGGTGAATACACCGGCGATAAACGGATTAATATCGATGTATTCGTTGAAACCCAGCAACGGTGCCACCCGATTCACCAGGTCCTGACCGCCATAGAAAATCAGCAGGATCAGCACCAGATCGGGAATGCCGCGAATCACGGTGGCGTAGGTCTCACCCAGCATCGCCAACCAGCGGATCGGCGACAGACGGAACGCCGCACCGAGCAAGCCGAGAATGATGGCAACCGTAACGGACGACAGGGCTAGCAGCAGGGTGAGCCAGGCGCCTTCGAGAATGGTCGAGCCGTAGCCGTCAAGCATGCTCTAGTACCTCATACAGGCGCCGGGCGGCGCCGAGGAACACAACGGAAAAGTGGCACAAGCGCGCTATCCGCCTGTTTGCGCCACTCTCACTAATATGCGACTTGATTGCGGAAATCAGTCGCCGTAGACGTCAAAGTCGAAGTACTTGGCCTGCACTTCCTTGTACTTGCCGTTGGCCCGGATACCGGCAATGGCCGCCGTGAATTTGTCGGCCAGGGCCTTGTCGCCCTTGCGTACGGCAATACCGGCACCGTCACCAAAATACTTCTGCTCATTGAAATCTGGTCCAACCAGAGCGAAGCCCTTGCCGGCGTCGGTCTTGAGGAAACCGTCGTCGATGTTCACCGAGTCGGCGATGGTGGCGTCAAGGCGGCCGGTCTGCAGGTCCAGGAAGATTTCGTTCTGCGAGCTGTAGCGCACGATTTCCACACCCGCTGGGGCGAACACATCGGTGGCGTAACGGTCGTAGATCGACGCGCGCTGCACGCCGACTTTCTTGCCTTTGAGGTCGACCAGCGGATCATTGATCACGCTGCCGGCCTTCATCGCCAGCTTGGCCGGGGTGTGGTAGTACTTCTTGGAGAAGTCGACAGACTTGAGGCGATCTTCGGTGATGGTCATCGACGACAGCACGGCGTCGAACTTGCGAACCTTCAGCGCCGGAATCAGGCCATCGAACTCCTGCTCGATCCACTGGCACTTGACCTTCATCTCTTCGCACAGGGCGTTGCCGATGTCGTAGTCGAAACCGGTGATGTTGCCTTCGGGAGTCTTGTAGGCGAACGGAGGGTAGGCCGCTTCGATGCCAATGCGCAGGGTCTTGGCCTCATCTGCCATGGACAGCGGGGACAGCATGGATAGCGCCAGTGCGCCGAGAAGTGCAATCTTCTTCATCTTGTGACTCCTTCGAATGGGAATGGATGCGGCTGGCAGTATCTCTGTGAGCGCATATGCACCCAGCCCTGGAGAAATTGTAGAGATCGTCGCCGTCTTTGCCGAGTAACTCGCAGCGACAAGCAGTTCCGGCTGGGTGAGCGGCATTCTAGCGACAGGTCGAAAGTCGATATTTCTTCAATGCGACAAGTAATTACAAAAGACCCGGACGGGCACTGCGGACGTGTTGACAGCCTCCGGCGAATATGCGGAGACAAACAGGAAGAGCAACCTTTTAATAAAGCAATTACCGCGCCTGTTTCAGCAAAACCCTTGATTTACAGGGCTTGCAGCGCAGATTCAGTATTTAGCGCCGGGTTTTTCCAACGCCGAGCCAGCACGATATGTTTCCATGCCGCCCAAATTCAGTGGGCGGTGTTACCGGCGTGCGGCCTCAACACACGCGCAACCCCGACCTATCAGCCCGAAACGTCATAGGACGCGCTTGCGCAGCAGACCCTACTGACAAACAGCAAAACGCCCCGCCTCGGCTTGTGGCCGTGGCGGGGCGCGGTTTACCGGTGCCGGTTAGGCGACCTGCATGTCGCGATGAGTATCGATGAGGTGTTGCACCACGCCAGGATCGGCCAGCGTGGAGATATCGCCGAGTGCATCGTATTCGCCGGTCGCGATCTTGCGCAGGATACGGCGCATGATCTTGCCCGAGCGAGTCTTCGGCAAACCGGGAGCCCACTGGATAACATCTGGCGAGGCGATCGGACCGATCTCCTTGCGCACCCAGTTCTTCAATTCCTGACGCAGCTGCTCGGAAGGCTCCTGGCCACCATTCAGGGTGACGTAGACGTAGATGCCCTGCCCCTTGATGTCGTGCGGCACACCCACCACCGCCGCTTCCGCCACTTTCGGGTGAGCAACCATGGCGCTTTCGATTTCGGCGGTGCCCATGCGGTGGCCGGAGACATTGAGCACGTCGTCGACGCGACCGGTGATCCAGTAGTAACCGTCTTCGTCGCGGCGAGCACCGTCGCCGGTAAAATACATGCCCTTGAAAGTCTTGAAGTAGGTATCGACGAACCGGTCGTGGTCGCCGTACAGGGTACGGGCCTGACCCGGCCAGGAGTCGATGATCACCAGGTTGCCCTCGATGGCCCCTTCCAGCAGGTTGCCCATGTTGTCCACCAGCGCTGGCTGCACACCGAAGAACGGACGGGTTGCCGAGCCTGGCTTGAGCGCGGTCGCGCCCGGCAGCGGGCTGATCATGATGCCGCCGGTTTCGGTCTGCCACCAGGTGTCGACGATCGGGCAGCGTTCCTGGCCGACCGCCTTGTAGTACCAGTTCCAGGCCTCCGGATTGATCGGCTCGCCCACCGAACCGAGCAGGCGCAGGCTGGAGCCATCGGCGCCCTGCATGGCGGCATCGCCCTGGGCCATCATCGCGCGGATCGCGGTCGGCGCGGTGTAGAGGATATTGACCTTGTGCTTGTCGACGATCTTGGCGACGCGGGTGATATCCGGGTAGTTGGGCACCCCCTCGAACAGCAAGGTGGTCGCGCCGTTGGCCAGCGGGCCGTAGACGATGTAGCTGTGCCCGGTGACCCAGCCGACGTCGGCGGTGCACCAGTAGATATCGCCTGGCTTGTAGTCGAATACCCGCTCATGGGTCAGCGCGGCATACAGCAAGTAGCCGGCGCTGGTGTGCTGCACGCCCTTGGGCTTGCCGGTGGAGCCGGAGGTGTAGAGGATGAACAGCGCTTCCTCGGCGCCCATTTCTTTCGGTGCACAGACGCTACCGGCAACCGCCATCAGGTCTTCGTACCAGATATCGCGATGCTGGTGCCACTTGATATCGCCACCGGTGCGCTTGCACACGATGATCTTCTGCACGCTGGCAGTTTCCGGGTTGGCCAGGGCGTCATCGACGTTGGCTTTGAGCGGCGTGCGCTTGCCACCGCGCAGGCCTTCGTCGGCGGTGATCACCACCTTGGATTTGCAGTCGATGATGCGCCCGGCCAGCGCTTCCGGGGAGAAGCCGCCGAATACCACCGAGTGGATCGCACCGATACGGGCACAGGCGAGCATCGCCACTACCGCTTCCGGAATCATCGGCATGTAGATGGTCACTACGTCGCCACGGTGCACGTCCTGGCCGCGCAGGGCATTGGCGAACTTGCACACTTGCTCGTGCAGCTCGCGGTAGGTGATGTTCTTGTGCTCGGACGGGTCGTCACCTTCCCAGATGATCGCCAGCTGATCGCCACGTTCTTCCAGGTGCCGATCCAGGCAGTTGTAGGAGACGTTGAGGGTGCCGTCGGCGAACCACTTGATATCGACATGGTGATCATCGAACGAGGTCTGCTTGACCTTGGTGAATGGCTTGATCCAGTCGAGACGTTGGGCCTGCTCACGCCAGAAGCCGTCGGGGTTGATCACCGACTGCTGGTACATGGCTTTGTAGGTGGCTTCGTCGGTAAGCGACTGAGCCGCCACCTCTGGGCGCACGGGATAGAGGGACGCAGCACTCATTGGATAGACCTCGGTGGGTAGTTGTTTTTCTATGGGGCATTTTGTAACCAGACACCCCTACTAGGGCCATTCGACCATGGTATTACCGCTCTACAACCATGGTCTTGCTCCGCTGACCGCCCGCAATGGCGCTGCAAGTATGTCCCAGCGGCGGTGAAAATATCGGGCGTGCGCAGCGGATTCCTGACCGCGTTCACAGCAGTCGAGGGTTTTTCACAACCGCTCACGCTGGCGCCGCTGCAACTCAAGCGAGCCGCTGAACAGCCGCCAACGCGCTCGACGGGGGGCGCTTGCAGACGAAAAAAAGGCGACCCCGAGGCCGCCTACCCACACATTCCGCGGGCGGAATGGAGAACCACTTGCATCCAAATCACGCAGAATCCGAACGCAGCCAGTCTCGCTCCCGCCCCGCCCACCGGCAATTGCACCAAGGTCGCAGGCCAACCACTCGGCACGGGAAAACCCGGTAGGAGCCAGCTTGCTGGCGATCCCGGGCAGCATCAAAGCATCGCCGGACCGCAGCAAGCTGGCTCCTACGGACCAACTGCGCTACTCCTTGCCCAAGCCGTGCTGGCGCAGTTTGTTGGCGATGGTGGTGTGCGAAACGCCGAGGCGCTTAGCCAATTGCCGACTGCTCGGATGGTCGTGATACAGCCGCTCCAGCACGGCCTTCTCGAAGCGGCCGAGAATGTCATCCAGCCCGCCCTCCAGCGAGAACTCGCCCAGCGGCTGCGGCGCGCCATAGTCCGGCAGGCGGATATGTTCAAGCTTGACCGTGCCGCCCTCGCACAGCGACACCGCCTGGAACAGCACGTTCTCCAACTGGCGCACATTGCCCGGCCAGTGGTAGTGGCCGAGCTTGTCCAGCACCTGGGGCGCCAGCCTGGGCAACGGGCAGCCGATCTGCCGGCTGGCCGAATCGAGGAAGTGATCGACCAGCGGCGCCAGGCCGTCCAGGCACTCACGCAATGGCGGGATATGCAGGCTGAGCACGTTGAGCCGATGGTAAAGGTCCTGGCGGAATTCACCCCTGGTGCACAGCTCGGACAGGTCGACCTGGGTCGCGCAGATTACCCTTACGTCCAGGTACACCTCCTCGTCGCTGCCCACGCGACGGAAGCAGCCATCCTGCAGGAAGCGCAGCAGCTTGGCCTGCAGACGCGGGCTCATCTCGCCGACGCCATCGAGAAACAGGGTGCCGCCGGCAGTCAATTCCAGCAGACCGAGTTTGCCTTCCGGGCGCGCGCCCTCGAAGGCCCCGGGGCCGTAGCCGAACAGCTCGGTCTCGGCCATGGATTCCGGCAGCCCTGCACAGTTCAATGCCATGAACGGCGACTGCCCGCGCGGGCTGGCCAGGTGGCAGGCGCGCGCCAGCAATTCCTTGCCGGTGCCGGTCTCGCCCTCGATCAGCAGCGGCGCATCCAGCGGCGCCATGCGCCGCGCCTCGCGCACCACCGCGGCCATCACTTTCGAACTCTGGAAGATGCTGTCGAAGCCGCGCAGTTCCTGCTTGCGCACATGGTAGATGCGCTCGCCAACCCGGTCGGCGCGGTGCAGGGTCAGCACCGCGCCGGCCAGGGCATCGCTCTCGTCGTGTTCGGTCTGCAGCGGCGCGATGTCGGCGAGGAACACATCGCCCTTGACCTTGACCCGCAGGCCATTGATCCGCGACTTGTTGGCCCGCACCAGTTCCGGCAGGTCGAAGTCCTCGGCGTAGCGCGACAGCGCAATCCCCGGCACCTCGTCGACGCGCACGCCGAGCAACTGCGCGGCGGCGCGGTTGGCCGCGACGATCGAGCCAGCCATGTCGATCGACAGCACCGGGAAGTCCAGGGCGCCGAGCAAGGCGTTGAGTTCCAGGTGGCGACGTTCGCTGGGCATCAGGCCGACGCGCTTGACCCCGAACACCCCGGCAATCGCCTCCAGCTTCGGCCGCAGGGCCTGGAATTGCAGGTTGATCAGGTTCGGGCAGAGCATATAAATGGCGTTGCCCTGCTCACCGCCGACCTCGCCCCGGGCGACGTTGATGCCGTAGTCGACCAGCAGGTTGAGGATGTCGCGCAGAATGCCGATCCGGTTCTGGCAGTGAATCTTGATACGCATGGCAGGCCCTGAACACATTTTCCGATAGGCCAGGTGCCGACAATCGACAGCCTCGCCTTAATTTTCGTCAAGAATATGTGACAGATTAGCCCAGCAGCAACACGATAGTTGGCCGCACCGACGCCAACGTAACCTTTTCTTTACGAAAACCCCGCTCCTAGCCCGTCCGGACCGCGCCTTCACCGCTGCGCAACGCCACAATCTGGGGTATTCATTGTCCAATAAAACAATGACAGCCCCAGCAGGAGGCAGCGATGAAGAGTACGCAGTATGTGGCTCGGCAACCGGATGAAAGCGGTTTTATCCACTACGGCGAAGCCGAGCATCAGGTGTGGAACACCCTGATCACCCGGCAACTCAAGGTGGTCGACGGACGTGCCTGCCAGGAGTACCTGGATGGCATCGAGCAACTCGGCCTGCCCCATGAACGTATTCCCCAACTCGATGAAGTGAATCGGGTGTTGCAAGGCGCTACCGGCTGGCGCGTCGCCCGGGTGCCGGCGCTGATCCCCTTCCAGACCTTTTTCGAACTGCTGGCCAGCCAGCAGTTTCCGGTCGCCACCTTCATCCGTACCCCGGAAGAACTCGATTACCTGCAGGAGCCGGACATCTTTCACGAGATCTTCGGCCACTGCCCGTTGCTGACCAACCCCTGGTTTGCCGAGTTCACCCACACCTATGGCAAGCTCGGCCTCAAGGCCAGCAAGGAAGAGCGCGTCTACCTCGCCCGGCTGTACTGGCTGACCATCGAGTTCGGACTGGTCGACACCAGCCAGGGTCGCCGGATCTACGGCGGTGGCATCCTCTCCTCGCCGAAGGAAACCGTCTACAGCCTGTCCGAGGAACCCGAGCACCTGCCATTCGATCCGATCGAGGCCATGCGCACGCCTTACCGCATCGACATCCTGCAGCCGTTGTACTACGTCTTGCCGGAACTCAAGCATCTGTTCGAACTGGCGCACCAGGACATCATGGGCATGGTTCATCAGGCCATGCAGATGGGCCTGCACGCGCCGAAGTTTCCGCCGAAAGCCGCGTAGGGCTAAACCCCACGTGCAGCGTATTCAGCATGACCCCGAGGGGTGGATAACGCTTCGTGGTTTTCCACGGGGTGGCCATCCACCCTACGCTTAGTAAACCCATTGCCCTGGAGAACCCTTATGAGCCTTGCCCAAGCCCAATGCGAAGCCTGCCGCGCCGACGCCCCGAAAGTCTCGGACGAGGAGCTGGCCGAGCTGATCCGCGAGATCCCCGACTGGAACATCGAAGTGCGCGACGACCACATGGAGCTGGAGCGGGTGTTCCTGTTCCGCACCTTCAGGCATGCCCTGGCCTTCACCAACGCGGTCGGCGCGATCGCTGAGGAAGTCGGCCACCACCCGGCGCTGCTCACCGAGTGGGGCAAGGTCACCGTCACCTGGTGGAGCCATGAGATGCGCGGCCTGCACCGCAACGACTTCATCATGGCCGCGCGTACCGACGAGCTGGCGAAGAGCGCGGAAGGTCGCAAGTGAGCCATTTCGCCCAGGTCGCACGGGTCCCCGGCGACCCCATTCTCGGCCTGATGGAGGCTTTCCGCGCCGATGGCAACCCCGCCAAGCTCGACCTGGGTGTCGGCGTATTCAAGGACGCCCAGGGCCTGACCCCGATTCCGCAAGCGGTCAAGCTGGCCGAGCAGCGCCTGGTCGAGCAGGAAACCACCAAGACCTACATCGGTGGCCACGGCGATCCACTGTTCACCCGGCATCTGGCCACCCTGGTACTGGGCCGCGACTCCCAGGCCCTGGCCGAACAGCGTGCTGCCGCCAGCCAGACGCCAGGCGGCACCGGTGCCCTGCGCCTGGCCGCCGACTTCATCGGCCACTGCCTGCCGGGCCGCGGCATCTGGCTGAGCGACCCGACCTGGCCGATCCACGAGACCCTGTTCGCCGAGGCCGGGTTGCGCGTCGGCCACTATCCCTATGTCGGCGCCGACAACCGGCTCAACGTCGAGGCGATGCTCGCCGCGCTCAGTTACTTGCCTCAAGGCGATGTGATCCTGCTGCACGCCTGTTGCCATAACCCGACCGGCTTCGACCTCAGCCAGGATGACTGGCGCCGGGTGCTGGACGTGGTCAAGGCACGCGAACTGCTGCCGTTGATCGACTTCGCCTACCAGGGCTTCGGCGCCGGCCTGGAACAGGACGCCTGGGCGGTGCGCCTGTTCGCCAGCGAGTTGCCCGAACTGCTGATCACCAGCTCCTGCTCGAAGAACTTCGGCCTCTACCGCGAGCGCACCGGTGCCTTGATTGTCTGCAGCAGCGACGCAGAAAAACTGTTGGATGTGCGCAGCCAACTGGCCGCCATCGCCCGCAACCTGTGGTCGACGCCACCGGCCCACGGCGCGGCCGTTGTCGCCACCATCCTCGATGATGCCAAGCTCAAGGCCCTATGGAGCGACGAGCTGGACGGCATGCGCCAACGGGTGGTCAGCCTGCGTAATGGTCTGGTCGAGGCCTTGCAGCCCTACGGCCTGGCCGAACGCTTCGCGCATATTGCCGAGCAACGCGGGATGTTCTCCTACACCGGCTTGTCGCCCAGCCAGGTGCAGCGCCTGCGCGATGAATACAGCGTGTATATGGTCGGCAGCGGCCGGGCCAACGTCGCCGGCCTGGATCGCGAACGCCTGGATGCCTTGGCACAGGCAATCGCCCGGGTTTGCTCAAGCTAATGGCTCGCTGCGCCAGCCGGCATGCTGGCGCAGCGGTTACCCAGGCGCGCAACGTTACGCGCCTGGGCAGTTGCGCTGTCTTGCTACTCATGCCGGCGTAGGCATCAGGTGAGCCGGGGGCCTATAGTTGTATAGCTTGCCCTCCCCTAGTCAGCACGAGACAACCTGTGATCCACCCTGCCAACCTGCTCTTTCGCGCCTACCAACGCATCATTCACAGCATGGCGTTCTTCCCCACGCTGATAGCCGTGGGTTTCCTGCTGCTGTGCATCTTGAACATGGCCATCGAGTACCAGCCCTGGCTGATGGCGCTCAAACAGCGGTTCGACTTTGGCCTGGTAAGTAACCCCGACAATGCCCGGTTGATTCTCGGCACCCTGGTCGGCGGCATCCTGACATTGATGGTGTTCAGCTTTTCGATGGTCATGGTGGTGCTCAATAATGCCGCCGCGTCCCTATCGCCACGGGTAATCCCAGGCCTGATCAGCAGCAAGAGTCACCAGAAGACCCTGGGCTTTTACCTCGGCACCATCCTCTACGCCCTGCTGTTGATCACGACCATCGAGCAGACCGAGCAACATCAGGCCCCCAGCCTTGGCGTGCTGATTACGCTGGGGCTGGCTATCGCCTGTCTGGGTCTGTTCGTGCACTTCATCCGCTCCATCTCGCAATCGATCCAAGTCGAATACATCCTCAACAACCTCTATGCCACCACGCTTGAGAAGCTCACCGGCAGGGTGGACAAGTTGCCCGACGGCAAGCCGCTGCCTTCCTGGCCGGCAGACCAGGAGTGGGTGGTGGTCAATGCGCAACGCAGCGGTTATTTCAAGACGCTCAATGTCCACACACTCAACCGATTGCTGGTGGACAATGACCTGCGTATGACCGTGCTGATCCATCGCGGCTTTTTCGTCATGCCCGGCCACCCGCTGCTCAAACTCGAGCGCAAAGTCGACGACGAACTGTGCCAGCAACTGCTCGATTGCTTCGACTTCTTCGTCGAGCAATACGCCAGCACCCATTACGTATTTGGCTGCCGGCAAATTTCCGAAATCGCGGTGAAAGCCCTGAGCCCCGGCATCAATGACCCAGGCACCGCCATCACCGCTATCGACATGCTCAGCGTGCTGCTGTGCAAGCGCCTGCAGTTGCCCGACCTGGACTGCGCGCCACTGGCGGACGAAGCCCCCCGTCTATTTTTCTTCGAACTGTCGCTGGACCAACTGCTCCAGCAGATATTCGGCCCGATACGCACCTATGGCAGTAGCGACCCACAGGTACTGACCAACCTGCTCGAAGCGTTCAAGAACCTGATGTTTCAAAACCCTCGCGCCCAGCACCGAGCCGAGCTGATCACCCATGCACGCAGTGTCGTGGAGACAGCCGACCGGCATATTGCCATTCGCCGCGACCGCGAGGAGCTGAATGACATGATCGAGCGCTTCAACAAGGCCGCCGGGCTCACACCGCCAGCGCTAGCGCCGCTACAGTTCGAGCAGCACTGAGAGGCTGTGAAAAAACGCCCACCTACTGCGGCGTCCGCCTGGTGTCACTCTCGCGACGGCGCTCGATATTTTCACAGTCGCGGTGCAGAACCCGCACCGGGATGGTGCGGGTTCCGCCAGCAGAAAAACCAGAACCCCTTCATCTGACAATTTTTCATATATAAATCAAAAACTTAATAACACACCCGAAGAATCATGGCGCGCTTCCTGCTTGCTATCAGGCCCATAGTCCCCTAGGGTAGTTCGCCATGTGGTCCCTGATTGCCCCTATCAGCTCATTGCTCGGTGGGGTTGCTTTACTCCTCCTCGGCAATGGCCTGCTCAACACCCTACTGACCCTGCGTGGCGTTGCCGAAGGCTACTCCACCGGGATGCTCGGCCTGATCATGTCCGGGTACTTCGTCGGTTTTCTCCTTGGCACCTGGCTAGCGATTCCGCTGGTTCGTCGCGTTGGGCATATCCGTGCGTTTGCCTTTTGCGCCGCGCTGGCGGCCATCACCGCCCTGCTCCACGTCCTGATCATCGACCCCTGGGTCTGGCTGGGTTTGCGCGTGCTCTACGGCCTGGCGCTGGTCAGCCTGTACATGGTGATCGAGAGCTGGCTCAACGCTAAGGTGCCCAATGGCAAACGCGGTCAGGTGTTCGCCGTGTACATGGCGGTCAACCTCGGCGCCCTGGCGGCGGCGCAGCAGTTGCTCAACCTGGCCGACCCCAGCGATTTCGTGCTGTTCGTCCTCGCGGCGATGCTGATCAGCGCGGCGCTGATGCCGATCACCCTGACCCGCCAGGTGCAGCCCAGTATTCCGGACACCCTGCACACCAACCTGCGCCAACTGGTCAGTATCGCGCCTTTGGCGATTGCCGCCGCCGGCCTTTCCGGTCTGGCCCTGGGCGCGTTCTGGGGGATGGCGCCGGTGTATGCCAGCCTCAACGGCTTCGATGCCACCGGCGTTGGTCTGTTGATGAGCAGTGCGATTCTCGGTGGCGCCTTGCTGCAATGGCCGATCGGGATCTATTCCGACAAGCACGACCGGCGCCTGGTGCTGTTCTGGGTAGTGGCGCTGTCGGTAGGCGTAGCCCTGCTGATGAGCGTATTGCCGGCCGGCCCCCTGTTGCTCGGGCTGATCTTTGTCTGGGGCGGCCTGGCCTTCGCCATTTACCCGATCGCCGTGGCGCAGTTGATCGATCAGCTGCACAGCGATGAGATTCTCGCCGGATCCAGCAGTTTGCTGATGGTTAATGGGATCGGTTCTGTCTGTGGGCCACTCCTGGCCGGCTTGCTCATGCAGCATTTGGGCGCCCAGGCACTGCCGCTGTACTTCGCCGCGACCCTCGGCGTGCTCGCCGCTTATACCTTCTACCGTTTGCGCCACGTCAGCGACCTGGTCAGCGAGCCGCATGGGCACTTCATGCCGATGCTGCGCACCAGCCATGCCGTGCTGGAACTGATACCCGAAGCGCTGCCATCGCACGATCCCAGCGAGCAGCGCCCCACCGATTCAGAGCAGGAGTAAAGCAACTAGCTTCTGCCCAACAAAAGAGGTGATCGCTGTGAGGCGAGTACACCCAACACCTTGCACGTCGGCCCATGTCGGCGCGTCAACTGCATAGGAGACTGCGCATGTTACTTGCCACCGATCTCGATGGAACCTTTCTCGCCGGTGACCCCGAGGATCGTCTAAGCCTGTATCAAATCATCGCCGCTCACCCGGAAATCCAGCTGGCCTACGTCACCGGCCGCAGCCTGGAATCGGTACTGCCGCTGCTGGCCGACCCGACCCTGCCACAGCCGGACTTCATCATCTCCGATGTCGGAGCCAGCTTTACCCACGGCGACAGCCTGCAGCCAATCCAGCCGCTGCAAGGTCTGGTCGATGCGCTCTGGCCCGGCGAAAGCCAGGTCGCCAGTGCCATCGAAGGCTTCGCTCTGGAACGCCAGGACGTGCCGCAGATGCGCCGCTGTTCCTACTTCTGCACGCCTGAAGAGGCCGCCAATCCGGCCCTTCTGGCCGCCGCCCAATCGCTCGGTTGCGACCTGCTCTATTCGGCCGAACGTTTTCTCGACTTCCTGCCCCAGGGCGTCAACAAAGGCAGCAGCCTGCAGGCCCTGGTCGAGTGGCTGGAGCTGGACAATGATCAAGTGCTCACCGCTGGCGACAGCTTCAACGACCTGAGCATGCTCAACGGTAACTTCAACAGCGTCTGCGTCGGCGATTCGGAAGCCAATCTGCTGCAAGCCACCGAGACCCACTCGCGCACGCTGCATGCCAGCCGCACCGGTTGCGGCGGCATTCTCCAGGCATTCGCCCACTTCGGTTACCTCGGCGAACACGGCATCGCCGCCGAACGGCGGATCGCCGCCGAGCACGGCAAGTCGGAGCTGGTGATGGTCTATCACCGCCTGCCCTATGAAGAACACCGCGTCGACGGCAAGCTGCAACGCCGCCGCCCGACGTCGCCGAACGGCATCATCCCCACCCTGCTGAGCTTTTTCGGTGACGGCCGCCCCGGCTCCTGGGTTGCCTGGGCCGTGCATGAGGAAGGCGATGAAACCTTCGACATCCACACCACCGTAGATGCCGAGCGCTACCCCAAGCTCAAGGCCGCCAGGGTCAAGCTGAGCAAGGAAGAGGTCGACATCTTCTACAAGCGCTTCTCCAAGGAAGCCTTCTGGCCGACCCTGCACACCTTCTGGGAACGTGCCACCTTCAACGAAGACGACTGGCAGGTGTTCCTCAAGGTCAATCGTGCCTTCGCCGAACGCACTGCCCTGGAAGCCGCCGAAGGGGCCATCGTCTGGCTGCATGACTACAACCTGTGGATGGTGCCCGGCTATCTGCGCGAATTGCGTCCGGATCTGCGCATCGCCTTCTTCCACCACACCTATTTCCCCTCGGCCGACGTGTTCAACGTACTGCCGTGGCGCAAGCAGATCATCGGCAGCCTGCTGCAATGCGACTACATCGGCTTTCACATTCCGCGTCAGGTGGAGAACTTCGTTGACGTGGCACGCGGCGTAACGCCACTGCAGACCGTGAGCCGGCAGAATTGCGCGCCGCGCTTCATCACCTATGGCTGCGCCGTGGGCCTGGAACGCATGACCACTGCCGTCGACACCGGCAGCCGCATCGTCAAGCTAGGCGCCCACCCGGTCGGCCTGGATATGGGCCGGATCAGCAGCGCCCTGGCCCAACCGAAGATTCAGGAGCAGATGGCCAACCTGCGCAAAGAACTCAGCGGCCTGAAACTGATCCTCTCGGTGGAGCGACTCGACTACACCAAAGGCATCCTGGAAAAACTCCAGGCCTTCGAGCGCCTGCTGGAGGACAACCCGGAGCTGCTGGGCAAGGTCACCCTGGTCAGCATCTGCGTACCGGCTGCCAGCGAAATGACCATTTACGACGAACTGCAAGCGCAGATCGAACAAGCCGTAGGCCGCATCAACGGACGCTTCGCCCACATCGGCTGGACCCCGGTGCAGTTCTTCTTCCGCAGCTTCCCGTTCGATCAGGTGGTGGCCTGGTACGCCATGGCCGACGTCATGTGGATCACCCCACTACGCGACGGCCTCAACCTGGTGGCCAAGGAGTTCGTCGCCACCCAGGGTCTGCTCGAAGGCCATGGCGTGCTGGCACTCTCGGAATTCGCTGGCGCTGCCGCCGAACTCAAGGGCGCACTGCTGACCAATCCGCACGACACTGCAGACCTGGCACAGGTCTGCTACCTGGCCCTGAACATGCCCAAGACCGAGGCCCAGGCCCGTCTGCGCGAGCTGTTCGACATCGTCAACTACAACGACATCCGTCGCTGGGGCGATGAATTCCTCGCCGGTGTAGTCGAACCGGTAGAGCAGCCAGTGCTGACGCTGGCCGGCTAAGCCAGCGCAGCAACGCCTTTGCTGGCCCAGACGCCCCCTGCGGATCGCGATATCCGCAGGGGGCGTCTGGTCAGTACCAGCCTCAGTCCATCTCGCTCACCGTGCAATTGATCATCCAGGACACGCCGAAGCGGTCGGTGAGCATGGCGAAGCGCGTGGACCAGAAGGTCTGCTGCAACTCCATCTGCACCGAGCCGCCCTCGGCCAGGGCCGCATACAGGCTCTCGGCCTCGGGCACGTTGTCCACCTGCAGCGTGATCGAACAGCCCTTGATACCCTCGTACGGGCATTGCGCGGTGCTGTCGGAGGCCATCAACTGCTGATCGCCCACCGTCAAGCAGACATGCATGACACGCTGGTGGAACTCCGGCGGAATATCCTTGGCATCGGGACTCTCGGCATAGCGCATCAGCTGCAGGGTGCCGTCCAGGGTCTGGGCATAGAAGTTGAAAGCGGCCTCGCACTGGCCATCGAACATCAGGTAGGCATTGATCTTCATATGAGTTCATCTCCATTGTGAGGGTCGATACGCGCGCGAATACGGGCTTCCTGCTCGCGCAATTCGGGAGTGAATTCGGCGCCGAAATCCTCGGCCTCGAATATCTGCCGGATCTCGATCTCCGACTCGCCGGGCATCGGGTTGGGGCAGCGCTTAACCCACTCGATGCACTCCTGCAATGACGCGAGCTGGAAGATCCAGAAACCGGCGATCAGTTCCTTGGTTTCGCTGAAAGGGCCGTCGGTCACGCTGCGCTGGTCGCCGGAGAATTTCACTCGCGCGCCCTTGGCGCTGGGATGCAGGCCCTCGCCGGCGAGCATCACGCCGGCCTCGACCAGTTCTTCGTTGTAGCGACCCATGGCCGCCAGCAACTCCTCGCTGGGCATCACCCCGGCTTCGGAATCCGCGGTTGCCTTGACCATCACCATAAAACGCATCGTCGTCTCTCCTCGCAGGGGCAAAGCCACGCGGCCAGTGGCGTGGCGTCTGCCCATTAGTCGAACGCCTCATGGGCGAATCGACAGACTGCCCCGAGTTTTTTGCCTCGCCGCATTCATTACCGGGTACACCTTCAGCCCGCTTTCTTCAGGATAGCCGCCGCTATGTGCGCCGGCGCCTCGGCGTAGCGGGCGAACTCCATGGAGAAGCTGGCGCGGCCCTGGGACATCGAACGCACGTCGGTGGCGTAACCGAACATCTCGCCCAGCGGCACCTCGGCGCGCACGATGCGCCCCGACACCGCCTCCTCGGTGCCGTGGATCAGGCCACGGCGGCGATTGAGGTCGCCCATGATGTCGCCCATATACTCCTCGGGCATGACCACCTCGAGGCGCATCAGCGGTTCCAGCAGCACCGCCCCGCCTCTCTGCGACAGCTGTTTGGTGGCCATCGAGGCGGCGATCTTGTAGGCCAGCTCGCTGGAGTCGACGTCATGGGTGGAACCATCGATCACCGCGGCCTTGAGCCCGAGCAGCGGGTAACCGGCGAGCACGCCGTTCTTCATCTGTTCCTCGATGCCTTTCTGGATCGCCGGAATATATTCCCGCGGGATCGTCCCGCCGACGATCTCGTTGCTGAACAGCAGCCCCTCCTGGCCCTCGTCGGCCGGCGCGAAGCGGATCCAGCAGTGGCCATACTGGCCGTGCCCGCCGGTCTGGCGGACGAACTTGCCCTCGATCTCGCAGGTATTGCGGATGGTCTCGCGATAGGCCACCTGCGGCTTGCCGGTGTTGGCCTCGACGCCGAACTCGCGGCGCAGGCGGTCGACGATGATGTCCAGGTGCAACTCGCCCATGCCGGAGATGATGGTCTGCGTGGTTTCCTCATCGGTGCGCACCCGGAACGAGGGATCTTCCTGGGCCAGGCGGCCCAGGGCGACGCCCATCTTCTCCTGATCGGCCTTGGTCTTGGGCTCCACGGCGATGGAGATCACCGGCTCGGGAAAGTCCATGCGCTCGAGCACGATCGGCTTGTTCAGGTCGCACAGGGTGTCGCCGGTGGTGACGTCCTTGATGCCGATCAGCGCGGCAATGTCGCCGGCGCGCACCTCCTTGATCTCGGCACGGTGATTGGCGTGCATCTGCACCATGCGCCCGACCCGCTCCTTCTTGCCCTTGACCGAGTTGAGCACCGCATCGCCAGAGCTGAGCACCCCGGAATACACGCGAATGAAGGTCAGGGTGCCGACGAAAGGATCGCTGGCGATCTTGAACGCCAGGGCCGCGAACGGCTCCTCGTCATCGGCGTGGCGCTCGTCCACGCGCTCCGGGTCGTCCGGGTGGCTGCCACGGATCGCCGGGACCTCGGTGGGCGCCGGCAGCAGTTCGACCACTGCATCGAGCAGCAGCGGCACGCCCTTGTTCTTGAACGCCGAGCCGCAAACCGCCGGCACCACCTCGCAGGACAGGGTGCGCAGGCGCAGGCCGGTCTTGATTTCGTCCTCCGACAGTTCGCCGCCGTCCAGGTACTTCTCGAGCAGCTCCTCGCTGCCCTCGGCCGCGACCTCGAGCAGGTTGGCACGCCAGCGCTGCGCCTGCTCCAGCAGCTCGGCCGGAATCTCCTCCTCGCGCCCGCTCAGGCCCTGGTCCTCGGCGTTCCAGTAGATGGCCTTCATGCGGATCAGGTCGATCTGCCCGCAGAATTCCTCCTCCTGGCCGATCGGCAACTGGATCGGCACCGGCGTATGGCCCAGGCGCTGCTTGATCTGCGCGACCACCCGCAGGAAGTCGGCACCGGCACGGTCCATCTTGTTGACGAAGGCAATGCGCGGCACCTGGTATTTGTCGGCCTGGCGCCAGACCGTCTCCGATTGCGGCTCGACGCCGTCGGCACCGCTGAACACCACCACCGCGCCGTCCAGCACACGCAAGGAACGCTCCACCTCGATGGTGAAGTCGACGTGGCCGGGGGTGTCGATGATGTTGATCCGGTACTTGTCCAGCTGCTTGCGCGAGCCGGTCCAGAACGCCGTGGTCGCCGCCGAGGTGATGGTGATGCCGCGCTCCTGCTCCTGGACCATCCAGTCCATGGTCGCAGCGCCATCATGCACCTCGCCCATCTTGTAGTTGACCCCGGTGTAGAACAGGATCCGCTCGGTAGTGGTGGTCTTGCCCGCATCCACATGCGCCACTATGCCGATATTGCGGTAAAGGCTGATGGCTGTAGTGCGGGGCATGACGATCACCTCCATGACTGGCAAAGCGATGCGCAGGGAGTATGCCTGGCAGGGGCGGCGAGATAATCGCCCCCCACATGTGAACGCTAGCACCCCTGCAAACCTGTGCTGGGGCGATGCACCGCCGCCTATCGGGAGAGCGGCCACCGCCGTCAGCAAACCCATCCAGCACTGGCTAGTAGCCGCCCCCCCCATGGGAGCGGCGATGTTTGCCGTACCTCTTGCTCAAGCCACGTGGCACGCGCTTGTTGCCCTTCCTCCAGCCACCATCGCGGCGGTCGGACCAGTACCAGCCATCATGATCGTGCCAGCGGTAATAGTACCCATCCCGGTAATACAGGTGCGGCCAGCCGAGCACCACAAAGACGTCGAGATTGGGATCCCAGCGCCACTCAACCTGGGGCGGCGGCGCGTACCCGTGCCCCCCATCGACGTGCAGGGTGCAGGCCGCCAGCGGCAGCACCAGAGCGAAGTACAGCAGATAGCGCAGTTTCATCGCCTCGGCCCTCTTGCAGGCTATATACCTGTCAGATTAGACCCGTGCGGCCGTGGACGGTTTCCTGACCACAGGTGCACGCAGCTGGCCTGGCCAGCCTCCGCGCAAGCGCAGCGGCCTCGATCATCAGCTGCGCCCGGCCGGCCCGATCGAGGGCCAGGCGGGCCGCCTGACGCTGCCGCTACTCATGAGCGATGACCAGACGCGGAGAAACAAGACCAGCGGCGGCGCAACGACCCGGGACGACGCACATCCTTGCGGGCTGATGGCTATAGTCAATGGGTAGGTTGATTTTCAGTCATAGGTACAGCTAGCCGGCAGCGAGGAAAATAAGGGATGAAGCGACCCCTGCTCGCAGAAAGAGAACACTCGATTACCCTGCTGGTTCGACACTCAACAGATTGCGTATTTTTCAGCGGCGTACCGAGTCCAGATTCGGCGGCCGCCACGTTGGTTCGGGTAGGTTTTTTGAACAGGACGCAGGGCGAACAGCCCGTGCGTCGCCCGTTTTTTGGCTTCCTTCCTGAAGCACTTGTTTAAGGAGGACTCAATGGTAGATTCCCCACTCCAGTTCCCCGCTCAAGAGCGTCGCAAGAATAATCCTGCCGCAGCCAACCTGTCGGCCCCGGGCAATTCCAATCTGCATCTGCACAGCTTCCAACCGGGCAGGCGCAATATCCTCTTCGTCACCTCCGAGCTGGCAGGCCTGGCCAAGACCGGCGGTCTCGGCGAAGTCTGCGCCGCCCTGCCCCGCGCCCTGGCCCGCCTCCACGATGTCCGCGTGCTCCTGCCCGGCTACCGCGAAGTGCTCGAGAGCGGCCATCCGGTGCGGGTGGTCGGCCGCATCGACGGACATGCCGCGCTGCCTCCCTGCAAGCTCGGCCGTATCGATCTCGCCGACGGCCTGATCGTCTACCTGCTGCTCTGCCCGGAACTCTATGAGCGCCCGGGCAGCCCCTACACCGACGAAAAGGGCCGGGACTGGGCGGATAACCATATCCGCTTCGCCCGCCTGGGCCTGGCGGCCGCCGAAATCGCGGCGGGCAACAGCGGCACTCTCTGGCGTCCGGACCTGATCCACGCGCATGACTGGCCGGCAGCGCTGGCCCCGGCCTACATGCACTGGCGCGGCCAGACCACCTCCAGCGTGTTCACCATCCATAACCTCGCCTACCTGGGCCTGTACAGCCTGGCGTGCCGTCCCGAACTGGGCATACCGGCCGCAGCCTGCCGACCCGAGGGCATGGAATTCCACGGCAAACTGTCCTTTCTCAAGGCCGGTATCGCCTACGCCAGCCGGATCACCACCGTCAGTGCGACCTACGCGCGGGAAATCACCACCGCGCAGTTCGGTTGCGGCCTGGAAGGCATACTCAGGAGCAAGGCGCGCCAGGGCCTGCTCAGCGGCATTCGCAACGGCATCGACGACAGCTGGGACCCGGCCAGCGATCCCCACTTGCTGGACCATTTCAGCAGCAGCGACTGGCAAGGCAAGGCGGCGAATGCCGCCTACGTGCGCCAGCGCTTCGAGTTGCAGCCCTCGGCCGGGCCATTGTTCGCCGTGGTCTCGCGCCTGGTGCAGCAGAAGGGTATCGACCTGACCCTCGCGGTCGCCGCCGACATAGTCGCCGCCGGCGGACAAATCGCCGTCATCGGTCGTGGTGAACCGCTGATCGAGGAGCGCATGCGCCAACTCGGTAGCCGCTTCCCCGGGCACATCGGCGTGCATATCGGTTTCGATGAAACGGACGCCCGGCGCATGTTCGCCGGCAGCGACTTCCTGCTGATGCCGTCGCGTTACGAGCCCTGCGGGCTCAGCCAGATGTATGCGCAACGCTTCGCCTCCCTGCCGATCGCCCGGCGTACCGGCGGCCTGGCGGACACTATCGAGGACGGCGTCAGTGGCTTCCTGTTCGATCAGGCCAAGGTCGCCAGCTATCGCCAGGCGATCGAACGCGCGCTCAAGGTCTACGCCCACCCCCGCTTGTTGCAGGCCATGCGCTGCCGGGCAATGGCCTCGCGCTTCTTCTGGAGCGAGGCGATCGCCCCCTATGCCGAGCTTTACCACAGGCTGCTTGAGCGCCGGCGCACGGTCCGCGCGCCCGCCTAGGGGAGAGTGCAGACATGTCAGTGCAGTACGCCCGCTGCCAGCAGCACGGGGCCCTTCTGCTCGAGGGCGGGCGAACGCGCTTCTGCCTCTGGGCGCCGGATGCGCAAACAGTCAGCGTGGCAATCGAGGGCGGCGCGAACTGGCCGATGCAGGCCGAGGAAGCCGGCTGGTTCCGTTGCGAACTCGCCTGCGGCGCCGGTACGCGCTACCGCTATTGCATCGATGGCCAATTGTGCGTGCCCGACCCCGCCTCGCGCGCCCAGGCCGGCGACGTTCACGCGCCGAGCCTGGTGGTCGACCCCCAGGCCTATCACTGGCTGCACCCCGAATGGTGCGGCCGGCCCTGGCACGAGGCGGTGATCTATGAAGTGCACGTGGGGGCCATGGGCGGCTATGCGGCGCTCGGCGAACGCCTCGCCGGCCTGGCCGAACTGGGCATCAGCGCGATCGAACTGATGCCGCTGGCGGAATTCCCCGGCGCGCGCAACTGGGGCTACGACGGCGTGCTGCCCTATGCGCCGGAAGCTTCCTACGGCCCTCCGGCGGCGCTCAAGCAGCTGATCGACCAGGCCCACGGCCACGGCCTGATGGTCTTCCTCGATGTTGTCTACAACCACTTCGGCCCGGACGGCAACTTCCTCGGCCACTATGCCAAGGCCTTCTTCCGTCACGACCAGCCCACCCCCTGGGGCGATGCCATCGACTTTCGCCGCCCGCAGGTGCGCGATTTCTTCATCGACAGCGCCCTGCAATGGCTGCAGGAGTACCGCTTCGACGGCCTGCGCCTGGACGCGGTGCACGCCATCGACGACAAGAGTTTCCTGCGCGAACTGGCGGCGCGGGTGCGCGCCGCGCTGGCCCCGCAACGGCAGGTGCACCTGGTGCTGGAGAACGAGGACAACAGCGCCAGCCTGCTCGCGCAAGGCTTCACCGCGCAGTGGAACGATGACGGCCACAACGCCCTGCACGTGCTGCTGACCGGCGAGACGCAAGGCTACTACGCCGACTTCTGCCACGCGACCACGCACAAGCTGGCGCGCTGCCTGGGCGAAGGCTTCGTCTATCAGGGCCAGCTCAACCGCCATGGCAAGCCCCGCGGCGAGCCCAGCGGCCACCTGCCGCCGAGCGCCTTCGTGCTGTTCCTGCAGAACCACGACCAGATCGGCAACCGCGCCCTCGGCGAGCGCCTGATCGAGCTGGCCGATGCCGAAGCCCTGCGCGCGGCGACCTGCCTGCTGCTGCTCTCACCGATGATCCCGCTGTTGTTCATGGGCGATGAAATCGCCGTGCGCCAGCCCTTCCTCTACTTCACCAGTCACACCGACGCACTGGCCGACGCGGTGCGGATCGGCCGGCGTGCCGAGTTCGCCTCCTTCCCCGCCTTCGCCGACGCCGCCAGCCGCGAGCGGATTCCGGCGCCCAATGCCGAGACCACCTTCACCGCCTCGCGGCCCGACTTCGGCTGTGCCGACCAGCCCGGCCACGCCGAATGGCGCACGCTGTACCGCCAGCTGCTCAGGCTGCGCCAGGACGAGATCGTGCCGCGCCTGCCCGGGGCCCGGGCGCTCGGCGCCGAGGTGCTGGCCGAGGCTGCAGTCAGCGCCCGCTGGCGGCTGGGCGACGGCCAGGTGCTGCGCATCGAGCTCAACCTCGACGAGCAGGCCGCGGCGCTCGCCGCCGCACCGGCGGGACGGCTGCTGTTCGCCAGC
The DNA here is from genome assembly GCF_027988105.1 of Pseudomonas aestuarii. Lineage (GTDB taxonomy): Bacteria > Pseudomonadota > Gammaproteobacteria > Pseudomonadales > Pseudomonadaceae > Aquipseudomonas > Aquipseudomonas aestuarii. The sequence continues at coordinate 161,473 of NZ_JAQJZJ010000007.1, read as the reverse complement.
CGCGCGGTTCTCGCCCAGCGCCAGAGCGGCCTGCTCGCGGCAAAAACCGCGCTGGTGTTCCTGGAGCCCGGCGATGACGGATAAACGCTTGCTGGCCCTGGCCGAGGCCGCCGGCCTGGTCGTCGACTGGGTGGATGCCGATCGGCGCGCGCAACGCGTGACGCCCGCCGTGCTGCGGCGGATCCTCGCCGCCCTGGCGCTGCCGGCCGAGAGCCCGGCGCAGATCGAGGAGAGCCTCGCCCAGCTGCAGCAGGATGCGAACCAGGTCAGCCTGCCGCCGCTGCTGACCCTGGATGCCGGCACGCCACTGGATCTCTCCGCGCGCTTTCCCGCCGGCACGCCGTTCGAGCTGCTGCATGAAGATGGCAGCCGTCACGCCGGCCAGCTGGACCACGCGGGCCGGCTCAACGGCCTCGACGCAATCGGCTATCAGCAACTGTGCATCGGCGACCAGCAACTGACCCTGGCCGTGGCGCCGGCCCAAGGCACCAGCCTCGGCCAGCTGACCGGCAGCGCCAGGCCGAGCATCTGGGGCCTGGGCGTGCAGCTGTATGCCCTGCGCCGTGCCGGCGACGGTGGTATCGGCGATACCCTGGCCCTGCAACAGCTGGTCCGCGCCGCCGCAGCGCGCGGCACCGATGCCGTGGCGATCAGCCCGGTGCATGCCATGTTCAGCGCCGATACCCGGCGTTTCAGTCCCTACTCCCCCTCCAGCCGGCTGTTCTGCAACATCCTGCATGCCGCGCCTGCCAGCCTGCTCGGCGAGGAAGCGCTGCGCCGGGCGATCGACGCCGAAGGCCTGGGCCCCGAGCTGGCGCGCCTGGAACGCCTGGAACTGCTCGATTGGCCTGCCGCCTCCCGGGCCAAGCTGCGCCTGTTGCGCCGGCTGTTCAGCGACTTCGTCAACGCTGACCCGCCGCTCCGCCAAGACTTTCTCGACTTCCGCCGGGACGGCGCCGAACCGCTGGAAAATCATTGCCGCTTTGAAGCCCTGCATGGCTTCCATGCCCGCGACGATGAGCCGTGCGACTGGCACTGCTGGCCGGCGCAATTTCACCATCCGGCCAGCCCGGCGGTGGCGCGGTTCGCCGCCGAGCACGCCGAGGAGGTCAGCTTTCACGCCTTCGGCCAATGGCTGATCAGCCGTTGCCTGGCGCAGACCCAGCAGGCCGCGCGCAGCGCCGGCATGCGCATCGGCCTGATCAACGACCTGGCGGTCGGTGCCGATGTCGGCGGCAGCCAGGCCTGGAGCCGTCAGGCCGAGTTGCTCTCGACCCTGCGCGTCGGCGCACCACCGGACATCCTCAACCGTAGCGGGCAGAACTGGGGTCTTTCGGCATTCTCCCCGCACGGCCTGCACCGCCATGGTTATCGCGCCTTCATCGAGATGCTGCGAGCCAATCTGGCCCATGCCGGCGGCCTGCGCATCGACCATGTGATGGGCCTCGAACGCCTGTGGGTGATTCCCCTGGGGGCCGACCCCGCCGATGGCGCCTACCTGCGCTATCCGCTGCACGACCTGCTGCGCCTGCTGGCCTTGGAGTCCTGGCGGCATCAGGCGCTGATCCTCGGCGAGGATCTCGGCACGGTGCCCGCAGGCTTCAGCGCGGCACTGGCCGCCCGCGGTGGCCTGGGCATGCGCGTGCTGCTGTTCGAACAGGACCAGCAGCACAACTTCGCGCCAGCGGCCACCTGGCCGGCCGATGCCCTGGCCACCACCAGCACCCACGACCTGCCGACCCTGAGCGGCTGGTGGCTGGGCCGCGACCTCGACTGGCGCGAGCGCCTCGGTCTGCTCGACGCGCCGGCCCTGGCCGCCGCCCGCGCGAGCCGCGAGCTCGAGCGCGAGGGCCTGCTTGCCGCCCTGGCCACGGATACCGGGATGCCACTGGACGAGCCGCCGAGTAGCGCTCAGGTGCTCGATGCGAGCATCGTCTTCCTCGCCCACACCCCGGCGCCGTTGGTGCTGCTGCCGATGGAAGATGTCCTCGGCCTGGAGCAGCAGGCCAACCTGCCCGGCACCTTCGACCAACACCCCAACTGGCGGCGACGCTGGCACGGCGACAGCGCGCACCTGCTCGACGGCAAGCTGGCCAGGCACCGCCTGCAACTGCTGGCGCGGGCGCGACAGCGACCGCAGGAGCGCCCATGAAGCCCCTCAGCGCGACCCTGCGCCTGCAGTTCCACTCCGATTTCACCCTGGACGATGCCGCCGCGCTGGTCGACTACTTCGCCGACCTCGGCATCAGTCACCTGTATGCCTCCCCCCTGCTCAGCGCCCGTCCCGGCTCGCGGCACTGCTACGACGTGGTCGACCCGAGCACGATCAACCCCGAACTGGGCGGCGAGCCGGCCCTGCGCCGCCTGGTCGCGGCGCTGCGGCGGCGCGACATGGGCCTGATTCTCGACATCGTCTCCAACCACATGGCGGTGGGCGGCGCGGCCAACCCCTGGTGGCTGGATGTGCTGGAGTGGGGCCAGCGCAGCCCCTATGCGAACTTCTTCGATATCGAATGGCATTCCCCCGACCCACTGCTCAAGGGCCAGTTGCTGGTGCCCTTCCTGCGCAGCGACTACGGCGAGATGCTCCTGGCCGGCGAGCTGCCCCTGCGATTCGTCGCTGCGCGCGGCTGCTTCCAGGTCGAACACCATGAGCACCACTTCCCGCTCGACCCGGCCAGCTATACCGAACTCCTCGAAGCCGCCGAGCATCCGGCGTTGCAAGCGCTGGCGCCAGGTTTCGCCGCGCTCGCCAGTCAGGCCGATGCACGGCAGGCCGCCGCCGACCTCAAGGCCGAACTGGCCCGGCTGGCCAAGCAGGCGCCGGTTCGCCAGGCCCTGGAGGCCATGCTCGGCCGCTACGACTCGCGCAGCGAGGCCGGCTTCGAGCGCCTGCACCGGCTGCTCGAGCGCCAACACTATCGCCTGGCCAGCTGGCGCACGGCCGCCGACGACATCAACTGGCGGCGCTTCTTCGATATCAACGAACTCGGCGGCCTGCGGGTCGAACGCCCGCGGGTGTTCGAGCGGACCCATGGCAAGATCTTCCAACTGATCGCCAACGGCCTGGTCGACGGCCTGCGTATCGACCACATCGACGGCCTGGCCGATCCGCGCGGCTACTGCCGGCGCCTGCGCCGCCGCTGTGAGCGCCTGCTCGCGGCGCGCCCGCCAGCGGCGACGCTCAGCCACTTGCCGATCTACGTGGAGAAGATCCTCGGCCAGGGCGAGCAACTGCCAGGCGACTGGCTGGTGGACGGCAGCACCGGCTACGACTTCATGAACCAGGTCTCCCTGTTGCAGCACGACCCGGCCGGCGAGGCGCCGCTCGGCGCGCTCTGGAGCGAACTCAGCGGGCGCCCGGCGGACTTTCTCGAGGAGCTGCGTCAGGCCCGCCGGGCGATGCTCACCGGCCCCCTGGCCGGCGACTTCGAAACCGTCGCCCAGGCCCTGCTGCAGGTCGCCCGTGGCGATCTGATGAGCCGCGACCTGACCCTCGGCACGATTCGCCGGGCGCTACTCGAGCTGATCGTGCATTTTCCGGTCTATCGCAGCTATATCAACGCCTGCGGCCGCCGCGCCGAGGATCAGCCGTTCTTCCAGCAGGCGCTGCAGGGCGCGCGCAGCACCCTCGGCGAAAGCGACTGGCCACTGCTCGAGCACCTGCAGCGCTGGCTCGGCGGCCAGCCCTTGCGCCAAGTTCCGCCCGGCCCCCTGCGCCGGGCCAGAAAACAGGCCTGCGTACGCTTCCAGCAGCTGACCTCGCCGACGGCGGCCAAGGCGCTGGAGGACACCGCTGGCTATCGCTCGGCACGGCTGCTGTCGCGCAACGACGTCGGCTTCGACCCGCAGCGTTTCAGTGCCCCGCCACAGGCCTTCCACGACGCCTGCCGGAGCCGTCAGCAGCGCTTCCCGCGCGGCTTGCTGTGCACCGCCAGCCATGACCACAAGCGCGGCGAAGACACCCGCGCACGGCTGGCCGTGCTCAGCGAGCGCGGCCCCTGGTTCGCCGCCCAGGTGCGGCGTTGGCTGGCTCAGGCCGCGCCGCTGCGCCAGCACCTGGCCGATGGCCCGGCGCCCTCGCCGGGCGACGAGCTGATGCTGTTGCAGATCCTGCTCGGCAGCTGGCCGCTGGCCCTCGCCGCCGATGACGCCGAGGGGCTGCGCCACTATGCCGAGCGGGTTGCCCAGTGGCAGCACAAGGCCCTGCGCGAAGCCAAGCTGCGCAGCAGTTGGACCGCGCCGAACCTGGACTATGAACACGCCTGCCGCGCCTATCTGCAGGGCCTGCTGAACGATCCGCGGCAGGCCAAGCTACGCGCGGAGCTCGCCGCCGCGGCGAACGCAATCGCCCCGGCCGGGGCGCTCAACGGCCTGGTCCAGGCACTGCTGCGCATGACCACCCCGGGCGTACCGGACCTCTACCAGGGCAGCGAATTCTGGGACTTCAGCCTGGTCGATCCAGACAACCGCCGGCCGGTGGACTTCACCGCCCGCCAGCGCGCACTGGATCACAGCGTCGCGCCAGGACAACTGCTGGCGCACTGGCGTGACGGTCGCATCAAGCAGTGGCTGATCGCCCATACCCTGGCCCTGCGCCTGCAACGTCCGGCGCTGTTTGCCAGCGGCCGTTACCGGCCGCTGGCGGTGACCGGCAGCCAGGCCGAGCGGGTCCTGGCCTTCGCCCGCGAGCACGCGGACGAGCGGCTGCTGGTGATAGTGCCGCGCCTGGCCAGCGCCCTGCTCGGCGACGCCAAACTGCCCCTGATTCCCCCCGACCAGTGGGGCGACACCCGGGTCAGGCTGCCGGCCGCACTCGCCGGGCAAGCCTGGCTCGGGCTGTTTGCCGCCCCGGGCATCGCCCGCGGCCAGGAGCAACTGCCGCTGGCGCAGGCCCTGGCGGATTTACCCTTCTGCGTGTGGTATTCCCCCGCCCCCGCCACCAAGGAGCCAACAGATGAGTAGCGAAGTGAAGATTGACGAGCAGCAGATCCGTGAATACGCCCACCAGATCTGGCTGACCGAAGGCTGCCCCCAGGGACAGGCGCAGCGGCACTGGGACATGGCCCGGCAACTGGTCGAAGCCGAGGCCCTGGCCGCCAGCGCCGCCCCGGCGAGCGCCAGGCCGCCCTCCATGCGCCAGCCCAGAAGCATGGCGACGTCGGCCAAGGCCAGCGTCCTCAAACAACCGCGGAGTACGGGCAAGGCCGACACCTGAGGCGAGTACCAGGTCCCGCCGAGCAGCGTGAAGCGCGCGGCGCGGCGACAGAGGCCCAGCAGAAAAGACAAGACATCGCTTTTCTGCGCCAGTTGTTCATGGCCGGCAGTGGTCGTCCGGCACCGGGGCGCGGCCCGCAACCGCAGCGCCGCCTCGTCCCGGCGAGCTCCCAGGAGGTCAGATGCACAGCAGACAGAAGAAAGGCTCGCAGGCGCCGCAGGTGATGATTCCGTCGCGGATTCGCGAGGGCTTGCCCTTCCCCCTCGGCGCCACCTGGGATGGTCTGGGCGTCAACTTCGCGCTGTTTTCCGCCCATGCCCATATGGTCGAGTTGTGCCTGTTCGATGACAGCGGCCAGGTCGAGTTGGAGCGTATCCAGCTGCCGGAATACACCGACGAGATCTGGCACGGCTATCTGCCCGATGCCCATCCCGGGCAGATCTACGGCTACCGCGTGCACGGCCCCTACGCCCCGGACGTGGGCTTGAGGTTCAACCCCCACAAGCTGCTGATCGACCCCTATGCCAAACAGCTGCTGGGCGAGTTGCGCTGGTCGGAAGCCCTGTTCGGCTACATCATCGGCTCGCAGGACGCCGACCTCAGCTTCGACCAGCGCGACAGTGCGCCCTTCGTGCCCAAGAGCAAGGTCATCGACCCGGCCTTCACCTGGGGCCGCGATCATCGTCTGCAGCTCCCCTGGGATCGCACCATCCTCTACGAGACCCACGTGCGCGGCTACACCATGCGCCATCCGCAGGTGCCCGCCGAGCTGCGCGGCAGCTTTGCCGGCCTGAGTGTCGAGGCGGTCCTGCAGCACCTCCGCGAGCTCGGCGTCTCCGCGCTCGAACTGCTGCCGGTGTGCGCCTTCGTCAACGACCAGCACCTGCTGAACAAGGAACTGAGCAACTATTGGGGCTACAACACCCTGGCCTTCTTCGCCCCGCACCCGCGCTACCTCGCCAGCGGCAAGGTCAGCGAATTCAAGGAAATGGTCGCGCACCTGCACCATGCCGGGATCGAGGTGATCCTCGACGTGGTCTACAACCACACCGCCGAAGGCAACGAACTGGGACCGACCCTGTCGATGCGCGGGATCGACAACCTCAGCTACTACCGCCTGCAGGCCGACGACCAGCGCTTCTACGTCAACGATTCCGGCACCGGCAATACCCTCGACCTCAGCCACCCCCGGGTCCTGCAGATGGTCACCGACTCGCTGCGCTACTGGGTCGCGGAGATGCACGTGGATGGCTTCCGCTTCGACCTGGCGACCATCCTCGGCCGCGAGCCGCAGGGCTTCGACGAGCGTCACGGCTTTCTCGTCGCCTGCCGCCAGGATCCGCTGCTGAGCCAGGTCAAGCTGATCGCCGAGCCTTGGGACTGCGGCCCCGGCGGTTACCAGCTCGGCGGCTTCCCGCCCGGCTGGGCGGAATGGAACGACCGCTTCCGCGACACCGTGCGCGCCTTCTGGAAAGGTGACGACAACCAGCTCGCCGACTTCGCCAAGCGCCTGACCGCCTCCGGCGACCTGTTCGACCGGCGCGGGCGGCGGCCCCACAGCTCGGTCAATTTCGTCACCGCCCACGACGGCTTCACCCTGCACGACCTGGTGTCCTACAACGACAAGCACAACGAGGCCAACCAGGAGAACAACCAGGACGGCACCGACAACAACCTGTCCTGGAACCATGGCGTCGAGGGCCCGAGCGACGACCCGCAGATCCGTGCGCTGCGCCTGCGCCAGATGTACAACTTCATGGCCACCCTGCTGTTCTCCCAGGGCACGCCGATGCTGCTCGCCGGCGACGAGTTCGCCCGCACCCAGCATGGCAACAACAATGCCTACTGCCAGGACAGCGAGATTGGCTGGATCGACTGGGCGCTGGACGAGGATGGCGCGGCCCTGCTGCTGTTCGTGCGCCAGGCGATCAGGCTGCGCCTGGCCTACCCGATCCTGCGCCGCGGCCGCTACCTGATCGGCGCCTACAATGAAGAGCTGGGGGTCAAGGACGTGGCTTGGCTGGCGCCCAGCGGCGAGGAAATGAGCATCGAGCAGTGGCACGATGGCCAGGGCCGCTGCCTGGGCATGCTCCTCGACGGTCGCGCGCAACCCACTGGCATCCGCCGCAGCGGTTCGGACAGCACCCTGCTGCTGATCGTCAATGCGCATTACCAGCCGATCGACTTCCGTCTGCCGGAGGTGCCCCAGGGCAACGGCTGGCGCCGCCTGCTCGATACGGCGCGGGTCGACGGCGACCGCGAAGTCTTCGCCTTGGACCGGGAATACGAGGTCGGCGACCGGTCCCTGTTGCTGTTCGCACTGAACCGCCCCACGGACTGAATGCAGGAGCAGGCATGTGAACACCGATAACGCGGGGCAAGGCAGCGGCGGGCGCCGGCTGGAGCTGGCCGAGCCGGTGCACAGCCTGCGAATCTTGACGGTCAACACGCACAAGGGCTTCACCCTGTTCAACCGCCGTTTCATCCTCCACGAGCTGCGCGATGCGGTGCGCAACGTCTCGGCGGAAGTGGTGTTTCTGCAAGAGGTGCTGGGCACCCATGAACGCCACTCGCGGCGCTTTCTCAACTGGCCGCCGACGCCGCAATACGAGTTTCTCGCCGACAGCATGTGGAGCGACTTCGCCTACGGGCGCAATGCGGTCTACCCGGATGGCGATCACGGTAACGCCCTGCTGTCGAAGTACCCGATCATCCGCGAGCGCAACATCGACATCTCGATTGCCGGACCGGAGTGCCGCGGCCTGCTCCACTGCGTCCTGCAGTTGCCCGCGCAACGCCAGCTGCACGCCATCTGCGTGCACCTGGGGCTGCGCGAGCAGCACCGCCAGCAGCAGCTGCAGCTGCTCTGCGAGTTGCTCGCCAGCTTGCCGGCCAAGGCGCCGGTGGTGGTGGCCGGGGACTTCAACGACTGGCGGCTGCGCGCCACACGCCTGCTGGAGGGCGAGGTCGGCCTGCACGAAGTATTCGCGCGGGCCCATGGCAGGGTCGCCCGGAGTTTTCCGGCGCGCTGGCCGTTGCTGCGCCTGGACCGCATCTACGTACGCAACGCCAGCAGCCATGAACCGCGGATACTCTCGACCCGGCCCTGGTCGCACCTGTCCGACCACCTGCCACTGGCGGTGGAGATCCGCCTATGAAGTTTCCCTGGCGCGCCGACAACCGCCTGAGCCTGCTGATCAACGGCGAGGCGTTTTTCCCGCGGGTGTTCGAGGCCATCCGCGCGGCCGAACGGGAGGTGCTGATCGAGACCTTCATCCTCTTCGAGGACAAGGTCGGCAGCCAACTGCAGGCCGAACTGATTGCCGCCGCCGAACGCGGGGTCAGGGTCGAGTTGACGGTGGATGGCTATGGCTCGGCCGACCTCAGCAGCGCGTTCGTCACGGCCATGAGCGAGGTCGGCGTGCGCGTGCATATGTTCGACCCACAGCCCCGCCTGCTGGGCATGCGCACCAATCTGTTCCGCCGCATGCACCGCAAGCTGGTGGTCATCGATGACCGCCTGGCGTTCGTCGGCGGGATCAATTTTTCCGCCGACCACCTGGCCGATTTCGGCCCCGAGGCCAAGCAGGATTATGCCGTCGAAGTCGAAGGGCCGGTGGTACACGATATCCGCCGGTTCGTCCTGGCCATGCTGGCGCCGCCCGAGCAGCGGCGGCGCCGCTGGCGGCGGCGCGGCAGGGCCAAGCCGGGTAGCCAGGCCGCCGACCAGGCGGGCTCAGGCCCCGGCCAGGCGCAGCTGGTGATTCGCGACAACCGCCGACACCGCATCGATATCGAGCAGCAATATTTGCAGGCCATCCGCGGCGCGCGCCAGCGCCTGCTGATCGCCAACGCCTACTTCTTTCCCGGCTTCCGGCTGCTGCGCGAGATTCGCCGCGCGGCGCAGCGCGGGGTCAAGGTCGAGCTGATCCTGCAGGGCCAGCCGGACATGCCGATCGCCCGCTTCAGTGCCCGGATCCTCTACGACTACCTGCTGCGCGGCGGGGTAAGCATCCTCGAATACGCCAGCCGGCCGCTGCACGGCAAGGTGGCGCTGGTCGATGACCAGTGGGCCACCGTCGGCTCCAGCAATCTGGATCCGCTGAGCCTGTCGCTGAACCTGGAGGCCAACCTGATCATCCGCGACCGCGCCTTCAATCGGCAGTTGTTCGAGCACCTGCAGGCATTGGCCAGCGAGCATTGCCAGGCGATCAGTCAGGCGCAGTTGGCACGCTGGGCCTTCTGGCGGATGCCGCTGGTGTTCCTCGGTTTCCACTTGCTGCGCCACTTTCCGGCCTGGATCGGCTGGCTACCGGCGCACACCCCGAAGCTGGCCCTGTTGCAGCCCCATGAGCAGGCCAAGGCGGCCCGTAGCGCCGCCCAGCGGCGCGAGCGACAATGAACCAGCCGCGCCGCCCTGCACGCGCCTCGAGCACCAGGCGCGACTGGCCGGCGCGCGCTAAATTGCTGCTGAGCCTGACGTTCTTCCTCCTGGTGCTGGGCCTGCTGGTCGCCCTGACCCGCCGCCTCGACTGGCAGGAACTGCTCGCGGCACTGCGCGGCTACCGCACCAGCACCTTGCTCCTGGCTGCGGCCACCGCCTGCGCCAGCTACGCGCTGTACAGCTGCTTCGACCTGATCGGCCGCGCCTACACCCACCATCGTCTGCCGCTCAGGCAGGTTCTGCCGGTCACCTTCGTCTGTTACGCGTTCAGCCTGAACCTCAGCGCCTGGATCGGCAGTGTCGGCCTGCGCTTTCGCCTCTACTCGCAGCTTGGCCTGGGCTCGGCCGAGATCACCAAGGTGCTGACCCTCAGCCTGATGACCAACTGGTTAGGCTACATCGGCCTGCTCGGGGTGGTCCTGACCCTCGGCCTGGTGGTGCCGCCGACAGGCTGGGAGCTCGGCCTCCCCGGTTTGCGCCTGCTCGGTGGCGCGCTGCTGGCCCTGCTGTTGGGCTATCTGCTGCTCTGTGCCTGCTCGCCCCGGCGCACCTGGACGATCCGCGGCCACGAGGTCTATCTGCCCTCGCTGCGCATGGGCCTGCTGCAGGTTGCCCTCGGCGCCGGCAACTGGTCGCTGATGGCCCTGCTGCTCGATATCCTGCTGCCTGCCCCGCTCGGTTACCCGGCCGTGCTTGGCGCCCTGCTGGTCAGCGCCATCGCCGGGGTCATCATTCATATCCCGGCCGGTCTCGGCGTATTGGAGGTGGTATTCATCGCCCTGCTGCAACAGCAGACCTCGATCGGCGCCCTACTAGCGGGGTTGATCGGCTACCGGGTGTTCTATTACCTGCTGCCGCTGGCACTGGCCGGGCTCGGTTATGCGCTGCTCGAGATGCGCGCCAGGCGCATGCGCCGTAACAACCTCCGTTAGCAAGCGGCGCTCAACCAACGGTGAACCGCGCCGCGCGAGGCCGGCAATATACAGCTGCCCTACGCCGGGGCAGCGGACTCTTGCCCGGCGACTGGGCGCAGGATCAGCACCGCCAGGGGCGGCAGGACCAGTTGCAGCGAGGCGGCATGGCCGTGGCTGGGCAACGGCTCGGCCATCAGCATGCCGCCGTTGCCGACGTTCGCCCCGCAATAGCATTCGGCGTCGCTGTTGAACAGTTCCTGCCAGTGGCCGCCGAACGGCACGCCGACCCGATAGGCGTGGCGCACCAGCGGGGTCAGGTTGGCGATGACCAGCAGCGGGTAGCCTTCACGACTCCAGCGCAACCAGGCATAGACGCTGTTCTCGGCATCGTCGCCGATCAGCCACTGGAAGCCGGCCGGCAAGCAGTCCTGCTGATGCAGCGCCGGTTCGTCGCGATACAGCCGGTTGAGGTCGCCGACCAGTTGCTGCACCCCACAGTGCTTGCGGTAGTTGAGCAGGTACCAGTCCAGTTCGCGGTCGTGGCTCCACTCGCGCCACTGGGCGAACTCGCAGCCCATGAACAGCAGCTTCTTGCCCGGATGGGTCCACATGAAACTCAGGTAGGCGCGCAGGTTGGCGAACTGCTGCCAGCGGTCGCCGGGCATCTTGTCGATCAGCGCGCGCTTGCCATGCACCACCTCGTCATGCGAGATCGGCAGCACGAAGCGCTCGGAAAAGGCATAGAGCAGGCCGAAGGTCAGCTCGCCATGGTGGTGGCGGCGGTGGATCGGGTCGTGCTGGATGTAGTGCAGGCTGTCATGCATCCAGCCCATGTTCCATTTGAAGGCGAAGCCCAGCCCGCCCTCGGCGGTGGCATGGGTGACCCCGGGCCAGGCGGTGGACTCCTCGGCGATCACCAGGGCGCCGGGCACCTCGCTGGCGACCACGTCGTTGAGGTGGCGGAGGAAGTCGACGGCCTCGAGGTTCTCGCGCCCGCCATAGCGATTGGGAATCCATTCGCCTTCGTTGCGCGAATAGTCGCGGTAGAGCATCGAGGCCACCGCATCGACGCGCAGGCCATCGACATGGAACGCCTTGAGCCAGTGCAGGGCCGAGGCCAGCATGAAGCCATGCACCTCGGTGCGGCCGAGGTTGTAGATCAGGGTATCCCAGTCCCGGTGCAGCCCCTCGTGGGGGTGGGCGTACTCATAGAGCGCGGTGCCGTCGAACTGCACCAGGCCATGGACGTCATTGGGGAAATGCGCCGGCACCCAGTCGAGAATCACGCCGATCCCGGCCTGGTGACAGGCATCGACGAAGGCGGCGAAATCTTCGCGCGAGCCGTAGCGGCTGCTCGGCGCGAACTGCGAGAGCGGCTGGTAGCCCCAGGAACCGCCGAAGGGGTGTTCCATGATCGGCATCAGCTCGACATGGCTGAAGCCCAGGGTCTGCAGATAGGGGATCAACCGTTCGGCGAGTTCATGCCAGTCGTACTGGCGGCCCTCTTCTCCGCCCTCACGGCGCCAGGATCCGGCATGCACCTCGTAGATGGCGATCGGCGCATCGGCCGCCTGAGCGGCGGCGCGCCGGGCCAGCCAGTCGTCGTCGTGCCAGTTGTAGTCCAGCGCGGCGGCCACCCGCGAGGCGGTGCCCGGCGGGGTCTCGGTGGCCAGGGCCATGGGATCGGCCTTGAGCGGCAGCAGGCCATGGGCGCCGAGAATCTCGTACTTGTACAGCTCACCCGCCTGCAGGCGCGGGATAAACAGCTCCCAGACCCCGGAGGGATGACGCAAGCGCATGGGGTGACGGCGGCCGTCCCAGCCGTTGAACGCGCCGACCACCGAGACCCGGCGGGCGTTCGGTGCCCAGACGGCGAAGCGCACCCCGGCCACGCCCTCGACCGACATCAGCTGGGCGCCCAGGCAGTGGCCGAGATCGCGGTGATTGCCCTCGGCGAACAGGTAGAGGTCCATCTCGCCGAGCAGTGGCGCGAAGCTGTAGGGATCCTCGCTGAGCTGTTCGGCGTCCGTCCAGCGGATACGCAGCAGGTAGGGCTGGGGCTGCGCCAGGCGACCGACGAACAGGCCGGGCACCCGGCTCTGCTGGAGCGCGACGAGGGGCGTTTCGCCATCCCTGGCCAGCACCTCGACCGCCAGCGCATCGGGCAGGTAAACACGGATCAGCGGCCCCTGGGCATCGCGGTGCATGCCGAGGATGGCGAAGGGGTCGGGGTGTTCGGCGCGCAGCAGCGCCTCAATGTCGTGGTCGGCCGGCAGCAGGGCCGCCAGTGCCTGCGCGCCTGTCTGTTGCTTGCTCATCGCTCACCTCCGGCATTCTCTTGCAGCAGATCGAGCAAACCCTGCAGCGGCACCACCAGCCAGTCGGGCCTGAATTCAGCTTCATAGGCGATTTCATAGGCGATCTTTTCCAGACTGAACAGGCGCAGGGCGGCGTCTGCTCCGTCCTCCTCGCGCCAGACGTGGGGCACCTGCGCCGCCGCCAGCCGGTAACCGGCGAGGAAGGCCGCCTGCGAACGCTGCCGGTAGTCGGCGGTGATCGCCCGGCGCGCCTGGTTGGCCTCGCTCGAGATGTCGGCGCTCAGGGCATTGCGCGTGGCCATGGCCGCGGCGTAGTCGATCGAGCGCAACACCCCGCAAACATCCTTGTACGGGCTGTGCTTGGCCCGGCGTTCGGCCAGCGAGCGCAGTGGTTCACCTTCGAAGTCGATCAGGTAGGCATCACCATGTACCACCAGCACCTGACCGAGGTGCAGGTCGCCGTGGACACGAATGCGCAGGCCGCCGACTGCACGCCGGGCGAGGCCCTCGACCTGTTCGAGCAGCGCCGCGGGGTGCTGGCGCAGTCGTTCGATCGCCGCCTGCTGCGCCGCCCCCAGCGTGCTGCGCTGCTGGATGAGGATGTCCAGGGCCCGTTCGAGCTGGCCGGCTATGCTCCGGGTCCACTGTTCGGCATCCGCCGCGGTGCTGATCTGCGGCGCGAAGTCCGGATCGCTATTGGGCAGTGCCAGCAGCCGGTGCATCTCGCCGAGGCGCTCGCCGAGCAGGCCGGCGAAGCGTTCCAGCTCGGCGAGGGCCGCAGAGGCGCTACCGCCCTCGGCCAGGTAGCTGCTCATCTCGTCGCGGATGGACCGCTCCAGGCTGCTCTGGGTCCAGGTCCAGGCATCGCCCTGGCTCTCCAGGTAGCGCTGGGCGATCAGCAGGGTGTGCGGTTCGCCGTCCGCCGCAACACGTCGCACTTCGCCTACCACCTCGGCGATATGGGCGAAGCCCTGGGCGCTCAGTTGGCCGTTCATCTCCACCTCGGGATGAATCCCGGCGGCGACCCGGCGGATCAGTTTGAATACCAGCATGTCGGCGATCACCACCGAGCTGTTCGACTGCTCCCCGGCGATATGGCTCACCTCGGGCGCAGCGCCAAAGTCCAGGTCGGCCAGAAGGGGGCGCGCGATGAACTGCAGCTCACCGTCGGCACAGCTCAACCGGCGCTCTTCGCGCAGGGCCTGCAGTAGCGCCAGGACGAAGCTATCGAGGCTGAAGGCGTCGGTCAGTTGACCGACCCGGTTGCCACGCCGCACGCGCGCCATGGCCAGCTGATGCGGCAGCGCACTGCCGGTTTCGTCCTCGTCGATGTAGCCAAACGGCAACTGGTAGCGCTCCCGGGCGCCCGCCCTGCTCACCTCGACTTCGCTGAGCAGGGCCGTTGGCTGCATATCGCCGAAGGGGACCGCATAGGCTATGTGCACCGTTTCCAGCGCCCCGCCCTTGCCGGCGCACCAGCGCCGCTTGGGCAGGTAGGCCGGCAGCGACTCGCGTTCGAGCACCAGCCGCGCCGGCCCCTGCAGCAGATCCTCGAAGCGCTTCAGCACCAGGGTCTGCAGCTCCGGCAGGGTGGCGATCTGGTGCATGTGCCAGGCCGGCATCTGCGCCTCGGCGGCCAACTGGAACCAGTAGAAGCCATAGGGCGGCAGGGTTAGCAGGTAGGGCAGCTGACCGATCGGCGGGAAGGCGCTGCCGCCGACCATCTCCACCGGCACCAGGCCGGCATAGGCCGAAAGCTCGAGCTCCGCCGCCTGGGCCGCGCGCGACACATTGACCACGCAGAGGATCAGCTCGCTCCTGCCGTCGCCGCCCTGGTACTCACGCAGGTAGGCGAGGATGCGCCGGTTGGTCGGCGCCAGCAGCTTCAGGCTGCCGCGGCCGAAGGCCATGAACTGCTTGCGGATCGCCAGCAGGCGGCGGGTCCAGTTCAGCAGCGAATGGGCGTCGTACTGCTGGGCCTCGACGTTGACGGTCTGGTAGCCGTAGAGCGGGTCCATGATCGGCGGCAGCACCAGGCTGGCCGGATCGGCACGGGAGAAGCCGCCATTGCGGTCGATCGACCACTGCATCGGCGTGCGCACCCCGTCGCGATCGCCGAGGAAGATATTGTCGCCCATGCCGATCTCGTCGCCGTAGTAGAGCACCGGGGTGCCCGGCATCGACAGCAGCAGGCTGGTGAGCAGTTCGATGCGCCGCCGGTCGCGCTCCAGCAGCGGCGCCAGGCGCCGGCGGATGCCCAGGTTGATGCGCGCGCGGCGGTCGGCCGCGTAGTAGTTCCACAGGTGGTCGCGCTCGCGGTCGGTCACCATCTCCAGGGTCAGTTCGTCGTGGTTGCGCAGGAAAATCGCCCACTGGCAGTCGGCGGGGATATCCGGGGTCTGGCGCAGGATGTCGGTGATCGGGTAGCGATCCTCCTGGGCCAGGGCCATGTACATGCGCGGCATCAGCGGGAAGTGGAAGGCCATGTGGCATTCATCGCCACCGCCCTGGGCGTTGCCGCCGAAGTACAGCTGGGTGTCCTCCGGCCACTGGTTAGCCTCGGCCAGCAGCATGCGATCGGGATAGTGGGCATCGATCTCGGCGCGGATCCGCTTGAGCACCATGTGGGTCTCAGGCAGGTTCTCGTTGTTGGTGCCCTCGCGCTCGACCAGGTAGGGGATGGCGTCCAGACGCAGGCCGTCGATGCCCAGGTCCAGCCAGTAGCGCATGACGCCGAGGAGCGCTTGCAGGACCCGCGGGTTGTCGAAATTGAGGTCCGGCTGATGCGAGTAGAAGCGGTGCCAGAAGTAGGCCCCGGCCACCGGATCCCAGGTCCAGTTGGAGGTCTCGGTGTCGAGGAAGATGATCCGCGTCCCCTCATACTTCTGGCTGGTGTCCGACCAGACATAGAAGTTGCGCGCCGCCGAGCCGGGCTTGGCCTGGCGGGCACGCTGGAACCAGGGGTGCTGGTCGGACGTGTGGTTGATCACCAGTTCGCTGATCACCCGCAGGCCACGCCGGTGTGCCTGGGCGATGAAACGTTTGACGTCGGCCAGGCCGCCGTAGTCGGGGTGCACGCCGCGGTAGTCGGAGATGTCATAGCCGTCGTCGCGCCGCGGCGAGGGGTAGAACGGCAGCAGCCAGAGGGTGTTGACGCCGAGGTCGGCGATGTAGTCCAGCTTGTCGATCAGGCCATTGAAATCGCCGACGCCGTCGTTGTTCGAGTCGAAAAACGATTTGACGTGCACCTGATAAATCACCGCATCCTTGTACCACAGGGGATCGTCGATGAAGGCCGCAGGCTTGCGCTGTCTGGCTTTGCCCATGGGGGAGTCCTTCTAGGTGACAGGTTCGATGCGCCAGATGCCGAACGGCGAGTGCCAGGGCTCGAGACGCATCCATTGGGTCTTGCCGTGCCAGGTCCAGCGATGACCGGTCATCAGGTCCTCGCCGTGCAGGGACGCCTCGTCCGGCAGGCCGAACTCCCACAGGGGCAGTTCGAAATGCGCCTCCTGGGCGTGGTGCGGATCGAGGTTGACCGCCACCAGGATGAAATTGTCGAGCCCGGGCGTGCGCTTGCCGAAATACAGAATGTTGTCGTTCCAGGCGTTGTAGGCCTTGAAGCCGAGGTGGCTATGCAGTGCCGGGTTCTCCCGGCGGATACGGTTGAGCTGGGTGATCTCGGCGATGATGTTGCCCGGCGCCGCGTAGTCGCGCGGGCGGATCTGGTACTTCTCCGAATCGAGGTATTCCTCCTTGCCCGGCAGCGCCGCGCTCTCGCACAGCTCGAAGCCCGAATACATGCCCCACAACCCCGAACCCATGGTCGCCAGGGCGGCGCGGATGAGGAAGCCGGGGCGCCCGCTGGTGTGCAGGAAGGTGGGGTTGATGTCGGGGGTGTTGACGAAGAAGTTTGGCCGATAGCAATCGCGCAGCGGCGGCTGATTGAGCTCGGTGAAATAGGCTTCGAGTTCGTCCTTGAGGTTGCGCCAAGTGAAGTAGGTGTAGCTCTGGCTGAAGCCCAGCTTGCCCAGACGCGCCATCATCGCCGGGCGGGTGAAGGCCTCGGCGAGGAACATCACCTCGGGGTTCTGGCGACGGATGTCGGCGATCAGCCATTCCCAGAAGGGCAGCGGTTTGGTGTGCGGGTTGTCGACGCGGAACACCTTCACGCCCTCGGCCACCCAGCCGGCGACCACGTCGCGCAAGGCCAGCCAGAGGTCGGGCATGGCATCCGCCGTATAGAAATCCAGGTTGACGATGTCCTGGTACTTCTTCGGCGGGTTCTCGGCATAACGGATGCTGCCGTCCGGGCGCCAGGAGAACCAGCCGGGGTGCTGCTTGAGCCAGGGATGGTCCTGGGAGCACTGGATGGCGAAGTCCAGGGCGATTTCCAGACCGTGCTCGGCGGCGGCGGCGACCAGCCGGCGGAAGTCCTCGCGGCTGCCGAGCTGCGGATGAATAGCCTCGTGGCCGCCCTCCTCGCTGCCGATCGCGTAGGGGCTGCCGGGGTCGTCCGGGCCAGCATCCAGCTGGTTGTTCGGGCCCTTGCGAAAACTGCGCCCGATCGGGTGGATCGGCGGAAAGTAGAGCACGTCGAAACCCATGTCGCGGATCATCGGCAGGCGCTTGCAGACGTCGTTGAAGGTGCCGTGCCGCTTCGGGTCGTCGGTCTCGGAACGCGGGAACAGCTCATACCAGCTGGCGAATCCGGCCAATGGCCGCTCGACCTCGATGGCGAACTCCGCGCTGCGCACCAGGTGCGCGTGTTCATCCAGGCGGCCCATGGCGGCGGCCATCTCATTGCCCAGGAGGATGGCCAGCTGCTCGCTTTCATCATGGGCCTGGCGCAGCAGCTGAAGCTGCTCGTCCAACGCCGCCCGGGCCTCACCCTGCGCCCGCTGCAAGGTGCTCTCCAGCAGGATGCGCCCCTCCTGCAACTCCAGCCCGACCGGCATGCCGGTGTCGTACTTCTTGGTCAATTCGTAGCGGAAGGTTTCGTAGTGATCCCACCAGGCGGCGATGACGAAGCCATAACGCCCGACACGAAAGGGCGTGAATTGGGCCTGCCAGTTGTCGTTGCCACGCTCGCTGAGGCGCACGCGGTGGCCGCCTTCCTCACCCTCGAAGTGCCAGAGCAGTGCGGTGCCCAGCTTCTCGTGGCCATCGGTGAAGATTTTCGCGCTGACGCTGACCGGCTGGCCGACGATCGCCTTGGCGGCGAAGCGGCCCTGTTCGAGCGCCGGCTCAATCGACTCGATGGCGATGCGCGGCATGCGCAACGCCTCCTCTATCGGCAGTGTCCTGGGGGTGACGCTTGGCTGACGCGGAGCATGCGGGTGAGCATCGGTCATCGGTCATGGACTCATCATGAACGCGTGAACGCAGGCTGCTGGCACAGCGCAGGGCTGCTGGGCTGTGGCAGGCACCGCTACGCTCGCCGCTCAACGGCCCTGCCAACTTGGGGTAAGTATAGCCAGCCCCCCTCTGCCGCTAGCGCGGATTGCCGCGAATCGACGGCCGGCCGTGGAGGTCGTCAGGTGACCGGCGGCGCCCTGAAACGCAACAGCCCGGCCAATGGCCGGGCTGTTGCTAGGGTCGGTTGCCGTTTCAGCGCAAGCCGCGTTGCCGCGATGCAACGGCAACAACTCCTAGGAGGTAATCGCGCTCAGGGTCTACTCGACCTCGACCTCGACCTCGACCTCGACATCAACATCTGCGTCGACGCTGCCGTCGATGTCCGGCTCATCGGCGAGGTTCCTGGCGGCCTGCTTGTCGGCCGCGCTCTGCAGGCCCAGGGCCGCCGCCAGCGCCGCTGGCGTACTGGCGACCACGGCCATGGCCTTGGCCAGGCCGGTAGTTTCATCGGACCTGGCCACGGCCGAGGTGGTGGCGCCGCGATTATCGCTGCGGTTGGCCTCGGCCTTGCCATTGGCCGCCCCTAGACCCGCCGCGGAGGAATGATCTCGACCGAGACCTAAACCGCCAGTCCCCCCAACACCGCCGCCAGCATGGCCGCCCGCGCCGCCACCTCCTGCGCCACCGCCACCACCGCCTCCTGCACCGCCACCACCACCACCACCACCACCACCACCACCACCACCACCTTGGGCATAGGCGGAGCCGATCAATGGATTGAATTCAGGTGCAACCAGTCCCGACAGCATCAACGCGCAGGCTGATACCGCGAATAACTTGGTGATATTTCGCATGATCGATTACTCCAGAAGATAACCGCACTCGGCGGTACTCACCGCGCAACGTGGGCTAAACCAGCCTCCAGCCGCCTGGACGGGCCGGTGAAAGACGAAGAGCGAACAGGACTTAATGCTCGCCAGCACTCTATCCGACCGAGTGCATCGGAACAAAGTTCAGCGGCAGAACCAGGCACCAGTTGGCAATTTGCGGACGGTTGGCTAACGGGCCGCGGGATCCGCCAACAAGGCGCCAAGATCATCCAGGCCTCCCTGCACGGCGGCCAATGCCTGTGCGCAGAGTTCACGGTAGCGCCGCAGCACTCGCACGCCCATCTCGGTCAGCTGGGTGCCGCCCCCATGGCGGCCGCCCGCAAGCGTGGTGACCAAAGGTTCTTGGAAACAGCGATTCATGGTTTCGACCAACAACCAGGCGCGGCGGTAAGACATGCCCAGGCTACGCGCAGCCGCGCTGATCGAGCCACTTGCCTGGATAGCTTCCAGCAAGTCGGCCTTGCCGGGGCCGATAGCGATATCGGCGCCGCAGTGCAGGCGAATTTTCAGGTCGAGTCGGTGCATGGGGGAGCTTGAGCTAAATTGTTGGAGGAAAACCGCTAACTGCTCGCACTATACCTGCCACTGGCGTGCGGCTGGCGAACCGAACAGTGGCCAACACCAGGGAAACGCTCGGGCTTTACGATACATGCGGCTATACGTATATTCGTTTTTCCATATATTGGGAGTCGCGCGACGACCCAGCGAACGCCGGTGCTGTTTGGCTGCCGGGGCGGGTAATGAGCGCATCAAGATCCAAGCAAACGTTGAGAACCGCAATGGCCGTACACCTGAACCCGACCGGCGTTTTCAAATGCCTGGCTGACGAAACCCGCGTCCGCCTGATGCTGCTGATCACGGCTGCAGAGGAACTCTGTGTCTGCGAGCTAACCGGTGCCCTTGATGAAAGCCAGCCCAAGATCTCCCGTCACCTGGCGCAATTGCGCACCTGCGGCTTGCTGGCAGACCGCCGGCAGGGTCAATGGGTGTATTACCGCCTGCACCCCGACCTGCCGGATTGGGTGATCGCCGTGCTGGACACCACCCTGGGCGCCAACCAGCAATGGCTCAGCGCCGACACCAAGCGCCTCGACGGCATGGGTGGGCGCTGTGTTCCAGGCGCCGATCGTTAAATTCATTGCATAAGGAAGCCATCATGACCATCAAAGTAGGCATCAACGGTTTCGGTCGCATCGGCCGCCTGGCCTTGCGCGCCGCCTGGGACTGGCCAGAGCTCGAGTTCGTGCAGATCAATGACCCGGCCGGCAACCCGGAGACCCACGCACACCTGCTCAATTTCGACTCGGTGCACGGCCGCTGGCAGCATGAGGCGGGCAGCGCGGACGACTGCATCCTGATCGGCGGCAAGCGGGTCAAGGTCAGCGCCAACAAGGCCATCGCCGACACCGACTGGTCGGGCTGCGATCTGGTGATCGAAGCCAGCGGTAAGATGAAGACGGTCGCGGTGCTTTCGGGCTACCTGGAGCAAGGGGTCAAGCGCGTGGTGGTCAGCGCCCCGGTGAAGGAAGCCGGCGCCCTGAATATCGTCATGGGCGTCAACCAGGACCTGTTCGACCCGGCGCTGCACCGCATCGTCACCGCCGCATCCTGCACCACCAACTGCCTGGCGCCGGTGGTCAAGGTGATCCACCAACACCTGGGCATCCGCCACGGCTCGATCACCACCATCCATGACCTGACCAATACCCAGAGCATCCTCGATGCGCCGCACAAGGACCTGCGCCGGGCGCGGGCCTGCGGCATGAGCCTGATCCCCACCAGCACCGGCTCGGCCACGGCCATCGCGGAAATCTTCCCGGAGCTGCGCGGCAAGCTGAACGGCCATGCCGTGCGCGTTCCGCTGGCCAACGCCTCGCTGACCGACTGTGTGTTCGAGGTCGAGCGCGCTACCACCGTGGATGAGGTCAATGCCCTGTTCAAGACAGCGGCGGCCGGCTCCATGAAGGACATCCTCGGCTACGAGGAACGCCCGCTGGTCTCCATCGACTACCGCACCGACCCGCGCTCCTCGATCATCGATGCGCTCTCGACCATGGTGATCAACGGCACCCAGGTGAAGCTGTACGCCTGGTACGACAACGAGTGGGCCTACGCCAACCGCACCGTGGAGCTGGCGCGACTGGTCGGCATGGCGGGCTGAGAAGTCACTTGAGGGCGGGGCTGGGCGGCATTCCGCTTCAGCCGCGGCTGGCATCGCACTGATCGCGGCTAAAGCCCCTCCCACTAATCGCAGAGGCCTATCCGCCCTGCAAATTCATGGTCCTTTGCAGAATCCATATGCACGCCTTGACCCGCCTGACTCCAGAAGTCCGTCAATACCTGCTGGTGACCGGCAACTACTGGGCCTTCACCCTCACCGACGGTGCGTTGCGCATGTTGGTGGTGCTGCATTTCCACAGCCTCGGCTATACGCCGCTGCAGATCGCCACGCTGTTTCTGTTCTATGAAATCTTCGGTGTGATCACCAACCTGATCGGTGGCTACCTGGGCGCCCGCCTGGGCCTGAACCGCACCATGAATATCGGCCTGGGCCTGCAGGTGGCCGCCTTGCTGATGCTCACGGTACCGGCCCCCTGGCTGACCATCCCCTGGGTGATGGGCGCGCAGGCCATGTCGGGCATCGCCAAAGACCTGAACAAGATGAGCGCCAAGAGCTCGATCAAACTGCTGGTACCGGACAATCAGCAAAGCACCCTGTACAAGTGGGTGGCGCTGCTGACCGGCTCGAAGAATGCGCTCAAGGGCGTCGGCTTTTTCCTCGGCGGCGCCCTCCTCGCCCTGCTCGGCTTCGCCGGCGCGGTGCTGGCCATGGCCGCGCTGCTGGCGCTGATCTGGCTGGCCAGTCTGCTCCTGCTGAAAAAGGACCTGGGCAAGGCCAAGGCCAAACCCCGGTTCCGCGACATCCTCTCGAAAAGCCGGGCGATCAATAGCCTGTCGGCCGCACGCCTGTTTCTGTTCGGCGCGCGCGATGTCTGGTTCGTGGTGGCACTGCCGGTGTACCTGTCCAGTGTATTGGGCTGGGATTTCTGGATGGTCGGTGGTTTTCTCGCCGCCTGGGTGATCGGCTACGGCATCGTGCAGTCCTGCGCACCCGCCATAACCGGCAAAGCCCGTGGCCAGGTGCCGGACGGGCGCGCCGCATTTGTCTGGGCCGCCTCGCTGGCGGGCCTGCCGGCGGCCATCGCCCTGGGGCTGTACGGCGGCTGGTCGGCGCACTGGGTGCTGCTCGGCGGCCTGCTGCTGTTCGGTGCGCTGTTCGCGGTGAACTCTTCGCTGCACAGCTACCTGATCGTCAGTTACGCCAAGGAAGATGGCGTGTCGCTGGACGTGGGCTTCTATTACATGTCCAACGCTTTGGGCCGGCTGCTCGGCACCCTGCTGTCAGGTTGGGTCTATCAGGCTTATGGCCTGCAAGCCTGCCTGTGGCTGTCCTCGGCCTTCGTTCTGCTCGCTGCGCTGATTTCCCTGGGCCTGCCCAAGCATGCCGAACCATCCCCTGCCGTCTGATCAGTTACAGCCCGGCGTACAACCCGACTGCGGCGCCGGATAGACCGGGGCAAAGCCGCCGCCCGGGGTGCGAAAGTTGGTGGTCTGGCCCTGGTACAGGCGCGCCGCCACCCACTGCACCGAGCCGTCGTAGGCGTAAGCACGCAGATCGAACTTCAGCGCTGGGGAATCGCTGGCCATCACTCGCTGCCCCGGCAGCACCAGGGCCTGGGCCACGTAGTCGCCAGCGAGAATTTCCTGCCAGACGCGCTGGGTCAGTTTGTCGCCACGGTAGGCCGCGCGACTGCCATAACCGGCGCAGGGTTTGAAAAACAGCTGCTTGCGCTCGCGCCACAGGCGCTCGGCATTGGCCGGATCCACGACCTCGGTATGCGGAATGGCCGCCAGCAGCAATTCCTGAGTGGCCTGGGGCACATCCAGCGCCTGCAAGTGCTCGACATCGCAGAGCAGCGCCAGGTTGCGTTTGTCGGCATACAGGGCATGGGCTTGCGGGTGCGGCGTGAGCACGCTGGCGTGCTCAAGGTAGGCCTGGCGCAATGTGGCGTTGGCCGGGGCGTCGAGGGCGAAATCGGTCAGGCGGTTGTAGACCAGGTCGATGGCCAGTTCGCCATGCCAGAGCACACCATCCTTCAAGCTCAACTCGGCCGGGTCGACGATCACCGCCTGCAAGCCATGGCGCTGGAACAACTGTTGGAACAGCAGAAACTCCGGGTACAGGTACTGCTGTTCGGGCGCCTCGTCGACAATCGCAATGCTGCGCAGCGGCCGCGCATGACCGGCCAGGGCCCATTCCTGCTGGAACATGGCGATGATCCCAGCCTCCAGGGTCTCGGCCCGCAACGCCGCTGGCAGCAGCTGTTCGATGGCCGGGCAGCAGGCCTGCTGCGCCCGCGCCAGCACGGCGTTGAGCATGGCTCCGCCGGCATTGCTGTTGATCTCGATCAGGCCGAAACCGCCCTCGGTGACATGGAAGTCGTAGCCGAAGAACACACCCATGGCGCCGCCCGGCGCATGCCGCGCGATGGCCGGCGAACGGGCCAACACCAATTCGCGATAGGCCGGCAGGGCCAC
This sequence comes from Pseudomonas aestuarii, assembly GCF_027988105.1. Lineage (GTDB taxonomy): Bacteria > Pseudomonadota > Gammaproteobacteria > Pseudomonadales > Pseudomonadaceae > Aquipseudomonas > Aquipseudomonas aestuarii. The sequence goes on along the minus strand of NZ_JAQJZJ010000007.1, from coordinate 137,732 downwards.
CACCGACTCGATGGCGCGGATCACCCCGGCCATGCGCTGCAAGTGCGCCGGGGCGATAAACACTGGATGGGCGGCGAACAGATAGGGACAACGCTGCTGCACCAGTTCGGACAGGCCGGGCTGGCCCAGTGTCGACTCCAGAGCGCCGCGCAACGCCTCGCCGTCCAGACTGATGCAGAAGCAGCTGCTGTTCAGTGTCTCGGTCGAGACCCCGGCCAGGGCTGCCGCAGCGGCAGCGGCAGCGGCAGCGGCAGCGGCAGCGGTCGAGAGATCGTTCGCATCGTTTTCACACAGGGGGATCAGCGGCTTGGTCATATCAGTTTCCGCGTGGCGGGGATTGGCTGACAGGTGCCCCGGAGGGCCGCGCCTGTCCTGCCTGGGGTCCTGCAGATTGTGATGCAGTTGCCGTAGCGCAGGTGGGCGCCGGCTGCGGGAACCAGCCCCGGGTTCGATTGGCGAAGGCAACCAGCGACAACATCACCGGCACTTCCACCAGCACGCCAACCACCGTGACCAGGGCAGCGCCGGAATTGAGACCGAACAAGCCGATCGCCACGGCGACCGCCAGCTCGAAGAAATTCGAGGTGCCGATCAGGGCGCAGGGAGCCGCCACATTGAAGGGCACTTTCCAGGCGCGTGCCGCCACATAGGCAATGGCGAAAATGCCGTAGGACTGAATCAGCAAGGGCACAGTAATCAAGGCAATCAGTACCGGCTTATCCAGAATGATCGGCCCCTGAAAACCAAACAGCAGCACCACCGTACCCAGCAGTCCGAGCACCGACAGAGGCTTCACCCGAGCGGTGAAACGCGAGACCGCCTGTTCGGCCTCCACGGCGCTGCCAGCATCGGCACTGAGTTTCAGCCGGGTGATCACCCCGGCGATCAGCGGGATCAACACGTAGAGTCCGACGGACAGCAGCAATGTTGCCCAAGGCACCTCGATGTCGGTGACCCCGAGCAGCAGGGCGACCAGGGGCGCGAAGGCGAAGATCATGATCACGTCGTTCAGCGCCACCTGCACCAGGGTGTAGGTGGCGTCGCCACGGGTCAGTTGCGACCAGACGAATACCATGGCGGTACAGGGCGCGGCGCCGAGCAGGATCAAGCCGGCGATATATTGGCTGGCGTCAGCCGGATCGATCAGGTCGACAAACAAGTAGTGAAAGAACACCACCCCCAGGCCCGCCATGGTGAAGGGCTTGATCAGCCAATTGACCGTCAGGGTGATGATCAGCCCCTTGGGCCGTTCATGAATGCGCTTGAGGCTGGAGAAATCCACCGACACCATCATCGGGTAGACCATCAGCCAGATCAGCACCGCGACTATGAAGTTGACCGAACCGTACTCATAACCGGCCATGGTCTGGAACAGCTGCGGCAACAGACTGCCCAGGCCAATGCCGGTAACGATGCAGAGCGCGACCCAGACCGACAGATAGCGTTCGAAAAAGCCGATAGGCTGTCTTGTACTCATGGCAGAACCTCTTCCGAGTGCGGCAGCGCATACAGACCCTGACTGCCCTGCGGCTCCTGCCTGCACCGAAGGATCACTGCGTCGCGCGCAGAATTGACTACCTGGACGGCCTTCACGTTGACTCTCCCCATAACTATTGCATGACTGAATTCGGCGCAGGACGATCAAGCTGATGAACCATAGGGCGAGCGAGTGCGCGCCTGCGTTCGGGTATGCCAGCCACGGCTACTTTTCGTCGATGCCGGCTTTCCTCAGCCGAGCCTTGAGGCGCCCCACCTCCTCGATCAAATCCACCACCAGGGCGGCCAGTTCGGGGTTGGCATCAAAATCTCGCTCGATCGCCAGCAGGCGCCGGGCGCGGAGCAACTCGGCACTGCTGAAGCGCTGCGGCTGAGTGACTTCGCAGAGCAACCCCGCCTCGATCCGCTCGACGATCCACAGTGCATCGACCGAACAGGCCTGGGCCAGTTCATCGAGGTCGAGGGCGACCTCATCCAGCAAAACGCCGGTGACAATCTCAGTGTGTGGCATGGTTCAGACTCCCATGGCCAGGCGCGGGTTGAACGCCATCTCCCGCGCCATCATTTCGTAGAGCTGACGCGCCTTTTCGCTATCGGCCGGCGGCAGCACGATCTCCAGCAACAGATACAGATCACCCGCCGGCTCGCCGGGAATGCCGCGGCCCTTGAGGCGTAACTTGCGGCCACCTTGCGAATTGGCAGGTATTTTCACCTGCACCTTGCCCGATGGGGTGGGCGCCTCGATGCTGGCGCCCAACGCCGCTTCCCACGGCGTGACCGGCAGGGTCTCGTAGACATCGCGACCGTCCACACGGTAGTGCGGGTCCTGCTTGAAGTGCACCTCCAAGAACAAATCCCCCGCCGCGCTGCCATCGCTACCCGGGCTGCCTTGGCCGGCAAGGCGGATGTGCTGGCCTTCCTTGACGCCCTTGGGGATCTGCACGGTGAGGTTATGCTCCTGCATGCTCACGCGGCCCTGGGCGTCGGCCCGTGCGCCACGCAGGGTGATGGTGCGGGGCGCGCCCTGATAGGCATCACGCAGGTCGATGACGATCTTGGCGTGATGATCCTCACCGCGCCTTGGACGCGGCCCGGCACGCCCACCGCGCCCTGCCCGGCCGGCAGCAGCGTGCCCAAACAGGTTGGCAAAAAAGTCGCTGAAGTCGCCCATGTCGGCGCCGGAGAAGTCGGCACCGGAAAACTCGAAGCCGGCGTCCCAATTCGGTGGCGGCTGGAATTGCTGACCATCCCGATAACCACCACCGAGCTGATCGTAGGCCGCGCGCTTTTCCAGGTCGCCAAGTACCGCGTAGGCCTCATTGACCTCCTTCATGCGCAGTTCGGCATCCGCCTCCTTGCTTACATCCGGATGGTATTTGCGCGCCAGCTTGCGGTAGGACTTCTTGATCTCATCCTCACTGGCGCTCTTGTCCAGACCGAGAACCTGGTAGTAATCCTTGAATTCCAACTCGTCGCACTCCCCTACTGGTTGATGGCTAGACCATGCTCACTCTGCGCTAGCCGGCGATCGGCATCGGCGGGCTTGCACAAAGAGTCGCTATTTCACCGCAGGTCAGCCCCTAGCCCACCGACACCACTCGATCATCGATCGCCAAAGCGGGTGTTCTCACTCAGGCTCACGCACTTCTTACAGCCAGTATCGAGAATCTTGACCATCATCTTGATCCACCTTTACAGGTTAGATGAACGGCCAGGCAAAGCAGCTGAACACACCACATAGCTGCTCGCAGGGAACATCCTGACGCTTACCCCCTTGTCAGCTGCGGCGGCAGGTCGAGGTTCTTGTGTTGCGTGAAGCGAATACATGCCCGCAGCGCCTTGAACGTAGCGCCCTTGCGGGATCCAACCGGCGACACCCTCGGTCCATCAACCAGCAGCCCACTCGAACAGCCCCCGACCATCGACGTCATCATCGGGCAGACACAAGGGCCTGCCCGGTGCCGCAGGAAGCGTCGACGACCTTGGAAACTTCCGCGAGTAGCTTCGCATCGGAATTGCCAAAGCCGGTAATGACGACATCGACTGCCTGAATAGGCCGATCGAGCATAAGTGGTAGACCCTTGCTTGGATGCCGTGCCCCAAAAGATACCCGAACAAGCGCAAGCGATAATGATCCAGGGCAGTTCGACAGCTATACCGGCAACCCGAAGCAGATACGGGCCACGGAAATGCCACTCACTGACTTGACTCACTCTGGCCACCCCAGCGGCACCGTTGACTGATCCGAGAGTCCGCAAAGCGCGTTGAAAACAGCTTCATAAACTGCCTCCGCGTCATTGAGCGGCTGCATCCGGGGTTCGGGGCGCCGCCACTCGGGCGTATCAGAGGCCCGAGAGCGTCCGACCGACCACACAACAGATAACTTCGTCGATATATGGGCAAAAAACCGGATAACAGGTTTAAAAACAACGAACATCGACGGATTAAGCGAGATCTTGCAGAACAATCGGCGAGGATTAATTTCCACTCAAAGCCACTGAATACCGAAAAATCATTGCGTTAATCACCCTCCTGCGGTATTTCTAGTACTGCAATCCGCATCGATTCAATAAGAGATACATCATGGCTAACCGCGAAACTGGCACCGTCAAATGGTTCAACGATGAAAAGGGCTTCGGCTTCATTACCCCGACTAACGGCGGCGATGATCTGTTCGTTCATTTCAAAGCTATCCAGAGCGACGGTTTCAAAAGCCTGAAAGAAGGCCAAACCGTTACCTATGTGGCCGCACGCGGTCAGAAAGGTATGCAAGCTGAAGAGGTACAGGTAGCTTAAGCTTCCTGACCTGTTCAAGAGACGAGCCCCGCACAAGCGGGGCTCGTTTTTTTGTGCCTGCTGAACGGCAATAGCACTGGCCGACATAAACACCCACACTCCTGCGCGAAAAAACACTCAGGACGATACGCGAAACACCTCACCACGGCTCCGTAAGGCTTTCGCATCGGTGTAACGCCGAATCCCGCCCTACAACCCCATCTGCTTGCTGATGATCTCGTTCATGATCTCCCGCGAGCCGCCGCCAATCGACAAAATCCGATTATCGCGGTACAGGCGCTCTACCAAACTTTCTCTCATATACCCCATCCCACCCATTACCTGCACCGCATCGTAGGTCAGCCGGTCGGCAATGTCGGTGGCGAAATTCTTCGCCATGGAAATTTCCTTGATCACACTCTGGCCCGCTGCCATCTTCGCCGCCTGGCGGTAGGTGAATTCACGGGAAACCTCTAACTGAGTAGCCATCTCCGCCAGACGATGCTTGAGCACCTGAAACTTGCCGATTGGCTTGCCGAACGCCTCACGCTGCTTCGCCCACTTCATCGCTTCCTCCAAGGCCAACTGCGCCGTCATATTGGCCATGATCGCCAGCGACAATCGCTCGCTCTGGAAGTTGGCCATGATGCAGGCAAAGCCCATGTTCTCGGCACCGATCAGGTTCGACACCGGCACCCGGCAGTCGTCGAAGAACAGTTCGGCGGTATCCGATGCCCACCAGCCCATCTTCTTCAGCTTGCGACCGACAGTGAAACCGGGCGTGCCCTTCTCGATCAGCAACAGGCTGATACCGCCGAAACCGTCGCCACCGGTGCGTACCGCCACCGTGTAGTAATCGGCACGAATGCCGCTGGTGATAAAGGTCTTGCTGCCGCTCACCCGATAGCAATCACCGTCGCGTAATGCGCGAGTCTTCAGATTGGCCACGTCAGAGCCGCCAGAGGGTTCGGTGACCGCCAAAGCCATGATCTTCTCGCCCGCGAGCACCTGCGGCACTATGCGGTCGCGCAGCGCCGGCGCACCCCACTTGACCACCGGCGGCAGACCGATATCCAGCGAACCCAGGCCAGCGACAAGACCACCGGAACCAGAGCGCATCAACTCTTCACTGGCGGCGACCTTGGCGAAGGTATCGCCCTCGTGGCTGCCACCAAACCGCTCCGGGTAGCCGATACCAAGAATCCCGGCGGCACCGGCCTTCAGGTACAGTTCACGTGGAAATTCTTCGGCCTCCTCCCATTCATCTATATGCGCAAGGATTTCCCGCTCAACGAAGCGCCGCACCGAGTCGCGCACCAGTTGCTGGGACTCATCGAAGTAATCCTGAAAGACAGACATGGGGCAGCTCCCGCAGAGGTTTCCGCGACCATAGCGAGCGCTTGCTTGGTTTACAAGATGGAAGGTGCGCCATCTGCAAGGACGATGAAGCCATGCCCGGCACGAAGTAGAACGTCGTCACAGCAGATCCACGAGCCCGGAGGGACGCACAAGAGCCAATGAACCTGCCGTCAGTCACCCGCAGCCCCCCTTCTGCCGTCTTCGACGCTGCGTGTCGCGCAGCGAGCCGTGCAGGAGCAAGGGACGCCCAGCCATTAAGCCTTGAGCGCTTTGATACACCGCAAAAGCTTCGCGGTTGAAGCCGCTCCTACAGGGTAGGCCAACCGTAGATACGACCTTACAACTGAATCGGTCGCCGCCCGGCAATCGAATGCGCCAAGGTGCCGCCATCGACCAGCTCCAACTCACCACCGAGCGGCATGCCATGGGCGATACGCGAGGCGATCAGCCCCTTGTTAGCCAACAACTGAGCGATGTAATGCGCCGTCGCCTCGCCTTCCACAGTCGGGTTCGTGGCCAGGATGACTTCGGCAAAACCGCCCAGGGCAATACGCGCCAGCAGATCAGGAATACCGATGGCCTCTGGCCCCAGGCCGTCGAGCGGAGAAAGATGCCCCTTGAGCACGAAGTAGCGCCCGCGAAAGCCGGTCTGCTCCACCGCATAGACATCCATCGGCCCCTCCACCACACACAACAAGCTGTTGTCGCGACGCGGGTCAAGGCACAACTGGCAAACCTCATCCTCGCTCAGGCTGCGGCACTGCTTGCAGTGACCAACGCCTTCCATTGCCCGGGTCAGCGCCTGAGCCAGGCGCATTGCGCCAGGGCGATCACGCTCGAGCATCTGCAACGCCATGCGCTGGGCAGTCTTCTGCCCCACCCCCGGCAGGATGCGCAGGGAATCGATCAATTGGCGGATCAATGGGCTGAAGCTCATGGGAATACTCGTTGGCTACAGGAATGTTATGCAAGCATTTGACTTGGGGATCAACGCCGCTGCCAGGGGTGGTCAGACGGCGTGCAGGACAAGGCGCAAGCAGGCGCGGGCACCGGAGTTTACTGGCTGTAAATGAGGATGCCCGTGCCTGCTTGCAACGCAGTCATGTGCGCTGGCTGGACGCCCCGGATCAGAACGGCATTTTGAAGCCGGGGGGCAGTTGCATACCTGCAGTCATACCGGACATTTTGTCCTGACTGTTCTGCTCGACCTTGCGCACCGCATCGTTCACCGCCGCCGCGATCAGGTCCTCGAGAATTTCCTTGTCTTCCTGCATCAGGCTGTCGTCCAGGCTCACGCGCTTGACGTCATGCCGACCGGTCATCACCACGCTGACCAGGCCGGCGCCGGACTGCCCGGTTACTTCGGCGTTAGCCAACTCTTCCTGCATCTTTTGCATTTTTTCTTGCATCTGCTGGGCCTGCTTCATCAGGCCGCTCATGCCACCTTTCATCATGGTGCTAGTCCTCGGTAATCAGGGAGTTAACTTGAGTATCTACGGGTTCGATACTGTCCGCGCGAATAACCGCGGCGAATTGCTCAATCATTTGCTGCACCAGTGGATCGCCGTGGATCGACTCTTCTGCCTCGCGCTGGCGATTGGCGCGCTTGCGGGCCGCTGCCTGAGCCGGCGTTTCCTGTTCGGGCGCGCACAACTCGATCTGCAGGCTTAACTCGCGCCCATGATACTGATTCAGGGCATCATTCAAACGGCGCTGCTGGGTCGCATTGAACAGCGCACTGTGTCCAGGATCGAGATGCAGCAACCAGCTATCACCCTCGACTGCCATCAGCGTGCAGTTGGCACCGATACTGCCGGTCATGCCAGACAGGCCAAGCTTGGGAAACAGCTCCAACCAGTCTGCAGCCAGGCCGGTCGCCGGCTTCGCAGCGAGCTGCGGCTCCGGCTCGACGGAGGCAACGGAATCAACCGCGTCGAAATCGTAGTCGAACGTCTGCGCATCCATCTCCACGTAATCATAATCGCCCAGCGGCGGCTCATCATCGCTGTCGCCAAGGCCCTCGACCGGTGGCGCAATAATGCTGGCGGGCTGCACCGCCAACGCCTCGGCTTGCGGCTGCGCCGAGACCGGCTCAGCCAGAGGCACGCAGTCCTCCACCGTAGCGGCCTGTTCTTCCCAGGGCAAATTCGTCACTGCAGCAATCATCACGGGCGGCGCAGCAGCTCGCGGTGCGGCGACAACCGGGGACACGGCAACCACAGGCTCCGGCTCGACCGGCGCCGAGGCCTGGGGCTCGATCTGCACAAGTGGCGGCTCAGGCGTAGCCGCCGCAACCAGCACAGGCTCGGCTTTGGCGTCGGCTTCGACAACGACAGCCGACACAGCCACAGCCGTGTCGGCCACTGGGTTGGGACGGGGATCAGCTGTGGCCTGGCTAATCCCTAGCGGCTTTAGCGCTACCCTCGGCCCATCGCCGCTATCGGCAGGCCGAAACGCCAGCATGCGCAACAGCACCATCTCGAAGCCACTGCGCGGATCCGGCGCCAACGGCAGGTCACGCCGACCGATCAGGCCCATCTGGTAGTAGAACTGCACGTCTTCGGCTGGCAATACCTCGGCCAATGCCAGCACCCGATCACGGTCGCCCTGGCCGTTGTCGACCGCATCCGGCAGCGCCTGAGCGATAGCCACGCGGTGCAGGACATTGAGAATCTCCGCCAGCACTCCATTCCAGTCAGGACCCTGCTCGGCCAAATGACGCACGGCGTCGATCAGGCCGCGCGCATCACCCTCGAGCAAAGCATGCAGTACGCCATACACCTGACCGTGATCGAGAGTGCCGAGCATCGCGCGCACGTCTGCGGCCAGCACCTTGCCTTCACCGAAGGCAATCGCCTGGTCGGTCAGGCTCATCGCATCGCGCATCGAACCATCGGCCGCACGCCCGAGCAGCCAGAGGGCATCCTCTTCAAACGGAATATTTTCCGCACCCAACACATGGGTCAGGTGCTCCACCACCCGCTCCGGCGGCATGTTCTTCAGGGAGAACTGCAAGCAGCGCGACAGAATGGTCATCGGCAGCTTCTGCGGGTCGGTGGTCGCCAGCAAAAACTTGACGTGCGGCGGCGGCTCTTCCAGGGTCTTGAGCAGGGCGTTGAACGAATGCGAGGACAGCATGTGCACTTCGTCGATCAGGTAGACCTTGAAGCGCCCGCGACTCGGCGAATACTGCACGTTATCCAGCAGCTCGCGCGTGTCTTCGACCTTGGTACGACTGGCAGCATCGACCTCGATGAGATCGACGAAACGCCCCTCGTCGATCTCCTTGCAGATAGAGCAGACACCGCAAGGCGTCGAACTGATGCCGGTTTCGCAGTTCAGGCACTTGGCGATAATGCGCGCAATTGTGGTCTTGCCAACGCCACGGGTACCTGTAAACAGGTAGGCGTGATGCAGGCGTTGACTGTCGAGGGCGTTGATCAGCGCCTTGAGCACATGGGCCTGGCCGACCATTTCGCGAAACGAGCGCGGACGCCACTTTCGTGCAAGAACCTGATAACTCATCTAAAACCGTCGCGAGATGAAAGCAAAAGTGGGCTAATCGTAACGGAGCATGGGCTAAATTGCATCCGATGCACCGCTCGACTCTGCTGGGCGACAATCAGTGCATCGACTGAGCCCATGAATTTGGCGACTACTGGCTTCTACGAGGGTATTATCCGCGCCCTGAGCAGATTCAGCTGGCTAATACCTTATCAAGCAGTTACCATCCGGCCCGTTAGTACCACGCTGTAAGTCATTCAGGCCTTCTGGCCCCCTCGATGGACTCCAGGTAAAGAACGCATACGCCCCATCAGGCTATGCCGCACAGTTCCTTACCAGACCCAACCTGCTGACTGATCAGGCCGTCTTGCGCAAGCACTGACTCAGCCTGCCTCCGAAGTACCGACCCGCATAAGCACCAGCCAATACTGAACTTATGTGCGCAGTCCCGCTCCGATCAGACGCATGCCTTCGGCTATAAGTCGAAAGCCTGGAGCATTATTTAGCGCAATGACGCGCCCGTTGTTTTAGGAAACACCCCAAAAAATGAATACTCAACACCAAATTCAGGATGCCATTCGCACCCTATCCAACGCCTTTGCGCCATTCGATTGCCGCATTCTTGCCAGCCGCAAGGGTAACTTCAGCTTCACTATCGTCAACCAGGCCGGCATTGCCCAGCATACCCAGCGCCTGTACCCCGAGCAGTACAGCAGCGAGTCCTTGCCGCAGGTAATCGAGCGCGCGCGCCAATCGCTACTGGCCTGACCGAACTTCACCACACCACAGCGGTCTTAAATGATCAGCCTCAGGATGGAGAACGGTCATGGATAGCATCAATCGCCAATTAGTCGAACAGTTGTTTGCTCCTTTACGCGTCACTTTCAGCCCGCGCCGCCCAGACGGCGGCATTGTCCTCTCCCTCCTGGACGCCGACGATGTCACTGCCTACAGCCGAGTCCTCAGCTCAGCCCAGCGGGACGACGCACAAGCTTTTGCGCAAAGCCTCGAAGAAATTCGCCTGGAGCTCGCGGTTCGCTCCGGCAATATTCCAGCAGAAATGCGTAAGGCACTGAAAGAACAAAACAGCGTGCTCAACTACCACGTCGACTGAAATAGCCTGCACCGCTCAGCTGCCCGTACAGCGTAATGCCGCTCACTTGAACCAAGTAAGCGGCATTTTTTGTAATAGGGGCCGAAGGCTTAGCCGGGGGATAATTCGTCGATGCGATTGGACCTGCCAATTCGCTTACCGCGCTCGCACCCCAGCCAGAGAAAAACAGAAGTGGACTAAACTGCCGCACCCATGCTGCCACTTCATGCCGGCTATCGCTTGAACTCGAACTGCAGCTCGGCGCCTTCTAGCGAATCCAGATAGTCATCGCCGCGCTCATTGGTGATCAGCTTGCCATTGAGCTGAAAGGGGCTTTCTGCTGCCTGTTCTGCCCGGAATAGTGGTGGCAGCAAGGCCGGCGACGGCAGCTCATCCGGCGCGACGAACGATTGCAACTCTTCAAACAGATCCGCCGGCAGGCTCAAGTCCAGGTCCGCCTGGGGTGGCGCGGCAACCACACTGTCTTTTTTGGCCACCGGCTTGCTGACCACGGCAGGCTTGGGCTTGGGCTTGGGCCGAGCAGGCTCGCTTGCTTGCTGGTCGACGGGCTTGGTTAGCGGTTTCGGGGCGGGAGTGGGCGCTGCATCTGCAACCGGCGGCGGCACAACGGATACAGCGGGTTTGGCAGGCTCTGCCGGCACAGCGGTCGTGGACTTTTCATCGTCGCACGCACTCATCGCCAGTAGAGCCAGAAGCAAAAGCAGAAACCGGAAGCTGATCATCGACAAGCACAATCGCAGTAAGGGTGGAGCACCATGCTCCCCCCTCCTCCGAAATCTAGCAAGTCTGCCGTGCAGTGCGCATACGGTTTTTCTCAACCGGCGGCCGACTCATCGCAGCGGCCTGCTAACGGCGTCCTCCGATGCGCTCGAGTTGCGCTTCGATCTCCATCTGCGGGTAATCCAAGTGCAGGCGTTGTTGCAGGGCACGCGCTTCCTCAGTCTTGCCTGCGCGGCGCAGCTCGAGCAGCTGCATGAGCATGTTTTCCGCATCCTGGGTCACTGCGATGTTGGCCGGAGGTATAGAACCCAGGGTGGCCGACAGCTCTGCACTCGGCACCGGGGCGTCAGCCAAGGCTTCGACCTCGACCGGTGCTTGCCTGACCGCGCCCCCCATGAGGACTGACATTGATTGCTGCTTCTCGGCCTTTTGCCGCGGCTCGGCGTAACCAGGCGCCGCTTGCTCGCGCAGCAGAGCATGCGGCGCTGCGGTATCGGCCATGGGCGCGGCTGGGGCCATTACGGCACGCGGCATCGGCGCAATGAAGTATTCAGGCGCTGGCGCCAACGTGCGCCAGGTCAGGCTGACACCGATGCCGACGCTTGCCAAACCAGCCACCGCCAGCGACCAGCGCTGCCGGCCGGCATGGCCGAACAACCAGCTATGCAGGCGCTGACTCCAGCCCGGCCTAACTGCGGGCTGCGCAGCACGGGCCGCGGCCAGGATCTGCGCATCCAGTTCGGCACTGGGTTCGGCCTGGCTCTGGGCGCGAAAGTGTTCGAGCAAGGCCCGCTCTTGCGCCACGTCTTGCGGGTCGTATTGATCGCGGTTCATACGGGCAACTCCTCGGCGGCCGGATCAGCCAGCAGCCGGCGTAATTTCTGCAACGCATAACGCAAACGGCTTTTCACCGTTTCCGCCGGCGTGCGGGTCAGCTCGGCGATCTCGTGCAGCTCCAGATCGCCATGGGCGCGCAGCAGGAAGACTTCGCGTTGCTCCGGCGGCAGGTCGTCCAGCGCCGCCTGCAAGCGCTGCTTATCGCGACTCAGGCCGAACTGCTGTTCAGGATCGCTCTCGCTGCACGGCTGATCATGCAGCTGCTCGTCGAACGCCTCATGCGTTGCCTGCCGACGGCCGGTTTTGCGCCAGTGATCGATCAGCCGATTGCGCGCGATCTGGTACAGCCAAGTCTTGAACAGCACGGCCTCGCGCTGCAGCGACTGGCTGCGGATCAGGCTCATCCAGGTGTCCTGGAACACCTCCTCGGCCAGCGTCGGGTCGCCGCACAGGCCACAGAGAAAACGAAACAGGCCGAGGCGATGGCGCTGATAGAGCAGCGCAAACGCCTCGGCATCACCCTGGCGATACCGCCGCAACAAGGCGGCGTCCTCTTCGTCAGGCAGTGGGGCAACAGGCTGGACAGTCACGCTCAATCGACCTTGGCAGCGCTGGGCGCGGGGAATGAAGCCGGAGTTTGCAGGCTTTGCGCCAGCTCGACCAGCTGGACAAACTCGCCGCGCAGGCCAAAGCGGTCCTCGCCCTTGCCGCTACGGGCCAGCTCGGCGGTTGCTGGCAGCTCGAACGCACCGGTGTAGCGCCCGCCTTTCAGCTGCTGGGCAAAGGCGGCGACGGCGGCGGCGAAACGCAGATCCTCGCTGGCCCGAGCAATCGTCGCGGTGGTGCGCTGCGCCTCGATGGGGATTTCCAGCAGCTTGCTGTTGCCCTGCTGCGGCGCCTTGAAGCGGATGCGCAGCAGCGCCAGTTCGCCCTGCTTGCCGGTGGCTTTTTCCGCCTGCCGATAGCGCAGCGGTTCCAGCCAGCCCTTATTGCCAGCCGGGACTATTTCATAGAGCGCGGTGACCGTATGGCCGGCGCCGATCTCGCCGGCATCGACCTTGTCGTTGCGGAAATCTTCCCGCTTCAGCGCGCGATTCTCATAGCCGAGCAGGCGGTACTCGCTGACCCGCGCCGGGTTGAACTCGACCTGGATCTTCACGTCCCTGGCGACGGTGGCCAGGGTCGAGCCGAGCTGATCGACCAGCACCTTGCGCGCCTCGCGCAGGTTGTCGATATAGGCGTAATTGCCATCGCCGGCATCGGCCAACTGCTCCATCAACTGCTCGTTGTAGTTGTCGGTGCCGAAGCCCAGAGTGGTCAGGGATATCCCGCTCTTGCGCTTGTCCGCCGCCAACTGCTTGAGCGTCTCGAAATCGCTGATGCCGACATTGAAGTCGCCATCGGTGGCCAGCAGGATGCGGTTGATGCCGTTCTCGATAAAACCCTGCTGCGCCTGCTGATAGGCTAGCTGAATGCCCGACTCGCCGGCCGTCGAACCGCCAGCGCGCAACTGATCGATAGCCGCGCGGATCCTGGCCTTGTCGCTGCCAGCAGTCGGCTCCAGCACCACGCTGGACGAGCCGGCATAGACCACCAGGGACACCTTATCCTCGCTGCGCAACTGCTCGACCAGCAGCTTCAGCGTGCTCTGCACCAGCGGCAGCCCTTCGCGCCTGCCCATCGAACCGGAGACATCCACCAGAAACACCAGATTGGCCGGCGGCATGGCCGCCACCGACAGATCCGCCGCCTTGATCGCGATACGCAGCAGCCGGCTCTGCGGGTTCCACGGCGTCACCGCCAGTTCGGTGCCGACGCCAAAGGGCGTATCGCCGGTCGGCAGCGGATAGGCATAGGGGAAGTAATTTACCAACTCCTCCAGCCGCACCGCCTCGGCCGGCGGCAACTGGCCCTGATTGAGAAAACGCCGGACGTTGGCGTAGCTGCCGGTGTCCACGTCGACACTGAAGGTCGACACCGGCGTTTCGGCCACCGCATGCACCGGGTTATCGGCGAGTTTCTGGTACTGCTCGCGATATTGCTCGCGGAACGCCGACGGCAGAGAGTCCGCCATAGAAGCCCCAGATTGACCCGCCGCCGGCCGCGAAGCGACGACGGCCTGACGCTGCAACTCGGTTTTCTGTGCCCGCGGCAACGCCTGGGGTTGCTCAACGGCGGCTACTGCCAACTCCCGATCAACAACTTGAACCTGCGGCGGCTCCGATTGAGCGGCATTGCAGGCGGCCAGGGTCAGCAGCAGACTAGCGGCAAATCCCTGCAGCAGCGGTTGCGGATGTAACGCACGATTCCTCGACATGATGCATCTCCTTGGGGCGAAAAAGCTCTTCGCCCTGGTAGACGCAATACCTTGCCTATTCGGGTTAACCACGAGGTCATTCAGCTACTCGCCGTTGCCTCCTGACACAACTGGCTGGCCAGCATGCCCAGGGTCATCAAGGCCCGCTCGGCTTCGCGGTTCCAGGGGATGCCACAATTCAGGCGCACGCAGTGATTGAACTGTTCGGTGTTACTGAAGATCAGCCCCGGCGCGATGCTGATGCCCTGCTGCAAGGCGCGCACGTGCAGGTCCTTGGTGTTGACCCGTACCGGCAGGCTGATCCAGAGGATGAATCCGCCATTGGGCCGAGTCATCTGCGTGCCTTCAGGGAAATATTGCTGAATCGCCAACTGGAAGGCGCTGAGGTTCTTGCGGTACTCCTGGCGAATGTAGCGCAGGTGACGGTCGTAACCGCCGTTCTCCAGGTAGGCGGCCACCGCCATCTGCGTGACGCTGCAGGCTGAGTGGGTGCTGAACGTCTGCAGGCGCTGGATCTCGTCCTGGTATTTGCCGGCGATGATCCAGCCGATGCGCACCCCCGGCGACAGGGTCTTGGAGAAGCTCGAGCAATACACCACCCGCCCTTCCCGGTCATGTGACTTGAGCGCCTTGATCGGCCCCTGCTCGAACATCAGTTCGCCGTAGATGTCGTCCTCGACGATCTGGATATCGAAATCCCCGGCCAGGCGCAACAACTGCTTCTGCCGCGGCTCGGGGATGCTGCCGCCGAGCGGATTGCTCAGGCGTGCGGTCAACACCAGCGCCTTGATCGGCCACTGGCTGGCCGCCAATTGCAAGGCCTCCAGGCTGATCCCCGTGGCTGGGTCGCTGGGTATTTCGATGACCTTCAAGCCCAGCAGGTCGGCCAGCTGCAGCAGGCCGTAATAGGTCGGCGACTCGGTGGCGATCAAGTCCCCCGGCTTGGTCAACACCCGCAGTGACATCTGCAGCGCATCGACACAACCATGGGTAATCACCACTTCCGATGGATCGACCACAACGCCGGCATCGCGCATACGAATCGCCACCTGGCGACGCAGCGGCTCGAATCCGGGGCTGAACATATAGCTGAAGGCGCGCGGGCTCTGAAAGCGGGTGACCTTGGCCAACTGTTGGTGCAAGGCACGCACCGGCAGGTAGTCGACATGCGGCACCGCTGCGCCGAGGGGAAACACGCCCTCGCGGCGCGACTCGGTGAGGATCTGATTGATGATGCTGCTGCGCGTCACCAGGCTGGGACGCTCGACCCGGGCGATATCCGGGGTCGGGGCGGTCAGGGCCGGGGTCTGGTGCACGTAGAAGCCGGACTGCGGGCGCGCGCGGATCAGCCCCTGGTCCTCCAGGTTGGCGTAAGCCTGCAAGACCGTGGCATGACTGACACTCAGCTGCGAGCTCATTTTGCGCACCGACGGTACCCGCTCTCCCGGCTGATAGACGCCGCGGCGGATATCTTCCGCCAATTGCTGGGCGATACGCTGATAGAGCAACAGACTGGTCATGGCCGCTTTCCCGCTTTATTGAACCCATACAGTAACCCGGCGAACCCAGGGTGCACCGGTACAGTCCTGTAAATTGTGGACGACACAGCGGTGATACGCCAGTGACTGTAGCGGAACAATTCAACATCAAGTCAACTGTTTTGGAATTACTCACACCCTCTGAAAGGTGGCGATTCTGGCAACCAGCTGTGATGAATCGAGTGCAGTAAAAAGCCTCGGCGCGTCGGGGCTTTTTGGGTAATACGCTACTTCAGCGTGCGGAGCTCAGCCGCCCCAACTCGTCGGAGAACACAATCTCGACACGACGGTTTTGTGCACGCCCCCTGGCCGACGCATTCTCGGCCACCGGGAAGCTTTCACCATGGCCTTGCACCTCGATGCGCGCGGTATCGACCCCCAGATCTACCAGGACATCGGCGACGGTTTGTGCCCGTGCGCGGGACAGCTTGAGGTTTTCCAGCTTGTCGCCACGGCTGTCGCTGTAGCCCTCGATACGCACCACCCGACGCGGATTGAGCTGCAGGAACTGCACCAGCTTCAGTACTGTGCGATTGGCCGAGGCCTTCAACTCGGCCTGCCCCGCATCGAACAACACATCGCCAAGGGTCATCACCAGACCACGCTCGGTCTCGCCGGCTGTCAGGCTGAGTATCTGCTCTTCCAGCCAGTTGCTCTGCTCCTGCACGCTGAGCAGCTTGGCCTCACGCAGGGCCAGTTGCAGGCGCTGACGGTCCAGTTCGAGCTTGGCCGCCCGATCCTGATTCAGGCTCAGGACACTGTTTTGTTCGGCGATTTCGCTGTAACGCAGACTGAGATAGGCGTAATGGCTAACGTCATCCGTACTGCCCCAATAGCTCGACAGGCGGTCTGCACGGGCCAGGGATTCGCCCGCACGGATCACATCCTTCGGTGCGCTGCGCAGCACATCGGAATTTTCCCTTACCGCCTGAAAGCTGCTGCGGGCCGCCTCGAGTGCCTCATTGCTGCTCTGCTGCTGCGAACCCGCGCAACCACTCAGTAACAACGCCAACAAAGCGCTTGCCAGCATCTGGACCCGAGCACTCATCACAGCGTCCCCAACTGCTTGCGCAGGCGATTGATGCGGTTATTCAGTTCGTCCAGCTGATCTTGACTTTTCTGCGTCAACACCCGAGCTTCCGCCAGGCGGGCATCCAGTTCGGCCTGCTCGGCAAGTACCCGCGCATCCTTGAAGGCGTCACGCTGCATGGCAGCCTGAGCCTGCAACAGCTTGGCTTCGGCCATTGCCAGTTCAGCTACTTGCTCATCAGCACCAACCGCTTTGGCTTGTGCCAAGGCTTGCTCGCTGAGCCGCAATTGCTCGGTAGGCGCCGGGTCGCTGGCGCAACCGGTCAAACTCAGCACCACCAGTGCGGCACATGAAAATCGATTAATCACAAAAAACTTCCTACGGGTTCGGGACGCTTGCGGGTTGCAACTGCTGCTCTTTCCAGCGCAATAGGTTGCGCTGCAGCAGGGTGTCCGGCAGACCGGCAGCGACCAATTCTGTCATCTTTATCGCCAGTTGTCCGCGCAGCCAGGAGTCGTTGCATGCCGAGTTGTGCGACAGGGTCAGGTATAAACCCTCGCTCGAAATAGGCGGATCCAGCACCAGCAGGTCATCTTCCAGGCTCAGCGTTTCAGCCAGAGCCAGACCGGGGAAACGCTCGTAGAGGACATAATCGGTACGACCCAGCATCAGCTTCTGAAATGCCTGAGTCAGGCTGGATACACCCTCCAGGGTCAGATTGGCCTTGGCATAGGCGTCGAAAAGCTGACCGAAGCTGTTATTCACCAACGTCCCGCCTGTGCGGTCATGCAGGTCAGCCCAGCTGGCGTAGGGAAACTCCGCACCTTTACGCACCCAGACCACGCTCGGGGTGAAGAAAAATGCCGGGTGCACATAATCCATGGCTTCCAGACGCGGCAAGGTCAGAAAAGCACCGGCGATCAAATCGACCCGCCCGGTACGCACCTCATCTTGTGCACGAGACCAGGGGCCGGTATAGATCACATCGATCACCAGATCCAACTCTTTGGCCAGATGCTTGAGCAAGTCTGCATTAGCACCGATCAACTGCTGCGGATTCTGCGGGTCACGCCATAAATAAGGCGGATACTCCGGATTGCCAGTGGCGACCAGGCGCTCACACTTACCTGCGGCTGCACTCAGCCCCGGCAACAGGACCACGCCAAGAAAAATCAATACAGATTTCAATAACCTACGTTCGAGCATGGCGACTTCTCGACTGAACTGTTGATGGACTTTCGGGACAAGCGAACAGTGATAAATGTAGCCTGCATGTTAGCTTACAGGTGGCTTAATAATAATTAGCGATAAGGGCGCACCATGAAAAAACTGCTACTCGGCTTGATATTGCTGCTTGGCGGAGCCGCTGCAACGCTCTATTTCTGCCCCGCCGCGCTCCTGGTCACGACGCAACTGATCGAACAGCAGCGGGCAGATCTCAGCGCCAAACAGTTGACCGTCAGCGATCTTAGCATTCATTACTACCAAGGCGGCCCGAGCAACGGCGAAACCATTCTGATGATCCATGGCTTTGCTGCCAGCAAGGACAACTGGCTGCAGTTTGCCCGTTACTTCACCGAGGACTACCAGGTGATAGCCCTGGACTTGCCCGGCTTCGGCGACAGCAGCAAGCCCTACGCCAGCTACGACATCGGCACTCAAGTCGAACGCCTCGCCGCGTTCACTCAAGCCTTGAAGATCAAGAAGCTGCACCTGATCGGCAATTCGATGGGTGGCCATATCAGCGCCCTGTATGCCGCTCGCTACCCCGAGCAAATCCTGTCGGTAGCCCTGCTCGACAATGCCGGCATCGACGCGCCAAAAACCAGCGAGCTGATTGAGCGCCTCGAACACGGCGAACCCAATCCGCTGATCGTCAAAACGCAGCAACAATTCGATCAGTTGCTGGAGCTCCTCTTCGTCCAAGTGCCGAACATACCCGAACGCCTCAAGCACTACCTGGCAGCACGAAGCATCGCTAATAGTGCGTTCAATGAACGGATCTTCGCGCAACTGGTCAGTCGCTATATTCCGCTCGAACCCGTACTGCCGAAGATTCAGGCACCGACCCTACTGCTATGGGGGGCGCAGGACAGGGTGCTGGATGTTTCCAGCATCGAGGTTATGCAGCCGCTCCTGCGGCGACCCAGCGTGGTGATCATGCAAAACTGCGGGCACGCCCCCATGATCGAGCGCCCCGAGGAAACCGCCGAGCACTACCGGGCGTTTCTGCATAGAGTCGCAGCAGAGCCTGAATAGTGCGCAGCCAAGACAAATCGCACACAAGAAAAAACCCGCTCAAGGCGGGTTTTTCATGGAGCCAGGAAAACCGGCTTACACCAGTTTCTCGAACTCCGGGATGGCCTCGAACAGGTCAGCGACCAACCCGTAATCGGCCACTTGGAAGATCGGCGCCTCTTCATCCTTGTTGATCGCGACGATCACCTTGGAGTCTTTCATGCCCGCCAGGTGCTGGATCGCGCCGGAGATACCGACGGCGATGTACAGCTGCGGTGCGACGATCTTGCCGGTCTGACCGACCTGCATGTCGTTGGGCACGAAACCAGCGTCGACGGCGGCGCGCGAGGCACCCACGGCGGCGCCGAGTTTGTCGGCCAAGGCATAGAGGTGCTTGAAGTTGTCGCCGTTCTGCATGCCGCGACCGCCGGATACGACGATCTTGGCAGCGGTCAGCTCCGGACGATCGGACTTGGCCAGCTCTTCGCCGACGAACATCGACTTGCCGGCGTCGCCGCCAATAGCCACAGCCTCAACGGCAGCGGAACCGCCCTCAGCCGCAACCGGATCGAACCCGGTGGCTCGCACGGTGATCACTTTCACCGCCGCCGAGGATTGCACGGTGGCGATGGCATTACCGGCATAGATCGGACGCTTGAAGGTGTCCGCGCTTTCAACGGTAATGATTTCCGAGATCTGATCAACGTCCAGCTGAGCGGCAACCCGCGGCAGGATGTTTTTGCCGTTGCTGGTGGCAGCCGCCAGGATGTGGCTGTAACCAGCACCCAACTCGGCAACCAGCGGCGCGACATTTTCCGGCAGCTGATGAGCGAAAGCAGCGTTGTCGGCAACCAGGACCTTGGCCACGCCAGCGACTTTGCCAGCCGCTTCGGCAACTGCGCCACAACCGCTACCGGCCACCAGCACATGGATATCACCACCGATGGCTTGCGCCGCGGCAATGGTATTCAAGGTGGCAGGCGCCAGGGCCGCGTTAGTGTGTTCTGCAACAACTAAGATAGCCATTTAGATTACCTTCGCTTCGTTCTTCAGTTTCTCGACCAATTCAGCCACCGACTTGACCTTGATGCCGGCGCTACGAGTAGCAGGCGCTTCGACTTTCAGGGTCTTGACGGTAGAAGTGGTGGCAACGCCCAGGGTTTCAGGGGTGAGCACTTCCAGCGGCTTCTTCTTGGCCTTCATGATGTTCGGCAGCGATGCGTAGCGCGGCTCGTTCAAACGCAGGTCGGTAGTCACGATCGCCGGCAGGTTCAACGCCACGGTCTGCAGGCCGCCGTCGACTTCGCGAGTCACGTTGACCTTGTCGCCGGTCACTTCCACCTTGGAGGCGAAGGTGCCTTGGGCGTAACCGCTCAGGGCGGCGAGCATCTGGCCGGTCTGGTTGTTGTCGCTGTCGATCGCCTGTTTGCCGAGGATCACCAGTTGCGGCTGCTCCTTGTCGACCACGGCCTTAAGCAGTTTGGCCACGGCCAGGGAATTCAGCTCATCGCTGGACTCGACCAGAATGGCGCGATCGGCGCCCAGTGCCAGGGCGGTACGCAGCTGCTCTTGGGCAGCCGTCGGACCGATCGACACCACGACGATTTCGCTGGCCACGCCTTTTTCTTTCAGGCGCACCGCTTCTTCCACGGCGATTTCGCAGAAGGGATTCATCGACATCTTGACGTTGGCAAGATCAACGCCGCTGTTGTCCGCCTTGACGCGAACCTTGACGTTGTAGTCGACCACTCGTTTGACAGCTACAAGAACCTTCATGGATTCCTCGTTACTCTCCGGTGAATAGGAATGTCGCCAGAAGCGAACATAGCGGGTAATGCACATCGGCCGGAACCGACCTTCAGCCCAGACGGCGAACGCAAAACCGCCCGTATCTTGACTGCACGGCCTGGCCCGGTCAATACAATGAGTCGGCCAGCCATCCGAGATGTAGTAGGATTCTAACAGGACTACAACATTTTCAAACAAACGTTTGTATTGGCCCGTTCGGAGGGTGTAGATATAATGCGCCCGCATCGCCCAGGGAACGAGCCTGATCGCCAAATTAAAATTAGAGAGCCTTGAGTAGGAGATAGCCTGTGGAACGCGAGTTTATGGAATTCGACGTCGTCATCGTCGGCGCCGGCCCAGCCGGCCTGTCCGCCGCCTGCCGACTGAAGCAGAAAGCCGCCGAAGCGGGCAAGGAAATCAGCGTCTGCGTGGTTGAAAAAGGCTCCGAAGTCGGTGCGCACATCCTCTCCGGCGCGGTGTTCGAGCCGCGCGCGCTGAACGAACTGTTCCCCGACTGGAAAGAGCTCGGCGCACCGCTGAACACCCCGGTCAAGCGCGACGACATCTATCTGCTGAATAACGCGACAAAGGCCAGTCGAATCCCCGACCTGTTCGTGCCCAAGACCATGCACAACCAGGGCAACTACATCATCTCCCTGGGTAATCTGTGCCGCTGGCTAGCCCAACAGGCCGAGAACCTGGGTGTGGAAATCTACCCCGGCTTCGCCGCTCAGGAAGCGCTGATCGATGAAAAGGGCTCGGTTTACGGCATTCTCACCGGCGACCTGGGCGTCGACCGCGAAGGCAATCCGAAGGAGGGTTATTACACCCCCGGCATGGAATTGCGCGCCAAGTACACCCTGTTCGCCGAAGGCTGCCGTGGCCATATCGGCAAGCAACTGATCAAGAAGTACAACCTCGATAGCGAAGCCGACGCCCAGCATTACGGCATCGGCATCAAGGAAATCTGGGATATCGACCCGACCAAGCACGAGCAGGGTCTGGTGGTACACACCGCCGGCTGGCCGCTGTCGCTGGTCGACAGCGATAACACCGGCGGTTCCTTCCTCTATCACCTGGAGAACAACCAGGTGGTGGTCGGTCTGATCGTCGACCTGTCCTACAGCAACCCGCACCTGTCGCCGTTCGATGAATTCCAGCGCTACAAGCACCATCCGGTCATCGCCCAGTACCTGGAAGGCGGCAAGCGCGTTGCCTACGGTGCGCGCGCCATTGCCAAGGGCGGCCTCAACTCGCTGCCAAAGATGGTATTCAACGGCGGCGCGCTGATCGGCTGCGACCTCGGCACCCTCAACTTCGCCAAGATCAAGGGCAGCCACACCGCCATGAAGTCCGGCATGCTCGCAGCCGATGCGGTGGCCGACGCGCTGTTCGCCGGACGCGAAGGCGGCGACCAGCTGACCGGCTACGTCGACGCCTTCAAAGCCAGCTGGCTCTACGACGAACTGTTCCGCAGCCGCAACTTCGGTGCAGCGATCCACAAGTTCGGCGTCCTCGGTGGCGGTGCCTTCAACTACCTCGACCAGAATATCTTCGGCGGCAAGATCCCCTTCACCCTGCACGACACCAAGCCGGATTACGCCACCCTTAAACCGGCGGCCGAGTCGAAGCGAATCGACTACCCGAAACCGGACGGCAAGCTCAGCTTCGACAAGCTCAGCTCGGTATTCCTCTCCAACACCAACCATGAAGAGGAACAACCCTGCCACCTGAAGCTCACCGACCCGAGCATTCCGCTGACCAAGAATCTGCCGCTGTACGACGAACCGGCACAGCGCTACTGCCCGGCCGGCGTGTACGAAATCGTCACCCTGGAAGACGGCGAGAAGAAGTTCCAGATCAACGCGCAGAACTGCGTGCACTGCAAGACCTGCGACATCAAGGACCCAGCCCAGAACATCAACTGGGTGGCACCGGAAGGCGCCGGCGGGCCTAACTACCCCAATATGTAAGATGCGCAAAAAAGGCTCCCGCGGGAGCCTTTTTCTTGAGCGCCGCAGCGTGCGCCCTTTTTTGCCGAGCCCTAGGGCTCTGGCCCAATCGGGAAGAACTCGCCACTGCTCCACACCCCCAACCAGGTCTTACCGTCGATCTCGCGCGGCACCGCCAGCTCGACCAGCTGATAAAACACATTGCGGTGAATCAATGCCTCCAGGTTGCTGCGCACATGCACGTAGGGCGCCGGCTCCTGGGTCTGTTCATCAAGCACCACGCGCAGCGGATGCTCGGCGCCGGCGATGGCCTCCTCCTCGACGTTAGTGGTGAAGCGCAGCACCTGCGCCTCGCCCTCACCGTCCACCTGCAGACTGACGGCAACGAAGGGCGCATCGTCGACCTTGATGCCGACCTTCTCCACCGGGGTGATCAGGAAGTAATCGTCACCATCGCGGCGGATGATGGTGGAGAACAACTTGACCATCGGCTTGCGCCCGATCGGGGTGCCCATGTAGAACCAGCTACCGTCACGGGCGATGCGCATGTCGATATCGCCGCAAAAGTCCGGGTTCCACAGATGCACGGGCGGCAAGCCCTTCTTCTCGCTTTTGGGAATCTGCGCCAGCAGGTCGCCGGCTTTTGTGCCTGAGTCGGTCATGCGGGTTTCCTTAGCGGCTCAGCCCAATCAGGCTGCGGGCATAATCGCGCAGCGGCGGACCGAGCAAATCTTCTGGTTTGGCATCATAGAACGTCAGGAAGCCGCCAAGGTTGCGAATTCGCGCAGTATCGACCAAATAACGGGTATTGGTCTCGATCAGCATCAACTGAATGACGCTACGGTCGGTGCCGAGCCGATCCAGCGCCTGCTGATCCGCCCACTCGTCCCCGTTGCCGATACGATCATCGGCATAGGCAAAGCGGGTGTAGAGCAGATAATGCGCGCCGGCGGCGCGCGCCTGCCCCATGGCCTCCTCCAGCCCGGCCGGGCCGCGCGCCCGACGAACCAGCGGGAAATACTCGACGAAACCCTTGAATGCCTCTTCCGCCACCACATTCGGGCGCGGATAGGCTGCGCCGGGGGGAACGAAGTGCCCTTGGGCGATATAGATGAAGGAGTCCTGTTGCAGGCGCCGCGAGGCCATGCGCTCGGTTCTCCCATGATCGAGAAAACCGGCATCGCGCAATTGATAGGCGGCGCCATCGGCCAAGTCGCTGACCTTCATGCAACCGCCCAGGGCCAACAGTGCCAGGACTAACATCAGACTGCGCATCACTCTCCTCCCGTGCCGGCGACGGAATGCCGGCGGATAGCGCAGTAATGCAGATTCCACGCCATTACAGGCCGCGCTGCCACTCCTGACGCAACCCGGCGCCCTGCGGCTGTTCGATGGCGGCGCGCACCTGCGCCAGCAGACGCGGCTTGTCCTCACCCAGGATGCCTTTGAGTACCAGATAGTTGGAGGCATGATCGCTGCGAAATACCGTGTCGCGCAGTTCGAGGCCACGCAACAGACGCTCGACCTCAATGAACAGCTGCTGCTGGCCCAACGCCTGATAATCGGCGAACGCCTGGCGAAAACGTGCCTCGCCCTGGGGAAAGCTGACTACCAGGGTCGAGAGGAATTCCGGTTGCGCGGCATTCATCAGACGCGCCGAGTTATCGGCATGCTGCCCGCTTAAGGTGATTCCACCAAGACCATTGAGGATCATCACCGAACGCGTAATCCCGGCCTGGCCAAGCTTGTCCAGGGCACTCAGACTGGACTCGAAGGTTTCGCCCTTGTTGACCCGCGTCAGCACCTCATCGTCACCCGACTCGCAGCCTACATAGGCCATACGAAGCCCGGCATCGGCCAGTTCCTTCAGTTCATCGACCGATTTCTTGCGCAAATTGCGCGGCAGGCAATAGCTGGAGACCCGTTCGACACCCGGCATGTACTCACGAATGGCCGATAGGATGACCAGCAAACGTCGCGTCGGCAGCACCAGGGCATCGCCATCGGCAAGAAACACCCGCTGCACGATCAGCCGCTCACCGGCGCGGCGAATTTCGTCCAGCACCTCCCGCTCATCCCGGGCGCGGAATTTCTTCTGACCCTCGGTGTACATCTCGCAAAAGGTGCAGTTATTCCAGGAGCAGCCGTTGGTCACCGGCAGAATCAGCGAGTGGGCCTCGCTTGGCGGGCGGAATACCGGTTCGATATAGGCAATCGGGAAATCAGTCATACTTTTTAGCGTCAAGCCAGGATGCCTTGCCCAACCAATAGAAATCACCCCTTTTGCGGCTTGCGACGCTCACCCTCCAATAATCTTCATGACGGTCACGCCCCCGGAAAAGGCCACCTCCTGCTTGTCACCCAGCGCCTTGACCAATAACCCCTGCAACGCAGGTAAAGCCTGGTGACGCGGCTTATCGAGCAGGTCGCCGACATAGTGGCGGTTGCTCGACGACAGACAGCCATGCAGCCAACCAGTCGACGACAGGCGCAAGCGTGAACACGTCCGGCAGAACGGCACACTTTCATTGGCAATCACACCGAAAAACCCCTGCCCCGGCACCTCGTAGCGCAACGCAGTGGCATCCACCGGCGCATTGGCCTGGATATAGTCATAGCGCTCGCCAATCATGGCCAACAGCTCGGGCATGCCGACGAACTGGCGCAGGAAACTGTTGCCGTCACGCGCCAGATGGCCCATGCGCATCAGCTCGATAAAGCGCAGCTCGAAACCGCGCGCCAGACAATAATCCAGCAACGGCAGCACCTGATCGAGGTTCTGCCCGCGTAGCGGCACCATATTGAGTTTGATCCGCATGCCGGCGGCATGCGCTTCGTCCAACCCAGCCAGGACAGTGGGCAGATCACCGCCGCGGGCAATGGTCCGGAAAGCAACGGGATCAAGGGTATCCAGGGAAACGTTGAGGCGGCGAATGCCGTTTTCCAGCAGCAACGGCAGCTTGCGCGAGAGCAGCTGGCCGTTGCTGGTCAGACTGATATCGGCCAACCCCAGCGGGCTGACGCCGCGCAGAAACGCCTCCAGCTTCGGACTGACCAGGGGCTCGCCACCGGTAATCCGCAGACGCTCGATACCCGCAGCTTCGATCAGGTAGCCGACGCCACGCACCATGGCCTCGGCGGACAGCTCGTCCTGCGCCGCGACCAGGCGCTTGCCGTCGGGCACGCAGTAGGTACAGGCGTAATTACAGGCGGCGGTCAGACTTACTCGCAGATTGCGAAAGCGTCTACCTTGGCGGTCAACAATCATGGAGGACTCCGATTAACAGTACTCGGAGTATATCGCCGCATTCCGCTATGGCACATGCACTGTATGCGCTATCAACCGGACGAATACCGTCAACTAGACGGGGTTTCGCTGTCTCGCTTGCGCTTGTTGCCCATGCGCACGCCGATATCCATGAGGAACTGGAAGAATCCCTCCTGATCTTCCAGCACATTGCTCCAGAACGGCGAGTGATAGAGCGCCACGGCGCCATGCACCAACGCCCAGGCCGCGCAATAATGGAAATAGGGTGGCACGTCTTCCAGTTTGCCTTCGGCGATACGGCCCTTGATCAGCTGAGTCAGACGTTCAAAATTGGAGGCGCGGATCTTGTGCAACTGCTCGACCAGTTCCGGCACCTGATTGCCCTTGACCACCTTTTCTTCCAGGCGGTCGAACAAGCGGTAGCGTTGCGGATCGCGCATGCGAAACTCGAAGTAGGCGCGTGACAGCGCTTCCTTATCACGGTCGATGTCGGCCGAGTGCAGCAACTCGTTCAAGTCACGCTCATAGTCGAGCATCAAGCGCAGGTAGATCTCCGCCTTGGACTTGAAGTGCTTGTAGATGGTGCCTTTGCCGATACCGACGGCGTCAGCGATCATCTCGACAGTAACGCTGTCTTCACCCTGCTCAAGGAACAGTTTCAACGCTGTGTCGAGAATTTCCTGTTCGCGGCGGCGAAACTCACGGACCTTACGGGGTTCATTCTGCATAAGAAGGACTAAGAGGTCGAAAATCGAAGCCGAGTATTATGCCTAACTAGCGCAAAATTGCACGGATCATCCGACCATGTATGGCATTCATGACGAGTTTCCGCAACTTCCCGGTCTCCGGTACCTGAACCACGCCGCAATTGCGCCTTGGCCGCGGCGGGCAGTGCTGGCGGTCAAGCGATTTGCCAAACAGAACACCCAGGTTGGCGCCCGCGATTATGCGCAGTGGCTGATAGTGGAACACCGTCTGCGCGAACGCCTGACGCGCCTGCTCAATGCCCCCGGCAGTGACGATATCGCGCTGGTCAAAAGCACCTCGGAGGCGTTGTCCTTCGTGGCTTTCGGCCTGGACTGGCATGCGGGCGATCAGGTGGTGATCAGCAACGAGGAGTTCTCCTCCAACCGTGTGGTCTGGGAGGCGCTCAAGCCGCAAGGGGTCGAGGTCATCAAGGTCGACCTGCATAGCGGCGACCCGGAAACCAACCTGCTCAGCGCCTGCGGCCCGCGTACCCGGCTGCTGTCAATCAGTGCCGTGCAATACGCCAGCGGCCTGCGCCTGGACCTGCAGCGCCTCGGCCATGGCTGTCAGCAACGCGGCGTCTTGTTGTGTATCGATGCAATCCAGCAGCTTGGCGCCCTGCCCTTCGATGTCCAGGCCTGCCAGTGCGCCTTTGCCATGGCCGACGGACATAAATGGTTGCTCGGCCCGGAAGGGCTTGGCGTGTTCTATTGCCGCAGTGATCTGCGCGCCCAGCTTGAATTGCATGAATACGGCTGGCATATGCTCGAACACCACGGCGACTACCTGCGCCAGGACTGGCAACCCGCGCACTCGGCCAGGCGCTTTGAATGCGGCAGCCCGAATATGCTCGGGGCCATGGCACTGGAAGCCAGCCTGTCGCTCCTCGAGGAAGTCGGCATGATCGAGGTCGGCAAGGCCGTACAGGAGCGCGCGCAATGGCTGCTCGACGGCCTGAGCGGCATGCCTGGCATCACACTGCACAGCCCGACTGACCCGGCTCGTCGCGCCGGGATTGTCACCTTCAGCCTCGCCGGCTGGGATAACCAGTCACTTTTCCAGCGCCTTAGGTCTGAACAGGTGATTTGTGCAAAACGCGGCGCCGGCATCCGCCTGTCCCCACATTTTTACAGCGAGGCACGGGTCATAGAGGAAACCTTGAGCCTGCTGCACCAGTTCGCAGCAGGATGAGGACTCAACAGCCGGCCAGGTATTCCAAATCTGTTTAAAAAATGAGCCTAATGGGCCTGGACGTTCGGCAAACTTCGCCAATACTCAGAAGTACTGGCGCGCGGCATCTCCCCCCAAGTGTCCCGCCAGGCAAGGTACCGTGGACCGCGTGCCTTGATTTACTCCTAATGGTCTTAACCCGGATTCCCCCCCAGAACCCGGGTTTTTTTTGCCTCGCCGATTATTCACGGCATACAGCCTTCGACGAGTAGCGCCCCGCGGATCGTGGCGTGCATCTGACGGTCCGCATTGCGCTCACCGGACATCAGCCAGCGCGGACCTCAGGCAACCCGTGCAAGCGGGAAAAGACGCTTGAAGTTGGCGCTGGTCTGCTCGGCCAACTGCTCGAAACTCACGCCCCGCAACAGCGCCAGATACTCGGCCACGTCGCGGACATATTCCGGCAGATTAGGCTTGCCACGGTGCGGCACCGGCGCCAGGTATGGCGAGTCGGTTTCCACCAGCAAGCGATCGATTGGCACTTGGCGGGCGACTTCGCGCAGCGCTTCGGCATTGCGAAAGGTGACGATACCGGACAGGGAAATATAAAAACCGAGATCCAGCGCCGCCTTGGCCATCGCCCAGTCTTCGGTGAAGCAGTGCAACACCCCGGCCTGCGGCAAGGCGGCCTCGCGCAGCAAGGCCAGGGTATCGGCACGCGCCTCCCGGGTATGCACGATCACCGGCTTGCCAGTGATCTGGGCGGCCTGCAGGTGCAGACGGAAGGCCTGCTGCTGGGATTCTGCAGCTTGCGGTTCGTAGTGGTAGTCCAGCCCGGTTTCACCGATGGCCACCACCCGAGGGTGGTTCAGTTCGGCCAGCAACCAGTCCAGGACGGGGGCCGCGCCCGGATCGAGATCCAGCGGATGCACGCCGACCGAGCAATCGACATCGGTATAACGCTCGGCCAGGCTTTTGACTGCCGCGGCATTGTCGGCACTAACACCGATACAGAGAAAATGACCAACGCCGCGCGCCCGCGCTGCATCCAGCGCAGCATCGAGGGAGCCGCCATGGGCCGTCAGATCGAGGCGATCGAGATGACAGTGGGAATCGATTAGCATGGCAAGCCTCAAGCGACAAGCTGCGAGCCACAAGCCAAAAACCGAAGCGCATTAGCTTACTTGTGGTTTGCAGCTTGGGACTTGCGCCTGCAGTTACATGGTATGGGTTGGCCGATCCGACTTGAGCGCACCCGCCAGATAGGTCTCGATCTTGTTCCGCGCGGTGTTGTCACCGTCATTGAACTGCACGCCGACTCCTGCCGCGCGGTTGCCCTGTGCGCCCTTGGGCGTGATCCACACCACCTTGCCGGCGACCGGGATCTTTTCTGGTTCATCCATCAGGTTGAGCAACATGAACACTTCATCGCCAAGCTTGTAACTCTTGTTGGTCGGGATAAACAGCCCACCATTTTTGATAAAGGGCATGTAAGCGGCATAGAGCACGGATTTGTCTTTGATGGTCAAAGACAGGATTCCGTTACGCGGGCCCAAATTAGGTGGCAAGCTCATGCGGCGTTCCTGGTTTTCATTACTTGATGGCCGATTCTAGCCCGGTCCGGGCAAGCTTGCCCACTGCACCAGCAGGGCTTCGAGAAGCAGGACACGATTGAGGTTGGCTTTGCCTATGACTTTCTGCCGCTGCACCAGCAACCAATCCTGCATCTTCAAGACTTTCGGCTGAGGCGTTTTCTCCGCCAGATACTGTACGACCTTGCGCATATCGGCTTGCCCCAGCCCGGCCTCGTCACGCGCCAGCTGATATCGCAGGGTCAACTGCGCCCAGTCACAGAACCAGTCGAACAATAGCTGCAAGGACACTGCGTTCCAGCTCTCGGCCAATTGGCTCGGCGCGATTTGCTGCTTGAGCAGCTTCTTGACCCCGTCGACCACCAGGGCACGCTGCTGACGCACGCCCTGGGCGTGCATACGTGCAGCGACCAATGGCGAACCTGCCGCCAGACAGAGCAACTCGGTGCGCTCCTCATCGGCACATTCCGGCAGCGCCTGTGCCAGCCAGGCCTGGCTCATTGCCTGGCTCGGCAATGGGCAGGCCTGCTGAACGCAGCGACTTCTCACCGTCGGCAGCAAGCGGCTGGGCTGGTGGCTGATCAACAGCAGAACCGTATCGCCGGAAGGCTCTTCAAGACTTTTCAGCAGGGCGTTGGCAGCGTTCAGATTCATCGCTTCGGCCGGTTCGACCAGCACCACCTTGCGGCCGGCGAGTTGAGCGGTCTGCACCACGAAGTTGACCAAGTCACGCACCTGGTCGACCTTGATCGCCTTGTCGACCTCTTCCGGCTGCAGAATGTAGTTGTCCGGATGGGTGCCGGCAGCCAGCAAATGACAGGACTTGCACTGACCGCAGGCCTCCAGACCCGCTGGCCGCTGACAGAGCAAGCGGGCCATCAAGCGCTCGGCGAGGGCGCGCTTACCGATGCCGGCGGGCCCATGCAGCAGGTAGGCATGGGCATGCTGCGTGCGCCCGGCCAGTTGCTGCCAGAGCATGGCTTGCCAGGGGTAGGCATCAGCCACGGCACAGCTCCACGATCTGCGCCAACATGGCGTCAAGATCCTGCTGCACCTGACTCAGCGATTGCGCGGCATTCAAAATCCGATAACGCTGGGGCTCCTCACTGGCACGGCGCAGATAGGTCTGGCGTACCGCTTCGAAAAACGCCCGCCCCTCCTGCTCGAATCGATCCAGTCGGCCGCGTGCCGCAGCACGGGCCAGCCCGACCTCTACCGGCAAATCGAACACCAGGGTCAGATCCGGACGCAGATCGCCCTGTACGAAGCGTTCCAGGACGGCAATACGAACTTCCGACAAACCGCGCCCCCCCCCTTGGTAGGCATAGGTGGCATCGGTAAAGCGGTCGCACAGCACCACACAACCACGGGCCAGCGCGGGACGAATCACCTGAGCCAGATGCTGGGCACGGGCGGCAAACACCAACAGCAACTCGGTATCGGCCGCCATCGGCTCATCGCTCGGCGCCAGCAACAGCTCACGGATGCGCTCAGCCAGCGGAGTGCCGCCCGGTTCGCGGGTCAGCAGCACCTCCACACCTTGCGCGCGCAGGCGCTCGGCCAGGAACTCGCGGTTAGTGCTTTTGCCAGCGCCCTCAGGGCCTTCCAGGGTGATAAACAAACCGCTCACAGGCTGTCCTTTATTGATTGTTCGACTGCACTGGGGCAGGACTTGAACGGTAATCCGCACGGCGCGTGAGCTGGTACTCGCGCACGGCACGGTTGTGTGCCTCGAGGGTGCTGGAGAATACATGGCTGCCGTCGCCGCGAGCGACGAAATACAGGCTCTTGCCCGTCACCGGATGCAGCGCGGCATTGATCGCCTCGCGCCCCACCATGGCAATCGGCGTTGGCGGCATGCCATCGATCACATAGGTGTTATAGGTGGTTGGCTCAAGCAGGTGAGCACGGGTCAACTTACCGTTGTAGCGCTCACCCAAGCCATAAATCACCGTGGGGTCGGTCTGCAGGCGCATACCGATGCGCAGGCGCCGGATAAAGACACCGGCAATTTCACCACGCTCCTCGGGCACCCCGGTTTCCTTTTCGATTATCGAGGCCATGATCAAGGCGTCATAGGGCTCCTTGTAAGGCAGGCCATCGGCGCGGCCCTGCCACTCCTCGGCCAATATCTGCTCCAGGCGCACATAGGCCTGCTTGAGCAGATCAAGGTCGCTCATGCCACGCACGAAACGGTAGGTGTCGGGGAAGAAGCGCCCTTCTGGATTGACTCCGGGCTGATCCAGGCTCGCCATCAGCTGGGCATCGCTCAGCCCTGTCAAAGTCAGTTCAAGCTTGCTTTGGCGCTCCAGAGCCGCGCGAACCTGACGAAAATTCCAACCTTCCACCAAGGTCAGGCTGTACTGCACCACCTCGCCACGCTGCCATAACCCGAGCAAATCGCGCACGGTAAGTTCTGGGGTCAGGGCATACTCGCCACTGTGCAGATGCTGCCCCCTGAGGTTGAAGCGCCAGTAGAGTCGCAGCCAGAATGCATCATGCAAAACACCGTCAGCCTCTAGACGATTGAGCACACCGCCCGGCGTAGCGCCAGCCGGCACTTCAAGCATCAACTCCTCGGCCAGATTCAGCGGTTGCTCGAGTGCCAAGTGCTGCTGCCAGGCGACAAAGGCCACCAGCAATCCCGCCACCAACACGCCACCCTCAAGCAGCAACAACAATTTACGCATCATGAATCAGCTGTCCAGTAAGTCGCAGGCTATGACCTGCAGTTTACGGGTCAGCGGACCAACCGACCACTGATGCCATTGCAGGGAGTGGACTGGCCAGACGCCATAGAGGCTGTTGCAGAGAAAAACTTCGTCGGCCTGCAGCAATGCATCGACACCGATATCGCGCACATCGCAGCGGATCCCCTGGGCCTGCACCTGCGCCAGCAGTTCGGCACGCATCACTCCGGCTACCCCGCAACGGGAAAGATCAGGCGTGAGCAAGACACCATCCTGCACCAGAAACAGATTACTGAAGACGCCCTCGATCACCCGCCCCGAAGCATCCAGCATCAAGCCTTCGGCGTGCTCGGCGTCCTGCCACTCGGCACGCGCGAGCACCTGCTCGAGCCGATTCAAATGCTTGATCCCGGCCAACAGCGGCTGTTCGGCCAGTCGCGTGGCGCAGGGGAACAAACGCACACCCAGCTCTGCGTTGCCGGCCGGATAAGCTGGTTTGGCGCTGCCCTGCAGTATCCGTCGCGGCGACCCGGCCTGTGGCGGCGCATAACCGCGCAAACCGTCGCCGCGGGTGACGATCAACTTGGCCACGCCATCGCCCAGCTCACGACTGAACGCCAGCAGCTCTGCCCGCACCACCGCCAGATCGAGATCGATCAGCAGGCGCGCGCAACCGTCACCGAGCCGCGCCAGGTGCCGCTCCAGCAAAGCGGGAATGCCACCACTGACGGCGATGGTCTCGAACAGTCCATCGCCGTAAGCCAGACCACGGTCCTTGACGGAGAGCCACTCCAGCGGCTGACCGTCGACCCAACTCGGCATCAACCGGCGTACCGGCGGAACACCAGCGAGCCGTTGGTCCCGCCAAAACCGAAGGAGTTGGACAGTACTACATCGATCGGCATGGCTTTGGCCTGGTGTGCAACGAAGTCGAGGTCACAGCCCTCGCTAGGTTCGTCCAGGTTGATGGTGGGTGGCGCCACCTGCTCGCGAATTGCCAAGATGCTGAAGATGGCCTCGACCGCGCCAGCCGCGCCCAGCAGGTGACCGGTCATCGATTTGGTCGAGCTGACGGCAAGCTGATAGGCATTTTCGCCGAATACCGACTTGATCGCTGCGACCTCTGCCTTGTCTCCAGCAGAGGTCGAGGTGCCATGAGCATTGATGTACTGCACCTGATCGGTATTCAGCCCGGCGTCGCGCATGGCATTAGCAATGCAGCGCGCGGCACCGGCACCGTCATCCGGTGGTGACGTCATGTGATACGCATCGCCGCTCATGCCGAAGCCGATCAACTCGGCATAGATGGTCGCGCCTCGCGCCTTGGCATGCTCCAACTCTTCCAGAACCAGTGCACCGGCACCATCCGACAGCACGAAGCCGTCGCGATCCTTATCCCATGGACGACTGGCCCTGGCCGGGTCGTCGTTGCGCGTGGACAGTGCCCGCGCCGCAGCGAAACCACCAATGCCCAAACCACACGCCGCCATCTCGGAACCACCAGCGACCATCACGTCGGCTTCACCATAGGCAATATTGCGTGCGGCCATGCCGATGCAATGGGTACCTGTGGTACAGGCCGTGGCGATCGCATAATTCGGCCCCTGCAGCCCCAGATGGATCGACAGGAAACCGGAAATCATGTTGATGATCGAGCCAGGGACGAAAAACGGCGAGATACGCCGCGGACCCAACTCATGCAATAACTTGCAGTTGTTCTCGATATTGGTCAGGCCGCCAATACCCGAACCAAGTGCTACACCGATACGCTCACGGTTGGCGTCGGTTACTTCCAGCCCGGAATCGCGCACAGCCTGAAAGCTGGCGGCCAGACCATACTGTATAAACAGATCGAGCTTGCGCGCCTCTTTGGCGGACAAGTACTCCTCGACATTGAACCCTTTGACCGAACCACCAAAACGGGTGGTGTAAGCGGAAAGATCCATGTGCTCTATGGGGGCGATGCCACTGCGTCCGGCCAAAATACCCTGCCAGCTGCTCGTCACATCGTTACCCAGCGGCGACAGCATGCCCATACCGGTAACCACGACGCGTCTACGCGACACAGCAATCTCCTCTTTTTCGGTTATTCAACACCCATCCGCACCCTTACCCTGATAGCAGATAACGAGCAATGAACAGGCAAGACGCTACACCGCGCGGTGCAGCAACAGCCAAAGACCGGCCCCGAGGCAAGCGCACTAAGCGAGTCAGCCCGGCCACACTCCGATGATCGACCTGCAAGGCACCTAGCTGCTTTCAACAGCCCGTCAAAGAAAAACCGCACGCCCGATGAGGGCTGTGCGGCTTTTCCAAGTCGGGAACCGACGATCAGCTTATTGCGCGTGTGCGGTCACGTAATCGATGGCTTCCTGAACGGAGGTGATTTTCTCAGCCTGCTCATCCGGGATTTCAGTCTCAAATTCTTCCTCGAGAGCCATTACCAGCTCAACAGTATCAAGGGAGTCGGCACCCAGGTCTTCAACGAAGGAAGCGCTGTTGGTTACTTCGTCTTCTTTGACGCCAAGTTGCTCGGCAACGATTTTCTTGACGCGTTCTTCGATGGTGCTCATACCGTATTTTCACTCCTAATTGGAAAAATCCAGGCAGCTGGTCCGCGGCCAAGTGTATAGAAAGGGTTTTTAGCTTTTCAAGCAGAATGCGAGATTGCCCCAGAACACTTCAACGATCCACCTATAAACCGACTGCAGCTCTATTAACGGATTTTAGACAGCATCTCTGACAGCGTTCAGAAGGCCTCAGTCACATTCAGCTCATGTACATTCCGCCGTTCACAGGGATAGTAGCTCCTGTGACGTAGGCTGCGCCATCGGAAGCGAGGAAAGCGACTACTTTCGCGATCTCTTCGGCCTGCCCCAAACGACCCAGCGGAATCTGTGTCAGCAATGCGTCACGCTGTGCTTCCGGCAGTTCGCGGGTCATATCGGTATCGATAAAACCAGGTGCCACCGCGTTGACGGTGATCGACCGCGAGCCGACTTCACGTGCCAGGGCACGACCGAAGCCTTCCACCCCGGCCTTGGACGCAGCATAGTTCACTTGTCCGGCATTGCCCATGGCGCCGACAACCGAACCGATATTGATGATGCGCCCGAAACGCGCCTTGGTCATACCGCGCAGCACCGCCTTGGACAGGCGATAGAGGCTGTTCAGGTTGGTATTGATGACATCGAACCACTCGTCATCCTTCATGCGCAGCATCAGGTTATCCCGAGTGATGCCGGCGTTGTTGACCAGGATCAACGGCTGACCGAGGTGTTGCTGAATGTGTTGCAGGGTCGTGGCAACCGATTCGTCGCTGCCGACATCCAGCACCAGACCAGCCCCCTCGATGCCATGTTCTTTCAGGTACTCGGCGATGCGCTCGGCGCCAGACGGCGAAGTCGCCGTCCCGATCACAACGGCGCCCTGCCGACCCAATTCCAGCGCAATGGCTTGACCAATACCGCGACTCGCGCCAGTGACCAGTGCAACCTTACCTTGCAGGCTCATAGAAACCTCTCTTAATTCAGGCCAAAGCCGCACGCGCGGCGGCAAAGGCGTCTGGAGTGTCCAGACTATACGTATTGATTCCCTTGACGCAGCGCTTGTTCAGCCCCGACAGCACCCGACCTGGACCGCACTCGAGCAGATCAGTCACGCCTTGTTCAGCCATACAGACAATTGATTCAACCCAGCGCACCGGACTATACAGTTGCGCCAGCAAATCGGCCTTGAGCGTATCAAGGTCTGCGACCACGCGCGCACTGACGTTCTGAACCAGCGGAATCCGCGGCGCTTGCCAGGCAACGGCTGCAACCGCCCCTGCGAAGCGCTCGGCAGCCGGGCGC
Source organism: Pseudomonas aestuarii (assembly GCF_027988105.1). Taxonomy (GTDB): domain Bacteria; phylum Pseudomonadota; class Gammaproteobacteria; order Pseudomonadales; family Pseudomonadaceae; genus Aquipseudomonas; species Aquipseudomonas aestuarii. The sequence goes on along the minus strand of NZ_JAQJZJ010000007.1, from coordinate 101,745 downwards.
ATCAGCGCACAATGCGACGGCACGCTAACCGGCAGCGGCATGGCACGCTTGGCGCCACGCGCCTTACAGGCATCGACCGCACGCGCTACAGCAGCAGCCGAACCTGCGATCACCACCTGGCCAGGCGCATTGAAATTCACTGCGCTCACCACCTCGCCTTGCGCCGCTTCGGCGCAGGCAGCCAGTACGTCGGCATCGTCCAGTCCGAGAATTGCCGCCATACCGCCCTGTCCCGCAGGCACCGCCTGCTGCATCAGTTGGCCACGCAGCTCAACCAGCTTCACAGCTTCAGCGAACTCCAGACTTCCCGCAGCAACCAGTGCCGAGTATTCACCCAAGCTATGGCCGGCCACGAAAGCCGGCTGCAAACCGCCCTCAGCGCGCCACAGGCGCCACAAGGCAGTGGATGCCGCAAGAATCGCCGGCTGAGTTTTATCGGTTTGATTGAGTTGTTCTTCCGGCCCCTGCTGGGCCAAGGCCCAAAGGTCGTAGCCGAGCACACTGGAGGCTTCGGCAAAAGTATCGATAACAATTTGCTGTGAGCCATGCCCAGCCAGCATTGCCAGCGACTGCGAGCCTTGCCCAGGAAAGACGAATGCGAGGGATGCAGACATGTAAACGAGCCTCTATGGTCTTATCGTCGAATAAATTCGCGCCTGGCAGAGTCAAGCGCAACAATCTGACAGTTGGATGACAGGCCATCCGCCGCGGTCACATTAACAGGCGACACAACCGCCAGCACCCGCAAACCCGCCACAACCGGCTCAAAGCAACATGCCCTCGAGACGACCATGCAGGCGCTGCGGCAAATCGTCCTCGATTTCCCTCAATGCACAACGGATGGCACTCTTGAAACCTTCAGTGCCTGCCGAGCCATGACTCTTCACCACAATACCCTGCAGGCCGAGCAAGCTTGCACCATTGTGCTGCGCGGGCGCCAACTCGGCACGCAGGCGGCGCAATACCGGCATCGCCAGCAGGCCTGCCAACCGCGAAACCAGGCTGCGTCTGAACAGCACCTCGATACGCGCCGCAATCATCGTCGCCAGGCCTTCGCTGGACTTGAGCAAAATATTGCCCACAAAACCGTCACACACCACTACATCGGCTTCGCCACGATATACCCCATCGCCCTCGATAAAGCCGATGTAATTCAAACCACGGGCCTGCTGCAAAAGACCCGAAGCAAGCTTGACCTGCTGATTGCCCTTGACCTCTTCGGTGCCAACATTGAGCAACGCCACGCGCGGACTCAGCACCCCCAGCGTCTCAGCGGCCACCGCGCCCATTACCGCGAACTGGTAGAGCTGCTCGGCACTGCAGTCGACATTAGCCCCCAGGTCAAGCAAGTGACAGTAGCCAGTCCGGGTCGGCACAGCCGCCACCATGGCCGGACGATCGATGCCCGGCAGGGTTTTCAGCAGATAACGCGACAACGCCATCAGGGCCCCGGTATTGCCCGCACTGACGCACGCCTGAACGCGCCCGTCTCGCAGCAAACCCAGGGCGACCCGCATTGACGAATCGGACTTGCCTCGCAGCGCTAGCGCTGGGCGCTCATCCATGGAGATCACTTCGCCAGCATGCTCGACTTGCAGGCGTGCGCGATCGACCCCGGGATTACGGGCAATCAACTCTTCAATAAGGGGGGCTTGGCCGACAAGGACCAGGTGCAACGAAGGGTACTCAGCCAGACAGGCAATGCTGGCTTGAACAATGCTGTGGGGACCGAAGTCCCCACCCATTGCATCAATCGCGATGATCGGAGCGGACAAGATTTACTCGTCAGCGCCCTTGTCGATCACTTTGCGACCACGATAAACACCTTCCGGCGATACGTGGTGGCGCAGATGGATTTCACCGGTGCTTTTCTCAACGGACAGCGTACTGGCATCGAGAGCATCGTGCGAACGACGCATGTCGCGGGCGGAACGGGATTTTTTGTTCTGCTGAACAGCCATAACTAATTAACTCCTAAACGTTTGGGTCACGCTTTAACTGCGCCAATACACTGAACGGGTTGGACCGCGTTACCTCGTCCTCGCTCGGCCCGGGCTCTTCGAGGCCGACCGGCTGCTGGCAATCTTTAGGGTCATGAACCGGGACAATGGGCAAGGCGAGCAATAACTCATCCTCAACCAGCGCCAGCAGATCCAATGGATCTTCACCCAACTCCAGCGCGTCATAGCCTTGCGGCACGGACTGGGTATTTGCACCTTCTTTCACCACAGCGTAATCACACGCACTGTGGATCGGCAGGGCAACCAGTTCCAGACAACGCTGGCAAACCATCTTGACCTCAACCTCGAGCTCACTATGGAAAACCACAGCATTACGCTCATCACGCTCGAAAAAAAACTTCGCACGCACCATGCCTTGGTTATCGGCAAGTGGGTCGCAGAGTCGCGCCAAATCGGCTAGCGGTACCTCGCCTTCAAGCGTGGCACCACGATCAGCCAACTTTCGCGGATCAACATGAGGTGGAATCGGTGCATTCGACATAGGCGCCGCATTCTATGGATGCACCCTGCCCCTGTCAAAGGATATTCGGCCTGTCCAGCACGAAGAGTGCCGACTAGAATTGCCCGCCTATATAAAAGGAGATGCACAGACATGCTACCCCTGGTGCTCGCATCCAGTTCGCCCTATCGCCGAGAATTACTGACCCGCCTGCGCCTGCCCTTTATCTGGGGCGCGCCTGCGATCAACGAAGCCCCTCACCCCGATGAAGACGCCAGCACACTGGTACGCCGCCTGGCAGAAGAAAAAGCGCGCGCCCTCAGCCCCAAACACCCACAGCACCTGATTATCGGCTCGGACCAGGTCGCCGTACTTGACGGCCAGATTGTCGGCAAGCCAGAAACATATGAACGAGCCCGCGCACAACTACTCGCCGCAAGCGGCAACAGCGTCACTTTCCTCACCGGTCTGGCCCTGCTCGACAGCCAAAGCGGCCACTGCCAGATCGACAGCATCCCCTTCACCGTATACTTTCGCCAACTGAGCGAAGCGCAGATCACCCGCTACCTGCAGGCAGAGCAGCCCTACGACTGCGCCGGTAGCTTCAAGGCCGAGGGACTGGGCGTCAGCCTGTTTCGCAGCACCGAAGGCACTGACGCCACCAGCCTGATCGGACTCCCCCTGATCCGCCTGGTGGACATGCTCCTTATAGCCGGCATTGATATCCCATAAAGCAACAGGCCCGATCAATGACCGGGCCCGTGGGCAACGCGAAATCAACTAGCGCAGGCTTGGCCCCTGAAAACCCATCCACATGGCCAGATCCTCGGCGACGCTGGCACCCAAGCGCTTGGCAAATCGATCGAACGGCGACTCCTCAACCGTGAAGTCGACCAGTTCTTTCTCGCCGATCACTTCACGCGCGACATAACTGGTATTGCCCAGAGCATCGATCAAACCCAACTGCAACGCCTGCTCACCCGACCAAATCAAGCCCGAAAACAGCTCGGGATGCTCCGCCGACTTAAGCCGATCACCACGGCCCTGCTTGACGCTTTCAATAAACTGCCGATGCGTGGTGTCCAGCACCCCCTGCCAGAACTGCGCCTCTTCATCGTTCGGCGGCTGAAACGGGTCGAGAAACGCCTTGTGCTCGCCAGAGGTATACACCCGACGATCGACCCCCAGCTTTTCCATGACTCCGACAAACCCGAAACCGGTCGCCGTCACGCCAATCGACCCGACAAGACTGGCCTTGTCGGCATAGATCTCATCCGCGGCACTGGCAATGTAATAGGCGCCAGAGGCCCCAAGATCGGAGATCACTGCATACAGCTTGATCGCCGGGTACTCGGCCCGCAGGCGACGAATCTCGTCATAGATATAGCCCGACTGCACCGGACTGCCGCCCGGACTGTTGATCCGCAGGATCACACCCTTGGTATTAGCGTCCTCGAACGCGGCGCGCAGGCTGCCAACAATATTATCGGCGCTGGCCATCTCCTTATCGGCGATCATTCCGCGCACCTCGATCAATGCGGTATGACTGCCACCACTCTTGACGCTCCCCTTCAGACTGAGCAGCGGCGCAAATAGCGCCAGCGCAGCAAACAGGTAAATAAATGTCAGCGACTTGAAGAAAATCCCCCAACGCCGCGCCCGACGCTGCTCCTGAACACCAGCCAACAATGTTTTTTCCAGCAACTTCCAGCTTTTTTCATCACCCTCGCTGGCAGCCGATGCTTTCCATTCATCTGACATATTCACCCACCTCAACTGGTTGCCCACTTGCACGCCGATCGAGCCAGGCATGCAGCTCCATGAAATTCTCTATTGCCAACACCGGACCATGCTCACGCAACACCGCCAAGGGCTGAGCGCCATAACCTACCGCCACGGAGCCAATCCCCGCATGCCAAGCCATCTGCAAATCGAACGATGAATCACCCACCATCAAGGCCCGTTCCGCAGAAACACCACAATGCTCGAGAATTTCCTCCAACATCAGCGGACTCGGTTTACTCGCCGTTTCATCGGCACAGCGAGTGACATCGAAGTAGTCCAGCCAGCCACGCCCCTCCAGCACACGCTGCAAGCCATGACGACTCTTGCCCGTGGCTACCGCCAAACGATAGCCCTGCGCACGGAACATCTCCAGCGCCTCAGCCACCCCCGGAAACAACGCGGAGGGCTCAGCCTCCAGCGCCAGGTAGCGCTCGCTATAACAGCGACGAAAGCGCTCGACGAGCGCCGAGTCGAGCAACTCCGGGTGCAGACTGGCTATCGCCTCCGGCAAGCCAAGCCCGATGATGCCCTTGACCTGCGCATCGCTGCACCGCACCAGACCACAAGAATCCGCCGCCCAATGCATCGATTCGACGATACGATCAATGGAGTCGACCAGCGTGCCGTCCCAGTCGAAGATCAGCAACTCGTAGTCAGGCACTCAGACGCTCCAGCGTGTGCACCCAGGCCGCATCGACCGGCGCTTCCAGCCTGAGCTCGCCTCCATCGGGCAGCGGCACGACTAGCGCATAGGCATGCAGAAACAGACGCTTACCGCCCAACTCGCGGATCTCGCGACTGAACTCATCATCGCCATACTTGCTGTCGCCGGCGATGCAATGCCCGGCATACTGGCTGTGCACGCGAATCTGATGGGTGCGCCCGGTCACCGGCTTGGCCTCGACCAAGGTGGCGAACTCGCCAAAGCGGCGCAGTACGCGAAACAGCGTCAGCGCCTCCTTGCCTTCATCGCTGACCTCGACCATGCGCTCACCCGAACGCAGGTTGCTCTTCTGCAAAGGGGCATTGACCCGCTTCTTGGCAGTCGCCCAGTGCCCACGGACCAGCGCCATGTAGCGCTTGTCCACACCGTCACCACGCAAGGCCTCATGCAGATGCCGCAGCATGCTGCGCTTCTTGGCGATCATCAGCAGCCCGGACGTATCGCGATCGAGACGATGAACCAGCTCAAGCTCCTTGGCGTCCGGCCGCAGCTGGCGAAAAGCCTCTATCACCCCGTAGTTGAGGCCGCTGCCGCCATGCACGGCGATGCCGGCGGGCTTGTTCAGCACGATCAAGGCCTTGTCTTCATAAACGATGGCCGCCTCAAGGCGCGCGAGCAAGCCCTGCGCCAAGGGTGCCGGCTCATCGCGCTCGGCCAGCCGCAGCGGCGGGACGCGAATGATGTCGCCCGCCTGCAGCTTGTACTCCGGCTTGATGCGCCCCTTGTTCACCCGCACCTCGCCTTTACGCAAAATGCGGTAAATCAATGTCTTGGGCACACCCTTTAAATGAGTGCGAAGGAAGTTATCGATGCGCTGGCCGGCGAGTTCCGGCGCAACCTCGAGCAGCTGAACGCCGGAGGTTGTAGGAGTAGGAATTGTCATCGCGCAATCATAACAATTTTTTATGGATTTGAAGCACTTAATCATAACTGCTATAGTCGCGAACGCCGCCAAAAGCGGTCCGGTCTGCGGATGATCGCCAAAACTGCCATCCCTAACCGATGCAATCCATTTGGGACGTAAGGCCGTCCGACGGGTTATTCAGAGATAGGATGCCGCAAAGGCTGCGGATAACTCGGAAATAAAGCCTTAAGCCATGATGCGCAGCCGCCCCATTGGGCGTTTGCGGTAAAAGCCAACCCGCTGCGGATTTTATGCGAGCGGCACCCGATTTTCAGTGATACGTGTAGGGTGGAGACGTACAACCGTCGGTCTGCGTAGCAATTAGCTTTATCGAAGACGCTTTATCTCGTCCGCTACCGACAGTTGATTCCTCCTCCTGACTAGTGCTTTCTGTCACAACAGCGAGCAGGAGATGTCCGTCGCGACCCAGCCCAACTGGCTGACTGTCGTTTGACAATGAAACGATTTACGACCGTTTCTGACGCGCCTGACACCGACCCTGAGAGTCGTGTGTGCCGAACGCCGCTTCCGCCAGCACCGGAAACCGACGGTACAACATGAAAAGAATGCTGATTAACGCAACTCAACCCGAAGAGTTGCGTGTTGCTCTGGTCGATGGCCAGCGCCTGTATGACCTGGACATTGAATCGGGTGCCCGCGAGCAGAAGAAGGCCAACATCTATAAAGGCCGCATTACTCGCGTCGAACCCAGCCTCGAGGCCGCCTTTGTCGACTTCGGTTCGGATCGTCATGGGTTTCTCCCGCTCAAAGAAATCTCACGCGAATACTTCAGCAAGGCCACCGAGGGCCGCGTCAACATTAAAGACGTGCTCAAGGAAGGCCAGGAAGTCATCGTTCAGGTCGAAAAAGAAGAACGTGGCAACAAGGGTGCAGCCCTCACCACCTTCATCAGCCTGGCCGGTCGCTACCTGGTATTGATGCCGAACAACCCGCGCGCGGGTGGCATTTCGCGCCGCATCGAAGGTGAAGAACGCAACGAACTGCGCGAAGCGCTCAATGGCCTGGTCGCCCCGAGCGACATGGGCCTGATCGTACGCACCGCCGGCCTTGGTCGTTCCAGCGAAGAAATGCAGTGGGACCTCGACTACCTGCTGCAACTGTGGAACGCCATCAAGGAAGCCTCACTCGATCGCGCCGCCCCGTTCCTGATCTACCAGGAAAGCAACGTGATCATCCGCGCGATCCGCGATTACCTGCGCCAAGACATCGGCGAAGTACTGGTCGACAGCGTCGAAGCCCAGCAGGAAGCCCTCAGCTTCATCAACCAGGTGATGCCGCAGTACGCCAGCAAGATCAAGCTGTACGAAGACAGCGTGCCGCTGTTCAACCGTTTCCAGATCGAAAGCCAGATCGAAACGGCCTTCCAGCGCGAAGTGAAGCTACCGTCCGGCGGCGCCATCGTCATCGACCCGACGGAAGCCCTGGTGTCCATCGACATCAACTCGGCGCGCGCGACCAAAGGCAGCGACATCGAAGAAACCGCGCTGCAGACCAACCTCGAAGCGGCCGAAGAGATTGCTCGCCAGCTGCGTCTGCGCGACATCGGCGGCCTGATCGTCATCGACTTCATCGACATGACGCCGGCTAAAAACCAGCGCGCCGTGGAAGAAAAAGTCCGTGAAAGCCTGGAAGCCGACCGCGCCCGCGTCCAGGTCGGACGCATCTCGCGCTTCGGCCTGCTGGAAATGTCCCGTCAACGCCTGCGCCCATCGCTCGGCGAGAGCAGCGGCATCGTCTGCCCGCGCTGCAACGGCCAAGGCATCATCCGTGACGTCGAATCGCTGTCGCTGGCTATTTTGCGCCTGATCGAAGAAGAAGCCCTGAAGGACCGTACCGCCGAGGTTCGCGCCCAGGTACCGATTCCGGTTGCCGCCTTCCTGCTCAACGAGAAGCGCAACTCGATCACCAAGATCGAACTGCGCAGCCGTGCGCGCATTGTCATCCTGCCGAACGATCACCTGGAAACGCCTAACTTCGAAGTGCAGCGTATTCGTGACGACAGCCCGGAAGCACAATCCACCCAGTCCAGCTATGAAATGGCTGCCACTGAAGTGGAAGAAGTGCAACCGGTTGCCGCCACCCGCACCCTGGTTCGCCAGGAAGCAGCGATCAAGACCGCACCACAGCGCACCGCGCCGACACCGGCGCCAACGCCAGTGGCCGAAGTCAGCGCGCCTGTAGTCGCCAGCCAGCCGAGCCTGTTCAAGGGCTTGGTAAAGTCGCTGGTCAGCCTGTTCGCCGGCAAGGAAGAAGAAGCCAAACCTGCGGTGATTGAAAAGAAAACCAGCGAACGCCCCCAGCGTGGTGATGAGCGTCGCAACGGTCGCCAGCAAAGCCGCAGCCGCGGTGGACGCCGTGACGAAGAGCGCAAGCCACGTGAAGAGCGCGCTCCGCGCGAAGAACGGGCACCACGCGAAGAGCGTCAACCGCGTGTAGCGCGCGAAGAAGCGCAACCGCGTGAAGAACGCCCAGCACGTGAAACTGTTGAAGTTCGCGAGCCGCAAGAAGTCCGCCAGTCGCGCCCACCACGCGAAGGCCAGGAAAAGCGTCGTGAACGCAAGCCACGCGAAGATCGTCCAGCACGCGAACTGCGCGAGCCGCTCGATGCAGTACAAACCACTGACAGCAGCAGCGACACCAGCAGTGCAGAAGTGCCAGCCGAGCGCCCTCAGCGTGAGCCGCGCCAACCGCGCGCCCCGCGTGAAGAGCGTCAACCGCGCCCTGAAACCGCCGCTGTCGTCGATGATGAAGTACTGAGCAACGAAGACGCCCAGCAAGACGAAGAGCCGGAAGGCACAGAAGGCACAGAAGGCACAGAAGGTGAGCGTCCACGCCGCCGTTCGCGTGGCCAGCGTCGTCGCAGCAATCGCCGCGAGCGCCAAAGCGATGCCAGCGGTAACGTGATCGAGGGCACTGAAGAAAGCCCGGAAACCAAAGCTGAAGCCACAGCTCCACTGGCCGTTGCCGCAACCGTTGCCGCCGAGCTGAGCGCAGAACTGGTCAGCCCAGAACCTGCCGCAAGCGAACAAGCCGCAGAGGAGGCCCCGGCTCAACCTGCTGCAGAGCCAGAGCTGCCAGCAGCCGAGCAATTGACCGAAGCAAAGACTGAGACGAGCGAGGAAACTGCAGTCGTGGCGCCCAGCGCACCCCCTGCCGTTGAAGCAACACCTGAAGTCACTGCTGAAGCAGCCACTCCCGAGCCAAGCGCAGAGGTGGCCGAAGTAGCGGTCGAGATCGTTGCCAGTGAGCCGTCTGAGGCTGTTGAGGCTGTTGAAGCGGTTGAAGCGGTTGAAGCGATTGAAGCTGCTGAGCCAGTGATCACAGCGAGCGAAGAGATCGCAGAAACCGTCAACATTGCGCCAAGCGCCACCGGTCGCGCACCAAACGACCCGCGCGAAGTGCGTCGTCGTCAACGCGAAGCCGAACGTCTGGCTCGTGAAGCTGCAGCCGCCCAGCCAGTCGAAGCAGCAGAAACCAGCCCAGCTGAACCTGCAGCTGCAGCTGCAGAGCGTGACGAAGCTACTGAAGAAAGCAACGAAGCAGCAGTGACAGAGACCCGCGAGCCGCAGCGCGCGCCGGCCAGCGCACATGATGCCGATGTCGAAAGCGAAACTGAAAAGAACCAGGATGAGCACGCGGACAAGCCGCACGCCTGAGACTGTTCAGCGCAATAAAAAAGGGGATGCTTCGGCATCCCCTTTTTCTTGCTTCGGTCCGCACTAACCGTGCAACACGATCTTTCGGATGGCCCGGGCTAGGCCACAGCCACCAGATAAACAGTCCTGGGGGCTGAAGCCCACCCTACCTGGCCCTATCGATGCCTGAACATCTTCGCCGGCTACGGCTTAAAGCACGTTAGGTTCGATTTCCAGATCAACCGCAAAGCGCTGGAATACATCAGCCTGGATACGCCGCGCCAGCGTCAACAACTGCTTGCCGGTGGCCTGACCATAATTGACCAACACCAGGGCTTGCAGCCGATGCACCCCGGCATCGCCCTCACGAAAGCCTTTCCAGCCAGCGCGCTCGATCAACCAGCCTGCGGCCAGCTTGACCCGACCATCGGCCTGCGGATAAGCCACCAGGTCGGCATGCTCGACGCTCAGGCGCTGCGCCAGCTCAACCGAAACCAAAGGATTCTTGAAAAAACTGCCGGCATTACCCAGGATTGCCGGATCCGGTAATTTCTCGCTGCGAATAGCGCAGATGGCCTGACTGACATCGACCGCCGTCGGCACCACCATGCCCTGCTCTGCCAGACGCTGGCGCAGCGGACCGTAGTCCAGGTGCAGCCCGGCCGTGCGACTGAGTGCAAAGCGTACGCGCAGGATCACCCATCGCCCCGCCTCACGCTTGAACAGACTGTCGCGGTAGGCAAAAGCACACTCATCCAGAAAGAACTCGCGTACCTGACCACTGCGGCGATCCAGGGCGGTCAAACCGGCGAACACATCTTTCAACTCGACACCATAGGCGCCGATATTCTGCATCGGCGCGGCACCGACCGTCCCCGGGATCAGGCTGAGATTCTCCAGCCCCACCAGGCCCTGCTGCAGAGTCCACTGCACAAAGGGGTGCCAGGGCTCACCGGCCTCAGCTTCGACCAGCACCCGCTCGCCGTCATCCTGCAACACACGAATGCCGCGACTGGCCATGCGCAGCACCAGCGCCTCGACATCGGCGGTAAACAGCATATTGCTGCCGCCACCAAGCAGCAGCACGGGCAGCTGCTGCCGCTGCGCACAAGCCAACGCTTCGCGCACCTGATCGTCGTCACACGCCTCGACAAACTCGCGCGCCGCAACATCCACGGCAAAGCTGTTGTAGGCCTTGAGCGAAACCAGCGACTGCACGCAAAGGCTCATGGTTGCACCCGCAATTCGCGGAGCAAGCCATCGCAGGCCTGTTCGAGCAGATCCAGCACCTGCTCGAAACCTTCGTCGCCACCATAATAGGGGTCCGGCACCTCATCCAGCGCCAGGTCATAGCGGCGCAGAAACAGATCCAGCTCGGCCGTGCTACCGCCTGGACGCAAGCGCTGCAGGTGCTCAAGGTTACTGTTGTCCATGGCCAGAATCAGATCGAAACGACTGAAGTCACTGACCGACACCTGACGCCCGCGCAGGGCGCAAAGATCATAGCCGCGCAACTGCGCCGCTTGCCGCGTGCGACTGTCTGGCGGCTTGCCCACATGCCAGTCGCCGGTACCGGCGGAATCGACCTCGATGGCCGCCTCCAGCCCCAGCTCACGCAACTTGTGACGCAGTACCGCTTCTGCGGTCGGCGAGCGGCAGATATTCCCCAGGCAGACAAACAAGATCCGCATCAAGCCCCCAGCAATCGGCGCACGCGCTCTAGATCGTCCTGAGTGTCGACTCCAGCCGGCGGAGCCTGCAGGGCATCGGCAACATGGATGCGCACGCCATGCCAGAGTGCCCGCAGCTGCTCCAGACACTCGGTGTCTTCCAGCCAACAAGGACCCCAGGCGACAAAATCGTGGAGGAACTGCGCGCGATAGGCATAGATACCGATATGCCGACGGTAAGGCACGTTAGCCGGAAGCTGCTCGCGACTGACGGCAAAAGCGTTGCGCGCCCAAGGTAAGGGGGCACGACTGAACGTCAGCGCCAGGCCATTGCGATCGCTCACGACCTTGACCACGTTGGGATTGAACAGCGCCTCCACCTCGTCGATCGGCTCGGCCAGGGTAGCGATTGCCGCTTGCGGATTGGCCGCCAGATTGGCCGCCACTTGATCGATAATCGCCGGCGGAATCAGCGGCTCGTCACCCTGCACGTTGACCACGATGGCATCGGGCGCCAGGCCCAGCGCCGCGGCCACTTCGGCCAGGCGATCGGTGCCGGAGTTATGCTCGAGGCGGGTCAACAGCACTTCGGCGCCGAAACCGCGGCAGACCTCGACGATGCGCGCATCGTCGGTCGCCACCACCACTTGCCGGGCACTGCTTTTGCACGCCTGCTCCCAGACATGCTGGATCATCGGTTTGCCGGCAATGTCCTGCAGCGGTTTGCCGGGCAGGCGACTAGAGGCGTAACGCGCCGGAATCACAACGGTAAAAACGCAATTCATTTACTTGTCCAGGCGCTCATCGACGTTGAGGGTACGGGCTTCGCTTTCCAGCATCACCGGGATGCCATCGCGTACCGGAAAAGCCAGACCATCGGCCTTGCAGATCAACTCGGACTTGTCGGTGGCGAGCTTCAGCGGGCCTTTGCACAGGGGGCAAGCCAATATATCGAGTAACTTTGGGTCCATGGGAGATCCTTGCCGTAGAGCGGCTGCAATGAATGGGACGGCACTCGCAATAGCCAGCGGGCTTAGCGAGCGAGAGGCAGCAACGCGGTCAATTGCGCATCGAACCAGGCAATGAAGGCCGCCGAGGGCTCGGCATCCACCACCAGATACCACCAGTCATCGGCGGCGAAAGTCCGGCATTTGACCGCATCCTTTTCCGTCATGACCACAGGCAATGCCGGGCTGAATTTCAGCAGTTCTGCGCTGTACTGCGCATGGTCGGCAAAAGCATGCGGAATCGGTCGCCAGTGTAGCGTTTCGAGCGTGTTGAAGAAACGCTGAGGGTTGCCGATACCGGCGACGGCATGCAACGGCTGCTGGGGCGAGAAATGCGTCAGCGGGTAGTGTTCGCCACTGCGCATATTGACCAGCGCGCGCGGGCGCAAGCCGAAGGCGTACCCCCCCTGCGGATCGCCGCTGGCACCGTTGTAAAGCAGCGCATCGACGCTCAACAGACGCTCGACCGGCTCGCGCAACGGCCCAGCAGGCAGGCAACGGCCATTGCCCAGACCGCGTGCTGCATCGATCAGCACCAGCTCCAGATCACGAGCGAGGCGGTAGTGCTGCAAGCCATCATCACTGAGAATCAGATCCAGCGGCTCCGCTGCCAGCAAGGCCGCAACCGCCCGCCCCCGGTCGGGATCGATCATCAGGGGCACAGCGCTGCGCTGAACGATCAGTAACGGCTCGTCGCCGGCAACACGGGGGCATTGATCAGCCTGCACACGCCAGGGCAATTGCGGCGGCTTGGCACCGTAGCCACGGCTGACCACACCGACCTTGAGGCCACGCTGACGGCAATGTTCGATCAGCCAGAGAATCAACGGGGTCTTGCCAGTGCCGCCGACGGTGATATTGCCCACCACCACGACTGGCACTGTGGCGCGGTAGATCTCGCCCGCGCCCGCGAGAAAACGCGCCCGTCGGCGCGCTGCTACGGCACGGTAGAGGCGCTCGAATGGGCGCAGTAGGGTCAGCGCCGGATGCCCGGCGTACCAGGCAGCCAGCAGGCGGTCGGACAGGCTCATTGGCGAACAGCCCTCAAGGCGCGGCCTGCACCTCGACCGTGGTAATGCGCAGATGGGCGAAGCCCAACTTGCCTGCAGCATCCATGGCCGTGATCACCGCCTGATGAGGGGTCTGGCCATCGGCACTGATAGTCAGCGGCAGGCTGGTATCGCCCTCCGATTCCTTTTGCAGGGCCGCCATCAAACCATCCAGATTACTCTTCAGCAGTTGCTTGCCATTCAGCGAATAACTGCCGTCGACTGCGATCAGAACCTCCAACTGCTTGAGTTCGGTCTGCTCCGGCGGCGTGCCACTGACAGCCTCGGGCAGATCGACCTTGAGCTGGGTCTCGCGGGTGAAGGTGGTGGTGACCACGAAGAACAGCAGCAGGATGAATACCACGTCGATCAGCGAAGCCAGGTTGATCTCGACGTTCTCCTGCGGTTTGCGCCGGAATTTCACGCCTTGCCCTCAGCAAAATCTACATCACGATCACCTTGCACGACTTCCACCAGCTTGATCGCTTCCTGCTCCATGCCGACCACCAGTTCATCGACTCGGCGCTGCAGATAACGGTGAAAGAACAAGGCTGGAATGGCCACCATCAAACCGGCTGCAGTGGTGATCAATGCCGTGGAAATACCTGCCGCAAGCAGCCCCGCATTGGCCATCCCCGAGCCCATGAAGGAGCTGAAGATCTCGATCATACCCAGCACGGTACCGAGCAACCCGAGCAGCGGCGCGATACCGGCGATGGTGCCCAGAGCATTGAGATAGCGTTCCAGGTCGTGGATAACCCGCGCGGCAGCCTCTTCGATGCACTCCTTCATGATCTCGCGACCATGCTTGGAATTGGCCAGACCGGCAGCCAGAATCTGCCCCAGGGGCGAGTTGGCACGCAGCTCCTTGAGTTTCTGGTTATTCAGCTTTTTATCCTTGATCCACCGCCAGACCTGACCAAGCAGGTGTGGCGGGGTGATGCGACTGGGCCGCAGCGTCCACAGCCGCTCGGCAATAATGCCGGCCGCAGCAATGGAGCACAGCATTATGGGCAGCATCATCCAGCCGCCAGCTTTAACCAGTTCCCACACTGTGGCATATCCCCTTTGGAAAAGTGGCGCCACTCTAGCATAGGGGCGGCATGTCGCCGACCGCTGCGGTTCTCATTTTTCTCGCCAAAAGCGTGCGCGCTTGCGCAACCCTCGCCCCTGGGTAAAGGCGCCCAGCCGAATCTGAAGGGCCCCGTACTCCACCGTGTCGTAGAGTTGCGTGGACTGCGCCTCGTAACGCGCAACCACACTGGCATGCGGATGACCGAATGGGTTGTGCTGGCCACGAGAAATCAGTGCTGCACGCGGGGCCACAGCCGCCAGCAAGTGCTGCGAGGATGAGCTGCGACTGCCATGATGCGGCGCCAGCAACCAGTCCGCGCGAACATCAATACCGCTGTCGAGCAACGCCCGCTCGGCACTACTGTCGATATCGCCGGTCAATAGCAGCCGTTCGCCAGCCGCTTCAACCAGCAAGACACAGGAAGCCTGATTGCCATTGGCTGCCCCGGCCCAATGCCAGGTAGTGAAGCGCACCCCATCCCACTGCCAGCTGCGCCCCGCCTCACAGGCTTCGACCTGATGCATCGCGGCCAGCGCTGCAGCCTCGCCACTCACCACTCGCTTGACCTCCATGCCGCGCTGAATAGCCCGGGCACCACCGGAATGATCGTTATCGGCATGGCTGATCAGCAACATATCCAATTGCGCCACCCCCAGGCCGCGCAGTGACGGTAGTACCACGCGCTCGCCCATATCGAAGTCGCCGAAACGCGGACCGGCGTCATACAACAGCGAGTGTTCGCGGGTGCGCAGCAAGACCGCCAGGCCTTGACCCACATCCAGCATCCACACCTCGGCCTGGCCATGGACCGGGCGCTCCGTCTCGGTATAGAACAGTGGCAGCAGCAAAACCCAGCCCAGGCTGCGCAATGGCACGCCAGCCGGCAGTAGCAACAGCAAGGCGCCCAGCGCCACCAGCAGCCATGCCCAGAACGGCAATGTCTCAGGCAACCAGGCCGGTAACCAGGTGGCAATCTGCGCCAACACCAGGAACAGCCATTTGAGCAAACCACCCGCGAGCCATAGCAGCGCCTCACCCAGCCAGGGCAGTGGCAACAGCAAGGTACCCAACAGCGCCAAGGGCACCACAGCCAGGCCGACCCAGGGCACGGCGATCAGATTGGCCAGCGGGCCACTGGCACTGACCGGCAACCCCAAGGCCAACAACAGCGGCAGCAGACCTAGGGCCATCGCCCACTGCGCCCGTCCCAGCGTCTGCCACCAGGGCCATGCGCCCAGCCGACCGCTGAAAATCAGGATCAGCAACAGCACCGCGCCGAACGACAGCCAGAACCCCGCCTGCAAGCTGGCCAGGGGTTCCAGCAGCAAGACCACGACCAACGCCATCAACAGCGGCAAGAAAACCCCAAGATGGCGAAAGCGCCAACGCCATAGCAGCACCAGGCCGATCATCACGCAAGCACGCCGCACCGGCACCTCGAAGCCGGCCAGCATGCCGTAGCCGAGCGCACCGGCGAAGGCCAGTGCACAGGCACAGGGCAACCACGGCCACTGACGTGGCCACCAGCCCAAACGCGCCAGCCCGGCAATAAAGCCATACAACAGCCCGGCAAGAAGCCCGATATGCTGACCGGAAATCACCAGCAAGTGCACCGTTCCGGTGTCTTGCAGCACGCGCCAATCGGCCACCGACAAGCCGGAGCCATCACCCAACACCAGGGCTGCCAGCGCGCCCTCGCGACCATGGGCATCGACTGCGAGCAAGCGCTGACGCAACTCATCGCGCCAACTGACAAGCCCACTGGCAGCGCTCACCAACTGGCCACTCTTGACCGTACCAGTCGCGCCAATGCGTTGCGCCAGCAGCCAGGCCTCGTAATCGAATGACTGTGGATTAACCAGGCCACGTGGCCGCTTGAGGCGCACAGCCAGACGCCAGGTCTCGCCGCCCCGCAGTGCTGGACCGCCATGCCAGGCCAAGCGCAGTCGCTGAGGCAATTCGGCACGTCGCGACCTGGCCTGCTGCAATTGAAACCTGACGACGCCATCACGCACATCGGGCAGGCCGACCACCCTTCCCTGCAGCCACAGGGTACGGCCATCGAGCTGCGGCGCCAGCCTGTCGTCCAAGGCCGACTGCGCCGAGATGCACGCCCAACTGAAGCCAAACAGGAAAAGTGCTAGCGGATAGCTGCGAAAAGGCAGCAACATCAACCCCAGGATCGGCAACAGCCATAACAACCAGACCGGCGGCAAAACCGGTAACACTCGCAACAGCAGCAACCCCGCCACCAGCGCAGTCATCCCTACGCGCATATCCACTCACTCCATGAGTGCCGACTCTGTGGATCTAACCCACACGCGACCTTAAATTATTTGCTGTGACAAAGTCTGAAAGCAGGTCACCGCAAATCTGTGCATAATATTGGCGCTGTTAGCCTGCCAGAGAGCCACGATGCCGCGTCGTTTATTCAAGCGCTACATGCCTCATCCAGACCGCATCAAGGCCAACAAATCCCTGCGCTTTCTCGGCGACCTTATTCACGACCCCAACCTCTGGCACCTCAACCGTCACTCGGTGGCGCGCGCCGTGGCCGTCGGCCTGTTCTGGGCCATGATCCCCATGCCGCTGCAAATGGTCGCCGCCGCACTGGTCGCCATTCCTGCACGCGCCAATCTGCCCATCTCCGTTGGACTGGTCTGGCTGACCAACCCGATCACCATGCCTCCGGTGTTCTATTGCAGCTATAAATTCGGCGCGTGGATGACCAACACCCCCACTCTGCGCATGCCCGACGAAATAACCTTGAGCTGGGTCGGCCATATGCTGCAGACCCACTGGCAGCCTCTGCTCCTTGGCTCTTTCGTGCTCGGCTTGCTCTTTGCTGCGCTGGGCTACCTGGCCACCAACACCTATTGGCACTGGTGGGTAAGGCGCAGTTGGCGCAAGCGCCAGGAAAAACGCCGCGACAGCAAGCAGGAGAACTAAAAGCAAAAAGCCGTTACTCAGTAACGGCTTTTTGCTTTCACAGAGACTAGCTCATTCGTAGCGCAAGGCATCAGCCGGCTGGATACCGGCGGCACGCCAGGACGGATAGAGGGTGGCGAAAAAGCTCAAGGCAAAGGCCGCGCCACAGATCAGCAGGACGTCGGTGAGCAGCAATTCAGATGGCAGGTTACTGATGAAGTAGACATCCGAGCTGAGTATCTGCTGACCACTGAGACGCTCGATCCAACCGACCAACTGGCTGACATTCAACGCCGCCAGTATGCCCAGCACGGCGCCAATCAGCGTGCCTACCATCCCAATCACCGTGCCCTGCACCATGAAGATGCCCATGATCTGCCCTGGGGTAGCACCCAGGGTACGCAAGATGGCGATATCCCCACCCTTATCGGCGACCACCATGATCAGGGTGGCAATGATATTGAATGCAGCCACCGCGACGATAAGCAGCAACAGCAAGCCGATCATGGTCTTTTCCATTTTCATCGCACTGAACAGGCTGCCCTGGGTCAGCGTCCAGTCGTTGGCCTGATAGCCCCCACCCAGTTCGCTGACGATGGCAGCCGATACCTGCGGCGCCTGGTAGAGGTCCTGCAACTTCAAGCGCACGCTGGGTACCTGGCCAGGCTGCAAGCGTTGAATCTGTGCAGCATCGGCGACATGCAACAAGGCCATGGAGCTATCCAGCTCGGCACCGACCTTGAACACCCCGACCACATTGACCGCTTGCATACGCGGCGTGATACCACCAGGCACCGAACTGGCTTCGGGCACGATCAGCGCCAAGCGGTCGCCGATCTTCAGCTGAAAGCGCCGGGCGGTTATTTCGCCGATTACCACACCGAACTCACCGGCCTGCAGATCGCTCAGGCGACCCTGGGTCATGTGCTCGGCAATGATCGAGACCTGCGGCTCCAGTTCGGGATCGATGCCCTGCAACTGAATCGGCTGCATCGAGCCGCGGTAGGACAACATACCGTCCAACTCGGCAAAGGGCACGGCGGCCAGCACTTGCGGATTGCGCTTGGCAGCCGCGGCCACCGCCGACCAATCATCCAGCGGCTCGAGCCCGGAAATTACCGCGTGGGGCACCATGCCGAGGATGCGCGAACTCATTTCCTTCTGAAACCCGTTCATCACCGACAGCACCACGATCATGGCCAACACGCCCAGGGCGAGGCCAATCATCGAAGTCAGCGAAATAAAGGAAATAAAATGGTTGCGCCGTTTGGCCCGCGTGTAGCGGGTGCCGATGTACAGACTCAGGGGGCGAAACATCAGGCGGCCACCAACTTGCCGTCTTCCAGGCGCAGGATGCGATCCATCTGCTGAGCCAGCTCCAGGTCGTGGGTCACCACCAGGAAAGCGGTGCGTGACGCGCGGCTCAACTCCCGCATCAGATCCTGAATACCCTGGGCGGTGTGATGATCGAGGTTGCCGGTCGGCTCATCGAGCAGCACCAGCCCCGGCCGATTGACCAAGGCACGGGCAATAGCCACGCGCTGGCGCTCGCCGCCGGACAGCTCCGCCGGCTTGTGTGCCAGGCGATGGCCGAGTCCGACCCGCTCGAGCAGCGCGGTTGCCCGTTGACGCGCCTCGGCAATCGGCGTTCGCCCGATCAGCAGGGGCATGCAGACGTTCTCCAGCGCGGTGAACTCAGGCAACAGGTGATGGAACTGATAGACGAAGCCCAGCGAGCGGTTGCGCAGCAGGCCACGCTCTTTTTCACTCAGTGCCGACAGCTCCTCACCTGCCAGCCAGACACTGCCGGTACTGGGTGTATCCAGGCCGCCGAGCATGTTCAATAAAGTGCTCTTGCCCGATCCCGAACTGCCGACGATGGCTACCCGCTCACCGGGGTGCAGTTCCAGCTGCAAGCCTTCCAGCACCACCACCGACTGAGGGCCTTCCTCGTAGCTTTTACCAAGGTTGCGACAACTCAACACCGCACGATCCTGCATAACCTGATCACTCATAACGCAAAGCCTCCGCTGGCTGGGTGCGCGCCGCGCGCCAGGCTGGATATAGGGTGGCGAGAAAACTTAGCACCAGCGCAGCGGCGCAGACCAGCAGTACATCCGCGAGCATCAGTTGCGATGGCAGGTAGTCGATGAAATAAACGTCCGAGCTGAGAAAGCGCATGCCCAGCGCACGCTCCAGTGCGGCGATAGCGGCGCTGATATTGAGTGCGGCGAAAATGCCCAGCAGCGCACCAATGACAGTACCGACCACGCCGATCACCGTGCCCTGGACCATGAAGATGGCCATGATTTGCCCAGGCGTAGCGCCGAGGGTGCGCAGGATGGCAATGTCGCCCTTCTTGTCCGTCACCACCATGACCAGCGTCGAGATGATGTTGAACGCGGCAACCGCCACAATCAGCAGCAACAGCAGACCGATCATGGCCTTCTCCATGCGGATCGCCTGATACAGGTTGCCGTGGGTGCGGGTCCAGTCGCGTGCATAATATTCACGCTCACCCAGGGTTTGCGCCAACTCCCAAGCTGTGCGCGGCGCCTGAAACAGATCGGCGACCTTCAAGCGGATGCCCTGCACCTGGTCGGCTTGACGGCGCTGCAAGCGCGCCAGGTCCTGCACATGGGTCATCGCCACGTAACCATCGATCTCGCCGGCACCCACATGAAAGATGCCAACTACGGTAAAACGCTTGAGCCGCGGAAACATACCCGCTGGCGTTACCGTGACTTCGGGTGCAACGAAAGTGATCTTGTCGCCCAGAGTGACACCCAGCTTGGCGGCGGCCTTGTCGCCGATGACGATGTCAAAGGCGCCGGGTTCGAGGTCTTGCAGACGGCCTTGCTGAAAGAAATCGCCAATGATCGAAACCTTTACTTCCTCATGCGGATCGACCGCGTTGATCAACACCTTCTGCACCTTGCCCTCATGCGTGAGCAGGCCTTGCATCTGGCTGAATGGCGCGACGGCTACCACCTGCGGGTTTTCCATGGCCTTGTCGGCGAGACTGCGCCAATCCTCGATGGGCGAAGCAGACTCGATAGTGGCATGCGGCACCATACCCAGCACACGCGTGCGCATCTCGTGATCGAAGCCATTCATCACCGACAGCACTACAATCATCACCAGCACGCCGAGTGCCAGCCCGATCATTGAAGTCAGGGAAATAAAAGACACGAAGTGATTACGACGCTTGGCGCGCGTATAACGCGTACCTATATATACGAACAGAGGTCTGAACATGTCGGGGGGCTAATTCGCGGGAAAGAGGAACGTCCTTGTGGCGGGGCTTGGCAAGCGGCCTTACACTCAGACCACTACTGCTGCCATGGGTTCGCCATGTCGATTCAAGATGAAGATGACCGCCGCGAATACTATCGTATCGACGATACGATCGCACTGGAATTCACCCCGCTGTCAGGTGCCGAAGCCCTGGCCAGCGACGAGCTTCATGACAGTTCGCCACTGTTCAACCTGCTCAGTGAACTGCACCTGCTGGACTTCGAGTCGCAGCACTTGTTGCGCCATATCAGTGAGCGCGACCGCACCCTGGCCAACTACCTCAAGGTGATCAACAAGCGCATCGACCTGCTCGGCCAAGCTGTCGCCCAGAGCCTGTTGCGCGACATAGGCACACCGCGGCAGGTCTGCCTGTCCGAAGGCGGTGTGAGTTTCAGCAGCAGCCAAATTCTTGCCATCGGCAGCCATCTGGCGATCAAGATAGTACTGATGCCGCAGGCTCTCGGCCTGCTATTACGGGCCAAGGTGATTCACTGCCAGGCGCTCGCCGAGCAACAGTTCGAGATCGGCACCGAGTTCGAAGCCTTGACCGACGCGCAGCGCCAGTTACTGGCCCGGCATATCCTCCAGCGCCAAGCCCTGGAGCGCCGCCAGGCCCGTGAACAGCCCCAGCCCTAGTGACGAGAACCCTATGCCACGCCTTTTCCTTGCACTAATAGTGTCGTGCCTGCCGTTCGGCGCTAACGCCGACAGCCTGCAGATCCCCCTCGGCCAGCAAGGCGCCGCCACCGTTCAACTGCCGCAGCGCGGAGAATCGCAGCGCTCGGTACTGGAGCGCTTCGGCCTCGCCGATGAAGAACGCCCTGCGGTCGGCAGCCCGCCGATTAGCCGCTGGGATTACCGCGAGTTCAGCGTGTACTTCGAATACGACCACGTCATCAACAGCGTGCGCCACCATCAGCCGCGCACCAGCTACCCGACCAAGGAGCAACCGTGACCCTGATCTACGGCCACCGCGGCGCCAAAGGCGAGGCTCCGGAGAACACCCTGACCAGCTTCCAGCAATGTCTGGAGCATGGTGTGCGACGCTGTGAACTGGACCTGCACCAGTCGCGCGACGGCGAGCTGATGGTAATTCACGACCCGACCCTGAAGCGCACCACCGGCCATCGCGGCAAGGTAGTCGAGCACGACGCCGCCGAACTGGCCAGCTATGACGCCCGCAAAGGCGGACCTGGCTGGAAGACCCCATGCCCGATTCCTCGCCTGGCCGAGCTGTTCGAGAAATGCGACTTCGAGCACTGGCAACTGGAAGTCAAAAGCGCCTCGAAAGCCCGTGCCGCGAAGATGGTCGAAGCGATTGCCGAGCTGACTGCGCGTTATCAGCTGACAGATAAAGTCACGGTCACCTCAAGTTCCAGGGAGGTACTCAGTGCGCTCAAGCGCCTGACACCGCAGCTGGCCCGCGGCCTGGTGGCGGAATATGCCTGGCTCGACCCGCTGAAGGTGGCCCAGCACTATGACTGCAGCCTACTGGCGTTGAACTGGACCCTGTGCACCCCGGAACGCCTGCTCAAAGCACAGAAAGCCGGCTTGCATGTCTCGGTCTGGACGGTCAACGAACCGGCACTGATGCGCCGGCTGGCTGATTTCGGCGTGGACAGCCTGATTACCGATTTTCCCGGCCTCGCGGCGCAGACGCTGCAGCCAAGTTCGTAGACTGGGCTGAATTGCGAAACCCGGATTGCAGCGCCCCTGACGCCGCCGGATGGGTTACCCGCGCTACACAGCAGGCAATAAAAAACCGGCCACAGTGGGCCGGTTTTTTATTGCTGCCTGGTCAGAAACTCTCCCGGTTAGGCCAGCGCCACGCCGAGGAATCACTGAACGGATCTTCCCCGATCGGCTCAGGCCACCGATCGGAGCCGTTCAAAAAAGCCGGTTGAGGCCGTCGAACGCCGCCACTCGATAGGCTTCGGCCATGGTCGGGTAGTTGAAGGTAGTGTTAACGAAGTACCTGAGACTGTTCGCCTCACCCTTCTGATTCATGATCGCCTGGCCGATGTGCACGATCTCCGAAGCCTGATAACCGAAGCAGTGCACACCCAGCACTTCGAGCGTTTCGCGATGGAACAGGATCTTCAACATGCCGACCGGCTCGTTGGAAATCTGTGCCCGCGCCATACTCTTGAAGAATGCCTTACCCACTTCATAGGGGATCTTCGCCTGGGTCAGCTCGCGCTCATTCTTGCCGATCGAGCTGATCTCCGGGATGGTGTAGATTCCGGTCGGCACATCATCGACGAAACGCCAACTGTCGTTCTCGACGATATTGCCAGCCGCCGAGCGACCCTGATCGTAGGCTGCACTGGCCAGACTCGGCCAACCAATCACATCACCAGCCGCAAAGATATTCGACACCTCGGTGCGGTAATTATGGTCGACTTCTATCTGCCCGCGGCTGTTGACCTTGATGCCGATGTTCTCCAAGCCCAGCTGATCGGTGTTGCCGGTACGGCCGTTGCACCAGAGCAAGGCATCGGCCTTGATCTTCTTGCCCGACTTGAGATTGAGGATCACACCGTTGTCGACCCCCTCGATGCTTTCGTACTCTTCATTGTGGCGAATCAGTACATTGTTATTACGCAGGTGATAGCTCAGCGCATCGGAAATTTCCGCATCGAGAAAACTGAGCAATTGATCACGGTTGTCGATCAGATCGACCAGCACACCGAGACCACTGAAGATCGATGCATATTCGCAACCAATGACCCCTGCCCCATAGATAATCAGCCGCCGCGGCGTGTGACTGAGGGTCAAGATGGTGTCGCTCTCGTACACCCGTGGATGGTCAAAATCGACATCCGCCGGACGATAGGGCCGCGAGCCCGTAGCAATGATGATCTGCTTGGCCACCAGCTTTTCCACCACGCCATTGGCGCAGACCACATCGATAGTCTGTTCGTCGGCAAAGCTACCCGTGCCGAAGAACAGGTCGATGCGATTGCGTGCGTAGTATCCGGTGCGCGAGGCCACCTGCTTGCTGATCACTCGCTCCGCGCTTTTGAGCACATCGGGGAAGGAAAACCAGCGCGGCTCGCCGATCTGACGAAACATCGGATTGGTATTGAATTGCATGATCTGGCGCACCGAATGGCGCAAGGCCTTGGACGGGATAGTGCCCAGGTGGGTGCAGTTGCCGCCGACCTCACGGCGGCTATCGACCACTGCCACCTTGCGCCCTGCCTTGGCAGCATTCATTGCCGCGCCCTCACCCGCGGGGCCAGAACCCAGCACCACTACGTCGTAGTTGTAGACCGCCATGTTTACTCCTTCAGATCACACCGGAGCGTTTGTGCCGCACTCTCGGCAGGGCCAGCACTGCATCAGCAGCCTGGCAATCGATACGTGATAACAGCCTGACATGCAGGCCGGTGAATGGCGATTAGCGCTTGGTCGCGTCGTAGGCGAGTTCGCCGGTATTGGTCTCGGTCGGCGAACTGTTGATCTCTTCGCACTTCTCGCGACTCCCGCCGCAAATCGAGCACTCTTTCTCGATGCCCAGATTGGCAATACCGCCACAGGAACCGGCTATCGGTTTACCCCCCATGATCACGCCCACTGCCATCAGCGCCACCACCGACAGCATGGTGAAAAATACGATCAACCAAATCATTGTTCTTCTCCTGCAGCGAACTGCTGCTCGAAAGCCGTGGTACCCCGTGTGACGAAGCCCGCGCCCTCTCGGGTCACGAAAAACGCCGCGATGCCCGCCTGCTCAGCGTAGGCCAAGCCTTGCTCAGGCCCCAGCACCATCAACGCTGTCGACAAGCCGTCGGCGCGTAAGGTCGATGAGTCAGCCACCGTCACCGCTGCCAGCCTGTGGGTGATGGGCGCGCCGGTATGCGGATCAAGCGTATGCGAGTAACGCACGCCATTTTCCTCGAAATAATTACGGTAATCACCCGAGGTGGAAATACCGTAACCATCCAGCTGCAGAATTCTCTGTGCGACTCGCTGATCATCGAGTGGCGCCTCGATAGCGATGCGCCAGGGCTGGCCATCCGGCTTCTTGCCGACAGCCTTGAGCTCCCCGGTGACCTCCACCAGATAGTTAGCGACAGCCAATTCGGCCAGGCGAGCGCTGATCTTATCGACCGTATAACCGGCAGCCATACTGTTGAGATCCAGCTGCAGATCGACATCCTTGCACAGTTGCTGCCCGTCTATGCGCAGATTCCGATAACCACTGCGTCGACGCGCCTCAGCCAGCTCATCGGCGCTCGGCACCCGCTCGACCCGTGCCTGCGGACCGAAGCCCCACAGGTTGAGCAACGGCTCGATGGTCGGATCGAAAGCGCCGCCACTTTCCTCGGCCAACTGCAGGCCCAGGCGCACAACCTCGAGCATTCCTGCGGGAACCGCCATACAGCTACCCGCCGGCGCCCGGTTGAACGCCGAGATAACCGAGTCGTCTCGATAGGTGGACATCTGCTGGTCGACCTCGGCAAGAATCGCCTCGGTCTCGGCCTTGAGGGTCAGCCCATCGGCAACACCCTCGCCGGTGACATATTTGACCGAATAGGTACTGCCCATGGTGGGGCCGCCGAACTCTTCGACCGTCTCAGAATGCAAACAGCCCGTTAGGGCTGCCGCAAAAGCGACAGCGATAACGGGCTGGAATACCACTAATTTCATGCCTAGCCGCCGAAGTCGTCGAGCAGGATATTCTCCTCCTCCACACCTAGGTCGACCAACATCTTGACCACGGCGGCGTTCATCATCGGCGGACCGCACATGTAGAACTCGCAATCCTCCGGAGCCGGATGATCCTTCAGGTAATTCTCGAACAGCACGTTATGGATGAACCCCTTCATGCCGCTCCAGTTGTCTTCCGGCAATGGATCGGACAACGCCAGGTGCCACTTGAAGTTGGGATTCTCCGCCTGCAACTGGTCGTACTCTTCGACGTAGAAGGCTTCACGCATGGAGCGTGCGCCATACCAGAAGCTGATCTTGCGCGTCGACTTGAGGCGCTTGAGCTGATCGAAGATATGCGAGCGCATCGGCGCCATGCCAGCACCGCCACCGATGAAGACCATTTCGGCATCGGTATCCTTGGCGAAGAATTCGCCAAAGGGACCATAGACGTCGATCTTGTCGCCCGGCTTGAGGCTGAACACATAGGAACTCATCTTGCCTGGCGGCAGATCGTCCTTGCCTGGCGGCGGCGAGGCGATGCGAATATTGAACTTCACCAGACCGACTTCTTCCGGGTAGTTGGCCATGGAGTAGGCACGGATCGTGGTCTCTTCGACCTTGGACACGTACTTCCACTGGTTGAACTTGTCCCAGTCGCCGCGATACTCCTCCTGGATATCGAAGTCCTTGTAATGCACGACGTGCGGAGGGCATTCCAGCTGGACATAGCCACCGGCGCGGAAGTCGACGTTCTCGCCTTCCGGCAATTTCAGCGTCAGTTCCTTGATGAAGGTGGCCACGTTCGGATTGGACAACACCGTACATTCCCACTTCTTCACGCCGAAGACTTCTTCAGGCACCTCGATCTTCATGTCCTGCTTGACCGGAGTCTGGCAGGACAGGCGCCAGCCAGCCTTGGCCTCGCGGCGAGTGAAGGCAGCTTCTTCGGTCGGCAGCATTTCGCCGCCGCCGCTTTCCACCACGCACTTGCACTGAGCACAGGTACCGCCGCCGCCACAGGCCGACGACAGGAAAATATTGTTGGTAGCCAACGTCTGCAGCAACTTGCCGCCTGCCGGAACCACAATGGTTCTTTCGCCATTGATCTCGATGCTCACGTCACCACTGGAAACCAGCTTGGCGCGCGCAGCCAGAATAATCAGCACCAACGCCAGCACGATGCCGGTGAACATGCCGATGGCGAGAAAGATTTCGTAATTGATCATCTATTCATCCCGTCCTTACAACTGCACGCCGGAGAAGGACATGAAGCCCAGAGACATCAGACCGATGGTGATAAAGGTGATGCCCAACCCCTGCAGACCTGCCGGTACGTCACTGTACTTGAGCTTCTCGCGGATGCCCGCCAGCGCGGCAATCGCCAGCGCCCAGGACAAACCTGAACCGAAGCCATACACGGTACTTTCCGCCAGGTTGTAGTCACGCTCCACCATAAACAGGGTGCCGCCCATGATGGCGCAGTTAACCGTAATCAGCGGCAGGAACACACCCAGGGCGTTGTACAGCGAGGGTACGTACTTATCCAGGAGCATCTCGAGGATCTGCACGATGGCTGCGATCACACCGATATAGCTGAGCAGACCGAGGAAGCTCAGGTCTACTTCCGGCAAGCCGGCCCAGGCCAGCGCACCGTCTTTCAGCAGGTAGGTGTAGATCAGGTTGTTCGCCGGCACAGTGATGACCTGCACCACGACAACCGCGATACCCAGGCCAATCGCCGTCTCTACTTTCTTCGAGATGGCAATAAAGGTGCACATGCCGAGGAAGAAGGCCAGCGCCATGTTCTCAACGAACACGGCCTTGGCCAGCAGACTAATGTAATGCTCCATTAATAGGCCTCCTTGTTGGATATTTGCGGCGCCATCTTGAAGCTCGGCTGCTCGAGTTGCTCTTTCTTCCAACTGCGCAGCGCCCAAATAAACAGGCCGATCAGGAAGAAGGCCGAAGGTGGCAACAACAGCAGACCGTTAGGCTGATACCAGCCACCGTCGTTGATGACCGGAATGATTTCAAAGCCCATCAGCTTGCCACTGCCAAACAACTCGCGAACGATGCCCAGCATGACCAGCATGACGCTGTAACCCAGACCGTTACCGATGCCATCGAAGAACGACAGCACCGGCGGGTTCTGCATGGCGAATGCTTCGGCACGCCCCATCACGATGCAATTGGTGATGATCAGACCCACGAACACCGACAGCTGCTTGGACAGACTAAAGGCATAAGCCTTGAGCACCTGATCCACCACGATCACCAGGGAGGCGATGATCACCATCTGTACGATCATGCGGATCGAGCTGGGGATCTGGCTGCGGATCATCGAGATAAACAGGTTGGAGAACCCGGTTACCAGGGTCAGGGCGATCGACATCACCATGGCAGTCTTCAGGTTCGAGGTGACCGCCAAAGCGGAGCAAATACCCAGAATCTGCAAACCAATCGGATTGTTGTTGAAGATCGGATTGAGCAGGACTTCTTTAATAGTCGGCTGCGACATGATCAAGCCTCCCCTGCGCGCAAGTTAGCGATAAACGGACCGAAACCATTCTGGCCAAGCCAGAACTTCAGCAGATTGTCCACGCCCTTGCTGGTCAAGGTCGCGCCGGCCAATGCATCGACCTGATGCTCCGCCTTCGGGCTTTGTGGGTCGACGCCGCCTTTGACCACCGCCACGGCAAGCTTGCCGTCCTGGTCAAACAGGGTCTTGCCTGGCCACTGACCTTTCCACTTCGGGTTATCCACTTCGCCACCCAGGCCCGGGGTCTCTGCATGCTGGTAGAAGCCCATGCCCACCACGGTATTCAAATCGCCCTTGAGGGCAATGAAACCGTACAGCGTCGACCACAAGCCGTAGCCGCGAATTGGCAGAATCACGGTATCGGTCTGGCCGTCCTTCTCCACCACATACACCGTGGTGTAACGTTCCAGACGCTTGATCGACGCAATATCCTGCTCACCCGGCAGAACGCTGGAAAGCTTGGGGTCCTTCGCGGCTTTCAACGGATCGAAGGTCACCGGGTCCTTGGCATCGGAGAACTTGCCGCTTTGCAGATCCACGAGCTTGGCGGTAATGGTGCCCTTGAACATGTCTTTGACTTGCGCACTCGACATACTCGCATCGCCCAGCCCGGCGATAGCCAGGATGCTGCGCTGTTTATCCAGCAGACGGTTGTCCACCTGGATCGGCTTGAGCGCCACAGCAGCGCCGGCGACGAACACCGAGCACACCAGGCAAACCAGCAAGGCCACCGTCAACGTGCGCGCGGTAGATTCTTTTTGACTAGACATTGCGTGCCAGCCTCCGCTTGATATTGGCTTGAACGACGAAGTGGTCGATCAGCGGTGCGAACAGGTTGGCGAACAGAATCGCCAGCATCATGCCTTCCGGGAACGCAGGGTTGACCACGCGGATCAACACCACCATGACACCGATCAAGGCACCGAAAATCCACTTACCGGTATTGGTCATGGACGCCGACACCGGGTCGGTGGCCATAAAGAACATACCGAAGGCAAAACCACCGACCACCAGATGCCAGTACCACGGCATGGCGAACATCGGATTGGTTGCCGAGCCGAGTGTATTGAACAGCAGGCTGAGGCCGATCATGCCCAGCATCACGCCGGCGACGATGCGCCAGGAAGCGATCTTGGTAAGCAACAGCACAGCACCGCCAATCATGATCGCCAACGTGCTGGTTTCGCCCAGGGAACCATGGACGGTGCCGAGGAAGGCATTCAGCCAGGTGACCCCATTGCTCAGTACATTCTCGATACCGCCAGCGGCGGCCAGGCTCAGCGAAGTCGCGCCAGCGAAGCCATCGACCGCAGTCCAGACCGCATCGCCCGACATCTGCGCCGGGTAGGCGAAGAACAGGAAGGCACGGCCGGTCAGCGCCGGGTTGAGGAAGTTCTTGCCAGTACCGCCGAACACTTCCTTGCCGATCACCACACCGAAGCTGATGCCCAGGGCGACCTGCCACAGCGGAATGCTGGGCGGCAGGATCAGGGCGAACAGCACCGAGGTGACGAAGAAGCCTTCGTTGACTTCATGCTTGCGGATCGAAGCAAACAACACTTCCCAGAAGCCGCCAACGATGAAAATCACCGCATAGACCGGCAGGAACCAGGCAGCACCCTGGATGAAGTTATCCCACAGGCTGTTTGGGTCGAAACCGGCCAGCGCGCTGATCAACGCAAAGTGCCAACCTCCCTGCGCGGCCAGCAGCTCGGGACTGCCGGCGAAAATCAGGTTGGCCTGGTAACCGGTGTTCCACATGCCGAAGAACATCGCCGGGAAGGTACACAACCAGACGATGATCATCATGCGCTTGAGGTCAATGCCGTCACGCACGTGGGCCGTGGTTTTGGTCACACTACCGGGGCGATAGAGGAAGGTGTCGACCGCCTCGTACAGGGCGTACCACTTCTCGTACTTGCCGCCCTTTTCGAAGTTGTGCTCGATCTTGTCGAGGAATTCGCGAATACCCATGGATTAACCCTCCTTCTCGATACGGGCGAGGTTATCGCGCAGGATCGGGCCATATTCATATTTGCCGGCACAGACATAGCTGCACAGCGCCAGATCTTCTTCGTCGAGCTCCAGACAGCCAAGTTTCTGGGCCATCTCGGTATCACCAACGATCAGGTAGCGCAGCAGTTGCGTCGGTAGCACATCCAGCGGCATCACTTCTTCGTAGTTGCCGACCGGCACCATGGCGCGCGGGCTGCCGTTGGTGGTGGTGGAAAACGCGAACTTCTTCGCCGCCGCCAACTTGGAAACAAACACATTCAACACCGAATGCTTGTTTACCCCGGCACGCAGGTAATGCAGCATCTCGCGGTCACTACCCTCAGCCAGGCACGACACCTGCAGGTGATAACGCCCCAGATAGGCAAAGGCACCCTGCGCGGTACGCCCGCCCAGCACCGAACCGGAAACCACGCGGTTAAATCCAGACTGCAATTGACCTGCGGTCAGCTCATCCAGACTGGCGCCCAGGCGAGTACGCAACAGACGTGGCTGCTCAACCACCGGACCAGCCAGGGCGACTACACGCTCAACCCACAACTGCCCGGTCGCGAACAACTTGCCGACGGCAATCACGTCCTGATAGTTGATCGTCCAGACACTCTTGCTGGCATTGACCGGGTCGAGAAAGTGGATATGGGTGCCTGCCAGGCCAGCGGGGTGCGGACCGGCAAACGCCTCGGTCTGCACCTTGCTCAGTTGCTCACCCGGCAGACTGCTGCCAGCGGCCTTGCACAGGAAGACCTTGGCCAGATTGCTCAGCACCTTGAGGCCGTTTTCGAAATCAGCGGCATATTCGCCGATGACCACCGCGGGATCGGCCGCCAACGGCTGAGTATCCATGGCTGCGACGAAAATAGAGCTGGGTACTGCATCTACCGCAGGCACCTTGCTGTATGGACGAGTACGCAGTGCGGTCCAGAGACCAGACTGCAGGAGGTTTTCACGCACCTGCGCGTCACTCAACCCATCCAACTGCGCCAGCGGATAGCTGGCGAAGGTCACTTGCTCATCGCCGTCCAGGTCGATCACCAGCGATTGCAGCACACGCTTCTCACCACGATGAATCGCACTGACCACCCCGGCGCCTGGCGCAGTGTAATCAACCCCTGCCGACCTCTTATCGGAGAACAGCACTTGACCGAGCTTGACTCGATCTCCGACCTGCACCTGCATCGTCGGCTTCATATCGTGATAATCGAAGCCGACGATAGCGACACTGCGTACCGGCCTTGCAGCCTCGATACGCTGCGCCGGCGCGCCTGTTATGGGCAAATCAAGCCCATGTTTCAATTTGATCATAGGTTTGCCTAACCACTGATTTATAAGCTTTTTTTAGAATACGGGCGGCATCTGGGTGCTTAATAGCCATACCCACACCAATAACGTGATTGGCGCGGGTAATGATGCCGAGCGCGGGTAAAAAATCCGCTTGATTATAAAGACGCGCCCCTCAACTGACCACCCAAGCGCTTGCTTTTTTTGGGCTTTCTGCAACAGGCCGCAACAGACGACAACTTGACTGAAAATGCCGCACTGACGACATTCAAGCATTGCGCCCCGAGGATGCTCATCATGCGCCGACCGCTGCTACTCGCCAGCCTGCTACTGCTCAGCCCCGTCCTGCTCGCCGCTGCGGACGAGCGCTTGCGCCAGGCGAATTTCGCACCACATACAACCCTGGAGCGGGCCAGCCTGGAGCGCAAGAATCAAAGTGTCCTGCGTTACCTGTGGGTCGACGTCTACGCCGCTGCCCTCTATGCAGAACCCAAGGTCAGTGCCGCACAAGCCCTGGATCGCCAGCGCAGCCTGCGCCTGGAGCTCTATTACTTCCGCAACATCCTGCGCAGCGACGTCATCGAAGCCGCCTGGACCACGCTAAAGAGGCAACACGACCAAGCTAAGCTCGACCGCCTGCGCAGCGACCTGGATGCCTTGCACGCAAGCTTCCGGGACATCAAGCCAGGCGACCGCTACGCCCTCAATTACCACGCTGACAGCGGCCTGAGCCTGGAGCGCAATGGCAAAACCACCTTTGCCAGCAGCAACCCGGAACTGGCCCGCACCTACCTAGGTATCTGGCTAGCGCCCGACGGACTCTCGGACCGCCTGCGCAGCAGCCTGCTCAACGACTAGCCAACAAGCCTGAATAAAAAACGGGAGCCAAGGCTCCCGTTTTTTATAAATCGCCGCTAGCGCTTAGCGCGGAAAAGCCGGCGGATTGACGCCAGCCATGTCTTCCATCACGCGAACCACCTGGCAGCTGTAGCCAAACTCGTTGTCGTACCAGACATAGAGTACGACCCGATTGTCATTGGCAATGGTCGCTTCGGCATCCACCACACCGGCGTGACGCGAGCCGACGAAGTCGGTGGAAACCACCTCCTGGGAATTGACGAAGTCGATCTGCTTGTGCAGATCCGAGTGCAGCGCCATGTAGCGCAGGTACTCGTTCATCTCTTCGCGGGTCGCGGCCTTCTCCAGGTTCAGGTTGAGGATGGCCATGGACACGTTCGGCGTGGGGACGCGAATGGCATTACCGGTCAACTTGCCCTTGAGCACCGGCAATGCCTTGGCAGCGGCAGTGGCGGCACCGGTCTCGGTGATCACCATGTTCAACGCAGCACTGCGACCACGACGACTGCCCTTGTGGAAGTTGTCGATCAGGTTCTGGTCGTTGGTGTACGAATGCACGGTTTCAACGTGACCATTGACGATGCCGTACTTATCATTCACCGCCTTGAGCACCGGCACGATGGCGTTGGTGGTGCAGGATGCTGCAGATATGATCTTGTCGTCAGCGGCGATATCGCCATGATTGATGCCATGCACGATATTCTTCAGCGCGCCTTTGCCAGGCGCAGTCAGCACCACGCGATCGATGCCCGGACAGGCCAGATGCTGACTCAGTCCCTCGGCATCACGCCACACACCGGTGTTATCCACCAGCAGCGCATTGTCGATACCGTACTGGGTGTAATCCACATCGCCGGGCGACTTGGCGTAAATCACCTGGATCAGGTTGCCATTGGCGGTAATTGTGTTGTTTTCCTCGTCGACGACGATGGTGCCGTCGAACGGACCGTGAACGGAGTCACGACGCAGCAGACTGGCGCGCTTCTCCAGATCGTTATCAGCGCCCTTGCGCACGACAATCGCCCGTAGGCGCAGGCCGTCGCCTCCCCCGGTTTTCTCGATCAGGATGCGCGCCAGCAGGCGGCCGATACGACCGAAGCCGTAGAGCACCACGTCGGTACCCTTGCGGGCCACGACATTCTGCTGACCGGCGACCGGCTCCAGTTCGTCACGCACGAACTGCTCGATACTGCGGCCATTGGCCTCTGCCAGGTACTTGGCCATCATGCGACCCAAATCCACGGAAGCGGCGCCCAACTTGAGCTCGCTCATGGTCTTGAGCATCGGAAAGGTGTCATGCACCGACAGCTCGGCATCGCCGTCCAGACGGTGGCGGGCGTAGCGGTGGGCTTTGAGAATCTGAATGACCGAACGGTTGATCAGGCTACGACCGTAGATCGAGGTGACTACGTTGTTGTTGCGGTAGAGTTGACCAATCAAGGGAATCATCGCTTCCGCGAGGGCTTCACGATCGATCCACTCACCGAGACACTGGTCGGGCTTCTGATTCACGGGCAGTACCTTCCATATGTAGGGGCTGAAAAAAGGGGCTACATTATGACGGCCCAGCCCACCGCCGGCAATCTGCAACGGACGAAACACTGACAGCAACCAACGTGGCTAGTTACAATCGCGGACCCTGTCGCCATGACCGTGAGCCGCCCGTGCCTGTACCGCCCGTGTCCATACTGCGTCTACCGTCCCTGCCCGCCACCGCCGGAAAACAACACTGGGGCAATCTGCCCGGTGCGGCCTTGAGCCTGGCGATTGCCGAAGCCGCCAGCGCGGCCAAGCGCTTTACCCTGCTGCTGACAGCCGACAGCCAGAACGCCGAGCGCCTGCAGCAGGAACTGAGCTTCTTCGCCCCGGAACTGCCGGTTCTGCACTTCCCCGACTGGGAAACCCTGCCCTACGACCTGTTTTCGCCGCACCAGGACATCATCTCCCAGCGTATTTCCGCACTCTATCGCCTGCCGGAACTGAAACATGGCGTCCTGGTAGTGCCGATCACCACCGCCCTGCACCGCCTGGCCCCCAAGCGTTTTCTGCTCGGCAGCAGCCTGGTGCTGGACGCCGGCCAGAAACTCGACGTCAACGACATGCGCACCCGGCTGGAGGCGGCAGGCTACCGCTGCGTCGACACGGTCTACGAACACGGCGAATTCGCCGTGCGCGGCGCCCTGATTGACCTGTTTCCGATGGGCAGTGACCAGCCGTTTCGCATCGACCTGTTCGACGACGAGATCGAAACCCTGCGCACCTTCGATCCAGAAACCCAACGCTCGATCGATAAAGTCGAGTCGATCAAGCTGCTGCCGGCCCGTGAATTCCCCCTGGAGAAAAAGGCCGTTGGCGATTTTCGCGGACGCTTTCGTGAGCGCTTCGACGTGGATTTCCGTCGTTGCCCGATCTATCAGGACCTGACCACCGGCATAACCCCGGCCGGCATCGAGTACTACCTGCCGCTGTTTTTCGAAGAAACCGCCACCCTGTTCGACTACCTGCCACAGGACACCCAGGTATTTTCCCTGCCCGGGGTGGAAAAAGCCGCCGAGCACTTCTGGAACGACGCGCGCAACCGTTATGAAGAGCGCCGGGTCGACCCCGAGCGTCCGCTGCTGCCGCCAGCCGATATTTTCCTGCCGGTCGAAGACTGCTTCGCCCGCCTGAAAGATTGGCCACGGGTTGTCATCAGCCAGGAAGACATCGAACCCGGCGTCGGCCGCCAGCGCTTCAACGCGCAGCCCCTGCCCGACCTGGCGATCCAGGCTAAGGCCAGCGAACCCCTGGCCGCCCTGCGCCGTTTTATCGAAGACTATCCAGGCCGCGTGCTGTTCTGTGCCGAGTCCGCCGGGCGCCGCGAAGTGCTGCTGGAATTGCTCGCCCGCCTCAAGCTCAAGCCCAGGGAAGTGGCCAATTGGCCGGAGTTCACCGCCAGCGAGGAGCGCCTGGGCATCACCATCGCCCCGCTCGACGACGGCCTGATGCTCGAGGACCTGGCGCTGATTGCCGAAAGCCCACTGTTCGGCCAACGGGTGATGCAGCGCCGCCGCCGCGAGAAATCGCGCGACGGCGGCGACAACGTGATCAAGAACCTCACCGAACTGCGCGAAGGAGCGCCGGTGGTGCATATCGATCATGGCGTCGGACGCTACCTGGGCCTGATCACCCTGGAGATCGATGGCCAGGCAGCCGAGTTTCTCGCGCTGATGTACGCCGAGGAAGCCAAACTCTATGTGCCGGTCGCCAGCCTGCACCTGATCGCCCGCTACACCGGCAGCGACGACGCCCTGGCGCCGCTGCACCGCCTCGGCTCGGAGATCTGGCAGAAAGCCAAACGCAAGGCCGCCGAACAAGTGCGCGACGTGGCGGCCGAATTGCTCGATATCTATGCCCGCCGCGCTGCTCGCGAAGGCTACGCCTTCGCCGACCCGCAGCTCGATTACGTCACCTTCAGCGCCGGCTTCCCCTTCGAGGAAACCCCGGACCAGCAAACCGCCATCGATGCGGTGCGCGACGACATGCTCGCCGCCAAGCCGATGGATCGCCTGATCTGCGGCGATGTCGGTTTCGGCAAGACCGAAGTGGCCATGCGCGCCGCCTTCATCGCCGTGCACAGCGGTCGCCAGGTCGCCGTGCTGGTGCCGACCACCCTGCTCGCCCAGCAGCACTACAACAGTTTTCGCGACCGCTTTGCCGACTGGCCGGTGAACGTCGAGGTAATGAGCCGCTTCAAGAGCACCAAGGAAGTCGCCAGCGCCATGCAGCAACTGGCCGAGGGCAAGGTCGATATCGTCATCGGCACCCACAAGCTGCTGCAGGGAGACGTCCAATTCAACAACCTGGGCCTGGTGATCATCGACGAGGAACACCGTTTCGGCGTGCGCCAGAAGGAACAGCTCAAGGCCCTGCGCAGCGAAGTGGACATCCTCACCCTCACCGCCACCCCGATCCCGCGCACCCTGAACATGGCCGTGGCGGGCATGCGCGACCTGTCGATCATTGCCACGCCTCCGGCGCGCCGGCTGTCGGTGCGCACCTTCGTCATGGAGCAGAACAACCCGACCATCAAGGAAGCCCTGCTGCGCGAGCTGTTGCGTGGCGGCCAGGTCTATTACCTGCACAATGACGTGAAGACCATCGAGAAATGCGCCGCCGACCTCGCCGAACTTGTGCCGGAAGCGCGTATCGGCATCGGCCACGGGCAGATGCGCGAGCGCGAGCTGGAACAGGTGATGGGCGACTTCTACCACAAGCGCTTCAACGTGCTGATCGCCTCGACCATCATCGAGACCGGCATCGACGTACCCAGCGCCAACACCATCATCATCGAGCGCGCCGACAAGTTCGGCCTGGCCCAGCTGCACCAATTGCGTGGCCGGGTCGGGCGCAGCCACCACCAGGCCTATGCCTACCTGCTGACCCCACCGCGCAAACAGCTGACCGACGACGCGCAGAAGCGTCTGGAAGCCATCTCCGGCGCCCAGGATCTGGGCGCCGGTTTTCTCCTTGCCACCCACGACCTGGAAATCCGCGGCGCCGGCGAACTACTCGGCGATGGCCAGAGCGGGCAGATCCAGGCGGTCGGTTTTACCCTGTACATGGAAATGCTCGAGCGCGCGGTGAAAGCCATCCGCAAGGGCGAACAGCCCAACCTCGAGCAACCGCTGGGCGGTGGCCCGGAAATCAACTTACGGGTAGCGGCGCTGATCCCGGAAAGCTATCTGCCGGACGTCCATGCCCGGCTGATCCTCTACAAACGCATCGCTTCGGCCGCCGACGAAGACGGTCTGAAAGAGTTGCAGGTGGAAATGATCGACCGTTTCGGCCTGCTGCCGGAGCCAACCAAGAACCTGGTGCGCCTGACCCTGTTGAAACTGCAGGCAGAAAAGCTCGGGATCAAGAAAGTCGACGCCGGCCCGCAAGGCGGCCGTATCGAATTCGCCGCCGATACCTGCGTCGATCCGCTGACCCTGATCAAGCTGATCCAAGGCGCGCCCGCCCGCTACAAGTTCGAAGGCGCCACTATGTTCAAATTCCAGGTACCGATGGAGCAGCCGGATCATCGATTTAATACTCTGGAAGCGCTGTTCGAGCGCCTGACGCCCCCCGACTTGAAGGACTGACCCATGCGCGCGCTCCGCACCCTGGCTTTGCTGCCGCTTGTCCTATTCTCGCTCCTGAGTACCACTGCCGCCTTTGCCGAGACGATGTATCAGATTGAAGTCATCGTCTTCCGGCAAACAACGCAGCAGCTGTCCGCCGCCCGCCCTGCCCCCGACGACTGGGCACAAGGCGCATTGCCAATCGCCCCCAGCCAGGAGCGCAACACCTCACTGAATAATGAAGCGGGCAAACTCACTCCGGCCAACGGCTATCAGGTGCTGCTGCACAAAGCCTGGGCCCAGAGCATCGGCGCCAGCCCCAGCAGAGTAGCGCTGAGCACGGGCCCGGAACACTTCGGGCATTTCCCGATCGAGGGTACTCTTGACCTGCAACAGGATCGCCTTATCGACCTGAATACCAACCTGTGGGTCAATCGGTTCGATGACAGCGGCCTGCTCAGCGGCAGTGAACTGCTCAAATACAGCGTGCGCCTGCAAAGCGGCGAACTGACCTACCTCGACCACGGCAGCCTCGGTCTGCTGGTGCGCATCAGCCCGCTATAATCGATTCCCCTAGCGCCTTGCCTGCACAAAAAAGGGTCGCGATAGCGACCCCCTTTATTCACAGCCAATATGCTCAGCCGGCCAGCACATGGGCCAAGACGGCCTTGACCCGCCCCATGCCCTCGTCCAAGGCGCGCTCTATAGCAGCCATGGTGATCAATGCATTGGATTTACCCGCCGCTGGGTTCACCACCAACGCCAGACAGGCATAAGGCAAGGCCAGCTCGCGCGCCAGCACCGCCTCGGGCATCCCGGTCATACCGACGATATCGCAACCGTCACGCTCCATCCGGGCGATCTCGGCAACCGTCTCCAGGCGCGGACCCTGGGTGCAACCATAGACGCCCCGATCACTGAATGCGCAGTGCTCGGCAACCAGCGCCGCGGCTAGTTTTTCCCGCAGTCCGGCATCGTAGGGGTGGCTGAAATCGACATGGGTGACATGCTCCAACTCCCCCTCATAAAAAGTGTGCGCACGCCCGGAGGTGTAGTCGATGACCTGGTGCGGCAGACAGAAGTGTCCAGTGCCCATGGCTGCCTCGATGCCACCAACCGCATTTACCGCAATAATCGCCTTGGCGCCCGACTGCCGCAGCGCCCAGAGATTGGCGCGGTAGTTCACCTGATGCGGCGGGATCCGGTGCGGGTGACCATGGCGGGCAAGAAACAACACTTCCCCGCCAGCATACTCACCTCGCAAGATCGGCGCCGAGGGAGCACCGTAGGGTGTATCAACATGCAGCGCAGCTTTAATGGTCAGCCCATCCAGCTGGGTCAAGCCAGTACCGCCGATTATGGCGTAGACAGTCATCAAACTCTCCTCAATCGATTAATTGCGCGGCGCGTAATGCGCCGACTGCTTCCAGCCATCGCGGACTCTGGCGGTATTCCGTACCCGGGAAAGCCTGGCGCCGCATGCGCGCCAGACCTGGCGGCGTGACAACCCGTAGCCGCTGCAATGCGCTCAGCGCCAACTCGGCGGCAGCGCGATCATTGCAGACCAAGCCCATGTCGCAGCCTGCCGTTAACGCGGCCTCAATGCGACAAGCTGCGTCGCCCACCACATGAGCCCCCGCCATCGACAAATCATCGCTGAAAATCACCCCAGTGAACTGCAACTCTCCACGCAAAATCTCCTGCAGCCAGCGTCGCGAGAAACCGGCAGGCTGGTCATCGACCTGCGGGTAGATCACGTGCGCCGGCATCACCGCGGCCAACTGCCGGCTCAAGCGAGCGAACGGCTGCAGATCGCTGGCGCGAATCTGTTCGAGGCTGCGCTCATCCACAGGAATGGCCACATGGGAGTCGGCCTCGGCCCAGCCATGCCCGGGAAAATGCTTACCTGTCGCGGCCATACCTGCAGCGCTCATGCCGCGAATAAATGCCGCCGCCAACTGTGTGGCGCGCTGTGCATCTGCTTCAAAGGCCCGACTGCCAACCACGGCACTGCGCTGATGATCCAGGTCCAGCACCGGCGCAAAGCTCAGATCCAGCCCTACCGCCAGCACTTCGGTGGCCATCAACCAGCCGCAGTGCTCGGCCAAGACCCCGGCATTGGTGTTATCGGCAATGGCACGCATCGCCGGCAGACGCACAAAGCCCTGGCGCAGACGTTGCACCCGACCACCCTCCTGATCGACCGCCAGAAGCAGATCCGGCCGTACCGCACGAATCGCGGCCGACAGCTCGCGCACCTGCTGCGGATGCTCGATATTGCGCCCGAACAGGATCAAGCCAGCCACTTCGGGCTGGCGCAGAATCTGCCGATCCTCGGCGGTCAACCAAGTGCCGGCGATATCCAGCATCAACGAGCCTTGCATGGGTGAACTCACAAATAATCCTTAACTAAAGTGACGCCGCCGCCCAGACCGGACATGACGCCTCATCGATCTGCACGACACACTGAACAGGGACGAGCGGGAACAGCGACAGTAGGTCGGCATTATGCAGCCGTACACAACCGTGGGAGCGCGGCACCCCCATGGGCTCAGTGTCCGGCGTGCCATGTAAATAGATGTAGCGGCGGAAGGTATCGACCTGCCCCAGTCGATTGCGCCCCATCTCACAACCGCTGAGCCAGATGATTCGCGTGAGAATCCAGTCGCGCCCGGGAAACTGAGCAGCCAGCGTTGGCGACCAGACCTCGCCCGTCCAGCGCCGGCCCCGCAATACCGCCCTCAGCGGCAAGCCTTCGCCGATCTTCGCCCGCACGCAGTGGCGCCCGCGCGGCGTGCAGCCGGAGCCGCTGAGCTCACCGGGACCATTGAGGGCGGTGGACACAGGCAGGCGCAACAACAGTTGCCCGTCGGCAAAGCCGTACAGGCACTGATCAGCGAGGGAGATATGCAGATAGTCGAGGGCGCGCATGGGCGACTAGCTTAGCGGATCGGACTGGCCAAGCCCACAAGCGTGGTATCAAACCTTGGCGAGCAGGCCAGCGCTCTTGACCCGCGCTTTGAGCTGGGCAGTGGCGAGGGTTTCATCGCTCACGCCGCTTTGCGAACGCATGCCGGCCGCGAGGAACGGCACCATCATGCGCATAACCTGTTCGATTGACGTATTCACCCCGAAGTCGGTTTCGGCCATGGCGCGCAACGCCTTGATCCCGGACATGCTGAAAGCTGCAGCGCCGAGCATGAAATGCACGCGCCAGAACAGCTCAAGCGGTGGGATACGCGGTGCGGATTCATGCACCAGGAGCATGTAACGGCGGAAGACCTTGCCGTACACCTCTTCCAGATACTTGCGCAGGTGGCCCTGACTCTGGCTGAAGGCCAAACCCAACAGGCGCATGAATATCGACAAATCGTTACCACTACGCGGCTTCACGGCCAGCGCCTGATCGACCAGCAACTCAAGCAACTCCTCAAGGCTGACCTTAACCTCCTGCTTGGCCTGACGACGATCGAGCTCTCGCTCGAGACTGCTGCAGAACGGGCCGAGGAAACGGGAAAACACCGCCTGGATCAGCGCTTTCTTGGAGCCAAAATGATAATTCACCGCCGCCAGGTTGACCCCGGCCTTGCCAGTAATCAGCCGTAATGACGTTTCCGCAAAGCCTTTCTCTGCGAACAATTGCTCCGCCGCATCGAGAATGCGTTCAACGGTTTCCGACTGAGCCATCACTACCCACCTGACAAACACTTGTTTGAAACATACGTTTCGACCTGCCACTTTGTCAAGTCACGTCAGCCATTTATTGGCCGGGCGGTCATCTATCCACAGCACACAAGGCCTGGCCAGCGCCGACGCACTTGCCATCAACCAAGTAATGCGCAGATAGACTGAAACCGCTAGCAGCGAATTCAGCCAAGAGGGAAAAGGAGGATTGCCAACCCCAGCCCACTGTATATAATCCCAGTCACTGTATAAAAAAACAGAGTCCAACATGCTGAAACTGACGCCACGCCAAGCTGAAATTCTCGCCTTCATCAAGCATTGCCTTGACGACAACGGCTACCCGCCAACCCGTGCGGAAATCGCTCAGGCACTTGGCTTCAAGTCACCCAATGCCGCCGAGGAACACCTCAAGGCCCTGGCCCGTAAAGGGGCCATCGAAATGACCCCGGGCGCCTCACGCGGCATCCGCATCCCTGGCTACGAACCAAACAATCCGGAAGAGGGCTTACCGGTGATCGGCCGCGTCGCCGCTGGCGCCCCCATTCTAGCGCAACAGAATATTGAAGACTCATGCCGTATCAACCCCGAGTTTTTCCACCCCAAGGCCGACTACCTGCTCCGGGTGCGCGGCATGAGCATGAAGGACATTGGCATTATCGACGGCGACCTGCTGGCCGTGCATACCACCCGTGAAGCACGCAACGGCCAAGTAGTGGTCGCTCGCATCGATGACGAAGTGACGGTCAAACGCTTCAAGCGCGAAGGGAACAAGGTCTGGCTTATTGCTGAAAATGCCGAGTTCGCCCCGATTGAAGTGAACCTGGAAGAACAAGAGTTGATTATCGAAGGGTTGAGCGTCGGCGTTATCCGGCGCTAGCAAGCCCCTGCAACCCAGGGCGGCGCAGTACCGACAGCAACGACAGACCAATACCCACCGTGCACCGCTCGCCCACTCTGGGTGCGCTGGAACCAGACACGCAAGGTCTTCGAAGCTGTTTCAAGCCCACGATCATAGACACCACGAGGGCATGTGCGGGTCGTTTTTCCAGCACCTGCCAGAGGAGGTTTTATGCAGTTCCCGCAATCGCTAAAGCGTACGCAGTTGCCGCTGTTCGACGGGCTCATGGCCTCAACAGTCACGCCGCTGCTGCAGCCGGTAGTGGAGTCGACCTGGCAGGAAAACCTCGCAGCCTTCAGTGAAATGTCGCTACGTGGCGCTGCAGGTCACTGCCTGAACCTGCTCGCGCCAATTCTGCGCGAGCTGAGCCAGAATAACGATGCGCGCTGGCTGAGCCTGATCGCCCCGCCCAGCAGCCTGACGCAAACCTGGCTGCGCGAAGCCGGACTTAACCGCGAGCGCATTCTGTTACTCCATCCCCGCGGCAACCAAAGTGCCTTGCAACTGGCTCAGGAGGCACTGAAGCTGGGCCGTAGCCATACCGTTGTTAGCTGGCTTCACCCTCTTGAGCACTGTGCTCGCGAGCAACTGGAGCAGGCCGCGCGACAAGGCAAGGCGCAAAGCCTCAACATCAGTCTTGGGTGAGATTCCCGAGCAATTGCACAAGGACTGTGCATGAGACGATGCCCTTAATCAGGCACCTGGAGCCGCCACTACACTCAGACCCAGCTGCCGATAACACTATCAGCGGCAATACAACACTGGGCAATCAATGCAGAACACGCGGGCCTTGCGCGTGATCAAGATCGCCTTCAGCCAATTTCCCGGCCATTTGCACACCGACACTGAGCATAGCCTTGGCTACCTCGACGTGCTGTCCCTGCAGAAATTCCTTGGCATCAGCGGAAAAGTCCAGCACCACCAGGGTTTCCTCATCGTCTGCACGACGCAGTGCAATGCGCCCATCGGGCAACTCGACGATCTCAAGGTAGGATGTAGGCATAGGGCTGATTCTCCACGAAAGGCCGGCATTGTAACAGTCGACCAAGGCTCACCCTAGCCCGCTTATCCAAACTCGGCTCACCACTCACTCAACGACTCGCGAAAGCGCTTGGCCAACCCCTTCAACTCCTGCCGCCAAACCTCCAGCGTTTCACGCGCCAGTGGTGGCTCCTCCTGATCCAGGCTGACCGCGACAATCAAGGGAGTACGCGGGTCAACCTTGACCTTTTTTGCCGCCTGAGGTGGCTGAAACAGCTCGCCATAGGCTTGCAGTAACTGAGCCAGCCAGGTTTCCGGCTGCTGCGCCAACTCGATTAGCTCGGCTAACTCAGGGCAAGGCGCAGCAGCCAGCAGCGCCTTGTCCAGCAATTGCTCGGCTCGTGTCGTATTACTTTCAGGCAGGCGGTAGTAACCGGCGATCTCATGACACAACCCCAGCAGTGCCCCATAGAGATGGAATAGCGCGGCTTCACGCTCAGCCTGTATCAGGGCCAAAGCGTTGACGGCTCGCCCCTCCTGCGCGGCGCGCCAGGACTCCAGCGACAGACCGGCATAGAAGAGCTTCTGGTTGGTACGGGTATACAGTTCATGGGCCATCAAGGCGCCCTCCACGACAGACCGATCAGGCCACTATACGCGCGCCTGCTGTCTGCAGACGCGCGCTTTGTCCCGATCAAGACTTCTCTTCGACCTTCCACTTGCCGCCATCATAGAAGGCACGCCAGCCGGTAGGC
Organism: Pseudomonas aestuarii; assembly: GCF_027988105.1. GTDB lineage: Bacteria > Pseudomonadota > Gammaproteobacteria > Pseudomonadales > Pseudomonadaceae > Aquipseudomonas > Aquipseudomonas aestuarii. Next base: position 58,420 of record NZ_JAQJZJ010000007.1, on the reverse strand, counting down.
TTGCCATCGACTTCAGTCTGCACGTACTGCTCTTTGGTCTTGCGACTGAAGCGAATAACCGCTGCGCGACCCTCAGGGTCTTTCTTCGGCGCATCACAGAGGAAGTGATATTTCGGGTCGATCTCGTCCTTGTGCGGAATCAATTCCAGCACCAGGGGCGCACGGGTCTCGCGATTTTTCGGGAACTGACTGGCCGCCAGGAACAAGCCCGCCGCGCCGTCGCGCAAGATATAGGTGTCATTGACCTTCTCGCACTTGAGCTCCGGCATCTTCACCGGATCCATCTTCGGCGGAGCGGCCTCACCGCTTTTCAGCAGCTTGCGGGTGTTTTTGCATTCCGCGTTGGTGCAACCGAAAAACTTGCCGAAACGCCCGGTCTTCAGCTGCATCTGGTTGCCACACTTGTCGCACTCCAGGCTTGGGCCTTCGTAACCTTTGATCCGGTATTGACCCTGCTCGATTTCGTAGCCCGTGCAATCCGGGTTGTTGCCGCAGATATGCAGCTTGCGCGTCTCGTCGAGCAGGTAGGCATCCATGGCAGTGCCGCACTTCTGGCAGCGATGTTTGCCGAGCAGCACCAGCGATTCCGACTCACCCTCATCGTCCGCGGCGATTTCATCGCCAGGCACCAGATTGATGGTCGACTTGCAGCGCTCTTTTGGCGGCAGGGCATAGCCGGAGCACCCGAGGAAGACCCCGGTCGAGGCGGTCCGAATCATCATCGGCCGACCGCACTCGCGGCAGGGGATATCGGTCGGCGTCGGTAGATTGGCGCGCATACCGCTGTCGCTGGCCTCGGCCACTTCGAGTTTCTTCCTGAAGTCGCCGTAGAACTCATCGAGCACATGCTTCCACTCGCGCTCACCCTGGGCCACATCGTCCAGGTTCTCTTCCATCCCGGCAGTAAAGCCATAGTCCATCAGGTTGGAGAAACTTTCGCTCAGGCGTCCGGTAACGATGTCGCCCATCTTTTCCGAATAGAAGCGCCGATTGTGCAGGGCCACATAACCGCGATCCTGAATGGTCGAGATGATCGCCGCATAGGTCGACGGACGACCAATACCGCGCTTCTCCATCTCCTTGACCAGGCTGGCTTCCGAATAACGTGCCGGCGGCTTGGTGAAATGCTGACTCGGGTCGAGTTTTACCAGTTTGATCGCATCGCCCGGGGCCATGTCCGGCAAGACACCGTCGTCGCCCGGCTTGCTCATTTGCGGCAATACCCGGGTGTAACCGTCGAACTTGAGAATGCGGCCCTTGGCGCGCAACTCAAACTGCGCGGCAGTGACGGTCACGGTGGTCGACAGGTACTCGGCAGGCGGCATCTGGCACGCCACGAACTGGCGCCAGATCAGCTCATAAAGGCGCTCGGCGTCTCGCTCCATTTTGACTAGCTGGGTTGGCTTGAGGTTGACATCAGACGGACGAATCGCCTCGTGCGCCTCCTGGGCCCCTTCCTTGCTGCTGTAGGCAATCGGGTTGGCCGGCAGGTATTTCTTGCCAAACTCGCCTTCGATGAAGTCACGCACCATGCTCACGGCATCAGCCGACAGGTTGGTCGAATCGGTACGCATATAGGTGATGTAACCGGCCTCATAGAGACGCTGGGCCATCATCATGGTCTTCTTCACCCCGAAGCCCAGGCGGTTGCTCGCCGCCTGCTGCAAGGTAGACGTGATAAACGGTGCCGAAGGTTTGCTGCTGGTCGGTTTGTCTTCACGCTTGGTAATGCTGTAACTGGACGCCTCGAGCGTGGCCAGGGCAGCCATCGCTTGGGCTTCGTTCAACGGTTTGAAGGCAGCACCGTTTTCGCGGGCCACCTCGAAGCGCACATTGCCACCCTTGGCCGTGCCGAGATCGGCGTGCACTTCCCAATATTCTTCAGGAACGAAGGCGCGGATCTCTTTCTCGCGCTCGACCACCAACTTTACTGCCACCGACTGCACCCGGCCCGCCGAAAGACCACGTGCAATCTTGGCCCACAGCAATGGTGAGACCATGTAGCCCACTACACGGTCGAGGAAGCGCCGCGCTTGCTGGGCATTGACCCGATTGATGTCCAACTCGCCCGGTTTGGAAAAGGCCTCTTGGATGGCCTTTTTGGTGATCTCGTTGAATACCACGCGCTTGTAGCGGCTTTCGTCGCCACCGATGGACTCGCGCAGGTGCCAGGCAATAGCTTCCCCCTCGCGATCCAAGTCGGTTGCGAGATAGATGGTGTCGGCATCCTTGGCCAACCGGCGCAGTTCTTCGACAACCTTTTCCTTGCCCGGGAGGATTTCGTACTTGGCCTTCCAGCCATGTTCGGGATCGACCCCCATGCGCGCCACCAACTGGCGCTTGGCCTTTTCCTTGGGCGTCAACGCCGGCACTTCACCAGCCGCCGCCTTGCCCCGTTTGACGGGTTCCTTGGCAGCACTTGCCGAGCCGCTGGTAGGCAGGTCACGGATGTGGCCGATGCTCGACTTCACCACGTACTGGTCGCCCAGATACTTGTTGATGGTCTTGGCCTTGGCCGGGGATTCCACGATGACCAGCGATTTGCCCATGGATTGGAAGTTTCCTGAAATTCGATAAATGAAAGGCGAGAGGCGCCATACAGACTGTTAAAAATAGTGCGCGCCAAGACTGGCGAGGTGAATTCAACCGAAGAAGCTGAGTTTACATGCTGTAAAGAAGCATTCTGCGGCGCATTTAACGCGGCACGATCCCGCACATGGTTTTTCACTAGCCGGCCAGCGCGGCACCGCTATATATAGTGGCGTTCAGGCCAAGGTCAAGCGTAGCAATAACGCGACCTGCATTCAGGGCCGGCCGAAAAGGCTTGATTCGGCCTCAATCAGAGCAAAACGTGGAACCCGTTCGCCGTCCACTTCGACGCTTTCGCAAAACATCTCCAGCGGGCGCACCCACAAGCCGTAATCGCCGTATAGCGCCTGATAGACCACTAGTTGCTGCTCGGTCTCGGAATGCCGGGCTAAGCCAAATACGCGGTACTCGGGTCCCTTGTAGTGGCGATAAAGGCCGGGCTGTATTTGCATCGCTAAATTCCTTGTATTTTTTTCCGCCGACAAACAAAAACCGGGGCACTAGGCCCCGGTTTTACGTCCACGTGCGCTTAAAGGCGTTCGAAGACGGTCGTGATGCCCTGACCCAGGCCGATGCACATGGTCGACACACCAAAAGTGCCACCGTTCTGCTTCATCACGTTCAACAGGGTACCGGAGATACGCGCACCGGAACAACCGAATGGGTGACCAAGCGCAATCGCACCACCGTGCAGGTTGACCTTCTCTTCCATCTTGTCGAGCACTTTCAAATCCTTCAGCACAGGCAGCGCCTGGGCCGCGAAGGCTTCGTTGAGTTCGAAGAAGTCGATGTCATTGATGGTCAGACCAGCCCGCTTGAGGGCCTTCTGGGTAGCCGGCACCGGACCGTAACCCATGATCGCCGGATCGACACCCGCGACCGCCATGGCACGTATCACGGCCATCGGCTGAATGCCGAGGTCCTGAGCGCGCTGGGCAGACATGACGATCATGCAGGAAGCGCCGTCGGTGATTTGCGAGGAAGTACCCGCAGTCACGGTGCCGCCTTTCGGATTGAACGCCGGCTTCAGGGCAGCCAGGCTTTCCAGGGTGGTCTCCGGACGAATGGTTTCGTCGTAGTCGAAGACTTTCAGGAAGCCGTTCTCGTCGTAGCCTTGCATCGGGATGATTTCATCCTTGAACTTGCCTTCGACGGTGGCCTTTTGCGCCAGGCGGTGCGAACGCTCACCGAAAGCGTCCTGCTGCTGACGACTGATGCCGTGCATCTTGCCAAGCATTTCCGCGGTCAGCCCCATCATGCCCGACGCCTTGGCGGCATACAGCGACAGGTGCGGGTTCGGATCGACGCCATGCATCATGCCGACGTGGCCCATGTGCTCGACACCACCGATGACGAACACGTCGCCGTTGCCGGTCTGGATCGCCTGCACGGCCGTGTGCAGGGCGCTCATGGAGGAACCACACAGACGGCTGACCGTCTGCGCAGCGCTGGTGTGCGGGATCTGGGTCATCAGCGAGGCCATGCGCGCGATGTTCCAGCCCTGCTCCAGGGTCTGGTTGACGCAGCCCCAGATCACGTCTTCCACTTCGGCCGGATCGACCTTGGTGTTGCGTGTCAGCAAGCCGCTGATCAGGTTGGCCGACAGGGTTTCAGCACGGGTGTTGCGATGCATACCGCCCTTGGAACGCCCCATCGGGGTACGACCAAAGTCGACGATCACTGCATCTCTAGGATTCAGGCTCATAAATTCACTCTCGCTCTAGTCTGTCCGCGATTAACCGAAAAACTTCTGGCCGTTGGCGGCCATTTCGCGAAGCTTGGCGGTCGGGGTGTACAGCGCGCCCAGATCGGCGTACTTGTCGGCCAGGGTCACGAATTCGGCGACACCGACACTGTCGATGTAACGCAATGCGCCACCACGGAACGGCGGGAAGCCAATGCCGTAGACCAGACCCATATCGGCCTCGGCAGCAGTCTCGACGATACCGTCTTCCAGGCAACGAACAGTTTCCAGGCACAGCGGGATCATCATGAAGTTGACGATGTCTTCATCGGACACTTCACGCTGCTCGGTGACGATGGACTTGAGCAACTCGTAAGCCACAGGGTCGATGACCTTCTTCGGCTTGCCGCGCTTGTCCATTTCGTACGAGTAGAATCCTTTGCCGTTCTTCTGGCCCAGGCGGTCCGCTTCATACATCACGTCGACCGCGGTACGCCCTTCGACTGCCATGCGATCCGGGAAGCCTTCGGCCATCACGTCACGACCGTGGTGACCGGTATCGATACCGACCACATCGGAGAGATAGGCCGGGCCCATGGGCCAGCCGAACTTCTCCATCACCTTGTCGATGCGCACGAAATCGACACCGAGCTCGAGCAGCTTGGAGAAGCCACCGAAGTACGGGAACAGCACACGGTTGACCAGGAAGCCCGGGCAATCGTTGACCACAACCGGGGTCTTGCCCATCTTCTTGGCGTAAGCCACGGTAGTGGCAACAGCCACCTCGCTGGACTTCTCGCCACGGATGACCTCAACCAGCGGCATCATGTGCACCGGATTGAAGAAGTGCATGCCGACGAAGTTTTCCGGACGCTTGAGGGCCTTGGCCAGCAGGCTGATGGAAATGGTCGAGGTGTTGGAGGCGAGAATCGCACCCTCCTTAACCACGCCTTCCACTTCGGCCAGGACCGCTTGCTTGACCTTGGGATTCTCGACCACGGCTTCGACGACGATGTCGACGTTAGCGAAATCGCCGTAGGACAGGGTCGGACGGATGGCGTTGAGGGCTTCGGCCATCTTCGCTGGGGTCAGGCGACCCTTGGCCACGCGATTGCCGAGTAACTTGGAGGCTTCGTTCAGACCCATCTGGATACCGTCTTCACGGATATCCTTCATCAGGATAGGCGTGCCCTTGACCGCCGACTGGTAGGCGATACCACCACCCATGATGCCGGCACCAAGAACGGCGGCCAGTTTGACGTCTTTGGCGATTTCGTCGTATTGCTTGGCTTTCTTCTTCAGTTCCTGATCATTCAGAAACAGTCCGATCAGACTCTCGGCGACCGAGGTCTTGGCCAGCTTGACGAAACCAGCCGCTTCGACCTCCAGCGCCTTGTCACGGCCGAAATTTGCGGCTTTCTGAATGGTCTTGATTGCTTCGACCGGGGCCGGATAGTTCGGACCGGCCTGGCCTGCGACGAAGCCCTTGGCAGTTTCGAAGCACATCATCTGTTCGATGGCATTCAGCTTGAGCTTATCGAGCTTCGGCTGACGCTTGGCCTTGTAGTCCAGTTCGCCGGAGATAGCGCGCTTGACCAGGTCCAGCGCAGCGGCCTGCAGCTTGTCGGCGACTACTACGGCATCGACCGCCCCCACTTTCAGGGCATCGTCTGCACGGTTCTCTTTGCCCGAGGCAATCCACTCGACCGCATTGTCGGTACCGATCAAGCGCGGCAGACGCACAGTGCCGCCGAAACCCGGGTACAGGCCCAGCTTGACTTCCGGCAGGCCCACTTTGGCGCTGTCGACCATGACCCGGTAATCTGCGGCCAGGCACATTTCAAAACCACCGCCCAAGGCGATGCCATTGATTGCGACCACAGTCGGCACGCTGAGGTCTTCAAAATCACTGAAGATCTTGTTGGCTTCGAGGTTGCCAGCCACCAGATCTGCATCCGGCAACTTGAAGTTGTCGACGAACTCGGTGATGTCGGCGCCGACGATAAATACGTCTTTGCCACTGGTGACAATCACGCCTTTGATCGAACCATCAGCCTTGATTGCATCAACCGACTGACGCAATTCGTTGAGGGTTTGACGGTTGAACTTGTTGACGGATTCACCCTTGAGGTCGAATTTCAATTCGACGATGCCGCTCTCAAGAGCCTTAACCGTGATGGCTTTACCTTCGTAAATCATCAACTGATCTCCACGGTATGGAAGCTAAACAGTACACATCGGAGCCAACCAGCTTGCTACCCCACGGCTCAGCCGTTTCAGAGTAACCCTATGAGCCTGGCACACCCGCCGATGCGATAGTCGGACTGAATTGGTGCTGCATTTTTAAGCAAACACTCAATTCATACGCCCGTTTGATTCGGGTGCGCCCACCTTCAAGGAAAAGCTGCAAATTGTCAATTGGTCGCTTGCGGCTGCAGCCATCCGCGACAGCCAGAATGAGAACCATCCTCGACAAACCGGAACACATTGCAGCTATAAGCTAGTGATTGGCGCCTAAAATCAGGTAACTTTAGATTATCAAGCGACATTCATGATCCGATACATCCCCGCCAAACTAGCTCCGTAGCCGAAACACTCGCCGCAATACGGACGATCAGAGCGCATGCACTAACACGCATAAATCGAAGCCCGCCGGGGCATCCTGCCCCCTATTCAGCTCCAGCCTGCCGATCACGTTACTTATCGCCCTGCTCGTCTTCATCCACCCAATGCAAGCCTCCACACCCGCGCCACCGAGTCCTGCAGCAGCCGGCCGAGACAGCATCAGCGATGCCGAGCCGCACGAAAAAACCTGCAACGACATGGAAGACGATGAACGCGCTACACGCATGGCCATGCCGCCCGAGACGCCTGGCGTCTCGGCACAACAAATGCGGAGCGGCCTTGGACGGGTTATCCCGCAGAGCGGGGCACCGCACACAGCATTACGCCGGGTGTCGGCCCGAGCAGACTCTGGACTGGCTCGAGACCCTGGAAAAATGGCTCAGCAGATCAGGCAACAGGCCACCGCGCAAAGCCAGTCAGCATTGGAGGCGCTCACCCAAACAGACCGGACAAAGACAGAAAGCATTGCGCTCTCAGCGTGAATAGCAACTGCAACGGCAACCCGGGCACTGCAAACCCAGGGGTTAACTGGCCTGCTGCAGGCAACCGACAATCAGTGGCCCCGCGCCAGTCGCCAGATGGCTAGATCGAGAAACAGAGACGCGTCAGCAGCAGATGACGCTATATTGATAAATCGCTGCGCACTTACAAAGAAATCAGCGCCGACCAGCACTTATTCCGACAGCATCGGGAGAAGGCTTTGAAGAGGCTCTACCCAATACGCGGACATGCAGTTCAGGGCCAGGGCGCACTCGGCGCATGCCCCATTCGACTTTCCGGCCTGCCTGGCCACATTTATAGCCCGATGCCTGCATCGGGTTTTCTTTGCTCACTGCCTGACAACCAGACGGCTCGGTGAGTGACGCTCAAGCACGCGCCAGCAAGAAACTGGCAATCTTCTGCAGCGCGCCAGGCGCCTCCCGCTCCCCCCAAGACAGCGCAATCATCTGTGCGGTTGCCTCGACCTTGTACACATCGACCGGAAGGCTGGCCAATTGTTCGGCCAACGGCGCATCCACACAAGGCTCGCGCCATCGATTCAGCCACTGACCGGGCTCGGCCTGCCAGTAGCACCAGCAATCCTCATGCCCACGAAGCCGCGCCCGGTGGTATTGCGGACACTGGCCTGGCGGCTCAACGGCCAACCAGTGCGGCCATTGCTCGCGCGACAACTGCATCGCCAACCCCAGGCGTCGTGCTTGCAAACGCACATCCATCCGCCCACGCTGTCGCCGCGACGGCATCAGCATGGCCAGTGGGCTAAGCACAAAAGCCAGAAGCAACAATATGATCCAAGTGGGCATAAATTTATCTCGCTGGTATAACCCTGTTACAAGCGCTCAATGCGGCCATACTTATCACCATCGGTCACCCTTAGAAGGAACCACCCATGCCTTACCAGCATATTCTGGTCGCTGTCGACCTAACCGAAGAATGCGACCCAGTCATGAAGCGCGCACAGAAGCTGGCCTCGAGCACGCACGCAAAATTATCCGTGGTCCATATTGTCGAACCCATGGCCATGGCGTTTGGCGGTGATGTGCCCATGGATTTGTCGATGCTGCAACAGCAGCAATTCGAGCAGGCCCGCGAACGCCTGGACAGTTTTGCCGGTAAATATCCCGATCTGGGCGCAGATCAACGTCATCTGGCCTACGGCCAGCCCCGCCAGGAAATACACCGCCTGGCCGAGGAGCAAGGCTGCGACCTGATCATAGTCGGCAGCCATGGCCGCCATGGCCTGGCTTTACTGCTCGGCTCCACTGCCAATGACGTGCTGCACGGCGCGCCCTGCGACGTGCTGGCTGTACGCCTGAAGAAACCCGAGTAGCGCGCACTGGGCGAATGAGGCGACATGCCTCATTCGCCCTGGATCATTCGAAATGGTCGCCCGCACTCATGACCAACGGACGGATTTTCTGCAACTGGGTTTCCAGTGAGTAGGTCATGCTCGAGGACATGGAAAAGAAGGTCAGAAAGGCCTTGAGGTTCGAGTCGCCGTCACAGGTGTCGTGAATCCGCTGCCAGAACGCCTGATTGACCAACTGCAACTGCTGGAACATGCGCACCAACCCTTTGAGTTCCCAGTCTGCAAGACGCCCTTCACGGAAATTGAAGTACTGCCGCGCCAGGTACAGCGAAACCGCGCGCAGGATGAACTCCTGATTATTGGCAAACGGCAAGTGATTCTGTGCCATCGGCTTGAGCTTACCCAGCACCGGGCAAGCGCTGGTCGCCATAATCACTCCGAGCAGCGCACGCAACCCCTCTTCCAGACCCACCTGCTTGGTGTACTCACGCTCCGGCGTGCGCACCCAGACCATGGCTTTCTTGAAGGCCGGCAGACCTTGAAAATCCTCGATCACCCGATGCAGATCGACCGCTGCCGGACAGTGACTGAAGTCGTTCCTGCTCAGCGGACAATTGCTGCACTGCTGGGAGTCCAGTCGCGTCCAGCTGGGTGCGGCCTGCGCCTGAGTGGCGTCATACACACGGTCCAATTCGATCCTGTAACTGAATTCGTGGTTATCGTCGAGAGTAATCCTGTACTCGATGGCCATGCGTGTCTCCGCCAGACGTTCTGAGGTTTAGCTTGGGAATAATCAGCTACTGCGGCAGTCGGGCTCAGCCTTCCAGCTCGGCCCAACGCTCCAGCAGTTTATCCAGTTCATGCTGCTGGCTTTGCAAACGAGCCAACACCTCGGCACTTTTTTCCGCAGATTGCTGGTAAAAAGCCGGGGCACTGATCTGCGCCTCCAATGCAGCTATCTGCACTTCCAGCGCATCGATCTGCCCGGGAAGCAACTCCAGCTCACGCTGCACCTTGTAACTGAGCTTCTTCTTGGCAACCGGAGCCGCCTCGGGTGCAGGGGCAGGCGATGCCTCGACTACTGCTGACGCCAATTCGGCCTTGCCGCCCTTGGTTTCGCCAACCCCGAGCAAGCGCGGCGAACCGCCCTGACGCAGCCAGTCCTGATAACCACCAACGTACTCGCGAACCTTGCCTTCGCCTTCGAAGACCAGGGTGCTGGTCACCACATTGTCGAGGAATGCCCGGTCGTGGCTGACCATCAGTACTGTGCCCTTGAACGTCAACAACACCTCTTCAAGCAACTCGAGGGTTTCCACGTCGAGGTCATTGGTCGGCTCGTCGAGTACCAGCAGGTTGGCTGGCTTACTGAACAGCTTGGCCAGTAACAGGCGTGCACGCTCGCCGCCCGACAACGCCTTGACTGGCGTGCGAGCACGCTGCGGACTGAACAGGAAGTCGCCCAGGTAGCTCAGCACGTGCCGGCTTTGCCCATCGATATCGATGAAGTCACGGCCTTCGGCGACGTTATCGATCACGGTTTTTTCCAGGTCAAGCTGATGACGCAGTTGGTCGAAGTAAGCCACGTCGATGCGCGTGCCCTCCTTGACACTGCCACTGCTCGGCTGCAAGCCGCCGAGCATCAACTTCAGCAACGTGGTTTTACCGGTACCGTTGGCGCCGAGCAGGCCGATACGGTCCTCACGCTGTAGCACCATGGAGAAATCGTTGATCAGGAACGGGCCACCTGGATGAGCAAAACTCACGTTCTCCAGCACCATTACCTGCTTGCCGGATTTATCGGCAGTATCGAGCTGGATATTGGCCTTGCCGGTACGCTCACGACGCTCGCTGCGCTCAACGCGCAAGGCCTTCAAAGCCCGTACGCGCCCTTCGTTACGGGTGCGACGCGCCTTGATGCCCTGACGAATCCACACCTCTTCCTGGGCCAGGCGCTTGTCGAAGAGCGCGTTGGCCGTTTCTTCGGCAGCCAGAGTGGCCTCTTTGTGCACCAGGAAACTGGCGTAGTCGCCGTCCCAGTCGATCAAGCCACCGCGATCCAGTTCGAGGATGCGCGTGGCCAGGTTCTGCAGGAAGGCCCGGTCATGGGTAATGAACAACACGGCGCCGTTGAAGCCCATCAACGCCTCTTCCAGCCAGGCGATGGCACCGATGTCCAAATGGTTGGTTGGCTCGTCAAGCAACAGCAGGTCCGGCTCGGAGACCAGCGCCTGGGCCAACAGCACCCGCCGACGCCAGCCACCGGAGAGCTCGGCCAGGGTCTTGTCGGCCGGTAACTGCAAACGACTCAAGGTGCTATCGACCAGTTGCTGCAGTCGCCATCCGTCACGGGCTTCGAGGTCATGCTGGACATGCATCAGCTTGTCCAGATCGGCATCGGTGACGATGTTCTGGCTCAGGTGGTGATATTGCGCAAGCAGTTCCCCAACACCGTCCAGGCCCTGGGCCACCACATCGAAGACTGTCCGTCCGTCGGCGACTGGCAACTCCTGCGGCAATTCGCCTATCTTCAGACCGGGCGCGCGCCAGACCGAGCCGTCGTCGGGCTTCTGGTCACCCTTGACCAGCTTCAACATGCTGGATTTACCGGTGCCATTGCGGCCGATGATGCACGCCCGCTCGCCGCGGGCAATTTGCCAAGACACCTTGTCCAGCAGCGGCATGGCGCCGTAGGCCAGGGAAACATCGGTGAACTTAAGCAGGGTCATGGTACGCCTCGACGATACAGCGACTGGCAAACAAGCAGGTAACAGCGTCGAAAGTGCAATAAACGAATGGTGATCTTCGCGTTGCAGCCCGACGCTGTGAATGTTTATCAGCGCAAAAACTTATTTGTCGGCGCCATCAGGCTGCCGACAAAAACTGGGCGCGTATTCTAACCGAGAAGCGCATCGAGGTTGCGGGCAATTTTCATTGCGACACCAGTCGGCAGCGCGCCTTTCGCCCGCCCCCGGCAAAAGGCTAAGCTAGCTGAATCAGACGTCGGTGTGACCGGCGCTCCTCTTATTTGCTTACCCGGATGTGTCATGCGCGGTCGCCTGTTTCGCCTGTTTTCCTGTTTAATCATCACCGCCGCGACAACCGCAATGGCTCAGGCCGCCAGCCTGGCCCAGCAGCGACAGTTCTATGACGAGGCCAAAGCCGCCTTGGCCAAAGGCGACAAAGCCCCTTATCAACGCTATGCCCAGGCCCTGCGTAATTATCCGCTGGAGCCTTACCTGGCTTATGACGAGCTGACCGCACGACTCAAATGGGCGAGCAACGACGAGATCGAGAAATTCCTGGCCGAACATGGCGACCTGCCACAGGCCAGCTGGATGAAATTGCGTTGGCTGCGCTGGCTGGCCGAGCGCGGCGAGTGGAAAACCTTCATCAACCACTATGATCCCGCGCTGAACTTCACCGAACTGGATTGCTTGTACGGCCAATACCAGCTGGGCCACGGCATGCTTGCAGAGGGTTTTGCCACTGCCGAAAAACTCTGGCTGGTCGGCAAGTCGCAACCCAATGCCTGCGACAGCCTGTTCGATCAATGGGCCGCCAAGGGCCAACTCACCGAAGAAAAACGCTGGAAACGCGCCAAGTTGGCTGCCGAAAGCCGTAACTACGGCTTGGCTACTTACCTGATCAAGGGGCTGCCAACCCTGGGCAACCACGGCAGCCTACTGCTTGAAGTGGCGCAGAAACCAAAAATCCTCAGCCAAACCGCTCGCTTCAGCCCCAACGATGCAGCTATGGCCGATGTGGTCGGCCTCGGCCTGCGCCGCCTGGCCCGGCAAGACCCGGAACAAGCCCTGACATTGCTGGAAGGCTATGCCCGGCGCATGAAGTTTTCCAGCGACGAACAAGTCGCCATCGCTCGTGAAATTGGCCTGACCCTGGCAAAACGCTTCGACCCGCGCGCGCTCAAGGTCATGGCGCAGTATGACCCGCAACTGCATGACAATACCGTCAGCGAATGGCGCGCGCGCTTACTGCTGCGCCTCGGCCGCTGGGATGAGGCACACCAGTTGACCCGGAAAATGCCCGAGGAACTGGGGCAGACCAACCGCTGGCGTTACTGGCGGGCGCGCAGCCTGCAACTGGCCCAGCCAAACAGCCCGGAGCCGAAAGCGCTCTACCAAAGCCTGGCCAAGGAGCGCGATTTCTATGGCTTCATGGCCGCCGACCAGGTCAAAGCGCCCTACCAGCTCAGCAACAAGCCGTTGCTGCTTTCAGCCAAGACCATACAAAAAGTGCGCAACGCCGCGGGTATTCGCCGCGCGATGGAGTTCCACGAACGTGGCCAGATCGTCGATGGCCGCCGCGAGTGGTATCACGTCAGTCGCCTGTTCAGCCGCGATGAGCTGGTTGCCCAAGCGCGCCTGGCCTACGACATGGAGTGGTACTTCCCAGCGATTCGCACCATCAGCCAGGCGCAGTACTGGGACGATCTGGAGGTGCGCTTCCCCATGGCCCACCGCACACCGCTGACCATTGAGTCGAAGAAACGTGGCCTGCATTCCAGCTGGGTATTTGCCATTACCCGCCAGGAAAGCGGCTTCATGGCCGACGCCAAGTCCCAGGTAGGCGCCATGGGCCTGATGCAGTTGATGCCGGCGACCGCCAAGGAGACCGCTCGCAAATTCGGCATACCCTTGAGCAATCCGAACAATGTGCTGCTGCCCGAGATGAACATCCAACTCGGCGCCGCCTACCTGAGCCAGGTCTATGGTCAATTCAACGGCAACCGCGTGCTTGCCTCTGCCGCCTACAACGCCGGCCCCGGCCGTGTACGCCAGTGGCTGCGCGGCACCAACCACCTGGCGTATGACGTCTGGATCGAGAACATCCCGTTCGACGAAACCCGTCAGTACGTGCAAAACGTGCTGTCTTATTCCGTGATCTACGGACAGAAGCTCAACGCCCCGCAACCACTGATTGCCTGGCACGAGCGATATTTCGACGATCAGTAGGCGGAGGCAGCAGGTGAATCCGGACGAGGTGCTCAGGCACCCCTTCACGTCTGGATTGGCAACTGCAGGCTTGAAGCGTGCGGCTTACTCCAACACCTCAACCGACATACCGAGTTGCAGTTCACCGACACCTTGATTGATCAGATTCTGACCGAAGTACACCTCGCCATCCCGGGCGCGATAGGTCTTCAGCGTGGTGAGCGGTTCCCGGTCGGCACTGCGCTCGCCGGTCAGCGGATCCAGGGTCGTGAGGATGCAGCGCGAGCAACCCTTGGCCACGCGAAACTCGATGCCAGCAATGCGGATCCGCCGCCAACTGTCCTCGGCATAGGCCGCGCCGCCCTCGACCACCAGATTCGGCCGAAAACGCAGGATCTCCAACGGTCGTCCGACCCGCGCCGACAGATCATCCAGTGAAGCCTGACCGATCAACAGCAATGGGAAGCCATCGGCGAAACCGACCTTCTCTTGCGTGCTGAGATTGCCCGCGATGAACCGGGCGCGCTCGGCAGGCACATGGACCAGCCGGCAGGGCTTGCCGATGAATCGACTCAACCACTCAGCCGCCTCATCGCCCGCATCTGGTACATACAGGCTGTCGCTCCAGATAAACACGCCACGCAGTGCGGCATCAGCACCTAGCAAAGGCACTTCCAGCACAGGAAAACCGGACGCGCTCAGGGTCAGACCTCCCGCGGCATTGTGCCGTGCCAGCAATTGACTCATCTGCGGCAATGCCCGCTGGGTAAGAAAGCGCCCGTTCTGTGCATCGACTACCATCCAGCGACGGTCACCGACCACGCCCAGGGCATCCAGCTGAATTTCAGTCAGTGGTTCGGCGATGGCGGACTTCAGTGGATAACGGTACAACCCGGAGAGACGTAACATGAGCCAGCTTCCCGTTCGGCAAAAAGTCCTTATACGAGTAACCCGGCCCACTCACAAGCCTGCGCTGGCTTTTGCCCTGCTGGTTATGCTGAGTGCCTGCAGTGGCAGCCCGCCCGACAATCTCGGGGTGCACGATGGGCGCCTGACGCCCTGCCCGGAGTCGCCCAACTGCGTCAGCAGCCAGGCCAGCGACGAAGAGCACCGGGTCGAGCCGTTGCCGCTCAAGGGCAGCCCGAGCCAGACCCAGGCACTGATGGTCAAGCTATTGGCCGACGAACCTCGCGCGCGCCTGATCGAGCAGGACGCGAATTACTTGCGTGCCGAATTCAGCAGCCAGGTACTGCGCTTCGTCGATGATGTGGAGTTCCTGATCGGCGAGCAGGCCGTCGATGTACGCTCGGCCTCACGCCTGGGCTACTCGGACCTGGGCGTCAACCGCAAGCGCATCGAGCGCCTGCGCCAACGTCTCGATGAGCAGCCGTAGGGGTTGCTGGCCGCTATCGGCGCAACGTAAAAAATGTCGCTTCGCTTCGAGCGGATCACCGCCCGAACCGTCCTACGCGCTTGGTTCGTCCAGCATCAGGCGTTCGCGGATCACGTCGACCAGTTTGTCCGGCTGGAACTTGGAAAGGAAGTTGTCGCAACCGACCTTCTTCACCATGGCCTCGTTGAAACTACCCGACAGCGAGGTATGCAGCACCACATAGAGATCCTTCAGGCGAGGATCCTGACGGATTTCGGTGGTCAGACGATAGCCGTCCATCTCGGGCATTTCCGCATCGGTGAAGATCATCAGCAGTTTGTCGGTCATCCGCTCACCGGCATCGGCCCATTTTTTCAGCATGTTCAAGCCTTTCAGGCCATCGGTGGCCACATGCATCTTCAAACCTAACTGCGATAGGGTCTCGCGCAACTGCGCCAGGGCCACGCTGGAGTCGTCTACCAGCAGCACCTCGCGCCCGCGCGCGCGCGCCAGCACAGGGTCGGCCAGGCGGTCGCCGGAAATCTTGGCGTTGTAGGGCACGATCTCGGCCAAGACCTTTTCCACGTCAATGATTTCCACCAACTGTTCTTCGACCTTGGTGATCGCCGTCAGGTAATGCTGACGCCCCGCACTACCCGGTGGGGGCATGATGGATTCCCAGTTGAGGTTGAGAATGCGGTCGACGCCGCCGACCAGAAAGGCCTGCACGGAACGGTTGTATTCGGTCACGATGATGGTGCTGTGCTCATCCGGCACAATCGGGCGCATGCCGATGGCTTGTGACAGGTCGATGACCGGCAGGGTCTGGCCACGCAGGTTGACCACGCCACAGACGAAACGATGGCGGTGAGGCATCAGCGTCAGCTTGGGCATCTGCAGGACTTCCTGCACCTTGAACACGTTGATCGCGAACAACTGCCGCCCGGCCAGGCGAAACATCAGGATTTCCAGGCGGTTCTCGCCCACCAGTTGGGTGCGTTGATCCACCGAGTCGAGAATGCCAGCCATTGCGCGCTCCAAAGTGTTTATCGAATCCAGTTACAACAGGGTATCGGCCAGGAGCGACAGTGCTGAAGCCGACCGGACGCCATCTTGCACGAGCCGGCGCAACGGTGCCAGCCAAGGGCCATCGACATCACGCACGCAGTAGCGGCGAATCCACCGGCAAATGCACCCGTAACGCATTACGCCGCGCGGAAAAACGCAGGTGCCGGCTTTCCAGCGGCTCGCCATCCAGATTCACATCAAGGCCTTCCGGCGCCTCGATCTCCACCCAGGGCAAGCGCGCGCCAAGCGCGATGCTTTGCAAGCCGTTGATCCCGCCGGAAAACAGGGTGCCCAAGGTGCCAACCATGTCCTCTGCGGCCGGGACGATGCAGAGGTCCAGCAAACCATCATTCACTCGCGCATCCGGGCAAAGCACATGCCCGCCGCCGGCCTGTTGCCCATTGCCTATGCCCATGGCGATGAACTCGCCCTCCCAGAGGAAATCCGGACCGGTGAAGCGACCAAAGGCCGAACGCACCTCGGCAAAGCGGGTCAAGCCGGTGAGAAAGTAGGCAGTGCCGCCGAGCAGGCGCTTGAGGTCTTCGGAGGTGTTGGCGGTGACATTTGAGCCAAAACCACCCGTAGCCATATTGAGGAAAAGCTGACCATCGACCTCGCCCAGGTCGATCGGCTGCGCTGGCGTATCCAGCAATGCCAGCGCCTCGAGAGGACTCAACGGCAGCCCGGCGGCATTGGCGAAGTCGTTGGCGGTTCCCAGCGGCAGCAGCACCAGGCTGGCCTCAGTGTGCGCCAGCGCCATCGCCTCGGCCACTTCGCGCAACATGCCGTCACCACCCCCGACGATCAAGTTCGGATAGCCGGCTTGCAGGGCCTCGTTGACCAATCGACGGGCGTCACCCGCCTCCCAGGTGACCCGCACGTCGAGCTGCCAGCCATCCTCTCGACGCGCTGCCACCGCGGCGCGCACCTCTTGGTTGCCGGCTTGCTTGCCATGCAGGATCAATAATGCTCTACGTTCACTCATAACCAGCGCCTTGGGGACTAATCAGATCGAGACTGAGAGCTGGGGCAAAACTCTCGCCGAATGCAGCCGCCTGCAAATGATCGCGGCGGCGCTCGATATGTTCACAACCTCTGAGTGGACAATGAAAAGCCTGCACAGGTGCGGCAGCACTCACTCGCATGAAGAGGCCCTGCGGTCTTTTGTCCAGCCAGAGCAGTATGCATCACTCACCCGCTTGCAGTTCGTCCGCGCTATCGCCCTGCAGCGGCTGGCAGCGTGGCAACCAGACGGTAAACACCGCGCCCTTGCCAGGCTCGCTCTCGACTTCCAGACGGCCATGGTGATTGGCCACGATACTGTAAGACACCGACAGCCCAAGGCCGGTACCTTGCCCGACCGGCTTGGTGGTAAAGAACGGGTCGAACAAGCGGGTCAGATGCTCCGGGGCAATACCACTGCCACTGTCGCGCACCCGCACGAACACCCAATCATCCAGAGTTCCGGTTTCCAGCCAGATAGTGCCCTGTCCTTCGATGGCATGGGCGGCATTGATGATCAGGTTCATGAATACCTGGTTGAGCTGCGAGCCGAGACACTGCACCGGCTGTAGTTCGCCATAGTTCTTGACCACCTCGGCCTTGAACTTGATCTCGTTCCAGATCACGTTGAGCGTACTGTCGAGGCCCTTGTGCAAATCGGCTTCCTGCCAGTCGCCCGAGTCGATATGGGAGAAATCGCGCAGATCTTGGACGATCTGCTTCACCCGCTCCAGGCCCTGGCGTGACTCACGCACCAGGTCGGCCATGTCACTGCGCAGAAAATCGAAATCCAGCGCCTGATTGGCCTGCTCCAGTTGTGCGCCCAAGGCCGCATCCTGGTGTTCAACAGCCGCCGCCTGATAGCTCTCGATCAGGCGGAACAGATCACTGACATAACGCTCCAGGCTGCTGAAGTTGGAATAGACGTAACCCACCGGGTTATTGATTTCGTGGGCAACGCCTGCGGCCAACTGGCCGATCGCCGCCATTTTTTCCGACTGCAGCAGTTGCGCCTGGGTGTCTTCGAGCTTGTGAATCAGTCGCGCCTGCTCGATTTGTTCCGCGCGCAGCAGTTGATTGAGCTGTTCCAGCTGCAGATGCTGAGCCGCGGTTTCAGTGGCATCGGAGATGGTCAGGCAGACATACTTGACGGTGCCCGGGGCCTCCACCATCGGCGAGAAGGTGCAGTTCTGGTACATCATTTCGGTCGAGCCGGTAATGGGCCGGCTGCCGGAGAAACTGAACAGGTGCGGGCGTTGCTGCCAGGAAGTGAATGCCAGGTTGTGCAAGGCGAACACCCCGTCGACCTTCTTCTGCACCCATAGCCGCGGCAACTCCGGAAACAGATCGAACAGCGACTGCCCCCGGGCCTCATCGCAGCCCTTGCCGCTGTGGATCGCCATGAAATCGTTCCAGAACGCTACCCGATACTGGCTATCGAGTAACACTACGCCGAGGTTGATGCTCTGCAGCACTTCCACCAACTCCGCGGGCAATACTTCTCCTGGAGCAGACGTCATCTCGCATCCTTATTCCGATGATCAGCCCTAGATATCACTCAACAACTGATCGATGACTTTGATAACGGTGGCCACCGTGTCTTCGGTGATGCACACCAGCAGATCACAATAGAAGCGGTGGGTCGCCACTTCGAAATGGATCTCCAGCACCAGCGCCTGATGGCCACGCAGCTCCTCGGCACCGAGCACCTCCTGCAGCGAACGTCCGCGCGACAGCAAGGAGGGCGGTCCGTAACTCACCTTGATATCGACCTGCTGCGCCAGACCATTGATACAGGCGCCGGTAAGGATATTGGTGACGTCCAGCATCAGCTCATCCTGAATGCTGTGTTTTTCCACCCCTTCATAGCCCATCAAGTCGGCCAGCTGATCGGCACCATTCTCACCAAAGCAGACCATCACCTCGCCGCGCAGGCGACCGAGAAAAGACTGACGGGTGATGATGGCCGGCTGACTGGCGATCGTCAGCTGACTGAGCAGACTGGTATTGGTCACGTCGACGGCATGGATGCTGGGGACTGACAGGGTGACGAAGGTTTCGGTCAAGCGGGCCAGGCGGTCAGCGCCCTGGCCCATGGCCACGTTCATCAGTTCCTGCAGGGCATCACGCTGGTCTTCACTCAGGTTCGCTAGCTGGCTGCTCATCTAGATCAGCCCTACTTCATACAGCGCCGCCTGCATGGCCTCGGGGGTAATGGGTTTCTTGACGAATGCCGCCGCGCCCAGGTCGCGCACGCGCTGCTGGGCTTGAGGCTGAATATCGGCGCTGATGACAATGACGATGGCGTTGGCATCCTCGCGCTTGAGTTGCTCCAGGGTACGAAAACCGTCCATCACCGGCATGGTCAGATCGAGAAAGATCACCTCGGCATGGCCCGCATGGAATGCCGCCAAGGCCTCCTCACCGTTAGCGGCCTGGGTCACGACAGCCTGTAAATCCGCCGGCAGGGCTTTGAGCACCAGTTTTCGTGACATGGCCGAATCATCGACTATCAGTATTTTCAAACGGCTGACCCTCTGCTTCTTATGATTTTTATGGCGTCGCGTAGCGCGCGTGACAGCGTGCGGCATGGCCACCCTATCACGCATGCTATTTGCACCTTAGTCGAGCCCCTGCCTTTTGCCATGCAGGCTCTCAAGCGTGCCAACTGGCCCGCGACTTATGCTGGATAGCCGGTGATCGCGCGAATGCGCCGATACAGCGGCTTGAGCTGCTTGTACATACGCAAGTAGACCCCGCGATACAGTTGCTGGTAGATGCGCTGCGCCGCCGGGTTGGGCTGGAATACCTGGCCGACCCGGGTCATGGCCGCGATAGCACTGGGGAAATCCGGGTGCAGGCCAAGGCCGACGGCGCAGTCGATGGCCGCACCGAGGCCGGAGGTTTCGTAGATATGTGGGCGCTCGGCCGGCAGGCCGAAGATATCGGCGGTCAACTGCATGGCCGCATCGCTCTGCGAGCCACCACCGGACACTCGCAGCCGGGTGATCCTGGTGCCCGAGCGCTTCTCGATCTTCTCCTTGCCCTGGCGCAGGGCATAGGCCAGGCCTTCGAGAATGGCCCGATAGAGATGCGCGCGGGTATGCACATCGCCAAACCCGATGATCGAACCCTTGGCCTCCAGCCCCGGTTCACGAATACCCGGCGACCAGTAGGGTTGCAGCATCAGGCCCATGCAGCCCGCCGGCACGGCGTTGACCAGCTCGTCGAACAGCGCTTCGGGCTCGACGCCCAGCGCCTTGGCGCGCTGCATTTCGCGCTGGCCGAACTGCTGTTTGAACCAGCTGACCATCCAGAAGCCGCGGTAGATCATCACCTCGGTGTTGAAATGATCGGGCAGCGCCGCCGGGTAAGGCGGGATCAGTGCAATGGTTTCCAGGTAGGTGCGCCGGGTGGTATTGATGGTTGCGGTGGTGCCATACGACAGGCAGGCGATATGCGGTTCCAGCACACCCGCGCCGAGCACTTCGCAGGCCTTGTCGGCACCGGCGGCGATCAACGGCAAGCCCTCGGGAATACCGGTGTGGCGGCTGGCGGCGGCGCTGATGCTGCCGAGCCGCTCGCCTGGCTTGCGCAGTTGCGGCAACTGCTCGCGGCGCACTGGCATGGCCTGCCACTTCCAGTCACGCGGCGCGGCCCATCGCAGACGCTTGTAGTCGAACGGCAGGTAGCCCACGCAGCAGGCCAGCGAATCGACGAAGCGACCGCACAGACGATGGCTGAGAAACCCGGAAAGCAGCAGGACCTTATCGGTTTGCGCCCAGATCTCCGGCTGGTTCTGCGCGACCCAGTTAACCTCGGCCTGGGCGCGAAAATGATCGACCGTCGGTTGCGCGCCGATCACTTTGAACAGCCAGCCCCAGGGCCCCTTGATCCTGCCGCGGACTTCGGCCTGACGCTGATCGAGCCAGAGGATCGCCGGGCGCAGCGGCTGGCCCCGCGCATCGACATGGATCAGCGTGCCACGCTGGGTGGTCAGCGCCACGCCCTTGATCAGACGGCGGTCGATATCCACCTGCGCCCACAGCCGCTGGCAGGCTTCGCCCAGACTGGCCCAGAAATACTCCGGATCCTGCTCGGCCCAACCGGGCTGGCTGGAGTAGTAGGCATCGAGTTCCACCTTGCCCTTGCCGAGCAGGTTGCCATGCAGGTCGAACAACAGCGCACGCACGCTCTGGGTGCCATTATCGATGGCCAGCAGGTAGCTTTTTTCGCTCAAGATAGAGTCCTTTTATGATGTGGGCCGGGCACTGGACATCTAGCTGGCCGACCAACCCTAGGGTGGGCCGGGCGGTGTTCCGCTTCAGCCCATCGAGGCATGCACCCCTAACCTCGATCTAAATCCTGCGGCAGGCTGTAACAACGCCGCCAGAGCGCCAGATAGTCACTCTGCTCCTGCGCCCAGCGCTCATCGTCCCAGCCCAGCCGCGCTTGACACAGCGCCCGGATGCGCGGCAACTCAGCCCGCGCACCACCCGCCAGCAGCAGGCCGATACGGGTACGCCGCAGCAGCAGATCGTCCAGGTGCAGCACCAGCTCGCCCTGCGCCGCCCAGGCCAGTTCCACCCAGAGCGTGTCGCTGCCGGCCACCCGCTCGCTGCCTACCTCATCGAGCAACGCCAATACCTCAGGCAACTCGCGACCATGGCGGCCGGCCAGACGCCGTCGCTGACTGGGGCTGAGTGCGGACATCGCGGGCAGCACGTCGGGACGAAACGTCTCACTACCCTGGTCATCCAGCGGCCGACCGAGCATCTCGGCGCAGGCCCGCAGCACTTCCAGGGCCAGCAGGCGGAAGGTGGTCAGCTTACCGCCGGCCAGGGTCACGCAACCCGGCTCGCTCCACAGTGCGTGTTCACGGGTCTCGTCCGAGGGTTTACGCCCGGCGGCGCCGTCGCTCACCACCGGCCGCACCCCGGCCCAGGTCGACAGCACATCGCTGGCAGTGATTGCCGCAGCGGGAAACTGCTGGGCGCAGGCGGCGAGCAGGTAATCCAGCTCATCGCTGCTGATCCGCGCTTCCTGATCCAGCGGTTCGGGGTGATCGAGATCGGTGGTGCCGACCACAGTCGCGCCTTCCCAGGGGAAAACGAACACCGGACGCCGATCCGCGCCATGCATGAAGCTGAAGGCATGCGCCACCGGCAGACGCCAGGCCGGCAGCAACAGGTGGCTGCCACGCAGCGGCCGCACCTGCTCGCCGGGTGTCGCCCGCAAGCGATCCGTCCAGGCGCCGGTGGCCTGGGCCACGACCCGGCTGCGAAACGTGAAATGCCGACCGCTTTCCCGATCCTCGCCGAGCAGGCCGACCACTCGACCGTTGTCGCGCAGCAACTCGACTACCTTGACCCCGTTGAGCGCCTCGCCACCGTCGCCGCGGGCCTCGCCCAGCACGCGCATGACCAGGCGAGCGTCATCGGTCAGCGCATCGAAGAAGCGCGTGCCGCCAAGCAGACCGTCCTGCTTGAGGCCCGGCGCCAGATAGCGCAACGCCTGCAGCGGGTAGTACTGATGGTTGCGCTTGCCAGCCAGGGCGTCGTACAGCGCCAGCAGCCCGCCGAACACTTTCGGCCCGGGAAACTGCCCCTGGTAATGCGCCATCATGAAACTCAGCGGCTCGACCAGGCCGGGAGCTTCCTGCAACAGGCGCTGGCGTTCGCGCACCGAGTCGCGGGTCAATTTGAGCTGGCCCTTGGCGATATAGCGCAGGCCGCCATGGACCATCTTCGACGAGCGACTGGAGGTGCCCCAGGCGAAATCGCGCTGTTCCAGCAGCAGGCACCTCCAGCCGCGTCGCGCCGCCTCGCGCAGAATGCCAGCGCCGCTGATGCCACCACCGATGACGATCAGGTCCCAGTCGCGCGCGGCCAGCTCGGGCAGTGCACGCTCGCGCCAGGCGGCGTTCCAGGCTGGCGTACTCATGGCTCGAGCAACACGCCGGGGGCCAGGCGCTGCTGCGGATCGAAGTGCGCGGACAGCGCCCTTAGCGCCGCCAGGCCCAGCTCGCCCTTCTCCACAGCTAGATAGGGTGCGTGGTCGCGACCGACGCCATGCTGATGACTGATGGTGCCGCCGTTGTCGACGATGGTCTGGCTGGCGGCGTGCTTGAGCCTTTGCCAGCGTGCCATGGCCTGCTCGTAGCTGTTACCGGGGCGAAATACGTAGGTGGTGTAGATGCTCGATCCCTCGCCATAGACGTGGGACAGATGGGTGAACACATGCACCTGCTCGCCCTCATCACTCAAGCCATGGCGCAGGCTGGCCTCGACCTTGTTCAGCAGGCTGTCGACATTGCTCCAGTCGGTGGCGGTCTCCAGGGTGTCCACCGCGTAGCCGGCACTCCACAGACCATGGCGCAGGTAGGGGAAGCGAAAGCGGTTCTCCGCCCATTTCTTGCCCAGCAGGGTGCCGCTGAACACGCCACCGAAGCGCTTGAGCAATTTCTTCGCCTGGCGCAACGAGGCGGCGTTCTGCACCCGGCTGCCAGTAACGCCGAAGGTCAGCATGCACTTGCCGTCGCGGGCGCCGCGCAGGGCCAGGTATTTTTCCAGCCAGGCGATCTGTTGCGGATGACCGGCCAAGGCCAGTTGAGTGCGGGTTTCGCTGGCATTGGACAGGCGCAGCATGGACAGCGGCACCCGCGCCTGGGCCAGGTTGCGGATACCGGCCAATGCCTGCTGCCAGTTGGGCATGAACACCGCGTAAAAGTGCTCCTGCTCGGCCAGGCGGCTAATGCGCACTTTGACCTCGGAAATGATGCCGAAGCGCCCTTCCGAGCCCATCAGTATTTCCCGCAGGTCGGGGCCGGCGGCGGAAGCCGGGAAGCTTGGAAGCTCCAGGGTACCGGCGAAGGTCTCGACCTTGCCGCCGGCGAACAACTGCTCGATCCGTCCGTAACGCAGCGACTGCTGGCCACTGGAACGGCTGGCCACCCAGCCGCCGAGGGTCGACAGCTCCCAGGACTGGGGGAAGTGGCCGAGGGTGTAGCCACGGGCGCGCAGCTGGCTTTCCACCTGCGGCCCGTTGGCACCGGGACCGAAGGTGGCGATCAGGCTGTCCTCGTCGATCTCGACCAGCTGGCCCATGCGCTCCAGCGACAGGGTCAGCACCGGCTTATCACTGACTTGCGGGTTGATATGCCCGGCCACCGAAGTGCCGCCGCCGTAGGCAATCACGATCAGATCGTGCTGGTCGGCCCAGGCCAGCAACTGGCGAATCTGCGCGGCGCTTTCCGGGCAGGCGACGCCATCGGGAAATACCCCGAACTCGCCGGAGCGCATCGCCAGCCAGTCCGCCAGGCTCTGGCCACGGGCGTGGCGCAGCCGGGTCTCGGCGTCCTGGCTGATCAGCGGGTGGGCCCGCAAACGCGAGGCCGGCACCTTGGCCAGGACCTGCTCCAGGCTGGCATCCGCCAGCACCTGGCCCGGGCCGATCAGGTCGGCAAGAAAGGCCTCGCCATGGCTCGGCAATTCCACCACTGTTGCCTCATCGCCCCAGCCGTTCCAACGTCGCATCTGCCTCTCCCTCTGGATATTTCGGTCGCCGTCATTGACTGCCTATACTAGCCAGCCGCCGCCCGGCGTCACTGTCGGATCGGGACAGGCGCTGTCGCCAATCAAGCCATTGCGAATAGAAGTCTATGCACAATCTCGGCTACACCTCGGTTGCCGCCCTGCTCAAATACCTGCGCCACGCCGAACAGCTGGGCCTGGATATCGCCCAGGCGCTGGCGGCGGCGGGCATAGCGGCCGACGATCTCGCGGACAACGGCAAGCGCATTGCCGGTGCAGTCCACCAACGCCTGCTCCAGCACCTGATCGAGGTCTCCGGCGACCCGCTGTTCGGCCTGCATTGTGCGCGTTTCGTACAGCCCGGTTCCTGGAGCGTGCTCGGCTACATCGCCATGAATTGCGCCACCCTGGGCGAGGCCATGAACCGCATCGTGCCCTATGAAAAACTGGTGGGCGACATGGGCGTCAGCCGGATCGAGGCGAGCGCCGATCAGGTCAAGTTGATCTGGAGCTGTCGCCACGAGAGTGCGCCGATCCGCCGGCATATGGTCGAGGAAGTACTGGCGTCCTGGCTGCTCTATGCGCGCTGGATCGCCGACATGCAGCGCTCGCCGCAGGAGGTCTGGTTCGAGCATGCCTTGCCCGAGGGCGTGGACAGCGCCGAGTACAGCGCGGTATTCGGCTGCCCGGTGCGCTTCGAGCAACCCTGCAGCGCCCTGCTCGTGCCGCTGGACTACCTCGGCATGCCGCTACGCCAGGCCGACGCCAACCTGTTGCGCACCCTGGAAGAACATGCCCTGACCGTGATGGCCGGCCTGGATAATGACGAAGCGCTGCCGCAGCGGGTCAAGAACGCCCTGCGCCTGCAGCTCAAGGACGGCCTGCCGCGCAAGGAACGGGTGGCGGAACAATTCAACATGACGCTGCGCACCCTGCAGCGTCACCTGCAGCAGGCCGGCACCAGCTATCAGCAGATCCTCGACCAACTGCGCCAGGAGCTGGCCGCGCACTACCTGCTGCGCAGCGAGCTGGCGATCCAGGACATCGCCAGCTACCTGGGCTTCACCGAGTCGCGCTCCTTCCACCGCAGTTTCAAGGGCTGGACCGGCCAGACCCCGGGGCAGTTTCGCGAAAGCCAGGGCAAGGAGCAGAGTCCGTAGGGCGGTTGCAACCCGCCGAATCGGATTCACCTGGCCACGCCGCGGGTGGCACCCGCCCTACCCCAGAATCTCGCTCAGCGGGATAAAGCGCAGGCTGTCGCCTTCGGCCAGGGTCGCGCCCTCCAGCACCTCGGCCAGCCCCTCGGCCCAGGCAGCGCTGCGCAGGACCCCGGAACTCTGGTTGGGGTGCAGCACCACGCGACCACCGTCCAGGCGCGCGCGCAGGTACTCGCGACGCTTGCCCGGCTTGCTCCAGGTGAAACCGGCCGGCATGGCAAAACCGAGCGGCTCGACCTGCTGCACGCCCATACGGCGCAGCAGATAGGGCCTGGCCAGCAGACCGAACGTGACCAGGGTCGAGGCCGGGTTGCCCGGCAGGCCGATTACCGGCACGCCACGAAACTGCCCGCAGGTCAGCGGCTTGCCCGGCTTGATCGCCAGCTTCCAGAGGGCCAGCTCGCCCTCTTCACGCAGCGCCACACCGAGGAAATCCGCCTCGCCCACCGACACTCCGCCGGTGGACAGGATCAGGTCGACATCGCTCAATGACGCCAAGGCCGCGCGGGTCAGCTCCAGGTCGTCGGCGAGGATACCGCCATCCACCACCGTACAGCCGAGGCGCTGCAGCCAGGTCATCAGCAGACGACGATTGCTGTTGTAGATCTGCCCCGGCCCCAGCGCCAGGCCCGGCTCGACCAGTTCGTCGCCGGTGGACAGCACCGCTACCCGCAGACGTCGGCGCACGCTCAGCGCGGCGATCCCCAGCGAGGCCGCCAGGCCCAGTTCGATCGGGCCCAGACGCGTCCCTGCCGGCAACAGATGGTCGCCGACCCGGGTTTCCTGGCCTTGCGCCCGAACGTTCTGAGCGAGTCGCAGCGGTTCGCTGAAGCGCACCCGGCCATCCGCCTCGACGACGACGTTTTCCTGCATTTCCACCGTATCGGCCCCCGCCGGCAGCGGCGCGCCGGTGAAGATCCGCGCACAACTGCCGGGCTGCAGCGGCGGCGGCGCGCTGCCGGCCTGGATGCGCTGGCTGACGGCCAGCGGCTCGCCCGTCCAGTCGGCCAGGCACAGGGCGTAACCGTCCATCGCGCTGTTGGCCCAGGGCGGCAAGTCCAGCCCGGCAATCAGCGGTTCGGCCAGCACCCGGCCGTCGGCATCGGCCAGGGTGACCTGCTCGTTATCACTGATCGGCATTGTCTCGGCCAGTGCCAGCAGACGCTGCAGCGCCGCCTCTACCGGCAGCAGACCGGACTGCTCGGCGCCGCTCATCCGCGGCTCTCGCAGGCCGCCGCCTGCTTCAGGTGGGGCACGAAATTACAGGGGCCATGACGAGCGTCGAGCTGCTCGGCGAGGATGCCATCCCAGGCGGTGCGACAGGCGTTGGTCGAACCCGGCAGGCAGCACACCAGGGTGCCGTTGGCCAGGCCGGCCAGGGCGCGCGACTGGATGGTCGAGGTGCCGATATCGGCCACGGAGATCTGCCGGAACAGCTCGCCGAAACCGTCCACCTGCTTGTCCAGCAGGCAGGCCACCGCTTCCGGGGTACTGTCGCGGCCGGTGAAGCCGGTGCCGCCGGTGATCAGCACCACCTGCACCTGATCCTCGGCGATCCAGGTCGCGACCTGGGCGCGGATCTTGTACAAATCGTCCTTGAGCAACACCCGCGCCGCCAGGCTATGCCCAGCCGCCTGCAGGCGGTCGACGAACAGCTGACCGGAGGTGTCGGTTGCCTGAGTACGGGTGTCGCTGACGGTCAGCACGGCAATATTCAAGGGCACGAATTGCGCCTCGGCCTTGTGGTTCATGGCAGGCTTCCAGTTGTCTGAGAGAATGCGCGATGTTATATCACAGGCCCACCTTTGGAGGCTCTGCCATGCCCGCTACATCTGTTCTGCCGAGCTGTTCCGTGCTGCTGTTGTGCGGCGGGCGCGGACAACGCATGGGCGGCCAAGACAAGGGCCTGATCGAGTGGCAGGGCCGTCCGCTGGTCGCCTGGCTGCATGATCTGGCGCGACCGCTCAGCGATGACCTGATCATCTCCTGCAACCGCAACAGCGAGCGCTACAGGGCCTTTGCCGACCGCCTGATCAGCGACGACGACGAGCAATTCCAGGGCCCGCTGGCCGGCATCCGCGCCGGCCTGCAAGCGGCCCGCCACGACTATCTGCTGGTGCTGCCGTGCGACACCCCCCTGCTCGACCGCGCCTTGCTCGATGAGCTACTGGGGCATGCCGGCAGCCACCCAGTGATGGTGCGTCAAGGCGACTTCTGGGAGCCCTTGTTCAGCCTGATCCCGAAATCCCTGGGCAGCACGCTCGAAGCGGCCTGGCAGGCCGGTGAACGCAGCCCGCAACGCTGGCTATGCCGCCATGACCCGATTGCCATCGTTTGCCCGCCCAACGATCCCCGCCTGGCCAACCTGAACACCCCGCAACTGCTCGCGCAGAACAGCAAGTGAATGCCCATCACTGAACTTGGCCAGCGATTATCCGTCAGAAGCTGTATACACAGCCTCTCTAAACACAAGGAAACATGTCATGACTCAGCGGATCCTTCCCGCCTGCTTGCTCGCTCTTGGCCTGGCCGCACTGGCCGGCTGCGCATCGCCATCGGTCATCACCCTCAACGATGGCCGTGAAATCCAGACCCTCAACACACCCGACTTCGATGATGACTCGGGCTTCTACGAATTCGAACAGCTCGACGGCAACCGGGCCAAGGTCAACAAGGATCAAGTGCGCACCATCCAGGAGCTGTAAGAACAGCCTGCACCCAGGCGGCCACCGCAGTCGAGGGGTGACCCCTGCGTACAGCCTAAGAACCAAACGTACTCAAAAAGCGCCCTGCTACTGGAAAAAATATCGGCCTAACCCCTTGTGCAACAAAACTTTTTCAGTAAAATGCGGCCTATTCGGAGTGTAGCGCAGCTCGGTAGCGCGTCTCGTTCGGGACGAGAAGGTCGCAGGTTCGAATCCTGTCTCTCCGACCAAATCCCAGTTTCAACTTGCCCCATGCAAGTGGCGAAACTATCAAAACAAAGCCCGCCTCGTGCGGGCTTTTTTTTGTCCATTGAAAACGCCCCTGCTCATATAAAAACGCACCCTGGACAGATCCAGCGTGCGTTTTTACCTGCTCAGATGCAGCACGCCTCAGGCGAGACTTTGAAACGCGTGCAGTAGCGCCTTGCTCAAGTCGACAGTGGAAAACTTGGTAAGTACATCGTTGGCGCCCACCGAGCGGGCTTTTTCGGTGTTCATGGTGCTGTCCAGCGAGGTGTGCAGGAGCACATAGGTCTGGCCAATGTCGCTGCGCTGACGAATTTCCCGGACCAGGCTGTAACCATCCATCTCCGGCATTTCGATATCCGAGACCAGGACTTCAATCGGTAGGCCGGCCAGATGCTGGGTGTGCAATACGTCCAGCGCACTGGCGGCACTTCTCACCGCCTGGCAATCCAGGTCGAGCTTGCGCAACGTGGCCAGCGTTTGCTGCAAGGCCACGTGGGAGTCGTCCACTACCAGGACACGACGACCGCGGAGCAGTTGGCGCTCGGCCTCTGTGAGCAGCTGCTCATCGACCTCCTCTGGGAGTGCGGGAGTGATCTCGTGCAGGACTTTCTCGATGTCGAGAATCTGCACGATGGCGCCATCGATCTGCGTGACCCCGGTGATAAAGGCACGCGCGCCGGTGCCGGCCGGTGGCGGACGTACGTCGCTGGTGGAACATTGGACGATGCGCTCGACACTTTGCACCTGCAGGCCCTGACGCGAACGGCTCAGCTCGGTGACGATCAGGCAACCGTCCCGGCTGTCGGTCTCACCGGAGGAGCCAATAGCCCGCGCCAGGTCGACTACGATCAAGGATTCACCGCGCAGGGTCGCCACGCCACGCACATGGGGATGACGATTGGGCAGCTTGGTCAGTGCCGGACAAGGAATGATTTCCTTGACCTTGAGCAGGTTAATGCCTAACAACCGGCCACTGTGCAATCGGAACAACAGCAGCGATAACGCATCTCCCAGCACCACACTCATCAACCATCCTCCGCAATTTATTCAGGCTTTAACATGCTCAAAGCTTAACAGTTGAGCCCTGCTCGCCACGTCGACCCTAGCCGCAGCCTCCTCGCAACAGGCCAGAGCAGCGCTCACCCCTGCTGCCGAAGGCGAGGGACGCAACCCGATCGGGCCACTGAAGTGCGTGGGCCATCGGGACCGGCTGGATCGTTATCGACCGCCGGCACCGGAACTAAACCCTCAGCGCAAGAGCTCTACAACCTGCTCGGCCTCGAATGGCCAGTTGAGCTCGGCCCCGGTATCACAGCGACGCAATACGGGGATGCGCAGGGCATAGCGCTCGACCCAGTCTTCGCGCTCGACGATGTCGATCAGTTCGACCTGCAAACCATGTTCGACGAAAGGCATCAGCATTGCCTCGGCAACATCACATAAATGACAGCCAAGGGTACCGAACAGTTGGCATTCTGGGAGCATCCACAGGCCTCCTCAATAGGGACTTGCAGTCTAGCACTGCGCCCTGTCGACGCGAGGCCGCGGCACACCTGATCCTTGGGAGCGGGCGTCAGCCTGCGGTCGATAGCGCTGCAGGGTCGAGCAATCCTTGCAAACCATCAAGCAAGCGACTGTTGAGTCGTTCGGCCTTTTCCAGGTGTGCCAGGTCGTGACGCGGGTCCAGGGAAAAACCGCCCTTGAGCAGTTCCTGCAAGCCATTGCGTCCACCCTCAAGCAGGTTATCGACGTTACGCAACGCCTCTAATAGGCCCTTGGCATAATCAATCAGCGAGGTATTGACCGCACTGGCCGCCTGACCGCCCTGCTCGGCCACGGCGCTGTAGGTGTCAGTGGCCTGGCGCACACTGCTCTGGGTCAGGCGCAGGGACATCGAGGCCAGCTGTTCGCCATCCATGTCCAACGCTATGGCGCGATCGAAAGCCCCCGCCAGATCGCCAGCATAGAATTTATCGGAGAGGTCCTGCACCTGGCCGAACAGCTTGCCCAGGGCCGCGCGCTCCTGCTCGTCCAGCTCACCTTCGACGCTGACCTGCCAGGCACCGATCTGCACGCTGCCGGACTGATGGCTGGCAACCAATGCAGCAGCATTGCCATCGCTGGTGGCGGCAACCCTGGTTTGCGACCAGCTAGCCGAAGCCTGAGCGATGGAGATGCGCAGGCGATCGCCATCGCGGGTGGTCACGGCCATTTCGAAGGTTTGCGCGACGGCGGCAGTTCGTTCGCTGGAGGCAGTGACCCGGGTACTGCCGGCAGCCTCTAGCGCGGCCGGGTCAAAGCGTTTTCCGAGGTCGCCCAGGCCATCCTGAATGCGCTGATAGGTGTCGTCGATATCGGCCGCCACCTTGCCTTGCAACACGCCCAGACCATCGAGAATCTTGCGCGCCTCGGCAAAGCCTTTTTCCACGCCATCGCGGGCCTGGGTCATTAGCGCTTGCAGCTTGGCAGGGTCGGCGCCAGCGGCCTCTTCCCTCTCCAGGCGCTGCCCGATAAATCCGAGAACCACCGAGGCGACCTTTTCCGGGCTGAAGGCATCGCGCTTGCCACTTAACGCATCCGGCTCCAGACCGAGCCGCTCGGCCAGACGATTGGCCAGGGTCTGCTGCGCGAAGGCTTCATTGCGCATGGCTGTCGGGGTGTTCAGCAGCGACGAACGTGAAGCTGAAGAAGCAAGCGGACCAAGAGGGTTCATGACGAAGTACCAGAGCAGAATGTCTACTCGGTTGACGGCCGCTCACCGGCAAACTTGAGCGGCGGCGGACGCTGACCGACCAGCGGCGGCCAGGGCCAGGGGGAGAGCGTCCCCTGACTCACCACCCGTGGCCCCAGCACTCACGAACGCTGGGACCATCACCCAAGCTGACTCGCCAGTCACACCCAAGCTCCTGATTGATCGAGCCTGCCGACTAATGTCTAAAGGATGGCCCGACCCGCTCGTGGTTTATTCCGCAATGCCGTAACAGGTCGGTCACGAGCCGGTCCGCACACCACCCTGGAGACAATAATAATGAGTAAGACGCGCCTCGCCCAAGCAGTGGCCCTCGCCACCCTGGGCGCCAGCCTCACCCTGCCGTCCCTGGCTCACGCCGAGTTCATCAAGGACAGCACCGCCAGCCTGCAGCTGCGCAACTTCTACCTGAATCGCGACCTGCGCAATAGCACCGCAGCGCAGCAATCCAAACGTGAGGAGTGGGCGCAGGGCTTTATCTTCAAAGCCGAGTCCGGCTTTACCGAGGGCACCGTCGGCTTCGGCCTGGATGCCTATGCCGGCCTGGGCCTGAAACTCGACTCGTCGGACGAGCGCGCCGGCACCAACCTGCTGCCCAATGGCTTTGGCGACGAAGGCCCGGACGAATACTCCGAGGCCACCGCGGCGCTCAAAGTGAAAATGTCGAAGACCGTGGCCAAGGTCGGTGGCCTGATGCCAAAACTGCCAATCGTCTCCTCCGGCGATTCTCGCTTGCTGCCCCAGGTATTCAACGGCGGCATGATCACTTCCCAGGAAATCGATGGCCTGAGCCTCAATGGTGGCCAGCTGCGCGAGGTGAATTTCCGCAATTCCACCGACAGTCAGGACATCAGGGCCAGCAACGTCAGCGGCGAAAGCGACCGTTACAACTTCGCCGGCGGCGATTACAAGTTCAACGGTGGCAATACCACGGTCGGCCTGTGGTACGGCGAGCTGCAAGACATCTACGACCAGAAGCTTTACAACCTGGTCCACATCCAGCCGCTCGGCGACTGGAAGCTCGGCGCCAACCTGGCGTACTTCGACTCCCAGGACAATGGCAAGAAACTCGGTGGCAAGCTGGATAACGACCTGACCTCGGTCAACCTCTGGGCCGGCTTGGGTGCACACACCTTCCGCCTGGGCTATCAGGACGTCGGTGGAGACAACGCTTTCCCCTTCCTCAATGAGACCGACCCCTACATCGTCAACTACCTGCAGATCCTCGACTTCACCCGCAAGGACGAGAAGTCCTGGCAGGCGCGCTACGACATCAATTTCGCCGCCTATGGCGTACCCGGCCTGGCAGCCTTTGTTCGTTATGTAACCGGTGAGGACTTTACCGGGGCAGGCGGGCGCGACGGCAAGGAATGGGAGCGCGACCTGGACATCAGCTACACCGTGCAGGAAGGCCCGCTGAAAAACCTCGGTGTGCGCTGGCGTAATGCCATGGTGCGCAGCAATGCGGCCGCCACCGGCGGCGACCTCGACGAGAACCGCCTGATCGTTAGCTACAGCATCCCGCTGCTTTAAGCCTGGCTGGAAACAAAAAGCCCGCTCATCGAGCGGGCTTTTTGCGTATTGGAGCGTCTTCGATCAGTCTTCGCTGACCGAGCCGATCTTGTGGATCGACAAGTCGGCGCCATTGAACTCTTCTTCCTGACCCAAACGGATGCCGACCAGCGCCTTGAGCGCGCCATACACCAGCAAGCCACCAAGCAACGCCACCACCACACCGAGCGCGGTGCCGACCAACTGACTGCTCAGGCTGACACCACCCAGGCCGCCCAAGGCCTGCTGACCGAAGATCCCGCAGGCGATGCCGCCCCACACGCCGCACAAACCGTGCAACGGCCAGACGCCGAGTACGTCGTCGATCTTCCATTTGACCTGGGTCGCGGTGAACGCCCAGACGAACAGGGCCCCGGCGATGGCGCCGGTAGCCAGCGCGCCGACCGGGTGCATCAGGTCAGAGCCGGCACATACCGCCACCAGTCCGGCCAACGGACCGTTGTGCAGAAAGCCCGGGTCATTGCGCCCGACCAGCAAGGCCGCCACGGTACCGCCGACCATCGCCATCAGCGTATTGACCGCCACCAGGCCGCTGACGCTGCCCAGGGTCTGCGCACTCATCACGTTGAAGCCGAACCAGCCGATGATCAGGATCCATGAGCCCAGGGCGAGAAAGGGAATATTCGACGGTGCGAACGCCACCAATTTGCCATCGCGATAACGCCCGTTACGTCGCCCCAGCAACAACACCGCCCCCAGGGCCAGCCACCCGCCCATCGCATGCACCACCACCGAGCCGGCGAAGTCATGGAAAGGCGCACCGAACTGCGCCGCAATCCAATCCTGAATGCCGTAGTTGCCGTTCCAGATCACGCCCTCGAAGAACGGGTAGACAAAGGCCACGATTAGCATAGTGGCGCACAGTTGCGGACCAAACCTGGCGCGCTCAGCTATTCCACCGGAGATGATCGCCGGAATCGCGGCGGCGAAAGTCATCAGAAAGAAGAACTTGACCAAGGCATAACCGTTGCCTTCGGTCAGCACGCTCGCCGGTTCGAGGAAAGTCACGCCATAGGCAACCCAATAGCCTATAAAGAAATAGGCCAGGGCTGAAACGGCGAAGTCGGAGATTATCTTCGACAAGGCGTTGACCTGGTTCTTCTGGCGCACCGTTCCCACCTCGAGAAAGGCGAAGCCGGCGTGCATGGCCAGCACCATGACCGCACCAAGGAGGATAAACAGGGTATTGGAGCCGTGAATCAGGGTTTCCACAGCACTATTGATGTTGTCCATCAGCGAAGAAAACTCCGTGGTTAGGGAAGACGCACCAAAGGGGGTCGCCAGCTAACTCATGCGCACCATCTGGTGGCATAACAAACGACCCACTCCATGCAGCACAGTCATACAGGGCAGTAAAACAGCCCCACTCAAAACCGCACAAAAGGTATTTAATCTATAGTTATTAGAGACTTACAAATGCACAAAGCCATCCAGGCCGCCCCCTGGGGAGCCCCATAAAGGAGCGTCAGGCGAAAAGTGCGCACCAGCACAATGCAAGCGCTGTACCAGTACTCGATCGATCCACAGGCGAAACCGCCCTGCCATATAAAAAAGGAACCCAATCTGCACACCACACTCGAAGCTCTTACACTGAACACTGAACAACACCGTTCAAGGAGAAACTCGATGCCTCGTAATAACGCCAACGCCACAAGCCAGGATGAACTGCTCAACGAATTTCAGGCACTGGTTAGCGACACCGAGAAATTGCTGCAACATTCGGCCAGCCTGGTTGGCGAGCAAGCCGAAGAGCTGCGCGAACAGATTCGCACCAGCCTCGGCCGTGCCCGCTCCACCTTGCACAATGCAGAAGACTCGCTACGCGAGCGTGGCAAGGCTGCAGTCCAGGCAACCGAGGGTTATGTGCAGAGCCATCCCTGGCAGACTCTGGGCGTGGCTGCCGCCATCGGCTTGCTGCTGGGCATGCTGATCACCCGGCGCTGATGAGAGAAGACATGGAAGCCACACCACCTGCCACACCAAGCCGCGGCGGCTCGCCGCGGCGTTTTGCCGGCGCCCTGCTCGGCTTATTGCATGGCCATATCGCGCTGTTTGGCGAAGAGTTGAAAGAACAGCAAAGCCATACACTTCGCCTGCTGGTACTGGCGAGTCTGAGCCTGGTATTTGGCTTGCTGCTGATGGTTGGCCTGTCCGCTGCGCTGCTGATCAGTTTCTGGGATAGCCATCGACTGACCGTAATCATCCTGCTGTGCGCGGCTTATACCCTGGGTCTGCTGATTTGCCTGCTGCGCCTGCTGGCACAGCTGCGCAATGCCCCTCCACCGTTCAGCGCCAGCCTCGAAGAACTGGCCCGCGACCGCGAGCAACTGCTGCCATGAGCCTACCTGAACTACCTGCCAAGGCCTCGCGCAGCGAGTTGCGCAAAGCCATGCTGCGCCTGCGCCTGGAGATGCATCGCCAGGAACTGCGCCATGAAACACTGGTAATGCTACAGCCGCTGCGCCAGGCGCAGTATTTCACCAGCCATTGGCGTGAAGAGCTGGGCAACAGCAACGCACCACTTTGGGTCGCCGGTGGCGCCCTGCTTCTGGCAACGCTGGGTATCCGCCGCGGCAACTGGCGGCGCTGGCTGCGCATTGCCCTGATCGCCTTCCCACTGCTCAGGCGCAACCCGCCCCGAGGCACTGGCAACGAGGCAAAAAACCCATAGGCATGCAGCTTGGCCACCTTCTGGCCTGACTGAACCCTACGCCGCACTTTACGGCGTTTTACTGTCTGTCCATAAGCCGAGGAGGTGTCCCGGGCTCGCACACCCCACGCGAAGAAGCGCGTGGTCGTCTGCTGCATCACGGCAGCCTACTGGCCGAGCGGGTCAGCCCACGCTCACGTGAGCCGCGCGCCCCATGCAGCAGGTCACAAACTACTTACCGCGCTGAGCATCGACACTGAAGGCGCCCGCACCTTGCACATAAAGCAGAAGAAATCCGCCAGCCATGGCGAGGTTCTTCATGAACATGATCATTTGCGTCTGTTCGGCAAAGTTACGATGGAAAATCACCGCGGCCGCTATACAAAAGCCTGCCATTGCCAGCGCCGCCCAGCGGGTGAGAAAACCGAAGATCAGTGCAAGGCTGCCGCCGATTTCCAAAGCGATCACCAGCGGCAGCAGCGCGCCGGGGATCCCCACACTCTCCATATAGCCCTGGGTACCGGCATAACCGGTGATTTTGCTGAATCCGGCTAACAGAAAAATATGGGCCAAAAGCAGCCGAGCGACCAAGACGATTGCATTATTCATACATCCTCCATTATTGAGAAAAGCCGCGTTAGCGAACGCTTACGGCCTGCTTCAGTGGATCACCCGATATTCGCTGTTGCGGGAGGTGCAGATGTGCTGGATACGCTTTCACGCAACAAGCCCCAGCTGGCAGGATGCCTGCATTCGCACCTTGATCTGATCTTAGCAACGCCCCCCTCTTTCGCCACTCGAAGGCATGTTGAGTGGCGTCACGCTAATGCCCGCATGCCATCCCTGCGACACCTGCAAAGCCTGGATACTTGCAGGAAAGCCCGGCAACCCCGAAGCTAGGGCCATCTGCCACTTAATGGCGAGGACTGGCCTTGGACTGGCAAACACTGCTCAACCGCGAACGACTCGGCAAACCGACGCACAGCGCCGATGAATTGGGCCGCACGCCCTTCCACAAGGATCATGACCGGATCATCTTCTCCGGCGCCTTTCGCCGCCTGGGACGCAAGACCCAGGTACACCCGGTGTCGAGCAACGACCATATCCACACGCGCCTGACCCACTCGCTGGAAGTCAGCTGCGTCGGCCGCTCGCTGGGCATGCGCGTCGGCGAAATGATTCGCAGCGAGCTGCCCGCCTGGTGCGAGCCGAGCGATCTGGGCATGGTCGTGCAGTCGGCGTGCCTGGCCCATGACATCGGCAACCCGCCATTCGGTCATTCCGGCGAGGATGCCATTCGCCACTGGTTTCAGCAGGCCGCAGGGCGCGGCTGGCTGGATGCGATGAGCGCAGCCGAGCGCGGCGACTTTCTCAGCTTCGAAGGCAACGCTCAGGGCTTTCGTGTACTCACCCAACTGGAATACCACCAGTTCGACGGCGGTACGCGACTGACCTATGCGACCCTCGGCACCTACCTGAAGTACCCCTGGACTGCGCGTCATGCCGAAGCGCTCGGCTACAAGAAGCACAAATTCGGCTGTTACCAGAGCGAACTGCCACTGCTCGAACAGATCGCCCAGAAGCTCGGCCTGCCGCAACTGGAAGAACAGCGCTGGGCGCGCCACCCGCTGGTCTATCTGATGGAGGCGGCGGACGACATCTGCTATGGCCTGATCGATCTGGAAGATGGCCTGGAGATGGAGCTGCTCGACTACAGCGAAGTCGAGGCACTGTTGCTCGATCTGGTCGGTGACGACCTGCCGGAAACCTACCGCCAGCTTGGCCCGCAGGATTCCAAGCGGCGCAAGTTGGCGATCCTGCGCGGCAAGGCCATCGAACACCTGACCAATGCTGCTGCCCATGCCTTCGTCGAGCAACAGGACGCCCTGCTTGCCGGTACGTTGCAGGGCGATCTGGTTGAGCACATGCACGGCACTGCCAAGCGCTGCGTGCAGAGTGCCAAGGACATGGCGCGGGAAAAGATTTTCCAGGACAAGCGCAAGACCCTGCACGAGATCGGCGCCTACACCACCCTGGAAATCCTCCTCAATGCCTTTTGTGGCGCCGCTCTGGAGCAGCATGGCGGGCGCACACCCTCGTTCAAACACCGGCGCATCCTCGACTTGCTCGGCAACAATGCGCCGGATCCGCACGGTTCGCTGTATAACTCGTTTCTGCGCATGATCGACTTCATCGCCGGCATGACCGACAGCTACGCTACTGAAATGGCCCGTGAAATGACGGGACGCTCGAGTCCGGTGTAACCCATGAAAAGCGTTCTACGCAAAACCTTCAGCTGGCATGCCGGTCCGCCGGCCTGGGGGCCGGCGATGGTCGCCGGCTTCGGCTGCGCCCTGCCCCTGTTACTGGGTTTGTTCAGTGGCCATCCGGGCTTTCTCTGGGCATCGGTTGGCGCCTTTCAGGCCGCCCAGGCCAACCCTCTGCACCGCCTCGGCATGCTGCGCATGTTGATGCTTATCGGGCTCGGCGCCTGCAGTGCCGGCCTGGGTTTCTGGGCGGCCAACGATCCGCTGACCAGTATGGGCCTGTTCGCTGCCTTCGGCTTCTTGCTCGCCTGGCTGCAACGCTTTGGCAGCGAGGCCGGCAAGCTCGGCATAGGCCTGGCTGTCTGCCTGTGCCTGGGCCAAGGCCAGCATGGCCTGGGCCACCTGGATAAACCGCTCGCCATTGCCATGCTGTTCATCCTCGGCGGGCTCTGGGTGATGCTCCTGGCGTTCGGCCTGCGCGGCATGCATGGCCTGCGCATGTGGCCGTACATGCCGCGCTTCGTCAGCCTCCTCAAAGTGCTCAAACGCCACGCCAAGCGCTTGCCGCAGCAGCAGTGGCGCCTGCATGCGCTGGCCTGCACCCTGGCCTTCTCGCTCGCCGGCCTGATCGTCAACCTGGCCGGCCTGGAACGCGGCTACTGGCTGACCTTGACCGTGGTTACCACACTGCAACTGGAATTCCAGGGCAGCCTGGTACGCGCCCTGCAATCGAGCTTGGCCAGCCTGGCTGCTGCGGGGTTGTTGATTTTACTCGGGCATAGCCTGCAGGATCCGCCGCTGATGGTCGCCACCCTGCTGCCGCTGATCGCCCTCAGCCGTGCCGTTCAGGCCAACCACTACGGCTTATTCGTGCTGCAAACCACCGTATGCTTCGTCTTGCTCGCCGAAAGCCTCGCGCGGGATTGGCATCTTGCCGAGGTGCGTTTGCTCAACGTCCTGTTTGGCCTGGTTCTGGCGTTGTTCGTCGCCCTGCTCATGCACGGCCTGAGTCAGTTGCTGGATAAACGCACGAAGCGCGTTGCCGCGCTGCGGCGAACGCCTTGAGACTGTCGTCGAGCCTGTTAGTCGAATCGCAGCGCTAAGCCGAGATATTCTTATAATTAATCGCTTTTAGCAGGCAACACGACAGCTCCTTCACTATGCTCCCTGGGTTCCTAGCGCACTTCACGGAGAGACGCGCGATGCCCAGGGTTCCCAGCCGCCACGACCGCCGCCTCCCGCTGCACCTGCATATCAGCGTGTTGTTCACCTTGCTGTTAGTGCTGATAGGCATAGTGCTGGGGCTGTTCAACTACCAGCAGAACTCGCAGATTATCTTCTCCAGCAGCGCCAAGCTGTTCGAGCGCATCCAGCAGGATGTGCAGAAGGACCTGCACCACACCTACCAACCGATCAACCACCTGCTCAGCATGCTGGTGCTCAATCGCGCGACCCAGGCGAGCGACCTTCAGGGCCGCCTGGCGCTGCTTGAACCTATGGCCCAGGCCCTGCGTGACAACCCCAAACTGGCCTCGCTGTACCTCGGCTACGCGGACGGCGACTTTTTCATGCTGCGACCGCTACGCAGCGAGACGTTGAAGCAGCTCCTGGCGGCCCCCGAGCAGGCAACCTATCAGGTCTGGTCGATCGAGCGCAGCGAAACCGGGGACGAGGCCCATGACCTGTTCTTCGACGATGCACTGAACCTCATCAGCCAGCAGCAACGCCCCCTGGAAACCTTCGATCCACGCAGCCGCAATTGGTATCTGAGCGCCAGCAGCCAAACTGAACAGATCACCACCGCGCCTTATGTGTTCTTTTCCACCCAGCAAGTCGGCACCACCTTGGCCAGACGTGCCGGGCCGACCAGCGTTCTGGCCGCGGACCTGACGCTATCCGACCTCTCCACGACCCTGGCCGAACACCAGGTGACGGCCAACAGCCAAATCATCCTGTTCGACGCCGAAGGCAATACCGTGGCCTATCCAGACAGCACGCGCCTGCTGAGGATACATGACGGTGAAGCGTACCTGACCCCGGCGCGCGATCTCAGCCCAGAACTCGCGACCCTCCTGGCCGATGGCCCGGACGCCCCACACCAGGGCATTCTGGAGCTGAGCGAACGACGCTGGGTCGTTTCGCACCGCCATATCCGGGAAGGCGGACCACAAGGTCTGCACCTGGCGCTACTGGTTCCGGAAGACGAACTGCTGGCCGACGCCTACCGCGTCCGCTGGCAAGGCGCACTCATCACCCTGACCACTTTGCTGCTGTGCCTACCCTTGGGCTGGCTGGCTTCGCGCCTTATGGCCAACCCCTTGCGCGCCTTGGTCCTAGAGGCCGAGGCCATCCGCCGTTTCGACTTCGATCATCCAGCCAGCGGTCACTCGCCGGTGCTGGAAGTGGATCAGCTGGCTGAGTCCATGCGGCGCATGAAGCAGACCATTGCCAGCTTCCTCGACATCTCCACC
Source organism: Pseudomonas aestuarii (assembly GCF_027988105.1). Lineage (GTDB taxonomy): Bacteria > Pseudomonadota > Gammaproteobacteria > Pseudomonadales > Pseudomonadaceae > Aquipseudomonas > Aquipseudomonas aestuarii. The sequence continues at coordinate 17,903 of NZ_JAQJZJ010000007.1, read as the reverse complement.
AGCCTCTGCGGCGAAACCCGCTTCGATACCCTGCTTGAGCGAATCCTGCAGGAAACCGTGGCCATCAGCGCGGCCCACGGCGGCCTGATTTACTTGCTCGATGTCGACAGCAGGCGTCTGCAACCTCATGGCCTATTTCTCCATGGCGCGCAGCACAGCCTCGACAAGCACGGCATTCGTGGCTACGACCAGGCCGCCAGCTCATTGCCCAGCTGGCTGCAGCAACCAGCCAACGGCGCCAAGAGCTGTATCGTCTCGCTGGGTTTCGACCAGGCCGGCGACTACCGAAGCCTGCTGCAAACCCTCGACTGCCCACGCGTCCACCTGATAGCCAGCGGTCTGCATAACCATAAGGGAGACCGCCTGGGCGTTCTGGTACTGCTGCACTGCGACCATGGCGAGCCAGCCGACCAGGCCATGCAAAGCCGCGAAAACGTGGCGTTTGTCGAGGCGGTGTCTGGAGTCGCGACGCAGTGTATTGAACGCCAGCGGCTGCTGGATCGGCGCGAACAGCTGCTCGACTCCTTAGCCAACTGATCGCCTACGCTATCGATACCAAGCGCCCTGCATCGGCGAGCACTGCTAGCGCCTAGCGGAAATCACCCGGACACCTCTCACGCACGTTGCCCCGAGACTGCCTGACTGGTTCGCGCGCACGAATACCTGTCGGCGCTACGCCAAACGCTTCAGGCGGGCACAACAGATCGAAGAGGTGGGTGAACGCACAGTACTGAGCAAGGCCGGGGCGGCAGACATGACGGCCGCTGGACTCGATTGGCTCTTGCCGAATCAGATCGACATACAGGAAGGGAGGGGGCGGAAGGAAAAAGCCTGCATGGCCTGGACGGTGAAGCAACGGCTGGGCATATTGCATGCCCAGCCGGCGAACATCAGGCCGGAGTATTGATAGTGCTTTCCGGATACCAGACATCCATCAGCGGGCTGACAGTAATGTCGACCAGCTCATCACGCCCCTTCAACCAAGCTTCGACCTGGGCACGCTGCTCTTCGCTGACCGAGCCACGCTTGGCCAGGCATACCAGACCATAGTCATCGCCGCCGACATAGCCAAGACCGTTGGCGGTCATGGCGTCACGCAGAAACTGATCGAGGAATGCATCAATGGCCTCTTCGGCCAGATCGTCTTTGAAGTTCAGGTTCAGCTCAAAACCCAGCTCCTGGAATTCATCCACGCAGAGTTTTTTGCGCAGACGGCGGGAACGGTTAGTAGCCATGGAACAATCCTCAAAAGTGATAACGCGCGGCACTTTAGCAGCTTGCCGTGCGAATTGCCCGCCTCTCTGCCAGCCAGGCGACAGGCGCTACACCGAGCAAAGCATTTACGCCGGTCATAGAGCAGCGCAAGCATCTCGGCCCTCGGGCATAATGTGCGGCGATTCACAAAACCTCGACGAAACTTTCCGCACATGTCACTCGTGACCACCATCCCTCAACTGGAGGGTATCTACCCCATGATCAACACCTTGCGTACGCTGGTTATCGCCGGTCTGCTCCTGCCGCTCGCCCTGCCCATGCAGGCCACCGCCAGCAGCGGTCTGTCACATAAGGTTCAGCAATCGCTCAAAGCCAGCAAGATCAGCACCCAATCGCTGTCGGTGGTCACCCTGCCGCTTACCGGCCCTGGCGACAGCACCTTCTTCAACGCCGACGTGTCTATCAACCCGGCCTCGACCATGAAACTGGTGACCACCTTTGCCGCGCTGGAGCTGCTCGGCCCGACACACCAGTGGAAAACCGAGTTCTACACCGACGGTCCGCTGCAAGACGGCGTACTGCACGGCAACCTGTTCCTCAAAGGCGGCGGCGACCCCAAGCTGAACATGGAGCGACTCTGGCTGCTGCTGCGCGACCTGCGCGCCAACGGCGTACAGCAGATAAGCGGCGATCTGGTACTTGACCGCAGCCACTTCAACCAGCCCGCGCTGCCGACCTTCAACGATGACGGCGGCGACACCAACAAGCCATATCTGGTCACCCCGGACGCCTTGCTGGTCAACCTCAAGGCGGTGCGCTTCATCGCGCGTAATGACGGTGGCAAGGTGCACATCGCGGTCGAGCCACCGATTGCCGAGATCAGTATCGACAATCAGGTCAAGGCCCTGCCGGCGGGCAAGTGCCCAGGCTGGCCGGATGTGCGCTACAACCCGGTGAAACAGTTCGACGGTACTACCGTGATCGTCACCGGCAAGCTGGCAGAGGGCTGCAGCGCCCAGACCTATCTGTCCCTGCTCGACCACCCCGGTTATGCCGCTGGCACCGTGCGGGCCATCTGGCAGGAACTGGGCGGCAAGATCCTCGGCAAGGATCGCCTCGCCGATGTACCGAAAGATGCACGCCTGCTGGCCCGCGCCTTCTCCCCGGACCTGGTGGAGATCATCCGCGACATCAACAAATACAGTAACAACACCATGGCCCGTCAGCTGTTTCTGAGCCTCGGCGCGCAGTTTCGCAATGAGGCCGACGGCGACGACGCCAAGGCCGCCCAGCGGGTGATCCGCAGTTGGCTGGCGCGCAAGGGCCTCACTGCGCCACACCTGGTAATCGAGAATGGCTCTGGGCTGTCGCGTGACGAGCGCGTCAGCGCACGTGAAATGGCGCAACTGCTCCAGGCTGCCTGGAAAAGTCCCTATGCCGCCGAATTTATCAGCTCCCTTCCGCTGGTGGCCATGGACGGCACCATGCGCAAACGCCTGCACCGCACTGCCCTGGCCGGCGAGGCGCATATCAAGACCGGCACCCTGAACAATGTCCGCGCCATCGCCGGCTATAGCCGCGACAGCAATGGCAACAGCTGGGCGGTGGTGGCGATTCTCAATGATCCGCGGCCCTGGGGCGCGTCATCGATTCTCGACCAGGTACTGCTCGACCTCTATCGTCAACCCAAACCCTGAACACGGAGAGAGGCGGCTACCCGGCATTCAGCCGCGCAAGCCGCCTTCGCGTTCCCAGGCGCAACGCACCCGCAACTCGCCTTCCTGAGGACTGTGACCCGCGTTGTCCGACTCCCAGCGGAAGGTATGGGTGCCGTTCAGTTCGGTTTCCAGATGCACCACGGCGCTGGCCCAGTACAGGCGCTTGAGCAGCGTTTCGAACTGCTCGACCCACAGGCTCCACTCGTACTCGACCGCCCGGTAACTGGCACCGAAATGAATCACCTGGGTCTGGTACAGACCTTCCCCGGGCTGCTGGCAACAGGCAAACATCTCGCGCCCCAGAAATGGCCAGGCCTCGCCAGCCGGCAACTGACCCAGTACCTGGTGGTTGATCTCACGACGCCGGCAACTCTGCGCCGGGCTATCGGATGGCCAGTCGCGAATGCAGCCATAAACGATGGATTCGGACTCCACGCGGGTACTCCAGAAAATCAAGGCTGCCTTCTATCACAGCACCGATTGCCGAGAAAGGAACTGCTGGAAAACTTTGTCATTTTGCCGGCCGACTCACACTCGTTAGGTCAGGAATGGCGAGGGCCGTGGCGCATGACCCAGGCCAGCACTGTCATCAGTAACGCCAGACTGGTCAGCACCATGAACGGCAATTGATAGTGACCGGCAAGGTCGCGCGCCAGACCAGTCAGAACCGGGGTCAGACACGCCATGCTGTAGCCCATGCAGAGCATCATCGCAGTCCAGCGACTGACCGCCAGCGGCGAGCCCGCCTCGTACAACGGCAGCACCAGGGACAAGGCAAATGAGCCGCCAAGACCGAAGCCGATGCTGACCGCCCAGAATTCCGGTGCAAAGGTCGGCACAAAGGTGATCATCGCCAGGCTGAGGGACGACACCAGGCCACAGGCGACCAACAAGACATAGCGATTGCCGAAACGCTGGGCTAACCAGGGCAACAGGAACGCGCTGGGCATGCCCATCAGCATCGAAATACTGAACAGCGCATTGCTGTGCAACAGGGTCAGGCCTGCCTCGTGATAACGCGCCACCGCCCAGGTTGCCAGGGCATAGAACAGACCGGCCTGAATCGCGAAAAAGCAGCTGATCAGCCAAGCACGTGGTTGATTCCAGGGCAAACCGCTAGCGGCTTCTGCTGCGTCCGCAGACTCCGCGCGGTTGGGCAGCCACAGCCACAGCAGCAACCCCACTAGCGCGGGCAAGGCCCAGACCGCCAGCCCCCGGGGCCAACTGTCGGCGAACAGGTGCGTGGCTGGCGCCGTCAGCACGGCGCCAGCCGCGCCGCCTACAGCCATGCTCAGGGAATACCAGCCGACCACGGTGCCCATCTGGCCAACGAAGTGGCGCTTGATGAACCCTGACAGCAACGGTCCGGCAATCGCAATGGCAGCCCCGAGCAGCACCGCACTGGCAATCAGCACCGCACTGGACTGGCCAGCCAGGCGCATCAGCAAGGCGGCCGAAATCACCCCCATGCACAAGGCGATAGTGCGCTCCAGCCCCAGGCGCAAAGCCAGGCGCGGCGCAACAGGTGCCAGCAATCCCATGCACAGTACCGGCAATGCCGTGGTCAGACTGATCAGGCTCCGGCTCAACGCCAACTCATCGGCAATCCGTTCGATCAGCGGCGCCAGCGAGGTGATCCCAGGACGCAGATTGATCGCTGCCACCACCAGCGCCAACAGCAACAGGGCTTTAGAGGGCGCCTTCAATTTGCCGCAATCCAGGCAGGTCGCAAAGACAATGGGCAACAGGTTTCATGCGTGCTTTTCACTAGCATCAAACATCCTTTCAGCTGGCCTACAGAGCTGGCAACCCTAGCGCCGAGACAGTTTGAGAACAAGTCCAAGAACCCAAAAGTTGACCGACCGATCAGCCAAACCGACCTCGCGGAGTTGCCTCGCCACAGGGTGGCTGACCTTAGTGAGTTGCCAGGATGGCCAGCATGCTCATCCAGCCAGCAAAGCGCTGCCGCGCAAGCGATCAGGTATCGTTCGAGCGATCAGTGTGGCCAAGATCCCGGGTCGGATCGATCAAATCGCGCAAGCGCTGCTTGAGCACCTTGGCTTCGGGAAAACCACCGTCGGCTTTGCGTTCCCATATCTGCACACCCTCACAGGTGACACGAAACACCCCGCCGGTGCCGGGCTGCAGGCTGACCTTGTCCAGATCATCGGCAAAGGTAGACAGCAGCTCCTGGGCCAGCCAGGCTGCGCGCAACAGCCATTGGCACTGACTGCAATAGGTGATGGTCACTTCGACTTTGCCGCGGGACATAAGCCACTCTGCCTTGGTAAAAAATCATGATAACCCCCGCCCGACACTCACGCCTGCAACGAAAAAGGCCCGTTTACCTTACGCGGGTAAGCGAGCCTTTTAGCTGAAGCTTAAATCAGCGGATGGCTTGAACCGTGCCTTCAGGCAATTTTCGCCAGCAACTCGCGAGCTTCCTGTTTCTCCTCGTCATCCCCATCGTTGATGACTTCATTGAGGATGTCACACGCACTTTCCAGACTGCCTTGATCGATGTAAGCCAGTGCCAGGTTGAGTTTAGCCAGATTATCGTGGTTGCCGGCCAACTGATCGAGGTCGTGCAACAGGTTGCCGTCAGCGGCAGGGGGTTGATCGAGGAAACCTTCGCTCAGATCTTCCTGCAACCAGTCATCCGCCGATGCCTCTTCGACCAGCATGTTCTGGGCAAATGGACTGCGTGCATCGCGATGGCCAGCCGACTCAAAGGCCTCCGACACGTCGTCACGCTCGGAAAACTCCGGCACCGAGGCTGCATCCTTCTTGCGCATGCTGGTTGGAAACGGGCTCACCAGATCCCAATCCGCATCCAGCGACAGGTCATCCAGATTGAGCTGAAAATCATCGTCCAGTCCCCCCTCCTCTTGCACCGGCGCTTGCAACTGCGGCTCGTCCAGCACAAGGGTGGCATCGTCCAGCATCTCGCCACTCACCAAGGCATCGCGCAACCCGGGGTGACGCGCCTTGAGCTGATCGATACGCGCCGCAGTGAAGCCGGCAGCGCGCAATTTCGCTTCCTCTTCGGCGAAGGCCTGGGCATTACCTTGCTGGGCCAAAACCTCCAGCAGACGGAAGCGAATATCACTGCGCTCCGGCTGCACATCCAGCGCCTTGCCGAGGATCACCGCCGCCTCACCGTAGCGGCCATAGGCGATGTAGATATTCGCACCTTCCAATGCATCAGGGGGAGTAACGGCGGCAACCGTTGCCTGGCTGACCCGGGCTGCTGGAGGCACGCTTTTCAGCAGCGGCGCAACAGGTTCAGGCGCCTTTGTCGCAGGCTCGGGTATTGGCTGAACCTGTTGAGTCAAGGGTGACGATGGCCGCCGGTTACGCCAGAACAGCCCGAGCAGGCCCGCCAGCAACAAGACCAGCGCAGCCACGGCGGCGCTGAACCAGTTGCGGCTCGGCGGCACGGCCGACTCGCTCAGCTCAACCCGCGAAGACTCCGCCACGGCAGACACCGGAGACGCTGGTGCCAGCGCAGGACGCGCCACTAACTGGGCTTGCAACTCAGCCAGCTGCCGGTCCTTGTCGCCCACCTGTTCCTGCAGCTGCTGCAACTGCGCCTGCAGATCAGTGATGCCCTGTTGCAGCCTGAGGTTTTCCTCCGCCTGGCTGAGCAACTCCTGATCCAGGCGGCGTTGCATTTGTGCCACCTGTTCAACCTGCGGGTCGACTGGCGGGTCGACTGGCGCCAAGGCTTCTGCGCTGGCAATAGGTGCACTGCCTGCCTGGGCGGTATCCGGCAGCAGCAAGTCGGCCCCAGCCCGCAGGCGGTTGATGTCACCACGACTGAATGCCTGCGGGTTAAGCGCATGGATATCGCGCATCAGCGCCTGCTGCGAGGCCTGGCTACCGGCAGCGCGCAAGCCGGCGGCGATCTTCCACAGGCTGTCGCCACTGGCCACCTGATAACGCGCACCCGCGTCGGCTGCCGGCATGACGCGAGGCGCCGCGGCAACAGCGGACGGGGCCGAAACCACCTGACGCTCGGATGCTGCCCGCACCTTTGGCACGGCGGCAACGGTGCGGTAGGCCGATGAACCGGGCGGATCGAGCAACAGGGTGTATTCGCGTAGCAGCGCGCCATTGGGCCGCGCCACTTCGACTATGAAGTTCAGATAGGGCTCACGCACCGGCTGACTCGACACCACACGAATCACGCTGTTGCTGCCGCGCAGCAAAGGGGTGAAGCGCAGATCATTGAGAAAGAACAGGCGATCGACACCCGAGCGACTGAATACCTCGGCAGACGCCAGCCGCACCAGCAGATCACCGCTGGACAGATCGGCAACTTGCAACAATTCGATTTCAGCCTCTAGCGGCTGATTAAGTGCCGAATGCAGGGTGATTTCGCCCAGCCCCAAGGCGGGCACTACCCCGGAATAGAATGCTGAGCTTGAAGCAAGGCCGAACAGCAATTGCCGGACTCGAGACATATGAACTCTCCCGCTGACTCCGCTCCCGAGTCGTCACACCACTCCACGCCTTGGCGTGCGTATCCGTCAGTGGTGAAAACAGTGGGTGCAGCAAATTCGTACGTCGGGGAGACACTCCATGTCGAACCCGGCTAATGAGTGAGTATGGCCATGAATTTCCAGCGTGCACGCTTGAACAGGTTTTCTGTTAGTGCACGCCGAGCAATAAGGCAGGTAGCCATCATACGCAAATGCACTGCAGAGCAGTCAATAAAATGACCCCGATAGCCACCCAGCCTGCTGAGCGCGTACCGGCGGTCAGTGCCTCGTCGAGCGCACGCGCCAAGCTGCCAGCACGGTCAGAGCGAAGACCGCCGCCATCAGCCAGAAACTCTGCTGGAATGCTAAGGCTTCGGCAACCAGGTCACCCCCTTCGCGGCGATGGCGCCACTCGAGAAAAAATGTCAACAAGTTGACGCCAAACGCACCACCAAGTTGCCGAACGAAGGTAATCGCACCGGCGCCCAAAGCCAGCTCCTGCGCACTGAGGATGTCCAGCGACCCCGTGCTCAACGCTGGCAACAGCAATCCGAGCCCAACCCGTCCAACACAGGCCCAGAAGCACAGCACGGCAAACGAGGCGCCTTGCTCAAGCCAACCGAAACCTGCAGCAGACAAGGCGAAAATCAGCAAACCGCTGACCAGCAGCAAGGCCGCCGACTGCCGATCGCTCAGCCAGCCACCGACAAAGGAAGCGGCGCCCATCAGCACTCCCGTAGGCAACAGCAGCAATCCGGCGCGTCCGGCGCTGTAGCCTTCGACTGTTTGCAGGTACAGCGGAATCAGGTAGGTCGAGCCATACAGGCCCATACCCAAGGTCAGGGCCACCCAGCTGGCATTACGAAAGCCCGCGTTACGCCACAAGCGCAACGGCAATAGCGGCTTGGTGCTACGCCAGCTCCGGGTGAAAAAAGCGATGAACGCCAACGTACCCAGCAGGCCAGGCAGCCAGACGCGCGGCGCCAGCCAGGCAAAGCGCTGAGCCTCGGCCAGGGCTTCGAGCAAGGCGAACAGGCCCACACACAATAAAATGAACGCCCATATATCCAGAAAAGGCGTGGTTTTATCCCGCTGACTGGGCAACAGCCACTGCCCACCCAGCATTGCCAGGGCGCACATGGGCAGTGGCAACCAGAACACGGCACCCCAGCCAAAATGATCGACCAGATAGCCGCCAATGGTCGGCCCCACCGTGGGCGCGACCATCACCCCCAGGCCGTAGAGCCCCAAGGCCATGCCTCGACCGCCGCCAACGAATACGCGAAAGATCAACACCATGGCCAATGGCTGGACGATCCCGGCACACAGCCCCTGGACGATGCGCAGGGCAATCAGTTGCCAGGCCTCGTGGGCGACCAGTGCCAGCAATGAACTGAGCACGAACAGCAGCAGACCGAACTGCGCAGTGCGCCTGGCGCCAAATCGCGAGTGCGCCCAGGCGGCCAATAACAAACCGGCCGTCATGGCTGCGAGAAAACCGGTGGATAGCCACTGCGCCTGCGGCCGGCCGATCGAAAAATCCAGCATGATCGCGGGCAGGGCCACATTGATACTGGTCGAGGCCAGCACCATGGCCATGCTGCCGATCATCAATATGCCCAGCAACCAGCGCGGGTAGCGGGGACCGAAACGCGCCTGCAAGTCCGCCAGGTCTTGCCCCATCAGCGTTTTTCCAGGTTACCCAGAATCCGTGCGTGCACTTGCTGGCATCGGCGCAGCTCTTCTTCGTCTATACCGGCGAAGAGCTCTTTGCGTAGCTGGGTGGAAATGGCCTCGATCTTTTCGATCAACGGCTGTGCTGGTGGGCTCAGAGCGATTTTCTTGGCGCGGCGATCTTCCGGTACCGCCTGCCGGGTAACCAGCCCCTGGGCTTCCAGGCTATCGAGCAGCCGGGCCAGGGTTGGCCCCTCGACCCCCACGCTTTGCGCCAGCTCACGCTGGGTCGGCAGCTCCTCAAAACGCGACAGGTGCAAGAGCACCAGCCAGCGCGCCTGTGACAGTCCCAGCCCGACCAGGCGCCGATCGAGTTCGGCGCGCCAGGAGCGGGATAATTGGGCTAATTGCATGGCGAAACGGTGTGGATCCAACTGCGTATGCGGCATGGTTAAACGGCTCTTTTAAATATCAAAAACTAATTATTAGTGAGCTAACCATAACCGCACACCCAGAGCAAGCCCCCTTGGGATCTCTCGGCTGTATCAGCATTTCACACACTGAGGCGCAAGGGAGTTCCGCAAACCAGCCATTGGCACTCGCCCCGAGCGGTGCACTCAGGTACCGAATTCGGCCTGCAATGCGGCACGCACGCAGTACAACACACCGTCATCGGCCCGCCCGACGAACAACCGGCTGACTTCAGCCACTGGCGGCAGCTCGCCTTCGCCATCGAGAAAGGCGTCCTGGATCTCGCCGAGCAGTTCTTCCGGCAGATCCAGCGCTTGCTCCAGGGATAGCTGCTGGCGGCCGATGGCCTCGGCCAGCAGGCTGTAAACGTTCTTTTCGCTGCACTTGAGTTGACTGGCGATCTGCAACGGGGTCATGCCGGCACGGGCCAGGCTGACCAGTTCATGACGCAGGTCGAGCACCACTCGCGGCGCTTCGGCATTCCCGCCCAGCACTTCGAGGAAGGCTTCGCCGTAGCGTTCCAGCTTGCGCGCACCGACCCCGCTGACCTGCGCCATTTCGGCCAGGCTGCCAGGCTTGCTGCGCAGCATTTCCAGCAGGGTGGCATCGGGGAAGATCACATAGGGCGGCACTGCATGTTCCTCGGCCAACTTGCGGCGTAACGCGCGCAGGGCTTCCCATTGTTCGCGCTCGTCGCCACGCACCAGTTGGCTGGCAGCACTGCTGGAGGTTTTCGCCGTGAGCTGCGGTTTCAGGTCGCGGCGCAATTGCAGCGCCACTTCACCGCGCAGCAAGGGCCGGCAGCTATCGGAGAGACGCAGGCCGCCGTAGCCTTCGAGGTCGACATCGGCCAGGCCGCGCGCCACCAATTGGCGGAACAAGGAGCGCCACTCACCCTCGCCGAACGCCTTGCCGACGCCGAACACCGACAGGTGCTGATGACCAAGGCCGCGCACCTTCTCGTTGTCACGCCCGAGCAGCAGATCGACCAGATGACCGACGCCGTAGCGCTGACCGCTGCGGTAGATCGCCGAGAGTGCCTGGCGCGCCGGCTCGGTGGCATCCCAGGTCTGCACGCCATCAATGCAGTTGTCGCAATGGCCGCAGGGGTTGGGCATGTCCTCATCGAAATAAGCCAGCAGCGTCTGTCGCCGGCAGCGAGTTTCCTCGCAGAGTGCGAGCATGGCATCGAGTTTGTGCTGCTCGACACGCTTGTGCCGTTCGTCGCCTTCGGAGTTGTTGAGCATCTGCTTGAGAAAGATCACGTCCTGCAGCCCATAGGCCATCCAGGCGTCCGCCGGCAGGCCATCGCGGCCGGCACGACCGGTTTCCTGGTAATAGGCTTCCAGCGACTTGGGCAGGTCCAGGTGGGCAACGAAGCGCACGTTGGGCTTGTCGATGCCCATGCCGAAGGCGATGGTCGCCACCATGATCAGGCCTTCCTCGTTGAGAAAGCGCTTCTGGTGGTAGGCGCGCAACTCGCTGGCCAAGCCGGCGTGGTAAGGCAATGCCGGAAAGCCCTGTTCGGAGAGGAAAGCCGCCATATCGTCGACCTTCTTGCGCGACATGCAATAGACGATGCCGGCATCGCCCTTGCGCTCGGCGAGGAAAGCCAGCAACTGCTTGCGCGGCTGCTCCTTGGGCACGATGCGGTAGAAGATATTGGGCCGATCAAAGCTGGAGAGAAAGCGCTCGGCATCCTGCAAATGCAGGCGCTGAACGATTTCTTCACGGGTGCGCATATCCGCCGTGGCGGTCAGGGCGATGCGCGGCACATTGGGAAACAGCTCGGCAAGCTGGCCCAGCTGCAGGTATTCGGGGCGAAAGTCATGACCCCACTGCGACACGCAATGCGCTTCGTCGATAGCAAACAAGGCGATGTCCAGACGCTGCAGGAATGCCAGCATGCGCGGTTGTACCAGGCGTTCCGGGGCCAGGTAGAGCATTTTGATCTCGCCGCGGTTGATCCGCTCGGCGATCTCGCGCTGCTGCTCGGCATTCAGGGTGGAATTCAGGGCCACTGCCGCCACCCCCAACTCGTCGAGGGTGGCGACCTGGTCGTCCATCAAGGCGATCAGCGGCGACACTACCACCGCCAAACCCTCGCGCAGCAAGGCCGGCACCTGAAAACACAGCGATTTTCCACCGCCGGTCGGCATCAGCACCAGGGCGTCACCGCCGCCCGCCACGCGCTCGATAATCGCACCCTGGCGGCCACGGAAGCTGTCATAACCGAAAACGTCTTTGAGGATGCGCAGTGCGTGGTCGAGCATGAAAGGTCTCCGAAACGAGCCGCGCATTATACGCACCTGCTTGCCGGACTGAGTTTTGATCTGTTTTTTCGCTGCGCATTCTTCTAGAACTATGGCTGCTGCTGCAGGTCTGGACTAGAATCCATCCTCGTTTACTTCTTCAAGGTAGCCCCACGATGTCCTTCGCCGAGCAACTGTCCCGCCTGCAAGCCTTTCTCGACGCCGATGAGCTGCATGAAGAGGCTCTGGACTACGTGGCCGCTCACGGCTACCTAACCGCCTTGTCGATCTGTCCAGACCCGGTACCAGCGCGTGAGTGGATCGACGCCCTGTTCTCCGAGCCCCCGCATTACCGCAGCGACGCGGAGCGCGACGATATCGAAGCCACCCTGGTGCAACTGCAGACTCATATCGCCCGCCAACTGGCCAGCGACGACGACCCGGAAGTACCTTGCGAACTCGATCTCGGCGACGACCCGGACGACTCGGACCTGCGCGGCTGGTGCATCGGCTTCATGGAAGGCGTGTTCCTGCGTGAAGCAGCCTGGTTTGACGATGCCGAAGACGAGGTCAGCGAACTGCTATTGCCGATCATGGTCGCCTCCGGCTTGTTCGAGGAGCAGGCAGAGTTCGCCGAAATCGCCAGCGACCGTGACCTGGTAGACAGCATGGTCGAGCAAATTCCCGAACTGCTGACCGCACTGTTTCTGCTGTGCCATGCCCCGGAAGAAAAGCCAGCCCTGCTCAAACCCCGTCACCATTGAGCCTGCGCCACTGCCATGGCGCGTGACGTAAAGGAAAACCATAATCCGCTGATTCGCTACGCTCTGCTGACCCTGGGTTGGCTGTGCGTAGCACTCGGGGTGATCGGAATCTTCCTGCCGGTCCTGCCGACCACGCCGTTCCTGTTGCTGGCCGCAGCCTGCTTTGTCCGCAGCTCGAAGCGCTTCTACCTGTGGCTGGTACTGCACCCCAGGCTTGGCCCCTGGGTTCGCGATTACCTCGAAGGCCAGGGCATCCCGCTCAAGGCCAAGGTCTACAGCATCAGCCTGATGTGGCTCAGCATCGCCCTCTCCTGCTACCTGGTCCCCCTGTTCTGGGCACGGGCCTTCATGTTGACCAGCGCAGTGTTGGTCAGCCTTTATATCCTCAGGCAGAAAACCTTGCCCAACCCGCGTTGACTGCGCGCGCTATCCAGCTATTGAGCAGGCACACTGTGATCCGTAGGGCGCTCGCCGCAGGCACCTGAATGGCCTCGCTGCGGAGCTCGACTTTTCCACAACCGCTGACTTGACCACGTACGGCAAAACCGCGGGATGCCGCCTAAACTCCAGCCATCATTGGCGGAGAAGCAACAGATGTGGCCATGGCAGCGCATTCCAGGATGGCAACAGCGCGGGCATTGGCCGGCGCTTGCGCTGGTCTTGTTACTTGGCGCCCTGCTCGGGCTGAGCCAGGCCCTGGCCGCCTGGGCCGACTGGGACTTCAGACGGCTCATCGATACCGCCGAAAAACGCTACGGCAACCTGGGCAACGCCAGAATCCGGATCTTGGCCTGGGAAACCTTGTTCAAGGACAGCGCCCACCTCGCGGAACAGGACAAGCTGGACAACGTCAATCGGTTCTTCAACCGGCAGATTCGCTTCGCCGACGATAGCCACGTCTGGCAGCAGGTCGACTACTGGGCCACGCCCATCGAATCCCTGATCAAGGGCGCCGGCGACTGCGAGGACTACGCCATTGCCAAGTATTTCAGCCTGCGCCGCCTCGGCATCGCCAGTGAGAAGCTGCGTATCACCTACGTCAAGGCCCTCAGGCTGAACCAGGCGCACATGGTACTGACCTACTACCCCAGCCCGGCCGCCGAGCCCCTGGTGCTGGACAACCTGATCAATCAAATCCGTCCCGCCTCACAGCGCCAGGATCTGCTGCCAGTGTATGCCTTCAATGCCGAAGGCCTGTATTTACCAGGCGCGCGCAGCAAGAAGAGCGACAGCAAGAAACTCTCGCGCTGGCAGGATCTATTGAAAAAAATGCACACAGAGGGCTTCGCCATCGGCGAAGGTTAGGAGAACGCCATGTCGCTGCTCAAGCAACTGTTTCTCGCCATCTGCCTGTTCCTGGTGGTGGCCTTTACCGGCAGTTTCATTGCCGGTGTAGAAAACTCCCGCGAGCAGTTGATCAGCCAACTGAGCTCTCACGCCCAGGACGCAGCCACCGCCCTCGGCCTATCGTTAACGCCCCATGTGGACGATCCGGCGATGATCGAGTTGATGGTCAGTTCGATTTTCGACAGCGGCTACTTCACCAGCATCCGCGTGCTCAGCATCCCTGACGAACGGGTCATGGTGGAGCGGCACAGCAATATCGCAAGTGGGCAGGTGCCCCGCTGGTTCGTCCGCCTGGTCGACCTGCAACCCCAGGCCGGCGAGGCCTTGATCATGCGCGGCTGGGAGCAGGCGGCCCGGGTCGAAGTGCTCAGCCACCCGCAGTTCGCCATCGCCAAGCTATGGGACAGCGCCATTGGTAGCCTGCTCTGGCTGCTGCTCTGCGGCCTGATCAGCGCGATTCTCGGCGGCTGGTTGCTGCGCAGCCAGTTGCGTCCGCTCGACAGCATGGTGCAGCAGGCCCAGGCCATCACCCGCCGCGAATTTCTGACTCTGCCCAAAGTACCGCGCACTCCCGAACTGAAGCGTGTGGTACTGGCCATGAACCAGATGGTGGACAAGCTCAAGGCGCTGTTCGCCGAAGAAGCCGCCCGCAGCGAGAAACTGCGCGAAGAAGCCTACCAAGACAGCCTTACCGGCTTGGCCAATCGACGCCTGTTCGACATCCGCCTGGCCAACCTGCTGACAGTCACGGAGCAGAGTGCCGAAGGCTACCTGATCGTACTGCGGGTCAATGACCTCGCCGGTCTCAACCAGCGCTGGGGCGGCCAGCGTACCGATGCACTGATAGTCGCCATCACCGAACTGCTCAAGAGCCTGCTCAACCCGCCCACCCGCGCTCATTGGCTGGCCGCGCGCAGTCGCGGCGGTGAGTTCACCGTACTCGCACCCGGCCACAGCCGCTTGGAGGCCGAGCAACTGGCGCGCGAACTCCACGAAGACCTGGAAAATCTGCGCCAAACCGATGCCAGCGACTGTGCACCCGTGGCGCACATTGGCATGACCGTATTCAGACCGGGCGAGGCCATCGGCCAGGTACTGGCCCGCGCCGACCAGGCCCTGGCCCAGGCGCAGAGCGACCCGAGCCTGCCCTGGGGGCGCCTGATCGAGTTCGCCAGCCAGCCCGGCCAAGGGCTGCATGAGTGGCGCCAGTTGATCGATGACGCCTTGCTCAACGGCAAATTGCAGCTGTATTTCCAGCCAGTGGTGAAATGCACTGATCGCAGCCAGGTGCTGCATCAGAAGGTCCTAGCACGCTTAATCGACCCGCGGGGAGAAACCATAGTCGCCGGACGTTTCCTGCCCTGGATCGAACGCCTGGGCTGGTCCGCACGCTTTGACCTGGCCATGCTCGAACACAGCCTGGCGCACCTCGCCCGGCACCCCCAGCCCCTGGCTTTGAGCCTGTCCAGCAAGACCCTGCACGAACCGGAAAGCCTGTCGCGCCTGCTCGCCATACTCAAACAGCATCCTCAGCAGGCAGCACTACTGGCCCTCGAAGTGGACGAACATCATCTTCCCAGACCTGCCGAGGTCGAAAGCCTGAGTCAGCGCATCCGCGACACCCGTTTCCAGCTCGGCCTGCAGCATTTCGGTGGACGCTTCAACCTGATTGGCAACCTCACCCACCTGGGCCTGGCCCACCTGAAAATCGACGGCAGCTATATTCGCGCCATCGACCTAGAAAGCGATAAACGCCTGTTCATCGAGGCAATCTTCCGCACCACCAACAGTATTGATTTGCCGCTGATCGCGGAGATGGTGGAAACCGAGGGAGAACTTGCAGTGCTGTGCGAACTGGGCATCCACGGCGCCATGGGCCGCCTGATCGGCGCACCGGCACCATGGAAGGGCTGAAGCGGCAGTCGACGGAAACGACCCACCACGATAGATCTCATTAGCCCGCCACCCATGCAGGTGGCGGGTTGGCCTCCGAATACTGTTTAAACGGTATCGACCTTGAGCGCGTTGTCGCCGAGCATGCCATCGATCACCGTCGCAGCATCGCTACTGCCGTAGTATGCCCCGCTAGACAGATCCACGCCCTCCAGCACGATCTGTTGTACCACCGGACCACCGGCTGTCGCACTCACATCAATGGTGGTGCTGGTCGCTGCAAAGTTGAAGTTCAGGTAAGCGTCCAGTACGTTGCCGCTATCTGTCTCACCGACCAGTAGCTGCGAAAGATCCAGCACGTCGGAGTTCACCCCGCTGGTATCCACCGTGAAGTCGGTGATGTGGTCGATCCCGGTATCGCCGGAATTCCACACGAAGGTGTCCTTGCCCGCACCACCCGACATCAGGTCGTTGCCCAAACCGCCGATCAGGGTGTCCTCGCCATCACCGCCCGACAGCACATCATTGCCCAACAGGCCACTGAGGGTGTCATCCCCGCCATAACCGAATAGGTGATCCACACCACTTGTTCCATTAATGACGTTGGCGCTGTCATCTCCCTCGACGCTGCTCGCCAAAGGATATAGGGTCGAATTGATTGCACTGGTAACGCTATCGCCATCGCCGTCGGTAGCCGTGATGTCGAAATTCAGGTCAATTGGCTCACCCGCCGCAGTTTGCGTATAGGTGAAGAAGCCCAAAGAAAACTCATCGGTGTCAGCAGCCCCTTCGACATAAACGGCGCTGAAACCAGTGTCGGAACTGATCTGGTAGGTCCAACTGTCCTGCATGCCCTGGATGGTGATCGAATTGCCGTTATCGACCAGAGTCACCGATCCGGTTACATCGACACCGCTGCCATTGAACACCTTGATATCGGTGGTCGACAGGTTGACCTGCGTTTCCCCTCCATCAGCGTTACCGAAGACGTAGTCATTGTTGGCGATAATAGCCGTCACGATCAGGTTGGCCGTATTGGTCTTGCCGCCCTGGACGTACAGCTTCTGGCGGAAACCAAACACCGTATTGTGATCGGTATAAACGAACCCCGTACCATTGGCGCCGCCGGTAGCCAGGTTATTAATGAAATCGAAGCGCACATTTTCGGCGGTGCTGATCCATTGGCTGCCAATGCCAATGTCATCAATATCGCTGTTGATGCTGCCGCTGGTCGACGAAATCAAGGCATCCTGGACAGTCCCGCCAATGTCGATCAACCCCTTGAAGTTGACATTACCCGCGCCGACACCACTCAGGTTGGTGGTGGTGACCTCAATAGCGCCATTGGAGATTACGCCGTAAGAGGTCAGCGTATAGGTATCGCTCGACGGGTCGATATCGATGACCAATCCCACCTGGTCATCCAGGGTCTTGAGCACCAACTCAGTTTCGTCGGCGCCGTAGTAAAGGTGCAATTCCACACCATTGAGGAAGAGCGTTTGACCATAGGCATCGGTGGCGATATCGCCCTCGGTGAAGTTGCTGAATACCACGGTGCCCACACCATCAGCACCAGCGGCATTGGCGAAATTCAGGTTGGTCGTGACCATGTGCGACGTCGGCACCTGATCGACCAGTAGCGCCGTAGCCGGAGCAAACGGCTGTGGCACGTCGTCGACGATCTCGATGACGATGCTCGCCGGCAGCGAACTGGCTGTGCCGTCCGAGGTGGTCAGGCTGAAGGTGTCGCTCTCCACCACCCCGTCCACGTCGATGGTCGGGCTGGTCAGCTCGTAGCTGTAGCTACCCACCCCGGTCAGGCTGTTGTAGGCGGTGATGGTCAGGGTGCCGTTGCTGCCGGCGAAACTGGCGCCGACCAGGCTGCCGATGACCACGGTAGTGCCGTTGATGGTCACGCTCTGCAGGTCATCGAGCCCATCGGCGTCGCTGAGGCTGAAGCTGCCGCTGGCAAACTCGCTGTTGCTGGCCGCATCCGAACCATTGGCCAGGCCGGCTTCGTAGACCAAATCATTGGTCCCGCCATTGCCGGGATCGACATTGATCTCTGGGATATCGTTGCTGCCA
>NZ_JAQJZJ010000006.1 GCF_027988105.1 Pseudomonas aestuarii | reverse complement strand
TTTTAAGCTAACTTCTTGTTTTACAAGAGGTTTACCGAGAGGCCTGCGCCAGAAGAGGTGCGGATTATAGGCCCGACAGAAACTACGTCAAGCCTTTATTCCGCCTTTAGCGTAATGCGTGCAAAAGCCTTCTTGCCCGCCTGACAGACGTGAGTTGCGCCCTGCTTATATATAAAGGACCGATCCACCACCTCTCCATCCACTCGCACACCACCAGAACCCAGTAAATCACGCGCCATGGCAGCGTTCTTGACCAGGCCAGCCTTGTTCAACAAAGCGGCGATAGGCATGTCCTCAGCTGAAACCAATTCAATTTCCGGCAAGTCTTCCGGCAGCTCGCCCTCACGCATACGGTTACCCGCCGAACGATGAGCGCTTGCCGCCGCCTCCTCCCCATGAAAGCGCGCCACTATCTCCTCAGCCAGCTTGATCTTGATATCACGCGGATTGGCACCATTCTCGACGTCGAGCCTGAACTGAGCGATCTCATCCATTGAGCGGAAGCTGAGCAACTCGAAGTAACGCCACATCAGCACATCAGGGATAGACACCAACTTGCCATACATCACGCCCGGAGCCTCCTGGATGCCTACATAGTTACCCAGCGACTTGGACATCTTCTTGACACCGTCCAATCCCTCGAGCAACGGCATGGTGACAATGCATTGCGACGCCTGACCATAGGAGCGCTGTAATTCACGCCCCATCAGCAGGTTGAATTTCTGATCGGTCCCGCCCAGCTCGACATCCGCACGCAGAGCTACAGAGTCATAACCCTGCACTAAAGGGTAGAGGAACTCGTGGATGGCAATCGGCTGGTTGGTCGAGTAGCGCTTACTGAAATCGTCACGCTCAAGCATGCGCGCAACCGTGTACTGCGAAGCCAGCCTGATAAAATCGGCCGGGCTCAGCTGATCCATCCAGGTGGAGTTGAACGCCACCTCGGTTTTCGCCGGATCGAGGATCTTGAACACCTGAGTTTTATAGGTCTCGGCATTCGCCAGCACCTGTTCGCGGGTCAAAGGCGGCCGGGTCGCACTCTTGCCACTTGGATCACCAATCATTCCAGTGAAATCGCCGATCAGAAAAACCACCTGATGGCCTAACTCCTGAAACTGCCGCAGCTTATTGATAAGCACGGTATGCCCGAGGTGGAGATCCGGCGCCGTCGGGTCGAAGCCCGCCTTGATACGTAGCGGCTGACCACGCTTGAGTTTTTCCACCAGCTCAGACTCAACCAAAACCTCTTCCGCACCGCGCTTGATCAGCGCCAGCTGCTCTTCGACCGACTTCATGACAGGACTCACGACCACACAAATTGAAAGGGAACCAACCATACAAGATCACGGACAAATAACAAGTTTTGCCCTGAGGCCCACACATCTGCCCTACCACAGCCCCTCCGGGGTTGCCTCACAGACGTTTTGGTTATATTTTATACAATTAATGCATATTCATCATGTTCTTCATCTTTTCTTTTCACTTATTCCAAAGTCAAAGCCACCTATGACCTCTATAAGAAAAGCGCCACCGCTTTACCCAAAAACTCACATTCTGGCCGCAAGCGGCATAGCAGCTCTGCTCAGCCTGACCTTGCTGGTCTTCCCGTCACGCGAAGTCGAAGCAAAAAAAACCTACCTCAGCCTCGAGCTTGACAATGGCTCGGAGCTTGTTTTGCCGGAAACGAATGAGCCGCGCCCTGATCGGCTCAACCAAGATCGGGAAACGTCTCCATTTACCAGAATCGAGCAATCCTCGAACAACAGCAATAGTGCCGAGCAAAGCATCCAAGCCGACGACGGTATCCGCCCAACCACCGCAACAGCTGATTCCGCGCCGGCCGAGCCCAACCACAAGATTGTCAGGGTTGCCAATGGCGATACGCTATCCACGATCTTTGCCGATGTAGGCTTATCAGCCACTAGCCTTCACGAGGCTTTGGGCAGCAGCAAGGAAGCCAAGCAATTCACCCGCCTGAAAGCTGGCCAGGAACTCGAGTTCCAACTATCCGCCGACGGCCAACTCGAGAGCCTGAAGAGCACGCTCAGCGACCTCGAAAGCATCAGCATCAACAAAAATGAAAAAGGCTTCACCTTCAAGCGTGAAATCGTCAAACCGGATGTCAAAACCACCTATGCCCGCGGTGTAATCAACAGCTCGCTGTTTGTGTCGGCGAAACGCGCCGGCCTCTCCCATGGACTGACCATGGACCTGGCAAACGTTTTCGGTTATGACATCGACTTCGCCATGGATATTCGCAATGGCGACGAGTTCGAATTGGTCTATGAAGAGAAAGTGGTCAACAACAAGCAAGTCGGTACCGGCAACATCCTCTCGGCCCGTTTCACCAACCGGGGCAAGACCTTCACCGCGGTTCGCTACACCGACAAACAGGGCAACACCAGCTACTACAGCGCAGACGGCACCAGCATGCGCAAGGCCTTTATCCGCACACCTGTAGATTTTGCCCGCATCAGCTCTCGCTTCTCCAACGGCCGTCGCCATCCGATTCTGAACAAAATCCGCGCCCATAAGGGCGTCGATTACGCCGCAGCTCGCGGCACACCAATCAAAGCCGCTGGCGATGGCAAAATTGCCCTCGCCGGACGTAAAGGTGGCTACGGCAACACCGTCGTCATCCAGCACGGCAGCCGCTACCGCACCCTCTATGCCCACATGCAGGGCTTTGCCAAAGGCATTCGCACCGGCGGCAACGTCAAGCAAGGCCAGATCATCGGTTACATCGGTACGACCGGCCTTTCCACCGGACCACACTTGCATTACGAATTTCAGGTCAACGGTACCCACGTCGATCCTCTCAGCCAAAAACTGCCAATGGCCGACCCCATCGCACGCAATGAAAAGCAGCGCTTCATGCAACTGAGTACGCCCTTGATGGCACGCATGGATCAGGAAAAAACCACCCTGCTCGCGCTCAACAAGCGCTAACGCAGATGCAGCTCTATCTTGGACTGATGTCCGGCACCAGCCTCGATGGGCTGGACATTGCCCTGATCGAGCAGAGCGAGAAGACCACTCTACTCGCCACCCATTACTTGCCCATGCCGGAAGAACTGCGCGCTGATATTTTGGCCCTGTGTGCCCCGGGTCCGGACGAACTGGCGCGCGCGGCCACGACTGAACAACGCTGGGTGAGACTGGCCGCCCAGGGCATTCAGACGTTACTGAAACAGCAAGAACTCACCCCCGCGTCAATCCGCGCAATCGGTAGCCACGGCCAGACCATTCGCCATGAACCGACCCGCGGGTTCAGTATCCAGATTGGCAACCCCGCCCTGCTTGCAGAACTGACCAGCATCAGCGTCGTGAGCGACTTTCGTCGCCGTGATGTCGCCGCCGGCGGTCAAGGTGCACCGCTGGTGCCCGCTTTTCACGAAACATTATTTGGCGAGCAGCACTGCTTTCGCGCGGTCTTGAATATCGGCGGGTTCAGCAACCTCAGCCTGCTCGCGCCCGCTCAGCCTGTGCGCGGCTTCGACTGTGGCCCCGGCAATGTCCTGATGGATGCCTGGATCCAGCGTCAACGCGGCGACAGCTATGACCGCGATGGCGCCTGGGCAGCCAGCGGCAAGGTGCAGTCCGAGTTACTCGAAGCTTTGCTCAGCGACCCCTTCTTCAACACCAGGGGACCAAAGAGTACCGGCCGCGAGCTATTCAATCTGGACTGGCTTGACCAGCACCTGGACACGCAACCCCACTATGTCGAAGCAGATGTACAGGCGACACTGCTGGAACTGACGGCAATCAGCATCAGCAAAGCGTTGCACAGCGCCCAAAGCGAGACTGAAGAGCTGCTGGTCTGCGGTGGTGGCGCGCATAACCGCACGCTAGTGACTCGCCTCGCCGCCCTGCTCCCAGGCTGCGCAGTCAACAGCACGCAGGCCTATGGTGTGCCGGCAGACTGGGTGGAAGCCATGGCTTTCGCCTGGCTGGCACATTGCTGCCTGGAAGGCATACCCACCAATCGGCCGAGTGTGACAGGCGCTTGTGGACTGCGAGTGCTCGGCGCTATCTATCCCGCCTGACCACGAACGCTGACAAACACAGAAACGACAACGCCGCGCACTTGGCGCGGCGTTGAGCATCTGTGCCTACGTAGTCAGATCGAGAAGGACGAGCCACAGCCGCAGGTAGTGGTTGCGTTGGGGTTCTTGATCACGAAGCGCGAGCCTTCCAAGCCTTCCTGGTAATCCACTTCAGCACCCGCCAGGTATTGGAAACTCATGGGGTCAACGACCAGGCTCACCCCTTCGCGCTCGACAATGGTGTCGTCATCGGCGACTTCTTCATCAAACGTGAAGCCATACTGGAAGCCCGAACAGCCGCCACCCGTGACAAACACGCGCAACTTCAGGCGAGGGTTACCCTCTTCATCGACCAGGCTCTTCACCTTGCTCGCCGCGCCCTGCGTGAATAGCAAAGCTGTGGGGGTGAAGGTTTCGACGCTCATGCTGACTATCTCCCGGCGCTAGACGCCATACTGCGTTGAGGCCCTGCATTATCCACTTACCCTACAAAAGCGGTCAACTATTCTGCAGTAACCAGATTCCCCGACAACTCCAAAGGTCGTGGCTGCTCTTTGAGTGGACGCATGCTCCCTTCGATCTGCGCCCCCATGGCCATTTCCATCAAGCCGTAATACAAATTGCCGCACACTCGCGCACGGCTACCCAACTCGAGGTGCTCGTTGGCGTAAACATCGCCAATAACCTCGCCGTCGATCACTATGCGGGGGGCACGGATCTCACCTTCAACCTGGCCCTCGGCACTGACTCGAACCAGGCCATCACTGGTCTGCAGATTGCCACAGACCCGCCCATCGACCTGTACAGCGCCATGGAACTGTAAGTCTCCGTTAAATTCCGCCCCTGCGGCTATCAGGCTGGTCTTGCCCGTGAAGCGCTGCAGGTCGGTCTTGCGTTTGTCTTTATTCCACATGGGAGACTGTTACTCCTGGTCGATCCATTTGAATGTCCGCTCCAACGGCTTTTCGCCTTTGATCTCGGCACGCACCCGGATCTGATGCGCGATATAGCCGTCAGGCAACTTCAGCTCGGCGAAGCGTCCCGCTTCAGGAATCGCTTGGAAGTGCTTGAATGAAAAGGGAATTACCTGGCCGCTGAACTGATCAGGAAGATTTTGCGTCAATGCGGCCAATTCCAAGCTGACCGCCTTTCCATCCTGACGCCCCTCCACTTTCACCACTAACCGGCCCTCAATGGGCTTGTCGTCCTTGCCCACCCGGCTGAGGAGTATTTTGTAGCGAAAATGCTGCGGCCTGTCCGTGGCCTGCAACTCAAAGGCGCGGATCCGTAGTCCTTCCCGACGACTGGCTGGCGCCAGCACGCCCCTGTAGGACGCCAGGTCTTGCTGCTGCTTGAAGATCTGCTCTTCAAGCAGCTTGATGGTCAACCGACTCTGCTCATTGGCCTGCTGTGCGACTTTCTCACCACTGCTGGCCACAATCAGGCGCTGGCTCAGCTGATCCAGCTCCTGCTCCAGCGCGATCAAGCGCTCCTGCATCGGCTGGTACTGCACCTCGATCTGCTGGGTCGCGCGCAGCTGCCACCAGATTCCGGCATAGAACGCTGCAGGTACAGCCAAAAGCAACAACAGCAGCAACAGCCGTACCCGGCCGGCACGACGCGGGTCACTGGGGCGTACTTCCCAGCCGGACATCAGGGCAGCATGGCCGCGTGCGCCAGCCCCAGGCGCTCATCGAGCCCGAACAGGATGTTCATGTTCTGTACTGCCTGGCCGGAAGCACCTTTGACCAGGTTATCGATCACCGACAGCACTACCACCAAGTCGCCATCTTGCGGGCGGTGCACGGCTATGCGGCAAACATTGGCTCCGCGCACGCTGCGGGTTTCCGGATGACTACCGGCGGGCATCACATCAACGAACGGCTCGCTAGCATAGCGTTGCTCGAACAGCGCCTGCAGATCGACCGAGCGATCTGCCACGGTCGCATACAAGGTCGCATGGATGCCGCGAATCATCGGAGTCAGGTGCGGCACGAAGGTCAGACCGACCTCGGAACCGGCCGCACGACGCAACCCCTGGCAGATTTCCGGCAGGTGACGATGTCCTTTGACGCCGTAGGCTTTCATGCTTTCACCGGCCTCGCTGAACAATGAACCGACGCTGGCTCCGCGCCCGGCGCCGCTGACGCCGGACTTGCAGTCGGCAATCAATCGCGAAGTGTCGGCCAGGCCGGCTTCCAGCAGCGGGATAAAGCCCAACTGGGCAGCGGTCGGATAGCAACCGGGCACGGCGATCAGGCGCGCCTGCTTGATCGCTTCACGGTTGACCTCCGGCAATCCGTATACCGCTTCCGGCAGCAGATCCGGCGCGCCGTGGGGCTGGCCATACCACTTGCCCCATTCTTCGGCGTCTTGCAGACGAAAGTCGGCAGACAGGTCGATGACCTTGGTCCCGGCCGCCAGCAACTCGTTGGCCAGGGCATGGGCAACACCATGCGGAGTGGCGAAGAACACCACATCGCAGGCGCCCAGGGTTGCGACATCCGGGACGCTGAAGCACAGGTCAGGGTAGTGACCGCGCAAGTTCGGGTACATCTCGTCGACGCGCAAGCCCGCCTCTGAGCGCGAAGTGATGACTGCCACTTGTGCCTGTGGGTGCTGCGCCAACAAGCGCAACAGCTCCACCCCGGTGTAGCCCGTGCCGCCGACGATACCGACCTTGACCATCACATGCCCCTTGCAGAAAGCCATTGGAAAGCCGTCGATGATAAGGCCGTAACCGCCAACGGCCAACCGCGCAGATGACGTATTGGGCACAGGCCACTACTATCGGGCCTATTTATCATTCAGGAAGTCGATCAATGCTCTATCTGTGGCTCAAGGCCCTGCACATTATCGCCATGGTCTGCTGGTTCGCCGGGCTGTTCTACCTGCCACGCCTGTTTGTCTACCATGCCATGAGCGAAGACGACACCAGTCGCCAGCGTTTCTGCGTGATGGAGCGCAAGCTGTATCGCGGCATCATGCTGCCGTCGATGATCGCCACCCTGATTTTCGGTGCCTGGTTAATCAGCCTTAACCCCGGCTACTACTTCAGCCAAGGCTGGATGCATGCCAAGCTCAGCCTGGTCATCCTGCTGATCGCTTATCAGCACCTCTGCGGTGCTCAGCTCAAACGCTTCGCCCGCGGCGAGAATAGACGCAGCCATGTGTTCTACCGCTGGTTCAATGAGGCGCCGGTGCTGGTCTTGCTCGCTGTCGTCATCCTGGTCGTGGTCAAACCTTTCTGAACCTGCCCAAGGAATCCGCATGAGCCTTCCCACCCTGCTCGAACAACGCCTGCGCCTGCCTGTGGTGGCCGCCCCCATGTTCCTGGTGTCCAATCCGCAACTGGTCCTCGCCTGTTGCCGTAACGGCATCGTCGGTAGCTTTCCGGCGCTCAACCAGCGCGACAGCGGTGCCTTCAAAGCCTGGCTGGAAGAGATCGAAGCCGGCCTGCAGGCCGAGTTCGCGCCTTACGCAGTCAACCTGATCGTACATGGCAGCAATCCGCGCCTGCAGGCCGACCTGGCCATCTGCATCGACCAGCGCGTGCCTATTGTCATCACCAGCCTCGGCGCGGCCAAGGAAGTGGTCGATGCCGTTCACGGCTATGGGGGGGTGGTATTCCATGACGTGACCACCCGCCGCCATGCGGAGAAAGCTGCAGAAGCTGGAGTCGACGGTTTGATCGCGGTCGCTGCCGGCGCCGGTGGTCATGCCGGCACCTGGAGTCCCTTTGCCCTGATCGCGGAAATCCGCCAGTTCTTCGACAAAACCCTGTTGCTTGCCGGCTGCCTCAATCACGGCCATGAAATTCTCGCCGCGCAATTGCTCGGCGCCGACCTGGCCTACCTCGGTACCCGCTTCATCGCCACCCAGGAGAACAATGCTCCGGCGGCTTACAAGCAGATGATTCTGGACGCCCAGGCCGCCGACATCATCCATACCCCGGCGGTATCCGGCGTACCGGCCAGCTTCATGCGCCAGAGCCTGGCGCTGGCCGGCTACGACCTCAAGCAGCTGCAAAACAAGGGCGAGATCAATTACGGGGAAAAACTCAAGCCGATCAGCGACGAGGCCAAGGCCTGGAAAACCGTGTGGTCGGCCGGCCAGGGCGTCGGCACCATAGCCGATCTGCCAAGCGTCGATGCGCTGGTGACGCGCCTGGATCGCGAGTACCGCGATGCACAGCGGCGAGCCCAACTTCTGCAGCAGCGCTGGCCGCGGTAAAGCGACCACTGGCCGACCGATCCCTATCGTCGCTGGCAGCCAATCGAATCGACGCAATGGGCGCCAGCGACCTGCACACGCCCGCCACCCGACACGCACAGGAACGGCCTCAGCCAGCCATGGCGACTCAACAGCCCAGCTTTTGTCGGCAGTCAGGCGGGCGTGCCAACTGTGAAGCGATCAGCATATTTGTGCTCCAGGCTGCCTGTTCAGAGGCCGGCGGGCCCGCTAGGCTGTAATGGCCCTTTACCCATAGCGCCGACAAGGAAGCCCGCATGAACCAAGCTCGTTTCAAGATTGTCTTCAGTGGCGAATTAATGCCTGAGGTGGCGCTGGAAACCGCCCAAGACAACCTTGCGCGCCTGTTCAAGAGTGACCACGCACGAATTAATGCCTTATTCAGCGGCCGCGCTATTGCCCTCAAGCGCAACTTGCCTGAGGACGAGGCCGACCAGTACCTTGCGGCTCTGCACCGCGCAGGGGCAAGAGCGCGCAAGGAGCCTGAGCCGGGCGTCAGCCTGAGCCTGGAGGACAGCGGAGAGCCTCGCTTCGCCGCAAGCGCCGCCAGCAGCGACATGACCTGCCCCAAGTGCGGCCACCGGCAGGCCAAGGCAGCGGAGTGCTCTGCCTGCGGCATCATCATCGAGAAATTTATCGCCCGCCAGGCAGCGCTCTCCGCGAGTACGCAAGCGTTCCAACCTCAGCAGCCCGGCGACATCGGCAGAGCTGCCGATACCCCCTACGCGACACCTCTGGCGACAGTCGCGGAAGCACTGCCGGAGTTCGGCGAACTCGAGGTATTCAGCATCGAAGGACGCATCGGCCGCCTGCGTTATCTGGCTTGGTCACTGATGTTACTGCTGGGGGCGCTGGCCCTGTTTGGCCTAGCCAGCATCGGCATGGCTATTTCGCCACTAGTCGGCGTCATCCTGATGGCCTTGGTTGGCATCGGCATTGTCGTCGTCAGCGTACAGATAAGCGTACAGCGCCTGCATGACATCGGTTGGTCCGGCTGGCTCTGGCTGCTTAACATGGTACCGATCGTCGGTGGCGTTTTCGCCCTGGTAATACTGGTCATACCTGGCACAACTGGAGCGAATCGCTACGGCCCACCAGCACCGCCCAACAGCCGCGCGGTCAAGGTACTGGCCTTGCTCTGGCTACTGGTCCCGGTACTCGGCATCCTTGCCGCCATCACCCTGCCCGCCTACCAGGATTATTTGAACCGCGCGGGTCTCTGACTCGTGCCTCATCATGAATGAGGCCCGACCTGCCCTAACAGGCCGTGCGCCGTTATGCCCTGACTATCGGTGCCTCCGCGGTATCAGCCGGGCCCTGGCCTAGGTCCTGGCAGGTCGCGGGCATAGCCTGATCCAGGTCGCGCAGCAACGCGATGCGCTGGACAGCATTGCCAGCGAGTCGCGTCGGCGCGTTGCCGTGGAAGCCCTGTTCCGCGCCTGCGACCTCGCCCAACCACTGCACATTTCCGGCCTGCTGCATGAACTGGAACGGAGCGAGCTGTCCTTCGACCCGCTGATCAATAGCGCCGGGGTGACCATTTGTGGTGCCTTATCGCCCAGGGCTGGCGCGCCGAGCAGCATCTGCTCGCCGCCCCAGCTCTCGCCCGACTCAGCCGTGCACTCGACACGGTGATGGCCGGTCAGGCCGCGGGCAAATTCTCAAGGTCGCCTCGCTGGCGGTATTTCACTCCGGCCCAGGGATGCGCAACCACCACGTGAGCCTGGCTTATCGTCTGCACTTCTGCGAAGGCCTGCGTGAAGAGTTATGGCGTCAGCGTTTCAGTCCTCTGCCCGCGGCCGACGCGTGGCGTGTTTTCCGGCTGGGAACAGGTGCCGCTCATCACGTTCGAGGCGCTGGATAGCCACCACGCGATGATCAGCCCAGGCTGGCGCAACCGGATGCTCAGCCACAGCGAATCAGGCCAGGACCGTACGACCGTGAGCCCAGGCGCGCAAGGCATTGAGGTCTTCGGCCATCACCACCGACAAGGGTGCTGTGCTCTGGATGCTGTGCAGCAGCAAGGCCTGATCGACCGCCTGCTGTTGCGCCTGGGCGGCATACAGGGCGCTGACCACGACCTGTTCGATCTCTGCCCCGGAAAATCCCTCGCTGGCGAGCGCCAGCAGCTGCAGATCGAAACCGGCGGGTTCCAGTTCGCGCCGCGCCAGATGGATGCGAAAGATCTCCGCGCGCACCGCCTGATCGGGCAAGTCGACGAAGAACAGCTCATCGAAACGCCCCTTGCGCACCAGCTCCGGCGGCAGCCGCTGGATGGCGTTGGCGGTCGCCACCATGAATACCGGCGCCTTGCGCTCGGCCATCCAAGTCAGCAGGGTGCCGAGCACACGCTGACTGACGCCACCGTCGTGTTCGCCGCTGGCCAGGCCCTTCTCGATCTCATCGATCCACAGCACACAGGGAGCCATCTGCTCGGCAAGGCTCAAGGCCTCGCGCAGGTTGCGCTCGGTCTCGCCAAAGAACTTGTTGTACAGGCAGGCAAAGTCCAGTCGCAGCAGGGGCAAGCCCCACAATCCGGCCACGGCCTTGGCGGCCAGGCTTTTGCCGCCGCCCTGCACACCGACCAGCAGCATGCCCCGGGGCAGGTCGACGCCCTTGCCATCG
Source organism: Pseudomonas aestuarii (assembly GCF_027988105.1). Classification (GTDB taxonomy): domain Bacteria; phylum Pseudomonadota; class Gammaproteobacteria; order Pseudomonadales; family Pseudomonadaceae; genus Aquipseudomonas; species Aquipseudomonas aestuarii. The sequence goes on along the minus strand of NZ_JAQJZJ010000006.1, from coordinate 302,996 downwards.
AGGAATATGCCCTGGCGCTCGGCCAGCCAGCGCTTCAAGTTACTCAAGCCGCCGACCTCGGCGAAGCGGGCGGTGTCGTACTCGAAGCTCAGCACCCCCTCAAGATCCAGGAGCTGGAACTTGGTCTTGTTCAGTTCCGGCAAATCCTCCTGGGTTATCGCGCCGTCATCGCAGATCACATTGCGCGCCAGCACCCGGGCTTCGCCATGGCTCAAGCCGCGCAGGTTCTTCACCACCTGCTGCAGGGTGCGATTATCGGTGCGCACCCGGGCATTGCGATTGCGCTCGCTCCAGCGGCTGGCTTCCTCGCGCACGATCGCCAGCAATTCGTCTTCCGACGGCAGCGCCAGGCTGAAGCGCGCGGCAAAACGCTGCACCTCCGCCGGCAGCTTGCAGGCATGGGAGACCAGCACCAGGGTTGGTGCATGGGGCGTATCGCGCATGGCGACTTCCTTGAGCAAGCGCACCAGCCTGGGGTTGTCGTCGAGGAACGGATGCAGGTCGCACAGCACATACAGATTCGCCTGCGGGTCGGCCTTGATCAGCCGCAACGCGGCCTCCGGCTCCTGGCTCGTGGCTTCGCCCAGCGGCTCACCGCCGAAGCCCAGGCGCTGCAGGCCCTCGGTCACCGACCAGGCATGCAAGCCGAGGCCACGCTTGACCGCCAGACCGGTCAGCGTTTCCAGCACGCGCGGTTCATCCCAGGACTCGATGAGGATCAGCTTGACCCTGGAATCGAGCACCAGGCCCAGATCATGGATATCGTTCTTCACACCCGCTCCTTGTGGCGGCCATCTGGCCGGAACCAACTCAGCCCGCTAGCAGCCTGTCGGACTTTGGCGTCCGTAGCGAGGGGAAGTCCGGTTTGAGGCAGTCTCTGCGTGCTTTTGAGGCGGATAGTCGCTCTATTTAACGAAAAAGCGCGCAGAAAATGACCAAATCCGGCTTTTCCGCAGTAGGACAGTCCTAAGTCCGGCAGGCTGCTAGACTCGGGCCTCATTCAACAGGCCAGGAGACTGCGCCATGGACTGTCTGTTCTGCAAGATCGTCGCCGGTGAGATACCCGCGCGCAAGCTTTATGAAGACGATCAAGTGATCGCCTTTCACGATATCGGCCCCAAGGCCCCGGTGCACTTCCTGGTGATCCCGAAAAAGCACATTCACACCCTCCATGACCTCGGCGAAGACGACAAAGCCCTGGCCGGGCACATCCTCTATACCGCTCAGCGCCTGGCCAAAGAACAAGGCTGCGACGACGGTTTTCGCGTGGTGATGAACTGCAATGAATTGGGTGGACAAACCGTTTACCACATCCACATGCATGTCCTGGGTCAACGGCAGATGACCTGGCCGCCGGGCTGAACCACAACTCCCGCCCTGCCGAACGGCCCTGACGCCAGTCAAGCCGCGGCACATCGATTGGATGTAAACTTGCCACTCTCTTTTCGCCGGAGGTGCCCGATGGCCAGCGAACGTCACTACTCCCCCGTAGACCGCCTGTTCCTGCAAGCGGATGCGGCCCTGCGTACCCTGTTGCCTTTCAGCGGCCAGCCGAGTCGCCCCTCACCGGCCGTGGTGCAGGCGGAGACCGAACTGGATGAACCAACCGCGCGGCATGTCGCTGGCCTGATGCGCATCAACCACACGGGCGAGGTATGCGCCCAGGCGCTGTACCAGGGCCAGGCACTGACCGCCAAGCTCGCACAGGTGCGTAGCGCCATGGAGCATGCCGCCGACGAAGAAATCGATCACCTGGCCTGGTGCGAGCAACGTATCCGCCAACTCGGCAGCCACCCCAGCGTGCTCAACCCGCTGTTTTATGGCCTGTCTTTTGGTGTCGGTGCCGTCGCCGGACTGATCAGCGACAAGATCAGCCTGGGGTTTGTCGCCGCCACCGAAGATCAGGTGGTCAAACACCTCAGCGAACACCTACAACAGCTGCCGCTAAACGACGACAAGTCACGGGCGATCCTCGAGCAGATGCGCCTCGATGAAGAGCGCCATGCCACCAGCGCCCTGGAAGCCGGTGGCCTGCGCTTCCCGGTGCCGGTGAAAATCGGCATGACATTGCTGTCCAAGGTCATGACCAAGAGCGCCTATCGGCTCTGATAATCAGGCGGTAGGGCGGGTGCAACCCGCCAGGTTCTTCTTCAATGGCGGGTTGAACCCGCCCTACCGCTGTGGCTTGAAGCTTGTAGCAGCTTTTCAGCCCAACTCGATGATCTCGTAGTCATGGGTGATCTCGACACCGGCACGGCCGAGCATGATCGAGGCCGAGCAATACTTATCCGCCGACAGCTCGACCGCACGCTTGACCTGCGCTTCCTTCAAGCCTCGGCCCTTGACCACGAAATGCAGGTGGATCTTGGTGAACACCTTGGGTTCCTCGGTGGCCCGTTCGGCCTCGAGAAAGGCTTCACAACTCTCGACCGCCTGTCTGGATTTTTTCAGGATGCTGACCACATCGAAGTTGCTGCAACCGCCCAGGCCGATCAGCAACATCTCCATCGGGCGCACCCCCAGGTTACGGCCACCGCTCTCCGGCGGGCCGTCCATCACCACCGCGTGGCCGCTGCCCGACTCACCAATAAACAGAGCTTCACCAGCCCATTGAATGCGCGCTTTCATTAGCAAGCCTCCGCTGTTAAAAAGGGGCGCAGCTTAGCACAGCCCTTTTCGCGGTCTGACGACACCCTTCCGGGCGCAAGTTCCGCAGCTAGATGCTAGCCAGGTCGCAAAATCGACCTAGGCCTTGGCGTGTTTGTTAAGCTGACGCCGGATTACTGGCACACTGGGCCAGATAACTATAAGAAATTGCCTGTCAGACAAAGGCTTACCTTTTTATTTTCGGGACTCGGGCATGGTCGCAATTACCCTTACACCTAAAATCAAGAATCTCGACAAACTTCTCGCACATTGTCACCGTCGTCGCTATACGGCAAAAAGCACCATCATCTACGCAGGCGATCGCTGCGAAACCCTGTTCTTCATCGTCAAAGGTTCGGTCACCATCCTCATCGAGGATGACGATGGCCGTGAGATGATCATCGCCTACCTCAACCCCGGGGACTTCTTCGGCGAGATGGGCCTGTTCGACAAGGACGGTGCGGAGAAAGAGCGCAGCGCCTGGGTACGCGCCAAGACCGAGTGCGAGGTGGCGGAACTCAGCTACGCCAAGTTCCGCGAACTGACCCAGCAAGACCCGGACATCCTCTACGCCCTCGGTAGCCAGATGGCCGAGCGCCTGCGCAATACCACGCGCAAGGTCGGCGACCTGGCCTTCCTCGATGTCACCGGCCGCGTTGCACGCACCCTGCTCGACCTGTGCAAACAGCCGGACGCCATGACCCACCCGGACGGCATGCAGATCAAGATCACCCGCCAGGAAATCGGCCGCATCGTCGGCTGCTCGCGCGAGATGGTCGGCCGTGTGCTCAAAGCCCTGGAAGAGCAAGGCCTGGTCAACGTCAAAGGCAAAACCATGGTGGTCTTCGGCACCCGCTGAAGTCCCCAGGTATAAAAAAACCGGCGCATGCGCCGGTTTTTTTTATTCGCCTCGATCAGCCCACATCGGAGCTGGCAATCATCCGCCGGCGCTCGGGGAAGAACAACCGCTCCAGTTCGAGCCCTGGATTTTCCGCACGCATGAAGGCTTCGCCAACCAGAAAGGCATACACCTCGTTGATTTCCATCAGCTCGACGTCGGCGCGATTGAGGATGCCGCTCTCGGTCACCACCAGGCGGTCGCGCGGAATCCGCGGCAACAGGTCCAGCGTGGTCTCCAGGTCGAGTTCGAAGGTATGCAGGTTACGGTTGTTGATTCCCACCAGCGGAGTGTCCAGGGTTTTCAACGCACGCTCCAACTCGTCACCATCGTGCACCTCGACCAACACATCGAGATCGAAGGCCTTGGCGGTCGCCGCCAGTTCGGCCATCTGCGCATCGGACAGCGCCGCGACGATCAACAGCACGCAATCGGCGCCCAGGGCACGGGACTCGACGATCTGATAGGGATCGACCATGAAATCCTTGCGGATCACCGGCAGCGAACAGGCGCTGCGCGCTTCCTGCAGATAGAGGTCGGCGCCCTGGAAGAAATCCTCGTCGGTCAGCACCGACAGACAGGTCGCGCCACCCGTCTGATAACTGCGGGCGATCTCCGCCGGGACGAAGAGCTCACGCAGCACCCCCTTGCTTGGTGAGGCCTTCTTGATCTCGGCGATCACCGCCGGCTGCTTGCGCTTGGCCTGTTCCTGCAAGGCCCGGGCAAAGCCCCGTGGGGTATCGGCGGCACGGGCTTGCTGTTCGACTTCCTCGAGGCCGACGATGGCGCGACGCTCAGCCACCTCTTCGACCTTGCGGGCGAGGATCTTCTCCAGAATGGTTGGAATGCTCACCCTTCATTCTCCTGCTTGAATACCGCGGTAAAGGACACCAGTTCCTGCAGTTTCTCCCAGGCCAGCCCGGTATGCAGCGCATCATGGGCCAGTTGTACACCCTCCTTCAGGCTGCTGGCCAGATCGGCGGCATACAACGCCGCTCCGGCATTGAGCACGATCATGTCGGCCGCCTTCTGGCCCTGCTCGCCCTTGCGCTTGGTCAGCGCATCACGGATCAGGGCCAGCGACTGTGCCGCGTCATCGACGGTCAAACCGATCAGGCTCTGGCTCTTGATGCCGAAATCTTCCGGCTGAATGCTGTACTCGCTGACCACCCCGTGTTTCAGTTCGGCAACGAAGGTCGGCGCCGCCAGGCTGATCTCATCCAGACCATCCTGGGCATGCACCACCAGCACATGCTCACTGCCCAGACGCTGCAGTACTTCGGCCAGCGGCCGGCACAGCGCCTTGCTGAACACCCCCAGCACCTGATGCTTGACCCCGGCCGGATTGGTCATCGGCCCGAGCATATTGAAGATGGTACGCAGGCCCAGTTCGCGACGCGGGCCGATGGCGTACTTCATCGCGCCATGGTGGGCCGGGGCGAACATGAAGCCGACCCCCACGCTCTCGACACAGCGTGCCACCTGCTCGGGGGTCAGATTCAGATTGACCCCGGCGGCCTCCAGTAGATCGGCGCTGCCGCTCTTGCCCGAGACCGCGCGGTTGCCGTGCTTGGCCACCTGGCCACCGGCCGCGGCGACGACGAAGGCCGCGGCGGTGGAGACGTTGAAGATATTCATGCCGTCGCCACCGGTGCCACAGGTGTCGACCAGGCGCTCGGCCTCGATCCGCACCGGCGCGGCCAGCTCACGCATGATCTGCGCCGCGCCGACGATCTCGTCGATGGTCTCGCTCTTCATGCGCAAGCCCATGAGAAAGGCGCCGACCTGTGCGTCCGTACACTGGCCGGTCATGATTTCGCGCATCACATCCTGCATTTCTGCAGTGCTCAGGTCGAGCTGACTGACAACCCGATTAAGGGCTTCCTTGATGTTCATGCGCGCGCGCCTCCGTGTTGCTTGAGAAAGTTGGCAAACAGTTCGTGGCCCTGCTCGGTGAGAATAGACTCCGGATGGAACTGCACGCCCTCGATATGCAGGGTCTTGTGGCGCAGGCCCATGATCTCGTCGACTGCGCCGTCTGCGAATTGGGTCCAGGCCGTGACTTCCAGGCAGTCCGGCAGGGTTTCCCGCTTGACCACCAGCGAATGATAGCGGGTCACCGTCAGCGGATTGTTGAGGCCGGCGAACACCCCACTATCTTCGTGGAATACCGGGCTGGTCTTGCCGTGCATCACCTGGCGCGCGCGCACCACGTCGCCGCCGAAGGCCTGGCCGATGCTCTGGTGGCCCAGGCAGACGCCGAGGATCGGCAGCTTGCCGGCAAAGTGCTGGATTACCGCCAAGGACACGCCGGCCTCGTTGGGCGTACAGGGCCCGGGCGAGACCACGATGCGTTCGGGATTCAGGGCGGCGATCTCGGCGACACTCAGCTCGTCGTTACGGATCACCTTGACGTCCGCCCCCAACTCGCCGAAGTACTGCACCACGTTATAGGTAAAGGAGTCGTAATTATCGATCATCAGCAGCATGGCAGGACTCCTCAGCACTGGTTCTGGTCAGGGACGGTTTGTTCGGCCAGCGCGACGGCGCGGAACATGGCGCGACGCTTGTTCAGGGTTTCTTCCCACTCCAGCGCCGGCACCGAGTCGGCGACAATGCCGGCACCGGCCTGCACATGCAGTTCGCCGTCCTTGATCACCGCGGTGCGGATGGCGATGGCGGTGTCCATGTTGCCGTTCCAGGCCAGGTAGCCGACGGCGCCGCCATAGACGCCACGCTTGACCGGCTCCAGCTCGTCGATGATCTCCATGGCGCGAATCTTCGGCGCCCCGGACAGGGTGCCGGCCGGCAGAATAGCGCGCAGCGCATCCATCGCGGTCAGGCCTTCTTTCAGCTGGCCGGTGACGTTGGAGACGATGTGCATGACGTTGGAATAGCGCTCGATCACCATCTTCTCGGTGAGCTTGACCGAGCCGGTGCTGGCGACCCGACCGACGTCGTTGCGCCCCAGATCGATCAGCATCAGGTGCTCGGCGACTTCCTTGGCATCGGCGAGCAGATCCTGCTCCAGGGCCAGATCGGCCTCCTCGTTGGCGCCGCGCGGACGGGTACCGGCGATGGGACGCACCGTGACCAGGCCATCCTCGAGACGCACCAGCACCTCGGGGGAGCTGCCGACCACATGGAAGTCGCCGAAATTAAAGAAGTACATGTAGGGCGTCGGGTTGATGCAGCGCAACGCCCGGTACAGATCGATAGGTGCCGCCTTGAACGGGATCGACATGCGCTGGGAGATCACCACCTGCATGCAGTCGCCGGCGAGGATGTATTCCTTGATCGCACTGACCGAGCGCTCGTAATCGTCGCGGCTGAAGCTGGAGCGGAAAACCGGCTCGGCACCGGGCGGGGCATTCAGGTCGACGCCCAGGCGCGGGGTGATCGGCTGGCGCAGCTTGCGCAGGATTTCCTGCAGGCGGGCCTCGCCCTGTTCCAGCGCACAAGCGTCGGCCGGATCGGCGAGAACGATGGCGTGCATCTTGCCGGCCAGGTTGTCGAACACCACCACGGCGTCGGACACCATCAGCAGGATATCCGGGGTACCCAGCGGGTCGGGATGGCTCCCGGCCGCCAGCTTCGGCTCGACATAACGCACGCTGTCGTAACCAAAGTAGCCGACCAGGCCACCATTAAAGCGCGGCAGCCCGGGCAAAATCGGCACCTTGTAGCGCGCCTGGAACTGCTCGACGAAGGCCAGCGGGTCTTCGCACTGGTGGCGCTCGACCTCGACGCCATCGACGCTGATGCTGACGCTGTGACCGTAAGCGCGCAGCACGGTGCGCGCCGGCAGGCCGATAATCGAGTAACGGCCCCATTTCTCGCCGCCCTGGACCGACTCCAGCAGGTAGCTGTTGGCCTCATCGGCCAGCTTCAGGTAGATCGACAACGGGGTGTCGAAGTCGACCAGGGTTTCATAGGCAAGCGGAATGCGGTTATAGCCGGCAGCGGCTAAACGCAGGAATTCTTCGCGGGTCATATCAGCCTCGTGGCTTGAGGGTAAACGGTCGTGTGCAAACGCGCCGCCTAAGCGGCCAAGATCAGGTCAGAGGCGCCAGCGCCAACGGGCCAGGGCCTTGATGATTTTCATACCGGTTCTTGCGGACCAGCGCGTGCAGGTAACCACCACGGAGCTCTCTTAGGCAGGAGTAAAGACTGGCAACACTAGCGCAGCCGCCAGACCTAAGCAACTCGGCCTGCGCGGCTTAGCCGGCAACCAGCAGCTGGCGTAAATCATCCAGCACCCGCAGCGGGCCCTCTTCGCCGATCGGGCGACCGTGGTTGTAACCGTAACTCAGCGCCACGCAGGGCACACCGGCCGCCTTGGCCGCCAGCACGTCATTGCGCGAATCGCCGATAAACAGCGCCTGCTGCGCCTCGACCCGGGCCAGTTGCAGCACATGCAGCAATGCCGCCGGGTCGGGTTTCTGCTGGGGCAGGGTGTCGCCGCCGATGATCCAGCGGAAATAGCGGCCCAGGCCCTTGTCATCCAGCAGCGGCGCGACGAAGCGCTCCGGCTTGTTGGTGATAATGGCCATCTCGACCTGTTGCGCGTGGAGCCAGTCGAGGGTTTCCCGTACGCCCGGGTAAATCAGGGTCAAGGCGTGGCCCTCGGCATAGGCCTGCATGAACAGTTCGAGCGCCTGCTCGGCGTAGGCATCGTCGATATGTTCGTGCAGCAGCCCACCTGCCAGGGCGCGGCGCACCAGCACCCGCGCACCATTGCCGACCCAGTCGCGCACCTGCTCGACTCCAGCCGCCGGCTGCCCGAGCTGGAGCAGGCTCTTGTCCACCGCCGCCGCCAGATCCGGCACCGAATCGACCAGGGTGCCGTCCAGGTCGAACATCACCAGGCGTGGCAACTCGCCTTGAAACAGCGCATGCAGTGCGGTCACCCGCGCACCTGGGCCAGTTCGGCACGCATGGCGTCGATCACGCTCTTGTAGTCCGGCTGGCTGAAGATCGCCGAGCCGGCCACGAAGGTGTCGGCGCCGGCGGCGGCGATCTCGCGAATGTTCTGCACGTTGACCCCGCCGTCGATCTCCAGGCGGATCTCGCGGCCGCTGGCATCGATCAGCGCGCGGGCTTCTTTAAGTTTTTCCAGGGTGTGGGGAATGAACTTCTGCCCGCCGAAGCCTGGGTTGACGCTCATCAGCAGGATCATGTCGACCTTGTCCATCACGTGCTTGAGCACGTCCAGCGGGGTCGCCGGGTTGAACACCAGACCGGCCTTGCAACCGCCGGCCTTGATCAGCTGCAGGGAACGGTCGACATGCTCGCTGGCTTCCGGGTGGAAGGTGATGTAGCTGGCGCCGGCTTCGATGAAGTCGCCGATGATCCGATCGACTGGCTTGACCATCAGGTGCGCGTCGATCGGCGCGGTGATGCCGTACTTGCGCAGCGCCGCGCAGACCATCGGGCCAATGGTCAGGTTGGGCACATAGTGGTTGTCCATCACATCGAAGTGAACGATGTCGGCACCCGCGGCGAGCACCTTGTCCACTTCTTCGCCCAGGCGGGCGAAATCGGCGGAGAGGATCGACGGGGCGATGGCGAAGGGTTGCATGGCGCACCTCAGGGGCATTCACGAAAGTGGCGCATTGTACCCGAGCGAATCGCGACCTGCCGCTAGGACGATGGTCGGCCGCCCTCACGCACAAGACCCGCCGCAGCGGGTCTTGTGTATAAGGCTAACGCTCGATCAAGCCAGTTCGGCGAAGCACTCGGCGATGATCGCCAGGCCCCTGTCGAGTAGCTCGTCTGCGGCGGTCAGCGGCACCAGCACCCGCAGCACGTTGCCGTAGGTGCCGCAGGACAGCAGGATCAGGCCCTTGTCGCGCGCCTTGGCGACGATCTGCCCGGTCAGCGCGGCATTCGGCTGGTGCAGATCGCCGTCTTCGCACAGCTCCATGGCGATCATCGCACCGAGGGCACGCACCTCGCCGATGCTCTTGTGCTTGGCCTGGATGGCTTTCAGGCCACCGACCAGGCGCTCGCCGACGGCCTGGCAGCGCTCCAGCAGCTGCTCTTCCTCGAACACCTGCATCACCGCCAGCGCCGCGGCGCAGGCGATCGGGCTACCGGCGTAGGTGCCGCCCAGGCCGCCCGGGGCAATGGCGTCCATGTACTCGGCCTTGCCGCACACGCCCGCCACCGGGAAACCGCCGGCGATGGATTTGGCGAAGGTGGTCAGGTCGGCGGCCACGCCCATCTGCTCCATGGCGAAGAAGGTGCCGGTACGCCCGGCGCCGGTCTGCACTTCGTCGGCGATCAGCAGGATGCCGTGCTGATCGCAGAGGGCGCGCAGGCGCTGCATGAATTCTTTCGGCGCGATATAGAAGCCGCCCTCACCCTGCACCGGCTCGATGATGATCGCGGCGATGTCGCGCGGCTCGGCATCGTTCTTGAAGATCCGCTCGATGCTGGCGATGGCGTCGTCCGTGCTGACCCCGTGCAGCTCGCACGGGTACTGGGCGCGGAACACGCCGCCGGGCATCAGGCCCATGCCGGCCGAATAGGGATTGACCTTGCCGGTCAGCGACAGGGTCATCATGGTGCGGCCGTGGTAAGCGCCGGTGAAGGCGATCACTCCGGCGCGGCCGGTGGCGGCGCGGGCGATCTTCACCGCGTTTTCCACCGCTTCGGAGCCGGTGGTGACCAGCAGGGTCTTCTTGGCGAAGTCGCCCGGCACCTTGGCGTTGATCTTCTCGCACAGCTCGACGTAGGGCTCGTAGGCCAGCACCTGGAAGCAGGTGTGGGTGAGCTTGCTCAGCTGCTGCTGCACCGCGGCGATGACTTTCGGGTGCAGGTGGCCGGTGTTGAGCACCGCGATGCCGCCGGCGAAGTCGATGAACTCGCGGCCTTCGACGTCGATGACCGTGGCGTTTTCGGCGCGGTCGGCAAAGATCGGGTGGATCTGGCCGACACCGCGCGGGACGGCGGCGGTGCGGCGTTGCATCAGGGATTCGTTGGTCTTGCTCATAATGTCCTCATTCGCCGCTCATCGGTCGGCGTGGTTCAAGGATGAAATGACCGGGTAAGCGCGGCAGCAGCATACGATGATCGACTGCTACAGCCCTCCCGGCCACGGGGGAATAATTCTTTTGTCTTGCCGGTACAACACTCTAACGAAGCGTAGCGAGCGAAGGTCAGGTGGGGCCGCCAACGCAGCATCACCGAAGCGCAGTAGCGACTACCTAGATGCCCAGGCAGAGGTACTTGATCTCCAGGTATTCGTCGAGGCCGTACTTGGAACCTTCACGGCCCAGCCCCGAAGCCTTCATGCCGCCGAACGGCGCCACTTCGGTGGAGATCACCCCGGTGTTGATGCCGACCATGCCGTACTCCAGGGCCTCGGCCACACGGAACACCCGGCCCAGGTCGCGGGCATAGAAGTAGGCGGCAAGGCCGAATTCGGTGTCGTTGGCCTGGCGGATCACCTCGGCCTCGTCGCTGAAGCGGAACAGCGGCGCCAGCGGGCCGAAGGTTTCCTCGCGGGCCACGGCCATCTCGGCGGTCACCCCGCTGACGATGGTCGGCTCGAAGAAGTTGCCGCCCAGGCTGTTGCCGCCGGCGACCAGGGTCGCGCCCTTGGCCAGGGCATCGGCCAGATGCCGCTCGACCTTGGCCACCGCCTCGGCATTGATCAGCGGCCCGGTGGTGATGCCCTCGTCCATGCCATTGCCGACCTTGAGCCTGGCCACGGCCACCGCCAGCTTCGCGGCGAAGGCGTCATACACGCCGTCCTGCACGTACAGGCGGTTGGCGCAGACGCAGGTCTGCCCGGCGTTGCGGTACTTGGAGATGATCGCGCCCTCGACGGCCGCATCCAGGTCGGCGTCGTCGAAGACGATGAAAGGTGCATTGCCGCCCAGCTCCAGCGACAGCTTCTTCAGGGTCGGCGCGCACTGCTGCATCAGCTGGATACCGACTGCGGTGGAACCGGTGAACGACAGCTTGCGCACGATGGGGTTCGCGCACAGCTCGGCGCCTACCTCGCGGGAGCTGGCGACATCCGCCGGGATCACGCTGAACAAGCCGGCCGGAATACCCGCGCGCTCGGCCAGGGCAGCCAAGGCCAGGGCCGAGAACGGCGTCTGCGGCGCCGGCTTGAGCACCATGGCGCAACCTGCAGCCAGGGCCGGGCCGGCCTTGCGGGTGATCATGGCGCTGGGGAAATTCCATGGCGTGACGGCGGCAGTGACGCCCACGGCTTCCTTCTGCACCAGGATGCGCTTGTCGGTGGCATGCCCTGGGATCACATCGCCGTAGGCGCGCTTGGCCTCCTCGGCGAACCACTCGATAAAGGAGGCGGCGTATGCGATCTCGCCACGGGCCTCGGCCAGCGGCTTGCCCTGCTCGGCGGTCATGATCCGCGCCAGGTCTTCCTGGTTGGCCAGGATCAGCTCGAACCACTGACGCAGGCAATTGGCGCGCGCCTTGGCGGTCAGCGCGCGCCAGGCCGGCTGGGCGGCTTGCGCGGCCTCGATGGCGCGACGGGTTTCGTCACGGCCCATATTGGGCACGCTGCCGATCTTTTCGGCGTTGGCCGGATTGAAGATCTCGGTGCGCGCGCCGCTGTCGGCGTCACACCACTGGCCGTTCACATAGGCCTGCTGACGCAGCAGGCTGGGGTCCTTCAACTCAAGGCTCATGCGGGCTCTCTTGTGTTCTTGGCGATCAGGTGGGTTGCTGGGTACGCAGTTTCTCGCTGCGCCCGCGCAGCCATTCCAGGGTCAGCAACAGCAGGATGGAGAAGCCGATCAGCAGGGTCGCCGCGGCGGCGATGGTCGGCGACAGGTTCTCGCGAATACCGCTGAACATCTGCCGCGGCAGGGTGGCCTGCTCCGGGCCGGCGAGGAACAGGGTCACCACCACTTCATCGAAGGAGGTGGCGAAGGCGAATAGCGCGCCACTGATCACCCCCGGCGCGATCAGCGGCAGGGTCACTCGGCGGAACGCGGTCAGCGGCGAGGCGCCAAGGTTGGCAGCGGCGCGCACCAGGTTATGGTTGAAGCCCTGCAGGGTGGCCGACACCGTGATGATCACGAAGGGCACGCCCAGCACCGCGTGCACCACGATCAGCGACAAGTAGCTGTTGCCCAGGCCCAGCGGGGCGAAGAACAGGTAGCTGGCCACCCCGACGATGACCACCGGCACCACCATGGGCGAGATCAGCAGGCTCATCACCAGCGCCTTGCCACGGAACTCGCCGCGGGTCAGGCCGATCGAGGCTAGGGTGCCGAAGACCATGGCCAGCACAGTGGCGGCCGGCGCGATGATCAGGCTGTTCTGCAGCGAGCGCATCCAGTCGGCAGACATGAAGAAGTCTTCATACCAGCGCAGGGAAAAGCCCTGCAGCGGGTAGACCAGGAAGGTGCCCGAGTTGAACGACAGCGGGATGATCACCAGCACCGGCAGTATCAGAAACAGCAACACCAGCGCGCAGAGGGTGCGCAGGCTGTAATACCAGACGCGTTCGACGGGTGACAGGTAGGGGCTCAGCATAGATCTCTCTCCATCCTAAGGTTGTCCTCGCCCAGCGGGCGAGGACGCCAGGGGGTCATGCCAGACGCAACCGGCTTGCGCCGACCAGCCAGCTGTACACCACGTAAAGCAGCATGGTGGCGCCCAGCAACAGGCCGCCAAGGGCCGTGGCCATGCCCCAGTTGATGGTGTTGTTGGTGTAGAAGGCGACGAAATAGCTGATCATCTGGTCGCTCGGGCTGCCCAGCAGCGCCGGGGTGATGTAGTAGCCGATCGACAGGATGAACACCAGCAGGCAGCCCGCGCCGACGCCAGCCAGGGTCTGCGGGAAGTACACCCGCCAGAAGCTGGCGAAGGGGTGGCAACCGAGCGACACCGCCGCGCGCATGTAGGTCGGCGAGATGCCCTTCATGACGCTGTAGATCGGCAGGATCATGAACGGCAGCATGATATGCACCATGGCGATGTACACCCCGCTGCGGTTGAACACCAGCTGCAGCGGTTCGTCGATGATGCCCAGCGACAGCAGCGCGCCATTGATCAGGCCACCCGACTGCAGCAGCACGATCCAGGCCGCCACCCGCACCAGGATCGAGGTCCAGAACGGCAGCAGCACCAGGATCATCAGCAGGTTGCTCTGCCGGGTCGGCAGGTTGGCCAGCAGGTAGGCCAGCGGGTAGGCCAGCACCAGACAGATGCTGGTGATCACCAGGCTCATCCAGAAGGTACGCACGAAGATATCCAGGTAGATGGCCTGGTCCGGGGTGGCACTGGCCAGCTCGCCGAGATCGTCGATGCGATGGTCGAGGGCGGCCAGCAGGTAATAGGGGGTGATGCTCGAACTGTTGCGCCGGATCACCTGCCAATAGGCCGGGTCGCCCCAACGCTCGTCCAGGCTTTCCAGGGCGTCCTTGTAGGACTGCGGTTCGCTGGCGAAGGGCAGCGCACGGGCGGTGCTGCTGATCAGGCTGCGAAAGCCGGCCAGCTCCATGTTCAGCCGTTTGGACAGATCGCCCAGGTTGCGCTGACTGCGCGCCTCGACGATATCCAGGGTCACGGCGCGATACACCGCCTCGCTCGGCAGTGCCTTGCCGTTCCATTCGGCGATGGCCTCGACGGTAAGCGGCAGGCTGGCGACCACTTCCGGGTTGTCCACGCTGCGCCAGAGCAAGGCACCGATGGGCACCAGGAAGGTCAGCAGGAGAAACACCAGCAGGGGCAGGATCAGCGCCTTGGACTTCAGCCGATTGAAACGTTCGGCGCTGGCCAGACGCTGCTTGAGACTGGGACTGGTGATGGGCAGGTCGGTGACAGGCATTACGCTGGCCATGGAAAACTCCGCATGCAACGGCCGCACGAGGCGACGGGTAAACACAGGCAAAGCCCCGGCCTTGCAGCCGGGGCCAGGGTGGCTTTAGTTGCGCGCAGCCCAGGCATTGAAGCGCTGTTCCAGCTGCTCGCCGTAGTCGGCCCAGAAGGTCACGTCGATGGCTACCTGGTCCTTGATGTTTTCAGGCGTGGTCGGCATGACGCTCAGGCGCTCGGGCGCCAGCAGGTCGATGGCCTGTTTCTTGGCCGGGCCGTAGGCGATGTTTTCGGCGAAGACTTTCTGCGGTTGCGCCTGCACCGAGAAGGCGATGAATTGCTTGGCTTCTTCCTGATTCGTCGCACCACGCGGGATGGCCCAGGAATCGAAGTCGTAGATGCCGCCGTTCCACACCACCTGCAGGTTGCTTTCGTCCTGCACCGCGGCGATCCGCCCGTTGTAGGCCGAGCTCATCACCACGTCGCCGGAGGCCAGGTACTGCGGCGGTTGGGCGCCGGCTTCCCACCACTGGATATTCGGCTTGAGCTCGTCGAGCTTGCGGAAGGCACGGTCGACGCCCTCGCGGGTGGCCAGCACCTTGTAGACCTCGGCAGGCGCCACGCCGTCGGCCATCAGGGCGAATTCCAGGGTGTACTTGGCGCCCTTGCGCAGGCCGCGCTTGCCGGGGAATTTCTCCACATCCCAGAAGTCGACCCAGCCGGTGGGCGCGCCGCTCAGCTTGTCGGCGTTGTAGGCCAGCACCGTCGACCAGACGAAGAAGCCCACGCCACACGGCTGGATAGCGCCGTCGATGAAATCGTCCGGGTTGCCGAACAGCGCCGGATCGAGCGGTTCGAACAGGCCCTCGTCACAGCCACGGGCCAGCTCGGGGGACTCCACTTCGAGCAGGTTCCAGTTGACGCTGTTGGTGTCGACCATGGCCTTGACCTTGGCCATCTCGCCGTTGTACTGACCGGCCAGGATCTTGTTGCCGGTGCTTTTCTCGAAGGGTTCGTAGAAGGCCTTGACCTGCGCCTCCTTGCTCGCGCCACCGAATGAAATTGCAGTCAGATCGGCCGCCATGGCCGGAGCTGCAAGGGCCACCCCAACGGCCAGGGCCGCCAACTTCAGGGATATCGACATTGTTGTTATCTCCGCTGTGTCACATGGGTAAGGATGAAGCACTGCCAGTAACCGGTTCAGTCCGGCTGCTGCGGATCGAGGGCGCGGACGTGCTCGACATGCCAGCCGAGCGGCACCAGATCGCCAACGGCCAGAGCGCTATCCAGCTCGGCCACCGGTTGTTTGATGTAGAAATCGGATTTGCCGCAGACCTCCATGCGGATGCGCACGTGGTCGCCTAGGTAGATGAACTCGGCGACGCGCCCGGAGAAGCGGTTCGAGCAGGCCTCGCTGTGGCCGTTCAGGCGAATCCGCTCGGGCCGCACCGACAGGGTGACCGGCTCGCCCGGCTGACCGACGTTGACCGCCAGCGCCTCGATCCGCTCGCCGCGGGCCAGGCCGACCACGCAGCGCTCGCCATCGCGGCTGATCAGGTGACCGCTGAGGCGGTTGTTCTCGCCGATGAAGTTGGCGACGAAGGTATTGCTCGGCTGCTCATAGAGGGTGCGTGGCTCGGCGATCTGCTGGATCTCGCCCTGATGGAACACCGCCACCCGATCGGACATGGTCAGCGCCTCGCCCTGGTCGTGGGTCACATAGACCACGGTCACGCCCAGACGCTGGTGCAGGTGCTTGATCTCCATCTGCATGTGTTCGCGCAGCTGCTTGTCCAGCGCCCCAAGGGGTTCGTCCATCAGCACCAGTTGCGGCTCGAACACCAGGGCCCGGGCCAGGGCTACCCGCTGCTGCTGGCCACCGGAAAGCTGGCCGGGGTAACGGTTGCGGAAGCTGTCCAGTTGCACCATCGACAGCGCCTTCTTGACCCGCTCGCTGATGTCGGTGCGCGACAGACCGCGCACGCTCAGTGGAAAGGCCAGGTTCTCGGCCACCGTCATGTGCGGGAACAGCGCGTAGTTCTGGAACACCATGCCGATGTCGCGCTTGTGCGGTGGCAGCTTGGTCAGCGAGCGGCCGCCGAGGAGGATTTCCCCGGCGGTGGGGGTTTCGAACCCGGCCAGCATCATCAAGCTGGTGGTTTTGCCAGAACCCGAGGGGCCGAGCAGGGTCAGAAACTCACCCTTGCGGATGTCCAGATTGAGGTCCTTGACGATCAGGTTCTCGCCGTCATAGCTCTTCTGTACCCCGCGAAAGCTCACCAACACATCGTTTGCCTGAGACTCGGACATCACCGCACCCTTTGTTGTTGTCTGTACGTCGTGGGATACAGACTAGGTGCAGCGGTGCACTGAAAAAATCGGGCAGGATGACGACCTGGCATCAGATCAAGGGAGAGTTTGCTGTAGGCATTGCCCTACAAGACCAAGGTCATCCGCCAGGCAGCGGAGACTGGTGACAACCGCTTACACCAGGCGATGCTCCATGGCATAGCGCACCAGATCGGCCATCGAGTGCACCCCGAGCTTCTGCATCAGGCGCGCCTTGTGGGTGCTCACGGTCTTGTTGCTGATCGCCAGGTGCAGGGCGATGTCGTTGACCCCTTCGCCACGTGCCAGGCGCTCGAACACCGAGAATTCACGCTCGGAGAGCTGGGCATGGGGCGGTCGCGAGTCGGTCAGGCCGACCTCGAAGACCATGCGATCGGCCAGGTCTGGATCGATGTAACGGCCACCAGCAGCCACCTTGCGGATGGCCGTGATCAGCAGGGCCGGGTCGCTGTCCTTGGTCGCATAACCGGCCGCGCCAACCTTGAGCGCGCGGGCAGCCATCTGCGTTTCGTTGTGCATCGACAGCACCAGGATTGCCGGCCCGCCGGCCAGCGCGCGGATCCGCGGAATCGCTTCCAGGCCGTTGACCCCGGGCATGCTGATATCCAGCAGCACCACGTCGCAGGCGGTCTTGCGCAGGCACTCGAGCAACTGCTCGCCATTGCCGGCCTCGCCCACCACCTCGAGGTCGCGGGCCATGCCGATCAACTGCTTGATGCCTTCACGCACGATGGCGTGGTCTTCAGCCACCATTACCCGAATCACGCCACTGCCTCCTCGGCCACTGCCACTCGTGCGCACAGCGTAGTCCCCTCGCCGGGCTGGCTGTCAATCTGCAACTGGCCGCCGAGCATCAATATCCGCTCCTGCATGCCCACCAGGCCGAACGACTGCCCCGGTGTGCGCTGCTCGGGCACGAAGCCTTGGCCATCGTCGCTGACGCACAGGCACAGCTCGCCATCCTCCAGGCGCAGGCTCACCTGCACGCTGTGCGCGCCGGCGTGGCGCATGATGTTGGTCAGCGCCTCCTGAAGAATACGAAACAGGCCGATGGCCTTGGCATCGCTGAGCGCCGGCAGGTTCTCCGGCACCGCGACCATGCACGGGATCTGGGTGCGCGCCTCGAAGCGGTGCACCTGCCACTCGATGGCCGAGGCGATGCCGGCATCGAGAATCGGCGGGCGCAGCGCGGTGGCCACATCGCGCACCAGCTGGAACAGTTGGGCGATCAGGCGCTTCATGTTCTGCAGGCGCTGATCCAGCTCCGGCAACTGGCCGGAGCAGACCAGTTCGCACATGGCGGTTTCCAGCTTGAGCACCGTGAGCACCTGGCCCAGCTCGTCGTGTACCTCACGAGCGATGCGCGCCTTTTCCTCCTCGCGCACGCTCTCCAGGTGCGCCGACAGCTCACGCAGGCGCGCCCGCGACTCGCCGAGCGCCAGCTCCACCTGTTTGTTCTCGGTGATGTCCCAGACAACCCCGTCCCACACCACCCGGCCCTCGCCCAAGTGGCGCGCGGTGGCCTTGATATCGGCCCAGCGCAGCTGACCGGCGTGGGTGAGAATGCGCCCCTGCCACTGCCAGTCGCTGTCCCCTGCCAGGGCTGCGTCCTGGCTGCGCCGGTAGCTGGCCTGATCATCGGGATGCACCAGGCTGCGAATCCCGCGGTCGGCGCGCTGCAACTCGACGGCCGGATAACCGACCAGTTCGACGCTGCCTTCGCTGATGTAGGCGAACACCACCGTCTGCTCGACGGCGGCGCGCTCCAGGCGAAACACCAGCCCGGGCACATTGCCGGCGATGCCCTTGAGCCGCGCCTCGCTCTCCTGCAGGGCGGCGCGGGCGCGGCGGCGTTCGGTGACATCGGCGAGGTACACCACCAGGTATTCCGCGCGGTCGAAGCGCAGGAAACTCAGCGACACGTCCACCGGCAAGCCACTGCCATCGGCCCGCAGGCACTCGGTCTCGAAAGCCGGCAAGGCCTCGCCGCTGCTACGCGCCAATTTCCACAGGCTCAGCCAGCGATCCATATCCAGGCTCGGCTCCAGGGCTTGTAACGGCCGCTCCACCAGCGCCCCGCTGGCATAGCCGAGCATGTCCTCGGCGGCGCGGTTGGCGTAACGCACATGGCTGTCCCAATTGACCCAGAGAATGCCCACAGTGCTGTGGTCGATGGAAAACTGGCTGAGGCGCAGGGCCTGCTCGGCCACCTCGCGCTGAGTCAGCTCCTGGCGCACGCCGAGCAGCTGACGTTCCAGGCCGCGGCGCTGCTGGCGCAGATGCAGGATGATGGCCGCGGCGCTGAACAAGGCCAGCAACAGGAGCAGCGCGAGGCCGCGCCAGAAGGCCAGGGATTCGCCAATCTGCGGGTATTTCAACGGCAGCCAGCGCTCACGCAGATGCTCGATCTCGCGTCCGGGCATGGCCTCCAGGGTCTGCTCGACGATTTCCGCCAGCAACGGTTGGTCGCGCCGACTGGCGATGCGCAGCAACTGCGGCAGACCGATATCGCCGACGATGCTCAGGGCCGCGAACTGCGGCTCGCGCAGCAGCAGACTGAGCCGCGCCTCGTCGACCACCGCGTAGCTGACCTCCTGACGCAACAGGCGCAACAGGCCCACGCGCTCCGAACTTACCCCCTGCAGGCGCAGGTTGTTGTGGGTCTTGTACAGGTACTCGAACACCGGGCCTGGCTCGCGCACCGCGACCAGCTCATCATGTGCCAGGCGGTCGAGGTCGACCGCACTGATGCCGCGCTGCTCACTCACTACCAAATGCGGCACCCGCATGTAGGGCGTGGAATAGAGCCATAGCCGCAGGCCGTGCGGGGTCTGCTGCAGTCCCGGCGCGAGGTCGACCTCGCCACGGCGCAGCGCGCTATCCAGCTCGCCCGGATCGGCGTAGCGCAACCATAGCGGCTGCACACCCATGCCCTGCAGCACACGGGTCATCAACTCGACGTTGGCCCCGGAAAGGCGCTGCAGGCGGCGATCGTACAAGGCCCAGGGCGCCTGCATGAGCAGCCCCACGCGCAATTGCCGATGCTCGGCGAGCCAGGCCTGCTGCTCGGCCGTGAAGAGTGGCCGCAGAGGCAGCAGCGCGCTTTCACCCCAGGCAAAAAACGGCCACAGCAGTAGCAGAAAGAGGATGCGCGAGCACATAGGACTCATTGCAAAAATTACTCAGCCAGAGCAGCGGAATAATATTCCGAGGGTGTGAGAAGCTCGAACGCCGGTGCGAGGCAGTCGCCACTGGCAGGAGTCTTTTCACCAAGGCTCATACATTACTCCAGTCCAGGCACGCCCCGCCAAGGGATGGCACTGACAAAACGCCGCACAAGCAGTAGGCTGGGGCGCTCACACTGCCCCTGGAGTCGTCCATGCCCCGCGCCATCTGCACTCTGCTGGCGGCCTTGAGCCTGAGCCTGGTACTGCCGCTCGGTTCCCCGCTGCAGGCTGCAGAGCCCAGCACCCTGGGCGAGGCCGGCGGTGAGCAGGACGTAGCGCCTGACTCGCCCGCCGCAGACCTGAGTCGCCCGCCACAGGCCGAACGCAGTGCGCAAGCCGCCAGCGCGCTGATTCGCCAGCTACCCGACCAGGAACAGCAGCTGCTGCACGCCGGGGATGAGTCCTTCCTGGCCCTGTGGCTACCGGCCAATGCCGCCGAGGCCCATGGCGTGGTGGTGCTGGTGGCGGGCGATGGCGAAAGCGCCGATTGGCCCAAAGTGCTCGGCCCGCTGCGGCGCAAGCTGCCGGATGCCGGCTGGCACAGCCTGACCCTGAGCCTGCCCGATCCGCAGGACGATTTGCCAGCACTCGACATCAAGACCGCTAGCGAGACAAGCGCGACCGCTGAGCCACCGCTCGACGCCAACGCTGACGAGGCGCCGCCAGTCACCGACGCGGCGCAACCCGACCCGAGCAGCCAGACTGGCCAGCCCACGGAAGCTGCGGGCGCGCGTCACGCCCAACGCATCAAGCAGCGTATCGCCGCGGCCCTGCAACTGGCTCGCCAGCAGCAGGCCAAACAGATCGTCCTGCTCGGCCATGGCAGTGGCGGCTACTGGAGCATGCGCTATCTCAGCGAAGAACAACCCGCCGACGTGCGCAGCCTGCTGCTGGTGGACGTCAAGCCGGCTGCCGATGCCAGCCCCGGACTGGACGAGCTGCAAGCCAGCCTCACCCTGGCCACCGGCGACTTCTACTACCAGGATCGGCCACTCGAGCGCAGTGCGGCCACCGAACGCGCCCAGGCCAGCAAACGCCAGAAACATCCGGCCTATACCCAGGTGGCACTCAAGGCCTTGCCGGGCAACCCCGAAGTCGAACAGGAGCAGCTGTTCCGCCGCCTGCGCGGCTGGCTCACGCTGCAACTGCCGGCCGGCTGAACAGCCGGCTAGCGAAAGCCGCGCCGCTGGCGAACCAGCCCGTAGGCCTGGTGCAGTTCACGGGTCTTTTCCGTGGCCTCGCGCAGTCGCTCGGGCGATACCCCACTACCGGCCAGCTTGTCCGGGTGGTGGCGGCTCAGCAGCCGCCGGTAGGCGCGCTTGATCTGCGCCGGCTCGCTATCGGCGCTCACCCCGAGCAGACGCAGTGCCTGCTGATAGCTTCCACCGGTGGCTGCCAGCGGGCCTTGCTTCGGCGCATAGGCCGCGCTCAGCACTTGCTGGGTCGCCGTCGACACGTCCAGCCACTTGCCCCAGAGCAGGATCAACTCGCGCTCGGCCTGGCTGACCCGACCGTCCACCCAGGCCATGCGCCAGCATGCACGCAACAGGGCTTCGGCCTGGGCGCGCTGGCGGCGCAAGGGCGCGCGCAGGCCTTCGCGGCCGATCTTGCCGCGGGCGAAGGCCGCGACCGCCCGCTGCTGACCCGCGGCATCCAGGCCCAGGCGCTGCATCTCGGCCCGTGCTTGAAGGATATGCGCCTGGAGCACCCGGCCATCGCACTTGGCCAGGCGGCCGAGCAGGACAAACAGCAACTCCTCGTCCCCCGGATACGGTTTGCCGCCCAGCCGCTCGCGTAACGTGGCCCAACTGTGCAAGCGCAAACGCCGATCCACCACCTGGCCGAGCAGCCCGCCGAGCAAGGCACCGGGAATG
The DNA here is from genome assembly GCF_027988105.1 of Pseudomonas aestuarii. Lineage (GTDB taxonomy): Bacteria > Pseudomonadota > Gammaproteobacteria > Pseudomonadales > Pseudomonadaceae > Aquipseudomonas > Aquipseudomonas aestuarii. The sequence goes on along the minus strand of NZ_JAQJZJ010000006.1, from coordinate 281,196 downwards.
CTGGCCAGGGCCGCGCCGCCAACGGCACCGAGCAGCGTCGCCGGCCAGAGCATCTCAGTGCCCCACGGCGAGCAAACGCTCGACTTCGGCCAGGCGCTCATGGGTGCCGACATCGACCCAGCGCCCGGCGAAACGCTCGCCGCTGACCAGGCCTTCGCCCATGGCGCGGCGCAACAGCGGCGCCAGCTTGAATGCGCCCGGCTGGCAACCGGCAAACAAGGCCGGGGCCAGCACGGCGATACCGCTGTAGGTCAGACTCGGCTGATCGGCGTGCGCCTCGCCGACGCGCTCGGCGCACAAGGCAAAATCGCCGGTGCGATGATGCGCAGGATTCTCCACCAGCACCAGATGAGCCAGCCCGGCCAAGGGTCGACGCAACTGGGCAAAGGAGTAATCGGTGAAGATGTCGCCATTGACCAGCGCAAAGGGCTGATCACCCAGCAGCGGCAGCGCGCGGAAAATCCCGCCACCAGTTTCCAGCGGCTCGCCTTCGGCCGAATAGACGATGCTCAGGCCAAACGCCGCACCATCGCCGAGGTAATCCTCGATCTGTTGACCGAGCCAGGCGTGGTTGATCACCAGTTCGCGGAACCCGGCGGCGGCCAGGGCGCGCACGTGGTACTCGATCAAGGGTACGCCGGCGGCCTGCACCAGCGGCTTGGGCGTATGCAGGGTCAAGGGCCGCAGGCGCTCGCCCTTGCCGGCCGCCAGGATCATCGCCTTCATGCCGGCACCGCTGCGGCCTGCGGCAGGCTGGCGAACAGCTCCGCCAGCTCGGCCAACTCCGGACGGCGCGCCAGCACGGCTTCGATATAGGCGAAGAATCGCGGCACATCGCCCAGGTACCGGGGCTTGCCGTCACGGTGACAGATCCGCGCGAAGATGCCGATCACCTTGAGATGACGCTGCACGCCCATGAGGTCGCTGGCGCGGAGAAACTCGTCCAGTTCGGCCTGCACCGCAATCCCCGCCGCCCGGGCCTGCAGCCAGTAGCCCTCGAGCCAGTCGCGCACCCGCGCCTCGGGCCAACTGAGGAAGGCATCCTTGAACAGGCAGGTCACGTCGTAGGTTACCGGGCCGTAGACCGCATCCTGAAAGTCCAGCACCCCCGGGTTCGGCGTACTGAGCATCAGGTTGCGTGGCATGTAGTCGCGGTGCACCAGCACCTTGGGCTGGGCCAGGGCGCTGTCGATCAGCAGCACGCAGATACGCTGCCAGGCGGCCTGCTGCGCCTCGCTCAGTTCGACGCCCAGGTGACGCTGCACATACCACTCGGGAAATAGCTGCAGCTCGCGGCGCAGCAGGGCATCGTCATAACTGGGCAGCGGCGCATCCATCGGCAGGCGCTGAAAGGCCAACAGGGCCTGCACCGCATCATCGAACAGTTGATCGGCGTTCCGGGTATCGATCACTTCCAGGTAGGTCTGCCGTCCCAGATCACTGAGCAGGAGAAACCCGCGCTCCAGGTCTTGAGCGAGGATCTGCGGCACATTGACCCCGGCCTCGTCCAGCCGCTGGGCGACCTTGACGAAGGGTCGGCAATCCTCCTGAGGCGGCGGCGCATCCATGAGGATCAGGCTGCGACCATCGCCCTGCCAACGGAAATATCGGCGGAAACTGGCATCACTGCTGGCGGGCGTCAACGTGCCGAGCGGCACCTGCCCCCAACCGCGGGCGGCGAACAAGGCTGGCAGTTGCTGGTCGAGCCAACCATTAAGGAGCTGCAGGCGTATATCTTCATCAGGCATTACAAGGGTCTCCGACGGCGCTAGCCGTTGCGCGGGTCATGCTTTATTATCCAGCATCTTTTTCAGCCCATCGAGAGGCGTGCGGCCTCTGGGCCCAATGCCCGCAGGAAGCCCGGAAAACAAGATGGCAGTAAAATACCCTAGGTTCCGCAAAAAATTCCCACTTCTGGTAACAGGCGGCCTGTTGGCCTTGCAGCCACTGGCCAGTCAATTCGCTGTCGCTGCCGAGCAGTACGACTGCCAGGTATCCGCTACCGGAGGTTGGGCATGTGCCCCGAAAACCAGTAGCGCTGCCGTGCCGGAGCGACCCGAACCGAGAGTGGCGACCACGGCCCAGCGCCGCGACAGTGCTGACGCGAGTCGAGCCTCCCGCGCCACATTGGTCTCCGAGAGCGGCGGCAAAGCCCTGGCTTCGCGTAGCGCCGACTACAGCCATCTCGACTGGGTGCCCCGCGAGAAGCTGAGCGAGGCGCAACTGGCGGAAGTCGGCCCCTACTGCGCGGGCGGCTACGTCGAGCCGAGCAGGCCGGGGATGAACGACCAGACGCCGATGAATGAAGCGCCAATGTTCATTACCGCCAAAGCCTCGCGCTATGAGCAGGAACAACAGGTTGCCACCCTGGCCGGCGATGTCGTGCTGCGCCAGGCCGGCATGCAGGTCGAGGCCGACGAAGCCAGCTTGCTCCAGGCCGAGAACCGCGGCGAGCTGATCGGCAACGTGCGCCTGCGCGACCAGGGCATTCTGGTCGTTGGTGATCGTGCCGAACTGCAACTCGACAACGGCGAAGCCAAGGTCGACAACGCCGAGTACGTGCTGCACAAAAGCCATGTACGCGGCAGCGCGCTCTACGCCAAGCGTGAAGAAACCGCGGTTATTCGCCTGAAAGACGGCACCTATACCACCTGTGAGCCGGGCAGCAACACCTGGCATCTGAAGGGCAACAACGTCACGCTGAACCCGGCCACCGGCTTCGGTACTGCGACCAACGTGACCTTGCGGGTGAAGGATTTCCCGGTTTTCTACACCCCCTACATCTACTTCCCGATCGACGACCGCCGTCAATCCGGCTTCCTGCCGCCGAGCATCAGCAGCTCCAGCGATAACGGCATGACGCTGCAGACGCCCTACTACTTCAACCTGGCGCCGAACTACGACGCCACGCTCTATCCGACCTACATGAGTGACCGCGGTCTGCTCCTCGAGGGCGAAGGTCGCTACCTGACCAAGAGCAGCGAAGGCCAGTTTGGCGCCGCTTACCTCGACGACAGCAACGACGACCGCAAACTGCAGTCGGACTACGAAGATCAGCGCTGGCTGTACAGCTGGCAGCACAAGGGTGGCCTCAACTCGCGCCTGCTGGCCGAAGTCGACTACACCGACATCAGCGATCCCTATTACTTCCAGGATCTGGACACCGATCTCGGCATTGACTCCACCACCTACGTCAACCAGCGCGGCACCCTGACCTATCGTGGCGGCAGCTATACCGCGCGCCTCAATGCGCACGCCTATGAACTGGCCAATATCACCGATATCACGCCGTACAACCGCCTGCCGCAGATCACCCTCGATGGTGCCCTGCCGTTCCAGCCGGGTGGCCTGAATATCAGCTACGGCAGTGAACTGGTGCGTTTCGACCGCGACCTGCGCAGCGGCCAATTCTCCGACGAGAATGGCGCGAAGGAAGACTGGTATGACACCAAGCTACGCGGCCTGGCCCGTGCCAATGGCACTCGCCTGCACCTGGCGCCGGCCGTCAGCCTGCCGCTGACCTGGAGTTGGGGTTTCCTGACGCCGTCAGTGAAGTACGCCTACACACAATACGATCTGGATTTGGACTCGCAAGGATTCGCACCTAACCCTGGCGGTGTCCAGAAAAGTGCATTCAAGGATGCCCCTGATCGCAACATCCCGATTTTCAGCGTCGACAGCGGCCTGTACTTCGACCGTGATACCCAGCTATTTGGCAAGTCCTACCGCCAGACCCTGGAACCACGACTGTTCTACCTCTATGTCCCCGAGGAAGACCAGACCGATATTCCGGTCTTCGACACCGGCGAAAGCACTTTCAGTTACTCGTCACTGTTTCGCGAAAATCGCTTCTCCGGCAAGGACCGTATCGGCGACGAGAACAAGCTGTCGCTGGGCCTGACCAACCGCTGGATTGAAGCCAATGGCTTCGAGCGCCAGCGCTTCAGCATCGGCCAGGCCTTCTACTTCGAAGACCGCCAGGTGCAGATGCCGGGCATCGACTACCGCTCGCGCCCAGACGCGCTGGCCTCGCAGTCGCCTTACGCACTGGAATACCTGTATCGCTTCAACCGCGACTGGCGCTTCTCGTCGGACTTCAGCTGGGACCCGGACACCCACCGCACCCGTTCGGGCAGCGCGATGTTCCACTACCAGCCGGAAGACAATCCGAACAAGGTGGTCAATGCCGGCTACCGCTACCGCAACGACACCACCCGGTACGACCGTGATAGCGGTACTTGGACCAATAATCCAGACTATGGGAATGAGTTCCTCTCGGGTGGCAGCAGAAACCCCAACTTCATCAAGGACTACTACAAAGTCAGCCAGCATGACTTCTCGGTGATCTGGCCGATCGTCCCGCAATGGAGCGTGATCTCCCGCTGGCAGTACGATTACAGCCGTGATCGCACCCTCGAAGCCTTCGGCGGATTTGAATATGACAGCTGCTGCTGGAAGCTGCGCCTGATCAATCGCTACTGGATCGACTATGACGAAGTCAGCCTGAGTCCGTCGCTGAATGATCAGCCAGACCGTGGCATTTTCCTGCAAATCGTCCTCAAGGGCTTGGGTGGCGTGACAGGCAACAAGGTTGAGACTTTCCTCGATCAAGGCATTCAAGGTTATCGTGAACGTGAAGATCAAGCTTTCTGATTGCGTGCGCCCGCTGCTGCTGGGCGCACTGTTACTGGGTACCGCGGCGCAAGCCGAGGTACAGCCCCTCAACCGTGTCGTGGCGATTGTCGACAATGACGTGGTCATGCAGAGCCAGCTCGACGCGCGGGTGCGCGAAGTGCAGCAAACCATCGCCAAACGCGGCGCGGCACTGCCGCCCGAGGATGTCCTCAGTCAACAGGTGCTCGAGCGCCTGATCATCGAGAACATCCAGCTGCAGATAGGCGACCGCTCCGGCATTCGCATCACCGACGAGGAACTCAATCAGGCACTGGCCAGCATTGCCCAACGCAATAGCATGAGCCTCGAACAGTTCCGCGCCGCGCTTGAGCGGGACGGCCTGTCCTATGCCGACGCCCGCGACCAGGTACGCCGCGAAATGATCATCAGCCGCGTGCGTCAACGCCGCGTGGCCGAGCGCATCCAGGTCACCGACCAGGAAGTGCAGAACTTCCTCGCGTCCGACCTCGGCAAAATGCAGCTCTCGGAAGAGTTCCGCCTGGCCAACATCCTCATCCCGCTGTCCGACGGCGCGTCCCCGCAAGCCATTCAAGCGGCCGAGCGCCAGGTACAGGAGCTGTACCAGCAGCTCCGCGCTGGCGCCGACTTCGCCCAGATGGCAGTGACCCACTCGGCCAGCGAGACCGCTCTTGAAGGCGGCGAGATGGGCTGGCGCAAGGCGGCGCAACTGCCACCGCCATTTGATGCCATGATTGGCGCGATGTCGGTCGGCGATGTCACCGAACCCATGCGCACTCCCGGCGGCTTCATCATGCTCAAGCTGCTGGAAAAACGTGGCGGCGGCACCCAAGTGAGTGAAGAAGTCAATGTTCGGCACATCCTGATCAAGCCCAGCGAGATTCGCAGCGAAGCCGAAACCAAACGCCTGATCAAGCGCCTGCATGAACGCCTCCTGGCCGGCGAAGACTTCAGCGAACTGGCGAAGAGCTTCTCGGAAGACCCGGGCTCGGCACTCAACGGTGGCAGTCTCGACTGGATCGACCCCAGCGTGCTGGTGCCGGAGTTCCGCGAGGTGATGAGCAACACCGCCAGTGGCGAACTGTCCAAGCCGTTCAAGAGCCCTTACGGCTGGCATGTGTTGCAGGTCATGGGCCGCCGCGCCACCGACAGCAGCGCGAAGTTCCGCGAGCAACAGGCATTGACCGTGCTGCGCAACCGCAAATATGACGAAGAACTGCAAGCCTGGCTGCGGCAGATCCGCGACGAGGCCTACGTCGAAATCAAGCTGTAGGCATCGCCAACCAGATCAAAGCCCGGCGCCTGCCCCTCGCAGCACCGGGCTTTTTTCGTTCTGCAGCGGACACGGCGTAACATAGCCCGATTATCCGCCTCGACGCCCAGCCAGCCGGCACAACCGAGAACCTGCCCATGACTGCAAGACACCTCTTCGCACTGACCCCCGGTGAGCCGGCAGGCATCGGCCCCGACCTGTGCCTGCTGCTCGCTCGCCAGGCGCAACCCCATGCATTGATCGCCATAGCCAGCCGCGAACTGCTCGCCGAGCGGGCCCACTGCCTTAACCTCGACATTCAATTGCTAGAGGCCGGCCCCGGCAACTGGCCGAGCGCCCCCGCGCCGGCTGGCAGCCTGTTTGTCTGGGACACTGCGCTGACGGCCCCCGTAGTGCCCGGCCAACTGAATCCGGCCAATGCCGCCTATGTATTGGCCACCCTGACCCGCGCCGGCCAGGGCTGCGTCGACGGGCATTTCGCCGGCATGATCACCGCACCGGTGCACAAGGGCGTGATCAACCAGGCCGGCATCCCCTTCTCCGGGCACACCGAGTTTCTCGCCGAACTGACCCACACCGAGCAGGTGGTGATGATGCTCGCCACCCACGGCCTGCGCGTGGCCCTGGTGACCACCCACCTGCCGCTCAAGGATGTCGCCGCAGCTATTACCGCCGAACGCCTGATCCGGGTCACCCGCATCCTCGATCATGACCTGCGGACTAAATTCGCCATCGCCCGACCGCGCATTCTGGTCTGCGGCCTCAACCCGCATGCCGGCGAAGGCGGCCACCTTGGGCGCGAAGAGATCGAGGTGATCGAACCGACCCTCGACCGCCTGCGCGGCGAAGGCATCGACCTGATTGGCCCGCTGCCGGCCGATACCCTGTTCACACCCAAGCACCTCGACCACTGCGACGCCGTGCTGGCGATGTATCACGACCAGGGCCTGCCGGTACTCAAATTCAAGGGCTTTGGCGCCGCAGTCAATATCACCCTGGGCCTGCCGATCATCCGCACCTCGGTCGACCACGGCACGGCGCTGGATCTGGCCGGCAGCGGCAGGATCGATAGCGGTAGCCTGCAGGTCGCCCTGGAAACCGCCTATCAAATGGCAGCCAGCCAGGACTGACAGAGCCAAGCAGGATGCCGAGTGCGCCCGCAACTGGTAAGCTGCGCCCCTTTGCCTTGCTGCTTTGGGCGCTTGCATGACGCTTGCAGCTTGAGGCTTGGAGCTGCTCCATGTCCGAACACCCCCAACACCGCGCGCGCAAGCGCTTCGGCCAGAACTTCCTGCACGACGCCGGGGTCATCCACCGCATCCTGCGCGCCATCCATGCCCGTGAAGGCGAGCGCATGCTGGAAATCGGCCCGGGCCAGGGCGCGCTCACCGAAGGCCTGCTCGACAGCGGTGCACAACTCGACGTGATTGAACTGGATCGCGACCTGATCCCCATCCTCAATGCCAAGTTTGCCGCCGAGCCGCGCTTCCAGCTGCATCAGGGCGACGCCCTGAAGTTCGATTTCAGCAGCCTCAATCCGGCCCCGCATAGCCTGCGCGTGGTCGGTAACCTGCCCTACAACATCTCCACCCCACTGATCTTCCACCTGCTGAACAACGCCGCACTGATTCGCGACATGCACTTCATGCTGCAGAAGGAAGTGGTCGAGCGCCTGGCGGCAGGCCCGGGCGGCAAGGACTGGGGCCGGTTGTCGATCATGGTGCAGTACCATTGCCGGGTGGAACACCTGTTCAATGTCGGCCCCGGTGCGTTCAATCCGCCGCCCAAGGTCGACTCGGCGATCGTGCGCCTGGTGCCGCATGAAGTGCTGCCCCATCCGGCCAAGGACCACCGCCTGCTCGAGAACGTGGTGCGCGAGGCCTTCAATCAGCGTCGCAAGACCCTGCGCAACACGCTCAAGGCCCTGTTGACCGCAGAGGAAATCGAAGCGGCTGGCGTCGATGGCAGCCTGCGCCCCGAACAGCTGGATCTGGCGGCATTCGTACGCCTGGCCGATCGGCTGGCCGAACAACCCAACGCTGCTTGAGCCAGCTAAACTGGCTCATCGCAACGACTGCGAAGGATGCTCGAGACGAGCTTACGAGGTGTGAATGAGCCCTTCGAGACACTGAGGCCCGGCCCATTGGCAACGCCGCAATTTCCAGAGCAGCAGCTATCAAGCAGGTTTTGTACATGTCAGATCCCCGTTACCAGGTCGACGTCAGCGTCACCACCCGCTACCTGCCGGAGCAATCGCAGCCGGAGCAGAACCGCTTCGCCTTCGCCTACAGCGTGACCATCGTCAACCAGGGTCAGTTGCCGGCCAAACTGTTGTCCCGCCACTGGCTCATCACCGATGGCGACGGCCATGTGCAGGAGGTGCGTGGCGCCGGCGTGGTCGGCCAACAACCGCTGATTGCGGTCGGCAAGAGTCACACCTACAGCAGCGGCACCGTCATGACCACCCGCGTCGGCACCATGCAGGGCAGTTACCAGATGCTCGCCGAAGACGGCAGGCAGTTCGATGCCCTTATCGCACCGTTCCGCCTGGCGGTACCGGGCTCGCTGCACTGATGGCGACTTATGCCGTCGGCGACCTGCAAGGCTGCCTGAAACCCCTGCAATGCCTGCTGCAGCGGGTCGCATTCGACCCCGCCAAAGATCGCCTTTGGCTGGTCGGCGACCTGGTCAACCGCGGCCCGGAATCGCTAGCCACCTTGCGCTTTCTCTATCAGATGCGCGATGCGCTGACCTGCGTACTGGGCAACCATGACCTGCACCTGCTGGCTGTCGCGTCCAATATCGAACGACTGAAGAAGAGCGACACCCTGCAGGAGATTCTCGACGCCGCGGATCGCGCCGATCTGCTCGACTGGTTGCGCCGCCAGAAACTGCTGCACTATGACGCCGAGCGCGACATCGTCCTGGTGCATGCCGGCATCCCGCCGCAATGGTCAGTGCAGAAAGCGCTCAGGCGCGCGGCCGAGGTTGAGGAAGCCCTGCTCGACGACGCACGCTTTCCGCTGTTCCTCGATGGCATGTACGGCAACGAGCCAGCCAAGTGGGACAAGGATCTGCACGGTGTGACCCGCCTGCGGGTGATCACCAACTACCTCACGCGCATGCGCTTCTGCACGGCCGATGGCACCCTGGACCTGAAAAGCAAGGAAGGCGCCGGCAGCGCGCCGCCCGGTTATGCACCCTGGTTCAGCCACAAACAGCGCAAGACCCGCGGGCAGAAGATCATCTTCGGCCACTGGGCGGCACTGGAAGGTCGTTGCGAGGAACCCGGCCTGTTCGCCCTGGACACCGGTTGCGTGTGGGGTGGCGCCTTGACCCTATTGAATGTCGACAGCGGTGAACGTCACCGCTGTAACTGCAGTGAGGTGCACCCATGAGCGAGTTCACACGTATCCCCCCGTCCGAAGCCCAGCTGCTGCGCCAGCAAGGCGCCGCCGTGGTCGACATCCGCGACCCGCAAAGCTTTGCCGCCGGGCATATCAAAGGCGCGCAGCACCTCGACAATCATTCGCTGCATGACTTCATCGCCAGGGCCGATCTCGACGTGCCGCTGATCGTCGCCTGCTACCATGGCAACTCCAGCCAGAGTGCCGCCGCCTACCTGGTCGGCCAAGGCTTCAGCGCGGTGTACAGCCTCGATGGCGGCTTCGAACTGTGGCGCGCGACCTTCCCGGAAGACATTGCGCAAGCGCCAGACGAATAAAAATTTATTCGTCCCTCAAGGCCACGCCAGCGCTGGACTACCGCTCGCCCCTAGCGAGCGGTAATATCCTGTTATCGTTCGTTGCCACTTGATCTTACCGATTCCGAACTATCCTTTAGTTCAGGCCATCAAAATCAAGGTAGAGCCGGCCAGCCGGCATCCGGGCCATCGGTAAGACCTTTAGGTGTTCTGGGGGACTATCCTCGGCTGATGCATCAGCCGATCACCAGCACCCGCACGACCGATGCCACGGCGGCTTTAAGCATCGAGCGAGGTGAAGTTATGAGCATTTTCAGCCACTTCCAGCAACGTTTCGAGGCGACCCGGCAGGAGGAATACTCCCTGCAGGAATACCTCGAACTGTGCAAACAGGATCGCAGCGCCTACGCCACTGCAGCGGAGCGGCTGCTGCTGGCGATTGGCGAGCCTGAGTTGATCGATACTTCAAGCAACTCGCGGCTGTCGCGGATCTTCTCCAACAAGGTGATCCGCCGCTACCCGACCTTCGCCGACTTCCACGGCATGGAGGAGTGCATCGACCAGATCGTCTCCTACTTCCGCCACGCCGCCCAAGGCCTGGAAGAGAAGAAGCAGATCCTCTACCTGTTGGGGCCGGTTGGCGGCGGTAAGTCGTCGCTGGCAGAAAAACTCAAGCACCTGATGGAAAAAGTGCCCTTCTATGCAATCCAGGGCTCGCCCGTGTTCGAGTCGCCGCTCGGCCTGTTCAACGTCGACGAGGACGGCACCATCCTCGAAGAGGAATACGGCATTCCGCAGCGCTACCTGAACAGCATCATGTCGCCCTGGGCGACCAAGCGCCTGACCGAGTTCGGCGGTGACATCAGCCAGTTCCGCGTGGTCAAGCTGTTCCCCTCGATCCTCAACCAGATCGCCATCGCCAAAACTGAACCCGGCGACGAGAACAACCAGGACATCTCCTCCCTGGTCGGCAAGGTGGATATCCGCAAACTGGAAGAGTTCCCGCAGAACGACGCCGATGCCTACAGCTACTCCGGCGCCCTGTGCCGCGCCAACCAGGGCCTGATGGAATTCGTCGAGATGTTCAAGGCGCCGATCAAGGTCCTGCACCCCTTGCTCACCGCTACCCAGGAAGGCAATTACAACAGCACCGAGGGCCTCGGCGCGATTCCCTACAGCGGCATCCTGCTGGCCCACTCCAACGAGTCGGAATGGCACAACTTCCGCAACAACAAGAACAACGAGGCGTTCATCGACCGCATCTACATCGTCAAGGTGCCCTACTGCCTGCGTGTTACCGACGAGATCAAGATCTACGACAAGTTGCTGTTCAACAGCTCCCTGGCCAAGGCCCACTGCGCACCGGACACCCTGAAGATGCTCGCCCAGTTCTCGGTACTGAGCCGCCTGAAAGAACCGGAGAACTCGAACATCTACTCGAAGATGCGCGTCTATGACGGCGAGAACCTCAAGGACACCGACCCCAAGGCCAAGTCGATCCAGGAGTACCGCGACACCGCCGGGGTCGACGAGGGCATGAACGGTCTATCGACGCGTTTTGCCTTCAAGATCCTGTCCAAGGTGTTCAACTTCGACCCGCACGAGGTGGCCGCCAACCCGGTGCACTTGCTCTATGTGCTGGAGCAGCAGATCGAACAGGAGCAGTTCCCCGCCGAAACCCGCGAGCGCTATCTGCGTTTTATCAAGGAATACCTGGCGCCGCGCTATATCGAGTTCATCGGCAAGGAAATCCAGACCGCCTACCTCGAGTCCTACAGCGAGTACGGGCAGAACATCTTCGACCGTTATGTGCTGTACGCCGACTTCTGGATTCAGGATCAGGAATACCGTGACCCGGAAACCGGCGAGATCCTCAACCGCGTCGCGCTCAACGAGGAGCTGGAGAAAATCGAGAAACCGGCAGGCATCAGCAATCCGAAGGATTTCCGCAACGAGATCGTCAACTTCGTGCTGCGCGCCCGTGCCAACAACAACGGCAAGAACCCGACCTGGCTCAGCTACGAGAAGCTGCGCGTAGTGATCGAGAAGAAAATGTTCTCCAATACCGAAGACCTGTTGCCGGTCATCAGTTTCAACGCCAAAGCGAGCAAGGAGGACCAACAGAAACACAACGACTTCGTCACTCGCATGGTCGAGCGCGGCTACACCGACAAGCAGGTGCGCCTGCTGTCCGAATGGTATCTGCGGGTTCGTAAATCGCAGTAAGGCAGCCATAAGCAGTACGCTTCAAGCTGCAAACCAAAGCGACCCCGGGCGGGGTCGCCCTTGTAGCTTGTGGCGTGTCGCTTGCAGCTCCTCGGAGGGGCCCTATGAGCCATGTGATCGACCGACGTCTGAACGGCAAGAACAAGAGCACGGTTAACCGCCAGCGCTTCTTGCGACGTTACCGTGACCACATCAAGAAAGCCGTCGAAGAGGCGGTGAGCCGCCGCTCCATTACCGACATGGAGCATGGCGAACAGATCAGCATTCCCGGTCGCGACATCGACGAGCCGATATTTCACCACGGCCGTGGCGGCAAGCAGACCATCGTCCATCCGGGCAACAAGGAATTCACCGCAGGCGAACGCATTCCGCGACCGCCAGGTGGCGGCGGCGGTCGAGGCGCGGGCAAGGCCAGCAACACTGGCGAAGGCATGGATGAGTTTGTTTTCCAGATCACCCAGGAAGAATTTCTCGACTTCATGTTCGAGGATCTTGAACTGCCCAACCTGGTGAAGCGTCACCTGACCGGCGCCGACACCTTCAAGACCGTACGCGCTGGCATCAGCAACGAGGGCAACCCGTCACGGATCAACATCGTGCGCACCCTGCGCTCGGCCCACGCCCGGCGCATCGCCCTGTCCGGCAGCAGCCGCACCAAGCTGAAAGAGGCACAACTCGAACTGGAACGGCTGAAGCGCGAAGAGCCGGACAATTTCGGCGACATCCAGGCGCTTGAGCTTGAAGTCGGCAAGCTGCAGGCCCGGATCAAGCGTGTGCCCTTCCTCGACACCTTCGACCTCAAGTACAACCTGCTGGTCAAGCAGCCCAATCCCAGCTCGAAAGCGGTGATGTTCTGCCTGATGGACGTGTCCGGCTCGATGACCCAGGCCACCAAGGACATCGCCAAACGCTTCTTCATCCTGCTGTACCTGTTTCTCAAGCGTAACTACGACAAGATCGACGTGGTGTTCATCCGCCATCACACCAGCGCCAAGGAGGTGGACGAGGAGGAGTTCTTCTACTCCCGCGAGACCGGCGGCACCATCGTCTCCAGCGCGCTCAAGCTGATGCAGGAGATCATGGCCGAGCGCTATCCCACCAACGAGTGGAATATCTATGGCGCCCAGGCGTCGGATGGCGACAACTGGAATGACGATTCACCGATTTGCCGGGATATATTGATCAAGCAGATCATGCCGTTCGTGCAATATTTCACCTACGTCGAGATCACCCCGCGCGAGCACCAGGCGCTGTGGTTCGAGTACGAGCAGGTCAGCGAGGCCTTTGACGACACCTTCGCCCAGCAGCAACTGGTCTCGGCAGGCGATATCTACCCCGTGTTCCGCGAACTGTTCCAGCGGAGGCTTGCAACATGACAGCGCATGACAGCAGCGTACCCGTGAAGAAACGCCAACCGATCTCCATCGGCTCGGAGTGGACCTTCGAGCTGATTGGCGCCTACGACCGCGAAATCGGCCGGCTCGCCGAACGCTATGCGCTGGACACCTACCCGATCCAGATCGAGGTGATCACCGCCGAACAGATGATGGACGCCTACGCCTCGGTGGGCATGCCGCTGGGTTATCACCACTGGTCCTATGGCAAGCACTTCCTCAGTACCGAGAAGAATTACAAACGCGGACAGATGGGCCTGGCCTACGAGATCGTGATCAACTCCGACCCCTGCATCGCCTACCTGATGGAAGAAAACACCATGTGCATGCAGGCACTGGTGATTGCCCACGCCTGCTACGGCCACAACAGCTTCTTCAAGGGCAACTACCTGTTCCGCAGCTGGACCGACGCCAGCTCGATCGTCGACTACCTGGTCTTCGCCAAGCAGTACATCATGAAGTGCGAGGAGCGCCACGGCATCGATGCGGTAGAAGACCTGCTCGATTCCTGTCATGCCCTGATGAATTACGGGGTCGACCGCTACAAACGCCCCTACCCGATTTCCGCCGAAGAGGAGCAGCGTCGGCAGAAGGAGCGCGAAGAGCACCTGCAGAAACAGATCAACGACCTCTGGCGCACCATCCCCAAGGGCGCCGGCAAGCGCGGCGAGCAAGACAACAAGCGCTTCCCCCCGGAGCCCCAGGAAAACATCCTGTACTTCCTGGAGAAACACGCCCCCCTGCTCGAGCCTTGGCAGCGTGAGGTGATCCGCATCGTGCGCAAGATCGCCCAGTACTTCTACCCGCAGCGCCAGACCCAGGTGATGAACGAGGGCTGGGCCTGCTTCTGGCATTACACCCTGATGAACGACCTGTATGACGAGGGCCTGGTTACCGACGGTTTCATGATGGAGTTTCTCCAGTCGCACACCAGCGTGATCTACCAACCGCCCTTCGACAGCCCCTACTACAGCGGCATCAACCCTTACACCCTCGGCTTCGCCATGTACCGCGACATCCGCCGGATCTGCGAAGAGCCCACCGAAGAAGACAAGCACTGGTTCCCCGACATTGCCGGCAGCGACTGGCTGACGACCCTCAAGTTCGCCATGAGCAGCTTCAAGGATGAGAGCTTCATCCTGCAATACCTGTCGCCCAAGGTCATTCGCGACCTCAAGCTATTCAGCATTCTCGACGACGACCAGAAGGATGAATTGCTGGTCCCGGCCATCCACGACGAGCCGGGCTACCAGAGCATCCGCGAAACCCTGGCCGCCCAGTACAACCTGGGTAATCGCGAGCCTAATATCCAAATCTGGAGCATCGACCGCCGCGGCGACCGCTCACTGACCCTGCGCCACCAGCAGCACGACCGCAAACCCCTGGGTAACTCCACCGATGAAGTGCTCAAGCACCTGCATCGTCTGTGGGGTTTCGACATTCACCTGGAAACCCTGCAGGGCGACAAACTGATCGACACCCAGCACGTACCGCCCAAGAGTGACAGCGATCAGGACAGCGACTACCCTCGGCTCGACCTGATCATTCCGCCGATCTGATCGGCAACTTCCTGGCCGCCTGTACGCCCCAGCCGTTATCCTCTGCACTCAGCGGAGGAACAGACATGCAGATCTATAAAGTCGGCGGTGCAGTGCGTGATCGCCTGCTCGGCCGCGAAGTCACCGAGGTCGACTGGGTGGTGGTCGGCGCCAGTGCCGAGCAGATGCTGGAGCTGGGCTATCGCCCGGTGGGTGCAGACTTCCCGGTGTTCCTGCACCCGCAAACCGGCGCGGAGTATGCCCTGGCGCGCACCGAGCGCAAGAGCGGCCGCGGCTATGGCGGGTTCACCTTCCATGCCAGCCCGGACGTCACCCTCGAAGAAGACCTGATCCGCCGCGACCTCACCGTCAACGCCATGGCCGAGGACGCACAAGGCCGCCTGATCGACCCCTATGGCGGCCAGCACGACCTCGCGGCCAAGCTGCTGCGGCATGTCTCCCCGGCCTTTGCCGAAGATCCGCTGCGGGTGCTGCGGGTCGCTCGCTTCGCCGCGCGCTATGCCTCCCTGGGCTTTCGCGTGGCCCCCGAGACCCTGGCGCTGATGCGCCAACTGAGCGACTCCGGTGAGCTTTCGGCGCTGACCGCCGAACGCAGCTGGAAGGAGATCTCCCGCGCCCTGCTCGAACCTCGCCCCGATGTGTTTATCCAGGTATTGCGTGACTGCGGCGCCCTCGGGGCGCTGCTACCGGAAGTCGACGCGCTGTTCGGCGTGCCCCAGCCACCCGCCCATCACCCGGAAATCGATACCGGCGCGCATGTACTCAGCGTCTTGCGTCAGTGCGCCGAATACCAGCAGCCGCTAACGGTGCGCTGGGCCTGCCTGCTGCATGATGTCGGCAAGGGCCTGACGCCGATGGCCGACTGGCCCCGGCACATCGCCCACGAGCAACGCGGGCTGAAGCTGATTCGCGCGATCAACGAGCGCAGCAAGGCGCCGAAAGACTGTCAGGAACTGGCCCTGCTGGTCGGCGAATATCACACTCACGGCCATCGCGCCCTCGAGCTGAAAGCCTCGACCCTGCTGGAGCTGTTACAGCACTTCGATGTGTTTCGCCGCCCGCAGCGCTTCGAGGCGTTCATCGCGGCCTGCGAGATGGATGCTCGGGGGCGGGACGGATTGGAGCAACGCGACTACCCGCAAGCCGGCTACCTGCGCGGCGCCATGCAGGCGGCTCGCGCCGTGGCAGTCAAGCCGTTGCTGGAGCAGGGCTTGCAAGGCCCCGAACTGGGCGAGGCGCTGCGCCTTGAGCGCCTCAAGGCGCTCAAGGCGTACAAGACCGACAAGGCACAGCCATAGGCCGAACTGCGCCGAGGCTGGGCGGCCTAGGTGTGCGCAGGGAATGCTTGGCGCAGCTCGGCCGGGGTCAACTCGGCCCCGCGCCACTGGAATGCCACCGGATGAAGCTGCTGCTCGATCTGCGCCGTCTGCCACAGCGCAGCAAAACTGCGCTGTTCAGCCGGGTGCAGATCATCCGGCAGCAAAAGCGCCAACGGCCAGAGCACGAAGGCGTTCTTGAGGATTTCTGCGCGCGGCAGCACCAGCCCGTCGAAATTGCCGACCTGATCGCCATACAGCAGCACATCGATATCCAGCGGCAAACCCTTGCGCTCGGGCGCATAACGGCCGTTATCCGCCTCGATGAATTTCAGCCGGCGATCCAGTTCACCCAACGGCAGCTCGCTATAACCCGCCACCACCAGATTGAAGAAGGGCCCACTCTTGATACCCACCGCCTGACTTTCGAACACCGGCGAACAGCGCATGTCGCGCAGCATCGTGGCCAGCGCATCGAGCCCGGCCTGCAAATGCGCCTCACGCTCGATATTGCTGCCCAAACCAAGAACTACTGGAGTTAGCGACATCCGCGCTCGATCTCCACGCCAACACCGCCAATCGCTGCCGGCACTGCACCGGGCTTGGTCAACCTGAGGCGCAGCCAGGGAATCTGGAACTCGCTCATCAACACCTCGGCCAGCCGCTCGGCAAAGGTTTCCACCAGAATGAACTGCGCTTCGCTGGAGAACGCCAGGACTCGCGCGGACACTGCTGCGTAATCGAGCGCCTTGCTCAGGTCATCACCAGCCGCTGCCGGACGGTTGTCCCAACCCAGGCACAGGTCCAGACGCAAGCACTGGCGAATGGTACGTTCCCAGTCGTAGGCGCCGATTACCGTATCGACTTCCAGGCCTTCAATAAAAACTGTGTCCAAGCACGCTCTCCACCACACGAGAAACCACAACACGGCAAAACCGCCCCATAGGCGGGCTGACCGTCTAACAACTACTGTGCACGACTATACGGCGTTGAAATCAGGTTTAAATGCTCATTTGCGACTCGTACACCACGTTTTGCCTTTCCGGGCTAATCGCCGAGACCATTGTGGTACTGCGCTCGCTACCCTTTTCAACTGCCTGCTAGAATCCAGCCATTCCTTCACCATGGAATGGCTGCCATGTTTTGGCCACTGGCGATCCTCGCCTACCTGCTCGGCTCGCTGTCCTTCGCCATTCTACTCAGCCGCAAGGCGGGCGGACCGGATCCACGCGCCATTGGCTCCGGCAACCCCGGCGCCACCAACATGCTGCGGGTCGCCGGCAAACGCCTGGCCACCCTGACCCTGCTCGGTGACCTGCTCAAAGGCCTGCTCCCGGTCCTGGCCGGCGCCCTGCTTGGCCTGAACCTGCAACAGCAAGCCTGGCTGGGCCTCGCCGCCGTCATTGGCCATCTGTACCCGCTGTACTTTCGCTTCCGCGGTGGCAAAGGCGTCGCCACTGCCGCCGGCATGCTGCTGGGACTTTACCCGCCGGCAGCACTGCTGGCCATCTGCGCCTGGCTACTGAGTTTCAACCTGACCCGCACCAGCTCGTTGGCCGCGTTGATCGCCACCCCGTTGAGCCTGCCACTGCTGGCCTGGCAACAGCCCGAAAGCTTGCTGCCGATGAGTGCAGTGACCGGCCTGATCGTCTGGCGCCACCGCAGCAATCTACGCGACCTGCTCAATGGCCGAGAACGGCATTTTTAACTAGCCGCCGCAAAACCAGCGGCAGACCGACTGGCAGCTTGCGGCATGCAGTTCGCGGCTAGAGCGCCGGCAACGCCTCCATTGGCCAACGTGCCTGCACCTTGATGTTCAACTCCTCATGCTGCCCGGCCATGAGGCGCTGGCAACCGGCATAGGCGATCATCGCACCGTTGTCGGTGCAGAACGCCGGACGGGCATAGAACACCTGCCCCTTGAATTCGGTCAGCATCTTCTCCAGCCCCAGACGCAGTGCCTTGTTCGCGCTAACGCCGCCAGCGATCACCAGAGAGCTGAGCCCGGTCTGCTTGAGCGCCCGACGGCACTTGATGGTCAGGGTATCGACCACCGCCTGCTGGAACGCCAGGGCGACGTCACAGCGGGTCTGCTCACCGTCATCATCGGCTGCACGGCACTGCTGCCAGGTATTCAGGGTAAAGGTCTTCAAACCGCTGAAACTGAAATCCAGCCCCGGCCGGTCGGTCATCGGCCGCGGAAAAGTGAAGCGTCCAGGGGTGCCCTGCTCGGCCAGTCGCGCGATTTCCGGCCCACCCGGATATTGCAGGCCCATCAGCTTGGCCGTCTTGTCGAAGGCTTCGCCGGCGGCATCGTCGAGTGACTCGCCGAGCAATTGGTAACGACCGATGCCATCGACCCTCACCAGCTGGGTATGGCCGCCCGAGACCAACAAAGCGACGAACGGAAAAGCCGGCGGATTTTCTTCCAGCATCGGCGCCAGCAAGTGACCTTCCATGTGGTGCACACCCAGCGCCGGAACGCCCCAGGCAAAGGCCAGGGCCTGGGCACAGGAGGCGCCAACCAGCAGCGCGCCGACCAGGCCAGGCCCCGCGGTATAGGCAACGGCCTCGATATCTTCCGGCGTACATTTTGCCTCGGCCAAGACCTCACGAATCAACGGCAGCATGCGTTTGACGTGATCGCGCGAGGCCAACTCAGGCACCACGCCCCCGAAGATGCGGTGCTGCTCGATCTGACTGAACAAGGCATCGGCCAGCAGACCACGCTCACTGTGATAGAGTGCGACGCCTGTCTCATCGCATGAAGTTTCCAATCCCAGTACCAGCATGGGCAACGCCTTGATATGAAGAGGCTAAACGCCAGAAGACGCGCATGATAATCGGCGCTGGCAGACTCAGACCAGTCCTTTTCGATCAGAAGCTTTGCATTCCTGCCGATGAGACGGTAACATCCGCAACCCTTAAAAACGTACGTTCTCCAGCGCCATTTGCCAGGAGTACGACACCCCCCGGTAATAAAGAAGGTACGCCCTGGATGCCAGCCGTCAAAGTTAAAGAGAACGAACCCTTCGACGTAGCTCTGCGTCGTTTCAAGCGCTCCTGCGAAAAAGCCGGTGTTTTGGCCGAAGTTCGCAGCCGTGAATTTTATGAAAAGCCGACTTCCGAGCGTAAGCGCAAAGCAGCAGCCGCTGTTAAGCGTCACGCCAAGAAAGTACAGCGCGAACAGCGCCGTAGCGTCCGCCTGTACTAAGCGCCGCGGCTTTCGCCTGCACGCATAGCTACAAGCGCAACGCCTGAACGCCTGGCCTCGGCCAGGCTTCGCTTTTGGACTCCGCACCACCCATGGGTGGCGCGGGGTCTTTTAGTTTCCGTAACATTTGTCCCGCCGCCTTGCACGGCAGAATTCTGAGCGCCTATGGCCGGCCTGATCCCACAGTCTTTTATCGACGACTTGCTCAACCGCACCGATATTGTCGACGTGGTCGCCTCGCGCATCCAGTTGAAAAAGGCTGGCAAGAACTACACCGCCTGCTGCCCCTTCCACAAAGAAAAGACCCCCTCATTCAGCGTCAGCCCGGATAAGCAGTTTTATTACTGCTTCGGCTGCGGCGCGGGCGGCAACGCCCTGGGTTTCATCATGGACCACGACCAACTGGACTTCCCCCAGGCGGTCGAGGACCTGGCCAAACGCGCCGGCATGGACGTGCCGCGCGAAGAAAACGGGCGCGACAGCAAACCGCGCCAACCCACCGACTCACCGCTATACCCACTGCTGACAGCCGCCGCCGAGTATTACCGCCAGGCCCTGAAGAGCCACCCACAGCGCAAGGCCGCCGTGGAGTACCTCAAGGGCCGCGGCCTGTCCGGCGAGATCGCCCGCGATTTCGGCCTTGGCTTCGCCCCGCCCGGCTGGGACAACCTGCACAAGCACCTGGCCAGCGACAGCCTGCAGCAGAAGGCCATGATCGACGCCGGCCTGCTGGTGGAAAACGCCGACAACCCGGAAAAAATCAAGCGCTACGACCGCTTCCGCGACCGCGTGATCTTCCCCATCCGCGACAGCCGCGGCCGGGTGATCGCCTTCGGTGGCCGAGTGCTCGGCGACGACAAACCCAAGTACCTGAATTCCCCGGAAACCCCGGTATTTCACAAGGGCCAGGAACTCTACGGCCTGTTCGAGGCGCGCAAGAGCAACCGCGACCTCGACGAAATCATGGTGGTCGAAGGCTACATGGACGTCATCGCCCTGGCCCAGCAAGGCCTGCGCAACGCCGTCGCCACCCTCGGCACCGCCACCAGCGAAGAACACCTCAAGCGCCTGTTTCGCATCGTGCCCAGCGTGCTGTTCTGCTTCGACGGCGACCAGGCCGGACGCAACGCCGCCTGGCGCGCCCTGGAGGCGACCCTGCCGAGCCTGCAAGATGGCCGGCGCGCACGCTTCCTGTTTCTGCCCGACGGCGAAGACCCGGACACCCTGGTGCGCAGCGAAGGCACCGACGCCTTCCGCGCCCGCATCAACCAGCAGGCGCAACCGCTGGCCGACTACTTCTTCCAGCAGCTCAGCGAAGAGGCCGACCCGCGCTCACTCGAAGGCAAAGCCCACCTGGTGACCCTGGCCGCACCACTGATCGATAAAATTCCCGGCAACAACCTGCGCACCCTGATGCGCCAACGCCTGACCGAGATTACCGGGCTCAGCGGCGAAGCCCTGAGTCAGATGGCCCCGACCGGCAAAAGCAGCGCCCAACCGCACAGCAGCCATTCGACGCCCGGCGACTACCATCCGGATCATGGCGAAATCCCCGACAGCGCCTACTATGATGTCGCGCCCAGCCACAATGAATACGAAAATCCCGAGCCAACGGCGGGCTTCGAGCGCAGCAAGGGCAAGAACAAGAGCAACTGGAAGCAAGAAGGCGGGAAGTGGAGCAAAAAGGGTCGCGACGACTTCACGCCGCGCGCCCCACGCACAGCCGTCAGCGTCGAATCGCCGCACCTGAGCGCCCTACGCACGCTACTGCATCACCCCGAACTGGCGCAGAACGTCGAAGATGTCAGCCATTTCGCCGCCGAAGACGACACCTACGCACAACTGCTGGTCGCCCTGCTCGGCGCCCTGCAAAAGAACCCGAAACTGCGCACACTGCAACTGATCGCGCGCTGGCACGGTACCGATCAGGGCCGCCTATTGCGGGCCCTGGCGGAAAAGGAGTGGCTAATTTCGGCCGACAACCTTGAACAACAGTTTTTCGACACTATAACTAGGCTAATAGCCCGCCAACGCGAGCGCAGCCTGGAACATTTGATCAACAAAGCCCGTCAAAGTGAGTTGAGTGCAGAGGAAAAAAACCAGCTGCGCAACCTGCTGAGCCGTAATGCATCACCGGTAATCCCGAGCCCAACTGGCGCATAGGGGTCTTATTCGGGTATAATCCGCGGCTTGTTTTTAGCCCGCCAAGACCTTCAGTGGATAGGGTGTTATGTCCGGAAAAGCGCAACAACAGTCCCGTATCAAAGAGTTGATCACCCTGGGTCGTGAGCAGAAGTATCTGACTTACGCAGAGGTCAACGACCACCTGCCGGAAGATATTTCAGATCCGGAGCAGGTGGAAGACATCATTCGCATGATCAACGACATGGGGATCCCCGTACACGAGAGTGCTCCGGATGCGGACGCCCTTATGTTGGCCGACGCCGATACCGACGAGGCAGCTGCTGAAGAAGCCGCTGCCGCGCTGGCCGCGGTGGAGACCGATATTGGCCGTACCACTGACCCGGTGCGCATGTACATGCGTGAAATGGGCACAGTGGAACTGCTGACACGCGAAGGCGAAATCGAAATCGCCAAGCGTATCGAGGAAGGTATCCGCGAAGTCATGGGTGCTATTGCCAACTTCCCGGACACCGTCGACAGCATCCTCGCCGAATACACCCGCGTTTCCACCGAAGGTGGCCGCCTGGTCGAAGTCTTCAACGGCTATATCGACCCGGATGACGGCACTATTCCTGTTGCAGCCCCTGCCGCGCCGGTACCAGCCAAAGACGGCACTGCCGACGACGCCGGTGACGACAAGGAAGAGGAAGAGGACGACACCGAAGAGGAAGAAGAAGGCGACGGCGGCCCGGATCCGGAAGAAGCCCTGCGCCGCTTCACGGCCATCTCCGAACAACTGGAGATCGCCAAGAAGACGCTGAAGAAGCATGGTCGCGGCAGCAAGCAAGGCATTGCCGAGCTGAAAGCCCTGGCCGAGCTGTTCTCGCCGATCAAGCTGGTGCCCAAGCAGTATGAAGCGCTGGTGGTGCGTGTGCGTGGTGCCCTGGAGCGCCTGCGTGCTCAAGAACGCGCCATCATGCAACTCTGCGTACGTGATGCCCGCATGCCCCGCGCCGACTTTCTGCGCCTGTTCCCAGGCAATGAAATTGATCCCACCTGGTCCGAGCAACTGGCCAAGGGCAAAGCAAAATACGCCGAGGCCATCGGCGGCCTGCAGGTCGACATCCAGCGCTGCCAACAGAAGCTGGTTGCCCTGCAGACCGAGTGCGACCTGACTCTGGCAGAGATCAAGGACATCAACCGTCGCATGTCGATCGGCGAAGCCAAGGCTCGTCGCGCGAAGAAAGAGATGGTTGAGGCGAACCTGCGTCTGGTGATCTCGATTGCCAAGAAGTACACCAACCGCGGCCTGCAATTCCTCGACCTGATCCAGGAAGGCAACATCGGCTTGATGAAAGCGGTGGACAAGTTCGAATACCGTCGCGGCTACAAGTTCTCGACCTATGCCACCTGGTGGATCCGTCAGGCGATCACTCGCTCGATTGCCGACCAGGCCCGCACCATCCGTATTCCGGTGCACATGATCGAGACGATCAACAAGCTCAACCGTATCTCGCGGCAAATGCTGCAGGAGATGGGTCGCGAACCGACCCCGGAAGAGCTGGGTGAGCGCATGGAAATGCCTGAGGACAAAATCCGCAAGGTATTGAAGATCGCCAAAGAGCCGATCTCCATGGAAACCCCGATCGGCGACGACGAAGACTCGCACCTGGGTGATTTCATCGAGGATTCCGGAACACAGTCGCCGATCGACGTGGCGACCGTGGAAAGCCTCAAGGAAGCCACCCGCGACGTACTCTCCGGCCTCACCGCTCGAGAAGCCAAGGTACTGCGCATGCGCTTCGGCATCGACATGAATACCGACCACACCCTCGAGGAGGTTGGTAAGCAGTTCGATGTAACGCGCGAGCGGATTCGTCAGATCGAGGCCAAGGCGCTGCGCAAGTTGCGCCACCCGACGCGAAGCGAGCATCTACGCTCCTTCCTCGACGAGTAATCCAGAACCCCCGGCCCAAACCGGGGGTTTTGCTATCTGCTGGCCTTGTGCCCCGAGCCCCGTCTACACTCGAGACATCACTCGATTTGTTACGAGGGCGCCATGCCGCGATTGCCGGCCATTCTCCTGTTGTGTCTGGTGTATTGGGTCAATCCGGTTGCCGCCTTCTCGCTCAGCGATGAGGAGCGCAACTGGCTTGCCGAACACCCCGTACTGCGCCTGGGCATCGATACCTCCTGGCCGCCGTTCGAGTTCCGCGACCCCCAGGGCCGCTACCAGGGCCTGGCCGCCGATTACATCGCCTTGCTCGAGCAACGCCTGGGCGTGAGCCTGCAACCGAGCGACAGTAACAACTGGAGCGAAGTACTGGAGCAGGCCAAGACCGGCCAACTGGACCTACTGCCCGCGGTCATGGCCACGCCGGAACGGCAGACGTACCTGGCCTTCAGCCGTCCTTACCTGGATTTCCCGATTGTCATCCTGGCACGCGATGACGGCCCGCAACCACGCGCGATCAAGAACCTTGATGGCCTTAAAGTTGCCGTGGTCGAGAATTATGCGCCCCACGAACTGCTGCGCAGCCAGCACCCCGAGCTCGACCTGCTAGCGCTGCCGACCGTCAATGCCGCCCTGCAAGCATTGGCAACCGGCCAAGCCGATGCCTTGATCGGCGACCTCGCCTCCAGTGTCTGGAGCATGCGCCAGCTCAAACTCAACGGTCTGATCATCAGTGGCGAAACGCCCTACCGCTACAAGCTTTCCATGGCCGCACCCCGCGACCAGACGCTGCTCATCGGGATTATCGACAAGCTCCTCGCCGACATCAGCAGCAGCGAAATCAGCGCCCTGCAAGCGCGCTGGGTCGGCGACATAGAGGACAGGCGCAGCATCTGGCGCGAACTGCTGCTGTACGGCCTCCCGGCCTTGCTTGCACTGTGCTCCATCATCGCCGTGATACTGCGCATCAACCGCCGCCTGCATGCCGAAATGGCCACCCGCAGCCTGCTCGAACAAAAATTGCGCAACAGCGAACAGCACTACCGCAGCCTAGTGGAAAACCTTTCGGCGATCGCCTGGGAGGCCTACCTGCATGACTACAGCTTTACCTACGTCTCGCAGCACGCGGAAAAACTGCTCGGCTACCCGCTGGCCGACTGGAAACGCCCGGGCTTCTGGCTCAGCACCCTGCACCCGGACGACGCACAGCGGGCCCTCGACTGCCGCCAACGCGAAAGCACTGCCGGCCGCGACCATAGCCTCGACTACCGCATGCATGCCGCCGATGGCCGCGTGCTATGGATCCGCGACATTGTCACCCTGACCCGCAGTGGCGACGCGACCATCATGCACGGCCTGATGGTCGACATCAGCGAAGCCAAACAGGCCGAGCAGGACCTGCGCCTCTCCGAACAGAAATTCGCCTCGGTATTCCAGCAATGCCCGGACATACTGATGATCATGCGCAAGGCCGATGGCTGCCTGCTGGAAGCCAACAATGCCTTCGAACAGCAGACCGGTATCCCGATCGCCGAAGCGCTCGGTAAAAGTGCCAGCGAATTGACTATCTGGGGCAACCCCGGCATCGGCCAGATCCTGCTCAAACGCCTGCAAGACGAGAGCCTGCGCAACCTGGAGCTGCCCTTCCAGCGGCGTGACGGCCAAGCCTTCACCGGCCTGGTCTCCGCCCAGGCCTTCCAGCTTGCCGACACCCCGGCGCTGGTTGTGGTCGTGCGCGACATCAGCCAACTCAAAGCCACCCAGCAACAACTGCTGACCTCCGAAGAAAAATTCGCCAGAGCCTTCCACGCCTCCCCCGACGGCCTACTGATCAGCCGCGTCCGCGACGGCCAGTTGATCGAAATCAATGAAGGCTTCAGCCGTATCACCGGCCACAGCAGCAGCCAAGCAGCCGGCCGCTCAACCCTGGAACTGGGGATCTGGGCCAACCCCGAAGACCGCGCCAGAATGATCGAACTGATCGCCTTGCACGGCAGTGCGCGTGATGTGCAGGCCTCGATCCGCACCCGCAATGGCCAGATACGCCTATGCGAACTGTCCGTCCTGCCGATTCAGGTCGGCGACGAGTCCTGCCTGCTGACCATTGCCCGCGACATCACCGAACGCCAGGTCATGCAGGAAAAACTCCAGCAGGCCGCCACCGTGTTCGAAAGCACCGCCGAAGGCGTGCTGATCACCGACCCCCAGCAGCGCATAATTGCGGTCAACCGCGCCTTCAGCGAAATCACCGGCTTTAGCGAAGCCGAAGCACTCGGGCAAACACCCCGGCTGCTTGCCTCCGGGCAACACGACAGTGCCTTTTACAGCGCCATGTGGCACCAACTGGAAGATGAAGGGCACTGGCAAGGGGAGATCTGGAACAGGCGCAAGAACGCCGAAATCTTTCCGGAATGGCTGACCATCAATGCCGTGCGCAATGAGCAGCAGCAGACCACCCACTTCGTCGCCGTGTTCGCGGACATCAGCTCACTCAAACATGCCCAGGCCCGGCTCGACTACCAGGCCCACCACGACTCCTTGACCGGCCTGCCCAACCGCATGCTGTTCGAAACACGGCTGCATGCCGCACTCGACGATGCGCAAACCGACGAGCGCCAAGGCGCCATCCTGTTTCTCGACCTGGACCGCTTCAAGCACATCAACGACAGCCTCGGACACCCGATTGGCGACCAGCTGCTCAAGAGCATTGCCATCCGCCTCAAGCAACAACTGCGCGACATCGATACCGTCGCCCGACTCGGCGGCGACGAGTTCATCATCCTGCTGCCGGGCCTGCACCAGAGCGAGGACGCCAAACTGGTCGCCAACAAACTGCTGGCCTGTTTCGGCCCACCCTTCCTCATCGACGAGCATGAGTTCCATATCAGCGCCAGCATCGGCATCAGCCTGTTCCCGGAGGACGGCCAGGATGTCGCCACCCTGGTGAAGAACGCCGACGCCGCCATGTACCGCTCCAAAGCCAAAGGCCGCAACCGGGTCGAAATGTACACCCGCGACCTGACCTTCCAGGCCACCGAACGCATGGCCCTGGAACATGAACTGCGCCGCGCCCTGGAGCGCGAGGAACTGCAACTCTACTACCAGCCGAAGCTCAACCTGAGCAACAGCCGCCTGGCCGGCGCCGAAGCCCTGATACGCTGGATCCACCCGGTATTTGGCGAAATCCCACCCGACCGCTTCATCCCCCTGGCCGAGGAAACCGGGCTGATTCTGCCCCTGGGCGACTGGGTGCTGCAGCAAGCCTGCTGGCAAATGGGCGAATGGCAACGCCTCCATGCGCCTTTCGGCCCGCTCTCGGTCAACCTGGCCGGCGCCCAACTGCACCAGCCGCAGCTGCTCAAACGCATCTCGCAGCTGCTCGACGGCCACGCTCTGGACCCCAGCCTGCTGCAACTGGAAATCACCGAAAGCTTCATCATGAACCAGACCGAGGATGCCCTGAGCATCCTCCACGAACTCAAAGCCCTCGGCGTGCAACTGGCCATCGACGACTTCGGCACCGGCTACTCCTCGCTGAGCTACCTCAAGCGCCTGCCGCTGGACACCCTGAAGATCGACCAATCCTTCGTACGCGGCCTGCCAAACGACCCACACGACGCAGCCATCGCCCGCGCCATCATTGCCCTGGGCCGCAGCATGCAACTCACGGTGATCGCCGAAGGTGTGGAAACCAAGGCCCAGGAACTGTTTCTCGCCGCCGAAGGCTGCGAACAGATCCAGGGCTTCGTCCTCAGCCGCCCGCTCGCCGCCGACGCCTTCGCCCATAATTTCCTCGGCCCGCGTCGTTCGGTTGGCACTACAGAGAAGGCGCCGGTATAATCCGCCAGCTTCTGAGGGCCCATAGCTCAGTTGGTTAGAGCAGGGGACTCATAATCCCTTGGTCCACGGTTCGAGTCCGTGTGGGCCCACCAACTGCAAAGCCGCGCACTGCGCGGCTTTTTCATGTCTGCAGGAAAAACAGCTAGACCAGTCCTATAGTCCAAAGGTACAAATTCAGTACAGTGCCGGTACAGCGGTACACTTTTGGAGCAGCAAAGATGGCCACCATCGTCAAAACGGATGCCGGCACTTGGAAGGCCCTGGTACGCAAAACCGGCTGGCCGACCAACACCAAAACCTTCCGCACCAAGCGCGATGCCGAAGACTGGGCACGCCGCACCGAAGACGAAATGGTCAGAGGCGTGTACATCCAGCGCAGCGGCTCCGAACGCATGACCTTGGAGATGGCGCTGAAACGCTACCTCAGCGAAATCAGTCCCACCAAGAAGCCTACTACCCAGCGCGCCGAAGCCACCAAAGCCCGACAGCTGATCAGTCACTTGGGCAAATACTCCATGGCCGCCCTCTCTGCCGAGATCATCGCCGGCTACCGCGACACCCGCCTAGCCTCGATCACCAATCGCGGCAAGCCCACCAGCAACAACACCGTGCGCCTGGAGCTGGCCCTACTCAGCCACCTGTTCACAGTGGCGATTCAGGAATGGGGCCTGGGCCTTAGTTTCAATCCGGTGCTGAACATCCGCAAACCCAGCCCCGGCGAAGGCCGCGACCGGCGCTTGTCCGCAGAAGAAGAACGCCGCCTGCTAACGGCGGTAAACAACCACAGCAACCCCATGCTTGGCTGGATCGTCCGTATCGCGCTGGAAACAGGCATGCGCTCATCAGAGATCACATCCCTGCGCAGACACCAGGTCGACATGAAAAAGCGCGTGGTACGCCTCTCGGACACCAAGAACGACAGCGCTCGCACTGTCCCGCTAAGCAAATGGGCTACAGAAACCTTCCAGACAGCCCTGAACAACCCGATAAGGCCAATTGACTGCGACCTGGTGTTCTTTGGCGAACCAGGAAAAACCGGTAAGCGAGGCCCCTACGCATTCACCAAGACCTGGGGCTTGCTGAAAACCAAACTCGGCATGCCCGATTTTCGCTTCCACGATCTGCGGCATGAGGCGGTAAGCCGGCTGGTCGAGGGCGGCCTATCTGACCAAGAGGTCTCGGCAATCAGCGGCCACAAGTCGATGCAGATGCTGAAACGTTATACCCACCTGCGTGCGGAGGATCTGGTCAGTAAGCTGGACCAATTTCACCGTCACCCGGACGGCTGATTCAACTAGCAGCAAGATCCGTGAGTACTCATCTACAGGCCCCATATCAACTTTACATCATCGACTAGGACCTGCCAGAGAGGTCTTGGTCTTCATCTGCTTTAAGTACTCATTCCCAAGCCCCCGATCCTTATCGAGCATTACGCCCGGCGCTCTGCTCGCCTTATTCAGAGACTCGACTCGCTTTTTCAGGGGTTGTGACGGCACAAACTGCCCTGCTTTGTATCGCAGCAGCACACCATGGAACCACTTAATCGGTGTTGTCTTGATCGACCCTATTTTTAGGGCCTGCGTTAACTCATCAAGCAACTCTTTGGCATCCATTAAAGGGATATCAATCAAAAGGTTTTCGATCGCTGGCCAGTATTTTTCAGCTAGCCCACTTGGCCGCTCGAGCGCCCTAACCTCCTGCTTTGTTGTAGTAGTTTTTTTTATTCTAAGTTTTTGTTCTGTTTCAGTACTTATTAGTGTTGGCTTATCCGACGTCGGTCTCTCCGCCTTCGGTTTTTCCTCCGTCGGTTTTACCGTATTCGGATTTTCCGCACATGGTGAAACAGGCACAAAGTCCGGTGTCTGAGAAACCATCCACGTGGTCGTGGAAAACCGCCCCATGTCGTCGTGGCTGCGCTCAATTGAGACATACCCTGCGGCTTCGAGCTCTCTTAGCGCAGACCTAGTGGCATCACGCCCACTAGGTCGCTGCTTAGCCAGATACACTAAATTGAGGCGGAAGTCGGCGGGATGAGCAAGCAAGTAGGCAAGCAAACCCAAAGCCTTCCACGAGAGACGATTATCTCGAATTAACTCATTCGGAAACGTTGTGAAATTGCTTTCAACTCGTCGCCGTAAAATTACCGTGTCCTTCATTGCTCAACCTCACCCGTGCGATTCGTCAATAAATCGCGCCAGCTCGGCAACGCTAAAAAGCACCCGTCGACCGATCCGCTTCTTGGCCGGTTTTAGCCTACGAGCCAGATCGCTGTCTCCACTCAGCGTGATTCTCAAACCATCTGGACTGCGATCAAGAATTTTGGCTACCTGTGCCAGCGTTAGCAGCGGACTACCGAACTGAGCCAACAAAATGGTTTCGCTGTCGGTCATTGTGGATCTCCATCGTAAGCCTGGACGAGCGCACGTAATGTGCGATGCTGTATAATCAGAGGCAATAAATCACCACGGATGGATAATGTATCCATCAAGCATCATAAATCAATAGGCTCGCCTGCGATGGACGATATATTTGAGCGATTCAAAAGGGTTATTCAGCAGAATATTTCCGAAAATAGACGCTGGGTTGAGCTAGCTGAGCTCACTGAAATCCCTGCTACTAGCTGGAACAAGGCTTTCAACGGAAAGCAGCGCCCAACGGCGGAGATGATTCAGGCAGTGGGCCGCCTCTGGCCCGAATATGCATTCTGGATGATCACCGGGGTTACTGATGCCAGGCATGGACACGTTTCATGTAGACATAGACCAGGAAAACCTTTCTACCCGGAGCGCCTATACGTCACTCGCAATGCAGCCAAGCCATATTTTGCTCAGCTCATCAATTCGTTCAGCCGCACCTATGGCGACGACGATCCATATGAAAATAATCTCGAGGAACTGCAGGCAAAAATTCAACTTGCTGAGCTAGAAGTCACCAGAGAGGCTGAAGAAAACGCATTGTCCGAGATTGAAAAAACAGCCATCGAGGCACTGCGAGAGTTACGCACGCAACTAGATATGGCTCTTAAAGCCGCAAATAACGATTCACCTTCGAACTCGCATGAGCCTGATAACGACCAACATAAAGACGACTATTGACCCAGGTTGCCTGCTCTTGCCTGGAAAAATATCGACAGCGGGCTGCTTAAATCTGAGACAAGATCATGCTTCTTTATCTGGACTTTGATGGGGTGCGTCACCCCGACGAGGTGTATATCGTCAAAGGCAAGATCGTCCTGAAAGCTGAGGGTGAGCTGTTTATGTGGGCCAACAGGCTTGTTGAGGCGCTTGCCAATAGGTCGGACGTGCAAATAGTCCTCTCGACAAGCTGGGTGCGCGAGGTGGGGTTTCTCAAGGCGAAGGCGGCGCTTCCAGAGACGATTCTGGAGCGCGTCATCGGTTCGACGTTTCATACGAGAATGGCGAGCGGCTGGCATTCTGACAGTAGCGACAACTGGCGCGGCAAGACCCGTTATCAGCAGATCACGTCAGACCTCAGGCGGCGCGCAACCGGCCAGAAGTGGGTCGCGATCGACGATGACATGGAGGGCTGGGCATCCAGCGCGCGAGGCAATCTCGTGCAGACAGACCCTGCGCAAGGGCTGGGGGATGAGGCCACGTTTGCGCGGTTGGTGGCTCTGTTGGAAGTTCATCGGTAAGGTGTTTTCAGTCGAAACACCTATGCACCCAACCTGGCAGGAGTGCAGACGCTCAACTTATCTCTACACGAAATACCTATTTATAGGCACTTCGCGTAAAGATAGAGCTACTCCTGCCAACCATATCAGCCAACAATCGCGCGTCGAGTAATGCGTGATGAGGCGGCTCATCCAGAGCGTGTGTGGCGCCCAGGTCCAGCAGGTTAAGGTCTAGCGGCTCCGCCTGGACGCTCGCCGGCAAACCAGCTGGCCCAGCCAGTTCCAGCAGCAGCGGCCAGTCCCAAGACGGCGCATCGCTCGCGATTTTTACGTCACCCAACGCCTGCAGGAATTGCCCTAGTTCGAGCCGTGCTTGCTCAGTCATGCGCCCGTATGTGTCTAAATCCAGCTGTGGCAGTACGATCTCACAGACGAAACCGGAGCAGTCTGCCTCATCCCAATTATCGGTCAGCTCGACATAGAACTCGGGGCCGCCCTGCACTACCAGGGCGAGGCTGATCAGCCTGGCTGTGTACCGGTTCAGACTGGTGAATTCCGTGTCTATGTAAGCCGCCAGCATCGGTTCAGCCAGTGGCTCAAATGGGCGCGACTTGAGCCGCTCGATCTCAGATTCAAGGATATGGATCTCAAGAGCCTGCTTTTTTGGGAAAGCTCGGCTGTCATTGCGGCTCGCCCCAGCGGTTGAGTCGCACTCTGCTCTGCATTTCTGAGAAAACCTTGGCGATATTGAGCGCATCGGGCAGCGCCCGATGGTGCGCGCCTTCTTGCTCGATACCCAACTCGATCATCGCCCTCTTCATACCCACATGCGGCTGCTTTTTCTTCATTTTCGGTTTTGCATCGTGGTATTCGAGTTTCAGATTGCGGTGCGCCCAGTCATCTAGCGGGTTCTTTACACCATGATAAGCGCTGTCGCGTTCGATCATTTTAAGGTCGCCAGCGCCCCAACTGGCCCACGTTTTACTTGGGTAACGGCTGGCGAATTCCGCCAGGGCCGCACTAGCTTCAGGGAAGCTCAAACCGCTATCAGATTGGACCTGGGTGATCGTCGTGATAGCCGTGCAAAACTCACTGATGGGCTGGTCTGCGCGCACCAAGGTTTCGAAAGTATCCAAAATTTCACCGTTGTGCGATGCCCAGACGGCTCCGATCTCAATAATCTGGAAGTGGTAACCCTCGGGTGTTGGGTCTTCGCAGGTCGCTTCGAAGTCGATAATCAGCAGATTTTCGGATGGCTCATCTAGGTCTAACAGGCGATCAGTCAGTGCAGTGTGTTCTTTTTGCCAGAGGTATAAAAAGTTCGCCCAGTCGTCTGCATAGAAGCCCTTGGCGAAACGGGTGCTGCCGCTGCTGGCGATTTCAAAACGAGTTCTCCACGGCTCAGGAATTTCGCTCGGGCAGACGTAGCGCGGGTTGGCGTCAGCGTGAACCGGCACGGCGGCGAGCAGCTGGTCGATGGTCCAGCCGGCTGCAGGGCCGATAGGTGTGGCTTGGTCCATGGCAAGGATCGAGCGAAGCTCTGCTAAGGCGCCGGGCACCTCGGCCGGATCGCGTAGCGGGGCGATTTGCCAAAGGGCTCGGCGCCGGCGTTTTTCGCGGGTGAGAAGTTCGTCACCGTAGGTTTTGGTGTTGGCGTGTGCCTCGCAACGTACGCGGTGCCAGCCCGCAGGATGGCCGTTTTTTAAGCCGTCAAAGCGAAGCTCGCCAGCATCGCCGCAGATTTCACATACGGCCAGTGAACGCTTAGCGATTTCGGTCAATGCGTAGCGCTGCTCTGGCGTGCTGCAGGCCAGTTCGATGCGCAGTGCGCCCGAGTCTTCACGGATAGCCACGATCTCGCTGCTGTCGATCACAGCCAGCGCTTCGCGCACTAGGGCAAGCCAGCCTGCACCGGCATACATAAGTGCGTCGGGTGCAATGTATGCCTTAGGAATATCAGCTTTTTGAATGTATGACATTTCTATCTCCGTCACAGGCGGATGGCTGTATAAACCGCAACCAAGCCAATTCTCAACCAGGATATTACCCGCATCAACTCAGCTCTTGAGCGTTAGCGAGTTCTGGCAAGTCGTTTAGCCATCACCGGTCTGGTAAAGTCCGAACTTATAAATCCAAGGACTCGGAACCGATGGACAAGAAGTCACTCTCTGAACGAGACATCTGCAGCAAATACATTGCCCCCGCCATTCAGAAAGCCGGTTGGGACATGCACAAGCAGGTGCTGGAAGAGTTTGGTTTTACCAAAGGCCGCATCATCGTACGCGGCAAACTGCACAGCCGTGGCGAGCACAAACGCGCCGACTACGTCCTCAGTTATCAGAAGAATCTGCCCATTGCCGTGATCGAGGCGAAGGACAATAAGCACTCCGTTGGCCACGGCATGCAGCAGGCCCTGGGTTATGCCGAGGCGCTGGATCTACCCTTCGTGTTCTCCAGCAATGGCGATGGCTTTCTGTTCCATGACCGCAGCGGCACCGGCAGCCAGGTTGAAACAGAACTCAGCCTCGAACAGTTCCCCAGCCCGGATGAACTCTGGCAGCGCTATTGCCAGTGGAAGGGTCTAGATAACGCAGCCCAGCACAAGATCGCCGCACCCTACTACGACGACGGTTCCGGGCGCATGCCGCGCTACTACCAGACCAACGCGATCAATCGCACCGTCGAAGCCGTGGCGCGTGGGCAGGATCGCATGCTGCTGGTGATGGCCACCGGCACTGGCAAGACCTACACAGCCTTCCAGATCATCTGGCGGCTGTGGAAGTCCAAGCAGAAGAAACGCATCCTGTTTCTCGCCGACCGCAACATCCTGGTCGACCAGACCAAGAACAACGACTTCAAACCGTTCGGCCAGGCGATGACCAAAATCGCCAAACGGCAGATCGATACCTCCTACGAGATCTACCTGTCGCTCTATCAGGCCGTCACCGGCACTGAAGAAGAGATGAACGTCTACAAGCAGTTCTCCCGCGACTTCTTCGACCTGATCGTGATCGACGAATGCCACCGGGGCAGCGCCGCCGAGGATTCCGCCTGGCGCGAGATTCTCGACTACTTCTCCAGCGCCACCCATGTCGGCCTGACGGCAACGCCGAAGGAAACCAAAGAGGTGTCCAGCATCACCTACTTCGGTGAGCCGGTGTACAGCTACACCTTGAAGCAGGGCATCGAAGACGGCTTTCTCGCGCCCTACAAAGTGGTGCGCATCGACTTCGATAAAGACCTGCAAGGCTGGCGACCGCCCAAGGGCATGCTCGACAAGAATGGCGAGCTGATCGAAGACCGCATCTACAACCTCAAGGACATGGATCGCACCCTGGTCATCGAGGCGCGCACCCTAAAAGTGGCGGAAAAGGTCAGCGAGTTCCTCAAGGCCACCGACCCGTTCCAGAAAACCATCGTCTTCTGCGACGACATCAACCATGCCGAGCGCATGCGTCAGGCCCTGGTCAACCTCAACCCCGAGCGCGTGGCCGAGAACCGCAAGTACGTCATGCGCATCACCGGCGATGAGCAAGAGGGCAAGACCGAGCTGGATAACTTCATCAACCCGGAACAGCGCTACCCGGTCATAGCCACCACCAGCAAGCTGATGACCACCGGCGTCGATGCGCAGACCTGCAAACTGATCGTGCTCGACCAGCACATCAAGTCGATGACCGAGTTCAAGCAGATCATTGGTCGTGGCACCCGCATCAACGAGGACTACGGCAAATACTGGTTCACCATCATGGACTTCAAGAAGGCCACCGAGCTGTTCGCCGACCCTGCCTTCGACGGCGACCCCGTGGTGATCTATGCCCCTGAAGGTGATGATTCCCCCGTACCGCCAGACAATCCGCAGGCCGATGAAGACGGCATCAGCGCAGGCCTTGATGCCGAAGGCGATGACCTGGAGTTCACCGGCGAGGAGGACGGCAAGAAGCGTATCAAGTACGTCATCGACAATCTGCCGATCTACGTCATCGCCGAGCGCGTGCAGTACTACGGCCCGGACGGCCGGCTGATCACCGAGTCGCTGCACGACTACACCCGCGTCTGCGTAAAAAAGCAGTTCGCCTCGCTGGATGACTTCCTGCGGCGCTGGAGCGATGCCGAGCAGAAGAAAGCCATCATCGACGAAATGGCCACCCAAGGCGTGATGTGGGAAGCCCTGGCCGAAGAAGTGGAAAAGAAGCAGGGCAAGCCCCTCGACCCGTTCGACCTGATCTGCCACGTCGCCTTCGACCAGCCGCCGTTGAGCCGCCGCGAGCGTGCCGAGCAGGTGAAGAAGCGCAATTACTTTGGCAAGTACACAGGTGCCGCCCGCCAGGTGCTGGAGGCGCTGCTGGATAAATACGCCGATACCGGCATCGAGCATATCGAAGACATCAAGATCCTCCAGCTCGACCCCTTCAGCCAGATCGGTGCGCCCATCGAACTGGTCAAGGCGTTTGGCGGCAAGGCCGGTTACAACAAAGCCATCCATGAGCTG
Source organism: Pseudomonas aestuarii (assembly GCF_027988105.1). GTDB lineage: Bacteria > Pseudomonadota > Gammaproteobacteria > Pseudomonadales > Pseudomonadaceae > Aquipseudomonas > Aquipseudomonas aestuarii. The sequence goes on along the minus strand of NZ_JAQJZJ010000006.1, from coordinate 245,814 downwards.
GAAGACGAGCTGTATAGCGCCTGAAGCGAATTGTTTAGGAGTTAACCTATGACGGGAGCACGTCAGCCCCTAGTGCGCACACCGCTATTTCCTCTTTATTCGGAGGTTGCGGCGCTGCTGCGTATTTTTGACGGTATCAGCAAGGATCAGGTGCGCAGCCTGATCAAGGCCGTTCATGAGCAAACGGGCACACCACAGAACACTGTCGACTGGAGCCAGCCGAGTCTCTGGATTCCCGAGCGACTGAACGGTACCGACCGCCAGCTGGCTCAACGGATCTGGGATGAAAGCCAACAGAAAGTAAACCCCCGGCACATCTATGGGGCTTACCTGTTTATCAACACCTACCAGCTCCTGTCCCTCAATGCATCCGGGCAGTACCAGCTGGAACATCGTGGCAACGACTTCATCGCCTCTGTTCCAGGTCTGCTGCGAGAGCTGGACGAAGCCGAAGGACTGCCGCAATTGCTAGCCATTCTGGCCGCCCATTCGCCGGGCAAACGCGCCGACCTGCTGGAGGAGTGGACCGAGTTTCTCCTGGAAAACTCCAATCACAAAACACCATCGAGTATTAACGCCACCCTTCGCCAACGCTTGCTCAACCTGACGGCGCGCGGCTACGTCAGCCGTGAGGGCAATACATACAGCATTACCAGCGCCGGGGTGGACTATGCCGCGCCGCAGGTTGCACGCCCACAGCTGCAGGCTCATCACAATGTCTTCAGCGCCATCAAGGATTACAATGCCGCGCAAACCATCGCCTTGCGAGAACGGCTGGAATCCCTCGATCCGTACCGCTTCGAAGAACTCATCAAGGACCTGTTGGAGGCCATGGATTACGAAAATGTCCAGGTCACTAAACAGAGCGGCGACAAGGGGGTCGATGTCATCGCCAACTTCCAATTCGGTATCACCGAAATCAAGGAAGTGGTTCAGGTCAAACGTCACAAAGCCAATATTACCCGCCCAGTGCTAGACCAATTGCGCGGGGCCCTGCCGCTGCATGGTGCCTTGCGCGGAACCATCATCACCATCGGGGGCTTTGCCAAGGGCTGCAAGGATGTGGCGCTCTTCCCCGGAGCCGCACCCATCACCCTGATCGACGGCGACAAGCTCATTGAGCTGCTGATTAAACACGGCGTCGGCATTAAACAGAAAAAGCTGTCCCTACTGGAAGTTGACGACAGTTACTTTGAAGGCTCGCCCGCAGAGCCCCTCACCGAATAAGGTTTTCCATGTCCATCAGCTCAACCATCAAATCCATCCAAGACATCATGCGCAAAGACGTCGGTGTCGATGGCGACGCCCAGCGCATCGGCCAGTTGGTCTGGCTGCTGTTCCTGAAGATCTTCGATGACCGCGAGCTGGAATGGGAGCTGATGGACGACAGCTACAAATCGCCCATCCCCGATAGCTGCCGCTGGCGCACTTGGGCCGCCGACCCGGAAGGCATGACCGGCGAAGACCTCAAGGGCTTTATCGACAACAACCTGTTCCCGCAGCTGCAGAACCTGCACGAGTACAGCAACACGCCATCCGCCTTCGTGGTGCGCAGCGTGTTCGAAGACGCCTACAACTACATGAAATCCGGCCAGCTGCTGCGCCAGGTGATCAACAAGATTCAGCATGGCGTGGACTTCAACAAGGCCCAGGAACGCCACGAGTTCGGCAACCTCTACGAGCAACTGCTACGCGACCTGCAAAACGCCGGCAACGCCGGTGAGTTCTACACCCCGCGCCCGGTCACCGAGTTTATGGTGCGCATGGTCGACCCTAAGCTGGACGAAAAGGTCATGGATCCGGCCTGCGGGACCGGCGGCTTTCTTACCTGCACCATCGAGCACAAGCGCAGCCGCTATGTAAAAACTGCCGAAGACGAACGCACCTTGCAAGCCAGCATCTTCGGCGTGGAGAAAAAGCCGCTGCCGCACCTGCTGGCTACTACCAACATGATCCTGCACGGCATCGAAGTGCCGAATCAGATCCGTCACGACAACACCCTGAGCAAACCGCTGATCAGCTGGGGCCCGAGCGAGCGCGTGCACTGCATCGTCGCCAACCCGCCGTTTGGCGGCATGGAAGAAGACGGCATCGAAACCAACTTCCCCGCCGCCTTCCGCACCCGCGAGACCGCCGATTTGTTTCTTGTGCTGATCATGCAGCTGCTCAAAGACGGTGGCCGCGCCGCCGTTGTGCTGCCCGATGGCTTTCTGTTCGGCGAAGGCATCAAGAGCCGCATCAAGGAAAAACTGCTCACCGAGTGCAACCTGCACACTATCGTTCGCCTGCCCAACGGCGTGTTCAACCCCTACACCGGCATCAAAACCAACCTGCTGTTCTTCACCAAAGGCACGCCGACCAAACAGGTGTGGTTCTACGAGCACCAGTACCCAACCGGCGTGAAGAACTACTCCAAGACCCGCCCCATGCGCATCGAAGAATTCGCCGTGGAACAAGACTGGTGGGGCAGCGAAGCCGATGGCTTTGCCGCACGAGTGGAGAACCAGTTCGCCTGGCAGGTGAGCATTGAAGAACTGCAAGCGCGCAACTGGAATCTGGACTGTAAAAACCCGCATATCGGCGAACAGATCAGCCATGACCCGGATGAACTGCTGCGTGGCTACGCAAAGCTGCAAGGCGAAATCAACGACCTGCGTGACCAGCTTAAAGCAGTGCTGGCCGAAGCCCTGGAGCGCAAGGTATGACCGCGCTGCTCACCGACAACCTGCCACTGCTAGCCGGTGCGCCCAATGGCATCAAAAAGCTGCGTGAGCTGATTCTGGAGTTGGCGGTGCGTGGCAAGTTGGTGGCGCAAGATCCCAGCGATGAGCCGGCAAGTGAGTTGCTTAAGCGGATTGCCGAGGAAAAGGCGCGGTTGGTGGCTGAGGGGAAGCTCAAAAAGCAGAAGGCGCTGGCTGAGATTACTGAAGAGGAAAAACCGTTTGGCTTGCCTGAGGGATGGTGTTGGGCCTCCCTAAACGAGATCGCTGCTATGCGAGGTGGCAGCACACCATCAATGTCAAAGTCAGAGTTTTGGGATGGTGACATTCCTTGGGTTTCCCCTAAGGACATGCATGATGGTGACATCACAGATAGCGAGCTAAAGGTCACGCAATTAGCACTGGATAAGACAAGCCTGGAGTTAGTGCCAATTGGCTCTATTTTGTTAGTGGGCCGAAGCGGCATTTTAAAACGGAAGCTGCCTGCTCAAATAACCGCAGTGCCTTGCACCATCAACCAAGACTTGAAAGCGATTTCACCATTCCAACCTCAGCCATCAGATTATGTGCAGCTTATGCTGCGTGGCACTGAGCGCGTTATCTTGAAGGAAGATGTCAAACAAGGAACTACGGTTCAGAGCCTTGTTTACGACAAGCTCTTCGTCAGACCATTTGGTTTGCCTCCCCTCGCCGAACAACACCGCATCGCCGCCAAAGTCGATGAACTGATGACCCTGTGCGACCGCCTGGAAACCCAGCAGGCCGACGCCGAAAGCGCCCAAGCCCAACTGGTACAAGCGCTGCTCGACAGCCTGACCCAGGCCAGCGATGCCACCGACTTCGCCACCAACTGGCAACGTCTGGCCGAACACTTCCACACCCTGTTCACCACCGAACCCAGCATCGACGCCCTCAAACAAACCCTGCTGCAACTGGCCGTAATGGGCAAGCTGGTGCCGCAAGATCCAAGTGATGAGCCGGCCAGTGAGTTGCTTAAGCGAATTGCACAGGAAAAGGAGCGTCTGGTGGCTGTCGGCAAGATTAGAAAGCAGAAACCGCTGGCGGAGATTGGTGATAACGAGAAATCGTTTGAGCTACCGGCCGGCTGGGCGTGGCAGCGCTTTGCTGACTTTGCTCTAGATGTATCTACTGGCCCATTCGGATCATTGATACATCAATCAGACTATGTAGAGGGCGGTGTTCCCTTGGTAAACCCGTCACACATGATTGATGGACGCATAGTGCCCGATCACTCTGTATCTCTTTCTCTCGAAATGGCTGGAACTCTTGATTCATATCGTTTGAGTGCAGGGGATATGGTGATGGCGCGCCGCGGTGAGGTTGGCCGGGTGGCACTAGTTACTGACTCAGAGGACGGCTGGCTCTGTGGCACAGGTAGTTTTGTGCTTCGCTTCACGCAAGAAGTCTCCAGGGCGTATATCTGGACTCTATTCAGGTGCAATTCGATTCGTACCTATCTGGCTGGAGCGGCTGTAGGTACGACCATGGTGAACTTGAATCACGGTATTCTTCTGAAAATGCCAACTGCGGTTCCTCCCTTGGCAGAACAACACCGCATCGTCGCCAAAATCGATCAACTTATGGCCCTCTGCGACCAACTGAAAACCCGCCTGACCCAAGCCCGCCAACTCAACGAACAACTGGCCGGCACTCTGGTCGAGCAGGCCGTAGCATGAGCGTTGTTGACGCCCGCTATGAACGGTTAATGCCATCACTTAAGCTGCTGGCCGATGAGGCTGTTCTGGCTCAGGCTTGGAAAAAGTCCGACGCCTACATTCGCCGACATAACTGGTATGCCGACATCCTGGAACTGGAGCAGGTTTCCCTGCTGCTACCGCAAACACTTAAAGAGTGGCAGCGTCAGGTTTCCACCGGCGACCATAGTGCAGTAAGCCCATTGCGCCTGGTGCCGGCCCCCAAAAATGGCAAGTGGTACTTCCCATCGAAGGCTGAAGCTGAAGGCGGCGATTGGAAATTCAAACCCATACCCAAAGATGGCGGCGCACTGCAAACTGAGCCGGATTTACGCCCATTAGCCCATGTCAGCATTCGTGAGCAGGTTTTGGCTTCTGCCGTCATGCTGTGCCTCGCTGACGCCGTAGAAACACTGCAAGGCAATACCGACCCTGAGAGATACAGCAGTAAGGCCCAAGCCAGGCAACGAGTTTGCAGCTACGGCAATCGGCTGTTCTGCGACTGGCTTGATGAGTCTGATGGCAAGCAGCACGCACGCTTTCGCTGGGGCAATGCCACCACCTATTCGCAGTTCTTCGTGGACTATGAGCGCTTCCTGGAGCGCCCCGCAGAGGTTTGTCGCGAAGCACTGTCCAGCCTGCATGACGAGCGCCTGTTTGTGGTCAAGCTTGATCTGGCCAAGTTTTATGACTGTGTAAGTCAATCCGCTGTTGTCAGCCGCCTGCGCAAGCTGTACCACCGTTACGCCAGCGAATTCGCCATCCCCTACTCCGAAGTTGAAGCCGAACCATTTTGGCAAGCAGTTGAGAAAATCGTTAGCTGGCAATGGAACCCCAGCGACTCAGCTGGCCGTAGCGAGCTCAAACTAGGCCTCCCCCAGGGCTTGGTAGCAAGCGGCTTCTTTGCCAACGCTTACATGCATGATTTCGATCAAATGGTGGTTGCCGGCCTACGCCAAGGGCTCGGCATTCCTATCCAAATCAATGGCGTTACGGTCCACGCCAGGCTGCTGGACTACTGCCGCTATGTCGATGACATGCGTTTAGTCGTGGCCATTCCAACCGAGTCGGCGCAAAACTTAGCGCTTGAGACGCTCGCAGGCGACATTAGCAGTTGGGCAAACCTGCTCATCAGACACTGCTTTAACGATGCGGCGAATGGCCTGGAAACCAAGAAAGAAAAGTCTGAGGCAGTCGCCTGGGAAGACTTCGCCGTTCAGGGCAGTACCTCCCGCTTTATGCGAGGCGTGAACGGGCAAATCAGCACAGCACCCGACCCCGCTACTTTGCTGCAGGCTACTGGCAGCCTGGATCATCTGCTTTGGCTTGCCGACGCACTGGATGATGCGAACGATGTCGATGAGAACCCTTTAGCGCTGGCCCGTATATCCCTGCCTCGGGCGGACGTGCGTGACGATACCGTCAAACGCTTTGCGGCCAATCGATTACGCCAAGTGCTACGCATGCGCCGCAGCATGGCCGACCCCGAGCTGCCAGCCGAGGATGCGCTGACCAATATTGAAGTCAGTGAGCGCCAGGCACTTGATCATGAAATGGAAACGATTGCCCGTAAGCTGATCGCTTGCTGGTCACGCAATCCTGCCCTGGCCAGCGTTCTGCGCTGCGGCTTAGACATATTTCCTTCTGCCAAACTGCTGCGACCGGTTCTTCAGGCACTGATGCTGAAGCTAGAGCCCACTGCCCCTCAATCCGAGCGGGAAGTCGCTTTGTTTGTGCTTGCTGATCTGTTCAGGGCAGGCGCAGTAGAAACAGGACTGCATCGCCCAGAAAGCTACCCAGAGTCGGCGGACATAACGGGCTACCGCCAGGAGCTGTTGCAGGCGGCACTAGCGCTAGCCGAGAACAGTACACTCCCGTGGTATCTGCATCAGCAGGCCGCTCTCTTTATGGCTGTCATGCAGTACCCGGTGACTTTGCCCTCCTCTGCAGAACTGACTTCCTACAACGCACTGCATGATGCCTTGCGCCTTACGCCGCCAACAGCCGCAGATGGTTCCAACGCACTCACAGCCGGGCTGCTTGTGATGCGAATTACCGGTCAGCGAGACCGGTTCATTATCTGGCTGGGCAATTGGTTACAAAAGCTCACCGTCAAAGAGGCTAATCGGCTCATTGACGATATTGCCATGATTGATACCCGGATTCTTGGAGAGTTACATGCAACATGGCGTGGGTAAGGGAAAAGCAGGCTGGATAAAGTATCTAGAGCGTTACTTACCAAAAGGCCATGCTCAAGACACATCTGCGCGATTGAACGATTGGCCCAAAGGCAGACGCTCGTTGCTGAGCATCGTGGCGCATCCTGAAAACCCGTTTGTTCAGGAAAACGCATTGCTCAAACTGGCCGCTGAGCTGTTAAAAGCGGAGCACTCCGGCTGTCTTGATAACGATGGACTGGGCTTGGATTGGCTCTCAATCGAGTGCGGTGACTGGAACAAGATTCAACATCCCGATGCGCCACTGGCATTGATCGTCAAAGCGCCGAACAAGATCGTGCATCCATGGAACGAGAAACCTTCATGGTGCTCGGGGGAAATGGCTTGGGCCTACCGTTTAGGCCGTCTACTGCGCTCAGCCATCATCGGTGAAAGTGACTTCACCACTCGCTTCTTCCCAGTACGAGAAGAGCAGTTTGATCGTTATCGTGGCCTGCAAAGCAGCTGGTACAAACGCCGCATGGGCCTGATGCCACTAAACCGAGGCTTAGGTGAGGAACCGACCCCCATTTCGCCATGGCTCAATGAACTGGTCATGCGTCTTCTGCAGTGGCCTGGCCTAGAGATCAAAAGGACGGATATTGAGGGTTTTGCTGAGGTTCGCCAGCCATCAGACCTACTTAAGCTAGTCAACGCTCGCCTGGCTGAGCAGGGCCGCCTCTACGGCAGACAATCTAATCTTCCGGCCTATCTGCTGCCTGTTGAGTGTTCTCCAAAATCCAACCTGCGTGAATTCAAGGTTGCTTTGGTGCAGACGCTGATGCCACGCGACAGCGACTTCTCCAATGGCGATCCGCTGATGTGGACCGCTTCCTACCGGGCTAGGCATAGAGCACATCTTGCCGCCATGTGCCGCTTGCTCGGCCAGCAACTCGCTGCAAGTCAATTCGCAAAGCGTAAGACTTCTGCGCAACAGAAGAACCAGCTTGATCTCATCGTCTTTCCAGAACTGGCTGTTCACCCGGACGACATGTGGCTGCTTCATCGGCTGTCAGACAGTACGGGGGCCTTAATCTTCGCGGGGCAAACATTTGTTGAACACCCCTACCTGAAAAAGCCTATAAACCGCGCGGTGTGGCTGCTACGACAGGAAAGTGCCGCAGGCAGACAGATCATCCGCGCCTATCAGGGTAAGCAGCATGGCATCCCTTGGGAGCTATCTTCTGGGGTGGCGGGGCACCGCCCCTATCAAGTCATTGTTCAGCTCAAAGATCGTTCAGGTGCCGAAGCCAACCTGACTGGGGCAGTCTGCTATGACGCAACAGACCTCAAACTGAGCGCAGATATGCGCGACATAAGTGATGGGTTTGTTATCACCGCCTTGAATCAAGATATCAACATCTTTGACAACATGACTGCCGCCCTACAGTTCCATATGTATCAACCCGTAATGCTGGCCAACACAGGGCAATATGGCGGCTCCAGCGCCCATGCTCCTTGGAAAGCTCACTATGAGCGACAGATCGCTCATGTCCATGGCAACAACCAGGCAGTGATCAGCATCTTTGAAGTGGATCTGCTGGCGTTCAAGAACACACAGAAAGTCGATCTGCCGAAAGAGAAGAAAGCAGCACCAGCCGGATTTAACGGGCGCAATGCAGGGGCTGCTTCATGAGCGAAACCTTCAATATCTACTGCGACGAGTCCTGCCATCTGGAGAACGATGGCCAGAAGGCCATGGTGCTGGGTGCGGTCTGGTGCCCTGAGGCCAAGCGCTTGGAGATCGCCCAGCGTCTGCGTGAAATCAAGGTCAGGCACAATCTGCCGGCGGATTTCGAGATCAAGTGGACCAAGGTGGGTTCGACCAAGCTGCAGTTCTACCTGGACTGCATCGACTACTTTTTCGATGACGACGACCTGCATTTCCGCGCGCTGATCGTGGCCGACAAGGCTCGCCTCAATCATCAGCAGTACCGGCAGAGCCATGATGACTGGTACTACAAGATGTACTTCTCGATGCTCAAGACCATCTTCGATCCAGATGCCGGTTATCAGGTTTACATCGACATCAAGGACACCCTGGGGCATGAGAAGGTCGCCAAGCTCCATGAGGTGCTGGCCCACAACGCCTATGACTTTTCGCGCAGGGTGATTCGCCGGGTACAACGCATCCACTCCCATGAAGCCGAGCAACTGCAGCTGGCTGACTTGCTGATCGGTGCGCTGTCCTACCTGCATCGCGGGCTTGCCGGCAGCGAAGCCAAACAGCGCCTGATCGAACGTATCCGCGAGCGCAGCCGCTACAACCTGAAGCAGAACACGTTGCTGCGTGAGTCCAAGTTCAACCTGTTCCTCTGGAGCGGGAGCAACGGGGTATGAGCCTGCCTGGATGGCTGCCGCCACTGGAGGAACTGAAGGCTTACGGTGGCGATTTTTCTCGTTACTTGGAGGCCATCTATCAGATCTTCTGTGCCGACTTCGTTGACCCCAAGCTCTTTTTTGCTGGCAAACGCTTAGGCTTGAAGCGCCTCCCTATCACCCAGGGCAAAGAGGCCACCTTCTGGCACATGATTTCCGAAGGTAATGATGAAGCGGAACGCCTGCCCGACTTACGACGTTGCGAGCGCATTCGCTGGCCCAAGCCGATTATCGAAAATGCTGCCGACGCCGCGCTCAAGGTCTGGCGCGAACCGAACGGTTCAAGTCATCGCGTACTGATCTGGTTTGCCGAGGCCGAATACCTGGTGGTACTGGACGAACGCAAGGACTACATCTTGCCGTGGACGGCCTACCCGGTTGAGCGGGAGCATCAGCAGAAAAAACTGGAAAGGCGCTGGGAGCGGTATAGCGAGGGGAATTAGGCTGGCCGCGCCCTCCGCAGGAGGACGGGGCCGTTACTCCTTCTACGCTTACACCCGAAGGTTGGTAGATGAGCTGGTGCGAACATTAGGTGTTACTGGGCGCAATTTCAAGTGACGTTACGTTATTTCAGACAACCGTGGCATCTGCCCTGACCACCAGGTCAACCCGCCTGCTAGTTGAGTAGGCATTAATGAAAGTCCCCCAATAGACACATGCAAGGAGCACTGATGCAATCCCCCGAACTCTCTCTGGCCGGCAAGCTGGATAACGGCCTGACCAAAGGCCTTTGCCTACTACTGCGCAGTCTACGGACAGGAAGCCTGTGGCTGCTCGGCCTGCTGACGCTGGCAGGCCTGCCATTGATAATTTTTGAATACGGCGAAGGCCTGGCTGACCTCTCGCTGCTGGAGTGGGGCGTTATGCCGTTGCTGGCCTTGTTATTGTGGCGGCATATCCACTACTGCCAACACTTCACCACTGGCACCTGGCGCGGACTGAGCCGCTTGCTGATGTTCCAGGGCGTGATGAGCGTCCTGGGGATGATCATCATCGGCTTGTTCACGTTTGTAATGGCACAAACCGAGGATATCCAGAGACTCTACCAATACCTGATGCAGGATGACCCAATCAGCAAGATTGTGACCTTTGCCTCGGTCTTGCTGGCGGTGTATCTCGCGGCACCTACTGCTGCGACTGAAAGCCTTTCTACACCCGAAGCAATGCCTGCCCGTGTTGAACCCAGCCTATCCGCTACGGCCAAGGAGGCCAGCCTGTGAAACCTATTATCCTGCCCATCGCTTGCCTGCTTGCCAGCCTGAGCGCACCTGTTGCACAGGCCAACGATGACCCCGGCCATCTGATTCAGAGCTGCCAGGAGCTGGTGGATATCTACGCCAAGCGGGATCAGCAGCGTTTGCTTGCAGGTGTAGCCACGGGTTTGTCCGAAGCGCTGCGCGCCGGTTACTGCATGGGCGTGGTTGATGAATATCGCCGCCGCTACGAATGCGCTGCTGATGACTGGTTCACACAGGCGCGACAAATTGCCGAGGTGCCAATGTCATTCGGCCCTCGCACCTCTGTAGATGAGCTCCTGGAAATGTCCTGTGAAATCTGACTCCCGCCACTGGCCGGAGCTCGCCCAAGTCTACGACGACTTGTTGTGCAAGAAGGTCGGCTTGGCCAAGCCCTTGAGTCAGCATGGCAAATTGCTGGATGCATTGAAGACGCTGGCCAATGCGTTGTGCCCCTCGAAAAAGGAGCCCGATGAAGTAGAGCGCACCCCTGACAAAAAAAAGACCATCATTATCCAGCTGGACTGGACACCACTGAGCTACGGCCCTGACAGCCGTAATCGTGTCCGCATCAACCCCAAGCACACCACCTTGCTGTGGAATGCCATTCTGCTCCAGGGAGTATTTGGTGAGCCCAAGCTGGTGGTCGAGTTTCTCAAACCCGGGGCCAACCGCCACCCCTTGGTCAATTGGGCCAGGCAACTGTTCCTTGAACGCCAGTCTCTCGCAGGCCTCGGTTTATTGCGGCAGGAACTGGTCGTTTTCCTGGATCGGCTACCAGTCGCCGACCTGCACGAAGAACACTTGCCTAATCCTTTTGCCGATACCCTCCCACAGATGGGTCTCGGCCATCTCCATGGCAATCTTCTGAAGGCCCTGGCGGCGCAAACCGCCGCACTTTCCCTGGGGGACAGCATGATGGCGCACTATTTCAGTGGGGATCTGCGGCAGGCCTACCTGTTCGCCTGCGAGGTGCAAACGCAGAGTGAGCTGCTACTGCAATACCGCGACCTGATCATCCGCGAATATGAAGAAGCCAAGGACTTCGACGACTTGCTCGATTCGCTACGAAAAAAGTAGGCGGCTTGTGGAATCCACGAATCAACACTGGCTCCGTCATCACAAACGGAGCCAGTCATGCACACCATCGCAACCATCCTCGCGAAATGCCCCCACCAGGTTAACGCCTGCCACCAGGCCAAAGCCTTGGGTATTGATCAAGCCCTGCTAGCGGGCACTCCCTTTACCGCATTGGGCGGCAAGCGCGTGCGCTGCCGTGAGGGGCTACTGCGCTTCAAGCTCGGCAGCGCCTGGCGTTTGCTCTACCAAATTACCGCTACGGGCTACGCCCCATGCGCTCTGGTCAGTCGCCAGTGTTTCGAACGTGAGCTGAAGCGAAGGCGGCCTATCAAGGCCTACAACCTTTCATCACAGGAGAAGCACCCATGAATGCACTCGTATCGCTGTACCAGCCACTGCTGGCTGCCAATGGCCTGGACATGAACGTCAGCCGCCTAGATTTCAAACGTTTGAAGCACAAGTACACCGAATCTTCGGAGGCAGAGATGTCAGCGGCTGAGTGGGACATGGCCGAGTTGGAATACTGCCGTTTTCTAACCCTCAAGCGTTTCTATCCATCGGTCGCTCTGGTGCCCAGCAAAACAGTGGACGCCATCTGGCATGCGCACATTCTGGATACCCGCGCCTACCGCGAAGACTGCCAGCAGGTGTTCGGTCGCTTTATCGACCATTACCCCTACTTCGGCATCTACGGCCAGGACGACTACCAGGAGCTGAAGAGCGCTTTTGCACAGACTGTGGCGCTGTATGAGAAGCACTTCGGTGCGTATCCGGGTGGCGGCAGCGAGGCACAGGCCATGCGCTGTGGCGACGACCACGCATGCCACGCGCCGACCAGCTGTGCCTGCCGCGTCGAAGGTGCCTGCAAGTAATCCTATTCAACTCATTCAGGAAGCATTGCCATGAGCAAACAACCACAAAATCCAAACCGCCCGAGCCCTCAGCCAGCACCTCGCCCGGCCACAGTGCCTAACCTACCAAGCCAAACGGGCAACAAGTCCGGCGGCGGTCGCGGAAATTACCCGCCGGCTAAATCGAAGTAACCTCGCTAGTGAGACAGGCTTATCTTTGAGCCTGCCTCACCTTTAGGCCATCTCATGCACCGAAGTTTTCACACTTCTCGCTGACTACGACAGTATCCATGCTTCGCCATTAATTAGCCCCGAGGGACAGAATGGCCCTCGGGGAGCCCCCGGCAGGGCGGGTGTGGGCGGAGCCCGCTATTTAGGGGCTAAAAAATCGCTCGCGAGAGTGTTAGCTGTACGACCATATCCACTCGTAATTCCGCGAAGCTCTCGACTGGCCTCAACAGACAGCAGTACGCCTCCTGTTGTCGATCGACGCTGATTAGCGTGGCCGTAATGTTTGCGGCTTTTTACTGACACATGTCCGAGTGCGAGGCTGACCTGATCAGGTTCGACCTCCCCCTTTAGATCGGCACTGAACTGATGGCGTAGGGAGTAAGGAGAAACGTCAGACAAGCCGATCTTTTGCCCAGCACGGCTCAAGCGTTTTTCAAAAGCACGATTCTGATTAGCATCCTGGATAGTCATTTCGCCCCCATGTGAGGAAATTATCTCTAGGAGGTGCTCGTTAATTATTTTGCCCAAGATGGGCTCCGCATTGATGCGCAATGTACGCTCAGGCTGCCCGGCACCAGTTAGCTCGGAGACTTTTGCGCCGCGGATCTTAAAATTAAATACACCTCCATCACGTCGAACATAGACACCCATTCTAAGTTCGGCTGGTCGGCACCCCGTCAAAATCAAAACAGCTGCCCTCATCTGATCTGCAGGCTTGAGGCCGAGGAAGAGCTGAGCACGCCAATCAGATGGTAGCCCTCTCAAACTCGCGCGCTTTGACTGCTTCTTGGTTTTATTTGCAGTGAATGGCTCATAGCTTGGCTGTGGCGCTTGTAGGTTTTGGCCATAAAAATACATTTCATGACGCAACGCTCGCCGCGCAACGGAATCTTGTTCACGATCAATTGCGGTCAACACGTTCAGCAGTCGTTGTGCCATTTCTCGACGCCACGCATAGCGCGCCACCACCGCTGAACCCTTAGTGAGCTGATGGTCAATCGCATACTCATACCAACCTAGATCGCCCATTCGATCAGCCACTCGCCTGTACTCAGCAATGGTTGACTCCTTCAGAGGCCGATTCACGATAGCCCTCGCCATCTGCCTGAGATCACCTTTATCCGTTACAGGTTTGCGCATTTACTCTCCTGTGCTTGTCCCGGCCTGTGCCGTTTCGAAGCGCTCGCTACGTGTCCTTCGGCCACTCTACTCCCGTCGGCTCCGCCGATAAACTTCGATACGGTCTTATTTTCGACCGAAACAAAACGGTCGAAAATAATGGGTAGTCCATGCCCGCTTTAACGATCCACGCAACTAAGTTCCGCTCGCCGCTCGGCATATCCCGGGCCAATGAATTGACCCGGAATATGCTCAAGGGTATCGACTGCTGACTCGCGTAAAGGGGCCGTGTCCTCGCAAGCTGCGGGCCGCACCACACCCCTTGACCCGAATCAGCAGCAAAAAATCTACGGAAATAGATAAGCCAGTCATAAATAGGCATACCTATTCAATAAAACTTCTTGTTTCGCTTTTTATCGCGTTGTTTTGCATAACGACGCATTGATTGGCATAACAATGCTCAGAATCGCTTTTCATACCCCGGTTGGTGTGGCGCAGTTGCGTATCAATATTGCGATGCTCAAGGATTTTCTGACTTGCCTGTCGCACGAAGAACAAACCGAAATCGTCCGCCGCACCTCCCCCTGCTCTCTACCCCCTGCTCTCTGCTCTCTGCTCTCTGCTCTCTGCTTGCGCAGGCTGATGACATTGATTAGACAGTGAGCTGAATAGCCGGCATTATCGGCTCATCTAATGAGCCGAATAGGCTCGATAATCGGCTCACAGATGATCAAGCCCCATGAATACCCCCTTCTGGATCTGGCAGCAGCCAAATTGGCCGCACTTCAGCTGGCAAGCCGAACCGCTTGCCCCGCTTCTGCGCGCTTGCGGCCAGGCTCAGGGCCGTTTGCTCGGGATGCTCGGTGCTGTTGGTAGTGATACTGAAGTGCAGAGCAGCCTGGATGCCATGCTGCAGAACATCGTCACCTCGTCAGCCATCGAGGGTGAACAGCTGAATGTCGGCTCGGTTCGCTCATCACTGGCGCGGCGCTTGGGGTTGAACGATGGAGGCCGCACCACTGCCCGCTCGGAAGGCTTGGCAGAGTTACTGCTCGATGCCACTCGCGCACATCAGCAACCGTTAGATCTGGAGCGACTGTACGGCTGGCACTGCTGGCTGTTCCCCAGCGACGATGACCTGCTGGCACGCCCACTACGCATTGGCACACTGCGCGGCGAAGAGCCCATGCAGGTAGTTTCAGGCCGCGTCGACCGTCCCAACGTACACTTTGAAGCCCCACCACGCGCAGGGCTGGAAGAACAGCTGGGCGACTTCCTCGCCTGGTTCGAAAGCAGCCGCAGCGATGCCAGTCTCGACCCATTGCTACGCGCCGGCATCGCCCATTTCTGGTTCGTGACCCTGCACCCCTTCGATGACGGTAACGGGCGCCTGACACGCGCGATAACCGACCTAGCATTGGCTCAGGGCGAACATCAGTCGATCCGCTTTTACGCCATGTCAGCCAGCATCCTCGATGACCGCGCTGGCTATTACCGCATCCTGGAAGCCAGCCAGAAAGGCGCGCTGGATATCACTGCCTGGCTGCAGTGGTTTCTCGGCACATTGCTCAAGAGTCTGGAGCAGGCACTTGCCCGCATCGACCGTGTACTGGCCAAGGCGCGCTTCTGGCAGCAACATCGTGCCCAACCGTTTTCCGCCGAGCAGATCAAGGTGCTAAACCGCTTACTGGATGGTGGCGAGAAAGGCTTTGAGGCCGGCATCAGCGCGGCGCAGTACCAAGCGGTCGCCAAGGTCAGTAAGGCCACTGCTACGCGGCACTTGGCTGATCTTCTTGAGAAGGGTGTATTGCAACGGCTGACGGGGCGCGGAAGAAGTACGCGCTATGCGATTGCCGGAGGGGACAGCCCCCGCGAGCCTTTTTGACCTGTTCCACGATTGATCCCATTTTCACGCCCGAGAAAAGGGGATCAATCGCAACGCCCATCAGCTCAATGCCGGCCCAATATAAACACCTGACATCCTCGCTCTATCGAAGCTAAACACGTGCGCATGAGGACTCTCGCCGCACCGCCCAACCAACGGAACCAGATGGTCCGGTTTGCCTGGCATCAGCAGGATTCGACCACTGCAGAGCGGGCAATCACTCGAGAACCGAACAAAGCGAGTCCACGGGTGCTTCTCGCTATCTCGATACATTTCGAGCTCAGCAGAGTCCTCTGTGATCGCCAGCAATGGGCTCGCCGCCTTGGCCACACGGTTGTCCAGTAACTGCATCCAAGGCAGATAAACGTTCTGCCAAACAATCCAGGCGAAGCCGCACACTACAATGCTACCAACCAACTGGCGAAGCGTTAGCGCCTGATCGGCAATAGACAGAGTCCACAACGAAGCCAAGATCCACAGCGATAAAAAAAGCATTCCTAGCAATACGCTGATTAATAGCAATAGCCCACGCCAGCTACGATTCTTCAGCTCACCCTTCTTGAAAAAAAGCCTTAAAAACAAAGCAGGCTTCACCTCCCCTATCTCAGTCCGCGTATAGACGAGACTTTTAAGATCCTGCTCAGCCGCCGGCATTGACCGTAGATCTTCGGCAGACCCAACCGTTAGCCAGTAGATGCGCTGATTGCCCGAGCCTCCAACACCATCATTACTTCCGATAGCAGGCAGTTGGTCCAATCCAGCTTTCTCTATCCGAGCAAGCAGTGAATTCCTGCGCGAATCCAAAAAAGTCTCCAGTGTTCCCGCCGGAAGCCAGCGCGCAGGATTGCGTCCATCGACTTTTACCTTGGGATAACAAGAAGCCAATAAACTCGGGCGATCAAACGTCTGCGGATCGCGATTACCTTTTTCGAGGGCTGTGATACTGGAGTCCAGCAAGAACCTAATCACTGTGTAAGCCTTCAAATCAGGCGCCGGATTTTGCTTTAGCTCTTCATCCAGGCAGCGCATTACTTCCAGCACAAACATCTCCCTACCGCCCGTAACAAAAGGCTTTCACGTACCAAATGAACCCTACACGAACCCCCTTATGCGAGGGTTATGGGGATGTTCCGAACCACATGACACATGACTCTTGGAGCCGTCTTTACACCAACGGAGTAAACCATGAGCATGTTCGTAGCACTTAACCAAAACAGCCGACTAACCACCATCGACCAAGCCTTACGCGGGCTTTCTTGCAACTGCACCTGCGTTTGCTGTGGCGAGGCAGTAATCGCCCGCAAAGGCATGATCCGCGAACACCACTTCGCTCACCACTCAAACAAAGAAAGCTGTTATATCCAACGTGAAAGTCTCCTGCACCTTTACGCCAAGGAAGTCATTTGCGACAACCTTGGCCTACAGCTTCCACCCATGCCCGGTGTTTACCCTGATAGCCCAGACCCAACCAGCTGGTGGGACTTCGTCAAAGTGGACCAAGAAGTGCCCCAGGCCGGTTTTCAGCCTGACCTAGTGGCCCACCTCTACGATGGTACCCAGCTGTTTATCGAAATCGCCGTTACTTCGTTCATTGCCGAGGAAAAACTGGAGCGGATCAAAGCTGTTGGCATCAAGACCATCGAGCTAGACCTGAGCGACTTGCTCTGCAGCAAACTGCCGATTCCATCAGCCGAGCTGAAAAAACTCATCCTCGAGCAGGCATCCAA
Organism: Pseudomonas aestuarii; assembly: GCF_027988105.1. Taxonomy (GTDB): domain Bacteria; phylum Pseudomonadota; class Gammaproteobacteria; order Pseudomonadales; family Pseudomonadaceae; genus Aquipseudomonas; species Aquipseudomonas aestuarii. Next base: position 228,656 of record NZ_JAQJZJ010000006.1, on the reverse strand, counting down.
CATCACCTGGATTTTCCCAGAGGCACCGCCCGTGCTATTACCGCTAGCGATTGATGCGGTATCGCTAGCGATTACCGCGCTAGTAACCGAACCCACCAGCAAATGCCCAGAGCACCGTTTCACCATCATGGGTATGTGGGTGTCGGCCCGAATACTGCCCACAGGCTCGATAGCCGTTCGCTCCTGGACGTATAACCCGCAGATCACCGAACTGCTCAAGTCCTGGCGCAACCAACTCGGCGGCGAGTACAACCAAAAATACAAAAACTGGATCTACTCGCCTCTCGCCAGAGAAGAGGTAATGGCCCGACTGCAGCTACTTGACGAACAACGCTGACTCAAAACTACATCGCAGATTACGCTCTAGCACGCACGTTTGCGATGTTTCAGCGATGTTATTCAAGCAATGGCTTTCCCGGCGATAACTTCGTCCACTTACGCTTACTTCCGGTAAGATCCAGAATACCTCAGGACTATTGAAGGTTGAGAAATGGACTTCACCCCTATCATTACGCAAGTCTGGGGCACGCTCGGCTGGTTTATTCCGCTGATGCTGCTGATTGGCCTGCTCAAGTCGCCCTGGGCCAAGGGGCATATCGGCGAGCTGCTGGTGCGCCTGTTCGCCCACTGGCAGCTGGACAAGCAAACCTACCGCCGCCTGCACAACGTCACCCTGAACACGCCTGACGGCACCACGCAGATTGACCACGTCTTCCTCTCGCCCTACGGCATCTTCGTGCTGGAAACGAAGAACATGAGCGGCTGGATCTTCGGCAGCGAGAAGCAGCCACAGTGGACGCAGAAGCTCTACAAACGCACCTTCAAATTCCAGAACCCGCTGCGGCAGAACTACAAACACCTCAAAGCCCTGGAAGCCGCCCTCGGCGTCAGCCCCGAGCACCTGCACTCGGTCATCACCTTCGTCGGTGGCAGCACCTTCAAAACCGAGGTGCCGGCCAACGTCACCCAGGGCATCGGCTTTATCCGCTATATCCAGTCATTCCAGCAGCAGGTATTCAGCGAGGCTGAAGTCGACGCCATGCTGCATGCCCTGCAAACCGGCCGCCGCGCACCCACCCTCGCCACCCACCGCGAGCATGTGCAAAACCTTAAGCGCCGCAGTGATCCGACATCCGAGCGGCAATGCCCGAAATGTGGCAGCGCCCTGCTGATCCGCACCGTGAAATCAGGGCCGAAAGCGGGTCCGCAATTCTGGGGCTGCTCGACTTTTCCAAAATGCCGGGTGATGCAGGGGGTCAACTAACATGAACCGTATCGCTTACCGACTCGAGGGTGTGACGATAACGCCCTGCCTAGCGCATGAAGAGCGAAAAATAAATCTTTAGCTATGGTAAGCGTCCATAACAGCCACACGGGTCATACCCTTTCATACTTTACAGCTAGAGCTCAGAGGCAGAACTCTTTAAGGGATATCCACCTGATACCCAATGAGCGTTAGCAGCTGCCGAGAGTTCTCTTTGAGACGCTCCTGAACCTCCGTCGCAGGTAGTCCCCAAGAATCAGAGAGCAGCGCCGCCGTCATATCCAAACTCCAGGGCAGGACGGACACCCCATCCACTTGAGCAAACGGACCGTCGCTTTCAGGTACCACCCTATCTTTTGGTAGTTTTTTCGCCAAAGCCTTACCGGCGGCGGAGTTGAATGCGGCCGGCCCTATGCTGAACCAGCACCCCGCTTCAACCGCAGACTTGAGTTCTGCCCCCGTTCCAGTGAACCAGTGCAACACAGCGACCCCATAATCCGGGTAGGACTTAAGGGCTGATAAGACGTCGCCCACAGCCTGCCGGGAATGAATACTGAGCGCTCGCCCACCAAGCTGATGACACCTTTCGATCGTGGAGACGAATACTTTGCGCTGCAACTCGTAACTGCGCTGAAAGCGCCGAGAGCCATCCAATCCTACCTCGCCAACAGCTTTCGCCGGTCCGACTTGCTCCAGTAACAGCTCCAGCTCGTGAAACCGATCATGGACAATTTCTGGATGTAGACCTGGGGTAATCAATACTTTTGGATCGCTACCAAGCACCCGACTGGAGGCTTCATACGCCCTAGGGCTCGTGGTCACTAACCATGTAAAAGCGTTCTTCTTAACTGCTCCGGCGTACACATCACGAGCGTTGGGATACAGATCGAGGTGGCAGTGAAAGTCGATCAAAGTATTCCATCCCCAACCAGCAAAGCTTCCAACTCGTTGATACCACTCGCTAGAACACGGCGGTAATGGGCACGCTCTGCTGGCGATGCAAACGCCAACGAAGCGCCGAGAAAACTATCAAGTCCCTTATTCCTGGCAGTCAGTACTGCGAGCGCTACTGCCATGGGATCATCGGGGCCTCCGGATTTGTCGCTTCCAGCAAGCGAAGGAAACTTATAGCGTGTTCCATCTACACCAGGTGACCACGCATTGAATGCTGCGCGCCGAATCATACAGGGAACACAACGGCCGCAATGCGTGCGGTTGTATGTACGAAATCGACCGCAGCTCGTGGAGTCGGACGCCCACCGCTGGAGCAATGTTTGGTTGAGGCAATCGCTCATCATCTCGCCTTTCGTCTTGAATCGATAGGGCAACTCGAGATGAACGGAAACACCCAATCCATCCAAGACATTCTGAAGCTTGCTGATGAACAGCGGATGAGTCGTGCGAGTACTCAAGCTGGAAACCCGGCCAGGTACCAATGGTGGATTCACGCAGATGAAACCGTTTTCTGGAATGAAGATTGTCGGGCGTGCATCGCCCAGCTTTGACGCCGCCAGCACAGCAAATGCGTAGAAAGCCAACGAGCGTCCACGAGTCGATGGCTCTCTGGCACCCTTGAACCCAATCCCGTGGCTCCACTGATAATGTGAGCCAGGCCCACTGAGCATCGCTGCGTAGTGTCGTTGCCGCTCGGAGTCTTCATGAGCGAGTTGAGACACGAACAATGGACGTCGCCCTTGAGCAACCAGGTCAATGCCACCGATGAGGCTATCGAGCCCGCCCGATAGCAGTGAAACGCAGTCATGATCAATGATTTCCTGACGCCCTTGCGGTGGAGCGGCGCCCGCGTCGGTGAAGATCAATGTCCAATAATCACCGGTCAGAACCTTGAGCATTTGCTCAAGATCGTCTTTCCAGGGCTGCCATCGCAATGGCTCGTGCAACCCAACGGAAAGCTGGATAGTGCGCGTCCAACCGTCTGCACTTGTGCTGCGCAGTCCGCATAAGTCTGCACTGCATACCGCAAGGCAGAATTGGACAAAATCCCAGGTATCCGGGGTCGGGTGAAAACGCTTACGTTTAAGCGAACCGTGCCACCCGGCAGCAATGGTGCCTACCCCTTCTCGCCTGGCACTCTTGAAATAGGTGAATGCCCGCTCGCCCTTGGCGAGATTTGCAGGAAGTCGCTCCACGGTCGTGCAGATAACTTTAATCATTCTGCGAATACCCCCAACGCCGTTTCAAGTACCGCTTTGGCGAGACCTTGCGGGTCGAGTTGTCTTGGCAGGATTTGTTCCATGACCGCGCATACCTCTCCGTGTACCCATTCCTTGATGTCATTACGCAGCGCCTGAATCTCTCTCGGCTGGTGCTTGAGCTTTTCGTAGGTCTGCCCTAGCTGCAGATCCATGCGGTTACACACCTCATTGGCGATCGTGTAGCCGATGACGTCAGCAATCTGCTGATCTGAGAGACTGAAGATGTCGACCTGCGGATCTTGTTCGTAGAGCATTGCCATGGCGTCGGCCGCTGCATTTCGCAACGATTCATCATCGATACTGCCCGTATCGGGCATGACCTCTCTGATCAGTTCGAGCGCAAGATCGTTAGCCGACAAGTTGGCGCCGCGAACGCGCTGCACCCAGTCTCTGATGCGTGCATCCGTGCCGTCCCGAACAGCTTCCAGAAACGCACCGAGTCGACCTGCACCCTGTGCGGTGCCGCGCATGGTAGAGGCGGCCCGACCAGAGCCACCCATGCCTTTGCTCACCATGCTCTTGGCAGCACCGCGCAGAGCATCACGGCCACCGCCGCCTAAGTAATTCGATAGTTTGGAACGAGCCGGTGCAAACCTGCGACCTGGGGCGAAATCTGGATTCTCTGCCTCCTGCGCGGCTCCCTCATCTACACCATCTACACCATCCCCAGCATCGCCATCGCCATCGCCAGCAGCACCATCGCCCGAGTCTTGGGGTGAGCCATTACCATCGCCCGCATCAGGAGGCGCGCCATCGCCATTACTTGGTGCGCCTGCGCCTAGATCCAACCACTCAGGGTCGAACGGGGAGCCGCCTTTGCCCCCACCGCTGGAAGTCGAAGTACCCATTTAGATTCCCTTCTTTACCGCTGCGTTGATTGCGTTTTTAGTCGCTTTTTGGACTTCATTGAAGTCTTGCCATGACTTGAGCGCTTCGCTGGCCCAAGGCTGACGTGCAAGTGGGGGAATGACGCCCGGGCCAATGTCTTTCAATGGGGCCTGATTGAGCAGAGAAGCCGCTTTCTTCCCTAAGTCTGGGAATGTTTTGCAGACTTCAATCAGCATGAACACGTCCTTGGCAGCCTTCCACGTACGTGATGACGCGTTGCTTTGCCATGCTTTCGCCATCGCGATCTCGGCCTGTACCTGACCTACTTTTAGAATCAATGCGCTTAGTTCAGCATGACCGCTTGTAGCCAGCTTCAAGGTGTCTCTGAGCTCTCGGGATTCTGGAGTCATGTTGTCATCGCCGAAATCGCGAGTAGCGGTATCGCGACTCAAATGGAGCAGAGCCCTAAGGTCTGTGGCTCCAAGAGCCGGGGATAGCTTTAGCCATTCTCTCGCGAATGCCTCATTGGTGAATAAAGCAGGCAACGGGGCGTCCTCATCCGCTGCCGCCTCGGCTGATCGCAAAATCTCTACCTGGCCATCGTTTTCAGAGTTGACCATCGCCGCGAGTGCATTGGCGAGATTCTCATCACAGCGTTCCAATAAGTGCCACTTGGCCAACGATGGAATATCCAGCTTTATGCCCTGAGGTTCCGCCAAGGCACTGCGTAAGAAGACCGTGTTTAGAAAGCGCTTCATGAGCCTTGGGTTTGCGCTCACTGCTGTGGACTTAAACATCAGGGAGGCAAGTCCCTGCGCCAAGTCCATCAAATCCACCAACTCTTGATCGTTGCTCACGAGCCCATAGAGAAACTCAGCTGTAATCGTCTCGCCCTTCCAGCTCTGGCGCAGGCGAGAAGAGATCGACTCCTTCGCCGCTTCGAAATTTTCAGCTGAATACTGCCCGTCTTCTGTAGCGCGCTGGAGCAGCAGAAGCACCAGATAAGCCTTGGCTTCGTTGACGCCCAACCTGGGCACGTGAAGCGGAACTTGAATCAGCTTGTCGAAATAGTTCGTCGCAATATCGCTGGTAATGCCCGTGCCTTCGAAGTGAACCTTGACCGCTCCGCGAATGAACTCATTGTCCGCTGCAATTACAAAGGCTGTTCTTTTGATAAACAAAAGCAGCCGGATAGATTCCAATGTTGAGATGGCTGTCTTCGGTAAGCACCTGTCCAGGTCGTCGACAAAAACCACCATCGTGACTTTCAGCTCATCCAGAAGCTTTTCAAGGGCGACGCGGAACGCATGAATTTCATTGGGCAAAGAAAGCGGTTGACCGGGCTTGATCAAACCGCCCAGGCTGCTCAGTTCAACGCCTTCTTCTTTGTCGTCGCTAGGCTCAGCTTCTTTATCTGATGACCCCATCAAACCGACGACTTTGCCTATCGCCTGTCCGATGGCCCCTACAGGGATACCGGTTGTAATTGTCACGGCGGCCTCGCCGCCTAGCTGCGCCAACCGAAGAAGATTGATTCGCTGCCAAAGCCGTTTGGCCTTTTTCAGCAGGTTCGGTTCGCTCTCTGCCAAGCGCAGTACTTCATCACCGACGATCTGAAGCAAAGCGCTGCGTGCGCTTTCGAAATCCTGGTACAGCCAAGGATTGAACGTAACGACGACATAGGTATTCTTTTTGGCTTCAGCGCTTCCATCAGCGCCTTCAGGCTTATCAGCCTCCTTCAATCGAGATGCGATCATCTGGACGAGCGAAGATTTCCCAGCGCCCCAACCCCCTGATACCCCAATCGATATCGGTGCTCCACCAGCACGTCGCAACAAACTGGCGCAAGCATCTGCCACGACGCCAAAATTGAGGTAGTCGATCGTCGTTTCGTTATCGTGCCACATGACTGGAAATCCGTTTCAGGTAGGTAGTGCACCTAGGGATGGCCATTCACCTCCCTGGATATTTGATTTTCGAGCCCTCCCTTCAGGGGGCGTCGCTCGAGTCTAGAGGGGTTGATATCCAAACGCCATCCTCGTTCGCAGCTCTGTAAAGGATGGGCTGTAGTGGTCAATTGACGTCCCAGTGATCCGCGATCAGGTGGCCAGCATCCTAGAAGGTGGGCGGGATGCCTTCATCCAGCGCAAGGAGAAGTACGAGCTCTAAAGCGCTGGATCAGATAAGCACTAGAAAACAGCTCCACAGGCAAACTCTGGCCGCTTCAAGGTGCGAAAACGGTACGCTGACGGTACAGTGCCCAGCTTCTATCCATTTCGCCAAATTACGTTCAACACAAGCAACCACGCTACTTTCAGCTCACTGCACCTACGCTTAGCTATGCACGATTTCACTGGGCTTGCAGCGTTTCCAGGCTACTCATAATCCCCTGGTCCAGGGTTCAAGTCCGTGTGGGCCCACCATCTTCAAAGCCGCGCCCTGCGCGGCTTTTTCGTTTCCAGCCCGCCGCTGCCGGCTGGGGACCGCGCGGCTTAGCCGATCGACTATCGCAGATGCCGTGGATGCGCGCCATTAGCGCATGGCATGAGCCACGGGAGCGGCTGCAGCGACTAGTCTAGAGGGTGGCGCTCGGGGCGGCCGGTCTTGCGCCGTTGCCATCATCGCGCACCACCGGGGGAGCGACGTCCGGATTTACGGACACTGGTCTTGATTTCTGGACACTCTGCCCAGGCCGCCTGGACGAGTGTCCAGATTCCCGGACCGAATGATTCACCCATCCGCCATAAAACAAATTAACCGATTGATTTAAATGGATTTATTCAATGAGGCACAGAACCTGCTTAGTCCCTAAAGCCAACCGTCGGCGCCCTTGCTGCGCCGGCTGCTGCAGCTGACGGGCGTGATCCGCCCCGCTTCGCCTTGGTCGCTGCCCGACCGGCAGCCCAGACAAAAACAACAACAAGGAATTCCAGCATGTCGATGAAACAACAGCTCTCCCGCCTGACCCAAGGCGTTACCGCCGCCGCCCTGCTTACCGGCAGCCTGCTGGCCAGCCCGGCGATGGCCAGCGAGAAGATCCGCTGGCAGGTGCCGCTGGCCTTCCCGTCGCACCTGGTGGGCCTGACCACTCCGATCAAGCACCTCGCCGACTCGCTCAAGGCCATCTCCGCCGGTGATATCCAGCTGCGCTACTACGAGCCGGGCGAACTGGTGCCGCCGTTCGAGATCATGAATGCGGTGAGCAGCGGCAAGTACCCGGCCGGCTACACCTGGATCGGCTACGACCAGGGCAGTATCCCGGCCCTGCCGCTGTATTCCGGCGCGCCCTTCAACATGGAGCCGCCGGCCTACCTGGCCTGGTATTACCAGGGCGACGGCAAGAAGCTGCTGGAGGAAATCTACGCCCCGCACAACATCCACCCGATGCTGTGCAGCATCATCGGCCCGGAAGGCGCCGGCTGGTTCGCCAAGCCGATCGAGAAGCTCGAGGACTTCGACGGCCTGCGCATCCGTTTCGCCGGCATCGGCGGCAAGGTGCTGGAGAAGCTCGGCGCCTCGGTCACCATGATCCCCGGCGGCGAGATCTACCAGGCGCTGGAGCGCAAGACCATCGACGCCACCGAGTTCTCCCAGCCGGCGATCGACAAGATGCTCGGCCTCGACCAGATCATCAAGAACTACATCATGCCGGGCTGGCACCAGACCCTGACCACCTCGCACCTGCTGGTCAATCAGGACGTGTGGAACAAGCTCGAGCCGCAGAGCCGCGCGCTGATCGAGATGGGCTGCGAGTCGGCCACCCTCAAGGGCCTGGCGGAGAGCGAGTGGGCGCAGCCGACCGCCCTCGCCGAGTACAAGAAGGAAGGCGTGCAAGCCCGGGTCCTGCCCGAGCCGGTGCTGCGTGAACTGCAGCGCGTGACCAACGAGGTGCTCGACGAGATCGCCGGCCAGGACGCCATGTTCAAGCGCGTGCTGACCAGTCAGCGCGAGTTCATGAGCCTGCATGGCACCTGGCACAGCATGGGTTACCTGCCACGGGACTTCTATCAGCACGACTGATCACGCAACCTGAACCTGCACGGGCCCGGCCATGCCGCGGCCCGTTGCGTCTTCCTGCCTGATACGTGCGAGGTTTTCCCGATGCAGCAACCTGCTTCTGCCGATCCGCTGGCCACAGCTGACCTGCCCAACAATCGCCTGTCCTGGCGCCTGGACCGCCTGATCGTCGCCATCGGCCAGGCCAGTGCCTGGCTGTGGCTGGGGGTGCTGGGGGTAGTGTTGAGCAATGTGTTCAGCCGCTTCGTCCTGGCGCGCGGTTCGATCGCCCTGGAAGAGCTGTCCTGGCACCTGTTCGGCGCCGCGATGATGCTGTCCCTGGCCTATGCCGTGGTGCGCGACGACCATGTGCGCGTCGATGTCCTGCGCGAGAAGTTCTCCCTGCGCCTGCAGGCGCAGATCGAGCTGGCGGGCATCGTCCTGCTGGCCCTGCCGGTGATCGGCCTGATGGTCGACAGCCTGATTCCCTACGCCTACACCGCCTTCGTCTACCAGGAACACTCGCAGGCGCCGAGCGGGCTGCCCTATCGCTTCCTGTTCAAGAGCGTGCTGCCGCTGGGTCTGATCCTGGTGGGCATCGCCCTGTTCTCCCGCGCCTCGCGCTGCAGCACCCTGCTGTTCAACTTCCCCCGGGCCATTAGCGTGCCCGCCGATGACCGCAACGGCGGCCATCCGCATCCCTGATCACGAGGCTGAAGTAATGGGTCTGGAACAAATTCTCGTCATGGCCATGTTCGCCAGCTTCATGGTCCTGCTGCTGCTGGGTTTCCCGGTAGCCTGGTCGCTGGCCGGCATCGGCCTGGTGTTCGCCGTCACCGGCCATGTGCTGGTGGAATATTTCGACGCCGACCTCTGGTTCACCTGGAGCGGCACCATCGGCGTGCTGGATGCGCGCATCTACGGCATCGTCGCCAACGAACTGATGGTGGCGCTGCCGCTGTTCATCTTCATGGGCATCATGCTCGACCGCTCCGGCATCGCCGAACGCCTTATGCACAGCCTGGTGCGGGTGCTCGGGCCGCTGCGCGGCGGCTATGCGATCACCGTGGTGATCGTCGGCGTGCTGCTGGCCGCCTCCACCGGCATCGTCGGCGCCTCGGTGGTGCTGCTCGGCATGCTCTCGCTGGGGCCCATGCTGCAGGCCAACTACAACAAGAGCCTGGCGGTCGGCACCGCCTGCTCGGTGGGCACCCTGGGCATCCTGGTGCCGCCGAGCATCATGCTGGTCTTGATGGCTGACCGCCTCGGCACCCCCGAGGCCTCGGTCGGCAAGCTGTTCATGGGCGCGCTGATTCCCGGCATGCTGCTCGCCGTCCTGTACATCCTCTATATCCTCATCGCGTCCTGGCTGAAGAAGGACTTCGCCCCGGCACCGAAGAATCGCCCGCCGCTGGACGCCCGCGCCCTGATCGACGTGTTCTGGGCCGTGGTGCCGCCGCTGACGCTGATTCTCGCGGTGCTCGGCTCGATCTTCTTCGGTATCGCCACCACCACCGAGGCCTCGGCGGTGGGCGCGGCCGGCGCCTTGCTGATGGCCGCGATCGGCCGCCGCCTGAACCTGGCAGTGCTCAAGGAGGCGCTGTACCAGACCAGCCGCACCACCGCGTTCATCTTCGGCATCTTCATCGGCGCCACGGTGTTCGCCGCGGTACTGCGCGGCCTCGGCGGCGACGACGTGGTGCGCGCGGCGCTGACCGGCCTGCCGTTCGGCCAGACCGGCGTGTTGCTGACCGTGCTGTTCATCACCTTCCTGCTGGGCTTCTTCCTCGACTGGGTGGAGATCACCCTGATCATCCTGCCGCTGGTGGCGCCGGTGCTGTTCTCCATGGGCGTCGACCCGCTGTGGTTCGCCATCCTCTTCGCCCTGTGCCTGCAGACCTCGTTCCTCACCCCGCCGGTGGGCTTCGCCCTGTTCTACATCAAGGGCGTGTGCCCGCCGGAGATCACCACCCGGCATATCTACCTGGGGGTACTGCCGTTCATCCTCCTGCAACTGCTCGGCCTGGCCCTGGTGTTCAATTTCCAGGAGCTGGCCACCTGGCTGCCCAACGAGGTGTATGGCGGGCCCTGAACCCCGCTCGAGCGGCGCGCCTGCCTTGCCTCGGCCAGGCGCCGGCTCCCATAATCGCCTGCACCACTCCTTGGAACCCCAGCTGCCATGGCCATATCCCGCGACGACCTCGACCAGCACGGCCTGATCATCGGCGTCTCGCCCGAACGTTTTCGCGCGGTGGCCATGCCGCTGTTGTTCGATCACCTCAACGCCCAGTGCGAGGGCACCATCGCGGTCAATCGCCAGGCGCGGATCGTCTGGATCAACGACAAGTACGCCGAGAAGGTCGGCATCGACGATCCGCGTAGCGTGCTCGGCCAGGAGATCGAGCAGGTGTTGCCGGCCAGCCGCCTGCGCGAGGTGGTGGAAAGCGGCCAGCCGAGCATGCTCGACCTGATGGCCTTCGGCAGCGAGCATTTCGTGGTCACCCGCATCCCGCTGCGCGACGAGGACGGCACCCTGGTCGGCGCCCTGGGTTTCGTGTTGTTCGACCGTGCCCGTCACCTCAAGCCCTTGATGGCCAAGTTCACGGTGCTGCAGAACCAGCTGCTGGCCACCCAGCACGAGCTGGCCAAGGCGCGGCGGGCGCGCTACACCATCGCCGGCTTCATCGGCAGCAGCGCGCCGGCCAGCGAGGTCAAGCGCATGGCCCGGCGCGCCGCGCAACTGGACGCTACTGTGCTGCTGCGCGGCGAGACCGGCACCGGCAAGGAGTTGCTGGCCCAGGGCATCCACAACCTGTCGCCGCGGGCCAACGGCCCCTTCGTCGCGGTCAATGTCGCGGCCATCCCGGAAACCCTGGTCGAGGCCGAGCTGTTCGGCACCGCGCCCGGCGCCTTCACCGGCGCCGACCGCAAGGGCCGCATCGGCAAGTTCGAGGTGGCCAACGGCGGCACCCTGTTCCTCGACGAGATCGGCGACCTGCCGCTGCCGCTGCAGGCCAAGCTGCTGCGCGTGCTGCAGGAGCAGGAGGTCGAGCCGCTCGGCGCCAACCAGGTCAAGCCGCTCAATGTGCGGGTGATCGCCGCCACCCATATCGACCTGGAGGCCAAAGTCGCCGCCGGCCAGTTCCGCGACGACCTCTACTACCGCCTCAACGTCCTGGCCCTGCAGGTGCCGCCGCTGCGTGAACGGCGCGAGGACATTCCCGCCCTGGTCGAGCACCTGCTCGACGACATCGCCAACCGCTCCGGCCAGGCGCCCATGGAACTCAGCCGCGCGGCCCTGGCGCTGCTCGGCGCCCAGCCCTGGAAGGGCAACGTGCGCGAGCTGCGCAACCTGCTCGAGCGCGCGCAACTGGACGCCGACGGGACGCAGCTGGAGGTGGCGCAGTTGCAGCCGCTGCTCGCCGCAGCGGGCCTGCCGGCACAAGCGCTGCCGGCCGAGCCGTTGGCCGCCACCGAAGCGTTCGCAGGCACCCTGCGGCCGCTGGCCGAGAGCATCGCCGAAGCCGAACGCCGTGCCCTGCAGCAGGCCCTGGCGGCCTGCGCCGGCAACCGCCGGCGCACCGCCACTGAACTGGGCATCTCCCGCGCCAGCCTGTACAGCAAGCTGCAGCAGCATGGCCTGAGCGCGCGCTGACGGGCAATCCCGCTGCTCCGCACAAGCCGTAGGGCGGACCGGCCGGCGGTCCGGTCGGAGCGCAGCGACAGCCCACCAGCGCTTGTGCCGTGCCGGGAAACGACGGCGTACTGCCTGCGGCGAGTAGCGCCCTACGGATCGCGGATTGCTTGCAAATTTGGCGGCCACCCTCGGCTCGTAGGGCGGACCGGGCGGCGTTCCGATCAGGAGCGCAGCGAACAGTCCGCCAGCGCTTATGCCGTACCGATCAACCCTGGCGTACTGCCTGCGGCGAGTAGCGCCCTACGGATCGCGGACTGCTTCAGATCTGCTGATCGCCCTCGGCTCGTAGGGCGGACCGGGCGGCGTTCCGATCAGGAGCGCAGCGAACAGTCCGCCAGCGCTTATGCCGTACCGATCAACCCTGGCGTGTTGCCTGCGGCGAGTACGCCCTACGGATCGCGGATTGCTTCAGATCTGCTGATCGCCCTCGGCTCGTAGGGCGGACCGGGCGGCGTTCCGATCAGGAGCGCAGCGAACAGTCCGCCAGCGCTTGTGCCGTACCGATCAACCCTGGCGTACTGCCTGCGACGAGTAGCGCCCTACGGATCGCGGGTTGCTTCAGATCTGCTGATCGCCCTCGGCTTGTAGGGCGGACCGGGCGGCGTTCCGATCAGGAGCGCAGCGAACAGTCCGCCAGCGCTTATGCCGTACCGACGAACCCTGGCGTACTGCCTGCGGCGAGTAGCGTCCTACGGATCGCGGGTTGCTTCAGATCTGCTGATCGCCCTCGGCTCGTAGGGCGGACCGGGCGGCGTTCCGATCAGGAGCGCAGCGAACAGTCCGCCAAGCGATAGCGAAAACGCCCCTCTTCATCCCCCGCTACGCGAGTACGCCTTACCGACAGTGGGCCGGGCGACGCTCCACTGGGCGACACCCCGCCGCGCCTCTCTACCGGAGCGCCGCCGCGCCGCCGTCCAGAAAACTGGACAACGTCTTCGGCGGCCACCGCCCCGCTGAGCATGTCCAGCCAAGCAGACACTCGCCTTCGCCCCGGCAGCTGCGCGGGGAGCGCGGCGACACCCGCCGACACGGGCGCCAAACCCCATGGCGCCTGGCCTGCGGCCGGTCCCGCGAGTTTTTCACAACCGTTGCGCCGACCTGGCACGCCTTTCGCTCTAACAATCCGCAAGTCGACGCGCCGTAGCGCGCGCCAGAAAACAACAACAAAAGGAATCGCTGCCACCATGGGTACCCTCGGCATTCTGCTGTCCCTCGCCCTGTTGCTGCTGCTCGCCTACCGCGGCCTCAACGAGCGGCTGCTCGCCCCGCTGCTCTGCAAGCCGATGGACGATTCCTGCTCGGCCCGCGCCATCGCCCACGGCATCGTCGCCAAGCGCGGCAGCCAGCCACCGCGAGTCGTACACGTTCATCTTCGTCAACACCGTGGCGCTCCCCGGGGTCGCGCCGGCCATGGTGATGACCCTGGGCACCCTGTTCGGCAGTTTCTAAGCAACCGTCCCGTAGCAGCGGCCCATGGCCGCGATCGCGGTTCGCGGACATGGGACTAGGCGTCCCCCCCACTCCTACGGGTGACCTAGCCCCCCTTCGTTACGAGTAACCGCCATGAGCAAGATCATCACCGCCGCCGCCGCCGTGGCTCGCATTCCCGACAACGCCAACGTCGCCACCGGCGGCTTCGTCGGCATCGGTTTCGCCGAGGAAATCGCCATCGCCCTGGAGCAGCGTTTCCGGAGCGAACAGGCGCCGCGCGACCTGACCCTGGTGTATGCCGCGGGCCAGGGCGACGGCAAGGGCCGCGGCCTCAACCACCTGGCCCACGAGGGCCTGGTGCGGCGGGTGATCGGCGGCCACTGGGGCCTAGTGCCCGGGCTGCAGCAGCTGGCGGTGGACAACCGCATCGAGGCCTACAACCTGCCGCAGGGGGTGATCTCGCAACTGTTCCGCGATATCGCCGCGGGCAAGCCGGGGCAGCTGTCACGGGTCGGCCTGGGCACCTTCGTCGACCCGCGCCACGGTGGCGGCAAGCTCAATGCGCGCACCACCACCGAGCTGGTGCGGCTGATGCCCATCGACGGCGAGGACTACCTGTTCTACCCGGCCTTGCCGATCCACGTCGGCATCGTCCGCGCCACCAGCGCCGACCCGGACGGCAACCTGTCGTTCGAGCGCGAGGCGCTGACCATCGAGAGCCTGGCCATCGCCATGGCCGCGCACAACAGCGGCGGCCTGGTGATCGCCCAGGTAGAGCGCATCGTCGAGCGCGGCTCGCTGAATGCGCGCGAGGTGAAGATCCCCGGCATCCTGGTCGACTGCGTGGTGGTGGCCGAACCGCAGAATCACCAGCAGACCTTCGCCACCGCCTACAACCCGGCCTTCGCTGGCGAGACCCGGGTGCCGGTGGACAGCCTGGCGCCGCTGCCGCTGGACGTGCGCAAGCTGATCGCCCGCCGCGCCGCCCTGGAGTTGCAGGCCGGCGCGGTGGTCAACCTGGGCATCGGCATGCCCGAAGGCGTGGCCGCGGTGGCCGCCGAGGAAGGCGTGATCGACCGGCTGACCCTGACCGCCGAGCCCGGGGTAATCGGCGGCATTCCGGCCTCGGGCCTGGATTTCGGCGCGGCGAGCAACCACAGCGCCCTGCTCGACCAGCCCTACCAGTTCGACTTCTACGACGGCGGCGGCCTGGATCTGGCCTTCCTCGGCCTGGCCCAGGCCGATGCGGCGGGCAACCTCAACGTGTCCAAGTTCGGCAGCCGGCTGTCCGGTGCCGGCGGCTTCATCAACATCAGCCAGAACGCCAAGCGGGTGGTGTTCGTCGGCACCTTCAGCGCCGGCAAGCAGGACATCCGCATCGAAGACGGTCAGTTGCGCATCGTCGCCGATGGCGAGGTGCGCAAGTTCGTCGCTGAGGTCGAGCAGCGCACCTTCGCCGGACGCCAGGCCGCCGAGCGTGGCCAGCCGGTGCTCTACGTCACCGAGCGCTGCGTGTTCGCCCTGACCCTGCAAGGCCTGGAACTGATCGAGATCGCCCCCGGCGTCGACCTGCAGCGCGACATCCTTGCGCGCATGGACTTCGCCCCCATCGTGCGCCAACCACGACTGATGGATGCGCGGCTGTTCCGCGCAGAGTGCCTGGGTCTGCGCGAGACCCTGTAACCCTTGAGCGAAAACGCGGGGCCGCCTATTGGCCCCGCGCATTTTTTCAGGTTTCACCCCCAACCCCACGGCCCTGCCCCGGCAGGCGCTGCCAGGACGGCTGTGGGCAAAAAAACCGTAGCGACCATAACAACAAGAGGAACTACCCATGCGACACACCCCGATACTCAACCGCCAGCTGCTCGCCGCGAGCATCGCCCTGGGTCTGAGCGCCCCGGCCCTGGCGGCCTTCGTCGACGACAGCAAGGCCGTGCTGGATACCCGCAACTTCTACATGAACCGCGACTTCCGCCAGCACGGCGCGCCCCAGGCCAAGGCCGCGGAGTGGGCCCAGGGCTTCCAGCTGCGCTTCGAGTCCGGCTACACCGAGGGCCCGATCGGGCTCGGCTTCGACGCCATCGGCCTGCTCGGGGTCAAGCTCGACTCCAGCCCGGACCGCACCGGCACCGGCATCCTCAAGAGCGACCGCGAGGCGCCAAAGCGCGCCCAGGACGAGTACGCCGAGGCCGGCTTCACCGCCAAGCTGCGCGCCTCCAGCAGCACCCTCAAGCTCGGCACCCTGCAGCCGGTGTTGCCGGCGGTGATGCGCAACGACAGCCGCCTGCTGCCGCAGAGCTTCCGCGGCGCCTGGCTCAACAGCAACGAGGTGGAGGGCCTGAACCTCGACCTCGGCCGCCTCGACCGGGTCAACCAGCGCGACTCCTCGGACAACCAGGAAATGACCGTGTACAACGGCGGCAAGCGCAACATCGTGCTGGGCAGCAGCAAGACCAGCGACGAGTTCCTGTTCGCCGGTGGCCGCTACCAATGGACCCCGGAACTGGCCACCAGCTACTACTACGGCGGCCTCGACGGCATCTATGACCAGCACCTGGTCAACCTGGTGTACCAGTTGCCGCTGGGCGAGGGGCAGAGCTTCAAGTCGGACATCCGCTTCGCCCGCTCCAGCGATGACGGTGGCAGCAACGTCGACAACGACGCCTTCGGCGCCCTGTTCAGCTACCGCCTGGGGGCCCAGGGTTTCACCGCCGGCTACCAGCGCCTGAGCGGCGACACCGGCTTCGCCTACCTCGCCGGCGCCGACAACGCGCTGGTCAACCTGGTGCAGATCAACGACTTCGGCAACCAGGACGAACGCAGCTGGCAGCTGCGCTACGACTTCGACTTCGCCGCCCTCGGCGTTCCAGGGCTGACCTTCATGACCCGCTACCTGTCCGGCGACAACGTCGACCGCGGCGTCGGCCTCAGCGAGGGCAAGACCTGGGAACGCGACACCGACATCGCCTACGTATTCCAGGACGGCCCGCTGAAGAACCTCGGCCTGCGCCTGCGCAACGCCACCACCCGCAGCAACTTCGGCAGTGACCTGGACGAGAACCGCTTCATCGTCAGCTACAGCCTGCCGCTCTGGTAAGGCCGCAACGCAAAAGGCCAACCGCGCGGTTGGCCTTTTGTTCGGCGCGACTTAGTTCTGCCGCAGCTTGGACGCGACCCCCTCGACGAAGTACTTCATGTGGCTCAGGTCCTCGTCGCTGATGACCTCGCCGGCGGCGACGCGCGTCTTGCCGTCCTGGTCGACCACCGGGCCGGCGAAGGGGTGGAAGGTGCCGGCGCGCATGTCGCCTTCCAGTTTATCCACCAGCGCTTTGACATCGGCTGGAACCGACGAATTGAGCGGCACGATCTCGATCATCCCCTCCTTGATCCCGCCCCAGGTGGAAGCCGGTTTCCAGGTGCCGTCGAGCACGCTCTGGGTGGTATCGGTGTAGAACTTGCCCCACTGGTGGGTGGTGCCGGAGAGCTGCGCCTTGGCGCCGTACTTGCTCATATCCGAGTGGTAGGAGAAGGCATTCACGCCCTTCTCCTCGGCGGCTTGCACCACGGCGGTGGAGTCGGTGTGGTGGGTGAGCATGTCGGCGCCCTGGGAGATCAGGGTCAGCGTGGCTTCGCGCTCCTTGCCCGGGTCGTACCAGCTGTTGACCCAGATCACCCGTACTTCGGCATCCGGATTGACGCTGCGCGCGCCGCGGGCGAAGGCGTTGATGCCCATCACCACTTCGGGGATGGGGAAGGCGGCGACATAGCCCAGTACGTTGGACTTGCTCATCTTGCCGGCGACCACGCCATTGAGGTAGCGGCCCTCATAGAAGCGCGCGTTGTAGTTGCCGAAGTTCTTGCCCGTCTTGTAGCCGGTGGCATGCATCAGGGTGACGTTGGGGAACTGCTTGGCGACCCGCTCGACGTAGTTCATGTAGCCGAAACTGGTGGCGTAGATCAGGTTGTAACCGCTGCTGGCCAGCTCGCGGATAACCCGTTCGGCGTCGGCACCTTCCGGGACGTTCTCGATGTACTTGGTTGCGACCTTATCGCCCAGGGCTTTTTCCATCTGCAAGCGCCCCTGGTCATGCTGGTAGGTCCAGCCGGCGTCGCCGATCGGGCTGATATAGACGAAGCCGACCTTGAGCGGATCGGCCGCCTGCGCCGCACCCAGCAGGCCAAAGCCCAACGCTGTTGCCACTGCCACACCACTCGCTGCCTTGATGAAGTTCCTGCGATTGCTCATCGATGCCTCTCCTGACTCACTGTTGTGGGGGTTGGTATTCGGTGAAAAATTAACCTAGCCGGCGTCTCCCTGCACCGGCCAACGGTTCAGGCGTCCGGCCGGTAAGGCTGGCCGAGCGACATCGGCGAGTTGAGCCGGATGGTCTGTTGATTACGCGAAATCAGCACCAGCACGAAAATGGTCGCCAGATAAGGCAGCGCCGAGAGCAACTGCGACGGCACCTCGATCTGCAGGCCCGAGCCCTGGATAAACAACTGGCTGATCATCACCCCGCCGAACAGGTAGGCCCCGGCCATCACCCGCAGCGGCCGCCAGGTGGCGAACACCACCAGCGCCAGGGCGATCCAGCCGCGCCCCGAGACCATGCCCTCGACCCACAGCGGGGTGTAGAACACCGACAGGAAGGCGCCGCCGATACCGGCCATGGCGCCGCCGAAGGTGGTGGCCAGGTAGCGGATGCCGATCACCGAATAGCCGATCGAGTGGGCCGACGAGGGCGACTCGCCGACGGCGCGCAGGATCAGTCCGGCGCGACTCTTGTAGAGGAACCAGATCACCCCGCCGAGCAGGGCCCAGGAGAAATACACCAGCGACTGCTGGTTGAACAGCGCCGGCCCGAGCAGCGGGATATCGGCCAGCAGCGGGATGCGGATCGCCGGCACCGCCGGCAGGGTCAGCGACTCGAAGGGTTTGCCGACAAAGGCCGAGAGGCCGACGCCGAAGATCGTCAGGGCCAGCCCGGAGGCCACCTGGTTGGCCATCAGCGTCAGGGTCAGCAGGCCAAACAGCAGGCTCATCAGCGCCCCCGCCGCCATGCCGGCCAGCACGCCGAGGTAGGGATTGCCGGTGTAATGGGTGGCGGCGAAGGCGGCCACCGCGCCCATCGCCATGGTGCCTTCGGCGCCCAGGTTGAGCACCCCGGCCTTTTCGGTGATCAGTTCGCCCAGGGCCACGATGATCAGCGGCGTGCCCGCCACCAGGGTGGCGAACAGCATCGAGGTAATCAGACTCTGCTCCATGTCAGTCTCCCGCCTTGGCCAGGGTCAGCCGCACGCGCAGCCGATAGTTGATAAACAGGTCCGAGCCGAGCAGGAAGAACAGCAACATGCCCTGGAACACCTTGGAGATCGACGCGGGCAGGCTCAGGTACAGCTGCGCCTGCTCACCGCCGAGAAACAACAGCGCCATCAACAGGCTGGCAAAGAAGATCCCGATGGGATTCAGCCGCCCGACGAAGGCCACGATGATGGCGGCGAAGCCGTAGCCGCTGGCGACCTTGTCGGTGAGCTGGCCCATGGGTCCGGCCACCTCGGCCATGCCGGCCAGACCCGCGCAGGCCCCACCCACCAGCAGGCCGATCCAGACCATGCGTTTGGCCGAGAAGCCGGCATAACGCGCCGCATCCGCCGCCTCGCCGGCCACGCGCATCTTGAAGCCGAGGTAGCTGTTGTGCATGAACACATAGCCGATCACCAGCACCCCCAGCGCCATGACGAAGGCCAGGTTGAGCCGCGTGCCCTCGACCAGCAGCGGCAACAGCGCCGAGTCGGAGAACATCTTGCTCTGCGGGAAGTTGAAGCCGTCGGGGTCCATCCAGGGGCCGAACACCAGCCAGGACACCAGCAATTGCGCGACATACACCAGCATCAGCGAGACCAGGATCTCGTTGGCGTTAAAGCGGGTGCGCAGGAATGCCGGGATCGCCGCCCAGGCGGCACCGCCCAGCGCCCCGGCGACGACCATCGCCGGCAGCACCAGCGGGCCGCTGGAGTCGCCCATGGCCAGGGCCACCCCAGTCGCGCCACAGGCGCCGAGGATGAACTGGCCTTCTGCGCCGATATTCCACACATTGGCGCGAAAACCGATGGCCAGGCCCACCGCGATGAGCATCAGCGGGACGGCCTTGAGCAGCAGTTCGGACACGCCGTACCAGTGGCGCAACGGGTTGAGGAAGAACACCTGGAAGCCTTCCAGGGGATCTTTGCCCAAGGCCGAGAACAGCAGCAAGCCGCCGAGCATGGTCAGTGCCACCGCAATCAGCGGCGACAGATAGCTCATGGTGCGCGAGGCTTCGGGGCGGGTTTCAAGCTTGAATGAGAGCATGCTGCGCGATCCCTTGTTATTGGTTGCTGGTCGATGTGGCGGCGCTCTCGCTGCCTGGCCACATGCCGCTCATCCACACGCCGATGTCCTCCACCGAGGTCTCGGCCAAGGGCCGGGTCGGCGACAATCGCCCATCGGCGATCACCGCGATGCGGTCGCAAATCTCGAACAGCTCATCGAGTTCCTCGGACACCACCAACACCGCGCACCCGGCGTTTCGCAGGTCGATGATCTGCTGGCGGATAAAGGCCGATGCACCTACGTCCACGCCCCAGGTGGGCTGGGCAGCCACCAGCAACTTGGGCGCCTGCATGATCTCGCGGCCCATGATGTACTTCTGCAGATTGCCGCCGGACAGCGAGCGGGCCTGCGCGGCCGGCCCAGCGCACTTGACGTTGAAGCGCGCGATGCATTCGCGGGCGAAGGCCTTGGCCGCGCGAAAGTCGATCAGGCCGTGCCGGACCAGGCCTTTCGACACGGCGGCGGTGAGAATCGCGTTGTCGCTGAGCGCCATGCTCGGCACCGCGCCACGGCCCAGGCGCTCTTCCGGCACGAAGCACAGGCCGATCTGCCGACGCTGGTCGGGCGACAAGCGCCCCGCCGCGTTGCCGCAGATCTGCACCGGGCCTTTCTCGCTCAGCGGGGCCTCCCCGGAAATGGCCGCCAACAGCTCGGCCTGGCCATTGCCCGAGACCCCGGCGATGCCGACGATCTCGCCGGAGCGCACCTCCAGCTGCAGGTTCTTCAGGTCGGTGCCAAAGGGATCGATGGAGGCCTGCGACAGCCCATCCAGCTTCAAGCGAATCTCGCCGTCAGCCGGCGCGGCGGTGTGCTCGCAAGCCGGCAGGTCCTTGCCGATCATCAGCCGCGCCATGCTCTTGGGGGTTTCCTCGGCGGGAATGCAGGCGCCGGTGACCTTGCCGCCGCGCAGCACGGTGGCGCTGTGGCAGAGTTCCTGAATCTCATCGAGTTTGTGGCTGATATAGAGAATCGAGCAGCCCTCGCTGGCCAGTTGGCGCAGGGTCTCGAACAACTTGCGGACCGCCTGCGGGGTGAGCACCGAGGTCGGCTCATCCATGATCAGCAGGCGTGGATTCTGCAGCAGGCAGCGGACGATCTCGACCCGCTGACGCTCCCCCACCGAGAGCGCATGCACGTGTCGACGCGGGTCGACCGGCAGGCCATAACGCTTGGACACCGACTCGATGCGCCGGGCCAGGTCACTCATGTCGGGTTTGCCCGGCAGGGCCAGGGCAACGTTCTCCAACACGGTGAGGGTTTCGAACAGGGAGAAGTGCTGGAACACCATGCCGATGCCCAGGCTGCGCGCATGGGCAGGGTTTTCCACCGTGACCGGCTGACCTTCCCAGACCATGTGGCCTGAGGTCGGCCGGGTCACGCCGTAGATGATCTTCATCAGGGTGGATTTGCCGGCACCGTTCTCGCCGAGCACGGCATGAATCTCGCCAGGCATCACGCTGAGGTCGATGCCATCATTGGCGACAACCGCGGGATAGACCTTGCGGATGCCGGTCAAGATCAAGCGCGGCTGGGCATCGGCGGCTGCTGTGGCCTGCTCTTGATGCATTGGGTTTTCTCCTGTCTTCCGATGACCTTAACAGCTCAAGCGAGCGGGTATCGGCGTTTTATTATTGGAGAGGAGCAACGCCTTGTGGAGCCCTGCACCCTTCTGGTTGCCCTTCGCTGAGCGGCACTGGGTGCGCAAACGCGAGACCCTGTGTACTACGTTTCAATGAGATTGCGCAACATGCTGTCAACAATTACTCACAAGCATGTGAACAATTGCCATGGCCCGGATAGCGCTTTGTATACAAACTTCGCTCTTGAACAGCAGCCAAGGCGCAACACCTTGCATCGAGTGCCCGCTGCGGCTAGCCGGTCATCCGCAGCCGAGTAACCGCGGTTACGAACCCAGCACTGCGATGAGTCAAAGTGGGCCATGGCGAACGTATCGGGGTCTCAGGCGCCACAATTGCCTCACTGAACCAGCCACCAGGCCCACTTGCCCTGCGCCATGGACCACAAAAAAGCCCCGAGCTACCTGCAGGCGGCCCGGGGCTTGGAGCGGCAAGACGACACAAGCGCCTCAGCCTATGTGCAGAGGCGCCTTACAGCTTATGCCGCGCCGCGTACAGGCAGACCATCTCCATCGCCAGGGTGGCGCCGGCCAGGGCGGTGACCTCGGCGTTGTCGTAGGGCGGCGCCACTTCCACCACGTCCATGCCCACCAGGTTGATGCCGCGCAGGCCACGCAGGATCTCCAGCGCCTGGTGGCTGGACAAGCCGCCGCACACCGGGGTGCCGGTGCCAGGGGCGAAGGCCGGGTCGAGGCAGTCGATGTCGAAGGTCAGGTACACCGGGTGGTCGCCGACCCGCGCGCGGATGCGCTCGGCGATCTGCTCCGGGCTGTGCCGGTGCACCTCACGCGCATCCAGCACCTGGAAACCCATGACGTCGTCGTTGCTGGTGCGCAGGCCGACCTGCACCGAGCGTGCCGGGTCGACCAGCCCCTCCCTGGCCGCGTGGTAGAACATGGTGCCGTGGTCGATGCGCGCGCCCTCCTCGTCCGGCCAGGTGTCGCTGTGGGCGTCGAAGTGGATCAGCGACAAGGCGCCGTGCTTCCTGGCGTGGGCCTTGAGCAGCGGGTAGCTGATGAAGTGGTCGCCACCCAGGGTGAGCATGGCGCAGCCGGCATCGAGGATCTTGTCGGCGTGGGCCTCGATGGCCGCCGGGGTGTCCTGCGGGGTGCCGTGGTCGAAGTAGCAGTCGCCGTAGTCGATGCAGGCCAGCAGGTCGAAGGGATCGAATTCCCAGGGAAAGTGCCGGGCCCAGGCCGACTGGATCGAGGCGGCGCGGATCGCCCGCGGGCCGAAGCGGCTGCCGGGGCGGTTGGTGGTGGCGGTGTCGAAGGGCACCCCGCTGACCACCAGGTCGACGCCGCGCAAATCCCGCGTGTAGCGCCGGCGCATGAAACTGGTGATGCCGGCGTAGGTCGGTTCGGCGCGGGTGCCGTAGAGGC
Source organism: Pseudomonas aestuarii (assembly GCF_027988105.1). Taxonomy (GTDB): domain Bacteria; phylum Pseudomonadota; class Gammaproteobacteria; order Pseudomonadales; family Pseudomonadaceae; genus Aquipseudomonas; species Aquipseudomonas aestuarii. The sequence goes on along the minus strand of NZ_JAQJZJ010000006.1, from coordinate 205,835 downwards.
TGTCGCGGGTGATGGCCTGGTCGTTGTCGAAGGCGTGGTCCATGATCGTCTACTCGTTCTCTGGGGTATCAGTAGTGGGTGCGGAAGGCGGTCCACAGGCGGGTGCGCTTGCGCTGGTCCTTGAGTGCCATGATCTGCTCGGGGAACAGCCTGGCGCGCACCGCGGCCGGCGGGTAGATGTCCGGATCGCTGCGTACCGCGTCATCGATCAGCGGTGCCGACGCCTGGTTGGCATTGGCGAAATACAGCTCGTTGGTCAGCTCGGCGATCGCCTCGGGCTTGAGCATGTAGTCGATGAAGGCGCGGGCGGCCTGCGGGTGCGGTGCATCGACCGGAATCGCCATGGTGTCGAACCAGATCAACGTGCCCTCCTGCGGGATGCGAAACAGCACCTCGAAGGGCTGGTTGACCTCGACGGCGCGGGCGGCGGCCATGCCAGCGTCGCCGGTGTAGGTCAGCGCCAGGCAAATCTCGCCCTTGGCCAGGTCGTCGATATGCTTGCCGCTGCCGATGTAGCGCAGGCTGGGTTGCAACTGGGCGAGCAATTGCTGCGCGGCCTCGAGGTCGGCGGCGGCGGTGCTGTACGGGTCCTTGCCCAGGTAGTTCAGTGCGATCGCGATCACCTCCTGCGGCGAGTCCAGCACGGCGATGCCGCAGTCCTTGAGCTTGCTGGCGTACTCCGGCTTGAACAGCAGATCGAGGCTGTCCAGCGCCACGCCCGGCAGGCGCTGCTCGACCGCCTGCTGGTTGATGCCCAGGCCCACCGTGCCCCAGGTATAAGGCACGCCGTAGCGGTTGCCGGGATCGACGCCGGCCAGCTTGGCCAGCAGTTCCGGATCGAGGTTGCCGGCATTGCTCAGGGCGCCGACCGGCTGCAGCGCCTGGGCCTGGATCGCTCGCGCCAGGCCGCTGGAGGGCGGGAAGACGACATCGTAGCCGCTGTTTCCAGTAAGCAGCTTGCTGTCGAGTACCTCGGTGCTGTCGAAGGTGTCGTACTTGACCCCGATGCCGCTCTCGGCCTGGAAGCGCTTGAGCGCCTGCGGCGCCACATAATCGGCCCAGTTGTAGATGTTCAGCACCCGCTCCTCGGCCTGCAGCGGCAGGGCGAAGACGATCAGTAACACACTCGTGGCAAGACGCATGGCGATACCCTCAGGCAAATTGGCTCGGTAACGACCCCTGTCGCAGGGGTCAGGTAGAGCCATGCTGCGCCGCGACTTGCTTCTGATAAATATGAAGTAATCTACTCTGGCATCTACTTTCATCAATGTTTGGAGCCGCCATGCTCAGCCAAGTCCGCGACCTCGACCTGCAACTGTTGCGACTGTTCATCACTGTGGTGGCGAGCGGCGGCTTCAGCGCCGCGCAAGGCGAACTGGGCATCGGCCAGTCGACCATCAGCACGCAGATGGCCAAGTTGGAGACGCGCCTGGGCTTTCGCCTGTGCGAGCGCGGCAAGGCCGGTTTCCGCCTGACGCCCAAGGGCGAGCAGGTGCTGCTGGCGGCGCACAAGCTGTTCGCCGCCATCGATACCTTCAAGGGTGAGGCTCAGGGCATGGCCGACAAGCTGCTCGGCACCCTCAGCATCGGCCTGTCCGAGGCACTCGACGAGCGGGTGCTGGCGCAGGTCGGCGCGGCCATCGGCCGCTTTCGCCGGCGCAACCAGGCGGTGCAGATCGAACTGCTCAGCGCCATGCCGGCCGAGCTGGAACGGCGCCTGCTGCAGGACCAGTTGCACCTGGCCATCGGCTACTTCTCCGGCACCCAGAGCGCCCTTGATTTCCGTCCGCTGTTCGAGGAAGAACAAGCGTTGTACTGCGCTGTCGGCCACCCGTTGTTCGACCAGCCGCTCTTCAGCCGCGAGCAGTTGCTCGAGCAGGACGGAGTGCACCATCCCTACCGCTTTACTCAGGCCGTCGAGCCCTGGCAGTCCGCTGCCAGCAGCGCACGCAGCGAACAGGTCGAAGGCAGCCTGGCCTTCGTCCTTTCCGGCGCCCATATCGGCTACCTGCCCCGGCACATCGCCGCGCCCTGGGTGGAGCGTGGCCAGCTGCGAGCGCTGCTGGCGGAGCAACTCGGCTTCAACGTGCAATTCCACCTCGCCAGTCACCGTGGCCGTCAGCCGAGCGAGGCGCAGCAGGCCATAGTCGAGGATTTGCTCACGGCCTTCAGCTGAGCGAGGCCCGCCAGGACCTTCGGCCCAGAGACGGTCTATAGTTTCAGCTCACCCCTCAACAAGGAGTCATCATGAGCAAGGTTCACCACATCGCCGTCCTGGTCGGCAGCCTGCGCAAAGGCTCGATCAACCGCAAGCTGGCCCTGGCGCTGGCCGAACTGGCACCGGCCTCGCTGAAGCTGGAGATCGTCGAGATCGGCGACCTGCCGCTGTACAACGAAGACATCGACCACGACCGGCCGCCGGAGGCCTACACCAGCTTTCGCACCGCGCTCAAGGCGGCCGATGCGCTGCTGTTCGTCACCCCGGAATACAACCGCTCGGTGCCGGCGCCGCTGAAGAACGCCATCGACGTCGGTTCGCGCCCCTACGGCCAGAGCGCCTTCAGCGGCAAACCGGGTGCGGTGCTGAGCGCCTCGCCGGGCGCCATCGGCGGCTTCGGCGCCAACCAGCACCTGCGCCAGTCCATGGTGTTTCTCGATGTGCCGATGATGCAGCAGCCGGAGGCCTACCTGGGCGGCGCCGGCAGCTTCTTCGAGGAAGCCGGCATGATCGGCGACGGCATCAAGCCGTTCCTGCAGAAATTCATCAACGCCTATGCCGAGTGGGTGGAGAAGCAGGTAGACGACTGACCCGCGCGGGCCAGCGCGCATTCGCCAACTGCCGCGCCGGGGCTCGACAGCTGCATAACCGCTGGGCCCCGGCTTACAGCCCGTACTTCGCCTTGAGCGCAGCGACCGCCTGCCGCTCGCTGCGCAGGAAGGCATCGAAGCGCTGGATCAGTTCGGGGTGGCGGATGCTCGACAGGTAATAGTGGCTGTCGCCGGACTGCAACAAGCGGGGCTCCGCCACCAGGGCATCCGGCCGTTCGAGCTGGCCCAGGTGGTAGCGTGCGACCTGTTGGGCCATGTTGGCGCCGTCGATGTAGCCGGCCAGGGTCATCCGGATCAACCCCTCCGGGCTCGGCGCCCGGTGGATCTCAACTAAGCCTGCGGCCATCTCGGCATGAAATTTCCAAGGGGTGAACCCGCGCACGAAGCCGAGTTTGCGAAAACGCTCAAGCGGCTGGCCCAACCGCGCCGGCAACACCAGCATCACGTCCTGGAAGGTCAGCAGCGGCTGCGAGTAGGTAATCACACCCTGTGGTTTACCGACCTCATGCCAGCGTGGGCTGTCGGGGAATACCAGGTCGAGCCGGCCCGCCCAGTATTCGTGATAGAGCCGCTGTACCGGCAACGGCACATAGCGCAGCTGGATTTCCGCGTGGGCGGCAAACAGGTCGAGCAGGTCGCGGGCGTAACCGCGGTACCGGCCGTCAGCCGACAGCGCATAAATGGGGTAGTAATCGACGTCTTCCACACCCACGCGGTATAGCGGCGCGCCGGCCACTGGCTGGATAGCGCCCAGGCTCAAGGCCGCGAGCAGGAGCCAGACGGCGCGGAAAGGGGGCAAACACTGGGCAAGCGCAATCAGCATGGCGGGTCTCGGGGAGTGCAAAGTCGTCACAGTTCACTGCGGGTCGCCATCGAATCGACTTACCTGCGCCCGCCGACGCCTGGATGCCGTTGCTGGCTGCCCCCGCTGGGACCATCACTCTACTGGGGATTGACGCGGCAGAAGCGCCGTACCGGGCGAACGCCCAAAAAAGAAAACCCCGCTGGTGCGGGGCCTTTGCAGACTGTGTACTGACATCCGTGTTGCGCGCACCATCCTGGCGGCTATCCAGCGTATCCCTTTTGGTTACTTTGCGCTTCCTGCGCTACGTCCATGGGCAGAAGATTAGCCGCCCAGCAGCCACCACAGTAGTGGCGATCGACAGCACGCCATGTAAGCTAAGGCTTACATGGCGCCAATCTTTCGGCTTGATCATGTGACGTCGGTCTTGTCAGATGCGGCCACTGCAGAACAACAACAGACCCCGAACACGGCGGTTAGCGGACCCTTATCATGCGAGCAGTCATTATCGCCCTCAGTTGCCTGGCAGCCAGTTTCAGCCTGCCGATTCTGGCCAATGGCCAGAGCCAGATTTCCGACCCACGAGTGCGCGACCAATTGTTCTGGAATGAGCTGTATGGCGCCGGCGGCACCTCGCTGTATTGCGCCAAGGCCTTCACCGGCCAAGGAGGCGGCGGACTGCTCAGCATCAGCCCGATCTACAGCAGCAAGCAATTGAAAAGCGCCCTGCGCTGCATCACCGATCGTCAGTGCAGCATCATGAACCCGCGCTATGCCTATATGACGGCCGATCTGCATAACCTCTATCCGGCGCTGACCCGCGCCGAACAGCTGCGGCGCAAGGCGCAGTTCGGCTTGCTGGACGCCAGCGAGCAGAGCACCTTCGCCGACATCGGCTGCGACCTCAAAAGCCGCTTCAAAGTGCTGGAGCCGCGCGACGCCGCCAAGGGCAATATCGCCCGGGCGATCTTCTACATGCACATCGAGTACGGCCTGCCCATCGTCGGCGACGTGCGCATGTACAAGCAGTGGCACCGGACCGACCCGCCGGATGCCGAAGAAAACGCCCGCAACGAAAAGATCGGCAGTCTGCAGGGCACGCGCAATCGTTTTATCGACGACCCGGACCTGGTCGAGCAACTGATCACCGACTGACACCCGGATCGCTCCGCATCCGGCGACTCCCTCAGAGCGTAGGGCGGCTCGGGCGGCGATCCGTTCGGAGTGCAGCGACAGCCCGACAAAATTTGTGCCGCGCCCATTAACCACGGCGCACTGCCTGCGGCGAGTGACGCCCTACGGGTTGTGGATAGCCTCCAGATCGCGTGATCGTAGGGCGGCTTCGGAGCGCAGCGACAACCCGCCAGCTCTGGTACCGCACCAGCGAACCCATGGTCCACTGCCTGCGGTGAGTGTCTCCCTCGGTCGCGGATTGCTTGAGGTGGCTCAGCAGTGGGCGCCTGAAGGCGCCGCAATAGCTGGGTAAACCTGCTCTCAGTCGAGGGCGCGGGCCAGCTGGATCAGTTCGGCGCGCCACTCGGCGGCAGCCGGCAAGGCGAGGAAGGAGGGGTTGAGCAGCGATTCGCGCGCCTCATAGGTCAGCACCTCGCCCTGCAGGGTCAGCACTTCGCCGCCGGCGCCTTCCAGCACGCCCTGGGCGGCGGCGGTGTCCCACTGCGAGGTCGGCGCCAGGCGCGGGTAGCAATCGGCAATGCCTTCGGCCAGCTGGCAGAACTTCAGCGAGCTGCCGACGCTGGCCAGTTGCAGGTCGCCGAAGCGTTCGCTCAGGCCCTCGAGCAGACGCTCCTGCGCCGGGCTGCTGTGACGCCGGCTGGCGACCACGGTAAAGGCTTCGTCCGGGTTCAGGCGCACGCTGATCGGCTTCTCCACACCATCGGCCTCGGCGCGCCAGGCACCCAGGCCGGCGCCGCCGTAGTAACAGCGACCACTGGCCGGAATCCCGACCACGCCGAACACCACCCGGCCCTGCTCGATCAGCGCAACGTTGACGGTGAATTCTTCACTGCCGGCAATGAACTCCTTGGTGCCATCCAGCGGGTCGACCAGCCACCAGCGGCGCCATTGCGCGCGCTCGGTGTAGGCGATATCGGCGTCCTCCTCGGACAGCACCGCAATGCTCGGATCGAGCGCGACCAGGCCATCGTTGAGGATGTGATGGGCGGCCATGTCGGCGGCGGTCACCGGCGAGGCGTCGGCCTTCTCGGTGACCAGCACACCGGCGCGCCAATGCGGCAGAATCGCCGCGCCGGCCTCGCGCACCAACTGGATGACTGCCGGGATCAGGGGATGGCTCATAGCACGAAGTCTCCACGCTGGGTCAGCAGATCGCGCGCCAGGTAGAGCGCGGCCAGGGCCCGGCCCTCGCTGAATTGGGGATGCTGCACCAGGCTCGAGAGTTCGCGCAGGTTGACCTTGTCCACCCGCATCGGCTCCGGCTCGTCGCCGGGCAGGCTTTGCGGGTACAGGTCCGTGGCCAGCACCACCTGGATTTTCTGGCTCATATAGCCGGGCGACAGGCTCAACTCGGTCAGGTGCTCCAGCCGCCGCGCGCCGAAACCGGCTTCTTCCTTGAGTTCGCGGTCAGCCGCCGCCAGCACGTCCTCACCCGGTTCGATCAGCCCCTTGGGCAGCGACAGCTGGTAGTCGTCGGTGCCGGCGCAGTATTCCTCGACCAGCAGCACATGCTCGGCATCGGCCAGCGCCACTATCATCACCGCGCCGTAACCGACGCCCTTGCCGACCAGCCGCTCATAGGTCCGTTCCACACCGTTGGCGAAACGCAGCTGCAGTTCCTCGACACGAAACAGGCGACTGCTGGCGACAATCTCGCGGGCGAGTACGGTGGGTTTCTGACGCATGGTGCGGCTCCTGAGAGTGGCGGGGCGAGTTATCATACCGCGCCTTTTCCGATTAGCCCCGCCGGAGATTGCGCGATCACGACGTCAGTCGGCAGATTCGCGACAACCTCCGCCATCTGCCGACAAGAAGCCGCCATGCCGTCATTGCCCTGGACCGAGATCGACACCGTACTGCTGGACATGGACGGCACCCTGCTCGACCTGCATTTCGACAACCACTTCTGGCTGGAGCACCTGCCCCAGCGCTATGCCGAGCTGCACGGCATCAGCCGGGCGCTGGCCGACGCCGAGTTGCTGCCGCTGTTTCATGAGCATGCCGGCCAGCTCAACTGGTACTGCACGGACTTCTGGAGCCGCGAGCTGAAGTTGTCGATCCGCGACCTCAAGCGCGAGGTCGCCCACCTGATCGCCCTGCGCCCGGACGCCGACACCTTCCTCGCCGCCGTACGCGCCGCCGGCAAGCGCGTGGTGCTGATCACCAACGCCCATCGCGATTCGCTGTCGCTGAAGCTCGAACGCATCGAACTGGCGCCCTACTTCGATCGCCTGATCAGCTCCCACGACTACGGCTTCGCCAAGGAAGCCCAGCAGTTCTGGTTCGCCCTGCAGCAGGATCTCGGCTTCGATGCGGCGCGCAGCCTGTTCATCGACGACAGCCTGCCGGTGCTGCGCAGCGCCCGTGACTTCGGCGTCGGCCATCTGCTGGCGGTGCGCCAGCCGGACAGCCGCAAAGGCCCGAAAGACACCGAGGAATTCGCCGCAGTGGAGGATTACCGCGACCTGCTGCCCTGAGCGGCACGCTTGAAAACGACTTGCCGATGTCCACGCTCGGCATCGCACCAATCCTCATTAGACGCCTGCGCCCGGCGGGCTTAGGCTAGGCCAATACGCCGGATTCAGAGACCCCAGCCATGTCACGCGCTGCATTTACGCCCCCCGCCGCCCAGGCCCCCGACGCGCCCACTCACGCGGGTGAAGTCTATGCCTACGCCGAACTGGGCACGTCGAGCGTGGTGGCCGATGCCGTACTGGCCGAAGAGTGCGCGCTGGCCATCAGCTACAACGGCATCAGTCATGCGGTGATGATGGTCTCGCCCTCGGCGGTGGAAGACTTTATCGCCGGCTTCAGCCTGAGCGGTGGCCTGGTCGATTCGATCGACGAGATCTACGACATCCGCCTCACGCGCAGCGGCGCTGCCCTGAATGCCGAGGTGGACATCAGCAATCGCGCCTTCTGGGCGCTCAAGCAGCAGCGCCGGCAGCTGGCCGGCACCAGTGGCTGCGGCCTCTGCGGGGTCGAGGCGCTGGAGCAGGCCCTGCCCAAGCTCGCGGTGTTGCCGACCCATGCCCTGCCGCCGCCCGCCCACCTACACGCGCTGCGCGATCGCCTCACCGAAGCCCAGCGCCTGGCCCGCCACAGCGGCGCGCTGCATGCCGCGGCCTTCGTCGATGGCAGCGGCGAGCTGCGCCTGTGCCGCGAGGACATCGGCCGCCACAACGCCCTGGACAAGCTGATCGGCGCCCTGCTGCGCGAGCAACTGCAGCCATGCCAGGGCTTCGCCGTGGTCACCAGCCGCTGCAGCCTGGAACTGATTCACAAGGCCGTGCGCGCCGGCATCGGCACCCTGGTCAGCCTCTCCGCCCCAACCGACCTGGCGACGGACTGGGCGCGTCGCCATTGCCTCAACCTGATCCACCTGCCGCACCGCAGCGCCCCACGGGTGTACAGCCCGGCGCCGCTGCAGGCAAAGACAGAAACCAGTCAGTAGGACGGTGCCGCGATTCGTTCGACCGATACCTGCATGTGCCGTAATTCAACCGGATTGCCGAACTGGGTGTAGATGGCCACGTCGGCCGCGTCGCGCCCGTAGGCGACGGCAATCCTGCCGCCCTGCTCATTATCCTGGGTTGGATCAAAGGTGTACCAGCGCCCGCCCACGTAGGCCTCGAACCAGGCATGCAGGTCCATCGGTTGCAGGTTTTCCAGATAGCCCACGACCATGCGCGCCGGAATCGACAGCGCACGACAACAGGCAATGCCCAGATGCGCCATGTCCCGGCAGACCGCCTGTGACCGCTCGTTGACCTCGCATGCACTGATAATGAGCTGACCCGCTCCGGGCGTATAGGCAATGGTCTGGCGAATGTACTCCACGATCGCGCTGCATTGGTCGTACCCAGGCAGTCGCCCGGCAACGATGGACGCGGCCAGTTGTGTGCAGCGATCAGACTCGCAGAAGCGACTGGGCAGCAGGAATGGCAGGGTTTCTTCGGGTAGCTGTTGCACCTCGACAAAGTACGCGCCGGGCGCGGTATCCGAGGCTTCGGCGGCCTCGACATCAAACGAGGTGTGCACCGCGAATTGCCCGGCCGGCGCGACCAGGCGCTGGCAAAGGTTGCCAAATGGATCGGTGAACTCAACCGCCGATACGCTGGGCGTTAACAGGTATTGCTCGCGGCCGACCCACTGCTGCCAGCCACTGCGTGGGCGCAGCATGAAGATAAACGGCGTCGCAACCGGGCTATTGAATTCAAGTAAGCAGGTGGCGCGCATCCACATAGAGGGCCTATGGCGTTACGGAACGGTTGAGGGGCGGCGGCATGCCGTCCCGGTGAGCGAAGCGAGCGATGTGTACGCAGAGGAGAACAAGGCGCATGCCCGCGCCAGCGCGGCTCAGCACACCCGCAAGCCCCTGTCGCGTCTTGCCGTGTCCTGAGCGCTGCGTTGAGAGAGAACTTCGCTAGAAATGACAGCCAACCCAAGCAGCTGGAGCAGGTGCGCCAGCCGCTTCCTCTCAGAAACTATGCCATTCGAACGGGCCCTGTCTATGGCGAATGGGCACAGCGCTGGATCCACTTGTATCGCGCGCGCCGTCGCATCAACCCGCCAGCAGCCGCTGTGGGTGGACTCGACCAGCTCGCAGCACTGGCCGCGCTTGCCTTGACGCCTGCGGCGCCGCCTCGCTCCAAAAAAACAAGCCCGCACGCTGCGGGCTTGTTGGTGAGCGTTGCGCCCGGCCGAGACCGCGCCGGACAGGCTATCAGGCGCTCTTGGCCAGCGGCTCGATCTGCTCGCGCAGGCCCTGCATCGCCTCCAGGGCGAAGGCGCTAAGGCCTTCGCCGGCGCTGGCGTCGATGTGGGCATAGAGCGCGATGCGCATCTGCGGATCCCATTGCTTCTTCAGGTGCAGGGCGAAGTCCGCGCGCGCCTGCTCGGGGTTGGGCTGGGAGGCGAAGAAGGCGCCGATCTGGTTGGCCATCTTGATCAATTGTGTGGCGTTCATGCCCATCTGCGAGCCTCTGGCGGTCGAAGAGCTGAAAAAGAACAGCGGCGCACGATCACCCGGATCGCCCGCCGCCAGCGGCGCTTAGAGCTGGGTCACCTTGATCTGCGGCAGCAGGTCGAGCTGTTCCTTGGTGAAGGCCTGGAACTCGTCCTGCCACTGCGAAGGTGCTTCGACCTTGCTGATCTGCACGGCGGTGACCTTGTACTCCGGACAGTTGGTCGCCCAGTCCGAGTTGTCGGTGGTGATCACGTTGGCGCCGGATTCCGGATGGTGGAAGGTGGTGTAGACCACCCCCGGTTGCATCCGCTCGGTGACCACCGCACGCATCACCGTCTCGCCGGCGCGGCTGTTGATCGCCACCCAGTCGCCGTCGTTGATCCCGCGGTCTTCGGCATCCACCGGGTGCAACTCGAGGACATCCTCGGCATGCCAGGCACTGTTCTCCGTGCGCCGGGTCTGCGCGCCGACGTTGTACTGCGAGAGGATCCGCCCGGTGGTGAGGATCAGCGGACGCTTGCGCGAGGTGCGCTCCTCGGTGGCGATGTATTCGGTGACCATGAAGCGGCCCTTGCCGCGCACGAAGGCATCCTCGTGCATGATCGGCGTGCCCTCCGGCGCGGCGTCGTTGCACGGCCACTGGATGCTGCCCAGGCGATCGAGCTTGGCATAGCTGACCCCGGTGAAGGTCGGCGTCAGGCTGGCGATCTCGTCCATGATCTGCGACGGGTGGCTGTAGTTCATCGGGTAGCCGAGGGCGTTGGACAGCGCCATGGTCACTTCCCAGTCTTCCTTGCCGGCCAGCGCCGGCATCACCTTGCGCACCGGCGAGATGCGCCGCTCGGCGTTGGTGAAGGTGCCGTTCTTCTCGAGGAAGGAGGCGCCCGGCAGGAACACATGGGCAAACTTGGCGGTTTCATTGAGGAACAGGTCCTGCACCACCACGCACTCCATGGCCCGTAGCGCGTCGGTGACGTGCTGGGTGTCCGGGTCGGATTGCGCCGGGTCTTCGCCCTGGATGTAGATGCCCTTGAAGGTGCCGGCGTGCGCCGCCGCGAGCATGTTGGGAATGCGCAGGCCCGGCTCGTCGAGCAGGCTGACGCCCCAGGACTGTTCGAACTGCGCCCGCGCCTGCGGGTCGGAAACGTGGCGGTAGCCGGGCAGCTCATGGGGGAAGGAGCCCATGTCGCAGGAGCCCTGCACGTTGTTCTGCCCGCGCAGCGGGTTGACGCCGACACCGGCGCGGCCGATGTTGCCGGTGGCCATGGCCAGGTTGGCGATCGCCATCACGGTCGAGGAACCCTGGCTGTGTTCGGTCACGCCCAGGCCGTAGTAGATCGCGGCGTTACCGCCGGTGGCATAGAGCCGCGCGGCGGCGCGCACTGCGGCGGCCGGCACGCCGGTCAGTTCTGCCATGGCCTCGGGGCTGTGCCGCGGGTCGGCGACGAAGGCACGCCATTGCTCGAAGTCCGCAGTCTCGCAGCGCTCGGCGACGAAGGCCTCATTGACCAGGCCTTCGCTGACGATGACGTGGGCCAGGCTGTTGAGCAGGGCGACGTTGCTGCCCGGGCGCAGTTGCAGGTGGTAGTCGGCCTTGACGTGCGGGCCGCGCACCAGGTCGATGCCGCGCGGGTCGGCGACGATCAGCTTGGCGCCCTCGCGCAGGCGCCGCTTGAGCTGCGAGCCGAACACCGGGTGACCATCGGTGGGGTTGGCGCCGATCACCAGCACCACGTCGGCGGCCAGCACCGAGTCGAAATCCTGGGTCCCGGCGGATTCGCCGAGGGTGACCTTGAGGCCGTAGCCGGTCGGCGAATGGCAGACCCGCGCGCAGGTGTCGACGTTGTTGTTGCCGAAGGCGGCGCGTACCAGCTTCTGGACCAGGTAGGCTTCTTCGTTGGTGCAGCGCGAGGAGGTCAGGCCGCCGACCGAATCGCGGCCGTACTGCGCCTGGATGTCCTTGAAACGCTTGGCGGTGTAGCTGATCGCCTCGTCCCAGTCGACGGTGCGCCAGGGCTGGTCGATGCTATCGCGGATCATCGGCGCGGCGATGCGGTCCGGGTGGGTGGCGTAACCCCAGGCGAAGCGGCCCTTGACGCAGGAGTGACCGTGGTTGGCGTGGCCGTCCTTGTTCGGCACCATGCGCACCACTTCGTTGCCCTTGATTTCTGCCTTGAACGAGCAACCGACGCCGCAATAGGCGCAGGTGGTGGTCACGCTGCGTTCGGCCTGGCCCATCTCGATCACCGACTTTTCCATCAGTGTGGCGGTCGGGCAGGCCTGCACGCAGGCGCCACAGGACACGCACTCGGAGTCGAGGAAGTCCTCATCCTGGCCGGCGCTGACCTGCGAGTCGAAGCCACGGCCGCTGATGGTCAGGGCGAAGGTGCCCTGCACTTCTTCGCAAGCACGCACGCAACGGTTGCAGACGATGCACTTGGCCGGGTCGAAGGTGAAATAGGGGTTGGACTCGTCTTTTGGCTCGGCCAGGTGGGTCTTCACCGGGTCGTAGCGCACCTCGCGCAGGCCGACCACGCCGGCCATGTCCTGCAGCTCGCAGTTGCCGTTGGCCGAACAGGTCAGGCAGTCCAGCGGGTGATCGGAGATGTACAGCTCCATGGTGCCACGGCGCAGATCGGCCAGTTTCGGGCTCTGCGTGCGCACCTTCATGCCGGCTTCCACCGGGGTGGTGCAGGACGCCGGGAAGCCGCGGCGGCCTTCGATTTCCACCACGCACAGGCGGCACGAGCCGAAGGGCTCCAGGCTGTCGCTGGCGCACAGCTTGGGCACGGCGATGCCGCCCTCCTGGGCCGCGCGCATCAGCGAAGTGCCGGCCGGCACGGTGATCGCCTGGCCGTCGATTTCCACGGTTACCGGGGCGCCGGTACGGGCGGGGGTGCCATAGTCGAGTTCACGAAACAGGGCCATGTCGGTGTCTCCGGTTCAGCGGGCTGCGGCTGCGTCTTGCGACACGCCGAAGTCTTCGGGAAAGTGATTGAGGGCGCTCAACACCGGATAGGGTGTCATGCCGCCGAGGGCGCACAGCGAACCGCCGAGCATGGTGTCGCACAGGCTCTTGAGCAGTTCGATGCGCCCCGGCTGCGGGCCTTCGGAACGGGCGACGATGATCTGCTCGAGCAGCTCTTCGCCACGGGTCGAGCCGATCCGGCAGGGCGTGCACTTGCCGCAGGATTCGATGGCGCAGAATTCCATGGCGTAGCGGGCCATGTCGGCCAGGTCGACCGTATCGTCGAACACCACGATGCCGCCGTGACCGAGCACCGCGCCGAGGGCGGCGAAGGCCTCGTAGTCCAGCGGCGTGTCGAATTGCGACTCCGGCAGGTAGGCACCCAGCGGGCCGCCGACCTGAACCGCGCGGATCGGCCGACCGCTGGCCGAACCGCCGCCGTAGTCGTAGAGCAGTTCGCGCAGGGTAACGCCGAAGGCCTTCTCGATCAGGCCACCACGGGCGATGTTGCCGGTCAGCTGGATCGGCAGGGTGCCGAGCGAGCGGCCCATGCCGTAGTCCTTGTAGTAAGCGCCGCCCTTGTCGAGGATGATCGGCACCGAGGCCAGCGAGATCACGTTGTTGATCACCGTCGGCATGCCGAACAGGCCCTCGATCGCCGGCAGTGGCGGCTTGGGCCGCACTTCGCCGCGCTTGCCTTCGAGGCTTTCCAGCAGCGAGGTTTCCTCACCGCAGACATAGGCACCGGCGCCACGGCGCAGGTGCAGGTGGAAGCGCTGGCCGCTGCCGAGAATGTCGTCGCCCAGGTAGCCCTCGGCATAGGCCGTGGCGATGGCCGCGGTGAGCGCGGCCTCGGCGTGCGGGTATTCCGAGCGCAGGTAGATGTAGCCTTCGGTGGCGCCGACGGCCAGGGCGGCGATGGTCATGCCCTCGATCAGCACGAAGGGGTCGTCTTCCATCACCATGCGGTCGGAGAAGGTGCCCGAGTCGCCCTCGTCGGCGTTGCAGACGATGTACTTCTGCTCAGCCGCGCAGCCGGCCACGGTGCGCCACTTGATCCCGGTGGGGAAGGCCGCGCCGCCACGGCCGCGCAGGCCGGAGTCGAGCACCTCGGCGATGATCGCCTCGGCGCCGATTTGCAGTGCGCGCGTGAGGCCGCGGTAGCCGTCATGGGCGATATAGTCGGCCAGCGACAGCGGATCGGTGATCCCGGCGCGGGCGAAGGTCAGGCGCTCCTGGCGCTTGAGGTAGTCGATTTCTTCGGTCAGGCCGAGTGCCAGCGGGTGCTCGCCGGCGGCAAGGAAACCGGCATCGAACAGCCCGGCGACATCGCGGGTCTTGACCGGGCCATAGGCCACGCGCCCGGCCGGGGTGGCGACCTCGACCAGCGGTTCGAGCCAGAACAGCCCGCGCGAACCGTTGCGCACCAGGCGCACTTCGATATTGCGCGCCCGTGCCTCGGCGACTATGGCCTGGGCCACCTTGTCGGCGCCCAGGCTCAGGGCGCTGGCGTCACGCGGGACGTAGACGGTGATGGCTTGCTTCAACTGGCTCATGCGCGTGCCTCCTGTTCTTCCAGCAAGTCCAGCAGGTCCTCGGCATCGACCCGACCGTGCAACTGGCCATTGAGCATGGCGTTCGGCGCACAGGCGCAGTTGCCCAGGCAATACACCGCTTCCAGGGTCAGGCTGCCGTCTTCACGGGTCTCGCCCAGTTGCAGACCGAGTTTTTCCTGCAGCTCGGCGGTCAGCGCCTTGGCCCCCATCGATTGGCAGGCCTCGGCCTGGCAAAGCTTGAGGTGCAGGCGACCGGGCGGAGTGGCACGGAAATCGTGGTAAAAGCTGACCACGCCGTGCACCTCGGCGCGCGACAGGCAGAGGTCTTCGGCGATCAGCGGCAGCACCTCGGGCGGCACCGCGCCGAGACGATCCTGGATGTCGTGAAGAATCGGCAGCAGGGCGCCCGGTTCGTCGCGATGCGCCGCCAACACCTCGCGGGTGACGGCCTGGTACTGCGGTAAGTCGGCATGCGGGGCAAGCTTGGCCATGTTCGAGGCTCCGGCCGCTGTGCGCGGGTGGTGATCGCCGCCAGCCGCCGAAACTATCCGGCGAAGGACCGAGCGACCCCTAAGGCGCACAACATATGAAATTGAGTTCTTATTTGCAGGTCATGAAAACCACGGACAGCCAAGCTAACATGCAGATACGCCCGATCAAATATGAAGCAGAGGACATATGATCCGCATCGAGATTCAACCGCGCTGGCGCTTTCACCAGACCGATGGCAGCAGCCTAGACCCGCAGGGCCTGAGCCTGCTGCAAAATGTCCACGATAGCGGCAAGCTGACCGAGGCTGCGGCCCGCAGCGGCTACTCCTACCGGCATGCGTGGAACCTGCTGGGCAAGTGGGAAGCCTTCTTCGGCAGCCCGCTGATCGAGCTGCAGCGCGGCAAGGGCGCGCGCCTCACCAGCCTCGGGGAAAAACTGCTGCGCGCCGACCAACGGATCCGCGCGCGCCTGGCGCCGCAACTGGACAACCTCGCCGGCGAGCTGGAAATCGAACTCAACCGTGCGCTGCAGGAAACCCGCCCCGGCCTGCGCATCCATGCCAGCCATGGCTTCGCCGTGGCGGCGCTGCGCGAGTGGCTGGAACAGGACGGCCGCTGGCAGTGGGAGTTGCAGTTTCGCAGCGGCGTCGAGGCAATGCTTTCGCTGCAACGCCGCGACTGCGACCTGGCCGGCCTGCACGTGCCGGCCGGGCCACTGGGCAACCTGAGCATGGCGCGCATCCAGCCCTGGCTGCGTACCGAGCACCGGGTGATCACCTTCGTCGTGCGCACCCAGGGGCTGATCCTCGCCCCCGGCAACCCGCTGGGCATCGCCGGGCTGGCCGACCTGCAGCGCAGCGGCCTGCGCCTGGTCAACCGCGAACAGGGTTCGGGCACGCGCATGCTGCTGGAAAGCCTGCTGCAGCAGGCGGCGATCGACACTGCCGACATCGACGGCTTTCATAACGAGGAATACACCCACGCCGCGGTGGCCGCCTACGTCGCCAGCGGCATGGCCGATGTCGGCTTCGGTGTCGAGGCGGCGGCGCGCCTGTTCGGCCTGGCCTTCATCCCCATCGCTCGCGAGCACTACTGCCTGCTCTGCCACCAGGACAGTCTGGCCCTGCCGGCCATGGGCGCCCTGCTCGAGGTGCTGCAGAACCCCGAGTTCCAGGCGCGCATCGCCCAGCTGCCCGGCTACGCCCTGAGCCGTCCCGGCGAGGTGCTGCCACTGGCCCAGGCGCTGGAGCAGTGGAGCCGCGAGAGCCTGCTGTGATGCCTGAACGCCTGGATTTTTTGCCAGGTCGAGGCGGATGCTGACGCCTGCCAGGCGCCAGTTGGCTGCGCGCCAGCGCCAGCGCTGCGGCGAAGACGGGTGGCCCCTCTCAGGGCGCGACGGGCTGCGGTGCGTCTTGCGCCCAGCGCAGGCGTTTGCGCCCGGGCATCTCGACCTTGGCCAGGCTGTCCTGGTCGAGCACCGCGCTCGCGTCCAGCAGGCCATTGAGGTGCAGGAGATAGGCGGTGACGGCATACACCTGATCATTACTCAGGCTCTTCGGCGCATAGTGCGGCATGGCCCGCCGGATGTAGTCGAAGATGCTGGTGGCGTAAGGCCATTGACCGCCCACCGAGAGCAGCAGCAACGGATGCTCGCTGATCCGCAGGATCCGCAGTGGGTCGTCGAAGCTGAAAAAACCGTCGCTGCCGACCAGGCGCGCCGCCGGGCCTTGTTTGCCGTTGGCGCTGTGGCAGCCGGCGCACTGGCTGGCGTAAAGCTCGCCGCCGGCGAGCACGCTGCCCTGGCCTGGGGGCAGGTTGCGCCCGTCGGGGAATACGCTGATGGCATAACGCTCGATGGTCTGCTGCGATAGCGGTTGGCCGAAATCGATCACCGGTTGCGCCGTCGCACTGCCGGTCAGCGCCAGCAGCAGCCACAGGCTACGCATAAACATTCTCCACCTCGCCGCTGCTGCTAACCCGCCAGGCCTGGATGGCGTTGTAGTGGTTGAACGAGTGGGCCGCGTAACGGCTGCGCCATTCGCTGCGGCTCGGCTGGGTGTTGCCCAGCGCGTCGGTGGCGCGACTGAGCAGGGTGGTGGCCGCGCCCGTCCACTGCCAGGGGATGCTGAAACGGGTCAGTGCCTTGTCCAGCACCGGCGTCTGCAGCTGCGCCGGCGCCCAGCTGCGGCCGTTGTCGGCGGAGACCTCGACCTTGGCGATGCGCCCCATGCCGGACCAGGCCAACCCGGAGACCTCGTAGAAGCCCTTGAGCTCGGGCAGTTGCTGCTGTCCGCTGGGATGGGTGATCACCGACTTGACCTCCATCGGGAAGCCGAACGCGAGAATCTCGCCGTCGCTGAGAATGCGCGTATAGAGCCCCGACTCGTCCTTGCTGAACACCGGGCTGTCGCTGACCTCCAGGCGGTGCAGCCACTTGACGCTGACGTTGCCTTCCCAGCCCGGCACGAACAGGCGCAGCGGATAACCCTGGGAGGGCCGCAGGCGTTCGCCGTTCTGGTAGAAGGCGATGATGGCGTCGTCCAGCAGCTTGGCCAGCGGCAGGCTGCGGCTGTGCGAGCCGCCGTCGGCGCCCTCGCAGATCACCCAGCGCGCCGCGGCCTTGACCCCGGCCTCTCGCAGCAGATAGGACAGCGGCACGCCGGTCCATTCCGCGCCCGATACCTGGCCGAACAATGCCTGGCAATCGGCATCGCGCGCGGTCGGCGAGAGGGCGTTGGCCGCGGTGTTGCCCGCGCATTCGAGAAACTGGATACGCGACACCATGGGGTAGCGCAGCAATCGCTCCAGGTCGAACTTCAGCGGCCGCTCGACCAGACCATGAATCAGCAGCTGATGACGCTCGGGATCGATGGCCGGGATGCCGTTGTGGTGCACCGCGAAGTGCAGGCCGCTGGGGGTGATGCTGCCGCGCTGATGCTGCAACGGCGAATGCCAGATGCTGAAACCGGCGGTCTGCGCGGTGCTCGGCTGCAGCTGGCGCAACACCTGGCGCTCATGGGCCGCGGGGCTGCCGTAGTCGCTGTCGGCGCCGCCCAGGCGGGTCATCCAGGCCGGCATGGGCGGCTCGCCTTGCGCCAGCACCCGCCCGGCCGGCGACAGGCCGAGGGCGGCGGCAAGGGTCAGGCCGTAGCCGCTCTTGAGAAAGGCGCGGCGGTCGAGCAGGCCGTTACCGGCGACGAAGCGCAAAGCTGACTTGTTCACGACGGGCTCCCGGACGGCAGGCGCCGTCGCATTACCGAACAACCATATAACTAGTATTCTAGTTATATGGTTGCATGCCGCTGACCGCTTGTCTATTCTCCGCGCCATGGAACTCAATGAAGTCGCATCTTGCCTCGAGGCGCTGGGCAATCCGCTGCGCCTGCAGGTCTTCCGCACCCTGGTGCGCAGTGGCCCGGACGGGCTCAACTTCGGCCAGTTGCAGGAGCGCATCGGCATTCCCCGCTCGACCCTTGCCCATCACCTCAACAGCATGGTGCAGGCCGGCGTGCTCGTGCAGCAGCGCGAAGGCCGCGAAGTATTCAACCGGGTCGACTTCGCCCGCTTGCAGCAGGCCCTGGATTTCATGCTGGCCGAGTGCTGCCAGGATGGCGGGCCAGCCTGACCGCCCCGGTGGCGGCCGATCCAGCGGTCGGGCGGCGTGTTCCTACAGGTGCCAATGGGCTAGCACCTTTGCTGTACGCCAGCGCGCCTGACTGCAGGCGCTGAAAGCCCCTCGAAGGGCCTGAACAACGCCCAGACCAGAGCGGCTTGAAACAAGGACTTCAGACCACCCAATCCTTAAAAAGTTCTCCATTAAAAACAGTTACTTACACAACATTTACCCAAGCGCACCGCTCGTCGGCAGGCGCTTGCCAGGCCTGCTCGCCCACCCCAGCATCGCCCCCCGACTTAACCACTGAGAGAACTTCTCCATGAAGTACATTTCGATGCTGCTACTGAGCCTCGGCCTCGCCGCAGGACAGGCAATGGCAGGCGATAACATGAGGGCCGGCGTCGGCGGCGCGCTGGGCGGGGTATTGGGCTCGGTGGTCGGCCAGCAAATCGGTGGCAACACCGGCGCGGTCATCGGTGCCGGCGTCGGCGGCGCCGCGGGCGGCTCGGTCGGTGCACGCAACGGCAACAAGACCGAGGCGGCCATCGGTGGCGGTCTGGGGGCGGCCGGCGGCAACGTCATCGGCCAGCAAATGGGCGGCCCCACCGGCGGCCTGATCGGCGCGGCGCTCGGTGGTGGGGCCGGCGGCGCCATCGGCAACAGCTACGGCGATGCCAACCGTTACGACGACCGCGACTACCGTGGCGACCGCGGTTATTACCGTGACCACCACCGCCACGGCCATCGTCATCACCACGGCAAGCGCCACAAGCGCAGGCACCACGGTCACGGCTGGCGCGACTGATAGACACGGCCACAGCGCGCATTGGCAGGGGATCGCGCAACCAACATTGGCGCGGCAGGGAACCAAAGCCCGCCATGCGCCTCTACATCTGTGCGATGTAGCGAAAAGCCACTAATCGTGACTGCAGTACGCTTGTCCCCTTTTTCAGCAGGACTCAAACCATGCGCAAAATTCTCGTAGCGTTCGCGCTCAGCAGCCTTATCGCCGCGCCTTATGCCCTGGCCGGCGACTCCGGCAAAGTCGCCCTCGGCAGCGGCGTCGGCGGCGTCCTGGGTAACGTCATCGGCCAGCAGGTCGGCGGCAGTAGCGGCGCGGCGATTGGTGCCGGGGTCGGTGGCGCCGCCGGCGGCGCGATTACCGCCCGCGACGGCAACAAGACTGGCGCCGCCCTCGGCGGTGGTCTCGGCGCGGCGGGCGGCTCGGTGCTCGGCGGCCAAGTCGGCGGCAGCAGCGGATCGCTCCTCGGTGCCGGTCTGGGTGGCGCCGCCGGCGGCGCACTCGGCAACGAACTGAGCAACGACAACCGCTATGACAACCGCTATGACGGCGGTGGCCACCGCCATGGCCACAAGCACAAGCACAAGCACAAGAAACATCGCCACCACTGAGCCAGGGTGCGCCCGGCACCATTGCCTTCGACAGCAGCCGCTCACTTAGCCAAGTGAGCGGCTTTTTTCCAGGCTCCTGCCAGGAAGCATTCACGGCTACCGACCAGATACCCCTCCGATACCCATGCCGTAACTGATCGGGACGCCAGTCCCCGTCAACCCGTCAGCCGCAATCGATCCGGCTCGTCCAGGCGCTGCAGCAACTCGGCCCGTGCGCTGTCGCGCAGCTTGATCGCATCCCGCCAGTCGGGGCCCGGCGCCAGCAGTTGAGCGCAGATGTGCAGGTGGATTGCACCACGATGGGGAAACCACTGACCCTCACGCAGCACCATGCGCGAGCCCACGATGGCCAGCGGCACCAGCGGCACGTCGGCGCGCGCGGCGAGGACGAAGGCGCCCATGCGAAATGGCAGCAACCCCGGCTCGCGGCTCAGCGTGCCTTCGGGAAACAACAGCAGCGACTGTCCGGAGCGCAAAGCCGCCGCCAGGTGTTCGGCATCGGCGGCACTGCGCTGCAGGTCGAAGCGCTCGACGAAGCAGGTGCCGAGCCGGCGCAGGAAGGGCCCGGCGATGCGCTGCCCGGCCAACTCGCGCTTGGCGACGAAGCTGAACTCGGGCGGCAATGCCGCACAGAGCAACAAACCGTCGAGATAGCTGGCATGGTTGGCGACCAGCACGCGCACCTCCGGATGGCGCAGCCTGTCCAGGCGCTCGATGTGCAAGGGGATGCCCGCCAGGCGCAAGAACAGACGGGCCGCGCCTCCGGTCAAACGGCGGCGCCAGCTCAACCGTGGCAGCAGTAGCACGGCGGTCCAGGTCAGGCTGCCGAGCAGGCCGAGCAAGGCCCAGAAATACCCGGCATAGCAGGCGCGCCGAACGCTGCGCCAGCCGCGACCGAGTAGCGCCCACACGGCCGACTGCAGCAGGCGCAGCAGTTGCCGCCACACCGGCCGCCCCGACCGGCCGACCTCGCCGCGTTCGTACAGCTCGCGACTGGCGGCGCGACGGATCTTGCCGCTGGAGGTTTTCAGCACGCTGTGCGGCGGCGCCAGGACGATATCGTCCGGCGGCACCCCGGTCAGGTCGACGGCCACCCGCCTGATCTGCTGTTGCAGGCGCTGCCGCACGCGGGGGTTCTGTTCGTTGGTTTCCGCCAGCACCACCAGGCGCTCGCTGGCGCTGGCCGGGTCGCCACTGCCGAACACCGCGACGCAGCCTTTACGCAGGCCAGGCAGGCTGCCGACCGCGGTCTCCAGATCGTAGGGATAGATGTTGCGCCCGCCGCGAATGATCAGGTCCTTGGCCCGCCCACTGAGGTAGACCTCGCCGGCGGCCATGTAGGCCAGATCGAGCGAGTCGAGCCATTCGCCATGGCGCACCCGCTGGCTCTCCTGCGGGTTATGGAAATAGCCACTGCTGGTCGACGGCCCCTTGAATTGCAGATGACCCTCGGTACGTTCGGGCAGTTCGATATCGTGATCATCGACGATGCGCACCTGATGCCCTGGCACCGGCTGCCCGCAACTGACCATGCGCAGCGCATCGGTACTGCCCGGCTTGGCGCGCACGGCCCGGCCCCGGGCCTGGAACGACTCGCGCTCGACCCAGTCGATCAGCGGCGCGCGGCCCATCGGCGGGAAGGCCACGCCCAGGGTGCCCTCGGCCAGGCCATACACCGGCATCAGCGCGGAGGGGGCAAAGCCATGGCCGGCGAAGCGCTCGGCGAAACGCTGCAGGGTGTCCGGGTTGACCGGCTCGGCACCGTTCAGGGCCAGGCGCCAACTGCTCAGGTCGAGGCCCTGGATCTCGCTGTCGGCGAGCTTGCCCAGGCACAGTTCGTAGGCGAAGTTGGGTGCCGCCGACAGGGTGCCGCGGTAGCGCTGGATGGTCTCCAGCCAGCGCGCCGGACGGGCGAGGAAGGCCAGCGGTGACATCAGCACCAGGACGACGCCGTAATACAGGCTGCCGAGCCAGGCACCGATCAGGCCCATGTCGTGGTACATCGGCAGCCAGCTGACGAACACATCGTCGGCGCTGACGCGCAGCGCCTTGCCCATCGCCCGCAGGTTGGCCAGCACATTGGCATGGCTGACCATCACCCCCTTGGGCTGACCGGTGCTGCCCGAGGTGTACTGCAGGAAGGCCAGATCCCGGGCCTGGCGCGGCGTCGCCAGGAAGCTGCCGGGTTCGGCGCACAACTCGGCCACGGTGGCGATTTCGCGCAGGCTGGGGATTTGCGGCTTGAGCAAACGAGCGAGCAGCTTGGCTTCGCTGACGGTGAGCAGCATCGTCGCCTCGGCGTTGGCCAGAATGCCGGCCTGGCGGCGCAGGTGCTCCTCGATCTGCGACAGGCGCATGGGCGGATAGATCGGCACCGGCACGCCACCGGCGAGGAGGATGCCGAAGAAGCCATAGAGAAAATCGCGCCCGGTTGGCAGCATCAGTGCCACCCGCTGCCCGGCTTGCAGGCCACGGCGCTGCAACCCGCAGGCTACCGCCCCGGCCCCCTGCTGCAAGGCCAGGTAGCTGATGTCTTCGGGGGTATCGTTTTCGCCCAGCAGCCGCACATGGATGCGCTGCGGATGGCGCTGCACATGCCAGTCGAGCACCTCGTTCAGGGTCTGCGCGGCGTCCGGGGTGAGGCGCTCCTGCGGGCTGACGGGCAAGCGTTCGACACTGCCGCGCGGCCCCGCGGCGACGGTCGGGGCGCATGTCAGCAGCGCCTCGAGCACATCAGCCGGGGTCTCCGCCGAGGCGAACAGCGTCTCCGGCAGGCGCACGCCGAACTCACGCTCGACCCGTGACCACAGCTCGACCCGGGTCAGGCTGTCCAGCCCCAGATCGCTGTCGAGTACGCTGTGCAGGCTGACGGGCGAATCAGCCGCCGTATCGGGGCGCAGCTCGACAAGCGTCTGTCTGATGATGCGTAACAGTCGTTGCGCCACAGCCGCTGCATCGGGATGGGCGCGTGGTGCATGAGGCAAACGGCTCATCGGCGACCCTCACCGGGTGGGCAGTCTTGACGACCACCCTCGCTCGAAAACAATAAGCCTTTGCCGCCATTGGCGATAATAACCTCTAGCCCATAGCAGCCCGGCGGTTATAGCGCCGTCGTCTCTCGCCGGGTGGGCTGCTAGGCTTGGTTGAATTGCCCGGCGCCAACCCCGCGCCCGCCACCGGAGTGCTTGCCATGCCCCCCAGCCTCGCCCCCGGAGTCACGCGCCGCGAAGCCTGGGCCTGGGCGATGTACGACTTCGCCAACTCCGGCTACACCACGGTGGTGATCACCGCGGTGTTCAACGCCTACTTCGTCGCGGTGGTGGCCAGCGGTGCCACCTGGGGCACCCTGGCCTGGACCAGCTCGACCGCCCTGTCCTACGCGCTGATCATCGTCAGCGCGCCGTTACTCGGTGCCTTCGCCGATGCCTATGCCTGCAAGAAGCGGCTGCTGCTGCTGAGCACCCTCGGCTGCGTGCTGTGCACCGCCGGCCTGGCATTGGCCGGGCCGGGCGCGCTGGTCATCGCCATCCTGTTCGTCGTGCTGTCCAACTTCTGCTTCGGCAGCGGCGAAAACCTGATTGCCGCGTTCCTCCCGGAAATCGCCGACGAGGATGCCATCGGCCGGGTCTCCGGCTGGGGCTGGGGCTTCGGTTATATCGGCGGCCTGCTCAGCCTCGGCGCCAGCCTGGCCTATGTCAGCTGGGCCCAGGCCCAGGGCCACACCGCGGCGCAGTTCGTGCCGGTGTGCATGCTGCTGACCGCGGCCCTGTTCGCCCTGTCCAGCCTGCCGACCTTCCTCTACCTGCGCGAGCGCAGCCAGCCGCAGCTGCAACCCGGCGCCCGCCACGGTGTGCGGGTGGCCTTTGCCCGTTTCGCCCAGACGGCCCGCGAAGCCGGACGTTACCGCGACCTGCTGCGCTTTCTCGCCTGCACCCTGAGTTATCAGTCCGGGATCGCCGCGGTGGTGACCCTGGCCGCCATCTATGCCGATCAGGTCATGGGCTTCACCACCCAGGACACCCTCAAGCTGATCCTGCTGGTGAATGTCACCGCCTCGATCGGCGCCGTGCTGTTCGGCTACGTCCAGGATCGCCTCGGCCATCTCACCACCCTGACCCTGACCCTGCTCGGCTGGCTGCTGATGATCGGTCTGACCTGGGCCGCCGAAGGGCCGCCGCTGTTCTGGCTGGCAGCGAACATCGCCGGGCTGTGCATGGGCGCCAGCCAGTCGGCCGGGCGCGCCATCGTCGGCCTGCTCGCGCCGCCGACCCGGCGCGCGGAGTTCTATGGCCTGTGGGGCCAGGCGGTCAAGCTGTCGTCGATAATCGGGCCGATGACCTACGGCCTGACCAGCTGGCTGACCGATGGCGATCACCGCCTGGCGATCCTGATCACCGGCAGCTACTTCGTGCTTGGCCTGCTGATCCTCGCCAGCGTCGACCTCAAGCGCGGCCGCCTCGCGGCGCTGGCCGCGCCATAAGGCGCAGGGGCTGAGTACATAGCGAGCGCCGGCGCGAGAGCGTCTTCGCGCGATCCCGGCAAAAGCGGCTTGATGCCGGAGCCTCGTGACAAAACCGCTGGCCAGTGCCTAGCGACGGCTGGCCTCGAGTATCCACGGTTCATACCGGCGGCCGAATGCCAGCTGGACCTGCAGCGGCGGCAGCTCCGCGCGATAGGCGCCACCCTGCGGCCAGTCGCTGAACACCTCACGCAGGCCATGCGGCACGCTGATCCGCAACTGATCGGGGTAGATGGCTGCGGAAAATCCGCCCGGTTGCGCCTTGCCACTGCCGGCATGGGGCTTCAGGCGTCCGCCGAGCAACAGGTAGCGCTGGCGATCCGGGTAGGTCTGGCGCAGCGCCTGAGCATCGAGGCCGGCATCGATCAGGAACAGGCGGCTGTCACGCTGTTCTTCCTGGCTTAGTTGCTCGCGGCGGCCGTCGCGCTGGCGTTGCAGTTCCTGATCATCCGGCCGGCTGCGCACCCGCTCCTCGGCCTCGGCCAGCGCCTGGCGCGCCTGCTGCACCTGGCGCTGGTACGCCGGACCGGCGAGTTCCAGCACCAGCACCACCGGCCGTGCCAACTGCCGGTTGAGGCGCCGTTGCCAGTCGCCCCGGCTGAAGTCAGGCAGTTGGAAGCCTAGGGCCTGCAGTTTGTCTGCACTCAGCCAGTCGAGCGAGCCGTACGCGTCGGCGCGGCGCCACCTCAGCTGCAAGCGCAGGCCGCTGTTGTCCTCGCGCTGGAACCAGTCGCCATAGGGCCACTGCAGTTCGCGCTCGCTCAGGGTCAGGCGGCTCTCGGGCTCACCGCTGCGGTTGTAGTAGACCCCGGCCAGGGCCAGGGCGTTGCTCAGCAGAATCAGGCCAAGGCCCAGCCACAGGCGCCGGCGCGTGCTCCAGGGGGTCATTGCGCACCGTCCTGGGCGCTTCTGCGCCAGCGTTGCAGCAGGGCCAGGAGCAACAGCGAAAGCAGGCCCAGCAGCAGGAAGAACAGGTATTTGGGCAGCAGCTGCCACCACCAGTCGAACAGCTTGGCGTAGAGGAAGATCACCGCGAACAGCAGGCCGATATTGACCAGCTCCGTCCAGCCGCGGCGAATCCCCTGCCAGATCACCAGCCCGGCGAGGGGGAAGCTGAACAGCTGGTAAACCGACTCGACCGCCGCGCTCGACCAGGGCAGGTAGCTACCGGCCCCCCAGTAGGACAACAGCAGCAGCGGTACGAACAGAAACAGCAGCGCCATGCCGCGATAGAGGCTGGCGAAGCCGCTGTAGCGCGACTGCTCGAACAGCTGCGGAATGGCCAACAGCAGCAGCGCCACCGGCAGGAAATTCTCCGGCCGCTGGCCCACCGAAAGCCAGTAGAAGCCACCCCAGGCGTTGCAGCGAATGGCGACCAACAGCCCCAGGCAGAGGATGCCAATCGCCAGCAGCAGGCGCTGCCGGCACTGGTAAGCGAGCAGCAAGGCCAGCGCGCCCCAGGGCAGCAAGGCCTGGTCCGATGGGATGATGTTGAAGATCTGCCCGAGCATGCTCAGGTTGAGCACGAAGCAGACGAAACACAGCAGCGCGGCCAGCTGGGCGTAGTAACCGGAACGGTCGCGCGCCTGAATCCAGAAGGTCAGCAGCAGGCTGCCGAGTGCGCTGCCGAGCAGGATCGCCACCTGCGCCGCCTCGTTGAACAGCCCCCAGAACTGATGGAACAGCAAGAACACGGCCGTCGCCAGCGCCAGGGAGCCGAACAGCGAGGCGAGGCGCATGCCCAGCGACAACTGCCGCGAGCGCTGGTCGGCGTCGATGTCCAGCGTCGTGGCGAAATGGCCGAGCAGGCGCCGGTGATAGAGACTGATCGCCACCTGCTGTTGCGGCGTCAGGCTGACCACCCGCTCGCTCTGCAACTGCGCCAGTTCCTGCTCGAAGGCATGAATCCGCTCGGCGCGCTGCTGCGCCTGCTCTCGGGTTGGATTGGGCATGGGCACTCTTTCACAAGACGACTGCCGACAGCCTAGTGCGCCGGCGGCAAATTCACCATGATTCCGCGGCAGGGTGCAGCATACCGGCAACCGCTGTCGTGGCAGCGGGGCGACGCCCAGTCCCAGGCCCGCGAACAGCTATTGCACCTGCAAGGCCGCCAGCGCCGCGCGCAGGCGCTCGGGAATCGGCAGCGGCCGGTTGCTCTGCCGCTCGACGAAGACATGGACGAAGCGCCCGGCGGCGCAGGCCTGTTCCTCGTCCTGCTTGAATACCGCCAGCTCGTACTGCACCGAGCTGTTGCCCAGCTTGGCGACCCGCAGGCCGATCTCGATGCGTTCGGGGAAGGCGATGGAGGCGAAGTAGTCGCAGCTGGAACTGACGACGAAACCGACCACCTCGCCGTCGTGGATATCCAGGCCACCGACCTCGATCAGGTAGGCGTTCACCGCGCTGTCGAAGTAGCTGTAGTAGGTGACGTTATTCACATGGCCGTAGATGTCGTTGTCGTGCCAGCGTGTGCTGATCGGCTGGAAGTGCGGGTAGTCGCGGCGCAGGTGCTGGGGTTGCGGCATGGGTAATCCTTGTTGGTCGTGTCCGGGTCAGTGTGCAAAAGCTTCGCGGTCAAGGCCCCTCCCCCACAAGCCTCGGCGTACCTGCGAAGCGGCGGTCGGCGATCCGCCTTGGCCGCGAAAGAGCTTCGCCGCGCCTCAATAGGCCGACTGGTAGATCGCCAGGGCGTGTGCCTCGGTCATCTCGCGCGGGTTATTGATCAGCAGGCGCTGTTGCAGCATGGCGTCGGCCGCCAGTTGCGCGAGCATCTGCTGCGGCACCCCGGCGTCGCGCAGACGCGTGGGCAGGCCGCTGCGTTCGCTGTAATCGGCCAGCTCGAGGATGAACTGCTCGGTCTGCTGCATGGCGCTGCCGGGGCGCAACTTGGCGCCCAGCACCAGCGGCGCCAGCTCGGCATACAGCGGCGCGGCCAGCGAGGCATTGAAACCGAGTACGTGCGGCAGCACCAGGGCATTGCTTAGGCCGTGGGGGATGTGGAAGTGGCCACCGAGCGGATAGGCCAGCGCATGCACCGCCGCCACCGGCGCGTTGGCGAACGCCTGGCCGGCCAGGCAGGCGCCGAGCAGCATGGCCTGGCGCGCCTCGCGGTTGCCGCCGTTGTGCACCGCCTCGTCCAGATTGGCGGCGAGCAGACGCAACGCCTCGCGCGCCAGCAGGTCGGACAGCGGGTTCTTCTTCAGCGCGCTGGTGTAAGCCTCGATGGCATGCACCATGGCGTCGATGCCGGTGGCGGCAGTTACCGCCGGCGGCAGGCCCAGGGTCAGGTCGGCGTCGAGCAGCGCCAGGTCCGGCAGCAGCAGCGGCGAGACCACGCCCAGCTTGGTCGTGGCGCCGGTGGTGACGATCGCCACCGGGGTCACTTCCGAGCCGGTGCCGGCAGTGGTCGGCACCTGGATCAACGGCAGCCGCCGGCCTCTGGCATTGCCGACGCCGTAGATATCGGCCAGTTCCTGGCTGCAGTCGGGGTGGGCGAGCAGCGCGACCAGCTTGGCCACGTCCATCGAACTGCCGCCGCCGAAGCCGATGATCAGCTCGGCCTTGAGCGCCCTGGCCTGGGCCACCGCACTCTGCACGATGGCCGCCGGCGGATCGGCCACCACCTGATCGAACACCTGGGCGGTCAGCCCTTCCAGCAGGAAACCGGGCAACACCTCGGCGAGCAGACCGAGCTGGGTGATCCCCGGGTCGGTGACGATAAACACCGAGCGGGCTCCGCGCTCGACGCACAGGGCCGCCAGCCGACGGGCGGAACCGCTTTCGCAGATGATCTGCGCGGTGCTGGCGAAGCTGAATGGCTGCATGGGCAAGACCTCTTGATGTAGCCCGGAGATAGCGCTGGACAACACGTAGCTTGTCCACCGCTGCCTCCGACCATTTCGGCCGCTGGTGGAAAACGCTTCGCGGTTTTCCACCCTACGGGGTTGTTAGAAGGCGAAGCTGTCCTCTGGCATGGCCATCAGGCAGGCTGCGCCACCGAGCAGCGCCTCGCGGTGGCCGCTGGCGCGGGGCAGCACGCGCTTGAAGTAAAAGGTCGCGCTGTGCAGTTTGGCCTGGTAGAAGGCCGGCCCGGCCAGCCCCTCGTCCAGCACATCCTGCGCCCGGGCGGCGGCCTGCAGCCAGAGACCGGCCAACAACACATAGGCCGAGTACTGGAGGAAGTCCACCGAGGTGGCGCCGATCTCCTGCACATCGCGCTGGCTGGCGGCGATCACCGCACTGCTCAGTTCGCGCCATTCGCCGATGCGCGCCTGCAGCGCATGGGCCAGCTCGGCCAGGGTCGGACGGCTCATCTGCTCGTCGCATAACTGGCTGAACTCGGCCTGCAGTTGCGACAGTTCGCTGCCGCCATCGCCGAGCACCTTGCGGCGGATGTAGTCCAGCGCCTGGATGCCGTTGGTGCCTTCGTACAGCTGGGTGATGCGGCTGTCGCGCATCAACTGCTCCATGCCCCACTCGCGGATATAACCGTGACCGCCATACACCTGCACGCCGAGGCTGGCGACTTCCTGGCCCATGTCGGTGCAGAAGGCCTTGACCAGCGGGATCAGCAGCGCCGCGCGCTTGCCGGCGGCCTGGCGCGCGGCCAGGTCCGGGTGGGCGTGTTCGAGGTCGAGCTGGCGCGCGCAGTAGACGGCGAGCATGCGACTGCCTTCGACCAGGGTCTTCTGGGTCAGCAGCATGCGCCGCACATCGGGATGACTGATGATCGGGTCGGCGGCCTTGCCCGGCGCGACCGCGCCGCCCAGCGCCCGCGACTGCAGACGCTCGCGGGCATAGCCCAGGGCGCCCTGGAACGCCGCCTCGGCGATACCCAGGCCCTGCAAGCCGACCTGAAAACGCGCATCGTTCATCATGGTGAACATGCAGGCCAGGCCCTGGTTGGCCGCGCCGATCAGCCAGCCGGTCGCGCCATCGAAGTTCATCACGCAGGTGGCCGCGCCCTTGATGCCCATCTTGTGTTCGAGGGCGCCGCAACTCAGGGCATTGCGCGCGCCCAGGCCGCCATCCGGGCTGGCGATGAATTTCGGCACCAGCAGCAGGCTGATGCCCTTCACCCCGGCCGGCGCATCGGGCAGACGCGCCAGCACCAGGTGGACGATGTTTTCCGACAGGTCCTGCTCGCCGCCGCTGATGAAGATCTTGCTGCCGCTGACCTTGTAACTGCCATCCGCCTGCGCCTCGGCCTTGGTGCGCAGCAGCGCCAGGTCGGTACCGGCTTGCGGCTCGGTGAGGCACATGGTACCGGCCCACTGGCCGCTGACCAGCTTGGCCAGGTAGTCGCGCTTGAGCGTCTCGCTGCCGTGCCGGTGCAGCGCCAGCACCGCGCCTTCGGTCAGCCCCGAATACACGCGGAACGACAAGCTGGCGCTCATCAGCATCTCGTGGAAGTTGCACGCCAGCATCTGCGGCAAGCCCTGGCCGCCGAACTCGCTCGGCCCGGTCATGCTCGCCCAGCCGTTGTCGACGTACTGCTGGTACGCCTCGGCGAAGCCCTCGGGGGTGCTCACCTGCCCGGCGTCCAGCTGGCAACCCTGCTCGTCACTCTGGCGATTGAGCGGCGCCAGCACGCCCGCGGCGTAGCGCGCGCCCTCCTCCAGCACGCCGTCGATCAGCTCGCGGTCCAGACCATTGCCGAGCAGCGCGCAGTGGTTGCCGATATCGAACAGCTCATGGAGAACGAAGCGCATATCGCGCAGCGGCGCCTGGTAATTCATACCCGGCTCTCCTGCACGGAGGCGAACGGCTGGCCGATGGCGGCCAGGGTTTCGATCAGCCGGGCCGGTTGCCAATGCTCGCCGAACTGCGCCTGCAAGGCCTTGAGCCGCGCCAGAATGTCCGCCAGGCCCTGCGCATCGGCCCAGGCCATCGGCCCGCCCTTCTCCGCCGGGAAGCCGTAACCGTTGAGGTAGACCAGATCGATGTCGTGGCTGTTGCTGGCGATCTGCTCTTCGAGGATTTTCGCGCCTTCGTTGACCAGCGCCAGCAGGCAGCGCTCGAGGATTTCCGCCGGATCGATGGCGCGGCGGGCGAAGCCCAGCTGCTCGGAGACCTGCAACACCAGGGCGTCCACCTCGGGATCATGCTCGGCCTGGCGGCTGCCCTCGGCGTAGCGGTAATACCCCAGGCGCGCCTTCTGGCCGAAGCGGCCAAGGCCGCACAGGCGGTTGTCCACTTGCACCGTCGGCTCGTTCTGACCCTTGCCGGCCAGTTCGCGGGCGCGCCACTCCAGGTCGATGCCGACCACGTCGTACATGCGGAACGGGCCCATGGCGAAGCCGAAGCCCTGCAGCGCGGCGTCGACCTGGTGCGGGTAGGCGCCTTCGAGCAGCAGCAGGCGCGCCTCGCGCACGTAGCTGGCGAGCATGCGGTTGCCGATGAAGCCGTGGCAGTTGCCGGCCACCACCGCCACCTTGCCGATGCGCCGGCCCAGCTCCAGGGCGGCGCCCAGCACCGCCGGCGCAGTCTTGCCGGCGCGGACGATTTCCAGCAGCTTCATGATGTGCGCCGGGCTGAAGAAGTGCAGGCCCAGCACCTGCTGCGGGCGCGCGGTGACGGCGGCGATGGCGTCGATATCCAGCGCCGAGGTGTTGCTGGCCAGGATCGCCGCTGGCTGCATGACGGCATCCAGGCTGCGGAAGATCTGCTGCTTGAGCTCGAGGTTCTCGTACACCGCCTCGATCACCAGATCGACCCCGGCCAGGGCCGCGTAGTCGCTCACCGGGGTGACGCAGGCCAGGCGCGCGGCCGACTGTTCGGCGCTGATCCGGCCGAGCGTGACATTGTGCGCATTGGTCGCGGCCACCACCTGCAGCGCCTGTTCGAGCATCTGCGGGTTGTTGTCCAGCCAGAGCACGGCAATGCCGGCGTTGGCCAGGCTCATGACGATGCCGCGACCCATGGTGCCGGCGCCGATCACGGCGGCTTGCTGAACAGTGACAACGGAGTGGCTCATCGGGGTTCCTCTGGCGGGAGAATGAAAGTGCATGACGCCTGGATGCTATCCCTGTAGGAGCGGGCCATGGCCGCGATTCGCAGGGCATGGGACTAGGCGTCCCCCCGCTCCGACGAGAAGCAGTGCGTGCGCCAGCGCCATTCAGCACGGGCACATTCAGGCGAAGAAAAATCGACCATCACCATAAACAAGGCGCTACTATTTTTGAAATTTAGTCTTGTGATAAGTCGTATTCAGTAGATGAATATCTCAACCTTCGACCTGAACCTGCTGCGCGTATTCGAGGCATTGATGCGCGAGCAGCATGTTTCGCGCGCCGCCGAGCGTTTGTCACTCAGCCAGCCGGCGGTGAGCAATGCACTCAACCGTCTGCGCGAATTGCTCGACGACCCGCTGCTGGTGCGCGTCGGCCGCAGCATGCAACCGACGCCGCGGGCGCTGGCCCTGGAAGCGCCGATTCGCGCCGCCCTGCAGCAGATCGAGCAGAGCCTGATGGCCGGCGAGGCCTTCGATCCGGCGAGCAGCCGGCAGCGCTTCAATATCGCGGTGACCGACTACGTCGAGCTGATCTGCATGCCGCGCCTGGTCGAGCGGCTCAGCCGGCAGGCGCCGGGGATTCGCCTCGACATCCGCCACCTCAGCCCGAGCCTGCCTGCCGAAGCCCTGGACAAGGGTGAACTGGATCTGGTGCTGGGCCGCTTCGAGGAGACGCCCGCGCGCTTCGCCCGTCGCCACTGGATGAGCGAAACCCTGCAACTGGCACTACGTCGCGACCACCCGCAGGCGGC
The DNA here is from genome assembly GCF_027988105.1 of Pseudomonas aestuarii. Lineage (GTDB taxonomy): Bacteria > Pseudomonadota > Gammaproteobacteria > Pseudomonadales > Pseudomonadaceae > Aquipseudomonas > Aquipseudomonas aestuarii. The sequence continues at coordinate 173,714 of NZ_JAQJZJ010000006.1, read as the reverse complement.
GGGGGCGCTGGATCTGCAGACATTTCTCAAGTTGCGCCACCTGTGGGTTCACGGCGGTCAGACCCGCGGCATGGTCGACCAGTGGCTGGGCGAACAGGGCCTCAGTCGCGAGATTCTCTACACCACGCCGAACTACCTGCAGGCCGCGCATATCGTCGCCAGCAGCGAACTGGCGGCCGTGCTGCCCAGGCAACTGGCCCGCCACTTCGCCGCGCTCTTGCCGCTGCAACTGTTCGACCTGCCCTTCCCCCTCGGCCCCTTCCACCTGGAAGTCGTCTGCCTGGCGCAGCGCCAACGCGACGCGGCCTTGCAGTGGCTGATCGAGCAGATAATTGCCTGCGGCCAGGGCTGATGGCGCCATGGCGGAGGCTCGTGGAGCGCATGCATACAAGCGCCAGGGGTCGAGTTGAGCCGACACACCGCTGCCACTATCCTCAGGCGGATGCGCCCGCCGTTCACGAGCGGGATCGTTGTGGGTCGGAGAGTGCAAGAAGCGCACATTCGCCGGGAGCATAAACGCAAAGAAACCCCGGACATCGAATGACATCCGGGGACGGTTGAACTACAGCGCAATCAGTTGTAGTTCATCGCATACGAATTATTGTTTTCGTTGCTCTCCACAACCTGCTTGAAGTTATCCGCCGTGAACTTGATACGGTCACCGCGGGTATAGTTCTCTGGCGGGATGGTTATATTGATGACCTTGGTTTGACCGGGATTCAAGGACGGAATAATTGCATCCGCGCCCCAGGATGAATTGTCCGCCAGATAATGCGCGCCGAAAATTTGATTGGCGGGAGATGTGGCCGTGCCATTGTTCCTCACTGTAACCGCAAAGGTATTGGTCTTTCCGTAAACCCGCTTGGCCCCCAGGATTGCGTAGTCGGGCAGCACGACTTTAGCGGGGGTAAGTACTGGCGTTTTGGCGCTTGCATTCCGAGCTGACGAGTCCTTAGCCTTGATGGAAGGCTGTTGACACTGGTAATGGCCCTGCTCCAGTACCGGGATCTGCCCCAAGGGACATTTCGGGATGGGCCCGTTGGGATTAGCCGCCATCACATTTGCCGCAAGGACAGAAAGAACGACGTTGGTCAGCAGGCAAGCAACAGTAGATTTGTTCATTACATATTCCTCAATTTTGATTGTGATTCCTGTCTAAGTCGCACGCGCCTCGAAAGCGGTTCAAAAAATTTATAAATAGACGAATTGCCGATACCACTCTGGCGCAGGCTGCGCTGTTGCGCCGCGATATCCCTCACCACCAAACGCAAAAACGCCATAGCCTTGACTGACCGCTCGGAGTGCGGGCAGGTCAGGCAAAATGGCCTGTGCATGAGTGAGCCTTACGTACGGGATCGAGATGACTGCTTCGGGGTGGTGCAGGCCAACCCGGACCTCAAGCTACGCAGTCACCCGCGCCCCGACCTGAGCGCAGGCGCATGCTGGCGAGCGTCGACAGGCTCATTGGCTGCTCGGGTGCGCCTAGCTGCTGGGGTTCGACAAGGATCAGGAGAAACGCCGGCGCTGGAGGTTCTCGGAGTACTGGATGCTCAAGCGGAGCCCGCACGAGGACGTCCGCGAACAGCTGCCGCAACGACTGTGTGGTGAGGATCCAGATGGTTGCGCCTAGCTGCAGCGCCTGCTGCGTGAGGCCGAGGGCGAGCAGTCGTCCACGCTATTCGCAGCTAGCTACCTGCAATGGAATTACTAGTCGACTTCGCCGATCAACATGCCGTGCATGACCAGGCAGGTTCTGCGGCCACTGCTCAACTTGAGGGGGCTGCGGCTGATGATTTTCCAGCCGTTGTTGAGCATTTGATCAATGTGCGCACGCAGCGCGGGGAGGTACCGTTGCTCTTTCTGAGTATTCATGGCGAGTCCTTTCGTCCAGTGACCAATGCCATTCGCAATGGGCTGCGCTTGTGGTCATCCGTGAAGCGCGTCACAAATAGTACATGGCAATGTGCCACTGGGAAAGCAGTGGGCGAAGATTTTTCGCTGCCGCTGGTAGCGTCGCGGCGGGGCCGAGCCTCATACGGCCGAGCCGACCGCCTCGGCATCCTCGTCGGGTGGCGGCGAGCTGAATTCAAGGTAGCCGTCCTCCAGCTTGCCGTAGCGCAGCAGCACCAGATCGAGCAGGTAATTCTGGTAGAGCTTCCAGGGCACGCGATCGCCCTGCTTGGGAATCCTCTCGGCGGCGCGCTGGATGTAGCCGGAGGTCAGGTCGAGAAACGGCGCTTCCCCGACCCGACGTGCCGGGTCGCGCGGGGTGCACTGGCGCATGCCGATGGCGTCCATGTGCTTGATCAGGCGACAGAAGTACTGGCTGGACAGGTCCGCCTTGAGCGTCCAGCTGGCGTTGCTGTAGCCGAGCACCACCGCGGCATTGGGCAGGTCGCGCAGCATGCTGCCGCGATAGCCCATGCTGGTGGCCGCGTCGAACGGCTGGCCGTCCACCGCCACCTCGATACCACCGAACAGCAGCAGGTCCAGGCCGGTGGCGCTGACGATCACGTCGGCCGGCAGCAGCTGACCGGTTTTCAGGCGGATCCCGGTTTCGGTCAAGCTGTCGATCTGCTCGGTCACCAGCGAGGCCTTGCCCGCCCGCAGCGCCTTGAACAGATCGCCATCCGGCACCACGCACAGGCGCTGATCCCACGGCCGGTAGCGCGGACTGAAGTGGCGCATGTCGAAATCCGCGCCAAGCTGGCGCCGGGCCTGAGCGAGCAGCAGCTTGCGCGTCAGGGTCGGCAAGCCCCTGGCCAGCGTGTAGAAAGCCAGCTGCATGGCCACGTTGCGCGTGCGCAGCAGGCGATAGACCAGGGCCGGCGGCAGCCAGCGGCGCAGCAGGCGGGCCAGTCCATCGCGCTGCGGCAGGCTGACCACGTAGCTCGGCGAGCGCTGCAGCATGGTCACGTGCCGGGCCTTGTCGGTCAGCGCCGGCACCAAGGTCATGGCGGTGGCGCCGCTGCCGATCACCACCACGTTCTTGCCGCTGTAGTCGAAGTCCTGCGGCCACAACTGCGGGTGGATGAATACGCCGCGGAACAGCTCGCGGCCCCGGTACGCCGGGGTATAGCCGGCCTCGTAGCGGTAGTAGCCGGTGCACATCAGCAACTGCTGGCAGCTCAGCAGGCTCGGCTCGGCCGCCTCGCCGCACTGCACCTGCAAGGTCCAGCGCGCCGCCTCGCTGCACCAGTCGGCCTTGAGCACCCGGTGCCGGTAGCGGATTCTGGCGTCGATGCCGTGCTCCCGCGCGGTCTCCTCGATATAACGGCGGATCGACGGGCCGTCGGCAATCGCCTGCGGATCGGCCCAGGGCTTGAAGTTGTAGCCCAGGGTGTACATGTCCGAGTCGGAACGAATGCCCGGGTAGCGGAACAGATCCCAGGTGCCGCCAAGCGCTTCGCGACCCTCGAGGATCGCGAAGCGCTTGCCCGGGCACTGGCGCATCAGGTGATAGGCCGCGCCGATGCCGGACAGGCCGGCACCGATGATCAGGACGTCCAGGTGTTCCACAGCCATGGCCTGCCTCGCTGTCGTATTGCCTGGCCCGGTCGACGACAGCGGCCAGGCGGGTTCACCCGCTACAGGGTAGACGCTGGCCGTCAGCCTGCCGAATGGCTCGCCCAGTGCCAGGCCGATCAGGCCTTGGGGCTTCAATGCTCATTGACCCACGTACTCAACTGGCCAGGCTTGCGAATATTACCCGGCAGACGATTAGTTTCTGCTTAGGTCACGATGCAGCCAGCGATGGATGACGGCCAGCTCGCGCTCACGCGGAAGCGGAAGGTTGGCAATTCAGGGTGTCGGGTCGGACCCGCTACGGCGGCATGATTTTCGCGGCGGCAGGGCGTTCGCCCTGCTTGCTCGATTCATCGAGCTGGCGCGGCGCCAAGGAAAGCAGCCGTGCGGTATTGACCAGCGCCATGTGGCTGAGCGCCTGCGGGAAATTGCCCTGCATGTGCCCGCTGCGCGGGTCGATCTCCTCGGACAGCAGGCCGACGTCGTTGCGCAAGGCCAGCAGGCGCTCGAACAGCGCCTCGGCCTCGGCGCGCCGGCCGGTCACCGCCAGGCAGTCCGCAAGCCAGAAGCTGCAGGGCAGGAAGGCACTTTCGCCCGGCGACAGGCCGTCGACCTCCGCCTCGCTGTCCGCCGGGTAGCGCTGGACCAGGCCGTCGACGACCAGCTCGCGCTCGATCGCGGCAATCGTGTCCAGTACTCGGCGATCGTCGGGCGGCAGAAAGCCCACCAAGGGGATCAGCAGCAGGCTGGCGTCGAGTGCTTGGCTGCCGTAATACTGGACGAAGCTGTTGCGCACCGGATCAAACCCGGCATCGCAGACTTGGCTGTGGATCTTGTCGCGGGTGCGCCGCCATTCATCGACGGGCCCTTCCAGGCCATACCGTTCCACGGCCTTGACCCCGCGATCGAAGGCGACCCAGGCCATCACTTTGGAGTGGGTGAAGTGGCGGCGCGGCCCGCGCACTTCCCAGATGCCTTCGTCAGGCTCCTGCCAATGGCTAGCGAGGAAGCTCAACAAGGCGCATTGAATCTGCCAGGAATGTGGCTGCGGCTCATGCCCTGCCGCGCGCGCCAGGTGCAGGGTGTCCATCACTTCGCCATAGACGTCGAGCTGGAACTGTTCGGCCGCCGCGTTGCCGATCCGCACCGGGGCGGCCTGCAGATACCCGGGCAACCACGCGAGCTCGGTCTCCTCGAGCCGCCGCGCGCCGGTCACGCTGTAGAGGATCTGCATGTCCTCCGGGCTGCCGGCCACCGCGCGCAGCAGCCAGTCCTGCCAGGCCAGCGCCTCCTTCGTGTAGCCGGTGAGCAGCAGGGCGTTCAGGGTGAGCGTGGCGTCGCGCAGCCAGCAGTACCGGTAGTCCCAGTTGCGCGCGCCACCCGGCTGCTCAGGCAGTGAGGTGGTAGGCGCCGCGACTATGCCGCCGGTGGGCTGGTAGATGAGCGCCTTCAGCGTCAGCAAGGAGCGCTGCACCGGCTCCTGCCAGCGACCCTCGAAGCTGCAGCGCTGTGACCACGCCAGCCAGTGACGCTCGGTCTGCGCCAGTACCTGCTCAGCGTCGATGGCTGGCTGCGCCGGCCAGTGCGACGGCCGGAAGTTGAGCACGAAGGGCAACCGCTCCCCGCTGCCGACTTCGAAGTCGGCCTGCGTGGTCATCCGCACGCCGCGCGTGGGGACCGGTGTGTGCAATTCGAGCGAATCCGGCCCGGCGACCGCCAACAGGGTGTCATCGCTGCGGCGCACCCACGGCACGATGGAGCCGTAGTCGAAGCGGATGACCAGTTCCATGTGCATGCTAACGCGCCCGCGCAGGCCTTCGACGATGCGCAGCACGTCCCAACGCTCATTGGACAGCGGCATGCAGTCGATCACGCGCACGGCTCCCGACGCCGTCTCGAAGTCGGTTTCCAGGATCAGGGTGCCTTGCCGATAGCGGCGCCGCACCGCCGTAATCTCGGCGCTGGGCGAGATGATCCAGCGCCCATTGTCAGGGCTGCCCAGCAGAGCGGCAAAACACGCGCCCGAGTCGAAGCGGGGCAGGCACAGCCAATCGATCGAACCATCACGGCCCACCAGCGCGGCGGTCCGGCCGTCGCCGATCATGGCGTAGTCTTCGATGGGCAAAGGCATGGTTCAGCCCGCCACTTCGGGATTGTGCCAGCCACCATCGGCGGCGATGAAATGGTTGGCGGCAGGCGGCCCCCACGAGCCCGGCGCGTAGGCAATGACCGGGGGATGTTTGGCCAGCACCGGTTCCACCACGGCCCATGCCGATTCGATGGCGTCCTCATGGGCGAACAGCGCGCCGTCACCGGCCATCGCGTCGGTCAGCAGGCGCTCGTAGGGGGACTGCTCGCCGGGCTCCTCTTCGAGCAGCAAGAACTCGCGCTGGTCACCGACGAACTCCTTGCCGGCCCGCTTGACGCGGGCGGCGAGTGCAATCGTCGAGTGCGGTGACAGATGAAAGCGCAGGGTGTTGACTGCGTCGGCCTTGACCGCGTCGCCGAACAGATTCTGTGGTGGCGGCTTCAGGCGCACCACCACCTCGCAGGCGGTGAGCGGCAGGCACTTGCCCGAGCGCAGGTACCAGGGCACGCCGCCCCAGCGCCAGGAATCGACATGCACGCGCAGAGCGCAGAAGGTTTCGACATCGGAGTCGTTGGCGACCTGCGGCTCGTCGCGGTAGCCCTGGTATTGCCCGCGCAGGATGTCGTCGGCGCCTAACGGCCGCATGGCGGCAAAGACATCGGCCTTGTGGCGGTGCACGGCCTCGAAGTGGCGGCTGGCCGGCGGCTCCATCGCCAGCAGCGCGACGATCTGGAACAGATGATTCTGCATCACGTCGCGCAGGCAGCCGGCGCTCTCGTAGAAGGCCCCGCGGCCCTCGACGCCGAACTGCTCGGCCAGGGTGATCTGCACGCTGGCGATGTGGTTGCGGTTCCAGATCGGCTCGAGAAAGGTATTGGCGAAGCGGAAATACAGGATGTTCATGATCGCTTCCTTACCCAGGAAGTGATCGATACGGAAGGTCGCGTCATCGGGGAAGGCATCCAGTGCAACCCGGTTGAGTTCGCGGGCCGAGGCCAGATCATGGCCGAATGGCTTTTCGATGATGACTCGCCCACCTTCGGCCAGGCCCGCGGCCTTGAGGCTGCGAATCACCGTGGGGAACAGCGCCGGCGGTATCGCCAGGTAGAACGTCGGCCGCTGCGCCCCCTGCAGCGCCTCTCTCAAGGCTGCGAAGGTGGACCCATCCTGGTAGTCGCCACTGACGTACTGCAGCGTCGACAGGAGGTGGTTGAGTGCACGCGGGCTGACCTCGCCGCCACCTTGCTCGACGCTGTCCCGGGCGCGCGCGCGAAATTGCTCGACGCTCCACTTCGATGAGGCGACGCCGATCACCGGCACCTTCAGCACACCACTGCGGGCCATCGCGTAGAGCGCCGGAAAGATCTTCTTGTGTGCCAGGTCGCCGCTGGCGCCGAACAGCACCAGGGCATCGGCGGACTGGGTCGGGGGAGAGCTGGTGGCTGGGTTCATGTCAGGTCCCGCTTGGCCCGCCGGCGGCCGGCTTCTCGAGGTGGCCGCCGAACTCATGGCGCATGGCCGATTGCACGCGGTTGGCAAAGTCGGCATCGCCGCGCGAACCGAAGCGGGCATACAGCGCCGCGCTCAGCACCGGGGCGGGCACCGCCTCGTCGATGGCTGCCTGCACCGTCCAGCGGCCTTCGCCGGAGTCCGAGATCCGGCCTTCATAGCCGGCCAGCGTGGGGTCGCCCGCCAGCGCTGCGGCCGTCAGATCCAGCAGCCAAGAGCCGATCACGCTGCCGCGGCGCCAGACCTCGGCAATGTCGGGCAGGTTCAGCTCGTACTGGTAATGCGCGGGTTCGCGCAACGGCGTCGTCTCGGCATCGACGGCGTGCTGGCGCAGGCCGATATTCGCGTGATGCAGGATGTTCAGACCCTCGGCATAGGCGGCCATCAGCCCGTACTCGATGCCGTTGTGCACCATCTTGACGAAGTGGCCGGCACCGTGCGGCCCGCAATGCAGCCAGCCCTGATCGGCCGTGCCGGTGCCCGCGCGGCGGCCAGGGGTCGCCGCCACCGTGCCGGCCCCCGGGGCCAGGGTGGCGAACACCGGCGCGAGATGCTGCACCGACTCACTGCCGCCGCCGATCATCAGGCAGTAGCCGCGGTCCAGGCCGGCCACGCCTCCGCTGGTGCCGACGTCCACGTGGGCGATATTCGCTGCCGCCAGGTCCGCGGTGCGGCGCAGGTCGTCGTGATAGTGCGAGTTGCCGCCGTCGATGACGATGTCGCCGGCGTTCAGCAGGGGGGTCAGTTGTTCGAGCAGGGCATCTACGGCCGCGGCCGGCACCATCAGCCAGACCGCACGCGGTGCCTTCAACGTCTCGACGAACTGCGGCAACGTTGCGGCGCCCGTGGCGCCAAGCGCGACCAGGCGCGCGATGCCTTCGGGCGCCTGGTCATGGACCACGCAGTCATGGCCGCCGCGCAGCAGGCGGGTGACCATGCTGGCGCCCATGCGGCCGAGGCCGATCATGCCGATCTGCATCTTTACGCTCCTCTTGAGTGAGTGGGGCGCATCCGCGCGACCGCGGGCATGCTCCGGCGCGGCGCGTCAGAATTAGTTTAGCGCTTGATTGTCGCGGCGGCCTGCCAGTGCACCGACCACTCGGGCCTGTGCATGGGACCGGGGGCGATCGGCACTTTGTGCGCTGCTAGTCAAAGGCCGGGAGCCCTGCACGCGAGGACCCGGGATTGCGCCGACGCGTGGTCGAGCGACTAAGCCGCGGATAGCGGACAAACGGATGACGAGGGGCTTATTGCGCAGCAAACCGACAGCGGCGCCGTGCCTGCACAGGGAGTGGTTAGGTGCCGGCGTGGCGGATTGCGCAACCTTAAAGGGGCTGCCATGTACGCATGGCAGCCCCTTATTGCAATCATTCAGGAATCAACGAATGTGAACGCCTCAAGCGCGGCTCAGGGCTTCTTCTTTGGCCAGGAATTCTTCCTGCAGCAGGGCCTCGGTGACTTGTTCGGGATCTTCGCTCAGGCGCGGGTCATCGATATGCCCGGTGGATACGGCCCTGACCACAAGCTTGCCGACCATGTGCTCGAGGGCATGGCGCATTTTTTCGGTGGCGCCGTCCACGGCCTGATCGAGCGAGGAGGCTTTGTGGGTGACTGAAATGGATTGATGGCCTTTGGGCCGTGCTTCGATCTGGCAGCGCTTGTCGTCGGCGCCGGCCTTGTTGCCATTCTCGTCGCTGAGATGAACTTCAACCCGGGTGAGAAAATCTTCGAAACGGTCCAGCCGCTCGGACACTGTCGCGCTTACCCACTCCTGAAGCCGGACACTTCCTTCGATATGGTTGCTTCTCACATGAATTTGCATGGTATTCCTCGCTTCTGACGGGTCTGTACCTTCGAGGGCAGGCATACCGTCTAGGTTCCGGACTTTGTCGTTGCGGCGCTGACAAAGACCACAATCTGCGACGCTGCAGCTGCGTACGCGCAACCCTGTAGTGCGTTGAGCCTGCATGGGAGCGCTGAGTAGGCGCCCACACATGGCCACGTGACAGTTATGACAATGCCCGACGAGGAAGGCAACCCTTATCGTTGGCGCAAGGGGGTAAATGCTGCCTGGAATGACGCGGACGCGAGCACCCCCGACACCCGGATCAGCCGCTGGACATGGGCTCGGAGGGCGCCGCGCGCAGGCCGACGCCCTCACAGTCAGCTCGCGCGACTAGTCCGGTTGCCCCGGCTGCAGGGGGCCGATGCGCACTGGCCGCATCATCTCGTTGTCCTCGTGCTCGAGGATGTGGCAGTGCCAGACGAACTGGCCGGGCGAGTTGAATTGTGCGCGTAGGCGCGTGACCTGACCGGGGTAGGCGATGACGGTATCCTTGAAACCGCTCTCCCAGGGCTCGGCTGGAATGGGCGCGCTGGCGGGGACTAGTTGCACCTGCCGTTCATCCTCGTTGACGAAGATATCCTGCCGGTCGATGACCTCGAACACCACCTCATGGATGTGGACCGGGTGGGCGTCGGCGGTGGCGTTGTACAGTTCCCAGACCTCGGTCGCACCCACCGCCGGGTTCTCGGTCACCGGTTCTACCCACAGGCGCTTGCTCCACTGTGCCGGCTCCTCGGCGGGGTCGCCGGCCAGGGTGCCCAGCAATGCTTCGGCCGGGGCATCGGCGAAGAAGTCTGACACCTCCTCGATCAGGACCAGGCGACGGGTGACGCTTGCCGCCGGCAGCGGCGTGATCGCCGGCAACTGCAGAAACTGCGGCGGTGTACTCGGATCAACGGCCACGGCCGGCACCACGCGAAACTCCAGGACCTGGCCGGTGGTCGCCGGGTCGGCTATTTCGAAATCGAGACCCGGCTCGCCGCCGCCGAAGGGTTCGTCCGGGCCTACATTGCCCAGCACGTAATTGCCCACTGGCACGTTGCTGAAATCGACAATCAGGTCGGCCCGTTCGGCCAGCCCCATCAGCAGGCGGTTGCCGTGATCGGCGCTGAGGTTGACCGGCGCAGCCAGAAAGCCGCCTTCGTTACCGATCTGCCAGACCTCCACGCCGGGGATATTGCCGAAGTCGAGGATCAGGAAGCGCGACTGGCAGCCGTTGAGCAGGCGCAGACGGTAGCGCACCTGCTCGACGGTCTGGAACGGCCAGGTCTTGCCGTTAACCATCAGTGTGTTGCCGAAGAACTCGGGGTTCCAGGCCGGCGCGATGTCGGTGTCGGGAATGAAGGGGCCGGTAATGTCGTCGAAGAAATCGCGTGAGTCGGGGTAGAACAGCGAGCCATCGACGTTGAACGAACGATCCTGGATAGCGATGGGAATCTCGTAGTAGGTCTTGTTCGGCGGGAATTTGTCGTTCTCCCGCGGCGCCGGACTTGGCAGCTGCGCCGGCATGCCGGAGCGGGTGTCGCTCACCGCGGTGTCGCCATCCGGACCACCACGCACCAGGTAGAAACCAGCCGGGCCGGCGTAGACATTGAGACGGGTCATGCCGAGGGTGTGGTCGTGGTACCAGAGGGTCGAGGCGCGATTGAGGTTGGGATACTGGAAGGTGGCAAAGCCTGGTCCCCAGGTCTCACCGAAGCTGGCCTCGGCCTTGCTGGCGAAGAACCCGTACCAGGTGCCTTCATGGGCAAAATCCTGTGGGATATTGCTGGCGGCGGGCAGGTACCAGGCCTCGGCATAGCCGTCGCTCTCGTCGCCGACGCCAACGGCACCGTGCACGTGGGTGACCATGGGTACCGGCCCGGTGTAGGGCGGCGGTGTGCTGTTGAAGTCCGGTCGCATGTCGCGCCCGGCGATACCGCCGGGTGGGTTGGCCCAGTGCAGGGTCGGGTCCACCGGCAGCAGGTGCGGCAGGTAGTTGCCGACATCGTCCGTGAGTTCGTTGATCCACTTGACCTGGACCGGGGTGTTCCATTTGGCCTCGATGGTCAGCGCGGGGGCGTTATGCAACAACACGCCTCGATTGCCCTTGGCCGACAGCGCGCCATAACCCCAAACGATGGTGGCCGGCAGGCCATCCGGGAGAATCTGCTGGGCAAACTGCTTGACCGATATCTCGTAGTAGTCGACCTGCTTGCCAGCCACCTTATTGATCTTTGCCGCTCTCGGCATGACCGGAGGAATCAGCAAGGGGGTCTGAAACTTGGCAATCTCATCTGGATCGAGTGAGCCACCGGGAATCTGTGCGAGTGCGATGGGCACCCCGTACCGGTCAATTGCATACAGTGTGAGAAAGGTGCCGCCGGTATATTTCAAGAATGTACGCCGCGTGAACATAATGCGAACCCCTAGTCGTCAAATCATCTGAACTGCCGCCTGGGACCGTCCATCAATTTGCCGAAGGCATCCACTTTCAGGTTGCACACGACACGTCGTAACCCAACTTCCCCTGTCTTCCTTGTCTCACCGTTTGACCTGAAGACTGCCTGTATAAACGCGATGCTGTTCGAGAAATACTGCTGCGTGGGCGAAGACAGCACTGGTGCGGCCCATTCGGCCCGCTACCTGAGCATAGCCAGCGTGCGGGCCACCGTTTTGCCACTGGTCATATGCTGCCAAGGGCGCGGGGAGCGTTTGGCGCCAGTGCGCGGCAAAAAATGGGCTTTGCTTGTTCTACCGGCCTTTAGCCAACGAGGGAGATATGACACTCGAAACCTGGGAACTGCTGTCCTACATCGTCACGGTGGTAGCCTTGCCCTTTGCGATTGGCGTGTTCCTCGTCGAACAGCGCAAGGAGCGCGCGAATGAACGGGAAGCCACCTGGCAGCAGATCTCCGATGCCTATATCGACTTCCTCGAAGTGGTACTGGCCAACCCGGACCTGAAGCTGCGCAGCCAGCCTGCCACCCCGGATTTGACCGACGAACAGCGCGAACGCATGTTGCTGATCTTCGACATGCTCATTTCCCTGTTCGAGCGTGCCTATCTGCTGATCTACGAGCCCAACATGGACGCGAAGAAACAGCGGCGCTGGCATTCCTGGGAGGACTACATGCGCGAATGGAGCCGACGCGAGGACTTCCGCGAACGGCTGCCACAGTTACTGCGCGGGGAAGATCCGGACTTCGCCCACTACCTGCAACGCTTGACGGATGAGGAAGCGAGCGCGCCAGAAGCTCCGTAGGTGGCGGTTGAACGCCACCCTGCCTCTGCGCCTGGCGGCGCGACTGCGGATGTCAGGCGAAGACGAAGTACTTGCGCACCGTCTCGACCACTTCCCAGGTGCCCTTCATGCCCGGCTCGACGATGAAGATATCACCGGCCTTGAGGTGGATCGGCGCCTGACCGTCCGGGGTGATGATGCAGTAGCCTTCCTGGAAGTGGCAGTACTCCCACTTATCGTAAGCGACCCGCCATTTGCCGGGGGTGCAGATCCAGGTGCCCATGATCTTGCTGCCGTCTTCCGAGGTGTAGGCGTTGAGGTTGACGGTGTGCGGGTCGCCAGCAAGCTTTTCCCATTTGCAGGCGTCGAGCATCGGCATGGGGGTGGTATCGCGGAGAACGGTGATCGGGCTGGACATGTCTACTCCAAGTTTTTCGGCTGATATAACACCCGCCTAACCTAGAGGGTCTGGCGCCTGCACGGATGTCTGAAGTCGACCCCGAAATGTCTGGAAACGCGCCGTTTGCGCCTGTGGCGGTTCGACCACTGCGCATCGCGCCATTCCGGTCCCACTAAAGGCCTGCTGCCTTGTGAGCCTCTTGAGGCATACAGCCGCTCCATGACCGGGCACAGGCAGGATTGCCGACAGGGAAAACCGGCCCAGCCCAGGGAATATGGCGCTGTGCCGGGGATTTATGCGCGTTAATTCCTGAAGCATCAGGTTTTATCGCCACTTGTACTAAACCTCTGGCGATAAATCGGGCTACCTTATGACTCAGGACAGCAACAAGGAGGACTTAAGCGAATGACGACACCCAGCATCACTTGTCCCCCAATCAGCACCCGCGTGATTCTGCACGCTGGCCGCAGTGCCAAAGCACAGAATGCACGTATAACCATGGAGTCGGAATGACAGACCGTGGGTGCAGGTCAACTACAGGTAGCAACCGAACTTAGCGCTTAGCGCGTAAAGCCGCAGCTCGCGTTTGGGAAAATCGTACAAGGCGAAACAGTAGAACGGTATAACCCGACCATAGGTCAGGATTGATAGCCATAGCGCTAACGAAGCTCCGTTCAGCTGCAGAGCATGGCGATCCAACGCCGCACCCTGGCATCAGTCCAGGCGGCCAGCGACACCTAGCCAGTGCCCTAATAGGGCGTGAACCATCGAAATCCGAGACGCTGCTGCCCCTCATCAGCACCGCCTCGGTTCTGATCCCCCTCCCCTCACGCATTCCTATGCCGATTCAGCATCGACATAGGAATGCGTCCTGTGCGCTGACAAATTTGCCGCGGCGCCCAAGCCCGTTCAGGTGAGTCTGGAATTAGTCGGACACTTCAGTACGACACACCCTACGGCGGGCTGTGGCTTCGCGCCGAACGGAACGCGGCCCGAGCCACGCACAAGCCACCTCCATGGGCACGCAGGGAGTGTGGCAGCCGCGTGCTGTCAGCAGTGCGCACGCCCCTACCGAACCGGCTAGCGGTCACCGGCAGTGCGATGCCAGTTGCTGCTCGGCCCAGGCGCGCACCCCGGCGTAGGGGTAGCTGTCCAGAGCGGCGAAGCCGGCAATGCTGCGCGCCTTGAGCTTGGTCAACAGCGGCACGCTGATGCCGCAGAGGAAGCGGGTCAGGCATTCGGCGCTGGGGGCACTGCCTTTCAGCTCGGCGTGGCGCTGGATAAAGCTGCCGCACAGGCGGTGCAGGTCATGTTCGGCCAAGGCGGGCAGCGGCGGCGGCTCCGGCAGGTGGGCGACCTGGCCATGACACACCGAGCAGTGGCCGCAGCGCTCGGGTGCCTGGCGGTCACCGAAGTAGGCGGCCAGGCGCTGACTCAGACAGTGCTCGGTGGCGAACAGCTCGAGCATGGCGTGGATGCGGGTGATCTCACTGCGTTCCTGCTGTTTGAAGTAGTCATGCAATTCGGCGCTCAGTGCTGCGGGGTCGAAGCCGGCATCGAGCAGCGCATAGACCTCGGTCATCTGTTTGCTTTCCAGCTCAATCCAGCCCTTCTCCTGGAAGTAATCCAGCGCCTTGACCACCCGCCCGCGCTCGGCCTGGTGCTGCTGGTAGAGTACGTCGAAATCCAGGGTGCACCAGGTGCGCGCGCGCTGCGAGCTGTCGAGGATGGCCTCGACGAACTGGCGGCGCTCGCCGTCGAACTTGGCCAGCAGGGCCTCGGGCTCGAGCAGGTGCTTGAAGCGGTATTCGGCGAAATAGGCATAGCGCGGGGCGATGATGCCGCGCAGCTCCAGCTGCACCAGCAGGGTCTTCAGCGGCAGCTGGCGGATGTTGCTCTGTTCGGACAAGGCGCCCAGCATCAGCTCCCACTGACCATCCTGGCTGCTGGCCAATAGCTCGTCGAGCACGCCGCGGATGCCATCCTGCTCGGGCGTGTCGCCATAGACGAAGTTTTCCAGCACGTTGAGGCTGTCGCGGTTGGCCAGCACCAGGCAGTCGGACGGCTGGCCGTCGCGCCCGGCCCGGCCGATCTCCTGGCTGTAGTTCTCGATCGACTTGGGCAAGTCGAAGTGCACCACGTTGCGGATGTCGCTCTTGTCGATGCCCATGCCGAAGGCGATGGTGGCGACGATGCAGTTGATCTGCCCGCCCATGAAGCGGCGCTGGATCGCCTCGCGCGCCTCATGGGCCATGCCGGCGTGATAGGCGCTGGCGGCGATTCCACGTTGGCTCAGGCGTTCGGCCACCTGCTCGGCGGTCTTCTGCTGGGTGACGTAGACAATGCTCGGCTGCTCGGCCTTGGCGCCCAGCCACTCGACCAGCCGCCGCTGCTTGTCGGCACCACTGACCGGCTCGACCAGCAGGTTGAGGTTGGCCCGGTAGAAGCCGGTGGTGATCACATCCGCCGGGGCGATGGCGAACTTGGCCTGCATGTCGGCGATCACCGGCGGCGTCGCGGTGGCCGTGAGCAGCAGCACCTGGGGAATGCCGAACTGGCGCTGGTAGTCGGGCAACTTGAGGTAGTCGGGGCGGAAGTTGTGGCCCCACTCGGAGATGCAGTGGGCTTCGTCGATCACCAGCAGGGAGATCGGCACCTGGCCGATGAAGTTGCGGAAACGTTCGTTCTTCAGGCGTTCGACCGAGATCATCAGGATCTTCAGTTCGCCGGACTTGGCCCGGGCCATCACCGCGCTGGCGTCTTCGCGGCTCTGCGCCGAGTCGATGCTGGCGGCGCTGATGCCGTGGCGGGCGAGAAAGGCCAGCTGATCCTGCATCAGCGCCAGCAATGGCGAGACCACCAGGGTCAGGTGCGGCAGGTGCAGCGCCGACAACTGGTAGCACAGCGATTTGCCCGAGCCGGTCGGGAAGATCGCCGCCGCCGAGCGCCCGGCCAGCACGGCGCCGATCGCCGCTTCCTGGCCGGGACGCAGTTGCTTGAAACCGAAAACACGTTCGAGAGTTGTGTACATGAGCTGTCACTCCGTTGACCGCTGAATGGCCTGTGACCATAGCGCGGTGAGGGTGAGTCAGGCCACCCATAATCGAGACGGTGGGCAGTGACGCCTGCGAGTGCCACGCAGCCATGACATGATCGCGAAACGATCCTCTCGGCCCCTTGCGGGTCGCCGACGAATCGCCAGCCCGAACACCGCGGGAGCAGCGCAACCAGCCAGGCGCGAGGTGCGGAAATGACAAAGCCGCCCGAAGGCGGCCCTGTCGCAGGAGGCGCTACGGCTTAGAGCTGCGGGCCGGCCTGCTTGATGGCGTCGCTGACCTCGAACTTCTTGAAGTTGTCGATGAACAGCTTGGCCAGGCCCTTGGCGGCCTCGTCGTAGGCGTTCTGGTCTTCCCAGGTATTGCGCGGGTTGAGCAGGTTGGTTTCGACGCCCGGTACCGAGGTCGGCACGCTGAGGTTGATGATCGGCAGTTGCTCGGTCTCGGTGCCGATCAGCGCGCCACTCTGGATTGCGGCAATCACGCCACGGGTGGTCGGAATGTTGAAGCGCTTGCCGACGCCATAGCCACCGCCGGTCCAGCCGGTGTTGACCAGATAGACCTTGGAGTTGAAACCGCGGATGCGCTTGATCAGCAACTCGGCGTACTCGCCAGCCGGGCGCGGGAAGAAGGGCGCGCCGAAGCAGGTGGAGAAGGTCGACTTGATGCCGCTGCCGCTGCCCATTTCGGTGGAACCGACCAGTGCGGTGTAGCCCGACAGGAAGTGGTAGGCCGCCTGCTCTTCGTTGAGGATCGACACTGGCGGCAGTACGCCGGTCAGGTCGCAGGTGAGGAAGATCACCGCGTTCGGCTCGCCGCCGAGGTTCTTCTCGCTGCGCTTCTCGACGAATTCCAGCGGGTAGGCGGCGCGGCTGTTCTGGGTCAGGCTGTCATCGGTGTAATCCGGCACGCGCTCTTCGTCGAGGATGACGTTTTCCAGCACGGTGCCGAACTGGATGGCCTTCCAGATCACCGGCTCGTTCTTCTCGGACAGGTCGATGCACTTGGCATAGCAACCGCCCTCGATGTTGAACACCACGCCCTCGCCCCAGCCATGTTCGTCATCGCCGATCAGGTAGCGCGACTCGTCGGCCGACAGGGTGGTCTTGCCGGTGCCGGACAGGCCGAAGAACAGGGTCACGTCGCCCTCTTCGCCGATGTTGGCGGCGCAGTGCATCGGCAGCACGTCTTTTTCCGGGAGCAGGAAGTTCTGCACCGAGAACATGGCTTTCTTCATTTCGCCGGCGTAGCGCATACCGGCCAGCAGTACCTTCTTGGCGGCGAAGTTGATGATCACGCAGCCGTCGGAGTTGGTGCCGTCACGCTCGGGCACGCACTCGAAGTTGGCCACGTTGAGCACCTTCCACTCGTCCTTGCCGGCCGGGTTGTAGGTCTCGGGATTGATGAACAGCTGACGGCCGAACAGGTTCTGCCAAGCCGTGGCAGTGGTCATCTTGACCGCCAGGTAGTGCTCCTCGGCGGAACCTACATGGACGTGGGAAACGAAGAAATCCTGCTCGCGATTGAACGCCTCGACGCGATCCCAGAGGGCGTCGAACTTGTCGGCCGGGAACGGGCGATTGATCGCGCCCCAGGCGATTTGCGCCTCGGTGCTCGGTTCCCGAACGATGTAGCGATCAGCCGGCGAACGGCCAGTGCGGTGACCGGTACGAACGACCAGGGCGCCGCTGGCGGCCAGTTCGCCCTCACCGCGGCGAATGGCTTCTTCGACCAGTTGGGCGGCGCTGATGTCGGTGTACACGGCGGTGTTGGCTTGCGTCATGAGGGTCCCCGTCGGCCAATGGGCCGAGTTTTCCAAACGGTTTGTAGTAAAAGCAAAGACACTACTACAGCGAGAAAAAAGTCGCGGAAGTATGCCAGAAAGCACGTCTATTGGCAGCACCCGATCCGCTAAGCGGGTCGATAGACGAACGCTATCGGCGTCAATGCAGCGTGTCCGCAGGCCCAGCACTGCCGCCGCCAGCAAACAGCTGGGCGATGTCGGCTGCATCGAACGCATAGCGTTGGTTGCAGAACTGGCAGTCGATCACCACCTGGCCGGCATGCTCGCTCAACAGCAGCTCGGCATCGGCCTGACCGAGACTGACCAACGCATTGGCCGAACGCTCCCGCGAGCAGCTGCAGCGAAATTGCAGCGTTCGCGGCTCGAACAGGCGCAGCGACTCCTCATGATAGAGGCGATGCAACAGGGTTTCGTTGTCCAGGCCCAGCAGCTCTTCGTGGGTCAAGGTACCGGCCAGGGTCGTCACATGCTGCCAACTGGCCTCACGCTCTTCAGGCTCTTTCAAGCGATCGGCCGGCAATTGCTGGAGCAGCATACCGCGCGCACGCTGACCATCGGCACAGAGCCAGAAGCGGGTGGCCAATTGCTCGGACGTGGTGAAATAGTTGGTCAGGCAATCGCTCAGCGTGGCGCCATCCAGGTCGACGATACCTTGATAGCGCTGGCCCTGGGTGGGGTCAACGGTCATCGCCAGCACACCATCGGGCATCAGCTCGGCCAGCCCGGCATCGGCGCCAATCTGCTCGGCATGGTAGCGGGCGATCCCGCGCAGTTCGCCGGCGCTGGAGCATTCGACCATCAACAGCGGCAGCGCACCCGAGGAGCGCGCCTGCAAAATCAGCAGGCCGTCGAACTTCAGGGTGCCCACCAGCAGGGCCGCGGCGGCCAGCAGCTCGCCGAGCAATTGCGCGACCGGCTGCGGATAGTCATGTTTGGCCAGCACGTGCTGGTAGCTCTCGCCCAGGACGACCAACTCGCCGCGAATGTCGGCGTCGTCGAACAGAAAGCGTTGGGTGAAATCGGGCATAGCGGGCTCGCCTGCAAGGGGAATTGCTAGAGGCTGGCGATTTTATGCACAAATGCCGGCCCAACCAAGGGCCGCGCGCCGAATGACCGTCACGGACGCGCCGAAAAACGATCATTCCCGGGGAATTTGGCGCGCACGTCACATGCAAACACCCGCCAGCTCCCCTACAATGCGCGCCGCCTGGAAGGCACACGATTATTTTTCAGCAAGGAGCAGCATCATGCCCACTACTTTTCTCAACAGCCAATGGCGCCTGCGCCCCCTGCTGCTCTGCCACATCGGCGCCGTGCTGCTGCTCGCCAGTTGGCTGTGGCAGCCGACCCGCCAGCTCTGGGATCAACTCGACCTGACCCTGTTCGCCCTGCTCAACGAGCCGGTGCATGCGGCCGGCCTGTGGGCACAGACCTGGGCCATCGCCAGCATGCGCCCGGTGGACCTGGGGGTCGGCCTGCTGATGCTGGCAGTGATGCTCAAGGCCGATCTGCTGTTCAGCGGCGCCCATGTACGCCGGGCGCTGTTCGCCTTTCTTACCGTCTTGCTGGTGTTGCTGCTGTGGCGTGTCGGCTTCGCCGAGCTGGTCAAGCTGATGGGCTGGCAACGGCCGAGCGCCTCGCTGGTGGTAGAAGGCAGCGCGCGCCTGACCGAGCTGTTCCCCACCTGGAAAGAGCGCTGGGACATGAAAGACAGCGCCAGCCGCAGCTTCCCCGGCGACCACGCCTCGGTGCTGCTGATCTGGGCGCTGTTCATGAGTTTCTTCGCCCGCGGCTGGAGGCTCCTGCTGGTCTGGAGCATGGCCGTGCTGTTCATGCTGCCGCGCCTGGTCGCTGGCGCCCATTGGGCTTCGGACGCGCTGGTCGGCGGGGTGTTCCTCAGCCTGCTGGCGCTGGCCTGGGGCTGCTATACGCACTTCGCTGACAAGGCCAGCGCCTGGTTGGAGCGCTGCAGCGCACCGCTGACCCGCCAACTGGCCCGCCTGCCGCTGCTGGGGCGGTTCAGCGTGATTTCGGGGCATTGAGAAGCACCGCGAAGTGAAGGCGGCTCAGCTAGGCGGCCTCAAGTTATCTGGCCCGATGCAATCAAGTAGGGTGCGCCGTGCGCACCCTGCCCGAGCCGAGCCCCTTCCAAGCCACATTTTGATCGTACCCAGGTCCTGACCAGGGGTAGGACGCAGAGCGTGGGAACCATCGAAGCTCCCAACCTGCGCGGCCGCCCGCGCTACAGCAAATGCTCGAGCACGCTGGCCGCCGACTGGGAGGGCAGGCCGTGGGCCTCGGCGACGCTGGCGCAGGTGATCACACCCTTGGCCACGTTGAGGCCGTTGCGCAGGTGCGGGTCATCCTCAAGCGCGCGGCGCACGCCTTTCTCGGCAAGTGCGATGACGAATGGCAGGGTCGCGTTGTTCAGCGCCAGGGTCGAGGTGCGCGCCACCGCACCGGGCATATTGGCCACGCAGTAGTGCACCACTTCGTCGACCACATAGGTCGGATCGGCGTGGGTGGTGGCTTTCGAAGTCTCGGCACAGCCACCCTGGTCGATCGCCACATCCACCAGCACCGAGCCGGGCTGCATTTGCCGGACCATCTCGGCGCTGATCAGCTTGGGCGCGGCGGCACCGGGAATCAGTACGCCACCGATCACCAGGTCGGCCGCGAGGATCTGCTCGCGCAGTGTAGCGCCGGTCGAATAGAGGGTGGTGATGCGGCTGGCGTACTGGTTGTCCAGACGCCGCAGGGCATCGACGTTCTTGTCCAGCACCGTGACGTCGGCGCCCAGCCCCACCGCCATGGCCAGGGCATGACTGCCGACCACGCCGCCGCCGAGGATCACCACCTTGCCTGGCGCCACCCCCGGTACGCCGCCGAGCAGCACTCCGCGCCCGCCCTTGGCTTTTTCCAGGCAGTTGGCTCCGGCCTGGATCGACATGCGCCCGGCGACCTCGGACATCGGCGCCAGCAACGGCAGACGACCGTGGCTGTCGGTGACGGTTTCGTAGGCGATGCAGGTGGCGCCGCTGGCCATCAACTCGTCGGTCTGCGGCCGGTCCGGCGCCAGGTGCAGGTAGGTGAACAGGGTGTGCTCGGGACGCAGCCGTGCGCGCTCGGCGGTCAATGGTTCCTTGACCTTGACGATCAATTGCGCCTCGGCAAACACCTGCGCCGCGTCCCCGGCGATCTGCGCGCCAGCCGCCTGGTAGTCGCCGTCGCTGAAGCCGATGGCGGCGCCGGCCAACGTCTCGACCCAGACCTGATGGCCAAGGCTGGTCAGTTCGGCGACCGAGTGCGGGGTCAGGCCAACGCGGTACTCATGGTTCTTGATCTCTTTGGGAACACCGATACGCATGATCTTCTCCTTAATCCAGCCGAGTACCTTGAAGTCTAGAAGAGCAACGGGGCTGGCCTCCCTGTATATCCGCTACGTTTCAGGGCAAAGCCCTAATTCACCCGCATATCTCGGCACGCTTCCCTGCACTAGGCGCAGAGCGCGACAGCTTGTCCGCCGCCGGTCAGCTGCGCGGATGCAGCCAGGCCGGCGCCAGAGTCGCCGGATCTATCGTCGGCGCCTCAGCCAAGTCGACGCCGTGGGCCCGCAGCATGGTGGCGAGCCGGCCATCGGCATAGGCGCCAAACAGTTCGTTGCAGCCACCGACCAGCTCGCCACCGATGAAGACTTGCGGGATGGTGAGCATCCCGCTCTTGTGCCGCAGCGCCACACGCAGGCGGCCGCCGAGGTCGCCCTGCTGGTATTCGACCGAGTCCAGGTCGATCGAGCGGTAGGCCACGCCCAGGGCATGGAACAGCTTGCGCGCCGACCAGCAGAACTCGCACCACTCCAGGGCGAACATCACCAATGGCCGCTGCGGGTCGGCGAGGATCTGCGCCAGCAGCGCCTCGGTCTCGGCATCAGCAGCCGGCTCGACAGGCGCCGACGGCCCGGCGCCGGGCGCGCTGACGGCAACGTCGAAGCGAAAGTTGGGCGTGGAACTGGCCAGGTCTTGCTCCTCCGCGGTCATGTCCACGGCAATGTCCTCGAACAGCGGCGTGGACAAATAGCGCTCGCCGGTATCCGGCAGCATGCAGAGGATGCGACTGCCAGGGGCAGCCTCGGCGGCCACCGCCATGGCACCGGCGAAGGTGGCGCCACTCGAAGGCCCGCAGAAGATGCCCTCCTGGCGCGCCAGCTGACGGGCGTAGTGCAGGGCCTGGTTGCCGTTGACCGGCATGATCCGGTCGATCAGGCCCAGCCGGCGGGCATCGTCGGTAAGCTTGGGGATGAAGTCCGGGGTCCAGCCTTGCATCAGATGCGGGCGAAACGCCGGGTGACTGTTCAGCGGCCGACCCTCGGCGTCATGCATTTGTTCGATACCACTGCCCAGCAGCGGCGAGTTATCCGGCTCGCAGACCACGATGCGGGTTGTCGGGCGGTACTCGCGCAACACCCGCGCGGTGCCTTTGAGCGTGCCGCCGGTGCCATAGCCGGTGACGAAGTAATCAAGCTGGCCATCGGCGAAGGCATCGAGAATTTCCAGGGCAGTGGTGCGCGTGTGGGCGTCGGCGTTGGCCTCGTTCTCGAACTGGCGCACCAGGAACCAGCCGTGGGCCGCCGCCAGCTCCTCGGCCTTGCCGACCATACCGCTGCCCTTCAGCGCCGCCGGGGTGAGCACCACCCGCGCACCAAGAAAACGCAGGATCTTGCGCCGTTCGATACTGAAATTCTCGGCCATGGTCACCACCAGTGGGTAACCCTTGGCGGCGCAGACCATGGCCAGGCCAATGCCGGTGTTACCGCTGGTGGCCTCGATCACCGTCTGCCCGGGTTGCAGCGCACCGCTGGCTTCGGCCGCCTCGATCACGCTGAGGGCCATGCGGTCCTTCACCGAGCCCATGGGGTTGAAGGCTTCCGCCTTGACGTACAACTCGATGCCGGCCGGCGCCAGGCGGTTGATACGGATAACCGGGGTGCGGCCGATGGTGGCCAGAATACTCTCGTAGCGGATGTTCATCGCAGCCTCCGTCAGCAGCCTCGACCGCGGTGCAGGGGCTCGCATACCGCGAGTCCCTGCGCGGTCGCTGGCCGGCTAACTCTTACCCTTGAGTTCGGCCATGCCCTGAAGCAGCTCGATCGGCAGCGGAAAGACGATGGTCGAACTCTTGTCACTGGCGATATTGCTCAGGGTCTGCATGTAGCGCAGCTGCATGGCCCCAGGCTGGCGGCCGAGCATTTCGGCGGCCTGCATGAGTTTTTCCGAGGCCTGCAATTCACCCTCGGCATGAATCACCTTGGCCCGCCGCTCGCGCTCGGCCTCGGCTTGCTTGGCGATGGCCCGAATCATCGATTCGTCGAGGTCGACATGCTTGATCTCGACGTTCGCCACCTTGATGCCCCAGGCGTCGGTCTGCGCGTCCAACACTTGCTGGATATCGACATTCAAGCGTTCGCGCTCGGCGAGCATCTCGTCCAGCTCATGCTTGCCGAGTACCGCGCGCAGGGTGGTTTGCGACAACTGGCTGGTGGCGCCGTGGTAATCCTCGACCTGGATGATCGCCTTCTGCGGATCGAGGACGCGGAAATAGATCACCGCATTGACCTTGACCGAGACGTTGTCGCGGGAAATCACATCCTGGGTCGGCACGTCCAGGACGATGGTGCGCAAATCGACACGGACCATCTGCTGGATGCCCGGGATGATGATCACCAGACCCGGTCCCTTGACCTTCCAGAAGCGTCCCAACTGGAACACCACGCCGCGCTCGTATTCGCGCAGGATGCGGAACGCCGAAATCAGCAGCGCCATCAGCAGCACCGCCAGCGTGGCAAAACTCAATTCGAAACCCATGTCAGTCTCCTTGTGGCGGTGTTTCTTCAGTGGTGGCGACGTCCAGCGTCGAGCCTTTGCGCGCCAGCACCCGCACCTGTTGGCCGGGCTGCAGCGGCACCTGGCTGACAACCTGCCAGTTCTCGCCTTGCAGTTGCACCCAGCCGCCCAGCGGGTTGCTCGGCTGCACCGCCTGGATCCGCGTCAGGCTGCCGATCAATTCGCTGTCGCCGCCGACCAGGGCGCGGCGCCTGGCGCGCAAGGCCATGCTGAGAATGGCGAAAACCACTGCGCCAGTGGTCAGGGCCAGGGTCACGATCAACGCCAGGGGTATGCCGAAGCCGGGCACTTCGGTGTCGATCAGAATCAAGGCACCGAAGACGAAAGCGACCAACCCGCCAATCCCCAGCACTCCGAAACTCGGCAGGAATGCTTCGGCGGCGATAAAGGCGATGCCGAGCAGGATCAAGGCCACTCCCGCGTAGTTGACCGGCAACAACTGCAGGGCGTACAGCGCCAGAATCAGGCAGATGCCACCGAGCACGCCGCCGACGCCGCTGCCCGGGTTGGAAAATTCGAAGAACAATCCATAGACGCCGATCATCATCAGCAGCAGCGCCACGCTGGGATTGGTGATCACCGCCAGAAACTGTGCGCGCCAGTCCGGCTCGCGGCTGACCACTACGGCATCGGCGGTTTGCAGCGTCACTTCGACGCCGGCGGCGCTGAAGTTTTTACCGTCCAGCTGCCTGAGCAGGTCGGCCAGGTCACGGGCCAGGTAATCGACCACCTTGCGTGCGAGCGCTTCTTCGGCGGACAGGCTGACCGCCTCGCGCACCGCCTGCTCGGCCCACTCGGCATTGCGCCCGCGCATCTGCGCCAATCCGCGGATATAGGCGGAGGCATCGTTGATTTGTTTCTTACTCAGGGTATCGGTCGGCACCCCGGCCTTCTCCGCCTCGGCGGCATTGTCGGGCTGGTCGCCCTTATCGGCGCTGCCCGGCTGGTCCGGGGCGGGCGACGGTGAACCGGGCATGCCGCCGATCTGCACCGGGGTGGCTGCGCCGAGATTGGTGCCCGGCGCCATCGCTGCAATATGGCTGGCATAGAGGATATAGGTGCCGGCACTGGCGGCCCGTGCACCACTGGGGGCAACGTAGCTGGCCACCGGAATCGGACTGGCGAGAATCGCCTTGATGATCGAGCGCATCGAGGTGTCCAGACCGCCGGGGGTGTCGATGCTCAGCACCACCAGTTGCGCACCCTCGTCCACCGCGCGGGACAGGCCACGCACCACGTAATCGGCGCTGGCCGGGCCAATCGCACCATTTACGCGCAGCTCCACCACCACCCCGGGTGCCGCCATCAGCCCCGCGGGCAAGAGCAACAGGCCTAGGACCAGGAGCAAACGCAGTATCGGGAAAACCTTCACGGCCCTCTCCACGACAGCCGCTACAGGTGGCAAAAGACTTGCAAAGCACGGTTGTCTGCTTAGAAGGATAGTCCATGACTTTTCGCGCAGAGCCGGCATCCTCGCCCCGAGCTGACAGACAGCCAGCAAAAGCTGCCAGCAGGGGAGTGCCAGACGCCCGCATACTCCGTTAGTCTGCTCACTATTACCGCTGCTCAAGGTCGCCCGGATGCCCGCCAGCTCTTTTCGCCATTCCCTGCGCCGTCTGTGGGCGCTGGATAAATTCAGCTACAGCCTGCGGGTGTTCATCGCCCTCAGCGGCAGCCTGTGGCTGTGCTGGGCACAGGACTGGATGCAGGCGCTGACGCCGCTGTTTCTCGGGGTGATCGCCAGCGCCCTGGCCGAGACCGACGACAGCTGGCAAGGTCGGCTGACCGCGCTGCTGGTGACCCTCGGCTGCTTCAGCGCGGCGGCTTACATGGTCGAGTGGCTGTTCCCCTACCCCTGGTTGTTCGTCAGTGCCCTGGCGCTGTCGGGGTTTGCCCTGAGCATGCTCGGCGCCCTCGGCGAGCGCTACGCCACCCTGGGCTCGGCCACCCTGATCCTGGCGATCTACAGCATGATCGGCGTGGAACAGCGCGGCGGCATTGCCGGCCTGTGGCTGGAGCCGCTGATGATGATGGCCGGCGCGGCCTGGTACGGGGTGCTGTCGGTGATCTGGAATGCGCTATTCGCCAACCAGCCGGTGCAACACAGCCTGGCCCGGCTGTTCCGCGAACTGGGCCAGTACCTCAAGCTCAAGGCCGCCCTGTTCGAGCCGCTGCGCCAACTCGACGTGGAGGAGCGGCGCCTGGCCCTGGCCAAGCAGAACGGTCGAGTGGTGGCAGCGCTGAATGCTGCCAAGGAAATCATCCTGCACCGCGTCGGCAATGACCGACCGGGCAGCAAGGTCAGTCGCTACCTCAAGCTGTACTTCCTCGCCCAGGATCTCCACGAGCGCGCCAGCTCCTCGCATTACCCCTACAACGAACTGGCCGAAGCCTTCTTTCACAGCGATGTGCTGTTCCGCTGCCAGCGTCTGCTGCGCCTGCAGGGCGAGGCCTGTCAGCGCCTGGCCCAGGCCATCGAACTGCGCCAGCCGTTCGAGTACCGCGAGCACTGCAGCCAGGCGCTGGACGATCTGCATGCCTCCTTGCAGCACCTGGGCCTGCAGAGCAACCCGGCCTGGCGCCAGCTGTTGCGCTCGCTGGGCGCCCTGGCCGGCAACCTGGCGGCCCTCGACCAACTGCTCGGCCACGCCAGCAACCCCGATGCCCTGGCCGAGCAGCAGGACAGCAGCCTGCTGGATCGCGAACCACAGTCGTTCAAGGAGGTCGCGGAGCGGCTGCGCCAGCAACTGACCCCGACCTCGCTGCTGTTTCGCCACGCCCTGCGCCTGGCCATTGCCCTGGCCGCCGGCTATGGCGTGCTGCACTGGATCCATCCGACCCAGGGTTACTGGATCCTGCTGACCACGGTGTTCGTCTGCCAGCCGAACTATGGTGCCACCCGCCTCAAGCTGGTGCAGCGGATCGCCGGCACGGTGCTCGGCCTGGTGCTCGGCTGGGCGCTGTTCGACCTGTTCCCCAGCCCGCTGGTGCAGGCCTTCTTCGCCGTGGCCGCCGGGGTGGCCTTCTTCGCCACCCGCAGCAGCCGCTACACCCTGGCCACGGCGGCAATCACCCTGCTGGTGCTGTTCTGCTTCAACCAGGTCGGCGACGGCTACGGTTTGATCCTTCCACGCCTGGTCGACACCCTGATCGGCAGCCTGATCGCCGGGCTGGCGGTGTTCCTGATCCTGCCGGACTGGCAGGGGCGCCGACTCAACCGCATGCTGGCCAACACCCTCAGCTGCAACAGCACCTACCTGCGTCAGATCATCCAGCAATATGTCAGCGGCAAACGCGACGACCTGGCCTACCGTCTGGCCCGACGCAATGCGCACAATGCCGAAGCCGCCCTGTCCACCACCCTGGGCAACATGCTCATGGAGCCCGGGCATTTCCGCAAGGAGGCGGACATCGGCTTCCGCTTTCTGGTGCTCTCGCACACCCTCTTGAGTTATCTCTCGGGCCTCGGCGCGCACCGCGGTGAGGTCCTCCTCGGCGACCCGCACAGCCCGCTGCCGGCGAGCGCCGCACGCCTGGCCGCCAGCCTCGATGAAATCGCCAGCAGCCTGGCCGAAGAGCGGGCGGTGGCGATCCAGAGCGATGCCGAAGAGCAACTGGCCGCCGCGCTGGAGCAGCGCACCGATGCCCTGGACGACCAGCAGCGCCTGGTGCAGACCCAGCTGGCGCTGATCTGCCGGCAACTCGGGCCGTTGCGCACTCTCACCGCCCACCTGCTCAAGGACCGTAACAAGCCGTAGCGGGCAGCTTTACAGGCTCATGCCTGGGCAAACCTTAGCGCAGTACCGCGGCCAGCTCTTGGATCTCGTCCCAATGCTGGCTGACCAGGGCCAGGCTGCCGTCCGCCGCCACGTCATTGTGCAAGCCATTGAGCTTGGCATAGGCGGCCAGACTGGTCAGTGCGGGTAACGGCGCTTCGCTGCCGCTATCAAGCAGGGTGTGGAACAGACTCAGGTTGACCAGATCGAGCAACTCGATCTGCCGCTGGCGCTGCAGCGGCCAGTTGCCCGCTTCGCGCACGATGTCCACGTAGGCCTCATCCACGCCCCACTTCTTCAGCAGCATCAGCCCCAGCGATTTGCTGTAGGCCTGGCACAGGCCGTGGTAACGCGCCGGCGTCGGCACCAGGTCGCCGCCCTTGAAGGCCGAGAGCACCGCGAGCGAACCCACCTCGCTGAGCAGGCTGGCGAGCACCGCATGATCGGCCTGCACCTGCCCCAGCTTGCGCGCGAGAAAACCGCAGATGCTCGCCTTCAGGGTCAGTCGCTGCCAGGCGTCCATGAACAGCAACTTGTGGCTGGGACTGTGCAGCACGAACAGGCTCTTGACGCTGTGCAGCATCACCACCCGATCCACCTGCTGCAGGCCGAGCACGCGCAACACATCCTGCAGGGTTTTCGGCGCCACGCGGCTGCGCAGCAAGGCACTGGAGGCGTATTTCATCAGCAACGCACTGAGCGCCGGATCCCTGCTGATCAGGCTGACC
Source organism: Pseudomonas aestuarii (assembly GCF_027988105.1). Taxonomy (GTDB): domain Bacteria; phylum Pseudomonadota; class Gammaproteobacteria; order Pseudomonadales; family Pseudomonadaceae; genus Aquipseudomonas; species Aquipseudomonas aestuarii. Next base: position 145,858 of record NZ_JAQJZJ010000006.1, on the reverse strand, counting down.
AGCTGGGGCATGCTGACCTCGGGCTTGGCCAGCGCCCGGCGGATTTCCAGGGTCAACATCGGCAGGCTGGGCAGCTGCTCCTGGTCATTCATCAGCTGAGTGACCACCTGCCGATAAATCGAGTAGTCCGACTGTGTCGTCTCCATCATGGCCTCCCGCCGCGGATGGCGCACAGTGTAACCAAGGCCGTGATCTATTGCGCCAGCTTGCTGGCGGATGGCCACTCGCTGTCAGGCGATGCTCGCCTGGCTGGCCTGGGCGCGACGACGAATGCTCAGATCGACCTTGAGGCAGATTGCCGCCAGCACCATGAAGCCGGCGCCGAGGTTGCCCCGGGTGATTGACACACCGAACAGAGCGCTCAACCAGTCGGCAATCGGCCCTGGGTAGCTGGCCAGCAAGGCGCCCAGCGGCACCAGCAGAAACAGGAAGAAAAACCCCATCGACCGCATCATGTTCATTCCCACACCCTCGCTTTTAGTAGCCACCCGTGCACAATGCCGCCTTCGGTAGCCATGGCGACACTAGACTTTGGTGCATAGACCGAGATTTTTCCTGCCGACCCTGCGAGTGACCGTTGAACAAAGCCCTGCTCCAGCAACTGATTCTCGACAAGCTGCACGGCGACCTGGCGCTGGCCCAGCAAGCGGCGTTGACCGCCTATGAAGCGGCCACCCATGAAGAGAATATTGCCGAGAACAAGTACGACACCCTGGGCCTGGAGGCCTCCTATCTGGCCGCCGGGCAGGCGCGCCGGGTCGAGGAAATTCGCCAGGCCCTGAGCGCCTGGGAAAAACTCCGGCTGCGGCCCTTCGATGCGCAACTGGGCATTCAGCTCAGCGCCTTGGTGTGGCTGGCCGATGCCCAGGGGGTCGAGCAGTGCCTGTTCCTCGGCCCGGACGGCGCCGGCCTGAAGCTGCGGTTGGAAGGAGAGGAAGTGCGGGTGATCAGTCCGCGCGCACCGCTTGGGCAACGCCTGATCGGCTGCGGCGAAGGCGATCAGGTGGAGCTGCGCATGGGCAGCAGCACCCAGCGCTTCGAGGTGCTGCGGGTCTGCTGAACGACGGCCTCAAGGTTCCGCGGGGTGGGTTTCAGCCCGCCGGCGCTCAATCGGCCCTTGCCTGGCCCCACCTCGAGCCGCAGAACCTGGCTGGCACCTGGCCTTGATCAAGGAATGTCCACCTGCCACTGGTCCGCCAGCCGCGCCAGTTGTCCACGCTCGAGCAGCTGCCGCAAGCCCTCGTCGAAATCCTCGCGCAGGCGTGCATGGCTGCTGCCCAGAGGGAAGGCGAAGTAACCGTCGAGGGTATCGACAGGGGGCTCGAGCTGGCTGATTTCATCAGTCAAACCCAGCGCCTGCAGCTTCGGCAGGGTGTTGCGCTGATTACTGGCGAGGAGTTCGAGGCGACCCAGGCTGAGCATCTTCAGGCCGTTGCCGACCCCCTCCACGGTGACCAGATCGAGCCCCTCACGCGCGCTATCGAAACGCGCACCGTAGGCCCAGGCGCGGACCACGCCAACGCGCTGGCCGGCCAGCTGGCGTAGATCGCCAGACCACTGACAGGACCCGGTGCGGCGGCAATACAAGACAATCCGGTCGCGATAGAAGGCCGGCCCGACAAACGCGAAACGCGCCTCGCGCGCCGCACTGCGATAGGGGCCGATCAGGATATCGGCCTGCCCCAGCTCGACCATGCGTTGCGCGCGAGCCCAGGGGTAGGACGCAAAGCGCAGGCTGTAGCCACGCGGCTCGAGTACCTGGCGCAGGACGTCAGGCCCGAGCCCCTGATAGTCGCCCGCGGCCGAGCGCTCGAATACCCGCGGGAAATCGCTGCCGACCGCCAGCAACTCGCGCGCCAGTGCCAACGGTGGGAGCAGCAGCGCCAGGCTGGCCAGCCCGGCGCACAACCTGCGCAAAATCCCTGAATGCATGCCGTGTGCACCTCAAGTCGGTGAAAAACCTGACTCCAAGCAGGCCTTGCCGGTCTGCCTCCTGCAGCCAATATGTGTCGATATACGCTAGGCTGTATGACGAGTCCACTCACCAGAGGAGCACCGCGTGGAAAACCCTAGCCACGATCTTTCGGCACTGTTCAAACAGCTCGGTTTGCCCGCCGAACAAGCCAGCATCGAGCGCTTCATCGCCAGCCATTCGCCGCTGCCGGAAACCTGCAAGTTGGCCGATGCGCCCTTCTGGAGCGCCGCCCAGGCCAGCTTTCTGCGCGAGGAAATCCTCGAGGACGCCGACTGGGCGGAAGTGGTCGACCAGCTTAATCTGCAGCTGCGCGGCTGAGAAGCCACTCGGCGACTGGCTGACCGGCCGCCCGTGCGTTCAGGCCGGGCTACGCCCTTGCAGCTCGCGCCAGGTCAGATAGACGCGCAGATCGAACTCCACCTGATGATAATCAGGCAGCATGTATTCGCAGAGCTTGTAGAACGCCTTGTTGTGCTCGGCCTCTTTCAGGTGGGCCAGTTCATGTACCACGATCATCTGGAGAAACTCCGGCGCGGCATCCTTGAACAGGGCGGCGACGCGGATTTCCTTCTTGGCCTTGAGCTTGCCGCCCTGCACCCGGGAAATCGCGGTGTGCAAGCCGAGGGCGCGATGGGTGAGGTCGAGGCGGTTGTCGAACAACACCTTGTCGATGGCCGGCGCGTTCTTCAGGTGCTCCTGCTTGAGCGCCTGGGTATAGGCATACAGCGCCTTGTCGCTCTGCACGCCGTGCTTGCCGTTGTAACGCTGGGCCAGGTAGTCGCCCAGCCGCTCCTGGGCGATCAGCTGGCGGATCTGCTCTTGCAACTGCAGCGGGTAGCCCTGGAGAAATTTCAGAGGGGTCATGGAGGGTACCGAGCGGTTCTCGTGGGGCCTGGATTGCGCAGTATGCCGCAATCATGGGCGCAAACCCTATCGGTCCGTCGGGCCGCCGCACAGGCGATGCCCGAAGCGCCGGACAGGGCACGCCCAACAAAAAGCCCGCTAATTAGCGGGCTTTTTCGTTGCAGCCGAAGCTTAGTTGACCTTGGCGGCCAGTTCACCCTTGGCGTAACGCTGGAACATGGCTTCCAGGGAGATCGGCTTGATCTTCGAGGCGTTGCCGGCGGTGCCGAAGGCTTCGTAGCGGGCGATGCAGATGTCGCGCATGGCCGTCACGGTGGCACCGAAGAACTTGCGCGGATCGAACTCGCTCGGATTGGTCGCCATCAGCCGGCGCATGGCACCGGTGGACGCCAGGCGCAGGTCGGTGTCGATGTTGACCTTGCGTACGCCGTACTTGATGCCTTCGACGATTTCTTCGACCGGCACGCCGTAGGTTTCTTTGATGTCACCGCCGTACTGGTTGATGATCGCCAACCACTCCTGCGGCACCGAAGAAGAACCGTGCATCACCAGGTGGGTATTGGGGATGCGCTTGTGGATCTCCTTGATCCGGTCGATGGCGAGGATGTCACCGGTCGGCGGCTTGGTGAACTTGTAGGCGCCGTGGCTGGTGCCGATGGCGATGGCGAGGGCGTCGACCTGGGTGCGCTTGACGAAGTCGGCGGCTTCTTCCGGGTCGGTGAGCATCTGGCTGTGATCGAGCACGCCTTCGGCGCCGACGCCGTCTTCTTCGCCGGCCATGCCGGTTTCCAGGCTGCCCAGGCAGCCCAACTCACCTTCCACCGACACGCCGCAGGCGTGGGCGAAGGCCACGGTTTGCTGGGTCACGCGGACGTTGTAGTCGTAGTCGGCCGGGGTCTTGCCGTCTTCCATCAGGGAGCCGTCCATCATCACCGAGCTGAAGCCCAGCTGGATCGAGCGCTGGCAGACGTCAGGGCTGGTGCCGTGGTCCTGGTGCATGCACACCGGGATGTGCGGGAATTCTTCGATCGCCGCCAGGATCAGGTGACGCAGGAAGGGCGCGCCGGCGTACTTGCGGGCACCGGCGGAAGCCTGGACGATCACCGGCGAATCGGTCTGGTCGGCCGCTTCCATGATGGCGCGCATCTGCTCGAGGTTGTTGACGTTGAAAGCCGGCACGCCGTAGCCGAATTCGGCGGCGTGGTCGAGCATCTGGCGCATGCTGATAAGTGCCATGGTGTTCTTTCTCCCGGTGGGACTCGTTAATCGTGCAAGCCTGCCGCAGGGGCAGGCGCTATTCAAGCATTCAGGGACAAGGGGTCAGCTCGTCCGCCCCTGGCGCACCAGGGGATGAAATTCGTAGCCCGGACGGCATCCGAACCAAGCCGCCAGGGTGGCCGCGCACATCATCGGCAGCGACCGGGCAGACCAGCCCTGCTTCGCCCTTGCGGTAAAGGATAGCCGGCCCACGCCGCGCGCATGTCAATCGACAACCCGCGGGCAGCCTGGTTCAGCCTCGCCGAGCAACAGGTGCTAGCCCTTGGCGCGCTGCTCCAGCACTTCCACGGCCGGCAGCACCTTGCCCTCGACGAACTCGAGGAAGGCGCCGCCGCCAGTGGAGATATAGGAAATCTGCTTCGCGACGGCGTATTTGTCGATGGCCGCCAGGGTGTCGCCACCACCGGCAATCGAGAACGCCGGGCTGGCGGCGATGGCTTCGGCCAGCACCTTGGTGCCGTTACCGAACTGATCGAACTCGAACACCCCGACCGGACCGTTCCACAAAATGGTCTTCGACGACTTCAGCAGCTCGGCGAATTGCCGCGCGGTCTGCGGGCCGATATCGAGGATCATGTCGTCAGCGGCCACGTCGGCGACCAGCTTGACGGTGGCGGTGGCGGACTCGGCGAACTCCTTGGCCACCACCACGTCCACCGGCAGCGGCACGCTGACCTTGGCCGCGATGGCTTTGGCGGTATCCAGCAGATCGGCCTCATACAGCGACTTGCCAACCGGGAAACCGGCGGCAGCGAGGAAGGTGTTGGCAATCCCGCCGCCAACGATCAGCTGGTCGCAGATCTGGCTCAGGCTGTTGAGCACATCGAGCTTGGTCGACACCTTGGAGCCGGCGACGATGGCCGCCATCGGCTTGGCCGGATTGCCCAGCGCCTTGCCCAGGGCATCCAGCTCGGCCGCCAGCAACGGGCCGGCGCAGGCCACCTTGGCAAACTTGGCCACGCCATGGGTCGAGCCCTGGGCGCGGTGGGCGGTGCCGAAGGCGTCCATGACGAACACGTCGCACAGGGCGGCATATTGCCGGGCCAGTTCGTCGCTGTTTTTCTTCTCGCCCGGATTGAAGCGCACGTTTTCCAGCAGGACCAGCTCGCCGGGCTGGACCGCGACGCCGCCGAGGTAATCGCGCAGCAGCGGCACTTCACGGCCGAGCGCGCGGCTCAGGTAGTCGGCGACCGGCTTGAGGCTGTCGGCCTCGCTGAACACGCCCTCTTCGGGACGGCCCAGGTGCGAGCAGACCATGACTGCCGCCCCCTTTTCCAGGGCCAGCTTGATGGTCGGCAGCGAGGCGAGGATGCGCGCGTCGCTCGTCACCGCGCCGTCTTTTACCGGCACGTTGAGGTCTTCGCGGATCAACACGCGCTGACCCTGGAGGTCGAGGTCGGTCATCTTCAGAACGGTCATGGAATCAGTCCTTCACGGGGGCTGGTTGAATGGATACAGGAGACACGGCGAGAATGTGTTCGGCCACGTCGAGCATGCGATTGGCAAAACCCCACTCGTTGTCGAACCAGGCCAGCAGGTTGACCAGGCGCGGCCCGGAAACCCGGGTCTGGCTGCCATCGACGATGGCCGAGTGCGGGTCGTGGTTGAAGTCGCAACTGGCATGGGGCAACTCGGTGTAGGCGATCAAGCCCTGCAGCGGGCCACGTTCGGCGGCCTCACGCAGCACCCGATTGATTTCCGCGGCGCTGGTGTCACGCGCGGTCTGCAAGGTGATGTCCAGGCAGGACACGTTCACCGTCGGTACGCGTATGGCTTTGGCCTGGATCCGCCCGCTGAGCTCCGGCAGCAAGCGTTCGATGCCCCGCGCCAGGCCGGTGGACACCGGAATCACCGACTGGAAGGCCGAGCGCGTACGGCGCAGGTCTTCGTGGTGGTAGGCGTCGATTACCGGCTGATCGTTCATCGCCGAGTGGATGGTGGTGATGGAAACGTACTCCAGGCCCACCGCCTCGTTGAGCAGCTTGAGCAGCGGCACCCCGCAATTGGTGGTGCAGGAGGCGTTGGACAGCAGCCTCTCCTCGCCGGTCAGGCACTGCTGATTGACCCCGAAGACCACGGTGGCATCGACCGCCGTTTCGCTGGCCATCGGCTGGGAGAACAGCACCCGCGGCGCGCCGGCCGCGAGGAAACGCTGGGCGTCGGCGCGGGTGTGGTAGGCGCCGGAGCACTCCAGCAACAGGTCGATCCCCAACGCCGCCCAGTCGATGCCTTCCGGCGTCGCCTGGCGCAGCACCCGCACGCAGTCGCCATTGATATGCAGGCAGTCGCCGTCGACTTTCACCTCGCCGGGAAAGCGTCCGTGGGTGGAGTCGAAGCGGGTCAGGTATTCGATGCTGGCCTGGTCGGCCAGGTCATTCAGCGCGACTATTTCCAGACGCGCCCCGGCACCGCGCTCATGCAGCGCGCGCAGCACGCAGCGGCCGATGCGGCCGTAGCCGTTGAGGGCGATTCTGTAGGGGCGATTAGACATGGCGATCTCGGTGGGGAACACTCGTAGGATGAGGCGGGGCGCGTAGCCTGAGCTTGGCGATACCCATCGCAACTAATTGATGGGTATCGCTTCGCTCAACGCCATCCTACGGGATCAGTCTTCCAGCAGTTCGGCGGCGGTTTCCAGCAGGTTCTCGACGGTGAAGCCGAAGTGCTCGAACAGTGCCGGCGCGGGGGCCGACTCACCGAAGGTGGTCATGCCGATGACGCGACCTTCCAGGCCGACATACTTGTACCAGTAGTCGGCGTGGGACGCCTCGATGGCAATCCGCGCGCCCACTTGCAGCGGCAATACCGCCTGCTTGTAGCCGGCATCCTGGGCATCGAACACGCTGGTCGACGGCATGGACACCACGCGCACCTGGCGACCCTGGGCGCTGAGCTGCTCGTAGGCGGCGACCGCCAGGCCGATTTCCGAACCGGTGGCGATCAGGATCAGCTCCGGCTCGCCGGCGCAGTCTTTCAGCACGTAGCCACCGCGGGCAATGTCGGCCAATTGCTGGGCATCGCGGCCCTGGTGTGGCAGGTTCTGCCGGCTGAAGATCAGCGCGCTGGGGCCATCGTTGCGCTCGATCGCGCACTTCCAGGCCACCGCCGATTCCACCGCATCGCAGGGACGCCAGGTGTCGAGGTTGGGCGTGCTGCGCAGGCTGGCCAACTGCTCGATCGGCTGGTGGGTCGGGCCGTCTTCGCCGAGACCGATGGAGTCGTGGGTGAACACGTAGAGCACGCGCTTTTTCATCAGCGCCGACATGCGCACGGCATTGCGCGCGTATTCCATGAAGATCAGGAAGGTCGCGCCGTAGGGCACGAGGCCGCCATGCAGGGCGACGCCGTTCATGATCGCGCTCATGCCGAACTCGCGCACGCCGTAGTACATGTAGTTGCCGGCGGCGTCTGCAGCCGAGACGCCCTTGCAGCCCTTCCACAGGGTCAGGTTGGAGCCGGCCAGGTCGGCCGAGCCACCGAGAAACTCCGGCAGCAGCGGACCGAAGGCGTTCAGCGTGTTCTGGCTGGCCTTGCGGCTGGCGATGGTTTCGCCCTTTTCGGCGACTTCCTGAATATAGGCGCTGGCCTTTTCGGCGAAATCGGCCGGCAGCTCGCCACTGATGCGGCGCTTGAACTCGGCGGCCAGTTCCGGGTGGGCGGCGGCGTAGGCGGCAAAGCGCTGATCCCATTCGGCTTCGGCAACGGCGCCGGCTTCCTTGGCGTCCCACTCGGCGTAGATCTCGGCCGGGATCTCGAAGGGACCGTGGTTCCAGCCCAGGGCGGCGCGGGTCAGGGCGATTTCGTCTACGCCCAGCGGTGCGCCGTGGCAGTCTTCCTTGCCCTGCTTGTTCGGCGAACCGAAGCCGATGGTGGTCTTGCAGCAGATCAGGGTCGGTTGCTCGCTCTTGCGTGCGGTGTCGATGGCGATCTTGATTTCTTCGGCGTCGTGGCCGTCGACATTGCGGATCACCTGCCAGCCGTAGGCCTCGAAGCGCTTCGGCGTGTCGTCGGTGAACCAGCCCTCGACTTCGCCGTCGATGGAAATGCCGTTGTCGTCGTAGAAGGCGATCAGCTTGCCCAGGCCCAAGGTGCCGGCCAGGGAACTGACCTCATGGCTGATGCCTTCCATCATGCAACCGTCGCCGAGGAACACGTAGGTGTTGTGGTCGACGATGTTGTGGCCTTCGCGGTTGAACTGGGCGCCCAGCACCTTCTCGGCGAGGGCGAAACCCACGGCATTGGCCAGGCCCTGGCCGAGCGGGCCGGTGGTGGTCTCGACGCCCGGGGTGTAGCCATACTCCGGGTGGCCGGGCGTGCGGCTGCCCAGCTGGCGGAACTGCTTGAGGTCGTCGATGCCCAGGTCGTAACCGGTCAGGTGCAGCAGCGAATAGACCAGCATCGAGCCATGGCCATTGGACAGCACGAAGCGGTCGCGGTCGGCGAATTCCGGGTTGCTCGGGTTGTGCTTGAGGTAATCGCGCCAGAGGACTTCGGCGATGTCCGCCATCCCCATAGGGGCACCGGGGTGGCCGCTGTTGGCTTTCTGCACGGCATCCATGCTCAGGGCACGAATGGCATTGGCTCGCTCACGACGGCTGGGCATCACTGAATCTCCTACGGGTTTTGCAACAGGAAGGTCGAAAAAGGCGGCCATTTTCGCCCAGCAGAGCCCGCCGGGGCAATGACAGATAGTCGCAGAGCCAATGTTTCTGGCTTCCACAGCAGCAATATCAATATCAAAACTTTTTGATATTGATATTGCTGGATGAAAAATGACCGACTAAACTGCTCGGCCTATGAATATGCGCGCCTCACATCTGGCCTTCCATCCCGTCGACGCCCTCGCCGCCCTGTGCAAGGCCGGCGGCGACCCGTTGCGCCTCAACGTGCTGCGCGCCCTGGCCAACGATTCCTTCGGCGTGCTGGAACTGGCGCAGATCTTCGCCACTGGTCAGTCCGGCATGAGCCACCACTTGAAGGTGCTGGCCCAGGCCGGCCTGGTGGCCACGCGGCGCGAAGGCAACGCAATCTTCTACCGCCGCGCCCTGGCCCAAGGCGAGCGCCTGGGCGGCACCCTGCACGCGGCGCTGCTCGATGAGGTCGATGCCCTGGCCCTGCCCAGCGCTATCCAGGCGCGGATCGCCGAGGTGCACGGCCAGCGCGCCGCCGCCAGCCAGGATTTTTTCGCCCGCACGGCGGCCAGTTTCCAGGCCCAGCAGGACCTGATCGCCGGCTTGCCGCAGTACCGCGACAGCCTGCTGTCGCTGCTCGACGCCCTGGGTTTCGCGGCGCAGGCCACGGCATTGGAAATCGGCCCCGGCGACGGCGCCTTCCTGCCCGAGCTGGCGCGCCGCTTCGGCCAGGTCACCGCGCTGGACAACAGCCCGGCGATGCTCGAACTGGCGCGCACGCGCTGCGAACAAGAAGGTCTGGGCAACGTCGAGCTGCGACTCGCCGATGCCCTCAACGATGACTACCCGGCCGCCGACTGCGTGGTGCTGAACATGGTCCTGCACCATTTCGCCGCCCCCGCCGAGGCGCTGAAACGACTGGCCCGGCAGGTGAACAGCGGCGGCAGCCTGCTGATCACCGAGCTGTGCAGCCACAACCAGAGCTGGGCCCGGCAAGCCTGCGGCGATCTCTGGCTGGGTTTCGAACAGGACGACCTGGCCCGCTGGGCGGTCGCCGCAGGACTCACTACTGGCGAAAGCCTGTACGTGGGGTTGCGCAATGGTTTCCAGATTCAGGTGCGGCACTTCGCCAAGCCAGATGAACACACAGGCCCACGGGCCGCTCTCAGCCACCGGTAAACAATAGGAAAACCGATCGATGAGCGAATACTCCCTCTTCACCTCCGAGTCCGTCTCCGAAGGCCATCCAGACAAGATCGCCGACCAGATCTCCGATGCGGTGCTCGACGCCATCATCGCCCAGGACAAGCACGCCCGCGTGGCCTGTGAAACCCTGGTCAAGACCGGTGTGGCCATCGTCGCCGGCGAAGTCACCACCAGCGCCTGGGTCGACCTCGAGCAGATCGTCCGCGACGTCATCTGCGACATCGGCTACACCAGCTCCGACGTCGGATTCGACGGCGCCACCTGCGGCGTGCTGAACATCATTGGCAAGCAGTCCCCGGACATCAACCAGGGTGTCGACCGCAGCAAGCCGGAAGACCAGGGCGCCGGCGACCAGGGCCTGATGTTCGGCTACGCCAGCAACGAAACCGACGTGCTGATGCCCGCCCCTATCGTGTTCAGCCACCGCCTGGTCGAGCGCCAGGCCGAAGCGCGCAAATCCGGCCTGCTGCCGTGGCTGCGTCCGGACGCCAAATCCCAGGTCACCTGCCGCTACGAAAACGGCAAGGTGGTCGGTATCGACGCGGTGGTGCTGTCGACCCAGCACAACCCGGAAATCAGCCAGGCCGACCTGCAGGAAGCGGTCATGGAACTGATCGTCAAGCACACCCTGCCGGCCGAATTGCTGCACAAGGGCACCCAGTACCACATCAACCCGACCGGCAAGTTCGTTATCGGTGGCCCGGTGGGCGACTGCGGCCTGACCGGGCGCAAGATCATCGTCGACACCTACGGCGGCATGGCCCGTCACGGCGGCGGCGCCTTCTCCGGCAAGGATCCATCCAAGGTCGACCGTTCGGCGGCTTACGCCGGGCGCTACGTGGCGAAGAACATCGTCGCCGCTGGCCTCGCCGAGCGCTGCGAGATCCAGGTGTCCTACGCCATCGGCGTGGCCCAACCGACCTCGATCTCGCTCAACACCTTCGGCAGCGGCAAGATCAGCGACGACATGATCATTCAATTGGTGCGCGAACACTTCGACCTGCGCCCGTACGCGATCACCAACATGCTCGACCTGCTGCACCCGATGTACCAGGCGACCGCGGCCTATGGCCACTTCGGCCGCACCCCGGTCGAGATGACCGTCGACGGCGACAGCTTCACCTCCTTCACCTGGGAAAAAACCGACAGGGCCGCCGAACTGCGCGCGGCTGCAGGCCTGTAAAGGGTGACACCAGGCAACAGCCCCGCTTAGCCAATTGGGTGTAAACCCAGCTGGCTGAGCGGCGGATTCAGAAAATACCCGTATCGACAGATACGGGTATTTTTATGCCGGCGTTCCCAGCAGCCTGAGACAGATGAGCAGCGCGCGCTAAATCGAGTGCAGCGGGCGCGCCAGCCTGAGCCAACTGGTCAATACTCAGGATTCATCTGGACCACCTGGAGCATCACCATGCGCCTCGCCTCGCCCCCTCTCGCCCTGTTCTGCGCCAGTTTGCTGGTCTGCAGCCTGGCCCAGGCATTTGAACTGAGCAGCCCGGACATCCACGACGGCCAGCCCCTGAGCAGCGTCGAGGAATACAGCGGTTTCGGCTGCCAGGGACAGAACCGGGCGCCCGCCCTGAGCTGGAAGGACGCCCCGGCCGGCACCCAGAGTTTCGCCATCACCGTCTACGATCCCGATGCGCCGACCGGCAGTGGCTGGTGGCACTGGCTGCTGTTCAACCTGCCGGCCTCGAGCACAGCCCTGCCGGCCGCCGCCGGACAGCCGGGTGGCCCCAGCCTGCCTGCCGGCAGTGTCCAAAGCGTCACCGACTATGGCGTGCCCGGCTTCGGCGGCGCCTGCCCGCCAGCCGGCGACCCACCGCACCACTACATCTTCACCGTGCATGCGTTGAAAGTTGCCAAGCTGGACCTGGACGCCAGCGCCATGCCCGCACTGGTCGGCTACATGCTCAACGCCAACAGCCTGGGCAAGGCCTCGCTGACCGCCACCTACGCTCGTCCCGCAACCAACTGAGCACAATCGACTAGGCTACAGGCTCTGGTTCCGAGCAAGGACGCTCATGATGAAGCCCTGGCTAGCCCTCTGCCTCTTGCCCCTGGCCCTCGACTGCCTGGCTGCAGTCTGCCCCGACTGGCCCGCCCAGCGCGCCACGAGGGAAATCTCCGCACTCGACAGGCAGCTCGCCCAATGGGACGACGCCTACCACCGTCAGGGCGTGTCCCTGGTAGCCGACGAACTCTACGATCAGGCGCGCGCCCGGCTGGAACAGTGGCACGACTGCTTTGCCGAGGCCGGCGCCGCGCCGCCCGACGCGCTGGCCAGCAGCGCCGGGCGCATTGCCCACCCGGTGGCGCACACCGGGTTGCGCAAGCTGGCGGATAACGCGGCGGTGCGCGACTGGATGGCGAGCCGCGAAGACCTGTGGATCCAGCCCAAGGTCGATGGCGTGGCGGTCACCCTGGTCTACCGTGGCGGTCATCTGCAACAGGCCATCAGCCGGGGTAATGGCCGCAGCGGCCAGGACTGGACGGCCCTGGTGCAGCGCCTGCCGGCGATTGTGCAACGCCTGCCGACGCCCCTTGACCTGACCCTGCAGGGCGAACTCTATTGGCGCCTGCCCCGGCATGTGCAAGCCGAGGCCGGTGGCCGCGGCGCGCGCGGCCGGATCGCCGGACTGCTGGCGCGGCAGCGCCTCGACGAGCAGCAAGCCGCCGCCATCGGTTTGTTCGTCTGGGACTGGCCGGACGGTCCGAGCGGGATGCGCGAGCGCCTGCGGCGCCTCGCCGCCATGGGCTTTGTCGACAGCCTGCGCCTGAGCCAGCCAATCGGCGACTTCAACCAGGCCAGGCACTGGCGCGAGCACTGGTACCGCAGCGCGCTGCCCTTCGCCAGCGACGGCGTGGTGCTGCGCCAGGGTACGCGACCGCCGGCGCCGCGCTGGCAAGCCAAGCCCCCGCACTGGGCGGTCGCCTGGAAATACCCGCTGAGCCAGGCGCTCGCGGTGGTGCAGGCGGTGGATTTCCGCATTGGCCGCAGCGGGCGCATCACCCCGGTGCTGCGCTTGCAGCCGATCAAGCTGGACGCGCGCAGCATCGAATATGTCAGCCTCGGTTCGCTGCAACGCTGGCGCAGCCTGGACATAGGCCCAGGCGACCAGGTCGCCATCGAGCTGGCCGGGCTGACCATTCCCAAACTGGACGGTGTGGTCTGGCGCAGCCAGCAACGCCCCGTGGTCAAGGCACCGCAACCCGACGACTACCATCCGCTGAGCTGCTGGCGGGCGACGCCGGCCTGCACCAGCCAATTTCGCGCACGCCTGGCCTGGCTCAGTGGCAACCAGGGGTTGGCGCTGCCCGGGGTCGGCCCCGGCACCTGGGACAAATTGCTGCAGGCGCAGCAGCTAGACGGCCTGCTCGACTGGCTGACCCTTTCCGCCGTGCAATTGGCCGAGATTCCCGGTCTGGGCCCGCGCAGCGCCCGCAGGCTCGAACAGCGATTTAGCCTGGCCCGGCAACGACCCTTCGTCGACTGGCTGCACGCGCTCGGCATGCCGCCCAGCGGCGCGGCGCCGCTGGCGGACAACTGGGATGAGCTGGCGCGACGCAGCCAGGCACAGTGGCAGCGCCAGCCGGGCATCGGCCCGACCCGCGCGGCGCAGCTGCAAGCCTTCTTTCAACATCCTGAAGTGCGCACATTGCGCGAACAACTGCGCGCCGCGCGGGTCGAGGGGTTTTAAGCGGACGCGCTGACCTGCACGCCTCGTAAATGCCGCGACCTGATCGGGCGTTATGCCGCAAGACCACCGGCTAGAACGCGCGAAACTCCTCGTGGCAGGCCTTGCAACTGTCCTCGACGCGCTGCACGGGCGCGCCCAGTTCGGCACTTTTCAACGGCAGGACAGCGGTCGCGGCAACCAGCGCGGCGGTGTTTGCTTCCAACTCGCGAGCCAGTTGCTGGAAACGCTCCTGGCGCTGCCAGACTTCATCCTTGGCGCGAGTCTCACCGCCCTCTTCCTTGACCTGGGGAAAGTGCTGCCAGGGCGTGCGGACCAGCCGATCGAGTTCGACCGCACCGCTGACGAAATCCTGCTCCTTGAAGGCGATGCGCCCGCGCAGCATGCCACCGAGGTCTTCACTGACCTTGAGCATCTGCTTGAAGATGGCCTGGCGCTGGCCCTGCGGTGAATTCGGATCGACACCCCCGCAAGCAGTCAGGCTCAGGGCAAGCACAACGAGGAACAGGCTTTTCAGCTTCATAACACCTTCACGACAGACAGCTTGGGCTAAAGGAACGGCCGACAGTATCGCCATCCATTGCCCGCCGGCCAAGCGTGGCGTGTTGCCGCAGCGATCAACGGCTCACGCCGAGACCACGAACAGGCTGACGATCAGCCCCATGCCGAGCCCCCCGAGCGCACAGCCGCCAATCGGCCAGGTAGCAGAGCCAGTACAGCTCGCGATTGATGTCGAAGGTGCTGGCCAACGGATCGAGCAAGCCCGGCTCGGCCGCCGCCGGTCAAGTGGGCGATGAGCAGCGCCGCGGCGAACGCGGCGATGAGCACGAGGCTGTTGAGCTGGGCTTTGTGGGCGCGCCGGCCGAGGCCTTCACGACTGGCGAGCCAGGCGCGCGGATCATGGACAACCTAGCGGCGGTCGTCCCTGACCCTAGCGCCGCCAGTCGATAGCGAATCGGCCCATCAGGCCGCCAGTTTGCCGCTGCCGATGGCCGCCGACGCGGCCAGCATCGCCCGCAGCAGCACCGCGCAACCTGCGGCCAGATCGGCCGGCGCGGCATTCTCGATCTCGTTATGGCTGATGCCGCCCTCGCAGGGCACGAAGATCATCCCGGCCGGACCCAGTTCGGCGAGGAAGATCGCGTCATGCCCGGCGCCGCTGACGATGTCCATATGCGACAGCCCCAGGCCCTGGGCCGCGCCGCGTACCGCCTCGACACAACCCGGTTCGAAATACAGCGGCGGGAAGTCGGCGGTGGGGGTCAGCTCGAAACTCAAGCCGTGCTGGGCACAGGTCGCCTCGATCACGCCGCGCACCTCCTGGATCATCGAATCCAGGCGCGCCGGCTCGAGGTGGCGGAAATCCAGGGTCATGCGCACCTCGCCGGGGATCACGTTGCGCGAGCCGGGATAGGCCTGCAGACAACCGACGGTGCCGCAGGCGTGCGGCTGGTGCTCCAGGGCCACCCGGTTGACCGCCGCCACCACTGCGGCGGCGCCGACCAGGGCGTCCTTGCGCAGGTGCATCGGGGTCGGCCCGGCATGCGCCTCGACGCCCTTGAGGCTCAAGTCGAACCACTTCTGCCCCAGGGCGCCGAGCACCACGCCGATGGTCTTGCCCTGATCCTCGAGGATCGGTCCCTGCTCGATATGCGCCTCGAAGTAGGCGCCCACCGCATGCCCGCTCACCGCACGGCTGCCGGCATAGCCGATGGCATTCAACGCCTCGCCCACCGTGACGCCCTCGGCGTCGCGCTTGGCCAGGGTTTCGGCCAGGGTGAACTTCTCGGCGAACACCCCAGAACCCATCATGCAGGGAGCGAAGCGCGAGCCTTCCTCGTTGGTCCAGACCACCACTTCCAGCGGCGCCTCGGTCTCCAGGCCCAGGTCATTGAGGGTGCGCAGCACCTCGACCCCGGCCAGCACGCCGAAGCAGCCGTCGAACTTGCCGCCGGTGGGCTGGGTGTCGATGTGGCTGCCGGTCATTACCGGTGGCAGTTCGGGATTACGCCCGGGGCGGCGAGCGAAGATATTGCCCACCGCATCGACCGTCACGCTGCAGCCGGCCTCTTCGCACCAGCGCACGAAGAGGTCACGGGCCTGGCGGTCGAGATCGGTCAGGGCCAGGCGGCAAACCCCGCCCTTGGCCGTGGCACCGAGTTGGGCCAGCTCCATGAGCGACTGCCACAGGCGTTCACCGTTGATATGTGGCTGACTGGACTGGAGGACGGATTGGGTGCTGTTCATGCTGATTTCCTCAGGCAAGGATGCAGGGCAAGGCGCCGCCTGATTGCCGGCGCCGGCGCCGTTAGAGCGTGGGTTTGGCGAGCGCAACCGGGCTGCTGCTACGCAGCCGGCACAAGCCGAAATAGAGCAGGCCGCCGAGGAAGGAACCGGTGAACCAGCCGTAGTCATAGAACCAGCTGAAGGCATTGCTGCCCAGCGACAGCAGGGTCAGCGCCACCGGCACGCCGAAGGCGACAAAGCCGATCCAGTTCCACGCCGGGTAAACGTCGTCGCGGTAAAGCCCGGCCAGGTCGAGGCGCTGTTTCTTGATCAGGAAGTAGTCCACCACCATGATCCCGGCGATCGGCCCGAGCAGGCTCGAATAGCCCAGCAGCCAGTTGGAATAGACGCTTTCCAGGCTCAGGTCCGAGACCAGCAGGCCGAGTTTCTTCAGCAGTTCGTGGGCCATCAGGGCAAGACCGACAAAGCCGGTAAGCCATACCGCCTTGGTCCGGTTGATCAGCTTGGGCGCGATGTTCTGGAAGTCGTTGGTTGGCGAGACGATGTTCGCCGCGGTGTTGGTCGACAGGGTCGCGACTATGATCAGCGCCATGGCCAGGGCGACCCAGCCGGGGCTCTGGATGTGGCCGATCAGGCTGACCGGGTCGGACACGGTTTCACCGACCAGCGAGGCGGAAGCGGCGGTCAGCACCACGCCTAGGGAGGCGAACAGGAACATGGTCAACGGCAGACCGATGATCTGCCCGAGGATCTGATCCTTCTGGCTCTTGGCATATCGACTGAAGTCCGGAATGTTCAGCGACAGGGTGGCCCAGAAGCCGACCATGGCGGTCAAGCCGGCGAGAAAGTAGCCCGTCACGCTGGCGCCTTCGGGGCGAGTGGGCGGCTGCGCCAGCAGTTCGCTCATCGACACATTGGGCATCGCCCAGACCAACAGGCCGGCGCCAACCAGCACCAGCAGCGGCGCCGAGAGGGTTTCCAGCCACTTGATCGACTCGGCGCCACGCAGCACCACCCACAGGTTGAGGGTCCAGAAGATCATGAAGCCGATCACCTCGCCGGTGCCGCCAAGCTCCTTCCAGCCCTCGAAGATCGAACCGAGAAACAGGTGGATGGCCAGGCCGCCGAACATGGTCTGGATGCCGAACCAGCCACAGGCCACCACCGCGCGGATCAGACAGGGCACGTTGGAGCCGATCACGCCGAAGGAGGAACGCAGCAGCACCGGAAAGGGAATGCCGTACTTGGTGCCGGGGAAGGCATTCAGGGTCAGCGGCACCAGCACCACGATATTGGCCAGCAGGATCGCCAGCAGCGCCTCGCCGACCGACAGGCCGAAGTAGGCGGTCAGCACCCCGCCGAGGGTGTAGGTCGGTACGCAAATCGACATGCCGACCCAGAGTGCGGTGATGTGCCACTTGTTCCAGGTGCGCTCATGCACCTGGGTCGGGGCGATGTCGTGGTTATAGCGCGGACTGTCGAGTACGTCGGGGCCAGCAGCCAGTTCGTACAAACCATCGCGTTCGATCACTTGCGATCTGCTCTGTTGCATGGAGCCTCTCCAGGAATTGTTCTGATTGTTCGCTCATCGGGATGAGCCGATGGCCGGAGTATTTTTGTGTCCCAGCGCCGGCCGACTCGGTAGCGGCAACACTCAATAAACGTGCCGAAACCTTCACCAGCCCTACTGAAACAAGCTAACCATTTGATCTGTAACAACTTTACAAAACCGCTCGCGCTCCTTGCGGGGCTATCGTCCGTTCATCGGCAGCCGTCCCGGCATGCCTGTCCACATAGTCAGGATTCAAACTGGTGCAGGCAACCATTTGCGCACCGTCGCGTGCCAGTCACGGCCGCGACTCGAACGCTTGAATTTCCACTGCAAATCTCGGCCAATTCTGAATCTTGTCAAGCTCGTCAAAATGCTAAACCCCTCAGAATTTTGCTTGATTCAATATTTAACCGATATTTTTCATAGGCTTAATAACCTAAAAATTAGCTGTAAAAATAATCTTGCTCAATCGTCAGGCTAGGACTAGATTCATTCCTGTCACATCTGACAGGATTTATGCATCCGCCAGACTGACCCGCCATAACACCAAGAACCGGCACACACCGGTCAGCCTGAGAGGAACTCGCTATGTCGCTGTTGATCCGTGGTGCCACCCTGGTTACCCATGAGGAAAGCTATCGCGCCGACCTGCTCTGCGTAGGCGGTCTGATCCAGGCCATCGGCGATAACCTCGACGCCCCCGCGGGCTGTCAGGTGCTCGACGGCAGCGGCCAGTACCTGATGCCCGGCGGCATCGACCCGCACACCCACATGCAATTGCCCTTCATGGGCACGGTGGCCAGCGAAGACTTCTTCAGCGGCACCGCCGCGGGCCTGGCCGGCGGCACCACCTCGATCATCGACTTCGTCATCCCCAACCCGCAGCAGTCGCTGCTCGAAGCCTTCCACACCTGGCGCGGCTGGGCGGAGAAGTCCGCCGCCGACTATGGCTTCCACGTCGCCATCACCTGGTGGAGCGAGCAGGTCGCCGCCGAAATGGGCGAGCTGGTGGAAAAATTCGGGGTCAACAGCTTCAAGCACTTCATGGCCTACAAGAACGCCATCATGGCCGCCGACGACACCCTGGTGGCCAGCTTCGAACGCTGCCTGCAGCTGGGCGCGGTGCCCACCGTGCACGCGGAAAACGGCGAGCTGGTCTATCACCTGCAACAGAAACTGCTGGCCCAGGGCCTGACCGGCCCCGAGGCGCATCCGCTGTCGCGCCCCTCCCAGGTCGAGGGCGAGGCCGCCAGCCGCGCGATTCGCATCGCCGAAACCCTGGGCACGCCGCTGTACCTGGTGCACGTCTCGACCCAGGAAGCCCTGGACGAGATCACCTACGCCCGGGCCAAGGGCCAGCCGGTGTACGGCGAAGTACTGGCCGGCCACCTGCTGCTCGACGACAGCGTCTACCGCCACCCGGACTGGCAGACCGCCGCCGGCTACGTGATGAGCCCGCCGTTCCGCCCGCGCGGCCATCAGGACGCGCTCTGGCGCGGCCTGCAGTCGGGCAACCTGCACACCACCGCCACCGACCACTGCTGCTTCTGCGCCGATCAGAAAGCCGCCGGCCGCGACGACTTCAGCAAGATCCCCAACGGCACCGCCGGCATCGAAGACCGCATGGCCGTGCTCTGGGACGAAGGGGTCAACAGCGGCCGCCTGTCGATGAATGACTTCGTCGCCCTGACCAGCACCAACACCGCGAAGATCTTCAACCTGTTCCCGCGCAAGGGCGCGCTGCGCGTCGGCGCCGATGCCGACCTGGTGCTCTGGGACCCGCAAGGCACCCGGACCATCTCGGCCAAGACCCACCACCAGCAGGTCGACTTCAACATCTTCGAAGGCAAGACCGTGCGCGGCGTGCCCAGCCACACCATCAGCCAGGGCAAGCTGGTCTGGGCCGACGGCGACCTGCGCGCCGAGCGCGGTGCCGGCCGCTACATCGAGCGCCCAGCCTACCCGGCGGTGTTCGACCTGCTGAGCAAGCGCGCCGAGATGAACCGGCCGACGCCGGTAGACCGCTAACCCACACCCCTTTGCCAGATCCGGCCCACAGAGGCCGGCCGGCCGCTTATCCGCTGTTCACTGCCCAATAAGAGCCACAAAACCGGGAGACAACAACCGTGATAGACACCCTCAGCCACCTGCCGCGACCGGATGCCGGCGCGGCCGAACTGGCCGATCGCTTCGCCGATCTGGCCCCGCCGCTCACCGCCCGCCAGGCCGCGCTGGAAAGCGCGCGCTGCCTGTATTGCTACGATGCACCCTGCATCAACGCCTGCCCGAGCGAGATCGACATCCCCTCGTTCATCCGCAACATCAGCCATGAAAACGTCCAGGGCGCGGCACAGACCATTCTCTCGGCGAATATCCTCGGCGGCAGTTGCGCCCGCGTCTGCCCCACCGAAATCCTCTGCCAGCAGGCCTGCGTGCGCAATAATGCCCAGGAATGCGCGCCGGTCCTGATCGGCCTGCTGCAACGCCATGCCATCGACAACGCACAGTTCAGCGAACACCCGTTCCAGCGCGCCGCGGCCAGCGGCAAGCGCATCGCCGTGGTCGGTGCCGGCCCGGCGGGACTGTCCTGCGCCCATCGCCTGGCCATGCACGGCCACGAGGTGGTGATCTTCGAGGCCCGCGAGAAAGCCGGCGGCCTCAACGAATACGGCATCGCCAAGTACAAGCTGGTGGACGACTTCGCCCAGCGCGAACTGGCGTTCCTCCTGCAGATCGGCGGCATCGAGATCCGCCACGGTCACAAACTGGGCGACGACCTCAGCCTGTCCGAGCTGCACCAGCAGTTCGATTCGGTGTTCCTCGGCATCGGCCTGGCGGCCAGCAAGCGCCTCGGCCTGGCCGACGACGCCGCGCCGGGCCTGCTGGCCGCCACCGACTACATCCGTGAACTGCGCCAGACCGACGACCTCAGCCAGTTGCCGCTGGCCAGGCGCTGCATCGTACTCGGCGCCGGCAACACCGCCATCGACATGGCGGTGCAGATGAGCAAGCTTGGCGCCGACGACGTCAACCTGGTGTATCGCCGTGGCCTCAGCGAGATGGGCGCCACCGAGCATGAGCAGGCCATTGCCAAGGACAACCAGGTACGCCTGCTGACCTGGGCCCAACCCGAGCAGGTGCTGCTCGACGATCAGGGTCAGGTGCGCGGCATGCGCTTCGCCCGCACCCGCCTGGACAACGGCCGCCTGCAGGCCACCGGCGAAACCTTCGAACTGGCCGCCGACGCCATCTTCACCGCCATCGGCCAGGCCTTCGACGGCGCGGCCCTGGTCGATCCGCTGGCCCGCGAACTGCAGCGCGAGGGCGAGCGCATCTGGGTCGATGCTCAACTGCGCACCAGCCTTCCCGGCATCTATGCCGGCGGCGACTGCACGGCGCTGGGCCAGGACCTCACCGTCCAGGCAGTGCAACACGGCAAGCTGGCCGCCGAGGCCATCCACGCCCACCTCATGCTCACCGTGGAGGCCGCATAAATGGCTGATCTATCGATCGAATTCGCCGGTATCAAGGCTCCCAACCCGTTCTGGCTGGCCAGCGCGCCGCCGACCGACAAGGCCTACAACGTGGTCCGCGCCTTCGAGGCCGGCTGGGGCGGGGTGGTCTGGAAGACCCTCGGCGAAGACCCGGCAGCGGTCAACGTGTCGTCGCGCTACTCGGCGCACTTCGGGCCAAACCGCCAGGTGCAGGGCTTCAACAATATCGAGCTGATCACCGACCGCTCGCTGGAAATCAACCTGCGCGAAATCACCCAGGTGAAGAAGGACTGGCCGGACCGCGCAATGATCGTCTCGCTGATGGTGCCCTGCGTCGAGGAATCCTGGAAAACCATCCTGCCGCTGGTGGAGGCCACCGGCTGCGACGGCATCGAGCTGAACTTCGGCTGCCCCCACGGCATGCCCGAGCGCGGCATGGGCGCGGCAGTCGGCCAGGTGCCGGAATACGTGGAGATGGTCACCCGCTGGTGCAAGACCTACAGCTCGCTGCCGGTGATCGTCAAGCTCACGCCGAACATCACCGACGTGCGCCTGTCCGCCCGCGCCGCCTACCGCGGCGGCGCCGATGCGGTGTCGCTGATCAACACCATCAACTCGATCACCAGCGTCAACCTGGAGCGCATGGTCGCCAACCCCATCGTCGGCAGCCAGAGCACCCACGGCGGCTACTGCGGCTCGGCGGTCAAGCCGATCGCGTTGAACATGGTCGCCGAGATCGCCCGCGACCCCGAGACCCGCGGCCTGCCGATCTGCGGCATCGGCGGCATCGGCAGCTGGCGCGATGCGGCCGAGTTCGTGGCGCTCGGCTGCGGCGCGGTGCAGGTGTGCACCGCCGCCATGCTGCACGGCTTTCGCATCGTCGAGGAGATGAAAGACGGCCTGTCGCGCTGGATGGACAGCCAGGGCTATGCCAGCCTCAAGGACTTTTCCGGCCGCGCGGTGGGCAACACCACCGACTGGAAATACCTGGACATCAACTACCAGGTGATCGCCAAGATCGACCAGGACGCCTGCATCGGCTGCGGCCGCTGCCACATCGCCTGCGAAGACACCGCGCACCAGGCCATCGCCAGCCTGACCCAGGCCGACGGCACCCACAAATACGAGGTCATCGACGAGGAATGCGTGGGCTGCAACCTGTGCCAGATCACCTGCCCGGTCGAGAGCTGCATCGAGATGGTCGCGCAGGACACCGGCAAGCCGTTCCTCGACTGGCTGCACGATCCACGCAATCCGTATCGCGAAGCCTCATAGGGGTCGTGCGGAAGGCGAGGATTTCAGCCACATGCGGCTATAATTCTCGCCTTCCAATTCCACCCAGGCACAGACCGCGATGAACCAGGATCAACTCAAGCAAGCAGTCGCCCAGGCTGCCGTCGACTTCATCCTCCCCCAGCTCGACGCCAAGAGCGTCGTCGGGATCGGCACCGGCTCCACGGCCAACTGCTTTATCGATGCCCTGGCCCGGCACAAGGCCGAATTCGACGGCGCCGTGGCCAGTTCCGAAGCCACTGCCGCGCGCCTGAAAGGCCACGGCATTCCGGTCTATGAACTGAATACCGTCAGCGACCTGGAGTTCTATGTCGATGGCGCCGATGAAAGCGACGAGCACCTCAACCTGATCAAGGGCGGCGGCGCCGCCCTGACCCGCGAGAAAATTGTCGCCGCCGTGGCCCAGACCTTCATCTGCATCGCCGACGCCAGCAAGCTGGTGCCGGTACTCGGCACCTTCCCGCTGCCAGTGGAAGTGATTCCGATGGCGCGCAGCCATGTCGCCCGCGAACTGGTCAAGCTCGGTGGTGACCCGGTGTACCGCGATGGCGTGCTCACCGACAACGGCAACCAGATCCTCGACGTCTACAACCTGTCGATCGTCAACCCGCGCGAACTGGAGGCGCAGATCAACAACATCGTCGGCGTGGTCACCAATGGCCTGTTCGCCGCCCGCCCGGCAGACGTGCTGCTGCTCGGCACCGCCGACGGGGTGAAAACCCTGACCCGCTGAGCGGACTGGCCGGATTGGCAATGAGAGCTAGGCTTGCTGGGGTATTCCACCCCACGGCAAGGAACTCAGCATGGCCAGCAAATTTCACCTGAAAACAGCCAAGGACGGGCAGTTTCACTTCAACCTGCTCGCCGGCAACGGCGAGATCATTCTCACCAGCGAGCTGTACAAGAGCAAAGCCTCGGCCCTCAACGGCATCGAATCGGTGCAGAAGAACTCGCAGCGCGAGGGCGCTTTCGAGGTCAAACCCGCCGCCGGCGGCAAGTTTCACTTCGTCCTCAAGGCCACCAACGGCCAGGTAGTCGGTCAGAGCCAGCTATATGCCAGCGAGTCCGGCTGCCAGAACGGCGTCGAATCGGTGAAGAAAAATGCACCGTCGGCGCCCCTGCACGACGAAAGCTGACGGCCAGGCCGGCGAAGGCCGGGCGATCACCCGGCTTTGCTCTTCCACAAATGCAACAGATCCGCCGCGCGGACCGGGCCTGGGCAAGCGAGGCCATGAATCGCTGCTGCCTGCCCAACAGCGACAACCCGCCAGGATCGGCGCCACACCGACCGACCAGGCCGCACTGCCTGCTGAGTGCGGGTGGTGCGCAGGCGTCGCCAGGCTTAATCGACCTGGGCGGGCAACACCACAGGTGCCGGTTTGCTGAAGACGTAGAGCAGGTTGGGTTCGCCGACGATGTAGATGTTGCCCGCCGCATCCATGGTCACGCCTTCGGCCTGCTTGATGCTCTGCTGCAAGCCATTCAGACCGCCGATCAGGCTGATGAAGCTGACCGGTTGCCCCTGCTCGTCCAGCTCCAGCAGCAAGCGCGACTCGTCGGACAGCACCAGGGTGTGGCCGCTGCGCGCATCGAAACTCAACGAAGAAATATCGCGGACGAACGCCCGCTTCGAGGGCAAGGCCTGCAGCGTCCCGACTGCACCCTCCTCGTTGGCTAACGACAAGCTGAACAGCCCCAGCGGGCCTCGCTCCTTGCCGAGCAGCACGCGCTGATTGAGCGAGTCCCAGGCAACCCCCTCGAAGCCCTTGTTGCCGGAATCGGCAAAACCCAGGTCGAACGAGGGGTAGTCCCCGGCATCCAGGCTCTGTGTGGCGGCGTCGAGACTGAACACCGTCATGCTGCGCCGGCGCTCATCGATGATCGCCAGACGGCCGTTGGAGATGACCTCAACCCCCTCGGGATCGGAAAAGCCGGTGAGCGGGATACGCCGCAGCACCTCGCCGCCCAGGGTCAACTCGACCAGCTGCGGGTGCTTGCCGGTCACGGTGAACAGGGTGTCGGTGGCGGGGCTGTAAGTCAGCCCTGAGGTTTCATCCTGCTCCAGACCGGACAGTGACTTGCCCTGCATGACGGCGCGATAGCCTGGCAGCCAGATGCTCGCCTGCTGCTCGACCACGCTCAGGCGGCCTTCCCCGAGCCAGAACCAGGCGCGCTCGTCCAGCCGCAAGAAATTGATCAGCAGCGCCGTGGCGACCAGCAGCACCAGCAGCACCAGCCGGCGCGGGCGCATGAAACGAAAGAGCGGGGCAGGCATTGGGCAGGACTCGAGAAAACCATGGCCGTCAGACTAGCGACCAGAGCTTGAAGTTCGATTACCCATAGGGACGCCTCCAGGCGCCCCGCTCATGGCTAGTCCGTCACAGCACGCGGCTGTGGAAGCGCGAGTGACCGACCAGCTCGAGCACCAACTCATCGCCCTTGTGCAGCGGGCCGACCCCGACCGGCGTACCGGTGAGGATCACGTCGCCTGGCTGCAGGCTGAAGTGACCGGCAATGTGCTGGATCATCGGCAGAATCGGGTTGAGCATGTCACGGCTGTTGCCGTCCTGACGCACTTCGCCGTTGATCGAGAGGCGAATACCGATGTCGCCCAGATCCTCCAGCGCGTCGCCCGGCACGAAGGGCGCCAGCACGCAGGCGCCGTCGAAGGACTTGGCGATTTCCCAGGGGTAACCCTTGTCCTTGAGCTTGGCCTGCAGGTCGCGCAGGGTCAGGTCGAGGGCCGGGGCGAAGCCGGAAATCGCGTCCAGCACTTCTTCGGCATCGGGTGTGCGCGACAACGGCTTGCCGATCAGCACGGCAATTTCCGCCTCGTAATGCACCGCACCACGCTCCTCGGGGATGGCAAAACCGTCGTCCAGCGGCACCACGCAGCTGCCGGCCTTGATGAACAGCAGCGGCTCGCTGGGCACCGGGTTGTTCAGTTCCTTGGCATGCTCGGCGTAGTTGCGGCCGATGCACACCACCTTGCCCATGGGGAAATGGATATGGGTACCGTCGACGTACTGGTGCTGGTAACTCATGGGCGACTCCTTGGGGGAATGCGCTACTCGGCTCTTGGTGGGAGCGGGCCGCGTAGGGCGGGTGCAACCCGCCGTTATCAGGTAGCGGGTTGCACCCGCCCTACGATCGTGTCCGTTTCAGCGCGCAATGGTCGAGTGCAGCAGCTTTCAGGGGAAGATCTTGCCGGGGTTCATGATGCCATTGGGATCGAACACCGCCTTGATTGCCTTCATGTAGCCGATCTCCGCTGCCGAGCGGCTGTAGTGCAGGTAGTCGCGCTTGGTCATGCCGACGCCATGTTCGGCGCTGATCGAGCCCTTGTACTTCAGCACGGTCTCGAACACCCACTTGTTGACCGTCGTGCACTTGGCGAAGAACTCGTCCTTGGACAGGTTTTCCGGCTTGAGGATGTTCAGGTGCAGGTTACCGTCACCGATGTGGCCGAACCAGACGATCTCGAAGTCCGGGTAGTGTTCAGCGACGATGGCGTCGATATCGTGCAGGAAGGCCGGCACTTTCGACACCGTGACCGAGATGTCGTTCTTGTACGGGGTCCAGTGGCTGATGGTCTCGGAGATGTATTCGCGCAGCTTCCACAGGTTCTGCAGTTGCTGCTCGCTCTGGCTCATCACGCCGTCGAGCACCCAGCCCTGCTCGACGCAATGCTCGAAGGTGGCCAGGGCCGCTTCGGCCACCTGCTCGCTGCTGGCCTCGAACTCCAGCAGCGCATAGAAAGGACAGTCGGTCTCGAACGGTGCCGGCACGTCGCCACGGCCCATGACCTTGGCCAGGGCCTTGTCGGAGAAGAACTCGAAGGCGGTCAGGTCCAGCTTGTTCTGGAAGGCGTGCAGCACCGGCATGATCGAGTCGAAGTCGGCAGCGCCGAGGACCATGGCGGTGAGGTTCTGCGGGGTGCGATCGAGGCGCATGGTGGCCTCGACCACGAAGCCCAGGGTGCCTTCGGCGCCGATAAACAGCTGGCGCAGGTCGTAGCCGGTGGCGTTCTTGATCAGGTCCTGGTTCAGCTCCAGCAGCTCGCCGGTGCCGGTGACGACCTTGAGCCCGGCCACCCAGTTGCGGGTCATGCCGTAGCGAATCACCTTGATCCCGCCGGCATTGGTGCCGATATTGCCGCCCAACTGGCTGGAGCCCGAGGAGGCGAAGTCGACCGGGTAGTACAGCCCCTTGTCCTCGGCGAACAGCTGCAACTGCTTGGTCACCACACCTGGCTGACAGACCACGCTGCGGTCGAATTCGTTGAACGCGAGAATCTGGTTCATATAATCGAAGGCCACCACCACTTCGCCGTTGGCGGCAACGGCCGCGGCCGACAGCCCGGTGCGACCGCCCGACGGCACCAGGGCGACCTTGTGCTGGTTGGCCCAGCGGACGATGGCCTGGACCTGCTCGATGCTCTTGGGAAAGACGATGGCGCAGGGAGCCGGGGCGAAATGCTTGGTCCAATCCTTGCCATAGGTGTTGAGGGAATCGGCGTCGGTCAACACCTTGCCGGGCTCAACCAGGGTCTTCAGCTCTTCGATCAGCGCAGCAGTAGTCATCAAGTGAACTCTCAAACGATTCATGGTCGCCCTGAGAACCATTCAGGTCGCAACCGAACATGGAAAAAGAAGATCATGCTAGCATACGCACCCCGCGAATCGTGCCCCCGAGCAGATTCAGCGGGCTCGCTCGGCGACGCCGCCGCCGATGCATTTTCCTGACACTATTTGTGGGACTACAGGTACTCCGATGAGCAAGACCTCTCTCGACAAGAGCAAGATCAAGTTCCTTCTTCTCGAAGGCGTCCACCAGAACGCCGTGGACACCCTGAAGGCTGCCGGCTACACCAACATCGAGTACCACAAGGGCGCATTGTCCGACGGTGAGCTGAAAGAAAAGATCGCCGAGGCGCACTTCATCGGCATTCGCTCGCGCACCCAGCTGACCGCCGACGTCTTCGATTGCGCCAATCGCCTGGTCGCGGTCGGTTGCTTCTGCATCGGCACCAACCAGGTCGACCTCGACGCCGCCCGTGAGCGCGGTATCGCCGTGTTCAACGCGCCCTACTCGAACACCCGCTCGGTGGCCGAACTGGTGCTGGCCCAGGCCATCCTGCTGCTGCGCGGCATCCCGGAAAAGAACGCCTCCTGCCACCGGGGTGGCTGGATCAAGAGTGCGGCCAACTCATTCGAGATCCGCGGCAAGAAGCTCGGCATCATCGGCTACGGCTCGATCGGCACCCAGCTCTCGGTCCTGGCCGAAGCCCTAGGCATGCAGGTGTTCTTCTACGACACCGTGACCAAGCTGCCGCTGGGCAACGCCACCCAGATCGCCAAGCTGCACGACCTGCTGGGCATGTGCGACATCGTGTCCCTGCACGTGCCGGAACTGCCGTCCACCCAGTGGATGATCGGCGAGAAGGAAATCCGCGCCATGAAGAAGGGCGGCATCCTGATCAACGCCGCCCGCGGCACCGTGGTCGAGCTGGAGCACCTGGCCGCCGCGATCAAGGACGAACACCTGATCGGCGCCGCCATCGACGTGTTCCCGGTCGAGCCCAAGTCCAACGACGAAGAGTTCGCAAGCCCGCTGCGCGGCCTGGATCGGGTGATCCTGACCCCGCACATCGGCGGCTCCACCGCCGAAGCCCAAGCCAACATCGGCCTGGAAGTGGCGGAGAAGCTGGTCAAGTACAGCGACAATGGCACCTCGGTGTCCTCGGTCAACTTCCCCGAGGTCGCCCTGCCGGCGCACCCGGGCAAGCACCGCCTGCTGCACATTCACCAGAACGTGCCGGGCGTGATGAGCGAGATCAACAAGGTGTTCGCCGAAAACGCCATCAACATCTCTGGTCAGTTCCTGCAGACCAACGACAAGGTTGGCTATGTGGTGATAGACGTCGACGCCGACTACTCCGACCTGGCGCTGGAAAAACTGCAACACGTCAACGGCACCATCCGTAGCCGCGTACTGTTCTAACGCGGCATCGACAGTGCACAAGGGAGGCTCAGGCCTCCCTTTTTTTGCGCAGCGTTTGCTCCCGACTAAGCTTGAGGGGGCCAGATGGGCGCCTGGAGTGCTCATCGCACAATCGAGCGCCTCCCCACGACAGGCTCGTGCGCGCGCGAGTCACCGCCAGGCCATGAGCGCCGCGCACTCAAGGGCAGCCCATGCAAGCTTCTCCGATTATCCTGGTCAACACCGCAACCACCCTGGCACTGGCGATAGTCGCGCTGTGGCTGGGCTATCGCATCAACCACAAGATCAGCGTGCTCAATCGCTACAACATTCCGCCTGCGGTGAGCGGCGGCTTGCTGATCAGCACCCTGGTCGCGCTGATTGAGTGGACCAGCGGCTGGCAAATCCGTTTCGACCTGCAACTGCGTGACCTGCTGCTGATCGGCTTCTTCAGCACCATCGGCCTGTCCGCCAAGCTGCGCCAGATGCTCGAGGGCGGCAAGGCACTGGCGATCATGCTGGGCCTGGCCGTGGTGTTCCTGCTGTTCCAGAACCTCACCGGCACGGCGCTGGCCATGCTCGCTGGCGAAAGCCCGCTGTACGGCCTGATTGGCGGCAGCATTTCCCTGGCCGGCGGCCACGGCACCGCGCTGACCTGGGGGCAGCTGTTCGAGGAGCACTTCGGCCTGGCGAACGCCAGCACCCTGGGCATGACCTTCGCCACCGTCGGCCTGATCAGCGGCGGCCTGGTTGGCGGTCCGGTCGCGGCCTTCCTGATCCGCCGGCACCGACTATCGCCCGCTCAGCGCGAGCCGGAACTGCCACACATCGAAGTCGGCAAGCGCACCACCTACCTGATTGACCTCAACAGCCTGCTGACCGCGGTGCTGCTGATGGCCCTGTGCTTTGCCCTGGGCGCGGCGGTGTATGACTGGCTGGCTGCGCTGGGCACCCGCTTGCCGGCCTTTCTCACCGCCATGTTCCTGGGAATCCTGCTGAGCAATGGTTTGGAGCTGTGCAAGATCGAGGTGGACCCGCGGCCGATCCAATTGATGGGCGACCTGAGCCTGCAACTGTTCCTCGGCATGAGTCTGATCAGCCTGCCGCTGCTGTCGCTGCAGGGCGCGCTGGGCATGATCAGCCTGGTGATGCTGATTCAGGCCGCGGTGATCGCCCTGTTCACTGTGTGGCTGGTATTTCCCCTGCTGGGCCGCGACTACGACGCGGCCTGCATCTGCGCCGGTTTTATCGGCATGGGCCTGGGCGCCACGCCGGTGGGTATCGCCAACATGAACGCCCTGACCAGCCGCTTCGGCCCCAGCCCCAAGGCCTACCTGGTGATCCCGTTGCTCGGGGCCTTCTTCATCGATATCGCCAACGCCACCCTGGTGCAGCTGTTGTTGGGCTTTGGCTGGTTCAGCGGCGCTGGCTGAGCAGGCCTCAGCCGGCGGAGAAAAGGCCGCCCCGCGTTACTGCACCGTGACGCTGATCTGCTGCGACATGACCGGCGGATCGAGCGGCACATGGCTCTTATCGCCAACCAGCAGCTGCAGCGTGTGCTGGCCCGGTGGCAGGCTCAGCTCGGTCTCGGTCTGGCCCTTGCCAAAGTGGCGGATGTTGTCGGTCGCCGGCAGCGGCATGTCCATCGCCGGCAGCTCGGCGACATCCACCAGCAGATGGTGATGACCCGTGGCCGGCGCATCGGTGCCGGCTGGCGCCACCCCCATGCCCTTGAGACCGAACTTGACGGTGAAGTGCTGCCCCACCATCGCGCCGTCGGCCGGTTCGATAAAGTACACCTGCGCCCCTTCCGGCGCCGGGGTGCGCGGCGTTTGCGCCCAGGCAGAACCGAGGGGCGCGAGCAGCGCGGCAAGCAGACCAAGACCAGCGAACACAGGATTCATAGCGCAGACCTCAAGCAAGGACCAGAAACTATGACTCTAGTCGAGGAGCGCGGCTTCGCCTGGCAAATTGTCCAGCGCCGCCAACGCCAGAGACGCCGCGTCCAGCTCCTCCTCGCTGAAAACCAGCACCCCGGCGCGGCGCAGGGCGGCGGCAGTGACGCCTTCGCCAGCGACTTTCACACCGCCGAAGCTGCCGTCGTAGTTCTCACGGTTGCCGCACGACGGGCTGCGCGCCTTGAGCAGCGCCAGGCGGATGCCGTGCTGGCGAACCAGCGCCAGGGCCTGTTCGGCACCGGCGACAAAGGCCGCCGTGACGTCCTCGCCATCGATGGTCAGCACCGGCAGCAGGCCATCGAGCACCGGCGCGCCCTGGCCCGAGGGGATTTCCGCCGCCGGTCGCGGGGTCGACAAGCCGCCAGCGACTTCCGGGCAGAGCGCGACCACCCGCCCCTCGGCCTGCCAGCGCCGAAGCAGAGCGAAGGGGCCATGGGCGCCGCCGTCGTAGCGCACGGGATGACCGAGCAGACAGCGACTGACCAGAATCTTCTGCATAGACATCCTCCTGGGCACTGCCAGCCATCCGCTGAGCTACAGCGGGTTGTCGCCGCGCCGACGGAACCAGCCGGTCAGCGACAGGCGCTCGCGGGTCGCCGGCAACACCTCATGGGGCATGTCCGCGGAAAGGAACACCAGCAGGCTGCCGGCCTCGGGTGGCACATCGCGTGTCGTCGCATCCGCCAGGTAGAGACGCAAGGCGCCGCCCTGCTCGGGCTGCCAATCCGGGTTGAGATAGAACACGGCCGACACCGCACGGCGGTCGTCATCGCGGAAGCGATCGAGATGTTTCTGATAGAAAGCGCCGGGCGGATACAAGGCAAAGTGGCACTCGTATTCTTCCAGGCCCAGATAGAGCTCGCGATTGAGTGCCTGACGCAGCCCGTCCATCAGCGCCAGATACTGGTCGCAAGCCGGCGCCAGGCCGGCATCCAGCCATTGAATACGATCGCCGCGCACCCCTTCGCGTATCTCCTGGCCAGTGCCGCGGCCGATGCTGGCGGGGGTTAATTCACCCTGCGCAGCACGTTTGCGGCACTCTTCGGCCAGTTCGAGGGTCAGAGTCTGAGGAGCGAACCAAGGCTGCAACGACCAGCCTTGTTCGGCCAGGTCGTCAACGATACGCGTCAACAGCGCAGAATGAGTTGAAATAGTCATGCCGGCGATTCTATCAGTCTGCTGACCATGCCTCGACAAGCTCCGCCAAGCCATCGAAAATAGCTGTCCGCTAGACAGGAGTCTGTATGCGCGTCCTATCCATAGTTTTACTGTTGTTCCTCAGCCTCCCCAGCCTGGCAGACGCGCAAGATCAGCTCTACCAGGCCGCCGGCTGGCCGCAGCAACGCGTGCATTTCAACGATGCCCTGAGTGCCGCCCAGGCGCGTTATCGCAACAGCCTGCCGCCAGCGGTCTACCAGGCGCTGGTGAACAACAGCAACCAGCGCTTTGCCCCGCTGGCGATCGATCAGCGCGCGCAGCAAAGCCTGCGGCAAAACCTCACCGACCCGCTTCCGGCCCTGCAGTTTTTCCAGTCGGAACTGGGCCGCAAGGTCAGCGCCGCCGAACAACTCGCCACCCGCCGCGACCAGCTGGCACTGTATGAGAAAGGCTTGCCGCGCATTGAAGCTGACGCCACCCGACGCCTGCTGATCCGCCACCTGGCCCAGGCGCTGCCGGCCGAGGAGGCCGGCGCCGAAGTCAGCCTGGCCCTGGCCGGGGTCGCGGCCGACAGCCTCAGCCAGATGCTCCCCGGCCTGTTCGGGGGCGATAGCGCCCAGAGCTTGCTCAACACCCAGCGCCAGCGCCTGATCGAACAGATCGGCGCGGACCTGGACAACACCCTGCTACACGTCTATCGCGAACTGTCCGATCCGGAACTGGAAGAATTCGTCAGCTTCGCCCAATCGACAGCAGGTCAGGCGTACTACCAGGCCGCCCTGGCAGCCATCCGCGCCGGCCTGGCGGTCGGCCAGAGCAGCGCCAACCTGGCGCCGGCACCGCGGGGAATCTGACCGGTTGCGCGGCTGAATACCCTGCGCACCGCTCAGCCCAGCCTGAGTTGGCCCCTGCCGCTCAGGCCAAGCGCTCGCGGAGAAAATCGAAATAGCGCTGACGCAGTACCGCAGATTCGTTGGCCAGGTGATGGCGCGCTTCGGCCAGGCGCAGAATCTGCGGGGCGGCGAACTTGTCCTGCAACAGCCTCAGGTTGTGCTGCCAGTCCACGGTCATGTCCGCTTCGCCCTGGATGATCAGCGGGCTGCGCGCGCTGCGTGGCGCTCCCTCGATCCGCGGCACCCATTGGCTCAAGGCGCCAACCCAGGCGGTTGGCAGGCTGCGCGCCTGCAACGGATCGCGGTTGTGCACGAAGTCGATAAACTCGGGGTCGCTCGAGTTGTCGCTGAAGCGCCGTGGAATCTCGCGAATGAAGGGCTTCAGCATTCGATAGCTCAACTGCGACCAGCCCCAGGCCCGCGGCCGCACCAGCGGCGCCAGCAGAATCGCCTCACCCACTTCGGGCCCGGGCTGGCCGGTCAACAGGTAGTCGATCAGGATCGCGCCGCCGGTACTTTGCCCGCACAAGTGCCAGGGCTGCGGCAGATCAAGGGCGGCGGCCTGCTCCAGCGCGCCCTGCAACACCAGTTGATACTCGGCGAAGTCGCCGATGCTGGCGCGCGCACCGCTGGACAGACCGTGCCCCGGCAGGTCGATCGCCAGCACGGCAAAGCCAAGGCCCAGTGCCCACTCGATCACATGGCGATACAGACCGCTGTGGTCGTAATAGCCATGGATTAACAGCAAGGTGGCGCGCGGAACCGGCGGCAACCAGACCTGAGCGGCAATCCGGTATGCGCCGACCTGAAAATAGCCGAGCAGGCTGCCCTCGGTCGGCAACTGGCCGAAGCCGTAGAAACGCCGGTACGCCTGTTCGTGTGGCAAAGCCATGGTCGCGGCGGCCAAGGGGCGCAGACTGGCGACCAGGTCTGCGGGCTTAAAACGGTCTGGCATAGAACTTTCCATCAAGTCAGGCGGCTTCCCGCGGAACAGATACAGCAGGCCGTTTAACGACGCGGGTTCGCGCAGGCCCTACTCGCAAAGGCGTTCGCCGTTTTCCAGCACGCGGCGCACTGTTAAAGATATTCTGCTGCCCGGCAGGCCATGGCAAGCTATGCGTCCTTTCACCTGCCGAACGTGCCATGTCCAGCCCCAACCGCAAGACCCTGCTCGCCAGCCTGCTGATCCTGCTCTGGGCCGCCGCCATGTTCGCCGCCTACTGGTGGTATGAAGCACGCTACCTGCGCAGTTTCAGCGAGCAGACCGCCCTGTTCTATGGCGAGCAGCTGCGCCTGCCCGCCGAACTGGCCGGCCCCGGGCCGATTCGCCTGGTGCACTTCTGGGACCCGGCCTGCCCGTGCAATATCGGCAATCAGCAACACCTGGGCGAACTGATCAAGCACTTCGGCCCCCAGGGCGTGAGTTTTCATGCCGTGCAAAAGCCTGGCAGCAAGGGGCAGTTACCGGCCACCCTGAGCGCCATTCAAACCCTCGCCCCGCTCCCCGGCAGCGCGGGCATACCGGCCAGCCCGGCGGTGGCGATCTGGGACAAGCAGGGTCAGCTGGCCTATTTCGGCCCCTACAGCGCAGGGGTCACCTGCACCTCCAGCAACAGCTTTATCGAGCCGATCCTCGAGGCCCTCAGCGCCGGGCGCACGGTCAATGCCAGCAACACCCTGGCGCTAGGCTGCTTCTGCGACTGGCAGAGCAACTGACTCGTTCAAACTTAAACCAGCGGGCACCCGCCGCTGGGGAAGCTGCCGCGTCTGACTGCCGCTGGTTGCTGCCAAGCACACTGCATAACCGCTGCCCGGCCCGCTTAGCAGGCGAGATTCAGCCTATCCCGTCACTCCCTGCACCGACTGCTTACTGCCAAGCAAAACCCGCAAGAGCTAAACAATAGTTGTACAAAACTATTATCATGTATAGCTTATGCATTAGCACATACCCTACGAGCCCACGGATGGCCGCCATACTCCGCAGTGAGTACACAGCCATTAACCGAGTGTCTCGACATGCCTAACAGTCTTTCTCCCCTTGAACAGCACTACCGCAAAGCGGATCGCATCATGTTGGGCGTGCTCTGGCTGATGTTCCTCTACGCGCTGGGCCTCGCGGCCTGGCATGGCACCTGGGGCCAGGCACTGCTGGTCGGCGGCGGTACGGCGGCGGTGATGAGTGCGCTACATCAGCTGATCGCCGGCAGGCGACTGCTGCGCTGCACGATTGGCGCGGCCTTTATGGTGATGTCGGCGCTGCACATCAACCAGGCTGGCGGCATGCTGGAAATGCACTTTGGCATCTTCGTACTGCTGGCATTTCTGGTGTATTACCGCGATTGGTTGCCCATCGTGGTGGCCGCCACGGTGATTGCAGTGCATCACCTGAGTTTCTTCGCCCTGCAATCGCAGGGTGTTGAGGTGATTGTGGTGAAGAATGGCAGCTGGCCGATCATCTTCCTGCATGCATTCTATGTCGTGGTGGAAAGCGCGATCCTGATCTACCTGGCCCGGCAGACCCATGCCGAAGCAGTCGAAGGCGCGGCGCTGATGCAGGCCGCCGAACAACTCACCAAACACGACGATACGATTGACCTTAGCTACCGCAGCAGCGCGCAGGGCGAGGTCAGCAAAGGCTTCAACCGCTTTCTCAACACCCTCGATGAGCTGGTCAGCGATGTGATCAAGGACACCCAGGGGCTGCAGCAAATGGGCGACAACCTAGTGCAGGCCACCGGCCATCTAAGCAGCGGTGCAGACCGCCAGCAGGGTGAAATTGCCTACATGAGTTCGGCCATGCAGCAGATGAGCAGCGCCATCGATGAAGTGGCCGGGCATGCAGACGGGGCCGCCAGTGCGGCGCAAACGGCAAACCAGCAGGCCACCGAGGGCAGTCGCTCGGTCAACCATGTGCGCAGCGAGATCGGCAAGCTGGCCACGCAGATCGACGTCACCGAAAGTGAAGTACAAGCGCTGGCCAATCAATCCGAACAGATCGGCAAGGTGCTGGAGGTGATCCGCTCGATTGCCGAACAAACCAACCTGCTGGCCCTCAACGCTGCCATCGAAGCCGCCCGTGCAGGCGATCAGGGCCGTGGCTTTGCCGTCGTCGCCGATGAGGTGCGTAACCTGGCGCAGAAAACCGCGCTGTCCACCGCCGAAATCCAGCAGATCATCAGCAGCCTGCAACAGGGTAGCCGTCAAGCCGCCTCTGCCATGCAGGCAAGCCGCGACAGCGTGCGCAATTGCGTAAAGGACAGCCAGGCCACCGCCGAGCTGCTTGGCGCAGTGGCGCAGGACATCAACGCCATCACCCAGATGAACGAGCTGATTGCAGCTGCCACCCATCAGCAGGCGGCGACCAGCGCGGAAGTCAGCCAGCACCTCAACAGCGTCCAGCAAGTGGCCGAGCAGAATCTCAGCGATGCGCAAAAGCTCAGCAGTGATGGTCAGCAGCTCAGCACGTTGGCCGAACGGTTGAACAGCCTGAGCCGGCGCTTTCGCGTCAGCAGCTAGCGCGTTCGCCCTGCCGACACCGGACGCCGCGGTAGAACGATGACAAAGCGGCAGGCGCGGCCCCCGTCAAGGAGCGGGCAGCTGCTCGTTATGCCGCTCACTCCCCGTGCCTTGCGCTTGCCGGCCTTGCGTTTGCCCTGCCAGGGCGCGACAGCGGCCGGGCTGGCGGGGCCGCTGATGGTCAGGCGCAGGCCGGCGCCTCGCCGTGCTGGCTGAGCGGCAGGTAGCCGCACTAGCTGCGCGGTTAAGTGATGAGCTTGTGGTTTTAGTAGAGCGCCGGGGCAATACCCAGGCTTTCCTGGGCGCCGATGCCGAGCTTCTTCGAGCAGACTTCCGGCAGGGTGCCCAGATACAACGGCCAGGGCGCGGGTTCATGCCAACGGCAGCATGGATGGGCGCGCAGGAGCGCTGGAGATAGCGCGAGTGATTGGGCGGGCATGTGCCCTCGACGTCACAGCCGTCCACCGTATTGGCAGCCTCGAGTGCGCGGCTGCCAATACGGTGCTGCTGCGACGCTCTAATCGGCGGACTCGAATTGCTCCTGCGCGTCTTGCCAGGCGTCACCCAGTACCGAGTACGCATCGACAAATCCGCTTTTCATTTCCTCCCAGGCATCGGCGGTACTGCTTTTCATACCGCCATACCATTCGGCCAGCGCGATACGTTTCTGCCTGAGTGTTTGCAGGGTGGCGCGTGCCTTTTGTCGCGAGGCAACACTCATCGTGTCCCAGCGCTTGTCGACGCGATTTTCCAGCTGGCTAATGCGTCTATCCATCTTGTCCAGTGCGCTCCGCGTCTGAGTGATCGCTTCATCGCGCTGCTCGATGCTGTACCCCTTGATCGCGTGCATCAGGTCTTGCGTGTCTTGCTTCACCTCGGTCAGCGTGGCCTTTTCGTCCGTGGTACCAGCCAGGCACAGTGGCGAGGCGCCAACTATGACAAGAACGCTAAGGACCAGGGCTGATCTGAAAAAGGCGGACAGGTTCATGACTTGTTCTCCTCTGCTCGACTGACTCGCCAGCGGCTCGAGTTCGATGGCGAGCGGCGTTGAATAGGGCCGGGTCGGCTCCAGAGCCTGGCGGAACCCTCGGCTCGGCATCGTTAATCGAATCGCGAGGCCGCCGATTTGATTGACTCACCCAGTGAGTCTACTGCGCTGTCCACGCCGCTCTTGAGGTCTTGCCAGGCCTCCTCGGTCGAGGCTTTGACCGCCTGCAGCTTAGCCTGCGCCGCATCGCGCCGCTCACGCAGCTCATCGATCTGCTTGTGGTATTCGATCTGTGCACTTGCCTGCGCCTTGCTGGCCTTGGCTTTGAGCTTTTCGAGCTCCGCACTGATTTCGTCGAGTTGTGCTTGTTGTTTCTGCTCGTAGGCTTCCTTCTTGTTCATGGCTGGTTACCCCTTTGGCGTTGCTGGCGAATTGCCCAGGGACTCTGAACGTATCGGCACAGCTGAAATAGCGCTGCCCGAGGATTTGATGACGCCTGCATATCTTTCGACTAGCAACATAAAAGCTAGGATATTCAGCGAAAATCACAAAACCACATGACCATCGGCGCAGCAGCGGGCGTCTGGGGGCGACCGCAGTAGGTGGGCGTTTTCTCACAGCCTTTCAGGCCTTGCCCGTCCCCACTCACCGCCCAAGCGGCTTGCCTACCCGCTTGTCCCCCGTCGCCTTGCGCTTGCCGGTCTTGCGCTTGCCCTTCCAGGGCGCGGCAGCGGCGGGGCCGCTGATGGTCAGGCGCAGGCCGGCGCAGCGCTGCACCTGCTTGCTCATCCAGGCCGACTGTTTTGAGACGAATTCGTCCAGGCTCATCTCGCCGCTCTGCACCATGTCCAGCGCCTGCTCCCAGATCGCCGTGGTGCCGGGGTCGGCAATGGCCCGCGGCACGGCGTCGATCAGGCTGAATGCGGCCGGTGTGGCGGCCAGGGCCTTGCCTTGTTTGAGCAGGTAGCCGCGGTCGAGCAGGCCCTGAATGATGCCGGCGCGGGTCGCTTCGGTGCCGATGCCGGTGGTGTCCTTGAGCTTCTGCTTGAGCCGCGGGTCGTCGACCAGCTTGGCGACGTTCTTCATCGCCTTGATCAGGTCGCCCTCGGTGAAGGGTTTCGGTGGCTGGGTCCACAGGTCCTTGAGGTTCACCCCGGTCACGCTGCAGTCCTGCCCTTGGCGCAGGGCCGGCAGTGCTTGGGCCGGAGGCGCTTCGCGGCCCTTGGTCGGCGTCAGGGCTTCGGGCAAGGCACGGCGCCAGCCGGGTTCGACGATTACCTTGCCGACCGCGCGCAGGGCCTGGCCGGCGCAATCGAAGTCGGCCTGGGTACGGTCGTATTCGTGGTTGGGCAGGAACTGCGCCAGGTAGCGCGCGCGGATCAGGCTGTAGACCGCCCGTTGCTTGCCGGCCAGGCGCTCGAGGTTCTGCGCGGCGGCGGTCGGGATGATGCCGTGGTGGGCGCTGACCTTGGCGTCGTTCCAGGCCCGCGAGCGGCGCTGCGGCTCAAGGTATTCGCGCAGGCCGGCCAGGCCCGGATCGGCGCGGCCCAGGGCGGCGAGGATGGCCGGGGCCTCGGCGTGCTGACTGAGCGGCAGGTAGCCGCAATCGCTGCGCGGGTAGGTGATCAGCTTATGGGTCTCGTAGAGCGCCTGGGCGATATCCAGGGTTTCCTGGGCGCCGAGGCCGAGCTTCTTCGAGCAGACCTCCTGCAGGGTGCCCAGATCGAACGGCAGCGGCGGCGCTTCGCGATTGCGCTCGGTGCGCAGCTGCACCACCCGCGCGCTGCCGGCATTAGCCATGGCCAGCGCTGCTTCCTGCGCCAGCGCCTGATTCAGGCAACGGCCCTGCTCGTCGCAGACCTCCGTCGCGGCGCGCCACTGGGCGACGAATGCGCTGCCGTCGGCCAGCAGCGGCACTTCGATGGCCCAAAAGGGCGCGGGCACGAAGGCTTCGATGCTACGGTCTCGGTCGACCACCAGGCGCAGGGTCGGGGTCTGCACCCGGCCCACCGGCAGCACGCCCTGATAACCGGACTGCTGGCCGAGCAGGGTGAACAACCGGCTCATGTTCATGCCGATCAGCCAGTCGGCGCGCGAGCGACCCAGGGCCGACTGGTAGAGGCTGAAGGTTTCGGCGCCGGGCTTGAGCGCGGCCAGGGCCTTGCGGATCGAGGCATCGTCCAGGGCCGACAGCCACAGGCGCTGGATCGGCCCACGGTAGCGGCAATGCTCGACCAGTTCGCGGGCGATCATCTCGCCCTCGCGGTCGGCGTCGGTGGCGATGACCAGCTCGTCGGCCTCGCCGAGCAGGCGCTTGACCGCCTTGAACTGGCCGGCGGTCTTGGGCTTGACCCGCATCTTCCAGCGCTCGGGGATGATCGGCAGGTCACTCAGCACCCAGCGCTTGTAGCGGGCGTCGTAGGCGTCCGGCGGGGCGGTTTCGAGCAGGTGGCCAATGCACCAGGTCACCGTCAGGTTGCTGCCCAGCCAGCAGCCGTCGCCGCGCCGGGTGGCCCCGAGCACCTGGGCGATGTCCTTGGCCTGGGAAGGTTTTTCACAGAGGAAGAGCCGCATGGCCGCCATCATCGATTCCTTGTCGCGATGGCGCACAGCATGCGCAGTGACGCGGGTCCAGGCAAGCTTAATCTGTATGGATGTACAGCTAAAGTCGCTGAGCGCATCGACAATCTGGAAAGCGAGCAACTGCCGAGTATCGCCAACAACACGACAGAGGGGCACTGCGGTGACCCTCTGTCGGCCATGCCCAGTCAGGCATTGGTGCAACCTACATAAGAATCAACTTAATGCTCGATGGTGTCGAAGGAGGTATCGGCGAAGTACTTGGCATAGGTTTGCAATGCACCAAGGACTTTGACCGCCCCATTTCGGCGGGCCTCGCCGGGGGTCTTGCCGGCCATGCTATCGGCACCGGCCAACAGCTCGGCGATAACCAGGTGCAGTTGTGCGTCGGCCTCGGGTGCCAGCTTGCAATGCTTGACCATATAGGCCGCCTCATCATTGATCTGAGCGGCCAGCTGGTCGTACTGCGCATCGCCCAACTGGTTGTCATGGATGGCCGGCAATGACGTCTGCATGGCGCCATTCAGCGCCCCCATGGCCTTGCGCAACGGCGCATCGGTGGCCCATTTTTCGCCAGCGTTCAGCTGCAGCGCGTGTGTGGAGGATCCGTGCTGGTGCGCGGCTTCGCTAGCCAGGCTGGCGTAGGCAAAGCTCAGAGAGGAAGCGCCGAGGATCAGGGCGAGAATGGCTGTACGGGGGGTCAGGTTCATGGTGGGACTCCGTCAATGCAGTAAATGATGGTCGCTGAACTCAGCGACTTATTTCATTTACTTGAACGTCGCCTGGGCGTTTTTTGTTCCATTTTTTGGGCCTATTCACGGTGCAGGCTTTCGAATCCGGATGGCCCGACCGGCTGCTGCGTGAGCAGTTGCGCCAGCCGTTGACGTTGTTCGGAAGTAAGAATGGTCCGCTCGAGCAGAAGCTGCTCGATAACCTGTTGCTGCTGTGCGTCTTGCAGGCGGGAGATCGCGACCCGCTCGCGCTCGATCAATTCAGGCTCTGGGGCATCACCGAAGATCGCCTCGATCAGACGGTCGCGGTGCGCTTTGATTGCGCCGCCGGAGGCATGCAACTGGGTGAAAAACAACACCTCGGCGTCATGCCAGCGCTGCAGTTGATCGGCACTCAACTGGAGGTGGCGGGACAGGCTGGTAGGGGCCCCTGAAGGCATCGGCAGACCATCACGCGGGAGCATTTGCCAGCCTGCGGCGGCGAGTACGCCGACATTGACCAGTAACGAAAAGACCAGTGCAGTACGAAGGGAGGCGTGCGTCATTTCAGGGTTACCTTCAGGTAGCAGGATTCAGGGCGAGCACAGAGCGCGCCGGGCGGGGCACTCCCCAGCACGGCCAGGGCATTCAGGCTCAGATAAGAGGATGACGGCGGGTCCGGGGGCAAGGCGGAGCCGATCAGCACGCCGAACAGTACCGATGCCGCCGCCCCTGCTACGACCGGCAGCCTATTACGCCATCTGGCCGGTCGGTGGCGGGTCAGGCGCGGGCTCTCGAGTAAGACGCTGACGCGCGCGGTCAGGTCGACCGGCGGCGGCTCTGGCACCAGCGCACGTAAGCCCTGGCTGATCGCCTGCAAGTCGCGAACAATCGTGGCGCAACTGGGGCAGACGGCCAAATGCGTGGCGATACGGCGGCTTGCCTGTGGATCAGACTCGCCATCGAGGTAGGCGGACAGCGCCTCCATATCCGGGTGCTCAGTCATTCAGTTGCCCTCCGGTCGCGTGTCGATAATTGCTCAGCATGGCCTCGCGGGCCCGGGCCAGCCGCGACTTGACCGTTCCTTGCTGGATGCCCAAGGTGGTTGCCAGCTCAGCATAAGACAGGCCCTCGACTTCACGCAGCAGCAAGATCTCGCGGTGTTCCAGCGGCAGCCGGGCAAGCAGGCGCTCCAACAGGGCAAGGCGCTGTGAGCCAGCTAACTGTTGTTCCGGCGAAGCTACAGGGCTGAGTAGTTGACTGTCTTCCTCGAGGGCTTCGCACGGCTGGCGCCGCCGCTGGCGCAACGCATCCAGGGTGGTATTGCGGGCAATTTGCAACAACCAGGTCTGAAAGCGTGCCTCGGGCCGCCATTTGTCCAAGGCCAGATATGCCTTGAGGAAGGTGTCCTGGGTGATGTCCAGAGCCTCGTCGCCGCCTGCGCACAGACGCCGGACAAACTGGAACACGCGCGCCTGGTTGCGCTGCATCAGCGAGCCGAAGGCATGCCGATTGCCCGCTTGAGCCTGCTTGATCAACTGTTCTTCCGAATCGTGCATATCAACTTTTCTGCCCAAGACATCGGCCCCTGCACGCTGCGTTACAGGTTTAACGCTGCCAGCTGGGCAAATGTTCCATTCATATGGCCTCAGCGTGGAATTTTACCCCGGTTGTCATCGAAGCCGCGTCGCAGTGCAGGCCACGCAACGGGTAGCCCCGTTGTCCGATCCGCGCGGGGACTTGCCGGCAAAAACTCCATGATGCGCGCGCCTGGACCCGCGCCGACAGGGGGACAGCCACAACTGACAGCGTTGGCGCGGCTCCATGGCGGATTGACAGTACGCGCGCCATGGCGGTCATGCGCATCCTCAAGGACGTGGCACGTAAGTTCGAGACGGCAATCATGGTCGTAACTGATGATGGGCAAGACATCCCCACCTTCACGGGCATCTTCCGCATCCGCGACCGCGTGCCCCATGAGAAAGCCAGCGAAGGCAGGGATGCCGAGTGAGTCGACATCTGCGCCATGAGCCGGAATGATGCGGGCGGTAACCC
This sequence comes from Pseudomonas aestuarii, assembly GCF_027988105.1. Lineage (GTDB taxonomy): Bacteria > Pseudomonadota > Gammaproteobacteria > Pseudomonadales > Pseudomonadaceae > Aquipseudomonas > Aquipseudomonas aestuarii. The sequence goes on along the minus strand of NZ_JAQJZJ010000006.1, from coordinate 103,780 downwards.
CACAGGCAGTACGCCGTGGATCGGCGGCGCGGCGCAATCCAGCAGGCTGTCGCGGCGCGCCGAAGCCTACCTACGCAGGGATCGCGCGCCCCACAAAAAAGGGTCACCGCAGTGACCCTTTCTTGTTTACCCATACGACTACCTAGGCGGGCGCGTGCACCTGCGAAGGATCGCGGCGGCTGTCCGGGCCCTGTTGGTCCCGCACGCCAGCGGTTTCATCCATGGCTTGCTGTACTGCCTTCTTGCGCGCGACCTCGGCCCGACGGGCGATGAACCAGATCATGAAGGTCATCAGCGACACCGACAACAGGATCAAGCTGGCGATCGCGTTGATTTCCGGTTTCACCCCCAGGCGCACGGCGGAGAACACCTCCATCGGCAGGGTGGTGGCGCCGGGGCCGGAGACGAAGCTGGCCAGCACCAGGTCGTCCAGCGACAGGGCGAAGGACATCATGCCGCCGGCCGCCAGGGAGGGCGCGATCATCGGAATGGTGATCATGAAGAACACCTTCAAGGGCTTGGCGCCCAGGTCCATGGCCGCCTCCTCGATCGACATGTCCAGCTCACGCAGACGCGAGGACACCACCACCGAGACATAGGCGGTACAGAAGGTGGTGTGGGCGATCCAGATGGTCACGATGCCGCGCTCGGCCGGCCAGCCGATCAACTGGGCCATGGCCACGAACAGCAGCAGCAGCGACAGACCGGTGATCACTTCGGGCATCACCAGGGGTGCCGTGACCAGCCCGCCGAACACGGTGCGGCCCTTGAAACGGGTCACCCGGGTCAGGACGAAGGCCGCCATGGTGCCGAGGATGACCGCGGCAATCGCGGTGTAGCAGGCGATCTCCAGGGAGCGCATCACCGCGCCCATCAGTTGGGTGTTGTCGAGCAGGCCGACGTACCACTTCACCGACCAGCCGCCCCACACCGTGACCAGGCGCGAACCGTTGAACGAATAGATCACCAGGATCAGCATCGGCAAGTAGATGAACAGGAAGCCTGCCCACAGCATCAGGGTGGAGAAACTGAAACGCTTCATGCCCGGCCCTCCATCTCTTTGGCTTGGCTGCGGTTAAACAGAATGATCGGAATGATCAGAACCGCCAGCATGACCACCGCCAAGGCCGAGGCCACCGGCCAGTCGCGGTTATTGAAGAACTCCTGCCAGAGCACCTTGCCGATCATCAGGGTCTCCGGGCCACCGAGCAGTTCGGGGATGACGAACTCACCGACGGCCGGAATGAACACCAGCATGCAGCCGGCGATGATGCCGTTCTTCGACAGCGGCACGGTGATTTTCCAGAAGCTGTTGAAGTTGCTCGAGCCCAGATCGGAAGCGGCTTCCAGCAGACTCTGGTCGTGTTTCACCAGGTTGGCATACAGCGGCAATACCATGAACGGCAGGTAGGAGTAGACGATGCCGATATACACCGCGAGGTTGGTGTTGAGGATGCGGATCGGCGAGTCGATTACCCCGATGCTCAGCAGCAGGCTGTTGAGCAAACCATTGCTGCTGAGGATGCCCATCCAGGCATACACGCGGATCAGAATCGCCGTCCAGGTCGGCATCATGATCAGCAGCAGAAATACCATCTGCATTTCCTTGTCGGCTCGGGCGATGGCATACGCCATCGGATAACCGATCAGCACGCACAGGGCGGTACTGATAAAGGCCATCTTTATTGAGCCGAGGTAGGCGGCCAGGTACAGATCGTCCTCGCTGAGGAAGATGTAGTTACTCAGGTTGAGGACAATCGACAGCTGCTGTTCCGCCCAGTTGTAAATCTCCGTATAGGGTGGAATGGCCACGTCGGCTTCGGCAAAGCTGATCTTCAAGACGATGATGAAGGGCAGCAGGAAGAACAGGAACAACCAGATGAAGGGCACTCCGATAACGAAGTGCCTCCCTGAGGGCATACGCCGGCTGATGCTTCGGGAAATATTCATGAGCGCAATGCCACCCCGCTGTCATCCTCCCACCAGACGAAGACCTGGTCATCCCAGGTCGGCCGCGCGCCGCGACGTTCGGCATTGGCGACGAAGGATTGAACGATCTTGCCGCTCGGCAGCTGCACGTGGAACACCGAATGGCCGCCCAGATAGGCGATGTCGTGCACAGTGCCGCGCGACCAGTTGTACTCGCAGCTCGGCTGCTCGGTGGTGACCAGCAGCTTCTCCGGACGAATCGCGTAGGTGATGCTCTTGTCCTGCACCGAGGTGCTGACGCCGTGACCGACGAAGATATTGCGATCCAGGTCCGGGCTGTCGATCAGCGCGTGGCCTTCCATATCCTCGACCACCTGGCCATCGAACAGGTTGACGTTGCCAATGAACTCACAGACCAGGCGACTGGTCGGGGTTTCATAGATGTCGATCGGGCTGCCAATCTGGGCGATCCAGCCCAGGTGCATGATGGCGATGCGCTGGGCCATGGTCATGGCCTCTTCCTGGTCGTGGGTCACCATCACGCAGGTCACGCCGACCCGCTCGATGATCTCGACCAGCTCCAGCTGCATTTGCGAGCGCAGTTTCTTGTCCAGTGCGCCCATCGGCTCGTCGAGCAGCAGCAGTTTCGGACTCTTGGCCAGGGAGCGGGCCAAGGCCACGCGCTGACGCTGGCCGCCGGACAACTGGTGCGGCTTGCGCTTGGCGTACTGGGTCATCTGCACCAGCTTGAGCATTTCCTCGACCCGCGCCTCAATATCGGCCCGGGACATCTTGTCCTGCTTGAGGCCGAAGGCGATGTTGTCCGCCACACTCATGTGCGGGAACAGCGCGTAGGACTGGAACATCATGTTGATCGGCCGCTCGTAGGGCGGTAGATCGGTGATGTCTTCACCATCCAGGTAGATGCGCCCCTGGGTCGGCCGTTCGAAACCGGCGAGCATGCGCAGCAGGGTCGACTTCCCCGAACCCGAGCCGCCGAGCAGGGCAAAGATTTCGCCTTTGTTGATGGTCAGCGAGACGTCGTCGACGGCGATGGTTTCATCGAACTTCTTCGTCACACGGTCGATTTTGACCAACACCTCTTTGGGTTGTTGATCTCCCTCAATAACCTTTTTATAGGCACTGGAAGCAACTGCCATTACCAAAACTCCCGCAAAAGTAGCGCCCAACCCCGACGGCCGGACGTTTGAAATTGTGGCCCTAGTCGACCCTGTTCCAGCTTCGGGTCATTGGCCTTTGTATTGTGATCGGCAACTCCGCCGAGAGAAACAACCTGTCCAAAACTGCTCGCAGCGGCTACACCGCCGCGTCACGGGCTACGCCCTGATCGATCGATACGGGCCACGGTCATGTGACTTAGCGTAGCCAAGGTAAGCGCTGGCCCCGGCAATTATCGCGGGGCTCACTGGATGACTCGTGCAGGCCGCGGCCTGCTTGTCGCTGTTCGCCGTGCGTCGCTGAACTGTCGCCGCCTGGGCCTTGGCCAGCAGGCCAAGCGCCGGGGCGCTGGCGGTCAGAGTGGTGCCGGAGGCATCTCGCACAGCCGTGTCCTCTTCAATTCCGGCGACCCGCAAAGGGGTGGCCTCGTTAGTGGCAAAATGCATGTGGTTCAACGGCTAAACGCCAAGCGGGCTCTGTGTTCAGCCCCGCTATTGCGGCCAACCGAGCTAACCGCAGGCAACAGGCTGGCCAATGGCACGGACACGAGGCCGGCCAGCTGAGTTGAACGATGCATATGGGCTTCCTTTTTATTATCCGGATTGCTGGCGGGATACCCCGCCAGCAATCGGGTGGTTCAGCAGATCGCCTGCGCTCACCACCTCGCTGGGCCAGCGATCAGCGGCCCGATTTCACCCTGGTCCAGCTGCGGGTCACGGCACGCTGCACCTTCGGGTTCAACTCGCTGAAGGTGTACAGCTTCTTCGAGGCTTCTGCGGTCGGGTAGATGCCCGGGTTGTTGCGGATTTCCTCGGCGACCAGCGGCGTGGCAGTGGCGTTGCCGTTCGGATAGGCGACATAGTCGGAGATCGGTGCGATCACTTCCGGGGTCAGGATGTAGTTGAGGAAGGCATAGGCTTCGTCGAGGTTCTTGGCATCGGCCGGGATGGCCATCATGTCGAAGAACGAGGCAGCACCCTCTTTCGGAATCGCATAGGCGACCGGGACGTCGTTCTTCGCTTCCTCGGCACGCGCCTGAGCCTGGAACACGTCGCCGGACCAGCCCAGCGCTACGCAGATGTTGCCGTTGGCCAGGTCGGAGATGTACTTGGACGAGTGGAAGTAGGTGATGTAAGGACGCACCTTCATCAGCAGCTCTTCGGCCTTCTTCACGTCGGCGATGCTGGTTGGGTTCGGGTTCAGGCCCTGGTAGTGCAGCGCGGCAGCATAGACCTCATCCGGCGCGTCGAGCATGGAGACGCCGCAGGACTTGAGCTTCTCCATGTTTTCCGGCTTGAACAGCACATCCCAGGAGTCGATCTTGTCGATACCCAGCGCGGCCTTGACCTTCTCCGGGTTATAACCGATGCCGGTAGTGCCCCAGAGATAGGGGAAGGCGTACTGGTTACCCGGGTCGGCATTTTCCAGGGCCGCCATCAGGTCCGGGTTGAGGTGTTTCCAGTTCGGCAACTTGGACTTGTCGAGTTTCTGGAACACCCCGGCCTTGATCTGCTTGGCGAGGAACTGGTTGGACGGCACCACCACGTCGTAGCCCGAACCGCCGGAAAGCAGCTTGGCTTCCAGGGTTTCGTTGCTGTCGAAGACGTCGTAGACCACCTTGATGCCGGTTTCTTTCTGGAAATTCTCCAGGGTGTCCTCGGCGATGTAATCCGACCAGTTGTAGACGTGCAGCACTTTTTCCTCAGCTTGCGCGGCACCCGCCACCGCCCCGGCGAGGGACAACGCGAGAAGGGTTTTGCCGAATATCTTCATGCGTACAGCTCCTGTTGTTGTAAAAATTTTCCGGAGAATGAGCAGCCTGGCTGCAGCACCTTCCGGTGAGCCGAACCAACGCACTGGCCCAGCCTTGCAAGCTTGCGACACTCGTTACAGCGTTCAGCGTAGCCCGCTGAACGCGATAAGGAGCGGCGTGTTTCAGCCCGCAAGTTCCGCGGCGGTCAAGTCGAGACACTCACGCGCCTTACCTACCAGTTCGTCGATCTCGGCCTTGCTGATGACCAGCGGAGGCGAAATGATCATGGTGTCGCCCACGGCACGCATGATCAGACCATTGTCAAAACAATGACCACGGCAAATCATGCCTGCACCCGACTCGCTCGGATAGCGCTCACGGGTGGCCTTGTTCTTCACCAGCTCGATCGCTCCGAGCATGCCGACACCGCGCACCTCACCCACCAACGGATGGTCGGCCAGCTCACGTAGACGCTGCTGCAAATAGGGTGCCGTTTCTGCCTTGACCCGCTCGATGATTTTTTCTTCGCGCAGGATGCGGATGTTCTCCAGTGCCACCGCCGCCGCCACCGGATGCCCGGAATAGGTGAAGCCGTGGTTGAAATCGCCACCCTGGTTGAGTACCTCGACCACGCTGTCGCGCACGATCAAGCCGCCCATGGGGATGTAACCGGAAGTCAGCCCCTTGGCGATGGTCATCAGGTCCGGCTTGAGGCCGTAGTAGTCGCTGCCAAACCATTCGCCGGTACGACCGAACCCGCAGATCACCTCATCGGCGACGAACAGGATGTCGTACTTGGCGAGAATCTCGCGGATGCGCGGCCAGTAGCTGTCCGGCGGTACGATCACACCGCCGGCGCCCTGGATTGGCTCGGCGATAAAGGCGGCGACGTTCTCCTCACCGACTTCGAGAATCTTCTGCTCCAGCTGGTCGGCAGCCCAAATACCGAACTCGTCCGGGCTCATGTCGCCGCCTTCGCCGAACCAATAGGGCTGGGCAATGTGCTCGATGCCCGGAATCGGCAAATCGCCCTGCTCGTGCATGAACTTCATGCCGCCGAGGCTGGCGCCGGCCACGGTGGAGCCGTGATAACCGTTGATGCGGCTGATGATGACCTTCTTCTGCGGCTGGCCCTTGATCGCCCAGTAATGGCGCACCATGCGCAGCATGGTGTCATTGCCTTCGGAGCCGGAGCCGGTGAAGAACACATGGCTCATGCCGGCGGGGGCGATCTCGGCGAGGGTCTTGGCCAATTCCAGTACCGGCGGATGGGCGGTCTGGAAGAACAGGTTGTAGAAAGGCAGCTCTTTCATCTGCTTGCTGGCGGCATCAGCCAGTTCGTCGCGACCATAACCGATGGCCACGCACCAGAGACCGGCCATGCCATCGAGGATCTTGTTGCCTTCGCTGTCCCACAGGTACACGCCATCGGCCTTGGTAATGACGCGTGGGCCGCTCTCCGCCAACTGCTTGAAGTCGCTGAACGGCGCCAGGTGGTGGTCACGGCTCATGGCCTGCCACTCAAGGGTTTGCGGGTTGCTTGCTTGCTTAGTCATATCCACCTCAAAAATGTACGCCATCTGCGGGTGCGCGGGTCTCGCGCCCTGGCACCCGTTCACTCAAACCGAGAGCAGCAGGAACTCGCGTTCCCAGGAACTGATTACCCGCTTGTAGTTTTCGTGCTCGGCACGCTTGACCGCCACGTAACCACGGATGAATTTCTCACCCAGGTATTCTGCCGCCGCCTTGCAGGCCTCCATCCGCTCCAGTGCGTGCTCGATGGTGATTGGCAGGCGCAGGTTGCGCCGCTCATAACCGCGGCCCTGGACCGGCGCACCAGGTTGAAGCTGTTCCACCATGCCCATGTAACCGCACAGCAGCGAGGCAGCCAGCACCAGATAGGGGTTGGCATCGGCACCGGCCAGGCGGTTTTCCACCCGCCGGTTCTGCGGCGTGGCTTCAGGGACGCGCAGGCCGACCGTGCGGTTCTCTTCGCCCCACTCGACGTTCACCGGCGCCGAGGTATCGGGCAGGAAGCGGCGGAAGGAATTGACGTTGGGAGCGAACAGCGGCAGCAGTTCGGGGATGTATTTCTGCAAGCCGCCAATGTGCTGCATAAACAGCTCGCTCATGCTGCCATCGGCATTGGAGAACAGGTTTTGCCCGGTTTTGATATCCACCACACTCTGGTGAATGTGCATGGCACTGCCCGGCTGGTCGGTGATCGGCTTGGCCATGAAGGTCGCCGCCACGTCATGCTTGAGCGCCGCCTCGCGCATGGTGCGCTTGAACACGGTGATCTGGTCGGCCAGGTGCAGGGCCTCGCCATGGCGGAAGTTGATTTCCATCTGTGCCGGGCCGTCTTCGTGGATCAGGGTATCGAGATCCAGCCCCTGGATTTCACTCCAGTCATAGACATCTTCAAACAGCGGGTCGAATTCGTTGGCCGCATCGATGGAGAACGACTGACGACCGACTTCCGGGCGACCGGAACGGCCCATCGGCGCTTCCAGCGGGAAGTCCGGGTCGCTACAACGCTTGGTCAGGTAGAACTCCATCTCCGGCGCAACGATGGGCTTCCAGCCCTTGTCGGCATAAAGCTTGAGCACATTCTTGAGAATGTTGCGTGGCGACAACTCGATCGGATTGCCCTGCTTGTCGAAGGTATCGTGGATCACCATGGCGGTCGGCTCGATGGCCCACGGCACCAGAAACACCGCATCGGCATCGGGACGGCAGAACATGTCGATGTCCGCTTCGTCGAGCAGGTCGTAATAAATATCGTCCTCGACGTAGTCGCCGGTGACGGTCTGCAGCAGCACACTCTCGGGGAGGCGCATGCCCTTCTCGTCGAGGAACTTGTTGGTCGGCGAAATCTTGCCCCGGGCAATGCCGGTAAGATCGCTGATCAGACATTCAACTTCGGTGATTTTGCGCTCTTTTAGCCAGCTCGAAAGCTGGTCCAATTTGCTGCTCATAGAGACCTCGGGGTTGGTTAGAGCCGACTCATATATAGTCGGCTCAGCACAGTCCCGCCCTCTTCCTGCAAGCCTCACCAAAGGCCTGGAAGATGGCGAGATCATTCGGGTTGGATCCTACCTGCCATTCGGGGTGCCATTGCACCCCCAGGGCAAAACTTGGCGCACCTTCGACGGAGAAGGATTCGATCAACCCGTCTGGCGCCAGCGCTTCGACTCGAAGGCCAGGCGCCAGACGCTCAACGCCCTGACCATGAATGGAATTGACGGCAATTTCACTCGGCAAGCCAAGGCCGGCGAGAATGCCACCTGGCTGCACCCGCAGCAGGTGGCGGGGGCCGTATTGCACATCGAGGGGCTCATCCGCCTGCTCGCGGTGATCGAGCATGCCGGCGACTTCATGTACCTTTTGGTACAGGGTGCCACCGAACGCCACGTTCATCTCCTGAAAGCCGCGACAGATGCCGAGCACAGGCACGCCTGCCGCGATCGCCTTGCGGATCAGTGGCAAGGTGGTGCGGTCGCGTTCGGGATCGTGCGCAGTACCGGCCTCGCTGGCCGAGCCGCTATAATGACGAGGCTCGATATTGGACGGGGAGCCGGTGAACAGCAAACCGTGCAGATTATCGAGCAGGGTCGGCTGATCGATCAGTTCGCCCAGCGCCGGAATAATCAGCGGCAAGCCGCCGGCTCCGATCGCTACGGCACGAACGTATTTGTCACCGGCTATATGGTGAAGATGCAGGCCAACCTGTTTGGAACAGGCGGTAACGCCGATCAACGGCAGGTGCGACATGAGACACCCGTTTTATTGCTGTTAGAGGGTTGAACCGGAGCTTAGCCTTGTTCATTTTTTTACACAATAGCCATGTAAAAAATTGTACACACCCCAATGAGCACCGCGCCAGCCATGGCTCCGAGGGGGGTTGCACTGCCCTGAAACGCCCTAAAAACGGCCGCAATGCGCTTTTTTAGGGCAAAATAAACCACCCTTGACAGAGCTCTAGGTTTAAGATTGACTCAGCTTATTGCAGTTCAATGATTGATATTTTTAACAATAAAGGTGTTGCATCATGTCGGTACCCCCGCGTGCCGTTCAGCTTAACGAAGCGAACGCGTTCCTTAAGAAACATCCTGAGGTCCTGTTCGTCGACCTTCTCATTGCTGATATGAATGGAGTGGTGCGCGGCAAGCGCATCGAGCGTGCGAGCCTGCACAAGGTTTACGAACGCGGCATCAACCTCCCGGCGTCTTTGTTCGCTCTGGATATCAATGGCTCGACAGTGGAAAGCACTGGCCTGGGTCTGGATATCGGCGATGCCGACCGTATCTGCTACCCCATCCCCAACACCCTGTGCAATGAACCCTGGCAGAAGCGCCCTACCGCGCAACTGTTGATGACCATGCACGAAATGGAAGGCGAGCCGTTCTTTGCCGACCCACGGGAAGTGTTGCGGCAGGTGGTCGCGAAGTTCGACGAACTGGGCCTCACTATTTGTGCCGCTTTCGAACTCGAGTTCTACCTGATCGATCAGGCCAACGTGAACGGTCGCCCGCAGCCGCCGCTCTCGCCGCTGTCGGGCAAGCGCCCGCACTCGACCCAGGTCTACCTGATCGACGACCTCGACGAATACGCCGAATGCCTGCAAGACATTCTCGAGGGCGCTAAAGAGCAAGGTATCCCGGCCGACGCCATCGTCAAGGAAAGTGCCCCGGCGCAGTTCGAGGTCAACCTGCACCACGTCGCTGACCCGATCAAGGCCTGCGACTATGCGCTGCTGCTCAAGCGCCTGGTGAAGAACATCGCCTACGACCATGAGATGGACACCACCTTCATGGCCAAGCCGTACCCGAACCAGGCGGGCAACGGTCTGCATGTGCACATCTCGATCCTCGACAAGGATGGCAAGAATATTTTTGCCTGCGAAGATCCCGAGCAGAACGATGCACTGCGTCACGCCATTGGCGGCGTACTGGAAACCATGCCGGCTTCGATGGCCTTCCTCTGCCCGAACGTCAACTCGTACCGCCGTTTCGGCGCGCAGTACTACGTACCCAACTCGCCATGCTGGGGCATCGATAACCGCACCGTGGCCCTGCGGGTACCGAACGACACGGCCGATGCCGTGCGCATCGAGCACCGGGTCGCGGGCGCGGATGCCAACCCCTACCTGCTGCTGGCGGCAGTCCTGGCGGGTGTCCACCACGGCCTGACCAACAAGGTCGAGCCAACCGCACCGGTGGAAGGCAACTCCTACGAGCAGAACGAGCAAAGCCTGCCGAACAACCTGCGCGATGCCCTGCGCGAGCTGGACGACAGCGAGGTGCTGGCGCGTTATATCGACCCGAAATACATCGATATCTTCGTCGCCTGCAAGGAAAGCGAGCTGGCCGAGTTCGAAAACTCGATCTCCGACCTCGAGTACAACTGGTACCTGCACACCGTGTAAGCAAGACCCGACGCCGGCCCTGAGCCGGCGTCGCTTTATCCAGCTGCAACTGCCAACAACCTGATCAGCCGCGCGCGCAAGCCTGTGGCGGGATAGTGCTGCGCGGCATTCAGCTGAGGACGCTCGCTGCACTCAATCCAACGGCCGCGCCGGCTGGCGTGGACGCACCGTCAAGGAGACACCCATGCTGCGCTTCTGCGCTTCGCTATTGCTCGCCCTACTGCCGCTACTGGCCCACTCCGCGCAAACGGAGCCACTGGAGACGGACGGCGACAGCCTGCGCGTATACAACTGGAACGACTACATCGCCCCGCAAGTGCTGAAGGACTTCGAGGCCGAAACCGGCATCCGCGTCGACTACCACACCTTCAGCAGTGCCGAGGAAATGCAGGCGGCGCTCGATGGCAGCGAGGCCATCGACATCATCGTGCCCTCGCACAACGACTTGCCGCGCCTGATCAAGGACGGCCTGCTGCAACCCCTGGATTTCAACCTGCTGCCCAACCGCGAGCACCTGGACAAACTACTGCTGAGCAAGCTCGCAGCGGTCGATCCGAGCAACCGTTACGCGGTGCCTTACCTGTGGGGCGCCGTTGGCCTGGCAATCAATACCCCGCAGGCCGAAGCCGCCTTCGGTGGCCCGCTACCCAATAGCTGGAGCCTGCTGTTCGACACTGAACAGAGCACGCGCCTGGCCAGTTGCGGCATCAGCGTGCTGGATGCGCCGGACGAAACCCTGTCGTTGCTGCTCAACTATCAAGGTCGCAGCCTGAGTCGCAGCGCACCGAGCCGCATCGAGCGCGCCAGCGCTGTGCTCGACGGCCTGCGCCCCAACCTGCGCTACGTCGACAGCGAGCGCTATATCGATGACCTCAACAATGGTCGCCTGTGCGTGGCCATGGCCTGGGTCGGCGATGCCCTGGCGGCGGCCGATGCCGGCCAGGCGGTGCGCTTCCTGGTTCCGGACGAAGGGTCGGTGCTGTTCATCGATAACCTGGTGATCCCGCGCAGGGCCCGCCGCACCGACCTGGCCCATCGCTTCATCGACTACCTGATGCGGCCAGAGGTCGCTGCGCTGATTACCACGGAAACCCTCTACCCCAGCGGCAACGCCGACGCCAAGGCGTTCCTCGACGAGGCGCTGCGCAACCAGCCCGGCCTCTACCCGAACGCCGAGACCAAGCGCCGTCTGCATGCCCAGGAGGTGTTTCCGGAAAAGCACATGCAGGTTCGCGACCGGGTGTGGCAGCGCTTTCGCGACGGCGCCCAGTCGCTGTAGGACGGCCGCATCCCGGCCAGCCGACTTGCCTGTACAGCACCGGCTGGCGTCCAATAGCGCGTCCCTTGCCGAGATGATCGCCATGCAGCGTAGCGCCACCGCCCGCAAACCCCGCGCCAGCAGCCAGGCACGGATTACCGTGATCCTCGCCGCCGCCCGTGCCTTGCTCGCCGAGCAGGGCGTGGCCAATCTGTCGATCTACAGCGTGGCCGAGCGCGCGGCCATTCCCGCGTCCTCGGTCTACCACTTCTTCGCCAGTGTGCCGGCGCTGCTCGAAGGCCTGACCGCCGACATCCACGCCGCCTTTCGCGCCAGCCTGCAGGCACCCATCCCCCATGCCGAACTGCGCGACTGGCGCGACCTATCCCGCATCGTCGAGCAGCGCATGCTGGATATCTATGCGGCCGACCCCGCGGCCCGGCAACTGATCCTGGCCCAGCACGGGCTTACCGAGGTGACCCAGGCCGACCGCCAGCACGACATCGAGCTGGGCCAGCTGATGCAGGTGCTGTTCGAGCGGCATTTCGAACTGCCGGCCCTGCCGGACGATGTCGATGTGTTCGCCCTGGCCATGGAACTGGGCGACCGCGTCTATGCCCGTTCGGTGCAACTGCACGGCAGCATCACCCCGCGCCTGGCCGAAGAAGGCATGCGTGTGTTCGACGCCTACCTGGGCCTGTACCTGCCGCCTTACCTGCCGAAACGCGCCACACCGTTATAGCTGGCAACAAATAACAGATACTTATCGGCTAATTTTTAAAAAAGATTCACTAAAAAGACAAGATACACTTTTAAAACAGATTTTTATCGATTATAAAGTCACACAACCGCCCACCGACACGGCGTCGTCATCGGTCGTCTGCTAGCGTGTAACGGCCACCGCTCATTGCTTACAGGAGGTGCTCCATGTCCCGCATCGTTACCGTCGCCGCGACCCAGATGGCTTGTTCCTGGGATCGCGCCGCCAACATCGCCAACGCCGAGAAGCTGGTGCGCCAGGCCGCCGCTCAGGGCGCGCAGATCATCCTGATCCAGGAACTGTTCGAAACCCCGTACTTCTGCCAGAAGCCCAACCCGGACTACCTGCAGCTGGCCACCACGGTCGAGGCCAACGAAGCCATCGCCCACTTCCAGAAGGTCGCCAAGGAACTGCAGGTGGTGCTGCCGATCAGCTTCTTCGAGCTGGCCGGGCGCGCGCGCTTCAACAGCATCGCGATCATCGACGCCGACGGCAGCAACCTCGGGATTTATCGTAAAAGCCACATCCCCGACGGCCCCGGCTACCACGAGAAGTACTACTTCAATCCGGGCGACACCGGCTTCAAGGTATGGAACACCCGCTACGCCAAGATCGGCGTGGGCATCTGCTGGGACCAGTGGTTCCCCGAGTGCGCGCGCAGCATGGCCCTGCTCGGCGCCGAGATCCTGTTCTACCCGACCGCCATCGGCAGCGAGCCGCATGACCCCAACATCACCTCGCGCGAGCACTGGCAGCGCGTGCAGCAGGGCCATGCCGGCGCCAACCTGATGCCGCTGGTGGCGAGCAATCGCATCGGCCGCGAAGACCAGGGCGATTACCACATCAACTTCTACGGCTCCTCGTTCATCGCCGACCAGTTCGGCGCCAAGGTCGAAGAGCTCAACCAGACCGAGGAAGGCGTGCTGGTGCACAGCTTCGACCTCGATCAGCTGGAGCACACGCGCAGCGCCTGGGGCAGCTTCCGCGACCGCCGACCGAACCTCTATGGGCCGATCAGGACCCTCGATGGCGAAATGCCGTCGGAATAATTTGCTGCCGCGTAGGATGGGTCGGGCCGCGTAGGCTGAGGCGCGCAGCGCCGATTCCAATCGATGGGTATCGCTACGCTCAACCCATCCTACGGCCCGTGCGTAGCCCGGATGCATTCCGGGAGTCCTCTGCAACGATCACCCCGGATTGCATCCGGGCTACAGGTGAATCATGACCATCCTCAACAGCACTCCCCGCGCCGACGGCTTCCGCATGCCGGCCGAATGGGAAGCCCATAGCCAGACCTGGATGGTCTGGCCCGAGCGTCCGGACAACTGGCGCCTGGGCGGCAAGCCGGCGCAAGCCGCCTTCACCGCAGTGGCCAAGGCCATCGCCGCGTTCGAGCCGGTGACCGTCTGCGTCTCGGCGGGGCAGTACGAAAACGCCCGCGCGCGCCTCGACCACGCGGCCATCCGCCTGGTCGAAATCAGCACGGACGACGCCTGGGTGCGCGATACCGGGCCGACCTTCGTCAGCAACAGCCAGGGTGAAATACGCGGCGTCGACTGGCGCTTCAACGCCTGGGGCGGCTTCGATGGCGGCCTCTACTTCCCGTGGAACCGCGACGACCAGGTGGCCAGCAAGATCCTCGAGATCGAACGTTGCGCGCGCTACCGCACCGAGGGCTTCGTCCTCGAGGGCGGCTCGATCCACGTCGACGGCGAAGGCACCCTGATCACCACCGAGGAGTGCCTGCTCAACCGCAACCGCAACCCGCACCTGGATCGCGAGGCGATCGAGCAGCTGTTGCGCGAGCACCTGGCCATCGACACCGTGATCTGGCTGCCGGACGGCCTGTTCAACGACGAGACCGACGGCCACGTCGACAACTTCTGCTGCTACGTGCGCCCCGGCGAGGTGCTGCTGGCCTGGACCGACGACCCGCAGGATCCCAACTACCCGCGCTGCCAGGCCGCCATGCGGGTGCTGGAACAGGCGCGCGATGCCAAGGGCCGCCAGCTGCTGGTGCACAAGATGCCGATTCCCGGGCCGCTGCATGCCACGGCGGAAGAATGCGCCGGCGTCGATCTGGTCGCCGGCAGCCAGGCTCGCAGCCCCGAGGTGCGCCTGGCCGGCTCCTACGTCAACTTCCTGATCGTCAACGGCGGCATCGTCGCGCCCAGCTTCGACGACCCGAAGGACGAGCAAGCCCGCGCCATCCTCGAACGGCTGTTCCCCGAACACCGCGTGGTGCTGGTGCCGGGCCGGGAAATCCTCCTCGGCGGCGGCAACATCCACTGCATCACCCAGCAGCAGCCGGCGCCGCAACGCGCTTGAGCGGCACCGGGCAGACCAGGGCTGACTGCCCTCGCCTGCCCGGCACCCGCCTCGGATTGGCCTCCCGGCAGTCCCGGTGCGGGTGTTACTCTGGCGGCCATGAATCCGATCAAGCCAGCTCCACCTCTCAGTGACGAGAACCACACGCTGACTGACAGCGAACATATAATTCAGGCCCTGCGCGCCGGAAAGAACAAACGTGCGCGCAAGTTTCTCAGCCGCATGCATCCGGCCAAGATCGCCGCCATGCTTGAGCGCCTTGATGCCGAGCAGCGCATGGCGCTGTGGCAACAAATCGATCCCGCCCTCGAAGTGCGCATCCTGCCTCACCTCAGTATCGAGTTGATCAGTCAGCTGGCTGGCGATGCGACGGACGCGACTCAGCCCAGGCCAGAACAGGAACACCCGCAAAGCAGCGTCAACCACCTGGAAGCGGTGCGCGATGCGCTGAACCAGAAGAAGCTCAAGCGGGTCGGCAAGATCCTGCAGCGCATGCACCCGGCCAAGGTCGCCGGTCTGCTCGAGTCGCTGCCGCCGGTAGAACGCCGCAGTGTATGGAGCATGGTCGACACCGAGCGGACCGGTAAAGTCCTGACCTACCTGCACGATGAAATCCGCGTCGCCCTGGCCCTCGAACTCGACCTCGAAGACCTGATCGCCTCGGCCGAGCACCTCGAACTCGATGACCGCGTCGACCTGATCCAGACCCTGCCCGCCGAGCTCGGCAATAAACTGCTGTACGCCAGCAGCGCCAGCCAGCGCAAGCAGCTGGAGTCGATGCTGTCCTACCCCGAGGACTCCGCCGGCGGCTTGATGAACGCCGACGCCATCCAGATCCGTGCCGATGTCCAAGTCAGCACGGTGCTGCGCTATCTGCGTCTGCTGGAAAAGCTGCCGCCCCAGACCGACATGCTGATGGTGGTCGACCGCAAAGGCCATTACCAGGGTGGCCTGCGCCTGGACAGCCTGGTCACCGCTGATTTGCACCGCCCCGTAGCCGAGTTGATGAACCGCGATATCGGCGGCATCGCGGTGACCAGCAAGGGTAACGAAGTGGCCCAGCTGTTCCAGGACTTCGAC
Organism: Pseudomonas aestuarii; assembly: GCF_027988105.1. Classification (GTDB taxonomy): domain Bacteria; phylum Pseudomonadota; class Gammaproteobacteria; order Pseudomonadales; family Pseudomonadaceae; genus Aquipseudomonas; species Aquipseudomonas aestuarii. The sequence goes on along the minus strand of NZ_JAQJZJ010000006.1, from coordinate 88,065 downwards.
CTGCTGTCCGCGCCGGTAGTCGATGAGCACAACCGGGTGCTCGGCCGGATCACCGTCGACGACGTGGTCGACCTGATTCGCGAGGACTCCGACCGGGCCTTGATGCAAATGGCCGGCCTCGATGACGAAGCCGACATGTTCGCACCGGTGCTGGTCAGTTCACGCCGCCGCGCGGTATGGCTGGGCATCAACCTGGTCACCGCATTCAGCGCCGCCTGGGTGATCGGCCTGTTTCAGGCGACCCTGGAGCAACTGGTGGCACTCGCCGTACTGATGCCCATAGTGGCGAGCATGGGCGGGATCGCCGGCAGCCAGACCCTGACCCTGGTGATCCGTGGCCTGGCCCTTGGGCAGCTGCAGAAAGGCAATATTCGCATCCTGCTCAATCGCGAGCTGGGCATCTCCATCCTCAACGGCCTGCTCTGGTCGGTGGTGATCGCCCTGCTCGCGGTGTTGTGGTTCGGCGACTGGGGCATAGGCGCCGTGCTCGGCGTCGCCATCCTGGTCAACCTGCTGTGCGCGGCCCTGGCCGGCTGGGGCATCCCGCTGCTGCTCGAGCGCATGGGCATCGACCCGGCACTGGCCGGCAGCGTGATCCTGACCACGGTGACCGATGTCGTCGGCTTCTTCGCCTTCCTCGGCCTGGCCACGCTGCTGTTGCTGTAGCTGTAGCTGTAGCTGATTGGGCGCAGAGCGTGCACGAGGTCACCGCGGGCGCTTTGCACGACCCATAGCAAGCTGGCGGGCTGTCGCTGCGCTCCGAGGCCGCCCTACGGTTTAGAGCAATCCGCAGGATCTGGGAAAGTCCGCAACCCGTAGGGTGCCACTCGCCGCAGGCAGTGCACCGTGGTTTATCGCCGCAGCAGCAATCTTGGCGGGTTGGCGCTACGAACAGAACGCCACTCGAGCCGCCCAGGGAGTTTGAGGCGGCCGCAGTAGGCGAGCGTTTTTACAAGATCTCCGCGCTAGCCCAGCGCCAGGGCGCGCCGCGTGCTCAGCGGGTCGAGCGTGCGCAGCGCCTGGTACTGGCTGATGAACACCTTGCCGCCAAAGTGCTCGAGGAAATCCGAACGGCGCAGCTGATCCATCACCGGCCCCTTCACTTCCGACAGGTGCAGCTGCACCCCAGCCGCATGCAGGCGCTCGACGCTGGCTTCCAGGCTTTCCAGAGCGCTGGCATCGATCAGGTTGACCCCCGGACACATCAGCACCAGATGGCGTACCAGCGGGCGCGCCGCGATCAGCTCGCCGATGCGCTCTTCGAGAAAGCGCGCGTTGGGAAAATACAGGCTCTCGTCGATCCGCAGCGACAGTACGCTGGGGCTCTGCACCACGTCGAAGCGCTCGATATTGCGAAAGTGCTCGCTGCCCGGCAGCTGACCGACCACCGCCACATGCGGGCGGCTGGTGCGCCAGAGGAACAGCAGCAACGACAAGCCGACGCCCATCAGGATGCCCGTCTCCACACCGAGCAGCAGCACCCCGCCGAGAGTCGCCGCATGCGCCGCGCCGTCCTGGCGGGAATAGCGCCAGGTGCGGCCCAGGGCCTTGAGGTCGACCAGGCTGAGCACCGCGACGATGATGGTCGCGGCCAGCACCGCCTGCGGCAGGTTGTGCAGCAGCGGGGTCAACAGCAGCACGCTGAGGGCGATACCGCCAGCGGTCAGCACGCCGGCCATGGGCGTCTGCGCCCCGGCATCGAAGTTGACCACCGAGCGGGAAAAGCCGCCGGTGACCGGGAAGCCACCACTGAAGGCGGCCGCCAGGTTGGCGCCGCCCAGGCCGAGCAGCTCATTGTCCGGATCGATGCGCTGGCGGCGCTTGGCCGCCAGGGTCTGCGCCACCGACACCGACTCGACGAAACCGACCAGGCTGATCAACAGCGCCGCCGGCAACAGCTGCAGGGCCAGGCCGTAGTCCAGGGTCGGCAGGGTCAGCCCCGCCAAGCCCTGGGGCACGGCGCCGACGACCTTGACGCCGGCCTGCTCCAACTGCAACAGGCCGACGACCAGGATCGACACGATGATTGCCAGCACCGGACCGGCCTTGGCCAGGTTACCGGCCAGGTTCGCCCCCAGGCCCAGGCGCATCAGCAGAGGGCTTAGCTGGCCGCGCACCCACCAGAGAAACAGCAGGCTGCAGACCCCGATCAACAGGGTCGGCCCATGCACCGCCGGCAGGTTGTGCAGCAGCGCCGGCAGCAGCTGCTGGAGGTTCTCGCCGGAGGCGGAAATGCCGAGGAGATGCTTGAGCTGGCCGACCGCGATGAGAATCCCCGAGGCGCTGATAAAGCCGGAAACCACCGGATGGCTGAGGAAGTTGGCGACGAAGCCCAGGCGCAGCAGGGCCATGCCGGCGAGCAACAGCCCGGAGAGCAGCGCCAGCAGCATGGCGGCGCCGACATACTCGGGGCTGCCGGCAGGGAACAGTGGCCCCAGGGCGGCGGCGGTCATCAGCGACACCACCGCCACCGGGCCGACCGCCAGGGTGCGGCTGGAACCGAACAGGGCATAGGCCAGTAGCGGCAGGATGCTGGCATACAGTCCGGTCACTGGCGGCAGGCCGGCGAGCATGGCATAGGCCAGGCTCTGCGGAATCAGCATCAGGGTGACGATCAGCGCCGCCAGGCCATCCTGCGCGGCGCTGGCGCGATTGTAATGCCGTCCCCAGTCGAGGCAGGGCAGCCAGCGGCTCAGGCTCATTGCGCCTGCTCCCGCGCGATATCGCCTGCGCTCGGCGCCTGCATGGCCAAGGGGGTGTGCGACAGGCCATTCGACGAGTCCATCAGCCTCTCCTCAAAGCACATCAAGCGGGATTTTCAGGTAGCGGGTGCCATTGTCCTCGGGCGGCGGTAGCTGCCCGGCGCGCATGTTCACCTGCACCGCCGGCAGGATCAGGGCCGGCATGCCCAGGGTCGCGTCACGCGCGCGGCGCATGGCGACGAACTCATCCTCGCTGACCCCCTCGTGCACATGCACATTGTGCGCACGCTGTTCGGCCAGGGTGGTTTCGTTGAGGAACTCCTCGCGTCCCGGCGCCTTGTAGTCATGGCACATGAACAGGCGGGTCTGCTCCGGCAAGTCGAACAGCTTGCGAATCGAGCGGAACATCACCCGGGCGTCGCCACCGGGGAAATCGCAGCGCGCGGTGCCGTAATCGGGCATGAACAGGGTATCGCCGACAAAGGCCGCATCGCCGACCACATAGGTCAGACAGGCGGGGGTATGCCCGGGGGTATGGATCACCCGCGCGTCGAGGCTGCCAATCCGGAAGCACTCACCGTCGCGGAACAGGCGGTCGAACTGACGGCCATCGGTGGCGAACTCGCTGCCGGCATTGAACAGCTTGCCGAAGGTAGCCTGCACCACGGTGATCAGCTCGCCGATGGCCAACTGGCCACCCAGCTCACGCTGGAGGTAGGGCGCGGCAGACAGGTGATCGGCATGCACATGGGTTTCCAGCAGCCAGTCGACGCTCAGCCCCTGCTCGCGGACATAGGCGATCAGGCGGTCGGCATTCTCGAACGAGGTGCGCCCGGCCGCCGGGTCATAGTCGAGCACCGAGTCGACGATGGCGCAGCGCCGGGTCGCAGGATCGCTGACCACGTAGCTGTAGGTGAAGGTGGCAGGATCGAAAAAAGCTTCGATGTGCGCTTGCATGCTGACGGCCCTCCCTCGCATACCTCTGGGGTATTCAGTCGGGCGCCGTAAAGCGCCCGTCATGATGGTGTCGATCTGCGGCTCAGGAGCGCTTGCAGCTACTGATGCCTAGCAACGAATAGGCCGGGCACGTGCGCAGCAGGCCGGTAGCCAGGGGCACGACGCCGATCCAGCCCCACAGGCCGATAGTGCCGCTCAGGCTCAGGCCGATCAAAATCAAGCCAGCGGCGATGCGCAGGCTGCGGTCGATGGTGCCAACATTGGTTTTCATGGTGATCTCCAGAGTTAAAGGCTGCGCCGACGTTGCAGCGCGGTGAACAACAACATCCCGGCCAGCATGGCCGGAACGAATACTCCGATCTGCCAATGGCCGCTGAGCAGAATGGCCAGCGCCGGCCCCGGGCAGATCCCGGCAATGCCCCAACCGATGCCGAACAGCAGGCTGCCAGCGATCAGACGCCGATCCAGCTCGCGCTTGCCCGGTAGCTGCATCGGCGCACCGAGCAACGACTGCGCCCGGCGCTTGGCCCAGGCCAGCGGCCCCGCGGCAACCGCGATGGCCCCCACCATCACCAGTGCCAACGACGGATCCCAGGCACCGGCCAGGTCGAGGAAGCCCAACACCTTGGTCGGATTGGCCATGCCGGCCAGCAGCAAGCCGAGACCGAACAGCACGCCGGCCAGCAATGCACTCAGTTTGCGCATGTTCAGCCCCCCAGCAGATGACGTAGAACAAAGACCGTGACGAATCCGGCGGTCATGAAGGCGAGCGTCGCCGCCAGCGAACGCGGCGATAGCCGGGCCACACCACAGACACCATGGCCACTGGTACAGCCGGACCCGTAGCGGGTACCCACGCCGACCAGCAGGCCGGCCACCAGCAAGCTGAGCCAGCCACCCTGGAACTCGATTGTCGGCAGCACGCTGAACAGGCCCCAGAGCAGCGGCGCCAGCAGCAGGCCGAGGAGGAACATGGCCTTCTCCGCCCGGCCCTCGCCGCCCTCCAGCACCGCGCCGAGCAAGCCGCTGATACCCGCGATGCGGCCGTTGCCCAGGACAAACAGACTGGCCGCCAGGCCGATCAAGGCACCGCCGGCGAGAGAACTCCAGGGCGTGAAATTCAGCCAGTCGATTGTCAGTCCAGCCGAGGCGAGTCCGTCGATACTCATGGGGTTTCTCCTGCGCAGAACAACTGGTACAGCGTATTGATCACCGCCAAGGCGGCCGGGCTGCTGATCCGGTAGTGGATCTGCTTGCCTTCGCGGCGGGTTTCCACCAGCCCTTCACGGCGCAATACCGCCAACTGCTGCGACAGCGTCGGCTGCTGGATACCGAGCAGGCTTTCCAGCTCGCTGACATTGCGCTCGCCTTGCGAGAGCTGGCAGAGCAGCAGCAGGCGATCCGGATTGGCCAGGGCCTTGAGCAACTGCCCGGCCGCGTCGGCATTGGCGCGCAGCTGCTGGATGTCGAGTGTTTGTTCGGAAGCGTTCATGGCCGGCCTCAATTAATCTAAAAACAATATATTATTTTATATTTTATAAAGCAAGCAGCTATTCTCGAAGCGCTCCCCATCGACGATCAATCACCGGCGCATACGCCTAGCAAACCTGGCGCTCACCCGCTGAAAGACAAGACGGTATCTACGGATTGCGGCTTTTCCAGATTCGGCGGCGTCAGCAGACCCGCGCGATAGCGGTTGCTGCACTGCCTGATGAGCCGGCACAAAAAAGCCCGGAACAGAGTCCGGGCTTTTATTTCACGGCTGAACAGGATGCAACTGCTCAGCCCTGCTCGACAGCCCCGTTAACCAGGGGCGCCGGTCAGAACAGCGGCAGGGTGTAGCTGACGATCAGGCGATTTTCGTCGATGTCGTTGGTGAAGTCCGAACGCACCATCGCATTGCGCCAGCGCAGGCTGAGGTTCTTCAGCGCGCCTTGCTGGAAGACGTACATCAACTCGGTGTCGCGCTCCCATTCCTTGCCATCACCGGCAGCGCCCAGGTCGACGTTGTCGCCGCTCAGGTAGCGGGTCATGAAGGTCAGACCGGGGATACCGACGCCGGCAAAGTTGAAGTCGTAACGCGCCTGCCAGGAGGTCTCGTCCTTGTTGGCGAAGTCACCGATCTGCACATAGTTGACCAGGTACGGATCGGTACCGCCGAGATAGGCGGCGCCGGTATCACCGCTCATCTTCTGATAGCCGAGCCCTAACTTGTGCCCGCCCAAACCATAGGTAACCATCGCCCCGAACGCCTTGTTGTCGACGTTGCTGCGGCCATCATCGGTGGCGCGCGCGTAACGCAGGTCGGTCTTCAGGCTCTGCGCTTCGCCCAGCGGCAACACGTGCACCAGGTTGAAGGAGTTCTGCTTATACAGGTCCTCCAGGTTCGAATAGTAATAGGCGCCGGTCAGCTCCTTGCTGAGCTGATAGGTGCCGCCGATGAACTGGAAGGCATCAGTGGTCTTGTCGCCGGTGATGCTGATGCCACGCTTGCCACCGGTGGTCATCGACAGGTCTTCGAAATCACCCGAGTTGCGATGGTTGACCTCGCGCAGGTAGCCACCATCCAGGGTCAGGCCGTCGATTTCCTGGGAAAGCAGCTGGCCGCCCTTGAACACCTGCGGGGTCAAGCGGCTGTCGCTGGAGGCGATGGCCATGTTCTTGAACTGCATGCTGCCCACGCGCAGGGTGCTCTTCGACAGCCTGGCCTTGCCGGCCACCGCCAGGTCGGACGAGTAGTCCTGAGAGCCGCCCGAACGGTCGGGCACCAGCAGACCACTGCCGGCAGTGCCGCCGCCCGAGTCCAGCTTGAAGCCGAGCATGCCGATGGTGTCGATCCCGAAGCCCACAGTACCCTCGGTATAGCCGGAGTCCATGCGCAGAATGAAGCCTTGAGCCCACTCTTCCTGCTTGGCCTGGCTGGCGCCGTCCTGACGGAAGTCACGGTTGAAGTAGAAGTTGCGGGCTTCGAGGCTGGCCTTGCTGTCCTTGATGAATTCGGCGTTGGCGACTTGGCTCAGGGACAAGCCCAGGGTGCCGGCAGCAATGGCCAGCGCCAGGGAGGTCTTTCTCATTATGGTTTTCTCCAGTGTTGTTATGGGTGACACATCGGCACGGGCGCAGACTTCGACCACGAAGAGGCAGGCCGCACCGAATTCGTTGATTCCCCCCTGCGGGCCTCGCCAGACGGGCGGCCGAACAGGCGCCAGAGCGGGCCAGCGTTGGGGCGAACAGCAATCAGGGGTGCGCGGAGCCGCGCCGAGTGAGCGTCAAGGGAACGGGAACAGGCGGATCATCAGCCAAGCGGAAGCAGTTCATCGGCGGCTCTCTTCTCATTTTTATTGGGTGCCGGCCCTGCAGGCCGGTCGGTGCGTCGAAGAGCCTTGAGCAGATAGCGTGCCAGTCTCCCAGCGCCGAGCAGCAACACTTCTAGCCCGCCACTTTGACGAAAGCTCACGGATTCCATTGCGGCGTTGTGCGAAGGCTGAATAGGCGGAATATCGCCGAGCGCGAGAGCGCTGCCGGCGGATTTTCGCCAATGGCACCCGGCCCGTCAGTCGAGCACGATCTGATTCTTGCCCTGGCGCTTGGCCTGGTACATCGCCGCATCGGCGCGCGCGAACAGCATATCCAGGCTCGAGTCGTCCCCCCGCAAGCAGGTCAACCCCTGGCTCACGGTGATGGCGAACGACGCCAGCGGGTGACTGAAGCGCAAACGTTGCACATCCCGCTCTAAGCGCTCGGCGACCTGCACGGCCAGTGCGGGCTCGCAGCCGACAAACAACGCTGCGAATTCTTCACCGCCGATACGGCCGAACAGATCGCCACTGCGCACTGCCAGCGCACCGCAACTGGCCAGACGCTGCAATACCTGGTCGCCCATCTGATGACCATAACGGTCATTGATCTGCTTGAAATCGTCGATGTCGAGCAACAGGAAGGCCAATGGACTGCCAAACTTGCGGGCGTGCTCGAACTCACGCAGGGCACAGTCGAAGAAGTGCCGGCGATTGCTGCTCTGAGTCAGCACATCGGTGGTCGCCAGGCGCTGCAGTTCGCCTTCCAACTGCTTCTTGTCGGTGATGTCTTCGGCGATGCCGAAAATGATCTGCGTCTGACCGGACTCACTCGAGCGGCTGATAAAGCATTTGTCACTGAGCCAGCGCAACTGCCCGTCGGCACGGATGATGCGGTACTCGCGGACTTCCACCGCGCCGGACTCAAGGACCTTGGCCAGGCTCTCGGCAGCATAATCCAGGTCGTCGGGGTAGATGCTGTTGCGCCATTCGCCGTAATCGGCCAACAGCAACGCGGCAGGACGGCCAAAAACACGCTCGTAGGCCGGACTGACGTAGATCATCCGCTGCGCCGCCCAGTCGAACGCCCAGAGCACCGCATTGACACTGCCGAGCAGGGTGCTGAAGAGCCGCTCGCGCTCACGCAGTCGCGTGACCTCGGCTCGGCTGTGCAGCAGCGCCAGGGTCAAGTCTTCCAATTGCTGCGTTGGGTTGCTGCGCTCATCCATAACAACCGCCATCCTCAACAGTGGTGGGGCTACAAGCGCAGCATAGTGGGTGGCGGCGATGGACAACAAAAAGCCCGCCAAACGGCGGGCTTTGTCAGTCAATCGGCAGCAATCAGGTGACGGCCCCCGGACGCAACGAATAGGTTTTCAGCTGTTCGGCGAAATCGCGCAACGACTGGATACCGCTGGCCTCGGCTTCGTGAACCCACTGCTTGATCGCCTCGAGCATGTCATGGCCATTGGCGCTGGTCTTGAGCCAGATCTGCTGCAGCGCCAGGCGCTTCTCGTAGATCACCTTGAGCGCCTGACTCTGCGCCAGCATGGCGTCGATGCGCACCTGCTGCTGGTCATGCAACAGACTCGGCTCGCGGCCCAGCAGGCGCTTGGCGCGGTGGAACTGATGGCGCACCGAGGCGTCGGCCTTGGCCAGTTCCTGCTTGACCAGCGGGCCGATCACCAGCTTGCGGTACTGCGCCATGATCTGGAAACGGTTGTTGAGAATCGCCATGGCGGTGTCCATATCCAGATGGCGCTTGCCCTCGATGCGATGGGCGATCGGCGCCACGCGCTGCACCTTGGCCAGGCCGAGCAGGCTGAACAGCTGGATCCAGGCCCAGCCCATGTCGAACTCCCACTTGCGCACCGACAGCTTGGCCGAGTTGGGATAGGTGTGGTGATTGTTGTGCAGTTCTTCACCGCCGATCAGGATGCCCCACGGCAGCAAGTTGGTGGCGGCGTCGCGGCATTCGAAGTTGCGATAGCCGACGGCATGTCCGAGACCGTTGATCACCCCGGCCGCCCAGACGGGAATCCACATCATCTGGATCGCCCAGACGCTGATGCCGATCACGCCGAACAGGGCCAGGTCGATAAGCGCCATCAGGGTCACACCGCCGAAGGTATAGCGCGAATAGAGGTTGCGCTCGATCCAGTCGTCCGGGCAGTTCTTGCCGTAGATGCGCAGGGTGTCCGGGTTCTTCGCCTCCTGCTGATACAGCTCGGCGCCGGTGCGCAGTACCGTGCCCAGGCCCTTGATCACCGGGCTGTGCGGATCGTCGACGGTTTCGCACTTGGCGTGGTGCTTGCGGTGGATGGCAGTCCACTCGCGGGTGTTCTGCCCGGTGGTCATCCACAGCCAGAAACGAAAGAAGTGTTTCAGCGCGGGATGCAATTCCAACGCGCGATGGGCCGAGTAGCGGTGCAGGTACACCGTGACGCCGACAATGGTGATGTGCGTCATCACCAGCACGGCAGCGATCAACTGCCAGACCGACAGGTCAAGAAAACCGTTGTACCACATGAGCCGGGAGCCTCTTGAAAGGAATACATGGCGTGTCTGAAAGACTCAGGCCACGGTGCATTATCCCCGACATGGATCAGAAAACCAGTTGGTCTTTTAGATAACAATGCCGGGTTGCTTCTTGCACTACTATCACACAGCCCACCTCAAGAGCCGATCGACACCATGAACCTACACCAAGGAACGGTGCGCCTGACCCTGATCTACCTGCTGGCCGCCGGGCTGTGGGTCCTCTTCAGCGATGCCCTGCTGGCCGGGCTGCACCTGCCTGCCGAACGTATCGAGCAGGTGCAGCTGCTCAAGGGGATGAGCTTCGTCCTGCTCAGCAGCCTCATCCTGTACCTGATCCTGTGCTCGCATGGGCGCCAGCAGGCGCGCCTGCGCCGAACCCTGCGGGCCAGCGAAGGGCGCCTGAGCCTGGCCCTGGACTCGGCCAAGGAAGGCTTGTGGGACTGGGACCTGCGCAGCGACAAGGTGTTTTTCTCGGCAGGTTATGCCGCCCTGCTCGACCTGCAACCCGCCGCCCTGGGCAGCGCCCGGGCGCACTGGCGGCAACGGCTGCACCCCGACGACCTCGCTCATTATGAGCAAACCATCACCACTCTCCGCGACAATGCCAGCCAGGAGGCGTTCGAGTTGAGCTTGCGCATGCGCCACCTAGATGGCGACTACCGCTGGATCCAGTTACGCGGGCAGTTGCAGCTCGACGCCCAGGGCCGACCGGAACGCTTTATCGGCACCGCCAGCGACATCAGCCAACGACGCGCCGATGAACACAGCCTGCGCCAGGCCGCCGCCGTATTCGACGCAACCCAGGACGGGGTGCTGGTCACCGACAGCAACCAGCAAATCGTCCACGTCAATCCCGCCTTTACCCGCATCACCGGCTACAGCCCCGAGGAAATTATCGGCCGTCAGCCCAGCCTGCTGAGTTCGGGCCGGCATGACCAGGCGTTCTACCAACGCCTGTGGCACGCGCTGGTAGCCCGAGGTAATTGGAGCGGAGAAATCTGGAATAGGCGCAAGAACGGCGAAATCTACCCGCAGTGGCAACGCATCCGCGCCATCCACGATGAACAAGGCGAGCTTAGCCACTACGTCGCGGTGTTCTCCGACATCAGTGCGTTGAAGCGCTCGCAGAGCGAACTGGATCACCTGGCCCACCATGATCCGCTGAGCGGTCTGCCCAACCGCCTGCTGTTCACCGAACGGGTCGACCACGCCCTCAAACGGGCCAAATCCGAACAGCAAGGTGCGGTGCTGCTGATCGACCTCGATCATTTCAAACACATCAATGAAAGCCTGGGCCACAACATCGGCGACCTGCTGCTCAAGGCAGTCGCCGAGCGGCTGGCCGAACAACTGGGCGCAGGCATGACCCTGGCCCGCCTGGGTGGCGACGAGTTCGGCCTGCTCAGCGAAAATTGCCTGGATGCTGCCCAGGCCGCCGGCCTGGCCCAGCTGTTGCTCAGCAGCCTCGGCGCGCCGTTCAACCTCGACCACCATGAGTTCTACATGAGTGCCAGCATCGGTATCAGCCTGTTTCCCGGCGATGCCGAAAACCTCGAGCAGGTCCTGCGCAATGCCGACTCGGCGCTGTCCAAGGCCAAGAGCAGCGGCCGCGAAGGCTACGCCTTCTATACCCAGGAGCTGACCGAGTTCGCTCGCCATCGCATCGACCTGGTCAGCGCCTTGCACCATGCCCTGGGCAACCAGGAACTGCGTGTCTACTACCAGCCGCTGCACGACCTGGCCAGCGGCGAACTGATCGGCGCCGAGGCGCTGGTGCGCTGGCAACACCCGCAACGCGGCCTGGTGGCGCCCGGGGAATTCATTCCAGTCGCCGAAGACAGCGGCCTGATCGGTGCCATCGACGCCTGGGTACTGCAACAGGCCTGCCGGCAGATGGTCCTCTGGCAAAAACAGGCGCAGGCGCCGCGCTTTGTCGCCGTCAACGTCTCCAGCCGGCTGTTCAGCCGAGGTGGTCTGGACCTGCAGGTGGCTCGGGTGCTGGCCGACACCGGCCTGGACCCAACCTGCCTGGAACTGGAGGTCACCGAAAGCGCGGTAATGGACAACCCGGATACCGCCCTGGTGCTGCTCGATCGCCTGCGCGCCCTGGGTGTACGCCTGGCCATCGACGACTTCGGCACCGGCTACAGCTCCCTGGCCCGGCTCAAGCGCCTGCCCGTGCACAAGCTCAAGCTCGACATAAGTTTCGTCCGCGGTCTGCCCGGTGACAGCGACGATGCCGCGATTACCCGCGCGGTGGTGGCCCTGGGTCACAGCCTCGACCTCAAGGTCCTGGCCGAAGGCATTGAACGGCCGGAACAGGTGGAGTTCCTCCGGCAGATCGGCTGCGATTATGGCCAAGGGTATCTGTATGGCCGGCCACAACCGGTCGAGGCCGCCCCCCAACCAGCCGTAGCAGCGCCCTGAGCATTCAAGCATCATAGCCAGCAGTGACTAGGAGTAACTGGCCCTATGCGGGTATTGATTCTCGAAGACGACCATTGGATCGCCGATCTGCTCAAGCAGATCGTTCTGAGCCTGCGCCCGAGTGCCGAGATCGTCTGCCTTGGCAGCGTGGCCGAGGCTCTCGCCGACTGGCAACAACAGCCCAGCGACCTGGTGATCAGCGACTGGAACCTGCCGGACGGCGAAGGCACACGGCTGCTCAAACAGGTGCGCCAGCACAACCGCGAAGTGCCATTGGTGATGATCACCGGTCGCACCGATCGCAGCAGCGTGGTGGAAGTCCGCGCACTGGGCATCAGCGCCTTCATCAGCAAGCCCTTCCAGGCCTCGCGCGTAGCCGCCAGCCTGGAAAAATTACTGCCCGCGGCCGCGACTCCCGTGGCCCGCGCGGTCAGCGACGAAGACTTCCTGGCTTACCTGGAACAACTCCCGGCCGACCAGCTGGACATGCCCCTGGGCAAGGGGATCCGCGATCGCCTGGTGCAAAGTTTCAAGGGCGAACAACTGAGCCTGCGTGAGCTGGCCGAAGACTGGCGCCATGACCCCGCCCTGAATGCCCGGCTGCTGAGTGTGGCCAACAGCAGCGCCTACAACGGGGCCGGCCGCCCCTGCATCAGCCTGCTGGAAGCGCTGCAGAAACTCGGCGCGGCGACCAGCCTCAACCTGGCCATGGGCCTGGCCCTGCGCCAATCCAGTGCGCTGGAGCATCCGCTGTTGCGCAGCCTTGCCGATGAGCACCTGGAGGCCTGCGAGCGCCTGGCGGAAACCAGCATCGCCCTGGCCCGCCAGTGCAGCCTGGACCCCGCGCCCTTTCATAGCGCGGCGCTGCTGCACCGGATGGGCGAATTCGCCGTGCTCTACCTGGCCCAGGCCTGGCAAACGCGCGGTCACAGCCTCAGCGAGGAACAGCTATTGCTGGCACTTGGCCAATTCAGCTCACCCTTCGCCATTGCCATGAAAGCTCGCTGGCAGCTGCCCATGGCCCTGCGCGAACTGATCGGCGCCTGTTATGCCCTGCCCAACAACAGCGTCAAGCGTGAGGCCGTACTCATGCGCCTGGCTGCCTGCGAGCAGGATCCCACTGCCGACAGCAAGGACCAGGCCCGCCTGCGGCGCCTTGCCGGGCTGACCTGAATGCAGCCCGTTCGCTGAGGATGTCGCGCATGGACACCAGCCCAGCATCCGCCGCGATCCGCTGGATAGTCGGCCTCGGCAGCCTCGCCCTGGCGCTGTTCTTTGCCGCCCTGGGCTGGCTCGCCCTGAACGAACGGGAAACCTTCTGGCAACTGCAGCTGACCAAGCAGGCCGAGTTTCAGCGCCTGGCCCTGCACAGCACCCAGCGGCGCCAGCGCGATCAGGCGCAGTTGCTGGCCGAGAGCATTGCCGCCGACGCCGGGGTCATCGAACTGGTGCGCCAGGCCCATGCCCTGCATCACGGCGGCCGCCCGGATCCCTCCACCTCGAAGGCCATCCGCGACCAGCTCTACACCCGCCTGGCGCCGCGCTGGCGCAACCTGCAGGCCAGCCATCCCTTCAAGCTCTACATCCATCTGGCGCCCACGGCAGAAGTGCTGCTGCGCGTGCATCAGCCCGAGCGCTTTGGTGAGCTGCCCAGCAGCCATCCCTCGATGCTCAGCGCCGCCCTGCATGACCAGCAAAACAAGGCCGGCCTGGATATCGGCACCGACAGCCAGGTGATGCGTGCGATCAGCCTGCTGCAAGTGCAAGGCACAGGCCAAGCCGTAACCGTCGGCGCCGTGCAGGTCACCCAGAACCTGAACAGCGACCTGCAGCAGCTGGATCAGGAGCTGGATTCCGGCATCGCCCTGCTGGTCAGGCGCGCCGCACCAGCGTCCGCGCCGAGCGCTGAAGAACTGCGCGGCCAGGTCGATGACTCCGGCGAATGGGCGCTGGAAGGCTTCTCGCGCGACCAGGTGCAGCGCTGGAAAACCCAGCAGTGGCTGCCCGCTCCTGGCGCCGGCAACACGATCAAGCTGCTCGAAGATCAGGGCCACACCTACCTGCTCAACCAAGTGCTACTGCCCGACTACCGGTCAGCCACCAGCCCCGCTCAAGGCACCTCAGCCATCGCCCTGACCTGGCGCGATATCAGCGCACAGCTCGCGCGCCACCAGCGCGATCAGCACTGGCTGCTCGGCAAATGGCTGCTGGCTTGGTTCGGCGCAGAGGCCCTGCTCCTGTTGCTGTTGCTGAGCACCCGTCACGCCAGCCTGGCAATGCTTAGCCGCCACCGCGACGAACTGCAGCACAAGCACCGGCAAAGCGAGCAGTCGCGTCAGCTGCTGGCGGTGATCGCCCAGGCCCAGGCGGCCTATATCACGGCACAGAACCAGCGCGAAACCTTCGATGCCCTGCTTGAGCGCATCCTCGAACTGACCGCCAGCCAGTTCGGTTTCATCGGCGAAGTGCGCGAGGATGATCAGGGCGCGCCCTACCTGCACACCTACAGCATCAGCAATATTGCCTGGGACAGCGCCAGCGCCGCGTTCTATGCCGAACGCTCGGCGCAGGGCATGACGTTCCGCAATCTCGACACGCTGTTCGGCCAGGTCATGCGCAGTGGCGAGGCGCTGATCAGCAATCAGCCGGCGCAGCATCCGCATAGCGCTGGTCTACCCGCGGGGCATCCGCCGCTGCTGGCGTTTGCCGGCCTGCCCATTCATGCCCATGGCCGCCTGGTGGGCATGCTCGGCCTGGCCAACCGCGCAGACGGTTACCAGGACGCCCTGACCGAGCAGCTGCAGCCCTTGCTCGCCACCCTGGGCCAGTTGATCGAGGCGCTGCGCCGCGACATGCAACGCGAGCTGGCTCAGCAACACCTGCAGCGCCAGCAAGCGGCCCTGCGCGTACTCAACGAGATTGCCGCCCTGCCCACCCTGAGCAGTCAGGAGCAGCTGCGCCAGGCGCTGCAACTGGGCGCCTGCTTCTATCAGGTGCCATTGGCGATCATCAGTAAGATCGAGGCCGATGATTACCAGGTGCGGGTTCAGGTTTCACCCGCAGGCAGCCTGCGTGACGGCCAGCACTTTCCCCTGGGCGACACTTACTGCAGCCTCACCCGGCACAGCGATGAAGTCCTGGCCATCGACTGCATGGGCCAATCGGTTCACGCCGCTCACCCCTGCTACCCGCTGTTCACCCTGGAAACCTATATCGGCATTGCCATCTGGGTCGCAGGCCAGCGCTTCGGTACCCTGTGCTTTGCCTCGCCCGAGGCGCGCCCCCAGCCATTCGATGAGGCCGACCGCGAATTCCTCCGTCTGTTCGCCCGCTGGGTCGGCGCCACCCTGGAGCGCCAGCAACAGGAACAGACCCGGCAGACCTTGCTGGAGCGCCTGGGTCAGGCCCAGCAGATTGCCCGCCTGGGTCACTGGCAAGCCAACCTGGAGACTGACGAGCTGTACTGGTCGAACACCATTTTCGACATCTTCGGTTACGACCCCCAGGGGTTTACCCCGAGTATCGAAGCCTTCAAGCGCAGCGTGCACCCCGACGATAGAGCCCTGGTCGAGGCCAGCGAACAACGGGCGCTGGCGGGCGGCTTACATGACGTGGTGCATCGCATCCTGCGCCCCGATGGCGAGATCCGCTGGGTACATGAACTGGCCCGCCTGCAGCCCGACGAACAGGGGCGCATGACCCGCCTGGCCGGCACCGTGCAGGACGTCAGCGAACTCAAGCAGCGCGAGGCTCAGGTGCAGGAGGCCCGCGCCTTCCTCCAGGCCGTGCTCGACTCGGCGACCGGGGTTTCCATCATCGCCACCGATGCCAGCGGGCTGATCAGCCTGTTCAACCCTGGCGCCGAACGGCTCCTCGGTTATCGGGCCGCCGAGGTGGTTGGCCAGCACTCACCGATGCTGTTTCATCAGCCCGAAGAGGTGCGTGCCCGCGGCCGCGAACTGAGCCACGAGCTTGGCCGCGAGATCCAGGGCTTCGAGGTGTTCGTTGCCAATATCCAGGGCGGGCAAGCGCAAGCCCAGCAGTGGACCTATATCCGCAAGGACGGCGAACAGCGCATCGTCAACCTGACGATCAGCGCCATCGGCAACGAGCAAGACAGCATCAATGGCTACCTGGGCATCGCCACCGATCACAGTGCCTTGCAGCAGGCCACCCGCGCCCTGCAAAAGAGCGAGAGCCGTTTCCGCGGCATGGTCGCCAACCTGCCCGGAGTGGTCTACCGCTGCCGTCACGATGCAGACTGGACCATGCGCTTCATGGGCGATGAAATCGAGCAGCTGAGCGGCTACCCGGTCAGCGACTTCATCGACAACCGGGTCCGCAGCTATGCCAGCGTGATCCACCCGGACGACCGCATTAGCACCGGCGCCATCCAGGCGCAAATCACCCGCCAGAACGTGTTCGAGCGCACCTATCGCCTGCAGCATGCCGAGGGTCACAGCGTCTGGGTGCGGGAAAAAGGTCGCGGCGAATACGACGGCCAGGGCAAGCTGCTGTGGCTGAACGGTTTCATCTGGGACATCAGCGAACGCAAGCAGATCGAAGACGAACTCAAGCTCAGCCAGCAACTGTTCAGCAGCGCCTTCAACACGGCGCCCCAGGGCATGGCCCTGGTCAGCCCCGAGGGGCGCTGGCTGGAGGTCAACGACGAACTTTGCCGCATGCTCGGCTACCGCCGCGCGCAACTGCTGGCCAGCGACTTTCAGCAGGTCACCCACCCCGACGACCTGACCGCCGACCTGGAAAATATCGAGGCGCTATTGGCTGGACGGATCAACGCTTACCAGATGGAAAAGCGTTACCTGGACAGCCAGGGCCGGACCCTCTGGGTGTTGCTCAGCGTGTCGCTGGTGCGCGACGGCGATGGTCGACCGGTGCACTTCATCTCACAGATTCAGGACGTCAGCGAGCGGGTCGCGGCCGAGCGGGCCATCCGCGAGCGCGAGCACTACCTGCACACCCTGCTCGACAACGTCCTGGACGCCATCATCAGCATCGATGAGCAGGGCATTATCGAGACCTTCAACCATGCCGCGGAAAAACTCTTCGGTTACAACCTGGACCAGGTGGCGGGACGCCACGTCAGCCTGCTGATGCCAGAACCCGAGCGAACGGCTTACGATGGCCACCTCACGCGCTACCAACAAACCGGCGAAAACCGGCTGATCGGCACGGTGCGCGAGATCAACGGCCTGCGCCGCAGTGGCGACAGCTTCGCCATGGAACTGGCCATGTCGCAGATCAGCCACCAGGGCCAGCGGCGCTTCATCGCGGTGATCCGCGACATCAGCGAACGCAAGCGCATCGAACAGATGAAAAGCGAATTCGTCTCCACCGTCAGCCACGAACTGCGCACCCCGCTGACCGCCATCGCCGGTTCCCTCGGCCTGATCAACGGCGGCGTGCTCGGCGCGGTGCCGGCGAGCATGCAACAGATGCTGACCATCGCCCAGGACAACAGCCAGCGCCTCAGCCAGCTGATCAACGACCTGCTGGACATGGACAAACTGGTGGCCGGCAAGATGCCCATCGAGCTGAGCGAACAGCCCCTGCAACCGCTGCTCGAACAGGCCATCGCGCAGAACCAGCCGTATGCCAGCCAGTATCGGGTACCGCTGCAACTGCTCGACGCCCTGCCGGCGGTCAAGGTACGGGTCGACAGCCAGCGCCTGGCCCAGGTCATGGCCAACCTGCTGTCCAATGCGGCCAAGTTCTCACCCGCCGGACAGCCCGTCGAGGTTACCGTGCAACAGCGCGGTGAGCAGGTGCGGGTCAGCGTGCGTGACCACGGCCCAGGCATTCCCGAGGCGTTCAAGGCGAGCATCTTCGCCAAGTTCTCCCAGGCCGATGCCAGCGACACCCGGCAGAAGGGCGGCACCGGCCTGGGCCTGGCGATCAGCAAGGAACTGATCGAGCGCATGGGCGGACGCATCGGTTTCGACTCGATTGCCGGCCAAGGCGCGACCTTCTGGTTCGAGCTTCCGCTTGAGGTGCCGACATGAAGCCCAATGTTCCGCCACGCCCATTCCCCTGGCGCCATCTGCTGAACTGGACCGCCAGCCTGGGGCTGCTGCTGTTTCTCGGCCTGGGCAGCGAACTGCTGCTGCAACAGTACGCCCTGCGCCAGCAGCAGGTTGAACAGCAACAATTGCTGGCGCATGCCAACGAAGCCAGTGCGGTGCTGCTGGCCGAACTCAACGCCACCCTGCACCTGGCCACCGGCCTGGCCACCTATATCCCCGCCAAGCACGGGCAGATCGATCCAGAGGAACTGAAGCCCTGGCTGGAGGGGCTGTTCCAGCAAGGCCGGCACATCCGCAATATCGGCCTGGCCCCGGACAACCGCATCGCTTTCGTCTACCCACTGGCCGGCAACGAAGCCGCGCTCGGCCTTTATTACCCCGATCAGGCCAAGCAATGGCCCGCAGTACAACGCATCATCGCCAGTCGCACCGCCAAGCTCGACGGGCCACTGCAACTGGTGCAGGGCGGGACAGGCCTGATCTATCGAGTACCGGTATTCCTCGATGACCAGCGCTACTGGGGCATGATCAGCACGGTGATCGACTTCGACCGGCTCTATGCCCAGGTTGAGGAGGTTGCCCGCCAGCGCAACATTGCGCTGCGCCTGCGTCCAGTTGCCGAGCCGATCAGCGCCAGCCTGACGCAGACCGCATCCGAGCCCGCCCGCGTCAAGCTACCGATAGTGCTGGCCGGCGCCCACTGGCAGCTTGAGGCCCACAACCTGATCGCGGCCAAACCGCTGCCTGCCTGGCTTCGCCTGTTGGGCTGGAGCCTGGCGCTGATCTGCACCGCGCTGGTCAGCCTGGCGTTGCACGCCCAACACCGCCAGGCCAGCCTGTTGCTGGCGCTCAACCGCAGCCAGCAGCAGTTTTTCGATGCCTTTGACATGACCCCGCAGGGCTTGGCCCTGCTCGATCAGCAGGGCAGTATCCTGGCCGCCAACCGGGCCCTGTGTCAGCTGCTGCAACGTAGCCCCGCCACGCTGCTCAACCAGCACCTACGGCAATTCTGCGTGGCGTCCGGTCATGCGCAGTTGAATGCCGAACTGGCGGCAACAACCCCTGGGCACAACCGCAGCTGGCAACAAGATCTGCTCGATGCCCGGGGCGACTCAATCGCAGTGATGCTCAGTGCCGCAGTCCTGAATGGCGGCCTGGAGACTGGCGCAACCCGCATCCTGCATATCCAGGACATTCGCGAGAGCAAACGCCTGCTGCGCCTGCAAAATGAATTCATCTCCACCGTCAGCCATGAGCTGCGCACGCCGCTGACCGCCATCATCGGCCCGCTGGAGCTGATCAATGCCGGCGCCCTGGGCGAGGTGCCGAAGGCTTTGCAGCCCATGCTGCAGATCGCCCAGCACAATGGCCAGCGCCTGGCCACGCTGATCAACGACCTGCTGGACATCGGCAAGCTGGCGGCAGGCAAGATGCAGTTCGATGTCCAGCCGCTGGCCCTGCAGCCACTGATCGAGCAGGCCCTGCACAGCAACCAGGCCTACGCGGCGGACTACGGGGTTCATCTGCGCCAGCTTGCCAGCTGCGCGGAGCGGGTCAGGGTCGACGCTCACCGTCTGCAGCAGGTGCTGGCCAACCTGCTGTCCAACGCGGCCAAATTTTCCCCGCGCGGCGGCACCGTCGATCTGTATACAGAACGGCGCGACCAACATCTGCGCCTCTATGTACGCGATCACGGCCCGGGTGTTCCGGCTGAGTTTCAAGAGCAGATTTTCCAAAAATTCGCCCAGGCCGACGCATCCGACACCCGCCAGAAGGGCGGCACCGGGCTAGGCTTGGCAATCAGCAAAGAGTTGATCGAGGGCATGGGCGGGCACATCGGCTTCGACTCGAGCGAGGGCCAAGGGGCCACGTTCTGGTTCGAGCTGCCACTGGCCGAGCCTGCTACAGCGGAACGACCGGCATGAGCCGCGCCCAGCCGGAACCCCCGAACAATCGCTTATCGACCTGCCGGGCAATCGCGCAGCACATTGAAACCCTGCGCCAGCGCGCGAAGGACAAGCCATGAGCGATACCTTGAACCTGATGAGCCCCGCCAACCGGCAGGCCTTTTTCAGCCGACGCAACGCCCTGGCCTGGGCGGTATTGGCAATCGCCCTGCTGGCCAACCTGGGCGCCTGGCTGTATCTGCAGGAACGCGAGCAACTGGCCGCACAACGTCAGTTCGAGCTGCTGACCAGCGAGGTCAGTCAGGCGATCAGCAAGCGCATGACCGATCACGAGCAGATTCTGCTTGGCGGGGCCGGCCTGTTCGACGCCAGCCTGGAGGTCGACCGCAGCGAGTGGCGCACCTATCTCGAACGCCTCGAGCTGACACAGAACTACCCCGGCATCCAGGGTGTAGGCTACACGCGCTTCCTGCCCCCCGACGCAGTGGCCGGGTTCGAAACGGCGGTGCGCCGCGAAGGCTTCCCCAACTTCCGCCTGCACCCACCAGGGCCGCGCGCGCAGTACAGTTCGATCCTCTTCCTCGAGCCCCTGACCGGCCGCAACCTGGCTGCCTTCGGCTACGACATGCTGTCCGAACCCACCCGCCGAGCCGCCATGCTGCTCGCCGCAAGCAGTGGCGAAACCCGCATCACCCGACGGGTCACCCTGCTGCAGGAAACCCATGGCAAGGTGCAGGCCGGCTTGTTGATGTACCTGCCGGTATACCGCCCAGACCTGCCGCTGGAGAGTCCGGAGCAACGTCTCGCCGCCCTGCGCGGCTTGGTCTACAGCCCCTATCGGATGGACGACCTGATGGCCGGCATCCTCGGCAGCCAGGCGCCCAAGCTGGACTTCAGCATCTACGATGGCGCCCAGGCCCGCCCCGAGGCCCTGCTCTTCAGCACCCGGACGAGCGACGCCGAGCGCCACCCCGAACTCAGCTCACAGCTGCAACTCGACCTCTACGGCCAGCACTGGACCCTCGACTTCAGCAGCCTGCCAACCTTCGAGGCCAGTTTTCACACGGCCAGCGCCTTGATGCTGCTGGGTGTCGGCGTCAGCCTGCTGCTGTTCGTGCTGGCCTCGGTGCTGACCCTGCGCCGCGAACAGGCCGAAGCCCTGGCACACAAGATGACCCTGCAGATCCGCCAGAACAGCGAAGCCCTGCGCCAGAGCGAGGAGCGCCAGCGCCTGGTACTCAAGGGCAGCAACGACGGCTGGTGGGATATCGATCTGCAGGCCGCGAGCCTGTTCGCCTCGGCCCGCGCCTGGGAGATGCTCGGCTACTCGCCCGACGAAAGCCCGCAGAGCCTGCAGCGCTGGCTGCCAGTGCTGCCCCCCCAGGAGTTGCTGGCATTGCAACTGGAGTTGCGGCGTGCGGTGACGTCAGGCACAGAGTCGTTCAGCCGCGAGGCATTGATGCTGCACCGGGCGGGTCACCAGGTGCCGGTGCTGCTGCGGGGCTTTATCCTGCGCAACGCCGACGGCCAGTTGCAGCGCTTGAGCGGCACCCTGCTCGACCTCAGCGAGCGCAAGCGCGTCGAAAACATGAAGAACGAGTTCGTCTCCACCGTCAGTCATGAACTGCGCACCCCGCTGACCTCCATCGCCGGCGCCCTGGGCCTGATCACCGGCGGCGCCATGGGTGTGGTACCGGCACAGATGGCGCAGATGCTGCAAATCGCCCAGCAGAACAGCCAGCGCCTCAGCCTCCTGATCAACGACCTGCTGGACATGGAAAAGCTGGCGGCCGGCAAGATGACCCTCGACCTGCTGGTGCAGCCCATCAAGCCGCTGATCGAGGAGGCCCTGGCAGCCAATCAGGCCTATGCCCAACAGCACGGCATAACCTTCCAGCTCGACCAGCCGGGCGACATCTGGGTGCGGGTGGATGCCGCGCGCCTGCAGCAGGTGCTGGCCAACTACCTGTCGAATGCCATCAAGTTTTCCCCGGCTGGCGCCAATGTGCGCCTGTACTGTGAATTGCGCGGCAACCGGGTCCGGGTCAGCGTCAGCGACCAGGGCCGCGGTATCCCCGAGGCCTTCCACAGCCGGATCTTCCAGAAATTCGCCCAAGCCGATGGCTCGGACCGCCGCGAACAGGCGGGTACCGGGCTGGGCCTGGCGATCAGCAAAGAACTGATCGAGCGCATGGACGGCCGTGTCGGTTTCCACTCGGTGCCTGGCCAGGGCGCCACCTTCTGGTTCGAGCTGCCGTTGATCGAGGAGCACCTGCTGCCGGTGACCGCCCAACGAGCAACGGCTGGGCCGCGCATCCTGGTGGTGGAGGACGAGCCGAGTATTGCCCACCTGCTGCAGGTGATGCTCGGTCACGCCGGCTATCGCGTGGACAGCGCGTTCAGCGCCAGCCAGGCCCAGCAACGGCTGGCCGAGGGCGAGTACGCCGCCATGACCCTCGACCTGCGCCTCGGCGACGGTCACGGCCTGGCCCTGATCGGCGAACTGCGCCGCCAGACGCCCCATCAACAGCTGCCGATTCTGGTGATCTCCGCCTTCTGCGATGAGGGCCGCCGGCTGCTAGGGGACGCACAGGGCATCGCCTGGCTGGAAAAACCGTTCGACGAGGCGCAACTGCTGGCGAGCCTGGAGCAATCCATCGCGACGGCAGCCAAGCGACGCAGCCTGGAGGCCAGCGACCATGACTCGACGCAATAGGCCATACCGGCCATGCAGGGCGTTGGGTCCATCCCAGTTCCGACTGCTGGGCGGCCCTGCCTTGCCCGTGCACTCTCCCCGTGCCAGGAGCTGCAGATGAGTCGCCCCCCCAACGAAGCAACCCTGCCCATCGACGAGGTCGCCCGACTCGCCGAGCTCCAGCACTACCAGTTGCTCGACACGCCCGCCGAGGAGGCCTTCGATGACCTCACCCAACTCGCCGCGCAACTCTGCGATACGCCCATCGCCCTGATCTCGCTGATCGACGAGCAGCGCCAGTGGTTCAAGAGCAAGGTCGGCCTGGATGCCTGCGAAACGCCGCGCGAACAGGCTTTCTGCGCCCATGCGATCCTCGCCAAGCAATTGTTTGAAATTCCCGACGCCCGACAAGACCCGCGCTTCGCTGACAACCCGCTGGTCACCGCGGCGCCGCATATCCGCTTCTACGCCGGTATGCCGCTGACCACCAGTGGCGGGCACAACCTCGGCACCCTCTGCGTGATCGACCGCCAGCCACGTCAATTGACCGCGGCGCAGCGCGACGGCCTGCGCCGCCTCGGCCGCCAGGTCGAGCGCCAGTGCGAGCTGCGCCTGAACCTGCGCCGGCATGCCGAACAGTCGGCGCTGCAGCGCGCCATCCTCGCCAGCGCCGGCAGTGCGATCATTACCACCCTGCCCACGGGCGAGATCAGCAGCGTCAACCCGGCCGCCGAACACTTGTTCGGCTATGCCCGGCAGTACCTGCTCGGCCGCCCCTTTGCCAGCACCCTGCTCGAACCTTGGCAGCTGGCGTGCCGCGCCGAGGCGCTCAGCCAGGAAGGCGAGCAATCCATCGGCGCGGACTTCTCCGTGCTGGCCACCCATGCCGCGCGCGGCCAGGACCAGCCGCATGAATGGACCTTCGTGCGCCAGGATGGCAGCCCGCTGCCGGCCTTGCTGACAGTCTCGGCGGTGCGCGACGAGGGTGGCACCCTGCGCGGTTTCGTCGCCATCGCCCAGGACCTGAGCCAGCGCGATCAGGCCCTGCAGCGCCTGCAGCAGATTGCCGCGCAGTTACCCGGCATGGTGTTCCAGGCGCTGCTGGCCGAGCGCGGCACGGTGCGCTTCCCCTACGCCAGCGAGGGCATAGTGGACATCTACGGGCTGACCCCGGCCGATGTCCTCGCGCATAGCAAGGCCGTGTTCGCGGTCATCCATGAGGACGATCGCGCCAGCGTTGCCGACGCCATACGCGACTCGGCCAGAGCGCTGAGCCAGTGGCATCAGGAATACCGCGTATGCCATCCCTGCAAGGGGCTGATCTGGGTCGAAGGCAAAGCCACTCCCCAGCAGCAGGCCGATGGTTCGGTGATCTGGCACGGCGTGATCAGCGACATCAGCGCTCGCAAGCACCAGGAACAGGAGCTGGAACAGCAGCAGGAGATGAACCGTCGCCTGCTCGAGGCGCTCGCCGAGGGCGTAATCGCCTGCAATGCCCAGGGCCAATTAACCCTGTTCAACGATACCGCCCGGCAATGGCATGGCACCGATGTCAGCCAGCTCGCACCCGAGCAATGGGGCGACCACTACGACCTGTTCGAGGCCGACGGCTTGACGCCGCTGGCCAACGCCAAGATCCCCCTGCTGCAAGCCCTGCAGGGCGAGCGAGTGCGCGACGCAGAAATCAGCATAGTCGCCAAGGGCCAGGCGCCCCGCTTTGTCACCGCCAACGCCGACCCGCTGTATGCCCCCGATGGCCGCCAGCTCGGCGCCGTCGTGGTGCTGCATGACATCACCGAGCGCAAGCGTATCGAACGCATGCAGCGCGAGTTCGTCTCCACGGTCAGCCATGAGCTGCGCACACCGCTGACCTCGATCTCCGGCTCGCTCGGCCTGATCCAGGGCGGTGCGCTCGGCGAACTGCCAGAGAGCATGCGGCAGATGCTCGATATCGCCCATCACAACAGCCTGCGCCTGAGTCATTTGATCAACGACCTGCTGGACATGGACAAGCTGGTGGCCGGCAAGATGAACTTCAAGCTGCACAGTCTGCAGCTGGACGCCCAGCTCGAGGAGAGCCTGGCGAGCAACCAGGCCTATGCCGACCAGCATGGCGTGCAGCTGGTGCAAGAGCGGGGGCCGGCACTCAAGGTGCGGGCCGATGCCATGCGCGTGCAGCAGGTGCTGGCCAACTTTCTCTCCAATGCCATCAAGTTTTCCCCGCGTGGCGCCCAGGTGCGCCTGAGCAGTGAAGTGCGCGAGCAACGCCTGCGGGTCAGCGTCAGCGACCAGGGCCCCGGGATTTCGGCGGCATTCCGCGAGCGGATGTTCCAGAAATTCGCCCAGGCCGACGCCACCGACAGCCGCCAAAAAGGCGGCACCGGACTGGGCCTGGCCATCAGCAAGGAGCTGATCGAACGTATGGGCGGGCGCATCGGCTTCGACTCGACCGAGGGCCAGGGGGCAACCTTCTGGTTCGAGCTGCCGCTGCTGGACGCCACGAAC
Source organism: Pseudomonas aestuarii (assembly GCF_027988105.1). Lineage (GTDB taxonomy): Bacteria > Pseudomonadota > Gammaproteobacteria > Pseudomonadales > Pseudomonadaceae > Aquipseudomonas > Aquipseudomonas aestuarii. The sequence continues at coordinate 62,991 of NZ_JAQJZJ010000006.1, read as the reverse complement.
CTGGCGAGCGACGCCCAAGATGCGCAGCGACCCAGTTTGCTGGTGATCGAGGATGAAGCCGACATCGCCCAGTTACTGCAGCAGTTCCTCAGCCACGCCGGCTACCGGGTGATGCAGGCGACCAGCCTGGAACAGGCCCGAACCCTGCTGGCCGAGCACCACTTCGCCGCCGTCACCCTGGATCTGCGCCTGCCGGACGGCAACGGCCTGCAGTTGATCCGCGAGCTGCGCAACGATCCCACCACCGCGGAGCTGCCGGTGCTGGTGATTTCCGCTGCCTGCGACGAGGGCCGCCTGAGCCTGAATGGCAGCTTCCAGGCCATCGACTGGCTGGACAAGCCGATCGACCACCACAACCTGCTGGCCCGCCTGCGCCAGGCCCTGCACGGGCTGCCGGAAAAACCCCGGGTACTGCATATCGAGGACGATGCCGACTTGCGCCAGGTGATTGCCGAACAGGGCCGCACACTGGCCGAGTTCAACTCTGCCAGCAGCCTCACCGAGGCCCGTCAGCTGTTGAGCCAAGGCAGCTACGACCTGATCTTGCTGGACCTCGGCCTGCCCGACGGCAACGGCCTGGAACTGCTCGAAGAACTTCACCAACACCATTCGGGAGTGCCCGTGGTGGTACTCTCCGCACAGGACCTGCCTGCCGAGCACCTCGGCCAGGTCGAGGCCTCCCTGGCCAAATCGCGCACCAGTGCGCAACAATTTCTGCACCTGCTAGCCCGCCTGCTGCCCACCAAGGAGAATCGGCATGCCTGAACTGTCCCGCATCCTGCACGTGGAAGACGACCCTTCGATCCAGGCCGTGGCCAAGGTCGCGCTGGAGGCCGTTGGCGGCTTCCGGGTGCTCAGCTGCTCGTCCGGCCAGGACGCGCTGGACCAGATCCAGGGTTTCGCCCCGGATTTCATCTTGCTGGATGTGATGATGCCCGGCATGGATGGTCCGCAAACCCTGATCAAGCTCAGCGAGCTGGTGGACATCGGCCTGATCCCGGTGGCCTTCATGACGGCCAAGGTGCAGCCGGCGGAGATCGAGCACTACCACAGCCTGGGTGCCCGCGACGTGATCATCAAGCCCTTCGATCCGATGCAACTGGCCGCCCAGGTCCGGCAAATATGGAGCCGTGTGCATGGTTGAACCATCCAACCCGACCAGCGAACTGCAGTACCAGCTGCAACTGCTCAGCGAAAAATTCGCCGAGCGCCTGGCCCAGGAATTGCCCGAACTGGCCAGCAAGGCCAGGCTGTTGCAAGCCGCCGATCACGCGGCGCAGCTGCAGCAATTGCGCGACCTGCGCGATCAGTTGCACAAGCTGGCCGGCGCGGCCGGCACCTTCGGCTTCGCCAGCATCGGCCAACGCGCCCATGAGCTCGAACAACAGGCCCTGCACGGGCTGGAAGGCCCGGGCCTGAAGGATCAGGACCTGCAGGCGTTCATCCTCCAGCTGCAGCAATTCGCCGCGCAAGGTGTGCAGAGCGAATCGGCGCACAAAAGCCCCGCGCGCCCGAAAACGCCGGCAAAAGCCGAGACGCACTTGCGCCGCATCTACATCCTCGAGGACGAGGCCAGCATCGGCGAGAGCATGCGCCTGACCCTGGGCAATTTTGGCTACCATGCCGAGCACTTCAGCTGTATCGCCGATTTCGACGCGGCGCTGCAACGGCGCCTGCCGGATGCGCTGATCATCGACGTCAACCTGGGCGATGCCGAGCAAACCGGCCTGGCCTATGCCGCCGCCCTGCAACAGCGCCTGGAACAACCCCTGCCGCTGTTGGTGATTACCACCGAGGACGACTTCGCCACCCACCTGGAGGCGGTACGGGTCGGCGCCATGGGTTACTTCACCAAGCCGGTGGACATTCCCCAGCTGGAAAACCGCCTGGAACGCTGTTTCGCCCAACAGCAGGGCGAGCCCTACCGGGTGCTGATCGTCGATGACGACCACGACCTGGCCAGCCGCTACAGCCTGATCCTGCGCAGCGCCAACATGCTGGTGGAAGTGCTCGAAAGCCCTTCGGGGATCTTCGCGGCCATGAGCCGTTTCAACCCGGAGGTGGTGCTGCTCGACGTCAACATGCCGGACTGCACCGGACCCGAACTGGCGCAGATCATCCGTTTCAACGACGACTGGCTGCGAGTGCCGATCATCTACCTGTCGGCCGAGACCGATATCAACCGGCAAATGAATGCCTTGATCAAGGCCGGCGACGACTTCGTCACCAAACCCATCGGCGACAACGCCCTGATCACCACCGTGTTCTCCCGTGCCCAGCGCGCCCGCCTGCTGAGCATCGCCCTGTCCCGCGACAGCCTGACCGGCTTGCTCAAGCATGCCGACATCAAGGAGCAGGTCGGCATCGAGCTCGAACGCGCGCAACGCAGCGGCAAACCGGCCAGCGTGGCGATGCTCGACATCGACTTCTTCAAGAAGGTCAACGACAGCTACGGTCACGTCGCCGGCGACAACGTGATTCGCGCCCTGGCCAACCTGCTGCGCCAGCGCCTGCGCCGGGTCGATAGCCTGGGCCGCTATGGCGGCGAAGAATTTCTCGTGGTGCTGCCCGATTGCCCGGCCGATCAGGCCCTGCGGATTCTCGATGAAATTCGCCAGCGCTTTGCCGAACTGCACTTCATCGCCAGCGGCAGCGAGTTCTCGGTCACCCTGAGCGCCGGTATCGCCTCGACCGAGCAACACGCACTGGATGCCGGCGAACTGCTGGAGCGGGCCGACCGCGCCCTGTATGTGGCCAAGCACGGTGGCCGCAACCAGGTCAGTCAATCCTGACCGAGCCCCCGCGCCTGCCCAGGCGCGGCCAAATACCCTTCGGCCTGGCCCATGGCCAGGACCGACGCCCCATTAGCCCCGGCTAGCGGGCTCGCACCCGCGGCCAGGGCTTGGCCACGTGAAATAAATAGTGTATTTTTTCATGAAATTTATTTACCTAATTTCATGAGGCGCGCCGTGTTCAAACAATCCGCCCAGCATGTCGCCAGTTTCTACGCCCGTACCTACCCTGGCCCTATTGCCTTGCGGCCAACCCTGCAGGAGCGCCTGAACTGCGACGTACTGATCATCGGCGCCGGTTTCAGCGGCCTGCACACGGCGTTGCGCCTGGCCCTGGCCGGCAAGCGGGTGATCCTGCTGGAAGCCAGCCGGGTGGCCTGGGCTGCCTCCGGGCGCAATGGTGGCCAGGCCTTGCTCGGCTGGTCCTGCGACATGCCGCCGCTGGAACAGGCCCTCGGCCTGGAACGCGCCCGCCGCCTGTGGGACAGCATGCGCTGGGCCGCCGCGGAGCTGCGCGAACTGCCCGGGCGGCATGGCTTCGACGTCGATTACCGGGTCGGCAGCCTGTGGACCGCAGTGCAACAGCGGCGCGTCGCGCAACTGCAGGAGGCGCAGCACGACGCCGTGACGAAGTGGGGCTACCCACACCTGCGCTTTATCGAGGGCGAGGAACTACCCGAGTGGATCGCCAGCCCGCGCTACCTGGCCGCGCTCTACGATCCCGAGGCCGCCCACCTCAACCCGCTGAAACTGGCCCAGGGCCTGGCCAGTGCCATCGAGCAGGCCGGCGGGCAGATCTTCGAGCAGAGCCAGGTGCTGGGTTACCACGCCACCAGCGCCGGCTTTGTCGCCCGCACCGAGCAGGGCGAAGTCTGCAGTGATGTGCTGGTGCTGGCCTGCAACGCCTACATCGATGGGCTGGATCCTCAGCTGGCCAGCCGGCTGCTGCCGGTCGGGTCCTATCAGGTCGCCACCGCGCCGCTCGATCCAGCCCTGGCCCACTCGCTGCTGCCGCGCAACAGCTGCGTGATCGACAACCAGTTCGTCCCCGATTACTTCCGCCTGACCCCGGACCAGCGCCTGCTGTTCGGTGGCGGCTGCACTTACCTGGGCGGCATCCCCAAGGACGTCGCCGCCGCCACCCGCCCCTATCTGGAGCGGGTATTTCCGCAACTGCGCGGGGTCGCCCTGGAGTTCGCCTGGGGCGGGCATATCGACGTCAGCATGAAGCGCACCCCGGATATCGGCCGCCTGGGTCAGCGCTACTGGCTGCAAGGGTTCTCCGGCCATGGCGTGCTGCCGACCCTGGCCGGCGCCCGCGCGGTGAGCGATGCGATCCTCGGCAACGATGATCTGCTGACCTTGTACCAGGCCATTAACAACCCGCGCTTCCCCGGCGGCGCACGCCTGGCCGCGCCGCTGGAGGCGCTGGGCAAGGCCTGGTACCGGCTGCGCGATAGCGTCTGATACCCGTAGGCCGATGGATCAAACAAGCGCCAGCACCCGACCACCGCCTCAGAGGAACTCACCATGGACATGCACGACGAAATCGAAGGCCTGGCGATCCTGATTCGCGACCTGCGCAAGCACAAGAACCTCACCCTCGGCGAACTGGCCGAGCGCATCGGCCGTTCGGTGGGCTTCCTCTCCCAGGTCGAGCGCGGCCTGTCGCGCCCCACCGTGGCCGACCTCACCGCGATCAGCGAGACCCTGGGCGTGCCCACCACCTATTTCTACAGCCTGAGCAAGCCGCGCGCGCTGCCCTGGGTGACCCGCCCCGGCGAGCGGCGCACCCTGTATTACGCCGGCGGCATCACCGACGTGCTGGCGTCACCGAGCATGTCGGCGGGCTTCTCCATGCTCGAAAGCCACCTCGCCCCAGGCGCCAGCAGCGGCGAAGGGCACCTGGACGACAGCTCCGAACAGGGTGGTTTCGTCCTCGAAGGCGAGTTGAGCATCTGGCTGGGCGAGGACCCGCAAGCCGTGACCCTGGGGCCCAACGACAGCTTCCAGCTACCGCCGCATAGCCAGTTTCGCTACGCCAACCTCACCGACCAACCCACGCGCGTGCTTTGGGTTTTCAAATAACCCCCAGCGCGCAGGATCCTCGTCATGACCACAACCAATAGTTTCCCCGACCTACTCAGCGAAGTCCGCGCCTTCCGCGCCCAGCACCCCGCCGTGCGCTACGTCGACCTCATCAGCCTGGACATTCCCGGGCATTTCTATGGCAAGCGCTACCCCGTCGAGATGCTGGAAAAGGTCGCCGCCGGTAGCCCGCTGAAGATCCCGCAGAACTGCGTCCTGCTCGGTGCCCAGGGCGGCCTGCACCCGATCGGCGACTACTGCTTCAACGACGGCGACCCGGATGCGCCGCGCCGGCTGATCCCCGGTACGCTGAAACCGGTACGCTGGGAGAACCAGCCGCTGGGGCAGATGCTGATCAGCTCCGATGGCACCGCCGCGCCCATCGAGTTCGAGCCGCGCGAGGTGCTGACGCAAGTGCTTGAGCGCCTGGCCAAGCGCGGCATCCACCCGGTGGTGGCCTTTGAACTGGAGTTCTACCTGTTCGACCGCGCACTCAAGGATGGCCTGCCGCAGTTTCCGCGCGACCCGCTGTGCGGCGATGCCGACGACCAGCCGAACATGCACATCGAGCGCCTGTCGCGCTTCTCCGATGTACTGCACGAGATCGTCGAGGCGGCCAACGAGCAGGGGGTGGACGCCAACGTGATCACCGCCGAACTCGGCCCCGGCCAGTTCGAGATCAACTTCGGCCACTGCGACGACGGCCTGCGCGCCGCCGACTGGGCCGCCCTGTTCTGCCGCAGCACCCGCGGCGTGGCGCTCAAGCACGGCCACCGCGCCAGCTTCATGAGCAAGCCCTACCTGCAGGCGCCGGGCAGCGGCATGCATGTGCATGTCAGCCTGTACGACGCCGCCGGCAACAACCTGCTGGCGGCCGACCAGCAACGCCCGCTGCGCCATGCCGTGGCCGGCTGCCTGGAACTGCTGCCGCACTGCATGCCGATCTTCGCCGCCAACCACAACGCCTACCGCCGCTATGGCGCCATGGTCAACGCCGCCAGCCGTGCCAGCTGGGGATACGAAGACCGCGACGCGTGCATCCGCATCCCCGAGTCGGACGGCCGCAACCTGCGCATCGAGCACCGCCTGGCGGGCGCCGACGCCAACCCCTATCTGGTGCTGGCGGCGATCCTCAGCGGCATGGAGCACGGCCTGGATGCCCAGCGCGAGCCCATCGCCCCGCTCAACCAGGATCGCCAGAGCGGCATCGACTTCCCCCAGGACATGCTTAGCGCGGTGGCGGCGATGCGCGATCACCCGGTGGTCAACCAGGGCCTGGGCAGCGAGTTCGTCATGGTCTACTGCGAGAACAAGCGTCAGGACCACCTGGCCTTTATGCATGAACTGAGCGCGCGGGAGTACCGCTGGTTTCTCTGAAGCGGCCGGCCCCGCCTCCTTTGGTCGGCGGCCCCCGGGCGGGGCCTTGCGGCGCCGGCTGTTGATCTATTCTCGATGAATCAACAAGGGAGGTGGAACATGGCCAACACAATCGCGATTCATCCGGCGGTGGACAACGGTATCCAGCCAACCGCGGAACACTTCAGCGGCGGCACCCTGGTCTGCCATTGCACCGACAAGCCCGTACGGGTCAGGGTCGACGCCCAGTCGGCGCACAATCACGCCTGTGGCTGCAGCAAATGCTGGAAGCCTGCGGGCGCGCTGTTCTCCATGGTGGCGGTGGTGCCGCGCGACAAGCTGACGGTCACCGACAACGCCGAAAAGCTGGCGGTGGTCGACCCCAAGGCAACCATCCAGCGGCATGCCTGCAGCCAGTGCGGTGTGCACATGTTCGGCCGCATCGAAAACCGCGACCACCCCTTCTACGGGCTCGACTTCATTCACACCGAGCTGTCGTCGGAGCAGGGCTGGTCGGCACCGCAGTTTGCCGCCTTCGTCTCCTCGATTATCGAAGCCGGTGCCGATCCGGCCCAGATGGATGCGGTACGGGCGCGTTTGCGGGCACTGGGCCTGGAGCCCTACGACTGCCTGTCGCCGGCGCTGATGGATGCCATCGCCACGCACACGGCCAAGGCTTCGGGTGTGCTCAAGACCTGAGCCGACTCAGCCCGGCAGCGGCTGGGTCGGTTGACCGGCGCGCTGCCAGCCGGCGAAACCATCGATCAGGTAGCGCGCATCGAGCCCCATGGCCATGAGGGTGGCGGCAATGCCCTGACTGATTTCATGGCCTTGGGCGCAGAACAGGATGACCGGGCGATCCCGAGGAACCTGGTCTTTCCAGCTCAACACGGCTTCCGGCTCGAACCACTGCGCCCCGCCGATGGTCGCGGCATCCGCCTGGCGGGCAGAGGCGCGCCGCACATCCAACAAGGTGAACTGCCGGCCGGCCACTTGCCATTCCGCCAGTTCGCAAAGCGAAATTCGATTCATCGCGTACCTCCGCTCAATTCAGCCACATATGCACCAGCAAGCCCAGCAGCGCGCAGGCAGCGATCACCTCGATCACCCCGCGCTTGAACTTGAACAGCGCCAGCGCCGCCGCCAGGGCAATCAGCGCCGAGGGCCAGTCGAAACGCCCCCTGAAACCCTCAGGCCAGAGCACGTGGTAACCGAAGAATAGCGCCAGGTTGAGGATCACCCCCACCACGGCGGCAGTGATGCCGGTCAGCGGTGCGGTGAACTTCAGCTCGCCGTGGGTCGACTCCACCAGCGGCCCGCCGGCGAGAATGAACAGGAACGACGGCAGGAAGGTGAACCAGGTGACCAAGGTCGCCGCCAGGGCGCCGGCGATAAACAGCTGCTCAGGGCCGAACACCTGCTGCACATAGGCGCCGACGAAAGCGACAAAGGCCACCACCATGATCAGCGGTCCCGGCGTGGTCTCGCCCAGCGCCAGGCCGTCGATCATCTGGGTCGGCGTCAGCCAGGCGTAATGGCCGATGGCGCCCTGGTAGACGTAGGGCAGCACCGCATAGGCGCCGCCGAAGGTGAGCAACGCCGCCTTGGTGAAGAACCAGCCCATCTGCGTCAGGGTGCCTTCCCAGCCGTACAACCAGGTCAGCAGGCCCATGGGCAGCAGCCAGAGCAGGGCACCGGCGGCGCCGATCAGGGCCAGCCGCGAGGCGCGAAAGCGCGCATGGGCGGGTGTCGGGGTGTTGTCGTCGATCAGCGCCGGACCGAAGGATTTCGCCGTAGCGCCATGGCCGCCGCCGAGACTGAATTGCTCCGGCAACAGCCGGCCGCCAAGATAGCCCAGCAGCGCCGCGCCGAGCACGATCAGCGGGAAGGGCACGTTGAGGGCGAAAATGGCGACGAAGGACGCCGCGGCGATGGCCCACAGCCAGTTGTTCTGCAGCGCCCGCGAGCCAATGCGCCAGGCGGCCTGCATGACGATGGCGGTGACCGCCGGCTTGATCCCGTAGAAGATCCCCGCCACCAGCGGCACGTCGCCGAAGGCGATATACAGCCAGGACAGGCCGATCAGGATGAACAGCGACGGCAGCACGAACAGCCCCCCGGCAATCACCCCGCCCCAGGTGCGGTGCATCAGCCAGCCGATGTAGGTGGCCAGCTGCTGCGCCTCCGGCCCGGGCAGCAGCATGCAGTAGTTCAGCGCATGCAGAAAGCGCCGTTCGGACAGCCAGCGGCGCTTCTCGACCAACTCCTGGTGCATGATCGCAATCTGCCCGGCCGGGCCGCCGAAGCTGATCAGGCCGAGCTTGAGCCAGAACCACCAGGCCTCGAACAGGCTGACGGTTGGCGGGGTGTCGTGCTCGGCTGGCGGCGTAGGCATCGGCGGCGTATCCACTCGGGTTAAACGGCTGCAGCACTATAACGCGCAGCGCCGAAGGACTGATGCTGCTCAGCAGCAGCTGCAGCGTAGCAACCGCCAGCGAATTTACCCATCCAGCGCCGTGCCGATGCTCGCCCGCAAGCGGTTGTGCTCGCGCCCCTCATCAACCGGCGTTTGCGCCACAGGCCAAGACCGCACACCGGCAGATCGGTTTTAATGGTGCTTTGATTTTGTCCAAGGTTTGCCCCGATGCCCCTGACTGCCGACGAACTTGCCCGGATCAGCGCGCTCACCCTGCAGCATTATCAGCAGTGCGCCGAAGAATTCCGCGAAGGCACCCGCGATCACGATGTCAGCCAGAACATCGCCGCCCTGCTCGGCGCTATCCAGGCCGAGCAGCCCTACCGGATCCTCGATTTCGGCTGCGGCCCGGGTCGCGACCTGCGCACCTTCAAGGCCCTGGGCCACACGGCCATCGGCCTGGACGGCTGCCCGCGCTTCGTCGAGATGGCCCGTGCCGACAGCGGCTGCGAGGTCTGGCTGCAGGACTTCCTCGCCCTCGACCTGCCCGCCGCACAGTTCGACGGCATCTTCGCCAACGCCGTGCTGTTCCATATCCCCAGCCAGGCACTGCCACGGGTGCTGGCTCAGCTGCATGGCGCACTCAAGCCGGGCGGGGTGCTGCTCAGTTCCAACCCGCGCGGGGACAACCAGGAAGGCTGGAACGGCGACCGCTACGGCGCCTACTACGACCTGGCCAACTGGCGAATCCTGCTCGGCAACGCCGGTTTCGTCGAGCTGCAGCACTACTACCGGCCGCCCGGCTTGCCCCGCGCGCAGCAGCCCTGGCTGGCCAGTGTCTGGCGCCGCGGCTGAACGGCGCGCCAGCTGCTGCCGCACAGCGGCGGCGCGGGCAATGGCTGGCCACAGACCGCTGCTGTGGCCCAGTGGCACCTAGCGCTATATTTCTCTGTATATAGCGCTAGGCGCACGCTAAAGTGCCCAGGCGTTGCCCGCCACCCAAGGTTCAAAGAGCCATACGATGACTAATCCTGTCCCTCATAGCTGCCTGGCGCTGTTCGCCGGCCTGGCGCTCAGCGCCAGCGCGCTGGCCGGGCAAGTGCAGGTGGCCGTGGCCGCCAACTTCACCGCGCCGATTCAGGCGATTGCCCCCGCGTTTGCCAAAGCGACCGGCCACACGCTGGTGGCCGCCTTCGGTGCCACCGGCCAGCTGTATGCGCAGATTGAACATGGTGCGCCCTTCGAGGTGTTCCTCGCCGCCGACGCCAGCACCCCGGCCAAGCTGGAAAGCGCGGGGCTTGGGGTTGCCGGCTCGCGCTTCACCTATGCGATTGGCCGCCTGGTGCTGTGGTCGGCCAGGGCCGACTACCTCGACGGCAGCGCCGCGGTGCTCAAGGCGAACCAGTTCCAGCACCTGGCCATTGCCAACCCGAAAGCCGCACCCTACGGCCTGGCCGCAAGTCAGGTGCTGGCTAAACTCGGCTTGAGCGCCGCGCTGCAGAGCAAGCTGGTCGAAGGCCAGAGCATTACCCAGACGCTGCAGTTCGTCTCGACCGGCAATGCCGAACTGGGCTTCGTCGCCCTGTCGCAGGTGTACCAGGGCGGCCGGCTGAGCCGCGGCTCGGCCTGGGTAGTGCCGGATGACCTGCATGGACCGATCAAGCAGGACGCGCTGCTGCTCAAGAAGGGCGAGCATAACCCCGCGGCCAGCGCCCTGATCGAGTACCTGCAAGGCCCGCAAGCGGCGGCCATCATTCAGTCCTTCGGCTACCAACTCTAAGGGTTCGCCGCCATGCCCCTCACCCAAGCCGATTTCAACGCCGTCCTGCTGAGCCTGCAGCTGGCCTCGCTGACCACCGTGCTGCTGTTGCTGATCGGCACCCCCATCGCCTGGTGGCTGGCGCAGACCAACTCCTGGCTGAAGCAGCCGCTCGGCGCCATCGTCGCCCTGCCGCTGGTGCTGCCGCCGACGGTGATCGGTTTTTACCTGCTGGTGAGCATGGGCCCGCATGGCTATATCGGTCAGCTGACCCAGAGTCTCGGCCTCGGCACCCTGACCTTCACCTTCACCGGGCTGGTGATCGGCTCGGTGTTCTATTCGCTGCCCTTCGTCGTGCAACCGCTGCAGAACGCCTTCGAGGCCATCGGCCGCGCACCGTTGGAGGCGGCGGCCACACTGCGCGCCAATCCCTGGGATGCGTTCTGCACGGTGGTCCTGCCACTGGCCAAACCCGGCTTCATGACCGCGGCCATCCTCGGCTTCGCCCACACCGTGGGCGAGTTCGGCGTGGTGCTGATGATCGGCGGCAATATCCCCGGCAAGACCCAGGTGGCTTCGGTGCAGATCTACAATCATGTGGAAACCCTGGAGTACGCTCAGGCCCACTGGCTGGCCGGCGGCATGCTGGCGTTCTCCTTCATCGTCTTGCTCGCGCTCTACTCGAGCCGCCGCCGCGGCAGGCAGGGCTGGCAATGATCGACAGACTGTTCGGCGGCAAGCCGCTGGCGCCGCCCCACAAGGAGCAGAACCTGATCCGCGCCCGCTTCAAGATCGAGCGCCCGGGCTTTGTCCTGGATGTCGACCTGAGCCTGCCCGGCCGCGGCATCAGCGCGCTGTTCGGCCACTCGGGTTCGGGCAAGACCAGCTGCCTGCGCTGCTTCGCCGGCCTCGACCAGGCCCCCGACGCTTACCTGCAGGTCAATGGCGAGCTGTGGCAGGACAGCGCAACGGGCCAGTTCGTCGCGCCGCACCGGCGCGCCCTGGGTTATGTGTTCCAGGACGCCAACCTGTTCGCCCACCTGTCGGTGCGGCGCAACCTGGAGTTCGGCCACAAACGCATCCCCGCCCACAGCCGGCGGGTGCCGCTGGAACAGGCGGTCGAACTGCTCGGCATCGGCCATCTGCTGCAGCGCATGCCGGAGAACCTCTCCGGCGGCGAACGCCAGCGGGTGGCCATCGCCCGTGCCCTGCTGACCAGCCCACGGCTGCTGCTGCTGGATGAACCGCTGGCCTCGCTCGACCTCAAGCGCAAGCTGGAGGTGCTGCCCTACCTGGAACGCCTGCACGCAGAGCTGGACATCCCGATCCTCTACGTCAGCCATTCGCCCGACGAAGTCGCGCGCCTGGCCGATCACCTGGTGGTACTCGAAGAAGGCCGGGTGCAGGCCAGCGGTCCCCTGAAGGAAACCCTGCTGAGGCCCGATCTGCCCTTCCTGTTCGAGGAGGATGCCGAGGCCGTGGTCGACGGCAGCGTCAGCCACTACGATCCGGACTATCGACTGCTGAGCATCCGCCTGAGCGGCACCGACGCCGTGCTGCAACTGACCCATGCGCCCCTGGCCACGGGCAAGCCGGTGCGGGTCAAGCTCAAGGCGCGGGATGTCAGCCTGAGCCTGCATCAGGCCCGGGACACCAGCCTGCTCAACCTGCTGCCGGCCAGGGTCGAACACTGGCTGACCCTGGCGAATCAGGCGCAGATACTGGTCAGCCTGCGGGTCGGCGATGAGCGGATGATCGCCCGCATCACCCGCTACTCCTTCGACAAACTGGGTATCCATGCCCAGCAGGCGCTGTGGGTACAGGTCAAATCCGTCTCGCTGCTGGCGTCCGATTGAGCGCAGCGGCCCACTCGCAGATCGCTGTGCGCCGAAACGAACGCCCTCTCTCGGCTCGGGCCGATAACCTGTGCCGGCGCGTGCTGCCAATCCTTGACGGCATATTTCCGACGAAATCACTCTTTCGAGGCATGCTTGCACGCCGCAGGCGCAGTAATCTCATGGCGTTGATGGATATGCCCCTCTGTCTCCGCATTGCTCAAAAAAATAACAAGGAGCACCCCGGAATGCGCAACACGCCGTTCTTACGTCACATTTTCCTCTGCCTGAGCGCGGCCCTCGCCGGCCTCGCACCCCTGGCTTTCGCCACGGCAGCAAGCCAGCAGGAACAGGTCCAGGTTCAGGCCAGCCGGGCGACCAGCAGCCTGATGCTGTTACGCGGCGAAGGTTTCCAGAAGAAACACCTGAGCACCCTCGAAGCCGACCTGCAAGCATTGGCCGGCGCGGTGCAAAGCCTGCCGCAAGGCAGCGATGCCCTGCGCAGTGCACACCAGGAACTGGTCCTGCAGATCCGGCGTGGCGTGGCCTTTGGCCCCAACGAAGCAGACTTGCCCTGGCGCTACCCGGAAGAGCTGAGCAAGGCGCTGCTGGGCGTACTCCACGAGACCCGTCAGCTGTCGCCAGAGGGCGACAGCGAACTGGCCGCCAAACTCGAATACCTCTCCGTGCAGTACCTGAGCCGCGCCTATCTGGGCAACTTCGAAATCGCCCGTGAACAGACCGATAACTACCTGGGCCAGGACGAGCGCAAGCTGGTACCCGCCATCGATGCCGAACTGGCCACCCTGGATGCCACCGACTTGAGCAAGCTGAAAGTCCGCTGGGAATACCTGAAAGCCGCGCTAAACGACCTCAACAGCCAGAGCAGCGCCCTGCAAAGCGTCTCCGGCCGGGCCTTCGCCCCCATGACGGTGTATCGCCATACCCGCTCGCTGACTGCGCAGTGGATGGCAATATAGTGAACCCGCGGGATCGCCAGTCGACTGATGGGCTAAAGCGGATTGCCGCCTAGCCCACCCGTCGCATCGATAGCCGAAAGGAGTCAGCGAAACGCGTCGGGCGCACCGAATGCGGCTTATCACCGAGCACGTCGCCGCGGGCGTTCCATCTGGCTCAGGAACAACTGGCGCTGATGCTGACAATCCCCCGGCAAGCCCAGCTCAGGTGGCCTCGCGCCTAGGGCGTTGTCCACCCTCCCCACACCAAGCAATTAGCGCAGCGTCTCCAGCATCCGGTAGTACCACATGCCGGCGGCCAGCATCGGATTGCCGAACAGATCGCCGAGCGGCACCTTGATGTGCTTGCAGGCGGCGAAGGTGTCGTAATGGCCGAGGGTGCCAGTCAGGGCGTTGGCCATGATTTCGCCCATGATATGGGTGGTAGCGATGCCGTGGCCGGAGTAGCCCTGGCAGTACCAGACGTTGTCCGAGAGTTTGCCCAGTTGCGGGATACGGTTGATCACGATGCCCATGGCGCAGCTCCACTGGAAGTCGATGCCGACGCCCTGGAGCTGCGGGAAGGTGCTTTCGATGCCGGGGCGCAATTCGGCGGCGATGTCGCGCGAGTCACGACCCGAGTAGTTGCAGCCACCCCCGAACAGCAGGCGCTTGTCGGCGGTCAGGCGATAGTAGTCGAGGACGAAACGGCAGTCGTAGACGGCCAGATCCTGGGGATTGAGCTGCTCGGCCAGCTCGCCAAGTGGCGCGGTGGTGACGATGCCGCCCATGGCCGGGAAGATCATGCCCTTGAGCTTTTTCGGCTCTAGCTTGTGGTACACGTCGCCGGCCAGCAGCACCTGTTTGGCATTGATCCGGCCTTGTGCGGTAACCACCGCCGGTTTGTCACCGTGAACAATCTCCAATACTTCGGAGTGCTCAAAGATCAGCGCGCCCAGGCTGGCGGCGGCCTTGGCTTCACCGATGCACAGGTTGAGCGGGTGCAGGTGCATATTGCGGGTGTTCTTCAGCGCGCCGTTGTACAGGTCGCTGGCCAGATGGCTGCGCACGCCGTCGCGGTCAAGCAGGGTCACATCGTTAGCCATGCCGCGGCGTACGGCTTCGGCGTAGGTGGCTTCCAACTCGTGCATGTGCACGGGCTTCATCGCCGCATGCAGGTGGCCGTGCTTGAGGTCGCAGTTGATCCCGTACTTTTCCACGCGCTGCTTGATGATGGCGTGGCCGCGCCAGCGCAGGTGCCAGATAAAGTCCTCTACCTCTTCGCCAAGAGTGTTGCGCATTTGCTTGCTCATGGCGGCATCGCCGGACAGGCTGCCGGTGACCTGACCGCCGTTGCGCCCGGTGGCGCCCCAGCCAATCTTGTTGGACTCGACGATGGCCACTTTCAGGCCGCGCTCGGCCAGCTCCACGGCGGACGCTACGCCGGTAAACCCGCCGCCGATGATCACCACATCGACGCTGATCTCGCCCAGCAGGGTCGGGTAGTCGGTTTCTTCATTGAGGGTGGCGCTGTAATAGGACGGGCAGCGTTCGGCAGCAGGCGTCACGGCTTGGGTGGCGGCGTTCATTACGGTGTTCCTTGTTCGGTATTGGGCGCATTGGCCCAAGGCAGCCTGGTAAGCACCGAGGCTTTGTGGTGCGCCGGTTAGGCGGCATCGTCTGGTTAGGCTCAGGCAGACGCGATGTCTGGTGGACGCGCATGCCGGCAGTGCCAGAGCGCCCAGAAGGCCCGCAGTGACCAGCATGTGCCCGCGCGAAGTAATAGGGCCGGATACAGGAGTGAATAGCTCATAACCCTGGAGACTCGCACGGTGAAGTGCTCCAGTTAAATAAGATTTATGATGCCTTCATGTTCGCAGTTACTAAACATTGTGTGCCATCACGCCTAACAGCTCAGGATCTGGACCAAGCATGCAGGGCGTTCGCAGGCTCAATGAGAGGGCTGTGAAGCTCGCAAACCGAGCGTGGCTTCGATGATGCGCGGCACTCATGGCTAATCAATCAATGCATTGGTATTCGTCTTTGTGCCGTTCTGCAGCTTTACGTCAAGGCAGCCGCTCAGAGTGGTGACGGATCTGTATGGCCAGCAGCCGTGTGCAGGCTGAGCAAGGCTTGAGCCTGGCCAATGAGGCGGGCTCGGTCATGCTCGAAATTCAGGATGATGCTCAGCGGGTGGTCGATGCAGTGGGGCAATTCGCCAGCCAGCTGAAAAGCTAAGGTACATGGCAAGCGCAACACTATTTACCCATCTGACAACTTTCTTCCCCAGCAGAGACGGTAGCGCGCGACCTATTGCCGGGGTTGAGCGTCGCGCATATTAGCCAGCACGCGCCCGGCGTTTTCGCTGCAAGCCATGCCTTCGGGCTTACTTTCAATGGTGGCAATGATTGCCAGTAATTGCGCCTTGTTCTGTGCCAGGCGCTGCTGCATGAGCTCAATTTCGCCGATCTTGCGCTGCAGGCTGGCCAGCAATTCATCGTGTTCCAGGCCCTGTGAGTCGCCTTGCGGGAGCAGGCGGCGGATCTCGTCCAGGCTGAAGCCGGCCTGTTGCGCGCAGCTGATGATGCCCAGCGTTTGCACAGCTTGCTCCGGATAGCTGCGATAACCGTTGGCCTGGCGCTGGGCGTTGATCAGCCCGCTGGCTTCGTAGAAGCGGATGCGCGAAGCCGCCAAGCCGCTGCGCACGGCCAGTTCACCAATCTTCATTCTCTTCACTCCGGGCTATTGACCTTAAAGTTGACTTTAACCTTAGGCTTGCGGCATTGACCACCCCCGGAGTTCTCCATGAGCGCGTTTGAATCCCTGCAACTGCCCAACGGCAGCGTTATCCCTAATCGTATTGCCAAGGCGGCTATGGAAGAGAACATGGCCGACACCAGCCAAGGGCCGTCTGCTGAGCTGCTACGGCTTTATCAGGCCTGGGCTGAAGGCGGTGCCGGCTTGCTGCTGACGGGCAATGTGATGGTCGACCGCCGCGCCATGACCGGTCCTGGCGGGGTGGTGCTGGAGGATGAGCGGCAGCTGGATAAATTCCGCAACTGGGCGCGTATCGGTCGGGCCAGGGGTGCGCAGATCTGGGTGCAGCTCAATCACCCCGGGCGACAAATGCAGGCCAACCTCGGCCAACAGACTGTCGCGCCCTCTGCGGTTGCACTGGAACTGGGTGGCCTGTCGAAGATGTTCCCGCTGCCCAAGGCGCTTGATGAGGCGCAAATTCATGAGCTGATCCAGCGCTTTGCTCGCAGTGCACAGTTGGCCGAGCAAGCCGGCTTCAATGGTGTGCAGATTCACGCGGCGCACGGCTATTTGCTCAGCCAGTTTCTCTCGCCGCTGAGCAATCAGCGTATGGACAGCTGGGGTGGCTCGCTGGAAAACCGTGCGCGGTTATTGCTGGCGGTGGTCAAGGCCGTGCGGGCGGCGGTGGCCCCAGGCTTCAGTGTGGCGGTCAAACTCAACTCGGCGGACTTCCAGCGTGGCGGCTTTGCAGAGGCCGATGCCAAGCAGGTGGTGCAGTTGCTCAATGAACTGGCGGTGGACCTGGTCGAGCTGTCGGGCGGCAGCTACGAAGCACCGGCCATGCAGGGTGATTCGCGCGATGGCCGGACCTTGGCACGTGAGGCGTACTTTCTGGAGTTTGCCGGGGAGATAGCCTCCGTGGCGAAGATGCCGATCATGGTCACCGGCGGTATTCGCCGTCTGCCGGTGGTTGAGCAGGTCTTGGCCAGCGGCGTGGCCATGGCCGGTATCGGTACGGCCTTGGCCATCGATCCTGCATTGCCTAAGCAGTGGCAGACAGGGCAGCTCGAGGCCCGCGCCGAACTGCCGCCGATTCGCTGGAAGAACAAGGCGTTTGCTTCGCTGGCCTATATGGCCACGGTGAAGTTCCAGCTGCGCCAGCTCAGCCGGGGCAAGCGCACCAATCCACAGGTGTCGCCGCTGCGTGCGCTACTGCTGGAGCAACTGAAAGCGGCGCGGCGCACCCGAGTGTACAAGCGTCTGATGGCACGCAACGCGCCGCTCTAGGGCTCCGGCTTGTAGCCCAGGCGCAAACCGCCCCAATGGCGGCCCTGCACCTGAATCGGCACGGACAGGTCGTGCATCAGCTCGCCGGTATCGCGCATGTAGGTCTGCAGCAGCAGGGGTTGCTGGTGGCTGCCACAGCGGATGCCG
This sequence comes from Pseudomonas aestuarii, assembly GCF_027988105.1. Classification (GTDB taxonomy): domain Bacteria; phylum Pseudomonadota; class Gammaproteobacteria; order Pseudomonadales; family Pseudomonadaceae; genus Aquipseudomonas; species Aquipseudomonas aestuarii. Next base: position 45,598 of record NZ_JAQJZJ010000006.1, on the reverse strand, counting down.
GTGCGGTCGTTGAACAGGCGCTTGCTGCGGCTCTTCGCCGTGTCGCGCACGCGGTCGCCGCTGGGCGGGTGGTTGAAGGCGTTGTTATGGGTCGGCACATAGCCTTCCGGGGTGCTGACGATGGCAAACACCAGGCCTTCGTGCCGCGCCAGCAGCGGTTCCTGCAGCGCTGGCAAGACCTGATCGGCGTAGTGGTCGAAGCGGGTCTTGTACTTGGCCGGAAAACTGCCCGGAACCGGCTGATAGTGACGGTCGAAGAGGTCGTCGAGGCCAACCCGGCCGGCCTGGATGTCGGCCTCGAACTGGCCGGCGATGCTCGCGGCGCCTTCGCGGGCGAGGTCATAGATGCGCTGGTGATAATCGTCCAGGCCCACTGCGGCGAGCTGTTCGCTGACGGTCTCGGCCTGGCCGACCAGTTGCCCGGCGGCGTCGCCCAGCTGACGGGTCTGCGCCTCGCTGGCATGCACGTCGCCGCGCAATTGCTCGACGGCGACGAACAGGCTGGCCAGGCGCTCGTGATTGCTCGCGGCGCCGGCGCTGATCTGCGCCACCTGGTTTTCCACATCCACGGCCAGCTCGGCGATGCCGTGCAACTGCCCGCCAGTCTCCTCGACCTGCCGGGCGGCCTGATCCAGTTCACTGGCCTGCTCCTGGATATGTGCCACTACCGCGGTACTCTGCTGGCGGATATCGCTGACCATCTGGCCGACCTCCTCGGTGGCCGTGGCGGTGCGCGCGGCGAGGTTGCGCACCTCATCGGCGACCACCGCGAAACCACGGCCCTGCTCGCCGGCGCGGGCCGCTTCGATGGCCGCATTGAGCGCCAGCAGGTTGGTCTGGCTGGCAATCGACTGGATCACCTGGGTCACCTTCTCGATCTGCTCGGTGCGGCTGCTCAGGCCGTCGATCAACTCGCGACTGGCGGTGGTCTGCGCGCTGAGGCGCTGCATCCGGGCAATCGCCTGGAGCAATGCCTGCTGGCCCTCGGCACTGCTCTGGCGCACGGTCTGTGCGGACGTCAGGGTTTGTTCGGCGCGCCGGGCACTGTCCTGCTCGGTGTGGGTGATGGCATTGGCACCCTGGCTGATCTGTTCGACCGCGAGCAACTGCGACTTCAGCTTATCGGCCAGTTGCTGCACCGCATGCGCCACCTGGGCGGCGGACAAGGCGTTATGGCAGGTGTGCTGCGACAGGTCCTGGCTCAGCTTGGCGAAATCCGCGCGCGCCGCGCTGCCGGTCGACGCCGTGTCATCGCCGCGCCGCCAGGGACCGAACCAGGGCCACAGGGCCAGCAGCAGGAACAAGCCAATGCTCAGGTAGCCAGGCAACTGGAATAGCTGGTAGGTCATGATCACGGCGACCAGCCCGAGTACATGCACGACGCAGGCGGTGGGAGAGCGGGTAATGGCAGTGCTCATGACGGACCTCATAGTTTTTATTCTGCGAATCCAGGGCCCACGGCGTCCTTATTCGCGCCGCGCGGCTCAAGCGCCTGAGCCCTGCGCGCACTGCCGGCGAAGCGCCTGCTTACTCACTGAATGGGCAGCGGCGGGACTATCCGTAGCAGTAGGCGGCCACCCCGCGCAGCGGAGGTTGATTCGATCACGCTGGGTCATGCCAGGCCATGACACTTTGGTCGCACCCGGCTAACCGGAAAGGCGGTGGCGCTGGATAAAGCCGCGGTCGAGGTAATCCTTCCAGCGTCCGAACAGCTGCCCTCCGGCGCTGTAGTCATGCCAACTGAGCAAGGCGCCGCCATCGCCGGTGGCGAGCAACGCCAGGCTCTGCCGTTGCGGGCGATAGGCGCGCAACGGCAAGCCACGCAGCACCGCGTTGAGGTTGGCCGCCAGCACCGGCGCCTGACGCACCGAATACACCCCGCTCTTGCGCGTACCCGGCAGGCTGGCGCAATCGCCGACGGCGAAAATGTGCGGATGGGTATGGCTTTGCAAGGTCGTGGCGATCTGCACGAAGCCCGCTGCATCGCAGTCCAGGCCACTCTGCGCCAGCCAGGGCAAGGCCTGGGCGCCACTGGCCAGGAGCAGGCGCGGGCCGCGCCAGACCGGGGCCGCCCCGCTAATCAGGCAGTCGCCGTCGATGCGGCTGATCGGGCAGTCTTCGCGCACCCGCACGCGGCGCTGGTGCAGATGACCGAGGGCGCGCAGGCGCAGGCCGGCCGAGTGGCCGGCCAGCAAGGGCCCGCGGCAGAACAGCGCCAGCTGCGGCACCTGATTGGCCAGGGCCAGGGCCAGCTCGACCCCGGCCGCGCCACCACCGAGAATTGCCAGCGGCTGCGGATCGGCCTGCCAGTTCTGCCAACCACTGAGAAAGTCGGCGAACGGCTTGACCGCCAGCACCTGCATGCCTGCCCCCTGTTGCGGCGGGCAGGCGACTCGAGCACCGACATTCAGCGACAGCCACTCGGCATTCAGGCCACGACCATCGCTCAGTTGCACCTGTCGCTGCATGGCAGACAGCGCCTCGGCCTCGCCGATAATCAGCTCGACCTTGGCCGCCCGGCACAGCGGCGCCAGTTCGATCCGGCAATCCGCCGCGACGTGGCGCCCGGCCAGCAGGCCCGGCAACATCCCGGAATACCAGGCCTCGTGCCCGGCACTGAGCAGGGCAATCCGTCCAGGCGGCCGCTCGAGCCGCGCCCAGCGGCGCAATACACCGAGGTGGGCATGGCCGGCACCGATCAGGATTAAATCGTAGTGGCTCATGGCTGTTTGCGTCCGTCGCGGTAATGGCTGGGCGTCTGCCCGGTCCAGCGCTTGAAGGCGCGGCTGAAGCTGCTGGTGTCGGCGAAGCCGAGCAGGTAGGCGATCTCGCTGATCGAGCAGCGCGGGTCGCGCATGTGCTGCAGCGCCAGGCTGTGGCGGGTGTCGGCCAGCAGGCCCTCGTAGCTGCAGTGCTCGTCGGCCAGATGGCGCTGCAGGCTGCGCAGGCTCAGGTGCAGGCTCTGCGCCACGCGTTCGGCCGAGGGTTCGCCGTCCGGCAGCTGTGCGGTCAGGCAGGCGCGGACCTTTTGCGCCCAGGTCGCCGCCTGCAGCTGGGCGAGGTTGCGTTCCAGCAGCGCCTCGTTGAGTTCGGCCAGCTCCGGGTTGCCGTCGTCCAGATGCTGGTCCAGCGCCGCGCGCGGGAAACGCAGCAGATTCTCCGCCGCGGCGAAGTGCAGCGGCGCGCGAAACACCGCGTGCCAGGGCGCCGGATCGGCCGGTTCGGGGCGCTGCAGGTACACCGCCAGCGGGGCGAACGCGCGGCCCAGGCGACTGCGGCAGCTGCGCACGTAAATCGCCGCGAAAGCATCCAGCGCCTCGGGTGCCGGTGGCGGGCTATCGGCCGGCACGCGGAAGCGGAACTCGTAGCAGTCGGCGCATTCGCGCAGCTCCAGCACCAGGGCGTCGCTGACCACCCGATGGTAGCGCTCAATGCGCTCGAACACCTCGCGCAGGCTGCTGCTGGCGTTCAGCGCGTAACCGAGGGCGTGGAAGGTGGTGGCGCTGACGTACTGCGAGGTCTTCAAGCCCAGCGCCGGATCACCGCTGGCCGCCACCGCCAGTTGCCACAGGCGGGTGGTGGCCGACAGCGGGCAGCGGGCATTGGGGTCGTCGAGCAGGCGCGGGTCCAGCCCGGCCTGGCGGCACAGTGCGGCGCTGTCCAGGCCCAGGGCGTCGAGCTGCTTGCGCAGGGCGCGGGTCCAGCTGGCCAGGGTGGTGGGTTCGGCTGTCATGCAGGTTGGCGTGTCCGGTCAACAGGTTGGCGTTCAGGGTCAGGCGGCTGGCCGACTCTCGCGGCACAGTAGCAGCATGTTCAAGCAGAGGATGTAGGCATGTCCCTTTCTCCCACAAGTGTTGCCCAGATGAATGATCAACAGCGATCGGCACATATTCGCCAACAGGTGATGGCGCATGGCGTCGAATTGCGCCAGCGTTACCCCCTGCTCAAGCATCAGGATGCCCTCGGTGCCGGCATCCTGGCCTTTGCCCTGGCCGGCATGCTCGGCTCGGCGGCGCTGTACCTGGGCGGCCATCTGGCCTGGTGGGCCTGCCTGCTGCTGAATGCCTTTTTCGCCTCGCTGACCCACGAGCTGGAGCACGACCTGATCCACTCGATGTATTTCCGCAAGCGCCGGGTGCCACACAACCTGATGCTGGCGCTGGTCTGGTTGGCGCGCCCGAGCACCATCAACCCGTGGATCCGCCGTCACCTGCACCTCAACCACCACAAGGTCTCGGGCAGCGAGCAGGACCTCGAGGAGCGCGCCATCACCAACGGCGAACCCTGGGGTATCGCCCGCCTGCTGATGGTCGGCGACAACGTCATGGCCGCGCTGATTCGCACGCGGCGGGCGAAGACCTGGGCGCACAAGCGCGCCATCCTCTGGCGCACCCTGCGCGTCTATGCGCCGCTGGCCCTGCTCAACTGGGGCACCTGGTATGTGTTTCTCGGCTTCCACCTGATCGATTTCACCGGCAGTGCCCTGGGCGCGCCGATCGCCTGGTCAGCCAGCACCCTGGCGGCCATGCACATCGTCCATATCGCCGTGGTGGTGCTGGTCGGGCCCAACGTGCTGCGCACCTTCTGCCTGCACTTCGTCAGCTCCAACATGCACTACTACGGCGACGTCGAGGCGGGCAACGTGATCCAGCAGACCCAGGTGCTCAACCCCTGGTGGCTGTGGCCGCTGCAGGCGTTCTGCTGCAACTTCGGCAGCAGCCATGCGATCCATCATTTCGTGGTCAAGGAGCCCTTCTATATCCGCCAGCTCAGTGTGCCCTTCGCCCATCGGGTGATGCGCGAAGCAGGCGTGCGCTTCAATGACTTTGGCACCTTCGCCCGGGCCAACCGCTGGACCCGCGTGGTCAAGGAACAGCCGGCGGCGCAGTCGCAGACCGCCTGAACGCGGGCGCGGTCACAGCGGCCGCGCCCTTCCCCGCACCTCACACGATAGCGCCCATGAATGTCCTGATCGTTCACGCCCACCCCGAAGCGCAGTCGTTCTGCAGCGCGATGAAAGACCTGGCCATCGCCACCCTCGGCGCCGCCGGGCATGCCGTGCAGTGCTCCGATCTGCATGCCATGCACTGGAACCCCGTGGCCACGGCCGCCGACTTCGCCGCGCGCAGCGACCCCGACTACCTGGTGTATGCCCTGGAGCAGCGCCACGCTTACCAGCACCAGGCGCTGGCCGCGGACATCGCCGGCGAGCTGGACAAGCTGCTCTGGGCCGACCTGCTGATCCTCAACTTTCCGCTGTACTGGTGCTCGCTGCCGGCCATGCTCAAGGGCTGGATCGACCGGGTACTGGTCTCCGGCGCCTGTTACGGCGGCCGGCGTTTCTACGAGCGTGGCGGCCTGGCCGGCAAGCGCGCGCTGCTGAGTTTCACCCTCGGCGGCCAGGCACATATGTTCGCTGGCGAGCAGGCCATTCACGGCGAACTGGAACTGATGCTGCGTCCGCTACTGCGCGGCACCCTGGCCTATATCGGCCTGGGCGTGCTGCCGCCATTCGCCGCTTACCACGTGCCCTATATAGTCGCGGCGGCGCGCCAGCAGCTACTCGACGACTACCGTGACCATCTGCTGAACCTGGACCACCTGGCGCTGCTGGAGATGCCGGCGCTGGCCGACTTCGACCGCAACCTGCAGCCCCTGAACAGCGAGGTACCGGCATGAAGACCTGGATCTGCATCGTCTGCGGCCTGATCTATGACGAAAGCGCCGGCTGGCCGGACGAGGGCATCGCCGCCGGCACGCCCTGGGCCGAGGTGCCGGACGACTGGCTGTGTCCGGATTGCGGGGTGAGCAAGGCCGACTTCGAGATGCGCGAGCTCTAACGCGTCTCGACCAGCTGCGGGTCGGCGAAATAGCTGGTGACCGATTCGCCGGTGTTGTCGCTGTCGGCGGCGAACACCACGCCGAGGATGCGCCGCGGCGCGCTGCCGAAGGCGGCGATGGCGTCGGCGCGCAGATCGCGGTGCTCCTCCAGCCACTGCCCCAGTGGCGCTTGCGGGCCACGCAGCACCCGCATCTCCACCGTCTCGCTGTAGGCGCTGCGGGCATGGCTGCCGGGTGCGGCGCGGTTGTCCCAGACGTAGCTCAGGGTCGCCGCCGGCAGGTCGGGGTCGAAGAAGGCGCGCGCCAGGCGCAGCTTCTGTCGGGTGAGGAAGGGCAGTTCGTCCAGCGGGTAATCCAGCAGCACATAGACCCGCGCGGCATAGTCATCGCCCGCGCGGGTGGCGAAGCGCGCCTTGTCCAGTTTCTGCTCGGTGCGCCATTGCCAGCTCAGCTGCCAGGGCCGATCGCCGGGCAGGTCGAGCGGATGCAGCAAGCCACCGGCGGCGGCATCGGCCTGGATGCGCAGCACCAGTCGACCGTCCTGCTCGACCAGGCTGCGTGCCGAAGGCGTGAGCTTGGGGATATCCGCCAGGCGCCAGGGCGCCGACCACTCGCCCTGCGGCGGTCCGGCGGTCCAGGGCGCCAGCGCGCTCTGTGCCTGGGCCAGGGGCGCCAGCAGCGCCAGGCCGAGCATGAGCGCGCGCATCAGCTCCGGCGCCAGGCGTGGAAACGCTCGACCCAGCGCAGCAGCCCCTGCGGCGCATGCGCGCGCTTCCATTCGCCGGCCGCGTACTTGTTGGCCTCGGCCATGGTCGGGTAACTGTGGATGGTGCCGAGAATCTTGTTCAGGCCGAGGTTGTGCTTCATCGCCAGCACGTATTCGGCGAGCAGCTCGCCGGCATGCTCGCCGGCGATGCAGACACCGAGAATCCTGTCCTTGCCCGGTTCGGTGAGCACCTTGACGTAGCCACGGGCGGCCTCGTCGGCAATCGCCCGGTCGAGGTCGTCGATGCCGTAGCGGGTCACTTCATAGGCAATGTTCTGCGCCCTGGCTTCGCCTTCGGAGAGGCCGACCCGGGCCACTTCCGGGTCGGTGAAGGTGCAGTAGGGAATCACCCGGTAGTCGGCCTTGAAGCGTCTGAAACCGGCGAACAAGGCGTTGACCGCGGCATACCAGGCCTGGTGCGCGGCGACATGGGTGAACTGGTAGGGCCCGGTGACATCGCCCACCGCATAGATGTTGGGCAGGCGCGTGGCCAGGTACTCGTCGGTTTCCAGGGTCCCGTTGGGGCGCACCACCAGGCCCAGTTCCTCGACCCCGTAGCCGCTGACATTGGCCACCCGGCCGAGGGCCAGCAGTAGGCAGTCAAAGGCGATGGTCACCTCTTCGCCGGTGTCGAGGCGGCGGGCAATCATGCGCTGCTCGCCATCGACCAGCTCGAAGCGCTCGGCGCGGTGCTGCAGGCGCACATCGACGCCGTCGGCCTGCAGGCTGGCGAGGACCAGTTCGCTGGCATCGGCATCCTCGCGCGGCAGCAGGCGCTCGGCCAATTCGACCTGGATCACCTGGCTGCCGAGGCGCTGAAAGGCCTGGGCCAGCTCGCAGCCGATCGGCCCGCCGCCCAGCACCAATAGCCAGCGCGGCTGCTCGCGCAGGTTCCAGATGGTGTCCGAGGTGTAGCCCTGCACCAGCTCGACACCGGGGATCTTCGGCACCAGCGGGCGCGCGCCGGCGGCAATGATGATGCTGCGGCTACTCAGGGTCTGGCCGTTCACCTCGACGGTCCAGGGCGAGGTCAGCTTGGCTTCGCCCTGGATCACCTCGACGCCCAAACCGCTGTAGCGCTCGACCGAATCGTGCGGGGCGATGTCGGCAATCACCCGCTGAATACGCTGCATCACCGCGGGAAAATCCACGACGGCGCGCACGCCGCTGAAGCCCAGCGCCTCGCCCTGGCGCAGCTCATGGGCCAGCCTGGCCGAGCGCAGCAGCGCCTTGGACGGCACGCAGCCGGTGTTCAGGCAGTCGCCGCCCATCTGGTGCTTTTCGATCAGGCTGACCTTGGCCTTCACCGCCGCGGCGATGTAGGCACTGACCAGGCCACCGGCGCCGGCGCCGATCACCAGCAGATTGCGGTCGAAGGCATCGGGCTTGAGCCAGCCGGCATACACCCGCCGGGCCTGCACCAGGCCGAGCAGCTTGCGCGCCAGCAGGGGGAACAGGCCGAGCAGGATGAAGGCGCCGAGCAGTCCCGGCGAGAGAATCCCGCCCAGCGACTCCAGCTGGCCCAGCTCGCGGCCGGCGTTCACGTAGACCAGGGTGCCGGGCAGCATGCCCAGCTGGCTGACCCACCAATAGGTGCGCACGGGCAAGCGGGTCAGGCCCATGGCCAGGTTGATCAGAAAGAACGGGAACGCCGGTACCAGGCGCAGGGCGAACAGGTAGTACGCCCCTTCGCGCTCGATCCCGGCATCGATCCCGGCCAGGCGCTGACCGAAGCGTCCACGCACCCAGTCGCGCAGCAGAAAGCGGCTGCTGAGCATGGCCAGGGTCGCGCCCATAGTCGAGGCGAAGGACACCAGCACCAGGCCTTCGAGCAAGCCGAACAGCGCCCCGGCCAGCAGGGTCATCAGCGCCGCACCGGGCAGCGACAGGGCCGTGACGGCGACATAGGCGAGGGAGAACAACCCGGCCGCCTGCCAGGGATTGCTCGCGACCTGGGCGTTCAGCACCGCCTGCTGGGCCTTGAGCGTGTCCAGGTTGAGGTACTGGCCGAGGTCGAAGACAAAGAAGCTGCCGAGCAAGGCCAGGATCAGGCCGAGCAGGACCAGTTTGCGACTATTCATAGATCCAGCGCCTCCAGTGCGCAGAGGCTTTGGCACAGACTGAAGCCAGCCAGCAGGGCCTGCTGCGGTTGCTCCGCACAGGCCCCGAGAATTCGTGAGCGATAAGACTGCGCCGCCGGGCTGTCGGTTGGCCACTGGCGGTCGAAGTCGGCAAGAAACGCATCGTGAGCGTAGTTCAACGGCAATGCCTCGATAAACAGACCTTCGCGCTGGCAGCGATACAGCGCCGCCGGGTGTGGCGCGGTGGCGATACGACTGACCAGCCCATAACGGCCGCCAGCAAAGTTGGGCAAGCCGGCCGCGCCGTTATTGATCAACGCAGCGTGGGGTAAGTTCAACGCCACGGCCGTGCAGGTGTGACTGGTGGCCAGCACCCGCAGCCGGTTGCTCGCCAGCCACTGCTCCAGTTGCTGCTGACGCGCAGGCTCGGCCAGTGCTTCGCGGGCGCAATTCCAGCCGGCCAGGGAGTGCTCGTCGCCGTGGCTGATCGCCACCCGTTGGCCGCCGACGCTGACCAGCGCCGTGGCCGGGCGCGCCGCCAGTCGCGCGGCCACGCCCGGCAAGCGCTGTACGGTCCTGTTCAGCTCGGCCTGGATGGCATTGGAACGCTGCACCAGCGCCTCATCCACCGACCCCGGGTAGGCGCAGCCGCAACCGGCGCCGCTGGCATGGGCCCGCCCGAGTTCGGTTTCGACATTGCCGCGCAAGGCCAGGTGCCCGCTCAAGCCCTGCTCGATGGCCTGGAAAATATCCGGTTCGCGGTCGAACCAGTGGGCATCGCCATTGAACACCACACGCGCCTGCGGCTCTGCGCCCAGGCGTTGTTCCAGCGCCGCCAGGGCCTGGCGATTGCCGTAGAGACCGCCGACCACATACAGGCTCTGGCAGTCGAACAGCGGCTCGCCGGCGAAGGCATCGCCAGGCAAGCGGTAATCCAACGGGCAATCGCGACCGGCGCGCATCAGGCGCGACCCCGCAACCAGCCGGAGATCAGGTAGCCAGGCACGCACAGGCCCAGGCCGAAGTGCTTACGGCTGCCGAGCATCATGCTGACCTCCGTAACCAGCCGGGTACCAGATAACCCAATACACACAGGCCCAGACCATAAAGGTTGGTGCCGAGCAGCAGGGCGTATTTGCCGTCGCCGATGGCCCAGCTCTGCGGAATCCAGCCGAGGGTCAGGGCCACGCCCAGACCCAGGCCGGTCCAGAAGCTCAGGTGAAAACCCAGGCGGGTCGGCGTGGTCAGGCCGTGCAGGATAAACACCGGGGCCAGGCCGATGACCATGGTGCCGCTGATGGTGGTGGCCTTGAGGATGTCGGTGCCGGCGATCATCGGCAGGTTGCCAAACAGGGCGAACAGCACCATCACCGCCATGCCCACGCCGATGGCCTTCTGCCCCAGGTCGCGACCGGCCAGCTTGGGCAATTCACGGCCGGCCAGCTTGGCCAGGCTGGAGAAGGTCGAGTCCAGGGTCGAGCCGGCGGCCGAGACCATCACCAGCGTCATCACCAGCAGTGCCCCGATGCCCAGGCTCTTGGCCAGGGCCGCCGGCACATTGTCCGAGGCGGCCAGGCCGGTTAGTTGCGCATGCACGCCGATCAGGCTGAAGGCGAGGATGGCGATAAAACCCAGCACCCCGGCGATGACGAAGGAGCGACGCATGGTCTTCTCTTCGCTGATAAAGCCGCGGTCGGTCAGCACCGGATCGTGGAAGCCGTAGCTGAAGGCTTGCAGGCCGGCGACCAGGAGCAGATCGACGCCGCCATTCAGCGCCCAGTGGCTGGTGCTGGCCAGTTCGGCCGGCGAATGCTGCGGCAGCACCAGGCCGAGCACCCAGATCAGCGCGACGATAAAGATCGCCGCCTGCGCCGCATCGGTGAGGATCGAGCTGCGCAGACCGCCGCGCAGGCTGTAGGCCAGGGTCACGGCGGTAAACAGCAGCGCGGCGCCGATGAATTCAAGGCTGCCGGAGTCACCGTAATAACCGCCGACCACCGCGGTGTTGCTCCACACCTCGTTGAACAGGCGGATCAGGATGGCCGCGGAAAACGCCAGGGCCGCGCCACGCCCGTAATGGCTGCTGAGAAAACTCACCAGCCCGGTGGCCGCATAACGCCGACGCAGGCGGTAGATGACGAAGCCGGTGAGCGGGATCGACAGCCAGTACATGGCGTAGGCCAGACCACCGACCAGGCCGTAACTGGCGCCCAGGTTGGCGGCGTTGGTCACCGACTTGGCGAAGATCCAGCTGATGAAGATGCTCGAGGTGAGCAGCCAGGGCGCGGCGCTACGGCCCTGGTTGTCCTCGCCATTGAAGAAGCCGCCGAGGGTCACGGCACGCGGCGCCAGCGCCAGCATCAAGACGCCGTAGACCAGCAGAAAACCCCAGAAAAACAGCCCGGTGATGCTGGTGGCTTGCATGGAACATTCCTTGGTTGAAGTTAGCTCAGGCTACCGCCACAGCTGGACCCCTGTCCGGCGGTGCAGGCGAAACAGTGATCGCGGGTGACGATGGGGTTGCCATCCAGCTTGGCGCCCAGCAGGTCGCGCAGGTGGGGCCGTTGACGGCCGATCACGCGGCCCTGCAGTTCGAGTGGCAAGTCGAGCATCTGGTTGAAGTCGCAGTCGTACAGGTAACCCTGCCAGTCGACGCTGACCAGGCTGCGGCACATCAGTGGTTCGACATTTTCCGGGCGGTAGCTGTCGCGCAGCAACTGCATGTAGGCGTTGAACTGGCCCTTGCTGACCAGGGTGCTGCCGAAACGCGCAATCGGCTGGTTGGTGATGCACAGCAGGTGGTTGAACTGAATGCCGAAATCTTCGGCCAGGTGGCGCTTGTAGTCGGCCTCCAGCGCGGCTTGCGGCGGCGGCAGGCTCGGGCCTTGCGGGTTGTACACCAGATTGAGCAGCAAGCCGCTGTCGGGCTGGCCATAGCCCAGGGCATTGAGCTGTTGCAGGCCCTTGATGCTGGCATCGAACACGCCATCGCCGCGCTGCTTGTCGACGTTATCGCGCGAGTAGCAGGGCAAGGAGGCGCTGACCTCGACGCCCTGTTCGGCGAGGAACACGGCCAGGTCTTCATAGCCCGGCTCGCTGAGAATGGTCAGGTTGCAGCGGTCGATCACCCGCAGCCCCTCGCGGCGCGCATGCTGGACGATCTCGCGAAAGCGCGGATGCATCTCCGGTGCGCCGCCGGTCAGATCCAGGGTGCGCACCGGATGGGCATCGATCACCTGGTGCAGCAGCGCCAGGCTTTCGTCGGTCATCGCCTCGCTGCGGGTCGGCCCGGCGTTGACGTGGCAATGCAGGCAACGCTGGTTGCAGCGATAGGTCAGGTTGATCTGCAGCGCTTCCAGCTGGCCCCGGCGGATTGCCGGAAAGGCCAGTTGGTTGAGCAAAGGCAGCATGGCATGCACGGTTAACTCCTTATCGCTGGCGCCCCCCCTCGGGGTGTCTGAGGCGCGAAGCCACCAGCTGTTTGTAGCCACTATAGAGAGTGGCCAGGGTATTTTGTTACGCGCGGGGACAGAAGAGCGGCATTAAATTAGTTATACAAAGCTTATACAAGTAATGCAGAATTAACTAACTTTAACCTCACCTACCTGCACAAGTGTTTCGAGGATCTGATCATGCTCGTGCGTCTTACCTATGCCAGCCGTGCCAGCCAGGGCGTTTCTGCCGAGCTGATCCGCGAGATTCTCGACAGCTCGCAGCGCAACAACCCCGGCAGGGGCCTGACCGGGATACTCTGCTGCAACGCCAATATCTTCCTGCAGGCGCTGGAAGGTCCGCGCAGCGAGGTGAACGCCTTGTACAACCGCCTGGCCGATGACAGCCGGCACAAGGATCTGACCATTCTCGACTACGCCGAAATCAGCCTGCGTCGTTACTGCAACTGGAGCATGGGCTGGGCCGGGGCCAAGCGAGTCAATCGTGAGCTGTTCCTGAAATATTCGGCCCGCGATCACTTCGACCCGTTCGACATGAGCGCCGAGCAAATTACCGGCTTGCTACTGGAAATGAGTGAGAGCATAAGCGCAATCAAGTCGCCCGTTCTGAGCTAGAACGCTTGAGCGTCCACTCGCCCGAGCAGGCGGGCGGTGTTGACCCTGAGCCTTGGCGCACAGCCCCAGTGGCTGCGGGTGCAGGACGGCTAGGCGGTCAGCATGGCACTGGCGGGGGCTGGAGCCTTGGAGGCCGGCGAGCACTGGATGTGCAGCGCCTTGCTGCCGGTGCGCAGTCCAGCCTGATGCTGTTCTTCCTGGGCAAATTCAGCCTCTTGCGTGAATCGTAAGCGGTGCTGTTCTGCCTGCTTACCCGCCGGAAAAATCCGCAAAAAAAAGACCCGCCGAAGCGGGTCTTTTTTCCAGCCTGGTTTACGCCAGTTCGGCGAAGCACTCGGCGATGATCGCCAGGCCCCTGTCGAGCAGCTCGTCTGCAGCAGTCAGCGGCACCAGCACCCGCAGCACGTTGCCGTAGGTGCCGCAGGACAGCAGGATCAAGCCCTTGTCGCGCGCCTTGGCGACGATCTGCCCGGTCAGCGCGGCGTTCGGCTTGTGCAGATCGCCGTCTTCGCACAGCTCCATGGCGATCATCGCGCCGAGGGCGCGCACCTCGCCGATGCTCTTGTGCTTGGTCTGGATGGCTTTCAGGCCAGTGACCAGGCGCTCGCCGACCGCCTTGCAGCGCTCCAGCAGCTGCTCTTCCTCGAACACCTGCATCACCGCCAGCGCCGCGGCGCAGGCGATCGGGCTACCGGCGTAGGTGCCGCCCAGGCCACCCGGGGCGATCGCGTCCATGTACTCGGCCTTGCCGCACACGCCGGCCACCGGGAAACCGCCGGCGATGGATTTGGCGAAGGTGGTCAGGTCGGCGGCCACGCCCATCTGCTCCATGGCGAAGAAGGTGCCGGTACGCCCGGCGCCGGTCTGCACTTCGTCGGCGATCAGCAGGATGCCGTGCTGGTCGCAGAGGGCGCGCAGGCGCTGCATGAATTCTTGCGGCGCAATATAGAAGCCGCCCTCGCCCTGCACCGGCTCGATGATGATCGCGGCGATGTCGCGCGGCTCGGCATCGTTCTTGAAGATCCGCTCGATGCTGGCGATGGCGTCGTCCGTGCTGACCCCGTGCAGCGCGCACGGGTACTGGGCGCGGAACACGCCGCCGGGCATCAGGCCCATGCCGGCCGCATAGGGATTGACCTTGCCGGTCAGCGACAGGGTCATCATGGTGCGGCCGTGGTAAGCGCCGGTGAAGGCGATCACTCCGGCGCGGCCGGTGGCGGCGCGGGCGATCTTCACCGCGTTTTCCACCGCCTCGGAGCCGGTGGTGACCAGCAGGGTCTTCTTGGCGAAGTCGCCCGGCACCTTGGCGTTGATCTTCTCGCACAGCTCGACATAGGGCTCGTAGGCCAGCACCTGGAAGCAGGTGTGGGTCAGCTTGCTCAGCTGCTGCTGCACCGCGGCGATGACTTTCGGGTGCAGGTGGCCGGTGTTGAGCACCGCGATGCCGCCGGCGAAGTCGATGAACTCGCGGCCTTCGACGTCGATGACCGTGGCGTTTTCGGCGCGATCGGCGAAGATCGGGTGGATCTGGCCGACGCCACGCGGGACGGCGGCGGTGCGGCGTTGCATCAGGGATTCGTTGGTCTTGCTCATGATGTCCTCATTCGCCGGCTAGATACGGCGTGGTCCAAGGATGTGTCACCGATGACGGCCTGACAGTATTCGATGATCGACTGCCGCAGCGCACCCGGAGCACAGGTATGTCCATATAAAAAGCAGAAGGCGCAACGCTCTCGTGCGCCCCTGCGGGATTACATCGCCGGGTTAGATACCCAGGCAGAGGTATTTGATTTCCAGGTAATCCTCGATGCCGTACTTGGAACCTTCCCGGCCCAGGCCAGAGGCCTTGATGCCACCGAAAGGCGCCACTTCATTGGAGATCAACCCGGTATTGACGCCGACCATGCCGTATTCCAGGGCTTCGGCCACACGGAACACCCGACCCATGTCGCGGGCGTAGAAGTAGGAGGCCAGGCCGAATTCGGTGTCGTTGGACATGGCGATCACGTCGGCCTCGTCCTTGAAGCGGAACAACGGCGCCAGCGGGCCGAAGGTCTCTTCCCTGGCCACTGCGGCGTTGCTCGGCACGTCAGTGAGGATGGTCGGCTCGAAGAAACTGCCACCCAGGGCGTGCGGCTTGCCCCCGGTGAGCAGCTTGGCCCCCTTGCTCAGGGCGTCGGCGATGTGTTCCTGGACCTTGGCCACGGCCTTGTCGTCGATCAGCGGGCCGGTGGTGGTGCCTTCGTCCAGACCGTTACCGATCTGCAACTTGGCCACCGCGACTTTCAGCTTCTCGGCGAAGGCGTCGTACACGCCGTCCTGGATATACAGACGGTTGGCGCACACGCAGGTCTGGCCATTGTTGCGGTACTTGGAGATCAGCGCGCCTTCGACCGCCTTGTCCAGGTCGGCATCGTCGAACACGATAAAGGGCGCATTGCCGCCCAGCTCCAGCGACACCTTCTTGATGTCCTTGGCGCACTCGGCCATCAGCTGGCGACCGATCTCGGTCGAGCCGGTGAAGCTCAGCTTGCGCACGATCGGATTGCTGGTCAGCTCGCCACCGATATCGCCGGCACTGCCGGTGACCACACTCAAGACGCCTTTCGGAATACCGGCGCGCTCGGCCAGAGCCACCAGGGCCAGGGCAGAGAACGGCGTCTGCGAAGCCGGCTTGATCACCATGGTGCAACCGGCGGCCAGGGCCGGGCCGGCTTTACGGGTGATCATTGCCGCCGGGAAATTCCACGGGGTGATGGCCGCGGTCACGCCGATCGGCTGCTTGAGCACGATCAGGCGCTTGTCCGGCTGGTGACCGGGAATCACATCGCCGTAGATGCGCTTGGCTTCTTCGGCGAACCACTCGATAAAGGAGGCGGCGTAGACGATTTCGCCCTTGGCTTCGGCCAGCGGCTTGCCCTGCTCCAGGGTCATCAGGCGACCGAGGTCGTCCTGGTTTTCGATCAGCAGCTCGAACCAGCGGCGCAGCTTGTTCGACCGCTCCTTGGCGGTCAGCGCGCTCCAGGCCGGCAGGGCACGGTTGGCGGCCTCGATGGCACGGCGGGTTTCCGCGGCGCCCATCTTCGGCACGCTACCGATGACTTCGTTGGTGGCCGGATTGGTGACCTTGATGGTCTGGCCGCTGTCGGCGTCCAGCCAGGTTCCGTCGATATAAGCCTGTTGGCGGAACAGCTGGGTGTCTTTCAATTGCATGACTTTCTCCTTCTCATCGCGACACCCAGGCGTCGGACGGTTGTTGTTGGTACGACGGGCAGGCGGACCCTATAAAGATGTTTTGCCAGGCCCGATGCCCCGCTTAATCAATTTTAGACAATAGGTCTTGATAGGATTGATCCGGACTGCACAGAGTTCCGAACGGTTTCAGCAAGATCGTTTGAAATCTCAAACGAATCCTAGGGACATGAGGGGTAAAGGGCAATAGTCTGTTCGAAAAAATTAACGCTCCGCCCAGGCATCGGTTGATCTGGCGATCACTCACGCCAAACCCAGTGTATTGGCGCGCAAACACGCACAACCGCCAGCATGGACGCCCGCGCGCGAGATGCGTATGATTGCGCCGCGTTGCACCAGTAGCTCAGCTGGATAGAGTACTGCCCTCCGAAGGCAGTGGTCGTGGGTTCGAATCCCGCCTGGTGCACCAAATACCTGTTTCAACCTGTCTCTGGCAGTCTACGAAACACCCCAAGAAGCCCGCCCCGTGCGGGCTTTGTTGTTTCTGGTTGTCTCTCCCCACTTAAACGTCGTGTATATCAGCGTGCCCCCTGACGGAAAGTAGCCCCTCGGTGTACAAGCTTGAAGCGCATCCGGATGCGAGCGCCTGGCTGGACGTGAAGGCATTCAGATGCAATCCGGCCTTTCGTTTCCGGGCAGGCGGCTCCACTCGTATGGCAAAGCAGGAGTTCACTATGCAGGCTCGTTGGCCTTGAGCCGACCCTGGTGATAATCCTCTGCCGCCATGAGCAAAGGTGCCCATTTTAGGTACTGCTTACGCGTGCGGTGGTCCTGGAAAAACATCCGATAGTCGCCTGGCTGGTAGGCGCTGACGTTGAACATCTCGTCAAAAGGCACGCTCAGGGTTACACGGATGGGGCTGCTCGAAGCTGCCCTCTGCGAGCGACTTTCTCGCAGCCAGGCGAACACCGCCTTGCGTGCTTTTACTTGCACCATGCTGGGCCGGGCCAGATAGCCGGGGCCAGGATCGCCCTGTGGCTCGAACAACTTGGGCCGTGGTGTGCCGTTGTTGCTTCGTGGGTCTTTGTCGATCCGCCGGCATTCGCGCTGCGCCTCTCGCTTCAGCCAGGCCAGTTGTTGGCCGAACAGAATCGATGACTCGCCGATCAGCGCATTGCAGCGCGCACGATAGGTTTCGAAGCATGGCGGCTCACCGTGGGAGAGGCCCGCAGCGTCGTAGATCAGCTCGATGGCGCTGCGGAAGCCTTCGGCCGTCCAGCTGCGGATCGGCGGATGAGGTGCAAGGCACTTGGAGCGGTCGAACAGACCCTGAACGATTACTGCGACCCGATTGTATTTGCGGACATCGTCAGCGATTTCCTTGAGGGCTTCGTCGTAGTAGACGTTGCTGTGATCGAAGGGCTTCCAGTTGGCGGGGTTGAAGCCATTATCGCCATCGTTTCTGAGCCGGTGAGGGTTGGCCTGGTAGTAATTTTTACCGGGGTTGCGCGCTTCCCATTCACTGCATGGATGTTGCTCTTCCCAGGCTTCGACTCTGGCCTGCCAGGCGTCATGGCTGGCGAGCCTCGATTCGAACTCACGCCGGGTGATTTTCTGCTCGACGCGGGAGCCCCACATCTTGACCATCATCGGCTCACAAGGATCGAATACCGCCTTGTCGGGAAATATCAGTTCATCGAACTCGATCGCGGTGCTGATCCGGTAAAGCTGCTCGCCATTGCGGATAAACAGGAACGTGCTGTGGTCGGCTTCCGCCAAGGCGAGATTGTGCATCAGCGACAGCAGGGATCCGTCAGCATCTCGATCCTTGCCGGTTCGCCGCACGCGCATCGCGACCAGGCAGCGAGGATAAGGCAGTAGTCGATCCCTGTTCTGCGGCTGGCTCAGCCAGTCCTGAAAGGAGGGCAGATCGCTGATTTCCAGCCCGCCACAATCGTAGGCAAGTAGTGCCTCCTCATCGCAGAACAGCATCCGCTGGAACACCCGAAGCTTTTCGCTCGCCTCGGCAGCTTGGCCTTCGCAGAATTGCACGACGCTCTCCGCCAACCCGGCATACAACTCAATGTTGAACACGCGATCCTGAATGTCATCGACAACATCGGTACTTTGCGCGGCGAGGGCCTCCAAAGGCAGCATTTCTGCCGAGATCCAGCTCATCAATGTTTCGTTGGCGCTGCGTAATTGGTCGCGCAGCTTGGGCAAGGCTTCCTTTTGGGCCGTTATCAGGGCTTTCTTGTATGCCTCGATATCTCCTTGCGCCGCCAGTGTCGCCAGGCCTGAGGCACTTGACGGCGTACTGTGCTCCAACTGCTGCCGAGGCGCGACGCCAAGGCTCGTGGTCAGTGTCTGAACCTCTTGCATCAGGCTGGCGATGGCAGCCTTGCTTTGCTCGACTTTGTTGGCAAGGACGCGCTGGTGATCCGGCTCGTGCCTGAGCGCGTGGCTAATGTCGGCGAAATGAATGCGCGCGTTGTGGCTGGACTTGCCTCCCGCAGGCCCGCTCAATTCGACAAAATTGCTGCCGACGCCGATCACGCAGCCAAACCATTGTTCATGCACCCAAAACCACTGGCCAATCACGGGCAGTTGCGTGGATGCGATCACACGTTCAGTACGCCCATCCTCGACAGCTTGAAGCGAGGATGAAACGGCTTGCTGTGGTACATCTGGGTGGGGAGTGGTGCTGGCAGTCATGCAGAGGCGGCCCTGTAATTGTCCCGCGAGCCGCATGCCGACATGGGCTCATTTCGCTAGCGAAACCCTAAAGCGTTTGGGGCTAGCACTCAAGTTGATCGCGTCGCCGCCTACGCGGTTGCAAGGGGGTTATTGCGTGGCCATCGAATGAGACCAGCAAGCCGGGGTAAATAAAACGGCTTACCGGTACTCAACTATCGTCGCAGCCCGATTCAGAGCTGGCGCTTTCACGGAGGCCATGAACACTTAATGGCCAGGTCAGTAAATCGATCAAATCAGGCCCAGCAGCCGGCACCGTGTATGCCGCCCTGTATGCCACCAAAATCACAATCTCAGAAAATCCTTTAAAAACATATGGATACGAAATAGGTTAGAGGCCCGCCTGGGCACCATATAAACGAAAAGGCCCCAGGTGAAAACCTGGGGCCTTTGGTTTTTCCTGTGTCTGGATTGTGCCCATTCAATGTAAACGCACCATAAACCCCACCAGCGGGAGGTGGGGTTTATGGTGCGTTTACCGACAAACCGCCGCGAGCGATGGCTGGCATACGTGCCCTACCCGCGCGGCAACCTTGTACTGCAGGCAGGGCCACGTTCATCGCCTGACCTTGCTCGCCGGTTCGCCGCCGATGCCGAAGTGGTTGCTCGGCATCTCGGTGATGATGACCCGTACCCGTTCGATCGGCGCGTCCAGCGAGCGCGACATGGCCTCGCTGACTTCGCGGATCAGGGTTTCCTTCTGCTCGTTACTGCGACCTTCGAGGATGTACAGCTGGGCGATGGGCATGCTTCTGCTCCTGCAAAAAGCGGCCGGCTCGCAGGCCGACCGCACACGGTTTAAACGAAACGCGCGGTCACCGAGCCGAGGCCCTGGTAGCGCACGCAGATGTTGTCGCCCGGCGCCACCGGCACGGCGGCGGTGATGCCGCCGGTCATGATGAAGGTGCCGGCCGGGATGTGCTCGCCGCGCTCGGCCAGCAGGTTGGCCAGCATCGCCACGCTGGACAGCGGGTGGCCGAGCACCGCGGCGCCGGCGCCGAGTTCCACCACTTCGCCGTTCTTCTCCATGACCACGCCAAGGGTGCGCAGGTCGACCTCCTCCAGGCTGGCCATGCGCCCACCGCTGATGAAGCGGGTCGAGGAGGCGTTGTCGGCGACCACGCTGATCAGGTCGAACTTGAAGTTCTCGTAGCGCGAGTCGATCACCTCGACCGTGGGGATCACATAGTCGATCGCCGCGATCACGTCGCCAAGATGACAGCCCGGGCCGCGCAGCGGCGCCTTGGTCACCACCGAGATTTCCGCCTCGACCTTCGGGTGGATCAGCTTGGCGCAGTCCACCACGCCGCCGTCCGGCACGCTGAAATAGTCGGCCAAAAAGCCGTAGATCGGCGTTTCCACGCCCATCTGCGCCATCTTCGCCCAGGAGGTCAGGCCCATCTTCAGGCCGACGATCTTGTTGCCGCGGGCCTCCTTGCGCCGGCGAATTTCCCACTGCACGTCGTAGGCGTCGGCAAAGGTCATTTCGGGGAAGTCGTTGGTTACCTTGCCGATGTCGTGGACATTCAGCTCGGCGTTTTCGATGTGCTCGGCCAGGGCCAGCACGTGTTCGCGGGTCAGGGTACGGTTCATGCGCTCACCTTCTGGTTCTGCCGGGCTCTGGCCATATCCAGGGCCAAGTCTTCGATCATGTCTTCCTGGCCGCCGACGGTGCCGCGCCGGCCCAGCTCGACCAGGATGTCGCGGGCCGACACGCCGTATTTCTTCTCGGCGCGCTGGGCGAACAGCAGGAACGAGCTGTACACCCCGGCATAGCCCAGGGTCAGGGCGTCGCGGTCGACGCGGATCGGCTGATCCATCATCGGCACCACCAGGTCCTCGGCGACGTCCATGATCTTGTACAGGTCGATGCCGGTTTCCACGCCCATGCGCTTGCACACCGCGACGAACACCTCCAGCGGGGTGTTGCCGGCACCGGCGCCGAGACCGGCGACCGAACCGTCGATGCGCACGGCACCGGCCTCGATCGCGGCCAGCGAGTTGGCGATGGCCATGCCCATGTTGTGGTGGCCGTGGAAGCCGACCTCGGTGGCCGGATTAAGCTCGGCGCGCAGCAGGCCGATCTTCTCGCTGACTTCATCGGGCAGCATGTAGCCGGCCGAGTCGGTGCAGTAGATGCAGTTGGCGCCGTAGCTCTCCATCAGCTTGGCCTGCTCCAGGACTTTCTCGGCACTGATCATGTGCGCCATCATCAGGAAGCCGACGGTGTCGACGCCCAGCTTGCGCGCCATGCCGATGTGCTGCTCGGAGACATCCGCCTCGGTGCAGTGGGTGGCCACGCGGATGGTCGAAACACCGCAGTCCAGCGCCATCTTCAGGTGGTCGACGGTGCCAATGCCGGGCAGCAGCAGGGCGGAAACCTTGGCCTGCTTGAGCTGCGGGATCACCGCGCGCAGGTACTCCTCGTCGCTGTGCGCCGGGAAGCCGTAGTTGATCGAACGACCGCCGAGGCCGTCGCCGTGGGTGATCTCGATCATCGGCATGCCGGCTTGATCGAGGCCGGTGGCGACCGCGACCATCTGTTCCAGGCTGATCTGGTGGCGCTTGGCGTGCATGCCGTCGCGCAGGCTCATGTCGTGCAGGATGACGCTCTTGCCTTGCAGATTCATGGTGCTACTCCTCAGGCCAGCGCAATGTCGCGACGCGGCAGTTGAATGGTGCCCGCGGCGATTTCCTCGGCGAACATCTCGCCGGTGCGCAGCGCGGCTGCGGTCATGATGTCGAGGTTGCCGGCGTACTTGGGCAGGTAGTCGCCCAGGCCTTCAACCTCCATGAAGATCGACACGCGGTTGCCGTCGAATACCGGGCCGTTTTTCAGGCGGTAGCCGGGCACGTATTTCTGCACCTCGGCGATCATCGCGTGGACCGACGCGGTGATTGCGTCCTGATCCGGCTCGCCCTCGGTCAGGCAGTGGATGGTGTCGCGCATCATCAGCGGTGGCTCGGCCGGGTTGATGACGATAATCGCCTTGCCTTCCCGGGCCCCACCGACCTGCTCGATGGCGCCGGCGGTGGTGCGGGTGAATTCGTCGATGTTCTTGCGCGTGCCCGGGCCGACCGAGCGCGAGGAGACGGTGGCGACGATCTCGGCGTAGGCCACCGATTGCACGCGGGATACCGCGGCGACCATGGGAATGGTCGCCTGGCCGCCGCAGGTGACCATGTTGACGTTCATCTCCAGCCGGCCGACGTGCTGCTTGAGGTTGACCGGCGGCACGCAGTAGGGGCCGATGGCCGCCGGGGTCAGGTCGACCATCAGCACGCCCAGCGCATTGAGCTTGCGGCTGTTCTCGGCATGCACATAGGCCGAGGTGGCGTCGAAGGCGATACGGATGTCGTCGTCCAGCACGTGCGGCAGCAGGCCGTCGACCCCTTCGGCGGTGGTCTTCATGCCAAATTCGTGAGCGCGCTTGAGGCCGTCTGAGTTGGGGTCGATGCCGACCATCCACACCGGCTCGATCCACTCGGAACGGAGCATCTTCATCACCAGATCGGTACCGATATTGCCGGGGCCGATAATGGCCGCCTTGAGTTTCTTGCTCATCAGATAGTCCTCTGTTCGATCAGGTGAAGCGCACGGAGGCGCTACCGATGCCGCCGATCTCGACGCGCATGAAGTCGCCGGCCTTGACCGGTTCCAGGGGCACCAGCGAACCGGAGAGAATCACTTCGCCCGCCTTCAGCGGTATGCCGAAACGGCCCAGGGTGTTGGCCAGCCAGGCCACGCAGTTGACCGGCGAACCCAACGCGGCGGCGCCGGCGCCGGTGCTGAGCAGCTGGCCGTTCTTCTCCACCAGCATGCCGCAGGTGACCAGGTCGACCTGGCGTGGCGACACCGCCGTGTCGCCGAGCACGAACAGGCCGCAGGAGGCGTTGTCCGCCACGGTGTCCTCGATCTTGATTTTCCAGTCGCGAATGCGCGAATCGACGATCTCGAAGCAGGGCATCACGCACTCGGTGGCGGCCAGCACGTCGGCGTTGGTCACGCCGGGACCGATCAGGTCCTTCTTGAGGATGAAGGCGATTTCGCCCTCGGCCTTGGGCTGCATCAGCCGCTGGCTGATCGGCATGGCTTCGCCGCTGTTGAACACCATGGCGTCGGTCAGGTACCCGAAGTCCGGCTGGTGCACGTTGAGCATGTTCTGCACGGCCTTGCTGGTGACGCCGATCTTCTTGCCGATGATCCTCTCGCCGGCGGCCAGCCGGCGTTCGAGCATGCGCAGGGAGATGTGGTAGGCGTCGTCGATGCTGATGGCAAAACCGCGTTCGGTCAGCGGCGCGATCGCCTCGCGGTTGACCATCGCCTGGTACAGCTCGTCGCCGAGCTCGTTGATTAATATCTGGTCCATGCTTGTCTCTCTCTCAGGAAAGGGGGGCGGCCTCGGCGAGGAAATCCTCGACCAGGCGGGCGAAACGGCCGGCGTGTTCGATCTGGGTCCAGTGGCCGCAGTGGCCATACACGTGCAGCTGGGCGTTGGGAATCCAGTGGGACAGGGTCAGCGAGGTCTCCAGCGGGATGATCTGGTCTTCACGGCCATGTACCACCAGGGTCTGATGGGGCAACGCGCGGATCGCCCGCTCGTCGCTGCACAGCGCCTCGACCCAGCGCTGGCGCGGGGCGGGGAACATGGCGGCGAAGGACTCCTGGAAACCCGGACGGATGCTGGCCTGGTAACGCAGCTCGGCCAGCTCGTCGCTGACCAGGCCGCGGTCGAAGGCGAAGAAGTCGAGCAGCGCACGCATGTTGGCCAGCGATGGCGTGTAGCCCCAGGCCGCATCCAGGCCCGCGGTCAGTTCGAAGGGCACGCCGACGCTGCCCATCAGCACCAACCGGCGCACCCGTTCGGGATGGCGCACGGCCAGGGCCAGGGCGATGGCGCCGCCGAAGGAGTTGCCGACCAGGTCGGCCTGGGCGATGCCCAAAGCATCCAGCACGCCGAGGGCATGCAGCACCCAGGTGTCGAGGTTGTAGTGCGCATCCGCCGGGCGCTCGCTGTAACCGAAGCCGAGCATGTCCGGGGCGAGCACCCGGCGGTTCTGCGCCAGCTGCGGCATGACCAGGCGCCAGTTGGCCCAGGCGGTGACACCGGGGCCGGAGCCGTGGATCAGCAGCAGCGGAAAGCCGCTGCCCTGCTCCAGCAGGTTGGTGCGCCAGCCGGCCGCGAGGATCTCGCGACCCAGCTCGGGGCTAGGTTCCGGAGCCTGCTCCGCTGCCTGCGGGGGTGCCTTCAGGGATGCAGTCATGAGCACCTCAGAGTTTCACGCAGATGTTTTTCAGCTCGGTGTAGAACTCCAGCGAGTGCACACCCCCTTCCCTGCCAATCCCGGATTGCTTGCTGCCGCCGAAGGCGGTGCGCAGGTCGCGCAGGAACCAGCTGTTGACCCAGACGATGCCGGCCTCGATCTGCCCGGCGACGCGGTGGGCGCGCGAGCTGTTCTCGGTCCAGATCGCCGACGCCAGGCCGTAGGGCAGGCTGTTGGCCAGTTCGATGGCTTCTTCTTCCGTGTCGAACGGACGGATATGGCAGCAGGGCCCGAAGATTTCCTCGGTGACCACCGCCGAATCGTCGGTCAGCCCGGTCCAGATGGTCGGCTGCACCCAGGCGCCGCCGGCCAGGTGCGCCGGCATGTCCGGCACGCTGCCGCCGGTGACCACAGTGGCGCCGTCGTCGAGCGCCTGCTGGTAGTAGCTGAGGACTTTTTCACGGTGCTTGAGGCTGACCAGCGGGCCGAAGTTGCTGCTCGCATCGTCCGGCGGCCCGATCACCAGCGCCTCGGCACCGGCCTTCAGGCGGGCGACGAACTCATCGAAGATCGGCCGTTCGACATACACCCGCTCGGTGCCCAGGCAGACCTGGCCGCAGTTGGCAAAGGCCGAGCGCAGAGTGCCCTCGATGGCCTTGTCCATGTCGCAGTCGGCGAAGACGATGCCGGCGTTCTTGCCGCCCAGTTCCAGCGACACCTGGCGCACGCCCTTGGCCGCGGCGCGCATGATGGTTTCGCCGGTGCCGGTCTCGCCGGTGAAGGTGTAGGCGTCGACATCCGGGTGCTCGGTGAGGAAGGCGCCGGCCGAATCGCCGCCGAAACCGTGCACCACGTTGTACACGCCCGCCGGCACGCCGGCGGCCTGCATCACTTCACCGAGCAGGGTGGCGGTCAGCGGGGTTTCCTCGGATGGCTTGACCACCACGCAGTTGCCACAGGCCAGGGCCGGGCCTACTTTCCAGGTCATCAGCAGCAGCGGCAGGTTCCACGGGCTGATCACCCCGATCACCCCCTTGGGCCGGCGCACGCCGTAGTTGAGCGCACCGGCACCGTCCGGGGTGGCCATCTCGAAGGCTTCATTAGCGACATTCTTCAGCAGGTCGGCGAACACCTTGAAGTTGGCCGCCCCACGCGGAATGTCGATGTGGCTGGCCAGGGATTTCGGCTTGCCGGTGTCCAGGCACTCGGCCTCGAGAAACTCGTCGAAGCGGGCAGTGATGCCATCGGCCACGCGATGCAGGATCTCCGCGCGCTCGGCCACACTCATCTTGCCCCAGGGGCCCTTGAGCGCGGCACGCGCGGCCTTGACCGCGGTGTCGACCTCGACACGACCGGCCTCATGGACTTGGCCGATCACCTGGCCGTTGGCCGGGTTGATGTCCTCGAAGGTGCGGCCGCTGGCCGAACCGACGAAAGCACCGTTAATGAAATGCTTGATCTCTTTCATTTGCGCAATCTCTGCAATAAGTCGAACTGGGCCTTCAGCGGTTGTGGAAAACTCTCAGGTCAGCACGGTGAGGAAACGTTCGTTGAGCACCCGGTCGTGGTAGAAGATCGCCTTGCCCAGTTGGTCGGCGGTCCAGGTCACCACCGGGTGATCGGGGTAGTGGTAGTCGCCGCCGCAGAACACCTCGTTACGGTTTCCGGACGGGTCGAAGAAGTAGATGGTCTTGCCATGGGTCAGGCCGTGACGGGTCGGGCCGATGTCGATCGAGGTGTCGGTCATGCTGATCAGGTCGGCGGCGCGCAGGACGTCCTCCCAGGTCTCGAGGAAGAACGAGGCGTGGTGGAAACGGCCCTTCTCCGGGTGGAGGATGAAGGCCACGTCGTGCGCCTTCATGCACAGGCTGAGGAACTGGGCGATGCGCGTGCCGCCATCGAGTACCTGTTCGGCGAGGGTGAAGCCGAGTACTTCGGTGAACAGGCGCAGGGTCTCGTCCAGCTCGTCGCCGTACAGCAGGCAATGGTCGAAACGCACCGCGCGCATGCCCTTGAGGCCGCGCGGCCAGGCCTCCGGGTTGACCTCCTCGAGGCCCCACTTGCCGGTGACCTGCTTCTGCGCGAACAGCTCGAAGCGGTGTCCAGAGGGCGAAGTAAACTGCACCCGCCGCCCGCAGTCCTTGAGTTCGCCGGCTGGCAGTTCTTCCACCTGGCAACCGAACTCCTGCAGTTCGCCGGCCAGGCGGCTCAGGCAGGCATCGTCGATCACCTTGAAGGCCATGAAGTCCATGCCCGGCTCGTCGGCCTCGCGCAGCACCACGGAGAACTTGTCGGTCTCGGTCCAGGCCTTGAGATAAACCCGGCCTTGCTCGTCGCGGTCGACCTCGATCAGACCGAGCAGCTCGACGTAGTGTTCCAGGGCCTTGGCCATGTCCAGCACGCGCAGTTGCACGTGGCCGGGACGCATCACACCTTTTTTCATAACGACACCTTTTGTCTTTGTTGTGGGTCGACCGTGTTTTCACTGCACGGCTTTGAATAACGCTCGATGCTCAGGTCGCTGCGGGCAAACAGGCGGCAGGCCAGGGCGTAGCCCTGTTCGCGCGCCTCTGCCGAGACGTGCTTGCAGCTCATGCGCCCGCACTCGTAGTCACCGGCCAGCACCCGCACCTTGCACAGGCCGCAGCCGCCACCGCGGCAACCGACCGGCACGCAGAACAGCCCGTGCTGTTCCATGGCGGTCAGCACCGGCAGCGCCTCGTCGCAACCGAAGTGCTGGCCGCTGCTGACCTCGGTCACTCGATACTGTCTGCCCATGACGGCGGCCCTCAGATGCGCTTGAACAGCGCGGAACGCTGGCCATCGCCGGCGCCATCGGCTGCGGTGAGGAAGCGCTCCATGAAGATGTCGCGCTCGAACAGGCGGCCCTGCATCAGGGTGCTGATGGCCGCGTCGATCATCGGTGGCGGCCCGCACAGGTAGGCCTTGTGGCCGCTGAAACGGCCGTCGAAGTGGGCCTTGGCGGCGTCATGCACGAAGCCCTTGAAACCCTGCCAGGTCGGATCGTCGCTGGCCTGGCTGAGCGCCGGCACATAAGTGAAGTTGCGGTGCTCGCGGGCCAGGCCCTCGAACAGTTCGCGGTTGTACAGTTCGGCGACGTTGCGCGCGCCCTGGAACAGGGTGATCTGGCGGCTGTCGCCTTGTTCCAGCAGGTCGAGGATCATCGACTGCGGGCTGGACAAGCCCGAGCCACCGGCCATGAAGATAAGGTCGCCCGGCTGCGAGCCGCGCACGAAGAACTGCCCGTAGGGGCCGGACAAGTGCAGCTGATCGCCGACCTTGAGCTGCTGGTGGATATAGCTGGTGGCGGCGCCGCCCTCGACCAGGCGTACATGCAACTCCACGTCGCGGGCCTGGCCCGAGGGGTTGGCCAGGGAGAACGCCCGGCTGCCTTCGATGCCCGGAAGGTCGAGGTTGACGTATTGCCCGGACTGGAACGCCATCGGCCGATCCAGGCGCAGGTGCAGGCCCTTGATGGTCGGCGACAATTCGACGATGGCACTGACCGTGGCGCGGAAGTCCGCCACCGGATGGCCAAGAAAATCGGGGTCGACGTCGATGTCAGCCTCGATGGTCACGTCGCTCTGCACAGTGGCACAACAGGCCAGCACCTTGCCCTCTTCGCGCTCGATGTCCATCAGGGCAAAGGGCGAAGCCGCACCAACCTCGACGTCGCCTTCCAGCACCTGCACCTTGCAGGTGGCACAGGTGCCATGGCCGCAGGCGAAAGGCAGCCATACGCCCTGACGCAGGGCGGCCTGGAGAATGGTCTGGCCCTCCTCCACTTCGATCACTTCGCCGGTCGGCTCGATGGTGACGTTGTAACTCATGGTGCTCACCTCAGCTCGCGGAGTTGCCCAAGCCGTTCAGGCCGGGGGTTTGCAGACGCAGCATGTCCTTATGGCGCAGGCCGTTGGCGTCCAGGCTGGCGGCGAAATCCGGAGTCCAAGGCTCGTCGTTGAGCAGCCAGACGCTGGCGCTGAAATCGACCTTGGCGGTGTCCGGGTGCGCGGCCATGGCCGCACGCAGCACCTGCTCGCACAACTCGCTGAAGCCCATGGCCGGGCTTACCGCCAGGGCAAACGGCGAGCAGAACATCAGGTGGCGATCCCAGCCCACGTACAGCAGGCGATTGCCGTGGAAGTTCGCTTCGAGGTCGAGCGGGGGGAATTCATAAGGCCCGATGGAATTGACGGTCATGAAGAGGTTCCTCTTGTTTTTGGTATGGGAAGGATCGGGACGGCGCTGCCGTCCCGCCCCGGCTCAACTCGCCTTGGGCAGCGGGGCGACAGCCGGATTCAAGCCCTTCCACTCCAGCCAGCGCTGGTGCTCGGGCGAGCCGAGGTACTCGAAGTTGTCCTCGCCGATGTTGATGTTGTAGTAGTCACGCACCACCGACTCGACGTCGCTACCGCCGCAGTTGCCCTGGTAGATCTGGTGCACCGGCAGCCAGGCCTGGACATACTTTTCCGGCTGGTTCTTGAAGATGTCGCAGCAGCCATCCGAGCAGAAGTGGTAACGCTCGCCCTCATGCACATGGCTGCGATGGCTGAGCTGGGTGGCGTCGTCCGGCTCAGTGAAGATGGTCGGGATCTGGCACACCTGGCACAGCTGCGGCAGGGTGTTGTTGTAGAAGCGCTCGCCCTTTTCCTGCTGCTCGCGCCAGAAGGTGAAGCGCTCGCGGTAGTACTGGTCGAAAGTTTCCGGGTACTTGGCCGACAGCCAGTCCATCTCCTCGTCGCTAGGCATCCAGGTGTGGAAGTTGGTGGCCTGGCTGTACTGATAGAAGGTCGCCCAGGCCTGGTGGGAGACATGCTGCTTGGCTATCGGGCACTGCTCTACGTACTTCGGCGGGCGGATGCCGTAGCGCTCCAGGTCCTTGAACAACGCGCCGCCGGCCTCCTCGAAATAGACCTCCCAGGCTTCGGCCCAGGACATCACTTTGTTCGGCAGCATGTAGTCCATCATCATTCCGACCAGCGACAGCAGGCGGTTGCCTCGCCAGAACCACTTGTCGATCCAGCCCTGGATGATCGGCACGTTGTCCTCGTGCTGCTCGAGCATGAACTTGATCACTTCCAGGCCCAGGGTCATGTGCCGCGCCTCGTCGGACTGCGCCGAGAAGCCGAAGGTGACGGTGGCCATGTCGCCGTTATAGGCCGCGCCGGACATGAAGGGCACGAACAGCAGGTTGGTCAGCACATACTCGAAGGAAAACGAGATGGCGGTGAGGAACTCGAACGGTCCGGCCGTGCGCGCATCATCGAAGAACGATTTGGGCACCGAAAGGAACCACACCCGGTCGTGCATGTGAGCGAAGTCATGCAGGCCGTTGAAGTGCTTGTTGTAGTGGCTCATCGCGTGAACCTGGGTCTGCACGTGGCGCAGCTCGTCGATCGCCTGCATCTGGCAGGCGACCCGCGCCCCGGCGCCGCTGAACTGCCGGCCAACCCGGGCGAAGCCCTGGAACGCCTGGTATTCGCAAGGGCTGATGCCGCCGAGGAACAATTTCAGCGCATTGACATAGCGCGCATCGGAGATGGTCTGCTGGCCGTTGTTCTGGGCGAAGGCGTCGAGAATCGCGTAGAGCTTCTTCTCCTTCTCGGCCTGGTACTTCCAGTAGGAATCCATGGTCAGGCGGAAGGGGTCTTCCCACTTGTCCCAGTCGGTGATCTTGATACCTTCGAAATCTTCGTGGGGGAAGATGTCCTTCTTGTCCTGGTAGCTGGGTTCCCAGTCGAGGTCGCGGGTCAGGTAGCGGTACTTGTCTTTCAGGCCGAGTTTTTTCTTGTTGGCGGTCATGGCTTGGCTCCTAATTTTTCCACTCGAGAACGAAGGCATCGTCGTCCTCGTCGACGTTGCCGCCGATGGTGATCACGTCCAGCAGCATTTCCTGCACGTCCCAGGCGCGGCCGAGCCGCTCTTCCATGGTGTCGCGACGGATCTCCAGACGGCCTTCGGCCTCGATACGGATCATCGCGGGCTGGTGCTGGACCACCGCATGGGGGTTGTCATGGGTGATGCCATCCACCAGGTAGCGGGCGTTGTCGTTGTCCTGCAGGACTAGGTAAACGAGCGACATGGTCTGAATCCTTATTGAATGTTCAGGCCGAGCTTGTTCAGCCGGGCGAGGAAGTCCTGATGCACGCTGGCGAATGCCGCACCGCCAGCGCTGATTTCGGCCAGCGGTGCCTGCGCTTCGAGGGCACGGGCCAGCCAGTACTCGACCCAGGCTTCGATCTGCAGGCGATTGCTCTCGCTCTCGGCGGCCACGGTCTTGACCATGGCATCGACCCAGCGGCTGCTCTCGGCGTACCACTGGCGCATGAACTCGGTGAGCATGCCGACGTCGCCGGCGCCTTCGGCACTCAGGGTCTCGTCGAACTTCTGGTACATCAGCGGGAACAGCAGGCCATCGCTGACCAGGTTCTGCGCCAGCGTCAGCTCGAACCAGTCCTTGACCACGAAGCTGTCCTCGACGTAACGGCGCAGGCCCTGCCAGACCGGGTCGTCCAGCCACAGCCGCTTGCCCTGCTCGAGCGCCGCGGTACCGCCGCCGTCGAGCAACAGACCGATGCGCGACAGGTACTGGGCAATGCCCAAACGATCCATGGCGGTGTAGATGTGCATCTGCACCACGGTGGTGGCGCAGCCATCGGCGGCGATGCCGCTGTTATTGGTGTTGGCACCCAGCTCGGCGTGACGCAGCGGCACCAGCGCACGGAGGATGCGCGCCCGCTGCTCGTCACTCAGGCGTCCCAGCAGATCGCGCTTCTCGCAGAAGGCGTACTCGTGCTCGGTGGTTTCCTGCATGCGTGCCCGGGTCTGCACATAGGTGCCGTAGTAGTACTGGCGCGGATCGCTGACCGCATACCAGTCGCGCATCACCAGGCAGGTACGGGTGACATCGTTGAGCAGCTTGTCCGGCTGCCACTGCGGGCGGTAATGGAAGTTGATCGTGGCGGCGACGTCGTAGCTGGCCTCCTGATAGCGGCTGGCCGGCTTGTCGCCGAAACGTCTGCGGATATGGCTGAAGGTCTGGCGGATCGGCGCCACCGTGTTCGTCTTGATTTCTATGCTCATCTCGACCGTACCTGTTGTTGTTGTGTGTGGCTGCCGTGGGCAAACCCTTAGTCGTGTTTACCCGGCATGCGGCTGCCGGCTTCACCGAAGCGCCACTTGACCATGTCGTCGTCGACCGCCTGGGCCATTGCCTGGTCCATCACCAGCACGCGGTTGTGCTGGCAGAACTGGATGAACGCGGCGTGCGGCAGCACCAACTCGACGAACAGGTCCGGGTAACCGATGGCGAAATCGAACTCGACGAAGCGGGCATCTGGCTCGCTGCGTACCCGGATGTAGCGCGGCAGGTCTTCAAAACGGGGTTCAAGCGTGTTCATGTTCGGGCCATCTCCCTTGGTGGCGGGTGACAGGCCTAACGCAACGGCTGTGCCAATGCCCGAAAAAAACTTTTAAGCATTTGATTTATATAGATATATAAAGTTTTAAGACGGCATGAGATGCGCCACGCAGCGCAAGATGGCCAAGCTGACCGGAGGGATTTTTGATGATTTGATCAAATGCCACAGGCCAGCTTGAGCAAATGCTCAGCCGCCTGGATGGGGGGTGTGTGAGAGGAGCTGGCGGCGCCAATTTCATCAATTGGTTGACTTCCCCCCGCGCAAGGATCTGGATATGGTGACTGCCGAGTCGAACCACGAGGCGTTGCCCCAAGACCTCGGCCGCCAACCACCCCAGGCCCTTCCATTGACGGAAAATGCAGGTAAAAACAGGTAACCAGCGGGTAACTTCAGCCATTGTCACGGGCTGCAAGGAAACCGGCCTGAGGTGGTTCCCCTTACAAAAACAAGCAGGGGTCCTATTTGCCATGGCAATCAGCTACAAGCCGCAACTGCAACATTCGGACTTTCAGGATCTGAGCAAACAGATCCGTTTTCAAAGCATGGAAGGCAAGATCTGGTTCGGCGAACAGCGCATGTTGCTGATGCAGGTTTCCGCCATGGGCAGTTTTCGCCGCGAGCTGGTGAGCATTCTCGGCATAGAGCGGGCCAAGGGCTTCTTCCTGCGTTTGGGTTATACGTCCGGCCTGCGCGACGCCGAACTGGCGCGCAAGCTACGCCCGCATTGCAGCGAGCTGGATATCTTCCTCGCCGGTCCGCAGCTGCACTCGCTCAAGGGCCTGGTCAAGGCGATCCCCACTGAGGTGGATATCGACATCGAGGCCGGGCGCTTCTACGTCGAGGTGGAGTGGATCGACTCCTTCGAGGTGGAGATATGCCAGAGCGAGCTGGGTCCGATGGACGATCCGGTGTGCTGGACCCTGCTTGGCTACGCCTGCAGCTACTCCTCCTCGTTCATGGGCCGCGAGGTGATCTTCAAGGAGATCACCTGCCGCGGCCGCGGCGACGACAAGTGCCGGATCGTCGGCAAGCTGGCCGAGGAATGGGACGACGCCGAGGCGTTCAAGCAGTATTTCAAGAACGACCCGATCATCGAGGAACTCTACGAGCTGCAGTCGCAACTGGCCTCCCTGCGCACCAGCCTGCAGCGCCAGGAAGGCCAGTACTATGGCATCGGCCAGTCCCTGGCCTACACCAAGGTCTGCCAGATGATCGACAAGGCAGCCCAGGGCAAGGTCTCGGTGCTGTTACTCGGCGAAAGTGGTGTGGGCAAGGAGGTGATTGCGCGCAGCGTGCACCTGCGCAGCGCCCGCGCCGAACAGCCGTTCGTCGCGGTCAACTGCGCCGCCATTCCACCAGACCTGATCGAGGCTGAGCTGTTCGGCGTGGAAAAGGGTGCCTTCACCGGCGCGCTGCAGTCGCGCATGGGCCGTTTCGAGCGGGCCAACCAGGGCACCATCTTTCTCGACGAAGTGGTCGAACTGAGCCCGCGCGCCCAGGCCACCCTGCTGCGCGTGTTGCAGGAAGGTGAGCTGGAACGGGTCGGCGACAACCGCACGCGCAAGGTCGACGCACGGGTGATCGCCGCCACCAACGAAAGCCTCAGCGAGGCGGTCAAGACGGGCAAATTCCGCGCCGACCTGTACTACCGGCTCAACGTGTTCCCGGTGAGCATCCCGCCCCTGCGCGAACGCCAGGAAGATATCCCGCTGCTGGCCGAGCATTTCCTCAAGCGCTTCCACAGCGAATACAACAAGAAGACCCTGGGCCTTTCCGACCTGGCCATGGAGGCCTGCATGCACTACCCGTGGCCGGGCAATATCCGCGAACTGGAGAACGTCATCGAGCGCGGCATCATCCTCACCGAGAGCAACGAGAGCATCAGCCTTGAGGCCCTGTTCCCGCAGTTGCAGCTGGAAGAGTTGCTGGAAAGCCGGCTCTCCAATGAAGGCACCCTGCTAGAGCCGGCTGCCGAGCAGAACTGGATCGAGCAGGTGCTGGGCTCGGGCCTGAGCCTGGACGCCATCGAAGAACAGTTGATGCGCGAAGCCATGCAGCGCGCAGGCAACAATGTCTCCGGCGCGGCGCGCATCCTCGGCCTGACCCGCCCAGCCCTGGCTTACCGGCTGAAGAAGATCGGTATCGAGGCCTGACAGGTTCGCAGCAACTGCGGGTTAGCTCGCACCAGCAGCCTGGGCAACAGGCGCCAGACCAGGCCCAGCGCCACCAAGGGACGAGCCAGCAGGCCGCGCACTTGGTCGCTGCGCGGGCAGCCGTAGCGACACCAGGTGCAGAAATGCTCGCAGTTGTTGGTCAGCAACCGATAGCGGTGCTCGCCTAGCCGCGAGCGGGCTCTGGCCACCACCTGTCCGGCCGCGAAACCAGGCAAGGGCCGATACTCGATCCACACCGGCCGGTTCGCCGCGAACTGCTCCAGCAATACCTCTTCCACCGGCCCTGCCTGCAGCGATTCGCACAACCCCGCGTAATGCACCACCCGACCGTTGCCGACATAGATGCCGTGATGGCAATAGCCATGGCGCGGCGTGACCAGGTGTGCGCCCAGTGGCGGCTCGACGTCTGCGTCGATATCCCAGAGCACCTGTCGTGCCCCTTGCATCGCGCTTGTCAGGAAAATCGGGTGGGTTCTGCTCATGGCCGGCTCCAACCTGCGCAGCCCTTGGCCAGCCAAGGGCTTCAGTTGCGTTACCAGGCTCGATGCATCAACCGCGCCAGCTGCGGCATGTCGCCGAGCTAGACAGGCTGCGGCCGGCCGGCATCTGCACGATGCCGAGGCGCCAGCGAGAAAATACTGAAAAAACGCCCAAGGAGCGGGCACCCCCTGGCTCGGCCAATGGCAAGCAGACGGGTGCCTCGAGACGGTTTCACCAAATGGACAAAGACCCGGACGATTTGATTATTTGCTCAACGACAAGTCCTCCCCTACCGCTCGAATGACTCGTCAAAAAGCCCTTAACAAACACATAAATCAATACAGCTCAATAACTTACATAACATCCAAGAAGACTGGCACAGGCGTTGCTCTAGGGTTACCAACCGCTGCAAGACAACAACAATCGAAGTGGTGACCTGTAATGAGCTTCACTCTAAAGCCGCGTAACGGCCTGCCCTACGCTATTGCCACCCGTCTACCTCGCTTCCCGTTCGCTCTCATCCTGCTGCCCATGCTGCTGGCAGGCTGCGAGGCCGAACTGAATCTGGCGGCAGTCTCTCAGGAAACCAGCCACGCCAGCCTGCGCACCGACCATTACCAGGCGTTGGCCAGCAACGAGGCCGTCAGCGTGCTGGTCGGCAACGATGGCGTGGTCCTGGTCAGCCCGGATCAGGGCCTGACCTGGCAGCGCCAGCAACTGCCAGGGAAACCCGGCCTGATCGATGTGGATGCCTGCCCGGACGGCAGCTTCATCGCCCTTGGTTTTGACAACCGGCTGTGGCACAGCGCCGATCAGGGCCAGAGCTGGAATGTCCATGCGCTGCCGACCGAGGAGCAGATGCTCACCGCGACCTGCGCACCCGGCGGTGCCTGGTGGGCGGCAGGCGGTCTGACCACCCTGCTCGGCAGCCAGGACCAGGGCGCCAGCTGGGACACAACCAGCCTGGACGAAGACGCCATGCTCACCACCCTGCAGTTTCTCGATGCCGATCAGGCGGTAGTCACGGGTGAGTTCGGCCTGGTCTTCAACAGCACGGACGCCGGCCAGAGCTGGCAAGCCAGCGGCAATCTGCCGGACGAGTTCTACCCGCACACCAGTCACTTCGTCAGCCTCGATGAAGGCTGGGTGGGCGGCCTCAACGGCTTCATCTACCACACCGTCGACGGCGGCCAGAGTTGGCAGCGCCAGGACACTCCATCCACCGCGCCGATCTTCAACTTCAGCGCCAACCGCGACGGCCTGTTCGCCATTGGCGACCACAGCAGCGTGCTGCACCTGAGCGGCGAACGCTGGCAGACAGTGCCGACGCCGAATGCGCCGGTTTACCTGCGTGCCGCCAGCAGCGGCGACGACCATCGCCTGACCGTGGCCGGCGGCCGCGGCCTGCTGCTCAACCTCGATACCCGCCCGGCCCTGGCCGCCCAGGCTCAGTGAGGCTTTGACCATGTCCATGCACCGGTTCACCCATTTTTTCTACCTGGCCAAACTCTGGCTGTTCCGTCACCCGCGCCGGGTTCTGGCGCTGATCGGCGCGCTGACCCTGTTCTTCGCCCTGCAGATCCCGGCCCTCAAGGTCTATACCGACTTCGCCGACCTGCTGCCGCAGCAACACCCCTATATCCAGTTGCACAACAGCATCAAGGACACCTTCGGCGGCGCCAACGTGCTGGTGATTGGCGTCGAGTTCACCGACGGCGACCTGTTCAGCAACGTCAACCTGGCCACTCTGGACCGCGTCACCCAGGCGGTGGACAACCTGCCGGGGGTCAACCACAACCTGGTCAGCAGCCTGACCCACCGCAACTCGCGCAAGATCTGGCTGACCGAGGTCGGCAGCATCAACTCCGAGCCCTACTACCAGCCCGAATTCGGCCAGCTCGACGACGCTCAGCTGGCCGCGATGAAGGCCGACGTGGTGGCCAACCCGCGGGTCTATGGGCCGCTGGTCTCGCCGGACCTCAAGGTGGCGCTGGTCAAGGCGCAACTGATCGAGGGTCAACTCGACTACGAGCAGACCTTCGCCCAGCTGCAGGCCCTGCGTCAGGCGGAGGTGCGTGACGGCGTGCGCCTCTACGCCACTGGCCAACCGGTACTGGTTGGCTGGGCCTACACCTACATGGAGCAGATCCTGCAGATTTTCGTGTTCACCGTGTTGGCGATGCTGGCGCTGCTGGTGTTTCATTTCCGCAAGGCCTACGGCGTGCTGATCCCGTTGGGCGGGGTACTGATTTCGACCATCTGGGGCCTGGGCATCATCAGCCTGCTGGGCTACAACCTCGACCCGCTGGGCCTGGTGATTCCCTTCCTGATTGCCGCACGGGCGATGAGCCATGGCGTGCAGTTGGTCGAGCGCTACTACGCCGAAGTACGCGAGCGCGGTGATGGCCAACTGGCCGCGCGCGCCACCTTCGACAGCCTGTTCCGCCCCGGCACCCTGGGCATCGCCTCGGACGCCATCGGCCTGTCGCTGATCGCCATCGGCTCGATCGCGCTGAACACCAAGCTCGGCATCTACGCCTCGCTGTGGGCGACCACGGTGATCTTCTCGGTACTGATCGGCGTGCCGCTGCTGCTGTCGATCCTGCCGCAGCCGAAGAACCCGCAGATCAAGGAAACCTTCCTGCGCCACATCGGCGCCACCTGCGCCGCCACCGTGTCGCGCCCCGGTGCCGCACGCAAGCTGCTGGGCCTGGCCGCACTGGCGATTCTCGCCGGGCTGTGGGCCTCGTCGCAGGTGCGCATCGGCGACTCCGAACCCGGCTCGCCGATCCTCTACCCCGAGCACGACTACAACCTGTCGTCCAAGGAGATCAACGACCGCTTCCCCGGTTCCGAGGAGCTGTACATCATCGCCGAACACGCCGAGAACGGCGGGATCAAGCGACCCGAGGTGCTGCAGTCGCTGCAGTCGCTGCAGGCGCACATGCTCAGTGACCCGGCGGTGGGCGGCAGCAAGGGTTTGCCGGACCTGGTCAAGCAGGTCAATCGGCTGATGCACAACGACGACCCGCGCTGGTTCCAGATCCCCCATGACGCCGATTACGTCGGCGGACTGATGTTCACCTACATGGCCTCCAGCCCGATCCCCGGTGCCCTCGACGAGTTCAACGACACCGACGACCGCATCGCCAACCTGGTGTTTTATTACAAGGACCGCCAGGGCGAGACCATCCGCCGCGCCATGTTCATGGCCAAGCAGTGGATCGCCGAACACGGCGAGGATGTACCGGGCCTGAGCATTCGCCTGGCCGGCGGCACCCTTGGGGTGGCCGCGGCGATGAACGAATCGGCGTTCGAGACCAACCTGCTGGTGCTGCCACTGGTGTTCGTGCTGATCTTCGCCTTCGTCATGGTCTTCTACACCAGCTGGCATGCCGGCCTGATGATGCTGATGGCGATGCTCTTCGCCACCGTGCTGACCTACGCCTACATGGGCCTGGCCGGGATGAGCATTGATATCAACACGGTGCCGGTCATCGCCGTGGGCATCGGCGTCGGCATCGACTACTCGATCTACATGATGGACCGCATCCGCGAGGAGATGGTCAAGAGCGGCAATCTGTCCGCGGCGGTGCACCGCGCCATCGCCACCACTGGCATGGCGATAAGTTTCACCGCGCTGACCCTGATGGCCGGCATCGTCATGTGGGTGCTGCTCTCCGACCTGCGCTTCCAGGCCGACGCCGCCAAGCTGCTGTGCGTGATGATCGTGATCAACGGCATCGCCGCCATGCTCCTGGCGCCGGCCTGGGTGCTGGTATTCAAGCCGCGCTTCATCACCGATGCCTATGTCGACGCCGACGGCGTGATCCACGCCGACCAGGACGCCGAACCGATTCCCGCAATTCCCACCAATCCGTTGCCGACTTCGGCGCAGTCGGACGGTGGGCTGCTGCCCGAGGCGCGCCAACCGGCCTGAGCCGGAATGCATCAACAACCCACCGCAAGAGGTTCTGCCATGCAGACAAGAATAAGAAAAAGCCTGAAACACTGGACCCTGGCCGCGCTGGCAGGCGCGGGCAGCAGCCTGACCCCGCTGGCCAGCGCCCTGGCCGACGAGGAAATGCAGGTCACCGGTTATGTCGAGAACGCCACCTTCGCCCGCGATAGCGTCGGCCTGTCGAAGTTTCGCAACACCCTGCAGCTCAACGCCGACCGCAAGTTCGGCGACCTGGGCCAGCTGAACTTCAAGAACACCGCCTTCCACGCCACCTTCCGCGGCACCTACGATGGCGTCTACGACCTCAATAGCAGCGAATATGGCAGTGGCGCAGGGGGCGCCATCCAGCTGGAGGACACGGGCGCGATCAACCCTGCCAGCTCGGTGCCGCACGGCGGCGGCTTGAAGCTGCCGAACACCTTCAACGTGGCCAACAATCCCAACGAGGGCATGATCGTCCTCGGTGAGAACCTGCACAAAACCAATGGCGGCGTCGCTTTCGGCGTGCCGGTGCGGCCCTGCGACAAGGACAGTCGCGGCTGCATCGACGACTACCTCGACTACAGCAGCAACGAGCTGCGTTTCCCCGAGTTCAACGATCGCCTCGATTTCATCCGCGAGCTATACGTCGACTTCGACAATGAGCTGCCCAACGGCGACATCCTCAGCTGGCGTCTGGGCAAGCAGCAGGTGATCTGGGGCCGCACCGACCTGTTCCGGGTGCTCGACGTGATCAACCCGGTCGACTATTCGCGCAACAACATCTATGACGAGCTGCAAGACATCCGTATCCCCATGTGGATCGCCAAGGCCGACTGGCGCATGGGCGCCGGCGAGCTGTTCGACGACCTCAACCTGTCCTTCGTGTGGAACGTCGACAAGTTTCGCCCGCATAACCTCGGTCAATGCGGCGGCCCCAACTCGATCCTCGATGCGGCCTGCTTTTTCCGCGGCATGAACAACCTGTGGGAAAACGGCGGCACCGTTTCCAACTTCGCCTTCGGCGACACCGCCACCGATTTCGGCCCCGGCCAGATCGGTATCCGCAAGGCACACATGCCGTCCTGGAGCCTGTCCAACACCCAGTTCGGGATCAAACTGGAAGGCGTTTATGGCGACTTTGGCTTCAGCCTCAACGCCCTCACTTATCGCTCCCAGCTGCCTTCGCTGCGCGGTGGCATTCCGGCGCAGAACGGCTTTACCGGCGAGACCGGGGTATCGCCGAGTTTGATTGCGTTCGATATCCACTTCCCGCGGGTCAATTTGCTCGGCGGCTCGATGGACTACTACTCGCAAGCGATCGACACGGTATTCCGCGTCGAGGTAGCGCATACCGAAGGTGAGGAGTTTGCCAACACAATGCAGTCGCGGCTGTTCTCCGAGTCGGACGTGACCCGCTACGTGATCGGTGCGGACAAGAACATCTTCATTCCGGCACTCAACCCCGGGCGCGCCTTCCTGTTCTCCGCCCAGCTGTTCGGCCAACACATCCACGAACACCAGGAAGAGAAACGAGTGCTGGGCAAGGTCGGCATGCCGGACTGGGAACAGAACTGGATCGGCACCCTGCTGGTCAAGGGCTGGTGGATGAACGACCGCCTCAGCCCGCAACTGCTCGCCGCCCATGACTTCAAGGCCGGCGCCACCGCCATCGCCCCGAGCATCGAGTACCTGTTCAGCGACACCCTGAAGATCACCGCCGGCGCCAACATCAAGGTCGGTCGCGGCGCCCGCGAGTATGACGACTGCCGTACCTGCAACCCCTGGGACCCCTTCACCAGCAGCGGCCAACCAGAAGGCATGAGCCTTGGTCTGACCGGCTATGAACCCCTTGGTCGTTTCCGCGCTGGCCCGATTGGCATGGCGCAAAAGGAAGACGAACTGCAACTGACCCTGCGCTACAGCTTCTGATCATCACGAGGAAGACCCATGAATAAGCAATTCCGCTTCCGTTTCGCCGCCCTTGCCCTGGCAATCAGCGCAGGTTTCGCCCAAGCCGACTCGGCTGTGATCGACCGTTCTTTCCGTCCCTACCAGGCTGAGAAGCCGGCCTTTGCCGGACTCAGCGCCGGCCTGACGATCAACAAGGCCAACGTCGCCCAGTTCAAGGACATCATCGACCCGGCCTTCTACGGCTTCATCGAGAAGGGCTGGCTGGATATGCAGGTTGGCGAGACCACTTCCTTCGACCTGCACCCCAATTATGTCGAGGCCACCCGCCAGGGCCAGGACAAGGTCAAGCTCGGCGCCAAGGCTGGCGAGATCGAAGGCTGGGTCGCCGGTCGGCCGTTCCCCCAGGAACCGGATAGCAATGACCCGCGCGCCGGCGAGAAGCTGGCCTGGAACTACAAGTATGGCTACAACTGGGGCGACAGCGCTGCCATCTCGCCGTTCTACTGGAAGTACCGCGACATGGAGTCGGCCAAGGTCGAGCGCACCATCAAGTTCGATTTTCACTTCCTCAACTTCATCGGTCGGGTCAACCAGGAACCCAAGCCGGCGATCACGCCAAACCCCTCGGAACTGTTTCGCGGCATCTACGTCAAGGTGCTCGAGCCCTACGACGTACGTAACACCCAGCTGCTGATCCACCGCGCCCAGGACGACCTCAAGCGCGACAATTCCTGGCTCTACCTCGGCTTCCAGCGTCGCGTACGGCGCCTGGCCACCGGCCAGGTGACCGATGCGTTCCTCGGCTCAGACCTGATGATTGAAGACTTCGAGGGTTACAACGGGCGCATCTCCGACATGAACTGGACCTACAAGGGCACCCGTTTCATGCTGATGCCGTTTTACAACCACAACGACCTGAGCCTGGACAGCGAGACCCATCAGGACAGCGACGGCTACCAGGTCGTGGCTTTCGGTGGCCAGGGCGGCTGCTTCCCCGACATCACCTGGCAGCTGCGCAAGGTCTACGAGGTGGAAGCGGCACCGGTCGAAGGTAGCCATCCGCTATCCAAGCGCGTGCACTACATGGACGCGCAGACTTTCACCATCCCGCGGACCGTCTCCTATGACCGCAAGGGCGCGCTGTGGAAAACCTTCACCATCGGCCAGGCCCACCCGGATCACCACCTGGCGAAAAACAAGGACAGCGGTGTGTCGATCGACGACAGCTTCAGCATGATCGATGTGCAAGCCATGCACTGCACCACCGGCCAGTTCAAGGGCCAGGTCGACCCGGAAATGAGCAAGCCGGAAATGTTCAGCGTGCAGCACATGCGCGCTACCGGTAACTGAAGTCCCACCTGCAAGGTCAGCACTCTGGCTGGCCTTCTGCCTCAATCATCCCCTCACAGCCTGCCGCCAGCGATGACCTATCGTCGATGGCGGCGGGCTGTAGTGGTCTCCCCATGGGGCAGGTATCCGCTGGCGTCACTAGAACTGGTCGCCTTTGAGCAGACTCAGCAATGCATCGG
This sequence comes from Pseudomonas aestuarii, assembly GCF_027988105.1. Lineage (GTDB taxonomy): Bacteria > Pseudomonadota > Gammaproteobacteria > Pseudomonadales > Pseudomonadaceae > Aquipseudomonas > Aquipseudomonas aestuarii. Next base: position 4,153 of record NZ_JAQJZJ010000006.1, on the reverse strand, counting down.
CATCCAGCTTGCCGCTGACCTCGCCGCCACCCAACAAACTGTCGGCGAGGTCTCGCTTTTTCCCGTGCAGGGCGACGATCTGCTCCTCGATGGTGTGCTCGGTGACCAGCCGGTAGATGGTCACCGGGCGCTGCTGGCCCATACGGTGGGCGCGGTCGCTGGCTTGATCCTCTACCGCGGGGTTCCACCAGGGGTCGAGGTGGATCACATAGTCGGCAGCCGTCAGGTTGAGGCCGGTACCGCCGGCTTTCAGGCTGATCAGGAAAATCTCGCCTATGCCGGCCTGAAAGTCAGCTATACGTGTCTGGCGCTCTTTCGGCGAGGTGGCGCCATCTAGGTACTGATAGCTGATGCCCTGCTCATCGAGCCAGCCACGAATGATGCTCAGGTGGTCGACGAACTGGCTGAACACCAACGCCTTGTGGCGGTTCTCCAGCAGCTCCTCGACGATTTCGGCAAAGGCGGCCAGCTTGCTGCCACTCAGACCACAGCCCGGCATGACCAGGCGCGGGTGACAACAGAAGCGCCGCAAGCGAGTGATCTCTGCCAACACCTGCAGCGACTTGCCAGGCGCCGTAGCAGTAAGCGTCGTCAGGGCCTGCTGACGCAGAGCCTCGTACAGGTGCCTCTCCTCGCTGGACAACGGCACCTTGTAGGTGATCTCGGTGCGCGGTGGCAGTTCGTCGAGCACCTGGCTTTTCAGTCGCCGCAGAATGAATGGCTGGATCAGGGCCTTCAACGCCTTGCGCGCGCCCTGCTCGCCACGCTCGATCGGCGTGGCGAAGCGCTGGGCGAAACGGTCCTGGCTGCCGAGCAGACCCGGGTTGATAAAGCGGAACAGGTTCCACAGCTCGCCCAGGTGGTTTTCCACCGGGGTGCCACTGGCGATCAGCTTGAAGTCGGCCTGCAACGTCATCGCCGCTTGCGAGCGCTTGCTCTGCGAGTTCTTGATCGCCTGGGCCTCATCCAGCACCACGCTGGTCCAGTGCTGACGGCCAAACGCCTGATTATCCTGCTGCAGCAGACCATAGCTGACGATCACCAGATCCAGCGGCCCCAGTCCATCAAGGTGGCGAGTCTGCTGATAGATGTGCAGCCTGAGCGTTGGCGCAAAGCGGGCGGTTTCCGCCTGCCAGTTGAGCGCCACCGAGGTCGGTGCCACCACCAATTGCGGCCCCGCAGGCGCCCGGTGCAACAGCAGGGCGAGGGTCTGCACGGTTTTGCCCAAGCCCATGTCATCGGCCAGACAGGCGCCGACGCCCCATTGGGCCAGGCGCACCAGCCAGTCGAAACCTTCGCGCTGGTAATCGCGCAGCTCGGCCTGCAGGGTACTTGGCACCTGCGGCTGGTAGTGCTTGAGCGATTCGAGCTTGTCCAGGTGCGCTTGCCAGCCGGCATCGGCCTGAAACTCGCCGGCCTCTTGCGCCAACCCGGCCAACAGCGGGGTGGTCAGCAGGTTCAGGCGCAGACCGTCATCGCCGACCCGATCGGCCAGATGGGCCAACTCGTCCAGGCGCTTGCGCAGGCTGTCGCTCAGGGCCAGCCAATCCTTATCACCAAGCTTGAGGAAGCGCCCGGTGCTGGACTTGAGCAATTCCAGCAGCTGACGTAGGTGCAGCACGCGGCCATCGTCCAGTTGCACTTCACCGTTGAGCACGAACCAGTCGCCCTGCTGCTTGAGCCCGAGCTTGAGTTGGCCCATGCCCGGCCGCGCCTTGATCCGCATGCGCTCGCCTTCCGGCCAGACGCATTGCAACCAGTCGCCCTCCAGCGCCTGCAACTCACTCAATACTTGCAGGGCATCCTGAGGTTCGGCCAGCTGCCACTCCTGACCATCGGTGTCGGCCTGCGCCAGCGCCGGGCAGGCCTGCAACACCCGCTGCAACGCGGCGGTTTCTGCGTGCAGGTCACGACTTGCCTGTAGCGCTTTACCGTCGAGCTCACCGAGTATGTTTTCCAATCCATGCCCGGGCTTGAACCAGCTGCTGCTGGCCAGCGGTCGCACCAGCAACTGCAGGCGCAGGCCTGCCTCCAGCGGCAACAGGTGCGCATACACCGTACCGTCGGCGGCTACACTGTCCAGATGGCCAGCCAACTCCGGCAAGTCCGAGTGGATCGGCAATAGTGGCGCTATCGCACCGATGGCCTCGACCAATTGTGCCTTGGCAGCCTGCGGCACACTCAGGCCGTCACCGACTATATCGGCGATCTGCCGTAGCTCACGGCTGATCGGGTAAACCAGCAGGCGCGTTGGCGTCTCTTTGCGCAGCAGCACGGCAGGATTGCCCTGCACACCATTTGGCTCGAGCTTGAGGTGGATCTGTGTGCCTTGTGATTTAAGCTGCAAACTCACTTGGCCGAGCAGCAGATCGACCCGCACATCCGGCGCATCGGCCCAGAACAAGGCCGGATGCCCAACCAGTCGAGGCAAGGCGTGCTCAGCAGACAACTCATAGCGCGTCCCACCAGAGTAATAATCGGTCCCAGGCTGAATCATGCGAATCGTCTGCCGGTCCTGCTCCAGCAGGAAGTCCAGGCTGTCGGCATCCTCGAACAGGCGTTTAAGGGCCACGGCGCGCCCTTTGCTCCACTGCCCCTTGGCGCCGAGCTTCTGCTCGCGTGGTTCGACACCCAGCTGCTCAGGGTTGAAGGTGACGAACCAGGCCAATCGCGTCGACTTCTCGATCTGGGTAGCGCCCGACTCGGTCTTTCCCGACTTGAGCAGAGACAGTGCGGTCAGGGCATGCTGCCAGGCTTCTTGGCGCTGGTAGAGGCTAACCAGCGGCACCAGCCCGGCCACTTGGTGCCAGTCCGGCTGGCGCCGCAGCTGGGCAAACTGCTGCGCCAGCAGGGCATCCAGCTCCTCAGCGAGCCAGTGGTAGCCCGCCGCTGCCAGGTTGTCGCGAAAGCCACTGACCTGCTCCCGCCACACTGGCTCGCGCACCACCTCGGCATCCGCCCAGTACAGCCCCAGGGCCAGCAGCAGGCCATCGAAACCATTGAACGACAAGGGCTCGCTAAGCTCAGGATCAAGCCGCCGCCCACTCGCCTGCTGCTGTTCGACCAGCATCTGCAGAGCCGGATAAGCCCGGCCGTAATACTCCTTCAGACCCAGGCTGACCGCCTGTTTCAGCGCCGGATACAGCTGTTTGTCAGCACAGGCCAACAACAGCAGGCAATAGAAACCATTGAGTATCGGCGGCAGGTCAACTTTGCGCTTCTTGCTCTGCCGCTTGATCACCAGCATCCACTCCTGCATGGCCAGCAAGGCTTGCGGATACTGACCACGCAACAACTGCAGGATGAACTGTTGCATGAACGCCAGCTCACCCCGTCCCAGCGCTTTAAACTGCAACCAGTCGCCACGCCACAAGGCCTGCAACATCAGTTGTAACGACAACTCAACACTGGCCGAAGAGTTTGCGAGCAAGGCCAACCCCTGCCGATAAGCCTCATCTGCCGGTTGCAACTGCCAGTTCACCTGTCCCAGATAATCCTCCAGCAACAGGCTTTTGACCTCATGCTTGAGTGTGGCAAACACCTGCCTGCCCGGCTCGTCAGCCAGCAGTTGCTGGCAAGGCGACTCGCCCGTCAGGGTCTGGCGCAGCGAGCTCGACTGCAGCAAAGCCACTCCCTGCCGCACGTCATCTGCCTGCCCACCCAGGATGGCCAGCCAAAGACTCAGCCGCTGATTCGCCTGGCTGGGAATATCCCAAGCACTACGCTGCGGTGCGATGCTGCTACGCAGCGCAAGCAACCAGCTGTCTTTGCTGACGTCACTATTGAGCTGCTGCAGCACCAGATTGCGCCGCTCCGGCGGCAAGCAATAGGGCTGTCCGCCGCCGCCGAGGCTGACCCAGTCGAGGCGGTGCAGCATCGCCAGTACCTCGCTCAGCGCCGAGCCGTCCATCGCCCGGGCTGAGGTGCTGCGCACCCCCATCTCGCGCAACTGCTCGAGCAAAGCGGTTTTATGCTTGCCCGGGAAAGACAAAGCCAGCACATAGAGCACCGCCTTGTAGGCATCCGGCAGGGCGGCAAGCCCGAAAGGGGTCACAGGGGCGGACATCGGTAAACTCCAGCCTCGGAAGGAAAAACAGAACGCGCGATATTAACAAACCACAGGGTTGAGCGAGCGCCAGGCTGCCGCGATTGA
>NZ_JAQJZJ010000005.1 GCF_027988105.1 Pseudomonas aestuarii | reverse complement strand
GGACTGATTGCTAATCAGTGCCATCCAGTTGTTGGCCTGTAAACTATTAAGGTGTAATACCGCGCTTTTAGTCTAGGCTTGTAGAGAATTTAGCCATTACCCGCAAGGAGAGAATTATGGACAAAGACTCAAGAATCCGAGATACCCAAAACCGGATCAAAGATGTTTTTAAAAAGCGACAGCAAAAAGCACTAAGCACAAACCACGCAACTGCCGTTATCAAGGACGGGCTTACTTGTACGTTCACTCAAGGGGAGTTCAGTGCGGTCATGGATATGCCCGCGATTATGGGTGGCGATGCCGCCGGACCAACGCCTGGTTTCTTCGCGCGCGCGGGTATCGCTGGGTGTGTTTCCATTGGAATAAAACAGACTGCGGTAATGGCAGGCGCTGTTTTCGATACCGTCACTGTAGATATTGAAACTGACTTTGACGATGGCGCAGCAATGGGGTTAGGCGATGCTAGCGCAGCGCCACTAGAGACCCGACTGGCTATTCGAATCAGTACTAACTTACCCGCCCCCGAAGTATTTGCCCTGGTTGAAAAAGCCCTTAGCATGGACCCATGGTTCTTGGCACTTCGCGATGCACAACATGTTAAATTTAATTTAATTGTGGATGAGTGAACACGGTTATGGACTCGAAGCTTCAACTTAGAATACAACGATACGGATGGGATGCAGCGGCCTCCGTATACGAAATCGAATGGCAGCAACATCTAGCCCCTGCTCAATTAGCTTTACTTGCAGCTTCCGATTTGCTACCGGGTATGGCCGTCATCGAAACAGCCGCAGGAACTGGATTGATTACATTTCCCGCAGCAGACATCGTTGGACCAGGCGGCAGCGTTCTGGCTACGGACATCTCGGGAGAAATGGTTAAATCCGGTAATGCGGCCGCTGAAAAATCAGGCCTGTCAAACGTCACATTTCAGCGCATGAACGCAGAAGCTCTCGATTGCGAAGACGATAGTTTCGACCGCGCCCTGTGTGCACTTGGGTTAATGTATATGCCTGATCCAAGGGCTGCTCTGAATGAAATGAAACGCGTACTCCGACCAGGAGGGCTCGCCAGCGTTGCTGTTTGGGGGGAGCGTCGCAACTGTGGCTGGGCTGAGATTTTCCCAATTGTGGACTCTCATGTGCACTCCGAAGTGTGTCCTTTATTTTTTGGTCTTGGTTCTGCAGGCGCCCTGGTTTCGGATTTGGAAGCTGCCGGTTTCACTAACGTTCAAGAACGCAGAATTCAATCAGTTTTGTCATTTGACAACTCGAAACGAGTTATATCCGCGATAATAGACGGTGGTGCCGTTGCGCTGGCAGCAAAGCGATTTGACCATGCAACAAGACAAGCTGTTGACGAAGCGTTCCTGAAATCAGTAGAAAAATATCGGCATGGGGAGGGATATGAAATTCCAGGTGAATTTGTCATCGCTTCAGGCACCGCTTGAGCATTTTTTACCCAAACACCTGCCACATAACAATCGCATGCAAGCGGACGCAGCAAAGCTGCGCCGATGATGCGGGGCGTTAGACAAAGATAGGAAACAACATGAACTCTACAGAGATTGGTGATTTCCATGTCGCATCGAAGGACGTCCCATGGAAGGAATTGCGCGACGGCTACCACTTCAAACTGCTGCGCACCTGTCCTGTCACGGGTACCTGGGTTGCGCTGTTTCGGACAGTAGCGGGTGCTTCTGTACCGCCCCATAAGCACATTGGGGCCGCCGAGTATTTTGTCCTAAAGGGCAAAATCGAGATTAGAGGTGGCGTCGAAAAAGGAGGCGTAACAGCGTGTGCCGGTGACTATGGGTATGAGCCGAATGGAATCATTCACGAGAAAACTTACTTCCCTGAGCCTTGCGAGTACCTGTTCATTAACCATGGTCCCCTCCAGTACCTCGATGCAGAGGGAAACACGGTATTGGTCCTTGATTGGATGGGCATTCAGGCGAAATGGGATGATGCCCCAGTGGTTGAATAACTGCCGCATGTCTAACAAAATGGCCGAGTCAATCGTCTGGTGCTCCGCGGCGGCGATCCTGAGCAATATCTTAATCTGATATCATTCAAGAATTTACAAGTTTGGTAGAAATCATGAATCGGCGTAAAAAAATAAAGCAGTTACTACAGGCTCACGCCAAAAAAGCCAGTGCCAAATTGGCACCAAAACGCAAGTCCACCTACATTAGCAAAGCTGACCGATTGAAGATAGCGGCTGAATCGAGTCCAGATTCAACAATTGTTTCTGACAGCTGATACTTGTACCTAAAGCGACAAGGCAGCTCTATAGAATGGCTGTTACGCTACTCAGTGCGGTCGTGCGTAATAAGTCTCTGAAACGGCGTTCCGCCGGCCCTTAGCTTAAGCGTTAAGGTCAAATCAAACACTGGAGCAAGGCACACATGGAAGTCACATGCAATTCACTAAATGATGTTCGCGAAAACATCGACAGAATAGATCGAGCAATTGTGGCGTTACTCGCCGAGCGCGGCAATTTTGTCACTCAAGCAGCATCATTCAAAAAGACAACAGACGAAGTAAAAGCACCCAATCGGGTCGAGCAGGTCATTGCAAAGGTCACAGCACTGGCGCAAGAGCAAGGTGCTAATCCCAAGGTAGTGGCAAGCGTCTATCGCGCCATGATCTCAGCCTTCATCGAAGCCGAGCTTAAAGAGCATGCTTTGCTTAACGAACATGCCGGGAAACCCTAACAGGCACTGCAAGCCGTTCGCTTCGCTCGGGACGGGCTAAAGCCCGTCCCTTGATCTATCGTTAATCAACATCTGCTACTGGCCACCCGGACGCCACAGTCAAAGTCGGCCAGGATGCGGAGTTGGTCCTCTTCAGTCCGCAGCATGAGCACAGCCAAGTGACAGATCACATGTTGTGCAAATTGGCTGGCTGAAGCGGAGGCCTGACAATCAATACAAGCCGAACCGGCTTCGCGGGTCGGCTCAACTCAGGCGTTAGGCATCGAATGATGCGCAGAAGGCCCTGACCATGGACCGCAAGCATGTGTCCGACACCTGGGCACGCGGCGACCCGTATGAGCAGTACGTCGGCCGCTGGAGCCGTCAGGTCGCACCCAGGTTTCTCTCGTGGCTCAACATTGCCCCGGGCCGAAGCTGGCTCGACGTGGGATGCGGTACAGGGGCGCTGTGCGCGGCGATTGCCGAGCACTGCGCCCCGTCATCGGTCGCGGGTGTCGATCCTTCCGAGGGGTTTATCCAGACCGCGAGGGAGAATCTGGCGAGCCGGGTGGCGCTGCACCTGGGCAGCGCAACGGCGATTCCGCTCGCCGACGCTTCGGTCGATGTGGTGGTCTCTGGGCTGGTCCTGAACTTCATACCAGATCAGCGCGCCGCGCTGCTTGAGATGGCGCGGGTAACCGGCAAGGGCGGCACGATCGGCGCATACGTCTGGGATTACGCCGGAAAGATGGAGCTTATGCGCTTCTTCTGGGACGTAGCGAGCGAGCTCGACCCGGACGCGGCGCAGCTCGACGAAGGTGCCCGATTTCCGCTGTGTCGGCCAGAGGCACTGTCCACGCTTTTCGCCAGCAGCGGACTGGAACACGTCGAAGTGGCGCCCATCGACATAGCGACACCGTTTGCGAATTTCGATGACTACTGGCGGCCGTTCCTCGGCGGCCAAGGGCCGGCTCCCGCCTATGCCATGTCGCTCGACGAGACAGCGAGGGCGCGCCTGCGGGAGCGTCTAAGGGCGCGTCTGCCAAGCGCTGCTAACGGCTCGATGTGCTTGACGGCTAGGGCTTGGGCGGTTCGCGCAAGCGTTGCAAGCTAGAGGATGCCCGACCTTATGCAACGGCTAGTTGATCACTCCCTGCCGTCAGGTAATCCCCCCATTTTTAGCGCTCGCCAGAAGTAGAGGTTAGGCCGCATGAGCCAACATCTTGTTTGGGAGGTGATGCACGCCGCCGTGTGCGCGGCCCGGCTAGGGGCGCGACTGGCGTGGATCAGCAGGGAGCCGCACGCTCCCCCGAACGACTCGCTGGGCGCGTCCTGCCGGCATTCGAGTACCCGCCACGACAGCCCCTGCGGGCATACGTCAGACGTCGCTGCCGCCTTCAGCAGGCGGAGACTATAGTTAAAGAGTTCCACTACAAGGTGTCGTTGAGGGCGCTTGTTATCGAACAACTTAGCCGCATCTTATTTACTAATATTGGAGGATAAGTCGATGACTTTAGCCGATATAGTACAGAAAGGTTGGGAAGCAGTCGGCGCAGGAGACTTTGATAGCCTGGTAGCAGACTACGTTGAAGACATGACCTTCATTATGCCCGGGCAGACGGACATCCTGACAGGGCGCAATGCCTTCCGTTCCGCGCTTGATGGCCTCGGTAAAATCCTCCCACCAGGGTTCGAGATCACCGGGCTTCGTCAACTCGAAGGGCAAGATGAAGTTGCCTCTATTGTTGAATGGAAAGCAGATAAAATTACCAGCTCGCAACTGTCCGTGCTTTTCAAGTTTGATAAAGACAAGATTCATGAGGAACGCTGGTTCATTGACACGGAACAATGGAAAGGCGCCTTCTGAATCATGTTGCAAACATAACCCGCCTACCCTGCCGCCGCGCATGCCGTAACCGCTTTTTGTGCATTGTGTTTCGCTTGATTACCACACAAAATCCGCGTCGGCAGGCATACGGCCGATAGCGGTGTGCCACGGTACTCAACGAGAGGAATAACCATGTTTAGCGTTGCCCCCCCATTTCGACAGGCCACGCCGGAGGATGCGAAGGACTTGACCGAATTCGTCAATATGGCCGGTGAAGGCTTGGCGCACTATCTGTGGGAGCAAATGGCCACGGCCGGTGAATCCGCCTGGGATGTCGGCTGTATTCGGGCCAAGCGGGATACAGGTTCCTTCTCCTACCGCAATGCGGTCCTGCGCCTGGTGGGGAATGATGCCGTTGCCTGCTTGATTGGCTATCCGTTGGAAGACGCCCCTCCTCCTGTGGATTACTCGGAAATGCCGCCCATGTTCGTGCCCCTTCAGCAATTGGAGGACATGGCTCCAGGCACTTGGTACATCAATGTCCTTGCCACCAAGGAAGCGCATCGAGGCCATGGTTATGGAAACGAGCTACTCGCCCTTGCCGAGGGCATAGCGGCGAGCCTTGGCAAGCATGGTCTGAGCCTGATCGTCGCGGATACCAACCTGGGCGCACGTCGGCTCTACAGTAATCTCGGTTATCAGGAAGTGGCGCAGCGAGCAATGGTCAAGGAGCGCTGGGCTCATCCCGGCACACATTGGATTCTGATGACCAAAAGTTTGCAGGTTGAGGATAAACAAACCTAGGCCGCAACAGGTTGACCACCGCCCCCCTTGGAGGCAAGCAAATGCAAGCAGTCGACAAGCGTTCCGACTCGCAAGGCGTGTTCATTGCCGCAACCCCGGCACAGGTCTTTGCCGCCCTGAGCGATCCGACCCGAGTCGCTCGCTGGTGGGGGCCTGACGGTTTCACCAGCACCATCCACCAGTTCGATTTCCGCCCCGGTGGCACCTGGCTACTGACCATGCACGGGCCCGACGGCAAGGACTACGCCAACGAAAGTCGCTTCACGCGCCTGGCCTCTGACGAGCTCTTCGAGATCGAGCACCTGTCCGGTCATCACTTCACCCTGGCCATCGAGTTGAGAGCGTCTGGCCAAGGAACCCGGGTCAACTGGCGCCAGACCTTCGACACCATTGAGCATTACCAATGCGTTGCCGATTTCGTCGCCGGCGCCAACCAGCAGAACTTGCAGCGCCTGGCAGCGGAAGTCCTGCACTCGCCAGATGCCCGCTAGCCCTCCGCTCGCGCGGACCTCCACCGGCATGGCGGCTGGACACTCAACTCAAACCCAGGGCCGACAGCCAACGTCTGACCAAGCTTAGCGAGGCAATATCAAGAATCCAGACGCCAGTGATCGCCGCTCAGCATCCGTGCTGATCGACCCGAGCAATCGCATGGCGCTCAAGGCGCTGGAGGGTGAGACTTTTTCCCTGCACAGCAGCAGGGCGCGCACCGAGGAGGTGGCCGTTTAACCGGCCACCAACCCACTCGCGCCTGAACTTCGCGCCCTCCAGCGCGTGCCCGGCAGCCGCGCGGCGGTGTTGTGCAACATCGACGCTGCCCCCGGCCCTCTGCAACGAATGGGCCGGGCAGGCAGTTCGTCTACACTCTGGACCAATCTCCAGATCAATCGAACACGGACAGGATTGTGATCATGGCTGCCTGGTTAGTGCGCCTGTTGGCTGCATGGCTGCTCTGCTCGTCGGCGGCCGCCACCGAGCTGCGGCTGTATACCGAGGAAAACCCGCCGATCAACTTCAGCCACGACGGCCAGCTGGATGGCCTGGCGATCGCGGCGGTGCGCGAGTTACTGCGGCGTACCGGGGACAGCGGCACCATCCATATGCTGCCCTGGGCGCGCGGTTATTTGCATGCGCAAGGCCGCGCCAATGTCGGCTTGTTCGTCACCGTGCGCACACCCGAGCGCGAGGCGCTATTCCAATGGGTCGGCCCGCTGTTGTCGACCACCACCAGCTTCTACGCCCGCAGCGGCAGTGGCCTGCATATCGACAGCCTGGACGATGCTCGGCAAGTGGCGGCGATCGGCGTACCGCGCGACTGGTACTCGCAGCAGTTCCTTGAGGGCGAAGGATTCAGCAATCTGTACCTGGCGTCCAAGCCGCACGGCATGCTCGATATGGTCCTGCATGGCCGTATTCCCTTGATGGCCTATGAAGACCAATTGCTGCCCAGCCTGACGGCCAAACTGGGTGCTTCGATGGCCGATCTCGAACGCCACTACAGTTTCATGCAGAGCAGCAGCTATATCGTCTTTTCCCTGCAGACCGACCCGCTCCTGGTCCAGCACTGGCAAGCCGCGCTGGATGATATGCGCAACGACGGCAGCCTGGCCCGCCTGCAGCAGCAGTGGTTGCCGGACGTTGTCCTACCGGCGCCGGCCAAGGATTAGCCAGCCCTCGATCGCGGCTTGGCCGCTGGCGACTTGAACACCCTGCCCGCCCCCAGGTTGTCCGACCCTCTCGCCCGGTGCCCCCATGCCCATCAGACCCGCCGAGGGGCGAATAGTCCTCGTTCGCCGGTCCCTGGCCGAGACCGGCCAACGCCCTGGTCGCCTAGGCCGGCTTGAACACTCGGTACAGGCGCCCCAGCGCGGTCACCCCGGCCAGCACCAGCGCGCCGGCCAGCACCCCCAGCAGCATGTCCAGCAGCGTCGGGGTAATGGCTGCCAGAGCGCCGCCGAGTGTGGGAACGGTTTGCAGGCCGTGGGCGAAGCCCTCGAACAGTGTGTGCACCCCCGCAATGCCGTGGCTGAGGATGCCGCCGCCGACCATGAACATCGCCACCGTGCCGACCACCGCCAGGCCCTTCATCAGGTAGGGCGCGGCGCTGATAATGCCGCCACCGATACTGCGCAGCAGGCGCCCGACCCGGCCGTCGCCTGGGCGCTGGGAAAGGTACAGGCCGCCGTCGTCCAGTTTGACGATGCCGGCCACCAGCCCATAGACGCAGACGGTCATGAGCAGGGCGATGCCGACGAGCACGGCGAGCTGAGTGGCCAGAGGCTCGCTGGTCACGGTGCCGAGGGTGATAACGATGATTTCCGCAGAGAGAATGAAGTCGGTCCGCACCGCCCCCTTGATCTTGTCGCGCTCGAAGGCGACCAGGTCGACCGCGGGGTTGATCAGCGCCGCCGTCAGCTTGGCCTTATGTTGCTGTTCCTCATCCTGGCCGTGCCGCAGCTTGTGGGCCAGCGTCTCGAACCCTTCATAGCAGAGAAAAGCGCCGCCCAGCATCAGCAGCGGGGTCACCACCCAAGGCGCCAGCAGACTGATGACCAGCGCCGCCGGCACCAGAATCAGCTTGTTCAGCAACGAACCCTTGGCCACCGCCCAGACCACCGGCAACTCACGCTCGGCCCTGACCCCCGAGACCTGCTGGGCATTGAGGGCCAGGTCGTCGCCGAGCATGCCGGCGGTCTTCTTCGCCGCGACCTTGGTCATCAGCGCCACGTCGTCGAGCATGCTGGCGATATCGTCAAGCAGGGCGAACAGGCTGGTTCCGGCCACGGGTATCTTCCTCGACAAGCGGGTTCTGAACGGCGCGCACAAACGCCGTCCAATTATGCAGAGGCATAGTAGATCAAGTCTGTGGGTCGGCGGGGAATGGCCAATAGGCAAAGTCGGCCGATCACGGCTCGACGGTGACGATAATCACCACGCGGTGACAGGGCGGGCGATCGCCGCCAGGCGCGCTCCGTGAAAAATGGGGGATGACTCGCGAGCCGAATGCCCTCCACTTTTCAAGCAGCGCACAGCAGCAGCGCGCGTATCAGCGGGCCCCACCGTCGCCCTCCATGTCGCCAAGCAGGCCTAGCGCACCTGGCGGCTGAGTCTCTGCTCTTGCTCCGGACTGATTGATGGGGTATCCGTTTGCCGACTGGACGCCTCCTTGCTGTAACTGACGGACTGAGTCGTTGGCACCTCCAGATGCGCGGTATGGCTATAAGGCCAGGAGTGGATGGCGCTATCCAGCACCTGATTGTGCGGAGGCGATGCCAGTTCCTCAAGGTGGCTGATGATGTCATCGGGTTTGAGTACCAGCACGTCCGAGTTCAGGCTGTCGAGAATGTTTTCGGCCGTGTTACCGAGCAAGGCTCCAGACAGGCCAGTGCGGGCGACGCTGCCAATCACGGTGAGTGTGACCCTCAGCCGCTCGGCGACAGACGGGATCAGCTCATCGGCTGGACCTTCTTCGATATGCAGGCGTTCGTCGCTGACCTCGTATTCGGCTTGCAGCGCCCTGCAGTGCTCGTGGTACATCGCATGGATGCTTTCCTTGAGGTGATAGACAGGATCGGCAGACAACAATTCGGCACAGGGGTGGGCGGACATCATGTGCAGGACGCCGCCAGTCATCTGGGCAATGTCGTGACCATGCCCGACAATACCGGCATGCAGGATCCGATGATCGACGTCGCTATTACCGGCGTCGATGGCCGCCAGAATCACACCTCCAGCCCAAGACTCGGTGCTTTTGACGATCAGCACAGGGCAGGGGCAGAAACGCAACAGCTTCCAGTCTTCGGAGGGTAAAAAGGTCTTGAGCAGTGGGTTGTCGGGCAGATGCCGCTTGATCACCAGGCCGCATTCCTGCTCCTGCTGCACGGCGATGATGGTCTTGTGCAGGCTGTGCTTCCAGGCCTGCTCTGAACTGACGCTGAAACCTTGCTGGCGCAGAAAATCCTCTGTTGCCTGCAGATCCGATGATGAGTGGTTGTTCTTGTTACAGGCCAGCAAGTGCAAGTGCGAGGAGGTAGCGCTGGCGATCAGCGTGGCTCTATCCAGCAGTAGAGGGTCAGGCTGTGCATCCATCACCACCAGCGTGCTGCGAATGGTTTGCATAACTAGCATCCTATGCGTGGGTACGCTAGGAAGCGGCTTCGTCTCTCAACACAGACAAGCGACAGCTGAAATCGGACTCTGCTGACTCAGATCGCTACTTGACGATTACATCGAGTTGGCCCAGACAAACAATCTATTGCTGCTGATCGCTGCTGCAATCATTAGGACGGCCTCTTCAGCTAAGCGGTACGGAGAATTAGTCATGAGCAATGAGATGAGCAAACCTTTGATCATCCATCCTGGCTTGCGTCGAGACTAGGGCGCGCATATAGCGGAGATAACACCATGGAAAAACCAAAGGATGGATCAGCCAATGACCATTACCGCCGCTCATAAAGCAGGCCACGCCGCTGGCGAGGGCTTCGAGCGGTGATGAATATTCATCCTTTTGTTTTCGGCGTTTCTGATTATTCCCTAGCGGTTCAAGCCAAATTTTAGTTCGTTCAACTCACGTCAAATTGTGAGCGCTGAATCCGCGCCTGCCAAGGCCGCTAGTCATCTGGGTTAAGCCAATTCGCGCTTACCTCACTACCAACTGGATATATCCGATGCCGAAACCATCGCCTGCCGCGCCAGCGATCAGGGCGTGGCAACCCGGATATCGAAGCCGCTCTTGGCCTCGCTGAGAATGCGCAGGTGCTGGCTTTCGCCTGCGACCACGGGCACCACCAGTTCGCGGCGCAGCCGGCCCTTGCCGCAGAGGGTATCGTCAGCCCGATCGATGCCAATGCCGACCACCCGGTTACCCGGCGGTACATGCAAACGCGCCTCTTCGCCGATGCCGATGCGCGCCGCCACCTGGCGATCGACCAGCACCGCCACGTAGCAGCCGCCGCCGAGCATGCCCAGGTCGCGATTGACCACGATCAGTCCGCTGCCTTCGACCGGCTGCTGGTAGGCCAGCATGCGTTCGCTGGGCACCGCAGTGACCTTCTCCGGGGCGGCCTGAAAGGACGAACAACCGGCCAACACCAGCAAGGGCAGTACTGCACAAATCAATCGCATGGGAATCCTTCATGGGTGGATTATCGGAGTACTGACGCACGGACGCCGGCTCAGTATTGACGGTGTGGCGGCCGCGCTCAAGTAAAGCAGTCAATCCGGGGCGCGCCTATGGGTATCGCTACGCTCAAACCTACGCGGCCCGCGCCATCCTACGGTAGCACCCTGTACACTGCGGGTTACCGCGCGACCGCGGACCCGACTGAGCCTCCCATCCCCTGCTCGTTGCAAAGCGCGCGCCACGCTGATATCTGTATATGCAAACAGTATCCGGTTTTCCCATGCAGCCTCAGCTCGACCCCAGCCTGTATTACCTGAGCAACTTTCATAAAGCCCTGGCCTGGCTGCGGGAGCGTCACCACGACCTGTTGCTGGACGAGGAGCAGGCGTTCCTGCGCCGCTTCGGCGAACTGGCGCTGCCCAGCCAGGCGTTGCTGGTGCGCATGATCATGCGCAAGGGCCCGCATTTTCGCGCCAGCAAGCTGGTCTACGCCGAGATCGGCTGCCCGCGCCATGCCGCCCAGGCGCTGCTCGACGCCGGCTGGATCCACAACGACGCCGAGCTGACGCTGGCGGAGTTGTTTGACCTGCTGCGCAAGGAGGAGCTGCTCGAGGCCTTCGCTGCGCGCGCACACAGAGCCCTGAAGAAAGCCGAATTGCTCGCTCAGCTGGCCGCCGAGCACAGCCAGCCGCGCAGCTTTGCCGACTGGTGCCCGGGGCTGGACGAGCGGGTGTACAGCCTGGCGATCAATCCGCTCTGCGAACGCCTGCGCCTGATGTTTTTCGGCAACCTGCGGCAGGACTGGTCGGAGTTCGTCCTCGCCGAGCTCGGCATCTTGCGCTACGAGCCGGTCGCGCTGAGTGCCGACTCGCGGGTATTCCGCCAGCGTGCAGAGGTGGACTGCTACCTGGCGTTGCAGCGCTGCCGCGAACGTGGCGAGGCCGGCGAGCCGGTCGCCGAAGTGCTGCAACAGATCGCCGCGCTGGACTGCGCCACGCCCTTTCTCGTCATGCGCCGGGCCAAGCTGCTGTTTCGCCTGGGCCAGCAACTAGAGCGCGCCGGCGAGCTGGAACACGCCCTGGCCTGCTATAGCGACTGCCCGTTTGCCGGCGCCCGCCTGCGCCGCATCCGCGTACTGGAACGCCTGGGCCGCGCCAGCGAAGCCCATGAGCTGGCCAGCCAGGCCGCCGCCGCGCCGGAAAACGAGGCCGAGGCACAGGGGCTGGAACGCGTGCTGCTGCGCCTGCGCCGCCAGCTCGGCCTGGCGCAACCGCGCAAACCGCAGCTGCCCGCGCCGGCCCGCCTCGACCTGTGCCTGCCCAGGCCCGCAGGCCAGAGTGTCGAGGATGGGGTCAAGCTGCACCTGAGCGAACCGGACGCGCCGGTGTACTACGTCGAGAACAGCCTGATCTGCAGCCTGTTTGGCCTGCTCTGCTGGCCGGCGATCTTCGCCCCGCTGCCGGGCGCCTTCTTCCATCCGTTCCAGAGCGGCCCGCAGGATCTGCTCAGCCCCGACTTCCAGGCGCGCCGCGCCGAACTGTTCGCCACCTGCCTGGCGCAACTTGAGTCCGCTGCCTACAAAAGCACGATCCGCCAGACCTATGTCGCCAAATACGGCATCCAGTCGCCCTTCGTGTTCTGGAACGCCCTGGATCAAGCGTTGCTGGAACAGGCCCTGGATTGCCTGCCGGCGGCGCACCTGCGGGCCTGGTTCCAGCGCCTGCTGGACGATATCAAGGCCAACCGCGCCGGCATGCCCGACCTGATCCAATTCTGGCCGGCGCAGCAGCGCTACCGGATGATCGAGGTCAAAGGCCCCGGCGACCGCCTGCAGGACAACCAGCGGCGCTGGCTGGCGTTCTGCGCCGAGCACGGCATGCCGGTGGACGTCTGCTACGTGCAATGGGCCGACGCATGAACCCGCGGCTCGTGAACTATCAGGTCGCGGTGCGCGCGCTGTGCGAATTCACCGCCAAGGTCGGCGATCTGGATCTGCGCTTCACCCCCTCGCCCACTGCCCAGGAAGGCATGACCGGCCACGCCATCGTGGTTGCCCGGCGCGGCCCGCGTTACCAGGCGGAGCTGGCGCTCGCCGGCGACTACCAGGGTCTGCAGGTGCGCGGCCGGGCCGACGGCTATGACCCGGACGCCAACCGTCTGGAAGAGATCAAGACCCACCGCGGCGACATCGCGCGCATCCCGGAGAACCACCGGCTGCTGCACTGGGCCCAGGCCAAGGTCTACGGCTGGCTGCTGTGCCAGCAACGCGGCCTGGCCGAGATCGACCTGGCGGTGGTCTATTTCAACGTCCTCAGCCAGCACGAGACCGCCTTTCATCAGCGCTGCAGCGCCGATGAACTGCGTGGGTTCTTCGAGCTGCACTGCAGCCGTTTCATCACCTGGGCGGTGCACGAACGCGACCATCGCCGGCGGCGCAACCAGGCGCTCGGGCGCCTGCGCTTCCCCCACCCGCAGTTTCGCAGCGGCCAGCGCCAGTTGGCCGAAGCGGTGTACCGCGCCGCCCGCGACGGCCACAGCCTGATGGCCCAGGCCACCACCGGCATCGGCAAGACCCTCGGCACCCTGTTTCCGCAGCTCAAGGCCTTCCCCGAGCAGGCGCTGGACCGTCTGTTCTTCCTCACCGCCAAGACCCCCGGCCGGCGCCTGGCGCTGGACGCCCTGGCCACCCTGCGCAGCCAGGAACAGGCGATGCCGCTGCGGGTGCTCGAGCACGTCGCCCGCGACAAGGCCTGCGAACACCCGGACAAGGCTTGCCACGGCGACGCCTGCCCGCTGGCCAAGGGTTTCTACGACCGTCTGCCGGCCGCGCGTCAGGCCGCGCTGGAGCGCCAGTGGCTGGACCAGGACAGCGTGCGCGAAACCGCGCTGGCGCATCGAATCTGCCCCTATTACCTGAGCCAGGAACTATGCCGCTGGGCCGACGTGGTGGTCTGCGACTACAACTACTACTTCGACATGGGCGGCCTGCTGCACGGCCTGACCCTGCTCAACGAGTGGCGCGTGACCCTGCTGGTGGACGAGGCACACAACCTGATCGAACGCGGCCGCGGCATGTACACCGCCGAACTCGAGCAGACCCGCTTCGAGGCCCTCCGACGCATCGCCCCGCCAGTGATGAAAGGCCCGCTGGAACGGGTCAACCGCCATTGGCAACAACTGCAGCGCGACCAGCAAGCGGCCTACCAGGTCTACCCCGCCGCCCCGGACCTGTTCATCATGGCCCTGCACAAGGCCGTCAGCACCCTCACCGATCACCTCAGCGATCAGCCGGCGGGAAACGCCGCCGAGTTGCTGCACTTCTACCTAGACGCCATGCTGTTCTGTCGCCTCGCCGAGGCCTTCGACAGCCATTCGCTGTTCGACATCAGCCGCGACGACAACCCCGGCGGGCCGGCGACCTCGACCCTGTGCATCCGCAATATAGTCCCGGCGCCCTTCCTCGCCCCGCGCTTCGCCGCGGCCCACAGCTGCACCCTGTTCTCCGCGACCCTGAGCCCGGCGCCCTTCTACGCCGACCTGCTCGGCCTGCCGGAGCAGACGCCGTGGATCGATGTCGAGTCGCCGTTCAGCGCCGAGCAATTGCAGGTGCAGGCGGTCAGCAACCTGTCGACCCGCTTCGCCCACCGCGACTACTCGCTGGCGCCGATCGCCGCACTGATGGCGCGCCAGTTCGCCGAGCGGCCGGGCAACTACCTGGCGTTCTTCAGCAGCTACGCCTACCTGCGCCTGGTGCTGGATGAATTCAGCGCCGCCCATCCGCAGGTTCCGATCTGGCAACAGTCACGGCAGATGGACGAGAGCCAGCGCCAGGCCTTTCTCGAGCGTTTCAGCAGCACCAGCCAGGGCATCGGCTTCGCCGTGCTCGGCGGTGCGTTTGGCGAGGGCATCGACCTGCCCGGCGACCGCCTGATCGGCGCCTTCATCGCCACCCTCGGCCTGCCGCAGATCAACCCGGTCAACGAGGAAATCAAGCAGCGCATGCAGGGCATGTTCGGCAATCACCTGGGCTACGACTACACCTACCTCTACCCCGGCCTGCAGAAAGTCGTGCAGGCCGCCGGCCGGGTGATCCGCACCCAGGACGACCAGGGCGTGGTCTACCTGATCGACGACCGCTTCAACCAGCCCGCCATCCGCCGCCTGCTGCCGAGCTGGTGGACAGTCGAACGCTGCCGCCTGCCGCTGCTGACCGCACCAAGCCTCTAGCGCCAGAGGGCGGCTCGGGCGCGATTCGTTCGGGCCGTAGGGCGGCGCGTAGGGCGGCCTCGGAGCGCAGCGACAGCCCGCCAGAACTGCGCCGCACCGATCAACCACGGCGTACTGCCTGCGGCGAGTAGCGCCCTACGGGTTGCGCGCGGCGCCAGATCGTCAGACGACCCGAGCGTGGACTCGTGCATGAACACAACCGATGGGTATCGCTTCGCTCAACCACATCCTACCTAGTTGGTATTTGCCGTGCGGCCCTCAGCCGCCAAGGCGCTGCAGCAGCCGTGCCTGCAGCTTTTCCAGCTCGAGCGGGTCGGCCTTGCTGCTGGCGTGGACGGCCAGGCCCTGGCCGGCGAAGCGCGGGACTATGTGCATATGGATGTGAAACACCGTCTGCCCGGCCGGCGCACCGTTGAACTGCGCCACCTGCACGCCCTCCGGCTGCAACTCGTCCACCAGCGCCTGGGTGAGCCGCTGGGTCACCCGCATCAGCTTGCACAGGCTGTCCGCATCGATGTCGAGGATAGTGCGCGCCGCCGCGCGCTTGGGGATCACCAGGGTATGGCCATGGGACTGCGGAAACAGGTCGAGGAAGGCGAGCACGTCGTCGTCCTCGTACAGCTTGTAGCAGGGGGCCTCGCCGCGAATGATCTGGGCAAAGATGTTCTGCGGGTCGTAATCGCCATGCAGGCTCATCGGGGGTTCTCCATTACCGGTGGGTCGAAGCGCGCACCATACCGGCTCGCAGCGTCCCAGGGAACCAGCACGCGCCGTCCATCGACCGGCTCGATGGCCACTAGTCCGGCTATCGATTTCCACCGGGCGGCCGCCCGTGGTCTTATCCCTGCACGCCAACGACCCGCGTCAGCGTCCGCTGCAGCGCCCCGCCCCTCCAGTAGTGAGCGGCACAAGGCTGCCGGCGCCCGCGGCGCGCCGGCCGGACTTCTCCCACCGCATGATGATAGGAAGCGCTATGCCAGACCTCTCCGCCTACCCCATCACCCACAAATGGCCCGCCCAGCACCCCGAGCGCCTGCAGCTGTACTCGCTGCCCACGCCCAACGGGGTCAAGGTGTCGATCATGCTGGAAGAGACCGGCCTGGCCTACGAGCCGCACCTGGTCAGCTTCGCCGACAACGAGCAGCTCTCGGCGGAGTTCCTCTCGCTCAACCCGAACAACAAGATCCCGGCGATCCTCGACCCCAACGGCCCGGACGGCGAGCCGCTGGCGCTGTTCGAGTCCGGCGCCATCCTGCTCTACCTGGCCGACAAGAGCGGCCAGCTGATCGCGCGGGACGCCGCCGGCCGCTATGAAACCCTCCAGTGGCTGATGTGGCAGATGGGCGGGGTCGGGCCGATGTTCGGCCAGGTCGGTTTCTTCCACAAGTTCGCCGGCAAGGACTTCGAGGACAAGCGCCCACGCGACCGCTACGTCGCCGAAGCCTCGCGCCTGCTCGGGGTGCTCGAGCGGCGCCTGGAGGGCCGCCAGTGGATCATGGGCGAGGCCTACAGCATCGCCGACATCGCCACCTTCCCCTGGGTGCGCAACCTGATCGGCTTCTACGAGGCCGGCGAGCTGGTGCAGATCGAGCGCTTCCCCCAGGTGCTGCGCGCGCTGGACGCCTTCCTCTCGCGCCCGGCGGTCATCCGCGGCCTGGCCATACCCCGGCGCGACTGATCCGGAGTATCAGCAACGAATCGAGCATCGCGTACAACCAGAATCAGCAGGTGCTTGATGTAACCAGTGGCGTCGTCGACCTGATCAAGCATCCCGCATCAGCGCAATAATCCAGCAACCAGGCCACTAAGGCGCGGATACCTTCAACCACAGCTCGGTCCAATCCCACGCCCAGCAACAGTGATGATCGAAGCCAGGCAACACCAACAGCCGCGCCCGAGCGGGTTCCGGCAAGCCCGCGACAAAGTCGCGGGCAATGCTCGGCGGCATCACCGCATCCTTGGCACCGGACAGATGCCACTGGTGCACCTGCAGCAGTTGCTGCCGGTAATCGGCGGGATTGAGCGACCCCGCCAGCGGGGTGAGCCGATGCAGCCGTGCCCAGGCGCGGTGATCAAGGTTGCCGGCCACCGTCACCAGCAGGCGTACGTCGGCGCGCCGCGCCGCGCCGCGCCGCCACCAGGCTGGCGACCGCGCCGCCGCCCGAATACCCCACCAGCACCAACCGCTGCGCGGCGAAGCGTGCCTTCAGCGCATCCAGGGCGCGGTCCGTGGCGGCAATCACCTGCTCGGCAAACCGCGCGTCGGTCCAGTAACGCGGGGAGCAATCACTGGCCTGTGCATCACCGTACTGGCAAGGCCGCGCCAGGTAGGCCGCATTGCCTGCCGGTTGCGCCAGCGCCAGTTGCAAGGCCAGCGGCGAGCGCGGTGTGGGGTCGCGGGAGGGCCGGGTCGAACTGGCCCAGGCGAAGCCGTCGCCCTCGATATAGACCGTCAGTTCCTCGCCGGCCCGGATGCGCGCGGGCGCATAACCGATCAACTCGAAGTCGCCCGCCGGCAAGGTCAGTCGTTCCCAGCCGCGCGGCGTCGCCAGGGCATCGGCCTGAGCGCGCCGTTCGGCGGGGGATGGCACCTGCACGCAAGCAGCCAGCAGCAGGCTCGGCAACAACGCCAGTACTCCCCACGATCGCCAACTCGCCATGCTGTGCTGCTCCTGAAAATGCAAAGGGCCGCGAGCAGGATGCCGCCGTCCCGGGCGAGCTGAGCACCAAGCTCGAGGCCGGGCCGCACTCCTGGAGGCGACCATAAATACGCCGCCTACGCCGCTCTACCACCCTCGCAGCGGCCAGGCATCGCGGCTGCCGAGGCTACCGCAGAGACGCCGGCTCAGGCCTCGACCTGGCTCCACTGCTTGCTCAGGCGCTTGTCCGAGACCGCCAGCTTGGTGCCGAGCTGCTGGGCGAACAGCGACACCCGGTATTCCTCGAGCATCCAGCGATACAGGGTCAGTTGCGGGTCGCGCTTGCCTTCCTGGCGGTGCTTGCCCAGGCGCGCCTGGTACTGCTCCCAGTAGCCGGCCAACTCGCCACTCCAGACCCGGTCGCGCTGCAGTTGGCCGGCGATCTTGTCCAGGCGCTGCTCGATGGCTTTCAGGTAACGCGGCAGCTCCTTCAGCCATTCGCCCGGGGTTTCGCGGACGAAGCCTGGGTAGACCAGGTTGCCCAGCTGCAGCTTGATGTCGTTCAACGCGATGGCCTGGGCCAGGTCAATCTTGCCCTTGAAGCGCTTCTGCAGGCCGTGCCAGAGCTTGAGGATCTCCAAGGTCAATTTGGCCAGGCGCTCGGCATGCTCGTTCCAGGCACTGCGTTTCTTCTCGGCCAGCGCGGCGAGGGCGGCGCCGTCGCGGGGCAACGGGCTCTCGCCTTCGAGGATGCAGCTGTCCAGGCTGGCCAGCAGAATGTCCTCGACCAGTGCCTCGACTCGACCCAGGTCGCGGTGCAGCAGGCCCAGCTCGGTCAGCCCCGGCAGCTTGCCACGGAGGAACTTGGCCGGCTCGGCCAGCTGTTGCAGGAGCAGGCGCTGCAGGGCGCGGCGGTGCTGGAACTCGGCCTCGGCCTGGGTCGGGAAGCGACCTTCCTTGACCGTGCCGGCCTCCTCCACCAGCGCCGGATACACGGTCAGCGACAGGCCGGCGATCTGCTGCTGGGTTCTTTCGGCCACGGCGACGAAGGCTTTGGCCTCGACCGACTTCTGGCTCTTCTCGGTCTGCGGCAAGGCCAACGCGGCCTGGCTGGCCTCACTGAAGCGCGCGCACAGCTCGGCCAGGTCGCGGCCTTCGCCGAGCAGCTTGCCGTGCGTATCGACCACCTCCAGGTTCATCTTCAGGTGGCTGTCGAGCTGCGCCTCGGCCTCGACCCAGGCCTCGTCGGCCACCCGCACGCCGGTCATGCGTTGCAGTTCGCGGCCCAGGGCAGCGGGCAGACTGCCCTCACCGATGCTCAGCTTGCTCAGTGCGGCGCCGACGAAATCTGGTACCGGCACGAAGTTCTTGCGCAGGGCTTTCGGCAGGTTGCGCACCAGCGCCACGCACTTGGCTTCCAGCAGGCCGGGCACCAGCCATTGCAGGCGCTCGGCCGGCAGTTGCGGCAGCAGTGGCGCCGGCACGCGCAGGGTGACGCCATCGCGCGGGTGATTGGGCTCGAAGTGATAGCTCAGCGGCAGGGTCAGGTCGCCCAGGCGCAGGGTGTCCGGGTACTGCGCGGCGGTGATTTCCTTGGCGTCGCGGGCCAGTACGTCTTCCTCGCGCATGATCAGCAGCTGCGGGTCTTTCTGGCTCTCGATCTTGTACCAGCTGTCGAAGGTCGCGGTCTGATGGATCTCGGCTGGCAGGCGTGCCTCGTAGTAGGCGAACAGGGTTTCCTCGTCGGCCAGGATGTCGCGGCGGCGTGCCTTGGCTTCCAGCTCGTCGAGCTGTTCCAGCAGCTTGCGGTTGGCACTCAGGCACTTGGCCCGCGAGAGGATTTCGCCACCGACCAGGCCCTCGCGGATGAACAGCTCGCGCGACACCACGGGGTCGATGGGGCCGTAATGCACCGGCCGACGGCCGACCACGATCAGGCCGTAGAGGCTGATCTGCTCATAGGCCACGACCTGGCCGCGCTTCTTCTCCCAATGCGGTTCCAGGTGGTTCTTCTTGATCAGGTGCGGCGCCAGTGGCTCGATCCAGTCCGGCTCGATCCTGGCCACCATGCGGGCGAACAGCTTGGTGGTCTCGACCAGCTCGGAAGCCATGATCCAGGTGGGCTTCTTGCGGCCGATCACGCTCGAGGGGTGCACCCAGAAGCGCCGCTGCCGCGCGCCCAGGAAGTCGCCGTCTTCGGTCTTCTGGCCGATCTGGCTGAGCAGCCCGGAGAGGATCGCCTTGTGCACGGCGGCGTAGCCCTTAGCACGCTGGGCGGCCTGGTCTTTTTCCGCCAGCTCTTGTTCCTTGTGGGAACCAGGGTCGGCGCCTGGTCCTGGCTGGCGATCCGGCGATGCAGGCGAGCCCGAACCCTGCGCAGGTTTGCCGGCGGCCTTGCCCCCGCGGCGACTACCCTGGGGGTTACCGCCGGGGGACAGCTGCAGTTCCCGGACGATCAGCACCAGCTGACGGTGGGCGTCGCGCCATTCGCGCAGGCGCAGGTAGTTGAGGAAATTCTTCCGGCACCAGCTGCGCAGCGCACCGGAACCGAGGGCCTGGCGCTGTTCCTCGAAGCCGCGCCACAGATTGATCAGCGCGGCGAAGTCGGAATCCACATCCTTCCATTGCGCGTGGGCCTGGTCGGCGGCCTGCTGGCGATCCGAAGGGCGCTCGCGCGGGTCCTGCACCGACAGGCTGCTGGCGATGATCAGCACTTCCTCGAGGCTGCCCTGCCTGGCGCCTTCGAGGACCATGCGGCCGAGGCGCGGATCGACCGGCAGGCGTGCCAGCTGGCGACCCAACGGGGTTAGCTGGCCGTCGCGGCTGACCGCCGAGAGCTCCTGCAACAGGTTGAAGCCGTCGCTGATGGCCTTGCCGTCCGGCGGCTCGATAAAGGGGAAATCCTCGATCTCGCCCAGACGCAGGTGCAACATCTGCAGGATCACCGCCGCCAGGTTGGTGCGCAGGATCTCTGGATCGGTGAAGGCCGGCCGGCCGTTGAAATCCTCCTCGCTGTACAGGCGCACGCAGATGCCGGCCTCGACCCGTCCACAGCGGCCCTTGCGCTGGTTGGCGCTGGCCTGGGACACGGCTTCGATGGGCAGGCGCTGGACCTTGGCGCGGTAGCTGTATCGGCTGATGCGTGCCGTGCCGCTGTCGATCACATAGCGGATGCCCGGCACGGTCAGCGAGGTCTCGGCGACGTTGGTGGCCAGGACGATCTTGCGCGCGCCCATGGGCTGGAATATCTTCTGCTGCTCGGCCGGGCTCAGCCGCGCATACAGCGGCAGCACTTCGGTAAAGCGCAGGTTGGCCTTGCGCAGCACCTCGGCACAATCGCGAATCTCGCGTTCGCCGGGGAGGAACACCAGCACATCGCCGGGGCGCGTGCCTGCGCTCTTCTCGAACGCGGCGATCTCGTCGAGGCTGGCGAGAATCGCCTGATCGACCGACAGGTCTTCCTCGACCCGGTTGCCGTCCTCGTCCTGCTCGGAGGTCAGCGGCCGGTACCAGGTGTCGACCGGATAGGTCCGTCCGGACACCTCGACGATGGGCGCGCCGCCGAAGTGCTCGGAAAAGCGCTGCAGGTCGATGGTCGCCGAGGTGATGATCAGTTTCAGGTCGGGGCGCCGTACCAGCAGGGTTTTCAGGTAACCGAGGAGGAAGTCGATGTTCAGGCTGCGTTCGTGGGCTTCGTCGACGATCAGGGTGTCGTACTTTTCCAGGTAGCGGTCGTGCTGGGTCTCGGCCAGCAGGATGCCGTCGGTCATCAGCTTGATCAGGCTCCGCTCGCTGCTCTGGTCCTCGAAGCGCACCTGGTAGCCGACCAGCTCGCCCAGCGGCGTGCCGATCTCTTCCGCCACCCGCGTGGCCACACTGCGCGCGGCCAGGCGCCGGGGCTGGGTGTGGCCGATCAGGCCATGTACGCCGCGGCCCAGTTCCAGACAGATCTTCGGCAACTGGGTGGTCTTGCCCGAGCCGGTTTCGCCGGCGATCACCACCACCTGGTGCTTGGCGATGGCGGCCTTGATCTCGTCACGCTTGGCGGCGATGGGCAAGGCATCGTCGTAGCGCATGACCGGCACGCTGAGACGCCGCGCCTCGACCTTGGCCACCGAAGCCTGGAAGCGCTCCAGCCACTGCGCCAGCTTGGCCTCGTCCGGCACCGTTGGCTTGCGCAGCTCGTGGAGCTGGCGGCGCAGGCGATGACGGTCGCCCAGCAGGGACTGGTCGAGGTTTTTCAGCAGCTGGTCGGTATCGGTAATCGGGTCGGTCATCAGGCAGCCGTGGCAAAGCGGTGTGGGCACGCAGGCGCGCTCATCGAAAAATAATGGGCAGGGATTGTCGCAGATTTGCGCCGTGAAAAACGACAGAACGTAGGCCGGACCGGTTCGGCGCGCAGCGACAACCCGCCAGCTTTGCTACGGACTGCGGACCGCGGACCGCGGGCCAAGCCATCGGGAACGGGGTCGGCAAAACGCCAAAGCCCCGCACGGGGCGGGGCTTTGCTTGCGCAGCGGGCGCTTACTTCTTAGCCAGTTTTTTCAGCTCTTCGTCACGCAGTTCGCGGCGCAGGATCTTGCCGACGTTGGTGGTAGGCAGGGTATCGCGGAATTCCACGGCTTTCGGCACCTTGTAGCCGGTGACGTTGGCGCGCATGTGCTGCATGACCTGTTCTTTGGTCAGGTTCACGCCCGGCTTGGCGACCACGAATATCTTGATCGCTTCGCCGGATTTCTCGTCCGGGATGCCGATCGCCGCACATTGCAGCACGCCCGGCAGGGTCGCCAGCACGTCTTCCAGCTCATTGGGGTAGACGTTGAAGCCGGACACCAGAATCATGTCCTTCTTGCGGTCGACGATGCGCATGTAGCCGTCTTCCTGGATCACCGCGATATCGCCGGTTTTCAGCCAGCCCTCGGCGTCGATAATTTCGTCGGTGGCGTCCTGGCGCTGCCAGTAGCCCTTCATTACCTGCGGCCCCTTGACGCACAACTCGCCCACCGCGCCGAGCGTCAGTTCGTTGCCTTCGTCGTCGATGACCTTGCACTGAGTCGAAGGCACCGGGATGCCGATAGTGCCC
Source organism: Pseudomonas aestuarii (assembly GCF_027988105.1). Lineage (GTDB taxonomy): Bacteria > Pseudomonadota > Gammaproteobacteria > Pseudomonadales > Pseudomonadaceae > Aquipseudomonas > Aquipseudomonas aestuarii. The sequence continues at coordinate 422,056 of NZ_JAQJZJ010000005.1, read as the reverse complement.
AACTGGATGCTCTGAACCGGGTTGACCGTGGCCACCGGGCTGGTTTCGGTCATGCCAAAACCTTCACACACCGGGCTGCCAGTTACCTGGGTCCAGCGCTCGGCGGTGGCCAATTGCAGGGCCATGCCACCCGACAGGGTAATTTTCAGAGCCGAGAAGTCGAGCTTCTGGAAGTCTTCGTTGTGGCACAGGGCGACAAACAGGGTGTTGAGGCCGACGAAGCCGCTGAACTTGTAGCGGGACAGATCCTTGACCATGCCCGGCAAGTCGCGCGGATTGGTGATCAGCACGTTATGGTTGCCGATCAGCATCATGGCCATGCAATGGAAGGTGAAGGCGTAGATATGATAGAGCGGCAGCGGCGCGATGATGATTTCGCTGCCCTCGTTCATGTTCGACGCCATCATCGCGCGGGCCTGCAGCATGTTGGCGACCAGGTTGCGATGGGTCAGCATCGCGCCCTTGGCCACCCCGGTGGTGCCGCCGGTGTACTGCAAAACGGCGATCTCGCTGCTGGCCGGATTGGCCTCCCTGACGGCCTTACCGCGACCTTTGCTCAGGGCTTCGGTGAACTTGACCGCCTGCGGCAGGTTATAGGTCGGTACCATCTTCTTCACGTACTTGACCATGCTGTTGACCAGCAGGCGCTTGAGCGGCGGCAACATGTCGCCGACTTCGGTGATGATCACCGTCTTGATTCCGGTTTTCGGCAGAACCTGCTCGGCCAGGTGGGCCATGTTGGCCAGGCTGACCAGGGCCTTGGCACCGGAGTCGTTGAATTGGTGTTCCATTTCCCGCGCGGTGTACAGCGGGTTGGTATTGACCACGACCAGACCGGCGCGCAGGGCGCCGAACACGGCGACCGGGTATTGCAGGACGTTGGGCAGTTGCACGGCTATACGATCACCGGGCTGCAGGTCGGTGTGCTGCTGCAGGTAGGCGGCAAAGGCGCCGGACAGCTCGTACAGTTCGCCGTAGGTCAGGGTCTTGCCGAGGTTGCTGAAAGCCGGCTTGTCAGCGAAGCGCTGGCAGGACTGTTTCAGTACCGCTTGAATATTCGGGTACTGGTCGGGATCGATTTCGGCAGCAATCCCAACGGGATACTTGTCCTTCCAAAAGTTTTCGTTCATGGAAGCCCACTCCTAAGCAACAGCTTATCTTCACCGCGCAGAGGCGGTTGTTTATTGTGTGTTTGCCTGCATTTCGACCTGGCAGAAGGCCAAAAAGCGGGCCGAGGGTAGCAGCTTTGCCTGGGAGCGCCTAGCACCAAACACCGCCCAACCAGTCACAAAGTCGACCAATGATAATTATCAGGTCATTTTATGGCCTGCCTTTGCGCGCGTTCGCTGCGCCAGCAGGACAGGGCTGTGCGCCTGGGCCGCATCCCGCACGAGCCCGAACCCCGGATGAAATCCGGGGGGCAAACCGAGGGGAAATTCGCTGTTGGCTATTGGCTGCCGATTGCTTTCGGCCCAGGGCGCGGCGTGCCCTAGGCGATATCGCGCAGTTCGCGACGGAGGATCTTACCCACCGGGGTCATCGGCAGGGAATCGCGGAAGACGATGTGCTTGGGCACCTTGTAACCGGTGAAGTTTTCCCGGCAGTAGGCCTTGAGCGCCTCGCAGCTGAGGGCGCTGTCACGGGCGACGACGAACAGCTTGACCGCCTCGCCGGATTTCTCGTCGGGCACGCCGATCGCCGCACAGCTGGCGACTTGCGGGTGGCCCATGACCACATCCTCGATCTCGTTGGGGTACACGTTGAAGCCGGAGACGATGATCATGTCCTTCTTGCGGTCGACGATGCGCACGAAGCCGTCAGGGTCGATCACCGCGATGTCGCCGGTCTTGAACCAGCCCTCGGCATCGAGCACCTCGCGGGTAGCCTCTTCGCGCTGCCAGTAGCCCTTCATCACCTGCGGGCCCTTGATGCACAGTTCGCCGCGCTCGCCCAAGGGCTGCTCGTTGCCGTCGTCGTCAATGACCTTGAACGTGGTACCCGGCACCGGAATGCCCACGGTACCCAGCCGGGCCTGCTTGCCGTAGGGGTTGGTGCTGGCTACCGGCGAGGTTTCGGTGAGGCCGTAGCCTTCCACCACCGTGCAGCCGGTGATCACCTGCCAGCGCTCGGCGGTGGCCTTGACCAGCGCAGTGCCGCCGGAGTTGGTGACCTTGAGCTTGGAGAAATCGAGGTTCTTGAACTCGGGATGATCCATCAGCGCAACGAACAGGGTGTTGAGGCCCAGCAACGCGGAGAACTGCCACTTGCCCAGCTCCTTGATAAAGCCGGGGATGTCGCGCGGGTTGCTGATCAGCACGTTGTGGTTGCCGTTGACCATCATGCACATGCAGTTCGCGGTGAAGGCATAGATGTGATAGAGCGGCAGCGGCGCGATCATGATTTCCTGGCCCTGCTTCATCAGCGGGGTGCCGTCCTCGCCGAACTGCGACAGGCAGGCATCGACCTGCAGCATGTTGGCCACGAGGTTGCCGTGGGTGAGCATCGCGCCCTTGGCCACGCCGGTGGTGCCGCCGGTGTACTGCAGCACGGCAATGTCGTCGTGGCCGACCTTGACCGGCTTGAACTCGTGGCCATGGCCCTGCTTGAGCGCCGCCTTGAACGACACCGCCTGGGGCAGGTGATAGTCGGGCACCAGCTTCTTGACCTTCTTCACCAGGGTGTTGACCAGCCAGCCCTTGAGGCTCGGTTGCAGGTCGCCCATCCGGGCCTCGATCAGGTAGTCGATCTCGGTATCGGGCAGGACGTCCTGCACCAGCTTGCCGAACATGTTCAGGTAGACCAGCGCACGCACGCCGGCGTCCTTGAACTGGTGGCGCATCTCGCGGGCGGTGTACAGCGGATTGGTGTTGACCACGATCAAGCCGGCGCGCATCGCGCCGAACACGGCGATCGGGTATTGCAGGAGGTTGGGCATCTGCACGGCAATGCGCTCGCCGGGCTGCAGATCGGTGTGTTGCTGCAGGTAACTGGCAAAGGCACCGGACAGGCGATCCAGCTCGGCATAGGTCAGGGTCACCCTCATATTGCTGAACGCCGGCCGGTCAGCGAATTTCTTGCACGAGCGCTCGAACACCTCGACCACCGATTTGTAGGCACCCAGGTCGATATCGTTGGGTACGCCGGCCGGGCGTTTGTCGTTCCAGAAATCAGGCTGCATTATTTTTGTCCTCTAACCCTGAAAGTGTCTGCCCCGCTGAATCCGCCGTGGCAAAAATTGCGACGACGGCCGGCAAGGAACTGCAGCCGACGTTAGCAGCTCCGACCTGCAGCGCAAATACTTGCAGGGCGTCATTGACAACGTGAATCTTCGATCACTCTATTCGGCTGGGAAAAGCCTGCCTGCAAGCTCTACAATGCCGGACTCTCGCAGGTCGAAGGATTCGCCATGCAGCACAATGCTTACTGGCTCAATAGCAGCGATGCCACACCGCTCTATGTGAACCACTGGTTCGCCGAACAGCCGCCGAAAGCGGTGGTGATGGTGGCCCATGGCATGGCCGAACACAGCGGACGCTACGCCCGCCTGGGCGCCGCCCTGGTCGCGGCGGGCTTCGAACTCTTTGCCCACGACCAGCGCGGCCACGGCAGGACGGCCGAACACGGCCGCCTCGGCCACTATGCCGATGCCAACGGCTGGAACCTGGTGGTGGGCGACCTGGCCTGCCTCAATCACCATATTCGCCAGCAGCACCCGCAGGCACCGATCTTCCTGCTTGGTCACAGCATGGGCAGCTATATCGGCCAGGCCTACCTGATGCAGCACAGCTGCAGCCTACAAGGGGCCATTCTGTCCGGTTCCAACTACCAACCGTTGGCGCTGTACCGCGCGGCCAGGCTGATTGCCCGCTTCGAGCGCTGGCGCCAGGGACCGGCGGGACAAAGCGCACTGCTCGAATTGATTTCCTTCGGCTCATTCAACAAAGCCTTCAAGCCCAATCGTACCCGTTTCGACTGGCTGAGCCGCGACCCTGACGAGGTGGATGCCTACCTCAACGACCCGCTCTGTGGCTTTCGCTGCAGCAATCAGCTGTGGCTCGACCTGCTCGGCGGCCTGCTGCAGATCACCCCGCCGCGCAACCTGGCGCAGATCGACTGCAAACTGCCGTTGCTGGTAGTCGGCGGCGCCTGCGACCCGGTCAGCGACGGCAAGCGTTTAACCGATCTGACCAATGCCCTGCGCAAGGCCGGCCATACCCAGGTGCAATTGAAACTTTACCCGCAGGCTCGTCACGAGCTGCTCAACGACAGCAACCGCGACGCAGTCACCGCCGACTTGATCGACTGGCTGGAACAGGCCCTGAGCCATCCGCGCCAGCTTCACCCGCAGCCCCAGGAGACACACCCATGAGTCAAAGCAGCAACACGCCTTACGACGCTCTCGAAGTAGGCCAGACCGCCAGCTACAGCAAGACCGTCGAAGAGCGCGACATCCAGTTGTTCGCCGCCGTGTCCGGCGACCGCAACCCGGTGCACCTGGATGCCGAATACGCCGCTACCACCATGTTCAAGCAGCGCATTGCCCACGGCATGTTCAGCGGCGCCCTGATCAGCGCGGCCGTGGCCTGCGAACTGCCTGGCCCCGGCACCATCTACCTCGGCCAGCAAATGCGCTTCACCGCGCCAGTGAAGCTCGGCGATACCCTCACCGTGCGCCTGGAGATCCTGGAAAAACTGCCGAAATTCCGCGTACGCATCGCCACCCGGGTGTTCAACCAGAACGACGAACTGGTAGTCGATGGCGAGGCGGAAATCCTCGCCCCACGCAAGGCGCAGACCGTCGAACTGGCCGAACTGCCGCCGATCTCCATCGGCTAAGGCCAAGTTCTTGTTCGGCATCGATTGCTTGCGGCTCATGTCGGATTCGTTGCCGGTGGGCTGAAGCGGATCGCCGCCCGGTCCACCGCCTACCGCCGATCACCGCAAGTCCCCTACCCTGGCTGCGTGCAGGAGTATTCCCTGCTCGAGCCGCCCCCCTTGTTTCACTGGAGAACTCCATGTCCCTGTCCATGTACCAAGCATCCATTCCGGTGTTTATCCGCCAACTCGGCAACCTCTCGACCATCCTTGGCCTCGCCGCTGCCGACGCGGAAAGCAGAAAGATCGACCCCAGCGTATTGCTCAATGCCCGCCTGGCTCCCGACATGTTCCCGCTGAGTCGCCAGGTACAGATCGCCTGCGACGGCGCCTCGGCCGGCACTGCGCTGCTGGCCGGCATCGATGCGCCCAGCCAGGCCGATGACGAAACCAGCTTCGCCGAATTGCAAGCACGCATCGCCAAGGTCCAGGCCTTTCTGCAAGGCGTCAGCGCCGCGCAGATCGACGGCAGCGAGGAGCGCACCGTGACCCTCTCGCGCCGCGGCAAGGACACCCACTTCCAGGGCCAGGTCTTCCTGCTCGACCACGTGATGCCCAACTTCTATTTCCACTACACCACCGCCTACGCCATCCTGCGCCACAATGGCGTGGCAATCGGCAAGCGCGACTTCCTCGGCACCCGCTGAGTCCGCCCCGGCAGCGCCCGGCTGTGCCGGTCGCCGCCTTGCGCACGCCCGCTCTACACGCAGCGCTGAATTATGGTTTGCGTTTATTTATATTTGTATTTAATTTTAATTCATGAGAACCCCCAGCACAGTGACCAGCCCCCGTGCACCCGGCCGACCGGCGGGTGATTCGCCCGCGCAGCGCGAACGCCTGCTCGACATTGCCGTGCAAGCCTTCGCCCACGACGGCATCAAGGCCTCCAGCCTGCGCAGCATCGCCCAGCAGGCCGGGGTCACACCCGCATTGGTCAACTATTATTTCGGCAACAAGACCAAACTGCTCGCGGCGGCGGTCGAAGAGCGTCTGTTGCCGCTGCTGCTCGGACTTGGCCAGGAGCTGCGCCAGCTCGACGATGAGCCCATCACGCTGGTCAGCGGCTTTATCCAGGGCATGCGCCGAATCGTTCAGGACCATCCCTGGCTACCGCCGCTGTGGGTGCGCGAAGTGCTGTGCGAAGGCGGCGGCCTGCGCGAATTGCTGATGGGCCGCGTGGGCCCGGTGGTGGCGCACATGCTGGCCGAGCGTTTCGCCAGCGCCCAGCGACGCGGGGCGCTGAACCCCGACCTCGATCCGCGCCTGCTGGTGGTCTCGCTGATCGGCCTGACCCTGTTCCCCTATGCCGCCGCGCCAATCTGGCGCGGCCTGTTTGCGGCCCCCGAGCTGGACGACGCGGCGCTCGCCCGCCACACCCTCGCCCTGCTCGAACGTGGAATGGAGCCCTGATATGAGTAAACATCTGCTACCCAGCCTGATCCTGCTCGCGCTGCTCGGCGGCTGCGAACCTGCAGGTGAGCAAGCCCTGCTCGGCACCCTGGAGTGGGATCGTATCGGCCTGCCGGCGGAAACCTCGGAAACCATCCTCAGCTGGCAGGTCGCCGAGGGCGACCGGGTCGAGGCCGGGCAACTGCTGCTGGAGCTCGATCCGCGCCGCCAGGACGCACGCATCGCCCAGGCCCAGGCCGAAGTCGCGCAGGCCGACGCGCGCCTGAGCGAGCTGAGCAACGGCGCGCGCCTGGAAACCATCGAGGCCGCCCAGGCCATCCTGGCCCGCAACCGCGCCGAACAAATCGACGCCGAGCGCAATTTCCAGCGTTTCGACACCCTCTACCAGCATCGCCAGCTGGCCATTGCCGAACTGGATCGCGCCCGCGCCAGCCGCGACCAAGCCAGGGCCGCCACCCGCAATGCCGACGCCCAGCTGCGCGAGCTGACCCACGGCACCCGCCCGGAACAACTGCAACAGGCCGCCGCCAACCTGCAGGCCGTGCGCGCCAACCTGGCCCGCCTGCTGGTCGACCGCGAGCACCTGAGCGTACGGGCACCGCGCGCGGGACGGGTCGACGCCCTGCCCTTCAAGCCCGGTGACCAACCGCCGATCGGCGCCGAACTGGCCAGCCTGCTGGTCGGCGATGCGCCTTACGCACGGATCTACATCCCGGCCAGCCAGCGCCCCCACTTCGCCCTAGGCGACAGCCTGCGCGTGACAGTCCAGGGCATCGCACAGCCCTTCGTCGCCACCCTCAGCAGCATCCGCAGCGAAGCCAGCTTCACCCCCTACTTCGCCCTCAGCGGTGACGATGCCAGCCGCCTGATGTATCGCGCCGAGCTGCGCCTGCAGGGCGACACCGCCCGCCAGCTGCCAGCCGGGCTCCCGCTAAGCGCCGAGCGCGACGCCAATGCCCAACAGTGACGTGGTGATTCAGGCCAGCGGCCTGACCAAGCGTTTCGGCCAGCTCACCGCCGTCGACGACCTCAACCTGTGCGTGCGCCGCGCCGAGGTGTTCGGCTTCCTCGGCCCCAATGGTTCCGGCAAGTCGACCACCATCCGCCTGCTCTGCGGCCTGCTGCTGCCCAGTGCCGGGGAAATCGAGGTACTCGGCTACCAGATCCCCCGGGACGCCGAGGCGCTCAAGCGGCGCATCGGCTACATGACCCAGAAGTTCTCCCTCTACGAAGACCTCAGCGTGCTCGAGAACCTGGATTTCCTCGCCACCGTGCAGGGGCTGGACAAGGCCACCGCGCGCCAGCGTATCGCCGAGCTGCTGGAGCGCTACTGGCTGGGCGACCAGCGTCAGCAGATGGCCGGCACCCTCAGCGGCGGACAGCGGCAGCGCCTGGCACTGGCCGGCGCGGTCCTGCACAAGCCCGACCTGTTGCTGCTCGATGAACCCACCAGCGCGGTCGACCCGCAATCGCGCCGGGAATTCTGGGCATCGCTGTTCGAGCTGGCCGACGCCGGCACCACCCTGCTGGTCTCCACCCACTACATGGATGAAGCCGAACGCTGCACCCGCCTGGGCATCCTCGATGACGGCCGCCTGGTCGCCGACGGCAGTCCGCGTGAGCTGCTCGACGCCCTGCCCGGGCACCCATTACTGGTCGAGTGTGCCCAGCCGCGCCAGGCCCAGCAGGCCCTGCAAGGCTGCAGCGAGGTGCTGGCAATGGCGCAGATTGGCGTCGCCCTGCGGGTCCTGGTGGCCCGCGAAGACGCTCGCGAGCATATCGAGCAGCGCCTGCGCGACGCCCACATCGATGCAACCCTAAGCAGCACGCAAGCCAATCTGGAAGACGTCTTCGTCAGCGTCACCCGTCAACCCTTGCAGGCCCAGCGATGAACCTGCGACGCCTGACGGCGGTCATCGTCAAAGAGCTGCGGCAGTTGCGCCGTGACCGCCTGACCTTCGCCATGATCGTCGGCATTCCACTGCTGCAGCTGGTGCTGTTCGGCTATGCCATCAACATGGATGTGCGCGGCATCGACGCCGCCGTACTCGACCAGGCCAATACCGCGCGCTCGCGCGAGGTGGTGGCGGAAATCGGCTCCAGCCAGACCCTCAATCTGCGCTACCAGCTGAGCAATCCACAGCAGATGGATAGCCTGCTGCGCCAGGGCAAGATCAGCGCCGCCCTGGTCATCCCCAGGGATTTCGAGGCACGCCTGGAACGCCAGGGACGCCTGCCGCACGATCGCCTGCCGTTACAGCTGATAGTGGATGGATCGGACCAAAGCGTGCAGGCCTCGGCGCGCCAGCTGGCGAGCTACCCGCTGCCGGGCTGGGCAAGTCGCCAAGGGGTCGAGCTGGTCAACTTCTACAATCCCGAGCGTCTCGCGGCGCTCAACACGGTGCCGGGGCTGATTGGGGTGATCCTGACCATGACCATGGTGCTGTTCACCGCCATCGCCCTGGTTCGCGAACACGAGCGCGGCAATATGGAAATGCTGATTACCACGCCACTGTCGCCCTGGGAGCTGACCCTCGGCAAGGTACTGCCCTTCGTCGGTATCGGCCTGATCCAGGTGACGGTGATCCTGCTCACCGGCCGCCTGCTGTTCGAGGTGCCGATCCGCGGTTCGTTGTTGGAACTCTATGGCGCCTCCCTGCTATTTATCGTCGCCAGCCTGGCCCTCGGAGTGTTCATCTCGACCCTGGCCCGGACCCAGTTCCAGGCCATGCAGATTGCCTTCTTCACCTTCCTGCCGCAGATTCTGCTGTCGGGCTTCATGTTCCCCTTCGCCGGCATGCCCAAGGCCGCCCAGTGGATTGCCGAACTGCTGCCGCTCACCCACTTCCTGCGCCTGGCGCGCGGGATCATGCTGCGCAGCGCCGGGCTGATCGATCTCTGGCAGGAGATACTGGCCCTGCTGGTATTCACCGTGCTGATGCTGAGCGTGGCAGTCACCCGGGTGAGCAAGCACCTGGATTGAACAGTGAGCGTGCTGCCCCGGATCAAGCCAGGAATAAATCGCGCGCAAAAAAAAGGACGACCGAAGTCGCCCGAATTGCCTTGCGTGCTCGTGGAGCTGGAGAACTTACGGCGTCTTGCGCTTGTGTGAGTCCTTCCAGATGAAATAACCAACTCCGGCAAAGAAAGCGACCATCAGACCGACGGTGCCGATTCCGGCGAGAACTACGACATCGATAAACATGGCTGCCTCCTGCGGTAGCCCTCTTGGGCCGTTGGGGATGGCTGCAAGTTATCAGGACTGCGCGGCTGTTCATTGATCCAAGTCAAGGAGGCGCAAAGGTCGGCTACGCAGGGCAGCAGACACTGATCCAGGTCAACGAATCGGCTCCCGAACGGAGCGAAAGAAGCGGCGCGGCGCAAGGCGAGATCGCCTTTATGGATTGCGCGAAGCGCTTGTGAAACGACGCTCGCCTGCTGCGAGCGCCTCCCGGCGGCAGTGAGCCAAGGTTGATCGGCGCAGCACAAAAGCTGGCGGGTTGTCGCTGCGCCCTCGCGACGGTGCGCGACAGGTTCACAACCGCTGAGCCAGACCCGGCTAGCGCTTTTTCGACTTGCCCTTGCTGTTCTTCTTGCCCTTGGGCAGGGGCAGCGCCTGCTCGAACGCCTGGCGCATCTCGTCGAGCTTCTTGTCGTGCAGGTCGTGGATGCGCTTGCCGCGCTCGGCGCTGAAATCAATCAGCTTGTCATCGTTGCTCATGCTGGCGACCGGATTAAACGAAACGTCAGATTCAGGCGCGGCGCACACAGGGTGCGCGTCTTCGCCACTTGATGCTGCCAATAATGCTGGGTTGTACCGCTCATGACCAGCAACGAACCATGATTGAGCGCGAGGGAGTGCTCGATACGACTCTGGCCTTTGCGCCGCAGATCGAAACGCCGGGTGGCGCCCAGGTTGAGCGAGGCGACCAGGGGATTGGCGCCCAGCTCGGCTTCGTCGTCGCTGTGCCAGCCCATGGAGTCCTGGCCGTCGCGGTAATAGTTGAGCAATACGCCGTTGAGCGGCTGCCCCAGCGTCGCCACCAGCCGGGCGCGAATCTCGGCGAGCAGCGGCGTCCAGGCCAGCGGCCGATGGATCAGACCGGAATACCGGTAGCTGGCTTCGGCATCGCCGTACCAGGCGACCAGACGCGGCACCGGGTACTGCCGACCGTAAAGCCGCACCTGCGGCTGCTGCCAGGGCGTTTGCGCGAGCAACAGCGCCAGCCAGCGATCGGCCGTCGCCGGCTCCAGCCAGTGCGGCTTGAAATCCAGCTCGGCGTCAGCCAGTTGCAGGGCACTGTCGTTGAATAGGTTCACGGGCATTAGAAGGCAGTTATCGTGCACACCAGTGTGCGCGCCTCAGACTTCCACATCCACCCACAGACCCTGCCGCGGCAGTTCGTCGATGAGCGCCGCGTCAGCCTCGGCCACATCGCCGGCGGCCAGCTCCTCGGGGGTGTAACCATGGCGCTGGCGCTGGCGCCGGCGCTGCTCTTCACGCAGCAACTCCTCGGCTTCCTGCGGATGCCGCTTATCCAGACCCACAGCACTTTCCTTGGCGGTTTCTGCCACGGGCGTCACAGGCACGATGTCGGGCCTGGGCTTGATCACGTCCTGCTGGACAGTGACCGGCGCCAGGCTGTGCGGAATGGGCGGTAGCACTTTATGCAGTCCTCCTTTGGTCAGGCTGTCGGCCACTTGGACGCCAACTTGAGCGCGGTCTCGCTACACTTCCCATTCAAGTATCGCCGAATAAGTGCCGCTTAAGCAGCATTGCGCCTTTGGCCTAGGCCTGGCGTTCCGTTACCATAGTCGGCTTTTTCACGCGGGAGACAGGCATGGCGCAGTATGAACCGGGGCAACGCTGGATCAGTGACAGCGAAGCGGAGTTGGGCTTGGGCACCGTCCTCATGCAGGACGGCCGGATGCTCACCGTACTCTACCCGGCCACTGGCGAAACCCGCCAGTATGCTGCGAACAATGCACCGCTGACCCGCGTGCGCTTCTCCCCGGGCGACGAAATCACCCATTTCGAAGGCTGGAAGCTGACCGTCCAGGAAGTCGACGACCTCGACGGCCTGCTGGTTTATCACGGTCTCAACGGGCAGAGCCAGAGCATCAGCCTGCCGGAAACCCAGCTGTCCAACTTCATTCAGTTCCGTCTGGCCAGCGACCGCCTGTTCGCCGGGCAGATCGACCCCCTGCCCTGGTTCGCCCTGCGCTACCGCACCCTCGCGTTCACCAGCAAGCAATTGCAATCCTCGCTCTGGGGCCTGGGTGGTGTTCGTGCGCAACCGATCGCGCACCAGCTGCACATCGCCCGCGAAGTCGCCGACCGCATCGCCCCACGGGTATTGCTGGCCGACGAAGTGGGCCTGGGCAAGACCATCGAAGCCGGTCTGGTGATCCATCGCCAGTTGCTCTCCGGCCGCGCCAATCGCGTGCTGATCCTGGTGCCGGAAAACCTCCAGCACCAATGGCTGGTGGAAATGCGCCGGCGCTTCAACCTGGATGTGGCGCTGTTCGACGCCGAGCGCTTTATCGAGAGCGACGCCAGCAATCCCTTCGAGGATTGCCAGTTGGCCCTGGTTGCCCTGGAATGGCTGCGCGAAGACGAACGCGCCCAGGACGCGCTCTTCGCCGCCGACTGGGATCTGCTGGTGGTCGACGAGGCCCATCACCTGGTCTGGCACCCGGAGCACGCCAGCGTGGAATACAGCCTGGTCGAACAGCTTGCGCAGGTGATTCCCGGCGTACTGCTGCTCACCGCCACCCCGGAACAGCTCGGCCAGGACAGCCACTTCGCCCGCCTGCGCCTGCTAGACCCCAACCGCTTTCATGACCTTGCCGCCTTCCGCGCCGAAAGCGCCAACTACCGTCCGGTGGCCGAAGCCGTGCAGGAGCTGCTCGACCAGGGCCGCCTGTCGGCCACCGCGCACCAGACCATCCATGACTTTCTCGGCGCCGAGGGCGAAGAACTGCTCGCCGCGGTCAATGCCGGCGATAAAGAAGCCTCGGCACGCCTGGTGCGCGAGCTGCTCGACCGTCACGGCACCGGCCGCCTGCTGTTTCGCAACACCCGCGCCGCCGTGCAGGGTTTCCCCGAACGTGAGCTGCATGCCTACCCGCTGCCAAGCCCCGACCTGTATATGGAGCTGCCGATCGGCGAGCACCCGGACCTGTACCCGGAAGTCAGCTACCAGGCCCAGGCCGAGGTCGACGAGGAGCAGCGCTGGTGGCATTTCGATCCGCGCGTCGAATGGCTGATCGACACCCTGAAGATGCTCAAGCGGGTCAAGGTGCTGGTGATCTGCGCCCACGCCGAAACGGCCATGGATCTGGAAGACGCCCTGCGCGTGCGCAAGGGCATCGCCGCCACCGTGTTCCATGAAGGCATGAACATTCTCGAGCGCGATCGCGCCGCCGCCTACTTCGCCGACGAAGAATTCGGCGCCCAGGTGCTGATCTGCTCGGAAATCGGCAGCGAAGGCCGCAACTTCCAGTTCGCCCACCATCTGGTGCTGTTCGATCTGCCGGCCCACCCGGACCTGCTCGAGCAGCGCATCGGCCGCCTCGACCGGATCGGCCAGAAGCACCGTATCCAGCTGCATGTGCCTTATCTGGAAAACAGCCCGCAAGAGCGCCTGTTCCAGTGGTATCACCAGGCGCTGAATGCCTTCCTCGCCACCTGCCCGACCGGCAATGCCCTGCAGCACCAGTTCGGCAGCCGCCTGCTGCCGCTGCTGGAAAGCGGCGACGACGACGAATGGAAAAGCCTGGTGGATGCCGCAAAAGCCGAGCGCGAGCGCCTGGAAAGCGAGCTGCATGCCGGTCGCGACCGCTTGCTCGAGCTCAATTCCGGCGGTGCCGGTGAGGGTGAAGCCCTGGTCGAGGCGATTATCGAACAAGACGACCAGTTCGCCCTGCCGATCTACATGGAGCAACTGTTCGACGCCTTCGGCATCGACAGTGAAGACCACTCCGACAACGCCCTGATCCTGCGTCCCAGCGAGAAAATGCTGGATGCCAGCTTCCCGCTCGGCGACGACGAAGGCGTGACCATCACCTACGACCGCGACCTGGCCCTGGCCCGCGAGGACATGCAGTTCCTCACCTGGGAGCACCCGATGGTGCAAGGCGGCATGGACCTGGTGCGTGCCGGTTCGATGGGCAACACCGGGGTGGCGCTGATCAAGAACAAGGCGCTGAAACCCGGCACCGTGCTGCTCGAACTGCTGTATGTCAGCGAAGTGGTCGCGCCACGCGCCCTGCAACTGGGGCGCTACCTGCCGCCGGCGGCGTTGCGCTGCCTGCTCGACAGCAGCGGCAACGACCTGGCGCACAAGGTGGCGTTCGAAACCCTCAACGACCAGCTCGAAAGCGTGCCGCGTGCCAGCGCCAACAAATTCGTCCAGGCCCAGCGCGACACCCTCAATCCGCTGATCAATGCCGGCGAAAACAAGGTCGCGCCACGCCACATCGAGCGGGTGGCCGAGGCCAAACGGCGCCTGGCCGCCGACACTGAAGAAGAGCTGGCGCGCCTGACGGCCCTGCAAGCGGTCAACCCGAGCGTGCGCGACAGCGAACTCACCGCCCTGCGGCGGCAGCGCGAACAAGGCCTGGCCTTGTTCGACAAAGCCGCCCTGCGCCTGGAAGCGATTCGGGTGCTGGTGGCTGGCTGACGTGAGCGTTTGAAACAAAAAAGGCCCGCACTTGCGGGCCTTTTTCGTTCAGGGTGACAGGCTGTGGAAGGGGCTTCAGCCGCGATTCGAAACGCCTCCGGCTTGTCGCGGCTAAAGCGGAGCGCCGCCCGGCCCCTCCCACATTAGGCCGGCAGCGGCTCGGCCCCGGCCATACTGGCATGCATCCGCGTGGAGTCGGCGACAAAGCAGCGCGAGGCCTGCAGCAGCGCCAACATGGTGAGAAACAGTGCCACCGGGATCAGCAGCATCGCATCATGCAGGCCTTCCGCCTTGAAGACCTCGGTCATCTCACTGACACCAGCGGCGAGCATCGCCGCCTGGGCGAAATGATCGGACAGCAGGCCCACGCCAATGGGGCCGAGACCGCCACCGAGCAGGTACAGACCGGCGAAAAACAACGCCATGGCGGTGGCGCGCAAGCGCGGCTCGACGACATCCTGAAGCGCCGTGTAGACGCAGGTGTAGAAGTTGTACGCGAACAACCAGCCGACGCTGAAGACTGCAACGAATACGCCGACCTCGATGCGCCCGGCCAGCAGCGCATAGCTGGTGGCTCCGGCGGCGATGAGCATGCTCACGGCGGCGAACAGCAGACGCCCGGTTGCCGAATGCTGATGAATGCGATCGGCCATCCAGCCGCCCAGCGTCAGGCCTAACAAGCCGGTCACACCGACGATCACCCCGGTGGCCACCGCCGCCTGCCCCAACGGCATGAGGAAATACCGCTGCAGCATCGGCACCATGAAGGAGTTGCAGGCGTAGCTTGCGAAGTTGAAGGCCAGGCCGGCGAGTACCAGCCACCAGAAGGTGCGGATCGCCAGCACCTTGCGCAGCGGCTTGTCCACCGCAGTGGTCGCCACCTGCACGGCTTCCGCCGCACCGCGCCTGGGCTCCTTGATGAAGAACATGAACAGCGCGAGGATTATCCCCGGCACGGCAGCGATGAAGAAAGGCGCGCGCCAGCTGTCGAAGGCCTCGACCATGGCGCCGATGGTGAAGAACGCCAGCAACAGCCCCAGCGGCAAGCCGAGCATGAAGATGCCCATAGCTCGAGCGCGCTTGTGGGGTGGAAACAGGTCACCAATCAGTGAGTTGGCCGCCGGCGCATAGCTCGCCTCACCGATGCCAATACCCATGCGTACCAACAGGAAGCTCCAGAAATTCCAGGCCAGGCCGTTGACGGCGGTCAAGCTACTCCATACCACCAAGCCCCAACCCATGATCTTGCGCCGCGCGCCGGTGTCGGCCATGCGGCCCAAGGGCACGCCGGCTATGGCATAGACGATGGTGAAGGCAGTACCGATCAAGCCTATCTGAAAATCGCTGAGGCCCCACTCCAGGCGAATCGGCTCGATGATGATGGCCGGGATGGTACGGTCGAAGAAGTTGAACAAGTTGGCGAGAAATAGCAGGAACAGAATGCGCCAGGCGTTCGCCGCTTGTTGGGACTGCTGCATGGAATCATCTCTGGTTATTGTCATGAGCGCGATTCGGCGCGAGTGCACGAGCCTGCCTGACAGTAACTGCCTGGCGCCTGCGCAGTCGAATCTAGAGCCTGCAGCCTGGGCTGTCTGTGACTATTTACAGCGCTGATGTCGGTGAATCGCCGCGCCCGCGCAATCCTCTGCACTGCGAATTCACTGATGAAATGTTGCTTGGCCTTGAGTGGTCAGGTGTTCCGCCAGCCGTCTGCGTCGAGGCTTTCCATAGCCTGAATCGCGCTGCGCATGATCAAGAACCATCCAGCTGCACGAGGACATGCCACTGTTTGCGCCGGGCCGCACACTACCGACATCCCGGTAGCCGCCACCGGCGTACTCGATCGATTCGATTTATTCGCCCTCGGCGCTGCCGACGTCGCCCAACAGAACCTCAGGCCGGCAAAGGCGTCGGACGACACTTCGACTGCCGCCTGGTAAAGCGCAAGAGCTGCGATAGCAACGAGATTGGCTGCCGTTCGGCAGCAGCAGCCTGCCTCCGGGCATGCCGATCCGCGGCCATGGCCTTGCCCTATGCACGAACTCACTATACTCATGCCAGATCGCCATCCTCTTCACGCATAACCGGCGACAGCGATAATCGACGAGAGCGCGGGTCACGACTGACAGCCAGGGCCGTTACCGTGACCACTCACTGTTGATGGTTTTACCAGGCAACATTAACGCTGAGTCAGCAACAGGTCGCCATGTCCCTACCCGTTGAAACACCACCCGGCAAGCGCAACACCACTTCGCTGCGCCTAGTTCTCGCCCTGCTGCTGATGCAGTTGCCGTGCCTGAGCGAAGCCATGGCCGCGGAGAAAATGCGCCTGCAACTGCGCTGGCTGCCTCAGTTCCAATTCGCCGGCTACTACATGGCCCTGGAAAAAGGCTTCTATGCGCAGGCCGGGCTGGAGGTGGAAATCCACCCGGGCGGGCCCGGCAAACCAAATCCGATAGACCTCCTGCTCGAAGGTGATACCGATTTTGCCATCGCCAACAGCGGCCTGATCATCGCGCGGATGCAGGGCAAACCGCTGGTGGCGCTGGCGGCAATCATGCAGAGCTCACCCGTCGCGTGGATAGTGCGCGCCGACTCGGACATCTACACGCCACAGGATCTGGCCGGCAAGCGCGCGATGCTGATGCCCGCGCCGGAAAGCGCCGAACTGCTTATAACCCTGGCCCGCGAAGGCGTCGATCGCGACCAGCTGCAGCTGCAGCAGACCAGTTTCAACCCGCAAGACCTGATCGACGGCAAGACCGACGCCTACGACGGTTACATTTCCAACGAACCGTTCTGGCTGCAACAGCAGAAGGTGCCTTACCGGCTGATCAACCCGCGCGAATATGGGGTCAATTTCTACAATGACGTGCTGACCACGCGCGAAGCCCTGTTGCAGCAAAGTCCGGCGCAGGTCGAGGCCTTTATCCAGGCCAGTCTGCGGGGGTGGCAATACGCCCTGGACAACCTCGATGAAAGCGTGCAACTGGTTCATCAACGCTACGCCCCCGACAAGAGCCTGGAACATTTGCGTTTCGAAGCCGAGCAACTGAAGAAACTGATCATGCCCGAGCTGGTGCAACTGGGGCACATGAACCCGGGGCGCTGGCAAGCCATTGCGCAAAGCTACCTGGATCTGGGCATGGCCGAAGGACCGATCGAACTGGATGGCTTTATCTACAAGCACAAGGTGGCAACCGACAACAGCCTGCTCTACCAGGTGCTTGGTGGGGCCTTGCTGGTCCTGTTGCTGGTGGGCGCCGTGGCGTTGCGCTTCGCCCGCCTGACGCAGAAGCTGCGCCTGGAGGTCAGGCGCCGGCAGCAGGCCGAGCAGGAGTTGCGTGACAGCAACCTGCAACTGGAACGCCTGGCCAACACCGACCGCCTGACCGGACAGTGGTCACGCCTGAAGATCGAAGAACTGGCGCACAACGAAATCAAGCGAGCCGAGCGCTATGGTTTTCCCCTGGCCTTGGTGTTTCTCGATATCGACCGCTTCAAGTCGGTCAACGACCAGTATGGCCACGACGTCGGCGACTGTGTCCTCACTGGCGTGGCGCAACGGATCAGGTCCCACCTGCGCGACTCCGACAGCCTGAGCCGCTGGGGTGGTGAGGAGTTCATCATCCTCATGCCGCACACCGACCTCGATCAGGCCTACCTGATCGCGGAAAAACTCCGCGGCCTGCTCGCCGCCGAACCACTGACCGGAAGCATCGGCGTTACCGGCAGCTTTGGTGTGGCGCAGTGGCAGCCCGGACAAGGCCTGGGCGAATTGGTGCACTGCGCCGACCTGATGCTCTATCGCGCCAAGCAGCTGGGGCGCAATCGGGTCGAACGCTTTTCCTCCGGCGACACCCTGCCCCTGGTGTAACGCCCGACCGGGTCGTCAGCCGGCGCTGCGCCAGTGGCCCAGCCAAGCCAGTCCCGCCTGCGTCCCCGCTTCACCGGGCAGGTATTCGGCACCCAGCCAGCCCTGATAGCCGGTACGCTCGAGCGCCGCCAGGACCGGGGCAAACTCGAGCCGACCGGTTCCAGGTGCCCCGCGCCCGGGGCAATCGGCGAACTGCACATGGCCGATGCGCCCAGCCAACAGCTCGATGCCCACCACCAAGTCCACGCCTTGGCGCGCCATGTGGTAAAGGTCGTACTGGGCCGCCAGATTGGGATGCCCGACCCTGCGCAACATCTCATCGAGCTGCTCGGGGGTGTTGAGCAAAAAGCCCGGCATATCCAGCGGGTTGATCGCCTCCACCAGCACGCGGATCCCCAGCAGCTGAAAGGCTTCAGCCGTTGTGTGCAGATTGGCGGCCAGGGTCGCCAACGCCAGCTCTCGACTCACGCCTGCGGCCAGGCGTCCGGCCAGCACATTGACGCAGGTGGGACGGACCATCGCCGCATAGGTCAGGGCTTCCTGCAGCGCAGCGTCGAACTCGGCCTGGCGTGCCGGCACCGCCGCCAGACCGGCACCGCCGTCGAGCAAGTCGCCAGCGGGCAGGTTGATCAGCACCAGCGGCATGCCCGCCGCTGCCAGCGCCTCCTTCAGGCGAATCGCCGCCAACTCGTAGGGAAACTGGATTTCCACACCATCGAAGCCCGCCGCCGCGGCCGCCACCACGCGCTCGCGCAACGGCCGTTCGTTGAACAACAGGGACAGGTTGGCGGAGATTTTCATGCCTCGCTCTCCCGATACAGTTGCACCAGCGTGGCCGGATCGCGCTGCAGATTGCCCTGGCTACCGTGCAGGCGCATCAGCTGCGCCGCCAGGCCGCTGAGCGGTGCGGCCGAACCGCTCTCGCGCGACAGCTTGACCGCGCTGTCCAGATCCTTGAGCAGGGTGCGCACATGCCATTTGATCGGTTCGAACTGGCTGCTGGCCATTTGCGGGGCGAGGATCTGCAGCGGTTTTGAATCGGCAAAACCACCGGCCAAGGCCGGCGCGAGCAAGCTGGCATCGACCCCGGTCCGCTCCGCCAGGGCCACCACCTCGGCAATCACCAGCGCGTTGCAGGCGACGATCATCTGGTTGCACAGCTTGGTTACCTGACCGGCACCGACATCGCCCATGCGGGTCAGGCGCTGCCCCAGGTGGGCGAGGATCGGTCGCGCCCGCTCGACATCCTCCTCGCGGCCACCCGCCATGATCGCCAGGCTGCCGGCCTCGGCGCCGGGCGTGCCGCCGGACACGGGCGCATCAACCCAGCGCATGCCGCAACGCTGCTCCAACTCGGCGGCCATCGCGCGGGTCGCCGCCGGCTCCAGACTGGAGAAATCCACCAGCAGTTGCCCGGGGCGGGCACCCTCGACGATACCACCGGGGCCGAACACCACCTCTCGCACCACCTCGGTATTGGCCAGGCAGAGCATCACCATGCCGGCATCGGTGCACAACTCGGCCGGGGTTTGCGCACGCTGCGCCCCCAGCTCGAGCAACGGCAGGCACTTGTCCGGCGAACGGTTCCACACGCTCAGGGGATAACCGGCGGCCAGCAGGCGCCGGGTCATGGGCAAGCCCATCAGACCGATGCCAGCGAAAGCCAGGGCCGGCAGGGAAGTGGTCATCGATGCAGACATAATGCGACTCCAGCTCAAAGGACATGGCTATCTTAACGTAGGGTGCCCGGGCAACGCGGAACCTCTGCATCGAAGCCGCCATGGGCCGGGTGCAGGGCGAAACCCACCGGAGGGTATTGCCGATGCCGCCGAGGCAATCCGGGTGCAGCGCTGCGCCTTGCTCAGCCAGTGGGCACATCTCCAGCGCTGTCGCGAGGCCGATACCTGGCGTTCGTAGCGAAATATCAGCAGCGGTCGCTCGGAGACGCCCGCAGTAGGCGGGTGTTTTTTTTCACAGCCTCTCAGCCCAACCGCCACAAGCGCAGGATTCCCTTTATACTCCGCCGGCTTTCCCCGCTATTGAACCGGAGAACCCCCATGTTGAAGCGTCCCTTTGCGCTGGCCGTCGGCCTTGCCCTGTCTTTTTCCACCGTATTCGCCCAAGCCGCCGATGTATTGCGCGTCTCGGCCATCCCCGATGAAGCCCCCACCGAACTGTTGCGCAAATTCGAGCCGCTTGGCGCCTACCTCGAACAGCAGCTGGACATGAAAGTCGAGTTCGTCCCGGTATCCGACTATGCCGCCGTGGTCGAGGCCCTCGCCGCCGATCGTGTCGACCTGGCCTGGCTGGGCGGTTTCACCTTCGTCCAGGCGCGCCTGAAGACCGCCGACTCTGCACACCCCGCCATCCCGCTGGTGCAGCGCGCCGAAGATGAGAAGTTCACCAGCAAGATCATCAGCGCCGACCCGGCCGTGCACTCGCTGCAGGACCTCAAAGGCAAGACCTTCGCCTTCGGTTCGGTGTCGTCCACCTCCGGCAGCTTGATGCCGCGCTATTTCATGCTCAAGGACGGGATCAACCCGGAAGAGTTCTTCAGCCGCATCGCCTACTCCGGCGCGCATGACGCCACCGCGGCCTGGGTGCAGGCCGGCAAGGCCGACGGCGGCGTACTCAACGCCTCGGTGTGGGACAAACTGGTCGCCACCGGCAAGGTCGATACCGACAAGGTCAAGGTAATCGCCACCACCGCGCCCTACTTCGATTACAACTGGACAGTGCGCGGCACCCTCGACCCGGTCGTACGCGACAAGATCCAGGCGGCGTTCCTCGCCCTCGACCCGGCCAACCCGCAACACAAGGCTATCCTCGACCTGCAAGCCGCCAGCCGCTTCATCGCGACCAAGGCCGAAAATTACCAGGGTATCGAGGAAGCAGCCCAGGCGGCCGGCCTGTTGAAGTGAGTGTCAGCCTCAGCGGCGTGGGCCTGACCCACGCCAACGGTAAGGTTGCGCTCAACGAGATCGATCTGCGGGTAAAGCTCGGCGAGCGGGTGGCCATCATCGGCCCATCGGGCGCGGGCAAAACCAGCCTGCTGCGCCTGCTCGCCAGCAACCTGCAACCCAGCAGCGGACAAATCCAGCTGCTCGGCCAGCAGCCTTGGCAGCTTTCGGCCGGCAAGCGCCAGCAGTTGCGTGCGCGCATCGGCCTAATTCATCAGACACCGCCCCTGCCGCCACGCCAGCGGGTGGTCACGGCGGTACTGGCGGGTAAGTTGGGACAATGGTCGCTGGGCAAAAGCCTGCTCAACCTGCTGCATCCGCTGGATATGCCCGGTGCCCAGGCGGCCCTTGCGCGCCTGGACCTGGCGGACAAGCTGTTCGAACGCTGTGATCAGCTCTCCGGTGGCCAGTTGCAACGGGTCGGCATTGCGCGGGTGCTCTATCAGGCGCCGGAACTGATCCTGGCCGATGAGCCGGTGTCGGCCATGGACCCGGTGCTCGCCGGGCATACCCTGAGCGTACTCAATGAGGAAGTCAGTCGGCGCGGCATGACCCTGCTGGCCAGCCTGCATGCGGTGGAGTTGGCCCTGGCGCATTTCCCGCGAATCATCGGCGTGCGCGAGGGTCGCATCGTCTTCGACCTGCCACCCGCAGCAATCAGCGTCAACGCGCTGGATGCGCTATACGCCAACGAACAATTGCAAGCCGTGCCCGCTTCGGCAGTGCCGGCGCCTGTGAGCGTGCAGATCCCGCGATGCTGAACCCGCCACTGCGTGACCCGGCCGCCCTGCCGCGCCTGGCCCTGACCCTGCTGGCAGTGCTGCTGTTGTGGCCGGGCCTGACGCTCAGCGAGCTGAACCTGGCGGTGCTGTTCGAGCAACAGAACGCCGCCAATATGGGCGGCTTTCTCGCCGAGTTCTGGCCGCCGGCGCATGATCGCGAGTTCCTCCGGTTGCTCGCTCGCGCCACCCTGGAGACCCTGGCCATCGCCACCGCCGGCATGGCCCTGGCCCTGCTCATCGCCATTCCCGGGGCACTGCTGGCCAGCCGCGCGCTGTCACTCTCCGCGGTGCACCGTGGCGGACGTCCGGCCTGGTGGGCGCAGGCGCTGCGCTGGCCGGTACGCGGCCTGCTGATCGTCCTGCGCAGCGTGCCGGAAATCGTCTGGGCGCTGCTGTTCGTCCGCGCCGTTGGCCTCGGCCCGACCGCCGGGGTGCTGGCCATCGCCATCACCTACAGCGGCATGCTCGGCAAGGTCTACGCGGAAATTTTCGAGTCGGTCGACCCGCGTCCGAGCCGCGCCCTGCTGATCGCTGGCAGCCCTCGCTTGGCCGCCTTCGCCTACGGGGTGCTGCCCAATGCCGCCGCGGAAATGCTCTCCTACACGGTGTACCGCTGGGAATGCGCCATCCGCGCCTCGGTGGTCATGGGCTTCGTCGGTGCCGGCGGCCTGGGCCAGCAGATCGACCTGTCGCTGCGCATGTTCGCCGGCGGCGAAGTGGCCAGCATGCTGCTGACCTTCCTGTTGCTGGTCCTGCTCGCCGACCAACTCAGCCGCCTGCTGCGCGCGAGGTTGCTATGAAGCCTGCTGCAGACAAGCGTTTGGGCAACTACGCCCTGCTGCTGGCCTTGCTGGTGACGGTGGTGGCGTCCTTCCGCTTCCTGGGCATCGACCTTGGCGCACTGATCGGTGGCGACAGCCTGAGCCAGATGGGCCGCTATGCCGGCAACTTCTTCAGCCCGGATTTCTCGGTGCCACACTTGCGGGCCATCGGCCACGGCGCACTGGAGACCCTGGCCATGTCGGCCATCGGCACCCTGCTAGCGGCCCTGTTCGGCCTGCTCCTGGCCTTGCCGGCCGCCGGACGTTTCGGCTGGCTGGCACTGAGTGGCTCCCGCTTTCTTCTGAATGCCCTGCGCGCGATACCAGAACTGGTGTGGGCAGCCCTGGTGGTGCTGGCCGCCGGCCTCGGGCCGAATGCCGGCACCCTGGCCCTGGCCCTGCATACCACCGGGGTGCTCGGCCGGCTGTTCGCCGAAGCCCTGGAGAACACACCGGACGAACCGGCCGAGGCGATTCGCCTGAGCGGCGGCGGACATGTGGCGGCATTCTGCTACGGCACCCTGCCGGCAATCTGGCCGCAACTGATCGCCTATTCGTTGTACCGCTGGGAAAATAATATCCGCATGGCCAGCGTGCTCGGTTTTGTCGGTGCCGGCGGCCTGGGACAGATGCTCTACGTCAGCCTCAGCCTGTTCCAGCAAGCCCAGGCGGCGACGGTGATCCTGGCGATGCTGATCCTGGTGCTGGGCGTCGACGCCTTCAGCGGCTGGGCGCGTCAACGCTGGGTCAGCGCGTAAGGCGGTCCGGGCGGCGATCCGCTCGGAGCAAAGCGACAGCCCGCCACAGGCTGTTTCGCGAATCTGCGGCGAGTAACGCCCTATTCGATAGCGCCACTACAAGCCGTCTTTCTCCAGATGATCGAGATCGACCGGGTCGCCGGTATGACTGCCAAGCTTGGCGCGGATATCGGCGAACATCTGGTCGTATTCCTGGTGGCCACGCATGATCAGGCTGAAATTGGCCGGCATTCCATGCTTGAGTGCCAATCGGCTGGCGACGCTGGCGAAATTGAAGGCCGTATCGCGGTGCAACTCGAACTGTTCCTCGAACGCCTTGCCTGCCACGTCGCCGACCAGGCGCATGTGCAGCATCGGGCCCTCGACCGGATCCTGGCGCACCTCGTAGTAGAGGTCGATGCTGTACGCCGGTTGGTCAGGGGTGGCGACCGGGTTAGCGCGATGCAGATGGCCAGGCTCGAACATGATGGCTCCGTAGCGACTAGGGGAAGACTCGAACCAGTCTAGCCCCGTTCACCGCCCGCGACGTATCGACGCAACGCGTGCGAACAGATCGAGCGCTGTTGCGGAGCGTCTCCCGGTGTTCGCGGCCAGGCGCGCCGCGGTGATTTGCAGCCAGCCGCAATTGTTGCACAAGGCCCCATCAGCTACGCCGTTCCTGCACCAGCACCCAAGGCGCCACCACCACCGCCCATAGCGGCGGGTCGCGCGCCAGCAGATCCGCGGCATCGCCATCGTCGATTTTTTTCAATTGTTCGCTGGCCAGCCAGGCGGCCACCTCATCCTGGTCATTTTCCGCCACGGCCTGGGCCACCGCGATCAGATCTTGGGTAGCCCCGACCATCAGCAAGGCACCGCGGGCGAAGAAAGGTTGCAACTCTTGCCAGGTGATTGGCGCAGTTTCTCCAAGCAACTTGGCATAGAGGGTGCTAGGTTGTTCAGTCATGGTTTGTCCGCAGAAGTTTTCCGAGTTTACTTGGGCAGCATGATAGCGCCGCACAAGTCCCAGGCAAGTACGCCTGACGCGGCCGAGCGCAGACAAGGCACGCCGTTTTTCTATACATTTCGTTCAATTAAGCGACATCCGCGTGTGTTATCGCCAATGGCTGGCTTTCCAATCCGCAAAGCGGCGCTCTACACTGCAGCGGTAAAGTTGCCAGGTGTATAGCCGGGGAAAATGATCCGGCTCTGCAGTTTTGGCCGCCAGAACTACACAACGAAAACCAATAAGAGTGGAGCACTATGAACAAGGCTACTAAGCAGATCTCCAAACTGTTTGCCGCCATGGCCATGGCCGGCGTTGCCAGCTACTCGCTAGCGGCTGACACGATCAAGATTGGTATGGCAGGCCCGGTTACCGGCGCAGTCGCTCAATACGGCGAGATGCAATTTGTCGGTGCCAAGATGGCCATCGAGCAGATCAACAAGGCTGGTGGCGTCAACGGCGCCATGCTCGAAGGCGTGGTGTATGACGATGCTTGCGATCCGAAACAAGCCGTAGCCGTAGCCAACAAGATCGTCAACGACGAAGTAAAATTCGTGGTTGGCCACCTCTGCTCCAGCTCTACTCAGCCAGCGTCCGACATCTACGAAGACGAAGGCATCCTGATGATCAGCCCGGCTTCCACCAGCCCGGACATCACCGCCCGCGGCTACGAACTGGTGTTCCGCACCATCGGCCTGGATAGCCTGCAAGGCCCGACCGCCGGCAACTTCATCGCCGACTACATCAAGCCGAAGGCCGTGGCCGTACTTCACGACAAGCAGCAATACGGTGAAGGCATCGCCACCGCGGTCAAGCAAACCCTGGAAGCCAAGGGCACCAAGGTCGTTCTGTTCGAAGGCATCAATGCCGGCGACAAGGACTTCTCCGCGATGATCGCCAAGCTCAAGCAAGCCGATGTGGATTTCGTCTACTACGGTGGCTACCACCCGGAGCTCGGCCTGCTGCTGCGTCAGTCGGCTGAAAAAGGCCTGACCGCCAGGTTCATGGGCCCTGAAGGTGTGGGTAACAAGGAAATCTCGGCCATCGCCGGCCCGGCTTCCGAAGGCCTGCTGGTGACCCTGCCGAAGTCGTTCGACCAGGATCCACGCAACCAGGCACTGGTCGAAGCGTTCAAAGCCAAGAACGAAGACTCCAGCGGCCCGTTCGTCTTCCCAGCCTATGCTGCCGTGCAAGTGATTGCCGAAGGCATTGAAAAGGCTGGCAGCACCGACACCGCCAAGGTGGCCGCAGCCCTGCGTGCCAACAGCTTCGACACGCCTACCGGCATCCTCAGCTTCGACGACAAGGGCGACCTGAAGGACTTCAGCTTCGTCGCCTACGAGTGGCACCAGGACGGCACCAAGACCGAAGCACCGCTTAACTGATAAGCGGCTTCCCGCCTGAACCCAAAGCCCACTGCAACCGCAGTGGGTTTTGTTTATTAGAAGAATTCCGGTCTCACCCTGCGCCACAAGCGCTGACGTGCGTGACGACCCAGGAGTTAGGCAATGCCTGATCTGTATCACTACCTGCAACAGCTGGTTAACGGTCTGACCGTTGGCAGTACCTATGCCCTGATTGCCATTGGCTACACCATGGTCTACGGCATCATCGGCATGATCAACTTCGCCCACGGCGAGGTTTACATGATTGGCTCGTATGTAGTCTTCATCGTCATCGCCGGCCTGACCATGTTCGGCCTGGACAGCTTGCCCCTGATCATGATCGCCGGCTTCGCCGCCAGCATCATCGTCTGCGCGGCCTATGGTTACAGCATCGAACGCGTCGCCTATCGCCCCCTGCGCGGTGGCAATCGCTTGATTCCGCTGATCTCGGCCATCGGCATGTCGATTTTCCTGCAGAACCTCATGTTGTTGTCTCAGGACTCCAAGGACAAAGCCATTCCCAATCCCTTACCGGGCAACTTCGTGTTCGGTGAAAGCGCCATGAATGGCGTGGTCATTTCCTATATGCAGGTGCTGATTTTCGTCGTCACCTTCCTGGCAATGGTCGGCCTGACCCTGTTCATTTCCCGCTCGCGACTGGGCCGGGCCTGCCGGGCCTGCGCCGAAGACCTGAAGATGGCCAACCTGCTGGGCATCAACACCCACAACATCATTTCCCTGACCTTCGTCATCGGCGCCGCCCTGGCCGCGATTGCCGCCGTGCTACTGGGCATGCAGTACGGTGTGATCAACCCGCACCTGGGTTTCCTCGCCGGCATCAAGGCGTTCACCGCGGCGGTACTGGGCGGCATTGGCAGCATCCCGGGCGCGGTATTGGGCGGCCTGGTGCTCGGCGTGGCCGAAGCCTTTGGCGCCGACATCTTTGGCGATCAGTACAAGGACGTGGTGGCATTCAGCCTGCTGGTGCTGGTCCTGTTGTTCCGACCGACCGGTATCCTGGGTCGCCCGGAGGTTGAGAAAGTATGAGCACCGCGATCAAGAAAAACTTCAAAACGGCCTTTTTCAGCGCCCTGCTGGTGCTGGCCGTGGCCTATCCGGTCATCGGCCTGAAGCTGAGCACCGTGGGCATCAAACTGGAAGTGCAAGGTGCCAGTCCGGCCGTTCTGTGGACCATCCTCGGCAGCTCCATTGCCATGTTCTTCTGGCAATTGTTCCGCTCCCAGCTGAGTGCCATCTGGAGCCATGCACCGACGTTGCCGAGCATGCCGAGCCAGGCCAGCAATTTCCTCACCCTGCCCTCGACCCAGCGCTGGGTGATCATCGGCCTGATCATCATGGCCCTGGCCTGGCCGTTCTTCGGCAGCCGCGGGGCGGTGGACATCGCCACCCTGATCCTGATCTACGTGATGCTCGGCCTCGGCCTGAATATCGTGGTCGGTCTGGCCGGCTTGCTCGACCTCGGCTATGTCGCTTTCTACGCCGTCGGTGCCTACAGCTATGCCCTGCTGTCGTTCTACTTCGGCCTGAGCTTCTGGATCTGCCTGCCGATCGCCGGCCTGATGGCGGCGTTCTTCGGCTTTATCCTGGGCTTCCCGGTGTTGCGCTTGCGCGGTGACTACCTGGCCATCGTCACCCTGGGGTTCGGCGAGATCATCCGCATCCTGCTGAACAACCTGACCTGGCTGACCGGCGGTCCCAACGGCATCGGTTCGATCCCCAAGCCGACCCTGTTCGGCCTGTCGTTCGACCGCAAGGCCGCTGAGGGCATGCAGACCTTCCACGAGTATTTCGGCGTGGCCTACGCCTCGATCAACAAGGTGATCTTCCTCTACCTGATCGCCCTGGTGCTGGTGCTGCTGACCCTGTTCGTGATCAACCGCCTGCTGCGCATGCCGATCGGCCGCGCCTGGGAGGCCCTGCGCGAAGACGAAATCGCCTGCCGTGCCCTGGGCATGAACCCCACCATGATCAAGCTTTCGGCCTTCACCCTGGGTGCCTGCTTCGCCGGTTTTGCCGGCAGCTTCTTCGCCGCGCGCCAAGGCCTGGTCAGTCCGCAATCCTTCACCTTCATCGAGTCGGCGATCATCCTCGCCATCGTCGTGCTGGGTGGCATGGGCTCGCAACTGGGGATCATCCTGGCCGCCGTCGTGATGATCCTGCTGCCGGAACTGGCGCGCGAATTCAACGAGTACCGCATGCTGATGTTCGGTGCCCTGATGGTGCTGATGATGATCTGGCGTCCGCAAGGCCTGCTACCCATGCAGCGCCCGCACCTGGAGTTGAAACAATGAGTCGCCCTATTCTGGAAGTAAGCGGCCTGTCCATGCGCTTCGGTGGCCTGCTGGCCGTCAACGGAGTGGGGCTGACCGTCAATGAAAAACAAGTGGTGTCGATGATCGGCCCGAACGGTGCTGGCAAGACCACGGTCTTCAACTGCCTGACCGGTTTCTACCAGCCAACCAGCGGCAATATTCGCTTCAATGGCGAACAGATCGAAGGCCTGCCAGGCCACAAGATCGCCCGCAAGGGCGTGGTCCGGACCTTCCAGAACGTGCGACTGTTCAAGGAAATGACCGCGGTGGAAAACCTGCTGGTGGCTCAGCACCGCCACCTCAACACCAACTTCATCTCCGGGCTGTTGAAGACCCCGGCGTTTCGCAGGAGCGAACGCGAAGCCATGGAATACGCCGCGCACTGGCTGGAGCAGGTCAACCTGACCGAATTCGCCAACCGCCCGGCCGGCACCCTCGCCTATGGCCAGCAACGCCGCCTGGAGATTGCCCGCTGCATGATGACCCGGCCGAGCATCCTCATGCTCGACGAGCCGGCCGCCGGCCTCAACCCGCGTGAAACCGACGATCTCAAGGCCCTGATCCGCATGCTGCGCGATGAACACAACGTCACCGTGTTGTTGATCGAGCACGACATGAAGCTGGTCATGAGCATTTCCGACCATATCTACGTGATCAACCAGGGCACGCCCCTGGCCGAAGGAACGCCGGAGCAGATCCGCGCGAACCCGGACGTGATCAAAGCCTACCTGGGGGAAGCTTGATGCTGTATTTCGACAAGGTTTCCACCTTCTACGGCAAGATCCAGGCACTCCATGACGTCGACGTCGAGGTGCGCCAAGGCGAGATCGTCACCCTGATCGGTGCCAACGGCGCCGGCAAGTCGACCCTGCTGATGACCCTGTGCGGCTCACCCCAGGCGAGCAGTGGCAGCATCCGCTTCGAAGGTGAAGAGTTGATCGGCCAGAACACCCCGGACATCATGCGCAAGAGCATTGCCGTGGTACCGGAAGGTCGCCGGGTATTCTCCCGCCTGACCGTGGAAGAGAACCTGGTAATGGGCGGCTTCTTCACGGCCAAAGGCGAGTTCCAGGAGCAGCTGGACAAGGTTCTGCACCTGTTCCCACGCCTGCAGGAACGCCTGTCGCAGCGTGCCGGCACCATGTCCGGCGGCGAACAGCAAATGCTCGCCATCGGCCGCGCACTGATGAGCAAGCCCAAGCTGCTGCTGCTCGACGAACCCTCGCTGGGCCTGGCACCGATCATCATCCAGCAGATCTTCAGCATCATCGAACAGCTGCGCGCGGATGGCGTGACCGTGTTCCTGGTCGAGCAGAACGCCAACCAGGCGCTGAAGCTGGCCGATCGTGGCTATGTGCTGGAGAATGGCCGGATCGTCATGCAGGGCAGCGGGCATGAATTGCTCAATGACCCCAAGGTGCGCGACGCCTACCTTGGGGGTTAAAAACTACTGCGGGCTGCGCGCGCCATGCGTCGTTGAAAGCAGACTCAACAAGCCGCTTGCGGCTAACGCGCTTTAGCGCGGCCCGAAGGGCGAGTGAAACGAGTAATGCTCATGTACATACGTACACTCCGCTTTTTCATCTGCTTTTGCCTAGCCTGACCGCCGCTCGCTACGTTTTTAACCATACCTTGCTCAATAGAAACCGCTCCCCGGAGCGGTTTTTTTATCTGCACCGTTCGCCCAATGATCTGCGCACGATGCCCCCGGCCAGTTACAATGACAGCCCTTTTTTCCGACGACTCTTTCCATGACCGACCCGATACGCCTGTCCAAACGCCTGATTGAACTGGTCGGCTGCTCACGCCGCGAAGCCGAGTTGTATATCGAGGGCGGCTGGGTGCTGGTTGATGGCGTAGTGGTGCAAGAGCCGCAGTTCAAGGTCGAGGCGCAGCGCGTCGAGCTGCTCCCGGACGCCGTATTGGCCCCGGTCGAGCCGGTCACCCTGCTGCTGCATGTGCCCTCCGGTCACTTCCCGGATCGCGCGGTCGAGACTGTCAGCCAGGCCAGCCAGTGGCCGGAAGACAGCTCCGGCATCCGCCCGCTGAAAAGCCACTTCGCTCGCCTGGTCACCTGCCTGCCACTGCAAGCCGGTGCCGATGGCTTGCACGTACTGACTCAGGACTGGCGGATCGAGCGCAAGCTCAAGGACGATCAGGCCAAGCTGGAGCAGGAATATGTCGTCGAAGTCATCGGCACCCTCAGTAACAGCCAACTAAAACGCCTGAACCACGGTCTGACCTTCAACGGCTCAGCACTGCCACCGTGCAAGGTCAGCTGGCAGAACGAAACCCGCCTGCGCTTCGCCTTGAAAAACCCGCAGCCGGGGCAGATCGTATTCATGTGCAACAGCGTCGACCTCAAGGTGCTGGGCATGAAGCGCATCCGCATCGGCGGCGTGCCCATGGCCAAAGTCCAGCCCGGCCAATGGCGCTACCTGGCCGCGAAAGAACGCTTCTAGGCATTTCTCCGACTGCAGCACTCGAGTGCTGCAGCTCCCCAACATTTCAGGACACCCTCATGCTCAATAACGATGTACTGCGCAGCGTGCGCTATATGCTCGACGTCAGTGACGCGAAAATTGTCGACATCATCCAGCTCAGCGGCAAACAGACCAGCGTCGCCGAAGTAGCTCCGCTGTTGAAAAAAGACGACGAAGAAGGCTTCGTCGCCTGTGACGACGAGCTGATGGCGCACTTCCTCGATGGCCTGGTGTACCTCAAGCGCGGCAAGGACGACAGCCGCCCGGCCCAGCCCTTCGAGCTGCCCGTGACCAACAACATGGTGCTGAAGAAACTGCGCGTGGCCTTCGAACTGAAAGAAGACGACATGCACGAGATCATGCAGAGCGTCGACTGCCCGGTATCAAAACCGGAAATGAGTGCACTGTTTCGCAAGTTCGGCCACAGCAACTACCGCACCTGCGGCGATCAGTTCCTGCGTAACTTCCTCAAGGGTCTGACCCTGCGCGTACGCGGCTGAAGCTGGCCGGCGCAGCGCGGCGATGCTCATGGCACTGCATTCCCAGGCGCAATAATGCCTGCTGGCGGCCGGCCGGGCGTTTAGGGTAGTGGCATTCATCCCCCAAGAGGACTCGCCATGCACCCCTACTTCTCCCTGCAAGGCCGCACCGCCCTGGTAACCGGTGGCACCCGCGGTATCGGCAAGATGATCGCCAAAGCCTTCCTCGAAGCCGGCGCGACTGTGTATGTCTGTGCCCGTGACGGCGAGGCCTGCGCACAAACCGCCGCCGAACTCTCAGCCTTTGGCACCTGCCACGGCCTCGCCGCCAACCTGGCCAGCGAGGAAGGCGTGCAGGCGCTGGCCGCGCAACTGGCAGGCGAAATCGGCCAGCTGGACATCTTGGTCAACAATGCCGGCACCACCTGGGGCGCGCCACTCGAGTCCTACCCGGCCAAGGGCTGGGAAAAGGTCATGCAACTCAACGTAACCTCGGTGTTCAGCTGCATCCAGCAGTTGCTGCCGCTGCTGCGCAAGGCCGGCTCGGCGGCTAATCCGGCGCGGGTGATCAACATTGGTTCGGTAGCCGGCATCACCTCCCACGGCGAAGACGCCTATGCCTATGGCCCAAGCAAGGCCGCACTGCATCAACTGTCGCGCATGCTTGCCCGCGAACTGGCCGGCCAGTACATCAACGTCAACGTGATTGCGCCGGGGCGCTTTCCGAGCAAGATGACCCAATTCATCGCCCAGGATGATGCGGCCTTGGCCGCGGATACCGCGCTGATCCCGATGAAGCGCTGGGGCCGCGAGGAAGAAATGGCCGCCCTGGCGATCAGCCTGGCCAGCACCGCCGGCGCCTACATGACCGGGGCCATCATCCCGATCGACGGCGGCTTCAGCCTCTGAATCAGCGTTCCCGCCTGTATGCGGCCGCTGGTCTGGCGCGCCACGCGACGCACGACTGCTCTGCTAGTTTTAATGATGGGGGCTTATAGCAGCTTATCAGGCCGCAACAGCGGCAAGGAGCGCAGCCATGAACATGGCTGACTGGCGCATGCAGGGCGCCGAATTCGTCACCTGCAACTGCAACTGGGGGTGTCCCTGCCAGTTCAGTTCCCTACCTAGCCACGGCAACTGCGAGGCCGTGGTGTCGATGCGCATCGAGCAGGGCCACTACAATGAAGTCAAGCTCGATGGCCTGTGCTGGGTCGCCACCTTTGCCTGGCCCGGCGCCATCCATGAAGGCAGTGGCCGCTGTCAGGTCTTCATCGAGGACAGGGCCAGCCCGGAGCAGCGTCAGGCGCTGTTGCGCATTCTCTCCGGCCAAGACACCGAGCCCGGCACGACAGTGTTTTCGGTATTCGCCAGCACCATCAGCGAGATGTTCGACCCGCAGTTCGTACCCATCGAGTTCAGTGTCGACGTGGATAAGCGCGAAGCTCACACCCGCATAGCCGGCGTGCTCGAAGCCAACGGCGAACCGATGCGCAACCCGGTGACCGGCGAACCTCAGGAAGCGCGAATTGTACTGCCCAAGGGCTTCGAGTTCAGCGAAGCGCAGGTAGCCAGCGGCACCTTCCAGACCCAGGGCGCGATCAAGATCGCCGCGCAGAACAGCCATGCTCACTTCGCCCGGCTGCATTTCACCGGGCAAGGGGTGGTGCGCTGAAGGTGCCGGGCGCTCCCGAGGAACTCGCCGACCAGGCACACCGCCGCCTGCCCTACTGGCCACTGGGCAAGGAGCAGTGGTGGGTCATCGTGTGTTTGTTGATCCTCGCGGCGCTAGCCTGGCTGGAACTGTATCGCCTGGCTGCGCTTGGCGGCATGGCCGATATGGCCAATATGGCCATGGCCGGCATGCCGATGCCCTGGAGCTTGGCCGATGCGCTGCTGATGTTGGCGATGTGGTCGGTGATGATGGTCGGCATGATGTTGCCCAGCGCCTTGCCGATGATCCTGCTCTACCAGCAGATGCTGCGCCGATATATGGCAGCGCCCCAGCGGCATCTGGCGCTGCTGCTGTTCTGCCTGGCGTATCTACTGGTGTGGGGTGGTTTCAGCTTGGTCGCCACCGCCTTGCAGTGGGGCCTTGACCGTCTCACCCTGCTCAGCCCGCAGATGCGTAGCCAGAGTCACTGGCTTGGCGCGGCATTACTGATGGGCGCCGGCATCTACCAGTGGCTGCCAGGCAAGGCCAGCTGCCTGGCCCATTGCAGCGGGCCGGTGCAATTTCTGCTCGGTCACTGGCGTCCTGGGATTATCGGCGGCTGGTCCATGGGCCTCAAACATGGCCTCTACTGCCTGGGCTGCTGCTGGGCGCTGATGGGCTTGCTGTTCGTGGTCGGCGTGATGAACCTGCTCTGGGTAGCCGTGATCAGCATCTACATACTGCTTGAGAAAACCCTGCCACAGGGACTCTGGATCAGCCGCATCTGCGGTTTGTTGTTGCTCGGCTGGGGCCTGTTGCTGCTGGGCTAGCCAGCAAAACCCTGCGCCACAGCGGCCACAGCGGTTACCATTGATGCCCCACCGACTGACCCTGCCCCCATGCCCTACTCCGTCTCGCCCATCGGTTTCGTCCGCTCCTGTTTCAAGGAGAAGTTCGCCATTCCCCGTCAGCCTCAGCTGGCCCCGGCTGCCCGTGGCGTGCTGGAACTGCTCGCCCCCTTCGATACGGGCGAAGCGGTGCAGGGCCTGGAACAGGTCAGCCATGTCTGGCTGCTGTTTCTGTTTCACCAGGCACTGCAAGACCAGCCACGTCTGAAAGTGCGCCCACCGCGCCTGGGTGGGAATAAATCGGTGGGGGTATTTGCCACCCGTGCCACCCACCGCCCCAACGGCATCGGTCAATCTGTGGTGCAACTGGACAAGGTCGAACCGGGCAAACTCTGGCTGTCGGGGATCGACTTGCTCGACGGCACACCGGTGCTGGATATCAAACCCTATGTGCCCTATGCCGACAGCGTCGCAAGCGCCTGTAACCGCATCGCCGACGGAGCTCCGCTGCTGATCGAGGTGCAATGGCAAGACGCGGCCCTCGGCCAGGCGCGCAGCCACGGCCTGCGCCTGGACCAGCCGCTGGTCGAACTGATAGAACAATGCCTGGCCCAGGATCCGCGCCCGGCCTATCAGCTACCGCCGCCCGAGCGGCGCTATGGCACGCGCTTGTGGGATGTCGATGTGCGCTGGCACTACCCAGAACCGGGAAAAATTTGCGTGCTGGAAGTGGTGGAGACCTGAGCGGCAGTGAAGAACTCTTGCCCACGCGACGGCGCGCGGGATTTGCACAACCTCCGGGTGCGTCAGGTAAGGCAAGGCAGGCGCTTGCAGCCATTGCATCAGCTGCTATTGACCTGCCGGCCCCGTCGAGTCCAAGGTAATCACTAGCTGGCACGAAGCCACTACACATTTTGACTGAAGTATTGCTTCCGCAGTGTCTGGGCTGCGGCTAAAGTTGGCCAATGGGCTGCACCTTTCGGCACATGGTCACACTCTTGCACAAGTCATGGCTGGTTCAGAGCGACCACAATTTACCCTATGAAAACCACAAAGCCTTACGTCCCATCAGGCAACCTGGTTGATCTTCTACTCGATGCCATCTGCGTGGTCGACAAGGAGGGTCGATTCGTTTTTGTCAGCGCGGCTTGCGAGCGGATCTTTGGCTATTCCGCCGAGGAAATGATCGGCAAGAGCATGATCGAACTGGTCTTGCCGGAAGATCACGCCATCACGCTACAAGCGGCCAGCGAAATCATGTCGGGTGGCAGCAAACCCAACTTTGAAAATCGCTACATCCGCAAGGATGGTCGGATCGTTCACATCATGTGGTCGGCCCGCTGGTCGGCGGACGATCAATTGAGGATTGCCGTAGCCCATGACGTCAGCGAACGTAAACACAACGAGTCGATGCAAGCGGCGCTCTATGCCATCTCCGAAGCGGCGCACCTGGCCAAGGATCTACCCAGCCTGTTCGAGAAGGTTCACTCGATCGTCGGCCAACTGTTACCGGCCATCAATTTTTCCGTGGCTCTTTATGATGAGCAGAACGACCAGCTGAGCTTTCCCTACCATATCGATGAACGCCAGCAGGCACCTGCGCCGCACAATCTGGCGGCCCCCACCCTCAGCGCTGAAATCATCCGCACCGGGCAGACCTTGCTGCTCTCCCCAGATACGCTGAAGACCCTGCCCGAGCACCTCCAGGCGATCGACTGCACGTCATTGTATTGGCTGGGAGTGCCGCTAACCTCGCACAACGGCACCATCGGCGCCTTGGTGCTCCAGAGCTATACCCATGGAGCCTGCTACACCGACAAGGACAAGGAACTGCTGCAGTTCGTCTCGACCCAGGTGGCGGCAGCCATCGAACGCCAGCAGATGCTTAGTCGCTTGCAGTTCATGGCCCAATACGACCAACTGACTCAACTGCCAAACCGCGCCCTGCTCTATGACCGTTTGCACACCGCACTGACCAGGGCACGCCGGGATCAGACGTCGCTGTCGCTGCTGTTCCTCGACCTGGACAAGTTCAAGCAGGTCAACGATACGTTCGGCCATACCGTCGGCGATCTCCTGCTGCAGCTGGTTGCCGAGCGCATCAGGCAATGCGTGCGCGAATCGGATACGGTCGCACGCCTGGGTGGTGACGAATTCGTGGTGCTGCTCGAGGACTTCCGCACGCCAGATCACGCCTTGCTGGTCGCCGAAAAAATCCGCTTGGCCCTCAACCAGCCATTCGATCTCAAGGGTATGGCGCACATGATTCTGCCAAGCATCGGCGTTGCGTTCTATCCGCAGCACGGTATTGACGCGCAACAGTTGCTCACGCATGCCGACAACGCCATGTACGTGGCGAAGAAAGATGGCGGCAATCGCTTCCAGATCACCCTCGACCTAGGCTCCCACTGAAGGCGCCCTGGCCGACAGCGGACCGGAGACTGATCCGGGCAGATTCACCCGTGCAGCAGCCGGGCATGCAACGCCTGGCCCGGCTGCAATCCGGCAACGCCTAGTCGGTGCTAGATGCCTGCGCGAATTCCGTCCGGGCAGAAAAAATCCCGTTCACTTGAATCAAGTGAACGGGATTTATCCGTAGCGCGCCTTTGCTCTGCTCGCCTGGCGCTTACTTCTCGACGAAGGCGCGTTCGATCAGGTAATCGCCCGGCTCGCCCATGCGCGGGGAGATCTTCAGGCCGAAGCTGTCGAGCACGGCGGCGGTTTCGTCGAGCATGCTCGGGCTGCCGCAGATCATCGCGCGGTCGTCCTGGGGGTTGATCGGCGGCAGGCCGATGTCGCGGAACAGCTTGCCGCTGCGCATCAGGTCGGTCAGGCGGCCCTGGTTTTCGAACTCTTCGCGGGTCACGGTCGGGTAGTAGATCAGCTTGTCCCTCAAGGCGTCGCCGAAGTATTCGTTCTGCGGCAGGTGCTCGGTGATGAACTCGCGGTAGGCCACCTCGTTGACGTAACGCACGCCATGCACCAGGACGACTTTCTCGTAGCGCTCGTAGGTTTCCGGATCCTGGATCACGCTCATGAAAGGCGCCAGGCCGGTGCCGGTGCTGAGCAGGTACAGGTGCTTGCCGGGCAACAGGTCGTCGAGTACCAGGGTGCCGGTGGGCTTGCGGCTGACCATCAGTTCATCGCCGGGCTGGAGGTGCTGCAACCGCGAGGTCAGCGGACCATCCGCCACCTTGATGCTGAAGAACTCCAGGTGCTCTTCGTAGTTCGGGCTGGCGATGGAATAGGCACGCATCAGCGGCCGGCCATTGTCCTGCTGCAGGCCGATCATCACGAACTGGCCATTCTCGAAGCGCAAGCCCCGATCGCGGGTGGTCTTGAAGCTGAAGAGAGTGTCGTTCCAATGATGAACACTGAGTACACGCTCGACGTTCAGGTTGCTCATGCTAGGTCCTCAAGAATCACGGGCAGTTGCGGTTGCAGCAGATTCTAGTCGCGGGCAGAATATCTGTTAAGTGGATAATTAAGATATCCGTTATCGGTTATATAGATATGCGATTTACCCTACGACAGCTCCAAGTCTTCGTTGCCGTGGCTCAGCAGGAAAGCGTCTCCCGCGCGGCTGACTCACTGGCATTGTCGCAGTCGGCGACCAGCACCTCGCTCAGCGAATTGGAGCGCCAATCCGACTGCCAATTGTTTGACCGCGCCGGCAAGCGTCTGATCCTCAATGCCCTGGGTTCGCAGTTATTGCCCCAAGCCGCGGCCCTGCTCGACCAGGCCAAGGAGATCGAACGCCTGCTGGGGGGCAAGAGTGGCTTTGGCTCGCTGCATGTCGGCGCGACGTTAACTGTCGGCAATTACCTGGCAACCCTGCTGATCGGCAGCTTCATGCAGCGCCACCCGGAATGCCGGGTCCAGCTCCAGGTGCATAACACCGCCTACGTGGTGCAGCAGATCGCCCACTATGAGCTGGACATGGGCCTGATCGAAGGCGACTGCCAGCACCCGGATATCGAAGTGCAGCCCTGGGTCGAAGACGAACTGGTGGTGTTCTGCGCGCCGCAACATGCCTTGGCCAAGCGCGGCGAAGCCAGCCTCGACGAGCTGACCCAGGAAGCCTGGATACTCCGTGAGCAAGGCTCGGGCACCCGCCTGACGTTCGACCAGGCCATGCGCCATCACCCGCGCTCGCTGAATGTGCGCCTGGAGCTGGAACATACCGAGGCGATCAAGCGCGCAGTGGAGTCGGGCCTGGGGATCGGCTGTATCTCGCGCCTGGCCCTGCGTGATGCCTTTCGCCGCGGCAGCCTGGTGGCGGTGGAAACCCCGGAACTGGACCTGCGCCGGCAGTTCTATTTCATCTGGCACAAGCAGAAGTACCAGACTGCCGCCATGCGTGAGTTCATCGAGCTATGCCGGGCGCTGACTGCCGGGGTCAGGCGCAGCGATGAGATAGTGCTGCCGAACATTGCCTGAAGCCCTGCCACCAGGTTATTGCGCACGCACAGCAGCTAGCCCAACAGGGTCAGCGCCCAGACACTGGCGATCAACATCAGGGACATGAACTGCGCGGCGCTGCCCATGTCCTTGGCGTTTTTCGACAAGGGATGCAGCTCCAGGGAGATGCGATCGACCGCCGCCTCCAGCGCAGAATTGAGCAATTCGACGATCAACGCCAACAGGCAGACGGCGACCATCAGCGCGCGCTCGCCCCGGCTGACATCGCAGTAGAATGCCAGCGGAATCAACACCAGATTGAGCAGCATCAACTGACGAAATGCGGCTTCGCCGGCAATCGCGACACGCAACCCCGCCAGCGAATAGCCCGCAGCATTAACGATACGCTTGAGGCCAGTCTGGCCCTTGAATGGCGACATAAGAAGGTTATCCGCGTTCTGAAAGGCCGGCCGGCACGAGAGCTAAAGACTGCACAGGCAAACCGACGCCAGCCTGCCGAGCAACCAGGATCAAGAGCGGCTCAACTGCTGGGGATCGATTCCATCTGCTGCAACAGCAGCGCCGCCTGGGTGCGGGTACGTACACCGAGCTTGCGGAAAATCGCCGTGACATGCGCCTTTACCGTGGCCTCGGAAACGCTCAACTCGTAGGCAATCTGCTTGTTCAGCAAGCCGTCGCAGACCATGGTCAATACCCGAAACTGCTGCGGGGTCAGACTGGCCAGGCCGGCGCTGGCGGCTTTGGCCTCGGCAGAGACCTGGGCGGCCTCCTCGGTTTGCTCCGGCCACCAGGTATCGCCGTCGAGCACCACTTGCACGGCTTGCTGAATGCTCTCCAGGGAGCTGGACTTGGGAATGAAGCCACTCGCGCCAAACTCGCGCGCGCGGACCACCACGGCCGCATCTTCCTGCGCCGAGACCATCACCACTGGCACCTGCGGGTATTGTCCGCGCAGCAGCACCAGACCGGAAAAGCCATAGGCACCGGGCATGTTGAGGTCGAGCAGAACCAGATCCCAATCTGCTTTTTCCGCCAGGCAGGTTTCCAACTCGGCGATGCTGGCAGCCTCTACCAGGCGAACCTGCGGGCCAAGCCCCAGGGTCAGTGCCTGCTGCAGTGCGCTGCGAAATAGTGGATGGTCGTCGGCAATCAGGATTTCATAAGCGGCCATTGCAGATCCTGTTCTTGTTATGAGAGTAGCGCTGGCGCAGGCCTGTCGAATTAGACACGACAGGCCATTCGATTAAGCCGCGCATAGTACACGGCCAACCACAAATGCGCCTAGGACGGCGCTCAGCATGCCGAGCGATCCCGGAGTGGTCAAGCGCGTTGCTTTGCGGCACAGTCTGCACTTTTCCCGACGAGACTGTTTTATGCGAAGCCAGGCCCTGCGCGCCGATCTCTTGATGCTACTGACGGCCATGATCTGGGGCTCGGCGTTCGTCGCCCAGCGCCTGGGCATGGAGTCCATAGGCCCATTCCTTTATAGCGGCATGCGGTTTGCTCTGGCGGTATTGATTTTGCTGCCACTGCTACCGCTGCTCGAGCGCCGATCACGCAGCGCACCTACCGCGCCGCTGAACCGCCACCTGCTAATAGGTGGCGGCCTGATGGGCCTGGCACTGGCCCTGGGGATCAACCTGCAGCAGGTCGGCTTGCTCTTCACCAGTGTCACCAACGCCGGATTCATCACCGGCCTGTACGTGATCATAGTGCCCCTGCTCGGGCTGCTGATTGGCCACAAGACTGGCCTGGGCATCTGGCTGGGCGCCTCACTGGCGGTGATCGGCATGTTCCTGCTCAGCGTCGGCGAAGGCTTTCAGGTTGCCTCCGGTGACTGGCTGCAATTGGCCGGAGCCCTGGTCTGGGCCGTGCACGTGCTGCTGGTGGGCGTTTTCGCCAGGCGTCATGACCCATTGCGCCTGGCCGTGGTGCAATTCGCCACTTGCGCGCTGATCAGCCTGCTGTTGGCGCTGATTTTCGAGGACATCCACTTCGACTCGATCCTCGCCGCCGGGCCGGCGATCCTCTACGGCGGTCTATTCGGTGTGGCCATCGGATTCACCCTGCAGGTGGTGGCGCAAAAGCATGCGATCGCCTCGCATGCCGCCATCATCCTCTCGCTGGAAGCCGTGTTTGCCGCCATTGCAGGCGCCTGGCTACTGGGCGAAGCGCTGCAACTGCGC
This sequence comes from Pseudomonas aestuarii, assembly GCF_027988105.1. Classification (GTDB taxonomy): domain Bacteria; phylum Pseudomonadota; class Gammaproteobacteria; order Pseudomonadales; family Pseudomonadaceae; genus Aquipseudomonas; species Aquipseudomonas aestuarii. Next base: position 382,116 of record NZ_JAQJZJ010000005.1, on the reverse strand, counting down.
GGTTATTTCGGCTGTGCACTGATGCTCGCCGGCATGCTGCTGGCTCAACTATGGCCGAAAAAAACCAGCCGCCCCCTCACAGAAACAAGCGCAAATGCTGGTGCAGGGCGTCATCCAGATCAACCGCCCGTGGAGCTTTAGCCGCCAGATAGTGCTGGCTGAAGACATCCAGATAGGCATTCAGCGCGTCGGCGGCACGCTGATCGCCGGCCAGTTCCAGACAGAGCGCCGCCACCTCGGCGGTACACAGGTGATCGTCGCGCGTGGATCGACGCAGGCGGTAGCGCGACAACTGTTCGGGCTGCAGGCTGAGCACCGGCAAGCTGTCGAGGTAGGGGCTCTTGCGGAACATCTTGCGCGCCTCGGTCCAGGTCGCATCGAGCAGAATGAACAGTGGCCGCTTGCCAGGCGTATGCTGCACCTCACTGACCACCCGCTCGGGCTCGGCGTATTCACCGGGAAACACCAGATAGGGCTGCCACTGCGGATCGCTCAGCAACGCCGGCAAGGCCGGCTCGACCGCCGTTCGCAACCAGCCGAAGGCCGAGGTGTCGACCACTACATCGGCAATCAGCCAACCGGTATTGCTCGGCTTGAGCGCCTCGACATCATGCATCAGCAAACACACGCCCGACTTTGCCTCGATTTGCGGACGCCAGGCGCACAGGCAATGGCTCAGGGCCAACCGGCAGCGCTGGCAACGCACGGCCCGGGAGCCTCGGGCCAGGAACGGTTTTTCACTGCGCGCAATGCGCGCAGCGCGCAAACGAGCGACGGCATGGCTCATGCGCAAAGCGCTGCGCGGCGATAAGTTGAGGGCATGGGGGATCCTGGGGCGGTAAGCCCGCCAGTCTAACAAAGCCGCCGCGATTGCAGGTGGGGTAAACCGCGGCAGGCAAGTAAGATGGTTACCTGCTGAACCTCTGCAGGCTCATGCCTGTCGAAGGCTTCGAACCGACTCTGGAGAATCCTATGCCGCGCCTGATCGCTGTAATCCTCGCCCTTGGCCTACCCGTGCTCGCTCAAGCCGCATCGCTGAACAATTTCGAGCTGAGCAAGACCCTTGAACGAGTCGCCCGCGAAAGCAGCGTTGGCACGCCACGGGCGATCAACGCGGACATTCTCGATCAAGGTTACAGCGTTGACGATAATGAACTGGTCAATCATCTGAGCGTGCGCCCCGACCACGCCGCGCAGATGCGCGGCAACCCGGACAGTGTGCGCGCACAGTTGGCCAACAGCGTGTGCCGCAACCCGGGCTATCGCCAGTTACTGGCGCGTGGCGCCGTCCTGCGTTACGAGTTCAGCGAGTACAAGACCAATCGCCCGATCGTCAGCGAGCGCTTCAGTAACAGCGACTGCGCCCCATAGATAGGCCATGGGTCAGGCCGCGGCACCTGCCGGGCGCGTTAATGACCCGCAGCGCAGGCCACACAGCGACTTGACTTGCCACCCTCGGCCGGGCTGTTTCAGCGCAGGCATTCGGGCTTGCCCTGGCCGGCCAGGGCAGCCCGCTCCTCGCGACTCAGCAGCTTCTGTGCGGGGATGCCCAGCACCTCTGTGACCGCTTGCAACACATGTGCCCAGGTGGCCTGGTTGGCGAACAGCATGCCAGCCTCGTCCAGGGTGCCACCGCGGTTGCGATAACCCAGTACCCGGTTGCAGCGGGCATCGCCAAGGATCGGCCAGAGATGCCCGCGCGCCACTTCCGGGCGCATATGGGTCAGCAGTACGCGGCGCGGATACTGCGCAGGAAACAACTCGTTGCGGATTGCGGCAGGCGCCAGCGCTGGTGCCTCCCAGTGATCCCGTGGCTCACGAAAACGCCCTGGTTCCTGCAGGTAAATCAAACGCCAGGCAGATTTTTTCTCACTCAGGCGCACTGCCGCACGACGCATCTCGCTCAACTGATAAGCGCCGCTGGCGATCAGCAGCACGGGATCGGCACCCTCGTGCTGATCCAGCAGGATAGCGCCATCGCGGGCCAGTTGTTCGGCTTGCTGTTGATCGAACTGGAACGGGCGCTCGCGCTTGGGACTGACAATGCAAGCCAGCTGTCCGCGCGCCTGATAGACCGCCGGCAACAGGGCCAGCAGTGAGTTATGGTCGGCAGGAAAAAGCACCCGCACCATATCGTTCATCTCGCCGAGCAGCGCCTCGCAGAAGCTGGTGTCCTGGTGAGACTGCTGGTTCTTGCCGTTTTCCCAGGTATGCGAAGTCGCCACCAACGGCCAGCCAAGCCAGCCCGCAGGGCGCCCCACTTCTTTCTGCTGACGGGCGAAGATCAGGGTCTGGCGCACGGCGCCGAGCATCTTCACGCAGAAGGCCTCATAACTCGCCACCAGGTTCAGGCCGCCTTGATTGGCCAGGCAGGCGGACACCACCGCCTCCTCGTTGAGCACGGTGATAATCGCGCCATCCACTGCTTCCAAGGCGCTTTCAGGCACACAGACCCGATGCTTGAGCGCATGCAGAACGCCTTTCAGGCGATTGCTGGCCAGCTCATCCGGATTGCCCACTCGCGGTCGCAGGTGCGGGTTGGCCTTCACCAAGTCGACAAAAAAGCGGTCCAGCGCCGACATCGGCGAGCAGTCTTGCCCGTGATAGTGCAGCTCAGGCAGTTGCAATGCGGCCGGCTGGCGCAGCGCCAACCGATGATCACGCTCCAGCGCACGCTCGGCGCGCCCACAGCGGAACTGCGCACAGACCTGGAGCAACTCGTCGGGCGCTACCCAGAGGCCGGCAGCATGCTGATTGAACAGCCCGCGCGCGGCATCATCCAGATGGGGATTGGCCGGCAACGGCAGATTGTGCGCGGCATTACTGCCTGCACCATAGAACCCGAAGCCCTTCTTGGTTACGGCGATCGCATAAGGCATGGGCAGCGGGTAACGCAGGATGCCGCTGTGCAACTCGGCAACCCGATGCCCCAGGCGCTGCTCCATCTGCCACAGGGCGCAGACGAAAGCCGCCGGGTCGCGCCCATCGAAGCTGATCGGATCGAAACCGCAGTGGCGCAGGTGCTGACAAAAGCCTTCCAGCCCCTCTAGCGTGCCCAGTTCCGTGCGCTGCTCAATACGGCGGCCGTTGGCGATCATCACGGGCAGCGCCATGCCACAGTCTTCTGCCCGCCACCAGCGCGGCATCCAATCGCTGCCACGTTGCTCTTCGGCCGCGCCGTCGGACAAAAAAGCCACCAGCTTTTCACCCGGCAGCGGCAGGTGGCAGTACTGCAACTCGGCAAAGCCGAGATAGCCCCCTTCGGCAATACCGCCAGCGGTATGTGCATTGACGTGACTGCCCAGAGGCACACCCGGCGCGCCATCGGCGGCCTGGGCATAGCTGTAGAAATCTGCCACTAGCCGGCTCATCCCCACTTCATCGCAGCTGTAACGTGCGGCCTGTTCGGGGTGCTGGTTGGCGGTCAACAGATTCAGCGCCTCGACCGCCGCCACACAGTGCCCCTGCCCCATCAGCCAACCACGGGTTTCCCCGGTCAGGGCATTCAGCGCCAGGTAGGCCGCGTAGCCGGGCACCATGTTCAAGGCGCCGCCAGTATGGCCCTCGGGCTTTACCTTGAAGTCGCCCGGCTCCAGGGCCATGCCGTCCAGACGCACGCGCCGGGCATAGGTCATATGCACCACCAGCCATAAACCGGCGGCGTTCAGCCGGTCCAGGGCGCGCAGCAAACCATAGACGCTGGCCAGGTCCGGCTGCTTACCCGCCTGCACCAGTTGATGGGCCATGCGGAACACCGCCGCACAGGTCTCTGGGCTATGCTCTACCGGGCCATAGCCCTGCTGCCAAGCGGCGAACTCAGGTTCGACCAAGGCATGGGCGGCCAGCTCACGGGCACTTGGCAATAATTGCGACATGGGTGCTCTCCTGGAGTTTTCGCCCAGTCTAGGACACACCAAGCAGCCGGCACCCTGATATGCATCAAGGCCGGCGACCATCATTCGCGGCACCCTGAGCGTATTGACCATCATCAAGGATTTCCAACATGGCTCTTCTCAGCTTCCTTGGCGCGATTCAGCAAGTCACTGGTTCCTGCTACCTGATCGAAAGCCGCGACGGCGCCAAGGTGCTGCTTGAGTGCGGCATGCGTCAGGGCCGCCGCGAAGAGGACGAAGGCAACCGTGCGCCCTTCGCCTTCGATCCGCTGAGCCTGGATGCGGTGGTGATTTCCCATGCCCATATCGACCATAGCGGCTTATTGCCCAAACTGGCTGGCGCCGGTTATCGCGGGCCTATTTTCGCCACCGATGCCAGTTGTGAACTGATGGAACTGATGCTGCTGGATGCGGCGCAGATCCAGGAAAAGGATACCGAGTGGGAGAACAAGTGGCGTGCACGCCTGGGCAAACCACCGCTCAGTCCGCTGTATACCACCGAGGATGCCGAGCAGGCGCTGACACAAAGGCGCCCGCAGGCCTATGGCCAGCCCATCGAAGTGGCCAAGGGCGTGCAGGTAACCTTTCACGATGCCGGCCATATCCTGGGCTCGGCCATCGTCGAATTGCAGGTACAGGATCATCACCTGACCCGGCGCCTGGTGTTTTCCGGTGATCTCGGCAATACCTGCTCGCCCCTGATGCACCCACCGACCACGCTCGACCGCGCCGATCTGGTGCTACTCGAGTCCACCTATGGCGATCGCGATCACCGTAACAGCGACGACACCCTGGATGAACTGGCCGAAATTCTCCAGCAAGCCCATCGTGACGGCGGTAACGTACTGATTCCGGCCTTCGCCGTCGGTCGTACCCAGGACCTGATCTACTACCTCGGTCGTTTCTACCAGGAGGGCCGCCTGCCGCAGCAGGTGGTGTTCCTCGACAGCCCCATGGCCATTCGCGCCAATGCCATCTACTCGCGCTTTCAACACCTGTTTGACCCGAACGATCAGGCGGACATAGCGCCCAAGCAAACCAGGCATATCGAGGACTGGTTGCCGATCCTGCGCTGCACCCCAACCCCGGATGAGTCCATGGCGATCAACCGGATCAAGAGCGGTGCCATCATCATCGCCGGCAGCGGCATGTGTACTGGCGGGCGCATCGCCCACCACTTCAAGCACAACCTCTGGCGCGAGGATTGCCATGTGGTGTTCCCCGGTTTCCAGGCCAGAGGCACCCCGGGACGCGCCATAGTCGACGGTGCCAGCACGGTGAAGATGCTTCACCAGCGCATCGCGGTCAAAGCGCAGATCCACACCCTCGGCGGTTTTTCCGCCCATGCTGGGCAGTCGCAGTTGCTCGACTGGGTCAGCCATTTCGACCATCACCCCGAGCTGTACCTGGTGCATGGCGAACTGGAGAAAATGCAGGTGCTGCAGCAAACCCTGCGCGAGCGCCTCAACTGGATTGCCAACATTCCCGAGCCAGGCGAGCAGATCGCCATCTGAGCCACCGTGGGACGGCGGCGACAGCCCCCTCAACTGTATCCCCTAGAACCCGAGGCACGGGGCTGCAGTCGTGGGGTTGCCATCTGCCCCTGCTGGCGCCGGCCCTGGGACTACCCCGATCAGCCCGGCAGCTGCACGCCCTGCCGCACCGGTGACCGGGGACTCAGTGGCTGTGAAACATCGAGCGCCATCAGGCGAACGCCTCCAGGCAGCGCAGCGCGGCTGCTCCGTGCGCCCGATTGTGTGTCGCTCTGGCAATCGACGGTGCACTGCCGGCGGCGAGTGGCGCCCGGCGGACCACTGCTTTGTCGGGGGTAGGGGGCGGCGCGTAGCGACCTGGAAGCGGTCGCAGTCGGCGGATTTTCTCCCAAGCGCCCGGGTCTCCTGCTGCGTGCTGGCGAGCGGGAAAACGCTCAAGCTGCAGCGCTGGCGGCTATCCAGGCTCGGGGTTTTCTGCAACCTGCTCAGATGTTTAGCGCTTCCAATGCACAAGCGCCAGCCATACTCTGACTATGATTGGAGCTTGCACGATAGCGAAAGAATCCCGCCGGCATCCAGAAAGGAGCGGTCGAATGCCTTACGAACCGGACGATTACCTATCCCGCCACTTCCAGACCAGTGGCATCGACCTTACCGATAAAGTCGACGAGCTGGTTACCTTGGTCGTCCCCGGCGACAGCCCGAACCTGCCGCTGTATCGCGACATGCTGATCACGGTGATCCGCATGGCCCAAGCCGACCGCAATCGCTGGGACGCCAAGATCATGCTGCAAACCCTGCGTGAAATGGAGCACGCCTTCAGCTCACTGGAACAGTTCAAACGGCGGCGTAAAGTCACCGTATTCGGTTCGGCACGCACACCGCCCGACCACCCGCTGTATGCCCTGGCCCGTGAGCTCGGCGCCACCCTGGCGCGGCACGACTTGATGGTGGTGACCGGTGCCGGCGGCGGCATCATGGCAGCCGCCCATGAAGGCGCGGGCCTGGAGAACAGCCTGGGTTTCAATATCACCCTGCCCTTCGAACAGGGTGCCAATGCCACCGTGCATGGCACCAGCAACCTGCTGTCATTTCACTTCTTCTTCCTGCGCAAACTGTTCTTCGTCAAGGAGGCCGATGGTCTGGTGCTGTGCCCTGGCGGCTTCGGCACCCTGGATGAAGCACTCGAAGTACTGACCCTGATTCAAACCGGCAAGAGTCCTCTGGTGCCCGTGGTACTGCTCGATCAACCTGGGGGTAGTTTCTGGAAAGAGGCCATGACCTTCATCGACAACCAGCTGGTGGATAACCGCTATGTCCTGCCCGACGACCGACATCTGGTGCGCCTGGTGCACAGCGCGACGGAGGCAGCCGATGAAATCACGCAGTTCTATCGCAATTACCACTCCAGCCGCTGGCTCAAGGATCGCTATGTGATTCGTCTCAACCACCCACTCAATCAAGCGGCCATGCAGCAGCTGAACCTCGACTTCATCGGTCTGTGTAAAAGTGGTGGTTTTCAGCAGCAGGCTTATTGCGAGACCGAGCAGGACGAACCGGAACTCTGCCATCTGACTCGCCTGGCCTTTGCATTCAATAGCCGCGACCACGGCCGCTTGCGCGAATTGCTGGATCTGATCAACCTGCCGCAGCACTGGCAACAGCCAAGCTGATCACTGTTGCAGCATGGTCAGCCAGTTATGACGGATATCGCCCGTCCACCACTGCCGGCAAGCACGACCGTCCAGTAAACAAAAATCCTACTCTTAAGGGTGGCTGTGCAGCCCACCGCTGCTGAATTGGGGTCTTGCCTGCCTGCTGCGAAGCGCCGCCCGCTTTGCCATCAGCAGATAACGGGTGCATCGCCAACAAAAAACCCGGAGTGCAGGCTCCGGGTTCAAAGGGTATTTCAATCCAGATCCAGGCCGCGTAACAAGCGGCTGATCAGATCCAGTGGGTAACCGCGATAACTGAGGAAGCGGCCCTGCTGGGCATGCTCACGAGCATCGCCCGGCAACTGGCCGGCAAACTTGCGGCGCCAGGTTTGTTCCAGCTGCTCGCACCAGTCGATGCCGCTGTCGCGCAACGCCTGCTCGACATCGGGCCGGGACAAGCCACGCTGGATCAGCTCTTCACGAATGCGCAACGGCCCATAACCGGCACGCGCGCGATAGCCGACAAAGCTTTCCAGATAACGCGCTTCGGATAACAGGCCCTCTTGCGCCAGGCGCTCGAGGGCTGTGTCGATCAGCTCGACTGGGGCGCCACGCCGACGCAACTTGCGGCTCAACTCGACGCGCCCATGCTCGCGACGCGCCAGTAGATCCATGGCTGCTCGGCGCACCGCGACGAGGTTATCCAGTACGACAGGCATGATCTACGAATCAGGCCTCGGCGGTGGCCAGATCGTCTGCGCTGGCCTTGGCCGGAGTGCTGGCCACCAGCAACTTCTCGCGGACCAGACCCTCGATAGTGCGTGCCACTTCCGGGTTGTCTTCCAGGTACTTGGCCGAATTGGCCTTGCCCTGGCCGATCTTGCTGCCCTGATAGCTGTACCAGGCACCGGATTTCTCCAGCAGACCGTGTTGCACGCCGAGGTCGATAACCTCGCCATTGCGGTAGATGCCCTTGCCGTAGAGGATCTGGAATTCAGCCTGACGGAACGGCGGCGCCACCTTGTTTTTTACCACCTTGACCCGGGTTTCGCTGCCGACCACTTCGTCGCCCTCCTTCACCGCGCCGGTGCGGCGAATGTCCAGGCGCACCGAGGCGTAGAACTTCAGCGCGTTACCGCCAGTGGTGGTTTCCGGGCTACCGAACATCACCCCGATCTTCATGCGGATCTGGTTGATGAAGATCACCAGGCAGTTGGCGTTCTTGATGTTGCCGGTGATCTTGCGCAGTGCCTGAGACATCAGGCGAGCCTGCAAACCCACGTGCATGTCGCCCATCTCGCCTTCGATTTCCGCCTTCGGCACCAGGGCCGCCACGGAGTCGATGACGATCACGTCGACGGCATTGGAGCGCACCAGCATGTCGGTGATTTCCAGCGCCTGCTCACCGGTATCCGGTTGCGATACCAGCAGGTCATCGACATTCACGCCCAGCTTGCCGGCGTATTCGGGATCCAGGGCATGCTCGGCATCGACGAAGGCACAGGTAGCACCAAGCTTCTGCGCTTCGGCGATCACCGACAGGGTCAGGGTGGTTTTACCGGAAGACTCGGGGCCGTAGATCTCCACGATCCGGCCTTTCGGCAGACCGCCAATACCCAGGGCAATGTCCAAACCGAGCGAGCCGGTGGAAATGGCCGGAATCGCCTGGCGCTCATGGTCGCCCATGCGCATGACCGCGCCCTTGCCGAATTGCTTTTCGATCTGGCCCAAGGCTGCCGCCAAGGCGCGCTTCTTATTCTCGTCCATTGAAGTCCTCACGTAATAAAGAAGGGCCTGCTAGCGGCCATTAACAACTGTATAAGTAGACAGTATTATTCCACAGGGCAAGTCCCTCGCCTACCCTGCATTTGGATTTTCTTGCGCAATCACGCGCAACAGTCCTTCCAGCGCGGCCTCGACCGTTTGTCGGCGAACTTCGCCGCGGTCGCCAGCGAACTGGCGACGTGTGCTGAACAGCCGTTCGCCGTCACCCCAAGCCAGCCACACGGTGCCCACCGGTTTCTCCGTCGAGCCGCCATCCGGCCCGGCCACACCACTGACCGCTACCGCATAACGCGCCCCGCTCTGCGCCTGGGCGCCACGGACCATGGCTTCGACCACCGCGCGGCTGACCGCCCCCACAGTAGCGAACAACGCCTCGGGCACCCTCAACTGCTGGCTCTTCTGCCTATTGGAATAGGTGACATAACCCGCCTCGAACCAGGCCGAGCTGCCTGGGATTCTGGTAATTGCCTCTGCGATGCCGCCGCCAGTGCAGGACTCGGCGGTACTTACCTGCGCACCTTGCGCCTGCAATCGCTGACCCAGTTCGGCGGCCAGCCGGGTCAGGCGTTGATCATTCACAGTCATCTGCACTCCGGGGTTAAAGCCAGCCAAGGGGATACCGTACACTAGGCGCTTTTGCGATTCAGCCGGACAGTTAAAACGATGAGCCAAAGCGATCTTAGTTCTCACACGCCCATGATGCAGCAGTACTGGAGGCTGAAAAACCAGCACCCCGATCAGCTGATGTTCTACCGCATGGGCGATTTCTACGAGATCTTCTACGAGGACGCGAAAAAGGCCTCCAAGCTGCTGGATATCACCCTCACCGCTCGCGGCCAGTCGGCCGGCCAGGCCATCCCCATGTGCGGGATTCCCTACCACGCGGCCGAAGGCTACCTCGGCAAACTGGTCAAGCTCGGCGAGTCGGTGGTCATCTGTGAACAAATCGGCGACCCGGCCACCAGCAAAGGTCCGGTGGAGCGCCAGGTGGTACGCATCATCACCCCCGGCACGGTCAGCGACGAAGCCCTGCTCGACGAGCGGCGCGACAATTTGCTGGCCGCCGTACTCGGTGACGAGCGGCTGTTCGGCCTGGCGGTGCTGGACATCACCAGCGGCCGCTTCAGCGTGCTGGAAATCAAAGGCTGGGAGAACCTGCTGGCCGAATTGGAGCGCCTCAATCCGGTCGAGTTACTGATTCCCGACGACTGGCCGCAGGGCCTACCGGCAGAAAAACGCCGCGGGGTGCGCCGCCGGGCGCCCTGGGATTTCGAGCGCGACAGTGCACACAAGAGCCTTTGTCAGCAGTTCGCCACCCAGGATCTGATAGGTTTCGGCTGCGAGAGCCTGACCCTGGCCATCGGCGCCGCCGGCTGCCTGCTGGCCTATGCCCGGGAAACCCAGCGCACCGCCCTGCCGCACCTGCGCAGCCTGCGCCATGAACGTCTCGACGACACGGTAATTCTCGACGGGGCCAGCCGGCGCAACCTGGAACTGGACATCAACCTCGCCGGCGGGCGCGAGAATACTCTGCAATCGGTGGTCGACCGCTGCCAGACCGCCATGGGCAGCCGCCTACTCAGCCGCTGGCTGAACCGCCCGCTACGCGACCGTAGAATATTGGAAGCGCGCCAGGAATCGATTGCCTGCCTGCTGGAGCGTTATCGCTTCGAGACCCTGCAGCCGCGGCTCAAGGAAATCGGCGACCTGGAACGCATCCTCGCGCGTATTGGCTTGCGCAATGCGCGGCCACGGGATCTGGCGCGTCTGCGCGATGCCCTAGCCGCCCTGCCCGAACTGCAGCAGGCCATGACTGACCTCGACTCGCCGCACCTGGCTGACTTGGCCGGCATAGTCGGCACCTACCCGGAGCTGGCCGAGTTGCTAGCCCGCGCCATTATCGACAACCCGCCTGCGGTGATCCGCGATGGCGGCGTGCTCAAGACCGGCTACGACGTCGAGCTGGACGAACTGCAATCGCTCAGCGAAAACGCCGGCCAGTACCTGATGGATCTGGAAGTGCGAGAGAAGGCCCGTACCGGTCTGGCCAACCTCAAGGTCGGCTACAACCGGGTGCATGGCTACTTTATCGAACTGCCAAGCAAGCAGGCCGAGTCGGCACCGGCCGACTATATCCGCCGCCAGACCCTGAAAGGTGCCGAGCGCTTCATCACCCCCGAGCTCAAGGAGTTCGAGGACAAGGCCCTATCGGCCAAGAGCCGTGCCCTGGCCCGGGAAAAGCTCCTCTACGAGGAACTGCTGGAACGCCTGATCGGCCACCTCGGCCCACTACAGGACAGCGCCGCAGCCCTGGCCGAACTGGACGTACTGAGCAACCTGGGCGAACGCGCCCTGAACCTCGACCTCAATCGCCCATGTTTCGTCGACGAACCCTGCATGCGCATCGAGCAGGGCCGTCATCCGGTGGTCGAGCAAGTACTGACCACCCCCTTCGTGGCCAACGACCTGAGTCTGGACGATGACACGCGCATGCTGATCATCACCGGGCCGAACATGGGCGGTAAATCCACCTACATGCGCCAGACAGCGCTGATCGTACTGCTCGCGCATATTGGCAGCTTCGTGCCCGCAGCCAGTTGCGAACTGTCTCTGGTTGATCGCATTTTTACCCGTATCGGATCAAGCGATGACCTAGCGGGGGGCCGTTCGACCTTTATGGTCGAGATGAGCGAGACCGCGAATATTCTGCACAACGCCACAGAACGCAGCCTGGTGCTGATGGACGAAGTCGGTCGCGGCACCAGCACCTTCGACGGCCTGTCGTTGGCCTGGGCGGCGGCCGAGCAGCTGGCCAAGCTGCGTGCCTATACGCTGTTCGCCACCCACTACTTCGAACTCACGGTACTGCCGGAAAGCCAGCCGCTGGTTGCCAACGTGCACCTCAATGCCACCGAGCACAATGAACGCATCGTCTTTTTGCACCATGTACTGCCCGGCCCGGCCAGTCAGAGCTATGGTTTAGCGGTAGCGCAATTGGCTGGTGTTCCCGGCGCCGTGATCCTGCGCGCCCGCGAACATCTGGCGCGCCTGGAAACCACCAGCCTGCCCCATGATTTGCCACACAACGTACCCGGCCAGCAGGCGACTCCGCTGCAAAGCGATATGTTCTCCAGCCTGCCGCACCCGGTGCTGGAGGAATTATTCAAGATCAACCCGGATGATCTGACTCCGCGCAAAGCGCTGGAACTGTTATATACATGGAAAGCGCGAGTCTAACGCCCGCACGCGCAAGCTGTTAGAATCGCGCGCGCTTTGGGATGCTGCGGCCTACTAGCCTGGTGTCGCAGTCATAGTTTCCCGAGCCGAGGGGCTGTTTATGGAAAACAGTCCCCGTGCCGTAGCCTGAGGAGAGAATTAGAAATGACCTTCGTCGTCACCGACAACTGCATCAAGTGCAAGTACACCGACTGCGTGGAAGTCTGTCCGGTGGACTGCTTCTACGAAGGCCCGAACTTCCTGGTGATCCACCCGGACGAGTGCATCGACTGCGCACTCTGCGAGCCGGAGTGCCCGGCTCAAGCGATCTTCTCCGAAGACGAAGTGCCGGAAGATCAACAGGAATATATCGAGCTCAATGCCGACCTGGCCGAAGTCTGGCCGAACATCACCGAGAAGAAAGAAGGCTTACCTGATGCTGAAGAGTGGGATGGCGTAAAAGACAAGCTGCAGTACCTGGAGCGCTAACTCTTACGCAACGCTCACTGAAAGACCCGCCTTGCGCGGGTCTTTTACTTTCTCGCAGGCAAAAAAAAGGGGCGGTATTACCCGCCCACTCTTTTGTCCCTACTCCCTGTATTCCCTGTTCATCATCCTGATGAAATCGCATCCTGCGATTGTCCTGACCACTATCCGTTGCGGCCTGCGCCAGTCCCTAGGCACAGGTGTAATACTAGCGGTTCCCTGCCCTGCCACAAGCCCGTCCAATACCTGAAAAATGCACAACGCCTGGAAGAACAATTAAAATAACCATATTAATCAGTACGTTGCATTACACACCAATATTCAACCGGCGAGTTTCCTGCCATTCTTTCCTTTAATTGCTTACACGCCATGTAAGCAATGGCTTACATGGCGCCCATAAAAAACCCGGCCTGAGCCGGGTTAGATAGAACAGGCAAGAGCTACTGGAACAGGGCGTCACTCGACAAACCGTTCTTTTCCAGAATCTCGCGCAAGCGCTTGAGCGCCTCGACCTGAATCTGCCGCACCCGCTCGCGAGTCAAGCCGATCTCCTGACCGACTTCTTCCAGGGTGCAGCTTTCGTGGCCGCGCAAACCGAAACGCCGCACCACGACCTCACGCTGCTTGTCGGTCAATTCGGACAACCACTGGTCGATGCTTTGCGAAAGGTCGTCGTCTTGCAGCAGTTCGCACGGATCCGTCGGACGGTCATCGGTCAGGGTATCGAGCAGGGTCTTGTCCGAATCAGGGCCAAGCGAAACATCCACCGAAGACACCCGCTCATTCAGACCGAGCATGCGTTTGACGTCACCCACCGGTTTTTCCAGCAGGTTGGCAATCTCTTCGGCTGAAGGCTCATGGTCGAGTTTCTGGGTCAACTCGCGCGCCGCACGCAAGTAGACGTTGAGCTCTTTAACTACATGGATCGGCAATCGAATGGTACGGGTCTGATTCATGATCGCCCGTTCGATGGTCTGACGGATCCACCAGGTTGCATACGTCGAGAAGCGAAAACCACGTTCCGGGTCGAATTTTTCGACCGCGCGGATCAAGCCGAGGTTACCTTCTTCGATCAAATCGAGCAGTGACAAACCGCGATTGACATAACGGCGGGCGATTTTCACCACCAGACGCAGGTTGCTCTCGATCATGCGCTTACGCCCGGCCGGATCGCCCTTCTGCGCCAGACGCGCAAAGAACACTTCCTCCTCAGGGCTAAGCAGGGGGGAAAAACCAATTTCGTTGAGATACAGCTGAGTCGCGTCGAGCGCGCGGGTGTAATCAATGTACTTGTGCTGCTTGCTGCCGGATTGCTTGACTTTAGTGCGAGTGATTGGCGTTTCGGCCTTTTCATTCGGCACATCATTCAAGACGATGCCGGGCTCAATCAAGAGCATTTCATCGTCGACGTCAAACTCCGGCGCTTCTTTTGGTTTGAGTGCCATTGTTGTTGTCCCTTGCTGAGTTCGACAGCAAGCTCTGGCGGCGCCTGTCTCCTTGGCAACACCTGAGCCCGTCCTTCCCACGTGATGGAGCAGACGAGCGACAGATCAACGATGTGGCAAGTATTGCATCGGGTCTACTGGCTTCCCCTGACGGCGAATTTCAAAATGAAGCTTCACCCGGTCGGCTCCCGTGGAACCCATTTCGGCAATCGTTTGCCCAGCTTTGACCTGCTGTCCCTCCTGAACCAGCAGCCTGCGGTTGTGTCCGTAGGCACTTACGTAGGTATCGCTATGTTTGATGATCAGCAACTCACCGTAGCCCCGTAAACCACTCCCGGCGTACACCACTGAACCATCAGACGCAGCTAAAACAGGCTGTCCCAAATCCCCGGCGATATCAATGCCTTTATTCAAACTGCCGTTTGAGGAGAAGCGGCCGATGACAACACCAGTGGCAGGCCAGGCCCAGCCTGATGCTGAGCGTGCGACAGCGTGCAGCGGAGTGGTCGCCTGGGTTGTCTTGATCGGCACTGGCGACTTCGTCTGAGCCTGCACGGCAGCGGGCTTGAACGGCACAACCGTGCGAGCAGCGGGTGCCGGCCGGCTCACTGCTGGGGCGGCAGCGACAGCCCTGCGCGTCGGCCGGCGACCGTCGAAGCGAATGACCTGGCCAATCCGGATCAGATAAGGCGAGGCAATGCCATTGCGCGCCGCCAGGGCTTTCCAGTCCCAACCGAATCGAAAGGCAATTGAATAAAGGGTATCGCCACGCCGCACCAGATATTGACCGCGGGTCACAGGTTGACGCTGCTGTGTCGCCGCCCCCCGGTAATTCCGATCGACAACCTGCACACCACCGGATGGCGAACCGGCACAACCGGCCAGGAGCACTCCAATCACCAGGCCAGCCAACAGGCTCCGAGCGATACTGCTGCATTTTCGCGGTTGCATGGCAGTGAACCTCACCCGAGTCTCCCTTTATGGCTAGTGGCGTTTGTCGATAGGCGGGTATTGTGCCGCAATTATTCGGCGCAGCCGGAGCTTTGCTGCCGGCGACTGGCCAGCCTCTCCAGCCCGAGCACCAGCAATACCCCGCCCAGAGCCAAAAGAATAGCCAAGAGTAACTGTGGATCCTGCCCACTGACTTCGGCGAAACGCCCCGGCAAAAGGTTGGACTGGAGCAGCGGCACCTGCTGCCCATGGCTGTCGGCGTGCCAGGTAAGGGTTTCCTTCCACGGCCAGAGCTTGTTCAGCGAGCCCAGCATCAAGCCCGTCAATAGCGCCAGGGTCAGGTCGCGCCAACGCAGCAATAGCCAACGCAGCAACCCGGCAAAGCTGACAATGCCAACCAGGCAGCCACTGGCAAACAGCATCAGCACATGGACATCCAGGCCTTTCACCGCCCCGAGGATAAAGGGATACAGCCCCAGCAGCAGCAGGATGAAACTGCCAGAAATACCCGGCAGGATCATCGCGCAGATGGCAATCGAACCTGCGAAGAAAATACTCAGCGAGTCAGTACCCCACTGCACCGGCGCAGCCACGGTGATCCAGTAGGCAAAGGCCGCGCCCAAAGTGAAACTGACGAAGCGACTCCAGTTCCAGCGCTGGATCTCTCGTGCGACCAGATGCGAAGAAACCAGTATTAAGCCAAAAAAGAACGACCACACCGGGATCGGGTGCTCGGCCAGCAGAAAGGTGATAACCCGTGCCAGGCTGAGCACACTGGTCAGAATGCCGGCCACCAGAACAAGCAGAAAGGTCGCGTTGGCGGTCTGCCAGGCGGCCAGGACCCGGCCGCGCAAGAGCAAGCCCAGCGCGACAGGCACACCGGCGATCGAACGCAGCAGTTCATCGTAGATCCCGCTGATAAAGGCGACGGTTCCGCCGGAAACGCCGGGCACCACATCGGCCGCGCCCATGGCAATGCCTTTGGCGAAGAGCAGAAGAAATTTGTTCATGGATCCTTCCAGGTAACCGCTAAAAATCAGGCCAAGGGCCCATTGAGCAAGGGAACGAAACGCACCGCATCCAGTATATGCCTGGCAAATCCCTGTTCCTCACGGACGATCAGCAGCAACTGCTGCACATCACCGGTACCGACCGGAATCACCAGGCGTCCACCTGGCGCCAACTGATCGAGCAGCGCCTGAGGCACCTCACTGGCCGCCGCAGTGACGATGATACCGTTGTAGGGTGCCAGGGCCGACCAGCCCTCCCAACCATCACCCCAGCGAAACACCACGTTGCGCAAGTTCAGCTCGGCCATGCGTTCCTTGGCCCTGTCCTGCAACCCCTGAATACGCTCGACGCTGAAAACCCGCTCGACCAGCTGGGCGAGAATTGCCGTTTGATAACCGGAGCCGGTGCCAATTTCCAGGACCTTGTCCAAGGGGCCGGCGGCCAGCAGCAATTCACTCATGCGCGCAACCATGTAAGGCTGCGAAATGGTCTGGTTATGGCCGATCGGCAGCGCGGTGTCTTCATAGGCGCGGTGGGCTAAGGCCTCATCGACGAACAGGTGGCGCGGTGTGCGCCGGATCGTTTCCAGCACCTGGGCGTTGGACAACCCCTCTTCATACAGCCGCTGAATCAACCGCTCGCGCGTTCGCTGCGAAGTCATGCCGATGCCGCGATGATTCAACTCATCTTGCTCACGCCTCATCAGAGCAAACCCTCCAACCAAGGTTGCAGGCTGCTGAGGCCATCCTGGAAGGTACGATCGAGCTGCAACGGGGTAACGGAGACGAAGCCCTGCATCACCGCATGGAAATCAGTGCCCGGCCCGCCATCCTCGGCGTCGCCAGCGACCGAAATCCAGTAGCCCTCCTTGCCCCGTGGGTTGGTCACCTTGACCGGCGCCGCAGCGCGGGCACGATGCCCCAGGCGAGTCAGCTGGACACCACGGATATGCTCCAGCGGCAGATTGGGGATATTCACGTTGAGTACGGTGCGCGGCGGCAAATCCAGTTGATCATGCGCTGCGACCAGTTTGCGCGCGAAATAGGCGGCGGTCGCCAGATTATCCGGCTGGCGCGAAAGCAAGGAAAACGCGAATGCGGGACGGGTCAGGAACCGTCCCTCCAAAGCGGCGGCCACAGTGCCGGAATAGAGCACGTCATCGCCCAGATTAGCGCCCAGATTGATACCGGCCACAACCAAATCCGCCACCTGCGGCAGCAGCCCATTCAAGCCTAGGTGCACGCAATCGGTAGGCGTGCCGTTGAGGCTGATAAAGCCGTTGGGCAAGGTGCAAGGATGCAAGGGACGGTCGAGGGTCAGCGAACTGCTGGCACCACTTCTGTCCTGATCCGGCGCGATCACCACGCACTCGGCATAATCGGCCAAAGCAGCATGCAGCGCGGCAAGGCCTGGCGCTGCGACGCCATCATCGTTAGAAATCAGAATACGCATGGGTTGTCCGCCTGCCCTGCAGGCAACAGATCGACGAGCTCGCGCACCAATACGGTGGCAAAGCATCCAGCCGGCAGGACGAATTCCAGTTGCAGAATGTCAGGCTCGGGATAATGCCACGTCAACCCGCCAATGGGGAGGCGCAGGATACGCCGTTCGTGCGTCATGCCCGCTTCTGCCAACCAATCGACCAAGGCACGCTCATCCTCGGCGACAATCTGCTCCAGGGCCTGGGCGACTCCGTCGGCGCTCGAGTCGCCTGCCCCCCACAAGGGCCCGGTCGGGTGCAAATCCAGAATCGCCAGGCGCGGATCCGTGCATTCAGCCTCACCGGCAGGGAAAAAACTGCGGCTATCGGTAAAGGCCAGCAGATCGCCCAGCAGCGCCTTGTTCCAGGTTGCGGCGGCAACCCGCTGCGCCAGCACGCGATTAAACAGATAACTGCGGGCGGCGGACAGCACTCGCGAACGAACATTGCGCTTTTCAGGCAAGGTCTTGGATTCGGCAAAGTGCCGCGCATGGGCGACATTCCCCCCCTCGAAGCCAAAGCGCTGCAGGCCGAAATAGTTGGGAATACCCTGAGCGACTATTTGCGCAAGACGTATATCCAAGGCCTCGCGGTCGGCCTTGAGTTGAGTCAAACGCAGGGTAAAGCCATTGGCCGCATGCGCACCGCGCTGCAATTTACGCGTATGACGCACCTGCTTGAGGATTGCCAAGGTGGCGTCTTCGGCGCCGCTCAAGTCAGGATCGGCCTTGCCCGGCAGGTGCACACTGAACCATTGACGGGTCAAAGCCTGGCGGTCCTTGAGTCCGGCATAGCTGATCATCCGGATTGAAACGCCAGCGGCGCGGGCAATTCGCTTGGCCGCCTCTTCGGTATTCAGCTCGCGCTTTTCCACCCATAGCCAGAGGTGTTCACCTTCGCCAGCCAGGGGTATATCCAGCACCTCATCGACCTGAAAGTCTTCCGCCACAGCCTTGAGCACCGCCGTACCGCAGGGCTCGCCATGGCCGCGCGGGCCAAGCAGTTGGAGTTCGTTCATCGGCCTACCAACAGCGCAACGGCATGCACCGCGATGCCTTCTTCGCGGCCGGTGAAGCCGAGCTTCTCGGTGGTGGTGGCCTTGACGTTGACCTGCTCGCGCGAGACCTGTAGGTCCTCGGCAATCAGGTCGCACATGCGCTCGATATGCGCGGCCATCTTCGGCGCCTGGGCGACTATGGTGGCGTCGACATTAGCCACCTGCCAGCCTTTGGCCTGGAGCAAAGCCAGGACATGTCGCAGCAGCTCACGGCTGTCGACGCCCTTGAAGGTCGGATCGGTGTCGGGAAAGTGTTTGCCGATATCACCCAAGGCCGCGGCGCCGAGCAAGGCATCGGCGAGCGCATGGAGCAGCACATCACCGTCGGAATGGGCGATCAACCCGCAACTGTGGGGAATCCGGACGCCGCCGAGGGTGATGAAATCGCCCTCGCCGAAACGGTGTACATCGTAGCCGTGGCCAATACGCATAAGAACAATGCCCTGCAAAAGTCAGGGCCTGATTCTACATGCAGGAGCCTGGCTGGGGGTGCGCCGTGCGCACCGGCAATCGGCCTGCACCACGGCGAACTCTGTTTTCACAACTGCCGAGCGGTGAGCCCCGTCCCTTATGCCAGCGCCTGCGCATGATGACGCAGGTGGTCCTCGATGAAGCTGGCGATGAAGTAGTAGCTGTGGTCATAGCCGGGTTGCAGGCGCAGGGTCAGCGGATGCTTCACTGCTTGTGCTGCACTCTTCAGCGCGTCCGGCTTGAGCTGACTCTCGAGAAAGTCATCGCGATCGCCCTGATCGATCAGGATCGGCAAACGCTCGGTCGCATCGGTAATCAGCGCGCAGGCATCCCATTCGCGCCAGCGCGAACGCTCATCGCCGAGGTAGCGGGAAAAGGCCTTCTCGCCCCATGGGCAGTTGGACGGATTGCCAATCGGCGCGAAGGCCGACAGCGACTGGTAACGCCCCGGGTTGCGCAAGGCGCAGACCAGCGCACCATGCCCACCCATGGAATGGCCGCTGATGCCGCGCTTGGCCGAGACCGGGAAATTAGCCTCGATCAGCGCCGGCAACTCCTGCACCACGTAATCGTGCATGCGGTAATTGCGCGCCCAGGGCTCTTGGGTGGCGTTGAGATAGAAGCCCGCGCCCTTGCCGAAGTCCCAGGCATTCTCGGGGTCACCCGGCACATCGTCGCCACGCGGACTGGTGTCCGGCGCGACGATGATCAAGCCCAGCTCGGCCGCCAGCCGGTGGGCACCGGCCTTCTGCATGAAGTTCTCGTCATTGCAGGTCAGCCCCGACAACCAGTACAGCACCGGCAACTTGGCGCCCTGCTCGGCCTGTGGCGGCAGGTAGACGGCGAATACCATGTCGCAATTGAGCGAGGTGGAACGATGACGATAACGCTTGTGCCAGCCGCCGAAGCTCTTCTGGCAGGAAATATTTTCCAGGGTCATGACAATCTCCATAGGCTGGAAAGCCCTCACAGGCTTCCCAGCGCAAGACGGTGGGTGCAGACAGCGACACCCACCCTAGGCACTCAAAAATGGATGACCGTACGGATGCTCTTACCCTCGTGCATCAGCTCGAAGGCCTTATTGATGTCGTCCAACGGCATATTGTGGGTAATGAAGGTGTCGAGCGGGATTTCACCCTTCTGCGACTTCTCGACATACCCCGGCAGCTCGGTACGGCCTTTGACGCCACCGAAGGCGCTACCGCGCCAGACGCGCCCAGTCACCAACTGGAACGGACGGGTGCTGATCTCGGCACCGGCCGGCGCCACGCCGATGATGGTCGACTCGCCCCAGCCCTTGTGGCAGCACTCCAGCGCCGCACGCATCAGCTGCACGTTGCCGATGCACTCGAAGCTGTAGTCGACGCCGCCGTCGGTCATCTCGACGATGACTTCCTGGATCGGCTTGGCGTGGTCCTTCGGATTGACGAAGTCGGTCAGACCCAGCTCGCGGGCCACGGCTTCCTTGCCGGGGTTGATGTCGATCCCGATGATGCGCGAGGCCTTGGCCATCTTGGCGCCGATGATGGCTGCCAGACCGATACCACCCAGACCGAAGATGGCCACGGTGGCGCCCTCTTCGACCTTGGCGGTGTTAAGCACCGCGCCGATACCGGTGGTCACACCGCAGCCCAGCAGGCAGACCTTGTCCAGCGGCGCTTCTTTCGGGATTACCGCGACCGAGACTTCCGGCAGCACGGTGTACTCGGAGAAGGTCGAGCAACCCATGTAGTGGTAGATCGGCTGACCTTGGTAGGAGAAGCGGCTGGTGCCGTCCGGCATCAGACCCTTGCCCTGGGTGGCGCGCACCGAGCTGCACAGGTTGGTCTTGTTGGATTTGCAGAATTTGCACTCGCCGCACTCGGCGGTGTACAGCGGGATCACATGGTCACCCACCTTCACCGAGGTCACGCCTTCGCCGATGGCTTCGACGATGCCACCGCCCTCGTGACCGAGCACGCAGGGGAACACGCCCTCGGAATCCTGACCAGACAGGGTGTAGGCATCGGTGTGGCACACGCCCGTAGCGACGATGCGCACCAGCACCTCGCCGGCCTTCGGCGGCTCGACATCGATCTCGACGATCTTCAGCGGCTCGTTGGGGCCGAAAGCGACGGCAGCACGGGACTTGATCATGGAAGCTCTCCTGAGGGTTATGGACAGTGACCCGCAGTCTAAAGCAACAGGAAACAGAGATAATCCGGCAGATAACAAAACATTATTGCCAAGCAGGGATAATGGCGGCACGATCCGCTGTATCCCTGATATGGCATTGGGACTGGAGACCGCATGAACCGCTGGGAAGGACTGGATGAATTCGTCGCCGTGGCCGAGTGCGGCCAATTCAGCGCCGCCGCTGAACGACTAAGCCTGTCCACTTCACAGGTCAGCCGCCAGGTCGCCCGCCTGGAAGAGCGCCTGCAAACCCGCCTGTTCTACCGCAGTACCCGGCGCGTGGCCCTGACCGAAGCCGGGCAAACCTTCCTGCAGCATTGCCAGCGCCTGCAGGATGCCCGCGAAGAAGCCCTGCGCGCGGTCGGCGACCTGGGCAGCGAACCCAAGGGACTGTTGCGCATGACCTGTGCCGTGGCTTACGGCGAGCGCTTTATCGTGCCCCTGGTGACGGACTTCATGACGCGCCACCCGCAACTGCGGGTGGACATAGAGTTGAGCAACCGCAACCTGGATCTGGTCCATGAGGGCCTGGACCTGGCCATTCGCCTGGGCCGCCTGCAGGACTCGCGACTGGTCGCCACACGCCTGGCCCCCCGGCGCATGTACCTGTGCGCCGCGCCAGACTACCTGCAGCACTACGGTCGCCCACACAGCCTGTCTGAACTGAGCCGGCACAACTGCCTGATCGGCAGTTCGGACACCTGGAGTTTCCAGCTCAACGGCCGCGAAGCCTCGCAGCGCGTGCAAGGCAACTGGCGCTGCAACAGCGGCCAGTCAGTGCTCGATGCGGCCTTGCGCGGTCTGGGCTTGTGTCAGTTGCCCGACTATTACGTACTGGAACACCTGCGCAGCGGCGCCCTGGTCTCCCTGCTGGACAACCAGCAGCCGCCCAACACCGCGGTCTGGGCGCTCTATCCCCAGCAACGGCATCTATCGCCGAAAGTGCGACAACTGGTGGACACGCTGAAAGCCGGGCTGGCACAACGCAGCGAATACCTGCCCTGATCCGTAAGATGGGCTAGCGGCGCAGGGCCCTGGACCGCGAGCCATCACCGAACTTCGCGCGCCGCGTAACCCATCACGACATCGAGAGGGCCATCGCCGCGCTCAGCGGCGCCCCGCCCAGTGCTGGCGCAGCCAGTCGAGGTCTTCGGGGCGGGTCACCTTGAGGTTATCGGCGCGGCCCTCGATCAAGCGCGGCGCCTGCCCGAGCCATTCGACAGCCGACGCCTCATCGGTAATCGCCACCTCGGCGGCCAAGGCCTGGGCCAGCGCACGGCGCAGCAAGCCGAGGCGGAACATCTGCGGTGTGTAGGCCTGCCAGATCAGCGAGCGGTCGACGGTCTGCTGCACCCGACCATCAGACCCGGCACGCTTCAAGGTGTCGCGCACCGGCACTGCAAGCAGACCGCCCACCGGATCATCGGCCAGTTCGGCGAGCAGCAGATCCAGATCAGAGCGCGCCAGATTGGGCCGCGCCGCATCGTGCACCAACACCCAGTCGCTCTCCTGCGCACCCAGCTCGGCCAGGCGCTGCAAGCCATTGAGCACCGAATCTGCACGCTCGCGACCACCCTCGGCACGGGCGATACGCGGATCCTGCGCACAGGCCAAAGTCGGCCAGTAGGGATCATCGAACGCCAGACTGACCACAACGCCCTGCAACTGCGGGTGATCGAGAAAGCAGGCCAGGCTGTGTTCCACAATGGTCTCGCCAGCCAGTTCGAGGTATTGCTTGGGCCGGTCGGCACGCATGCGACTGCCAACCCCGGCGGCGGGGATCAGGGCCCAGAAATGCGCCAATGCGGACGTGTTCATTCGGTTAGTTGATAGAGAGTCTCGCCCTCTTTGACCATGCCCAGCTCATGGCGGGCGCGCTCCTCGACGGTTTCCATGCCCTTTTTCAGCTCCATGACTTCCGCCTCGAGGATACGGTTGCGCTCGAGCAGACGTTGATTTTCACCTTGCTGATCGGCGATCTGGTGACTCAAGTCGGTGGCCTGCGCCAGGCTGCCATCGCCCACCCACAGGCGATACTGCAGGCCAACCAGCAGCAGGATCAGGATGACTAACAACCAATAAGAACTACGCATGACAGTAAAAGCATCCGGACGAAAAGAGGGGCGACTCGCGCCGCCCCTCTTTTACCATGACTCGACCAATCACTGAAAATCCCGCGAGCGCCGCCCGCGGCAGTTTTTAGCCACGGAACTCGGCACGGCCGCGATACGGTGCCTTGCCGGCCAGCTGCTCTTCGATGCGCAGCAACTGGTTGTACTTGGACACCCGATCGGAGCGGCACAGCGAGCCGGTCTTGATCTGGCCGGCAGCGGTACCCACGGCCAGGTCGGCGATGGTCGAGTCTTCGGTTTCGCCACTACGGTGGGAGATTACCGCACTGTAGCCGGCCGCCTTGGCCATCTGGATGGCTTCCAGGGTCTCGGTCAGGGTGCCGATCTGGTTGAACTTGATCAGGATCGAGTTGGCGATGCCCTTCTCGATGCCTTCCTTGAGGATCTTGGTGTTGGTCACGAACAGGTCGTCGCCGACCAGCTGCATCTTGCTGCCGAGCTTGTCGGTGTGGACTTTCCAACCGGCCCAGTCGGACTCATCCATGCCGTCCTCGATGGAGATGATCGGGTAACGATCGGCCAAGCCGGCCAGGTAATCGCTGAAGCCAGCGGCGTCGAACACCTTGCCTTCACCGGCCAGGTCGTACTGGCCATTCTTGTAGAACTCGCTGGAGGCGCAATCCAGGGCCAGGGTGACGTCGTCGCCCAGCGTGTAGCCGGCGTTGGCCACGGCCTCGGCAATGGCGGCCAGGGCGTCCTCGTTGGAGGTCAGGTTAGGGGCGAAACCACCTTCATCACCCACCGAGGTGCTCAAGCCACGGGCTTTGAGTACGGCTTTGAGGTGATGGAAGATCTCGGTGCCCATGCGCAGCGCTTCGGCAAAGGTCTTGGCCCCTACTGGCTGGACCATGAACTCCTGGATGTCGACGTTGTTGTCGGCATGTTCGCCACCGTTGATGATATTCATCATCGGCACCGGCATGGAATAGACGCCCGGCGTGCCATTGAGGTTGGCGATGTGTGCATACAGCGGCAGATCGTTGTCCTTGGCAGCGGCTTTGGCAGCGGCCAGGGACACCGCGAGAATGGCGTTGGCGCCCAGCGTGGCTTTATTCTCGGTGCCGTCGAGGGCGATCATCGCGCGATCCAGGGCTTGCTGGTCGAGCGGATCCGTGCCCAGCAGCAGGTCACGAATCGGACCGTTGATATTGGCCACGGCCTTGAGTACGCCCTTGCCCATATAACGGCTCTTGTCGCCATCTCGCAGTTCCAGCGCTTCGCGCGAACCGGTTGAAGCACCGGACGGCGCACAGGCGCTGCCGATGATGCCGTTAGCGAGGATCACATCGGCTTCCACGGTCGGGTTGCCACGGGAGTCGAGAACCTCACGGCCTTTGATGTCGACGATCTTTGCCATTGCGTTTAGCACTCCAAAAAGTTGACGAAAAGGGTAGCACCGAGCTGCACACTCATTGCGCGCAGGAGGGGACTCCAGCGCGCAACATGTACCGACTATTCAGTCAGATTGTATACAAATGGCACTTTACCGCAGAATTGCCGTTTCAGGCAGTCTCGATCGGCGGAAAACTCTTGATCAGATCATCCAGCTGCTTGAGCTGGGTGAGGAAGGGTTCCAGCTTGTCCAGGCGCAAGGCACAAGGGCCATCGCACTTGGCGTTGTCCGGATCTGGATGTGCCTCGAGAAACAGCCCAGCCAGGCCCTGACTCATGCCGGCCTTGGCCAGGTCGGTGACCTGGGCACGACGGCCGCCGGCGGAGTCGGCACGACCGCCCGGCATCTGCAGGGCATGGGTGACGTCAAAGAATACCGGGTAGTTGGTCTGCTTCATGATGCCAAAGCCGAGCATGTCCACCACCAGGTTGTTGTAGCCGAAGGAGCTGCCACGCTCGCAGAGGATCAGCTGGTCGTTGCCGGCTTCGACACACTTGGCCAGGATATGCTTCATCTCCTGGGGGGCGAGGAACTGGGCTTTCTTGATATTGATTACCGCGCCGGTCTTGGCCATCGCCACCACCAGGTCGGTCTGCCGCGAGAGGAAGGCCGGCAACTGGATGATGTCGCACACCTGTGCCACCGGGGCGGCCTGCTGCGGCTCGTGAACGTCGGTGATCAGCGGTACGCCGAAGGCCTGCTTCACCTCCTCGAAGATCTTCAGGCCTTCTTCCAGGCCGGGGCCGCGGAAGGAGCTGATCGAGGAGCGATTGGCCTTGTCGAAGCTGGCCTTGAACACGAACGGAATACCCAGTTTTTCGGTGACCCGGACATATTCTTCGCAGGCGCGCATGGCCAGATCGCGCGATTCGATGACATTGATGCCGCCAAACAAGACGAAGGGCTTGTCATTGGCGATGTCGATGCCGCCGACCTTGATGATTTTCTGGGTCATGTCCTTATGCCTTCTTCGCGTGCTGGGCCAGTGCGGCGTTGACGAAACCGCTGAACAGCGGATGACCGTCGCGCGGCGTCGAGGTGAACTCCGGGTGGAACTGGCAGGCGACGAACCACGGATGATCCGGCGCTTCAATCACTTCGACCAAGGCGCCGTCACCGGAACGACCGGTGACCTGGAGGCCAGCCTCGATCAGTTGCGGCAACAGGTTATTGTTCACTTCATAGCGATGACGATGACGCTCGACGATCACATCCTTGCCGTAGCACTGATGCACTTGCGAGCCGCTGAGCAACTGGCAGTCCTGAGCGCCGAGACGCATGGTGCCACCCAGATCGGAGGCATTGCTGCGTTGCTCGGTGACCCCGGTGGCGTCCTGCCATTCGGTGATCAGACCCACCACCGGGTGGCCGCTGCTGGCGTCGAACTCGGTGGAGTTGGCATCGTTCCAGCCCAGCACATTGCGGGCGAACTCGATCACCGCGACCTGCATACCCAGACAGATACCCAGGTAGGGAATCTTGTTCTCGCGGGCGAACTGCACGGTGGTGATCTTGCCTTCCACGCCACGCAGCCCGAAACCGCCGGGCACCAGGATCGCATCGACGCCTTCGAGCAAGGCGGTGCCCTGGTTCTCGATGTCTTCGGAGTCGATATAGCGCAGGTTGACCTTGGTGCGGTTCTGGATGCCGGCATGGCTCATCGCTTCGATCAGCGACTTGTAGGCATCCAGCAGCTCCATGTACTTGCCGACCATGGCGATGGTGACTTCATGCTCCGGGTTGAGCTTGGCGTCGACCACCCGCTCCCACTCGGACAGATCGGCACCGCCGCACTCCAGGCCGAAGCGCTCGACGACGAAATCATCCAGGCCCTGGGCATGCAGCACGCCTGGGATCTTGTAGATGGTGTCGACGTCTTCCAGGGAAATCACCGCACGTTCTTCGACGTTGGTGAACAGGGCGATCTTGCGCCGCGAGGAGATATCCACCGGGTGGTCGGAGCGGCAGACCAGCACGTCCGGCTGCAAACCGATGGAACGCAATTCCTTGACCGAATGCTGAGTCGGCTTGGTCTTGGTCTCGCCAGCGGTGGCGATATAGGGCACCAGGGTCAGGTGCATAAGCATGGCGCGCTTGGCGCCCACTTCCACGCGCAACTGGCGAATGGCCTCGAGGAACGGCTGCGACTCGATGTCGCCCACGGTGCCGCCGATCTCGACCATAGCCACATCGGCATCACCCGCACCCTTGATGATGCGGCGCTTGATCTCGTCGGTGATGTGCGGAATGACCTGAATGGTCGCGCCCAGGTAATCGCCACGGCGCTCTTTGCGCAGCACGTGTTCGTAAACCCGGCCAGTGGTGAAGTTGTTGTCCTGGGTCATGGTCGTGCGGATGAACCGCTCGTAGTGACCCAGGTCGAGGTCGGTCTCGGCACCGTCGTGGGTGACGAACACCTCACCGTGCTGGAACGGGCTCATGGTGCCCGGATCAACGTTGATATAGGGATCCAGCTTGAGCATCGTGACCTTCAGGCCCCGCGCCTCCAGGATAGCCGCCAATGAAGCCGAGGCGATGCCTTTCCCCAATGAAGAAACAACACCACCCGTGACGAAGATGAAGCGCGTCATGAAAAACCCTAGAAGTCTGCGTTTAGGCGGTCAGCGCCGCCGGGGAAAGCAAAGGAAGGCCGAAGCCACAATCACGAACAAGCCGTAATTGACAAGCCGTTGCCGACTCCATTCTCTTGAGAAAAAGGGGTCCGCAAAAGCTCTAGTAAGACGGGAGCGTAGTCTACCGGAAAGGCCTTACCAGCTCAAACCTTGATCACTCACCGGCGGCTGCCAACTGAGTTGCCATTGACCATCAGCCGCCCCATCCAAACCGGGAAGATTAGCCACAGCACGCAGTTCGCCATTGCACAGCAGCAGGGGCAAGCGCGCACGGACAAACGCCGGCACCTGCCGCTCATTGAGCAAGCGCTTCAAATCGCGATGGCCGCGCCCGGGCAGGCCCATCACCTCGCCACCCTGGCGATAGGCCAAACGCCAGTCGCCGGCGGGCAACTGACCCTCGACCCGCACGCAACCATTACCCGCCAGCGGCAACCAGCACCCAGGACTGGGCCGAGCGTCGAGCGCTTGCGGCATGCACAGCCAGTCACCACTGAGCCACCATAACCGCTGATCGGCTCGACGCAATTCGCCTGTTGCCAGACGCCAGACCGGAGCGGCGTCGCTGGCCGCATCACGCAGCTCCTGCCAGCCGACCCAGTGCTCGCTGTCCGGCATAGGGGTCAGGCTGCGCAACCAGTAGCGCAAGGCGTTGCGTTGACGGGCATCGCTCAGCGCCCGCAATGGCGCCAGGGACAAGCCAGGCAGATGGAGCCAGGCAAACTCGCGGGGCGCCTGCGCAGCCTGCAAATCCTGCTGCGCCAGCTCATCGAGTAGTTGCACAGCCTCGCCCAGATGCTCCGCCGCACGCGCCATGCTGGCCGTCGCCTGCGGCCAGCGCCCAGTCAGTAGCGGTAAAACCTGATGACGCAAGTAATTGCGCGAGAAGCGGCTATCGGCATTCGACGGGTCCGTCACCCAGTGCAGCCGATGTTCGTCAGCATAGGCTTGCAACTCGGCGCGTGAACTCTGCAATAGCGGCCGCAGCAGGTGCCCGGCACCGAGTGGCCGGCTCTGCGGCATAGCCGCCAAGCCCTGCACACCGGCGCCGCGCAGCAGGCGAAAGATCAGGGTCTCCGCCTGATCATCGCGATGCTGCGCCGCCAGCAATAACTCGCCAGGCCCCAGCAGCGCATGAAACGCCGCATAGCGTGCCTGCCGCGCGGCGCGCTCGAGACTGGCCCCAGGCTGCACCTGCACGGACTCCACGTGCAACGGCACACCCAGCGCATCACACAGCCGACGACAATGCGCCGGCCAGGTATCGCCAAGCACTTGCAGGCCATGATGGATATGAATTGCGGAAAGCGGCGGCAACGTCTCGCGTTGCGCGAGACCGGCCAGGAGATGCAGCAGCACGGTTGAATCCAGACCGCCGGAAAGCGCGATACGCCAGGCCGGCGCCTCACGCCAGGGAGCCAGAGCCTTCAGCAAGCGGGATTCGAGGGACATGTGCACAACTTCAGGCAGCAGGATGGGTCGAGTTTCAGCCCACCGATACAGACGCCGGATGGGTGAACACTTCACCCATCCTACAACAGCTCTCAGGTGCGGCCGTAGCTCATCAAGCGCTCATAACGACGCGCCAGTAGTTCGGCGGTATCGAAGTTGCGCAGCATGGCCAACTGAGCCGCCAGCTCCTGGCGCACCGATTCGGCGGCCGCCACTGGATCTCGGTGGGCACCGCCCAATGGCTCGCCAATCACCTGATCGACAATGCCCAAGCCTTTCAGACGATCGGCGGTAATACCCATGGCTTCCGCGGCATCCGGGGCCTTGTCTGCGGTCTTCCACAAGATCGAGGCACAGCCTTCCGGCGAAATCACCGCGTAGGTCGAGTATTGCAGCATGTTCAGCTGGTCACATACGCCAATCGCCAGAGCGCCGCCGGAACCACCTTCACCAATCACGGTGGCGATGATCGGGGTCTTCAGACGCGCCATCACCCGCAGATTCCAGGCGATCGCCTCGCTCTGCCCGCGCTCTTCGGCGTCGATCCCCGGGTAGGCGCCCGGGGTGTCGATAAAGGTCAGGATCGGCATCTTGAAGCGCTCGGCCATTTCCATCAGACGACAGGCCTTGCGGTAGCCTTCCGGGCGCGGCATGCCGAAGTTGCGGCGTACCTTCTCGCGCACCTCACGACCCTTCTGATGGCCGATGACCATCACCGGCTCACCGTCCAGGCGGGCGACACCGCCGACTATCGCCGGATCATCGGAGAAATGTCGATCGCCATGCAGCTCGTCGAACTCGGTGAAGATGTGCTGCAGATAGTCCAGGGTGTAGGGCCGGCGCGGGTGACGGGCGAGCTGGGCAATCTGCCAGCTGCTCAGGTTACTGAAAATGCTTTCGGTCAGCGCACTGCTTTTGTCCTGCAGGCGGGCGATCTCATCGCTGATGTTCAACGAGTTGTCGTTACCGACCAGGCGAAGCTCTTCGATCTTGGCTTGCAGGTCGGCGATCGGCTGTTCGAAATCGAGAAAATTCGGGTTCATAGTCATCCGTCTTGCGTCGACGGCCATGCGGCCGGGGAGCTGTATCCATTTCGCGCCTACCATATAGGAACAGGCGCATTCAGGTCGACACCCGGGGCTGGATAAAAGTCACCGCAAACCGGTGATTTCCTCACAATCCCACCCACGGGTGCCGCAACCAACACATGAAGCCGGGGCTTCACAAATCAGCGGTAGTGCAGAAAGACGTTGTCTCGCCCGAACTGGTCACGCAATGCCTGAATCAGACTGTCGGCTGGATCGATTCTCCAGCTTTCGCCAAACTGCAGCATGGCCCGCGCATCCTCACCGGTGTACTCCAGGGTGATCGGACAGGCACCGCGATGGCGCTTGCACACGTCCGCCAGCCAGCGCAGCCGATCGCCCTTCAAGGTACTACTGGCGATCTTCAAGCGCAGGCTGTCGGCCAGCCCGGTCCGCGCTTCCTCCAAGCTCATCACCCGCTTGGCACGCAAACGCAGGCCACCGGAAAAATCATCGTTGCTCACCTCGCCCTCGACCACCACCAGGGCATCGCTCTGCAACAACGCCTGGTTGCTGGAAAACGCTTCGGCGAACAACGACGCCTCGATCCGGCCAGAGCGATCGTCCAGGGTGATGAAGCCCATCTTGTCACCCTTCTTGTTCTTCATTACCCGCAGGTTGACGATCAGGCCGGCAATCGTCTGGTCGCCGCGCGCCGGCTTGAGGTCGATGATCCGCTGGCGAGCGAAACGGCGCACCTCGCCTTCGTATTCGTCGATCGGATGCCCGGTCAGGTACAAGCCGAGGGTGTCCTTCTCGCCTTTCAGGCGCTCCTTCAGCGACAATTCACGGGCCTTGCGATGATTGGCATACACATCCATCTCGGCATCGGCAAACACTCCGCCAAACAGATCCATATGGCCACTGTCATGGCTGCGCGCGGTCTGCTCGGCGGCCTGCACCGCCTCCTCCATCGCCGCCAGCAGCACCGCGCGGTTACGATCGATATTGGCCTTGTAGGCTTTTATTTCCTCGTGGAAATACGGCCCCAGACGATCCAGGGCGCCACCGCGAATCAGCGCTTCCAGCGTGCGTTTGTTGATGCGCTTGAGGTCGACGCGCGAGCAGAAGTCGAACAGATCCTTGAACGGACCATCCTTGCGCGACTCGACGATGGCCTCGACCGGCCCCTCGCCGACACCCTTGATCGCGCCCAGGCCATAGATGATCCAGCCTTCGCCGGTGACCGTGAACTTGAATTCGGAAATATTCACATCCGGCGCATCGAGGCGCAGCTTCATGCTGCGGCACTCCTCGATCAGGGTCACTACCTTATCGGTGTTGTGCATATCCGCCGACAGCACCGCCGCCATGAAGGCCGCCGAGTGATGCGCCTTGAGCCAGGCCGTCTGGTAAGAGAGCAAGCCATAAGCGGCCGAGTGGGATTTATTGAAGCCGTAGCCGGCGAACTTTTCCACCAGATCGAAGATATTGCCCGACAGGTTCGCATCGATACCATTGCTCGTGCAGCCCTCGATGAAGCCGCCACGCTGCTTGGCCATCTCCTCGGGCTTCTTCTTGCCCATGGCGCGGCGCAACATGTCCGCCCCACCGAGGGTGTAGCCGGCCATGACCTGGGCGATCTGCATCACCTGTTCCTGATACAGGATGATGCCGTAGGTGGGCTTGAGCACCGGCTCCAGGCCGGCGTACTGGTAGTCCTGATGGGGATAGGAAATCGGCTCGCGACCGTGCTTGCGGTTGATGAAGTCGTCGACCATGCCCGACTGCAACGGGCCCGGACGGAACAGGGCCACCAGAGCGATCATGTCTTCCAGGCAGTCCGGCTTGAGCTTCTTGATCAGCTCCTTCATGCCGCGCGACTCGAGCTGGAACACCGCGGTGGTCTCGGCCTTCTGCAACATCTGGAAGGTCGGTTTGTCGTCCAGCGGGATGAAGTCGATATTCAGATCCGGCAGGCCCTGCTTGGCCTGCTCGCGATTGATCGTCTCCATCGCCCACTTGATGATGGTCAGGGTGCGCAGGCCGAGGAAGTCGAACTTGACCAGACCCGCGGTTTCCACATCGTCCTTGTCGAACTGGGTGACCAGGCTGCCGCCTTCGTCATCGCAAGCAATCGGCGAGAAGTCGGTGAGTTTGGTCGGCGCGATCACCACGCCGCCGGCGTGCTTGCCGGTACCCCGGGTGATGCCCTCGAGTTTGCGCGACATTTCCCAGATTTCCCGGGCATCCTCGTCGACCTTGAGGAAGTCGCGCAGCGGCTCCTCCATCTCGTAGGCTTTTTCCAGGGTCATGCCGACTTCGAAAGGGATCATCTTCGACAGGCGGTCGGCCAGGCCGTAGGACTTGCCTTGGGCGCGCGCCACGTCGCGCACCACCGCCTTGGCCGCCATGGTGCCGAAGGTGATGATCTGGCTGACCGCGTTACGCCCGTATTTCTCGGCGACGTAATCGATCACCCGGTCGCGACCATCCATGCAGAAGTCGACGTCGAAGTCGGGCATGGAGACCCGCTCCGGGTTGAGGAAGCGCTCGAACAGCAGGTCATAGGCCAGCGGATCGAGGTCGGTGATCTTCTGCACATAGGCCACCAGTGAGCCGGCGCCCGAACCCCGACCGGGGCCGACCGGCACGCCGTTGTTCTTGGCCCACTTGATGAAGTCCATGACGATCAGGAAGTAACCGGGGAAGCCCATCTGGATGATGATATCCAGCTCGAAGTTCAGCCGGTCGATATACACCTGCTTCTTCGCGTCGTAGTCCGGCGTACCCTTGGGCAGCCTGACTTCCAGGCGCTCGTCGAGACCGTCGAAGGAAACCTGGCGAAAGTACTCGTCCATGGTCATGCCGGCCGGCACCGGGAAGTCGGGCAGGAAGTACTTGCCCATTTGTACTTCGATGTTGCAGCGCCGGGCAATCTCGACGGTATTTTCCAGCGCCTCCGGCAGGTCGCTGAACAGCTCGGCCATCTCTTCCGGGCTCTTCAGGTACTGCTGATCGGAATAGCTGCGCTGACGCCGCGGGTCGTCCAGGCTGCGTCCTTCACCGATGCACACACGGGTCTCGTGGGCGGCGAAGTCATCCTGCTTGAGAAAGCGTACATCGTTAGTCGCCACCAGCGACGCCCCGACCCGGGCGGCCAGCTCGACCGCCAGGTGCAGATGTTCCTCGTCGTTGACCCGGTTGGTGCGCTGCACCTCCAGGTAGAAGCGCTGTGGAAACACCGCCAGCCATTCGCGCAGCAAAGCCTCGGCTTCGGCTGGCTCGCCGTTCAACAGTGCATGACCGACCTCGCCCTCCTTGGAGCCAGACAGCGCGATTAAACCTTCGGCGGCGGCCTTGACCCAGTCGCGCTGGATGATCACCTGATCGTTGCTTTGGCCCTCGGTCCAACCGCGGGAAACCAGTTCGGTCAGATTGCGGTAGCCCTTGGCATCGGTGGCGAGCAGGGTCATGCGGCTGAGTGGACCGTCTTCGTCGGTGCTGGCCAGCCAGATGTCGGCACCACAGATCGGCTTGATTCCGCCACCCATGGCCGCTTTGTAGAATTTGACCAACGAGCACATGTTGCTCATGTCGGTGACCGCCACCGCCGGCATTCCCATACTCGCCGCGGCCTTGATCAGCGGCTTGACCCGTACCAGACCATCGACCAGGGAATACTCGGTGTGCAGACGAAGGTGGACAAACGAAGCAGTCATGACAGTCCTATAGCAAACACAAAACGACAGGATGGGGATTGTACAGCCTTCGCCGCAGCAAGCAGCAAGCTGCACGCCACATGCTATATACCGGTGGTTTAGAGGCGGCGGGCGCTGCCTCAGTCGCCCAGCAGCGCACGCACCGGGGCAAACGAGCGCCGGTGAATCGGCGTTGGGCCCAGGCGGCGCAGGGCTTCCAGGTGCACCGCCGTGGGATAGCCCTTGTGTCCGCCGATGCCGTAACCGGGGTACTGCGCATCGAGCAGCTGCATCTCGCGATCGCGGCTAACCTTGGCCAGGATCGAGGCGGCGGCGATCGCCGGAACCTGGCTGTCGCCCTTGACCACCGCCGCACTCGGAACCTGTAGGACCGGGCAGCGATTGCCGTCGATCAGCGCCAGCCGGGGTACGACACTCAAGCCTTCGACCGCGCGCTGCATGGCTAGCATGGTCGCGTGGAGGATGTTCAGGCGGTCGATTTCCTCCACCTCGGCGCGTGCAATGCACCAGGCCAGGGCTTTCTCGCAGATTTCGTCGAAGAGCTGCTCGCGCCGCGCGGCGCTGAGTTTCTTCGAATCATTCAGCCCCTGAATCGGCCGCAACGGATCGAGGATCACCGCGGCGGTCACCACAGCGCCGCACAAGGGGCCACGGCCGACCTCGTCGACACCGGCAACCAGCTCCTGCACCTGACTGAAGTCCAGACCCAACTGCATCAGGCCTGGCCCATCAGCTTGAGCACGGCGTCGGCCGCCTGGGCCGAGGCATCACGGCGCAGGGCACGATGAATCACATCGAACCCCTCGGTCTGCACCTCGCCGTCATTGAGCAGCGGCGCCAACGCCTGGGCCAGGGCCTCCGGGGTGGCCGCATCCTGAATCAGTTCGGGCACCAACATACGCTCGGCCAACAAGTTGGGCAGGGAGATATAGGCACTGCTGACCAGCCGCTTGAGAATCAGGTAGGTCAGTGACGCGACCTTGTAGGCCACCACCATTGGCCGCTTGTACAGCAGGGCTTCCAGAGTGGCCGTACCCGAGGCGATGAGCACCGCATCGCAGGCTGCCAGGGCATCGTGGGAGCGACCATCGAGCAGGGTCAGGGGCAAGTCACGCCCGACCAGCAGCTGCTCCAACTGCACGCGGCGCTCGGGACTGGCGCACGGCACGACGAAACGAATGCCCGGACGCAGAGTCCGCAGACGCACCGCCGCATCGAGAAACAGCGCCCCCAGACGCGCCACCTCACCGCCCCGACTGCCCGGCAGCAGCGCTACCACGGCACTGTCCTGCGGCAAGTCCAGAGCCACACGCGCCGCGACCCGGTCAGCCTGCAAGGGAATGGCGTCGGCCAGGGGATGACCGACAAAACGCACTGGCACTTGATGGGCGTCATAGAACTGCGCCTCGAACGGAAACAAGGTCAGCATCAGGTCGCAGGCGTCACGGATCTTCAACACGCGTTTCTGCCGCCAGGCCCAGACGGAGGGACTGACGTAATGCACGGTTTTGATCCCGGCGCGGCGCAATGTGAGTTCGAGGCCCAGGTTGAAATCCGGCGCATCGATGCCGATGAACACGTCCGGCTTGGCGTCGATCAGGGTCCTGATCAAGCGCCGGCGCCGCAACAGCAACTCAGGCAACCGGCCGAGCACTTCGACCAGGCCCATCACCGCCAAGCGTTCCATGGGGAAATAGGGATTCAGGCCCTCGGCCTGCATGCGCGGACCGCCGACACCAATGAATTCGATTTGTGGATGGCGGGCCTTCAAGGCCTGCATCAACCCGGCACCGAGAATGTCGCCCGAGGCTTCGCCAGCCACCAGCGCGACGCGCAATAGATCCGTCATGGGCTAGCGGGTGATGCCGCGTTTGGACGCCTGGATCGAATCGCGGAACACCGCGACTTCAGGAAACTGCAGGGAAGGTTCCGCCAACTCCACCAAGGCTTCTTCGATGGTCAAGCCCTGGCGATAGACTGTCTTGTAGGCGCGGCGCAGCGCCTGGATCGACTCGGCAGTGAAACCACGACGGCGCAAGCCTTCGAAATTCATGCTGCGCGCTTCCGCCGGATTGCCGGAAACCGTGACATAGGCCGGTACATCCTTGCCAATTGCAGTGCCCATGCCGGCAAAGCTGTGCGCGCCGATATGGCAGAACTGGTGGACCAAGGTGTAACCGGACAGAATCGCCCAGTCGTCGATGTGCACGTGGCCTGCCAGTGCGGTGTTATTGACCAGGATGCAATGGTTGCCGATCACACTGTCATGGCCGATGTGCGCATAGGCCATGATCAAGTTGTGGTCGCCCACGGTGGTTTCGTCACGATCCTGGATGGTGCCCCGGTGCATGGTCACACCTTCACGAATGATATTGTGATCGCCAATCACCAGGCGCGTGGGCTCACCCTTGTACTTGCGATCCGGCGTATCTTCGCCCAGCGATGAAAACTGATAGACGCGATTGTGCTTACCAATTCTGGTTGGCCCTTTGATGATCACATTAGGCCCAAGCACTGTACCCTCACCAATCTCCACATCGGGCCCAATGATCGACCAGGGGCCGACGACAACGTCGTCAGCCAGCTTGGCAGAAGGATCGATGATGGCGCGAGGGTCAATCAAACTCATAGTTTGCGTTCCGCACAGATGATTTCAGCCGAGCATACTTCCTTGCCGTCGACACTGGCCCTGCATTCGAATTTCCAGATGCTGCGCTTGTTACTCAGGTGGCGGGCCTCGAGGATCAATTGATCCCCCGGCACCACCGGCTGACGAAAGCGCAGCTTGTCCGAGCCGACGAAGTAATACAGGGTACCGTCGGTGGGCTTCAAGCCCATCATCTTGAAGCCCAGTATGCCGGCCGCCTGGGCCATCGCCTCAATGATCAACACGCCGGGCATGATCGGGTGCTGGGGAAAGTGCCCGTTGAAGAAAGGCTCATTGATACTGACATTCTTGTGGGCACGAATACACTTGCCCTCTACATCCAGATCCACCACCCGATCGACTAGCAGGAACGGGTAACGATGCGGCAGGTACTCACGTATTTCGTTGATGTCCATCATGTCCAGAGAAGCCTGTAATAAAAAGAGAGGAGCGCGGTAGAACCGGCTCAAGCATCAGATGAGGCGTTCCCGCTGGAGGTCACGGCAGCCAGTTGTTTTTCCAACTGTTGCAGTCGCCGCGCCATGTCATCCAACTGACGAATTCGTGCCGCACTCTTGCGCCACTCGCCCGCAGGCTGCATGGCAGTACCGGAAGAATAAGAACCCGGTTCGGTGATCGAGCGGGTCACCATGGTCATACCCGTGACGAAGACGCCGTCGCAGACTTCGATGTGCCCGACCATGCCGACGCCACCGGCGATCATGCAGTTCTTGCCAATTTTGGTGCTGCCGGAAATTCCCGCACAACCGGCCATGGCCGTGTTGTCGCCGATCTGCACGTTGTGCGCGATCATGATCTGGTTGTCCAGCTTGACGCCGTTACCGATTAGCGTATCGGCCAAGGCACCACGATCTATGGTGGTATTGGCGCCGATTTCGACGTCGTCGCCGATCACCACGCCACCGATCTGCGCAATCTTTTGCCAGACACCCTTCTCGTTGGCAAAGCCGAAGCCCTCGCCACCGATCACCGCCCCCGACTGGATCACCACCCGCTTGCCGATGCGCACATCGTGATACAGGGTGACCCTCGGCGCGAGCCAACCGCCCTCACCGATCAGTGAGCGCGCACCAATCACGCAATGCGCGCCGACGGTGACCCCGGCGCCGATCCGCGCACCACCCTCGATCACCGCGTAGGCACCGACACTGGCACTGGTATCCACCTGCGCATCATCGGCAACCCATGCGGTTGCATGCACACCGGCAGCCGCCTGCGGCTTGCGATCGAACAGATGGGAGAGCTGCGCATAAGCCAGATAGGGGTTGGCGACCACCAAGGCGTTACCGCTGTAGCTGTCGGCATCGGCGGCGGTCAGCAAGACCGCACCGGCACGACAATCGGACAGGTATTTGCGGTATTGCGGATTGGCCAGAAAGCTCAGCTGATCTGGACCGGCCTCCTGCAAGGTGGCCAGGCCACTGATCAGCTGGTCAGCGGCGCCACGCAAGGTGGCGCCCAGACGCTCGGCAAGCTGGCTGAGGGTAAAAGCTGGAGCCTGCATGATCAGCGCAGCTGATTCATGCGCTCGATGACTTGCAGCGTGATGTCGAACTGAGGTTTGACATCGATCACCGCACCGCGCTCGAGTACCAGGTCGAAGCTGCCTTTCTTGATCACTTCTTCCACGGCCTTATCCAGGTTCGGCTTGAGCTTTTTCAGCATCTCGCGATCGGCAACGGCCTTGGACTCGTTCAGTTCCTTGGACTGGAACTGGAAATCGCGGGCCTTCTGCTTGAATTCCAGCTCGAGACGTTCACGCTCGGCGGTCTGCATCTTGCTGCCGTCTTTTACAATGCGATCCTGAATGCGCTTGGCATCGCTTTCCAGGGTCTTGAGCTTGTTCAGTTGCGGACCGAACTTCTTCTCGGCATCGACGGCATAGCGCTTGGCCGCATCGGACTCGAGCAGGGCCATCTGGTAATTGAGTACCGCTATTTTCATTTCGGCGAATGCTGGGGTCGCCAGCAAGGCCATGCTTAACAGAACCAGTTGAGTCAACTTACGCACGGTGCAACTCCTGCAAAAACTGTTGTCGTTGTTCGATAATCAGCCGCTTAGAACGTCTGACCGAGGGAGAACTGGAAGATCTGGGTATCGGCATCGTCCGGTTTGACGATCGGCATGGCCAGGCTGAAACTCAACGGGCCCAGCGCAGTGATCCAGGTCAGGCCTACACCCACCGAGCTGGCGAGGCTGCCGGCATCCAGGCTGCAGCTGTCGCTAACAGCTTTCTGGCTGGCACTGCAGTTGGTGTCGAACACATTGCCCACATCCCAGAACAGCGCGGTACGCAGGGAGCGCTGATCCTTGACGAACGGCATCGGAAACAGCAGCTCGACGCCGCCCTGGATCAGCACATTACCACCGAACGGCAACGGATCCTGATCGGGATCGAGCGCGGTACCCGGATTGGCGCCTGTACTTGGTGTGCTGCGCGGACCCAGACTGCTGTCCTCGAAGCCGCGCACCGAGCCGAACCCGCCGGCGTAGTAGTGCTCGTAGAACGGCAGCTCTTCAGTCGAGCCGTAGCTGTCGCCATAGCCCAACTGGGTGTGGAAGCGCAGGGCGTAGCTGTCGCTCAGCGGCTTGAACACCTGGCCCCGGTAGTCGATCTTGTAGAACGACAGGTCGCTGCCCGGCACCGTGGTTTCCAGTACAAGGCTCTGGGAATGGCCACGGGTGGCCATCACGCCGCGGTTGAGGGTCGATTCCGACCAGCCCACCGAGGCTTTGAGGTTCAGGTAGCTGTCGCCTTCCTGTTCAAGGAAATCGAAGATTTCATCGACCGTGTAGACGCCGGTGCTGATGTCATCCTGCTGCACGGTCAGGCCGTAGGTGAGGCGCGCGGTCTCGCTGATCGGATAACCGATGCTGGCGCCGGCGCCATAACTGTCCACCGCATAGCTGGACACATTGGTGTCGAGTTCGTCGTAGTCGGTGGTGCGGTAGAAGGCGTTGTAACCCAGACTGACGCCATCGGCAGTCCAGTAGGGGTCAACGAAACCGAAGTTGTAGCGTTCCTGGTATTCGCTGCGGGTCAAGCCGACGCTGACCTTGTTACCCGTACCGAGGAAGTTGTTCTGGGTGATCGAACCGCCGAGGATCAAACCGGCGTTCTGGGCAAAACCGACGCTGGCGGTGATCGAACCGGAGGCCTGCTCTTCAACGCTGTAGTTGACGTCGATCTGGTCGTCGGTGCCCGGCACCTGCGGCGTTTCGACGTTGACTTCCTTGAAGAAGCCCAGGCGCTCCAGACGGGTTTTCGACTGATCGATCAGATAAGTCGAAGCCCAGCCGCCTTCGATCTGGCGCATTTCGCGACGCAGCACTTCATCTTCCGACTTGGTATTGCCACGGAAGTTGATGCGGTTGACATAGGCACGCTTGCCTGGATCGATGACGAAGGTGATGGATACCGTGTTGTCCTCAGCATGCGCTTGCGGCACACCGTTGACGTTGGCGAAGGTGTAACCCTCGTTACCCAGGCGGCGGGTGATCAGCTCGGAGGTGGTGGTCATCACCTTGCGCGAGAACACCTGACCTTCCTTGACCAGCAGTAACGAGCGGATGTCTTCTTCCGGCACTTTCAAGTCACCGGAGAGTTTCACCTCACGCACGCTGAACTTCTGGCCTTCATCGACGTTGACAGTGATATAGACGTGCTTCTTGTCCGGGGTAATGGAGACCTGGGTCGAGGAGATATCCATATTGATGTAGCCGCGATCCAGGTAGTAGGAACGCAGACGCTCCAGGTCACCGGAGAGCTTTTCGCGAGCGTACTTGTCGTCATTGCGGAAGAACGACAGCCAGTTGCTGGTCTTCAGCTCGAACAGATCGATCAGGTCCTCATCGGCGAAGACGCTGTTGCCCACCACGTTGATGTGCTGGATGGCGGCGACCGTACCTTCGTTGATGTTGATCTTCAGCGCCACGCGGTTGCGCGGTTGCGGGATCACTTCGGTTTCGATTTCGGCCGAATAACGCCCCTGGGCCACATATTGGCGCTGGAGTTCGTTGCGCACACCCTCGAGGGTCGCACGCTGGAAAATCTCGCCCTCGGCCAAACCGGACTGATTCAGTCCCTTGAGCAGGTCTTCGCTGCTGATGGCCTTGTTACCGTCGATCTCGATGCCGGAAATCGATGGCCGTTCCACCACGGTAATCACCAGCACGTCACCATCTCGACCGAGCTGGATGTCCTGGAAGAAACCGGTCTTGAACAGGCCACGAGTCGCTTCAACCAACGCGCGATCATCGGCTTCTTCGCCAACATTGAGCGGCAAGGCACCGAATACGCTGCCCGCAGACACACGCTGCAGGCCATTGACGCGAATATCGGAGATGGTGAAGGACTCGGCGTGAACTTCGGCGATCATCAATGCGGCAAGCACCGCAGGTAGCAGCAGACGTTTCATGAAGTCCTTTCTTATTTCCAACTGACGATAAAAAATCTGCCGCCCAAGGCGACAGTTTTGTAATTCAGTAGCTTTGTAATTCAGTAACGGCTTACAGACGACCCAGGTCGTTGATCAAGGCCAATAACATCACCCCTACCACCAAACTGATACCAATCTGCATCCCCCAACCCTGCACCCGCTCCGACAGTGGACGACCACGCACCCACTCGACCAGGTAATACAGCAGATGCCCCCCATCCAGCACAGGGATTGGCAACAAATTGAGAACCCCCAGACTTATGCTCAGGTAGGCGAGGAAGTTGAGAAAATCCCCCAAGCCGGACTCGGCCGAAGCGCCCGCCACTTTAGCAATGGTTATCGGCCCGCTCAAGTTTTTTACCGAGAGCTCGCCAAACAGCATTTTCTTCAATGAATCGAGGGTCAGCAGACTCATCGTCCAGGTACGCCGAAAGCCTTCAGCCACGGCCTCCAACGGCCCGAAACTGACCTCACGAAGCATCTCCGCTGGCCACTCGACCCCTGCAACGCCAGCGCCGAGATAACCACGACGGGCCTCACCATCACCACGAGCGGCGAGGGTCACGGCCACTTCTATCTCCCGCCCGTCGCGTTTGACCAGCAGGGTTACGGCTTCGGCCGGCATGGCCTGCACGCGATCGACCAGCTGCTGCCATTCATCCAGCGGCTCGCCATCGAGCATCAGCAGACGGTCGCCAACCTGCAATCCGGCGGCCTGCGCCGGGCCTTGCGGATCCAGCTGCGCCAACACCGGCAACAGCGCCGGGCGCCAGGGGCGAATGCCAAGGGCGTCAATCGGATTGGGCTCCTCGACACCCCTGAGCCAATCTTTCAACACGATTTGCCGCGGACTATCGGCAGTCGAACCCTGATCGCGGACATTCACGTCCAAGGTGCCACTTTCACCCAGGCGCCGTACAAGTTGCAGGTTGACCGCCGCCCAGCCCGTGGTCGGCTCGCCATTCACCGCAACGATTTCCTGCCCCACCTGCAACCCGGCATCGGCCGCCAGACTGCCGACCCCAACGGCGCCGATGACCGGGCGCACCTGCTGGCTGCCGAGCATCGCCACCGCCCAGAAAAACACCAGGGCCAGGAGGAAGTTGGCAACCGGACCCGCTGCCACTATGGCAATACGCTGACGCACACTCTTGCGGTTGAATGACCGATCGAGCTGCTCGGATGGCACATCGCCTTCACGCTCATCGAGCATCTTGACGTAGCCACCCAGGGGAATGGCGGCGATGACAAATTCGGTGCCCTGGCGATCATGCCAGCGCACCAGCGGCATACCGAAGCCCACGGAGAACCGCAGAACCTTGACCCCGCAGCGACGCGCCACCCAGAAGTGACCGAACTCGTGAAAAGTAACCAGCACCCCGAGTGCAACCAGGGTACCGACAATCATATAGAGCGCACTCATCTAGCTTCTCCGCGACTGAGGGTGTGCCCGCAGCTAATGCCCAAGCACGCGATACTCGGCTTGCGCTTATCAACCACGACGGCTAAGCCATTGCCCGGCAAGCTCACGCGCTCGACGATCTGCTGCCAGCACTGCCTCCACACTTTCGACCGCAACACCCGGCTCGGCGTTCAGCACCGCCTCAATGATACTCGCGATCTCGGGAAAGCGAATGCGCCGCTCGAGAAAGGCCGCCACCGCCACCTCATTGGCCGCATTGAGCATGGCCGGCACACTGCCGCCCGCCTCTGCCGCATCGCGCGCCAAGCGCAAACAGGGAAAGCGCTGCTCGTCCGGGGCCTGGAAGTCCAGCCTGGCGATGGCGAACAGATCCAGTGGCGCCACGCCCGAATCGATGCGCTGCGGCCAGGCCAGGGCATGGCTGATGGGTGTACGCATGTCTGGATTACCCAATTGCGCCAACACCGAACCATCGACATAGTCGACCAGCGAGTGGATCACGCTCTGCGGATGGATCACCACCTCGACCTGCGCCGGCTTGGCATTGAACAGCCAGCAGACCTCGATCAACTCGAGGCCCTTGTTCATCATGCTCGCCGAAT
The DNA here is from genome assembly GCF_027988105.1 of Pseudomonas aestuarii. Classification (GTDB taxonomy): domain Bacteria; phylum Pseudomonadota; class Gammaproteobacteria; order Pseudomonadales; family Pseudomonadaceae; genus Aquipseudomonas; species Aquipseudomonas aestuarii. The sequence continues at coordinate 339,509 of NZ_JAQJZJ010000005.1, read as the reverse complement.
CCACCGATATCTTGCGCCCCATCGACCAGTTGGGATGGGCGCAGGCTTGCTCGGGAGACACCTCGTGCAACTGCGCCAGTGGTGTTTCGCGGAATGGACCGCCGGACGCAGTCAGCAGAATCCGCCGCACGCCCACCTGCTCCAGCCCGCGGGCATAATCGCCGGGCAAGCACTGGAATATCGCATTGTGCTCGCTGTCGATGGGCAACAAGACCGCACCGCTGCGCCGCACCGCGTCGATGAACAGGGCGCCGGACATCACCAGCGCCTCCTTGTTGGCCAGCAGGACCTTCTTGCCCGCCTCGACTGCCGCCAGCGTCGGCTTGAGGCCTGCCGCACCGACAATAGCCGCCATTACCGCATCAACCTCGGGGTGGGCAGCCACTTCGCATAGACCCTGCTCGCCGAACAGCACCCGCGTCGCCAGGCCCGCCGCATGCAAACCGCTCTGTAGATGGCGCGCCGAGCGCTCATCCGGCACCACGGCATAGCGCGGGCGATAAATCATGCACAGCGCCTCCAGCTCAACCAGGCGACTGAAGCCGGACAAGGCAAACACCTGATAAAGCGCAGGGTGCCGGGCGATTACATCCAGGGTACTGAGGCCGATGGAACCCGTGGCACCAAGCACCGTAATCTGTTGCAAATGACTCACAGGGCACCCCAACCGGACAGCCACAACAGCACGGCGAACACGGGAATGGCAGCGGTCAGGCTGTCGATCCGATCGAGCACCCCGCCGTGCCCCGGCAGCAGATTGCTGCTGTCCTTGAGCCCAGCCTGACGCTTGAACATGCTCTCGGTCAGATCGCCGACCACCGAAATCGACACCACCAACGCCGCACCCGCCAGCGCCAGCAACAACTCACTGGCGAACCAGCCCCGATAGAGACCCACCAGCAGGGTGATCAGCAGGCTGGTGATCAGACCACCAATCACGCCCTCCCAGCTTTTGCCCGGACTGACCCGCGGCGCCAGCTTGCGCTTGCCGAAGGCCTTGCCGCTGAAATAGGCACCGATATCCGCGCCCCAGACCAGCACCATCACCGCCAGAATCAAGCCATTGGCCAGCGGCCACTGCTTGAACAACACCAGGCCTTGCCAGGCCGGCAGTAGGATCAGCAAGCCGATCAGCAACCGCCGCGGGAGCCCGGTCCAATAGCGGCTACTGGCCGGATAACTCATCACCAGCACAGTGGCCAGCGCCCACCAGGCGACAGCCAGCAGCAACAGCCAGGGCGCCAGTGCTGGCAGCTGATAGAGTCCGAACAGCAATACAGCAACGCCAGCGGCATAGGCCACTCGCTGCGGCTGCCCAGCCAGACCGGCCAGACGCGCCCACTCCCAGGCTCCCAGGCTGACCACGGCGCCGATGAACAGCGCAAAGGCCGCTCCCTCGAGCAGAAAGAAGCCGACCAGGGCGATGGGCAGTAACACCAACGCAGTAATGATCCGTTGTTTAAGCATCAGTCATGCGCCTCGGCATCGACCTGCTCGGCGGACCGACCAAAACGCCGCTGGCGCCTGGCGTAATCCGCCAAGGCCTTGCGCATGGCGTCGTGCTTGAAATCCGGCCAGAACAGATCAGAGAAATACAGCTCGCTGTAGGCCAACTGCCATAACAGGAAATTACTGATGCGGTGCTCGCCACCCGTACGGATGCACAAATCGGGCAAAGGCAAATCGCCCGTTGCCAGGCAGCTCTGCAACAGCTCGGGGGTAATATCTTCAGGCTGCAAGTGCCCACCCTGAACCTCGCGCGCCAGACGCTGCGCCGCCTGCGCGATATCCCACTGACCACCATAGTTGGCGGCAATCTGCAGGACAAAACGCTTGGCACCGGCAGTCATGGCCTCCGCCTCGCGCATGGCGGCTTGCAGTTCCGGATGGAAGCGCGAGCGATCGCCAATGATGCGCAGACTGATGCCGTTCTCGTCGAGCTTCTTCGCCTCGCGGCGTAGCGCGCCGAGAAATAACTCCATCAGCGCCCCCACCTCGTCGGCCGGACGCTGCCAGTTCTCGCTGGAGAAAGCGAACAGGGTCAACACCTCGACCCCGGTCTCGGCGCACACCTCGATGACCGCGCGCACCGCATCGACGCCAGCCTTGTGCCCGGCAATCCCCGGCAACAGACGCTTGCGCGCCCAGCGGTTATTACCGTCCATGATGATCGCCACGTGACGTGGCACGGCCACTTTAGCGCCGCCTATGATCTTCTGCATGAGGATCTCCTGACCGCTAAACGGCCATCAGATCCGCTTCTTTCTGCTTCACGGCCACTTCGATTTCCGCCACGAACTTGTCGGTCAGCTTCTGGATATCATCGGCGGCACGACGCTCTTCGTCTTCGCTGATCTCTTTCTCTTTGACCAGATCCTTCAGCTGACTCAAGGCATCACGGCGGATGTTACGTACGGCAATACGACCATCTTCCGCGGCATCACGCGCCTGCTTGGTGAAGCCCTTGCGGGTCTCTTCGGTCAGCGCCGGCATGGAAATCAGCAGCAGCTCGCCCAAGTTGGTCGGATTGAAGCCGAGACCCGAACTCTGGATCGCCTTGTCGACAGCAGCCAGCATGCCGCGCTCGAACGCCACAACCTGCAGGGTGCGGGAATCCTTGACGGTCACGTTGGCAACCTGATTCAAGGGCGTGTCGGCGCCGTAATAAGACACCATCACACCACCCAGAATGCTTGGGTGAGCCTGACCGGTACGAATGCGACTGAAAGCATGGGTCAGCGAATCCAGGCTTTTCTGCATACGTTCCTGGGTATCTTTCTTGATCTCGTTGATCATTTTTCACTTTCCTCGATCAGAGTACCTTCGGCGCCGCCCAGCACGATATTCAGCAGGGCACCGGGTTTATTCATATTGAAGACGCGCAACGGCATCTTGTGATCGCGGCACAAGCAGATGGCCGTCAGGTCCATCACGCCGAGCTTGCGATCCAGCACTTCATCGTAAGTCAGGTGATCGAATTTCTCTGCATGCGGATCCTTGAACGGATCGGCAGTGTACACACCGTCCACCTTGGTCGCCTTCAACACCACGTCGGCATCGGTCTCGATGGCCCGTAGGCAAGCGGCCGAATCGGTGGTGAAGAACGGATTACCTGTGCCAGCGGCGAAGATCACCACCTCACCGGTTTTCAGATGACGCAGCGCCTTGCGCCGGTCGTAGTGATCGGTCACCCCAACCATGGAAATCGCCGACATCACGATTGCCGGGATATTCGAACGCTCCAGCGCATCGCGCATGGCCAGGGCGTTCATCACGGTCGCCAGCATGCCCATATGGTCACCGGTCACCCGGTCCATGCCGGCCGCTGACAGCGCAGCACCACGGAACAGGTTGCCGCCGCCGATGACCAGACCGACCTGTACGCCGATCCCCACCAACTGGCCGACTTCCAAAGCCATGCGATCGAGCACCTTGGGATCGATGCCGAAATCTTCCGACCCCATCAGGGCCTCGCCGCTAAGTTTGAGCAGAATGCGCCTATAGCGCGGTTGACGACCACTCACCTGCTGAGCCATTAACAGTCTCTCCTGCGGCGTTTGAATTCTTTACGAGCCTTGCGGCCCGGATTTATGCAGCATATTGACAACAGCCGAAGCCTTTTGTGCACGCCTACCGTCAGCGCACCAAGCAGCCCGACGACCCCTTAATTTGACAAAGAGGCCGCGCGCATAAGCGGGCAGCCTCTTCGGGGCGACAACTATAAAGCGTCTTACTGCTTGCTGGCAGCCAGTTGTGCGGCAACTTCTTCAGCGAAGTTGTCTACTGGCTTCTCGATGCCTTCGCCGACCTGGAAGCGCGTGAAGGAAACGATTTCAGCACCGGCTTTCTTGGCCAGAGCACCGACCTTGATTTCCGGATCCTTGACGAAGGCCTGCTCAACCAGACTGGCTTCAGCGAGGAACTTCTGGATACGACCGCCAACCATCTTCTCGACGATTTCAGCCGGCTTACCCTTGATCTTGTCTTCGTTGAGGCTCATGAACACGGCTTTTTCGCGCTCAACCGCTTCAGCGGAAACTTCCGAAGGCAGCAGGAACTCCGGGTTGCTGGCAGCAACGTGCATGGCGATGTCCTTGGCCAGATCGGCGTCGCCGCCTTTCATGACCACAACCACGCCAATCTTGTTGCCGTGCAGGTAAGCGCCGACCACGTCGCCTTCAACACGGGCCAGACGACGGATATTGACGTTCTCACCTACTTTGGCGATCAGCGCTTCACGCGCAGCTTCCTGAGCGGCGATCAACGGCGCCGCGTCGGTCAGCTTCTCGGCGAAGGCTTTTTCCAGGCTGCTGTTGACGAAGTTCTTGAAGTCGTCCTGCAGGGCCAGGAAGTCAGTCTGCGAGTTGACTTCGAGAATCACGGCCGACTTGCCGTCTTCAGCAACCTTGACGGCAATAGCGCCTTCGGCAGCGATGTTGCCTGCCTTCTTGGCCGCCTTGATCGCGCCGGAAGCACGCATGTCGTCGATGGCTTGTTCGATGTCGCCGCCAGCCTTGGTCAAGGCCTTTTTGCAATCCATCATGCCTTCGCCAGTGCGCTCACGCAGCTCCTTGACTAATGCTGCAGTAATCTCTGCCATTTCAAATTCCTCTTGGATAGGTTGTTAACCATTCCACCCGCCGGAACGGGCGATCAATTCTGTAAGCACATTGCTCGCATCCGACAAACATCAATCGGCCGACAATGGTTTTCAAAGTGGCAAAAAGGGGGCCTAGCCCCCTTTTTGCGCAGCGAGTAACGCTTGGCGCGTACCGCTTAGCCCTGAGCCGCTTCGGCTGCAGGAGCTGCTGGGGCTTGCTCGACGAATTCCTCGCTGCCGCCACCGGTGTTGGTGCGACCGCGAACTACTGCGTCTGCCATGGCACCCATGTACAGCTGGATGGCGCGAATGGCGTCATCGTTGCCTGGGATGATGTAGTCAACGCCTTCCGGGCTGCTGTTGGTATCGACGACGCCGATAACCGGAATACCCAGTTTGTTGGCTTCGGTAATAGCAATGCGCTCGTGGTCAACGTCGATCACGAACAGAGCGTCCGGCAGACCGCCCATATCCTTGATACCACCCAGGCTGCGATCCAGTTTTTCCAGATCACGGGTGCGCATCAGGGCTTCTTTCTTGGTCAGCTTGGTGAAAGTGCCGTCTTGGGCTTGAACTTCCAGGTCACGCAGACGCTTGATCGAGGCGCGGATGGTCTTGTAGTTGGTCAGCATGCCGCCCAACCAGCGATGGTCGACGAACGGCGAGCCGCAACGCGCTGCTTCTTGAGCAACGATCTTGCCCGCGGAGCGCTTGGTGCCAACGAACAGAATCTTGTTCTTGCCCGAAGCCAGCTTTTCAACGAACGACAGGGCGTCGTTGAACATCGGCAGGGTTTTTTCCAGGTTGATGATGTGAATCTTGTTGCGCGCGCCGAAAATGTACTTACCCATTTTCGGGTTCCAGTAACGGGTCTGGTGACCGAAGTGCACACCGGCCTTCAGCATATCGCGCATATTGACTTGGGACATGATAGTTCCTTGATAAGTCGGGTTAGGCCTCCACGTATCCCAATCTCCAACCATTCGCACGTGGCGAAAGGCACCCAGGAAATCGTGTCGATACGTGTGTGGATTAAAGCTTTCAGGCATACAGCCCGCAAAGCGGCGCGTTTTATACCATAAAAGACAACCGTAAGCTACAAGCTTCCAGGCGTACGACAAGACAGCCCTGCGGGCCGCTTATAGCTTGCAGGTCGAAGCTGCTAACATAGGCCTCTTTTCAGTCTGCACCCGAGAGCCTATATGACCGTCACCATCAAGACGCCCGACGAAATCGAAAAAATGCGCGTAGCCGGTCGCCTGGCTGCCGACGTTCTGGAAATGATCGGCGAACACGTCAAGCCCGGCGTCACCACCGAAGAGCTCGACCGCATCTGCCATGACTACATCGTCAATGTGCAGCAGGCCATCCCTGCCCCTCTCAATTACAAAGGCTTCCCCAAGTCGATCTGCACCTCGATCAACCACGTGGTCTGCCACGGCATCCCCAACGAGAAGCCGCTGAAAGAAGGCGACGTGCTGAACATCGACATCACCGTGATCAAGGATGGTTACCACGGCGATACCAGCAAGATGTTCATGGTCGGCAAAGTACCGGAGTGGGCCGAGCGCCTGGCCAAGATCACCCAGGAGTGCATGTATAAAGGCATCCAGCTGGTGCGCCCCGGCGCCCGTCTGGGCGATATCGGTGAAGTGATCCAGAAGCACGCGGAGAAGAATGGTTTCTCGGTGGTGCGCGAGTACTGTGGCCACGGCATTGGCGCGGTGTTCCACGAAGAACCGCAGGTGCTTCACTACGGCCGCGCCGGTACCGGCATGGAACTCAAGGAAGGCATGACCTTCACCATCGAGCCGATGATCAACCAGGGTCGTGCGGAAACTCGCCTGCTCGGCGATGGCTGGACCGCGATCACCAAGGACCGCAAACTCTCGGCACAGTGGGAGCACACCATTCTTGTCACCGCCGATGGCTACGAGATCTTTACCCTGCGCAGCGACGACACCATCCCCCGCACTTCGGCCTGATTATCACCGTTCTTATGAAGGAAGTTCGCCGCATGCCCCAGGTAGACCCCAAGCTGTTCGACCGCGGGCAATTCCAGGCTGAACTGGCGCTGAAGTCCAGCCCTATCGGCGCCTTCAAGAAAGCCATCCGCCGCGCCCACGAGGTGCTCGACGCGCGCTTCAAGGAAGGCTGCAATGTACGCCGACTGGTCGAGGATCGCGCCCGGTTTACCGACCAGATCCTGCGTGAAGCCTGGGATCGCCTGGAGTGGTGCGAAGACGCCGACATCGCGCTGCTGGCGGTTGGCGGCTATGGCCGTGGCGAACTGCACCCCTACTCGGACGTCGACCTGCTGATCCTACTCGACAGCGCCGACCACGAAACCTTCCGCGAGCCGATCGAACGCTTTCTCACCCTGCTCTGGGACATCGGCCTGGAGGTCGGGCAAAGCGTGCGTTCGGTCGATGAATGTGCCGAGGAGGCCCGTGCCGACCTGACGGTGGTCACCAACCTGATGGAAAGCCGCACCATCGCCGGTCCCGAGCGCCTGCGCCAGCGCATGCAGGATGTCACCAGCACCGCGCAGATGTGGCCAAGCAAGCAATTCTTCCTGGCCAAACGCAAAGAGCAGCGCGCCCGTCATGCCAAGTACAACGACACCGAATACAACCTCGAACCCAATGTGAAGGGTTCGCCGGGCGGCCTGCGCGATATCCAGACCATTCTCTGGGTCGCCCGTCGGCATTTCGGCACCCTGAATTTGCACGCCATGGTTGGCCAGGGCTTTTTCCTGGAAAGCGAGTACGCCCTACTGGTGTCCAGCCAGGATTTCCTGTGGAAGGTGCGCTACGCCCTGCACATGCTGGCCGGGCGTGCCGAAGACCGCTTGCTGTTCGATCACCAGGGCGACATCGCCCGCCTGCTGGGCTATGAAGACGGCAACGCCAAACTGGCAATCGAGCGCTTCATGCAGAAGTACTACCGCGTGGTGATGGGTATTGCCGAGTTGAGCGATCTGATCAAACAGCACTTCGAGGAGGAAATCCTCCGTGCTGGCCAAAGCGGTCAGGCGCAGCCGTTGAACAGCCGTTTCCAGCTGCGCGACGGCTATATCGAAGTGACTCACCCCAACGTGTTCAAGCGCACGCCGTTCGCCATTCTGGAAATCTTCGTGCTGATGGCCCAGCACCCCGAGATCAGGGGCGTGTGTGCCGACACCATTCGCCTGCTGCGCGATCACCGCCACCTGATCGACGACGAGTTCCGCAACGATATCCGCAATACCAGCCTGTTCATCGAGCTGTTCAAAACCCCGCAGGGTATCCACCGCAATCTGCGGCGGATGAACCGCTACGGTATTCTCGGGCGCTACCTGCCCGAATTCGGCCACATCGTCGGGCAGATGCAGCACGACCTGTTCCACATCTATACGGTCGATGCGCACACCCTCAACCTGATCAAACACCTGCGCAAATTCAAGTGGACGGAACTGGCCGAGAAGTTCCCCCTGGCCAGCAAGCTGATCGAAAAACTGCCCAAGCCCGAGCTGATCTACCTGGCCGGGCTTTACCATGACATCGGCAAGGGTCGCGGCGGCGACCACTCGGCACTCGGCGCGGTGGACGCCGAAGCCTTCTGCATACGCCATCAGCTGCCCAACTGGGACAGTAAACTGATCGTCTGGCTGGTGCAGAACCACCTGGTAATGTCGACCACCGCCCAGCGCAAGGACTTGTCCGACCCGCAGGTGATCTACGATTTCGCCCGCCTGATTGGCGACCAGACGCGCCTGGACTACCTCTACGTGCTGACCGTGGCCGACATCAACGCCACCAACCCCAGCCTGTGGAACTCCTGGCGCGCCAGCCTGCTGCGCCAGCTCTATACCGAAACCAAGCGCGCGCTCAACCGTGGCCTGGAAAACCCGCTGGATCGTGAAGAACAGATTCGCCTGACCCAGAGTGCAGCCCTGGATATCCTGGTGCGCGGCGGCACCGACCCGGACGAGACCGAACAGCTGTGGTCGCAGCTCGGCGATGACTATTTCCTGCGCCACACCGCAGGTGACGTGGCCTGGCATGCCGAGGCAATCCTGCAGCACGCCAACGACAGCAACCCGCTGGTGCTGATCAAGGAAACCACCCAACGCGAATTCGAGGGTGGCACCCAGATCTTCATCTATGCCGCCGACCAGCACGATTTCTTCGCCGTGACCGTGGCCACCATGGCCCAGCTCAACCTGAACATCCATGATGCGCGGATTCTCACCTCGACCAGCAAGTTCACCCTCGATACCTACATCGTATTGGAGGCCGAGGGCGGCTCGATTGGCGATAATCCGGCGCGGATCAAGCAGATCCGCCAGGGCCTGATCGACGCGCTGAAGAACCCCGACGATTACCCGAACATCATCCAGCGCCGGGTACCACGCCAGCTCAAGCATTTCGCCTTCGCGCCGCGGGTGACCATCCACAACGACGCGCAACGCCCGGTGACCATCCTCGAGTTGACCGCACCCGATCGACCCGGCCTGCTGGCCAGGGTCGGACGGATCTTTCTCGACTTCGATCTGTCACTGCAAAATGCCAAGATCGCCACCCTCGGCGAGCGGGTGGAAGACGTGTTCTTCGTCACCGACGCCAACAACCAGCCGCTGTCCGACCCCGAATTGTGTCGCCGGCTGCAGGAAACCATCATCGAGCAGCTCTCGGACGCCAATGGGCAATCCACCGAGCCAAGCCGGATAACTATTTGATGACGGCAAGCGCCGGCCCGCCAGTGGTCGCTTGCAGTACCCAGGAAAGCCACATGAACGACGCTTTGAACCAGCTGCAACCCTACCCCTTCGAAAAGCTCCGCGCCCTGCTGGCCGGGGCCCAGCCGCCCAGCGACAAGCCGGCCATCGCCCTGTCGATCGGCGAGCCCAAGCATCGCTCGCCGGCTTTCGTCGCCGAGGCGCTCAGCGCCAACCTGGAGAAACTGGCGGTCTACCCCAGCACCCTGGGCATCGCCGAACTGCGTGAAGCGATCGCCAGCTGGTGCAGCCAACGCTTCAACCTGCCAGCCGGCATGCTCGACCCGGCGCGCCATGTGCTGCCGGTCAATGGCACGCGCGAAGCCCTGTTCGCCTTTACCCAGACCGTGGTGCAACGGGGGGTCGACGGCCTGGTGATCAGCCCCAATCCGTTCTACCAGATCTACGAAGGCGCGGCCCTGCTCGCCGGTGCCCAGCCCCACTACCTGGCGTGCCTGGAACAGCATGGCTTCAACCCGGATTTCGACGCGGTACCGGCAGAGGTGTGGCAGCGCTGCCAGATCCTCTTCCTCTGCTCGCCCGGCAACCCGACCGGCGCGCTGATTCCGCTGGCCACCCTCAAGCAGCTGATCCAGTTGGCCGATGAGTACGATTTCGTCATCGCCGCCGACGAGTGCTACAGCGAGCTGTATTTCGACGAGCTGAATCCACCCGCCGGCCTGCTGACCGCCTGCGCCGAACTGGGCCGCACCGACTTCAAACGCTGCGTGGTATTCCACAGCCTGTCCAAGCGCTCCAACCTGCCGGGCCTGCGTTCGGGCTTCGTCGCCGGTGACGCCGACATATTGAAATCTTTCCTGCTGTACCGTACCTACCACGGCTGCGCCATGCCGGTGCAAACCCAGCTGGCCAGCATTGCCGCCTGGAACGACGAACAGCACGTCAAGGCCAACCGCGAGCTGTACCGCGAGAAGTTCGATGCCGTGCTGGCGATTCTCGACGGCGTGCTCGATGTGCAGCGCCCCGATGGTGGCTTCTACCTGTGGGCGAAAACCCCGATGGACGATGAAACCTTCACCCGTGAACTGTTCGCCCGCGAACACGTGACCGTAGTGCCCGGCTCCTACCTGTCGCGCAGCGTCGACGGCTTCAACCCGGGTGCCGGGCGCGTGCGCATGGCATTGGTCGCACCGTTGGCCGAGTGCGTGACAGCCGCCGAACGGATTCGCGCTTTCGTTACCGCTATCGACAACGTGAAGAGCCTGCCAGCATGAGCAAAACCCTCTATGGCATCAAAGCCTGCGACACCATGAAGAAAGCTCGCACCTGGCTCGACGAGCACGGGGTAAGCTACGGCTTCCATGATTACAAAACCGCCGGCATCGACCGTGAGAACCTGGACAAGTGGTGCACCGAACATGGTTGGGAAACCATTCTCAACCGTGCAGGTACCACCTTCCGCAAGCTGGACGAGGCGCACAAAGCCGACCTCGACCAGAACAAGGCGATCGAGCTGATGCTCGCTCAGCCGTCGATGATCAAGCGCCCGGTGCTGGATCTCGGCAACAAGACCCTGGTTGGTTTCAAGCCTGAGCGCTATGCCGCTGAACTGGCTTGAACCACCCCCTCATTGGATTCGCGTTAAGGAAAGCAACATGACCACTACCCTCTTCAGCCTGGCCTTTGGCGTCGGCACCCAGAATCGTCAAAGCAACTGGCTGGAAGTCTACTATGCCCAGCCCCTGCTCCAGCCAGCGGCCGATCTGGTGGCCAAGGCCGCCGAAAAGCTCGGTTACAGCGGTGGCAACCAGGCAATCGGCTTCACCACCCAGCAAGCCGGCGACCTGGCCGAAGCATTGAAAGGTATCGATGCGGCCCAGGCAGCCCTGCTCACCCGCCTGGCGGAAAGCCACCAGCCACTGGTCGCCACCTTCCTCGCCGAAGATCTGCCCCTGAGCAGCACGCCCGAGGCTTACCTCAAGCTGCACCTGCTGTCGCACCGCCTGGTCAAGCCGCACGGCCTGAACCTGACCGGGATCTTCCCGCTGCTGCCGAACGTGGCCTGGACCAGCCAGGGCGCCATCGACCTCAGCGAACTGCCCGAACGGCAACTGGAAGCGCGGTTGCGCAGCGAACTGCTGGAAGTATTCTCGGTGGACAAGTTCCCGAAAATGACCGACTACGTAGTGCCGAGCGGTGTGCGCATCGCCGATACCGCTCGCGTACGTCTGGGTGCCTACATCGGTGAAGGCACTACCGTGATGCACGAAGGTTTCGTCAACTTCAATGCTGGGACCGAAGGCCCGGGCATGATCGAAGGCCGCGTCTCCGCTGGCGTATTCGTCGGCAAGGGTTCCGACCTGGGCGGCGGCTGCTCGACCATGGGCACCCTGTCCGGCGGCGGCAACCTGGTGATTTCCGTGGGCGAAGGCTGCCTGATCGGCGCCAACGCCGGGGTCGGCATTCCCCTGGGCGACCGCAACACCGTGGAGTCGGGCCTGTACATCACCGCCGGCACCAAGGTGGCGCTGCTCGATGGCCAGAACCAGCTGGTCAAGGTGATCAAGGCGCGTGAACTGGCCGGCCAGCCGGATTTGCTGTTCCGCCGCAACTCGCAAACCGGCAGCGTGGAATGCAAGACCCACAAGTCGGCGATCGAACTCAACAAAGCCCTGCACGCGCATAATTAACCGCAGCCACAAGCTGCAAGCCATAGGTTTTGTAGATACCGCCTTGCCCCTCATCGGGCAAGACGGTATCTACGGTTCTCGTCACCCGCAGGAACTCTGCAATGTCTTTGCCCTCCCCATGGCGTGCCGACTTTCCCGGCATCCTGGCCCTCGACGGCGAGGGCCAGACCTACCTGGACAGTGCCGCCACCGCCCAAAAGCCGCAGGCCATGCTCGATGCCCTGCTCGGCTACTACGCGGGCGGTGCGGCCAATGTGCACCGTGCCCAGCATGTGCCGGGCGAGCGGGCCACCCGCGCCTTCGAAAGCAGCCGTGACAAGGTCGCGCGCTGGCTGAATGCGCCAGACTCGGCGCAGATCCTGTTTACCCGCAGCGCCACCGAAGCGTTCAATCTGCTGGCCTATGGCCTGGAGCATGAGCTGCAGGCCGGTGACGAAATTGTCATCAGCGCCCTGGAACACCACGCCAATCTAATCCCCTGGCAGCAGCTGGCCCTGCGCCGCCATCTCAAGCTGATCGTTCTGCCGCTGGATGCCAGCGGCCTGATCGACCTCGAACAGGCGGCCGACCTGATCGGCCCGCGCACCCGGGTATTGGCCCTCAGCCAGCTGTCCAATGTGCTCGGCTGCTGGCAGCCGCTGCCCGAGCTGCTCGCCCTGGGCCAAGCCCGGGGGGCGCTGACCGTGGTCGATGGCGCCCAGGGTGTGGTGCATGGCCGCCATGATGTCGAGACCCTGGGGTGCGACTTCTACGTCTGCTCCAGCCACAAGCTCTACGGCCCCGATGGCGTGGGCTTGCTCTATGGCCGCAAAGCGGCACTGCAGCGTCTGAAGCACTGGCAGTTCGGCGGGGAAATGGTGCGGGTGGCGGATTACCAGTGCGCCGAGTTTCGTCCTGCACCGCTGGGCTTCGAGGCCGGTACGCCACCGATCGCCGGGGTGATCGCCCTGGGCGCCAGCCTGGACTATCTGAGCGCACTGGACGCGGCTGCCGTGGCTGCCCACGAAGCGGCGCTGCATGGCCAACTGCTCAGCGGGCTGGCGGCGCGCGACGGCATCCGCCTGCTGGGCGCGCCCAGCGTCGCGCTGGCCAGTTTCGTCGTCGCGGGGGTGCACAATGCCGACCTCGCCCACCTGCTCACCGAACAGGGCATCGCCGTGCGCGCCGGTCATCACTGCGCCATGCCCTTGCTGAAAAGCTTCGGCCTGGCCGGCGCGATCCGCGTATCCCTGGGCCTGTACAACGACAGCGCGGATCTGCAGCGTTTCTTCGCCGCCCTGGATCAGGCCCTGGAGCTGCTGCGATGAGCCTGCCCGCCGGCGCCGAGCAGGCGCTCGCCGCCTTCGCTCAATGCCCCGGCTGGGAACAGCGCGCGCGCTTGCTGATGCAGTGGGGCGAACGCCTGCCCGCGCTGAGTGACGCGGGGCGCTGCGAGGCCAATCGCGTGCACGGCTGCGAAAGTCAGGTCTGGCTGATCGCCGAACAACGGGGGCAGGTCTGGCAGTTTTGCGCCAGCAGCGATGCGCGCCTGCTGCGCGGGCTGCTGGCGCTGCTGCTGGCCCGGGTCAACGGCCTGACCAGGGCGGATCTCGCTGCAATCGACCTGGCCGACTGGTTCGCCCAGCTCGGCCTGGCACGCCAGCTCTCGCCCTCGCGCAGCAATGGCCTGAATGCCGTGCTGCAGCGCATGCGCGAATTGACGGAACGCAGCTAGCACGCTGACGCCGAGGATCTAGCGAGCCTATCGATTAAATCGTTGATTGCCTGTTTCAAGCCGATCCGCCACCTTGTGGCGCGCGCCCTGCGTTGAATGCAGCCCGCAGGGCTGCCAGAGTACTGCGTCGAGGTGCACGGCAGAGGTTTCGCCCCCACCCCACGGACAAGGGGCAAACCTGCGAACGGCATTCACCAACCGTAGAGGCCACTAGTCCACATGCGAAACGCGCTCGGCCGGCCTGCGCGCGCCGGCCACCAGCTTTTCCACGGTCTTGGCCACAGCGACCATGCCGAAGCTCGCGGTGACCATCATCGCCGCGCCGAAACCGCCAGCGCAGTCGAGCTTGACCCCTTCGCCGACGAAGCCCTTGTACTGGCACACGCTGCCGTCCGGCTTGGGGTAGCGCAGTTGCTCGGTGGAGAACACGCAGGGCACGCTGTAGTTGCGCCCCGGCGTGCGCGAGAAATTGTAGTCGCGGCGCAGGGTCGAGCGCACCTTGGCGGCCAGCGGATCGTTCCAGGTCTTGTTCAGGTCGCTGACCTGGATCTGCGTCGGGTCGATCTGCCCGCCGGCGCCACCGGTGGTCACCACCTGGATCTTGCGCCGCTTGCACCAGGCAATCAGCGCCGCCTTGGCGTTGACGCTGTCGATGCAGTCGATCACCGCGTCGAGTTGTTCGGTAATGTACTCGGCCATGCTCTCGCGGGTGACGAAGTCCGCCACCGCGTGCACCACGCAGGCCGGATTGATCGCGCGGATGCGCGCCGCCATCACCTCGACCTTGGCCTGGCCGACCGTGCCATCCAACGCCTGGATCTGCCGGTTGGTGTTGCTGACGCAGACATCGTCCAGGTCGAACAGCGAGATCTCGCCGACCCCCGAGCGCGCCAGCGCCTCGGCCGCCCAGGAACCGACACCGCCAATGCCGACCACCGCGACATGCGCCGCGGCAAGCCGTTCGGCGCCCTCGCGACCGTACAGGCGGGCAATTCCAGCAAAGCGTTGTTCGTCGAGCGGCATATCATCACCTCGCGCCCGGGATGGGGCAGGCGCGCATTATAGGAAGCCCGTGGCCGCCACCCAAGACCGACTTTTGCCCCAGGCATCAATTCGGCCGACGATCCGGCACGCCCGCAGCGCCTCGTTCGCCCCAGGCGAACTTTCGCACTGCCGTTGAACTTTAACGCCCAGGCGCCCACAGCCCCCGAAACACGGGGTCTGCGGGTGCTATACAGGCGTTCGAGCGGAGAGTAGGATGCGCGCCACCCGGCGTTCGCCGGTTCCTCCCCGTTCCCCTCTTCGGAACTTGAAACGCTATGCCTTCGCGCAAACTTGGACTCAACCTCGTCGTGGTCTTGACGATCGCCGCGCTGTGCGCCGGCCTCTGGGCGCTGGTCAACCGGCCGGTGAGCGCGCCGGATTGGCCGGAGCAGATTGCCGGCTACTCCTTCTCGCCCTTCCGTGCGGGCCAGGCCCCCCAGCACGGCAGCTACCCGAGCGATGCGCAGATCCGCGCCGACCTGGAGTTGCTCAGCAGCCAGACCGACAATATTCGCACCTACTCGGTGGAAGGCACCCTGGCCGATATTCCGCGCCTGGCCGAGGAGTTCGGCCTGCGCGTCACCCTCGGGGTGTGGATCAGCCGCGACCTGCAACGCAACGAACGCGAGATCGCCAAGGCCATCGAGCTGGCCAAGCGCGAGCGCAGCGTGATCCGCGTGGTGGTGGGCAACGAGGCGCTGTTCCGCCGCGAGGTCAGCGTCGAGCAACTGAGTGCCTACCTGGACCGGGTGCGCGCCGCGGTCAAGGTCCCGGTGACCACCTCCGAACAGTGGCACAGTTGGGAGGATAACCCCCAGCTGGCCAGGCATGTCGACCTGATCGCCGCCCACGTGCTGCCCTATTGGGAATTCATGCCGATGGATAAGTCGGTGCAGTTCGTGCTTGACCGGGCGAAGAGCCTCAAGCGCCTGTTCCCGAAGAAACCGCTGCTGTTGTCCGAGGTCGGCTGGCCGAGCAACGGCCGCATGCGCGGCGGCGCCGATGCCTCGCCGGCCAACCAGGCCATCTACCTGCGCACCCTGGTCAACACCCTCAACGCCAAGGGATACAACTACTTTGTCGTCGAAGCCTTCGACCAGCCGTGGAAGACCGCCGAGGAAGGCGCAGTCGGCGCCTATTGGGGCGTCTACAACCTGGAACGGCAAGCCAAGTTCGCCTTCGAGGGCCCGGTGGTGGCAATTCCCGCCTGGCGCCTGCTGGCGGTCGCTTCGGTGGTCCTGGCGCTGCTGGCGTTGGCCCTGCTGCTGATCGACAGCAGCGCCCTGCGCCAGCGCGGCCGCACCTTCCTGACCTTCGTTGCCTTCGCCGGCGGCTCGCTGCTGGTGTGGATCGCCTACGACTACAGCTTGCAGTACAGCACCTGGTTCAGCCTGACCGTGGGCGGCCTGCTCGGCCTGGGCGCACTTGGCGTGTTCATCGTGCTGCTCACCGAGGCCCACGAACTGGCCGAGGCGGTGTGGATGCACGACCGTCGCCGGCCGTTCCGCCCGGTCATCGCCGAGCAGGCCTACCGGCCCAAGGTGTCGGTGCACGTGCCCTGCTACAACGAGCCGCCGGAGATGGTCAAACAGACCCTCGACGCCCTGGCCCGCCTAGACTACCCGGACTTCGAAGTCCTGGTGATCGACAACAACACCCGAGACCCGGCGATATGGCAGCCCGTGCAGGCCCATTGCGCCAGCCTTGGCCCGCGCTTCCGCTTCTTCCATGTCGCACCGCTGGCTGGCTTCAAGGGCGGCGCGCTGAACCACGTGATGCAGTACACCGCCGCCGATGCCGAGGTGATTGCAGTAATCGACTCGGACTATTGCGTCGACCGTAACTGGCTCAAGCACATGGTGCCGCACTTCGCCGACCCACGGATCGCCGTGGTGCAGTCCCCACAGGACTACCGCGACCAGCAGCAATCGCTGTTCAAGAAGCTCTGCTATGCGGAATACAAGGGCTTCTTCCACATCGGCATGATCACCCGCAACGAGCGCGACGCGATCATCCAGCACGGCACCATGACCATGACCCGCCGCGCGGTGCTCGACGAGCTGAAATGGGCCGACTGGTGCATCACCGAAGATGCCGAGTTGGGCCTGCGGGTCTTCGAGAAGGGCCTGTCCGCCGCCTACTCGGAGGACAGCTACGGCAAGGGCCTGATGCCCGACACCTTCATCGACTTCAAGAAGCAGCGCTTCCGCTGGGCCTATGGCGCCATCCAGATCATCAAGCGTCACGCCGCCAGCCTGCTGCTGGGCAAGGCCAGCGAACTGACCCGCGGCCAGCGCTACCACTTCATCGCCGGCTGGCTGCCGTGGATCGCCGACGGCCTGAACATCTTCTTCACCGTCGGCGCGCTGCTCTGGTCGGCGGCGATGATCATAGTGCCCAACCGTGTCGACCCGCCGTTGCTGATCTTCGCCATTCCGCCCCTGGCGCTGTTCCTGTTCAAGCTGGGCAAGATCCTGTTCCTCTACCGCCGCGCAGTCAGGGTGACCCTGAGCGACGCCTTCAGCGCTGCCCTGGCCGGCCTGGCCCTGTCGCACACCATTGCCAAGGCGGTGCTGTACGGCCTGTTCACCAGCAGCATCCCGTTCTTCCGTACGCCGAAGATGCGCAGCCAGCACGGCCTGCTACTGGCCCTGGCAGAGGCCCGCGAAGAGGTGTTCATCCTGTTCCTGCTGTGGGGCGCCGCCGCCGGCATTGCCTTGGTCCAGGGCATGCCCAGCCCGGACGTGAAGTTCTGGGTGGCCATGCTGCTGGTGCAATCGCTGCCCTACCTGGCGGCCCTGATCATGGCCCTGCTGTCGTCGCTGCCAGCCCCCCAGCCGCAGTCGCTCGAGCAACCGGCCAGGGTCTGAACATTAATCGGGAAACAGCCTGACGGCGGCCAAGGGCCGCCGTTTTGCTTTAAGATGGCGGCCTTTCCGCTTGACGCCGCTCTGGAGCCGCAATGACTGCCCCCGCCCCGACCCTGACGCCCACCCTGGAACTCGCCTGCGACCTGATTCGCCGCCCGTCCGTCACCCCGGTCGACGAAGGCTGCCAGGAGCTGATGATGCGCCGCCTCGACGCCCTGGGTTTCCAGATCGAAGCCATGCGCATCGAGGAAGTGGATAACTTCTGGGCCAGCCATGGCCAGCAGGATGGTCCGGTGCTGTGCTTCGCCGGGCACACCGACGTGGTGCCGACCGGCCCGCTGCAGGCCTGGCAGCATCAGCCGTTCGACGCCCTGATCGACGAGCAGGGCATGCTCTGCGGGCGCGGCGCAGCCGACATGAAGGGCAGCCTGGCCTCGATGATCATCGCCGTCGAGCGCTTCGTCGCCGACCACCCGCTGCATAAGGGCCGCATCGCCTTCCTGATCACCAGCGACGAAGAAGGCCCGGCCCAGCACGGCACCAAGGCCGTGGTCGAGCGCCTGGCCGCGCGGGGCGAACGCCTGGACTGGTGCATCGTCGGCGAGCCGTCGAGCACCTCGCTGGTTGGCGATACGGTCAAGAACGGTCGCCGCGGCTCGCTCGGCGCCAAGCTCACGGTGCGCGGCGTGCAGGGCCATGTGGCCTACCCGCACCTGGCCAAGAACCCGATCCACCTGGCCGCCCCGGCACTGGCCGAGATGGCCAGCGAGCACTGGGACAACGGCAACGCCTTCTTCCCGCCGACCAGCTTCCAGGTCTCCAACCTGAATGCCGGCACCGGCACCACCAACGTGATCCCGGGTGAACTGCAGGCGATCTTCAACTTCCGGTTCTCCACCGAATCCACGGTCGAAGGCCTGCAGCACAGGGTCAACGCGATCCTCGACAAGCACGGCCTGGACTATCACGTGGAGTGGGCCTTGTCCGGCCTGCCGTTCCTCACCGAACCCGGCGCCCTGCTCGACGCCGTGGCCGCCAGCATCAAGAGCGTGACCGGTCGCGAGACCCAGCCTTCGACCAGCGGCGGCACCTCCGATGGACGCTTTATCGCCACCCTCGGCACCCAGGTGGTCGAACTCGGCCCGGTCAACGCCACCATCCACCAGATCAACGAGCGCGTGCTGGCCAGCGATCTGGAGGTACTGACCGAGATCTACTATCAGACCCTCGTCAAGCTGCTCGCCTGAAAATCCATGACTATGTCTACTGCGCACACCGATAGCTGCGTTGGGCGGTACTCGCTCCTCGCCTATCTAACTGATATGTCTCGTCGCTGCGTTCCGTCCGCCTTGCTCTCGGGTTGCTCGCTACGACATTTCCACGGATTTTTCGCATGCTGACCTGCCCCCTCTGCCAAGGTGCCTTGAGCGCCGTCGACAACGGCGTGGTCTGCCCGGCCGGGCATCGTTTCGACCGCGCGCGTCAGGGCTACCTGAACCTGCTGCCGGTGCAGCACAAGAACAGCCGCGACCCCGGCGACAACGCCGCCATGGTCGAGGCACGCCGACGCTTTCTCGATGGCGGCCACTATGCGCCGCTGGCCAAACGCCTGGCCGAGCTGGCCGCGGGCTACGCGCCGGCGCGCTGGCTGGATGTCGGCTGCGGCGAGGGTTATTACAGCGCACAGCTGGCCGACGCCCTGCCCGATGCCGACGGTTATGCCCTGGATATCTCCCGCGAAGCGATCAAGCGTGGCTGCAAACGTTCGCCGCAGCTGACCTGGCTGGTCGCCAGCATGGCCCGGGTGCCGCTGGCTGACGCCAGTTGCCAACTGCTCGCCAGCGTATTCAGCCCGCTCGACTGGGCGGAAGCCAAACGCCTGCTCGCCCCCGGCGGCGGCCTGCTGCGCATGGGCCCGACCCGTGAACACCTGATGCAACTGCGGCACAAGCTGTATGACGAAGTCCGCAATTACGACGACCAGAAGCACCTCGAGCTGATCCCCGAAGGCATGCGCCTGGCCCACAGCGAAACCCTGAGCTTCACGCTGCAACTGAGCAGCAGCGAGGCCCGCGCCGACCTGCTGGCGATGACGCCCCACGGCTGGCGCGCCAGCGCCGAACGGCGCGCCGCGGTGATCGCCGAACCTTTAGAGGTGACGGTTGCCATACGCTACGATTGGATCGAAAAAATTTAGGCTCCCCAGGAACAGATGACCATGCGCCAACCGGATATCGAGATTTACCTGAAAGATGCCGACCACCACGCCATCGCCGCCTGGCTGAGCGAAGCGCTCGGCCCGTGCACGCCCTGGCAGCAGAAAGGCCAGACCTTCAAGTGCCTGGCCGGCGATGTGCCGGTGACCTGGCTGCCGAAAGCCGTCGGCAAGTGGCATAGCCTCTACCTGGAAAGCGCCGCCACACCCTGGGCAGACGACCTGACCTGCGCCCAGGCAGCCTTTGCCGCGCTCGGCGTCGAAGTGCGCTGCGCTCCGGGTAGCTGGCAGGAAGAAGAAAACGTCGAACAAGCCGATCGCTGGATGCGCATCAGCGCCGATGGCGTCGAGGAAATCACCTGGCGCACCAGCTGAGGCGAGCCACTGGCCCAGTCCGCCGCCGACGCGTCGGCGGCTAGTGTATGGCGCGGCTGGCGACCAGCTTACGCGTCGGCACCAGTGGCCGAGTCGTCACACTGAAGTCGGTAATTTCGATGAGGCCGCGGCCCTGGCCCAGCAGGTGGAAGGAAAACGCCTTGCGCGCCTGCAGGTTGTCGAAGCTGAACTTCAGGTCAATCGGTGCGTTGCGCGTCAGCAACGGCAATGACGGCATGGCCAACCCGTCGTCCTGATCGTACTCCTTGGTCTTGAGCTGCAACTGCACCCCTTGCTTGCCCAGATTCAGCGCACGCACCTTGAGGTGCACGCTGGTCCGCGAATCCTGCGGCATGTCCAGATACTGGGCACCGACCAGATTACCGGTCCAGTCGTCCATGACCCGCTCCTTTAGCTGGACCCGATCGCGGTTGGCGAAGCGGTAGCGCTGACCGAGCTGACTGCTCAACAGCGAGTGATCCAGCAGGGTCGCGCGCGCGGCGATCAACTCGGCTGACGGACCGCTGAAGCGGCCGAGATAGCGTGCGCTGTCGGCGATGAAGCCCTCGCTGGCATAGCGTCGGCAGACCTGCTGGAAATTGCACTCGATGAACTGCCCCTTGCCGTCATGCTGGCGCAGCATGCCGTTGGTGTACGACATGATTTCGCGGCCGCCGGGGTAGTCACGAAACAGCGAGCGACCGGAAATATTCGCCGGCACCGGCAGGGCAAAGTAGTCGAGGACCGACGCGGTCAGGTCGACATGGCCATAGACGCCGCTTTTCAGGGTCGGCAGCTGCGCCTGCTCCGGCGCAAACACCAGGTTCAGGCCCCAGGCTGAGGCCAGGCGCACGTCTTCCAGGCCATGGGACTCGTCGGAGGTGACAATCACCAGGGTGTCCTTGAACACGCCCTGACGATCCAGGGCACTGAGGAAGCGGTCGATGGCGTCGTCCAGGTAGCCGACGGCGGCCTGCTTGGGCCCCGCATAGCGGGCCAGATAGGCCGCCGGGGCGGCATAGGGCTGATGCGTGCCGACGGTCATCAGGGTGAGCATCCAGGGTTGCTGGCCGCGGCGCAGTTGCGCCACATAGCTCAGCACGCCGTCGAAGTAGGCCCGATCGTCCATGCCCCAGGCGAACTCCAGCGCCGGCGGGTTATGGAACCATTCACGGCCGTGGGTCTCGCCGAAGCCGATGTGCGGCATGATCTTGTCCTTGGCCATGAATTGCAGGCCGGCGCCCTGGAGAAAGTGCGTGCTGAAGCCTTGGGCATGCAGTTGCGCCGGCAGGCATTGCTGGTTGCGCTTATGGTTGTTGAGCATCTCCACACCCTTGGGCGTGCCGGTGTCGAGCTTGCTGTAATCGCCGCAGAGCATGGCGTACAGGCCGCGAATGGTCTGGTGACTGTGCAGCACATAGTCCGGGGTGGTCATGGCGCGCTCGGCCCAGCGGCTGAGCTTGGGCATCAGGTTTTCCTGATAGCGACTGTGCAGGGCTTGGCGATTGCGCTCGATGTAGGCACCGGGAATACCTTCCAGGGTGACGATCAGGACATTGCGCGCCTTGCCCCCGGCCGCCAGCAGCGGCCTACCGGCAAGGTCGAGGCGGCTGAGCCCGGCGATATCGACCGGGGCCTCGACCGAGCTGTCGTCCTGCCAGCGCTGCAGACGCAGATCTCCAGCGCTGAGCGCAGTGGCCAGCAGCTTGTGCGGCAGGTTGTATTGACGCCACTCGTCGGCCTCGCTGGGCATTAGAAAGTTCAGCCCGCCGTGACCCACGAGCAGCAACAGCGGCAGCGCATGGGCATAGCGCCAGGCCCGCGTCGACTTGCGTCCCGGACGCCGCGCCGACAGCAGGTAGACCAGCAGCCCCACGGCCATGGCCACGGCCAGTAGCGGGTGACCGATACCGCCACCTGCGGTGGACTGACTGAGAAATTGCCGATCGCCCAGATAATGCAGGTCGGCGGGATCGGGCATGCGCCCCACCGCACTGATCAACTCGGCCGAGCCCAGGCTCAGGGCGCACCAGAAGATCAGCAGCGGCAGACCGATCCAGCGTGGGCAAGGCCGCAACAGCAGCAGCAGGAGGCCGCCGATGGCGAGGTCCGAGAGGTAGCCGCGCAGATCTGACCAGCCCAACAGGTAACGGCTGGCCAGGGGAATAGCCAGCAACAACAGGCTGAGCGCAAAGGTGACGCTGACGCGAGACAGCCGCGGACTGAAAGTGCGCACAGGGACTCCTCGAGTGGGAGTGCGTGATTAAGTATAGATGCGCATGATAATGAAATTACGCGGCGGTCATCTGACTGAAATGAGAGTGTGGCAGGCGCCATGCGCCGAGGCGCGACCATCCCCTACGAGCGGCCCGACGGGAACCGGGCAAACAGCGGCGCGCCCCGTGCCACCTTGCTGGGGCTGACGCCCCATGGCCTGCGCGCCAGGACACACGAAAAGGCCCGTCAATGACGGGCCTTTGCGTTTTCGTTGCTGTCACAACTCGGGGCGCAGAGACGTCTTGCGCCCTTCCAGCAAGGTGCTCAGCCCATCAACCGTGCTTGCGCCGCCGCCATAGCCACAATGCCAGCACGCCGAGGGTCAGCAACAGCGGCATCAGGGCGATATTGACGAACTTCAACGTGCGCCCCAGCGCCTCGATATCGGCGTTCAGCTGGTAGCGCACCTCGCGCAGTTCCTTGCGGATCTTCAGCTTCTCCTGAAGAAACTGGCGCACCGTGGCCTGCTGCTCCGGGGTCAGCTCCAGCGCCTTGCTCGGGTCGTCGTTCTGCTGCAGAGCCGCGAGCTTCTGCTCGGTGTCCGCCAGGCGCGCCTGCAGGGCCTGCTCCTTCTCGCGGTAACGGGTCTCGGCCTCGCGCTGCAATGCCTCAACCACCTCGAACGGGCGGGTGAAACGGCCGCGCGAACGCACGCTGATCAGCGCCTCGGAACCGGCCAGGTTATCCAGCGCATTGATCGTGAAGCTGGCGTTGTCCGCCCACGGCTGCGGAATACGCTGGCCGAAGAAGTCCTGCACCTGGACCCACATGCGGTCGCTGAGCATATCGGTATCGGCGACCACGATGAGATTGATGTTGTCCGCCTGCTTGAGCCCGTCCTTGCGCCCTTCGATGCCCTCCGGGTAGGCCGACTGCGCCGGGCCGTCGATCCGCGCGGCGAGGGTGAAGCGCTCGCCGGTTGGCTGCAGTTCGCGGATCAGTTCTTCCGGATTCTGCAACATGGCGAAGCGCTTCACGTCGAACGGCATGGCGTACTGCGAGCTCTGGATCAGCGGGATGAAACGGGTCTTGGCGCCCTCCAGAGGCTCGAGCATGCCGGCGGCGGCCACGGTCAGGTTCTCCAGCCCAGCGGTGCTGATGTCCTCCTGATCCAGGGCGCTCTTCGGCAGGCTCAGCCAGGCGGCATGCCGCACTGGCCGACGATCCTGGCCCATGCTCACCGACATGGCGTAGGAGCCATCGCCGAGCACCTGATCCGGCAGCATGCGCAGGCCCCAGGCCTTGAACAGCGGCTCGAGATCGGAGGACTTGTCGAGGGCCATCGCACCGGGCATCTCGGCCTGGCTATCGGCCTCGCTGAACGGATCGACAAAGGCCAGCAGCTTGCCGCCACGCAGGACGAACTGGTCGATGGCATAGAGGGTCTGCTGCGGCAACTGCTTGGGGTGCACCAGCAGCAGCACCGAGACATTCTCGGGGATCAGGTCGACGTCGGCCTTGAGGCTCTCGATCTGGAACAGCTGGCGGATTTCCTCCATGACCATCCACGGTGGCGTCGGCTGGCGTGACGCCATGTCGAAGCCGCCATTGATCTGCAGACCGGACAGCACACCGACCACCGGCCGCTCCGGCTTGGCCAGGCTCTGCAACAGGCGGCTGATCTCGTATTCGAGAAACTCCTCCTGATCCAGGGCGAAGAACGGGATCACCTGCACATCGCCCGCGGCGTTCTTGCCGGCCAGGCCGAAGTAGATCGAATCGCCGCCCGGCTGCAGGGGAATGGCCTGCAGGCCGAACTCGGCTGCCTTGTCCTCCTGCGCGGAGAAGGGCTCGGGGTCGATGATGTTCAGCTTGAGCTTGCCACCGGCTTCACGCTGGTAGGCCTCGAGCATTTCCTCGACCCGCTTGGCGTAGGTGCGCAGTGCCGGCAGGTCCTTGGTGGCGGCATCGGAGTAGAAGAAGTCCAGCTCCACCGGTTCATCCAGCTCGGCAAGGATCTGCTTGGTGCCGGAGGAGATGGTGTACAGTTTCTGCTCGGTCAGATCCAGGCGTGCGCCGGTCAGGCTGATACTTGCGAACAGGTTGAAGGCGAGAAACGCCAGGGCGATAAGCACGAGCCCGACGCCGGAATACATCAGCTTTTTCATGGGCGCCCTCAATCGGCTTTCTTCAGGTCGATGACCACCGCCGTCGCGGCCAACCAGGCCGCGATCAGGGTGAGGAAATACAGCAAGTCACGCAGGTCGATCACGCCCTTGCTGATGGCCTCGAAACGGGTCAGGAAGCTCAGCGACGCCACCGCGTCGATCAGCCATTGCGGTGCCCAGCCACTGAAGCCGTCGAGCACCATGGGAAAGCCGCTGACGATGAACAGGAAGCACACGCTGACCGCCAGGATAAAGGCGATCACCTGGTTCTTCGCCAACGCCGACATGCACGAGCCGATGGCCAGGTAGGCGCCGGCCAGCAGCCAACTGCCGAGGTAGCCGGTGGCGATGGCGCCGTTGTCCGGATCGCCCAGGTAGTTGACGGTGATGATCATCGGGAAAGTCAGCAGCAGCGCCAGGCCGGCAAACGCCCAGGCGGCGAGGAACTTGCCGGTGACCGCCTCGAAGCGGGTGATCGGCAGGGTCATCAGCAACTCGATGGTGCCGGACTTGCGCTCCTCGGCCCACAGGCGCATGGCGATGGCCGGCACCAGGAACAGGTACAGCCAGGGATGGAAGCCGAAGAAGGGCGCCAGATTGGCCTGGCCACTCTCGAAGAAACCGCCCAGGTAGAAGGTGAACACCCCGGACAGAACCAGGAAGATCACGATAAACACATAGGCCAGCGGCGTGGTGAAGTAGCTCGCCAGCTCGCGTTTGAACAGCACCGGTAACTGCCTCATACCACCTCTCCACGAGTCAGGCGGCGGAACACTTCGTCCAGCCGACCGCGCTCGACATTCAATTCCTTGATTCGCCAGCCGCGCTGGACGATTAGCGCATTGACCTGGGCGAAGATCACTTCGCCCGGCTTGGCCAGTACGCTGAGGCTGTGCTCACGCTCGTTCGCTTCCACCGCCAGCACGCCCGGCAGGGCCGCCAGCGCTGCCACATCCAGCGGCTCTTCGGCCACCAGGGTGACCGCCTGGTGATAGCGCGAGCGGCTTTCCAGCTCCAGCGGGGTGCCATCGGCGAGCAGCTTGCCGTGGGCGATCACCACCGCACGGGTGCACACGGCTGAAACCTCTTCGAGAATATGGGTGGAGATGATCACGATCTTGTCGTGGGCCAGGCTCCGGATCAGCTGGCGCACCTGGTGCTTCTGGTTCGGATCGAGGCCATCGGTGGGCTCGTCGAGGATCAGCACCTTGGGATCATGGACAATCGCCTGGGCCAGCCCGACCCGGCGCTTGAAGCCCTTGGACAGGGTCTCGATGGACTGTTCGAGGACATGCTCCAGCTCGACCTGGGCCACCGCCTTGGCCACCCGCTGACGTTTTTCAGCCCCCTTGAAGCCGCGCACCTCGGCGATGAAGTCGAGGAAACCACGCACCGTCATGTCGCCGTAACAGGGCGCGCCTTCCGGCAAGTAGCCGATCTGGCGCTGGGCCTTGAGGGTGTCCTGCTGGATATCGAAGCCGAGAATGCGCGCCGTGCCGGTAGTTGGCGCGAGAAAACCGGTGAGCATCTTCATGGTGGTGGACTTGCCGGCGCCGTTCGGGCCGAGAAAGCCCAACACTTCCCCCCGGTCGACGCTGAAGGACAGGTCGTCCACCACCGTGTGCTGTGCGAAACGCTTGGTCAGCTTGCTTATCTCGATCATGGACCCTCACCAGTGCGCTAACAGATCCTGCTCGCGGCCCCTAGAGCCGCGAAACGGCCTTTAAATGCCGGCGGGACTATAAGGAGTCCGGCGCCAACAGTGCAAGCCAAGAACCCGGAGTCATGGCCCTCGCGTAACCCGGAGGATGGGTTAGGCGGCCGCGAATGGACCTGCTGCCAGCAGCACAGAGGCGCGCTAACCCATCATCGATATTCGCCATGCCGGCAGCTGCAGACATGAACCGCTGATGGGTATTGCTGCGCTCACCCTACGCGGCCCGACGGATCGCCGCCCGCATCATCCTTCGCACTGCCTCAGCCCCCGCGCGAACCGGCACAACCTGCGCTGGCGTTTCAATCAATCGGCCCATGACAAGCTTTTGCCGGCACGCCAACGATCCGGCACACTAGCCGCCCCGAGCAAATGCTCGTTTGCACAGCCAGCAGACTCCGTATGACCCGCTCCCCGTTTCGCCGCCTCGTGTTCGGTACCCTGCGCCGCCTGCTGTACCTCTGGGTGCGCTCGGAAACCATCAACCAGTCGGCCTTCAGCCTCAAGCTCGACCGTAGCAAGCCGGTGTTCTATGTGCTGCAACTGCCGTCCTTGAGCGATCTGGCGGTGGTCGATACGGAGTGCCGCAAGGCTGGCCTGCCGCGCCCTATCTTGCCGGTGGCGGTGGGCGATCTGCTGGAGCCGGCGGCGTTCTTCTACCTGACCCCGGAGCCCGACTGGCTCGGCCGCCAGGACAAGCGCGGCATCTCCCCCACCCTGCAACGCCTGGTCAGCGCCCTCAGCCAGCACGCCGCGGAGGATGCACAGATCATCCCGGTCAGCGTGTTCTGGGGCCAGTCGCCGGACCGCGAGACCAGCGCCTGGAAGCTGCTGTTCGCCGACAGCTGGGCGGTCACCGGACGCCTGCGCCGGCTGGCCAGCATCCTGATCCTGGGGCGCAAGACCCGCGTGCAGTTCTCCACGCCGATCCAGCTGCGTGAACTGGTCGAGCAGGACAAGGGCCGCGAACGCACCCTGCGCATGGTCCAGCGCATCCTGCGCGTGCACTTTCGCCAGCAGAAGGCCGCGGTCATCGGCCCCGACGTGTCGCACCGGCGCAACCTGGTCAAGGGCCTGGCCCATGGCCCGCAGGTACGCCAGGCGATCATCGAGGAAGCCGAGCGCGACAACATCAGCCTGCACAAAGCCGAAGCCAGGGCGCTGCGTTTCGCCAACGAAATCGCCTCGGACTACACCTACACGGTGATCCGCTTCCTCGAACTGCTGCTCAGCTGGTTCTGGAACAAGATCTACGACGGCATCAAGGTCAACCACATCGAGGGCGTGCAGGAGGTGGCCCAGGGTCACGAGGTGATCTACGTGCCCTGTCACCGCAGCCATATCGACTACCTGCTGCTGTCCTACCTGCTGTTTCGCAACGGCCTGACCCCGCCGCATATCGCCGCCGGGATCAACCTCAACATGCCGTTGATCGGTGGCCTGCTGCGCCGCGGCGGCGCCTTCTTCATGCGCCGCACCTTCAAGGGCAACCCGCTCTACACCGCGGTGTTCAACGAATACCTGCACACCCTGTTCAGCAAGGGTTTCCCGGTCGAGTACTTCGTCGAGGGCGGCCGCTCGCGCACCGGGCGCATGCTCCAGCCGAAGACCGGCATGCTGGCGATTACCGTGCGCAGCTTTTTGCGCAGCCACCGCCTGCCAGTGGTGTTCGTGCCGGTGTATGTCGGCTACGAACGGGTGCTGGAAGGCCGCACCTACCTGGGCGAGCTGCGTGGCGCGAGCAAGAAGAAGGAATCGATCTTCGACATCTTCAAGGTCGTGGGCGCGCTCAAGCAGCGCTTCGGCCAGGTCTGGGTGAATTTCGGCGAGCCGATCAAGCTGGCCGAGTTCCTCGACCAGCAGCAACCGGACTGGCGCAGCCAGGACTATGGCACGCAGTTCCGCCCGGATTGGCTGAACAGCGCCACCAACCGCCTCGGCCAACGCGTGGCGCAACACCTCAACGAAGCGGCGGCGATCAATCCGGTCAACCTGGTGGCCCTGGCACTGCTCTCCACCAGCAAGCTGGCCCTGGACGAACCCGCCCTGGCGCGAGTGCTGGATCTGTACCTGGCACTGCTGCGCCGCGTGCCCTATGCGCCGCACTGCACCCTACCGGAGGGCGATGGCCAGGGGCTGATCGAGTATGTGCAGGCCATGGGCCTGCTGGCCGAACAGCGCGACGCCCTGGGCAAGATCCTCTATCTGGATGAACACAACGCGGTGCTGATGACCTACTACCGCAACAATGTGCTGCACATCTTCGCCCTGCCCGCGCTACTGACCAGCTTCTTCCAGAGCAGCGCGCGGATCAGCCGCGAACAGATCCTGCGCTACACCCGTGCGCTCTACCCTTACCTGCAAGCCGAACTGTTCATCCGCTGGAACCTGGACGAACTGGACGCCGTGGTCGATCAATGGCTGGCCGCCTTCGTCGAGCAGGGCCTGCTGACTGTCGAGGCCGACGTCTACGTGCGCCCGCTTCCCAGCTCGCGCAATTTCGTCCTGCTGACCCTGCTCTCGCGCACCATCGCCCAGACCCTGCAGCGCTTCTACATGGCCACCGCCCTGCTGCTCAACGCCGGCCAGCACGCGATCAGCGCCGAGGAACTGGAAGACCTCTGTACCGTG
This sequence comes from Pseudomonas aestuarii, assembly GCF_027988105.1. GTDB lineage: Bacteria > Pseudomonadota > Gammaproteobacteria > Pseudomonadales > Pseudomonadaceae > Aquipseudomonas > Aquipseudomonas aestuarii. The sequence goes on along the minus strand of NZ_JAQJZJ010000005.1, from coordinate 310,551 downwards.
ATGGCCCAGCGCCTGTCGATTCTGCATGGCCTCAATGCCCCGGAATTCTTCGACAAGAGCCTGTTCCGCCACTTCATCCAGACCCTCCTCGACCAGCGCGTGCTGCGCCAGGATCCGGCCGGCAAACTCAGCCACCACCCGCTGCTGGGCGAGCTCGCCGAAGGCGCCGCCAAGCGCGTGCTGCCGGCGGAGATCCGCCTGTCGATCCGGCAGGTGGCCATGGACAGAAGCGAGGATGTGCCGGAGCCGGTTTAGCCGCGAGAAGGTCCGCTTCCTGCAAGTTGGCGCAGCCCCGGCATCCGGGCTTATCCAGGCGCCGCAATCCGGCCTCAAGGCCAACCCGCATGTCATTGGATTTATGGGTTATGAGGTTTCCTGCAGGATTCACCGGCGCGGCACAACAGCTGGCGGGTTGTCGCTGCGCTGCGAAGCCGCCCTACGAACGGAACGCACCCCAGTCGCGCCTACAGGTGCCTGCGGGCCAGCAAGCATGATGGCCTCCAGCTTGCCGCCAGAGTGCCCGGCTCATGCCCCTTGTTCCAGACGCTCCAGCGCACTGCGCAGCAGGGCCGGCTGCATCGGCCGGTCGAGGAAGTAGCCCTGGGCTTCCTCACAGTCGTATTGCTGGAGGATATCGAGTTGCCCCTGCGATTCCACACCCTCGGCCGTCACGGTCAGGGACAGCGCCCGCCCGAGCCCGATGATCGCCTTGATGATTGCCTGGCTGTTCTCGCAACCGTTCAGGTCGGACATGAAACTGCGATCGATCTTCAACCCGTCGAAAGGAAAGGTGCGCAAGTAGCCGAGGGACGAATAGCCGGTACCAAAGTCATCCATGGACAGCCTGACACCCAGATCCTTGAGCGCCTGCATGGTCACCAGCGCGCTTTCGGCATCTTCCAGCAGGACACTCTCGGTGAGTTCCAATTCCAGTCTCGACGGCGGCAGGCCGGTCGCGTCGAGAACGTTCTTGACCCGCTCAACCAGGTGCCCGAACTTGAACTCTACCGACGAGAGATTCACCGAAACGATCAGTTTCTCGCTCCAGCTCATGGCTTCCATGCAGGCGGCATGCAGCACCCAGGAACTCAGGGGCACGATCAAGCCGGTGGTCTCGGCGATTGAAATAAAGCTATCCGGGCTCAGCAGTCCGCGTTGCGGGTGCTGCCAGCGAACCAAGGCTTCGGCCGCGACCATGCGTTTGCCCTTGACGCTATAGCGTGGCTGCAGGAGCAGGCGCAGCTCGTCGTGTTGCAAGGCCTGGCGCAAATCGCTTTCCAGCTGACGCTGTTCCAAGGCCCGCTCATGCATATCGCTGGCATAAAAACGCCAGGTATTGCGCCCGGCTCCCTTGGCCTCGTACAGGGCAATATCCGCATAACGGAGCAACTCTTCCGCCAAGGTGGCATCGGCGGGCGCCATGGCGATGCCAATGCTGGTGCCGATAAAAATACTGTGATTGTCGATCTCGAATGGCTGCTCGATAGTGGCGACCAGGCGCCCGCACAGGTGCTCCACTTCCTCCTGGGTGGATATGCCACTGACAATCAAAATGAATTCGTCACCGCCCATGCGGGCGACCAGGTCGTCATCGCGCAAGCACTGGCGCAGGCGCCAGGACACTTCGTTGAGCACCTGATCGCCGACTGCATGGCCGAAGGAATCGTTGACCGGCTTGAAGCGGTCAAGGTCGAGGCTGAGCATGACCAGTGGGTTTGCCGCGCGGGGTACCGCCTTGAGCTTGCCCTCGAGGAACTCCTGCATGCGGTTGCGGTTTGGCAGGCCGGTCAGCGCATCATGCAGCGACAGGTGTTCGATGCGGGCGCGGGCCTCGACCTCTTCGGTGATATCGCTGACGGTACCGCGGTAGCCAGCAGCAACCTGCAGATCGGCAACAGCGCGCATGGCGAGTCGACAGGTGCGCAGGCGACCATCCCGGGCGCGGTAATGACATTGCCGGGTACCGCTGGAGGCCCTGCTGTTGCGCTTGTTCAACCAGACGGACAACCCCCCGGGACAGTCGATGAACTCATCGAGCGGCCGCCCCAGCCAGTCACTCTCGGCATGCCCGGTCACCGCCTGAAAACGTGCGGAAAGGTAGGTCAGCCGCAGCTCGGCATCAACCTCCCAAATCCAGTCCGAGGCGGCTTCGGCGACATCGCGAAAGCGCGTTTCACTGACCAACAGCGCGCGCTGGCTCGCGTACAGGGAGGCATAGCTGGCATCCATCTCGCGCGCGGCAGCCATGGCCCGGCGCAGGGTCAACCAGGTGACCAGCGCAAAGATGCTCCCGGCCAGGGCCAGCAGCGGCAGAATCAGGTACAGCAACTGATCGCCGGGCCGAGCCGGCTGCCAGCGCAGCAGCACCGACTCACCGTCGAGGGTAGCCAGGGGCAACGAGGCCGCGCCTGGCGCATCGGTTGCAGCGGCCGTCATCTGCAGCTTGTCGATACCGAAACTCTCGCCAAGCGCTTGCAGCTTGTCCGGCCCAAGCAGATCGACGAAGAGCAATACTGATTTCGGGCCCGGCACCTCGACTATCTGCGGATCGCCGCCGGGGGTAATGCCCGCAGCCGCAACCAGCGCCGGCTGACCGGCTATCTGCACAAAGCCCACGACCGGTTCGCCATCCCCGGCCTGCTCACGCGCCTGGGCGAGCAGGTCGGTTATGTCTTGCTGCAGCCACTGCTGCACCGAGGTTGCCACCCGTTGACCGTCAACCACCGCATAAGCGGTAGTACCGTTGGCAGCGACGACGAACAGCCCCTCAAAGGCAAAATCCTCGAACAGACTGGGCCCCAGATTCTGCCGCGTGTAGGCCCATTCAAGATCGACCGAGGCATGCAGGTTGCGGTAGGCATCGCCCCAAAAGGCGTTGTCGCTGATAGTCGCCAGAATCGACTTCTGCCGGGCCTGGCTGGCCTTTTCCACATAGAAGCGGCCTTGTTCGAGCGCCCGGGTGTTCTGCTCCAGCGCAATCTGCACCAACGCCGCACTGGCCACGACGAACAGCACTAACAGCAAGGCCGAGATGCGCAGCAATGCCCGGCGTGTGGCAGCCGAATTGGCGACGCCACTGGTCGGTTGAGGGGACAGTTCTGCTGTGGGCGACATGGAAATTCCTCGACCGGTTGGTGATGCGCCGCAGGGCGGGGCGGGCGCAAGCCAGGCAATACAGGAGCGGCAGGCATTATGCCGTCACGGTTATCAACACCAAGCCCCATGCGGACCAGCGCACTCGCTCGACTGCGCCACAGTGTCGCCAAAGGCGTTGGGGAATTCGTGAACGGCCGTCATATTCGTCGAACAATTACGGCAACAGAGCGGACCGCGCCGGCGCAGGGCCGCCAAGCCGCAGTGTCTTGGGCTTCATCCGCAAGATGAAGTGCACGGCACCGCCGAGGGTAGCGGTTACCGCGGATCGGTACAGGCGAAGCAGGAGCCAGCATCGGCCAGCCCGACGAACGGCGGAGAAAGTCAGCCGTTATGGCTGCCCCGCTGCTGCAGCATCAAGATGACTCAGCAACCCGCGCCAACAGGGTGGATGCAGCCGGACATGGCCCAGCCGCTATTCTGAAATCTGCCGGATATCCAGCAACACCCACACCTCGTAACCCTTGGCGCGTGCGGCTTTTTCGGCCTCGAGCTGGGCGGCGAGCGTGCTGATCGAGCGCGAACGATGCTCGAAACGCAAGGGCGGGCCACCGTCCTTGCGCACGCTCAGTTCGACGAGCGTGTAACAGGCTGCGGGTTTTGACTGTGACTGTGCTTGTTTCGGCGGAGCGGGGTCGAGGCCGAGGGCGCGGCGCATCTCGCCTTCTGAGAGGTTGTTTTCGGTCAAGCTAGAGCCCTATTGCATTAATCAGTGTCATTGTTGAGCCGGACTTTGCGGGGCATTTCGCGGCAAAGTGCAGCAGGGACGGTGAATCTTGCCAATCCACCGCTGATCAAGGTGGATAGTGCCACGTCGGCCTAAAGAAGTGGATACGCAGTGCGTTATCTACCCTGACTTACGGCTGGCGGCGCCAATTCAGCCGACCAACGGACTCGTGACCGGCCGGTCGATGATTGTCTAGGCTGTAATTGCCGATCTTGCCAACACGGCCATCTCGTCTGGAGGTTCACCATGCAACTCCAAGGTTCCTGCCATTGCGGCGCAGTAGCTTTCAGCCTCAGCAGTGCCCACCCTTATCCCTACCAGCGTTGCTACTGCTCGATTTGCCGCAAGACCCAGGGCGGCGGCGGTTACTCGATCAACCTCAGCGGCGATGCGCGCAGCCTGAAAGTCACCGGGCGCAAGCAGATCGCCATCTATCACGCCAAGATCAAGCGCGAAGGCGAGCGCCGTGCCCATACCAGCAGTGCCGAGCGGCATTTCTGCCGACTCTGCAGCAGCGCCCTGTGGCTGTTCAGCCCGCAGTGGCCGGAGCTGATTCACCCCTTCGCCTCGGCGATCGACTCGCCGCTGCCAGTGCCGCCGGAGCACACCCACCTGCTGCTCGACTCGAAAGCCTCCTGGGTCGAAGTCGATGTGCGGCCCGGCGACCAGCTTTTCGCCGACTACCCGGAAGAATCCATTGCCCAGTGGCATGAGCGGCTTGGCCTGAGTTGCTGACGGCTGGCCAGCCGCGCGCCCGCCGCTTGCAGGCTGCCGGTTTGGTCGACCCCGCCGGTGCGGGTAAGATGGCGGCATGATTAAACACAGCCCAACGTTTTCACTCGATCACCAGCGCCTGCTCGACACCCTCGTCACCAGCGACAAGCTGCTGATCATTCAGGACCTGGACGGCGTCTGCATGGGCCTGGTGCGCGACCCGCTGAGCCGAACCATCGAACAGCGCTATGTGCAGGCAGCCCGTCAGTTGGCGGGACACTTCTTCGTCCTGACCAACGGCGAACACATCGGCAGGCGCGGGGTCAACGGCATCGTCGACAACGCCCTTGCAGCACCCGCCCAGGCCCGCGAGCAAGGCCTCTACCTGCCGGGGCTGGCGGCCGGTGGCGTGCAATTGCAGGACCGCCACGGCAGGGTCTCCCACCCCGGCGTCAGCGCGGCCGAGCTGGCCTTTCTAAAGACGCTACCGGGCAAGGCCGAGCGCTTCCTCGGCGAGCTGCTGGGCGCACCACCCTATGCCCTCGCGGCGGCCGAAGTCGCCGCCCTGGTTGGCGCCAGCGTACTGGACAACCTCGCCTCGCCGACCCTCAACATCAACAGCCTCTACCAGCATTTCAGCGAGCAACCGGCGCTCTACCAGCAGTTGCAGCACGCCGTCGAAGGCTTCATGGCGCAGCTGCTGCAACAGGCCGCTGCCTGCCAACTGCAGGAGTCGTTCTTCGTCCACTACGCGCCCAATCTCGGCAGCGACGCCCAGGGCCTGGAACGGGTCAAATACAGCACCGGCGACGACGCCGGCACCACCGACTTCCAGTTCATGCTCAAGGGCGCGATCAAGGAAGTCGGCGTCCTGGTGATCCTCAATCACTACTATCACCAACACACCGGAGCCTACCCGCTGGGCGCCGACTTCAACGCCCGCCAGGCTCCGCGTGAGCGCGACGCATTGTTGCAACTGGCGCGCGAGCACTTCGACCCGGCCCAGATGCCGCGCATCGTCGGCGTCGGCGACACGGTCACCTCGGCCAGCCGCACGCTGGATGGCCAGACCCAGCAACTGCGCGGCGGCAGCGATCGCGGCTTCCTGACCCTGGTGCAGGAGCTGGGCAAGGCCTTCGATAGCGATAATTGCGTGGTCTACATCGATAGCAGCGGCGGCGAAGTCGATCGCCCGGGCCTGGATGCCGTGCACCTGCAGCGCCGGGCGGCCGACCCCGGCCTGGAACCCTGGCCGGCAGCCGAGGGCATCAGCGACCCCGCCGACCCGCTCGGGCTGGATGTGGTGTTCTGCGATGGCCATGGCCAATACGTGACCTTCTTCTGCAGCCTGGCCGAGCGCTACGCGGGCCGCACCGGCGCCGCGTAGCCGAGCGCAGTCGCTCGGCAACAGCCGCCTAGCGCGCCGCCAGCAAGCGCCGGACTTCGCGCTGCACCATGCTGGCGTATTCGGGTGGCGTCATCTGCGCCAGTTGCGCACGCAACCACTCGTCCCACTTGCCTTTGCGCTTGCTCTTTTCCCCGACCAGGCGCGCCGCTTCGACCTTGGTGCGGTGCAGGTTCTGCTGCCAGAGCTCGAACAGCCGGGCCTTTTCCGCTTCCTCGATGTTGCGTTGTTCGCTGGATTTGTTTGCCAAGTTGAAGCTCATCGAGCACTCCTGCCGCCGGAAAAAGGGCGCGAATTCTACCCATTTTTCTGGTTTTGGCCAGGCTTGATTCACTGCATTTCATGCCTCGAGCAAGCCGCGGTCCGTAGGGTGGGTTAGCGGCGCATTGTCACAAAATCGATGGTTATTCGGTGCGTGGGCGCCGCGTAACCCACCAGTTCGCGCGTCAAAGGCCGTGCACCATTGGTTCATCGGTGCGGCGCAAAGCTGGCGGGCTATCGCTGCGCTCCGAGCGGAGCCTGTGCGCGTTGCCGCAAACGCTTGGCTCAACTCTTCAGCCGATAACCGGTCTTGAAGATCCAGCCAACGGTGAACACGCACAGCAGCAGGAAGGCGAAGATCATGCCCAGGCTGAGCACCACGTTGACGTCGGAGACGCCGTAGAAGCTCCAGCGGAAGGCGCTGATCAAATACACCACCGGGTTGAACAGGGTGATGGTCTGCCAGGTGGGCGGCAGCATGCTGATCGAGTAGAAACTGCCACCGAGAAAGGTCAGCGGGGTGACGATCAGCGCCGGGACTATCTGCAGTTTCTCCCAGCCGTCGGCCCAGACGCCGATGATGAAGCCGAACAGGCTGAAGGTCAGCGCGGTCAGCACCAGCAAGGCCAGCATCCAGACGGGATGGAGAATCTCGAAATCGACGAACAGCCGCGCCGTGGCCAGGATCACCAGCCCCAGCACGATCGACTTGGTGGCCGCCGCGCCGACATAGCCGAGCAGAATTTCCAGGTAGGACACCGGTGCCGAGAGCAGCTCGTAGATGCTGCCGGAATACTTGGGCATGTAGATGCCGAACGAGGCATTGGAGATGCTCTCGGTGAGCAGCGCCAGCATGATCAGCCCCGGCACGATGAAGGCGCCATAGCTGACCCCGTGCACCTCGGTCATGCTGCTGCCGATAGCCGAGCCGAAAACCACGAAATACAGCGAGGTGCTGATCACCGGGGTGGCGATGCTCTGCAGCAGGGTGCGCCAGGTTCGCGCCAGTTCGAACAGGTAAATGGCGCGGATCGCGTAGAAATTCATGCGCGTTGCTCCCGCACCAGATTAACGAAGATGTCTTCCAGCGAACTCTGACTGGACTGCAGGTCCTTGAAGTCGATGCCGTGCTGGGCCAGCTCCTTGAGCAGCTCGGCGATGCCGGTGTTTTCGTGCTGGGCGTCGAAGGTGAACACCAGGGCGTGCCCGTCGTCCGCCAGCTCCAGGCGATGGCCGTTGAACTCGGCCGGAATGCTCGCCAGCGGTTGCTGCAGCTGCAGGGTCAGCTGCTTCTTGCCGAGCTTGTGCATCAGCACCTGCTTGTCCTCGACCAGGATGATCCGCCCCTGGCTGATCACGCCGATGCGGTCGGCCATCTCCTCGGCCTCCTCGATGTAGTGGGTGGTGAGGATGATGGTCACCCCGCGCGCGCGCAGGCCGCGGACCATGTTCCACATGTCGCGGCGCAGCTCGACGTCGACCCCGGCGGTGGGTTCGTCGAGAAACAGGATCTGCGGCTCGTGGGACAGCGCCTTGGCGATCATCACCCGGCGCTTCATGCCGCCGGACAGTTCCATGATCTTGGCGTCGCGCTTGTCCCACAGCGACAGGTCGCGCAGCAGGCGCTCCAGGTAGGCCGGATCGGGTTTCTTGCCGAACAGCCCGCGGCTGAACTTGACCGTCGCCCAGACCGTCTCGAACACGTCGCTGACCAGTTCCTGCGGCACCAGGCCGATCTGCCCACGGGCCGCGCGGTAGTCCGCGATGATGTCGTGACCGTCGACCAGCACCTTGCCACTACCCGGATTGACGATGCCGCAGATGATGCTGATCAGGGTGGTCTTGCCGGCGCCGTTGGGGCCGAGCAAGGCGAAGATCTCGCCCTTGCGGATATCCAGGTCGATGCTTTGCAGCGCCGGATGGCCGGAGGCATAGGTCTTGTTCAGTTGCTGGATGGAGATCACCGGGTGCACGGGATGGCCTTGCCTGGAAAAAGAAACACAGAGTGTCTGAAAAACGGCGCGGGGTGAAGCCAGTACGGCATGCAACGGCTGAGCAAATCCGCCGGCGATGGGCGGCGCTTGAGGCCGGCGCGCGGCGCTAGCATGATGAACGACATGAAGCCGACTGCCGTTTCAGCGCCAGCCGACGCCGTGCTGGAGGTCTTTCATCCAGCGGTCGCCGCCTGGTTTCGCCGCCAGTTCGCCGCGCCCACCGCGGCCCAGCTCGCTGCCTGGCCGGCGATAGCCGCCGGGCGTTCGACCCTGGTGGCCGCGCCCACCGGCTCGGGCAAGACCCTCACCGCCTTCCTCGCCGCCATCGATACGCTGGTGCGCGAGGGTCTGGGCGCTGGCGGCGAGCTGGCCGAGCGCTGCAGCGTGGTCTACGTCTCGCCGCTCAAGGCGCTGTCCAACGACATCCGCCTCAACCTGGAACAACCGCTGGCCGGTATCCGCGCCGAGCTGCAGCGCCAGGGCCTGGCGGATGTCGACATTCGCACGGCGGTGCGCACCGGCGATACCAGCCCCGGCGAGCGCACGGCGATGCGCAAGCGCCCGCCGCATATCCTGGTCACCACCCCGGAATCGCTCTACGTGCTGCTCGGTTCTGAATCCGGGCGGGCCATGCTCAGCGGTTGTCGCAGCCTGATCGTCGACGAGATCCACGCCATCGCCGGCAGCAAGCGCGGCAGCCACCTGATGCTCAGCGTCGAGCGCTTGCAGGCGCTGTGCCCGGCACCGCTGGTGCGCATCGGCCTGTCCGCCACGCAGAAGCCGCTGGACGCGGTGGCGCGCTTTCTGCTCGGCAGCCAGGCGCCGCTGCCTTTAGTCGCCCCCGAGCTCGAACAGGCCGAGCCGTTGATCCATCCGCTGCAGCCACCCCGCGACTGCGCCATCGTCGATATCGGTTACCAGCGCGCCCGTGACCTGGCCCTCGAGGTGCCGCCGCTGCCGCTCGAGGCGGTGATGAGCAACGAGGTCTGGGACAGCGTCTACGACCGCCTGGCCGAACTGGCGGGCCAGCACCGCACCACCCTGGTGTTCGTCAACACCCGCCGTCTGGCCGAGCGCGCCTGCCGCCATCTGGCCGAGCGCCTGGGCGAGGCCGCGGTGGCCGCGCACCACGGCAGCCTGGCCAAGGAGCTGCGCCTGGATGCCGAGCAGCGTCTCAAGCGCGGCGAACTCAAGGTGCTGGTGGCCACCGCCTCGCTGGAACTGGGTATCGACATCGGCGAGGTCGAGCTGGTCTGCCAGCTCGGTTCGCCGCGCAGCATCGCCGCCCTGCTGCAGCGGGTCGGCCGTTCCGGCCACAGCGTCGGCGGTACGCCCAAGGGCCGGCTGTTCCCGCAGTCGCGCGACGAGCTGATCGAATGCGCGGCGCTGCTCGACTGCGTGCGCCGCGGCGAACTGGACAGCCTGATCATTCCCCAGGCGCCGCTGGACGTGCTGGCCCAGCAGATCGTCGCCGAGGTGGCCTGTCGCGAGTGGCGCGAGGACGACCTCTACCAGCTGCTGACCCGCGCCGCGCCCTACGCAGACCTGCCGCGCGCTAGCTTCGACGCCCTGCTGAAGATGCTCGCCGAGGGCTACAGCGGCCGCCGCGGGGTGCGCGCAGCCTATATCCACCGCGACGCGGTCAACCACCGGCTGCGCGGCCGCCGTGGCGCGCGCCTGACCGCCCTCACCAGCGGCGGCACCATCCCCGACAGCGGCGATTACAGCGTGCTCCTGGAACCCCAGGGCCTGACCGTGGGCACGCTCAACGAAGACTTCGCCATCGAGAGCATGGCCGGCGACATCTTCCAGCTGGGCAACCAGTCCTACCGCATCCTGCGCATCGAGCCGGGCAAGGTGCGGGTCGAGGATGCCCACGGCCAGGCGCCGACCATCCCCTTCTGGCTCGGCGAGGCGCCGGGGCGCACGGACGAGCTGTCCGCCGCGGTGGCGCGCCTGCGCGCGGCGATCGAGCAGCAGCTGGATCAAGGTGTGGAAGCGGCTAGGGCCTGGCTGATGCAGCGCCTGGAGTTGAGCGAAGCGGCCGCCGCCCAGATCGTCGACTACCTGGCCCGCGCCCGCGCCGCCCTCGGCGGCCTGCCGACCCAGCGGCGCCTGGTGATGGAGCGCTTCTTCGACGAGTCCGGCGGCATGCAGCTGATCATCCATTCGCCCTTCGGCAGCCGCCTCAACCGCGCCTGGGGCCTGGCCCTGCGCAAGCGCTTCTGCCGCAGCTTCAATTTCGAGCTGCAGGCCGCCGCCACCGAGGACGCACTGATCCTCTCGCTGGCCACCAGCCACAGCTTTGCGCTGGACGAGGTGTGGCGCTATTTGCACAGCAACAGCGGCGAACAGTTGCTGATCCAGGCCGTGCTGGATGCGCCGTTGTTCGCCGTGCGCTGGCGCTGGAATGCCGGCGTGGCCCTGGCCCTGCCGCGCTTCGCCGGCGGACGCAAGGTGGCGCCGCAGCTGCAACGCATGCGCAGCGAAGACCTGCTGGCCACGGTGTTCCCCGACCAGGTGGCCTGCCTGGAGAACATCGTCGGCGAGCGCGAGATTCCCGAGCACCCGCTGGTGGCGCAGACCCTCGACGACTGCCTGCACCAGGCCATGGACTGCGAGGCCTGGCTGGCCCTGCTGCGGCGCATGGAGGCCGGCGAGATCGAGCTGCTCGCCCGCGACCTGCCGGCGCCCTCGCCACTGGCCGCGGAAATCCTCAGCGCCAGGCCCTACGCCTTCCTCGACGACGCGCCACTGGAGGAACGGCGCACCCAGGCGGTGCAGAACAGGCGCTGGCGCGAACCGGAGTCCAGCGACGAACTCGGCGCCCTCGACCCCGAAGCCATCGACGCGGTGCGCCAGGAGGCCTGGCCCGAGGTGCGCGATGCCGACGAGATGCATGAGGCGCTGCTGAGCCTCGGAGCCATCCGTCAGGCCGAGGTCCAGGCCAATCCCGGTTGGCCGGTCTGGCTGGCGCAGCTGGGCAAGGGTAAGCGCGCCACCTGCCTGCAGCTCGATGGCGCACCGGCGCTGTGGCTGGCGGCCGAACGTCTGCGCCAGTGGCAGGCGCTGTACCCGCAAGCCACCTTCAAGCCGGCGATCCAGGCGCCGGACGGCTTCGACCAGCCTTGGGCGGGCGAGGCCGCACTGGTCGAACTGGTCCGTGCGCGCCTCGGCGGTTTCGGCCCGCTGCCGCTGCCACGCATCGCCGCCGACCTGCGCCAGAGCGAGGCCGCCGTGCAACTGGCGCTGCTCGCCCTGGAACGCGAAGGCTATGTGCTGCGCGGGCGCTTCACTCCAAGCGCCCTTGAGCAAGAGTGGTGCGAACGCCATCTGCTGGCGCGCATCCACCGCTACACCGTGGGGCGCTTGCGCCGCGAGATCGAGCCGGTGGCGCGCGCCGACTTCATGCGTTTCCTGTTCGACTGGCAGCGCGTCGCCCCGGCCAACCGGGTGCGCGGCGCCGAGGCCCTGGCCGGGGTGCTCGGCCAGCTGGAGGGTTTCCAGGCCGCGGCCGGCGCCTGGGAGAGCGAGATCCTGCCGAGCCGGGTCAGCGACTACGGGATCAACTGGCTCGACGACCTGTGCCGCTCCGGGCGCCTGGTCTGGTGTCGTCTGGCCGGGCGCAGCCGTAGCGCCGGTGGCCCGCTGCGCAGCACGCCGATCGTGCTGCTGCCGCGCCAACACCTGAGCCTGTGGCGCGCCTGCCTGGGCGATCCGCCTGCGGCCGAACCCTCGCCACGTGCCGAGCGCCTGCGCCAGGTGCTGGCCGCGCAGGGCGCACTGTTCTTCGACGAACTGCAGGACGAGGCGCACCTGCTGCGCAGCGAACTGGAGGACGCCCTGGGCGAGCTGGTCAGCCTCGGCCTGGCCAATGCCGACAGCTTCGCCGGCCTGCGCTCGCTGTTGCTGCCGGCGGCCAAGCGCAGCCAGCAGCAACGCCGCGCCCATCGCGCCCTGGCCAATATGCAGGACGCCGGGCGCTGGGCCCTGCTGCGCGGGCGTGGCGAGCAGGCGGCGAACGCCGAGGCGCTGGAGCATGTCGCGCGTACCTTGCTGCGCCGCTACGGCGTGGTCTGCTGGCGCCTGCTGGAACGCGAGGCCGACTGGCTGCCGTCCTGGCGCGAGCTGCTGCGGGTCTACCAGCGCCTCGAGGCGCGCGGCGAGATTCGCGGCGGGCGCTTCGTCGCCGGGGTGTCCGGCGCACAGTTCGCCTTGCCGGAAGCCGTGGCGCTGCTGCGCGAGGTGCGCAAACGCCCGCTCGACGACAGCCTGATCGGCCTGTCCGCCTGCGACCCGCTGAACCTGGTCGGCACCCTGCTGCCCGGCAGCAAGGTGCCGGCCGTTGCCGGCAACCGCCTGCTGTACTGCGACGGCGTGCCGGTGGCGAGCCTGGTCGCCGGCAAGATCCAGCTGCTGCAACAGGCCGATGCCTTCACCGCCGGGCAATGGCAAGCCGCCCTGATCCGCCAGAGCGGCCTGCCCGCCGCCTTCAGTCACCGCCCGCACCGCGCCGGATCACCGCGCTGACGCAGGCCGCGATCCCGCACGAATCCGCACCACGACGAGGCACGCAGCGGCCACTATGCCGCCTCAAAGCCGCCTGCCCGGATCGGCGCAGGGGCCGCTGCTCGGGGCCAGGGTTCGGCCGCAGCACCACGCTGCGCGGCCGGACCTGGCGCTCGCCCGGCGGGTGCCGAGCAAGCGTGCCTACGCCTTGAACCTGCGCGTCTTGAAGCTGATGTTGCGCTTGAACTCCTCCACCGTGCCGATGCGCCGCAGGTCCGCCCAGGTTCCCTTGTAATAGGGCACCACGTTGCGGTCGGTCCAGGGCGTGGTCAGGTCGCCCATTACGCCGTTGAAGTGGCCGAACTGCATGAAGGTCTGGTTGCGCTTGATGTCCGGCTCCAGGTAGGCCAGCGCGAAGGATGATCCGTAGTCGTTGTACACCTCGACCACATCGCCGGAGGCAATCGCCAGGGCGTGCGCATCCTCGGGGTTGATTTCCAGGTAGGCCATCGGCACGCGGCGCCGCACGAACTCGTTGTACTGATCGTGGTAGAGCGTTTGCCAGACCTCGTTGATGCGCCCGTTGTTGATCCAGAAGCGGTATTTCTGCTTCTGCTCGGCCACCGGCTTCGGCAAGCCTGGCCAGGGTGCCGGCTTGAACTGCGCCTTGCCGTCCGCGGTGTCGAACTGGTAGTCGCTGTAGAGCATTTCGCTGCCGATCAGCTTGCCGTCGCGGTATTCCTTGACCGGCAATTGCACGCCGTTGTTGCCCATGGCGCGCAGGCGCTGGTAGGTGACCAGATTGCCGGTGGCGCCGCCCTGGCTGTCGATCGGGCCGGCACCGGCCTGGCCGGCCATGCGGAAACCGTCATTGAAGGCGTCCTCCTCGCTCTTCCAGTCGAAGCCGGCGAAGCGCGCGGCCATGTCCTGCTTACCCTCGGCGGCATACAACTGCCGAAGGCTGTTGGCGATCGCCGCGGCGATCAGGCAATCGGGTTTGGCTGAACCGGGGGGATCGGTGAATCTCTCCGAGAGCCGCAGCCGGCGCTCGCCGTTCATCGAGGTGAGGTTCATCTCGCCCGGATGGGCGGCCGGCAGCATCAGGTGCGCGGCCTCCGCCAGCTTGGTCGGATAGAGGTTGATATTGACCAGGAACAGCCCGCCTTTGTGCTTCAGCGCGTCGTAGATCGCCTCCACCCGTTGCGCGGTCGAGCCGCCACGGGCGCTGGCCATGGCCTCCCTGACGATGTTGGCGCGGCGCAGGATGACCGTGCGGTGCTGTTCGGCATTCAGGGTGGTCTGGAACGGGTTGGCGCCCCAGGCGGTATACATCATGCCCTTGCCCTGGATGATCTCCTGATCCACGTAGATCTTCGAATCGCCCGGATAGGGCGGGCGGGTATAGCCCTCCTGGTGCCCGCCCATGCGCACCACGCCGGTGCCGCGGCGGCCGACGTTATGGCTCGCCAGCACCAGGTCGACCAGGGCGGACTGGATCAGGTAGTTGTCATTGCCCCAGATGATGCCTTTTTCGTAGGCGTGCATGGCCCGCGGGCGGTGGCCGGAAGCCTTGGGCTTGTAGGCCCACTCGGCCGCCCGCTGGAGCTTGTCCAGCGGCACGCCGGTGATGCGGCTGGTGTCCTCCAGCGTCATGCGGTTGGCTTGCAGCACCTGCTCGAAATCCCTGGTATGCGCCGCGATAAACGCCTCGTCGTGCCATCCCTGGTCGACCACGTAGCTCAGCAGGCCGTTGAACAGGGCGATATCCGTGCCCGGCTCGATATCCAGGTGCAGCACGTTGTCCTTGCCGGCCGCCTGCTCGGCTATCGCGATGGTCGGCGTCCGCCGCGGATCGACGAAGATGATTTTCGCCGGGGCGACGCTCTCGCCGGGGAAGCGCTGCTTACGCTGCGCCACCGTCTGGCCCTGCAGGTTGGGTAGCCAGTGCGCGAGGAAGTAGTTGGTCTGGGTTTCGTAGGAGTTGCAGCCGATGGCCAGGATCACGTCGGCCAGCTCGGCGTCCGCATAGCTGTTGTTCAGTTCGCCAATGCCCATCTCGCGCGTGGCGTGGCACTCGGAGTTGTAGGCCGGGCGGTTGTGGATCCGCACCAGCGGCGTTTTCAGCGCGCTGAACATCAACTTGCCGGTGCCCCAGGTGTTCTCGAAGCCGCCGCCGGCACCGCCGTGGTCGAAGCAGTCGAAGGCCAGGGCCCCGGGCCCGTCATTATCGAGAATCTTCTTGGTCACGCCGGCATAGAGCGCCAGCGCATCCTCCCAGCTGGTGTCGACCCACTGGTCGCCGACATACACCCGTGGGCTGCGCAGGCGCTCCCGGCCCACGCCCTCGGGGCTGTACATGACCCTGGCCAGCTGGCCGCCGCGGGTGGACGACAGGCCCTGGTTCACCTGGCACTGCTTGTCCGGGACGATCATGATGTTGTAGCGCTTGCCGTCCTGATCGGTGATGGTGTTCTGCATCGCCGGGGTCAGGGTGACGGCCAAGGGCGGCAACTGCTGACGGAAATCCAGGCCGAGGGCATTGTCTTCGGGTGCCCGCCCGCCTTCCTGGCTCTCCGGCCATTTGTACACGTGATAGCCACAACCGACGATGCAGAAGTGGCAGACGAGGTTGGTCTTCTGCGCCCCAGGTGGAGGCAGTGCCACACGATCTTTATTGGTAGCCATGTGTATCTCCTTGTCACAGGAGGTTGGACTGACGTCCGTAGATCAACCCGTTGACGGCGATTGCGTTTACCGAATCGTCATCGGGGTTGTATACGAGCACTATGCTGGGCAGGTTCTCGGTAGCCTGGCCGGAAACCATCTGGCCAACATGCTCAGGGTCGAAGATGCTGAAGTGGCAGGGGCATTTGAACAGCCGCTGCTCCGCGTCATAGGTCACCGGGCAGCCCATGTGCGTGCACAGGGTGCTGTAGGCAACGATGTCGCGCTGCGGGCCGACCCCACCAGGAACGGGGGCGCCCATCTTGATCAGTACACAGGGTGAAGTGTCGTCGGGGTAGGCGAACGCGACCGGCGTGTTGGCCTGCAGTTGCTGCGCCTTGCCGATCGCACGTGTGGGATACGGGAGATTGACCCGGCCCTCTGCGCTCGAGGTTGCGGCCTGGGTCAGGGCAGGCACGCCGATGACCACGCTCGCGGCCACCCCGCCTCCCGCCTTCAGGAAAGTTCTTCTGGAAATCGTTGCCATCTCTGCCTCCGCATGACGCTTGCGATGCAGTCGGCCCTGTCTGTGTCGTAAGCGACTCTGGTTTCAACAAACTGAGCATAGGAGAGAAAACCCACGGGCGCGGCCAACAGGGCTCGAATGGCGGGCGAAGCGCCAGACAGCGCGTGCGCAACGCCCCAAAAAAGGGATCGCGCAAGCCGCCTGCACCCTTATGGCTCACCGCCCTGCGCCTGGGCACTGACCACGCAGCAGCCGCTGGACGCCCGCCGCACCACCGGTGCCAGTGCCCGCACCGGCCCTGCTTGGCCAATCCGCCCGTCAGGGGTTGCCGGCGGCACGGCCCCGGGCGGATGTCGGCACGAAACCTGCTAATGCTCTGCCAACAGCTGCCAAACCTTCGGCAGCACATCCTGGATGGTCACCGACGACCACCGGCCTGCACAGGCACAGGATGGGTGAAACGGACAGCGCGGTCCGGGCACTTCACCCCCACAAACCCATGAATACCAGGCAAAGACGCCTGGAGCTGCCAGCCAGCTCCAGGCGTTTTTTTGTTGGCCGTGCTCCAGGCAACGGCTTCGACTGAGGAACGGCTATGAACTCTCTCGACACTCCGATTAAGCGCGAAACCCTGATCGTCATCGGCAACGGCATGGTCGGCCATCATTGCGTCGAGCAACTGATCGAGCAGGGCGCACTGACCCGGTATGACGTGCAGGTGTTCGGTGAAGAGCGCCAGCGTGCCTACGACCGCGTGCACCTGTCCGAGTATTTCGGCGGTCGCGATGCCGAGTCCCTGGCCTTGGGCGAGCCCGACCTCTATGCCCGCCACGGTGTGCAACTGCACCTCGGCGTGCAGGTGCTGGAAATCGACCGCGAGAATAAGCAAGTGGTCACCAGCGCCGGGCGCCAGGCCTACGACCGCCTGGTGCTGGCCACCGGCTCCTACCCCTTCGTGCCGCCGATCCCCGGCGCCGAGGGCAATTCGCGCCTGGTCTACCGCACCCTCGACGACCTCGACGCGATCCGCGATGCCGCGGCCAATGCCAAGCGCGGCGTGGTGGTCGGCGGCGGCCTGCTCGGCCTGGAAGCGGCCAACGCCCTGAAGTCCCTGGGCCTGGAAGCCCATGTGGTCGAGTTCGCCCCACGCTTGATGCCGGTGCAGTTGGATAACGAAGGCGGCGCCGCGCTCAAGGCGCGTATCGAGGCGCTGGGCGTCGGCGTGCACCTGTCGCGCGCCACCCAGGAGATCGTTCCCGGCGAGGCATACGCCTACCGGATGAACTTCAACGACGGCGAGTTCCTCGAAGCCGACCTGATCCTGTTCTCCGCCGGCATCCGCCCGCAGGACGCCCTCGGTCGCAGCGCCGGCCTGGAGATCGCCGCACGCGGCGGCCTGGTGGTCGACAACGATTGCCGCAGCAGCGACCCGGACATCTTCGCCATCGGCGAATGCGCGTCCTGGAACGGCAGCATCTTCGGCCTGGTTGCGCCGGGCTACAGCATGGCGCGCAACGTCGCCGCGCAGTTGGCCGGCGGCGCCTACGAGCCCTTCACCGGAGCCGACATGTCGACCAAGCTCAAGCTGCTCGGCGTCGATGTCGGCTCGATCGGCGATGCCCACGCCGCCACCCCCGGCGCCAAGAGCTACCGCTTTATCGACGAGGCCAGTGCCAGCTACCGGCGTTTAGTCGTTTCCGCCGATGGCAAGCAGGTACTGGGCGCGGTGCTGGTCGGCGACAACAGCTACTACGACACCCTGCTGCAATACGCGCAGAACGGCATCGCCCTGCCGCAAGACCCGTCCGGGCTGATCCTGCCGCAATCCGCAGGCGCGCCGACCCTGGGCGCCGACGCCCTGCCGGACAACGCGACCATCTGTTCCTGCCACAACGTCAGCAAGGGCGCGGTGTGCTGCAAGGTCGAGGCCGGCGTCACCGACCTCGGCGAACTCAAGGCGCAGACCAAGGCGGCCACCGGCTGCGGCGGCTGCAGCGCGCTGCTCAAGCTGGTGTTCGACAACGAGCTGAGCGCCCGTGGCGTCGCGGTCGACAAGAGCATCTGCGAACATTTCGCCCACACCCGCCAGGAGCTGTACGCCATCGTCCGGGTCGAGGGCGTCATCAGTTTCGAGGAGCTGCTGGCCAAGCACGGTCGCGGCCACACCGGCTGCGACATCTGCAAGCCGGCGGTGGGCTCGATCCTCGCCTCCTGCTGGAACCAGCCGATCACCGACTCGTCGTTGCTGCCGCTGCAGGACACCAACGACACCTTCATGGCCAACATGCAGAAGAACGGCACCTACTCGGTGGTGCCGCGCATCGCCGGCGGCGAGATCACCCCGGACAAGCTGATCGCCCTCGGCGCCGTGGCGAAGAAATACGACCTCTACACCAAGATCACCGGCGGCCAGCGCATCGACCTGTTCGGCGCCCAGCTGCACCAGCTGCCCGATATCTGGGGCGAGCTGATCGAGGCCGGCTTCGAGACCGGTCACGCCTACGGCAAGTCGCTGCGCACGGTGAAATCCTGCGTTGGCAGCACCTGGTGCCGCTACGGCGTGCAGGACAGCGTCGGCATGGCCCTGCGCCTGGAAGACCGCTACAAGGGCCTGCGTTCGCCGCACAAGATCAAGTTCGGCGTCTCCGGCTGCACCCGCGAATGCGCCGAGGCGCAGAGCAAGGACATCGGCGTGATCGCCACCGAGAACGGCTGGAACCTCTATGTCGCCGGCAACGGCGGCATGCGCCCACGCCACGCCGAGCTGTTCGCCACCGACCTCGACGACGCCAGCCTGATCCGCACCATCGACCGCTTCCTGATGTTCTACATCCGCACCGCCGACCGGCTGCAACGCACCTCGGTCTGGCGCGAGAGCCTGGACGGCGGCCTGGATTACCTCAAGGAAGTGATCATCGACGACAGCCTCGGCCTCGGCGCCGAACTGGAGGCGCAGATGCAGCTGGTGATCGACCGCTACCAATGCGAGTGGGCCAATGCCCTGAAAGACCCGGAGAAGCTCAAGCGCTTCCGCACCTTCGTCAACGACGAGCGCGGCGATCCGGACATCCACTTCGTCAAGGAACGGGGCCAGCGCCGCCCGGTGCATGCCCATGAACTCCACCTGATCCCTGTTACCGAGGAGCTGCGCTGATGAGCCAGTCGAATGTCGTACCAGCCGAATTCCGCCGAGCCGCGCCAAGCCCCGCCGCCTGGCGCGCGCTGTGCAGCCGCAGCGACCTGGTCGCCAACTCCGGCGTGGTCGCCTGGCACGAGGGCGCCCAGGTCGCGCTTTTCCACCTGCCGCACACCGCCGAGGGCGAACAGCTCTTTGCCATCGCCAACCGCGACCCGCAATCCGGCGCCAACGTCATCGGCCGCGGCATCCTCGGCCAGCTCAAGGGCGACCTGGTGATCGCCTCGCCGCTGTACAAGCAACACTTCCGCCTGGCCGACGGCAGCTGCCTGGAATACCCCGAGCAGAGCCTGCGCGTGTGGCCGGTTCGGCTGAACGGCGATGCGGTTGAAATCGGCCTGTTTGATTGAAGCCCTCGGGGTGCAACTATCGATCGGCGTCGCAAGCGCTCCGCCAGGCGTTCGCCCCCAGCATCTGCAGCGCGGCGTGCCGTAGGGTGGTCCGGACGGCATTCCGTAGGTCGTTCCGGGCGGCGTGCCGTAGGGCGGCCTCGGAGCGTAGCGACAGCCCGCCAGCTATGTGCCGCGCCGAGCAACCATCGGTGCACTGCCTGCGGCGAGTGACACCCTACATATTGCGGCTTAGCCCAGACTCTGTGGTTTGTCCGTAGGGCGATCCGTGCGGCGTTCCGTAGTGCGGTCCGGGCGGCGTTTCGTTCGGAGCGCAGCGACAGCCCGCCTGCCATGTGCCACGCCGAGCAACCAACGGTGCACTGCCTGCGGCGAGTGACACCCTACAAACCGCATCCGTAGATCAATCTCGCGACAAAGCAGATAGGCAAAAGCGAGCTCGGCTCGCTATGCTTGCAGCCCATGACCCCCTCTCCCCTGCTCCGCCAACCCTGCCCGCCCGGCGCCTGCGATTGCGGGCGCGAACAGCTGCTGGCAACCGGCGACGGCGACCTGCGCATCCTGCGTCTGACCCGCCAGGAGGAAAAACGCCTGCTCGAGCGCCTGGAAAACATCGAGAGCCTGGGCGACCTGGAAAAGCTGCAACAGCGCATGTACGAGCAACTCGGCATCCGCCTCGACGTCGCCCCGGGCTTCAACGAAGTACGCAGCATGCGCGGCATCGCCATTCATATCGACCAACTGCCGGGCCTCTGTCGCAAGACCCGCCAGTCGCTGCCCACCGCCATCCGCCGCGGCCTGGAAAAACACCCGGAAATCGCCTACCGCCTGCTCGATGCGCATGACCTGTTTCGGGATGTTTGAGGGGGGCAACCCTTGCTTGTCCACCCGTTTCTGCGACTAGGTTGGAGTGGAGGAGCCTTCATGGAAAGCGCCGCCAATGCTCCTCAATTTTCCAGAATGAACAGCCCGACTTGAGGCGCCGGGCTGAGCCAGTAGCGGCCCAGTTGCCAGCCGGCTTCGGCGGCCAGCTGGCTGAAGGACTCGACGCTGTATTTGTGCGAACACTCGGTATGCAGGCGTTCGCCGCGCTTGAAGATGAAGCGCCGGCCGGCGACCTGTACCTGTTGCTCGTGGCGGCTGACCAGGTACATCTCCATGCAGTTCTCCTGCGGGTTCCATTGCGCCAGGTGATCGAAGGCGTCTGGGTCGAAGTCGCCGTGCAATTCGCGGTTGATGCGCACCAGCAGATTCTTGTTGAACCGCGCGGTGATGCCCTCGGCGTCGTCGTAGGCGGCTTCCAGGGTGGCGATGTCCTTGAGCATGTCGACGCCGACGATAAAGCGCGCGTTCGGGCCGAGAAAGGTGCGGACCGAGCCGAGGAACTGCACCGACTCGGCAGGCGTGAAGTTGCCCAGGGTCGAGCCGGGAAAGAAGCCCACCCGCGCCTGCGCCCCCGTTGTCAGGCACAGCCGCGACAGTTGGCTGAAGTCGGCGACCTGTGGGGCAATTTCCAGCCGTGGGTAATCGCGGCGCAACTGAGCCACGGCCTGGCGCAGGGCCGATCCACTGATATCGATGGGCAGGTAGGCGGCGAGCTGCGGCGCGGCGGCGAGCAACAGGCGGGTTTTTTCGCTGGCGCCGCTGCCGAATTCGATCAACGCGGCGCCGGCGGGAATCTGCGCGGCCAGCTGCGGTGCGATGCGTTTCAGCAGCTTGAGCTCGGCGCGAGTGGGGTAGTACTCCGGCGTGCGGCAGATCGCGTTGAACAGCTCCGAACCGCTGGCGTCATAGAAGTACTTCGGCGCCAGGCGTTTCTGCGGCGCGGACAGGCCGGCGATCACGTCGCGGGCGAATTCCCCGTCGGGCATGTCGATTCGCCCGACAGCCCCGGCATTTACCGCCCCGGCATCACGCGCCAGGCGCAGACCGGAGAACATCCAGCGCTGCGCCGGGTAGAAGAAGTTGCGGTAGCTCAGGCGCGAATGCCCGGCTGGGGTGACGCTGGCGCCGCCGCGCAGGACCATCTGGCTGACCATGAACTTGCCGTTGTACTCGCCGATGGCGCTGGCCGCCGGACGAAACCCCGGATAGGCGCCGTAGGCGCTCTGGGTCCATTGCCAGGCCACATCGTCGAGTTGCTCGAGCAGACCGCTGCCGGCGGCATGCTCCCATTCCGCCTCGGTCGGCAGGCGCGCGTCGGCCCAGCTGGCGTAGGCTGCGGCCTCGTAGTAACTGATATGGGTCACGGCGGTATCCAGGTCGAGCGCTTGCAGACCGCGCAGGGTCATGGCCTGCCAATGGCCATCCAGTCGCTGCCAATACAGAGGCGCCTGCCAGTGTTCGGCCTGGCTCAGCGCCCAGCCATCGGCCAGCCACAGCTCGGCGCGCCGGTAGCCGTCGGCCTCGATAAAGGCCAGCCATTCGCCATTGCTTACCAGGCGGTCGCTGATTTCGAACGGCTGCAGGTAGCAGGTGTGGCGCGGCCCTTCGTTGTCGAAGGCGAAGCCGTCGCCGGCATGCCCCACCTCGATCAAGCCGCCCGGCATGGGGATGAAACGCCCACGCCGACCCGCGCGCTCCGCCGGCCAGTGTTGGACATATGCCGGCTTCAGCGGCGACAGGCTGAACAGGTTCAGCAGGTCCATCAGCAGCAGTTCCTGGTGCTGCTGCTCGTGGGCCAGGCCCAGTTCCACCCGCGCCGTCAATTCGGCATTCAGTGGCGCCGCTTGCAGTAGCCGGCCCATGTGTTCGTCGACGTGGGCGCGATAGGCCCGCACCCTGGCCAGCGGCGGTCGCGTCAGCAAACCGCGCTGCGGCCGCGGCTGGCGCGGGCCGAGGGCTTCGTAATAGGAATTGAACAGGTAGGCGAAGGCGGGGTCGAACTCGCGGTAGTCCGGCGCGTGCGCGGCGAGCAGAAAGGTCTCGAAGAACCAGGTGGTGTGCGCCATATGCCACTTGGCCGGGCTGGCATCGGGCATCGACTGGACGACCATGTCCTCCTCGCTGAGCGGCGCGACCAATGCCGCGGTATGGCGGCGAACCTGCAGGTAACGATCGAGAAGCGTGCTGTTCATCGGTCTGTTCTCTCGAGCCCGCCGGGGGCGAACCGGCCGTGAAGCGGCGCCGGGCGTCCTGGGACCTGATTGATGACTCGCCATGTACGGCCGGACGACGCAATACCCGTGACCCATGCGATTACTCAAGTGTGGACGACTGCGGCTCTGAGGCAAGGCGCACCGCCGTAGCGGAGCCGCCAACCCTGCCCGCCCGGCGACTGCGGGCGCGAACCGCTGCTGAAAACAGCCTGCAGCGAACTGTGCATCCTGCGCCTGACCCGCCAGGAGGAAAAACACCTGGAGATCGCCTACCGACTGCTCGATGCCCATGACCTGTTTCGGGGGACTTGAGGGGTTGGTTGGAAGCAGCCTGGTACAGCCGATCAGCACAATAAATAAATCTGTCCCCTTTCCCACATATTCTGATTGGCGAAAAACACTTAATAACTTAGGGCCAGTGCGCCTAAATTCCAGCCAACTAGCGAAATACGAAAAAACAGCCCGGAAGATCCGTCTGGATTTTAGGATTTTCGGCAAAAAAAATCCGCCACCCAGACCGTCCAAAAGGTCAAAGGTATAGTTGACATGTGAAAACCCGAAGGGATACTGAAAATAGCAAACTTTACGTTAGACAACTCCCACTACAAATATACGCTCAACCTTCCTCTGCGTGAATCCATGCTGGCACTACTCTTCAAGTGTTACGTTATACTTCTTGAGAAGCATTTTTTCTTTTGTGCCCTCCAGCGACAAACGCCCTTCATTCCAAATTCTTATAAGTTTCTGTCTTTTTTTAGCAGGGATTTTTTTTGAAAAGATCGGTAGTTCAACCAATTTATTTTCTAAGCCGGGGTGCACGATCTTAAGGTCATCGTTCAAGTTCAGCCGATTCAAAACATGCTGAAGAACGAGTTCGTTATCCGCATATAAATCGACCCTGTTTTCTCTAATCATATGGAAGACCCGGTCCACCACATCATCGTAACCAGCAATGACTTCAACAGAGCTCGAATTTTTTGGGTCATCGATATAATTCTGATAGTCGACACTCATTGAACTGTAATCCCAGCCTGGCCCAGTTGCGATGCGTTTACCTTTAATGGATTGAATACCATTATAGCGCCATCGATCATCTCGCCTGACGACAAAGGCCGAGGTGTATGCAAATGTTGGTTCGGTGGCATACACAAAGTTCTTTTCTGAATTTTTTGAATATAGGTATTCCGGCAACATATCGCAAAGCCCCTCTGCCACCATATCCAGCCCTCTTGCCAGGGGAACTTCATAGTATTTCAGCTTATAGCCTTCTGCTGTGTATATTTGCTCCAACATATCGATGACAACACCACGCGCAGGGGACCCTTCTGATGGAAATATTGTCATAGGGACCCATTGGTCGTAGCAAACTTTTAATGTCGCAGCATGACTGATACTGGCCATGCTGGTGCTTACCAAAAAGAACATATGGAAAAAATGCTTAGGCAATTTTTTATATTTCGACACGATCACGCCCCTTATCTTTCGCCCCATACAGTTTCAAATCGGCGCGTTTAAATAGCTCGCCAATTGACTGGTCTGACGTCTCGGATGACTCAACGCCAAGGCTCACAGTGTAGTTGACCGTTGTACCTTCAACCTCAAAGGTTGAATGGCCAATGGTTTTTCTTATTTTATCGGCTAGCCGAAAGGCCTCATCAACTCCCGTACCAGGGAGAAACAGTGCAAACTCCTCACCACCAACTCTGCCAACGAGGTCAGATTTTCTCAATAGATTTTTAATTGTAGTAACAAAATGAATGAGTACTTGGTCACCTATAAAATGGCCATGCGTATCGTTGATAATTTTAAAGTGATCTAAATCCATCAAAACAAAGGCCGCTGGTGATTTTTGGCGCTGGGAAAGAACGAGCAAATGCTGCGCAATCTCAAAGAAACTTCCCCGATTTAATGCGCCTGTCAAAGAATCCCGTGTCGCTAGCTCTTTGAGTTTTTCATTCGAGATTTGTAATGCTTCTGTACGCTTTGCGACGGCCTCCTCTAACCAGTTTCGCTTGGATTGTTCGTCTTCCAATAGTCGTTCTCGATCCTTTTCCATTGCAGATAGCATCGCATTCATATTTTCTTGAAGTTGGCTGAGCTCGTTATTCTCAACATTCGAAAGGTCAATCCGCTTACTTATATTTTGGCTCAACTGAACCTCATTCACTTGAGACATCAATTCTTTCAAGGGTGTTGCCAAATAACGATCAAAGGCCCAAATAAACAGCCAAAACAAAACAGATATCTTTATAAGTGCCGTAATTGCAATCAGAGAAAACCCGAACAAAACTCGATCCAAAACAACTTGTGACGATGAATAAAGTGTAAGCGACCCAAGAAATATTCTCTTATCATTAAGCATCCAGTATAGGTCTGATTTTGTATTGAAAACTGACAATGGGGCTGAAGCCAGAGCATAGGATCTTTGAGAAATCATATTTTTTGCATACTTATCTTGAATATCGACACCCTCGATAATCGGCATTTTCATAAGCCCAGCAATAAGTGAATTCAACTGATTCTGATTATATTGCCACAAGCTGGTAGAAATAGGACCGCGGATCGTTTCTTCCAACTGCTTCAATTCACTTAATATTGAATCCTGCGTTTTCAAATATTCGGTCAAGAACTGCATGCTTGTGACGAGACAGGTCACACCAAAATAGATGGAAAAAATAACACGCATCATTTTTTGGGATAGATTGTTTGGACGAAGAAAACTTGCAAACATCAAAAGCCCCTTCCGATAAATTTTAAACTTGAGTTGATCTTAGATTACTCCCGCACTTAATGGAACCGACTTAGGGAAACGCTGAAAAAGACTTCCTGATTTTGGCAAAATAACCGGATTCCACCCGCTGAGTTTTCCCGATGAAGCAGATGACTGGGCCTCCGGTGCCCTGACCCACTTGCGGATGGTGTTGCGCGCCAGCCCGGTGCGCTTGGTTATCTCATGCACCGACAACTTGTCGCGGAAAGACATCCGCTGGAATTTGCCCATCATTTCCAAATTGATCACCCTGTGTGCTCCTGGGTCGGTTTTCAGGCGGAAGAACATCCTCTACTGGGCCAATTTTCGGTCAGCGGCAACAGCAGAACTGGTTCGGCTACAGCGATCCGGCGATGGAAGATTCGCTCTACGAGACCACGATTTTGCGCCACTTTGCCGGGCAAAGCCTGGAGCGCATCCCGGGAAAAGGGGACTGATTTATTGTTCATATTTTCACGGCCTGACAAAGCAATAGGGAACCACGATTAATTTTGCTTCTGCTTGTTCACTTCAGCCAAAACCGTGGTCTGTTCCTTATTGTCCTTGGGCTGAAGGCGGCGAACGAACGCCTACGAGCAGTGGACTGGTAGAGGACACAATCGGGGGCAGACCACGATATTAGTGATGCCGAAATGTCCGCAATTGGCCGATATCTGCCGGTGACCACCGCCTGCTCTAGCTCGACTCCGGCCCGTCGCGAAGAGTAGAAGTCGTCCAATGCAGGCACTAAATATCATGCGCGCGCCCGTTACCTATAGCGAAAGGCTTACACGCACTGGCTGCGATCTCCTCTGTCGAGGCTGCGCCAGTGCGCCTAATCTACACACATCAACTGCAGCGCAGGACGCGCTCAGGATCACGGATGATCGACCATCGCCTGGAAGGCTGCTGACAGGATGTCGGAATGGTCTTGAAAAAACCCGCTTCGGCGGGTTTTTTGTTGCCTTCGCAAAAGAGCCCGGCTGATTCTGGGGGCCTTCTGGACTGGTAGAGGGCTCAAACGGTTACTTCGCAATCGGTGCACACCTCGACCCGATTGCGACCATCGTCCTTGCAGCGGTAAAGCGCCCTGTCGGCCCGGTTGATGGCGCTTTTCAGCTCATCGCCCTCCTGGAACTCGCTGACTCCCACACTGATGGTGACAGCGACGGATTTGCCGTCGAAACTCCAGCGCTGTTGCATCAGCGCCTGCCGAACCCGCTCGGCACTCGCCCGCGCCTGTTCCAGGTTGGTATCCGGAAGAACGGCCAGAAACTCCTCGCCACCCCAGCGCGCAATCAGGTCCTGGCTTCTCAGCACGGCCTTGATGCCGTTCGCCACCTCGACCAGCACCTTGTCGCCGATCTCGTGGCCATGGTTGTCGTTGATCAACTTGAAGTGATCGATATCCAGCAACAGCAGCCCGATGGGATGCAGGTTGCGCTGGATGCGTGCCAGTTCTCTCTCGGCCAGATCGATCATGTGCCGGCGGTTGAGCAGCCCCGTCAGCGGGTCGGTGGCCGCCATTTGCCGCAGCTTGCGCTGGGCCGAACTGACGATCTTCAGATAGAAGAACGACAAGTAACTGAACATGGCGAATACCACGCTCAGGTTGAACAGGTGCACGGCCAGCAAGGCGTCGCGGGAAATCGGCTGCAGCGGCTCGCCAGTCCACATGAGCACATCCAGCAACAGGTAAAACCCCCACAGCGAAACCAACGCCGCAAGGGCGCCGCGCAGCGGCATGCTGAGAAACAGCGCCGGGATGAACATCAACAGATAGTAGTGAAAGCCACTGTCCCAGCCGATCAACAGCGTGCCCAAGGCGGCGTGGACGATGACCTCTGTCCAGATCAGCGCAATGGCCAGCCGATTGCGTCGCCTGGCCAGCGCCTGGTACGCCAGGATGTACATGGAAACACTGATGACATTGACCCAGGCCAGGAGGGGAGAACCGAGGAGATGAAACAGGAAGAAAAATGCCACATCCACCGTGCCGGCAATCTGGCAACAGCGCTTGGCCACCTGCCAGAACTGCGGACGCCGCACAGAGGCGGAAGCGGGTGTCTTAGATGTGTCGCTGTTGTTCATAGGCGTAATCCAAATGCGCTCCCCCCAGCCTAGGCGTCTATGGGTGGGCTTGCGCGCCGATGTTACCCAGGGTTCCTCTCCTGCAACCACCTGGATTGAGGTTCTGGGGATGACGATCAGGTTGATCGAGCGCATGTCCTGCGGGTTGATACCGTCATTAACTGCAACGATTGGAGCCGCTCGTTAGGCCTTACCTGCGCTGCCGCCCTGCCTCGATAAGCCCTTGACCACAAGATCAAACAACAGGCCCATTGAGACGAAAAAAACAGTGATGGGCAAGTAGGCATTACAGGGGCGATTCAGACCTTCCTGCCGGAGCATGGCATGACCATCGCCGATCCGGCGGACGCGTATTAGGATGATAGCCAGGCGGTGTATTGCCTCGATCCGGGCGGGTTCAAGCTGGAGGCTGCGTGCTCTGGCAGGGAGCATGATTGGGACGGCAATCCTCAATCACCGGTTCGGGCCAAATTGGCCAGCCTGTGCTCGGACGCTTGCAGGCCCAGGCAGTGCAACGATGGAGCGCTTTGACAACCTCTGACTGGAGGCGAAGACCATGCCGCAGGCGGTGCTGCTGGATATCAGCGGGGTGCTCTACCAGGACGCGAGCCCCCTGCCCGGCTCGGTGCCGGCAGTGGCAGCGCTGCAGGCCAAGGGCTACCCGCTGCGCCTGGTGACCAACACCTCGCGCCTGACCTCCGCCGAGATTTACCGGCAACTGACCGGCATGGGCTATGCCCTGCAGCCCGAGCAGATCTACAGCGCCCCGCGCGCCGTGCGCCATTACCTGCTGGCCCATGACTTGCGGCCCTACTGCCTGATCCACCGCAACCTCGAAGAGGAGTTCGCCGACCTGCTCGAGCTGCCCGCAGCCAATGCGGTGGTGCTCGGCGACGCCGAGGAACGCTTCGACTACGCCCACCTGGAGCACGCCTTCCACCTGCTGCTGGACGGCGCACCGCTGCTGGCCATGGGCGACAACCGCTACTTCCGCAGCCATGGCGCCCTGCACCTGGATGCCGGGCCCTTTGTCCGCGCGCTGGAATATGCCGCTGGGGTCCAGGCGCTGGTCCTGGGCAAGCCCTCTGCCGCGTTCTTCGCCGGCGCACTGGAGGAGCTCGATGTGCCGGCCGGCGAAGCCTTGATGATCGGCGACGATGTCGAGAGCGATGTACTGGGCGCGCAACAGGCCGGCCTTCAGGCTTGCCTGGTGCAGACCGGCAAGTACCGCGCCGGCGACGAAAGCAAGTCGCCCGGTGCCTTGCTGGCCAAGGATCTGGCCGATGCGGTGCGGCGCTTCTGCTGAGCCAGAGCGCCGTCGCTTGCGCACCCGCTGTTTGCCCGGTCACGGGATTGTCGCGCCCCTGTCATACGCCTGCCACCGGCTTTAGCTGGAATCGTTGCAACTCATGGAGAGGATGCGGCGATGCGAATTTGCGTGATCGGGGCGGGTTATGTGGGGCTGGTGTCGGCGGCCTGTTTTGCCGAAATGGGTAACCGGGTGGTCTGCGTCGAGCGCGACGGCTCGCGTGTGGCGCGCCTGGCGCGCGGCGAGGCACCGATCTACGAGCCCGGTCTCGAAGCCCTGCTCAAGGCCCATTTGGCCAGTGGCCAACTGAGTTTCAGCCAGCACCTGGCGACGGGCATCGAACGCGCCGAGATCGTCTTTATCGCCGTGGGGACGCCAAGCGGGGAGGACGGCTCGGCCGACCTGTCGCATGTCCTGGCCGTGGCCGACGAACTGGGCGAGCGCCTGCAACAGGCCTGTCTGGTGGTGGATAAATCCACGGTGCCGGTGGGCACCGCCGAGCGCGTGGCGCAGCGCATCAATGCGCGTCTGGGGCAACGCGGCAAGGGCTTCAAGGTCGTTGTGGCGAGCAACCCGGAGTTCCTCAAGGAAGGCTCGGCGATCGACGATTTCATGCGCCCGGACCGGGTGCTGATCGGCTGCGATGAGCCGGCCGGCAGCGAGCTGCTGCGCCGTTTGTACGCGCCTTTTTTGCGTAACCACGAACGCCTGCTGTGCATGAGCGTGCGCGCCGCCGAGTTCAGCAAGTACGCGGCCAATGCCTTTCTCGCCACCAAGATTTCCTTTATCAACGAGATGGCGGGGCTGTGCGCGCGCCAGGGGGTGGATATCGAGGAAGTCCGCCGCGGCATCGGCAGCGACAAGCGCATCGGCACGCACTTCATCTATGCCGGCTGCGGCTATGGCGGCTCCTGTTTTCCCAAGGATGTGCGCGCCCTGATCCGCGCGGCCGAGCAGGAGGGTATCGAGCCGGGCATTCTGCGCGCCGTCGAAGCCCGCAATGCGCTGCAGAAAACCTTGCTGTTTCAAGCGTTGCGCGAACATTTTTCCGGCCACTTGCACGGCCGCGTCGTGGCCCTCTGGGGCCTGGCGTTCAAGCCCGGCACCGATGATCTGCGCGAGGCGCCGAGCCTGGTGTTGCTCGATGCCCTGCTCGCCGCCGGGGTGGTGGTGCAAGCCTGCGACCCGGTCGCCACCGCGGCTGTGGCGGCACGCTATGCGCCGGCAGTCGCCAGCGCTCAACTGCGCTTGAGCGAATCGCTCTACAGCGTGGCGGAGGGCGCCGATGCGGTGGTGCTGGTCACCGAATGGAAGCAGTTTCGCCAGCCGGACTTCGTGCGGATTCGCGGTTCGATGCGCATGCCCGTGCTGTTCGATGGTCGCAACATCTATGATGCCAAACAGCTCGCGCAATTGGGTTTCCTCTACCGCGGCATAGGCCGGCCGGCGCTAGGGCAGGCCAGGGAGCATGCTGCCTGATGGCTTGCGCCGGCGCTTTCGTAGGGTGGTCCTGCCGGCGCTCCGCTTCGGTCCACCCTTGCTTGGCGTACACGATGTAACCGCTACATAGCCGTCAGAAAACCCGCCCCCTGCCCTGCCCGCGCAATCGCGGCCCATGCCACGTAGAATCGCACGGTGAAACAAGGACTTGAGGTTGCAGCGGTGGATCTACAGCAGGGCTTCGTCCTGACCCGACATTGGCGCGATACGCCGGCCGGCACCCAGGTCGAGTTCTGGCTGGCGACTGACGCCGGGCCGCGGCATATCCGCCTGCCGTGTCAGCCCTCGGTGGCGTTTATTCCGGCCGAGCAACGCGCGCTGGCCGAGGCGCTGCTGCGCGGCGAGCGTGACGTCGAGCTGCGCCCGCTGGAGCTGTGCGACTTCCACCATCGGCCGGTGCTCGGCCTGTATTGCCGCCAGCATCGCCAGCTGATGAATATCGACAAAATGCTGCGCAAGGCCGGGGTCGAGGTGTACGAGGCCGATATCCGCCCGCCGGAGCGCTACCTGATGGAGCGTTTCATCACCGCGCCGGTGTGCTTCGGTGGCACGCCGGACGCCAACGGCCTGCTGCTCGAGGCGCAGCTGAAGCCCGCCCCGGCCTATCGCCCGCGCCTGAAGCTGGCGTCCCTGGACATCGAGACCAATGCCCAGGGCGATCTGTATTCGATCGCCCTGGAAGGCTGCGGCCAGCGCCAGGTGTACATGCTCGGCCCGGCCAACGGCGCGGATGTGGCGCTGGATTTTGCCCTGGAATACTGCGCCAGCCGCAAGCAGCTGCTGGAGCGGCTCAATCAGTGGCTGGCTACCCATGATCCCGATGCGATCATCGGCTGGAACCTGGTGCAGTTCGACCTGCGCGTGTTGCACGAGCACGCCCAGCGCCTGCAGGTGCCGTTGCAGCTCGGTCGTGGCGGCGATGCGATGGGCTGGCGCGAGCATGGCAGCCGCAACAATCACTTCTTCGCCGAGGCCGCCGGGCGGCTGATCATCGACGGCATTGAGGCGCTGCGCTCGGCGACCTGGAGCTTCGCCTCGTTCAGCCTGGAGAACGTCGCGCAGACCCTGCTCGGCGAGGGCAAGGACATCGCCACGCCGTACCAGCGCATGGACGCCATCGACCGCATGTTCGCCGAGGACAAGCCGGCCCTGGCGCGCTACAACCTCAAGGACTGCGAGCTGGTCACGCGGATCTTCGCCAAGACCGAGATCCTCACCTTCCTGCTCGAGCGCGCCACCGTCACCGGCCTGCCCGCCGACCGTAGCGGCGGCTCGGTCGCGGCCTTCTGCCACCTGTACATACCGCTGATGCACCGCCAGGGCTTCGTCGCGCCGAACCTCGGCGAGCGGCCGCCGGAGGCCAGCCCCGGCGGCTTCGTGATGAATTCGCAGCCCGGCCTGTACGAGTCGGTGCTGGTGCTCGACTACAAGAGCCTCTACCCGTCGATCATCCGCACCTTCCTCATCGATCCGCTGGGGCTGGTGGAAGGCATGCGCCATCCCGAGGACAGCGCCTCGGTGCCGGGATTTCGCGGCGCGCGCTTCTCGCGCACCCGGCATTGCCTGCCGGCCATCGTCGAGAGCGTCTGGCAGGGCCGCGAGGCGGCCAAGCGCGAGCACAACGCGCCGCTGTCGCAGGCGCTGAAGATCATCATGAACGCCTTCTACGGGGTGCTCGGCTCCAGCGGCTGCCGCTTCTTCGACCCGCGCCTGGCGTCCTCGATCACCCTGCGCGGCCACGAGATCATGCGCCGGACCCGCGAGCTGATCGAGGCCGAAGGCCATGCGGTGATCTACGGCGACACCGACTCGACCTTCGTCTGGCTCAGGCGCGCGCATGGCGAGGACGAGGCGGCGCAGATCGGCCGCGCCCTGGTGCAGCGTGTCAACCAGTGGTGGCGCGCGCACCTGCGCCGGGAGTACGACCTGGAAAGCGCCCTGGAGCTGCAGTACGAGACCCATTACAGCCGCTTCCTGATGCCGACCATCCGCGGCGCCGAAGAGGGCAGCAAGAAGCGCTACGCCGGCCTGGTCGTGGCGGCAGACGGCAGCCGCGAGATGGTTTTCAAGGGCCTGGAAACCGTGCGCAGCGACTGGTCGCCGCTGGCCCGGCAGTTCCAGCGCGAGCTGTACCTGCTGATCTTCAACCGGCAACCCTACCAGGACTATGTGCGCAACTACGTGCGCCGCACCCTGGCCGGCCAGCTCGATGAGCTGCTGATCTACCGCAAGCGCCTGCGCCGCCGGCTGGACGACTACCAGCGCAATGTGCCGCCGCATGTGCGTGCGGCGCGCATGGCCGATGAATACAACGACCAGCACGGCCGCCCGCGCCAGTACCAGAACGGCGGCTGGATCAGCTACGTGATCACCCTCGCCGGCCCCGAACCGCTGGAGACCCGGCGTACCCCCATCGACTACGAGCACTACCTGACGCGCCAGCTGCAGCCGGTGGCGGACGCCATCCTGCCGTTCGTCGGCGACGATTTCTCCCGCCTGGTCGGCGGCCAGCTCGGCCTGTTCTAAGTACGCCGACGCTGCGCAGATGCCGTCTACAGGAGGAGGAATCACTCGCCGCAGGCGGTGCACCCTGGAGCAGCGACGCGGCGCACATCCGGCGGATTGTCGCTGCGCTCCGAAGCCGCCCTACGTCTTGGCGAGCTGCCGAATCTGAAGCGGTCGCCGTAGTTGTGAACATATCGAGCGCAACGCCGTAGCGGGCGTATTTGCCGATCAGTAGGGTGTCACTCGCCGCAGGCAGTGCACCGATGGTTGATCGGGGTGGCACACAGCTGGCGGGCTGTCGCTGCGCTCCGAGCGGACGGCGACCCGGCCGCCCTACGTCCAGGCGGACTGCCGAAGTTGAAGCTGGCGCCATCCGGGAAATCCCCCGGGTTACCCTGGCGCTGATCCAGGCTACCAACGCCGCTCACAGCGCGGCGCGCAGCAAAGGCAGGTACGCGGGGCTCTCGGAGATCGAGTTGTGATCCTGGCCCGGGATCACCTTGAGCATGGCCACGCCGGGTGGGAAATGCCGGTAAAGCGCCTCGGTACTCGACAAGGGGATGACTTCGTCCTGCTCGGCGGCGACCAGCAGGGTCGGCACCCGGATACGCGCGGCATAGGTCGAGGACTCGAACCTGTCCTTGAGCAGCCACTTGATCGGCAGGTAGGGGAACTGCCGCGTAGCGAACGCCTGCAGGCTGTCGAATGGCGTGATCAACACCAGCCGCGAGGCCGGGCGCTGGCTGGCCAGACGAATGGCGACCCCCGCCCCCAGGCTGCGCCCCATTAGCATGGTCTGCGGGTGCGCGGCGTGCACCCGGTCGAACAGGGCCAGGGCATCGCGCTGGATCGCCTCCTCGGAGGGCGAGCCGGCACTGCCGCCATAGCCGCGGTAGTGCAGCAAGTACAGGGCATGCTCGGGAAAGGCCTGGGTAAACGCGGGCAGGTTCAGCGAAACGTCCTCGGCATTGCCACCGAAGTAGATCAGCGCCTTCGGCCCGGCGTGGGGCCTGATCGACACCAGCACCTCGGCATCGTCCACCGCCAGCCTGAGCAGGGTGTCGGGCCGGCTGATGGTGAGCGGTTGCGGGAAGTAGATGAGGCTGCGCTGGAACATCCACACCGCGACGCAGATCGCCACGTACACGGCGGCAAGCACTGCCAGGAGCGGAAGTATTCGCGACATGCGCTTAGCCTCGTATCGGCTATGCAGCCGGGCTGAACGACTGCGACGGAGTGCGTGCAGCGGTTGTGGAACAATCCAGCGCTTGCGCGCAACCGACGCAGGGCGTTTGCAGGCGGCCGCCGCAGGCGCGGGTTTATCACAACCACTCACAGCTTCAGCATAGGTTTATCCGCCCGGCCCCGCTAAGCTCGGCGTGTCATCCCATAATCCAACCCTCACAGGAGCTTTCATGAGCATTAGCCGATACGAAACAGCCGCCCGCATGAGCCGAGTCGTGGTGCATAACCAGACCGCCTATCTATGCGGGCAGGTGGCAGAAGACCGCAGCGCCGGCATTCAGGAACAAACGCGGACCATGCTGGCCAAGGTCGATACCTTGCTGGAATCGGTCGGCAGCAATCGCGAACAGCTGCTGTCCGCCACCATCTACCTGAAGGACATGAGCCTGTTCGCCGAGATGAACAGCGTATGGGACAGCTGGGTACCAACCGGTTTCGCCCCCGCGCGGGCCTGCGTGGAAGCCTCGATGGCCAGCCCCGAACTGCTGGTAGAAATCTCGGTGATTGCTGCCGTCGGTAATTGATGGAAGGCGAACCGTTGCGCGGTTGCTGAGCGTGGATTCGAGCGCAACCTCATGGAAGCGGTTGCAGCAGGCGCAATGCTGTTCACTTAAGCCAAGTGGCCAGCATTTTTTGTGGATCCTGTGTTCATGTGCAAGGTCTGCGGCATCGTAGGGTGGATCGGGATGCGTAGCTGACGCTTTACCCATCCACCGCAACGATGGTGGATGAAAAAGGCGTCACCCACCCGACTGCAGGTTGCAGCAGCGGGCGCTTTTCCAGCCCCGCACACTATTGCTGGGCATAGACGATCCTGGGTCATCTATCCGCTGCACAAACATCCTTTGTCGGCCACACCGCGGCGCCGTCTAATGGCAGCGCTCCGCGGCCGGTTCATCTCTCCGCACGCAGCCGAACATCCAACCCGAGGAACCTACCCATGCTGCTTGGCAAATCCCTCACCACCTGGTGCAACGAGTATCCGCTGCTCGATGAGTTGATTGCGCTGCGGGAAACCAGCTGGTTCAACCCGGGGGTTGCCGGCGCGACCGAAGCCTTGGCCGATGTCGGGCTGACTAGCGCCGACGTCGACGACGCCAGCGCGCGCCTGGCACGCTTTGCACCCTATATCGCCCGGGCATTCCCGGAGACCGCGGCCAGTGCCGGGATCATCGAGTCGGGCATCCGCGCGGTGCCGCACCTGCAGGCGCGATTAGCCGAACGCTATGGGCTGGGCGACAGCGGTGCGCTGTGGCTCAAGCTGGACAGCCACCTGCCCATCTCCGGATCGATCAAGGCGCGTGGCGGCATCTATGAGGTGCTCAAGCATGCCGAGGATCTGGCGCTGGCCGCAGGCTTGCTGCAGCCAAGCGACGACTACGGAGTGCTCGACAGCGACGCGACCCGGGCCTTCTTCGGCCGCTACAAGATCGCCGTCGGCTCGACCGGCAACCTGGGCCTGTCGATCGGCATCGTCAGCGCCCGCCTGGGCTTTCAGGCCACGGTGCACATGTCCGCCGATGCCCGCCAATGGAAGAAGGACAAGCTGCGCGCCCATGGCGTCAGCGTGGTCGAGTACGACTCCGATTACAGCGTCGCGGTGGCCGAGGGGCGCCAGCAGGCCAGCGCCGACCCTTACTGCCACTTCGTCGATGACGAGAACTCAACCAGCCTGTTCCTCGGCTATGCCGTCGCCGCGCAACGCTTGCAGCAACAGTTCGCGGCCGCCGCGATCCGTGTCGATGTCGAGCACCCGCTGTTCGTCTACCTGCCCTGTGGCGTCGGCGGCGGTCCAGGCGGGGTGGCCTTCGGTCTCAAGCTGGCGTTCGGCGATGCGGTGCATTGCCTGTTTGCCGAGCCCACCCACTCGCCCTGCATGCTGATCGGGGTCCATACCGGTAGACATGACCAGGTCTCGGTGCAGGACTTCGGCATCGACAACCTCACCGCCGCCGATGGCCTGGCGGTCGGGCGCCCGTCCGGCTTTGTCGGGCGCGCCATGCAGCGTTCGATCGACGGCTACTACACAGTCAGCGACGAAGAGCTGTATCGTCTGCTGGCGCTGCTGGACAGCAGCGAAGGCCTGCGCCTCGAACCCTCGGCACTGGCCGGCGTGCCGGGCATGGCCCGGGTGCTGACCGAGCAGCAGGATTATCGCGCGCGCATGCAGCTGACCCCGACCCGGATGGCCCGGGCCACCCACCTGATCTGGGCCACCGGCGGCAGCATGGTGCCCGCGGCGGAAATGGTCGCTTATCTCGCCAAGGGCCGGCAGCTGTTGCAGGCCGAACCGACTGATAGCGGTGGTCGCTGATCCGACACCACTCACTGCTGGAATGACGTCATGCTGAATCTTCCCCCTCGGATTGGCGCCGGCCTCGACAGTAGCCAGTTCGCCAACCTGCATACCTTCCATGCGGCGGCGCGCCATCTGAGCTTTGCCCGCGCGGCAGACGAGCTGTGCCTGACGCCGAGCGCCGTCAGCCACCGCATTGCCCGCCTGGAGCGCGGGCTGGGGCTGAAACTGTTCCAACGCCTGACCCGGCAGATCCGCCTGACCGCGGAGGGCGAACGCATCTTCAACATCCTGCAAGGTGCGCTGGGCCAGTTGCTCGAAGCCTTGCAGCAGGCTCCGGGCGCCGAAATCGCCGGGCCGCTGGCGATCTATGTCCGCCCCTCGCTCGCCGAATGCTGGCTGGTGCCGAGGCTGGCCGACTTTACTGCCCGCTACCCCGCGGTTGCCCTGGATATCCGGGTGGGCAACGACACGGTCGATTTCCGCACCCAGAACATCGATTTGGCGCTGTATTTCACCCGCGATGAGTTCCCGGGACTGATCGCCGGCAAACTGATGGACGAACAGATCGCACCGGTGTGCAGCCCGCAGTATGCCCGGCGTCATGGCTTGCTGGACAACCCGGACAACCTTGCGCAGTGCACCTTGCTGCATGACTCCCTGGCCTGGGACAACGCCGCCTACAATGCCGAATGGCAACTGTGGGCCAGGCACTCGGGGATGGAGGCCAAGCTGCCTCCGCGCAGCCTCACCTTCGACCGTTCCGACCTCTGCGTGCTGGCGGCCGTCAATCATGCGGGGGTCGCCATCGGCCGCTCTCGACTGGTGCAACAGCGGCTTGAGCGCGGCGAACTCATCCTGCCATTCGGCGGCGTCGCGCTGACCAGTCGCTGCCACTACCAGCTGGTGCACCCAGCCCTCGAGACCATGCCGAGCCGGCTGCAGGTCTTCATCGACTGGCTGCACGAATGCGTCGCGGCCGACGCCGGACGGGCATAAGGACGCTCCAGAGCCTGTGAAAAAATCGCGCACCGCAGCGAGAGCGTCGCCAGGTGTTCGCTACATCAGCAGCCCGCGCCTGGGGACGGTCGCAGTGGGCGAGCGTTTTCTTCACCCGCTGTTTGCACCAGCGCCCCGCTCCGCTACCCTCGCGGCATACCTCAGCGCAAGAAGGATCCGCCCATGTTTCGCATCACCACCCTCGTTGCCGGCCTGGCCCTGTCTGCCAGCGCTTTTGCCCTGTCGCTCGCCGACCTGACCCAGCAGGATGCCAGCGGCGGGCTCAAGGATGCCTTGATCCAGGGCGCCCAGGTGGCCGTCAAGCAACTGGGCGCACCAGGCGGCTTCAGCAATAACCCGGCGGTACGCATCGAGCTGCCGGGTAACCTCGGCAAGGCGGCGCGAACCATGAAGATGATGGGCATGGGTGCCCAGGTGACGCAGCTGGAAACCAGCATGAACCAGGCCGCCGAAGCCGCCGTACCCCAGGCCCAGGCCTTGCTGGTGGAGGCGGTGAAGAAGATGAGCGTGCAGGACGCCAAGGGCATCCTCGCCGGCCCGCAGGATTCGGCCACCCAGTACCTGAACAGAAGCAGCCGCGAACAGATCCGCGCGCGTTTCCTGCCGATCGTCAAGCAGGCCACCGCCCAGGTCGGCCTGGCCCAGCAATACAATGCCTTTGCCGGCCAGGCCGCGAGCTTCGGCGTGATCGACGCGAAGAGCGCCTCTATCGAAAACTACGTCACCGAGCAGGCGCTGGACGGCTTGTTCACGATGATCGCCCAACAGGAAGCCAGCCTCCGCCAGAACCCGGCGGGCGCGGCGACCAGCCTGGCGAAGAAGGTGTTCGGCGCGCTGTAACACGGGTTCGCGCCAATATGAAAAAGCCAGACCCTGGGGTCTGGCTTCTTGTGCAGCTACGTCGCTGATTCAACGCGCCTGACGCGGGGCTTACTTGCCCGACTACCAGCCGGCTTACCGTGCCGGCTCAGCACCTGAAGGACGTCTCCTCGCCACCCTCGGGACCGGTGCAGGTAATCGTGGCGGTGCGGAAGTTCAGGTCGACGTACAGGTGGCAGCAATGCTCGCCGGCGCGCCAGCCCATGGACACGCTCGACACGTTCGACTGGTGCAGCTCGAACTCGCCGGCGAAGGCCGGGTGGGTCGAGCGCAGCTCCATCAGACTCAGCAGACGCTGCACCACCGGGGCCTGCAAGGCCTGCTCGGCCTCGTCCACGGAATAGTAGTGGCGGTTGATTTCCCGCGCCTCGCCGGTTTCCTCCAACAGCTCGGTGTCGTTGTGGCCGGCCAGCAGGCCGACGTAGTAGACCTGGGGAATGCCTGGGGTGAAGAACTGGATCGCCCGGGCGGCGATGTAGGCGTCCTCGTTGCCCTGCAGGGCATCGAAGAAGGTGCAGGTGAGCTGGTAGATCGCGCCGACGCTGTGCACGTTGGCGGCGGAACGACGCAGGATGGGGTCGGCGCTGCGTTCCGAGACGTTCTGGATCAGTGCTTCGATATGCTCGCGCGGGAGGATTTCCTCCACATCCGGAATGCAGATGCCGTCGTGGGTATCGAGCACGGTGATCTGGTTGTGCGGGCACATGCGCAACCAGGACTTCAGGTACTGGCTGTTGCCGTCGAGCAGCGTGTACAGCAGCAGGGGCGGCAGCGCGAAGGCATAGGACCACATGCCGCGCGCCGAGATGGCGTACTGCCAACTCGGGTGGTCGTGCACCTCGGGCAGTATCTCTATGCCCTTGCTCGCCGCCGTGTTCTTGAACCAGTCGAGGATGTGCCACACCTGCGGTTCGACCAGAAAGCAGCTGGTGCCGATCTTCTTGGTGGTGTAGCCGAAGGCATCCAGGCGCAACAGCTTGACCCCGCGCTCGGCGAGATAGGTGATGGTGTCGGCCATCATCTGGTAGGTCGCCGGCGAGTCGTAGTTGAGGTCGATCTGCCGTTCGGTGAAAGTGCACCAGACCCGCCCGCTGCTGCCGTCGGCAAAGGTGATGTCGCGGAACGGCTCCTTTTCCTTGCGGATGTGGATCTTCGCCAGGTCGTCCGGGCCGATCTCGCCCAGGCTGTCGACATCGACGAAGATCTCGGCCCACTGCGAGGCCTTGCCCTTTTGCAGGTAGTCCTGGAACTCCGGCGAGTCATCGGCCAGGTGATTGAGTACCAGATCCAGACAGACATCGTAGTGCGCGGTCAGGCGCTCGATGTCGGCCCAATCGCCTAGCGCCGGGTCGATGCGCTTGTGCGTCAGCGGCGAGAAACCACTGTCGGCATTCGACGGAAAGGGCGGCAGCACATGCACCCCGCCCACCGCGCGACCGAGCTTGTGCTCGACGAAATTGGCCAGGTCAGCCAGATCCGCACCGATGCGGTTGGGATAGGCGATCAAGTGGACGGTATTTTTCAATGACATGCTAAGTCTCCCTGAATTCATGCAATTTAGTGCAACCCATGCAATGAGCAGCAGAAGACAAACCAGCGCAGGAATCAGGCCTGCAACGCAACGGATTCACGCGCAACACACCACGCCTGCCGGCAACTGCCTGCAACAACCGTAACAGCTTGAGCCCGGGATGTGGGCGGACAGCGCCCGCCAGAATCGGTTCGGTGCCGCGTAGAGTGGGACGGACAGCGGGACTTTTGCCCGGCCAAACGCCGGCGCTATCGGCGACTACCCGGAGGATTGCACCGCGCCCGGCGACTTATCCGCCAAGCTGAAGTGGCGGCGTCGCCCCTGCAGCCTGGCAGCGCCGGCAGACCAACACTGGCGCTGGAAATAACGCCGCTCCCCTGGCTCAAGGGAACGGCGCGGCTCAGCTCAGCGGGCGGACTAAGCTGCCGGGGATGGCTCTTGCTTGACCCGGAACCAGGCGGCATAGAGTGCCGGCAGGAACAACAGGGTCAGCGCCGTGGCGACGACCAGGCCGCCCATGATGGCCACCGCCATCGGCCCGAAGAACACGCTGCGCGACAGCGGGATCATCGCCAGCACCGCCGCCAGGGCGGTCAGCACGATGGGCCGGAAGCGTCGTACCGTGGCTTCGATGATGGCGTTCCAGCTGTCCATCCCGGCCGCCCTGTCCTGCTCGATCTGGTCAACCAGGATCACCGAATTGCGCATGATCATGCCGGACAGGGCGATGGTGCCCAGCATGGCGACGAAGCCGAACGGCTGGCGGAAGATCAGCAGGAACAGGGTCACGCCGATCAGACCCAGCGGCGCGGTGAGGAACACCATGGCCGAGCGCGAGAAGCTTTTCAGTTGCAGCATCAACAGGGTCAGCACCACCACGATAAACAGCGGCACCCCGGCATTCACCGACTGCTGCCCGCGCGCCGAGTCCTCGACCGTGCCGCCGACTTCCAGCAGGTAGCCATCGGGCAGCGCCGCGCGGATCGGCTCAAGGGTCGGCAGGATCTGTTTGACCAGACTGGCCGGCTGCTCCTTGCCGTAGATGTCGGCGCGCACGGTGACGGTCGGCAAGCGGTTGCGGTGCCAGATCACCCCTTCCTCGAACCCGTATTCAAGGATGGCGATCTGCGCCAAGGGCACGCTGGTACCGCTGTCGGTGGGTATCGCCAGGCTCGGCAAGAGACTCAGTTGCTGGCGCTCGCTGAGGGTGCCGCGCAGCAGAATCTCGATCAGCTCGTTACCTTCGCGGTACTGGCTCACCGACGAGCCGGTCAGCGAACTGCGCAGAAAGCGCGACAGGTCGGCGGTGCTGATGCCCAGGGCACGGGCACGCTCCTGGTCGATATTCAGGCGCACCACCTTGCTCGGTTCTTGCCAATCCAGGTGCACGTTGGCCACATGCGGGTTGTCGCGCACCTTGTCCGCCACCTCGCGGGCCAGGGCACGAACCTCGTCGATATGCTCGCCGGAGACCCGCAACTGCACCGGGTAGCCGACCGGCGGGCCGTTCTCCAGGCGCGAAACGCGGGTACGCAGGGTCGGGAATTCTTCACTCAGGGTGGTGATCAGCCAGCTGCGGAGTTTTTCGCGCTCCTCGATGCTTTTCGCCAGCACCACGAACTGGGCGAAGCTGGCCGCCGGCAGTTGCTGGTCGAGCGGCAGGTAGAAGCGCGGCGAGCCGGTGCCGACATAGGCCACATAATTGTCGATGCCCTCGTGGCCATTGAGCAGTTGCTCGAGATGCGTGACCTGCTCTGCAGTGGCGCTCAACGAGGCGCCTTCGCCAAGCTTGAGGTCGACCATCAGCTCCAGGCGTCCGGAGGCGGGAAAGAACTGCTGCGGCACGAAACGGAACAGCATGATCGAGGCGACGAACACCGCGAGGGTCAGCAGGATCACCGTCTTGCGCCGACGCACGCACCACTGCACGGTACGCCGCACGCGCTGATAGAAGGGTGTCGCGTAGGGGTCATGCCCCCCGGCGCTGCTGCCATGCTTGGTCGCATGCAGCTTGGCCAGGTCTGGCAGCAGCTTGGCGCCCAGGTAGGGCACGAACATCACCGCGGCGACCCATGACACCAGCAAGGCGATGGTCACCACCTGGAAGATCGAACGGGTGTACTCGCCGGTGCCGGACTGGGCGAGAGCAATCGGCAGAAAGCCGGCGGCGGTGATCAGGGTGCCGGTGAGCATCGGGAAGGCAGTGCTGGTCCAGGCATAGCTGGCCGCCTTGATGCGGTCGTAGCCCTGCTCCATCTTGATCGCCATCATCTCCACGGCAATGATCGCGTCATCGACCATCAGCCCCAGTGCCAACACCAGCGCGCCGAGGGAGATCTTGTGCAGGCCAATGCCCAGGTAGTACATGGCGGCGAAGGTCATCGCCAGCACCAGCGGAATCGACAGCGCCACCACCAGGCCGGTGCGCAGGCCGAGGGAGAAAAAGCTCACCAGCAGGACGATGATCACCGCCTCGGTGAGTACGCGGACGAACTCGCCGACGCCGGTCTTCACCGCCGCCGGTTGATCCGAGACCTTGCGCAGCTGCATGCCGGCTGGCAGGGTTTCCTGCAGGCGGGCGAAGTCGACTTCCAGGGCATCACCCAGCACCAGGATGTCACCGCCAGCCTTCATCGATACGGCCAGGCCGATCGCGTCTTCACCCATGAAGCGCATGCGCGGTGCGGGTGGGTCGTTGAAGCCGCGCTTGACCTCGGCCACATCGCCGATGCGGAAGGTCCGCTCGGCCACCCGGATCGGGAAGTTGCGGATGTCCTCGACCGACTCGAAACTACCGGTGACCCGCAGGCGCACGCGGTCCGAGAGGGTTTCGAAGAAGCCCGCCGCCGCCACGGCGTTCTGCTCCTCCAGCGCCTGCTGCACCACGCCCAACGGCAGGCCGAGGGTGGCCAGCTTGGTGTTGGACAATTCGATCCAGATCTTCTCGTCCTGCAGACCGATCAGGTCGACCTTGCCTACATCCTTGACTCGCTGCAGCTGCAGCTGCACGCGATCGGCATAGTCCTTGAGCACCGCGTAGTCGAAACCTGCGCCGGTCAATGCATAGATATTGCCGAAGGTGGTGCCGAACTCGTCGTTGAAGAACGGCCCCTGAATCCCCGAGGGCAAGGTGTGGCGAATATCGCCGACCTTCTTGCGCACCTGGTACCAGAGGTCGGGAATCTCTTCGGAATGCATCGAGTCGCGCGCGACGAAGGTCACCATGGATTCGCCAGGTCGCGAGAAGGACACGATCCGCTCGTACTCGCCGGTCTCCATCAGCTTTTTTTCGATGCGCTCGGTGACCTGGCTGGCGATTTCCTCGGCGCTGGCGCCCGGCCAGTTGGTGCGCACCACCATGGCCTTGAAGGTGAACGGCGGGTCTTCGCTCTGGCCCAGTTTGGTATAGGAAATACCGCCGACCACCGCCAGCAACAACATGATGTAGAGCACGATCTGACGATTGCGCAGCGCCCAGGCGGACAGGTTGAAATCCATCGAGGCTACTCCTTGGCTGCCAGCTTGACCGTGCGGTTATTGCGGTCGACCGGACGCACCTGCTGGCCTTCGCGCAGCACCTGCACGCCGGCAGCGACTACCCAGTCTTGCGCCTGCAGGCCATCGAGCACCGGCACGCTGTTCTCGGCATAGGCACCGATGCGCACGGCCGTGCGCTTGAGCCTGGAGTCCTTGGGGTCGACCACCCAGACGTAGGGCTGGCCTTTTTCCGCGGACAACGCCGACAGCGGCACCGACAACGGCACTGCGCCGTTGTGGGCGATGAATACCCGGGCACTCTGGCCCAGCTCGGCCGGCACCTCGCCTGCGCTGAAGGCCACGCGTGCGGCAAAGGTGCGCGACTGGGCGTCGGCCGACGGCGATATCTCGCGAATCCGCCCGGGGTAGCGTTGATCCGGCTGCGACCAGAGTTCGACCGCCACTGGCTGGCCGACCTTGAAGCGCTCGTAGGCTTGTTCGGGCAGGCTGATCGAGACTTCACGCTCGCCATCGACGGCCAGGGTGAACACCGACTGCCCCGCCGCCACCACCTGGCCGACCTCGACCATGCGCCGGGCAATCACGCCATCCTGGGAGGCGCGCAACACGGCGTAACCGGCCTGATTGCTGGCCACCTCGAACTCGGCCTTGACCTGCTTGAGGCGCGCCATGCCCGAGCGGTAGAGGTTTTCAGCGTTGTCGTATTGCGAACGACTGACCAGGTTGCGCCCCAGCAGGGTCTTGTAACGGTCGCGTTCGGCCTTTACCAGCTGCAGGTTGGCCTCGGCCGCGGCCACTTGCGCGCGCATGGCCTCGAGCTGCAGGCGCACATCCTGCGGATCCAGTTCGGCCAGCGGCTGATCCTTGCGCACATGGTTGCCCACTTCGACCAGGCGCTTGGTCACCTTGCCGCCGATGCGGAAGGCCAGTTCAGGCTCCAGGCGCGCGCGCACCTCGCCGGCATAGGCATCCATCATTTCGGTCGC
Organism: Pseudomonas aestuarii; assembly: GCF_027988105.1. Classification (GTDB taxonomy): domain Bacteria; phylum Pseudomonadota; class Gammaproteobacteria; order Pseudomonadales; family Pseudomonadaceae; genus Aquipseudomonas; species Aquipseudomonas aestuarii. The sequence goes on along the minus strand of NZ_JAQJZJ010000005.1, from coordinate 266,345 downwards.
CGGTTGCGGCTGCACCACCATGGCGGGACGAATAGACTGCTCGACCGGCTCACCCTTACCACAGGCAGCAAGCAGAGCGACGAGGCTGACAATCAAGGCATGGCGAAACATGATGAATGACCTTTCGCGAAGGTTTGGAATAATTGTACTGGCGGGTATAGTAGGAATAGCAAACTCACCAGTCCAGTATTAAAAGCAGCCAATGCCCAACAAGTTGTTAGCGCCCAGCGGCCCAGGCCGCCCAAAAGACCTCATCAAGCGCCAGGCCATCCTGGAGGCGGCGAAAAGCCTGTTCCTCAGTCAGGGGTACGATGGCAGCAGCATGGACGCCATCGCCGCCGAAGCCGGGGTGTCCAAACTGACGGTGTACAACCACTTCACCGATAAGGAGACCCTGTTCTCCGCGGCGGTGAAGGCGAAGTGCCAGGAACAGTTACCCGAACTGTTCTTCGAACTACCGCCAGGTGTGCCGATCGAGACTGTGCTGCTGACTATCGGCCGCGGCTTCCATGGGCTGATCAACAGCCACGAGTCGGTGGAGATGCACCGGCTAATGGTGGCCCTGGCCAGCCAGAACCCCAAGCTGTCGCAGATGTTCTACGACGCCGGCCCGCAACGCCTGCTCAACGAGATGGAGCGCCTGCTGAGCAAGGCCGATCTGGCCGGCCAGCTGCGCATCGACGATGCGTCTCGCGCCGCCGATCAGTTCTTCTGCCTGATCAAGGGCGGCGCCAACTTCCGCCTGCTGATCGGCTGCACCAGCCCGCCCCAGGACGAAACCGCCGAACAGCATGTGCGGGGCGCGGTCGACATGTTCGTGCGCGCCTATCGGCCGGACTGAGGGTGCCCGAAGGCTTTTGTAGGATGAGCGCAGCGCGGTTGAGCGTAACGATACCCATCGGCAATCAGCCAGCCAGCACGCAGATCGGCCCCGGCGATTGCCCCCTGCCCTGGAGCCGGGGGGCGGGGGGCGGCTTTGGTTGCGATGGGTATCGCTGCGCTCAACCTACGGACAGTTCGTCGCTGGCAGCTTCTTCAACGCATAGATGTCATAGCGGCTGGTTTTGCCTTCCAGCGCATAGGTCGGCTTGCTGCCGTCGATGACCGGCGCCTTGCGCGGGCGCTTGACCACCACCCTGTGGCTGGCCAGGGCCAGAGCGGCCTGGAGTAGCGCCGGGGCATCCAGGTCGTCGCCGACGAAGGGGCGGAACAGGCGCATTTCCTTTTTCACCAGCGCACTCTTGTCGCGATGGGGGAACATCGGGTCGAGGTAGATCACCTGCGGCGGCTCGCCCTGCCAGTCGCTCATCAACTCGATCGCGTTGCCGGTCAGCAGGCGCATGTGCGCCACGATCGGCCCCACATCCCGATCGAGCGCGGCGCGGGCCAGGCCATCTTCCAACAGGGCCGCGATCAACGGCTGGCGCTCGATCAGGGTCATGCTACAGCCCAGGCTGGCCAGGACGAACGCATCGCGACCGAGCCCGGCGGTGGCATCCAGCACGCGCGGGCGCACGCCCGGCTGCACGCCCACCGCCTTGGCGATCATCTGCCCGGTGCCGCCGCCGAACAGCCGGCGATGCGCCACCGCGCCCTCGACGAAATCCACCCGCACCGGCCCCGGCGCCTGCGGTCCCAGTTCGACCAGCTGCAGCCCCTGCTCACCCAGTTGCAGGGCAAATTGCGCCTCGCCGTCTTGCGCCAAGCCCAGGCGCTCAGCCCAGACGGCAGCGGGCTCGGCCAGATGCGGGGCCAGGGCTTGCATACGAATTGTGGCGCTAGGCCGGGGATTACTCATCGGGAAATATGCTCGAGAAATGTTCAACCCGACCGCCAAGCGGCCGATAACCAAGTGCGCGGCATTTTGCCAGACTTGGCCGCTCGCGGCCGCACCGAGTTCCTTATGATCAATGGCGTTTCCGCTCCCAGTCCCGCACTGACTACCCAGGGCAGCATCCCGAGCCGCAGCAGCCCGGCAGACATTCGCGCCTATCTGGATTTCCAGATCCTCTTCAGCCGGGTCACCTCGGGCCAGCAGCCGCGGATTACCGCCGAGGCCGCAGGCGACCCGCAGGTGGGTACAGAAGTCGCGCCCGCGGGCATCGAGCAAGACAACGACTTTCAGGAGTTCATCGCACAACGCCAGCTCGAGCTGAGCCTGAGACTCAACGCCGAACCCAAGCAAGTCGATCGCTTGACCCTGATGCTGCTCGCCGACGCGTTCAGCGCCGGCAGCCAGAGCGCGCCCATAACGCCCGAGCCGCTGCGCTACCCGCTGACCCTAGTGTAAGCGCGGTTGCGGATGGGGTTGCGCTCAACGCCGACCGTGTGAGGTAGCGCGAAAGCGCCCCGGCGAAATCTCGAAAAACTCGCGAAAGCAGCGACGGAAATGCGAGATGCTGACAAAGCCGCTGGCCACGGCGATATCGGTGAGGGATTTGTTGGTCTGCTGCAGCAGCTGGCGCGCACGGGTCAGGCGCAGCTCCAGGTAATAGCGCGAGGGCGTCGCCTGGACGTAACGGCAGAACAGGCGTTCGATCTGGCGCCTGGAGATATTTACGCACGCGGCGATCTCGTCCACCGTCAGCGGCTCGTCGATGTTGTTGTGCATCAGCTCGAGCGCCAGCTTCAGGTGCTGCGGCAGGGTGGGGTCGCAGTCGACCGCCACTACCGACACGTCCATGACCTCCTGCATCTTGTCGCAGCTCAGCACTTCCTCCACCGCGTGAACCAGGCTGTCGCCACAATCGCGCTTGACCACCTCGAGCATCATGCCCAGCGAACTGTTGGCGCCGGCGCAACCGATCCGCTGGCGATCCAGGACGAAGGCGTGACTGGACAACCTCACCTTGGGAAACAGCTCGGTCATCATGGCCCGGCCGTCCGGGTGAAAGGCACAGTCGTAGCCGTCCAACAGTCCCGCTTCGGCGAGAAAGTAGGCGCCGTTCCATAGCCCGCCGAGCACGGCCCCGGCAACATCGGCCGAGCGCAGCTTGGTTCTGAGCAGCGGATTGGCCTGCAATTGCACGCGAAAACCACCACACACCACTATCAGCTGCTGCTCCTTCTCTTTCAGGTCGGCCAGATGACAGCCCGCCGAGATGGCGATGCCCAGGTCGCTGACCACCACATCCTCGGTGCCACCGACCACCAGCACTTCGTAAAGCGGCATGGCACTCATCAAGTTGGCCGTGACCAGGGCATCCACGGCCCCGGTGAACGCCATCATCGAGAAATTATCCAGCAGCACGAAGGCCACCCGATGCACGGCCATCACGGGTTCGTCACGCTGCACCTTGTCGAGGTGCATGCGGTTCTTGTCCTTCAATACGCTCTCGAACGACGTTCTCATCTGGCAACTCTCAAGCGTCAAAATCTCAAGTCCATATTAAACCCTAGAATTGTCATTACCCTCAGCAATGGGCGACACCAGTCGATGACGGCGGCGACAAGCAGCTCGCCGTCACGGCCATTTACCCATCACTCAGAACGGCAAAGGCAACTTGGCGGTGCGCCCACCGTCGACCACCAGCACCTGGCCGGTGACGAAGGCGGCCTCGTCCGAGGCGAGAAACACCACCGCGCCACCGACGTCCTGCGGGGTGCCGGTGCGCCCGGCCTTGGAGGCGCAGTAGGCGGCATGCTGCGGGTTGGCGCCGAGGCCTTCGATCGAGCCTACATAGATGGGTGTATCGGGCGGCCAACGGGGCGGGCGGCAGCCCCACGGGATTGAGAACTCGGTGCCAGCATGGCCGGCAGAACCCTATCGGGCACGCCTGCCAGTGGTTTAGTTCGAGTCCTGCGCGAAGCGGCTTTTCATCTGCTGCGCCGCCGCTTCGGCCGCCTCCAGCCCGGCCTCGACAGCCTGCTTGAAACCGGCATCGATCATCGCCTGCAGGCCCGCCGCCGTGGTGCCGCGGTAGTCGAGCATGGCCTGGACCATGGCGGCCGGCAGCATGCCGTCGTGGCCGAGCAGCTGGCTCGCGCCCACTACCACGCCACGCACCGCGTTTTCGGCGATCTGCCGGGGCAGCCCCCTGGCCAGGGCATGGGCCAGCAGCGCCTCGGCCAGCAACGCCGGGTAGGCCGCTCCGGAGCCGACCAGCCCGGTGAGGTAGTCGAGATCGGCCTCGGAGAACACCTCGTCGGCGCTGCCGCAAGCCTCGAACATGGCCTGGGTAAAGGCCCTGTCGGCGGCCGTGACCTCGGCAGTGGCGAACCAGGGCGTGTAGCACTGACCGATCTCGGCCGCCGCATTAGGCATGGCGCGAATCACCCGGCGGCTGCCGCTACGCTCGACCAGAGTGGCGAGCGAGACGCCGGCCATGAAGGAAATCACCAGCTTGTCGCCGGCATCGACCTGGACGCTGGCAAACTGCTCGGGGCGCACCGACAGCACGATGATGTCGGCCTGGTGCACCAGCTGGCGATTGTCCGTGGTCAGCCGCACCTCGGGCCAGGCCTCGAAGCCCTCGACCCGCCCGGAACGGCTGGAGAGGATCAGACTGGCCGCCGGCATCACGCCCTTTTCGAGCATGGCGGCGCCGATCGAACGGCCCAGCCAGCCGCCACCACCGATGATGCCGACTTTCAATTGACTAAACATGCGGCCCCCTATGGTTGATCAGCCCAGGTTGATAGAAACCAGCGCCGGCTCCGTCACCGCATAGCCGTGACGGGCATAGAAACGCTGCAGTTCGCGGGCCTGCGGGTCCTGCCCGGTGAAGATCTTCACGTACTCGGGAATGCGCTGCATGCGCACCAGCATGTCCTCGCGGGCGTTCATGCTTATATAGCCGATCTGGGTCAGGTACATCGAGCGGGCCCGCACATCGGCGGGCAAGGCCTCATAGCCGAAGCGCATGAACATGCCGACCAATGCCGCCAGGCGGGCCTTGTCGGCGATCTCGACTTGGGCGGCTACCCTGGGCTCCTGCAGCGCCCAACTGCGCACCGCGAACTCGAACTGGGAATCGAACAGCGCCGGGTTCAGCCAGCAGTCGAAGACATTGAGCATGGCCTCGGCAATGCTCTCGGCATAGGCCTGGGTCTGGCCGACCAGGTTGTCGGTATTCTTCACCCGCCAGCGCTCCAGCAGCGCCGCCAGCAGCTCCTCGCGGTCCTTGAAGAACCAGTAGAAACTGGTTCGCGACAACTTCAATTTTTTCGCCAGCGGCAAGATGCGCACGGCCTCGACGCCCGACTCGATCAGGCCTTCGTAGGCCGCTTCCAACCAGCCATCGGCCGAGCCGCGCCAGCCGCTATCACTCGATTTCGTGTGTTCGTTCATGGGCCGATGGTAGCGGCCGACGCGCCTGGGTACAACGCAGAGTGTTGCTCGGCGTCCAGCAACCAGACACGACTGTACATTTTTCCAGCATGGCGGCTGCCCTTCCCGCCCCTGGACAAGTCCCCGCTAATACCTGCCGGTCGCCGAACTTGCGACAGCGGATTGCCATAAGCGACATGTCGACTTGCGAGCAATGTACATCTAAGTCAGATTAATTGACACCTGTGTACATTAACCTCGATGTACCGGCTCAAGCCTATAGCCACGTGGAGCCCCGACCATGTCGAATGACCCGCTGCTTCAGCCCTACCAGCTCAAGCACCTGACCCTGCGCAACCGGATCATCACCACCTCGCATGAGCCGGCCTACCCCGAGGACGGCATGCCCAAGGCGCTCTACCGCGCCTACCACGTCGAGCGGGCCAAGGCCGGCGTGGCCCTGACCATGACCGCCGGCTCGGCGGCGGTGTCGCGCGACAGCCCGCCGGTGTTCAACAACATCCTGGCCTACAAGGACGAGGTGGTCGGCTGGATGAAGGACCTCACCGACGAGTGCCACGAGCATGGCGCGGCGGTGATGATCCAACTCACCCACCTGGGCCGGCGTACCCGCTGGGACAAGGGCGACTGGCTGCCGGTGGTCTCGCCCTCGCACAACCGCGAGGCGGCGCACCGCGCCTTCCCCAAGCAGATCGAAGACTGGGACATCGAGCGCATCATCAAGGACTACGCCGACGCCGCCGAACGCATGCAGGCGGCCGGCCTCGACGGCATCGAGCTGCAGGCCTACGGCCACCTGATGGACCAGTTCTGGTCGCCGCTGACCAACGAGCTGGAGGCGCCCTATGGCGGCTCGCTGGACAACCGCCTGCGCTTCACCTTCGACGTGCTCAAGGCCATTCGCCAGCGGGTCGGCAACCAGTTCATCGTCGGCGTACGCTACACCGCCGACGAACTGCTCAACGGCGGTTTCAACGCGGATGAAGGCCTGGACATCTCGCACCGGCTCAAGCAAAGCGGCATGATCGACTTCCTCAATATCATCCGCGGCCACATCGACACCGACGCCGGCCTGACCGACGTGATCCCGATCCAGGGCATGGCCAGCGCGCCGCACCTGGATTTCGCCGGGCAGATCCGCGCGGCCACCGATTTCCCCACCTTCCACGCGGCGAAGATCCAGGACATCGCCACGGCGCGCCACGCCATCGCCTCGGGCAAGGTCGACATGATCGGCATGACCCGCGCGCACATGACCGACCCGCAGATCGTGCGCAAGCTGATCGAGGGCCGCGAGCAGGACATCCGCCCCTGCGTCGGCGCCAACTACTGCCTGGACCGCATCTATCAGGGCGGCGCGGCCTACTGCATCCACAACGCCGCCACCGGCCGCGAAACCAGCATGCCCCATCAGATACCCAAGGCCGCCCAGCGGCGCAAGGTGGTGATCGTCGGTGCCGGCCCGGCCGGCCTGGAAGCGGCCCGGGTGGCTGGCGAGCGCGGCCACGAGGTGGTGGTGTACGAGGCGGCCGCCCAGCCCGGCGGGCAGATCCGCCTGACCGCGCAGAGCCCGCGCCGGCGCGAGATGCTCGGCATCATCGACTGGCGCATGGCCCAGTGCGAAGCCCTGGGCGTGACCTTCCACTTCAACAGCTGGGCCGAAGCCGAGACCATCCGCGCCCAGCGGGCCGACGTGGTCATCATCGCCACCGGCGGCTACCCGCACACCGAGGTGCTGAGCGCCGGCAACGAGCTGGTGGTCTCGGCCTGGGACATCATCTCCGGCGACGTCAAACCGGGCAGTAATGTGCTGCTGTTCGACGACGCCGGCGACCACACCGCCCTGCAGGCCGCCGAGCTGATCGCCCAGAGCGGCGCCAAGCTGGAGATAATGACCCCGGACCGCAGCTTCGCCCCGGAAGTCATGGCGATGAACCTGGTGCCCTACATGCGCTCGCTGCAGCAGCTCGACACCACCTTCACCGTCACCTACCGTCTGGCCTCCGTGGCCCGCGAAGGCCAGACCCTGGTGGCGCAGATCGACAGCGATTACGGTGGCGTGTGCAAAGGCGTGCGCAAGCAGCGCCACGTCGACCAGGTGGTGGTCAACCACGGCACCCGGCCAATGGACGAGCTGTACCTGGCGCTCAAGCCCTTCTCGCGCAACCTCGGCGCAGTCGACCACGGCGAACTGATCGTCGGCCAGGCGCAGTCCAGGGACGACAATCCAGAGGGCGAGTTCCAGCTGTTCCGCATCGGCGATGCGGTGGCCGCGCGCAACACCCACGCGGCCATCTACGACGCCCTGCGCCTGGTCAAGGATCTCTGACCCCAGCCTGACAGGCACTGGAGGCACATGACGGACGGACTGTCATGTGCCTTTTCCTTGAAGACCGAACGCGGTCCACCCGCAGGACCAGGATCGACTTGCGGGCCTATTGGCAGCGCTCGCGGGGGAACAAACCCACACGCAATAGAAAAAGCCCTCGACACTGTCGGGGCTTTTTTATCTGAGGGTCTACTGCTGGCCCGGCCGGGCAACAGCCACTAGAGGATGTCCTCGGGCTCCTCCGGCACCGGGACCGGCACCAGCGCAGGCTCCGGCAGGGTGCCGCCTTGGCGCGACAGGATGATCGCCGCGATCACCACCATCAAACCGCCGCCGAGCATGCCGGCGCTGATCTGCTCGCCGATCAGCAGCACGGCGATGGTCACCGCCACCACCGGTTCCAGGGTCGACAGGGTGGAGGCCGAGGACGAGCCTATCAGCGGCGAACCGGCTAGGAAAAAGGCCACCGGCAGGATGGTGGCGAACAGCGCCAGGCCCAGGGTCGCCGACCAGGCTGGTGCCCCGGAAGGCAGGATCGCGCCGAAGAACAGCGCGGCCACGGCGAAGACCAGGGCGCAGCCCAGCAGCACCATGGCCGCCGAGGCCAGCGGTTGCTCATGGCGAATGCTGTGGGTGCCATAGACGATCGCCGATCCGTAGCTGAGGGCGGCGAACAGCGCCCAGAGCACCCCGGACAGGTTGCCGCGCAGGCTCAGGCCGGTGGCCAGCAGCACCCCGCCGAGGGCCAGCACCAGGCTGAGCAATTTCAGCGGGCTGGTGCGCTCGCCCAGGTAGGCGATCGATAGCGCGGTGACGAAGGCCGGGAAGGAAAACATCAGGATCACCGCCAGGCTCACCGAGGTGGAGCGGCTGGCGCTGTAGTAACCCAGCGCTGCGAAGCCATAGCCGATGCCCACCAGCAGGTTCTGCCCGGCCAGGCGTCCGCGCGGCAGGCGCACGCCGCGCACGCGCAGGAACAGCAGCAGGATCGCGGCGGCGATGGCGAAACGCACCAGCAGCAACCCCACCGGGTCGGCGCCACCGGCATAGGCATACTGGGCGAACAGTGGCTGCAAGCCGTAACAGAAGGCCGACAGCAACACCAGCATGAAGCCCCGGGCGTAGCCATCGTTGAGTACCAGGGGAGGCGCGCTGTGCATGATTTATCTACCTGCTGATCAAGGATCGGGCAAGCGTAAGTCCCGCCTGACCTTGAGGCTTATACGGGGCCGTCGGGGACATGCTAAGCGCCGTCATTCAGCCGGCTGGCGCACCCTGCTCGCGCAATACCAGCCCCCCGTTCTCGGCGATAGTGGAAAAGGGGCCGGCTCGTAGGCCGGTGAGCTGCCCCGGCCTGGGTGACTGCGACCAGTCGGCGGTCCTGGCCGCTGGTGGCCAGCCCCGGGGCATGATCGACCCCTTCCTGAGCGTCCTTGACCACCCGCCACTCGCTGCTCACCAGGCTCTCGTTCGGCCCCTGCGCCAGCCCCCGAAAGCTCAGGGCGTGGTCATGTGCCCGCGGCTTTACCCGCCGACGACCACATCCTGCAGGTCGGTGGCATGGGCATCTGCGGCACCTGCAAGGTACGCGTATTAACCGGCGAGACCGTGATGAGCCATAACGGCGGCATCTCCGAGGAGGAGATCGCCGACGGCTATGTGCTGAGCTGTTGCACCCGCGTAACGGGCGATGTCGAAGTGGGGTATTAGACGCTGCTCCGGGCAAACAGCCCGGAGCAACCAAGCGTCCCCGTGCCGGACGCGTAGCCCATCACAGCAGGGCGAGCAGCGCCTTTGCCGTGTCTTCGGACGAGGCCGGGTTCTGCCCGGTGAGCAGCAAGCCATCGGTCACCACGTAGCTCTGCCAGTCGCCCGCCTTGGAGTACTGGCCGCCGTTGGCTTGCAGCATATCCTCGACCAGAAACGGCACCACATCGGTCAGTTGCACCGCTGCTTCCTCGCTATTGCTGAAGCCGGTAACGCGCTTGCCCTTGACCAGTGGCTGGCCATCGGCGCCCTTGGTATGGCGAAAAATACCCGGCGCGTGGCAAACCGCGCTGACCGGCTTGCCGGCGCCATGTAAGGCTTCGATCAGGGCGATGGAGTGCGCATCCTCGGCCAGGTCCCAGAGCGGGCCATGGCCGCCGGGGTAGAACACCGCGTCATAGTCGTCGGCCCGGATGTCCGCCAACTTGCGGGTATTGGCCAATGCGGCCTGCGCATCAGGGTCGCCGCGAAAGCGCTCGGTGGCAGGGGTTTGCGCGTCCGCTTCGTCACTTTTCGGGTCCAGCGGCGGTTGCCCGCCCTTGGGCGAGGCCAGGGTCAGCTCGGCACCGGCGTCCTTGAACACGTAATAGGGTGCGGCGAACTCCTCCAGCCAGAAACCGGTTTTCTTGCCGGTATTGCCGAGTTGCTCGTGGGACGTCAAAACCATCAGAATCTTCATGCTGTGTTTTCTCCTTGCTGTGGGTTAGTTATCGGCGCCAACACGGATCACCAGCTTGCCGAAGTTCTTGCCTTCGAGCAGGCCGATAAAGGCCTGTGGAGCATTTTCCAGGCCGTCCACCAGGTCCTCGCGGTAGTTGATCTGGCCTGAAGCGAGCCAGGCGCTCATGTCGCGTGCGAACTCGCCATAACGGTGCCCGTAATCGTCGAAGATGATGAAGCCCTGAATCTTCAGGCGCTTGGTCAACACGGTGCGCATCAGCAACCCCAAGCGGTCGGGCCCCTCGGGCAGCGCCGTGGCGTTGTAGTGCGCAATCAGGCCGCACACCGGAATGCGCGCCGAGGTATTGAGCAGGGGCAGTACTGCATCGAAGACCTTGCCGCCGACGTTTTCATAATAGATATCGATGCCCTTGGGGCAGGCCTTGGCCAGTTGCTCGGCGAAGTCCGGCGCACGGTGGTCGATGCAGGCATCGAAGCCCTGCACCTCGACCGCATGCCGGCACTTCTCCGGGCCACCGGCCACGCCGACCACGTGGCAGCCTTTGAGCTTGCCGATCTGCCCGACGGTGGCGCCGACCGGCCCGGTGGCTGCCGCCACTACCAGGGTCTCGCCGGCCTTGGGCTGGCCGATGTCCAGCAGCCCCATGTAGGCGGTAAAGCCCGGCATACCGAGAATGCCCAAGGCATAGGCCGGATTTTCCGGCGTGGCGCCGAGGCGAGTCAGGCCAGTACCGTCGCAGAGCGCGTAGTCCTGCCAGCCGGCGTATGCCTGTACCCACTCACCGACCTGATAGTCCGGGTGTCTGGACGCCACCACCCGACTCACGGTCGCGCCCACCATCACCCCGCCCTCCTCGACCGGCGCCGCATAGGAGGGTGCATCGCTCATGCGCCCACGCATATAGGGATCCAGCGACAGGTAGACGGTGCGTAGCAGTACTTCGCCGTCAGCCGGGGCGGGAATGGCCGTTTGCTGGATCCGGAAGTTGTCTGCAGTGGGGGCGCCATGCGGGCGCGAGGCCAGCACGACTTGACGATTGATCGCTTGGGTCTGGGTCATTTTGCTACTCCTCGATGCAGTGAATTAAAGGCAGGCTTGCAGTACCTGGCGGCTGATGGCCGGGGTGACATCGCGGTGCTCGCCCAGGCGGGTCATGCCGTGTGCCTCGAGCTGAGCGATCAGTGGCTCGACCACTTCCTGCCCCAGCTGGTAATCGCCCAGGCGGGTCTTCACCCCGAGGGCCTCGAAAAAATCACGGGTGCGCACTATGGCCGCGTCAATGCGCTGCTCTTCGCTGCCGCTGCTCAAGCCCCATACCCGTTCGGCGTACTGCAGCAACTTGGCGTGCTTGGCTGCGCGGCGCTGCTGCAACATGGCCGGTAGCACTACGGCCAGGGTCTGCGCATGATCCAGGCCATACAAAGCGGTGATCTCGTGACCGATCATGTGCGTGGCCCAGTCTTGAGGAACGCCCGCGCCAATCAGGCCATTCAACGCCAGGGTCGCCACCCACATCAGGTTAGCGCGTACCTGGTAATCCTGCGGCTGACTCAATGCCTTGGGGCCGAGTTCGATCAGTGTCAGCAGCAGGCCTTCGGCGAAGCGGTCCTGTACCGGAGCATCGCCCGGGTAAGTCAGGTACTGCTCGACCACATGCACAAACGCATCGACCACACCGTTAGCCACCTGGCGCTCCGGCAGGGTAAACGTCTTGCTTGGGTCGAGAATCGAGAACACCGGGAACAGCAACTTATTGCGAAATGGCAGCTTGGCCTGCTCGGACTTGCGGGTGACCACGCCACCGTTGTTCATCTCCGAGCCGGTCGCCGGCAGGGTTAGGACCGCGCCGAAGGGCAATGCCTGAGTGACCTTGCTGCCATGACTCTGGAGGATCTCCCACGGCTCGCCGGCGTAGTTGACAGCCGCCGCGACAAACTTGGTGCCATCGATCACCGAACCGCCGCCGACCGCCAGCAGGAAGTCCACGGCCTCACGGCGCACCAGCGCCACCGCTTCAATCAGGGTTTCGTAACTGGGGTTGGGCTCGATACCGCCAAACAGCAGTACCTCGCGATCCGCCAGCGCGCCCTGCACTTCGGCCAGGGTTCCGGTGCGCCGGGCACTGTCGCCACCAAACAGCACCAGCACCCGCGCCTTGGCCGGGATCAGGCGGTCCAGTTCGGCGATGCGGCCTTCGCCGAAGCTGATAAGGGTGGGGTTGTAGAAGTCGAAATTGAGCATTAGTAGTGTGAGCCTCGATGGGTCGAATTCGTTCGACATGCAATTCTAATAATTAGACCAGTCGTCTAGAGACGTCGCCAAAAATACCCGCCAGGCGGGCGGGTACGGCAAATGGTTAGTCGAGCAGCTTGTGCGTCATGCTCATCGCCTGCTCCATTGGCTGGCTGGTGCGGTGCAGCTTGGCCAGCAGGCTGGCGCCCAGCCACAGCTGGTAGAGCAGCGTAGCGGTCTGCCGGGGCTCGCTATGTACCAGCGAACCATCCTGTTTGCCGGCCTCGATGCAGTCGGCCAGGCTGGCGATGATCCGCTCCGTACCATCGCGCAAGGTGATGCGCATGCTTTCGGAGAGGTCGGCGACCTCGGCGCTCAGCTTGACCACCAGGCACTGTTGTTGACTGCAGGGGCCCGAATAGCTGGCCAACCACTGCTGCCAGTACGCCATCAAACGCTCGCGGGCCGACTGGCCGTCGGAGGCGAAACGCCGCTCCAGTTGCTCCAGGTACTTCTTGAAGTAGTCTTCGAGCAAGGCCTGACCGAACAGTTCCTTGGATTTGAAATAGTGATAGAACGAGCCCTTGGGCACGCCGGCGGTCTGCAGGATTTCATTCAGGCCCACACCGCTAAAGCCTTTGCCGGCCATGATGCGGTGACCGGTGTCGAGCAGGTGTTGGCGGGTATCGTCGTAAGCGCTTTTCATGGCGGCGACCATACACCCTAAATAGACCAGTCGTCTAGCCGCCCAACCAAACGCGCCTGGCGAGGCGTCCAGACCTGTACAGCCATGACTATCAGCGCGACCACTTCAAGCTCGACGAGCGCGCCAAGCCTTGCGCCAGCTTTCGCCCAGGGCTGTCAATCAGAACAGGCCAAGTTGCTCGAGCGCAGGCTCGACGACTGGCTCAGGCAACGCCGCCAGCCCCGGCAAACGGGCCATCAACTGGGTATGGAAACGCCGCGCCAGTTGCGGCGCCAGGCGGTTGTCGCAGGTGTGCAAGAACACGTGAGGGGTGCGCCCCGCCTCGATCCAGCCGGCGACCCTGTCCAGCCAGGGCGCCATGAAACGGTCATTGGCAGCGAGTTCGGGGTGGCCGATAAAGCGCAGCTGCGGTGCCTGGCTAAACGCCGTCGGCCGAACCGGCAGACGCGGCTTCTTCGCCTGGGCATGCAGCAGCGCGGGCTCCTGCGAGACACAACTGAACAACGCCCGCGCATCCAGGCTGATCCGTTCGATGCCCCGCTCCAGCAGCAGGCGATTAAGCGCCCGCTCCTCTTCCCCCCTGGTGAAGAACAGCGGATGCCGCAGCTCGACGGCCAGGGCGCCGCCAGCCCAGTGCTCGATAAAGGCGCCCAGTTCAGCCAGACGCGACGGGCCGAAGCTGGCGGGCAACTGCAACCAGAAGGGCGCCACCCGCGCGCCCAGGGGCGCCAACAGCTGGCGAAAGGCGTCACTGGCGGCGAGTTGCTCGCGCAAATCCCCGGCGTGGCTGATATCGCGCGGCAGTTTGGCGCACAAATGAAAGTGGTCGGGCATCAGTGCAGCCCAGCGGGCAACCGTGGCGGCCGAGGGCCGCGCGTAGAAGGTGGTGTTGCCCTCGACCGCATTGAAGACCTCGGCGTAGCGCGGCAAAAAGTCCGCCGGGCGAGCGCTATCCGGGTACAGCGAACCACGCCAGGCCGGCTCGCTCCAGGACGGGCAGCCAAGAAAGTAGGGACGCATCAGCGGTGGTTATCAGGCGTAGAGATCAAGGCCCAGTATTTCCTGGGCACCAGGCTCGCTGGAATAGCTGGCGGTGGCGCCATAACTGGCAATCGCCTGGGCCGCGCGATTGCTCACGGCCGATTGGTAGCCCTGGTTCTGCGTCCGGGCCGGCAGGCTGTCGGTGCTGGCGTTGGCAGCCTGTACCCGACGGGTTTGCGCTGTTTGCTCGAAACCCTGACTGCTCGCTGGGGCTGCCGGCTGCTCACGACGCTGCTCGATCTCGCGCTGGGCTTCGCGAAACGGGGTAACCGCGGTGCCCGAACGAGGCCCGCGATCTGGCGAGTAGGAAGGTATGGAGCCGTCGATGCGCATCTATTACTGCTCGGCAGTGGTCAGCAAACTGGGTGAAAGTGCATGCAATTTAGCCCCGCCCGAGCGGATTGGCAATCAATCGTGGAAGCGGGCGACACAGCGGGTCCAGGCGGCCCCCAGGTGAACTAGCGGCCCATCCGCAAGCTGGCGCCTCCGGACGGCGCGCCTTGCCCAGTAACCCGGATGCCACCCATGCAGAATTCGCCCTTACTGCGGCGCTTTCGGTGTAGCGACCTTGTCACGCAGGTACACCGGCAGGGCCTGGTCGGCCACCACGGCCTCACCCCGCGCCCAGGCAAAGCGCGCCAGGCTGAGCAGGTCTTCGGCATGCGGCAGCATCCCATCATCCTGCGCATAGGGGGTCAACGGGATGCGCGCGGCGAAGGTGCCCCAGCCGGTGCCGGCACCGAACCAGTCTCCCGTGGCGTCAGACGGCAAAACGACCTGCTCGGGCGGCGACACCAGTTCGCCGCCGGCAAGGCGCATTTCCCCGTGTTCGCTGCGATAGCAGCCCCAGTAGACCTCATCCATACGCGCGTCGATGGCCGCAGCTACCTGGCTGGCGCCATGCTCGCGCTGCGCGCGCTGGGCCAGCACGGCAAGGTTGGACACCGGCACGACCGGACGATCCAGGGCAAAGGCCAGGCCTTGCACCACGCCAACCGCAATCCGCACGCCGGTAAAGGCCCCCGGACCACGGCCGAAGGCCACAGCATCCAGCGCCGACAGTGGCACCCCGGCCTGGGCCAGCAGCTCCTTGATCATCGGCAACAGGCGCTGGGCATGCTGGCGCGGAATCACCTCGTAATGGCTGATTACCTGGCCGTCATGCAGCAAGGCGACGGAGCAGGCTTCGGTAGCGGTATCCAGGGCCAGTAGAGTGGTCATTGCGATTCGGACAGGTCAGCGAGTGGGCGGGCATTAAAGCGGTTTACCGGCATTTTTGCCAGCTGTCCAGACTGCCATTGCGGCGTCCGGACAACGGAACCAGCCCGCAGGCCGGCCCCACAGGCCCTTAGTGCAGCTGGTCGGGCGTGACCACCAGCCAGTTTTTGTCCGCGTTCACCGGCAAACCCAGCTCGCCCTGGCGCTGGGCCGCGGAGGCCTGCCAATCCTTGACCTGCTGGGTGTATTTGGCCTTGCGATCGACCCAGATCCGCAGCCCGCCCTTAGTGGTGTCGGTCGCATTGAACAACATGTAGCCATCGGACAGCGGCGTGTCGCCGGCCACCAGTATCGGCATCTTCCACTGGTCGATCCAGCCGAAGATGGTACCGAGCTTGCCCTCGTACCAGGTCATCGGATTCATCAGATAGGGGGTCATTTCCAGGTCGAGGTTCTTCGCCGGGTCGTAGCTGCCCTTCTGCACCTGCAGGCGCGAGGTGGTCAGGGCGCCGCTTTGGCGATCCTTGAGCAGCATGTTGACGCCGATGACATTGGCCGGTTTGACGTTGTAGCCGTACTTGGGATCGCTGGCGATCATCCGCACCAGTTCCTCGCTGGCCGCGCTGATCACATAGACTTCGATGCCGTTTTCCTGCAGGCGGTTGTACAACTCCTGCATGCCGGCGAAGGGCTTGGGCGGATTGACACTGCCCTCGACCACCTTGTCGCCGTCGTAATACTTCAAGGGGATCGGCTTGCCGTAGGCCATGACCTCGTCGACATACCCCTTGAGCTCACGCAGGGTGAAACCGGCGAATATCTGCGCCACCCAGGGATAGCAGACCAGGTTGTCGACTTCGCACAGGCGGTAGTAGTAGCTATTGAGGCTTTCCTTGAACCCTGGCGTGTCCTTGAACGGGATCAGCTTGAGCGAGGGGTCCATGGTTTCGCGGGTCAGTAAGCCCTTCATTTCCAGGTAGGGCAGCAGCGACTCCTCGATGTCGAACTGGTAGGTGGTGTTGTCCATATCGAACACCGCATAGGCGCCTTTATTGGCGTTGGCGGCAATCATGTGGTCGAGTTGGGCGGCTGCCTCGCTCGGCCAGTGTTGCAGTTCGGTAGCAGCGGCGCCCAGGGACGCGACGCTCATGGCCAGACCGATCATCCACGCATGCATAGCTCTCATGTGTTCTCCTACTTCCGCCTAATGAAGAAATAAGCCTATCTGGTATAGACCAGATACCTGAGACTAGCTTGCCTGAGCGAGGCTACCGTTCTGAGAACGACGCTGAGTTAACCGAACCCCACCGCGCCTGGTGCAGATCCAGAAACGACAACGGCCCGCAAGCGGGCCGTTGATCAATTGCGCAGCGAGACTTAACTCAGGGCGGCAAGCACCTTGGCAGTAATCTCGTCCACGCTCCCAACGCCGGCAATGGCGCTGTATTTCGGCGTGCCATTGGCAGCGGCGAGTTTCTGGTAGAAATCCACCAGCGGCTTGGTCTGCGAATGGTAGACCGACAGGCGGTGACGCACGGTCTCTTCCTTGTCGTCGTCACGCTGGATCAGCGCTTCGCCGGTTTCGTCGTCTTTACCCGCGACTTGCGGCGGGTTGTGCTCGGTGTGGTAGACGCGCCCGGACCCCGGGTGCACGCGACGACCGGCAATACGCCCAACGATTTCCTCGTCGTCGACGGCGATTTCCACCACATGGTCGATGTTCACCCCAGCTTCCTTCAGGGCCTCGGCCTGGGGGATGGTGCGCGGGAAGCCATCGAAGAGGAAGCCATTGGCGCAATCGGGCTGGGTGATGCGTTCCTTGACCAGATTGATGATCAGGTCATCGGAAACCAGGCCGCCGCTGTCCATGATGCCTTTGGCTTGCAGGCCAAGTTCGGTGCCGGCCTTGACCGCAGCACGCAGCATGTCGCCGGTGGAAATTTGCGGAATACCAAACTTCTTGGTGATGAAACCGGCCTGGGTACCTTTGCCGGCACCGGGCGCTCCTAGCAGAATCACGCGCATCGATGTGCTCCTCAATATTAAATATAAAAGCGTCGGACTCGCCTCATGGGGCCAATCTCAGAATGGTTCGGACAGCGCTGGCAAGGTGCCAAGCAGTCAAAAGGTTGATCAAGATACACAGCGCACCCCCACCGCACAAGTCACCGAAAGTCGGATAAACCTGGGCCTTTCAGGCGCCATCAGGCCGCGATCGGGTGCTTCTGGAGTTGCTCCAGGGCACCCGAAAAACGCCCGAACCGCCGCCGCTAGCCGGTGTTGCGCAAACCCGCGGCGATACCGGCGACACTGACCAGCAAAGCCTGCTCCAGCGGGCTGTCGGCCTCATTATCACGCTGCCTGGAGCGTGCCAGCAGTTCGGCCTGAAGCAGGTGCAAGGGGTCGAGGTAGGTGTTGCGCACGCTGATGAACTCCAGGGTCTCGGGACTGTGCGCCAACAGCTGCGACTGACCGGTCAAACCCAATACCGCCGCAACAGCCTGCGACAATAGGTCGCGTAAATGTTCACCCAAGGGCTGCAAGGATGGCTCGACCAGGCGCTCATCGTAGAGCCGGGCAATTGCGCCATCGGCCTTGGCCAGGACCATTTCCAGCATATCGATGCGGGTGCGAAAGAACGGCCAATGCTCGCGCATCTGCTCCAGCAGCTCACCTTCGCCGCGTTTCAGCGCGCTGCTCAGGGCGTATTCCCAGCCTAGCCAGGCCGGCAACATCAGTCGGGTCTGGGTCCAGGCGAAGATCCAGGGAATAGCCCGCAAGCTCTCCACCCCGCCCTCACGACGCTTGGCCGGGCGGCTGCCCAAGGGCAGGCGACCGAGTTCCTGCTCCGGCGTGGCCTGACGAAAGTAGTCGACGAACTGCGGATGCTCGCGCACCACACCGCGATAGGCCGTGACGCCATCGGCGGCCAGCTTGTCCATCACGTCGCACCAGGCCGGTTCGGGCGTCGGCGGTGGCAACAGGGTGGCCTCCAGCACCGCGGCCAGGTATAGGTTGAGGTTTTGCTCGGCGATATCCGGCAGGCCGAACTTGAAGCGGATCATTTCGCCCTGTTCAGTGGTGCGAAAACGCCCCGCCACCGAACCCGGTGGCTGCGAGAGGATCGCCGCATGGGCCGGGCCGCCACCGCGGCCAACGGTGCCGCCACGGCCGTGGAACAGCAGCAACTCGACCTGCTGCGCAGCACAGACCTGCACCAGTGCTTCCTGGGCACGGTACTGCGCCCAGGCCGCCGCAGTGGTACCGGCATCCTTGGCCGAATCGGAATAACCAATCATCACTTCCTGCGGACCCTGCAGGCGCGCACGGTAGCCCTTGAGACTGAGCAGTCGGTCAATCACCGGGCCGGCGTTGTCCAGGTCGGCAAGGGTTTCGAACAGCGGCACCACGCGGATCGGGCGCAACAGCCCCGACTCCTTCAACAACAGTTGCACGGCCAGCACATCGGAAGGTGCACCGGCCATGGAGATCACATAGGAGCCCAGTGAGGCCGCCGGCGCAGCCGCCACCTCACGGCAGGTGGCGAGTACCTCGGCAGTGTCGGCGCCGGGTTCGAAGTGGCTCGGCAACAGCGGTCGGCGGTTGTCCAGCTCGGCCAGGAGAAACTGCTGCCGCGCGTCCTCATCCCACTCGGCGTAACGCCCCAGCCCCAGGTAATCGGTGATTTCATCGAGCGCCGCGGCGTGACGGCTGGAGTCCTGCCGCACGTCCAGACGCACCAGGAACAAGCCGAAAGTGGCGGCGCGGCGCAGGCAATCGAGCAGCGGGCCATTGGCGATCACGCCCATGCCGCAGGCGTGCAGCGATTGGAAGCAGCACTCCAGCGGCTCGAGCAGTTCACGGTTGTCCTGCAATACCGCCGCTGGCGCCGCGAGCGGCCCGTGCAACGCCTCCTGAGCCCAGCTACGGGTGGCGCGCAGGCGTTCGCGCAGTTGTTTGAGCAGGCTGCGATAGGGCTCGGCGCTATCGCCGACGCGGGCCAGCAGCTCGGGACTGGCTTGCTGCATGGACAGCCCGGCGGCCAGTTGATCGATATCACGCAGGTACAGGTCGGCCGCCATCCAGCGCGCCAGCAGCAACACCTCGCGGGTCACCGCGGCAGTGACGTTGGGATTGCCGTCGCGATCGCCGCCCATCCAGGAGGCGAAACGAATCGGTGCGGCGTCCAGCGCCAGGTGCATGCCGGTGGCTGCATGCAAGGCATGGTCAGCCTTGCGCAGAAAATTCGGCACCGCCTGCCACAGCGAATGCTCGATCACCGCGAAGCCCCACTTGGCCTCGTCCACCGGAGTGGGTCGGCTGCGGCGGATTTCCTCGGTATGCCAGGCTTCCGCGATCAGGCGCTGCAAATGTTCGGCGACCTGCTCGCGCTCGGCGGCCGACAGGTCGCTGTGATCGCCTGCCGCCAACTGCGCGGCGATCGCATCGTATTTCTGGATCAGGGTACGCCGCGCCACTTCGGTCGGGTGAGCGGTCAGCACCAACTCGATGTCCAGGCGGCCGAACTGGCGCGCCAACGCATCGGCGCCGTGGCCGCTGGCCAGCAGACGCTGCAGCAGCTCGGCCAGGACCCGCGATTCGAAGGCTTCCGGCTCCTCAGGGCCACGGCGACGGATGCGATGATATTGCTCGGCGATATTGGCCAGGTTGAGAAATTGGTTGAACGCCCGCGCCACCGGCAGCAGTTCGTCGTCGGCGAGCTGTTCGAGGCCCGCACTGAGCTGCTCGGCACCCGCAGCCGAACCACGCCGCGCCGCTTTGGCACCCTTGCGAATGCGCTCGATCTTGTCGAGAAAAACCGTCCCGCGCTGGGCACTGATGGTATTACCCAGCAGCTCGCCAAGCTGATGAACGTCCTCGCGCAGACGCGCGTCGATTTCTGCCATGACTGACTCTCCGCTCAAGCGTGAACCCCAAGAGTGCCCAGCACGGCAACATCTTACAAGCGTGCGACGCCGAACCGACAAGAGCGCCAGGCCGGACTAGGCTCTAATCAGGCCCGTCGCAAAAGGACGTGACCGCATACATATTGCACAGCCACCTGCCACGAGCAGGTTAAGGAAGAAGTAGTCATGAAAGTTCGCGAGCTTGTCCACCATTGGGAACAAAATGCCAAGGGCCGTATGACGCGCAACCTGTATCAGATCAATCTCGACCTGGAGGCGGCGGCACGCTTGGCAGCACTGGCCGAGATGTACCCCAAACGCAGCCCGGAAGCACTACTCGGCGAGCTGATCGGGGCGGCGCTGGAAGAGCTGGAAACCAGCCTGCCCTACGTCAAGGGCAGTCAGGTGGTGGCCACCGACGAGGAAGGCAATCCGCTCTATGAAGACATCGGCCCGACCCCACGCTTTCTCGCCCTGTCGCGCAAGTATCTGCACGAGCTGAGCGAACAGCAGGAGAGCACCAACCACTGAAAGCCCTGCGGGGCTTCGTGGACAGTCCACACGCCCCGACAATTGGGCCGACGTGCCTGCAGTCTTGCACCTGCAGACTCGCCCGAAGTGCGCTGAGCTTAATCCACGGGATCAACAAACCGCCCGTTCCAAGTCAGCGCAACAGCCCCAAGCCTTTGGCACGCGCCACTGCCTGGGTACGCCGTTCAACCCCCAGCTTGCCGTTGATATGCCGGGCATGGGTCTTCACCGTGTGCAGCGAAATGAACAGCTGTTCGCTGATTTCCTGATTCGAGCAGCCCTGGGCGATCAGCTGCAACACTGCCAACTCACGCGAACTCAAGGCCTCGGTCAGCTGGCTATCGTGCCGGTTGAGCGCCACTGTCTCGGCCTGAGGCAGGTACTTGAGCAGCTCGGCAGCCACGGTACAACCAGGGCGCGCCATCAATTGTTCGCGCAGCCATTGCGGCTGGTGAACGAACAACTCCTGATAAGGCAGAAAAGCGCCACCCTGCGCCGCTTCCAGGCTACTGCTCAGCCAGCTGACAGCCTCACGGTCGCGCCCGGAAGCCTTGAGCAACAGGGCCAATTGCACTTGCGCCGCCACCACGAACAAGTGCCCCGATGCGGACTGCGCGCACTGACTGAGTGCGCGCAGACGCCGTTCGGCCACCTCCAGACGCCCCTGCAAACGCTCGAGCGCGGCCTGCTGCAACTCGATATGCAAGGCCAGCTGCGGGTGAAACTCGGGGGCTGCGCCGGGCGTTTCGCCGCAATAGGTCTCGGCCAGCCGCTGAAGCCAGGCTTCGGCCAACTCCAGCTGGCCCTGGGACAACCACAGCTCGCACTTGATCACCGTGATCATGGCCAGATAGTAGATCGACGGCACATCCCAGGCATGCATCAGGCGCTCAGCTTCGGCCAGTTGGGCGAAGGCCTCGCTGAGGCGTCCTTCACGCCCCTCGACCCCGGCCAGCACGCAATACCCCACCAGAAGACTGATATCGCGACAGGCGCGCGCCTCACCGATCCCGGCCAGCAACTTGGTGCGGGCGGCCTGGGTGTTCAGCGACACGCTGAGCAGATAGCCCTCGTACAGATTCAGCCGCGCCCGCACCGAATACACGCGCTGGGGCGAGAGCCCCTGCAACCGCTGCAAACCCAGGCGCACCTCGACCAGGGCGCGCTTGACCTCACCCCGGGCGTGCAGCACTCGCGCCCGCTCGGCATGCGCCAGGCCCTCGAACAAGGGGCTACCGACCCGCTGCGCCAGCTCCAGGGCCTCGCGATTGAGCCCCCGCGCACGCCACAGGTCGCCCTTGGTCATGGCCAGGTTGGCCAGGGTGAACAAGCACATCAGGCGCGGGCCGCAGCGGTTGCTGCTGAGCAGGGCCAAGGCCTCGCTGCAATAGTGCTCAGCCTCAGGCACCTGGCCACGCCCGCGGGCGATGATGCCGGATAAGGCGAGCCACTGGGCCAAGAGATCATCCTGCTCCTGCGCGTCGGGGGCCGGCAGAAAACGCCCCAACTGCTGGATCAGCTCGTCAGCCGCATCCAACTGACAGGCCAGGGCCAGCGCCCAGCCGTACAACACCAGCAGGCGTGGCGTGCTGGCCAGCAGGCTGTCGGGCAGGTCCATCTTCCAGCGCAGCAAGCGCGCGACATTCTGCTCGCCGAGCAATTGTTCCTCAGACAGGTTCTGCACCAGGTTGGCCGCCACTTCCGGCTGGCCGGCACGTAACGCCTGATCGACCGCTTCCTCATGCAGGCCCTGGCTGCTGAACCAGCGACAGGCTCGCAGATGCAGGGCCGCCTGCGACTGGCTGCGCTGACTCGCGGGACGCGAGCGCAACAGATCGGAGAACAGGTGATGGTAGCGAAACCAGTGCCCCTGTTCGTCCAGGGGCACCAGAAAGACCTGATGGGTCTGCAGGTGCTGGATAATCGCCGCGCTGTCATGCTCCTCACGCAAGGCATCGCAGAGTTCGACACAGAAACGCTCCAGGCAGGCAGTGTCGAACAGGAAGCTCTGCACCTCGGCCGACTGCTGCTCGATCACCTCCTCCAGCAAGTACTCGCGGATCAACCCCTCGTCGCCCTGAGGCACCCGCTCCGGGCTGTCGTCCTCAGCCTCCTGCCGGGTCAACAGCCACAGGCGCAAGCCGGCCACCCAGCCTTCGCTGCGCTGACGCCATTCCTCGAGAACCGGGCCACTGAGCTGAGCCCCCTGGCTGCCGAGAAGCGCGCGGGTCTCGTCCTCGGTCAGGCGCAAGTCCTGCTCCTGCAGCTCCAGCAACTGCCGTGACAGGCGCAGGCGGGCCAGGTGCCAGTCGGGACGCTGGCGGCTGGTCACCAGAATGACCAGGCCCTCGGGTAAATGATTGAGCAGAAATTGCAGGCAGCGGTCGAGCACCGCGCCCTGAGCCAAGTGATAATCGTCCAGCACCAACAACAAGGGCGCAGTCGGTACCAGGCGCTCACCCAACTCTTCGAGCAGGCCGTCGAGCCACTCTTCGAAGGCGAAGGGTTGATGCCGCTGACGCATACGCAACAAGGCCTGGGCGTCTTCGCCCAACCCCGGATAAAACTGCTGCAGGCCAGCCAGCAGGCGCTCGAGAAAACGCCCGGGATCACTATCCCGTGGACTCAGGCCCAGCCACAGGCTGTGCCAGTGCTCGGGTAGCGCCTGGCAGAACTCGCTGGCCAGCGAACTCTTGCCGAATCCCGCAGGTGCGCTGACCAGTAGCAGTCGTCCCGCCAGGCCCTCGGCCAGCCGCTCACACAGACGCGGCCGCGACACATGGCTGGCAGGCAGTGGCGGACGGAAAAAGCGACTGTCGCCCAGAGGGACGGTATCGCTGACTGCAGGTGCTATACGCGTCAGATCGGTCATCACCCGGCTCTTGTTAAGTCATTGCCAGTTCAGGCGCGAACTCTCAGCAGACTATCGACTTAACCATGTGATTTGAAGCCTGGATGTGGTCACGGAAACAAATCATTACCCATGCGCAACTCGGCTTCAGGCTGAGCGAGTTCGGCGGGGCCATGTCAGGCGGCAGGGGTAACCGCGGTGAATGCGCGCTGTGGCGGAGGACGAGAAAGTGGCCGGCAGGCATGGCCATGTCCCGGTCATCGGTGGCGCAGAGTCGAGACAGGTGGGCACTGGGTAATACCCCGCGGGCTATCTCGGCCAGCGATTGGGCTATCAGCAAAACAAGAAAGCCGGCCCAAAGGGCCGGCTTTCACTGTTGCATCAACGACTGTTAACGGACGCCTGCCTGACGCAGTGCGGCCGGGGTGTAGTCACTTTCTTTGGCCGGATAGTCGAACTCGTAGGATTGACTTTCTTCGTTCTTCATACCCAGTGCCAGGTAACGACCGGACTGCAGGTCATACAGGGTTTCCAGGGTGTACCAGGGTACTTTCTTGTCGTAGTAGTACTGGGCATGGGCCTCAGCTACACGCCACAGGGAACCGCGACCGTCATAGTGGTCGATTTGCGCGGCCTGCCAGGTGTCTTCATCGAGGAAGAAGTCACGCTTGGCATAGATATGCCGCTCGCCCGCTTTCAGGGTTGCAGTCACATGCCAGACACGGTGCAGTTCGTAACGGGTCAGGTCCTGGTTGATATGACCGGCCTTGATGACCTGATCATATTTCAGCTTCGGCGAATCCAACGCGTAGGTGTTGTAAGGAATGTAGATTTCCTTCTTGCCGTTCAGCTTCCACTCGTAACGGTCAGGTGCACCGTTGAACATGTCGAAGTTGTCGGAAGTACGCAGACCATCGGAAGCGGTACCCGGACCGTCATAGGACACCTGCGGTGCGCGGCGCACGCGACGCTGACCGGCGTTGTACAGCCACGCCAGACGCGGCTCCTTCACCTGGTTGAGGGTCTCGTGCACCAGCAGGACGTTACCTGCCAGACGCGACGGCGCGGTTACCCGCTGCTTGAAGTAGAACAGCACGTTGCTCGGCTTGCTGGTGTCGGCATCCTTGAGCGCACCACGGAAGGTGAACTCATCCTGGAAGTAGACCATGCTGTAGGAGCCATTCGCCTGCGGAGTCGCCTGGGTCACCAGACGCTTGACGCTGCCGCCACGGTAACGGGTGATATGGTTCCAGATCGCTTCCAGGCCGTCCTTCGGAATCGGGAAGGGGTTGGCCTGCTCGAAGTTCTCGAGCCCGTTACCACCCTCGACCATCTTGGTGTTGACGGCATTGCGCTTGCCAGCTTCCAGCACGAAGTCCGGCATGCTCGCCGAACGGTGAGTCGGGTACACCGGGATTTTGTAGCTTTGCGGGTAACGCTTGAACATGGCCTGCTGACCGGGGGTCAACTTGTCCTTGTACTGTTCGGCGTTGGCCGCGGTGATGGTGAACAATGGTTGTTCGCCAGCAAACGGATCGGCCAGGAAGCCGGCAGCGTCGACAGCGCCGGCATTCTTCGGCAAGCCACCGGTCCAGGCCGGGATCGAGCCGTCGGCATTACCAGCCATCTCGGCGCCGACTGGCGTCAAGGTGGTACCCAGCTTGGCAGCCTCTTCTGGCGACACTGCTGCCATAACGCTGCAGGCCAGCAGCGAAAGGGTCAGCGCGCCGGTTTGCAACAGACTTTTTGTTGTTTTCATATACAGAGTCTTCCTCAAAATTCCTGGCCGCTTAGAAGTTCATACCGAAGCTGAGTGCAACGAAATCGCGATCGATCGCAGTGTTGTAGTCGCCACCGAAGAAATCGGTGTAAGACAGGTCAGCCGTGTAGGTGTTCTGGTACTCGGCATTCAAACCCAAGCTGACGGCCTTGCTGCCTTCGTTGAACAGACCGTTCGGGCCGTAGCCGTCGACGTCATGCGACCAGGACAGGCTCGGCTTGAGGTTGACGCCGGCAAACACGCTCGGGTATTCGAGAATGGCGCGAGCGCGATAGCCCCAGGAGTTGGCGGTGACGAAGCCATCGTCATTGCTGGCGCTATAGGCGCCATAAATGGAGTCGCGGCCGTACTGCAGATCTTCACGACGCTCAAGGGCACCCACATGGGCGGCACCGACTTCACCGACGACGGTCAGGCGGCTAGCGCCCAATACCCGGTCAAAGAAATGGGTGAAGGTGGTTTGCACCTGGGTCAGCTCCTTGCGGCGATAACCCTGATTTTCCGCACCTGGAGCCGTATCAATGGTCGGAGCTGCCTGACCACCGCTGGCCGGATTGAGCAGCGCCAGGTTGAGCGCAGTGCTGTTGATCTGGATCGGCGCATTGGGGCGATAGCTGACCTCACCGGCCCATGAAGTACCGGTAGGCAGCACGGTCGAGAAGCTCAGGCCGTACAGCTGGATATCCTCGGGATAGCTGATGAAGTATTCGCCGTTGCCCAATACAGTGCTTTGCGCCAAGCCGCTTGCCGTACCTGAATAAGCAGGATTACCGAAGCACCCTGGAGCTCCGCCAAGAGCCCCACATACCTGACCTAGAATGCCAGTTAACGGACCTGCAAACGGGTTAGCATTGCCCAATGCAGCAAAGGTACCTGCGTCTGCCGTCTTGGTATTAAAGAAGGGATTGCGGCTGTGGTAGTTCATGAAGTAGGCGCCGTACTCGGTGTTATCGCCGAGCCAGCGCAGGGCCATACCGTATTGGCCGCTGTCACGGGCATCGCGATCACCGCCACGCGGCACCACCACGCCTTCGCCTTCCACATCGAAACCCTGGCCAAATGCGGCGGCAATCGGCTGCAACGGTGCGATAGCAGGCGAGCCAACAGTCAAATTGTTATCGCAGCCATCGGCCACCACATCGGTAGTCGAGAAGAAGGTGCCGCAGTTATCGACTACGGTCTGATCCCACTCGAGCTGATAGAACGCCTCCATCGACAGGTTGTCGGTCAGGCTCTGCGCCACATAGAACATATTGACCGGGATCAGACCTTCCTTGATCTCCGCGCCAGGGCGACGGAAAGCGGCGGCGTCGACCGGGTTGATCGAGTTGATCGAGTTCTGAATGAAGGTGCTCTCGCCCCAACTGACCACCTGCTTGCCCAGACGCACGGAACCCGGCAAGTCGGCAATATCGTAGTTGTGGTAGACGAACGCATCGAGAATTTGCGCGCCCGAGGCCTGGGCGGCTTCTTTGCGGTTATGGTCGTCGATGTCCTTGAACAGGCGGTTTTCATCCTTGGCTTCAAAGTCATACCAGTACTTGCCGCGCACGAATACGCCGGTATCGCCGTATTTCAACTCAAGGTCGTGAATACCCTTGAAGATTTTCGAGAAGGTTTCGCCTTTCTTGAAGTTCAGACGATTGTCGTCGCTGGTCGATGAGGCAGCCTTACCACCATTTACTGTGCCGACCAGATCTGGATCTGCTCCACGAACAGACCAACTGGCACCTACAGACAGTGCGGAATCGAACTGACCTTCGATTTCACCGATATTGAAGGTGACACCGAATGCCGGTGCGGCGAGGGTGGATGCGAGGCTGACGGCCAGCGGCAGTTTTGCCAGGCGCCAGGTTTGCTTTGCTTTTGTCATCGACACTACTCCATGTAACTTTTTTGTTATGGATAGTGCGGACTATAGCCAGAGGGTGTGACTACCTGATCCCTCGAAAGTATGATTTGCTGCCTCCCAGCCACTCTGGCGCGCAGGTTTCGGCGCATCAGTCCGGTCCGCCACGAGCCAGGAATGGCTGGAAAAGAGCAACTGCCAGGCCAAACGCTTGTTTGACTATGCAGTCACTCTGGCGAGGTATCACCACCACACATTACAAGGTCGAGAGAAACGCACTGCCAGCCGCTTGCCACTGGGCGATATCCAGGCGAATGCGCTTCTTGTCCAGCTTGCCAACACTGGTCTTGGGAATTTCCGTAACAAGAGCAATCTGTGCGGGGATTGCCCACTTGTTGATATGCCCCTGCTCGACATAAGGCTTGAGGTGATCCTTCAGACCCTTGGCATCCAGGTCCTGACCATCTTTCAACACCAGCAAGGCAAAAGGCCGCTCACCCCATTGCGGGTCCACTACCCCCACCACCGCCACTTCACGCACGGCCGGATGACGACTGATCAGGTCTTCCAGCGCCAATGAGGAGATCCACTCGCCGCCGGTTTTGATCACGTCCTTGATCCGGTCACGAATCTCGATAAAGCCCATGTCATCGATGGTCGCCACGTCGCCGGTGTGCAGCCAGCCGTGCTCCCAGAGTTCCTGGCCTTTCTCCGGCTCGCGGAAATAGCCCTGGGTCAGCCACGGCGAGCGCAACACCAGCTCGCCCTGGGACTCGCCGTCTGCCGGCAACATCGTGCCATCGGCGCTCATGATTGCCGCCTCGACCAGAGGCACCGGCACGCCGGCCTTGATCCGGTAGGTGACCCGTTCATCTTCGCTACCGGCCAGCAACTCGTCATTGATGTGCGCGCAGGAGATCAGCGGGCAGGTTTCCGACATGCCATAGGCCGCAGTCAGCTGGATACCGCGCGCCTTGGCCGCATCGTAGAGGGTGCGGTTCAACGCGCTGCCGCCGATGATCATCTTCAGTCCGCCGAAGTCATGGCCTTGGGCACTTGGCGTGTTGAGCAGCATTTGCAGAATGGTCGGTACGCAATGGGAGAAGCTGACCTCCTCCTCCTTGATCAGCTTGCACAGCATCTCCGGCTCGTAGCGCCCCGGATACACCTGCTTGACGCCCAACATGGTGGCGACATAGGGCATGCCCCAGGCATGCACATGGAACATCGGGGTAATCGGCATGTAGACATCGTTGGTGCCCAGCAGGCGCACGCTGTCGAGACTGCCCATCACACTGGCCGCCGCCATGGTGTGCAGCACCAGTTGCCGATGAGTGAAATACACGCCCTTGGGGTTGCCGGTAGTGCCGGTGGTATAGAAGGTGGTGGCCACCGAGTTTTCATCGAAATCGGCGAAGTCATAGCTCGGACTGGCGGCCGCCAGTAGTCGCTCGTACTCGCCAACCAGCCCCGGCAGTTCGGCGGTTTTTTCCTCGGCATCGGTCAGCAGCAGGGTTTTCTCAACCGTGGTCAGTTGCCCGGCGATACCGTTGTAGAGGGGCACGAACTCACTATTGACCAGGACGAACTTATCCTCGGCGTGGTTCATGGTGTAGAGAATCTGCTCGGGTGACAGGCGAATATTGATGGTGTGCAGCACCGCACCAAGCATGGGAATGGCGAACATGCACTCCAGGTAGCGGTGGCTGTCCCAGTCCATCACCGCCACGGTATCACCGGCTTTGACTCCGGCCGTCGTCAGCGCACTGGCCAGGCGGGCAACCCGCTCATTGAAGGTCGCATAGCTATATCGCAGCGTGTCGCGATAAATGATTTCACGGGTTTTTTCATAGCGAACGCCGGACAGCAACAAGCGCTTGATCAGCAGCGGGTATTGATGGGCATTCGCCGCGGGCGGAATGATGCGGGTTTGCAACATAGTGAGCACCTGTCAGCAGAAATATTTTTTCCAGTGACAGGACTCTAGAGCGCTTGCCAGGCTGGCAAATCAGTCAAAAGAATGATTTGCCAGCCTGACTTTTCAGCTGCTTTGGGTCACTCGACAGGACCGACAAGCAATACCGGTTCACAGCCACCACTTATTTATCCAGCACGTTTATAGCGGCGACCGCAATAGCCAAAATCGTCACCGCCGGAGAGCGCCCGAGCCCACGGCCAGGGCAGGCCAGCGATAGCCTGCGCAAGAGAGCCGAGAGGAACAAGGATGGCGTCACTCAGTTCGAGATCAACCAAGCCTTCGCCATGACCAGCCTACTGAGCATGGCGAACAAAGTCTGGATCATGCCAAGGTCAACAACCCGGCTGGCGGCAACACTAGAGCGGGGGGGACGGTCGAACTGTTGCAAGCTGAAAGCGGAACGGAGAAACAGGCTAACGCTTCACCCCACCGCATCCCTAATGCAACTCGCTGAACGCCAGCTTGACGCCCAAGCCGACCAATACCGCGCCCATCAACCGATCGAACCAGTGGCCCATGCGGGCAAATCCGGCGCGCACCCGCGGCCGGCTGAACAACATCGCCACCAGACAGAACCACAGTGCCGTCGCCAGTGCCAGGTAGAGGCCGTAACCTGCCTGCACCGCCAGTGGAGTGTGCGGGTTGATCACCACGGTAAACAGCGAGAGGAAGAACAGGGTTGCCTTGGGGTTCAGGCCATTGGTGACGAACCCGGTAGCAAAGGCTGCACGCGGTGAACGCACGGCCTGTTCCAGGCTCAGTTCGGCGCGGGCGGGACCCGCCGGTTTGGCGCGCAACGCCTTGATCCCGATGTAGAGCAGGTAAGCGGCCGCCAGCCATTTCAACGCGTTGAACAAGACAATCGACTGGGACACGATCAGACCTATGCCGAGCAGCGAATAGGCCACATGGACGAAGATCCCGGCGCCCACACCCAGCGCGGTGAAAATTCCGGCACGCCGGCCGAAGGCCACGCTTTCGCGCACCACGATGGCAAAATCCGGACCGGGGCTGGCCACAGCCAGCAGGTGAATCAGGGCAACGGTGAAAAATTCCGTCCAGTACATAACGGCTCCGCAACAGGCATAGGGGTCTGATAGGCTGTTCACCTTACGCCCCGCTTCGACAGTCGAAAAGGTACAGCTGATGAGTAAAAGTAGCCGCGCAGCCTTTCTGGACCACAGTACGCTCGACCTCGGCGATCTCGACTTGTCGCCACTGCAGCAGCTATTCGGCGAACTCAGGCTGTACCCGCTGAGCGCCCCTGAACAGGTGATCGAGCGTCTGCAGGGCGTACAGGTGGCGATCAGCAACAAAGTACCCCTGGACGCCAAGACCTTCGCCGCCTGCCCTGAACTGAAGCTGCTGTTGATCGCCGCCACTGGCACCAACAACATCGACCTGGACGCCGCGCGCGAACATGGCGTGCTGGTCTGCAACTGCCAGGGTTACGGCACGCCTTCGGTGGCGCAGCACACCCTGATGCTGCTGCTCGCCCTGGCCACCCGCCTGCCGGACTATCAGGGCGCGGTACGGGATGGCCGCTGGCAGCAGGCGCAGCAGTTCTGCCTGCTGGACTTCCCCATCGTCGAACTGGAAGGCAAGACCCTCGGCCTGCTCGGCCACGGCGAACTGGGCGGCGCCGTGGCGCGCCTGGCTGAAGCCTTCGGCATGCGCGTACTGCTTGGCCAACTGCCGGGCCGGCCGCCCCGCCAGGATCGCCTGCCGCTGGACGAGTTACTGCCACAGGTCGATGCCCTGACCCTGCATTGTCCACTCAACCCGGCCACCCACAACCTGATTGGCGAATACCAGCTGAGCCTGATGAAACCCGGCGCCTTCCTGATCAACACCGCACGCGGCGGCCTGGTCGACGAACAAGCGCTGGCCGACGCCTTGCGCCGTGGCCATCTGGGTGGCGCGGCCACCGACGTGCTGACCCAGGAGCCGCCAACAGACGGCAACCCCTTGCTCGCCGCCGACATCCCGCGCCTGATCGTCACACCGCACAGCGCCTGGGGCAGCCGCGAAGCACGGCAGCGCATCGTCACCCAGTTGACGGAAAATGCTCAGGCATTTTTCGACGGTGCCGCGCGCCGGGTGGTGAACTAACCACCGGGGAAGGGGGACGCGCGCCAGGCTAACGGAGCAGCACGCCATGGCGCTCAACGCCCTGGCCATATTTGCTATCCTCCGCGCTTTGCCTAGGAGCCCCCCATGGACCCGCGAAGCGAAGTGCTGCTGCGCCAGGCCGACCTGTTCGGCGGCCCGCTGTTGCTTGCCGGCCTGCCGGCCGACGACCTGTTCGATCGCCTGCCTGAAGCCAGGGGCTGGAGCTGGCATGCCGGCGAACAGGCGCTACTGGAAACCCGCTTTGCCGGGCGCAGCCAATTCGGGGTAACGCCCCCATCTGGCGAATTCGCCGCTGCGGTGCTGTTCCTGCCAAAATCCCGTGAACTGACCGACTACCTGCTGTGCGCGCTGGCGGCACAACTGGCCGGGCGCGAGCTATTCCTGGTCGGCGAGAAGCGGGCCGGCATCGAGCGCGCAGCCAAGCAACTGGCGGCGTTCGGCAGGGCGCGCAAGCTCGACAGCGCGCGCCACTGCCAACTCTGGCAAGTGCATGTCAAACATGCACCAGCAACCCCGAACCTCGAAACCCTGGCGCGACACTACAGCCTGCCACTGAGTGACGGCCCGCTGAGCGTGATCAGCCTGCCGGGGGTGTTCAGTCATGGTCGCCTGGACATCGGCAGCGCCCTGCTCCTGGAGCATCTGGATCAGCTGCCGACAGGCCACCTGCTCGACTTCGGCTGCGGCGCCGGCGTACTCGGGGCGGCGCTGAAACGCCGCTACCCCGAGAGCCAGGTGACCCTGCTGGATGTCGACGCCTTCGCCGTGGCCAGTAGCCGCCTGACCCTGGCGGCCAACGACCTGCAGGCCAACGTCATCAGTGGCGACGGGATTGCCGCCGCACCCAGGGGGCTGGCCGCGATCCTCAGCAACCCGCCCTTCCACCAGGGTGTGCACACCCACTACCACGCCACGGAAAACCTGTTGCGCCATGCGGCGGAGCACCTCGAGCGGCACGGCCAATTGCGCCTGGTGGCCAACAGTTTCCTCAAGTACCCCCCGCTGATCGAGCAATACCTCGGTCCCTGCCATACCCTGGCCGAAGCCAAGGGCTTTCGTATCTACCGCGCGAGCAAGCAATGACCGCAGGCTTGCCCAATCCGCTGCGGCTAGGCAGAATGCCCGCGTCCTAGGGGAGTAGTCTCCCGCGAGCAACGGCTCGCCCGGCACGCGTCAACATACTTGGTCCACCGACCATGGTGCGTGCGACCCTCAGCCCAGCAACACGGGCTGGCGCAATGTCAACAACCAGCCGCTGGCTGGCGGCACTGCGCAAACGGTTTGACAAGACCTATGACACGCACACCTTACCCGGGGCGGGAAGGCTGTACGTGTCATAGCCATGTCGACCCGCCCCGTTAGGAAGTCTGATGCTGGAATCCCTGTTCGTCCCCACCCTGATCGTTGCCCTGGCCGAAATCGGCGACAAGACCCAATTGCTCGCGTTGCTGCTGGCCGCGCGCTTTCGCCAACCTCGGCCCATTATCCTCGGCATCGTGGTCGCCACCCTGGCCAACCATTTCCTTGCGGGTGCCGCCGGCAACTGGGTAGCCGGACTGTTTTCCCCGCTGACCTTGAGCTGGACGCTCGCCGCCTCCTTCATTGCGGTGGCCCTGTGGACCCTGGTTCCCGACAAACTGGATGACCATGAAAGCTCACGTTTCAAGCGCTACGGCCCGTTTCTGACCTCTCTGGTCGCCTTCTTCATCGCCGAGATGGGCGACAAGACCCAGGTCGCCACCGTGATGCTGGCCGCACAGTACCCCCATCTTGCGCTCGTCGTGATCGGCACCACCCTGGGCATGCTGATTGCCAACGTCCCGGTGGTGCTGCTCGGTAACTTCGCCGCCGACCGCTTGCCACTGCCCCTGATTCGGCGCCTGGCCGCGTGCGCCTTCGCCGCATTGGCTGCCTATGCCAGCTACCAGGCCCTGCAACTCGGCGGGCACTTGTGGTATTGATTTGACGCCGATCCTCTGGCGCTCAAAGCAATTTATTGGCTACTCTAGCGGCAGATAAGGTGCGCAGTATCTTGCGCACCTTACCCAACAAGCCCGGGAGCGACGCATGTCATTGGATGATCGGAAAAAGTTGGTCTGCCAGCATATCAACCTGTCGTGGAACAAAGGGTGCCTGGCCCTAGCCGAACAGCTGCACAGCAAGGATTTTCTCTACAGAAGCTCGTTTGTTGGCCACCACTTGGGCAGCGCGGCCTTCGCCCAGCTGGTTCAGGATATCCGCAAGGCCATGCCCGACTTGCAGGTAGTGGTCGAGGAATGCATTGCCGAAGGCAATAAGGTAGTCACCTGGAGCACCCTGATCGGCACCATCGAGCAACCGGCCATGGGTTACCCGCCGAGTGACAAGGTGTTGAGCATCGCAGCGATGGCCTTCTGGACGCTGACCCCGAGCAACGAGATCCAGGAAATCTGCACAATGTTCGACATGGAAAGCTTCCGCGCCCAACTGGGCCTGGACACTCGCTCCTTCTCGGAAAAAGCCCTGCCTTAAGTCGACTCAGCGCCAGCAGCCCCGACCAGCGGTGCGTATGGCGCTGCCTATACGATGCGGGCACACACCCGAGACGCTGTCAGCGCGAGGCCTTGGCCTGCTCGTAAAGCGGCATGACTTTCGGAATTGCCGCCTGCAGGGCCGCGATGCGGCTACTCGACGACGGGTGGGTGCTCATGAACTCGGGCGGTGCACCATTGCCGGCCTGGGCCATCTTGCGCCACAGGCTGATCGCGGCATTCGGGTTGTAGCCGCTGCGGGCAGCCAGTTCCAGCCCGAGCAGATCGGCCTCGTTTTCGTTGCCCCGGCTGTTGGGCAAGGTCAGGCTGTACTGCACCACGGTATCGGCCATGGCCATACCCACCTCTCCCAGGCCGAGCAGCGCACCGGCGCCCTGCTTGGCCAGCCCCACGCCATAGGCCTTGGACATGGCTTCACGGCTATGCTCGCGCAGAGCATGGGCCATTTCATGGCCGATGATCGCGGCGATCTCATCATCGCTCAGTTGCAACTTATCGATCAGCCCGCTGTAGAAGAGGATCTTGCCGCCCGGGCCACAGCTGGCATTCAGCTCGGGGCTCTTGATCAGGTTGACCTCCCACTGCCACTGCGCGGCATCGGGGCGAAAAATCGGCGCCTGCCTGATCAAGCGACTGGTGATGACCTGCAACCGCTTGGCGCTGGCGCTGCTCTTGTCCAGCACACCCTTGCTCGACGCCTCGCTCAGTGTCTGCTGATAGGACTGTGCATACATCTGATTGATCTCTTGGCTCGAGAGCATGCCAAACATGTACTGCTTGCGCTCGACACCCACCGCGCCACCGCTGGTGGTGTTCACGGCCTGGCATCCTGCCAGCAGCAAGGCCGCGGCCAGCGCGGTAAAGGACAACGTCTGGTTCATGCTGAGTCTCCATTCGATTAAGCAACGTATGCTAGGCCTGCCTCCTTGGGCGAGCAACCGGCAATAGCGCGGAAGAGCGCCGACTAGGCGTTATCGGCGCAAGACCCTGCACTCGCTAAACAGTCAGCGAGTGAACACCTCAAAGCTAGGGCCGGCCGGCCGGCAATAAGTTCCACCCCCGACACACTATTGACGGCAGCTACGCCGGTGTCAGGCACTCGGGGGCATTCAGTTTGGGATCATTGACCAGGTTGGCCAGGACCCGCTCGCGCAGCACCGGTTGAGGTCGGGCTAGCAGCGCGGCAAGCTCGTCGCGCGGCGTATCTGCCGCCAGCCACAGCGCCTGGGCGGCGGCATCGAGGATCAGCGGGCGGCGCTGATTGGCCGCCGGCTGGGTCACCACCGCCGCACTGAGATAGACACAGCCTTCGACCGGATACGCCTCCCACAGCGCGGCGAAATACAGCGGGCTGTCTTCGCCGGTCAGCCAATATGGCCGCTTGCGCGCAGAACCGCGCCATTCGTAGAAGCCATTGGCCGGCAACAAGCCGCGGCGCAGGCGAAAGGCATCGCGGAACATCGGCTGCTCGACCAGCGTTTCCGCCCGAGCCTGGGCCGGGGTTTTCGACAGATCCGTCAGCCAGGGCGGGGTCAGCCCCCAGCGAGCGCGAACCAGCTGGCGCTCACCCGCAACGGCTCGCAGCAACAGCACCTGGGCGCCGGGCGAGATATTCCATTGCGGCTGCTGATCTGCAGGAAATCCGGGCAAGGCCGCGAATGCTGGCGACCAACGGAACAGGGCATAACGTCCACACATGAGGCAACTCGATAACAGGTAGGCAGCAGGCCAGAAGGGGCCAGCGGTGGAATGGGCAACACACTAAGACCAGGGGCCAGCGCGCCACACCCTGGCGCTCAACCAGGTCAGGGCAGACTGAACCAGTGGCTCGCATCAGGTGCGCTCGGCTCACCCTGCGCGCCTGCCTCCACGCGCCGTGGGGTCTAGCAGAGCAACACGCCCTGAAAATCCTCGGGCTCATCATTGGCCAGAGGTTGCGCAATATTGTACGTGGCGATCAACTGCTGTGCGCGCTCGGCCTGAACATCGTCGACCAGCAGACCGAGCAAGCCACAGGCCGGCAGCTCGCCAACCCCGCCGAGCAGGTGCTCGCCGATCAGGTGGGCCTGGATGCCCTCACTGGCCAGCATTGCCAGCAGCAATTCGCCTTCCAGCACGTCCTGCGGCTCGTAAATGCGCTGCATCAGTCGTTTTCTCCACGCACATCGAGCGTCCAGAGAATACCGTCGGTTCGCAAATCGAAGACAATGGGGCGACAGCACACCGGGCAATCCTCGATGTACTGTTGATCGCCAGCGGAAAGGTCGAGCAGGGCTTCGACCGTCTCGCCGCAGTAGGGGCATTGATAAAGCTGGCTTTCCAGCATCGCAGTCTCCATGTGACTTGTAGGTATAATCGCCGGTCTATCGCTGGTCCCACGCACGGAACCACCCTCCTCCACATTCTGTTAACCACAGCCAACCACGACAAGAGAGCATGATGGGCGAATTCGATGCCATCCGACCTTACGCCGATTCCGAAGTACCCACTGTTCTGGCGCGCTTGCTGGCAGACGACGAGTTTCTCGACATCCTCACCCAGTATCGCTTCCCACGCCTGGCCGGCGCACTGGGCTGGTTGCTTAAACCACTTATAGCCTATCGACTGCGAGTTGAGTTCAGCAACGTCGCCTCGGTAGCGGCGCTGCAGGAAAAAGTCGAGGTTTACGTCGACCAGAGCATCGAGCGCGCCACCGACGGCGTGACCTACTCCGGCGTCGAGCAACTCAAGGCTGGCAGTGCCTACCTGTTCCTGGCCAACCACCGCGACATCGTCATGGATCCGGCCTTCGTCAATTACGCGGTGTACCACGCCGGCCTGCCGACCCCGCGCATCGCGATTGGCGACAATCTGCTGCAGAAGCCGTTCGTCAGCGACCTGATGCGCCTGAACAAGAGCTTTATCGTGCATCGCTCGCTCAGCGGCCGCCGCGAGAAGCTCGCGGCCTACCAACTGCTGTCGGCCTATATCAATCATTCGATCCGCACCGATTGCGAGTCGATCTGGATCGCCCAGGCCGAGGGCCGCGCCAAGGATGGTAACGACCGCACCGACTCGGCGATCCTCAAGATGTTCCACATGAGTCGCAAGAACGAACCCTTTGCCGAGGTGATCGCTGCGCTGAAACTGACCCCGGTTTCGATCAGCTATGAATACGACCCCTGCGATCAGGCCAAGGCCCGCGAGCTGTTCATCCGCGCCAGCAGCGGCAGTTACAGCAAAGCGCCGGGCGAAGACGACCAGAGCATCGCCCTCGGCATTACCGGCTATAAGGGTCGCGTGCATATTCACTTCAGTGCGCCCGTGAGCCGCGGTCTGGAGGACAGCAAGCAGCTGGCCGCCGAGATGGACAGACAGATTCTCAGCGGCTACCGGCTATTCCCCGTGCATTACCTGGCCTACGCCATGTGCAGCGAGCGCGATCCGGCACTCGACGTACCCAGCGCCGCACAGCTGTTTGCCGCCGAGGAACTGGCTCGCGCAGAAGCCGAGTGGAACAAGCGCCTGGCTCGCTGCCCGGTCGAACAGCAGCCTTATCTGGTGCTGCAATATGCCAACCCGGTGCGTAATCAATACCGGGTCAAAGCCGGCTTGCCGCTGTAGCAATGCCTGGCGCACTAACAAAAAGCGGCAGCCCATGGGCTGCCGCTTTTTTGCTGGAAAGTAGTGCTGGCGCCTCGCGGTAACTCAGAGCAGGGTGCTGCCCCAGGACAGCGCGAGCGACGCCGCCAGGCTGGCAAAACCGAAACGATAGAAAAACCGGTTGATACGCAGGGTCGGGGCGTCGAACACACTCACCTCCTCGACCATCTGCTTGGCGCCGCCGCCCGCGATCACGCGTGCCACTGCACGCCGCTCACGCACGCGGGTGGCCAGCAGCAACCAGCCCCCGGCAAGCCCGAAGAACAGGGCAAGGGTATTCAACGACTGCGCGGGATGGGCAAGAAAAACAGACCAGAGCGCCTGCAACGGCATAGCAACCTCCACAGCAAATTGGTGCACAGATCACGCCGGCGCACCACGAAAGGGAAAAACTCCGGCGCTGCCGGACGGCATGAAGCGCCTAGGCTGATCGCTCGGGGAAGGAACACTCGATGCTCCAGGGGGCAGGCGCTGAATTCCCCTCTTACACACCTCCATCAGCCGCACCTCACACCGCCACATCCCACCAGACGAGCCAAAATACCGCGCGCAGTTTACTGAAGCAGTCGATTTAGAAGTTTCGTTTCCGACGAACGAAGGAGCGATCTCAAAATCGTCTAAGAATCGTCATATTCCTGGCCTAAGCTTTGAATTCTTTTCAGCTACGCCACCGTCATCGCTGCACGGGGCGTATCCAATAGGCCCGCGGAGGAATTGCCATGCTCACGCCCCAACCCCTTGACCGTGACTACCTGATCGATTCGCTCGACGACATGGAAGAAGCGGTAATCAACGAACTGTCCTTCAACGTCCAGGATCACCACTGGCTGGTCTATTGCACCCTTGGCGGTCATGAACACTATGACCTGCCGGACATCGACCAGCACACCGGCTTCAGCTTGCCGGAGTTTTATGCCGACGCGGCCTGAACGCCCAATCAGCGCCATGCCACCCGCAATACCCTTCGACCAAGAAAAAACGCCACTCCACCGTTACCGGTGAGCGGCGTTTTTTATCTGCCCTCGCCGCCCCCAACCCAGCAGCTCTGACTGATGGGCGGCAGCCATCGCACACAATCCTTGGGCAGGCGCCGCACGGCCCTGTCTTCAAGAAAAAATGCCGCTTAGCCCTGACGGGGAAGCGGCATTTCTTCAGACTCTCGAACTATACAACTGGTCGCTGACAAGCAAGACCTGACGAACCGGCTCTTGGCTGACTAGCCTTGCGCAACTGACCGGTCGTTTATCGACAGGCGCTTACTGACGGAGCATTTGGCCGACAGTCGGATCCTTGAACGCACGGGTCAGCGCATCGCTCAAGACATCGCCCACCAGCTTGGTATTGGTTTCCTGGTTCGGCGCCATGCCAAAGCGCTGGTTCATCGAGGCGCCGTAGCGACCGTTGTAACGGCGCACACTGTTCTGCACGTCGATGCGAAAGGTCGCGGTGATATCGGACTCAGTGACGTACAGGCCTTCTTTCGGCGACTGGTACTTCAACTCGGCCAGGGTCAGGGTCAGCTGCGGCGCGTTGTAGGCATTCGGGGTCGGGGTGAAACCAAGTAGACGCACCGCCGCTTCTGCCTGGGCTTGCAGTTTTGGCAGAATGTCCTGACCAGTCACGACGATCGCACTGGTTTCCGGGTACAGGCCACCACGCGTACCGAGTACTGGCGACGGACGACCGTCGACAACCTTCACCACTACCGGCTGGCCCTGGCCAACGGCAGCCAGCGGGGCATTGATCTTGGGTTGCGGACTGAGTTGTTGCGGGCTGTGGGCACAGCCGACCAGGGTCAGGCTGACGACAGCGATCAGACCAAACAACAGGCGATGCAGCATGCTCATCTCTCCATGGGTGTGGGGCGCAAAAGTGCTCCGCAGTATAACCAGCAGCAGCATGGGCTAACAGCGCCGCAGGCAAGACTTGAGGGAGACCGAGCTGTTGTCACAGCGCTGTCATGCCCGGCTGGCATAAGACTTTAGTCGTCAACCGCCTGAGTCCATGCCATGTTCTCCCTTCGCTCCTGGCTCGTCCCGCGCCGTCACATTCGCACATTTGCCCTGCTCGACGAGCACGGCCTGTGCCGTGCCTTTCGCCAGTCAGCCCAGGCGCCACAAGGCCTGGACTGGACCGAGGTCAATCAGCAGCAACTCGGCTGGCTGCATAAACCACTCCCGGCCAGTGCCCGAATCGCCCCGACCGCGACAAATTCGACCGCCGCCGAAGCCTCGCTGGCCTGACCGGCTGAAGAAGAAAAGTCACTTGATACGATCAATTTCCCCGTATTCGTCTTATAATCGCGCCCCGATTATAAGGACGCCTCCTGATCGGGCCTCGCCGTACCGCTGATGCATTAGCCATCGGCACGCCCCAGAGAGTCGCCCACTTCGTGCAGCCCCTTCCGGCTCGCCGCTTTACCCAACACGCAGACCGCCTTGCAGCCATGCAACGGGAGTTTTGCGCGGGTAATAAGGCTGGCCTGGGCGAACGAGCTTTTGAGGTTCACGGCTCCAAAAGAGCGTGAAAAAACGGTTTCAACAACTTCACAAGAGTGTGGCGAATATGAACGATCTTGCGGCTGGGCAATGCTCCGTCATCCCCTCCTGCCTCACCCCGGGACACCTCAGCGACTGCTGATAGGCGTTGTTTCACGCTTAGGCCTCTGGCCGTCAATTGGGTGCAGCATTTTTAGGAGAAGTGATAATGGCGCAGAACGATTACGAAACGGTGGATGCGGTGCTGGTTGGTGCCGGCATCATGAGCGCGACCTTGGCCGTGCTCCTGAAAGAACTTGATCCAGGCCTCACGCTGGAAATCATCGAACTGATGGAATCCGGCGCGATCGAAAGCTCCAATCCCTGGAACAATGCCGGTACCGGCCACGCCGGACTGTGCGAGTTGAACTATACGCCGCAGGCGGCGGATGGCTCGATCGACATCAAAAAGTCGGTGACCATCAATACCCAATTCGAAGAGTCGAAGCAGTTCTGGGCTTATTTGATCGAAAAGGACGCCGACAAAGGCACCTTTGGTTCACCCAAATCCTTCATCACTCCGGTGCCGCACCTTAGCTTTGTGCGCGGGCAGGAAGGCATCGACTTCCTCAAGACGCGGTTCAAGGCGCTGACCCAGCACCATGCCTTCGCCGATATGGAGTACACCGAAGACCGCGCCACCATGGCCGAGTGGATGCCACTGATGCTGCCGGGCCGCGATCCGCAAGAGCCGATCGCCGCGACCCGGGTCATGGCAGGCACCGACGTCAACTTCGGCACGCTGACCAAGCACCTGCTCCACCACCTGGGCAAACAGCCCAACGCACAGGTCAAATGCAGCCAGAAGGTCACCGGCCTCGAACGCAACGAGCAAGGCTGGCGCGTCAGCATCAAGGATCAGCAGAGCGGCAATCACCGCACGATCCAGGCCAGGTTCGTCTTCCTCGGTGCCGGCGGTGCCGCCCTGCCGTTGCTGCAGATGTCCGGCATTCCCGAAGGCAAAGGTTACGGCGGTTTCCCGGTGAGCGGCCAATGGTTGCGCTGCGACAACCCCGAGGTGGTCAAACAGCACGAAGCCAAGGTCTACAGCCAGGCCGAAGTGGGTTCGCCGCCGATGTCGGTACCGCACCTCGACACCCGCGTGGTCGATGGCAAGACATCTCTGCTGTTCGGGCCCTACGCCGGTTTCTCGACCAAATTCCTGCGTCACGGCTCCTTGCTCGATCTGCCACTGTCGATCCGCCCCAACAATATCGGCCCGATGCTTGCGGTGGCACGCGACAACTTCGAACTGACCCGCTACCTGATCAAGGAAGTGATGCAGTCCGATGAAAAGCGCCTGAAGACCCTGCGCGGCTTTTACCCACTGGCGAAAGCCGAGGACTGGCGCCTGGAAATGGCCGGCCAGCGCGTGCAGATCATCAAGAAAGATGCCAAGCACGGCGGCATCCTGCAGTTCGGCACCGAGCTGGTTGCGGCTGAGGACGGCTCCATCGCCGCCCTGCTCGGCGCATCGCCAGGCGCCTCGGTGACCGTGTCGATCATGCTCGACCTGATTCAGCGCTGCTTCCCCAAGCAGGTTGAATCCGAGCAGTGGCGCAGCAAGCTGAACGAGATCTTCCCCGCCATGGCCGAGGTGCTTGCCAGCAACGCCGAACGCTACAGCGAGGTGCAGATGCGCTCCGACGAACTGCTGCAACTGAACGAGCCAGCAATGGCTTGAGGTGGCGGCATAATTGAGAAAACCGCCTTACGAGGCG
Organism: Pseudomonas aestuarii; assembly: GCF_027988105.1. Classification (GTDB taxonomy): domain Bacteria; phylum Pseudomonadota; class Gammaproteobacteria; order Pseudomonadales; family Pseudomonadaceae; genus Aquipseudomonas; species Aquipseudomonas aestuarii. Next base: position 224,620 of record NZ_JAQJZJ010000005.1, on the reverse strand, counting down.
GTTTTTTTATGGACGCTGTTTCGCTCAAGCGGTGCACGAACCCGTTCCTGTTGATCCTGCGGCCCGTCTCACCGCGAGATCTCAAGGCTTGGGCAAATATCGAGCGCCGTCACGAGACCGTCTGCAGGCGGCCGCAGCAGGCGGGCGTCTTCCACTCGTCATCAGCCCCTCTCCAAGAGCGCCGCCTAGGCAGAGGCACCCAGCGGGTAGAAACTGAAGTATTGACGCAACGAGTCGACCATCTCGACGAACTCGGCGGGCGGCGCCACCAAGGCGAAACCCGAGTCGAAGCTGCCTGGAGTGACATCCTCGCGACACCACTGACAGGTGGCCGAGAAGTCGATGAAGTGGAGCGTGCTCTGCCCTGGAATCTTCAAGCGCATGTCGAAACGCGCACCGACCAGCAGTGGTAATTGGCTGATCAACATGAGGCCGTCCAACGACACATTGCCGATATAGCCCATAGGCTTATCGGTAATGCGGTTGAACACCTTCAGGTAGCAAGGCAACTGCTGGCGTTCGATTCGGCGCTGAATGGGCATAATGGCACATCGCTATGAAGAGCTTCTAAGTATGGCCGCACTATTGCTCCTGGACCAGTTTCAGGAACAGCGTTCGGATACTCGGTCACGCAGCTGACGACGAGCGGCATCAAGCTGTTGATCGCTGTAATAGGTCCGTTCGCCATTCGCCTCGGAGCTGAAATAGCGCCGCCCTTCCTGGAGCTGCACCAACCTGTTGCGCAGCTCGCTGCATTCCTGCGCACGCTGGGTTTGACGTGTGGCTGAGGCAACCGCCGCCTGCGCCTGCTCGGCGCGGCGCGCGTCGTAGAAGCGCGCGGCACGCTCCTCGCGCTGGCGCGTCGCCTCGTCACGTTCGATCACCTGCGGCCTGACCTCGACCTGCTCGGCCCCGGGCGTAACAGGGCGCTGAGCGAAGTGCACCTGACCATTGGCATCGACCCAGCGATAAATCTCTGCCGCGGCCAATCCGGGCAGCAACAGGAGACAGAGCAACAGGCGCATGATTTTCCCTCCCTGAACGATCCATCAGCTTACCCCTGCAATCTCATGCAGCCAAACCCCGTGACCTATAGTCAGAGTGCCGTGGCTGTCGCCTTGGCTGCGCCTGCCGGACGGTAATGCCCCAACTGCTGCAAGGTTTGCAGGCGCGCGCGGGCGCGGAAGGCGTATTCACTGCTGGGGTAGCGACTGATGAGGAACTCATAGGTCTGCGCCGCATCGACGAACAGGTTTTGCCGCTCCAGGCACTGGCCACGCAACAGGGAGATTTCCGGCTGCAGATAAGGACGCGAACGGCTTTTACGCTCGGCCTGGGATAGCTCCAGCATGACCTGCGAACAATCGCCCTGCTCATAGGCGCGATAGGCATTGTTCAAGTGGTGGTCGAGCGACCAACGGGTACAACCGGCGGCGCTGAGCGCCAGGGTCAGAATCAACAGGGTTCGCATGGGTCTCTCCTCCAATGAGCAGTGTATCGACTGACCTGCAGAAATCTGCAGGCTCATGCCGATCGCCGGCTCAGACGCCAAGCAATAGCCGGTCCACTAAGCTGATACAGATCAACGCCAGCAGCGCGCCCATGCGTTGCAATGTGCCGCTAACCCACAGCGAGGTCCAGGTCCATGAATCTGCAACAGCTACTGGTTGTCATCGAACCCCAGCAGACACACCAGCCGGCACTCGAGCGGGCGCTATGGCTGGCACGCAAGACCCGCGCGAAACTGCACCTGCTGCTGGTCGAATACAACGCCACCCTGGAAGCCGGCCATCTGTTCGATACGGCCATGCAAAGCCGGGGGCGGGCCGCCTGGCTCGAACGTGGCATGGAATGGCTGGAGGAATTGGCCGCGCCAGTGCGGGCCGAGGGCCTGGAACTGCATCTGGACGTGCGCTGGGGCAGGCCGCTGCACAAGCTGGTACTGGAGAAAGTGGCAGAGCTGGTGCCCGACCTGGTGCTCAAGGCCACCGTGCATGACAGCCTGCTGCGCCGGCTGCTGCTGACCAACAGCTGCTGGCAGTTGATCCGCCATTGCCCGGCACCGCTATGGCTGGTGCATCATGCCCAATGGCAGGGCCATAGCCTGTGTGCAGCGCTCGATCCCCTGCACAGCGCCGACAAGCCGGCGGCGCTCGATCATCAACTGATTCGCGCGGCCAGCGAGTTGAGTCGTCAACTGGGCATGCACGCCCACTACCTGCACAGTTATTCCGCCTTGCCGCGCACCCTGATGTTCGATGCCGAACTGCTGGCCAATTACGATGACTATGTCGCCCGCTGCGCCGCCCAGCACCGCGAAGCCTTTGCCCAGTTGATCGACCAATACCCGATCGCCACGCCCAATACGCACTTGATCGAGGGCTTTGCCGAAGAAGTCCTGCCCCGCTTTGTTCGCGAGCAGCATGTCGACCTGCTGTTGATGGGCGCCATCGCTCGCGGCCACCTGGATACGGCCCTGATCGGGCATACCGCGGAGCGTATTCTGGAGAGCGTGGACTGCGATTTACTGGTGCTCAAACCCGAGCAGAAAGGTAGTGCAGAGCAACAATGACTACAGGGTTGCAGCGTAGTAGCCTCGCGCTCAATCGCAACTCAGGAGTCCGTGCATGACTTTTCGCCGTACCAAAATCGTCGCCACCCTTGGTCCATCGAGCAACTCGCCCGAGGTCCTCGAACAACTGATCATCGCCGGCCTGGATGTGGCCCGGCTGAACTTCTCCCATGGCACGCCGGACGAGCACAAGGCCCGCGCCAAGCTGGTGCGCGAACTGGCCGCCAAGCATGGCCGGCATGTCGCCCTGCTCGGCGACCTGCAAGGACCGAAGATCCGCATTGCCAAGTTCGCCTGCAAGCGCATCGAACTCAAGGTCGGCGACCCCTTCACCTTTTCCACCAGTCATCCGCTGACCGAGGGCACCCAGGAAATCGTCGGCATCGACTACCCGGACCTGGTCAAGGACTGCGGCGTTGGTGATGAGCTGTTGCTCGACGATGGCCGGGTGGTGATGCGCGTGGACACCGCGACTGCCGACGCCCTGCACTGCTCGGTATTGATTGGCGGCCCGCTGTCCGACCATAAAGGCATCAACCGTCGTGGTGGCGGCCTGACCGCGCCGGCGCTGACCGAGAAAGACAAGGCCGACATCATCCACGCCGCCGAGATGGACCTGGATTACCTGGCCGTGTCCTTTCCGCGCGATGCCTCGGACATGGAGTACGCGCGCAAACTGCGTGACGAGTCGGGCGGCACCGCCTGGCTGGTGGCCAAGATCGAACGGGCCGAGGCCGTGGCCGACGACGACACCCTCGACGGCCTGATCCGCGCCAGTGACGCGGTCATGGTCGCCCGTGGCGATCTCGGCGTGGAAATCGGCGACGCCGAGCTGTGCGGCATTCAGAAGAAAATCATTCTGCATGCGCGCCGCCACAACAAGGCGGTGATCACGGCGACGCAGATGATGGAGTCGATGATCCAGAACCCGATGCCGACCCGCGCGGAAGTCTCCGACGTAGCCAACGCCGTACTCGACTACACGGACGCGGTGATGCTCTCGGCGGAAAGCGCAGCCGGCGCCTACCCGCTGGAAGCGGTGCAAGCCATGGCGCGGATTTGCATCGGTGCGGAAAAGCACCCGACCAGCAAAGCCTCCAGCCACCGCATGGGCACGACCTTCGAGCGCTGCGACGAAAGCATCGCCCTGGCCGCCATGTACACGGCCAACCATTTCCCGGGCGTCAAGGCGATCATCGCCCTGACCGAGAGCGGCTATACCCCGCTGATCATGTCGCGGATTCGCTCCTCGGTGCCGATCTACGCGTTCTCCCCACACCGCGCCACCCAGGCCCGCGCCGCCATGTTTCGCGGCGTCTACACCGTACCGTTCGACCCGGCGGCCCTGCCGCCGGAACAAGTCAGCCAGGCGGCCGTGGACGAACTGCTCAAGCGTGGCGTGGTCAAGCCGGGTGACTGGGTGATCCTGACCAAGGGCGACAGCTACCACACCATCGGCGGCACCAACGGCATGAAGATCCTGCATGTCGGTGAAGCGCTGGTGTAATGCCTGCGCCGTAACGCAAACAGGCCCGCAAGCGCGGGCCTTTTCGTTGCTGCCGTGTATGGCTCAGCCGGCTACCAGTACGCCGGCTTCCATCACCGGCGGACTGTTCGCTGCGCTCCTGAGTCCGCCCTACGCATCACAACCCCTTCTGCCGAACCCTGGCTGCTGGAAGCCGCTAGCGGCTGCAACAGCTAATTTGACCATAGCCTTTTCGTTGGCCCAGCCCGACGAGATTTCCATTCGGGACAAGCGTATCAAGCCAACCTGGAGAAGTCCGGCGCGCGCCGCTGCATGAAGGCCGTCAACGCTTCGATGGCCTCCGGCGAGCGCAGGCGCTGGCCGAACAGCGCACCCTCGTCCTCGATCACCTGGCGCAACTCCTCACGTCCAGGCGCGCGCATCAGGCGCTTGCTGTCAGTCACGGCCGAAGGCGGCAGTTGCTGGAAGCGCAGAGCCATCTCGCGGGCCCTGGCCAGGGTCGCGGCGCCATTCTCCAGGGCCTGGTTGGCGATGCCCCAGGCAGCCGCCTGCTCGCCGCTGAAGCTTTGCCCGAGCAGCAGCAACTCGGCGGCCCGCGCATGACCGAGCAGGCGCGGCAGAATCAGGCTGGAGCCGTATTCGGGGCACAGGCCCAGGTTGACGAAGGGCATCTTCAGGGTCGCATCACGGCTGACGTAGACCAGGTCGCAATGCAACAACAGGGTGGTGCCGATACCCACTGCAGGTCCACTGACCGCCGCCACCACCGGCTTGCTGAACTCGAACAGGGCCTGCATGAACTGGAACACTTCACTGTTCAGGCCGGATGGCGGCGCCTGGATGAAATCGGCCACATCGTTGCCGCTGGTGAAGCACGTTGCGCCACCGGTGATCAGCACGGCGCGCACGCTGCTGTCTTGATCGGCCTGCTTGAGCACCTCGGCCATGCCGCTGTACATCGCCCGGGTCAGGGCATTTTTCTTGTCGGGACGGTTCATACGCAGGGTCAACAGACCTGTCTCGCGCTCAATCTGCAGGTGCTCGCTCATTTCTCATGCTCCGAGGGGCACGCCGCAGAGGTGGTTAGCGGGCGTGCGGCAAGAACAGGTCGGCAAACATCTGATTACGCGGCATACCTGCCAAATACAGGCGCCGGGTAAAAGCTTCGACACTGTCGGGGTGGCCGCAGAGTAAGGCGAGGGTTTGCCGGGAAACAAGGCGCAGTTCGGCCAAAGCCGCTGGCAACTCGGCCGCGCCCAGCAGCTCGACCTGCAGCTGCGGATACTGCGCCGCCAGCTGCGCCAGGGGCTCGGCCAGGTAATGCCCGGTTCGATCATGGGCCAGGTGAATAACCCGGATGCGGCCCTGGTGATCCTGGCGCAGTGCCTCGCGCAGTACCCCATAGAGCGGTGCCAGCCCGGTACCGGCCGCCAGCAGCCAGAGTGGGCGCATCTGCCAGTCGGGGTCGTAGTGCAAAGCGCCGCCGCGCAGTTCTCCGAGGCGCAAGCTATCGCCCGGCTTGAACGTCCGCGCCGCATCGCAGAACGCGCCGCTCTGGCGACAGTCCAGATGGAACTCCAGCCAGGGGTCTTCACCCGGCAGGCTGGCCAATGAATAAGGCCGGGCAATCCCCGAATCGGTCCAGAGCACCAGATGCTGACCGGCACGGTAACGCAGCGGTTGTTGAGGAATCAGGCGCAGGCGCAACACCTCCGGGCTGAGCCAGTCGCAGGCATCGATCTGCGCGGGGCGACCATCGCGCACGGGATCGAATACCTCGACCTGCAGGTCGTCGACGATTCGACACTGGCAGGCCAACCGCCAGCCCTGCTCGCGGCGCTGCTGGTCAAGCGCCTCGGGCTTGGCATCCAGCGGCTCACCGCGCAGGCAGCGCACCAGGCAGGCGTGGCAACTGCCCGAACGGCAACTGTAAGGCACACTGACGCCGCCCTGCAGCAGGGCATCGAGCAGGTTGCTGGCAGGCGCAACGGTCAACCGCTGCTCACCCACCCGGAGTTCAGGCATCGACATCCTCCCAGGCCGCCGCGCAACGGTTACGCCCGTTGCGTTTGGCCCGGTAGAGTGCCTGATCGGCGCGTTGCAGCGCCTCGTCCAGATCATCGTGCATGGTCAGTAAGGTCATTCCGACGGACAAGCTCAGAGTATCCACCTTAATGCCCAAGGGTTCAGCCTGATTAAAGGCCTCGCGCAAGCGCTCGCAACAGGCGGTGAACTGATCAGCCTTGGTATTGGGCAATAGCAGCACGAATTCCTCGCCGCCGTAGCGGGCGATGATATCGCCATCGCGCAGACAGGTTTGTGCCACGGTGGCGAAGGTCTGCAGCACGCGATCGCCTGCGGCATGACCGTGGGCATCGTTGACCCGTTTGAAGTGGTCCAGGTCGATCAGCGCCAGGCCGTGCTGACTGCCGGCACGCAGGTTTTTCAGCTCGACGTTGGCAAAGCGCAGGAAATGGCGGCGGTTGAACAGCCCGGTCAGTTCGTCGGTAGCCACCAGGTCCTCGAGCTGGCGCATCATTCCGCGCAGGGTGTCCTGGTGCGCCTGCAAGGCGAAACGCCGCTGGCGCATGCGCTGGCGCATGGCCTGCACATAGCTGGCAAACAGACTCAGCCAGAGCATCACGCCGCCCAGTACGCTGACCTGCAAGATGGCCAGGGCAGGATCGGCCAGCCGGTACTGATAGGCCTCGTAGAGATTCAGCCCGGCAAAGCCGAAAAAAGCGATGACCGCACAGCGCGCAAACACCCTGGGCGGCAACTGGAAGACTGCGAACAACAGGATCAGCACGTAGATCACCAGCAAGGCGCCGCGCCCATTGGCAAACATGCCCAACAAGAGCGTCAGCCAGACCAGGGCCACCAGCACCTGCGCCTCGGTCAGGCTGGGGTCACGAAAACGCAGGTTCTGCCCGGTGAGAAACAGGCCGAGGAAGGCCGCCTGACCGAGTATTACCAACCCGGTGAGTAGCAGCACCGTCGGTATGGAGGCACGAAACAGATCGTTGAATACCGCGATCCAGCACAGCAGCGCCGTCAGGGCGTAGGTTGCCGTGGCCATGCCGAAGCGCTTCAGCAGCAGGCGCTGCAGGGTATGCTGAGTGACCCGCTGATGGCTTAGGCTCATGGGGGCTTATGGGCTCCATCCCATACTGGCATTCAGCCGCCACTGTACGCCCGTGCCTATCAAATGCCTAGCCCGTTTCAGGGGGCGATCAGCGACCAGGGTCGGCCGTTGGTCGACTGTCCGCTCAGCCGCCAGCGCGTTATACTGCCGCGCCTTTTTTACTGCACCCGCGCGTCGACTCGTGGTTCGCCGTCGCCGAAGTTTTGCCCTACTCCTACCTTTATAAAAGGAGCGCCCAGCATGACCGTGATCAAGCAAGACGACCTGATCCAGAGCGTCGCCGACGCCCTGCAGTTCATCTCCTACTATCACCCCGTGGACTTCATCCAGGCGATGCACGAAGCCTACCTCAAGGAAGAATCCCCGGCCGCGCGCGACTCCATGGCGCAGATCCTGATCAACTCGCGCATGTGCGCCACCGGCCACCGGCCGATCTGCCAGGACACCGGCATCGTCACCGTGTTCATCCGCGTCGGCATGGACGTGCGCTGGGACGGCGCCACCATGAGCGTCGACGACATGATCAACGAGGGCGTGCGCCGCGCCTACAACCTGCCTGAGAACGTCCTGCGCGCCTCGATCCTGGCCGACCCGGCCGGTGCCCGCAAGAACACCAAGGACAACACCCCGGCGGTGATCCACTACAGCATCGTCCCCGGCGACAAGGTCGAAGTCGACGTCGCGGCCAAGGGCGGTGGCTCCGAGAACAAGTCGAAGATGGCTATGCTCAACCCGTCCGACTCGATCGTCGACTGGGTACTCAAGACCGTGCCGGAAATGGGCGCCGGCTGGTGCCCGCCGGGCATGCTCGGCATCGGCATCGGCGGCACCGCCGAGAAGGCCGCGGTGATGGCCAAGGAAGTGTTGATGGAGTCCATCGACATCCACGAGCTGAAGGCCCGCGGCGCGCAGAACCGCATCGAGGAGCTGCGCCTGGAGCTGTTCGACAAGGTCAACCAACTGGGCATCGGTGCCCAGGGCCTGGGCGGCCTGACCACGGTGCTCGACGTCAAGATCATGGACTACCCGACCCACGCCGCCTCCCTGCCGGTGTGCATGATCCCCAACTGCGCCGCCACCCGTCACGCCCACTTCGTCCTCGACGGCTCCGGCCCGGCCGAGCTGGAAGCGCCGTCGTTGGACGCCTACCCGGAAATCGTCTGGGAAGCCGGCCCGAGTGCGCGCCGCGTCGACCTCGACAGCATCACCCCGGAAGACGTGCAGAGCTGGAAGCCGGGCGAAACCGTGCTGCTCAACGGCAAGATGCTCACTGGCCGCGACGCCGCGCACAAGCGCATGGTCGAGATGCTCAACAAGGGTGAAGCGCTGCCGGTCGACCTCAAGGGTCGCTTCATCTACTACGTCGGCCCGGTCGATCCGGTTGGCGACGAAGTGGTTGGTCCGGCCGGCCCGACTACCGCCACGCGGATGGACAAGTTCACCCGGCAGATCCTCGAAAGCACCGGCCTGCTCGGCATGATCGGCAAGTCCGAACGCGGCCCGATTGCCATCGAGGCGATCAAGGACAATAAGGCCGTGTACCTGATGGCCGTCGGCGGCGCCGCCTACCTGGTGTCGCAAGCGATCAAGAAGTCCAAGGTACTGGCCTTCGCCGAACTGGGCATGGAAGCGATCTACGAGTTCGAGGTCAAGGACATGCCGGTGACCGTCGCGGTCGACACCAAAGGCGAGTCGGTGCACATCACCGGCCCGGCGATCTGGAACAAGAAGATCCACGACAGCCTGGCGGTGGAAATCAAGTAACAGCCACTGCGCTTAACGACAAACCCGGCCATGTGCCGGGTTTGTCGTTTTCATGGGTAAGCGCCAGCCTCAGTCCAGTGGCTCATCGTCGCGAATCAGGGTGTAGTGCCGGCCCTGCTCGTCATCGCTGTAATCGTGCACATAGAACATCACGACCTCTCCCAGCCCCGGCATGGTCGCCACATAATCGCCAACGTCAGCCACGAAGAAGTCAGCCGAACCGGGCTTGGCCTCGCACTCGATGTAGGCGGTGACGAACGTATCGGGCTCGGCATCGCCGAAGTACTCGGCGCGCTCGTTTTCATCCCATTCGACAGGCGCCTGGAACAGGCCACTGAACAGAATTTTGGCATCGCCAAGGTCCAGCTCTTCAGCATCGGGATCATCTTCATCCGGGCGGTAGACGGTGCAGTCCTGGGCGTCCGGGTGGCTGAGAATGGCCAGGCGCTGCTGGGGGTCGGTCTGGGGCACGTGAATCTCCTTCTTCAGGATTGGCGCCTACGGGAGGCAGCGAAAGTGGTGAAAATAGCCATCGGCGAGCATGGTCACTGGCCCTCAGTGTGGCGGCTAAAGACCAGGGCTTTCAAGCCGCTGTCAGGCTGGATATCGGTAAACTCCGGCGGGTTGTCCAGGCGCTGGTCAAAACGCAGCTCCGGTGCCTCAAGGGCCATGCTGTCCAGCAGAAAGTCGGGGCCAATATCCGGATCATTGATGCACGCCAGCACCCTGCCATGCTCGCCGAGCAGCTCGGGCAGGCGGCGCAGGACTTTTCGGTAATCCTGGGTCAGGACAAAACTGCCCTTCTGGAATGACGGCGGGTCGATGATGATCAGGTCATAGGGGCCGTGTTTTCTTATCGCGCCCCAGGATTTGAACAGGTCGTGACCGAGGAAGCTCACTCGCCTCAGGTCATGCCCATTCAGCCGGTGATTGTCTCGCCCGCGACTCAACGCCGCCTTGGCCATGTCCAGGTTCACCACATGCTCGGCGCCACCGGCGATGGCGGCCAGCGAAAAACCGCAGGTGTAGGCGAACAGATTGAGTACCCGCTTGCCTTGCGCCTGGGCCTGCACCCAGCGGCGGCCATAGCGCATGTCGAGAAACAGGCCGGTGTTCTGCTTCTTGCCCAGATCCAGCTTGAAACGCAGGCCATTTTCGCTGATCAGCCATTCATCGCGCACCTCGCCCAGCAACCACTGGGTGTCGCTGTCCGGCAGATAGCGGTGTTGCAGTAACAGGCTGTGCGCCTGACTGCTCAGCCAGGCGGGCGAGCGGGTCAGCGCCATGAGCATGTGTTTCAGCGCGACCAATTCGCCTGGCTCCGGCTCGCGGAACAGCGACACCAGCAGCAGCCCCTGCAACCAGTCGACCGTGACCTGCTCGAGCCCCGGCCAGCAGCGCCCCCGGCCATGGAACAGGCGCCGGGTTTCGGCGGGGGCGGGACTCAACCCGGCGAGCAGCTGCTGCTGCAGGGTAGCGATTGCATCTGAATTCATGGGGACTCTTATCACCTGGACGTTGCGGCGCATTTTAAACGCAATAAGGCCGTGTCCCCGGAAAAACTCGGCTGAGCACCTGACACACTCGGCCAGGGCCGCTCCCGCTCAAAGGATCTCCAGGCGCCCCGGGGCGAACTGCTGCGGCCAGTCGCGGCGGGTGAACACCTGGCCCTGCTGGCGCACCCGGCGCACGGCATCCAGGTCCAGCTCGCAGAGCAACCAATGACTGCGATCCGGGCAGAGTTCGGCGCTTTCGGCGAGTACGCCATCGGCTGGCAGGCCGTAGTCTGGCGGCAGGTAGAGCGCGGCGCGGCCGTAGTTTTCATCCAGTGCCGGCGACCAGGGCGCCAGGCCGACGCTGGGCGCCTGCAGCACCGCGATTTGATTCTCCAGGGCGCGGGCCTGGGCACCGATGCGCACGCGGTAAAAACCGGCCACGCTGTCGGTGCAGCTGGGCGCCAGGATCAGGTCGACGCCGGCATCGCTCAGGCGGCGGGCGAGCAGGGGAAATTCGTTGTCGTAGCAGATCAGGATGCCCAGCTTGCCCAGGGCGGTGTCGAACACGCGCAAGCCGCTGCCCGCCGCGATCTGCCACTGTTCGCGCTCGAAGCGGGTCATGATCAGCTTGTCCTGGCTGCCCAGGTTGCCCTCGGGCCCGAACAACCAGGCGCGGTTGCGGTAACAGCCGTCAGTGTCCAGCACCGGCAGCGAGCCGGGTTGCAGGTAGACACCCAGGCGTTGCGCCAGCCCCGCGCAAAGCGCGATCCAGGCCGGCAGCAACGCCTGGATCCCGGCGATCGAGGCGTGCAGATCGCCACGCTGCTCGGCCGGCAACTGACCGCTGAGCACCAGCCCGGCGTACTCCGGCAACAGCAGCAACTGCGCGCCCTGCCCCGCAGCGTCTTCGCATAAGTCGGTCAGGTGGCGGGCGTAGGCGTCCCAGCTCGGCAGCAGGTCGATGTGGTACTGGCAGGCGGCGAGCTTGATCACGGGCGCAGATCCTTCAACCAGAACGACATGGGCTTGGCCGACTCCTCACGCTCATCCAGATCCTGCCAGCTGAGCTCGGTATGCAATTCGGGGTGATGACGGTAGCCGCGCCGTGTCCAGAACTCATTCAGCGGCTGGTAGTCGAGCGGACGCCGCGGATGCTCAGGGGCCCGTTCGACCGCACAGAAGGCGCACCAATCGAACCGGCCGAGACGCCGCGCATAGCCTTCGCGCTCGGCAAAGAAGCGCACACCCAGGCCCTGACCGCGATAGGCCGGCAGCAGCACCGACTCGCCGAAATAGAAGATTCTTTGTGGGTTCCAGCCGCAGTCGACGAAGGGCCGCTTGAACGCAGCGGTTTCGTCGGCCAGCGGCAAGCCGGTAGAGGCGCCAACCACCCGTCCCCCATCCAGCGCCAGGACAACCAGACTGTCGGTCGATTGCGCGTAGGTGTGCAGGTACTCGGCCTCGTAGTCGAGCGAGCCGTCATACAGATAAGGAAATTCGCGGAACACGGCGATGCGCAGGCGCGCCAGGTCGTCGATATGCGGAGCAATGGCCGGGCCATGCAGCAGGCGGATATCCATCAGCGTGTCGTTCCATTAGCGATAGATGACGCCAGCGGCTATGCCAGCGCGAAAGGCAGAACTTATCATGCCGGCCGAACGCCGAACCAATCCCCAAGCGACCGGAGTATTGCCATGACCGCAACCGAACTGGTGCACGCCTATTACGCCGCCTTCAATGCCGGCGACATGCCGGCCTTTCTCGAACTGCTCAGCGATGAGGTGGTGCACGACATCAACCAGGGCGAGCGCCAGGTCGGCAAAGCCACCTTCGCCGCCTTCATGGGCAAGATGAACCGCTGCTACCGCGAACGCCTGAGCGACATCGTGGTGCTGCAGAACCGCGAGGGCAACCGCGCCGCCGCCGAGTTCGTGGTGCACGGCGAGTACCTGGCCGATGACGCCGGCCTGCCACCGGCCAACGGCCAGACCTATGTGCTGCCGGCCGGCGCCTTCTTCGAGATCGATGGCGGCAAGCTGACGCGGATCAGCAACTACTACAACCTCAACGACTGGATCGCCCAGGTCGGCTGAGCGCCGCCCGCCTCGGCAACGGCATGCGCGGCCGACCCTTGCCACGTGCATGCGCCCGCTCCACTCCCAAACAGATTGCGATCGCTTAAGTCTGCGTTAAGACTCACCGCCGACACTCACACCCAAGCCAACAGATGAGGTTCCAATCATGGAGCTGCCTTGGGTGCAACACGACAAAGCGTTGGCTCGAATCGGCCGCGATCAAACTATGAGCCTGTTCCTGGCTCAAGCCTCCAGCCCACGCCGGGCGAAACTGGAAGCCTTCATCCACCAGCGCTTCGCGCTGCATCATGGCGCCCAGGTGCGCCACTTCCTGCCTTGCCTGTTCGGCCTGGAAGATGCCGACGGCCAACTGCTCGGCGCGGTCGGTCTGCGCAGTGGTGCCAGTGGCCCATTTTTTCTCGAACGCTACCTGAGCCAACCGATCGAAGGCGTGATCGCAGCGCATCACCAACATAACCCGCCCAGCCGTCAGCAGATTGTCGAAGTCGGCAACCTGGCCTCTTGCGGCTCTGGCTCTGCGCGCCTGCTGATAGTCGCCCTGACCGACCTGCTGGTGGCCATGGGCTTTCGCTGGGTGACCTTCACCGGTACCCCGGGCCTGCTCAACAGTTTCCAGCGCCTGGGCCTGACCCCCTTGCCGTTGGGGCCAGCCAATCCTGACTGCATGGGGGCCGAGCTGGCCGACTGGGGCAGCTACTACGACTCCCAACCGCAGGTAATGGCCGGCAACATCTACGCCGGCCATCAACGCCTGCTGCACCTGGGCGTCTATCCGCGCCTGGGTCACCAAGCCTTTTATGCCCTGGAGGGTATGCCCGATGTGGCCTGCAGCTGACAGCCTGTTCAACCAATTGACCCTGCACGCCGAGCGAATCGCCCTGCGCGAAGGCGAGCGGCAATTGAGCTACCGTCAGTTGCTCGACGAGGTGTCGCGGCGCAGCGCCTGCCTGACGCAGCTCGGCGCCCAACGCATCGGCCTGGCCCTGGACAATGGCATCGACTGGCTGTTGTGGGACCTGGCCGCGCTGCAGTCCGGCCTGGTCTGCGTGCCACTGCCCGGCTTCTTCTCCGCCGACCAGCAACGCCATGTGCTCGACAGCGCCGGGGTCGACTGCCTGCTCGGCCGGGACAGCCTCGCCTATCGCGAACTGGGCTTCGTCGAGATCGCTGCCGGCCTGTTGCTGCGCCCGCTGCCCCAGGTCAGCCAACTGCCCGCCGGCACCTGCAAGATCACCTACACCTCGGGCACCACCGGCCAGCCGAAGGGCGTCTGCCTGGATGCCCACACCCAGTTGCAAGTCGCCCGCAGCCTGGTCAAGGCCAGCGCGAGCTGCCGGGTCGAGCGTCACCTGTGCGTGCTGCCGCTGGCCACCCTGCTGGAGAACATCGCCGGGGTCTATGCCCCGCTGCTGACTGGCGCCTGCGTCGAACTGCTGCCGATGGCCGAGGTCGGCCTGCTCGGCGCCAGTCAGTTCGACCTGCCGCGCTTTCTCGGCGCGCTGAACCGCGTGCAGCCAAATAGCCTGATCCTCCTGCCGCAGTTGCTCCTGGCTCTGGTCAGCGCCGCCGAGCGCGGTCTGCCGCTGCCCGACTCGTTGCGCTTCATTGCCGTGGGTGGTGGCCGGGTGGCGCCGCAGTTGCTCGAGCGCGCCGACGCCCTGGGCCTGCCGGTATTCGAGGGTTATGGCCTGTCCGAATGCGCCTCGGTGGTCTGCCTGAATACCCCAGAGCAGCGCCGCATCGGCAGCGTCGGCAAGCCACTCGAGCACCTCGAGATCCGTCTTGGCCCGGACCAGGAAGTGCTGGTCAAAGGCCCGCGCCTGCTCGGTTACCTGGGCGAGCCGGCCACCCAGGGCGAATGGCTCGGCACCGGCGACCTCGGCCACTTCGAGGAGGGCTTTCTGGTCCTGCACGGGCGCAAGAAACACCAGTTCATCACCGCCTTCGGCCGCAACGTCAACCCGGAATGGGTCGAGGCCGAACTGGTCCAGCAGCTGCCGATCGCCCAGGCCTGGCTGCATGGCGAAGCGCTGCCGGAAAATGTCGCGGTGCTGGTGCCACGCTTTCCCAACACCAGCGATGAGCAACTCGACGCGGCGGTCGAGCAGGTCAACCGACAACTCCCCGATTACGCCCGCGTGCACCACTGGCTGCGCGCCGAGCAGCCCTTCAGCGCGAGCAACGAGCTGGCCACCAGCAATGGTCGCCTGCGCCGCGCCGCCCTTTACCGCCACTACCAGCGCGCCATCGCACAGCTGATGGCCGATCAATCCTGTTACGGAGACGCTTCTTGATGAGCTTCTATGAGTCCCTGCTCGAACAAACCAGCAGCGAGCGCAATTACCTGCTGAGCGCACCGATCATCCGCCAGGCCATGAGCGGCCAGGTCAGCCTGCCCAGCTACGTGGCCTTCCTCACCGAGGCCTACCACCACGTCAAGCACACCGTGCCCTTGCTGATGGCCTGCGGCGCACGCCTGCCCGAGCGCCTGGAGTGGTTACGCGAGGCGATTGCCGAATACATCGAGGAGGAATACGGCCACCAGGAATGGATCCTCAACGACATCCGCGCCTGTGCCAGCGATGCCGATGCCGTGCGCGGCGGCACGCCGCAACTGGCCACCGAGCTGATGGTCAGCTACGTCTATGACCGCATCGCCCGGCACAACCCGGTGAGCTTCTTCGGCATGGTGACTGTCTTGGAAGGCACCAGCATCGCCCTGGCCACTCAGGTCGCGGGCGTGATCCAGGACAAGCTGCAGCTGCCGAACCAGGCCTTCAGCTACCTGACCTCCCACGGCAGCCTCGACCTCGAGCACATCGAACTGCTGAAGAGCCTGATGAACCGCCTGGACAACGACGACGACAAGGCCGCCGTGGTGCACACCGCCAAGGTGGTCTACCGCCTGTATGGCGATGTATTCCGCAGCCTGCCGCTGTCCAGCGAGGAGTAAACATGCACCTTAACGATTGCCGAGCCCTGCTCACCGGCGCCAGCGGCGGTATCGGCCAGGCGCTGGTCGAACGCCTGGTCAGCGAGGGCGCGCGCCTGCTGCTGGTCGGTCGCCAGCTCGAGCCATTGCAGGACCTGGCCCTGCGCCACCCCGACAAGATCAGCGTGGTGCAGGCCGATATCTGCGAACGCAGCGGCCGCGAGGCCGTGGTGGCGGCTGCCCAGCGCTTCGGCGGGATCAATACCCTGATCAACGCCGCCGGGGTCAATTGCTTCAGCCTGCTCGAGCAACACGACGAGCAGGCCATCGCCGAACTGATCGGCATCAACGTCACCGCCACCCTGCAGCTGACCCATCGCCTGCTGCCGCTCTTGCGCCAGCAGGCCCGGGGCCTGGTGATCAACCTGGGATCGACCTTCGGCTCGATCGGTTACCCCGGCTTCAGCGCCTACTGCGCGAGCAAATTCGCCCTGCGCGGCTTTTCCGAAGCGCTGCGCCGCGAGCTGGCCGATACCCAGGTCAAGGTTCTCTACTTCGCCCCACGCGCCACCCGCACCAGCATGAACGCGGCCAATGTGGTGGCCATGAACGACGAGCTCAACGTCACCATGGACGATCCGCTCAGCGTCGCCGCGCAACTGGTCGAGGCCATCCGCCGCGAGCACGAGGAAAGCTACCTGGGCTGGCCGGAAAAACTCTTCGTGCGTCTCAACAGTCTGCTGCCACGGTTGGTCGACCAGGCACTGCGCAAGCAATTGCCGATCATTCAACGCTTCGCCCGCAGCAAACCCCCAAGTGATAAATCAGCCCCGCGCGCGCTTCCCTGACAGCGGCCTGCTGCCACGGCTGGTCGACCAGGCGCTGCGCAAGCAATTGCCGATCACTCAACGCTTCGCCCGCTCAAAGCCCTGAAGGAGTTCCACCATGACGTTCGCCCGTACTCTCCTCTGCACCCTGCTCTGCCTGGGCAGCCTGCCTGCCTTCGCCCTCAGCGAGCAAGGCCAGCAGCAGCTGCAACAGTTGCAAGGCCGCTGGGCAGAGATCAATTACCAGCTGCCGAAAAAACAACGCGAGGCGGCCTTCGCCACACTCGCCGAACAAGCGCAGCAGGCGGTCAAGGCCGAACCCGGTGCCGCCGAACTGCTGATCTGGCGCGGCATCATCCTCAGCACCCAGGCCGGCGCCAAAGGCGGGCTGGGCGCGCTGAGCCTGGTCAAGCAGGCCAAGGCCAGCCTCGAACAGGCCCTGGCCGCCGATCCCAAGGCGCTGGCCGGCTCCGCCTACACCAGCCTCGGCAGCCTTTACTACCAAGTGCCGGGCTGGCCGATCGGCTTCGGTGACGACGAAAAGGCCGAGGCCATGCTCAAGCAGGCCCTGGCGCTCAACCCCGAGGGCATCGACCCCAACTACTTCTACGGCGACTTCCTGCAGCGCAACAAACGCTACGCCGAAGCCAAGGTCGCCCTGGAAAAAGCCCTGCAGGCACCCGACCGTCCCGGCCGCGCCAGTGCCGATGCCGGCCGTCGCGCCGAAGCGCGCCAGCTGCTCGCTGAAATCACCAAGAAACTGGAATAAGTTCGCCAAGCGGAGTTGAATGGCGAAAAATCGCCAGCCGCCTGCGTGCGCATGGCGCCCCCTCGACAAGGAACCCCCATGCGCATTCTGCTGGTCGAAGACGATGCCGCCCTCGGTGAAGGCATTCGCACCGCCCTCAAGCCCGAGGGCTACACCGTCGACTGGGTACAGGACGGCAGCAGCGCCCTGCATGCCCTGACCCATGAAAGCTTCGAACTGGCGATCCTCGATCTCGGTCTGCCGCGCATGGACGGCTTGCAGGTGCTCAAGCACCTGCGCGCCGCTGCCAACCCGGTACCGGTGCTGGTGCTCACCGCGCGCGACTCGACCAGCGATCGCATCGCCGGGCTGGATGCCGGTGCCGACGATTACCTGGTCAAACCCTTCGATGTCGCCGAACTCAAGGCGCGTTTGCGCGCCCTGTTGCGGCGCAGCTTCAACCGCCCGCAACCGGCCCTGGAATACCGTGGCATCAGCCTCGACCCGATCAGCCAGGCTGTGAGTTTTCAGGGGCAACCGGTCAATCTGCCGCGCAAGGAATTTCTCCTGCTGCACGAACTGCTCGCCCAACCCGGTCGGGTGCTGACCCGCGACAAGCTGCAACAAGCGCTCTACGGCTGGGAAGAAGAGCTGGAAAGCAACGCCCTGGAAGTACACGTGCATCACCTGCGCAAGAAGTTCTTTCCCGAGCTGATCCGCACCGTACGCGGAGTCGGCTACCTGGTGGATAAAGCCTGATGCTGTCGATCCGTGCCCGTACCCTGCTGCTGGTTCTCGGCTTGCTCAGCCTGTCGATGACCCTGATCTCCTATAAAAGCTACCGCGATGCCCAGCATGAGATCGAAGAGCTGTTCGATGCCCAGTTGGCGCAGACCGCCCGGCTGCTGCAAGGCATGGTCAGCCGCGACATGCCCGCAAGCGCACGCCAGAGCCTGCAACGTGCGCTGAACCAGGCAATCCTGGTGCACGACGAGGATGAAGACGAGGACGAAGGCTCGGCCAGCGGCCACCCCTACGAGGGCAAACTGGCCTTCCAGGTGCTCGATGAACGCGGCCAGATACTCCTGCAGTCGGCCAGCGCCCCGAACGGCGTACTGGAAAAAATGGTCGAAGACCTGGTGCAAACCGACAGTCCCGCGCTCACCCTGGCCACGGACGAACTCCTGACCCACATCACCGAGCAGCTGGCCGGTTACCACACGGTGGCCGTGGGAAACTATCACTGGCGCCTGTTCATCCTGCGCGACCTACCCGATGGTCACTGGATCCTGGTGGGCGAGCGCGAAGACGTGCGCGGCGAACTGGTGGGTAAAGTCGCCCTGCGCAGCCTGCTGCCCGACCTGGTCGGCCTGCCCCTGCTCGCCCTGCTGGTCTGGCTGGCCATTGGCTGGGGGCTGCGTCCACTGCAGCGCATGGCCGAGCTGATCAAGGCCCGCGCCCCGAACAACCTGGCGCCCCTGCTGCTGTCACCGCTGCCCGCCGAACTGGAGCCCATGGGCGCCGCACTCAACCGCCTGCTGATGCAGGTCAACCAACTGCTCAACCAGGAAAAACGCTTCATCGCCGACGCCGCCCACGAACTGCGCACGCCGCTGGCGGTGCTGCGCATTCACGCACAAAACGCCCTCGAAGCCCCCGACCCGGCCGACCGCAACGACGCCCTGCGTCAGCTCGGTGGCGGCGTCGAACGCGCCACCCGGGTCATCACCCAGCTGCTGACCCTGGCCCGCCTCGATCCCAACGTGGTGCAACTGGCGATGGTCAACCTCGACCTGCTCGGTTTCGTGCGCAACGAACTGGCCGAACTCATCCCCCTGGCCCTCGAGCGCCAGCAGGAGCTCAACCTCGACGCCGACGACAGCGCCGACTACCAGCTGCTGGCCGATGCCCCAAGCCTGGGTACCCTCCTGCAAAACCTGGTCAGCAACGCCGTGCAATACACCCCAGCCGGCGGGCGCATCCAGGTGCAACTGCAGGCGCAGGCCGATGCGGTGCTGCTGCGCATCCAAGACAGCGGCCCCGGCGTCGAAGCCGCCCAGCGGGAAAAACTCTTCGAACGCTTCTACCGCCAAGGCAGCGGCCAGGGCGCAGGACTCGGCCTGTCGATAGTGCTACGGGTGGTCGAACTGCACCGTGGCAGCATCAGCCTGGGTGAGTCGCCCTTGGGCGGGCTGGAGGTCTGCGTGCGCCTGCCGAGGCAGGGGCAGCTAAAGAAGGCATAGGCACCGACGCTGCCGAGTTAAGGCCGCCACGGCTTGCACAGTGGGCCGAGTCGCTGGCCATTTCATGGACACCTGCAGGCCTGAAAGTATTGGTCATTAGGTGCCTGTCTCGATTGTTTGGTTTGGGTTGACTGCGGCCTATCACGACCGGCAACAGTCGGCCAAAAGCGGTCTTTCGTGGGGCGCGGCATCCTTCCCTACACGGACTGTCGGCACGCATGCTAATGTCGATCCGATTCAGCTTACGCCGCATAACTCAGCACCAGATGTACTGGGTTACCCCTCCGCGACGAACTCAATCATCTCGTAGTTGTGATCAGCATTCGAACTCATAGACCCATATCCGCTTTGATGGACCTCTTCTTCGCGCGCGTGAGAACTTTCCACTTGCTGTACCAGTGTAGGAAAAAGTACGCCTTTTTTAACAATAGCCCGAGCAAAGTCGACCCAACACAATAGCGTCCAAGTCGTTCGGAAATGTCTTCCGGGCAGAACCTGGAGCTCAACATGTCTTTTTTCGATTCGGTTTTTGATTTTGTTGGCAGTGCGGTTGGTGCGGTAAGCGATCTGGCGGTTGCGACGGTCGGCACGGTGGGTGACCTGGCCGGTTCGGCAGTTGATACTGTGATGGAGAACCCTGGTAAGACGGCCTTGGTGTGCCTCGGCACCCTTGCCACGGGTGGTGCAGCCGCGGTCTTTGCGGGCCCCATTGCCGCCGCTGTGGGTTCGACGGGGTTGTTGGGGGCAACGGCTTCCGGTACGGCCATCAGCTCGCTTTCAGGGGTAGCGCTGACCAACGCGTCGCTGGCGGCGTTGGGTGGTGGCGCTATCGCTGCGGGCGGCGGAGGCATGGCGGCGGGTGCTACGATAGTGGCGACGACCGGGGCGGCAGCGGGTGTTGCGGCAGGCATCGGTGTGGCGGCAGGCGCCGCAGAGGCAGAGCGGAAAGGGTAGGCGTAAATGGCTCGCATCACCAAGGCACAGAAAGCTGGCCTAGATTTTCTGGATCTGGTTTTCTTTAACGAACTGGTCGTTTACCGAGGCATGGACGCCGAGGAGCGGCGACAGCTTGAAACGGTCATTCAGCGGGTCACGCAGATGACTGAGAGTCGATACTCGGGTCGTGAGTGCGAGATCATCAAGCATCTCGCGTACTACTTCCTGGAGGTGAGCCTGGCCAACACCAGTGAGGAGTTGAGACAGGCTATCCCGGTAGAGGTGCCACAGCCAGACTTGCCAAAGGAGACAATAGAAGCTGTCGATCGCCATACGAATGCTTTCCAGATGGGTTTCATGCTTGCGGTGACACGAAAGTCCACGGGTGTTGATGCCAGTTACGCCTTGGAAATTGCTGATGCCTTGAAGGGTGAGTTCGTTGGCTACTCGGCGCTGGTCCGGCGAGATCTGCTCAAGCGCTGCTTTGTCCGCGAGTTCAAGGATGTGTCCGTGGGCGTCTATTGCTGGCTGACCGTTGCGGGGGTGCTGCCGGTGACAAAAAACAGTCCGGATCGGATAGGTAGCGAGTTTGATGAGAAATTCATAACACGTCTTGCCTTGCTTGCCGACTACGAAATGATTACGCATGGCTTGAACATGTTGATAAGTAAGGATAACTCTATTTGCGTATTTCTCGGAAGGCGGGAGTTCAACTTGACGGAGGCGACGGTCGATCGCCTTCTGGACATACAAAAGCATTTCAATGAGGCAGTTACCAAATCGAGCTTGCGGGGCATCCCGCTCATCAATACCCGGGATTTGACGAGCATGGAGCAGATCCAGGATTTTTTCGAACGGTGGGGCATTCGCAAGGTGCGGTTGCGTATGCACGCGGGGACGCTGGCCAGTTGGCTGGGCATCCTGGGGGCGGGCATGGTGGAACTGCAGCTGTGGCGCGAATACGTTCATGCCGCTCGGAAAAAGTACCCTAATGGCACCGGGTCCGTTGAGATCGCTGAGTTGAAGGTAGCGGCAATCTTCAATGCGTGTGACAACCAGCACACCATCACCGAATTCGTGAAGGACAGGCTTTCGGAGTACGGTCTCAAAATCAACCCCGACACGCTGTACCGCAGTCACTCGATGATGAGAAAGACCATCCTCCGGTTGCTGGGCAGGTACTGCAAGCTGACGCGTGATGCGGGGGTTGTCATGTCGCCCATCTACGATGACACGTTCTATGGGTCGGCTTTCATCAATGCAGACAAACTGGCCCCCTGAAAGCTTCAGCTCTCTCCATGACGCTACTCAGTCGCCTTCTGCTCCCGTTAGAGTGTTTTCACGCTGCACCCAGTACCACAATCCTTCAGACTATTCCGATATTGCTCAAAAAATCTGCTCTAATGTCTCTCAGGGGGAGGCGCCCCACCGAGTAATACGACGATGTCATTACAGGGAGAAGTGATAGGCATGGCTGTAACTCCAACGGCTAACGATATTGCGGTGCGGGAGGTGCTTGAGAAACTCGAGTCCGAGTTCGCTTCGGCCGCCAATGCGGTCGCGAATGGCGAATTTGCAGTATGGGTAGGTTCAGGGATTTCAAGGCAAGCTCCAAATCTCGGCAACCTCATAGAGCGGGCCTTCGATTATATTCGAGAGAGGGCTATCGCAGCTGGGACTGCCGCTGCCTACATGCCAGCACTTGAAGAAGCCCTCGGGCTTGCCGAGGTTGAGCCCGCAACAGTCCAGGCACAGTACGGACAACCGCTCGCGTATTGGCCCGAGCATGACACCATCATCGATCGCCTCTGGAACAAGTATGCCCGCGTTCTTGACATCCGCATCGCGGGAACGGCCGCTGACTTTATCCTGTGGGATGCGATCGATATCAGGCAGGCATTCCAGGATCCCGCGCCGCCTGCCGCCGAACATCTTTGTATAGCGATCCTAATCCTTGAGGGGGCAGTACAGTCGATCGCCTCGGCAAACTGGGACGGATTTATAGAGGCGGCGGTCGATCGTCTGAGCAACCGTGTGCCTGGAGTGATGCAGGTCGTCGTCGACCCCGGCCAGCTTAGGGGGCCTGCAGGGCGAGCACGATTACTGAAGTTCCATGGTTGTATTGAGCATGCTGCTCGCGAGCCATCAGCCTTTCGGCGATTTTTAACCGGAAGCTACACCCAGATCATGGATTGGCCGGAGAAGCCTGAATTCTTAGCGATGTGCAATGCTGTCGTCGGGCTTGCAACGGCTCAGAAAACGCTCGTGCTCGGACTTTCGATCCAAGACAATAATCTCCAGACGCTCTTCGCGCGAGCTAAGGCAGCGCATGCGTGGCCCTGGCCCTGCGCACCGGCTGCTCCAGCGCATATCTTCTGCGAGGATAGGATTCAGCAGGGGCAGCGAGATGTGCTACGTCTCTCTTATGGTGATGCATACAATGAAAATGCCGCGGCCATCCATGAAGCCACGCTGCTGCGCGCCTGGGGCGAAAAGGTGTTAATCGCGCTTGTTCTGAAGGTCCTCGGCGATAAGCTCTCTGCATTAATGGAGCTTACTCTCACCGCGCTCGGGAAAGGACTTGTAGCGGGCGAACTCGAGCCCTTGCTAAAAGCGGTACGAGACGACATCGCGGAACTTGCAGTTCCCGCCCCCGGGGCACACAACCGGACTGACATCGTAAACCAGGCCATCACGCTTTGGTCCCGTATGCTCTCATTGTTCCGAAGCGGTCGCCTACCAATAAGCGCGGACGCCTACGAGACATTGAGCAACTCGACGCTCAACCTCATCGCTACTGATCAGAACGCTCAGGCTGCGGGCTTGGGACGTCTTGGTGTCGCTTTGTCGCTGTTGCAATATGGGCGCACAACGGGGCTTTGGGAGATTCATAAACCCGTGGCTGAAGATCTGAAGTCAGGGGCAATTACCGCGTGTGCATTGCGTCTGGACGGAACGAATCGCCCAATCTTCGTCGTGAAGTCGGCTACGGAAGCGATCGCGCTAAATATGAACGGTGGGTTCGCCGATGGCAATGCAATCATCTTACATGCTGACGACGCCTGGCATCAGATGGTCGGGAGCGGCGCAAGCGCGAGGCGCGTCCGTTCTGCTCCGGGACGAACCGGACGCGTCGGCGAAACGCATGTCAGCCTTGGCAATCTACTCGCGAATTGTGGCGATGCCGCGACACTACAACAGGAATTTGTTAAGGAGATGATGCTGTGAGCGTCGCACCTATCATACATGCAATCCAGGAACGACTTCGCGGCGCTGAATACACCGACTTGGCTATCCCCTTCAAGGTCGCTGGCGTCGAGTTCGCGTTCACCGCTGCGATGCGTGGTCACGATGGTAGGGCGCTAGATCTGGTGCTCGTGGTCGATACAACAACGGGAGATTTCGGTGATCGCGTTGGCGCAAGTGTCAGGCAACGTGTAGAAGCGTTAAGTCGCGCGCTCGACGTAACCGGCTCACGTTATGTCGTGACTGTAATCCTTGCAGGTGCAGTGCTGGTGGAGGGTATTGAAGTTCTGTCTGAGACCTGTCGTGTGCTGCTCGTCGAAGGAGTCGCACTCGATGATCAAGGCAGGCCGGCAGGCGAGGTTGCACACCGTCAGCTCGACGATTGTATTCGCGTCCTACTACCGCTTACGCTTCCCGCTCATCTGGCACAATCACAAAACGGCAGTGGCCCAGCCTTGGAACAACTCATTCGAGCACTTCCCGCTAGCACTGACAGCGCGCTTGTAGCTGCTGTGATCGCCGCATCGATTGACGGGGAGCAGGCGGTGATCGATACCATTTCACAGATGATCAATGCTGCCTTCCAATCCGACCTGGGAGTGAAGCAGTCTTGAGCGACTTTGTCCTTAAAAGCCTCGATATCAAGAATTTCCGAAGCATCCGCGGCAAGATTCATGCACCCCTCGACGCTAAGGTTGTGCTTCTTCATGGTGAAAATGGTGCAGGAAAGACGAGCATACTTTCAGCTATCGAGCTAGCTCTGACAGGGAAGGTCCAGTCGCTGGAGCGTGCCGATCCCAGCTATGAGAAGCAATTACTGCATCGCTCAGCTACCGAGGGCAGCGTACTGCTGCGGACCCTTAGCGGAATATCAGAACAAAGCTTTAACGCGACTCTCAATACAACCGGCGCGCAGTCGATCACCGCGCTTGATGATATGCGAGCGACATTCTTCCGCGAGCGGGCATTTCTACCGCAAGCTCTGCTTGGTCAGTTGCTTCAGATCTATCAGGACGCGGGACACGATGCGACATCTCCTCTAGCTCAGTTTGTAGCCAAACTTCTAGGATTGGATCGCCTGGACGCTCTCGAAGCTGGGCTGAAGCCGCTTGGAGACGTGCGCAACGTTCGCAAAAATGTGGAAGGCTGGTTGACAGCGGAAAATGAGAAGTCGCGCCTTGATCGCTTGCTCTCCGATCAACGAAAGGCACGCGAAACTTTAAATGAGCAAGTTCTGTCCGTGGTTGATGAGCTTGCAAGCCTCTGTGCGGAGTTGGAGTTGTCCGTGGAGGTGCGGGAAGAAACGCTTGATGAGGTCGCAACAAGCCTTTCAGATGACAAAGACGCAGATGCTTTTTCACAACTGACGGACCAGCAGCGAAAATTAGCCTCAATCCGGCGTGAGATAGAGGCAGCGCAGACTGCAACCGGGTCCAGTGTTGGCCTCATCACTACTGGCGCGGATGAAGCCAGTAAGGAGTTTTCGCGTTGGGAGGCGAAATATGGAGATCGTGTCAGATCTCTTTGTAGCCGTGTTCAAGCCGTGCTATCAAATATTTCATTTCCGAGTGACCCAGAGCAGTTCGCAGAAGCGGCGCTGGTGCGATTGAGCATCGAGCAGCAGCATTTTTCTGATCGTGTTACGCAGGCGCGGGCGGACATCGCACGGCACGCAACAGCGCAAGATGAACGTGATGTGGCTTTACGCCAACGAAGCACTATCGATGAAGAAGTGGTTCTCTTATCGAGCAGTGCAGGCAGTCTCGGGTCGGCACTATCGGAGTTGACATCATTTATTACGGATGAGACGTGCCCAGTTTGCGATCGAAATTTTACCGAAATAAGTTCGGACCCACTAAGCGCACATGTCCATGACAAAGTACGGAGGTTATCTGCATCGGCAGAGCGATTGCTGACACTTGGACGCACACGCAGTGAAGTGCAGGTCACCATTGAGCGACTGGACCGAGATATTGAGGCGATTGCTGCGCGTAGCCTCGGAGAGAATGATCTGGCCAACCTCGATCGGCAGCTAGCCGTTATTGATGTACTGATCAACGAACTGAATAGCATTCTCGACGTACTGCAACTAGGCGGAAGATTACGCGCGGCCGAGGTCGCAGCGCACCGTGCAGTGGCCAACGCTCAGACACACCATGCGTCTCTAGCTGCGGCGCACGACACGTTGAATGACTTTGCACTTTCAGTCCACGCACTTGGGTTAGGGGAAGGAGAGTCCTTCGAGTCCGCAGCGACTAGGCTGGAGGCGCTTTTGTTGGCCCAGGCAACGCGCTTTGAGACGCGCCTATCACTGCGGCGCAAGGCTGCCGATCAAATTGCCACGATCCGCTCGGCGATTAGGCAACGACTGGAAGTGGATGCAAGGATTTCTGCCGATGACTGGTCTTGGCAGTCCGCTAACCAAGCCCTCGAGCGAGCGCAAGTCCTGCGCGAGCAGGGCAACACTATCCGTAGTGCCGTTGATAAGGTGCGCTCCGCAATTATTCGGCGGGAGTTCAATGATCGACTCAATCTCGTGTGGCGCGATCTGTTCGTACGCTTGGCACCAGGCGAACCATTCGTACCAGCATTTCGTATTCCGGAGTCATCCACTCAGAAGCTCCAGCCCAAACTTATCACCGAGCATAGAGATGGCGGCGAGTCCGGTGGGACACCAGGTGCCATGTTGAGCGCAGGCAATCTCAATACCGGAGCCCTCTCATTGTTTATCGCGCTGCATCTCTCGGTCCCGCGCGACCTACCGTGCCTTATTCTCGATGATCCGGTGCAATCGATGGACGACATCCATATTGCCCACTTCGCGGCACTATTAAGGACTTTGTCAAAGGAACATGGTCGGCAGGTAGTAATCGCGGTCCATGATCGTCAACTATTTGAGTACCTCAAACTTGAGCTCAGTCCAGCCTTTCCCGAGGATAGCCTTCTGACGCTTGAGCTATCGCGCGGCCCCCGTCGAGATAGTGTATGCATCTCGCAGCGGTTCTCGTTCAAGCAGGAGACCGCCCTCCATGCTGTAAGTTAGTTCGCTGTTCGATGAGTGTGCACTGAATCGCCCTTGATTTCGTAGACGGGGGTGAAAGACTACAGTGAGCCGAAAGCTGCCTTCACCGAGTGGCTGCTTTTGGCCGGTTTCAGCCTGTCGTGACAGGCGTTTTTGGGTTGGCTCCAATCACTCGTAACCAGCTGCGCCCGGCCCGCCTAACTCTAGATGCACCCTCAACAATAACAATCGGGAATAACAATCGGGGACAGACCACGGTATTGATGCTGATGGGCCGCTTCTGGCCGGAAGGTAAGTTTGGCACCGTAAGGCCTTGGTTTCGGCTTGCAAATACTCACTTGATCACACTTGGTGGGCTTAAGGGCTGACAGGCTAGCGAGCAGATGCATGCGGTAAGGGCTGTCAGAACTGATGGCTGGTTCTTACCTTGCGCAGGTTTTCGAAGAATGTGGCGTTCAGCGTCCCCGTCCAGTCGATAGGCAGCAGCTCAATCCAGCTCAATGCCTCAAGCAGGGTTACTAGGCCAAGGCCGTATGCATTTTCGGGGGCCTGTTCTACGTTCAGTCCCGCCCAAAACTTGGTGTCGAAAAAGAGTGACGATTTGATGCCGTCCGCCCCCAGGTTCACCGTCTGAGTCGCGATGTGGTTATTGCCCAGGATTAACAGATCAGGCGTGTGCTCGCCGTGAGTGCGAGGCACGACAACGTCCGGTGAATATTTGCGTGCAAATACCGCGCAGAAGGGCTGGTTCTTGAGAGGCGGGTACGTGCGAGGCCAATCCCTGGGCCTACCGTTGTAAACCGGCCCATCCAATTCATAGTCAGGGTTGTCGAGGGCACGGCGTGTGAGCACAAGCTTTTTAACTGCTTCAGCCTGACCGATGGCTTTTTCCAGCACCGCATCGCTCGAAATGGAGTGCTTGCACTCGATGTATGCGTACACCGCGTCTACCGGGATCTGCTCCTTGACCGGAAACTGGCGGCTCAAGCTTGAACGCAGGGTAGGGCTGGCCATCTTGTCGTAGATGATGACGTCATCCCCGGCCGTCCTGCCATCCTCTGCGACAACAAAGCCACGACAAACCCCGTACTTGGCAGGCAACACGTCCTCCAGCAAGGCGCAAATGGCGAGCTCGAACTCGTCCCCCAGGTCGAAGTTGTAGATCGCTTCGATATACTGCAAGCGCGCCTCAACCTTCTTGGCCAACCTCTCGATGTACCCACCGTACGATCCCATCATTGCTCCTACGCTCGTTAAATGTATGGCCACTGAATCGACGCTGATTTTATAGGTACTCGATGACTGCTTTTGGCCGGTTTCAGCCTGTCGTGACAGGCGGTTTTGGGTTGGCTCCGATCACTCGTAACCAGCTACGTCCGGCCAGCCTAACTCCAGATACGCCGTCGACGATTGCGTCTGAGACTTGGGTTTCATTATCGCCCCGCAGGACTACCGAACTACTCGGTACAAACGTCACGAACGCATTCGCGGAGCCAGCGATGCGCTGGGTCGGCATTCATGCACACCACCTTCGCCGTCGCCGCGATCCTGATTGTCATCGCGCTGGTCATCGCCATCGCCAGCCATGTCCGGGCGCAGCGCAGCGTTTCGGCAAAAGAGGGCCAGGAGCCGGGCCGCAGCCTTGGCTGAGTGCTAGGCCATTTGCGGTCGTTAAGCGCATTGGGTGACTATCAGCGAGCGCGCGGCATTGCTCATTCCCGGCCAGGAGCAGGCGATCTGAGCCATAGATAGCACGCTGCCCCTGGCCGCTTTCCCAGGGGGGTTACCGTCGCACGCAGAACGAGCGGGCGTCGGCGCCGCGACACTCGGCAGATGAGGCCGAGTCCGTCCGCTGCTCCGGGAAAGGTCTTTCGCGACGCTCGGCCCATGCGGTCTACTTGCACCCATGCGACCTCGAGTGCTCCGATACGTCCAGTCCTTCGCCCTGCGCAGATCGACTCGAGAGCAAGCGCCACGCTGGCGACAGCATCAACACTCAGCCAATAGACCGTGAAGCCATGAACCAATGCCCCAAGTGCGGCTACCTGCGTACCGCCAAAGATGCGCCCATTCACCGTGATATCTGCCCCGGTTGCGGTATTGCGATCAACAAGTGGCTGGCACGTGCCGACAGGGTCGCGCCGCTAACCAGCGCCCCGTCCATCGACGAGCCGCCGCGCATGGGCGTGCGCGAGCACTTCATGCAGCTGCCGGGGCGTGTCGATACGGCCAGTCTGTATGGGCGCGGCCTGTTGTCCGTGGGGCTGGCACTGTGGGCGCTGTGGTTCATGGCCCACGGTATCGATTGGGCAATCATCGGCGGCTCGTTCATGCACAACATCAATCTGCCGTTCCATGAGTTCGGCCATGTGCTGTTTTCACCGCTGGGCCGGTTCATGGCCATCCTCGGCGGCAGCCTGTTTCAAGTGCTGCTGCCGTTGATCCTGCTGGTGGCCTTCAGTTTCTTTCACCACGACAACTACGCGGCCAGCGTGACGCTCTGGTGGTGCGGGCAGAGCCTGGTCGACCTGGCCCCCTATATTGCCGATGCGCCGTACCGGGCAATGCCGCTGGTCGGTGGTGGCGGCGAAGCGTCGCATGACTGGGGCAACCTGCTGGTGATGACCGGCACCCTGGATAGCGCCCAGGCCTTCGCCCGATTCAGCTTCATCTTGGGCGTCGGCATCATGTTCGCCGCGCTGGGGTGGGGCGTGTGCCTATTGCTCAAGCAACGCCGCCAGCTGTCGGCGTAGGGGACTCAGAGGGGACGATTGTTGCGCGCCCCCTCTAACCGAGGCTCGGCAAGCAGTGAGCTGTGCATGAGGGCTGGGCCGGCGCTTAGGCGTGCCGGGTATCGCTGCGCTCAACAGCCTGCTGCATCGCGGCCAAGCCCGTCAGCTGACACCGGCAGGACGCAGCGGCGCAGGCGCCCATCACTCATCCCGCGTCAATACTTCCAGCAGTTCGATCTCGAAGATCAGGTTGGAGTTGGGCTTGATATGCGGGCCAAACTCTCGTTCGCCGTAGCCGAGGTGGGCCGGGACGAAGAGTTTGCGTTTGCCGCCGACGCGCATGCCCATCAGGCCTTGGTCCCAACCCTTGATCACCCGGCCGGTGCCGATCACGCACTGGAAGGGTTTGCCGCGATCGTAGGAGGAATCGAACTTGCTGCCGTTTTCGAGAAAACCGTCGTATTGGGTGGTGATCAGGGCACCCTTGACCACTGCCTTGCCCTCGCCCACCCGAATATCTTCGATCTTTAATTCGCCGCTCATCACGCGCCTCCGTTGTCCTGCCTGGTAAAGGAGTTTAATCCAGTCGGCGCAAGAACGCTGTTGTCGGCAGTCGCCGGAGGAGCAGTCACGGTAACCAGGATCGCCCAGTCGCTGTGTTGCCTGCCGGGTTAGGGTGCCCGCTGCGCCAGTGACAGCTCGCGCACCTTGCCCGGCCGCTGCTGGCTGAGAAAACGCGTGCAGCTGACGCGCAGGAAGGAGGCAAAATTCACCACCTCGCCACGGTAGTCCATGACCTCGTCGTAGAGCTTGCTGATCAACTGGTTGGTGGTCATGCCATCGACTGCGGCGATCTCGGCGAGGATGTCCCAGAACTGGTTTTCCAGGCGCAGGGTGGTGACCACCCCACGGATGCGCAGCGAGCGCGAGCGGGATTCGTAGAGAATCGGGTCGGCTTTGACGTAGAGCTCGCACATGGGCGCCTTGCCTCGATCGGGGACGGGAATCAGTCGCGGGCAGGCGCCAGTGTACAGACGCCTGCCCGGTTGGCAGTCTACAGGCTGATCTGGGTACCCAGTAGCTTGAGGAAACCGGCCAGCCAGGCCGGATGCGCGGGCCAGGCCGGCGCGGTGACCAGGTTGCCCTGGACATGGGCCTGATCCACGGGGATATCCATATAGCGGCCACCCGCCAGCTGCACTTCCGGCCCGCAGGCCGGGTAGGCACTGCATTCACGGCCGTCGAGCACACCGGCGGCGGCCAGCAGTTGGGCGCCATGGCACACCGCGGCAATCGGCTTGTTGGCCGCATTGAAGGCCTGCACCAGGGCCAGCACCTCGGCATTCAAGCGCAGGTATTCCGGGGCGCGGCCGCCGGGAATCAGCAGGGCATCGTAATCATCGGCCTTGACCTGGCTGAAGTCGAAATTCAGGGCGAAGTTGTGCCCGGGCTTTTCGCTGTAGGTCTGGTCGCCTTCGAAGTCGTGGATGGCGGTGCGCACCGATTGGCCGGCGCTCTTGTCCGGGCAGACCGCATGCACGCTGTGACCAACCATCTGCAAGGCCTGGAACGGCACCATCACTTCGTAGTCTTCGACGTAGTCACCGACCAGCATCAGAATCTTTTTCACAGCCATGAGCGTTCTCCTGTAACGGGTTGAGGGAGCGATGCAAGTATCCGCCCCGTATCCAGCACACAGGTAATAGCCTAGGACTACATCGCCAGGAAACACGCCCGCACGTCGGGCTGCTGCACGCGGACGAGAGGCGGCTTGGCCGGCCGATGACACAGGCAGCGCGCGAAGGCCGGGTGAGGCGTTTCGAGCGCAGGCGTTTGGCAATGGCCGCTTAGCGACGGCGGTCGAGCAGGTTCACCACCAGCCGATCCAGCCACCCCCACAGACGCTCCTGCACGCGTCGCCACCAGGGCCGGGCGTGCCAGAGCTCCTGGCTGATCTCGAGGCTGTCGGCGAAATCCGCCTGGAAGCTGGCGACCACGGCGGCAGTCAGCTGCGGGTCGAGCGCTTCGAGGTTGGCGTCGAGATTGAAGCGCAGGTTCCAGTGGTCGAAGTTGCACGAACCGACGCTGACCCAGTCGTCCACCAGCACCATTTTCAGGTGAAGAAAACGCGGCTGGTATTCGAAGATCTGCACCCCGGCCCGGAGCAGCTTCGGGTAGTAGCGCTGGCCGGCAAAGCGCACCGGCGGGTTGTCGGTGTGGCGGCCGCTGAGCAGCAGACGGACATCGACCCCGCGTTCAGCCGCCTTGCGCAGGGCGCGGCGGACTTTCCAGGTCGGCAGAAAGTACGGCGTGGCCAGCCAGATGCGCTGCTTGGCGCCGCACAACGCCCGCACCAGCGATTGCAGGATGTCGCGATGCTGGCGGGCATCAGCGTAGGCCACCCGGCCCAGGCCCTGGCCCACCGGTGGCGATAGCGGCAAGCGTTTCAGCCCGGGGGTCGGTTTTGGCCGCCAGGCAAAGCGGGTCTGCAGGGCATGCCACTGGCGGTCGAACAAGGCCTGCCAGTCCGTCACCAGCGGCCCGCCGATTTCCACCATGACCTCGCGCCAGCTGCTATCCGCCTCGCCCGGCAGCCAGAACTGATCGGTCGCACCGGTGCCGCCGATGAAGGCCAGCCGGCCATCGACCAGCAACAGCTTGCGGTGGTCACGGTAGAAATTGCGCATGCCGCGGCGCCAGCGCAGCGGGTTGTAGCAGCGCAGTTGCACACCCGCAGCGCTCAGGCGCTGGCGATCGACCTGCAGCAGTGCCTGGGAACCGTAGTCGTCGAACAGGCAATGCACCGCAACGCCGCGCTGCGCTGCCGCGCACAAGGCTTGCAGCAGGGCATCGGTGCAGGCGCCACTGGCCACCAGATACAGCTCCAGCGCGACCAACTGACGCGCAGCGTCGATGGCTTCGATCATCCGCGGGAAGAAGGTCGGGCCGTCGTTGAGCAAGGCAAATTGGTTACCGCTACTCCAGGGAAAAACGATTCCTGGCATCAGTACGCAGCCGGCAACAAGGAGCAGCTGAGGCGGATTCGCATAAATCCCCGTAGGTTGAGCATCGAGGTCGCCACGATAGTCGCCTGCGGCGGCCTTGCAAAGCCCGCTGCGCCTGATCGCTCAGCAGTTGTGAAATAGCCAGCACCGTCGCGAAGCCGCAGTCGGCGAGGTTTTGTCACAGCCTCTCACGGCGGTGGCGAAGTTGACGCCGCGGGGAGCAACTGGCAGCCCTGTCGCGGGCCGAGCCAGACGGCGCTGTTGCTGCGGCCCAGGCCACTGGCGGTGACCCGCTTGCGGCTCTGGTCATCGAGCAACTGGCTGACCGGCACATACTGGCTCACATAGCCGTCACAGTAGGGCGCGGGGTTGTTCATCACATAGCGGCAGGAACAATATTCCTTGGCCGTATAGGCGCTGATGATGTCGGGGAAGGCCTGCAGGTGCGCACGGTTGTGCCAGCCGAGCCCCACCAGCAGCAGGACGCTGACCAGCAGCAAGGTGCGTAACGGACGACGACGGATCATGGCTGCACCTCGCGGGCAAAGGCGGCGGTCACCCGCTTGAGCAGTTGGTTGTGCTGGAAGCTGGCGTCGCGATCATCGGCGTAGCGCACGATCACCAGTTTTTCCGTCGGCAACACATACAGCCCCTGCCCCCAGTGACCGAGGGCGGCGAAGGCATCGGCCGGAGCATCCGCCCAGGGTCTGGCCGCGCCCGGCAGCTCGGCGTTCAACCACCAGTGCCCGCCCGGCACGGCGTCCCCCGCTTGGGCGGTCTGCGCCTGGTAAGTGGCCAAGGGCGTGCGATTGAAGGCGACCCAGGCCGGCGGCAGCAACTGCTGCTCGCCCCAGCGGCCATCGCGCTGCATCAGCAGGCCAACCCGCGCCAAATCACGGGCGCTCAGGTAGGCATAGGAGGAGGCGATGAAGGTGCCGGCGGGGTCGGTTTCCCAGACCGCCGAGGTGATGCCGAGCGGCTCGAACAGCGCGGTCCAGGGATAGTCCGCATAGGCCTCGGCACCGACCATGCCCTTGAGAGCGGCTGACAGCACATTGCTGTCGCCACTGGAGTAGCGAAAGCGGGTGCCCGGCGCCACAGCGTCGGCGTGCGCGGCGGTGAAGGCGGCCATGTCCGCGCGGCCGCGGGTATAGAGCATCGCCACCACCGAGGATTTCAGCGGCGCATATTCGTAGTCTTCGCGCCAGTCCAGGCCCGAGGCCCAGTTGAGCAGGTGGCCGACCTTGATCCCCGGATGCCGGGCGAACGGCGGGTAATACTGCGCCACTGGCGCATCGAGCTGGAAGCGGCCCTGGCCGTAGGCAACGCCCAGCGTGGTGGCGAGCAGGCTCTTGCTCATCGACCAGGTCAGGTGCGGCGTAGCGGCTCGAGTCGGCCCGGCGTAGCGCTCGTAAACCACCCGGCCATCACGGATGACCAGCAAGGCATCGGTGCGCACCCCCGTGCGCTGTTCGTCGTCGCGGGCAGGAAAGGCATAGGCCTCCAGCTCGGCGATGGCCGGGCTCGCAGGCACCGGCTCCAGCGGCCAATCGGCAGCGGGCCAGCTTTCGGCCTGGACGAGGCCGGCGCTGCTCGCCATGGCGAGGATCAAGCCGAACCAATGCAGCAGGGATACGGGCATTGCAGTGCCTCCGCGGATGACAAAGCGGCACCCTAGCATGCCGTCGATGACGCTAAAAAGGCAGGTTTCCGGCTCGCTGGCAACAGCATCGAGGGCAAGGACTGGGCGTGCGCCCGGTTCTTGTCAAATACCCCCCCATGTACTGCTTTTATGGGGTGTTCCACTTTCTGTAGGGTGTCACTCGCCGCAGGCAGTGCACCATAAGATCACCGGTGCGGCACAAAAACTGGCGGGTTATCGCTGCGCGCCGAAGCCGCCCTACCCGCAGGCAGTGCACCATGAGATCACCGGTGCGGCACAAAAACTGGCGGGTTGTCGCTGCGCGCCGAAGCCGCCCTACCCGCAGGCAGTGCACCATGAGATCACCGGTGCGGCACAAAAACTGGCGGGTTGTCGCGGCGCGCCGAAGCCGCCCTACCCGCAGGCAGTGCAGCATGGGTTCACCGGCGCGACACAAAAACTGGCGGGTTGTTGCTGCGCGCCGAAGCCGCCCTACCCGCAGGCAGTGCAGCATGGGTTCACCGGCGCCGCACAAAAATGGCGGGTTGTCGCTGCGCGCCGAACGGATCGCCGCCCGAGCCGCCCGACGAACGCAACGCGGCGGGGTCTTGCAGGTGCACGACTTTGCGCCGCCTGCTAGGCCCACTGCTACGGCTACAGGCCCAAGGCGGCCTGGGCTTTGGCCAGGCGCTTGGCGCGCGCAGAGTTGGCAAGCGACAGCAGGCCGCAGTCGCGTTGCCACAAGGCGGCCCAATCCGCCGGCCCGGCGGCGAAGGCCGCGTGCAGTTCGGCGTCCAGTGCGGCGAACTGGGCGAACAACCCGGCCAGCAGCAGGTGGGTGACGGCTTGCGCCGGGTCTTTACGCGCTACTTCGGCGCAGCCGGCGAGCAGGCCGAGCAAACGCAACTGCACGGCCTGCGGCCAGTTCGAGTCCTGGCCCACGCCATACAGCCAGGCGCCCACGGCGGTGAGGACGTGCAGATCCTCGATGCTGCGAAACGGCTTCACGTAGTCGTCCCAACCATCGCCGGCCAGGCGCTCGCAGTGGGCGCCATCCAGATACAGGCGGGCGTGGCCGATATCGGGCATCAGGGGCAGGCTCGGCAGCGTCTCGACGCGCACCCCGGGATCGCCATTGCGCACCACGCCCAGGGCCAATCGAACCGGTTGCGCCGACTGCTCTTCGCGGGCGGCGACCAGCAGCCAGTCGGCGGCATCGCCTGCCGTGACGAAATCCTTGCGGCCATGCAGCAGCAGGCCGCTCAGGCGGGTCTGCATATCCGCCGGGCGCACGCTCTTGTTTTCGGTGACACAGAGTGCGCCCAGCGACCAAGGCGCGGACAGCCAGAGTTTGCGCAGAGCGCCTTGATAGCCGGCGAGGAAGGCCAGCCCCGGGGTCGCCGCCAAACGCCCGCCGAGCAACGCCAACTCGAATGGCGACGGCGTGCCCAGCCGCGCCAGCAGCGTGGCATACCAGGCCTCCAGGCTGCTGGCGGCAGGCAGGCGTTGGTGGGTGTGCAACAGGTTTTGCCAGGGCATACGCAGTTCCTCAACCGGGTTGGAGTCGCAAGCAGCTGTCACACAAGCATCACCAAAACTTCACAGGGGTGACACCGCTGCTACCTAGCCTGAGCTTGCCCAACAAGATCGACCGGCCGCAAGACAAAAAGCCGGCCAACGGAGATGACGGCATGACCCAGATGGCAATCACCCGCGACCGCACTACCCCAGCACGTCGCTTGCAGGCCGAGCGACTCGTCGGCCCTGCTGCCCTGCGTGAGGCTCAGGCCCTGCGCTTTCGCGTGTTCAGCACCGAATTCGATGCCAAGCTCAAGGGTGCCGAACTCGGCCTGGACATGGATGACTACGACATTCACTGCCAGCACATCGGCGTACGTGATCTGAACAGCGGCCTGCTGGTGGCCACCACCCGCCTGCTCGATCATCAGGCCGCCGCCAGCCTGGGCCGGTTCTACAGCGAAGAGGAGTTCAGCCTGCACGGCCTGCAGCACCTGCAAGGCCCTGTGCTGGAAATCGGCCGCACCTGCGTCGATGGCGCCTACCGCAACGGCGCCACCATCGCCGTACTCTGGGGTGAACTGGCCGAGGTCCTCAACCAGGGCGATTACCGCTACCTGATGGGCTGCGCCAGCATCTCCATGCAGGACGGCGGCATCCAGGCCCAGGCCATCATGCAACGCCTGCGCGATCGTTACCTGTGCACCGAGCACCTGCGGGCCGAGCCGAAGACCCCGCTGCCGACCCTGGAGGTGCCGAGCAACGTCATCGCCGAGATGCCCCCGCTGCTCAAGGCCTACATGCGCCTGGGTGCGAAAATCTGCGGCGAGCCGTGCTGGGATCCCGATTTCCAGGTGGCCGATGTGTTCATCCTGCTCAAGCGCGACGAACTCTGCCCGCGCTACGCGCGCCACTTCAAGGCGGCGGTCTGATCCAGCAGCGCTTGCAGGAGCGCCCCGGTCTGTGTACACAGTGCCGGGCTAAGTCGTCCGCCCGGAGTACTCGATGAACAAGCTGCGCCTGTACCTGCGAATGCTGCGCCTGCTCGCCCTCATCGGCCTGATCACCCCGCTGGCCGGGGTGCTGAGTCTGCTGGAGCATCTGCTGCGGCAGGACCTGATGGGCCAGCGCCAGCGCCTGAGCCGCTGGTTCTTTGCGCGCCTGAGCAATGCCCTGCCGTTCCGCCTAAGCGTGCACGGCGAACTGCCGCAGCAGCCGATGCTGTGGGTCAGCAACCACATCTCCTGGACCGATATCCCCCTGCTCGGCATGCTCGCGCCGCTGTCGTTCCTGTCCAAGGCCGAGGTGCGTGCCTGGCCGCTGGCTGGCTGGCTGGCGCACCAGGCCGGCACCCTGTTCATCCGCCGGGGTGCGGCGGATAGCAACCTGCTCAACCAGCAACTCGGCCACCACCTGGGACAGGGCCGGCCGCTGCTGATCTTCCCGGAAGGCACCACCACCGACGGCCTGGTCCCGCGCACCTTCCATGGCCGCCTGCTGAGTAGCGCCATCGATAGCGGGGTGGCGCTGCAACCGGTCGCCATCCGCTACCTGCGCGACGGCCAGCCCTGCATGATCACGCCCTTTGTCGGTGACGACGACATGCTCTCGCACCTGTTGCGCCTGCTCGCCAGTGACCCGATCGACGTGCAGATTCGCCTGCTGCAGCCGATTGCCAGCGCCAGCCTGAATCGCAACCAATTGGCACGCCGTGCCCACGCCGCCGTGGCCAGCGCCCTGGCGGCGGACCGCCAGGCGCCAGCTCAGGCCGCGTGAGTCAGCCCTGGGGCGGCACGCAGAGGATGTCGCACGACAACTCGGCCAGCAGCGCTCCGGCAACGCTGCCGAGCATCAACCGCGGCAACCCCTTGCGTGCATGCGTGGCGATCACCAGCAGCTCGGCCTGGGTCTCGAGCAATTCCTGGGCGATCACCTCCCCCGGCTCACCCTCACGCACCCGCAGGCTGCTATCGGGTAGCGCCAAGCCGGCGTCCTGCAGGCTCGTCTGCAACGTCAGCAAGGCGTCCTTGGCCTGACTCTCGAGCACGCGATGATCGATCGTCGCCTCGGTCAGCTTGCCCCTGGGAAAGGGCGCCAGAGCATGCAGCACCGTGCAGCGCTGCAGGTCAAGCAGGCCCAGCCGCTGTGCACTGCCCATGGCGTGCACAGCACCGGGCGACAGATCCAGCGCAGCCAAGGCATGCTGATAATCGGCAGCGGCCGGTTGCGCGACGCGCAGAACCGGCAGATGACTGCCACGGATCAGCCGCTCCACAGTGGTGCCCAGAAACAAGTCGCGTAGCGCCGTCTTGCGGTGGCTGCCGACCACCAGCAGGTCGGCCGCCATGCCCAGGCCCGCCTCGAAGATGATCGGTTCGATCTCGCCGCTGCTCACCAGCACCCGCGGCCGGCTGCCGACCTGCTCGGCCAGTTGCTGCGCCTGCTCATCGAGCAACCTCTCGATGCGCCGCACGTGCTCGGCGACGAAGTCTTGCGGCGCATCGTCGTCGACCACATGAACCAGGGTCCAGTCGCCGCCACCCTGCTTGCGGATCAACCGGGCGGCACGCTCGATGGCATGTGTCGAACGCTGCGAAAGGTCGGTCGCCACCAGTAATTTGATCATCTCGTCCACCTTGCCGGGCTGTGCGTGTCTGCTAATTCGAGCGCAAAACATGGCCGGTGGTTTTGATGCAGATCAGAGCATGACCTGTGAATACGGCTACTGTGCCAACAGTTCAATCTGGAAAATGCCTGAATGGACACCCGGCTACCGGTTCACGCCGCACCTGCCTGGCACAGCCTCGATGCGCAGCAGGCTCTCGACACCCTGCACAGCAACCCGTTGGGCCTCGCCGAGGGCGAAATCGCAAGCCGTCGGCAACGCTACGGGGCCAATCGCCTGCCGCCGCCCAGGCGCCGCGGCCCGCTGCTGCGCCTGCTGCTGCAATTTCACAACCTGCTGCTGTACATGATGATCGCCGCGGCAGCGGTCACCGCCCTGCTCGGACACTGGGTGGATACGGCAGTCATTCTCGTCGTGGTGCTGATCAATGCGCTGATCGGCTTCATACAGGAGGGCAAGGCCGAGCACGCCCTGGACGCCATTCGCGACATGCTGTCGCTGCATGCCATGGTCCTGCGCGATGGCGAACGCCGGAAAATCCCCGCCGAACACCTGGTGCCCGGTGATATCGTCGCCCTGGTTTCCGGGGACAAGGTGCCGGCTGACCTGCGCCTGCTCAAGGTGAAGAATTTCCTCGTCGAGGAAGCGGCGCTAACCGGCGAGTCGCTGCCGGTGGAGAAATCCATCGCCCGCTCGGCCGCCGACGCCGTGCTCGGCGACCGCCGCTGCATGGCCTACTCCGGCACCTTGGTCAGCAGCGGTCAGGCGCTCGGCCTGGTGGTGGCCACAGGCCCGGCCACCGAATTAGGACGCATCGGCAGCCTGCTGCAACAGGTGCAGCCGCTGACCACCCCGCTGCTGCGGCAGATCGACGGCTTCAGCCGCTGGTTAAGCGTGGCCCTGCTGATCCTGGCGCTCGTCACCTTCGCCCTCGGCACCCTGTGGCACGGGCAGGACCCGGCGCAGACATTCATGATGGTGGTAGCGCTGACCGTCGCGGCGATTCCCGAGGGATTGCCCGCTATCATGACGGTGGTTCTGGCCCTCGGCGTGCAGCGCATGGCCCGGCAAAACGCCATCGTGCGACGCCTGCCGGCGGTGGAAACCCTCGGCTCGGTCACCCTGATCTGCTCGGACAAGACCGGCACCCTGACCCGCAACGAGATGACCGTGCGGCGGCTGGTCTGCGCCGATCGAGTCATCGACGTCAGCGGTGTCGGTTACGCGCCCGCCGGGGGCTTTCATCTCGCCGGCGCGCCCCTGCAGATCGATCGGGCCCTGCTCGACATCGGTCGCGCGGCGCTGTTGTGCAACGATGCCCGGCTGGAGGAAGACGCCGCCGGCATCTGGCAGTTGCACGGCGCCCCGACCGAAGGCGCACTCGCCACCCTGGCCCTGAAAACGGGCCTCTGCGCCCAGGAGACACAGGCCGAACTGCCGCGCAGCGACACCATTCCCTTCGAGTCGGAACACCGCTTCATGGCCACCCTGCACCATGACCATAGCGGTCACGGGCTGATCTACCTCAAGGGCGCCCCGGAGCGACTGCTGGAGATGTGCAGCCAGCAACGCACTGCCGACGCCGACCAGCCACTGGATGCGGATTTCTGGCGGCGTCAGGTCACGGACCTGGCCGCCCATGGCCTGCGCCTGCTGGCGATTGCCAGCCGCCCGGCCGATGCCGAACAACGCAGCCTGAGTTTTGCCGATGTGCAGCAGGGCTTCACCCTGCTCGCCCTGTTCGGCATCATCGACCCGCCACGCGAAGAGGCCATAGCCGCGGTGGCAGAATGCCGAAGCGCCGGCATCGCGGTGAAGATGATCACCGGCGATCATGTCGAAACCGCCCGCGCCATTGGCGCGCAACTGGGCATCGGGATTGGCCGGCCGGCCCTGACCGGCGCCGAAATCGAACTGCTCGACGAGCGCAGCCTGCGCGAGTTGCTACCCGGTATCGAGGTATTCGCCCGCGCCAGCCCGGAACACAAGCTGCGCCTGGTTCAGGCCATGCAGGCCGGCGGCGAAGTGGTGGCAATGACCGGGGACGGGGTCAACGACGCGCCAGCGCTGAAGCGCGCCGATGTCGGCGTGGCGATGGGCCGCAAGGGCACCGAGGCGGCCAAGGAGGCGGCAGAAATAGTCCTCACCGACGACAACTTCGCCACCATCGCCGGGGCCGTGCAGGAAGGCCGGGCGATCTATGACAACCTGAAGAAGTTCATCCTGTTCGTCCTGCCCACCAACGGCGGCGAAGCCTTGATCGTGATCGCCGCCATCCTGCTCCAGCTGAATCTGCCGCTGACCCCGGCCCAGGTGCTGTGGATCAATATGGTCACCTCCATCACCCTGGCCTTGGCACTGGCCTTCGAACCGTCCGAGCAGGGTCTGATGACCCGCCCGCCCCGGCCCCCGGCCGAGCCGCTGCTCACCGGTTTTTTCGTCTGGCGAGTGCTGCTGGTCTCGCTGCTGATGATGGCTGGCGCCCTCGGCCTGTTTTCCTGGGAATTGCAACATGGCAACAGTCTGGCAAGTGCGCGCACCATGGCCGTCAACACCGTGGTGATGTGCGAGATGTTCTACCTGTTGAACAGCCGGCATATCTTCGCCTCGGTACTCAATCGCGAAGGCTTGCTCGGCAACCCCAAGGTGCTGCTGGCCATCGCCGTGTGCCTGGCGCTGCAACTGATGTTCACCTATGCGCCGTTCATGCAGCAGGTATTCGGCTCCAGCGCACTGGGTGGCGGGGAATGGCTGCGCGTGCTGCTGGCCGGCTTGCTGCTATTCAGCGTGGCCGAGCTGGAGAAGGCGCTGATCCGCCGCTTTCACCTGCATCCTCATGCCGGGGGCTGAACCCGGTGCGCGTGGCGCACCAGCTGCGCCGCGGATTGCATCCGGAGGGTAATGTCGCGCAACTTGTAGGAGGCGCGCACCCGCGGCGAATGCAGCCCGCAGGGCTGCCCAGCTATCGCCTGGCGAGCACAGGTTAAAAGCTCGCCCCGAGGTCGGGCCTCCCACAGAAATACAATCCGGACCTGCACATAAACATAAGATCTACCGCTGGGCCCGCAAACGCCGGGCGAACTCGAGCAACTCGGGGTAGAAGGCGCGAAAGTCCTCGCTTAACGGCTGATACAGGCGCTCCAGTTCGAGCAGGCTGCCGTCCAGCACGCCGGGCCGGGACAGGCGTCGGCCCATGCCGGCAATCACCTGCTCCAGCACGGCGAAATCGCGGTAGCTACCCAGCCAGTCCTGGGCCGCCATGCGCGGCGCAATCAGGGCCAGGCGCCCGGGCAAGACCGGCTCGTCGGCCAAGATTCGATACACCCGCCCGGTGAATTGTGTCAGCGGCTCGTCGGCGTAATCCGGCCAATTGCGCGCCAGGCAGTGGTCGAAGAACAGGTCCAGGAGAATCCCGGCATAGCGTCGGCGCTCGGCGGGGAAACGCGCCCGGGCCTGGGCCAGTAGCGCATGGCTGTCGGTAAAAACATCGATGCGCCGGTGCAGGACGATCGCGGCTTCGATATCCGCCGGC
Organism: Pseudomonas aestuarii; assembly: GCF_027988105.1. Taxonomy (GTDB): domain Bacteria; phylum Pseudomonadota; class Gammaproteobacteria; order Pseudomonadales; family Pseudomonadaceae; genus Aquipseudomonas; species Aquipseudomonas aestuarii. The sequence continues at coordinate 183,052 of NZ_JAQJZJ010000005.1, read as the reverse complement.
CACTGCCCGACCAGCCGGCCTTTGACGAAATCGCCATACAGGCTGCCGAGCAGTTGCGCCGGCGCGTTGCCGCCAAGATGCAGATGAGCGAGGTAGTTCATAGGCCAGAGCTTACACATCAGTGCGGGCGATGAGCACTATCGGCGTAAACGATCTGTGTATCGCCACGCACCGATATACAGTTTGACCCATCGCCAAATAGCGCTACAGCATCCCTGGAAACTGCACACATGCCCATCGACATCGATGAAGTAATTAAAGCCCTGGCCCATCCGGCGCGCCGCGACATCCTGCACTGGCTGAAGACCCCCGAGGCCTATTTCGCCGATCAGGACCACCCACTGGAACTGGGCGTGTGTGCCGGCAAGATCGACCAACGTGCCGGGCTGTCGCAATCGACGGTGTCGGCCCATCTGGCGACCCTGCAGCGGGCCGGCCTGGTGACCAGCAAGAAGGTCGGCCAGTGGCATTTCTTCAAACGCAACGAAGAGACCATCCAGGCTTTCCTGCGCCTTATCAGCCAAGAGCTCTAACCACTCGCACACTTCTGCTCCCCCCGACCGAGGAATACTCAATGCCTACGCTATTCGACCCGATCAAGATAGGCGAGCTGGAGCTCGCCAACCGCATCATCATGGCACCGCTGACCCGCACTCGCGCCGACGCCGGGCGCGTGCCCAACGCATTGATGGCCGAGTACTACGTGCAACGCGCCTCCGCCGGCCTGATCATCAGCGAGGCCACCGCGGTCACGCCTATGGGCGTCGGCTATCCGGACACCCCCGGTATCTGGTCCGATGCCCAGGTACGCGGCTGGAGCAATATCACCAAAGCGGTGCATGCCCATGGCGGCAAGATCGTCCTGCAACTGTGGCATGTCGGGCGCATCTCCCACCCCAGCTACCTGAATGGCGCCGCCCCGGTTGCACCCAGCGCCATCGCGCCAGCCGGCCATGTCAGCCTGGTACGTCCGCTCACCGAATACGTCACCCCACGCGCCCTCGAAACCGAGGAAATCGCCGATATCGTCGAGGCTTATCGCCAGGGCGCGGAAAATGCCAAGGCGGCGGGCTTTGATGGCGTAGAGATCCACGGCGCCAACGGCTACCTGCTCGACCAGTTCCTCCAGGACAGCACCAACCAGCGCAGCGACCGCTATGGTGGCTCCCTGGAAAACCGCGCGCGGCTGATGCTGGAAGTCACCGATGCGGTGATTTCGGTATGGGGGGCCGGCCGGGTTGGCATGCACCTGGCGCCGCGCGCAGACAGCCACGACATGGGCGACAGTCAGCGCGCCGAGACCTTCACCTACATTGCCCGCGAACTGGGCAAACGCGGCATCGCCTTTATCTGCGCCCGCGAGAAGGAAGCCGATGACAGCCTGGCGCCTAGCCTCAAGCAAGCCTTCGGCGGCGTGTTCATCGCCAACGAGCGCTTCACCAAGGCGCAGGCCAATGCCTGGCTGGAAAGCGGCAAGGCCGATGCCGTGGCCTTCGGCATCCCCTTTATCGCCAACCCGGACCTACCCGCCCGCCTCGCCGAGGACGCCGCATTGAACGAACCGCAGCCGGCAACCTTTTATGGCTCCGGGCCGGTTGGCTATATCGATTACCCGCGGCTGTAACGCTGCCGGGCGCCTGACGCGCTGAATGAAAAAAGGAGCCCGAAGGCTCCTTTTTTCATTGCCGCGGGTTCTCAGTGCAGGATCTGGCTGAGGAACAACTTGGTACGCTCGTTCTGTGGGTTATTGAAGAAGGTTTCAGGATCGGCCTCTTCGACAACCTCACCCTTGTCGAGGAACAGCACCCGGTTCGCCACGGTACGGGCGAAGCCCATTTCGTGGGTCACGCAGAGCATGGTCATGCCGTCTTCGGCCAGGCCGATCATGGTGTCCAGCACTTCCTTGACCATTTCCGGGTCGAGCGCCGAGGTCGGTTCGTCGAACAGCATGATCTTCGGCTTCATGCACAGCGCCCGGGCAATCGCCACGCGCTGTTGCTGGCCACCGGACAACTGCCCCGGGTACTTGAGGGCCTGCTCGGGGATGCGCACGCGCTCGAGGAAGTGCATGGCAACTTCTTCGGCCTGACGCTTGGGCATCTTGCGCACCCACATCGGCGCCAGGGTGCAGTTCTGCAGCACGGTCAGGTGCGGAAACAGATTGAAGTGCTGGAACACCATGCCCACTTCGCGGCGGACCGCCTCGATGTGCTTGAGATCATGGGTCAGTTCGGTGCCATCGACCACGATGCGACCCTGCTGGTGTTCTTCCAGGCGGTTGATGCAGCGGATGGCCGTCGACTTGCCGGAACCGGATGGACCGCAGAGCACGATACGCTCGCCCGGCTTGACGTTCAGGTTGATGTCCTTGAGCACATGGAACTCGCCGTACCACTTGTGCACGCCTTCCATCAGGATCATCGATTCAGCGCTGGTTTGTTTTTTTGCTACAGCCATTGAAATAACTCCTAACGCTTGTGGCCAGTCTCGAGCTTACGCTCCAAATGCATGGAGTAGCGGGACATACCGAAACAGAAAATCCAGAAAACCAGGGCGGCAAACACATAGCCTTCGGTGGCCATCCCCAGCCAGACCGGGTCGGTGGTGGCTTGTTTGATGCTGTTGAGCAGATCGAACAGGCCAATGATGATCACCAGGCTGGTGTCCTTGAACAGGGCGATAAAGGTGTTGACGATCCCCGGAATCACCAGCTTCAAGGCCTGCGGCAGGATGACCAGGCCCATCATCCGCCAGTAGCCCAGGCCCATGGCCGCAGCCGCCTCGTACTGGCCTTTGGGGATGGCTTGCAAGCCGCCACGCACCACTTCGGCTACATAAGCCGACTGGAACAGGATCACCCCAATCAGCGCGCGCATCAGCTTGTCGAAGTTCATCCCCTCTGGGAGAAACAGCGGCAGCATCACCGAAGACATGAACAGCACGGTGATCAACGGCACACCGCGCCAGAACTCGATGAAGGTCACGCAGATCACCCGGATCGCCGGCATATCCGAACGCCGGCCCAGCGCCAGCAGGATGCCCAGCGGCAAGGCACCAGCGATGCCGACAGAGGCGATCACCAGCGTCAGCATCAGGCCGCCCCAACGGGTGGTGGAAACCGTGCTCAGACCGAAGAAACCGCCATGCAGCAGCCAGTAGGCCAGCAAGGGGTACACCACCAGGAAAGCCAAACCGTACAGCGCCTTGCGTGGCATCTGCGGAATGAACAGCGGCGAGGCACCGATCACAGCCATCCACAGCGTCAGGTCGACACGCCAGCGCAGCTCGGTCGGATAGAAACCGTACATGAACTGGCCGAACCGTTGCTGGATGAACACCCAGCAGGCCCCCTCGCCGGTGCAATCGGCACGGGTGGTGCCGATCCAGTTGGCATCGATAAACGCCCACTGGATCAGCGGCGGAATGATCAACCAGACCAGATAGGCGGCCAGCAGGGTCAACAGCGTGTTGAACCAGCCGGAGAACAGGTTGGCGCGCAGCCAACCAAGCACACCAACGCTCAGCAGCGGTGGTGGTAGATCGGGTTTGAACGTATGGGTTTGCATGGGCTGCTCCTTACCGCTCGATCAGCGCAATGCGCTTGTTGTACCAGTTCATCAACATGGAAATGCTGATACTGATGGCCAGGTAGACGCTCATGGTGATGGCAACCACCTCGATGGCCTGGCCAGTCTGATTGAGCACTGTGCCGGCGAACAGCGAGACCATGTCCGGATAACCGATACCGGCCGCCAGCGAAGAGTTCTTCGCCAGGTTGAGGTACTGGCTGGTCAAGGGCGGGATGATCACTCGCAATGCTTGCGGGATGATCACCAGTCGCAGGGTCTTGCCGGCGGGCAAGCCCAGGGAACGCGCCGCTTCGGTCTGGCCATGGCTGACCGAAAGAATCCCGGCGCGCACGGTCTCGGCGATAAAGGCGGCGGTATAGATGGTCAGTGCCAGGGTCAGCGCCATCAGTTCGGGGATCATCACCCAGCCGCCCCGGAAATTGAAACCGCTCAATTCCGGTGTAGTCCATTGCAGCGGATTACCCGTCAGCAGCACGGCCAGCGCGGGCAGTCCCACTAGCAAAGGCACGGCACCCAGCGAAACGGGGAAGTACTTGCCGGTCGCCTCGAACCGCGCCTTAGACCAACGCGTCAACAGCACGATACCGATGAGCGCCACCACTACGGCGCCGAAAAAGGGCATGAAGTTGTCAGTGACGCTGGGAGACGGCATGTACAAGCCGCGGCTATTGAGGAAGAACATCTGGCCAATATCCAGGCTCTGCCTCGGCCCGGGGAGCGAGAGCATCACCGCGAAGTACCAGAAGAAAATTTGCAGCAATGGCGGGATATTGCGGAACGTCTCGATATAGACGGTGGCCAGCTTGCCAATCAACCAGTTAGGCGACAACCGCGCCACACCGATAATGAAGCCAAGAATCGTCGCACCGATGATACCGATCACCGACACCAGCAGGGTATTGAGCAGACCGACGAAGAAAACCCGTCCGTAGGTATCGCTCTCACTGTAATCAATCAGGTGCTGGGCAATGCCAAAGCCGGCACTGTTATCGAGAAAGGCGAAACCGGAGGTGATCCCGCGTTTCTCCAGGTTGGTCTGGGTGTTGTCGAACAGATACCAGCCGATCGCCACGACGGCGATAACGGCAAGAATTTGGAATAGCCAGGCACGCAACTTGGGGTCGGTCCAAACCGAACCACTGGGACGCGAGGCATGTTCAGGAGTTTGCATATAAGCCCTCTTGGAACCTCCACTCCCGCTCTGGCGGGCATGGAGGTCACGTCATCTAGAACATGCCGAAACCCCAGGACAGGGTTTCGGCAAAGACGATCAGCGCACTGGGGGTGCGTATTGCAGACCACCTTTGTTCCACAGGGCGTTAAGGCCGCGCTCGATCTTCAGATCGCTGCCTGCGCCAACGTTGCGGTCGAAGCTCTCGCCGTAGTTGCCGACTTGCTTGACGATCTGTACCGCCCAGTCTTTCGGCAGTTTCAGATCCTTGCCAAACTCACCCTCGACGCCCAGCAGACGGGCAACATCCGGGTTCTTGGTGGTTTTAGCCACTTCGTCGACATTTTTCGAGGTGATGCCCAACTCTTCGGCGTTGACCATGGCGAACAGGCTCCAACGCACGATGTTGAACCACTCGTCATCACCCTGGCGCACAACCGGGCCCAGCGGCTCTTTCGAGATCACCTCAGGCAGTACCACATAGTCCAGCGGCGCAGACAGCTTGATGCGCTGGGCATAGAGTTGCGACTGGTCGGAAGTCAGCACGTCGCAACGGCCGGATTCCAGCGAGGTAGCGCTCTCGTCGGAGGTGTCGTAAGTGATTGGGGTGTACGACATGCCGTTCGAGCGGAAGTAGTCGGACAGGTTCAGTTCGGTGGTGGTACCGGCCTGGATGCACACGGTCGCGCCGTCGAGCTCCTTGGCACTGGTAACGCCGAGTTTCTTGTTAACCAGGAAGCCCTGACCGTCGTAATAATTGACGCCGGTGAAGTTCAAGCCCAGACCGGAGTCGCGCGAACTGGTCCAAGTGGTGTTGCGCGAGAGCACATCGACTTCGCCGGATTGCAGCGCGGTGAAGCGCTCCTTGGCAGTCAGCGGGCTGAATTTGACCTTGGTCGCATCACCAAACATGGCGGCTGCCACTGCGCGGCATACATCGACGTCGAGGCCAAAATAATTGCCTTTTTCATCGGCATAGGAGAAGCCAGGCAGACCATCGCTGATACCGCACTGAACGAAACCTTTCTTCTGTACCGCGTCCAGGGTGGCGCCAGCATGTACGAAGCCGCTGACACCTAGAACGGTTGCGGTAGTCAGAATAGCCAGGGTGGATTTCACCATCTTCATTAAAACCTCCAGTTGCTTTTGTTGTGTTTGGAGTCTCGGCCCTACCTCCGTACCCTTGTGGGGCACGTCGATCGCGTCGGCAGCAACGCGATCAACCGGGGATCGGACCTTAAGCGCGAGTCTAACCGCCGATTGTCCCATCGGCCATTAAAGCTCTCGCTTGCCCATTGGTCGAATGGGCTAGAGACGGATAGCGATTCGCTTATCGCCAAACAAGCTGCATTTGGCGAGTCTTGTGGAAACCCCAACAAATGGCTTCCCGTCTGTTCCATACCCGGTTTAGTAGCAGTGTTACCGTGCCGGGCGACAGCATCAGTCCCGGTTGGTTATAGCAAAGCCCGTACCAGAAGCTCGCCCTTAGTACGATACGTACAGGTCAATAGCAAAACTTGTAACCTTGCGACATCTTCTTCACAGAATAGCCACTCACTGAAATTTCAGGTGCACTAAATCATGCGCACTGCACCACCTTGGAGCTACCCATGAGCGACCCGTTGATCCTTGAGCCCACACTCGCTGCCGACGCCTGCGTCATTTGGTTGCACGGCCTGGGGGCTGACCGCTATGACTTTCTGCCCGTGGCCGAGGCCCTGCAAGAACAACTGCGCAGCACGCGCTTTGTCATGCCGCAGGCACCAACCCAGCCGGTGACCATCAATGGTGGTCTGCCCATGCCCAGTTGGTACGACATCCTGGCCATGAGCCCGGCACGGGCAATCAATCGCGAACAACTGGCAGCATCTGCCCAACAGGTGATCTCGTTGATTGAAGCACAGCGCGACAGCGGCATCGATCCGGCGCGGATATTTCTGGTCGGTTTTTCCCAGGGCGGCGCCGTGGTGCTGCATACGGCCTTCCTGCGTTGGCAAGGGCCGCTTGGCGGGGTCATTGCCCTGTCCACCTATGCGCCAACCTTCAGTGACGAAATGCAACTGATGGATACACAAAAGCAACTGCCGGTACTCTGCTTGCATGGCAGATTCGACGACGTTGTACTGCCCTCCATGGGCCGTACAGCGCACGATCAACTGGCCGCCTGCGGCGTCAGCGTGCAGTGGCGTGACTATCCGATGGCCCACGAAGTGCTGCCGGAAGAGATCCGCGACATTGCCGATTGGCTGGCGCTGCAGCTGAGCACGCAAACGCCACGAGCCGAGAACAATAAATGACCAGCCAACCCATCATTTGCGGTCTAGCCGATATCGAGCAGATCGAAGCCACGCCATTGGCCGAACGCCACCTGCCGTCCAGCACCTACGAACTGATCCGCCGCACCGCCGAGGCGCAGCCCCAGGCCGCGGCACTGTCCTTTATCCTCCAGGGCACTGTCGACGAGCCGATCTATCGACTTGATTACCAGGAGCTGCTGAACAAGATCACCCAGACCGCCAACGCCTTTCACCGCCTCGGCCTGCGCCCGGGCAAGGCGGTGTCATTCCTGCTGCCCAACCTGCCGCAGACCCACTTCACCATCTGGGGCGGCGAAGCGGCCGGCATCGTCAACGCGATCAATCCAATGCTCGAGCCCGAGCATATCGCCGAGCTGATCCAGGCTTCCGACTCCGAGTTGCTGGTGACCCTGGCGCCCTTCCCCGGCACCGACTTGTGGGCCAAGGTCGAGTCGCTGCGCGGCCAACTCCCGGGTCTCAAGGCGGTGATCTGCGTGGACATGGCCAACCTCCTGGCCGAACCACAGCGCAGTGCCCTCAAGGCGCAACGCGGGCCGCTTCCGGACGGCGTGCTGGACTTCGACGAACTGATCGCCGCCTGCCCGGCCGAACGACTGGAGAGCGGCCGCCACTTCCACCCCGATGACATCGCCAGTTATTTCCACACCGGCGGCACCACCGGCACGCCCAAGCTGGCCCCACACAGCCACGGTAACGAAGTGGCCATGGCCTACAGCATGAACCTGGTCACCCGCTTCGCCCCCGGCGACGTGACCCTCTGCGGCCTGCCGCTGTTTCACGTCAACGGCGTCATCGTCACCGGCCTGACGGCCTTCGGTGGCGGGGCCGAAGTCCTGCTGGCCACCCCGCAGGGCTATCGCAACAGCGCACTGATCGAGAACTTCTGGCGCATCATCGAGCGCCACAAGGTCAGTTTCTTCAGCGGTGTGCCGACCATCTATGCCGGCCTGCTGCAAGTACCCAGCGCCGGCCACGACCTCAGCTCGCTGAAATATGCCCTGTGCGGCGCCGCGCCCATGCCGGTGGAGCTGATCCGCCAGTTCGAGGCCAAGACCGGGCTGACCCTGATCGAGGGGTATGGCCTCACCGAGGGCACGTGCGGCACCTGTGCCAATCCACCAGCCGGCGAGCGTCGTGCCGGCTCGATCGGCCTGCGCATGCCCTACTGCGAGGTGAGCATCAAGGTACTCGACGATCAGGGCCGCTACCTGCGCGATGCCGCCGCAGATGAAATCGGCAACCTGTGCATCCGTGGCGCCACGGTGTTCAAGGGCTACCTGCAAGCGGGCAAGAACGCCGGCATCTGGGTCGACGGCAACTGGTTCAACAGTGGCGACCTCGGCCGCATCGACGCCGACGGTTACATCTGGCTGACCGGACGCAGCAAGGACCTGATCATCCGCGGTGGTCACAACATCGATCCGCAGATGATCGAAGAGGCGCTGCACGGCCACCCCGCCGTGGCCTTGGCCGCCGCAGTCGGCAAGCCCGACGAGAAGGCCGGCGAACTGCCGGTGGTCTATGTCCAGCTCAAGCCCGGCACCCAGGCCAGCGAAGGGGAACTGCTGGCCCATGCCGCCGCGCACATCAGCGAACGTGCCGCCGTGCCCAAGGATGTCTGGATCATCGACGCCATCCCGGTCACAGCGGTGGGTAAAACCTTTAAACCGACCCTGCGCTTCGATGCCATTCGGCGCGTCTATCAGGGGGCGGTGGCCGGACTGGATAGCGCTATCCGCGTCGAGGTACTCAACGACGAGCGCCTCGGCCAACTCGCCCACATCCATCTGCCACGCCGCGACAGCCAGCTGGAGCAGGCCGTGACCGAGCGCCTGGCAGGGTTCGCGGTGCCCATCCAGCTGCACTGCAGCGACTGAGCGAGCTGGATGAGCGCCAGGGTTATCCGGGAGCATCTCCCGGATTGTGCCCGGGCTTGTCCAGGCCACCAATCTGCTTTAAGGGGCACACGGCGCATTGCCTTGGCCCTGTGCAACGGACTGCATCTGCGGAGGCCTCCCGCAACAACCTACGCCGCTGATCAGCCACACTTTTTGCAGGGGATTGCCAGCCGCACCTCACAGGCATAGTGTGGGCGCTGGTGTTCGCCCATACGACAGGGAGTGTTTGCGATGTCCACCACATTATTCAGCCGGCCCCACCTACGCCGCGCGCCTTGAGAACTTCACGACGGCAGGCCGACCTGCAGCAAGTCCGCCAACTGCGACTGTTCAATAATGTCGCGACCAGCAGCGTCAACCAGGTGCTCAAGGAAGTCCGTACCTTCGACCTGGAGCCTGGCGAAATCCTCCTCTCTCCGTTCAACCGCAACCAGCACCTCTACCTCCTGCTCAAAGGCCAGTTCAAGGTCTACCTCGGCTCGCTGGACAATCCGCCGATCAGCACCCTGCAAGCCGGTGACTGCGCCGGGGAAATCAGCTTTATCGACAACCACCACCCTTCTGCCTATGTGGTGGCGACCGAACCGAGCAGCGTGCTGCGCCTGCACCGCGAATCCCTGGTCAAGCTGTTCCAGCAATCACCGCAACTGATGAGCAACCTGCTCGAACTGCTCTGCGCCCGTTTGCGCCAGGGCAATCTGCTGATTCTCAACAGTGAACAGAATGCCAATATCGACACCCTGACCGGCTCGTTCAACCGCCGCTGGCTCGAACATGTCTACGCACGCGAAAGCACCCGCTGCGCCTTCAATCAACAGCCGCTGAGTCTGCTGATGCTGGATGTCGACCATTTCAAGGCGTTCAACGACCAACATGGTCACCTCGCCGGCGACTATGCCCTGTGCCTGGTGGCCCACACCCTGCGCAATCAGCTGCGCACCAAGGACAGCCTGATCCGCTTCGGTGGTGAAGAATTTGTCATTCTCCTCCCGGAAATCGCCGCCACCGAAGCCCGCCGCATCGGCGAACGGCTGCGCCAGAGCCTCGAGGAGATCACCTCCTTCTATTCGCCAGTCGGTATGTTGCCCGGGGTAACGGTGTCCATAGGCCTGGCGCAGATGGACCCGAAGGACAGCCTGCAGTGCCTGATCGCCCGGGCCGACAGCGCGCTCTACACAGCCAAGCAACAAGGCCGCAACTGCCTCTGTTAGAGTCGTTTCCTGACGACAGCCGGATACCTTCACACATGCGCACACGCCCGTTACTGCTTGCCCTGCCGTTGCTGGCACTGACTGCGGCAGGGATTTTCTTCAGCTTGCCCAACCTGCTCGACCGGCGCATGAACAGTGTCGAGGCGCCCGCCCCCTATCCCGCCAGCGAAGCGGCCTTGAAGGTGCACGACAAGCTGTTTATCGCCGACCTGCATGACGATGTGCTGCTCTGGGAGCGTGACCTGCTCAAACGCCACAGCTACGGCCACTCGGACCTGCCGCGCATGCTCGAAGCGCGGGCCGCCTTGCAGGTGTTTTCCACCGTAACCAAGACCCCGCGTGGCATGAACATCCAGAGCAATAGCGCCGACAGCGACAACATCACCCTGCTGGCAATGGCCCAGCGCTGGCCGCGCGCGACCTGGGACAGCCTGTTGCAACGTGCCCTGTATCAAGCCGAGAAGCTGCGCCTGGCTGCCGCCAACAGCGACGGCCGGTTGGTCCTGATCAGGACACGGGGCGATTTGGCCGCCTTTGTCCAGGCCTGGCAGCAAGACCCACAGCGGGTTGCGGCGCTGCTCTCGACCGAGGGCCTGCACCCACTCGAAGGTCAGCTGAGTAACCTGGATCGCCTGTATGACGCCGGTTTCCGCATCGCCGGCCTGACCCACTTCTTCGACAACGAAGTCGGTGGCTCGGCCCACGGCCTGATGAAGGGCGGCCTGACCCCGTTCGGCCGTCAGGTGATCGATCGTCTGCAAGAAAAGTCCATGCTGATCGACCTGGCCCACGCTTCTCGCCCGCTGATCGACGACGTGCTGGCCATGGCCACGCGCCCGCTACTGGTCACCCATACCGGTGTCGAAGGTACCTGCCCGGGCCCGCGCAACCTCAGCGACAAGCACCTGCAGGGCATCGCCGCCACGGGCGGAGTGATCGGCATCGGGTACTGGGATACGGCCGTGTGCGCCACCTCGGTCGCGGCCATCGTCAAGGCCATTCGCTACACCGCCGACAAAGTCGGGGTCGACCACGTCGCCCTGGGCTCGGACTTCAACGGCACTGTCCACACACCCTTCGATGTCACCGGCTTGGGCCAATTGACCGAAGCGCTGCTCGAGGCCGGTTTCAGCCGCAGCGATATTGCCGCGATCATGGGGGGCAACGTGCAGCGCCTGCTGCTCGCCAACCTGCCGGGAGACTGAACCGCCGGGATCCAGCGACCGCGGACAAGGCCAGCCATGGCACTACGCCGCGCCGGCTTCTTGCATTACACTGGCCGCAGTTCACTCCTTAACCAATTGACGAGATGACCGTGCTCAAAGCACTCAAGAAAATGTTCGGCAAAGCCGAGGGCGAGCAGCCCAGCCCAACCAGCACGCCTGCTTCGCCAACCACGCCCCGTGGCGGCGAGAGCCACCACGAGCAACCCAACCGCACGGCCAAGACGCAGCACAAGGCCAACGATAGCGACAGCCCAGCTACGCTGGTGGCCCACCAAGAAAAACCCGCCGCCAAGGCCGTCAAGCCCCGGCGCCAGCGTGCCGCCAAGCCGGTGGACACCTGGAAACTGGAAGACTTCGTGGTCGAACCGGCCGAAGGCAAGACCCGCTTCCATGACTTCAAGCTCGCCCCCGAGCTGATGCATGCCATCCACGACCTGGGTTTCCCCTATTGCACGCCGATCCAGGCCCAGGTGCTTGGCTTCACCCTCAGAGGCCAGGATGCCATCGGCCGCGCCCAGACCGGCACCGGCAAGACCGCCGCCTTCCTGGTCTCGATCATCACCCAGCTGCTGCAGACCCCGCCGCCGAAAGAACGCTACATGGGCGAGCCGCGCGCGCTGATCATCGCGCCAACCCGCGAGCTGGTGGTGCAGATCGCCAAGGACGCCGCGGACCTGACCAAATACACCGGGCTCAACGTGATGAGCTTCGTCGGCGGCATGGACTTCGACAAACAGCTGAAGCTGCTCGAGTCGCGCCATTGCGACATCCTGGTGGCCACCCCGGGCCGCTTGCTCGACTTCAACCAGCGCGGCGAAGTGCACCTGGACATGGTCGAGGTGATGGTGCTCGATGAAGCCGACCGCATGCTCGACATGGGCTTTATCCCCCAGGTGCGGCAGATCATCCGCCAGACCCCGCCGAAGAACGAGCGCCAGACCCTGCTGTTCTCGGCGACCTTCACCGAAGACGTGATGAACCTGGCCAAGCAGTGGACCACCGAGCCGGCCATCGTCGAAATCGAGTCGGAGAACGTGGCCAGCGATACCGTCGAGCAGCACGTCTACATGGTCGCCTCCAGCGACAAGTACAAGCTGCTGTACAACCTGATCGCGCAGAACGACTGGATCCGCGTGATGGTCTTCGCCAATCGCAAGGACGAAGTGCGGCGCATCGAGGAACGCCTGACCCGTGACGGCATCAGCGCCGCGCAAATGTCTGGCGACGTACCGCAGCACAAGCGGATCAAGACCCTCGAAGGCTTCCGCGAAGGCAAGATCCGGGTAATGGTCGCCACCGATGTGGCCGGCCGCGGGATTCACGTCGACGCCATCAGCCACGTGATCAACTACACCCTGCCGGAAGTGCCGGACGACTACGTGCACCGCATCGGCCGCACCGGCCGCGCGGGCGCCAGTGGCACCTCGATCAGCTTCGCCAGCGAAAACGACGCCTACGCCCTGCCACCGATCGAACAACTGCTGGGGCGCAAGATCAACTGCGAAATGCCCCCGGAAGTGTTGCTCACGCCGGTACCGCACAAGCGCTGACAGTGTCGTGAAACAGCAACAAGGCGAAGCCGGCAGGCTTCGCCTTTTTTGTGGGTTAAGTCCCGCCTACCTGTGGCATTACCTCAGCTACACGCTCAAAGCGGCATGGGCCAACCGGCGCGACGATAGGCCGCCCCATAGGGTATGGCGTGGGCACGCTGAAACCTGGGGCCTTGAGGATGCCGCAACTTTCACTGGCAGCCCGCGACCTGCACCCCAACCAACTACTTAGTGTTTGAAATAGCGTTCTCTGACGGCCGCCACAGTGGCCTCGCGGAGCATGCCGATAAATAGCTGTTCCACATCGCTGAGCAGCTGGTTTTCCGGGGTAACCAGGTACACCTCGTTGACCGGCAGCTTGTCATAGGGCGGCAGCTGATACAGCAGCTTCTGCGCCACGAAGGGTTTGGCCCCCTCCACCGTCAGGGCCCCGAAGCCGAGGCCGGCGAGGATCAGCCGCCGCACCTCCTCCTCGTTGGGCGATACCGCCACCAGGCGGCCCCAGAACTGCTGCTCGGTTCGCACCGAGTTGACCGCACTGAGGCCCTCGCCGGGCTGGTCGCTCTCGAAGGAGACATAGGCCAGACCGCGCAGGTCCGCCGCAGTCAGGTCCTCGCGGGCAAACAGTGGATGGCGCGGGCCGCAGTAGAAGGCCATCTGCTCGTAGCCGAGCAGGTCGAAGTGCAGACCGGTCTGGGCGGTCTTCTTGTTGCTGATGCCGATATGCAGACTACCCCGGGCCACCGCGTCGACTATATCGGCGCTGGGCTGGGAGCTGAGGCTGATCAGCACATTGGGATAGAGACGATTGAACTGCGCCAGACTGTCGTCGAAGGGCTGACAGCTGACATGGCTGGCGACCTGCACATGCAGTTCGCCGAGCACCGCGCCGGCCTCGCCGGCGTATTGCTCGGCCATCTTGCCGATGATGCTGCCGGCCGAGGAAATGTACTCGTAGACCCGCAAGCCCTGTTCGGTCAGGGAGAACATGCCCTTCTTGCGCTGGATCAGGCGCATGCCCAGGTGTTCTTCCAGACGTTTCAGGGCATTGCTGACGCTGGGTTGGCTGAGCGACAGCTTGCGCGCCGCGCCGGTGATGCTGCTCTCCTCGACTATCACCAGAAAGGTGTACATCAGGTTCCAGTCCAGGTTGCGCAGCAAACGCTCGCGGGGCGACAGCATGATCGGTAGCTCTCCCAGGCAGGCCGTCATCCCGGCCACTTCGGGGGCAACAGTGCACCGTGCAGCGCCCCGAGCGCAAGCCTGCTAACCCGGGGCATGGCAGAGCGCACCTCAGTCCAGATCATGGGTCAGCAGGTCGCGGTATTCGCCACGGCGGCGGATCAGCCGGCTGCCTTGGCGCAGGTCCACCAGCACCGCGGCGGCGGACTGGCGACCACAGTACTGACTCATCATCTCCAGGGCGTAGGCCCCCACGTCCAGCAAGGCGATCACATCGCCCATGGCGGTGGCCGCCGGCAGTTCGCGCAGGTTGGGCTGGTGCACCAGCACCCGCTCCAGCGCGGCGCGATGCTGGGCCAGGATCGGCTCCTCGGCGAGCAGATCCGTCACCGCACCCTCGCCTTCGATGTCGTAATAGGTGTCGCTGCTGTCGCACAGTGGCCCGGCCATACGGCAGTGATGGGTGTCCGGATCGTCGGCGCGGGAGGCGTTGAGCATGTGGAAGTACCAGCCGCTATACAGGTCGAACAGCACGCTGTAGCCGGCGTCCAGGTAGAACACCGGACGACCCTGGCGCTCCTTGTGGGCCTCGATACGGGTCAGCAGAAGGGCGGTGTCGCTGACCATGCTGCGCCCCGGTTCGACGATCAGCTCGATCTGCTCGCCCAGCGCCTGGGACACCGGCCTGATCAGGTGCTCGGCGAGCTGGGCGAAGTCGATCTCGGTGCGGTAGTTGGCGCAGTAATGCGGCGCTACCGAGTCGAAATTCTCCTGGGCGCTGCTGTAGTTCTTGGGGAAGCCGCCGCCCAGGTTCACATGCTCCAGCGGATAAGGCAGACGTTCGCTGACCTGACGCACGTAGTCGATGAGGAAATTGGCCTCGGCCTGGTACACACCTATATCGGTGATCTGGGTGCCGATATGGGCATGCACCCCCACCAGTTTCAGCGCGTCGGAATGAGCAAGAATCAGCTCGATGGCCTCGGCCTGCTCGGCAGCGGTCATGCCGAACTTGGAGGTCGAGGTGCCGGTTTGCCAGCCAGCGGCGGCTCCGCCCTGGATCTCCGGAATGATGCGCAGGCTGACGCGGGCCTGCTGGCCCAGCTCCCCCGCCACCGCGAGGATGCGCGCCAGCTCCGACAACGAGTCGACATTGATCGCCTTGATCCCGGCGCCTATCACCTCGCGCAGCTCGACCACCTGCTTGGCCACGCCATTGAACACCATCTGCGCCGGGGCGAAGCCGGCGATCTGCGCCTTGTAGAACTCGCCGCCGGAGTTGACCTCCAGATCCAGGCCGCAGTCCTTGAACACCCTGAGCACCGCCAGGTTGGCGCAGGCCTTGCTGGCGAAACAGACCCGGGTATTGGCGTGTACCCGACGAAAGTTGTCGAGGATATCCCGGGCGTTATCGCGCAGTTTGCTTTCCGAGTAGACGAACAGCGGCGAGCCATAACGCTCGACCAGTTCGAGGGCGTTGACCCCGTCGATCAGCAGCTGATTGTGGGCACTATTGAGGTGCTGCGGTCTTTTCCAGGGGTACAGAGAGACGACTTGGCTCATGCTATTACTCACTTAAACAAGGCTGTTGAAAAACATCAGTATTGACTCGCCAACAGGCGGCGCAGGTGGTCCGATTGCGGGGCATTGAACAGCTGTTCCGGGCTGCCCTGCTCCTCGATCCGGCCCTGGTGCAGGTACACCACCTTGGACGACACTTCGCGGGCGAAGCGCATCTCGTGGGTGACCATGATCATGGTGCGGCCTTCCTCGGCCAGCTCGCGGATCACCAGCAGCACCTCGCCCACCAGCTCCGGGTCCAGGGCCGAGGTGGGCTCATCGAACAGCATCACCTCGGGATCCATGGCCAGGGCGCGGGCGATGGCCACCCGCTGCTTCTGCCCGCCGGACAGGCAGTCGGGGTACATCTGGCACTTCTCCAGCATGCCGACCCGGGCCAGCAGCTTCTTCGCCTGGGCCTCCACCTCAATACGATTGCGCTTGAGCACCAGGCAGGGGCCAAGCATCACGTTCTCCAGCACGGTCATGTGCGACCACAGGTTGAACGACTGGAAGACCATGGCCAGACGCGAGCGCACCCGCTCGATCTGCCGCTGAAAGCGCCGCGAGCGCACGCCACGGTGGTTGGGGGTCAGTTCAAGCTCCTCACCGTGCACCCGCAGGCGACCACTGTCGGGGAACTCCAGCAGGTTCATGCAGCGCAACAGCGTGCTCTTGCCCGAGCCGCTGGAGCCAATGATGCTGATCACGTCGTGCTTCTCGGCGGTCAGTGAAACGCCCTTGAGCACCTCGATGCCAGCGAAGGATTTGTGCAGGTTTTCCACCTGCAGGGCGGCGGTCTGGGGGATGCTTGCAGTCATGGCGACACTCCGGCGGAAACCCGCTTTGATGCTGGCGCAGTGGCGGTGGATGGGGCTTGGCGGACACGCTGGTGGCGGGTCAGGCACAGCTCCAGACGGTGCCAGAACCAGACGAAGGCGCTGGTCATCAGCAGGTAGAGCAACGCTGCCCACAGGTACACGGACAGGTCGAAGGTTTGCGAAAAGATGCGCCGGGTCTGGCCCATCACATCGAACAGGGTGATCACGCTGACCACCGCGCTGCCCTTGAGCAGCAAGATGATCTCGTTGCCCAGGGCCGGAAAGGCGATGCGATAGGCATTGGGCAGGATGATCTTGCGGTACTGGTTGCAGCGCGACAGCCCCATGGCGACGCCCGCCTCGATCTGCCCATAGGGCACGGCGCGCAGGCCGCCGCGGAGGATTTCTATCTGATAGGCCGTGGAGTTGAGGACGAAGGTCAGCAGTGCGCAGTAGTAGGGGTCGCGGAAGAACCACCAGAGCCCCAGTTGGCTCAGCTCGAGGCGAAACTGACCCGAGCCGTAATACACCAGGAACAACTGGGCCAGCAGCGGCGTGCCACGAAAGAACGACACGAACAGGCGAATCGGCCAGCGCAGCAGGCCACGTTCGCTGCAGCGGCCGATGGCCAGGGGCAAAGCCAGGGCGCAGGCCAGCAACGCGGCGATGGCGGTGAGTTGCAGGGTCAGGCCGGCACCGGCCAGCAACTGGCCGGAGAAGCGCGTCAGGATATCCATCATGCTGCCTGCCCTCCCGTGCGGTAACCGCGGCTGGCACGACGCTCCATGCGCGCCAGCAGCCACTCGCAAAGCAGGCACACCAGCCAGTAAGCCAGGCACACCACGAGGAAGAACAGAAAGGGCCTCTTGGTGCTGCCTACGGCGATATTGGCCATGCGCATCAGGTCGCTGAGGGCGATCACCGAGACCAGGGCGGTGTCCTTGAGCAGGTTGATCCACAGGTTACCCAGCCCCGGCAGGCCCAGGCGCAGTAGCTGCGGCAGCTCGATCACCCGGAAGATGGTCAGCCGGCGCAGGCCCATGGCCTGCCCTGCCTCGCGCTGGCCGCCGTCCAGGGCCTGCCAGGCCCCGCGCCAGACTTCGCTGGAATAGGCGGCGAAAACCATGGCCAAGGCCAGCACCCCGGCGATAAAGGGGCTCAGTTCGAAATAGCCGGCCGCCGGGTTGTACCAGCGCAGCAGGGCGTTCAGGCCCATGCCCACGCCGTGGTAGATGATAAACAGGGTGAGCAGCTCGGGCAGGCCGCGCAGGGTGGTGCTGTAAGCCAGGGCCAGGGTGCGCGGCAGGCGCCCGCCGAACAGCGCCAGCGCCGCCACCAGCAGGCCCAGCAGCAGGCCGACCGGCAGGGTGGTCAGCGCCAGGGCCAGGGTTACCCCCAGGCCCTGCAGCAACTCGTCGCCCCAGCCGGTGTCGCCAAAGCTCAGGTAGGTGAGCCAGTCCATAACAGATCCTCTTCTCGTTCAGCAGATGGGCCGTGCTTGGCTCACTGCTCCAGGGTCAGCAGGTTGACCGAGAAGAACTTGTCGTTGATGGCCTGGTAGGTGCCATCGGCGATGATCGATGCCAGCGCCTGATTGAGCGCCAGACGCAGCGGCTCGTCTTCCTTGCGCAGCGCCATGCCGACACCCTCGCCGACATATTTCGGGTCACTGATCGGCTCGCCGGCCAGACGGCAGCAGCTGCCATCGGTGGATTTCTGGGTCCAGTCGAGCATCGGGATCATGTCGCCGACCTGGGCATCCAGACGCCCGGACACCAGGTCCAGGTTCACCGCATCCTGGGTCGGATACAGGCGCACGTCGGAACCGGGGAACATGGCCATCAGGTAATCGGCCTGGGTGGTCGCACCCTGGGCCCCGATGGTCTTGCCTGCCAGCGCGGCGGGACTGAAATCCTTGAGCTCGGAATCCTTGGCCACCACGAAGGTCATCGCCGATTTCTGGTAGGGATCGCTGAAGGCGACCATCTGCCGGCGCTCCTCGGTAATAAACATGGAGGCGATGATCACATCGTACTTGCGCCCCAGCAGCGCGGGGATGATGCCGTCCCAGTCCTGGGCCACCAGGCTGCACTGGGCCTGCATGCGCTCGCACAGGGCCTTGCCGATCTCGATATCGAAGCCGGCCAGCTGACCGTCGGCGGTGTAATAGTTGAAGGGTGGATAGGCGCCTTCGGTGGCGAGGCGCAACGTCGGTTCATCACTGGCCTGGACGGCAGCGAATGGAAGGGCGCCGAAGGAGGCGCAGAGCAATAGGGAGCGTAGAGTCTTATTCATCTTGTTTTCCTCTGAGAAGCGGATTTCGCTGTGAAATCGGCTCTCACCCACAAGCCGATTTAACATCACGCTGGCTGACCGCCTGGTCACCGTCGCGAAACAAGAATCCGCCCAGCCCTCGCATTTATCAAATGTATATTTATTATGTTATGCATAGCCCTGAGTTATGCATTTGCCCGTAGAAACCCTGTTCTCGACTCCCGTCATTCAAGACGGCCCTGGGCTGCCGAGCCGCGCTTGATGCACTGCCCTGCTGGCTCCTCTGGCAGAGAGCCATTTCACTTGCTTTCACGCCAGTGCTTCCGCCGCCGAATCAGGGCGGTGGCAGGCGCACTGCGTTCACGGCTTCTCTTCGCGGCAGCAAGCGAGGCCGATTCAGCGAGCGCTGCACGGTTGCGAACCTCGCCAATATGTCGCCCCTGACGTTAAAAATCCTATAGCCCGGGCCTTCTGCCGGGCGGGCCCTGCGCTCGGCATACGGGCACGTTTTTTCCTCGCCAGCGAGTACAAAAAACATCATTTCGCCAATCCCTGGTTCTGCACAGAATGCGGCCAAGACCCACAGACAGCCGCAACAGCAGAACAACACTGATCGGAATCAGCAGAGGCACGCCATGACCGACCTGAATCAAACCGCCTTGCCCAAGTACCCAGACATGACAGCCAAGACAACAGAAATAGACACGCTCGTGATCGGTGCCGGCCAAGCCGGTGTGGCCATGAGTGAACACCTGAGCAAGCTCGGGGTGCCGCACCTGGTGCTGGAGCGTCAACGCATCGCCGAAGCCTGGCGCAGCGGCCGCTGGGATTCGCTGGTGGCCAATGGGCCGGCCTGGCACGACCGCTTCCCGGGGCTGGAATTCGACGACCTGGAGCCCGATGCCTTCGCCCCGAAAGAGCGGGTGGCGGCGTATTTCGAAGCCTATGCGAGGAAGTTCAATGCGCCGATCCGCACCGGGGTGGAGGTCAAGTCGGTGGTCCGCAATGCCGACCGTCCTGGCTTCACCATCGAGACCTCCGAGGGGGTGATCCAGGCCAATCGCGTGGTCGCGGCCACCGGCCCGTTCCAGCGTCCGGTGATCCCGCCGATCGCGCCTCAGGATCAGCGCCTGCTGCAGATCCACTCCGCCGAGTACCGCAACCCCCAGCAGCTGCCCGAGGGCGCCGTGCTGGTGGTGGGCGCCGGATCGTCGGGCGCGCAGATTGCCGAAGAACTGCAACGTGCCGGCAAGCAGGTGTACCTATCGGTCGGCGCCCACGACCGGCCGCCACGCGCCTACCGCAACCGGGACTTCTGCTGGTGGCTGGGTGTGCTCGGCGAGTGGGATGCCGAGGCGGCGCAACCGGGCAAGGAGCATGTGACCATCGCCGTCAGCGGTGCCCGGGGCGGACAAACCGTGGATTTCCGCCGCCTGGCCCAGCAGGGCATGCAGCTGGTGGGCCTGACCAAAGCCTTCAAGGAGGGGGTGGTCAGTTTCCAGCCTGACCTGGCCGCTAACCTGGCGCGCGGCGATGAGAACTACCTGGCGCTGCTCGATGCCGCCGACGCCTATATCGCCCGCAACGGCCTCGACCTGCCGCTGGAACCCGAAGCCCGCGCGACCTTCCCGGACCCGGAATGCCTGACCACGCCAATTCTCGAACTCGACCTGGCCGAGGCCGGCATTCGCTCGATCATCTGGGCCACCGGTTTCGCCGTCGACTACAGCTGGCTGCAGGTCGACGCCTTCGACGCCAAGGGCAAGCCGCAACACCAGCGCGGCGTGTCCAGCGAGCCCGGTGTGTATTTCGTCGGCCTGCCGTGGCTGTCGCGGCGCGGGTCCAGCTTTATCTGGGGCGTCTGGCACGACGCCAAGCACGTGGCCGGTCATATCGCTACGCAGCGCACCTACCTGGCCTATCGAGATCCTGCGCAGCGCCAGGCCGAGACGGACGCCAGCAATGCTTCGCCCATTCAACCCGTCAGCATTTAGGGAGTCAGTTGATGCCTACTCATACCCGCATCCGTATGTTCAACACTAAACAGACCTACCCCAACCAGAGCCTGGACAACGACCTGTGCCAGGCGGTACGCGCCGGTAATACCGTGTACGTGCGCGGCCAGGTCGGTACCGATTTCGAGGGCCGTCTGGTCGGCCTTGGCGACCCACAGGCCCAGGCCGAGCAGGCGATGAAGAACGTCAAGCAGCTGCTCGAAGAAGCCGGCAGCGACCTGTCGCACATCGTCAAGACCACCACCTACCTGATCGACCCGCGCTACCGCGAGCCGGTCTACCAGGAAGTCGGCAAGTGGCTCAAGGGCGTGTTCCCGATTTCCACCGGCCTGGTGGTGTCGGCCCTGGGGCAGCCGCAGTGGCTGATGGAGATCGACGTGATCGCGGTCATCCCAGACTGAAAGCCGCTGCGCTCGGCCATACGGCGTTGAGGGCAGTCAGGAAAATGCTCATTTGCACCAGCAAACTCCGCTTTTCCCGACTGCCCTCGCCTTGTCTGGCCTTCGCTCGCGACGCTTTCAGAACTTTTCGTCAAGGAGGCTTTATGACCTTTTCCATCGTCGGCCGCTGCGCCGAAACCGGCCAACTGGGTATCGCCATCAGCTCCTCGAGCATTGCCGTGGGCGCCCGCTGCCCCTGGTTGCGCGCCGGGGTTGGCGCGGTGGCCAGCCAGAACATCACCCTGCCGGCCCTCGGCCCGCAGGTTCTCGACGCCCTCGAAGCCGGCCTGGAGCCGGCCGCGGCGCTCGACCAGGCGCTGAGCCGTAACGGCTACAGCCAGTATCGCCAGGTCGCGGTACTCGATGATCAGGGCCGCAGCGCGCTGTTCACCGGCAGCGAAGCCCTGGGTGTGCATAACGCCCAGGCGGGCGAGCAATGCGTGGCCGCCGGCAACCTGCTGTCCGCACCCGAAGTGATCGCCGCCATGCTCGAAGCCTTCGAGCAGACCCCCGGCCTGCTCGCCGAACGCCTGCTGGCCGCCATGCATGCCGCCATGGCCGCCGGCGGCGAGGCGGGCCCGGTGCATTCGGCGGCGCTGCAGGTGGTCGACGACCTCACCTGGCCGCTCGTGGACCTGCGCGTCGACTGGGCCGAACAGGACCCCATCGGCGAGCTGGACCGGCTCTGGCAGGCCTACCGGCCGCAGATGCAGGACTACGTGAGCCGCGCCCTCGACCCGACCCGTGCACCCAGCTACGGCGTACCCGGTGACGAGTGAGATGAGCAGCCGAGACGATGGGTTGCGCCGCGAAACGGCCAACCCATCATCCCCCATCAATCAGGAGTCAGATCCATGCTCAGCAGTCGCGAACTCTTGGCCGAACTGGTCGCCTTCCCCACCGTCAGCCGTGACTCCAACCTGGGGCTGATCGAATTTATCCGTGCCTACCTGGCCGGGCTGGGGGTGGCCTGCGAACTGGACTATAACGCCGAGCGCAGCAAGGCCAACCTGTTCGCCAGCATCGGCCCCAGCGATCGCGGCGGGGTGCTGCTGTCCGGGCATAGCGACGTGGTGCCCGTGGCCGGCCAGGCCTGGACCCTGCCGCCCTTCGAGCTGAGCGAATGCGACGGCAAGCTCTATGGTCGCGGCACCGCCGACATGAAGGGCTTTATCGCCTGTGTGCTGGCTGCCGTGCCGCGCTTTCTCGCGCAGCCGTTGCGCCTGCCGATTCACCTGGCCTTCTCCTACGACGAAGAAGTCGGCTGCCTCGGCGTGCGCACGCTGCTGGCCGAACTGCAACGGCGACCGAACAAGCCGGTGTTGTGCCTGATCGGCGAGCCGACCGAGCTCAAGCCGGTGCTCGGCCACAAGGGCAAACTGGCCATGCGTTGCCACGTGCGCGGGGCGGCCTGCCATTCGGCCTATGCGCCGCTGGGGGTCAATGCCATCGAATACGCGGCACGGTTGATCAACCGGCTTGGCGAGATCGGCCAGCGCCTGACTGCTGTCGAACACCAGGATGCGCGCTTCGAGCCGCCCTTCTCCACCGTGCAGACCGGGCTGATCCAGGGCGGCCGGGCGCTGAACATAGTGCCGGCCGAGTGCCGGTTCGATTTCGAGGTGCGCGCGCTGCCCGGCGACGATCCGCAAGAGGTGGCCAATGAACTGCTGGACTACGCCGAAACCCAGCTGCTACCGCAGATGCACGCCCGCAGCGCCAGCAGCACCATCGAATTCCAACCATTGTCGGCCTACCCGGGCCTGGTCACCTGCCCGCAGAGCGAGGCGGCGCAACTGCTGGCCCAGCTCAGTGGCAGCCAGGACTTCACCACGGTGGCCTTCGGCACCGAGGCCGGGTTATTCCATGAGGCAGGCATCGCCACGGTGATCTGCGGCCCCGGCAGCATGGAACAGGGCCACAAGGCGGATGAGTTCGTCAGCTGCGCGCAGCTGGCCGGCTGCGACGCCATGCTGATGCGCCTGGCCGACTGGCTGCAGGGCTGCGCCTGACTCAATCGCATCAGCAAAGTCGCACGCCCAGAAGGCGTGCACATTGGCCACTGCCGCAGCAGGCAGCCCGACTTTGCATCAGGGACCAGCCAGGCTGACTTCCTCAGGGCATGAAGCGGTCATCCACAGGACAATGATCGGCAGTGCCAGACGTGATCGTCCTACTCGAATCATTGTTAATGACCAGGTGGCGCAGAGCTCTCAAGGCTCTACAACTGTCCCGTTTACTGATAAGCGCCGGCAGCGTAGGTCAGCTCGTAGCTGTGGCTATAAATCTCCAGGATGTTGCCGAAGGGGTCTTCCATATAAACCATGCGGAACGGCTTCTCGCCTGGAAAGTACTCGCGTACTGGCATGCGCTGCTTGCCGCCAGCGGCGACAATCTTGGCGGCCAGGCCTTCGACGTCCGGATCCTGTACGCAAAAGTGGAATATTCCAGTCTTCCAGTATTCGAAGTTATTTTCCGGCTTTACCGCATTGCGGAATTGAAAGACTTCCACGCCAATGCGGTCGCCGGTGGACATGTGGGCGATGCGAAACGAGCCCCAGCCTGCGCCGAACACGTCGGTGCACATGACGCCGATGGCTGAGTCGTCCTCGCTGATGGTGGTCGCCGGCATGATCAGGTACCAACCCATGACCTCGGTGTAGAACGTTACGGCAGCGTCGAGATCGGTGACCGACAGGCCGATGTGGGAAAAGCTGCGTGGGTAGACGGGAGACATAACCAGTACCTCGTATTGAGTTGATGGTGGTCAGTCTAGGAGGGCCAAGCCATAATGAAAATAACTGCAAGGTTATGGTTTCAATAAGGGATCGTTATGCTTAATCCGCAATGGCTGCGTACTTTTACGACGCTCGCCGAGCAGGGGAATTTCACTCGTAGCGCCGAGCGCCTGAACTTGACGCAAGCGGCTGTCAGTCAGCATGTGCAGCGTCTGGAAGAGCGATTAGGACCGCTGTTAATACGCCGTCCACGCCAGCTCGAACTCACACCTGCCGGGCGCGCTTTGCTCGAATACTGCGCAGAGGTCAATGCGGCCGACCAACGCTTGCAGCAGCGCCTGTCAGAGCGCGATGCAGAGTGCGGTGAGATAGGCTTGATCTGCCCCGGCAGCATAGGCTTGGCCCTCTATCCATTGCTGCTGGAGTTACAGCACACACACCCTGGACTGAGCATTCGACAGCGTTTCGCTCCGGATCGTGAAGTCCTCGATGCCGTGCTGGACAACCGATTTGAACTTGGACTGGTGACACTCAAACCGGACGATCCGCGTTTGAGTGTGAGTCGCTTCGCAGAGGAACCACTGGAATTGGTAGTGCCGGCCAGCGAGAGCGTTCAGTGCTGGGCTGATCTCGAGCGTCTTGGTTTCATTGATCACCCAGATGGCCAGGCCATGGCCGGTCGACTCCTTAGTCGCTATTACCCCGGCGCGCCCGGGGTCTGCAGCCTCCCTTGCCATGGTTTCACCAACCAAATCAGTCTGATTCTTGAACCTGTGGCCCGCGGCTTAGGCTTTACCGTATTGCCGCGCTATGCGCGCATGGCTTTTTCACGACCTGAATCGATTAAGGTAATTGAAGGGGAACGGCCGGTTGTAGATACCCTTTGGCTATTGCACCGAGCTGAATGGCCGCTATCTGCCCGAGCTGATTTGATAATCCAGCGAGTTAAGCCGCAATTTTGGTCCGCTGGCCGGCAGTGTTGAGTCCAAGGTGACAATCAGCAGCACTGATAGCGTTTACGAACGCTGCTACTCATTGCTATGGGCTGTCGGCTTTTGGTTGTGGATTCATCTGGTCGACGCCACACACTAACCACCCCACTCAGCCCTCACTGCCCTCACTGCCCTGCCCCAGCTGCTCCTTGCAAAACTCGACGAACAGCTGCGCCGGCTTGGTCAGTGGCGACCGCTTGAGCCAGGCGGCCACCAGGCCGGAACTGCTCACCGTTTCGACGATATCGACCGTCAGCACTTTCTTGCCGTCGTAGGTGCATTCCGAGTGCGGGCGGGTGACCAGCAGGGAGAAACCGAAACCCTGGCCGACCATGCCACGCACCATCTCGATCGACGGCGAGCTGAAGACGATATTCGGCGTCAGGCCGAGTTCCTCGAACAGGCTGACGAAGTAGGTGCGGCTCGGCTGCACGTCGAGCAGGATCATCGGTTCCAGGCACAGGTCGCGCAGAGAAACCTGCGCCTGGCCGGTGAAACGGTGGCCTTCGGGCAGCAGGGCATAGGGTTTCTGCGGCGCCATCAGCGGCTCGCACTCGATGGTCGTGTCGAGGTCATGGTCATAGAGCATCGCCAGGTCGAAGCGCCCGGCGGTCAGGCCCTGCACCAGCTCCTGCTGCTCGCCGTCGCGGATGCGGATTTCCACCCCGGGATAGAGCCCGTTGAAACCGGCGATCAAGCGCGGCAGATAGAGCGGCGCCACGGTTTCGAAACAGCCGATATCGATCTGCCCGGCCACCATTTCATTGTCGGCCAGGGCGTTCTGCTCGAACTCGTGGGCCATGCGCAGCAGCTCCTGGGCCTTGCGGTAGAAGCGCGCGCCACCGGGGGTGAGCGATACCCCCTGGGCGTGGTGGCGGATCAGCAATTGGACACCAAAGCTTTCTTCCAGGCCCTTGATCGCGGTGGAGATCGACGGTTGGGCGATATACAGCTTGCGCGACGCCTCGGCCACGCTGCCGGCTTCCACGGTGGTGACGAAATACTTGAGCTGGCGCAGGGTGTAGGCGGCCATGCGGTACCTCCTCGATAGCGGCCTTCAGGCCGTCTTGTGATGCTTTGACTGAACGCCAACATACCCCAGGCCCGGCCCTGGGGCTGCCCAGTTTTTTCATGGCCTGCGAGCATATATTTACTAATTTTCCTTGAGCCCGGCCTGCGCCACCATCGTTCTCAACAACCACGAGACGCCGCTTGCGGCATCCGGTATGAGGACAGAGGCGATGTTGCAGTACAGCGATTGGCAGAAGCGCGCGGCCGAACAGGGCTTTATCACCCAGGCACTGATCGACGGCCAGCTGTGTCCGGCGCAGAGCGGCGCGACCTTCGCGGCCACTAATCCAGCCAACAACCAGCTGCTGGCCGAGGTCGCCGCCTGTGCGGCGGCGGACATAGATGCCGCGGTGGCCAGCGCCCGCCGTGCGTTCGACCATGGCCCCTGGGCGCGGATGGCGCCGCGCGAACGCAAGCAGGTGTTGCTGCGCCTGGCCGAGCTGATCATGGCCAACCGCGAGGAACTGGCGCTGCTCGACTCACTGAACATGGGCAAGCCGGTGATGGACGCCTACAGCATCGACGTGCCCGGCGCGGCCCAGGTCTTCAGCTGGTACGCCGAAGCCCTGGACAAACGCTACGACGAAGTCGCGCCGACCGCCAGCGACGCCCTGGCGACCATCACCCGCGAGCCCCTGGGGGTAATCGGCGCCGTGGTGCCGTGGAACTTCCCGCTGGATCTGGCCGCCTGGAAGCTGGCGCCGGCCCTGGCCGCCGGCAATTCGGTGGTCTTGAAGCCCGCCGAACAGTCGCCCTTCTCCGCCCTGCGCCTGGGTCAGTTGGCGCTGGAAGCCGGCGTACCGGCCGGGGTGCTGAACGTGCTGCCGGGCCTCGGCGAAAGTGCCGGCAAGGCCCTCGGTTTGCACATGGAGGTGGACTGCCTGGCGTTTACCGGTTCCACCGAGGTGGGCAAATACTTTATGGCCTACGCCGCCCAATCCAACCTCAAACAGGTGTGGCTGGAGTGCGGCGGCAAGAGCGCCAACCTGGTGTTCGCCGACTGCCAGGACCTCGACCTGGCGGCGGAAAAAGCCGCGTTCGGGATCTTCTTCAACCAGGGCGAAGTCTGCTCGGCCAACTCGCGGCTGCTGGTCGAGCGCTCGATTCACGATGAATTCGTCCAGCGCCTGATCGCCAAGGCCCAGCAGTGGCAACCCGGCGATCCGCTGAACCCGGCCAGCCGCGCCGGTGCCATCGTCGATGGGCGCCAGGCCGAACGCATCATGGGCTTTATCGACCGCGCGCAGAGCCAGGGCGCGACCCTGGCCTGCGGCGGCCAACGCCTGAGTTTCAACGGCTCGGACAACTTTATCCAGCCGACCATCTTTACCGGCGTGACCGCAGATATGCAGCTGGCCCGCGAGGAGGTGTTCGGCCCGGTGCTGGCGGTGATGCCCTTCGACGACGAGGAACAGGCCATCGCCCTGGCCAACGACAGCCAGTACGGCCTGGCCGCCTCGCTGTGGACCGACGACCTCAACCGCGCCCACCGGGTTGCCCGCCGCCTGCGCGCCGGCACCGTGTCGGTGAATACCGTCGATGCCCTGGATGTCTGCGTGCCGTTCGGCGGCTGCAAGAAGTCCGGCTTCGGTCGCGATCTGTCGCTGCACGCCTTCGACAAATACAGCCTGATGAAAACCACCTGGTTCCAGCTGCGCGCCTGAGGGGCGCAGCGGACAACTGCGGCGCCTGCCGCGTGCGATTCACCTGACACAACAACAAGATTGCAGGAGAACTCCCATGCACGACCCCGATATAAGCCTTAACCCGCCCTTTGGCCTGGCGGCCGAGCCGGCACGTAAGCGCAACCTCAGCCTGGGCATGACCGCTTTGCTGGCCGTGGCCATCGGCCTGGTGGTCTCCCAGGGCGTGATGGTGCTGATGCTGCAAGGCGCCGGTATAGCCGGCCTGGGCTTTCTGATTCCCCTGGCGTTGGCTTTCGTGCTGGCGCTGACCTATGTAGTGTCGTTCGCCGAGCTGGCGCTGATGATTCCCCGGGCCGGCAGCCTGAGCAGTTACACCGAGGTGGCGCTGGGGCATTTCCCGGCCATTCTGGCGACCTTCTCCGGCTATGTGGTGGTGGCGATGTTCGCCCTCTCGGCGGAATTGCTGCTGCTCGACCTGATCATCAACGAGGTCTACCCCGGCGCCTTCCCCAGCATGCTGATCGCCTATGGGGTGCTGGTGGCGTTTACCCTGCTCAATCTGCTGGGTATCGACATCTTCGCCCGCCTGCAATCGGCCCTGGCGCTGATCATGGTCGTCGTGCTGCTCGCTCTGGGCCTGGCTGCGGTGACCGGCAGCGGTAGCGAACCGGCGCTGAGCACGTCCATTACCAGTGACTGGAACCCCATGGGCGCCAGTGTGATGACCCTGGTGGCGCTGGCCATCTGGGGCTTCGTCGGCGCCGAGTTCGTTTGCCCGCTGGTGGAAGAATCGCGTCGCCCGCAGCGCAATATCCCCTGGTCGATGATCCTCGGCGTGACGGTGATCTTTATCACCATCGCCCTCTACTGCGTGGGGGCGCTGCTCTATGTACCCCAGGACGCACTGGCCAGCTCGCCCCTGCCGCATTACCTGTTCGCCACCGCGCTGTTCGGCGAAACCGGGAAGATCTTCCTGGTGGTCGCGGCGATCACCGCCACCTGCAGCACGGTCAACACCTCGCTGGCAGCGATCCCGCGCATGCTCTACGGCATGGCAGTCAACGGCCAGGCATTTCCGCAATTCAAACTGCTCAGCAATAAGTACAAAGCGCCCTGGGTCGCCGTACTGTTCGTTGCCGCCATCACCGGCATCCCGGTGGTCTTTATGGGCGACGACCCTGCCGCCATCGGCCTGTTGCTGCTGGCTGCCGCGGTCGCCTGGCTGCTGGCCTATATCGTCTGCCACCTGGACGTGATCGCCCTGCGCCGCCGCTACCCGGACCTGGCGCGGCCGTTCAAGACGCCCTTCTACCCGCTGCCGCAGGTCCTCGGCATCGCCGGCATGCTGGTGTCGATCTACTACGTGTCGCCGGCCCCGGAGATGACCGCGGCGATCTTCTACAGCGCAGGCGCGGTACTCGGCCTGGTGTCGATCATCGCGGTGCTGTGGATCAAGCTGGTGATGCGCAAACCGCTGTTCACCCCCGAGCCCATCGACAAGGTGCTGGCCCGCCAATGAAGTCCCTCCGGGGGCTCGCCCCCGGCTCACACCCTAGTTGATCACCGAGGTTTTTTACCATGACAGTCCCGCATACCCCCAACCGCCAGACCCAGGACTACCAGGCGCTGGACGCCGCCCACCATATCCATGCCTTTGTCGATCAGAAGGCGCTGAATGCCGAGGGGCCGCGCGTGATGGTGCGCGGCGAACGCCTGCACCTGTGGGACAACGACGGTAATCGCTACCTCGACGGCATGTCCGGGCTGTGGTGCACCAACCTCGGTTACGGCCGCCAGGACCTGGTCCAGGCCGCAAGCAAGCAGATGGAGCAGTTGTCGTACTACAACATGTTCTTCCACACCACGCACCCGGCGGTGGTGGAACTCTCGGAAACCCTGTTCAGCCTGCTGCCGGCGCATTACAGCCACGCCATCTATACCAACTCGGGCTCCGAAGCCAACGAGGTGCTGATCCGCACCGTGCGCCGCTACTGGCAGATTCTCGGCAAGCCGCAGAAGAAGGTGATGATCGGCCGCTGGAATGGCTACCACGGCTCGACCCTGGCGGCCACGGCCCTGGGCGGGATGAAATTCATGCACGAGATGGGCGGCATGCTGCCGGATATCGCGCATATCGACGAACCCTACTGGTACGCCAATGGCGGCGAGCTGACCCCGGCCGAATTCGGCCGCCGCTGCGCCCTGCAACTGGAGGAAAAGATTCTCGAACTGGGCGCGGAAAACGTCGCCGGCTTTATCGCCGAACCCTTCCAGGGTGCCGGCGGCATGATCTTCCCGCCGGAAAGCTACTGGCCGGAAATCCAGCGCATCTGCAATCAGTACGACGTGCTGCTGTGTGCCGATGAGGTGATCGGCGGTTTCGGCCGTACCGGCGAATGGTTCGCTCACCAGCACTTTGGCTTCCAGCCGGACACCCTGTCGATCGCCAAGGGATTGACCTCGGGTTACCTCCCCATGGGTGGCCTGGTACTGAGCAAGCGCATCGCCGAGGTATTGGTCGAGCAAGGCGGGGTATTCGCCCACGGCCTGACCTACTCCGGCCACCCGGTGGCGGCCGCGGTGGCCCTGGCCACTATCAAGGCGCTACGCGACGAAGGCATCGTCAACCAAGTCAAGGACGATACCGGCCCCTACCTGCAGCAGTGCCTGCGCCAGGTGTTCGGCAATCACCCGCTGGTCGGCGATATCCAGGGCACCGGCCTGGTCGCCGCGCTGCAATTCGCCGAGGACAAGAACAGCCGCAAGCGCTTCGCCAACGAAAACGATATCGCCTGGCGTTGCCGCACCCTCGGCTTCGAGGAAGGCCTGATCATCCGCTCCACCCTGGGCCGCATGATCATGGCCCCGGCCCTGGTCGCCAGCCGCGCAGAACTGGACGAGCTGGTGGAGAAAACCAAACGGGCGGTGGACCGCACCGCCATGGAACTGGGCCTGCTCTGAGTCGAGCACCGGCGACCCGGGCAAGCATGACTCGAGCGAAATAGCGTACAGGCGCAGCAGCTCACTGCTGCTGCGCCTGGCCAGACGCTTGGCTCGAGAAGGGCCGTGAAGCAGCAAGCCGTTATGGCTTGTGCCAGCGCTCGGCGGCGTTCTGATCGCTTTGCCGGCCTTCGACCCAGCAGGCCCCCTCGGCCGTGTCTTCCTTCTTCCAGAAGGGCGCGCGGGTCTTCAGGTAGTCCATGACGAAGGCGCAGGCCTCGAAGGCGGCCTCGCGGTGGGCGCTGGTGGTGCCGACGAACACGATCGGCTCGCCCGGTTCCAGGCGGCCGATGCGGTGAATGACCTGCAGGTTCAGCAGCGGCCAGCGCTGCTCGGCCTCGAGCGCGATCTTGGCCAGGGATTTCTCGGTCATGCCGGGAAAATGCTCGAGGAACATGCCACCGACCTCGCGCCCCGCGTTGAAATCGCGCACATAGCCGACGAAGCTGACCACCGCGCCTACACCGACGTTCGCCGCATGCAGCGCGTTGACTTCAACCCCAGGGTCGAAGGGTTCGATCTGCACTCGGATGCTCATGCTCAGCCTCCAGTCACAGTGGGAAAGAAGGCCACTTCATCGCCCTCCTCCAGCGGCTCGGCGAGGCTGCACAGCTCCTGGTTGCGCGCGCACATCAGATTCTGCTCGGCCAATACCTGCCACACGCCACCGCGGGCCAGCAGATGCTGGCGCAGGTCATCCAGGGTCGCGAGCGCCTGGGTGTCGCTCAGTTGCTCACCGTCCAGGCCCAGCGCCTCGCGGTAACGGGCGAAATACTGCACGCGAATCATTGCTCGTCCTCGGCCTTGTAGTGACCACTCTTGCCGCCCAGCTTTTCCAGCAGGCGCACGCTTTCGATGATCATGCCGCGGTCCACCGCCTTGCACATGTCGTAGATGGTCAGGGCGGCGACACTGGCGGCGGTCAGGGCTTCCATTTCCACCCCGGTCTGCCCGCTGAGCTTGCAGCGCGCGGTGATCTGCACGGCATCATCGCCATGGGCGAGCAATTCGACCTTGACGCTGCTCAACATCAGCGAATGACAGAGCGGGATCAGGTCGGCGGTCTTCTTGGCGGCCTGGATGCCGGCGATACGCGCCACGGCAAACACATCGCCCTTGGGATGTGCGCCATCGACGATCATCTGCAGGGTCTGTGGGCGCATGCGCACCAGGGCTTGAGCCACGGCTTCACGGACGGTCAGCGCTTTATCGCTGACATCGACCATGGTGGCGTGACCTTGGGAATCGAGATGGGTTAGCACAGGTTTACTCCAGGCAGGGATCGGCCGATTGTAAACCCAGCAGTCAAGATATGGCAGCAGCAAGCTGCAAGCCTGGCTGCTGCGCACTCGACTCGCAGCTTAGGGCTTGCAGCTTGCCGTCTCCTACATATTGGTTTCGGCGAATTCCGCCAGGATCGAGCGCGGCACCCCTTGCAGGGTGATGTGCACGCCGTGGGGGAAGTCCTTGAAACGCTCGGTGAGGTAGGTCAGACCCGAACTGGGCGCCGACAGGTAGGGCGTATCGATCTGCGCCAGGTTACCCAGGCAGATCACCTTGGAGCCGGTGCCGGCACGGGTGATGATGGTCTTCATCTGATGTGGCGTGAGGTTCTGGCACTCGTCGATCAGGATCAGGCTCTGCTGGAAGCTGCGCCCGCGGATGTAGTTAAGCGATTTGAACTGCAGTGGCACCTTCTGCAGGATGTAGTCGACGCTGCCGTGGGTGTTCTCGTCATCCATGTGCAACGCTTCCAGGTTGTCGGTAATGGCGCCGAGCCAGGGCTCCATCTTTTCCGCCTCGGTGCCGGGCAGGAAGCCGATTTCCTGGTCCAGCCCCTGAACGCTACGGGTGGCGATGATCCGCCGATAGCGCTTGCTGACCATGGTCTGCTCGATGGCCGCGGCCAGGGCCAGGATGGTCTTGCCCGAGCCGGCGGCACCGGACAGGTTGACCAGGTGGATGTCGGGATCGAGCAAGGCGAATAGCGCCAGCGCCTGGTGAATATCGCGTGGGCGCAGGCCCCAGGCTTCCTGATGCAGCAACGGCTCCTGGTGCAGGTCGAGGATCAATAGTTCATCGGCCTCGATGCCCTTGATCCAGCCGACGAACCCCTGCTCGTCGATGATGAACTCGTTGATATGGACCGCCGGCAGGTTATCGATCAGTTGCACCCGGTGCCAGGTGCGGCCGCGGTCCTGGCGGGTCTCGACCGTACTCACGCGGTCCCAGAACGAGCCGTCCATGCTGTGATAACCCTTGGACAGCAGCGACACATCGTCGACCAGCTGATCGGTGTGATAGTCCTCCGAATCGATGCCGCAGGCACGCGCCTTCAGGCGCATGTTGATGTCCTTGGTCACCAGCACCACGGACATGTCCGGGCGACGGGCTTTCAACTCGACCAGCTGGTTGATGATCTTGTTGTCGTTGAGGTCCTCTGGCAGCCAGGTAATGGGCGAGGCACTTTTGCTCATGAGAATCGAGAGAAAACCACAAGGCCCGCTTTTCTCACGCTGGATCGCGACACCATGCTCGACTTCCTCGGGCGTGGCGCTACCCAGGATCTTGTCGATCAACCTGATTGCCTGCCGGCACTCGGCGGCGACGCCTTGCTTGCCGGTTTTCAGCTTGTCCAACTCCTCCAGCACGGTCATCGGGATGGCGACGTGGTGCTCCTGAAAATTCAGCAGCGCATTGGGATCGTGGATCAATACATTGGTGTCAAGGGCGTAGAGGGTCAGAGCGGTGGGCTTGAAGCTTCCGTGGTCATCCATACTCGGTCACCTTCTTCTAGGAGCCAAGCGACGGAATGCCAGAGCAGCGCTCCGCCGCGGGGACCACCGACCACTCAGACGGGGGCTGGGCAACTGCAAGCGAGGTGAAGGCCAAAGCTCGCCACCTGTCTGCAGGGTTCGGCGGTCTGTCTTTTAGATACTCCAAAAATCATGACAGGCGAAAGTTTTTTTTATTTATTTCAGTTTATTCGTCGCCTCGACGAATAGCGCTTGGCGCCCCACAAAAGCACCGTTAAAGTCAGGAGTTCTACCGCCATTCGCACCGCAATAAAATCCCGCCTCGGCAGCGACATCAGCGCTCGTTTTCAGCACAACGATTGACTTCAACCGTCACGTGCACCAACTCGCCAATCCCAGCCAGCCGGGCCTTGTAGCGATCCGCCGAGGTATCGCCATGGGTCACCACGCTGACAATGCAGGCGTAATGCGCGCGACCGACTCGCCACAGGTGCAAATCCGCCAGCTCGGTGTCCGCTTCCTGCGCCAGGGCGCGGCGCACACGCGCCACAACGGGGCTGTCCATCTCCCGGTCGAGCAGCACAGTGGCGGTCTCGCTCAACAAGCCCTTGGCCCATAGCGCGATGATCAGCGCACCGATCACGCCCATCAGCGGATCGAGCCAGCTCCAGCCGAACAGCATGCCACCGAGCAGGGCAACGATCGCCGCCACCGAGGTCAGCGCATCGGCCAGCACATGGATGAAAGCGGCATGCCGATTGAGGTCGCGTGCGCTCGCTGGCGCAGCGTGATCGTGATCGTGATCGTGATCGTGATCGGCATGAGCGTGAGCATGCGCGTGCTCATGCTGGTCACGCAGCAGCCAGGCCGACAGCAGATTCACCAGTAGACCGACCACCGCCACCCACAGCGCCACGTCAAAAGCAATCACCTGCGGCTGCCACAGGCGCCACAACGACTCGAACGCCAGCATCGCCACCACCACCAGCAACAGCAGCGAACTGGCGAAGCCGGCCAGCACCTCGATCTTCCAGGTGCCGAAGGCGAAACGCGGATCATCGGCGTAATGTCGGGCCAGCAAATAGGCCAGGGCCGTCAGGCCAATGGCGAGCATGTGCGACGCCATGTGCCAGCCATCGGCGAGCAGGGCCATGGAGTTGAAGGCATACCCGGCGGCGATTTCCACCAGCATGGTCACCCCGGTCAGAGCGGTCACCAGCCAGGCCTGGCGTTCGGTGCGGGTTTCCAGCGGTCGGTAATCGTGGGAAGGCTCCCAGCGCGAATGGTTGCAGGCGGTCATGGCGGCTCCTTGAAGGAAGTGACCTGGGCAAACTACAACCCCGTGGCGGCCCCCAGGTCAAGCGCAGCGATGTGACCAGCCGAACTGCCGCGGCCAGGGCTTATCCGTTTGCGACGGGGCGCGGCAGCACAGCACGTCGTGGCCGTGCCAGGCACCTGGCTGCCTGTCGGGCTGCTAGAATCGCGGCCAAGACTTTCAGGAGCAGACTTTATGCTGATGGTGATTTCCCCGGCCAAGACCCTCGATTACCAGACGCCGCCGGTGACCCAGCGCTATACCCAGCCCGAGCATCTCGACCACGCCCAGAACCTGATCGCCCAACTGCGCGACTTCACGCCCATGCAGATTGCCGAACTGATGCACCTGTCGGACAAGCTCGCCGGCCTGAATGCCGCGCGCTTTGGCAGCTGGACGAAAACCTTCACCGCGGAAAACGCCAAGCAGGCCCTGCTGGCGTTCAAGGGCGATGTCTACACTGGGCTGAACGCCGAAGACTTCAGCGAAGCCGACTTCGACTTCGCCCAGGTGCACCTGCGCATGCTCTCCGGCCTCTACGGTGTGTTGCGGCCCCTGGATCTGATGCAACCCTATCGCCTGGAGATGGGCACCAAGTTGGCCAACCCGCGTGGCAACAACCTCTACGATTTCTGGGGTGAGCGCATCAGTGGCTGGTTGAATGACGCCTTGCTCGCCCAGGGTGACGACGTGCTGCTCAACCTGGCCTCCAACGAGTATTTCAGTGCGGTGAAACGCAAGGTGCTCAACGCCCGAGTCATCGATACCGAGTTCAAGGACCTGAAAAACGGCCAGTACAAGATCATCAGCTTCTACGCCAAGAAGGCCCGCGGCCTGATGGCCCGCTATGTCATCAAAGAGCGCCTGAGCAATAGCGAGGGTCTCAAGGACTTCACCGCACAGGGTTACCGCTACTCGGCAGAGCACTCGAAAACCGACAAACTGGTGTTTCTGCGCGACACCCCGCAAGACTGATCCCGCCGCCACGCCCCCGCTACGGGCCGCACCACGGCCCGTTTGCCCCTGCGCCGGCACTCCCAATACCGGCCTAAACAATTCGCTTGATCAATCCGCGCCTGCCGCATTGAACTGTGCGAATCCTTGCCGATGGCCTGCGGTAGTCGACTAGGACTGGAACAGCGGCAGCGCTTTCCGGCATCCGCCAGCACGGCGCATCTCGCCACGGCCTTGTGTAGGATAGGGCCCTGTGTTGTCCACCAAGGCCCACCCCCTATGCTATTCGGCGCGATACTGGTTTTGAGCTGGCTGATCCTGCTGATCCGCTACCCGAGCAAAGCCCTGCCTATCTCCCTTGCCGCCTTGATCGGCCTGGGCCTGGTGGCTAGTTGGGTGCTCTGGCAGGAAGGCCGCGAGATGCGCCACCTGGCGCATGTGCAACTGCGCATGGTCTACGATCCGCAGAACTGCCCGGCCAACCGCCCCCTCGCGCTGCAGTTGAAAAACGGCAGCGACGCCGCCCTGCTCGAACTGCACTGGAAGATCGCCGCCTACCGCCCCGGCGACAGCGTCAACCTGGTCGAACGCCTCTACGAATCCCCCCGCTACAGCGGCCCCGGCAAACTGCTGCCAGGCGCCACCTGGCAGGACTGCCTGCCCCTGCCGACCCTGCGCAGCGGTTACCGCGCCAGCACCCTGGAGTTCCGGGCCGAACGCCTGCAGGGCAGTTTCAGTCGCTGATTGCTCTCTTGACCATGGCGGGTGCATGCCAGCCCCCCGACACCCCCACAAGGATGCCCGCATGACCCAGCCCAGCGCCCTGATCACCGGATGCTCCAGCGGCATCGGCCGCGCCCTGGCCGACGCCTTTCAACGGGCCGGCTATCAGGTGTGGGCCACCGCCCGCAATGCGGCCGACCTCGCCACGCTTGGCGCGGCCGGTTTTACCGCGGTGCAACTGGACGTCAACGACGGCCTGGGCCTGGGCCAACTGGCCGAACGCATGCAGGCGGAAATTGGCGGCCTGGATGTGCTGATCAACAACGCCGGTTACGGCGCCATGGGCCCGCTGCTCGATGGCGGCGTCGAGGCCATGCGCCGGCAGTTCGAGACCAATGTGTTTTCCCTGGTCGGCGTGACCCGGGCGTTTTTCCCGCTGCTGCGGCGCAACAAGGGCCTGGTGGTGAATATCGGCAGCGTTTCCGGGGTGTTGGTTACGCCCTTCGCCGGGGCCTACTGCGCCTCGAAAGCCGCCGTGCATGCGCTGTCCGATGCCCTGCGCCTGGAGTTGGCGCCCTTCGCCATCGAGGTCATGGAAGTGCAGCCCGGCGCCATTGCCTCCAGCTTCGGCGCCAATGCCAGTCAGCAGGTCGAGCAGCTGATCGATGAAGCCTCGCCCTGGTGGCCAATCCGCGAGGGCATCCGCGCCCGCGCCAAGGCCTCACAGGACAACCCGACCCCGGCCGAGCAGTTTGCCGGCGAACTGCTCGCCGCCGTGCAGCGTGCCAGACGCCCGCGCCTGTTGCGCCTGGGCCATGGCAGCCGCACCCTGCCGTTACTGGCTACGCTGATCCCCAGGAGCCTGCTCGACGCCGTGCTGAAAAGACGCTTCGGCCTCGATCGGGCGCTGTAGCCTGCCCTTCCAATTCGCACGGAGAACACTGTGGATACCCCTTCCGTCGCCATGCATCGCTACGCCATTGGCGGGGTCTTAGCCGTGATCCTGCTCAACCTGCTGCTGCGCAGCCTGACCAGGCTCGGCGGCCCGTTGATCACCCTGCTGGTCGCCGTCATCGTCGCCGCGGCAATGGCCCTGTGCTTCGCCTGGCACGCTCGCCGCGCGCCCTCGCGCAGTGAACGCAGGCGTCTGGTCGGACTCTATGGCGGCATGCTCGGCTTGCTCTATCTCGGTCTCCTGGCGCTGATGGAGCTGAAGGATGCCCCCGGCACGATGGGCCTGCTGATCCTCGCCTTGCATTACCTGTGCTACCCACTGTGTGCCCAGCTGCTGTTTTCCGAGCGCTTCTTCAAGCGCTTCTACTAGCGGCGACCCACTGGCCTTACCCTGGTGTCCGGCAGAGTCCCGGCCGCTGTATCCGCGGATCGGGCGTGCCACCGGCGATCGCAGAAAGAGTGGCGGAGCGCATCTCCCGACAGACCGGTAATAGCCCATTCCCAACCGCTTTAAAGCCTGTTGCAAACGGATATAAGCCCGAGTGGCCCTCTCAACTAGAGTCATCTACAGGATTTGATCGAAGCCAGCATGCGCCTGTGCCTTGGACTCATGGCTGCGGACATGACGATGAGTCCTGCCCGAACCGGCTCACCCCGTACAAGAGGAAACCACGATGACCCCCTTCCCATACCTTGCCGCTACTCTGGCAATACTCAGCGGATTCTTGCTGATGCCAGTCGCCTCGGCCGATGAGTCCGCTTTCGTCGCCGCCAAAGCCTCCGAACTGCAATGGGCTCCTGCACCCTCAGTAGGTCCAGGCGCGATGATGACGGTGATTGAAGGTGACCTGAAAAAAACCGAGCCCTTTACCCTGCGCCTGATGCTGCCTGCCAATTCGACCATTGGCGTGCACACCCATCCTACGACCGAGCGCGTCACCGTGATCTCGGGCAACTTCTACCTTGGCATCGGCGACAAGCCAGACCCCACCGCCGCCGTGACCTACCAGGCCGGTGACACCGTGATCATCCCGGCGGGAATGGCAATGTTCGCGGGCACCGGTGCCGACGAAGCCATCCTGCAATTGCACGGCGATGGCCCCTGGGGCATCACTTACCACGACCCGGCCGATGATCCGGCCAACCACTAACCCGCTGTGGCATCAGGCGATCTTGGCATTTGCCCAGCGGAAGGGCGGGTGACACTGCAGCGGTGAACACCATTGCGGTCTCCTCGTGTGGTGACAGCGCCCGTGCAGCCCGGGGAACCAGGCGGGTGGCAGCGACTCTATACTCAAACAAGGTCATTCATGAGTGAGAGGCAGGTCATGCCTGCACCGCCTTCTGCCAACCAGGAAACCCATTATCTCTACCGTGCGTTGCGCACCCTCAGCGGCTGCAACCGAGCCTTGGTGCGCGCCAAGGACGAGGCCACCCTGCTCCAGGAAATCTGCCGGGTCATCGTCGATGAGTCCAGTTACTGTCTGGCCTGGGTGGGGCGTGCCGAACACGACAACGCGAAGACGGTGACCCCGCTCGCCTATGCCGGCGTCGACCAGGCCTACATCGATTCACTGCACATCAGTTGGGCCGACAACCCGCGCGGGCGCGGCCCCTCCGGCACCGCGATCCGCACCGGCCAGCCGAGCCTGACCCACAACCTGCTCACCGATCCGAACACCGCGCCCTGGCGCAAAGGCGCCATCAGGCACGGTATTGCCTCGGTGCTGTCGCTACCACTGCGGATCAACGGTGAAATCTTTGGCGCCATTGGCATCGGCGCCCCGGAGCCCGACGCCTTCGGCGAGCAGGAGCAGGAGCTGCTGAGCGAGGCCGCCGAAGACCTGGCCTTCGGCATCCAGGCCCTGCGCAGCAAGGCGCGGCGTGCCCAGGCCGAACAGGAGGTCCAGCGTCTCAACCGGGCCCTGGCGACGCGGGTGGCGGTTAACCATGCGCTGATCCATGCCAGCGAAGAACTGGTTCTGCTCAAAGATATCTGCCGGGTGCTGGTCCATGATTGCGGCTACCGCCTGGCCTGGGTCGCCTACCGCCAGGAGGACCAGACCCCGCCCTACCAGCCTGTGGCCTACGAAGGGGTGGAGAAGGGTTTCATCGCCATCGGCCAGGCCTGGGCCGCCAGCTCGAAAGGTCTGGCTTTTATCCGTAACCTCGACGCTACCTTGGAAACCGGTCAACCCTTCGTGCTGCGCGACATCCATAACAACCCCAATGCAACCACACTGCGGGGGGAAGCGCTCGAGCGTGGCTACGACTCGGCCATCACCCTGCCGCTGCAGGTCGAGGACAAGGTGATTGGCACCCTGAACATCATGGCGATCGAGGCCGACGCCTTCGATGAGCAGGAAGTCGAGTTGCTGTTCGCCACGGCCAACGACCTGGGCTTCGGCATCGCCACCCTGCGCACCCGCGCCCGCGCCCTGGAAGCCGAGGCTACGATCAGGCGCATGGCCTATACCGACGAGCTGACCGGCCTGCCCAACCGCCTGCGTCTACGCGAACTGCTGGATCAAGCAATCGCCGAGGCCAAGTCCGAGCACCGGCCGCTGAGCCTGCTGTACCTGGAAGTCGGGCGCAACCAGGCGATCAGCGAAACCCTCGGCTACCGCGAAGGTGACCTCCTGCAGGAGGCAATCGCCGCGCGTCTGGCGCAGGCCATAGGCCCGGCTATCCCGCTGGCACGCCTCGGCGAGTTTGAGTACGCCGTACTGGTGATCAGCGGCGGTGCCGAGCAGGCCTCGCAGTTGGCGCAGAAAATCCTCGTCGCGCTGTACGAGCCAATCGACCTGGCCGGCCTGCTCCTCGATACCCGCGCCACTATCGGCATCGCCCTCTATCCCGGTCATGCTACCGAGCCGGACGCCCTGCTGCGGCGCGCCAGCAGCGCCATGGATCAGGCCAAGCGCAGCGGTGATGGCTATGCCCTGTACAAGGGCGACCTGGACCGCGAATGCGCCAAGCACCTGACCCTGATGAGCGACCTGCGCCGGGCGATCGACGGTAACCAGCTGCTGCTGCACTACCAGCCCAAGCTGCAGATCGCCACCAACAAGGTATGCGGCAGCGAGGCCCTGGTGCGCTGGCAGCACCCGCAACATGGCCTGCTGCCGCCCAACGAGTTCATCAAGCTGGCCGAGAACACCGGCTTGATTACCCCGCTCACCTACTGGGTACTCGACGCCGCCCTGGCCCAGGGCTATGCCTGGCGCGAGGAAGGCGATACCCGACCAATCTCGGTCAACCTGTCGGCGCGCGACCTGCGCGATCCCAAGCTGCTCGAGCGGATAAGGGGCGCCTTCGCCACCTGGGGCGCGCAGCCGGACTGGATCGAGTTCGAGCTGACCGAAAGCGCGTTGATGGAAGACCCGGTGGCAGCGCGGGAAACCCTGATCCAGCTGCGCAACCTCGACAGTCGCCTGACCATCGACGACTTCGGCACCGGCTACTCGTCACTGGCCTACCTGCAGAAGCTGCCGGTGAACTCGCTGAAGATCGACCAGTCCTTCGTCACCCGTATGCTCAGCGACGACGATGACTCGGCGAAGATCATCCGCTCGATTGTCGAACTGGCGCACAACCTCGACCTCGAGGTCGTCGCCGAAGGGGTGGAAAGCCGCGAAACCCTGATCCGCCTGGGCAACTTTGGCTGCGACATCGCCCAGGGCTTCTCGATCAGCCAGCCAATTCCCGGCGACGAATTCCGCGCCTGGGAGGCGCTGTCGAACTGGCATTGAGCGGTTCGTCAGGCCTGCTTGTAGCCACCCGACAGCAGCGCCGGCGGCTTGGGCTTGCGAAACACCAGTACGTTACCGAGCATCACCAACACCAGGCCGACCAGTGCTGGCGCGGTCCACTGGTAGCCCTCGACGAACACCGAGATATTCAGCGCCACCACCGGGAACAGCACCGTGCAGTAGGCCGCCCGCTCCGGCCCCATGCGCCCGACCAGGGTCAGGTAGGCGGTGAAGCCGATCACCGAACCGGGAATCGCCAGGTACAGCAGCGAACCGACATAGCGCGTGCTCCACTCGAAACCGAACGGTGTGCCATTGACCAGGCAGATCACCACCAACATCAAGGCGCCGTAGAGCATGCCCCAGGCATTGGTGGTCAGCGGCTTGAGGCCGGCTTTCTGCTGCAGGCTGGAGAGCAGATTGCCGGCGGAGAAACACAGGGTGCCGATCAGCGACAAGCCGATGCCCAGCAGGGTTTCCCGGCTGGCCGCATGGCCGGCCAACTCGGGCCAGAACAACAGACCGAGACCCGCCAGGCCCAGGGCACCGCCGGCCAGGACATTGGCGGCGACCTTCTGCTTGAAGAACAGCCGCGCGTTCAGCGCATTCCACAAGGTTGCCGTGGAGAAAATCACCGCGACCAGCCCGCTGGGGATCCACTGACTGGCGGTGTAGAAGCACAGGAAGTTGATGCAGAACAGGCACAATCCCTGAATCAGGCAGATCACCTGGCCACGCCTGTCGAGCGTCTGCAGGCGGCCACTGAGCAGCAACACGGCAAACAGCACCGCCGCTGCCAGGGCGAAGCGATAGGCAATCGAGGCGGCAATCGCCACTTCCCCCATCTGCAGCTTGATGGCAATCCAGGTGGTGCCCCAGATCAGCACGGTCAACAGGTATAACGACAGGTTCATCGGACGACTCCCAGTGGATGACGCCAGTCTGCGCCGCACCGGCTGCGGACACTTGCATAAAGTTGCGGATTTTGTCCGGTGCCTGCGCGACGCCCGTCCGCTCCATGTGTGGCTAGCGCATGGACCACAAGGGACGGTGCGCAGAGCCTGATTCGAGGCATATGCAAACGTATTCGTCACCGAAGCGGACTTTTCTCTCCTGGCGAGGTCAAAGCAAGAAGGTTGCCGGCAACAGGCACCACCACAGGGTATTAGTTATGACGACGATGAATAGTTTTCGCCCCATGTTCGGACTGGCCGCTGTCCTTGCGCTCAGCGCGTGCATGTCCACCCCCCAGCCTGCCACGCCTTACCCGCAGGCCCCGTACCAGGGTAGCGCTGAACCACGAAGCATCTACTCCGGCTACGGCAGAGTGGAGTCGATTGACAGCGTCCCGCAGGACTACCAAGGCGTCGGTGGAACCGGCTTCGGCCTCGGGTCTGTGGCAGGGGCGGTGATCGGCGGCGTGGCGGGCAACCAGGTGGGCGGTGGCAGCGGCAAAACGGCGGCAACAATCGCCGGGGCAGCAGGCGGCGCCTATATCGGCCACCAGCTTGAAAAACGCAAACAGGCTGAGAGCGCCTACAGGATCACCGTGCGTATGGAAAACGGCTCCTATCAGACCCTGACCCAGCCCAGCATCGGCGACCTGAGAGTGGGTGACCGCGTGCGCATCGATAATGGCGGCCTGCAGCGCTACTAACCGCCGACCCGGTCGGCTCGATGAGTCAATCTCGGCGCCCGAGCAACTGATACGGCGCTGCCGCTCCTCGCCCAGAGCCTCAGGCATCTGCACAGCAGAATGCCGCAGGCGGGAGTGGAACTGGCCTATGCTTTATTGAAAAGCATAGGCCTGTGACCGAGGAGGATTGACCATGCACCCCTTGTTAGAGGAGCTGCACCACTACCATCAGACGGTTTCCGCGACCATCGATCAGATGGCAGACCTGCTCGACAGCCTCGAAAAAGATGCCTGCGACCCGACTGATCGTCAGCAACTGTTTGCGCTTCTGGAGTCTCTGCATGGTGACGCCGAAACCCGCCACCACCAGAACGAGGAACTCATTCGCCACCGGTTATTAGCCACCCAAGCCCCTGTGCATCCGCGCGTACAGGAAATAGAGCGCGACCATCAGGGCTTTGCGCGCATTGCCAGCCAACTCAAGGCGCTCGAGCATTCAAACTTTACGCCCAAAGAAATAGCCACGTTCATCAAGGACTACATAGGCAAGTACTATGACCACCTGGACAGCGAGGAAAATATCTTCTTTCCCCTGGCCGATAAGTGGCTGAGCGACATCCAATGGCAGGAAATCCAGCAGCAGTGGCACAAGCCCGCCGCCTGACCAGCCCGGGCTCTATTGCCCCTCGTCGGTCCCACCCGCCGAGGAGGACCGGCAGCGCAGTCTTGCAGACACTCGCCACAGCTTGTCGAGTGCGTCGAGTTCGGCCATCGGCAGAGCCTTGGCGCTCATATCGTCATGCGCAACCTGCCGCTGGCCTGAAAAATCAGGAACAACGCCTCGGCATATTTCGCTGTGCCGGATGCCTTCTCGACGGCGAGCAGGCGCCGGATTCATGGCTCCGCGGAGGAAGACGTGACGTGCATTCTAATCGCCGCGCCCCATCCCCTCCCCGCGCGACCTGGGCACTGACATAAAAGGGCAATGAAGCCGCCCTACAGTGCCCACTCGATCTATGGAGGAGCGCTCACATGAGCCGACCCACAAGGAATATCTGCAAGACCCTGGACCAGATCGCGGCCAACAGCGAGGCGGCCGCCGTGGCGGTCATGCGCGCCGCCGAGCGCATCGGCGACGAGCTGCTGCGCCAGCAGCTGCTCAACGTGATCCACCGCATGAACCTGGATGCCGCCCAGCTGCGCGCCGCCCGCGAGGAGATTGCCGGACAGGGCCAGCGCCGCGCCTGAGAGCCCTGCGCCGCGCCCCTATCCACGGCCCCGGGGCAGACCCGGGCCATTGCCCAGTAGCGTCGCCCCTGAAACGCACTCCTGCAGAGCTGCGCTGGTTCTAGCGCAGGGCGTGGTCCTGACCCGGCATTGGCGCGATACGCCGGCTGACTGCCAGGACGTGCACTGTGAAGCCCGGCTCAAGCCGGCGCCTGCAACTGTTCTCGCTCGACATCGAAATCCGCGAGCGCGGCGGACGCTACGCGATCGCCCTGGAGGCCGGCGGCCAGGCAACCACCCCGCGCAATGCCCCAACGGCAGAGCCCGCCGTGTTTTCCGTCAGCCGATAGCCGACCCCGCGCACTTTCACGCTAAAATGCCCGCCTCATTCAAGCCTCGAATCACTGCCATGTCCCTGCCTGCGCACCACCTGGAACTCCTGAGCCCCGCGCGCGATGCCGCCATCGCCCGGGAAGCCATCCTGCATGGCGCCGATGCCGTGTACATCGGCGGCCCCAGCTTCGGTGCGCGGCATAACGCCAGCAACAGCGTGGCCGACATCGCCGAACTCGTACGCTTCGCCCACCAGTTCCACGCGCGGGTGTTCGTCACCATCAACACCATCCTGCATGACGACGAGCTGGAACCGGCCCGCCAGCAGATCTGGCAGCTCTACGAGGCCGGCGTCGACGCGCTGATCGTGCAGGACATGGGCGTGCTGGAGCTGGACATCCCGCCGATCGAGCTGCATGCCAGCACCCAGTGCGACATCCGCAGCCTGGACAAGGCCCGCTTCCTATCCCAGGCCGGCTTCTCCCAGCTGGTGCTGGCACGCGAGCTCAACCTGCAGGAAATCCGCACGATCAGCACCGGCGTCGACTCGGCCATCGAGTTCTTCATCCACGGCGCCCTGTGCGTGGCCTTCTCTGGCCAGTGCAACATCTCCCACG
This sequence comes from Pseudomonas aestuarii, assembly GCF_027988105.1. GTDB lineage: Bacteria > Pseudomonadota > Gammaproteobacteria > Pseudomonadales > Pseudomonadaceae > Aquipseudomonas > Aquipseudomonas aestuarii. The sequence continues at coordinate 138,082 of NZ_JAQJZJ010000005.1, read as the reverse complement.
CACAGACCGGGCGCAGCGCCAACCGCGGCGACTGCTCGCAGGCCTGCCGCCTGCCCTACACCCTCAAGGACGACCAGGGCCGCGTGGTGGCCTACGACAAGCACCTGCTGTCGATGAAGGACAACAACCAGACCGCCAACCTGATCGATCTGGTCGATGCCGGCGTGCGCTCGTTCAAGATCGAGGGCCGCTACAAGGACATGAGCTACGTGAAGAACATCACCGCTCACTACCGCCGCGAACTGGATGCCATCCTTGAACAGCGCCCGCAGCTGGCGCGCGCCTCCAGCGGCCTGACCGAACACTTCTTCGCCCCCGACCCGGACAAGACCTTCCACCGCGGCAGCACCGACTACTTCGTCAGCGAACGCAAGATCGACATCGGCGCCTTCGACTCGCCGACCTTTACCGGGCTATCCGTTGGCCATGTCGAAAAAGTGGCTAAGCGCGACCTGATCGCCGTGACCGACACCCCGCTGTCCAACGGCGATGGCCTCAACGTGCTGATCAAGCGCGAGGTGGTGGGCTTTCGCGCCAACATCGCCGAGTTGAAGGATACGTTCGAGGAGGATGGCGCCGAGCGCTGGCGCTACCGCGTCGAACCCAACGAAATGCCGGCGGCGCTCAAGCAGCTGCGCCCGCAGCATGCGCTCAACCGCAACCTCGACCACAACTGGCAACAGGCGCTGCTCAAGACCTCGGCCGAACGCCGCGTCGCGGTGAGCTGGCAGGTGCGACTCGACGAACAGCAACTCGCGCTGACCGTCACCAGCAGCGAGGGCTGCAGCGCCTCGGCCAGCCTGGCCGGCCCCTTCGGCCCGGCCAAGGACGCCGAACAGGCGCTCAACCAACTGCGCGACAGCCTGAGCAAGCTGGGCACCACCATCTACTACGCCGAAGACGTGCAGATCGACGCGCCCCAAGCCCTGTTCGTGCCCAACTCGCAGCTCAAGTCCCTGCGCCGCGAGGCCATCGAGGCCCTGAGCGCGGCGCGCCTGGCCGCCCACCCGCGCGGCGGGCGCAAGCCGGTGGCCGTGCCGCCGCCGGTCTACCCCGAGTCGCACCTGACCTTCCTCGCCAACGTCTACAACGACAAGGCTCGCGCCTTCTACCAGCGCTACGGCGTGCAGCTGATCGATGCGGCCTACGAGGCCCACGAGGAAGCCGGCGAGGTGCCGGTGATGATCACCAAGCACTGTCTGCGCTTCTCCTTCAACCTGTGCCCCAAGCAAGCCAAGGGCGTCACCGGCGTGCGCACCAAGGTCGCCGACATGCAGCTGATCCACCAGAACGAAGTGCTGACCCTGAAGTTCGACTGCAAGCCGTGCGAAATGCACATCATCGGCAAGATGAAGGGCCACATCCTCAACCTGCCGCAACCCGGCAGCGCCGCCGGCATGGTCGGCCACATCAGCCCCGACGACCTGATGAAGACCATCAAGCGCAAGCCGAGCGGCCCGCACTGATCGCTTGGCGACCCGAACCGCGCGGGCGGGACAGCGGCCTACTCTCTGCGCCCTGCTCTGCCGTTGCCAGCCCGTACGCAAGAGTGGATAGCGGCGCTGGGGGTAGTTTCCGTCAAGGACGAAGGGCTGGAAGCGACCCGAAGCTGACGCTGGTGACAGGCAGTGAACGGCCAGGCTGCGTCAAAAGACTGCATGGGATAACCTTGCACCATGAATCAATCATATGGCTGTGAACTAAACGATGGGTTTTGAACAACTAGCTGAGCTACGCGACCGCCTACGGGCCGAAAAAGTGCAAGTAAAGACTGAGAGTGCGAAGCAACCTGTACGCAAGCCTTCTGTGCAGGCGAAGCCTCACGAGCAAGATCCTGCTGTGGAGGCGATCTGGCGCTTGCAGAAGCACTTTCCATTGGCCTTCCCGGTCAATCCGGCTCCCAAGGTTCCGCTTAAGGAAGGTATTTTAAAGGATGCCGAGCAACACCTAGAGCTGCTCGGAATATCCAGCGAACAGCTCAAGCAGGGCATTGCTACCTGGTGCCGAGGAAGTCGATATTGGGCAAGCATGACGGAGAATGCGCCCCGCTTGGACTTAAGCGGCCAGGCAGTTGGTATGGTAACGGCGGCTCAGGCGCTGCATGCGAAGCAGCAGGCTAAGCGCCAGCGCGGACAAGCACGGCGTAATCAGAAAACGCCGAAAGAGCGTAATCAGGTTAAGGCCGTCGATACCGCTGAGGCACAGACCAAGGATTAAAATCACTTGCCCTCTGCGCCGAGCAGCTAGATCACTGGCAGGGCGCGTGTGGCGATGATCAGGCAGCCCGAAGAGTGGTAAGTGGCCGATTGCAGCCCTTTGCGGCAGTCCGTAATCGGCCAGAAGCGGCCATTAACAGTGACGACGAAACTCGGTCGATTAATTCCGCGTCAACCTACCGCTCAACTTCTGGTGTTTACCTATTCACGTTCACCACCACACGCCCTCGAACTTTGCCTTCAAGCAATTCCTGGGAAACCGCTATAGCATCACTCAAACCTATCTCTCGGGTAATTTCATCCAATTGCGCCAGATCCAGGTCAGTGCAAAGACGTTGCCATGCTTCGACACGTTCCTTATAAGGACGGGTCACGCTGTTGATGCCTAGCAGGCTCACGCCACGCAGGATAAAAGGCGCTACCGTCGATGGAAAGTCCATGCCTTGAGCCAGACCGCATGCGGCAACCAAACCATCTGCGCGAGTACCCGCACATACGTTAGCAAGGGTATGGCTACCGACTGAATCGATCGCAGCAGCCCAACGCTCTTTTGCTAATGCACGTCCCGGGCTGGACAACTCGGCACGCTCAATTATGGACGTTGCACCTAGGCGTTTTAGGTACTCACTTTCCGCAGGTCGGCCCGTTGCAGCAATCACGGAGTAGCCTTTACGTGCCAGCAATGCGATGGCAAAGCTACCTACTCCACCATTGGCACCCGTTACCAAAACATCACCGCATGCTGGCGTCAGGCCGTGGCGCTCTAAAGCGATCAAGCAGAGCATTGCGGTATAACCTGCTGTTCCGATTGCCATTGCCTGGCGCTCGCTTAACGCTTCAGGCAGAGGAATCAGCCAGTCACCATTGAGTCTTGCCTTCTGCGCCAATCCGCCCCAATGCCCTTCACCCACGCCCCATCCATTGAGCAGAACCCGATCACCAGCCTTGTATGCAGGGTGATTGCTGGATTCAACGGTTCCGGCCAGATCAATACCGGGAATCATTGGAAACCTACGAACTACCGGGCTACTGCCACTGATAGCCAGTCCATCTTTGTAGTTCAGTGTGCTGTAGGCCACACGAACGGTGACATCCCCATCTGGCAGCTGCGCATCCTCCAGCTCGATCAAGTTTGCTCGGTAAACATCTGCGTCTTTATCAACAAGAATTGCCTTAAACATTGCTAGCCCCTCATTTAGACCGATCGTCTATTAAATGGCGAAAAATCACCGCGTAATGCCGGTGAGAAATCCATCAATGAATACATCCAGTGGCCGCACCTCCTGCACCAGCCTGGCGCGTAAAACCGCACCCTCCCAACCAATCCAGAAAAAGGCCGCTAGTTCCTCGCAGTCACTATCTGCGTCTATCTGCCCTTGGCTGACCGCCTGCCGCAAACAGATAGCCAGACGCCTCTGCCAATCGAGCAGCACGTCCTCCAATTCATTACGAAAGCTCTCGGGCAGGACAACAATCTCCTGACCAAGATTTCCAACCAGACAACCCCGACGGAACTCATGTCTGGTCATGCCCGATTTGGCGTCCTCGACAAAGTTTCGTAGGCGCTGGAGGGGAAGCTCTGTTTCATTCAGCAACCAGCGATCCAGTTTCCGGGCAAAGTAATCGGCATAACGACGCAACACCGCCTGCCCGAAGGCTTCCTTACTGTCGAAGTAGTGATAGAACGAGCCCTTGGGCACACTGATCCGCTTGAGGACAGTGTCGATTCCGGTGGCAGCAAAACCTTGCTCGGTCAGTACCTCCATGCCACAACGAAGCAAAATCTCTAGTGTTTCAGCGTGCTCACGGGCAACTTTTGGCGGGCGGCCTCGACGGACCTGTGGTTTAGAAATAGTCATAACGGCATATTAGACCGATCGTCTTTAATTGCAACAGAAAAAATAAAAGATACCCCAAGGCTACCGGTTTGGCATGTGTAACGAGTGGGTCTAGTGGCCTGTTTGGTAAGTGGGTTAACTCAAGTTCGGATGCCTGAGGTTCTGAGACAAGGCGCTGTGACGAGTCATAGCCGGCTATGGCGAGGATCAGCAACGCCGTATCGGGGCCTTAGGCGCCGAAATTGACTAAGTGAATTTGCCAAACAGGCCACTAGAGGAGGCTGTGCGGCGGTTACCGATTTTAGGTCTGCCGTACCTCCATACAAAGGAGGCACGGCAGACTATTAGTCAAACGTCAGCAATGCATCTTCACTTCATGGTCGGCATGGAGAACTCGGCGCCTTCGCGTACGCCTGCAGATGGCCAGCGCTGAGTAACGGTCTTGCGTTTGGTGTAGAAGCGCACTGCATCTGGGCCGTATGCATGCAGATCGCCGAACAACGAACGTTTCCAGCCGCCGAAGCTGTGATAGGCCACTGGCACCGGCAGTGGTACGTTGATGCCGACCATGCCGACTTTGATGTTATCCGAGAAGTAACGCGCCGCTTCGCCATCGCGAGTGAAGATGCAGGTACCGTTGCCGTACTCGTGAGCATCGATCAAGTCCATGGCTTCCTGCATGCTGTTAACGCGCACCACTTGCAGCACCGGGCCAAAAATCTCTTCTTTGTAGCTGAGCATCTGCGCGTTGACGTTATCGATCAGTGTGCCGCCAACAAAGAAGCCGTTTTCATAGCCAGCCACCTTGGGGTTACGGCCGTCCACCACGATTGTTGCGCCCTGCTCTTCGGCGCTGTTGATATAGCCCACTACCTTCTGTTGGTGCGCTTTGGTGATCACTGGGCCGAAGTCGTTACTCTTTTCCGAGTAGGCGCCGACCTTTAGCGACTGCATGGCTTTTTGCATTTTCTCGACCAGCGCATCGGCAGCGGCATCACCCACCGCCACGGCTACCGACAAAGCCATGCAACGCTCGCCGGAGGAACCAAAGGCGGCACCGAGCAGCTGGTTGACGGCGTTATCCATATCGGCATCGGGCATCACGATGGCGTGGTTTTTAGCACCGCCCAACGCCTGGCAGCGCTTACCGTTGGCATTGGCCGTTTTGTAGATGTATTCCGCAATCGGGGTCGAACCAACAAAGCTTACGGCTTGAATGCGTTCATCGTTGAGCAGCGTATCCACCGCTACTTTGTCGCCGTTGACTACGTTCATCACGCCGTTAGGCAAACCTGCTTCCTGCAACAACTGAGCGATGAACAGGGTCGAGCTAGGGTCACGCTCAGACGGTTTGAGGATGAAGCAGTTGCCACAGACGATGGCCATCGGGAACATCCACAACGGCACCATCGCGGGGAAGTTGAACGGCGTGATACCGGCCACCACACCTAGGGGCTGGAACTCGCTCCACGAGTCGATATTGGGGCCGACGTTTTTGCTGTGTTCACCTTTGAGCAACTCAGGCGCACCACAGGCGTATTCAACGTTTTCGATACCGCGTTGCAGCTCGCCCAGTGCATCGTGAGAGATCTTTCCGTGTTCCTCACCGATCATTTGCGCGATGCGGTCAGCATTCTGCTCGAGCAATTCCTTGAAGCGGAACATCACTCGCGCGCGCTTGATCGGTGGTGTGTTGCGCCAGGCTGGAAAAGCAGCTTCGGCAGCGGCAATGGCGGCCTCAACAGTTTGCCTGGAAGCCAGAGCAACCTGCTTCTCTGCTTGCCCGGTGGATGGATTGAAGACGTCCTGAAGGCGCTCGGCATCTGTACTGATCTGGCCGTTGATAAGGTGACCTACGATGTTCATGCGTTTACTCCTGATATGTTGATGTAACGGCAAATGGCCGCTAGAAGCTTAGATAAATCGATTACCAGAGGCTGCGGTAAATCTCGACCATCTGTTCCACCGTGGGAACGCGCGGGTTGTTGCCCGGCGAACCGGACGCCAGCGCTTGTTGCGCCATGGTTGGCATCAGCTCGAAGAAGCGCTCACGGTCGATGCCGAACTGTTCTGGCGTCGGTACTTGCAGCTCGTCGTTGAGCGCCTGTAGTTCAGTCAGCAACTTGGCGTTGGCGGCAGCGGTACTGTCTTGCGCGGTGGCGACGCCCATGGCGCGTGCGCAGTCGGCGTAACGCTCTGCGGCGGCAGGCATAGAGAACGCGGTGACGCTAGGCAGCAACATGGCGTTGGACAACCCATGGGGTACATGGAAGAACGCACCAATAGGCCGACTCATGCCATGCACTAGCGCTACCGACGCGCTGGAGAAGGCTACCCCAGCGAGGGTCGAGCCAAGCATCAGCGCTTCTCGCGCCGCGCTGTCTTGCCCGGAGTGGAACACCTTGCGCAGGTTTGGGCCGATCAGACGCATGGCCGCCAGCGCTTGGCTGTCACTGTAAAGATTGGCTTTCTGGCTGACGTAGGCTTCGATGGCGTGAGTCAGCGCATCAATGCCGGTATCGGCGGTTACCCGAGGTGGCAGGCTAAGGGTCAGCGTGTAGTCGACCAATGCGGCTACAGGCATGAAGCCGATGCCGACGCAGAGCATTTTTTCGTCGGTCTTTTCATCCGTGATGATGGTGAAACGCGTCACCTCAGAACCGGTGCCGGCGGTGGTCGGTACCGCAATGATCGGCAGGCCGGACTCGGTGACGTTACGCGGAAACTTGTAGTCGCGCATTTCACCGCCCAGCTTGGCCAAGATGCCGATGGCCTTGGCGCTGTCGATTGGGCTACCGCCGCCGAGTGCAATGATGCTGTCGTAATTGCCAGAGCGGGCCTTGGCTACACCGGCCTGGATCGAGTCGACGGTAGGCTCCGGAACGGTGTCAGCGAAAATTTCCGCGGTCATCCCGCTTGCTGCCAAGGTTTCCTGAATACGGTCTGCGTAACCTAGCTGCACCATCATTCTGTCGGTGATCAACAACGGTCTCGAACAGCCAAGACTGGTGAGCACATTGGGGATCGCCTCGCTGGCGCCGGCACCGAGCTGCATGATTCGAGGCAGAATCACTTGATTGGACATATCAACTCCAGTTTTCTTAGGCATGAGTCGTCCCCTAGGTACGGACAGGCCGACCCATGCGTTATTTCAAAAAGTTGGGTGCCGTGTAGGTAGTTGTGGCACCCGGTTGGTTACTAGGGTCGTGACCCCAGTGGTGCTGCAGGATTAGGCGTGGCACCGAATGGCTGAGTAATGAGGTCTGGAGCAGGCATGCCCTGGGCAGGTAATGCAGGGCCATCGACAATCAGTACCGGTGAACTCAGGCGTGTACCAAAATCCTGCTTGAGCATGCGTAGCAGCGACCAAGCAAGGATCACCAGCACGGGAATAAGCGGCAAAGCAACGATAATGGTTGAGGTTTGCACCGCCTTGAGGCCACCAACCTTGATCAAGCCAATACCGACTATCGCTAGCAACAATGCCCAGGTAATGCGGATCCAGCGGCGGGGTTCCTCATATCCGGACAACTTGTTCGACGTGACCGAAGCCAGCACATAAGCCGCCGAGTCAAGAGTTGTGGCGAGAAACACGAAACACAGCAGGACAAATCCGGCGATGATCACATCGGCCATCGGCATGGTTTTCAGGATCGCAAGTACGGTCGCCGGAATACCTTGCTGGTTGAGAATGGCGCTGACATCCAGCACTCCGGACAGCTGCAGATCCAGGGCATAACCGCCCCATACCGCGAAGAACACCCAGCAACCCAAGCTGCCCCAAACCAACTCAGCGAACACCAACTCACGGATTGTTCTGCCACGAGAAATACGCGCAACAAACAGTCCCATCATGGGCGCATAGGCAATCCACCAAGCCCAGTAAAATACAGTCCAATCTTGGGGGAAGCTTCCCTTGGCTATCGGGTCGGTCCACAAGCTCATATGAATGAAGTTGTTGACCATTAAACCCACACTGTTTGACCAGCCGTTAACGATGAACAGGGTCGGGCCGATCGCTAGAACAAAGAGCAGTAGTAGTACGGCCAAATAGACGTTGATATCGCTGAGAATCTTGATGCCTTTACTCAGGCCAAACCAAACACTGGCACCGAACATGGCAGTCCACAGGCCAAGAATAAGCATGTCGAAGCCAAACGACGGCTGCAGGCCGAACACATCAGAGGCCAAGGTTGATACCAACGGCACAGCCAGGCCCAGGGAGGTGCCAACGCCGCCGACGATGCCGAACACCACCACGGTGTCGAGCAGGGTTCCCAGCCAGCCATCCGCCTTATCGCCCAATACCCCGCGTGCCGCGACTGACAGGCGCACGCCTGGCTGACGACGGACATACATGGAATAGGCAATCGGAATCGCCGGCAGGCAGTAGAAGGCCCAAGGTGTGAGCCCCCAGTGGAACTGCCCATAGGCCAGTGCCCACTCGGCGGCTTCCTTGCTTTTGGCGGCGATGCCTAGCGGCGGGCCATCGAAGTAGTAGATCGGCTCAACCCAGGCCCAGTTGGCGATGGCAATACCGATGCCGCCACAGAAAATCATGGCAATCCAACTGAAGTAGGAAAACTCGGGCACATCTTCCGCGCGGCCCAGGCGCACGTTGCCATAGCGGCCTAATGCGAGCCACAGCAGAAACAGCACCGCACCCAGGCCGCTAAGCAAATAGAGCCAGCCAAAGTTACCGGTGGCAAAACCGAATAACTGTTTGATGATCAGGTTGCCTGATTCGGGAAACACAACCAGTGGGATGGTGATGCCGAGAATGACTGCAATCGAAGGCCAGAACACTCGTCCATCGAGGGCTGAGCCGTTGTGTATGTTACTCATCGTGAAAACTCTCCTCTTGTAGGCTGACTACGCTGACGTCTATCAAGCGGTTGCCTGGGTCGTAGTCCGCGGATGCTAATTGCGTACTAGCCGTGGTTGCTCTGTATGCATAAGCGTTGCGGGCCATAAAAGGAGCGGCGGGTGTTTGGCACAGCTTTTTTATATTTATTGGTCATGGTGGTTCTCGTTTAGGTCACTTCAGGGTGATAGCGCTCTGACGTACAAGGCAGTTGTATTCCAGAGCGCCCTTATGATTCTTTTACTTAGCTCGGCAGATACTCCTCACTCCAGCATTCGCCGATGCTTTTGCTCGCGATGAGTGCGTCAATTTGGGTTTCGCTGTAGCCAAAGTCGCGAAGAACTCTGCGTGTCGAGGTGCCAAACTTCTCCGCTGGCGACAGTGCGCGAATAGGGGCAAGACGTGGGCGAATGGCAAATGGATCAAGCTGGGTGACGCAGCGGCCGCTGGGGTGATCGGCATATACGCTGAACGAGTAGCTTCCGTTGTCCGTGCCAGGTAGGCCATCTGCAGGACGGCTGTAGCGTTGACGCAGGTTGTCGAGGTTGTCAGGCACAGCTGCCGCAATATCGACGGCCTGTAGACGGCGCTGCCAAGTAGCTGAAGTTGCGGACATCAAAGCGCGGTTAAGAAAAGCGGCGCGATCATTTGACTCGACCAGGCCAGCTAAGCCCTCTACGTGCGCCAAACGCTCCAATTCACCCACATGACTGTCTAGGTACAGCCAGTCGTCTGAGGTGCGATAAAAACGTGACAAGTCGCTATAGCCCACAGCATCTCGGCCGGCCGGCTCGTCGAAAGGCGCGCGACCGGCATAGTCGAAGCAGAACGGGATCTGCACCAGGTTGCCAAGTGATGCCAACGATGTGCGTGCTCTACTGACTCGGCCTGTTACTGCTTTTTGGTAGAGCGCTGTGGCAATACCTAACGCGGCAGCGAAACCGCACATGACATCGATAGTGCCAACGTGAGCATGCTCCTCTGGGGTCTGCATACCGCCGCCAAAGCGCAGCATGATGCCGGTAGTTGCTTGAATCAGGTCGTCGTACCCCAAGTAGTCGGTACGTGGCCCTCGACGAGGACCACCGAAACAGTCCAATTGGCAGAAGATGACGCCAGGATTTACTGCCTGCAGGCTGGCCTCGTCCAAGCCCAGCGGGGCGAGCTGACGATCTGGAGCGTTCATTACGATGATGTCTACCGAACGCACCAAGTTATTGAATACTTCGCGACCATCAGGCTGGTTCAGGTCAACCAGAATGCTCTGCTTGCCCCGCGCCGACGACATACCGAAGACCACCGTATTCCATGGGTCGTAGTTCGGCGTGGTCGGATCGAGCTTGATTACGTCGGCACCAAAGCGGCCAAGAAATGACGTGGAATGTGGCCCTGCGATTACATTGGTCAGATCGAGAATGCGCACACCCTCAAGCCAACCGCCGGCCTTTTCTGCTGGTGCAGGAAGCGCTGCTGTAGCGCATGCATCGAGAGCGGCTAGGGCTTCCTCAAAACTAACAGCGCGTCGTGCTTGAGGCGCCAACATTTGATCTGCACTGTCTTCCAGCCAGGAAATTGCACCGGGCTGCTTCATCACGCCGTACTGCGGATCGTCGACATCGACGACCAAACCGGCTGTGTTGGCATGCTCATCATGCAACCATTCTTGGGTCGTGCGATGTGGCGCGCCAGGGAACTGGCCCTCACCAAATATCTTTTCCCATTCAGCAGCTGTTTTAGTAAGAAACACTTCCTTCATGCGCACCGAGATGCGCTTCGCCCAATACTCCGGCAACGGGTAAACACCGAGGGACGCATCGCCTTCCCACTGGGCCAGCGGCAGGTAAGGGTCCTCGACTTTAGGCAAGCCGGCAGCCAGCATTTCTTCGTACAGTCCCATGGCTTGCAAGCAGCGTTTAGCGTGCGAGCGATGGGATGGACAGACCGCATAGAACTTGCGGCCATCGGCACATTCATAGGTGCGGTAGAACGGATCGAGATACTCCTGAAGATCCTCGTAGGTGAGGTTCATTGGCAGATTCTCGGCGCGCCGGCGCTCGATTTCCTTCTCGCGCAAGGTCTTGTAGCGCAGTGGATAACCGTCGATCTTGATCGAGTTGTATGACAGGCCTTCCATCACCGCGGCGGCCAACGGAACCTCTATTTCATCCCCCATACCGCTGCTTTGGCGTGCTTGCAGGGCGAGTACCACAGAAGAGACCGCGAGCATGGTGCCGTAAGAAGACGCTAACGGCAGGGGCGAAAAGCTTGGGTTAATTCCCATCAGCACGCGGTTCTGGCCCATATCGGTAAACACCCCGGAGGCCGAGGCGATGATCGACTCGTAGGCGCGCCAGTCACGGCGCAGCTCATCGTTTGTAGCAAAACCGGGAATGGATAGCGTGATCAGTTCAGGACGCTGACGGCGTAACTCGGCAAAGTCCAGACCCAGGCGGCGCATGACGCCAGGGCGGAAGTTCTCGATCAAAATATCGGCACTGGCGATCAGCGCCCTAGCGTTCTGCAGGCCCTCGGCTGACTTGAGGTCGAGTTGTAAGCAGTGCTTGTTGCGGTTGAGCACCGCGTTGGCTGGACTGTCCCATAGCGGCCCGGTCAGAGGATCGATATGAATGACCGTAGCGCCAAGATCCGCAAGGATCATGGCCACCGCAGGGCCCGCAATGTATTGACCAAAGTCGATGACTTTGACGTTACGCAGGGGTAGTTGACTCAGCTGTCCCATGATTCACCATCACTTTTCAAAACGCGCTAAAACGCGCGCTTTTCTTGTTTTTGTGGTTTGTCGCCGAGGGCCTCGCGAGATGCTGGTACGAGGTCTGGATGACGATCTGGGCACAACTTTCGGGCAATTACAGGAATAGGAAAAGCAATATAAAAAGACCTGGCGGGTCTGTTTTATTTATGGCAACACAGATTTTCTTATACGCGCGCGCGCTGACATATCGCGTTTTTTGGCGCGACGACACGGTCTGCGGAGGGGAGTGGGATAGTTACCGGGCACAACACCCAAAGGCCCGTTTCACATGCCTTGAATGAGATGTTTGGTTGGTTTTTACAGCGTCAGTTGCTGCGTTTCGCAGCCTCGGCTTCGGCAATGAGCCAGGCGATAAACGCGGCTGCCTGCGGGTTAGCAGTACTGTGGGGGGAATACACCAAGTAGAACGCTTCCTGGGTGGTGAAGCGCTGCTTGAAAGGGGCGACTAAAGTGCCCTCTGCAAGCTTCTGCTCAACCAATGACGAGCGAGCCAAAGCAACACCTTGACCCAACTCTGCCACTTTAAGGGCAGAGATCAGTGTGTCGAATTGCAATCCTTGGGAAGAGTCAACGTGCTCTGAACCAGCCTTCTTTAACCAGTATCCCCAGCCCTCTTCATAGCCAAGGACATGCAGCAACTCATGATGGGCAAGGTCTTTGGGGGTGTTTAGCGGTTTTTGCTCCGTGGCCAGCGAGGGTGCACAAACCGGCACCAGCAAGTCCCAGGTAAGCCTCTCTGCTTTCAGCCCCGGCCACTGGCCATGTCCGTGACGGATTTCTAAGTCGGCCTCAACATCAACCTCGGACACCCAAATATTGCTGGTGATGTGCAGATTTACCCCCGGATGCAACTTGCGAAACTCTGGCAGACGTATCGCCAACCAATGAATGAAAAACACCAGATTGACCCGCACGGTCAGTACTTTCTTATGTCCCTGTCCGAAAATCTCATCTGTAGCAGCCGCCAGTCGCTCGACAGCCTCATGGACTGCCGGCAGATAGGCTTGTCCAGCTTCGCTGAGCTCCAACCCCTTTGGTCGACGCTTGAAGAGAACAGCACCCAACTTAGACTCGAGCCCCTTGATCTGCTGACTTATAGCCGCCTGAGTCAAATTCAACTCCTGCGCGGCAAGGGTAAAGCTGAGGTGCCTGGCAGCAGACTCAAATGCCCGCAACCAGTTGAGCGGGGGCAAATATTTTTTCATCAAGAGGCATCTCCGAACAGGACAAGCGACGAGCCCGACGCAGCGACCCCATATTGTTTCATGAGAATGAAGTGAGCTGGATAGTAAAACTGAATCGCCCCTGATTTGGTAGGCTCTCAATGGCCGCTTTTTGGCCGATTCCAGCCCTCAACTTTTACGCAACGAATCACCGCATCGCACCATCGGCAAGTATTCCCCTGTGTCGCGCCAAGACAAGGGGAGCCGCCTGGCGCGACCACCTGCTCCACAACAGAAGCCGGACAACGCGGCGCCTTCAACGGCACGGCGCGCGCGACCGCGTCCAAGCCGCTATTGCCTATAGTTACCCGGTACCCCCAGGAGGCCGTCGCGCCCGCTGCGCTTGCGGCTTGACGCGTTTGTGCACAGCCACACCCTGGCCCTCACCCCTTCGCGTCGCTCAAGAGAGGTCACCACTTATGTCGCACGCTGACACCACCGATGCGCGGGGGCTGCCGCTGAGCGGGGCCGATGGCGCGGCCGCCGAGCGCTTCGAGAGCCTGATCGACGACCTCTACTACTACCGCCTGGGCGTATCGGACCGCCTGGGGCTGCTGCTGCAGGAGTGTCCGGAATTCGTCATGGCCCATGTGCTGATGGGCTACTCGCTGATGACCGAAGGCACCCTCGATGCTCACCCCAAAGCACGGCAGCAGCTGCTCGCGGCCGAGGCCCTGCCCGCCACGCCCCGCGAGCGCCTGCATCAGGAAGCCCTGCGCGCCTGGATTGCCCAGGACTTCGCCGCGCGGGCGGCGGCCTGGGAGCAGGTGCTGGTCGACTGGCCGCTGGACCTGCTGGCGCTGCGTCAGCACACCGGCACGCTGTTCTGGAGCGGCGACAAGCGCCACCAGGCCGAGGTGAGCGCGGGGGTTGCCGGCAGCTGGTCCGCAGGCATCCCCGGCTACGCGCACTTCCTCTCGGCCCATGCCTTCGCCCTGGAGGAAGTTGGCCAGTACGCAGTGGCCGAGCGCTTCGCGCGCGCGGCGCTAGCCGTGCAGCCGCAGGACCTGTGGGCGTTGCATGGCCTGAGCCATGTGTTGGAGATGCAGGGTCGCGTGCAGGAAGGCCGCGAGCTGCTCGAGGATGCGGCGGGCTTTCTCGACAACTACAACCTGTTTCGCGGTCACCTGTGGTGGCACCTGAGCCTGTTCAAGCTGTCCCTGGGCCAGTTCGATGAGGTGCTCGAGCTGTTCGATCGCAAGGTCTATCCGCAGTCGTCGACCTTTTACCTGGATGTGCAGAACGGCGCCTCGCTGCTGGCGCGCCTGGAGTTCCAGGGCATCGAGGTCGGCCCGCAGCGCTGGGAACGGCTGGCGCAGGCGTCTCTGCGCAATGCCACGCAGAGCACGGTGTGGTTCACCGCCCTGCACCACGTCATGGCCCTGACGCGCAGCGGACGGGTATCGGCGGTGCAGGCGACGCTCGACTACCTGGGCACGGCCGCGGCGCACTGCGCCCAGGCGGCGCTGGCCCAGCAACTCGCCCGAGCCGGGGCGGCCTTCTACCAGGGCCTGCCCGGCGAAGCGCTGGCCCAGCTACTGGCGGTGCGCCAGGCACACGGCGACCTGGGCGCGAGCCATCTGCAGCAGGACCTGTATGACCAGTTCATGGTCATGGCCGCGTTGCAACTGGGCGACTGGCCGCGCGTGCGCCAGCTGCTCAAGGCGCGCCTGAGCACGCGGATCTGGGATGCGCCGTCCTGGCAGGCCTTCGAGGGCCAGGCGCGCCGGGTGGATAGCGTCGCCGACGAGGCGGCGGTGCGCGCCGCCCTGCGCTGGGCCCTGGACTAGCGCAGCAGGCGAGGCCTGGCCGCCTGCAGAGCATTCCGGCAATCGAACTGAGGCCGGCCCTCGCCCGCCGCTCAGCCCTGGGCGATCTTGTCCAGCACCTGTTCCAGGGTGTCGACGCTGCGCTCGATGTGCGTCAGCTTGTCGAGGCCGAACAGGCCGATGCGGAAGGTCTGGAAGTCTGCCGGTTCGTCGCACTGCAGCGGCACCCCGGCGGCGATCTGCAGGCCTTGCACGGCGAACTTCTTGCCGCTCTTGATCTCGCCATCGTCGGTGTAGCAGACCACCACCCCGGGCGCCTGGAAGCCGGCCGCGGCGACGCTCTTGAAGCCCTTGCGGGTCAATAGCGCGCGCACCCGATCACCCAGTTCCTGCTGGCTCGCACGAATCTTGGCGAAGCCCAGGCCTTCGGTTTCCTGCATCACATCGCGAAAACGCGCCAGGGCATCGCACGGCATGGTGGCGTGGTAGGCATGGCCGCCCTGCTCGTAGGCCTGCATGATCTGCAGCCACTTCTTCAGGTCGCAGGCGAAACTGCTGCTCTGGGTCGCCTCGACCCGCTGCTGGGCCGCCTCGCTGAGCATCACCAGGGCACAGCAGGGGGAACCGCTCCAGCCCTTCTGCGGCGCACTGATCAGCACATCGATGCCGCACGCCTGCATGTCGACCCAGAGCGCCCCGGAGGCGATGCAGTCGAGGACGAACAGACCGCCGACAGCGTGCACGGCATCGGCGACGGCGCGCAGGTAGTCATCCGGCAGAATCATCCCCGAGGACGTCTCGACATGGGGGGCGAACACCACCTGCGGCTTTTCTGCCGCGATGCTCGCCAGCACTTCGGCAATCGGCGGCGGGGCGAAGGCGGCCTGGGCCCCGCTCTCGATCGGCCGGGCCTTGAGCACCAGAGCCTCGGCCGGAATATTGCCCATCTCGAGAATCTGCGACCAGCGATAGCTGAACCAGCCGTTGCGGATCACCAAGCACTTCTGCCCGGTGGCCAACTGACGCGCCACCGCCTCCATGCCGAAGGTGCCACTGCCGGGCACTATCGCCACCGCGTGGGCGTGGTAGACCTGCTTGAGCGTGCGCGAGATGTCGTTCATCACCTGCTGAAACAGTTGCGACATGTGGTTGAGGGAACGGTCGGTGTAGACCACCGAGTATTCGATCAAGCCATCGGGGTCGATATCCGGGTAGCGGTCTGACATGAGTGACTCCTGTGAGGATCAGGGCATTCACTCGACCCTGCCCGAAGCCTGGATAAATGACAAGACTGTCCGGCGCACGAGTTGCGGCACTTGCCTAAACTTGCGCTTTTCTCGCTGGCATAGCTGGCAGAGCGCCGCGACCGCGGTAGCATGGCGTGGCAGAGGAAATGCCCATGTCACAGCTCGAGCAAAGCCAGGTCTTCCAGTCCATGGCCAGTTCACCCAATTCCAGGCTGTTGCACAGCGCCGAGCTGGGCGATGGCCTGGCCGCGGCACTGTGGAGCAATTGCCACGATACCCGCGACTACCAGGCGCCGAGCCACCATACCTTGTCCTGCTACCTGGCCGGCGGCACCGGCACCTTTCGCCGCGAGCGCCCGGACAGCAAGGGCGCACCGGACAAGCTGTGCACCCTGCCGGCCGGGCATCAGTCGGCCTGGGTGATCAACGGCGAGATCAACCTGGTCCACCTGTATGTCAGCCAGGAGCAATTTGCCCTCGGCGCCTTGCGCCTGCTCGACCGCGAGCCGCGCGAACTGCAACTGCGCGAAGCCACCTTCCTCGACGACCCGCAGCAGGCCCAGCGCTTTCGCCAGCTGAGCCGCCTGAACTGGCTGGAGCCCAGCGAGCGCCTGCTGACCAGCAGCCTGGCCCACGAGCTGCTCAACCATGCCCTGCTGTTCCAGGTCGGCCGGCGCGATGGCCTGCGCCTGAGCGGAGGCCTGGCACCGGTGCAACGCCGGCGGCTGCGCGAGTACATCGAGGCGCATCTGGCCGAGCCGCTGAGCCTGGGTCAGCTGGCCGGGCTCTGTGCCTTGTCCGAGTACCATTTCGCGCGGATGTTTCACCTGAGCTTCGGCCTGCCGCCACACCGTTATCTGCTGGCGCGCCGCCTCGAACGCGCCCGGCAGCTGCTGCACGGCAGCCGCCTGCCGCTGGGCGAGATCGCCCTGGCCTGCGGCTTTGCCAGCGCCAGCCACTTCAGCAACCGCTTTCGCCAGGCCTTTGCCGCAACGCCAGGACAGTACCGCATGGCGCTCGGCGGCTAAGCGGTCGCCGCTTGCCAGGAGACGGCATACTGCTGCGCGACTGCCGACACGCTGGGTTGCTGCGTGTCGGCCGGCGCCGGGCAGATTGTGTAAGCGCCTGCTAATCCAGCGCCAGCTGTGCCAGAATCATTGGCTTTGCAGCCACCCGACACCGCCATGTCCAGACTCGCCCCCACTGCCGCTGATTTGCCATGATGGCCCTGGATGTTCTGCATCTGCGCCAGGCCGACTGGCGCCCGGCATTTCGCGCTGGGGACTTCAGTCGCGGGCTCGACTATGCCAAGCAGGGCCGCAGCACCCTGCTCAGTCTCAAGGGCGAGACCCTGCTGGCCAGCTGTCGCGGCTCGGGCGCGCAGACCTACCAGCAGCGCATCAACCTGCAGTCCTTCCCCCAGGGCTGGAGCGTCAACGGCCACTGCAGCTGCCCGGTGGGGTTCAACTGCAAGCACGTGGTCGCCGCCCTGCTGACCCTGGAACGCCAGCAACTGGCGGGTATCGATCTCAGCCCGCTGATAGACATCCCGGCCGATGTCGTCGAACAGCGCCTGGAGGGCATCGCGCCGCAACCCGTACTGATGCTCGGCAGCCACGTGCGGGTGCATTTCGATGCGCGCAAGGGCCGCATGCTCGAGCAGACCCAGCACCGCGCCGCCCTGGCCTTCGATTACCAGGGCCAGCTGGCCTACGGTAAACTGGCGAACGACCTGCTGGTGCGGCAGAGCCCGGGCCTGAGCCTGCGCATCATCCGCGATGCCGCCGCCGAGGCGGCACTGCGCCAGCGCCTGGAAGACGCCGGCCTGCAGCCCGCCCTGCGTCAGAGCGAGGCCCTGGCCGAACATCCCGGCGAACACTTCGAGTTGCCCGGCGAGGCGGCCTGGCTCGGTTTCGTCCAGCAGCAATTGCCGCTGCTGCGCGCGCAGGGTTGGCGGATCGAGCTGCAGCCGGAATTTCGCTACAACCTGGCGCAGGTCGACGACTGGTACGCGACAATCGAAGAAACGCCCGAACACGACTGGTTCGACCTGGAGCTGGGCATCGAAGTCGAAGGCCAGCGCATCAGCCTGCTGCCGATCCTGCTGCAGGCGATCCGCCACAAACCCTGGCTGCTCAATGGCGAGGCCCTGGCCCAGCGCCAGGATGAGGAAATACTGCTGGTCAACCTGCCGCAGAGCCACAAGCACATCGCCCTGCCTTTCGCTCGCCTCAAGCCCTTGCTGACCACCCTGGGCGAACTGTTTTTCCGCGAACCGGGCGAGTCCGGCCAGCGCTTGCGCCTGCCACGCGCCGACGCCGCACGCCTGAGCGAACTGGAACGAGGCCCGGCGCTGAACTGGCAGGGTGGCGAGCAGCTGCGCGGCTTTGCCCAGCGCCTGCAGGCGCACACCTTGCAGGAGGTCAACCCGCCAGCGGATTTGCAGGCCACCCTGCGCCCCTACCAACTGCATGGCCTGGCCTGGATGCAGGCACTTGGCGAACTGCAAATCGGCGGAGTACTGGCCGACGACATGGGCCTGGGCAAGACCCTGCAGACCCTGGCGCATATCCTCAGTGAGAAACAAGCCGGGCGCCTGGACCGACCAGCGCTGATCGTCATGCCCACCAGCCTGATTCCTAACTGGCAGGACGAAGCCGCACACTTCACCCCGCAGCTCAAGGTGCAGGCTCTGTACGGGGCCAAACGCCGCCCGCTGTTCCAGTTGATCGGCGAACACGACATCGTCCTGACCACCTATGCCCTATTGCCGCGCGACCTCAAGGCGCTGGCGGCGCAGCCGTATCACCTGCTGATTCTCGACGAAGCGCAGAACATCAAGAACCCGCGCAGCAAGGCCGCGCTGGCGGCCGGCCAACTGCAGGCACGCCAGCGCCTGTGCCTGACCGGCACCCCGCTGGAAAACCACCTGGGCGAACTCTGGTCGCTGTTCAATTTCCTCATGCCCGGCTGGCTCGGCGACAGCAAGAGCTTTGCCCGCGACTACCGCACCCCGATCGAGAAGCAGGCCAACCAGCAGCGCCTGGCGCACCTGCGCGGACGGATCAAGCCCTTCGTGCTGCGCCGCACCAAGGAACAGGTGGCGCGCGAGCTGCCGCCCAAGACCGAGGTGACCCACTGGGTCGAACTGAGCGCCGCCCAGCGCGACCGCTACGAAACCCTGCGCCTGGCGATGGACAAGAAGGTCCGCGATGAAGTCGCCCGCCAGGGTCTGGCCCGCAGCCAGATCGTCATCCTCGAAGCGCTGTTGCGCCTGCGCCAGGCCTGCTGCGATTTGCGCCTGCTCGGCGATGACGACGCGCAGCTGAAAAGCAGCGATTCGGGCAAGCTCGTCGCCTTGCTGGAGATGCTCGAAGAACTGGTCGAGGAAGGCCGCAAGGTGCTGCTGTTCTCCCAGTTCACCTCGATGCTGGCGCTGATCGAAACCGAACTGCAGGCACGCCGGATCGGCTACACCAAGCTCACCGGCAGCACCCAGGATCGGCGCACCCCGGTGCAGCAGTTCCAGGCCGGCGAGTTTCCGGTGTTCCTGATCAGCCTGAAAGCCGGCGGCGCCGGCCTCAACCTCACCGCTGCCGACACCGTGATCCACTTCGATCCCTGGTGGAACCCCGCCGCCGAAGCCCAGGCCAGCGACCGCGCCTACCGCATCGGCCAGGACAAGCCGGTGTTCGTCTACAAGCTGATCGCCCGCGGCAGTGTCGAAGAGAAGATCCAGCACCTGCAGCAGGCCAAGGCCAACCTGGCGCGCGGCCTGCTGGAAGGCGGCAGCCAGGCGCAGTGGCAGATGAGCGAAGACGACCTGGCGGCGCTGTTCGCCCCCTTGAGCGACTGAGCCCCACCGCGAATCCATGACATTCTCGGGCGGTCGCGGCGTGACCTGCGGCAGCGTTCCAGACTGACGAGAGCCCCCACGCACGACGCAGCCTGCACTCAGTTGTGCTATACGCCCGTCAACGCATCACCACGAGGCCCCGCCATGAGAACACCCCTGACCCGCTGCGCCATGGCGCTCGCTCGGCTACTGCTCGGTTTGCTGATCGCGCTGGGCGGTGGCTGGGGCGTGCTGATGATCCTCTATGCCGGGCCGCCGGACGCGCTGCTGCGCTACAGCCTGGCAGGCGCAGTGGCCGTCGTGTCGCTGGCCGCCCTGATTGCCCTGGGCCTGCGCCGCTGGCGCTGGCGTACCCTGGCGGTCTATCTGGTTCAGTTCGCCGGCCTGCTGGCCTGCTGGCACCGCCTCGAACCCTCCAACCAGCGCGACTGGCAGACGGACGTGGCGGTGTTGCCTTATGCGACCATCGAGGGCGACCTGGTTACCGTGCACAACATCCGCAACTTCGACTACCGCAGCGAGACCGACTTCACGCCGGCCTGGTACGACAAACGCTTCGACCTGGCCAAGCTGCAAGGGGTGGATCTGGTCGCGTCCTACTGGATGGGCCCGGCCATTGCCCACGTGTTTCTCAGCTTCGACTTTGGCGACGGCGATCACCTGGCCATGTCGATCGAGACGCGCAAGGAAAAGGGCGAGAGCTACTCCACCCTCAAGGGTTTCTTCCGCCAGTACGAGCTGTACTACGTGGTGGCCGACGAGCGCGACGTGATCCGGCTGCGCACCAACTACCGGCGCAACCCGCCCGAAGAGGTTTACCTCTACAAGCTGCGCGCCCCCATCGAGCAAGGTCGACAGTTGTTCCTGGAGTACATCGAGCGCATCAACGCATTGCATCAGCAACCCGAGTTCTACAACAGCCTGACCACCAACTGCACCACCGGCATGTGGCTGAACTCCCGGGTCAACCCGCAGCACCTAGCGCTCGACTGGCGAATAATTGCCAGCGGCTATGTACCGCAGCTGCTCTACAAACACGGCTTGCTCGACAGCGCCGGCTTGTCGTTCGCCGAGGTCAAGCGCCGCGCCCATATCAATGCCCGGGCGCAGGCCGCAGACGCTGCCGCGGATTTCTCCAGACGCATCCGCATGGACGAGCAAGCGAAGCCCGACGGCATGACCGAACGAGTGGCCGATGATCCCGCAGCTGCACAGCCCTAGCGCCGACTAGACCGACCCTTGCCCTGCCCGCTGGCCTCCACCGGCCGGCGTTGGTTCCGAGGGCGGATCGCCCATGGGTGCGGATCAGCGCGGAACAGCCCCAGGCATATGACAGCAGAGGACCGGCCCTCAACCATCGTCCTGGCCATCATCCTTCTCTGCCGCATTGTCGGCCGGGTTGTGGCGCATGCGCGGTCCATCGGTTTGCACCGAGGGGAACCGCGCGGAGGCATAGCGCACCACCAGAATTGCCAATGCCAGCAACAGAATCGCCCCGGAAATCAGCACCACGCCCATATCCGGGCGATGGTGGTGCGACACGTCGGAGATCAGCAAACGGGTCAGCGCGGTGATCGCCACATAGATCAGGAAACGGATCGGCATGTGGTTGGTCTTGAAGTAGATCCCGACCATCGCCCCCAGTTCGAGGTAGATGAACAGCAACAGGATGTCATCGACCGTGGTGTGGCCCTTGTCGACCATGTCGCTGAACGCCATCACCGCCGCCCAGGCAGTGGCCCCGCCAATGGCGAACAGAGCCAGGTAGTGGAAGCTCTCGACCAGCAGGTTGCCGAGCGATTCGGCCAGGCCATGCAGGTTTTCACGCAGGGTCTCGGCCCAATTCAATTTCAAGATGCAACTCCTCGGCAGTGGGCTCTCCAGCATGATCGGCCCCGCAGGTGACGGTTGGATTATGCAGGATGAGGGCCAGCCAGACGGCCGAGAAGCGCGCTGTGCGGCAATAAGCCACGCCCCGCGCAGCCGGGCACCGCCGCACAGCGCGGTGCCGCCCACCTCAGGCTATTCGCTGATAGGCCCGCACTGGGCGGTTGGCATGAGCTGGAGAAATTGTTCCGCACTCATATGCACCAGACCTTCATGATCGCCCGACTCGAAATACAGGTCCTGGAGCGCCGTCAGCGATTCGTCGATCAGGGTTTCCATCTCGAAGGCGCTGCCCACCGGCGGAATCGCACCGTTCGCGCAGTCGCTGAAACGCGCGACGATCTCGTTTTCCCGCGCCAGCCGCCAGTGGCGCTTGGTCAGTTTGCGCACCTTGTTGAGGTCGACCAAGTGAGTCGCCGGCACCACCGCCATCAGCCAGTGGCCCTGAAAGTCGTCGAGAATCACCGACTTGGCCACCAGATGCGGCGGCACACCGGCGCGCCGAGCCGCTTCCCGGGCGGTCATCGAGGGATCGTGTTGCAGCATGTCGTAGTGGGAGTGCTGCTCGGACAAGTAGTTTTGCAAACGGTTGGCCATGCTCATGATGCACCTCCTGACGTTGGCCCGAGAATCGACGCCAGCCCCCGCCTACCGCTGCAGCCCGCGCCTACCGGAGTAATCGACGCAGATTGTGCGAGCCTTCCCAGCCCCGTCTAGCATGCAAGAGGCGACTGTTCACTCTGTAAGTCTAGTGCATGGACAAACCTGTGATCGATGCACTAGCCAGGCTCAGTCGTCTGCTTTACACTGCGCCAGCACTGTATATATGAACAGTTTATTGCAACCCATTAGCGTGAAGGCGTAGAGGTGATGAATGGCCGTCGAAGTGGTGTACCGCAGCAGCCGGGATCTGGAGCGTTTATTCATGGATAAAGCCGAAGCCGACCGTCATGACAAAATGCTCGAACTGGCCGAGCTGCTCACCGACGTATTGCAGAAGGCCGTGCCTTCGCTGAACGAGCAGCAAGGCGAAGAGCTGGGTATCTTCATGGCCAAGAACCGCGAAGTATTCGCCAAGGCCTTCAAGAATCAACCGGACGCACTGAACGAGCTGGGTCAAGCCGCGGCCGAATAGCCACGGCTCTCGTCGTAGCAGCGGGCCATGCCCGCGAAGCTTTTATTAGCCAGCTTCGCGAGCATCGGTCTGGGCGGCCCCCCGCGCCTACCAATCAGCCAGACCAATAGGTCGCACTGCGTAACCCGGATGCAATCCGGGGAAATTCATCGTCCGCCATAGCGCTCCCGGATTACGCCAAGGCTCGCCTGGGCGAGCGTCGGGTCAACCCTGGAATGTCGCAGCTCAAGGGTGGCCCGGACCGTGCCGGCCAGGCTCACCGGTCCGGGCCTACAGGGCTTGGCCCGCCGTGGCTCGACCTACGCGGCCCGATTTAGCCGGATTCCCGAACAGTCCGCTTAACCCATATGCACATAGGTCCCCGGCGCGGCGTCCAGCGGCGGGTAGTCCTGGTTGCCGAGGGCCGTCAGGGTCTCGCGTTGCGCGCCGGAGCGGGCCTGAATCCACTCCAGCCATTGCGGCCACCAGCTGCCCTCGTGATTCTGCGCCTCGCTGTGCCAGGCGTGCGGGTCGACACTCAGGGTGGCGTGTTCCACGTAAGTGGCCTTGGGGTTGCCCGGCGGGTTGAGGATGGCCTGGATATGCCCGCTGTTGGACAGGATGAAGCGCTTGTCGCCGCCGAGCAGTTGGGCCGAGCGGTAGGCCGTGTCCCAGGGCGTGATGTGATCGTTGACCCCGGCCACGTGGAAGCTGTCGACCGTGACCTTCTTCAGGTCGATCGGCATACCGCAGACCTGCATGCCGCCGGCATGGCTCAGGGCATTGAGCCGGAAGAAGTCGAGGAAGTCGCCGTGCAGGGCGGCCGGCAGGCGGGTGTTGTCGTTGTTCCAGTAGAGAATGTCGAAGGCCGGCGGCTGCTTGCCGAGCAGGTAGTTGTTGACCCAGTAGTTCCAGATCAGGTCGTTGGGACGCATCCAGGCGAACACCCTGGCCATGTCGCGACCGTCCAGCACGCCCGCCTCGCAGGAGCGGCGCTTGGCCGCCGCCAGGGTCTGTTCGTCGACGAACAGCGCCGCGGGACTCTCCACTTGACTGTCCAGCAGGCTGACCATGTAGGTCGCGCTGGCGACCTTGCGCAACTGCCGCTTGGCCTGCAGATGGCCCTGCAAGACGGCCATGGTCAGGCCGCCGGCGCAGGCGCCCAGCAAGTTGACGTCCTTGCTGGCGGTAATCGCCCGACAGGCATCGATGGCCTCCTCGACCGCCTGTACATAATTCGACAGGCCCCACTCGCGGTGGCGAGCGTCCGGGTTACGCCAGCTCACCACGAACACCTGCAGGCCGTTCTTCAGGGCGTACTGGACGAAGCTCTTGCCCGGCGCCAGATCGAAGATGTAGTACTTGTTGATCTGCGGCGGCACGATCAGCAGCGGCCGCGCGTACTGCTGCTCGCTCATCGGCTTGTACTGGATCAGCTCGAGCAAGTCGTTGCGAAACACCACCGAGCCAGGGGTGATCGCCAGGTTGCGGCCAACCTCGAAGGCCTGCTTGCTCACCTGGCTGGGCATGCCGCCGTTGTGCAGCAGGTCGTCGACCAGGTGGCCGATGCCCTTGAGCAAACTGATGCCGCCGGAGTTGAACAGCTCCTTGAGCGCCAACGGGTTGAGCAGGCTGTTGGACGGCGCCAGGGCATCGCCGAGCTGGGCCAGGACGAAGCGCACGCGGGCTTGCTCGTCGGCCGGCAGATCGCTCTCGTCGACCCAGGCCGCGAGTTGCTGTTGCCAGACCAGATAAGCCTGCAAACCGCGGCGATAGAAGGGGTTGAGCTGCCAGGTGGGATCCTGGAAGCGGGCATCGCGGCTGTTGGGCGCGAGCACGGTGTCGCCACGCAGCACGCGCCCCAGTTGCCGGCCGAGGGCCAGGGCATGACGACTACTATGGATCGGCTGCTTGATGCCCTGCGCAGCCAGGGTTCGTAGAGTGGACAACAGGTTACGGCCGCGCAAGCCGCCCAGGGCGCTTTGCCCGGCATTGGCAAAGGACGCGGGTACGGGCAAGGCGCCCGACGCAGGTTTGTCTCGCATGGAAAATCATCCTTCGGTCATTCCGCTATGGAGTCGAACGGCAAGGGCTGAGCGCCAGACGCGGCTGGATACTTCCGCACTACCGCGCCAGGCCTCAACCCGCAGACAGGTACCGCCAGGGCTCAGCCGGCGACGCGCTGCGCAGGCCTGGAGCCAGCGGCGGTATAACGCTGGCCATCCAGTAGCGGCGCGGACGTCGCCATGGCTGGCACAGCGGTCGCCGGCTGGAGGAACCCGAGCAGGGCCTGGCGGGTGTCGTGCCAGGCCGTCTTGTGCTCCATATCGAGGAAGTGTCCGGCATCGGCGATGGTGCGGAACTGGCACTGGCGGACATGCTCGGCAAACAGCCGGGCATCGGCCGCGGTGGTGTATTCGTCGCGCTCGCCGTTGACGAACAGCAGCGGGATCTCGATGGCTTTGGCGCAGTCGAGGTAGCACTGAGCCTCCTCGGCCAGCACCTCGCGGACATGGAAATGCATCTGCAGGTATTCGTGTTCGGCCAGGCTGCTGATATGCCGCTGATTGAAGCGCTTCAACAGCGGCGGTAGGTGCTTGCCGATGGTGCCGTTGATCAGGCGACCGACATTATCGCGGTCACCGGCCAGGAGCAGGTTGACACCTCGCTCCAGGTAATCGCGCATCGGCTGGTTGACCCGCGCGGCGAACGAGCTGATCACCGCCCTCTCGATCCCCCGTGGCCGCTGGGCCAGGGCCAGCAACGTGGCCGCACCGCCCCAGGAGAAGGACAGCACCTGGTTGGCGCGAAAGTGCTCGATGAGTTCCAGGAGTATCTCGGCTTCGTCTTCCTTGCGAATCGGTCGATCGTGGCAATTGTGCGCTTTCGACTGGCCGGCATAGGGCTGATCGTAGAGCAGCACATTGAAGCGTGGCTGCAGGTAACGCACCGTCTGCGCGAAGAACGCGGTGGTTGCCAGTGAGCCGTTGACCAGAATGATGGTCTTGTCGGCCGCAGGGTTGCGGTAATGCTCCGTGTGGATTTGGTACTTCCCGTGAATTTCAACGATGGCAGTTTCCGGCCTCATATCGTGATCCTCATGGCACAGATTGGGCGCTGCTGACAGTCTGTGCACTGTGCGCAGGGCCATGGCGTGGGCAATAAAAAACACCTGTACCCGAGACTTGAGCAAGTCCCGGGCAGCCCAATAAATGACTTGTTTACTTTCACTTAGTTGCAGTGGTTTATCGGATCGATTCCGCGTACCACGGCCGGGGGATCCTCCCCGCTTCAGCCAAGGCGCACTTCACCGCACAGATAGACAACGCGGACGCCCTGGATGCTCGACCTGACCTCATGGTCACCCGTCGATCAGGACTCAGAGTTTAAGCAGGCGATTCACGGGGGTGCAACAGCCCGGGCGGCCTATTCCGACGAGCGTCGGCGCCGTCAGGCGGACGCCTGAATTGAATGGCACGGCGCGGCTGCCCGGTACTGATCACAGACTGCTGATGGCGCCGCCAGCGCCGGCACCAGGGCCTGGAGAAACGCACCGCCGCGCCAGCGGTGACCACGCGATGGTCGCAGGTCAGCGACAGCGGCAGGCTCGGGTGCTCCCAATAGCGGGTTGGCCCCGGGCTGCCAAGCTTCGATTTGCGCCCATGTCGCCGTGGTGATTCGGCCCTGTCAACCGATGCAGCCCTGCTCGCTGAACCTGACCCGGGCCACCGCACCGTACTTGTTCGCGTAGTGCGCCAGCAACTGGTCGTCGCGCCACCACCAGCGCCGGGCGTTGGTCATCAGGCCGTGCTTGTATTCGATGCCGTGGGGCAGGTCGAGGGTCGGGCGGATCACGCTGCCATCCGGATAGCTGAGCAATTCGCTTTGCGCCTCGGCGAAGCCCTCGATAGCGACCCGCCCCTGGCCGTCGGCGAACTCGAACTCGATCGGCGCCACCTTGGTCGGCAGCCACTGGCTGACCAGTTGCGCACCGAACAGATCGAAGATCCCGCCGCCGGCCTTGCCGGTCCCGATCGCCTCCAGGGCCGCGCGCTGTTCGGGGCTCGCACGGCTGTCGATGTAGGCGCAGGCCTGGCCATTGCCTTCCTCAACTGCCCCTGGGAAGCTGTAGTAGAGGGCGAAGCGCAGGCCATCCAGGCTGACCCGAGCGAACTGCCCGTTGATGATGTTCCAGGCACCCCAACCCATGCAGCGCCCTTCGGTCGGCCGCGCATTGAAGTTGCACGGACAACCCCAATCGCAGTTGCAGGCGGTGAAGTAATCCGCCTCGAAATTCCACTGAGTCATCTTGCCTCCTCTCGCCATGGCGCGAGATACACGACAAGGACGCCTCGCCTTCCCGGATCAGGCGCCTTGCCCGAACCGCACCGCCGACTGTCGCCCTGCGCGCTGGGAGCGGTCCGCATAGCCCCTCGAACAAGTATAGGAAGGCTCGACGCATTCAGCCCTCGGCCTGCTCCAGCGCCTGCACCAGGGCCTTGAGAAAGCGCGCCGCCTCGCCACCGGTGACCGCGCGATGATCGAAGGTCAGCGACAGCGGCAGGATCGGGTGCACCACGACCTTGCCGTCCACCGCCACCGGCTCATCGCGAATGCCGCCGGCACCAATGATCGCCACCTGCGGCGGCACCACCACCGGGTTGGCATAGCGGCCGAACAGGGTGCCGAAGTTCGACAGGGTCAGGGTCGCGCCCATCATTTCCCGGGGCGGAATCGAACGCGACTTGACGTCTGCACGCAGCCGATCGATGCCTTGCTTCAGGTCCTCGGCCGAGCGCGCGCCGACATCGCGCAGCACCGGCACGAACAGACCCTCGGCGGTGTCCACGGCGATACCCAGGTCGAGTTGCGCATGCTGTTTGATCGACAGGTTCTTGCCGTCGAACCAGCTGTTGAGCACCGGCTCGACTTCGCAGGCGGCGGCGATGGCCCTGGCCAGGCGTACCAGCGGATCACGCGCCTGGGCCCAGCGGTGCAGGTCGGCGTCACCGGCGATGAACACCGGCACCACCTCGGCATGGGCCCGGGCCATGTTGATCGCCATGCTGCGCCGCACGCCACGCAGCTTGTCGCCACCAAATTTGTCGCGAGCACTCTGGGTGGCGGCCTCTACATCAGTGCGGGTGATCAGGCCGTCCGCCCCTGAGCCGCTCAGGCTGCTCAGGTCGACGCCCAGGCGGCGCGCCAGCTGACGCACCGCCGGGGTCGCACGAGGCGCCAGGTGTTCGCGGCTCGAGGGCGCCGCGCCGACGCAGAAGCTGTCGGCCTGCTCCTCGCCGCCGCCTTCCAGGCGGCCGACCACGGTGCCGCTGTCGGCCTCGCCTTCATAGCCCAGCAGGGGTTCGCCGACATGCAGGATGTCGCCTTCGCTGCCGAAGGTCTTGGCCACCACGCCGTCGTAGGGCGCGGGGATGTCGACCAGGGCCTTGGCGGTTTCCACCGAGACCAGCAACTGGTCGGCCTTGACCTGGTCGCCGGCCTTGACGTGCCACTCGACGATCTCGGCGTCCTGCAGGCCCTCGCCAAGGTCGGGCAGTTTGAAGTATTTCATCTCCACTCTCCCGTTTCAGTTCCCCGTAGGAGCGGGGGCTGACGCCTAGTTCCATGCCCGCGATCCGCCACCCGCATCGCAGGCATGGAACTAGGCGTCGCCTCCGCGCCTAGATGAGCAGCAGTCATACACCCGATTCAGGCGTAGTCCAGTACCGTCTCGCAGGCGGCGAGGATGTCCTCGACCCCGGGCATGTACAACTGTTCCAGACGGTACAGCGGCGGCGGAATGTCCGGCGCGGTGACCCGCTGGATCGGCGCCTGCAGGTCGAGCAAGACGCGCTCGTAGAGGCTGGCGGCGATCTCCGCGCCCACCGCGCAACTCTTCGGCGCCTCGTGCACGATCACGCAGCGCCCGGTCTTGCGCACTGAGGCTTCGAGGGTGTCCAGATCCAGCGGCTTGACGCAGGCGACGTCGATTACCTCGGCGGACACCCCGCGCTCCTGCAGTTGCGCGGCCGCTTGCAGGGTCTCGTGAACGCTGGCGCCCCAACTGATCAGGGTCAGGTCGCTGCCCTCGCGCAGGGTGAAACAGCTGTCCAGCGGCAGGCGCTTGCCGTCGTCCTGCAGAACCTGCGGGTTCATCCGGTACAGACGGGTGGGCTCGAGGAAGATCACCGGATCGGGGTCATCGATGGCCGCCAGCAACAGGCCATAGGCCCGCGCCGGCGACGAGGGGATGACCACGCGCAGGCCGGGAATCTGCGCGAACAGCGCCTCGGTGCTCTCGCTATGGTGCTCGGGGGCTCGGATGCCGGCGCCCATCGGCGTGCGCAGCACCATCGGGCAGCTCAGGCGACCGCGGGTGCGGTTGCGCATCCGACTGGCATGCGACACCAGCTGATCCAGCGCCGGGTAGATGAAGCCCATGAACTGGATTTCCATCACCGGCTTGAGCCCCTGCGCAGCCATGCCAACCGCCAGGCCGGCGATCATGGTCTCGGCCAGCGGGGTGTCGATCACCCGCTTGAAGCCGAAGGCCTCGCGCAGGCCGGCGGTGGCGCGGAACACTCCGCCATTGACGCCGACATCCTCGCCGAGCACCACCACGTTGTCGTCCTCGGTCATCGCCCGGTGCAGGGCGAGGTTGACCGCCTCGAGCAGGCTGATCTTTTCATTACTCATGGTCACTGCCCTCCCCGCGCCGGGCGGCGCGCTCGAGGAACTGTTCGCGCTGCTCGGCCAGCGCCGCAGGCCACTGCGCATAGACGTAATCGAAGACGCTTTCGAGGGGCTGGTTGCCGGCCGCCTCGAAGGCCTCGACCGCCTGCTGCACCTGGGCCTGGCACTCGCCGATCAGGACCTGCTCGCGGCCTTCGTCCCACACGCCCTGGGCGGCGAGGAAGGTCTGCAGGCGCTTGATCGGTTCTTCCTGCCAGGCCTGCTTAAGCTCTTCGGCGCTGCGGTAGCGGGTCGCATCGTCGGCGGTGGTGTGGTCGCCGAGGCGGTAGCTGAGGCATTCCAGCAACACCGGCCCCTTGCCATGGCGGGCGCGTTCCAGGGCAATTTGCATGCGGTCATACACGGCGATGATGTCATTGCCGTCGACCTGTTCACCATGGAAGCCGGCGCCGGTCGCCTTCTGCGCCAGGGTCGGCGCGCCGCACTGGATGCGCCGCGGCACCGAGATCGCCCACTGGTTGTTGTTGACCACGAAGACCACCGGCAACTGCCAGGCACCGGCGACATTGAGCGCCTCGAGGAAGTCGCCCTTGCTGGTGGCACCATCGCCGCAAGTGGTGACGGCCACCCGGTGCTCACCGCGAATCTTCATCGCCGTGGCCACCCCGCAGGCATGCAGGGCCTGGGTGGCGATCGGCACGCACAGCGGAAAATCCTGCGCCGCCGCCGGATCGGCGAAGGCGCTGCCGCGCTCGTCGCCGCCCCAGTAGAGCAGGATCTCCTCCATCTTCACCCCGCGCATGACCTGCGCGGCGGTGTCGCGGTAGTAGGGCACCAGCACATCATCCGCCCGCATCAGGGCGCCGATGGCCACGCTGATCGCTTCCTGGCCCACCGTCGGCGCGTAGGTGCCGATGCGCCCGGTGCGCTGCAGGGCGACCGCCTTCTGGTCGAACACACGGGCCAGGACCATCTGCCGGTACAGCCGGCAGAGCAGGTCGAAGTCATCGGCCCAGGCCGGCAGATCGGCCAGCAGACGGCCATCCGCGGCGAGATAGCGGGTGAAGGGCAGATCGGGGTTGAGTGGGTTCATGGGCAAGTCCTCGCACCTTGTGAGTGCATTGGCCGCCGCCGACGCTTATGGCGCAGGTCTGCGGCTGTCAGTCATACAGCACGGCCTCCGCGAGGGCATCGGCGATCCGCGCCGGCGAGCGATGATCAGCCTCGGCCTGGGCATAGATCTCGGCCAGGCGCTGGCTGATCTTCGCCATGTGCGCGGTGATTGCCACCTGACTGGCCCCCTTGTGGCGCAGGGCCACATAGATCAGCCCGCCGGCATTGATCACGTAGTCCGGCGCGTAGAGAATCCCCCGGCGCTGCAGGGTGTCTGCCACCTCGGTACTGGCCAACTGGTTGTTCGCCGCTCCGGCCACCGCCGAGCATCGCAGCTGGCCGACGCTTTCGGCATTGAGGATGCCGCCCAGGCCGCAGGGCGCGAGAATATCGCAGCGGCTGCCGAGTAGCGCGGCGCTGGGCACCGGCTGGGCCCCCAGTTGCTCCACCGCCAACCTCACGCGACCCGCATCCAGGTCACTGACCAACAGTTCGACACCGGCCGCATGCAACTGCTCGGCCAGGGCGTAACCGACATGGCCGAGGCCTTGAATGGCAACCCGCAGGCCTTCCAGGTCGTCGCTGCCCAGACGAGCCAGGGCGGTGGCGCGGATCCCGGCGAACACGCCCATGGCCGTGTGTGGTGAAGGGTCGCCCTCGCTGGTGGTGCTGGTCACGTGCTGAGTGTGCTGGGCGATGCAGTCCATGTCGGCACTGGAGGTGCCGCTGTCGACAGCGGTGATGTAGCGCCCATTGAGCGTCTCGATAAAGCGCCCGAACGCTTCGAATAGCGCACCGCGATTGTCGACATGCGCCGGGCGGATAATCACCGCCTTGCCCCCACCCTGAGCCAGGCCGGCCAGCGCGGCCTTGTAACTCATGCCCTGGGCCAGGCGCATGGCATCACGGATGGCACTCTGCTCGTCGGGATAAACCAGGTAGCGGCAGCCGCCCAGAGCGGGCCCCAGTCGCGTGTTGTGGATGGCGATAATCGCCTTGAGGCCCGTGACCGGATCCTGAGTGAGGTGCAAGGCCTCAAGCCGGGCGGCTTCCATCATGGCGAACATGCTGAGGCTCCCTTACTGCTGGTTACAGCCAGTATAGGTGCAGCCCCCGAAAATGCCCGGCCAGGCCGGCATAACCACAGCCGTAAGCAAAGCCAGGCTGTATAAACAGCCAATCCAGGCACAACACTGGACGCCGCCCCACCAAGGCGGTTACAACCGAGTCTTGCGCAGAGGTGATCATGAGCCCACGCCAGTGCTGTCTTGCCTGCCTTGAACGAGAACCGCCCGCAGTCTTCGAGGCGGCGCTATGGATTGCCGCCGAACACGATCCGACGCTGCAACCGGCCGACGTGCTGCGCGAGCTCAGCGCGCTGCAGCAGCAAATCAGCCTCGGCTTGCCCGCCTTGCCACCCCGGGAACTCGCACAACCGCTGCTGCGGCGCCTGAATGAGCTGGATTTTCGCGAAGACGACAGCCCGCCACGCCCGCAGAGCGCCTTGCTGCACAAGGTTATCCAGCGCCGCCGCGGCCAACCGCTGTCACTGGCATTGGTTGCCCTGGAGCTGGCACGGCGCCTGGAAATCCCCTTGCAAGGCGTGAATTTTCCCGGGCACTTCCTGCTGCGGGTAACCGCAGCCGATCACCTGCTCGACCCCTGCGGCGGACGGCGCCTGTACACCCGTGACTGTCGCGAGCTGCTGACCCGCTACCAGGGGGCCCAGGCCGAACTCAGTGCCAGTCACATGGGCGCCTGCGATGGTCGCAGCATGCTGCAACGGCTATCGCGCAACCTGCTGCACCTGCACCTGCTGGAAGAGGACTACCTCGCGGCATTGAAAGATGCCGAACGCGTGTTGCTACTGGGCACGCCTACGGCTGCCGACCACCTGGCCCGTGCCGAACTGTATCAGCGCCTGGAGTGCCCCCAGGCTGAGCGTTTCGATGTGCAGCACGCCCTGCTGCTCTGTGACGATCCGGCGCAACGCATGCTGCTCACCGAGCGCCTGCGCCAACTCGCCACGCCGCCGGCGCTGCATTGATTCACCCACGCAGAGGTCCCTTCGGCGCGCAGCGACAACCCGCCGGATTCTGTGTCGCGCCGGTGAGCCATGGCCTACTGCCTGCGGCGAGTAGCGCCCTACGGATCGCGGATTGTTCGAGATCGTAGGGCGGCCTCGGCGCGCAGCGACAACCCGCCGGATTCTGTGCCGCGCCGGTGAGCCATGGCCTACTGCCTGCGGCGAGTAGCGCCCTACGGATCGCGGATTATTCGAGATCGTAGGGCGGCCTCGGAGCGAAGCGACAGCCCGCCAACGGCATTTACACCAACAGCTTCTGGCCTACTGCCTGCGGCGAGTAACCCCCCGGCGCTGTGACGGCGAGCCATTCCCCGACTTACAACAGCCCCAACACCTTGGCCTGCG
This sequence comes from Pseudomonas aestuarii, assembly GCF_027988105.1. Taxonomy (GTDB): domain Bacteria; phylum Pseudomonadota; class Gammaproteobacteria; order Pseudomonadales; family Pseudomonadaceae; genus Aquipseudomonas; species Aquipseudomonas aestuarii. The sequence goes on along the minus strand of NZ_JAQJZJ010000005.1, from coordinate 105,058 downwards.
CCACTGCCTGGGTGCGTCGGGCCACGCCGAGCTTGCCGTTGATCCGCCGCGCATGGGTCTTCACCGTATGCAGGGAAATAAACAGCTGTTCGGCGACCTCCTGATTGGACAGGCCCTCGGCAATCAGGCGCAGCACGGTCAGCTCGCGGCAGCTGAGGCAGGCATCTGCCGCCGGCACCTCGGCCGCCAGGGGGAGTTCGTCGGCGGCGAACCACACGCCCTGGTAATTGAGCCGCTGACGCAGACTTTGCGCGGCCTGACGGGCCTGGTTCGCCGCTGACACATCGGCGCAGGCGCTGCAGGCCTCGGCATAGCTTGACCAGAGTTCACTGGCGAACGCCTGGCGACCCTGGGCCACGGCCTTATCGAGCAACTTCTGCAGCGCCTCGCGGACATCTGCGCCTCGCGCCATGTCGAGGCACAGCAGTAGATGTTCCAGACGCAGGAACAGTTCGGGAAAATTCGGTGGCGGCACGCTGCTCTCTCGTCGGTGGCCCAGCACTCGGGTCAAGGCTTCGCGAGCACGCTCGTGGTGCCCCTGATAGATCCACAGACGACTGCTGGCCAACAACAGCACGCCGCGATACAGGCCGTCGCTAACCCGATGGCGCTGCATCCAGCGCTCGGCCTCGCCCAGGTGAGCGAAAGCGGCGGGAATATCACGCCGGCAGGTGGCCAGTTCGGCCAGGCCCAGATAACCATGAAAGGCCCCCGGATCGGCCTCGGCCAGCGCGCCCTCGAGTCCGGCCTGCAGGTGGCTCGCGGCGTGCTCGATGCAACCCTGGCGCAATGCCAGGCGCCCCAGACGCAGCAGAATCCGGCCGCGCACCGGCGTTTGGGGCAGCGACTGCGCGTCCATCTGCTCAAGTACCCGTTGCAACAGCGCCTCGGCGCGGGCGAATTCGCCACGCGCCTCCAGCAGCAGCGCATGATCAAGCTCCAGCAATGCCTCGAATACGCCACTACCGCAAAGCCGCGCCTGCTTCAGCACCTCGTAGCTGAGGTGTTGCGCCTGCTCCAGGTGACCTTCGCCGATGGCGATCTGGGTCAGCACCGAACGGCACAGGAGGGCCTGGGCCCAGGCGGCATCCGGCAACGCCGGCAGCGCCTCGAGCAAGTGCGCGCGCGCCTCTGCTCCTTTGCCACGACCATAGGCGGCAATCCCGCGAATCGCTTGCCACTGGGCAAACAGCTCAGTCAGGCGTTCGGCATCGGCCCGCGGCTGAAAGCGTGCCAGCTGATCGACACAGACCTGCGCCTCCCCCGGGCGCCCAACCAGCAACAACGCCCAGGCGTGGAGCAGGATCAGCCGTGGCGTGCTGGTCAACAGGCTTTCAGGCAGCTCGTTGCGCCAGTGCAGAATCAACGCCAGATCCTGGCCCTGGAGCAACTGTTCTTCAGTGAACCGCTCGAGAAAACTGGCCGCGACTTCCGGCTGGCCACCCTTGAGCGCATGCTCCACCGCCGCGCGTACTTCACCGCGGGCGGCAAACCATTGGCTGGCCTGCAGGTGCAGGCGGGTGCAAGGCGCGGTTTTCGCTCGCTGCTGCAGCAGATGCGCCAGTGGCGGGAAGACTTCGAGCCAGTCTGCCGCACCTTCTACTTCACTGATGAACAGGCCGCGTGCGCGCAGCGCTTGCAGCCAGGTGGCGCCCTCACCTACGCCCAGCAAATGCTCGCAGAGCTCGTCGTTGAACTGCGGAATCTGTGCCAACTGGCAGAGTGCGTGCTTCAGTTCGGCAGACAGGCCCTGCAGCACCTCATGCTCGATGTAATCGCGCAGCAACGCATTATGTTCCTCACACAGCAGCGACCCCGAACCTTCGCGCTCGCCCTGGGCAGCCAGCAGGCGCAGGGCCGCCGGCCAGCCGCGGGTAAGGCCAAACAGGCTCTCCGCGCGGCTGGAACGCAGCGTATCCACATGTTGTAACCAGGCAGCAACCTCACCCGGGGTGAAGGCCAGATCCGCGCCGCCCAGTTCGAACAACTCGCCCTCCAGCAACAGGCGCGGGAAGTTGCATAGTGGGCGCCGCCGGCTGCCAAGCCACCAGCAGAGGTTGGGCGGCGAAGCGCAGAGCAGACGATCGAGGCAGGCGTCGAGCTCATCATCGAGCTCGCGTGGATAGTCGTTGAGCATGAGCCACAGCGCACGCTCCTCCTGCTGCACCGCAGCCAACAGTTCGGCTTCACTCAAGCTCGACGGATAGCCCAGGGTGACGGCCAGTAGACGACAAAACTCTGCTGGCGAGGCTAGCTGCCCTGCGCAGTTGAGCCACAGCGGTGAGTATTCGGGCGGACAGTCGCGGGCGCAGTCGGCGAGCAGCACCGACTTGCCGAACCCTGCCGGGGCGACCAGCAAACGCAGGCGACAGTCCTGGGCGAGCAAAAGCCGCTGTAGCTGCTCGCGCTGAACATGCCCTGGCGGTTGGCGCGGCAACAGGCCTTTGGCACAGGATGGCAATGCGATAGGCGGAGATGGCGCGTAGGCGGTCATGACGGCTCGTATTGATTTTGTAGGGGAGCTTTGCCCACGAGACTAGACCCGAACGTTGGCATGCAATAGCTATATCAGCCTAACTAATATTCGGCGATAAAAAAAAGGCGGCCCGAAGGCCGCCCAATTTAGGAGGAGCAATGACTCGGCCAGTCTTAGCGCACGCCGGAACTGCGCAAGGCTGCCGGGGTGTAGTCGGCGGCACTGGCCTCGAACCCGAAGACGTAGGAAGACTTCTCCTCGTTCTTCATGCCCAGGGCCAGGTAGCGTCCGGCGATGATGTCGTACAGCGCCTCTAGCGTGTAACCCGTCATCTTGTGGTTGTAGTAGCTCTGGGCATGTCCCTCGGCGACGCGCCACAATTGACCGCGGCCATCGTAGTGATCGACCAGGGCCAACTGCCAGCTGTCCTCGTCGAAGTACATGTGACGCTTGGCATAGATATGCCGCTCGCCGGACTTCAGCGTGGCCTCGACTTCCCAGACCCGGTGCAGCTCGTAGCGGGCCAGGTCCTGGTTGATATGCCCGGCCTTGATCACGTCGTCGTACTTCAGACTGGGCGAATCCAGCTTGTAGCTGTTGTAAGGAATGTACATCTCCTTCTTGCCAACCAGCTTCCAGTCGTAACGGTCCGGCGCGCCGGAGAACAGATCGAAGTTGTCCGCGGTGCGCATGCCGTCCGAGGCGGTACCCGGGCCATCGTAGGCCACCTGCGGGGCGCGGCGTACGCGACGCTGACCGGCGTTGTAGATCCACGCCAGGCGCGGTTCCTTGACCTGGTCGATGGTCTCGTGCACCAGCAGCACGTTACCCGCCAGGCGCGACGGCGCGGTTACCCGCTGCTTGAAATACAGGAGGATGTTCGCCGCCTTGGCCGGGTCGACATCGGGCATGTCGGAGGGAAAGGCGATTTCGTCCTCGAACTTGACCAGGCTGTAGGAGCCGTTGGTTTGTGGCGTGGCCTGAGTGATGTAGCGCTTGACGTTGCCGCCGCGGTAGCGAGTGATGTGGTTCCACACCACCTCGACCCCGGTCTTCGGGATCGGGAAGGCATAGTAGTGGCTGTCGCTGAAGTTCTGCAGGCCATTACCACCGTCCACCGTGGTGGTGTGGAGAGCACTCTGCTTCGCCGCAGCATAGATCTCATCGGGCAGCGCAGCACTGCGATGGGTCGGGTAGACCGGGATCTTGTAGGAGTCGGCATAGCGCTTGAACATCGCCATTTGCCCAGGGGACAGCTTGTCCTTGTACTGCTCGGCATTGGCGGCGGTGATGGTGAACAACGGCTGCTCGCTGGCGAACGGGTCGGCGAGGAAGCCATTGCTGTCGACCGCGGCGGCGTTGGTTGGCAGGCCGCCAGTCCAGGCCGGGATGCTGCCGTCGGCGTTGCCGGCCATTTGCGCACCGATCGGGGTCAGGGTGGTGCCCAGTTGCGCGGCCTCTTGCTCGGAGACGGCGGCCATCACACTACTCGCCAGCAGCGTCAGGGCCAACGCACCGGTTTTCAGGATTCTTGTCGTTTTCATCATGTACGGATCCTTTGCGCGTTGTTGATCAGAAGTTCATACCGAAACTCAGGGCCACGAAGTCACGATCGGTAGTCGTGTTGTAGTCGCCACCGAAGAAATCGGTGTAGCTGAGGCTCGCGTTGTAAGTGTTCTGATAGTCGGCACTCAGACCGAGGCTGACGGCCTTGCTGCCTTCGTTGAAGTTCGGCCCATAGCCATCGACGTCATGCGACCAGGAGACACTTGGGGTCAGGTTAATACCGGCCACCACATTACTGTAGTCGGCACTGGCACGCAGGCGGTAGCCCCAGGAGTTGCTGGTATAGAAACCGTCGCCCTGGCACTCGTCCGGGTTGGCCGAGTTGAACGCGGCGCACACGCCCGGCACGCTGAACTCACCAGCGCCGTAGATCGGGTCACGACCGAAGCGCAGCTCGCCGACCTCGTCCTTGATACCGCTGATGTGGTTGTAAGCGACCTCACCGATCACGGTCAGGCGGCTGGCGCCGAGTACCCGGTCGAAGAACTGCAACGCGGTGATCTGTGCCTGAGTGAACGGCTTGCGCTCGTAACCGTGGATATCGGCGCTGGCAACGTTGCTGGCGTGGCCCGTTTCGAATACCGGGTTGAACGGCAGGCCAAGGGCGGCGAAGGACAGGTCGGTGGAGTTGATCTGCATTGGCATATTCGGCCGGTAGCTGAGTTCACCGGACAATGCGGTGCCGCCGACATTGGTCTGGAAGCTCATGCCATAGAGACGAATGTCTTCCGGGTATTCGACGAAGTAACCCGCGTTCGGCGCACCGGGAATGAAGGAGGCGAAGTTCGGGGTGGTGGTGCGGATAGTGCTGAATACCGGGCTGCGGCTATGATAGTTCATGGCATACAGGCCAAACTCGGTATTGTTCAGCTGCTCGGCGAACCAGCGCAAGGCCAGGCCGTACTGACCGCTGTCACGCGCATCCCGGTCGCCGGCACGCGGAATGTAGGCGTTGTCGACGAACGAGTTGGTCGACTCGCCCGGCGGCAGATCTGGGCCGAGCACCACCAGGCGATCCTCGCAGCCATCGGCGATCACATCGGCGGTGGAGAAGAAGGTGCCACAGTTGTCCGCTACGGTCTGGTCCCACTCCAGTTGGTAGAAGGCCTCCATGCTGACGCTGTCAGTCAGGCTCTGCGACAGGTAGAGCATGTTGACCGGGATCAAGCCTTCCTTGATCTCCGCGCCGGGACGACGGAAAGCGGCCGCATCAACCGGGTTGATCGAGTTGATCGAGTTCTGCACAAAGGTGCTCTCGCCCCAGCTGACCACCTGCTTGCCGACCCGCACGCTACCCGGCTGATCGCCGATGCTGTAGTTGTGGTAGATGAACGCATCGAGAATCTGCGCGCCGGAAGACTGCGCCGCCTCTTTGCGATTGTGGTCCTGGATGTCATAGAACTGTCGGCTTTCGTCCTTGGTCTCGAAGTCGTACCAATACTTGCCGCGGATGAACATCCCGGTGTCGCCGTATGTCACCTGGAGATCATGAATACCCTTGAAGATCTTCGAAAAGGTCTCGCCTTTCTTGAAGTTCAAACGCCCGTCGTCAGAGGTCCGCGAGGAGGCCTTGCCGCCGCTGGCGACCGAGACGAACTCCGGATCGGCATCGCGCACACCCCAGCTAGCGCCGACCGACAGCGAGGAATCGAACTGCGCTTCGAGCTCGCCGACATTAAAAGTAATCGCCTGGACCGGCGCGACACAGCCTAGAGCGACGGCAACTGCCAGTGCGCACGGCTGGAAGATTGCATGCCTTGTTTTTGTTGTCATGCGGCTCTCCTGGAAAGCATGGTTTCGTGTTGAGCCACCAAGCTACCCAGCGCCACCCGTTCGGATAAGCGCCCGAAAGAGTGATTTGCCATGTCAACCGAAAGAGTGAGTACCGCTCTACCACGCAGCATGCCTGCCGCCTTATGAGCCGGCTAGATGGGTTGCCATAGCGCCGGTGAATGGTCTTCGCAAACTGCCGGGGCGGGACAATGCGCCTTGCGCCGGCTAGGCTGGCGGCCAGTGCACACCCAAGGAGAGCCATGATGTCGCCACACCTGCCCATCAGCCTGTGGATGGATCAACTCGACCAGCCCCTGACCCCGCGCCCGGTGCTGCAGGGCCGCCTGGACGTCGACGTGGCGATCATTGGCGCCGGTTACACCGGCTTATGGACCGCCTACTACCTCAAACGCCAGGCGCCCGAACTGCGCATCGCCATAGTCGAAGCCGAGTACGCCGGCTTTGGCGCCTCCGGGCGTAACGGCGGCTGGCTGATGGGCAACTTGCTCGGCGAGGACCGCTTGCTGGCCGGCTTGCCTGCCGAACAGCGGCGGGCTGCCTTCGACCTGCTGCACGGCATCCCCGACGCAGTGGCCGAGGTGCTGCAACGCGAAGGCATCGCCTGCGACTACCGCAAGGGCGGCGTGCTCTATTGCGCGGCGCGTTACCCGGAGCAGGAGCGCCGCCTGCGCACCTGGCTCGACTCGCTGTACGCCGAAGGCCTCAGCGCAGCCGACTACCGCTGGCTGGCGCCGGACGAACTGAACCAACAGTTGCGCATCAACGGCCCGCTCGGTGCCATCCACAGCCCGCACTGCGCGACCATCCAGCCAGCCAGACTGGTGCGCGGCCTGGTCCAGGCGGTCGAACGCCTCGGCGTGCAGCTGTTCGAGCAAAGTCGCGTGATGCATTGGCAGCCGGGCCTGCTGCGCACGGCCCAAGGCGAACTGCACGCCGACTGGGTGGTGCCTGCGGTGGAAGGTTATGCCGCCGAGCTGCCACTGCTACGACGCTATCAGCTGCCGGTGCAAAGCCTGCTGCTGGCCACAGAACCGCTGTCGGCCAGCCAGTGGGACGAGATCGGCCTCGATCGCGGCCAGGCCTTCAGCGAATTCAGCCGCCAGGTCACCTACGGCCAGCGCAGCGCCGACGACCGCCTGGTGTTCGGCGCCCGTGGCGGTTATCGCTTCGCCGGCAAGCTGCGCCAGGACTTCAACCTGAATGCCGAGGAAATCGGCCTGCGCCGCTACCTGTTCGGCGAGCTGTTCCCGCAGTTGCGCAACGTCGAGGTCAGCCATGGCTGGGGCGGCAACCTTGGCATGGCGCGGCGCTTCCAGCCGCACATGCTGCTCGACCGCGACAACCGCATCGCCCTCTCCGGCGGCTACGGCGGTGAGGGGGTCGGTGCCAGCAACCTTGGCGGGCGCACCCTGGCCGACCTGATCCTGGGCCGTAGTAGCCAGTTGACCCAGCAACCCTGGGTGCTCGGCGAACGCCCCCTGTCGGCCCTCAAGGCCTGGGAGCCGGAACCCTGTCGCTGGCTCGGCTACGCCGCCATCATGCGCAGCTTCGCTGCGGAAGACCGGGTACTCGCCAACCCGCACAGCCCAGCCTGGCGCCGCGCCCTGGCCGCCAGGCTGGCGGACGCAATGGAAGGACTGATGCGCTGAGCGGCACCTGCGCGCCGTGCTCGTTTAGCTAGAGGGGCTGGCAGCGATCCGCCTTCAGCCCTCCAAATAGAAACCCGTGCAGGACTGAAACGAATTGCTCGCCGCACCAACTGCCGGAGGCGATGCGCCGTATTCAAACCAATACACCGTACTGAATTCAATACACGAGCGACATAAACCTGCCAACCCGCGACATCAACGGCTTTGTCAGGGTGCTTTTGTCCCCGCCGCCCCCTTTCGTATCGAATTCGATACACGGCTATTTTCACAAACCACCATGAAAATCATGTAAGCCATTGATTTAATTGATAAAAATAACAATGGCACCGCACTTGCTATGATCTCTGGCAAAGCGCTCGCTGCCTGGCACGAGCACCTTGATCATCGCCCAAACAAGAATCGGGCGAGTCTGACTACTTGAGGAATTCACATGAGCGAGTTGCGTTTTACTGTTGAACACGAATGGCTGCGTCAGGATGCCGATGGTCTGGTCACCGTGGGTATCACCGCCTACGCTCAGGAAGCCCTGGGTGATGTGGTGTTCGTGCAACTGCCAGACTTGCAGAGCTACGCCGAAGGCGCAGAAGTCGCAGTACTGGAATCGGTAAAGGCTGCCAGCAACATCGCCATGCCGCTGGACGGCGAAGTGCTTGAGGTCAACGCCGAGCTGGACGCCAGCCCGGAACTGGTCAACGAAGACCCGCTGGGCAAGGGCTGGTTTTTCCGTTTCCGCCCGGCCAATGCCAGCGCCGTGGCTGACCTGCTCGACCAGGCCGCTTATGAGCGCCTGCTCAACGCCAACGCCGACGCCTGAGAGAATCCAATGACCGATCTGACCACCCAGAACGAATTTATCGCCCGGCATATTGGCCCGCGCGACTCCGACACTGCGGCGATGCTCAGCACCCTCGGTTTCGACTCCCTTGATGCCCTGACCGCCAGCGTGATTCCCGAGAGCATCAAGGGCACCAGCGTACTCGGGCAAACCCCGGGCCTCAGCGAAGCCGATGCCCTGGCCAAGATCAAGGCAATTGCCGGCAACAATCAGCAACTCAAGACTTACATCGGCCAGGGTTACTACGGCACCCACACGCCGAGCCCGATCCTGCGCAACCTGCTGGAAAACCCGGCCTGGTACACCGCCTACACCCCCTACCAGCCGGAGATTTCCCAGGGCCGCCTGGAAGCGCTGCTGAATTTCCAGACCCTGATCATCGACCTCACCGGCCTGTCGATCGCCAACGCCTCCCTGCTCGATGAAGCCACCGCCGCCGCCGAGGCCATGACCTTCTGCAAGCGCCTGTCGAAAAATAAGGCCAGCAACGCCTTCTTCGCCTCGCAGCACTGCCACCCGCAGACCCTCGATGTACTGCGCACCCGCGCCGAACCGCTGGGTATCGAGGTAGTGGTCGGCGACGAAAGCACCATCAGCGACGCCAGTGCCTACTTCGGCGCACTGCTGCAATACCCGGCCAGCAATGGCGATATCTACGACTATCGCGAGCTGGTCGAGCGCTTCCACGCCGCCAATGCCCTGGTGGCCGTGGCCGCCGATCTGCTGGCCCTGACCCTGCTCACCCCGCCGGGCGAATTCGGTGCCGACGTGGCCCTGGGCAGTGCCCAGCGCTTTGGTGTGCCACTGGGCTTCGGTGGCCCGCACGCCGCCTACTTCGCCACCCGCGATGCTTTCAAGCGCGACATGCCGGGCCGTCTGGTCGGCGTTTCGGTCGACCGTTTCGGCAAGCCGGCCCTGCGCCTGGCCATGCAGACCCGCGAGCAGCACATCCGCCGCGAGAAGGCCACCAGCAACATCTGCACCGCCCAGGTGCTGCTGGCCAACATCGCCAGCATGTACGCCGTCTATCACGGTCCCGAGGGCCTGAGCCAGATCGCCCAGCGCACCCACCAGCTGACCGCGATTTTCGCCCAGGGCCTGGTCAACCTCGGCCTGGCCGTGGAGCAAGCGCACTTCTTCGACACCCTGAGCGTGGCCAGCGGTGAGCGCACCGCACAACTGCACCAGCAGGCGCGTGCAATGGGCATCAACCTGCGCGAGATCGACGACCAACGTCTGGGGCTGTCCCTGGACGAAACCAGCGACCAGGCTGCCGTCGAGCGCCTGTGGGAAGTCTTCGCCGAGCCGGGGCACAGCCTGCCAAGCTTCGCCGAGCTGTCCGCCAGCGTCGCCTCGCGCCTGCCGCAAGGCCTGCTGCGTCAGTCGGCAATTCTGGCGCACGAAGTGTTCAACCGTTACCACTCGGAAACCGAGCTGATGCGCTACCTGCGCAAGCTCGCCGACAAGGACCTGGCCCTGGACCGCAGCATGATCCCGCTGGGTTCCTGCACCATGAAGCTCAACGCCGCCAGCGAAATGATCCCGGTGACCTGGGCCGAGTTCGGCAACCTGCACCCCTTCGCTCCGGCCGCACAGAGCCAGGGCTACCAGCAGCTGACCGATGAACTCGAGGCCATGCTCTGCGCCGCCACCGGCTACGACGGCATCTCCCTGCAGCCGAACGCCGGCTCCCAGGGCGAATACGCCGGCTTGCTGGCGATCCGCGCCTACCACCAGAGCCGCGGCGACGAGCAGCGCGACATCTGCCTGATCCCCTCCTCGGCCCACGGTACTAACCCGGCAACCGCCAGCATGGCCGGCATGCGCGTGGTGGTGACCGCCTGTGACGCCCGCGGCAACGTCGACATCGCCGACCTCAAGGCCAAGGCCGAAGAGCACAAGGAGCGCCTGGCTGCGCTGATGATCACCTACCCGTCGACCCACGGCGTGTTCGAGGAAGGCATCCGCGAGATCGCCCAGATCGTCCACGACAACGGCGGTCAGGTGTACATCGACGGCGCCAACATGAATGCCATGGTCGGCCTCTGCGCCCCGGGCCAGTTCGGTGGCGACGTCTCGCACCTGAACCTGCACAAGACTTTCTGCATCCCGCACGGCGGTGGCGGCCCGGGCGTCGGTCCGATCGGCGTCAAGGCACACCTGATCCCCTTCCTGCCCGGCCACGCCAACATGGCGCGCAAGACCGGTGCGGTCAGCGCCGCGCCGTTTGGCAGCGCCAGCATCCTGCCGATCACCTGGATGTACATCAGCATGATGGGCGGCGAAGGCCTCAAGCGCGCTTCGCAGGTGGCGATTCTCAACGCCAACTACATCGCTCGCCGCCTGGAAGAACACTACCCGGTGCTCTATAGCGGCGAAGGCGGTCTGGTGGCGCACGAGTGCATCCTGGACATCCGTCCGCTCAAGGACAGCTCCGGCATCAGCGTCGACGACGTGGCCAAGCGCCTGATCGACTTCGGTTTCCACGCCCCGACCATGTCCTTCCCGGTCGCCGGCACCCTGATGATCGAGCCGACCGAAAGCGAATCCAAGGAAGAACTGGATCGCTTCTGCGACGCCATGATCGCCATCCGCGAGGAAATCCGCGCGGTCGAACGGGGCGAACTGGATGCCAACGACAACCCGCTGAAGAACGCGCCGCACACCGCCCTGGAACTGGTCGGCGAGTGGAGCCACGCCTACAGCCGCGAGCAGGCGGTCTACCCGGTCGCCAGCTTGGTCGATGGCAAGTACTGGCCGCCGGTCGGCCGGGTCGACAACGTGTTCGGCGACCGCAACCTGATCTGCGCCTGCCCGTCGATCGAGGCGTATCAGGAAGCCTAAGGCGATGGCCTTGGCCCGGATGCAATCCGGGCCAAGGAATAAAGGTCGCTGAGCCTTGTCGGCGACCGCCTAAGTGTTCGCAGGGGAGCGGCGTGTTTCTTGTGTCGGCAAAACCATGATGCATACCGCTTCCTTGCAACAACCTCATTGCGCCCACGCGTGAACCACTAACGATCCGAATATCCCCATAGCAGCAAACCGCCAAAGCCCTTATCCGGTACGGGTCACCCCCGTGCCCATACAATAAAAAACAGGTGCTATTCATGGAATTCATCAACAACCTAACCAATCAAATCAACGGCCTGGTCTGGGGTCCACCTATGCTGGTGGCGATCCTCGGCACTGGTCTGTTCCTCATGCTGCGCCTCAAGTTCATGCCTCTGGCGAAGATCGGTGCGGGCTTTCGCCTGTTGTGGCAAGGGCGCAAGAAAGACGACGAAGGCAGCGGCGAAATCAGCCCGTTCCAGGCGCTGATGACCTGTCTCGCCGCGACCGTCGGCACCGGTAATATCGCCGGCGTCGCTACCGCCATTTTCCTCGGCGGCCCCGGTGCACTGTTCTGGATGTGGTGCACGGCCCTGGTTGGCATGGCCACTAAATACTGTGAAGTGGTGCTGGCGGTGCATTACCGCGAGACCGATGAGCGCAAGGAACACGTCGGCGGACCGATGTATGCGATCAAAAATGGCCTGGGCAAGAAGTGGCTCTGGCTCGGTACCGCCTTCGCCATCTTCGGCGGTTTCGCCGGCTTCGGCATCGGCAACATGGTCCAGGTCAACAGCATGGCCCATGCCCTGACGGACACCTTCGGCATACCGTCCTGGGTTACCGGCGTGGTGGCTATGGTCTTCGTCGGCCTGGTGATCCTCGGTGGTATCAAGCGCATCGGTAAAGTAGCCGCGACGCTAGTGCCGGCCATGTGCGTGATCTATGTCGCCGCCGCCATCGTGGTCTTAATCGTTAACGTCGACGCCATTCCGGGTGCCTTCGAACTGATCTTCACCCATGCCTTCAGCCCAACCGCTGCCACCGGTGGGTTTGCCGGTGCAGCAGTAATGGCGGCGATTCGCTTCGGCGTCGCGCGTGGCATCTTCTCCAACGAGGCGGGGCTCGGCACCGCCGGTATCGCCCAGGCCGCCGGCACCACCCACAGCTCGGTACGCTCGGGCCTGATTGGCATGCTCGGGACCTTTATCGATACCCTGGTCATCTGCACCCTGACCGGCCTGGCGATCATCGCCTCCGGCGCCTGGACCAGCGGTGCCAGCGGTGCCGGCCTGTCGGCGGCGGCCTTCGAGTCGGCCATGCCCGGCTTCGGCGGCGCCATCCTCAGCATTGCCCTGGTGGTCTTCGCCTTCACCACCATCCTCGGCTGGAGCTACTACGGCGAGAAGTGCTGGGAGTACTTAGTCGGCACCAAGTCGATCCTGCCATTCCGCATCGTCTGGGTGCTGGCCGTGCCGTTCGGCGCCATCGCCCAGCTGGACTTCGCCTGGCTGGTCGCTGACACCCTCAACGGCCTGATGGCACTGCCCAACCTGCTATCGCTGCTGCTGCTTAGCCCGGTGGTGGTCAAGCTGACCAAGGAATATTTCGCCCGCGAAGGCCGTGTGACCGGCAACGCCCCGGCACAAAAGTAAACCATACCCTTATCAACGCGACCGCTGGACGGTCGCGCCCTTAGTACAGGACCGATCCCGATGTTCCATAAAAGCCTGAACCTGAACAACTACGACCCGGCCCTGGCCGACGCCATAGCGGCAGAAGAGCGCCGCCAGGAAGACCATATCGAGCTGATCGCCTCGGAAAACTACACCAGCCCGGCGGTGATGCAGGCCCAGGGCACCGGCCTGACCAACAAGTATGCCGAAGGCTACCCGGGCAAACGCTATTACGGCGGCTGCGAGCACGTCGATGTGGTCGAGCAGCTGGCCATCGATCGGGCCAAGCAGCTGTTCGGCGCCGACTACGCCAACGTCCAGCCGCACTCCGGCTCATCCGCCAACAGCGCGGTCTACCTGGCCCTGCTCAATGCTGGCGATACCCTGCTCGGCATGAGCCTGGCCCACGGTGGTCACCTGACCCATGGCGCTAAGGTCAGTTCTTCCGGCAAGCTGTACAACGCCGTGCAATATGGCATCGATGGCAATGGCCTGATCGATTACGACGAAGTCGAGCGCCTGGCCGTCGAGTGCCAGCCGAAGATGATCGTGGCCGGCTTCTCCGCCTACTCCAAGACCCTGGATTTCCCGCGTTTCCGCGCCATCGCCGACAAGGTCGGTGCCCTGCTGTTCGTCGACATGGCCCACGTCGCCGGTCTGGTCGCCGCCGGCCTGTACCCCAACCCGCTGCCCTACGCCGACGTGGTCACCACCACCACCCACAAGACCCTGCGCGGTCCGCGTGGCGGCCTGATCCTGGCCAAGAGCAATCCCGAGATCGAGAAGAAGCTCAACTCCGCGGTGTTCCCCGGCGCCCAGGGCGGCCCGCTGATGCATGTGATCGCCGGCAAGGCGGTGTGTTTCAAGGAAGCCCTGGAGCCGGGCTTCAAGGACTACCAGGCGCAGGTGATCAAGAACGCTCAGGCCATGGCGGCAGTCTTCATCGGCCGCGGCTATGACGTAGTGTCCGGCGGCACCGACAACCACCTGTTCCTGCTCAGCCTGATCAAGCAGGGCCTGACCGGCAAGGCCGCCGACGCCGCCCTCGGCGCCGCGCATATCACGGTCAACAAGAACGCCGTGCCGAACGATCCGCAGTCGCCGTTCGTCACCTCCGGCCTGCGCATCGGCACGCCGGCAGTGACCACTCGCGGCTTCAAGGAAGGCGAGTGCCAGGAACTGGCCGGCTGGATCTGCGACATCCTCGGTGATCTGGACAACCCCGCAGTGATCGAGCGGGTTCGTGGTCAGGTCAGCGACCTTTGCGCGACTTTCCCGGTCTACTCTGCATAAGTAACGCACTGGTTCAGTACCGACTGTAGGAGCGGGGCGGACGCCAAGTGCCATGCCCGCGAGTATCACGGCATAGCGCGGGCATGGCCCCGCTCCTGCAGAAACGTCTTACCGCGACCTGACCAGAAGCTGGAGATCCACATGTCACTCAGCGTTTTCGATCTATTCAAAATCGGCATCGGCCCGTCCAGCTCGCACACGGTCGGGCCCATGCGCGCCGCCGCCCGTTTCGCCGAAGGCTTGCGCCGCGACGACCTGCTGGCGAACACCGAATCGGTAAGAGTCGAGCTGTACGGCTCGCTCGGCGCCACCGGCAAAGGCCACGGTAGCGACAAGGCGGTGATTCTCGGTCTGCAAGGCGAGCAGCCGGACAGCGTCGACATCGACAGCATCCCCGGACGCCTGGAAGCCCTGCGCAAAACCGGTGAACTGCAATTGCTCGGCGAAAAACCGATCCGCTTCGTCGAGAAAGAACACCTGGCGATGATCCGCAAACCGCTGGAGTTCCACCCCAACGGCATGATCTTCCGCGCCTTCGACACCGCCGGCCTGCAGATCCGGGCGCGCGAGTACTATTCGGTGGGCGGCGGTTTTGTGGTCGATGACGATGCCGCTGGCGCCGACCGCATTGTCGAAGACCAGACGGTCCTGGCCTACCCCTTCACCACCGGCAAGCAATTGCTCGCCCACTGCGCCGAACACCAGCTGTCGATCAGCCAGGTGATGCTGGCCAACGAAGCGGCCTGGCGCCCGGAAGCCGAGACCCGCGCACGCCTGTTGCAAATCTGGCAAGTGATGCAGGATTGCGTCACCGCCGGCTGTCGCAACGAAGGCATCATGCCCGGCGGCCTCAAGGTCAGGCGCCGCGCCGCCGCCCTGCACCGGCAACTGTGCCAGCACCCGGAGGCCGCCCTGCGCGACTCACTGAGCGTGCTCGACTGGGTCAACCTCTACGCCCTGGCGGTGAACGAGGAAAACGCCAGCGGCGGCCGCGTGGTCACCGCCCCGACCAATGGCGCGGCCGGCATCGTGCCGGCGGTGTTGCACTACTACATGCGCTTCATTCACGGCGCCAACGAAGACGGCGTGGTGCGTTTCCTGCTGACCGCCGCCGCCATCGGTATTCTGTACAAGGAAAATGCCTCGATCTCCGGCGCCGAAGTCGGCTGCCAGGGCGAAGTCGG
Organism: Pseudomonas aestuarii; assembly: GCF_027988105.1. Lineage (GTDB taxonomy): Bacteria > Pseudomonadota > Gammaproteobacteria > Pseudomonadales > Pseudomonadaceae > Aquipseudomonas > Aquipseudomonas aestuarii. The sequence continues at coordinate 89,756 of NZ_JAQJZJ010000005.1, read as the reverse complement.
CGTGGCCTGCTCGATGGCCGCCGGCGCCCTGTGCGAAGTGCTCGGCGGCAGCGTCAACCAGGTGGAGAATGCCGCGGAAATCGGCATGGAACACAACCTCGGCCTGACCTGCGACCCGATCGGCGGCCTGGTTCAGGTTCCCTGCATCGAACGCAATGCCATGGGCTCGGTGAAGGCAATCAACGCCGCGCGCATGGCCCTGCGCGGTGACGGCCAGCACTTCGTCTCGCTCGACAAGGTGATCCGCACCATGCGCCAGACCGGCGCCGACATGAAGAGCAAATACAAGGAAACCTCGCGCGGCGGCCTGGCGGTGAACATCATCGAATGCTGACCGCTCGTGCGGCATACACATATTTCTAGGCGCGAGCCTGCATCGCGATGCGCCTCATGGCTGATCGCCAGCAAGCCCGTTCCTGCAACGACCCTCTACCTAACTGGAGCTAATCGATGACCAGCGAAACCCTGGCGAAAACCCCGCTACACGCCCTGCATCTGGAACTTGGCGCGCGCATGGTGCCCTTCGCCGGCTACGACATGCCGGTGCAATACCCGCTCGGCGTGATGAAGGAACACCAACACACCCGCGAAGCAGCCGGGCTGTTCGACGTCTCGCACATGGGCCAGATCATCCTGCGTGGCCCGAATGCGGCCAAAGCCCTGGAAAGCCTGGTGCCGGTCGACATCATCGACCTGCCAGTGGGCATGCAGCGCTACGCCATGTTCACCGATGACCAGGGCTGCATTCTCGACGACCTGATGGTCGCCAACCTGGGCGACGACACCCTGTTCCTGGTGGTCAACGCCGCCTGCAAGCACCAGGACCTGATGCACCTGCAACTGCAGATCGCCAGCCAGTGCCAGATCGAGCCCTGCTTCGACCGCGCCCTGCTCGCCCTGCAAGGCCCGCAAGCGGTCGACGTGCTGGCGCGCCTGGCCCCGGAAGTCAGCAAGATGACCTTCATGCAGTTCGCCCCGGTGCGCCTGCTCGGCGTCGACTGCTTCGTCAGCCGCTCCGGCTACACCGGCGAAGACGGCTTCGAAATCTCGGTCCCCGCCGATCACGCCGAAGCCCTGGCCCGCAGCCTGCTGGCCGAGCCGGAAGTCGCGGCCATCGGCCTCGGCGCGCGCGATTCGCTGCGCCTGGAAGCCGGCCTGTGCCTGTACGGCCACGACATGAGCACCAGCACCACGCCGATCGAGGCCAGCCTGCTGTGGGCCATCTCCAAGGTCCGCCGCGCCGATGGCGCGCGTGCCGGCGGCTTCCCCGGTGCCGAGCGGATCTTCGCCCAGCAGCGCGACGGCGTCGCCAGCAAGCGCGTCGGCCTGCTGCCGCAGGAGCGCGTACCGGTGCGCGAAGGCGCGGAAATCGTCGATGCCGACGGCAACGTGATCGGCTCGGTGTGCAGCGGCGGCTTCGGCCCGACGCTGGGCGGCCCGGTGGCCATGGGTTATGTGCAGAGCAGCCACATCGCCCTCGACACTCCAGTCTGGGCCATGGTGCGCGGCAAGCGCGTGGCCATGAAAGTCGCCAAGACCCCGTTCGTGCCGCAGCGCTACTACCGCGGCTGACGATTGCCTGACTGCGCCGGCCGCCCGGCTGGCGCAGCACGATTCGTGCGGTTAAGCCGCACGAATATCAGTAAAAATCAGGCGATTGCCAAACGGATCGGTCACCGCCATATCACGCCCCCAGGGCTGGTTGGTGATACCCGGCCGCGCATTGCCACAGGCCCGTGCCGTCAGCTCGGCGTGCAGGGCATCCAGATCATCGACACTGATGCGCAGCGCAGCACCGGGGCAGCAATCGCCATGGTGTTCGGACAGGTGCAACACGCAGTCGCCCCGGGACAGTTGCACATACAGCGGCAAGCCCGCCTCGAAGCGGTGCGCCCAATCTTCGCTGAACCCCAGAAACTCGCAGTAGAAGGCCCGCGCCTTGGCCTCATCGAAGCTGCGCAGGATGGGAATCGGTGCCGTCAGCTGCATATATGCCTCTCCCTGGATAAGTGCACGGCACTCTATTTCAGCATCGCCCCCCTGTCATCCAGGGCGTTGCTCTCGCCGCATCGGCTCGCTTCTCGCCCCTCCCGGCCAGCCCCGCTTCGCTGCGCGCCAGCAGGGTGCCCCGGCGACACCCGCACACACCCACCGAATTCGCCGACGGCTAAGCCCGACGCAGAGGTGTGCCCTGTGGACACACCTATCGCCCTGTACGGGGCAACTCACACGCTCCCTTCGTACGACGCTGACCTATCAGGGCCAGCCAGGGAGCGGCTTGTTCAAAAATGGGAGCACAACAACAATGACAGCACGCAACGCCCTCTCACTGGCCCTGATCGGTGCCGGCAGCATGGCCCTCGCCCTACCGCTCAGTAGCCAGGCCGCCGGCTTCGTCGAAGACACCAAGGTCGATCTCAACCTGCGCAACTACTACATCAACCGCAACTTCGTCGACTCGAGCAACGCCCAAAGCAGGGCTGAAGAGTGGGCCCAGAGCTTTATTCTCAACCTCCAATCGGGCTATACCGAAGGCACCGTAGGCTTCGGTCTGGATGCCCTGGCCATGAGCGCATTCAAACTGGACAGCGGTCGCGGTACCAACGGCACCCAGTTGTTGCCAATTCATGATGACGGCCAAGCAGCGGACAACTTCGGCCGCCTGGCGATTGCTGCCAAAGCCAAGCTGTCGAAGACCGAGCTGAAAGTCGGCGAATTAGCACCGGCGTTACCGATCTTGCGCAGTGACGATGGCCGTGCGTTGCCGCAAACCTTTCAGGGCGGGTTAATCACCGCCAAGGAAATCGCCGGCCTGACTCTCTATGGCGGACAAATGCGCGCTACCAGCCTGCGCAATGACGCCAGCATGGAAGACATGGCAATGAACGGTCGCGCCAGCATTACCAGCGACCGCTTCAACTTTGTCGGCGGCGAATACCGCTTCAACCAGGATCGCACCCTGGTCGGCCTGTGGAGTGCCGAACTGAAGGACATCTACAACCAGCAGTACCTGCAACTGACACACAGCCAGCCGATGGGCGATTGGACCCTGGGCGCCAACCTCGGCTATTTCGTCGGCAGCGAAGACGGCAACCAGCTGGCTGGCGAACTGGATAACAAAGCTTACTCGGGCCTGTTTTCCGCCAAGACTGGCGTCCATGCCTTCTATGTCGGCCTGCAAAAACTCAGCGGCGACGACAAGTGGATCCGCGTCAACGGCACCAGCGGCGGCATGCTGGCCAACGACGGCTTCAACTCCAGCTTCGACAACGCCCAGGAACGCTCCTGGCAAGTGCGCTATGACTTCAACTTCTCTGGCGTTGGCATTCCCGGGCTGACCCTGATGAACCGCTACACCAGCGGCGACAACATTCATGCTGGCAGCACCACCGACGGCAAGGAATGGGGCCGCGACAGCGAACTGGCCTATGTAATTCAGAGCGGCACCTTCAAGAACCTCTCAATGAAATGGCGCAACGCGAGCATTCGCCGCGACTACAACAACGCCGACTTCGACGAGAACCGCCTGATCATCAACTACCCGCTGTCGATCCTCTGATTCAAGGCGCTACCCGCACCTGATTACGCCATGTGTTACGGCACCTTCAGCCCGCCCCCGCGGCGGGCTTTTTTTCCGACGGCAGAACCTGATAGGGCACGAACAAACTCGGAAAATTTTCTTTCTGAAGACCCCGGAGAAACTCAATGAGCACAATCAAGAATCATCCAGCAGAAGAGCACAACGCAGAATCTTCCCGGCGCAAGTTCCTGAAAAAATCACTGGTAGTGTCGGCCGGAGTTGCCTCTCTTGGCAGCCTGGGCCTTCCCCGGCTGGTTGATGCCGAACCCCTGACGCAACGCTACCCGGATGCACTGGTCGAGATTCTCGATGAGAGTTTCAGCAAATACCGCCTGTTCAACGCCAGTGTGGAGAGACTTGCCACGGGCATGCGCTGGGCCGAAGGCCCTGTCTGGGTTGGCGATGGCAGGTATCTCCTGGTCAGTGACATTCCCAACAACCGGATTATGCGCTGGGATGAAATCAGCGACACCTTGAGCACCTTCCGGGATGCCTCGAACCACTCGAATGGCCTGACCCGTGATCGCCAAGGCCGATTGATTAGCTGCGAAGGCTCGACCACCAACGACCTGGGGCGTCGGGTCACCCGCACCGAATATGACGGAAGCATCACGGTCCTGGCCGATCGCTATGACGGCAAGCGCTTCAACTCGCCCAACGATGTGGTGGTCAAGCGCGACGGTTCGATCTGGTTTACCGACCCCCCGTTCCAAACCGGAAATTATTACGAAGGCCATAAAGTGGTCCCCGCCCTACCCGATGCGGTGTATCGCATTGATGGCAACAGCGGCAAAGTCACCCGTGTCGTCGATACGATTTCAGGCCCCAACGGCTTGTGTTTCTCACCTGACGAAAAAGTCCTGTATGTGGTCGAAGGTCGGGCCAAGCCGAATCGGCTGATCTGGGCTTACAAGGTCAATGATGACGGCACCCTGGGTGAACGGCGCAAACATATCGAAGCCCTGGAATACGGCGCGATCGACGGCATCAAGTGCGACGAAGACGGCAACCTGTGGTGCGGCTGGGGCAGCAGCGGCGCTGCGGCGGCCAAGCCGGAGAACCTCGACGGGGTGATGATTTTTGATCCCCAAGGCAAGGCCATAGGTCACATCAAGTTGCCCGAACGATGCGCGAATCTGTGTTTCGGCGGCACTAAAGGCAACCGCCTGTTTATGGCTGGCAGCCATTCGCTGTATGCGCTTTACGTCAATACGCGCGACGCCACCTTTGCCTGAATAATCCCTGCCCAGAACCCGGAGCGCACCCTCAACGGCCATTGAGGGTGGCGCACCACGCCGCGACGCGATCAACATTTGCTGGCGGACAACGTCCACGTCCCTGATCGGCAAACGCATCCCCCATCAAGCGTATGCGCAAGCCATACAGCAGACTGCCAACCAGCCAAAGCGGACCCATGAGTACTGCCAACACCTGGCGAGCCTCGGCGCTGCTCAACACCACCGCTAAACGCACAGGCATCCTCGCCCGGCCGATTTTCCCGAGCCACGGCCGATCCAGCGTCATACTGCACTCTATGGATAACGCCAAGGAGTCTCGTTTATGAAAGTTGTGCCGGTAGTCGCCGCCATACTGTTCGCAAGTATCTCAACGCTCTGCGCAGCCGCAGACGGCCTGATCCAAATCAAGAGCCCGTATTCCGTCAAAGCCACCGCCGACAAATTTGAGGCGCTCGCCAAGCAGCGTGGCCTGAGCGTTTTCGCGCGCATCGATCACGCTGCCGGCGCGGTGAAGGTTGGCCAGTCGCTGCGACCAACCGAGCTGCTCATCTTCGGCAGCCCACAGGCTGGCACGCCATTCATCGAGTGCGCGCAAACGGTCGCAATCGACCTGCCGCTAAAGGCACTGTTCTGGGAAGACGCCAACGCTCAGGTCTGGCTTGGCTACAACGATCCGGCCTACCTTGGCCAGCGTCATGCCACTGTTCAGTGCCCCGTGATCGAGAACATGGGTAAAGCCCTGAGTGACCTGGCCGAGGCGGCAACTGCCCAGTAGCGCGACAACCAGCAGATCACCCTCGGCACTGTGCTTCTTGAGCCGCAGGGTGATGGCCGCGTGTCGTTTACCCCCACCTTTGAGGAGTTCGCCTTGTCATCGATAGCTCTTACCCTGGCCCAGTGCCTGCTCACTGCAAGCGCGCTGATTATCTTCGCCTTGGGCGCACTGCATCTGCTGTTCACCTTCGCGGGTAGCTCCTTGCAACCGCGGGATGAGGCGCTGATGGCTCGCATGCATGAGATTGCACCGAAGATCAGCCGCGAAACCAGCATGTGGAAGGCCTGGGTTGGCTTCAATGCCAGCCATAGCTTCGGTGCGCTTCTGTTTGGTTCGGTCTATGCCTACCTGGCTCTCGTGCATGGCCGCCTATTGTTTGCCTCGCCTTACCTCTTGAGCGTTGGGCTTGTGCTGCTGTGTGGCTACGTCTTTCTCGGCAAACGCTACTGGTTCAGCGTGCCTTACCGCGGCATCCTTCTGGCAACGGCTCTGTATGTCGCCGCGCTCATCGCAACTGGGTTCTGACCCGGCTAAGCAGACAACCGGCTGGCCTCCCCACCAGCCGGACGCCAACAAGACTGGCTTTGCCTAACGCAACGCCCCTACCATCGCCGCCGCGACACTGAGTACATCCTTGCCCAACTGCATCGAGCGCTTGCCGTCCCAGCCGGTATGCGGGTTGGGGTTGTCGTCGTGGTCCTTGAACGGCATTTCGATGGTGAAAGCCAGGCAATCGAACTCCATGCCGACGGCGTTGCAGGCCAGGCTGGTGTTGGCCTGGCCGAACTGATCGGGCGTGTAACCGAACGTGGTCTGGAATTCGGCACCGAGACTGAGCAGACGGCTACGGAAGTCCTCCTCCAGTGTTTCCAGACGTGGACTGAAGCCAGGGTTGCCTGCACAGCCGGCGCTGAACACGTGGGGGATTTCCTCGTCACCGTGGATGTCGAGGAACAGGTCGACGCCGACCCTGCGCATCTGCTCCTGGACGAAATGCACCTCCGGGGTTTCCGCCGCGCTGGCCGATTGCCAGGCACGGTTGAGATCCTTGCCGGCGGCATTGGTGCGCAGGTGGCCACGGACGGCGCCATCCGGATTCATGTTCGGTACCAGGTAGAGGTCGGCCTGTTGCAGCAGGGCATTGAGTTCGGCGTCGTCGCGCTGCTGCAGACGCTCGATCACGCCCTCCATGAACCATTCGGCCATGTGCTCGCCGGGGTGTTGCTGGGCGATGATCCAGATCTTGCGCGGCGCCTGGGGGTTGCGGCTGACGCGCAGCAGCTGGATATCGCGGCCCTCGATGCTCTTGCCGCAGGCGAACAGTTCGGCGCCGGCCCGGTTCAGCGCCTGCTCGATCAGCCAGTCATGCCGCGCCCGGCTGTAGGGCTCGAAGTAGGCGAACCAGACCTGGGACTCGCTGGGTTCGAGGGCGAAGTTGAGCGCGCCATCCTCGAAACGGCTGGGCACGCGGAACCAGTTGCGCTGGTCGTAGGAAGCGACCGCGTGGTAGCCGGTCCAGGCATCCCGGTAGGCGGACTCGCCCGCATTGGTCAGGCTGAAACCGTAGCGCTGGCCCGGGGTGAGGCCGTCGACCTTGAAGTGGAACCACTGGAAGTGATGGCTGTTGAGATCGGGACGCATGGCCAGCAGCACCTGCTGCGGGTTGCTGGCGTCGAGCACCTCGATATTACCGCTGTCGAAATTGCAGCTGATGTTCATGGATACCTCGCGGGCCGAATGGTGCGCTGCACCTGTGTCCGCAAGAATCGCAGGTCTGCCCGCCGGAAGAAACGCCAGAGGCGACATACAGATATGCATTGCCTGCCTTGGGCACGTCCGCGTGCCGATTCGAAATCCGCATAGCGATGCAGCACAGTACCGCGCAACTTGCTGACGCTGGCGGGGTCTTCTAGTCTGCAGCAGTCGGGCTTCGCCCCGGCCCCCAACGTGGCACCGGCAGACACCGGAGCGACCATAGGCAGCAGGCCGAGGCTGTCAGTTCATGAACAGACGGGTGCAGCCACCCGCATCCACTCTCTATAAGAAGTGACCACGCATGAACGTTAACCAACGGCTTCGCACGATACTCCCGGCACTGGCCTGTGCACTCCTCCTGCTAGGCGGTTGCGCCAACCAGCCAGCGAACACCAGCAGCTCACCGCAGACAGGATCAACCGTGGCCGGCGCCGCACCGGTTGAGGACGCCGCGGCCACCCTGGCAAGACTGCGCAGCCAAGCCAACAGCGGCGACCTCGAGAGTCAGTTCCAGCTGGGCAGTTTCTACTTCGTCGGCAAGCCGATGAAAGACCTCAAGCTAGCCGAATACTGGTGGAAGCAGGCCGCCGATAAGGGCCATGCGATGGCGGCGGTCAGCCTGGCCTACCTCTATACCGGCCGCGACAATCCCGACTTCGCCAACCCGCAGAGCATGCTCAAGTACCTCAACCAGTCGGCCGCCGCCGGCAATCCGATGGCCCAGCATATTCTCGGCAACCTCTACCTCAAGGGCCAACAGGGCGTGCCGCGCGATCCCGGCCAGGCCAAACGCCTGTTCCAGAGCGCCTGCGCGCAGGGTTATCCGATCAGTTGCGAGGCTTTGAGCAAGCTGCCCTGAAAGCAGCCACCCGTCCAAACGAGAAAAAGCCCCGCGGGTGAAACGCCACGGGGCTTTTTGATTACGCTGGTTTAAGCGGCAAAGCCACCGTCGATGGTCAGGCTGGCTCCGGTGACGTAACCCGCTTCAGGCCCGGCGAGGTAGGCGACGAAGGCGGCGATTTCTTCGGCGCGGCCGTAGCGCCCAACGGCCATCAGGCTCTTGAGACTGTCGGCGAACTCACTGTTCTCCGGGTTCATGTCGGTGTCCACCGGCCCCGGCTGCACATTGTTCACGGTGATGCCGCGCGGACCTAGATCGCGCGCCATGCCGCGGGTCAGTCCGACAATCGCCGATTTACTCATGGCATAAACACTGCCCCCGGCAAAGGGCATGCGCTCGGCATTGGTGCTGCCGATGGTGATGATGCGGCCACCGGCGGTCATGTGCCGCGCGGCTTCCTGACTGGCAACGAACACGCTGCGTACGTTGACGGCCAGGGTGCGGTCGAAATCTTCCAGGCTGAATTCTTCGATCGGCGCAATCGCCAGCACACCGGCATTGTTCACCAGGATGTCGATACGCCCGAAGTGGCTCAGCGTCTGGCTGACCGCGCCGCGTACGGCAGCGGCGTCGGCGCTGTCGGCCTTGACGGCCAGGGCACGGCCGCCTGCCGCTTCGATGTTTCGTACCAACTCCGCGGCTTTGTCCGCCGAGCTTACATAGGTGATGACCACAGCCGCACCTTCGTGGGCCAGGCGCTCGGCAATGGCGGCGCCGATGCCCCGCGAGCCGCCTTGGATCAGGGCGACTTTGCCAGTGAGATTGTTACTGCTGGGAGTGGTGATGCTCGACATGCTCGTTGCTCCGATTGAACGGGCGACTTGCCCGGATGAAACGAGTATCTACCGCCGATTGCATACCGATAAGCCATCAATCACTCTATTCACTCGATCCAAATGGTTTATGGAGACGCTATGGAAACGCTCGCGGGACTCGACTGTTTCGTGCGCAGCGCCGAGGCCGGTAGTTTTGCCGAAGCCGCGCGCCGCCTGGGGATAACGCCCGCCGCAGTGGGCAAGAACGTGGCCAAACTGGAGGCTGGCCTCGGGGTGCGCCTGTTTCAGCGCAGCACCCGCAGCTTGACCCTGACCGAAGCCGGCGAACGCTTTCTGCGCGAAGTCCGTGGCGGCCTGAGCAGCATTCAGCGCGCGGTAGCCAATTTGGCCAGCGCCGCCGGGCAGCCCGCCGGGGTACTCAAGGTCAGCATGGGCGTGACCTTTGGCCGCGATTACGTGGTGCCGATGCTGGGTGACTTTCTGCAGCGCTATCCGGCGATAACGCCCGATTGGCATTTCGATAACAGCCCGGTCGACCTGATCGCGCAAGGCTTCGATGCCGCCATCAGCGGCGCGATGGAGCTCTCACCCGGAGTGGTGGCGCGCAAGTTGGCGCCGGCGCGCCGGGTGCTGGTGGCCTCTGCCGGTTATCTGGATGCCCATCCGCTTGCGGCGGTGCCGAGCGACCTGACGCAACATACCGGCATCCTGGTTCGCTCGCCACAGACGGGACGAGTCCGGCCCTGGACGCTACGCAATCGTAGCAACGCAGAGGCGGCTATCGAGCTGCCGGTACGCCTGACCATGACCGACCCGGATGCCGCCTGCCGCGCGGCGGAAATGGGCCTGGGCATCGCCCTGGTCAGTTTGCCGCACGCCCTTCCCTACCTGGACCAGGGCAGCCTGTTACGGGTGCTGCCAGATTGGTATGTGGATGCAGGGCATATAGCGGTGTACTTCTCCGCGCACACCTTGCTGCCGGCGAAAACCCGCGCCTTTGTGGATTGCCTGGTCGAGCATTTCAAGGCGCAGAACCTGGCTGAGCGGTTCTCCTGCTGAGCCTGATCCGGCAGCGCTGCTCTACTGCCTAGGTACCTGGCGCTTCGGCGACTGCCTTGAGTTGCGCCAGGCCCAGTTCGAAATCGCCGCCGCACAGTTTGTCCATGACCAGGTGCACGGCCGGCTTTCGATGATGGTGCTGCTGCCCTCACCGACGTCCTGATTACCATGCCAGCGCTAGACTGCGCCGACTCCAGCCACCGGCCCCTGGTAGTCCCTGCACATGGCCGGCTCGCGCTTGGCCCAGGGCGGCCATTGCTCCCCGTTGTGCAGGTCGTTGACCTGAGCGACTACCGCGTCCGGCGGCGCCGCTCAGGGCGAATGACAGAGCGGGCTGGGTTGTGTTGCCCAGGCCGCCCCGTCTAAGCCGCCTAGCTAACTGACACGAGCTCAAGCGCCCCGTCCGTGTGCCTGAACGGCGGTTTAGGCACACGCTCGGGGCGTACTTTTCGGCCGAGTTACATCGCCCACCACACAGGCTTCGCCGCAGGCGCTCACGTTGGCCTGGCTGAAGAACCCGTTGTCCGCAATCAGGCTTTTCACCCCACCTAACTCGGCGGGCAAGTTAGCTATGCGCTAGCGTGGGAGCCACTTCGCGCTTGGCCGTCTTGGCATCGAACTCCTGCTGCTCGATGGCTTGCCATTCAGCCGCACGCGGCTCGATCTTCGCCTTGGCCTGGGTGACTGCGCTGAGCCGATCTTCACGCTGGGAAATCTCCCGGCACATCCATGCCATCGGGCACGGCGACAGGGTCACAGCTCCATCTCGTGCGCCAGCATCAGCACCTGGACGAACAAGGATTAGAGCTGTTGCGGGCAACCCCGGCGGAACGTGGCCAGGGTGTCGTGAGCGGAATGAGTGCTGGCCGCCACATAGCGAAACGCCACCGAGTCGTAGGCAGCGCACTCGATCTTGCAACTGGAGTACACGCTATTGGCACAGCCGTAGATCAGAAGCCCCAGGAGCACGGCAGGATGGTGCGCGGCCGAACCCCGGCCAGCTCGCTCAGATCGAGTTGTTCGATGAACTCGACGACGAACCGCGCCAAGTGATCAATTGGCAACCATCCCCCACCGAAGACGGTAGCAGGTACGCCTTGAACCATCGCCACCATCAACCGTGCAGGGCCTGCGCTTCCGCCGCCTCATGGGCCTGACGCAGGCGTTCGCGGCTGTTGGTCAGGTGCAGGCGCATGGCCGCACGGGCTGCATCGGAGTCCTGGCGGGCGATGGCCTCGAAGATCTGCTCGTGCTCGCGGCTCAGGCGCGCCATGTAGTGTTCCTGGTCGTCCTGGGCGATCCGCGCCGAATTCAGGCGGGTGCGCGGAATGATGCTGGTGCCCAGGTGGCTCATGATGTCGGTGAAGTAGCGGTTGCCGGTGGCCTCGGCGATCAGCAGGTGAAACTGGAAGTCGGAAGCCACTGCATCGCCGGAGCGCGTGGCACTCTGGCTCAAGGCATCCAGGGCCTCGCGCATGGCCGTCAGTTGCTCGGCACTGCGCCGTTGCGCGGCCAGCCCCGCCGACTCGACCTCGAGGCTGATGCGCAATTCGAGAATTGCCAACACATCGCGCAGGGTGACGATGGTCGCCGGGTCGATGCGAAAACCGCTGGGGCTCGGCGTGTCCAACACGAAGGTGCCGATGCCGTGGCGGGTCTCCACCAGGCCCGCCGCCTGCAAGCGTGACAAGGCCTCGCGCACCACAGTGCGACTGACGCCCTGCTCTTCCATGATCGCCGACTCGGTCGGCAACTTGTCGCCGCGTTTGATCTCGCCGTCGCGAATCCGCTGGGACAACTCGGTGACCAATTCCTGGGCCAGGCTGCGATGCTTTCTGCGCACGCGCGGTGGGCTGTTCTGAGTGTCCATATCGGAAAGAGTTCTCGGCTGACGGCTAGGCTGCCATCATATCCCAGCAGTTGTACGATGACACCCCTGGTCGCGCATCGGCCGTGTGCGATAACGACCTTATGACTTTTCCAGCGGCGTATCACCAAGGCAGGACCAGCCTGGAACTTCGAGCAGGCTGCCACTTACCCATACGGCAGCGGTGATAACGGTGAATGCCAGATCATTCAGGAATGATGGCGGTCAGCAACGCTGATTGTTGCGGCGATAGCACACATTACTTGCTCTATTTATTGTCCAATCGAACAGAACTTGTTCTTTAGAACCGCTCACCCACCCTGAAGATGCCCATCACCCGCCCGACGCTCTAGCGAGCCGCCATTGAACGGAACCGTCTTATACACAGTCAGACGAAATTGTTATTGCTCACCCACCTCCCCGGTACGAGTTAACCCCCTAGACTTTTAAATGACATTGACCATAATTGTATTCAACTGCACGCAACGGATAACTTCAGAGAGCAACTGCTTAATCAATTCAGGTGGTTGTTTCAAGAGAGTACTCAGCCTCTGGCAGATCAATTCAGGCCTGTCCGACAGCTGTATCTGCCATTGCCACAGTCACTAGAGTGATCACCGCAGCAGTAGGGCCATTGCCCTACGCTGTTATCACACTACTTGTTCAACACCATGGAAAATCACGTGACGAAAGACGAACTGCGCGCCGAACTCGAGCGCCAGGCGCAGCGTTACATGGATGTACAAGGCGGAGAAATCATTACTTACGCCGCTCAACCGGATCCCGAGCGCAAGCCCTGGCGCAAGAAGGCCAACCTTCTTGATCAAGCATTTGAAAAAGAAATCGAGAAGATCGAGAAAGACCTGCAAGCCAAACCCGACGAGCACAGTGGCTGACGAACCCCTGCAGCACGGCGCTGCAGGAGTATCGCTCGATAACCGCGGTTATTGACGGCATGACGTTATCGCCGCTTGCTGCCCAGCAATGAGCCCAGCAGACCGCGCACCAACTGCCGACCAAGCTGATTGGCGGCTTGGCGGACGGCGCTCTTCATCACCTGGCCGGCCAGGCCACCCAGCAGGTCACCGATTCCGCCTGCGGGACTCGCCTTGCTTTGCTGCTGCGCCGCTGCCTCGACACTGGCTTGTGCGATGCGGGCGGTGAGCAGTTCGTAGGCCGACTCGCGGTCGATCGGCTTGTCGTAGCGCCCGGCCAGCGGCGACTGGCGAATCAAGGCCGCGCGCTCGCCCTCGTTCAACGGGCCGATGCGCGACTGTGGCGGTGCAATGGCCACACGCCGGACCATGGCCGGCGTGCCCTTGTCTTCCAGGGTGCCGACCAGGGCCTCGCCGATACCCAGTTCGGTCAGGGTTGCCAGGGTATCGATCGAGGGATTGGGGCGAAAACCATCCGCCACTGCGCGCAGGGATTTCTGCTCCCGGGTGGTGAAGGCGCGCAAGCCGTGCTGAATGCGCAGACCGAGTTGAGCCAGCACGTCATCGGGCAGGTCACTGGGCGATTGGGTGACGAAGTAGACGCCGACACCTTTCGAGCGAATCAACCGCACTACCTGCTCCAGCCGCTCCTGCAGGGCTTTCGGGGTATCGGCGAACAGCAGGTGCGCCTCATCGAAGAACAGCGCCAGCAGCGGCTTGTCGGCATCGCCGCGTTCCGGCAACTGCTCGAACAACTCGGCCAGCAGCCACAGCAGGAAGGTCGCGTAGACCTTCGGTGCCTCATGCACCAGGCGGCTGGCGTCGAGCAGATGAATGCGCCCGCGACCGTCGCGATCGGGCTGCAGAATATCCTCCAGTTGCAGCGCCGGCTCGCCGAACAAAGCTTCGGCGCCTTGCTGCTCGAGGCTCGACAGCCGGCGCAACAGGGCCTGGGCAGAAGCCGTGGTGAACAGTGCAGCGTCATCGCCGAGCACCGCCGGATTGCTCTTCAGGTAGGCCAGCAGGGCTTTGAGGTCTTTCAGGTCGAGCAACAGCAGCCCTTCGCGGTCCGCCACCTTGAACGCCGCATAGAGGGCGGCCTGCTGGCTGTCGGTCAACTCCAGCAGAGCACCGAGCAACAGCGGCCCCATCTCGCTGAGGGTGGTACGCAGCGGATGACCGCTCTGGCCATGGATATCCCATAAGGTAACCGGGTAGGCCGTCGGCCGATGTTCGAGCCAGGGCATGCTGGCGATGCGTTCGGCCACCTTGCCCTGCGGCGCCCCGGCGGCACCGAGCCCGCACAGGTCGCCCTTCACATCCGCGGCGAACACCGCCACACCGGCATCGCTGAATTCCTCCACCAGGCGCTGCAGGGTCACCGTCTTGCCGGTGCCGGTCGCCCCGGCCACCAGGCCATGGCGATTGGCCAGACGCAAAAGCTGGCCGACGGGTTGACCACCGCGATCGGCGCCAAGAACCAACTGGGTTGCTGCAGGCATCTATATGTCCCCTGAGTTAAAGCTTTGCTCCCGCCATGCCGACATAATTGCTGACGCCGATTTACCGGCGCTGCCTGTGCCGTGCACCTGCCCAAGACTGGTTCCAGACCTTACCGGACGCAAGAAGCCATGAATAATAATTTGAAATTCAGCCACAAGATTCTTCTGGCCGCCTCGCTGGTGGTAATCGCCGCCTTCTCCCTGTTCACCCTGTACAACGACTACCTGCAACGCAAGGCGATCCGCGCAGATCTGGAAAACTACATGCAGGAAATGGGCAACGTAACCGCCAGCAATATCCAGAACTGGCTGTCGGGGCGCATCCTGCTGGTGGAAAGCGCCGCCCAGTCGATTGCCAGGAACAGCGAGCCCGAGCAGGTCGCCGGCCTGCTCGAGCAGCAAGCCATGACCTCGTCCTTCGCCTTCAGTTACCTGGGCAGCGCAGACGGCGCTTTCACCATGCGCCCGGACGAGAAGATGCCGGACGACTACGACCCGCGTAGCCGCCCCTGGTACAAGGATGCCATGGCTGCCGGCACCACCACCCTCACCGAACCCTACGTGGATGCCGCCACCGGCCAGCTGATCATCACCATCGCCACGCCGGCCAAACCTGCCGGCGTAGTCGGCGGCGACCTGAGCCTGAATACCCTGGTCGACATCATCAACTCGCTGGAATTCGACGGCCTGGGTTATGCCTTTCTGGTCAGCGCCGACGGCAAGATTCTGGTTCACCCGGACAAGAGCCTGGTGATGAAAAGCCTCGGCGATGTCTTCCCCGAGAACACCCCGCGCATTGGCAGCGAACTCAGCGAGGCGGCCGCGAATGGCCAGACCCGCATCCTCACCTTCGCCCCGGTCAAGGGCCTGCCCTCGGTCACCTGGTACGTCGGCCTGTCCATCGACAAGGACAAGGCCTATGCGGCGCTCAGTGACTTCCGCGCCTCGGCCATAGTCGCCACGCTGGTCGCGGTGGTGCTGATCATCCTCCTGTTGAGCATGCTGATCCGCCTGCTGATGCAACCGCTGACCGTGATGGGTAAAACCATGCAGGACATCGCCCAGGGCGACGGTGACCTGACCAAACGTATAGATATCCAGTCCAACGACGAGTTCGGCGCCCTGGGCAAAGCCTTCAACCAGTTTGTCGAGCGGATTCACGGTTCGATCCGCGAAGTGTCCTCGGCCACCCACCAGGTCAACGAGGTAGCCAAATTGGTGGTCAACGCCTCCAACTCCTCGATGATCAACTCCGACGAACAGGCCAGCCGCACCAACAGCGTGGCCGCCGCCATCAACGAGTTGGGCGCAGCCGCCCAGGAAATCGCGCGCAACGCCGCGGACGCCTCGACCCAGGCCTCCGATGCGCGGGAGCAGGCCGAAGATGGTCGCCAAGTGGTGGAAAAAACTATCCTGGCGATGAATCAATTGTCCGGCAAGATCCGCACCTCTTGTGGCCACATCGAAACACTCAACGGCAAGACGGTGAACATCGGGCAGATTCTCGAAGTAATCAAGAGCATCTCCCAGCAAACCAACCTGCTCGCGCTCAACGCCGCCATCGAGGCGGCCCGGGCCGGTGAGGCGGGTCGCGGGTTTGCCGTGGTCGCCGACGAGGTGCGCAACCTGGCGCACCGCACCCAGGAGTCGGCGCAGGAAATCGAGAAGATGATCGAAGAACTGCAGGTCGGCTCGCGCGAGTCGGTCACCACCATGACCGAGAGCCAACGCTACAGCGAAGAAAGCGTGCTGATTGCCAACCAGGCCGGCGAGCGCCTGAGCAGCGTGACCCTGCGCATCGGCGAGATTGACGGCATGAACCAGTCGGTGGCCACCGCCACCGAGGAGCAGACCTCGGTGATCGAGTCGCTGAACATGGACATCACCGAGATCAACACCCTCAACCAGGATGGCGTGGAAAACCTGCAGTCCACTCTGCGCGCCTGCGGCGACTTGGAACAACAGGCCTCACGCCTGAAGTTGCTGGTCGACAGTTTCCGCATCTGAAATCGTCGGCAGCAAGGGGGCGCCTATTCGGCGCCTTTTTTTATGTCCCGATGCGCTGGTTGCGGCTGCTCGCCAGCCTGCTCCTGCAGCTTGCGCCACAACTCGGCGGCATCGGCAAATTCAGTACCGCTCTGCGGGCTCAAGGCATCCGGGTCATAACGCCTGACGCAGCCCTCACCCAGGGTCGGTGGTGGCTGCGAAGCGGCGCGGTCGAGGGGGTCTTGCATGGGGTGCTTCTCCGTGAGCGCTCGCATCAGCGCCAAATGCATCATTTAATTCGATCAATATCAGCGCAAATTTACGCTTTTTATCGATCCTTCCATTTCCCACAATGACCACCTCGACCCACTTCCCCGAGGTGATCATGCACCAGGTCCGCCCCGCTGCCGAACGCGGCCATTCGCAACTGAGCTGGCTGAACAGTTACCACAGTTTTTCCTTCGGCAATTATTACGACCCACGCTTTCAGGGTTTCTCGCACCTGCGGGTGATCAACGAAGATCAGGTCGTGGCCGCTGCCGGGTTTGCCACGCACGGGCACCGGGACATGGAAATCATCAGCTATGTTCGCCAAGGCACCCTGGCGCACCAGGATTCGCTGGGCACCCGTGAAAAAATCCAGGCCGGGGAATTCCAGCTGATGCGCGCCGGCTCCGGTATCCGCCACAGCGAGTTCAATGCCTCGGCGAGCGAGCCGGTGCACTTCATGCAAATTTGGATAGAGCCGGCGCAACGCGGCTTGACGCCGGGCTATCAGCAGCGCGCCTTTGCCACGCAGGAAGGCCTGCAAGTCATTGCCACCCCGGACGGCGCCGATGGCAGCCTACAGGTCGCCCAGGACATGACCCTCTACCGCTGGCAGGGTGGCCCGCTCGACTATGTGCTGGCCCCAGGCCGCTGGCTCTACCTGCAGCTACTGACGGGCCAGCTGAATGGCCCAGGCGTACATCTGGCCGCTGGCGATGGCCTGCAAGTGCGCGAATCCGGCCCCTTCAACCTGCAGGGTCAGGGCGAAGCACTGCTGTTCGACTTGCCTGCGGCCTGATACCTCAGCGCCAAGCGGGATCAGGACCAGCCCGATCCCGCTGGCGCCTGACAACCTCATTGCGTGCGGACTTTACCCTGATCGTGCTGGGCGAACTCCTTGACCGCGCGCAGCACATCGCTGCGACTGATCTGCCCAACCAGACGCCCGCCCTCTACCACCGGGATGCGCCCCAGGCGACCGCGCAAAAAGCGCTCGGAGACCTCGATAATGTCGGTTTCTGGAGAAATGGTTTCAATCTCGGTATTCATATAGGAACTGACCACCCCCCCGATCGCTTCGTAGTAAGCCCCCGAGAGGATGCCACGCAGGCAATCGCCCTCGGATAACAGGCCAATCAGATGTCCCTGGGAGTCAACCACCGGGGCGCCAGCAATGCGATGCTCCAACAGCCTGTTAATGGCGGTGAACAGATCGGTGTCAGACCGAAACGTCACCAGATGGCGAGTCATGTAATCGCGCACCTTAATCGATTTGAGCATTAGCGAACTCCTTCAGCCTGCACATGGTCAATGCACGACAAGGCAATCAGTCGAACACTACCGTCTTGTTATCGTGAACCAATACACGATCTTCTAAGTGATAGCGTAGCCCACGGGACAACACCATTTTTTCCACATCCTTACCCAGACGAACCATTTCTTCGATGCTCTCGCGGTGACTGACGCGCACCACATCCTGTTCGATAATAGGGCCTGCATCCAACTCCTCGGTCACATAGTGCGAAGTCGCCCCGATCAGCTTGACGCCACGTAACGAAGCCTGGTGATAAGGCTTGGCACCGACGAACGACGGCAGAAAGCTGTGGTGGATATTGATCACCCGCTGGGTGAAGTCACGACACAGTTGCGCCGGGAGAATCTGCATATAACGCGCCAGCACTATGACGTCGGCGGCATGCGCGTTGACCAGTCGCTCCACTTCATCGAAGGCCAACTGTTTGTTCTGTGGCTCGACCGGCACATGAAAATAGGGAATGCCGTGCCACTCGACCATGCTGCGTAATTCGTCATGGTTGGAAATCACACAGGCGATATCGCAGTCCAATTCATCGCTGTGCCAACGGTGCAGCAAGTCAGCCAGGCAATGCGACTCGCGACTGGCCATCAACACCACGCGTTTTTTCTGTGCCGAATCGGTGACCCGCCACTCCATGGAAAACTCACGGGCGATGGGTGCAAAGGCTTGATGAAACCCTGGCAAGTCGAACGGCAAGGAATCGGCACGAATCTCATGGCGCATGAAGAACCAACCGCTGTGGTTATCCGAGTGATGACTCGCCTCGGTGATCCAGCCGTTGTAGGTGGCCAGAAAGTTACTGACCTTGGCCACGATACCAACGCGGTCCGGACAGGCTATGACCAGCCGAAAAGTACGCATGGGACACTCCAGAGAAATCGCAAAGTCGGTCATTCTAGCCACAGTGCGAAAAAACTGCAGTAATCCTGAAATCCAGCCAGGGCGGGACCTGCTGGACAACCGAACCACCTCGAGGTGACAGCGAGCGGTTATGGGATGTAGTTGAAGTCCGTGGCCTGGCGCGGACCTTGAGGGGCAATGGGCAAACACTGGCTGGCGGACTAATTGAGTTACGCGCCAGCACATTTGAAACTTTGTTTGATAAAACATGGCAAATTCTTGCAAAGCGGTTTACTTGTCAAAAGTGCCTGACTATTATTACTGACACTTAGTAACCACCTACTCAGATCAAGGTAAGCCGCATGTCGCTGATCAACGAATACCGCGCCACAGAAGAAGCCATCAAAGAGCTCCAAGAACGCCTGAAAAATATGTCGCAAGACGACAAACTGAAAAAAGAACTGGAGTTCGAAGGCAAACTGCGCACGCTGATGGGCGAATATCAGAAGTCCCTGCGTGACATCATTGCCATGCTCGACCCGGACGCCAAAATCAGCAAGGCACCGCGCGCCGGCGCCAAGACCACCGGGGTCAAGCGTGCTCGCAAAGTTAAGCAGTACAAGAACCCGAACACCGGTGAAGTGATCGAAACCAAAGGTGGCAACCACAAGACTCTGAAAGAGTGGAAAGCCAAGTGGGGCAGCGATGTTGTTGAAAGCTGGGCCACCCTGCTGGATTAAGCCCGCCGCTTGAGCCATCGATTTCAGCGCATAAAAAACGCCAGCCTTGCTGGCGTTTTTTTGTTCTGAAAATTATTTATGTTGATGGCAAACCCAGGGGTGGATCAGGCCGCGTAGGCCAGACGGCGAGGCAACCGACAGAATCGACCGACGACAGCCCCCTGCTATATAGCAGCTGAAGCCTGCCCCCATTTAAAGGGCATAACGAAGGCGCAACTGCTGCGCATAGTCACGCCACTCAGTCAGTACCGTCCGTTGCTTGGGCGTGGCCTGGGCGAATATTTCATCGAGCGTCACCTCAAAATTCGCCAAGGTATTAGGCGCGCCGCACTCGGCCTGGGTTAACCGCTGCTGACAAAACATCACCCAGCGCTGCTGTTCTGCGGCGTCCAGGCTGGCGGGAAAGTTGCGCGCGCGATAACGAAATAATAATTCAGGTAAGCGTGCATCATCGAACGGCCAGGCATTCTGGGCCAACTGCGCGGGCTCGGCACTGCGCACGCGCTCGCATAAACGCCGGTCGCGATCACCGATAAAACCCTCATATAGCTGTTGCTCGGGATCCTCGCTGGGCGCAAAAGCTTCTTCGCCATATATCAGCGCGAGCTTGTCCCGCCACTGCCCTTGAGCCGCCACCAATTGATCGGCGTGCAACAGGGGCGCGCTCGTGTCCAACTGCAAACGCTGAATATCTTCGTCACGCAGTACATTCAGCGGCGCCAGCACCGGACAACGGTTGATGTGCACTAACTTCAAGGGTACCGGCAACTCGCCCTCGCCCAGTTGCTCGCGCCGGGTATATAGGCGCCGACGCAAAGACTCGCCATCCTCCTCGAGCAATGGCGCCGGATCGGCGTGCAAGTCGCAAACGATAAGCGCATTGCGATTACGCGGATGCCAGGCCAGCGGCAACACCAACCCCAGGTAATGTCGCGTACCGGCAAAGCGCCCGGAAATATGCACCAGGGGCTGTAACAAACGAATCTGGTCGAGTACCCGTTGCTTGCTGCGCAGTTGATAGAGGTAGTTGTACAGCTTGGGCTGTTTACTGCGAATCAGCCGAGCCAGCGCGATGGTTGCCCGCACATCGGCCAGGGCGTCATGGGCCTGGCCATGTTCGATACCGTTGGCCGCGGTCAGGCGCTCCAACTTGAGGCTGACGCGGCCTTCTTCCTGCGGCCAGACAATGCCATCCGGGCGCAAGGCATAGGCCGCGCGCACCAGGTCGATCAGGTCCCAGCGGCTGTTGCCCCCTTGCCACTCGCGGGCATAGGGGTCGAAGAAATTGCGGTACAGGCTGTAGCGGGTCACTTCATCATCGAAGCGCAAGCTGTTGTAGCCCACGCTACAGGTGCCCGGTTGCACCATCTCGGCATGCACGCGGGCCATGAATTCGGCCTCGCTCAAACCTTTGTCCGCCAACTGACTGGGTGTGATGCCGGTTATCAGGCAGGCAGCCGGATGCGGCAGGATGTCGTCGCTGGGCTGGCAGTAGATGTTCAGCGGCTCGCCGATTTCATTGAGGTCTTCGTCGGTGCGAATCCCGGCGACTTGCAGCGGCCGGTCGCGGCGCGGATCGATACCGGTGGTTTCGTAGTCGTACCAGAACAGGCTGGAGGTCACGGCGGCTTCCTATAGGCAGTGGGCGGGGCCAGTCTAGCAGGCCGTTGAAAAACTACTGCGCTCGGCTATGCCGCGTTGAATTCAGCCTCAAAATGCTCATGTACAGCTCGTACACTGCGCTTTTTCGACTGATTTCGCCTTGCCTAGCCATCGCTCGCTACATTTTTCAACGGCCTGCGAGCATTGCCCGCGCGGCCGTCAGGCAGGCACGGATTGCCGCCGCAAGCTCAGTTTGCATGCAGATCGGTTGCTTCGCCGCCTGCCGCTGGCTAGCATCGGGGTTTATTCAGCGCAGACCGCCGATGCCGCATTCCGCCACCTCGCCTCCTCCGCGCGCTCCTCGTCGACCCGTTCGCCGGCCAACCGCGCTGCTGGACACCCGCTACCAGGTGGAAACCCCGGAAGGCATCGATCTGCTCCTGCGCCCCGCGGGCCTGGTATCGCGCGCCCTGGCCTTCTCCATCGACCTGCTGATTCGCGGCCTGCTGTTGCTGGTGACGTACGTCGTCCTCGGGCTGCTCGGCAAGTTCGGCATGGGCCTGGCGACCATCCTGCTGTTTCTGGTGACCTGGTGGTACATGGTGTTGTTCGAGGTACTCAACCAGGGCCGCTCACCCGGCAAGCAGATGCTCGGCCTGCGCGTGGTGCACGATGACGGCACCCCGGTCGGCTGGGCGGCTTCGCTGACCCGCAACCTGCTGCGCTTCGTCGATATCCTGCCGTTCGGCTACACCCTGGGCATTCTCAGCTGCCTCAATCACCCGGCGTTCAAGCGCCTCGGCGATATCGCCGCCGGCACCCTGGTGGTCTACCGCGACACCCTGCCCGCGCAGCCGAGCCTGCCGCAGGCCGAACCGCTGGTCGCGCCCTTCGCCCTCGACCTGGCCGAGCAACGGGCCCTGCTCGGCTTTGCCGAGCGCGGCGCCAGCCTGTCCGCTGAACGCCGCGCCGAGCTGGCGGCCATCCTGGCCGAGCCACTGCAGGTCCCGCACGAGCAGGCGGAGCAGCGGATCAATGGCATCGCCCGCGGCCTGCTGGGGCCGACATGAAACAGAGCCTGTTCGAA
This sequence comes from Pseudomonas aestuarii, assembly GCF_027988105.1. Lineage (GTDB taxonomy): Bacteria > Pseudomonadota > Gammaproteobacteria > Pseudomonadales > Pseudomonadaceae > Aquipseudomonas > Aquipseudomonas aestuarii. Next base: position 67,528 of record NZ_JAQJZJ010000005.1, on the reverse strand, counting down.
AGCCGCCACCAAGCCGACTGGCAAGCCTTCGCCGGACAACTCGACGCGCTCGAACGCGGCAAGGCCGACCGCCAGCAGTGCAAGGGCTTCGCCGCCAACTACCGACGCCTCTGTCAGCAATTGGCCCTGGCCCAGGCGCGCGGCTACAGCAACCACCTGGTCGAGCAGTTGCAGCAACTGGTGCTGCGTGGCCACCAGCAGTTCTATCGCCATCGCAGCCCGCTGGGCGCGCAATTGATCGGCTTCCTGCTGGCCGGCTTCCCTCGCCTGGTGCGGGCCGAATGGCGCTGCGTGCTAATCGCCAGCCTGGTATTTTTCGGCAGCCTGTTGACCATGGGCGTACTGGTCTATCTGTTCCCCGAGCTGATCTACAGCCTGGTCGATCCCGAGCAGGTCGCGAGCATGGAGCAGATGTACGACCCCGATGCCCGGCGCCTCGGCCGCTTCGGCGAACGCCATTCGGCCGACGACTGGCTGATGTTCGGCTTCTACATCATGAACAACATCGGCATCGCCTTTCAGACCTTCGCCAGCGGCCTGCTGCTGGGCCTGGGCAGCCTGTTCTTCCTGCTGTTCAACGGCCTGATGATCGGCGCGGTGGCCGGCCACCTGAGCCAGATCGGCTACGGCGAGACCTTCTGGTCGTTCGTCATCGGCCACGGCGCCTTCGAGTTGACCGCCATCGCCCTGGCTGGCGGTGCCGGCCTCAAGCTCGGCTGGGCACTGCTCGCGCCCGGTCGCCTGCCGCGTAGCGAAGCCTTGCGCCTGGCCGCCGGCCGCAGCGTGCGCTTGGTCGGCGGGGTCATCGTATTTCTGCTGCTGGCCGCGTTCATCGAGGCCTACTGGTCGTCGATGACCTTCGCCGCGCCAACCGTCAAATATGCGGTTGGCGCCGGCCTCTGGCTGCTGGTGCTGAGCTATCTGCTGCTGGCTGGCCGAGGTGCCCATGCGCTTGACTGATGCCAGCGTAGCGATCCGCCCGCGCAGCCCCTGGGAAGCACTGGACCTCGGCGTGCTCCTGGCGCGCCAGCATGCCGGCCTGCTGATGGCCAGCTGGGCACTGGTCAGCCTGCCGATCTTCGCCCTGCTCTGCCTGTTGCTGTGGGACTACCCGGGCTGGGCGGTATTCGCCTTCTGGTGGTTGAAGCCGGCCTACGAACGCCTGCCACTGCATATCCTCGCGCGCGCCCTGTTCGGTGACACGCCAAGCCTCAAGCAGGCGCTTAAGGCCCTGCCGGGCCTGCTCAGGCCGCAACTGCTGGCCAGCCTAACCTGGCGCCGCTTCGCCCTCACACGCAGCTTCGATCTGCCGGTCATGCAGCTGGAAGGACTGTCCGGCCAGGCGCGCAGCCAGCGCCTGGTGGTGCTGGGGCAACGCGATGCAGGCGCCGCGACCTGGTTGACGGTGGTCGGCATGCACCTAGAAATGGCCCTGTGGCTGGGCCTGGTCAGCCTGTTCTACCTGCTGTTGCCGGCGCAGATCGAGCTGGACTGGAGCTGGCAGAGCCTGGCCAATGCGGCGGCCGGCGAATGGCTGTGGCTGGAACACCTGTCCAACCTGCTGTATGTGCTGGTGCTGATCGTCTGGGAACCGGTGTACGTCGCCTGCGGCTTTACCCTCTACCTGAATCGACGCACCGCCCTGGAGGCCTGGGATATCGAACTGGTATTCCGCCGGCTGCGTCAGCGCCTGGGCGGTGTGGCCTATGGCCTATTGCTCGGCTGCTGCCTGTTGTTGCTGCAGGCGCCAACGCCGGTCATGGCTGCCGAGGTCGGCAATCACCCGCTGCCGGTGACGGACCCCATCGGTCCCGAGGCCGCACGCCTGCTCAAACAACCGCTGAGCAGCCAGGCCGCTCAAGACAGCATCGAGCAACTGCTGGATCGCCCCCCCTTTGAGCACCGCGAAACCGTCACGCGCTGGCGCTTCGGCGAAGACGAGGCCGCCCACGCGGGCGAAGAGCCGATCAGCGGCTTGCAGGAATGGCTGCAGAAGCTCTTCAAGCTGGCCGAACTCTGGACCGGCAACGCCAGCCTCGCGCTGTTATTCGAGGCCCTGCTCTGGGCAGCCCTGCTCGGCCTGGTGGCCGTGCTGGTCTGGCGCTACCGGCAATGGCTCGACGCCTTCGTCGGGCGTATTGGCTTGGCGCAACGCATCGCGACGCCGCCCAGCCGCCAGCTGTTCGGCCTGGAAGTGGCGCCCGAAAGCTTGCCCGCGGACGTCGCCGGCACGGTCGAACAGCTCTGGGCCGAACAACCGCGCGCGGCCCTCGGCCTGTTCTATCGCGCCTTGCTCAGCCGCCTGCTGCACGATTATCGCCTGCCCCTGCACGGCGCCCACACCGAGAGCGAAGTACTGCGCCTGATTCAGGACCTGGATCAGAGCGAACTGAGCAGCTTCAGCCAGACCCTGACCCTGCACTGGGAGAACCTCGCCTACGGCCATCGCCTGCCGCCAGAGGATCTGTGCCAGACCCTGTGTCACGACTGGCGGCGCCTGCTCGAACAGGGTGTGCGGACATGAACCAACGCCGCCAGTTGCTCCTCGGCAGCGCGCTGGCGCTTGGCCTGGGCCTGCTCGCGCTCTACCTGCTGAGTCGCGTCCAGCCCTATGAGGAAACCGTCGAGCACGGCCCGGCACCCGAAGCGCAGGCCAACCCGTACCTGGCTGCCGAACATTTTCTCCGTCAGCAGGGCCTGCAGGTGCAGCGCGCCGATGACCTGCAGCTGCTCTCGACGTTGCCCAGCGCCGGGCAGACCCTGTTGCTGCTTGGTGATCGGCAAGGCATGCGCCCGCGACAAGCCGAGCGTCTGCTGGCCTGGGCGGCCAAGGGCGGGCATCTGGTGTTCGTTGCCGAACGCCTGTGGGATGAGGATGAGGGCAAGAGCGGTGATCTGCTGCTCGACAGCCTGGACCTACAGCAGTACCAGAGCGACGACCTCGACGAGCCTGAGGCCGCGCTCGAGGCCCCCACGCCCGAGGCAGGCGATACCACGGCCAAGGCCTACCCCGAACTGACCCAGCTTTACCTGGAAAACGAGCAGGCGCCGGCCTACTTCAGTTTCGATACCGGCTTTCATCTCTACGATGCGGCAAATCGCGCGCATGCCTGGGCCAATAGCGCGGCGGCGACCCACCTGGTCCAGCTCTATCATGGCGACGGCCTGGTCAGCGTACTGAGCGACAGCTGGATCTGGCAGAACGACAGGATCGCCGAGTACGACAATGCCTGGCTGCTCTGGTACCTGAGTCAGGACAGCGCCGTGACCCTGCTCTACCACGCCGATCGTGACAACCTGCTCAGCCTGCTCTGGCACTACTTCCCCCAGGCCCTGCTGGCCCTGGCCCTGCTGCTCGGCCTCGGCCTGTGGCGCGCCGGCAGGCGTCAGGGGCCGCTGCAAGCACCGGCCAGCCCGAGTCGCCGGCAATTGCAAGAGCACTTGCGCGGCAGTGCCGACTTCTTGCTCCGGCGCAGTGGCCAGCACTGCCTGCTGCAGGGCTTGCAAGCGGATATCCAGCGCCGTGCGCGACGCCGTCATCCCGGCTTCGAACGCCTCGGCGTGACCGAACAATGGCAGGTGCTGGCACGCCTGACCCGCCTGCCCAGCCGTGCCATCAGTCAAGCCATGCGGCCGCTGCCCGAGCAGCGTCTGTCCGCCGTCGATTTCACCCGCCAGGTCGCCCACCTGCAAACACTCAGGAATGCCCTATGAGCGAACACCCGTCCGAACAGCTGAGCCCAGCCGTTGCCGTCCCGGCCCCGGCCCCGAGCGGCCAGATGCCGCAGCGCCAGCGCGCCAGCCAACTGGCCCAGGCCCTGCGCCTGGAATTGCACAAGGCGCTGATCGGCCAGAACGCCGTGGTCGACGATGTGCTGACCGCGCTGATCGCTGGCGGCCACGTGCTCATCGAGGGCGTGCCCGGCCTGGGCAAGACCCTGCTGGTACGCGCCCTGGCGCGCTGCTTCGGCGGCGAATTCGCGCGCATCCAGTTCACCCCGGACCTGATGCCCAGCGACGTCACCGGCCACGCCGTGTACGACCTGCAAAGCGAGCAGTTCAAGCTACGCAAGGGCCCGGTGTTCACCAACCTGCTGCTGGCCGATGAGATCAATCGCGCGCCGGCCAAGACCCAGGCGGCCCTGCTGGAAGTCATGCAGGAGCGCCAGGTCACTCTCGAAGGGCGCCCCCTGGCGGTGCCGCTGCCGTTTATGGTGCTGGCCACGCAGAATCCGATCGAGCAGGAAGGCACCTACCCACTGCCCGAAGCCGAACTCGACCGTTTCATGCTCAAGCTGCGCATGGACTACCCCGAGCAGGATGAAGAACTGAACATGGTGCGCCAGGTCACCCGTTCGACCCGCGCCGACATGCTCGACGTCACCCCCTTGCGCGCCCTGCTGCAGGCCAAGGATCTGCTGGCCATACAGAAGATCGCCAGCGACCTGCCGCTCGACGAACAGGTGCTCGACTATGCCGTGCGCCTGGCGCGTGCCACCCGCAGCTGGCCAGGGCTGATTCTCGGCGCCGGGCCACGCGCCTCGATCGCCCTGGTGCGTGGCGGCCGCGCCCGCGCCCTGCTGCGCGGCGGCGACTTCGTCCTGCCGGATGACATCAAGCGCTGCGCCCTGGCCGTTCTGCGCCACCGTGTACGCCTGGCACCGGAGCTGGATATCGAAGGACTGGAAGTCGATCAGGTGCTCCAGCAATTGCTCGACCAGGTCCCGGCGCCGCGTCTATGAACCGCTTACCCCAGGGTGCTGGCGCATGAAGCCCGCACGCGCGCTGCTGATCCTACTCGGCGTCCTGCTCGGCCTGGCCATTGTGCTTGGCGCCTTGCAGGCTCTGGCGGTCGAGGTGCCGCAAAGCCTGCAGGCGCTCTGGTGGGGGCTGCTGCTGGCGCTGACCGGCGCCGCGCTGGTCGACGCCCTGCGCGTGGGCAAATTGCCCGCGCCGCGCCTGGAGCGTCTGTTGCCGGGCAATTTGCCGCTGGGCCGCTGGCACGAGGTGCAGCTGACCCTGCACCACGCCTACGCCCAGCCCTTGGCGCTGGAGGTGTTCGACCATGTGGCCGACGGCATGGCGTTCGAGCACCTGCCGCAAACCGTGCAACTGCGCCCCGGCGAGCAGACTCGCATTACCTACCGCGTGCGGCCGCTGCTGCGTGGGCACTTCCATTTCGACCAATGTGAAATCAACCTGCCCAGCCCGCTGCGCCTGTGGAGTGCGCGCCGCTACCTGGCGCTGCCCGGAGAAACCCGGGTCTACCCGGATTTCGCCCGTCTGTATGGCGCGCAACTGATGGCGGTCGACGACTGGCTCAGCCAGCTGGGCGTGCGCCAGCACCCCCGGCGCGGCCTCGGCCTGGAATTTCACCAGTTGCGCGACTTTCGTGACGGCGACAGCCTGCGCCAGATCGACTGGAAAGCCACCGCCCGCAAGCGCACACCGATCGCCCGGGAGTTCCAGGACGAGCGCGGCCAGCAGATCATCTTCCTGCTCGACTGCGGCCGGCGCATGCGCAGCCAGGATGGCGACCTGGCGCACTTCGACCACGCCCTCAATGCCTGCCTGTTGCTCAGTTATGTGGCGCTGCGCCAGGGCGATGCTGTGGGCCTGGCCACCTTTGCCGGGGAACAGCAGCGCTTCCTCGCGCCGGTCAAAGGCCCGGCGCAACTCAATGTGCTGCTCAATGCCGTGTACGACCTGCGCAGCACCCTGCAGCCGGCCGACTTCGCCGCCGCGGCCGACGCCCTGCTCGCCCGCCAGCGCCGCCGCGCCCTGGTGGTGCTGGTCACCAACCTGCGCGACGAGGACGATCAGGAGTTGCTTGCAGCCGTCAAACGCATCGGCCGCCAGCACCGCGTGCTGATCGCCAGCCTGCGCGAAGAGGTGCTCGACAACCTGCGCCACAGCCCGGTGCAGGACTTCGACGGCGCGCTGGCCTACTGCGGCGCGGTCGACTACCTCAACGCCCGCGCCAGCCTGCACGAGCGCCTGACCGCGCACAACGTGCCGGTGCTGGATGCCCGCCCCGGCGAGCTGGGCCCGCAACTGGTCAGCCGCTACCTGGCCTGGAAGAAGGCCGGAGTGCTGTAACCCGCGCACAAAAAAGCCCGCTGTCGAGCGGGCTTTTTTGTGTTCGGGATGATCAGCCGCGGGCGGCCTTGATCACCTCGATATAGGGTTCGGCAAAGCGCTGGTCCTGGATCAGGGCGATGAAATCGTTGCCCTGGGCATCCTTGGCCTCGAGGTCATAGCCGGCCGCGACGAAGAAACCCACGAAACGCTCGAAGTCGTCGACCCGCAGGCCGCGGTAGGCCTTGATCAGCTTGTGCAACGACGGCGGCGTGGCATCGGCCGGCTCCACGGCGAGGAACAGCTTGATCGGCTCATCACCAATCTCTTCGCCAATCACCTGTTTCTTGTCTTTACGCATCGTTCACTCCAGCTAACCAGGCCACACGGGGCCGGCAGTGTACCTCCGTGGCGGCCCACGGCTCAACGCATCGCTGCCAGCCCCGGCTCTCAACGTCAGCAAGATCACCCTGCGCGAGGCGCTCAAGCGCGTGAAGGTTAAAGGCCTGGCGCGCCAGCTTGAGGGCACCCTCAAGCTGGTAGTGCCGCGGCCTCAGATAACCTTGACCGCCCTGCCGATGAACTGCACCGGCCCCGTGGGCTTGCCAGTCCGCGACCCTGTCGGCGCCTCGAGCGTCAGCTCGAAAAGCTGGTTGGGCTGCAGCGGCGGCAGGTCTTCGAGCTTGATCGACAGGGTCTCGCCCGGCTGGATCAGGCCCAGGGAGACCGGGCCGGCCCAGTCGTCGGCCTTGGTCCAGAACTCCAGCGCTTGGTCGGCCGGGACCTGGGTGATGCCCAGGGGAATCAGCTGTATCTCCCGGGTGTTGCTGGCCTGGATGACCCAGCCAGGCGCGCGGTCGTCCGGCGCGACCAGCACGACCCAATAAGGACTGGGCGCAGCCGGCAGCAGCAACAGGCTGCCCAGCACCAGCGTCGCCGCCAGCCCGGCGCCGGCAAGCAGCCGCCAGAGTGCCAGCAGATCCCACCAGGACGTGGCCGCTGGCGCCGCCGGCTTGTGCCGCGCCAGGCTATTCAGGCTGCGCTCGATACGCGTCCACAGCTGCGGCTTGGGCGAGTACGGCGGTGCCAGCTCGGTCAACGCGTGAAGGCGCTGCTCCCAGGCATCGACCGCGGCCCGCAATCGGCCGTCATGAGCCAGTCGCCGCTGCACCTCCAGGCGCTGCTCGGCCGGCAAGGTACCCAGCACATACTCGCTTGCGAGCGCCTCGATATCGTCCGGACTCGAGTTCATCCCATGCACTCCCGCAGCGCCACCAGGCTGCGTTTGATCCAGGCCTTGACCGTACCCAGCGGAGTTCCCAGCTTTCGGGAAATCTCCGCGTGCGAGTAACCGTCGATGTAGGCATACAGGATGCAACTGCGGCGCGCCGGTTCCAGCTGCGCGAGGCATCCATGGATACGCCCCGAGCCGTCATGCAAATCGAATGTGGACACTGACTCTCCTGCATCGGCTATGTTCGGTTCGTCGAGGGGCATTTCCCTCGCGGTATCGCGCATGAAGTTGAGCGCCAGGTGCCTGGTCACGCTGAAGATCCAACCGCGCGCGGAGCCTCGCGCCGGGTCGAAACTGCCCGCGCGGGTCCATATCTTGATGAAGGCATCGTGCACGATGTCCTCGGCCAGCGCGTCATCGCGCACGATACGCCTGGCCACCCCGAGCAGGCGGCCGCTTTCCTGCTCGTACAGGCTCAACAGGGCTTGCCGCTCGTCACGGGCACAGGCTCGCAAACAGGCTTCATAGTCGAAGAACGATTCGGGTAGGGACAATGCGTTCAACCGTCTGGGAGAATAAATGCCCCAGCCATAACGGCAGGGGCTTGCGTTACTGCAGCTTATACAACTTTGTGCATCAGCCCAGGCTTGCTCAGCCGGCGACCCAGAAAATGTAGTCGGCCTGGTATTTCACCGTCTCGCGCTGGCCCTTGGTCGCGGCAGAGCAGCCGCTGGCCGGGGCGACGCCGCCCTGGATGGCAACCCGCTGGATGTAACTGATGCCGCTCATCGCCCCCTCGCCGTCGGCTGGATTGGCCTTGACCAGCTGATAGGGCAGATTGCCGGCCCCGGCGGGTGCCACCGCCAATTGCGCGCCGGTGATGCTGGAGCCGTCGATCGCCTTCCAGGTGGCCGGCGGGCCGAAGTAGGTGCCGACCTGCTTGCCGCTGCGGTCATTGAGCACCGCATCAGGCCCGGCGAACACCCACTCCGCCTCGCCGGCATTGTCGACCTTGGCACGGCACTCGTAGGTCACCTCGCCCACGCCCAGGGTTTCCAGCGCCACCTTGTTGCCCTGCGGCACCTTGATGCTGTCAGGCAGTTCCATCTGTGCATGGACCATCGGCATGGCGGCCAACAGGCAGGCGCTGGCGAGTGTAGTAGCGGTGCGGCGGATCAGTCGTTTTGCGTTCATGCGTATGTCTCCGGAAAGGTGGACAGCTGAGCAACTGTCGTAGCTGCTACCTGTACTACCCGCGAAACAGCGCATTGGATGCAGCCGATGAAAAATAAAATTTCGCCCGGCCTGCCGCTCGCCTTCTGCTTGCAGCCCTGCGCCCGCTTCGGTGCCAACCGACACCGCCGGCGCACGGCTTAGCCCCGGGGGCTGCCGAGCGGCTGGGCCGGTTCAGTCGCCACCAGCGATTCGGCACCAGGCCGCGGCCGATCGGGCAGGCGCTTGCGGGCGGAGACCAGCAACACTCCGGCCAGCACCAGGCCGGCGCCCGCCAGCTGCGCCAGCGACACCGGTTCGGCGAGCAGCCCCCAGGCGAAGAAGATGGTCAGCACCGGACCCAGGGTGCCGATCAGCACGGTGCGCGCCGCGCCGATATGGCGCAGCGCCGCCGACTGCCAGAACACCGGCAGCAGGGTCGAGAACACGGCCATCGCGACGCCATACAGGTACACCTCCACGGGCTGCTGCAGCGTGGAGAACGGCTGGGTGGCGAGGAAGTGCAGCTGGGTGGCGAGGCTCGAGACGATGATCGCCAGGGCGGCGAAGCGGATGCTGCCCAGGCGCCGGATGGCGATCTCCGCCCCGGAGCTATAGAAGGCATAGGACAGCGCCGAACCGAACACCAGGGCCGCGCCGATCAGCACCTGATCGATGTCGTCGGCCACCTGCAGGTCATGGGCGAAGGCCAGCGCGATGCCGGCGTAGGACAGCAGCAGCGCGCCGACCTGGCGCCGCTCCAGGCGCTGGCCGAGGAACAGCACGCCGATCAGCACGGTGATGGTCGGGTAGATGAACAGAATCAGCCGCTCGAGCGCCGCCGAAATGTACTGCAGGCCGAGAAAATCGAGGATGCTCGCGCCGTAGTAGCCCAGCAGGCCCAGTGCAATCAGCAGGCCCCAGTCCCTGCGCGTCAGCGGCGGCGCCGAGCGGCACAGCCAGAGGCTAGCCCAGAGCGCGATCGGCAGGGCGAAGGTCATGCGCAGGGTCAGCAGGGTGACCGCATCCACCGGCGCGGCGGCGTAGGCCAGCTTGACGAAGATCGCCTTGAACGAAAAACCGAAGGCGGCCAGAACCGCAAGCGCGATACCCAGGCGCTCGCTCGACCAGGATTTCCATGGCATGACAGGTTCAAACCTCAAGAGTTGTCTTGAGACGAATGATCATCGGGGTAAGATCCAATGAAAAATGGCTTTTGCACAACCTAGCGTTCGGATTTGACCAAGCCTATGCAATACGACCTGATCGACCTGCGGCTGTTTATCGCGATAGCCGAAGCCAGGAACCTGACCCGCGGCGCCGAGCGCGTGCACCTGGCGCCCTCCTCGGCCAGCCACCGTATGCGCCTGCTGGAAGCGGCGATCGGCACGCCGCTGCTGATCCGCGAACCGCGCGGCGTGCGCCCGACCCGCGCCGGCGAGGCGCTATTGCGCCATGCGCGCCAGGTGTTCGCCCAGCTCGAACAGCTGCATGCCGACCTCGCGCCCTATGCCAAGGGCGTACGCGGCCACGTCAGCCTGTGGGCCAACACCCACGCCACCCATGCCTTCCTGCCGGACAGCCTGGCGACCTTCCTGCAGCGCCATCCGCAAGTCAGCATCTCCCTGGAGGAACACACCAGCCCAGAGGTGGTCATGGCGGTGGCGCGCGGCGAGGTGGAAGTCGGCGTGGTGGCCGATATGGTCGACGGCGCCGAGGTCGAACTGATCCCCTACCGCGCGGACCGGCTGGTGCTGATCGCCCCGGCCGACCACCCGCTCGCCCGGCAGCCCAGCACGGCCTTCGCCGCGGTGCTCGACTACCCCTTCGTGATGCTGCATTCCGGCTCGGCCATCCACACCTTCACCATGAACGCCGCAGCCGCCCTCGGCCGCCACCTGGAAGTGCGCATCCAGGTGCGCAGCTTCGAAGCCGTGTGCCGCATGGTCAGCGCCGGCGTCGGCATCGGCCTGGTGCCACGCAGCGCAGTGGCCGAGGCAAGCGCGCGCCAGCCGCTGGCGGTGATCGAACTGCAAGAACCCTGGGCCCGCCGCGACCTGCAGGTGTGCGTGCGCAAGCGCGAACTGCTGTCCCGCTTCGCCGCCGACCTAGTCGCCTGCCTGACCGACAGCGAAGAGGAGCGCGGATAGGCTGGCTGTTCGTTGCACAGATACGGCGGTGCGAACAAAGGCAGGGCTCTGCTAACGGAGGCGACCCAAACCGGATAGTCGCAACAGGCAGGAATCGGCCAAAAGCGGACCCTCAAAGGGTGTCTAATAAACGAGGGGCGATCCAGTGTGCTGGTCAAGTTGAATGCAATTGACTGGTCATTGGTTGTGCAAATAGGCGGTCAAGTGCAGTGCCATTACGTAACTGACCAGCCAAGGCGGCAAACAAGACAGGTACGCCAGGGTATTTGAGAGAGAAATCGACGATGCCCCGGGTTTTACGCTTGGCCACTCAGTCCAAGGGGTTGAGGAGTGGCATACTTCACACTTGGTATCGAGAGGACGCGGTAGTGGGCGAAATTGACAACCTGACCAGAGAAATGATTCGGGAGTGGCAGATCCGTCGTTTGGAGATCAAGGACCGGATGCAATTGCATCCCGAGAAGACTCTGGAGCTTTCGAAGGTGCTGGACCTCATGGATGAGGAGCATGCCGAAATCCTTAGTGGCTCGAAGGGAGACCAAGCTGAGGGTGAACACCAGCAAGGCGCGACACTTGATCGAACGGCACCTGTCGAACACTCACCGCGCCCTATTGCTGCCAAGTTTGATCTGCAGCTACATGTGGCTGCACATAGTCCTGAGGACCTGTGCAGACTGCTCGAAATGGCAGTCTATGAGTTGCAGGGGCAGATCGACGCGAATGGGGCTGTGGTAATGGGCGAACACAGGAAATACCCCGGAGGCATGTCGGGCACCTTGGGTAATTATCATTTCGAGCTTGGTGTCAAAGGTGAGGGCAGCCATGGGTGACTCAAACTGGGCAAAAGTTGCGGAGTGGATGACGGCCGAAACGCTGGCAGAACATCTGGCTCCGTTGCTTGAGCATTATGATGTCAAGTGGCGTGGGCACGGGCTCATCTACGTCGACCACGAGCAATACAACATCGTGACCGCTCAAAGAATTCTCGCGGACTTGAGTGCCTGCCTAGGCGTTTCAATTGAATTGGTTCGCTCTAGGTTGATCGAATTGGGTTGGCTCACCGATGCCCGTAGTACCTTACGAGTACGGGATTATGTCGCGCGCGTCATTGACAAGCAGGAGCCCTGGTCGACGTATGTTCCAGAGGTGGACGACCCCGAAATGGATGAAGAGCATGAACGGGCTTGACCCTGTGTCGTGTCTTTCCTTAGTAGCGAGGCTGTATGCACCCGGAACACTTTGATTTATCCAACGCTCTATTCCTACCCGTCACGAGTGATACCTGTGCGAGTTTGTTGGGTGCTAATGGCGCAAAAGTTCTCCCTGGCCTTACAAATCCCGAGCTGGCTGCAATTTTGGTCATCCAGAATCTGGCGGGAGCACCAGAAGAGCAGCTCACCTCCAATGGTGCAGAGAGTGTTCTGGCCAAGCTCATTGCGTGGGCCGTGGATGCCCAGCATTCAGCAACTTCAGGATTGTTGTCAGAGGCGCAACGTCTGTTCGATCCAACGAAGTTCTACTCTGGTTGCAAAGTAGTTAAACGTTTGAACCTGCGATTTCTCCTCGCCGATGAAGTATCGGCACGAGACTACCTGTTGCCCAACGGCAAATGGGATATCGCATTCAAGGCCCGTCACCACAGAAGTAAAAACCCGTTCAGCGAGCAGGTGGTGACGCCCTGGCACCGCGAACGATGGTTGAGCCCGGCGCAGAACAAGTTGATCAGGACCTTCCGAGCCAATCTTGACGAGCACCTCCATGTTCAAGGTTATGCAGGGATAGGCAAGAGCCACCTGTTAGGCGCCTTGAGGGAGTGCCTACGCCCAGGAGGGACGTTAGTGCTGGCGCACACAGAGGGAAAACTGGAAGCCCTTCGCAAGCGCATGGGGGGAGCCCACGCCAAAGAAACGGGCTTTACCTTCAAGCAGTTTGCACAGAGATTGCTGCCCGGATACAGGCCTCAACTCGCGAGCACACCAGCCAGGATCCCAAGCAAGCTGGCACTAACCCAGGAGCTGAACATCCTCGGCATGTCTAACCACGATGCACTGGCGACCTTAAACATCTGCTTGATGGTGATTGAGCGCTATTGCCGGTCTAAAGACGGCACGCTATCGGCCAAGCACCTGCCTGAGTTCCAGCACCCCCTGCCTGACTTGGATGCAAGGGTGCTTCTGCAGTATTCGAGCCGCCTATGGACCTACGTTGAGGCAAACCCCGCTTGGGACAAACAGGTTGGACTCGAAACATTGCTACCGATAAAACGCGCAAGCCTCGCGGGCTGTGTGGTGCCGAAGCATTATTCACACGTCCTCATCGACGAAAGTCAGGACCTCCCTGAGTCGCTGCTTCAGATCGTTGGGCGCGGCCGCCAAGTACTAATCACCCTGGGGGATGAGTATCAGAAAGCCGGTGGTACATTGGTCAACAGAAGACGTGACGTCCGGCGAAGCGATGTCAGCTATTCCGTCCGCTCGGGCCGCAATGTCGAAAGCCTGGTCAACCCACTGATCTATCGGCACTCGAAGAAAGGCAAAATCCCATTCGAAGGCGCGAGCGATGCCGATGTCAGTATCAAACATTACCCTCCTGGCTTCCTGCCGCCTGACGGCTGTGTGGTGCTGACTGCGTCCCACTGGGACACGATGAAATGGATCATCCAGATGAATGCCGGCGAGCGCGCATTGTGCCTCCCGAACGTAACAGCGCTGCAGGACATCAAGCAGTTCATGACCACGGCCATCGCACTGTTCAAACCTGACTTTTACAGGATTGACCAAAGCAGTGATGGGCCGCACTTGGATTTTAGTGAGATGTTTACCTGGCAACAGGTGCGTGAGGCCAACCGGTACGATGGGGCATTTCTTTGGGTGGAGGCTGAGTTTGAAAAAGGCTTCAACATTGCCGATATGAACCGGCTGAAAGGGATTCTCGGACAGTCCAATAAGAACTGCACGGTAATGATGGCAGAAGAGGCGGGAGGGATGGAGTTCGACAGCGTCTTGCTGACCCCGGAGCTGCTCACAGATGAAACATTCAAAAACCGCGAGGAATTCGATCAACGAATCTGTGCCGTGTACATCGCGATATCTCGGGCAAAACGACAGCTTTACGTTCCCTCCCCGGTGGTCGAATGGGTCGAGAACCACAGCGCCCGGCCATTCCGCGAGCTGAGTGGCTACTGATTGATTTGATCCTTACTTACGGCCTCCTGATTGTTGTTTTAAGGACAGAAAAATGGGTCGATATATTTTCCCGATGTAAGAAGAGTCTGCGGAACGGGAAATCCACCGAGATAGTAAAGAAGGTAAGTGGACGTGATTTGTAGTCGTTTCTGCTGGTAGTAAGGGGCAGCCACCGACCCTAAGCTGCCGATTATGATGGGAAGCAGTCGGCAGAAGCGGTCATTGCGGGTCTACAAACACAGTGTTATTTACTGACTGGATTCGACTAACAGAATGAATCGCCTACAGTTGCTAAAGCCACGTCAGGGGGGTGACGTATGAGACGATTTATCGACGAGACTAGCAGGTTGTCAGTTGCGCTTCTGAGGAATCCTAAGTAGATCGTTGTCATCACCTAGCGTGCCAACGGGGCATCGCTCTATCATTTGGGCACAAAGAGCCAAGGAACAGGCCTCATGCCTACCTGCCGTATCTGCCAGCACACATTCAAGTCGCTCAAGTTTCAAACCGAGCACATCGATATCTGTACTCGATGCGTAAATACCCTCAACGAGTCCCCTGAGCCAGCCAAAAACGCTGAAGCGCGATTTGCCGAAAAGCTGGCCCGCGGCATGCTGCGTAATGCCGAGCATGATCTGAAATCCGACGAAGAGTGGAAGCGGCGGAAAGCACAGCAGACGCTGGCAAACATTGATGCCGCTGTTGCTGCCAAGCTTCACGATTGGATTACTCAACTATTGGCAAAGTCCAGCAACAGTACGCGAGACTTTAAAATCATGCGCGCCCACCGTCGTGCCCTGTTGCGCATGGAGGGGCGCTCTGATTATCGGGATCGAAACTGGAAAGAAGTGGCGCAGCGAATCCGTCGACGTGATGGCTTCAAGTGCATGGAGTGTGGCGCGACGAACACCACATTGGATGTGCATCACATCATCTACCTGTCTCATCATGGCACCAATCAGCAAAATAACCTGATCACACTTTGCAGGAAGTGCCACGAAACCGAGCACGACCGCCTCTTCGATTGGCCAGAGTCGCAAGATCCGGAGTCCGCATCGCCCATCCAGCCTCGGCATAACGGCCAGGCGCAGCAGTCAGAGCCACCTCTAACTGTAAGGTCATCAACACTGTTACCCGTACCTGAGTCAGCACATCAGTTTCAAGCCCTGCTGACTCCAGTGGATGACAATGACGCAGCAGTGGAAAAACAGAATGCAGAAACTCTACCGACCGAACAACTCCCCGATGCCAGCCAGAGCAGCACCGAAGCAAATGCTCCGGCTGCCAATGGAAATCGCCAATCGCTGGATGATGGGCTGGCCCAAACCGGTGGAGGCCCTGCCGTAGGCGACCGAGTACCTGTCGGCGCTGCGAGCCTAGGAGGAAACGAAGCGGGAGGGATGCAGTCAGTCGAGCAATCGGCACTTGGCACGCTGAGTGATTGGGGAAAAGCACGGACTCAGAAGTCCCCCGCCGCCCCTGTAGCAGTCCCGGGCACGGCCGAGACGTCACCCAAGTCCACGATTGATATTTACCAAGGCATAAAGGTCGCCGACATGGGTAACGGCTCAGTATCAACATCTGCGCAAGCACTCTGTCGCCAAGTTAATGACAGACAGCCAAGTGGGCCAGCATTCAACTCGCCAACGGCATCTTGGGTGCAAGAACCAGCTGTTACTGCACTGAACAGCAGACCGCCAAATTGGGGTGTGATGATAGGCGGCATTATTTTTTGGGTTGCTGTGGCCTTATTGGTGATCAATATCCTGTAATTCTAGGCGCGCGCAAGGACTCAAGCCAGATCAACAGAAACTTGTCGTTAAGGGTAGATCAGCCACATAGCATCTGTTCGCAGATGGCTGTAAACGACCGACTCTGTTGAGAAAGTCGGCTTCGGCTTCCAGGGCAGAAAAGTACGCGCCCAAGATTGAAATCCGCGTATTGAGTGCAGGGTTCAGAACTCAGATATGACCTAGGAGCGTGCAAAAATGGCGCTCCCCCCTAAATGTAAGGCTGGACGAGCAGGGTCTACTTTTTCAACACAATAGACCCGAAGCTGCCGGTCATTAAGATGCAAAAAGGGAGATATATCTTCCTCTCTCCCATGCCCAGCCGCTGCACGCCTGATCCAACAACCACCTACACCGCGTCCCGTCATCGCGTTCGCCGCGTGCTACTGAGCTAGCCGGGCAGCTCGGGGCGCGGCGATTGCTCGGCAGGCGGTGCTTGCTGCTGCAGTGCCCACATCTGCGCGTAGCTGCCGCCGGCCGCCAGCAACTCGCGGTGGCTGCCGCTTTCGATGATGCGCCCGGCGTCCAGCACCAGGATGCGGTCGGCATTCATCACCGTGGACAGGCGATGGGCGATCACCAGGGTGGTGCGGCCGACCTGGATGCGCTCGAGCGCGGCCTGGATGGCCTTCTCCGACTTGGAGTCCAGCGCCGAGGTGGCCTCGTCGAAGATCAGGATGGCCGGGTTCTTCAGCAGCGCGCGGGCGATCGCCACACGCTGCTTCTCGCCGCCGGAGAGCTTGAGGCCGCGTTCGCCGACCGGGGTCTGGTAGCCGTCCGGCAGGCGCTCGATGAACGCGTGGATATGCGCGGCGCGGGCGGCGGCCTCGACCTCGGCGCGACTGGCCTCGGGGCGGCCATAGGCGATGTTGTAGTAGATGCTGTCGTTGAACAGCACCGTGTCCTGCGGAACGATGGCGATGGTCGCGCGCAGCGAGGCCTGGGTCAGCTCGCGCAGGTCCTGGCCGTCGATGCGGATATGCCCGCCATCGACGTCGTAGAAGCGGTACAGCAGGCGCGCCAGGGTCGACTTGCCCGAGCCCGAATGGCCGACCACCGCCACCGTACCGCCGGGCGGCACCTCGAAGCTCACGCCATGCAGAATCTCGCGGCGCGGGTCGTAGCCAAAGTGCACCCCCTCGAAGCTCAGGCGCGGACGGCTGGCTACGAGCGGCTGGGCGGTCGGCGCGTCCTGCACATCCTGGCGCTGGCCGAGCAGGCCGAACAGCCGCTCCATATTGGTCAGCGCCTGCTTGACCTGGCGGTACATCATGCCGAGCACGAACAACGGGGCCGATAGCTGCAGCAGGTAGGCATTGACCAGCACCAGGTCGCCGATGCTCAGCTCGCCGGCCACCACCCCCGCGGCGGCCCGCCACATCATGGCCGTGACGCCACTGGCGATGACCACGGACTGGCCGAGATTGAGCAGCGCCAGCGACTGGATCGCCCTGACCTTGGCGTTCTCCAGGTGCCGCAGGCTCTGGTCGTAGCGCCCGCGCTCGTGGGCCTCGTTGTTGAAGTACTTGACCGTCTCGTAGTTGAGCAGCGAGTCCACCGCGCGCTCGTTGGCGCGGGTATCGGCCTCCACCGCGGCGCGGTAGAAGCGCGTGCGCCACTCGGTCACCGCCAGGGTCCACAGGCTGTAGGCCAGCAGCGTGCCCAGGGTGATCAGGGCGAAGCCCCAGTCATAGGCCCAGACCAGCACGGCCGTCACCAGCAGCACCTCGAGCAGGGTCGGCACTATGCTGTAGAGCGTCCAGTCGAGCAGCTCGGAGATCGCGCTGCCGCCGCGCTCCACATCGCGGGCCACGCCGCCGGTGCGACGGTCCAGGTGGAACTTCAGGCTGAGGCCGAGCAGGTGATCGAACACCTTCAGGGTGACCTGACGCGAGGTGCGTGCCATCACCCGGGCGAACACCACCTGGCGCAGTTCGTTGAACAGGGTCACGCCGATGCGCGCCGCGCCATAGGCCAGCAGCAGGCCGACCGGCAGCAGCAACAGGCTGGGTTCGATATTCAGGCCGTCGACTATCTGCTTGAGGGCGACCGGTACATAGAGGTTGACCAGCTTGGCGGCGACGATCAGCGCCAGCGCCAGGGCGATGCGCCCGACATAGGGGCGCAGGTAGGGCAACAGCTCGGCGACCACCGCGAAGTCGCCGCGGGCACTGGCCGCGCGTTCGACCGCCGCGGCGCCACTGGCCGTGTCCTCGCCCGCGCGGCTGGCGCCAGGCCCTGGTGAAGGGCTAGGCGGCGCAACCGGCGACTCGTCGGGGCGGCTCATGGGCTCACCTGGCCAGCAACCGGCCGGCGGTTGGCCACGGCCGGGCGGCCACGGGGCTTCGCTGTTCGGCCCAGTTCGATCGCTGCATCACTGCTCTCCCGCGTTGAAAGGAGCCCTCACAACGACCTTAGCCCACTTGGGGGTGGTGCTGGAATCTCGGCAGCGGCGGATCGCCTGCCGGCGCTGGCCAGCGCGCGGTGTTCACGCCTGACGCTGTGCCGGTTGCCTCATCGTCCGCCGGTAAAACCCTCAAGCCACCGGGTGTTCAACGGCAGCCGCCGCCGGGGCGGTCATCACCGCTTAACCAGCGCCCTGAGCTCGTCATAGTGCGCCCGGGGTAGCTGCACGCCCCGCTCGGCGCTGCCCGCCCGCGCCTGGTAGCGGCGCTGCGAGGGCAGGCGCGCGCCCTGGCCCTGGATGCTGGCGAACAGGGTCTCGGCCCGCGCCAGGTGCTGCGCGGCCGCCTCGCCTAGAAAGCGCCGCGGGTCCATGACGATGATCAGTTCGCCGTGGTAGGGCGCCGCCTGGCTGCCGGCGTCGAAGGCCAGGGATTCGGCGCTGGTCAGGTCGCCGATCAGCGGCCCGGCGATCAACTCGACCATGGCCGGGCTCCTCTGCCGAACACCGGCTGGCCCGAGCATTCTGGCCGCCAGCGGATTGAGCTGTCTAACCGACCAGATCAACCAAATAGCCGCGGACCGGGGCGCAGTGCCCCGCGGGTTACAGGCCCTTGACCGCGTAGATGCCCGGGGCGTTGCGCCAGTAGCCTTTGTAGTCCATGCCATAGCCGAAGATGTAGCGGTCGATGCACGGCAGGCCGACGTAATCGGCCTTGAGCTCGGGGCGGGCCTTGCGGTTGTGGTCCTTGTCGATCAGTACCGCGGTGTGCACGGCGCTGGCGCCGGCGTGGTGGCAGAAGTCGATGATCGCACCCAGGGTGTGTCCTTCGTCGAGGATGTCGTCGATGATCAGCACGTCGCGGTCGATGAAGGAGATTTCCGGCTTGGCCTTCCAGAACAGTTCGCCGCCGCTGGTTTCGTTGCGATAACGGGTGGCATGCAGGTAGGACAGTTCCAACGGGAAGTTGAGCTTGGGCAGCAACTTGCCGGAGAAGATCAGGCCACCGTTCATCACGCAGAACACCACCGGGTTGCGCTCGGCCAACTGGCCATTGATCGCGGCGGCAACCTGGTCGATAGCCGCTTCCACTTCGGTTTCGCTGTACAGGCAATCGGCTTCCAGCATGACTTGGCGGATGTGCGCGAGATCGACGGGCATGGTCTTTCCTCTAGGGGTGAGCGAACATTGAAAAACACAAAGTTGATCAATGCGTCAAAATAAAAGTCGGCAAAGGTACCCACCTGTTTCAGGCGGAGCAAGCCCTCGCCGATCAACCGCAGGAAATACGCGCAATCGCCGACATTACACACTAGATTTCAGCAAGCCGCCTGCATCTGCGCGGCAGCAGCGCAATGCCAATGCTAATCTAGCGCAATTTTTTTTTACCAGCCCCGCCGGAGAACCCGCCATGCCCGTCCTCGAGATCCGCCACCCGTTGATTCGCCACAAGCTCGGCCTGATGCGACGCGCCGACATCAGCACGAAGAATTTCCGCGAACTGGCTCAGGAAGTCGGCGCCCTGCTGACCTACGAAGCGACCAAGGATCTGCCCCTGGAAAATTACGAGATCCAGGGTTGGGCTGGCGCCGTGCAGGTGGAAAAGATCTCCGGCAAGAAGATCACCGTGGTGCCGATCCTGCGTGCCGGCATCGGCATGCTCGACGGCGTGCTCAGTCTAATTCCCGGGGCCAAGGTCAGCGCCGTGGGCGTGGCACGCAACGAGAAGACCCTGCAGGCGCACACCTACCTGGAAAAACTGGTGCCGGAAATCGACGAGCGCCTGGCCATGATCATCGACCCGATGCTCGCCACCGGCGGCTCCATGGTTGCCACCATCGACCTGCTGAAGAAGGCCGGCTGCAAGGAAATCCGCGCCATGGTGCTGGTCGCCGCGCCCGAGGGCATCAAGGCAGTGGCCGAGGCCCATCCCGAGGTGATGATCTACACCGCCTCGATCGATGAGCGCCTCAACGAGCACGGCTACATCATTCCCGGCCTGGGCGATGCCGGCGACAAGATCTTCGGCACCAAGCAGAAGGACGCCTGAGCATGCAGGAGCACATGCAGGACGCCACCTGGCGACAAATCCTGGCGGGTTCGCAGATGCTCTTCGTGGCCTTCGGCGCGCTGGTGCTGATGCCGCTGATCACCGGCATGGACCCCAACGTGGCGCTGTTCACCGCGGGGCTCGGCACCCTGATCTTCCAGCTGGTGACCAAGAACCAGGTACCGGTGTTTCTCGCCTCGAGCTTCGCCTTTATCGCGCCGATTCTCGCCGCCAAAGCCGATTTCGGCCTGCCGGCGACCCTCGGCGGCCTGGTCGCCGCCGGCGTCGCCTACATGCTGCTGGCCGGCGCGGT
Organism: Pseudomonas aestuarii; assembly: GCF_027988105.1. Classification (GTDB taxonomy): domain Bacteria; phylum Pseudomonadota; class Gammaproteobacteria; order Pseudomonadales; family Pseudomonadaceae; genus Aquipseudomonas; species Aquipseudomonas aestuarii. The sequence continues at coordinate 47,112 of NZ_JAQJZJ010000005.1, read as the reverse complement.
GAAGCTCAAGGGCACCGGTTTTGTCGACCGCCTGTTGCCGCCGGTGGTAATCGGCCCGGTGATCATGGCCATCGGCCTGGGCCTGGCGCCCGTGGCGGCCAACATGGCGATGGGCAAGGCCGGTGATGCCAGCGCCCAACTGGTGCCCTATGACGTGGCGCTGATGATCTCGCTGCCGGCGCTGCTCACCACCCTGATCGTCGCCGTGGTCGGCCGCGGAATCTTCCGCCTGATCCCGATTCTTTGCGGGATTGCCGTCGGCTATACGCTGGCCTGGTTGTTCGGCGTGATCGACTTCAGCGCGGTGGCCGCTGCGCCTTGGCTGGCCATGCCCAACTTCGTCGCGCCCGAGCTGCACTGGGGGGCGATCCTGTTCATCCTGCCGGTGGCCATTGCGCCGGCCATCGAGCATATCGGCGACGTGCTGGCGATCGGCACCGTGACCGGCAAGAACTACCTGAAAGAACCCGGCCTGCACCGCACCCTGCTCGGCGACGGCCTGGCCACCTCGGCCGCCGGCCTGCTCGGCGGCCCGCCCAACACCACTTACTCGGAAGTCACCGGCGCGGTGATGCTGACCAAGAACTTCAACCCCAGGGTGATGCTCTGGGCAGCGCTGATCGCCATGGTGCTGGCCTTCATCGGCAAGTTCGGCGCCGTGCTGCAGAGCATTCCGGTGCCGGTGATGGGCGGCATTCTCTGCCTGCTGTTCGGCTCCATCGCGGTGGTCGGCCTGAATACCCTGATCCGTCACCAGGTCGACCTGGGCGAGCCACGCAACCTGGTGATAGTGGCGGTGACCCTGGTGTTCGGCATCGGCGGCATGGTGATTGGTGCGGGCGATATCAGCCTCAAAGGCATTTCGCTGTGCGGCATCATCGCCATTGCACTCAACCTGCTGCTGCCCGGCGGCAAGGGCTGGCGCAGCAAGGCGCTGAAAGAAGAGCAGACCCCGTAGTTTGGTCCCGGGGTAAAGCGCAACACGCCGTGCAATCCGCGAGGCTATCGCCGATTGCACCGGCGTTTATCCGGGCTTGAGGACTGCGCCGAGGGATGACGCCTTGCGCGACGGATCAATACAGCGTCGTCCACGAGGCGCAGACCTTGTCCATGCACCTGGCAGCTACCCGGCCAGGCGCCCTCTTCAGGCCGACCTGGCCGCCCACTGCTGCAGGTGCAGCAAGCTGCCCCGGTAGGGCTTGAGGCTCATGCTCAACAGGACGATGGAGCTGAACACGGCAATGCTGCTGACGATCAGCAGCGAGTAGCGCAGCGCCTGGTCATCGGCGAAGACATAGTCGGTCACCAGCGCGACGGCGGTCGGGCCGATGCCCAGGCCGATCAGGGTGATGACGAACAAATAGATCGCCGAGGCCTGGCCGCGCATCGAGTTGGGCATGATTTCCTGGATCGCCGCCGGCGCTACGCCGAACGGCATGCTCAGGAAGAACACCGTCGGCGCCATCAGCACCGCCGCCAACAGCCCGCTGTCCATCAACGGAAAGCTCAGCACACAAGGCGCGGCGCCGATTGCGGCGTACAGGCCGACGCGCATATTGGCGTCGCTGCTACCGCGCTTGGCCATCCAGTCGGCCAGGCGCCCACCGAAGAGGATGCCCAGGCAACCGAACACCGCCACGATGCTGCCGTAGATGATGCCAACCTGGCCGGCGTCCCAGCCGTAGGTGCGGATAAAGAAGCTTGGCACCCAGGCCGCGCTGCCGTAGCCGGCGAACGCCAGGCCGGCGAAGCCGAAGTTGTGACAGAGCACGGTGCGTTTGTTGGCGCGGATATAGCGGCCGACCTCGGCCAGCGGCACCGCGACCCCGGCACCGACGCCGCGCCGGGCCGGCTCCCTGACCGCCAGCATCAGCAGGGTGAAGAGCACCCCGGCGGCGCCCAGCGCGAGAAATATCAGCTGCCAGGGCCGCACTTCGCCCAGCACCGGCAGCAACACATCGCCCTGGGCCGAGGCCAGCTTGATGACCAGGCCGCCAAACAGAAAGGCCAGGCCCGAGCCCAGGTAGACGCCCATCGAATAGACGCTGATGGCGGTGGCGCGACGCTCTGCGGGAAAGCTGTCGGCGATCAGCGAATAGGCCGCCGGCGACAGCGCCGCCTCGCCTACGCCGACACCGATTCGGCAGATCAGGAACTGCCAGTACAGTCTGGCCAGGCCGCATGCGGCGGTGGCCGCACTCCAGAACAGGATGCCAATGGCCACCAGCCCGCGCCGGTTTTTGCTATCGGCCAGGCGTCCCAGGGGAATCCCACAAACGGTATAGAACAGGGCGAAGGACAAGCCCATCAGCAGGCTCATCTGGGTGTCGCTGATCATCAGGTCGCGGCGGATGGGCGCGACCAGCAGGTTGAGAATCTGCCGGTCGATAAACGATAGCACGTAAGCCACCATCAGAATGGCGACGGTGGCCCAGGCGCGTGAATTGGAGGGATAGCCGTTATTGTTGTTGGACACTGGCGGTCTCCTCGGCACCGCTTACGCGATGCGCGACGGTTGAAAGTGCTGCCAGCTTAGGCCGATATAGACAACGGTGAGTATGGTTACCTGGCGTTATCAAGCAGGCGAATGCAGTAGCTCCCGTCGAACTGATAACCGCCCCGGCATTCCTGGCGCCACTGGCCGACCCAGCGCAAAACGCGGCGAACAACCGCGGCGCCATGGTCGTTCAACGCATCGACGGCGCCCGCTCGCAGAGGGCATTGAGCGCCACCGCCCAGCTTGGGTGATCGTTGAGGCAGGGCACCAGTTGCAGGCTTTCACCACCGGCTGCCTGGAACTGCTCGAGGCCGCGGTCGCCGATTTCCTCCAGGGTTTCGATGCAGTCGGCGACGAATGCCGGGCACATCACCAGCAGCTTCTTCACCCCCTGCCCGGCCAACTCCTCGAGACGGTTTTCGGTATAGGGCTCGATCCACTTATCCCGGCCCAGGCGCGACTGGAAGGCCACCGACCACTGATCTGGGCGCAGGCCCATGCGTTCGGCGAAGGCTGCGGCGCTGCGCATGCATTGCGCGCGGTAGCAGGTCGCAAGCACCTCAGGCGGCGCCGTACGACAGCAATCGGGCCCCTGCAGGCAGTGCTTGCCGGGATCGAGCTTGCGCAGATGGCGTTCCGGCAGACCGTGAAAACTCAACAACAGGTGATCGAAGTCCTGCTCCAGGTAAGGTCGGGCGCTGTCGACCAGGGCCTCGAGGTATTCCGGCTGGTCATAGAACGGCGCCAGTAGGGCGAAGTGCATGTCCAGGTTGCCCGCGCGCACCACCCGCTTGGCTTCCTCGATCACCGTGGTGGTGGTGCTGTCGGCAAACTGCGGATACAGCGGCGCCAAGGTCACCTGCTTGATGCCTTGCGCCGCCAGCCGATTGAGTACCGTCTCGATCGACGGCTCGCCGTAGCGCATCGCCAGCTCGACCGGGCCCTGGCGCCACTGCGCCTGCATCGCCTGCTGCAGGCGCTTGCTCAGCACCACCAGGGGCGAGCCGTCCTCCCACCAGATTGACGCATAGGCATGGGCCGAAGCCGCAGGCCGCTTGATCAGAATCAGCGACACCAGCAAACGCCGCAGCGGCCAGGGCAGATCGACCACATAGGGGTCCATCAGAAATTGATTGAGGTAGCGCCGTACATCAGCCACTTCGGTCGACGCCGGGGAGCCCAGGTTGACCAGCAGCAAGGCGTGATTACTCATGCAGAATCCTTATCAGTCAGTGTCGACCCAGCAAATCCGCCAGGGCTAGATCCAGATCGGTGAAACGAAAACGAAACCCGGCTTCCTGCAGGCGCACCGGCAATGCCCGCTGTCCGCCCAGCAGCAGCCCCGCCAGTTCGCCGAAGGCCATGCGCAGGAGGAACGCCGGGGCCGGCAGCAGCGCCGGGCGATGCAACACGCGGCCCAGCGCCCGGGCAAAGTCGGCGTTGCGCACCGGCTCCGGAGCGCAGGCATTATAAGGACCGCTGGCCTGCTCCTGCTGCAAGAGAAAATCGATCAGGGCGATTTGATCGGCGATATGGATCCACGGCATCCACTGCCGGCCATCGCCGACCGGGCCACCCAGGCCGAAACGGAAGGGGGGCAGCAGGCGCGCCAGGAAGCCGCCGTCCGCAGCCAGCACCAGACCGGTGCGCACCAGCACCACCCTGATGCCCATGGCTTCGGCACGCTGCGCCGTCTCCTCCCAGGCACCGCACAGCTGGGCGCCGAAATCGTCGGTAATCTGCGGGCTATCCTCACTCAACTCGCGCTCACCGCCATCGCCATACCAGCCCACCGCCGAGCCGGACAGCAGCACCCGCGGCTTCTGCTGGCGCTGCTGCAACCAGGCCAGCAGCTGCTCGGTGAGGGTGATCCGGCTGGCCCAGAGCAGGGCCTTGCGCTTGCGCGTCCAGGGTCGGTCGGCAATGGGGGCGCCGGCCAGGTTGATCACCGCGTCCACCGCCTGGTCGCCGACTTCGTCAAGCCAGCCAATGCCGCGGACCTGCGCCCCGCACAGCGCCGCGACCCGCTGTGGGGTGCGACTCCACACCGTCAGCTGATGGCCCTGCTGCGTCCACTGTCGACACAGGGCGCGTCCAATCAGCCCGGTTCCGCCGGTGAGCAATATGTGCATGGCATCCTCCTCGCATGGCATGAGCCAACCTTGATAGCCACCAGTCTGGTTTATGACGGGGCAGCGTGCCTTTAATCCGGCTCAGGATTGTCTTTAATATAGGAAGGCACGATTGAACCCGATAAGCCCTGTACATACAATGGATATTGTATAGGTTTTGTCTAAAGCGTAGCCTAGCGCTCTAAAGCAAGAGGTAGATCATGACCGCACCCATCGCCATCATCGGCACCGGCATCGCCGGACTGTCTGCAGCCCAAGCCCTCCACGCCGCCGGACATGAGGTTCACCTGTTCGAAAAAAGCCGTGGCAGTGGCGGCCGCATGGCCAGCAAGCGCAGCGATGTCGGCGCCCTGGATCTGGGCGCACAGTACTTCACCGCGCGCGATCGCCGCTTCGTCGATGTGGTGCAGCAATGGCAGGCGCGCGGCTGGGTCGCCGAATGGACGCCGAACCTCTATCACAGCCGCAACGGTCAGCTCAGCGCCTCGCCAGACGAGCAGGTGCGCTGGGTCGGCAACCCGCGTATGAGCGCCATCACCCGCGCCATGCTCGGCGCCTTGCCGGTGCACTTCTCCTGCCGGATCACCGAGGTCTTTCGCGGTGCGCAGCACTGGCACCTGCAAGACGCCGAAGGGCAAAGCCACGGCCCCTTCAGCCATGTGGTGATCGCCGCGCCCGCATCGCAAGCCAGCGCCCTGCTGGCGGCCGCCCCTAAACTCGCCGGCGCGGCTTCCAGCGTGGTCATGGAGCCGACCTGGGCCGTCGCCCTGGCCTTCGCCCAGCCACTGGACACCAAGGTCGACGGCTGCTTCGTGCAGGACAATCCGCTCGACTGGCTGACGCGCAACCGCAGCAAACCCGGCCGTGACGGCAACCCGGACACCTGGGTGCTGCATGCCAGCAGCAGCTGGAGCAAAGAGCACCTGGACCTGCCCAAGGAAGCGGTAATCGAACTCTTGCACGGTGCCTTCGCCGAGCTGATCGACTGCGCCCTTCCTGCGCCCATCTTCAGCCTGGCGCACCGCTGGCTCTACGCCCGCCCGGCCAGCGCCCACCAGTGGGGCTCGCTGGCTGACGCTGGCCTGGGCCTGTACGCCTGCGGCGACTGGTGCCTGTCCGGGCGAGTCGAAGGCGCCTGGCTGAGCGGTCAGGACGCGGCGCGCAAACTGCTCGAGCACCGGCAATGAACACGCGCGCAACCGTGGCGGCCAGGCACCGCCTCAACCCAGGCAAACTGCTGCTGTCCAAATGGACGGCAGTGTCGGCGCAGAACCGCGAAAAACATTTCCTGGTCACAGAACTATTGTGCGACGCGGACGGCCAGGTGCTGCAGGTCGAACTGCAAGCGGTGCTCAGCCGACGCAACCAGTACATCGACTGGCGCGACCTGCAGGACCGCGACCGCTGGCGCATGGGCTGGCAGCCCGCCAGCCGCTGACCCACCCTCTTCAACCCGGCGGCGCACCGAGTAATGGCTGCAGCGCCTTGGCCAGCAGGGGCGCCATGGCCACCGCGTTGCTCGGATGGGCGATGCAATCGCTACTCCACACCTCGCCCACCCCGGCGGCCTCAATTACTGCCAGGGCATCGCCGGCGAACAGCGCATGGGTCACCGCCACGTCCACCGAAGTGGCGCCCGCCGCCAACAATTGCTCGGCGGCCCGCGCCAGGGTCCGACCGGAGCTGGCCACATCATCCAGCAGCACCACCTGACGACCGCGCACATCCAGCGCCGGCAGGATGATCTCGACATCGCGATCGCCATGGCGAAGCTTGCTGCACACCCCGTGCTCGAAACCGAACAGCGCCGCGGCGGACGCGATCCACTGCGTCGATTCGGCATCCGGACCGATCAGCAGCGGCCGCTGGCGCTTCTCAGCCACCAACTGCGCCAGCAAGGGCGCGGCCGACAAGACAATCACCGCCGGCAGCGGTATCGCCTGCTCGAGACGTTTGATCCGGTGCAGGTGCGGATCAACCGTCACCAACGCATCGAAGTGCTGCGCCAGGAAACGCCCGATCGCCCGCTGGCTGACCACCTCGCCTGGGGCAAAGGCGATGTCCTGACGCATATAGGCCAGGTAAGGTGCCACCAGCAGCAAGCGCTGCGCCCCCAGGGCTCGGGCTTCGTCGGCCACCAGCAGCAACTCGACCAGTTTATCGTTGGGCCGGTCCAAGCTGCGATAGATCAGCAATTGCCCGGGCAACGCCTGCCCCGCCGCCAGCGGCAGACGCAGGCGCAACTCCTCATCGGGGAAGCGGTGACACTCGATACACGCCGCAGCCACCCCCAGCGCCCGCGCCAGCCCCAGGGCCGGCACGCGCTCATCCTCGAAATACAGCAGCAAGGTATCCATCAAAACTCCACGAACAACGGCGCGAGTTCTTCAGCCAGCCCCAGACTGAAGCCACAGTGGCGGGCGCAGGCCTGGCGGGCGAATTCCAGGTCGGCCGGATAGGCCGCATACACCCGGTACAGCGGCTCGCCAGCCTGCACCGGCTCGCCCAGCTTGCGCAGCAGATCGACGCCGGCGCCCTGCACCTTCGGCGCGCCGGCCAGGCGGGCGATACGCGCCAGCTGCAAGTTGTCGATGCCGATCACTAGCGCCGTGCGCGGCGCCGCGATGTCGAAACTCAGGGGCGCCAATTGCGGCTGCTGCGGGTCGAACGCGCTGGCACCCTGGGCGGTGATGATCGCGCGCATCTTGCTCAGGGCACGACCGGAATCGAGGATATCGCGAGCGATGGCAAAGCCGTCGCCACCGCGTACATCCGGATCGAACTCGAGCATGCGGCCGGCCAGGCGTAGCGCCTTCTGGCGCAGATCATTGGGCGCCGTCGGGTCGTTGCGCAGTACCGCCATCACATCGCGCGCTTCCAGCGCAGGACCGATACCCTGGCCGATGGGCTGGCGACCGTCACTGATCACCACCTCGATGGTCAGCCCCAAGCGCCCGGCCACGTACTCGAACAGCTTGCGCAGCTTGTTCGCCTCCGGCATCGAGTGCACCTTGGCCGTGGGCCCGATAGGGATGTCCAGCAGCAGGTGGGTCGAGCCGGCGGCGACCTTCTTCGACAGGATCGAAGCAACCATCTGCCCTGGCGAGTCGATCGACAATGGCCGTTCCACGGCGATCAGCACATCGTCGGCTGGCGACAGTTCGCTGGCGCCGCCCCAGACCAGGCAACCACGGTGCTCGCGGACAATTTCCTCGAGACGCTCGAACGGCAATTCGACATTGGCCAGCACCTCCATGGTGTCGGCGGTACCCGCAGGCGAAGTGATCGCCCGCGAGGAGGTCTTCGGGCAGAGCATGCCATGGGCCGCCACAATCGGGATCACCAGCATCGAGGTGCGGTTACCGGGAATCCCGCCAATGCAATGCTTGTCCACCACCGGGTGCTCGTGCCAGTCCAGGCGGCGGCCAACCGTGGCCATTGCATCGGTGAGAAAGTACACCTCCTCACGATCCAGCTCGCCCTGGTTGCAGGCCACCACAAAGGCCGTCAGTTCGATCTTCGAATAACGATGATCGGCAATGTCGCGCACGATCGCGCGAAAGTCATCGCGCTCCAGCCGTTCGCCGGCGATCTTGCGGTGCAGCGCGGGAATCGAGCCGGGCGGCTCCGCCTGGGAGATGCTCGCCGGGTGGCCATCCTCGACATCCAGCTGGGCGAAGGCGTCCTCGGACAGGCCCAGTTCGCCCACCCCGACGATGCAGCCGTCATCCACCACATTGAGGCTGGCGAGAATCCGCCGGCCATTGGCGCTGACTTCGACCTTGGCCAATGCCTGGAAGCCCTCGGCGCGATAGAGCGCGCAGTCGCGGTGCAGGTAGGCGACGTTCTCGCGGTAGGTGTCGATGGCCACGCGGCGCAACTGCAGCGGCGCGGCCAGGTCAGGAGATTGCTTGGGCGACTGATCGTTCATGGTGCTCGCCGACGGGGAACGGGAACCTTCTATGTACGGCCCCGATGTGCGACCTGCCAAGCCCCACAAGCCGATTTGTGTCGATGGCTTGCTCTGGATCAGCTGGATGGCTACGAGCGCCAAATAAACCTATACATAAACTTGTACAAAAAGTTTGACTCGTACAGATATAGCCCTATGATGAACACAAGTTGTACACGCCGACACATATGTACAAGTTCATCTGGAGGTTGCCAGTATGCCGCGCCCTGTACCGAACAGCCCGAATATCCGCGTCGCCATCAGCGCCTGCCTGCTCGGCGCCGAAGTACGCTACAACGGCGGCCACAAGGAATCACGGCTGTGCAGCCGCACCCTCACCGAATATTTCGATTTCGTCCCGCTGTGCCCGGAAGTGGCGATTGGTCTGGGTACCCCGCGCGAGCCCATCCGCCTGGTCGGTGACCCCGCCGCCCCGCGCGCAGTCGGGACCGTGCAGCGCGAGCGCGACGTCACTGAACCGCTGGCGGCCTACGGCGCGCAGATGGCGGGAGCACTGGATGACATCTGCGGCTACATCTTCATGCAGCAATCGCCGTCCTGTGGCCTGGAGCGGGTCAAGGTCTACCAGGACAACGGCCGCCCCAGTGAACCCAAGGGCCGCGGCATCTTCGCCGAGGCATTCTGCGCCCTCCGCCCGGACTTGCCGGTGGAGGAAGACGGTCGGCTCAATGATCCCATCCTGCGCGAGAACTTCATCACCCGCGTCTACGCCTACGCGCAATGGCAGCAACTGCTGCGCGACGGCCTGACCCGCAAGTCCCTGCTGGACTTCCACTCGCGCTACAAGTACCTGTTGATGGCCACCCATCCGCTGCAATACAAGGTGCTCGGTCGCCTGCTCGGCAACTTGCACCTGCATGATCTGCAGGAATTGGCGCCGCGTTACTTCAGCGAGCTGATGAGCGCGCTGAAAAAGTGCGCGACCCGGCGCACCCACAGCAACACGCTGCAGCACCTCAGCGGCTACTTCAAGCTCGCCCTGAGCAGCGCAGACCGGCAGGAAATGCAGCAGCTGATTGGCCAGTACCGCAACGGCATAGTGCCGCTGGTCGTGCCCCTGACCTTGCTCAAGCACCACCTGCGCCGCCATCCGGACGACTACCTGGCCACGCAGGTTTACCTGCAACCCCACCCAGAAAACCTCAGCCTGCGTAATGCGCTCTGATCATGGATGACCTCACTCAGCGCGATACCGCCGCGGCCGCCGGCGATGACTACCAGCACGCACTGGCCAAGGGTTTTCGGCCAATTCGCGAGGTTGCCCGACTTACCGGGGTGAACGCCGTGACCCTGCGGGCCTGGGAACGCCGCTATGGCCTGATCGTGCCGCACCGCACGCCCAAGGGCCACCGGCTCTACTCGGACGAGCATGTGGCCCAGATCCAGACCATCCTCACCTGGCTCAACCGCGGCGTCTCGGTGGGCCAGGTCAAGGGTCTGCTGCGCGCCAACCAGCCGGCGTTTGCCGAAGCCACCTCGCAGTGGGACGAGAAGTGCCAGCGCCTGCAGGGAGCCATCTGCAACCTGGCCGAACGGCGCCTGGACGAGTGTTTCAATAGCGAGCTGGCACTCTACCCGCCGCATACCCTGTGCCAGCAGCTGCTGCTGCCCCTGCTCGAAGCCCTTGAGCTGCGCTGGCGCGGCCAGTTCGGCGCCCAGGCCGAGAAGGTATTTTTCTACTCCTGGCTGCGCAGCAAGCTCGGCGCGCGGATCTACCACAACAACCGCCAGCAGGGCGGCGCGCCCCTGCTGCTGGTCAATCTTTCCGACCTGCCGATGGAGCCGGGACTGTGGCTCACCGCCTGGCTGGCCAGCAGCGCCGGCGCGGCCGTCGACGTGTTCGACTGGCCAGTGCCGCCGGCGGAGCTGGCCATGGCCGCGGAGCACATCCAGCCCAAGGCACTGCTGCTGTATTCCAGCCAGGCATTGAACAGCGCGCACTGGCCGCGCTTGCAGGCGGGTTACGCCTGCCCGTGCCTGGTCATCGGCCCGGCGGTGCATATCCATCAGCAGGAGTTGCAGGCCCTGACTCGGCACAACAGCGCGCTGGGCATGGCGCACGACCCGCTGAGCGCCCTGCAAATCCTCTCCGACCTCAACCTGCTGGACAGCCCATGACCATCCCCCAACTGCTATGGCTGCGCACCGATCTGCGTGTGCAAGACAACAGCGCCCTGGCCGCGGCCATGGCGGCTGGCCCGACGGTCGCGCTGTTCCTGATCAGCCCCGCGCAATGGCAAGCCCATGACGATGCGCCGAGCAAGGTCGATTTCTGGCTGCGCAACCTGGCCGAACTGAGGCGCGAGCTGGCCGCACTCAACGTGCCCCTGCTGGTGCGTCAGGCCGACGACTGGAGCGCCGCACCGCGGGTAATCGCCGAGCTGTGCCAGCAACTGCGGATTGCCGCGGTGCAGGTCAACGAGGAATATGGCGTCCACGAAAGTCGTCGCGACCAGGCGGTGGCCCAGGCCCTGGATGCGCTCGGCATCGATTTCCACAGCCACCTCGATCAGCTGTTGTTCCGCCCCGGCAGCGTGCTGACCCAGTCCGGCAGCTACTTCCAGGTCTACAGCCAATTCCGCAAGGTCTGCTACCAGCGCCTGCACAGCGCCCTGCCCGCGCTGATCAGGCGCCCGGCCGCGCAAGCGCCACTGGATATCGTCAGTGACCCCATTCCCGACGCGGTAGCGGGCTTTGCGTCACCCACCGCCAGCCTGCGCCTGCTCTGGCCGGCCGGCGAGCAGGAGGCCAACAGACGCCTGCTGGATTTCACCGACGAGCAGATCAGCCACTACCAGAACGAGCGCGACTTCCCGGCCAAACCCGGTACCAGCCGCTTGTCCGCCTACCTCGCCGCCGGTGTGCTGTCGCCACGCCAGTGCCTGCACGCCGCCCTGCAAGCCAATCAGGGCGAGTTCGACAGCGGCAACAGCGGCATCGTCACCTGGATCAACGAACTGCTCTGGCGCGAGTTTTATAAACACATCCTGGTCGGCTACCCGCGCGTCTCCATGCACCGCGCCTTTCGCCCGGAAACCGACGCCCTGGCCTGGCGCCAGGCGCCGAACGAACTGGCCGCCTGGCAACAAGGTCGCACCGGCTTCCCAATCATCGATGCGGCGATGCGCCAACTGCTCGCCACCGGCTGGATGCACAACCGCCTGCGCATGGTCGTGGCGATGTTCCTGACCAAGAATCTGCTGATCGACTGGCGCGAAGGCGAGCGCTTCTTCATGCGCCACCTGATCGACGGCGACCTGGCGGCCAACAATGGCGGCTGGCAGTGGAGTTCGTCGACCGGTACCGACTCCACCCCCTACTTCCGCCTCTTCAACCCACTCAGCCAATCGCAGCGCTTCGACCCGGACGGCCGCTTTATCCGCCACTGGCTGCCGGAATTGACCGGCTTGAATAACAAGGACATCCACCACCCGGCGACCATGGGCGGCTTGTTCGGCGTGGCGGACTACCCGCGGCCGATGGTCGACCTCGCCAGCAGCCGCACCCGCGCCCTGGCCGCCTTCCGGCGCCTGCCGCACCTGGCGAAGGAGCCGACATGAGCGACTTCCTGCGCCAGTTCGCCCGGGTCTTCGAGACCCTGGACAAGGACAACCTCGAGCGCCTCGGCGAGCTGTACAGCGACGATGTGCTGTTCCGCGACCCCCTGCATGAGGTGCGCGGGCTGGCCGACATGCAGCGCTATTTCGCCGAGCTGTACGCCAACATCAGCGAACTGCGCTTCGACTTCTACGGCTTCGATCAGGTGCGTCCGGGCGAAGGCTACCTGCGCTGGACCATGAGCTACCGCCACCCGCGCCTGGCCGCCGGCCAACTGATCCGCGTGGAAGGCTGCTCGCACCTGCTGTGGACCGACAAGGTCCACCACCACCGCGATTTCTTCGATGCCGGCAGCCTGCTCTACGAGCACCTGCCATTACTCGGCCAGCTCATCCGCTGGCTGAAGAGGAGACTGGCATGAGACGCATCTGGCTCACCGGCGCCAGCAGCGGCATAGGCGCGGCGCTGGCCGAACTGCTGCTGCAACGCGGCCATCACCTGGCGCTCAGTGCGCGCACGATCGAACCGCTGAACGCACTGGCCGAGCGCTATCCAGAGCAGGTCCTGGTCGTCGCCGGCGATCTCAGCGACGCCAGCCAGGTTCGGGCGATTGGCCAACGCATCACTCAGGCATGGGGCGCACTGGACACCGTGATCCTGAATGCCGGCACCTGCGAATACGTCGAGGTGCACAGCTTCGAGGCCGCGATGATCGAACGGGTGGTACGCGCCAACCTGTTCTCTGCCAGCTACTGCATCGAAGCGGCGCTGCCACTGCTACGCCTGGGAAATGAACCACACCTGGTCGGGGTCGGCAGCTCGGTCACCTACCTGGCGCTGCCGCGTGCCGAGGCCTACGGTGCCTCGAAGGCCGGCATGCGCTACCTGCTGGAAGCGCTGCGCATCGACCTGGCGGCCGAGGGCATCGCCGTCACCCTGGTCAGCCCAGGCTTCGTCGACACGCCGCTGACGCAGAAAAATGACTTTGCCATGCCGATGCGCTGGCCGGTGGACAAGGCCGCCCGCCATATCGCCGAGCGGCTGGATAAGCGCCCCTACGAGATCGCCTTTCCCGGACCATTCATAGCCATCCTTGTGCTCCTGGCTCACCTGCCCAAACGCCTGCAAGTGGCCATCGGCAAGCGCATGGCGCGTACTTCCAAGGACAGCGCATGAAAATCGCCATCATCGGCAGTGGTATCGCCGGCTTGACCAGCGCATACCTGCTCAATCGTAACCATGAAATCACCCTGTTCGAGGCGGGCGACTGGGTGGGCGGCCATACCCATACGCTAAACGTCACTGTCGATGGCAACAGCTATGCGGTGGACACTGGCTTTATTGTATTCAACGACTGGACCTACCCGAACTTCATCCGCCTGCTCGACCAGCTCGGCGTCGGCTTCAAACCCACCGAAATGAGCTTCTCGGTGACGGATCCACTCAGCGGCGTGGAGTACAACGGCAATAACCTCAACAGCCTGTTCGCCCAGCGCAGCAACCTGCTGTCACCAAAGTTCATCGGCATGGTGCGCGACATCCTGCGTTTCAACCGCGAGGCGCTGGACGACCTGCAGCACAACCGGATAGATGCCGTCACCACCCTCGGTGACTACCTCAAGCAACGCGGCTATGGCGAACGTTTCACCCAGCACTACATAGTGCCGATGGGGGCGGCGATCTGGTCGATGTCGCTGGCCGACATGCTCGATTTCCCCCTGCAGTTCTTCGTGCGCTTCTTCAAGAACCACGGCCTGCTGTCGGTCAGCAACCGCCCGCAGTGGTGCGTGGTCGAAGGCGGTTCGAGCAGTTATGTGGCGCCCTTGAGCGCGCCCTTCCAGCAGCATATTCGCCTGAACTGCCCGGTGCAGCGGGTCGAGCGCGATGCGGCCGGCGTGACCCTGCACAGCACCGCCGGCAGCGAACGCTTCGACAAGGTGGTGTTCGCCTGCCACAGCGACCAGGCCCTCAAGCTGCTCGCCCAACCCTCGCAGGCCGAGCAGGAAATACTGGGTGCCCTGCCCTATGCCGACAACGATGTGGTGCTGCACAGCGACACCCGCCTGCTGCCCAAGCGCCCCCTGGCCTGGGCCAGCTGGAACTATCGCCTGGGCGGGCCGGCCAGCCAATCGGCGGCGGTGACTTACAACATGAACATCCTCCAGGGCATTCAGAGCGACACCACCTTCTGCGTCAGCCTGAATCAGACGGCGCTGATCGACCCGACCAAGATCCTCGCGCGCTACTGCTACGCTCACCCGCAATACAGCCTGGCCGGCATGGCCGCACAGGCGCGCTGGGAAGAATTGCTCGGCGCCCAGCACAGTTATTTCTGCGGCGCCTACTGGGCCAACGGCTTCCATGAAGACGGCGTGGTCAGCGCCCTGCGCGTGGCGCACGCCTTCGGCGAGGTGCTCTGATGAACAGCGCCCTGTACAGCGGCTGGGTAGAGCACCGGCGCTTCGCCCCCAGGACACACGCCTTCCGCTACCGCATGGGCCTGCTCTACCTGGACCTGGACGAGCAGCAGCAACTGTTCGCCCTCTCGCCCCTGGCCGGCAATGGCCGCTGGGCGCCTTTCGCCTTCCGCGAGACCGACTACCTGCCGCAATTCACCCGCGCCGGGGTCAGCCTCAGCGATGCCGTGCGCCAGCGGGTCGGCGCCGCCCTGGGCCATACGCCGCAAGGCTCGATCTGCCTGCTGACCCAGCCGCGCAGCTGGGGCCTGGCCTTCAATCCGGCGAGCTTCTTCTACTGCCATGACACCAACGGCCGCCTGGCCGCGATCCTCTGCGAGGTGAGCAATACGCCCTGGCACGAGCGCTACCACTATGTGCTGCCGGCCGACGGCGAAGGCCACCAACACTTCGCCGTGGCCAAGGCCTTTCATGTCTCGCCCTTTCTGCCGCGCGAACTGGAATACCGCATGGCCTTCAGCCCACCAGGCGAACGCCTGGGTATCCACATGGCCGACTGGACGGCCAACGGCCAGGACGCCACCAAGGTGTTCGAAGCCAGCCTCAGCCTGCAGCGCAGTGAGCTCGACCGGGCCAGCCTGCATGCCTACCTGCGCAGTTTTCCCTGGATGACCGGCAAGACCGTCGCGGCCATCTACTGGCAAGCCCTGCGCCTGCTGTTCAAGCGCCTGCCCTTATTCAGTCATCGAGCCGCGCAAGGTGAATTCCGTGTCGCTCGCCCAGTATCGAAGGAGGTGCCCCATGAAGAGCCCTAGCCTGTCATCCGCGAAAACCTCGGTGCGTGCCGGCAGCGGCATTGGCGCCAGCCTGCTGCGCCGCGCCGTACTGCGCCAACTGGGCCAGTTGCGCCATGGCCACCTGCGGCTCATCGATGGCGACGATTACCTGGAGTTCGGCGATGCCGACGCCAGCCTGCGCGCCGAAATCAGAGTACTGGACGGTGCACTCTGGGGCCTGGTTGCAGGTAACGGCTCGATCGGCGCGGGCGAGGCCTACATCCACGGCTACTGGAGTTCCCCCGATCTGACCGCGGTGATCCGCGTGTTCGTCAGCAACCTGGACCTGCTGGACGCCATGGAGCGCGGCCTGGCCCAGTTCGGCCGGCCGTTCGTGCAGGGCCTGCACTGGCTTAACCGCAACACCCGCAAGGGCTCACGCCAGAACATCGCCGCCCACTACGACCTCGGCAACGAGTTGTTCGAGCAGTTACTCGATCCGAGCATGATGTACTCCGCCGCCATGTTCGCCAGCCCGCAAGACAGCCTGGAGCAGGCGCAGCTGAACAAGCTTGAGCGCATCTGCCAGAAACTGGCGCTCAAGCCCAGCGACCACCTGCTGGAAATCGGTACCGGCTGGGGCAGCATGGCGATCCATGCCGCCACCCATTACGGCTGCAAAGTGACCACCACCACCTTGTCCAAGGAGCAATACGCCTACACGCAGCGGCGTATCGCCGAACTCGGCCTGGGCGAGCAAATCACCCTGTTGCTGGAGGACTACCGCGACCTTCGCGGCCAGTATGACAAGCTGGTGTCGATCGAGATGATCGAAGCGGTCGGCCACCGCTTCCTGCCGACCTATTTCAAGCAGTGTGCGCAGCTGCTCAAAGCTGACGGGCTGATGCTGCTGCAAGCCATCACCATCCGCGACCAGCGCTACGAGCAGGCCAAGCACAGTGTCGACTTCATCCAGCGCTACATCTTCCCCGGCGGCGCGCTGCCCTCGGTGCAGAAAATGCTCGAGATCATCACCGCCAAGACCGATATGAACCTGCATCACATGGAAGACTTCGGCCTGCATTACGCGCGCACCCTGCACCTGTGGCACGCCAACCTGCAGCAGGCCCGCCATAAGCTCGAGCAACTCGGCTACGACGAACATTTCTATCGGCTCTGGGAGTTCTACCTGTGCTATTGCGAGGGCGGCTTCATCGAGCGCACCATCGGCACCGCGCAACTGCTGCTGGCCAAGCCGGCGGCGCAACCGCAACCCCTGCTAGGAAAATTCGATGCCTAAACTGATCGCCAACGCCATCCTCTTCCAGCTCGGCTGGTTCGCCTGCGTATTCGGCGGCGACGGCCCATGGCTGCTGCTGGTCGGGGTGGCAGTGGCGGTGCATCTGCTCTGGGTCAGCAACTGGGCCGCCGAGGGCAAACTGCTGCTCAGCGTGTTTCTCGCCGGCAGCGCCCTGGACAGCTTCTTGCTCAACCTCGGGGTGTTCGACTTCGGCGAGCCACGCAACCTGATTCCACTCTGGCTGGCCCTGCTCTGGCTGCTGCTGGCGACCACACTCAACCAGTGCCTGGCCTGGACGGCCCGGCCCTGGTGGCGTGCCAGCCTGCTCGGCGCCTGCGCCGGACCGCTGTCCTACTATGCCGGGGCGCAGATCGCAGGGGTCGGCCTGCCTTATGGCACCTGGCAAACCCTGCTGTTGCTCGCCCTGATCTGGGCCCTGCTGCTGCCCGTACTGCATGGATTCGCCAAACTCTACCGCAGCCAATATGAGCAAAGCGTGCGCACGCGCCAATCGACCTAGGATGGAAAGCCCGCCGCAAGCAGGCGAGGCCCGCCTGGCGCAGCCCCGAAAGCCAGAACGCCACCCACCCTACGTCGACAGCCGAGCAACCGCGAGGCCGAGATGGCGTACACTGCCGTCATGACCGACAGCCGCCAGATCCCCCTCACCCAGTTGCCCAACGAAGTCGCCGTCAGTTGCTCCAACTGCGCCGCCTGCTGCTGCCAGCTGGAAGTCATGCTGATCACCGACACCGGCGTGCCGCCGCGCTTTATCGCCGCCGACGACTGGGGCGGCGAAGTCATGCATCGGCTGGATGACGGTTGGTGTGCGGCGCTGGATCGCGACACCATGCGCTGCACCATCTACGAGGTGCGCCCGCTGATTTGCCGCGAATTCGAGACCGCCTCCCCCGAGTGCCTCGACGAGCGCCGCGGCATGACCAGCATCTATCGCTGAGGCGGGCTTGTTGCAGAAACAAAAAAATCGGCCCGCAGGCCGATTTTTTGTTTCCGAGCGCTAGAAACTCAAGCGGTAATGCAGGGTATAGGCCTCGATGCCATTGTTCGGCTCCTTCAACCCGGCATTGGAGTAGTGCAGCGCGCGCAGGCCGACTTCCTGCGCGGCGAAGCGCAGGCCCACGCCGAGGCGATCCTCGAACTGGAAGGACGAGCCCAGGTCGCTGCCTTCCAGCTCGGTGTTGGAGAAGAAGGCCACACCGACGCCAGCCTCGATATAAGGCCGCACGTTGCTGCCGCTGAACTCATAGACGAACACCGGACTGAACGACAGGCTGTGGTTGTTGGCCGCCTTGTCGCCTTCCCAGTAGGTATAGCCGGCATCCCAGTAGCCACCCAGGTGGCCGGTAGCGCTGTCCATCCAGCGGTGATTGAAGTCGAATTGAGCACCGACCCGGTAAACCATGGTCGACTCGTCGGTGCTGCCCACAGCGAAAGTCACATCGGCCGCGTACGCAGCGCTAACCGAGCCTAGCGCCGAGGCCGCCAGCACAACCGCAGAAAACAGCTTGTTCATGGGAGTATCCTTTTTCACCCGGTGGAGGAAGTTCCACCCTTCGCTGCTGGGAGTATAGAAATGTTTGCTCTTAGCGAAAGGCTGACAATGCATAAACGTGCCGTCCTGGCACAATCACAGCGCCCTCACCTGCGCCGGCTCGCCCCATAAGCCGGGCAATACCGCCTGCATGCGCAGCGGCTCGGCACTCGACCAGAAGCGCGCCACCTGCGCTGGCCCACTGGCCAACAGCTCGCGCTCGGCGAGCAGACGCTGCAGGTGCCGCGCTACCGCCGCACCGGTGTCGATCAGGCTGACTGACGCGGGCAGCAACTCGCGCAGCAATGGCTTGATAAAGGGGTAATGGGTACAGCCGAGGATCAAGGTATCGCAGCCCTCGGCCAGCAGTGGCTGCACCCAGCCGCGCAGCATGGCGCGGGTCTGCGTGCCATCCAGCTCACCGGCTTCGATGCACTCGACCAGGCCTGGACAAGGCTGGGTAATCACCCGCACATCGCTGGCGAAGCGGTCGAGCAAGGCGGCAAATTTGGCGCTTTTCAGGGTGCCGGTGGTGGCCAGCACACCGACCACCCCGGAACGGGTCGCGGCGGCGGCCGGCTTGACCGCGGGCTCCATGCCGACGATCGGCAGCTGCGGGTACAGCTCGCGCAATTCGGCAATCCCGGCCGCGGTGGCGGTGTTGCAGGCCAGCACCAGCGCCTTGGCGCCTTGTTTGAGGAGAAAATCGGCCAGCAGCCGGCAGCGCTCGCGGATGAATTCCGGGCTCTTCTCGCCATAAGGCACGTGGCCGCTGTCGGCCACATACAGCAGCGACTCCCTGGGCAGCAGTTCGCGAATCTCGCGTAGCACCGACAAACCACCGACGCCGGAATCGAATACGCCGATTGGCGCGTTATGACTCACTGCCAGCCCCGCCACAGACGCTGCAGGCCGGATCACGCTTGACCCGCAGCTCACGAAAACGCGAGCCCAGTGCATCGATCAGGAGCAAGCGACCGACCAGCGGCTCACCGAACTGGGCCAGCAGCTTCAGGGCTTCCAAGGCCTGCAAGCTGCCGACCAGGCCCACCAGCGGACCGACCACGCCGGCCTCGCTGCAGGTCAGTTCGGCTTCGCTGCCATGGCCGTACAGGCAGTGATAACAGGGGCTGTCGCCACGCCGTGGGTCGAACACCGAGAGCTGCCCTTCCAGGCGAATCGCCGCGCCACTGACCAGTGGCACCTTGGCCGCCACACAGGCGGCGTTGACCGCCAGGCGGGTGGCGAAGTTGTCCGAACAGTCCAGCACCAGATCCACCGCGCCGACCGCCGCCGCCAGCGAGTCGCCGTCCAGCGCCTGGCGATGGCTGTGCAGGCGCAGCTGCGGGTTGATCGCCAACAGGCGCCGCGAGGCCGAGTCGACCTTGCTCTGGCCGATACTCTGGCTGTCATGCACGATCTGCCGCTGCAGGTTGCTCAGGTCGACCGTGTCGAAGTCCGCCAGGTGCAGTTCGCCAACCCCGGCCGCGGCCAAATACAGCGCCACCGGCGAGCCCAGCCCGCCCAGGCCGACGATCAGCGCACGGCTGTGCTTGAGGCGCAACTGGCCGTCGATATCGATCTGTTGCACCAGGATCTGCCGGCTGTAACGCAGCAGTTCGTCATCGTTCAGCATGTTCTGCTCACTCATGGTGGTAACGTCCGAGGCTGATGCGTTCGTGGCCGCCCAGGTCTCGCCGGCTCTGCACCGCGCTGAAACCGCGCGCAGCCAGCAGCCCGCGCACCGCAGCGGCCTGGTCGAAGCCATGTTCCAGCAGCAGCCAGCCGCCGCTGTCGAGATAGGCCGGCGCCTGTTCGATGATCAGGCGGATATCGTCCAGCCCATCGACCCCGGCCACCAGCGCACTGCTCGGCTCGAAGCGCAGATCGCCCTCGCCCAGGTGATGATCACCGGCGGCAATATACGGCGGGTTGCTGACGATCAGCTGATAACGCTGGCCGGCCAGCGCCGCAAACCAGTGACTCTCGCAGAAATGCGCATTGGCCAACTTGAGCCGCGCGCGGTTGCGCTCGGCCAGGGCCACCGCCTCCGCCACCCGATCGACCCCGCTCACCTGCCAGGCCGGCCGTTCACTGGCCAGGGCCAGGGCGATCGCTCCGGTGCCGGTGCCCAGGTCGAGCACCGCCGCGGGCGTGGCCGCAATCAGCGCCAACGCGCTTTCCACCAGCAACTCGGTGTCCGGGCGGGGAATCAGGGTGTGCGCCGCAACGTCCAGCTCCAGGCTCCAGAAACCCTGGCGGCCGAGGATATGCGCCACCGGCTCGCCGGCCTGGCGCCGCGTCAGGTCGGCGGCAAACCGCGCGCCTGGTTCGGCGGCGACTTCACGCTCGGGCCAGGTGTGCAGGTAGCTGCGCGACTTGCCCAGGGCGTGGGCGAGCAACAGCTCGGCATCCAGCCGCGGCGTCGGCGAGTCGGGCAGTTCGGCAGTGTTGAGCAGGGCTTCGATGGTGGCCATGACATTCGTCTGGTGGAGAGTCGTAGGATGGACAACCGCGCGGCGTTTGCCACCCTACAAGGTATCGGTTATCCGCAGCAGATCAATCGCCCAACGCCGCCAACTGGTCGGCCTGGTATTCGGCGAGCAGCGGCTCGATCACCGCCTCGACGCCACCGGCCATCACTTCATTGAGCGAATACAGGGTCAGGTTGATGCGGTGGTCGGTGACCCGGCCCTGGGGGAAGTTGTAGGTACGAATCCGCTCGGAGCGGTCACCGGAGCCCACCAGCAATTTGCGCGTGTCGGAAATTTCCTTGTGCGCGGCAGCGTCCTGCTGATCCTTCAACTTGGCCGACAACCAGGCCATGGCCCGCGCACGGTTCTTGTGCTGGGAACGCTCTTCCTGACATTCGACCACGGTGCCGGTGGGAATGTGGGTGATGCGGATCGCCGAGTCGGTGGTGTTGACGTGCTGACCACCGGCACCGGAAGAACGGTAGGTGTCGATGCGCAAGTCGGCCGGATTGATGTCGATGGCGGCCTGCTCATCCGGCTCGGGCAACACCGCCACGGTGCAGGCCGAGGTGTGGATGCGGCCCTGGGATTCGGTTTCCGGAACCCGCTGGACGCGGTGGGCGCCGGACTCGAACTTGAGCTTGCCGTAGACATTGTCGCCTTCGACCCGGGCGATCACTTCCTTGTAGCCGCCGTGCTCACCTTCGCTGGCGGAAAGAATCTCGACCCGCCAGCCACGCCGCTCGGCGTAGCGCGAATACATGCGGAACAGGTCGCCGGAAAAGATCGCCGCCTCGTCGCCGCCGGTGCCGGCGCGCACCTCGAGAAACACGTTGCGGCCATCGCGGGGGTCTTTCGGCAACAGCATGCGCTGCAGGCTGTCCTCCAGTTCGATCAGCTTCTCTTTGGCCTCGCTGGCTTCTTCCTCGGCCATTTCGCGCATGTCCGGGTCGCTGTCTTTGAGCAGCGCCTGGGCACTTTCCAGATCGCCCTGCACTTTGCGAAACGCGCGAAACGCGCTATTAACCGGCTCGATCTCGGCATATTCCCGGGAATAAGCCCGGAACTGGTTCTGATTGCCGATCACTTCGGCATCGCCAAGCAACGCAGTCAGCTCTTCGAAGCGATCCTGCAGCATGTCGAGTTTGTTGATCAGGGACGCTTTCATTGCAAGCCTTTGTTGGACGGCGCGCCCTCATCGAGGGCAAAGAGTTCTTGGGCCACACCGAGCGCATCGACACGCCCGTCGGCAGAGAGTTTTTTCAGCTGCACGCTGGGCGCATGCAACAGCTTGTTGGTCAGCCCGCGCGCCAGCTGGACCAGCACATCCTCGGGCGCTCCGCCGTTACCGAGCAGGCGCAGGGCCTTGGCCAGCTCCTCGTCACGCAGGCGCTCGCCTTGTTGGCGATAAGCCTTGAGCACATCCACCGCGGCCAACTCGCGCAGACGCAGCATGAACGTCTCGGCACCGACGGCAACCAGTTCTTCGGCCGCCTCCGCCGCACCCTGGCGGCTCTTCAGGTTCTCCGCAATCACCTCGTGCAGGTCGTCGACGGTGTACAGGTAGACATCGTCGAGTTCGCCGACCTCGGCCTCGATATCCCGCGGCACAGCGATATCGACCATAAAGATCGGCTTGTGCCGGCGCTGCTTCAGCGCACTTTCAACCGCGCCCTTGCCGAGAATCGGCAACTGGCTGGCCGTCGAGCTGATGACGATGTCGCTGTGCACCAACTCCTGCGGGATGTCCGAGAGCAGCACCGCATGCGCACCGAACTGCTCGGCCAGGCTGCTGGCGCGTTCCAGGGTGCGGTTGGCCACCACGATGCGTTTGACGCCCTGCTCGTGCAGATGCCGCGCCACCAGGCTGATGGTCTCGCCGGCACCAATCAGCAGTGCCTGGCTACGGTGCAGGTCGCTGAAGATCTGCTTGGCCAGGCTCACCGCGGCAAACGCCACCGACACCGGATTCTCGCCGATCGCGGTATCGGTGCGCACTGTCTTGGCAGTGCTGAAAGTGGCCTGAAACAAACGCCCGAGCAGAGGCCCGACGGTACCGGCCTCGCGCGCCACGGCATAGGCGGATTTCATCTGCCCGAGAATCTGCGGTTCGCCCAGCACCATCGAGTCCAGCCCCGAGGCCACGCGCATCATATGGCACACCGCAGCATCGTCCTCGAGCACATAGGCGCAGGCGCGCAGTTCGTCGAGGCTGAGCTGGTGGTACTCGGCCAGCCAGACCAGTACCCCGTCGACGCTCAGCGCGTCCTGCTCGAGGTACAGCTCGCTGCGGTTGCAGGTCGACAGAATAGCCGCCTCGCGGCTGGCCGTGCACCGGCACAGCTGCTGCAGGGCCTCGACCAACTGCTCCGGGGAAAAAGCCACGCGCTCGCGTACGGCCACCGAAGCGGTTTTATGGTTGATACCGAGGGCAATAAAGGCCATGCAAAGTCGCTGAGAGGAAGGTAAGCGCGCAATTGTCCTACTTCGACAGAGTGAGAACAACTACCGCCGAATATTGTCTTATCTGGCACCAATCAGCTATCGAGCCTCGCCCCATGGGCTTGCCCTATGGCTTGTGTCATGATGACCCGACCGCAGGTAAGTCGCCATTCTCCCTATGAATAGATCATTCGCACTGCTGGCCGCCCTTGCCTTGCTAGGTGGCTGCCAGACATTTAGCTCCTCCTCGCCAGACGGCACACCGCCAGTGGAAGAGGCCTCTCCTGTAGCAGAAGCGCCGAAGCCCGAGGCCTATGGGTCGTTCAGCAAGGAAACCCTGTTTGCCTTGCTGACTGCCGAACTGGCCGGGCAGCGCAATCGCTTCGATATCGCCATCGGCAACTACGTGGAGCAGGCCCGGATCACCCAGGATGCCGGCGTGGCCGAGCGCGGCTTCCGGATTGCCGAATACCTCGGCGCCGAGCAGGCGGCGCTGGATACCGCACTGATCTGGGCGAAAAACGCCCCCGACAGCCTCGAAGCCCAGCGCGCCGCCGCTATTCAGCTGGCCCGCGCCGGCCGTTATGACGAATCCATGGCCTATATGGAGCAGGTGCTGCAACGCAAAGGCAGTACCCACTTCGACTTCCTCGCCCTGTCCGCCATCGAAACCGA
The DNA here is from genome assembly GCF_027988105.1 of Pseudomonas aestuarii. Classification (GTDB taxonomy): domain Bacteria; phylum Pseudomonadota; class Gammaproteobacteria; order Pseudomonadales; family Pseudomonadaceae; genus Aquipseudomonas; species Aquipseudomonas aestuarii. The sequence goes on along the minus strand of NZ_JAQJZJ010000005.1, from coordinate 23,316 downwards.
TCCGGATACCCGCGCCGGGCTGCTGCAAAGCTTCGATCGCCTGCAGAGCAAGTACCCACACAACGGCCAGCTGCTGTTCGGCAAGGCCCTGCTCCTGCAGCAGGACGACCGCCCGCAGGAAGCCCTCGCGCTGCTCGAAACACAATCGGCCAACCAGGACGACATTCCTCCGCTGCTGCTCCATGCACGGCTACTGCAAAGCCTCAAGCGTGGCGATGAAGCCCTGCCACTGCTGCAAAAAGGCATCCGCCTGCACCCTGACGACAAACGCCTGCGCCTGACTTATGCCCGCCTGCTGGTCGAGCAGGACCGCCTGGAAGACGCTAAAGGCGAGTTCGCCTCGCTGCTGCAACAGTTTCCCCAGGACGATGACCTGCGCTTCTCGCTCGCCCTGGTCTGCCTGGAAGCCGAAGCCTGGCGCGAGGCCATCGTCTACCTCGAAGAGCTGGTCGAACGTGACAGCCATGTCGATGCCGCCCACTACAACCTGGCCCGCGCCTACGAAGCCCTCGGCGAAGAGGACAGCGCCCTGATCGAATATTCGCTGGTCGGCCCCGGCAATGATTTTCTCCCGGCCCAAGCGCGCCAGGCGCAACTGCTGTTCGACAGCAAGCGCTGGACAGAAGCCTCGAGACTCCTGAGCCAGGCCCGTACAGCGCAGCCTGATTATGCCATTCAGCTCTACCTGATCGAGTCTGAAGCCCTGGCCAGCCGCGACCAGGACGATCAAGCCTGGCAAGTGGTGCAGCAGGCGCTGGAGCAATTCCCCGATGACCTTAACCTGCTCTACACCCGTGCCATGCTCGCCGAGAAACGCGACGACCTGAAACTGCTGGAGCAGGATCTGCGTTTTATTCTCGAACGTGAGCCGGACAACAGCATGGCGCTTAACGCCCTGGGTTACACCCTGGCCGATCGCACCACGCGCTATGACGAAGCTAAGGCGCTGATCGAACAAGCCCTGCGACTCAACCCGCAAGACCCGGCGATTCTCGACAGCCTCGGCTGGGTCAACTATCGCCTGGGCCACCTCGACGAAGCCGAACGCCTGCTGCGCGAGGCGCTGGCGCGCTTCCCCGATCACGAAGTCGCCGCCCACCTCGGCGAGGTGCTGTGGGCCCAGGGCAAGCAGCGTGAGGCGCGCAAAGTCTGGGCCAACGCCCTCAAGCAACAACCTGACAGCATTTTATTGCGCAGCACCCTGCTGCGCCTGACCGGATCAGAGACATTTTGATGCTTGCTCGCCCGCTCCTCGTGCTCAGCTTGATAGCCCTGCTCGCCGGCTGTACCGGCCTGACCTCCCGCGAGTCTCTCGAAGGAGAAGGCAGCCCGGCGCTCTGGCAAAGCCATAAACAACAGATTGGCAGACTCGACGCCTGGCAAATCAGCGGCAAGGTCGGCATTCGCGCGCCACAGGATTCCGGCAGCGGCACCCTGTTCTGGCTGCAACGCCAGGACTATTACGACATTCGCCTGTCCGGCCCGCTCGGCAGCGGCGCCGCTCGACTGACCGGGCGCCCCGGCGACCTCCAGCTGGAAGTCGCCAACCAGGGCCGCTACCAGGCCGCCACACCCGAACAACTGCTGCAGCAACAGCTGGGCCTCAATCTGCCGGTCTCGCACCTGCTGTGGTGGATTCGCGGCCTGCCAGCACCCGACAGCAAAAGTCGCCTGACCCTCGACCGCGACAGCCGCCTGGCACACCTGAGCCAGGACGGCTGGCAGGTCGAGTACCTGCGCTACGCCGAACAGGATGGTTACTGGCTACCCGAGCGCCTCAAGCTGAGCGGTCACGATTTACAAGTCACCCTGGTGATCAAGGACTGGCAACCGCGCCAGCTCGGCCAATGACCCCGCCGGCAATACCCGCCGCAGCCCAACTGAGGCTGCCGGCACCGGCCAAACTCAATCTGATGCTGCATATCCTCGGCCGCCGCCACGACGGCTATCACGAGCTGCAGACCCTGTTCCAATTTCTCGACTTCGGCGACGAACTGGGTTTTGCCGTGCGTGCCGATGGCGCAATCCGCCTGCACAGCGACATCCCCGGCGTGGCGCACGACAGCAACCTGATAGTGCGCGCCGCCCGCGCCCTGCAACAGCAGGCGGGCTGCGTGCTGGGGGCCGACATCTGGCTGAACAAGCGCCTGCCCATGGGCGGCGGCATCGGCGGCGGCAGCTCGGATGCGGCGACCACCCTGCTCGGCCTTAACCGCCTCTGGCACCTGCACTGGGACGAAGAGCGCCTGGCTGGCCTAGGCCTGACCCTGGGTGCCGACGTACCGGTTTTCGTTCGAGGCCGTGCCGCCTTCGCCGAAGGCATCGGCGAAAAACTCACCCCGGTGACCCTCAGCGAGCCCTGGTTTCTCGTGGCAATTCCGCAAGTGCTTGTCAGTACAGTGGAAGTTTTCTCCGACCCTGAGTTGACACGGGATACGCCGCCCATTAAAGTTCGCAGCCTTCTTGAGGGGGGTAGTCGTAATGACTGCCAGCCAGTCGTCGAGAAGCGTTATCCAGAAGTACATAACGCGCTGATCTTATTGAATAAATTTGTATCGGCAAAATTGACTGGCACTGGAGCTTGTGTGTTTGGGAGCTTCCCAAACAGGGTCGATGCTGATAAAGTCGCCCGCCAACTTCCAGTCACTCTGCCAAGTTTTGTGGCACAAGGTCGTAACATCTCGATGTTGCACCGCGAGCTTGAAGTATTGGCGAAGAAGTGAATGCGTAGCATCAGTTACAGGGGCGTCGCCAAGCGGTAAGGCAGCAGGTTTTGATCCTGCCATGCGTTGGTTCGAATCCAGCCGCCCCTGCCATTACTGCCCTAGGGCAGCGATAAACTGACAAGCAGCATTGGGTTACACACGATACAGGGGCGTCGCCAAGCGGTAAGGCAGCAGGTTTTGATCCTGCCATGCGTTGGTTCGAATCCAGCCGCCCCTGCCATTTTCTATACTCATCCAGGTATACCCTCAGCCGGCAGGTACTGCGCGTGTCCAAGATGATGGTCTTTACGGGGAACGCTAACCCCGATCTGGCGCGACGTATCGTACGTCAGCTGCACATCCCCCTCGGCGATGCCTCTGTCGGAAAATTCTCCGACGGCGAAATCATGATTGAAATCAACGAAAACGTTCGCGGCAAAGACGTTTTCCTGATTCAGCCGACGTGCGCGCCAACCAACGACAACCTGATGGAACTGGTAGTGATGGCCGATGCCTTCCGCCGCTCCTCAGCCACCCGAATCACTGCTGTCATCCCCTACTTCGGCTATGCCCGCCAGGATCGCCGACCGCGCTCCGCCCGCGTGGCAATCAGCGCCAAAGTCGTGGCCGACATGCTCACCGTAGTAGGCATCGACCGGGTTCTTACCGTCGACCTGCACGCGGATCAGATTCAGGGCTTCTTCGATATCCCGGTAGATAACATCTACGGTTCGCCAGTACTGGTGGACGATATCGAAGACCAACGCTTCGAAAACATGATGATTGTCTCCCCCGACATCGGCGGTGTGGTGCGTGCCCGTGCGGTCGCCAAATCCCTGGGTGTTGACCTGGCGATCATCGACAAGCGGCGCGAGAAAGCCAACCAGTCCGAAGTGATGCACATCATCGGCGACGTGGAAGGCCGTACCTGCATCCTGGTCGATGACATGGTGGATACCGCCGGCACCCTGTGCCACGCGGCCAAAGCGCTGAAAGAACATGGCGCCGCCAAGGTCTTCGCCTACTGCACCCACCCGGTACTCTCGGGTCGTGCAATCGAGAACATCGAAAACTCCGTACTCGACGAGCTGGTGGTGACCAACACCATCCCGCTGTCCGCTGCCGCGCAATCCTGTTCGCGTATTCGCCAACTGGATATTGCCCCGGTAGTCGCTGAAGCGGTTCGCCGTATCAGCAATGAAGAATCGATCAGCGCGATGTTCCGCTAACCCGGAAGTCGCCCTGAACGCGAAACGCCCTGCTGTATTGGCAGGGCTTATTACCTAACCGTCCGGTCGCTGGTCGCAAGCGTGAAGGGCGGTTTGGTTATTTTGGAGAAGTGAAATGACCGTTGAATTTGCCCTGAATGCTGTAGTGCGTTCCGACCTGGGGAAAGGTGCGAGCCGCCGCCTACGTCGTAACGTTGCCATGGTGCCTGCCGTAATCTACGGTGGCGAAACCGCCCCGCAGTCGATCAGCCTGCTGGCCAAAGAACTGGCCAAGCTGCTGGAAAACGAAGCCTCGTTCAGCCACGTGCTGAACCTGACCGTCGACGGCAAGAAAGAAGACGTACTGATCAAAGCCCTGCAGCGCCACCCGGCCAAAGGCCACGTGATGCACGCCGACTTCATCCGCGTCGTCGCCGGCCAGAAACTGCACGCCCACGTCCCCCTGCACTTCCTTAACCAGGAAACTGCGGTTGGCGTGAAGACCCAAGGTGGCGAAGTTTCCCACACCCTGGCTGAAGTTGAAGTTTCCTGCCTGCCGAAAGACCTGCCGGAATTCATCGAAGTCGACATGGCTGCCGTTGAAATCGGTCAGATCGTTCACCTGTCCGACCTGGCTCTGCCGAAAGGCGTGGAACTGATTGCACTGGCTCATGGCAACGACCTGGCAGTGGCCAACATCCACGCTTCGCGCGTAGCCAAAGAAGTAGATGCAGTAGAAGGCGAAGGCGAAAGCGCTGCCGAGTAACCTGCGCACCACCGGAAAACAGCTCAGGCGCAACAGTGCCTGGGCTATTTCCACGAAAGGGCTCCTGACATGACTGCCGTACAACTGATCGTCGGCCTGGGTAATCCCGGCCCCGAATACGACCAGACCCGGCATAATGCAGGGGCCCTTTTCGTTGCGCGCCTGGCAGACAGCCAGCGCATAAACCTGAGCTTCGACAAAAAGTATTTTGGCCTGACTGGTAAATTCAGCCATCAAGGTCGCGACGTTCGCCTGTTGATCCCCACCACCTTCATGAACCGCAGCGGTCAGTCCGTGGCGGCCTTGGCGAATTTCTTCCGCATCCCGCCGGAAGCCATTCTGGTGGCCCACGACGAACTCGACATGCCCCCCGGCGTCGCCAAACTCAAACAGGGTGGCGGGCACGGTGGACATAACGGGCTGCGCGACATCATCGCCCAGCTCGGCAACCAGAATAATTTTTATCGCCTGCGGCTTGGCATCGGCCATCCCGGGCACAGCAGCATGGTCTCCAACTTCGTCCTCAGCCGCGCCCCGCGCAGCGAGCAGGAGCTGCTGGACACCAGCATCGACTTCGCCCTCGGCGTATTGCCGGAAATCCTCGCTGGGGATTGGAGCAAAGCCATGCTCAAGCTGCACAGCCAGAAAGCCTCCTCTTAACTCTTTACCGCCATTTCGCGCGAGGGACACACCATGGGATTCAACTGCGGCATCGTCGGCCTGCCCAACGTCGGCAAGTCCACCCTGTTCAACGCCCTCACCAAATCCGGTATCGCGGCGGAGAACTTCCCCTTCTGCACCATCGAGCCGAACAGCGGCATAGTGCCGATGCCCGACCCGCGCCTGCAGGCGCTGGCCGAGATCGTCAACCCCGAGCGGGTACTGCCTACCACCATGGAGTTCGTCGATATCGCCGGCCTGGTCGAAGGCGCCTCCAAAGGCGAAGGCCTGGGCAACAAGTTCCTGGCCAACATCCGCGAAACCGACGCCATCGCCCACGTGGTGCGCTGCTTCGAGGATGACAATGTGATCCACGTGTCCAACAGCGTCGACCCCAAGCGCGATATCGAGATCATCGACCTCGAGCTGATCTTCGCCGACCTCGACAGCTGCGAAAAGCAGCTGCAGAAAGTCACCCGCAACGCCAAAGGCGGCGACAAGGAAGCAGTCGCGCAGAAGGCCCTGCTGGAGAAGCTGATTCCGCACTTCACCGAAGGCAAACCGGCGCGCACCCTGCTCAAGACCCTGGGCGATGACGAAAAGCAACTGGTACGCGGCTTCCACCTGCTCACCAGCAAGCCGGTGATGTACATCGCCAACGTCGCCGAGGACGGTTTCGAGAACAACCCGCTGCTCGACGTGGTCCAGGCCATTGCCGATGCCGAGGGCGCGCCCGTGGTGCCGGTGTGCAACAAGATCGAAGCGGAAATCGCCGAGCTGGACGACGGTGAAGAAAAGGACATGTTCCTCGAAGCCCTGGGCCTCGAAGAGCCGGGTCTCAACCGCGTGATCCGTGCAGGCTACGAGCTGCTCAACCTGCAGACCTACTTCACCGCCGGGGTCAAGGAAGTCCGCGCCTGGACCGTACGCATCGGGGCTACCGCGCCCCAGGCCGCCGCAGTGATCCACACCGACTTCGAAAAAGGCTTTATCCGCGCCGAAGTCATCGCCTACAACGACTTCATCCAGTACAAGGGCGAGGCCGGCGCCAAGGAAGCGGGCAAATGGCGCCTGGAAGGCAAGGAATACATCGTCAAGGATGGCGATGTCATGCACTTCCGCTTCAACGTCTAAGCCGGACGCCGGATGCCGGCGGACGCTGACGGACCCCGAACCCCCGTACTCACCTAGTGATACGGGGGTTTTCTTATCCCGTAACGTCCGCGACGATTCGTTGTGATCCGAATTTTAACCGGGTACGCTACCGGGTACGAGACCTGAACCGGGTACAAAAAACCGGGTACGGCTCAGAAGCCGGAGATAGAGCATGCTGACCGACACCCAATGCCGCACCGCCAAGCCCAAGGACAAACCCTACAAGCTCACCGACGACAAGGGGCTGTACCTTGAAATCAAACCCAACGGGGTGAAGGCATGGCGCTACCGCTTCGAACTACGGGAAGGCGAGACAAGGAAAGAAAGCCTTTTTGCAATTGGCGACTACGCTATCGCACCCAAGGGCGAATCCCAGGAGGATGCACAGGCCCGCCGCCATGGCCGGCGCTTTACCCTGGCTGAAGCACGCGACGAGCGCACCAAAGCCAGGGCACTGGTCATGCAAGGCATCAACCCGGCCCACAATCGGCAGCTAGCGCTCATCAAGCGGGGACAGGAAAACGCCACCACATTCGAAAGCATTGCAAAGGAATGGCTGGCCCTGAAGGATTGGGAGGAAGTGACCAAGACCAGGCGGTTGGACATGCTCACCCGCGTAGTGTTTCCAAAGATTGGATCGCTTCCAGTCAAGAGCATTACCTCAGCGCATATCTTGGACGTCCTGACCACCTCAGCGAAGAAGAATGGTCTGACAGTCGCAGCAGAAGCCAAGCGCAGCATGTCAGGCATATTCGAACTTGCCGTCTCTACCCTGCGCGCAGATAAAGACCCGGTTTATCCCGTGCGCAAAGCATTACCAGCCAACAAAACCCAGCACAAGCGCCCTTTGACGGCGACGGAAATAGGTCAACTTTTGCGTGACCTGGAAGGACACGGCGGCCGCCATGAAACAACCACCGCATTCAGACTGATGTGGCTGACCCTCTGTCGTCCGAGCGAAGCGGTAGAGGCGCAATGGTCTGAGTTCGATCTAGACGCAGCTATCTGGCGCATTCCCGCCGAGCGAATGAAGAAACGCAAAGAGCATACGGTCCCCCTACCCACCCAAGCCTTGGAAATGCTGCGGGGATTGCATGGCATTACTGGCCGGTATGTACATCTGTTCCCCCATCGCGACGAGCGAACACGCCCGATGGTAGCGGCATCATTCCGGCAAATGCTTAACGTACTGGGCTGGAGCGGAAAATACAGCCCACATGCCACCAGGACAACCGGAAGCACCCGACTTAATGAGATGGGTTTTTCCGCGGACTGGATTGAGCGACAACTGGCTCACACCGAACCTAATGCAGTACGCCGCACCTACAACCATGCGGAGCACATGACCGAGCGCGCAAAAATGATGCAGCAATGGGCAGATATGCTGGACACATGGGTAAAGGGTTGAAAAAGTGGCGAGTAAAATAGCGGAATAAATTATGGGGCTACAAATCCAATAGGTTCACCCGCCTCATGAACAGCCCCCACTTTCACAGACAGGGGTGACCGCTCGCTTCTGGCCCATATCTGCCGCTGATAAATTTCAGCTATCGGCCAAAAGCGGTCAGTCAGATGAGACTACGAAGCCAGCACCGATTCACGCTATAGAATTTCGAACCCCAAGTCCGATAACGTTTTTGATTCATCATCCTTGAGCTTCTTAACCGCCCAGATCAGCAAGTGGCTGGGCCTTGAGCTCGCTACATATGCAAAACGTGCGGCTTCAGAAGCCGGGTCTGCCAGCCAGTCTTTCCAGTTCGACTGGTGAGGGCCAGACTGCAGCGAAGAGACCACAACCGTTGCCTCATGCGTCTCCCCTTTAACCTGGTGAATGGTCGCAAATCGAATGCGCGTTCCAGTGTCCTGATGACGAGCAACCAGACGGCTCTGCAAGGTTGTTTTTCCCAAGGCGGCGGGAGCGGAGAGATGCGCTTCTCGCAGGCCCTCCAGTTTCCCTGCAAGCACATCCGGCACAAAGGGCTGGTCGGGTATCGACCGTATCGTATTCTTGGTCAAGAAGGCCCAGCTCTTCCAGGTCAGATCTACATTCGCCGAACCGCAGGTCGAGAGGTAGATTAGGCAGTTGGACACGAACAACCTCCAGGTCAGGCTGGACTCGACATCATGGGGGCAACTCATTGCGGACGTCCTGACCTGCGTTCCTAACTTAGCGGCCAGCCAGGCGGCAAACGTTTCCATAGCCTGACGTACCTCGCTCATGTCGTCGCTGCGAAACTGTATGCAGGCCAAGGCCAACTCCTCCAGCGGTTTCAGGGCGCTCCCCACACTGAATCGCTGAAGCGTGCTATGCCCGCGCGCAACGACGACGATGTGCTGATAGGGCCTGGTCAGTTCTAGGACTGTCGCTACGATCTCCGAAGGACATTTGGCGTACTGAATCAATTTCGGCCGGATGACCTCTATCGCTGGATTGCCTGACAGGCGATCCAGCTTCATTAAACTGCAGCACAGATCCACAACACCCTGCCCGCTTCGCCAATTGGCGGTCAGATCGCATGATGTGAAGGCGAGCTCTTCGATGAATTGTTTCACCAGTGCCGGCTCCGATCGGCGAAAGCCATAGATTGACTGGTTCAGATCGCCCACGAAGTGAAACCGCATCCCAAACTGATGAAGGCTCTTGATGATCCTCAGTTGGGCAGTGGACAAATCCTGGCACTCATCGACAAAGACTACTGGGTAACGACGTGCCAGACGCTCGAAATAATCCGACAGTATCTTGAGCCCGAGCGCTTTGATCGCAATCATTTCCACGTCACCATACGTGGTAAATCCCGCCTTCCACAGTCGCTTTTTGGTCTTGACCAAGTCTTCTACAAGCGCCGGTGTCTGTTCCACTTTGTTGAGCTGTTTGTCGAGCGTTAGCTCACCTGTATGGAACACGAAGCTTTTGCTTGTCAGATCGTAATCGTATCTGCACGCCGATATTCTCTGATTTGAAACCTTGCTTGAGGTCAGGAACAGATTCGAAGTGTTATCCACTACACGAATCCGAAAGTCGCCTTCTCGACCTGGGAATTCGGTGATCACACTCGCTACGCCGGCCACGATCTGGGACAGCAGGAAGCTGTCGAACGTAGACACGCAGTGAGGATATGCCACCGACTCACCGAGGTGCCTGGACAGACGCTTGGTTAGTTCATCAGTCGCACTGTTCGAAAACGTCAGAACAGCCATCCCTGCAGGAAATCGAGTCCAATCTCGGATCGCATTGGACACCATTGCGGCAATGACCTCGGTCTTCCCGCTGCCCGGACAGGCCCTCAGGTATACGTTCTTCTCCAGGGAGGTGCTCATGTACGCTTGCTGCTCTTCGGTCGGAAAGATCATGACGCATCTCTAGCCGCCAGCTGCGTGTCGAGCCCACAGGCCCACAAGATGGCGTCCTGAATGTATTGAGGCACGCTGAATCCTGTCGCATCCCGAGCAAGCTCATCTGCCAACACCTGGGCGTACAATCCCTTGCCTATCTCCGTACATTCGACCCGGTACAGCAATTCTCCTGCATGCGCGGCCTTATCTGCGTTTCCCATCTGCGCGAAGTCGAGTTTTGCAGCCTTCTCCAAGGCTGGTTTGACCGTCCCTCTCTCGCTCTCGGGCCACAATGTTGCCGCCACGGAAAGCATCCGCCCTAGGTTTGAACCCTCCAGCGCAAGGTCATATTCAAGCGTCTTGAAGGGGCTACCAAAGAGGCGGGCATGACTAGACTTTGCGATCTCAGGAATTAGTGCGAGCGCGTGGTTCTCACCGGGAATACACGACTCAGCATGAGGCAAATACGAAACATCCCTTTCCTTGCCATTCTCGTCATTGACCTTCTCGATCGACTTTGGCGGGTCGTTGTCAGTAAGACCTGCACAACGTACAGGCACGTTTAGGCTTCTGTCCTGCCCATCTACATCACAAAACAGCTGCATGAAATAGTTGAAGTAGATGCCGTTCAGATTGATGACTGATACGCCGTAGTCATCCAGGCAGTCTTTCCCCTCCCCCAATCGCTGCAGAACGACCCTGGCGAGCTCGGGCACAACGATCGCCTCGGCGATACCCTCTACAAGCACCACACCTTTAGCGAACAACAGGTTCGACTTAGTCACGTCGAGCCATCGGTCGACGAATTTGCGGCAGGGTTCAGACAGGCCGCACAGCCTAAGCGGCACCGCTATTGGCTTTTTTACCCGCGACACATGGATCACATTGTTGATTGAGACAGCGGATGAAATGACTGTTGAGTGCGTAGTCACGATCACCTGCATTCCCCTTGCCTTTGAAACGCTTTCGAGATGTCGTAGCAGCCGAATTTGCAGTTGGGGATGTAGGTGAGCCTCAGGCTCCTCGATCAAAAGCAACCGCAGGTAGGTCTTCTCCCCTCGATCATCATCGGTTTCCAGGATCAGTTCCGCTAGGATCGACGCTATGTAGAGCAGATTGTTGTAGCCAAGGCTGTTTTCTTCCAGAGATCGAAACTGCGTCGCTTCAGCTTGGGACAAATCCGGGAAGAATAGCAGCCGTAAACCTTCGACAATCTTTGAAAAATTGACTTCCGAAAACTGAATCACAGTGCTCTGCGAAAGCTGTTGTCCTAAGGCTTTCTTCAAACTTCCCCCGATCCGTTCGTTGGCGGCTTTGATGGCAAACTCTTCGCTCTCAGCCAGCTCCTTGTTGAAGTCGCCCACACGTTTTTCCAGGGGATGCATCTCTCCAGCCTTTCGGCTTTGCTCAAGTTCTTTGCGGCAAAGCGTCTTCAGCAGACGAGCAAGACGCGACTGCCTCCCATCCCGCAGTTTCACCTCGGCGTCCCGCAGGGGGGGAAGATAAACGCAGTGGATAAGGTCGAGGGTCTCCACTTCCAGATTCTTGGTACGTTCTGGCCCTCCCCACATCTCGTGCCGAAACCGCCCCCGTGACTCCCGATTGCTCGCAGTAAACGTCAGCTTCGCCTCAGGCTCCCGACCACACCAATCGGTAAACGCCGTCAGCTCATCCCCTTGAAGATCACTGAAGATGGCCTCGATCCCTATCGACTCCGCCGGCACCGCGCCAGGCTCAAACCCACGATAGAAGTCACGCTCATGGATAAATCGCTTACCTGACTCAGAGTCGTTAAAGAGCTGGCGAATGGCGCTGACGATACCTGTTTTGCCAGCTCCGTTTTCACCTACCAGCACGTTCAGCCCGTCATGCAGCTCAACGGAGAAATCACGTTCAAAGCACTTGAAACCACCGATGGCCAACGTCTTCAGGTACATAGAAATCCTTTCGTCACAACTAGGGAAAAGGGGAAGCGGGGCAGATTTATTATTCCTACTCTAATCAATGGCCGCTACGGGGTCGTTAGCTGCCGGCCACGAACGGCCGGAAAAACGACCCTAACCGGCCGGTCGCAGTGCCGAACAAGGGGTCTTGCCTTTTGCGTATTGCTCTCGTGAAGGCAAAAGGCAAGACCTGCCCCCATGACCGTTGTGACCGTTGTGACCCCATGACCGTTGACCCCATGACCGTTTCGGTTGAAGCCAGACCGTCGCTACCCGGCCAGAAACAGCAGCTCGCGTCAGGCTGCTTCTGACCCTAATCCGCTTCCTCATGGATGTATCCTTGCGGGGGAGGGCTAGTAGTGGAGTGACAACTACCTCTGTCTCGTGGGTCAACTCAACCTCTGCGCCGGCGGATAACTTGGAACAAGGTGTTGACGGCCTCGATATCCTGCAGAAGCTCGTCCGGTTGTGTAACAGCACGCTGCTGGCCGGCCGCATGTGAATGCGCACGCACATTGCGACAGCACTTATCATGCAAGCGCTGTACTTCGCGGAATTCAGCGTCCTGTACGATCATCACACCATCAAGCCGGCCCACAGAGATACCGTCGCGGAACCGCACTACGGTTCCATTAAGTATTGTGTCTTCGATACCAACTTCGATCGTAACGCGAAGGTCATCGTAAGCATTGCGGACCGCAAGCCGCTCATCATCCCCGGGCGGGTTGTGGAAGTTGGCTGCAATTTGTTGCTGGTCGACGCGGTGTTGTGCAATGCGATCGGCGAGCCTTCGCATGTCATAAGGCAACCCGGCATCGATATAGCCAGGCCCTTCTGCCCGATAGTTGATCGACCTCACTTCAGGGACCAGTTGGGCATCTTGGCAAAGCGTGACCAACTCTCCGAAGAACACCGCATCGTGGGTGAACACAATGACTTGCCGGTTGACGGACTCCTGAACGATCCGTCGCGCGACGGCGGTTCGATGGTTGTGGTCAAGGCTGGAAACCGGATCGTCAAATACGATCCCGGAGGTGGACCCCGACTGGTGCAGCTCCGCGAAGAAGTAGGCGAGCGCACATATGCGTTGCTCCGCCTCGCTTAGGACGAGATGCGGATCAAGCTGGCATTCTTGGAGTTGGATTCCAAGGCGCACTGCCCCCGCATCACCGGTTGAACTGACACCGGCCCGAATGTGGTAAAGATCCAGCCTGTTGAGTTCATCGTTCATCCTTCCGGCCAACGCGTCGCTGACGTACGTCCTGGCCAGCTGGCCCGCGAGCACGCTAATCGAGCGCGTACTGCCGATGTCATCATGGCAGCTCTGAAGCTTTGCCCTGTGGGCGAGACTCTCAATCACCCGGGCGATGGCTTCGATATGCTCGGAAAGCAGCCGCCGTGCTTCCAACTCCTTCAGGCGCAACCTTTTGGCTGCTAAGGCTGCCGCATCGAGGTTCGCGTGCAATCGGGCCGCCTCGACGCGAAGGGCATCCGCGATTTGGTGGAGAGAACCAGTCGGGTTCGCGCCGCGATACGCTGGACGGTCCTGCCATTCGCCACTGGGAACGGCAGTTCTGAGCCACTGAATTCGAACGGCCACGTCTTCTTGGAAGATCCGGATTTCGTCCGGTAGCGTTGCTACGCGCGCCCCTAAGCTCTCCAACATGATTGGGGAAACGGTAAAGGTAACGGTCGCCTGGCCGACGTTGCGTACGATCTGCTGCCAAGCGTTGCGCGCAACTTGGGCGGCTTCGGCCGCCCTGTCCCGGATGTAGCGATCGAACCGCCCCAGGCGACCTTTAGCTTCCGGAGTCAGCTCCTGCTGGCAAAGCACGCAGACTGCACCTTCGTCGGTGACCGGGAAGGCTTGTCCGGGATATGCAGTGCTGGTCGAGTACTCGCGTGCGGCGTTGAACAGCAATGCCCATGGGCCTTGCCCCGTTCCGGAAAGCAGCTGCGTGGCGTCTTCCGCCTGCAGCAGGACAGATGCGGCGCGCTCAGCCGCCTCGGCTTCCACCAGGTTTCGATGCGCCGATTGCATGGCATCCATCGCATCATCAGACACGATGTTGGCGGCCGCAGCGATGTTGTTGGCCAACTCATCGACTCTCGTTGCGGCGTTGTCGAGGTTCGTCGCCTTGGCGGTAGGGTCCGACTCGCTGATCTCCTGCGGCAGTCGCGCGAGTTCTGCTTGCTCATCCGGAGTGAGCGTGGCTAGTGCACGTGCCCGTGTCAGATCCGTGGCCGGACCAATCGGATGCACGGCCTGCCCGGCCTCGGTATCGGCGGGGATGACATTGAACGGCGTAACGTCTGTAGCGAGACCCGCGATTTCTGCCTGAAGCCGTGGACGCAGAGCCTGATTGAGACCATTGGCCAACTGCTGGAGATAGGTCAGAGCAGACGGCTGAAAGGTGGCGGACTCTCTCGACTGGAGGTAGTGGCGTGCGCAATCGCCATCGAAGACCGAGATGCCCCTGAGTTCGGGCCGCGGGATATGACCGCGTTGACCGCTCCAGATCGCCTGCTCGGGGGCACCGTCCAACTCGAAGTCGATAGTGGCGCTCGGTGTGAGCTGCTGGTAGTCCGGGGCATAGGCGTTGGCGTAGACGGTGCCCGGGCTCCTGGCTCGGCACGCCTGCTTCAAAACGCGCGCATAGCCGGACTTACCGGTGCCATTGCCGCCGTATACGATGGTGAGTCCCTGCGCCTGAAACTCCAGAGCCTGGTTACTGGGGATTTTTCCCACATTGGTCAACGTATGCAGGGACCTGAGAACGACAGTCCGGTCCTGATTCGCCTCGGCGGGAAAATGCTCCGCAGCGAACCTGATCGGTTGTGGAGCAGGCTGGAGTGCACTGGTGATTCCATGATGCAGCTTGGCGAGCTCAAGAATTTCTCCAAGATCCGCTTCGCTCCAGGCTCCCTGAACACACAGGCGACGCAGGGCGTCGTGGCGCCACGGTGGCAGCCTGTCCGCCCATGCCAATACTTCCTCGTAAATGGCCATATCCATGCTCCGTATCCCAAAAGGGGATTAGTACAGAAATTATCACTGTGCCATCAGTTGAGTGACCGCACGTGACGGTCTAGTCGTTCGTGGCTAGCTCGGGACTTACCATCAATTTTTTAGGAGTCATATCGGCGAAGTGGGCGGAGCAGACTGAATGCGCGCCGATGTCCGCTCCTGGCGGATTTCTGCCTGTCGCGGCTGGCCGGGTCGCAATGATCACTACAGGCTGGGTTGGCCAGCTTAAAAGTGCTCAAAAATACAGTGGAGATACCCAGCGATGGGTTGAGCATAACAGCACGACTCCTCGCTACAATGGCGTCACCCGCAATCGCTCTAGGGATCTCGCTTGACTGACACAACACTCACTGAAGTCGAGATGCGGCGCGCACTCGGTCTTGACCCCGCTCCCTCGAAATCGAAGCAACCGATACCCAAACAGCACTCCACCTTCACACTCGTTGAATTGAGCGTGCGCAAGAACGGTGGCTCGCCATTCCGCTTCGAGCACCGCTCCCGCTCCATTAGTACACTCGCGGCCCAACTCGAGGCCGAGAAAGCAGCTCGGGAGAAAGGGTATGAGGTATGGGTCGTGTTGGATATCAGGCAGGTTTCATCGTAGAGCCGCAACAGCCGCCAGTCAGTCCAGTCTCGCTAATTGCTCTGGGGCAATGAACGCCTGAATCAAATAGAGCGAGTCAGTTCGTACTCGAGCAGCTCTTGGCCGGTACCCGTCTCCTCCAAGGCCTTACGTCACCCGCCATAACTGATCGATCCGTGTCGTATAGCTCGGGCTCATCATCTCCCGCCGCATCCCCCAGTCCGGTTTCGCTGGCACGCCTGCAGGCCGCATCGTTCCCCGTCCCCAGCGCGCATTGATCGCATCCATCACCTCCATCACCCGCTCGGCAGCCACCGGCGGTGTCGCGACGAACAGGTCGTCGGTGAACTCACCACGCTGGCGCAGATCGAGCAGCAGGATCTCCGCCTTACTGAATGCAAAGCCGGCCCGGTAGATCAGTTCCAGCCCCTCGGAGGCAGCCTTGGTAATCAGTCGGGTATCGTCGGTCGGATAGGGCAACTCACAGATAATGCCCCTGACGAACTTCGGCTCGTCCGGGTTGAACATGCCGGTGCGGATGCTGATCCGCACCTTCTTGCACAGGGAGTGCTGCGCGCGGAGCTTTTCACAGGCCCGCGCGGCGTAGGTGGCCACCGCTTCGCGGATCGGCGGCAGCTCATGCAGGCGTTTGCCGAACATCCGGCTGCAACAGATCTCTTGCTTCGGTGGTGCTTGCTCCTCGAGCGCCAGGCAGGATGTGCCGCGCAGCTCACGGGCCGTCTTCTCCACCACCACCGAGAACTTGCTGCGCAGTGTCCAGGCGTCGGCCTGGGCAAGATCCCAGGCCGTACGAATGTTCATGTCGGCCAGGTGGGCGGTCATCTGCCGGCCGATGCCCCAGACCTCGCTGACATCCATCACCTTCAGCAGCTTGTCGCGCTTTTCGGACTGGCGGATATCCACGACCCCACCGGTCTGCCGCTGCCATAACTTCGACGCACGATTGGCCAGCTTGGCCAAGGTCTTGGTCTGGGCAATGCCCACCCCCACCGGGATGCCAGTGCAGCGCAGCACCCGTGCACGCATTTCTCGCCCCAGCCTCTCTAGGCTGCCGGGCATACCGGTCAGGTCGGCAAACGCCTCATCGATGCTGTACACCTCGAGCACCGGGACCATCCCCTCGAGGATGGTCATCACCCGCTGACTCATATCGCCGTAAAGCGCGTAGTTGCTGGAGAACGCCAAAATGCCGAACTGCCGCAGCTTTTGCCTGATCTGAAAATACGGCTCGCCCATCTTGATGCCCAGCGCCTTGGCCTCGGCCGAGCGGGCGATCACGCAGCCGTCATTGTTCGACAGCACGACGATAGGTGTACGCAGCAGATCCGGGCGGAAGACCCGCTCGCAACTGGCGTAGAACGAGTTGCAGTCGATCAGGGCAATTGCCGACTCAGCCTGGGGCATGGCAGTGCACGCTGTGAGTGACCACGCCCCAGATCAGTAGCTCATCCCCTTCGAGTACATAGCGCGGCGCGTAGGCCTCGTTCTCGGCCCGCAGAATGATCTGTTCGCCTTCCTTGGCCAAGCGCTTGACCAAGGTATCGCCGTTGAGCGCGGCGATGACGATTAGTCCAGGCCGCCCCTCTAGCGCTTTATTGACGATTGCCAGGTCGCCATCGAACAGCCCCGCGTCGATCATACTGTCGCCGCTGATGCGCACCAGGTACATATGCGGCGCGCGGAGGTCGAGCAGTTCGTCGAGGGATATCTCGGCTTCGATGTGATCTTGCGCCGGCGAGGGAAACCCGGCCGGAACGCGGAAGGAATAGAAAGGCAGGCTCACGGAGCTGCTGCTCAGTGGCCCGAGGATCGTGCAGGACATGGTGCACCTGTAATTATACTGGCTATATATACAGCACAGTACAGAACAAGCCAGCCCGCCTACAATCGAAATGAGCAAGGCGATGACGAGCGGACGACCATGTGCGGACGATTTGCCCAGTATCAGGGGATGGCGGATTACCTGCGCGAGCTGAACAGCGAGCAGGAGGTGATCGGCGGCTACGACAACCTGCCGATCGAGCGCTACAACGTGGCACCACAGACCAACGTGCAGTTGCTGCACGCGGAGGGAGGCGGCCTGACGATCGCCGCAGTGAGATGGGGGTGGGCACCGCACTGGGCGAAGAAGGGGAAAATGCCGGCGCCGATCAACGCCCGTGTCGAGACGGTGGCGAGCGGCAAGTTCTTCAGGCAGATATGGTCGCACCGCGCGTTGGTCGCCGCTGACGGCTGGTATGAGTGGGTGAAGGACGAGAGCGATCCGAAGCACAAGCAGCCCTACTTCATCCGTTTGCGTAGCGGCGGACCGATGTTCTTAGCCGCCATCGGCCAGCTCCCCAACCCCGGCAGCGAGGTTCGCGAGGACGACGGCTTCGTGATCATCACTGCTGACGCCCAGGGCGGCATGCTGGATATCCACGATCGCCGGCCAGTGGTGCTACCAGCGGACTTGGCCCGCGAGTGGATAGACCCGAATACAACTTCGCAGCGTGCCGAGCAGATCGTGCGGGAGCTTGGCCTTCCGTCCGAGGCGTTCGAGTGGTACCAGGTCGACAAGGCGGTAGGTAACGTGAAAAACACTGGGGCAGCTCTGATTTCCCCCTTGATTCCAGGGAGCCACCCGATCGGCCCTGATTGGCCGGAGGCGACCTGAACCAGTTAGCTGCGACCGGCGGGAAGCGGCCAAGAGCGGTCGGTGGACAAGCCGCTGGCATGGCTGCAGCGTTGTTTGATTTTCCGCCTACACTGATCTAGCAGATTAGGTTTACCATTCCGTGAAAAGGTTCCTCAAATGCAAACAAATCAATGGCTCAATACACCCGAGTTCCTTGCTGTGTGGAAAGCAGCCTTTCGCGATGCAAAGAGTACCTTTGTCGGCCTGTCCGAGTGCGTCCGCGCCTCATCGAGGCGAGAGAAGACTGGAGGCCTATGGACACAAATCAATCATCCATCGCCCGGCATTCATCTACTCGCTATTGAGTTGCAACCCAATGTTTCCCCCCTGAGCATTCGACTCAAAATCTGGATCGACCAGAACTTCCCATCTCTGTATGACAAACTGCGCAGCGCTAAAGCGCCCGAACTTCTGGGGCAGCACACAGTGCTTAACCCTGATCAGAAGCCTAGGCCCAGCTGGGAGTCGCAGCTCAGCGCCGCAGGGGTCTCTTTGCGCGGTCTTAGCTACAGGCTTCCCGATCTTTCCTTTCTTAGCGACAAGGCTACTGCGGGCGTTGACCTCCGAAGGATGGGCACTGAATTTTTTGAATGGCTGATTGATACCATTGCCTCCACCGAACTTCCCTCTGCTTCAAGCGAAACGACGAGCGAAGCGTTAGAGGGAGACCAGAGTTCTCCGTTACCTGTCGATGCAACCTATCCGGATGAAGTTCAACCAAGCGACCAGTACACAGAGGGCGCAACCAAGTCTGTCACGGTCAACGCTTATGAGAGAAGTGTACGCGCCCGCCAGGCCTGTATCGACCACTATGGATTCGACTGCGTAGTTTGCGGCTTAAACTTCGAAGAGCGATACGGTGAGGTCGGACGGGGCTTCATACATGTTCATCATGAAGTTCCGCTTCATGAAATTGGACGCGAGTATCTCGTTAGTCCAGTAGAACATCTTAAGCCAGTCTGCCCGAATTGCCATGCGATGCTTCATAGACTCGACCCGCCGCATTCCATACCTGAGTTGAGGGCGCGCCTGAAGCGAACCTAACCCTTACAACGAACAGACGTCTTCCAGCGGGCTTCCAGAAAGAGGGCGGTCGTTTCGAGTCGACTGCTACCGGTCGTGACTGGCCGAAGCCCCCCTAAGCAGCAGGTCGTAGAAGTTGCAGGACAAATCAAAGCTGCCCGCTATATATGTCAAGGGCTTGACCTCTCAATGAGGATTTGAGGGGGCCGGTTAACAATCGAGGATATCAGGAGGGGGTAGAAGAAAATGGAATACTTCAGAGAGCGAGATAACAGAATACAGGCGGACTTTGCATTGCATGCAGGGAAACTGCTGGTCCAATATTGTGAGATTTCTTCTGGGAGTAAACTTGAATGCAAGTATGACGCCACCTTGACCATCTGCATATTTCAGTCGATTCTAACTAATTGCGACGAGCTATTAATGGCGATGAGCCGTGCTCAAAAAAGAATATGGGATGAAGAAATTGTCGACATCCCTAATAGGTGGGGCATTAAACGTAACTTTATAGTTAAGAATACATTCATAGAAAATAAAACCTATAGAAATTTTCTCACGCATCTTCGGAATGCATTGAGCCACCCCACATCACCTGACAGGTCCCCGCATTACGAATCCTCTGGCTACACAACATTGTCTGACAGTTCCGGAGTTATTTCAAAGTTTCTATTTATTGATTCGCCGTGGGTTCGTCGTGGTAAGCTTAAAAGAGATGTGTCATCAGAGATCGAAATGGATGTTAAAGAAGCGCTCGGAAAATTGCCAGAAAAAATGAAATCCATCCTTCGTGTTGCTAAAAGCCAAAATGGAAACTACGAAATATACAGAAAAGATAGAGTGTATTATCCAGCCTTCAAGGCGGAGATCACGCTACCTGACCTTGTGAATGCAGTTCTTGAACTGGCTAATTTTCTTGCTCAGCCTGTCAGAGATGACTGGGATGGAAGGACTGTTAGTCGTCTAATAGGATAGTCTTAGGATGCGGGGCAGAAGGTTATTGGAGGGTTTGAATGGATATTCAAGTGTCTGACATAAGTATCTATATACAAAGCGTGTAATGACAGAAGCAATTCCTCCTAAGTAGAATACTTGACTGGCTGCGCCGACATTTCCATAATTATATTAAATGGCATGTACCCTGCGAACACTCCAAACGCCCACCGGCTTTCTTCCTTGATACCTGTCTAAAGTGCAGATATATGTGAATGTACGATTCAAATACTGGAAACTGTCTCCGATACATGCATGCGAAAATGGTGGGAGTCTCATGAACCGATTCCAAGGGGCAATAATGTCTAAATCGAAATCCGTATAACCACAGTTAGAGCCATCGGTAACGATCAGTCCCCCATCATAGAGACGCGACAGGACATAGTGGAATAGCACAGGCTTCAGCCACAACTGGTTACTACCTCCTTCGCCAGTGCTGTCTCCGCGGTAATAAAAGATAGATAGGTCAGGGATGTGGTGACGCAAAGCTAAGAGGCCATCTGAAGCATGAACAATTGCGGACTTGCCACTGAGCGTACATCTCACGGGATTTGACAGTAATCCAACTACCGTACCGACATAAGGTACATCGATGAACTCGGCGACTCTAGTGCTTGAGCGTGGCAATCCAGGCGGATTGAAGGGATCTGCGAAATGGAACGACTCGACGCAGTTAGCGAATTCAGAAATGGGTACTTCGACATCAGAGCCACAGCAGGGGTAAAAAAGCGCTCCTTTCGGAAGGTCGAGGCCTGCCGCTGTGTACCGTCTGGTTTCGTGATGCTGCCGCGTCTCTAAAAATTGCATAGAGACCTCAAAGCCAAAGCGCGGTCTCAGAACTTCGTTTGCCTCTGAGGCCCAGCTTTGCACTTGTACAAAATCGAGCACAGAATACTCGACTTCTGCCGCGTCTTCCTCCATTTCAAACTCCTTGTGGGATCAAGTCCTTCTGCTTATCTGTGATCAAGATAACAGAGCCTCGGCCAGTCGCCAACGGCAGCATAGGGGGCGGCTTCCGCCGTTAGTGACTGGCAGCAGCCGGCCAAAACCGGCCAGAAGTGGCCAGAAGTGGCCACTCGGGTGGGGCCAACCGGTTTTCGGATGAGCTGAGCAGATCAGCTTTTGCAAGGCGAGCACCATTGTTTGGAATGGCTTAGCCAGATAAATACTAACGTGCTACATTGGCCGACACATGGCTCAGAGATCCATGCTGCAGCAGGTGACTCCCTATGGATGCTGCCAGAAGTGCTTTGCACGCGCTCCGCTGATACATTTTCGGTTGCATCTCCAGACCACCATGTCACCTGGTATCTCTGGAGATATTTTTATCGTTCTTCGCTCAACGCCTGTGCTTTGTTCGATATAAATTGAAAGAGCTTGACTTTATCTTTCATAGAGCGCATTTGCTCACGAGCTTCTGCCAGGTTTGCAGAGTTCAGGTCTTTTATTTCCTCATACTGAAATCGGACAAAACGAGATTCTTTACTTGTCAGGTTTTCGAGACGCTTACGGTAGGTGAATGAATTTTCTATCTTCATTATGTGGGTTCTAAGGTGCGCAAATGTAGGTGCTTCGATAAAGTTGTTAATTTTGCGACGACATACAAATGGTTCAGTCGCAGCCTTATGATTAAACCCCTTGTTTTTGAATAGCACTACCTCGTCATTTTTCTTTAGCCAATATCGACCAACATCGAACCAGTAACCTTGATCGGCGATTGCTTCTACTTTCAGGGCACCCAGTTCGTCTGAAATTAAATCATGGTTCTGCTGGAGAAAGCCGTCAACTTCATCCCGCTTCATGGATAAGTGGATCGAATCGACATTTGCATAGCATAACTCGACGGTCTTATATCTCATGAATTGCTCGATCGTCTTGATCATTTTTAACCTTGCAGTAGCCACCACTTGCGCGGAAAGGCTGAAGATTGTGTCACTGGCACCGGCGTTTAGATAGGATAACTGATATCCTTGGGGGGTGAGAGTAAGCCCAAAATATTTATGGCGCATCAAAAAGTCGACAATTTCGTCTACGCTGATTATATCGAGATTCATTGCAAACTCAGTCGATAGAAAATGCCGAACCTTATCCATGCTATCAAAAGTTTTTTTAGAGAAGCGATTCTGATTCGTGGCGCTGTGCATATGCTGTATGGATGCCTTGCACAAGTTCTCCTTAACTCGATCCCCGCGCCGTCGATGATACATTCTCTGAGAGTACAAGCTGAGCCCCGTGCGAAGCAGGGGATGCTCAATCGTATCTTCACTGAATAGGCCTTCGAGAATTTCAATGCTTTCGAAGAACGCAGTATAGTAATCTATTTCATCTTTATGAAGTAGCGTTTCTATGGTATCGCCACAGTTCAGCTCAAAGAGATAAGAGCGACCAAGCCGTTTATATCGAAAAGGATGGTGTTCGAGTAGAAAGCTTTGTTTAGCCCCTCGAAGACGAACCCGGTAAAAACCATTCGCCAAATTACTTTGTTTGGCCGACTGCCCCTGAAAATTTTTATACTCTATCGAGGCTGGATTGCAAAATTCACCTTTCATGCAATCGAGGTACATCGAGTTAAAATCGAGCGCGACGATAACTCGATCTGACCTCTCTTCCTTAAATTTAAAAACTTCTTGGTATCCATCCTTGTATGCAAATAGCAAGTTGCGATCATAGCTGTTTTTGAAGCGGATTTTTTTTAAGATCGCGAGCAGATGGCGTTGGGACAGGTGCTTGCTGAGGCTAGCAGAGCGTATCCCAAGCTGACCCAGTTTTCGTAAATATTTCGTGAGCACCTCATGATTGACGCGAAGAGAGGGACTGAATTTGATATTCGAAAAAATCGGGAAATTTTTCTCGAATATATCAACCCGCATGCCGTACATTGAAGCAAGCTCTACAATATAGAGATACTCTCTACTTGTGAGAACGCACAAACGTTGAATACCTTTTGAGGCTGCCATCGCCAAGAAGGCTTTCGAATCCCAGGGCCGTCCGTCGAACCAGACACTAGACTCTCCGGCTGATATCGGCAGAGTCGCCGTCTGCCGCACGTTACCCAGGCGCTCTCCGCGCACCCTGACTTTTGCAGTAGCGTGCTTTGAAAAGATGCCGAAATCTGACCGATTATCTAGCTTTCCACAAATAATGTAATTATGCGACATCATTGTTTACATAGAGAGATATGGCATTGTGGATGAATTCTTCCGAAGCTGTTTTCTCATCAAGCT
>NZ_JAQJZJ010000004.1 GCF_027988105.1 Pseudomonas aestuarii | reverse complement strand
CCAAGTCCGACAGGCTGCTAGGCCCGCGGCGCATAGGCGAAAACGTCGGCGCGCATCTGCCGGGCATCCATACCGGCTTCGACCAGGGCATCCAGGGTCGCGTAGACCATGTTCGGCGAGCCACTGGCATACACGTGCAATGGCTTGAGATCAACGAAGTCCTCGCGCACCGCCTCGTGCAACAGGCCGCAGCGGCCCTGCCAGTCGCCGCGCTCGCTGACCACCTGATGCAGAAACAGGTTCGGTAACGACTGCCACTCGGCCCAGCAGGGCAGCTCATAGAAATCTTCCGGCCGACGCGCGCCCCAGTACAGGTGCACGGGGTGGGGGAAGCCGGCCGCCCGGCAGTGCTCGATCAGGCTGCGCATCTGCGCCATGCCGGTACCGGCGGCGATCAACACCAGCGGACCGGCCGGCAATTCGGCCAGATGGGTGTCGCCAAACGGCATCTGTATCCGGGCGAAGCCCTGCCCGCGCAGGTGCTCGATGACCGCGATACTGGACGGGTCACGCGCCAGAATATGCAACTCCAGCTCACGCCCGGACTGCGGCGCCGACGCCAGGGAAAAGGCGGCATACTCGCCCTCGGCCCGCTGCAGCAGCAGATACTGGCCGGCGTGATAACGCGGCAACTTGCCGGCCGGCGCACGCAGGCGCACACGGAACACGTCGCCACCGGCGTCGTGGCATTCGACCAGCTGGCAGGTCAACTCGCGCACCGGCAGTTCGCCAGGGGCCAGCACACCATCCCAGAGCAGCACACACTCCTGCTCGGGCTCGGCCAGGCAGGCGAACACCTCGCCATGCTCATGGACCTGACCTGCCTGACGCACCCGGCCGTTGACCAGCAGGGCCGCACAAATATGACAGTTGCCATTGCGACAGCTCTGCGGGCAGTCATAACCGAGCCGGCGCGCCGCATCGAGGATGCGCTCGCCACGCTCGACATCGAGCACGGCACCTGAGGGTTGCAGAGTAACTTTCATAGCGTTTCAAATCCAAAGCACAAACCCGCGGCCTTGCCCGGGTTGCGCACGCTTTGCAGTAAGCGCGGCCGCAGTCGCGCACATATCCAGCCACGCCGCATCAGTCGATCCCCAGCTGCGCCCAAAGGTCGTCGACCCGGCGCTTGACCGCCTCATCCTGAACGATCGCCCGCCCCCATTCGCGGCTGGTTTCACCCGGCCATTTGTGGGTGGCGTCCAGGCCCATCTTGCTACCCAGACCGGAGATCGGCGAGGCGAAATCGAGGTAATCGATCGGCGTGTTATCGATCAGCACGGTATCGCGCTTGGGATCCATGCGCGTGGTGATGGCCCAGATCACATCATTCCAGTCGCGCGCATTGATGTCATCGTCGGTGACTATGACGAACTTGGTGTACATGAACTGTCGCAAAAACGACCAGACACCGAGCATCACCCGCTTGGCGTGGCCGGGGTACTGCTTCTTGATGGTCACCACCGCCATGCGGTAGGAGCAGCCTTCGGGCGGCAGGTAGAAGTCGGTGATTTCCGGGAACTGCTTCTGCAGGATCGGCACGAACACCTCGTTCAGCGCCACGCCGAGGATCGCCGGCTCATCCGGCGGACGGCCGGTGTAGGTGCTGTGGTAGATCGGCTTCTGCCGGCGGGTGATGCGTTCGACGGTGAACACCGGGAAGCGGTCCACCTCGTTGTAGTAGCCGGTGTGGTCACCATAAGGGCCCTCATCGGCCATCTCGCCGGGATGAATCACCCCTTCGAGGACGATCTCGGCGCTGGCCGGCACCTGCAACTCACTGCCCCGGCATTTCACCAATTCGGTGCGGTGGCCGCGCAGCAAACCGGCGAAGGCGTATTCGGACAGACTATCCGGTACCGGGGTAACCGCACCGAGGATGGTCGCCGGATCGGCGCCCAGAGCCACCGCCACCGGATAAGGGCGATCCGGGTACTTCTCGCACCAGTCACGGAAGTCCAGGGCACCGCCGCGATGGCTGAGCCAGCGCATGATCAGCTTGTTGCGGCCAATCACCTGCTGGCGATAGATGCCGAGATTCTGCCGTTCCTTGTGCGGCCCCTTGGTGATGGTCAGGCCCCAGGTGATCAGCGGACCGACATCGCCCGGCCAGCAGGTCTGCACCGGCAACTTGCCTAGGTCGACGTCGTCGCCCTCCTCGATCACTTCCTGGCAGGGCGCGTCTTTCAGCACCTTGGGCGCCATGGCCAGCACCTTCCTGAAGATCGGCAGCTTCGACCAGGCGTCTTTCAGGCCTTTCGGCGGCTCCGGCTCCTTGAGAAAAGCCAGCAGCTTGCCGATCTCGCGCAGCTCGCTGACCTCTGCCGCGCCCATGCCCAGGGCCACCCGCTTGGGCGTGCCAAACAGGTTGCCGAGCACCGGCATGTCGAAGCCCGTGGGATTTTCGAACAGCAGCGCCGGACCGCCCTTGCGCAGGGTGCGGTCGCAGATTTCGGTCATTTCCAGCACGGGAGAAACCGGGGTCTGGATGCGTTTGAGTTCGCCGCGCTGTTCCAGTCCGCGGATAAAGTCGCGCAGGTCGCGATACTGCATGCAGGAGCCTCGTGTCGGGCGTTCCAGTCGGGGCGCAAAGTTTAGCGCCGAACTGGGTTATTCAGAAGGTTTGGCAGTGCGCAGACACACAAAAGCCGGGTTTCCCCGGCTTTTTCGTAACGGGCCGAACCAAGGTCGTAGTGAACGGCGGTCAGCCCGCGGTCAACGCGGCTCAGTCGATATTCTTACTTGCGACGCATCGACATGAAGAACTCTTCGTTGGTCTTGGTCGCCTTCAGCTTGTCGGTGAGGAACTCGATGGCAGCAATTTCATCCATCGGATGCAGCAGCTTGCGCAGGATCCACATGCGCTGCAACTCGTCTTCGGCGGTCAGCAACTCTTCGCGGCGGGTGCCGGAGCGATTGATGTTGATGGCCGGGAACACGCGCTTCTCGGCGATCCGACGGTCCAGGGGCAGCTCCATGTTGCCGGTACCCTTGAATTCCTCGTAGATCACTTCGTCCATCTTCGAGCCGGTTTCCACCAGCGCGGTGGCGATGATGGTCAGCGAACCGCCTTCCTCGATGTTACGCGCGGCGCCGAAGAAGCGTTTCGGCTTCTCCAGGGCGTGGGCGTCGACACCACCGGTGAGGACCTTGCCGGAGCTCGGGATCACGGTGTTGTAGGCACGCGCCAGACGGGTGATGGAGTCGAGCAGAATGACCACATCCTTCTTGTGCTCGACCAGGCGCTTGGCCTTCTCGATCACCATCTCAGCAACCTGCACGTGGCGGGTTGGCGGCTCGTCGAAGGTGGACGCGACCACTTCGCCGCGCACGGTGCGCTGCATCTCGGTCACTTCTTCCGGGCGCTCGTCGATCAGCAGGACGATCAGGTGGCACTCGGGATTGTTGCGCGCGATGTTCGCCGCGATGTTCTGCAGCATGATGGTCTTGCCGGCCTTCGGCGGCGCTACGATCAGGCCGCGCTGGCCCTTGCCGATCGGCGCGCAGAGGTCGATCACCCGACCAGTGATATCTTCGGTGGAGCCGTTGCCGGCTTCCATGACCAGACGCTTGGTGGGGAACAGCGGCGTCAGGTTCTCGAACAAAATCTTGTTCTTGGCGTTCTCTGGGCGATCGTAGTTGATCGTATCGACCTTGAGCAGCGCGAAATAACGCTCGCCTTCTTTCGGCGGGCGGATCTTGCCGACGATGGTATCGCCAGTACGCAGGTTGAAGCGGCGGATCTGGCTCGGCGACACGTAAATGTCATCGGGGCCGGCGAGATACGAGGCATCCGCGGAGCGGAGAAAGCCGAAACCGTCCTGGAGAATCTCCAGCACGCCATCACCGGAGATTTCCTCACCGCTTTTAGCGTGTTTTTTCAACAGCGAGAAAATCACGTCCTGCTTGCGCGAACGGGCCATGTTTTCCAGGCCCTGTTGTTCGGCTAGTTCGAGCAGTTCGGTGATCGGCTTTTGCTTGAGTTCGGTCAGATTCATAGGAATGACGTAATCATGAAGGAGGGAAAATAAGCTATTCAGCTTGGGAGGCCGCGCCGCTAAAAGGCGATTGGATCGCCAGCGTGTATCGAAGGTATTCGCGTAGGAATCCGTCGGCGACGGCTTGCAGGGCGCTGCATAGGAAATGCAGCGAGGCCGAATGTAACACCGGCTTTATCGATACGTCCAGCACTCAGATAGAAAAAACCCCGCCATTAGCGGGGCTCATTACCGTGACTCGCGCTTAGATATTGCTGTCGAGGAAGGCCGCCAGTTGCGACTTCGACAGCGCGCCAACCTTGGTCGCTTCGACGTTGCCGTTCTTGAACAACATCAGGGTCGGGATGCCACGCACGCCATATTTCGGCGGGGTGTCCTGGTTCTCGTCGATGTTCAGCTTGCAGACTTTCAGCTTGCCTTGGTAGGTCTGGGCAATTTCGTCCAGAACCGGGGCAATCATCTTGCACGGGCCGCACCACTCAGCCCAGTAGTCAACCAGCACCGGACCTTCGGCCTGGATTACATCCTGATCGAAACTGGCGTCGCTGACATTGGTGATGAATTCGCTCATGGAAAGTCTCCGTGTTCGGAAGCAAAAGATGGTCGACATCATAGCCCGGCTTTCCCGACACAGGAAGGCGAACACCATTGAGACTATCTATAAGCCTTGGCAAAGAACCACGCAACTCAAGCCGTAACCGACTGACCGTCCAGCGCAAGACAACGGCCTGCGACATCAGTATGCGTTGGCGTGCCCCACCTATCGTGGCAGGATGTCGGCGTTCCGCTTTGAGAAAGCCCCATCATGCCGCATACCCCTGCAGAGTCATTTCCCTTGATTGCAGCCATCGACCTGGGCTCCAACAGCTTCCACATGGTGTTGGCCAAGGCCGATCACGGCGAACTGCGCATCCTTGAACGCCTGGGCGACAAGGTACAGCTGGCCGCCGGCATCGACGAGCAGCGCCTGCTCAACGAGGAAGCCATGCTACGCGGCCTCGAGTGCCTGCGCCGCTTCGCCCAGCTGACCGCCAGCCTGCCGGAGGGTGCGGTGCGCATCGTCGGCACCAATGCCCTGCGCGAGGCGCACAACCGCGCGGAGTTCATCCGCCGCGCCGAGGAAGTCCTCGGCCATCCGGTCGAAGTCATCTCCGGCCGCGAGGAAGCACGACTGATCTACCTCGGCGTGTCCCACAGCATCGCCGACACCCCGGGCAAGCGCCTGGTTACCGACATCGGCGGCGGCAGCACCGAGTTCATCATCGGCCAGCGCTTCGAGCCGTTGCTGCGCGAAAGCCTGCAGATGGGCTGCGTGAGCTACACCCAGCGCTACTTCAAGGACGGCAAGATCACCCCGGCCCGCTATGCGCAGGCCTATACCGCGGCCCGCCTGGAAATAATGGGCATCGAGCATGCCCTGCGCCGGCTCGGCTGGCAGGATGCCGTCGGTGCGTCCGGCACTATCAAGGCCATCGGCCTGGCGATCCAGGCCGCCGGGCTGGGCAGCGGCGAGATCAACCCGGACGGCCTGGCCTGGCTCAAGCGCAAGATGTTCAAGCTCGGCGACGTGGACAAACTCGACCTCGGCGGCATCAAGCCGGATCGACGCGGGATATTCCCGGCGGGCCTGGCCATTCTCGAAGCGATTTTCGATGCCTGCGAGATCGAGCGCATGACGCACTCCGAAGGTGCCCTGCGCGAAGGCGTGCTCTATGACCTGCTCGGCCGCCATCATCACGAGGACGTGCGTCAGCGCACCCTGAGCGCGCTGATGGAGCGCTACCACGTCGACCTGGAGCAAGCGGCACGGGTCGAGCACAAGGCACTGGAAGCCCTCGACCAGGTGGCCGATGACTGGGAGCTGGGTGACGAATGGCACCGCGAACTGCTGATCTGGGCCGCGCGGGTGCATGAACTGGGCCTGGACATTGCCCACTACCAGTATCACAAGCACGGCGCCTACCTGATCGAGCACTCCGACCTGGCCGGCTTCTCGCGCATGGACCAGCAGATGCTCGCGCTGCTGGTGCGCGGTCACCGGCGCAACATTCCAAAAGACAAGCTTGGCGAGTTTGGCGATGAAGGCATCAAGCTGATTCGCCTGTGCGTACTGCTGCGCTTCGCCATCCTCTTCCATCACATCCGCGGCACCCAGGAGATGCCGCGGGTGCAGTTGCAGGCCTCGACGCAAAGCCTGGAGATCCACTTCCCGGAGGACTGGCTGGCAAGCAATCCGCTGACCCAGGCGGACTTCGTTCAGGAAGCGGAATGGCTCAAACGCACCGGCATCGAGCTCAGCGTGCGCTGACCAGCGGCACCGTCAACTTCTCCAGCAACCCGGCCTGCGCACTGCGCGGGTTCTGGTTGCCGGTCGGGCTGCTGCGCAGGTAGCGACCGTCCGCCTGCAGCACCCAGCTCTGGGTATTGTCGGTCAGGTAGGCCTCCAGCTCCTTTTTCACCCGCAGGATCAGCTTCTTGCCTTCCACCGGAAAACAGGTCTCGACCCGCTTGTCCAGGTTGCGCTCCATCCAGTCGGCGCTGGACAGGTAGATCTTTTCCTCGCCCTCATTGAGGAAGTAGAACACCCGCGTGTGCTCGAGGAAGCGGCCGATGATCGAACGCACCTGGATATTGTGCGACACCCCGGCAATACCTGGACGCAGGCAGCACATGCCACGCACCACCAGGTCGATACGCACCCCAGTCTGGCTGGCCTTGTACAGCGCGCGAATGATCTTGGCGTCGGTCAGCGAGTTGAACTTGGCGATGATGTGCGCCGGCTTGCCTTCGGCCGCCGCGGCGGTTTCCTTGGCGATCAGGTCGAGCAGGGTCTTCTTCAGGGTGAAGGGCGCATGCAGCAGCTTCTTCATGCGCAGGGTCTTGCCCATGCCGATCAGCTGGCTGAACATCTTCGCCACATCCTCGCCCAGCGCCACATCGGCGGTGAGCAGGCTGTAGTCGGTGTACAGCTTGGCGTTGCCGGCGTGGTAGTTGCCGGTGCCCATGTGCGCGTAGCGGACGATCTCACCACTCTCGCGGCGCAGGATCAGCATCATCTTGGCGTGAGTCTTGAACCCGACCACCCCGTAGATCACCACCGCACCGGCTGCCTGCAGGCGGCTGGCGAGGGCCAGGTTGGACTCCTCGTCGAAGCGCGCGCGCAGCTCGATCACCGCGGTGACTTCCTTGCCGTTACGCGCGGCTTCGACCAGCGCATCGACGATTTCCGAGTTGGCGCCGCTGCGGTACAGGGTCTGCTTGATCGCCAGCACGTGCGGGTCTTTCGCCGCCTGACGCAGCAGATCGACCACCGGGGTGAAGGACTCGAACGGGTGCAACAGGAGAATGTCCTGCTTGCTGATCACGCTGAAGATGTTGTCGCTGTTCTGCAGCAACTTGGGGATTACCGGGGTGAACGGCGGGTATTGCAACTCCGGGTGACTGACCAGGCCGGTGATGCTGAACAGGCGGGTCAGGTTGACCGGGCCACTGACCCGGTACAGCTCGCTCTCGCTCAGACTGAACTGCTTGAGCAGGTAGTCCAGCAGCGGCCGCGGGCAGGTGTCGACCACCTCCAGACGCACCGCATCGCCATAACGCCGCGAGAACAGCTCGCCGCGCAAGGCACGGGCCAGGTCTTCGACGTCTTCGGTGTCCACCGACAGGTCGGCGTTGCGGGTCAGGCGGAACTGGTAGCAGCCCTTGACCTTCATGCCCTGAAACAGGTCATCAGCATGGGCGTGGATCATCGAGGAGAGGAACACGTAGTTGTCCCCGGCGCCGCCCACCTCCTCCGGCACCTTGATGATCCGCGGCAGCAGGCGCGGCGCCGGGATGATCGCCAGACCCGAGTCGCGGCCGAAGGCGTCGATGCCCTCCAGCTCGACGATGAAGTTCAGGCTCTTGTTCACCAGCAAGGGGAACGGGTGCGTCGGGTCCAGGCCGATCGGCGTGATGATCGGCGCGATCTCGTCGCGGAAGTAGCGGCGCACCCAGGCCTTCAGCTTGGTGTTCCAGTGACGCCGGCGAATAAAGCGCACCTGGTGCTTTTCCAGCGCCGGCAACAGGGTGTCGTTGAGAATCGCGTACTGGCGGCTGACCTGCTCGTGCGCCAGTTCGGAAATCCGCGCCAGCGCCTGATGCGGCTGCAAGCCATCGGCAGCGGCCTGTTCGCGGGCGAAGTTGATCTGCTTCTTCAGCCCGGCGACACGGATCTCGAAGAACTCATCCAGGTTGCTGGAGAAAATCAGCAGGAACTTCAGCCGTTCCAGCAACGGGTAGGACTCATCCAGCGCCTGCTCCAGCACACGGATATTGAACTGCAGTTGCGACAGTTCGCGGTGGATATACAGGCTGCTGTCGTCCAGGCTTGGCACCACCATGGGCGGTGCCGGCGTGGGTGCGGGCACGGGCGCTTCGATCGGCGGCAGGATTTCCGCTGGCAGCTCGGCGACGACCGCTTCGACAGTCTGCAATTCGCTCGGGGTGAGTCCTTCGGTAGTCATTGGATCGTCCTGCGGGGCTAGCGCCCCGGCTGTAACAGTTCTGCCGCGCGAACGGCGAAATAGGTAAGGATGCCATCGGCACCGGCACGCTTGAAAGCGGTCAAGGATTCGAGAATCACCGCCTCGCTCAACCAGCCATTCTGGATCGCAGCCATATGCATGGCGTATTCACCACTGACTTGATAGACAAAGGTTGGCACCCGGAATTCCTCTTTGACCCGCCAGAGAATGTCCAGATAGGGCATGCCCGGCTTGACCATGACCATGTCGGCGCCTTCGGCCAGGTCGGCGGCCACTTCGTGCAGCGCCTCGTCACCGTTGGCCGGGTCCATCTGGTAGCTGGCCTTGTTGGCCTTGCCCAGGTTGGCCGCCGAGCCCACGGCATCGCGGAACGGGCCGTAGTAGGCGCTGGCGTACTTGGCCGAGTAGGCCATGATGCGCACATTGGGAAAGTCGGCCAGCTCCAGGGTCTCGCGGATGGCCTGCACCCGACCGTCCATCATGTCCGAGGGCGCGACCACCTGGGCACCGGCCTCGGCATGCGACAGCGCCTGCTTGACCAAGGCGTCGACGGTGACGTCATTCTGCACGTAGCCTTCATCGTCGAGGATACCGTCCTGGCCGTGGGTGGTGAAGGGATCCAGGGCCACGTCGCTGATGATCCCCAGTTCCGGGAAGCGCGCACGCAGGGCACGAATCGCGCGCTGAGCAATGCCCTCGGGGTTCCACGCCTCGCTAGCGTCCAGGGACTTTTTCTCCAGCGGCGTCACCGGAAACAGCGCCAGCGCCGGAATGCCCAGGGCCACCCACTTCTCCGCCTCCTGCAGCAGCAGGTCGATGGACAGCCGCTCGACACCCGGCATCGAGGCGATCGCCTCGCGGCGGTTGTCACCGTCAAGCACGAACACCGGCAAGATCAGGTCGTCGACACTCAGGCGATGCTCGCGCACCAGGCGCCGGGAAAAGTCGTCGCGACGGTTGCGCCGTAGGCGGGTGGTTGGAAACAGACGATTGGCAGGGGTAAAGCTCACAGCAGACTCCATAGCCCGTAGGAACGGGCGAGCGTGACAGTTATAAGCCACCATTATGACTAAATGATGACGGCCGCAGGCACAACTGCACCAATGCATCGCCGCAGCCTGCAGTTATTGTGACCACCACGCCCACTGGCGTCGAGCGCCACGCCGCATCCCGAACGGTGCCAGGGCGTGGCTGAGCGTCTGATCCTAGAGCCGCCACCATGCGTGAAAACCTCCTGCCGCAATCTGGCTATCGCGCAGTGCTGCTCGACACTTTTCACCAAGGCGCGATGTCGTTGCTGGCGGCCTGGCTGGCATTGCACGGCATCCCTGATGCTGTGTACCAGCTGGGGCACCTACGCCAGCGACCGGCGGTATGTCTTGGCCGCGCTGCACAGCATGCAGCCCAAGCAGAGATCGTCCGGAGGAGCTAATTCGGCCTGGCCCCATATCGCTGCCAAAGCCCAGCGACTAGGATTAGCCGTCAGGATCCTAACCGGGGACTATCGAGTCTTTCGCGGCCCCCTTGCCAACCTGACCATACCCAGACCGATGATGCGCCCGACCGACCCAGCCATTCACCTCGCTCAAGAGGTCGAGGATCGGCCGCAGACCAGCCATAATCTGCATAGCTACCTTGCCCAGCCCAGTGATCAGGAGTTCTCAATGACCAGAAAAGTAGCGGTGATTCTTTCCGGTTGCGGCGTTTACGACGGCGCCGAAATCCATGAAAGCGTGATCACCCTGCTGCGCCTCGACCAGCGCGGCGCAGAGGTGCAATGCTTTGCGCCGGACGTGCAGCAACTGCAGGTGGTCGATCACTACAGCGGCGATGAAATGGACGAGACGCGCAATGTCCTGGTAGAGGCCGCCCGCATCGCCCGCGGCAAGATCAAGGACGTGCGCGAACTGCATGTGGACGATTTCCACGCCCTGATCATGCCCGGAGGCTTTGGCGTGGCCAAGAATCTCTCCGACTTCGTCCTCAGCGGCGCCAACTGTACGGTGCAGCCCGACGTGCTGAGCGCCGCCCAAGCCTTCGTCAAGGCCGGCAAGCCGGTCGGCATGATGTGCATCGCCCCCGCCCTCGCGGCCAGGATCTTCGGCCGCGGCGTGGTCTGCACCATCGGCAACGACCCGGAAACCGCCGACGCCCTGACGCAGATGGGCGCAATCCATCAGGAGTGCGAGGTCAGCGAGGTCGTCGAAGACCACGCCAACAAGCTGGTCACCACACCGGCCTACATGCTGGCCCAGTCGATCAGCGAAGCGGCCTCGGGGATCAACAAGCTGGTCGACCGGGTACTCGAGCTGACCCACGTCTAGGCCGAACCCGCCAATGCGCGCGGCACACCCGCCGCGCCTCTGGCCAAGCACGGCGACCTGCTGCAGCGTGAGTAACATCTCGCAAAGGCAGGCGCCATGACCACTCCACCTCTCGAACTCAGCCCAGAACTGCAGCAGGCGGTAAGCAGCTTTTTCCAGCGTATTTCGTTCAACCAGATGCTGGGTATCCAGCTTGGCGAACTGAGTCCGCAGCGCGTGACCATGCACTTGCCGATGCAGGCTGCGCTGATTGGCAACTTTGTCCACGGCATCCTGCATGGCGGGGTGATTGCCTCGCTGCTGGATGTCGCCGGTGGCGCCATGGCGCTGATCGGCGCCTTCGACAAGCATCAACACCTGTCCAACGATGAGCGCATGGTGCGACTGTCCAAGCTGGGCACCATCGACCTGCGCATCGACTACCTGCGTCCCGGTCGCGGCCAGCACTTCACCGCCAGCGCCATGCTGCTGCGTTCCGGCAACAAGGTCGCGGTGGTGCGCAGTGAACTGCACAGCGATGACGGCAGCCTGATCGCGGTAGGCACCGGCACCTACTTGTGCGGCTGAATCAGGTGCGCATAAGCCGGGTCAGGATGCGATCCAGGCTGTTGGCAAAGGCCTGCTTGTCGCGCTCGCCATAAGGCCCCTGACCGCCGCCGATCTGCCCCTGCTCGCGTAGCTCGGTAAACAGGTTACGCACCGCCAGCTTGTCGCCCATATTGCTTTCATTGAACTCGCGACCGCGCGGATCGAGAGCAGCAACGCCTTTTTTCACCAGGCGATCGGCCAGCGGCACGTCGCTGCAGATGACCAACTCACCCGGCTGGGCATGCTCGACCAAATAATCGTCGGCCGCATCGGGTCCACTGGGCACCACAATCAAGCGCACACAGGCATAGGCCGGTTTGCTCTGCGCCTGCCCAGCCACCAGCAACACCTCGAAACGCCGCTTCAGGGCGAACTTGACCACCTGATCCTTGGCCCCCTTCGGGCAGGCATCGGCATCTATCCACACGCGCATCGACTCTCGACCTCCCTAGATTGCAAGCATACCCAGCCACTCAGGTGAACGGCCGCAGTGCAGCAGTGCCGCGCGTCAGACTGTGCCAACCTGACCACGCCGGCGCTCGCCAAGCCAGCTGCGGCCATAGAACAGCACGATGGCGAGCAGCGCCAGCGCTTGGGCCGACAGGCCGTAAGCGTCGGCGTGGATGCCCAGCCAGTCAAACTCGAAGAACGCCAGCGGCCGGGTGCCGAGCACCCCGGCCTCCTGCAGCGCGGCGACCCCATGCCCGGCAAACACCACCGATAGAGCGCAGAGCAGTACCGCGTTGGCGCTGAAGAAGGTCGCCAGCGGCAACTTGCGCGAGCCGCGCAGGATCACCCAGGCCAAGCCCAGTAACAGCAGCAGGGCCGCTGCCGCACCGGCCAGAACCATGCCGTGGCCCTGGGGGCCGGCCTGCAACCAAAGAGTTTCGTAGAACAGGATGACCTCGAACAGTTCGCGGTACACCGAGAAGAATGCCAGCAGGGCGAAACCGAAGCGCCCGCCACCGCCAACCAGGCTGCTCTTGATGTAGTCCTGCCAGGCCGCAGCATGCCGCCGGTCATGCATCCACACGCCGAGCCAGAGCACCATGACACTGGCGAACAACGCGGTGATGCCCTCCAGCATCTCGCGCTGGGCGCCACTGACATCGATCAGGTAGGCGGCCAGCGCCCAGGTGCCGACCCCGGCCAGCAACGCCAGACCCCAGCCGATGTGCACGCTACGCACCGCCTGCTGTTGCCCGGTATTGCGCAGGAAGGCGAGGATCGCCGCCAGCACCAGAATGACCTCCAGGCCCTCGCGCAGCAGGATCAGCAGGCTGGAGAAGAAACTCAGCGAGTCCGACAGGCCGTTCACATCGAGCAAAGCGGCAGACTTGCCCAGCTCGACCTTGGCCAGCTCCAGGCGTTGTGCCGCCTGGGCCACCGACAGACCGTCCTGCAACGCCTGGCGGTAGGCCATCAGCGCCTTTTCGGTGGCCTTGCGCTGCAGCGGATCGAGGTTGTTCAAGGCACTTTCGACCAGTTCGAAACCTTCCAGGTAGGCGCCGACTGACAGGTCGTAGGCCTGCTCGCGCTCGCTGCGGCGATAAGCCGCCAGACTCTGCTCCAGGGTCGTGCGGGTATGTTCGATCAGTTGCAGCGGGCCGCGCTGCTGCTGTGGCGGCTGGGCGCGCTGGGCGCGAAATGCCGCGGCGGCCTCTTCACCCTGCTGCCGGGCAACCTCCGCGGGCGTGGTATCCGCCAGCACGGCCAGGTTGAATGGTTTGGCCTGGGGCGCCTGGGCGGCACTGAAGCCGGCGATATAACTGGCCAGGTCCCACCGCTGACGCGCATCCAGCTGATCGGCAAACGCCGCCATGTCGGTGCCATCAATGCCCAGACCGATGGTGCTGAAGAGGTCGTACAGGCTCAGGCGATCCATCCGCGCCGCATCCCGCAGGTTGGCCGGTGGCGGCTCCAGGCCGATCCCCGCCGGGCCATCACCGGCGCCCTGCGCGCCATGACAGACACTGCAATGCTGGGCGAACAGCGGCGCGCCACGGGTCGGGTCGGGGGTGATTGCCGGGGCCTGACTGATGGCATAGGCCTTGGCCAGGCTCGCCGCCAGTTGCCGGGCCTGAGCGGCGACCCTGCCGCCCTCGTCGCGCCGTTCGATACCCTGGCGTAGCTCGGCAACGCCCCGCTCCAGCCCGGCCTGCTCAGGGCGTGTCGGCAACGCGACGATCAAGCCCTGCAGCGCGGCGATAAACTCCAACTGCTCGCCATACTCAACGGCGTCGAGCACCTCGCCGTTGGCCACGGTCGCCGGGTAATCGGCACCCAGGTAGCTCAACAGATGGAGGGCTTGGGCTGCGCCCGCGGGCGTGTCGGCCATGGCATGCAGACTGCAGAACGCCAGCAGGGGCACGAGCAGCCAGCGGAGTAAACGAGTAGGCGAGTACATATAGGAGGTAATCACAAATACGAATGAATGGCGTTGCCATTGTTGCCGGCCTGACTCTTTACCTCAAGCCCCCACCCTTGAATAATCCGTGACTATTCGTCGCAACACCGGAGCAGCCCTGATGAGCCTTTGGAATCGTCTGCAGGAACCCGCCGCTGCACTGGTCTGCGGAGCCAGCCGCGGCATTGGCCTGGCCCTCACCGAGCAACTGCTGCAGCGACAGGATGTGGCCTGCGTCTGGGCGATTGCCAGGCACGCCAGCGACTCGCCGGGGCTGGCGGCCCTCGTCGCCAGGCATGGCGAGCGCCTGCGGTGCCTCGACCTGGATGCCTGCGATGAGGCTGCCCTGAGCCGACTGGCCACGCAATTGCGTGACAAGGTGCCACGCCTGCACCTGCTGCTGTGCACCGCCGGTGTACTGCAGAGCGGCGCCGCGAAAGCCGAAAAGAGCCTCGCCCAACTGGATTTGCAAGGTCTGCAGGCGACATTCCAGGTCAACGCCTTCGCCCCGATCCTGCTGCTCAAGCACCTGCTGCCGCTACTGCGTGGCCGCCACCCCTGCACGGTCGCGGCGCTGTCCGCGCGGGTCGGTTCGATTGGCGACAACCGCCTCGGCGGCTGGTACAGCTATCGCGCCAGCAAGGCCGCGCTCAACCAGTTGCTGCACACCGCCAGCATCGAGTTGGCGCGCCTTAACCCGCAGAGCTGCGTACTGAGCCTGCATCCCGGCACAACCGACAGCGAACTGTCGAAACCCTTCCAGGCCAATGTCCCCGCCGGCAAGCTGTTCAGTGCCGCATTTGCCGCCGAGCATCTGCTGGCCCAGATCGAGCGCCACGGCCCCGCCCAGTCCGGTACTTTCTGGGCCTGGGACGGTCAGCCAATTGCCTGGTGAGGGTCCATCGGGCTGCTGCCAGATTCAACTGGAGGCGCGGCGCACCGTGGCCAACAACGCTGCAGCGCCGACGAACATCACGGCAAAACTGCGGTTCATCACCCGCTGCTGACGTGGCGAACGCAAGGCCCGCAGCACCCGCGCCGCCAGCCCGGTGTAGCCGGCCATGACGACCAGGTCGACGCAGATCATAGTCACCCCCATCAGCAGGTACTGCATCAGCAATGGCGCCTGCGGATTGAGGAATTGCGGCAACACCGCGAGGATAAAAACGATGGCCTTGGGATTGCTGAAGTTCACCAGAAAGCCGCGCAGGACCAGCGTCAGCGGTCGGCCTATCGGGCGCTCGGCGTGCGCCGCCATGTCGCTGGGCAAGGCCTGCCACTGGCGATAGCCGAGGTACGCCAGGTAGAGCACCCCGAACCACTTGATCAGGCTGAACGCGAGTTCCGATGCGGCGAGAATCGCTCCGACGCCGGCGGCGACGATGATGATCTGTAGCGCCAGGCCCAGCTGCAACCCCAAAGCATTCCAGTAACCGCGCCAGAAGCCGTATTGCAGCCCGGCGGACATCGAGGCGATTGCCCCAGCCCCCGGCGACAAGCTGATCACCCAACAGGCGACGAAGAACGCGAGCCAGGTTTCGAGCGCCATGGCAGATACCTCAGACAGAGTGGTAAAGGACTGCCAACGGACAGAGGCAGGCGCTCTAGCCTACCTCTTGGCGCTGACCCTGCCCAGCCAGGCGCTCAGTCCGGCGAACCCTTGCGCAGGTGCACCGGCTCCAGCTCTTCCTTGCGCGCCCGGGCGCGGGCCGTGCGCATGCGGATATTGATGGCCTCTACGGCCAGCGAGAAGGCCATGGCGAAGTAGACGTAACCCTTGGGCACATGCACGTCGAAGGCTTCGGCGATCAAGACGGTACCGACCACGATGAGGAACGACAGCGCCAGCATCTTCAGGCTCGGGTGCTTGTCGATGAAGTCGCTGATGGTGCCAGCCGAGAGCATCATCACGATCACCGAGATGACGATGGCGGCAATCATCACCGGTACGTTGTCGACCAGACCGACCGCGGTGATCACCGAGTCCAGCGAGAAGATGATATCGATGATCGCGATCTGCACGATGATGCCCATGAAGCCATAGACCTTGCCACCGGCCTGCGGCCCATCCTCTTCGCCTTCAAGGCCTTGATGGATCTCCGCAGTGCTCTTGAACAGCAGGAACAGACCGCCGAACAGCAGGATCAGGTCGCGCCCGGAAAAGCCCTCACCGAAGACCTGGAACAGATCCGTGGTCAGGCGCATCACCCAGCTGATCGACAGCAGCAGCAGAATCCGCGTGACCATCGCCAGGGCCAGGCCGAAGAAGCGTGCCCTGGGTTGCTGGGCCTTGGGCAGGCGGCTGACCAGGATCGAGATGAAGATGATGTTGTCGATACCGAGGACGATTTCCAGAGCGGTCAGGGTCAGAAACGCGACCCAGAGTTCAGGGTTGGCCAGCCATTCCATAGAAGTTAAATCTCGAGTTTGCGAGCGGTGGGTAGTTCGCCATTACGCCAGCGGCGTACAGCTTTCTGAAAGAACAGGCTGTTGGGAATCTGCACCCAGGTGCCCGGGGCATCACCGCTGAGGTCTTCCAGGGTGGTGTAGAACAGGTTGATGTCCAGGACCCGGCCCCTGACTCCCGGCTTGTCGGCACTCTCGATGACCTCGATGCAGTCGCCAATGCGGAACGGCGTCAGGATGAAGATCAACAGCGCACAGAACATATTGGACAACACGCTCCAGATGGCGAAGAACGCCACTGCCGCCACCGCAATAAACCCGGTGAGCGCCGTCCACAGCACCTGCGCGGAAACGCCCAAACGCTCCAGCACCAGCATGCAGGCACTGCCGGTGATCAGCCAGCGCAGGCCGCCGCGCAACGGGTGCATGAACCCCGCGGGCAGCTGTGGGTAACGTGAGCTCATCCGGCCCAGGCCGCGCGCCAGCAAAAGCTGCAGCAGCCACGCCAACAACACAATCAGCAGCACCTGGCCGGCACGCAGCAGCGGCTCGTGGTAGGTGCTCAACCATTCCCAGCTGATCACCTCGACACTCAACTGGCCGCCTCCAGGTCGGCCTGCAAGGCCTCGAGGGTTTCCAGCGCGTTCATCCAGCGCTCTTCCAGGTCGGCTTCACGGCCCTTGAGCTTGGCTTGCTCGGCCAGTGCGTCGCGCAACTGGTTCTTGCTGACCGCTTCGTAGATCGCGCTGTCGCCCAGGCGGGCTTCCACGGCAGCCAGGCTCTCATGCAGGTGGCCGAGTTCTTTTTCCAGCTTGTCGGCCTCGCGCTTGAGCGGCGCCAGCTGCTGGCGGAGCGCCGCAGCGGCCTGGCGCTGGGCGCGCTTGTCGGTTTTATCCAGGTTGCTTTCAGTGTTGCCGACCGGCGCCTGGCGCACACGGTAATCCACCAACCAGCGTGCGTAGTCCTCGAGATCTCCGTCGAACGGTTGCACCCGGCCATCGGCGACCAGGAAAAATTCGTCGGTGGTGCTTTTCAGCAAGTGCCGATCATGGGAGACCACCACCACGGCGCCGGCGAATTCCTGCAGGGCCATGGTCAGCGCCAGGCGCATTTCCAGGTCGAGGTGGTTGGTCGGCTCATCGAGCAGCAACAGGTTGGGCTTGCCCCAGGCGATCAGCGCCAGGGCCAGGCGCGCTTTTTCGCCCCCGGAGAAATTCAGCACGGGCTCGTCGCAGCGCGGACCGCGGAAATCGAAACCACCGAGAAAATCGCGCAGCGTCTGCTCGCGCTCGCTGGGCGCCAGGCGCTGGAAATGCAGGAGCGGACTGGCCTTATCATCGAGGGCGTCGAGCTGGTGCTGGGCAAAATAGCCGACCACCAGGTTCTCGCCCAGCTGCAGGCGGCCGCTGATAGGCTGCAACTCGCCCGCCAGGGTCTTGATCAGGGTCGATTTACCGGCGCCGTTGGGCCCGAGCAGGCCCAGGCGCGCGCCGGGCGCCAACTGCAGCTTGACCTGTTCGAGCACCACCTTGTCACCATAGCCGAGACGGCCTTCGCTCAGGTCCAGCAGCGGGCTGGATATCTTGCTGGCCTCGCGAAAGGTGAAGTCGAACGGCGAGTCGACATGCGCGGCGGAGAGCTCTTCCATGCGCTCCAGCGCCTTGATCCGGCTCTGCGCCTGGCGCGCCTTGGTCGCCTGGGCCTTGAAGCGGGCTATGTACTTTTCCATGTGCGCACGCTGCGCCTGCTGCTTCTCGAACGCCTGCTGTTGCTGAGCCAAACGCTCGGCGCGGGCGCGCTCGAAGGCCGAATAGCCACCGCGGTAGAGGGTCAACTTGCGCTGCTCGACGTGCGCGATGTGATCGACCACCGAATCGAGAAAGTCGCGGTCGTGGGAAATCAGCAGCAGCGTGCCGGGGTAACTCTGCAACCAGCCTTCCAGCCAGAGGATCGCATCCAGATCCAGGTGGTTGGTCGGCTCGTCGAGCAGCAACAGATCGGACGGGCACATCAGCGCCTGGGCCAGGTTCAGGCGCATGCGCCAGCCACCGGAGAAATCACCGACACGGCGGTCCATCTGCGCACTTTCGAAACCCAGGCCGGCGAGCAATTTGCGTGCACGCGCATCGGCGGCATAACCATCGAGGTTATCCAGCTCGGTATGCAGGCGCGCAATCGCGACGCCATCGTGCGCCGCCTCGGCCACGACCAGTTCAGCCTGCACCCGGCGCAGCTGCACATCGCCATCGAGCACATAGTCCACCGCCTGGCGCTCGACCGCGTCGATCTCCTGACGCATGTGGGCAATGCGCCAGTCAGCGGGGATCAGGCAATCGCCCGCATCCGCGCTGAGTTCGCCGCGCAGCAAGGCGAACAGGCTGGATTTGCCGGCGCCATTGGCACCGATCAGGCCGGCTTTTTGGCCGGGATGCAGGGTCAGCTCGGCGTCTTCTAGCAGACGCTGCGGGCCACGCTGTAAAGTGAGGTTCTGGAGTCGTATCATAATGGCGGCGGAGTCTACCAGAATCGCCCGCGGCATACCCGGAAAGCACCATGCACCCTGACCTGTGGCGTTTCGCCAAAGCCCTCTATCGCCGCCCCGGCGTCGAGGCCGCCTGCCTGCAATTGCAGACCCAGGGTAACGATATCTGCCTGCTGCTCTGCGGCGCCTGGCTCGGCTGCCGCAATGTGGCCTGCAGCAGCGAACGAGCCGACTGCCTGCGCGCCGTAGCCCAGCCCTGGCAGCGCGAGGTGGTCAGCGCGCTCAGGCACGTCCGTCAGCAATGGCGCACAGCCGCTCAGCACGACAGCGCGCTGGCAGCGCTGCGCGAACAGATCAAGCAATTGGAACTGGCGGCCGAACGCGAACTGTTGCACCGCCTGGCGTCATGCTGTCATGACTGGCCAGGCGATACGGCCGAGGACATGCAGGACTGGCTGCACACCCTGGCCCTTGTCACCACCACAGCCGACCGCGACGCACTGCACCTGCTGGACGCCGCGGCTCGACAAGTTTAGGACGCTGTCGGCGGGGGGCTGCCTGCAGGTACGGCGGGGGCAACGACGGGCTCTGCCGTCGAACTGGCAACCGCCGGTTTAGCGGCCGCGGGCTTTTTCGCTGCGGGTTTGGCTGCAGCTTTAACCGCAGGTTTCGCCGCGGGCTTACGCGCTGCGCTGGTTGCGCCGGGCTTGGCGGCCGGCTTGGCCGTGCTGGCGGCTGACGGCTTCTTCGCTGCCGGCTTGGCCGGCGACCTGGCGGCCGGCTTGGCGCCGGCAGGAGC
Organism: Pseudomonas aestuarii; assembly: GCF_027988105.1. Classification (GTDB taxonomy): domain Bacteria; phylum Pseudomonadota; class Gammaproteobacteria; order Pseudomonadales; family Pseudomonadaceae; genus Aquipseudomonas; species Aquipseudomonas aestuarii. The sequence goes on along the minus strand of NZ_JAQJZJ010000004.1, from coordinate 491,899 downwards.
AGCGGCTACTGGCTTCGCCGCGGACTTAAGCGGTGTCTTGGCGGCCGGCCGGGCCGCGGCGCCTGCTGGCTTGCTTGCCGCGGCTTTACTGGTAACTGGCTTGGCGGCAGCTTTGGCCGCGGGCTTAGCGGCGGGCTTGGCCGCAGGTTTGCTAGCGGCCTTGGCAGGCGCTTTGCTCGCCGCCGGCCTGGCAGTGGGCTTGGCTAGCGGCGTTTTCGCCGCGACTGGCTTGGTTGCCGGCTTGACGACTACGGGCTTGGCTTCATGACGGACCAGGGCCTTGCTGGCCGCCTCCTTGACCTTGCCTATCCCCTGGGCGAGCTTCAGGCTTTCCTGGGCATCACGCTTGAGTCTGACGATATAGTTACGGGTCTCGCTCTGCCGATCCTTGAGAGAATCGAGCAAATCCTCCAACTCGGCCACCGCATCCCTGGCCTTGGCCTGCGCCTTGGACTTGCCCGCCACGGCAGCATCCTGCAACTTGACACGCGCGTCATGCAGCTTTTCCTGGGCCTTGCCGCGTTGCTTCTCCAGCTTGCCGAGCAGCTTTTCAGCATCGATCAGCGCCCGTGAACACGCATCCTCAAGATGCTCGAGCAAGCTGCTGGAGAGTTGATGGAGCAGGTGCAGCGGGGTACTTACCGATTTCTTCTTGGTGTTCTTTTTGGCCGACATGGCGCGCCTCCGGGCGGATGTAGATGCAACTCATACTAGCAGCCTGCCGGAGAATAGTACTTGGCGCCAATGCGTAGTTAGGCGCCGAGGAACGCTGCCCAAGCAAATCTCCCCGCGCGCGTTCACGCGGCGTTACCCGCGTAACTCCGGCCGAAGACCTGAAAATGGGAGAACGACTATGCCGGGGAATCCGAAAAATCGAACGTGCCAAGCGACTGTTTGGGGGAATTGGCAGCCGCTGGCAGCGACAGGACACACACCCTAACCAGCCAGACCAGCCAGCAGTGCGGCGGCAAAGGACACCCCACCACCGCGAAGTCTACGCCCAGCTTGTTCAAGAGTGACCAGCTGTAGCCTGCGAGCCGAGCAGGTGCTGTTCGGCTGAGTCAATTGCACCGCTTTACTGGCAGGCGGATGAAACCGCCTGCTAGAGCGCGGGGGCCGCGGCCGCGGCCGGAACCTGCTGCTGATGCGCGTTATGCAGCACTTCGATCAAGCAGTCTTCCAGCTCGAAACGCTCGTGCAGCAACGCCCCCAGGCGCTGGAGTTCTTCGCCCAAGGACACGCCATCGTGGCAATCGCCATTGTCGCAACGGTCGTTGAAGGTCAGAGCCACCTCGGTGATCGCTTCGATACGTGGATAGATTTGCTTGGCTAGGTCGAGGCCACGCTGATCGCCAAAGGCCTTGGCTTCATTGGTCAGCTGTTCATAGACCTCGAAATGCCCGGCGGACACGTAATCGACCAGAATTTCGCAGAACCTCTGCAAGGCTTGCGCATTGGTAATGGGGGCTTGTGGGGAATTGCTGATGGCCTTGTAGGCACTCACCAATTCCTGGCGCTCCTGCAACCAGCGATCGATCAGCAGGTGAACACCACCCCAACGTTCCTGAGCGTTCTGACAACTATCGAGCATGATGGCCTCACTTCCCTTATCGGTAATTCTGATATACGTCCGATCCGAGACGGTTTTTTGTCAATCGGCACATGGTCTTTGAATAGCAACCGCAAAACGGCAGCTTTCCGGCAGTGCTTGCGAGCCAGATTATGCTCGCGAACCGGCGCCATCAAGGCGCTTGGTCGAGAAAATTTCATACGAGCGTTTAATCGGTGCCCCGCGCAGCGTCTGGCCTGCAGAAACTCAGCCAAACTTCACTAGACGCTTGCTTGCACTACAACATATGCAGACCCACTTGCACAGCATGGGTTGAATAATCAGGCCCATCCCATGATCGACATCAAATGGATCGACACAACATCAGCGACCGCGAGGCGTCCCTGCCCCCCAAACTACCAAGCAAAACGCCGATCAGCTGACGGCCGGGGCAGGCAACGGCAGGCTGTTCAGACGCTGATCGAGTAGCCCCAGCCCTTCCTGAAACAAACGATTGCTCTGCTCGGTCTCTCCCAACCGGGCCAGCAGGCGCGCCAACTCCGCACAGGTTTCCGGGTGGCGCTGAAACACCAGGCTCGTCTCGAAATATTCTTTGGCCTTGCCCCACAGCTGACACTGCAAACACAGCCGACCCAACGTCAGCAACAAACCCGCATCATTCGGATGCTGCTTCAACCAGCCCTCGGCAGCGTGCAGCTGGCGCGCCGGGTCGCGCCCTCGCAGCAATCCATAGAGCCGTGCCAGGCGACCGTCGTAGCTGCGCTTGAGCGCCGCATGCAGCAATTCTTCAGCGTCAGGTTCTGCGCCCAGCCCACGCAAGCGCTCGGCATACACCGCCAGCAATTCCGGCTCCTGGCGGTGCGCCGACGACAGTTGCTGCCAGGCTTGCGCCAGCGCCGCCAACGCATCCTGCCCAGCGTCTTCGTCAATCCGGCCGGCATCCGCCAGCCGACCACACCAGGCCTGCCGCTCCAGCTCGACCAACCGCGCATCAGCAAGAACCTTGCCCTTGCGCAAGTCTGGTAGCAAGCCGAGCAACGCCGACCAATCGCCGCGCTGCACATACAGCTGCTGCAGCTGACGCAGGACCAGCTGGTGGTGGGGGTGCCGCTCGTTCATCACCTGCAAGGTCTCCAGCGCCGCATCGAGCTGACCGCGCGCCACCTGCAACTCGGCATGGGTCAGGCCGATGGCCAGCTCGGCCTGCGGCTGGCGGGTGAGCGCCTGCTCCAGCAACTGATCACTGTCTTCCAGCTGCCCCAGCTGATGCGCGGCACGAGCGGCCCCCAGGTAATAGGCCAGGGGTTGCTCCTCGCCTTCGGCGACCCGGCGCAAATGGCGCAAGGCCGACGCCCAGCGACCTTCAGCCAGATCGAGAAAACCCTGCTCGCGGGCCAGGCGCACGCGGCGACGGCCATGCAGACGTGACCAGGGATTGACCAGCCCACCCGAAGTGACCACCAGACGCAGCACCAGACGCAGCAGGTGCAGTGTCAGCCAGACCACCGCGATCAACGCGAGGAATGCCCACAAGCTCGACTCGTAGCGAAAGCCCTGGTAGGCGAACAACACGTAGCCCTTGTGCTCGGCGACAGCCAGGGCGAGCAATGCCAGCCCCGCAGCGACCGCCAGCACGACGAGCAGCAGATAGACGCGCTTCATGGGCGAGCCTCCTCCACGGTCGGCAGCGCTGCTGCCGGTGCATCACGCTCCAGCCGCTCCCGGGCCGACTGCTTGTGCTGGATATAGGCCTGCACCGCGTTGAGCGTATCACTCAGGTCTGGCGCGGCCACCTCGATCGGTTGATCGAGCAACTCCGCAATGCGGGCACGCAAGGCACGGCTACTGGGATTCTGCAGATCGAAATGCGCATCCAGCACCTCGCGCGCCTGCACCAGCGACTGCCGATATACCGGGGTCTGGCCATGCAATGCCGCCCATTGCGCCTGCTCCAAGGCCAGGCTAAGAGCCAGGCGCACCTGCGTCAGACTCTGCCCGGCGAGTAGCGGTCGAATATTCTGGTCGGCGCTGAAGTCAATGCGGAAATACTGCGAGAGAGTCTCCAGCCACTGCGCCCACCAACTGCTGCCATCACCCTCGGCGGCCAGATCACTGAGCACCCCGCCGGAACTGACGAAGGTCGGGTTCAGCGCATGCAGCTGCGCCGCCTGCTCACGCAAGGCCGCCAGCTGGAGGAACAACCCGGTGCGATCGGGATTGACGGTTGCGCGCAATGCCTCGAGGCTCTTGGCCAGCTGCTCGCGCGCGGCGAAAGCGGCGGGGTCGTCCTGGCCGCGGAGAATCTCGTCGGCGCCCTGCACCAAGGCTTCGGCACTGTCGATATCCTGCAGGGCCGACAGGCGCAGACTGGCAAGGCGCAACAAGTGCTCGGCCTCGGCCAGACGCCATTCCTGGCGGCTGGCGCCGAGGACCGTCTCCAGGCGCTGATTGAGCAGCTGCTGATCACCTTGCAACTGCGCGACCAGGCGACGGCGAGCGTCCAGTTCATCGACCCCGGGCAGTTGCTGCAGACGAGCATCCAGAGCCTGGGTGCGCTGGGCCAAGGCTTCGGTCTGGCTGCGCGCCTCCTGCAGTTGGCCGAGCTGCTGCTGCTCGCGCATCTCCAGACTGCGCAACTGCCACAGGCTCCAGCCAGCCGCAGCCACGCCCGCCGCGCCCAGCAACAGCGCCAGCACGACCAAGCCGTTACCGCGCGACGCGGGTTTTGCCGGTGGGGTTGGCGGTGCAGCAGCGGGCGCCTCCGCTACCGGCGGTTCTTGCTCTTTCGGGGTAGTCGCTTCGCTCACGTATCCATCCTTTGCATCAGAGATCGGGGGCAGGTTGCACCTGCAACGCCGCCAGCAACGCCGCGGCACTCGCGCCACGACAGTCCACAATTCGTTCGGCGCCAGCAGCCCGCGCCTGCTCAGCCACACGCGGGCTGGGTACAAACAAGGGTAGCCGAGCCAGCGATGGCCAGTGCTCGCCTGCCAGCGCACGCAAATGGCTAAAGCCTTGCCCACTGCTGACCACCAGGCCATTCAAGCATTCCGCCTGCACCCGCTCGACAAGTGCCGCTGGCGGATATTGTGCTGACAGTCGACGGTACAGTGACAGATAGTCGACCTGCACACCTTGGTCGCGCAAGCGCTCGGCCAGCAGCTCCCGCCCCCCCTCGCCGCGCAAAATCAGCACCCGCGGCGCGCCTGCCGCAGCCAGCGCCTGCTGCAACTGCGGCAGCGCCAGCAACGCCTCGCTGTCATCGCCCTGTTCCGGGTAATGCACCGTCAGCCCGTAATTGTCGAGGATCTCGGCGGTGGCCGCGCCGACACTGAACCAGGGCTGTTCGGTCGGCGGTTGCGGCCGGTACCGGTCGAGCAACGCCAGTGCAAGCCGTGCGGCCGGTTTGCTCACCGCGATCACCGCGCAGTAGCGATCGAGCTCGAGGATGGTCGCGCGCTGCTCCGACGTCTCGGCCAGGGCCTCGATCACCAGTAACGGCAGGCTGCTGCTGTAGACCCCCTGTTCGGCCAGGGTCGCGGCCAGGGCCGCGCACTCCTCGACCGGACGGGTCAGCAGCACGCGCCAGTTGCTCACTCGGAATCGGCTCCAGCGTAGACGGCTTGCAGGATGTCCGCTGCGCCCTGCGCCAGCAGCGCCTCGGCAACTTGCACACCGAGTTGCTCGGCCTGTGCCGCCGGCGCACGGCTGGCCGCCCGCAGCAGCACGCCGCCATCGGGCTGCCCGACCAGGCCGCGCAGCCACAATTGCTCGCCTTCGAGCACCGCATAGCAGGCGATCGGCACCTGGCAGCCACCATTGAGCCGCTTGTTCAGTGCTCGCTCGGCGGTGACGCGCATAGCCGTGTCGCGATGGTTCAGCGCTGCCAACAAGGCATGGATCTCGGCATCGGCGCTGCGGCATTCGATCCCGACCGCCCCCTGACCGCCCGCTGGCAGGCTGTCTTCGACACTGATGGCGCTACGAATGCGCGCGGCGAAGCCCAGGCGAATCAGGCCGGCGGCCGCGAGAATGATGGCGTCGTACTCGCCCGCATCCAGCTTGGCCAGGCGAGTATTGACGTTGCCGCGCAGAAACCGGATCTGCAGGTCGGGCCGGCGGGCCAGCAACTGCGCCTGGCGCCGCAAGCTGGAGGTACCGACCACACTGCCGGCGGGCAGGGCATCCAGGCTGTCGAAACTGTTGGAGACGAAGGCGTCGCGCGGATCCTCGCGCTCGCAGATGCAGAACAGGCCCAGGCCTTCAGGGAAGTCCATGGGCACATCCTTCATCGAGTGCACGGCGATGTCGGCCTCATGCTCGAGCAGGGCGGTTTCCAGTTCCTTGACGAACAGGCCCTTGCCGCCGATTTTCGCCAGCGGCGCATCGAGCAGCTTGTCGCCGCGGCTGACCATTGGCACCAGGCTGACGCTCAGACCCGGGTGAGCCAGCTCCAGGCGAGCCTTGACATGTTCGGCCTGCCACAGGGCCAGGGCGCTTTTACGGGTGGCGATACGGATTTCGCGGGGCATGGGCAATTCCAGAAAACGGACTGCCAGGAATAATAACAGGGGCCGCACAGTGGGTGTGGGCGGCGTGGGGATGGGCAGCCTGCGCCGCAACTTCTCATGCCCAGCCAACCCCCGCTACAAGTTGTTCATCAGCTTGCGCACCCCGGCCACATGCCGGCGACTGACGATCAGCGCGTCGCCATTGAGGCCTTTGAGAAATAGCTGGAAATGCCCGAGCGGCGTGCGTTGCAGGCGTTCGATGCGATCACGGGCAACCAGGGCGTTGCGATGGATGCGCACGAAACGATCGCCAAACTCGTCTTCCAGTGCCTTGAGTGGCTCGTCCAGCAACACCTCGCCGCCGGCATGGCGCAGGGTCACGTATTTATGGTCGGCGATGAAGAAGATCACCTCATCCAGCGGAATCAACTCGATGCCCTTGCGCGTGCGCGCACTGATATGGCTGCGCGGGCCGACGCCACTCTCCGCAGCGGGACGCGTCAGGGCGGCGAGTTGCACCCGGTTTGGCCGCTCGGCCTTTTTCAGCGCCTCACTGAGGTGCTCGGCGCGCACCGGTTTGACCAGATAGCCCACCGCACTGACCTTGAACGCCTCCAGGGCGAATTCGTCATGGGCCGTGCAGAAAATCACCGCTGGCGGCGCTTCGCGCTCGCAAAGCTTGGCGGCAACCTGCAAGCCATCCAGGCCCGGCATGCGGATATCCAGCAACACGACATCCGGCTTCAGGCTGTCGATCAGGGTCAGGGCCTCTTCGCCATTGCTCGCAGACGGTTCGAGGACACGGTAGCCATCGAGCTCGCCGACCATACGGCTGAGGCGCTCACGGGCCAGGGGTTCATCATCGACGATCAGGACATTCATAGGACACGGGCTTCCTGCGTGAGTCTCGCACAAGGATAGCGTAGACAGGTGAAGTGGCGGCCGTCACGGCGCTCCACGCTGAGACTGGCCCGCGGCCCGAAAAGTGCCGCAAGACGCGCATCGATATTACCCAGCGCCTGGCGTGTCCCACGCGAGGGCAGCTGCTCGTGTTGTTCCTCATAAGGGTTGCTGACGCATAACTGGAATACCCCATCGGTATAGCTCGCCTCGACACGCACCAAGCCACCCTCGATGCGTGGCTGGATCCCATAGATCAAGGCGTTCTCCAGCAAAGGTTGCAGCGTCAGCTGCGGAATCGGCAAATCGTTCGGCACGTCGACCACCTCCCATTGCAACTGTAGTCGCTCGCCAAGGCGATAGTGCTCAATCGACAGATATCGCTTGGCCAGTTCCACCTCTTCACTCCAGGGCACCAGGCTGCCGGGGTTGGCCAGGCTGGCGCGAAACAGGTCGGATAGATCCAGCACGGCCTGCTCGGCCTTGTGCGGATCGATCACCACCAGACTGGCGATACTGTTCAAGCTGTTGAACAGAAAGTGCGGCCGAATCCGCGCCTGCAACGACTCGATGCGCGCGCGCAGCTCCGCCTGTTCCTGCCTTCGCCATTGGCTCTGCAGATAGAAATAGCGTAGCAGCAGCGCAGACATGATCATGCTGATCAAGGCGTGGCGCAGGTAAAGCTTGACCTCGCCAGCATGCGGCAGCGGTCCGCCCAGGTTGTAATAATCGGCCACCGCGGTGCAGGCGAGCGTCAGCCCGACCACGATCAGGCAGCACAGCACGCCGGCCAGCGCCGCACGCCAGCGCGCCAGCAAGGGACGCAGCCGACACAGCAGCGCCGCCGAGAGCAACAGGATCCACTGCACGAACAGCGAGGTCAGCGCCAGGCGCACCCAGTCGAAGCCCGGCAACATCGGCTCGGCCAGCACCAGCACCAGCACCAGCAACTCGGCCAGCAGGACCATGCTCAGCAGTGCTTCCGGCTCGCACAGCTCCGGGACGAAGAAGTCGTCGATGGACGCTGGCGGTTTATTATTGTTCAACCATTGAGTATGCATCGGCGCAGTTTCCCCGTGGCCCGGCCGGGCGGCAAGCGAGCCAGCTGCAGTCGGGCAAAATAAACCGCGTAAATATGGCCTGGCTCGGCAAACTGTGAGCCAGGCAACACTGCCCATACTGTCGTGGCGCACAACGGCCGACAAACCGACCCGGCGATTTTGCCCGCCAGCCTGCTATTATCGGCGGACTTTTCCGTCATGCCGGCCGCCACCTGCGGCCCGCCTGTTTTAGCGCATTAGCCGAGCGAAGCCCATGAGCACTGAAAAAACCAATCAATCCTGGGGCGGCCGCTTCAGCGAGCCCGTCGACGCCTTCGTCGCCCGTTTCACCGCCTCCGTCGAATTCGACAAGCGTCTGTATCGCCACGACATCATGGGCTCCATCGCCCATGCGACCATGCTGGCCAAGGTCGGCGTGCTGACGGATGCCGAGCGCGACAGCATCATCGACGGCCTGACCCAGATCCAGATCGAGATCGAAGCCGGCCAGTTCGATTGGCGCGTCGACCTGGAAGACGTGCACATGAACATCGAAGCGCGCCTCACCGACCGCATCGGCGTGACCGGCAAGAAGCTGCACACCGGGCGCAGCCGTAACGACCAGGTGGCCACCGACATCCGCCTGTGGCTGCGCGACGAGATCGATCTGATCCTCGGCGAAATCACCCGTCTGCAGCAGGGCCTGCTGGAACAAGCCGAGCGCGAAGCGGCGACCATCATGCCCGGCTTCACCCACCTGCAAACCGCCCAGCCGGTGACCTTCGGCCACCATCTGCTGGCCTGGTTCGAGATGCTCAGCCGCGATTACGAGCGCCTGGTCGATTGCCGCAAGCGCACTAACCGCATGCCGCTCGGCAGCGCCGCGCTGGCCGGCACCACCTACCCGATCGACCGTGAAGTCACCGCCCGGCTGCTCGGCTTCGACGCCATCGGCGGCAACTCGCTGGACGGTGTGTCGGATCGCGATTTCGCCATCGAATTTTGCGCCGCTGCCTCCATCGCCATGATGCACCTGTCGCGCTTCTCCGAAGAGTTGGTGCTGTGGACGTCCGCACAATTCCAGTTCATCGACCTGCCGGACCGCTTCTGCACCGGCAGCTCGATCATGCCGCAAAAGAAAAACCCCGACGTCCCCGAGCTGGTGCGCGGCAAGACCGGTCGGGTATTCGGCGCGCTGATGGGCCTGTTGACCCTGATGAAGGGCCAGCCGCTGGCCTACAACAAGGACAATCAGGAAGACAAGGAACCGCTGTTCGACGCCGCCGACACCTTGCGTGACAGCCTGCGTGCCTTCGCCGACATGATCCCGGCGATCAGACCCAAGCACGCGATCATGCGTGAAGCGGCCCTGCGCGGCTTCTCCACCGCCACCGACCTGGCCGACTACCTGGTGCGCAAGGGCCTGCCGTTCCGCGACTGCCACGAGATCGTCGGCCACGCGGTGAAATACGGCGTCGACAACAGCAAGGATCTGGCCGAGATGAGCCTGGACGAACTGCGCCAGTTCTGCGATCAGATCGAACAGGATGTGTTCGCCGTACTGACCCTGGAAGGCTCGGTGAATGCCCGCGACCACATCGGCGGCACCGCACCGAAGCAGGTCCGGGCGGCGGTCAACCGTGGCCAGGCGTTGTTGGCCTGCCGCTGAGTCGTGCTGGCGGGGCAGCACGCCTGGCCCGCCCATCGCGCACCCGAAGTACCATTCCACTCCGCCCCTTTAGTTAACGGAGTGCCTACCAGGCAGGTGACTCACGTCACAACTGGCACGTGTGCACGGTGAATGGCAACTGGCCACCTGCCTCTGGTTTTTGTAGACTTCTCCAGCCAAAACGCTAGGTACTCGGTCGCGCTGCGCGCCATACAGCCGCAGCAGCCGGACCTTGCTCGCACTCGGATGTACTCGGCCGCCACCTACCTGGACGGCGGGCCGACAAAGGACGCAATGGTCATGGATGCACCAACCATTTTCATTTCAACACGCCCCACCCTTCTCTACTCGATGCCAGCGCGCGCGCAAGGGACTGCTCGGTAGCGTCACTCAGCCCGCTACACCCACCGCAAAAAACCATCCAGCGAGAACACTCACATGAGAACAACGCTACTTGCCGTCAGCCTGATTGGCCTGATTGGTCTGTTGAACGGCTGCGCAACCGAACAATCGCGCACCCTCGAAGTCGCCAAAGTAACCTCGGCCCAAAGCGTTTATCACGGCCCGCGCAACCCGATTGCCGTGGGCAAGTTCGACAACCGCTCCAGCTACATGCGCGGCCTATTCTCCGATGGAGTCGATCGTCTCGGCGGCCAAGCCAAGACCATCCTGATTACCCACCTGCAGCAGTCCAACCGCTTCAGCGTGCTGGATCGCGACAACCTCGCAGAAATTCAACAGGAAAGTGTGATCTCGAAGAAGAGCCAGCAACTGCGCGGCGCCGATTTCGTGGTGACCGGCGATGTCACCGAGTTCGGCCGCAAGGAAATCGGCGACCACCAACTGTTCGGCATCCTCGGTCGCGCCAAATCGCAAGTTGCCTATGCCAAGGTCAACCTGAACATCGTCAACGTGCAGACCTCCGAAGTGGTTTTCTCGGTCCAAGGCGCCGGCGAGTTCAGCCTGTCGAACCGCGAAATCATCGGCTTCGGCGGCACCGCCAGTTACGACTCCACGCTCAACGGCAAAGTGCTCGATCTGGCCATCCGTGAAGCAGTCAACAACCTGGTTGACGGTGTCGACACGGGCACCTGGCGCCCGGCGCAATAACTCAAGGAAGACACCCCGATGACTATCGAGATGAAGAAGTACGGCGTACTGCTCGCGCTGGCCTCCGCCACACTCCTGGGTGGCTGCGTCAGCCAACCCAAGCCGCTCTACCACTGGGCCGGCTACCAGGAGCAGGTCTACGAACACTTCAAGCATGAGAGCGGCCCGCAGCAGCAGATAGCCGCCCTGGAAGCCAGCCTGCAGGAAGCCCGCGCCCACGACGCCACCCCGCCCCCCGGCTTTCATGCCCACCTCGGCATGCTCTACGCCGAAATCGGCAAAGCGGACCAGGTTCGCCAGCAGTTCGAAACCGAGAAAACCCTATTCCCCGAGTCCGCTGTCTACATGGACTTCCTGCTGCGTAACGCCGGGAGATAAGCAATCATGACTTGCCACATCCCCTTCAAAGCGCTGGCCCTGCTGCTCCTGAGTGGCCTGATCACCGGCTGCGCTACCCCCACGCCCTACGACTACACCGCATTCAAACAGAGCAAGCCAGCTTCCATCGTGGTGCTACCGCCGATCAACAAATCGCCGGACATCAAAGCCAGCTACAGCCTGCTCTCACACGTGACCCTACCCCTCGCCGAAGCGGGCTACTACGTCTTGCCGGTGGCGCTGGTGGACGAAACGTTCAAGCAGAACGGCTTGATGAATGCCGACGAGATGCACATGGCCCCACCGGCCAAATTGCACGAAATCTTCGGCGCAGATGCGGCCCTCTACATCGAAGTCACCCAATATGGCAGCAGTTATAAGGTGATCAGCAGCGAAGTCGTGGTGGCCGCCAATGCCAAACTCATCGACCTGCGCAACGGTCAACTGCTTTGGGAAGGCCGCGCCCTGGCCAGCACCGCCGAAAATCAGAACAACAGCGGCGGCGGTCTGATTGGCCTGCTGGTCACCGCGGCAGTCAACCAGATCATCAACACCCTCAGTGACCGGGGCCATGAAGTCGCCGGCATCGCCAGCCAACGGCTGCTGACGGCCAACAAGCCCAACGGCATCCTCCACGGCCCACGCGCACCATAAACCCAGCTGGCCGCGCAGTAACAAACTGCCCCAGCAACACGCACAAGACCGGCGGCATGCCGGTCTAGTCTCTATGGATCAACGATCAATGGGGTCAGTGTCATTGATTATTAGCGTCCCGATACTGATCCTTGGTCGCCGACCCCTTTAGCCCCTAACCGCGGCAGCTGTTCCGTCGCCGTTGAGCCGCGCACCACTGGCAGAACACAGCGCCATGCTGGACTACACTCGACCCCTTACCGACAGCGTGGAGCTCCCTATGGACGGCACCAGCAAAATCCTGCTTTTCTTCCTCGCTGCCGGCGTGCTCCTGGCGATCTACTTCGGCATCGGCATGCGCCTGCACGAAGATCCGATCTTCAAGATCAGCTACGACGAGATGGCTGGCATCATCCCGCTCGTCGGGATGATAGCTGCGGCCATTCTCGCTGGCGTCTGCGCCCTGCTACTGGGCTATCGCATGCTGCGCCGCTAGCAGGCCGTGGAAAACCAGCTGCGTAGGCTCGGGCTTCCTGCCGCGCTTGGCCAAGGTGCTTCGACGGCCCGCTAGACCCAGGCGAACGATTTGCGCAAAAAATCCAGTGCATTGCCGGACACGCATTCGCCGTGGGCGAGAATGATGTTCTCCGGCTCCCAGGCCAGCAGCGTCGCCAGCGAGCGTCTGGCCTCCGACCTGCCGAAGATAAAGCTCAAGCGCCAGTCGATCGGGGTTTTGCCGTTGGGTGCGAGTATCCCGGTCAGGCGGGCGAGCCGCACCACGGTCATCCGGGTGGTATAGGGCATGCCGTAGAACTGCACGGCGGGGCCATCCAGGGTCCAGATCTCATCGCCCACTTGATTCAGCATCTGCATTCCCGCGTCTGCACCTTTAGTTGCTGCTCACGCCCGCACCCAGCGCCGGGCAGCGGCTGAATTCACCTGTTAAATTGTGCACAGCAGCGACTGCGCTGAGTACGAGGCAGCTGGCCGGCAGCATCGGCATGCTCCAGCTGGACGGATCGAGGTCCTGTTCGGCGACGGTGTAATGCATGCGTCGGCAGAACAAGCGTAGCGCGCGTTCGATCAGCATGATGGCCAGGTCTTCATCGGGACAACGAGAGTGGCATTCGGCGCTGACACCATGAGGAATAAAGCCGTAGGCGCTGCTCGGCCAGGCGATAAAACGCTCCGGCATGAATTTCTCACCTTGCAGCCAAGTTACCAGATCGCGACTGGTGCCGCGTAAAATAGGGGACACCCATTATTTAAACGAAAAAGGGGACAAACGAAAAAGGGGACACCCATTAGCCGGTCTCAAGTCAAGGCTAATGGGTGTCCCCTTTTTCCACAGTACCGTCATGAGGGCCGTATTTCATTGACAAGATTCATAATCAACTGCCGATCAGAGTCGTTTTTCGCAGCTTTGTTAAGAACAGGGATCAAGTAATACAGCAGCAAGCTTGCGTCAGAAGCATTCATTGGCAAGCGTTCCCGAACACAATCCAGAAAAGTCTTTACAGACATAAATGAAGCAAACGCCTCATATCCTCCCGCGCCAGAGAAAGGCAGTTTTATAAAGTAGTGCTGAGCCAGTCGCTTCTGATCGGATCGTTTCCAAGACCGATGGGGGATCAATAACAGAGCCTCGCCATAATCTATGGAGTCTACCGGATATCTGTTTATCAACCATTCAGCAGCCTGCTTAGATTCCATTTTTGCAAGCTGTGCACATAGTATTTTTTGCCTTTCATTCATAACCTGGCCTACCTCGGATTAAATAAGCCCTGCGGCAACCCAGCATTATTACTTAAAGTTGCAGACGGCTGATAATGCCCAGAATTATTAGTCCATTGAGTTATTGTTCCTCGGCTTGGACCATCATTATTCCCAAAGCGTATAGAGCCCGCATATTTAACTTCTCCACCACCACTTAGCCCAAGGTGGGTCGAAAAGTCTTGATTCACATTTGGCCTGGCAACTCGAACACTGCCATCCGGCATAGTTACAAAATCATATGAACCTGACGGTGTTATTCTCTTCCCGGTTGAGGTTTGCAGCCAGTAGCGACCGGATTCATCCTGTACAAGCGTTCTTACCGGCCGCTGTGCAATAGCAACATCATTAGGGCGCAGGTTAACCAACGTGCCCCGCTCAGTTAGATTCGGAACTGAGCCCCCTTTTACACCAGATGCACTTCCCGGTTTAACCCCACCAACTCCACTCGCAATAAGCTGGGCACCCGCTGCTAAGACTCCAGCCCCCTCGCCCCCCTGCTGCACAACATTACTATTGGTGACTATGTCCTGCGCAGTCTGGTTGCTGCCGGGAACCAACCAGCCTATCACGCTGGCAGTGTCACCATCGCCACTCCTTCGGAGTTGATCCGCCAAAGCCTGGATTTTTGGAGCATCCGCTTGCAACTGGGTTGAGATGTTATTGCATGCGCTGAGATCACTCTGACAAATTGATGGTAGCTCTTGGATGCGCTGTTCACTCAGCTCGGCATACCGCTCCCTTATCTCGTCCTTGCAAGCTTGGTTCGAAGAGCATTTTTTCTGCTCTTCAAGCATTTCAACTACCTCATGATGAAGCAGATAGTTGAAAGTCGTAGCATTAGCCGCAATATCCGCCCCCTGCTGCAAATCGCCATCCACCAGCCCCGCCGCCGTCAACCCGACCAGTTGCGAAGCCATCAGCAGCAGGTTCTCGTTCCCGTCAACCAAGGTATTGAGCTGATTGACCAGCGCCTCGTTGGCCCCCGCCGCCGCCGCGCCGGTGGCGAAGTCGCCACCGGCCGCTTCGCTCAGAAGGCCACCGACCAACGCATGCAAGGCGATTTTCTGCGGGCTGCCATCCGCCCATACGTCCTTGGTGTAATCCCCTACCGCATTAAAGGCCAGGGCGCCTGCCACGTTCTGCGCCTGGCTGACCAATGCACCGTTCAGGTTATCGCTAAAGCTTCCGCCCTGAATGGCCGTACCTACACCCGCCTGCACAGTGGCATTGGTGGCTGAGTAGCCGGCGAACTTGGCCGCACCGCCAACAGTGCCCAGTTCAAACCCTTTGCTGGCAGTTTGGGCAGCCTCGGTACTAACACCCCAGGCGCTGTTCACGACGCCGGCAGTGATGCCAGCGCTGATGCCAGCAACGGCATAACCCTTAATGCTTTCAGCTGAATGGGTGTCCTTGATGACCGCCAGCGGGTTGCCCTTGTTGTTGATGGTGCTGATTGCAGTTTGAGCAACCGACGCATGGAAGGCGCCCTGCGCGACTGCTCCCACCACAGTGCCCACCGTACCGCCGCCAACTGCACCACCTGCGGCTGCAGCAATAGCTGTACCCGCACCCGCCGTAATCACCGCCAACACAATCGCAATAATGATCGCCGCCCCACCGCCCAGCCCCGAGTGCTCGTACTTAAAGCTCTCGTGTATCTCCTTGACCCGTCGCCAATCCACATCACCACGCAGTTCGGCTTCCTTCAGCCAAGCCAGCTGCGGGTCGGCTTTGACCATGGCATCGATGGTCTGGGTGACGCTTTGCTTATTGACCTGCTTGATGTCGATCTTCAGGCCTTCGACGGCCTTGATCACCACCTCGCCTTGAGCGAGCAACACGCTCTGACGCAGGGTTTCGTCGGTATTGCCTTTGCCTTTGGCGGAAGTCCAGACGAAGCTGTTCTTGCTCTTCTCGTGGCTCTCCTGCTCCAGGTCCTTGACCCCTTCGAAGGTGATGCTGCCGCCACTGGCCAGAGTCAGATCTTCGCCACTTTCCAAACGCGCACGCTGATAGGTCTGATCCCCTCCGCTCAGTAGCGTTAGATCGCCGCCAGTGGTGATTTCGCTGCCGACATTGGTGATCTTGGTGATTTCATCCCGCTGGGTTTTCTTGCTGCCCCAGGAGCCTTTCTTCTTCATGTCATAGAGGCTGTAGTCCAGATCCTCTGCGGCCAGCAAAGCCATCTGCTCACCCGCCACCAGATAGGCTTCGCCCCCTGCGGTGACCCGACTGGCGGACAGCACCATGTTGTTGTTGGCACTGAGCATGACATCGCCGTTGGCGCTGACTTCCGTGGCCTGCTGGTGAACATGGTCTTCCTGGCGGGTGACCTTTTTGCTGCCGCGTTTGGTCTTGGAGTAGAAGTGCTCCTCGTTGGCCGCCGAAGCCAGGGTCATATCGCGGCCAGCACCCACGGTAATGTCGTTGTAGGCATCGATGCGGCCGTCAATGGCCGTGAAGTCGCGGCTGGCGATGATCTCGACATCGCGTCCGGAGCTGACCTCTGCGGCATACTGGGTGGTCCGGGAGTTGCGGTTTTTTCTACCGTACTCATCCAGCAAACGCTCTTGCGCCGAGGCGATGATCACATCACGCCCGGCATCGATGTCGATATCCCCACCGCTGTCGAGAACACCGCCGATATTGGCCACGTCGCGTCCAGCGCTGAAGCTCAGGCTATTGGCCGCCTCGATACGCGCGGCGCTATCGGCGATGTCCTGGATGTAGTGCCGGCTGCGGGCAGCGCCCTCATGCTGAGTAACGGAACGTTCGTTGAGCACATCGCCGGTCAGCGCGGTAAAGCTGAGATCGCGCCCTCTGATTATTCCGCCTTGATCGTTACGGATACTGTCGGCTGCCAGCATATCCAGACGGTTACCCGCATCGATCAAGCCACCGTTATTGATGCTGCCACCGGCCACGGCGCTGAAGTTATTGCTGGCGCGCAGGGTGCCGATGCTATTTAGGTCGCCACCGGTGATCAGGGAAAGGTTCTCGCCCTGGATCAGCGCGCCGTTAGGCCCCAGACGGTTGTTGGCCTGAGCCAGATAGAGCACCGGCACCAGCACCTTCTCGCCGTTCACTTCGAACTCTTCCAGCCAAACGATATCGTGGGTCAGTGCGGCCACTTGCTCGGCGCTGAGGGTCACGCCGAGGGACAGGTTCAGTGCCTGCTTGCTGGCGATGGCGTTGTCCATCAGGTAGCGGAACATCGCTTCGTCGCTGGTCAAGCCGGCGAGGAAGCGTTGGCCGGTGCGGGCCACGACGGCCTCGCGGATCAGGCGCTGCTCGTAGAGGCCGTCGCCCAGGCGCTTCTGGGTGTTATCCGGGGTGTAGCCGAGGTTGCCGAGCATATAGTCGGAACCGAGGAACTGCTTGAGGTTGGTCAGCTCCGGGTTGGTTTCGATCAGGTACTTGTGGCTGGTGCTAGGGACACTGCTGCTGGGCAGGCTCTGCACACCGTCCAGCGATAGGGACGCGGTATCTGAAGCCCCGCTACCGCTACTGGTGCCCTGTCCGGCCTGCAGGCTCCAGGTACTGCCAGCGGATGCCACCGGCCCCAGGGACTCCTGGGCCGCGTCTACCGTCACTGCACTTGCGCTCAGGCCATTGTCGCCTGTCGCGCCCTGTGCAGCGGCTGCCACGCCGCTTGTCGCGCCCTGTTCACTAAGACGGAACAGGCCGTTTTCGCCTTGCGGCAAGCTAAAGCCAGGCAAGGTCAGAGGATTGACTTGCTGCTGTTGCAAGTCAGGTGGAAGTTGCAGATTGAGGTGCGCGACCGTGCTTTTACCCGTGCCGGCGGCGCTGGTATCAGCCATTAGATTGCTGCCAACACTATGCACGTAATCCTGCCGGATCGCGCTATTTTCCAGGTTCTGGGCCGCCTGAATGGACACATTGCCGCCTGCCTGGACAACGGCAGAACGAACCTCTCCCCCATTGGTGGCTATCTCGACATCACTGACTAATGCGTAGCGTTCCGCCAGGGCGCTCGGCAGCTGAAGCAAATTGTTCGGGTCGTATTGGGAAGCAGGAAGATTGTTGCCATACGCGTGCGGAATTGACACGAGCTTGTCTGTAACCGAGTCGAACAGGTGCGTTACATAGACTTCGACCTCACTCCCCCTTCTCTCAAGGACGAGCCGCGCAATCGCCAACCGGATATCGCCTCTGTCATCTACATAATAAACGTTGGGATAATCTGGGTTATTACGCTGATTATAGGGATCTACGTAATCGTAAATAAAACGCTCGACAGTACCATCGGTGACCCTGCCGGTGTGGTAGATACGGGTTCTTTCAATAGTGCCACCAATTGCGCCGATATTACTGAAATTAGCGGCCTGCACCGTGATGTTCCCAGCCGCGGAAATCGTGCTCTGGCGATTGAACAGATCACCACCGACAAAGTCGAAATTTCCGCCCGACGAAATAAAGGCCGACGGCGAATCGTCCAGCACGCTGCCTTCATAAAATTCCTTGGCGACATAATCGACGGTGTAATGATCGCCGCTGCAGTCGTAACAACGCAGCGCAAGATAGCCAGAGATCAATTCACGACCGAGGGAATATACGTCAGTGCGGTTGTCCAGCGTTTGCGCATTTATCCGCATATCGCCTGCACTTTCCAACGTACCGGAAATATTCTCTACAGTGCCGGCTTGGGCCAACTGATCATTCTTGGCAATGCTCAGCGCCCCCAGGCTATAAACATCCGCATATTTATTGGTGAAGTTATCCACCCACAGCGTCATGTCAGCGCCGCTAAAAATCAGCCCGCTCTGGTTAAGCAATGTCGGCGCAACGATGCGCAGGTTTTCCGCACTGCCGAGGGTGCCGTAGTTGTTCAGGGTATTGGCGGTAACCGTGAGATCCCCCGCCGAGGTGAGTTTGCCGAGGTTGCTGAGCAGGCCAGTGGCGCTGACGTTGGTCAGGCCGCCCCCGGCGATACGCGCACTGTTGCCAAGGCTGATGCTGGCCGCGTGCAGGCTCAGGTCGCCAAGGCTGGTGACCTGGCCACTGCCGCTGTAGGCGCCGCTCAGGTCGAGGTCGAGGATGCCGTCGCTGGCCAGCAGGCCGTTATTGATCCAGGTTCCGCCCGTGCCGGTCAGGGACGTGCCGGCCAGCAGTTGGCCACTGGCGGTCTGGGTGAAGGCGCCGATGTTCAGTTCCAGTTTGCCGGCTTGCAGCACACCGCTATTGGTCCAGTTGTCGGCAGTCAGGGTGAACAGGCCGTTGGTGCTGAGATCGCCGCCGGCGCCAATTACCTGGGCCGCGCTCAGGCCAAAATCGCCGGTGCCGACATGCTGGATGCTGCCGCCGCTGCTTTGCAGGCTGGCGACGCTCATGTCCAGGTTGGCGTTGGCGGTTTCGAGGGTGCCGTTGCGGTTGTCCAGGCTGTCGGCGATAAGGCTGGTATCGCCGCTGGCGCCCAGTGCGCGCAGGCTGCCGTATTGGTTGTCGATGCTGGCGGCGGCAAGGCTCAGGGTACTGCCACTTTCCAGAATGCCGTAGCCATTGTTCAGCGCACCGGAAAGACTGAAGTCGATGATTTCAGCGGCAACCTTGCCGCCCTGGCCTGCTTGCGCACCCTGGTTGTTGAAGTCGCCGGCAATCACCTTCAACAGTTGATGGGCATAGAGGCCGCCACCCTGGTTGTTGAAGGTGGCGGTGCCGATATCGATATTGGTATCGCCGGTCAGCGCAGAGATGTGACCGGCCTGGTTGTCGACGCCCTCGGCGTCGATTTCCAGGGATTGCGCCTGGGTGGTGCCGGCGTCGTTGTCGAACAGACCGGCGCTGAGCAGTTTCAACCATCCGCTGACGCTGCTGAGCAGGCCGCTGCTGTTGTCCACGGCGCTGGACTTTTGCAGGTCGAGGTTGCCTTCAAGGCTTTCGATACGACCGCTCTGGTTGTCCAGCTTACCGTCCAGGTTTAGCGTCAGGTCTTGCTGGCTGCTTAACGCTCCGCCGTTGTTGTTCAAGCTTTGCGCCTGAATATCGAGGGTGCCCAACTCGCTGTGAATCAAGCCATCGGCGCTGTTGGTCAGCGTGCCGCTACCCAGCGTGATACCGAGGGCGTTGCGCGCGGCCAGGGTGCCGCCATTGCCGTTGTTCAGGCTGCTGCCGGTGATGTGCAGCAGGTTCTGGCTGATCAGGCTGCCGCCCTGGTTATCGATGCCTGCGGCCTTGAGCATCAGGGGGCCGGCGCTGGCCAGCTTGGCGCCTTGGGTGTTGGTCAGGTCGCCGGTCAGCGTCAGGCTCAAAGCCGCACTGCTGGAGAGCTGACCGGCGCTGTTGTCGAGGCTGGCGGCGGTGACGCTGGCAGCTTTCTCGCTGCCGATCTGGCCGCTGCGGTTGTCCACCTCGCCGGCCGCCACGGTCAGCACGCCCAGGGTATCGATCAGGCCGCCATCGTGGTTGTCCAGCTTGTCGGTCAGGGTCAGTTCGAGGTCGCCCTCGCTGGAGAGAATGCCTTTATCGCTGTTGTCCAGGCTGGCGGCATCGACCGTCAATTTGCCCTTGCTGACCAGGGCGCCTTCGCCGCTGTTGTCGAGCGCGCCGCTCAGTTCGATATCGAGCTCGCCATCACGGCTGGACAGGGTGCCGAGGGCACTGTTGTCCAGACTGCCGGCGTCCACCGTCAGGCCTTGCCAGCCGGAAATCAGGCCGCCTGCGGCGTTGCGCAATGCCCCTGCATCCAGGTCGATGGTCAGCGTGCCGCTGCTGATCAGCGCACCTTTGTCACCGTTGTCGATCTCGCTGGCGACCAGGCTGTAGCTCTGGCTGCTGGAGAGTTCGCCGCCACGGTTGTCCAGCTTGCGCAGGTTGGCGACGGTCAGCGGGCCATTGGCGAACAGCAATCCCTCGCGGTTGTCCAGGTCGCCGCCTTGAAGGTCCAGGCTGACGCCGGCTTCGCCGATCAGGCGGCCCTGGCGCTGGATCAGCTTTTTCACCGTCAGGCTGAGGGCTTGCTTGGCCGAGACTTCGCCGCCGATGGCAGTGAGGTCGCGGCTGGAGTCGAGGCTGTCGGCGGTCAGGGTCAGGCTGTCCGCACTGGTGATCAGGCCGCCATCGCGGTTGTCCACATCCGCCGCGGTGAGCGTGAGGGCCTGCTGGCTGCTGAGTAGGCCGCCGCGGTTGTCGAGGTCGGCGCTGGTGGCGTCGAGCGTGGTCTGGCTGGCGAGGCTGCCGCCGCGGTTATCCGCCGCACCGGTGGTCAATGTCAGGGCGCCGTCGCTGGCCAGCAGGCCCTGGTTCGAGTTGTCCAGCGAGGCGCTGGTGACGGTCAGCGCCTGGCCGGCAGAGATCAGGCCCTGGTCGTGGTTATCCAGCTTGCCGTCGAGGTCGATTTCGAGATCGCCGCTACTGGCCAGTACGCCGGCGCCGGAGTTGTCCAGGCTGGCGGCTGCAACGGTCAGTTTGGCGGCGGACAGAGCACCCTTGAGGTTGTTCAGCAGCGCCTGGGTGATCTGCAGCTCCAGCGCCTGGCCACTGATGACGCGGCCAGCGCTGTTGTTCAATTGGTCGGCCTTGAGCAGGAAGCTCTGCGCGCTGGAGATTTCGCCGCCGGCGCTGTTGTCGACCTCACCCAAATTCTTCAGCAGCAGCGCGCCGGGGCTGGCGACCAGGCCCTTGTCGTTGTTGTTCAGATCGCCGCCTTGCAGGTCGAGGGTCAGCGAGGTTTCGCTGATCAGCTCGCCGCCCGCATGCTGGTCCAGGCCGGTCGCGCTGACCTGCACGGCGCCCTTGCCGGCGATCAGCCCCTGCTCGTAGTTGTTGATCAGACCCGCAGTGACTGTCAGGCCGGCACCGCTGCTGATCAGACCCTCGTTCTGGTTATCCAGTTGACCGGTGCCGATGGTCAGCGCCTGCTGGGCGCTGATGATGCCGCTATTGCTGTTGTCCAGGCTGCTGTTGCTAATCGTCAGCTGGCCATCGCTGACCAGCTTGCCGCCCTGATTGTTCAGGGCCGCCTTATCGACGGTCAGCGCACCGGCGCTGGAAAGCAGACCGCCTGCGCTGTTATTCAAACTGGCCGCTTCGACCATCAGGCTGCCGCCGCTGAGCAGCGCGCCCTGGTCCTGGTTTTCCAGCGCGCCTGTCAGTTGCACGGCGAGCACTTTCTGACTGCTCAGGGTGCCGCCGGCGCTGTTATTCAGGCTGTCGCCGATCAGCAGCAGATTGTCGCGACCGGCGAGTACGCCCCTGGCGTTGTTCAGCAGGCGTTGCACCGTCAGTTCCAGGCCCTGGTCGCCGACGATCAGACCGGCGTCGCTGTTGTCCAGCAGCGCGGCCGGTTGCCCGGCAGCGGCCTGCACGCGAATGCTGGCCAGGGCCTGGGTGGAGATTTCCCCAGCGCTGTTGCGCAGGCTGCTGCTGGCGCGGATGTCCAACCCTTTGCCGGCGGCGATCAGGCCGCCCTGACGGTTGTCGATGCTGTCGGCGAGCAGCGTCAGTTTGCCCTCGCTGAGCAACTCGCCGGCCTGGGTAGCGGTAGCAACATCGCCCTGCTGGCTCAGCACGCCAACGCTCAGTTCAAGGTCGCCCTTGGCGGCCACTTGGCCGCGGTCGGCGTTGCGCAATTCGGCGGCGGCGACGGTCATTTTGCCGTCGGCGACCAGCGTGCCTTGGACGCGGTTGTCCAGCACAGCATCCACCTCGACGCTGACATCCGCCTTGCCGCTGACCAGGCCACCGCGGTTGTCGAGGCTCTTGCCGTCGATCGTCAACTGCTGCTCGGCGACAATCGCGCCGCCCTGGTTGTCCACGGCGGTATCGCTCAGCGTCAGACTGCCTTCACTTGAGAGCAGACCGCCTTGACGGTTATCCAGCTCGGCGGCGGTCACCTGCAAGCGGCTACCAGCGGCGATCAGGCCACCCTGGTTGTTCAGGTTCCGCGCTTCGAGGGCGGCGTCAGCCTGACTGGAGATTTCGCCGTCCTGGTTGTGCAGATCGGCTCCTGCGGTGACGTGCAGGTTTTTGGCGCTGGCGATCAGGCCGCCGCTGTTATCCAACTCGTCGACGCCAATCGTCAGGTTGCCCTGGGACAGGACGCGGCCGTCGACACCATTGTTCAGGCTGCCGGCAGTCAGGTTGGTATCGGTCTTGCCGCTGAGTGTGCCGGCGCGATTGTCCAGCTGCCCGTCGAAAACGGCGCTCAGTTCGCGGCTGGCGATCACGCTGCCGCTGTTGCGCAAATTCTCACCTTGCAGCGTGACATCGCCGATCAGGTTGCGACTGTTGTCGGCGTTCACACCGGCTTCGATCAGCCCCTGGTTGTCCAGTTGGCCACTCTTCAGCTCGATGCGCTCTCGCGCCGCCAGGCTTTGGTCCTGAGCCAGGCTCAGGCTTTGCTGCGCCTGCACATCGACATGACGCCCGGCATAGCTCTTGCCGGTTAGCTCGATACTCTCGCCCTTGAGCAGGATGTCGCGACTGGCCGCGGTCTGCGCCAGACTCAATTGGCCATTGGCGTCGATCTGGATATCGCCGGCGCTGGCGGCCATGTCGCCGGCCAGCTTGACGCCGACACCGGCCTCGGTGCCGACCAGACGAATCGCCCCGGCGTACATGCCGCCGAGGGCGGAGCTGTCGATGGCCAGTTGCGGCTTGGCGCTGCCGTCGGCGGCTTTGGCAGTGACGGTGAGGTCGTCGGCCTTGACCTGATTACGTCCGGTGATGACGTTGAGTTGCTTGGCGTAGAGCTCGGCGTTGAGCTTGGCGCTGCGGGTGATCAGGTCGAACTGGTCGACGTTGCTGGCGTTGAGGCCGGCGCCATCGATGGAGATTTGCCCGCCGTCGACGTCGAAACGATCCAGCCGGCCGTTCTCGACCATCGGTTTGCCGGTGGTCAGGGTGACCCGCGGGGTATTGATAAAGCCGCAGCCGTCGCAGCTGATGCCGTGAGGGTTGGCGACTATCACCGCGGCCGACTTGCCGGCCACCTCGGTGTAGCCTCTGAGCTGGCTGGCGTTGGCCCCGGTCACTTCGTTGAGGATCAGGCCGGCGGCCTGGCCGTTGAAATGCGGGTTGCCGAGAATGATGCCGCCGAGCTGGGTGCTCTGGGTGGCGGCGGTGGCGTTATTGAGGATCAGCCCCTGCTGACCGACGTTGTACTCGCCGAACCTGTTGTGCGACAGGCCGCTGCCGTTGGGTGTGGCGATATTGACGATGGGCACGCCGTTGCCGGCCTGGTCCAGGCTGGTGTTGCCGCCGAGCGTGGCATCGACCGTCAACTGCGCCGCGGTGGCGACCAGCGGGTTGAGAAAGAGCACACCGATCAGGACACAGGCGATGTTTTGAAACAGTGGTGTGCGAACGTCCATGTAGCAACTCCAACCCGCGGGCTTAAATTTACAATCAGTGAAAAATCAGAAAAACAGATCGAGGCGAAAATACAGCGGGTGTTCTTGTCGCTCGATGGCGTCGGGGCGCTCCAGCGAGCGGGCCAGGGTCAGCGAAGCCGCCAGATGCTGGCCACGGGCGCTCAGTTCGATGGCATTGCCGGAGAGCCGACCGCGCTGCTCGGGGTTGTGGCGACCGCCACTGATCACCCCGACGTCGTAGGCCAAAGCCAGGCCGTATTCCTGGACGAAAGGCCGCAAGGGCTCCCAGGCCACCGCCTTGCGCCAGCGCAGCTGGTTGCGCCAATAGCCGCCGCTGTCGCCGGCAATCGACTGCTCCTTGAAACCGCGCACCGAACTCAGGCCGCCGACGCTGATGCGCTGCGGGCCGAACAGCACGTCCTCGCTTTTCTGGCCGCTGGCCAGGCTATCGAAACTGAACGACTCGCCCCACAGCTGAAACGGCTGCAGGTAGCTCAGGGTCAGGCTGTATTTGTGGTAGCGGGCCACCGGTTCGCCGCCTTGGGGGTCGCCGCGGCGCTGGGCATCGAAGGCGCCGCTGCCGTGCTGCCAACCGATATCGGCATTGACGAAGGCCGTACCGATGCGCCGGCCATGGTTGAAACCCAGCTGCGCCTCGCTCAGGCGCTGGCTGGAGACATCGATCCGGTTGCCGAGAATGAAGTTGTTGCTGCGCAGGTGGCTGACGCCCAGGTTGACCGCGGTTTTGCTCAGGCTGTCGCGGTGCAGCACCCGTTCGGCGCGCAGGGCATGGCTCGCGCTGTCGCCGTCGGTGTCGAAGGCGAAGCCGTTGGCCTCGCTCTGGGTGCGGTAGTAGCTCTGGCTGTAGCTGTAATTGAAGCTCCACCAGCCGTAGGGCAGGCTGTAGTTGAGGCTCTGGCTCTGCGAGTGGCGATAGCGATCGCTGACCGCATCGCGGCTAGCGCGCAGGCTCAACTGATCGGCCAGGCCCAGCGGGCTGTCCCAGTCCAGGCCCAGGCCCCACTGCTGTTCGCCGGTGCTGCGCTGGCCGTCGTTGTGCCGCGCCAGGCTGACGCGCCAGGGCTTGTCGCGCTGGCCCTCGAGGCGTACCCGGCTGCCACCGACCTGCTCGCCCGGCACCAACTCCAGTTGTGCCCGGCGCGACGGCAGGCGGCCCAGTTGCTCGACCAGTTGCTCCAGTTCGCGCAGGTTGAGCACCTCGCCCGTCTGGCCGGGGAACACCATGGCCAGCTCGCGCTCGCTGGCCAGCGCGGAGCTGTCCAGGCCTTCCAGCCGGCCCTCGATGACGATCACCTCCAGCTCGCCATCGGCCAAATCCTGCTGCGGCAGGTAGGCGCGGGTGGTGACATAGCCACGGCCGAGGTAGTGGTCGGTGATGGCCTTGAGCAGCGCGTTGAGCTGGCCAGTGCCCAGGCACCGGCCGGCGAAGGGCTCGAGCAGGGCCAGGCGCTCGGCCTCGCCGAGCAGGCTGGCGCCTTCGAGGCGGATATGGCGGACCTCGAAACAGCGCGCCTCCACGCCCGGCTCGAGGGGAGCCGGCTCGGCTTTGCCCGGAAGCTGCTGCAACTGCTCGAGACGGCGCTGCTGCTCCTGCAGCAGGCGCTCCTGGCGTTCGCGGATCAGTTCGAGGTCGCCCACCGTTTGCGCAGTGGCGGCAGTCGAGGCGAGAAAAAACAGCAGCCAGATGGCCATAAATCTACAGCGCGGCGCCATGCCTTCAGTCCCTTGAATACGAAAATCCGGCGCGCATTAAAACATATGGCACTGAGCCATCAGCCGCTCAATAAGTGACCTGGCGCACGTCTTCGGAGATTGGGTCGAACGCCTGGCGTACACGGCGGTCGAATGCGATCGCGTACTCCTAGCCGGCCGCTAGGAGGCTGTCAGGCGGCGCATCCTGCGCCGCCTGAGCTCAGAGGGCTCAGCCATATCGAGCGCTGGCACGAGCGTTTTTCTCAGCCTTTGGCCTTGGCCTGCGCCATAGCGATGAAGGCCGCCATCGCCGCGTCTTTATCCGCGGCGATGCGTTTGACGTGCGGGTTCTGCTTGAGCAGCCCGAGCAGTTCCTGAGCCTGCGGGAAGTCGACCAGCAGATCGAGACCGAACAGTTTCTTCGCCACCCCACACGCCAGGTCGATACTGTAGAGGAAGTAGATATCGGCCAGGCTGAAGCTGTCGCCCGCCACATAGGGGCTAAAGCTGGCGTGACGCTTGAGCGTGTCGATCCCGGCCAGCAGCTCGGCCTTGCACTTGCCTTTCAAGGCGGTGGAAATCTCCGCACCGAAGAAGGCTTCTGGATAGCCGATCCGCGCGGGCAACTCGATATACAGCTCGATCTCCTTCATCAGCGCGCGCACCTGGGCGCGGGCGAAGGGCTCCGACGGCAGCAGGGCCTTGCCGCCACCGACCTCTTCCAGGTAGTCGAGGATCGCACTGGTCTCGTTGATGAAACCCTGCTCGACACCCAGCGCCGGCACCTTGCCGCGCGGGCTGATGGCGAGAAACTCCTCGCTCTGGTTGCCGAAGACCGTGACTTCCTCGAACTCCAACCCCTTCTCGAGCAGGGCCAGCTTGACCATGTTGAAGTAGTTGCTAACGGCGAATCCGTATAGTTTGAACATTCTGCCAGGCTCCAGGCCAGTGGATGAATAGTGAGAGTTATAGCCCTTGGCACACTATCCCAGCCAGCCGTATCAGAGCAGTGAATGGCGCGGGCGCGGTCACGCTGGCACACTGCACGCTCAATCCACGGATAAGCCAGCCATGAGCGAACACGACGAAAACGAAGACGAAGCCTTTACCGAAGCAGCGCTGATCCAGGCCATCGAGAATCAGATCGAGGCCGCAGAGCCACCTGCCGCCCTGGCGACCCTGAACAAGTTGAGCCTGGTCGGCTACGAGCGGGAAGAAATCCTGCAGCTGATGGCGATGGTGCTGGCCCACGAGATCAAGGCCATGCTCGACGCAGATCGGCCATTCGATGGTGCGGCCTACGAGCAAGCCCTGCGCGCACTGCCGGAGTTACCAAAAGAAATGCCCTGACGCCAGTCGCTTAGTCCTGCGCACAGCCTCGCGTCTCGCTACACTGCACACACCCGCGCCTCGTTTCATTCACGCGGGCTCAACCAGTCGGGCACAAGCGCTGCCCGGCCCCTGTTTACAAGAGCCTGGAGCACTTATGTCTTTTACCCCTGAGCTGGTTGCCGAACTGGATCTTCTCGCCCTGTATAACCTGGACAACACCCAGGAAGGCCTCAAGGTTCACCATGTTGCCGCCCCGCAAGCGATTGCGGCGGCCAAACGCCTGCATGCCAAAGGCCTGGTCACCCAGGACGATGGCGGTTACCTGACCAGCCTGGGACTGGATGCAGCCGAGCACGCGCAAGTCTTGCTGACCATTCTCAATGTGACAGAAACCGCCTGACCCGCCGGCACGCCCCGCGCCGCCCGCGCCAGCGGGCAATGGCGTGGGCGCTGTGGCACTCCGACCTGCACCTCGCCACGACCGACCGTCTTGGCGCATTGCCCGCCGAGCCTGCGCATGAGCCGTACCCAGGAAATTCGCCCGGATATCGATGACGGCATCGACCGCAAGGTGCTGGCTCAACTGCGCGCACGCTTTCTCAAGGTCAATGCCGGCCGCCTGCAGCGCGCCATGCAGGCACTGTCGACGCGCCAGCAGCTGGTCCTGAAGCTGCTGCCACTATTGTTTCACGTCAATCATCCGCTGCTGCCGGGCTATGTCTCAGGGCTGACACCCGCCGGGCTGAGCGGCTTCGAGCCGGGCGACGAGCTGCTCGCCGAAGCGCAGCGACTGACCCGCTCGTTCGCCTACAAGGCGCGCCGCGGCAACAGCGCACTGCCACTGCACGGGCTGTTCCTGATGGGCAGCCTGGGCACCGTGGCCCAGGCCGAGCAAAGCGATATGGACCTGTGGGTCTGTCACGCGACCGATCTCAGTACCCAGGAAATCGCCGAACTGCGCAAGAAGTGCGACCAGTTGGAGGCCTGGGCGGCGACCCAGGGCGCCGAAGCACATTTCTTCCTGGTCGACCCGGTGCGCTTTACCGTCGGCGACCGCGAGGCGCGGCTGACCTCGGACGACTGCGGTACCACTCAGCACTACCTGTTACTCGACGAGTTCTACCGCACGGCGATCTGGCTGGCCGGGCGCACCCCGCTCTGGTGGCTGGTACCGGTGTACGAGGAGCAGCGCTACCACGCTTACATCGACATCCTTCTGAGCAAGCGCTTCATCCGCGCCGAAGAGGTGCTTGACCTTGGCCATCTGGCGCAGATCCCTCCGAGCGAATTCATCGGCGCGGGCATGTGGCAGCTGTTCAAGGGCATCGAGTCGCCGTACAAATCGGTGCTCAAGTTGCTGCTCACCGAGGTCTACGCCAGCGAACACCCCCAAGTGCAATGCCTGTCGCTGCGCTTCAAGCAAGCGGTCTTCTGCAATCGCCTCGACCTCGACGAACTCGATCCTTACATCGTGGTGTACCGCCGCCTGGAGGAATACCTGAGCGGACGCGGAGAAACCGAGCGGCTGGAGCTGATCCGCCGCTGCCTGTACCTGAAGATCAATAAGAAACTCAGCCGGCCGTCGCGCGACCGCCACAAAAGCTGGCAACGCCTGCTGCTCGAGCGCCTGACCAGCGACTGGAACTGGGACAGCCGACAGCTGGCGATGCTCGACAGCCGCAGCCAGTGGAAGGTGCGCCAGGTCAGCGCCGAGCGCCGCGCCCTGGTCAACGAACTGACCTACAGCTACCGCTTCCTCTCCCAGTTCGCCCGCGACGCCCAGGCGGGCAGCTCGCTCAACAGTCGCGACCTCGGCGTGCTGGGTCGGCGCCTGTATGCCGCCTTCGAGCGCAAGGCCGGCAAGATCGAATTCATCAATCCCGGCATCGCCCCAGACCTGGGCGAGGACACCCTCACGCTGGTCCGGGTAGCCAAGACCGAAATCAGCGAGGATGATCAGTGGGCCGTATTCAACGGCAGCCTCGGCGCCCAGGAATGGGCGGATTTTGCCCCGCTCAAGCGCGCTCGTGAACTGGTGGAGCTGCTCGCCTGGTGCCACCGCAATGGCGTGATCGACAGCAGCACGCGGCTGTCACTGCATCCTGGCGACAGCGACCTGACTGAGTTCGAGCTGTCCAATCTGCTCGCCAGCCTGCAACAGGCGGTGCCGCTGCCGCTGCCAGCGATCGAGGAACGCGCACTGTTACGCGCCAGCGTACCCGGCGCCGTGCTGTTGCTGGTCAATGTCGGGATCGACCCGCTCAAGCAGCACAGCCAGATGAACGTGCACATGACCACCGGACGAATCGATGCCCTGGGTTATTCCGGGGTACGCGAGAACCTGATCCTGACCATCGACCAGGTCAGCCTGAACAGCTGGAACGAACTGCTGGTCAGCCACTATGACGGCCCCCATGCGCTGCTCGACTGCCTGCGCGACTTTCTCAACAGCCTGCCGGCCGGCGACAGCAAAGCCAACCTGCAGGTGCGCTGCTTCTGCCGCAACCGCGCCGCGACCATCGCCGAGCGGGTCGAGGAGTTGTTTCGCGACACCCTGAACAACTTCGCGGGGACGCAGCACAACCGCTACTTGCTGCAAATCAAGCAGCACTACCACCTGCTCGAACTGACGCCGGGCCAGGTCAGCCACACCGCCCTGACCGACATGCCGGCGCTGCTCGAGCAGCTCGGCAAGGAGCAACCGGGCTACAGCCGGCTACACCTTGACCGCAACGCGCTGGAAGGTGACGACCTGGCCTTGATCCTGCCGCTCGGCCGCCCCGAATGCATCCAGGTGTTCTACCGTCGTCACGAAAACAGCGAGCTGGCCGAACTGACCCTGCTCGACGAACACAACGCACTGTGGCGGCAGAGCATGCCGTTTCGCGACGAGCAAAGCCTGCTTACGCCGCTGCAGCGCTTCCTGCAATCGCTGCTGTACCGGCGCAATGCCTTGCTGCCGCTGGACAGTCCAGCGCCGTCGACCGCACTGGAGGTGCTGTATTACGAAGTGCTTCCGGCAGCGCCGCTGCGGGCCCGCCAGGTGGAACTGCGCGCGCCGCCGCAAGCGCCGGTGAGCCATCCCTTCTACGACGTGCAGGCGATTGTCGAACCAGTCGAAGGCAAACGCGCCAACGTGACCCTGTATTGCAACCACCGCGAATTTTCCGAACTGGAATATGCCGGCAACCTGTTCGCCGCCGTGGCCCGGCATATCCTTGCCCAACGCCGCGACGGCGAGCGTTACCCGTGCTACATCACCGACCTCGACCTGTCGGCCGTGCTCGGCGATGGGCGCGCCCAGACCATTCACTACCTGCGTTACAAGGCCCGCCTGGAAGCAGCCCTCAATGCGGCGCTGCAAAAAGCCTGAGCAGGCTGACTGGCCCGCAGCCAAGGTCTGCCGAACAGCAGTTCAGCGGCTGTATTCGCCGGCCGCTTCCGGCTGGTATTCCACGGCCAGCAGGGTCAGTTTCAACGCCTTGCCACTGGGCGCGATCCAGTCGATATGCTGGCCGACACTCAGCCCAAGCAGCGCGCTGCCCACTGGCGCGAGAATCGATACACAGCCTTCTTTGCCGGCGTCCTGTGGGTATACCAGGGTCAGGTGATAGTCCTTGCCGCTGCTTTCTTCGCGACAATGCACCCGCGAGTTCATGGTCACCACTCCTGCCGGCACTTGGTCGTGGCCAATCACGTCGGCCCGATCCAGCTCGGCCTGCAGGGCGACAGCGCCCGGGCCGAACTCCTCCAGGCTGTCGAGCAAACGTTCCAACCGCTGCAAATCGAGACGGGTAATGGTAATTGACGGTGCACTGGACATGGTCAGCTCAACTCTCCTTTACTGAGTGCTTAAAAAGCAAAACCCCGTCTGCTAGAGACGGGGTTTTGCGCAAGTCGGGTCGACCGTATCACAGCCATTTAAATAAACAAGGCCGGCCGATCAGCCCTGACGCTGCGGCAAACGCGCCCGGGCAGCATGGCAAATAACCCGGCGACGCGAATGATCGGCACTGCCCCATTCGAGAATCTCGTTGAGTAAACGGCCACAACCCAGGCACATATCTCGCTGATCCAGGCAGCACTGCCGCACACACGGCGAGGCGATTAGCGGCTCGGCGGGCGCAGCGCCAGCTGACTCAGAGCTCTTCAAACTCAAGGTTGGCTCCAGATTGCTCCAGGGTGATGCGTGCGAGCATTTCACCCAGCAGCTCATCGCTGCTGTCGCAAATCCAGCGCTCGCTGGCCTCATCGTAGTCGAAGTGGAAACCGCCGGAACGGGCCGCCAGCCACAACTGACGAATCGGCTCCTGACGACTGAAGATCAGCTGCGTGCCATTCTCGAAACGTACGGTCAATACACCCGCCGAGTTTTCCAGGTCGAGATCCAGGTCGCAGTCATCGAAAATGTCTTCCACCGCTTGCTGTACGGTATCGACCAGATCGTGAAAGCGGGCTTCGGTCAAACTCATTGCGGATGTCCTCGAAAAATTCAGGTGGTGCAGAAAGTACCAGGCGCTCTGGGACACGGTTGCGCACGATGGCCAGACGGGAGCGGCTGAACCGGGCGCAACGTAGTGCTCGAAGGTTGCTTCGCAAGGCCAGCATAGCGGGACGAGCAGGCGAAGACGCGCAGTATACCTTGCTCGATGCGCATGATCCGCACCTCTCCCAGGAGGCGGGTAAAGCCCCGTCGGACGGGAATCCTGGCGCATAGGCAAGGCGTCGGGGGGCCGGTATACTCCGGCGCAATCATGCTTTATTACAAGGACTTCACCATGAAGCGGCTGTTTACTGCCCTTATCGCTCTTGTCGCCGTCAGCACCTTGCTGAGCGGCTGTGGCCAGAAAGGCCCGCTGTTCCTGCCGGAAGACAGCAAGCCCGCGCCCGCACATACCGAATAGGGACAGCTCATGAACGCCTTCAACTACCGCGACGGTATGCTGTTCGCGGAGGGCGTGGCCCTGTCCGCCATCGCCCAACGCTTCGGTACGCCGACCTACGTCTACTCGCGTGCGCACATCGAGGCGCAGTACCGCGCCTATGCCGATGCCCTGCAGGGCATGCCGCACCTGGTCTGCTTTGCGGTAAAAGCCAACTCCAATATCGGTGTGTTAAATGTGCTGGCGCGCCTCGGCGCCGGCTTCGACATCGTCTCGCGTGGCGAACTGGAGCGTGTGCTGGCCGCCGGTGGCGACGCGAGCAGGATCGTCTTCTCCGGTGTCGGCAAGAGCCGTGACGACATGCGTCGTGCTCTGGAAGTGGGCGTGCACTGCTTCAACGTCGAGTCCACCGATGAGCTCGAGCGCCTGCAATTGGTCGCCGCCGAGCTGAACACAACTGCGGCGATTTCGCTGCGGGTTAATCCGGATGTCGATGCGGGCACTCACCCGTATATTTCCACCGGTTTGAAAGAGAACAAGTTCGGCATCGCCATCGCCGACGCACCGGCCGTATATGCCCGCGCCGCGGCCTTGTCGAATTTGCAGGTTGTTGGTGTCGATTGCCATATCGGCTCGCAACTGACCACGCTGCCGCCCTTCCTCGATGCCCTCGATCGCTTGCTCGCCCTGATTGATCAGCTCGCCGCCGATGGTATTCGCATCAAGCACCTGGATTTGGGTGGCGGCCTCGGCGTGCAATACCGTGACGAGCAGCCTCCCTTGGCCGGCGACTACATCGCCGCCGTTCGCGAGCGCATTGCCGGCCGCGAGCTGGCCCTGGTGTTCGAGCCGGGTCGCTCGATCGTCGCCAATGCCGGCGTACTGCTGACCCAGGTCGAATACCTCAAGCACACCGAGCACAAGGATTTCGCCATCGTCGACGCGGCGATGAACGACCTGATCCGCCCGGCGCTGTACCAGGCCTGGATGGACGTGGTGGCGGTGCAGCCGCGCGATGGCGCGACGCGCAATTACGACATTGTCGGACCAATCTGCGAGACCGGTGACTTCCTGGCCAAGGATCGCGACCTGGCACTGGCCGAGGGCGACCTGCTGGCCGTGTGTTCGGCGGGCGCCTACGGCTTCGTCATGAGCTCCAACTACAACACCCGCGGCCGCGCCGCCGAGGTGATGGTAGATGGCGATCAGGCCTTCGAAGTGCGCCGGCGCGAGAGCCTCAGCGAACTCTTTGCGGGCGAAAGCCAGCTGCCGCCAGCACCATAAGGGCACCCTGATGTTATTGCGCTTTACCAAGATGCACGGCCTCGGCAACGACTTCATGGTCCTCGACCTGGTCAGCCAGCACGCGCATATCCAGCCTAAGAACGCCAAGCAGTGGGGCGATCGCCACACCGGCGTCGGCTTCGATCAACTGCTGCTGGTGGAGCCACCGAGCAATCCGGACGTCGACTTCCGCTACCGCATCTTCAACGCCGACGGCTCGGAAGTGGAGCAGTGCGGCAATGGTGCCCGCTGCTTCGCCCGCTTCGTGCTGGACAAGCGGCTGACGATGAAGAAGCAGATCCGCGTTGAAACCAAGGGCGGCATCATCGAACTTGACGTGCGCGCCGACGGCCAGATCCGCGTGAACATGGGCGCGCCGCGCCTGGAGCCGGCGCAAATCCCCTTCCAGGCCGATCAGCAAGCCTTGAGCTACTGCGTCGAGGTCGAGGGCCAGGCGCTCGAACTGGCCGCCGTGTCCATGGGCAACCCGCATGCCGTGCTGCGCGTCGACAACGTCGACGATGCACCGGTACATGAGCTGGGGTCGAAACTGGAACACCATCCGCGCTTTCCGCAGCGGGTCAATGTCGGTTTCCTGCAAATCATCGACCGCCAGCATGCCAGGCTGCGCGTATGGGAGCGCGGCGCTGGCGAGACCCAGGCCTGCGGCACCGGAGCCTGCGCGGCAGCAGTGGCGGCAATTGGCCAAGGCTGGATGGACTCGCCGGTGCAACTCGAACTGCCCGGCGGCAAGTTGCTCATCGAGTGGGCAGGCGCAGGCCAGCCCGTTATGATGACCGGACCCGCCATGCGCGTGTACGAAGGACAAGTTCGCCTATGACCGATCAACAGGATTCGCCCGAACCACTCGAGCTCGACTCGGCTAGGGTGGCTGACTACTTGCGCCTGCACCCGGAGTTCTTCGTCGACCACGACGAATTGATTCCCGAGTTGCGCATTCCGCACCAGCGCGGCGATACCATCTCGCTGGTCGAGCGCCAGGTGAAGCTGTTGCGCGAGCGCAATATCGAGATGCGCCACCGCCTCTCGCAGTTGATGGATGTGGCCCGCGACAACGACCGCCTGTTCGACAAGACTCGTCGCCTGGTGCTCGACCTGCTCGATGCCACCAGCCTCGAAGAGGTGGTCATCACCGTGGAAGACAGCCTGCGTCACCAGTTCCAGGTGCCCTTCGTCAGCCTGATCCTGTTCAGCGAGTCGCCGCTAGCGGTCGGCCGCTCGGTCAGCAGCGCGGAAGCGCATCAGGCCATCGGCGGCCTGCTGGCCGGCGGTAAGACCATCTGCGGTGTGTTGCGCGAGCATGAACTGAACTTCCTGTTCGGCGAAAGTGCAGCCAAGCAGGTCGGCTCGGCAGCGGTGGTTGCGTTGTCCTACCAGGGCCTGCATGGCGTGCTGGCGATAGGCAGTGTCGACCCGCAGCACTACAAGAGCTCCCTGGGCACCCTGTTCCTCGGCTATATCGCCGAAGTCCTGGCCCGGGTCCTGCCGCGCTTCGCCACGCCACTGCGTTCGGTACGCTAAACGTAGGATGGGTTACGCGGCGCACGCTTAATACCTGGCGCGTAAATCTAGCGCCATGCGCCGCTAACCTGCGCGGCCCGACCCATCCTACGGAGCTCGCCGCTTGAAGCTTGAAGCTGCTCTTGACGCCTACCTCGAACACCTGCGCAGCGAGCGCCAGGTCTCCCGGCA
Organism: Pseudomonas aestuarii; assembly: GCF_027988105.1. GTDB lineage: Bacteria > Pseudomonadota > Gammaproteobacteria > Pseudomonadales > Pseudomonadaceae > Aquipseudomonas > Aquipseudomonas aestuarii. The sequence goes on along the minus strand of NZ_JAQJZJ010000004.1, from coordinate 457,056 downwards.
CACCCTCGACGGCTACAGCCGCGACCTGAGCAAACTTCTCGCCTTCTGCGAGCGCGAGCAGATCGCGGCATGGGCCGCACTGGACACCCCGCGCCTGCGTCGGCTGATCGCCCGCCTCAATCTCGAGGGCCAGTCCAGCCGCAGCCTGGCTCGCCTGCTTTCGGCCACGCGCGGCCTGTACCGCTACCTGATCCGCGAAGGCCATTGCCAGAACGATCCGGCCAGCGGCCTGACCCCGCCGAAAGGCGAGCAGCGCCTGCCGAAAACCCTGGATGCCGACCGCACTGCCCAGCTACTCGACGGCGCGATCGAGGACGACTTCATCGCGCGCCGCGATCAGGCCATGCTCGAGCTGTTCTATTCCTCCGGCCTGCGCCTGTCCGAGCTGGTCGGTCTGAACCTCGACAACCTGGACCTGGGCGACGGCCTGGTGCGGGTACTGGGCAAGGGCAACAAGACCCGCGAATTGCCGGTCGGGCGCATGGCGCGCCAGGCCCTGGAACAGTGGCTACCCTTGCGTGCCATGGCCAACCCGGGGGATGGCGCGGTATTCATCAGCCAGCAAGGTCGCCGGCTCGGCCCGCGCGCGGTGCAACTGCGCGTGCGTCAGGCCGGGGTGCGCGAACTCGGGCAGAATCTGCACCCGCACATGCTGCGCCATTCCTTCGCCAGCCATATGCTGGAGTCCTCGCAGGACTTGCGCGCGGTGCAGGAACTGCTCGGGCATGCCGATATCGCCACCACCCAGGTCTATACGCACCTGGACTTCCAGCACCTGGCCACGGTGTATGACCAGGCCCACCCACGGGCCAAACGCAAAGGCAGCAGCGAATGACCATCAAGTTGATTACCTTCGACCTCGACGACACCCTGTGGGACGTGACCCCGGTGATGCTGGACGCCGAAGCGACGCTGCGTAACTGGCTGGCGCTGCATGCGCCACGCCTGGGCGCGGTGCCGGTCGAACACCTGTGGACGATTCGCGCGCGCCTGCTACACGCCGAACCATCGCTCAAGCATCGCCTCAGCGAACTGCGCCGGCGCATTCTCCACGATGCCCTGGCTGGCGCCGGCTACCCGCCCAGCGAAGCCGTGGCGCTAGCCGAATGTGGCTTCCAGGTGTTTCTCGCTGCACGCCATCAGGTCGAGCTGTTCGCCGAAGTACACCCGACCCTGGAGACCCTGGCCAATCGCTTCCAGCTCGGGGTGATTACCAACGGCAATGCCGATGTACGCCGCCTGGGCCTGGCCGACTACTTCCAGTTCGCCCTGTGCGCGGAAGAACTCGGGGTCGGCAAACCCGATCCCAAGCCCTTTCAGGAAGCACTCAAGCGTGCGGGCGTTGCCGCGCAGCACGCCGTGCATATCGGCGACCACCCCAGCGACGATATCGCCGGCGCCCAGGCGGCTGGCCTGCGGGCGATCTGGTTCAACCCGCAGGACAAAGCCTGGGAAGGTGACAAGCGCGCCGATGGCGAAATCCGCAGCCTGGCCGAATTGCCAGCGCTGCTGCATAGCTGGGTATAGGCCGGGCCGGCAAGCGCCTTAGATAGGACGGCTGCCGTATTTGCTGTCAGGCTTCTTCGGTGGGTCGGAAACCACATTGGGCTCGACCTCCTGCACCTTGCCACCGCGCGCCAGATAGTCTTCCATGGCGCGCGCCAAGGCATCGCGGTCCTTCTGCTTGGCTTCGATGCTCGGCAGCTCTTCAACACTGACCGCCGCCTTGGCCTTGGCCTTGCTCTTGCCCGTGCTGACGACTTCGTCGCCGTCGTCGTCACCGCTGTCGACGTCATCGGCGGCAGCCATTTCAGCGCCACTGTCCTCGTCAGCCCCGTCGAGCTCGTCTTGTTCCAGATCTTCGTCGCTCATGTTCAACCTCATGACTTGCGAAAAGCAGGTTAGTTATAGCCCAGCAACGCAAGCTTTCGCACGTCGCCGGAAAATTCAAATGACCTTACCGGGCAAAGCCCCCCAGCCGTTTCTCACGCTGGTCCGGACAAGTACCACAGCCCTCGCATAACAGTACTTATCGGCGCGCATTCTAGCGCGCTGTCAGAAAAAACAAAGGGCGCCTTTAGGCGCCCTTGTTCTAAATCATCGGCAATCAGCTTTTAGTGAATTCCGGATAAGCTTCCATACCGCATTCGGCGATATCCACGCCCTCGTACTCTTCCTCTTCGCTGACCCGCAGACCGATCACCAGCTTGAGGATCGACCAGACGATCAAGCTGGCGATGAACACCCAGGCGAAGATGCAGCCGATACCCAGCAGCTGGGCACTCAGGCTCGCGTCGCCGTTGGTCAGGCACACCGCCAGCAGGCCCCAGATGCCGACCACGCCATGCACCGAGATGGCGCCGACGGGATCATCGAGCTTGAGTTTGTCCAGAGCGAGGATAGAGAACACCACCAGGACGCCACCCACGCCACCGATCAGGGTCGCTTGCAGGGCCGTCGGGGTCAGCGGCTCGGCCGTGATCGCCACCAGGCCAGCCAGCGCACCATTCAACGCCATGGTCAGGTCAGCCTTGCCGAACAGGACGCGCGCCACGATCAGGGCGACGATCAGACCACCGGCGGCGGCCATGTTGGTGTTGACGAACACGTTGGCCACGGCGTTGGCATCTTCGATGGTGCTCATCTTCAGCTGCGAACCACCGTTGAAGCCGAACCAGCCCATCCACAGGATAAAGGCGCCGAGGGTTGCCATTGGCAGATTGGAGCCTGGAATGGCGTTGACCTGGCCATTGGCGCCGTACTTGCCTTTACGTGCACCGAGCAGCAGCACGCCAGCCAGGGCAGCGGTAGCACCCGCCATGTGCACCACGCCGGAACCGGCGAAATCAAGGAAACCGGCTTCGTTGAGGAAGCCCGAACCCCATTTCCAGAAGCCCTGCACCGGGTAGATGAAACCGGTCATGACCACGGCGAACGCCAGGAAGGCCCACAGTTTCATGCGCTCGGCCACGGCACCGGAGACGATCGACATACAGGTTGCGGCAAACACCACCTGGAAGAAGAAGTCCGAACGAACCGAGTAGTAGGGCGCATCGTCACCCCCACCAAGAACCGCCTCGACGCTGTTCTCGTCACCGAGCAGGAAGCCCAGGCTTGGCAGGATGCCGCCTGCCGGACTGGAGTACATGATGTGGTAGCCGATCACCAGGTACATGACGCTGGCGACTGCATACAGGGCGATGTTCTTGGTGAGGATTTCGGTGGTGTTCTTCGCCCTTACCAGGCCGGCTTCGAGCATGGCAAAACCCGCTGCCATCCACATCACCAGAGCACCGCAAATCAAAAAGTAGAAGGTATCGAAGCCGTACTGCAGTGCAGTCAATGCTGTGTTATCCATGGTTCACCTCTTGCCGGCGCGCTTTTATAGCGCTGTTCGGTTAAGGCGCCCGGGGTTGGCTCCGGGCGCACTCCGTGTGCTTACAGGTTGTAGCCACGCTCGTTGTGCAGGGCGAGATCGAGACCGACCGTCTCTTCCTCGTCACTGACACGCAGGCCCATTACTAGGTCGATCACTTTCAGAATTACGAAGGTCAGCACCGCGGTATAGACCACCGTGAAGGCCACGCCCTCGAACTGCACCCACAACTGCGCGGGGATATTCTCCACTGTGCCGAAGCCACCCAACGCCGGCGCAGCAAAGGCCCCGGTGAGAATGGCGCCAACGATGCCGCCCACGGCATGCACGCCGAAGACATCCAAGGAGTCGTCATAGCCGAATTTGCGTTTCAGGCTGGTCGCGCAGAAGAAACAGATCACCCCCGACGCCAGGCCGATGACCAGCGCCCCCATCGGTCCGGCAGTACCGGACGCTGGAGTTATGGCCACCAGGCCCGCCACCGCACCGGAGGCAATGCCCAGCACGCTGGGCTTGCGGTGGGTGATCCACTCGGCAAACATCCAGCTCAGTGCCGCCGTCGCCGTGGCGATCTGCGTCACCAGCATGGCCATGCCGGCGGTACCGTTGGCAGCCAGGGCCGAACCGGCGTTGAAGCCGAACCAGCCGACCCAGAGCATGCTGGCGCCGATCAGGGTGTAACCGAGGTTATGCGGCGGCATTGCGGTCGTTGGAAAGCCTTTACGCTTGCCCAGCACCAGACAGGCCACCAGACCGGCGATACCGGCGTTGATATGCACCACAGTGCCACCGGCGAAATCCAGTACGCCCCAGTCCCACAACAGTGCACCGTCACCGCCCCACACCATATGCGCCATGGGGGCATAGACGATGGTGAACCAGACAATCATGAACACCAGCATGGCCGAGAACTTCATGCGTTCAGCGAAGGCGCCGACGATCAGGGCCGGGGTGATGATGGCGAAGGTCATCTGGAAGGTGACGAACACACTTTCCGGAATGCCTGCCACCAGGCTGTCACTGGTCAGGCCAGCGAGAAAGGCATGCGACAGGCCGCCGACGAAGGAATTGAAATTGACCACCCCCTGCTCCATGCCGGTGGTGTCAAAGGCCAGGCTGTATCCGTAGACGACCCAGATCACGCTGATCAGACCGGTGATAGCAAAGCACTGCATCAGCACCGACAGGACGTTCTTCGACCGCACCATGCCGGCATAGAACAGGGCCAGCCCCGGAATGGTCATGAACAGCACCAGGACAGTCGCGACTAGCATCCAAGCCGTGTCGCCGCCATTTAGAACTGCCTCGTCGGCCATGGCAAAGCCAGGAACGAGAGACAAAAGGGCTCCTAGCCCTGCGATTTTTCGCAGAGTCATTGGGGGTACTCCTGGGGCGTGGGGGGTTCGCGGGCTTAGTTAGATTGCGTCGGTATCGGTTTCGCCGGTACGGATGCGAATCGCCTGTTCCAGGTTTACAACGAAAATCTTGCCGTCACCGATCTTGCCGGTGTTGGCGGCCTTGGTGATGGCCTCGATGACGCGATCCAACTGGTCATCAGCGATGGCCACGTCAATCTTTACCTTGGGTAGAAAATCGACCACGTATTCAGCGCCGCGGTACAACTCGGTGTGACCCTTTTGCCGACCGAAGCCCTTGACCTCGGTTACGGTAATGCCCTGCACGCCGATTTCCGACAGTGACTCACGGACGTCGTCCAGCTTGAACGGCTTGATGATGGCAGTGACTAGCTTCATGAAACTTTCTCCCGTGTAAGGTGGACTTGCCCCAGGAATTACGAACCCGGCTCAAGTCTAAGCGCTGTGTCTGGCTTTTGTAATGTATCGCTCGCCCCAGGGGACAACAGCGATACCCACCAACCGCTCCTGACGAAACACATCTCGCTTCGCCTAACGCACCGGAACTGCATCGGTGCATTCGTCACAGTCGACTAAGCAGAAAGCTTGCCATATCGCATAAAGTCTATTTATTTCAGATGGTTAACATAAATCACCGGCACCAGGCATAGCCTCGACAGGCGATCAGTGCTCGATATCGGTGCACCTATGCAACCACCCATGCGCAAAAAGTGTGCAGCTCTGAGCGCACCGGCCCAAAGCGAGACTGCGTGCTACACTGCCGCCGTCTGATCCTGGAACCCCGCCATGTTGCCGCCCAAAGCCCTGCTCGATGCACTCAGCTCCCACGCTTCGCGTCTGTTCAACGGCGAAACGCCGCTACCCCGCAGCGAATTCGAAGCCCAGTTCAAGGCCTTGCTGCAGAGCGGTTTCAGCAAGCTCGATCTGGTCAGCCGCGAAGAGTTTGACAGCCAGATGGCGGTCCTCGCCCGCACCCGTGCCCGCCTCGAAGCACTGGAGGCCAAGGTTGCCGAGCTGGAACGAGCCACCGCGCAAGCCGCTACACCGCCGACCGAGTAACCCGCTCGCACGGCTGACGATCAAGGAGTGATCGATGTCCCTGGCCATAGTCCACAGTCGCGCCCAAGTCGGCGTCGAAGCGCCCGCCGTCACCGTCGAGGCGCACCTGGCCAATGGTTTGCCGTCGCTTGCGCTGGTCGGCCTGCCCGAGACCGCGGTCAAGGAAAGCAAGGATCGGGTGCGCAGTGCCATCCTCAACTCCGCCTTCGATTTTCCGCCGCGACGCATCACCCTGAACCTGGCCCCAGCCGACCTGCCCAAGGATGGCGGACGCTTCGACCTGGCCATCGCCCTGGGAATTCTCGCCGCCAGCGGCCAGGTGCCAAGCGGTGCCCTGGAACAGCTCGAGTGCCTGGGTGAATTGGCCTTATCCGGCGCCGTACGTCCAGTACGGGGCGTATTGCCCGCCGCCCTAGCGGCCCGCGCCGCCGGACGCACCTTAGTGGTGCCCAAAGCCAATGCCGAGGAAGCCAGCCTGGCCTCAGGGCTGGTGGTGATCGCCGTGGAACACTTGCTCGAACTGGCCGCGCACCTCAATGGCCAAGCGCCAATCGCGCCCTATCAGTCCTTGGGCTTGCTGCACCGCAGCCGACCCTATCCCGACCTCGCCGAAGTGCAGGGGCAAGTCGCCGCCAAGCGCGCCCTACTGGTCGCGGCCGCCGGCTCGCACAACCTGCTGCTGAGCGGCCCTCCCGGCACCGGCAAGACCCTGCTGGCCAGCCGTCTGCCCGGCCTGCTGCCACCCCTGGACGAGCAGGAGGCGCTGGAAGTTGCCGCCATCCATTCGGTGGCCAGCCACACCCCTCTGGATGCCTGGCCCCAGCGGCCCTTCCGCAACCCCCATCACAGTGCCTCCGGCCCGGCCTTGGTCGGCGGCGGCAGTCGCCCGCAACCCGGGGAAATCACCTTGGCCCATCAGGGCGTGTTGTTCCTGGATGAACTGCCCGAGTTCGACCGCAAGGTCCTGGAGGTGCTGCGCGAACCCCTGGAAAGCGGGCAGATCGTCATCGCCCGGGCCCGCGACAAGGTGCGCTTCCCGGCGCGCTTCCAGCTGGTCGCGGCCATGAACCCCTGCCCCTGCGGCTTTCTCGGCGACCCCAGCGGCCGCTGCCGCTGCAGCAGCGAACAGATCCAGCGCTACCGCGGCAAGCTCTCCGGGCCCCTGCTCGACCGCATCGACCTGCATGTCACGGTGGCGCGCGAGGCCACCGCCCTGCATGTGCCCCCCAGCGACGGCGCCGACACGGCTACTGCGGCCGCCCTGGTGGCACGCGCCCGGCAACGGCAAATCCTGCGCCAAGGCGTGGCCAATGCCTTTCTCGACCTGCCCGGCCTGCGCCAGCACTGTGGCCTGCACGCCGCCGATCAGGGCTGGCTGGAAAGCGCCTGCGAACGCCTCGGCCTGTCCCTGCGCGCGGCGCACCGGGTGCTCAAGGTGGCGCGCACCCTGGCCGACCTCGAACAGGTCGAGCAGATCACCCGCAACCACCTGGCCGAGGCGCTGCAGTACCGCGGTCATCCGCAAGGCTGAGGCCGCCGTGTCCGCAAGGGCCATCAGCCGCGCCGCTGCACCTCTGGCAAACGCATCGCCGCCACTTCGTCGACCAGATAATCGCGCAAGCGCAAGTAGCGCTCCTGACCACGCCGCGCCCTGGGCCAGACCAGGTAGTAGCTGCAGCCGCTGGGCACCGCGCAGGGCCAGGGCAGGCCCAGGCGCCCCTGCTCGACATCCTCGGCGACCAGCACCAGATCGCCGATCGACACGCCGTAGCCACGCGCGGCGGCGACCATGCCCAGCTCCAGGGTGTCGAACACCTGACCGCCCTTCAGCGGCACCTGCTCGGCCAGGCCCATGGCTTGCAGCCATTGGCGCCAATCGCGCCGGTCCGGGGTCGGGTGCAGCAGTTCGGCGCCCTGCAGCCGCGCCAGATCCCAGGCCCCATCCTCGGCTGCCTCGGGCGCGCAGACCGGGATCAGCCATTCGGCGAACAGCAGGGTGCTGCCCCACTCCTCCGGGAATTCGCCATTGCCCAGCAACACCGCGCAATCGAAGGGCTCGCGCTGGAAGTCCACCTTGTCGACGTCCATCCAGGCGCTGGTCAGCTGCACCTCGATATCGGCGTTGTGCAAACGAAAGCGCGACAGGCGCGCCAGCAGCCAGCGCATGGTCAGGGTCGAGGGCGCCTTCAGGCGCAGGATTGCATCGTCGGCGCGCAGGCTGGTGCAGGCACGTTCCAGGGCATCGAAGCCGTCACGCAGCCCGGGCAGCAGCATGCGCGCCGGCTCGGTCAACTCTAGGCTGCGACCGCGGCGTTCGAACAGGCGGCAGGCGAAGTGCTCTTCCAGCGTGCGCACATGCCGGCTCACCGCGCTCTGGGTGATCGCCAACTCCTCGCCGGCGCGGGTGAAGGAGCCATGCCGGGCCGCCGCCTCGAAGGCACGCAAGGCGTACAACGGCGCCAAACGACGGCTTTTATCCATGAGTATTAATCATGCCTGACATGGTTATTTTCCTTTTGTGCGAGTGCTGAAGACTCCCGAGAATGGCGGCATTCTCCGCTCGCCAGGACAGCCCAGGCAAGCCCTCTTACTGAGCCTGACTCATCATGCCGCATGCCCTTCGCAACGAACTCAGCGCCATCCTGCGCCTGGCCGGCCCCCTGATCGCCGCCCAGCTGGCGCATGTCCTCATGGTCTTTACCGACACCGTGATGATGGGTTTGCTCGGCCCGCAGGCCCTGGCCGGTGGCGGCTTGGGCGCGGCCAGCTATGCCTTCGTGTCGATCTTCTGCGTCGGGGTGATCGCCGCGGTCGGCAACCTGGTGGCCATCCGCCACGGTGCCGGCGATAGCGCGGGCGTCACCCGCCTGACCCAGAACGGCCTGTGGCTGGGCTGGGGCCTGGCCTTGCTGGCCGGGGTGGCCCTGTGGCATCTGCAACCGGCGCTGCTGTATGCCGGCCAGTCGGCGGATAACGTCACAGCCGCCATGCTGTTTCTCGCCACCCTGGTCTTCGCCCTGCCCGGCTATATGACCTTTATGGCGCTGCGCGGCTTTACCGCCGCGATCGGCCGCCCCGGTCCGGTGATGGCCATCAGCATTGGCGGCGCGCTGGCCAACGGGGTGCTCAACTACGCACTGATCAAGGGCTGGTTCGGCCTGCCCCACCTGGGCCTGGCCGGCATCGGCCTGGTTACCGCGCTGGTGATGAATGCCATGGCCCTGCTGCTGGCCTGGCATGTACTGCGCCACCGCGCCTATGCCGACTACCCGCTGTGGTGCGGCCTGCTGCGTCCGGCCTGGCGCGAGCTGCAAGAGCTGTTGCGCCTGGGCCTGCCGATTGGCGGCACCTATGCCGTGGAGTCCGGCTTGTTCGCCTTCGCCGCGCTGTGCATGGGCGCCCTCGGCAGCCTGCAACTCGCCGCGCACCAGATCGCGATCATGTCGGTGTATGTGGCCTTCATGGTGCCGGTGGGCTTGTCCTACGCGGTGACCTTCCGCATCGGCCAGCATTTCGGCGCCGGCCGCCTGCTCGAAGCACGTCGTGCCGGACGCCTGGGCATCGGCATCGGCGCCGCGTGCATGCTCGGCTTCGCCGCGCTGTTCTGGCTGGCGCCGCAGTGGGTGGTGGGCTTGTTTCTTGACCGTCTCGACCCGGCCTATGCCAAGGTCACAGCCCTGGCGACAAGCCTGCTGGCGATCGCCGCCTGGTTCGAGTTTTTCGACGGCATCCAGAGCATCGCCATGGGCGCGATTCGCGGCCTCAAGGACGCCAAGACCACCTTCGTCGTCGGCCTCGGCTGCTACTGGCTGATCGGCGCGCCGCTGGCCTGGATCCTGGCCTTCCCACTGGGCTGGGGCGCGCAAGGGGTGTGGTGGGGCTTGGCCAGCGGCCTGGCCTGCGCCGCCATCGGGCTGACCCTGGGCTTCGAGTGGAAGACCGCCCGGCTGCTGCAGCCAGGGCGGGCAACCTGCCTGTCGGATCGCCGTCCGCCCCTAGGGGCCGAGCAGTCCTGACAACGGTTGACGCATCCCGAACACCAGGAAACGCGCCAACTCGTTCAACGGCATCGCCTTGCTGATCAGGTAGCCCTGCACCTGGTCGCAGCCAAACTCGCGCAACAGGGCCAGCTGTTCGGCGTTTTCCACGCCTTCGCCGACCACCTCCAGATTGAGGTTATGCGCCAGATTGATCATCGCCCGCACCAACTGGCGACTCTCTGGACGCTCGTGCATGTCGCCGACGAAGCTCTTGTCGATTTTCAACAGGGCTATCGGCAAGCTGCTGAGGTGGACGAAGGAGGAGAAGCCAGTACCGAAATCGTCCAGGGAAAAGCGCACACCCAGGCGACCGAGCGCCAGCATGGTCTGCTGCACCTGATCACTGCGGCGCATCACCGCAGTCTCGGTCAACTCGAACTCCAGCCAGCGCGCATCGACGCCACGCTCTGCGATCAAGCGGCTGAGCGTCGGCAACAGCTGACTGTCCTGAAACTGGCGGAACGACAGGTTGACCGCCATGTGCAGCGCCGGCAGACCGCGCCCGCGCAACCATTGCATATCGCGCAGGGCCCGGGAGATCACCCAGTAGCCGAGCGGCACGATCAGGCCGCTTTCTTCGGCCAGGGGCACAAACTCGTTAGGCGCCAGCAGGCCGCGCTCACGGTGACGCCAGCGCACCAGCGCTTCGAGGCCAACAATGCGCCCCGTCTGCAAACACAGGCGCGGCTGATAATGCAGCTCGAGCTCGTCGCGCCGCAGCGCCCGGCGCAGCTCAGTTTCCAGCTCGGCCTGGCTGCGCGTGCCGCGACCGGTGCGTTCGTCGAAGACATGGAAGGTGCAGCCTTGCTGGCTCTTGGCTTGCCGCATGGCGATATGCGCATGCCACATCAGCGAGTCAGCGCCCCCATCGGCACGCACGTAGGCCACGCCAATGCTGCAACCGATCAACAGACTCTCACCGTCGACCCAGTAGGGTTCGGCCAGGGCTTCGGTAATGCGCTCGACCAGACGCGGCGCACGCTGCGGATCGCTGCGCACATCGAGCAGCAAGGCAAACTCGTCACTGCCCAGCCGGGCGACCTGATCCCCAGCCTGCAACTGCGCCTTGAGCCGGGTCACCACTTGCCGGATCAAGTGATCGCCGGCCTGGTGGCCGAGGGCATCGTTGGCATGCCGGAAATTGTCCAGATCGAGGTGCGCGAGTGCCACGCCGCGTCCCTGGCATTCGGCCAGACGGGCCGCCAGCAGCGTCTGGAAGCCCTGCCGATTGGCGATGCCGGTCAATGCATCCTGTTCGGCCAGGCGCTGCAGGGTTTCTTGCAGACGACCCTGCTCGCGCACATAGCGCAGGCAGCGACGCAGCACATCGACGCTGAGCACGTCACGTACCAGCCAGTCGCAGACCCCCGCAGGGGCCTCGGCAGGCTCCTCTTCGAGCAGCAGGATGATGGGTAGCGGACAGACTCCTGCCGCTGGCCGACGCGCCTCGGTGGTCAGCAGCAGGCCATTGATCGGGGTATCGAACAAGCTGCTGGCCGCCGCCCACGAGGGCGCGGTGATCAGCGGGAAGATACTGCCCAAGGCGCCTAGCCGCTCGCGCAATAGCTCGGGCCACTCTGGGGTTTCAGCCAGCAGCACCAGCCGCAAGGGTTCGTCGAGCGCGGACAATCAACCTCCCAAGGCCTCAAAGAGAGTCGGCGGGATACCACCGACTACGCCGAAATCGACTTCTAATCAGGCACATCCGAGTGCTACTGTCTGGCATCCTGGATTAAAGACAAAAAACTGACAAGCGCCGCCAGAGTACTGGATTACACGAAATATCCAAGCCTGGCGTACTGCCAGTACTCACTCCATCGCCAAACCCCAGAGGATTCAGGCACAAATCTCAGGGCCTGCTAAAATGCGCGCCCATTCCCCCGCGACGATTGATCCCATGTCCCGACTGAACCCCCGGCAGCAGGAAGCCGTGAACTACGTCGGCGGCCCTCTTTTGGTGCTCGCCGGTGCCGGTTCCGGCAAGACCAGCGTGATCACGCGCAAGATCGCCCACCTGGTGCAGAATTGCGGCATCCAGGCGCGCCACATCGTTGCCATGACCTTCACCAACAAGGCCGCCCGGGAAATGAAGGAACGGGTCGGCAGCCTGCTCAAGGGTCCCGAGGCGCGCGGCCTGACGGTCTCGACCTTCCACAACCTGGGCATGAACATCATCCGCAAGGAGTATGCGGCGCTGGGCTACAAGCCGGGCTTCTCGATCTTCGACGAGGGCGATATCAAGGCGCTGCTCAGCGACATCATGCAGAAGGAATATTCCGGGGACGATGGCGCCGACGAGATCAAGAACTACATCGGCAGCTGGAAGAACGAACTGATCATGCCCGACCAGGCCCTGGCCGAATCGCGGGGCCCCAAGGAGCAGACCGCCGCCATCGTCTACCTGCACTACCAGCGCACGCTCAAGGCCTATAACGCGGTGGACTTCGACGACCTGATCCTGATGCCGGTGAAGCTGTTCCAGGAGCACCCGGACATCCTGGAAAAGTGGCAGAACCGCATCCGCTACCTGCTGGTCGACGAGTACCAGGACACCAACGCCAGCCAGTACCTACTGGTCAAGCTGCTGGTGGGCATGCGCAACCAGTTCACCGTGGTCGGCGACGACGACCAGTCGATCTACGCCTGGCGCGGCGCGCGCCCGGAAAACCTGATGCTGCTGAAAGAGGATTACCCCTCGCTGAAGGTGGTGATGCTGGAGCAGAACTACCGCTCCACCAGCCGCATCCTCAAGTGCGCCAACATCCTCATCGCCAACAACCCCCACGCCTTCGAGAAGCAGTTGTGGAGCGAGATGGGCATGGGCGACGAGATCAGGGTGATCCGCTGCCGCAACGAGGACGCCGAATGCGAGCGGGTGGCCCTGGAGATCCTCACCGAGCACCTGCGCACCCAGCGCCCCTACAGCGACTACGCGATCCTCTATCGCGGCAACTACCAGGCCAAGCTGATGGAGCTGAAGCTGCAGCACCATCAGATCCCATATCGCCTGAGCGGCGGCACCAGCTTCTTCGCCCGCCAGGAGGTGAAGGACCTGATGAGCTACTTCCGCCTGCTGGTCAACCCGGATGATGACAACGCCTTCCTGCGGGTGATCAACGTACCGCGCCGCGAGATCGGCTCCACCACCCTGGAAAAGCTCGGCAACTACGCCACCGGGCGCAAGATCAGCATGTACGCCGCCGCCGGCGAGATGGGCCTGGGCGAACACCTGGATGCGCGCTTCACCGAGCGCCTGGCGCGCTTCACCAAGTGGATGGACCGGGTGCGCCAGGAGTGCGCGCAGAACGAGCCGATCGCCGCAATCCGCAGCATGGTGATGGACATCGATTACGAGAACTGGCTACGCCAGAACGCCTCCAACGACAAGGTCGCCGATGCGCGCATGGGCAACGTCTGGTTCCTCGTCGAGGCGCTGAAGAACACCCTGGAGCGCGACGAAGAAGGCGAGATGACCATCGAGGACGCCATCGGCAAGCTGGTCTTGCGCGACATGCTCGAACGTCAGCAGGAGGAAGAAGACGGCGCCGAAGGCGTGCAGATGATGACCCTGCACGCCTCCAAGGGCCTGGAATACCCCTCGGTGTACATCCTCGGCGTGGAGGAGGAAATCCTCCCGCACCGCTCCAGCATCGAGGCCGACACGGTCGAGGAAGAACGTCGCCTGGCCTACGTCGGCATCACCCGCGCCAAGCGCAACCTGACCATGACCTTCGCCGCCAAGCGCAAGCAGTACGGCGAGATCATCGAGTGCTCGCCGAGCCGCTTTCTCGATGAGCTGCCGCCCGAAGACCTGATCTGGGAAGGCCAGGACGACGCGCCTCCCGAGGTCAAGGCCGCCACCGGCAACTCGGCGCTGGCCAACATGCGCGCCCTGCTGAAGAAATGATCCGGGCGTAGCCCGGGATGCCAGCGGCGAGTGTTTCACCGCCGCTGGCATCCCGGGCTACGCTGCACCACCACACCCCGGCGCAGACCGGGTATTCGCACAACGATGAGGGTAACCGCGTGGAAGCGCTGAAACAGAAGATTCGCGAGGAAGGCACCGTGCTCTCGGAGCAGGTGCTCAAGGTCGATGCCTTTCTCAATCACCAGATCGATCCCGCGCTGATGCAGCAGATCGGCCACGAATTCGCTCGCCGCTTCGCCGGCCTGGGCATCAGCAAGATCGTCACCATCGAGGCCTCGGGCATTGCCCCGGCGATCATGGCCGGCCTGGAACTCGGCGTGCCGGTGATCTTCGCCCGCAAGTACCAGTCGCTGACGCTCAAGGACGACCTCTATACCGCCAAGGTGTTCTCCTTCACCAAGCAGACCGAGAGCACCATCGCCATCTCCGCCAAGCACCTGACCAGCGCCGACCATGTGCTGCTGATCGACGACTTCCTGGCCAACGGCCATGCGGCCCAGGCGCTGATCGACCTGATCCGGCAGGCGGGCGCCAGCATCGCCGGGGTCGGCGTGGTGATCGAGAAGTCGTTCCAGGCCGGCCGCGCCGAACTGGACGCGCAAGGCTACCGGGTCGAATCCCTGGCGCGCATCCACTCGCTGGAAGGTGGCCAGGTCAGCTTTCTCGACTAGTCGCTTGCAGGCCAGCCAGCAGCAGACGCCGATAGAGGGCCTCGCGCAGCCCCTGCGGACGGGCCAAGCCCATACGCGCCAGTTGCGGCATGAAGGCGGCGGCCGGCGGCGCAGCCAGCACGGCCTTGCTCAGGGCCACCACCGCCCCTGGCCTGGCCCGGGCCTTGAGCCAGTCCAGTGCGCGCAGCAGGTCGCGCTCCTCGCCAGTGAAGTCGCAACCCAGCGGATACTCGCCGAAGAGCGCCGAATGCCGCGCCTGCAGCTTCTGCAGGCGCTGCGGGTAATTGTCGGCGAAGCGCTGATCGAGGCGAAAATCCCCGGGCAGCTTGCCCGCTTGTTGCGCTTGGGCGATCAGCCGGGGCTGAAAACGCGAATCACTGATCGCCAGCAGCGCCTCTATCACCTCGGCATCGGTCTTGCCGCGCAGGTCGGCGATGCCGTACTCGGTCACCACCATGTCGCGCAGATGACGGGGAATAGTGACATGGCCGTAGCGCCAGACGATGTTCGAGCTGACTCGCCCAGCGGCCTCGCGCCAACTGCGCAGCATCAGAATCGAGCGCGCGCCCTCCAGCGCGTGAGCCTGGGCGACGAAGTTGTATTGCCCGCCAACGCCACTGAGCACGCGGCCATCCTCCAGCTGATCGGCCACCCCGGCGCCCAGCAGGGTCATGCAGAACACCGAGTTGATGAAGCGCGCATCGCGGCGCTGCAGGCGCTTGAGTGGCTCGTCGCCATAGAGTTCATTGATGAAGTGAATCCCGCACATGGCGAACTGCGCGCGCCGCTCCGGCGCCAGGGCACCCAAGCGTCGATAGAAATCTGCCGGGCCGAGAAAGAAGCCGCCATGCAGCACCGCCCCGTCGGCAGCCGGGCGCAGGTAATCGTGCAGCGCATCCTGGGTCTGCCGATGACTCAACTCGCTCGGCAGCTGGCGACCATCGGGCAGTCGCAGGTAATCGCCGTGCACCTGCAGCGCCGGGTCCAGCAGGCCGACAGCCTGCAGCCAGGCCAGGGTCTGCGCATCCAGCCGGCTCGGTACGCCGGCGTCGAGCAAGAGCTGCACACTGCGCGGCCGCCCCTCGCCGTCCAGCGCACCGGCAACGGCCAACTGCTGCACGCGCCGGTCGGGATACACCCGCCGACGTACGATCCCGGCTTCGGCCAGGGCCAGCAAGCCGTTGACGAACATTTCGCTGCAGCCATACAGGCCTGCGGCGAAGGGGTGCAGCTCAGCGCCCCGGGCCACCGCCGCCCCCGGCAGTTCTGCCAGCAGCGCACGGTAGCCGCTGTTGTCAGCTTGTCGGGCCAACAGCGCCGCACTCACCGCGTCGCCCATCGCACCGATGCCGATTTGCAGGGTACCGCCGTCACGCACCTGGCTGCTGGCATGCAGACCGATGCAGTGATCCTGCACGCTGACCGGCATGTTCGGCGTGGAAAACAGGGGACCGCGCTCCACCTCCTGCAGCTGCAGGTCGAAGCTGTCGCGCGCCACCTGCGCTGCACCCGCCATATAGGGCAACGCCTCGTGCACCTGGGCCAGACAGACAATGGTTTCCCCGGCCGCACGACGCCTGGCCAGCAGCGGCAGCAGGTCCAGGGTGATATCCGGGTTGCAGCTGAGGCTGAAGTGTTCGGGCCTCTGCGGATCGCAGGCGACCAACTGGGCAATCAGATTCACGCCCTTATCGTTGAGGTCGCGGGCCACATGGCTGTAATTGCAACTGATGTAGTCCTGTTGCGCCGGCGGACTGTTCAGCAGGCTGCCCGGTTGCAGGTAGAACTGTTCGATATGCACATTGGCGGGCAGGCGGTCGGCGTGCAGGTCGGCGAGAAAGTCCAGTTCGGGATAGTCGCCGTAGATGCGTTCGACCAACGGCTCGAGAAAACGCCGCTGCAGATCGTGCGAAGCGCGCGGGCGACCCAGGCACAAGGCGGTGTAGATCGTCAGCCGGCGCTGCGGCAACTGCTTGATCCGCGCGTACAAGGCATTGACCCAGCGGTTCGGCTTGCCCAACCCCAAGGGCAGGCCCAGGCGAATCGGCCCCTGGATGTCCTGCATGACACGCTCTACGGCTTGCTCGATGGAACATAGCTGCGGCATCTGGCGACTCCCGACGGCATCCCTGAGAGATTCAGTCTGGACCCTGCAACAGGCTTTGCATGGCAACAGCGCGGTGCCCCAACGCAAAAAGCCGCCCGAAGGCGGCTTTTATCCCAGCGCTGATGGCTTACAGGCCGGACATCTTCTCGATGGCGGCGCGCAGTTCGTCATCCGAGCAGTCGGCACAGGTGCCCATCGGCGGCATCGAGTTCAGGCCCGCGATCGCATTCGCCAGCAAGCCATCGACACCATTGGTCGCACGAGCCTGCCAGGCCGCCGTGTCACCGATCTTCGGTGCGCCGAGCACGCCAGAGGTATGGCAAGCGCCACAGTGCTTGGCAACGATGTCGTCGCCAGTGCGCGCACCGCCACCAGCGGCGGCGGCCACGGTCTCGATGCCCTTGCATTCTTCGCCCATGATGCAGACTTCACCAACCGGCTTCAGACGTTCGGCGATGGCCTCATCGGTCGTGGCCTGAGCAGTCACGGCCCACATTGCCAAGACGGCAGCCGGCGCTATCAGCATTTTCTTAATCAGATTCACGGTACACCCTCATCGTGGCTAGTCACGCCCGCGGCCACGGTTTCGCGAGCGGGCGACAGTATAACGGGAAGCCTGTCAGGCTGAAACAACCCAGATTGTCGCAGGCCGGCACGCTGCCGCTTAGAAATTCGCCGGAGTAGTGGCACTGATCAGCCGCGCCGGTTGTTCGAACGGATTGCGGAAGCGGTGCGGCCGGGTGCTCTCGAAGTAGTAACTGTCGCCCGGCTCGAGAATGAATACCTGCTCGCCGACGGTCAGTTCGAGGCGCCCTTCCACCAGCAGGCCGGTTTCCTCGCCCTCATGGGTGTACATATCGT
Source organism: Pseudomonas aestuarii (assembly GCF_027988105.1). GTDB lineage: Bacteria > Pseudomonadota > Gammaproteobacteria > Pseudomonadales > Pseudomonadaceae > Aquipseudomonas > Aquipseudomonas aestuarii. Next base: position 439,638 of record NZ_JAQJZJ010000004.1, on the reverse strand, counting down.
CGCCGGTATCGGAGCCGACCGGATAGGTTTCGTCGAGCAGGGTAATCGCCCGGTTCGGGTGGGTCTTGCCCACCAGTTTCATGCTGATCGCACCACTGTGGATATCCGTGAGCTCGGCCGCCCGGTAGACCACCTGGGCCAGGTTGCCGTCCTCGCCGTCCTGGGAGAAGAACTCCACCAGCGACATGGGGATACCCGCCAACACCTTTTTCAGCGAACTGATCGAGGGGCTCACGCTGTTCTTCTCGATCATCGAAATGGTGCTGTTGGTGACGCCTGCCCGCTTAGCGAGTTCACGCTGGGACAGGCCTTTGAGTTTGCGAATGGATTGCAGTCGAATACCGACGTCCAATGCTGGAGCCCCCTCGGGAAGATACGGAAAAGTGTCCGTATCATGGCAACAGCGTTCAGTATTTACAACACCCTGATTGCAATTCCTGCCCAGTAGCGGGCTCAGCCCTCGCAATAGAGCAGCGGCACCCGGCGCAGGTTGCAGAAAAGCTGGTAAGGAATGCTGCCGGCGCGGATTGCTACGTCGCTGGCAAGCACCTGTTTGCCCCACAACTCGACCCGGCTGCCGAGACCGGCGCCGGGCAAGTCGCTGAGATCGACGCAGAGCATGTCCATCGACACCCGGCCGATCAGCCGGCTCGGCTGGCCATCGACCAGCACCGGCGTGCCGGTCGGCGCATGCCGCGGGTAGCCGTCGGCATAACCCATGGCAACCACGCCAACCCGGGTCGGCCGCTCGGTGACGAAACGCGCGCCATAGCCGACCGGTTCGCCGACGGGCAGTTCGCGCACGCTGATGACCTTCGATTCCAGGGTCATCACCGGCTGCAGGCGTGCGGCCACGGCCTGATCCTGCTCGAACGGCGTGGCGCCGTAGAGCATGATGCCCGGTCGCACCCAGTCGCTCGGCACCTGCGGCCAGCCGAGCACGGCCGGCGAGTTGCGCAGGCTGATTTCCGCCGCCAAGCCCTGCCGCGCCTGCTCGAACACCGCCAGTTGCTCGGTGCTGCGCGGGCAATCCAGCTCGTCGGCGCGGGCGAAGTGGCTCATCAGCACGATCTTCGCCACCTGGCCGGTCGCCAGCAGGCGCCGGTAGGCCGCCTGGTAATCCTCGGGAAACAGACCGACGCGGTGCATGCCCGAATCCAGCTTGAGCCAGACGTTCAGCGGCTTGCGCAGCGACGCCCGCTCGATGGCCTCGACCTGCCACAACGCATGGACCACGCACCAGAGGTCATGCTGTTCGATCAGCGCCAGCTCGTCGGCCTCGAAGAAGCCTTCCAGCAGCAGGATAGGCGCGCGAATCCCGGCCTCACGCAGCGCCAGCGCCTCCTCGATGCAGGCCACGGCGAAACCGTCGGCCTCGGCTTCCAGCGCCTGCGCGCAGCGCACCGCACCATGCCCGTAGGCATCGGCCTTGATCACCGCCAGCGCCTTGGCGCCGGTGACCTCGCGGGCCAACCGGTAGTTGTGACGCAGGGCTTGCAGGTCGATCAGGGCACGGGCTGGACGCATGGCAGGGCACTTCTTGTCGTTGAATAGCGGAGGATGCTGGCGCATCGATCCCGGGGTTCGCGGATTGCTGATTAAAAAAGCCCGGCGGGACAGCCGGGCAAAAGCCAACTAGAGCCTGGGCGAGGCGCTCAAACAGCCGCCACCACCATCATTTCGACCAGCACGTCTGGGGCGTACATCTGCGCCTCGACGCAGGCACGACCCGGTGCGGTGCCGGGGGCAAGCCACTGGTCCCAGACCTGGTTGAGACCGGCGTAGTCGCGCGCCATGTCCTTGAGGTAGATGGTCACCGAGAGGATGCGTGACTTGTCGCTGCCGGCCTCGGCCAGCATCGCCTCGATGTTGGCCAGGGTCTCGCGGGTCTGCTGCACAATATCGCCGCGGTAATCATCCGCCAACTGCCGGCCAGGTAGACCGTGCCGTTGTGGATGTTGATTTAGCTGTAACGGCTTTCAGTGCGCAGGCGCTGGATTGACATGCTTCAAGGCCTCCGAGGAGCGGCTGTAGCGGAAGACATCCAGGCCTTCGGCGCTGATCTGCGGACGTCTCGATGCCATCACGTCGGCGAGGAAACGACCGGAGCCGCAGGCCATGGTCCAGCCCAGCGTGCCGTGGCCGGTATTGAGGAACAAATTACGCATGCGGGTGGCGCCGACGATCGGTGTGCCATCCGGGGTGGCCGGACGCAGACCGGTCCAGAACTCTGCCTGCTGCAGATCGCCGCCTTGCGGGTAGAGGTCGGCAGTGATCATTTCCAGGGTCGCGCGGCGGCGCGGGTTCAGGCTCAGGTCGAAACCGGCGATCTCGGCCATGCCGCCAACCCGGATGCGATTGTCGAAGCGGGTGATGGCGACCTTGTAGGTCTCATCGAGGATGGTCGAGGTCGGCGCCATGTCGCCATTGGTGATCGGCACCGTCAGCGAATAGCCCTTGAGCGGGTAGATCGGCGCACGAATGCCCAGCGGCTTGAGCAGTTGCGGGCTGTAGCTGCCGAGGGCCAGCACGTAGCGATCGGCGGTTTCCAGCTTGCCGTCGATCCACACGCCATTGATCCGGTCGCCGGCAAAGTCCAGGCGCTCGATAGTCTGGCCAAAGCGGAATTCCACGCCCAGCTGCTTGGCCATCTCGGCCAGCTTGGTGGTAAACATCTGGCAGTCGCCGGTCTGGTCGTTGGGCAGGCGCAGGGCGCCGGCCAGCTTGTGCTTGACCCCGGCCAGGGCCGGCTCGACCCGGACGATGCCGTCGCGGTCGAGCAGTTCGAAGGGCACGCCCGACTGCTTGAGCACGGCGATGTCCTTGGCCGCGTTGTCGACCTGAGCCTGGGTGCGGAACAGCTGGGTGGTGCCCAGACGGCGGCCTTCATAGCCGATGCCGGTCTCGGCACGCAGCTCGTCGAGGCAGTCGCGGCTGTACTCGGACAGGCGCACCATGCGCTCCTTGTTCACCGCATAGCGGCTGGCGGTGCAGTTGCGCAGCATCTGCGCCATCCACAGGTACTGGTCGATATCGGCGGTGGCCTTGATCGCCAGTGGGGCGTGCTTCTGCAGCAGCCACTTGATGGCTTTCAGCGGCACGCCAGGCGCGGCCCAGGGCGAGGCGTAACCGGGGGAGACCTGACCGGCGTTGGCGAAGCTGGTTTCCAGGGCCGGGCCGTCCTGACGGTCGACGACCACCACCTCGAAGCCCTGGCGAGCCAGGTAGTACGCACTCGCCACACCCACCACACCACTACCCAGTACCAGAACCCGCATCGTCATCTCCTCGCCGCGACTATGCGCTGGCGTTTTTTGTTTTGAGCGTTGATGCGCGCAGTATATTGAGCACTAGCCAGTGCCTTTCACTATATATATAACTATATTTGGCGAGAATACTTGGCAAAATCGACTTAAACGGAGGGGCATCCCCCATGCGCACCCAGCATCAGAGCCGTCGCGAACTGGACAAGATCGACCGCAATATCCTGCGTCTGCTGCAGGAGGACGGGCGTATCTCCTTCACCGAACTGGGCGAGCGGGTCGGCCTGTCGACCACGCCCTGCACCGAGCGGGTCCGCCGCCTGGAGCGCGAGGGCATCATCATGAGCTACAACGCCCGGCTCAACCCGCAGTACCTCAAGGCCAGCCTGCTGGTGTTCGTCGAGATCAGCCTGGACTACAAGTCCGGCGATACCTTCGAGGAGTTCCGCCGCGCCGTGCTCAAGCTGCCGCATGTGCTCGAGTGCCACCTGGTTTCCGGCGACTTCGATTACCTGGTGAAGGCGCGGATCAACGAGATGGCCAGCTACCGCAAGCTGCTCGGCGACATCCTGCTGAAGCTGCCGCACGTGCGCGAGTCGAAGAGCTATATCGTCATGGAAGAGGTCAAGGAATCGTTGGCGCTGCCCATTGCGGAATAGCTCGCAGGCGGCGCGGCGCGACCTACACCAGCACCTGGCGGGTGCTGGCGATCAGCTGGTGTACCTGCTGCTCGACATGCGCCTCGATCGGCGTCTCCGGCCCCCGGCCATGTGGACAGGGCAGGCTTTTGCTGGTGCCGAACAGGCGACAGATCAACGGGCGCTGGTCGTAGACCTCGCAGCCCTGCGGCCCGAGGTGCACGCAATCCAGCTCGGCCAGCGCGGCGTCATGGGCGGCATCGCTTTTCACCGGCAGACGGGCCATCTCCTCGGACGAAGCAGTGACCGGCCCACAGCAGTCGTGACAGCCGGGCACGCATTCGAAACTGGGAATCTGCAAACGCAAGTGGTCAATCTTGCGGCTGGTGCAACTCATGGCAGCGCTCCTGACTGAATAGCCGGCATGGTAACCGCTGGCCGGCCGTACTCGCGGCGAATCCAGCGGTTTAACCGACGAAACTCGGATTATTTGCCGATTGCCTCTTGGCGTTTGGCGAAGTTGACGCTTATTCTTCGTAAAATTTTCCAAACACAACAATCAGGATTTCACACATGAACGCCCGCGTTCACCAACCGGTCCACAACACCCAGCACGCCACCTCCTACTACGCCGCCAGCGCCAATCGGCAACTGGCCTATCCAGCACTGGAGGGTGAGCTGCGCGCTGACGTGTGCATTGTCGGCGGCGGTTTTTCCGGGCTGAACACGGCGATCGAGCTGGCGCAGAAAGGCCTTTCGGTGGTGCTGCTGGAAGCCCACAAGATCGGCTGGGGCGCCAGCGGGCGCAATGGCGGCCAGCTGATTCGCGGGGTCGGCCATGGCGTCGAGCAGTTCGAATCGGTCATCGGCGCAGAGGGTGTACGCGAACTCAAGTTGATGGGCCTGGAAGCGGTGGAAATCGTCCGCCGCCGGGTCGCGCAGTTCAATATCGACTGCGACCTGACCTGGGGCTATTGCGACCTGGCGAACAAACCCGCTCATCTCGACGGCTTCGCCGCCGACATGGCCGAGCTGAAAAGCCTCGGCTATCGCCATGAACTGCGCCTGCTGCAGCCCGAGCAGATGCACGAGGTGGTTGGCTCAGACCGCTACGTCGGGGGTCTGATCGACATGGGCTCTGGCCACCTGCACCCGCTCAACCTGGCCTTGGGCGAAGCCGCCGCCGCGCAGTCGCTGGGCGTGCAGCTGTTCGAAAATTCGGCAGTCACGCGCATCGACTACGGCCACCAAGTGAGAGTCCACACCGCCCAAGGCGTGGTCAGCGCGGCTCACCTGGTGCTCGGCTGCAACGCCTACCTGGGCGCACTGAACCCAACCCTGGGCGGCAAGGTGCTCCCAGCCGGCAGCTACGTGATCGCCACCGAGCCACTTTCCGAGGCCCAAGCCCGCGCGATCATTCCGCAGAACATGGCGCTCTGTGACCAGCGCGTGGCCCTCGACTACTACCGCCTGTCCGCCGATCGGCGCCTGCTGTTCGGTGGCGCCTGCCACTATTCCGGACGCGACCCGGCGGACGTCGCCGGCTACATGCGCCCGAAAATGCTGGCCGTGTTTCCCCACCTGCAGGATGTGCGGATCGACTACCAGTGGGGCGGCATGATCGGCATCGGCGCCAACCGCCTGCCGCAGATCGGTCGGCTCAAGGATCAGGCCAACGTCTACTATGCCCAGGCCTACTCCGGCCACGGCGTCAACGCCACCCACCTGGCCGGCAAACTGCTGGCCGAGGCCATCGCCGGCCAGGCCAGCCAGGGCTTCGACCTGTTCGCCCAGGTGCCGCACATGACCTTCCCCGGCGGCCAGTACCTGCGCTCGCCGCTGCTGGCCCTGGGCATGCTCTGGCACCGCCTCAAGGAACTGATCTGATCCGGCGGCAGGCCAAGCATCGGGGCCGGAACATCCAGCCCCGGCTCGCGTAAATCCCATTAAACAAGGTGGTTAGCCGACGAGAACGGCAGCGCATTGCTGGCTACGCCGCGCTAGTCACCGCGCACCGAGGTGGCCGCTGCGAACTGGTCATCGCCGGCCTGGCCGCGCCAGGCCAGCACCACGAACACCGCGGCCCCCAGCGCCATCAGCAGCGGCAACGCATGGCCACTGACCCACTGGCCACCCGCGCCGGTGGCCAGCGGGCCGACCAGGCAGCCGATGCCCCAGAGTTGCGCCACGTGGGCATTGGCGCGCACCAGTTCATCGTCGCGGTAGCGCTCGCCGATCAGGATCAGCGACAGGGTGAACAGCCCGCCGGCGCTGGCACCGAACAGCACCAACAGCGGCCAGATCAACGGCGTATGCAGCAGCAGCGGAATGGCCAGGCTGGCGCCCAGCAGGATCAGCCCGCAACCACGGAACAGCGTGCGCCGCGACATGCGGTCGGCCAGCAGGCCGATCGGCAGTTGCAGGGCGGCATCGCCGACCACCACCACGCTGACCATGAACAGCGCCACCTCCTGGGTAAAGCCCTGACGCAGGCCATAGATCGGCAGCAGGGTCAGCATCATCGCCTCGAACGCGGCGAACAGCATCACCGCCCAGGCGATGGCCGGCAGCTTGCGGCAGAATGCCGGCAGGCCACGCCCCGAGGCACTATGGGCATCCACCCGCGGCGCCCCCGTGCGCCCCCAGAGGATCAAGGATCCGCCGATCAGCAAACCGACGCCCGCCCAGAACCCCTGATCGGTGCTGGTGCCCAACGCCGTCAGCAGTAGCGGCCCACAGAGTTGGCTCAACGCATAGCCGGTGCCATACAGGGCGACCAAGCGGCCGCGCCACTTCTCCACGGCCAGTTGGTTGATCCAGCTTTCGCCGAGAATGAACACCACGGTCAGCGCCACGCCGATCAGCAGGCGCAACAGCAGCCACACCGCATAGCTCTGCATCAGTGCCAACAGGCCCACGGACAGGGCGCCAACCAGCAGGCACAGCTGCATCAGCCGAGTGGTGCCGAAGTACCCCGCCAACCGGCCAGCCAGGGATGCGCCGAGCAGGACGCCCACCGCCGGAGTCGCCGCCATCACGCCGATGGCAAAGGAGTCATAGCCCCAACTCTCGAGGCGCAGCGACACCAGCGGCATGGTCACCCCGAGGGCCAGGCCGATGCTGATGACTGCCGAGCAGACCGCGAAATAAGTACCCCACCGCATTGCCAGACTCCTTCATGTCGTGGCTGGATGACAAAACAAAACGGCCGGGTTTCCCAAGGAAACCCGGCCGCAGGTGTGGCTCGCAAAGAGCCGGCCCCTCAACTCGAGGGGCGGACCTCAAGGGAGAACAAAAACGCTCCCCTTAAAACAGATTATCGACCGAAACCAACTCCGACAAAGATCTCCTGGGCTAAGGCCAGAACCAACGACCAACGGGAGTAACAGCCGAAGGCTGGCCCGAAGGGTGAGCGCCAGCGAATAAGGCGCCCCGGAGCTTTTAAGCGCAGCGTACTGCAGTACGTGAGCATTAAAAGCGAGGACGCAACGCCGTATGGCCGACGACCAGGAGATCGTCCCGCTACCGTTACAGCTTGATCCAGGTGGCTTTGAGCTCGGTGTACTTGTCGAAGGCATGCAGCGACTTGTCGCGGCCGTTGCCGGACTGCTTGAAGCCGCCGAACGGCGCGGTCATATCGCCGCCGTCGTACTGGTTGACCCAGACGCTGCCGGCGCGCAGCGCCTTGGCAGTCAGGTGGGCCTTGGACAGGTTGCTGGTCCAGACTGCCGCCGCCAGACCATAGGGCGTGTCGTTGGCGATGGCCACGGCTTCTTCCGCCGAATCGAAACCGATCACCGACAGCACCGGACCGAAGATTTCCTCGCGGGCGATGCGCATGGCATTGTTCACGCCATCGAAGATGGTCGGCTCGACATAGGTCCCGCCGGTTTCTTCCATCACCCGCTTGCCGCCAGCCACCAGCTTGGCGCCCTCGTCGTGACCGGCCTGGATGTAGCTCAGCACATTGTTCATCTGGGTGGTGTCGACCAGTGCTCCGACATTGGTCGCCGGGTCCAACGGGTTGCCCGGCTTCCAGCTCTTGATCGCCGCGACCACCAGCGGCACGAACGCGTCCTTGATCGAGTTCTCCACCAGCAGGCGCGAGCCGGCGGTGCAGACTTCGCCCTGGTTGAAGGCGATAGCGCCGGCGGCGGCTTCGGCGGCGGCCTGCAGATCCGGGGCATCGGCGAAGACGATGTTCGGGCTCTTGCCGCCGGCCTCCAGCCAGACGCGCTTCATGTTCGATTCGCCGGCGTAGACCATCAGCTGCTTGGCGATCTTGGTCGAACCGGTGAACACCAGGGTATCGACGTCCATGTGCAGGGCCAGGGCCTTGCCCACGGTGTGACCGTAGCCCGGCAGCACGTTGAACACTCCGGCGGGGATGCCGGCCTCGATGGCCAGCTGGGCCAGGCGGATACCGGTCAGCGGCGATTTCTCGGAGGGCTTGAGGATCACCGAGTTGCCGGTGGACAGCGCCGGGCCGAGCTTCCAGCAGCTCATCAGCAGGGGGAAGTTCCACGGCACGATGGCCGCGACCACGCCAATCGGTTCACGGGTCACCAGGCCCAGCTGGTCATGCGCGGTGGCGGCCACTTCGTCGTAAATCTTGTCGATCGCCTCGCCGCTCCAGCGGATCGAATTGGCCGCACTGGAGACGTCGATACCCAGGGCGTCGCTGATCGGCTTGCCCATGTCGAGGGTTTCCAGCAGCGCCAACTCTTCGCCGTGCTGATCGATCAGCTCGGCGAAACGGATCATCACCCGCTTGCGCTGCGCCGGCGCCAGGCGTGACCAGACGCCGGAATTGAAGGTACTGCGGGCGTCCTGTACCGCCAGTTCGGCATCGGCCAGGTCACAACTGGCGACCTCTACCAGCATGCGCCCATCCACCGGACTGATGCACTCGAAGGTCGCGCCGGAGACTGCCGCGCGGTATTCACCGTGAATAAAGGCACGGCCTTCGATTTTCAGGGTATTGGCGCGCTGTTCCCAGTCGTCGCGAGTCAGGCTAGTCATTCGAGCATCCTCTATCAGTAAAAAGTGCCGCGGAGTCGGCGCGCGCACTGTCAATAATTCTGCAAGGCCGCTAAGGGCCAAATCCTGCTGGCAACACTAAACCAGAGGGCTGCACCTTTTCAATATTTTTTACAAAGAGCGATAAACCCCCTTGTCATGTTCGTTTTATTAAACATAGACTGCGCGAAATCACCCCCTGCCCCCCTTTCCTCGCGCGTCCGGATGGCCAGCATGACAACCGACAACAGCTCTCAACCGAACAGAAAAACCAACAGTCTTGACGATTTCTGGATGCCGTTCACCGCCAATCGTCAATTCAAGGCCAAGCCGCGCCTGCTCGACAGCGCCGAAGGCATGTATTTCACCAGCGACGACGGCCGTAAGATATTAGACGGCACCGCCGGGCTTTGGTGCTGCAATGCCGGCCACGGCCGCCGGGAAATCACCGAGGCGGTGAGCAAGCAGATTGCCAAACTGGATTTTGCCCCGACTTTCCAGATGGGTCATCCGTTGCCCTTCGAGCTGGCCAGCCGCCTGGCCGAGATCGCCCCGACCGGCCTGAACAAGGTGTTCTTCACCAACTCCGGCTCGGAATCGGCCGACACCGCCCTGAAGATCGCCCTGGCCTACCAGCGCGCCATCGGCCAGGGCACTCGCACCCGCCTGATCGGCCGCGAGCTGGGCTATCACGGGGTCGGCTTCGGCGGCATCTCGGTCGGCGGCATGGTCAATAACCGCCGCGCCTTCCCCCTGCAACTGCCCGGCGTCGACCACCTGCCACACACCCTGGACATCGCCCGCAACGCCTTCAGCCGCGGCCTGCCGGAGTTCGGCATCGACAAGGCCGACGAACTGGAGCGCCTGGTGACCCTGCACGGCGCCGAGAACATCGCCGCGGTCATCGTCGAGCCGATGTCCGGCTCGGCCGGCGTGGTGCTGCCGCCGGTGGGCTACCTGCAGCGCCTGCGCGAGATCACCCGCAAGCACGGCATCCTGCTGATCTTCGACGAGGTCATCACCGGTTTCGGTCGCGTCGGCCAGGCCTTCGCCGCGCAGCGCTGGGGCGTCACCCCGGACATCATCACCACCGCCAAGGGCCTGACCAACGGCGCTATCCCGATGGGTGCGGTCTTGGTCGACGAGAAGGTCCATGACGCCTTCATGCAAGGCCCGGACGGCATCGAACTGTTCCACGGCTACACCTATTCCGGCCACCCGGTCGCCTGCGCCGCGGCCCTGGCGACCCTGGACATCTATCAACGCGACCGGCTGTTCGACCGCACGATCGAGCTGGAAGGCTACTGGCAGGACGCCCTGCACAGCCTGCGCGACCTGCCCAACGTCATCGACATCCGCGCCATCGGCCTGGTCGGCGGCGTGCAACTGGCGCCCAGCGACCAAGGCCCAGGCAAACGCGGCTACCAGGTGTTCGAGCAGTGCTTCTATAACGACCTGATGGTGCGGGTAACCGGCGATACCCTGGCCATGTCGCCCCCGCTGATCGTGGAAAAAGCGCAGATTGATACCCTGGTGGAAAAACTCGCCGATTCGATCCGCCAAGCCAGCTAACCGCCCCGACCCGGAACCCCACCATGACTATCGAACAGATCCTCGACTTCGCCCAGGCCAGCACCGCCGCCGAGCACTACCGCCCGGCACCGGAAAAAATCCTCAAGGGCGACCCCGAGCAAAGCGTGCGCAACCACTATGGCAGCCCGTGCGGCCAGTTCAACGCCGGCATCTGGGAAGGTGCGGTCGGCCAGTGGACGGTCAACTACAGCGAGCACGAATACTGCGAAATCCTCCAGGGCGTGTCCGTGCTGCGCGATCAGGACGGCAATGCCAAGACCGTGCGCGCCGGCGACCGCTTCGTCATCCCGGCCGGCTTCTCCGGCACCTGGGAAGTGCTGGAGGCCTGCCGCAAGGTCTACGTGATCTTCGAACCGGCAGCGCACTGACCGGCTCTCTATTCATGCGTCACCCTTTAGCCCGCCTCGTGCGGGCTTTTTTTTGCACGGCAGATTGCCGATGCTGGAGAAACCGCTGCATGCCACAGCCACTGACTTGCTCGACGGCTTGGCCACAGACAGCCCGGCTGCCGGGTTAAATCGCGCCCATGAAAAAGCCCGCCATGAGGCGGGCTTTTTCGACAAGAGCCGGGATCAATTACTTGATCTTGGCTTCCTTGTAGTTCACGTGCTTACGTACAACCGGATCGAATTTTTTAATTTCGAGCTTGTCCGGGGTGGTGCGTTTGTTCTTGTCGGTGGTGTAGAAATGGCCGGTACCGGCACTGGACACCAAACGGATCAGTTCGCGCATGACTTACTCCTTAAACCTTTTCGCCGCGAGCACGCAGCTCGGACAGAACGACGTCAATACCACGCTTGTCGATGCAACGCATGCCTTTGGCAGAGACGCGCAGACGCACGAAACGGTTCTCAGACTCGACCCAAAAGCGGTGATGCTGAAGGTTCGGCAGGAAACGACGACGGGTTTTGTTGTGTGCGTGGGAAACGTTGTTCCCGGTTACCGGACCCTTACCGGTAACTTGACAGACTCTCGACATGCCTCAGCCCTCTAAAACCACATGCCCAACCCGGCATGGGTTGGCCGCTTAACTTGAATGTCATTGGCGCTCAGCGCCGCGTTTCTCGAGGGTCTTACCGGCTACACCTGAAAGTGCAAGCACCGGGCCCCTACAAAAGAGCGCTGCTTTATACCAGAAAGCCCAGAGCGCAACAAGGATAAACGCACTTTAGCGAGACTGTCGCATGCCGCCAAATACCACTAGCAGGCCAGCGGCGCAGGCCGTACCCGCAGCCTACCACTCGTCGACAAGCCCGCTGTTCTGCCAGCGCTTTATGGTCTAGGGTAAACCCCTTGCCGGCGCGCCGACGGGCGCGCACCGCATTATCAAGGAGTTTGACATGCGCCTCGCCACCCCAACGCTGCTATTGACCGGCCTGCTGAGCCCGCTATTGGTCCAGGCTACCACTCTCAGTGTGTGCACCGAAGCCAGCCCGGATGGCTTCGACGTGGTGCAATACAACTCGCTGACCACCACCAACGCCTCGGCCGATGTCTTGATGAACCGCCTGGTGGAATTCGATGCCGACAGCGGCCAACTGCTGCCGAGCCTGGCGCAAAGCTGGCAAGTCAGCAAGGACGGCCTGAGCTACAGCTTTGTCTTGCGCGAGGATGTCGCCTTCCACGAAACCGACTACTTCAGCCCCAGCCGCCCGCTGACCGCCGATGACGTGCTGTTCAGCTTCCAGCGCATGCTCGACCCGGCCCACCCCTGGCACAAGGTTGCGCCTGGTGGCTACCCGCACGCCCAGTCGATGCAATTGCCCAGCCTGATCAACAGCATCGACAAGCTCGGCGAGCACAGCCTGCGCTTTACCCTGAGTCGCCCCGACGCCACCTTCCTCGCCACCCTCAGCATGGGCTTCGCCTCGATCTATTCCGCCGAATACGCCGACCAGTTGCTCGCAGCCGGCACCCCGGAGCGGCTCAACAGCCAGCCAATCGGCAGCGGCCCCTTCGTCTTCAAGCGCTTCCAGAAAGACGCCGCGGTGCGCTATGTCGCCAACCCCGAGTACTTTGCCGGCACGCCTGCGGTAGACAGCCTGGTGTTCGCCATCACCCCGGACGCCAATGTGCGCCTGCAGAAGCTGCGTCGTGGCGAATGCCATATCGCCCTCTCGCCCAAGCCGCAGGACGTGCAAGCCAGCGCCGCCGATGCTGAACTGAAGAGCGTGCACACCGCCGCCTTCATGACCGCCTTCGTCGGCATCAACAGCCAGCACCCACCCCTGGATAAAACCGCCGTGCGCCAGGCGATCAACCTGGCCTTCGACAAGAGCAGCTACTTGCAAGCGGTGTTCGAGAACAGCGCCGAGGCGGCCAACGGCCCCTATCCGCCCAACACCTGGAGCTATGCCGCAGAGTTGCCCGGTTATGCCCATGACCCGGACAAAGCCCGCGCCCTGCTGGCCGAGGCAGACCTGCCCGACGGCTTCAAGACCACCATCTGGACCCGCCCCAGCGGCAGCCTGCTCAACCCCAACCCGAGTCAGGGCGCGCAGATGTTGCAGGCCGACCTGGCCAAGGTCGGCATCCAGGCCGAGATCCGCGTGATCGAATGGGGCGAGTTGATCCGCCGCGCCAAGGCCGGCGAACACGACCTGCTGTTCATGGGCTGGGCCGGCGACAATGGCGACCCGGACAACTTCCTCACCCCGCAGTTCGCCTGCGCCTCGCTCGAGTCGGGACTGAACTTCGCCCGCTACTGCGACCCGCACCTGGACAAGTTGATCGCCGCGGGCAAAACCACCAGCGACCAGGCGCAGCGCAGCCAGCTCTATAAGGAGGCGCAGCGGATCATCCAGCAGCAGGCGCTGTGGCTGCCCCTGGCCCACCCGACTGCCTATGCCCTGGTCCGCAAGGAAGTCGAGGGTTATCAGGTCAGCCCCTTCGGCCGCCAGGATTTTTCCAAGGTGCGCCTGGTGCCCTGACAGCCACCATGATGGAGCCCCCCGCTACAACCAGCCGTACTCGGCCATCGACAGCGGCTCGCCGTCGCCGACGATGAAGTGATCGAGCACCCGCACATCGACCAGCTCCAGCGCGTCCTTCAGGCGCCTGGTCAGCACCCGGTCCGCCTGACTCGGCTCGGCCACGCCAGAGGGATGGTTATGGGTCAGGATCAGCGCCGCGGCGTTATGCGCCAGCGCACGCTTGACCACCTGGCGGGGATAGACACTGGCGCTGTCGATGGAGCCGTGGAAGAGCGCCTCGAAGGCCAGCACCCGATGCTTGGCATCGAGAAACAGGCAACCGAATACCTCGTGCGGCTCATGCCGCAGCAGGGCCTTGAGGTAGTCGCGCACCGCCTGCGGACTCTCCAGCGCCGAATCACGTCGCAACTGCTCGGCCAGGTGCCGGCGGGCCATCTCCAGCACCGCCTGCAACTGGGCGAACTTGGCCGGACCGAGCCCCAGACGCTGGCTGAAAGACGGTAAATCCGCCTGCAGCAACGCGCGCAGCCCGCCGAAATCGCCAAGCAGATGGCGCGCCAGGTCCACCGCGCTCTGCCCGGCCACCCCGGTACGCAGGAAGATCGCCAGCAATTCGGCGTCGGTGAGGGTAGCGGCCCCCTGGGCCAGAAGTTTCTCCCGCGGGCGTTCCGCCGCAGGCCAATCACGAATGCTCATAGCACCTCCCTGTCGAGCCCTGAGCCTGCCAGCCCTGAAACGGCCCTGCGGCCTTGATCTGGCAAGCTCCCAGCGCCGCTTTTCCGCTGCGGCTGCTGTGCTATCTTAGCCCATCTTTTTGGACGGCGACCGGCTTGGCGGTCGGTCGGACTTGGGACTCTGTCCTACTGCAAAAGCCCAACGGTCTGCCTGGCAGGCGTCACCGTCGCGGCGTACATCCACCCCATACAAGGCAGGCCTATGCAGCGGCTATATCGAAAACGCATCGTTCTCGGCGTGGGTGGCGGCATTGCCGCCTACAAGAGCGCAGAGCTGGTTCGCCGCCTGCGTGATCAGGGCGCCGAGGTGCATGTGGTCATGACCCGCGGCGGTCGCGAATTCATCACGCCCTTGACCTTGCAAGCCCTGTCCGGCCACCCGGTCCACCTGGATCTGCTCGATCCCGCCGCCGAAGCCGCCATGGGCCATATCGAACTGGCGCGCTGGGCCGACCTGGTACTGATCGCCCCGGCCACCGCCGACCTGATGGCGCGCCTGGCCCAGGGTGTCGCCGACGACCTGCTGACCACCCTGGTGCTGGCCACCGACGCCCCGGTAGCCCTGGCGCCGGCGATGAATCAGGCGATGTGGCGCGACCCGGCCACCCAGACCAACGCGCAGCAGCTCCGCGAGCGCGGCTTGCGCCTGTTTGGCCCGGCGGCAGGTAGCCAGGCCTGCGGCGACGTCGGCCTTGGCCGCATGCTCGAAGCCGATGATCTGGTGCAATGCGCCGCCGACTGCTTCCAGAACCAGGCACTGACCGGCAAGCACGTGCTGATCACCGCGGGGCCGACCCAGGAAAACATCGACCCGGTGCGTTACATCACCAATCACAGCTCCGGCAAGATGGGTTTCGCCCTCGCCGAGGCCGCCGCCGAAGCCGGTGCCCGAGTCACCCTGATCAGCGGCCCGGTGCACCTGCCGACCCCGGACCGGGTCAGCCGCATCGACGTGGTCAGCGCCCGCGACATGCTCGCCGCCTGCGAAGCCGCCATGCCCTGCGATCTGCTGATCGCCGCGGCCGCCGTCGCCGACTACCGCCCGGAAGTGGTCGCCCAGCACAAATTGAAGAAAGACCCTACCAGCGGCGACGGTTTGCTCCTGCAAATGGTGCGCAACCCGGATATCCTCGCCACCCTGGCGGGACGCGTCGACCGCCCCTTCAGCGTCGGCTTCGCGGCCGAAACCGAGAACCTGCTGGGCTATGCCTCGCGCAAGCTGCAGGACAAGAACCTCGACCTGATCGTCGCCAACGACGTGGCCAACCCAAGCATCGGCTTCAACAGCGAGGAAAACGCCATCACCATCATCGATCGCGACCTCCAGCAAAGCAGCTTCGCGCAAACCAGCAAAGGCAAGATCGCCCGCCAACTGGTGGACTTTATCGCCGACCGCTTGCACCGCGCCTGATGCACTCATTCACCGACCGCAGAGCCTGACATGCACGCTTTACAAGCCAAAATCCTCGACCCGCGCCTGGGCAGTGAATTTCCCTTGCCGCAGTACGCCACGCCCGGCTCCGCCGGCCTCGACCTGCGCGCCATGCTCAAGCAGGAGCTGATCCTGGAGCCCGGGCAAACCGTGCTGATTCCTACTGGCCTGTCGATCTATATCGGCGACCCCGGCCTGGCGGCGCTGATCCTGCCGCGCTCGGGCCTTGGCCATAAGCACGGCATCGTCCTGGGCAATCTGGTCGGCCTGATCGACTCCGACTACCAAGGCGAGCTGATGGTGTCCTGCTGGAACCGCGGGCAAAGCGCGTTCAGCATGGCCATCGGCGAGCGCATCGCCCAGCTGATCCTGGTGCCGGTGGTGCAGGCACACTTCGAGCTGGTCGATGAGTTTGATCAGAGCCAGCGCGGCAGCGGTGGCTTTGGCCATTCCGGCAGTCACTGAATGACAACCCCTTTCAGGATGAACCGCCAAGGAGACGTTCGATGAAACGCTTCAAGCGCACCGCCAAGGACGCCAGTAGCTCGGCTGGGCAGCCGCCAGGCACTGGCAAACAGGCCGCAAACGCCCTGCTCCCGGGCCTGCCGGCCGTTATCGGCGGCGTGACTCTAGCTGCCGCGCTACTCTGGTTCGGCCTGTTCAACAGCCTGCAGCAACAGCAACAGCAGCAACTTGTCCAGGCCTGGGGAGGCGCGCAGGCCGCGACGTTGCAACAGGCATTGCGCCAGCTGACCGCCGACACCAGCGCCGCGGCGCGCAATCCCGAACTGTTACAAGCGCTGCAAAGCAAGGACAGCCAGCAGGTGCGGGCGGCCGAACGCAATCTGCGCTACTGGGATGGCGTGATCGATGCGCACCTCAATGCGCGCGGCGAAGCCGTGCAGGACATGGGCCGGGAAGCCCCGATGAACTTTGCCGCGCTGGACATGCTGCGCCGCGTGGAAAACGGCCAGACGCCTGCGGCCGAGGCCTACAAGATCGGCCAGCGCTGGCTGGTCTACAGCGCAGCGCCACTGCGCCAGAATGAAGATCAACCGGCACAGGGCACCCTGCTGCTGGCCGTCGAGTTGAACCGCCTGCTGGCCAATTTGCCGCCGCTACCGGCAGGCGTCGGCCAACTGCAACTGATTCAGCAATTCGGCAACACCACCGGCCAACTGCTGACCCAACGCGGCCAAGCTCAGGGCGAGATGCAACACCTCGATAGCGGCAATCCGAACTGGCAGCTGAGCTTCACGCCAGGGCCGAGCCTGAGCGCTTCGGCCTTCTCAGCCACAGTGCCTGGCCTGGCGACTCTGTTGGCACTGGCCGGCGCCCTGCTTGGCCTCTACCTGGTGTATCGCGGCCAGCAACGTCGCCTGCACAAAGATGCGCTGCAGCTTGAGAAGCTGATTAAAGAACTCTCCGCCGGCAAGGCCGTCAAAGCTTTCAGCCCGAGCCTGCCAGCGCTCGACAATCTGGTACAGACCCTGGCTCGCCTGTCGCGCCAAACCGGCAAATCTGTGGAAAACCATCACAGCGCCGGCAGCGCCTCGCCCGCAGCGGAACCCAGCCAGCCGGCCGGACTGATCGATCCGCTGTTTCAAGACACCGATATCCTCGATATCGACATTCTCGACGAAGACCAGGATCTCCTGGGACTGGAGCAACCCTCCGGCATGAATTCGCACAATTCACCACCCCAAGTGCCCGCCGACATCTTTCGCGCCTACGATATTCGCGGCGTGGTCGGCAGCAGCCTGACCGCGCATACCGCCTACTGGATCGGCCGCGCGATCGGCTCGCAGAGCCTGGCGCAGGGCGAACCGAATATTGCGGTGGGCCGCGACGGCCGCCTGTCAGGCCCGGAGCTGGTCCAGCAACTGATTCAGGGCCTGCTCGACTGTGGCTGCAACGTCAGCGATGTCGGCATGGTGCCAACTCCGGTGGTCTACTACGCTGGGCACATCCTTGCGGGCAAATCCGCAGTGATGCTCACCGGCAGCCACAATCCACCGGATTACAACGGCTTCAAGGTGGTCATCGCCGGCGATACCCTGGCCAATGAACAGATTCAGGCCCTCAAGACCCGCATCGATACCAACGATCTGGTCAGCGGCGTCGGCACGGTCGAGCAGGTCGATGTGCTGGAGCGCTATTTCAACCAAATCCGTGACGATATCGCCACGGCCAAACCGATGAAGGTGGTGGTCGACTGCGGCAACGGCGCCGCCGGGGTAATCGCCCCGCAGCTGATCGAAGCCCTGGGCTGCACCGTGATCCCGCTGTTCTGCGATGTTGACGGCAGCTTCCCCAACCACCACCCGGATCCGGGCAAGCCGGAAAACCTGGTCGACCTGATCGCCAAGGTCAAGGAAGAGCAGGCCGACCTCGGCCTGGCGTTCGACGGTGACGGCGACCGGGTCGGCGTGGTGACCAACAAAGGCACCATCATCTACCCAGATCGCCTGCTGATGCTGTTCGCCAAGGACGTGGTGTCGCGCAATCCCGGCGCCGACATCATCTTCGACGTCAAGTGCACCCGCCGCCTGACCCCGCTGATCAGCGGCTACGGCGGGCGGCCGGTGATGTGGAAAACCGGCCACTCGCTGATCAAGAAGAAAATGAAGGAAACCGGCGCCCTGCTGGCCGGCGAAATGAGCGGCCATATATTCTTCAAGGAGCGCTGGTTCGGCTTCGATGACGGCATCTACAGCGCCGCCCGCCTGCTGGAGATCCTCAGCCAGGACAAGCGCGATGCCGAACAGGTGTTCGCCTCCTTCCCCTGCGATATTGCCACCCCGGAAATCAATATCCTGGTTACCGAGCAGAGCAAATTCAGCATCATCGACAGCCTGCAGCGCGACGGCCACTGGGGCGAGGCCAACCTCACCACCCTGGACGGCGTGCGCGTCGACTACCCTAAGGGCTGGGGCCTGGTACGTGCCTCCAACACCACGCCGATGCTGGTGCTGCGCTTCGAGGCCGATACCGAGGAAGAGCTCGAACGCATCAAGGAAGTATTCCGCGCGCAACTGTACAGCGCCGCACCCGATATCACTTTGCCGTTTTGATTGAGATTAGCCATGGAGTCCCGCATGACCCTCGAACGTGATGCCGCCAGTAACGTCGCCAAAGTTCTGTCCGAAGCGCTACCGTATATCCGCCGGTTCGTCGGCAAGACCCTGGTGGTCAAATACGGTGGCAACGCCATGGAAAGCGATGAACTGAAAACCAACTTCGCCCGCGACATCGTGCTGATGAAGGCGGTCGGCATAAACCCGGTGGTGGTGCATGGTGGCGGTCCGCAGATCGGCGACCTGCTCAAGCGCCTGTCGATCGAGAGCCACTTCATCGACGGCATGCGCGTGACCGATGCACAAACCATGGACGTGGTGGAAATGGTTCTCGGCGGCCAGGTCAACAAGGACATTGTCAACCTGATCAACCGCCACGGCGGCAGCGCCATCGGCCTGACCGGCAAAGATGCCGAACTGATCCGCGCCAAGAAACTCACCGTAACCCGCAAGACCCCGGAGATGACCACCCCGGAAATCATCGACATCGGCCACGTCGGCGAAGTCATCGGGGTCAATACCGACCTGCTCAACATGCTGGTCAAGGGTGACTTTATCCCGGTCATCGCGCCGATCGGCGTCGGCTCTGAAGGAGAGTCCTACAACATCAACGCCGACTTGGTCGCCGGCAAGGTGGCCGAGGCCTTGAAGGCCGAGAAACTGATCCTGTTGACCAACATCGCTGGCCTGCTCGACAAGCAGGGCGAGGTGCTCACCGGCCTGACCACCGAACAGGTCGATGGCCTGATCGCCGACGGCACCATCTACGGCGGCATGCTGCCAAAGATCCGCTGCGCTTTAGAAGCGGTTCAGGGGGGCGTGACCAGCGCGCACATCATCGACGGCCGGGTGCCCAACGCAGTGCTGCTGGAAATCTTCACCGACAGCGGGGTCGGTACCCAGATCTGCAACCGCAAGCGCCAGTGAAACCGACTAGCCGCAGATCAGCCCGACAGCCTCGGGCTGATTTGCCCCTTGCATAAGCCGCCCGTCCCATAACAGCGAGTTGCACCGGTTGACTGGTGCAGCGCCTTGAACAAGCCCGCCAGTCACTTGCTATGCTGCGGCTGCACAGCGCAGCTCCACCGACCTCAACAACAGAGCGAAGTCTCGCCATGACTGCCGCGCCGCGCCGTGACAGCTTCCGCTTCTTCCACCCGCTACGGGTGCGCTGGGCCGAAGTCGACCCCCAAAGCATCGTGTTCAACGGCCACTATCTGACCTACGCCGATGTCGCCATCAATGAATACTTTCGCACCCTGGGCATCGCCTACCCGGCCGACCTGAGCCGCGACGGCAGCGACTTCTTCGCGATCAAGACGGTACTCGAGTATCTGGCGCCAGCACGCTTCGACGATCTGCTGGAGATTGGCGTGCGCGTGGGCCGCCTGGGGCGCTCCAGCCTGAGTTTCACCCTGGGCATCTGGCGCGACGACGAAGCGCTGACTGCAGGTGAAGTGATCTACGTGCACGCCGACGCCAGCAGCCGTAGCAGTCGGGCCCTACCGCAGTGGTTGCGCGACAAAGTGCGCGGCTATGAACACTGCGCTCCTCAGGATTAACAGCTGCAGGCCGATTGAGGCGTGAGCGTCAGCTAGCGTTGCTGGCCCAGCAGCTCGCCGAGACGCTGGCTATCGGCCGCGAAGCTGGCCTGCGCCTGTTTGCGTGCGTCCAGGTAGCGGGCAATTTCCTTGTACTGACGCAGCTGTTCATCTTTCTGGTTGCCGATCTGCACCAGCAGCTGCTCCGGCACTTTACGCCCGGCACGCTCATGCTCCGCCGCCTGGCTCTGCAAGTTGTCCTGCTGCAGACGCGCCGACTGCAAATTGCTGCGTGCGACGCCGATCAAGCCGTCCAGCTCGGCCAGCTTGCGATCGCGAGCACGGTCGATGTCCTCGGGCGTGCTGTACAGGCGCAGCAGCTGGGCATCGGATTTGGCGCGGGCCTTGTCGGCCAGCAAACGCTGCATTTCCTCGGCGCTCGGGGCCGGCGGGATGACCTTGATCACCCGCCCCTGATCATTGAGCACCTCATAGCCCTTGCCGATGAACTCCGGCGGCACGCCCTGACGACCGAGCACGGTAACGCCCTGATCATCGGTATAGCGATACAACTCGGTGGCACCCGCGACCATCGGCAGCAGCAAACCGAACAACAGCGAACAGCGAAGCAGAGCCGGTTTGCGCATCGAGGCAGCACCCTAAGTCGAGGAGTTAGATTCCATATTCGGCGCGATAGGCTTGCACCGCCGGCAGATACTGCTTGAGTTCGGCATCGTCTGCCAGGTATTCCAGCACCAGCTCCAGCGACACGATGCTCACCACCGGCATGCCGAAATCGCGCTCGACCTCCTGGATCGCCGACAACTCGCCCTGGCCACGTTCCTGACGATTCAAGGCAATCAGCACCCCCGCGGCTTGCGCGCCCTGGGCCTGGATGATCTGCATCACCTCGCGAATCGCGGTGCCGGCGGTGATCACGTCGTCGACGATCAGCACCTTACCGGCCAGCGGTGCACCAACCAGGGTGCCACCTTCGCCGTGATCCTTGGCCTCTTTGCGATTGAAGCACCAGGGCACATCGCGCTGATGATGCTCGGCCAGGGCCACCGCTGTGGTCGCTGCCAGCGGGATGCCCTTGTAGGCCGGGCCGAACAGCACATCGAAGGCGATCCCGCTGTCGACCACGGCGGCGGCGTAAAACCGCCCCAGCCGGGCCAGCGCCAGACCGCTGTCGAACAGCCCGGCATTGAAGAAATACGGGCTGGTACGCCCCGACTTGAGGGTGAACTGACCAAAGCGCAGAACCCCACGCTCAATGGCAAAACGAATGAAATCGCGCTGGTACGCTTGCATGTAAAGTCCCGGACGGCACGGATTTAGCTAGGAATTTAGCTTATTGGAGACGAGCTCGGGTATCATACACGCACGTGTTTTTAGGGGCCATTTATGCGGATCATCAGTGTGAACGTGAATGGTATTCATGCTGCAGTCGAGCGCGGTTTGCTCAGTTGGCTGCAAGCACAGAATGCCGACGTCATCTGCCTGCAGGACACCCGCGCCTCCGCCTTTGAGCTGGACGACCAAGCCCTCCAACTGGATGGCTATTTCCTCTATGCCTGCGATGCCGAAGTGCCCAGCCAAGGTGGCGTGGCACTGTATTCGCGGTTGCAGCCCAAGGCGGTAATCAGCGGCCTCGGCTTTGAAATGGCCGATCGCTATGGGCGCTACCTGCAGGCCGATTTCGACAAGGTAAGTATCGCCACCTTGCTGCTGCCATCCGGGCAGGACGGCGACGAGAGCTTGAATCAGAAATTCAAGTTCATGGACGACTTCACCCATTACCTGGACAAGCAACGGCGCAAGCGCCGCGAGTACATCTATTGCGGCTCGCTGCATGTGGCGCACCAGAAGCTCGACGTGAAGAACTGGCGTGACTGCCAGCAATCACCGGGCTTCCTCGCCCCCGAGCGGGCCTGGCTGGACGAAGTGATCGGCAGCATGGGCTATGTCGATGCCCTGCGCGAAGTCAGCCGCGAAGGCGACCAGTTCAGCTGGTGGCCGGACAGCGAGCAGGCCGAGATGCTCAACCTGGGCTATCGCTTCGACTATCAACTGCTCACTCCGGGCATGCGCCGCAGCGTGCGTTCGGCGCGCCTGCCGCGCCAGCCGCGCTTCTCCCAGCATGCGCCGCTGATCGTCGATTACGACTGGATTCTCAGTGTCTAGGCTCATCTGCAGCGACAAAAAAAGCCGGCATCGCGCCGGCTTTTTTGCATCCCTGGTCTTGATCCCGGTGACCTCGGCCAGCCCCAGCGACGGGAGCCGCCACGCAGGGGGTAACCCATCGAAGCAATGCCCCCATCCCGGATTGCCGATGGCTTATTTCACCACGCGCCAGCAAATCGGGTAGCGATAGGCCTCACCGGCATTGGCCTTGATCCCGGCAATAATCGTCAGCACCAGCGCGCTGACGCTGACCAGCAGCATCAGCGGGAAACCGATCACCACCCAGGCCAAGATGCCGCAAACGATCATGGCCAGACTGAAGGTGATCTGAAAGTTCAGCGCCTCCTTGCCCTGCTCGTTGACGAAGGGGTCGAGGTCCTTCTTCAACTGCCAGACGATCAAGGGTCCGATTACATTGCCGATCATCGGCACCAGAAACCAGAAGAACGCCGCATAGTGGCAGAACATCGCCCACTGCCGGGCCTCTGGAGTCGGGGTCGGCACAAGATCCTGCGGTTCCATGGTCACCCTCCTTAGCTGAGCGTCAAACGGGTCAGTCGGCCAATGCCGCCTGCTGCAACTCGAACAGTTCGGTCACGCCTTTATGCGCCAGCGCCAACATGGCGTTCAGCTCTGCCGGCTGGAACGGTGCGCCTTCGGCGGTGCCCTGCACCTCGATAAAGCCGCCACTGCTGGTCATCACCACGTTCAGGTCGGTTTCTGCGGCAGAGTCTTCCAGGTAGTCCAGATCGAGTACCGGCTCGCCCTGGTACATGCCGACCGACACCGCTGCGATCATCTGCTTGAGCGGATCGCCGCCTTTCAGGCCGCCGCGCTTCTTGATCACCTTCAAGGCATCGATCAGCGCCACCATGGCACCGGTGATCGAGGCCGTGCGGGTACCGCCATCGGCCTGGATCACGTCGCAGTCGACATACAGGGTGTTTTCACCCAGCTTGCTCATGTCCAGCGCGGCGCGTAGCGAGCGGCCGATCAAGCGCTGGATTTCCAGGGTGCGTCCGCCCTGCTTGCCACGACTGGCCTCACGCTGATTACGCTCACCGGTGGCCCGCGGCAGCATGCCGTACTCGGCGGTCAACCAGCCCTGGCCCTGGCCCTTGAGGAAGCGCGGCACGCCCGACTCGACGCTGACCGTGCAAATCACCTTGGTGTCGCCAAACTCCACCAGTACCGAGCCCTCGGCATGCTTGGTGTAGTTGCGGGTGATACGGATCGAGCGCAACTGATCGGCGCTGCGGCCACTGGGACGTTTCATCAAGGAATACCTGCTCTGAATAGAAATCTGCGGGCCATTATAGGGCGCGTGCGCCAGCAACGACATGCCGAATTGGGAGCGACCGACGCACTGCGCTACAATCTCGCGCCTTTAACCATGCAAGTCGCGTAGCGACACCCTCCTTGTACCGCGCGCCGCGCCGGATGAGGACGGCGAGCGCCGCGCGTCGCCTTTCATGATTCCACGTGCCCTGCATGGCAGGCTCGTCAGTACCGACTTTCCGCGAGGTTCGCCCCATGATCCATAGCATGACCGCCTTCGCCCGCGCCGAGCAGACCGGGACCAATGGCACCCTGACCTGGGAGCTGCGCTCGGTCAACCACCGCTACCTGGAGCCACACCTGCGCCTGCCGGATGCCTTGCGCGACCTCGAAGGCGCAGTGCGCGAGGCGCTGCGCAATGGCCTGTCGCGCGGCAAAGTCGAATGCACCCTGCGCTTCGCCGAAGACAGCGCCGGCAAGCCGCTGCAAGTGGACCGCGAGCGCGCCGCCCAACTGGTCGCCGCCGCAGAAAGCGTCGCCAGCCTGATCAAGCATCCGGCGCCACTCAACCCACTGGAAGTCTTGAGCTGGCCCGGGGTGCTGGTCGCCGATGCCGCGGACCCGCAAGCGCTCAACAAAGCCGCCCTGAGCCTGTTCAAGCAGGCGCTGGACGAACTCAAGCAAAGCCGCTCGCGCGAAGGCCACGAACTGGCCAAGCTGCTTAACGAACGGTTGGACAGCATTGACGGCGAAGTTGCAGCCCTGCGTGAACTGGTGCCGCAGATGCTCGCCATGCAACGGCAGAAAATTCTCGACCGCAGTGCCGAGCTACAGGCCGAGCTCGACCCGCAGCGCCTGGAGCAGGAACTGGTGATCCTCGCGCAGAAAAGCGATGTCGCCGAAGAGCTGGATCGCTTGAGCACCCACGTCAGCGAAGTGCGTCGCGTGCTCAAGACTGGCGGCGCCGCGGGCCGGCGCCTGGACTTCCTGATGCAGGAACTCAACCGCGAAGCCAATACCCTCGGCTCCAAGGCCTTCGACACCCGCAGCACCCAGGCGGCCGTCAACCTCAAGGTGCTGATCGAGCAGATGCGCGAACAGGTGCAGAACATCGAGTAGGCAGTTCCGCGCTGAAACGAAGCAACGCGGAGTAACAGCCAAAGGCTAGCCCGCAAGGGGAGCCAAGCGAATAAATCAGGCTCGAAATGCTCTTTTACAGCTGTAAACTCTGCGTGGCGCCTTGTGACCCACATGGATGAGGCGACCCCCGCCGCCGTTCGCTAAGCGTTCAAGCCCTGAAACAACAGAAAAGACAGTCCCAGGAAGCTCTTATGGCCATCACCACCGGCACCCTCTACATCATTTCCGCCCCGTCCGGCGCCGGCAAGACCAGCCTGGTCAAGGCGCTGATCGACAGCGAACCACAGATCCGCGTATCGGTCTCGCACACCACGCGAACCATGCGCCCAGGCGAGGTAGAAGGGGTGAATTACCACTTCACCAGCCGCGAGCAGTTTCACGCGATGATCGACAACAGCGAACTGCTTGAGCACGCGGAGGTATTCGGCAACCTCTACGGCACGTCACAAGCCTGGGTCGAGCAAACGCTCATCGATGGCTTCGACCTGATCCTGGAAATCGACTGGCAGGGCGCCCAGCAAGTGCGCCACCTGATGCCCCAATCCAAGTCCATCTTCATCCTGCCGCCAACCCAGGAGGCGCTGCGTCACCGCCTGACCAATCGCGGCCAGGACAGCGGCGAGATCATCGAGCAGCGCATGCGCGAAGCGGTCAGCGAAATGAGCCATTACGTCGAATACGACTACCTGCTGATCAACGACGATTTCGCCCACGCCCTCAGCGACCTGAAGGCCATCTTCCGCGCCAACCAGCTGCGGCAAAGCCCGCAGCAGCAACGCCACTGCGGCCTGCTCAGCGAGCTACTGGCCTAAGGGCTGCCGCTCGCTGTAAGCTCTGAGCGAGCCGCAGCGCAGCCTCGAATATGTCATGTCGTGTGCCGCTTATGACTTAAGCTTATAGCCGCTGAAAACAAAGCTTCCATTAATGCTGGTTGTTTTTTAAACTACTCAGTCCGCTCGCCCATCTGGGCTCAGCCTTATTTTGCATATGCTACGAGGAAGACCATGGCTCGCGTTACCGTCGAAGATTGCCTGGATCACGTTGAGAACCGTTTTGAACTGGTCATGCTCGCCACCAAGCGTTCGCGCCAGCTCGCCACCGGCGGCAAAGAGCCGAAACTCGCCTGGGAAAATGACAAGCCGACCGTGGTCGCCCTGCGTGAAATCGCCGCCGGCCTGATGAACTATGACGTCATTGCCCAGGACGAAATCATCGAAGAAGAGCCGCTGTTCGCTGCCTTCGAGGATGAGGCCAGCGAGCCTCTGTAAGCCTATGCCTGGACGAAGTCGTGGGGCGCAGGGTCATAACAATCGGAATGGAGAACATCCATGCCGAGCATAGACGCCTTCGCCGATCGACTGTCGAGCTACCTGGATAACGACCAGGTAAATCTGGTTCGGCGCGCCTATTACTACGCCGAACAAGCCCACGACGGCCAACGCCGTCGCAGCGGCGAAGCCTACGTCACCCATCCGCTGGCGGTCGCGAACATCCTTGCCGACATGCACATGGACCATCAGAGCCTGATGGCGGCCATGCTGCATGACGTGATCGAAGACACCGGTATCGCCAAGGAAGCGCTGAACACCCAGTTCGGCGAGACCGTGGCCGAACTGGTCGACGGGGTCAGCAAGCTGACTCAGATGAACTTCGAGACCAAGGCCGAGGCGCAGGCCGAGAATTTCCAGAAGATGGCCATGGCCATGGCCCGCGATATCCGGGTGATCCTGGTCAAACTGGCCGACCGCCTGCACAACATGCGCACCCTGGAAGTGCTCTCTGGCGAGAAACGCCGGCGCATTGCCAAGGAAACCCTGGAAATCTACGCCCCCATCGCCAACCGCCTGGGCATGCACAGCATGCGCGTGGAGTTCGAGGACCTGGGGTTCAAGGCCATGCACCCGATGCGCTCCGAGCGTATCCGCGCGGCGGTGCGCCGCGCCCGTGGCAACCGCAAGGAAATCGTCAACAAGATCGAAGAGTCGCTGACCCACTGCCTGGCCCGCGAAGGCCTGGAAGGTGAGGTGCTCGGCCGCGAAAAGCACCTCTACGGCATTTATCAGAAGATGCGCGGCAAACGTCGGGCGTTCAACGAAATCATGGACGTCTACGGCTTCCGTATCGTGGTCGACAAGGTCGACACCTGCTACCGCGTACTCGGCGCCGTGCACAACCTGTACAAACCGCTGCCCGGGCGTTTCAAGGACTACATCGCGATCCCCAAGGCCAACGGCTACCAGTCGCTGCACACCACGCTGTTCGGCATGCACGGCGTGCCCATCGAGATCCAGATCCGCACCCGCGAGATGGAGGAGATGGCCAACAACGGTATAGCCGCCCACTGGCTGTACAAGGCCAACGAAGAAGATCAGCCGAAAGGCACCCACGCCCGGGCCCGCCAGTGGGTCAAGGGCGTGCTGGAGATGCAACAGCGTGCCGGCAACTCGCTGGAATTCATCGAAAGCGTGAAGATCGACCTGTTCCCGGACGAGGTCTACGTGTTCACGCCCAAGGGCCGGATCATGGAGCTGCCCAAGGGCTCGACCGCGGTCGATTTCGCCTACGCGGTGCACACCGACGTCGGCAACACCTGTATCGCCTGCCGTATCAATCGGCGCCTGGCGCCCTTGTCCCAGGCCCTGGAAAGCGGCTCGACCGTGGAAATCGTCAGCGCCCCGGGCGCACGTCCGAATCCTGCCTGGCTCAATTTCGTGGTCACCGGCAAGGCGCGCACGCATATTCGTCATGCCCTCAAGCTGCAACGCCGCTCCGAGTCGATCAGCCTTGGCGAACGCCTGCTCAACAAGGTACTGGCC
Organism: Pseudomonas aestuarii; assembly: GCF_027988105.1. Taxonomy (GTDB): domain Bacteria; phylum Pseudomonadota; class Gammaproteobacteria; order Pseudomonadales; family Pseudomonadaceae; genus Aquipseudomonas; species Aquipseudomonas aestuarii. The sequence goes on along the minus strand of NZ_JAQJZJ010000004.1, from coordinate 411,987 downwards.
GGCTTCAATAGCCATCTGGACAAACTGGTTCCCGAACGCGTGCAGGCGGTGCTCGGTGAATACCGCCAGGAAGTGATCGAGGACCTGCTGGAAGACATCGGCCTGGGCAACCGCATGGCCTATGTGGTGGCGCGCCGCCTGCTGGCCAGCGACAGCGAGCAACTGTCGAGCACCGAAGGGCCGCTGGCGATTCGCGGCACCGAAGGCCTGGTACTGAGCTATGCAAAATGCTGCACACCGATTCCCGGCGACCCGATCGTCGGCCACCTTTCCGCGGGCAAGGGCATGGTGGTGCACATGGACAGCTGCAGGAACATCAGCGAAGTCCGCCACAACCCGGAGAAGTGCATCCAGCTGTCCTGGGCCAAGGACGTGGTCGGCGAATTCAATGTCGAACTGCGCATCGAACTCGAGCACCAGCGCGGCCTGATCGCCCTGTTGGCTGGCAGCGTCAATGCCGCCGACGGCAATATCGAGAAGATCAGCATGGACGAACGCGACGGCCGCATCAGTGTCGTGCAACTGGTGGTCAGCGTGCATGACCGCGTGCACCTGGCCCGGGTGATCCGCAAGCTGCGCGCGCTCAAGGGCGTGATGCGTATCACCCGCGCGCGCACCTGAAGCCATGCTCACAAAGCCACACATGCAGACTGGATCTCGATCCGGCGCATTCATACAACTCCCTGGTGGGCTAATGCGGACCGCCGCCCGGCCCACCCATGCAACCACGACCAATCAGGAAACCCACATGAGCAAGAGCGTTATTACCAGCGACAAAGCCCCGGCAGCCATTGGCACCTATTCCCAGGCGATCAAGGCCGGCACCACCGTCTACCTGTCCGGGCAGATCCCATTGGACCCGCAGACCATGGAGCTGGTCGAAGGCTTCGAAGCACAGACCGTGCAGGTCTTCGAAAACCTCAAGGCCGTCATTGAAGCCGCTGGCGGCTCGTTCAAGGACGTGGTCAAGCTGAACATCTTCCTCACCGACCTGGCGCATTTCGCCACCGTCAACGAAGTCATGGGCCGTTACTTCCAGCAGCCCTACCCGGCCCGCGCCGCTATCGGGGTCGCCGCGCTGCCCAAGGGCGCCCAAGTGGAAATGGACGCCATCCTGGTACTCGAATAAGTCCTCCGGCGGGGCACCGCGCCCCGCCAACCCTTCTCGTCCAAGGAATGGCTCATGCGCCCCCTGCTCGCGGTCTTACTCAGCGCCTCGCTGCTCAGCGGCTGCGCTGACCAGCCAGTCGACCCCAGCGGCACCTGGATCAACCAGGCGGCGATCGATGCGGCTATCGAAGGCGGCAAGCTGCGTGAAGCACTGCTCGCCTATGGCCCCAACCTGGAGTGGCGGATTCAGCCGCAGCGCCAACTCGCCACCTACAGCAACGGCTTCGAGCACGGCGAAGGCCAATTGCGCGATGAAGACGCCAATCGTTGGCGGGTTGATTTCTACGCCGACTATCACGAGTCACTCAGCCTCAGCGACGGCGAACTGCTGCAGGCCGCCAGCGAGACCTGGCCGGAGCAACGCTTTAGCCCTCCGACAACCTCCGCCGCCGTGGATATGCCGTTGGGCAGAAGCTTCGAGCAAGCCCTCTACCGCGCCTACCTGGGCGGCCACTGGACGATCAGGCAAGGCCTGGGCACGGGTGCTCTGGTGCTGTTCCAGCCTGACGGTCGGGTTGAAGGCCTGCCCGGCGCCGAGCGCTACGCGCTGTGCCTGGCCGGCGACTGCGCCGCGATGAACGGCGAATTCGACAGCATCTGGCTACAACTCGGCGAACAGGGCCAAGCCTGGCTGTTCGAGCGCGACGACCGGCAGCTGAGCATCTTCGAGGCCATCAATCGCGCGCAGAGCGATGAAATGCCTGATTACCACAAGGGCGAACTGCGCTGGCGGCTTGAGCGCATGACCCGATAGCCTGGATGCCCGGAGGGCAAGGCCCGTGGCATCGGCTGGACGACCCTTCTTATCCAGCCCCAATTGCGCTGATGGAAGCACAAGGCATCAGATCCCGGGCGCCGGATGCAATGCGGGCATGGGTAGGCCGGCGATAGACCTCCCGTTTTGCAGCAGGGCCTGCCCTATGCATAACGCTGGGCTAGGATTGCTGCAACAGCGCCGCATAGCCCTCCCGATAGCTCGGGTACTCTGGCGCCCAGCCCAGTGCGCGGGCGCGGGCGTTGCTGCAGCGCTTGCTGCCAGCGCGACGCACGCTGGACTGTTCGGCCCAGTGGCTGACGCCCAGCTGGCCGCGCAGCCAGGCCACCACCTCATGCAGCGGCGCCGGCTCGTCGTCGACGCCGAGATAGCAGTCATCCAGCGCCACCCCGCGGGCATCGGCTTGCAGCAGGAAGGCCAGCAAGCCGGCGGCATCGTCGACGTGAATGCGATTGCCGTAGAGCGGCGGCTCGCTCGCCACCTTGTAGCCCTGGCGCACCTGACCGAGCAGCCACTTCCGGCCCGGCCCGTAGATGCCGGTCAGGCGCACCACGCTGGCGGCAATGCCGCTGGTCAGCGCCAGCTGCTCGGCTTCCAGCATCACCCGTCCGGAAAAGCCCGTGGCCTCGGCCGGCGAGGTCTCGTCGACCCATTCGCCGCCTTGCTGGCCATAGACCCCGCTGCTGGAGACGAACAGCAGGCGTCTGGGCCTTTGCCCATGCTCGGCTAACCAGCCGAGCACTCGACGCAGGCCGTCAACGTAGGCGGCGCGGTAGCCGGCCTCGTCACGCTCGGTCGCCGCCGCGCAGTACACCAGGTAATCCAGACCCTCCGCAGGCCAGCCAGGCGGACAAGCATCGGCCTGCAGGTCCCCGGCAACCGGCAGGATTTGCCCGGGCAGCTTCTCGACTGCACGCCGCAGTCCATGCACCCTCCAGCCCGCCGCGGCCAGCCGCAGGCCCAGACGGGTACCGACATCGCCGCAACCGGCAATCAACAGACTCGCGCACGTCGACATGAAACTCTCCATCAATTCACTGGCAGACAGTCTAGCCCGGTTGGTTGATTGCAATGCAAAGGCTATGCTTGGCAGCACATCAATGGATAAACACTATGACCCTCACCGAGCTGCGCTACATCGTCACCCTGGCCCAGGAACAACACTTCGGCCGGGCCGCCGAGCGCTGCCATGTCAGCCAGCCAACCCTGTCGGTGGGGGTGAAGAAGCTCGAGGACGAACTCGGCGTGTTGATCTTCGAGCGCAGCAAGAGTGCGGTGCGCCTGACCCCGGTCGGCGAAGGCATCGTCACCCAGGCGCAGAAGGTACTGGAGCAGGCCCAGGGCATTCGCGAACTGGCCCAGGCCGGCAAGAACCAGCTGACCGCGCCACTGAAGATCGGCGCCATCTATACCGTCGGTCCCTACCTGTTCCCCCACCTGATCCCGCAGTTGCACCGGGTCGCGGCGCAGATGCCACTGTATATCGAGGAAAACTTCACCCACGTGCTGCGTGACAAGCTGCGCACCGGCGAGCTGGACGCGATCATCATCGCCCTGCCGTTTCAGGAAGCCGACGTACTGACTCTGCCGCTCTACGACGAGCCGTTCTATGCGCTGCTGCCAGCCGGCCACCCCTGGGCGGCGATGAAGACCATCGACAGCAAGCTGCTCAACGACAAGAGCCTGTTGCTGCTCGGCGAAGGCCACTGCTTCCGTGACCAGGTACTGGAGGCCTGCCCCAGCCTGCGCAAGGGCGGCGAAGAACACGCCAAGCACACCACGGTGGAGTCCAGCTCGCTGGAAACCATCCGCCACATGGTCGCCTCCGGCCTGGGTGTCTCCATCCTGCCGCTCTCGGCGGTAGACAGTCACCACTATGCCCCCGGGATCATCGAAGTGCGCCCGCTCAGCGCCCCGACGCCGTTCCGTACCGTGGCCATCGCCTGGCGCGCCAGCTTCCCGCGGCCCAAAGCCATCGAAATCCTGGCCGACTCGGTTCGCCTGTGCTCGGTGGCCCGCCCGCAAGCACAAACGGCCTAAGGCGCGTCCCATGACCGAGCTCGCGGCGGTTTCCGTCACCGCACTGAAAGGCGTCGGCGCCGCCTTGGCCGAGAAGCTCGCCAAGGTCGGCCTGGAAACCCTGCAGGATGTGCTGTTCCATCTGCCGCTGCGTTACCAGGATCGCACCCGCATCGTGCCGATCGGCGAACTGCGTCCCGGCCAGGACGCCGTGGTCGAGGGTACGGTCGTCGGCGCCGATGTGCTCATGGGCCGCCGCCGCAGCCTGCTGGTGCGCCTGCAGGACGGCAGCGGTACCCTGAGCTTGCGCTTCTACCACTTCAGCCAGGCGCAAAAAGAAGGCCTCAAGCGCGGCACCCAGGTGCGCTGCTACGGCGAAGTACGCCCCGGCTCCTCCGGCCTGGAGATCTACCACCCGGAATACCGCGCGCTCTCGGCCGGCGAACCGATTGCCGTGGAGCAGACCCTGACGCCGATCTACCCGAGCACCGAAGGCCTGACCCAGCAGCGCCTGCGCAGCCTGAGCGAACAGGCCCTCGCCCGCCTCGGCCCGCACAGCCTGCCGGACTGGCTGCCGCGCGAACTGGCCCGCGACTACCAGCTCAGTCCGCTGGACCAGGCGATTCGCTACCTGCACCGCCCACCACCGGACGCCGACCAGGCAGAACTCGCCGAAGGCCGCCACTGGGCGCAGCACCGCCTGGCCTTCGAGGAGCTGCTGACCCATCAGCTGTCCCTGCAGCGCCTGCGCGAAAGCGTGCGCGCCCAGCAGGCGCTGGCCCTGCCGCTGGCCAAGCGTCTGCCGCAGCAGTACCTCGCCAACCTGGGCTTTGCCCCCACCGGTGCGCAACAACGGGTCGGCGCCGAGATCGCCTACGACCTCAGCCAGGACGCGCCGATGCTGCGCCTGATCCAGGGCGACGTGGGGGCCGGCAAGACCGTGGTCGCCGCCTTTGCCGCGCTGCAGGCACTCGAGGCGGGCTATCAGGTGGCCCTGATGGCGCCCACCGAGATCCTTGCCGAACAGCACTTCCTCAATTTCAGCAAATGGCTGGCGCCGCTCGGCATCGAAGTCGCCTGGCTGGCCGGCAAGCTCAAGGGCAAGGCCCGTGCTGCGGCGCTGGAGCAGATCGCCGGTCGCGCGGCCATGGTGGTCGGCACCCATGCGCTGTTTCAGGACGAGGTCAAATTCGCCCGCCTGGCCCTGGTGATCATCGATGAGCAGCACCGCTTCGGCGTACAACAACGCCTGGCCCTGCGCCAGAAGGGCGTCGGCGGGCGCCTGTGCCCGCACCAGCTGATCATGACCGCCACGCCCATCCCGCGCACCCTGGCGATGAGCGCCTATGCCGACCTCGACACCTCGATCCTCGATGAACTGCCGCCCGGACGCACGCCGGTGAACACCCTGGTGATCGCCGACAGCCGCCGCCCGGAGGTGATCGAGCGGGTGCGCTCGGCCTGCAGCGAGGGTCGCCAGGCCTACTGGGTGTGCACCCTGATCGAGGAATCCGAGGAGCTGACCTGCCAGGCCGCCGAGACCACCTTCGAGGATCTGGTTGCCGCACTCGGCGGGCTGCATGTCGGCCTGATCCACGGGCGCATGAAGCCTGCGGAAAAAGCGGCGGTGATGGAGCAGTTCAAACAGGGCCGCCTGCAATTGCTGGTCGCCACCACCGTGATCGAAGTCGGCGTCGACGTACCCAACGCCAGCCTGATGATCATCGAGAACCCCGAGCGCCTGGGCCTGGCACAACTGCACCAGTTGCGCGGGCGCGTCGGCCGCGGCAGCGCCGCCAGCCATTGCGTGCTGCTCTATCACCCGCCGCTGTCGCAATTAGGCCGCGAACGCCTGGGCATCATGCGCGAGACCTGCGATGGCTTCGTCATCGCCGAAAAGGATCTGGAGCTGCGCGGTCCGGGGGAAATGCTCGGTACCCGGCAAACCGGCCTGCTGCAGTTCAAGGTCGCCGACCTGATGCGCGACGCCGATCTGCTACCGGCCGTGCGCGATGCCGCACAAGCCCTGCTGGAACACTGGCCGCAGCATGTCAGCCCACTGCTCGCACGCTGGCTGCGGCATGGCCAGCAATATGGACAAGTGTGAACCAGTTCACAGGGCAGCCGTCGCCTCAGCCCTCGCCCCACAGGCCCGCTGTTTATACTTCGGGCACTTGCGCCCCCCATCGAACCGGATTTCGTTATGAGTGATGTAGCCCTCGCCCCAGATACCGCCGCAACCCCGCCGCCGGTGATCGTGCAATTGCTGGATAAACTCGGCCTGAGCTATCGGGTACACAGCGAGCATTCCGGCTTGCCCGCCTCCCAACGCGTACAGGCGGTGCTGCTCGATGATGCGGTTGGCGCCTTGCTGGTGCTCTATCCGCAGAGTCAACTGCTCGCACTGGATCGCCTGGCCGAACTGACCGGGCGCAAACTCGTCGCGGTGAAGCCCGAGCGCCTTGAACGCATGCTCGCCAAGCATGCCCTGCGCGTACTGCCCGGCCTGCCGCAGTTGACCAGCTCACCCTGCCTGTACGATGAGCGTCTGCTGCAGGTGCCGAGCCTGTTCGTCGAGTCGGGCCAAGCCGGCGTGCTCCTGGAAATATCCAGCGAAGCCTTCAAGAACCTGCTGAGCAAAGCCAGCGCCGCGCGTATCGGCGAGCCGTTGAGCAATATCCACCTCAACCTCGACCGCCCGGACGATGACCGCGCCGAAATCACCCAGGCGGTGCAGGCCTTCACCGCACGGCGCATCCAGCAACGCCTGGAAGAAACCATCGAAATCCCGCCACTGGCGGAAACCGCGCAGAAGATTATCAAGCTGCGGGTCGACCCGAATGCCACGGTGGACGACATCACCGGCGTGGTCGAAACCGACCCGGCGCTGGCCGCCCAAGTGGTCAGCTGGGCGGCATCGCCCTACTACGCCGCGCCCGGCAGGATCCGCTCGGTGGAAGACGCCATCGTTCGCGTGCTGGGCTTCGACCTGGTGATCAACCTGGCCCTCGGCCTGGCCCTGGGCAAAACCCTCAGCCTGCCCAAGGATCATCCGCAACAGGCCACGCCCTATTGGCAACAGGCAATCTACACCGCCGCGGTGATCGAGGGTCTGACCCGCGCCATGCCCCGCGCCCAACGCCCGGAGGCAGGCCTGACCTACCTCGCCGGCTTGCTGCACAACTTCGGCTACCTGGTGCTGGCGCATGTCTTCCCGCCGCACTTCTCGCTGATCTGCCGGCACATGGAAGTCAATCCGCACCTGTCGCACAGCTATATCGAACAGCACCTGCTGGGCATCAGCCGCGAGCAGATCGGCACCTGGCTGATGCGCTACTGGGACATGCCCGAAGAGCTGGCCAGCGCCCTGCGTTTCCAGCACGATCCCGAGTATGCCGGCACCCATGCGGCCTACCCGAACCTGGTGTGCCTGGCGGTCAACCTGCTGCGCAACCGCGGTATCGGTGCCGGCCCGCAGTCTGCCATTCCGCAGAGCCTGTTCGACGCCCTGGGCCTGAGCCGCGAGAAGGCCGAGGAGGCAGTGAGCAAGGTGCTCGCCGCCGAAGTGGCCCTACGCGAACTGGCCAGCCAGTTCCACTCTCCGACTTGAGGCAGCTTGCACCCTCGGCTTTCGAGAGTGTTTGCAGGCTGTGGACGCGCCAACCCCAACCGGCCGCTGCAGTGGCCGGGCGTCAGCCCAGCCGAGTAGAGCCCGGGCCTCCCCGGCTCAAGACAGGGGCGGCGCTGACCCTAGCGCTTGGCCGCCGCCTTTCTGAGCGCCGTACGGCGCTCGGCGAATAGCCCCGGCAATAGCTCCGTGCAGCCTTCCAGCAACTGCACGACCACCGGCTGCTCATACAGCATGGTGTATTCGGCCAGCTGTGCGCTGGGCATCTGCCGGTAGGCATAGAGCATGAAGGACTCCACCGCGGCGGCACTTGAGGTCATGAGCGCCGAGGCCTGGCCGGCAGTCTGTTCGCTCATGGCCTGTTCGTCGAGCGTCTCGCCACGCGCCATGAGGGCTAGCAACGCCTGGGTCTTGCCCACTTCATAACGCAGCAGTCCTGCCAAGCTCGTGGTGTGCGCCGCCGCATCGAGACGCCGCACCAGCACCATACGGTCTTGGCGTGGCGGGCGTTGGGCAAGCTGTACGCGGTAACGGGTCAGGGCCTCGCCGCCGTCGGCCCCGACCGCCCGCTCAACCGCACTGAAGCGCTTGGCGATCGGACTGCCGAGCAGACGCTGGATTTGCCGCAACTGGGCCTGATCGAATCTGTCGGCGAGCTGCTTGGCCAGATCCAGACACAGCGCATCGGCAGCGAAGGCCTCGCCCAGTTGCGCCTGCTGCCGCTCGCTCAGGCCACGCCGCAGTAATGGCGCACTCTGCTCGCAGAGCAGGCGAATGCCGGCCAGCTCGAATACCGGAGCAAAGGCATCGACGCTGGCCGGGGCGGCGTGCGCCAGGTTGCTGATGAGTAGCAGGGCAATAAACGACAAACGCATGAGCGGGCACCTGGAGTGATTGTGCCCAGCCTAGCGAATGACGCCAGCGTCGGCCAGCGACGCTGACCGGCACTGGGTATCAGGCGGCTTTTTTCTCGCTGGTGTTCTTTTTCGGCATCAGGTACTTGGTCAGCCCCTGGAACCAGATCACCAGCGCCGGGTTGCCCTGGATCTGGATGTCCTTGTTCTGGATGCCCTGCATAAACGCCAGCTGCTTGTTCTTCGCATTCATGGTGGCGAAGCCGTAGGCGGCATCCTTGAAGCCCAGGGCGAAGGCCGGCTGACTGGCCGGGCCACGCTTGCTGCTGATGCGCTGGTCTTTGACGATGAAATGGCGAGCAACCTTGCCGTCCAGCGTGTGCAGCTGGAACACCATGTCGCGGTCGATCAATTGCTGCTGGAAAGCCGGGTTATCGCGGCTGGCCTTGGCCATCAGGCGCCCCAGCATCCACAGGAGAAAACGGAATTTCATGCGCACGGTCTCGACAAATGAAGGAAATTGGCGGCGCATTGTAGTGTTTTTTGCACGCGACTACAGCCCAGCCTTGAGGGCGGGTGAGCCACATGATCGACGGTCAAACGTCAGGCTGCCCGAGCGGGCTTGACTAAAGCGGGGAAGGAACCCGGAGCCAGCCGGCTCCGGGCTGACGAGGCTCAGTTGACCGCGTCTTTCAGGGACTTCCCCGGCTTGAAGGCGACGGTATTGCTGGCCTTGATCGTGACCGGCTGGCCGGTTTGCGGGTTTTTGCCGGTGCGAGCACCGCGGTGACGCTGCACGAAAGTGCCAAAGCCCACCAGCGTGACACTGTCCTTGCGGTTCAGTGCACCGGTGATTTCTTCCAGTACGGTGTTGAGTACGCGATTTGCCTGATCTTTGGTCAGATCCGCCCTTTCGGCGATGGCGGCGGCGAGTTCCGGTTTACGCATAAATGCCCCTTTGACGGTTTTTTGTTGTTGTGTCCGTGCTGCTCATGCAGAACAGCGCCCAAGGCGTCGCAACAGCTCTACGCTGCGGCAGACCACAGGGAGAATGGCATGGGATGCGGACCTGCGCCAGTCTTGTCCGACAGTTTAAGCGGGCAGTTTCAAGGCTTTTCCGACAGAACGGCTGCCATTCACGCCAACAACGCCGGCAGTTGCTTATTCAGCGCCAGCTTTTCCTGGACGGCCGTTCCAGTCAAGGCATAGCCGAGCAGGCTGCCGGCGGCATCGCGGCACAGCGCCTTGATGTCGCCCCCACTGCCCTCAACCGTCCACTCGCCCTGCAGGCCGCGCGGCGGCGGCGAAACCACCAGCGGGCACACCGGGGTTTTCACCGTCACCGGCATCGCCCCGTAACTGACCGCGGTCGGTTTGCCCGCCAGGGTCTGGGCCAGGGCGCGGGCGCAGTGCATCAGCGGCATGACGTACTGCAGGTTGAGGCCATCGACCTCGGCGCAATCGCCCAGGGCATAGATGTTGGCGTGGGAGCTGCGCAGTTCACGGTCGACCATCACCCCACGGTTGACCGCCAGGCCAGCGGCCACAGCCAGGTCGACCCGTGGGCGCAGGCCGACCGCCGAGAGCACCAAATCACAGGCGATCGGCGTGCCATCGGACAGGCGCCCTTGCAGGCCATCATCGGCGCGGTTGAGGCTGGCCAGCACCGGCCCGAGGTGGAAACGCGCGCCGAGACCTTCGAGGCCCGCCTGGACTGCCGCGGCCGCCGCCGGATGGAGCAAGCCGGGCATCACCTGCTCGCAGGGCGCGACCAGCTCGACCTGATAACCGCCGAGGCTGAGGTCGTTGGCAAACTCGCAGCCGATCAGGCCGGCCCCGAGCAGCAGCACGCGTTTTTTCCCGGCCACGGCGGCGCGAAAGCGTGCGTAGTCTTCCAGGTCGTTGATCGGCAGAATTGCATCCTGCGCATCGCCTTCGACCGGCACCCGGATCGGCTCGGCGCCCCAGGCCAGCACCAGATCGCGATAAGCCACGGCCTCTTCGCCGATCCACAACCGCCGCTGGCCCGGATCTATCCCGGTGATGCGGGTATGGGTGTAAATCTCGGCCTTGAGCTGCTCGGCCATGGTCCCGGGCTCGGCCATGCTCAAGCCATCGGCATCCTTGTGCTTGCCGAAGCCGGTCGACAGCATCGGCTTGGAGTAGGAGCGACCATCATCGGCGCTGATCAGCAGCAGCGGGGTTTCGCTGTCCAGCTTGCGAAATTCACGGGCCAGGTTGTAGCCGGCCAAGCCGGTACCGACTATCACCACGGGTGTAACTACGGGTGTAGCCACGGGCGGCGCCACTGCTGTACTCATCTTCATGTCCTCAATCGGCAAAACAGGGTCACGGCCTCTGGCTGTCGCCACTGCATGGAGTCTTTACGGGGTGCCCTGGGTCTGCGGGCTCAGCTGATTTCGATCATCTCGAAGTCCTGCTTGCCGGTGCCACAATCCGGGCACAACCAATCGGCGGGGATGTCTTGCCAGCGAGTACCGGGAGCAATGCCTTCTTCCGGCAGGCCTGCCGCTTCGTCATAGATAAAGCCGCAAACGATGCATTGCCACTTGCACATAGAGCACCTGCGCGTTGCGAAAAGTTTCCTGACCCTAGCGCAATTGCCCGTCACCCGCCAAGCCTGCTCGACCGGCGCTGACCGCGTCCCAAAAAAACGGCGACCCTGGGGTCGCCGTGTTTGTTATGGCTGAGATCAGCCGATTTCGATCATTTCGAAATCCAGCTTGCCCACTCCGCAGTCCGGGCACAGCCAGTCTTGCGGTACATCTTGCCACGGCGTACCCGCGGCGATGCCTTCGTCGGGCCAGCCCTGGCTTTCGTCGTAAATCAATCCACAGACCACACATTGCCACTTCTTCATAACGTCCTCGGGTGTAACTCGGGTAGTGCATGCTGGCACGCTACCGCAAATGCGCGGGTGCGCCAAGCCGGCGGCCGGGCAATTGCGCCCAGCGGCAGGCTGACCGAGGCCGGGTTGCCCGCCAGAGGGCAGACACTCCAGCCCACAAACCAGCACTGGCCATAGCCCCGGAAAGCCTGCCGCAGCCAGGCTCGGCAGGTTTTGCTAAGCCCGTTAACCCACCATCAGCGGATCGCTGATCGCCATGCCATACATGGCGAGCATGGTCAGGCTACCGGCTGCCAGGAGGTAGTACAGGGTCGGCAGCATGGTCTTGCGCAGGGTGATGCCTTCACGCCCGAGCAGGCCCACAGTGGCCGAGGCGGCTACCACGTTGTGGATTGCGATCATGTTGCCCGCGGCCGCACCCACCGACTGCGCCGCCACCATCATTGCGCCGGATACGCCGAGCAGGCCGGCGGTGTTGAACTGGAACTGCGAGAGCATCAGGTTGGACACCGTGTTGGAACCGGCGATAAAGGCGCCCAGCGCCCCCACGGCCGGAGCGAAGAACGGATACACATCGCCCACGCCGTTGGCCACCAGCTGCGCCATGGCCACGGGCATCGACACCAGATCAGACCCGTTGACCCCGGAGTTGATCAGAATACGCACCATCGGAATGGTGAAGATCAACACGAAGCCGGCCCCCAGCAGGGTACGGCTCGATTCGCTGACTGCGGCCTTCAACTCGCTGAAGCGCATGCGGTGCAGGAAACAGGTGACGATAACCACCATGCACAGGATGCCACCCGGCAGGTACAGCGGTTGCAGGCTCCCGGAAACGCCCGTCTCGCCGAGGATATCCGTCCAGCCGAAGCTGACGGCGATCAACGCCGCCTTGAGCTCGGGGAAGATCCGCGAGGCCACCAGGAACACCGCCAGCAACAGGTAGGGTGCCCACGCCATGGGTACGGACACCGGAGACTTGCCCGCGACATCCTCGATCTTCATCTCGATCTTGCCCATCCATTCGGCTGGCCAGTCCTTTGCCTCGGCGAAGTCCCAGGTCTGTTTCGGCAGCAGGAAGCCCGCCTTGGCAGCCGGTACGACGATGGCCAGACCGACCATGGCGCCGATCATCGACGGGAACTCAGGACCGAGGAACACCCCGGCCGCCATGTACGGCAGGGAGAAGCAGAGCGCAGTAAAGATCGCGAAGGGCGCCACCGCCAGGCCTTCTTTCCACGACTTATTCTTGCCGAAGAAACGGGTCATGATCATCACCATGAGCAGCGGCATCAGCATGCCGATCAGGCCATGGGTAATCGCCACACGCGAGTAGATCAGGTGGAAGAACACCTCCCAGTTACTGTTCAAGGCCAGCAACTGCTCACTCATGCCGACCTTGTCCAGGCCGCCGGCCACGCCCACCAGAATCGGGGTTCCGACCGCACCGAACGACACCGGCGTGGACTGCACCATCATCCCCAATACCACTGCGGCCAGGGCCGGGAAGCCCAGGGCCACCAGCAGTGGCGCCGCCACCGCGGCAGGCGTGCCGAAGCCGGAGGCGCCCTCGATGAAGCAGCCAAACAGCCAGGCGACGATCAGGGCCTGGATCCGCCGGTCCGGAGTGATGCCGGCAAAGCCGTGGCGGATGGCCGTGATGCCACCGGAGTGTTTGAGGGTGTTGAGCAGCAGAATCGCACCGAAGATGATCCACAGGATCGCGGCGGTGAGCAGCAACCCTTGCAAGCTGGAAGCCAGGACCCTATTGAAGGACATGTCCCAGGCGGTCAGGCCGATGAGAGCGGTGAGCAGGAAGATCACCGGCATGGCGTACTTGGCCGGCCAGCGAAAGCCGATCAGCAGCACACCTGCCAGTACCAGGGGCACGAAGGCCAGGATGGACAGTAGCGTTTGATTCATGAGAGGTCCTTTTTAGTTGTTGTGAACCACAGTTGCCAAGAGTGACCTGGCTTCACGCAGCGGAGCTTGTCAGGCCCGCGAATACCGCCCCTGGGCTGCGCCCATGCCGGTATCCATGCTCAAAAGCCCCGGGCACATGGGTGCACGGGGCTGAATATCAGTGACCAGTGAAGGCTTATGCCTGCTGCTTGAAGCGCAAACGCCAGGCGTGCAGCAGTGGCTCGGTATAGCCGCTGGGCTGTTCACGCCCCTTGAACACCAGGTCGCTGGCGGCCTGGAACGCGGCAGAAGCCGCATAGTTGGCTGCCATCGGGCGGTACAGCGGGTCGCCGGCATTCTGTCCATCGACCACCTTGGCCATGCGCTGCAGGGTCTCCTCGACCTGCGCCCGCTCGACCACACCGTGGTGCAGCCAGTTGGCAATGTGCTGGCTGGAAATGCGCAAGGTGGCGCGGTCTTCCATCAGGCCGACGTTATGGATATCCGGCACCTTGGAGCAACCGACGCCCTGCTCCACCCAGCGCACCACGTATCCGAGGATGCCCTGGCAGTTGTTGTCCAGTTCCTGCTGGATATCCGCTTCGCTCCAGGTGCGCTCGGCCGCTACCGGCACCGTCAACAGATCGTTGAGCAGGCCGTCGCGCTCGGCGGCGAAGTCGATGCTTTCCAGTTCACGCTGCAGCGCCTGCACGTCCACCTGGTGGTAGTGCAAGGCATGCAACACGGCGGCGGTCGGCGATGGCACCCAGGCGGTGTTGGCGCCGGCTTGCGGATGGGCGATCTTCTGCTTGAGCATGTCGGCCATCAGATCCGGCATGGCCCACATGCCCTTGCCGATCTGCGCGCGGCCACGCAGGCCACAGCTCAGCCCGACCAGCACATTGTTGCGTTCGTAGGCCTGAATCCACTGGGTGGTTTTCATGTCGCCCTTGCGCAGCATCGGCCCGGCTTCCATGGCCGTGTGCATCTCGTCGCCGGTGCGATCGAGGAAACCGGTGTTGATGAAGGCCACCCGTGTGCTGGCGGCGGCGATACAAGCCTCGAGGTTGACGCTGGTACGCCGCTCCTCGTCCATGATGCCCATCTTCAGGGTGTTGCGTGGCAGCTCCAGGAGGTCTTCGATACGGGCGAATAGCTGGTCGGCGAAGGCCACTTCAAGCGGGCCATGCATCTTCGGCTTGACGATATACACGCTACCGCTGCGCGAATTGCCCTGGCGCTTGAGGTCATGCAGGGCGATCAGGCTGGTCATCACGCCATCGAGAATGCCTTCGGCAATCTCGCGGCCCTCACCATCGAGGATCGCCGGGTTGGTCATCAGATGACCAACGTTGCGCACGAACATCAGCGAACGACCATGCAGACTGAGACTGGCACCGTCGGCGCCGATGTATTCACGGTCCGGATTGAGACGGCGCGTGATGCGCTTGCCGCCCTTGTCCAGTTCCTCGCTGAGGTCGCCCTTCATCAGGCCCAGCCAGTTGCGGTAGATCAGCACCTTGTCGTCGGCATCGACGGCGGCGACCGAGTCCTCGCAATCGAGAATGGTCGACAGCGCCGCTTCCATCAGCAGATCCTTGACCCCGGCTGCATCGGTGGCGCCGATCGGGCTACTCGGGTCGATCTGGATTTCCACGTGCAGGCCATGGTTTTTCAGCAGCACGGCGGTTGGCGCAGCGGCCTCGCCCTGATGACCGAGAAACTTCTCCGGCTGCTGGAGCGCGGTCTGGCTGCCGTTCGCCAGGGTCACCCGGAGCTGGCCGGCGACCACCCGGTAGCTTACGGAATCGACATGGCTGCCGCTGGCCAGCGGCGCGGCCTGATCGAGGAAGGCACGGGCGAAGGCAATCACCTTGGCCCCACGCACCTGGTTGTAACCGGGCCCTTTCTGCGCCCCGCCCGCTTCGCTGATGGCGTCGGTGCCATACAGGGCATCGTACAGCGAGCCCCAGCGAGCGTTGGCGGCGTTCAGCGCGTAGCGCGCGTTCATCACCGGCACCACCAGCTGCGGGCCGGCCTGGCTGCTGATCTCGCTGTCGACGTTGGCGGTGCTGGCCTGTACCTGGGCCGGTGGCGGCAGCAGGTAACCGATGGCTTCGAGGAAGGCGCGATAGGCCGGCATATCCGTCACCGGACCCGGGTTGGCGCGGTGCCATTGGTCCAGTTCGCCCTGCAGACGCTCGCGCTCGGCCAGCAGCGCGCGATTCTGCGGCGCCAGGTCGTGCACCAGGGTGTCGAAGCCGGCCCAGAAGGCCTCGCGGGCGAGCCCGCTGCCCGGCAGCACTTCTTCATCGACGAAACGTTGCAGGTTGGCGGCCACTTGCAGGCGCTGGCAGTTCACGCGATCGGTCATCTTCGGTTCTCCAATTCAGTACTCCCCTGCCCCGCGGCAGCAGCGGCGGGCGTCAGGCTTTATTCGGTGCTTTGGGTTCAGGCCAGGCCGGCGACACCGGCCTTGGCGACCTGGGCGTCCTGCTCGGCCTTGACCCCGGACACGCCGACCGCGCCAATCACCTGGCCGTCGACGATCAGCGGTACGCCGCCTTCGAGGGAGGTCAGCAAGGGGGCCGACAGGAAGGCACTGCGGCCACCGTTGACCATGTCCTCGTAACCCTTGGTCTCGCGTCGACCGAGGGCCGAGCTGCGTGCCTTTTCGCTGGCGATGTAGGCGGCGATCGGTGCGCAACCATCGAGGCGTTCGAGGGCCAGCGGATGACCGCCGTCATCGACCACGGCAATGGCTACGGCCCAGTTGTGCTGCTGCGCTTCGGCGCGGGCAGCGGCAAGGATGCGGGCGACTTCGGCTTGACCCAATACGGCTTTGCTTTGCATGTTCTTTCCTCATGATTGATTGGCGCGTGATGCGCGAATTCGTGGGTCGTGAATCTCAGCCCATGGCCTCTTCGACCACCTCGATCCAGTGGCGCACCGGGGTACGGCCGGCGCCGTCGAGGTGGGTCTGGCAGCCGATGTTGGCGGTGACGATCACCTCCGGCGTGCCGCTTTCCAGGGCGTCCAGCTTGTTGTCGCGCAACTGCCTGGACAGCTCTGGTTGGGTGATCGAATAGGTGCCGGCCGAGCCGCAGCACAGGTGCCCATCGGCCACCGCGGTGAGCTGGAAGCCCAGGCGGCTGAGCACGCCCTCGACGGCGCCGCCGAGGTGCTGCGCATGTTGCAGGGTGCACGGGCAGTGGAAGGCCAGGCGCTGGTCGCTGCGCACGCCGAGCGCTTCCAGCGCCTCGCCGCGCAGCACTTCGACCAGGTCCTTGGCCAACTCGCTGACCCGTTTGGCCTTGGCCGCGTAGGCCGGGTCATGCTCGAGCAGGTGGCCATAATCCTTGACGAAGGCGCCGCAGCCGCTGGCGGTCTGCACGATCGCTTCGGCGCCGCCCTCGATCGCCGGCCACCAGGCGTCGATATTGCGCCGGGCGCGCTGCAAACCCTGCTCCTGGGCGTTGAGGTGATAATCCACGGCGCCGCAGCAACCGGCCTCGCGGATCGGCGTGACGCTGATGCCGAGACGATCGAGCACCCGCGCACTGGCGGCGTTGGTGTTGGGCGACAGGCCCGCCTGCACGCAGCCCTCGAGGATCAGTACGCGACGGTCATGGCGCAGCGGCGGGCGCGGCTTGGCCGGGTGGATCTGTCGCGGCAACTTGGCCTTGAGCACGGCCGGCAGCAACGGCCGGAACGCCTCGCCGGTCTGGATCAAGGCCTTGAACAGGGCCGGACGCGGCACCAGGGCGCGCAGGCTTTCGCGCAGCAGGCGCTGGCCCAGCGGCCGCGGCACCGCCGCGTCGACCACCGCGCGGCCGATATCCAGCAGGTTGTGATAATCCACCCCCGACGGGCAGGTGGTTTCGCAGTTGCGGCAGGTCAGGCAGCGATCCAGGTGCAGCTGGGTCTTGGCGCTGACCTGGTTGCCTTCGAGCACCTGCTTGATCAGATAGATACGCCCGCGCGGGCCATCCAGTTCGTCGCCGAGCAGCTGGTAGGTCGGGCAAGTGGCATTGCAGAACCCGCAATGCACGCAGCTGCGCAGGATGCTTTCGGCTTCTTCGCCGCGCGGCAGACGCTTGGCCTGTTCGGTTAGATTGGTCTGCACGGCTTACACCTCGGCATACATGCGGCCAGCGTTGAAGATCCCTTGTGGGTCGAGCTGGCTTTTCAGCTGGCGGTGATAGCGCAGCAAGGGCGCGGCCAGGGGCTGGAACGGGCTGTCGCAGACCCCGGCGGTGAAGCAGGTGGCATGGCCACCGGCGGCACTGACGATGCTGCGGATCTGCGCCGCCTCGGCCGTGGATTTCAGCCAGCGCTGGGCACCGCCCCAGTCGATCAACTGATCGCCGGGCAAGCTCAGCAGCGCGCTGTTGTTCGGCAGCGACAGGCGCCACAAGGGTCGCGGGTCGGCGAAGAAGGCCAGGCGCTGCTCGTTGAGCTGCTGCCAGTAGGTCGGGTCGAGCAGCTCGCCACCGAGGCGTTTGCGCGCATCAGCCACCGAACCTCCGCCGCCTTCCAGGCGCAGGTGCAGGGCGCGACCGTCATGACTGGCAGCGCTCAGCGGGATCGGCTGCTGGCCCCACTCGGCGAGTTTGCGCAGGGCGCTCTCGACATCCATCGGCAGGCGCAGGCTGAGGCACTCACGGGGCTTGGGCAGCACCTTGAGCGATACTTCGGTGATCAGCCCCAGGCAGCCGAAACTGCCCACCAGCAGGCGCGACAGGTCATAGCCGGCGACATTCTTCATCACCTCGCCGCCGAAGCGCAGATGCTTGCCGTGGCCGCTGATCAGCCGTGTGCCCAGAACCATGTCGCGGACCGAGCCGACCCAGGGCCGCCGTGGGCCGGACAGACCCGTGGCGACCATGCCGCCGACGGTGGCGCCGTCAGCGAAGCTCGGTGCTTCACAGGTGAGCATCTGCCCGGCCTCATCCAGCGCCGCCTGCAATTCGACCAGCGGGGTGCCGGCGCGGGCGGTGATCACCAGCTCGGTCGGGTCGTAACTGACGATTCCGCGATGGGCACGGCTGTCGATCACCTCGCCGGTGACCGGGCGGCCAAGAAATGCCTTGCTGTTACCGCCCTGAATACGCAGCGGCAGCGAATTATTGAGGGCGTGATTGACCTGCTCCAGCAGCGCCGTGCTGGCATCGAAATCATGCGGCATGGGCATCAGAAACGCTCCAGGTCGGGAAAGGGCAACTGGCCGTGGTGCACATGCATGGCGCCGAATTCGGCGCAGCGATGCAGGGTCGGGATGTTCTTGCCGGGGTTGAGCAGACCCTTGGGATCGAAGGCGGCTTTCACCGCGTGAAACAGGGTCAGTTCGTCGCTGCTGAACTGGGCGCACATCTGGTTGATCTTCTCGCGGCCGACGCCGTGCTCGCCGGTGATGCTGCCGCCTACTTTCACGCAGAGCTCGAGGATCTTGCCGCCGACGGCTTCGGCGCGCTCCAGCTCGCCGGGCTGGTTGGCATCGAACAGGATCAGCGGGTGCATGTTGCCGTCGCCGGCGTGGAACACGTTGGCCACGCGCAGGCCGTACTCGGCGGACAGCTCGGCGATGCCGCGCAGCACCCCGGGCAACTCGCGGCGCGGAATGGTGCCGTCCATGCAGTAGTAGTCTGGCGAGATGCGCCCGACCGCAGGGAAGGCGTTCTTGCGGCCGGCCCAGAACCTGACCCGTTCGGCCTCGTCACGGGCCAGGCGCACTTCGCTGGCGCCAGCCGCCTGCAGCACCGCACGCACCCGTTCGCACTCGTCGCGCACGTCGGCTTCGACGCCATCCAGTTCACACAGCAGGATGGCCTCGGCCTCGACCGGGTAGCCGGCATGGATGAAGTCTTCCGCGGCGCGGATCGCCAGGTTGTCCATCATCTCCAGGCCGCCGGGAATGATGCCGGCGGCGATGATGTCGCCAACCGCGCGCCCGGCCTTTTCCACCGAATCGAAGCTGGCCAGCAGCACCTTGGCCACCTGCGGCTTGGGCAGCAGCTTGACCGTGACCTCGGTGATGATGCCGAGCATGCCTTCCGAGCCGGTGAACAGCGCGAGCAGGTCGAAACCCGGCGCATCCAGGGCATCGGAGCCGAGCGTCATGCGCTCGCCCTCGACCGTGAGGACCTCGATCTTGAGCAGATTGTGCACGGTCAGGCCGTATTTCAGGCAATGCACGCCGCCGGCGTTCTCGGCCACGTTGCCGCCGATCGAACAGGCGATCTGCGAGGACGGATCCGGCGCGTAATACAGTGCATAGGGCGCGGCGGCCTGGGAAATCGCCAGGTTGCGCACCCCGGGCTGGACTCGGGCGAAGCGCCCGGCCGGGTTGACCTCGAGAATTTTGTTGAAGCGCGCCATCACCAGCAGGATGCCCTGCTCCAACGGCAAGGCGCCGCCGGACAAGCCGGTGCCGGCGCCGCGCGCCACCACCGGCACGCCGCGCTGATGGCAAAGCTTGAGCAGCCCCTCGACCTGCTCGATGCGCTCGGGAAGCACCACCAGCATCGGCGTGGCGGTATAGGCCGAGAGGCCATCGCATTCGTAGGGTTTGAGGTCTTCCTGGGTATGCAGCACTTCCAGGTCGGGCAGTTGCTCGCGCACTGCGGCCAGCAGGGCTGGCTTGTCGACTGCGGGCAACGGGCCATCGACGCGCTCGTCGTACAGAATGCTCATGGCAGGCTCACTCGGGTGACGTAGCGGGTGAAATCGTTATGGCGCATCCGCACAGCGGTGCGCTGGTTGTGCACCATATTTAGCCCCCGGCAATTCTGGCGTCCACCTCCACCCATACTGGTATGACCAGTTTTTTTCGACTCGTGCGTCACCACTTATCGACTCAGGCTTTGCCCTGGCTGACTGGCACGCTTATATTCATCAGCTGAACTTCGACAAACCCTAACTGGTCATACCAGTCTGCGAGCGCACCACAATGGATCTAGAACAGCCCGCAGTACGCCGCCAGGTCAGCGATGTGGTGGCCGAAAAAATTGAACGGTTGATCGTCGATGGCGTGCTCAAGGTGGGCCAGGCCCTGCCCTCGGAGCGACGCCTGTGCGAGAAGTTGGGCATCTCCCGTTCGGCCCTGCGCGAAGGGCTCAAGGTGCTGCGCGGGCGCGGCATCATCGAAACCGCCCAAGGCCGCGATTCGCGGGTCGCCAGCCTCAGCGGGGCGCGCGACGCCAGCCCGCTGATGCACCTGTTCAGCTCGCAGCCACGCACCCTGTTCGACCTGCTCGAAGTGCGCGCCCTGCTCGAGGCCGAATCGGCGCGCCTGGCTGCCCTGCGCGGCACCGATGCGGATTTCGTCCTGCTGACCCGCCGCTACGAGGAAATGCTCGCCGCCCACACCGAGCAGCCGAGCGAGGTCGAACCGCGCGAACATGCGCGCCTCGACCACGCCTTCCACCTGGCCATCTGCGAGGCCTCGCACAACCCGGTGCTGCTGCACACCCTGCAATCGCTGACCGACCTGATGCTCAACTCGGTGTTCGCCTCGGTGAACAACCTCTATCACCGGCCACTGCAGAAACGCCAGATCGACCGCCAGCATGCGCGCCTCTACCACGCGGTCATCGAGCGCCTGCCGGAACAGGCGCAACGCGCCGCCCGCGAGCATATCCTCAGCATCCGCGACAACCTCAAGGAAATCGAACAGGAGGAACAGCGCCTGGTGCGCGCGACCATGCGCCTGGAGGGCTGGTCGTGAAGGGCCATCGGTTGGGTCGAGCCGCGCTAACGGGCATGACCGCTCGACCGCGATGCTGGGCCTACTGCGTCAGTGCCCACCTACCCATTGGAGTCCCGTAGGGCGGGTGCAACCCGCAAGCCTCGGCGGGTTGCACCCGCCCTACGGGCTGCAGCGACGCAGGAGGCCAAAGCCGAGTACGCCCTGCGTCCGCGGCGCGGCTGATGCTCGCGAACGTCCATGCTAGACTCGCGCGCTTCCGATTTGTGGTGAATTCTGTCGTGCCCCATGCCGCCCTCGCCCATCCGCCGCACTGGCTGACAGCCAGCCAACTGCACCCGGCCCCGGCTGCCGGGGTGCGCGAGTGGCTGTTCAATCAGGAGTCGCTGACCCGCAGACTGACGGCCTTGTCGGCTGACGGCTTCAGCGTCACCCCGCTGGTCGAGGGCTGGCAGCGCTTGCGCAACGACGAATGCCGCGCCCTCAACGTCGCGGCCGGCAGTCAGGGCTGGGTGCGTGAAGTGTATTTGCGCGGCCACGGCCAACCCTGGGTGTTCGCCCGCAGCGTGGCGGCGCGCAGCGTTCTGCAGGGCTCCGGCCTGGCCATGGACCAACTGGGCAGCCGCTCGCTCGGCGAACTGCTGTTCAGCGACCGCGCGTTCGACCGCAGCACCCTGCAAGCCTGCCGTTTCCCGGCGGCCTGGCTGCCCAGCGAGGTGCGCGCAGAACGCCTGTGGGCACGCCGTTCCTGCTTCAGCCGCGGCGCCCTCGGGGTGCTGGTGGTCGAGGTGTTTCTGCCCGCGTTCTGGCCGGCCGCCGGGATCGAGGCCTAGGGCGGACTCAGGCGCGAAGCGAACAGTCCGCCATTGCGCCTGCTGCCCCATCGCAACGGCGTACCGCTTCGCGACGACTGCAGGGATGCAGGAGGTAGAGCGACGCAGGAGGCCAAAGCCGAGTACGCCCTACATCGCGGGTTGATCCACCATCTGATCTTCATGGTGGATCGATAAAGCGTCATCCACCCTACACGCCCAGCCCCCGTATAATCCGCCGCACCCCGCACGGAGAAGCGCTCGATGTACACCCGCCTGCTCAAATCGCTGAATCGCCTGCATCCCCGCACCTGGGACTTCATCCAGCTGATGCGTCTGGAAAAACCCATCGGCATCTACCTGCTGCTGTGGCCGACGCTATGGGCCCTGTGGGTCGCAGCCGAAGGCGTGCCGAGCGCGAAAAACCTGTTTATCTTCGTCGTCGGCGTGATCCTGATGCGCGCCGCCGGCTGCGTGATCAACGACTACGCCGACCGCAACTTCGACGGCCACGTCACCCGCACCCGGGCGCGGCCCCTGGCCAGTGGCAAGGTGAAGCCGCGCGAGGCGCTGATGCTGTTCGCCGGGCTGGTGGCGCTAGCCTTCATCCTGGTGCTGCTGACCAACGCCGCGACCATCTGGCTGTCCTTCGGCGGCCTGGCCCTGGCCGCCTGCTACCCCTTCATGAAGCGCTACACCTTCTACCCCCAGGTGGTGCTGGGCGCGGCGTTTTCCTGGGGCATGCCGATGGCCTTCACCGCCGAAACCGGCAGCCTGCCGGCGGAGGCCTGGCTGCTGTTCATCGCCAACCTGCTGTGGACGGTGGCATACGACACCTACTACGCCATGGCCGACCGCGACGACGACCTGAAGATCGGGGTCAAATCCACCGCCATCCTGTTCGGCGACGCCGACCGCCTGATCATCGCCATCCTCCAGGGCCTGGCCCTGCTGTGCCTGCTGCTGGCCGGCAGCCGCTTCGAACTGGGCCTGCCCTTCCACCTCGGTCTGCTGGTGGCAGCCGCCTGCTTCGCCTGGGAATACCACAAGACCCGCAACCGCAAGCCGATGGCCTGCTTCAACGCATTCCTGCACAACCACTGGGCCGGATTGGCGATTTTCCTCGGCATCGTGCTGGATTACGCGTTGCGGGCGCCGCCGAGCGTGTTGCCCTGAGGCAGGGGGCGAGCTACTAGCCAGGCTCGCCACTGCCCCTGCCTGTCACATGACTGCAATAATTCCGCTATCTAATGCCACGCATGACAGTAGAACGACTGAGGCTGGATCCATGGTTGGCAAGAACATTCTGATCGTCGATGACGAAGCACCGATCCGCGAAATGATCGCGGTGGCCCTGGAAATGGCCGGTTACGAGTGCCTGGAAGCGGAGAGTAGCCAGCAGGCCCATGCCATCATCGTCGACCGCAAGCCCGACCTGATCCTGCTCGACTGGATGCTCCCCGGCACCAGCGGCATCGAGCTGGCGCGCCGGCTCAAGCGTGACGAGCTGACCTGCGACATCCCGATCATCATGCTCACCGCCAAGGGCGAAGAAGACAACAAGATCCAGGGCCTGGAGGTCGGCGCCGACGACTACATCACCAAGCCGTTCTCGCCGCGCGAACTGGTCGCTCGCCTCAAGGCCGTGCTGCGCCGTGCCGGCCCCAGCGACAGCGAGGGGCCGATCGAGGTCGGCGGCCTGCTGCTCGACCCCGTCAGCCACCGGGTGACCATCGATGGCACGCCGGCCGAGATGGGCCCGACCGAATACCGCCTGCTGCAGTTCTTCATGACCCATCAGGAACGCGCCTATACCCGCGGCCAGTTGCTCGACCAGGTCTGGGGCGGCAACGTCTACGTCGAGGAGCGCACTGTCGATGTGCACATCCGCCGCTTGCGCAAGGCGCTGGGCGAAGCCTACGAAAACCTGGTGCAGACCGTGCGCGGCACCGGCTATCGTTTCTCCAGCAAGAGCTAGCGCTATTCCCGGCCGATGACGGCACGGGTTAGGATTGCCGGCTTGTCCCAGCGGCTCAATGGATCGATTGGCGGATGACTCCCAAGTGAAGCAAAACTGGCGTGGCACCGTGGTGCGCAGCCTGCTGCTGTTAGTCGGCGCCTGCCTGCTGCTCGGCCTGTTCACCGGCGAGTATGCCTGGGCGCTGGCGACCGGCCTGGCCATCTACCTGGGCTGGACCCTGAACCAATTGCGGCGCCTGCACAAATGGTTGAAAGAGCACCAGCCGGACGAGCCACCACCGGATGGCTATGGCCTGTGGGGCGAGGTGTTCGACAGCATCTACCACCTGCAACGACGCAACGAGAAAGCCCGCGGCCGCCTGCAGGCGGTGATCGATCGGGTGCAGGAATCCACCGCCGCGCTGAATGACGCGGTGATCATGCTCGACAGCAACGGCAACCTGGAGTGGTGGAACCGCGCCGCGGAAACCCTGCTCGGCCTGAAAACCCCGCAGGACAGTGGCCAGGCGATCACCAACCTGCTACGCGACCCGCGCTTCGTCGAATACTTCGAGCGCGGCAGCTACCTCGAACCGCTGGAGTTGCCTTCGCCGCTCAACGACCGTAGACACCTGCAGTTCCATATCACCCACTACGGCAATCGCGAGCACCTGATGCTGGTGCGTGACGTCACCCGTTTGTTTCAGCTCGAACAGATGCGCAAGGACTTCGTCGCCAACGTCTCCCACGAGTTGCGCACGCCGCTGACGGTGATCAGCGGTTACCTGGAAACCCTGCTGGACAACGTCGAAGACGTCAATCCGCGCTGGCTGCGCGCGCTGCAGCAGATGCAGCAGCAGGGCGGACGCATGCAGAGCCTGCTCAATGACCTGCTGTTGCTGGCCAAGCTGGAAGCCACCGACTACCCCTCGGACAACCAGCCGGTGGCGGTCGACCTGCTGCTGTTGAGCATCAAGAGCGACGCCCAGGCGCTGTCCGGCGAACGCATGCACCGCATCAGCCTGGAAGCCGACCCGCATTTGCGCCTCAAGGGCAGCGAGGCGGAACTGCGCAGTGCCTTCTCCAACCTGGTGTTCAATGCGGTCAAGTACACCCCCGCGCAAGGCGAGATTCACATCCGCTGGTGGGGCGACGAGCAGGGCGCGCACCTCGCGGTGCGGGACAGTGGCCTGGGCATCGAGGACAAGCACCTGCCACGCCTGACCGAACGTTTCTACCGGGTCGACTCCAGCCGCGCGAGCAACACCGGCGGCACCGGCCTGGGCCTGGCCATCGTCAAGCATGTGCTGCTGCGCCACCGCGCCCGCCTGCAGATCGTCAGCAGCCTGGGCCAGGGCAGCACCTTCACCTGCCACTTCCCCAGCTCGCAAGTGGCACGGCGCCTCAACTAAGCGGCCGCGGCCTATGCGCAGGCTTGCAAAGCCGCTGGCTTGGCCCCACCCTCTAGCGGTCATTGGCCTACCGAAACCTTTATGGACCCCTCCACGAGTCTCTCCGTCACTACCTTTTTCGCCGATTTCGGCCTTGTGCTCTTCGCCCTGTTGCTGGTGCTGCTCAACGGCTTTTTCGTCGCCGCCGAGTTCGCCATCGTCAGGCTGCGCGCCACCAAGGTCGAGGCCCTGGCCAACCAGAACGGCTGGCGCGGGCATATCCTGCGCACCGTGCACAAGCAGATGGATGCCTACCTGTCGGCCTGCCAACTGGGCATCACCCTGGCCTCGCTGGCCCTCGGCTGGGTCGGCGAACCGGCCTTCGCCGAACTGCTGACCCCGCTACTCGGCGCCATCGGCATCGAGTCAGCCACGCTGGTGCACGGCATTGCCTTCTTCACCGCCTTCTCGATCATTTCCTACCTGCATATCGTGGTGGGCGAGCTGGCACCGAAGTCCTGGGCGATTCGCCAGCCCGAACTGCTGTCGCTGTGGACGGCCGCGCCGCTGTATCTGTTCTACTGGGCCATGTACCCGGCGATCTTCCTGCTCAATGCTAGCGCCAACGCCATCCTGCGCATTGCCGGCCAGGGCGAACCGGGGCCGCATAACGAGCACCATTACAGCCGCGACGAACTCAAGCTGATCCTGCACTCCAGCCGCGCCAGCAACCCCAGCGACCAGGACATGCGCGTGCTGGCCTCGGCGGTGGAGCTCGGTGAACTGGAAGTGGTGGACTGGGCCAACTCCCGTGAAGACCTGGTCTACCTGGAGCTCAATGCCCCGCTGGACGAGGTGTTCAGCGTGTTTCGCCGGCACAAGTACAGCCGCTACCCGATCTTCGACGAAGCCGCCGGCGAGTTCGTCGGCGTGCTGCACATCAAGGATCTGCTGCTGCACCTTTCCCTGCTGGAGATGTTGCCCTCGGCGCTGAAACTGGCCGAGTTGATGCATCCAATCGAACGGGTTGGCCGGCATATGCCGCTGTCCAACCTGCTCGAACAGTTCCGTCAGGGTGGCTCGCACTTCGCCCTGGTCGAAGAAGCAGACGGCAAGGTCATCGGCTACCTGACCATGGAAGACGTGCTCGAAGCACTGGTCGGCGATATTCAGGACGAACACCACAAGACCGAGCGCGGCATTCTCGCTTATCAGCCGGGCAAGCTGCTGGTACGTGGCGACACGCCGCTGTTCAAGGTCGAACGCCTGCTGGGGGTCAACCTCGATCATATCGAAGCGGAAACCCTGGCCGGGCTGATCTACGAAACCCTCAAGCGCATGCCCGAGGAAGAGGAAGTGCTGGAAGTGGAGGGCCTGCGCATCATCGTCAAGAAGATGAAGGGACCGAAGATCGTCCTGGCCAAGGTCCTCAGGCTGGAGTGAGCCTCTGGCGCCCAGTCCCACGCTGAAACCCGGTTGGGCGACCCTGCGCGGCGGATCGCTGGCCATCGCCGCGCGCTCGACGGCCTCCTGAAGCCCTTGCTAGCGCGAGGATCTGTCGCAACGACGTGCTTCTTGGCGCTTACTCGCCGCGTATGGCTTGCCGCGTGCAGCGTGTCTCAATCACCGCCGACGGCGAAATTCGGCAGGCTGTTGACCGGCTGGAGGAAATCGAAGGGAATGGACTCCAGGGCCAGGCCGACGTTGCGCTGCACCACGAAGTGCAGGTGCGGACCGGTGCTGTTACCGGTGTTACCGGAACGTGCGAGCAGGCTACCGACCTGCACCCGATGGCCTTCCTGAACCTGTACCGAACCCTTCATCAGGTGCAGGTAGACGCCCATGGTGCCGTCGTCGTGCAGGATGCGCACATAGTTGCCGGAGGGGTTGTTGCCGCGCCCGCTCTGCTGGTTCTCGGTCTTGACCACTACACCGCCGCGCGCCGCGATAATCGGCGTGCCCTCGGGCATGGCAATGTCCAGGGCGTAGCGGCCTTTGGCGGTGAAGTGGCTGTATTTACCGTTGGCGCCCTGGCTCAGGCGGAAGGGACCACCGCGCCAGGGTAGCGGGTAGTTCTTCTGCGTCGGCAGCAGGCGGGGGTCGCCCAGGGCATAACGCAGTTTCGGCGTGTAGCGCAGCGGCTTGCTGGCATCGCGCGCAGTCAGGGTGGCGAGGCGGATCTTGCTGCGCGGCGGCAACACCCAGCTGATGGGTTTGGTCGGGGCGCCGATGGCGTTGTCGACCTGCTCCAGCTTCAGTTCGATCTGCACCGGCGCATACAGGTCGTTGCGCACCAGCAGGGTGTCGCCGGCCGCATGCTTCTGGGTTTCCAGTTTCACCTGGTTGTCCAGGCGCTCGACCATGCGGTCGCGAAAAACGAACACCTGGGCACCCGCCGTTGCTTTATCGGTATAGGTCACCACACCGTTGGCATCGGTGTACTTGTAGATGGTCAGGGCCGCGGCCTGGCTGGCAACCAGCAGCAGGACGCAGAACACGGTCAGTCGAAAGGGCATGGGCTCACGGGCGATTTTTGGCTTTCCAAGACTCTGAAGACTAGCAGTGCGACAGCATGCAAGCGAGGGCCGGGGCAGTGGAATGTGATCTGGCGCATCCGCCCCGCACCTGAGCCTGTGCGACTTTTTGACGCGACGCCCGAGCGGGCTAATCTCAAGGGACGGGCCACCAGGTAACACGAGCGTGCCTTGACTGCCATGAGGGTTAATAACCATGCAAACCTCGATGTTCAACGCCCTGCTGATCGACAAACCGCTACGAGAGATTTTCTGGTTCTACGGGGTGATACCCAGCAATATTCTCTGGGCAGTCACGCTCGCGGTGTATTTCAGCGGCGCTGCACTGACCACGCTCATATTCATGTTTGCCGTGCTGCTGGGCTATACCGCCTGGATAATCGGCGAGATCTGGCGTTGCAGTGACAACGTAAAAAATCCAGCCCACGGTGAAATCGCCCGCGTCCTGACCGCCGCCTGGGCGATCAATACCCTGTTGCTGACTGCCTTCCTGCTGTTGCAGCGCCTGGGCTGAGTCGCCTGAGCGCGGGTGAAAAAGCGCTCGCCTGGTGCTGCCCATTAGCTCGAGCAAGCCGCGATCCGTAGGGTGTATATGCACCCCTCCACAGCTGCCAGCTGCGAATTGTGGTTTGCCGCAGATCGTCGTGATGGGTATCGCTTCGCTCATCCTACGCGGCCCGCACCATCCTACGGGGCCGCAGCGCCACTCGCCGCAGGCAGTCCAGCGGGATGAATCGCTACGCTGAGAGTCTGGCGGCCTGCCGCTTCGCGCCGAACGGATCGCCGCTGGTCCGACCCGGATGCGTTGACCCATTACCTCAGTGGGGCCATCAAGCGCCGGGGACGAAGTGCTTCTGCGTCGTCCCGCGAGCGATCAGGCGCGACAGGTAGTCGAGCTTCTGCGGGTCGCGGTCGACGAACTTGAACGTCAGCAGCAGCCAATCGCTGTCCGGCTTGGGTTCCAGCGCTGCCACCGCGTGCAAATAGCCGTTGAGCCGCGCCACCTCGCCCCCTTCGCCCTGCTCCAGATCGAGCACCGCACTCTCGAGCACTTGCGGCAACAGTTCGGCACGCTTGACCACCAGTTGAGCGTCTTTGAGGCTGAGCGCCTTGATTACGCAGTTCATGGTGCCGCCAGGCAGGCGTAGTTGCCCCTGGCCACGTCCGCCAGGGGCCTGCCCCGCCGATTTGGCCGAGGCGGCTGGTGCTGCGGCAGCCTCCTGGCGCGCCACTACGGCCTGTGCCGGAGCGGTTGCCGCTGGCTTGCTGACCTGGGCCTGAGCGCCGCCGGTCAGCGCCGCCAGGGAGTCATTGGCGAAGCCACCACTGCTGAGCATTTTCGGCGGAGCACTGGCCGCCAAGGCTTGCAGCTTGCCGGCACGGCTCAGGGCCTTCTTGACCTTGGTCACCAGCTGCTCGTTGGAGAAGGGCTTGCCAATGAAGTCGGAAACACCGGCCTGGATCGCCTGGATCACGTTGTCCTTGTCGCCACGGCTAGTGACCATGATGAAGGGCACGGTCTTCAGGGTGTCCTGCTCACGGCACCAGCTGAGCAACTCGAGCCCGGACATCTCGGGCATTTCCCAATCGCAGAGAATCAGGTCGATGCTTTGTCGGCCGAGCAGTTGCTGGGCTTTGCGCCCGTTGACCGCTTCGACAATCTGCACGCCGGGAAAGTGGTCGCGCAGGCCCTTTTTAACCAGGTCTCGGATAAAGGTTGCATCGTCCACCACCAGTACGCTGACTTTGCTCATCGGCCACTCCCGTTCGAATGGCCCAAGCATAAGCGCGGCGAATGGCCAAAGGCCAGGCCGTTGGCCATTTTAGCTGCTGCGGCAACACTGCCGACCTAGCCGCAACGGCGTTGATAACGGCGCTGTCCCGGTTGTAACGCTTTTGCAGAAGCGGCCGGGCGGCGTTCCGTTTCATCCGCGAACTTCGCGGCCGAAGCCGTTCTACAAACTACAGACCGCAGGGCGTACTCGCGAAGCAGTACGCCGTAGCATTGTCCCTGGCGGGTGGCGGGTGGCGGGGATGATGGTGGACTGTTCGCTGCGCTGCTGAGTCCACCCTACGTCCCGCTTTCTCTCAACGGTCTTTGCCGGTGCCTTCGACTTCTTCCTTCATGCGGGTCAGGCCCATGTGCTTCACATCGGTGCCACGCACCAGATAGATCACCAGCTCGGCGATATTGCGCGCGTGATCACCGATACGCTCCAGCGACCGCAGGGCCCAGATGATGTTGAGCACCCGCGAGATCGAACGCGGGTCTTCCATCATGAAGGTGACCAGCTCGCGCAGGGCGGTCTTGTATTCGCGGTCGACGGTCTTGTCGTACTGCGCCACCGACAGGGCCAGGTCGGCGTCGAAACGGGCGAAGGCGTCCAGCGCCTCCTGCACCATCTTGCGCACCTGATCGCCGATATGCCGCACTTCCACATAACCGCGCGGCGCTTCGCCCTCCTCGCACAGGAGGATGGCGCGCTTGGCGATCTTGGTCGCTTCGTCGCCGATGCGCTCGAGGTCGATCACCGACTTGGAGATGCTGATGATCAAGCGCAGGTCGCCCGCCGCCGGCTGGCGACGAGCGAGGATGCGCACGCACTCCTCGTCGATGTTGCGCTCCATCTGGTTGATCTGGCCATCGATCTCGCGCACTTGCTGGGCCAGGCCGGAGTCGGCATCGATCAGCGCGGTGACCGCATCGTTGACCTGCTTCTCGACCAGACCGCCCATCGCCAGCAGGTGGCTGCGCACCTCCTCCAGCTCGGAGTTGAACTGCTGGGAGATGTGCTGGGTGAGATTGTCTTTGTTGATCATATTTCGCTCCGCGAAAGCTACCGGCTTTGGGTGGCTGTGGTGCGCACGCGCACCCTACGAATTATCAGGTGGATGGGCTTTGCCAGAGGGTGCTGGGCAAGGAGGCGGAACGCAGACAGTACAAGTAGTACGGCAAGTTCCGCCGACGCAGTCCAGCGCCCTCTGGCATGGCCATCAGCCGTAGCGACCGGTGATGTAGTCTTCGGTCTGCTTCATCTCCGGGTTGGTGAACAGCCTATCGGTATCACCGAACTCGATCAGCTTGCCCATGTACATGAAGGCGGTGTAATCCGAAACCCGCGCCGCCTGCTGCATGTTGTGGGTCACGATGACGATGGTGTACTTGGATTTCAGTT
The DNA here is from genome assembly GCF_027988105.1 of Pseudomonas aestuarii. Taxonomy (GTDB): domain Bacteria; phylum Pseudomonadota; class Gammaproteobacteria; order Pseudomonadales; family Pseudomonadaceae; genus Aquipseudomonas; species Aquipseudomonas aestuarii. The sequence continues at coordinate 381,193 of NZ_JAQJZJ010000004.1, read as the reverse complement.
CGTAGATCAGCTCTTCGACCTTGAGGGTGGAGATCGGGTCGAGCGCCGAGCAGGGTTCGTCGAGCAGCAGCACTTCCGGCTGCACCGCCACGGTGCGGGCGATCACCAGGCGCTGCTGCTGGCCGCCGGACAGCCCCAGGGCCGACTCGTGCAGGCGGTCCTTGACCTCGTCCCACAATGCCGCGCTTTTCAGGCCCCACTCCACCGCCTCATCGAGTACACGCTTCTGGTTGATGCCCTGGATGCGCAGGCCATACACCACGTTCTCGTAGATGCTCTTGGGGAAGGGGTTGGGCTTCTGGAACACCATGCCGACGCGCCGGCGCAGCTCGGCGACGTCTTCGCCCTTACGGTAGATGTTGCGCCCATCGAGATTGATTTCGCCCTCCACGCGGCAACCGTCGACCAGATCGTTCATCCGGTTGAAGGTGCGCAGCAGGGTCGACTTGCCGCAACCGGACGGACCGATAAACGCCGTCACGCGCTGCTTGGGGATCTTCAGCTTGACGTCGAACAGCGCCTGCTTGTCGCCGTAGTACAGGTTCAAACCCGGCACCTGAATCGCCACGGTTTCCGTGTCCAGATTCAGGCCCTGCTTTTCCCGACCCAGGGCCGTGATGTCGATGCCATGTGTGTGTGCTTGGTGCTGCATGGGATGCTCCCTACGCTAACAATTCGGTATCACGCTGGCTGCCACTATGGCAGCCAACGAAAAGGATTTAGTGATCCAGCGCCTTGTACTTCTCACGCAAGCGGTTACGCATGAACACCGCGGTGAGGTTCAGAATCGCGATCACCAGCACCAGCAGCAGCGCCGTGGCGTAGACCAGCGGCCGCGCAGCCTCGACGTTGGGGCTCTGGAATCCGACATCGTAGATGTGGAAACCCAGGTGCATGATCTTCTGATCCATGTGCAGGTATGGGTAGTTACCGTCCAGCGGCAGGCTCGGCGCCAGCTTGACCACGCCGACCAGCATCAGCGGCGCCACTTCACCGGCGGCACGCGCCACCGCGAGGATCAGGCCGGTCATCATCGCCGGGCTGGCCATTGGTAGCACCACGCGCCAGAGCGTCTCGATCTTGGTCGCCCCCAGGGCCAGGGAACCTTCACGCAGCGCGCGCGGAATCCGTGCCAGGCCCTCCTCGGTGGCGACGATCACCACCGGCAGGGCCAGAATCGCCAGGGTCAGCGAAGCCCACAACAGCCCTGGCGTACCGAAGGTCGGCGCCGGCGCGGATTCGGGGAAAAACAGCCGGTCGATCGAGCCACCCAGCACATAAACGAAGAAGCCCAGACCGAACACCCCGTAAACGATTGCCGGGACACCGGCCAGGTTGTTCACCGCGATGCGGATAGTTTGGGTCAGCGGCCCTTGCTTGGCGTACTCGCGCAGGTAAATGGCCGCGATCACGCCGAACGGGGTGACGATCACCGCCATGATCAGGGTCATTATCACGGTGCCGAAGATCGCCGGGAAGACGCCGCCTTCGGTGTTGGCCTCGCGCGGATCGTCGCTGACGAACTCCCACAGCTTGGCGCCGTAGAACTGCAGTTTGCCGAGGCTGGTCATGGCGTTCGGCTGGTAGGCCCGTACCACCTTGCCCAGGCTCACTTCGACCTCGCGACCATCGGCAGTGCGCACCGTGATGCTGTCGCGATTGAAGGCCCCATAGAGCGCAACCAACTGGGTTTCCAGCACCTTGTACTGGGCATCCCACTGCGCCCGCTCCACATCCAGTTCAGCCTGGGCCTGCGCATCCAGCTCGCCCTGCAGCTCCAGCTTGCGGGTTTGCAGGCGGATGCGCTCGAGCCCGGCATTGATCCGGCCGATGTCTTTCTTTTCCAGGCGCACCACCTGCGTATGCAGCTCATCGACCCGAGCCAGGCGCTGCTGGAGGACGTCCCAGGCGCCATCGCCCTCGGCGACCAGCTGGCCACTTTCCTTGACGTTGACCAGATAGCCATAGAGGTTGCCCCACTCGCGGCGTTCGAAGGCGCTGAGGGTTTGCGGGGTGCGCTGGTTGCTCAACCATTCGCCGACGACCCAGGTGAAATCGGCGCCGTAGAGGTCGCGGTTACCCACCTTGAACAGCTCGCGGGTCATGAATTCGCCACCCTCGGCCGCCACCGGCAGACCCGACGCGGCCAGACGTGCACGCGGGATCTCTTCGAGCTGAGTGATCTCGCCAGCCATCACCTTGATTTCCTGGCCAGGCACCTGATAGTCGGCTTCGATGAGGTCGGCAGGCCAGAAGTGGGCAAGGCCACGGGTGGCGATCACGGCAAGCAGACCCAGGGTCATGATCACGGCGATGGACACCGCACCGGCGTTCATCCAGATCCACGGCGAACCGCTTTTTACCCAGGCTTTTACGGAGTTGTTTTTCACGGACATATACCTTCCTGAGCCTTAGAGCGACGCGTACTTGACGCGCAGACGCTGGCGCACCAACTCCGCGAGCGTGTTCATGACGAAGGTGAAGCTCAGCAGCACCAGCGCCGAGAGGAACAGCACCCGGTAATGCGTACCGCCCACCGCCGATTCGGGCATTTCCACCGCCACGTTGGCGGCCAGGGTGCGCAGGCCCTCGAAGATGTTCATGTCCATGATTGCAGTGTTACCGGTGGCCATCAGCACGATCATGGTCTCACCGACCGCGCGGCCCATGCCGATCATCACGGCAGAGAAAATACCGGGGCTGGCGGTGAGGATGACCACCCGGGTCAAGGTCTGCCAGGGCGTCGCCCCCAGGGCCAGCGAACCGAAGGTCAGGCTCTTGGGCACGCTGAACACGGCATCCTCGGCAATCGAGTAGATGTTCGGAATCACCGCGAAGCCCATGGCCAGGCCGACCACCAGCGCGTTGCGCTGGTCGAACGGAATACCCAGGTCATTGCTCAACCAGGCGCGCATGTTGCCATCGAACAGCCAGACTTCCAGCTGGCCACTCATGCCCAGCGAGACCACGCCGACCAGCAGGATCACCGGGATCAGCAACGCGGCTTCCCAGCCGTCCGGCACCGCCAGGCGGACCGACTCGGGCAGACGGCTCCAAGCGAAGCCGGCCAGGAGGATACCGATCGGGGTAAAGATCAGCAGGCTGAAGATGCCGGGCAGATGCCCCTCGACATAAGGCGCGAGGAACAGGCCGGCGAAGAAGCCGAGGATCACCGTCGGCAGCGCTTCCATCAGCTCGATCACCGGCTTGATCTTGCCGCGCATGGACGGCGCCATGAAGTAGGCGGTGTAGATGGCAGCGGCAATCGCCAGCGGCGCCGCCAGCAACATGGCGTAGAACGCGGCTTTCAGGGTGCCGAACGCCAGTGGCGCGAGGCTCAGCTTGGGCTCGTTGTCGGTGCTGGCAGAGGTCGACTGCCAGACGTAATCGGCCTGGTCGTAGTTTTCATACCAGACCTTGCCCCACAGCGAACTCCAGGAGACTTCCGGGTGCGGGTTGTCGATCAACAGGCGCTGCAATTGCCCTTGCGACTCGACCACTACGCGGTTGGCGCGCGGCGACAAACCGGCCAGGGCCGCAGCGTCGGCCACCGGTTCAACCAGCAGAGTGCGGTGTGCGGTGCTGTGAAAGATCCCCAGGTTGCCGCTGGCATCCAGGGCCATGAAGCCCTTGCGTCGCTCTTCCGGGAGAATCTGGGTGATGGCGCTGTCACCCATCTGGAAGCTGCGGATCGACTTCAGGTACTGCTTGCCGTCCTCGTCGCGGACCATGAACCACTGCTGGATGGCGCCCTTGCTGTCGCCGATCATCAGCGAGATACCACCGAGCAACGCTGTGGCATTGGTAACGCTGGTGGTGCCATCGCTGAGCAGCTTGTAGCGGCCATTCAGCGCCTTGGTGCGCAGGCTGAAGACGTCTGCGGTGGCGCGACCGTTGATCACATACAGCCACTGATGACGCGGATCGACGATCAAGGCCTTGATCGGCTCGGCGATCTGCGGCAGCGCGATGCGCTCCTCACTGAGGGTCACCTCACCGGTCATCAGGTTTTCTTCGCGGCCGAGGCTGAGCACTTGCAGTTCGGTACCGGTGGAGCCGGTCAGCAACAGCGTGCCGCCGTTGAGGCTGACGCCGACGTGATCCAGTGGTCGGCCTTGCTCATCGAGAGTGATCGCGGCTTCACCGAACGGGTAGTTGATCCGCGGCGTAATGGTTTTCACGTCGTTTGGGTAACTGACCGGGTAGGCATGCTCGAACACCAGCACCTGACCATTGGACAGACCCAAGGCCACGCGATTGCTGCCCGGCTGATCCTGGGCAACAGAGACGACCTGACTATTGGCCGGCAGTGGCAGGGTTACCGCGCTCAGCAAGGCCATGCTCTTGGCATCGAAAAACTGCACCTGACCACGCTCATCAAGGCGCATGGCCACCTGGTTCTGTTCTTCCACCGACATCAACAAGGGTTTGCCGGCATCCGCCAACCAGGCCGGTTGCAGCGGCTTGCGCGCATCGAGATCAGCGCCTTGGAACATCGGCAAGACGATGTAGGCCAGGTAGAAGAAGATCAGGGTAATGGTGCCAAGCACCGCCAAGCCGCCGATGGACACACACCAGCGGGCCAGGTGATCCTTCAGCGCACGGATACGCCGCTTGCGCAGCAAGGCCGGCGTGTTGAAGTCCAGCCTTAGGGCTTTGGGCGAGGCGGTCACGGTTTCACGAGCCAGGTCATTCATAGTAAGAGCATCTCTGCGCGGCCATGAGCGCGCCGTAAATTCATTCGTGGCACAGGCTGAATAATGTAGCCAGCTTATGTGACAGAAAAGTTACAGCATGCTGACAAAGCGACGCCCGCCACTCTATCCGAGAGGCGGGCGTCGCTATTAAAGTTGGCGTCCCTGCCAGTAGAGCCAGGTGCTTACAGACCCAGATCCTTCATGGTTTTCTCAACCACTTTGCTCGGCAGCGGGATGTAGCCATCCTTGACCACGACTTCCTGACCCTGCTTAGACAGCACCAGCTTGACGAACTCGGTGTCCAGCGGGCTCAGGGCCTTGTTCGGCGCCTTGTTGACATACACGTAGAAGAAACGCGCCAGCGGGAACTTGCCAGCCAGGGCGTTTTCTTCATTGGCTTCAAAGGCTTCGCCACCCTTCTTGGACAGCGGCACAGCCCGGACGCTGGACGTCTTGTAGCCAATACCCGAATAACCGATGGCGTTCAGGGTGCTGGAGATCGACTGCACCACGGAGGCCGAACCCGGCTGCTCGTTGACGTTAGCCTTGTAGTCGCCTTTGCACAGCGCTTCTTCCTTGAAGTAGCCATAAGTGCCGGAGACCGAGTTACGACCGAACAGTTGCAGCGGCTTGGCTGCCCACTCGCCGGTCAGGCCCACGTCACCCCAGGTCTTGATGTCGTTGGCGCCACCGCACAGGCGGGTGCTGGAGAAGATCGCGTCAACCTGCTCGATCGACAGGCTCTTGATCGGGTTGTCCTTGTGCACGAATACCGCCAGGGCATCAATGGCAACCGGGATAGCGGTCGGCTTATAGCCATACTTCTGCTCGAAAGCCTGGACTTCGCTGTCCTTCATGGTGCGGCTCATCGGCCCCATGTTGGCGGTGCCTTCAGTCATCGCTGGTGGCGCGGTGGAGGAACCGGCAGCCTGAATCTGGATATTGACGTTCGGGTAGTTCTTCTTGAACTCTTCCGCCCACAAGGTCATCAGGTTGGCCAGCGAGTCGGAACCGACGCTCGACAGGTTACCCGACACGCCCGAAGTTTTTTCATAGGTCGGCAAAGCCGGGTCGACACCGGCAACCGCAGTGGCGGCGGCGACGCCAGCGGCGACGAAAGTCATGGCTGCCATCAATCGCTTAAGTTTCATGCCTTGCTCCTAACAGAATTTAGTGTTGGATTGAACGAGCCCAAGTATCTGCAGCTCCTGTGACCAATCTATGAAATCAATGTGACAGTTAGATGAATGCCCGGGCCTTTGCTCCCAACTGCCATGCCGAACCTTGCCTGGCAAGCAGCAAAGTGCCATGTTCGCTCAGCGACCACTCAGTCGGTATACTCTCCAAACCCGCCCTTTTGAGGCCGCAGCCGCTGCATCTGGCGGCTTCGCCCCTATAACAACAACCGCGCCGCGAGCCATACTCGAGATGAACGACAACTTCGAACAGGATGACCCGATACCCCAAGGCGATCTGGCATTACAGATCACTGCGCTACCACGCGAAACCAATGGTTTCGGCGACATCTATGGTGGCTGGCTGGTATCGCAAATGGATTTGGCTGGCACGGCTATGGCCAGCAAGGTCGCCGGAGGGCGCGTGGCAACGGTGGCAATCGATCGCATGGCCTTCCTGGTGCCGGTCGCGGTTGGTGCGCAACTGTCCTTCTACACCCAGGCACTCGAGATCGGCCGCAGCTCGATCCAGATGCTGGTCGAAGTGTGGAGCGACGACCCGCTGTCCAGCGAATGGCGCAAGGTCACCGAAGCGGTATTCGTCTTCGTCGCCATCGACGGCAGCGGCCGCACCCGCCCGGTACCAGCGCGGCGCTGAAGCACTCCGCCGATCCATCCTGCAAAGCCATCGCCGGCGTCCTGTCCGCACGACAAGAACCTGAATGCCGGATACGAAAACGCCGGCACGAGGCCGGCGTTTCTATTGGCTAGCAATCAGCCGCGGATGTTGTAGATATCTTTTTCGGCGTTTTCGGCATAGTCGTACAGACGCTGCAGATAGGCTTTTTGCTGCGCCCACACCTTGCTCGCCGCCGGATCGGCTGCGGCCGAAGCGTCGACCACTTCAGCGGCCATTGTCTTCAGCTTGGCCAGCACCTCGTCCGGCAGGCGGCGCACTTCCACACCCTCGCCCTTGAGTTGCTCCATGGCTTCCATGTTGCGCGCGTCATAGTCGTCGAGCATGTCGGCATTCACCTCGCGCGCGGCAGCACGAACGATGGCTTGCAGGTCGGCCGGCAGGGTTTCCCAGGCCTTGATGTTGATGTCCAACTCGAACAACACGCTCGGTTCCTGCCAGCCCGGGGTGTAGTAGTACTTGGCAGCCTTGTGCAGGCCCAGCGCCTGGTCGTTGTACGGGCCAATCCACTCGGTGGCGTCTATGGCGCCGGTCTGCATGGCGGTGAAGATCTCGCCGGCCGGCATGTTGACCACGGTGCCGCCCATCTTGGTCAGCACTTCACCGCCCAGCCCAGGGGTGCGCATTTTCAGGCCCACGAAGTCGTCAACCGAGTTGATTTCCTTGTTGAACCAGCCGGCAGTCTGCACACCCGTGTTGCCACAGGCCATCGGCAGCACGCCGAAGGGCTTGTAGACCTCTTCCCAGAGTTCCAGGCCGCCACCCTTGTGCAGCCAGGCATTCATTTCCTGGGCATTGGGGCCAAATGGCAGGGCGCAGAAGAATTGTGCGGCCGGCACCTTGCCTTTCCAGTAGTAAGGCGCACCATGACCCATCTCGGCGGTACCGCGGGAGACCGCATCGAATACTTCCAGGGCCGGCACCAGTTCGCCCGCCGCATAAAGTTTGATTTTCAGGCGGCCATTGCTCATCTCATCGACCAGCGTGGTAAACCGTTCCGCGCCGACACCTACGCCAGGAAAATTCTTTGGCCAGGAAGTAACCATCTTCCAGCTGAAAGTCTCACTACTCGCACCTTCTTGGGGCTTGGCGGCAGTTTCAGTCTCTTTATTGCAACCCGCCAATGCGGTGGCAGCAAGACCTACGCCTGCAGCTGCGAGAATTTGACGACGCTTCATATAATAACTCCTTGTTGTTGTATTAATGATCTGAGCGCGGGGATCACCAGCATTCAGCTATATGTTGAGTATCACAGGTATCGGTCCCTCTCAAGCTTAGCGACTACGTACGTAGTACTGCCGGTTGCTACGCTCTTACCCACCCGCCTAGAATTGTCGGTTTCCTGGCCATAATAATAAGGATCTGCCATGTCGAATCATCCCCCTCCCCTGCTCGGCTTAGCGCGCCTCCTCGACGCCGTTAATGCCCGCCTAGGTAAGGCCTGCGCCTGGCTCACCCTGTTCCTGGTTATCGGCACCGCGACTGTAGTGGTGTTGCGCTATGGCTTCGGTATTGGCGCCACGGCGTTGCAGGAAGCCGTGCTCTATGGCCACGCGCTGGTATTCATGGGCGCCGCGGCCTGGGTGTTGCAGCGCAACGGCCATGTCCGCGTGGATATTTTCTACCAGAAATTCAGCTACCGCCGTCAGGCCCTGGTGGAAGTCTTCGGCACCCTGCTGTTTCTTCTCCCCGTGTGCCTGTTCCTTGGCTGGAGCAGCTGGGATTACGTGGGCAACTCCTGGAAAACCCTGGAGGCCTCGAGCGAGTCGGGCGGCCTGAAGTTCGTTTATCTGCAGAAGAGCATCATCCTGGTGCTGGTAATCAGCCTGGTGTTGCAAGGAATCTCCGACTTGATCAAATCCGTCTACATCCTCACCGGTCGCCTGCCTGAGCCGGAGGTGAAGCATGGTTGAGTTAATGGCGATTCTGCTGTTTATCAGCATCTGCGCGGCCTTGATGGCTGGCTACCCGGTGGCCTTCACCCTCGGTGGCGTGTCCCTGCTGTTTGCCGGCATCGGCATGCTCACCGGCACCTTCGACGGCGGTTACCTGAACGCACTGCCCAACCGTCTGTTTGGCATCATGAACAACCAGACCATGCTGGCGGTGCCGCTGTTCGTCTTCATGGGGGTCATGCTGGAGAAGTCACGGGTCGCCGAAGACCTGCTCGAATCCATGTCGCGGCTGTTCGGCACCCTGCGCGGCGGTCTGGCAATTTCCGTGTGTGTGGTCGGCGCACTGCTCGCTGCCAGCACCGGCATCGTCGGCGCCACCGTGGTGACCATGGGCCTGCTGGCCCTGCCAACCATGCTGCGACGTGGTTACGACCCGGCCGTGGCCACCGGCACCCTGGCTGCCACCGGCACCCTGGGGCAGATCATTCCGCCCTCGATCGTGCTGGTACTGCTGGGTGACGTAATGTCCAGCGCCTATCAGCAGGCGCAGCTGAAGCTGGGCATCTTCTCGCCCAAGACCGTCTCGGTCGGCGACCTGTTCGTCGGCGCACTGCTGCCCGGCCTGCTGCTGGTCAGCCTGTACATCCTCTACATCATCGGCGTGGCCATCTTCCAACCGAAGAAGCTACCGGCCCTGCCGCAGGAAGAACTCGGCCCGATCGAATGGGGCAAGCTGTTCAATGCTCTGTTGCCGCCATTGTTGCTGATCGGTGCGGTGCTCGGCTCGATCCTCGCCGGTTACGCTACCCCAACCGAAGCGGCGGCCCTCGGGGCGCTCGGCGCCATGTTGCTGGCTTTGTATAAGCGCCAGCTGAACTTCGGCCAGTTGCGAGAAGTGGCCTATGGCACCACCGAGATCAGCGCCATGGTGTTCCTGATCCTGATAGGCGCCTCGCTGTTCTCCCTGGTATTCCGCGGCTTCGGCGGCGAAGTCATGATCGAGGATATCTTCGCGCAACTGCCAGGCGGCGTACTCAGCGCCTTCTTCCTGGTGATGGTGGTGATCTTCCTGCTCGGCTTCATCCTCGACTTCATCGAGATCACCTTCGTGGTGGTGCCGATTGTCGGCCCGGTATTGCTGGCCATGGGGCTGGACCCGGTATGGCTCGGGGTGATGATCGCGCTGAACCTGCAGACCTCCTTCCTCACCCCGCCATTCGGCTTCGCCCTGTTCTACCTGCGTGGGGTCACGCCCAAGTCGGTACCGACCAGCACCATCTACAAGGGCGTGCTGCCGTTCATCCTGATCCAGATATTCTTGTTGGTGATTGCCTACATCTTCCCCGGCCTGATTACCTGGCTGCCGGAGCAGGTGTACGGCAACTGAACAGCCGGCCCCTCGCGCATTTCAGCGCAGGGGCCAGCCCAACAATGTTCGCGGTGCCTTGGCAACCCCGGTGGGCCGTGCCTTGCCCGCAGCATGCCACATCGGACGGCGTCACGCGGGCCAACCGCTTACCTCGATCAACTTGCGACCTGAAGGGGCATCACGCGCCGCAGGCAGTGCACCATCGACCATCGGCACGATACACATCTGCTGGGCTGTCGCTGCACTCCGCACGAATCGCTGTCCGTCAGCCGCCAAGGGCGGGACGGTTCTGGCAAAGCGCAGCCTGTACGCCCGTTGCAGTCAGTTGAAACCGAACCAGAATTTATCGCCGTTGTAACTGAAGACGATGCCGTCCCGGGCGATCTGCAGCAGTTTCAACTGCGCGCCGAGTTGATCGCCTTCGCGCAACGTGCGGCCACTCACCCGGATAAAACGTGCGGCCGGATCGCTCGAATAGATATGTGCGCTGAAGGCCATCTCGCGGATCTGCCTCTGCACATCCGCAGGCAGGGTCTTCCAATGGTTGACCCCGCTGAGGACTTCTTCAGGCGGCGCCTCAGCTCTCACCGGCAGCGCTTCGCGGACAACCGCGGGTGCTGCGCGCGACGGCGTTGGCGGCGCTGCAACACCGCGACTGACCGGCATGTCGAGCACGACTCGCGGACTCTCGCGCATGCCAGACGCACCTGCGGCGCCGGGTTCAGCCTCATCATCGAGACGAATCCTCACCCCCGCCATGCCCTGCAGCGCGGGCAAGCCGGGGGCCTGCTCTCTCGGTTCGGGCAGCGCCAGCGGTATGACGTCCGGGGAGGCTGGTTGCAGGGTAGCCGGTTCAACAGCCGCCGCGCTGGCAGCAGGCGTCGCTGGCACGTTGCTCGGCGCCGCGCCGAACAGCCCCCATGCCAGGCTCAGCAACAGAGCCACCAGAGCGGCCAGGGCCAGCCACTTCCACAGGTGATCGGTCCACTTGCGCGACTGCACCTTGCCGAACTCCGGCTGCGAGTCGATGTGCGGGATCTCGCCGCGGTTACGCTGGCTTTCCGAATGCTTCAGGGCGTTGAGGATGTAAGACATGGACTCACTCCCCTTCCGGTTCGGTGACCGTCAGCTGCGGGATGTCCGCATCGGTCAGACTGCTGAGCTGGATCAGGGTCTGCGGCCCGACCACGGCATCGGTGATCAGTTGATAGTGGTGCTGGAAGGCCAGGACCTGCAGTTGCAATTCCTGATCGTAGTATTCGCCGCGGGTTGTCGTGGGAGTACGCCCCTGCAGCCAGGCCATCTGCGCATCCAGCCAAGGTACCAGGGCACTGCGCGCCTCGGGACGCAACGGTGCCTGGTAGCCGGGCGGCATGCGCCAGAGCACCAGTTGATGCTGCTGCATCCAGCTACGCAGTTCGGCCAACTCGACCGTACGCACCTCGCCGGCGATATTCAGCCTCGCCAGGCCTGCGCGTGGCTCGACGCCAATCAGGGTGGCATAGAACGATTGTCCGCCAGCGTTGAACAGGTTGATCACCGCCGGCAGGTTCAATTTGAGCAGCTCGTCGAGATCTGCCGGCTGCAGCAGGCAACCCAGCTTGTGCAAACGCGAAAACTGACAGACTACCGGCGCGCCGCTTGGGTTGTACTCGATCCCCCAGAGCTGGAACAACGCCTGATAGGCCAAGGGCTCGGTCGCCCCCAGATCGGTGCCCTCCGGCCATTGCCAGTCGCCCGGGCTGGACGGCGGCTCGCTCGGCAGTGCGGCGACCACAGGTTCCTCGATGCGCATTTCGTCCGAGTCCAGATACTGGAGTTCGGCCTCAGGTTGCGGCGCCAGCGGCTCGACAGGGGCCAACGAGGCCTCTGCCGAAGCCTGCACCTCGGCTGGCACCGTCGGCAGCAGGCCAGCCAAAAGGCCAGGCCCACCCGGATACCAGAAGACCATCCCCAGCAACAGGCCCACCAGGGCCACGGACAGCAGCGCCAGGCGCCAGCGCGGCGCTGAAACGGCCTGCTGGCCGCGCACCTCACGCGCCGCCCGCCCCAGCACACCCCAGCCGACCTTGCCGCGGCGCTCGACGAAGGCACCCAGCAAGGCTCGGTCGCAGATGATGTTGACCATCCGCGGCACACCGCCGGTCAGCCGGTGCAGGCGCCACAGAGCGGCGCGGGTGAACAGCGGCGCATCGCTGCCACCGACCGCCAGGCGATGACTGACATAGGCGCCCAACTCGGTGCGCGACAGGGCATTGAGATGGTAACGAGCGGTGATCCGCTGATTGAGCTGACGCAGCTCCGGACGTGCCAGCTTATCCAGCAGCTCGGGCTGACCGATCAGAATGATCTGCAACAGCTTCTGGCTACTGGTTTCCAGGTTGGTCAGCAGGCGGATCTGCTCAAGCACGTCGAGGCTGAGGTTCTGTGCCTCGTCGATGATCAGTACGGTATTGATGCCCCTGGCATGCACGTCCAGCAGGTGGGCATTGAGCGCATCGATGTACCCCTTGATCTGGCTCAGGCTGTGTTGGCAGGGGATTTTCAGTTCGTCGCAGATGGCTTCCAGCAACTCGGTGATGCTGTATTTGGGGTTGAGGATGAACGCCACCTCGGCCGAGTCGGGCAATTGCTCGAGCAGGCAGCGGCAGACAGTGGTCTTGCCCGTACCGACATCCCCGGTCAACAAGACGAAGCCGCCGTTACAGTTGATGCCATACAACAAACTGGCCAGCGCCTCACGATGCTGCGCGCTGAGGTAGAGGTAGCGCGGGTCTGGCGCAATGGTGAATGGCAGATCTGAAAAGCCGAAATACTTGCTATACATGGTTCATCGAACCTCGCAAAGCCCAACAAAACTATAGAGTCCCTGACGCCGGATTCCAGTCCTATGCGACACCCATCGGTGTAATAGCCGGTCGCCACTCCTTTCGTCGCCTGGCCTGAAAAACTCCAATAGTGAAACTACTCTTGTATAGCGTAGTAACGGAAAGGAAGAGTAGTAAGGTTAAAGTGTACAAGAGGCTTAACAAATGCCTGCCACCGCCCAACAGCTAGTGGATGAACCGCGTCGTGCACTGCTTTTTGATCTGTCCAACGACGAACGGCTCTCCTCAAACCTGCACGTAACCGACTGGGTCTTCGACCGCATCACCTCGTCGAGTAACAACCTGGCTTTGCTCAAGCAGCGCCCGTATAGCGTTGGGGTCGCCTTCCTGCCCAGCAGTCTCTCGGAGGATCAACGCGAACAAGTCGAAAACTTGCTCAACACCGACGAGAATCTTTCCTGGGTCGCCCTGACCAATCCGGCCAATCTTGAGAACCCCGAATTCCGCCAACTGATCTATGAGCATTTCTACGATTATTTTTCCCTGCCGCTCAACGACAGCGCCCATTTCAGGTGCGCCCTCGGCCACCTGCATGGCATGTCCAAACTGCGCCACACCGAAGACCACCTGCTGCAGCCGGTCGAAGAGTTTCACATGGTTGGCAGCAGCAAGCAGTTTCTCGGCATCTTCGACCAGATCCGCCGCGTCGCCACAGTCGATGCGCCCGTACTGATTCGCGGTGAAACCGGGGTGGGCAAGGAAATGATCGCCCGCGCCGTGCACCAGCGTTCGCGCCATCGCGGCGGCCCCTTCGTTGCGGTGAACTGCGGCGCCCTGCCGGAAACCCTGATTCATGCCGAACTCTTCGGCTACGAAAAAGGCGCGTTCACCGGCGCCTACAAGCGCAAGATCGGACGCATCGAAGCCGCGCAGAATGGCACCATCTTTCTCGACGAGATCGGCGACCTGCCGCAGCAACTCCAGGTCTACCTGTTGCGTTTTCTCGAACAGAAGACCATCGAGCGACTCGGCGGTAACCAGAGCCTGACCAGCAACGCACGGGTGATCGCCGCGACCCACGTCAACCTGGAGCAGGCGGTGAGCGATGGACGTTTTCGCGAAGACCTCTACTATCGCCTCAACGTGCTCAGCATTGAAGTGCCGCGCCTGGCGCAACGCGACAGCGACATCGAATTGCTGGCCCGCTTCTTCCTGCACAAGTTCGCCAAGGAACAGGGCAGCGTGGTGCGCGGATTTACCCGCCAGGCTGTCGCCGCCATGCAGAGCTACGACTGGCCAGGCAATGTCCGCGAGATGATCAACCGGATCAGGCGTGCCCTGGTGATGAGCGAGAACCGCATGATCACCCCGCGGGACCTGGGCCTGGCAGAAATCGACGCCAGGGTTGAGATCGAACCGCTGGAACAGGTGCGGGCGCACGCCGAGGAAGTGGCGGTACGCAGTTGCCTGAGTCAGTCAATGAACAACGTTTCGCATGCTGCCAAGCTGCTAGGGGTCTCCCGTGTCACCCTGTACCGGATGATGGATAAATACGGCATCCGCTGATGTGTGCTGTAACCCAAGCTGAACAATCGGCTTGGGTGGCCTTCCACGCCATTAACATAACCAGTTGAATAATAAAGAATAAGTAAACATGGCTGGCTTTTTGCAATCTCCTTCCCATGCAGGGAGGAACCGCCATGTACGACCATGCTCAACGTGCGACCGACCACCAAGCAGCACCGAACAGCCGCAAGGATGACGACCCGGCAGCATCGGGCCATGACACTGGCCCGACCGCTTTCCCGGTATTCGCCGACCCGCCTTTCTTTACCTGGCAAATCCTGCACCGCAAGCATGTCGTGTTCCAACAAGTTCATCCCAGCGTCCAGCCGCTGATCCTGCTATGGGACGAAGTCGACGACAGCGAAATGCTCTCCTGAAGCCTGATGGCACTGTGACACAGGCCTCACCTGCCATCCCCCCACCGATAGACGGTCGATTTCGCCCCTCCCCCCGCGTGACTCCTTCGCCCCCTCTGTTACAGGCCTTTAGCCCTCGGTCAGGAAAAGTTCCAGATCGTTTTTTAACCAATTCGCCCAGTCGTTATTACTCAACTGTATAAAAAACGTACAGCCAGCATGCTAGATTTCGCCCCCGTTACACATGTACAGAAAATGAACACTGCCGATGTGTAGCTGAAACAGGAAGTACCCCCGCTGCCGTGGCAGTGAACAGTGAGGTTTTGAAGATCGGCCAGTGAGCGTTACAGCTTGGTGTGATCGAGGGGCTTTTAATCAGGTAGCTCGCTACCCCGTGTAACACCGATACAGAAAGTTCCTCTCCCGACAAAGGCAAAGCCAAGGCAACTTGGCGACGCAAAGTTACGGGCCCCAGATGGGGTCGCCGGACTGCCGAAGGAGAACCTCCCTCATGGACAGCCGTGAAGAGGATCTTTTCTGACTCGATTCAGGAGAGACCATGCGCGTGTCCAAGCCCTACGCCACTTCCATGCTGTGCATTCTGGCCCTTAGTGCCGGGCTGACCTTTGCCGCTGAACCGAACACCCCTGCCGCGAGCCGCCCTGTGCAGGAGGCTCGCGAAGCTGCTGCGGCGCATACCACTGACGTGCTGGGTCTGAACAAGCGCCTGCAGACCGCGGCCGCCAGTGAGCGTTCGCAACTGCGCGAACAGCTCGTCAGCAAGGCCGAACAACGCCGCCAACTGCTCGCCGAGCTGGCCCAGAGCAATCCAGCAGAGGTTCTGCGCGTCGCCATTCCAGACGACAAGCAAAAAGGTATGCCGGCCGAGGTGGTAGCCAAGCTGGAACAGCGCGTCGAACTCGATGGCGAACTGCAAGTGATCTACGAAGACTACGAGAACGGCGACCACAAGCTGCGTCACTTTCTCAAGACGCCCTTTGGCGAACGCTTCGAACTGCGCCTGGCAGGCGCCAAGCGCGAATGGCGCAGCGGTCTCAGCGTGCGCGCCCAAGGCGTGCTGCTGGAAAAAGCCAATGGCGTGAATGGCCCGATCCAGGGCGACCTGGTGGTCAACGATGACGACAGCGGCCTGCTCCTGCTCGCCGACGGTGCGACCACCAGCACCACCGGAGAGCTGGCCTACGACCTGCCCAATGCCACGGGTGCCCAGCGCACCCTGGCGATCCTGGTCAACTTCCAGGACAAGCCCAGCGACAAACCCTGGACCACCAGCCAGGCCAACAGCCTGGTGTTCGGCGACGTCAGCAACTTCTTCAAGGAAAACTCCAGCCAGCAGACCTGGCTCAGCGGCGATGTTGCCGGCTGGTACACCATCCCGGTCAACAGCACCGTGTGTGACGGCTTCGCCATCGAGCAAAATGCCAAGGCAGCGGCCCAGTCGGCCGGTTACAACCTTGGCAACTACGAGCGCTTCCTGTTTATCTTCCCGCAGAACAGCGCTTGCGGTTACAGCGGTATGGGCCAGGTCGGCGCCACGCCGTCCAGCGCCTGGATTCACAACAACCTGAACCTACGCACCGTGGGCCATGAGATGGGCCACAACCTCGGCCTCTATCACGCTCATGCCCTGGACTGCGGCGACACGACCCTGGGCAGCAGCTGCACCAGCCAGGAGTATGGCGACACCCTCGACATCATGGGCTACTCCGGCACCGTTGGGCATTTCAACGGTTTCAGCAAGGAGCGCCTGGGTTGGCTGGCCAGCAGCAATATCATCAACGTCAGCAGTGCCGGCAACTTCACCCTGAAGCCAAGCTCTGCCCAGACCACCGGCGGCAAGCTGCTGAAGATCGCCAACGGTGTCGACAGCAGCGGTGCTCCTCGCTACTACTATGTTGAATACCGTCAGCCACAGGGCTTCGACGCGAAGATCACCGATCGCGGCGTGGTCGATGCCAACAACGTGTTCAATGGCGTGGCCGTACACCAAGCCAGCCCGAGCAACGGCAACAGCAGCCAGTTGCTGGATATGACCGCCGGCAGCAACTTCGTCGACATGAAGGACGCCGCCCTCACCGGTGGCCGTAGCTTCAGCGACAGCGGAATGACCCTCACCACCCAGTCGACCGATGCCAGCCAGGCCCTGGTCACCGTCGATTTCGGCGGCGGTGGCGGCAGCACCCCGACCTGTACCCGCAGCGCACCCAGCGTTAGCGTCAGCCCGGGCCAGAGCACCTGGCTGGCCGCCGGCGGCAGCTTCAGCTACACCGTCAGCGTCACCAACAAGGACAGCAGCGCGTGCTCCAGCAGCAGCTTCAGCCTGAGCCCGAGCAAACCCAGCGGCTGGAGCACTAGCCTGGGCAGCACCAGCCTCAGTCTGGCACCCGGCGCCAGCGCCAGCACCACACTGAAGGTCACCTCGCCGAGCAGTGCCGTCGACGGTTTCTACAGTGTCGGCAGCAGCGCTACCGCCAATGGCCTGGGCGCCAGTGGCAGTGCCAGCTTCGTGATCGACAACCCTACCAGCGTGAGCAACCACGCGCCGACGGCGGTGAATGACACTCCGTCGTTGAGCAGCGTCACCTCGATCAACGTGCCGGTACTGGCCAACGACAGCGATCTGGATGGCGACAAACTGAACATCGTCGCCTTCACCCAGGGCAGCAAGGGCAGCGTCAGCCTCAACAGCGATGGTAGCCTGCGTTACAGCCCGGCCAATTCGTTCAAGTCCAGCGACCAGTTCAGCTACACCATCAGCGACGGCAAGAGCAGCGCCTCGGCGACGGTCAGCATCAGCCTGCAATCGAGCACTGGCAGCACCGGTGGTAAGGGCAACGGCAAGGGCAAGCCGTGAGGGCATAAAAAAACGCGGGGCCAGGGGCCCCGCGCCATGCTTGTTTGCAGCGCCCGG
The DNA here is from genome assembly GCF_027988105.1 of Pseudomonas aestuarii. Taxonomy (GTDB): domain Bacteria; phylum Pseudomonadota; class Gammaproteobacteria; order Pseudomonadales; family Pseudomonadaceae; genus Aquipseudomonas; species Aquipseudomonas aestuarii. The sequence goes on along the minus strand of NZ_JAQJZJ010000004.1, from coordinate 363,678 downwards.
GGGTCTCCAGCCCCCGGGCGTTTTTTCGTCAGAACGAGTTGTCGTTTGCCAGCGGGCAACCCAGGTTGTTATCGGCATCCAGTTCCGACGCCAACATCAGGATGGAGGCCCGATCCTTGGTGGCCAGTGCCGCATTGACCGCAGCAATCACCTCAGCCGTGCTCCGCGGGAAGTCCACTTCCGGGTGGGCGCTGTTGAGCAACGAGGCCACGGCGGCACGCAGCAGAATCTCTGCGGCACCGAGCAGGTTGTCACCACCACCGTAGTTCAGCGCTTCCATCAGGCTGTCGCCGCCCAGGTTGTTGTTGATCACACCATTCGGCAATGTAAATACCGAGGTGAGCAGCTGGTCAGGGCTGTAGCCAGTTGGCGGCCAGCTTCCCGGGCTGTTTTTCCAGAAGCCCGGAGTGCAGCCTTCGAACTCAGGCGGCGGTGGCGGTACTTCGCAGGTCGCTTGCGCCGGACTGCTTTCTACCGGCGAGCTTTCCACTGCATCTGTCGCCTGGGCTACCACGGTATTGGTGTAGGTGCCGGCCAGGGCCGGTGTGTAGCTACCGTTGTAGTTGGCCGAAGCCCCCGGAGCCAGATCGCCGATGTTGAAGGTCACATCGTCCGCGGTGTCGCCCGGAGTGGCGTTGTCGTCCACCACGATCACGCCGAGCAGCGTCACGTTACCGTTGTTGGTCACGCTACCGTCGAACAGGATCGCCTCGCCGAAGGCCGGGGCGTCCGTGCACTGCTTACTGACCAGCAGATCGGGGCTGACATCGGCCGCGCAGTTGGCCGAAGCATCGGCCTGCACCGGAGTCTGGGTCAGCGCATCGGTACCCGACGCGATCACCATATCGGTGGAACTGCTGCTAGCGAGAACGCCGAAGCCGCCGCTGTACGGAGCCGAGGCCCCAGGAGCGAGGCTGATCGGACCGAGCACGGTGACATCGTCACCCGGAACGCCCGGAGTGCCGTTGTCGTCGACCACGGTGACGTCATTCAGCACCACGTTACCGGTGTTGCTCACCACGCCGTTGAACAGCACGTCGATACCTGTACCGCCGGCATTGATGCTGGCGCTGCAGAACTTATCGACCGCAATGTTCGGCAGTACATCAGCCGCGCAGTTGGCCGAAGCATCGGCCTGCACCGGAGTCTGGGTCAGCGCATCGGTACCCGACGCGATCACCATATCGGTGGAACTGTTGCTGCCGAGAACGCCGAAGCCGCCGCTGTACGGAGCCGAGGCCCCAGGAGCGAGGCTGATCGGGCCGAGCACGGTGACATCGTCAGCCGGATTGCCCGGCGTGCCGTTGTCATCCACCACGGTGACATTGTTCAGCAGCACATTACCGGTATTGGTCACGGAACCGTTGAACAGCACGTCGATACCCGTACCGCCGGCATTGATGCTGGCGCTGCAGAACTTATCGACCGCGATATCCGGCAGCACGTCGGCCAGGCACGTGGCCTGCGCAGTGTCCTGCACCGCATCGCCACCCAGCACAGCTGTACCCGTGGCGACCACATGGTCGGTCGAGGTGTTGCTGCCACTGACACTGAAGCCACCGCTGTACGGTTTCACCTCGCCGACATTCAGATCGCCGATATTGATGGTGACATCATCGCCCAGGTTGCCCGGGGTGCCGTTGTCGTCCACCACGGTGACGTTTTCCAGCGCCACGTTACCGGTGTTGGTCACAATACCTTCGAACAGCACGTCGATCCCATCACCACTGCCGTTGATGCTGGCGGTGCAGAACTTGTCGACATCGATGGCCGGAATGATATCAGGCGCGCAGCTGGCTTCGGCCTCCGCCGTTACCGTGGCATTGGCCCGATGGCCTTCGGCAGTGACTCGGTCGGTCGGTGCCAGGTCCATGGTGCTGTAGCTGCCGTTGTACGGCTGCGACTCACCCGGAGCCAGGGTTGCCGGTCCGAATACCACAACATCGTCGGCGGTATCGCCCGGGGTGCCCATGTCATCGGTGACGGTGACATCGTTCAGGGTCAGGCCGCCGTCATTGGTGACCATACCGTCGAAGTTGACCAGGATGCTGTTGCCGCCATCGCTACTATCCACCGCGGCGGTACAGTTCTTGGTCACATCGATGCTGCACAGGTCGAACGCACCCAGCACGAAGTCCTTCAGCTGAGCGGTTTCCGAACGAGACGAACGGGTTTCAGCGAGGAAGGAGCTGAAGCAGGGCACCTCGCCCCCCAGCAGCTGCGACACGTTGATGCCGCCCTCGAAGAAACTCTCGAACGGCAAGCCGCTGCCCGATTTCGGGGTGTAGGGCCAGAGCGGTTCGCCACTCAGGTTGCCGACGTTGGTGATGGCGCAGGCCACCTTGTCGCCGTTACCGTCACACATGGCGTTGCTGGAGCTGTAGATCTCATCCAGGTTGTCGGCCACGTTGTCGTTATCCGCATCCAGCGGATCCCACTCGTAGACCTTGATCTCCGGCACAGCGTTGGCACCCTGCGGGTACTCCACCAGCACCAGCAGGTCGCCGCGCTGATCGCCGTTGCGCCCCACATGCTGACCGTTGAAGGTGCCGTTTGGCCCCAGGCCGACGTTGTCCTGGAAGAACCAGAAGCCGGCGAAGGCGTCACCGTTGTTGGCGAAGCGATCGAGACCGAAGTAGATGATCAGGTCACCCGCTTCATGCACCGCCGTGGCCTGCCCGGGCTGCACCGTGTAACCGGCCGCATAGGCGTTGGTGATGTCGTCCTTGTCCGGCACCGAGCCGTCCTTGTAGCGCCACTCGGTGACATCGTTGATGTCCTTGGAGCCACCTTGCCAGTAAATAGTCACGGGGGCCGGGTCGGCGAGGATGCCGGTGAAGGCCGCCGGTGTGCCGGCCTGGGTGCCCAGGAACAGACTGCCCCAGTCGTCACCCGGGGTTGCCCCGACATCCAGCGTGTTGCCGTCGAGTTCGAAGAGTCCTGGCGGGTTGCCATCCACGGCGTATACCCCCGCCGTGGTCGTTATCCCCGCCACCAAGGCCGCGCCAAGCAGACAGCGCGGTAGTGAGCGTAGAAAGTTTCGCGAGTGCATAGCCGTGCTCCCTCGCCCCCGGCTGCGCAATCCCTGGCGGTTGAGGCGTTGAGACCCTGTCGCCACGTGCCGGGCTTCCTGACCGGGGTCGATCACCCAGTGGGCGATCATTCGTGAGGCAAGGTATGCGGATTATCGACCCTGTATGACGACTGCACTGCTGCCGAGGGGCCTGACCGGAGACCAGCAGTCTCCTCACGGACATATACACAATTACCATGCCATAACTTCAAGCCATTGATTTTAATATATTTTATTTATAACCCTGATCAAGCCCTAGCGTCCTTCGAGTGGCCTTGTCGGCAATCACGGTGATTTCTGTCCAGCCAATGAAACAGGTTGCCAGGTTGCTCAGCGCAGCATTTCCGGCTGAACCACTGGGCATGCGGCTTTGCGCCAGCAACACATTCACTGCGTTTGTTCAGCGGCGGTAACAACAACGCCTGGACTGCCAGGGCGTACGCTCAAAAAGAAGCCGGCACAGCCCACGAAAGCCTCTTGATAGAGCCTCAGCGATCGAAAATCAAGGTGTCATAGCCGGTTAAACATGGCCGTCTGCTAGCGTTGCGCAGGGTTTAGCCGGCATGCCGATCTGTATCGCCAAGCGAACGATTACGATGAAGTATTTTCATTGCGCGAACAGGTGCTTCAGCAATGAACGCAGGTCTTTCAGACTTGTAACAGCCTCCGTAGCGGATGACGCGGCGCGCTGAATGGTGACCGCATTGAACCGGGCTACGCTCAGTGGCGCCGGGCCGGCACCTGCGCTGACCCATCAGGCGACGGCTGGCGGTAGTGCGCCACAGGTGCAACAGGCAAGTCGCCACGTTGGGCTGGGCTGGGGTGGAGCGAAGGAAAACCGGATGTGCAACTGGAGGAGGACCAACCATGCCCCGCTTGATGTTAGCGTCGCGACTGCCTAAGGGGAGCGGCCAGGCGGCGCTGCGCTTTAACCGCGTGGCTTTGTCGGGGGTTTAAACGGTTATCGCAGATGAGTCCGCCCCTGCAAAAACGCTGGTGCCCTTGCAACAGCTGGCGGCCTGTACGGCTGGCTGGTTAACTCAAACGCACTGACAGTCCTCGCCTGTGGCAGGCCCGACTTCGAGGCGCAGCTTGTGCTCTTGGCAACGGACTACAAGAGCTTGGCGGCTCTACAGAGGACGCTCACCTCCGAGTGAGTGCGCCCTGCCGGGCGCACAAAGAAAAAGGGCGCTGACTGGCAGCGCCCTTAGGTTTGGTTCTAGCGGCGACCCTTTCCAGGGGGCCACCGTTTCAGGGGTGACGCCCGCTTATGGCTCTGGCGGGCAGTCCGGGCATGCGCACAGCTCGCAGATGGCATCGGCGGTTAATGGGCCAAGCGGCGTACCACTGAGCACCCCGGTGCCCGAAGCACTGGCGGTGTTCTTGAAGGACACGCCACTCGGATTGCTCAACGCACCCAGGATGTTCTGGCCATCCGGGCGATAGGTCTGCTTGAGCACCACCACGTCGCCGTTGTCCATGGTACCGGTGCAGCTGTTGCCCGAGCAGGTCAGGCCTGCGCCACCGGACATTTTCACCAGGGTCTGCACATCGGAGTCGCTGATGCTGACGTTGGTCAGGTCCTCGTTACCGGGGTTGCTCACGGTGATGATGTTGCCCACCTCGACCACTACCTGGCCGTTGTCGACCACCAGTTGCACACCGGTACCGCCGCCGATGGCGTCATCGCAGACCTTGACGATGGTCAGGTCCGGATTCAGGTTCGGCGTGCAGGAGGCCGTGTCGTTGTCGCTGACCGTGTCGGTGTCGTCGAAGAAGTTGGCTCCGCTGGCGGTCAGGGTGTTGGTGTGCGACGGTGTGCCGCTGCTCACAGCTGCCGCAAAGGCCAACTGTTCGCCGGCAGCCAGGTCGCCGCCGTTGCTGAAGGCCAACTCGCCTCCGTCAACCACACCATTCTCGTTGGCGTCGTACACCACCGTCAGGTCGCCGAAGCTGAACACGGTATCGCTCAGCATCACGTTGACCAGCTTGACGTTACCGGTGTTGCTCACCGTACCGACGATGTCGGCAATGAAGGTGTCGCCATCCTCGATGTTGGGATTGATGCAGTTCTTGAACACCGCGATGCCCGGAGTGCCTTGCGGCGGGCAGGTGGCCGTGGCGGTCTCGGTGTCGATCGGCACGGTATCAGACGCGTCCTCGAAGAACTTCAGGCTGACGATGTCAGTGAAGCTGGTCTGGTCGTCGAACTGGGTGACCACGTAACTACCTTCGTAGCGCACCGTCTCACCGGCACCCAGGGTGAAGGTCGCCTTGCTTGCCGGCAGCGTGTTGAGCCCAGTCGGCACGGCGTCACCAGCATCGCAGCCATCGCCACCGACATCGAAGCACACGGCGTCGATCATCGAACCGCTCTGGTCGTCTTCCAGCTCAACGTACAGGGCCAGGCCACCGGTATTGACTGCGGTACCATCGAAGGCCACGTCGACCTGGTCGCCGACCTGATTGATGGTCGCTTCGCAGTTCTTGGTGACGTCGGCACCGCACACATCGAAGCCGCCGAGGGCGAAGTCCTTCAGGGTCGCGGTTTCCGAACGCGAGGCACGGGTCTCGGCCAGGAAGGAGCTGAAGCACGGCGTTCCGCCGAGCAACTGGGTGACGTTGATGCCGCCCTCGAAGAAGCTCTCGAACGGCAGGCCACTACCGGACTTCGGCGTATAGGGCCAGGCCGGTTCGCCGGCCAGGTCCTGCAGGTTGCTGATCGCGCAGGCCAGCTTGCCGCCGAGTTGGTCGCACTCGGCATTGCTCTGGGTGATCAGCAGATCGAGGTTGTTGGCCACGTTGTCGCCGTCCAGGTCGAGCGGATCCCACTCGTAAACCTTGACCTCAGGCACGGCGCCCGAGGCCTGCGGGTACTCCACCAGCACCAGCAGGTCGCCCGGCGCATAGTTGGCATCACCGGGCATGCCGACGCGGCCCACATGCTGGCCAGTGAACTGGCTACCGCTGATGGCTACGTCGTCCTGGAAGAACCAGAAGCCGGCAAAGGCGTCACCGCTGTTGGCATAGCGATCCAGACCGAAGTAGACGATCAGGTCGCCGGCCTCATGCACCGGATCACCCACTGCGGTAGCATCACTGCACAGCACCGCCACCCCGCCGGCCGTCAGGCAGACGTCGGCCGGATTGTTGTAGGCGGCGGCGTAGGCGTTGGTGATGTCGTCCTTGTCCGGCACCGAGCCGTCTTTCTGCCACCAATCTGGCACATCGTTGATGTCCTTGGAACCGCCCTTCCAGTAGATCGTCTGCGGGGCCGGGTCGGCGATCACACCGGTGTAGGTGATCAGGTTAGCGGGGGTGGCACCACCGTAGAGGGCGCCCCAGTCGGTGCCCGGCGCGCCGCTGTCAATGGTATTACCTTCTAGTTCGAACAGACCTGGCGGGTTGCCGTCGATGGCCTGAACCATGGTCGTGCTGGCGATGCCAGCGGCAAAAATAGCGCCGAGTAGACAGCTCGGTAGCTTTTTCAGTAAGTGCTTCGTGTTCATCAGTCTGCTCCTTCACCACACGCGGAGGCGTGCGGTGTTCAGCCGTCCATTCATTCCGACTGGAATGGCGCCGGTGCCGAGTTGGCCTGAGACCGACGGGAAGACTGTGCCTGTGTGCAGGGTGCTAGCGGACTTCGACAGGTTTTTATCAATAACCAGATCACTCTCGAAATCCCTCTCCGGAGGACAGCCGACTCTCCTCACCGCTTAAGCACACAATTCCCGTGCCATGTTTTTAACACTCTGTTTTATAAGGATTTTTAAGACGGCCAGGGTGCGAAAAGCTCTAATGGCAACGCCTGCGGGGCGATTGCAGGGTGAAGCTGTTAAGCCTGGCTGACAGCAGTTTTTCGGCTGCCTGCAAAGAATGCTCAGAACCTGAGTATTTTCATGGGCTTGTCAATTTTTACTGACTGCCGCGGCTGTACCGCCGCTGTGACAAGCGCCGTCGCTATCAGGCCGGTTGGGGGCTGTGTGCCGCGGCACCACTGCTGGCGCTGCTTTGTTGTCGACTGGTGCGGTCGACGAGCCAGACAGGCCGGGACAACCCGGCCCGCCTGGCTTAACCGCGCAGGTGCAAAGCGTGTGTGTGGGAGGCCCGACCTCGGGGCGAAGCGCTTGCTTGGCAAGAGCTGACTACCAGAGTCTGGCAGTCCTGCGACCTGCATTCGCCGCAGGACGCGCCTCCTGCCGGCCTGGAGCGAGCCCAAGCCAAGAGCTAGACAAACTAACCGTGCAGGACACTCGCCAGCTTCTAAAGCTGGCGCCCCTGGCCCTGCCAGGCATCCTGCGGCAGGCTCACGTCCTTCAGCTTGTTGCGGTACTCCTGGGTAACGTCACGGGCCTCATTGAGGCTGGTCACCGCCGTCGGAGTGATCATCACCACCAGTTCGGTGCGACTGGTGTTCTTGCCCTGGCTGCCAAACAGCCAGCCGAGTACCGGTACGTGGCGCAGGTAGGGCAGGCCTTCGTTGGTGCGGCCGTTGTTCTCCTTGATCAGGCCGCCGAGGACCAGGGTCTCACCGCTCTGGATCGCCACGTTGGTGGTGATCCGGCGCTGGTTGATGGTCGGCGAGTCGATGCCCGAGGTGGCGTTGGTGGTGACGTCGTTCACCTCCTGGGTGATCTCCAGCACAATCAAGCCGCCGGAGTTGACCCGCGGCTTGACCTCCAACAGCACCCCGGTATCGCGGTATTGAATGGTACTGGTGACCAATGCCGAGGGATCGGTGGGTTGGTTGATGACGCCGCTGGTGTTGGTGGTTTCCGAGGTGCGCACCGGTACCTGATCGCCGACACGAATGGTCGCGGTGTGGTTATCCAGCACCATCAGGGTCGGCGAAGACACCACGTTGATCTTCGAGTCCGAGGCCAGCAGGTCGAGCAGCACGCGGGTACCCGCCGCGTTGAACACGCTCAGCGAGCCGGTGGGGCTCAGGTCAGTCGGGGTGACGATAGGAAATTGGCCGATGGTGCCGCGGATATTCTTGTTGCCCGCGGAACTCTTGAAGAACCACTGCAGGCCGTAGCGCAGTTCGTCCTCGAGGGTGACCTCGACGATGGTGGCTTCCACCAGCACCTGCAAGGCCAGCACGTCGAGCTTCTGGATCGCCTGCAGGACCTTGTCGTAGTCACTCGGCGTGGCCATCACCAACAGCGCGTTGTTCTCCTCGTCGGCAATGATGCTGACCTGGCCGACATCCAGGCTCGAGCCGTCACCAGCCAAGGCGAGCGACTGCGGCGCGCGCACGGCAGCGGGCACGGCAGCGGCAGCGGCCTCGCCGTCTGCCGTCGGAGTGCTCGTCGGGGTCGCCTGCCGAAGCAAACGCTGCTGTTGCTCGCCATCCGTGGCGCCTCGCCCTTCGAACAGTTGAGTGAGGATTTCCGCCATGTGCTCGGCCTTGCCATTCTGCACATGGTAGATGTGCATGTTCGGCCCCTGGCCACCCTCGGTCCGGTCCAGGCGCTCGATCCAGGCGCGCGCGTCATCCAGGTACTTGGCCTGGGGGGTGATCACCAGCAACGCATTGAGCCGCTCGATAGGCAGGAAGCGCACCATGCCGGCCAGCGGCCCACCGGCCGAGTCGCCGAAGATCGCCTCCAGTTCCTTGAGTACCACCGGCGCTTCCACCTGTTGCAGACGGAACAGGCCGACTGACATGCCGCGTAATTGATCGACATCGAACACCCGCACGGTCTCGCGAATGTTGTTCAGCTCATCCGCGGTGCCGGCGACCAGCAACAGGTTGCGCGTCTCATCGACACGCATCAGGCCTTTGACCGGTTTGAGCGGCTCGAGAATCTTCTGCAGTTCGGCGGCGGAAATGTAGCGCAGCGGAATGACCAGCAACTGGTAGCCGCGCAGCTCATCCGGGTTCAGCCGGGGCACCAACGCGCCCGACGGGGCGGCGTCGATAGGCACCACCTCATAGAAGTTTCGCGATTTCACCAGCACCGCACCATTGACCTGCAGCAGCGCCTCCAGGGTTGGCAGCAGGGCATCGCGGGTCAGTGGCCGACTGGTTTGCAGGCTGACCGTGCCGCTGACGTTCTTGTCCAGCACATAGTTCTTGCCGAGGATCTCGCCGAGGATGATCTTGACCACCTCGGCAATCTCCATCTGCTGGAAGTTCAGGGTGATCTCCCCTTCCTCGTCCACCGGCACGCGAGGCGTCGCGCCGAGATCGACCATGCTGCCTGAACCTCGATAAATTTCCGCGCGGGGGCCTGTGACGACAACGTCGGGCTGGCCGCCCGAGTCGCGGCGCAGCGGCTGCCCCTCCGGGCGCGGCTGGCGCGCGCGGCTCGGCGCTGGCGCCTCGGCCTGTTCGATCTTGTGCCCAAATGGGTTGTCGAAGGTGGCCCGGTCACCGCCCGGAATCGCCGCACAGGCTGCCAGCAGCAAATAACTGCCGAACTGAAGGGGACGGGCCACAATCCTGAACATATTCATCGAGACTCTCCTATACCCCTACTCGGCCAGCGCGGCGGGGGCCGGCGTATCCGCAGGGGGGGGTGTGTTGTCCGTTGTCGCCGGCACGCTGGGAGCGGTCGGTGTGCTCTGCCGGGGTGCCTGGGGCACAGGCGCGGCACCGGGCTCAGCCGGTGGCGCGGTGGCGACCGGTTCACGCAGCGGCATGCGCACTTCACTGGCGCCATTGCTGAGCAGCACGTAGTCGCTGCCAATCTGTTCCAGGCGCCATTCATCGGCGAGCGCCATGCCCAGTTCCAACAGCAGGCGCTGGTCGCCCTCGCGCTCACTGAAACTGGCCAACTGGCGGCCCTGCTCCAGCGCGATGCCGCTCAGCCGCCAGGCCTCGCGCAACTGCTCGGCATCGAGGTTTTCCTGCGGCTCATCCTTGAGCACCGGTGGCCGTCGGGTACTGCTGAACAGCGGCCGCTCGATCATCTCCTGGTACTCGCTGAAGGGCGGGGTAACGCCTGCAGGTTCGACCGCCTCTGCCATAGCGGGAGCCGGAGCCGGAGCCGGAGCGAGATCGGGCTCCGGTTCGGGCTCGGTAGCGACAGGCGTCTCCGGCTCTTCCTCGGCGGCCTTGAGGGCGGCAACCACGGCCGGCAGAAGCAGCAACACGATCAACACCAGCACGACCAGCCGCCAGTGGCTACGCAACAGCTGCAGCAGCGCTTTCATGGCGTCGCCTCCTGGGCAATGAAGCCCTTGAGATCGAAGGTCACATCCAGCGACGGCACAGCCTTGAGATCCGCCGCTCGACGCAGGCGCTGCATGGCGACCCGCGGGTTGCTCAGCACCACGATATTTTCCACCAGCAGCAGCGGCTCATGGTTGGCCAACTCATAGAGCAGACGCACCAGCTGTTCGGTTTCGCCGCGCAGGTGCACCTTGAGGCCCACCGCCGGCACGGGCGCCTCGGCATCCTCGCGGCTGAGAATCTGGGTACTGACCACCTGCGCGCCAACCTGACCGATCAACTGACCGATCTGCTGTTGCAGTTCGGCGCTGGCCAGGGCTGGGCGTGACTCGGCGAACACCAGGCGACCCAGCGGATCGTCTTGCTTGAGTTCGGCCAGGCGCGCCTCCTGGGCGGGCAACTCGGCAACCAGGCGCTGATAGACCTCCAGGCGTTGCTGCAGATCGGCAATGACTTCCTCATCGGACTGGAAACGGCTGAGCAGCGGGCCGATCACCAACCACAGCAGCAGGCTGACCAGTGCCAGCAGGATCAACACCGCCAGCAACTGACGCAAGCGCAAGGGAATCATGGCGCCTCCTCGGCCGGACGACGCTCGGCGATCAGGCTGAAGCGATCCTTCTCGGTGCGTGGATTGCTGGTGATTGGTGAGGCGTAAGTGACGTTCTGCAGGGTCTTGGATTGTTCGAACAGGCCAATCAGGGCCGAGGCCTCGGCCGACTCACCCTCGAGGCGCACCCGTTCGCCGGTCAGTTCGAAGCGGCTGAGCCAGGTGCTGTCCGGCAGTAGCAGGGTCAGTTCGTTGAGAATGTTCAGCACGTCGTCGGCCTGGGCCTGCTGCTCGTAGAGATAAGCGCGCCCGGCCTCCAGGCGCTTCAGTTCATCGCGCACCGCCGCCGCACGCTCGGCGGCCGCCTTGGGCGCACCCAGTTCGCTGGCCAGGCGCTCGGCACGCTGCTGTTGTTGCCAGAGTGGCAGCGCGGCCAGTGCGACCAGCGCCACTAGCGCGGCAATCTGCAAACGGCGATTGCCGCGCCAGCCGCCGCGCTTGCGCAACAGCCCACCGGGTAGCAGGTTGATCGGCTGAGCGTGGCGACGGGCATCGTCTTCAGCCAGAGTGACCAGGGTGGGGTGGACGGCCAAAGCCTCCAGGCGTCTGAGCAGTTGGTCCAGGTACTCGCGCGGCACCACCAGCAGTTCAACCTGCAGGCGCTGGTGACGGCGATCGCGCTCGAGGATGCGATATCCGAAATAGACCTGCTCAGCGGTGAAAGGAGTGTGGCGATCCATCTCGAAGCGCAGCACGTTACTCAGCCCCGCCTCGGTGGCGGCCGGCAGGCTCAGCACCTTGCGCAGCACCTTCTGCTCGGGAAGCAACAGGATCACCTGAGAGGCCTTGGTCTCGCGGGCGAGCAGCGCTTCGACCAACGCGGGCGGCCATTCGCCCTCCTCACCCAAGGGCATGCTGACAAGGGTCTCGTGCTGACTGAAACTGCCGAAAGCGAGGCTGCACTGATCTTGGTGCAGGATGACAAACAACAGATTGCCGCGACGCCGCAGGCGTTCCCGCCACTGCGCCGGGATCAGACCGAGCAGCTCGCCGCGCCACCATTGCCAAAAGCGCTGGGCCATGACAATCACGGAGTCCGTCGCTACCTGTAAAGCATTGTTCATTGGTTGGCCCTTTGCTCAAGGACGTTGCAATTTCAACACGCCATTACTGCTGGATGCTGTCTTGGAGAACTTCAACACCTTGTCGACGGCCGAGGCCACGCAGGTGAACCAGTACCTGTTGCCGAACCTTTACACCCGTACCCAGAGATGTATCTGTAACGATAGAGTAGTTGACCCCTGGCGCATTGGGCGCCAACAAACGTGGATCCACGCCCACCAGCAGTGGCGGCCGCTGACCACTTTCGTAGTTGCGGCGGCGCTCCTCGATAAAGCGCTCGATGCTGTCCGCACTGATCCCCGGCAACGCCAGTAATACCTCGCGCGGCGCCACCAGCGGATTGACCTCGGCCTTGTTCGAATACAGGGTCAGGGCCGGCAGCACCTGCTGGTAGAGCACCTCGTCGATGCCCAGCACGCGACGCAATTCCTCCAGCCGCTCGAAGGGTCGATTGGCCGGCGCGGGCAGGCCCACTGCCAGGTACTGCTCCTCTTCGGCACCGTCCGGATGCAGCAGGTCATCCTCGTCACGCCAGTCGAGGATCGCATCGACCTGGGCCAGCGCGGCCTTCTCGTCCAGCCCTACCGACTCGAACAAGCCCACCAGCAGTTGCGGGTCGGCCTCGTTCAGGTCGATCTTGCCCAGCTCGTCGAACAGCGCCACTTCGACACTGATGCCGTCCAGCTCCAGGCTGCGCGTGCCGCCATCGGCCAGCCAGCCAGAGGTGTTGGCCTGCAGCAGGCTCCACACGCCCCAGTTGACCCCGGCCTCGGCAACATGCCGGGCACTCGCCGCCTGGCGCGCATTGCTGGCCAGGCGCAGCTCGGTGCGGCTGCCGGCCGACAGGTTGAGGGCGATCAGCGACAGCAGCACCAGCAGCCAGAGCACGCCGACCAGCGCCACGCCGGTTGCGCGCCGGCCTGGATCAGCGACTCTTGACGATGGCATAGGCCATATTCCTCGGTGCCACCAGCAACTCCGCGGCATCATGGCGCTGGCGTGGCGGTGGGGTCAGGCGCAGCAATACGGGTAACTCCGGCCGCCGCTGCCACTGGTTCTGCCATTCCAACGTCCCATCACGACTGCGTTCCAGGTAGCCGAAGCGCCAGGCCTGGGGCATCGCCTCCACCAGCACCTCGTACTCGCCGGCACTGGCCAGGGTTTCGGCCAACAGCGACCAGTTGAGTTCTTCGCTCTCCAGGTACGGCATGTAGCGCATCTGCAACTGCCAGCTCAGCTCCCGCTCGATGAGCTGTTTTTCCTGCACAAGCTGCACCCAGTAGAGCTGTTCGCTGTCGTCCAGGGCGGGTAGCCGGGCGGTGAAAATCAGCTGCTGTTCGTCGCCGTAGAAGGCCATCTGCTGCAGCCCCTGGTCATCACGCAGCGAGACGGCCTGGGGGCTTTCCAGCAGCCGGCGCAGCAGGTCCTGGGTCAGGTAGCGCAGTTCCATCTGCTGCTGGCGCAATTCGGCCGCATGCCAACTGCGCAGCGCCACATGCAGGCCGCCGTAGGCGAGCATGGCCACCAGGCTGGCGAGGGTCAGCGCCACCAGCAGTTCGACCAGGGTGAAACCCCGACTTGCCGGTTTCATGGCGCCTCCTGCAGCAAGCGGATGGTGCTCAGGCTGACCTGCTCGCTGGAACTTCGGCCCCAACTGACCGAAACCCGGATCAGCCAGGGCGTGATGCTGTAGCGCTCGCCGGCTTCCTGGTTGTCGAACTGATAGGGCTCGATCTCGCTCTGCCAGCGATAGTCGCGATCCAGCTTGCCCTGATGCTTGCCGCGACCGTCAGTGTCGAGGCGGATCAGCACATCCGCCAGCTTCGACTCGGCCAGCTGCAGGGCCTCCTGATGACGCTCGGCGACCGCCAGCGAGTTCAGTGATTGCGAGACGATGCGCATGAGTACACTCATGCTCAGGCTGAGGACCAGGAAGGCCACCAGCACCTCCAGCAGGGTGAAGCCGCGCTCGCTATTGTTCCGCCTCACTCTCGCCCTCCTGCTGGCGCACGCTCTGCCGCGGCCGCTCCTCGGGTTCATCCGGGGAGCCGCGCTGCACCCGCCCACTCAACCAGTCGACGCTGATGTCTTCGCTGCGGCCTTGCTCCAGTGACAGGCTGAGGCTACCGCCGGAGGAGTCGCCACGCGGGTAGAACAGGATCTGCGCGGCGCCCGTCAGCGGGTCGCCCGGCCCCGCTCCGCCGGTCAGCGTCAGGCTGAACTGTTGCGGCAGGATGTAGGGCTGTTCCCGATCGCTGAGCAACAGGCCGCCACTGTCGGGGTCCTGACTGATCGCCAGCCGCGTGCCGGTGAGGATCGCCTGGCTGCGCGCATGCCGCAGCAGCGCGACCAACTTGCGGCTCTCGGCCTCAAGGGTCAGGCCCGGCAGGATGCGCTGAAAGGCCGGGCCGACCAGGCTGATCGCCAGGCTGGCGATCACCAGCACCACCAGCAGCTCCAGCAGGGTAAAGCCGCGGGCTCGGCTACTCCCAACTGCGCACATCGCGGTCCTCTCCGTCGCCCCCCTCGCGGTTGTCGGCCCCCAGGCTCCAGAGGTCGAACTCGCCGTGCTGACCGGGCGCGCTGTAATGGAACTCGTTGCCCCAGGGATCCTTGCGGATCACGTTTTTCTTCAGGTAGGGGCCATTCCAGCCGTCGACGTTGTTCGGCTTGGTGATCAACGCCTCGAGCCCCTGGTCGCTGCTCGGATAGCGCCCCAGTTCCAGGCGATAGAGGTCCAGGGCCGAACTCAGCTCCTGAATCTGCAAGGCGGCCGCCTTGGTTTTCGACCCGCTCAATTGCTTGAATACCTGCGGGCCTACCAGGCTGGCCATCAAACCGAGGATCACCAGCACCACGAGGATTTCCAGCAGGGTAAAACCGGCACTGCGCCGTTCTGTAGGGGTCAAGAATGAGAATGTAGATCTGCGTCGACTGTGCATGAGTTTCTCCCTGGTTAAATCGGTATTTCGGTAATACTCATGATGGCCACTAGCACCGAGAGGATGATGCCGGCGATCAGCACGCCGAGACCGACGATCAGCATCGGCTCCAGTACCGCCAGCAAGCGCTGGATGGCGACCTCGACCTCGCGATCGTAGGTATCCGCCACTTTCAGCAGCATTTCGTCGAGACGGCCGGTTTCTTCACCGACCTGGATCATCTGCAGGGCCAGCACCGGGAACACCCCGGAGGCCAACAACGGCGCGGCCAGTTGTCGCCCCTGCTTCAGGCTCTCGGCGGCGATACCGACCTGCTCCACCAGCAATTGGTTGCTCAGGGTCTGACGGGCGATGTTCAGCGCCTGCAGCAGCGCCACCCCGCCGGTCAGCAGGGTGCCCAGGCTACGGGCGAAGCGGGCGGTTTCGATGCGTTGACGCAAGGAGCCGAACAGCGGCAGGCGCAGCATCAGACGATCCCACTGCAGGCGATAGCCCGGCTGTTTGAGCAACTGGCGCCAGCCCCAGACCGCCGCCAGTACCAGCAGCAACAGCCAGACCGCTGAGCCGCGCAGCACTTCAGCCACGCTGATGACGATCTGGGTCGACAACGGCAGCGCCGCGCCCATGTCGTCGAACAGCTGGCGGAACTGCGGAATCACGTAGGTGAGGATCACCAGCAGCGAAGTCACCGACACCCCCAGCAGGATCACCGGGTAGATCAGCGCCGACACCAGGCGATCGCGTAACGACTTGCTGCGTTCCAGGTAATAGGCCAGGTTGTTCAGCCCCTCGGCCAGGTCGCCGGCCACTTCCGAAGCCTGCACCATGCTGATGTAGAACCCGGAGAACAGCTCCGGGCGCTCGGACAGAATGCGTGACAGGCTGACGCCGCGGCGCACGCCCTCCTGGATCGGGCTGATCAGCTGCTGCATGGGCGCATCGACGCTGACCCGCAGCATGATCTCCAGCGAGCGATCCAGCGGCACCCCCGACTGCAGCAGCGAGGCCAGGTGCTGGGTGAACAGGATCACCAGTTTCTTGCTCCGCGACGCGCCCAGCAGGCTGCTGAGGTCGAGCTGCAACCAGGCCTGCCAGCCACGCTGGGGGCCGATTTCGATCGGGATCAGCCCGCGCGTATGCAACTGCTCGAGCACGGCCTGCTCGTCGGCCACCTCCAGCTGGCCCTGCTGGACCTCGCCGTTGTCGCTCACCGCGCGGTAGTGAAACAGTGGCATCTAGCCCTCCTGGGTAACGCGCAGCACTTCTTCGATATTGGTGGTGCCCTCCAGCGCCTTCAGGCAGCCGTCGTCGTACATGCTCAGCATGCCTTCCTCGCGGGCCGCCTGGCGCAGGGCGCCGGCGTCGGCATGCTGGAGCACCAGGCGCCGCAACTGATCGCTGAGGGTCAGCACCTCGATGATGGCGATGCGGCCGTGATAGCCGGTGCCGTTGCAGGCGCTGCAACCCTTGGAGCGGTAGAGGGTCACCGGGCGCTCGCCGGCCAGGCGATCGAGGCGCAGTTCGTGGAGCATCTCCGCCAGCGGCTGGTAGGGCTCGCGGCACTCCAGGCACAGTTTGCGCACCAGGCGCTGGGCCAGCACGGCATTCAGGGTCGAGGTCAGCAAATAGTCCTCGACGCCCATCTCCAGCAGGCGGGTGACGCTGCTCGGTGCATCGTTGGTGTGCAGGGTCGACAGCACCAGGTGGCCGGTCAGTGCCGACTGGATGCAGATGCGCGCGGTTTCCAGGTCGCGCATCTCGCCGACCATGATCACGTCCGGGTCCTGGCGCACGATCGAACGCAGGGCGTTGGCGAAGCTCAGGCCGATGGCCGGCTTGACCTGGATCTGGTTGACCCCCTCGAGCTGGTACTCGACCGGGTCTTCGACGGTGATCAGCTTGCTCTCGCTGGTATTCAGGCTGTTCAGCGCGGTGTACAGGGTGGTGGTCTTGCCGCTGCCGGTGGGGCCGGTGACCAGCAGCACGCCGTGGGGGATCTTCAGCACGCTCTGCAGGCGCTGCAACGGCTGGGCGCTGAAGCCCAGGGCGGCGAAGTCGAGGACCACGCTCTCGCGGTTGAGCAGGCGCAGCACCACGCTCTCGCCGTGCATGGTCGGCACCGTGGAGACGCGGATGTCGAGGTCGTTGCCCTGCACGCGCATCTCGATTCGGCCGTCCTGCGGCAGTCGTCGTTCGGCGATGTTCAGCCGCGCCATCAGCTTGATCCGCGAGATCACCGCCGGCGACAACTGCACCGGCGGCGCCTCGGTCTCCTGCAGCACACCATCGACCCGGTAGCGCACCTTGAGCCGGCTCTCGAACGGCTCGACGTGGATGTCCGAGGCACGCAGCTCCACCGCGCGCTGGATGATCAGGTTGACCAGGCGGATCACCGGCGCCTCGCTGGCGCGGTCGCGCAGCTGTTCAACGTCCTCGACCGACTCCTGCTCGCTGGCCTCGACCCGCGAGAGGATGTCGCCCATCTGGCTCTGGCCCTGGCCATGCATGCGCTCGATGGCGGCATCGATCTCCGAGCTGAGCGCTACTCGCGGGGCAATCGGACAACCGGCGGCCAGGGTCAGCGCGTCCAGCACGAAGTGGTCCTGCGGGTCGGCCATGGCCACCAGCAGCTCGCCATCGTCGAATTCCAGCGGCAGCGCCCGGCACTCCTTGAGGAAGCGATAGGACAGGCGCTCGGCCAGCAGCGGCGCGGTGGGAAAATCGCTGGCGGCGACCCGCGGCAGCCCGAGCAACAGCGACAACTGCTGGGCGATGTCCTGCTCAGAGACCAGGCCCAGGCGATTGAGCAGGGTCGCCAGCGGGGTACTCTCGACCTGCCCGGCCTGCATGCGCAGCACCCGGTTGTAGTCGGCTTCATCCAGGCGACCGGCCTTGACCAGCGCCTGGCCGATATCGAGCGGTTCCTCAGGCGATACATCACCTTGTGCGGCAAGCATAGTGTTCCAACCTCGGGCTCGACCTACTGCACACGACTCCCTCGTGATGGCTCAACGCCCAGCATGATCCGATTCGATTTTGCGACACGCTTCACTATAGACGCTGGCTTCTGCGGCGTCGGCTTGCCGCTGCGCGAGCCAGATCGACGGCGAGGCTACTCGCTGCGCAAAGCATCCACCGGATGCAGGCGCGCCGCCCGGCGGGCCGGCGCGATGCCCGCCAGCAGGCCGATCACCGCCGACAGCAGCAGGGCCAGCAGCAGGAAGCCGGGCGCCAGGCTCAGCGGCAAGGCGGGCACGGCCAGGTACAGGCCGAGCAACAGCAGGCCCATCAGCAGCAGGCCGAGCAGGCCGCCGGCCAGCGACAGCAGCGCGGCCTCGGCCAGGAACAGCCCGAGCACCTGCCGATCGCTGGCGCCGATGGCGCGCAACAGGCCGATCTCGGCGGTGCGTTCGGCCACCGTGGTGGTCATGATGGTGAGGATGCCGACCGCCCCGACCAGCAGGGAAATCCCGCCGAGGGCACCGATGGCGATGGTCAGGGTGCCGAGGATGCGGTCGAGGCTGGCGAGCATGTCGTCCTGGGTGGTCAGGGTGAAGTCCTCGTCGCCGTGGCGCTCGAGCAGCATGCGGCGCACCCGCTCGGCCAGCTGCGCCGAGCCGGTGCCGGCATTGAACACCAGGTCGATCTCCATCAACCCCTCGCGGTTGAACAGGCTCTGCGCCCAGTCCACCGGAATGTAGGCAATGTCGTCGAGGTCGTAGCCGAGCAACTGGCCCTTCTCCTCCATCACCCCGATCACCCGGAAGCGCACGCCACCGACGCGGATGCGCTCGCCCAGCGGGTTGGCTTCGCCGAACAGCTCGCGCCGCAGCTTGTGGCCGAGCACCGCATAGGGCGGCGAACGGCCGTCGCGCGCCTCGGGCAGGAACTGGCCGAGGGCCAGGCGGAAGCGCCAGGCCTCGGCCAGTTGATGGCCGCCGCCGATGATGTCGCTGTTGCGGCTCATGGCGCCGAACTGGATATCGCCGCTGCCCTGGATGATCGGCACCACCGCCTCGACATGCGCCAGATGGCCCAGGGCGGCCGAGTCGGCGAGGGTCAGCGGACGCACGCTGCTGAGGATGCCGCCCATGCCGCTGGTCAGGGTCTTGCCCGGGTTGACCGCAATGATGCGCGTGCCGAACTGCGAGAAGTTGTCCAGCACATACACCCGCAGGCCCTCGCCGATGGCCGTGAGCAGGGCCACCGCGGCGATGCCGATGGCCACCCCGAGCAGGGTCAGCAGGCTGCGCAACGGCCGGCTGATCAACGCCGAGGCGGTCATCCTGAAGCCGTCTTCCCAGCGCATCATGTGCGCGCCCCCGGCGGCCGCAGCGCTTCCAGCGGTTCCAGCCGCGCCGCCTGGTTGGCCGGCAGCCAGGCGAACAGCAGCGCCGCCAGCAGGGCCAGCAGCAGCGAGCCGGCGCGCGCCCAGGCCGGGGTCTGCAGCGGGATATCCCACAGCTGGCGGCCGAACCAGAGCAGCAGCTCGCTGAGCAGCAGCCCGGCCAGGCCACCGGCCAGGGCCAGCAGCGCGGCCTCGCCGACGAACAGCAGGCGCACCTGCCCCGGCCGCGCGCCCAGGGCCTTGAGCAGGCCGATCTCGGCGGTGCGCTGGTTCACCGCGATCCAGGTCACGTTCATGATCAGGATGCCGGCCACCAGCAGGCTGATCGCGGCGATCCCGGCCAGGGCCAGGCCAAGCGCATCGAGGATGCCCTCGAAGGCGGCGAGCAGGCTGTCCTGGCTGATCAGGGTGATGTCCTCCTTGCCCTCGTGGCGGGCGGTGATGGTTTCGATAATCTGCCGCCTGGCGCTGGCCATGAACTGCGGCCCGCGCACCTCGGCGAACACGCGGAACAGGCCCTCGCGGTTGAACAGCGCCTGGGCACTGGCCACCGGGATGATCAGCATCTCGCCGAAGTCCATGCCCAGCGACTCGCCGCGCTGGTTGAGGATGCCGACCACCCGGAAGCGCCGGTCGCCAGCGCGCAGCCACTCACCGAGCGCCGGCCGGTTGCCGAACAGTTCGCGGCGCAGGGTCGCGCCGATCACGCAGACCGCCTCGGCCTGGTCCAGCGCCATGGCCGGGAGGATCTGGCCCTGGGCCACCCCGAGCTGGCGGATGGCGAAGAATTCGCGACTGGTGCCCAGGGTGAAGGCCTCGCGCGAGCGGTTGCCGACGTTGACCTCGGCCTGGCCGGCCTGCAGCGGCGCGACCCGCCGTACCCCGGGCAGGCGGGCGATGGCCAGGGCATCGCCCAGGGTCAGGTCGCGGGTGGCCAGGCCGGTGATCGGCGGCATGCCGCCGGTGGTTTCCTTGCGTCCCGGCAGGATGCTCAGGGTGTTGTGGCCGAGCAGGGAAAACTCGCCGACGACGAACTGCCGGGCGCCCTCGGCCAGGCCGGTGAGCAGGTTCACCGCGACCACGCCGATGGCGATCGCCAGCAGCAGCATCAGGCTGCGCGAACCGTGCCCGCGCAGGGCGCCGAGCATCAGCCCCAGGCCATCAGCGCTGCGCATCGCCCTGGCCCTGCTGGAGGTCGTCGATGATCCGCCCGTCGAGCATGCTCAGGCGCCGCCGCGCGCGCCCGCCGATGGCGGCATCGTGGGTCACCACCAGCAGGGTCAGGCCCTCGCCATTGAGCTCCTCGAGCAGGGCCACCACCTCGGCGCCGGAATGGCTGTCGAGGTTGCCGGTGGGTTCGTCGGCCAGCAGCAGGCTCGGCTGCATGACCATGGCGCGGGCAATTGCGACCCGCTGGCGCTGGCCGCCGGACAATTCCGCCGGACGGTGACGCACCCGGTCGCCGAGGTTCAGGCGCTCGACCAGGCGCGCGCTGCGCCGCCGCCGTTCGGCCGGATCGAGGCCGGCCAGGACCATCGGCAGCTCGATGTTTTCCAGGGCCGTCAGGCGCGGGATCAGGTGATAGGACTGGAACACGAAGCCGATGTGCCGGCTGCGCAGTTCGGCGCGGCGGTTCTCGTCGAGCGCCGCGGTGGCCTCGCCGTTGAGCCAGTACTCGCCGCTGTCCGGTGCATCGAGCAGGCCGAGGATATTGAGCAGGGTCGACTTGCCCGAGCCGGATGGGCCCATCACCGTCAGGTACTCGCCAGCGGCCACCTCCAGGCTGACCGCGTCCAGGCCCATGACCCGCTGATCACCGAGGATGAAGCAGCGGGTTACTTCGCGCAGGCGGATCATGGCGGCCCCGGCTCCTGCGGGGTCACCGCCACCCCGTCGGCCAGGCCCTCCTGCTCCAGGCTGGCGAGGATGCGCTGGTCCTCGGTCAAGCCATCGAGCACCTCGGTCCAGCGCCAGTTGCCCAGCCCGGTGCGCACCTGCACCTCGCGCAGCACGCCGGCGTCGGGGTCGTAGCGCAGCACCCGCTGGCCCTCCAGCAGGGTCTCGGTGGGAATGCGCAGGGCATCGACATGCTGCTCGAGGAGAATCTCGACGTCGGCGCTGTAGCCGGTGAGCAGCGCCACATCGGCCGGCACCGCGTCGAAACGCACCTCGACATCGACGGTGCGCGCCTGTTTTTCCAGATCGCGGACGAAGGGCGCAATGCGACTGACCGTGCCGGCGAAACGGCGCTCGCGAAAGGCATCCAGGCTGACCCTGACCGGCATGCCCAGGCCCACCCGCGAGGCGTCCACCTCGTCGATCGGCGCCTCGACATACAGGCAGCTGTCGTCGATCAGATCGACCGCCGGCGGCGTCGGAATCCCCGGTGGCGAGGGCGTGACGAACTCGCCGACCTCGCCGTTGATCTCGGCGATGATCCCGGCAAAAGGCGCGCGCAGCGTGGCCTGATCGAGCAGCGCACGCTGCAGGGCCAGGTTCGCCTCGGTCTCGCGGATCGCCGTGGCGGCGGCGCTGCAGGCCAGCTCGGACAGGCGTGCATGGGTGGCGCTCTGGTCGACCCGATCCGCGGCCACCAGCTGGCGCTCCTGCAGCTTGGCCAGACGCTGATAGTCGCGGCGATCCAGGTCGGCCTGCAGGCAGCGCTGCTGGCGCTGGTTACGCTGACCATCGAGGCGCGCCTCGACCTCGCGCACCCGGGCCTGCTGCTCATCCTGACGCAGGCGCATCAGTACCTGGCCGGACTCGACCCGCTGGCCTTCCTCGACCAGGCGCTCGCTGACCTTGGCGCCCAGGTTGAACGACAGCTGGGTACGCCGGCAGGCCTTGAGCGTGCCGGCGCGGGTATTGGCCACTTGGGTCTCCACCGGCCCGCGCTGCACCGCAATCAGGCGCACCGGCAATGGCTGCGGCCGGGTCCACCACCAGAAAGCCGCCACCACGCCCAGCAATAGCAGCACAGCCATCAAGATCTTGCGCATCACAGCCTCCCTTTGCTGGTGTTCAGCCTAGGTCAGCAGAAACCACGCAACAATGCGCCAGGTCAGCGAAAGCTGCGGTCTGGCCTTTGCCGGCACAGCGGTTCACACTTTCTCTCAACGCAATAGAGGAGCGCAGTCATGAGCGGAACCGAACAACGCCCGCTGGTCGAGCGGGTGGAAATGAACCAACTGCCCTGCTGGCGCGTGCGCACCGCCAACGCCGAACTGCTGGTCGCGCAACAGGGCGCGCAGATCCTCAGCTACCAACGCAATGGCGAGCAGCCGCTGATCTGGCTCAGCAAACAGGCCGAATTCAAGCACGGCCAGGGCGTACGCGGCGGAGTGCCGGTGTGCTGGCCCTGGTTCGGCGACCTGCGGCGCAACCCGCAGGAGGTGCAGGCGATGTATCAGGGCGGCAGCCTGGTGCCGGCCCACGGCCTGGTGCGGGCACTCGACTGGCAGCTGCTCGGCATCGACAGCCAGGACCACAGCGTGGTCCTCGAGTTCGTCTTCAACAGTGTCGAGCAGGCGCAGACGGAATGGCCGCACGCCGCCGAACTGAAGCTGCGCATCCGCCTCGATGACCAGCTGCACCTCGAACTCGAGACGCGCAACCTCGGCGACACCCCCCTGGCCTTCAGCCAGGCCCTGCACAGCTACTTCGCCGTCAGCGATATTCGCCAGGTGCGCGTCGAGGGACTCAGGGGCTGCAGCTACATCGACACCCTGGACAACTGGCTGGAACGACAACAGAGCGACATCCTGAACTTCCACGGCGAAACCGACCGCATCTACCTGAATACCCCGGCGCAACTGAGCATCGTCGACCCCGCCTGGCAGCGACGCATCCGCCTGAACAGCAGCGGCTCAGGCTCGGCCGTGCTGTGGAACCCCTGGACCGACAAGGCCCGCCGCCTCTCGCAATTCGCCGAAGACGCCTGGCAAGGCATGCTCTGCATCGAACACGCCAACGTCCTCGACGATCACGTCCTGCTCGCCCCCGACGCCCAGCACCGGCTCAGCGTCAGCCTGTGGAGCGAAGCCTTGCCGGCCTGAGACGACAAACCGCCGACGGTTAGATTGCCGTTGGCGGGGGCGTGCGTGACATAAACAGAGAAGTAAAACCGCTACAGCATTCACATAAAGGCGCCTATTACTTTTAACTTCTGTGATGCGCCACTACTTTGCCAGTAAGTGATTACCTACACGACACACTCATTATCTCGCACGCGCATAAAACACTTTGAAACTTGCGTAGTGGCTCGCAAAAACAATGGGAACTATCGTCCCAGTAATAACTCCTGCAATCGTCGTCAGTGCCATCTACTTCACACTTTCAAAGGTTGCCCCTCAGCCGTCATGGGGCTAGGATGCCGGCCTCAAAGGGACTTTGCGCAATTTGTTGCACATAATAAGTGCGCAAGAAGTTGCGCAACTCGGACAATTCAGCGGCCACCAATCTATATAGGCCGTTTGTTCCCGAGTTGCTTGAACCACTAGTCGAGTCATGGAATGACGTATTCGAACAAGCTCACAGCTTATTACCTGGAGCTGGCCAAACTCCCTATTAATGAGGGGGCCTTTGCCGGTAGCGACGTGCGTTATTCCAGCGAATACGAAGTGCTGGAAAACGAGCTGAGCAAGGCCACCGCCCTGCATGAAACCGCCAGCATCGACTGGCAGAAAATCCGCGAAGACAGTGAGACACTGCTCAGTGCTCACTCCAAGGACCTGCGCGTCGCGTCCTGGTTGATCTGGGGCCTGTATCAGCGCGAATCCTTCGCCGGCCTGCAAGCCGGCCTGAGCCTGCTGCACTACCTGTGCCTCAACCACTGGGACGAACTGCATCCGCGTAAGGCGCGCACCCGCGCCGCCGCCATCAGCTGGCTGATCCCGCGCCTGGAACAGGCATTGGCCGAGCATGTGCCGATCGGCGAGCAATTGGCGCTGTTCCGCAGCCTGGCCGAACAACTGCGTGCCCTCGAAGCCTGTTTATCCACCCAGTTGGGCGAAGATGCGCCGCTGCTGCTGCCGTTGTGTCGGCGCCTCGACGAGCTGGTCAAGCGTGCCAGCCAGGGCCAGCCGGAGCCCGGCAGCGTCGGCGCGGCGTTGGCCCAGGTCAAGCAGGTCGCCAGCCAACTGCTCACCCCCGGCGTTGCGGTAGATAGCGAGAAAGACGCGCACAAGAGCCTGCGCGGCCTGCAAGACCAGGCCCGACCACTGTGCGCCTATTGGCTCAAGCAGAAGGCCAGCGACCTGCGCGCCCTGCGTCTGGCCCGCACCCTGCTGTGGCTGCCGATCGACAGCCTGCCGGAACGCAACGCCGAACAGGTCACCGCCCTGCGCGGCCTGCCCGCCGACAAGCTGGCCAGCTATCAGGAACGCTATCAACAAGACCAGTACGCCGATCTGCTGGTGGATCTGGAAGCCAGCATTGCCCGCGCGCCCTTCTGGCTCGACGGCCAGCACCTGGTCTGGCAGTGCCTGGAAGGCCTCAAAGCCGAACAGGCGATGCGCGAAGTGGAGATCCAGTTGGCGCTGTTCCTGCAGCGCATGAACGGCCTGGAAGAGCTGCACTTCCACGATGGCAGCGCCTTCGCCGATGCCCAGACCCGCGCCTGGATCAGCTCCCACGTCATGCCCCACCTGCAGCTCACGGTGGCCGACAGTACTCCGGCGGCCAATGACGGCGCTAGTCAACCGGCCTGGGATGTCGCCCTGCAGGACGTGCTACCGCAGCTGCGCAAGGACGGCCTGAAAGCGGCCGTACAACAACTGAAAAAGGGCTTGGCCAAGGCCCGCGGCGGTCGTGAACGCTTTTTCTGGCAATTGACCCTGGCCCGCCTGTGCTACAGCGCCAAAAAGTATGAACTGGCCAAAACCCAACTCGAATCGCTAGATCAGACGCTACAGGCCTCAGGCCTCGGCGACTGGGAACCCGATCTCGCCCTGGACGTACTGCGCATGCTGCACAGCTGTTGCGAGCTGCTGCCGCAGAATCATGCGGTGCGCGAAAGCAAGGAAGAGATCTATCGCAGGCTGTGCCACCTCGATCTCGAAGTGGTGCTTGAGTAGGGCGCGTAAGCGCCCCCTAGGCCCCCGGGCCGTAAACGCAAAGGAGAACACCCATGGCCAAAGAAGGCTCGGTAGCCCCCAAGGAACGCATCAACGTCACCTTCAAACCGTCCACCGGCGGCGCTCAGGAAGAGATCGAACT
Organism: Pseudomonas aestuarii; assembly: GCF_027988105.1. Taxonomy (GTDB): domain Bacteria; phylum Pseudomonadota; class Gammaproteobacteria; order Pseudomonadales; family Pseudomonadaceae; genus Aquipseudomonas; species Aquipseudomonas aestuarii. The sequence continues at coordinate 338,247 of NZ_JAQJZJ010000004.1, read as the reverse complement.
GCCGTTGAAACTGATGGTGCTCGGCGACTTCACCCAGCGCGCCGATGAACGCAAGATCGAAGACCGCAAGCCGATCAGCATCGACAAGAACAGCTTCGACGAGGTGCTGGGCAAGCAGGAGCTCAACCTGACCTTCGGCGTACCCAACCGCCTGCAGGACGAGCCGAGCGACGATGAACTGGCCGTACAGTTGCGGATCAACTCGATGAAGGACTTCAACCCGGCCAACCTGGTCGAGCAAGTGCCCGAGCTGAAGAAGTTGATGGAACTGCGCGACGCGCTGGTTGCCCTCAAAGGCCCGCTGGGCAATGCCCCGGCCTTCCGCAAGGCGATTGAAAGCGTACTCGCCGACGACGACTCGCGTGAGCGCATACTCGGTGAGCTCGGCCTCGCCGCCCAGGGCAAGCTGGATTCCTGATCTCAATTAACAAGGAAGCTAATTTAATGAGCACAAGCGCAGCAGTGGAAAGCGGCCGTAGCGCCGCCGAACTCGGCATTCTCGACCGCATCATCGCCGAGACCAAACTGACTCCGGACGACGACGCCTATGACATCGCCAAGCGCGGCGTGTCGGCGTTCATCGAGGAGTTGCTCAAGCCGCAGAACGAAAATGAGCCGGTGAAAAAGGCCATGGTCGACCGCATGATCGCGGAGATCGACGCCAAGCTCAGCCGGCAGATGGACGAAATCCTGCACAACGCCGAGTTCCAGGCCCTGGAATCCTCCTGGCGCGGCCTGCAGCTGCTGGTGGACCGGACCAACTTCCGCGAAAACATCAAGCTGGAGATCATCAACGCGTCCAAGCAGGACCTGCTCGATGACTTCGAGGACAGCCCGGAAATCACCCAATCCGGCCTGTACAAGCACATCTACACCGCCGAATACGGCCAGTTCGGTGGCCAGCCGGTCGGCGCCCTGATCGCCAACTACTTCTTCGACCCGAGTGCGCCGGACATCAAGACCCTGCAATACGTTGCCAGCGTCGCCACCATGGCCCACGCCCCCTTCATCGCCGCGGCCGGTCCGAAATTCTTCGGCCTGGAAAGCTTCACAGGCCTGCCGGACCTGAAGGACCTGAAAGACCACTTCGAAGGCCCGCAATTCGCCAAATGGCAGAGCTTCCGCGAACAGGAAGACGCCCGCTACGTCGGCCTCACCGTACCGCGCTTCCTCCTGCGCAACCCCTACGATCCAGAAGACAACCCGGTCAAGAGCTTCGTCTACAAAGAGAACGTCGCCAACAGCCACGAACACTACCTGTGGGGCAACACTGCCTACACCTTCGCCAGCCGCCTGACCGACAGCTTCGCCAAGTTCCGCTGGTGCCCGAACATCATCGGCCCGCAGAGCGGCGGCGCAGTGGACGACCTGCCGCTGCACCACTTCGAGAGCATGGGCGAGATCGAAACCAAGATCCCCACCGAAGTGCTGGTCTCCGACCGTCGTGAATACGAATTGGCCGAAGAAGGCTTCATCGCCCTGACCATGCGCAAGGGCAGCGACAACGCCGCGTTCTTCTCCGCCAACTCGGCGCAGAAGCCGAAGTTCTTCGGCATCAGCGCGGAAGGCAAGACCGCCGAACTGAACTACAAGCTCGGCACCCAGCTGCCCTACCTGTTCATCGTCAACCGCCTGGCCCACTACCTGAAAGTGCTGCAGCGCGAGCAGATCGGCGCGTGGAAAGAGCGCACCGACCTCGAACTGGAACTCAACAAGTGGATCCGCCAGTACGTCGCCGACCAGGAAAACCCCAGCGCCGAAGTGCGTGGCCGTCGTCCGCTGCGCGCCGCTCAGGTCATCGTCAGTGACGTCGAAGGCGAGCCTGGCTGGTACCGCGTCAGCCTCAACGTGCGCCCGCACTTCAAGTACATGGGTGCCGATTTCACCCTGTCCTTGGTTGGCAAGCTGGACAAGGAGTGAGGCTCTGCCCATGAACAAAACACACCGGCGTTGCCGCCCAGAAATGCGCCAGGCAAGGCGCGAGACCCGCGGTTTGGTTGTTCCAAATAAGGGTCGATTAACGCAGCCTGACGCGTTTCTGGGCGCAACCCTTCGGGACGCGTCCGTTTTCGCGCATTGCGGCGTCATGACGAACTCGTGGGCAAGCAGCACACCACGTTCGTCCTTCCTGGCACTGCGCGAAAACGGCCAGCGTCGCCACCGTGTTTTGTTCGTGGGCAGAACCTGATTATGGCCGGGTACGGAAGCCTGTTCGAACGCCTCGGCGGTGAAGCCAGCCTACGTGCTGGCTGGAGCCGCGAGGTCGCTGCCATGGCGTCGGTGGCGACCCACCTGGCCAAAATGCTCAGCACCCGGGCGGGCAGCGTGCAAACGCTGCCCGACTACGGGTTGCCCGATTTGAACGATATGCGCCTGTCGCTGCACGATTCGCTGCAGCAGGCGCGTATCGCCATCGAACGCTTTATCGAAGCGTACGAACCGCGTTTGCGCGAGGTGCGGGTGATTTCCCTGCCCCGCCACCACGATCCACTCAGCCTGCGCTTCGCCATCGAAGGCCTGCTGGAAATCGAAGGGTGCAAACGCCAAGTGAGTTTCTCCGCGAGCCTGGACGGCAGCGGACAGGTCAAGGTCAATTAAGGAGCGTCCCATGTCTGGCAAACCCGCTGCACGCCTCAACGATCCGACTGCCTGCCCGATTCCGGGTCACGGCACTAACCCGATCGCCGCCGGTTCGCCCGACGTACTGTTCGACGGCCTGCCGGCCGCGCGCATGGGCGACCCGACCGGCTGCGGCAGCGCCCTGGCCAGCGCGGTGATCCCCAATGTGCTGATCAACGGCATGCCGGCGACCACCGTCGGCACCGTGGGTAGTCATGGCAACGTGGTCACCGCAGGTTCCGGCACAGTTCTCATCGGCGGCTAAGCCGAACCAGCACAGGGATGACCCGCTGAATGTCTTTCAACCACTACTACCAGAGCGAACTCTCCGCCCTGCGCCAGCTCGGCAAGCGTTTTGCCGAGCGCAGCCCGGCGTTGGCACCGTTTCTTGGGCAGAGCGGGCGCGACCCGGATGTCGAGCGGCTGCTGGAGGGCTTCGCCTTTCTTACCGGGCGTCTGCGGCAGAAGCTCGACGACGAGCTGCCGGAGCTGACCCATTCGCTGATGCACCTGCTGTGGCCGAACTATATGCGCCCGCTGCCGGCCTTCAGCATGCTCCAGTTCGACCCGCTCAAGCGTCCCGGCCCGGCGCTGCCGGTGCCGCGCCACACGCCGGTGGAGTCCAAGCCGATCCAGGGCGTGACCTGTCGCTTCCGCACCTGCTTCGCCACCGAAGTGCTGCCCTTGGCGCTCAACGGCCTGGATTACTCGGTCAAGGGCGACGGCGCGCTGCTCAGCCTGCGCCTGGAAATGAGCGCCGATGGTCACCTCGGCGACCTCGACCTCAAGCAGCTGCGCCTGCACCTGGCCGGCGAGCGCTATATCAGCCAGTTGCTCTACCTGAGCCTGCTGCGGCATCTGGGCGGCATCCAGCTGGTGCTGCTGGATGGCGCCGGCAAGCCGCTGCAAGACGCCCAGGGCCAAGCGGTGCCGGCCTTGAAACTGGGCGCCGAGCAGGTGCAGCCGGTCGGCTTCGACGAAGACCAGGCGCTGATCCCCTACCCGCTCAACACCTTCCGCGGCTATCGCTACCTGCAGGAGTACTTCGCCTTTCAGGACAAGTTCCTGTTCGTCGATCTCAAGGGCCTGGATGCGCTCAAGCGCCTGCCGCCAGAGCTGCTCAAGCAGGCCCGCGGCCTGGAGCTGCGCTTCGATATCAACAAGGCCGGGGGGCAACGCATTCGCCCGACCCTGGACAACGTGCGCCTGTACTGCACGCCGGTGGTCAACCTGTTCGCCCACGACGCCATTCCGATCCGCCTGGACGGCAAGCAGGATCAGTACCTGCTGCTGCCTTCGGAGTTCGACTCGCAGCACTGCGGGGTGTTCTCGGTGGACCGGGTCACCGGCTGGAAGCCGGGCGGCAAGGGTTACGAGGAGTACGTGCCGTTCGAATCCTTCGAGCATGACGCCAGCTTCGACGTGCCCCATGCCCGCCCGCACTACAGCGTACGCCAGCAGCCGTCGATGCTCGGCGACGGCCTGGAGACCTACCTGAGCTTCGGCCTGCGCAACCTCGACCAGCACGAAACCCTGTCGATCGAACTGACCTGCACCAACCAGAACCTGCCGCGCCAGCTGGGCCTCGGTGATATCTGTAAGCCCTGCGAGGACACCCCGGAGTTTCTCAGCTTCCGCAATATCAGCGCGGTGACGCCAAGCTACGCACCGCCCCTGCACCGCGATTTCCTCTGGAAGCTGATCAGCAACATGTCGCTGAACTACCTGTCGCTGGCCAACGTCGATGCGCTCAAGGTGATCCTCGAAACCTACGACCTGCCGCGCTACTACGACCAGCACGCGGAGAAGGTCAGCAAGCGCCTGCTCGATGGCCTGAAAAGCATCGGTCATCAGCATGTCGACCGCCTGCACCGCGGCCTGCCGGTGCGCGGCGTACGCACCCAGCTGACGATCAACCCCGAGGGCTATGTCGGCGAGGGCGACCTGTTCCTCTTCGCCACGGTACTCAATGAATTTTTCGCCCTCTACGCCAGCTTGAACTCGTATCACGAGCTGCGCGTGCAGAGCACCCAGGGAGAGGTGTATCAATGGACGCCGCGCATGGGGCAACAACCCCTGCTATGAGACTCCACGCAACGGCATGCAAGCCCGCGGCTGGCAAGGCGCGAACGGGCGAAGACCAGCAGTTTATGGGGGCTAAATGAGCACCCTGAGCCCGGCTGCAACGCCGCCTGGCAGCAGCCCAACAGACTTTGCGCCGGACCTCACCCGGCTTAGCCGGGGCATCCGCGAATACAGCCTGTTCCAGGGTGTGCAGCTGGTGCTGGAACGCCTGCAGGCCGCCCATCCGCACCTGGACGAGCAAGCACTGCTGCAACGCCTGGAACTGCAGGCCAATCCGAGCCTGGGTTTTCCCGGCAGCGATATCGATCGCGTGCAGTTCTTCGAGGAGCACGGCGAGCTGCGCGCACGCCTGCGCATCAATCTGGTCAGCCTGTGCGGGGCCGGCTCCCCCCTGCCCGCCTTCTATGGCGAACAGGCCTTGGGTGACAGTGCGGACGGCAACCCGACCCGGGATTTTCTCGACCTGTTCAACAACCGCCTGCAAAGCTTGCTGCTGCCGATCTGGCAGAAGTACCGCTATCACGCGCGGTTCCAGAGCGGCGCGCTTGACCCGTTCTCCGAGCAGCTGTTCGCCCTGATCGGCCTCGGCGGTGCGCAGATTCGCGCCGCCTCTGAGCTGAACTGGAAACGCCTACTGCCCTACCTCGGCTTGCTCAGTTTGCGCGCCCATTCGGCGGCGCTGATCGAGTCGGTGTTGCGCTACTACTTCAAGCACGCCGCGCTGTTTATCGAGCAATGCCTGGAACGCCAGGTGGAAATTCTCGACGAGCAACGCAATCGCCTTGGCCTGGCCAACAGTCAACTGGGCGAAAGCCTGGTGCTCGGCGAGTTCGTGCGCGACCGCGGCGGCAAGTTCCGCATCCATGTGCGCCAGCTCGACTGGGAGCGCTTCCATGAATTCCTGCCCGTCGGCAGTGGCTACCAACCGCTCTGCGCGCTGGTGCGTTTCACCCTGCGTGACCCGCTGGACTACGACATCCGCCTGGAATTGCGCCAGGACGAAATTCGCCAACTGCGCCTCGGCGCCGACAACCCCTGCCTGCTGGGCTGGACCACCTGGCTGGGACGGGATAACGCCGACGGCGTGGTCACCCTTGGCAGCAAAACTCATTAAGGACTGATGAAATGATCAACGTCGATCTGCAACAGCTGGTACAGGCCCTCGACGCCGCCACCAAGAACGATCTGGAACTCGCGGCCGAACGCTGCGTGGTGCGTGGCGGCAGCAAGATATTGGTCGAGGACCTGCTGCTCGGCCTGCTCGAGCGGCCCGATGGCCTGCTCATCCGCGCGCTGCAGGATGCCGAAGTCGACGCTGGCGAGCTGGCCCGCGCCCTGCAACCGCGCGGCGAGCACAACGAGTCGCGCAACCCGGTGTTTTCCAGCGAACTGGTGCAATGGTTGCAGGACGCCCTGCTGGTGGCCAACCTGGAGCTGGGCCAGAACCAGGTCGAGCAGGCCGCGCTGATCCTCGCCCTGCTGCGCAACCCGATGCGCTATGCAGGCAGCCATTACCAGGCGCTGCTGGCCAAGCTCAACCCAGAGCGCCTGCGCGACTTCGCCATGGCCCAGCAAGCGCAGCCAGCGGCAGGCAAGACCGCCATTGGCGGCGAATCCAACCTGTCGCGTTTCACCCACAACTTCACCCAGCAGGCCCGCGACGGCAAGCTCGACCCGGTACTGTGCCGCGACGCGGCGATCCGCCAGATGATCGACATCCTCGCCCGCCGGCGCAAAAGCAACCCGATCGTGGTCGGCGAGGCCGGTGTCGGCAAGACCGCCATCGTCGAGGGCCTGGCCCTGCGCATCGCCGCCGGCGAAGTGCCGGATGCGCTCAAGGGCGTCGAGCTGCTGTGTCTGGATCTGGGTCTGCTGCAGGCCGGCGCCAGCGTCAAAGGCGAATTCGAACGACGCCTGCAGGGGGTGATCGATGAAGTCAAAGGCTCGCCCAAGCCGATCATCCTGTTTATCGACGAAGCCCACACCCTGATCGGCGCCGGTGGCCAGGCCGGCGGCGGCGATGCCGCCAACCTGCTCAAGCCGGCCCTGGCCCGTGGCGAGCTGCGCACCATCGCCGCCACCACCTGGAGCGAATACAAGAAATACTTCGAGAAGGACCCGGCCCTGGCCCGCCGCTTCCAGCCGGTGCAGCTGCTCGAACCCACGGTCGAGGAAGCGGTGACCATCCTCCGCGGCCTGGCGCCGGTGTATGAAAAAAGCCATGGCATCTACCTGCGCGACGACGCCGTGGTCGCCGCTGCCGAGCTGTCCGCGCGCTACCTGGCCGGTCGCCAGCTGCCGGACAAGGCCGTGGATGTACTGGATACCGCCTGCGCCCGGGTGCGCATCAGCCTGGCCGCCGCCCCCGAGGCGCTGGAGCGCCTGCGTGGCGAAATCGCCGAGGGCGAACGGCAGAGCGAGGCCATGGGCCGCGACCTGGACGCCGGCCTGAATATCGATAGCGACGCCCTCGAGCAGCTGGAGCAGCGCTTGAGCGCAGCCCGCGCCGAACTGGAGCAGATCGAAGCCCGCTGGGCCGTGCAGCGCGAGCTGGCCACCCGTCTGCTCGAGCTGCGCAAGCAGTGCGCCAGCGCCCGTGCCGCAACCAATGAGGAAAACCCGGAACCAGCGGCCGATCTGCAACAGCTGGAAGGGCAGCTGCGCGACGTGCAGGTCGAGCTGGCCGGCGCCCAGGCCCATGAGCGCCTGGTCAGCTTCGAGGTCTGCCCGCGCCTGGTCGCCGAGGTGATCAGCCACTGGACCGGGGTGCCGCTGAGCCAGCTGGCCCGCGAGCACAACAGCAAGGTGCTGAGCTTCGCCAGCGATCTGCGCCAACGTCTGCGCGGCCAGGAACAGGCCATCGAAGCCCTCGACCGCTCGATGCGCGCCAGCGCCGCCGGCCTCAACCGCAGCGACGCGCCGGTCGGGGTATTCCTGCTGGTCGGCCCCAGCGGCGTCGGCAAGACCGAAACCGCCCTGGCCCTGGCCGACCTGCTGTACGGCGGCGAGCGCTTCCTCACCACCATCAACATGTCCGAGTTCCAGGAAAAGCACAGCGTCTCGCGCCTGATCGGTGCGCCGCCCGGCTACGTCGGTTACGGCGAGGGCGGCATGCTCACCGAGGCGGTGCGACAGAAGCCCTACTCGGTGATCCTGCTGGATGAAGTGGAAAAAGCCGACCCGGACGTGATGAACATCTTCTATCAGATCTTCGACAAGGGCGTGGCCAACGACGGCGAAGGGCGCGAGATCAACTTCCGCAATTGCCTGATCCTGATGACCAGCAACCTGGCCAGCGAGCGCATCGCCAGCCTCTGCCAGGGCGGCCAACGCCCGCACGCCGAGGATCTGGAGCAGGCGATTCGCCCGACCCTATCGCAGTACTTCAAGCCGGCGCTGCTTGGGCGCATGCGCGTGGTGCCTTATTACCCAATCGATGGCGAAGTACTCAACCAACTGGTTGGCCTCAAGCTGGCACGGTTCGGCGAGCGCCTGGCCCGCCGTCAGTTGCAGTTCAGCCACAGCGCCGCGCTGGTCGACAACCTCGCCGAGCGCTGCAGCCACAGCGACAGCGGCGCGCGCCTGATCGACCACCTGATCGACCAGCACCTGCAGCCCTTGGTGGTCGATCGCCTGCTGGCGGCCATGGCCAGCGGCGAAAACCTGCAACGTGTGCACGCCACCCTCGACGGTGAAGGAACGGTGGTCTGTGAGTTCGCTTAAGGTCGCACCGATGTTCCACCAGGTGGCGCAGCCGCTGCGTTATGCCGAGGCGCTGTTACAGCGTTTCGCCGGCCTGGCGCGGGCGGCCAATGGCGACGCCCTGCTCGGCGGACTGGTTGAAGGCGCGGCGCAACTGTCTGGGTGCGGGCTGAGCCAGCTGTATCTGCTGGACGACACCCACACCCGCCTGACCCTGAATGCCGAGTGGCAGGACGGCCTGCTGCAACCCCGCGCAGAGGCCAGCCTGCCCAGCGACTATGACGGCGAGCAACTGCTGCAATATTGCCTGTGTCAAAACCAGGTTCTCAGCATCAGCGAACTGGACAGCAGCCTGCAGCAGATCGGCTTTCTACCGGACGTAGCACAGGCCTGGCGCAGCCTGCTGTGCGTGCCGCTGCTCGACGAACAGCAACACGTCAACGGCCTGCTGCTGATCGCTAGCCAGCAGGCAAGCGACCTGCAAGGTTTTGCCGGCTCGCTTGGCCATCTCGGCAGCTTCGTGATCGCTCAACTACACCTGCTGCAGCGCCTGCGCGCGCCACGCACTGAACAAGCGGCCAGGCCCAGCAACATACCCTGCGCCAGTGGCTACGGCCTGATCGGCGACAGCACGCCGATGCGCGAGCTGTATCAGATGATCGGCAAGGTGCTACACAACCCGGTCAGCGTGCTGCTGACCGGTGAGACCGGCACCGGCAAGGAACTGGTGGCGCGCGCCATCCATGATTGCGGGGTGCGGCGGAGCCAGGCCTTCATCGTGCAGAACTGCGCCTCGCTGCCGGAAACCCTGCTGGAAAGCGAGCTGTTCGGTTACCGCAAAGGCGCCTTCAGCGGGGCCGACCGCGACCATCGGGGCCTGTTCGACGCGGCCGACGGCGGCACCTTGTTTCTCGATGAAATCGGCGACATGCCGCTGACCCTGCAAGCCAAGCTGCTGCGGGTATTGCAGGAAGGCGAAGTCCGCCCGCTGGGCTGCAGCGAAACCCACACCGTCGATGTGCGCATAGTCGCCGCCACCCATTGCGACCTGCGCGCCCTGGTGGAAGCAGGCCGCTTTCGCGAAGACCTGTTCTATCGCCTGGCGCAATTCCCCATCGAACTGCCTGCCCTGCGCGAGCGCGACCAGGACATCCTGACCCTGGCCCGGCATTTCGCCGACAAGGCCAGCGCCTTCCTGCAACGTGACCCTTGTCGCTGGGCCGACAGCACCCTGGATCAACTGGCCAGCTATGCCTTCCCCGGCAATGTGCGCGAGCTCAAGGGCCTGGTCGAGCGTGCCGTGCTGCTCTGCGAAGGCGGCGAGTTGTTACCCGAGTACTTCAACCTGCACCAGACCAGCAACAGCGACGCCAACATGAACCTGCGTGAGCGCATGGAGCGTGTCGAACGCAGCCTGCTGCTCGACTGTCTGCGCAAGAACCGCGGCAACCAGACCAGCGCCGCCGGCGAGCTCGGCCTGCCGCGCCGCACCCTGCTGTACCGCATGCAGCGGCTGAATATCAGCCCGGCTGACGTGTAAGGCTTAAGGAGAAGAGCATGTTCAATGCAGCTAACCAGACCCACTTCAGCCTGAGTATCGAGGGCCTCGCCCACGACCTGCAGGTACTCGAATTCACTGGCCGCGAAGCGCTCAGCCAGCCCTTCGTGTTCGAACTGGAGCTGATCAGCGAGCGCCCGGATCTCGACCTGGAAAGTCTGCTGCACCAGCCGGCGTTCCTGGCCTTCGCCCCTGGCGGCAACGGCATCCATGGCCTGATCTACCGTGCCGCCCTGGGCGAGTCCGGCCAGCGCCTGAGCCGTTACCACGTCACCCTGCGCCCACAACTGGCCTACCTGGCCCATCGCCTTAATCAGCGCATCTTCCAGCATCTGACGGTGGAAAAGATCATCGGCCAGGTACTCGAAGAACATGGCATTCAGAGCAACGCCTACGCCTTCCAGTTCGGCCCGACGGTCTATCCCGCACGCGATTACTGCGTGCAATACGACGAGTCCGACCTGCACTTCATCCAGCGCCTGTGCGAGGAAGAAGGCATTCACTACCACTTCCAGCACAGTGAACAAGGCCATGTACTGGTCTTCGGCGACGACCAGACCGTCTTCCCCAAGCTCGCCCCCACCGCCTACCAGCAGGACAGCGGCCTGGTTGCCGCCGAGCCGGTAATCAAGCGCTTCGCCCTGCGCCTGGAAACCCGCAGCAGCCGGGTGAGCCGCCGCGATTACGACTTCGAAAAACCGCGCCTGCTGATGGAAGCGGCGTTCACCAGCGAGTTCAGCCCGGATCTCGAGGACTACGACTACCCCGGCCGTTTCGTCGAGCGCGAGCGCGGCAAGCACCTGAGCAAACGCAGCCTGGAACGCCACCGCAGCGACTACGAACTGGCTACCGGCGCCAGCGATCAACCGTTGCTGGTCAGCGGCCATTACCTCAACCTCAGCGCCCACCCGCGCGCGGAGTGGAACCAGCTCTGGCTACTTAACGAAATCTTCCATGAGGGCAAGCAGCCCCAGGTGCTGGAAGAATCGGTGACCAGTCACACCGCGGCCAGCGACGGCTTTCAACAGGGCTACCGCAATCGCTTCAGCGCCACCCCCTGGGACGTGCTCTGGCGCCCCACGTTAAAGCACCCGAAACCCCAGGTGCTGGGCAGCCAGACCGCCGTGGTCACCGGCCCCGCCGGCGAAGAAATCCACTGCGACGAGTACGGTCGGGTCAAGGTCCAGTTCCACTGGGACCGCGAAGGCCAAGCCGACGATACAACCAGCTGCTGGCTGCGCGTCGCCTCCAGCTGGGCCGGCGACCGCTACGGCGGCATCGCCATTCCGCGCGTGGGCATGGAAGTGCTGGTGACCTTCCTCGAAGGCGACCCCGACCAGCCGCTGGTCACCGGCTGCCTGTACCACGCCGAACACCTGGTGCCCTATCCACTGCCGGCGAACAAGACCCGCTCGCTATTCAAGACCCTGAGCAGCCCCGGCGGCGGCGGTTACAACGAACTGCGCATCGAAGATAAAAAGGGCGAGGAGCAGATCTACCTGCACGCCGAGCGCGACTGGGACGAAAACATCGAGCACGACCAGAAAATCCGTATCGGCAACCAGCGCCACGATACGGTCGAGGCCAACAGCTACAGCGAATTCCAGCTCGAAGAACACCGCACCACCCACGCCGACCGCAAGGTGGAAGCGCGCAGCAACGACCACCTCACGGTCGGCCAGAAACAGCACGTGAAAATCGGCGTCGGCCAGTTCGTCGAAGCCGGCAACGAGATCCACTATTACGCCGGCAGCAAGGTAGTGATCGACGCCGGCATGGAACTCACCGCCGTAGGCGACGGCAGCTTCCTCAAACTCGACCCCGGCGGCGTCACCCTCAGCGGCGCCACCATCAAGATCAACTCCGGTGGTGGGCCGGGTGCGGGATCTGGAATCGCCATCAAACCGCCAATCATCCCCAACGCGGCGGATCAAGACAGCGCGGGCGAGCTGACCCAGCAAGCCCTGCTCAACAGCGTACCGCCCGCACCGAAGCGCAGCAGCTTGACCCCGTTGCGTCTGATCACCGCCGCTGAGCAAGCCGTGCCCTTCTGCAAGGAGTGTGCAGAGAAGCGCGCCCAAGCCATGGCAGGTAACGCGTCATGACGCAGTTTCACGACTGGCTGAGAGACTGGCAGCAACGTGCGGCGGACGAACAGCAGGCGATCTATGCCCTGCTCGATGGCGCCCAGGACGCCAAGCTGTTGCAACATATCTGGACCGCTCATTCCAACCCGAAGGCGGAGAGCCTGTTCCTGCACACCCCACGCGCCGAGCTAAGTGAACAGGGCCCCTGGTTACTGAAATTGGATGGTGAGCCGGGGCTATGGAACGAGTTGCTGGTCCAGCTGGAGCAGCGCCCCCTGGGCATCCTGATCGCCAGCCCGGCCCCACTGACAGAACTGACCCAGCACTTTCGCCACCTGCTCGGCGCGCGCCTAGCAGGCGGCGAACTGGCCTTGATGCGCTACTACGACCCGCAGGTGATGAGCGGCCTGCAAGATCCGGCCTGCGACTACTGGCGTACCCAAGCCATCCGCGCCGGCGAAAGCTGGTCCGCCTGGCTGCCTCTGGAGGCGCGTGAATGCCTGCTACAGGGCCGACCCGTCAGCACCGAAGCCCTGCCACTGGCGCCGGCAGAAATCGCCATCGACGCAGACATGCAACGGGCGCTGGCCCGTGCCAGCGCCATCCCGCGCCTCCTCGGTCAGTTGCATACGCACTACCCCGAGCCCCTGTCACAGTGGACAACTCAGGACCAATACCAGTGGGCAAAGCAACTAGATCAACACCTGCAACAACACGGCATCAGCGACCGCCAGGATCGATTATTTCTCGCGGTACAGGCGCTCGATCAAGGTGAACAGCTCTGGCAGGAACCACAGGTAAAAACGGCGCTGAAGAGTAAGCAAGCAAACCCCATGTTGTCACTGAGCGAACTGTTTTCTGATACCTACGCCACAGATAACGTGAATAACCAAGAGGACTGAAAGGTGCAAAAAGCATATATCTCTAAAAAGTCCATACGTGCACTGATCGTTTATTTTGTTACGTCCGCACTAGCCGGATGCAGCATTGCAACCAGTGACAGCACACAGCTTGTTGAATATAACTTAGGGTTTGGTTCAGACAAACCGATACATGCCTTAGAGCTTACTTTAGCCAACGCCAAGAACACATTACATAGCTCCGGCGGGGGTTATAGCGGTGGTAGTACCTGGGACCCCAACAACCCACAGAGCCTGCCAAAAGCTGGTGGCTTTCATGTATTGGCTGGAAAGCAATTTATTCCTAAAACAGCCCATGCCCGCTGGTTCTCATACCAGAACCAAAAATTTTATGAGGCCGACCTTTCATTCGCCCCCACCCTCACCATGCTATTTAAAGACTATCAACATGCTTTTGGCAAAAACACACACGAACCAACCATTATTTTTGGGTTCGGGGCAAATGGGGAAATACAGGCCGTTCTGAAAGTCTCTTGCTCATATCAATACGAGTGCGGAAAAAACGAACGCGCTGAAAAAATCGCAACGGCTAATGGCAGAGCGACCTCTGGAGACGCTAAAGCATTTCTAGCAATAACCAAACAGCTGATACGAGAAAAAACACTGAAGCCAATTACTGGGATTGAGGATTGAATTTATGACCATCCCTTTCAATACCGCATTTGAGATAAGTAAAAAGATTTCCACTGGTACTGACGACGGCGCTCTTTGCTGTGAAGTGCCACAAGTAATTGTTGGCGTATTTTTCGACGGCACGGGTAACAATAGAGAAAATGACAGAAGAAGCACTACAAGAGCAATGACGAACATCGCTAAACTTTCTGACCTGTACAAGGATGATCTAAATAAACACATTTACAACCTGTATATTGAAGGTATCGGTACGGTAACAAAGGGTAGCGATAGCATTCTTGGACTTGGTTTTGCCATCGGCCCTACCGGTGGTGAAACGCGCCTACATGAAGCCAGAAATAAATTACACGCAGAAATACTCGAACAGCTTCCAGCTAACACCGGGGAAATAGTATTCGATGTCTTTGGTTTTAGCCGAGGCGCCGCTCAGGCAAGACATTTTGTCAATATGATCAACCACGGACTTCCTGATTTCAGCGGCAGGAAAGAAACTGTTTCAATTTGGGACATTAAACTAAACCCCAATCTTTTAATGGCCAGCAAACCATATAGCCAGCGCCACGGCAGTCGCGAAGGTCAAACACGTCGCGTGGTGGATATGTACCCGCGCAGCACGGTTAAAACCCGGGTGCGCTTTGTCGGCCTGTACGACAGCGTTGGCTCCTTCTACTGGCCGGGCAACGACGATGAAGGCGATTTCAACCTTAACCTGAAAGCCGAGTCCGCCCAGTACGTCTATCACCTGGTCGCTGGCCAAGAGGTGCGCGAGAAATTCCCGCTGACCTCGGTAAAGAATGGCCACTCGGCGCCTGCACACTTTGTCGAACTGAAAGGTGTCGGGGTGCATTCGGATATCGGCGGCGGCTACGCCGACCCCGCCATCGATCCGGCCAATATCGAGCGGGTAGTACGGGAGCGATACGACCTTAGCGGCTTCGACGTCAAGGAGCGGGCGCAGAAGAATGCGGCGATTGCCCATGCTCGCGCCAAAGCTGAAGGCAATCACTGGAGATGTGAAGTTAGGGGCGATACCGTCTACCTGATCGACGAGCGCCATACCCGACCGCAACTGGCGTTTCTGGGTCTGCATCGGATGCACCAGGAGGCGTTATCACGGCAGGTGCCGCTGCTCGAACTGCCGGACGACGACCAGCACCGCATCCCCGACGATCTCAAGCCCTTCGCCGATCTCGCCTTTGATCCCGCAGGCCACGCCAGAGCACTGGCGGCCATCGAAGCCCTAGACCCGCCCTATATCCATACCTCGGCCTTCCACTACCCGCTTGGTGTGGAACAGCTGCCACATAGCCCGGAAAAGGCCAATAAGCGGCGCATCTTCCCCAACCATCCGGAGAAGGCCAGTTGATGCCACGCCACCAATCTGATCTGCCCACATTCGAACCGCAAGGAGCCTCTTCGATGTTTCACCGTGACCTTCCCGCCGCCTTACTCGCCCTGCTAGTCGCCCTCTGCCTCACCGGCTGCAGCGGCAACTACAAATTCAGCGACGATCAATACCGCCCTCTGGGCGAACCCGAAGCAGTGCAACGCGGCAACTGACCGCAAGGAGTTAACTACCATGGAACTGGTCTTCGATGTGGTCAGTGCACAGCAGTTTGTGCCGGGTCTTTTGACCACCAAAACCTTCAAGCAAGCCGGCGGCATCATTGGCCGGGCGGAGGAATGCGACTGGGTGATTCCGGATCGCAAGCGCGTGCTGTCCAGCCGGCATGCCGAGGTGAGCTACCGCGATGGCGCGTTCTTCCTGACCGACACCAGCAGCAATGGCATCCAGTTGAAAGACAGCGGCGCCAGCCTGCGCAAGGGCCAGGCGCAACGCATCGAGCACGGCGGCGTGTATTGCTTCGGCGAGTTCGAGATCCGCGCGCGGCTGATTCAGGACCCGGCGCTGTTCGCCGGTGATATCGGTCGTTCGCAGCCGGCCGGCAGCATCATTCCAGACGACGCCTTTCTCGACCTGGACCCACTGACCGCCCTCGAACAACAGGAGCGGGTGTACGCCGAGGTCGATGACCTGACCGCGATCCTGCGTCCGCACAACGTGCAGGCGCAGCAGCGCGATTACGCGCAGCTTGACGAAGAGAACCTGCAGGTGCCCGAGCTGGTGATGCCGACGCCGGCACCGCAGCCCAAGCGCGCGCCAGAGCCGGTACGCCTGCCTTTGAGCTTCTGGGAAAAATTCGGCGAGGCCCTCGGGGTCAAGCTCGACGACCTCGACGACGATGGCCGCGAGGCCCTGGCCCTGCATGCGGCCAGGTTGCTCAAGCAGAGCGTCGGCAGCCTGCAACAGAGCCTGCGCACCCGCAGCGAGCTGAAAAACGAACTGCGCCTGGCCCTGACCACGGTGCAGAGCGCCGGCAATAACCCGCTCAAGCACAGTGCCGACAGCAGCGAGGCGCTGAGCGTATTGCTGCGCGGCGGCAAGGCCGGCGCGCTGTCCGCCGAGCAGACCATAAGCCGCAGTTTCCGCGACCTGCAGGCCCATCAGGTGGCGCTGCTGGCCGCCAGCCGTGCGGCGGTCAAGGGCATGTTCGAGCAATTGTCGCCGGAGCACCTGAACCTGCGTTTCGAGCGCGAGGGGCGTAAGCCATTGATCGCCACCGCCGGCAGCCGCTGGCGCGCCTATCGTCGGCTGCACACCCAGCTTACGCAGAACGACGACTGGAGCGAGCGTCTGTTCGCCCGCGACTTCGCCAGCACCTATGAAGAACAGGTTCGCCTGATCGCCACCCTCAACACCGACGTTCAAGGATGACCCCCATGTTGCGCTTTTTCCCCCTGGTCCTGCTGGCCGCCTTACTGGCCCTCGGCGGCTGCTCGGCGCTGTCGCCGAATTCGAGCATGACCAAACTCGACCTGACCCTCAACGGCAGCGATGAGCTCAACCCGGACCTCAATGGCCGGCCTTCGCCGATCGTGCTGCGCCTGATCGAACTCAAGCACCCGGTGGCCTTCGAGACCGCCGACTTCTTCTCGCTCTACCAGCGCCCGAAAGAAGCCCTGGCGCCGGACATGGTCACCCTCGAAGAACTTGAGCTAAGGCCGGGCGAGCAGCGCGAGCTGAAACTCTTTGTCCAGCCGGGTAGCCGCTATATCGGCGTGCTGGCCGCCTACCGCGACCTGCCGGAAAGCAACTGGCGCGTGGTCATCCCGCTGCAGGAACAGGGGCGCACCACCAGCGTGCTCAACCTCGATGCCCTGGGTATCAAGGCCCAGGATGACCTCACCAAGGACGGGAAATAAGCCATGGCCATGCATAAAGTGGTCTGGCAGGAAGGCATGCTGCTGCGCCCGCAGCACTTCCAGCAGAACGACCGTTACTACGACTACCAGCTGAAGACCCGCACGCAGAAACTCGACAGCTATGCGTGGGGCTTTTTCGAACTGGAGATCGATCGCCAGTTCCTCAACATGGGCAAGTTGGTGGTGAGCAAGGCCAGCGGCATCCTGCCCGATGGCAGCCTGTTCGATATCGGTGCCGAGCGCGAGCCGCTGGCCCTCGACGTGCCGCCGAACACCGGCAACACTCCGGTGTACCTGGCCCTGCCGCTGGTCACCGGCAACCATATCGAGAGCCGCCGCCCGGAACAGCAGGACGTGCTGGCGCGCTTCACCGCCTTCGACGAGGAAGTCGCCGACTCCAACGCCGGTGACAGTGCATCGAGTCAGGTCAGCTGTGGCCGCCCGGATTTCCGCCTGCTACTCGGCGAGCAGCAGCGCGACCAGGCCTACGTCAAACTGCAGCTGTGCGACGTGCTCGACACCACCCCGGACGGGGTGATCAGCCTCGATCCGGAATTTATCCCGACCTACGTCAACTTCCAGGCCTCGGGCTACCTGCTCAGCTGCCTGAAGGAAGTCATCAGCATGCTCGCCCACCGTGGCGACATCCTCGCCGAACGCATCAGCGCCACCGGCAAGGTCGGCGGCGCGGAAGTCGGCGACTTCATGATGCTGCAGCTGATCAACCGCTTCGAACCGGTGCTGCGCCATTACCTGGGCATCGAACAGGTGCACCCCGAGCAGATCTACCGCGAGCTGCTGGGCCTGCTCGGCGAGCTGGCGACCTTCTCCAGCGAGACCAAGCGCCCGCGCCTGGACAGCCGCTACCTGCACAGCGACCAGGGTCTGTCCTTCCGCAAGCTGATGGATGCGATCCGCCAGGTGCTGTCGATGGTGCTGGAACAACACGCCATCGAACTGCTGCTGCAACAACGTCAGTACGGCATCCAGGTATCGCCGCTGCACGACCACAAGCTGCTCGGCACCTCCTCATTCGTCCTCGCCGCCAGTGCCCAGTGCGACTCGGAAGAGCTGCGCAATCGCCTGCCGGCGCACCTCAAGGTCGGCCCGGTGGAAAGCATCCGCCAACTGGTCAACCTGGCCCTGCCGGGGATCAAGGTCAAACCGCTGCCGGTGGCGCCACGGCAGATCCCGTTCCACTCGGGCAAGACCTACTTCGCCTTGGAGCTCGGCTCCGAGGAACTGGCGCAGCTGGAACGCTCCGGCGGCTTTGCCTTCCATGTGTCCGGCGAGTTTTCCGGGCTTGAGCTGAAATTCTGGGCGATCAGGAACTGATATGACGACCAAGGAAATGGAATACGGTCAGGACGACAAGACGGTCATCCTCAACCGCAAAGGCGATGCCCCGGCGCACAGCCCGCTGACCGACTTCGCCGCCCCGCCGAAATTCGAGCAACTGGAAGAGCGGATGATCTACGCCGCCCGCCTGCGCCCGGCGGAAACCTTCAACATCAGCCTCAACCCGCTGGTGGCCGCGGCCTCGGCGCTGCTCTCGGAAGTGGTGCGGCTCAAGCACAGCTTCGACAGCGAAGACATGCGTGCCCTCAACCAGCGTCTGGCCAGCGCGCTCAAGCTGTTCGAGCACCGCGCCCTGCACGAAGGCGCCGAGAGCAGCCAGGTGATGGCCGCGCGTTACGTGCTCTGCACCGTGGTCGACGAGGCCGTGGTGACCACGCCCTGGGGCAACGAGAGCGAGTGGTCGCAGATGAGCCTGCTGTCGAGCTTCCACAACGAGACCTTCGGCGGCGAGAAGTTCTTCCAGCTGCTCGAGCGCCTGTCGCGCAACCCGGTCAAGCACCTGCCGATGCTCGAGCTGATGTACCTGTGCCTGTCGCTCGGTTTCGAGGGCAAGTACCGCGTGCTGCCGCGCGGCATGCTCGAACTGGAAGCGGTACGCGACAGCCTCTATCGGCAGATCCGCCAGCTGCGCGGTGACGTGCCGCGCGAGGTCTCGCCGCACTGGCAGGGCCTGAAAGATACCCGCCGGCGCCTGGTGCGCATCGTGCCCTGGTGGCTGGTGGCACTGTTCACCCTGATGTGCCTGGCCGTGGTCTACGGCGGTTTCGCCTGGGTACTGGGCGAACAGCGCAAGACTATTTTGCAGCCGTACGAGCAACTCGACCCGTCCGCGGGTGTAAGCATGGATGACCTGAAATGAAGAGTTTTCTCGGCAAGTTAGCCGCTTTTTTCCGCAAGACCTGGGTCTGGAGCCTGTGCCTGGTATTGGTTCTGGCGCTGCTGGTGTGGTTCGTCGGCCCATTGCTGGCGGTCAATGACTACAAGTTCTGGGAGTCGACCACCAGTCGCCTGCTGAGCATCAGCGGGTTGTTTCTGCTCTGGGGGCTGGCCATGGTCTTCGCCAGCTGGAAAACCACCGCGCGCAAGAAGGCCGAGGAAGACGACGCCGAGGCCCAGGAACGCCTGCGCCGTGAAGGCATGATCGGCGAGGAGCAGATTGAACTGCGTCAGCGCTTCAAGCAGGCGCTGCACACCTTGAAGCGCTCCAGCCTTTACCGCGGCCGTAGCGAGAAGTGGCGCAACGAGTTGCCCTGGTACCTGCTGCTCGGCCCGCATGGCAGTGGCAAGACCAGCCTGCTGGACTTCTCCGGCCTGGATTTTCCGCTCAACCGCGGTGAACAGCAGCGCCTGACCAAGGACGTATCCGGTACCCGCTACGCCGACTGGTATTTCGCCGATCACGCGGTACTGATCGACACCGCCGGGCGTTACCTGAATCAACCCGACCCGGCCATCGACAGCCGCGCCTGGGACTTCCTCCTCGGCCTGCTGCGCCAGCGCCGCGCCCGGCCACTCAATGGGGTGCTGGTCAATATCCCGGTCGAGCAGCTGCAGGGCGGCAGCGAGGTCGAGCTGGAAAACCTGGCCCGGCAGACCCGCCAGCGTCTGCAGGAGATTCACCAGCGCCTCGGCGCCGATGTGCCGGTGTACCTGGTCCTGAGCAAGGCCGACAAGGTGCTGGGCTTCGACGAGTTCTTCGATCAGCTGTCGCGCGAAGAGAGCGATCAGGTGCTCGGCGCCAGCTTCCGCAAGGAGCAGAACCCTACCGACGTGCAGGTGATCCGCCAGGAGTTCGAAGAACTGCTGCGCCGCCTCAACAGCCAGGTGATCCTGCGCATGCACCAGGAGCGCGACACCCAGCGCCGTGGCCGTATCCTCGACTTCCCGCATCAACTTGGGCTGATCGGCGAGCGCCTGTGCCTGTTCAGTGAGCTGGCCTTCAGCGGCAACCGCTACCAGCGCGCCAGCCAATTGCGCGGTTTCTACCTGACCAGCGCGCCGGAGCTGAACAGCCAGCTCGACCCGAGCACCAGCGACATCGGCCGCAACCTGGGTCTGGCCAGCAGCGCGCTGCCGACCTTCCGCAGTGGCCGGGCACGCTTTATCAACCACCTGCTGAGCCAGGTGATCTTCCCCGAATCCGAGCTGGCAGGCTTGGACCAGAAGGAAGTACGGCGCATCGACTGGGGCCAGCGCGCCATGTACGCCGCGGCGTTCGTCTGCCTGAGCCTGTTCGGCGCACTCTGGGCCAACGGCTTCTCCGGCAACCACGAACGTCTGGAGCAACTGCGCGAGATCGCCCGGCAACTGACTCGGCAACATGACAGCCTCGGCGTCCAGGACGATGCCCTGCGCACGTTGCAAGCGCTGGATCACAGCTATGCCGCGACCCAGGTGTTTGTGCCGGTAGACGAAGCCGCCTACCTGCAACGCGGCGGCCTGTATCAGGGCGAGAAGGTCGACCCAACGCTGCAACGGGTCTACCGCGGCGAGCTGGAAAGCCTGCTGCTGCCGCGCGTCGGCCGCCAGCTGGAAGCGCAAGTGCGGGCCAACCTGAACGACCGCGAGGGCCTGCTCAACAGCCTGCGCGCCTACCTGATGCTCAATCTTGAAGAACGTCGCGACAAGGCCTTCCTGCAGCAATGGCTGGCCGCCGACTGGTCGCTGCGCTACGCCGGCAACAGTGCCGGGCAGCGCGGGCTCAACCAGCACTTCGAGCGCCTGCTGACGGAGTCGTTCGCGTCCTACTCGCTCAACGAACCGCTGGTCGCCCAGGCCCGTCAGGTGCTGCGCAGCGAGTCGCTGGCCACCGTGGTCTACCGCATGCTGCGTGACCAGGCGCGCAGCCTGCCGGAGTATCGCCTGAGCGAGAAACTCGGCCCGCAAGCCGCCTTGTTCGCCGGCGCTGATTACGCCATCCCGGGCTTCTATACCCAGGTCGGCTACCAGCAGACCTTCACCGCCAAGGGCGCCGACCTGGTGCGCGATACCCTGCGCGACAACTGGGTACTCGGTGGTAGCGACAACCTCAGCAGTAACGACCTCAGCCGTCTGCTGGTGGAAATGGAGCAGCTGTACTTTCGCGACTATGCCAACTACTGGGGCGAAACCCTGGCCCAGCTGACATTGGAGCCGATCGGCAGCGCCAACCAGGGCGCCCTGCAACTGGCCGGCCTGACCGCCGCCAACTCGCCGCTGCTGCAACTGCTGGTGGAGGTGCGCGACAACACCCGCTTCAAGGGCATGGCCGAAGCCGCCGACAGCGCGGGCGTTGCTGCCGAGGCGCTGCAGGGCGCCAGGGGCAAGTTGGGTAAAGTCGCCAAGCTCGCCGGCGCCGCCGCCGAACAGGCCCAGGCGGCACTGGTGAAGAACCTGCCGGATACCGCGCGCAAAACCCTGGAACGGCGCTTCGAGCCGCTGCACCGTTTGCTCGACGAAAACGGCGGTGCCGCCGCGGAACTGGCGATAACCCTGCAAGCCCTGGATGCGTTGCAGCTGCAACTGGCCAGCCTGGCCCACGCCAGTGCCCCGGAACAGGCCGCATTCGAACTGGCCAAGGCGCGCATGGGCGGCAGACGCGATGCCATCAACCAGCTGCGTAGCAGCGCCTCGCGCCTGCCGCAACCGATTGGCAACTGGCTCAGTCTGCTCGCCGAAGACAGCTGGATGCTGGTACTGGACGACGCCCACCACTACCTCAACCAGCGCTACAAGAGCGAGCTGTACGCCGCCTATAAAGGCTCGTTGAAGCAGCGTTATCCGTTCAGCGCACGCAGCGCAAGCGACGTGGCGATTGCCGACTTCCGCGAGTTTTTCAAGACCCAGGGCATCGCCCAGCGCTTCTTCGACGGCTACCTCAAGCCCTTCGTCAGCGGCAGCGCCGGCCAATACCAGGTGCGCCGCATCGACGGTCGCGGCTTGCCGCTATCGCGCGAGTTCCTGTTGCAGATGAGCCATACCCAGACCATCCACCGCAGCTTCTTCGCGGAAAACCCCAACGAGCCGAAAGTGCTGTTCAAGCTCGAGCCTTACTCGCTGGATTCCAGCCTGGGCCGTGCGGAATTCCGCTTCGACGGCCAGCAGATGGAATACCGCCACGGGCCGATCGTGCAGACCGCCTTCAGCTGGCCGGCCGAAGCCAACGAAGGCCGCACCAGCCTGGTGGTCGAGGAACTCGGCGGGCATAAAGTCGGCATCGAGAAGAACAGCGGCCCCTGGTCACTGTTTCGCCTGCTCGACCTGATGAGCGTGGACTACCACAGCGGTCGCGATGTGCTGATGCTCAAGGCCGACCTTGCCGGCCGCCACGCCAGCTACCTGCTACACAGCCAGCGCTCACCGAACCCGTTCGATATCGACCTGCTGCGCAGCTTCAAGCTGCCGGCGACGCTCTGATGGTGCAAGTGACTAATACATGGCGCAGCGCCGCGCGCACCGAGGTCGGCAAGGTGCGCGCGCGTAACGAAGATGCGTTTCTGGCGATGCCGGAGCAGGGCCTGTGGGTGGTCGCCGATGGCATGGGCGGGCACCAGAACGGCGCCCTGGCCAGTCGCCTGATCGTCGAGTACCTGGGCGAACCCAGCGAGGGTGACTTGCAGCAGCGTTTGGGCGAGCTGCGCAAGCGCCTGCACGGGCTCAACCGGCGTCTCGGTCAGGAGCTGACGGTCACCGCCGAACGCCCGGATACGCTGATCGGCAGCACCGTGGTGGCGCTGCTGATCGAGGACGACCGCGCCGCCTGCGTGTGGGCCGGCGATAGCCGCTGCTACCTGTGGCGCGGCAGCCGGCTGTACCAGCTCAGCCGCGATCACTCGCTGCTGCAACAGCTGATCGACGAGCAACAGCTCAGCCCTGCCGAGGCCGCACGCCACCCGGCGGCCCATGCGCTGACCCGCGCCATTGGCGCCAGCGAAGAGCTGAAGCTGGAGATTCTCGAACTGGACATCCTGCCCGGCGATGTCTTTCTGCTGTGCAGTGATGGCCTCTATCAGGATCTATCCGCTGACGAATTGGGCGCCGCGCTCAATCTGCCGGCGCCGCAACTGACCCTCAATCGCTTGTTCCAGCGGGTGCTCGACGGGCCGGCGCGGGACAACCTGAGTGCGGTGGTGATCCGCCGATGAGGACGCCCGGATGAGCGAACAACTGCTCGACGCACCGCCGCTGGCCAGCAACGAGGCCAGCGACCTGACCTATTTCGCCCTGGCCGCCACTGCCGCCAAACCGGCGGAAAAGGCCACGCGGCCGGTGCTCAGCGAACTGCCGGAAGTGCTCGGCGGGCGCTACAAGATCGAACGCCTGCTCGGCGTCGGCGGCATGGGCGCGGTGTACCGCGCCCGCGACCTGCTGCGCGAACAGTTCGGCGACCCCGAACCCTATGTGGCGCTGAAAACCCTCAGCGACGATTTTGCCGAATACCCGGACGCCAACGCCCTGCTCTACAGCGAATTCGCCCTCACCGCGCGGCTCAACCACCCCCATGTGGTGCGCCTGTTCGGCTTCGAGGTCGATGTGCCGAGCCAGCGCGCCTTCCTGATCCTCGAGCTGCTCAAGGGCCTGACCCTCGATCAGCTGCTCTGCGAACGCCCTGAGGGTTTGCCTTGGCGCGAGCTGCAGGAAATTTCCATCGCCCTGCTCGACGCCCTGAGTTATTCGCACAGCCTGGGCGTGCTGCATGGCGACCTGAAACCCAGCAACGTGATGCTCGCCGAAGACGGCCTGCGTCTGTTCGATTATGGTCTCGGCCAGCCGGTGGAAGGTTTGCTACCCGGCCTGCCGCGTCTGTGCCGCAACCGCTTTACCGCCTGGACCCCGCGTTACGCCGCGCTGGAATTGCTCGACGGCGCACCGCTGACCGCCGCGGCCGATGTCTACGCCCTGGCCTGCGTGCTCTACGAGCTGGCCAGCGGCCGTCATCCATTCCGTCGCCTCAGCGCCAAACAAGCCAAGGCCCTGGAACTGGATCAGCGGCTGCAACGACCGGAACAACTGCCGCCACACTGCTGGCCGGCCCTGCGTACCGCCCTGGCCTTCGACGAGGCGCAACGCGGCATCAGTTGCGCGCAGTTGCTGGCGGTGTTCCGTCAGCCGCCACCGGGCCGTTGGTCGCGCTGGCTGGGACGCCACTGAACGCAACGCATGCCCGCATCAATGGATGAATTTTTTACAAGGAAATGAGCATGTTCAACCCGGCCAATGAAACCCATTTCAGCCTGAGCATCGAAGGCCTCGAACACGACCTGCAAGTGCTCGAGTTCAGCGGGCGCGAGGCGATCAGCCAGCCCTATCGCTTCGACGTCGAGTTGATCAGCGAGCGCCCGGACCTCGACCTGCAAAGCCTGCTGCATCAGCCGGCCTTTCTCGCCTTCACGCCCGATGGCCCAGGCGTGCACGGCATCATCTACCAGGTCGCCCAAGGCGAGTCCGGCAAGCGCCTGACCCGCTACAAAATCTCCCTGGTGCCGCAGCTCAGCTACCTGACTCACCGCAGCAACCAGCGCATCTTCCAGCACCTCACGGTGCCGCAGATAGTTGCGCAGGTGCTCGAAGAGCACGGCATCCAGGCCAACGCTTACCAGTTCCAGCTTGGCCCGACCGTCTATCCCGAGCGCGATTACTGCGTGCAGTACGACGAATCGGACCTGCACTTTATTCAGCGCCTGTGCGAGGAAGAAGGCATCCACTATCACTTCCAGCACAGCCAGCAGGGCCATGTGCTGATCTTCGGCGACGACCAGAGCGCCTTCGGCAAACTCGGCCAGCCCACCGCCTACCTGCAGGACAACGGCATGACCGCCGACGAGCCGGTGGTCAAACGCTTTGCCGTGCGCCTGGAAACCCGTACCAGCCGCACCACGCGGCGCGATTACGATTTCGAACAACCGCGCCTGCAGCTGGAGGCCGCCTTCAAGCCCGCGCAAGACCCCGAGGCCAAAGCGCTGCCGGACCTGGAAGACTACGACTACCCCGGCCGCTACACCGACCGCACCCGCGGCAAACACCTGAGCCAGCGCCACCTCGAACGTCATCGCGCCGACTACCGCCTGGCCGAAGGCCGCAGCGATCAACCGAAACTGCTCAGCGGCCACTTCCTCGAACTCTCCGACCACCCGCGCCAGGACTGCAACGACCTCTGGCTGCTACGTGAAATCAACCATGAGGGCAAACAGCCGCAGGTGCTGGAAGAGTCGGTGACCAGTCATACCGACGCCAGCGATGGCTTCCAACAGGGCTACCGCAACCGCTTCAGCGCCACGCCCTGGGACATCCCCTACCGCCCAGCGCTGGCCCACCCCAAACCGCGCGTGCTCGGCAGCCAGAGCGCGGTGGTCACCGGCCCCGCCGGCGAGGAAATCCACTGCGACCAGTACGGCCGGATCAAGGTGCAATTCTTCTGGGATCGGCACGGCCAGGCCGACGACAAGACCAGCTGCTGGCTGCGCGTGTCCAACAGCTGGGCCGGCGACAACTACGGCGCCATCGCCATCCCGCGGATCGGCATGGAAGTGCTGGTCACCTTCCTCGAAGGCGACCCCGACCAGCCCCTGGTCACCGGCTGCCTGTACCACAAGGAACACGTGGTTCCCTACGACCTGCCGGCGAACAAAACCCGCAGCCTGTTCAAGACCCTCAGCTCGCCGGGCGGTGGCGGCTACAACGAACTGCGCATCGAAGACCAGAAAGGCGCCGAGCAGATCTACCTGCACGCCCAGCGCGACTGGGACGAAAACATCGAGCACGACCAGAAGATTCGCGTCGGCCACGAGCGCCACGACACCGTCGAAGCCAACAGCTTTACCGAGCTCAAAGCCGAAGAACACCTGACCGTCAAAGCCGAGCGTAAAGTCGAAGTCAAACCCGACGACCACCTCACCGTCGGGCAGAACCAGCACATCAAACTCGGCAGCGCGCAACTGACCAAGGCCGGCCGCGAGATCCACCTCAAGGCCGGACAAAAAATGGTCATCGAAGCCGGCACCGAGCTGACCCTCAAAGCCGGCGGCAGCTTCATCAAACTCGACCCCGGCGGCGTCACCCTCAGCGGCCCACTGGCCAAGATCAATGCGGGCGGCTCGCCGGGCAAGGGCTCGGGCATAGCAATCCTGATGCCTGTTATTCCTCTGCCTGCGGATATGGATAGGGCCGGCAAGCTGCTAGACCGCGCAAAGCCAGGAGTATTGCCAACTCCAGACGCCATAGAGCAGCGCGAGTATCTGTTCAATATCCAATTGCAGGATGTCCCGGGAGATGAGGGTTTTCCTCTAGCCCATACTCCCTGGCGCATTCTAGAGGGCGATGACGACAAGGTTTTGCTAGAGGGTGAAACCGATGAGCAAGGTCATGTTCTACTCGATGACAAGCAGCAAAAGACCCTATCGACGGCTTACTGCAAAGCGTCAAAAAGCCTGTGGCTTGCTTATCCAGGCCAATGCGTAGCCCTACGCCTGCACTTGGAAAGACAGGGATGGGATGCCGAACAGCATGCACTAGGAGCCCTGGACTTCCGTGATTGCGTTACCCGCAATCAGGCCAGCAATGCATTGCTGCAACATGAACGCAGTAAGCAGGACAGTCTCTGCAGTACCGACCTCTATACCCACCTTCAATCCAAGGAATGATTGGCCATGGCGACTAACCCTGCCTACAACGGTGTACGCGAAAAGGAACTGAACCAGATCAACACACAGGATGGCAAAGCCTGTGTGGCGTATTCCGCGCCAGATTTCTTCATCAACGGACAAGACCTGTTTGCCCCCAAACGCACCGGCAATAACGTGCGTTTCTTTACCACCGGCGAGGATTACTTCAAGGATGTCGCAGCAGCGATAGACCAAGCCAGCAGCTCCGTTTTCATCACAGGCTGGCAGGTGAACTATGACGTCCTTCTCGATGGCAAGCGCAGTCTCTGGCAATGCCTGCACCAGGCGCTGAAGAAGAAGCCTGCGCTGAAAGTCTATGTCATGCCGTGGCTGAGCTCAGCCGGCAGCCTGGGTACCTATGACTTCGAAACCATGTTGGCCATATTCCAGCTCAACGCCGGACTTAGCGCGGGACCGCGCGCTTTCTGTACTCCAGCCATCCAGCAGAGCGATATGAAAGGCCTGGGCGTTGCTTTTTCTCACCATCAGAAGTCCGTGGTGATCGATAACAGAATAGGTTACGTCGGCGGTATCGATCTGGCATATGGCCGGCGCGACGACAATAATTTCAGCCTCGACGCCAGCAAGCGTCAGGGCAACGACGCCTACAACCCAGGGCTGCCGAAACTGGGTTGGATGGATATGGACAAACATGTCAGCTCGATGGGGCTGATGATGGCGACACTGTTTGATCTGTCCAAACCGGTGACGGGTTCAGGCGTTATCCCGCTCAGTACAAGCACGGCCCTAAATGGTGCGACCTACATTGCGGACCTCTTCCGCAGCCCTCCGCACGCTGTTCTGCAAGGGCTGATTCGCGCCAAGAACAGCGCCATGGAGAACCTCGACGAAGGGTTTGAACGGCTTAGCGCTGCCCAGCGGCAGATGGTGGGCACAAGCATTCGTGCAATGGCCAAGCTGATTGACGACAACCTCAATAACCTCCCGATGGCTGAGGAGCTAAGGCTGCAATTGCAAGACTGGCTGCGCGAGCTTGAGGCGGCTGGGAGGAATCTCTACGAATCCTTACGCATCAAGAGTATCGAACTAATCAGCCAATGGATGAGCCAGACCGACCTCGGACGGGTTCTAACCGTACTCAGCGGCAAAAGCTTCGATGACATTCCAGGCGCATACCGCGAGAGCACCAACGAGTTGGCTAGTTCGATGCTCTGGTTCATCTACCACCTGCTGCAGGAACGCTCAGGGCAGCATCTACAACCTTATCCCTACCTGCACGAAACACCGCAGCCGCTAGCCTCCCCCGACAATGGCCGCCTGGCCGATGACCAACCGCGCATGCCTTGGCAGGATGTGCACAGCCGCATCGAAGGTCCATCGGTCTACGATCTGGCACGTAACTTCATCGACCGCTGGAACGGTCAGCAAGCCTATCTCGCCCAAACCCCGCCGCTGCAGGACACCACACTGGTGCGCAACCTGCTGGAGGCCGTGGTGCGTTGGCTCAATGATTTATCCAGCGAGACGGGCCTCGATCGACTGGGCTTCGGCATCAAGGTCAGTGACAGCCCACGCCTGAGTTTCCCCAAGCCGCAGCCGGTATGGATAAACACGCCCGACCAGTTGCCCGAGGCGCCGGCCACCAAACCGGGTGGCATGAGCGTGCAGGTGCTGCGCAGCGCCGCCAGCCGGATGACTCAGCAGGAACAGGAAGGCCGCAGTAAAGCGGGCGTCAATCTGCCCTTGCCACCGGGTATCGACACGGGCGGCGTACAAGCCAACTGCAAGGAAGCCATGCTTCAGGCCATCTCCAGCGCCCAGCACTTTATCTATATCGAGAACCAGTTTTTTCAGAGTGCCTATGGCAACGAGGGAGAACTGAATCCTTTGGTTCCGCTCTCCGGCCCGATGGCTAGCCTGCGTGACCCCAGCAGCCTGCGCCAAGACTTCGTCGCACGCGTGCGGCTGCGCGAAGCACTGAAAGCCAAGGATATCTGGCAACTGGACTGGAAAGAGATCGATGCCATCGCCCAGGAACCCAGTATGGAAGCGCGCCAGTTTCTGAAAAGTCTGAAGGCCATGTGGAGTATCAACACCCAAGGCTGGCTCACCCACAAACTGGGCGAGACGCAGAGCGGCCTGCTCAACGATATCGGCGAGGCATTGGCCAATCGTATTGGCCGTGCCATCGATGAAAAGCTCCCGTTCCATGTGTATATGATTTTGCCGGTACATCCAGAAGGGGCGCTAAATGTCCTAAATATCATGCATCAAGTCAGCCTGACCATGCAGAGCCTGGCCTTTGGTGAGCACAGCCTAATCAAACGAATCCAACGCCGTATGGCACTACGCGAACTGCTGGATCGTAAAGTCAGTCGCGAAGACGCCCTCAAGGTCATCGAACGCTTAGACTCGAGCGACCGCCCCGTCTACGAACAACAGGACTGGACCCGCTACTTGACTCTGCTCAACCTGCGTACCTGGGAAACACTTAACGGACGTGTGGTGACCGAGCAGATCTACGTACACAGCAAGCTGCTGATTGCCGATGATCGGGTTGCCATTCTCGGCAGCGCCAATATCAACGACCGCAGCCTGCAAGGCAGCCGCGACTCGGAGCTGGCGGTTATCGTGCGCGACAGCACACCCGCTCAGGCCAAACTCGATGGTAAATGCCTACACACGGTCGGCAAGGCCGTCCAGCAGCTACGAATGGATCTATGGAAGAAACACTTTGGCCTGGCAATAACACAGCCCTCGGGCGTCAGCCCGGCGGCTGGGTTGGCGCAATACCTGGAGCAGCCTGCGGCGGAGCAGACTTGGCGGGCGATACAGGAGCGCGCACAAGCTAACACGGACTTTTACAACGAATCCTTTGACTTTATTCCGCAAAACATTAGCCAGGTGCAGCCACGCAAAACGCCGGACTTGAAGGAGTTTAAAACGACGGGCTTCCCCACCTCCACCTGGCCGAGCTGGGCCTACAGTGATCTGGCCAATCTTGATCGGGGCGGCGAACTGATGGAACCCATGCCACACGAAGAGCGTTTCTGGCGTTCAAACACTCTGGCTGCGGTCAAATCCTTCGCTCCACCAGTGGGCGTTCAGGGCTTTATCTGCGCCCTACCAACCAACTGGACACGAGGGGAAAACAATGACTCCGGCATCAACCTGACAATCCTGGCTCAGTTGTTTGAGCAGTCCGATCAGACTTTAGCCCATTCTGATGGCATGCATACAGAAGGGACCCGGCGCACATGAAAAGAATATTCCAGTACCTGAGCCTTGGCCTGCTGATTCCTGCGGGCATGGCGCTGGCTGACGCGCCACGTCAGGAGTGCATTGGGCGCGTGACATTCGATGTGCCGGAGGAAATGCAGTGGGCCACGTTCCACGCTGATTACACTAACCGCATTTCAAAGGGCGGCGGACATGGATTTGGTCTGAAAGTCGGTGCGAAAGGTGACAACGCCAGCTATGACTATGACGGTCTGACCATCTATGTCAGCGATATTGTTGAGCGCTCGCAGTTCGATGGCGCCGCAAGATATATAAAGGGGACAGCCACCCTTTATCAGTCGGAGCTAAAAAAGGAAGCCACTAGAAAGAAAAAGGCACTTGAAGAGCTAAAAGATCTGGATAGAAGAGAAAACACAAAAGTAACGAGAGCGGCTGTAGAACGATTTACAAGAAATATAGAAGAAGTGGAACGAAAAATCCCGCTCATCAAAGTCCATGAGCACGACCTCGACATTCCCGATGCTTACTTCCTGGGAGATAGTGTTTCCCCGGCCGAAGCCCTGCTCTGGCGTAATAACCGGGTGTACTACTTTACCTTCGCCAAGGCAGGCCCCGACTCTGCCGAGCGTATCAAGGCGCTGATGGCTCGCTTCCAGCCACGCGAACTCTACGAAGTACCCACAGGCCCCGGCTTCTGCCTCCCCTACGGCTTTATCGCCGACGATGGCAAAACCGCCTACAGCATCAAAAACAGCCTGCGCTTTACCCGTACGCCCAATGTGATCTTTACCCTGGTCGCCGCTTCCGCGAACGATCCCTGGCAGACCAAACCGACCCAAGGCACCTACGACACCGACTACCGCCCCGGCTACGACGCCAGCAAGTGGAAGAAAACCGCCTTCATCGAGCGCCTGTACCTGGGCAAGCGCCTGGCTGGCCTGGAAGGCTGGCGCCTCGATCCCAAGCCCGGCTCCGGTGAACAGGAACGCGCCTGGTTCGGCCTGGCCCACACCGGCGGCACGTTGTCTCCACTGCTGGCCGTGCAAATGTTCACCTTCCAGAAGGGCACCGATGATTTGAAAGACCTGACGCCACCGCCCGAAGAGGTCATCCCGCGCTTCAAGGTATTGAGTGAAAGCATCAAACAAACCCTGGCGAAGTAGCCGGCATTAATGGAGAAGCCTGTTTGAATACCCTGCTTCTGCTTTCCAGGTTAAAAATCTCCCGAACCGATAAGGGGAGGTAACTGAGCAAAAAGGGGCCGCCCATTACCGTCTGTGCGGTTTGCCACTCATGCGCAGGCCAAGGCCGAGCAAAGCTCTTCATAACCGCCGGACATGATTGGTGATTGGCTTGTTCGAGTGCCCTTGGCCGTGTTCAAGTGCGGCATCAATGTTCCTGTCGGCTTACCGCAATAAGGACCTCGCATGCCCCGTTTGGACTGGCTCGCCAATCACATGTCATACAGCGATACCCTGGCGGAATGGCTTTATCGGCAATTCAGCTATGAATTCGTCGAGCAGCCACTGGCCGACTGGCAGCGTGAGTTCGCCGATGGGCAGCGAAACGGCAACTGGAAATGCCTGATAGCCCTGGCCGATGGTGAGTTGCTTGGCAGTGCTGCGCTTGCCAAGGCTGATCTGGCCGAACGAGCAGAACTGGGACCCTGGCTCGCCTGCGTATTCACCACACCGCAAGCACGCGGGCAGGGCCTGGCAGAGCGCCTGATCGACGCTATCTGTGCGCATGCCAAGGAACGTGGCATCACACGGCTCTATCTGCACACCCATGATCGCCGGGACTACTACTTGAAGCGTGGCTGGCAGACGCTGGAGTGCCTGCAGGTCTGGGGCGAGGAGCAATGGCTGATGCAGCGGAATCTCTGACGCCAATCGGGCTGAAGAAATAACGCTGAAGGTTAGCTTACAGCTGCTTTGCAGAAGGCTCCGAGCGCTTGCTGCTGACCGCTGCATGCTCGCCTCTCGATCAAACGCGAGCACTCGCCAACGCCAGCAGCCGACCCTACGCGGCCAGTGGCTAGCGGCAGCCATTGGCCAATGAGGAAAAGGGGCGAATGTATTTACCAGCCAAATAGATCAGCCCCTTAAAGGCTACATTTGTGACACTGGTGTGCTTCGTTCCAGTGCCTTAGACCGATTTGCTAACCTGCTTATCAGGCCATCCTTGCATGAAAGATGGTGTGCCATCTCCTCGGTATAAGGACCTGGACAATGCTCAAAATCCTTCCGAACACCGCAGCAAACGTTGTCGCACTCTGCGCCTCTGGCCGCGTCGATGCGAGCGACTATGAAAACGTCCTACTGCCCGCCATTCAGGCGGTACTTGCCGAGCACCAGAAGGTTCGGGTGCTCTATATCCTTGGCGCGGACTTCGAACGCTTCACTGCTGGCGCAATGCGGGAGGACATGAAGCTGGGGCTGGGCCATCTGACGGCCTGGGAGAAGGTCGCGGTTGTCACCGATATTTCGTGGGTTGCCGATGCGACAAACCTCTTTCGGTTCGCCATGCCTTGCCCCGTAAAGGTCTTCCCAACCAAGGAGCTGGATCTGGCGGAGGGATGGATTGCGAGCTGACCCTCGTTCAAGCGGACCGCCGCCGGCTTGGCTCAACGGTTACGCCGGGGCTAGGATTGGCCGATACCTGCTCCGCTCCAGGGCGGCCGTTGCTGAATACCCCTGGCACGGCCTGGCGCGGCCAAGCGAACGCGGAGCCATCAGCGGCCACCTTTCCCCCTGAGCCGAGGACTGCCGAATCAAAGATCCGCTTCCTCCACCAGCCGCACCATCCCCGCCTCCAGCGCATAGGCCGCATCCGCCAGCTCGTTGCTGACTGGCTCGACCTTGAGGGTTCCGCTGACCCAGAGTGGGGCGTAGATGTCTTCGAGTTCGATGCCCGCCGGGTAGCGCACCAGCACCAACTGGTTCGGTGGCGGTGGCGGCACGTGGATGCAGGCGCCGGGATAGGGAACCAGGAAGAACAGGGTGCTGCGGCCCTGGGCGTCGGTTTCCAAGGGTACGGGGTAGCCGCCCAGGCGGATGGCTTTGCCGTCCAGCGCCGCCACGGTCTTGGCCGAGTACATCACCGCGGGCAGGCTCTGGTCCTGCTGCCTGAGGCCACTGGGATCGTAGAAGGTGCCGTCCTGTTCGGGACTGTCGTGGCTGATTTCCGGCATGGCTTCGAGGGCCTGGCGGTCTTCTTCCGGCATCAGTTCGAGCCAGTCGGTTTCCGCCAGCTCGGCATTCACCAGGCTGCTCAGCAGCAGCAGGGACAACAGCAGGTAGCGCATGGCTGTACTCGCAGATGATCGGGACGCGGAGGGCTCAGTTCTTCTTGACTGCGCCATAGACTATCAGCAGGACCACCGCGCCGATCACCGCGCCGATGAAACCGGCGCCCTGACCTGCCTGGTAGATGCCCAGCGCCTGGCCGCCATAAGTTGCGGCGATGGCGCCGCCGATGCCGATCAGGATGGTCATGATCCAGCCCATGCTGTCGTCGCCCGGCTTGAGGAAGCGTGCAATCAGGCCAACGATAAGGCCGATGAAGATGGTGCCGATAATGCCCATGAGTAGTTCTCCGAATAGGTAAGTGCGCCGGGGCTGAGAAACACCATAGCATTAGGCTATCGGATTGGTGGACGCCGCGGAGGTTCCGTGAAAAGTCTCTGGCGCCGGCAGCTGCCCGCGCCAGAGACGCCTTCAGGCCTTGTTGATCAGCGCCTCGACGGCCGCGATCTGCTGGTCCAGGGTGGCGCGATCGGCGCAACGCAGGGTGGCGTGGCCGACCTTGCGCCCGACCTTGAAGGCCTTGCCGTAGTGGTGCAGGTGGCAATCATCGATGGCGATGACCTCGGCCACCGGCGGCACTTCGCCGATGAAGTTGAGCATGGCGCTCTCGCCGACCTTGGCGGTCGAGCCCAGCGGCAGGCCGGCAACGGCGCGCAAGTGGTTCTCGAACTGGCTGCACTCGCTGCCTTCGATGGTCCAGTGCCCGGAGTTGTGCACGCGCGGGGCGATCTCGTTGGCCTTGAGACCGCCGTCGACCTCGAAGAACTCGAAGGCCATCACGCCAACGTAGTTGAGCTTGTTCAGCACGCGGCCGACGTAGTCCTCGGCCAGGGCCTGCAGCGGATGGTCCGTGCTGGCGATGGACAGGGCGAGGATGCCGCTGTCGTGGCGGTTGTGCACCAGCGGGTAGAAGCGTGTCTCGCCGTCACGGCCGCGCACGGCGACCAGCGAGACTTCGCCGCTGAAGGGCACGAAGCCTTCGAGGATGCAGGCCACGCTGCCCAGTTCGGCAAAGGCGCCAACCACGTCTGCGGGCTGGCGCAGGACCTTCTGGCCCTTGCCGTCGTAGCCCAGGGTGCGGGTCTTGAGCACGGCCGGCAGGCCAATGCTGACGGCCGCGGCGTCGAGATCGGCCTGCGAGTGGATGTCGGCGAACGCCGGCGTGGGGATGCCGAGCTCCTTGAACATCGATTTCTCGAACCAGCGATCGCGAGCGATGCGCAAGGACTCGGCGCAGGGGTAGACCGGCACGAACTGGGAGAGGAAGGCCACGGTCTCGGCCGGGACGCTCTCGAACTCGAAGGTCACCAGGTCGACCTCGTCGGCCAGCTGACGCAGGTGATCCTGATCGCCGTAGTCGGCGCGGATATGCTCGCCAAGCGCCTGGGCACAGGCATCCGGTGCCGGATCGAGAAAGGCGAAGTTCATCCCCAGCGGAGTGCCCGCCAGGGCCAGCATACGACCCAGTTGGCCGCCACCGATTACACCGATTTTCATGCTTCTACCTCTTCAAATGCCGCAAGCGCCTGCGCGGTTCACAACCCATGGGTGCGGGCGTGCCCGCTGACCTGACGAGGAATGCCTAGCCGGCAATCACGCCTGACGCGGGTCCGGATTATCCAGCACGGTGTCGGTCTGCTCCTGGCGGAACTGCTTGAGCGCCGCGTGGAACTGCGGGTGCTGGTGACCGAGGATGCTCGCCGCCAGCAAGGCCGCGTTGATCGCGCCGGCCTTGCCGATGGCCAGGGTGGCAACCGGAATGCCAGCCGGCATCTGCACGATCGACAGCAGCGAATCGACGCCCGAGAGCATCGCCGACTGCACCGGCACGCCGAGCACCGGCAGGTGGGTCTTGGCCGCACACATGCCCGGCAGGTGAGCGGCGCCACCGGCACCGGCGATGATCACCTGGATGCCACGGCTGTCGGCCTCGTCGGCGTACTGGAACAGCAGGTCCGGAGTGCGGTGGGCAGACACCACTTTGACTTCATAGGGGATGCCCAGCTTGTCCAGCATCTCGGCGGTGTGGCTAAGGGTGGACCAATCGGACTTGGAGCCCATGATCACGCCAACCAGTGCGCTCATCGTCGTGCCTCTTCATCGGGCGCCTCACGGCGCGTCAAAAACCAACAAGCCACGCAGAGGGCGTGGCTTGTCATGTTCGGGTCAAACCCGCGCGCAGGCGGGTTTTGAGGCGGCGCAGTATAGCGTAACGACACAAAGAGCGCCCCCCCTGCATGACCGTCCGTCAGCCGGGGCCGGTGCGATGGGCTGGGACCTTTGTCTCTGTAGCGAGAGACCGCAAAACGTGCCGCCCGCCCTCGCGCGCCAGCGTCCTCCTCGCCGTCATCAGCCATCGCGAAAAAAGCTGACGCCCCCTATCGACGAACGGCCCCTCGACGCCACCAGCGCGGCGGTGCCGTCGACTAACCTGATACCTGCGTGCAGTTGTTTATCCCGGTAGTCGACTCGTTCAGGGGGCCAACCTTTCCTCATAGAAATAGAGGCATCTGCAATGAAAACGATAACGACCCCCAGATGGACGCTGGTCGGTTTGCTGACGCTGGCCCTGCTGGCGCCCAACTGGGCCACCGCGCAGGTCGCGTTCAGCCGCATCGTGGTGTTCGGCACCAGCCTGTCCGACCCCGGCAACGCCTTCGCCCTGATCCACCGTCAATCGACGCCACCCTACGCCAACCTCGACGCGCTGCTGGTGCCGGACGCGCCCTATGCCAGTGGCGGCCATCACTTCAGCAACGGCGCTACCTGGATCGAGCAGTTCGCCCGGCCCCTGGGCCTGACCGCCAGCGTGCGCCCGGCCTTCGTCGGGACAAGCGACGGCGCCAGCAACTATGCGGTGGGCGGCGCCCGGGCACGCGAGGACGGGATCAACGCCAACCTGTCGCTGCAGGTCGGCAGCTTCCTGTTCGACGCCGGCGGCGTGGCGCCGGCCGATGCACTCTACGTGCTGGAGATGGGCAGCAACGACGTCCGCGATGCCCTGGTGGCGGGGCCCGGCGGCGGCGCCATCCTCGCCGATGCGCTGGCGGCCATCGGCGCCAACCTCGATGCCCTGTACGCGGCCGGCGCCCGCCACTTTCTGGTGGTCAACTCGCCCGACATCGCCCTGACCCCCGCCGTGCGCACCCTCGACCTGCTCAACCCCGGCACCTCGGCCGCGGCGGCGTTCCTCTCGCAGTCGTTCAACGCCGGCCTGGAGGCCCTGCTGACGGTCCTGGACGGCGCGCCCGGAATCACCATCGCCCGCCTCGACCTGTACCAGACGGTCAGCGCGCTGGTAACCGATCCGGCGGCCTATGGCCTGAGCCAGGTGGACAGCGCCTGCCTCACCCCCGGGCTGCCGCCCTTTACCTGCCGGACGGCCGACGACTACCTGTTCTGGGACGGCATCCACCCGACCGCCGTGGTGCACGCGATCTTCGCCCAGGACACGGCCTTCGCCCTGACCCCATAGCGGCGCCGAGATAGCCGGGATCTGTGAGGGTAGAAAAGGCCCCGCCGTTTTCCACCCGACATGCCCGCGAGCAATCGCGGCGCCAGCCGCCCCGCGCTTGTAGGTTGGGCCAGTCTTGGCTTGCCCAGCGGGGCGGTACATCGACCCTGCCACACAGCCGCTGCAGCGTTCGGCTTTGCGAATGCGCATAAGCCGACTCAAAAGGGGACACCCCAAAGCCGGTCAGCACCCAGCTACTTTTCTGCACTGGCCGCACGGTCGGGTTTCGGCCCCTCGGCGAGTTGGGTCGTCTTTGCCCCGCATCGGCGTCAGCTGCAAAGAACAAGTAACCACGCAGACATCACACTCGGCCCTGGCTGCGCCGGGGCTCCCGAGCACCGGCATCAACGCCTGCGCATCACCCATGATCGAGTCGGCTCAGCATCTGCCGCGCGACAACCTGAACCGAGTATCAGGCACAGACCGCCCCCCTGTTTCGGCAACAACCCCAAACAACAGTCAATTTTTCCCATGAGCCGCAGATAACGCCGGCCAAATCCAATCCGCCCCTCCTCGCGGTATGCTTCTTGCTGTATTTCATCGCCCAAACCCTGCGGATGCCCCCGATGCTGCATGCCCACCTGACCACCCTGCACGTGGTCTCGCTGATCCTCGAGCTGTTCGCCGATCAGCCCGACGCCACCGAGGCCCTGCTCGCCGGCAGCGGCATCCAGGCTGGCGACCTGGCGAGCGGCGAACAGCGCATCACCCGCACCCAGGAATTGCAGGTGTGCGCCAATGCCCTGGCCCGCCGCGCCGACCTCGGCCTGGAGCTGGGCCGGCGCCTGCATGTGTCGTCCTACGGCCTGCTCGGTTACGCCGCGCTGTCGAGTGCCACCTTTGGTGACGCCTGGCGCCTGCTGCTGCAGTACCCGGCCCTGCTCGGCACCTACTTCAAGCTGGACCTGACGGTCGAGGGCGAGCTGGCCTGGGTCGGCGCCGCCGAGTACCACCACGAGCCGGCGCTGGAGCGCTTCAACGTGGAGATGTGCCTGGCCTCGCTCAAGCTGATCTGCGACGAACTGCTCGGCCAGCCCTTGCCATTGGCCGCGGCGCAGTTCCGCCATCCCCGGCCGGCCTATGTCGAGCGCTACACCAGCAGCTTTGCCTGCCCGTTGCAGTTCGACGCCACGCGCAATGCCTTCGCCTTCCCCGCCGAGTGGCTGCAACGGCAGCTGCCGCTGGCCGACCCGGTCACCCACCAGGAAATGCTCGCCCGCTGCCGCAAGCAGAACAGCGAGTTCACCACCCGCCAGGCCTGGCTGCAGCGCGTACGCGCCGAGCTGACCAGCCACCTGGCCGAGCCGCCGGGGCTGGAGGCCCTGGCCCAGCAGATGCACTGCTCGCCACGCACCCTGCGGCGCCACCTTCAGGCGCTCGGCACCCACTACCAGGAACTGCTCGACGAGCTGCGCTTCGAACGCGCCAAGGCCCTGCTCGGCCAGGAGGACTGGCCGATCTGCCGGATTGCCGAGGAGCTGGGCTTCAGCGAAAGCGCCAGTTTCCGTCATGCCTTCCAGCGCTGGAGCGGGGTGGCGCCGAGCCATTTTCGCGGCTGACCAGGCGCTGTGGCCGGCACATTTGGCCACTTCGATCCCCTATTGGCCGTTTCCAGCGTTTTCCCAACCGCCAGCACGGCGAACAATGACTCCCACAACAAGACGCCTGGGAGCCACCTGCACATGCTGACCTACTACAGCGACGATCATCACCTGCACCATGGCAGCTGCGAGCTGATCGACGGCAAGCTGATGCCTTGCTTCGAGAAGCCGCAACGCGCCGATCACATCCTCGCCCGGGTCAAGGATCGCCAGCTCGGCGAGGTCCGCGCCCCCAAAGACTTCGGTCGCGCGCCGCTGCAGCGCATCCACTCGGCGGCCTACCTGGACTTCTTCGAGGGCGCCTGGGCACGCTGGCAGGCCCAGGGCGGCAAGGGCGACCTGCTGCCCTACACCTGGCCGGCGCGCACCCTGCGTGAGCAACTGCCGACCAGCCTGCACGGCCAGCTCGGCTACTACAGCTTCGACGCCGGCGCGCCGATCACCGCCGGCACCTGGCAGGCCGCCTACAGCGCCGCCCAGGTGGCGCTGAGTGCCCAGGCCGAGATCACCGCCGGCGCCCACAGCGCCTTCGCCCTGTGCCGGCCGCCAGGCCACCACGCCGCCAGCGAAGTGATGGGCGGCTACTGCTACCTGAACAACGCCGCCATCGCCGCCCAGGCCTTCCTCGACCAGGGCCGCGCCAAGGTGGCGATCCTCGACGTCGACTACCACCACGGCAACGGCACCCAGTCGATCTTCTACGAGCGCGGCGACGTGCTGGTCACCTCGATCCACGGCGACCCGGCGGCGGAGTTCCCGTTCTTCCTCGGCTACGCCGATGAAATCGGCGAAGGCGCCGGCGAGGGCTGCAACCACAACTACCCGCTGCCGGCCGGCAGCGACTGGGCCGCCTGGAGCGCGGCGCTGGAGCAGGCCTGCCGGCGCATCGCCGAGTCCGGCGCCGAGGTGCTGGTGGTGTCGCTGGGGGTGGATACCTTCAAGGACGATCCGATCTCCCAGTTCAAGCTCGACAGCCCGGACTACCTGCGCATGGGCCAGCGCATCGCCGCCCTCGGCCTGCCGACCCTGTTCGTCATGGAAGGCGGCTACGCGGTGGAGGCCATCGGGGTCAACGCGGTGAACGTGCTGGAGGGCTTCGAGGGCGCTTGAGCCCTGTTCGACGATGCGCTTCGTAGGGTGGACGATGCTCTTTTCGTCCACCGGATCCCCCCAGGTGGATGGATAAAACGTCATCCGCCCTTTGCCAACCCCGCACTCCCGAGCGCGGCGGCGGTATTACAACAAGACTGGAGTGACCCTGATGAACAGACTCACCCGCACCCTGACCGCCAGCCTCTGCGCCGGCGCCCTGCTCGGCGGCTTCGGCCAGGCCCAGGCGCAAACCGCTGACCAGCCACGCCAGCTGCGCGTATTCAACTGGGCCGACTACATGCTGCCCTCGGTGCCCAAGGAGTTCCAGGCCAAGAGCGGCATCCAGCTGACCTGGGACGTCTTCGACACCAACGAGGCGCTGGAAGCCAAACTGCTTACCGGCAACTCTGGCTACGACCTGGTGGTGCCGACCAACACCTTCCTCGACACCGAGATCAAGGCCGGGGTGTTCCAGAAACTGGACAAGAGCCAGCTACCCAACTGGAAGCACCTCGACCCCGGCCTGCTGCAGCTGATGACCGCCAACGACCCGGGCAATGAGCATGCGGTGCCCTACATGTACGGCACCGTGCTGATCGGCTTCAACCCGGAGAAGGTCAAAGCCGCGCTCGGCGCCGACGCCCCGGTGAACAGCTGGGACCTGATCTTCAAGGAAGAGAACGCCGCCAAGCTGGCGCAGTGCGGGGTGACCATGCTCGACTCGCCGGGCGAGATCCTGCCCATCGCCCTGCATTACCTCGGTCTGGACCCGAGCAGCACTAAGCGCGAGGACTACGACAAGGCCACCGAGCTGCTGCTGAAGATCCGCCCGCACGTGCGCTACTTCCACTCGGCCAAGTACATGAACGACATCGCCAACGGCAACATCTGCGTGGCCATTGGCTATTCCGGCAGCTTCTACCAGTTCGCCAACCGGGCCAAGGAAGCCGGCAACGGCGTGGTGGTCGACTGGCGCCTGCCCAAGGAGGGCGCACCGCTGTGGTTCGACTCCTTCGCCATCCCGGCCAGTTCCAAGAACGTCGAGGAGGCCCACGAGTTTCTCGACAACCTGCTCGACCCCGAGGTGGTCGCACCGATCAGCGATTTCCTCGGCTACCCGAGCCCGAACCAGGACGCCATGGCGCTGGTCAGCGCCGAGATCCGCGACAACCCTGACCTGACCCCGACCGCCGAGGCGCAGAAGACCCTGTATGTGCTCAAGCCGCTGCCGCATAAGGTCGAACGCCTGCGCACCCGCGCCTGGACCCGGATCAAGTCCGGTACCTGATCCGCCGCTGATCCTGGGCGGGCCTGTCCCGCCCCTGCACTTCCTTCCTCGCTCACGTCACGCCGCCAACCCACAGGGCTGGCGCGCTGAGTGGCGCCTGAAAAACAACAAAAGGAATCCCGCTCTTGCCACCTATCCGTCAATTCGCCCTGATCGGCCTGCTCCTCAGCCCACTGAGCCCGGCACAGGCCATCGAACTCAACGATCAGCTGGACCTCAGCCTGAATCTCACCGCGCTGACCGACTACCGCTCGCGCGGCCAGTCACAGACCCTCGGCGACCCGGCCTTGCAGGCCTCGGCCACCCTGGCCCACAGCAACGGTCTGTACCTGGGGGCCTGGACCTCCAACGTCGATTTCGGCTTCGACTACAAGACCCGCCAAGAAGTCGACTACTACGCCGGTTACTACTGGCAGGCCAGCGATGACGTCAGCCTGGATATCGGCCACATCCGCTACACCTATCCGCGGGAAGGCATGTTCAACTTCGGCGAAACCTACGGCATCCTCAGCGCCTATGGGGCTAAGCTGGGCGTGCAATACGCCAATGACTATGCCGGCGACCAGAGCTATCTGTGGAGCTACCTGGGCTATGCCTACGCATTGCCGGGCGATATCGGCCTGAACCTGCACTACGGCCAGGTCGACTACAAGGACCCGGTGCTGCTCGACGACAATGGCAACAGCCGTTCGCACTACAACGAATGGGAAGTCAAACTGGACCGCGCGCTGATCGGGCTGAACTGGAGCCTGAGCTACGTCGACACCGACATGAGCGATGCCGAGTGCCTGAATTACCTGGGCTACGATGATGTCTGCAGCGCCACTCTGGTGCTGGGTGTCAGCAAGGACTTCTGATCAGAATCGCTACCGCCACTCACCCTGCAGGCTGCGCGGCACCCGCCTCCAGCTTGCGCCACAACAGCCTGACCGCCGCCTTGCGCACCAGGGCGCAGCGGTACAGGCGGATTTCCAGCGGCACCTGCCACTGTTCGTTGCCGCACACCGCCAACTCGCCGCGGGTCAGTTCGGCGGTGACCGACAGGCGCGGCACCCAGGCCACGCCCATGCCCTGCAGGGCCATGCTTTTAAGGCTGTCGGCCATCGCCGTCTCGTACACCGTGGTCGAGCGCAATACGCGCTGGCGCAGCAGCAGGTTGACCGAGCGGCCGAGGAAGGCGCCGGCGGTGTAGGCCAGCAGCGGCACGCTCTGCCCGCTGTCCAGGTCGAACAGCGGCTGGCCGTCCTCGCCCACCGCACACACCGGCAGCATCTCGGTGTGCCCCAGGTGCAGCGAGGGGAAGATCTCCGGATCCATCTGCAAGGAAGCGTCCGGGTCGTAGTAGGCGAGGATCAGGTCACAGGCACCTTCGCGCAGCGAATGCACCGCCTCGCCGACGTTGGTCGCCACCAGCCGCGTCTGCAGCGGCAGGCCTTCGTGGCGCAGGCGGGAGATCCACGCGGGAAAGAAGCCCAGGGTCAGCGAATGCGCGGCGACTATCTGCAGCACCTCGCCCTGCTTGCCCCCGAGGTTATGCAGGTGACGCACCACCTCGCCCAACTGCTCGACCAGGCTGCGCGCGGTGACCAGAAACAGCTGGCCGGCCTCGGTCAGTTCGATCGGGGTGCAGGCGCGGTTGACCAGGGTCAGGCCGAGCATCTGCTCCAGCGCCTTGATCCGCCGGCTGAAGGCCGGCTGGGTGACGAAGCGTTTCTGCGCGGCCTGGGAAAAGCTGCGGGTGGCGGCCAGGGCGACGAAGTCTTCCAGCCATTTGGTTTCCAGGTTCATAAGGCATCCATCTGGTGGCTTGAATGTAGGGCGAACCGCAGGGCGCACTCAGGAGCGTAGCGAACAGTCCGCCCCCCTTGCCGGCTCACCCCACGCTCGCAGTCGCACCGACTCCGGCGTACTGCTGCGCGAGTACGCCCCACGGTGGCGCAACGTGGCGTAACCCACCCTAGGTTTACGCTCGCCGACAATTCGGCGTCACATCGGCATTATGCCGATTATGCATACCCTAGCGCTTAACAGCATTGGCCGCCGCTGCGTCTAAGCCCTTACCCTGCAAGGCATCGCGGCCCTCGCCGTATCTTTCCGAGAAAACTCCATCATGTCCGCTGCTGCATCATTCCGCATCGAAAAAGACCTGCTCGGCACCCTCGAAGTCCCTGCCGAGGCCTATTACGGCATCCAGACCCTGCGCGCAGTGAATAACTTTCGCCTGTCCGGCGTGCCGCTGGCGCACTTCCCCAAGTTCGTCACCGCGCTGGCCATGGTCAAGCAGGCCGCCGCCGATGCCAACCGCGAACTGGGCCACCTCAGCGCGGCCAAGCACGCGGCGATCAGCGAAGCCTGCGCACGTATCATCCGCGGCGATTTCCATGAAGAGTTCGTGGTCGACATGATCCAGGGTGGCGCTGGCACCTCGACCAACATGAATGCCAACGAGGTGATCGCCAATATCGCCCTGGAGGCCATGGGTCACGCCAAGGGCGAGTACAAGTACCTGCACCCGAACAATGACGTGAACATGGCGCAGTCGACCAACGACGCCTACCCGACCGCCATCCGCCTCGGCCTGCTGCTCGGCCACGACACCCTGCTGGCCAGCCTCGACAGCCTGATCGGCGCCTTCGCCGCCAAGGGCGAAGAATTCGCCCACGTGCTGAAGATGGGCCGCACCCAGCTGCAGGACGCCGTGCCGATGACCCTCGGCCAGGAGTTCCGCGCCTTCTCCAACACCCTCGGCGAAGACCTGGCGCGCCTGCGCAGCCTGGCGCCGGAATTGCTCACCGAGGTCAACCTGGGCGGCACCGCGATCGGTACCGGGATCAACGCCGACCCGCGCTACCAGCAGCTGGCGGTCGACCGCCTGGCCGCGATCAGCGGCCAACCGCTGGTGCCGGCCGCCGACCTGATCGAAGCGACCTCGGACATGGGCGCCTTCGTGCTGTTCTCCGGCATGCTCAAGCGTACCGCGGTCAAGCTGTCGAAGATCTGCAACGACCTGCGCCTGCTCTCCAGCGGCCCGCGCACCGGCATCAACGAAATCAACCTGCCGGCGCGCCAGCCGGGCAGTTCGATCATGCCCGGCAAGGTCAACCCGGTGATCCCCGAGGCGGTCAACCAGGTGGCCTTCGCCATCATCGGCAACGACCTGGCCCTGACCATCGCCGCCGAGGGCGGCCAGCTGCAGCTCAACGTCATGGAGCCGCTGATCGCCTACAAGATCTTCGACTCGATCCGCCTGCTGCAGCGCGCCATGGACATGCTGCGCGAGCACTGCATCAACGGCATCAGCGCCAACGAGGCGCATTGCCGCGCGCTGATGGAGAACTCCATCGGCCTGATCACCGCGCTCAACCCCTACATCGGCTACGAGAACGCCACCCGCATCGCCAAGCTGGCGCTGGAAAGCGGCCGCGGCGTGCTGGAACTGGTGCGCGAAGAAAACCTGCTGGATGACGCCACCCTGGCCGACATCCTGCGGCCCGAGAACATGATCGCGCCGCGCCTGGTGCCGCTCAAGGCCTGACTCCGCCTCCCCGAGCAATACCCGCACAAGGCCGTGTGGGACGCCTGCACCCAACCGGCGCA
Source organism: Pseudomonas aestuarii (assembly GCF_027988105.1). Lineage (GTDB taxonomy): Bacteria > Pseudomonadota > Gammaproteobacteria > Pseudomonadales > Pseudomonadaceae > Aquipseudomonas > Aquipseudomonas aestuarii. The sequence goes on along the minus strand of NZ_JAQJZJ010000004.1, from coordinate 293,780 downwards.
GGCGTACAGCCGGACGGAGCCGGCAGCCAACGCGCCGCTATCACGCGGCGCGGGCTTACCAAAAAAGTAACCACACAGGGTGACACCATGAAACAGCTCAACCTCAGCCGTCTCTCACCGCCACGCCTCGGGCCATCCCTGATGCGCTAACGCCCGTCCTAGCCCGCCCAGTCCAGTCGAGTCCGCGTCCATACCGCCGCGCGCCAGGGTCCGCCCCTGACGCGACGCGGTGTTCTGTGTCGGCACACTCAGCCGGAAACGACTGCGCAGGGCGGGCCATGCGGGCTGCGGACCACCCGTTGTCTTCCGTCAGCGTCGCCCCCTTGGGCGGCGCTGCGGCGCCATCCTCGCTCGACCCCGACAACTACAAGAAAAGGTGAGACACACCATGCTGGACCTACTCAACGACCTTATCTGGAGCAAGCTGCTGATCGTTATGCTGATCGGCCTTGGTCTGTACTTCACCGTGGCCTCGCGCTTCGTCCAGTTCCGCTATTTCGGCAGCATGTTCCGCATCTTCTCCGAGGCCTTCCAGCACCAGCCGGGCCAGCTCAGCTCGTTCCAGGCGCTGATGCTCAGCGTCGCCGGCCGCGTTGGCGCCGGTAACATCGCCGGGGTTTCCGTGGCCATCATGCTCGGCGGCCCAGGCGCGATCTTCTGGATGTGGATGGTCGCCCTGGTCGGTATGGCCACCAGCTACTTCGAATGCTCCCTGGCCCAGCTGTACAAGCGCCGCGAGCCCGATGGCGGCTACCGCGGCGGCCCGGCGTTCTACATCGAGCACGGCCTCGGCCAGCGCTGGCTGGGCATTGTCGTCTCGCTGCTGTTGCTGGTGACCTTCGGCTTCGGCTTCAATGCCGTGCAGTCCTACACCGTGGCCAGCTCGCTGCACGACACCTTCGGCCTGCCCACCTACCTCAGCGGCATCGCCCTGGTGGTGGTGATCGGCCTGATCATCTTCGGCGGCATCAAGCGCATCGCCAAGATCGCCGACGTGCTGGTGCCAACCATGGCCTTCGCCTACATCGCCATGGCGCTGTATGTCATCGGCAGCAATATCGACGCGATTCCGGCCACCCTGAGCCTGATCTTCAACAGCGCCTTCGGCCTCGAGCCGGCCTTCGCCGGCGGTATCGGCGCGGCCATCCTCATGGGCGTCAAGCGCGGCCTGTTCTCCAACGAGGCCGGTCTGGGTAGCGCGCCCAACGTCGCCGCCGTGGCCGAGGTCAAGCACCCGGTCGCCCAGGGCATCGTGCAGTCGCTCAGCGTGTTCATCGACACCATCATCCTGTGCAGCTGCACCGCGCTGATCATCCTGCTGTCGGGCGTCTATCAGCCGGGCATGGAAGTGTCCGGCGTGATCCTGACCCAGACCGCCATGGCCAGTGTGGTCGGCGAGTGGGGCCGGGTGTTCATCAGCATCGCCCTGCTGCTGTTCGTCTTCACCACCCTGATCTACAACTACTACCTCGGCGAGAACGCCCTGGGCTTCTTCACCAGCAAGCGCTGGCCGGTACAGGTCTACCGCGTGCTGGTGGTCGGCCTGATACTCTGGGGTTCGATGCAGGACCTGGGTACGGTGTTCGCCTTCGCCGACGTCACCATGGGCCTGCTGGCCATCGCCAACCTCGTCGCCCTGGCCCTGCTGTTCAAGGTCGGCCTACGGCTGATGCGCGACTACGACAGCCAGATCAAGGCCGGCATCGAGTCGCCGGTGCTCGATCCCAAGCAGTTCGCCGACCTGGATCTCGATCCAGACGTCTGGCCGGAGGCGAGCCCGCCGCTGGTGGTGCCGGACATCGGCGGCCGCGTACCGGCCAACGCCCTGCAACAGCGCTGAACCCCTGCCGCCCGGACCCTGTTCCGGGCGGTTTTCGTTGGGTCATGGGTGTCTGCGCGGCCTGAGGGCTGGCGCGGGCGCCTGCACTACCCAGGAGTGATCGACTATGCGCCGTTATTCCCCGTTCTGGCTGCTGCTCGGCCTGTTATTCAGCACCCTCGCCCAGGCCGAACTGCCACGCGACTACCGAGTCGTGTTGCTGACCGAGAACTTCCCGCCGTTCAACATGGCGGTGAACAACAAGAATTTCGCCCGCGATGCGAATATCCAGGGCATCAGCGCCGATATCGTGCGCGAGATGTTCAAGCGCGCCGGCATCGACTACAACCTGACCCTGCGCTTCCCCTGGGACCGCATCTACCAGCAGACAATGAACACGCCCAATCACGGCCTGTTCTCCACCTCGATGAGCGAGGCGCGGCGACCGCTGTTCAAGTGGGTCGGGCCGATCGCCGAGTACCAGAGTGTGCTGGTCGGCCTGCAGGGCGGCCCGCGCCTGGACAACCTGGAGCAGGCCAAGGCCTACCGCATCGGCGCCTACCAGAGCGCGGCGGTCAGCCAGTACCTGGAGCGCCAGGGCTTCACCCCGCAGAACGCCCTGCGCGACCAGGCCAACATCCGCAAGCTGCAGGGCGGGCAGATCGACTTCTGGGCCACCTCCGATCCGGTCTGGCGCCACTACGCCAAGGAACAGGGCGCCAGCGGCTTCAGCACCGCACTGAGCTTCGAGACCTCGCAGCTGTACCTGGCGCTGAACAAGGACATTCCGGACGAAGTGGTCGAGCGCCTGCAGGCGGCCCTGGAGCAGATGCGCCTTGAAGGCTACGGCACCTGCGCGAAGAACCCGGAGCTGTGCTGACCTGAGGCGCTATACCCCCCACGCCTTGCGCAATGCCCGCAGGGCCTCGTCGATGCGCGCCTCGGGCACTGCGGCGAAGCCCAGCACCAGGCCGGCGCGCCGATCCGCCGGCACTGCGCTGTCCGCCAGCCAGTAGTCGCTGAGGCCATTCAGCTCCACCCCCACGGCGGCGGCAGAGGTGATCAGTTGGCGTTCGCGCGCCAGGCTGTCGACCCGCACGCACAGGTGCAGGCCGGCCTCCACCGCCGGCGGCGGCGCGCAACCGGGTATGGGCTGCGGCCAGCCGGCCAGCAGGGCATCGCGACGACTGCGCGCGGCGCCGCGCATGCGCCGGATATGCCGCTGGAAGTGCCCGGCGGCGATGAACGCGGCCATCACCGCCTGGCTGCCGATCTCCGAGTGACGGATGTCCAGGGCGCGGCGCTGGGCGAAAGCCTCGACCAAGGCCGGTGGCAGCACCAGGTAGCCCAGGCGCAGCGCCGGAAAGGCGATCTTGCCGAAGGTGCCGACATAGAGCACCCGGCCCTGGCGGTCGAGGGCGGCCAGCGGTGCCAGTGGCGTGCCGCTGTAGCGGTACTCGCCGTCGTAGTCGTCCTCGATTATCCAGCCGTCGTGGCGCTCGGCCCAGTTCAGCAATTCCAGGCGCCGCGCCAGCGACAGGGTCACCCCGGTGGGGTACTGGTGCGAGGGCGTGACATAGGCCAGACGGCAGCGCCCCGCCCGCTCCAGCGCGGCGGTGTCCAGCCCCTCGCCATCCACTGGAATGCCCACCAGCTGTGCGCCGGCCACCGCGAGGGCATGGCCGGCGGCGCGGTAGCCGGGGTTCTCGACCGCCACCCGGTCGCCCGGCTCGATCAGCAGCTGGGCACACAGGCTGATGGCCTGCTGGGCGCCGCAGGTGACCAGGATCTGCGCCGGATCGCAGTGCAGGCCGCGGCTGTTGCGCAGGTAGGCGGCGATCAGCTCGCGCAGCTGCGCGTCGCCGGCCGGGTCGCCATAGCCCAGGCGCGCCGCCGATGACTTGCGCCAGAAGCGCGCACTGAGCCGCGCCCAGGTCTCGAAGGGAAACAGGTCGAAGGCCGGTACGCCGACCCGGAAGGCCCGTGGCGCCCCCTCCAGCGGCGGGTTCAGGTGATGGGCGGCGAGCCGCTGCAGGGCCGCACTGGATGGCACTGCGGCAGCGGCCGCAGGTGGCGCGCGCACCACCGTGGCCAGCTCGGCGACATAGGTGCCGGCACCGACGCGGCCCTCGACATAGCCCTCGGCATACAGCTGGTCGAGGGCGCGGGTCACGGTATTGCGCGAGATGCCCAGCAGACCGGCGAGCTCGCGGCTGGCCGGCAGGCGGGTGCCGCTGGCCAGGCGGCCGTCGAGGATGCGCTCGCGCAGGGCTTGGTATAGCTGGCGCGCCAGCCCCAGCAACGGGTCGAGGCGAATGCCGGACAGGTCAACGGACAGCGGCGCAGGCAATGGCATGGATTGGCCCTATCAAAGTCGCGGTAAGTGGATCTTACAACAGACCAATATCCTGCCTAGCATGGCCCTGACCCGCCAAGCCCCGTTTCGGAGAAGCCGCCATGTATTCGCCCACCGCCTTTCGCCAGGACGACCTCGCGACGCTGCACCGGCAGATCAGCGCCTGCCGCCTGGCCACAGTCGTCAGCCAGGGCCCGGAGGGCCTGCAGGCCAGCCACCTGCCGCTGCTGCTAGAACCCGCTGAAGGCGAATTCGGCACCCTCTACGGTCACTTCGCCCGGGCCAATCCGCACTGGCGGGCACTGGCCGACGGCGGCGAGGTGCTGGCGATCTTCAGCGGTCCGGACGCCTACGTCAGCCCCAGTTGGTACCTGGCCAAGGCCGAGCACGGCAAGGTGGTGCCGACCTGGAACTACATTGCCGTGCATGCCCATGGCCAGGCCGAGGTATTCGACGACGCCGAGCGTCTGCTGGCGCTGGTCAGCCGCCTGAGCGAGCGCCACGAGGCCGGCCGCGCCCAGCCCTGGGCGGTCAGCGAGGCGCCGCGTGACTATATCGACGGCATGCTCCGCGCCATCGTCGGCTTCGCCCTGCCGATCCAGCGTCTCGAGGGCAAATGGAAGCTCGGCCAGAACCGCAGCGCCGCCGATCAGAGCGGCGTGCGCGCGGGCCTGAATGCCAGCCTTGACGCGCGCGACCGCGAGCTGGCTGCGCGCATCAACAGCCCAGAGTAAGCCAACGCAGGGAAGACCCATGACTCTCGAGATCCGCCCCGTCAGCGCCGCCGACCATGCCGCCTGGCTGCCACTGTGGCAGGGCTACCTGGACTTCTATCGCAGCGAGCTGCCCGCCGCCACCAGTGCCGTCACCTGGCAACGTTTCCTCGACCCGGGCGAACCCATGCACGCCGCCCTGGCCTGGCAGGACGACCGCGCGGTGGGGCTGGTGCACTTCATCTACCACCGTTCCTGCTGGACCGTCGGCGACTACTGTTACCTGCAGGACCTGTACGTCGGCGCAGGCCTGCGCGGCGCCGGCATCGGCCGCCGGCTGATCGAGTACGTTTACCAGGCCGCCCAGACTGCTGGCGCCTCGCGGGTGCATTGGCTGACCCACGAGAGCAACACCGATGCCATGCAGCTGTATGAGCGCATCGCCGAGCGCTCCGGCTTTATCCAGTACCGCAAGCTGTTCTGATCAGGAGTCGCCCCATGCCCAACGAAATACAGCTCGACTGGCAACCCGTGCCCAGCCCACCCCGCGCGCCGCTGACCGGCCGCTACGTACACCTGCAGCCGCTGGACCTCGCCGCCCACGGCGACGACCTGTGGCTGGCGTTACAAGGTCCGGACGCCGATCCACTATTGTGGGACTACCTGCCCTATGGCCCGTTTGCCGAGCGCGCGGCCTTCGACACCTGGCTGGCGGCCAATGCGGCCAGCGCCGACCCGCTGTTCTTCGCCGTGATCGAGCTGGCCAGCCAGCGCGCCGTCGGCCTGCTCAGCTTCCTGCGCATCGCGCCCCGGGACGGCTGCATCGAGATCGGCCACATCGCCTTCGGCCGCGCCATGCAGCGCAGCCCGGCCTCGACCGAGGCGGTTTACCTGCTGGCCGAGCTGGCCATGGGCACGCTCGGCTACCGCCGCCTGGAGTGGAAATGCAACGCGCTCAACGCCCGCTCCATGCGCGCCGCCGAGCGCCTGGGCTTCGTCTACGAAGGCACCTTCCGCCAGCACATGGTAATCAAGGGCCGCAACCGCGACAGCGCCTGGTTCTCCATCCTCGACCGTGAATGGCCACGCTGCCAGGCCGCGTTCCAGCGCTGGCTGGCCAGTGCCAACTTCGACGAGCAGGGCCGGCAGAAACATTCGCTGGAGCAGTTGCGCGCGAGTAGCCAGCGCGGCTGAGGCGCCTTACTCGATCTCGAACAGGCCGTGGCGGATCTGCGCGCCGGCCAGGCGCTGGCGGATGTCGGCGTCGATCCGCGGGTCGTCCGGGCTGTAGAGCATCACCTGGCGGTAGGCGTTGACCCGGTTGATCTCGCTGCCGAGGAATTCCCAGACCACCCGGGTGCAGGCCGGGGTGCGCAGGTCGCCGCTGGAGACCCCGGTCTTCAGGCCATTGAGGCGGCTGATGCGGCTCTTGAAACTGGGAATCAGGATGGTCTGGCTCATCTCGTTGCCGGTCAGCGACTCGTAGTCGATGAGGAACAGCCGATCCTGCAGGTAGAAGGCTGCCCCCAGGTAGCGGCAACGCACCCAGTCCTCGGCCCTGCCGCTATCGGCGCGCGACGGCTCCTGGCGCTCCTGGCGCTCGAACAGGAAGCTGCCGCGTTCCTCGCGCAGCTGCACCAGCGACAGCAGGATCTGCCCGGGTACCGACATGCAGTTGGCGTATTCGAAGTAGTAGCCGCAATAGCGCGACAGGCTGCCGGCGTGCTCACGCAGCGGCTGGAAGAAGTCCAGCAACGGGTCGCCGGCCAGCCGCGGAGCCTGACCGGCACTGCGCGCGCCAACCAGGTCGGCGAACTGCTCGCCCGGCAGGCTCAGCTCGTAGGCCTCGACGCCGAAGAAATCACAGATGCGCTTGAGGTTGTAGGCGGTCGGCCGGCTCTGCCCGCTGAGGTACTTGTTGAACTGGGCGCGGTTGATTGCCAGCTTGCGGCACACCTCGGCAATCGAGCGGTAGTGACTGCACAGCAGCTTGAGATTGATTCCCAGATAATCCGACATGCTGCAGTTCCTCTTGGCGCTAGCGACGCGATTGTAGCATCAACTCGCATCAGATCGCCGCGACCCGCGAAATTGCATGGCAGGCCGCGCTGCCCAACCATGCGTGCCTAGCATTTTTCCCTGACAAAACAACAAGAGAGACCTCCCCATCATGCTCGATATTCTCAACGACCTGATCTGGAGCAAGCTGCTGATCGTTATGCTGATCGGCCTTGGTCTGTACTTCACCGTGGCCTCGCGCTTCGTCCAGTTCCGCTATTTCGGCAGCATGTTCCGCATCTTCTCCGAGGCCTTCCAGCACCAGCCGGGCCAGCTCAGCTCGTTCCAGGCGCTGATGCTCAGCGTCGCCGGCCGCGTTGGCGCCGGTAACATCGCCGGGGTCTCGGTGGCGATCATGCTCGGCGGCCCGGGCGCGATCTTCTGGATGTGGATGGTCGCCCTGGTCGGTATGGCCACCAGCTACTTCGAATGCTCCCTGGCCCAGCTGTACAAGCGCCGCGAGCCCGATGGCGGCTACCGCGGCGGCCCGGCGTTCTACATCGAGCACGGCCTCGGCCAGCGCTGGCTGGGCATCGTCGTCTCGCTGCTGTTGCTGGTGACCTTCGGCTTCGGCTTCAACGCCGTGCAGTCCTACACCGTGGCCAGCTCGCTGCACGACACCTTCGGCCTGCCCACCTACCTCAGCGGCATCGCCCTGGTGGTGGTGATCGGCCTGATCATCTTCGGCGGCATCAAGCGCATCGCCAAGATCGCCGACGTGCTGGTGCCAACCATGGCCTTCGCCTACATCGCCATGGCGCTGTTCGTCATCGGCAGCAACGTTGACGCGGTGCCGGCCACCCTGAGCCTGATCTTCAACAGCGCCTTCGGCCTCGAGCCGGCCTTCGCCGGCGGCATCGGCGCGGCGATCCTCATGGGCGTCAAGCGCGGCCTGTTCTCCAACGAGGCCGGTCTCGGCAGTGCGCCCAACGTCGCCGCCGTGGCCGAGGTCAAGCACCCGGTCGCCCAGGGCATCGTGCAGTCGCTCAGCGTGTTCATCGACACCATCATCCTGTGCAGCTGCACCGCCCTGATCATCCTGCTCTCCGGCGTCTACCAGCCGGGCATGGAAGTGTCCGGGGTGATCCTGACCCAGACCGCCATGGCCAGCGTGGTCGGCGAGTGGGGCCGGGTATTCGTCAGCGTCGCCCTGCTGCTGTTCGTCTTCACCACCCTGATCTACAACTACTACCTCGGCGAGAACGCCCTGAGCTTCTTCACCAGCAAGCGCTGGCCGGTACAGGTCTACCGCGTGCTGGTGGTCGGCCTGGTACTCTGGGGCTCGGTGCAGGACCTGGGCACGGTATTCGCCTTCGCCGACGTGACCATGGGCCTGCTGGCCATCGCCAACCTGGTGGCCCTGGCCCTGCTGTTCAAGGTCGGCCTACGGCTGATGCGCGACTACGACAGCCAGATCAAGGCCGGCGTCGAGTCGCCGGTACTCGATCCCAAGCAGTTCGCCGACCTGGATCTCGATCCAGACGTCTGGCCGGCCCGCCCGACTAGCCAGCCAGAAGTCGATCTCGGCAAGATCGGCGACAGCGTGTACCAACGCTGAGCAGCTAACGATGTGATACACAGGGGGCTATGGCCCCCTGTTTTTTTATATGCGAGGCTGTGAAAAAACTCCCGCCTACTGCGGCAGCCTCCAAACGCTCGCTGCTGGCGTTGCGCTACGTGAAAAGCGGGGGTCATTTAGCTCACTAACCCCCCCCCCACTTTTCACGTAGCGCGCCTTGCCGCGAACGCCTGGAGACAGCCTCGCGACGGCGCTCGATATTTTCACAACCTCTGAGGAGAGCCGTCATGGCTATAACAAGACTCCTGGTGCTCTACACCGGCGGTACCATCGGCATGCAGATGAGCGCAGACGGCCTGGCGCCGGCGTCCGGCTTCGAGGCGCGGCTGCGCGCCCAACAGGCCCTGGAACACGACCGCCAGCTGCCGGAGTGGATCTTCCGCGAATTGCTGCCGCCGATCGACAGCGCCAACATGAGCCAGGTCAACTGGCTGGCGATGGTCGCGGCGATCCGCGCCGGCGTCGAGCAGGACGGCTGCGATGCGGTGCTGCTGCTGCACGGCACCGACACCCTGGCCTACAGCGCCGGCGCCCTGAGTTTCCTGCTGCTCGGCCTGCCGGTTCCGGTGCTGCTGACCGGCTCGATGAAGCCGGCCGGGGTCGACGGCAGCGATGCCTGGGCCAACCTGTTCGGTGCCATGCAGGCGCTGCAGCAAGGCGTCGCCCCCGGCGTGCACCTGTACTTCAATGGCCAGCTGATGCATGGCGCGCGGGTCAGCAAGCTGGCCAGCGCCACCTTCGGCGCCTTCGCCGAGCTGCCGCGCCTGCGCCAGAGCCAACGCGCCGAGAGCATCCCCGCCAGCCTCGATTACCGCCAGCCGCGCCAAGCGGTCAATCTCGCGGTGCTGCCGTGCTTCCCCGGCATCCAGGCGGCGCATGTGCGCGCGCTGCTCGACAGCGGAGTACGCGGCCTGCTGCTGGAGTGCTACGGCAGCGGCACCGGGCCCTCGGATGACGCCGAACTGCTGGCCACACTGAAGAGCGCCCATGAGCGAGGGGTGGTGCTGGCGGCGGTCAGCCAGTGCGCCCATGGTCATGTCGAGTTCGGCGTCTATGCGGCGGGGAGCAAACTGGCCAGCGCGGGGCTGGTCTCGGCCGGCGGCATGACCCGCGAAGCCGCGCTGGGCAAGCTGTTCGCCCTGCTCGGCGCTGGCCTGAGCCAGGCCGAGACGGAACACTGGTTCGCGCTGGATCTGTGCGGCGAGCGTGCCGACTAGCCCGCGTTGCGGGACTTGCAGCGCAGCCCTAACCGTTTCAGGATGACTGATCCAACCTAGAGGAGGTCGCACGATGGCCGTTCGCATTCCCGCCGAGATCCGTCCCGTCAGCGCCGCCGACCATGCCGCCTGGCTGCCCCTGTGGCAGGGCTACCAGCGCTTCTACATGACCGAGATTCCAGCGGCCACCAGCGACGCCACCTGGCAGCGCTTTCTCGATCCGGCCGAACCGATGCATGCCGCCCTCGCCTGGCACGAAGGCCAGGCCATCGGCCTGGTGCACTGGGTCTACCACCGCTCGACCTGGACCCTCGGCGACTACTGCTACCTGCAGGATCTGTTCATCGCCAAGGACGTGCGCAGCAGCGGCGTCGGCCGCCAGCTGATCGAACACGTCTATGACCAGGCCCGTCGGACCGACTGCGCGCGGGTGCACTGGCTGACCCACGACACCAACAGCAAGGCCATGCTGCTGTACGAGCGCGTCGCCGAGCGCTCGGGCTTCGTGCAGTTCCGCAAGCTGCTCTAGGCCTTCACATCCACCCGCGCCCCTGGTGGATGTAAACAGCGACATCCACCCTACGCCTCAGTCGCCGGGCGGCTCAGAACACCGACCAGCCGATGCGCTGGCTGAGCAACTCCAGCGCCGCCATGCCGACCAGGGAGTTGCCCGCGGCGTTCAGTTCCGGTGACCAGACGCAGACACTGAAACGCCCCGGCACCACCGCGACGATGCCGCCGCCGACCCCGCTCTTGCCCGGCAGACCGACCCGGTAGGCGAAGTTACCGGCCTCGTCGTACAAGCCGCTGGTGGCCATGATGGCGTTGACCTGCTTGGTCTGCCGCGAGCTGAGGATCTGCTCGCCACTGTGCAGGCAAAACCCATCGTTGGCCAGGAAGCAGAAGGCGCGGGCCAGGTCGATGCAGTTCATGCGCAAGGCACAGTAACTGAAGTAGTTGCGCAGCACCGTCTCGACATCGTTATGGAAATTGCCGAAGGACTGCATCAGGTAGGCCGCGGCCGCGTTGCGCGCGCGGTGCTGATATTCCGAATCGACGACCCGGTTATCCACCGCTATCTCGGGGTTGCCGGCCAGGCGACGGACGAAATCGCGCATCGACAGCACCGGCGCGGCAAAGCGCGATTGGTTGATGTCGCAGATCACCAGCGCACCGGCATTGATGAAGGGGTTGCGCGGCCGACCGCGCTCGAACTCCAACTGCACCAGCGAGTTGAACGGTTGCCCGGACGGCTCGTGGCCCAAACGCTGCCAAATATCCTCGCCGGAATGGCCGATGGCCTGCACCAGGCTGAATACCTTGGAGATGCTTTGCACGGAAAACGCCGTATGCGCATCGCCGGCACAGAACAGCTCGCCCTCGTTGCTGTACACCGCGATACCCAGCTGGCTGCCCGGCACATCGCCCAGCGCCGGAATGTAATCGGCCACCTTGCCCCGGCCGATCAGCGGCCGGACTTCTTCGAGGATTTCCTTCAACAGCGCTTGCATGCTCAGACTCGCCGTAATGCCCGGGCAAACCCCGGACCATGGCTGGTAGACGCTGGCCATCCGATGCGGATCACACTCACTCAAGCCCTCCCCGGACTGCGCTAACAGGGCGGCACCTGAACCCCAGGACTCCATGTTCCGCCGCAAGGCCCACATGGACAAGCCTTGACGCCATCCGGGACAGGCCGCGCAGGCGGTGCAGCGCTAGCGCGCCGGTGCGAAGCCGGGGCAAGAAGCAGCAGCGATCCACGCGATGGCTCGCGACCGCCCGCCAGCGTGCTGTCGTAGCGAGTTATCCGCCTGCGCCTGCAGCTAGCCTTGCACAGCGCCTCAGAATTTCTCCGGGCGCAGCACCTCCACCTGCGCCAGGTAGCAGACCATGGCGAAATTGGCGTAGTACTGCTCCTGCAGGTGGTCGGCGAGGCGTTCGGCGATGTCCCGGGCGCAGATGATCTCCACGCGGATATTGCCCTCGGTGTCCCAGCCGGCGCTGCGCACGCCACGGCCGCCACGGCCGCGGGCGTCGGAGATGGTCCAGCCCGGCGCACCGAGTGTTTCCAGGTCGGCCAGCAGTTTCTTCTCCAGTGCGGCTTCGCAGATCACGGTGAGCAGGGTGCGGGTATGTGCGTTCATCTCAGAGTCCCCAGGCGATCAGTTGTTCGGCCAGCATCAGGTACAGTGGAATGCCGATCAGGATATTGAAGGGAAAGGTAATCCCCAGTGAGGCGGTCAGCGACAGCGACGGATTGGCGGCGGGCAAGGCCAGGCGCATGGCTGCCGGCACGGCAATATAGGAGGCGCTGGCCGCCAGGGTCGCGAGCACGGCGGTGCCGCCCAGCGACAGGCCCATCAGGCGCGCCAGCAAGGCGCCGATAAGGGCGCCGAGCAACGGCATCAGCAGGGCAAAACCCAGCAGGCGCAAACCGAACTGCTTGAGCGCGCCAAGCTGACCGGAGGCGATCAGGCCCATTTCCAGCAGGAAGAACGCCAGCACCGGCTTGAACATGCTGGTGTACAGCGGCTCCAGCGGCTTGATCGCCTCCTTGCCGGCCACTGCGCCGATGATCAGGCCGCCGAGCAGCAGCATGATGCTCTTGCCGAGGAAGATCTCCCGGCCCAGCTCGCGCCAGTCGGTGTCGCGGGCCAGGCCCTTGGCCAGCAGGATGCCGACCAGGATCGCCGGAATCTCCAGGATCGCCACGAACAACGGCATGTAGCTCTCGAACTCGATGCCACGGGCCAGCATGAACGCCACGACCACGGCGAAGGTACCGGCGCTCACCGAGCCATAATGCGCCGCCACCGCCGCCGCATTGACCCGGTCGAAATTCAGCGCGCGCAGTACAGCAAAGGCCAGCACCGGCAACACCATGCCCAAGCCCAGCACCAGCGCCGCCTGGCCGAGCAACTGCAGACTGGCCTGCTCCGCCAACTCCACGCCGCCGTGCAGGCCGATGGCCAGCAGCAAGACGATGGACAGGGTTTCATAGAGCGCCGGCGGCAGCTTCAGCTCGCTTTTCAGCAGGCCGGCACACAGACCGAAGATAAAAAACAGCACCACCGGGTCCAGCCCCATTACCGCCTCCAACGCCCATGACTGTGCGGCGTCCAGTTAAAAAAAGGGAGCCTTGCGGCCCCCAGAGGGAAACAGTTGCAACGCCGCCAAGCCATCCCGCGATGGCGTTCACTGCGCCGCGATGACTTACTCGATCTCGATTAGCACTTCACCCGGATTGACCCGGTCGCCCTTGGCCACGTGCACCGCCCTGACCGTCCCGGCGATGGGCGCCTGCACCTCGGTCTCCATCTTCATCGCCTCGCTGATCAACACCGCCTGGCCGGCTTTCACCGTGTCGCCCTCCATGACCAGCACATCGACGATATTGCCCGGCATGCTGGTGCTGACGTCGCCCGGCGCTCTGGCCTGCTTGCGCTTGCCACTGGCGCCCGCGCCCGCGACGAAGTCGTTGAGCGGCTCGAACACCACCTCTTCCGGCATACCGTCGATGGACAGGTAGAAGTGGCGCTTGCCCTCACCCTTGACGCCGACGCCGGTGATGTCGACCCGGTAGCTCTCGCCGTGCACGTCGATGACGAACTCGGTCGGCACCCCGGCGCCCCCGGCAGCGGCCACGCCGCCGCCTTCGGGGATCGGCAGCAGCACTTCCGGGACCAGGGTGCCGGCTTCGCGCTCCTCGAGGAACTTGCGGCCGATGTCGGGGAACATGGCATAGGTCAGCACGTCCTCCTCGGACTTGGCCAACAGGTTGATCTCTTCGCGCAGCTTGGCCATTTCCGGCTTGAGCAAATCGGCCGGGCGCACGTCGATCACCTCTTCGCTGCCGATCGCCTGCTTGCGCAGTTGCTCGTTGATCTTGCCCGGGGCCAGGCCGTAGCGGCCCTGCAGGTAGAGCTTCACCTCGTTGGTGATGGTCTTGTAGCGCTCGCCAGCCAGCACGTTGAACACCGCCTGGGTGCCGACGATCTGTGAAGTCGGGGTCACCAGCGGCGGATAACCGAGGTCTTCGCGGACCCGCGGGATCTCCGCGAACACCTCGTTGATGCGGTGCAGCGCGCCCTGCTCCTTGAGCTGGTTGGCCAGGTTGGACATCATCCCGCCCGGCACCTGATTGACCTGCACGCGGGTATCCACCGCGGTGAATTCGCTCTCGAACTGGTGGTACTTCTTGCGCACGGCATAGAAGTACAGGCCGATCTCCTGGATCAGCGCCAGGTCCAGGCCAGTGTCGTATGCGCTGCCCTTGAGCGCGGCGACCATCGACTCGGTACCCGGATGGCTGGTGCCCCAGGCGAAGCTGGAGATGGCGGTGTCGATATGCTCGGCACCCGCCTCGACGGCCTTGAGCTGGCACATCGCGCCCATGCCCGAGGTGTCATGGCTGTGGATGAACACCGGCAGGTCGACCTCGGCCTTCAGCGCCTGGACCAGCTCGAAAGTGGCATAGGGGGTGAGCAGGCCGGCCATGTCCTTGAGCGCCACCGAGTCGACGCCCATGGCCTGCATGGCCTTGGCCTGGGCGACGAAGGCCTCGACCGTGTGCACCGGGCTGGTGGTATAGGCAATGGTGCCCTGGGCATGCTTGCCGGCGGCTTTCACCGCCGCGATGGCGACGCGCAGGTTACGCACATCGTTCATGGCGTCGAAGATGCGGAACACATCGATGCCGTTGGCCGCCGCCTTGGCGACGAAGGCCTTGACCACGTCGTCGCTATAGTGGCGATAGCCGAGCAGGTTCTGCCCACGCAGGAGCATCTGCAGGCGGGTATTGGGCAGTGCCTTGCGCAGTTCGCGCAAACGCGTCCAGGGGTCTTCCTTGAGGAAGCGCACACAGGCGTCGAAGGTCGCGCCGCCCCAGACCTCCAGCGACCAGTAACCCACCTGGTCGAGCTTGTCGCAGATCGGCAGCATGTCGTCCAGACGCATGCGCGTGGCCAGCAGCGACTGGTGAGCGTCACGCAGGATGGTGTCGGTGACGGCGATGCGTTTCGGCTGATCGGTCTTGCTCATCTTGGTTCTCCTGAAGCCCGGATAGGATCCGTGGCTGCAACTGCCGGACTGGGTCCGGGCTACGATTCGTTAGAGCCCGGCGTGGGCGGCGATGGCGGCGGCAATGGCCAGCGCCAGCTCTTCGGGCTTGCGCTTGATCGAGTACTGGGTCAGTTCCGGGTGGCTTTCGACGAAGCTGGTGTTGAACTGGCCGCTACGAAATTCCGGGTTGCGCAGGATCTCCTGGTAATAGGCGGCGGTGGTCTTCACCCCCTGCAGGCGCATGTCGTCGAGGGCGCGCAGGCCGCGGTCCATCGCCTCTTCCCAGGTCAGCGCCCAGACCACCAGCTTCAAACACATCGAATCGTAGTAGGGCGGAATGGTGTAGCCGGTGTAGATCGCCGTGTCGGTGCGCACGCCGGGGCCGCCGGGCGCGTAGTAGCGGGTGATCTTGCCGAAGCTGGGCAGGAAGTTGTTCTTCGGGTCCTCGGCGTTGATGCGGAACTGCAGGGCGAAGCCGCGGTGGATGATGTCTTCCTGCTTGACCGACAGCGGCAGGCCGGAGGCGATGCGGATCTGCTCGCGCACGATATCGATGCCGGTGATCTCTTCGGTGATGGTGTGCTCCACCTGCACCCGGGTGTTCATCTCCATGAAGTACACCTCGCCCTCGGCCAGCAAGAACTCCACGGTACCGGCGTTCTCATAGCCCACCGCCTTGGCTGCGCGCACCGACAGGTCGCCGATATAGGCGCGCTGCTCGGGGGTCAGCTGCGGACTGGGAGCGATCTCGATGAGCTTCTGGTTGCGCCGCTGGATCGAGCAGTCGCGCTCGTACAGGTGCACCACATTGCCGAAGCTGTCGCCGAGAATCTGCGCCTCGATGTGCTTGGGATTGACGATGCACTTTTCCAGAAAGACTTCAGCCGAGCCGAAAGCCTTGGTCGCTTCGGAGATCACCCGGGGGAAGGCCTGCTCCAGTTCTTCGCGCGAGTTGCAACGGCGGATACCGCGGCCGCCGCCACCGGAGGTGGCCTTGAGCATCACCGGGTAACCGATACGCTCGCCTTCGGCCAGGGCCTCGGTAATATCGGCGACGTTGCCCTCGGTACCGGGGGTGACCGGCACCCCGGCCTTGATCATGCTGCGCCGCGCTTCGGTCTTGTCACCCATGCGGCGGATCACCTCGGCGCTTGGGCCGATGAACTTGATCCCGCGTTCGGCGCAGATCTCCGCCAGCTCGGCATTCTCGGAAAGAAAGCCGTAACCGGGATGCAGGGCATCGCAGCCGGTTTCCACCGCCAGATTGACCAGCTTGCGCGGGTTCAGGTAACCGGCCAGGGGGTCGTCACCAATGCTATGGGCCTCGTCGGCACGCTTGACGTGCAGGGCCATGCGGTCGGCGTCGGAGTAGACGGCCACCGAGCGTATGCCCATTTCGGCGCAGGCGCGCACGATACGGACGGCAATCTCGCCGCGGTTGGCAATCAGGATTTTCTTGATCACGCGTGCTTCCTCGACCCAGTGGACAGACAGATAGTCGTTTGTGGCTAGTCGCGACCACCCATGCACCCTACGCCCGCGGGCTGGATAACCGAAATCAATAATAATTTGCTTGGCCATAAGCAATGGCTTATACATTCGAGCCAAAGCTCCGCCGCAAGGCTCAATCCAGCAGCCCGCCGAACGAGGTACCCCGTGCGCAAATCCTTGATGCGCATCACCCTGCGCCAACTTCAGGTGTTCCGCGCGGTGTGCCAGCAGCGCTCCTACAGCCGCGCCGCCGAAGACATGTCACTGACCCAGCCAGCGGTCAGCCTGCAAGTCCGCCAGCTGGAAGAGCTGCTCGGCCAGCCGCTGTTCGACTACGTCGGCAAGAAGCTCTACCTGACCGACGCCGCCGAGGCCCTGCAACGGGCCAGCGCGGATATTTTCGGGCGACTGGAAAGCCTCGACATGCAACTGGGCGACCTGCAAGGTTCCCTGCAGGGCCAGCTGAGCCTGGCCGTCGAGTCCAGCGCCAAATACTTCACACCGCACCTGTTCGCCGCTTTTCGCAGCCAGTACCCGGAAGTCAGCCTGCAGCTGGTGGTGACCAATCACGCCCAGGCCCTCAAGCGCTTGAGCGCCAATCGCGATGACCTGCTGATCATGTCCCAGGTGCCGACGGATCTGGATCTCGAGTTCCTGCCCTTCCTCAACAACCCGATCATCGCGGTGGCACCACCGACGCACGCGCTCTGCCGGCAGGGGCCACTGACCCTGCAAGCGCTCACCGCCTGGCCCTTGCTGGTGCGCGAACGGGGTTCGGGCACCCGACTGGCCGGCGAGGAATATTGCCACCAGAAACGCGCGCACTTCGCCCAGACCCTGGAGACCGGCTCGACCGAGAGCCAGCTCGAAGGGGTGCTTGCCGGCCTCGGCCTGGCGCTGCTGCCCCGCCATGCCGTGCGCCGCGAGCTGGCGTGCGGCGTACTGCGCGAGTTGCCGGTGGCGGAGCTGCCATTGCTGCGCAGCTGGTGCCTGGTCCATCCGCGCGGCAAATACCTGTCGCCGGTGGCCCAGGCGTTTTTCGCCTTCGTGCGCGATCAGCGCAGCCAGATCAACGCCCTGGCTGAACGCTTCGCCGAACCGGCGCCTGAGCGGCTGCCAGGTAGTTAGCGGCGACCAGCTCCGGGAAGTCGAGCAACTGCTGCTGCAACTGGCGACGTTCGGCGTAGCTTTCGATGGCGCGGCGGTATTCCATACGGCGCTGATCGAGCAGCTTGCGCCGGCTTTTCGCATCAGTGCTGACGTGTGACTGCGCTTCATCCAAATAACGAGGCATATCAGGTCTCCCAGGCTGAATAACGGGAGTTACAGAGTCAGCCTGGGAGATGACGCTTTGAGGGCAAGACGATGAAGTTGCGATGAACCCACACAGCTAGACGGGGACGGACTGCTAGTCCTCGTGCAGCTTCACCGACTTGGGCGACAGGCGCAGGCTGCGCAAGCTGCGCTTGACGCTCTTCAGGTGGTTGACCAGGCTCGGCCCGCGGGCCATGGCCACGCCCATGGCCAACACATCGATCACCACCAGGTGGGCAATGCGCGAGGTCAGTGGCGTATAGATCTCGGTGTCTTCCTGCACGTCGATGGCCAGGTTGACCGTAGCCAGGTCGGCCAGCGGGGTCTGACTGGGACACAGGGTGATCAGGGTCGCGCCGCTTTCCCGCACCAGGTTGGCGGTGATCAGCAGGTCTTTAGAGCGGCCGGACTGGGAGATGCAGATGGCCACATCGGTCGGTTTCAGGGTCACCGCACTCATCGCCTGCATGTGCGGGTCGGAGTAGGCCGCCGCCGTCAGCAGCAGGCGGAAAAACTTGTGCTGGGCATCCGCCGCCACCGCCCCCGAGGCGCCGAAACCATAGAACTCCACGCGCTGGGCCTGAGCACAGGCGGCAATGGCACGCTGCAAGGCCTGTGGATCGAGATTCTCGCGCACCTCGATCAGGGTGTGCAGGGTGGTGTCGAAGATCTTCAGGCTGAAGTCGGTGACCGAGTCGTCTTCATGGATCGCGAACTGGCCAAAGCTGGCGCCAGCGGCCAGGCTCTGCGCCAGTTTCAGCTTGAGGTCCTGGAAACCGCTGCAGCCGATGGCTCGACAGAAGCGCACGATGGTTGGCTCGCTGATGCCGACGCTGTGGGCCAGGTCGGCCATGGAACTGTGCATCACCGCGGCCGGGTCGAGCAGTACATGATCGGCCACCTTGAGTTCCGACTTGCGTAACAGATGGCGCGACTGGGCGATGTGCTGCAACAAATTCACGGGCATGGGCTCGGGCTGAAATATGACGAATACGTAGTGCCATCTTCATCCGAGTGACGACTCGGTTATGATCGGGGCACGCCGTGGGTGTAGTGACTTTGTAGTTATACTACATGGTCGACGCCCCCGCACGGCTAAACCGAGTCGGAGTTCCCGCTTTGAGCATTCCCTGCGACATGCTGGTCTTTGGCGGTACGGGCGATCTGGCCCTGCACAAGCTGCTGCCAGCGCTCTACCACCTGCACCGCGTCGGTCGGCTGCATGCCGACATGCGCATCCTCGCCCTGGCGCGCAGCCAGCACAGCCGCGCCGCTTACCAGGCCCTTGCCGAACGCCGCTGTCGCGCCCAGGTGGCGCGCGCCGACTTCGACAACGAGACCTGGCAGGGCTTCGCCGCGCGCCTCGACTACTTCGCCATGGATGCCAGCCAGAGCGCCGACTTCGGCCGCCTGGCCAAACACCTGGGCGCCGCTGACGCGCGCGTGCGGGTCTACTACCTGGCCACCGCTCCCGACCTGTTCGAAGACATCGCCTCGCACCTGCAGGTCGCCGGCCTGGCCGGGCCCCATGCGCGCATCGTGCTGGAAAAACCGATCGGCCACTCGCTGCCGTCGGCGCAGGCGATCAACGCGGCGATCGGCGCGGTATTCGACGAGTCGCGGGTATTTCGCATCGATCACTACCTGGGCAAGGAAACCGTGCAGAACCTGATGGCGCTGCGCTTCGCCAACGCCCTGTTCGAGCCGGTGTGGCGCGCCGGGCACATCGACCACGTGCAGATCAGCGTGTGCGAGACCCTGGGCGTGGAAAATCGCGGCGCCTACTATGACAACGCCGGCGCCATGCGCGACATGATCCAGAACCACCTGCTGCAACTGCTCTGCCTGGTGGCCATGGAAGCACCGGTGCGCTTCGATGCCGAGGCGGTGCGCAACGAGAAGGTCAAGGTGCTCGAGGCGCTGAAACCCATCTCCGGCCTCGACGTGCGCGACAAGACCGTGCGCGGCCAGTACAGCGCCGGCAAGATTGGCGGGCAGGACGTGCCGGCCTACTACTTCGAGAAGAATGTCGACAACGACAGCGATACCGAGACCTTCGTCGCCCTGCAGGTGGAGATCGAGAACTGGCGCTGGGCCGGCGTGCCCTTCTACCTGCGCACCGGCAAGCGCCTGGCGAAGAAAACCTCCGAGATCCTGATTCAGTTCAAGCCGGTGCCACACCAGCTGTTCGGCGACGGCGAGGCCAATCGCCTGCTGATCCGCCTGCAGCCGGAGGAATGCATCAGTCTGCAACTGATGGGCAAGAACCCCGGTAAGGGTATGCAGCTGGCGCCGGTCGAGCTGGACCTCAACCTGGCCAAGGCGTTTCGCCAGACTCGCCGCTGGGACGCCTACGAACGCCTGCTGCTGGACGTGATCGAAGGCGACTCGACGCTGTTCATGCGCCGCGACGAAGTCGAAGCGGCCTGGAGCTGGATCGATCCGATCATCAATGGCTGGCGGCAACACCACCAGAGCCCGCGACCCTATGCGGCCGGCAGCAGCGGGCCGGAACAAGCCAACCTGCTGCTGGAGCTGGCGGGACGCAAGTGGATGGAGTGAGCGGGCGCATGCGGCGCCGCCCCACCGAGGATGTCGCGGGGGAGTCAGACGGGTGGCGCTGTGGCCTTGCCACCCCGCGGGGCGTGGCTTACTTCAGTGAACCCAGGAAGCTGATCAGGTAATCCTGTTCGGCCGGGTCGGTGATGGCGACGTGACGCATGCGGGTGCCCGGCACCAAGGCCTCGTTGTCGCTGATCCACTTGCGCAGGTTGTCTTCACTCCAGGTGATCCCCGAAGCCTGCATGGCTTTCGAGTAGGCAAAGCGGGGCACGGAAGCCGCCGGTCGCCCCACCACACCAAACAGGCTGGGACCGAAGGCGTTCTCGCTGGTGTCCAGCGAGTGACACGCCGTGCAGTGGTGGCTGAACAACTGGCGGCCGGCCGCTTCCATGCCGTCCTCTGCTGCCTGGAGCAACGGGGCCGCAGCCAATGCGGTGCATAACAACGCCAATGATGATGACAGACGCATTTTCATTCTGTAATTCCCTCTCTGATGACTAGGCAATAACAGTATATTTTGTGGGCCTTTTGTGCGGCTCTTGTACAAAAGCCGCAATTGCATGGCACCAAAGTACTTTTCTGCATGCAGCCGGGGACAGGTCTCGGCTCGAACGGGGCGCGGGCGATTAGCGCATGGCGGCGGCCAACGCCGGGACGACAACCCGGGCACTCCGGCCAAGCGGACCGATGGCTTAGCACGGCACCGGTTGATGTGCCCAACCATCAGCTTCGCCAGACCATCGAAGCGCAGGCGCAGACACTGCTGGCCTGGGAAATATTGCGAACTACCGAACTACGCGAAATAGCCTGGCTAATAACACAACTGGCGCCGGCTCAATATAGTCGTGAGCAATTCCCGAACGCAGTCGATATATCCAAACCATAACAAATAATAATTTGACCTCATTCAGCACCGCCCGCTCCCTGTAACCAACCCGCACTTTCGGCGTGCCCCTTGCCATCATTGGCCAAGCAATCTACGAAAGATCATGGAGATTCAGGAGCCCCATATCAGCCCGCATATTTCAGCGAATATCCGCCGGATATCTGACAACATCACGCCGGCCGCAACAGACAATAGCCAACTCTCGAAAATAGCGTATACCCCTTGCAAACAGAGGCTTTCAGCCATGCCCACGGTTTATCTAACGGGCGCTTTTGCATCGGAAAAATACAACTACTGCAACAGCGCCGCTGGCACCCGGCAGAACCGCCAGCCGCGGCACCGATATACAGCGAGTTTCCTGTCCCTATCGACAAGCTCAACTCGCAAGTTACCGGAACTTCAACTTAGCTCGCTTCACGCCCCTTCTCACGCCGCGATTAAGCCGGCTGTCCGGACTGCGGGTTGAGAAACCCTGCGCAGTATGTATACCCTAATAGGGATTTGCACAACTTCAAGGATTCTGGTTTGAGTGTTGCCCCCGTCACGCTCCGTCGCCCAACCGACGGCGACGGATATCCGCTTCATCAATTGGTAGCCCGCTGCCAACCCCTGGACAGCAATTCGGTGTATTGCAATTTGCTGCAATGTGCCGACTTCGCCGATACCGCCATAGCCGCCGAGAACGCTGACGGCCAACTGGTGGGATTTATCTCCGGTTACCGTCCACCCTCGCGCCCAGACACGCTATTCGTCTGGCAGGTCGCGGTGGATGCCTCGCTTCGCGGCCAGGGTTTGGCCCTGCGCATGCTGCTGGCGCTGACCCAACGGGTCGCCGCCCAGGGCGTAGCTTTTCTGGAAACCACCATTTCGCCGGACAACGGCGCCTCCCAGGCGCTGTTCAAGCGAGCCTTTGCCCGCCTCGGGGTCGACTATGAGACGCGCACCCTGTTCTCCCGCGCCGGGCATTTCGCCGGCCAGCATGAGGACGAAGTGCTCTATCGCGCCGGCCCGTTCAACGCATCCGTCCTGGAAGAAACACACAAGGAAACCGCATGAAACTCTTCGAACTGAATGAATCGTCCGTCAGGAGCTATTGCCGCTCATTCCCCGTGGTATTCGACCAGGCGCGCGGCGCGGAACTGATCACCCGCGACGGCAAGTCCTACATCGACTTCCTCGGCGGTGCTGGCACGCTGAATTACGGGCACAACCACCCGGTGCTCAAGGAGGCGCTGCTCGACTACATCGACAACGATGGCATCACCCACGGCCTGGACATGTACTCCGATGCCAAGGAGCGGTTCCTCGAGACCTTCAGCCGGCTGATCCTCAAGCCGCGTGGCATGCACGACTACGTGATGCAGTTCACCGGGCCGACCGGGACCAACGCGGTGGAAGCGGCGCTGAAGCTGGCGCGCAAGGTCACCGGGCGCAGCAACATCATCAGTTTCACCAACGGCTTCCACGGCTGCAGCATCGGCGCCCTGGCCGCCACCGGTAACCAGCACCATCGCGGCGCCGCCGGCGTGCCGCTAACCGACGTCAGCCGCATGCCCTACGCCAACTATTTCGGCGACAAGGTCAACACCATCGGCATGATGGACAAGCTGCTCGGCGACCCGAGCAGCGGCATCGACAAGCCGGCCGCGGTCATCGTCGAAGTGGTGCAGGGCGAGGGCGGGCTGAATGCCGCCTCCGCCGAATGGGTGCGCAAGCTGGAGAAGCTCTGCCGCAAGCACGGCATGTTGCTGATTGTCGACGACATCCAGGCCGGCTGCGGCCGCACCGGCAGCTTCTTCAGCTTCGAAGAAATGGGCATCAAGCCGGACATGATCACCCTGTCCAAGTCGCTCAGCGGCTTCGGCCTGCCGTTCGCCATGGTGCTGCTGCGCAAGGAGCTGGACCAGTGGAAGCCGGGCGAGCACAACGGCACCTTCCGCGGCAACAACCACGCCTTCGTCACCGCTACCGCCGCCATCGAGCACTTCTGGCGCGACGACCAGTTCGCCAAGAGCGTGCGCGCCAAGGGCAAGCGCATCGCCGACGGGATGAACAAGATCGTCCGCCGCTACGGCCCCTACTCACTGTTCATCAAGGGCCGCGGCATGATGATCGGCATCAGCTGCCCGGATGGCGACAGCGCCGCTGCCATCTGCCGCCATGCCTTCGAGCACGGCCTGGTGATCGAGACCAGCGGCGCCCATAGCGAAGTGGTCAAGTGCCTGTGCCCGCTGATTATCAGCGAAGCGCAGATCGACAAGGCCATGACCATTCTCGATGCGGCCTTCGCCGCCGTGATGTCCGAACAAACCGCCAACCAGGCCTCCCAGGCCTCTTGAGGAGCTGAACATGATCGTACGTACACTGGCCGACTGCGAGCAGTCCAACCGCAAGATCGTCACTGAAACCTGGGACAGCACCCGCATGCTGCTCAAGGACGACAACATGGGCTTCTCCTTTCACATCACCACCATCTACGCCAACACCGAGACCCACATCTGGTACCAGAACCACCTGGAGTCGGTGTATTGCATCAGCGGCGAAGGCGAGATCGAGACCCTTGCCGACGGCAAGATCTACCCGATCGCCCCCGGCACCCTGTACATCCTCGACAAGCACGACGAGCACCTGCTGCGCGGCACCACGGAAATGAAGATGGCCTGCGTGTTCAATCCGCCGCTCAACGGCAAGGAAGTGCATGACGAAAGCGGGGTCTACCCGCTGGAGGCCGAAACCGTCGCCTGATCAGACTTGGAGGAGTCACCCGTGCAAACCGATCTCTACCCCTCGCGCCAGCACCTGCAACCGAGCTGGCAAGAGCGCCTGGACCCGGTGGTCTACCGTAACGACCTGGAAAATGCGCCCATCAGCGCCCAGCAGCTCGAGCGCTACCAGCGCGACGGCTACCTGGTGCTGCACGACGTGTTCAGCGCCGACGAGGTGGCGGTGCTGCGCCAGGAGCTCGACCGCGTGCGCTGCGACCCGGCGCTGGCGGATTCCGGCAAGACCATCAGCGAACCGGAAAGCGGTGCGGTGCGCTCGGTGTTCGCCATCCACAAGGACAATCCGTTGTTCGCCCGGGTGGCCCGCGACGAACGCATCGCCGGCATCGCCCGCTTCATTCTCGGCGGCGAACTGTACGTGCACCAGTCGCGGATGAACTTCAAGCCTGGCTTCACCGGCAAGGAGTTCTACTGGCATTCGGACTTCGAGACCTGGCACGTCGAGGACGGCATGCCGCGCATGCGCGCGCTGAGCTGCTCGATCCTGCTCACCGACAACGAGTCGCACAACGGCCCGCTGCTGCTGATCCCCGGCTCGCACAAGCACTACGTGCGCTGTGTCGGCGCCACGCCGGAGAACCACTACGAAGAATCCCTGCGCAAGCAGCAGTTCGGCGTACCGGACGATAACAGCCTGAGCGAGATGGCCAGCCGCTACGGCATCGACACCGCCCTCGGCCCGGCCGGCAGCGTGGTGTTCTTCGACAGCAACATCCTCCACGGCTCCAACAGCAACATCTCCCCCAGCGCACGCAGCAACCTGTTCTACGTCTACAACCAGGTGGACAACGCGCTGCAGGCGCCCTTCTGCGCCCAAGCGCCACGCCCGGCCTTCGTCGCCGAGCGCGAGGACTTCACGGCACTGGATATCCAGCCGCAAGAGTACCTCTGACACACAGACAGGCCCGCAACAGCGGGCCTGAGCTATTTCTGGGTGGGCGCTTGGCGGCCACCCGCCGAAATCATCACGACCGGACACTCATGCATACCGTAGAAAAAATCGGCGGCACCTCCATGAGCCGCTTCGAGGAAGTGCTCGACAACATCCTTATCGGCCCACGACAGGACGATCAGCTGTATCAGCGGGTCTTCGTCGTCTCGGCTTACAGCGGCATGACCAACCTGTTGCTGGAGCACAAGAAGACCGGCGAACCCGGCGTCTACCAGCGCTTCGCCGACGCGCGTAGCGAAGAAGCCTGGCGCGATTCGCTGGCAGTGGTGCGCCAGCAGATGCTGGCGAAGAATGCCGCGCTGTTCGCCGGCGAATTCGAGCGCCAGGCGGCCAACCAGTTCATCGGCTCGCGCATCGACGATGCCGGCGAATGCATGCACAGCCTGCAGCGGCTGTGCGCCTACGGCCACTTCCAGCTGAGCGAGCACCTGATGAAGGTGCGCGAGATGCTCGCCTCGCTGGGCGAGGCACACAGCGCCTTCAATACCGTGCTGGCGCTCAAGCAGCGCGGGGTCAACGCCAAGCTGGTCGACCTCACCGGCTGGCACCTGGAGGCGCCACTGGCCTTCGAGGCGATGATCGGCAGTTGCTTCGCCGAGGTCGACCTGAGTCGCGAACTGGTCGTCGCCACCGGCTACACCCACTGCAGCGAAGGGTTGATGAACACCTTCGACCGCGGCTACAGCGAGATCACCTTCGCCCAGATCGCCGCCGCCACCGGCGCCCGCGAAGCGATCATCCACAAGGAATTCCACCTCAGCAGCGCCGACCCCAAGCTGGTTGGCGAAGGCCGAGTGGTGACCATCGGCCGCACCAACTACGACGTCGCCGACCAGCTGTCCAATCTGGGCATGGAAGCGATCCATCCGCGTGCGGCCAAGACCCTGCGCAGCGCCGGCATCGAACTACGCATCAAGAATGCCTTCGAGCCCGAACATACCGGCACCCTGATCAGCCAGAGCTACCGCAGCGAGCGGCCCTGCGTGGAGATCATCGCCGGGCGCAAGGACGTGTTCGGCCTGGAAGTGTTCGACCAGGACATGCTCGGCGATGTCGGCTACGACATGGAGATCTCCAAGCTGCTCAAGCAGCTCAAGCTGTACGTGGTCAACAAGGACTCCGACGCCAACAGCATCACCTATTACGCCTCGGGCTCGCGCAAGCTGATCAACCGCGCCGCGCGACTGATCGAGGAACGCTACCCGGCCGCCGAGGTGACCGTGCACAACGTCGCCATCGTCTCGGCGGTCGGCTCGGACCTGAAGGTCAAGGGCATCCTCGCCAGGACAGTGGCGGCGCTGGCAGAAGCGGGCATCAGCATCCAGGCCGTGCACCAATCGATCCGCCAGGTGGGGATGCAGTGCGTGGTCAACGAGGAGGACTACGCGGCCGCGGTGGCCACGCTGCACCGGGCGCTGATCGAGCCGGAGAACCATGGCGATGTGATCGTCGCGGCCTGACCCAGGCGCACCCCGTTGCGCCCCCGCGTCAGTGAGATCACCGCGGGCGGGCAGGAACACGCCCCTTGCCAGGGACGCACCGCGACATCAGCTCAGCAGGCGTCGGCCTGGTCGCGCAGCAACTGGGCAAACTGCTCGGCCGGCACCGGTTTGCTGATCAGGTAGCCCTGGATTTCGTCGCACTGCTGGGCCTTGAGGAAATCCATCTGCGCCTGGGTTTCCACGCCTTCGGCGACCACCTTCAACTCCAGGCTATGGGCCATGACGATGATCGCGCGGGTAATCGCCGCATCCTCGCCGCCGAGCGCCAGGTCGCGGATGAAGGTCTGGTCGATCTTCACGTAGTCCACCGGGAAACGCTTGAGGTAGCTGAGCGAGGAGTAGCCGGTGCCGAAGTCGTCGATCGCCAGCTTCACCCCCAGGTCGCGCAGCTGCTGGAAGGTGCTGATGACGCTCTCGACATTGTCGAGCAACTGGCTCTCGGTCAATTCGAGTTCGAGGAACTGCGGCGCCAGGCCGGTTTCGTCGAGCACCTGGCGCACCAGGCTGGTCAGCTTGCCCTGGCGCAGCTGGTGCACCGACAGGTTCACCGACACGCGGATCTGCGCCAGGCCCTGCAGCTGCCAGTCCCGCGCCTGCTGACAGGCGCGGCGCAGGACGAATTCGCCGATCGGCGCGATCAGCCCGGTCTCCTCGGCCAAGCCGATGAAATCCCCCGGCGGCACCAGGCCGCGCTCCGGATGGCGCCAGCGCACCAGCGCCTCGGCGGCATTCAGGCTGTCATCGGCCAGGCACAGCTTGGGCTGATAGAACACCTCCAGCTGCTGCTCGTCGATCGCCTTGCGCAACTGGGTTTCCAGCTGCAGGCGCTCCAGGGTGCAGGCCTGCAGGTTGTCGGTGAAGAACTGGAAGGTATTACCGCCCAGGTGCTTGGCGTGCTGCATGGCCATGTCGGCCTGGCTGACCAGGGTGGCGATCTCGCGCGCGTTGTCCGGCAACAGGCTGATGCCCAGGGAAGCGCTGACCACCAGCTCCTGGCCGCCGACGGTCATCGGCAGGCGCAACTTGGCCAGCAGGCGGCTGGCCATCCGCGCCAGGGTCGAGAGGCTGCCGTAGGAATCGAGCAGCACGGCAAATTCGTCGCCGGACAAGCGCGCAATGGTGTCGGCCTCGGGCATGGCCTGACTCAGGCGCCGGCTCATCTGCCGCAGCAATTGGTCGGCCACTTCATGGCCGAGGCTGTCGTTGAGCCACTTGAACCGGTCCAGGTCGACGTGCAGCAAAGCCAGGCCGCGCCCACTCTGCCGCGAACGCTGACTGGCCTCGTGCAGGCGCGCCTTGAACAGACTGCGATTGGCCAGGCCGGTGAGTTCGTCGTAGTGCGACAGATAGCGCAGACGCTCCTCGGCCTCGCGCCGTGACGACAGGTCGGCGAAGAAGCCGACGATATGACTGACCAGCCCCCGCGCATCGCGCACCACCTTGAGTTGCAGCAATTGCGGGTAGAGTTCGCCGTTCTTGCGCGTCTCGATCAATTCGCCCTGCCAGTGGTCGCCGCGCTCCAGCTCCAGACGGATCAGCTGGTACTGGTGACGGGTGTCGCGGCTGCTGATCAGGCTGGCGACGCTCTTGCCGAGCACGTCTGCCTGGCGATAGCCGGTGACCTGGCTGAATGCCTCGTTGACCGCCAGCAGGCGGTAGTCCGGATCGAGAATGACGATGCCTTCGCTGGCCGCCTCGAACACCGTGGCGGCCAGGCGCTGCTGCTCTTCCTGCTGCTTGCGCGCGGTGATGGTGCGCCGCGTACCGAGCATGCGCAGCACCCGGCCCCGGGCATCGCGCTCCACCGCTCGGCCGCGATCCTCGACCCAGACCCAGCGGCCATCGGCATGCTTGACCCGGTATTCGATCTGATATCCGTCGCTGCGACCCTTCATGTGCTCGACCAGGGTCCGGCGCAGCAACGGCAGATCGTCCGGGTGCAGGCGTGGCTTGAGGTCGCGCAACATCGCCTGCACCGTCTCGGGTTCGAGACCGAAGATTTCCTTGAGCTGCGAGTGGTGCACTTCATCGCTCTGCAGATTCCAGTCCCACAGCCCCAGCTCGCTGGCCTCCAGGGCCAGGGCCAGGCGCGCCTCGCTCTTGCTCAGGGCGTGGGTGGCGTCATCCAGCTCCAGGGTGCGTTCGGCCACGCGCATTTCCAGTTCATCATGGGCCGTGCGCAACTTGCCTTCGGCCCGGCGGCGCTGCTCGACCTCGCGGGCCAACTCATCATTGAGCGCCTCGGCCTGCTGCCGGGCGTGTTCCAGGCGGGCGATCAGCCCCTGATTCTGGAAGCGCTGCACCAGGCTGCGCTGCAGCAGGCGGTTGACCTGCCAGGCCACCACCAGCAGGGTCGCCAGCAGGATGCCGCCAAGCATGCCCCAGCCGCGCTGCAGGCTGTGTTCGCTGAGCAGCAGATAGGCCACCGACGGCAGCAGGCAGGGCAAGGCGAAGGTCAGGAACGCCGACAGGCTGACGGCATAGGCCACGCTGGCGGACAGGATCGCCGCGCCGATCAGGCCGTAGACCAGAGCCTGCTGGTAGAACACATCGGCCGGCACCAGGGCGATGGCGGCGAAGGCCAGGGTCAGACCCGAGGCAGCGGCGCCAAACAGGAAGTTGCGCCGCCAATGCGCCTGCACCTGGCCACTCGGCGGGGCGCGATTGAAGGCGCGGACCTGGAGCAGGCGCAGCACGGCCAGCAGCACCAGCCAGATCAGCCAGCCGGAGAGCAGCACACGGCTCTGCGGCGCCCAGAGCAAATAGGCGCAGGCCAGGCCATTGAGCAGCATGAATAGCGTCGGCACCCACGAGCCCTGATACAGCAGGCGGGTACGTTCGATGGCGATCTCCGTGGCGAATTGCTGACGAATCTCGGGTGTACTGTCCAGCGTCAGTTGCACAGCGGCGCTAGGGGACTGGGTCATAGGCTATTTTCTTGTAATGGGTGCCTAGGTCGGCGGAGCATACCCGAGCTAGAGGCTTCGCCCAACAATCATCGGTGCAAAATGATAGGCCCATCAAGCAACCTGGCTCGTCCTGGATGACCTGCAACCGCCACCCGGCAAGGTGACTTACCGGTCGTCCCCGGCCCCCCGTGCAACCATGCACCGCTTAGCCGGTTTGCCCTCGTTGTCGCCGCCGCCTAGAATGCCGCGATGCAAAATGACCCCGAACTCCTGATCGCTTCTCTCAACGACGCCCAGCGCCAGGCCGTAGCGGCCAGCCTCGGCCGTCAACTGGTCCTGGCCGGCGCCGGCTCCGGCAAGACCCGGGTGCTGGTGCACCGTATCGCCTGGCTGATCCAGATCGAAAACGCCTCGCCCCACAGCGTCCTCTCGGTGACCTTCACCAACAAGGCCGCCGCCGAGATGCGGGCGCGCATCGAACAGATGCTCGGCGTCAATCCGGCCGGCATGTGGGTCGGCACCTTCCACGGCCTGGCTCACCGATTGCTGCGCGCGCACTGGCAGGAAGCCGGTCTGGCGGAGAACTTCCAGATCCTCGATTCCGACGATCAGCAGCGCCTGGTCAAGCGGGTGATCCGCGAACTCGGCCTGGACGAGCAGCGCTGGCCGGTCAAGCAGGCGCAATGGTTCATTAACGGACAGAAGGACGAAGGCCTGCGGCCGAAGAATATCCAGCCCGGCGGCGACCTGTTCCTGGCCACCATGCTGAAGATCTACGAAGCCTATGAAGCGGCCTGCGCCCGTGCCGGAGTGATCGACTTCGCCGAACTGCTGCTGCGCGCGCTCGACCTGTGGCGCGACAAGCCGGGCCTGCTCGAGCATTACCAGCGGCGCTTCCGCCATGTTCTGGTGGACGAATTCCAGGACACCAACGCCGTGCAGTACGCCTGGTTGCGTCTGCTGGCCCAGGGCGGCGAGAGCCTGATGGTGGTCGGTGACGACGATCAGTCGATCTACGGCTGGCGCGGGGCCAAGATCGAGAATATCCACCAGTACAGCCGCGACTTCCCGGACGCCGAGATCATCCGCCTGGAGCAGAACTACCGCTCCAGTGCCGGCATCCTCAAGGCCGCCAACGCGCTGATCGCCAACAATCAGGGCCGCCTGGGCAAGGAACTCTGGACCGAAGACGGCGACGGCGAGCCGATCAGCCTGTATTCGGCGTTCAACGAGCACGATGAGGCCCGCTACGTGGTCGAGACGATCGAGGACGCCCTGCGCAAGGACGGCCTCAAGCGCAGTGAAATCGCCATCCTCTACCGCTCCAACGCCCAGTCGCGGGTGCTCGAAGAAGCCCTGTTGCGCGAGAAGATCCCCTACCGCATCTATGGCGGCCAGCGCTTCTTCGAGCGCGCCGAAATCAAGAACGCCATGGCCTATATGCGCCTGCTCGACGGCCGCGGCAACGATGCGGCCCTCGAACGGGTGATCAACGTGCCGGCCCGTGGCATCGGCGAGAAGAGTGTCGAAACGATCCGCGCCTACGCCCGTGAACATGATGTGGCGATGTGGGAAGCCATTCGCCTGATGGTCGCCAACAAGGCCCTGCCGGGCCGCGCCTCGGGCGCCCTGGCCGGCTTTGTCGAGCTGATCGAGAATCTCGCGGCCAAGGTGCTGGAAATGCCGCTGCACCTGATGACCCAGACCGTCATCGAGCAGAGCGGCCTGATCGCCTACCACCAGGCCGAGAAAGGCGAGAAAGCCCAGGCGCGGATCGAGAACCTGGAAGAACTGGTCAGCGCCGCGCGCGCCTTCGACCATGACGGAGACGACGAGTTGAGTCCGCTGCAGGCTTTCCTCGGCCATGCCTCGCTGGAGGCCGGCGATACCCAGGCCGCGGAAAACGAAGACAGCATCCAGCTGATGACCCTGCACAGCGCCAAGGGCCTGGAGTTTCCCCAGGTGTTCCTGGTGGGCATGGAAGAAGGTCTGTTCCCGCACAAGATGAGCCTGGAAGAACCCGGCCGGCTCGAGGAAGAACGCCGCCTGGCCTATGTCGGCATCACCCGCGCGATGCAGAAACTGGTGATCAGTTACGCTGAAGTCCGCCGTTTGTATGGCAATGAAACGCGTAATTCGATCTCGCGCTTCGTCCGCGAGATTCCAGCGCCGCTGATCCAGGAAGTGCGCCTGTCCAATAGCGTCAGCCGGCCCTTCAGCACCAACAGCCGCAACATGAGCGGCAGCAGCATGTTCGCCGGTAGCGCCGTACCGGACACCGCGTTCAGCCTTGGCCAACGGGTGCAGCATGCACTGTTCGGCGAGGGCACCATCCTCAATTTCGAGGGCTCCGGCGCCCAGGCGCGGGTGCAGGTGAATTTCGAGAGCGAAGGCAGCAAATGGCTGATGCTCAGTTACGCCAAGTTGCAGGCGCTTTAACAACACCAATAACCATAATGCGCAGTTAGGGAGAGTTTCGATGAATCGCCGTTACCTGTTCGGCGCCGCCGCGGCGCTGCTCGCCGCGTTCGGCCTGGCCGGCTGCAAGGACGAACAAGCCAGCGTCACCCAGGCCGAGAGTGCGCCGGCGCAGAGCTTCCAGTGGAAGATGGTCACCGCCTGGCCGAAGAACTACCCGGGCCTGGGCACCGCCGCCGAACGCCTGGCCGAGCGGGTCAGCACCATGAGCGCCGGACGCCTGACCATCAAGGTCTATGCCGGTGGCGAACTGGTACCGCCGCTGGAGGTGTTCGACGCGGTCTCGCGCGGCACCGCCGAACTGGGCCATGGCGCCGCCTACTACTGGAAAGGCAAGGTGCCGGCGGCGCAGTTCTTCACCGCCGTGCCCTTCGGTCTGTCCACTGCAGAAATGAACGCCTGGCTCAGCCATGGCGGCGGTCAGGCGCTGTGGGACGAGGCCTATGCCCCTTACGGGGTCAAGCCGGTGGTAGTGGGCAATACCGGCATGCAGATGGGTGGCTGGTACAACAAGGAGATCAACACCCTGGACGACCTCAAGGGCCTGAAGATCCGCATGCCCGGTCTCGGTGGCGAAGTGCTGTCGCGCCTCGGCGCAACCACCGTCAATCTGCCCGGCGGCGAGGTGTTCACCGCCCTGGAGACCCACGCCATCGACGCCACCGATTGGGTCAGCCCCTACAACGACCTGGCCTTCGGCCTGCATAAAGCCGCCAAGTTCTACTACTACCCGGGCTGGCAGGAGCCGCAGGCGGTGCTCGAGCTGCTGATCAACCAGAAGGCCCTCGACAGCCTGCCGGCCGACCTGCAGGCGATCCTCACCGAGGCCGCCCGCGCCGCCAGCCAGGACATGCTCGACGACTACGTCTACCACAACGCCCTGGCCCTGGAGGAACTCAAGCAACAGGGCACCCTGCTCAAGCGCTTCCCCGACGAAGTGCTCGACGCCCTGCAGCGCGAGTCCGAGGTGGTGCTCGGCGAGCTGGCCGCGCAGAGCGAGCTGAACGGACGTATCTGGGCCTCGATGCAGGCCTTCCAGGCCCAGGCCAGCGAGATGCATCGGCTGTCCGAACAGGAACTGTATAACTGGCGCTAAGCCCCTCGGTACCTCGCACAAACGGAGCCTGCTGGCTCCGTTTGTCGTTTGCACCCTGCGCTTTGCGACTCCCGACCCATACTCGATGTCGAGGTGAGTCGATGAAGAAGCCAACCATCAATGCCCCGCAGATTCTCGATGCGGCCCTGCAACTGGCCGATGTCTGTGGCTGGGAGCGCCTGCACCTGTTCGATGTGGCCACCCGACTGGGCGTCGGCCTGGACGCCATCGCCGCCCACTATCGTGACAAGGACCAGCTGGTCGAGGCCTGGTTCGACCGCGCCGACCGGGCCCTGCTGACGCGCGCCAAGGCCACCGACCTGGCTGGCCTGGAACCAGCGCAACGCCTGGAAGAACTGCTGGTGGCCTGGCTCGACTGCCTGGCGAGCCACCGCGCGGTGACCGGGCAGATGCTGTTGTACAAGCTCGAACCCGCGCATCTGCACCTGCAGGTACTCGGCCTGCTGCGCATCAGCCGCACCGTGCAGTGGTGGCGCGAGGCGGCACAGCGCGAAACCCTGCACCTGCGGCGCATCGCCGAGGAAAGCCTGCTGACCGGCGCCTACCTGCGCAGTTTCATCCACTGGTTGCGCCACCCCGAGGAAGACCCCGCCGAGTTTCGCGCCTTCCTGCGTCGGCAACTGCGCTACGGGCCGCTGCAGATGCTGTTGCGCCGCTAAGTGGCGACGCCGAGGCGATACCGTTGAGCGAAAAGCAAAAGCCCGAAACACTCTATGACTAGCCTTCCACGCGGCTGGCGGGCAAGATGCCGCGCATAGTTCCAGCCACCAAGAGACAGCTAAACATGCAGCGTTTCCTCAGCATCGCCCTGGCCATGTGCCTGAGTTTGGGTCTTACCATGAGTTTCGACGCCGAAGCCAAGCGGTTTGGCGGCGCTAAATCCTTCGGCTCCGCGCCGAGCCACCAGACTCGCCAGACCACCTCGCCAACCTCGACCGCTACCACGCCGACCGCCGGTCGTCAGCCGGCAGCGGCCAGTGGCGCCTCGCGCTGGCTCGGCCCATTGGCCGGTCTCGCTGCCGGCGGTCTGCTCGCCTCGATGTTCATGGGTGACGGCTTCGAAGGCCTGCAGATCATGGACATGCTGATCTTCGGCCTGATCGCCTTCCTGCTGTTCCGCTTCCTCGCCTCCCGGCGCAAGCAGGCCGGCCCGCTAACCGCCAATGGCGCGCCCATGCAGCGTGAAATGCCTGCCCAGGCTGCACCCGCCTCGATCTTCGGTGGCGCCAGCGCTGCCGCGCTCAAGCCGGTGATCAATGCCCCGGCCTGGTTCAACGAGCAAAGCTTCGTCAGCGCCGGCCGCGAGCACTTCCTCAGCCTGCAGCAGCACTGGGACGCCAACGAGATGGACAAGATCGGCGAGTTCGTCACCCCGCAGTTGCTCGAATTCCTCAAGCGCGAGCGCGCCGACCTCGGCGAGGGCTTCCAATCCACCTACGTCGACAACCTCGACGTGCAACTGGATGGCGTCGACGATCTGAGCGACAAGACCGTCGCCACCCTGACCTTCACCGGCGTGGCCAAGACCTCGCGCTTCGACCAGGGCGAAGCCTTCAGCGAAAGCTGGCGCATGGAACGCGAAGCCGGTGACAACCAGCCATGGCTGGTGGCCGGTATCCGCCAGAACTGATCCGCTCGACGCGCCACCCGGACCCCAGGCTCGCCTGGGGTTTTACTGCCCGGCGAATCTCCGCCGCCGCCGTCTTTCAGGGCCGCCTGCCGCCACCCTTCGAGCGCGGTTGACCGACCCGATGCGGCTGGCGGCGGGCGATCGACCGGCGCCAGACGAAGATCGGCGGCACCGGCGGCTTAGCCGGGCTGCGGGCACAGCTCACAGACTTCGGCATGGGGTACCAGCTTGAGAAACTGCTCGGTGCTCATGTGCACCAAGCTCTCGTGATCGCCGGCCTCGAAGTAGATGTCCTGCTGGCGGGTCAGCAGGGGATCGAGGCGCATGCTCATCCCGTAGGGCTCGCTGACCGCCGGCACCGCGCCCAGCTCGCAATCCTTGAACAGGCTGGCGATGGTCGATTCGCTGGTTAGCTCCCAGTGCTCGTCGCCCTTGCTGACCATGCTCATGTCCAGATGCCGGCTGGCCGGCACCACCGCCATCAGGTAGTGCCCCTTGCGATCGTCGAGGATCACCGGCTTGGCCAGACGCTCGGCCGGGATGCTGGCTACCCGCGCCGATTCCAGGCTGCTCGCGGAATGCGGGTGAGGGACGATCTCGAACTGGCACTGCGCGCTTTCCAGACTGCGTTTCAACGTTGCTGCCATATGCATGATCCACCTCCTGCTCGAGCCTGGCGCTCAAGCGGTAATTAAGTGACAGGCTGCTGTGCGAAGTTTAGTTCGCGCCCAGGCTCCTAGCAGCCAATGGATGGAAGGCCACCCGCGGCCGGCGCTTTTTCTGCCCTGAACAGACGGACGGCAAGGGTCGTCAGCAGCCGTAAACAGCAGTGGCGGGACGGGCGGCTTTTCCTCCGCACGCCAGCTACTGTATAAAACCCATCCCTATGCACGAGGTCCTGTTGCCGTGGAAGAAGTCATCGAACAACTGCGTGAACTGAACGAGCCTGTACCGGTGCCGCTGGAACTGCCGGAAGAAGAAGTGCTGGTGGAGATCGAGGAGCAGATCCTGATCAACCTGCCGTTCGAGCTGCGCGAGTTCCTGCTCAAGGTCAGCGACGTGGTCTACGGCCGTCTCGAGCCGGTCACCGCCACCGACCCGCAATCCCACACCTACCTGCCGGAAGTCGCCTCGGTGGCCTGGTCGCTGGGCGTATCGCGTGAGCTGGTGCCGATCTGCGAGGATCGCGGCAACTACTACTGCGTCGAACTGGACGGCACCGTGGTGCTCTGGGAAGGCGAGACCGGCGAGCTGAGCGAAGAAGAAACCTGGGACTCGGTGTGGCACTGGGTACGCGACGTCTGGCTGGAGAGCTGAGCCCGTCCAGGTCGGACCAGGCTGGGATCAACCCTGGCGACTGGCCTCGCCCTGCTCCAGCGCAAGCAGGTTGAGCAGGAACTGACCGAAGAAGCTCAGGTCCTGCTCCGCCGCCGCCCGCGCCGCCTTGCCGTCGCCGGCGCGCAGGGCCCGGAACACATCCTCGTGGAAATCGTTGAGGCGCAGTGACAGGTCGGCCTCGGTGAACAGGCGATTGAAGAAGGGCCCGACCTGCAGCCACAGCGACTCGATCAGGCGCAGCAGCACCGGATTGCCGCAGGCCTGGTACAGGCTCAGGTGAAACTGGCTGTTCTCGCTCAGGTAGGCCTGCACGTCGCGCCGCTCGAGGGCGCTTTCCATGCGCGCGATGCACGCCTGCAACGCCGCCAGCTCGGCCGCACCGATCCGCGCGGCGGCCAGCTCCACCGCCAGGCCCTCCAGGCTGATACGCACCGGCAGCAACTGCTGGTAGCGCTCGCGGGTCATCGCCGGCACCCGTACCGAGCGCTGTGGCTCGCCCTCCAGCGCACCCTCGGCGACCAGCCGCTGCAAGGCGGCGCGCACCGGCATCGGGCTGGTGCCCCACTCGGCCGCCAGATCACGAATCTTCAGCCGCTCGCCGGGCTGGAAACGCCCGGTCAGCAGGGCCGCGCGGATATTCTGGTAGAGCTGCTCCTGCAGGTTATCGGCCATGGGTCAGCGGTTCCCGGGTACTGGTGGGGCGGGCAGTTGGGCCAGGGTCAGTAGGCAGTTGCGCATGCGGTTCTCCAAAGTATTCAACGAAAGCTGAGCGGTTCTGCGAGCAGCAGGCTAGGCGCAGGGGTGCTTGAAATGAGCAGTTAACTGCAAGTCAATGAGCCTTTTCGAGCGCCCCTGCAACACCCCCTGAGCGACGCAGAAACGCTCAGGGGGCCTTGTTTTCGATCAGGCAGTTGCCGCCGTCCACCACCAGCACCTCGCCGGTAATGTAGCTGGCTTCGGGCGAGGCGAGAAAGGCCACGGCAGCGGCGATCTCCACCGGGCGGCCGGCACGGCCAATCGGCGTGTACGCGGCGGCATGGCGCTCCTCGTCGGTGCTCGATCCGGTGGCGATCCAGCCCGGCGCCACGCTGTTGACCGTGATTCCCTGTTTCGCCACCTCCAGCGCCAGGCCCATGCTCAGCCCGAGCATGCCGGCCTTGGCCGCGCTGTAGGCGGCCTCGCCGGGGTTGCTGCCGCGGGTGCCGGTGGTCGAGCTGATGTTGACGATGCGTCCGTAGCCGCGCGCCTGCATGCCCGGCAACAGGGCGCGGGTGAGCAGGAAGGCGCTGGTCAGGTTGCGCGCGAGGGACAGGTTCCAGGTCGCCAGGTCCATCGCCGCCACCTCGGCGAAGGGCTCCGGGCTGCCCTGCATGGCCATGCCGGCATTGTTGACCAGAATGTCGACCCGGCCGAACTGGGCCTGTGCCCAGCTCGCCAACTCGGCGACCTGCGCTTCGTCGGTGAGGTCGCCAGCCCGCGCGCGGGCATCTATACCTTCAGCTTGCAACTCGCGCGCACGCTGCTCGATGCGTGCACTGCTGGCGGTGAGCAGAACGCGCACCCCTTCGCGGCCCAGGCGCCTGGCGATCGCCAGGCCGATGCCGCTGTCGCTACCGGCCCCACTGACCAGCGCCACCTGGTCCTGCCAGATCGAATGCCTCTTCATCGTCACTCCTGTGATCACAAATTTGGGGAAATACTAGCAGATATTGCCTTAATGGCGACCCATTGACTTATTTGTGATCACAAAACAGAATGTGCAGAAATTCGAACGAGGTGTTCAACATGACTGCCAGCGGCATCAGCCCATCCGCCGTAGCAACCTTCGCCGCCGACGAGCGGATACGCTTCCTGCAACGCAACCCCAAGTCCGTGGCCCTGGCCGAGCGAGCGCGCCAGTCGCTGTTCGGCGGCGTGCCGATGCACTGGATGGCCGACTGGTCGACCCCGGTGCCGCTGTTCGTCGAGCGGGCCAAGGGCGCGCGCTTCCATGACGTCGACGGCCACGCCTACATCGACTTCTGCCTGGGCGACACCGGCAGCATGTTCGGCCACTCGCCGGATCCGATCGCCAAGGCCATCGCCGAGCAGGCCAACAACGGCCTGACCACCATGCTCCCGGGCGAGGACGCGGTGGTCTGCGGCGAACTGCTGGCCGCACGCTTCGGTCTGCCGTTCTGGCAGGTCACCGCCACCGCCACCGACTCCAACCGCTATGTGCTGCGCTGGGCGCGCGCCCTTACCCAGCGCAAGACCCTGCTGGTGTTCGACGGCTGCTACCACGGCACCGTGGATGATGTGATGGTGCGCAGCCGCGACGGCGCCACCGCGCACCGCTCCGGCCTGATCGGCCAGGCCTACGACCTGACCCAGTACAGCCGTGCCATCCCGTTCAACGACGTCGCCGCCCTGGAGGCCGCGCTGGCCCAGGGCGACGTCTGCGCCCTGCTGTGCGAGCCGGCGATGACCAACATCGGCATGGTCCTGCCCGAGCCGGGCTTCATGCAGCAGTGCCGCGAGCTGACCCGTAAATATGGCAGCCTGCTGATCATCGACGAGACCCACACCATCTCCACCGATATCGGTGGCTGTACCCGGCTGTGGGACCTCGATCCGGACTTCTTCGTGGTCGGCAAGCCGATCGCCGGCGGCGTGCCCTGCGGCATCTTCGGCTGCAGCGCGGCCATGGCCGACGCCATGCAGCGCGTCCGCCAGCAGGCCAGCGCGGACAGCCATGGCCACGGTCACAGCGGCATGGGCACCACATTGTCGGCCAACGCCCTGGCCATGCACTGCATGCGCGCCAACCTGGAACAGGTGATGACCCCGGCCGCCTACGCCCACATGCTGCCGCTGGCGGGGCGCCTGGCCGACGGCTTCCGCCGCCTGATCGGCAAGCACGAGCTCAAGTGGTCGGTGACCGAACTGGGCGCGCGCAGCGAGTTCCAGTTCTGCCCGGTGTCGCCGAAGACCGGCGCCGAGGCCGAAGCGGCCTTCCACGACGAGCTGCAGATGGCCCTGCACCTGTACCTGATCAACCGCGGCATCCTGATCACGCCGTTCCACAACATGACCCTGTGCTGCCCGAACACCACGGCGGAGGATGTGGACAAACTGATCGCCATGCTCGACCAGGCCATCACCGAGCTGCTGGCCATTCCCGGCGCCCGCGAGTAACCCGTAGGGTGGATCGGGGCGCGTAGCTGACGCTCTTCTCATCCACCGACCACCTAGCCCTGGTGGATGGATATAGCGCCATCCACCCTACGCGAGAACGACCATGCAATTCGCCAATCCCCAAGAAGCCCGTGACTTCCTCGCCCAGCACCCCGAGGTGCGCCTGATCGAGCTGATGCTGATCGACGCCAACGGCATCCCGCGCGGCAAGCTGCTGCACCGCGACGAACTGCTGGCAATCTTTGAGAACGGCCGCCCGCTGCCCAGCTCCATTCTCTCGCTGACCATCCAGGGCGAGGACGTCGAGGCCAGCGGCCTGGTCTGGGAAGTCGCCGATGCCGACTGCTGGACCTACCCGCTGCCCGGCAGTCTGACGCTGCAACCCTGGCGCGCCCAGCCCACCGGCCAGGTGCAGGTGAGCATGCACCCGACCCAGGGCCTGCCCGCCGCCCCGGCCGACCCGCGGCATGTGCTGGTGCGCGCCATCGACCGGCTCAAGGCCGACGGCTACCACCCGGTGATGGCGGTGGAGCTGGAGTTCTACCTGCTGGACCAGCAGCGCGACGCCAACGGCCGCCCGCAGCCGGCCGTGCAGATGAACGGCGTGCGCCCACAGGCGCCGCAGGTCTACGGCGTGCTGGAGCTGGAACAACAGCAAGCCTTCCTCGACGACCTCTACGCCGCCTGCGAGGCCCAGGGCCTGCCGGTGCGCACGGCGATCTCCGAGTACGCCCCGGGCCAGCTGGAGCTGACCCTGGAGCACCGCTTCGACGCCCTGCAAGCGGTCGACGAGGGCGTGCGCTACAAGCGCCTGGTCAAGGGCGTGGCGGGCAAGCACGGGCTGCAGGCCTGCTTCATGGCCAAGCCGTTCGGCGACCAAGCCGGCAGCGGCCTGCACCTGCACGTCAGCCTGGCCGACGAGCAGGGCAACAACCTGATGGCCTCGGAAGATCCGCAGGGCACCCCGCTGCTCAGGCACGCCATCGGCGGCATGATGGCCACGCTTGACGATGCGCTGGCGATCTTCTGCCCCAACGCCAACTCCTACCGGCGCTTCCAGGCCAACAGCTACGCGCCGCTAGCCAAGAGTTGGGGGGTGAACAACCGCACCGTGTCCTTCCGCGTCCCGGGTGGCCCGGCCAACAGCCGCCACATCGAGCACCGCATCTGCGGCGCCGACGCCAACCCCTACCTGGCGGCGGCGGCGATCCTCGCCGGCATCCACCATGGCATCCAGCATCAGCTCGACCCGGGCCAGGCCATCGTCGGCAACGGCTACGAGCAGGCGCGCGAGACCCTGCCGACCGACTGGCTGACCGCCCTGCGCGCCCTGGAAAATTCCAGCTGGGCCAGGCAAGCGCTGGGCGAGGACTTCCTCAAGGTGTTCCTGGCGATCAAATGGACCGAGTTCCGCCAGTTCATGGGCGAAGTCGGCGAGCAGGACTGGCGCTGGTACCTGAGCCACGCCTGAGGCAACCTTCAGCCTTACCTACACTGATTGAACCAGCCACGAGGAGCACCATCATGAGCACGCCCGTCATCCTGATCACCGGGGCCGCTGGCGGCCTCGGCCGCGCCATCGCCAAGCGCTTTTCCCAGAGCCGCTGGCGGGTGACCGCCACCGATGTCGACAAGGCCGGCCTGCACGCGCTGAACACCTTGGTGCCGCTGGACTTCAGCGCCACCGCCGACCTGCGCAGCGCCAGCAACTGCCAGGAGCTGATCGCCGAGACCCTGGTCGCCACCGGCCGCCTGGACGCGGTTATCAACGCCGCCGGGGTATGGCGCGAGGGACCGGTGGAGACCTTCAGCGAGGATGACTTCGACCAGGTGCTCGGGGTCAACCTCAAGGCCGCCTTCTACATGAGCCAGGCCGCCATCCCTCACCTCAAGGAAAGCCGCGGCTGCATCGTCAATATCGCCAGCGACGCCGGGCGCCAGGCCTATCGCGGCTCGGCGGCCTACTGTGCGAGCAAGGCGGCACTGGTGATGCTGAGCAAGACCCTGTCCCTGGAATTGGCCGAGCACGGCGTGCGGGTCAACGCGGTGTCGCCCGGAGACATCGCCACGCCGATGCTCGACTACCAGGCCGAACGCTACGGCAAGGGCAACCCCAATGCCTACAAGCGCGAGCTGCTGAGCCTTTACCCACAGGGCCGCCAGGCACGCTTCCTGCGCCCCGAGGAAGTCGCCGAGCTGGTCTGGTACCTGTGCCAGCCCGAGGCCGAGGCCATCACCGGCGCCGACCTGGCGATCGACTTCGGCCTGTCGGCCGGCAAGTAGCCAAGGCCTCACATGCCGCTGGCGAAGGCCGGCGCGATGGCCGTGCGCAGCGGGCGCATGGCCTGCGCGTACTGCACCAGCACGCCGAGGGTCCAGTCGGCGCGGGTGCGGATGCGCGCATCGGCTTCATCGACCGCCGTCTCGCCATTGAGCAGCGTCTCGACCTGGCGCCCGATCAGCTGCTCGGGCGGGTAGCACAGCCGGCAGTTCTTGTAGCTGGAGGTGCGCAGTTCGCTCAGCGGGTAGGCGCCGCCGCTGCCGGCCGAGACGCCGACCAGCAGCCCAGGCTTGTGCCCCAGTTCGCGGCGGCCGGCGTAGACGAAGAAGTTCTTCAGCGCCGGGCTGGCCATGCCGTGCCACTCGGGGCTGACCAGCACCACTCCATCCGCCTGAGTCGTTATGATAGGGAGGCCCCGCGATGCCCGTAGCCGCCCACCTCAACTACAAGAGTGCCCCCATGGAAGCCGGAAATGCCCAACTGACGATGACCGTGTTGATGACCCCGGATATGGCCAATTTCTCCGGCAATGTCCACGGCGGCACCCTGCTCAAGTACCTAGACGAGGTCGCCTTCGCCTGCGCCAGCCGCTATGCCGGCTGCTACGTGGTGACCCTGTCGGTGGACCAGGTGACCTTCCGCGAGCCGATCCACGTCGGCGAGCTGGTGACCTTCCTCGCCTCGGTCAATTACACCGGGCGCAGCTCGATGGAAATCGGCATCAAGGTGATCACCGAGAACATCCGCCAGCGCTCGGTGCGCCACACCAACAGCTGCTTCTTCACCATGGTTGCGGTCGATGACGGCGGCAAGCCGATAGCGGTACAGGTGCGTCAGCCGCAGACCTCCGAAGAACAGCGGCGCTTCAAACAGGGTCAGCAGCGCCGGGCGATTCGCCAGGAGCTGGAGCAGCGCTACCGCGACCTCAAGCACGACGCTTGAGTGCACGGGCAAGACAGCCCGCAGCGAGACTGGCAGAATGGCGTAACGCTCCTTCACTCACTCCGCGATCCGACCAAGCCCGCCTGGAACCCGCAATGCTGACCCTCGGTAATATTTTCGTTCTGATGCTACTGGCCACGGCCGGCGCCTGGCTCTGGCACGCCCACGGTTTGCGCGAGCGCGCCCTGGAGCAGGTCAAACAGCACTGCGCGAGAGCCGATGTCGAGCTGCTCGACGGCAATGTCGCCCTGCGCAAGATCACCCTGCTGGCCGATACCCGCGGGCGCAAGCGTCTGGCCCGGGTGTATGGCTTCGAGTTCACCGTCACCGGCGAACAACGGCATGTCGGCAGCATTGTCATGTTCGGCCAGCAGGTCGGACGCATCGAGCTGGCGCCCCATCCGTTCAGGAAACCACCGGCAGAAAGCCCTCAGGTCATTGAACTCAATGCCTGGCGGCGCGAACATCAGCCGCCCGAGGACTGAATCGCGGCTGCCACGGGTTCCGGTCACCGCGCCAAAGCCCTCTGCAGAGCTGCTTGCAGCTGGCCTCAGGCATAGTGCGGCAAGCAGAAATCGCGCACCCTGATAGCCGCGTCCTCGGGTTGTTCCTGCATAAAGCAGTGCCCGCCTTCCACAACCTGGGCATGAATGTGCGGGTTGCTGGCGCACCAGCGCGCCACCGACTTGGCAACGAAGGGGTAGCTGCGCTGGCCATACAGCACCTGGGTCGGCGTGACCACCTTGGCCAGCGATGGCCACAGGCGCTTGGGGAAAGAGCCGAAGATATCCGCCTCGCGGCTTGGCCGGCACTTGAGTTCGACGCCACTCTCGGTGTCGCGCAGGGCATGGTTGAGATAGGCCTCGAACGCCGCCTCGTTCCAGTCGCGGAACATCCCCCGGCCATGCAACGCGGCGTAGGCTGCAATCCGGTCGGGCCACTCGCGGCGACGCTTGCGCGCCTTGCTCGCCAGGGTATTGCGCTGGCTCAGACCGACCACGTCGGAGAGCGCCATCACCCCGATCATCGCCGGGGTGAACAGCACCGGATCGAGCAGCACCGCGCGCTTAAACAGCTGCGGCTGCTGGGCCAGCATCAGGCTGGTCAAGACCCCGCCAAAACTGTGGCCGACGGCGTAAACCGGCACCTCGCCGAACTGGCCATGGCCCTGGGCGAAGGCCTCCAGCGCCAGTTCGGCGCTGCGGTTCCAGCCATGGAAACGCCCGCCATGATCGCTGTCGCCATGGCCCTGGACGTCACACAGCCAGAGGTCGAAGTCCTCGGCCAGGCATTCCAGCAACGGCTCGTAGACGCGCCCGCAATAACCGTTACCGTGGAGAAAATGCAGCAGCGGCTTGCCCGAAGGCGGCGATTGCCAGCCGCGCAGGGTGAAACCGGCGGAGCTGGCGTGGGACCAGGGGAGTAGGTGCATATCCTTTATCCATCAGGAAAATCTGCGGAGTCTATCAGGCGCGTACAAGGAGCCGTGTACCGGCGCACCCCGCGTTATTGACTCAGCCCAGTCGGCACTGCTGCAAGCCGTCCTGCAAGGTCGCCACCTCCTGCGCCTCGCTAAAGATCAGCTCCAGGCGTGAGTCCTTGCGCCATTCGCTGGCTTGCCAGTGCAAGGGCTGACCCTCCAGGGCGTTGGCCGAGAGCCAGCCGGCATTGGTCTGCAACACCAGCTTGGCCCGGCGCCAGGGCAAGCCGGCGAGCCAGTGTTGCACCCGCATCAGCTCGAAACGCTGGCTGGGGTGCCAGCGCCAGCCGATGCTCCAGCCTTCGGTTTGCGCCTGAACCTGGCAGATCGGCTCGGCCGGCGTGCGCCAGATCTGCGGCATGGTCGCGACGGCGCCGTGGGGCAGGCCGTCCAGACCGGCACCGGCTGCGGCCCGGGCGGCGAAGCCGGGGAGTTGCGCCAGTGGCAAGGCCGCCTGGGTCGTCCACAGCAGCGGGCGCGTCGGCAGTTGCGCCTGAACCCGCAGCTTCGTCGCATCGTCCAGGTGCTCGGCCTTGTTCAGCAGCAGCAAACCGGCGCTGCTCACGCTGGCCTGCTGGCTGTCGGGCAAGCCGACGCCGGCGGCCAGGGCGGCGGCATCCAGCACCAGCACCGCCGGTTGCACGGCCAACACGCCGGCCCAGGGCGGCTCGCGCAATTGGCGCAACAACTCCAGCGGATGGCCCAGGCCGGACGGCTCGATCAGCAGGCGATCCGGCCTGGCCTTGCGCAACAGCCGGCTCAGGCCGATCTGGAAGGGCACGCCGTTGACGCAGCACAGGCAGCCGCCGGCGACCTCGCCCATGGCAATGCCGTCGGCGTCGCTGGTCAGCAGGGCCGCGTCCAGGCCGATCAGGCCGAACTCGTTGATCAGCACCGCCCAGCGCTCATCCGCCGGGCGCTGCGCCAGCAGTTGGCGGATCAGGCTGGTCTTGCCGGCGCCCAGGGGGCCGGCGATCAGGTGGGTGGGTATATTGGTCAGCATGGGCCTATGGTGCGTTGGTACGAGCGCCAAGGGAAGGGACCCCGGTGCGCTGCTGGTGCTGGTTGAGCGGACGGTGTCCGCGG
Source organism: Pseudomonas aestuarii (assembly GCF_027988105.1). Taxonomy (GTDB): domain Bacteria; phylum Pseudomonadota; class Gammaproteobacteria; order Pseudomonadales; family Pseudomonadaceae; genus Aquipseudomonas; species Aquipseudomonas aestuarii. Next base: position 249,049 of record NZ_JAQJZJ010000004.1, on the reverse strand, counting down.
GCGCCGCCCCCGCAGACGCGAAAAAAGCGGCATGCTAGAGTCGCCGGCATATTCGCTGTGGGGGTAAATCGATGCGTATTGCTCTGCTACTGGGGATGCTCGCCCTATCTGGACTGGCCTGGGGCGAAGCCTGCGTGATTCACAGTCAGGCCGAACGTCTGGACGTCAAGATCTGCCAGCAGAACCGCAGCATTCCAGCGAACCTGTTTCGCAGCGGTTTCTGCCAACCACAATTGAAAGGTCAGAAGGTCGAAGTCGCCTTCGTCGAGCAATGCCCGATCGGCGCCTACGGCGTCTGTCGCAACGCCCGGGTCGGCGGCATGCCCTACCAGCAGGACATTCATTACTACGGCGTGGCCAGCGACGCCGCCTACCTCAAGCCGTTCTGCGAACGGCAGAGCAAAGGCGTGTGGATGGCGCGCTGACCGAGCCGCGCCCTGGGGCTCCTACAACAGCCCGCGCATGCCGCAATCACTCAGCCCAGCCAGTCCAGGGTCAGCAACAAACGCCGCTCGCCGGCTGGCGGTTGCGGCGAGCGGTGGATCAGCCCGCCGCCCTCGTTGCCGATCCATTTCTCGCCCTTGGCCAGCAGCACATGGCCGGCCGCGGCGCGTTCGATCCGGGCCTCGTCCACGGGCTCGGCGGCCGGGTCGCCGAGGCGACGCCGCGCCATCACGCCCTCGCGCAGCCACTGGCTGCCGACCCCGGCATAGCTGGTGATCAGGCGCAGCGGCACATGGTCGACGTGAAAGCGCGGGCACATGGCCTTGTCCAGCACGCGCAGGCGCAGGCCGATGCGTTTGGCGTCGAGCAGACAGGCGAAGGCAGCGACCAGCCAGGCGACATCGGCGATAAAGGCCGCGTGGCCGGGTAACGCGCCATAGCCCTGGAGCAGGTCGCCAAGATCCACCGGGCTCTCCGAGTGCGCCAACTCCAGCACCCTGGACTCTGCCAACGGCTCGCCTCGGGCCAGTAACGCCGTGGCGAACGCGCCGATCGCTGGCGGCAGTCGACGTTGCCAGAGGGCCAGGTTGACCTCATCACGCAACACCTCGCCGAGCACCTCGATCTGCCCGCCGGCGACCTGCTGCAACGGTTGCCGCATTATTGGCGCAAGCATCAGGCCGCCACCTCCTCGACCCAGGGGCCGAAGGGATCTGGCAGCGCCCGCCAGGCATCCACGCCCAGGGCCATTTCCGCGTCATCCAGCAGGCAGGCATCCAGCTCGGCGGTCAGCTGGGTAAAGTCGATGTTCTGGCCGATGAACACCAGCTCCTGGCGGCAGTCGCCGACCTCGGCGCTCCAGTGCTGCATGATCGCCTGCAGGCCTTCGGCATCGCTCGGCCACTGGCTTTTCGGCACGAAACGCCACCAGCGCCCGGCAAACCCATGGCGCATCAGGCCGCCGGCCTGGGACCAGCTGCCGGCTTCCTGGTACTTGCTGGCCAGCCAGAAGAAGCCCTTGGAGCGCAGCAGGCGGCCATTGCTCCATTCGCGGTTGATGAAATTGAAGAAACGCTCGGGGTGCAACGGCCGCCGCGCCCGGTAGGCGCTGGAGGCGATGCCGTATTCCTCGGTCTCGGGGATGTGCTCACCGCGCAGCTCCTTGAGCCAGCCCGGCGCCTGGGCGGCACGCTCGAAGTCGAAGCGCCCGGTATCGAGGATCTTGTTCAGGGGCACCGCGCCCATGGCCATCGGCAGGATCTCGGCGTGGGTGTTGAGGCCGCGCAGCATGGCGATCAGCTCCTCGCGCTCATGGCTGCCGATCAGATCGATCTTGCTCACCAGCAGCACGTCGGCGAACTCCACCTGCTCGATCAGCAGATCGGTGATCGAGCGCTCGTCCTCTTCGCCGAGGGTCTCGCCACGGCTGGCCAGGCTCTCGGCCTCGTGGAAATCGCGCAGGAAGTTGACCCCGTCGACCACCGTGACCAGGGTATCGAGGCGGGTCAGATCGGCCAGGCTCTGGCCCTGCTCGTCACGGAAGGTGAAGGTTTCCGCCACCGGCAAGGGCTCGGAGATACCGGTGGATTCGATCAGCAGGTAGTCGAAGCGACCGTCCCGGGCCAGGCGGCCGACCTCTTCCAGCAGGTCCTCGCGCAGGGTGCAGCAGATGCAGCCGTTGCTCATCTCGATGAGTTTCTCTTCGGCGCGGTTGAGGCTGACATCGCGCTGGACCTCGCTGCCATCGATATTGATCTCGCTCATGTCGTTGACGATCACCGCGACCTTGAGGCCCTCGCGGTTCTTCAGGATGTAGTTGAGCAGGGTGCTCTTGCCGGCACCGAGAAAGCCCGATAGCACGGTCACGGGTAGTCGTTCAGTCATTGCGGGGGTCTCCATCATTGATCACGGTCGCGCAGGTGTATTTCCCGCTGTTCCTGGCGTTCCTTGGCTTCGACGCACAGGCTGGCGGTGGGCCGCAGCAGCAGGCGCTTGAGGCCGATGGCCTCGCCGGTTTCGCGGCACCAGCCGTATTCGCCGCGGGCCAGGTGAGCCAGGGCTTGGTCGAGCTTGTCGAGCAGTTTCCTTTCCCGCTCGAGCTGGCGCAGCTGCCACTGCCGCTGTTCTTCGGCGCTGCCGATATCGGCCGGGTCGCTGCTGGTTTCGCGCTCGCGCAGGGTCTCCAACGCCTCGGCAATGCGCGCCTGCAGTTCGCCGCGCTGGCTCAGCAGCAAGGCGCGGAAGAATTGCTGCTGGGCGTCGCTCATGTAGTCATCGGCCGGCTGGGCGAGCAGCTCGGCTTCGGTAAGCAGGGTCAAGGTCATGATTCGAATTCACTGGCGTGGCGCTTTGATTGTTATAACATAACATTTATCGCCTCAGTCACACCCTGGATTTCTGATGAACGCCCTGACTCTGCCGGATATCGCCTCCCAAGCGACTCACTACCCACAAACCCTGGACTGGGTCGGCATGGGCGAAATCGCCCTGCCGCTGCTGTTTGCCGGGCAACGGGTCAACGCCCGTGCCGATGCCGGGGTCAGCCTGGATGACGGCGGCGCGCGCGGCATCCATATGTCGCGCCTGTACCTGGCCCTGCGGGTCCTGGAGACAGACAACCTCAGCCCGCCGCTGTTGCGCCAGCTGCTGGGCGAGTTTCTCGATAGCCATCGCGGCCTGTCGCGACAAGCCCATATCAGCCTGCGCGGCGAGGCCTTGCTCAGCCGACCGGCCCTGGTCAGCCCGCTATCGGGCTGGAAGGCCTATCCCTTCGAAGTGCGTGCACGCCAGGATTCATGGGGGTTCCACGTGGAACTGCAGGTGCAGCTCGACTATTCCTCGACCTGCCCCTGCTCCGCCGCCCTGGCCCGCCAACTGATCCAGCAGCGCTTTCTCGAGGACTTCGCCAAGCAGCCCCTCGACCATCAGCAACTGCTGACCTGGCTCGGCTCGACCCAGGGCATTCTCGCCACGCCGCATAGCCAGCGCAGCACCGCCACCCTGCAGGTGCGCCTGAGCCCGCTGGCCGATGAACTGCCCCTGCTCGAGCTGATCGACCGCGCCGAGCAGGCCCTCGGCACCGCGGTGCAAACTGCGGTCAAGCGCGCCGACGAGCAGGCCTTCGCCCTGGCCAACGGGCAGAACCTGATGTTCTGCGAAGACGCCGCGCGCCGCCTGCACCGCGCCCTGTTGCTGCAGCCCGAGCTGCGCGCCTTCCACCTGCGGGTGGTCCACGCGGAAAGCCTGCACGCCCACGATGCGGTGGCCGAGAGCAGCTGGAACTGGCGCCCGGCATGATCCGCTGCCAGCAACTGCAAGGGGCGCTGAACTGCTTGCCAGGCTGACCGGCGAACCTAACCCGGAGCCAGGGGCGCGCCGTCTGTGGCATCAATCAGCAATACGACTCCGCACAGCTTCTGCACAATTGGCTTACCAGCCCATATCGTCGTTTTTACGGCTTTGCGGGACACCTTCAGCTATTTACAACGGTGACAATCTGTTTGAGGCTGTGAGCCGCACCCTCAGCAGCGATGCCTCACCGCCTATGCCCCGTCATCCAGCCATCACTTTGCGCGATTACCACGCCCGGGATCTGCAGGCGTTGGTCGAGCTGCTCGGTGCCGCTGTGCATCGGCTCGGCGCCGCTGACTATGACCAGGCGCAGCGCCGGGCCTGGGCGCCGGCGCACGCGGACATGCCCGCCTGGCAGACTCGCCTGGCGGCCCTGGAGCTGCTGATCGCCGAAGATAACCGGCAACTCGCCGGTTTTATCGGCTTTACCCGCGATGGCCATATCGACCTGCTGTTCACCGCCCCGCAGCATGCCCGCCAAGGCGTAGCCACGGCGCTGTATGCCGCCGCGCAAACGCGCATACACGCTGCGGGGGCAACGTCGGTCTTTACCGAGGCCAGCCTGACGGCGCGGCCATTCTTTGCCAGGCAGGGCTTTTCTGTGGAACAGGCACAGACGGTGGTGCGCGGCACTGTTACCTTGCAGCGCTTCGCCATGCGCAAGCCGCTGCGCCCTGAAATACAAGGAACCCCGCAATAGCCATGACTCATCTGACCTGGATAGGACTTGCGCTGGTACTGCTGGCAGTCGCGGGTTTGGCCTACTGGAACTGGCGCAGTAACCGTCAACTCAGGCAACTGGATCAGCGTGTCCGCCGACAAAGCGAATTGCTCGAGCAAATCGACAAAGTGCTGGAAAACCCGTACCTCAGCGAAGACGAGCAACGCGCTCAAAGCGAGGCTCTGCTAGCCAAGCTGCGGGAAAGCAGCAAGCCCTGAGCGGCCAGGGCGCAGCCCGCGAGCGCAAGCCTGAAAAAAAACCCGCTGGTTGGTCCGGCCCTCGGCAGGGCATGGGCGCAGCGCCTCTATACCTTAAGAGATATGGTCAAAGGCCGAGGTCGCGTGGCAGTGTGGCTGATCGCACCGCTCATTTTTTCGTACGGATGGACTGTCATGGATATTGCCGAATTCGCCGACCTGCTGACTGCCGCCAAGGCCCAGCCGGAACCGCAACGCTTGCTGTTGGTGTTCGTCTGCGCCGAGCTGCCGGAAGATGCAACCGAAGAGGAACGCCAGCGCCACGCCGAGAACCAGGGCGGTTCGCTCAAGCCGGTGCTGTGCGTCGACAAGCTGCCGGACGAGCTGGTGGATTTTGCCGGGTTGCTGGCCGAGTCCAACCGCACCGGGGTGGCCTGGGACCTGGTGTTCGCCGCCGGCCTGGCCGGGCGCGCAGGCCTGGTGCCGAGCAGCGACGAGGCCGAACAACCGCTGAAGATGATGGTCGGGGCCATCGAAGCCGGCAGCATCGGCAACTTCGTCGCCTTCGACCGTGAGGGCCATGCAGTCAACTTCTACTAGGCACCTGTCACCGTACTAGTGCGCAAGTTGCAACAAGCAAGTCGCAGCGACTTAGTGCCAAGGTTCCCTGGCTCGCTGCGCGCCCCCATGTGAACGTCCCTGGACTGGTAAACCACCACAGGGAGCTCCGGGTGAAAGACGCAGAATTGTGCCGCTGGCTGCTGGAAGTGAACGAGCCCTGGGAGGTCAGCCGGGTCCGGGTCGATACCCACAGCCGCGAGGTGCATGCCTACCTGAGCACTGGCAAGACCTGGTTCGGTCGCTACCTTGGCGAGCAGCCTCGTTCACGCTGGCGGCATGTCAATATCGGCGCCTACAAGACCTACATCCACGCCAGCCTGCCAGAGCAGGACGAGCAGGCGCCGCAAGCCTTCCTCGGTAGAAGCGCCAGCGACTTTACCCATGGCCTGGCCCGGCGGGTGATCCAGTGCCTGCAGGATGGCCTGCGCTATCGCCAGGTCTGCGCCTTGCTGGATATCGACATTCACCTGGCCTGGCAGATCAAGCACGCGATCGAGTCCGGTCAATTGGCCACGGCGGACACCGACCTGCGGGCGCGCCTGCAGTTGGACGACTCGGCGGGGCAAACCGGCAGCTCGATCCCGGCCAGCGACGACCGCATATGGCTGCGCCTGCTGGCAATGGATTGTCCGTTCGAGATCCGCCTGCTCAGCCTGAAACTGCTGCTGGCCCGCGCCCGCCAGGACTTTGCCAGGGCGCATGACCCGGATATGCAGATCCTCAGGATCAATGAACTGCGGCGCTTCTTCATCAAGCATGAAAAGCATCTGCAGCACGAGATCGCCCAGCTGAACAACGACCGCCAGCCGGTCACGGAGGGCGATCAGCCATGAACAACGGCACAGCGACAAGCGCCCTGCTGGACCTGCGCCAGGCCAGCGCCTTGATCGAACGCGGCGAAACCCTGGCCATCGCCGGCCACCTCGACTGCCTGACGGCGCTGCCCAGGGGCAACTGGATCGGCGGTACCACCCCCTACTTCATGGCCAGCGAGGGTGGCACCTGTCGGCTCGACCGGGTGTTCGTTCAGCCCTTCGGCCAGCGGGCCGGCGAGATCGCCTGCTATGACCGTGAGCGGCTGCCGCACATGCTCGAAGACGCCCCGGAAGATGGCTTCAGCATCGTCATCCTGCCGGCCGGCAGTGCAGTGCTCGAGGACTATGCCCGCGCAGCCCCCAATTACCCCGACATGTACATCAAGCCGATTGCCGGCTGGGTCGCCGGCGTGCACCTGGATCAGCTGGGCAGTGCGCAGGCCCAGGTGGTCGATGGGCGCAGCGGTCGCTGCTTCGCCGACCAGGCCATCGTCCTGCACATCCCCCTGCCGCCGCACCAGACGGCGGTGGTGCATGCGGTGAACCTGTTCAAGCCTGGCGCAGGACCGACACTGCGTTTCGACGAGACCGGCTTTGCCGCCCGCGACTGCCTGATCGATGGCGTGCGCGGCAGCTTGCTCGAACTGATCCGCGCGCGCGGCATCGACACCCGCCTGCCGCTGGTGGCCGACTACTGCGGGGCCATGATCAATGTCAGCATCCAGGCGCTGGACTCAGAGCCGGGCCTGGTGTCCTTCTACGCGCCGGTGTTCGCCGGAGTCGACTACCGCTTCGCCGACGCGGTCGAGGACTACAGCGCGCGCTTCCTGCAGGCCATGCCCAGCGACGGCGGCCCCATCCTGTTCGGCTGCAACTGCATCCTCAACTACCTCTATTCGCAGTTGCAGGGGCGCCAGACGGCGCGACTCATCGGCCCCATCACCTTCGGCGAAGTCGCCTACCAGCTGCTCAACCAGACGGCGGTCTACCTGACGCTCGAGCCAAGCTGAACCAGCGACCTCGATTTGCCGGATCGCGACCCGGCAGCGAAACAGTCGCGCAGCCGCTGCAGGACACGTTAAGGTAAGTGAGGGCCGGCCATTCGCCCCAGCGGTGTGACGAGTCGGTAGTCATGATCAACGCAGCGCGTCAGACCGAGCTTGGGCCAGCCCGGGTTCGGTCGTCGTCCGCCCACTCTCAAGAGACCCGCATGCAGATCGAGCTGATCGAAATCCGCGACCACCTGCAACGCTTCCCACCCTTCGATGGGCTACCCGACGATACCCTCGACGAGATCGCCCGCCAGGTCGAAGTCGGCTACTTCAAGGCCGGCAGCGATATTCTGAGCTTCGGGGCGGAGATCCACGCCCTGCACTACATACGCAGCGGCGCGGTGGAAATCTACCGGCGCACCGGGGCGCTCTACAATCGCCTGACCGAGGGCGATGTCTTCGGCCAGTTTGGCCTGCTGCGCGGGCATAAGGTACGTCTGCCGGCCCGGGCCATTGAAGACAGCCTGATCTATTTCATTCCCGGCCACCTGTTCGAGCAACTCTGCGAGGCCCATGACTTCTTCGCCGACTTCGTCGAGGCCGAAGGCCAGTCGCGTCTGCAGTCGGCGGTGGAAAGCCAGGGCAACGCCAGCGAACTGATGAAGATCAAGGTACGCAAGCTGGTCTCGCGGCGCACCGTCAGCGTGCCCCTGGGCACCACGGTGCAGCAGGCCGCGCGGGTGATGACCGAGCACAGCGTGTCTTCCCTGGTGATCCTAGGGCCGCCCCCGGGCCAGGTGATGGCCGGCATCACCACCGATCGCGACCTGCGCACCCGGGTACTCGCCGAAGGCCTGGCCCTGGACACCCCGGTCGATCGGGTGATGTCACCCAATCCGATCACCATCAACGCCGACGACTCGGTGTTCGAGGCGATGCTGTGCATGCTCCGCCACAATATTCATCACCTGCCGGTGGTGTACCGCCAGCGCACGGTCGGGGTGATCAACCTCTCGGACATCATCAAATACGAGTCGCAGAGCAGCCTGTACCTGGTCAACAACATCTTCAACAAGCAGTCGGTGGCCGAACTGCAGGCTCTGGTGCCGGATCTGCGCGCCACCTTCCTGCGCATGGTCAACGACGAGGCCACCGCGCACATGATCGGCAGCGCCATGTCGGGCATCGGCCGTAGCCTGACTCAGCGCCTGCTGGAGTTGGCCGAGCAAGAACTCGGCCCGCCGCCGGTGCCCTACTGCTTCATGGCGCTGGGCTCCATGGCCCGCGACGAGCAGCTGATCGTCACCGACCAGGACAACGCCCTGGTCCTAGACAACCGCTTCGATCCGCGCATCCACGACGACTACTTCCTGAAACTGGCGACCTTCGTCAGCGATGGCCTGGCGGCCTGTGGCTACAGCTATTGCAAGGGCGGGATCATGGCCACCACCCCCCAGTGGCGCCAACCGCTAAGGGTGTGGAAGGGCTACTTCAACCAGTGGATTGAACGGCCTAACCCGGAAACCCTACTCAACAGCTGCATCTTCTTCGACCTCGACAGCGTCTACGGCGAGGCCGAGCTGGTCGAGAGCCTCAAGGATCTGCTGGCGCAGAAGGCCAGCCAGAACCCGCTGTTTCTTGCCAGCCTGGCGCGCAATGCCCTCAACCGCACCCCGCCACTGGGATTTTTCCGCACCTTCGTGATGGAAAAGGATGGCCAACAGAACAACATCATCAACCTCAAGGGTCGCGGCACGGCGCCCCTTACCGACCTGATCCGCGTGCATGCCCTGGCGGCCGGCTCCAAGGCGCAGAATTCCCTGGATCGCCTGGACGCCATCGCCAGCACCCAGCTGATGCCCCAGGAAGCCATCACCAAGCTGCGCTACGCCCTGGAGTTTCTCTCCATCGTGCGCATCCGCCATCAGGCCATGGACCTCGAGGCCGGCCGCAAGCCGGACAACTACATCGAGCCGGAAAAGGTCTCCGCCAGCGAGCGCTACAACCTCAAGGAAGCCTTCCAGGTACTCAGCAATGCGCAGAAATACCTGCGCTTTCGCTACCCAACGGGCGGCTCGCAGTGAAGCGGCCCGCTGCCCGCGCAAGGCCGGTAGACTGGCAGAGCATCTTCCTCCAGCTCGCAAAAACGGCCACGGATCCGCGCCTGGCGGCCTTCTATCAGGCCGGCGTGGTAGCCGCCGATACCCCGCTGGAGCAGGTGCCGCTGGTGGCGCTGGACGTGGAAACCACCGGTCTGGATTGCGGCCGCCACTCGATCGTCAGCCTCGGCCTGGTGCCCTTCAACCTCGCGCGCATCCGCTGCGCTGAGGCGCAGTACTGGGTGGTCAAGCCGGTTTCCGAGCTGAGCAGCGAGTCGGTCACCTTCCATCACATCACCCACAGCGACATCCGCCACGCCCCCAGGCTGACGACTATTCTCGGCGAATTGCTGACGGCCATGGCCGGCAAGGTAATGGTGGTGCATTACCGCACGATCGAACGCGGTTTTCTCGACCAGGCGGTACGTCAGCATCTGGGCGAGGCGCTGCACTTCCCGGTGATCGACACCATGGAACTGGAGGCCCGCTTGCACCGCAGCCAGCGCCAGCCGGGTTGGCTCGACCGTCTGTTCGGCCGTCAGCAGACTTCCATCCGCTTGGCCGACAGTCGCCTGCGTTATGGCCTGCCGCTGTACCAGGCGCACCACGCCCTGACCGATGCCCTGGCCACGGCGGAGCTGCTGCAAGCGCAGGTAGCCACCCGCTACTCGCCGACCACCCCGGTCGGCGAGTTGTGGAGCTGAGTGGATTGCGGCGCGCTAGATTTTTGCCAGTAACCACTAACGGATCACGCAGCGTTCTTCTGGGAGGGGCTTTAGCCGCGATGCTTTTAGCATGGGTTGAGCGCAGCGATAGCCATCACCCTGAGCGGTCGCCAGTCATTGCGCCGCGTTGACTGACCCTTGATGCTGCACACCCGAGGGGCGCAATCCATATCATCCCTCACGCTGTAATGCCGCACCCAGATAGCCGCGCCAGCAGCCCATCAACCCGGTTAAGAACTCGCGGCTAAAGCCCCTCCCACAAGGATTGCGGCGCTGACTCAAACAACCCGGCCCTGCATACCGCCGACAAAAAAACGCGCCCGAAGGCGCGTTCTGGTATTGCCCGACAACAGCGGTCAGCGCGGCTCGCTCATCAAGCCTTTGACGATGGACACGCAGCCCACCAGCAGGACCATGGTGAAGGGGAGTCCCGTGGACACCGCCATCGCCTGCAGGGCGACCAAGCCGCCGCCCAGCAGCAGGGCAATGGCGACCACGCCTTCCATGATGGCCCAGAAGGCCCGCTGCGGAATCGGCGCATTGACCTTGCCGCCAGCGGTGATGGTATCGATCACCAGCGAACCCGAGTCCGACGAGGTGACGAAGAACACGATCACCAGGATGATGCCGATGAAGGAGCTGATCTCGGCCAACGGCAACTGCTCGAGCATGACGAACAGCTTCAGCTCCAGCGCGGCATCCTGCACCCCGGTGAAGCCATCGTTGACCAACTGACCGATGCCGGTACCGCCAAAGGCGGTCATCCACAGCACCGAGGCCAGGGAAGGCACCAGCAGCACCGCGACCAGGAACTCGCGCACCGTGCGACCGCGGCTGACCCGTGCGATGAACATGCCGACGAAGGGCGACCAGCTGATCCACCAGGCCCAGTAGAAGGCGGTCCAGCCCTGGCTGAAGTTGGCGTCTTCGCGACCGAAGGGGTTGGACAGCTCGGGCAGATAGGTCAGGTAGCTACCCAGATTGCTGAAGAAGCCAGTCATGATCGCCAGGGTCGGCCCCACCACTATGATGAACACCAGCAATAGCAGCGCCAGCACCATGTTGATTTCGGACAGGCGTTTGACCCCCTTGTCCAGGCCAGCCATTACCGACATCAAGGCAATCGCGGTGATCCCGATGATCAGCAGCACCTTGCTGGTATCGGTCGCGGTTATGCCGAACAGGTGATCGAGACCGGCTGCCGCCTGCTCGGCGCCGAAGCCCAGCGAGGTGGCCAGGCCGAACAGGGTGGCAAATACCGCAAGGATATCGATCAGATGGCCCGGCCAGCCCCATACCCGCTCACCCAAGAGTGGATAGAAGATCGAGCGCATGCTCAGCGGCAGGCCCTTGTTGAAGGAGAACAATGCCAGCGCCAGCGCCACAATCGCGTAGACGGCCCACGGGTGCAGGCCCCAGTGGAAGATGGTGGCAGCCATGGCCAGGCTGGCGGCTTCCGACGCATTGCCGGCAGCAGCGCCCAGCGGCGCCCAGTCGGTGCGCAGACCGTCCTCGCCGATACTGACTCCACCCATCGCCGTGGAGAAGTGCGACATCGGCTCGGCCACGCCGTAGAACATCAGGCCGATACCCATACCGGCAGCGAACAGCATGGAGAACCAGCCGGTATAGGAATAGTCCGGCGTCGCCTCTTTGCCGCCCAGGCGCACCCTGCCCAACGGCGTAATGATCAAGCCCAGACACAGCAGCACGAAGATGTTCGCCGAACCCAGGAAGAACCAGGCCAGGTTACTGGTTAACCAGTTGCGAACAGCCGTGAACAGCGGCTCGACCTCGCTCTGCAGGGCCAGGGTCAGGACCACGAACAGCACGATGCACAGCGCGGAAATGCTGAAGACCTTGCCATGGATATCCAGGTTGACCAGAAACCTGCCCTTGATGTTGTCTTGGCCGACGACATAATCGGTGTCGATCAGGGTGGAGGCTCCACTCGGAGCCGGGATGCCACCTTCTATTTCCGCTTCTGGCTGTGGCGTCGTGTTATTCGCTGGGGGTTTTTCCATGTGGAGTTCTCCTTGGGGCAATTAACTCGCAGGCAAGCACAAGAAGGACGGATTCGCCCCACTTACAACTCATCGCGACCGAAATATTTTTTTCGGTTGCGATAAGGGTAACAGGCAAACCCCATACTTGCCGGCCACGGGCCGTCATTCGCAGGCCAAAAACCGTCACTCTCTGATATTGCACTCAGTGCACGCCGCCCTGTTGGTGCCACACTGCAGGGAGCAAAAACCCGGCGTCAGCGCACAGGAACCAGCATGCCCCTGGACATCGCGACCCCCAATCTGTTCGCCTACCTGATCGCCGCGATCCACGCCCTCGGCCTGCTCGCGGCCGTGCATGCGGTGCTGACCGTGCGCACCGCCCAGGGCGCCCTGGCTTGGGCGATGTCGCTGTTCTTCATGCCCTACCTGACCCTGGTGCCCTACCTGGTGTTTGGTCGCAGTCGCTTCGATGCCTATATCAAGGCGCGCCGCCTTGCCGACAAGCAGATGCACCAGGCCATGGCCGCGCTGAACTGGCGACCGTGGGTCGACGAAGCCCTGAGCGCCAGCGCATCCCCGGCCTCCCGGCTACTGCGCGCCCTGCCCCGACTGGGCCGGATGCCCTGCCTGGCGAACAACCAGGTGCAGCTGCTGATCGATGGCGAGGCGGCCTTCGCCGCGATCTTTGCGGCCCTGGGTAGCGCACGCAAAGTGATCCTGCTGCAGTTCTTCATCCTCCGCGACGACCCGCTCGGCCGGCGCCTGCAAGACCTGCTGCTGGAGCGCGCGGCCGCCGGTGTGCAGGTTTTCGTGCTCTACGACGGTGTCGGCAGCCACGCCCTGCCGCGTCATTACAGCGACAAAATGCGCGCCGGCGGCATCCGGATCCACCCCTTCACCACCGGCGGCGGGCTGCTCAGCCGCTTCCAGCTGAACTTTCGCAACCATCGCAAGATCGTCGTGGTCGATGGCGAATGTGGCTTTCTCGGTGGGCTCAATGTCGGCGTCGAATACCTCGGGCACAAGCCGCCGCTGGCGCCCTGGCGCGATACCCATGTCGAAGTGCGCGGGCCGGTGGTCGCCTGCCTGCAGGAGTCCTTCGCCGAAGACTGGTTCTGGGCCACTCGCCAGTTGCCGCCGCTGCTGCTGCCCGAGGCCTACCCGAGTAAGGGCATGCTCTGCCAGCTGATCGCCAGCGGCCCGGCCGACCCGCAGGAAACCTGCGCGCTGCTGTTCGTCGAGGCGATTCACAGCGCCCGCGAGCGGGTCTGGATCACCAGCCCCTACTTCATCCCCGACGAGGCGCTGTTCACCGCCTTGCGCCTGGCCGTGCTGCGCGGCGTCGAGGTGCGCATCCTGCTGCCGGCACGGCCCGACCACCGGGTGGTCTATGCCGCCTCCAGCCTGTATGCCTTCGAGGCCTTGCGCGCCGGGATCCGGGTGTTCCGCTACTTGCCGGGCTTTTTGCACCAGAAGGTCATGCTGATCGATCGGGAAGTCGCCAGCGTCGGCAGTGCCAATCTGGACAATCGCTCGTTCCGCCTGAACTTCGAGATCACCCTGCTGACCTTCCACCCCGGCTTTGCCGCCGAGGTCGAACAGATGCTCGATCAGGACTTCGCCCGCTCGCGCGAACTGCTCGCCAGCGACTACAAGAACCTGCGGCGCCTGCAGCAACTGGCCATGCGCGTGGCGCGGCTGATCTCGCCGATCCTCTAGCAGCCAGCTGGCGGCGCGGCGCCCGATGATCTGCTGGTTTCAGCCTGACCTGGGGGTCTGCCAGGGAATATCCTGGGTCTTGATCCGCGTTTCACGCATGCAGATGCGCAGGGCAAGACTTCCAGGGCTGGGTTGGCGACCCAGCCCTGGACTGGCGAAACCAGCAGCACACTGCACGGCTGAGCGCTCGCTTGGCCGGTCGCTCCCCTAGGGGGTCGGGGGTCACGTCTTCGCGAGAAAATACCCGGTCAGGCGCCAGGCTAATTGGCCAGACGCCGGGATGATCGAGGCTGCAGGGGAGCAGCTCATTGGCCGCAGGCCCTTGCTTGGCAGTAGCCGGGGCTGAATGAACAAAACCCCCACCGGCAAAGCCAAATGGGGGTTCTCCTCTTGCGGCAGCCAACGCTTGTGGCGCTGGGAGCGACAACGGCGCTAGCCGTTCCCCGCATCGTTGACCGATAGGGGGGAGCCGAGCTCACAGCTCCAAAGTTCCACCGTCGGCTGGGTCGCTTGTGGCGGGCCGAGCCAGTCACTCATGGAGCGACAACGCTGGTTGAAACACAGTTGGTAATCCCCTGCCTCGGGGGTTCGCCCCAAGCGCAGCGGTTGCAGGGGCGCTAGCTGGCGTTGGTAGTGCCAGCTGCCCTCACGCAGTTCGGCATCGGCAGGGATTTCCATGCCAGCACCAGAACCCTTGACCCGCGCCTCGCCGAGCAGCAAGCCCTCGGCGGTCACGCGGTAATCCTCTTCCCAGCGAATTTTCTCGATGGTGTGGCGCCAGGCCAGAGTAAACGCCGGCACCGGCAGCTCAGCCCACACCACCCCGGCCAGGCCCAAGCACAATCCGATCACGCCAGCGTCGCCTGGGCATGGCGCGCACGCCAGAAGTGCTGCCCGAGGAACAGCGCCACCAGCACAAAACCGATCTCATCGCTCATCGGCGTGGCCAGGATCAGACTGATACCCGCGGCGAAACCCAGTACGCGCTCCCACCAGGGCATCTTGCAGTGCAAGAAACCGGTGAACACTGCGCCCCAGATACCGATCGCCAGCGCCGCCTTGACCAGCACATAGATGATCGCCAGCAGGCTATCGCTTTGCAGCATCAGCGCCGGTTCATACACCGCCATGAAGGGGACGACGAAACCGGCGATGGCGATACGTATTGCCCACAGACTGATCTTCAACCCGCTCTCCTTGGCGATAGGGGCCGCCGCGAAACAGGCCAGCGCCACCGGCGGGGTGAGGTCGGCCATGATGCCGAAGTAGAAGACGAACATGTGCGAGACAATCAGCGGCACGCCCAGCTCCAGCAGTGCCGGTGCGGCGATGGAACTGGTGATGATGTAGTTGGGAATGGTCGGAATCCCCATGCCCAGCACCAGGCAGGTCAGCATGGTGAGAATCAGCGAAAGGAACAGGTTGTCCTGGCCGATGGCGAGGATGTAACCGGCGAAGGTCGACGCCACCCCGGTCAGCGAGACCACACCGATGATCACCCCGACCAGGGCGCAGGCGATGCCCACCGGCACCGCGTGGCGCGCGCCTTCGACCAGCGCATGCAGACAGATCACCAGGGTGTCGCGACCGCCCTTGATGAACCAGCAGATCGCCACCAGCAGCGCGACCACACCGAATACCACGCCGATACCCAGCTGGAAGAAGCCGGCGCAGAGCACCCCGAGGGCAATCCAGAAGGCCATGCGCAGTACGGTCGAGGACACCCGCAGGATGATCGCCGAACCGAGAATGACGATGGCGGTCAGGGCCAGGCCGACCATGCCGGAAAACAGCGGCGTGCGCCCGGAGAACAGCAGGTAGATAAGGATGAACAGCGGGATCAGCAGGTACCAACGCTCTTTCACCGCGGCCCAGGGATTGGGGCACTGGTCTTTCGGCAGGCCACGCAGGTTGGCGCGCTTGGCTTCCAGGTGAACCATCCAGAACACCGATCCGAAGTACAGCAACGCCGGCATCAAGGCGGCCTTGGCCACCTCGATGAAAGGCACATTGATGGTCTCGGCCATGATGAACGCCACCGCGCCCATGATCGGCGGCATGATCTGGCTGCCCATGCTCGAAGTCGCTTCGACGCCGCCGGCGAAGGCCGACTTGTAGCCGAAGCGTTTCATCAACGGAATGGTGAACTGGCCGGTGGTGACCACGTTGGCCACCCCGGAACCGGTGATGGTGCCCATCAGCGCCGAGGACACCACCGAGACCTTGGCCGGGCCGCCGAGCTTGTGGCCGAACAGGCCCATGGCGAAGTCGGTGAACAGCTTGATCATGCCCGCCTGTTCGAGGAAAGAGCCGAACAGGATGAACAGGAAGATATAGGTGGCCGACACATAGGTCGGGGTGCCGTAGAAGCCTTCGGTACCGAAGGCCAGCTGGTTGACGATCTGGTCCAGGCCATAACCGCGGTGGGCCAGATCCCCGGGCAGGTATTGACCGAGCAGGCCGTAGGCGAGGAACAACCCGCAGATCAGCGGCAAGGCGATGCCCATGACCCGGCGCGCCGCCTCGAAGACCAGCACCATCAGCACCAGGCCGACGACCATGTCGGCACTGGTCAGATCGCCGGAACGCTGGATCAGGTCCGCCTCGAACACCCACTGGTAGATGGCGGTACCCATGCCCGCCAGGCCGAGTAGCCAGGCCAGCGGCTGCCAGGGTTTGTCCTTGCCGATCAGGGGAATGCTGAGGAATACCGTCAGCAGCAGAAAGCCGACGTGTACCGCCCGCAGGATCTGGCTGGACACCGGATGAAAGGCCGCCGTGGTGATCTGGAAGATCGAAAACAGCAGCGCCACATAAAACAGCGCTTTCGGCCACTCGCCCGGTCCAGCCGCGAGGCCGTGGTTTTGTTCAGTCATGGAGCTGGTGCCCTCATTACAACGTCGATATGGCGTAAGAGTTGCCAACAAAACCTGCCGTACACGGCACGCTGGTTTTATTCGCAACTCTACAGACAGTGGTGCCTGGGTAGGCTCGGTAGGCTCGGTAGGCTCGGTAGGCTCGGTAGGCTCGGTTGAGCGAAGCGATACCCATGCTGCATGGCAAGCGCCTTCGTCATCGGTAGATGGGTTATGCCGCTGCGCGACTAACCCATCTACCAGGCCCGAGCCATCCTACGAGCTCAACCCTACGGCAGCCTTACAGCGCGCCGACTTCCTTGTAGAAGCGCTCGGCACCTGGATGCAGCGGGATCGGCAGGTTCTTCGCCGCGCCGTCCAGTTTGATGTCCTTGGCCGCGGAATGGGCGTTGCCCAGACGCTCGAGGTTGTCGAACATCAGCTTGGTCATCTGGTAGGCCACTTCCTCGGATACATCTTCATGGCTGACCAGGATGTTCTTGATCGCCACTGTCGCGATGTCGACATCCTGACCGTCATAGGTACCGGCTGGAATCATGGCGGGCTGATAGGCCGCATTGCCGATCTTGGTGCTTACCTCGGCCGGAATGGCGACGAAATTGATCGGCAGGGTGGCGGCCAAATCGCGGATCGCCGCCATGCCCAGCCCCGAGGATTGCAGGGTGGCATCCAGCTGACGATTCTTGATCAGCTCGACCGACTCGGCGTACGGCAGGAACTCGACCTTGGCCATGTCGTCATAGCTCAGACCCGCCGCGGCGAAGATCGCCCGCGCATTCAGCTCGGTGCCGGACTTCGGTGCGCCGACCGAGATACGCTTGCCTTTGAGGTCAGCCAGGGTGGCGATACCGGACTCCTTGTTGGCGACGATCTGGATGTAGTTCGGGTAGGTGCCGGCAATCGCGCGGAGCTTCTTCAGCGGGGTTTTGAAGCCGGCATCTTCCACGCCATTCCAGGCATCGGCGACCGAGTCACCCAGGGCCAAGGCCAGCTCGCCGCGACCGGTCTGCAGCAGGTTGAGGTTTTCCACCGACGCCTTGGTGGCCTGCACCGAGGTCTTGGCGCCGTCGATACCGTTGCTGTAGAGCTGCGACAGGGCCACACCGATCGGGTAGTAGACCCCGCTGGTGCCGCCAGTGAGGATGTTGATAAAGGTCGGTGCGGCAAATGCGGCAGTGCTGGCCGTCAGGGCCGCGGCAGCAGCGAGCAGGCTGAAACGCTTGGTCAATCGCATGGAGTATCTCCGTCGTTGTTATGGCTTTATGCAGCGTTTTTTCACTGTAGACGATGCACGACCCGCCGCAGCGGATAGGCAAGTCCGGGGGCCGATCAGAATGGGCGAAAGTGGCGAATGCCCGCACCCGACCGAGGCCTGGCACGCAAGAGGCGGCATAACGGAGCTGGGCGAGACGCGCTCGCGGGGGCAGTTCGGCAGTTCATAGGCTCACCTCTGGTCTTTCTTATAATCGCCGCCGCAAACAGCACGGATGGCGTACCAGAGCTATAGCAGATGCCGTGCCAATGGCTGTATAGCCCGATCTAGAGGGGTTTGCATGAATAGCCCGAGGCTTGATGAGCGGATTTACGCCTACTATCGAGCAGAGATAGGCGTAAATCCGCTTACGCTGTCGGCGTGCAGATCCTGTGTGCACCTGCCAGGTCTGCGCCAACGCACTGCTGAGGATCTTCAGTCCTCGTCGCCACTGCCGGCCGGACGATAGCTGCTGCGCTGCAGGCCATGGCGCTGCATCTTCTCGTTGAGGGTGCGCCGCGGCAGCTGCAACAGCGCCATGACCTCGGCGATATTGCCCTGGCAGTGCTGCAAGGCGCGGTGCAGGCATTGCGCCTCGAAGGTTTCCATCTGCTCGGCCAGGGACTGCACCGGCAACTCGCCAGCGCCTTCAGCCGGGGCGCTCAGACCCAGGGCATGGCGCTCGGCGGCGTTGATCAGCTCGCGCACATTGCCCGGCCAGTCGTGACCGAGCAACCGGCTCAAGTCGGCCGGCGACAACGGCGGCATGTCCCGCCCATGGCGCTGGGCGGCCTGGCGGGCGAAGTGTTCGAACAGCAGGGGAATGTCCTCGCGCCGCTCGCGCAGCGGGGGGATGCGCAGGCTGGCGACGTTCAGCCGGTAGTACAGGTCCTCGCGGAAACGCCCGGCGCGCACTTCATCGAGCAGATCCGGCTTGACCGCGCTGATCACCCGCAGATCGACCTGGATACTGCGGTTGGAACCGAGCCGCTCCAGGGTTTTCTCCTGCAGCACCCGCAGCAACTTGACCTGCTGGGCCAGCGGCAGGCTTTCCACCTCATCGAGAAACAGGGTGCCGCCGTCGGCATGTTCGATGCGGCCGATGCGCTTGCCCTGGGCGCCGGTGAAGGCGCCGCTTTCGTGACCGAACAGCTCGCTTTCGAACAACTGCTCCGGAATCGCCGCACAGTTGAGGGCGACGAAGGGCTTGCCGGCGCGCGAACTGAAATCATGCAGGCAGCGGGCGACCCGCTCCTTGCCGCTGCCGGTGTCGCCACGAATCAGGATATTCACCGAGGTCCCGGCCAGCTCGAGAATCTGCCGGCGCAGGTTTTCCATCGGCTTTGAAACACCGAGCAACTGCGCCTCGATGTGATCCTTCTGGGCAAATTGCTGACGCAGCTGGCGGTTCTCGCAGACCAGCCGGCGCTTGTCCAGGGCGCGGCGCACGCTGTCGAGCAGGCGCTCGGGGGTGAAGGGCTTTTCGATAAAGTCGTAGGCGCCGTTACGCAGCGCCTGCACCGCCATCGGCACATCGCCATGGCCGGTCACCAGGATCACCGGCAGGTCGCGATCCAGCTCCAGCAGCGAGTCGAGCAGTTGCAGGCCGTCGGTGCCGGGCATGCGCACATCGCTGACGACCACGCCGGCAAAATCGCGATCGACCAACGCCAGCGCCTGCGCCGCATTGGCGCAGCTCTGCACCTGCAAACCGGACAGTTCGAGCCACTGCTGCACCGCTTCGCGGATCGCCGCCTCGTCATCGACCACTATCACCTGACCGCTCATGGACACCCCCCTCTCGACGCCGGCAGTGTAGGGTGGGTCGGGCCGTGTAGGCTAGCGGCGCAGAACAGCCCAAGAAAAACGGCAACAGTATTCGAGCGCCGCGTCACGACCAGACCGTGACAGCGCGAGGCACCCTTGATGAGTCACGGCGCGTCAACGGTTTCCGCAGATGCCATTGATGCGGTACGCGCCTGCCCCCTCCTACCCAGTGCTGCTCAGCTCGGCTGACGGGGCGGGCGCTGACGCCGCCCGGCCGCCCGATTCAGGGTGTTCTGGCTCGGGCTGGGCGCTGGCAGGGTGACGCTGGCCCGCAACCGGCTGAAGGCATCGGTCTTGTGCGGGATCGCCATGGCCGCGATGAAGTGCTCCTGAAAACGCGGCTCGGTGGCGGTTTCCACCTTCTCCACGCGCCTGACCACCTCTTCGATTTCCTGGCGCGACTTGCGACTGAGCAGGGCGATGCGCGCCCCTGTGCCGGCGGCATTGCCGGCCGAGGTGACATGCTCGAGGTCGCAGTCCGGGATCAGGCCGAGAATCATCGCGTACTTGACGTCGATATGGGTGCCGAAGGCGCCGGCCAGGCGAATGCGCTCGACCCGATCGGTGCCGAATTGCTCCATCAGCAGCTTGATTCCGGCATAGAGCGCGGCCTTGGCCAGCTGGATCGCGCGCACGTCATTCTGGGTGATGCGCAGGGTGCGGCTGGCGTCCTGGTGCAGCACGTAGGCGAAGGTCCGGCCGTCGGCCACCACCCGCGGGCAGCGCTCGGCCAGGGCGCCGTTGACTACCCCCTCGTGGTTGATGATGCCGGCCAGGAACAGTTCGGCGATCACCTCGATGATGCCCGAGCCACAGACTCCGGTGACGCCATGCCCGGCGATCGCCTCGGCGAAGCCGGCCTGGTTCGACCACAGATCGCAGCCGATCACCTTGAAGCGCGGTTCCAGGGTCTGCGGGTCGATGCGCACCCGCTCGATGGCACCCGGCGCGGCGCGCTGGCCGCAACTGATCTGGGCGCCCTCGAAGGCCGGGCCGGTCGGACTGGAGGCCGCCAGCAGGCGCTCGCGATTGCCCAGGACGATCTCGGCGTTGGTGCCGACGTCCACCAGCAACATCAGTTCTTCGCTCAGGTAGGGCGTCTCGGAAAGGATCACCGCGGCGGTGTCGGCACCGACGTGGCCGGCGATGCAGGGCAAGCCATAGACCCGCGCGTTGGGGTGGATGCGCAGGTCGATTTCGGTGGCCCAGAGACCGTCGACCGCCTCGTCGGTGGCCAGGGCGAAGGGCGCGCCGCCCAGCTCGACCGGATTGATGCCGAACACCAGGCTGTGCATGATCGGGTTGCCGACGAAGGTGGCCTCGATGATCGCGTTCAAGCCGATCCCCGCCTCCTTGGCCAGCTCCTCGGTCACCTGGTTGAGCGCCTCGCGCACGGCGAGGGTCATGTCCACCTCGCCGCCCGGGTTCATCATGATGTAGGAGACCCGACTCATCAGATCCTCGCCGAAGCGGATCTGCGGGTTCATGCGCCCGGCGGAGGCCACCACCTCGCCACTCTGCAGGTCGCACAGATGAGCGGCGATGGTGGTCGAGCCGACATCCACCGCCATGCCGTAGATCTTCTCGTGCAGCCCCGGCCAGACGGCGATGATCCGCTCGTCGTTGTACACCGCCACCGTGACTTGCCACTGACCCTGGCGCAGGGCCTGCTGCAGTTGCTGGACCACGCGGATATCGCTTTCCAGCTGGGGCAGGTGCCACTGGTAGTTGAGGGCATCCTTGAGCCGGCGCAGATCGGAGGCCGGCACGTGCATGTCCGGCTGTTGCACCTCGACGAAGTACAGGCGAACGATCGGGTCCAGCTCGATATTGACCACTTCCGCGCGCTTGCGCACGACCTGGCGGTGCACCTGGCTGGAAGGCGGCACATCGATCACCGCATCGCCCAGCAGCTGGGTCGAACAGCTCAACCGGCGCCCCGAACTGAGCGGGCCGCGGCGCATTTCCCAGGCGTACTCGGTGTCGCTCTTGGCGCTCAGGTGGCTGGCGGCGGACTCGAGCCCGTGCTTGGCGAAGCTGCCCTCGCACAGGTCGACCTGGCAGCGACCGCAGAGACCGCGACCGCCACACACCGAGTCGATATCGACGCCCAGCGACCGGGCCGCCTCCAGCAGCGGCGTGCCCACGGGGAAGCGACCACGGCGGCCGGACGGGGTGAATACCACGAGTGCATCTTCAGGCTCGGACACGGCTACCTCCTGGTTCGAAGCAAGTCCCCGCAGCGCCCTGGAGCAGGGCCCTTCGCGGCGCCGCCGGCGATACCACCGGCGGCAGGCGGCGACGCTTAGCTGGTTGAGCGCCGACGGGTCTGCCGGCGACCGCGGGCCTCGCTGCCATCGGCGCCAACCGCCGGCGGCTCGCGGAACTTCTTGATCCAGCGCATGCAGTCTGGGTCGTGGCCCATCATCACGTCGGCGCCCAGGATGGCGGCCATGATCTCTTCGTGCAGTGGATTGGTGATCGCCGAGGTCAGGCCGGAGGCGATCGCCATGCTCATAAAGGCCGCATTGATGCCGTTGCGGTTGGGCAGGCCGAAGCTGACGTTGGAGGCACCGCAGGTGGTGTTGACCTTCAGCTCGCGCTGCAACCGATAGCACAGTTCGAAGACCTGGCGACCGGCGTTGCCCACCGCGCCGATCGGCATCACCAGCGGGTCGACCACCACGTCGCAGGCCGGAATGCCGTGATCGGCGGCCCGTTCGACGATCTTCTTGGCGATGGCGAAGCGCACATTGGGGTCGTGGGAGATGCCGGTTTCGTCGTTGCTGATGGCCACCACGGCGGCGCCGTACTTCTTCACCAGCGGCAGTACCCGCTCCAGGCTTTCGTCCTCGCCGGTCACCGAGTTGACCAGGGGCTTGCCCTGGTACACCGCCAGGCCGGCTTCCAGGGCGGCGATGATCGAGGAGTCGATGCACAGCGGCACGTCGGTCAGCGACTGCACCAGCTTGATGGTCTGGGCCAGGATCGCCGGCTCGTCGGCCAGCGGGATGCCGGCGTTGACGTCGAGCATGTGCGCGCCGGCCGCCAGCTGCGCCTCGACATCGAGGATCACCCGGGAGAAGTCGCCGGCGGCCATTTCCGCCGCCAGCAGCTTGCGCCCCGTGGGGTTGATGCGCTCACCGATGACCACGAAGGGCCGCTCGAAGCCGAGCACCACTTCCTTCTTGTGCGAGCTGATGATGGTATCTGTCATGACACTTCCTCGAATATTTACACTGGATTGCCGACCTGTATCGCGTTGCCCGCAACTAGTCGGATAACGCCTGTTCGCTGTGCCCGAGCGCATCCGGCGACTCTGGATTGAGTTGCGCGGGGTTGTCGCGGCCCGGGTACCAGGGCACCCGCCCTTCGAGTACGCCGGAGGCCTGGATGATCTCCGCCACGCTTTCCTCCTGGCGGTAGGCCATGATGTGCGCGCCGCTGACGCCCTTGATCTCGCGGATCTCCTGCAGCAGGTCCAGGCACAGGCGCTTGCCCTCCTCTTTCTGCTTGCTGGCGCCCTGCAGGCGCTCGATCACCGCATCCGGAATATGCACGCCGGGGACGTTCTGGCGGATCCACAGGGCGCTCTTGGCCGAGGCCAGCGGGCCGACCCCGACCAGAATATGCACCCGCTTCGGCCCTTCCAGCAGGCCGAGATCGCCCACCTTGGCCATGAACTGCTTGAGTCGGTCGATATCGAAGCAATACTGGGTCTGGATGAATTGCGCCCCGGCCGCCACCTTCTTCGCCAGGCGGTGCGGGCGCCAGTCATAGGGCGGCACGAACGGGTTCTCGGCGGCGCCGAGAAACACCCGCGGCGGCATGTCGATCTTGCGTCCGCTCTGGAAGCGGCAGTCGTCGCGCATGCCGCGGGCGATTTCCAGCAACGACATCGAGTCCAGGTCGAACACCGGCTTGGCCTGCGGATGATCGCCGGCCTGCACGCCGTCGCCGGTCAGGCAGAGGATGTTGCAGGCGCCCATCGCCGCCGCGCCGAGGATCTCGCCCTGAATGGCGATGCGATTACGGTCGCGGCAGGAGATCTGCATGATGGTGGCGTAGCCGACCCGGGTCAGCAGCGAGCACACGCCGACGCTGGACATGTGGCAGTTGGCCCCCGAACCGTCGGTGGCGTTGATGGCGTCGACGTAGCCGTCGAAGATCGCCGCGCGCTTGAGCACCTCGGCCGGATCGGCCGAATCCGGCGGATCGAGCTCGGCGGTGATGGCAAACTTGCCCGCGCGCAACACTCGCTCCAGCCGCCCGGGCGAGACGTGACCCGGCAGGATCGGCAGCGAATAGCCGGGAACCGGCTCGTCATCGAATCTCATTGCTCGTCCCCGTTGTTCCGCTGCGCCTGTTCACGGACCACGCTGAGCCAGGAGGATGAGCCCCTGAGGCGGTAGTCGACCGGCTGCTGCACCACATGAATGCGCTCGCCGTGCCGCATGTTCTGGCTGCCGGCCCAGGCCTCGACCCAGACGCATTTCATCTCCGGTTTCACTTCGCAATGGCCGTCGCTGCGTACCCCGCCGCAGGGGCCGTTGCGCAGGGTCTTCGGGCAGTTCATCGGGCACGCCATGCCGGTCGAACTCAATACGCACTGACCGCACATCTGACAGTCGAACAGCAAGCCCTTGACGCCCTTCTCGACGGCGCGCATCGGGGCCTCGACCCGCGCATACCCCAGCCGCTTCCACAGCGGGTGCAACTTCACCAGCAGCGGCTCGAAGCAGCGGTAGAGGCTTTCGAACACTCTGGAGTGGCGGACCACCCAATGACGAACCTTGTACATGGCAGTTATCCTGGCTCGTGAGACAGCATGATTGTTGATGCCTGGCGTGCCAAACGCCTTCGCCACCACCAACGCAAAGACCTCCATTCGGACAACCGGTCGGGGATCCGGTCAGGCCTCCGGGTCGAGGGCCAGCCCCTTGTTCTTGATCAGCCGGGCCAGGTCGTCGTCGCTATAACCTTGTTCGATGTGGGCCGCCTCGGCCTCGGCTTCGGCCTGCAGGTCGTCGCCGCAGGCTTTGGGTTCGGAGCGCTTCCAGTCGGCCAGATAGGCCTCCGAGCCACCCTTGCCGGCGCGCATGGCCGCCCGGTCGATGGCTTTCTGAAACCGCTGGGGTAGCTGCACGCGGGCGCTGTTACGACCCCGCTTGACGATGATCTGCGCAGGGATGTCGCGCCAGGACACGATGATCAGTTGGGCCATTTCTCTTCCCCTTCGATAAAGCGCAGCAGTGAAGTGTGCAGATCCCCGTAGCCGGTATAGCGGTACTCGAAGGCCAGGCCGAGCAATCCGGCGGCGCGCTCGGCGGCCTGCATCAGCACGGGGTCCTCGCGCTGCGCCAGGTACAGCAGACGTCGGTAGTTGCCGAAATACAGCGCGGCCAATTGCGGGTGCTGATCGATGCCCAGCTCGCGCATGACCAGCCGGTCGAAATGCCGGGCCAGGAAGTCGGTGAGGTAGAAGGTGCCTGGCTCCGCGGCGGCAAGCTCGGCAAACACCTGCTCGCCCGCGTAGAAGTCATAGCAATGCGCGCCCGGCAGGCGTTCCACACCATGGGCGGCGAGCACCTGATCGAGGCGTCCGCCGGTGCCGCAATCGGCATAGGCGACGAACACCCGCTCACGCCCCCGATCGACCTCGTGCAGCTTGTCCTGCACCGCCCCGGCGATCCGCTCGGGGTGGTTATGCAGGTCGGCTGGCAGGCACTGCACCCGCACCTGCTGCCAGCCATTGGCCGCGACCAGTGCATTGATCTCCCTGGCCAAGGCCCCACAGGCAATGATCAGCATGGGCTTCATGGCCGCCGGCTCTTGGTTCAGGCCGCACGCCGACGGGCGATCAGTTCTTTGGCCATGTCCACGGCGACACCCGCATCGCGGCAATAGGCATCGGCGCCGACCGCCTTGCCGAACTCCTCGTTGAGCGGCGCGCCGCCGACCATCACGATGTAGTCGTCACGGATGCCCTTCTCCACCAGGGTGTCGATCACCACCTTCATGTAGGACATGGTGGTGGTCAGCAGCGCCGACAGGCCGAGAATGTCCGGCTTGTGCTTTTCCAGGGCTTCGATGTAGGTCTCGACCGGGATGTTGATGCCGATGTCGATGACTTCGAAGCCGGCGCCTTCCATCATCATGCACACCAGGTTCTTGCCGATGTCATGGATGTCGCCCTTGACCGTGCCGATCACGATCTTGCCGACCGATTCGGCACCGGACTGAGTCAGCAACGGGCGCAGCACTTCCATACCGCCTTTCATGGCGTTGGCTGCCATCAGCACTTCCGGGACGAACAGGATGCCGTCGCGGAAGTCGACGCCGACGATGGTCATGCCGCCGACCAGCGCCTCGTCCAGTACCTTACTGGCGCTCCAGCCGCGTGCCAGGAGAATCTCGGTGCCCTCGACCACCTCCTCGCGCAAGCCGTTGTAGAGGTCATCGTGCATCTGTTCGACGAGTTCGTCGTCGGGCAGATCGTTGAGGTCAAAATCTTCTTCGCTGAACTGGTCGGTCATTGCGATTGACTCCCCCGAAAACTACGTCTGGATTACGCCTGACGGCAGTGATGAATAGCCAGCGTAGAAGCAGTTCGTTCAGTTTATAACCACCAAGACGACGCACACATACCCACGTGCGACTACATAGTCAAACTTCGACCACATTGTTATCCAATCTCGCAATACATTGATCTGGATCATTTTTTTAAGAAATACTCGAACCCAAGCGACGTCGCTAGGGCGACGCCAGACGTCGTCTTTGAGCAAGTGACCACAGAGGCGGCGAGTAGATTTCAAAGACTCTGAAGCGAGCGTCAGGCCGTCCCATTCTGCGCATCGCCAAGTCCGACCGCCTATTCAAGAGTGCGTTGTCAGGGGGGGATTGAAATGTCTGCAATGTCCGCAATGACCGAAGGAAAGAACATCTATGTGCTGAAGGCCAGCTGCAAGGGCGCCATCGGAACCGTGTCGAGAATCTCCACCTTTCTCGCCCAGCACCGCTGCTACATCATGGAAATGGCCCAGTTCGATCAGATATCCAGCGGCAACTTCTTCGTTCGCGTGGTGTTCTCCACCACCCCCGGCGAGACACCCTCCTTCCAGGTGCTCAAGGACAGCTTCCCCGCCGTGGCCGAGCTCGACGGCCTGGAGTGGGAGATGCATGACACCCTGACCCCGCCCAAGGTGCTGATCGCCGTCTCCAGGTTCGATCACTGCCTGGACGACCTGCTCTACCGCCAGCGCACCGGCGAGATCAAGATGGAGGTTGCGGCCATCGTCTCCAACCACCCCGACCTCAAGCGCCTGGCCGACTGGTATGACATTCCCTACTACCACCTGCCGGTGACGCCGGAGAACAAGGCCGAGCAGGAAGCCAGGCTGCTGCAGATCGTCGAGGAGACCGGCGCCGACCTGGTGGTGCTGGCGCGCTACATGCAAATCCTCTCCGAGGACCTGTGCGACAAGCTGGCCGGTCGGGCGATCAATATCCATCACTCGTTCCTGCCCGGTTTCAAGGGCGCCAAGCCCTATCACCAGGCCTTCGAGCGCGGGGTCAAGCTGATCGGCGCCACCGCCCACTACGTGACCTCCGACCTCGACGAGGGCCCGATCATCGAGCAGATCGTCGAGCGCGTGGACCACACCTACAGCGCCGAGCAACTGGCCGCGGTCGGCCGCGATGCGGAGAACCTGGCGCTGTCGCGGGCGGTGCGCTTCCATCTGGAACACCGGGTGTTCATCAACGGCCATACCACCGTGGTGTTTCGCTGAGCCTGCGTCGGTAGCGGCGCGGCACAACTCCATCGCCGACCTTCGGGACTGGCACACCCACACAGGGCTTATGCATGGCAACAATCATCGATGGCAAGGCGTATGCGGCGCGTCTGCGCGCGGAAATCGGCCTCCAGGTGCGCACGCTGCGCGAACAGCACTTCGTCACGCCCGGGCTGGCGGTGATCCTGGTCGGCGAAGACCCGGCCAGCCAGATCTATGTCAGAAACAAGGCGAACCAGGCCCGCGAAGCGCAGATGTCGTCGTTCGAATATCGCCTGGCCTACGGCGTGCCGGAGGAGCAGTTGCTCGAGCTGATCGAGCGGCTCAATCAGGATCCGGCCGTGCACGGGATTCTGGTGCAGCTGCCCTTGCCGCCACAGGTCGACCCCGAGCGGGTGATCAACGCGATCCGCCCGGACAAGGACATCGACGGCTTCCACCCACTCAATGTCGGCGCGCTGGCCACCGGCGGCAAGGGCATAGTGCCCTGCACCCCACTGGGTTGCCTGATGCTGCTCAAGCACCATCTGGGTGACCTGAGCGGCCTGCACGCCCTAGTCCTGGGGCGCTCCAACATCGTCGGTAAGCCCATGGCCAGCCTGCTGCTCAAGGAGAACTGCACGGTGACCATCGCCCATTCGCGCACGCGCGACCTGCAGGCCGAATGCCAGCGGGCGGACATCCTGGTGGCCGCGGTCGGGCAACCACGACTGGTTGCCGGGCACTGGATAAAGCCAGGGGCTACAGTCATCGATGTCGGCATCAACCGCATCGAGGAAGCAGGCAAGGCCCTGCTGGTGGGCGACGTGGATTTCGACCTGGCGCGTGACGTGGCGGGTGCCATCACCCCGGTTCCCGGCGGCGTCGGCCCGATGACCATCGCCTGCCTGCTGCTCAATACGCTCGAGGCCGCCTGCCGGCAGAATGGCATCGCCTTCCCCGGCAACATCATGCAAGCCGCCTGGGGCAGCGTGGAAGGTAGCTAGGTCGGCACAGGGGGTGCCTCATCAACTCCACATACCGACGTCCTGATGACGTAAGCAACCGAGGGAGAGTCCGATCATGAGTTCACATCCCACACGCAGACGCGGCGGCGGCAGCGAGGCACGTCGCGCCAGCCGAGCCGAAGGCCAGGCCGCACAGGCTCCCTACATCACGCGCAACATCCCCTACTACGAGGTCCTCGACGACGCGGGCCTGCGCATCATCGAGGACAACGCCGACACCATCCTCGAGGAGATCGGCATCGATTTTCGCGACGATCCGGAAGCCTTGCAGATCTGGCGCGACGCCGGCGCCGACGTCCAGGGCGAGCGGGTGCGCATGCCGCGCGGCCTGTGCCGCAAGCTGATTCAGGACAGCGCCCCGCGCGAGTTCACCCAGCATGCGCGCAACCCGGCGCGCAGCGTGCAGATCGGCGGCGCCAACACCGTGTTCGTGCCCGCCTACGGCTGCCCCTTCGTCCACGACATCGATCGCGGACGGCGCTACGGCACCCTCGAGGACTTCCGCAACTTCGTCAAACTGGCCTACCTGTCGCCGAGCATTCACCACTCCGGCGGCACCATCTGCGAGCCGGTCGACCTGCCGGTGAACAAGCGCCACCTGGACATGATCTACAGCCACATGAAGTACTCCGACAAGTGCTTCATGGGCTCGGTGACCCACCCGGAACGGGCCCAGGACACCATCGAGATGGCCAAGATCCTGTTCGGCGACAACTGGATCGATCCGGCAACCGGCAAGCCGAGGACCTGCGTGATCAACCTGATCAACGCCAACTCGCCGATGACCTTCGATGACACCATGCTCGGCGCCGCCAAGGTCTATGCCCGCGCCAACCAGGCCTGCATCATCACCCCGTTCATCCTCGCCGGCGCCATGTCGCCGGTGACTATCGCCGGCACCGCCGCCCAGACCCTGGCCGAGGCCCTGGCCGGCATGGCCTTCGTGCAGCTGGTCAACCCGGGCGCCCCCGTGGTGTTCGGCAGCTTCGCCAGCTCCATGTCGATGCAGTCCGGCGCCCCCACCTTCGGTACCCCCGAGCCGGCGCTGGTGCTCTACGTGATGGCCAATCTGGCCCGGCGCCTGGGCGTGCCCTTCCGTTCCGGCGGCTCCTTTACCGCCTCCAAGGTGCCCGATGCCCAGGCCGCCAGCGAAAGCGCCAACACCCTGCTGCCGACCACTCTGGGCGGGGTCAATTTCGCCCTGCACACCGCCGGCTGGCTCGAGGGCGGCCTGGCCATGGGCTACGAGAAGTTCATCATGGACGCCGACCAGGCCGGCATGATGCAGACCCTGCTCAAGGGCGTCGACCTGTCCGAGAACGGCCAGGCCATGGACGCGATTCGCGAAGTCGGCCCGGGCAAGCACTACCTCGGCTGCGACCACACCCAGCAGAACTTCAAGACCGCCTTCTACCTGTCGCCGATCTGCGATAACAACAGCTTCGAGCAATGGGACGCCGACGGTCGCCTGGACATGGCCCAGCGCGCCAATGCCCGCTGGAAGAAGCTGCTGGCCGAGTACCAGGCGCCCGAGCTGGACCCGGCGATCGACGCGGCGCTGCTGGCCTATATCGAGCAACGCAAGGCGAGCATGCCCGACTCGAGCGTGTAGGCGCAGGCTGCTGCACAATGCCAGAAGGCGGTCCTCGGGCCGCCTTCTGGCGTTTTCCTGGCGGCTCCCGGTTGACCTCAAGCCTCGGTGAGCGCCGCCACGTACAGCGCCGGCATCCCGCAGGCCAGCGCGGTGACCCGGGCCTCGAAGAACATCTCGCCGTCGATATCGTTGCGCACGCAGTTTTCCTCCAGCTGGTATTCGATGCGCAGGCTATCGGCGCCGGCCTGCCGGGCCAGCAGCTCCGCGTCCACGGCGGCTTCGGCGCGCGCCTGGGCGAGCGCCGCGTCGAGGCTGGCATGGTCCACCGGGCCGTGGCGGGTAAACACCCGGAAAACCCCGAATTGCGGTTGCAGCACGGTGATGTGCACGCGCTGCACCACCTCGCCAAACAGCGTGCCCACTGCGTTGGCGACCTCGCCGTGCGGTGGCAGACATAGGCGCACGCCCAGGGCCTCGGCCGCCTTCGGATAGTAACTCGAGGCCGGACCGCCGACGGCCACCACCGGCAGGTCGTCGGCGAAATGCAGGCTGAACACCGAGCGGGCAGCACGCCCCTCCTGCGGGGTCATGACCAGCTCGCTGAGCACCTTCGCCAGCCGGCTGACGTCGCCGTCCTGGCCGGCATCGTGCAGCCCGGCCTCGACCAATTTGCTGCAGATGACCCGGATGACCCGCTGGAACACGTCCCGGGCGGGCGCCTCGGCGTCGCCTTCCGGCCAGGTGCCGAAGCCGTACTGGCGACGCATCCGGCGCGCCCAGATACGCGCCGCCAAGCTGGCCGCCTGGGTGCTCCAGTGCTGGGAAATACCCAGTACATGGGCGGCGTCGGTGGGCGTGAAGCCGCTGTAGATCACCAGCCCCTTGCGCTCCAGACGGGCCAGCGCGCGTGCCAGCCAGCGCTCGTCCATGGCCGCCTGCTCGATGTCCACCGGGCCGGCTTCCAGGCGTTCCCAGGCCAACTGCTCGTCGGGGGTCAGGTGGCGCAGCAGGGCGTCATCGCGCTGCAGGCGTAGGGCAAAGCGGTTATGGCTGCTGCAGGGGTGTGACTGCAACTGGCGCTCGAGCACCGCGATCACCGCCGGGTACTGGCTGGCCAGCAGGCTCAGCGGCACCACCCGGCGCGGGCCGATGGCAATGCCCTGGCCACTGTCGAAGCTCACCTCGCTGTCTCCGCCCAGACCGATCGAGTACAGGCGGATGGCTTCGACCATCGGCCGCCAGTCACCGACCCGGGCACCATCGAAGGACAGCTCGGGGCGGCCATTGCGCACCACCGCGATGTCGGTGGTGGTGCCGCCCATGTCGGCCACGATCAGGTCGCGATAGCCGCTCAGGGCACAGGCCCCGTTGACGCTGGCGGCAGGGCCCGACAACACCGTACTGATCGGGCGCAACATGGCGCTGGCGGCATTGACCAGCGAACCATCGCCCTTGACGATCATCAACGGCGCCTGGATGTCCTGCGCGGCCAGCAGGCCCTGGACCGAGTCGATCAACTGGCTGACCTGGGCGATCATGCGCGCGTTCAGCGCCGCGGTCATGGCGCGCCGCGGCGCGCCCAGCGACGAGGCCAGCTCATGCCCGCAACTGACCGGTTTGCCGGCCAGGTCGTTGACCAACTCCTGCACGCGCAGCTCGTGGGAAGGGTTGCGCACGCTGAAGGTCGCCGAAATGGCGAAGGCCGAGACCCGGTCGCGGTGGGCCAGGATCGCCTGGCGCGCCGCCTCCTCGTCCAGCGCCGCCTGCTCATGGCCGCCGGCATCGTGGCCGCCGGCCAACAGGACGATGCCGTCCGGCCCGAGCAACTCGGGCAAGCCGCTGGCCTTGAGCTGCTGGGCGTCGTAGCCGATCAGCAGCACGCACACCGGCGAACCCTTGCCTTCCACCGCCGAGTTGGTGGTCAGGGTCGAGGACAGCGACACCAGGGCGACCTCGGGCAGGAGCTGCTGCGGCAGCGCGGCCATCGACTGGCCGATGCCGACGCTCAAATCCAGACGCGTGGTCAGCCGCTTGGCCGAGGCCACCACCCGGCGCTGGTCGTCCAGCAGCACGGCATCGGTGAAGGTACCGCCGGTATCGATGCCGAGAAAATATGCCATGTCGGAAGCGGCTCCTTAAGGGCAGATAGACCGCAGTAATAGCACCCGGCCAGGCTTGCCACTGCTCCACCAGCGGCATGGCACCACTGAAAAGCGACAACCACTGAGCGGGTTAGCGGCCTGCCCGGCTACAGCTGGACAGGCCGCCAGGTTAGCGGTCTGGCACAGCCGGCAACCTGAGGGTAAACACTGCGCCCTCGGGGCCATTGCCCGCTTCCAGGTTGCCGCCCAGCTCGCGGATGATGCCGTAGGACACCGCCAGCCCCAGGCCCAAGCCCTGGCCCACCGGCTTGGTGGTGAAGAACGGCTCGAACACCCGGCTCAGGTTGTCCTCGGCAATGCCGCCGCCACTGTCCGCAATACTCAGCAGGCACTGCTCGCCCTGGCGCTGGATCGACACCGTGAGCAGCCGCTGCTCGGCGTCCGCCATGGCATCCAGGGCATTGTTCAGCAGATTGAGCAGCACCTGCTCGAGACGGATTGCATCGCCCATCACCTGCACGTTCGCATCTATTTCGCTGCGCAACTCCACCTGTTCGCTGCGCAGGCGCGGCGCCAGCAGCTGCAGCGCCTGCGCCAGCACATCGCCCAGGCGCAGGCGTTCGCTGAGGCCGGCCGGGCTCTTGCGGGCGAAGGTCTTCAGGTGCCCGGTGAGCCCGGCCATTCGTTGCAGCAGGCCGTCGATGCGGCGCAAGCCTTCGTGCACGTCGGCCTGGCGACCGCTGTCGAGGAGCAGGCGCAGGCTGCCCAGCTGCATCTGCATGGCGGTCAGCGGCTGGTTGATTTCATGGGCCATGGCCGCCGACATCTGCCCCAGGGCGGCCATCTTCGCCGCGTGCACCAGGCCATCCTGGGCCTCGCGCAACTCGGCGGTGCGCAGCGCCACCTCGCGCTCCAGGCGCTCGCGAATCCCGGCCTGCAGGCGCTGGTTCTTGCGCCGCTGGGCCAGGTACAGCAACAGGAAGGCCAGGGTCATCCACACCCCGGCGGCGGCCAGGCGGTAGCTGCGCACGCTATCGACCAGCGCCTGCGGCTCGACCAGCAGATGCAGGGTCCAGTCTTCCTCGGGCAACGCCAGACGCTGCCAAAGGTAGTCGCGGCGCCCGTCCGGACCGTCGACCCGGCGCCATTCGCTGTCCTCGCCGATGCGCCGGCGCAGCTCGCTGGGCAGCGGTTGCAGCGCCTGTTCGGCATACTTGCGCACTTCCACCAGCTCGCCGCGGGCCTGTTCGCTCAACGTCTGCAGGGCGAGAAAGCGCCAGGCCGGCCGGCTGCTGAGGATCACCACCGAATAGCTGTCGGCCACCAGCAACACCCCGGTCTGCCCCGCCCATTCGCGCTGCAATTCCTCCAGTTCGAGCTTGACCACCAGCACACCGAGCACCGCGCCGTTATCGTCGCGCACCACATGGGAAAGAAAATAACCGGGAATCCCGGTGGTCACCCCCACCGCGAAATAGCGCCCGGAAGACTGACGCACGGCATCCTGAAAGTAGGGGCGGAAGGCGTAGTTGTTGCCGACGAAGCTGCTCCAGTCGCGCCAGTTGCTCGCTACCAGGGTCTCGCCCTGGCTGTCGAGCAGGTAGAGCACGGTGGAACCGGCCGCGGCGTTCAACTGCTCCAGGCGTTGATTGAGTTTTTCGCGCAACAGGCGATCGTTCGGCGCATGCAGCAGCGACTTGATATCGCTGTCCAGCGCCAGCACCTCGGGCACCGAGCGAAAGCGCTCGACCAAGGTATGGATCGACTGGGCATAGAGTTGCAACTGGCCACGCGCCTCGACGCTACGCTCCTGCCAGGCGCGCTGCTCGGCATAACGGCCGGCCAGCCAGATGCTGGCGAGCAGGCCGAGGAGAATCAGCAGCACGATCAGGATGACGCGAAAACGCGGAAAAAAGGCAGGCATGCACGGCTCGACTCGACCCAATCCCGGCATGGTAAGGCAAAGCGTGGCCCATTGCAGGCGCTCCAGGGTTGTGCCGCCGGCGCAGCCGGCTATAGTCGAACCCTTGGTCTGAATCAGTCGGCGGGCAGGCAACATGGCAACAGTGAATCAGCCGACCACCCCACGCTTCTGGCGCGACCCGGCCCTGCCGTTCGTGGAGGCGCGCGATGTGCTCGATGGGCGCCAGTTGTGCTACGCCAGGCATGCCCATGAATGCTTCTCGATCGGCGCCGTCACCCACGGTCGCAGCAGCTACCTCAACGAGAAGGCGCACGAACGGATCGGTGCCGGCAGCGTGGTGCTGATGAACCCGGGTGACGTGCACGCCTGCAACCCGCTGGAGGATCAGCTCTGGTCCTATCGCATGTTTTATGTCGACGCGGCCTGGCTGACCGAACTGCAGCACCAGGCAGGCTTTAGCCGCAACCAGCCGCTGCGCGCCTTCTCGGCCATCCTCAGCCAGGATCCGACGCTCTACGTCGGACTGAATCGCCTCTTTGACCTGCTCAGCGACCCGCAGGCCGACGGCCTGCACAAGCACTGTGCCCTGCTGGAGTTCTTCGCCGAACTGCAACGCCGCCTCGCCCCGGCGCCCCGCAGCCGCCGCGAGGACAATCCACGCGTGCACCTGGCCGCCGAGTTTATCCGCGCGCACTGCACCGAGGCGTTGAAGCTGGAAGACATCTGCGCGGCAGCCGGGCTCTCCCCTTCCTACCTGAGCCGCAGCTTCCGCCGCGGCTATGGCATGACGCCCCACGCCTACCTGGTCAACAGCCGCATCCAATACGCCCAGGCCAGACTGCGACAGGGCGGCGAGATTGCCGAGGTGGCCCTGGCGGCCGGTTTCGCCGACCAGGCGCATTTGCAGCGCACCTTCAAGCAGCTGCTCGCCGCCACCCCCGGCCAATACCGCCGTTCGGCCTGATCAGGGCCACAGCAGGTAGAGCGCAGACGCTACCAGCAGCAAGGCCAAGGCGCGATTGAACAGGCGCAGGCGCCGCGGTTGCTCCAGGTACTGGCGCAGGAACGCACCGGCATAGGCCCAGCAGGCCAGGGACAGGTAGCAGATGACGAAATACAGCGCGGCGAACTGCCCAACCACGGCCAGTTCGCCGTCCGCCGCATAGGCGCCCATGCCGGCCAGGGCCGCCAGCCAGGCCTTGGGATTGAGCCACTGCATCACCGCGCCGGTGAGCAGGGTGGGTGGCTGTTGCACCTTGCCGCCATCCAGCCGGCCATCGTCACGCGCCAGGCCATAGGCCATGTAGAGCAGGAAGGCCACGCCGGCCCAGCGAATCAGCGTCGCCAGCAGCGGCCATTGCTGCAACAGGCGATGCAGCCCCAGGCCCATGGCCAGCAATAACAGGGTGAAGCCCAGGGTCGCGCCGGTCACATGCCGCAGGCCGGCGCGCAGGCCATAGCGGGCGGCGGAGCTGAGCGCCACCAGGTTGACCGGGCCAGGGGAAATCGAGGAAGCCAGGGCAAAGGCCGCCATGGAAAGCAGAAGAGTCATCGCGTAGCTGCCCGCATCGCCAGAGAGAAGGCGAAGACTGACAGGCGGGCAACGCGTGGTATTGAAGGAAACTGCCCCTGGCAGGCGGCTAGGATGAGGGGGACCGCGCGGGTTAGGCGCCCGCAAATTGACCTGCTGGCGGCAGAACAAATGCGCCGTAACCCATCATCGATATTCGCCCTGCCAGCGGGTACAGGCATAAACCGGCCGGTGGGTATCGCTGCGCTCAATCCTACGCGGCCCGCGCCATCCTACAAGAGCAGCAGACCGCGCATTCTCCGTAGGCCTGCTGCAGCTGCGATGGGGGCGGCGCTCCTTCGTCAGGTTCAGCGATACAGGTCGGCGCGGGTCCAGGGCAGGTCGTGACTGCCATCGGCGTGCGGCTTGACCGCGAGGATCTGGTGCAGGCTCATCCAGCCACGGGCGAAACCGTAGGCGCAACCGGCCAGGTACAGCCGCCAGATGCGCAGGGCCTGCTCGGGCACCAGCTGCGCGGCCTGCTCCAGTTGCGTTTCCAGGCGTGCACTCCAGTGTTCCAGGGTGCGCGCGTAATGCAGGCGCAGGTTTTCCACGTCGACCACTTCCAGGCCGGCATCGCTGAGTTCGCGGGTCATGGTCGCCAAGTGCGGCAGCTCGCCTTCGGGGAACACGTAGCGGCCGATGAACTCGCCGCCACCGCGCGCCACTGGCCGGCCGTCGGTGTATTTGGCGGTGATGCCATGGTTCATCACCAGGCCGCCGCTCTTCACCGCGCCGAACAGCCGCTGGCAGTAGAGCGGCAGGTTGGCGTGGCCGACATGCTCGAACATGCCGACGCTGACCACCTTGTCGAAGCGGCCGTCCTGCGGCAGGTCGCGATAGTCCAGCAGTTCCAGCTGCACCTGCGACGCCAGCCCCTCGTCCGCGACCCGCTGCCGGGCCAGTTGCAGCTGCGCGTGGCTGAGGGTGATGCCATGCACCTCGACGCCGAACTCGCGGGCGGCGAAGCGCGCCAGCCCGCCCCAACCGCAGCCGACATCGAGCAGGCGCTCGCCCGGCTGCAGGCGCAGCTTGCGGCACAGGTGGCGCAGCTTGGCCTGCTGGGCCTGCTCGAGGTCTTCGCTGCCGGTCTCGAAATAGGCGCAGGAGTAGACCATCTCGCGGTCCAGCCAGAGCGCATAGAAGTCGTTGGACAGGTCGTAGTGGTAGCTGATGGCCGCCGCATCGGTGGCCTTGTCGTGGGCGCTGCGCTGCGACTCGGCAACCGGCTCATCGTCGATCAGCGCCTGACTGAGGGCATCACCGAGTTCGATCACCGCGCTGATCGGCCCCTCCAGCTCCAAACGTCCTTCGACATAGGCGCCACCCAAAGCAGCCAGGCTCGGATGGGCCAGCTGCGCCACCAGGCTCGGGTCTTTCACCACCATGGTGACCCGTGGCTCGGGGCCGAGATCGATCTGTTTGCCGTCCCACAAGCGCAGCCGCAACGGCAGTTGCAGATCACGCAGGGCCGGAGGCAGGTAGGCGAGCATGGCAACCTCCATCTTTCACCAATCAACCATAGATTAGTTCAGCTGGATCGCTTGTCAGGCTATTGGCTGCATAAAAGATGGCTATCCGCCATGTCGCTGCAACAGGCCGTCGCTCAGCCATTGGCGCAGCCAGGTGGCGGCTTGCAGCGGCGCGCCCTCACCCAGTTCGTGCAACTGCGCGCAGAGTTCGGCGAAACTCCAGCCGGCCACGGCCATGCCGTGCAAGGCCGCGGCTTCGTTGGGCTCCAGGCTGCGGTAGTGGCTGACCAGGCCGTGCCGCCAGATCAGGCAGACCAGGGGTTGCTCCAGCGTCTGGCTACCGGGGAACTCGCTCTGCGCCTTGCACGCGCGCCAGAGCGCCAGGCTGTTGTATCGGCAGACCTGCCATTGCACGCTGGGCAGCAGGCGCACCTGCAGGGCCGGCCAGTCCTCGGCCGGTAGACTGGCCATCTGCGCCATGCTCAGCGGCTCACCGGCGGCCGCGTCGAAAGCCAGGCTGAACGCCCACTCCAGCCGCGCCAGCTCGCCAAGCGGGATCGCCTGCTCGGGCACCAGGTAGGTGTCGATGAAGCTGGCCAACTCGGCGCCCAGCCAGCGCAGGCTGAAGTGCTGCGAGGGGTGCGCATCGATATAGGCGCCGGCCAAGGCATCGAACTCGACGTCGCCGAGCCAGCCGTGCACGGCCGGGTAATCGCCGCGCAAGGCGTCGAGCAGACGCGCGCGGTAGGCGTTGTGGTAAATCGCCAGGCCATCCTCGGCGCTCAGTGCCAGGCTGCCGAGCAGGCTGGCGCGCAACGCCGGCTTGGCGCTCGGGTCGCTGCCGAGCAGGTAGCTCTCGAGTTCACGCTGCCAGTCGTTCAGGCGCATGTCGGCACTCCCTCCAGGGCCACGGCGGCATAGGCGCGGGCCTGGTCGAGCTCGCCGAGCAACTCCGCAAATGGCGGGTAGTGGTCGTCCCGCTCGAGCAGCGTCGAGACCGGCCCCAGGTGACGCAAAGTCCGCTGATAGAGCTGCCAGACCGGATCGCTGACCGGCTGATCATGGGTGTCGATCAGGTAGCTGCCGTAATCGCTGTGCCCGGCCAGATGCAGTTGGCGGACCCGCTGCTTGGGCAGCCCGCTGATGAAGTCCCAGGGTTCGAAACCATGGTTGCGCGCACTGACATAGACATTGTTGACGTCGAGCAGCAACTCGCAGCCGCTGAGTTCACTGAGCGCGGCGAGGAACTGCCATTCAGTGAACTGATCGTCGGCACTGCGCAGGTAGCTGGAGACGTTCTCCAGCACCAGCGGCCGTTCGATCACGTCCTGCACCTGACGCACCCGCGTGGCGACGTGCTGCAGGCTCTCTTCGGTGAACGGCAGTGGCAGCAGGTCGTGCAACTGGTGGGCATTGCCACGGCTCCAGCACAGGTGATCGGAGATCCACTGCGGCTGCACCCGCGCCGCCAGCTGCTTGAGGCGGCGCAGGTAGTCACGATCCAGTTCATGGGGGCCGCCGATCGACAGCGACACGCCATGCATCACCAGCGGGTAGTGTTCACCGATGGCGTCCAGGTAGTAGAGCGGCTTGCCGCCCTCGACCAGGTAATTTTCCGAGATCACCTCGAACCAGTCGACGTTGGGTCGCTGCTCGAGAATCTCCTGGTAATAGGGGGTACGCAGGCCCAGGCCATAGCCCAGGCTGGGTGATTCGATGGACATGCCGGGCTCCTTGGCCATGGGGTGAACCGGAGTGGCCGTACGCCGACCACTCCACAGGGCGTTACTCGCCAACAGTACCCTTGGCCGCATTGCACTCGGCCAGGGTCATGCTCTTGAAGCCTTGGCCCTTGCAGGAACCCTGGCCTTTGCAGGCGTTGCTGGCGGTCTTGCAATCGTTCTGACCTTTGCAGGCGTTGACGCCGTAACAGTGAACCATGGCTTCTTCAGCCGCGACCAGGGTGCTGGTCAGGCCAGCGAACAGGGTAGCGGCGGCGAAGGCCAGGGCAGCGCCAGTAGCAGCAGTCTTGGTAGTCATGGGTGCATCCTCGGATAGTCTGGTTGGGTCGGTCAAACAGGAGTGTTCAAGGCCGACATACAACTAGAGCGCGCTCGGCGCCAGGCGTTACAAGCGCGCCGAGAAGTTTTGCGCGACTCAGCCAGCACTCCCGGTGCCGTCACGGCAATCGCCCAGGTTGCCACTCCGGGCCTAAGCGGGCCTTGCCCACTCAGTCGCCCGGGGCTGCCCGGATTGGGGGAACTGCATGTGGAAAACTGTCCGGCCATCCACAGAGCTGCAGCAGATACTGCCCTGATGGGCCGCGACTATCGAGCGCGTGATCGCCAGGCCCAGGCCGGCATTGCTGCGGTTGCCTTCCTGGCGTGCAGGATCGGCGCGGTAGAAGCGATCAAACAGCCGTTCAAGGTGGTCGGCCGGAATGCCCTGCCCGGGGTTTTCCACGCTCAGGTGGGTGGTGCCAGCAGCCTCGCTGATGGTCACCAATATGGTCGCTCCTGCGGGGGTATAACGCAGTGCATTGGACAACAGGTTGGAGATCGCCCGATGCAACATCAGCAGGTCGCCACGGATGCTGCCGTGACCTGCCAACTTGAGTTCGACCCCACGGTCCTCGGCCAGCAACTGGTAGTACTCGAACAACTTGGCCACCACCGCCTCGAGCGCAATGTGCTGCTGCTCGGGGATGATCAGGCCATTGTCCGCCTTGGCCAGAAACAGCATGTCATCGATCATCCGCGCCATGCGCTTGAGGTCTTCCAGGTTCGAATGGAGATTCTCCTCATAGGCGTCGACGTCACGCTTGCGGCTGAGAATCACCTCGGTGTGGGTCATCAGGCTGCTGAGCGGCGTCCTCAGCTCGTGGGCGATGTCGGCAGAGAAGCTGGAGAGTCGCACGAAGGCTTCATCCAGCCGGCCCAGCATGGCATTGAACGAGATCACCAACTGCTGCAGCTCCAGGGGCACAGACGTCAGGGGGATGCGTCCCTTGAGCGACTCGACCGACACCGAAGTGGCCAGCTGGGTGACCTGGCGCAAGGGCCGCAGGCCGCTACGGGCAACGACCCAGCCCAGCCCCGCACTGACCAGGGCGCTGCCGGCCAGACCAATCCAGAACCAGCGCTGCAAGGTTTCGAAGAACGACAGGTGATGGGTGACATCGAGTGCCAACATCAGCGTAACCGGCCCAGACCGGCCTGGCGCAGCCAGCTGAGCGGTGATCCCCCGGTACCTCTGGGTCTGGCTCCGCCACTGCCACAAGGCGCTCTCGGGGTAGCCCGCAAACTGCTGCGGGATGCTGACCGCCGGTGGCTCGGCGAACAGCTGGTGGCCGTCGGCCGCGAGGAGGATGGCCGACAGATCACGGTGTGCGCCGAGCAAGACATGCAGTTGCTCGAAACTCGTTGTCCCGGTCGGGTCGGCAAGTATGGCCCGGGCAGACTCGAGCTTTTCCACCAGGATCTGTCGATCCAGCATCTCGAAGTGGTGCTGGCTGAGCCGATTGAAACTCAGCGCCGCGACGCTCAGCACCGCCGCCACGGCCAGCATGAACATCAGGCTCAGGCGGGCGGTCAGGGACAGTCGATTCATTGTGCTTGCGGCACCTCGAGCTTGTAGCCCATGCCGCGCACGGTCTGGATCAGCTTCACCGGGAAATCGTCATCGATCTTCGCCCGCAAACGCCGGATTGCCACCTCGATGACGTTGGTATCACTGTCGAAATTCATGTCCCAGACCTGCGAGGCGATCAGCGACTTGGGCAGCACCTCGCCGCGACGTCGTAGCAGCAGTTCCAGCAGGGCAAACTCCTTGGCGGTCAGATCGATGCGCTGGCCACCGCGCAGGGCCCGATGCTTGAGCAGATCGACTTCCAGGTCGGCAATCGTCAGGCTCGATTGGGTCGGCGCGCCAGTGCCGCGGCGCAGCAGGGTTCTGACCCGGGCCAGCAGTTCGGCAAAGGCAAACGGCTTGATCAGGTAGTCATCCGCGCCCAGCTCCAGGCCCTTGACCCGATCCTCGACCCGATCCCGCGCGGTGAGGAACAGCACGGGCAGCTCCTTGCCAGCAGCACGCAGCCGGCGCAGCACTTCCCAACCGTCCAGGCCCGGCATCATCACGTCGAGGATCAGCAGGTCGTAGGTTTCACCGAGGGCCTGGTGCAGGGCATCGCTGCCGGTCATCACCCGGTCCACGATGAAGCCAGCCTCACTGAGCCCCTGTTGCAAGTAGGTGCCGGTTTTAGCTTCGTCTTCGGCGACCAGAATCTTCATGCGCTGTTTCCCAGGTGGCGAGCGCCCTGAGTGTGCCGCTAATCCATCAGCGCAACCAGCCGCTGACAGAAATGTAATGTTCGCTGCAGCGGCCTGTCAGCTGGCGCCGTCCAGACTCCAACCACGAGTAGGGGATGAGCCTGGTGCTCGCCGCCCACATCAATGGACTTGCGTTCATCGCGCCCTTGCCCCAGTGGCGCCTCCCTGGCACCCAGCTGTTCAATCACCAGCAGCGATAGTGATTGGATGCGAACTGACCTTGGCTTGATTGGCATCAAGCCTGCGCCAGTGCGGGTTCTCTAGGCTGAGGGACAGTAGCAGCGTGAAGTTGACCAGATAAGGAAGTACCTCATGTCTTCCTCTGCGCACCAGCATGAGCCTAACCACCCGCACCCGGCGGGTCGGCCAACTGCACCTGGCAGTCGGGAGGACCCGGTGTGCGGCATGCCGGTCAAGCCCGACAGCGCGTACAGCGAGCAGTACCAGGGCGAGACGTACAGGTTTTGCAGTCAGAAATGCCAGGACAGGTTTCACGCCGAGCCAACCCGTTACCTGGACCCGCAGCACGCCGCCGAGCAGACCGAGCAGGCGCCTGAGCCGACCGCAGCCAGCGAGTACACCTGCCCCATGCACCCCGAGATCCGTCGACCAGGTCCCGGGGCGTGCCCGATCTGCGGCATGGCCCTGGAACCGGTGATGGCGCAGCTCGATGAAGAGGAAAATCCCGAGCTGAAGGATTTCACCCGGCGCTTCTGGTGGACCCTGCCGCTGACGATCATGGTGACCACCTTGGCCATGGCCGGGCACGCGCTGCCGTTGTTTCACGGCAGTACCCAGAACTGGGTCGAACTGGCCCTCGCCAGCCCGGTAACCCTCTGGGCCGGCTGGCCCTTCTTCGTCCGTGGGGTCGCTTCGCTGCGCCAGCGCAGCCCGAACATGTGGACCCTGATCGGCCTCGGCACCAGCGCGGCCTACCTGTACAGCGTCGCCGCCACCCTGGCTCCGCAACTGTTCCCGCTGAACTTCATGCAGGACGGGCGCATCGGCGTCTACTTCGAGGCTTCCGCGGTGATCATCTCCCTGACCCTGCTGGGTCAGGTGCTCGAACTCAAGGCCCGCTCGCAGGCCTCGGCGGCGATCAAGTCGCTGCTCGGCCTGGCGCCGAAGACCGCGCGCCGGATCAATCCGGATGGCCAGGAAGAAGATGTTGCCCTGGACGATGTGCAACTGGGTGATCACCTGCGGGTGCGTCCCGGCGAGAAGGTGCCGGCCGACGGCAAGGTGCTGGAGGGTGAAAGCAGCGTCGACGAGTCGATGCTGACCGGCGAACCCGTGCCGGTGCTGAAGCAACCCGGCGACGCGCTGATCGGCGCCACCCTGAATGCCAACGGCAGCCTGGTGATGGAGGCACAGAAGGTGGGCGGCGACACCACCCTCGCGCAGATCGTGCAGATGGTGGCCCGCGCCCAGCGCTCGAAAGCGCCGATGCAGCGCATGGCGGATACCATTGCCGGTTATTTCGTGGTCGGCGTCATCAGCATCGCGCTGCTGACGTTGTTCGGCTGGGGGCTGTTTGGCCCGGAGCCCAGCTGGGTATTCGGCCTGATCAATGCAGTGGCGGTGTTGATCATCGCCTGCCCCTGCGCGCTGGGCCTGGCCACCCCGATGTCGATCATGGTTTCCACCGGCATGGGCGCCAGCAATGGGGTGCTGTTCCGCGATGCCAGCGCGATCGAAAATCTGCGCAAGATCGATACCCTGATCGTCGACAAGACCGGCACCCTGACCGAGGGACGGCCGGTATTCCATAGCGTCGAAGGCACCCAGCAGGTCGAGCCCAATGAAGTGCTGCGCCTGGCCGCCAGCCTCGACCAGGGCAGCGAGCATCCATTGGCCCACGCAATCGTCGAACACGCCCGAGCCGAAGGGCTGGAGCTGGCCACGCCGGAGCAGTTCGAATCCGGTTCGGGGATCGGCGTGCGCGGGCAGATCGAGGGCAGGCAGATCCAGTTGGGCAATAGCGCCTTGATGGAAGACGCTGGCGTCGACCTCAGCGCCTTGCACAAACGCGCCGAACAGCTGCGCGCCGACGCCATCAGCATCGTCTACCTGGCGGCGGATGGCGGGCTGGCCGGCTTGCTGGCAGTGTCGGACCCGATCAAGGCCACTTCCAGGGAGGCGGTGAACAAACTGCAAGCCGAGGGCGTGACCGTGATCATGGCCACCGGTGACGGCCTGACCACGGCGCGGGCGGTGGCCAGGCAGCTGGGTATCGAAGAGGTGCATGGCGAGGTCAAGCCGCAGGACAAGGAACGGCTGGTGGCGGACCTGCAAGGTCAGGGCCGACGGGTGGCAATGGCCGGCGATGGCATCAACGACGCCCCGGCCCTGGCCCGTGCGGAAGTCGGCATCGCCATGGGCACCGGGACCGACGTGGCGATGAGCAGCGCCCAGGTGACCCTGGTCAAAGGCGACCTGATGGGCATCCTGCGCGCGCGCAGCTTGTCCGTGGCCACGGTGAAGAACATGCGCCAGAACCTCGGCTTCGCCTTGCTCTACAACGCCATGGGCATACCGCTGGCAGCGGGGCTGTTGTACCCGCTGACCGGCCATCTGCTGTCACCGATGATCGCAGCGCTGGCCATGAGCGTGAGCTCCGCCTCGGTGGTGTTCAACGCCCTGCGCCTGCGCCGGGTGGTCATCGACTGAACGGGCGGCACAGCTCGACATGCAGCGTGCCGCTGAATTCATCAATAACCTGGAGACGTCCTTTGATGCATGACCCCTCGATATGGCCATTTGGGCCGGTGATGATGTTGCTGTTCTTGGTACTGATCACCCTGCCGTTTTGTTTGATCTTTAAAAAGGCTGGCTATTCGCAGTGGCTGGGGCTGTTGATGGTTGTGCCCATCGTCAACTTTGTTCTGCTGTATTTTCTGGCGTTTTCCAGTTGGCCGGCAGAGAGGAGCCGCACAACACCCGCCGATGAGTAGTCACTCGGATCAGTTGTGCCAGGCGCTGCAGGTCAGGCCCCTGTTGCCCAGGGCCTGATCGAATTGGCCAAAAGCACTGAGCCGTGAGCCTGTGCATGCGAGGAGGGACGATGAGAATTTCGGCGCGAGCAATCCGTGACTATCCCTGGTGGTTACGGCCCTTCTTCTGGAACCAGCGAAGAAAATACGGCGCCATCCTGCAACCTGGCTTGCTCTGGGCACGGGTGCCGAAACTGTTCGCGGCAGTGGCTGTTCTGTATGGCGTGCTGGACAGAAAGGGGTCGCCGCCGAGCCCCGTTTTGCGCTCACTGGTGACGGTGCGGGTAGCGCAA
The DNA here is from genome assembly GCF_027988105.1 of Pseudomonas aestuarii. GTDB lineage: Bacteria > Pseudomonadota > Gammaproteobacteria > Pseudomonadales > Pseudomonadaceae > Aquipseudomonas > Aquipseudomonas aestuarii. Next base: position 204,328 of record NZ_JAQJZJ010000004.1, on the reverse strand, counting down.
ATCAATCAGTGCGAATTCTGCGTGGATATCAACTCGGCCACGCTCGCCAAGCGCACCGGTTCCATGGCGAAAGTCGAGAGCCTCTCACAGTGGCGCGATAGCGCGTTATTTGACCCAACAGAGCAGGCGGTGCTGGAGTACGCGGAGGCCATCACCTACTCGGAGCGCCGGGTCACCGATGAATTGATGGGGAAATTAAGCCGCTTCTTCGACGAGGACGGCATCGTTGAGCTGACCGGGCTGATTGCCTTCCAGAACTTATCGAGCAAATTCAATAGTGCGCTCGATGTGCCCGCCCAGGGCTTGTGCAAGCTCCCGCCGGCTCCGGCGAATACCCCCTGAATTGATCAGCTAGAGTCCCACGCTATTGCTCGTCAAGGGTTGCAGAACAGGGGAGTGGCAGGCACTCCCTGCGCAACCTCATTCGCCGGTCTTGCCACCCGCCTCGTCGCACTTGGCCTGGGTCATCAGGTTGAAACCCTGGCCTTTGCAGGCGCCTTCACCCTTGCAGGCATTGGTGGCGGTCATGCAGTCGTTCTGGCCTTTGCAGGCATTCACACCGTAGCACTGCACTTGAGCTGTTTGCGTATCCTGGGCCGCTTGCGCCGGCAGACTGGCGAACAGGCCGGCGGCAACCAATGCCAATGCGGCGCCGGTGACGGCAGAAGGTAGTGTCGACATAGGGCTATTGCTCTTGCTGGGGATGGTATGAGGTCACGACTGACCGAGAGAAGCCTGCATAGCGCTGCTGTTCAGGCTCCGTAGATAGAACTTACAGAACCCGGGCAAAGCCCTACAAGCGAAAGATGGCCTGCTGACAGAACTGTAATCTTTGCCTCAGCGAGCTGGCAGGCCACGCAGATCAGGGTTGCCTCGAACCCGAGGCTCGAACCCAAAAGGGATCGGCGGGGCAACCAAACGCTATCCAGGACAGCCCCATGCACCTGATGCAAAGCCGCGTCGCTATCGTCGGCCCGAGCCTTTCTGCCCTGGCCGAGGGCAACGGCGAACGCCGCTTGGCGCGGATCGAGCAAGCTGCAGCTCGCTCGGCACCAGGTTGCACAGCCGCAGACCAGCGCGGAGCCGCGCATGGCCCGCCATGCCGCCTGTTGACTCTCGTCAGGGCAGCCAAGCTGACAGAAATGTAATCTGCCGAAAGGTCGAAATATGGCAGTTTACCCTCGCTGAAGTTTGCCGGTTCCGCACCGCAGCGAGCACGGCCGTCAGCCAACGCGCTGGCTACTCAGCAGCGATTTCTTTTGATTGACTGGACCACACCCATGCACAGCAAAACCTCGAGGCGAACCTTCGTCAAAGGCCTGACCGCCGGCGGTCTATTGGCGAGCCTGGGTCTCTGGCGGGCTCCGGCCTGGGCGGTAGTCAGCCCAGGGCAGCCCAATGTTCTCAGCGGCAGCGACTTCGAACTCTACATTGGCGAAACGCCGGTGAACATCACCGGCGCGCCCCGTACCGCGATGACCATCAACGGCAGTCTGCCTGGGCCGCTGCTACGTTGGCGCGAGGGCGACACGGTGACCTTGCGGGTCAAGAATCGCCTGAGCCAGGACACCTCCATCCACTGGCATGGCATCATCCTGCCGGCCAACATGGATGGCGTGCCCGGCCTGAGTTTCCACGGCATCGCCCCCGATGGGATGTACGAGTACCGCTTCAAGGTGCAGCAGAACGGCACCTACTGGTACCACAGCCACTCGGGGCTGCAGGAACAGGTGGGGGTCTATGGCCCGATCGTGATCGACGCCAAGGAACCGGAGCCGTTCCAGTACGATCGCGACTATGTGGTGATGCTGAGCGACTGGAGCGATGAAGACCCCGCCCGGGTCTTGGCCAAGCTGAAAAAGCAATCGGACTACTACAACTTCCACCAGCGCACCCTCGGCGACTTCATCGCCGACGTCAGCGAACAAGGTTGGTCGGCCGCCGTAGCCGATCGCAAGATGTGGGCCGAGATGAACATGAGCCCCACCGACCTCGCCGACGTCAGTGCCTATACCTACACCTACCTGATGAACGGCCGGGCGCCCAATGGCAACTGGACCGGCATCTTCCAGCCCGGCGAGAAGCTGCGCCTGCGCTTTATCAACGGCTCGGCCATGAGCTATTTTGACCTACGCATCCCCGGCCTGAAGATGACCGTGGTCGCCGCCGACGGCCAGCACGTGCAATCGGTCAGCGTCGATGAATTGCGCATCGCGGTGGCGGAAACCTATGACGTGATAGTCGAGCCGGCAGGTGCCGAGGCCTACAGCATCTTCGCCCAGTCCATGGACCGCAGCGGCTATGCCCGTGGCACCCTGGCCGTGCGCGAGGGCCTGAGCGCGCCAGTGCCCGAACTCGATCCACGCCCGCTGATCGGCATGGGCGATATGGGCATGGACCATAGCCAGATGGCTGGCATGGACGACATGGCCGGCATGGACCACAGCCAGATGAGCGGCATGGACGACATGGCCGGCATGAGCGGGCAGATGCAGCCGCACCCCGCGTCTGAAACCAACAACCCGCTGGTCGACATGCAAACCATGCTGCCCACGCCAAAGCTGGCTGATCCGGGTATCGGCTTGCGCGAAAACGGTCGACGGGTCCTGACCTACGCCGACCTCAGGAGCAGCTTCGCCGACCCGGACGGCCGCGAACCGAGCCGTACCCTGGAACTGCACCTGACCGGCCACATGGAGAGGTACGCCTGGTCCTTCGATGGCATCAAGTTCTCCGATGCCGAGCCACTGCGGCTCACATACGGCGAGCGCCTGCGCATCACCCTGGTCAACGACAGCATGATGGCCCACCCGATCCACCTGCACGGCATGTGGAGCGACCTGGAGGACGAACACGGCAACTTCATGGTGCGCAAGCACACCATCAACATCCCGCCCGGCTCCAGACGCAGTTACCGGGTCACCGCCGATGCCCTTGGGCGCTGGGCCTACCATTGCCACCTGATGTTCCACATGGAAATGGGCATGTTCCGTGAAGTACGCGTGGATGAATAAGGGAATCTGCCAATGAGCACAGCAATGAAGCCGAAACTCCTGGTCGGTGGCGCTTTGGCACTGCTACTGGGCAGCGCTGGACCGGCCATGGCTGCAGAGCCGATGGACCACGCGGCCATGGGCCATGGCGCCAAACCAGCCGAGCAGCCCAGCCAAATGCAGCCCGGCAGCCACGCGGCCATGGATCACAGCCAGATGAACCACGGCAGCTCCCAACCCGCCACCAGCCGGACGCCGATCCCACTGCTGACCGATGCCGATCGCGCCGCCGCATTCCCAGCGCTGGACGGTCATAAGATGCACGACAAGGCGCTCAACGGGTTCCTGCTGTTCGAAAAGCTGGAATACCAGAATGCCGATGCAGGCAGCGTACTCAGCTGGGACGCCTCGGGCTGGATCGGCGGCGATATCGACCGTTTGTGGCTGCGCTCGGAAGGCGAGCGAACCAATGGGGTAACCGAAGATGCCGAACTCCAGGCACTCTGGGGCCACGCTATCGGCCCCTGGTGGGAGCTGGTCGGCGGGGTGCGCCAGGACTTCAAGCCGGGCTCGGCACAAACCTGGGCCGCGTTTGGCGTCCAGGGCATGCCGCTGTTCGGCCTGGAAGTCGAAGCCACCGGTTTCGTCGGCGAGCAAGGGCAAAGCGCCCTGCGCCTGGAAGGCGACTACGACATGCTACTGACCAATCGACTGATCCTGCAGCCCACTGCAGAGCTGAATTTCTATGGCCAGAACGACCCTGAACACGGCCTGGGCTCCGGCCTGGCCAACAGTGAAATCGGTCTGCGCCTGCGCTATGAAATCCGCCGAGAATTTGCCCCCTATATCGGGGTGAGCTGGAACCGCGCCTACGGCAATACCGCCGATCTGGCGCGCGATGAAGGCGGCAATGTCAGCGAGGCGCGCTTGGTCGCCGGTATTCGGCTGTGGTTTTGAGGACCTGAAGTGAAAAGAACAATAAAAACCTTGCTGGCAGCCAGCATTGTCGCCAGCGTCGCGGTCAGCGCAAGCGCCTACTATGGCCTGGTCAACGTGGGCGCCGACGATCCCCATCCGCCTGCCGTGTATGCCTTCCTGGCCATGGCCCGTGATCGCTCGATCCTGGTGCGCTCACGGGATATCCAGGTACCCGATCTGCACAACCAGGCCCTGATCCGCGCCGGGGCCGGCAACTACAACTCGATGTGCATCGGCTGCCACCTGGCGCCCGGTATAGCGACTACCGAGTTGAGCCAGAGCCTCTACCCGGCACCGCTGAACCTGACCAAGGCCGGCGTCGATCGCAACCCGGCGGCGACCTTCTGGATTATCAAGCACGGCATCAAGGCCAGCGGCATGCCCGCCTGGGGCAAGAGCATGGCCGACCCCTATATATGGGGCATAGTCGCCTTTATGCAAAAGTTGCCCGAACTCGATGCCCAGCAGTATCGGACCCTGGTAGCCAGTAGCGCGGGCCACCAGCACGGCGGGGGCGAGAGCGAGATGCACAACCATGAGGGTCAGCACAACAGCGCGCAGGCCGGCGCAGATCACCATTCCGGCGAAATGGCCGGGATGAGCCACCCTGATGAAGCCGCCGCCGACCATCACGCCGGGGCAATGCCCGAGACCAGCCAGCACGACGCCAAACCCGCGACCAAGAGCCACCTCCACTCAGACGGCAAGGAGCATGTCCATGCCGGTTGAAAGCGTGATTTAACGGGTCGAGCAGTAGGTGTCGCCGCCTTGGCGCAAGTGCTCTTCGCTGCCGCGACCGCCGGGCATCGCTGTGCGGGTAGGCCAGCCGGCGGCAGGCCTACCCGGTCATTGGCCTAACCGGCGCCGGTAGCGAACAGGTGGTAGCCCAGTGTCCCGCCAACCTGTGGCCGATCGTTGCCGATGAACAACAGGGTGATAACCCTGCAGCAGGCCAGTGCTCACTGCACAGCGTTATTCCACGGTCACGCTCTTGGCCAGGTTGCGCGGCTGGTCGACGTCGGTGCCCTTGAGCACGGCGACGTAGTAGGACAGCAGCTGCAGCGGAATGGTGTAGAGAATCGGCGCCAGGGCGTCGTGGATATGCGGCATGTTCACCACATGGGTGCCCTCGCCGTTGCGCAGACCCGCCTGCTCATCGGCAAACACCAGCAACTCGCCGCCACGGGCGCGCACTTCCTGCAGGTTGGATTTGAGCTTCTCCAGCAGCTCGTTGTTCGGCGCCACCGTGACCACCGGCATGTCACTGTCGACCAGGGCCAGGGGGCCGTGCTTGAGCTCGCCTGCCGGGTAAGCTTCGGCGTGGATATAGGAGATTTCCTTGAGCTTGAGCGCCCCTTCCATGGCCACCGGGTACTGCGCGCCCCGGCCGAGGAACAGCGCGTGGTGCTTCTCGGCGAACAGTTCGGAGACCTTCTCCACCACCGTGTCCATCGCCAGGGCTTCACCGAGGCGGGTCGGCAGGCGGCGCAGTTCCTCGACCAGTTTGGCTTCCAGCTGTTTGTCCAGGCTGCCGCGGACCTGGCCGATGGACAGGGTGAGCAGCATCAGGGCGACCAGCTGGGTGGTGAAGGCCTTGGTCGAGGCCACACCGATTTCCGGGCCGGCCAGGGTCAACAGGCACAGGTCTGATTCGCGCACCAGCGAGCTGATACCGACGTTGCAGATGGCCAGGCTGGCCATGTAACCGCCCTGCTCGGGGCTCAGCGCCTTGGCGTTGCGCAGCGCCGCCAGGGTGTCGGCGGTTTCGCCTGACTGGGAAATGCTGATGAACAGGGTGTCCGGTTGCACCACCACCTTGCGGTAGCGGAATTCGCTGGCCACCTCGATCTGGCAGGGAATCCCGGCCAGTTCTTCCAGCCAGTAACGGGCGACCATGCCGGCGTGATAGCTGGTGCCGCAGGCGACGATCTGCACGTTCTTCACCCGGGCGAACAGCTCGGCGGCCTGCGGGCCGAACGCCTGGACCAGTACCTGGTGAGTGCCGAGGCGACCTTCCAGGGTGCGTTGCACGACCTTGGGTTGCTCGTGGATTTCCTTGAGCATGAAATGGCGGAACTCACCCTTGTCGGCGGCTTCGGCGCCTTCGTGGTACTGCACGCTTTCGCGCACCACCGGATTGCCGTCGACATCCCAGATCTGCACGCCATCGCGGTGGATCTCGGCGATATCGCCTTCTTCCAGGTACATGAAACGGTCGGTCACCTGACGCAGGGCCAGTTGATCCGAGGCGAGGAAGTTCTCGCCCAGGCCCAGGCCGATCACCAGCGGGCTACCGCTACGCGCGGCGAGCAGGCGATCCGGCTGTTGCGCGCTGATCACCGCCAGGCCGTAGGCGCCGTGCAGGTCCTTGACCGCGGCCTTGAGCGCGGCGGTCAGGTCGCCCAGGCTCTGCAGCTTGTGCTCGAGCAGGTGGACGATGACTTCGGTGTCGGTATCCGAGCTGAACACGTAGCCCAGGCCCTTGAGCTGGGCACGCAGTTGTTCGTGGTTTTCGATGATGCCGTTGTGCACCACCGCCAGATCAATCCCGGAGAAATGCGGGTGGGCATTGCGCTCGCTGGGCGCACCGTGGGTGGCCCAGCGGGTATGGGCGATGCCCAGGCGGCCGGCCAGCGGTTCAGCAACCAGGGCGGCTTGCAGTTCGCTGACCTTGCCCACCCGGCGGCGGCGCTCGAGCTGGCCCTGTTCATTCAGCAGCGCTACACCGGCGCTGTCATAGCCGCGGTATTCCAGGCGTTTCAGGCCTTCCACCAGCACGGCGGTGATGTTGCGTTCGGCGACGGCGCCTACGATGCCACACATAGTCTTCTCCTTAGATCCTATTCAAAGTCTGCTGCGCGTCGGCCTTGCCGCGTTAAAAACAGGCTCTTACGTTTCAATTGACGCGCAGATCAGGTTGACCCCGCGCGCCGTCAGCTGTTCACGCACTTCAGCGCTGAGGCGCTCGTCGGTGATCAGGGTATGGATGCTGCCCCAGGGCAGTTCCAGATTGGGAATCTTGCGGCCGATCTTGTCACTCTCGACCATCACCACCACCTCGCGGGCCACCTCGGCCATCACCCGGGACAGGCCGAGCAACTCGTTGAAGGTGGTGGTGCCACGCGCCAGGTCAATGCCGTCGGCGCCGATGAACAGCTGGTCGAAGTCGTAGGAGCGCAGCACCTGCTCGGCGACCTGGCCCTGGAAGGATTCCGAGTGCGGATCCCAGGTGCCGCCGGTCATCAACAGCACCGGTTCGTGCTCCAGCTCGCTGAGGGCGCGCGCCACATTCAGCGAGTTGGTCATCACCACCAGGCCCGGCTTGTGGCCCAGTTCGGGAATCATGGCCGCCGTGGTAGTGCCGCTGTCGATGATGATCCGCGCATGCTCGCGGATGCGCGCCACGCCGGCGCGGGCGATGGCCTGCTTGTAGGGGGAAATCGGCTGGCCGGCATCGCCGATCAGCTCCTGCGGCAGGGGCACCGCACCGCCATAGCGGCGCAGCAGCAGGCCGTTCGTTTCCAGGGCGGCGAGGTCCTTGCGAATGGTCACTTCCGAGGTTTCGAAATGCTTGGCCAACTCGTCCACACTCACCTCGCCCTGCTCGGCGAGCAAGGCGAGGATGCGGTGACGACGTTGCGGCGTGTTGCGTTTCGACATGCTAAGTTTCGATTCGAAAGATAATGGCGCGAATCAAAACCTAATGAAGCTTTTCCGTCAAGCCTGAAAACCACTCAAGGCGACAGACGTCGCCTTCGTGAGCGGATCGTAGGATGGGTTGCGCGCAGCGATACCCATGCTGGCCATATGAAGGGTTACGCTGCTGCGCTGCTAACCATCCTACTTCTTAATCTTTACCGGGCGCTTCCAGCCTTCGATATTGCGCTGCTTGGCGCGGCCAACGGCGAGGCAGTTAGCCGGCACATCGCTGGTAATCACCGAGCCGGCGCCAGTGGTGGCGCCGTCACCCAGGGCTACCGGCGCCACCAGGGCACTGTTGGAGCCGATGAACACGTCCTCACCCAGCACCGTCTGGAACTTGTTGGCACCGTCGTAGTTGCAGGTGATGGTGCCGGCACCGATGTTGCTCCGCGCGCCGATCTCGGCATCGCCCAGGTAGCTCAGGTGCCCGGCCTTGGCGCCCTCGCCCAGTACGGCGTTCTTCAGTTCGACGAAGTTGCCCACATGCGCCTTGGCCCCTAGCACGCTGCCGGGCCGCAGACGGGCGAAGGGACCACAGTCGGCCCCCGCGCCCAGTTCGGCACCGTCCAGATGACTGTTGGCCTTGACGATGGCGCCCTGGCGCAGGGTGCTGTCCTTGATCACGCAGTTCGGCCCGATCTGCACAGCATCCTCGATGACCACGCGGCCCTCGAGGATCACATTGATGTCGATCAGCACGTCGCGTCCCACAGTCGCCTCGCCACGCAGGTCAAAACGCGCCGGATCGCGCAGGGTCACGCCCTGGGCCATCAGGCGGCGGGCGGCACGCTGCTGGTAATGACGCTCCAACTCGGCCAGCTGCAGGCGATCGTTGGCGCCCTGCACTTCCATCGCATCCAGTGGTTGCTCGGTGGCCACGACCAAGCCGTCGGCCACCGCCATGGCGATCACGTCGGTGAGGTAGTACTCGCCCTGGGCATTGCTGTTGGACAGCCGCCCGAGCCAGTCGGCCAGGCACTTGCCGGGCACGGCGAGAATGCCGGTGTTGCCTTCGCAGATCTGCCGTTGTTCGGGCGTGGCGTCCTTGTGCTCGACAATCGCCTTCACCACGCCAGCCGCATCGCGCACGATGCGGCCATAGCCGGTCGGGTCGATGAGGTCGACGGTCAGCAGCGCCAGTTGCTCGGCGCCGACCTGCTCCAGCAAACGCTCGAGGGTGGCGGTCTCGATCAGCGGCACATCGCCATAGAGAATCAGCACGCGCTCGGCAGTCAGCGCCGGCAGGGCCTGGGCCACGGCATGGCCGGTGCCCAGCTGTTGGTCCTGCAGGACGAAGTTCAGGTCATCGGCGGCCAGTCGCTCGCGCACCAGGTCCGCGCCATGCCCGATCACCACATGGATGCCGACAGGCGAAAGCTGTCGGGCGCGGTCGATGACGTGCGCGAGCATGGATTGCCCGGCGATCGGATGCAGGACTTTCGGCAAGGCGGAGCGCATGCGCGTACCTTGGCCGGCGGCGAGGATGACGATATCGAGAGACATAGGCAGGCACTGATCCAAAAAATGCGGACAAAGAAAAAGGGTAGCCAAGGCTACCCTTTTACTGACTTTCGATGAAGTGCAACGTCTAGCTCGGTATCAGCTGCCGCCGTACTTCTTGCGCAGCTGCTGGACGGTGCGCAGCTGAGCTGCGGCCTCGGCCAGACGAGCGGCGGCGGAGCCGTAGTCGAACTCGGCGCCTTTTTCATGCAGGGCCTTCTCGGCAGCCTTGACGGCTTCCTGAGCAGAGGCTTCGTCGAGATCGGCAGCACGCTGCACGGTGTCGGCAAGAACCTTGACCATGTTCGGCTGCACTTCAAGAAAGCCACCGGAGATGTAATACACCTCGGTTTCGCCACCCGGCATGACCAGACGAATCGGGCCCGGCTTGAGGTCGGTGATCAGCGGCGCGTGACCCAGAGCGATACCCAGATCGCCCAGGTTGCCGTGCGCAATCACCATCTCGACCAGACCGGAGAAGATTTCGCCTTCTGCGCTGACGATGTCGCAATGGACTGTCATAGCCATATCTAGCCTCACAAAAGCGCCCGTCTCCGGGCGCACGGGTGATTACAGTTTCTTCGCTTTCTCGATGGCTTCTTCGATGCCGCCGACCATGTAGAACGCCTGCTCCGGCAGGTGATCGTAATCACCTTTCAGAATCCCGCTGAAACCAGCGATGGTGTCCTTCAGGGAAACGTACTTGCCCGGCGAACCGGTGAAGACTTCGGCCACGAAGAACGGCTGCGACAGGAAGCGCTGGATCTTACGCGCACGGGATACCAACTGCTTGTCGGTTTCCGACAGCTCGTCCATACCCAGGATCGCGATGATGTCCTTCAGTTCCTTGTAACGCTGCAGCACGTACTGCACGCCACGGGCGGTGTCGTAGTGCTCTTGACCGATCACGTTCGGGTCAAGCTGACGCGAAGTGGAGTCGAGCGGGTCGACCGCTGGGTAGATACCCAGGGAAGCGATGTCACGCGACAGTACGACGGTGGCGTCCAAGTGGGCGAAGGTGGTCGCCGGGGACGGGTCAGTCAAGTCATCCGCAGGTACGTAAACGGCCTGAATCGAGGTGATCGAACCGTTCTTGGTCGAGGTAATACGCTCCTGCAGGATACCCATTTCCTCAGCCAGCGTCGGCTGATAGCCCACGGCGGAAGGCATACGGCCCAGCAGAGCGGATACTTCGGTACCGGCCAGGGTGTAACGGTAGATGTTGTCGACGAACAGCAGAACGTCGTTACCTTCGTCACGGAACTTCTCGGCCATGGTCAGGCCGGTCAGTGCTACGCGCAGACGGTTGCCTGGTGGCTCGTTCATCTGACCGTAAACCAGGGCTACCTTGTCGAGAACGTTGGAGTCCTTCATCTCGTGGTAGAAGTCGTTACCCTCACGGGTACGCTCACCCACACCGGCGAACACGGAATAACCGCTGTGCTCGATGGCGATGTTACGGATCAGTTCCATCATGTTTACGGTCTTGCCGACACCGGCACCACCGAACAGACCGACTTTACCGCCCTTGGCGAACGGGCAGATCAGGTCGATAACCTTGATGCCGGTTTCCAGCAGGTCGTTGCCGCCCGCTTGTTCAGCGAAGGACGGCGCAGGACGGTGAATGCCCCAGCGCTCTTCTTCGCCGATCGGACCGGCTTCGTCGATCGGGTTACCGAGTACGTCCATGATCCGGCCCAGGGTCGCTTTACCGACAGGGACGGAAATGGCTGCGCCGGTGTTGCTGACGTCCAGACCGCGCTTCAAGCCTTCGGTCGAGCCCATCGCGATGGTACGAACCACGCCGTCGCCCAGCTGCTGCTGAACTTCCAGAGTGGTTTCGGCGCCTTGAACTTTCAAGGCGTCGTAGATGCCCGGAACCTGATCGCGTGGGAATTCCACGTCGATCACGGCGCCGATGATTTGTACGATACGTCCGCTACTCATAGCTGGATCCTCTGAATATTTGAACCGGTATCAGACCGCGGCTGCGCCGCCAACGATTTCCGAGATCTCTTGGGTGATCGCCGCCTGACGCGCCTTGTTGTAGATCAGCTGCAAATCGCTGATCAGATCACCGGCGTTGTCGGTAGCGTTCTTCATCGCGATCATCCGCGCCGCTTGTTCAGCAGCGTTGTTCTCGACCACCGCCTGGTACACCTGCGACTCCACGTAGCGCACCATCAAGCCGTCCAGCAGCTCCTTGGCATCGGGTTCATAGAGATAGTCCCAGTGATGCTTGAGCTTTTGATCCGAATCAGCCACCAGGGGAACCAACTGTTCCACTGTCGGCTGTTGCGTCATGGTGTTGACGAACTTGTTCGAGACCACGGACAAACGGTCGATGCGGCCATCGAGGTACGCATCGAGCATGACCTTGACGCTACCGATCAGATCGTTGATCGACGGTTCTTCGCCCAGGTGGCTGATCGCAGCAACGACATTGCCACCAAAGCTGCGGAAGAAAGCCGCACCCTTGCCACCAATCACGCAGAGGTCGATCTCTACACCTTGTTCGCGGTTTACCACCATGTCCTTGACCAGGGTCTTGAACAGGTTGGTATTGAGGCCACCACACAAGCCACGGTCACTGCTCACCACCACATAACCCACGCGCTTTACTTCGCGCTCGGTCATGAACGGATGACGGTATTCCGGGTTGGCGTTGGCCAGATGACCAATCACCTGGCGGATGCGCTCCGCGTAAGGACGGCTGGCAGACATGCGCATTTGAGCCTTGCGCATCTTGCTGACAGCTACCTTTTCCATGGCGCTGGTGATCTTTTGCGTGCTTTTGATGCTCGCAATCTTGCTGCGAATCTCTTTTGCGCCTGCCATTTGACACCTATCGGGTTAGCAGGCGGAGGTCATAAGACCTCCGCTGCGGCTTACCAGGTTTGGGTGGCCTTGAACTTCTCGATACCGGCTTTCAGGCCAGCGTCGATTTCGTCATTGAAGTCACCCTTCACGTTGATCTTCGCCATCAAGTCGGCGTGATCGCGGTTGAAGTAAGCAATCAGAGCTTGTTCGAAGCTGCCGATTTTGACGATTTCGATGTCCTGCAGGTAGCCACGTTCGGCCGAGTACAGGGACAGCGACATGTCGGCGATGGACATCGGCGCGTATTGCTTCTGCTTCATCAGCTCGGTAACGCGCTGACCATGCTCAAGCTGCTTGCGGGTGGCTTCGTCCAGGTCAGAAGCGAACTGGGCGAAAGCCGCCAATTCACGGTACTGAGCCAGAGCGGTACGGATACCACCGGAAAGCTTCTTGATGATCTTGGTCTGAGCGGCACCACCTACGCGGGAAACCGAAACACCGGCGTTCACTGCCGGGCGAATGCCGGAGTTGAACATGGCCGATTCCAGGAAGATCTGACCGTCGGTGATCGAGATCACGTTGGTCGGAACGAACGCGGAAACGTCGCCAGCCTGGGTTTCGATGATCGGCAGGGCGGTCAGGGAACCGGTCTTGCCTGTCACGGCGCCGTTGGTGAACTTCTCGACATACTCTTCGGAAACGCGCGATGCACGCTCCAGCAGACGGCTGTGGAGATAGAACACGTCGCCCGGGTAGGCTTCACGGCCTGGAGGACGGCGCAGCAGCAGGGAAATCTGGCGGTAAGCCACTGCTTGCTTGGACAGATCGTCATAAACGATCAGCGCGTCTTCGCCACGGTCGCGGAAGTACTCGCCCATGGTGCAACCGGAGTACGGTGCAATGAACTGCAGCGCAGCGGATTCGGAGGCACTGGCCGCGACGATGATGGTGTTAGCCAAGGCGCCGTTTTCTTCCAGCTTGCGCACCACGTTGGCGATGGTCGATTGCTTCTGACCAATAGCCACGTAAACGCACTTAATGCCGCTGTTCTTCTGGTTGATGATGGCATCGATCGCCAGAGCGGTTTTACCGATCTGACGGTCGCCGATGATCAGCTCGCGCTGGCCACGGCCAACCGGGATCATGGCGTCGACGGCCTTGTAACCGGTTTGCACCGGTTGGTCGACCGACTTACGCCAGATCACGCCCGGTGCAACCTTCTCAACCGCGTCAGTAGCGACGTTGTTCAGCGGGCCTTTACCGTCAACCGGGTTACCCAGAGCATCGACAACGCGACCCAGCAGTTCCGGACCTACCGGCACTTCGAGGATGCGGCCGGTGCACTTGGCGCTCATGCCTTCAGCCAACGACTGATAGGCACCGAGAACCACGGCGCCGACAGAGTCGCGCTCCAGGTTCATCGCCATGCCATAAACGGCACCCGGGAACTCGATCATTTCACCGTACATAACGTCGGCGAGACCGTGAATGCGCACAATACCGTCGGATACGCTGACGACTGTGCCTTCGTTACGGGCTTGCGAGGAAACATCGAGCTTGTCGATGCGGCCCTTGATGATTTCACTTATTTCGGAAGGATTGAGTTGCTGCATAGCTCTGCTGCCCCTTCAAACTCAAGATTTCAATGCTTCGGCCAGCTTCGCGATTTTGCCGCGAACTGAGCCATCGATAACCAGGTCGCCGGCGCGGATTACGACACCACCGATAAGGCTGGCATCCTCCGTTGCATGCAGGCGCACTTCCCGGTTGAGCCGTGCACTGAGAACCTTGGCGAGTTTGTCTTGCTGTTCATCGCTCAATGCAAAGGCACTGGTGACATCCACGTCGACCGATTTTTCCTGTTCGGCTTTGTACAGCTCGAACAGATCGGCGATCTCCGGCAACAAGGCCAGGCGATCGTTTTCGGCGACGATATGGATGAAATTGCGTACCTGGGCGTCGAACTTGTCACCACACACCTCGTTGAAGGTGGTGGACTTATCTGTACTCGTCAGACGCGGAGCCCCGAGCATGCGCTGGATGGTGTCGACTTGCGACACCGCAGCAGCCAGGCCGAGCATGGCTGACCAAGAGGCCAGCTGCTGGTGGGCCTGGGCATACTCAAAGGCAGCCTTGGCGTAAGGTCGGGCCAGCGTGGTCAGTTCTGCCATGATCGCGCCCTCGCTTAAATTTCGGCTGCCAGTTTGGAAACCAGCTCCGCATGCGCGTTTTGGTCGATAGATTTGCTCAGGATCTTCTCGGCACCGCTGACGGCCAGGCTACCCACTTGGGCACGCAAGGCGTCTTTGACGCTGTTCAGTTCCTGTTCGATCTCGGCCTGAGCCTGAGCCTTCACGCGGTCAGCTTCGACACGGGCCTGGTCACGGGCTTCGTCGACGATCTGGGTTCCACGTTTCTTGGCTTGCTCAATGATTTCGGCTGCTTGGCCTTTGGCTTCGCGCAGTTGTTGGGCCACTTTATCTTGGGCCAACTCCAGGTCACGAGCCGCACGGCTGGCAGCGTCCAGTCCATCTGCAATCTTCTTCTGACGATCCTGCAAAGCCGTAATGACCGGAGGCCATACGAACTTCATGCAGAACAGCACGAAGATGAAGAAGGCAACGGACTGGCCAATCAGGGTTGCATTAATGTTCACGCCAACACCTCGCTCGTTCGTTGTCCATCAAACCAATCCACTCGAATACTCGAGTGATTAGCCTGCAATTTGACCAACGAAGGGGTTCGCGAAGGTGAAGAACAGTGCGATACCAACACCGATCATGGTCACGGCGTCGAGCAGACCGGCGACGATGAACATTTTTACTTGCAGCATCGGTACCATTTCCGGCTGACGCGCTGCGCCTTCCAGGAACTTGCCGCCCAGCAGGCCGAAACCAATGGCGGTACCCAGGGCACCCAGGCCAATCAGCAGTGCTACAGCGATCGCGGTCAGACCAACTACAGTTTCCATCTTTCCTCCCGACTTTTATGTCGTATTGGTTTAAGGTTTTCTAAGGTAAAGCGGTAAAGCTAAATCATTGCCTGTGTTGCCCTTGCGGGCGTCCACCTCGAGCAGAGCGCAGCCTGATCTGCCGTTTCCCCAGCGGGGAAGGGCATCGAGGATGCGCATTGCGCCCTTAGTGGTTGTCTTCGTGCGCCATCGACAGGTAGACGATGGTCAGCATCATGAAGATGAACGCTTGCAGCACGATGATCAGGATGTGGAACACCGCCCACGCCCACTGCAAGACAATACCCAGACCGCCCAGCAGCAAGCCGCCGCTGAACATGACGGCGATAAGGATGAAGATCAGCTCGCCGGCATACAGGTTGCCGAACAGACGCAGCGCCAGGGAAATCGGCTTGGCAACCAGGGTCACCAACTCGAGCAGCAGGTTGACCGGCACAAACAGAGCCTGAACCAGGACGTTCTTGCTGCCGAACGGGTGCAGAGTCAGCTCGCCGATGAAACCGCTGATGCCTTTGACCTTGATGCTGTAGTAGAGGATCAGGGCAAACACCGACAGGGCCAGGCCCAGGGTGGCGTTCGGGTCAGTAGTCGGCACGACACGGAAGAACAGGTGTTTATCACCGGTGATTGTCGCCGCCAGCATCGGCAGCCAATCCACCGGGAACAGATCCATGAAGTTCATCAGGAAGACCCAGACGAAGATGGTCAGACCCAGCGGTGCGATCAGTGCGTTGCGACCATGGAAGGTGTCTTTGACACTGCCATCGACGAACTCAACCAAGACTTCGACTAAATTCTGCAGACCACCCGGTTGCCCGGAAGTGGCGCGCTTGGCTGCAGCGCGGAACAACAGAATGAAAAGCAGGCCGAGCACCACCGACACCAACAGGGTATCGACGTGGAATGCCCAGAAGCCCATTTCTTGAGCTTCCCTGACGTTGTGGGCAAAGCTCCAGCCATTGACCGGGTGCTGACCATAGGTCAGGTTGGTCAAGTGATGCTGGATATAACCCGAAGCGGTTTCTGCAGCTGCCATATATCCCTCGAGCGCTAAGGTCTTAAAAATCTTATTTTCATTAGCAGGGGTGAGAACCAGTTGACCAATTGGGTCAACAGGAATACGCCGAATACCGCCAGCGCATCCAATGGCTTCACGCCTGCAAACGTCAGTGCAAACAGCACTGCCGTCAAAATCAGTTTGCCCGCTTCACCGGCATAAAAAGACCGGACTATGGCTTGAGCAGCCCGCGCTCCACTGAAACGGAACGCCTTGTGGGCAAAGTACAGATTCGGCAACCAGGCAATCAGGCCGCCACACAACCCTGAATAACCACTTACTGCGCCGCGAGTGACATACAACACCGCAGCCGCTAACAGTAGTACAGCCAACTGGGTCAACAAGACCGGAAACACCGCTAAACGATGAAAGGGCGTGCGATTTGGCTTGCGTACATCCATCGTCACAGTCCCTACGGTGTCGGCCGCCTCAAATCAACGGCCTGGCATATTTCGTGCCGACAAAAGCGCGCAAAGTATAGGGGCGCAGGTTCCCCGGTTCAACAGCCAGGTAGTGATTTACGTGAACCTGCTACATGGTCAATTGTTTCAGCGGATGTGGGCCAGAACACCCTGCAATTCATCCAGTGAGCTGTAGCGAATCACCAGTTGGCCTTTGCCCTTCTGCCCGTGCTTGATCTGCACCGGAGAGCCCAGGCGCTCGGCCAGGCGCTGCTCCAGACGACTTATATCCGGGTCGGCCTTGGGCGCCGCAACCGGCTTGTCTTTGCCACTCAACCACTGGCGTACCAGGGCTTCGGTTTGTCGTACTGTCAGCCCTCGTGCGACAACGTGTCGCGCCCCTTCGACCTGTTGTTCCGCAGGCAGACCCAGCAGGGCACGCGCATGGCCCATCTCCAAATCGCCATGGGACAGCAGGGTCTTGATCTCGTCCGGCAGACCGATCAGGCGCAGCAGGTTGGTGATGGTCACGCGGGATTTGCCCACGGCCTCAGCCACCTGCTGCTGGGTAAGCTGGAATTCCTGCTGCAGCCGTTGCAGGGCAACGGCCTCGTCGATCGGGTTGAGGTCTTCACGCTGGATGTTCTCGATCAGCGCCATGGCGATCGCTGCCTCGTCGGGCAGTTCGCGCACCATGGCCGGGATCTTGTCCAGGCCAGCCTGCTGGCAGGCACGCCAGCGCCGTTCTCCGGCGACTATCTCGAAACGCCCTTCGCCAATCGGCCGCACCACAATCGGTTGCAACACACCCTGGGCCTTGATCGACTGCGCCAGTTCATCCAGCGCGGTGGCATCCATGTCACGGCGCGGTTGGTACTTGCCGCGCTGGATCAGGTCCAGGGGCACGTATTGCAGCTCGCGGCTATCGACCTGGGCAGCTTCTTCCTGCAGAGCAGTGACGGTGGTGCCCCCCAGCAGGGCGTCCAAGCCACGTCCCAGCCCTCGTTTCTTGACGGCCATGCGGAGTTCCTTATGCGGTTGCGGTGTGGGCGCCGGCGCGCTGACGGCGAACCAACTCGCCAGCCAAGGCCAGGTAGGCAATGGCGCCACGGGATTGCTTGTCATAAACCAGCGCCGGCATGCCGTAGCTAGGGGCCTCGGCCAGGCGAATGTTGCGCGGGATAACGGTTTGGTACAGCGTGTCGGGGAAATGCTGCTTGAGCTGCGCCGTTACATCGTTGGTCAGGCTGATGCGCGGGTCGTACATGGTACGCAGCAGGCCTTCGATCTTCAGCGAAGGATTGAGCATTTGCGCAATGCGCTGAATGCTGTTGATCAGGTCGCTCAAGCCTTCCAGGGCGAAATACTCGCATTGCATGGGGATGATCACCCCATCGGCGGCCACCAGGGCATTGACCGTGAGCATCGACAGTGCCGGTGGACAGTCGATGAGGATGTAATCGTAGTTCTCGCGGATCGGCGCCAAGGCGTTACGCAGGCGGCTTTCCTTCATTTTCATTTCCAGCAGGCCGACTTCCGCAGCCGTCAGGTCACGGTTGGCCGGCAGCAACTGGTAACCACCGTGCTCGGAATACTGCATGGCCTCGACCAGGTTGCATTCACCGATCAACACGTCGTAGATCGAATGCTCCAGGGCATGCTTATCCACACCGCTGCCCATGGTGGCGTTACCCTGTGGATCAAGATCGATCAGCAGGACGCGGCGCTTGGTCGCAACCAGCGAGGCCGCCAGATTGATGCAGGTGGTGGTCTTGCCCACGCCGCCTTTCTGGTTGGCGATTGCGAATACTTTAGCCATGTTGCGTTCCCCCTAGACCGAGCGACGCAGTATCAGCAGATGACGCTGACCTTGGCAACCGGGAACCTTGAGCACATGGGTGGCTGCCAGGCGGAAGTCGGCCGGCAGAGCTTGCAGTTCGTCGTCCGGATGCACGCCCTTCATGGCCAGCCACTGGCTCTGGCCATCGCCGAGATGGCGGGTCCAGTTGGCAAAATCCTCCAGGCTGCTGAAAGCACGGGAAACGATACCGCTGAATGGCTGCGGCGGCTTGAAGGCCTCGACCCGGCTGTGGATAACTTCCAGGTTGGTCAGTTTCAGCTCCAGCTTCACCTGAGTGAGAAAGCGGGTTTTCTTGCCGTTGGAGTCGAGCAGGGTGAATTGCCGCTCGGGGAACAGGATGGCCAGGGGAATGCCCGGCATGCCGCCACCACTGCCGACGTCCAGCCAGTTATCCCCAGCATCGAAGACGTAGGGCTGCACACTCAGGCTGTCGAGCAGGTGGCGCGAAACCATTTCGTCCGGGTCGCGCACCGCGGTGAGGTTGTAGGCCTTGTTCCACTTGATCAGCAGCGCCAGATAGGCCAGCAACTGTTCCTGCTGCAGGGCGGATACCTCGACGCCCAGCTCGAGGGCGCCTTGCGCCAGTTCTTCGGCGTGCTTGCTGGTTACCACTGACATCAGGCGCTTTGCTCCAGCTGGCGACCAGCTCCGCGTTTTTTCAGGTGGATCAGCAGCAGGGAAATCGCCGCCGGGGTGACCCCGGGAATCCGCGAAGCCTGGCCGAGGGTTTCAGGACGCGTATTGCCGAGCTTGTGCTGGATCTCCTTGGACAGGCCGGAAATCCCGGTGTAATCGATATCGGCAGGCAATTGGGTGTCCTCGCTGGCGCGCAGCCGGGCGATTTCATCCTGCTGACGATCGATGTAGCCGGCGTACTTGGTCTTGATCTCGACCTGCTCGGCGACTTGCGGGTCTTCTGCCCCTGCGCCGGTCAGCTCGACCAGACCGAGGTAATCGATCTCCGGGCGCGACAACAGGTTGAGCAGGTTGTACTCGTGGGTCAGCGGCGTGCCGAAATGCGCGGCAATCGCATCGCCCTGGGGCGTACCGGGCCTGACCCAGGTACTTTTCAGGCGCTGTTCTTCCACCGCGATGGCTTCACGCTTGATCTCGAATGCGGCCCAACGGCGATCATCGACCAGGCCCAGCTCGCGGCCTTTTTCGGTCAGGCGCAGGTCGGCGTTATCTTCGCGCAGGATCAGCCGATATTCGGCCCGCGAGGTGAACATGCGGTACGGCTCCTGGGTCCCCAGGGTGATCAGGTCGTCGACCAAAACGCCGAGGTAGGCTTCGTCGCGGCGCGGGCACCAGCTGTCTTTGCCCTGGGCGCGCAACGCGGCATTGGCCCCGGCCAGCAGCCCCTGGGCGCCGGCTTCTTCGTAACCGGTGGTGCCATTGATCTGGCCGGCAAAGAACAAACCGGCAATGACCTTGGTTTCCAGGCTGTATTTCAGGTCACGCGGATCGAAGTAGTCGTATTCGATGGCGTAGCCCGGACGCACGATATGGGCGTTTTCCATGCCGCGGATCGAGCGCACCAACTGCAACTGCACGTCGAACGGCAACGAGGTGGAAATCCCGTTGGGATAGAGCTCATGGGTGGTCAGCCCCTCCGGCTCGATAAATACCTGATGGCTGTCCTTGTCGGCAAAACGATGGATCTTGTCTTCGATCGATGGGCAGTAACGCGGCCCTACGCCTTCGATCAACCCGGAATACATCGGCGAACGATCGAGATTGGCGGCAATGATCTCGTGGGTTCGGGCATTGGTGTGGGTGATCCAGCAACTGACCTGAGACGGATGCTGCTCAGGTGTTCCGAGAAACGACATCAGCGGAATCGGCGTATCGCCGGGTTGCTCGGTCATCACGGAAAAATCCACCGAGCGGCCATCGATGCGCGGCGGGGTACCGGTCTTCAGGCGACCGACCCGCAGCGGCAATTCGCGCAAGCGCTGGGCCAGGGCAATCGAGGGTGGATCACCGGCGCGGCCACCGGAATAGTTCTGCATGCCGATGTGGATAAGTCCACCGAGGAAGGTGCCGGTGGTCAACACCACCGAATCGGCGAATATCCGCAGCCCCATCTGGGTGACCACGCCTTTGACTTGGTCATTCTCGACGATCAGGTCATCCGCGGCCTGCTGAAATATCCACAGGTTGGCCTGGTTTTCCAGGGTTTCGCGGATAGCCGCCTTGTACAGCACCCGATCGGCCTGGGCGCGAGTGGCGCGAACGGCAGGGCCCTTGCGGCTGTTGAGCACGCGGAACTGGATGCCGGCCTTGTCGGTGGCGGTTGCCATGGCGCCACCCAGGGCGTCGATTTCCTTGACCAGATGGCTTTTGCCAATTCCGCCGATAGCCGGATTGCAGCTCATCTGACCGAGGGTTTCCACGTTATGGGTCAGCAGCAGGGTTTTTACCCCCATGCGTGCCGCTGCCAAAGCAGCCTCGGTGCCGGCATGACCACCGCCGATCACGATCACCTGAAAACGGGAAGGGAAATCCACCACGCACCTCGTGCCTGTTGAGAAGCTTTGAAAAGCTGGAAAGCCGGCGAGTATAGGGATTTAGCCGGTGTGAAAGAAGCCTTTTGCACAAAAAATAGCCAGCCTGCGTTGGTCCTCTCAGAGCTTCCGGTTAATAAAGAATAAAAGAATAGATTTATATAGATCTTTGTTTTTATGTTTATAAAGTATGCAGCGCTTTTCTGTGGATAGATCGCTACAGCTCAATGACCATGTGCCCTGTAGCGTTTCAAAAGGCTGTGATAATCCTGCCGTTAGCCTGTTCGGTAGCGGTAGACAGCCTGTGGATTAAAGTGATGGTTATCCACAGGGGCATTTATCCTCAGTTTTATCACCGGGTTATGGACCGGGCTCAGGCCCGGTTTTCCACAGGGCTTAGACGGGAAAATAACCGCATGTAAAACCGCGTTTGGCCAAGACGATGACTGCCTGAAGGATGCAATCGTGAAGTCGTTGGCCAGGACAAGGTCGCCCAAGTCGCAGGATTGGGTAGACGCAGGGGGGATTTCTAGCGTTCGCAGGAGCTGAAGGCGTTGAGCGATGGTGTGGCAGCGATTGCCATCGCTGCGCTCATACGGGGTTTACGTAGCCGGGTTGCGCGGCTCATTCAACCAGGCGCGGTCGAGCTGCAACGGAGTACCGCCCAGCTCACCGTGGGGAAGGCGCTCGCTACTTGCCGATACAGAAGCTGGAAAATATCCGGCCGAGCAGGTCGTCGGAGCTGAACGCCCCGGTGATCTCGCCCAGAGTCTGTTGCGCCAGGCGCAGGTCTTCGGCGAGCAGCTCACCGGCCCCTGCCAGGGTCAGCTGAGCGTGACCGTGGTCGAGATGGCTAGCGGCGAGGCGCAACGCCTCCAGATGGCGCCTGCGGGCACTGAAGCTGCTCTCGGCAGTCTGTTCGTAGCCCATGCAGGCTTTCAGGTGCTCGCGCAGCAGATCGAGACCGGCGCTGGATCTGGCCGACAGGCTGATGGTTACATGGCCATCGCTGCCGACTTCCAGGGCAGTGGCTTCGCCGGACAGGTCGGCCTTGTTGCGAATCAGGGTGACTTTGCCCGGGGCGGGACGCTGAGCGAGAAACTCCGGCCATAGCGAGAAGGGGTCGTCGGCTTCTGCAGCAGTGGCATCGACCACCAGGAGAATACGGTCGGCTTCGCCAATGGCTTTAAGTGCGCGCTCGACGCCGATCTTTTCCACCTGATCCTGGGTGTCGCGCAAGCCAGCGGTATCCACCACGTGCAACGGCATGCCATCGATGTGGATATGTTCGCGCAGTACGTCGCGGGTGGTGCCGGCGATCTCGGTGACGATGGCTGCTTCGCGGCCGGCCAGGGCATTGAGCAAACTGGATTTTCCGGCGTTCGGCCGCCCGGCGATCACCACTGTCATGCCATCGCGCAGCAGCGCACCCTGGCCTGCTTCGCGCAGCACTTCGGCAAGATCGGCACGAACGCCCTCGAGCAGGCTGAGCACATGGCCATCGGCAAGAAAGTCGATTTCCTCTTCGGGAAAATCGATGGCCGCCTCGACGTAGATGCGCAGGCTGATCAGGCGTTCGGTCAGGCCATACACGCGGCGCGAGAACTCGCCTTGTAGAGAACGCAAGGCATTGCGCGCGGCCTGTGCCGAGCTGGCTTCGATCAGGTCGGCAATCGCCTCGGCCTGGGCCAGGTCGAGTTTGTCGTTGAGGAATGCCCGCTCGCTGAACTCGCCGGGACGGGCCTGGCGCGCGCCAAGTTGCAGGCAGCGGCGCAGGAGCAAGTCGAGTACCACCGGGCCGCCATGGCCTTGCAGTTCCAGTACATCCTCGCCGGTAAAGGAGTTGGGCCCGGGAAAGTACAGGGCCAGGCCCTCATCCAGCACCTGTTCGGCATCGGCAAAAAAAGGCCCGTAATGGGCATAGCGTGGTTTCAGTTCACGCTGGCAAATCGCCAGGGCCAGTTTCCCTGCCAAGGGCCCCGAGACACGCACGATGCCGACGCCACCACGGCCCTGGGCTGTCGCAACGGCGGCAATGGTTTCACGGACTGCTGACATGCTGAACTCCAAACGCTGGATAGCAAGACGCCCCACGATGGGGGCGTCTTGTTAACGGCTTGCTCGAGCTTACAAGCTCCGCCTTATCAGGCCGCAGCCGCCTTGGTTGCCGCTTCAATCTTGCGGGTAATGTACCACTGCTGAGCGATGGACAGGCAGTTGTTGACGACCCAGTACAGCACCAGACCGGCCGGGAACCAGAGGAAGAAGAAGGTGAAGATGACAGGCATCAGCTTCATCACCTTGGCCTGCATCGGATCCGGC
The DNA here is from genome assembly GCF_027988105.1 of Pseudomonas aestuarii. Classification (GTDB taxonomy): domain Bacteria; phylum Pseudomonadota; class Gammaproteobacteria; order Pseudomonadales; family Pseudomonadaceae; genus Aquipseudomonas; species Aquipseudomonas aestuarii. The sequence goes on along the minus strand of NZ_JAQJZJ010000004.1, from coordinate 181,216 downwards.
GGTGTCGGGTTGAGCTGCTGCTGGATGAACATGGTGGCGCCCATGATGATCGGCAGGATGAAGAACGGATCCTTGATCGCCAGGTCGGTAATCCAGAACATCCACGGGGCCTGACGCATTTCAACGCTTTCCAGCAGAGTCCAATACAGGGCCAGGAACACCGGCATCTGTACCAGGATCGGCAGGCAACCGCCCAGTGGGTTGATCTTCTCTTTTTTGTACAGCTCCATCATGCCCTGGGACATCTTCTGCCGGTCATCTCCGAACTGCTCTTTCAGAGCAGCCAGTTTCGGCGCTACAGCACGCATGCGCGCCATCGACTTGTAGCTGGCGGCAGACAGCGGGAAGAAGATCAGTTTGATGATGATGGTCAGGACGATGATCGACCAGCCCCAGTTGCCCAAGATGCTGTGGATATGTTCCAGTAACCAGAAGATTGGCTGGGCAATGAACCACAGAATGCCGTAGTCGACCGTCAACTCGAGCCCGGGGGACAGGGTTTTCAGGTGACCTTGAAGCTTCGGGCCGGCATACAGAATGGCATTGATTTCGCCTTGGGCGCCGGGAGCAACCTGAACGGCCGGACCGGTAAAGCCGACAATGTAATTGCCTTGGCTGTCTTTGCGAGTCTGTACCTGGTTGGTCGTGCCTTTCTCGGGAATCCAGGCAGTGACAAAGTAGTGCTGCAGCCAGGCAACCCAGCCTCCTTCAACGGTTTCTTTAAAAGCTTGCTTGTCGATATCTTTCATCGACACTTTTTTGTATGACTCTTCGGGTGTCCAGAGCGCGCCACCCAGGTAGGTGGCGGTGCCGGTGGCGGTGGTCGACGAGGGATCATCACTGCTATCGCGCTTTAGCTGAGCGAACATATTGCCGCTCCACGCTTTGCCACTCTGATTGTCGATCAGATAGCTGACGGTCATCTGATAAGCCGCAGGGTCTACGCAACCGGGCTTTTTCAGCTGTTGTTCGGCGGGCGAGCACTCAGGATTCAGGCCACGGGTGAAGGTGAAGCGTTTGATGTAATTGACCCCGTCTTCGCTGAGCTTGAGGTCGACCTGCAGACTGTCCTGGCCTTCAGCCAATTCATAACTCTGCTTGTCGCTGCTCCACAGGGCACGGCCGCTGGACCGGTCCGGCGCGTTAGCGCCGATCAAACCGCTTTGCGCCAGATAGGTGCGCTCGCTGCCGTTATCGAACAGTTGGAAAGGCACTTCCGGGTGGTCTTGCCGGCGCGGGTACTGCGGCAACCGCAACTCCACCACATCACCGCCCCGTGGATCGATGGCCAGATCCAGGACGTCGGTTTTCACTCGAATCAGTTGGTCACTGACGGCCACTGGGGCAACGCTGATGGAGCCTGATTCGGCGGCAGGGGCTGCAGTCGGTATGTCGTCACCGCTGGCGGTTTGGGCGCGGGCAGTGGTATCCGGCAAGCTCGGAACGGTACTGCTGACTGCTGCAGTCTGAGTCGGCAGGGCAGCTTGACCGTAGTCCTGGTTCCACTGGAGAACCATCATATAGGACACGATTGCCAGGGCGACGATCAGGATCGAGCGTTGAATATCCATGATTATTCGGCCATCGAAGAGGAACGGGAGGTTTTCGCGGGGGGAACCGGGTCGTAGCCACCGGGATTCCACGGGTGACAGCGGCCGAGCCGGCGCAATGCCAGCCAGCCACCACGCATGAGGCCTTGTTGTTCGATGGCTTCATGCGCGTAGCAGGAGCAGCTTGGATAAAAACGACAGTGGCTGGCCATCAAAGGACTGATGGCATAGCGGTAGAACTGGATTGGAACCAAGGCCAGTTTACGCATGGGGACTGTCGTTTATCCCGATAGGGGTAGAAGTTTCCGGGCTGGGTTTGTTGCGTGCGAGGCGTTTCCAGAGCTTGCCGAACTGGTGAGCCAGTTCGGCATTCTGCAGATCGCCCAGGCCCTTACGCGCAACCACTACGATGTCCCAACCGACCAGGTTGTCCTGGTGGAGGCGGAACGATTCGCGGATCTGGCGTTTCAGGCGATTGCGCTCAACCGAGAGCTTGACGCTCTTCTTGCCGATCACCAAACCCAGGCGGGGGTGGTCAAGCTGGTTGTTGCGCGCCAGCAGCAGGACATTTTTGCCCGGAACTTTGCCGCTAGGGGAGTCGAAGACTGCCTTGAATTGTCGGGGGGTTAGCAGACGCTTTTCCCGACTGAAGTCTCGACTCACCACGATACCGAAATTTAGACGGCGAGACGCTTACGGCCCTTGGCGCGGCGACGCGACAGGACAGCACGGCCGTTCTTGGTGGCCATACGAGCACGGAAACCGTGAGTGCGAGCGCGTTTGATAGTGCTGGGTTGGAAAGTGCGTTTCATGGCGTGTTACCTGGCTGTCGACTACGGGCCGGAATGGCCCCCGTTTTAAGAGACCGGCGATTCTAGAGAATCCCAAGGGTCAGGTCAATTTCCAACCAGCATTTTCGTTAATAAAGAATATAGAGAAGAGAATATTTAAAGCTTTTCTGTAATGTTAATAACTATTAGCAAGCCACTTTTCTGTGCATAAGTGCCTCAAGCCCTTTATCCATGATGCTTATGCGGAAGGGTAAGTCTGTCAGGAAGACGTGCTGCGGCTGTGCGAAGGCAGCGGATAAGCTGGGGATGGAATGCCATGTTATCCACAGCTGGGTTCATGCACCACTTATGCCCAGGCTTATCCGCTGGGCTCAAGCAGGGTTATCCACAGAGTTGAATCTGCAGTTATCGACCAGTGGTAAGGCTGATGGCCGGCATCAGGTATCTCACCTGAGCGATCGTTACGTGTGGATAACTCGGTCTTCGGTCGCTACAATGGCGCTTGTTTTTTGCCTCGCCGCTTTCCTATTTAGGGGTTATCCGTGTCCGTTGAACTTTGGCAGCAGTGCGTAGAGCTTCTGCGCGATGAACTGCCTGCCCAGCAATTCAATACCTGGATCCGACCGCTGCAGGTCGAAGCCGCTGGCGACGAGCTTCGCGTCTATGCGCCGAACCGTTTCGTGCTGGACTGGGTCAATGAAAAGTACCTGACGCGGCTGCTCGAATTGCTCGCCGAACGCACCAACGGCATGATGCCGGCACTGTCCTTGTTAATAGGCAGCAAACGCAGCAGCGCCCCGCGCGTGGCTGCGGCTCCCGCACCGGCGCCGGTCGTGACCAGCACGCCAGTGGCCGCCCCGAAGGCCGCTCCTGCGCTGTCAGAGCCATCGCGCTCCAGTTTTGACCCCATGGCCGGGGCTGCCAGCCAGACCGCCCCCGCGCGCACTGAGCGCACGGTCCAAGTGGAAGGCGGACTCAAGCACACCAGCTACCTGAACCGTACCTTCACCTTCGACAATTTCGTCGAGGGCAAGTCCAACCAGTTGGCCCGCGCGGCGGCCTGGCAGGTGGCAGACAATCCCAAGCACGGTTACAACCCGCTGTTCCTCTATGGCGGCGTGGGCCTGGGTAAGACCCACTTGATGCACGCGGTGGGTAATCACCTGTTGCAGAAGAACCCGAATGCCAAGGTGGTGTACCTGCATTCCGAGCGCTTCGTTGCCGATATGGTCAAGGCACTGCAGTTGAATGCAATCAACGAGTTCAAGCGTTTCTACCGTTCGGTGGATGCCTTGCTGATCGACGACATTCAGTTTTTCGCCAAAAAGGAACGCTCTCAGGAGGAGTTCTTTCACACCTTCAACGCGTTGCTCGAGGGTGGCCAGCAGGTAATTCTCACCAGTGACCGCTACCCGAAGGAAATCGAAGGCCTGGAAGAGCGTCTGAAATCGCGCTTCGGTTGGGGCCTGACGGTGGCGGTCGAACCGCCCGAGTTGGAAACCCGGGTGGCGATCCTGATGAAGAAGGCCGATCAGGCCAAAGTGGATTTGCCACACGACGCGGCGTTCTTCATTGCCCAGCGCATCCGTTCCAACGTGCGCGAACTGGAAGGCGCGCTCAAGCGCGTGATTGCCCATTCGCACTTCATGGGCCGTGACATCACCATCGAGTTGATCCGCGAGTCGCTGAAGGATTTGTTGGCGCTGCAAGACAAGCTGGTCAGCATCGACAATATCCAGCGCACCACGGCCGAGTACTACAAGATCAAGATCTCCGATCTGCTTTCGAAACGCCGTTCACGCTCGGTGGCAAGACCGCGACAAGTGGCGATGGCACTGTCGAAGGAACTGACCAACCACAGCCTGCCGGAGATTGGTGATGCCTTCGGCGGCCGCGATCACACCACGGTATTGCATGCTTGCCGTAAGATTGCTGAACTGAAGGAATCCGACGCGGACATCCGCGAGGATTACAAGAATCTGCTGCGTACGTTGACCACTTGAATACGCCACTCCACTAGGCAAGGGACTAGACCATGCATTTCACTATTCAACGCGAAGCCTTGTTGAAACCACTGCAACTGGTCGCCGGCGTCGTGGAACGCCGCCAGACCTTGCCGGTGCTGTCCAATGTGCTGCTGGTGGTCGAAGGCCAGCAATTGTCGCTGACCGGTACCGATCTCGAAGTCGAGCTGGTGGGCCGGGTAAGTCTGGAAGAGCCGGCCGAGCCCGGTGAAATTACCGTACCGGCGCGCAAGCTGATGGATATCTGCAAAAGCCTGCCGAATGATGCGTTGATCGACATCCGCGTCGACGATCAGAAGTTGCTGGTCAAGGCCGGACGTAGCCGTTTCTCCCTGTCGACCTTGCCGGCCAATGACTTCCCCACGGTCGAGGAAGGCCCGGGTTCGCTGACCCTCAGCCTCAACCAAAGCAGGCTGCGCCGCCTGATCGAACGCACCAGTTTTGCCATGGCGCAGCAAGACGTGCGCTATTACCTCAACGGTATGTTGCTGGAAGTTCAGACGGGCATTTTGCGCGCAGTCGCCACCGATGGTCATCGTCTGGCCATGTGTTCGATGGCCGCCGAGATCGAGCAGACCGAACGCCATCAGGTGATAGTGCCGCGCAAAGGTATTCTCGAGTTGGCGCGACTGCTGACCGAGCAGGATGCCAACGTCAGCATCGTTCTGGGCCAGCATCATATTCGTGCGACCACCGGTGAGTTTACCTTCACCTCCAAACTGGTTGACGGCAAGTTCCCCGATTACGAGCGTGTGCTGCCGCGCGGAGGCGACAAATTGGTGGTCGCCGATCGTCAAGGTCTGCGCGAAGCGTTCAGCCGCACGGCTATTCTCTCCAACGAAAAGTACCGGGGTATCCGTTTGCAACTGGCGGCTGGCCTGCTGAAAATTCAGGCCAACAACCCGGAGCAGGAAGAGGCCGAAGAAGAGATTGCCGTGGACTACAACGGTAACCAGTTGGAGATCGGTTTCAATGTCAGTTACCTGCTCGATGTGCTGGGTGTGATGACCACTGATCAGGTGCGCCTGATTCTGTCCGACTCCAATAGCAGTGCTCTGGTACAGGAAGCCGATAACGACGATTCCGCCTATGTCGTTATGCCCATGCGTCTGTAACTGCTAAATGTCCCTCACCCGCATCATGGTCACCGCGGTGCGCAATTTGCACCCGGTGACCCTCTCCCCCTCCCCGCGTATCAATATCCTCCACGGCGCCAATGGCAGCGGCAAAACCAGTTTGCTGGAAGCCGTGCATTTGCTTGGGTTGGCCCGCTCATTTCGCAGCACCCGACTACTGCCAATGATTCAGTACGAGCAACTGGCTTGTACTGTTTTTGGTGAAGTGCAACTGGCCGATGGCCGGCAAAGCAGTCTGGGAATTTCCCGTGATCGCCAGGGCGAGTTGCAGATTCGTATCGATGGGCAGAATGCGCGCAGTGCTGCCCAATTGGCTGAAGCGCTGCCCTTGCAATTGATCAACCCGGATAGTTTCCGCTTGCTCGAAGGCGCGCCCAAGGTTCGTCGACAGTTTCTCGATTGGGGTGTGTTCCACGTGGAACCTCGCTTTATGCCGGCCTGGCAGCGCCTGCAGAAGGCCCTGCGGCAGCGGAACTCGTGGCTGCGGCATGGTACACTTGACGCCGCTTCGCAGGCGGCCTGGGACCGTGAGCTTTGCCTGGCCAGCGACGAGATCGATGGTTACCGTAGAGCCTATATCAAGGCCTTGAAACCGGTGTTCGAACGCACCCTGAGCGAGCTGTTGGAGCTGGAAGGCTTGACCCTCAGTTATTACCGCGGCTGGGACAAGGAGCGTGAACTGAGTGAAGTGCTGGCCACTTCCCTTCTCCGGGATCAGCAAATAGGTCATACCCAGGCCGGCCCCCAGCGCGCGGATCTCAGATTGCGTCTGGCAGCCCATAGTGCCGCGGAGATATTGTCGCGAGGTCAGCAGAAACTGGTTATTTGTGCCCTGCGTATTGCCCAGGGCCATTTGGTTAATCAGGCCAAGCGTGGGCAATGTATTTATCTGGTGGATGACTTGCCGTCAGAACTGGATGAGCAGCATCGCCGTGCCTTGTGTCGTTTGTTAGAAGACTTGCACTGCCAGGTGTTCATCACCTGTGTAGACCATGAATTGTTGAGGGAAGGCTGGCGCACGGATACGCCCGTTGCCATGTTCCACGTGGAACATGGCCGTATCACCCAGACCGATGACCACCGGGAGTGAAGCATGAGCGAAAACCAAACGTACGACTCCAATAACATCAAGGTCTTGAAAGGCCTGGATGCCGTACGCAAGCGACCTGGCATGTACATCGGCGATACCGATGATGGCAGCGGTCTGCACCACATGGTATTCGAGGTGGTCGACAACTCGATTGACGAAGCGTTGGCGGGGCATTGCAGCGACATCACCATCACCATCCACCCGGATGAATCCATCAGCGTGAGCGACAACGGTCGTGGCATCCCGGTGGACATCCATAAAGAGGAAGGTATTTCCGCTGCCGAGGTCATCATGACCGTGTTGCATGCCGGCGGTAAGTTCGATGACAACTCCTACAAAGTCTCCGGTGGTCTGCACGGCGTGGGTGTCTCGGTGGTCAACGCCCTTTCCGAGCATCTGCTGCTCACCGTGCGCCGCAGTGGCCACATCTGGGAGCAGACCTACGTGCATGGTGTGCCACAGGAGCCCATGCGCATCGTCGGCGACACTGACAGCACGGGCACCCAGATTCACTTCAAGCCGTCCTCGCTAACCTTCGCCAATATCCATTTCAGCTGGGACATTCTGGCCAAGCGTCTGCGCGAACTGTCGTTCCTCAACTCGGGTGTCGGCATCGTGCTCAAGGACGAGCGCAGCGGCAAGGAAGAGCTGTTCAAGTACGAAGGCGGGCTGCGCGCCTTCGTCGAATACCTCAACGTCAACAAGACTGCGGTCAACCAGGTGTTCCACTTCAGCATTCAGCGTGAGGATGGCATCGGTGTCGAAGTGGCCTTGCAGTGGAACGATAGCTTCAACGAGAACCTGCTGTGTTTCACCAACAACATCCCGCAGCGCGACGGTGGCACCCACCTGGCCGGTTTCCGCTCGGCGCTGACGCGTAACCTGAATGCCTATATCGAGCAGGAGGGTTTGGCCAAGAAGCACAAGATCGCTACCACCGGTGACGATGCCCGCGAAGGCTTGACCGCGATCATTTCGGTGAAAGTGCCGGACCCCAAATTCAGCTCGCAGACCAAGGACAAGCTGGTTTCTTCCGAAGTGAAGACCGCGGTCGAGCAGGAAATGGGCAAGCACTTCTCCGACTTCCTCCTGGAGAATCCAGGCGAAGCCAAGGCCGTGGTCGGCAAGATGATCGATGCCGCCCGCGCCCGTGAAGCCGCGCGCAAAGCCCGGGAAATGACCCGCCGTAAGGGGGCCCTGGATATCGCCGGCTTGCCCGGGAAACTGGCCGACTGCCAGGAAAAGGACCCTGCTCTTTCCGAACTCTACATAGTGGAGGGTGACTCCGCGGGCGGTTCTGCCAAGCAGGGCCGCAACCGCAAGACCCAGGCGATCCTGCCGCTAAAGGGCAAGATCCTCAATGTCGAGAAAGCCCGCTTCGACAAGATGATCTCCTCCCAGGAAGTCGGCACCCTGATCACCGCCCTGGGCTGTGGTATCGGCCGCGATGAATACAACATCGACAAGCTGCGCTATCACAACATCATCATCATGACCGACGCCGACGTCGACGGTTCGCACATCCGTACCCTGCTGCTGACCTTCTTCTTCCGTCAGTTGCCGGAACTGGTCGAGCGCGGCTACATCTATATCGCCCAGCCGCCGCTGTACAAGGTCAAGAAGGGCAAGCAGGAGCAGTACATCAAGGACGACGAGGCCATGGAGGAATACATGACCCAGTCGGCCTTGGAAGATGCCAGCCTGCATGTCAACGAAAGTGCCCCCGGCTTGTCAGGCGAGGCGCTGGAGCGGCTGGTCGGTGACTACCGCCTGGTAATGAAGACCCTCAATCGCTTGTCGCGGCTGTACCCGATCGAGCTGACTGAGCATTTCGTCTACATTCCGCGCGTCAGTACCGAGCAATTGGCGGACAAGGATGCCATGCAAGCCTGGCTAGATCTGCTGGATGCCCGTCTGAAAGGCATGGAGAAGTCTGGTCTTGGCTACAAGACCAGCCTGCATGAAGACCAAGAGCGTCATCTGTGGTTACCGCAGGTCGAACTGATTTCCCACGGGGTCTCCAGCTACATCATCTTCAATCGCGACTTCTTCGCCAGCAACGACTACAAGACCGTTACCAGCTTGGGCGACCAACTGAACAGCCTGCTGGAAGAGGATGCCTATGTGCAGCGCGGCGAGCGCAAGAAGGCGGTCACCACCTTCAAGGACGCCTTGGGCTGGCTGATGACCGAAAGTACTAAACGCCACAGCATTCAGCGCTACAAGGGACTCGGTGAAATGAACCCGAACCAGCTGTGGGAAACCACCATGGATCCCGAAGTACGGCGCATGCTCAAGGTGACGATCGAAGACGCGATTGGCGCGGATCAGATCTTCAACACCTTGATGGGCGATGCCGTAGAACCACGTCGTGAATTCATCGAGGCTAACGCCCTGGCGGTGTCCAATCTGGACTTCTGATCGCTTGTGGATGGACAGAGTTATTTATCCTTGCGCTCAAAGCTAAGCTTTAGCCAAAGTTAATGGCCCCTGCCCTGCCGACAAAACCCCGGTGACCGAAAGGTCCGCCGGGGTTTTGTCGTTAGAGGGGATGGTTTATCGGGCTTCAGGTGGCGGCGACTTGTGAGGCTGCGTGGAAAAATTTACAGATTACCCGGGGTAAATAGCGTCCAGTAGTACTCCCCCCGGTGTGTGCAACCATCCGGTCATTTGCCTAAAGAGTCTGGGGGGTATCAATGGACAACATTGCCGAAATTCGGCGGCAGCATTGGGTTCGTGGCCGGAGCATCAGCGCCTTAGCCCATAGCATCATCCTGTCGTTCATTCACCCTAGAGAGCCGAGACTGACCTGCGAAAGATGGAGAAGCCAGAAAGCACTGAGGGGAGCCATTGGCTCCCCTCTAATAATTAATCCGTGCTTTGTTTTTCTTGTTCAGCAATCTGTTGTTGTTATTAGTGATCGACGGCTTGTTCATCAGATCCCCGAGAGGGATCAAGGGCAAACGTATTTTTTTGGTTGCTGGTACAGCCCCTTGTCAGCAGGTGATCCAACCAGAACGAGCTACCTCAAGGTAGTTTTATTCTTCTAAAACTGGTTGCCGGGATGAACCCGGAAAAGCCTACCCTCTCCAAAAAAATCGGTTTGCTGCTTCTCTGCGGTTTTGTTTTTGTTTTGCCAGAGTCGAGATGTTTTTCTTTATTTACTGTTTTTGTTGTTGTTCTGCCATAGATACAGCACAGCGCGTGCCATCTTGAAATTATTCTTATAAATCAACAGATTGCTAAATTATCGGTTTTTCAGCTAGGGAGAAGTGCGGCTGATCTGTTTCCGTATCACTCAGTTACGTTACCTGAGCATGGCGGTCGTAACAGGATACGCGGTTGAGCGGAGTCCCTCAGGGTACGAGCAAAGCGTTGGGTTATAGCGGTGGTGTAACCGAGCGAACAAGCGGCCCGACCTCTATTTCTGCCGAGTGCTAACAATGGGAGGATTACCAGTCGATTCGCTGGTGTGCTTGTACACCGACATTCTTGGAATCAAGGCGGAGGAACTGGGGCGCCCGAAGTTCATTTTGCTCAACGTGAGTGTGCAGGACGCGCTGGGCCTGTTGTTCAAATTCACCCCGCTTGAAATTCAGACAGTGGGGCTGGTGGTGATTACCCGGCATGCCGAGACGATCATGTGGCGGCACCGGCCGGCGCTGGCATCGTTCAATGGCTGAAAACCGGTCGTCTGGGGATGAACTGAACGGTATTTCGAGCTTGGCTGCAGCCGAATAAAACAGCCCTCGAGTACCTGGGGCTGGTGTATCCCTGGTGCGAAGCTGGTGGCCGATTGACTGAATCTAGACCAGTGCCGGTACCCACCAGTAGCGCACGAAGTGGAAGAATATCGGGGCGGCGAAGCAGACCGAATCCAGGCGGTCGAGCATGCCGCCATGGCCTTCGATCATATGGCCCCAATCCTTTACCCCGCGATCACGTTTGATCGCCGACATCACCAGGCCACCGGAAAACCCGAGCAGGTTGACGGCCAGGGCCATCAGCGCCGCCTGCCAGAAGTTGAACGGGGTGATCCAGCACAGCAGCGCGCCAACCAGGCAAGCCAGGCTGACACCGCCGATAAAGCCTTCCACAGTCTTCGAGGGCGACAGGTGTGGGGCGATCTTGTGTTTGCCTAATAGCTTGCCGCAGACGTATTGCAGCACATCGGAGAGCTGCACCACGATGATCAGCCAGGCGATCAGCAACAGGTTGCGTCCTTCATATCCGGGAATGTCGAGGGTCAGCAGTGCCGGTACCGAGGAGATGCAGTACACCGTGATCATCAGGCCCCATTGCACCTTGGACGCCCGCTCGAGGAAGCGCGTGGTATCGCCGCCCAGGGAGGCGAGAATCGGCAGCAGAAGAAACAGGTAAACCGGGATGAAGATAGCGAACAAGCCGTACCAGTCCAACGCGATCAGCAGGTACTGCATGGGCAGGGCGAAATAGAAGGCCGCCACCAGTGCCGGGTAATCGCTGCGCCGGGTTGGGGTCAGGGTCATGAATTCGCGCAGGGCATAGAACGAGACGCAGTAGAACAGCAAGATGACGCCGGTATCGCCGAACAGAAAGGCAGCGCCTATCACCAGCACCATCACCCACCAGGCGTTGATCCGCGCATTGAGGTTGTCGATGACCGGATTGGGTGTGTCGCCGCTGCGGCGCTTGAGCAAAAAGCCAATGGTCGATGCCAGCAGTAACAGGGCGCCGATACCGGCGAACAGCAACAGGGTGTTGTGATCCATCTCAAACCTCCTCGGGTGCCATGGCCAGCAGGGCATTGCGCGCGCGTTCGAGGAACGCGTTCTTATTCTCTGTTTCGAGTCGCTGCAGCGGCTCGCCGAAACTCAGGGTGCACAGCAGCGGTAGCGGCAGCGCCCTGCCCTTGGGCATGACGCGGCTGAGGTTGGCGATCCATACCGGGATCAGCTCCACCTGTGGCCGCGCCTGGGCCAGGTGGTAGAGGCCACTCTTGAATGGCAGCAGGCCATCCTCCAGATTGCGCGTGCCCTCGGGGAACAGGATCAACGAATCGCCGTGGTCCAAGGCGTCAAGCATGGGTTGCAGCGGATTGGCGTCGGGCGAACTGCGCTCGCGGTCGATCAGTACGCCATTGAATACCCGGTTGATCAGATAGCGACGCAAGCCGTCTCGCTGCCAGTAGTCGGCACCGGCCACCGGGCGGGTCGTGTACCGCAATTCTGGCGGCAACGAGGCCCAGAGCAGGACGAAGTCGCCATGGCTGCTGTGGTTGGCGTAGTACAGCCGTTGCACTGGCTGGGCGGTGCAGCCGATCCAGAGCGCACGGGCGCCTGTCAGCAGGCGTGCGGCGGAGGTAATGGCAAAAGCGGTCAGGGAAGCGAGCATGAAGATGCCTTATCCAGGGATTGAAAACCAAGGCAGGCCGAGCAGGATCGCCACGGCCAGCAACAATTGCGCGAGCAGCGAGAGTGCCTGCAGACGTAACAAGCGCAACGCGCCGCGACTGCGCTCGACCCAGCTGCGCGCGGTATTGTTCGGCGGTTGTAGACCGAGTCTGGCAAGTGCCTGATCGAGCTCGACGGTACGCCGCGCCAGTTGCTCGGCGTCGCCCGCCAGGTGCTGGAATAGCTCGGCATCCAGGGCCACACGCAACGCCCAATATTTTTCAGCCAGCCCCAGCAGCAGCAACAGGGCGCAGAGCGTGGCGGCCAATGGCTGTATCACGGCGCCCAACAGCGGCGCGAGGCCGATCAGCAGGGCGAGTACGCTGAGCGCGCTGGACAGTCCATCGAGGGTCTTGCCCCGGCGTAGCAGGCAGGCCACCGTATACAGTTGCATCTCAGTAACCATGGGCTGATGCTACCGCCGGTGCCGCGTTGCCGGGCAATTGCAGCATGTCCTCTAACGCTCGCAGGTGGGCTTGGCTCAATACCACTTGTGGGCGTGCCTGGCGCAGCTGGGCGAGCGCCTCTGACAGGTTCTGGCAACGACCGCTGTGCAGCAACCAGGCGGCTACCGCGCAGGCGCTACGTGAATAGCCGAGCGCGCAATAGACCAACAACGGACCCTGCTGGCGTAGCGCTTCGATTGCCTGTGCGGCGGCCAGGAGCGTGTTCGGGCAGGGTACGGTGAGGTCGAGCACCGGCAGCGAGCGATAGGCTTTGGCCGGCGACCAGTTCGGCAGCTCGGCACAGAGGTCCAGCTGGGCATGAAACTGTTCGGCCTGCCCTGCTGAAGGAATACGTCCAAGCCAAACCCCCTCGCCGACTTCGTCTGCCTGCGGATGCTTACGCGTCCATAGGCGTGAATTCAGCCAGACGCCAAGCAGATAGGGCGCGAGCAGGCAGCAGGCGGCGCTGCTCAGGCGGCCATTGGCATCCTTCTGAAAGCCCGCCGCGCCGAACAGCGCATAGTTCAGCGCCACCAGCAGCAAGGAGCATCCCGGCCATAGCAGCCATAGCCAGGCACCTCCCAGATTCACCGCCACAGCCGTCAGCAGGGCCGCGGCGAAGCCATAGCGCAACGCCAGGCGCCAACGCTGCGCAGCGCACGTCAGCTGCCAATCCAGCAGCGGACTGGGGCCTTGCTGCGGCCAGAGCCAGACGCACCAGCAACCGGCCAGTACCCCGGTGGGCACATCGACGAAATGATGCTGCCAAGTGGTCAGCACCGACATGCCGATCAAGAAGAACCAGGCATGCAGCAATACCCGCCAGAGACCCGTGGCATAGCGGGCGAAGCACAGCCAGAGCACCACCAGCAGGGCGATATGCAGGGATGGCGCCTGGTTGAAGGGTTTGTCGAAGCCCATCAGCACATCGAACAGCGTGCCGAACAGGCCATCCAGTTCCGGCCGCTCGAAGGTGAAACGCAGTGGCCAGAGCAGGAACGCGGCGATGCACAGTAGCTGCACGCTGAGCAGACGCAGGCCGTGTCGATCCATCTCCCGGCGGGTCGCCGGCAGCAAAAAGGACAAGCCGTATAACAGGTCGATCGACCAGTAAGGCACGATGGTCCACGGCCATAGCGGTATCCGGCTTTCCCAGGCGAACACCAGGGTGCCGACGTCCGCCCGTTGAGCGCTTAGCCAGTTGGCAAAGCTGTAACTGGCGAAAAAAAGCGGCGCCAAGAGCAGCAGCCAGAGCACACCGCGCTTCCACAACCCGGCTTCGCGACTTACCGCTGCGCCTGCAATCAGCACACCCGCTGCGCCAGGGAGACGCTGAAAATGCCCCATTCATCGATGCGCTGGGTCAGCTTGCGGAAACCTGCGGCCTCGACCAGCTGATCCATCTCTGCCTGGCTGCGTCGGCGCATGACCCAGGCTTCGCCGCTGCGGTGGCTGGTCAAGGCCCGGGCGATAAATTCAAGTTGCGGGTGCCAGGGCTGGTCGGTGTAGACCAGATAGCCGCCCTCTTCCACCGCAGCCGCCAGACCGGCTAGGGAGTTGCCGACCATCTGGTTGCTGGCGAACAGCTCATACAGGCCGGAAACCACCGCCAGGGTCGGCTTGGGATCGAGTGTGGCCAGATCGTCGCGATCGAAGGCGTCGCCTTTGACGAAACGGGCGATAGCCGCCAGGCCTTTCTGTTCGATCAGCGCGGCGCCGTCGCACACATTGATGTCGCTGTAGTCGCGCAGCAGGATCGAGTCGGGTTGTTGTTCCATGCCGTCCAGGGCTTCGAGGATATAGCGGCCATGGCCGGCGGCGATATCGACGATGCGCACGGCTTGGCCCTGCATGCGCAGTTTGGCCATGGCCAGGCGCAGCAGCTCCTCCACGTGCAGTTTGCGTTGGCGGATGCCGCGCCAGCCGATGGAGTTCAGGTAGTTCTGATCGATCAACTTGCCGAGCGCCGACTTGCCGCTGGGCCGGTTGCGGTAGACGTAGTCGAGCGTGCTGCCGGAGTCGAAGCCGGTGTCGAAGCCCAGCCTGACCCCGTCGGACAGGCTGCTGCCGAACTTGAGGCCGGTGCGGGTGGCGCGCCAGTAGAGGTCGCGTAGCGAGTTAGGCGGCAGCGGCGCAGCCAGGCTTTCGGCCTCGGCGCAGGTCGCGCCGAGGCGGTCGGCATCCAGTAACGAAGGACATGCTAGCGGCTCTTCGAAGCAGTGCAGGAGAAAGCGCTGGATGCGGTTCAAGGCGTGGCTGCGGTCACGTTCGCCGAGGGTGTCGTGAAAGAAGCCGGGCAGGATGTGCTTCTCTTTGTGCAGGCTGCCGAGGCGATCGAAGAACTGCTCCTGGGGTTTACGCTGCACCACGAAGTCGGCGCCGGAGATCAGCAACTGGGTAGGGATCTGGATCGTCTGGGCATCGGCCACCACCCGCTCGGCGGCGTCGTTCAGGCCGAGCAGCATATTGACCGAAATCGCCCGGGTGATCAGTGGATCGTTGTCGAAGGAGGCGATGCGGGCCGGGTCGTGGCTTAGGAACTTGGCTTTGACGTAGCTGTTGACGAAGAAATTGCCGCGCCAGGCGCGCATCAGCTTGAGGCCCGGCCTGGCAAAGGGCACGTAGAGCTTGACCTTGAAGGCCGGCGAGGCGAGCACCAGGGCGCGGATCTTCGGCGCGTAGTCATGGGCCCAGGCCGATACCACCACGGCGCCGACGCTCTGCGCCAGTACCGCGAGATCTGCCTCGGCCAGTCCATGACTGGCGACGATATGCTCGATGAAGGTCTGCACGTCGCGGACGCTGGTGGCAAAGCTCGGGCTGTCGCCACGTTCGCCCGGCGACAGGCCATGGCCGCGGGCATCCCAGGCAAAGAATTCGAAACCGGGCATAGCCAATTCGTCGACCAGATGGGCCATGCGCCCACCATGCTCATGGCCACGATGGAACATCACGATGGCCCGCTTGGGCGCGGCAGTGTCAGCGACCTCGGCAGGCCAGTGGCGATAGAACAGCTCTACGCCGTCATGGGTGGTAAAACGCAGTTCTTGGGCTTCGCGCATCGAGATATCCCTATTTCGAATCAGTCGGTCACACCGCTTCGGCCAGGCCTTGGCGCACGCGGTTATAGAGGGTGTAGAGCAGCAGGGCGAGAATCAGGGCGAGCAGGCCGTTGATCCCGCTGGCAGGGAGCAGGCCGCTGGCCACACCGGCACCCAGCACGCCGAAACAGAAGGCCCGGTCGCTCTTGCCCATGGGCCCATCGTAGCGGCGCGAGGCGCCGACCATAGGGCCGAGTACGCCAGCGTATTCGCTGATCAGGGCGAACAGCACCAGCACCACCACCAGCTGTGGCGAGACGCCGGGCAGCAGGGCGAATGGCAGGTACAGGGCGCCGTCGGCGACCAGGTCGCAGAGTTCGTTGAGGTAGGCGCCGAGCCGCGATTGCTGGTCGAACTCGCGGGCGAGCATGCCGTCCACGGCGTTGAGCGCCATGCGCAGCAGCATCCACAGCGGGATCAAGGCGAACAGCCAGGCGTGTTGATGGAAAATCGCCAGGAGGCTGCCGAGCAGCAGCGACAGCATGGCCGCCGCCAACGTTACCTGATTGGCACTCACGCCGCTGTCGTAGAGGTACTTTACGCCGGGACGCAGCAGGTTCTGGAAGTGTGGTTTGAGTTGATAAATGGACAGCATCGGCCTGAGTTCCCTTTCAGTGCACTGGAGTGGCGAACAGCTTAGCCGCTTTGGCTGCCCGGTGAGCGTGGATCGGTGCCGGTTTCGCGCAACGGCTGAAAACTTATACCCAGCTGCCGAGTTTCCATGCACCAGGCAAAGGAGTTAATAATCAGGGAGTTATATTCGACAAGAGGGCTTTATCGATATTTCGCCCACAGCTTATCCACAGTTTTCGCAGTAGGCGGCGGATTCGCAATGGTGACGAACCCGCCCGCTGGCTAGAGGCTATCGCTGGTGTCGCAGACTGCATCTGCAGTGCTCAGGGCACCGATATCGCGCTGTGCCTGGCTGATCCAGGCGAAGGCGCGATCATTCAACGCGGCAATCGCCCGCGGGCCTGTGCCTTCGGCCTGCATGACCGGGCCTATTACCACCTGAATGGTGCCGGGGGTTTTGCCCCAGCCTTGCTTGGGCCAGAACTCGCCAGCGTTATGGGCGATGGGTAATACCGGCAGGTTGGCGTTGACCGCCAGGGCGGCGCCGCCCCGGGAGAACTTGCCGATCTGGCCGGTGGCGATCCGCGTGCCTTCCGGGAAGATCAGCACCCAGGCGCCCTGTTCCAGGCGCTCGTGACCCTGCTTGGCCAGTTGCTTGAGGGCGGCTTTGGGATTGCTGCGGTCGATGGCGATGGGTTTGAGCATGGCCATGGCCCAGCCGAAGAACGGCACATAGAGCAGTTCGCGCTTGATCACCTGGCTCAGTGGCTCGAACAGCGCCGAGAGGAAGAAGGTCTCCCAGGTGCTCTGATGCTTGGCAAGGATCACGCAGGGCCGCTGCGGGATGTTCTCCAGGCCTGTGACCTGGTAGCTGATACCCATCACCACCTTGGCCAGCCAGACGGCGCAGCGGCACCAGGTCTGATTGACGAAACGGTAGCGCGCCCGAAACGGCAGGAAGGGTGCGACGAACATGCTGAGGATGCACCAGAAGCACGCGCTGGCAGACAGCAACAGGTAGAAGAGGAAGGTTCTGATGGTCTGCAATATCGACATGGGAGCGTTTACCGTCCTGCTGTATTTCAGTGGATAAGTTGGCTGGCGACCGCTGCCAGGTCATCGAATACCAGGGTACCGGCAGGCAATGGCTGGGCCAGGGTGAGCAGACCTTTGCCGGTCTTGACCAAGACCGGCTGACAATCGACGGCGAGTGCGGCTTTAAGGTCACCGCTGCTGTCGCCGACGAACCACACCCCGGCCAGACTGACGCCGTAGTGCGCGGCTATCTGCTGGAGCATACCGGGCTTTGGCTTGCGGCAGTCGCAACCGTCATCCGGACCATGCGGACAGTGCACGATCAGCCCCAGCTCGCCACCCTGCTCGGCGACCAGTTGGCGCAGGCGCTCGTGCATCGCGTCCAGCGCGGCCTGATCGAAATAGCCACGCGCCAGACCGGACTGGTTGGTGGCCACCGCGATCGTCCAGCCGGCCTTGGACAAGCGGGCGATGGCGTCGACGGCACCGGGCAGCGGCCGCCACTCGTCGAGGTTTTTGATATAGGCGTCGGAGTCGTAGTTGATCACGCCGTCGCGGTCGAGAATCAGCAGTTTCATGGGGCATCCGTGGCCGGATTGCGGTGGTGGCCACAATCCGGCGAAGGTGATGATGGGTATCGCTTTCTTCAACCCATCCTACGATCAGGCAAGGGTCAGCTCAGCACCGAGATATCGGCTACGCCGAGGAACAGGCCGCGCAGCTTGGCCAGCAGGGCATAGCGGTTGGCCCGCACCGCCGGGTCTTCGGCGTTGACCAGTACCGACTCGAAGAAGGCGTCCACCGGCTCGCGCAGGCCGGCCAGTTGCGCCAGGGCGGCGCTGTACTGACGCGCCTCGGCCAGTGGCTGCACCGCCTGTTCGGCCTGCTGGATGGCGGCGTTGAGGGTGAACTCGCTCGGCGTATCGAAGTGGTGGGCCTGGATACTTGCGGCGACCTGACCTTCGGCCTTGCCCAGCAGATTGGATACACGCTTGTTGGCGGCGGCCAGGGCCGCCGCTTCAGGCAGGGTGCGGAAGGTCTGCACGGCCTGCACGCGCTGGTCGAAGTCCAGCGGCGAAACCGGGTTGACCGCGCGCACGGCCTGATACACGGCGACCTCGACGCCTTCATCTTCATAACGCGCACGCAGACGGTCGAAGATGAAGTCCTGCACCTGAGACGCCAGATTGCCGGCTTTGACCTTGCCGTCGAACTGTTCGATGGCGAAGGCGATGGTGGCCGCCAGATCCAGGTCCAGCTGTTTCTCGATCAGGATACGCAGCACGCCCAGGGCCGCTCGGCGCAGGGCATAGGGGTCCTTGCTGCCGGTGGGCAGCATGCCGATGCCGAAGATGCCGACCAGGGTGTCGAGCTTGTCGGCCAGGGCCACCGCAGCGCCGGTCAGGGTGCTTGGCAATTCGGCACCGGCACCGCGCGGCATGTATTGCTCGTTCAGGGCCAGGGCGACGTCTTCCGCCTCGCCGTCGTGCTTGGCGTAGTAATAGCCGGCGATGCCCTGCATCTCCGGGAACTCGCCGACCATCTCGCTGGCCAGGTCGCACTTGCACAGCAGGCCGGCGCGCGCGGCACGCGTCGCGTCGCCGCCGACGCGCTGGGCGATGAAGCCGGCCAGGGCGGAAACGCGCTTGGCCTTGTCGTAGACCGAGCCGAGCTGGGCCTGGAACACCACATTGGCCAGGCGCTGGTTGAGGGTCTCGAGCTTGTGCTTCTGGTCCTGCTTGAAGAAGAACTCGGCGTCGGTCAGGCGTGGGCGCACCACCTTCTCGTTGCCGGAAATGATCTGCTGCGGATCCTTGCTTTCGATGTTGGCCACGGTGATGAAGCGCGGCAGCAACTTGCCGTTGGCATCGAGCAGGCAGAAGTATTTCTGGTTGTCCTGCATGGTGATGATCAGCGCTTCCTGCGGCACGTCGAGGAAGCGCTCCTCGAAGGAGCAGACCAGCGGCACCGGCCATTCGACCAGGGCGCTGACTTCATCGAGCAGCGCCGGCGGCACTATCGCGGTGCCCTGCTGCTCGCTGGCCAGTTGCTCGATGCGCGCGGCAATCTGCGCGCGACGCTCGGCGAAATCGGCGATCACATAGGCGCTGCGCAGGTCCTCGGCGTAGTTGGCCGGTGCCGAGATGCGCACTTCCTGATTGGCGTGGAAGCGGTGGCCGCGCGAGACCCGGCCGGATTTCTGGGCGAGGATTTCGCAATCGATCACCTGGTCGCCGAACAGCATCACCAGCCACTGGCTCGGGCGGACGAATTCGGTCTTGCGCGCGCCCCAGCGCATGCGCTTGGGAATCGGCAACTCGTTCAGCGAGGTTTCGACGATGCCCGGCAGCAGGCCGGCGGCGGCCTGGCCAGGGATGCGCTGGCTGAATCGCAGCTTCGGCCCACTGCGGTCGATCTCGGCCAGCTCGACGCCACATTTCTTGGCGAAGCCCAGCGCCGCCTGGGTCGGGTTGCCGTCCTTGTCGAAGGCGGCCTGCAGCGGCGGGCCATCGAGGTTCTGGGTGCGATCGGCCTGTTGCTCTTCAAGCTGCTCGACCAGCACCGCGAGGCGGCGCGGCGCGGCGTAGTAGCGCACCTGGCCATAGCTCAGGCCGGCGCCTTTCAGGCCCTTTTCGATGCCGGCGAGGAAGGCTCGGCCCAGGCTGTTCAGGGATTTCGGCGGCAGCTCTTCGGTGCCCAGTTCTACCAGAAAATCGTGCGCACTCATTCTGCTGCCTCCAGCTTGGCCAATACTTCATCACGCAGGTCGGGGGCGGCGAGCGGGAAGCCGAGTTTGCGCCGCGCCTGCAGGTAGCTCTGCGCCACGGCGCGGGCCAGGGCGCGTACGCGCAGGATGTACTGCTGACGTGCGGTCACCGAAATGGCGCGGCGCGCGTCCAGCAGGTTGAAGGTGTGCGAGGCCTTGAGCACCATCTCGTAGGTTGGCAGCGGCAGTTCCAGTTCGATCAGGCGGTTGGCTTCCGACTCATAGAAGTCGAACAGCTCGAACAGCTTGTCGACGTTGGCGTGCTCGAAGTTGTAGGTCGACTGCTCCACCTCGTTCTGGTGGAACACGTCGCCGTAGGTGACGGTGCCGAACTGGCCATCGGTCCACACCAGGTCGTAGACCGAATCGACGCCCTGAATGTACATGGCCAGGCGTTCCAGGCCGTAGGTGATCTCGCCGGTCACCGGGTAGCACTCGATGCCACCGACTTGCTGGAAGTAGGTGAACTGGGTGACTTCCATGCCGTTCAGCCAGATTTCCCAGCCCAGACCCCAGGCGCCGAGGGTCGGCGATTCCCAGTTGTCCTCGACGAAGCGGACGTCGTGCACCAGCGGGTCGATGCCGATGGCCTGCAGCGAGCCGAGGTACAGCTCCTGGAAGTTTTCCGGGTTCGGCTTCAAGACCACCTGGAACTGGTAGTAATGCTGCAGGCGGTTGGGGTTCTCGCCGTAGCGGCCGTCAGTCGGACGACGCGAGGGTTGCACGTAGGCGGCGTTCCAGGTCTCTGGGCCGATGGCGCGCAGAAAGGTGGCAGTGTGGAAGGTGCCGGCGCCCACTTCCATATCGTAAGGCTGTAACACCACACAACCTTGCTCGGCCCAGTATTGTTGCAGGGTGAGGATCAAGTCTTGGAAGGTGCGCACGGCAGGCGTAGTCTGGCTCACGGAAAATTCACCTGTTGGGGCTGCGACAGAAAGGGCGGGAGTATACCCCAATCGACGCGGCCTCCACCGCCCTGGAAGGCCCTATGCCGCGTTGCTTCTGGTGTACCGACGACCCGCTCTATCAGGCCTATCACGATCGGGAATGGGGCGTGCCGCAGCGCGATCCCCAGGCCCTGTTCGAGTTATTGCTGCTGGAGGGCTTTCAGGCCGGCTTGTCCTGGATCACCGTGCTGAAGAAGCGCGAACGCTACCGCGAGGTGCTGTTCGGCTTCGACGTGCAGCGTGTGGCCGTAATGAGCGATGAGTATCTGGAAAGCCTGATGCAAGACCCTGGGATCATCCGCAACCGCCTGAAAATAAAGGCCGCGCGGCAGAACGCCCAGGCCTGGCTACGGCTGGAGGATCCAGTGGCGCTGCTCTGGTCGTTCGTCGGCGGGCAGCCGAAGATCAATCACTTCAGCGAGCGCAGCCAGATGCCGAGCGTCACCGTGGAAGCCGAAGCCATGAGCAAGACGCTGAAGAAGGCCGGTTTCACCTTCGTCGGCCCGACCATCTGCTACGCCTATATGCAGGCCACGGGGATGGTCATGGACCACGCCACCGATTGCGACCGCTATGCCGTGCTGGTTGGTGCCTAGGTCGGACCGAACTCAGCGAGGCCACCCCGCGGTTACCGGTCGGCCCCATCCTGTTGGGCGGGGCAACCCGCCTGGATCATCCGCATGACTGGCGGGTTGCGCCCGCCCTATTTTCCAACCCAAACCAAGGGGCACGCCCGCAACCGGTTCAGCCGGTTACAATGCCAGCTTTTATGCAACTGCCTGGAGTCGTACGTGGAAGCATTCAAAGGCCGCCTGGTGGTCGGCTTTCTCCGTCTGTTCGCCCTGCTGCCCTGGCGCGCCGTGCAGGCGGTGGGCAATCTCATCGGCTGGCTGATGTGGAAGCTGCCGAACAGCTCGCGCGAGGTGGTGCGGATCAACCTGGCCAAGTGCTTCCCCGAACTGGGCGAGGACGAGCGTGAGCGCCTGGTCGGGCAGAGCCTCAAGGACATCGGCAAGACCCTCACCGAAAGCGCCTGTGCCTGGATCTGGCCGGCACAGAAGTCCATCGGCCTGGTCCGTGAGGTCGAGGGCCTGGAGGTTCTCGAGCAGGCCCTGGCCAGCGGCAAGGGCGTGGTCGGCATCACCAGCCATCTGGGCAATTGGGAAGTGCTCAATCACTTCTACTGCGCCCAGTGCAAGCCGATTATTTTCTACCGGCCGCCCAAGCTCAAGGCGGTCGACGAATTGTTGCGCCAGCAGCGCGTGCAGTTGGGCAACCGGGTGGCGCCCTCCACCCGCGAAGGCATCCTCAGCGTCATCAAGGAAGTGCGCAAAGGCGGCGCCGTGGGCATTCCCGCCGACCCCGAACCCAGCCTGTCGGCGGGGGTGTTCGTGCCCTTTCTGGCCACCCAGGCGCTGACCAGCAAGTTCGTGGCCGGCATGCTGGTCGGCGGCAAGGCCTGCGGGGTGTTCCTGCATGCCCTGCGTCTGGCCGATGGTTCCGGTTTCAAGGTGATCCTCGAGGCGGCGCCGGCGGAGATGTACAGCGACGATGTGGAAACCGCGGTGGCAGCCATGAGTGGGGTTATCGAGAAATACGTGCGGGCCTACCCGAGCCAGTACATGTGGAGCATGAAACGCTTCAAGAAGCGCCCGCCAGGCGAGCCGAAGTGGTATTGAACCGAGGCGCCCGATCGGCGCCTTTTGTCCATTGCTGCTCGGCGGCTGCAGAATCTTGCGCTGCTAATAATTGCGCCTCACCCGCTTAGGACGGTCACCTCTATGCCCAGCCAGCGCCAGCATCCTCGTACCTCGATGAAGTGCCGGATCAAGATCTGCCACCCGAGTTTCGGTGAAGTGTTGGCGCAGACCCGCGACCTCTCCGATGGCGGCGTCTATGTCAAACACCCGGATCTGCTGGCCCTGCTCCAAGGCACGATAGTCACGGGCCAGGTGCAGGATCTGCCGATCGAGGCGCCGGTGCTGCAGATGGAAGTGATGCGAGTGGATGCCGAGGGTATCGGCCTGCGCTTCATCGAGCGTTGAGCAGTCGTCCACAGCGCTCAAAAACTTATCCTGTCGGTCAAGAAAACGCTAGAATGCCGCGCGGAGAATATTTCCAGCCGCGGCAATGGGTTCCCTAACCCCATCTCATTCAAAAAGGACATGCCATGCCCACCGTCCCTGCGACTATCTGGCGCCCGGCCCTGGCCGGCCTGATCGCCTTTCACCTGCTCATCATCATTGCCAGCAACTACCTGGTGCAGCTACCCATGACGCTGTTCGGTTGGCAGACCACCTGGGGCGCGTTCAGCTTTCCGTTCATCTTCCTCGCGACCGACCTCAGCGTCCGTCTGCTCGGCAAAGGACAGGCGCGGCAAGTGATCGCGCGGGTCATGCTGCCCGCCTTGCTCGCCTCTTATGGGGTGTCCGTGCTGTTCCAGAACGGCAGTTTCGCCGGCGTTGGCGCGTTGCTGGCGTTCAACCTGTTCGTCGCCCGCATCGCCCTGGCCAGCTTCCTCGCCTATGTCCTCGGGCAACTGCTGGATATCCAGGTATTCGATCGCCTGCGCAACCTGCGTCAATGGTGGGTGGCCCCGGCCGCCTCGACGCTGCTGGGCAACCTGCTGGACACCTTCGCCTTCTTCTCCATCGCCTTCTGGCAAAGCAACGACCCGTTCATGGCCGAGCACTGGGTGGAGATCGCGGCGGTGGATTACGCCATCAAGCTGGCAATCAGCCTGCTGCTCTTCGTACCGCTCTACGGCATGCTGCTCAACGCCATCGCCCGGGCTGTGCCCAAGCGCGAGGTGCTGTCTGCCCGAGGTTGATGGCGGCGCAACAGCAAGCCGGGGGCCGACTGCGTGTGAGCTACTCGGGTTGCTGCTGGCGTTTATCCAGCTTGCGCAGGAATACCGTCATTTCCTTCTCCGCCTGCTTGTCGCCATGCTCGCGGGCCGCTTGCAGGCCCTGCTCCCAGGCCTGGCGGGCCGCCAGCGGTTGCTCGGCGGCCAGCAGCACCTTGCCCAGTAGCTTCCAGGCGGCCGAATACTTGGAATCGAACTCGACGCAGCGCCGCAGGTGGTCGGCGGCGCGCGCCGGTTCACCTGCATCCAGATAGCCCTTGCCCAGGCCGAAGCGCAACAGGGCATTGTCCACGCCCTTGGCCAGCATTTTTTCCAGGGATTCGAGCATCAACCCTCCTGTGCTCAGAAAAACGTCAGGCCGACCTGGAACAGGCGCTCGGCATCGCGGATGTACTTCTTGTCCACCAGGAACAGGATTACGTGGTCGCCGGACTCGATCACCGTGGCGTCGTGGGCGATCAGCACTTCCTCGGCGCGGATGATCGCCCCGATGGTGGTGCCCGGCGGCAGTGGGATGTCCTTGATGGCGCGACCGACCACCTTGCTCGACTTGGCGTCGCCGTGGGCGATGGCCTCGATCGCTTCGGCGGCTCCGCGGCGCAACGAGTGCACGCTGACGATATCGCCACGGCGCACATGGGTCAGCAGGGTGCCGATGGTGGCCAGCTGCGGGCTGATGGCGATATCGATCTCGCCGCCCTGGACCAGGTCGACATAGGCCGGGTTGTTGATCAGGGTCATTACCTTGCGCGCGCCGAGACGCTTGGCCAGCAAGGACGACATGATGTTGGCCTCGTCGTCGTTGGTCAGGGCGAGGAAGATGTCGGCATCGCTGATGTTCTCCTCGACCAGCAGGTCGCGGTCGGAGGCGCTGCCCTGCAGGACCACGGTGCTGTCGAGGTTTTCCGAGAGGTAGCGGCAGCGCGCCGGGTTCATCTCGATGATCTTCACCTGATAGCGGCTCTCGATCGCCTCGGCCAGGCGCTCGCCAATGTGCCCGCCGCCGGCGATCACCACCTTCTTGTAGCTGACTTCCAGGCGGCGCATTTCGCTCATCACCGCGCGGATGTGGCCTTTGGCGGCGATGAAGAACACCTCGTCATCGGCCTCGATCACGGTGTCGCCCTGGGGAATGATCGGCCGGTTGCGGCGGAAGATCGCGGCAACCCGGGTGTCGACATTGGGCATGTGTTCGCGCAACTGGCGCAGTTGCTGACCGACCAGTGGGCCGCCGTAGTAGGCGCGCACGGCCACCAGCTGGGCCTTGCCTTCGGCGAAGTCGATTACCTGCAGCGAGCCGGGGTATTCGATCAGGCGCTTGATGTAGTTGGTCACCACCTGTTCCGGGCTGATCAGCACGTCGACCGGAATCGCTTCGTTGTTGAACAGGCCGGAGCGGGTCAGGTAGGCCGCTTCGCGCACCCGGGCAATCTTGGTCGGGGTATGGAACAGGGTGTAGGCCACCTGACAGGCGATCATGTTGACTTCGTCGCTGTTGGTTACCGCGATCAGCATGTCGGCATCGTCCGCGCCGGCCTGGCGCAGCACCGTGGGGAAGGAGCCGCGGCCTTGTACGGTGCGGATATCCAGACGGTCACCGAGGTCGCGCAGGCGATCTCCGTCGGTGTCGACCACGGTGATGTCGTTGGCCTCGCTGGCCAGGTGTTCCGCCAGGGTGCCGCCGACTTGGCCAGCGCCGAGAATGATGATTTTCAAGCGATCACTCCTGTTGGGTGGGCCGGGCTGCGTTCAGCTGCCGTCCACCGACTCCAGTTATACGGGCGTTGCGCCGGACTCAAGCCTGCGCGGCCTGGCCCTGTCGACGCCTCTGTTCAGCATGCGGCGATCTTGCTCAGCTTGGCATAGTAGAAACCATCGTGACCGTCGATTTGCGGCAGCAACTGGCGACCATGGGTCGTCTGGAGACCGAAGTCGGCGCTTATCTCCAGTTCACGAGCGTTTGGCGTGCGGGCGAGAAAGGCGGCGATGTTGTCACTGTTTTCCATGGGCAGCACCGAGCAGGTGGCGTACAGCAGGATGCCGCCGACTTCCAGGGTCGGCCACAGGGCATCGAGCAATTCGCCCTGCAACTGGGCCAGCGCCGGAATATCCGCGGGTTGCCGGGTCAGCTTGATGTCCGGATGGCGGCGAATCACCCCGGTGGCGGAGCACGGCGCGTCGAGGAGAATCCGCTGGAACGCCTGGCCATCCCACCAGGCAGCGGTATCACGGCCATCGGCGGCGATCAGTTCGGCGTCGAGATTGAGGCGCTTGAGGTTTTCGCGCACCCGCACCAGGCGCTTTTCTTCCAGATCCACCGCCACCACGCCGGCCAGTGCCGGTTCGGCCTCGAGCAGGTGACAGGTCTTGCCGCCCGGTGCGCAGCAGGCATCCAGCACCCGTTGCCCAGGGGCCAGTTCGAGCAGGTCGGCGGCCAGTTGCGCGGCCTCGTCCTGCACGCTGAGGAGGCCTGCGGCGAAACCCGGCAAGCCGGTGACATCGCACGCCTGCAGCAAACGAATGCCGTCGCGGCTGAACGTGCAGGGTTCGGCGGCGAATCCGCTGCGCCGCAGCTCAGCCAGGTAGTCATCGCGGCTGCCGAGGCGGCGATTGACCCGCAGGATCAGCGGCGGATGGGCGTTGTTGGCCGCACAGATGGCTTGCCATTGTTCGGGCCACTGGGCCTTCAGGGCTTTCTGCAGCCAGCGTGGATGGGCGCTATGCAGCACCGGATCGCGATCCAGGCTGGCAATAATGCTTTCGCTTTCGCGCTGGGCATTGCGCAGCACGGCATTGAGCAGGCCCTTGAGCGAAGGCTTCTTCAATTTGTCGATACAGGCCACGGTCTCGCCGATGGCGGCATGGGCGGGAATACGCGTGTAGAACAGCTGATACAGCCCGATCAGCAGCAGTGCCTCGACGTCACGGTCGGCCGCCTTGAAAGGTTTTTGCAGCAGTTGCTCGGCGATCAGCGCCAGGCGTGGTTGCCAGCGTGCGGTGCCGAACGCCAGATCCTGGGCCAGGCCGCGGTCGCGCTGCTCAACCTTGTCCAGCAGCGGTGGCAGGCTGCTGCCCAGGGAGGCTTTGCCATTGAGCACGACAGCCAGGGCACGGGCGGCAGCGAGACGAGGGTTCATACGCCGAGCACCAGGCCGACGGCGAACTGCTCGCGGCGACTGTTGTACAGGTCACTGAAATCAAGCGCCTTGCCGCCGGGCAGTTGCAGGCGGGTCAAGCGCAGCGCGCCCTGGCCGCAGGCAACCGTCAGGCCCTGTTTGTCGGCCGCGAGTATGCGGCCGGGTGTACCACTGCCCTCGCCCGGCTCAGCCGCATGCACCTTCAGCGCTGCGCCAGTCAGGGTGCTGTGGCAGATCGGCCAGGGGTGGAAGGCGCGGATCAGCCGCTCCAGTTCCAGCGCCGGGCGCGTCCAGTCCAGACGGGCTTCATCCTTGTTCAGTTTGTGCGCGTAGGTGGCCAGGCTGTCGTCCTGCACCTCGCCGACCAGGGTACCTGCGGCCAGGCCGGCGATGGCATCGAGCACCGCCGGCGGGCCAAGCGCGGCCAGGCGGTCGTGCAGACTGCCGCCGGTATCGTCGGCCGCAATCGGCGTGCTGACTTTCAGCAGCATTGGCCCGGTGTCCAGGCCAGCTTCCATCTGCATCACGGTGACCCCGGATTCGTTGTCGCCGGCTTCGATGGCGCGCTGGATCGGTGCGGCGCCGCGCCAGCGCGGCAGCAGCGAGGCGTGGCTGTTGATGCAGCCCAGGCGCGGGATGTCCAGCACCACCTGCGGCAGGATCAGGCCGTAGGCCACCACCACCAGCAAGTCCGGCGCGAGCGCGGCCAGCTCGGCCTGGGCTGCCGGGTCGCGCAGGGTTTGCGGTTGATAGACCGGAACTGCATGCTGCAGGGCGAGCTGTTTGACCGGGCTGGCGGCGAGCTTCTGTCCGCGGCCGGCCGGCCGATCCGGCTGGCTATACACGGCAATGATCTGATGCGGGCTATCGAGCAGGGCCTTGAGGTGTTCGGCGGCGAACTCCGGGGTGCCGGCAAAGACGATGCGCAAAGACTCGGACATGGATTCTCGCTAATCACTACTGAAAAAGAAGAAGGCTTGCCGCAGCAAGCCTTCTATCGGGGTGTGGCTCAAGCCTGCTGGCGATGTTGCTTTTCCAGCTTCTTCTTGATCCGGTCGCGCTTGAGGTTGGACAGGTAATCGACGAACAGCTTGCCGTTGAGATGGTCGCACTCGTGCTGGATACACACCGCGAGCAGGCCTTCGGCGATCAGTTCGTAGGGCTGGCCATCGCGGTCCAGCGCCTTGATCCTGACTTTTTGCGGGCGGTCGATGTTTTCGTAGAAGCCCGGCACCGAGAGGCAGCCTTCCTGGTACTGCTCCACCTCGTCGGTAAGGGTCTCGAACTCGGGGTTGATGAACACCCGGGGTTCGCTTCGGTCTTCCGATAGATCCATCACCACCAGGCGCTTGTGCACGTTGACCTGAGTCGCGGCCAGGCCGATGCCCGGGGCTTCGTACATGGTTTCAAACATGTCGTCGATCAATTGACGCAGGGCGTCGTCGACCATGTCCACCGGCTTGGCGATGGTGCGCAAGCGTGGATCGGGAAATTCGAGGATGTTTAAGATAGCCATATGCGTTTGTGATGCACTTGTGGAATAAAGTCAAAATCCGCTGCTAAGATGATGAGCAGCATTGAAAAACGGCTTCACGCCGCAGTACTACTGGGTTTAGTCGCGGCGCTAGGGCGCTCCACGTGAAGACACATAATAAAGGGATTCACCGCATGAGGAAATCACTACTCGCCCTGCTATTGCTTGCCGCTAGCGGCTTGGCCCAGGCCGAAGTGCATCTCAAGGACGGTCACCCAGACCGTTATACCGTGGTCAAGGGCGATACTCTCTGGGATATTTCCGGGCGGTTTCTCAGTGAGCCGTGGAAGTGGCCAGAAATCTGGCATGCCAACCCGCAAGTGGAAAACCCCCATCTGATCTATCCCGGCGATCAACTCAGCCTGGTCTATGTCGATGGCCAGCCACGGCTGATGCTCAGCCGTGGCGAGTCGCGTGGCACCATCAAGCTGTCGCCGCAGATCCGCAGCACGCCGATGGCCGAAGCGATTCCGACCATCCCGCTGGGGGCGATCAACAGCTTCCTGCTGAGCAACCGCATCGTCGATACCCCCGAAGCGTTCGAGAGAGCACCCTATATCGTCGCCGGTAACGCCGAGCGTGTGGTCAGCGGTGCCGGTGATCGGGTTTACGCGCGCGGTTCCTTCGACGAAACTGCGCCGGTGTATGGCATCTTCCGCCAGGGCAAGACCTACGTCGACCCGGACACCCAGGAGTTCCTCGGAATCAATGCCGATGACATCGGCGGCGGTGAGATCGTTGCCGAGGAAGGTGATATCGGCACCATGAGCCTGACCCGCACAACCCAGGAAGTGCGCCTCGGCGATCGCCTTTTCGCCACCGAAGAGCGGGCGATCACCTCGACCTTCATGCCCAGCGCGCCGAGCAGCGAAATCAACGGCTTGATCCTCGACGTCCCGCGTGGCGTGACCCAGATCGGCCAGTTCGACGTGGTCACCCTGAACAAGGGTGCGCGTGATGGCCTGGCCGAGGGCAGCGTGCTGGCGGTGTACAAGACCGGCGAAACCGTACGCGATCGGATTACCGGCGAAGCGGTGAAGATCCCGGATGAGCGGGCCGGTCTGTTGATGGTGTTCCGCACCTACGAAAAACTCAGCTATGGCCTGATCCTTGGCGCCACCCGCCAGCTGGCGGTGATGGACAAGGTACGCAACCCCTAGCGCCGCCAACCCCAGCCGCGCGCCTGCGCGGCGGGGGTCTCTGCTGCACCGCTACCTGCCGCCCGTAGTTCCCGCAACGTTTCCGGGCGCGACCGATCAAGGATGATCGCCATGGCGCAATGCCCCAGCTACCGTATCTCCCCTGCCGAACTCGAAGCCCGCCTGCGCCTGCACAGCCTGCCGGAGCTTGGCCCGCGGCGTTTTCGCAAATTGCTCAGTGCCTTCGACAGCGCTTCCGCGGCCCTCAGTGCACCAGCCAGTGCCTGGCGTTCGCTGGGGTTACCGGCGGCCTGTGCCGAACCCCGGCGCAGCAGCGAGGTGCGTGAGCGCGCCACTGCCGCCCTGGCCTGGCTGGAGGCTGAGCAGCATCATCTGTTGATGTGGGATGACCCGGCTTATCCGGGCTTGCTCGCCGAACTCGGCGATGCCCCGCCCTTGCTCTATGTGGCCGGCGATCCGGCGCTACTCGAGCAGCCGCAACTGGCCATGGTCGGCAGTCGCCGCGCCTCACGGCCCGGACTGGATACCGCGCACAGCTTCGCTCGCAGCCTGGCCGCCGGCGGCTTCGTGATCACCAGCGGCCTGGCGCTGGGCATCGACGGCGCGGCCCATCAAGGTGCCCTGGATGTGGCCGGAAAAACCATCGCGGTACTCGGCACCGGCTTGCAGCGCCTGTATCCGGCGCGGCACCGGCAGTTGGCCGCGGACATCGTCGAGCATGGTGGTGCGCTGGTGTCGGAGTTGCCACTGGATTGCCCGCCGCATGCGGGCAATTTCCCTCGGCGCAACCGCATCATCAGTGGCCTGTCCCTCGGCGTGCTGGTGGTCGAGGCCAGCCCTTCCAGCGGCTCGCTGATCACCGCGCGGCTGGCGGCCGAGCAAGGCCGCGAGGTCTATGCCATTCCCGGTTCGATCCACCATCCCGGCGCGCGCGGCTGCCATCAGTTGATCCGCGATGGCGCCGTGCTGGTGGAAAGCATCGAGCATATCCTCGAAGCGCTGCGTGGCTGGCAGCTGCAGCCGCCGTTGGCCAGCGAGGCAAGTCCGGCCCAGCGCTTCGCGCACCCGTTGCTCGACTTGCTGCATGCGGCGCCGCACAGCAGTGAAGCCCTGGCGGCGGTCAGCGGTTGGCCCTTGCCGCAGGTGTTGGCGGCCCTCACCGAGCTGGAGCTGGACGGCCATATAGCCTGCGAAGCCGGACGCTGGGTGGGCCGCGCCCGCTAGCTTGGATACACTGCGCGGCAGGCATAGGTGGGAGTGCAGTGGATGGTCAGCAGGTGGCAGGTACAGCAGGCGGCGCGGGTGGTGCGTCAGGGCGGAATAATCGCTTACCCGACCGAGGCGGTGTGGGGGCTGGGCTGCGACCCGTGGAACGAGCTCGCGGTGGAGCGCCTACTGGCGCTGAAAGAGCGGCCGATGGACAAGGGCCTGATCCTGGTGGCGGACTGCATCGAGCAGTTCGATTTTCTCCTCGAGGATCTGCCGGAGATCTGGCAAGAGCGTCTGGCCAGCACCTGGCCGGGGCCCAATACCTGGCTGGTCCCGCATCAGCAGCGCCTGCCCGAGTGGATCACCGGCGAGCACAGCAGCGTCGCTTTGCGCGTCAGCGATCACCCGCTGGTGCGCCAACTCTGTGCCCTCACCGGCCCGCTGGTCTCGACCTCGGCCAACCCCGCCGGCCGCCCGGCGGCCCGCACGCGCCTGCGGGTCGAGCAGTACTTTCCGCGGCAACTGGACAAGGTCCTCGGCGGCGCCCTGGGCGGGCGCAAGAACCCCAGCCTGATTCGTGACCTGATCAGTGGCGATGTAATCCGACCATCCTGATGCTGTTGTAGGGTGTCACTCGCCGCAGGCAGTGCACCATGGTTCAGCCGCGCGGCATAAAGCTGGCGGGTTGTCGCTGCGCTCCGAAGCCGCCCTACGCTCCGCGCGGATCGCCGCCTAACCCATCTGTTCAGGCGCCGCAGATGACCATGGTGGGTTACGGCGCGACAGGTATTGGGCTGTGCGTGCGAAACCTAACCCAGCCTATGGCAGCAGAATGGTCGAGCCGGTGGTCTGCCGGGCGCTCAGGGCGGCTTGCGCGGCGGCGGCGTCCTTGAGGGCGTAGCGATTGCTGATATCGACCTGCAACTGGCCGCTTTCGATCATGCCGAACAGCTCGTCGGCCATCATCTGCAGGCGCTCGGGGGTGTCGGCGTAGCCGGCCAGGGTCGGCCGGGTGACGAATAGCGAACCCTTCTGCGCGAGGATGCCCAGGTTGACCCCGGTGACCGCCCCGGAGGCGTTGCCGAAGCTGACCAGTAGCCCGCGTGGGGCCACGCAATCCAGCGAGGTTTCCCAGGTGTCCTTGCCGACGCCATCGTAGACCACCGGGCACTTGCGCCCGTCGGTCAGCGCCAGTACGCGCTGGGCCACGTTCTCATGGCTGTAGTCGATGGTCGCCCAGGCGCCCTGCTCCATGGCCCGCGCGGCTTTTTCGGCCGAGCTGACGGTGCCGATCAACCTGACCCCCAGGGCCTTGGCCCACTGGCAGGCCAGGGAGCCGACGCCACCGGCGGCGGCATGGAACAGGATGGTTTCGCCGCCCTGCAGTGGAAATACCTGGCGCAGCAGGTACTGCACGGTCAGGCCCTTGAGCATCACCGCCGCGGCCTGCTCGAAGCTGATGGCATCCGGCAGCTTGACCAGCTTGGCGGCCGGCAGCACGTGCAGTTCGCTGTAGGCGCCCAGCGGTGCGGTGGCGTAGGCCACACGATCGCCGACCTGGAACTGGCTGACCTGCGCGCCGACGGCTTCGACAATACCGGCCGCTTCATTGCCCAGGCTCGACGGCAGCGCCGGCGGCGGATACAGGCCGCTGCGGAAGTAGGTGTCGATGAAATTCAGGCCGATCGCCCGGTTCTGCACGCGGACCTCGTGGGGGCCGGGTGCGGCTGGCTGGTAGTCGCAGTACTCGAGGACGTCGGGGCCGCCGTGGCTGCTGAATTGAATACGCTTGGCCATCTCAGGCTCCTTGTCGCAGGGCTCGCCCACGGGCATGGGCGATTCAGGCCCCTATCCAACCGCTGTGCAGGCGCGGCGTCAACAGCAAGCCTGTGTCGGCAAATGTTATGCTGGGCGCCGATTTCGCCGGCTGGGCAACTCCCTGGCTGGCCTGACTGCTTCCAAGGTGCCGCCGTGAGTGACCGTACTGAGGCCGTGAAGGCCTATCTGCTCGACCTGCAAGACCGTATCTGCGCCGCCCTGCAAGCCGAGGACGCTGGCGCCGAGTTCTTCGAGGAAAGCTGGCAGCGCCCGGCCGGCGGCGGCGGCCGCACGCGGGTGATCGAGAATGGCGCGCTGATCGAAAAGGGCGGGGTCAATTTCTCCCACGTGTTTGGCGACGGCTTGCCGCCGTCGGCCAGTGCTCATCGCCCGGAACTGGCCGGACGCGGTTTCGAGGCACTCGGCGTGTCCCTGGTGATCCACCCGGAAAACCCCTACGTGCCCACCTCCCATGCCAACGTGCGCTTCTTCAGCGCCGAGAAGGAAGGCGAGGAGCCGGTCTGGTGGTTCGGTGGCGGCTTCGACCTGACCCCCTATTACGCCAACGAAGAAGATTGCGTGCACTGGCATCGGGTCGCCTTTGAGGCCTGCGCGCCGTTCGGCGCCGAGGTCTATCCGAAGTTCAAGGCCTGGTGCGACCGCTACTTCCTGATCAAGCACCGCGGCGAACCGCGCGGCATCGGCGGCCTGTTCTTCGACGACCTGAACCAGTGGGACTTCGACACCAGCTTCGCCTTCATGCGCGCGATCGGCGATGCCTACCTTGCGGCCTACCTGCCCATCGTGCAGCGGCGCAAGCTGACCCCCTACGGCGAGCGCGAGCGCGAGTTCCAGGCGTTCCGCCGCGGCCGCTACGTCGAGTTCAACCTGGTCTACGACCGCGGCACCCTGTTCGGCCTGCAGTCCGGCGGGCGCACCGAATCGATCCTCATGTCGCTGCCGCCGCAGGTGCGCTGGGGTTACGACTGGAAGCCCGAACCGGGCAGCGAAGAGGCGCGCCTGACCGAGTACTACCTGACCGACCGCGACTGGCTGAAAAAGGCATGAGGCTGATGGATCGTTACGGCGTCTTCGGCAACCCCATCGGCCACAGCAAGTCGCCGCTGATCCACCGCCTGTTTGCCGCGCAGACCGGCGAGCAGCTGAGCTACGAGGCGTTGCTCGCGCCGCTGGATGACTTTCCCGGCTTTGCCCGGGCGTTCTTCGCCCAAGGCAAGGGCGCCAACGTCACCGTGCCGTTCAAGGAACAGGCCTTTCAGCTGGCCGACAGCCTCAGTGCCCGCGCCCAGCGTGCTGGCGCGGTGAATACCCTGAAGAAACTGGATGACGGCAGCCTGCTTGGCGACAACACCGATGGTGCCGGGCTGGTGCGTGACCTGACCGTCAACGCCGGCTTCGACCTGCGCGGCAAACGCATCCTCCTGCTCGGTGCCGGCGGTGCCGTGCGTGGTGTGCTCGAACCCATGCTGGCCGAGCAGCCGGCGACCCTGGTGATCGCCAACCGCACGGTGCAGAAGGCCGAACAGCTGGCCCGCGAATTCGCCGACCTGGGGCCGGTAGTCGCCAGCGGCTTCGACTGGATCGATGCGCCGGTGGACCTGATCGTCAACGGCACCTCGGCCAGCCTGGCCGGCGAGCTGCCGCCGATCGCGTCAAGCCTGATCGCGCCGGGGCATACCCTGTGCTACGACATGATGTACGGCAAAGCGCCCACCGCGTTCAACCGCTGGGCCGCCGAGCAGGGCGCGGCGCGTACCCTGGATGGCTTGGGCATGCTGGTCGAGCAGGCTGCCGAGGCCTTCTACCTGTGGCGCGGCGTGCGCCCGGACAGCGCGCCGGTGTTGGCCGAATTGCGCCGCCAGCTGCAGCTGGGGTGAATCCGGGGTTTCAATCCTCGAACTGCACCGGGCACTGCTCGGCGCCTTCGAGCTTGTGGATTTCCTCGATCACCTGCGGTCGGGCGCGCCGCAGGATCAGGCTACGGTCCTGCGCGAGCAGGCGGCGTGCTTCCTGGTGGAGCATTTCCACCCCGGCGTAATCGATGAAGTTGACGTGGTGGGCATCGATGATCACCCGCTCGCCTTTGCTGCGCTGGATGATCTGTTGCAGGTAGTGGCAGGCGCCGAAAAAGATCGACCCCTCCACGCGCAGCAATTCCTCCTCGCCCTCCTCCCAGAACTTCACCCGCGGCTGCGAGGTGCGCTTGAGGTAGAAGAACAGCGAGGCCAGCACCCCGGCATAGATCGCCGTTTGCAGCTCCAGCAGCAGGGTGGCGAGCAGGGTCAGCAACATCACCAGGAACTCCGAGCGACTGACCCGGAACAATGCGCGTATCCCGGCAATATCCACCAGCCCCCAGCAGATCAGCAGGATGCTCGCGGCCATGCTGGGCAGCGGGATGTGGGCGATCAGGCGGGCGCCGACCAGGGCAAACAGGGCCACCAGCAGCGCGGAAAATACCCCGGCCAGGGGCGAGCGGGCGCCGGCCTGCAGGTTCAGGGCCGAGCGGGTGAAGGAGCCGGCCGACAAGGAACCGGAGAACCAGGGGCCGATCAGGTTGGACAAGCCCTGGGCGCGCACCTCCTGGTTGGCGTCGAGGAACTGCTGGGATTTGCTGGCCAGCGCACGGGCAATCGACAGGCTGGTGACCAGCCCGAGCATGCCGCAGGCCACCGCTGCCGGCAGCAGTTGCAGGATGCTCGCCAGCTCGAAGCGTAGCGGGCTGAACGGGGGCAGCTGGCCGTCGAAAGCACTGACCAGGGCGATGTCGCCGAGCTGGGCGGGCCAGGCCAATACGGCCAGGCTGCCGGCGACTATGCCGACCAGCAGGGCCGGCAGGCGTGGCCAGAATCTTCTTATCAGCAGGCTGACGCCCAGGCTGAAGAGGGCCAGCGCCAGCGAGCGCCAGTCGATTTCCGCCAGGTGTTCGCCGAGGTTGAGCAGGGTCGCCAGGGCCGTGGCCTGGCTGGGCATGCTGATGCCGATGAGGTTGGGCAACTGACCGAGTACGATCACCGTCGCGGCGCCCAAGGTGAAGCCGAGCACCACCGAGTGCGAGACGAAGTTGACCAGGGCGCCGAAGCGCAGCAGGCCGAGCAGCCACTGGAACAGCCCAGCGAGAAAGGTCAGCAACAGGATCAGCGCGATAAAATCGTCGCTGCCCGGCGTCGCCAGGGGGCTGACGCTGGTGAACAGGACGATGGAGATAGCCGCGGTCGGCCCGCAGATCAGGTGCCAGGACGAGCCCCACAGGCAGGCGATGATCACCGGCACTATGGCCGCATAGAGGCCGTACTCGGCAGGCAGGCCAGCGATCAAGGCATAGGCGATGGATTGCGGCAGAGCCAGGATGGCGCCGCTCAGGCCCACCAGCAAATCGTTGCCGAGGCTGCGGCGGCTGGTGTTGGGCAGCCATCTGAGGAAGGGCAGTAGGGTTTGACGGTTGGGTAGCTGCATGGCGACGTCTAGTTAGGGGCTGGAGGCGGACTGCCCCGGCGCGCAAAAGTCCCGGCCGATCCGGGGCGGCCAGCGCAGGCTGAACCTGGGTTCACCCTACGCAATCCAGCCTGGCGATTCAAAGCTTAGCTTTGACCGCCGCCATCGCGTCGCCGCCATCGCGGGTGGTGACGCCTTTGAGCCAGCCCTCGAGCATCGCCGGGTTGGCCTGGAGCCAGGCCTTGACCGCCTCGGTGTTGCTCGCCTGCTTGCTCAGCACCTGGTTCATGATGCTGTTCTCCATCTCTTGAGTGAAGCTCAGGTTGCTCAGCAGCGTGCTGACGTTCGGGCATTGCGCGGCATAGTCCTTGCGGGCCAGGGTGTTGACGCTGCCGCTTT
The DNA here is from genome assembly GCF_027988105.1 of Pseudomonas aestuarii. GTDB lineage: Bacteria > Pseudomonadota > Gammaproteobacteria > Pseudomonadales > Pseudomonadaceae > Aquipseudomonas > Aquipseudomonas aestuarii. Next base: position 144,745 of record NZ_JAQJZJ010000004.1, on the reverse strand, counting down.
CGCCAAAATATTGTTCGCCACCCTTGAGGTACTTGATGTCGTAGTTGACGTTCATCGGGTGCGGGGTCCAGCCCAGGAACACCACGAACTGGTCGCGTTTCACCGCACGACCGACTTGCACCAGCATCGCCTGTTCGCTGGATTCCACCAGTTTCCAGTCGCCCAGGCCGAACTCGTCGGACTCGATCATCTTGCGGATCGATTCGTTGGCCGGCGAGCCCGAGGCGATGCCGTAGAGCTTGTGCTTGAACTGCTCGGCAAACTTGTCGAGATCGGCAAAGGTCTTCACCCCAGCCTCATAGGCGTAGGTCGGCACTGCCAGGGTGTATTCGGTGCCGCTGAGGTTCTGCGCCAGCTTGGCCACTTCACCGCTGGCGACGAACTTGTCGTAGTTGCTTTGCTGCGCCGGCATCCAGTTGCCGAGGAAGACATCGACCTGGCCCTTCTGCAGGCCGGCGAAGATGATCGGCACGGCGAGGATCTGGGTTTGTGCCTTGTAGCCCAGGCCGTCGAGCAGGAAGCTGGTGATGCCGTTGGTGACCGCGATGTCGCTCCAGCCCGGATCGCCGAGTTTGACCGTGGCGCATTGGGCGTCTTCGGCCTGGGCCTGCAGGGTGCCGACAGCCATCAACAGGCTCGCGGCACATAGGGTGCTGATCTTTTTCATGGGGCATCTCCAGTTATTTTAGTTGTAGTTGCACGCTTGTCGGTTGTCGCGATTATGGCCGCGGGTAGCGGGCGCGGCGCTCCAGGTCGTCGAGGTCGATGTGGTTGCGCATGTATTGCTGGCTGGCGTCGACCATGGGTTGATGGTCCCAGCTCTTCAGCTTGCCCTTGGTCAGCGCCTCGGCGACGAAGCGTCGACGCCGCTGGCTGGCGAGGGTGGCCTGATGGATCGCCGGAATGTCCCAGCGCTGGCGTGCGTCCGCGAGGAACTCGGCCAGCAGGCCCTGGTGCTCGGGCGACTGGGCCAGGTTCTCCAGCTCGTGCGGGTCGTTGGCCACGTTGAACAACAGCAGCGGGTCCTGTTCGCAATAGATGAATTTCCAGTCGCCGCGGCGGATCATCATCAGTGGGCTGTTAGTGCCTTCACCCATGTACTCGCCGAGCACTTCGTCGTGCCCGCCGCTGCCCTGCAAGTGTGGCAGCAGGGAGCGACCATCGAGCGGCAGGCTGGGGTCCAGCGTGCCGCCGGCCAGCTCCACCAGGGTCGGCAGCAGGTCGGCGGTGGACATCGACTGGCTGACCCGGTGCGCGGCGAATTGGCGCGGCGCATGGACCACGAAGGGCACCCGGGCGGCCATCTCGAACCAGTGCATCTTGTACCAGAGGCCGCGCTCGCCAAGCATGTCGCCGTGGTCGCCGGAGAAGACGATGATGGTGTCCTCGGCCAAGCCGCAATCACCGAGGGTTTTCAGCAGCTTGCCGATATTCGCGTCGATATAGCTGCAGGCCCCGAAATAGGCGCGCCGCGCGTCCCGGATCTTCTCCGCGGGCAGCTCCTTGCCCCACAGGTCGATGACCTTGAGGATGCGTTGCGAGTGGAGGTCGAGGTCTTGCTGGTCGATGTTGACCCCTGGCAGCGGGATGTCCTCATCGCGGTACAGGTTCCAGAACTCTTCCGGGATGCAGTAGGGGTCGTGCGGGTGGGTCATCGACACCGTCAGGCAGAACGGCTGTTCGGCGTTCTCGCGGACGTGGTTGTAGAGGTACTGCTGGGCCTTGAACACCACCTCTTCATCGAAATCCAGCTGGTTGGTGCGCACGGTGGGGCCGGCCTGCAATACCGAGGACATGTTGTGGTACCAGCTCAGGCGCTCTTCCGGTGCGTCCCAGTTCACCGCCCAGCCGTAGTCGGCCGGATAGATGTCGCTGGTCAGGCGCTCCTCGTAGCCGTGCAGCTGATCGGGGCCGCAGAAGTGCATCTTGCCGGACAGCGCCGTGTGGTAGCCGAGGCTGCGCAGGTAGTGCGCGTAGGTGGGCACGTCGCCGGGGAAGTCGGCGGCGTTGTCGTAGGCGCCGATTTTCGACGGCAGCTGGCCGCTGACCAGGGTGAAGCGTGACGGGGCACAGAGCGGGCTGTTGCAATAGGCGGAATCGAATACCACGCCCGTTTCGGCCAGGCGTACCAGGTTGGGCATCTTGATCGGTGAGGCCGGATCATGGATCGGCAGCAGCGGTGCGGCCATCTGGTCGGCCATGATGAAGAGAATGTTGGGACGTTTCATGGCGAGCCGTTATTCCATATAAAAAATTTATGCGAAATTGCTGCTAGCGATAATCTGCCCTGCAAAAAATGTGGTAAACCCGCTGTAAACACATGACTCGGATAACTACAGCTTATGTTTGAGAGTATCGAAGGCGTCTCTCTGGATGTGTTGCGGGTGTTCGAGTCCGCCGCCCGCCATCTGAGCTTCACCGCGGCGGCGAGCGAACTGGGCAGCAGCCAGCCGGCGATCAGCCAGCAGATCAAACGTCTGGAGCAGCAGCTGGCGACCCGTCTGTTCGATCGGGTCTATCGCGGCATCGTCCTGACCGAGGCCGGCGAGATACTGCTGCGCTATGTGCGCAGCGGGCTGGAGTCGCTCGATGCCGGCCTGATGGCGGTCACCGCCCGGCAGCAGCACGAGGTCTTGCAGGTGGCCACCGATTTCGCCTTCGCCGCCTATTGGTTGATGCCGCGCCTGCCGCGTTTTCATCAGATCCACCCCGAGGTGGACGTCAGCCTGATCAGCAGTGCGCGCGACCTCGGCACCCTGCCGTCGGACATCGACGTGGCCATCGCCTTCGGCGACGGTCGCTTCAAGCATGGCGAGGCCCGCCTGCTGTTCAACGAGGAGGTATTTGCGGTCTGTAGCCCCCAGTTGCTGCGCGGCCGTCAGTTGCCGTTACCGGCGGCGGCGCTGGCAGAATTGCCGCTGCTGCACCTGCGCCCCGAGAGTCGCTCGCGCTGGTTTGACTGGAACGGTCTGTTCCATGCCTTGGGCGTCGCCGCGGCGCCCGGTGCCGGCGCCCTGCGTTTCGACAACTACACCCTGCTGATCCAGGCGGCGATTGCCGGCCAGGGCGTGGCCATCGGCTGGCACCATCTGGTCGACGAGCTGCTGGCCCAGGACCTGCTCTGTCGGGTCTGTGCCGGCGAGGTGCGTTCCGAATTCGGCTATTACCTGGTGCTGCCCGAGCGCAAACGGCGCCAGCGCCTGACTCAGCAGTTCGTCGACTGGCTGCAAAGCGAGTTGAGCGGCGCCTGACAGCATCCGCCGAACGGACAAAGCGGCGCCGCGCAGGCACCCTACACTACACTGCAAGGGCGGCAGCTGAGTGCCGTATACTGCGCCGGGCGCAAGGGACAGTGCCGACATCCTTCCACCCCATCCTGTGAATCGTCCTGTGAATATCCGTCATTCGCTCGTCAGTCTGCTGCTGATCTGCAGCTGCGTTGTAGTTGCATCGAACGCCCATGCCGCCGTCAAGGCGCCCCGTCAGCAAGAGCTTGCCGCCGGCAGTGCGCTGCTGGTCGACCTGCAGAGCAACCAGGTGCTCTACTCCAGCAACCCCGATGTGGTGGTACCGATCGCATCGGTGACCAAGTTGATGACCGCCATGGTCGCGCTGGATGCCAGGTTGCCGCTGGAGCAGGTGCTACCGATCACCATCCGCGACACCCAGGAGATGAAGGGGGTGTTTTCCCGGGTGCGGGTGGGCAGCGAAATCAGCCGTCGCGACATGCTCCTGCTGGCCTTGATGTCCTCGGAGAATCGCGCGGCGGCCAGCCTGGCGCACCACTATCCGGGCGGCCACGCGGCCTTCGTCGCGGCCATGAACGCCAAGGCCAAGGCGCTGGGCATGCGCAACACCCGCTACGTCGAACCGACCGGCCTGTCCGAGCACAACGTCTCCACCGCCACGGACCTGGTGCTGTTGCTCAAGGCCAGCCAGCAGTACCCGCTGCTTGGCCAGCTGAGCACCACCCCGGAGCAGACCGTGCGCTTTCGCAAACCCAACTACACCCTGGGTTTTCGCAACACCAACGCCCTGGTGCGCAAGGCCGGCTGGAGCGTACAGCTGACCAAGACCGGCTTCACCGACGAAGCCGGCCATTGCCTGGTGATGCGCACGGTGATGAATAAGCGCCCGGTGGCCTTCGTGGTGCTGGATGCCTTCGGCAAATACACCCACATGGCCGATGCCAGCCGCCTGAAGCGCTGGCTGGAAACCGGCAAGGTCACACCGGTGCCGGCCGCGGCGATCAGCTACCGCCAGCAGAAGACCCAGCAGCGGCGCTTGCAGGCGACGCAGCCTTGAACGGCCATGAACAACGCCTGTGCTCGGGGGCGCAGGTATCCCAGTGCTAGGCCCCTGCAAGCGTCGGCGCTCCAGCGTACAGAAAAGCCGTTGTTGCGGACTGCCAAAACGGCTTTTGCATGGGTGGACGGCTACAGGCCCAGCTCGCTCAGGCCGGGGTGATCATCCGGGCGCCGGCCTGGCGGCCAGTGGAACTTGCGCTCGGCGGCACTGATCGACAGGTCGTTGATGCTGGCGTAGCGCAGGCGCATCAGGCCCTGCTCGTCGAACTCCCAGTTCTCATTGCCGTAGGAGCGAAACCAGTTGCCGTCGGCGTCGTGCCACTCGTAGGCAAAGCGCACGGCAATGCGGTTGCCGTCATGGGCCCAGAGTTCCTTGATCAGGCGATACTCCAGCTCGCGTTGCCACTTGCCTTCGAGGAAGGCCTGGATCTCGGCGCGGCCCTGGGGAAATTCGGCGCGGTTGCGCCAGCGACTGTCGACTGTATAGGCCAGGGCCACCCGCTGCGGGTCGCGGCTGTTCCAGCCATCTTCGGCCATGCGCACTTTCTGTATCGCCGTTTCGCGGCTGAAGGGCGGCAAGGGTGGACGGGTTTCAGTGTCATTCATGGGGTTGCCTCGCAACAATGGGCGGTGGGTTAAAGGTCCAGCACCAGGCCGTGACCCTGTGGATCGAGCGCCGGAATGGCGCAGCAGATCAGCACTGCTCCGCTCGGCGGCAACTCGGCCGGCGGAATCGGGTAATGCACCTGACCACTGACCAGGCGGGTGCTACAGGTGCCACAGGAGCCGCCCCGGCAGCTGAATTCCGGGTTCAGGCCGCGCCTCTCGGCCAGTTCCAGCAGGCTGCCACCCTCGGGCGTCCAGCGCGCCTCTTGGGCCGACCGGGCAAACAGCACCGGCACCGAAGCCGTCGCGGCTGGCGGTTGTGCGTGCGCCGCTGAGCCTGGGTCGGGCTGGCGGCGCAGGGTCGAGGGGCCGAAGGTTTCGGCGTGGATGCGCGCGTCGGCGATGCACAATGCGCGCAGGCAGTCATACAAGTCCTGAGTGAAACGGCTCGGCCCGCACAGATAGACATCGAAGTCGTCGAAGGGCAACAGCGTCTGCAACAGCTGGGTGTCGATGCGTCCCGTCCGTTCGAAGTCCGCGCCTTCGCGGGCATGAGCCTCCGGCTGGCTGAGCAGGCGCAGCACGCTCAGCGCATCACCGGCGCGGTTCATCAGTTCTGCCAGTTCATCCTTGAACGGTAGCTGAGCGAGGGTGCGCGCGCTCTGCACGAAGAAGGTCCGGCGGGTGCGGCGGATTCGTTGGCCCTGATAGACCACCTCGCGCAGCATCGACAGCAGGGGCGTCACGCCGACGCCGGCGGCCAGCAACACCAGTGGCCGCGGTTCGTCGGCAGCGACGACGAAACTGCCTTGCGGCGCCCGTGCCTCGATCAGGTCGCCCACCGTGACGTGCTCGTGCAGGTAACTGGACACCGCACCTTCGCGTTTCACGCTGATGCGCCAGCAGTCATCCGAGGGTGCGCTGGACAGGCTGTAGGTGCGGATCAGTGGCGTCGAGGTGCCCGGCAGGTGCAGGCGGATGGGCAGGTGCTGGCCGGCTTGAAACAGCGGCAAGCCGGCGGCGTCGCCGGGCTCAAGATAGAACGAACGGATAGTCGCGCTTTCCTCCTCGATGCGCGTCACCCGCAGGCGGCGCCAGCTGTGGCGCAGCGCTTCGCCCTGCAGGCGGGCCTGGGCCTGGGGCCAGGAGCCGGTCATCAAACTGTTCGGCGAAAAGCCCTGAAATGTCCAGCGCAGCGCCAACGCCGCCGGCCGCCGTACCAGCTGGGTGACGTGCAGTCGCCAGAGCCGTTCGGCGCCCTGAAAGGCCGCCACTTCGGGGCCATCGAAGATGATCTCGCTGTGGCCGCTGAGCTGCAGCAGATCCCCGTTGTTGAAGTCGATGAACAGCAGGCCGGCCCGCGGGTTGAGCAGCAGGTTGCCGAGGGTGTTGAAGTGCAGGTTGCCGGCGAAATCCGGAAGGCTCAGGCAGTCGCCCTCGACCCGGACGAAACCGGCCTGGCCGCCGCGATGGGAGACATCCACCGAGCGCCGCGCGGGGTCGCCGTCCGGGTCGATATAACTGGCGACGAAGCAGCTATCGGCGCCGCGAATCAGCGCGCGGGCGGCCTCATCCAGGGCGCCTAGGCGCTGATGTTGCAGGCCTTGGCGTGGTCCTGGCTCGCGGACGAAGTGCGCTTCGCGCTGCTGAATATATTGCGGGCAGTTGCCGAAGGCCTGCTCCACCACCACAGCGAAGCCGGTCGCGGAAGAACCCGTCACATGGCCGTTGACCCGGTTGCGCCGGCGGCTGTGCAGCTCGATGCCGAGCAGGCCGACCGCCGCGCCATCGGCCAGATTGGCCGCCGCCGGGTCGCTGGCGTCGGGCCGGCAGTCCAGTTGCAGCAGGCGCGGCTGCGGCGCCTGGACAAAGCCCGGCCGGCCTTCGAGGATGCTGGCCCAGGGGTTACCCTCGGCATCCACCGAACCCAGCAGGATAAAGGGCAACTGGCGGTAGAACTCGCGATGCTGCTCGGGCAGGTGATTGCGGATCACCCGGCGGCCGAACTGCTCCATGCGCTCGGCCACGCCGACGCGTTGCTGCAGGGCCTTTTCCCCGGCATGCCAGGGCGAGGGGGTGTTTTCGTGAGGCGGGGAAACCATGGCGACGACTCCAGGGCTACTCTGGCGACAGGGCGCCGGTCAGCGTGCGGGCAACCGGCGCGGCGAATCAGGCTTGCAGGCCGGCGGCCGTCCGCGGCATCGGCACGAAGCGCGGCAGCGCTTCGATACGCGCCAGCCAGGCGCGGATAGCCGGGTAGTCGGCCAGCGACACGTTGCCCTCCGGCGCATGGGCGATGTAGCTGTAGCAAGCGATGTCGGCGATGCTTGGCTGCTCGCCAACCAGAAACTGCCGACCCTGCAATTCGACCTCGATCACCTGGAGCAGGGCGTGGGCGTTGGCGATCACTTCTTCGGCGTTGTAGGGCGCGCCGAACACGCTGATCAGGCGTGCGCGGGCGGGCCCCGCCGCAAGCGGCCCGGCGGCAACCGAGAGCCAGCGCTGCACGCCGGCAGCCGCTGTGGCATCGCTGGGCAACCAGCCAGCGTCGCCGTATTTCAGCGCCAGGTAGACCAGAATGGCATTCGAGTCGGCCAGCACGGTGCCGTTGTCATCGATCACCGGCACCTGGCCGAAGGGATTCATCGCCAGGAATTCGGGTTGCTTATGGGCGCCCGTGGCCAGGTCGACGAACACCAGTTTGCTTGGCAGGCCGAGCAGGGACAGCATCAGCTCGACCCGGTGGGCGTGGCCGGACAGGGGATGATGAAACAGTTTGATGGCGTTCTGGGTCATGGCAGGCTCCGCAAGGCAGTTGAGTGGATCGCTCGGCGGCGGGTGCTATTTGCAGAGGCCGCGCCGCTGGACGTGATCATCCATTCCCGATGGAAATTGCAGAATCACCAGAAATGACAATCCACTGTTTCAGTTTCTGCAATAACCCCCGAGGCCGTTGCAGTCCTGCTCGGCCGTGCGCCGAGCTTGTGCGGTTCGGCTTGTTGCGACAATCGGTGGCGGCCGTCAGCTTGGATTGAGCGCGGGGTGCTGGCGCAGCTTCGCCGCGGCGAAATCGACGAAGCTGCGCACCCGCGCGGCGGCCCGGCGGCCTTCCCGGTAAACCAGGTGGACCGGTTGGCTGGGCAGTTCGAAGGCGGTCAGCACCGTTCGCAGGTGGCCCGCCTGCAGTTGCGCATGAATCTGATAGCTCATGCAGCGGGTCAGGCCGGCGTCCCGGCAGGCCGCCGCAATCGCCGCCTGGGTGGTGGCGCAACTGAGGCGCGGCTGCAGGTTCACCGTCAGAGCCTGACCATTGTGCTGAAAGCGCCATTCCGGCAAACGCGTATCGGCACTCGAATGGATGATCTGCCGTGCCCTCAAGCTCTGCGGGGTCTCGGGCTCGCCCTGCGCGGCCAGGTAGGCCGGGCTGGCGCAGACCACATGACGAATATGCCCGACCCGCAGGGCGTACAAGGACGAGTCCACCAGTTCGCCGACCTGGATGGCGACATCCAGCCCTTCCTCGTGCAGGTTGGGGACGCGGTCCAGGTACTGGCCGAGGATCTGCACCTCGGGGTAGGCATCCAGGTAGTCGAGCAGGATCGGCGTCAGCACCTGCTGACCAAACAGCAGCGGCGTGGACAGCCTCAGCAGGCCACGCGGCTGCCGGTGCAGGCCGCTGGCCAACTCGTCCGCCTCGGCCACCTCGCGCAGGATGCGCTGGCAGTCCAGGGCGAAGCGCTGGCCGGCCTCGGTCAGCCGTACGCCGCGGGTGCTGCGGCTCAGCAGAGGCGCGCCGAGACGCTGCTCGAGGGTGGCGATGGCGCGGGTCAGCGTCGGTGCGGACAGGCTCAGGCGCCGCGCCGCCGCGGCCAGGCTGAGGGCTTCGGCCACGGCCTGAAAGGCGCGCATCTGTTGATAGCGGTCCATGCTCGGTCAGCGCGCCGGCGGATTGAGTGCCGCGTCGCCGCGCAGGCGCTCGACGCAATAATCGACAAAGCTGCGCACCTTGGCCGGTACCCTGCGACCGCCTTGATAGACCACGTGGATGGGCAGCGGCGCTGGCTCGAAGCGCTCCAACAGCAGCTCCAGCTCGCCGGCGGCCACCTGCGCGGCCACCTGATAGGAGAGCACGCGGGTCAGGCCCCAGCCCAGTTGGGCGGCATTGATCGCGGCCTGGTTGGCGCTGACCGCCAGGCGCGGCTCTGGGCGAATGCTCAGCACCCCTTCGGGCGCGCTGAATTGCCAGTCGGTGAGCAGGCTGCTGCTGCCGGCGAGAACGATGCGCGCCGCGTGCAGGTCGCGCGGATGGGCCGGCCGGCCGTGCCGCTGCAGGTAGGCCGGGGATGCGCAGACCACCTGGCGCACGTGGCCGACCGGCACGGCGTGCAAGCCGCTGTCAGGCAGGTGGCCGATGCGCACGGCGACATCGATGCCCTCGTCGACCATGCTCGCCACGCGATCGAGCAGCAGGGCCTTGATCGTCACCGCCGGGTGCTGCTCGAGGTAGTCGACCATCAGCGGAGTGACGAACAGTTCGCCGAACAGTACCGGGGCGGTCAGGCACAGCAGGCCACGGGGCATGGCATGGCTACCGGCGGCGGATTCCTCGGCCTCCTCCAGCTCGACGAGAATCCGTCGGCAGTCTTCCACATAACGCTGGCCGGCTTCGGTCAGGTGCACGCTGCGCGTGGTACGCGCCAGCAGCAGGGTGCCGATGCGTTCTTCGAGGGCTGCCACCGCGCGAGTCACGCTGGGCGGCGACAGACTCAAGCGGCGGGCGGCGGCGGCAAAGCCCTGCTCCTCGGCGACGGCGAGAAACACCTGCATCTCCTGAAACCTGTCCACTCGCGCATCTCCTGTTGGGCGGGTCATTCCATTATGGGCAACAGTATTCGGATTTTGACTGTGGTTATTCTGTATTTCTTCTAGTCAGGTGGCTATCGATGCTCGCCTGCAGGTTCTTCCCAAACAAAAAAGCCGCTACACCTGTGCGGCAATAGCGGCTTTTTTGGCTGGCGAGGGTTACAGGCGGGCGTTGCGCACCCCGTCGGCCAGGTCGCGACACAGGCTCAGCACGCCCTGAACGGCCTGTTCGCTGTCCTCGGCATGGGCGATCTGGTCGATCAGCGCCGAGCCGACCACCACGCCTTCGGCCAGGCGGGCGATGGTCGCCGCGTGTTCCGGGGTGCGGATGCCGAAGCCGATGCTGATCGGCAGGTCGGTATGCCGACGCAGGCGGGCCACCGCTTGCTCGACGTGCTCCAGGGTTGCCGCGCCGGCGCCGGTGACGCCGGCCACCGAGACGTAGTAGACGAAGCCGGAGCTGCCGTTGAGCACCTTGGGCAGGCGCGCATCGTCGGTGGTCGGGGTGGTCAGGCGGATGAAGTCCAGGCCTGCCGCTTGCGCCGGATCACAGAGGTCGATGTTATGTTCCGGCGGCAGGTCGACCACGATCAGGCCGTCGACTCCCGACTCCTTGGCCTCGGCGATAAAGCGCGCCACGCCGTAATGGTGGATCGGGTTGAAGTAGCCCATCAGCACCAGCGGCGTGTTCTGCTCGCCTTGGCGAAACTCGCGAACCATCTGCAGGGTCTTGGCCAGGTTCTGTCCGCCGTCCAGAGCGCGGATATTCGCCAGCTGGATCGCCGGGCCATCGGCCATCGGGTCGGTAAAGGGCATGCCCAGTTCGATCACGTCGGCACCGGCCGCCGGCAGGCCCTTGAGGATCGCCAGCGAGGCGGCGTAGTTGGGGTCGCCGGCGGTGACGAAGGTCACCAGGGCGGCGCGGTTCTGTTGTTTCAGTTCGGCAAAGCGCGTCTGTAGGCGGCTCATGCTTGGTTCTCCAGTTCGCCCATGTGGTGCATCACGGTTTGCATGTCCTTGTCGCCGCGCCCGGACAGGTTGACCACCATCAGGTGCTCCTTGGGCAGCGTCGGCGCCCGCTTGAACACTTCGGCCAGGGCGTGGGCGCTTTCCAGCGCGGGGATGATGCCTTCCAGGCGGCAGCACTGGTGGAAGGCGTCGAGGGCTTGCTGGTCGGTCACCGAGGTGTATTCGACCCGACCGACCTCATGCAACCAGGCGTGTTCCGGGCCGATGCCGGGGTAATCCAGGCCGGCGGAAATCGAGTGGGCGTCGATGATCTGGCCATCGTCGTCCTGCAGCAGGAAGGTGCGGTTGCCGTGCAGCACGCCCGGTACGCCGCCGTTGAGGCTGGCGGCATGCTTGCCGGTTTCGATGCCGTAACCCGCCGCCTCGACGCCGATAATCTGGATGTCCTGGTCGTCGAGGAAGGGGTGGAACAGGCCGATGGCATTGGAGCCGCCGCCGATGCAGGCCACCAGGCTGTCGGGCAGGCGGCCTTCCTGAGCGAGGATCTGGGTGCGGGTTTCCTTGCCGATCACCGCCTGGAAGTCACGCACCATTGCCGGATAGGGGTGCGGGCCGGCCACGGTACCGATCATGTAGAAGGTGTTGTCGACGTTGGTCACCCAGTCGCGCAGGGCCTCGTTCATCGCATCCTTGAGGGTGCCGGTGCCGGCGACCACCGGAATCACGGTGGCGCCCAGCAGCTTCATGCGAAAGACGTTGGCCTGCTGGCGGTCGATATCGGTGGTGCCCATGAAGATCACGCATTCCATGCCGAAGCGCGCCGCTACCGTGGCGGTGGCCACGCCGTGCATGCCGGCGCCGGTCTCGGCGATGATGCGTTGCTTGCCCATGCGCCGCGCCAGCAGGGCCTGGCCGATGCAGTTGTTGATCTTGTGCGCGCCGGTGTGGTTGAGCTCTTCACGCTTGAAGTAGATCTTCGCGCCGCCGCAATGCTCGGTCAGGCGCTCGGCGAAATACAGCGGGCTCGGCCGGCCGACGAAGTCGCGCTGGAAGTAGGCCAGTTCTTCGAGGAAGCTCGGGTCGGCCTTGGCTTTCTCGTATTCCGCGGCCAGTTCGTGGATCAGCGGCATCAGGGTTTCGGCGACATACTGGCCACCAAACGAGCCGAACAGGCCGTTGGCATCGGGGCCGCTGCGGAATGAAGTCATGACGTTCTCCTGGGAGTGTTGGGCGTCTGGGAGGCGGGGCATGGCGACCTGCGGCTCCTGCGACAATGGACACAGGATAAGGCTGTGGGGGCCGGGACAAAAGCGATAAGATTGCCGCAACCTGTCAGGAAAACTCACAGATGACCCGAGCGCTCCCCCCCCTCAATGCCCTGCGTGCGTTCGAGGCCGCCGCCCGCCTGCAGAGCGTCAGCCTGGCGGCAGAACAGCTGCATGTCACCCACGGCGCGGTCAGCCGCCAGCTCCGGGCGCTGGAGGAGCACCTCGGCGTGGCCTTGTTCGTCAAGGACGGGCGTGGCCTTAAACTCACAGATGCCGGGGTACGCCTGCGCGATGTCAGCAGCGAGGCGTTCGAGCGGCTGCGGGCGGTCTGCAGCGAACTGCAGCAGGGGCAGGCCGAGGCGCCCTTCGTCTTGGCCTGCCCGGGCAGCCTGCTGGCACGCTGGTTCATTCCGCGCCTGGATCGGCTCAATCGCGAACTGCCGGAGTTGCGCCTGCAACTCTCGGCCAGCGAGGGTGAGCTGGATCCACGCCGCGCCGGGGTCGACGCCACCCTGTGGTTTGCCGAGCCACCCTGGCCGGCGGACATGCAGGTGTTCGAGCTGGCGGTCGAGCACATAGGACCGGTCTTGAGTCCGCGCTATGGGCGCTTTGCCGCGCTGCACCAGGCACCCGCAGCGGCACTGCTGGGCGAACCCTTGCTGCACACCAGCTCGCGTCCGCAAGCCTGGCCGAGCTGGGCGGCGCGCAATGGCCTCGAGTCGGGCGCACTCAAGCTGGGTCAGGGCTTCGAGCATCTCTACTACCTGCTGGAGGCCGCCGCGGCTGGCCTGGGCGTGGCCATCGCGCCGCAACAACTGGTTGCCGACGATCTGGCAGCCGGGCGTCTGGTGGCCCCCTGGGGGTTCGTCGCAACCCCGGCGCGGCTGGCCTTGTGGGTTCCCGCGCGGCGCCTGGACAAGCGCGCGCAGTGCCTGGCCGAGTGGCTGCGCGGCGAGTTGGCGGGCTGAAGGCGGCGATTCGACCGCCGCCTGTACCGCTCATCCGAGCAAAGAGAAACCGCGGACTGCCGACTTATCGACTAGCGTTTAACTACCCCTTCGAGGAGAAACCGCCATGTCTGATCACCACACCTACAAGAAAGTCGAAGTAGTCGGCTCTTCGCGCATCAGCAGCGATGAGGCGATCAACAATGCCCTGGCCGAGTGTGCCAAGTCGATCCGCAACCTGGAATGGTACGAAGTCCTGGAAAACCGCGGGCATATCGAAAACGGCAAAGTCGGCCACTATCAGGTGACCCTCAAGGTCGGTTTCCGCATCAGCGATAGCTGAGCAGCCCCTTGGCTTAACAGCCGCCCAGCGATCCTTGAAAATATGCAGCCCGAAGGCAATCCGGGGCAGGGGGCTTGTGACCACGGTCGTGCCCCGGATTGGCCTGGGTCGATGCGGGCGACGCTAGCCGGGTGGATAACCGGCAACCCATCCCCCGCGCTGGTGGATGGGTTGTCGGTTTGCCACCCTCCTGCAGTCCTGGCGCACTGACATAGGATCTGCCGCGCGCCGTGCAGCGCAGGCGGCGCCTGCTGGCCGGTCGTCCCTGGACGCCGTAAAGTATGCCCACGCATTCCACTCGGGTGTCGACTCGCCTCGATAGACCGTATTCGAACAGGCAGGGGCAGATGAGCGCACTCGCACAGACCAAGATTTCCACCCTCGACCTCGCGCCGATCCGCGATGACGGCGGACCCGAGCAGGCGTTGCACAACTCCCTGGCACTGGCCCGACATGTCGAGCGCCTCGGTTTCACCCGCTTCTGGGTGGCCGAGCACCACAACATGGACGGTATCGCCAGTTCGGCGACCGCGGTGCTGCTGGGTTACCTGGCCGCGGGCACCACGACCATTCGTGTCGGCTCCGGCGGGGTGATGCTGCCCAATCACGCCCCGTTGGTGATCGCCGAGCAGTTCGGCACTCTCGCCACCCTGTACCCGGGGCGCATCGACCTGGGACTGGGCCGCGCGCCCGGCGCCGACCAGTTCACCGCCCATGCCCTGCGCCGCGAGCGCAGCGGCAGCGCCGATGACTTCCCCCGCGATGTCGAGGAGTTGCAGGGCTATCTGGGCCCACGCACGCCGAATCAGCGGGTCATCGCCATGCCGGGCACAGGCACCAATGTGCCGATCTGGCTGCTCGGTTCGAGCCTGTTCAGCGCCCAGTTGGCGGGCGAGAAAGGCCTGCCCTATGCCTTCGCCTCGCACTTCGCGCCGCGCTACATGCACGAGGCGATTCGCGTCTACCGCAACCACTTCAAACCCTCGGCGGTGCTCGATGAGCCCTATGTGATGCTCGGTGTGCCACTGGTAGCCGCCGACAGCGACGAGCAGGCGGACTACCTGGCGACCTCGGCCTACCAGCGCATTCTTGCCCTGATCCGTGGCCACAGCCTGGTGCAGAAACCGCCGGTCAAGAGCATGCAGGGGCTGTGGCTGCCCCACGAAAAAGAGGCGGTTGCCAGCTTCTTCGGCATGGCGGTGGTCGGCGGCCCGGAGAAAGTCCGGGCGCGCCTGGAGGTGCTGCTGGAGCAGACCGGCGCCGACGAGCTGATCTTCACCTGCGATCTTTACGAGTTCGCCGACCGCTTGCGCGCCTTCGAGATTGTCGCCCAGGTGCGTGCCGGCTAAATCGCCGCGAACTTGTCGCGCCTATAGCCCTCTGAACTCTGTAGCCCTTATGCAATGGAGCGTTTAGATGAAAAAGACAGCATCGGCCCACTGGCAAGGCGGCCTCAAAGACGGCACAGGCACTATTTCCACCCAGAGCGGTGCCTTGTCCAGCAGTCCCTATGGCTTCAATACGCGTTTCGAGGATCAGCCGGGCACCAACCCGGAAGAGCTGATCGGCGCGGCCCATGCCGGCTGTTTTTCCATGGCCCTGTCCAAGGAACTGGGTGACGCCGGGATGACCGCCGAAAGCATCGAGACCAAGGCCGAGGTAACGCTGGACAAGGTCGACGGCGGCTTCGCCATAACCGCCGTGAATCTCAGCCTGCGCGCGAAGATCCCGGGTGCGGATCGGGCCGCCTTTGAGCAGGCGGTGGAGGCCGCCAAGAATGGTTGCCCGGTATCCAAGGTGCTGAATGCCGAGATCACCCTGGAAGCGGTGCTCGACAGCTGAGCGATGTAGACCGAGCGCGGCTCAGGGTGCAGCAACCCATGCCTGGCCCACTCATCGGCATTGTGCCGATCCACCCGTTGCCGGCGGATCGGCTTGCCGGCTCGTGCTAGAACACGCCGCAGCGCAGTACCTTGGCCCGTGCCAGCACATTGCGTTGCGCGTCGTAGAGCCAGGCCTGGGCACTCATCGCCAGTTCCCGCGCTTCGATCCGGTAGCGCTGACCGGCGGCGAAGTCGTCATAGCGCACGCGGATCTCGCAGGTGCGCTGGACCGGCTCGGCCATCAGGCTGCCGCCGCCCGGCACGTCGAACTGGTAGCGTGCGATCAGTTCGTGGGCGCCCGGGGTGATCTGGAAGTAGCGGCCATCGTTGACGCGCTGGCCGTCGAGTTCCTCGGCCATCAGCAGATCGCTGGCCGTGGTGTACAGGTCGACCCAGGCCAGGCCGGGGTCGCGCGGCGGCAGCGGTGAGGCACAGGCGCTGAGAAGCAACAGGCCGACAATCAGGGCTGGATAACGCATGGAAGACTCCGCAGTTAATGCTATGCAATTAGCGTACGCCGATAGTGCGGACAGCAGCTGCAATGCGCTAGCGTGCTGGGTATGACCTATCGCATCGCTCACTCTTTTGTCGACACCATCTGCCGGCCCTGGGTTCCGCTGCTGGCGGCGCTGCTGTTACTCGGCGGTTGCGGCACCCTGGATTATTACGGCCACCTGGCCCGGGGTCAGCTGCAGTTGCTGCAGGCGCGCCAACCGGTGGCTGCCTTGCTGCATGATCCGCAGGTGGATCCCGGCCTGCAGCAACGCCTGATTCTGACTCAGCAGGTGCGCGACTTTGCCAGTGCCGAGCTGGACCTGCCGGATAACCGCAGCTACCGCCTGTATGCCGATATCCAGCGGCCTTTCGTGGTGTGGAACCTGTTCGCCACGGCGGAGTTTTCCGTCCAGCCCGAGCTGCACTGCTTTCCCATCGCCGGCTGCGTGGCCTATCGCGGCTACTACAGCCTGGGCCGCGGCCGTGGCGCGGCGGCCCTACTCAAGCAGCGCGGCTTCGACACCTACCTGGCCGGGGTCGAGGCCTATTCCACCCTGGGCTGGTTCGACGACCCGATTCTCAGCAGCATGCTGCGCTGGAGCGATGAACGCCTGGTGGCGGTGATCTTCCACGAACTGGCCCACCAGCAACTGTATGTGGCCGACGACACCGCGTTCAACGAATCCTTCGCCACCTTCGTCGAGCGCGAAGGACTGCGCCAGTGGCAGCAGGCGCGCGGCTTGGGCTTGAGTGCCGGCGGGCGTCGCGAAGCCAGGCAGCATGAACAGTTCATCGCGCTGGTGCTGGCCAGCCGCGCGCGCCTCAAGCAACTGTATGCCCGCGACCTGACAACAGACGCCACGCGGGTGGCCAAGCAGGCCGAGTTCGAACGTCTGCGCCAGGAGTACCGCGCCCTGCGTGAGCGCGAGTGGGGCGGTCGCGGCCGCTACGACGCCTGGGTCGCGGCGCCGCTGAACAACGCCAAGCTGCTGCCGTTCGGCCTGTACCACAAGTGGGTCCCGGCGTTCGCCACCATCTTCGCCGAGGTCGGCGGCGATTGGTCGCGCTTCTATCGACGAGCCGCCGTTCTCGGCAAGTTGCCAGCCGGGGACCGCACCGCGGCACTGCAAGCCTTGGCCAAAGCCCGCTAGAACTTGCTGTACCGCGCGCCAGTCAAACAGGGGAGAGTTTCGCAACAGCAAGGCGGTGCACGATGAACCGATGGACAGTGGCGGTGCTGCTTGGGTTGCTCGGCAGCGTTGCATGGGCGGCGCCCAAGCCCTGCGAGGAACTGAAGCAGGAAATCGAGGTGAAGATCCAGGCCGCTGGCGTGTCCAGCTACACCCTGGAGATCGTCGACAACGACGAGGTGCAGGATCAGAGCATGGTGGTCGGCAGCTGCGCCGGCGGCACCAAGAAGATCATCTACCAGAAGAACGGCGGACAGGAGAATGGGTGAGTCGCGTAGTGGCCTGTCCATCCGCGCCTCACGCCTGCCTATCCCGGGTCTCAGTCGATAAAGGCCCGGTGCAGTTCGGCCAGGCTGGCGAAATGATAGGTCGGCGCCTCGGCCTGCAACTCCTCATGGCTGCCGAAACCATAGCCCACCGCCGCCGCATCCAGGCCGTTGCGCCGTGCGCCGATCAAATCGTGCTTGCGGTCGCCGATCATCAGGGTGCTATTGGCCGATAAGCCTTCCCGCTCCAGCAGATGGCCGATCAGCTCGACCTTGTCGGTGCGCGTGCCGTCCAGTTCGCTGCCGTATATCACCTTGAAGTGCCGGGCGAAATCGAAGTGCCGGGCAATCTCCACGGCAAATACCGCCGGCTTGCTGGTGGCGATATACAGGGTTCGCTGCTGCGTGAGCAGCAGTTCCAGCAGCTCGCCCACGCCATCGAACAGCCGATTCTCATACAGCCCGACCTCGCGAAACCTTTCGCGGTAATGCCCCACCGCCCGCCAGGCCGTGGCCTCGTCGAAGCCATAGGTCTGCATGAAACACTGCAGCAACGGCGGGCCGATGAAATGCTCCAGCGCCTGCAGGTCAGGTTCGACGATGCCGAGTTGCGCCAGCGCATGCTGCACCGAACGGGTAATCCCCTCGCGCGGGTCGGTCAGGGTGCCGTCGAGGTCGAAGAGGATGTGCTGGTAGTGCATGTCACTAGTATCCAGGGGCTGAAAACAGGGCAAGGACGACGCGCGATCCTGGCAGGAGCGCGCCAGGTGGTCAGCCGGCGTAACCTTCTTCCATCAGGTGCTGATCCTTCAGGCGCACGTAGTTGTCGGCGCTGTAGCGGAAGTAGCTGCGTTCCTTTTCGCTCAGCTCGCGGGCTTGTTTCGCCGGGCTGCCGATGTACAGGTAGCCGCTTTCCAGGTGGCTGCCGGGGGTGACCAGGCTGCCGGCGCCGAGCACCACTTCCTCATCGATCACCGCGCCATCCATGATGATGCTGCCCATGCCGATCAGCACCCGGTTGGCGATGTTGCAGCCGTGCAGGGTGACGTTGTGGCCGATGGTCACGTCGTCGCCGATATTCAGCGGGTAGCCGCGCGGGTTGAAGGGCCCGGCGTGGGTGATGTGCAGCACGCTGCCATCCTGGATGCTGGTGCGCTCGCCGATGCGGATGCTGTGCATGTCGCCACGGATCACCACCAGCGGCCAGATCGAACTGTCGGCGCCGATTTCGACATCGCCGAGCACCACGGCGGAAGTATCGACGAATACCCGCTCGCCGAGCAGCGGAGTGAACTGTTGGTAACTGCGGATGGCCACGATGGGAGTCTCCCGAGCTGGGTTTTTCCTGAGTGTAATCAACTCTGACCGATAACGCCGGTCTTGCGCTCGGAACCGCTCGCCGGAAACTAATGGCTCAGGGCCACTTGTGCTGGCAGAATTCGGCAAAAAGCTTCCTCCCGGTTGCCGGAGGGGCGCGTAGACGCAAGGTCAGGTTTTCGATGGTGGTGGGGGATTTATTGAGTGTAAGGGCGGCGGCCTGGCGCATGCTGGCAGGGTTGTCGCTGTGGCTGTGTCTCGGGCTGGTTCAGGCCGAGGCCAGCGCGTTGCTTGCGCCACAACAGGGCGAGATGCTCAACCTGGCGCCGCATCTGCAGTTGCTGGAGGACCCCAGTGGCCAGCTCGGCCTGGAACAGGTCCAGGCCATGGATTTCCGGGACAACCAAGCGGACTCGGCCAATTTCGGCTTCAGTCATTCGGCCTGGTGGGTGCGCGTTCACCTGAGCAACCCCAGCGCGCAAATCCGCCACCTGATGCTGCGCCAGGACTATCCGCTGATCGACTGGCTCGACTTCTGGAGCCCTCAGCCAGATGGCAGCTGGCAGGTGCGCAACACCGGTGACCGGCGGCCTTTCGCCAGCCGCGAGATCCACCATCGCGATTTCATCTTCAGCCTGGACCTGCCGCCCTACAGTGAGCAGACCTATTACCTGCGCTATGCCTCGGCCGGGCCGATCAACATCGGCCTGAGCCTGTCCTCGGCGCAGGCGCTGTTCGAGCGCATCAGCCTGGAACAGCTGGCCTACGGCTTCTACTACGGCGCCTTCCTGTCGCTGGTGCTGTACAACCTGTTCATGTTCCTGGTGGTGCGTGACCGGGCATTCTTCTTCTACCTGCTGTATGTCAGCTGCTACGGCCTGTACATGGCCGTGCACAACGGTCTGAGCTACCAGTTCCTCTGGCCGGACAACCCACGCCTGGCCAATGACAGCCTGCTGCTGCTGCTCGGGATGTCGCTGCTCTGGGCCCTGCAGTTCGCCCGCGGCATCCTCGCCACCCGCCAGTTGGCGCCGCGCCTGGATCGGCTCAGTCAGGTGCTGCAGGGCTTGTGCGTGTTGCTGATGCTGGGCATCCCCGGGTTCAGTTATGGCCAGTTGATCCAGCCGTTTGCCGCGCTGACCCTGGTGATCACCCTGCAGTTGCTGCTGCTCGGGGTGGTCGCGCTACTGGCCGGTGCCCGTCCGGCCCGCTACTACCTGCTGGCCTGGAGCGCGTTGTTGGTCGGGGTGGTGATCTACATGCTGAAGTCCTTCGGCTGGCTGCCGCACAATGTGCTCACGCAGAATGCCTTCCAGCTCGGCTCGCTGATCGAGATGCTGCTGCTGTCGCTGGCCCTCGGCAGCCGGGTGCGCGAGTTGAAGCGCAGCAGCTATCTGGACGCCCTGACCGGCCTGTGCAATCGCCGCCACTTTGACAGTCAGATGCACAAGGAGCTGCAGGTGGCGCGTCAGCTCGGCCGGCCGCTCAGCCTGTTGCTGCTGGACATCGACCACTTCAAGCGCTTCAACGACAACCACGGCCATCAGGCTGGCGACCGCGCCCTGCAGAAGCTGGCGCGGCTGCTGCAATGTCAGGTGCGCAAGCCGTTCATTGCCTGCCGCCACGGTGGTGAGGAATTCGCCGTGATCATGCCGAACAGCAGTGCAGAGGACGCCAAGGTGCTGGCCGAACGCTTGCGCCGCGAGCTGGCCAATCTGGACGAGGGCGATGTGCCCCTGACCCTGAGTATCGGCCTGGCCAGCCTGGCCGATGGTCCCTTCGAACAGCCCGAACAGCTGTTTGCCGCCGCCGATGAGGCGCTCTACGCCGCCAAGCGCGGCGGCCGCGACCAGTTGGTGTGTTACCAGGGCTAGCATCACGGCCGGGGGCGCGCTGATGTGCTCCCGTCAGGTCAATCGTGCCGATAGAGCGCTTTGCTGCGGCCGCGGGCCTGGCTTGTATTAAGATAGCCGCCATTACGGCGCGTTCGACGCCGCCCGAATTAGCCAAGGTGCCACCGTGACTGCGAACAATCCGCTGCTGCAAGATTTCGACCTGCCGCCCTACTCCGCAATTCGCCCGGAGCACGTCGAGCCGGCCATCGATAGCATTCTCGCCGACAACCGCGCGGCCATCGCCGAGTTGCTCGGCCGCCAGGCCAGCCAGCCGAGTTGGGACGGGCTGGTGCTGGCGCTCGACGAATTGAATGATCGCCTGGGCCGCGCCTGGAGCCCGGTCAGTCACCTCAATGCGGTGTGCAACAACGCCGAGTTGCGTGCGGCCTATGAGACCTGCCTGCCCAAGCTGTCCGAGTACTCGACCGAGCTGGGCCATAACCGTGCGCTGTACGAGGCCTACCATGCCTTGGCCGCCAGCCCCGAGGCGGCCGGGTTCGAGGTCGCCCAGCAGACCATCCTCAAGCACAGCCTGCGCGACTTCCACCTGTCCGGCATCGATCTGCCGGAAGCCGAGAAGCAGCGCTTCGGCGCCATTCAGATCAAGCTCTCCGAGCTCGGCAGCCGCTTCTCCAATCAGTTGCTCGATGCCACCCAGGCCTGGAGCAAGCAGGTCAGCGAGGAGGCGGCGCTGGCCGGCCTGACCGACTCGGCCAAGGCGCAGATGAAACAGGCCGCCGAAGCCAAGGGTTTGGATGGCTGGCTGATCACCCTGGAGTTCCCCAGCTACTTCGCGGTGATGACCTACGCCGATGACCGCGCCTTGCGCGAAGAGCTGTATGCCGCCTACTGCACCCGCGCCTCCGATCAGGGGCCGAACGCCGGTCAGCACGACAACAGCCCGGTGATGCTGGAAATCCTCGCCTTGCGCCAGGAGCTGGCCAAGCTGCTCGGTTTTGCCAACTATGCCGAGCTGAGCCTGGCGACCAAGATGGCCGAGTCCACCGATCAGGTGCTGCACTTCCTGCGCGACCTGGCGCTGCGCAGCAAACCGTTTGCCGCCCAGGACCTGGCCGAGCTGCAGGCCTTCGCCGCCGAACAAGGCTGCCGCGACCTGCAAAGCTGGGATGTCGGCTACTACAGCGAGAAGCTGCGCGAGCAGCGCTACAGCATCTCCCAGGAAATCCTCCGCGCCTATTTTCCCATCGACAAGGTGCTGGGCGGCCTGTTCGCCATCGTCGAGAAGCTCTACGGCATCCAGATCGAGGAGCTGTCCGGGTTCGACAGCTGGCACCCGGATGTACGCCTGTTCGAGATCAAGGAGCAGGGCCAGCACGTCGGGCGCTTCTTCTTCGACCTCTACGCGCGCGCCAACAAGCGCGGCGGCGCCTGGATGGACGGCGCCCGCGACAAGCGGCGCAGCGCCTCGGGCAAGCTGATCAGCCCGGTGGCCAATCTGGTGTGCAATTTCACCCCTAGTGTCGGCGACAAGCCGGCGCTGCTGACCCACGACGAAGTCACCACCCTGTTCCACGAGTTCGGCCACGGCCTGCACCACCTGCTGACCCGGGTCGAGCATGCCGGCGCGTCGGGGATCAATGGCGTGGCCTGGGATGCGGTCGAGCTGCCAAGCCAGTTCATGGAGAACTGGTGCTGGGAGCCCGAAGGCCTGGCGCTGATTTCCGGGCACTACCAGACTGGCGACGCCCTGCCGCAGAACCTGCTGGACAAGATGCTCGCGGCAAAGAACTTTCAGTCCGGGCTGATGATGGTGCGTCAGCTGGAGTTCTCCCTGTTCGACTTCGAACTGCACGCCACTCACGGCGACGGTCGCAGCGTGCTCGAGGTGCTCGAAGGCATCCGTGACGAAGTCTCGGTGCTGCGTCCGCCGGCCTACAACCGCTTCCCCAACAGCTTTGCGCACATCTTCGCCGGCGGTTACGCGGCCGGTTACTACAGCTACAAATGGGCCGAAGTGCTCTCGGCGGACGCCTTCTCGCGCTTCGAGGAAGAAGGGGTGTTCAACAGCGCCACCGGTCGTGCCTTCCGCGAGGCGATTCTCGCCCGCGGCGGTTCCCAGGAACCGATGCAGCTGTTTGTCGACTTCCGCGGCCGCGAGCCGAGCATCGACCCGCTGCTGCGCCATCTGGGCCTGAGCCAGGAGGCCGCATGAGCGACGAGCCTAAGGTAAGCAAGAGGCGCTTTATTGCCGGTGCCGTGTGCCCGGCCTGCAGCGAGATGGACAAGATCCAGATGTGGGACGAAGACGGCGTGCCGCACCGCGAATGCGTGGGCTGCGGTTACGCCGACACCCTGGATGCGCGCGGCAACTCGGTGCCCAAGGAGCTGCCGACCAGGGTCAACGTCAGCGCGCTGAAGCCCAAGGTCGCCGATGCCAAGGTGCAGGCGGTGCAGTTCTTCCCCAATCCCAAGCTGAAGAAGCCGACCGAGTGAACCCGCACGGGCCAACCGGTTTTGTCGCCCGGCGCCGCAGTTTGCCAGGTGTTGGATTCGGCGCTGACGCCTAGCGTCACGGGCGGCGGACCCAGGCGCGAGCCTGGGTGCGATGAACGCGATGGCGGATGGGAAGCGGCTGCCTCAGGCCGTGTTCATGACCGGAGGGTCGACGGCCTGAGCCGACAGGCGACGGCTGGTACTTGGTGATCAGTCAGAATAGCTGTATTTATATACAGTATTCTGCCGGAGTCATCCCATGTCCGTTTCCCTGCCGCCGCGCGGTCGCGCTACCGCCAGCAACCCGCATAACCGCTTCGCGCCGACCCGTTCGGTGGCCGAGGACGATGGCTGGTTCCAGGACGAGACGCCGCCGTCGCGCGCCACCGAAGTGCGCAGCGAGATGGCCAAGAGCGTCATCACCCGCAACCACTCACCGGATGTCGGTTTCGACCGTTCGCTGAATCCCTATCGGGGCTGCGAGCACGGCTGCATCTACTGCTTCGCCCGACCCAGCCACGCCTACTGGGATATGTCGCCGGGTATCGATTTCGAAACCCGGCTGATCGCCAAGACCAACCTCGCCAGCCGCCTGGAAGAGCAATTGCAGAAGCCCGGCTACGTGCCGCAGCCGATCGCCCTGGGCATCAACACCGATGCCTACCAGCCGATCGAGCGCGAGCAGCGCCTGACCCGCCAGGCCCTGGAAATCCTGCTGCGCTACAAGCATCCCGTGAACATCATCACCAAGGGTTCGCTGATCCTGCGCGATCTCGAGCTGCTCGGCGAGCTGGCCAGTCAGCGCCTGGTCAGCGTGGCCTTCAGCCTGACCACCCTCGACGACGAACTGAAACGCATCATGGAGCCGCGTGCCGCCTCGCCGGGGGCGCGTCTGCGTGCCATGCGCACACTTCACGAGGCCGGTGTGCCGGTCGGGGTGCTGTGCGCGCCGATGATTCCGCTGATCAATGACAGCGAGCTGGAGCGCCTGCTCGAGGCCGCCCGCGATGCCGGCGCGCGCTCTGCCGGCTATGTGCTGCTGCGCCTGCCGCTGGAAATCGCCGAGCTGTTCGAACAGTGGCTGCAGGCGCACTTCCCCGAGCGCGCCGCCCATGTCATGAGCCTGATCCGCCAGTCGCGCGGCGGCAAGAACTACGACAGCCGCTTCGGCAGCCGCATGCGCGGCGAGGGCCCGTTTGCCGAGCTGCTGGCCCAGCGCTTTCGCCTGGCCAGCCGCAAGCTCGGCCTGGACCGCCGCGATACCCAGGGCCTGGACTGCTCGCAGTTCTGCCCGCCGGGGGCGCAGCTGAGCCTGCTCTGAATAATGGGAGGTTATGCGCCACGGGTTGCCTGCGGCCGCCTGCAGATGTCCGTGGCGAACCTTGCACTGGAACGCGAATTGCTGTCGATCGAACAGGCGATCTGGAAGGTCACCATTGGCCGGGTTCGCGGTGACCCAAGGTGCGTGTGGAGTGTCCAGTAAGGGTGCGCAATCACCGGCCCGGGACATTGGCCGCGCCAGAAGGATGCGCCCCCCGCAGATTTTTCGAGGTTAGCCCTATGGACAAGCAAGAGCAGCAGAACACTCGCGTGGTGGAAAGCGCGGAGGAAGCACTGCGGCATATCGTCGAAGGCTTTCAGCGCTTCCGTAAGGAAGTCTTTCCGCAGCAACAGGCGTTGTTCAAGAAGCTCGCCCATGAGCAGACGCCACGGGCGATGATCATCACCTGCGCCGATTCGCGCATCGTCCCCGAATTGATTACCCAGAGCGATCCCGGCGACCTGTTCGTCTCCCGCAACGTCGGCAATGTGGTGCCGCCCTACGGGCAGATGATGGGCGGGGTCTCCACCGCCATCGAGTACGCGGTGATGGCACTGGGCGTGCAGCACATCATCATCTGCGGGCATTCCGACTGTGGCGCGATGAAGGCGGTGCTCAACCCCGAAGACCTGGAGCGCATGCCGACGGTAAAAGCCTGGCTGCGCCATGCCGAAGTGGCCAAGATCGTGGTGGAGGACAATTGCGGCTGCGCCGACCACAACACCCTGGGCATCCTCACCGAGGAGAACGTGGTGGCCCAACTCGACCACCTGCGTACTCATCCCTCGGTAGCCTCGCGCCTGGCCAGCGGGCAATTATTCATCCATGGCTGGGTGTATGACATCGAGACCAGCGCGATCAAGGCGTATGACGCCGAAAAAGGCGAGTTCCGGCAGATCGGCGACGGCCCCCTGCCGATGGCCACACCGCGGCCACGTTATTTGCAGGTCTGAAAGCTAGCGGCATCCGGCAGAGCAAGGGCGGACGGCGCTGCGCTCAGCGGTTGGGAAAATATCGGGCGCTGTCGTGGTCGTTTTCAAGCGGCCGCAGTAGGCGAAAATCTTTCACCGCCGGCCAGCCCCGCGAACGTCTTGTTACCGGTTCGTGCGCGCGCTTGTCAGCTCGCCGCTCGCGATTCGTCCAGCTGCAGTTCTACTCCCAGTTGGCCTGACAGGCAGGGCCAGCGTTTCCAAGCGGCTTCGGTGTGCGGGTCGCTCAAGCGCTCGCGATAGGCCTGCACGGAGGCCTGGTCGAAGCTGGCCTCGTCGAGCATGCCATCCACGGCGTGGTGCACGGCTTCGTCCAGCTGATTGGCAAACGGCTCGCCGATCAACTGGTGGGCGATCAGGTTGGCCACCGTGGTGTCCAGCGGAATCAGGGGGCGGCCAAGGTGGGCGATGTAGCGGTCGTTGACCTCCTCGACCAGGCGGTGGGCCAGGTAGGCTTCGTCCAGCAGACCATCGAGACCGTCATGTCCGGCCATCAGTGCAGGCGGCTGGAGGAAAAACTCTTCGGCGACTTTCAGTACGGGCTTGATCTGCGCTTCGATGCCGGCTTCGCGCGCGACCTGGTTGGCCGCCTCCAGAACATCGGGCACCTGCTCGATATAGGCGCTGACAAAGCGCGTCAGCACTCCCAG
Source organism: Pseudomonas aestuarii (assembly GCF_027988105.1). Classification (GTDB taxonomy): domain Bacteria; phylum Pseudomonadota; class Gammaproteobacteria; order Pseudomonadales; family Pseudomonadaceae; genus Aquipseudomonas; species Aquipseudomonas aestuarii. Next base: position 118,982 of record NZ_JAQJZJ010000004.1, on the reverse strand, counting down.
GGCGTCAATCTCGGGTAGGCGGATGGAGGGATGCAGACGCTCCAGTTGCGTACTCAGTTGTGCGCAGAGTTGCTTGCTGCTGGCATCGTGCTGGTGAGCGCGCTGAATCAGTTCGCGCAAGGCGGGGATATTCATGACTACTCCTGATGTGAGGACATGGGCGTGAACCATAGCTGGCTGTCGGCGACTGCTCAGATGCGATTGTCATAAATTTTTCATACTTATACGAGCGCGCTATAACACGCTATCGCTCATTCTAGCCGGGCCACACCCACGGTGGCGTTTAGCGCAAGGCTTGCGCGGCGTTGACGATTTTTGTTTTGACGTTGCCAGGTCGAAGTCGCCGTCTATACTCGAATTCGAAAGACAGTACCTGATAACACCGGACGGGCTTCGGCACGGAGAGGTTTCGACAGTTGTCATGGCCGTCGATCCTTTTGCTGCATGCTCCGCCGGCGGGATAACAAGAACGATAAGGGGAACCCGCAATGATGCGACATCCACGTGTTTGGATGAGCCTCCTGCTGTGTTTGGTATTCAGTTCGGCTCATGCCAGCTGGACGCTCAACATGGCGCCCGGCGCTACTGAGGTCAGTCGCTCGGTGTTTGACCTGCACATGACCATTTTCTGGATCTGCGTCGTGATCGGTGTTGTGGTATTCGGCGCGATGTTCTGGTCGATGCTGATTCACCGCCGCTCAACGGGGCAGCAGCCCGCGCACTTTCACGAAAGCACCACGGTGGAGATCCTCTGGACCGTGGTGCCGCTGGTGATTCTGGTGCTGATGGCGATCCCGGCGACCAAGACGCTGATCGACATCTACGACAGCTCGGAATCCGAGCTGGATATCCAGGTCACCGGATACCAGTGGAAATGGCACTACAAATACCTGGGCCAGGACGTCGAGTTCTTCAGCAACCTGACCACCCCGCAAGACCAGATCCATAACCGCGCCGAAAAGGGCGAGCACTACCTGCTCGAGGTGGATCAGCCGCTGGTGGTGCCGGTCGGTACAAAAGTACGCTTTCTGATTACCTCCGCCGATGTGATCCATTCCTGGTGGGTGCCGGCCCTGGCCGTGAAGAAGGACGCCATTCCCGGTTTCGTCAATGAGTCCTGGACGCGGGTCGAGGAACCAGGCCTCTATCGCGGTCAGTGCGCCGAGCTGTGCGGCAAGGACCACGGTTTCATGCCCATCGTGGTCGAGGTCAAGTCGAAGGACGATTTTGCCCTCTGGTTGACCGAGCGCAAACAGCTCGCGCTGGCCGAACAGGAGCTGACCAGCAAGGAGTGGACCCAGGAGGAACTCCTGGCCCGCGGCGAAAAGGCCTACACCACCAACTGTGCCGCATGCCATCAGCCTACGGGTGAAGGCTTGCCACCGATGTTCCCGGCGCTCAAGGGTTCGGCTATCGCCACCGGCCCAGTCGCAGGCCATATCGGCATCGTGGTCAACGGCAAGCCGGGCACCGCCATGGCTGCTTTCGGCAAGCAACTGTCGGAAGTCGACATTGCCGCGATCATCACCTACGAACGCAACGCCTGGGGCAACAAAGTGGGTGACATGGTCACGCCACAAGACGTTCTCGCGTTCAAACAAGCTCAGGAGTAAGGACATGAGTGCAGTGATCGATACGGATCATAAAGGCCATGGCCATGCCGGGGATGACCATCATCACGGACCGGCCAAAGGTCTGATGCGTTGGGTGCTGACCACCAACCATAAAGACATCGGCACCATGTACCTGTGGTTCAGCTTCGCCATGTTCCTCCTCGGTGGCACTATGGCCATGGTGATTCGCGCCGAGTTGTTCCAGCCGGGCCTGCAGATCGTGCAGCCGGAATTCTTCAACCAGATGACCACCATGCATGGCCTGATCATGGTCTTCGGGGCGGTAATGCCGGCCTTCGTCGGCTTGGCCAACTGGATGATTCCGCTGATGATCGGTGCGCCGGACATGGCCTTGCCGCGGATGAACAACTTCAGCTTCTGGCTGCTTCCGGCGGCCTTCAGCATGATGGTCAGCACCCTGTTCATGGAAGGCGGCGGTCCGAACTTCGGCTGGACCTTCTACGCGCCACTGTCCACCACCTACGCGCCGGAAAGCGTGACCTTCTTCATCTTCGCCGTGCACCTGATGGGCATCAGTTCGATCATGGGCGCGATCAACGTGGTCGCCACCATTCTCAACCTGCGCGCCCCCGGCATGACCCTGATGAAGATGCCGCTGTTCGTCTGGACCTGGTTGATCACCGCCTTCCTGCTGATTGCGGTGATGCCGGTATTGGCCGGCTGCGTGACCATGATGCTGATGGACATCCACTTCGGCACCAGTTTCTTCAGCGCTGCCGGTGGCGGTGACCCCGTGCTGTTCCAGCACGTGTTCTGGTTCTTCGGCCACCCCGAGGTGTACATCATGATCCTGCCGGCGTTCGGCGCGGTCAGTGCGATCATCCCGGCCTTCGCGCGCAAGCCGCTGTTCGGCTACACCTCGATGGTCTACGCCACGGCGTCCATCGCCTTCCTCTCGTTCATCGTCTGGGCGCACCACATGTTCACCGTCGGCATTCCGCTGACCGGCGAGCTGTTCTTCATGTACGCCACCATGCTGATCGCCGTGCCGACCGGGGTGAAGGTATTCAACTGGGCCAGTACCATGTGGCGCGGGTCGATGACCTTCGAAACGCCGATGCTGTTCTCGGTGGCCTTCGTCATCCTGTTCACCATCGGCGGTTTCTCCGGACTGATGCTGGCCATCGCCCCGGCGGACTTCCAGTACCACGACACCTACTTCGTGGTGGCGCACTTCCACTATGTGCTGGTCCCGGGGGCGATCTTCGGCATCTTCGCCTCGGCCTACTTCTGGCTGCCGAAGTGGACCGGCCACATGTACGACGAGACCCTCGGCAAGCTGCACTTCTGGATGAGCTTCGTCGGCATGAACCTGGCGTTCTTCCCGATGCACTTCGTCGGTCTGGCCGGCATGCCGCGGCGCATCCCGGACTACAACATGATGTTCGCCAACTTCAACATGGTCTCGAGCATCGGTGCCTTCATGTTCGGCGCGACCCAGTTGCTGTTCCTGTTCATCGTCATCAAGTGCATCCGTGGCGGCAAGCCGGCGGCGGCCAAGCCTTGGGATGGTGCCGAAGGGTTGGAGTGGACGATCCCGTCGCCAGCGCCGTATCACACCTTCCAGACCCCGCCGGAAGTGAAGTAAGGAACCGCGGCCATGAGTGAAGCCCTGCCGATTCGCCGCCTGGTTATCCGCCTGTCATTGGTGGTGGTGGCGATGTTCGGCTTCGGTTTCGCCCTGGTGCCGATCTACGACGTGATGTGCCAGGCCTTCGGCATTAACGGTAAAACCGCCGGGGTCTATGAGGCCGGGCAGCAAAGCGTGGATCTGTCGCGCCAGGTGCGCGTGCAGTTTCTCGCCACCAATGCGGCCGACATGGTCTGGGGATTCCGCCCGCTGGGCGATGAAGTGACGGTGCATCCGGGTGACAGCACGCAGATGGTGTTCGTCGCGCACAACCCCACGGACAAGCCGATGACTGCTCAGGCGATCCCCAGTATTGCGCCCTCCAAGGCGGCGGCGTATTTCCACAAGACCGAGTGTTTCTGCTTTACCCAGCAGGTTCTGCAGCCCGGTGAACGTATTGAAATGCCGGTCCGTTTTATCGTCGATCGAGATTTACCGGCAGATGTGCGCCACCTGACCCTGGCCTACACCCTGTTCGATATCACTGCGAGTAAACCGCCTGTAGCCCAGGTGGGCCAATAAGGAGAACAAAGATGGCAGCTCATGAGCAGTACTACGTTCCGGCCCAGAGCAAGTGGCCGATTATTGCCACCCTTGGCCTGCTGATCACGGTCGTCGGGCTCGGTACCTGGTTCAACGATATGAAGGCCGAGCGGGCCGACTCCAACGGCCCGCTGATCTTCTTCGTCGGCGGCCTGTTCCTCGCCTACATGCTGTTCGGCTGGTTCGGCACCGTGATCAAGGAAGGCCGTTCCGGCCTGTACAGCTCGCAGATGGACCTCTCGTTCCGCTGGGGCATGAGCTGGTTCATCTTCTCCGAGGTGATGTTCTTCGCCGCCTTCTTCGGCGTGCTGTTCTATGTGCGCAACTGGGCCGGGCCCTGGCTGGGCGGCGAAGGCGACAAGGGTATCGCCAACATGCTCTGGCCGGGCTTCGAGTACAGCTGGCCGCTGCTCAACACCCCGGATCCCAAGCTCTACCCGGCCCCCAGCGGGATCATCAGCGCCTGGGGCTTGCCGTTGCTCAACACCGTGCTGCTGGTGAGTTCCAGCTTCACCCTGACCTTCGCCCACCATGCCCTGCGCAAGAACCAGCGCAAACCGCTGACACTCTGGCTGGCGTTGACCCTGGTACTCGGCGCGGCGTTCCTGGTGTTCCAGGCCGAAGAATATATCCATGCCTACACCGAACTCGGCCTGACCCTGGGCTCGGGCATCTATGGCGCGACCTTCTTCATGCTCACCGGTTTCCACGGTGCCCACGTCACCTTGGGGGCCATCATGCTGACGGTGATGCTGGTGCGCGTCTTGCGTGGCCACTTCAGCCCCGAGCATCACTTCGGTTTCGAGGCGGCCGCCTGGTACTGGCACTTCGTCGATGTGGTGTGGATCGGCTTGTTCACCTTCGTTTATGTGCTCTGACCCGCGCGGCCAGGCTAGGCGCCAGGGGGCGTTTCAGGCGGTGGCCGGTGTTTACCACGTCACCTGGGGCACCAGTTGGCCGCTATAGAAGCCCCAGGCAATCAGGGCTACAGTCAGGGCGGTGAGCGTGACCCGAACGGTCAGGGAATTGACCACTCGGGAAGAGCGCCCCTCGTCCTTGACCAGGAAGAAGAGACCGCTGAACAGGCTGACCACTGTAGCGAGTAGCAAGAGGACGATTGCGACCTTGAGCATGGGTAACTCCGGGGGGAGAGTAATGTGTTGCAGATGCAGTATAACCAGCTTGGCCCGGGCTTCGGGGCGGGCGCGATGAACGTCTTTCGCCCTGGCTGGCTGCCCAGTCTGCTGGTGCTGATGCTGTTTCCTGCGCTTATCGCCCTGGGTTTCTGGCAGTTGGCGCGCGCCGAAGAAAAGCGCCAGTTGCTGGTCGACAATCAAGCCCAGCAACTGGCCGCACCTGTTGCCATCGCTGAGCTCGAGAAGCAGGCCAACCCTGCCTATGTGCGGGTAAAACTGCAGGGTTACTTCGATGCGCAGCACAGTTTCCTGCTGGATAACCGCACCCGTGATGGCCAGGCGGGCGTCGAAATCCTGCAACCCTTTCATGATCAGGCCAGCGGCCAGTGGCTGCTGCTCAATCGCGGCTGGCTGCCTTGGCCGGATCGCCGCATAACCCCGACGTTCGCCACGCCCGATACTCCGCTGCGCCTCCAGGCCTCGGTGTATGTGTCGCTGGGCGATGGCTTGCAGCTGCAGCAGGGGCCACAGGGCAAGGCCTGGCCACGCGTGATCAGCGCGGTCAAACCGGACCAAATCTGGCGAGAGTTGGGGCGCGCGGGCCTGAGTCATGAGGTGCGTCTAGCCCCCGGTCCCGGGTCTTTTCGGGTCGACTGGCCGGTGATCGCCATGAGCCCGGACAAACACCTGGGCTATGCTTTTCAATGGTTCGCCTTGGCAACGGCTTTGCTCGGCCTGTTCATCTATTTAGGTTTGCATAACGCGCGGGAGACTCGCCATGAACCCAGCCATCACGCTTCCTGAAGTGTCGCCCAGCCGTCGTCGGCGAGGTCGCCTGCAACTGATCATGATCCTCGCCGTGGTTATCGGTCCGATGATCCTGGCCAGCGCCATGTACCAGTGGCGCTTCTGGGTCCCGGAAACCCGCAGCTACCACGGCGAGCTGATCGGCACCGGCCAGACCCGCGCCGATCTCGGTGTTTCCGGTGCGCCGGAGGTGCGCTGGCAGTTGCTGGTGACAGTACCGGGCACCTGCGATACGGATTGCAAGCAGCTGGTGTTTCTCGCGCGGCAGATCCATATCGGCCTCAACCGCGATACCGCACGCGCCTCACATGCCGTGGCCAGCACCCAGCCTTTGGCCGATGACTATGACGCGCTGCTGCGCCGCGAATACCCGCAGCTGGCCCGCTATCAACTCGAGCCCCAGGCCTATGGCGAAGTCGCCGGCAAAGCCGAAGGGGCGCAGCTGTGGATTGTCGATCCGCGCGGCAATCTGGTGCTGCGCTACGACAGCCGCAGCAAGGGCAAGGCGATTCTCAACGACTTGCGGCATCTGCTGAAGATTTCCCAGATCGGCTGATCTCGACGAAGGCACAAGGAGTAGCACGATGGTCAAACCCGGATACCGCCTCGCCTTGTTCGCCACCTTCCTGGCCGTGGTGGTGGTGCTGCTCGGTGCCTACACCCGGCTGACTCACGCGGGCCTGGGTTGTCCGGATTGGCCAGGCTGCTACGGCTTCCTCGCGGTGCCCATGAGCGAGCACTCGCAGGCCCTCGCCGGGGTGCGCTTCCCCGAGGCGCCGGTGGAAGTGGCCAAGGGTTGGTTCGAGATGGTTCATCGCTATTTTGCCGGCAGTCTCGGCCTGGTGATCCTGGGTCTGGCGGTTCATGCACTACGCCGTCGCGGTGCCGAGGGGCAACCGCTGAAACTGCCGCTGTTGCTACTCGGCCTGGTGATCCTGCAAGGCGCCTTCGGCATGTGGACGGTGACCCTGAAACTCTGGCCACAAGTGGTGTCCGCCCATTTGCTCGGCGGCTTTGCCACCCTCAGTCTGCTGTTCCTCCTGACCTTGCGCCTGTCTGGTGCGGCGCCGCCGGTGCCCGCGCATTCCGCTCGCCTGCGCGGTCTGGCCGCGATCAGCCTGCTGCTGGTGATCGGACAGATTGCCCTCGGTGGCTGGGTCAGCAGCAATTACGCGGCGGTGGCCTGCGTGGACCTGCCGACCTGTCACGGCGAATGGTGGCCGGCGATGGATTTCGCCAACGGTTTTCATCTGACCCAGCATATCGGCCCCAACTACCTGGGCGGCCAGCTCGACAGCGACGCACGCACGGCCATCCACATGACCCATCGTCTGGGCGCTTTGGCAGTCAGCCTGGTGCTGCTGCTGCTGGCCTGGCAACTGCGCCGTGCCGGCTTGGCGCGTCTGGCCGGCCTGCTGCTGTTGGCGCTGGGCGTACAGGTCAGCCTGGGTATCAGCAACGTGGTGTTCCATCTGCCGCTGCTGGTGGCGGTGGCGCACAACGCCGGTGGTGCGCTGTTGCTGCTGACGACGGTATTGGTCAACTATCGGGTGCGCTTGAACTTACCCAGCAGCCAGCTTGCTGTGGCCCGGCATTGCGGCGATGCAGTCGTGCGGCAACACAACACCGGGACGCCGGATCGCCAGCAAGAACTAGGCGTCCCCCTGGCTCCAACAGGTCAATAAAGAACAACAAGGAGAGACCCCATGGCTACTCTACTGCGCGAACAACAGGCCCACGCCAGCTGGCGCGACTACCTGGAACTGACCAAGCCGCGGGTGGTGGTGCTGATGCTGATCACATCCTTGGTCGGCATGTTCCTCGCTACCCGTGCCGGCGTGCCCTGGACGGTACTGGTTTTCGGCAACCTGGGTATCGGCCTGTGTGCCGGAGGGGCGGCGGCGGTCAACCATGTGGTGGACCGGCGCATCGACTCGCTCATGGCGCGCACCCACAAGCGCCCGCTGGCCGAAGGGCGGGTTACCCCGCTGGCGGCACTGAGCTTCGCCCTGCTGCTGGCGGTGGCCGGATTGGCCCTGCTGTTGACCTTCACCAATGAACTGGCCGCCTGGCTGACCCTGGCCTCGCTGCTCGGCTATGCGGTGATCTACACCGGCTTTCTCAAACGCGCCACGCCGCAGAACATCGTGATCGGCGGCTTGGCCGGTGCCGCCCCGCCGCTGCTCGGCTGGGTCGCGGTTACCGGCGAGCTGACCGCCGAGCCGCTGCTGCTGATGCTGATCATCTTCGCCTGGACCCCGCCGCATTTCTGGGCCCTGGCCATTCACCGCAAGGCCGAATACGCCAAGGCCAACATCCCGATGCTGCCGGTGACCCACGGCGAGCACTACACCAAGGTGCACATCCTGCTCTACACCCTGGTGATGTTTGCCGTGACCCTGCTGCCCTATGCCATTCACATGAGCGGCCTGTTCTACCTGGTCTGCGCCATCGGCCTGGGCGCGCGCTTTCTGCACTGGGCCTGGGTGCTGTACCGTGACAGCAAGCCGCACGCGGCGATCAATACCTTCAAATACAGCATCTGGTATCTTTTCTCGCTGTTTATCGCCCTGCTGGTCGATCACTACCTGCTGTTCAACCTGTCATCGTTGGTGTCATGACCCGTACCCAGATCACCGTTTTCGTTCTTGTAGCCATAGTCGCGCTGGTACTCGGCCTGACCGTCAACAAGGTGCTGAGCAACAAGGGCCTGGCCGACCCGACCGCGCTGCTCGATGCCGGCATCGTCCTGCTGCCTCAGAGCCGCACCTTGCCGGAGCTGAGTTTCGTCGATCAGGATGGCCAGGCGTTTGAGGTCGATCAGCTCGAGGGTAAGTGGAGCCTGCTGTTTTTCGGCTACACCTTCTGCCCGGACATCTGCCCGGCTACGCTCGCCCAACTGCGCCAGCTGCAAGGCCAGCTGCCGGAACAGAGCCGTGCCAACCTGCGGGTAATCCTGGTCAGCGTCGACCCCAACCGCGACACGCCGGAGCAGTTGAAGAAATACCTCGACTACTTTGATGCCGGGTTTGTCGGCCTGACCGCCGAGGAAGCCACCCTGCAGAAATTCGCCAATGCGCTGAGCATCCCCTACATCCCGGCCGATACCAGCAAGGAAAACTACACCGTCGACCACAGCGGCAACCTGGTAATCATCGGCCCGGACGGCACCCAGCGCGGCTTCATCCGTGCACCCTTGAACAACGCCAAGCTGGCGGCCCAGTTGCCAGGGTTGATCAATCCGGTGGAGTGATTGATGGGGCGTGCCGCCTGGGCGACAACCCATCACCGAGTTATTTGGCGAACAGCTGGCTCATGTCCTTGAACGCCTTGAACTCCAGGGCGTTGCCGCAGGGGTCGAGGAGGAACAGGGTGGCCTGCTCGCCGACCTGGCCCTCGAAGCGCACATGGGGGTCGATGACGAAGCGGGTGTACCTGGCGCGCAGGCGCTCGGCCAGTTGCTGCCAATCCGCCCAGTCCAGCACCACACCGAAATGCGGTACCGGCACCTCGTGGCCGTCCACCGGGTTGCTGTGTGCGGCCTTTTGGTAGTCCATCTGCGGCGCCTGGTGGATCACCAGTTGGTGGCCGAAGAAGTTGAAGTCCACCCAATGCGCGCTGCTGCGGCCTTCGGCGCAGCCGAATACCTCAGCGTAGAAGTGTCGGGCCGCAGCCAGGTCATGGACGGGTATGGCCAGGTGAAAGGGGGCGAGCGCCATGGAGAGATTCCTTGTGGTGACTGTCCGCTGATTCTCAGCAACAACGATACTGAGTAAAAGCGAATATTCTTCTTCGCAAGCACCAATAAAATTGATCAGTCGAGGCGCTGATGTTGCGCGAGTTGAGAACCTTCGTGATGGTCGCCCGCCACGCCACCTTTGCCGCCGCCGGCCAGCAGGTCGGCCTGACCCAGTCGGCGGTCAGCGCGCAGATGCGCGTGCTGGAACAGGGCTTGGGTGTGCGCCTATTCGACCGCAGTGGCCGCGCCGCCGTGCTCAATGCCGCCGGTCGGCATGCCCTGCCGCTGGCCGAGCAGATGCTCGCGCTCTATGCCCAGATGGCGCTGCCGACCTCGGCCGCCGAGTGGCAGGGCGAGCTGAAGGTCGGCGCCATCGCCAGTGTGCAGACCGGCTTGCTGCCCGAAGCCCTGCCGCGCTTTCGGGCCGCTGCGCCGCGAGTCGAATTGCAGTTGGTGCCCGGGGTGTCGCTGAATCTGCTGAGCCAGGTGGATGCCGGCGAACTGGACCTGGCGCTGCTGATCAAGCCGCCGTTCGAGTTGCCCAAGGAGCTGCTGCAAATCAGTCTGGTGCGCGAACCCTTCGTCCTGATCACGCCCTTGGGCGTTCCCGGAGATGAGCCGCTGCAGATCCTCGCCGAGCAGCCGTTCGTGCGCTACGAGCGCCGCTCCTTCGGTGGCCGGCTGGTCAGCCAGTTCCTGCGCGAGCAGCGCCTGAGCGTGCACGAGGCGCTGGAACTGGACGAGCTGGAGGCCATCGTGCGCATGGTCGAATGCGGCCTCGGCGTCTCGCTGATCCCGCGCGCCGGCCTGTGGCTGCAGCGGCCGACCCAACTGCGGGTGCTCGAATTGGGCGAACTGACTTTCCACCGCGAACTGGTGGCGCTGCTGCGTCGCGCCCAGCGGCAGCCGGCCCTGGACTGTCTGCTGGAGTGCCTGCGCGCACCGACGCAATAGCATGGCCAGGCGGTCGATCGGCTGCAGTCCCGCAGCAGTGAACGCTTCACTGGGCTCAATCCCAGCCCGGTCCTGGCGTGGTCGCGCCGCACAACGTGCCGACAACAAAAAGCCCGCACAGGGCGGGCTTTCGAGGCATGCAGGCGGTCGCTTAGAACGCCGGCACCACCGCGCCCTGGTATTTCTCCAGGATGAAGGCTCTGACTTCAGGGCTGTTCAGCGCCTTGGCCAGCTTCTGCATGGCGGCGCTGTCCTTATTGTCTGGGCGAGCCACCAGGATGTTGACGTAAGGCGAGTCGCTGCCTTCGATGATCAGCGCATCCTTGGTCGGATTGAGCTTGGCTTCCAGGGCGTAGTTGGTGTTGATCAGCGCCAGGTCGACCTGGGTCAGCACGCGCGGCAGGGTTGCGGCTTCCAGTTCCCGCACCTTGATGCCCTTGGGGTTGACGGCGATGTCTTTCGGCGTGGCGAGGATGTTGCTGGCGTCCTTCAGCGTGATCACCCCGGCCTTCTGCAGCAGCAACAGGGCGCGGCCGCCGTTGGTGGCGTCGTTGGGAATGACCACGGTAGCGCCCTGGGGCAGGTCCTTGAGATCCTTGATCTTGCTCGAGTAGGCACCGAAGGGCTCGACATGCACGCCGGCGACACTGATCAGCTCGGTGCCACGGCTCTTGTTGAACTCGTCGAGGTACGGCTGGTGCTGGAAGAAGTTGGCATCCAGGCGCTTCTCGGCAACCTGCACGTTGGGCTGTACATAGTCGGTGAAGACCTTGATATCCAGTTCGACGCCGTCTTTGGCCAGCGCCGGTTTGACGAACTCGAGGATTTCCGCGTGCGGCACGGCAGTGGCGGCGACGGTCAGGCTCTCGGCCTGGGCGGACAGCGCGACCAAGGCCGCGGCGGCGACTAGCAGTTTTTTCATGAAGTGCTCCTTGTGGGATCAGGGGCGGCGGCGGGTGGCCGGCCTATTTTCTGGGCTGTTTACTTTCGAGAACTTTGTTTATTTCCTGGAGAAATGCACCACCAGCTTGTCGCCGGCGGTTTGCAGAATCTGCACCAGCACCAGCAGCAGGACCACGGTGACCAGCATCACGTCGGGCTGGTAGCGCTGGTAGCCATAACGCACCGCCAGATCGCCCAAGCCGCCGCCGCCGATCAGGCCGGACATGGCGGTGTAGGACACCAGGGTGATGGCGGTCACTGTCACGGCGGCGAAGATGCCCGGCAACGCTTCAGGCAGCAGGGCGTTGACCACGATCTGCCGGGTGGTCGCGCCCATCGCCTGGGTCGCCTCGATGATGCCGCGATCCACCTCGCGCAATGCGGTTTCCACCAGGCGGGCGAAGAACGGTGTGGCCCCCACCACCAGCGGTGGAATGGCCCCGGCCACGCCCAGCGAGGTGCCGGTGACCAGCACGGTGAAGGGAATCATCACGATCAGCAGGATGACGAAGGGCACCGAGCGCAGGATATTCACCAGCAGCGAAAGAAAACCATAGAAGGTTTTCTGTTCGAACATCTGCCGTGGACTGGTGAGGAACAGCAGCACGCCCAGGGGCAGGCCGAGTACTGTGGTGAACAGCAGTGAACCGCCGAGCATGCTCAGGGTGTCCAGGCTGGCCTGCCAGATTTCCAGCCAGTCGACATTGGGCAGCAGTGAGGTCAACAGGGCGTCCATCAGCGCAGCACCTCCATGTGTACGTCGGCGGCGGTGAAGCGCGCCAGCGCGGCCTCCAGGTCGCCACCGGTCAGGGCCAGGGTCAGTTGGCCGTAGGGCGTGTCCTTGATGTGGTCGATGCGCCCGGCAAGGATGCTGTAGTCCACCCCAGTCTCGCGCGCCACTGTCCCGAGCAGCGGCGCATAGGTCGCCTGGCCCTGGAAGGTCAGGCGCAGGATGCAGCCCTGCACATGGGCGAAGTCGTCGTGCCGTTCGTCCTCATCGACCTGCTCGGCTTCCAGGACGAAACGCTTGGTGGTGGCGTGCTGCGGATGCAGGAACACATCGGCCACCGCGCCCGACTCGACGATCACGCCGGCGTCCATCACTGCCACGCGGTCACAGACCCGGCGGATCACGTCCATCTCGTGGGTGATCAGCACGATGGTCAGGTTCAGCTCGCGGTTGATCTGCGCCAGCAGTTGCAGCACCGAGGCGGTGGTCTGCGGGTCGAGGGCGCTGGTGGCTTCGTCACACAGCAGGATCTTCGGCTCGGTGGCGAGGGCGCGGGCGATGCCGACCCGCTGCTTCTGCCCGCCGGAGAGCTGCGCCGGGTATTTGTTGGCGTGCTCGCTGAGGCCGACCCGCGCCAGCAGCTCGGCTACCCGCGCCTCCATGGCGCTGCGTGACAGCACCCCGGCCAGTTTCAGCGGCAGGGCGACGTTGGCGGCGACGGTCTTCGACGAGAGCAGGTTGAAGTGCTGGAAGATCATCCCGACCCGCTGGCGAAAGCGCCGCAGGCCAGCCGCGTCCAGCGCGGTGACATCTTCCCCGTCAATCTGGATGCGTCCGCCGGACGGCTCTTCCAGGCGGTTGATCAGGCGCAGCAGGGTGCTCTTGCCGGCACCGGAATGGCCGATGATGCCGAACACTTCGCCACGGGCAATCTGCAGGTCGCTCGGCTGCAAGGCGGGGATATCGTGGCCACCGACGCGATACGCCTTGTGGACCTGGTGAAAATTGATCACGCGTTAAACCTTTTGGGTTTGTCGAGCTGCCGGGTAGGCGAAAAGGTGCCTAGTCTACCCGGCGCCGTTTAGGCCGCAAAAATCTTTGTAGGCCTATAGTTATAGCCAGATAGCATTAATGAGCGCAGCCACAGGCAGCTGCGCTGTCCTCGCGGCAGCCACTCGCGCAGGCTAGCGTTGCGGGCTAAGCCGCAGTTGCGGGGTCTGTTCGGGCTTGAGCACCTGGTTGACGGTCGCGCTGAAGCGCGGGTCGAGGCGTTCGACCCGCGCGTTGAGCAGCGGCGCAAGCCACAGATAGTCACTGGCCTGGCGGACCTGGATGTCCACTGCGCAGCGGAACTTGACCACATCCGCGGCGACCCTGTCGAGCAGGCGGTACAGCGCTTGATTGTCGCGGCTGTCCAGCATCGGCAGGGCCACCAGGCTGCTGGGCGCGGCCGGATCGATCAGTTGGGCGTGTGGCTGTGGCGCCTCTTCGGGCAACTGGACCGCCCTGAGTGCCGCCGCCTGGCGTTCGGCCGCCTGGCCCAACTGGCGCGCCTGTTCCCCGCGTGCGGCCTGGGCCTGGACGGCCGCCTGTTCGGCGGCGTTGCTCGCCAGGTCTGCGGCATCCAGCTCGGTTTGCCGAACCCGGGCAATGGCGCCACCCACCCCGGTGGTCAGGGCGGGTGCCTGCGGCATCAATTGACGCGCCTGGCGGAGGGCCTTGGCTGCACGGTCGAGATCGCCGCTCTGCAGGGCCGTTTGCCCTTGGCGCAGGTAGGCCTCGGCCAGCTGGCGCTGATACAGCTCCAGGCGGGCATCGCCGCTGGCGCGCCCGCGCAGGGATTTGAGCCGGCTTTTGGCCTCGCTCAACTGGCCGCTGGCCAGGTTCTGCTCGAGCAGGCGAAAGTCACCGATCAGCGCGTCGGTGGTCTGGCCCGGCCCTTGACGCGTGCTCTGGCACGCGGCCAGCAGCAGCGAAACAGCGAGGATGGAAAGACAACGTGAGGCGAACGAGATCATTTCTGCGAGTCTCATGTTGGGCAAAAAACGTGCAATTCTACACCGCCGAGCCGGGCGCCACCAAACCTTGCTGCGTGTGCCCGGGAGATCCCATGCCATGCCCAAGGCCTGCGACAACCGAGCCTGAGCCTCAGGCTGTGCGCCGTGGCCAGGCGAAACTGAGCAGGAACAGACTGGCCGCCGAGACCACGATCGAGGGGCCGGCCGGGGTGTCCTGGAACCATGACAGGCTGAGGCCGCCGCACACGGCGACCATGCCCAGCAGGCTGGCGCCCAGGGCCATCTGCTCCGGGGTGCGCGCGTGGCGCTGGGCCGCCGCCGCCGGAATGATCAGCAACGAGGTGATCAGCAGCACGCCGACGATCTTCATCGCCACGGCGATCACCACGGCGATCAGCAGCATCAGGCTCAGGCGGATCGCCGCCACCGGCAGGCCTTCGACCCGGGCCAGTTCCTCGTGCACGGTGATCGCCAGCAACGGCCGCCAGAGCACGGCCAGCACTACCAGGACCAGGGCGCTGCCGCCGACGATCCAGGCCAGGTCGGCCGGGCCGACGGCGAGCAGGTCGCCGAACAGGTAGCCCATCAGGTCGATGCGCACATCCTGCATGAAGCTCAGCACCACCAACCCGAGCGACAGGGTGCTGTGGGCGAGAATCCCGAGCAGGGTGTCCGAGGCCAGCGGCTGGCGGGTCTGCAAGGTCACCAGCAGCACCGCCAGCAGCACGCAGCCGACTGTCACCGCCAGGGTCGGGCTGACATCCAGCATCAGGCCGAGGGCGACGCCGAGCAGCGCGGCATGCGACAGGGTGTCGCCGAAATAGGCCATGCGCCGCCAGACCACGAAGGAGCCGAGGGGGCCGGCGACTATGGCCAGGGCCAGGCCGGCGAGCAGGGCGTTGAGTAGAAAATCAGCCATGCTTGCAGCCATCTCCGTGAACGTGTGGTTGGACCGGACCCTGGATACTCAGGCCGGCGCTCGCTTCGTTGACCACCGCACCGTGCAGGTCGTGCTCATGGTCGTGGCGGTGGTGATAGATCGCCAGGCTCTTGGCGTCCTGGCCGAACAGCTCGACGAAAGCCGGGTCGCCGCTGACCTGCTCCGGATGGCCGGAACAGCAGACATGCCGATTCAGGCAGACCACCTGATCGGTGGTGCTCATCACCAGGTGCAGGTCGTGCGAGACCATCAGCACGCCGCAACCATGGCGGTCGCGCAACTGGGTGATCAGGCGATACAGCTCGGCCTGGCCGCTGACATCGACGCCCTGCACCGGCTCGTCGAGCACCAGCAGCTGCGGCTCGCGCAACAGCGCGCGGGCCAGCAGCACACGCTGCAACTCGCCGCCGGAAATGCTCTGCAAGGGGCTGTCGATCACCTGGTTGGCGCCGACCTCGGCCAGTGCCGCCTGGGCGCTGGCGCGATCGACGCCGGGCACCAGGCGCAGAAAGCGCAGCACGCTGAGCGGCAGGGTGGCATCGACATGGAGTTTCTGCGGCATATAGCCGATGCGCAGTTTCGGCTTGCGCCAGACGCTGCCGCTATCGGGCTTGAGCAGGCCGAGCACGGTGCGCACCAGGGTGGTCTTGCCGGCGCCATTGGGGCCGATCAGGGTGACGATCTCGCCGGGTTTGACGCTCAGTTGCACATCCTGCAGCACGCTCTGGCCGCGGAAGCCGACGCTAATCCCGCTGAGGCGAATCAGCGCATCGCTCATGCGGCCTCCTGACAGCCGGCGCAGAGGCCGACCACTTCGACGGTCTGCCCTTCGACCACGAAACCGACGCTCTGCGCGCCAGCGATGATCGCCTCGCTGATCGCCGCGTGCTCCAGTTCGATGGCCGCATGGCAACTGCGGCAGATGAGGAACTGGCCCTGGTGGGTATGGGTCGGGTGACTGCAGCCGACGAAGGCATTGAGCGAGGCGATGCGGTGCACCAGGCCGTTTTCCAGGAGAAAATCCAGCGCCCGATAGACGGTCGGCGGTGCGGCACGGCGGCCATCCAGCTCGCTCAACACGGCGAGGATATCGTAGGCGCCAAGCGGCTTGTGGCTCTGCCAGACCAGTTCCAGCACGCGCTTGCGCAGGGCGGTCAGGCGCAGCCCCTGAAGCGTGCAGATGCTTTCGGCCTCGGCCAGGGCCTGGCTGACGCAGTGGGAATGGTCGTGGGGACGTGAGGCGAGCGGTGGCTGAGTCATGGGCAGGGACGGCAGAGACTAGAGACGTTATTATATTACTCTTTCCTTCCCGCCAGGGTGTCCTCCGTGTTGCGTCTTTTTTCTACTGTCGGCCTGCTCTGCGCCGTTTTCCTCACCAGCTCTGCTGCCCTTGCCGAGGTGCGTGTGCTGACCAGCATCAAACCCTTGCAGCTGATCGCCGCGGCCGTGCAGGACGGTGTCGGCAGCCCCGAAGTGCTGCTGCCGCCCGGGGCCTCGCCGCACCACTACGCGCTGCGCCCCTCCGATGTGCGGCGGGTGCGCGACGTGGCGTTGCTGTACTGGATCGGTCCCGACCTGGAAAGCTTTCTGCCGCGAGTACTGGCCGCTCGCAGCCAGCCGAGTGTCGCCGTGCTGGAGCTGCCCGGCATGCACCTGCGCCACTACGCCGACGGCCATGCCGGTCACGATGACCACGACCAGGCCCATGACGAGCACGCCGAGCCCGAGCCCGAGTCGGCGGTCGCCGATGAGCACGATCAGGATCACCGCCCCGGTACCGTGGATGCGCACCTCTGGCTGTTGCCGGCCAATGCGCGGGTAATTGCCGCGCGCATGGCCGCCGACCTGAGTGCCGCCGATCCAACCAACGCCGCGCGTTACCAGGCCAACCTGGGCGCCTTCGGCAAACGTCTGGAAGCCCTCGATCAGCGCCTGAAACAACGCCTGGGCGGGCTGGCCGACAAGCCCTATTTCGTCTTCCACGAAGCCTACGACTACTTCGAGGCCGCCTACGGCCTCCAGCACGCCGGGGTGTTCAGCGTGCTCGGCGAAGTGCAACCGGGTGCCCGCCATGTCGCGGCCATGCGCACCCGCCTGGAGCAGGCCGGCCCGAGCTGCGTATTCAGTGAGCCGCCACTGCGCCCGCGCCTGGCCGAGACCCTGATCGCCGGCCTGCCGGCGACCCTGGCCGAACTGGATACTATGGGCGCCACCCTGGCCGTGGATAGCAACGGCTATACGGCCTTGCTGGATAACCTGGGCAATGACTTGGCCGAGTGCCTGAACGCCTTGTAAGGCGCAGCCTCCAGAAGTGATTGGCGCGCGGCTCATTCGCGCCTGCAACCCCGGGGCATTGCGTGGCTCAGGCTGCCTCGATCCAGCACCAGGGAGCAGCACTCTCGTAGGCTGGTTGGTATATCCCATGCCTGTACTGGCCTATAGTCAGGCGCTTATCAGCGCCACCGCTGGTTCACCAGGGAAGGCCCGCATGCTGACCATTGAACGCATCTATCCCAAGCAACTCGACCCGAACAATGTCGACGACCAGAACACCCTGCGCATCCATCTGCAGCGCTATCGTTTCGCCGCTGCCTGCCTGAGCGGCGAGCGCATCCTCGACATGGCCTGTGGTTGCGGCTACGGCACCGCCTTGCTGGCCGAACTGCACCCGGACAAGATGCTCGTGGGGGTGGACATCGACCCGGCCGCCATCGCCTATGCCGAGGAGCACTACCGCCTGCCCAACCTCAGCTACCGCTGCGCCGATGCCCAGAGCTTCAGCGCCGAGCAGCCTTTCGACAGCATCGTCAGCCTGGAAACCATCGAGCACCTGCCGAACCCGCAGCAACTGGTCGCCAACTATGCCGCGCTGCTGGCCGAGCATGGCCAGGTGATCGCCTCGGTGCCCATCACCCCGACCCTGGACGGCAACCCGCACCACCTGCATGACTTCAGCAAGGCCTCGTTTTTCGCCCTGTTTCGCGCCCATGGCCTGCGCCCGGATCAGCAGTTCGAGCAGATTCAGTGGTGGCAATTCAAGGGCCTGTTCGTCAAGCGCCAAATCAAGCAGCACCGCTCCGAAGGGGTGGGCAACGCCGTGCTGCAGTACTACCGCAAGCACCCCCTCTACCTGCTGCTGCGCCTGCGCTCGATGCTGCGCTACGGCTTCAGCAATCGCTACCTGACCTGCAATTTCAGGGCGCCCTGAAGGCGCGGCAGTTGTTGGGTGGGAGTGGCCGGCGGTTAAGCGCGGCCAGTCCTGTGCGCAGAGCGCTCCTTGGCCAGGGCGCGAGCACTGTGGCTTGGCTAAGCCCTTGCAGCAGCATTCAAGCCGCTCGCAGTAGAAATTGCTCTGGGCAATGACCAGCAGCCTGACCAGGCACTGTAGTCCATTGCGGCTTCGCCTCCACCGCAGAGCCACGCATGCGGTGTAACCCTCCCTGGTTCAGCTACATCGTTGATGAGCGTTTTCCGCCGATGGCTGATGCGTGAACGGGGCTAGTTGCAAGCCTGCTTGAATCCGGCCAGGGGAGCTCCTAGGCTTTGAGTGTCCGGTTTCCGCTGTGCACGGGGGCGCCGTCGGCCGAGATCAACGTTCACCACGGGGTGTGATACCCGAGCCTGTTTCCCATCCAGATCGCTATAGCGTTCCAAGCTTTATCAGGTATGCCTTCGGCAAGCTCCCGGCCCGTTCCCATTTATATGAGGGCTGCATGATGATCAACGTACCTACGGATTTCGAGCATCAACGGGTAGTCATCGTGCGGCAAGGGCGGCGCCGGGAACCGCAATGGGCCGCAGTCCTCGATGCTGGTCTGGCGGAGGCAATATGAAGTCGCTTTCGAGCACGGGTTTTTCGCTGTTCGGTGCAGCGCTGGTCGCGATCAGTTACGGACTCGCGCGCTTCGCGTTCGGGCTGTTCGTGCCCCCTATACGCGCCGAGCTGGAACTAACGCCCTACGTGATTGGCATCATCGGCGCGCTGCCGCTCATCAGTTTCTTGCTGGCCACGCTGGTCGCGCCATTGGCCGCCGATCGCCTCGGTGCCCGCAACACGGCGGTGCTGTCCGGTGTTTTCGGCGTCGGCGGTCTAGCGCTGATCAGCCAGGCCTCTGCCGCCCTGTCGCTTGGCGTCGGCGTGTTCGCCTGCGGCATCTGCACCGGCCTGATGATGCCGGCGCTGACGGCCGCCATGCAGGCGCTGGTGAAACGCTCGCTGCACGGACGCGTCAGCGCGGTCATGAACGCGGGCACCAGCATTGGCGTAATCGTTGCCGTACCGGCGGTACTGTTCCTGGCCGGCGCCTGGCGTTTCGCCTACCTGTCCTTTGCCGTCCTGGCGGGTATCGGGGTGGTTGCCGCGTGGTACTTCATCCCCTCGGTATCGCGGGTCACGCCAGCGAACGCCGCGCCACCGCCTCCGATCAGCGCCCTGCAGTGGTCGCGTCTGTTCAGGCTCTCGCTGTTCGCATTCGTGATGGGCTTCGTCTCCTCCGCGTACTGGATCTTCGCGCCCGATCTGGTGGTCACCCACGGCGGCCTGCCGCCCGGCGCAACCGGGGGGCTGTGGCTAGCGGTTGGCATCGCCGGCCTCGGCGGCGCCGTGGTGGCCGACCTGGCCGATCGCAACAATCCGCCCATTACGCAGGCTCTGATGCTGACGATGTTGTCCGCGAGCCTGGCATTGCTCGCTGCCAGCCCCGGTCAGCTGGTGCTCGCGACATTTTCCGCGCTGGTTTTCGGCCTGGCCTATATGAGTCTGACCGGGCTCTATCTGATGACCGGCATCCGTCTGTTGCCAGGCCGACTGTCGATGGGGCCGGTGCTGCCATTCATGGCTGTCTCAATCGGGCAGGCGACCGGCTCGCCTGTCGTCGGCGTGCTGGTGAGTGAATTCGGCTACGCCGATGCGTTTGCCATGTTCTCCGCGATCGGCATCCTGGCAGCGGTCTTGTCGCCACTCTACCCGCGCTACATTGAGCATGAGCCCGAGGAGGAGGCCGAGGACGATACCGGCCTGCAGGCGGCGTTCGATCACCAGCTCCTGGGCGAGGATGGCGAACCACTAAAACCCATCATGGAAGAAGCTATAAACCCGTAGCCGAGCCTTCCCCCTCCAGCCATACCCCCACGATAACCGGCCGGCGCTACGCGTGGCGTGCCTGCTAAGGTGAAAGGCAGGGTGTGCTTTTATCACCTCGGCGGCAGGAGGGCGGTTGATGGCCAAGCGCGCGGGTGGCAGTTCGGCAGCGGCTCGGGGGATTGCCCTGCAGGCGGCGGCGCTGGATATCTGGGCGCAGAAGTACTGCCTGCGCGACCATGACGGTACGCCGCTGGATGCCGATGTCGATGGCACCTGGCAGCGCATCGCCCGGGCCCTGGCCGAGGTGGAGGCGCCGTCGCTGCGCGAGCATTGGTATGCACAGTTCCTCTGGGCGCTGCGCAATGGTGCGATTCCGGCTGGCCGGATCGTCGCCAATGCCGGCGCCGAGGCCCACAAGCCGGCCACCTCGACCATCAATTGCACGGTCTCTGCGACCATCGCCGATTCCATGGAGGACATCCTCGGCAAGCTGGTCGAGGCCGGGCTGACGCTCAAGGCCGGCTGCGGCATCGGCTACGAGTTCTCTACCCTGCGCCCGCGCGGCGCCCTGGTCTCCGGCGCCGGGGCGCAGACCAGCGGGCCGCTGTCGTTCATGGATATCTTCGACAAGATGTGTTTCACCATCAGCTCGGCCGGCGGTCGCCGGGGTGCGCAGATGGCCACCTTCGATATCGCCCACCCGGATGTGCGCGCGTTCATCGACGCCAAGCGCGAGGACGGGCGCCTGCGCCAGTTCAACCTGAGCCTGCTGGTCGGCGACGACTTCATGCAGGCGGTGGAGACCGACGCCGACTGGCCGCTGCTGTTCCCGGTGCATGCCAAGGAGCGCGCCGCGCTGGATCTCGATGACCCGGCCCGGGTGCGCTGGCGCGACTGGCCGTTGCACGACGGCTACTGCGTGCGCGAGGACGGCCTGGTGGCCTGCAAGGTCTATGGCACGCTGCGCGCCCGTGACCTGTGGGACGCGCTGATGGCGACCACCTACGACTATGGCGAGCCGGGCTTCATCCTGATCGACCGGGTCAACCAGCAGAACAACAACTGGTGGTGCGAGGACATCCGCGCGAGCAATCCCTGCGGCGAGCAGCCCCTGCCGCCCTATGGCGCCTGCCTGCTCGGTTCGCTCAACCTGACCGCCTTCGTCGAAGCGCCGTTCGCCGCCGACGCGCGCTTCGATTGGGACAGGTTTCGCCGCGTGGTGCGCATCTTCACCCGCCTGCTGGACAACGTGGTGGAGATCAACGGCCTGCCGCTGGCGGAGCAGCGCGCCGAGATCTTCGCCAAGCGTCGCCATGGCCTGGGTTTTCTCGGCCTGGGTTCGGCGCTGGTGCTGCTCAAGCTGCGCTATGGCAGCCCGCAGGCCTGCGCGTTCACCGAGCAGGTGGCGCGCGAAATAGCCCTGACCGGCTGGCAGGTGGGCCTGGAGCTGGCCGAGGAAAAAGGCCCGGCACCGCTGCTGGCCGAGCAGTTCGAGGTGACCGCGGCGATGCTACGCCGGCGCCCGGAGATGCTCGCCGACGGCCATAAGGTCGGCGATCGTCTGCCGGGCCGGGTGCTGCATGCCAAGTATTCGCGCTACATGCAACGCCTGGCCGAGCAGGCGCCGCAGTTGGTGGCGGCGCTGGCCGAGCGTGGCGCGCGCTTCACCCATCACAGCTCCATCGCGCCCACCGGCACCATCAGCCTGAGCCTGGCCAACAACGCCTCCAACGGTATCGAGCCGAGCTTCGCCCAGTGCTATTCGCGTAACCTGATTCGCGCCGGGCGCAAGGCCAAGGACCGGGTCGAGGTGCTCAGCTACGAGCTGCTGGCCTACCGCGCGCTGGTCAACCCGCATGCCCGGCCCGGCGCGGACGACCCGGCCGAGCAGCTGCCGGACTATTTCGTCAGCAGCGAGGACATCAGCCCCACCGAGCATGTCGACATGCAGGCCGCGGCGCAGCCGTGGGTCGACTCGTCGATCTCCAAGACCGCCAACGTGCCCGCCGATTATCCCTTCGCGGCGTTCAAGGATATTTACCGGTATGCCTGGCGCCAGGGCCTCAAGGGCTGCACCACCTTTCGCTTCAACCCGGTGGCGTTCCAGGGCGTACTGGTCAAGGAGGCGGACCTGGCGCGCACCCGTTATCGCTTCGAGCTGGAGGACGGCAGCCTGGTGGAGTTGGCGGGCAACGAGGAAGTCGAGTACGACGGCGAGGTGCACAGCGCCGCCAACCTGTTCGACGCCCTGAAGGAAGGCTATTACGGCAAGTATTGAGCGCCCGGCGCGCAGGAGACATCCATGGCGGTGAAGATCGAGCAGCGCATCACCGGTTTCCAGGTGATCGACGAAGTCGAGGCGATGCAGCGCGCGGCCGCCGCCGAAACGTCAGCGCCGGTGCAGATGGACGAAACCCTGCAGCGCCCGGAGAGCCTGTTCGGCGTCACCTACAAGATCAAGTCGCCGCTGTTCGAGCATGCGCTCTACGTCACCATCAACGACATCCTGCTCAACGCCGGTACGCCCCACGAGCAGCGCCGGCCGTTCGAGATTTTCATCAACTCCAAGGGCATGGAGCATTTCCAGTGGATAGTGGCGCTGACCCGGATCATGTCGGCGGTGTTCCGCAAGGGCGGCGACTGCACCTTCCTGGTCGAGGAGTTGAAGGCGGTGTTCGATCCGCGCGGCGGTTACCTCAAGCGCGGTGGCGTCTACATGCCGTCGCTGGTGGCCGAAATCGGCGCGGTGCTGGAGCGCCACCTGATCGCCATCGGCCTGCTCGAGGGGCACGAACTGGATGAAGGGCAGCGCCGGCTGCTGGCAGAGAAGTGGGCGGTCTACCAGGCCAGCCAGGATGCCAGCGCGGTGGAGCCGGGCGAGGGCTTCCCGCCCGGCGCGCTACTGTGCAGCAAGTGCCAGACCCAGGCGGTGGTGCACCTGGAGGGCTGCGCCACCTGCCTCAACTGCGGGTATTCCAGGTGCGGCTGAGCCGCCCCGGGGGGCGGCGCAAGTGCCGGACTAGAGGGCGAAGGGCAGCGCCACCTCGACCTGCTGGCGCTGCAGCAGGCGGTGCTGGAACTCGCCCGGATCATGGATCAGCACTTCCTGGCCGGCAAAGGAGTCGGCGGCGATCAGCCGCGACAGCCAGAAGCGCACGCAGGCGATGCGCAGCATGGCCGGCCATAGCTCGGCCTCGGCCGGGGTGAAGGGGCGCAGGGTGGCATAGGCGCCGAGCAGGGCCTGGGCGCGGTGCGGATCGAGACTGCCATCGGCATCCGAACACCAGTCATTCAGGGCGATTGCCAGGTCGTAGAGCATCGGGCCGGCGCAGGCGTTATAGAAGTCGATCACCCCAGCCAGGTGATTACCATCGAACAACACGTTGTCGCGGAACAGGTCGGCGTGCAGGTTGGCCCGCGGCAGGGCGAGGATGCGAGGCTTGAGCGCGTGGATTTCCGCCAGGGCATCGCGCAGCAACGGCAATTGCGCCTCCGGCAGTTTCAGCGCCAGGCTGGGCCCCTCTTCGAGCATCCAGTCCAGGCCGCGATCGCTCTTGCGTTCCAGCACATGGGCGCGGGTGGCCAGGTGAATGTGCGCCAGCAGGCTGCCGACTTCCTGGCAGTGGTGCGGGTTGGCCACGGTAACGTGCTTGCCCGGCAGGCGCGGCTGCAACAGCGCCGGCTTCTCCGCCAGGCAGCGCAGTGCTTCACCGCTCTCGGTGCGCAGGGCATAGGGCACCGGCAGGCCGGCCTCGTGCAGGACATCGAGCAGTTCGATAAAGAACGGCAGGTCGGCGCTGGGGCCGCGCTCGATCAGGGTCAGGACGAACTCGCCCTGCTCCAGGCTGACGAAGAAGTTGCTGTTCTCGCTGCCCGCGGCAATGCCCTGGAAATCGCGCAGGCGACCCAGGCCATAAGGCGCGAGAAAGGCTTCCAGCTCGTGACGCTCTAGGGGGGTGAATACCGACATATCAGAACCGCCGACTTACCATTTGAAGATTTCCCAGGACGGAATCAGCATGTCCGGCGAGTCCGAGCGGACGAAGTTGCCGTCACTGCCGTCGGCGCGCACCAGGAAGTAGGGCTTGCCGGTCTTGGGGGTGATTTTGATTGCATAGAGGAAGCCATTGACCCGGTATTCCTCAACGGTGCGGTCGCCTTCCTGGCGGATGGTTACATCCGGCTCGGCCGAGGGGGCATCATCGGCAAATGCCGCAAGCGGAGTGACTGCCAACAGGCTGGCCAGCAACAAGAGATTGAGTGTGCGCATGGTAACCTTGTCCCTTTGTTTTCAATGGTGCGGTCATTCTAACGCCGCCCCCGCCGAAAAGGTTGATCCTGCTCATGAGCCAAGCTCCTCTCGTCCTGGTCGACGGTTCTTCGTACCTGTACCGCGCCTTCCATGCCCTGCCGCCGCTGACCACCTCCAAGGGCTTGCCCACCGGTGCGGTGAAAGGCGTGCTGAACATGCTCAAGAGCCTGCGCAGGCAGTACCCCGACAGCCCCTTCGCCGTAGTCTTCGATGCCAAGGGCGGCACTTTCCGCGATGCGCTGTTCGCCGAGTACAAGGCCAACCGGCCGTCGATGCCCGATGATCTGCGCGTGCAGGTCGAGCCATTGCACGCCAGCGTCAGGGCGCTGGGCTTCCCGCTGCTCTGTGTCGATGACGTCGAAGCCGATGACGTGATCGGTACCCTGGCCCGCCAATGCGCCGGCGAAGGCCGCGACGTGGTGATTTCCACCGGCGACAAGGACATGGCCCAGCTGGTCTGCCCGCACGTTACGCTGGTCAACACCATGACCGGTAGCGTCTATGACATCGATGGCGTGAAAGCGAAATTCGGCGTCGGTCCTGAGCTGATCATCGATTACCTGGCCCTGATGGGCGACAAGGTCGACAACATTCCGGGAGTGCCGGGGGTTGGCGAGAAAACCGCCCAAGGCCTGCTGGTCGGCATCGGTGGCGGTCTCGACGTGATCTACGCCAACCTCGACAAGGTGGCCGGGCTGCCGATTCGCGGGGCCAAGACCCTGGCGGCCAAGCTCACCGAGCACCGTGACATGGCCTACCTGTCCTACCAGCTGGCGACCATCAAGCTGGACGTACCCCTGAACCTGGAAGTCGACGCGCTGCACCCCGGCGCCGCCGATGTACCCGCGTTGCTCGAGTTGTACGAGGAGCTGGAGTTCAAGAGCTGGCGCGATGAGTTATTGCGCCAGAACAAGGGGCAGGTTGCCAAAAGCGCCAAGGTCGCCAGCGCCGCGCCGGCGGCCGATGAGCTGTTCAGCCTGACCGCTAGCGCGGTGCCGCAAGCCGAACCGGCCGTGGTTATCCCGGCCTCGCCTGGCTACCAGACGATACTCGAACAGGCGCAGTTCGAGCGCTGGCTGGGCAAGCTTAAAGGCGCCGAGCTGATCGCCTTCGACACTGAAACCACCGGCCTCGATGCACAGAAGGCGCAGCTTGTGGGCCTGTCGTTTGCGGTCACGGCCGGCGAGGCGGCCTATATTCCGCTGGCCCACTCCTATATGGGCGTGCCGGCGCAGCTCGACCGCGATCAGGTGCTGGCCGCGCTCAAGCCGATTCTCGAAGACCCGCACAAGGCCAAGGTCGGCCAGCACGCCAAGTACGACATCAATATCCTCGCCAATGCCTCGACGCCGATCGAGGTGCAGGGCGTGGCCTTCGACACCATGCTCGAGTCCTATGTGCTCGACTCCACGGCCACCCGCCATGACATGGACAGCCTGGCGCAGAAATACCTAGACCACAGCACCATTCGTTTCGAGGACATCGCCGGCAAGGGCGCCAAGCAGCTGACCTTCGACCAGATCGCTCTGGAGCTGGCCGGGCCTTATGCGGCAGAAGACGCCGATGTGACCCTGCGCCTGCACCAGTGCCTGTGGGCCAAGCTCGAAGCCGAACCGGGCCTGGCCAAGGTTCTGCGCGAGATCGAGATGCCGCTGGTGCCGGTGCTGGCACGGATCGAGCGCCAGGGTGCGCTGGTCGACGCCAAGCTGCTCGGCGAACAGAGCGTCGAGCTGGGCGACAAGTTGGTGGCGCTGGAGCGTCAGGCCTTCGACATCGCCGGTGAGGAATTCAACCTGTCATCACCCAAGCAGCTCGGGGTGATTCTCTACGAGAAACTCGGCCTGCCGGTCATCAGCAAAACCGCCAAGGGCCAGGCATCGACCGCCGAGGCGGTGCTCGCCGAACTGGCCGAACAGGACTATGAGCTGCCCAAGGTGCTGATGCAGTACCGCAGCCTGAGCAAGCTCAAGAGCACCTACACCGACCGTCTGCCGGAGCAGATCAACCCGCGCACCGGGCGCATCCATACCTCATATCACCAGGCCGTGGCGGCCACCGGGCGCTTGTCGTCCTCGGACCCGAACCTGCAGAACATTCCGATCCGCAGCGCCGAGGGCCGGCGCATTCGCCAGGCGTTCATTGCGCCCAAGGGTTACAAGTTGCTGGCGGCGGACTACTCGCAGATCGAGCTGCGCATCATGGCCCATCTGGCCCGGGACGAAGGGCTGCTGGATGCCTTCCGCCATGACCTCGACGTGCACAAGGCCACCGCCGCCGAAGTGTTCGGCGTTAGCCTGGACGAGGTGAGCACGGACCAGCGGCGCAGCGCCAAGGCGATCAACTTCGGCCTGATCTACGGCATGAGCGCCTTCGGTCTGGCCAAGCAGATCGGCGTCGATCGCAAGCAGGCGCAAGCCTATATCGACGTCTATTTCGCCCGTTATCCCGGCGTGCTCGCCTACATGGAGCGCACCCGCGCACAGGCCGCCGAGCAGGGCTATGTCGAGACCCTGTTCGGCCGTCGTCTGTACCTGCCGGAGATCCGCTCGGGTAACCCGGGCCTGCGCAAGGGCGCCGAACGCACCGCGATCAACGCGCCGATGCAGGGCACCGCTGCGGATATCATCAAGCGCGCCATGATCGCGGTGGACAACTGGCTGAGCGAGTCAGGCCTGGATGCCAAGGTGATCCTGCAGGTGCACGACGAACTGGTGCTGGAGGTGCGCGAAGACCTGATCGAGCAGGTGCGCGAGCAGATCAAGCAGCTGATGAGCGGCGCGGCCGAACTGGCTGTGCCGTTGCTGGTGGAGGTGGGCGTGGGCAATAACTGGGACGAGGCGCACTGATCCGGCGGCTGGCCGGTGCGAACCCGCCTGCGTTTGGGGGGCGCTGGCGGGGGGTGTTAACTTCTAAAACCGTCAGGTATTAAGCGTCAGATTTTTATGATCAATAGATTCTAAGAAGTGGCTGAACTTTGCGTTTGTACCCGTAGTCAGAAGCTTTGAATGGCCCAGAAAGCCTTTCAATGCTCCTTGTTGTGTTAAGTGTTGGCAGATATCTGAACCCCGCCCTAGCGGTTCAGACCTTTAAACCCCGAGCTTCTCTCTCCCCATATGAGGCTCGGGGATTTTTTTGTCCGCAGCAAAGTACCCGGCGGCCGACTCAGGCTTCGGTTTGCGGCTCGTTCTGCTCTTCATCAATGGCGAACTCACCCAATTGCAGCCATTCGGCCAGCACCGCCTGGGCGTCTTCGATCCCGATACGCTTGGGTGCGGAAAACAACTGAATGCTCACCCGGTCGCCCCAGCGCTGGCGGATGTCCTGCTGCACCTTGAGCAGCGTGGTCTTGGCCGCGCCGAAAGCCAGCTTGTCGGCCTTGGTCAGCAGAATGTGCATGGGCATCTCGCTGGCTGTCGACCAATCCAGCATCAAGATGTCGAACTCGGTCAGCGGCTTGCGGATATCCATCATCAACATCAGCCCGCGCAGGCACTCGCGGCTGCCCAGATAAGCCTCCAGGTGCTTTTGCCAGTGCAGCTTCAGCGGGATCGGGACCTTGGCGTAGCCATAACCGGGCAGGTCGACCAGGCGCCGCTCATCGTCCAGGCGGAAGAAGTTCAGCAGCTGGGTGCGCCCCGGGGTTTTCGAGGTGCGCGCCAGGCTGGCGTGGGTCAGGGTGTTCAGCGCGCTGGATTTGCCGGCGTTGGAGCGGCCGGCAAAGGCCACTTCGTAGCCCAGGTCGTCTGGACACTGGTCGACCTTGGCGGCGCTGATCTGGAAGGTGGCTTGTTGGCACAGGCCGATAATGGGGTTCTTAGCTTGCATCAGGGTATCCGGTGAGGGCGGGCATAATGGAAATTTCAGGCGCGCAGCCCTTGCGACATTTGCGCACATCCTGCCGGGCGCTACGCGGCGCGGCAAGCGGTGTCGTTTCCGTTTCAGTGGTGCCAGTATATAATGCCGCAGATTTTGTGTGCGCTTTGTCCCGTACGCTGGATGATTATTGCGGGGACGAATTAGACCTTGGTGTCCATAGAGGGCGGTGCGTTGCCTTCCCTGATGAGGCTGATCTGATGAATAAAATGCTGCTTGCCGCTGCTGTGTTGGTGTTTTCCTACAACAGCCAGGCTGCCCAGGATCCACAAACGGTGTTCAACCGCGCTTGCGGGGCATGCCACAATGGGCAACTGCCAATGGCACCGAAAAAAGGCGACAAAGCCGCCTGGGAGCCACGTTTGGCTAAAGGCATGGATACGCTGGTCAGCAGCGTCACCAATGGTTTTAATGCAATGCCGCCGCGTGGTCTGTGCATGGACTGCACCGCCGAGGATTACCAAGCCGTCATACAGTGGATGACCGAGTAAATCCGGCCCATAACTCTTTCTCTCTTAGCCGTAGTTGGATTAGCTGATGAACAAAATACTCGTGAGTCTGCTGTTGACCCTAAGCATCACAGGTTTGGCCCAGGCCGCCGGTGATGCTGCCGCAGGTCAGGGCAAAGTTGTCGTATGTGGCGCTTGCCACGGTGCCGATGGCAACAGTGCTGCACCGAACTTCCCGAAGTTGGCTGGTCAAGGCGAGCGCTACCTGCTCAAGCAGCTTAACGACATCAAGGCCGGCAATCGCCAGGTCGTGGAAATGACCGGTCTGCTGAATAACCTCAGCGATCAGGATCTGGCCGATATCGCCGCCTACTATTCCAGCCAGTCGATGAGTGTTGGCGCAGCCGACCCGAAACTGGTCGCTCGCGGCGGAGAGCTGTTCCGTGGTGGCAAGTTGAACGAAGGCATGCCCGCCTGCACCGGTTGCCACTCGCCCAACGGCGCTGGCCTCGATGCGGCAGGCTTCCCGCAAATCGGTGGTCAGCATGCGGCCTATGTGGCCAAGCAGCTGACCGATTTCCGTGAAGGCAATCGCACCAACGACGGTGACGGCATGATCATGCGCAGCATCGCCGCCAAGCTGAGCAACAAGGATATCGAAGCGGTATCCAGCTTCATCCAGGGCCTGCACTGAGCCTTGCCGCGCGGGACGTAAGAACCTGCAACGAAAAGGGTGGCCGCGGCCACCCTTTTTCGTTTGTCAGCCCGCTACAATGGTGGGAACCTGCCCTGCGGCACAGGGTCTGAATAGCGACTCGTCGTTGCGCGACGCCTAACATTCAAGCAAGGAGTACCTCATGCGTAAACTGATCCTCGGCGCTGCCCTGGCCATCAGCAGCCTGTTCGCGCTGACTGTTCAGGCCGAACCCGAAGCCGGCAAGAACTATGTCGAGCTCACCAGCGCTGTGCCGATATCCAAGCCCGGGCAGATCGAGGTGGTTGAACTGTTCTGGTACGGCTGTGGCCATTGCTATCAGTTCGAGTCGAGCATCAACCCGTGGATCGAGCAGTTGCCGGGCGACGTCAATTTTGTCCGCATTCCGGCCTTGTTCGGTGGCCTGTGGAATGTGCATGGCCAAGGTTTCATCACCCTGGAGGCGATGAAGGTGGAGTCCAAGGTGCATACGGCCATCTTTGACGCTATTCACAAGCAAGGCAAGAAGCTGGCAACGGCAGAAGAAATGGCCGAATACCTCGCCACCCAGGGGGTCGACAAGGACACCTTCCTCAAGACTTACAATTCCTTCGGCGTGAAGAGCCAGATGGAAAAGGCCAAGAAACTGGCCATGGCCTACCAGATCAGCGGTGTGCCGGTGATGGTCGTCAACGGCAAGTACCGTTTCGACATCGGCATGGCCGGGGGTGCCAAGCAGGCTCTGCAGGTGGCCGATTACCTGATCGACAAAGAGCGCGCCGCGCAGTAGGCGGCCGCCACGAGCGTCGCGCATGCTGCGTCGATGGACCAACAGCCGTCAGGTTGGCCTGTGTGATCCACAGGTCAACTCGCAGTGCACTGCTGCCGTCGATTGGCCCTGCGGCGGGCTGCTGCGTCTGCTCAGCTTCAATATCCAGGTCGGCATCACCACCCAGCGTTACCACCACTACCTGACGCGCAGCTGGCAGCACCTGCTGCCGCATATCGGCCGTGCCGGCAATCTGCAGCGCATTGGCAATCTGCTTGAAAATTACGACCTGGTTGCCCTGCAGGAAGTTGATGGCGGCAGCCTGCGTTCCGGCTACGTCAATCAGGTCGAACACCTGGCCCACCTCGGTGCCTTTCCCTACTGGTACCAGCAGCTCAATCGCAATCTTGGCCGCCTGGCCCAGCACAGTAACGGCGTGCTCAGCCGGTTGCGCCCCAGCCTGCTCGAGGATCACCCGCTACCTGGCCCGCCGGGCCGCGGTGCGATGCTATTGCGCATCGGCGAAGGCGAGGATGCGATTGTCGTGGTGATGATGCACCTGTCGCTGGGCGCGCGGACCCGCACCCGCCAGCTGGCCTATATCCGCGACCTGATCGGCGGCTATCGGCACCAGATCCTGATGGGCGACATGAATACCCACGCCAGTGACTTGCTGCTGAAATCGCCCTTGCGCGACCTCGGCCTGGTGGCGCCGCAGATCGAAGCGACCTTTCCCAGTTGGCGGCCGCAGCGCTGCCTCGACCATATCCTGCTCAGCCCTGGCCTGGCGCTGGAGCGATACGAGGTGCTGGCTCTGCCGATTTCCGATCATCTGCCAGTGGCCGTGGAAATTCGCCTGCCGCAAGCACTGGGCCGCTCGCAGCTGCCTGCGCGTGGCCTGCCTGCCGCCGATACCGCGCAATGAGCAATGACGCCCAGCGCTGGAAAGACAAATACCTGGCCAGCCTCGAGCAGCAGGAAGTCCTCGAACGGCGTTGGGATGCCCGGGTCGACCTGCTGCGGCGGGGGCTGGTACGCAGCAGCCTGGCGGCCGAGGGCGCCGATAAAGCGGTCGATCAGTGCATGCAGGATCTGCGCGCAATCCTGCGCCGTGATGACATGGACGCGGGCCTTGCTGGATTGATCCCGCGGCTGGAAAAAGCCGTTCTGGATTCCGAGCAACGCCGCCAGCAACGAGTCGGGCAGGTTTCCAGCGCCCTGGTTGCGTTGGTTGGCCAGCTGCTCGAGTTGGACCTGCCGCGCGAAGTGCGCCGGCCGCTGAAGGACTTTGCCAAGCAACTCGATAGCCGTGCCGAGCAGGTGCGTGAGTTGCCGCTGCTGCTGGCCGAGTTGAGTACCCTGCAGCAACAGGCGCTGGCAGTGCTGGGGCACGCTCAGGTCGAGCGACCGGGCTTGCTCAAACGGCTGTTCGCTGGCCGCGCCCCGGCGATTGGCGAGCTGCCGGCCGCGACCGAAGCCGGGCCAGTGCCAGTGCCTGTGCCAGTGGCGCCGTTGCCTGTGCCGCAACCGCTGCCGCCGCTGACAGTGCCCTCGGCAGTCGCACCCCTGGCAGAGCCAGCGCCCGTCCGCTCTGTTGACGAAGCAACGGCGGCTACCGTCAACCAGGCCGCGGAGAACGCCGTTCACGCCCCGGCCCCAGCGGCGAGCGTGCTCGACAGCCTGCCACTGCCTGCCGGCTTGTTACCGCAGGCGGCGACGCCCGGCACCCGTGAAGAGTCGGTTGAGAGCGCCGAGACGGACCCCGAGTTCGCCTTGCCGCCACCACCAGAGCCTGGTTACAGCGCCATCGCCAATCATGTCGAGAAAACCCTGATCGGTCTGTTGGACGAATTGGTCTTGCCGGAGCACCACCAGGATCAGGCCGACTTGTTGCGCGAGCGCATTCTGGCCGGTTTGAACCTGTATGAGCTGGTGCCGGTGCTGGACGATCTGGCCGTGCTGATGCTGGCCATTGCCGATGTCGGGCAGCGCGAGTTCGAGGGTTACCTCAAACAGCTCAATGAGCGCCTGGCGACCTTTCAGGGCGGCTTGCAAGATGCCCACGATGGCTACACCGATTCGGTCAGTGCCGCGCGTGAGCTCGACAGCGAGCTGCGCCAGCAGGTCGACGGACTGCACAGCAGCGTGCAGCAGGCAACGGATTTGCCGAGCCTCAAGCAATTGGTGGAAAACCGCTTGGGCGGTTTGCTGGGCACCATGGAGCAGTATCAACGCCAGCGTGACGAGCGCGAACAGTTGGTGGCCGGGCGCTTGCAAACCCTGGTCGAACGAGTGGCAAACATGGAGCAGGAAGCCAAGGGCTTTCGTCAGCACCTCGAAGAGCAACGGCAGAAAGCCTTGCTCGACCCGCTTACCGGGCTACCCAATCGCGCGGCCTGGAACGAGCGCCTGGATCTGGAGGTGGCGCGCTGGCAGCGCTACGGTGGCGAACTGCTGATGGCGGTGGTCGATATCGACCACTTCAAGCGGATCAACGACGAGTACGGCCACCTGGCCGGCGACAAGGTGCTGAAAATCATCGCCGGCGAACTGCACAAGCGCCTGCGCAAGACCGACTTCATCGCCCGCTTCGGTGGTGAGGAGTTCGCCCTGCTGATTCCGGCGACCCCCTTGACCGGCGGCTTGCAACTATTGGAAACCCTGCGTGCCGGCATCGAAGCCTGCCCGTTCCACTTCAGGGGCGAGCGGGTGACCATCACCCTGTCGGCCGGGATCAGTGCATTCGCCAGCGCAGAGCGCAGCGATCAGGTATTCGAGCGCGCCGACCAAGCGCTGTACCAGGCCAAGCGCGGCGGCCGCAACTGCGTCGAGGCCGGCTGAGCACGGCCGCTGCGTGCGGAAGCTGTCGCGTCAACCTTGAAGCCCGCCCAGCGCTACCCGGCGTGGCGCCGCAAAAGCTCTTGCCGAAGCCGCTCGGCACTGTGCCCTGACGCCCCCATGCGAGGCCGTTCAAGCGCTGATTGGTCAGTGTTGCGAGACCCCAGTCGCAGGCGCGGCCCGATGACCTCAGGCCGCCCTGGGCAGGTAGGGTCGCCAGGTCTCGGGAATCTGTTCCAGGCGCGGGTAGTTGAGCGCGTCCAGTTGCCGTTGCGAGAGCAGGAACGGCGTATGGCGCAAATGCTCTGGCACCTGGCGCAGCTCCGGCAGCCAGAGGCTGACATAGCTGGCGTCCGGATCGAAGTGACGAGCCTGGCGCAGGGCGTTGAATGCCCGTTGCTGCTGCGGGTCGCAGCCGACGCCGGCGAGGTAGACCCAATTGCCCCAGTTGCTCGCCGGGTCGTAGTCGATCAGGTGCTCCTCGAACCAGGCGGCGCCATATCGCCAATCCTGTTGCAAGTCGTTGATCAGGTAACTGGCGACGATTTGCCGACCACAATTGGACATGAAGCCGGTAGCGGCCAGTTCGCGCATGTTGGCGTCCACCAGCGGCATGCCGGTACGGCCTTGGCACCAGCGCTCGAAGCCTCGGTCGAGCCGTCGCGGGGCATGCTCGGTGGCTTTCACACCGCCCGCCTTGAACAGTGCGCTGCCGTGACGAACCAGGGTCCAGCGGAAGAAATCGCGCCAGAGCAGCTGCAGCCACAAGCAATAGGTTGAATCGTTACGGCCGTATTGCGCCTCATGGCGGCGCAATTCGGCCACCACCCGTCGTGCCGAGAGGCTGCCGTTGGCCAGCCAGGGCGAGAATTTCGACGAATACTCACTGCCGATCAGGCCGTTGCGCGTGTCCTTGTAGTGGCGCACCCCCTGGCTGATCCACAGGTAGTCGCGCAGGCGTGCCTGGGCCGCAGTTTCTCCGCCGGAGAAGGGAAAGGCGCCGGCGGCCACGCTGAACGGCTCACCCAGGCCCAGTCGAGACAGGCTTGGCAGCCCTTGCAGCAGCGCCTGCGCACCGTCCGGCAAAGGTGGCAGCAACTGGGGCGCGGGGCGGGGCTGGAACACGTGCAGGCGTTCCTCGACCAGGGTCTTGAACTGGGTAAAGACCAGCGGCAGTCGTTCGGGTGGACAGGGCAGTTCTTGCGCATGCAGCAGGTTATCGCCTGGGGCTTGCTGCAGGGCGATGCCGGCAAGCGCGCCTTGCACGCGGGCGAGCTGCCGGCGTTCGTCCGGGGCGATTTCTTCCAGGGTCAGCACCCGGTCCAGGCCGAACTGGCCGACCAGCCGCGGGAGCACCTGCTCTGGCGTACCCGGCAGAACCAGCAAGTGCGAACCGCGCTGGCGCAGCGCGACATCCAGCGCCATCAGGCTCTCCAGGAGAAAGCGTGCACGGTGCACGCCGAGCCGACGGGTGCCCAGGTCGCCGGTCTGCAACTGCGCCGGATCGAAAACGAACACAGGCAGCAGGCACTCGGCACTCTGTCCGGCCTGCAAGGCCGGGTGATCGTCGAGGCGCAGATCCTGTTTGAACCAGAGCAGTGCGCGCATGGTAGGTTCCTCGGGCGTCGGCCCGACAGCGCCGCGAAGGTGCGCTTGCCGCCGATTCGCCTCACGAAGGCGTTTTGCCGAAAGACTCACGCCTACTAGAACATTAGACTGTCGTGACCTGTCGAGGAGTGCTGCATGGATATTTTCGGAATCGCGGTCTTGATCTTTCTGGTGACCGACCCGTTCGGCAATATCGCCATCTATATCGCCGCCCTGAAGAATGTCGCGCCCAAGCGTCGGCTGTGGGTGGCGGGCCGCGAGTTGCTGAGCGCCCTGATCCTGCTCCTGCTGTTCCTTACCTTCGGCGACAAGGTACTCAGCGCCCTGGGTCTGTCGCGCGAGGCCACTGCGATTGCCGGCGGTATCATCCTGTTCGTGATTGCCATGCGCCTGATCTTTCCCGGGCCGCAGGGCGTGCTCGGCGATGTGCCGGATGGCGAGCCGATGCTGGTGCCGCTGGCCACCCCAGCGGTGGCCGGGCCCTCGGCCCTGGCGGTGTTGATGACCCTGCGCAATACCCACGAGGGGCCGCTCTGGGAACTCTACCTGGCGGTGATCCTGGCGTGGGCGGCGACCGCCTTCATCCTGTTGCAGGCCTCGTTCCTGCAGCGTTTCCTCGGCCCCCGCGGGCTCACCGCAATAGAGCGCCTGATGGGGATGCTGTTGATCATGCTCAGCGTCGATATGCTGCTGGATAACTTGCAAAGCGTGTTGCATATCAGTCCATGAGAATCCTCTGCCTTGCCCTGTGGCTGACCCTGCTCGCCGGTTGTACCGGCGGTCCGCGGATCGACGACCGCTACACGGCGATCGGCCAGAGCAGCCGTGTGCAGTACATCGTTCTGCACTACACCTCGACCGATCTGCCGAACTCTTTGCGTCTGCTGACCGAGGAGGAAGTCAGTAGCCATTACCTGATCGGTGACACGCCGCCGACCATCTACCGCTTGGTCGATGAAAACCGCCGTGCCTGGCACGCCGGCGACAGCCAGTGGCAGGGACGCACCTGGCTCAATGCCAGCACGATCGGCATCGAGCTGGTTAACCGTGGTTATACCGACGGCCCCAACGGGCGTCACTGGCAACCCTTTGCCCCGGCGCAGGTCGAGGCGCTGATCGCCTTGCTCAAGGACATCATGCAGCGCCACCAGTTGGCGCCGGGCAGCATCCTCGGCCACAGTGACGTGGCGCCGCAGCGCAAGGTCGATCCGGGCCCGCTATTCCCCTGGAAACGCCTGGCCGATGCCGGTCTGCTGCCCTGGCCGGATGCCCAGGCGGTGGCGCAGCAGCAGGCCTTGTTCAGCGAGAGCCTGCCCACGGTGGTCTGGTTTCAGCAGCAACTGCAGCGCCAGGGCTATCGGGTACCCGAGCATGGCGAGCTGGATGAGGCCACGCGCAATGTCCTGGCAGCCTTCCAGATGAAGTACCGCCAGGCGCGCTACGACGGTGAGCCGGATGCCGAGACGGCGGCGCTGCTGCTGGTGTTAGGCGGCCCTGCGAGCTAGCCCGATCACCGTTCGTCGTCAGTGCTCGGCCTTGCGCCGTTCCCTCCCCCTCTGCGTTTGCGTGCCTGCACCGCGGCCTGTCGCGGCTGCTTGCCCGGCGTCATCAACTCGTGCGCCTGGCGTTCCTGCTGCGACCGCCAGACAGCAATTGCTCCGGGCCATGGTGAAAATGGTGGCCAGGTACTGCTGGACAAAAATTGTATACAAAGAATAGGATGTTTATCGACACGGTTGTCTACAAACCGAATACAAGAATAATAGCGAGAACCCCCAGCATGACGACTTCACCTGATACGCCGTCTTCTGCGCTGCGCCCGGAAGACGAAAATCTTGGCATCGGTGCCAGCCTTGCTTATGGCTTGCAGCATGTGCTGACTATGTACGGCGGTATCGTGGCCGTACCGCTGATCGTCGGCCAGGCCGCAGGCCTGTCGCCAGCGGACATCGGCCTGTTGATCGCCGCCTCGCTGTTCGCCGGTGGCCTGGCGACGCTGTTGCAAACCCTGGGCCTGCCGTTCTTCGGCTGCCAGTTGCCGCTGGTGCAGGGCGTCTCATTCGCCGGTGTGGCGACCATGATTGCGATCATCAGCAGCGATGGCAGCGGTGGATTACCGGTCGTCTTTGGTGCGGTGATTGCCGCGGCGTTTATCGGTTTGCTGATCACCCCGGTGTTTTCACGCATCACCAAATTCTTTCCGCCGTTGGTCAACGGCATTGTCATCACCATCATTGGCCTGACCCTGATGCCGGTGGCGGCGCGCTGGGCGATGGGCGGTAATAGCCAGGCGGCGGATTTCGGCAGCATGGCCAATATCGGTCTGGCCGCGCTCACCCTGGTAACGGTGCTGGTGCTGAGCAAACTGGGCAACGCGAGCATCTCGCGCCTGTCGATCCTGCTGGCCATGGTGATCGGCACCCTGGTGGCCGTGGCGCTGGGCATGGCGGATTTCTCCAAGGTCGCCGAAGGCCCGTTGCTGGCGTTTCCGACCCCCTTCCATTTCGGCATGCCGACTTTCCAGGTGGCGGCGATCATCTCGATGCTGATCGTGATCATCGTCACCCTGGTGGAAACCTCGGCGGACATCCTCGCGGTGGGTGACATCATCGAGACCAAGGTCGACTCCAAGCGCCTGGGCAACGGCCTGCGCGCCGACATGATCTCCAGCATGTTTGCGCCGATCTTCGGCTCGTTTACCCAGAGCGCATTCGCCCAGAACGTCGGCCTGGTGGCGGTCACCGGGGTCAAGAGCCGCTACGTGGTGGCCAGTGCCGGGCTGATTCTGGTAACCCTGGGCCTGTTGCCGGTGATGGGCCGCCTGATTGCGGCGGTTCCGACCTCGGTGCTGGGTGGCGCCGGCGTGGTGCTGTTCGGTACGGTGGCCGCCAGCGGCATCCGCACGCTGTCCAAGGTCGATTATCGCAACAACATGAACCTGATCATCGTGGCCACCGCCATCGGTTTCGGCATGATCCCCATCGCCGCGCCGACCTTCTACCACCACTTCCCGGCCTGGTTCGAAACCATCTTCCACTCCGGGATCAGCTCGGCGGCGATCATGGCGATCCTGCTGAACCTGGTGTTCAACCACGTCAAGGCCGGTAACTCGGACCAGCAATCGGTCTTCGCCGCGGGCAGCGAGCGCACCTTGCGCTATCAGGATGTCGCCGCGTTGAACGATGGCGACTACTTCAAGGGCGGCAAGTTGTTCGACGCCGAAGGGCGCGAGGTCCCGGTGGTCGTGGCAAGTGCCCCGGCGTTCAGGTCAGGCGGCGAGACCGCGCCTGCAGCGACCGCGACAGCCGACGGCTAGGCCGGCGCGGATAAGCTCGAGCGCCGGCTTCACCTCAGTTGCCAAGCGCCTGGCAGCGCATCGACAACGCTGGCCAGTTGTTCCTGGCTGGGCTTGGTGCCGGGCATGCGTCTGACTGCTGGAGCTGATGCCCGGCATCGGCCTGAACAGGCTGTGCCGGGTGCCAATTGCAAACCGAGACGTCACGCTGCCGCTCAGAGCGGCAGTTCCAGATAGAAGCGTGCGCCCTGGCTCGGCCGCGACTGCACGCCAATGCGGCCTCCGTGCAGTTGGACGATTTCCTTGCACAGCGCCAGTCCCAGGCCTGCGCCACCGGTCTTGCGGCCGACCTGGACGAACGGCTCGAATATCCGCGCTTGCTGGCTGTAGGGAATGCCCTCGCCATCATCCTCGACGCTCAGGATCAGCCGCTGACCCTGGCGCCGTGCCTGCAGACGGATCTGCCCGTCGGCATGGCTGTGGCGCAGGGCGTTGCCGAGCAGGTTGTCGAGGGCGCGTTCGATCTGCAGGCGATCCAGGTCGATCTCCGGCAGCGCGCCGTCGACTTGGACGCTGAGCGTGACCCCGCGTTCGGCGGCCTGGGCGGCGAAGCGCAGTTGCGCCTGCTGCAGCAGTTGTTCGAGCCCGCACGGGCGCCTGTCGAGTTGTTGCAGGCCGTTCTGGTAGCGCGAGAAATTCAGCAGGTCGTTGATCAGCAGGAGCAGGCGGCGCATTTCCTCGTCGACGGTCTGCAGCAGCTGGCTCTCACGCGCCTCGGCGGGGAAGTGCAGGCGCTCCTGCAGCAGGCCAAAGGCCATGAGCATGCCGGTCACCGGGGTGCGCAACTCATGCGAGGCGCGCAGGACGAATTCACTGCGCACGCGCTCGAAGGCGCGTTGCTCGGTGACGTCGTGCAGCACCATTACCGCACCGTGAATCCGTTCGTCGTTGAGGCTGACCGGGGTCAGGCGGTAGGTCAGCAGGCGGGTTTCGCCGTCGGCCTCGACCTCCAGGTCCTCGGGTGCCTGTTGCAGGCCTTCGCCGCGCATGACCCGTTGCAACTGCTCATCCAGCCCGGGGCGCTGCAGGGCCTGGCTGATGCTCACGCCGCGCGGTTGGTCGTACCAGCCGAGCTGGCGCTGGGCAACCTGATTGAAGTGATCGAGCAGGCCGCCGCGGTCGAAAATCAGCAGGCCGTCGTCGATGCTGTCGAGCACGGCCTGCAAGCGGCGCTGCTCGGTGAGCAAGGTCTCGACATCGCTGTTCTTGAATTGCCGCAGCGACTCGGCCATCACCCCGAAACGCTGGCTCAAGGACGAGAGTTCGGCGACCGGAGTAGATGGCAGGTTGACCTGGAAATCGCCCAGGCTGATTCGCTCGGCCGCCAGGGTCAGGGCCTCCAGCGGCTGGCCGAAGCGCTGGGCGATGCTGTGCGCGGTGACGAAACCGAGCAGCAGCACGGCCAGGCCGATCAGGCCGAGCAGTGCGACAATCAGGGTGGCGCGCTCCTGTGAATGCTGTTCGGAGCTTTGCAGCTCGGCGAAATAGCGCAGTTGCACGGCATTGATGCGCTCGCGCAGGTCCTCCACCGCCTGGCCAAAGACGGTGGAACCGAGCAATGCCTGGCGCGCCGAGAAGGGTTTATCCAGCAGCTGCTCATAGAGCGTGTATGCGCGCTGGATCTCGCTCACGGCCTGGCGGTCGCGGTCGTCCGGGGCGCCTGCGCGGATCAGCTCGAGCCAGTCGTTAAAGCGCCGGTCGGAAGCCCTCAAGGCCTGGCGGTCGAGGTTCTCCGGCAGCAGCAGGACCAGCTGCTTGCCCACTTCCAGGCGCATGCCGAGGGTGGCGTCGAGCATGCTCAGGTTGTGGGTCATCGCCTGGCTTTGCGTCCTGGTCAGCTGCAATACGCTGAACATGCCCAGCAGCAGGCCGAGCAAGGCCACGGTGATCAGTGCGCTGCTGTTGAGGAAGAGCCGGCTGCGCAGCTTCACAGATTGAACTGCTTGCGTTTGCGGTACAGGGTCGAGGCATCGATGCCAAGGGTCTTGGCCGCTTGGTCGAGGGTTTCGCTACTGGCCAGCACCGCGCCGATATGGGCCTTCTCGAGCTCTTCCAGGCTCATCGCGGCGCCGACTCGCGGGCCGTTGCCGGGCAGCTGCCCACCGAGGCCGAGATGGCTGACCTCGACCAGTGGTTGGGTGCAGATGATGCTGGCGCGCTCGATCACATTGCGCAGTTCACGAATGTTGCCCGGCCAGTGGTAAGCCAGCAAAGCCGCGCGTGCGGCGTCACTGAAGTCGCGCGCCGGGCGGGCATATTCCTCGACGAAGTGGGCGAGGAAGCGCTCGGCCAAGGGCAGCAGGTCTTCGCTGCGCTCGCGCAGCGGCGGCAGGTTGAGGGTGATGACGTTGAGGCGGTAGAGCAGGTCTTCACGGAACTGACCGTCCTTGACCATCTCGCCGAGGATGCGATTGGTGGCGGCGAGGATGCGCACGTCGGCCTGGCGGGTCACCGGGTCGCCGATCCGCTCGTATTGCCGGTCCTGGATGAAACGCAGCAACTTGGGTTGCAGGGTCAGCGGGAAATCGCCGATCTCGTCGAGGAACAGACTGCCGCCGTCGGCCTGGTTGACCCGGCCAAGGGTGCTTTCGCTGGCGCCGGTGAAGGCGCCGCGGCTATGGCCGAACAGTTCGCTTTCCATCAGTTCGGCGGTCAGCGAGGGGCAGTTGATGGTCACGCAGAATTTTTTCGCCCGCCGGCTCCAGCCATGGATGGCCTGCGCCAGCTCACCCTTGCCGGTGCCGGACTCGCCGAGGATGAGGATGTTGGCGTCGGTAACGGCCACCTGGCGCGCGGTTTCCAGGATTGCCATCATGCTCGGGTTGTTCGAATCGAGCTCCTGCTTGCGGTTGCGCACCTGGCCTTCGAGGGCTTCCAGGCGGGTGGACAGGTAGCGTATTTCCAGTTGTTTGGTCGCCGCCATGCGCAGTTGCTCGGGGCTGCAGGGCTTGACCAGGTAATCCGCCGCGCCGGCCTGGATGGCATCCACGGCGATGTCCACCGCTGACAGCGCGGTGACGATCACCACGCGCATCCATGGCGCCTGCACGCGCATCTGCGCCAGGACGTCGAGACCGCTGTCCTCGCCCAGGCGCAGATCGAGGAAGCACAGGTCGAACACCTGGCGTTGCAGCAGCGCTTCAGCCTGATGGGCACTGCTGGCCGTGGCCACCTGATGGCCGGCGTCCTCCAGGCAGTAGCGAAAGGTGCGCAAAATCGCCGCCTCATCATCGACCAGCAGGATGCGCCCGCCTGGTTGTGCTGCGTCCATGTCCATCTCCAGAGGCTGAATGTGAGGATTAGTCCCCGCGCTCTCGTGCAAGTTGCATGACGAGTATGCGGCGATCTTGCACATTGCATGCTGGCGCTTTCGAATATATTTAATAAGCTATTGATATATATAGAATTAATCTGAGCCAATGGGCTGGCACAAGTACTGCAATAGTCCACTCAGACATAGCTGCCGCAGGTAGCTGGTAAGTGAATTCATTAGGAGTACTGCCATGCATCAGTTGAAAACCCTGGCCCTGGCCACCGCGACCGCCGGTTTGTTTGCCTTCATGCCCTTGGCGGCCTACGCCGAGCAGGGCGATCTGAGCAGCCAGCTCAGTGAAGCCCGTCAGGAAGGTTCGATCTGGACCGCGTTCGCCCTCAACCGTCACCTCAGTCCGTTCAAGATCGATGTGGATGTCGAGAACGGCAGCGCGCTGCTCACCGGCAGCGTGGAAACTTCCGTCGAGCGCGACCTCGCCGAACAGGTCGCGCTGGGCATCGATGGGGTGAACAAGGTCGATAACCAGCTGCAGGTCGATCCGCAGATCGAACCCGCGGTCAGCAGCGAACCGACCCTGGCGCAGCGTTTCGACGACGCCACCCTGGTCGCCACGGTGAAATCCAAGCTGCTGTGGAACAGCAACACCGAAGGTCTGGACATCAAGGTCGTCAGTGACAATGGTGTGGTGACCCTGACGGGCACTGCACAGTCGGCGGCGGCCAAGGAGCTGGCCGGACGCCTGACGGCCAATACCGACGGGGTGCGCCAGGTGCATAACCAGCTGACCGTCAGCGCCGCCGATACAACAGCGGCAAAAGCACAGCACGCTGCGACTGATGCCAAGACAGTGATCAGCGATAGCTGGATCACCAGCAAGGTCAAATCCAGCCTGCTCTACAGCCGCAACACCTCGGGCCTGAATATCTCGGTAGTGACCAAGGCCGGACAGGTCACGCTCGCCGGCAACGTGCTGAGCCAGGCCGAGAAGCAGCTGGCAATCGAGACCGCCCGCAACATCCGCGGCGTGCAGTCGGTGAAAGCCGCAGGCCTGAAAGTCACTGGCTAAGCTTTCACTGCCGGGCGCGCTCTCCGCCGGCCGTCGTGCAAATTGCCCGGCGGCCGGCACCTGATCGTGCAGGATGCCCGTATCTGCTGCCGGATTTATTTTTATCTTGTTGATATTAAAGACTTTTTATTTTCAGTTCAGCTGGCACGACCGCTGCACTAGTTAAGCTATCAGCCCCAGCGCCCGCATCCATGCCGGCCGGGTACCGGACAACCCAGGCAAGACTGGGAGGAGTTTCAGGATGAACCACCGTCATTTCGATCTCGCATCAAGCGATAAGTATTTGTTGATCGGCAGCGCCTTTTTGCTGGCGCTGATCGGCTTGGTGTTGAGTCGGGATGCCGAGGTGGCAGCCTCTCCTGCGGCGATGCTTGCTCCAGCCCTGCCGATAGCCGCTACGACGGGTGGAGTGGTGATGGTTCGAGGCATGCAGCAGATCAGCAGCGATAGTCTGGCGCCAACCTGGAGCGACTCCTCGCGCAAAGTCAGTTGGGTGTTCTAGCCATGTACATGCAGCTGCAGGCGAGCAAGACGGCCCTCTGTGCGGTGGTCTTGTTGCTGGCGATTCTGCTGGCCCTGTCAGGCGTGATGTTCGGCGGCACGCTGCTGGCCGGCCAATGGCTGTGGGGCAATCATGCCGAGGAGCATGTCATGCCGTGGCAGCGCTGCAACGACGGGTTAGATCGCGCCGGGAAAGTGTTGGCAATGCCCGCGCGCGGCAGCACAACTGTAGATTCGACACATATTTTGCAAGACCTCACGCACCAAGGAGAAACGCCATGTTGAGCTGGGCCATAACTTTTCTGATCATCGCCATCGTCGCAGCCGTATTGGGTTTCGGTGGTATCGCCGGCACTGCCACGGGC
The DNA here is from genome assembly GCF_027988105.1 of Pseudomonas aestuarii. GTDB lineage: Bacteria > Pseudomonadota > Gammaproteobacteria > Pseudomonadales > Pseudomonadaceae > Aquipseudomonas > Aquipseudomonas aestuarii. The sequence goes on along the minus strand of NZ_JAQJZJ010000004.1, from coordinate 75,722 downwards.
ATTGCGAAGATCCTCTTCGTGGTGTTTCTGGTGATGTTTATCGTGTCGTTCATCATGGGCCGTCGTCCACGAGGCTAGCTGTCCACGTCGCTGGCTAGCTGTCTGTGGCCGGATCCTGGCAGCTGCCTGAGGGCCTGCTGAAGCGCTCTCGCAGGGCGCCATCTCTCGCCAGGGCCGTCTCCAGTCAGCACACAAGCTGGGCGCGGCCACCTTGAGCCGCGCTATCATCCGCCCATCGACTGGGGGTGGATGATGCTGAACGGCTTGTGGCTGGGATTTTTCGTGGTGGCGGCAGTGGCGGGATTGTCGCGCTGGTTGCTGGGGGACGATCCGGCGGTGTTCGCCGCGATGGTCGAAAGCCTGTTCGCCATGGCCAAGCTGGCGGTCGAGGTGATGGTGGTGCTGTTCGGCACCCTGACCCTGTGGCTGGGCTTTCTGCGCATCGCCGAGAGGGCCGGCCTGGTCGACCTCCTGGGCCGCGCGCTGGGGCCGTTGTTCGCGCGGCTGATGCCCGAGGTGCCGCGCGGCCATCCGGCGCTGGGCTTCATTACCCTCAACTTCGCCGCCAACGGCCTGGGCCTGGACAACGCCGCCACGCCGATCGGCCTCAAAGCCATGCGCGCGCTGCAGGAGCTGAACCCGAGCCAGGTGGTGGCGAGCAACGCGCAGATCCTCTTCCTGGTGCTCAACACCTCCTCCCTGACCCTGCTGCCGGTCTCGATCTTCATGTACCGGGTGCAACAGGGCGCCGACGACCCGACCTTGGTGTTCCTGCCGATCCTCCTGGCGACCAGCGCCTCGACCCTGGCCGGCCTGCTGGCGGTGGCCCTGGTGCAGCGTCTGCGCCTGTGGGATCCCGTGGTGCTGGCCTACCTGATTCCCGGTGCGCTGTTGCTCGGTGGCTTCATGGCGCTGCTGGCCGGGCTCTCGGCCACGGCGCTGGCGGCGCTGTCCTCGCTGCTCGGCAACCTCACCCTGTTCGGCCTGATCCTGCTGTTCCTGCTGGTCGGTGCACTACGCCGGGTGCCGGTCTACGAGAGTTTCATCGAAGGCGCCAAGGAAGGCTTCGACGTGGCCAAGAGCCTGTTGCCCTACCTGGTCGCCATGCTCTGCGCGATTGGCGTGCTGCGCGCCTCCGGCGCCCTGGACTTTGGCCTGGATGGTTTGCGCGCGGTGGGGCAGTGGCTGGGCTGGGACACCCGCTTCATTGATGCCTTGCCCACCGCGCTGATGAAGCCGTTCTCCGGCAGCGCGGCGCGGGCCATGCTGATCGAGACCATGCAGAGTTTCGGCGTGGACAGTTTTCCCGCCTTGTTGGCGGCCACGGTGCAGGGCAGTACCGAGACCACCTTCTATGTACTGGCAGTGTACTTCGGTGCGGTGGGCATCCAGCGTGCCCGGCATGCCGTGGCCTGTGCGCTGTTCGCCGACCTGGCCGGAATCCTCGCCGCCATCGGCGTGTGCTACTGGTTCTTCGGCTGAGGGAGTGATAGTGATTCGGCTTGGCCGCTGAGGTCGGCAGCCGGGGCGGCCGCAGACTCCAGCACCCGAAAGCGCAACACCCCAATCATCTGCCCCGCCTCGGTGAGCACCTGGATCTGCCAGTTGCCCAGCGCGTCGCTGGGGAAGTTCTGCTTGTGGGTCCAGGCGCGGTAGCCTTCCTTGCGCCCGCCGGAAATGTCCAGCGCGATACGCTCGACTTCCTCGCCGTTGTGCCGCCAGACATGGTAGATGCGCTCGTTCAGGCCGCGCGGCGCACTGATCGCGGTGTAGGCATACAGCCCCTGGGCCCGCAATTGGGCAATACCGAGCTGCTTGAGTCCAGCGCCTGGCGAGCGGTTGCGGTCGTTGAATTCCTGGCTCACCGCCACTTCGGTCAGCCACAGGGTGGCAGGTGGCACCCAGAACCGGGCCAGCCAGCCGGTCGCCCCCAGCGCCAGGGTCAAGCCGATCAGCAGCACGCCGCGCCACCAGCGCTGCACCGTGATGATCCCGATCAGGCTGGGAACCGAGAGGATCACCGCGGTGGCCAAGGCCAGCTGATAGCTCTGCGGGGTGGTCAGCTTGAGGATGATCGGCAAGGCGGTGAGCATGACCGCGAACAAGGTCAGGGTGTGATAGGCGAGGAACAGCCAGCGTCGTGGCGCCAGCCACTTGTAGTACAGCGGATCGATGATCGAGACCAGCGCCGCTATCGCCAGTACGCTGCTGAACAGCGCCTGGCCGCTGTTCCAGGTGGTGGTGATGAAGAAGAATGGCAGGACGAAAAACAGGCTCTCCTGGTGGATCATCTGGGTTGCGTAGCGTAGCAGCGGTGGCGGCAACTCGAAGCCGAACCAGCGGGCGATCTGCGTGCGCAGGGTGTTTTCCAGGATCAGCCACAGCCAGCTGACCAGCATCACCGTGGCCAGCCCCTGGGCCAGTTCGGCCTGGCGCTCGACCAGCAGAAAGCTCGCCAGTCCCGAGGCGAAACCGAAGATGGCCACCAGCCCGGGGTGGCGCTGGAGCAGGGCGAACAGGCTGAGCAGCTGGGTTTTCCAGCGCGCGATTAGGGTCAAGGGTAGGCTCATGGCAATGGTCGAGGTCGGCGAATAGCGGAGAATACTCCTTGTGCACGAAGCTTGTATCCAGAGCCGCCTGCCGGTCATCAGTGATTGCGCTTGTGCCCCCAGAAATGCTCGACCAGGGACTGCAGGCGCTCGGCCAGAGCCGCGACCTGGTTGGCGCTGCTGCGGCTCTGGTTACTGGCCACGACGTTGCTCTCGCTGGCCAGACGGATGCCGCTGAGGTTGCGCTGGATATCGTCGCCGACCGCACTCTGCTGCTCCACGGCGGCGGCGATCTGCAGGTTCATGTCGCTGATCTGGCTGACCCGCTGGTTGATGCCTTCGAGTGCCTGGGCGGCTTGGAGCGCATGAGCAACGCTGGCCTCGGCCTGTTGCTGGCTGCGGCTCATGGCCGCCACGGCGTTGCCGGTGCCCTGCTGCAGGTTGCTGATGATGCCGTGGATTTCCGCGGTGGACTGTTGGGTGCGCGAGGCCAGGCCGCGCACCTCGTCGGCGACCACGGCGAAACCACGACCGGCCTCGCCGGCCCGCGCGGCTTCGATCGCGGCGTTGAGGGCGAGCAGATTGGTCTGTTCGGCAATGCTCTGGATCACTTCCAGGGCGCGATTGATTTCCTGGCTGTGCAACTCCAGTTGGTGGATCACCTGGCTGCTCTGCTGTACTTCGCTGGCCAGGGCGGCGATCGACTGCCGGGTGTGTTCGACCAGCTGGAGACCGCTGCCGGTTTCCAGGTCGGCGGCGCCGGCAGCGCTGGCGCTGAGCTGTGCGTGCCGCGCCACCTCCTGCACGCTACTGGCCATTTGGCCGATGGCGCTGGCGACCTGATCGGTTTCACCCTGTTGCTGCATGGTCGCCTGGCTACTGCTGTCCACCGCGGCGACCAACTGCCCGGCTTCGACACTCAGCTGCCGGGCGGAGTCTGCCATCCGGCCGACCACGGCCCCGGTTTCGGCCTGCAGGCTGTGCAGGGCGAAGGCAATCTGACCGAAGCAATCGTTGCGTCCGGTATATACCAGCTGGCTCAGCGGGTTGTCGGCAATCGCCCGGGCCTGCTCGGTCAAGCCCGCCAGCGGCCGCAGGCCAAGGTGCAGCACGCCGGCCAGCAGCCCGGCGAGCAAGGCGGCGCCGCAGAGGGCGGGCAGCAGCGGCAGGGCGCCACCGACCCCGAGTAGCGTGGCGGCGATCAGCCCGGGCGCTGCGCAGAGCAGGCTGAGACGTTGCGCGAGGCTCAGCCGCGGCGCGCGTAACCGTGACGGGGTGCGTCCGCCGCGCAGTTCGCCGTACAGGCCCTCGGCGCGCTCGACTCCTGGCACCGATGCCAGGGTGCGCACCGATTGGTATTCCACCACCTGGCCATTGCGCAGCACCGGGGTCGCATAGGCACTGACCCAGTAATGGTCGCCGTTCTTGCAGCGATTCTTCACCAGGCCCATCCATGAGCGTCCCGCCTTGAGCGTGCGCCAGAGGTCGGCGAATGCCTGCGGCGGCATGTCCGGGTGGCGCACGATGTTGTGGTTGTGGCCAAGCAACTCGGCCTCAGTGAAACCACTGATGGCGACGAAGTCCGGATTGACGTAGCTGACCGCCCCCTTGAGGTCGGTGGTGGAAAGGATATTGGCTTGGGCGTCGACCGCGATGGCACGGCCACTGACGGGCATATTGAGTTTCATGGGGGACAGTTCTCTCGCGCGTTATTGTTATGGGAGTGAAGGTGCGGGGTCGAGCCGGGGCGGCAGCCGGGCGTCGAGGCCTTCGAAGCCGTCCTCGCCGCCGAACAGGCGCTCCAGCTCGGCCGGTGCTCGCGGGCGGCTGAACCAGTAGCCCTGGGCCAGGCGACAGCCTTCGGCGCGCAGGAAGTCGAGGTGTTCGCTGCGCTCCACGCCCTCGGCCACCACCTCCAGGCCAAGGCTCAGGCCCAGGCCGATGATGGCGCGGCTGATCAGCTGCGAGTCGCCATTCGCGGACGGGCCGCTGATAAAGCTCTTGTCGACCTTGAGGATGTGCAGCGGGAAGCGCTTGAGGTAGCCGAGCGAGGAATAGCCGGTGCCGAAATCGTCCAGCGCCAGCTGGATACCCAGGCTGGCCAGTTCGCGCAGGCAGGACAGGGTCTGGGCGCTGTCTTCCATCAGCTGGCTTTCGGTGATCTCCAGCACCAGGCTGGCCGGCGGCAGGCCGCTGGCGCGCAGGATATCGGCGACCCGCGCGGCGAAGTCGCTCTGTTGCAGTTGCCGGCTGGACAGGTTGACCGAGCAGCGCAGAGCGGGCTGGCCGGCCAGCTGCCAGTGGCGCACTTGCGCGCACGCCTGGCGCAGCACCCAGTCGCCGACCGCCAGGATCCCTCCGGATTCTTCCAGGCAGGGGATGAACTCCAGCGGCGAAACCGTTCGGCCCTTGTGCTGCCAGCGCAGCAAAGCTTCCACGGCCACCACGGAGGGCTGTTCCTGATCCACCTTGCAGATGGGTTGATAGACCAGGCTGAACTCATCCCTGGCCAGGGCCCGGCTCAGCGCGCCCTGCAGTTCCAGCTGATGCTGGGCCTGGGCCTGCATTTCGCTGCTGTAGCGGGCGAACTGCGCCTTGCCGGCGGCCTTGGCGCGATACAGGGCTAGGTCGGCGGCTTGCAGCGAATCGAGGCCGGCGTTTTCCTCGCTCAGCGTGGCGATGCCGATGCTGATACTGACCATCAACTGGTGCTCCTGCACTTGCAGGGGCGGCAGCAGGCTGTCCAGCATCCGTTGCGCCACCCGCTCGGCGTCGGCGCTGCAGGCGAGATCGTCGAGCAAGACCACGAACTCGTCGCCGCCGAAGCGGATCAGGTGATCACCGGGGCGCAGGCAATGGCCGAGACGGCGCGCCACTTCGACCAGTACATGGTCGCCGATGTGATGGCCAAGGCTGTCGTTGATCAGCTTGAAACGGTCCAGGTCGATGAACAACAGCGCTGCTTCGCGCGCCCCGGCCCGGCCTTGGCGCTGCAGGGCCAGGCTCAGCAGCTCGCTCAGGCGCTCGCGGTTGGCCAGGCCGGTGAGCGGGTCATGGCGGGCGGCATGCTGCAGTTGCTCCTGGACGGCGCGGCGCTGGCTGATGTCGGTCTGCGAGCCGGCCATGCGCCGCTGGCCCTCAGCCACCTGCTCGGCAACCCCGCGCACCAGCACCCAGAGATAGCTGCCGCTCTGCCGGCGAATGCGGTACTCGTGGTGCAGCGATGCCGTGCCGCCCTGCAAGTGCGCGTCTATGGCCCGGCGCAGGCCGCCGAGGTCATCCGGGTGGACGCGGGCAAACCAGCCGGCGCTGCCGTTGCCGAGCTGGTCGCGGTGCAGGTCGAGCATGCTCGCCCAGCGCTCGGAGAGGTACAGCTGGTCGTGATCGACATGCCAGTCCCAGAGCCCGTCATTGGCGCCGCGCAGCGCGCGGGCGAAGCGTGCCTCGCTGCTCTCCAGGGCCTTGCGCTGTGCCGCACTGTAGGTGTCCAGGGCCAGGCCGATGTCGAAGAACACCGCCTTCAGCAGGCTGGCGAAGCCGGCGCAGGCCGGGTGCTCGCCGAGCAGGCCGTCGAGCATCTCCTGCAGATAGAGGCGGTAGGCGCCCAGGTACCACTTGAGGTCGACACCGATTTTCTGATGCACCCAGCCGATGCGCAGGCGATTGAGCACGTAGCTCTGGTCGTAGGGACCATTCCACAGGCGCTGGTAATAGTCGCTCTGGCTGTGCTTGAGGCGGGTGATGGTGGCCGGATCGTTGACGATGGCGGCGGTGGCCGGAAATTCACCGAGGCGCTGATAGAGGTGGTCGAGGAAATCGGAATGGGCCGGCAGCAGCGTAGCACTGTGCCGGCTGAGCTGCTCGACGTCGGCCGCGCTCCAGTCGAGAAAGCGCAGGCGCTGGCTGATTTCCTCGCGCTCGAGGCCGACATGTTGGAGCAGTTCCTGGAATTCTTGTTCGTTGCCCATGGAAAGTCCCTTGCGTTTCTCGCCGCAAAAAAAAGCGTCGAGGTTAGCCATCCGAAAGAATGACTAACCTCGACGCTCCGTCTTGCAGGCCCTTATGTCCTGCCCGGCAAAGCTGGCTTTCACTGTGGCGAAAGCCATTACTAAAGTTGTGGTTTTACCTTATTCAGTATTGTCCGACAAGGTTTCCAGCATGCGCATCATCCGTTTGCGTAGTTGCGCCAGTTGCGCCGACTTGAAGGCATGCCGGGTCTGTTCCAGTACCTCCACGGCATCGCGCAGCAGGGCTTGTACCTCACCGGCCTGATGCAGGGGCAGCGCCTGTAGCCAGCGACAACAGGCAGCTTGACTGCAGTCGCCCGGCTGGCCGAGTACTGCGCAACCCGGCGCCTGGTCATGGAGTAGTTGCTGGACACGGTTGGCGCATTGCGGCGTGGGCAGGGTCACGAGCAGGCAGGTCTGGTGCATGGCAATTACTCAGTGGCTAATTGCCATCAAGGCTAGCGCGACGGGCCGGTGCTGCTATTGACCGGGGTCAGTATTGCGTGGGCTTGCACTTGGCTGGCGTGTTGCCCCGTCCAATTTCGCTTGCGGCCGCAACCCATGAAGCTCGCGCGGCTAACAACCAGCAGAAAAGGTGCGCCCCTGAATGGCAACTCCCTGGCCTGGGGTCTGTCGGCGCTGCTCTGGGTATCACCCTGAGCGGCGCGGCACCGGCCGAGGAACAATGCGTCTCCATCGGTACCGGCGGGTCTCCTGTGTCGCCGGCCAAGGCGGCGGATGCCGAATGAGGTGCCGATAGGCACCTGATTGGGAGGCGCCTCGGCGTTGCTGGGTTCGCCTGCGCTTCGTCCCACTGCGCAACTAGTTGCGCAGTAAATTGTGGATAAGCCTGTGGGTACTTGCCTGCAGATCGCGCTGTTAAAGGCCTGCAGGCAAGTGCGCAACTTCTGGCGCAGCACTGCGCAATAAATTGCTCAGCTTTCAGTGACTTACCGCTAACTATGACCAATAGTGTATTTATGGTCATGCTAACTAATTGGTTTATATAGGTTTAGTATAATTGGCACGCAAATCGCTATCTACTGGGCTCCGGATCATTTCCGATCCATGACCCAAGGCAAGGAAAGCACTCATGCCAACACCCGCGTATCTGTCCCTCGAAGGCACCAAACAAGGCCTGATCACCGCCGGCACCTTCACCGAAGATTCGGTTGGTAACATCTTTCAGGAAGGTCATGAAGACCAGATCCTGGTTCAGGCATTCAGTCACCAGGTGATCATCCCGCGCGATCCGCAGTCCGGTCAGCCGACTGGCCAGCGCGTACACAAGCCGCTGATGATCACCAAGGTCTTCGACAAGTCCTCGCCGCTGATCTTCAACTCGCTGACCTCCGGTGAGCGCCTGAACAAGTGCCGCCTGGAGTGGTACCGCACCTCCTCCACCGGGACCCAGGAGCACTACTTCACCATCGAGCTGGAAGATGCCGTGATCGTCGACGTGCAGTCGCGTATGCCGAACTGCCAAGACCCAGGCATGTCGCACTTCACTCACCTGGAAGACGTCTACTTCACCTACCGCAAAATCGTCTGGACTCACGAAGTCTCCGGTACTTCCGGCTCCGACGACTGGCGTACCCCGATCTCCGCCTAAGCACTGGCAGAGTTCGCGTCGCACCGCTTCGGCCAGGCATCGTCCTGGCCGTTGCGTTTTTGAGTTTTCCGCATCAGGCCATAAACGTCGAATACGCCCGGTTGCCCACTCGATGTGCTCGTAAAATGGCTGGCTTTTTCATGGAACGATAACTCCCGGAGCCCAGGCTCATGGAACGGAGGAACAACGAATGTTCGCCCCTGCCAACCAGACCCATTTCAGCCTCAGCATCGAAGGCCTTGCGCACGATCTGCAGGTGCTCGAATTCACTGGCCGCGAGGCGATCAGCCAGCCTTTCGAGTTCGAACTGGAACTGGTCAGCGAACGTCCCGACCTCGATCTGGAAAGCCTGCTGCATCAAGCGGCCTTCCTCAGTCTGTCTCAAGCCGGTAACGGCATCCACGGGCAGATCTACCGCGTCGCCCAGGGCGAATCCGGCAAGCGCCTGAGCCGCTACCACCTCAGCCTGCGCCCGCAGCTGGCCTACCTGGCGCACCGCACCAATCAACGGATCTTCCAGCACCTGACGGTGGCGAAGATCATCAGCCAGGTGCTCGAAGAGCACGGCATCCAGGCCAACGCCTACCAATTCCAACTCGGCTCGATTTACCCCGAGCGCGAGTACTGCGTGCAGTACGACGAAAGCGACCTGCACTTCGTCCAGCGCCTGTGCGAGGAAGAGGGGATTCACTACCACTTTCAGCACAGCGAACAGGGCCATATTTTGGTCTTTGGCGACGACCAGACGCCCTTTCCCAAACTCGCGCCCACCGCTTACCAGCAGGACAGTGGCCTGGTCGCCGACGACCCGGTGATCAAGCGTTTCGGCGTGCGCGTGGAAACCCGCACCAGTCGGGTGACCCGCCGCGACTACGACTTCGAAAAGCCCAAGCTACTGCTGGAGGCCGAGGCCAAGAGTGAATTCGTCCCGGACCTCGAGGACTACGACTACCCCGGCCGCTTCGTCGAGCGCGAGCGCGGCAAGCACCTCAGCCAGCGCGCCCTGGAACGCCATCGCCACGACTTCGAACTGGCCCAGGGCGAGAGTGACCAGACGCTATTGGTCAGCGGCCACTTCCTCGCCTTCACCGACCATCCGCGCGCCAGCTGGAACGACCTCTGGCTGCTGACCGAAATCCGTCACGAGGGCAAGCAGCCGCAGGTGCTGGAAGAGTCTGTGACCGAACACAGCGAAGCCGACGGCGACTTCCAACAAGGCTATCGCAACCGCTTCAGCGCCACCCCCTGGACGGTGCCCTACCGCCCGAGCCTCGACCACCCGAAACCGCGCATCCTCGGCAGCCAGAGCGCCGTGGTCACTGGCCCCGCCGGCGAGGAAATCCATTGCGACCAATACGGCCGGATCAAGGTGCAATTCTTCTGGGATCGCCAAGGCCAGGCCGACGACCAGACCAGCTGCTGGCTACGGGTCGCCAGCAGCTGGGCCGGCGACCGCTACGGCGCCATCGCCATCCCGCGGATCGGCATGGAAGTGTTGGTGACCTTCCTCGAAGGCGACCCCGACCAGCCGCTGGTCACCGGCTGCCTGTATCACAAGGAACACGTGGTGCCCTACGACCTGCCGGCGAACAAGACCCGCACGGTATTCAAGACCCTCAGCAGTCCCGGCGGTGGCGGCTACAACGAGCTGCGCATCGAAGACAAAAAGGGCGCCGAGCAGATCTATATCCACGCCCAGCGTGACTGGGACGAGAACATCGAGCACGACCAGAAAATCCGCGTCGGTAACCAGCGCCACGACACGGTCGAGGCCAACAGCTACAGCGAATTCAAAGCCGAAGAACACCGCACCACCCACCTCGACCGCAGAAGCGAAATCAAAGCCAACGACCACCTGACCGTCGGCAACAACCAGCACATCAAGATCGGCACCGGTCAGTTCATCAACGCCGGTACAGAGATTCATCTATCCAGCGGCCAAAAAGTGGTGCTGGAGGCCGGCAGCGAACTGACCTTCAAGGCCGCCGGCAGCTTTATCAAGCTGGACGCCGGCGGCATCACCCTGGTCGGGCCGGTGATCAAATTCAACTCCGGTGGTGGGCCGGGGAGTGGCTCGGGCGCAGCGCCGATTCGGCCGGGTAAGGTCAAGGTGGCGGATGCGGACAAGGCTGGGGAGTTGCTGATTCAGGCGCAGAAGCAGGCATTGCAACAGGCGGCGCGCAGCGCCCAACCTGTTTGTGAGATCTGCCAGCAGGCCAAGGTATGACGGCCCAACCGCCATTGCATAGCTACCTGCTCCTCGACGGTGCGCAGATCGATGGCATGGTTGCCCGAATCTACGGCCTGGAAGAATCACCCTCGCTGCATCTGCTCTATCAGCAAAGCGCCTATGAGGCGCTGGCCGAAGTCGGCCCGCTGTTGGTGGCGGTGCGTCCGCACAGCGAGCTGGCCCAGGTTTTCAACCAAGAATGGCGGGCAACGGCCGGCATCTGGCTGGAGTCCGATGCGGGCGAAGACGATCTGCTCGAGCACCTGCGCAGCCTGATTCATGTGTGCCTGGACGGCGATCAATCCACGCTGTTCCGCTATCACGACCCACGCATCATGGCTTTATGGCTGGGCGTGCTGAAAGCCGACGAACGTGACCCGTTGATGGGGCCGGTGAAGCGTATTCGCCTGCCGACCGACTCCGGCGCAGAGCTGGAGTTGCTGCGCGAGAACAAGCCGCAGACATTTGCGCGCTATAACGACACGCCCTGGCTGCGGCTCTCCCAGACGCAACTGGAGCAGATGAACCAGGCCAAGCACGCCTGCTTCGATCAACGCCTGCTGACCCATTTGCAACGCTTTTATCCCGAATTGCTGCAGGGCATGGATGCTGCCGCCCAGCAGCAATTCGCCGCCCTGTGCCGGCAAAGCGCGGCGCGCTACGGCTACAGTGCGGCCGATGAAGTCACCCGCTGGGCTGGCTTGCTGGTCGAGCTGGGCAGAGATTTTCCGCAGGCCCCCGAGCATGACGTTTATCGGCAGCTGCTCGAACAGCGCGGCCCGCTACCCGCACAACGCCTGGACAACCTCATCGCCGAACTGCATTGCCAGTTGCTGCGCACCGACAAGGAGTCAGTCGCATGACCGCCCGCCCTCAGGATCGAACGCTGCGCCTGGCCCAGGCCGACCAGGCCGCGCAACAGGAATTCGAAAAGGACGATCTGTCCAGCCCCGTCGCCAGCTGCCCGGCGCACCAGGACGAGGTTTTCATCGTCCCGGCCCGCTATGCCCTGGCCGAACTGGCCGCCAACCACGTCCGCTGCAAGCCGGCGAGCAAAACCCATAGCCACCCTATGGCCCTGCGCCGTTTGCGTCCCGGCTATCTCTACCTCTGGCACGACCAAGGCCCGCTGCGCCGCTTCGCCGTAGCCGCCGATGGCCAGTTGCTCGAACAGGGGCTGGATGACGCCGCCAGCGACTTGCCCAGCGGCAGCATCGTCGGCATCGCGCTGAACAAGCAGCACGACGCCCTCTTGCTTTATACCGAGATCCCTTTGACCGCCGCTGTCCACCAGCGCCTCGCCGACGAACCGAACGAACGCCGCGCCCGCATGCGCCGCATCAGCCTGACTCAAGTCGCGCGCACCCTGGAGGCCGACCACTGTCCGACCCTGGACAGCTCCGACCAGGTCATGGCCGAGCTGATGCCGGAGGTGCGTGACCAGGCGCTTGCCCATGACTATGCACAAAATGGCGATGCCTATCGCGAAGGGGTGGACACCCTCGGCCAGCAAATGATGGACGATCCCAGCCCAGAGCGTATCCAGGCCTATGTGCATACCCGCACCTGGCTGCACGAGCGCGAACAAGCCGCCGCCCGCCAGCCTGAGGCCGCCGAACACGCGCCCGGCGAATGGAGCGCCCAGCCCTGGGATGTGCCCGCGACCGACACCTGGCTCAACCAGGCACGCAGCCAGGCCGGCGCGTTGCATGGGGTGTTTGCCAGCCTGGATGACGATCTGGGGGTGTTGCGCGACCTCAATCGCGAGCAAGGCCTGGTCAACCTGCGCGAGGAAGACTGGGATCATCAGAACGCCCATAAAGGCCTGATCGCGGGCTTTATCAATAGCCTGATCAACGAAGACGGTACCGAGCTGAGCAACCTACTCAATTACCGCTACCGGGACCGCGATATCCAGCTCACCCCTGAGCAAGGCGAAACGCTGCTCAAGGCCAAGCACGAACTCAAGCCGTTGCTGGATGAGGAAACCGAGGTCAATCAGCGCCTGAGGCACAAGATCGGCCACGCCGCGGCGGATAGGCGAATAGCCAATATCCATCGGCGCGAGGCGCTGGTACTGGCACCAACCAGGCCGATTATTCCGGCGGATCTGCATGGGCAGATCCAGGGCGTGGTCATGGCCTACCAGGCCGAAAAAACGCGCAACATGACGGCCAGCAAGAGCGGTGCTCAGGTTGCCGAGCGAGTGCGTCTGGCCAGCATGCAGGAGTGGATTGCCCGGGTCGCCGAACCGCACCGGGAGTGGCTGGCCGCACGCCGCAACGTGCTGCACGGCGACATGTCGAGCTACCTGGCTCGTCACGGCCAGGCGCTCTGGTATGCCGACTATGAGGACGGCGCACATTGCAGTTGGTTGAGCGAGTTGTCACTCAACAGCCTCAGTGAGCTGTGCAGCACCGGCGCGGGGACCCAGCTGGCCGTCAACCTGCTGCGTTCTCCGTCACCGGAGTATCCCTTCAGCTTGCTTGCCAGTGGCTTCAGCCCTTCGCTGACGGACCTGGGGGACCGTGCCAACAACGTACAAGCGGCCCTGACCAGCGCCAATCAGGCCGCCATCGGCCAACTGCTCGGCAGCCTGGTAACCAGCGACAAACTCGCCTGGCTCAGTGATCTGGGCGGCCCCGCAGGAGACGACTGGAGCAAAGCGGTATCACGCTTGTCTGCCGCCTTCACTGCCTTGCAGGCCGAGCACCTCTCCGCCACGGCAGCGGTGCCGGCCAACCTGATCCAGCGCTTTCCCCGGCCACTGCAAGGCCTGCTGCTGATCATGCGCCTGTGCGTAGATGCCCCGATCAAGGCCGGCAAAATCGGCTTTATCCTCAGCGGCAGTGCCGGACAACAGCTCTGGGACTGGGGCCAGCAAACCGGCCAGCTTTTGCAAAAAGGCCTGGCACCGACCGTCACCGGCATCAGGGGCCTGAACACCTTTGGCGGCGTGCTCCCCCTCGCCGCCTTGCTGCTGCACTTGAACAACGTGCGTGAGCTCAATATGCGTGATCAGCATCGGCAAAATGACGATGTGCGCAAACGGGAACATGTGGCCGAGAACTTCAAGGTGGGGGCGGCCTTTTCTGCGGTGGTGGGCGCGGCTTGGGAAGCAACTGGGCGAGTAGAGGTCCGACTCGATATCAAGCTGTCTAACGTATCCTTGAAAGCCCCGATCATGACGCTGTTTGGTACGGTAACCGGCGGTCTGGCAGTAGTTGCCAATGTGGCCGACTTGGCAAAGCTCTCCGCCGAAATGGAGAAAGACGGTGCCTACTGGACAAGTAACCATTGGGCACGTCTGGGCCATGATGGTGCAGTGCTCGGTCTGATGGCCGCGCAAACCGGGCTGGGCGGCCATGCCACCTATATGGCGCTGACCGGGCAATGGACCACCCAGCAGGCGATCAAATGGTTCACTCTGCGCCTGGTGCCGCTGAACTGGATTCTGCTGATCGTCGAGGGCCTGTACCTGGCCTGGAACTACTTCAAGGACAGCGAGCTGCAAGCCTTTCTCGAACAGTGCTGCTGGGGTAACGAACGGCGCTGGGGCGACAGCCCCGCCAGCCAGAGCGAGGAACTGCAAACCCTGATCGACCTGCTGTTCAAGCCAAAACTGCTGGCCGAATCCAGGTTGGTCAGCCGGCAGATTGGCCATAGCGGCAATAACATCGTGCTGGATAGCCAAACAGAGAGCCTGCAACTGTTTTTGCCCGGTGCCGACTCCGAGCGCACTCAGCTGTATGTAAAACTGATTGCCTTCGACAAGCTCAACACCCCAACCGACTGCACCCAGCAATGGCTGAATAATCTTGCAAGCCACTGGCTACCCATCCATCAGGGCATGGGCCTGCGCCTGGCCGGTGCAGTGCCGCGCCGAGCCGACTGCACCTACTGGCAGCTTCAGGTTCTGTACCATAGCCCGCTGGCGATGCAGGCCGGCACCCTGGGCCCACGAGATTCGGTGGTCGGCGGCGGCATGGGCATGCGCTATATCATCACCGGCTCGACCATCGTCGAGCATGGCTCCAGCGACGGCCCGCTGATCAGTGACCGCTATAGCTCAGTGGCTGTCAGCCATGAGCAGCTACAACCCAAGGACGCGATATGACCGAACACGCCGGCGAAGTAGAACAGGGCTTGCTCTGGAAACAGGAGCACCTGGCCCCTATGCCCATTCCCACCGGACAGCCCGCTAGCGATCTGATGAATATCATCTGGCGCAAGAACGAGGTTTATCTGGATATCGGCAGTTTCGCCATGGCGGCCGGTTGGCTGACACTGCATTGCCTGACCGTGATGTTTGCAGGAATAGCTGTTGGGATAGCTTTAACAGGAGATTATTGGTTAAGCCTAGCGATTTTGGGAGTTACAGGGGGGGGGGTAATGGTGCCCCTCTGGTACTTCTTTATCAAACAGTGGCGCAATCCACTGACGCCGCCGATTCGCTTCAACCGCCAGCGCCGCGAAGTCTGCATTACCGAACCGGACAGCAGCTACTGGTTCGTGCCCTGGGAGCGCGTATATGCCATAGCCCCCAGCGTCACCAACCTGGGCACCTATGGCGCGACCAAGCATGGCAGCCTGCTGCTGTGGTTTCCGCTCAAGGGCCAGGAGCATGAAACCTACGGCCCCGACAAGAAGGGCTGGGTGCTGATGGTCAATCCCGGCGGCGGTATTTCCTCTATGGCGCAGTGGGAGTGTATTCGCAGCTTTATGGAGGTGGGGCCAGATGCAGTACCTGATAGCTCCCATGCAGAAAGAAGTAGCAAAGTGGAGCAACAGGGATACCTCGGCGTTTGGTGGGGGCTTTTCGGCCAACTGTTCGATGAGCTGAAAGCCAAAGAATACGGTGCCGCTTTTTCAACCCTCACCGGGCTGACTATTTTTGGCGCACCTTGGATTGTCGTTCTGCTGACCAAAAAACTCGCCAATCTCCCCGACCTCACCGCCCCCGAAGTCGTCGAATGGTCCAAACCCCTGCCGCCCGCGCAATGGGCCAAACGCTCACCCGAACTGGAGCGAGCCATCGCCGAGCGTGAGGCCGAACTGGCTGCGCAATAGGCCGCTCATGATCGTCGCGGCCATGCAGGCTGGCACCCTCGACGCACAGCAGCCGGTGGTCGGCGGCGGCATGGGCATGCGCTATATCATCACCGGCTCGACCATCGTCGAGCATGGATCCAGCGACGGCCCCCTGCTTGATGGCCCTGCATGTTGCGTACACCGACTGATTTCAGGGGGATTACCCAGAGCCTAAGACCGCCGTGACCGCCTTTGCTTATCGGCTACTCACCCCCCACTTCTTCCGCGTGCAGTGCGCCGGTCTCTCGGCTTTCCAGCACCGCATAGGCGCTGCTGCAGAACAGCGAGTTGAGGCGTTTCATGTCGCCGATCAGCTCCATGTGCAGCGAACTGGTTTCGATGCTTTGCACCACCTGGCGATGCAGGCGGCCGACGTGGGCGTGGGCCAGGCGGCGTTCCTGGACGCGGAAGCGGCGTTTCTCGTGGAGCAGTTGGCGGGCGCTCTCGGCGTCGCCGGAGAGAAACACGTTGAGTCCCAGGCGCAGGTTGGCCATCAGCTGGGCGTGCAGGCCGGTCAGTTCTTCCAGGCCGCTGTCGGAGAAGGCATGGCGTTGCGCGGTTTTTTCGTCCTGCACCTTGCCGAGCATGCGTTCGATGATGTTGCCGGCCTGTTCCAGGTTGACTGCCCACTCGAGAATTTCCGCCCAGCGCCGGCTGTCCTGATCGCTGAGTGCCTCACGCGGCACCTGGGCCAGGTACAGCTTGACCGCGCTATAGAGGGCGTCGACATCGTCATCCAGGCGGCGCAACTCCTTGCTCAGCGCCGGCTGGTTGCTGCGCAGGACTTCCAGCAGGTGGTTGAGCATGGTCTCGATCAGGTCGCCGATGCGCAGGGTTTCGCGCACCGCATTGGCCAGCGCCAGGCTCGGTGTGGCCAGGGCCGTGGGGTCGAGATGGCGCGGGCGGGCGACGCCGCCGGTGTCGGCGCGATCCGGCAGCAGCCAGTTGCAGAAGCGCGCCATCGGCCCGACGCTGGGCAGCATGAGCACGCAGCGCAGGCTGTTGTAGAGCAGGTGGAAGCCGATGACCAGCTCGGCCGGGCGCCAGTTCAGGCTGTCCAGCCAGCTCACCAGGGGGGTGAGCAGGGGGATTACCAGAACCAGGCCAATCAGCTTGTACAGCAGACTGCCGAGCGCCACCCGGCGTCCCGCCGGGGTCTGCAGGCTGGACGTCAGGAAGGCCAGCAGGCCGCTGCCGATATTGGCGCCGATCACCAGGCCAATGGCCACCGGCAGGCTGATCAAGCCGGCGCCGGCCAGGGTCGCGGTGAGCAGCACGGCTGCCAGGCTGGAGTAGGAAATCAGGGCGAACAGGGCGCCGATCAGGGCATCCAGCAGCAGGTCGCCGGTCAATGAGGCGAACAGCACCTTGATTCCGTGGGCCTGGGTGATCGGTGTGGCGGCGACGACGATCAGCTCCAGCGCCAGGAGCATCAGGCCCAGGCCGATGCCCACGCGGCCCAGCTGGCCGGCGCGGGTTTGCCGGCGCGAGAGGAAGAAGATCACCCCGAGGAAAATCAGCAGCGGCGACAACCAGCTCAGGTCGAAGGTCAGTACCCGTGCCATCAGCGCCGTGCCGACGTCGGCGCCGAGCATGATCGCCAGGGCGGGTGTCAGCGCCATCAAGCCCTGGCCGACGAAGGAGGTGACCAGCAGCGCGGTGGCGTTGCTGCTCTGTACCAGGGCGGTGACGCCGATCCCGGCGGCAAACGCCAGGGGCCGTTTACTGACGTTGTGGCTGAGGACCTTGCGTAGCTGCGAGCCGTACACGCGCAGGATGCCGGTACGGACGATATGGGTTCCCCAGATCAGCAGGGCAACAGCAGAAAGCAGATTGAGCAGGGTCAGCATCGTGCATCTCCCTGACAGGGGCGCCCATGCGCGGGCAACCAATGGATGTGTAGCAGGTTACCCGCGGCGCTGGGCCCGGGTCGATAGCGTTGGCCCAGGGTCGAATAGTTTTTACCGGACCTGTCTTAAGCTGTAGTCGGCGATTGGCGTTCGCGCCAGCCGCCGAGGGCAGGGCGGCGGCTCAGCCGGGCAGGCGTTCGGCCAGTTGTAGCAAGCTGGCGACCTGCAGATCCGGCTCGATGCCCCAGGGATCGAACTGGGCCTGTTCGCTGCGTCTGACCCAGGCGCTGCGCAGGCCTGCGTGGCTTGCCCCGAGCACGTCGAAGGGGTTGCTGGAGACCAGCCAGGTCGTTGCGGCGGCGCTGCCGGTGCGGCTCAGCAGATGCTGGTAAACCAGCGGCGCCGGCTTGAAGTTGTGTACCGCCTCGACGCTGACGATTTCGTCGAAGAACTCCGCCAGACCGGCCTGTTCGAGCAGGGCGCCGACTGCCGCCTGGCTGCCATTGGAGAAGGCATACAGGCGTATTCCGCGTTGCTGCAGGGCGACCAGCCCGGGGGCGCTGTCGGCGAAGGCCGGCAGGTGGTTCCAGGCCTCCAGCAAGCCCTGTTGCGCCGCGGCGTCGAACGGGGCCTGGGCCTGCGCACAAACAAAGGCCAGGGCCTCACGGGTGCACTGGGCAAAATCCACGTAGGCGCCCATCAGGCCGCGGCGGAAGCTGTACTCCAGCTGCTTGTCGCGCCAGCTCTGGTAGAAGCCCTCGGCGCGCTCACCGAGTGTCGTGCGCAGTTGCCGGGTAACATCGCTGGGGTCGATCAGGGTGCCGTATACATCGAAGGCCAGGGTGGGCATTGCGATCTCCTCATTGGACTGCTGGGCGCCAGGGTGGCAGAAGCGCTCCCGGCCGGCACTTGCACCTAAGTGGCATGGCCCGGCTCAGCTGTCGCGCAATACCTTGAGCTCGCCATCCTCGGCCGCGAAGCCACGTTGCAGCTTGACCTTGAGGCTCAGATCGGTGCGCGAATCGGCGAACTTGAGCGCTTCGGCCAGGGTGATCCGGCCGGCTTCGAGCAGTTGGTAGAGGTGTTGGTCGAAGGTCTGCAGGCCCTGCTCCAGCGCCCGCGCCGTGGCTTCGCGCAGAT
Source organism: Pseudomonas aestuarii (assembly GCF_027988105.1). Classification (GTDB taxonomy): domain Bacteria; phylum Pseudomonadota; class Gammaproteobacteria; order Pseudomonadales; family Pseudomonadaceae; genus Aquipseudomonas; species Aquipseudomonas aestuarii. Next base: position 57,243 of record NZ_JAQJZJ010000004.1, on the reverse strand, counting down.
CCTCCAGCTGGTCGCGCTGGATCAGGTCGCGGATATAGGGGGTGGCCAGCATCAACTCCACCGCGGCCACGCGTTTCTGCGCCACGCCGGGGACCAGGCGCTGGCCGATCACCGCCATTAAATTCTGCGCCAGGTCGGCCAGGACCTGCTTGCGTGCCTCGTCTGGAAAGAAGCGCACGATCCGCTCGATGGCGTGGCTGCTGCTGGTGGCATGCAGGGTGGCCAGGCACAGGTGACCGGTTTCCGCGTAGTGCAGGGCGTGCTGCATGGTCGCGGCATCGCGGATCTCGCCGAGCATGATCACGTCCGGCGCCTCGCGCAGCACGTTGCGCAGGGCGTCGGCGAAGCTGTGGGTGTCCAGGCCGACTTCGCGCTGGTCGATGATCGATTTCTGGTGTTTATGGAGGAACTCGATGGGGTCTTCGATACAGACGATATGCCCGCTCTTGTGGCGGTTGCGGAAATCCAGCATGGCCGCCAGGGTGGTCGACTTGCCGGAGCCGGCCGCGCCGACCATGAGGATCAGGCCGCGATCCTGCAAGCTGAGTTTCTCCAGCAGTTTGGGCAGGCCGAGTGCCGTGAAGTCGGGGATCTGGCTCTTGATCAGGCGCACCACCATGCTCACTTCGCCGCGCTGGTAGTAGACGTTGACCCGAAAGCGCCCGGCGTTCTGCACGCTGACCGCCAGGTTCATCTCCAGATCGCGCTCGAACTCCATGATCTGTTTCTGGGTCATCAACTGGTAGGCTTGCCGCTGCACCTCGCCGGCCTGCAGCACGCGTTCGCCGACCGGTTGGCTGTGGCCCTCGAGCTTCATGTGCGGCGGCGCGCCGACACTGAAGAACAGATCCGAACCGCCACGCTCGTAGAGTAGTTGCAGATAGGGGAATACATCCGCTGCATCGTCGGTCGTGTCGTTCATCGCGCCTCCTGGCCTTGTACGCTGCATCCTAGCACTGGCGGTCGCCCCGCGCCGCCAGACTGGTTAACCTAGCGCTTCGCCACGGATGCAGTGCCCACCATGCTCAACCTTTATCACGCTCCCGACTTGGAAACTCTCGGCGAACTGGCCACCACCCTGCTCGCCCAGCCGCTGCGTGAGCCCTTCGCCCCGGCGCTGGTGGTGGTGCCGAGCCAGGGCATGGGCCGTTGGCTGACCCTGGAACTGGCGCGCAAGCAGGGCATCGCCATGCAGCTCGAGGTGCAGTTGCCGGCCAAGTTCGTCTGGGACCTGTCGCGCCTGGTCCTGGGCCAGTTGCCCGAGCAGTCGGCGTTCGCGCCCAGCACGCTTGCCTGGCGCCTCTACGATTGGCTGTGCGAGCCGCAAAACCTCGCCGAAGCGCCGCGCCTGGCGCATTACCTGGAGGGCGGCGATGAGCGTCGGCGCCTGTCGTTGGCCAGCAAGATCGCCGACGTATTCGACCAATACCTGCTGTATCGCGACGACTGGCTGGCCGCCTGGGAGCGCAACGAACTGCTCGGCCTCGGCCCCGACGAAGCCTGGCAGGCGCTGCTCTGGCGCGAGCTGACCCGCGATGGCCATCCGCATCGCGCGCGCCTGCTCGACGACCTGCTGCGCCGCCTGTACGACGATACGCCCATCGCCGAGCTGCCCGAGCGCCTGCTGGTGTTTGGCATCAGCAGCCTGCCGACCCACCACCTGCGCGTGCTCGAAGGCCTGGCGCGGCACACCGAGGTGGTGATCTTCGCCCTCAACCCCTGCCGCGAGGCCTGGGGCGAGATTCGCGATATCCGCGAGCTGGCCCGCCAGCCCGAGCTGAGCCCAGACGACTGGTACCTGGACGTCGGCCATCCGCTATTGGCCAGCCTGGGCAAGCAGGGTCGTGACTTCTTCGACAGCCTGTTCTCCCTGGCCTCGGCCGAAGGCAGCCAGGAAACCGGCCTGTACTCCGAGGATGACGACCTGCACGACGCCAGCCTGTTGCAGGCCCTGCAGAACGACATCCTGCGTCTGCGCACCCGCCAGGTTGATGAACGCCTGCTGTTGCGCGAGGACGACCGCTCGCTGGAGCTGCATATCGCCCACTCGCCGCTACGCGAGGTGGAAATCCTGCATGACCAGTTGCTCGCCCGCTTTGCCGCCGAGCCCGAGCTGACCCCGGACCAGGTGGTGGTGCTGACCCCGGATATCGAGCGTTACGCACCCTATATCGAGGCGATTTTCGCGGCCAAAAGCGGCGCGCCGCGGACGGCCGCCCCCCGGACGGCCGGACCCCGCATTCCCTTCAGCCTGGCCGACCGCAGCCTGCGCGCGGAAGTCCCGCTGATCGAAGCCTTTCTCAACCTGCTGGCCCTGCCCGACAGCCGCTTTGCCGCCGAGGAAATCCTCGCCTGGCTGGAGCAGCCGGCGCTCGCCCGCCGCGCCGGTATCGAAGCCGAGGACCTGCCGCTGCTGCGCGACTGGCTGCGCGACGCCGGGGTGCGCTGGGGCCGCGACGGCGACCATCGCCAGCAACTGGGTCTGCCGGCCGACAGCGCCTTTACCTGGCGCCAGGGTCTGGACCGCCTGCTGCTGGGCTTCGTCGCGCCGCCGCAACTGGCCGGCTCGCATGCGCCCCTGCTTGGCGCCAGCTGGCCGCTGGATGCCCTGGAAGGTGGCCGCGCCCAGTTGCTCGGGCGCCTGGTCGCCTTCGTCGAGCGCCTGGCCGCCCTGGCCCAGAGCCTGCAACGCCCACGCAGCCTGAGCGAATGGGCCGCGACCCTGGTGCAGCTGGTCGACGACCTGTTCGACGAGCGCGAGGCCGGCGACACCCTGCTTTTGCTCTCCAGAGCCTGTGCGGCGCTGCAGGATCAGGCGCTGGCGTCCGGCATCGAGCGGCCGCTGGAGCTGGCGCTGATCCGCCAGCAACTGACCTCGGCGCTTGAGCAGGGCGGCGGCGCCTCGGGCTTTCTCACCGGCGCGGTGACCTTCTGCACCATGGTGCCGATGCGTAGCCTGCCGTTCCGCCTGGTCTGCCTGCTCGGCCTGGACGACGGCGCCCTGCCACGGCGCACCCCGGCCGCCGGCTTCGACCTGATCGGCCAGAAACCCCGGCGTGGCGACCGCGCCCGGCGCCTCGACGACCGTTACCTGCTGCTGGAAACCCTGCTCTCGGCACGTGGCGGCCTGTACCTCAGCTACGTCGGCCGCGACCCGCGCAGCAACGCCGAACTGCCACCCTCGGTGCTGGTCAGCGAACTGCTGGATGTCATCGATCTCACCGCGGTCTGCGTCGATCCGCAGACGGCAAAAGCCAGCGCCCACATCACCCACCAGCATCCGCTGCAGCCCTTCGCCGCCGGCAACTTCGTCGGTGGCGCCCAGGCCGGTTTCGCCGCGCCCTGGTTCCGCGCCGCCCAGCGCTTGAGCGAGGCGGTCGAAGCGCCGCAGCCCTTCGCCAGCACCCTGGCCGCGCCAGATCAGGACGGGCCGGGCGGCGATCCGCTGTGCCTGGAACCCAGTCAGTTGATCCACTGCTTCAAGCACCCGGCGCGCTACCTGCTGGAACAGCGCCTCGGCCTGCGTCTGGCGCAAAGCGAAGAAGCCCTGGCCGGCGACGAACCCTTCAGCGTCGAATGGACCAGCCAGCACGGCCTGCGCCAGCTGGCGCTGCGGGCCGTCGAGCAGGGCTGGTGCGAGCGCGAGGAGCGCAGCGTGGCCGCCGCCTCCGGCTGGCTGCCGGTGGGCGAACTGGGCCAGGCCCACTGGGGGCAGATTCGTGGGCCGATCCGTGCCTTCGCCCCGACCCTGTTCGACGAGCGCCCGAGTGATGCGCCGCAACCGCTGCTGGTGGATATCCGGCTGGCCGGTGTGCGCATCCACGGCTGGCTCGACGGGGTCAGCGCCAGCGGCCTGTTCGACTACCGCCTGCGCGACCTCGGCGCCTGGGAGCTGGCGCCGTTCTGGCTGCGCCACCTGCTGCTCAACTGCGCCGCCACCGCGGGCATCGCCCGCGACAGCCGCCTGCTGTCGCCGAAAAGCGAATGGCGCCTGGGCCCGCTGAGCAACCCGTTCGAACTGCTCGAACCCTGGCTCGAGGCCTACAAGAGCGCCCTGTGCGAACCGCTGCCGGTGCTGGCCAAGTGCAGTTATGGCTTCGCCCGCAAATGGCGCAAGCCCGGGCGCAAGGAGCCGCTCGACGCCGCGCGCAGCGAAGCGCGGGTGATGTGGCAAGGCAACGACTACATGAGCGGCGAAGGTCAGGACCCCTGGAACGCCCTGGCCTTCCGCGACCGCGAGCCGCTGGACGAGCGCTTCGAAGCGCTCGCCGAACAACTCTATGGCCCGGCGCTGGATGCCCTGCACGGCAGTGACGAGGACGAGGCATGACGAGCGCACCGCTGGACCTGCTGCACGACAGCTTCGCCGGTCGCTCGCTGATCGAGGCCAGCGCCGGCACCGGCAAGACCTGGACCCTGACCGCGCTCTACGCCCGCCTGCTGCTGGAAAAGCGCCTCAGCGTCAGCCAGATCCTGGTGGTGACCTTCACCACCGCGGCCACCGCCGAATTGCGCGAGCGCATTCGCCTGCGTCTGGCCGAGTTGCTGGCGGTCTACGACAACGGCCCCGGCAGCGATGAGCTGCTCAATCGCCTGCACGGCGAGTACCCGGATGCCGCCAGTCATCGGCGCCTGCTGCTGGCGGTGCATGGCTTCGACGAGGCGGCGATCTTCACCATTCACGGCTTCTGCCAGCGTGCGCTGCAGGACGCCGCGTTCGAGGCCGGCGGCGATTTTGACAACGAGCTGACCCACGACGACCGCGAGATTCTCGACGCCCTGCTCGCCGACCTCTGGCGCCATGAGCTGGCCGCCGCCGAGCCGGAGTGGGCGGCCTTTCTGGTGCAGCACAAATTGACCCCGCAGAGCCTGCGCCAGCGCCTGCGCAATCACCTGGGCAAACCCTACCTGCGCATCGAGCCGCAGCCCGGGGCCAGCAGCGAGATGAGCGGCCTGCGCAACGCCTGGCAGCACGCGCGGGACTGCTGGCAGCAACTGAGCGGTGAATGGCTGCAGCAGCTCAAGGCGTTCGCCGGCTTCAAGAGCAATATGTGCAACCCGGCCAAGCTCGGCGTCTGGCAGGCCGAGCTGGACGGCTACTTCAGCGACTCCGCCGCGCTGTTCAGCAAGACCGAGGCGCACCAGCGCCTGGCGCGTGAAGGTCTGGCCAAGGCCAGCAAGAAAGGCGAAAGCGCGCCGGATAGCCCGCTGGCCGATGCCCTGCAAGGCCTGTGCGCAGCCCTGCAGACCGCACAGCCCGAAGCCGAGCAGCGTCTGATCGACCTGCAGGTACGCCTGATCGGCCAGCTCAACGAACAACTGCCACAGCGCAAGGCCGCCCAGCGCCTGCTGGCCTTCGACGACCTGCTCAACAAGCTGCAGCAGGGCCTCTACGGCGAGGGCGGCGACCACCTGGCCGGGACCCTGCGCGAGCAGTACCCGGTGGCGCTGATCGACGAATTCCAGGACACCGACCCGGTGCAGTACCAGGTGTTCCGGCGCATCTATGAACACCAGGGCGACCTGTGCTTCGTCGGCGATCCGAAGCAGGCGATCTATGCGTTTCGCGGCGCCGATCTGGCCACCTACCTCAAGGCTCGCGACGAAGCGGCGCGCCAGTACAGCCTGGCCACCAACCACCGCTCCACCCCCGAGCTGATCGCCGCGCTCAACCAGCTGTTCGACCGGCCCATGCCCTTCGCCGAAAGGGGCCTGGCCTATCCGCCAGTCGGCGCCAGCCAGCGGGCGCGGGCGCAGCTGGTGCTGCCGGTGGTCGATGCGGAGCAGGACGCACCCTTGGCTCTGGTCTGGCTGGACGACGATTACCTCGGCAAGGGCGAAGCCGGCACCCTGGTCGCCCGCGATACGGCCCGGCGCATCGCCGCCTTGCTGGCGGCGAGCAGCCGCGGCGAGGCCTATTTCGAGGAGTCGGGCGAGCGGACTCCGCTGAAGGGCGGCGATATCGCCGTATTGGTCGCCAGCCACCGCCAGGCCGGGGAAGTCGCCGCCGAACTGGCGGCGCGCGGGGTGCCCAGCGTGCGCCGCGGCAAGGAAAACGTCTGGCACAGCGAAGAGGCCGGCGAGCTGGCCGCGGTGCTGGCCGCCTATGCCGAGCCGGGCCGCGAAGGCGCGCTGCGCTATGCCCTGGCCAGCCGCCTGCTCGGGCGCAGCGCCGCCGATCTGGCCGCCTGCCAGGACGACGCCCAGGCCTGGGATAGCGAACGCGAAGCCGCCGAGCGCTACCACCAGCTCTGGCAGCAGCAGGGTTTCATGCGCGCCTTCCGTGCCTGGCTGGACGAGCAGCAAGTGGCGCCACGGCTGCTCGCTCTGGTCGATGGCGAACGCCGCCTGACCAACCTGCTGCACCTGGCCGAACTGCTGCAGAGCGAGAGCCTGCAGCGGCCGGGTCTGGAGCAACTGCTGAGCTGGTTCAATGCCCAGCGCAGCACCGAGAGCCACGGCGAAGAAGCCCTGCTGCGTCTGGAAAGCGATGCCGAGCGGGTGCAGATCGTCACCATCCACACCGCCAAGGGCCTGGAATACCCCCTGGTGTTCTGCCCCTACCTGTGGGACGGCGCCTTGCTGCGCCAGAGCGAAGACATCACCTGCCATGCCGATGACGGCGCGCCGTTGCTCGATTTGGGTGGCGACGACTTCGACACGCACCGCGAGCGCGCCCGCCACGAGCGTTTCGCCGAGCGCCTGCGCCTGACTTACGTGGCCCTGACCCGGGCCCGCGACCGCCTCTGGCTGCACTGGGGGCCGGTGGACTGCAAGCCGAAAAAGGACGGCACGCTCAACGAGGCCGGCCTGCACAGCAGTGCCCTGGCCTGGCTGCTGCATGGTCGCCAGTTGCCGGGCGAGGATGCCCTGGGCGAACTCGCCGGCCATCTGCAAGCGCTCAGCCCCAGCGGCCTGCGCGGCGAAATCGAGCAACTGGTGGGCGCCAGCCACGGCCATATGGCCGTGCAAGCGCTGCGCGAGAGCGAAGCCAGCGCCGCCGGTGAACGCCGCGCGCCGCCGCCTCGGCAGCTGGACAGCATGAACCGCAGCCTGCACAGCGCCTGGCGCATCGGCAGCTTCTCCGGCCTGGCTTCCGGCATGCACATGGAAGCGCCGGACCGCGACAGCCTGGTGCTGCCCGCGGCCAGCGAGCCGGGTAGCGGCTTCTTCGCCTTCCCCCGCGGCGCCCGCGCCGGTACTTGTCTGCACGCGATCCTGGAGGACTGGGCGCGCGGCAAGGCGCCGTTGGCCGAGCTGATCGAGCCGGCGCTGCGCGGTCATGGCATCAGCGGCGACTGGAGCGAGGTAGCGCTGAATCAGTTGCAGCTGGTGATCGACAGCGACCTCAACGGTGCCGGCCTGACCCTGGCCAGCCTGCAGTCGGCGCGGCGCCTGCCGGAACTGGGCTTCACCTTCCCGGTGGCCAACCTCGACCTGCAGCGCCTGCGTGCGATCCTCACCGATCCGGCCCATGGGCTGGCCGCGCCGATGCGCGAAGCGGCCGCCCGTCTGGAGTTCGACAGCCTCAAGGGCTTCCTCAAGGGCTTTATCGACCTGACCTTCGAGCACGACGGCCGCTGGTACATCGCCGATTACAAGTCCAACTGGCTCGGCCCGGACGCCAGCTACTACGGCGGCGAACGCCTGCTCCAGGCCCTGGCCGGCGAGCATTACTACCTGCAATACCTGATCTACCTGGTGGCGCTGCGGCGCTTCCTGCGCCAGCGCCTGGGCGACTTCGACGGCAGCCAGTTGGGCGGTGCCTACTACCTGTTCCTGCGCGGCATGCCCGGCGCCGGGGTGTATTTCTCGCGGCCGGAGGATGGTTTGCTGGATGCGTTGGATCGGCTGTTCGAGGAGGGTAAATGATGGAATACCGCCCCATGAACCTTGCCGACCTGCCCCTCGGCCCGCTGGAACGTGCCCTGGTCGACAGCCTGCGGCGCCTCGACCCGAGCGCCGAGCCGCTGGTGCTGGTCTCGGCGGCCCTGCTCTGTGCGGCGCTGGATAACGGCGACGTCTGTCTGCTGCTGGCGCGGCGGGCCGGGCAGCGACCCTGGGTGGACCACGCCTTCTGTCTGCCGGCCCTGGCCGAGTGGCAGGCGCACCTGCAGGCCTCCTCGCTGGTCGGTGGCGACGGCGACTTCAGCCCGCTGATCCTTGACCACGGGCGGCTCTATCTGGCGCGCTACCAGGCCTACGAACGCCAGCTCGCCGAGCAGCTGCTCAGCCGTGCGGCCGATCTGCCGAGAGTCGACGAGGCCCAGCTCAGCGCAAGCCTGACCCGTCTGTTCGCCTTCAACGTCCAGCAACCTGACTGGCAGCGCCTGGCCGCGGCCCAGGCGGTACGGCGCAAGCTGGCGGTGATCTCCGGTGGCCCCGGCACCGGCAAGACCACCACCGTGGTGCGCCTGCTCGCCGCGTTACTCGAACAACCCGGCGGTGAGCGAATGGCCATCGGCCTGGCCGCACCCACCGGCAAGGCGGCGGCGCGCATGGCCGAGGCGATCCGCACTGCCAAGGCCAGCCTGCCGATCGACGAAGCAATCAAGGCTGCCCTGCCGGATGAGGCGCGCACCCTGCACCGCCTGCTCGGCAGCCGTGGCGACAGCCCGCAGGTGCGCCATAACGCGGCCAACCCGCTGGCGCTGGACGTGCTGGTGGTCGACGAAGCCTCGATGGTCGACCTGGCGCTGATGGCCAAGCTGGTCGACGCCCTGCCGCCGAGCGCCCGGCTGATCCTGCTCGGCGACAAGGACCAGCTCTGCGCGGTGGAAGCCGGCGCGGTGTTCGCCGAACTGTGCGAGGGCCGCGGCTTCGACGCCCAGGCGGCCGCCGACCTGCAACGCATCACCGGCCAGCAGGTAGCGGTCGCCCAGCCGAGTTCGCGCCTGGGCGATGCCGTGGTGCTGCTGACCCACAGCCACCGGTTTGCCGGCGACAGCGGCATCGGCGAGCTGGCGCGGCGGATCAACGGCGGCGACGTCAGCGGCACCCTGAAGTTGCTCAAAGAACAGCGCAGCGACCTGGCCTGGAATGCCCAGCCGACCCCCGCCGATCTGCTCGAACGACTGGACCGCGGTTATGCGCCCTTTCTCGCCGCGGCAAAAAGCGCCGATCCACAGGCGGCCTTCGCCGCCTTCAACGACTTCCGTGCCCTCTGCGCCCAGCGCGAAGGCCCCTGGGGCGTGGCCGGGATCAACGAAGCGCTGGAAGCGCGGGTGAAAAGGCGTAGCCAGGTCGCCAGCCGCGAACGCTGGTACGTCGGCCGGCCGGTGATGGTGCGGCAGAACGACTACGCCCTCGGCCTGTTCAATGGCGATATCGGCATCTGCCTGCACAGCGAACATGGCCTGCGGGTGTTCTTCGAAAGCGAGGACGGTTATCGCCCCTTCGCCCCGGCCCGCCTGCCGAGTCACGACAGTGCCTTCGCCATGACCGTGCACAAGAGCCAGGGCTCGGAATTCAGCGAAGTGCTGCTGGCCCTGCCCGAGCAACCCAGCCCGCTGCTGAGCCGCAGCCTGTTCTACACCGGCATCACCCGGGCCAAGCACAAGGTGGAAATATGGGGCCTGCCGGCACGCCTGGCCGAGGCGGTGGCGACCCGCGCCGAGCGCGCGGCGGGGCTGGCCGAGCGCCTGGCGCATCTGCCATTGCCGCCGCCACCGCCGGAGGATAGTGGCACTGGCCAATTGGCACTGTTCGACTGAGAACTCGGCTGATAGGGTGAGTAGCACCGACTCCGCCGGGTCACCGGATAGCGCTGGTGCGCCGCCGCTGGTGTTGGCAAGTGCAGCCATATGCCAGCTATCGAAGGGATTGGGTATCGATGAGAATTGACGTGCTGGTGCTGCTGTTCTCGACTCTGTGCATGCCGCTCTGGGCAGCGGCCGAGCCGCTGAGGCTGGTCACCGGAGATGGCTATGCACCTTTTACCGGCAAGGCATTGCCCGGCGGCGGCCTCCTCTCCCAAGTGGTGCAGACCGCTTTCAGTCAGGGTCGGGCCAGCAGCACGCTGGACTGGCGACCCTGGAACCGCGGCCTGCGCATGACTCTGGAGGCACAGTACGACGCTACCTTCCCCTACATGCGCTCGCAGGTGATGGAGCAGGACTACCTGTTCTCCAATCCGCTGCTGGTGGTCAGGGCGCAGCTGTTCAGCCGGGCTGGCGAGGTCTACGAGGTCGACGACCTGCCGGCGCTGGCCGGCAAGCGCCTGTGCTACCCGCTCGGCTGGCAGTTGCCGGTGGCCATCCAGAGCATGGTCGAAAGTGGATTGCTGGCCCGTCATGCGCCCGCGGGACTGAACGAGTGCGCCCGCTTGCTGCTGCTTCAGCGCGATGATTTCTTTATCGCCAATGGCCCCATTGGCGCGGCCGCGCTGGAAGCCACGGGCGAGCCTGCCAGTCGATTTCGTCGCTCGCAGAGCGCTTTTCCCGAAAGAAGTTTGCACCTGATCGTATCGCGTCGTCACCCGCGCGCCGAGCAGGTGCTGTTGGCCTTCAACCAGGGCCTGGCGGGGTTGCAGGCGGGCAACCAGTACCGCCAGATACTCAATGACTATCTGCAGCAACGGGACCAGCAAGCCGCGCGTTGACCCAGCTATTCTGAGCAACCCGGCCAAATGTGTGGACCAATGCGCCTGCTCGCCCAGCTGGCCTCAAGCCTTGTCGACGCGCAGCACCTCAATGAGTGGGATGTGCGTGGTCTGTTCAGGGGCCATCGCACCCGCATACCCAGGCGGTCAGGATCCGCCGATGACCTGGCATCGGCGGATCGCTGAGGACCGTAACAAGCTGGTCGGCCGCGGCTGGGCAGAGCCACGCGCTCAGGGCCGCGAGCAGAACTGCCGCTGGCTCATCCGCGAAGCGCCCCCCTGCGCGCAGCAGCGCGGCCGCCAAGCAGCGCGCACTAGCGCGGGTTAGCCGCCGTCTGCGCCACGCGCTGGCGGCAGGCCGTGCCGAAGGCCTGGAAGATTTTCACCGAGTCGGGGTTTTCGCTGGTTTGCCATTCCGGGTGCCACTGCACCGCGAGGGTGAATTGCGCCAGTGCTGGTGCGTGGATGGCTTCGATCAGGCCGTCTTCGGCGTAGGCCAGTGCTTCAAGGCCTTCGCCCAGGGTGGCGATACCCTGGCCGTGCAGCGAGTTGATGGTGATCTCATCCTTGGCCAGCAAGTCGGCCAGCCAGCTGCCGGGGACCAGGCGCACGTTATGGCTTTCGCCATATTGCACTGCCACCGGGTCGTTGGAGTCCTCGCGGTGGTCGTCGAAGCCGCCGACGGCATAGAGCTTCTGGTGGATGTCGCCACCCAGGGCCACGTTGATTTCCTGCATGCCGCGGCAGATGCCGAAGATCGGCAGGCCGCGCGCAATTGCGGCGCGGATCAGCGGCAGGTCGAACAGGTCGCGATCGCGATCCTGGGCCTTGTCCGGTGTCAGGTTTTCCTGGTTGTAGAGCGCTGGGTCGATGTTGCTGCCGGCGCCAGTGAGGTACACGCCGTCGACCATGTCGAGGTATTGCTCGAGGTCATCGGTGCCGAAGCAGGTCGGTGCCAGCAACGGTACGCAAGCGGAGAACTCGACGAGGGGGGCGATGTATTTGTGGGTCATCACCTGATAGGCATGGCCTTTACGTTCCTGGGTGCCCATGGACATGAGGACCACGGGCTTGCGTAAGGTGTTGGGGGTAGTACTGCTGTTGTTGGACATAGATCACCTTGGGGCAGGGAGAAGCTGCCGTTGCTGTGCAGGAAGGGCCATCGCTGTGGCGCTGCTTCCTGTTTTTGTTGCCGGTGTCGACGGGCGCCTGCGCTGGCGCAACAGGCTGGCAGAGGCTTGCCGAGCGGGTGGCGGTTGAGCCTGTTCGCGCTGCTCACTGGCCGTCGAAACACCGGCTCAGTCTGCCAAAGCCGTAAAATATGTCAAACGAATGGTGCGATATTTGTGTGGATGACCAGCCGGAATGGATGCTGGTTGTCGGTAAATTACGTCTTATAGTGTTGTTTATAAAGGGTTTTAATTTATTTTCAGCATCTACGGCAGTCCAATATATTTAACGCCCGGTGGGTTCGTCCTTCAGCCCACCACCAGTATCAGCAGCAAGGGTAGGCTCGCGGCCGCCAGCAGCGTCTGCAGGGTGATGATGCCGGCCATCAGGTGGCTGTCGCCGCCCAGTTGGCGGGTCAGCACATAGGCGGTCGGCGCCGTCGGTAGGGCGAAGAACAGCACCAGCACGCTGCTTTCCAGCACGGGCAAGCGCAGGCCATAGGCCACGACCCAGGCCAGCAGCGGCATGGCCAGCAGGCGCAGGCCGCTGTTCCAGGCCAGGGCGGGAATCTCGCCGCCGAGTTGCTCGGGCTTGAGCGCGGCACCGACGCAGAGCAGGCCGAGCGGCAGGCTGGCGGCGGCGAGCAGGCCGAGCAGGCGCTCGCTGCCGCCGGGCAGGCCGAGCCCGCTGAGGTTGATCAGGGCGCCGCCGAGGCAGGCGAGGATCAGCGGGTTCTTGAGGATCGGCAGGAGCAGGCTGCGCGCACTGACACCGCGTTCGGCAGTCAGCGACCAGACCGAGAGCACGTTGACCGTGGGCACCATCAGGGCCAGCATCAAGGCGGCCAGGGTCAGGCCTTGCTGGCCATACAGGCTGCCCACCGCCGCCAGACCCAGGTAAGTGTTGAAGCGCAGCGCACCCTGGCTGAAGGCGCCGAAACGTCCGGCCGGCCAACCGCGCAGGCGCCGCAACAGGAGCAGCGCCAGCCAGGCGATGCCCAGGCCGAGCAGCACCGCCAGGGCCAGGCGTGGCAGCGCCGGGTTGTCCAGCGGCGCCCTGGCCAGGCTGCTGAACAGCAGGGCGGGAAACAGGATGAAGTAGTTCAGCCGCTCGGCACCGGGCCAGAAGGCTTCGCTGGGGAAGTCCAGGCGCCGCAGCGCGTAGCCGGCGACGATCAAGGCGAACAATGGCCACAAGGCCAGCAACAACTCCAGCACGGCAACCCCCGCCATCGGACCAGCGGCCATCTTGGCCAGCCGGCTGCGGCGACGCAAGCGCGTCGACCGGCTAGGCTGGAGAAAGCGCGACAGCGGAGGAGCAATCATGAGCGAGGTTCACTGCGGCGGCTGCCAGTGCGGCGCCATGCGCTACCAATTCCACGCCCCCTTGCAAGACATCGCCCATTGTCATTGCTCGATCTGCCGACGCAGTACCGGCGGCATCCTCACCACCTGGATCACCGTGCCACTGGCAAGCTTTGCCTGGCTGGCCGGTACGCCGAGCGAGTTCGCCTCGTCGGCCAGTTGCACGCGCAGTTTCTGTCCGAGCTGCGGTGCCCACCTGACCCTGTTCACCACGCTCAGCCCGGAAACCCTGGATATCACCGTCGCCACCCTGGATCAGCCGCAACGGGCGCCTGCGGACCGGCATATCTGGGTGCAGAACCGTTTGCCCTGGCTGCATGTGGACGAACAGTTGCCGCAAGAGCAGCAGGAACACATCCCTTAGCAGGCCGTTGAAAAATATAACGAACGCCGCATAGCCAAGCGTAGTGGTTGTTCAACGGCCAGTTAGGGCCGCCGCTGTCCTGCACGGCCTATGGCAGTATCAGGCCGCCGCTGGCCTTGTGCAGCCTGCGCAGGTGTTCGCCGAGCTGCACCAGGTTGGCTTCGTTGGCTTGCAGTTCCGCCAGGCGCGCCGGCTCCAGCAAGTGGCGCACTTCCTGGTCGAGGTCGTCGCTGAGCTGGTGCAGTTGCTGCTGGCGGTTGCGGCTCTCGGCTTCCAGCTGTTGCCATTCGGCGCGTTGCGGCAGGCCATAACCGCCCTCGAGCAGCTCCGCCGGGCGGCTGAGAAAGCCGCTGTTGGCGAGGATTCGTTGCAGGGCGCCGCCGGCCTTGTTCAGGCTCGGATCCTTGGCCGCGCGACCGCTGAGGTAGCGGCGCTTGAGCTCGTCCTGGGCCAGCAACAATTGGCGGCGTAGCGCGGCTTGCTCGAGCAGCAAGAGTGCGGCGCTGGCCCGCAGGTCGGCCTTGGCGAACCAGGGCCGCCGGACCTCGGCGCTCTGCTCCAGCCAGTCCTCGACGCTGGTCTGGGCGATCGGCAGGCGCTGTTGCAACACGGCGAACATGGCCTGGTAGCGGTCGCGGAAGGAGTCGAAGCGATAGCCCAGGCGCAGAGCTTCGCCCGGGTCATCGAGCACGCTGCGATCGGCCAAATCACGGGCCACCAGGGTGTCGAGCAAACCGTTGGGCAGCATGCTGTCAAGCGCCTGCAGGCGCGGGTGCTGGCTGCCGCTACGCAGCAGCTTGAGGGTTTCCACCGCGCAGTTATTGGAGATGAAGTAGTAGTCGCCGTCGTAGCTCCAGTGCTGTTCGGCGGCACGGGTGACCAAGTCCTCCAGCTGCACGCGGTCGAGCTTCAGCGGCACCGAGGCCAGGCTGCGCAGTTCCACCTTGGTGTATTCCTCGATCACCTGGGCCAGCGGCAGGACGAACAGGCGCGACGGGTAGGCGCCGGTCAGGCCGCCCCAGCTGGACAGCTGCAGATCACCGACGAAGGCGCGGTAGGACAGCACCAGGTGCTCGTCCAGGTCGAGGCGGCAATCCGGTCCGCGCGGCCGGCCGGGGGCGCAGATCACCAGACGCAGCATGCTGTGGCCCCAGCGGCTGGCCCATTGCTGGTTAGCCTCGGCGAGCAGGTAGTCGACCTGGTAGACCCGTGCGGGGTCGAGCGTGCCCAGCGGTTGGCGGGCGAAATCGCGGCCGGCGTTGAGGTAGGCGTAGCCGTCGCTGCAGGGCTGCTGGGCCGGTGCCCAGCCGGCGAAATGCGCGCGGAAATGACGTGCCAGTAAAGGCCGGCGACAGGCGTAGCTGGGGTCGAGGAGGAAGTACTCGAGGTTCACCGCGACGAATTCGCGTGGGTTGCTCAGCTCGTAGACATCCGGGCTGCGCGCCACCTGGCCGTTGGCCTGCTCGCGCGCGCCGCGCCGGCCGACCCGTTGCGGCCAGCCAGCCAGGTCGAGCAGATGCGGGTCATCGCTGAGGG
This sequence comes from Pseudomonas aestuarii, assembly GCF_027988105.1. GTDB lineage: Bacteria > Pseudomonadota > Gammaproteobacteria > Pseudomonadales > Pseudomonadaceae > Aquipseudomonas > Aquipseudomonas aestuarii. The sequence continues at coordinate 42,209 of NZ_JAQJZJ010000004.1, read as the reverse complement.
TAAAGCGTCTTGCGGTCTGGCCGCGGCAGGCGTCGGGCAAACCTATTGGGCCGAGGCTGGCGAGGCGCTGTCGGCAGCGGTGCTGCAGGCGTTTTTCCTCCTGCGGCCAGAGCCGTGCACGATCATAGAGGTGGGTCAGTTCGTGCAGCACGGTGGCCAGCAGCTCGCGGCGTACAGTGCCATGTGGGCGCTGGGTGGGTGACGTGGTGGCGCTGCCGTCGCTGAGTGACGGCAGCAACTGGCTGTTCAGTTCGATACCGCTGAAGCGTCCGGCGCGACCGTAGACTTCGGCCGGCAGTGCTCGCCAGCGCACCTGGACGCGCCGGTCCAGGCGCTGCTTGAACAGGGCTGGCAGGGCCGCGAGGGCCTCGCTCAGCAGCGCCTGGCTGGCCTGCTGTTCACCCTGGCTGAGATCGTCGCGCTCAAGGCTCAGGCGTAACCCGGCATGGCTGCTGCTGGCCAGCAGGGCAAGTAGCAGCAGCCAGGCGCGGGTCAGGTTCACCTGGCGAGAATGGCTTCGGCCAGCACCTGATCGGAGGCTTGCTGCGCTTCCGGCACGCGGCTGCGAATGGTGCTGAGCGCTGCTTCCAGCTGCGCGCCGCGAATCACGCCCTGGGAGGCGACGAAACTGGCCGCATCGTCACGTGCGGCGAGGACGATTTTCGAGTCGCGCACCGAGGTGGTGGTGTCCGAGGTGAAGTCGAACGTACGGTCCAGCGCGCGCACGATGATGTTGCTGGTGGCAACCAGGGTCTGCGCCTGGACACTGCCGACAGATAAGGCAAGTAGGGCGACAGCGACGAGCAAGGGACGATGCATGGCAATCTCCGAGACGCTAGTGGTTAAGGTTGGACGGTTATGCGTACAGGCAGTTCCGGGGCATCGCACTTAAGTGCATCTACGACCATTGCGCGCGTGCTGCCACGTCTGGCATTAGCGGGCATGGGCAAGCCAGGCCGGCCCATCAGCGGCCGGCCTGTGGGAGCCTCAACGGCTGAGAATGGCCTGCGCCAGTTGCTCATCGTCGGCTGCCAGGCCAGGCGTTAGCTGGCGGATATGCCGCAGCGCTGCCTCCAGTCGCACGCCACGGATGGCGCCCTGGCTGGCGATGAAACTGGCCGCGTCGCTCCGGGCGGCCAGTACGATTTTGTCGTCACGCAGCGAGGAGGTGGCGTCGGAGGTCGCGTCCGAGGTGCCCATGAGGGCGCCGCCCAGGGTATCGGTAGTGGCGACGAAACTGGACGCCGAGGCGCTGGTGGCCAGCACCCACAAAGCGGAAAAACCGAGTGTACGCAAGGCGATCATCCTGAAGCTCCTGAGCCATCTAGCCAAGGCGTGGCAATCGGCCACGCCAGATTGTTGCCAGCCTAGCTCAGTGGGCAGTCGACACACCATGCTTGCTTAGCGCCAGAACGGCTTTTCCAGTTCTGCCAGGCGCTCGCCGGGGCTGATACCGGCGTCGGCCAGCTGGTGGGGGTCCAACTGGGCCAGTTGGCGGCGGGTGCGGATATTGAGCTGCCAACGTTTGACGGTGCCGCGCAGACGGGCGAGCGAGTCGTTGTACGACTGTTCGAAAGGTGCTGGGCTGTCGCTGAGAATACGCTCCATGGCAATGATCCTTCCCGTGCAGGGCGGGCGTGGCGGTATGGGTATCCATAGTCGCGCGACACTGGCCAGCCGGGCAGTCACAGTCAGGCAAAAGTGTACTGGGTCAGTTACTGCTTTTATAAAACTGTGCTGCTGGAGAGCGCGGCAGCTGTGCTGTTTGCCCCGGGCTATAACGACAAAACCCGCCAACGCTGGGCGTGGGCGGGTTTGTCAGTGCGTGCTGAGCGGCTTGCGCCGCCAGGCTTAACGCCAGAACGGCTTGCTCAACTCGGCGTGGCGCTGGGCCTCGCTGATGCCGGCATCGGCCAGCAGGCGGGCATCCAGGCGCGCCAGTTGGCGACGGCTGGTCATGCGGCGCTGCCAGGTGAACAGGGCGGCAACCATACGCAGCGGCAGACCGCTGGTGGCGTTGGAGGAGTTGGTTTCAAAAACGAAGTCGGAACTGAGTGTACGTTCCATGGTGTCATCCTTCCGCTTGTGGCGGGTCTAGAGAGTGTTTTGCCTGGTGCCCATATTCCGCTTCTTGCAAGCAGTGCCATAGTCACAGCTGGGTAATATTGTTGAGCTATTAGATAGTGTGCTTTGTAACTGTTTTGCTGTTTTATGCGCCTACTGTACCGGTGATAAGTGAATTGCCGTGTGTTTGTGCGTAGAGCAGTTATTTATCTCGCATGCGAATCAATGTGCAGTGGTTGTCTATAGGTACAGTTGCAAATTGATTGCCTGACACTGCTGATCTCTGGTTCAGTTTTTTAGCCGCTTCTGTGGCGGGTCGGCGCCAATCTGTATCGCTGATGAGCCCCTGCAGAGAAGTCGCCAAGCGAGAAGGTGGCGTTCCTGCGCGCAGAAAAAAACCCGGCACGCAGTGGCCGGGTTTTCTCTTGCGCTACTACGGTCAGTCGACGGCTTTGACCATATCCTCGATGACCTTCTTCGCGTCGCCGAAGACCATCATGGTCTTGTCCATATAGAACAGTTCGTTATCCAGGCCGGCGTAGCCGCTGGCCATCGAGCGCTTGTTGACGATCACGGTCATGTGTCCGGGCACAGGGTGGATACCGAATTCGCTGTAGCCCCTTGGTGGGTCAACGCTATCAGCACCTGCTGGACGCGGACTACAGCCAGGCCGTGACCGTGTGGAGTCACTGCTTCCAACATCGCTGCTTTGTCCCATGGCTGAAAGTTCGCTCAGCCTAAGCAGCCAATGGGTATGCGGTTATCCGGTTTCCGCAAACGTGCTGCGAAGCCTGATTGCTCATGCAGAGTTAGGTTGGTGGGACTCGGACGGCGAGCATTGCGCAAGGGGGATTCAAATACCCGCACTGGAAAAGTATGGTTCTTGCGTTTGTGTTCGCAGCTGCAAAGGATTTCACCGCTGAGTTCGTTTCGCTCGCAGGGTGCAAGAGCTGGCCTGCAAAGCAGGCCAGCCCGTCGCCAGCTTCATTTTTCGATCAGTGTCTGGAGCCGGCGCATCGAGCGACCTCGCTGGTCAGTTTCACCATGCCATCTTGAAGGTGGCCGAGACGTCGTGACGTTGGTCAGAGCTTGCGAACTCGCCCTGATAACCGAGCCTCAGCGAGGCAGTCTCGTTGACCTGCATGTTGAGGCCCAGGCCGATCCGGGCGCGGTCGCGATCCAGTTCGGGTCCGCTAACATTGAACGTAGCTGTAGGGGCCGGGGCAAAGCCGGCGCGTAACCCTGCTTCGTTATCCATGAACTCATGTAGCCAGGCCAGTTCAATAGTGGGCTGGATTCGGCTGCCATTGTTGGTTGTCCAGCTGTGTTCAAGGCGTGCGCCAAGCGCTGAACGCAGGGAATCCTGCTGGTCGCGGCTGACATGCAGGTCGGCCGCGCCGGCGCCATGCTCGGTAAAGCTTTCGCGGTTGATGTGGGCGTACTCAAGCCCGGCCAGCGGTGTGATCCGGGTGCGCTGGTTAAGGGCAAACGTGCGACCGGCTTCAACGGCAACGTTACCGGTCCAGGCGTCGTAATCCGATTTCGCGGTGCTGCTGGAGATACCGACGTTGATGCCGCGTTTGGCATCGATGTCATGGTAGCCAAAGCCCGCAATGCCGCTGGCGTAATACCCATCATCAAGCAGCCACCTGCCGTAGAAAGCGGCCTGATAGCTGTCGACCTCAAGATCACCCTGATCCACGCCGGCACCGGTGGTGTTGTAGCCGAAGGCGGCACCGAGGGTCAGTGAATCATCCAGGTTGACATCAATGCCGGTCGCCGTGCCGCTGGCGTTGTAATGGGCGCCGCTTGCATTGCGCGTACCGTCGATTTCGCCATAACTGCCGGTGCCACGCAGCCACCAACCGCGATCCGCTACAGGTCGACTGCCGAGTAGTTGCGAGCCAACATCGGTCACCGTGCCGTTGTCGTTATAGGCCAGCATGAGCTGACCGTTTCTGGCGAGAAACTGGCTGTTGCCTTGCAAGCGATCGAACAGCAGCCCTTTGAACTGATTCAGCGACTGCAGAGCAATCTGATTGCTGTAGGTATGCTGCACACCACTGAGCGAGTCATAGGCCTGGCTGGCACCTGCGGCACTCAAAATATTGAGATTATTGAACAGCTCATCAGCCCCTGCACTATCGGAACCGAACAATGTATCGAGTGCGGTGCCAACAGAACCCTGGTTGGCAGTCTCGGCAACCGAGGCATAGTCAGACGAATTGCGGCGCAAGTTGAGCAATACGTTGTTGGCATCGTAAGACAGCGTTGGCGTCAGGAAGGCAAGATTGGAACTGACACTGCCAAAGGTAGTGCCGCCCAAACCGCCCGCCGCGGTGAGGATGGTGTAATCCGTGCTGACCTTGTAGTCGCCGGCCTCGGGCAACACCAGCACTGTGCCATTGGTGAGTACTGCACTGCCCGTGACATCGATACGGTCACTGTTGCCGGCGGCATCGACTTCCACCTCAAAAACGCCGCCCGCCGAGAAGTCCAGATCGCCGGCCACATTGAGCGTGCCGATCGAGTTGCCGGGGGCGAGGACACCTCCATTGAGCGAGATACTGCCCACTATGCCGCTGCCACCCAGGGTGCCGCCTGCATTAATCGTGGTCGCTGAGTTGGCAATCGAGCCATTCACCGCCAGCCTGCCACCCTCAATGATGGTGGTACCGCTGTAGCTGCTCATACCTGAAAGCGTGAGCATGCCGGCACCGGACTTTATAAGACTGCCCGAACCCTTCATCACCCCGGCATAAACGCCATCAGCCGCCTGGTCGAAGTTGATCATGGCATTGTTGCCGATGTCGCCCTGCAGGGACGTACTACTGCCCTGCAATATGCCGCCAGAGACCGTGGTACCCCCACTATAGCTGTTGGCCCCGGAGAGGATCAGCGTGCCGCTACCGGACTTGCTCAGGGCACCGCTGCCACTGATTACTTCGCTGAAAGTACCGCTCGCGTCCTGATCGAAAGCCAGCGTGGCATTGTTGATGATGTCGCCCTGCAGCGAAGCCGTCGTCCCCTGCAGCACCCCGGCGCTGATGGTGGTGCCGCCGCTGTAGCTGTTGGCCCCGGAGAGGATCAGCGTGCCGCTACCGGACTTGCTCAGTGCACCGCTGCCACTGATTACTTCGCTGAAAGTACCGCTCGCGTCCTGATCGAAAGCCAGCGTGGCATCGTTGATGATGTCGCCCTGCAGCGAAGCCGTCGTCCCCTGCAGCACCCCGGCGCTGATGGTGGTGCCGCCGCTGTAGCTGTTGGCCCCGGAGAGGATCAGCGTGCCGCTACCGGACTTGCTCAGTGCACCGCTGCCACTGATTACTTCGCTGAAAGTACCGCTCGCGTCCTGATCGAAAGCCAGCGTGGCATTGTTGATGATGTCGCCCTGCAGCGAAGCCGTCGTCCCCTGCAGCACCCCGGCGCTGATAGTGGTGCCGCCGGTATAGGTATTGCTGCCCGTCAGGGTCAGGGTGCCCGTGCCGGTTTTGTTCAAGCGGCCGCCTGCGCCGGAGAGCACACCACTGAAGGTGGTAGAGGTGTTATCTGCGCCGGATGTCAAACGATGAGAACCGAATAGACTCGTAAGAGTGACCGCTCCATCGCCAGCCAATGAGCCAATGTTCAGATCATCCAAGAGCAGAAGCGCTCCACCGGAATTAACCGCCACAGCACTGTTGTTGCCCAAAGCCGATAAGTTGCGGGTCCGTAATTCTCCACTGTTGATGGTAGTGCTGCCGGTGTAGGTACTCGCTGCATAAAAAACCTGTAATGCATCGCCGTCGATAATGATATTGCCTGTACCGGAAATAGCGGCATAAGTGCCGCCAGAGACATCTGAATTGCTACCTAAGGTTAACGTATTATCATTGAGTAATACTTGGCCACCACTCATGTTAAGGAAGCCTATGGTCTCATCACTGAGCAGCTCAAATTCGCCAACCCCAGTCAGCATTTGTGAATCCCCAATGGCATTGCCACCCTCTACTGCCAGGCGACCGGCGTTAATTTGGACAATGCCTACACCCGTCTGTGAATTGGTACCGGTCAAGGTTAAGGTTGCCGCGCCATTTTTGATAATCGCATCTTGGAACCTACCGCTAGCTCCCGAAAAATTACCTGCATAGGTCTGGTCCACCGTTTGATTAACGGTCAGAGTGCCAGTACCGCCTGCGCCGATATTGATAGTGCCGCCGCTACCCGAGAGATTCGCCACCGTCTCATTAAAATTGTTCAGATCGAAAGTGCCACCATTGATAACCAGATCACTGGTATTTGCAATTCGATTGTTATCGCCTAACTGCAATGTACCGTCAGAAATAATGGTGTCGCCGGTGTAGGTATTATTACCTTGCAAGGTAATCGTGCCAGCACCTGTTTTAGAAAGGCTGCCGGTGCCGCCAAGCGCCACATCAATTACTGCATTAACACCACTGTCAGCCCGCACGTCGGCACCGCTATCAGCCAGTACTAAAGCGCCATTATTGTCAGTGTCTTGCAGCAGGTAGTTATCGGTAACGAACTGTAGCCCTTGAACGGTATGAGAACCGTCAACCTCAACTGTTCCGGCAGTGCCGCCAAATATGGCGGTAAGTTCACCCGAGTTGCTGTTTGTGTTGCCGCTTTGATTTGTCCAGTTGGTGTCGCCAGCCGACCAGGTGCCATTGCCGCCGTCAACCGTTGCGTTTGCAATGTTGTTATTGCCGTCCCAGAACTGCAGGCCGGTGAAATCGGCCACCAAGGTAACGGCACCCGCGGTGGCAGTATCGATGCTGTAGTTGTAGCCGGCCAATAATCCGGAGCCGAACGATATGACATTATCGATCAGCGTGCCGCCATAGTTGAACAGCCTGTAGCTGCCGGTATCGCCAGAGCTGACAGCAAAATCAAAGCCGCCCAGGTCGGTGATATTGAGAATGCCATCCAGCGTCAGGTTGCCGGTCACCGTGATCAGGTCGCTATCTACTCCCGCGATATCGCTGGGGGAAGCGAGCTCATAGTCGAGGACCGAGGCGTTATTCAGCAGTAACTCGCCCAGGGTCAAGTTTCCGGGCGAGTTACCGGCGGCCAGACGACCGCCATCGGCGACCGTGACACTGCCGGCGATACTGCCGCTACCACCAAGGGCGCTGCCGCTGGCGACCGTCACCGCACCACTTCCAGTGGCGCTACCACTCGTATTGTTCGCCACCAAGGTGCCTGCGCTGATAGTGGTGCCGCCGCTGTAGGTATTGCCGCCAGAGAGCAGCAAGGTGCCGGCCCCGACCTTGGTCAATGCGCCAATACCGGAAATGGCCCCAGCAACTGTTGTATCGGCAGTATCACCGACCGTCAGCCCAGCATTCAGTACAACCGTAGATCCCGCCGCCGCCGAAAGCGACCCGATGGTCTCGGTCGCGCTGTTGACGGTCAGACTGCCGGTGCCATTGAGCGTCACGCTCGCAGCATCGCTTAGCGACGCGCCATCGGCGGTCAGGCTTGCGCTGTCTTCAACAACAACGCTGGTGGAGGCGATGCTGCCAGTCACGTCTAGCGTGCCAGCGGTCACTGCCGTTTGGCCCACATAAGTGTTTGCGCCGGAAAGGGTTAGTTGCCCGGTACCGGACTTGATCAGGCCCCCCGTTCCGCTCACCACACCCGAGAGCTCTGTGGAGCTGTTTAGCCCGCCAATGGTTAGCGTGTGTGCGTCCAGCGTGACGGCACCAGCCCCGGCGATGCTGCCGATTTCTTCATCCCCGGTCAGGGCAAGTACACCACTGTTAGTCAAGGCCGTAGCGGCGGCCAAACCGGTTGCCGCGCCACCTTGCGTGGTCAACGTTCGCCCGGCGTTGATGGTCACATCAGTGGAAGCCAGTGCGCCCGCCCCCGTAAGCGTCAGGTTGCCCCCGGACAACAGTGTTGTGCCGGTGTAGGTATTGCCCCCGCTTAGTGTCAGTGCGCCAGAAGAGACATCCAGGTTTGAGGTGCCCGCGCCATCCGCGATAGTGCCGCCAAAGTTGGAGGTGCCCAGCGTTTGCAAGGTTGCGCTACCGGCGCTGGAGTTCACCGTACCGGTTCCAGACAGGTTGTTGATTCTGACAAGCAGTCCAGCCATATCCAGCGTCGCGGCCCCAGCGACACTGGTCCCAGCAATGAAACCAAGTCCGCTGTTGATAAACTCGCCCGCCCCCACTCTGAGCGTTCCACCTGCCACGTTTACCCTCGCGGTATTGGTTGCGCTGGACATATTCGAGGCAACTACCGTCCCTTCTTGCCCTGCCGCGCCAAAGTTCAGAACCGCGTTGCTACCTATTGGGTTAACGTTGCCCGTAAGGGTCAACGTTTTCCCGTTTGCGGCGGCAATCGTACTCGTGGTGCCGCTCTGAGTAATCAAGTTTGCCTTGCCCAGCGTCAGGCTTTCCGTGGCTAACAAGGTCCCACCAGCCAGCCAGAGATACCCACTGTCCGCACCCAGAGCGCCAGCATTGTTGATGGCAACTGTACCGGCCGTGAGGGTCGTATCCCCGGTATAGGTGTTCGTACCCGACAGCGCCAAGGTGCCCGCGCCAGTTTTGCCGAGCCCGCCGCTGCCGCTGATCGCCCCCGCATAGTCGGCACTGCCACTGATGGCATTCACCGTCAGGGTATTGCTGCCCAACTGGATCGCGCCACCGCTGCCTGAAAGGGTGCCGATGGTTTCGCTGTCCGACAGCGTCAGGGTGCCGCCGTTAACCACCACAGCGCCGGTGTCGGCAATCGCCGCGCCCCCTGCAAGCGTCAGGCCGCCCGCTTCCAGGGTTGTCGCACCGGTATGGGCATTGGTCCCGCTCAGGGTCACAACGCCTGCCGATTTGTCGATGGTCAGCCCGCCAGCGCCGGAAACGACACCATCAATGCTGTGGGTCGTGCCGTCGCTAAGGATCAGGTTGGTGCCACTGGCAACAGAAATATTTCCGGTTCCGGCAATGGAGCCGATGGTTTCATCACTGCCATAAATCTCAAACGCCCCATTGTTTGTGATGCGCATGCTGTCGCTGATGGCGTTACCGCCAGCGCCGTCCACCCGAAGCACGCCGGCTCCATCAATCGTGATCGAAGCTGTATTCAGAATGCTGCCAGTTGATGAAATGACCAGACGCCCCTGCACATCGGTCGCCCCGGTATAGGTGTTGGCGGCCGTGAAAGTACTGGCAATGCCGGGGTTGAGCGCTACCCTTCGAAAGGTACCCGCGCCAGCCAGCACCGCGTCAATCGTTCCAACGCCTATCTGCGCAAGATTGGCTACCGTCACGGTTCCATTGGTAAATGATGTACCCGAGGCGATATTCGCAATAATCTGGCTTGCCGCAACCGTATTTCCGCCCAGATCCATCCTTGCATTACCGTTAGTCTTTTGAACAACGACAACACGATTGCTGTTTGGCCCCAGGTTAGTACCGGCTCCAAGGGTAAGCACGCCGCCGCCAACATTCACATCGCCGCCAACAGTTGCGCCTCCTGAAACAGTGGTCGTACCGCCTGTCACAGCTAGAGCGCCCGTAACGCTGCCCGCAGAAATCGTGGTGATCCCGCCTGAGCTTAGATTGCCATTGATCGTGCCCGCACTGTCGATTCCGGTTCCAGCGCCTGTGCTGATCACATTGCCGCTAATAGCGCCAGCGTTGTGTATCGCACCCGCCCCGGAAATATTTACATCGGTTGAAACAAGCTCGCCACCGGCCGAAATCGTCAGCGTCCCGGCGGAAACGTTGGTTGCTGTCAGGCCCGGCGTTACGCTGCCAAGAGTTGGCTGGTTGCCGGCTGCGGCATTTATGTCTGCCGTACCGGCTGCGGCCGGCGTACCGCCAGTCCAGTTGGTTGCGGTATCCCAATTAGTATCGGTCGTCCCGGTCCAGGTCTGCGCACTCGCCATGCCTGCCATCGCCATCCCCGCCACCAACGCCGTGCATGCAAACAAAGGCGCACGCCTTGCTCCGCGCGCAGTGCGCGCACCGCCATTGCTCTTGCCGCGGGCTTTTGCTGTTTCGGGCACAGCCACCCAGGTGCCCAGAGCGGTGTTGAATATGGAGCAGTAGATGCGATTCATGGCGGAACCTTTTAACCGAAATTCGCCGAGCCTATTGGCCGGCCGGGACTACGGCTATCCGATTTCCGCAAACGTATTGAGGCAAGGCCTTATTAGTGTTGGTTGTTGCAGCGGCACCAACGGGGCTATGCAGACGGATCAGCAAGCAAGCGTGACAGAGGGGGACTCGTCGAATAGTTGCCGGTAATCCTGAGCAAAACGCCCAAGGTGCAAAAAGCCGAAGCGCATGGCCACTGAAGTGACCGTTGCGGTGCACGGATCCAAGGCGCGTAAGGTCACGCGTACGTGATTGAGGCGGCACAGGCGCAGATAAGCAACTGGTGACAGGTCGACGTAGGCACGAAAGGCGTATTGCAGGGCACGCTCCGATACACCGATGGTTCTGCAGATATCGGTGACGGTCGGCACGGCATCGACGGCAAGGCTGTCTTCGACAAAGGTGCGGGCCATGCGGCAAATGTGAAAAGCCCGGGCGCGCTCAACTGGCGGTGGCTGTGATTCAGTCAGATTTGCAGTTGTGGCGACCTGCAGAATGTTTTCTAACAGCAGGCGGCGCATCAAGCCTTTATCCACAGCGGGCATGTACGCGCCGAGTTCGCGGGTCATGCTGAACCAGTGATTGATTGCACCCTTTAACGCGGCTTGTTGAGCCGTTTGCAGTTGTTGCAACTGCTCGGGGGTTCGCTCCCATTGTTCGGGATTGAGCGCACGTGCGCCCTTCAGGAATTCGTCCTGGTCGAAGCTGACATAAGCGGTTTGCGCACCCGCGGGGACGTAGATGTCGAATTCTGTATGCTCAGGCATAAAGAAAAGGCTATCGGTCTCGCTGGCACCAATCTCGGAGAAGCGAAAGTTTGGCGTGGGCGTGCAGTACGAGAGAGTGCAGAGATTCGCCGGGGTAACGCCCAGCTTTTGCACGGACGTTGCCTGGGATTCGCGGACGATTTGTTGGCTGCCCAGATCCAGTGTTTCCATCCGCGCCAGCTGTTTGCCTGTGCTCAGCTGGTAACACTCCATCTCGATCCAGGGCTGCATAGCCGCCTGAACGCTGGCGTCTTCGATCACCGTCGAGCGCAGAGCCTTTGCGGCAAGTACGACCGAATCTCCAGTTCGCGGGCCTGATAGCATCCCTGCTCCTTGATCCACCGCGGATTTGTCTGGGCAAATGTTGCTTTTTATCTGTTTTGGCGCGGTGCCAAGCCACTATAAATTAATTGAAGCAAGGAGGAATTATTCCTGTTTCGCCATCGCGCATGTGGAGTACGTATATATGCCCTCGATAGCTCTAGCCCGGCAGCCGCAGCAGCTAGAAGCCGGCGCATAAAAAATGCCGCTCACTTGAGTCAAGTGAGCGGCATTGGTTGGCAAGTGAACGCCTCTCAGCCGTTACTCCACCGCCTTGACCATATCCTCGATGACCTTCTTGGCATCGCCGAAGACCATCATGGTCTTGTCCATATAGAACAGTTCGTTATCCAGGCCGGCGTAGCCGCTGGCCATCGAGCGCTTGTTGACGATCACGGTCTTGGCTTTGTAAGCCTCGAGGATCGGCATGCCGGCGATCGGCGACTTCGGATCGTTCTTCGCGGCCGGGTTGACCACGTCGTTGGCCCCGAGCACCAGTACCACGTCGGCCTGGCCGAACTCGGAGTTGATGTCGTCCATCTCGAACACCTGCTCGTAAGGCACTTCGGCCTCGGCCAGCAGCACGTTCATGTGCCCGGGCATGCGCCCGGCCACCGGGTGGATCGCGTACTTCACGGTGACGCCACGGTGGCTCAGCTTCTCCGCCAGTTCCATCAGCGCGTGCTGGGCACGGGCGACCGCCAGGCCGTAGCCGGGCACGATGATCACGGTGTCGGCGTTGGTCAGGAGGAAGGCCGCGTCGTCGCTCGAGCCGGACTTGACCGGACGGGCTTCCTTGTCGGCGGCCGGGCCGGTGACGTCGGTCGCGCCGCCGAAGCCGCCGAGGATGACGTTGAAGAACGAACGGTTCATCGCCTTGCACATGATGTACGAGAGGATCGCGCCGCTGGAACCAACCAGCGAGCCGGCGATGATCAGCATCGAGTTGTTCAGCGAGAAACCGATACCGGCCGCCGCCCAGCCCGAGTAGCTGTTGAGCATCGACACCACCACCGGCATGTCGGCGCCACCGATCGGGATGATGATCAGCACGCCGATGACGAACGCCAGGGCCAGCAGCAGGGCGAAGGCGCCGAGGTTGCCGGTCAAGGTGAACACCAGGCCGAGGCCCAGAATCGCCAGGCCGATTGCCAGGTTGAGCTTGTGCTGACCGACGAACTGCACCGGTGCGCCCTGGAACAGGCGGAACTTGTACTTGCCCGACAGCTTGCCGAAGGCGATCACCGAACCGGAGAAGGTGATGGCGCCGATGGCCGCACCGAGGAACAGCTCCAGGCGGTTACCGGCCGGGATCGCGTCGCCGAGGCTGGCCACGATTCCCAGCGACTGCGGTTCGACCACCGCGGCGATGGCGATGAACACCGCGGCCAGGCCGATCATGCTGTGCATGAAGGCGACCAGCTCCGGCATCTTGGTCATTTCCACGCGTTTGGCCATGATCGTGCCAACGCTGCCGCCGACCAGCAGGCCGAGGATGACGAAGCCGAGGCCCTGGGTGGCTAGTTCGCTGCCGAGTTTGTACACCAGGCCGACGGTGGTGAGGATGGCCAGGCCCATGCCGAGCATGCCGAACAGGTTGCCGCGCCGCGACGAGGTAGGGTGCGACAGGCCCTTGAGCGCCTGGATAAAGCAGATCGAGGCGACGAGGTAGAGAACAGTGATCAGGTTCATGCTCATGGTCAGTGCTTCTCCGCGGCCGCGCTGCTGCTTGCGGCAGGGCGTACCTTCTTCTTGAACATTTCCAGCATGCGCCGGGTTACCAGGAAACCGCCGAACACGTTGACCGCGGCCAAAGCCACGGCCAGGGTGCCCATGGTCTTGCCCAGCGGGGTGACGGTCAGCGCGGCAGCGAGCATGGCGCCGACGATGACGATCGCAGAAATTGCGTTGGTCACCGCCATCAGCGGCGTGTGCAGGGCCGGGGTGACGTTCCACACCACGTGGTAGCCGACGTAGATCGCCAGCGCGAAGATGATCAGGTTGTACATGCCATCGGAAATCATATCCATGTCCCTACTCCTTAGCCGTTGGTCCGGACGACTTTGCCGCCCGTGCACATCAGGCACGCGGCGACGATGTCGTCTTCGAGGTTGAGGTGGAACTGAGCATCCTTGTCGATGACCAGCTTGAGGAAATCCAGCAGGTTGCGCGCATACAGCGCCGAGGCATCGGCCGGCACCAGGGCCGCCAGGTTGCTGTGGCCAACGATGGTCACGCCGTGCTGGATCACCACCTGCTCGGCGACCGTCAGCGGGCAGTTGCCGCCCTGGGCCGCGGCCAGGTCGATGACCACCGAGCCGGGCTTCATCTGCTCCACGGTGCTCTCATGCAGCAGGGTCGGCGCCTTGCGCCCCGGGATCAGTGCGGTGGTGATGACGATATCGGCCTGCTTGGCGCGCTCGTGCACCGCCTTGGCCTGGCGCTCCATCCACGAGGCCGGCATCGGCCGCGCGTAGCCGCCGACACCTTCGGCGCACTCGCGCTCTTCATCGGTCTCGCAGGGGACGTCGACGAACTTGGCGCCGAGCGACTCGATCTGCTCCTTGACTGCCGGGCGTACGTCCGAGGCTTCGATCACTGCCCCCAGGCGTCTGGCCGTGGCAATCGCCTGCAGACCGGCGACACCGGCGCCGAGGACCAGCACGCGGGCGGCCTTTACCGTACCGGCAGCGGTCATCAGCATCGGCATGAAGCGCGGGTAATGGTGCGCGGCCAGCAGCACGGCCTTGTAGCCGGCGATGTTGGCCTGCGAACTGAGCACATCGAGGCTCTGCGCGCGCGAGGTGCGCGGCGCGGCCTCGAGGGCGAAGGCAGTGATGCCGCGGGCGTTCAGCCGCGCGATGGTCTCGTTGCTGAACGGGTTGAGCATGCCGACCAGCACCGCGCTGGCCTGCATGTGGGCCAGTTCGGCATCCGTGGGCGCCACGACCTTGAGTACCAGCTCGGCAGCGAAGGCAGCGGCGTCGCTGCCAATGCTCGCGCCAGCGGCCTGATAGGCGCTGTCGGGGATACTGGCGCTGATGCCGGCTCCGCTCTGCACGGTGACCTGATGGCCTTGGCCGATCAGTTTCTTGATGGTTTCTGGCGTGGCGGCTACTCGCGTTTCGCCGACATGGGTTTCGAGAGGAACACCGATGTGCACGTCAAATCTCCTGCGTGATCTTTTTTAGTGAACCGGCACACTGCGGGTGGCACGCCGGCGAAGGGAGGATCAGCACAAATCACCCTAGCAGAAGCTATGTTGCGGGCGGGGGGCGGCATTTTGCAGGCGCAGCATAAGTCCTTCAAGGCGTTATGGAGTAAAACCTTGCGACAACTACAAGTCACTCTGCGACCTGCCAACCATTATTTCCGGCAAAGGCTTGCTGGGCGTGGCCGCCAAGGCTGTTGGCGGGCGTTTTACGCGCCGTCGGCATGCGCGCTATGAATAATTGCCCATCAAATGACCGCGGCCCCGCCGAATCGACCATCCCGCGCAGGCATTCAGGGCGTTATGCCCGCTCCGCTGTGCAATAAATTGGACGTCACCGCGGGATGGCTGGCAGCCGAGTGTAGTGCGCTTGGATATTGACTACCGGGTCAGCTTGCCCTGGATTGTGCATGTTGAAAGGCGGCTTTGCGCCGCTTGCGGGCAAGCGGAAGGCCCTGCCTGGCCGCGTGCAGCAGGGGCAATTACTTCGCATGCTGTCGTTTATTCCAGATCACTCGCCCGGGCATACTCGCGCGCTTGCTCAACCAGCCAGTCGCGAAAGCTTTGCAGCGCCGCCGATTCCACTTTGCGTTCGGGAATCATCAGGTAATAGGCCTTGTCGCTGCTGTAGGCATGTTCCAGTGCCAGCACCAGGCGGCCCTCGGCCAGTTCCCGTTGGATTAGAAAGGGCGGAATCAAGGCCACGCCCATCTCATGCATGGCAGCCTGGGCGAGCATGGAGAACAGCTCGTAACGCGCCCCGCTCAAGTCCCGGGCCATCGTCAGCCCCAGCGAACTGAACCACTGGCGCCAGGCATAAGGGCGGGTGGTTTGCTGCAGCAGCGGCAGGCTGGCGATCTGCTCGGCGCTGAGGCTGCTTTGCCCGGCGAGCAGCGCCGGGCTGCACACCGGCATGGGGTTCTCGCGCATCAGCAGGTGCGAGGCGGTGCCTGACCAGTCGCCGTCACCGAAGTACACGGCAGCATCGAACTGGGTATCGGCGAACAGGAACGGCCGGGTGCGGTTGGTCAGGTTGACCGTGACCTGCGGGTACAGGCGCTGGAAATCCTTCAGGCGCGGCAGCAGCCACTGGGTGCCGAAGGTCGGCACCACCGCCAGTTCGATGCTCATGGCGCCTTGCTGGCCCATCACCGCCAGGGTGTCGCGCTCCACCGCGTCGAGTTGCGCGGCCACCCGTCTGGCGTAGGACAAGCCGGCCTCGGTCAGCTTGACCCCGCGCCGCGAACGGCGGAACAGTTCTACGTTGAGAAACTCCTCCAGCCCGGCGATCTGCCGGCAGATCGCGCTCTGGGTCAGGGCCAGTTCCTCGGCTGCCCGGGTAAAGCTCTGATGGCGGGCCGCCGACTCGAAGGCGATCAGGGCCGTGGTGCTGGGGATTTTGCGGCGCATCTGTGCGGCACTCTCACTCTGTTGTGGATTTAACTGGCTTCAAAGCTAACTCGGAGTGAGTAAAAAGCACAGCTGTATGCGAAAACCTCGTTTGCCCCGCATGCACTTGCGGCCTAGGATCAATTCCATGCACCCCGTGGGCGCGGCCCAGGCCGCGATGATTACTCCCCGTTTCAACTCGAGGTTTTCGTGATGGCCAAGGCAAGCTTCAACTGGATCGACCCGCTGCTGCTCGATCAGCAACTGACTGAAGAAGAGCGCATGGTGCGCGACAGCGCGCAACAGTTCGCCGCCGACAAACTGGCGCCGCGGGTGATCGAAGCCTTCCGCAACGAGCAGACCGACCCGGCGATCTTCCGCGAGATGGGCGACACCGGCCTGCTCGGCGCGACCATCCCGGAAGCCTACGGCGGCAGCGGCCTGAACTATGTGTGCTACGGCCTGATCGCCCGCGAAGTGGAGCGGGTCGACTCCGGCTACCGCTCGATGATGAGCGTGCAGTCCTCCCTGGTGATGGTGCCGATCTTCGAGTTCGGCAACGAAGCCACCCGGCAGAAGTACCTGCCCAAGCTGGCCAGCGGCGAATACATCGGCTGCTTCGGCCTGACCGAGCCGGACCACGGCTCCGACCCGGGCTCGATGATCACCCGGGCGAAGAAGGTCGACGGCGGTTACCGCCTCACCGGCGCCAAGATGTGGATCACCAACAGCCCGATCGCCGACGTGTTCGTGGTCTGGGCCAAGGACGATGCCGGCGAGATCCGCGGCTTCGTCCTGGAAAAAGGCTGGCAGGGCCTGAGCACCCCGGCAATTCACGGCAAGGTCGGCCTGCGCGCCTCGATCACCGGCGAGATCGTCATGGACAACGTGTTCTGCCCGGAAGAAAACGCCTTCCCCGATGTGCGTGGCCTGAAAGGTCCGTTCACCTGCCTCAACTCCGCCCGTTACGGCATCAGCTGGGGCGCCCTGGGCGCCGCCGAAGACTGCTGGCACACCGCGCGCCAGTACTGCCTGGACCGCAAGCAGTTCGGCCGCCCGCTGGCCGCCAATCAGCTGATCCAGAAGAAGCTGGCCGACATGCAGACCGAGATCACCCTGGCTCTGCAAGGCTGCCTGCGCCTCGGCCGGATGAAGGACGAAGGCACCGCGGCGGTGGAAATCACCTCGATCATGAAGCGCAACAGCTGCGGCAAGTCGCTGGACATCGCCCGCCTGGCCCGCGACATGCTCGGCGGCAACGGCATCAGCGACGAGTTCGGCGTGGCCCGCCACCTGGTCAACCTGGAAGTGGTCAATACCTATGAAGGGACCCATGACGTCCATGCGCTGATCCTCGGCCGCGCCCAGACCGGTATCCAGGCCTTCTTCTGAGGCCTGAAGCGCCAACGGGCGGGTAGCCAGGCTACCCGCCCGTTGTAGTTTCTGCCCGCTAGGCAATCTGTAATCTGACCCCGATGGAGGAAGGCCATGACGCCGGAAACGCTCATCCACACCGTGACCCGCGGCGCGGCCAGCGCGGCGCCAGGGCGCGCGGTGGCGGGCGGGCAGCCGTCGTATGCACCCTGTCATATCTTCCCGAGTGCCGATGGTGCCTTCTTCCTGGCGGTCAGCAACGACTACCAGTTTTCCGAGCTGAGCGCCCTGGCCGGCCAGCCGCAATGGGCAACCGATCCACGATTCGCCAGCCAGAAAGCGCGGCATCAGCACCATGCCGAGTTGGTCGCCCTGCTGCGCCAGCACACGGTGGCCCACCTGACCGAAGAGTGGTTGGCCGCCCTGAGCTGGGTCGGCCTGCCCTGCGTCGCGCTCGCGCCCAGCCAGACCGGCGGCTGACGGCAGCCACCGGTCGGACGTTCATCATGCGTTGCCTGCCGGCAGCGCCCTGCTCCAGTTTCCGAGGTTCTTCTCCCATGCATCCCCAGCTTTCCACCGCCAGCGAGGCCCTGGCCTGGCTGCAGGCCAACGACATCCGCCGGGTCGAACTGGTGTTCGCCGACCTGACCAGCGTGGCGCGCGGCAAGATCCTCAGCCGGGCCAGCTTCGCCGAGACCCTGGGGGCGAAGATGCCCTCGCTGTTCCTCGGCCTGACGGTGACCGGCGGCGAGCCGCCGCAAGTGTTCAAGCGAATTTTCCCGCCGATGTTCCCGGACATGGCCATGCGCCCGGACTGGCGCACCCTGGTGCGCGATCCGCTGGCTACGGTGCCGACGGCGACGGTGATCTGCGATCTCGAGGCGAGCTTTACCGCGGCCGATGGCCATTGCCAGTACCAAGTGGCCGAGTTGTCGCCGCGGCAGTTGCTCAAGCGCGTGCTGGGCCGTCTCCAGGCCGCCGGGTACACCGCCAGGGTCGCCCCCGAGCTGGAGTTTTTCCTGGTCCATCCGCAGCGCAACGCCGAGGGCGGCCTGCAGGTGGCCCACGGCATGTCGGCGCAGGTGCCGCATATCGAAAGCTCCCACGACCTGGCCTCGGCAGAGACTGCCAGCAGCTTCGCGCCGTTCTTCGATGAGCTGTGGGCGGCCTGTGAGGCCCAGGGCATTCCTATTACCGGCTACGGTCATGAGTCGGCGCTGGGCCAGTACGAGGTCAACTTCGCCCCCGGCGAGCCGCTGGCCCAGGCCGACGCGGTGTTCCGCTTCAAGCGCCTGACCCGCGAGATCGCCCGTCGCCATGGTTGCCTGGCGACCTTCATGGCCAAGCCCTATCTGACCGAGCCGGGTACCGGCCTGCATTGGCACATCAGCCTGGCCGACGAAGCCGGCGGCAACCCGTTTACCGCCACCGACAGCTCGCCGCACCCCCGCATCAAGCACTTCATCGGTGGCTGGCAGGCCTCGGCACGCGCCTCGATGGCGATTCTCGCGCCCTACGCCCACTCCTATGTGCGCCTGCAGCGTCCGGATGCGTCGCCGGCCAGCGTCGAGTGGGGCTATGACAACCGCACCGCGGCCTTCCGCGTGCCGCATTCCGACCCAGCCAATCGTCGGGTCGAACACCGCCTGCCGGGCGGCGATGCTAACCCCTACCTGAGCCTGGCGCTGATGCTCGGTGCCGGCCTGGCCGGGATGCAGCAAGAGATCGAACCGAGGCCGGAAGTCAGCGATCGCCCGGCGAGCTCTCTAGCAAACGGCAGCGAGCGCGGCGCGTTGCCGGCGGATCTGAGCGAGGCGCTGGCGGAGTTGCAGCGTTGCCCGATCATGACCGAGGTCTTCGGCGCGCCCTTTATCGAGCTGTACAACATGATCAAGCAGCATGAATTGCACGAGCAGGCCGCCGACGCGGACTTCGCCATCAAACACCTGCTGGCGAGAAGCTGATTTGCCGGCAACCTGACCAGTCGCTGCACTGCCACGACATCGGAGGCGCTATGAGCACTACCCACAAGAACCCGCAAACCCTGAAATGGCAGGCCATGAGCCGTGACCATCACTTGGCCCCGTTCAGCGATTTTCAGCAGCTGATCGACACCGGCCCACGCATCATCGTCAAGGGGGAGGGCGTGTACGTGTGGGACAGCGAAGGCAACAAGATCCTCGACGGCATGGCCGGCCTGTGGTGCGCCGCCGTCGGCTACGGTCGCGATGAACTGGCCGACGCCGCCAGCAAACAGATGAAGGAGCTGCCGTTCTACAACACCTTCTTCATGACCGCGCATCCGCCGGTGCTGGAGCTGGCCAAGGTGATCGCCGAGCTCGCGCCGGCAGGCATGAACCACCTGTTCTTTACCGGTTCGGGCTCGGAAGGCAACGACACCATGCTGCGCATGGTTCGCCACTATTGGGCGGTCAAGGGCCAGCCTGCGAAGAAGGTCATCATCAGCCGCATCAACGGTTACCACGGCTCCACCGTCGCCGGTGCCGCGCTGGGTGGCATGGCCGGCATGCACGCCCAGAGCGGCACCATCCCGGGCATCGAGCACATTGCCCAGCCGTACTGGTTCGGCGAAGGCGGCGACATGAGCCCGGACCAGTTCGGCATCTGGGCTGCCGAGCAGCTGGAACAGAAAATCCTCGAAGTCGGTGAAGACCAGGTCGCCGCCTTTATCGCCGAGCCGATCCAGGGCGCCGGCGGGGTGATAGTGCCGCCGGACAGCTACTGGCCGAAGATCCGCGAGATTCTCGCCAAATACGACATTCTGTTTGTGGCCGACGAAGTGATCTGCGGCTTCGGTCGCACCGGCGAGTGGTTCGGCAGCGACTTCTACGGCCTGCAACCGGACCTGATGACCATTGCCAAGGGCCTGACCTCCGGTTACATCCCGATGGGCGGCCTGATCGTCAGCGACAAGGTGTTCGAGGTGCTCAAGCAGGGCGGTGATTTCAACCACGGCTTCACCTATTCCGGTCACCCGGTGGCCGCCGCCGTGGCGCTGGAAAACATCCGCATCCTGCGCGACGAGAAGATCCTCGAGACGGTCCGCGAAGAGACCGCGCCCTACCTGCAGCGGCGCCTGCGCGAGCTGCTCGACCATCCGCTGGTCGGTGAAGTCCGTGGCGTTGGCATGCTCGGCGCCATCGAGCTGGTCAAGGACAAGACCACTCGCGCCCGTTACGAAGGCCAGGGCGCCGGCATGATCTGCCGCGGCCATTGCTTCAACAACGGCCTGATCATGCGCGCCGTGGGCGACACCATGATCATCGCGCCGCCACTGGTGATCAGCAAAGCCGAGATCGACGAGCTGGTGGACAAGGCGCGGCTGTGCCTGGACCTGACCCTGCAGGACCTGCAGGGCTGATCCCGTGACTTCGCGCGGCGGCGACCGGCCGCTGCGCGAGCCCCTTGGCTGACGGTTGCCGCCGCCTCCAAGCCTGTGTTCTCCCCATTCCCCGCGTCAGGAATCCCTTAATGGCATTGAGCATTTGCATTCTCGAAACCGACCACATCCGCCCCGAGCTGGTCGAGCAGTACCGCGGTTATGGCTGGATGTTCCAGCAGCTGTTCGCCCAGCAACCGATCTCCGCCGAGTTCGAGGTCTTCAATGTGATCCAGGGGCAGTATCCGGAGCAAGGGCGGTGCTTCGACGCCTACCTGATCACCGGCAGCAAGTACGACTCCTTCGGCGACGAGCCCTGGCTCCAGGTCCTGCGCGGCTATGTGCTGGCGCGCTACGACGCCGGCGACAAGCTGCTCGGCATCTGTTTCGGCCACCAGTTACTGGCCCTGCTGCTCGGCGGCAAGACCGAGCGCGCCGAGCAGGGTTGGGGCCTGGGCGTGCAGCAGTATCAGGTGCTGCAACAGCGGCCCTGGATGCAGCCGCGCGTCGAGGCGCTGTCGCTGCTGATCATCCACCAGGACCAGGTCACCCAGGCGCCGGCCAATGCCACCGTGCTGGCGGCCAATGCCTTCTGCCCGATCGCCGCCTACCAGATCGGCGACCAGGTGCTGTGCTGGCAGGGCCATCCGGAGCTGGTGGCGGACTATTCGCGGGCGATCCTCGACATTCGCAAGGAGCACTGGGGCGAGCAGGTCTGCCGGCAGGCCATGGTCAGCCTGGAGCAGTCGCACCAGGGGGCTCTGGTGGCCGAGTGGATGATGCGTTTCGTGGCCCAGGACCAGGCGCTGCTCAACTGAGGGTGGTTCGGCAGCGGCCCACTGGCCGGCCGCTGCCGGACACCGTGGCGTTACTGGCGCAGCCAGCGGCGGGTGTCGTCCAGGGCGCGGGCGAAGCGCACGACGATCAGGCCGATCTCCCGGGCGCTGCTGATCAGCGGCGGGCAGAAGGCAATCGCATCGCCCATGGCCCGGGTGATCTTGCCGTGTTCCTGGGCGCGGCCGGCCAGGTAGCGACCGAGGCTGCCGAGCTCGCCAGGGGGCGCCTTGGTCTGGCGATCGCCGCCAGCGCGACCGCGGCAATCAGCCCGCAACCGCGTACTTCCCCCACCAGCGGGTGATCGGCGAAGCCACGCAGGCCGGTCAGGCCGGCGTCGAGTAGGCGCATTACGCACAGCAACTAGGGGCAGCCCCCGTACATTGGCAATGTTGTCTCGCTATGGAGTGAGGATTTGGCACAGTTGCGTGCGAAATCCTCGTTTGCCCGGGCAGCGCCAGACTCCTAGGATGAACGCATGCGTGTTGTTGCACGCGGCCATTCCCTGGAGTTGAAGCTATGTCCGGCGCCCTGTCGCATATCCGCGTTCTTGACCTGTCCCGCGTGCTCGCCGGGCCTTGGGCCGGGCAGATTCTGGCCGACCTCGGCGCCGAGGTGATCAAGATCGAACGCCCAGGCAGCGGCGATGACACCCGTCACTGGGGCCCGCCGTTCCTCAGGGACGCCGCGGGCGAGAACACCAGTGAGGCCGCCTATTACCTCTCGGCCAATCGCAACAAGCAGTCACTCACCGTGGATTTCACCCAGGCCGAAGGCCAGCGCCTGGTGCGCGAGATGGTGGCCAAGGCCGACATCCTGATCGAGAATTTCAAGGTCGGCGGCCTGGCCGCCTACGGCCTCGATTACGCCGCGCTGAAGGAACTGAACCCGAAGCTGATCTACTGCTCGATCACCGGCTTCGGCCAGGACGGCCCCTACGCCAAGCGCGCCGGTTACGACTTCATGATCCAGGGCCTCGGCGGCTTGATGAGCCTGACCGGACGCGCCGATGACGAAGAGGGCGCCGGGCCGGTCAAG
The DNA here is from genome assembly GCF_027988105.1 of Pseudomonas aestuarii. Taxonomy (GTDB): domain Bacteria; phylum Pseudomonadota; class Gammaproteobacteria; order Pseudomonadales; family Pseudomonadaceae; genus Aquipseudomonas; species Aquipseudomonas aestuarii. Next base: position 19,706 of record NZ_JAQJZJ010000004.1, on the reverse strand, counting down.
GTCGGCGTGGCCCTGACCGACATCCTCACCGGCCTGTATTCGACCGCGGCGATTCTGGCCGCCCTGGCCAGTCGCGACCAGACCGGCAATGGCCAGCACATCGACATGGCCCTGCTCGACGTGCAGGTCGCCTGCCTGGCCAACCAGGCGATGAACTACCTGACCACCGGCGTGGCGCCGCGCCGGCTGGGCAATGCCCACCCGAACATCGTGCCCTACCAGGACTTCCCCACGGCCGATGGCGACATCATCCTCACGGTCGGCAACGATGGCCAGTTCCGCAAGTTTTGCGAGGTCGCCGGCCTTACGGCTTTGGCCGCCGACTCGCGTTTTTCCACCAATCAGGCCCGCGTCGCCCATCGCGCCGAACTGATTCCGCTGATCCGCCAGGCCACCGTGTTCAAGACCACCGCCCAATGGCTGGCGGCCCTGGAACAGGCCGGCGTGCCCTGCGGGCCGATCAATGACCTGCAGCAGGTCTTCGCCGACCCGCAGGTGCAGGCCCGAGGCCTGCGCGTCGAGTTGCCCCACCCGCTGGCCGGCAGCGTGCCGCAGGTGGCCAGCCCGATTCGCCTGTCGGCGACCCCGGTGCAATACCGCAATGCCCCACCGCTACTCGGCGAACACACCGAGCAGGTGTTGCAGCAATGGCTGGGTTTGAGCCTTGAGCAGATCGACCAACTGCGTCAGGCCGGGGTGCTCTAGGAACCTGTCGGACTTGATGGGTAATTGCACAGACTTGCCCACCCATCTGCATTCGACCTGACCGGCACGCTTCTTGGCCATGACCGGCAGAGAACGACCCGAAGGGCAAAAAACGGCCAGTAGCAGACCGTTTGAAGTGGAAAATTTAATAGCTCTATCTCTCGCAGGCTGTTGCGCGAACGACCTATATCCTGTCTAGCCTTTAGCCGGCCCCCTTTAAAAATGCGGACATAAAGCTGCTTAGATTGAGGCTCGCTTGGAGCGACGCGTTTTTTCCACAGACTCTGTGGACAAGCTGTGTGTTACGACTAGGATAGTGTTTACTTTGGTGTATAGTCGCCGCCAAAGCTACCTACTGACCACAGCCTTATAGGCGAAAAAATGACCATCCGTACCGGCATCCTTACCCACTCGCCCCTCACCCATGTGATCGCGTCAGTGCGTTTCGCACCATGGGCTCGCCTACCTAGTAAAATCGCCGAGATTCAAGACGAAATGCGTGACATCGCACCACTGATGAACACGATTCAAATTGAGCAAATGGGGCCGACCCCGCTGAATCCGGTGAAAAGCGATGCGTGGATGCTGATGTCGTCAGATAAAAGCTACTGCTTTCAGTTTGCTAATGATCAATTGCTTATGTTCACAACTAAATACACTAGATTCAATGATTTTATAGGAAAGTATGAAAAAGCTCTTTCTGTACTTTTAAATCACATGCGTTTTGTAGATGTATTGAACATGGGTGTTCGATATGTAGACAAAATTACGGCAAAGCCTGATGAAAATATTTCTAACTATATTTCTAAAGCTTGGCTGCCTCCTCAGTTATCAGAGCACACCAGCGTAGGCGGCACAATTCTTGGTGAGTACCGAAAAGAAGATTCTCGACTAAGAGTTTCTGCTCAGTCGATGCCAGGAGCGCTTCCCATTCCGCATGATGTTCTTGGGTTGATAATGATGACTCAGCAGCCACATACAGAATTTAAGCTCCTTGGCACTGGCCTTAACGAACTAATTCTTGACATGGATGCGGTAGCGTTATTTGAATCTCCTCGGCGAATGGAGAAATCTTTAGTACTTGCGGGACTTAAATCTCTTCATGATTTAGCAAATGACTTTTTCCGTCATCCAGATGTACTGACTGATCATGCCTTCCGTACATGGAAAGGAGAAGCATAATGTTAGTAATGGATACGTCTACTTGTCTGGTCGATCAATACTCCACCAGTATGGTAGCAAATTATTCCGCTTGGCCGTCTGAGGCCTCCGCACCAATTGCATTTCAAGTTGCTGATCTATACAAGCAAGAAGATATTTATACCTCTTTCATTAGAAAGAAAAGCTTCACCGTATATATAAATTCAGAACTTTTCGATCCGAAATTCGAGCTTTATCGCGCACTCGATAGTGTTTTGAGTGCAAACGACGAGAAATACGGCGAGGCCGGCAAACCACTACCTTTTTCGAATAGATTGACATCAGTTCAAGATCAACTTTCTTTGTCGATAACTCAAGTTGCGGAGCTGTTCGGTGTAACTCGAAAATCAGTATATGACTGGTATGATGATAAGAGCATGCCTCGCGCTGCAACTGTCAACAGAGCAGAAATTCTTTTAGATATCATTAAGGAAAGCCCCCAAGATATCGACTTATCCCGATTGAAAACCGTCTGGAATATACCGACATCTGGAAGGTCATTTTTAGCAGTTTTGAACGATGAGTCATTATCCGTGGGCGAGCTTAAGTCATTCGCTTTGGAGAAAATAGTCGAGCTAAGCCCTCGCTTGGGTCAGGCTACCAATCGGAGCATCGACATGCGTCAAGGAACCTCTCATCTAATCGACGTAGATCGGTCAACAGATGTCTAGTGCATTAGCTGAGGCCATCAAGCAGGGGGAGTGGTGGCAGGGCTCAGTTTTGCGCGCCAACAGACTCGACGGAGATCTGCAGGGAAGTACTGACGATGACTACTGGGTAATTGCGTCTCAAACATGCAATCTCTACAGTCAAAATTTTGAACAGATTCCGGTATTTGAGATCGTCTCAGCGAAAAAAATAGAGAAACCCGACCCTGCATTTGTCAAAGGGGACCATCCTCGAATTTTACATGTCAGGGGGAGGCTGGACGCAGAACTCGTATATTTCGCCATCGACATCCAACGCCGGGCTTGGCTCCCTCGCCAAATTTTAGCCGAAATTGGTAGGCCAGACTTCCATTTGATCGACGAACCAAAAGAGGGCGGAGATAATTGGGAAAAAAACCAGTGGCTTGACGCTTTTTCTGGATGGCTGGGCCGAAGCTACACACGTGTGGCCTTACCGGATGAGTTTAACGATGCCTTGAGCAGTTCAAGAATCAAAGAGATCTTGCATTCGAAACTTACTAAACATGCTGACAAATTGTATGGGATTTTTATCAGCCTGAGCCCGGACAGCGATGAGCCGTGGGCCGGGGTTTTGGGACTTATGCCTCCCCCCTATCTGCTCAGCATTAAACTGGTAACATATAATGATGAAGATCCTTCGGCCCTGAAGGACGCGCTTGCCAAGCAACTATTTGACGCCACGATAGAAAGTGGTCGTGACGAGACTGGGAAAAAAACCCTTATTTCTCGAGCGGATCTGGCTCGTTCACATCGCGTCAGAATAGTTAAGCAAAGCATAGAAGCAGTCACCACAGGAGAGATATACTTGGATGAACTTAAAGAGTACATCAGATACTCCTTGGTAGATCACCTGTCAAGTGCCTCAATGGCGTCTCCGGCCTAAAGAGCTCTACCTGCCACTATCCATTAAAGTATGCTGCCCCCCCCCCCCTAAAAAAATCCATATCGACTTCGCCCTAGACCCAACTCCAATTATTGCTCAAAGTTATCTCTTGTAGGTGCATCATTACATTGCGGAATGATGGTCTAAGCAAACCGGCACATTCATTACTTCGAACACGGGTTTCCATAAAGAGTTATGAATGTAACTAAAATTAAACGTCCGCTTTTGGCCGTTCTCTGCCGATCATGGCCACGCTGCTGCGACTCTTGGCGTGCGCGCGGCGCATCCTCGCCGGGTGGGCGATTCAGCCGTTCGCCCGGTTCAGGCCGCGCAGTAGCAGGCCGTGGCGGTGCCAGCGGGTGCCGGTTTTTCGGCGAGCAGGCGCATCACGTAGCCGATTTTCAACAGCGCCGGACCGAGGATGGTCAGGCTGTGGGCACCGACCAGGGTGCCCAGGCTGAGGTGTTCGGCCCAACCGTAGGCGCCGAACACGCCCAGCAGCAGGGCGACGCCACCGCTCGACAGCAGCTGGTTGGACAGGCGACGCAGGCGTTGCGGGCAATCGAACAGGCTCATGACAGGTACTCCTATTGCTGGAGCCGCCCGGCGCAAGCGCGCCGGACGGGTCGACCTCAGTTCAGGCCTCCAGCGAACTGGCCGGGCCGAAGAACTCGTAGTGGCTCTGCTGCTCCGGTACGCCGAGTTCGCGCAGGTGCTTTTTCACCTGGGCCATGAAGGGCTTGGGGCCGAGGAAGTAAGCGTCCAGGTCGCGTTCCTCTGGCAGCCACTCGGCCAGTTGCTCGCGGGTCAGGAAACCTTCGGCATGGCCCTGGTCTTCGTCGCGCGGTTCGCTGTAGCAGACGAAGTGCCGCACCTGCGGGTGGGCCAGGGTCTGGGCGTCGACCCAGCCGCGGAAGGCGTGCACACCGGCATGGCGGGCGCAGTGGATGAAATGGATCGGCCGGCCATGCCCGCGCGCCGCTTCGAGCATGCTCAGCGCCGGGGTGATGCCGACGCCGGCGCTGATCAGCACCAGCGGCTTGTTCGACTCACGCAGGACGAAATCGCCGGCTGGTGGGAACAGCTCCAGGCGGTCGCCGACCTGGACCCGGTCGTGCAGGTAGTTGGAGGCCTTGCCACCGGGCTCGCGCTTGACGCTGATGCGGTATTCGCGACCATTGCCGCAGGCCGACAGCGAGTAGTTGCGGCGCAGTTCCTCGCCATCCAGTTGCAGGCGCAGGCCGATGTACTGACCCGGCTGAAAGTCGAGCAGCGCGCCGCCGTCTTCCGGCACCAGGTGCAGGGAGACGATCTCCTCGCTTTCCACGATCTTTTGCGCCACCCGGAAGCCGCGGGCGCCGCGCCAGCCGCCCTTGGCTTCGGCGTTGGCGGCATAGGCGCCCTCTTCGGCATCAATCAGGATCTGCGCCAGCTGACCATAAGCGGCGCCCCAGGCGTCGATCACTTCGTCGGTGGCGATCTGCTCGCCGAGCACCTCGCGAATCGCCCGCAACAGGCAGCTGCCGACGATCGGGTAATGCTCGGGCAGGATCTGCAACGACACATGCTTGCTGACGATCTGCCCGACCAGCGGGCCGAGGGCCTCCAGGCGGTCGATATTGCGGGCGTACATCAGCACGCCGTTGGCCAGTGCGCGTTGCTGGTCGCCGCTGGCCTGGTGCGCCTGGTTGAACAGGGGGCGAACCTGCGGATATTCGCCGAGCATCAATTGGTAGAAGTGGCGAGTCAGGGCTTCGCCGCCGGTTTCCAGCAGCGGCACTGTGGCCTTGATCAGGGTGCGTTGTTGGGCAGTGAGCATTGAGTGGTTCCTGTGTGGGCTGTGCCGCCTGAGGGGCGCCGGTCAATCATCGAGAAGCATTCGGCCGGCGCGCTCAGGCGTGCTAAGTTCATGGTGCTTAGGATGGTGCACAGCTCGTGCCACTTTTATAGTCCAATAATTTCAATGGCTTGCATGCATTGCTGTCTTTATGACTGTTGGCGTATTCGAGTCTTTATGACACCTGGTAGTCTTTATGACAGCAAATCCACTGCTCACGGCATTGATCCCCCTGGTCGCCGACCTGTCCCGCGAGTTGCCCGAGGCCGAGCGCTATCGGCGCCTGTTGCTGGCGCTGCGCCAGCTGTTGCCGTGCGATGCGGTGGCCTTGCTCAGGCTCGAGGGCGAGGTGCTGGTGCCGCTGGCGGTTGATGGCTTGAGCACCGATACCCTGGGGCGACGCTTCAAGCTGGGCGAGCATCCGCGCCTGCAGGCCTTGCTGGCGCAGCGCGGGCCGACCCGCTTCGCCACGGACTGCGGCTTGCCCGACCCCTATGACGGTCTGGTCGAGGGCCATCGCGGCCACCTCGAGGTGCATGATTGCCTGGGCTGTCCGCTGTACCTGCAGGATCAGCTGTGGGGCCTGCTGACCCTCGATTCGCTGGACCCGGCCAGCTTCGGCAGGGTCGACCTGGACACCCTGGCGGCCTTCGCCAGCCTGGCCGCCGCCACCGTGATGGCCAACAACCGCATCGCCCAGTTGTTGCGCCGGGTCGAGGACGAACACCAGTTGGCCGAGGTCTACAAGCAGGCTGCCGACCAGCACCGGCCGCGCGAGCTGATCGGCCAGAGCCCGCAGCACAAACGGCTGCTGGAGGAAATCGCGCTGGTCGGCGACAGCGAACTGACGGTGCTGATCAGCGGGGAAACCGGGGTCGGCAAGGAGCTGGTGGCCGAGGCCATCCATGCCGCCTCGGCGCGGGCCAAGCGGCCGTTGATCAGCCTCAACTGCGCGGCCTTGCCCGAGACCCTGGTCGAGAGCGAGTTGTTCGGCCACGTGCGCGGCGCCTTCTCCGGTGCGGTCAACGAGCGCAGCGGCAAGTTCGAGCTGGCCGACGGCGGCACCCTGTTTCTCGACGAGGTCGGCGAGTTGCCGGTGGTGGTGCAGGCCAAGTTGCTGCGGGTGCTGCAGAGCGGCCAGTTGCAGCGGGTCGGCTCGGATCGCGAGCACCGGGTCAATGTCCGGGTGCTGGCGGCGAGCAATCGCGACCTCGCCGAAGAGGTGCGCGCCGGGCGCTTTCGCGCCGACCTCTACCATCGCCTGAGCGTGTACCCGCTGAAAGTCCCGGCGCTGCGCGAGCGCGGTCGCGACGTGCTGTTGCTGGCCGGCTACTTCCTCGAGGAGAATCGTCCGCGCCTGGGGCTGCGCGGCCTGCGCCTGACGGCCGATGCGCAGAAGGCCCTGCTGGGCCACGACTGGCCGGGCAACGTACGCGAGCTCGAGCACCTGATCGGCCGTGCCGCGCTCAAGGCCTTGTCGGCCTGCGCCGAGCGCCCGCGCATCCTCAGCATCGACTGCCAGGCCTTGGACCTGCCACAGCCTCAAGCCACTGCCGAAACGCCGCCGCTGGCGCTGCCCGCAGCCGGCGGCGTGCCGCTGCGCGAGGCCCTGGATGCCTACCAGAAGCAGTTGATCAGCCAGACCCTGGCCCGTCACGAGCACAGATGGGCCGACAGCGCCCGCGAGCTGGGGGTGGATCGCGCCAACCTGATCCGTCTGGCCCGGCGTTTGGGCCTGAAGTAAGTCGCTCGCGAGCCAGGCGCTGGCCGGGGGTTCGGCACATCCGCAGCAGGCCTTGATTTAGGTCAATACCGTTTGCCTGCTCGGCCTCTAGCTTGGAACAAGACCCCGCAGCCGAGGGCAGCTGATGCTGTTACGGCATGGCGAATGCCCTCCGCTGCACGCGCAATCTGCATGCGCAACAGCTGCGCAGGCCGCCACGGCCGATGCGCAGTCCGGATTTGCCCCATGCGGCGGGCAGGTTCGACGCGAGGCCCGCTAGAGGTCGCCTGATCAAACCGTCCGCACGGCGAGAGGGACATCATGAGCAGCAAGCAGAGCCTGCGTCTGTCGATCGACCTGGCCAAGCGCCTGAATGCCTACCTGCGTGCGGCCAGTGCGCAGGCTGCCGAGGGCCGACTCGACAGGGCGCCCAGCGATCGGCAAGGCCGCCGGGAGGCGTTCGAGCGCCTGCTGGCGCTGATTGAGCCGAGCGCCGAGACCCGGCCGCGCGAAGACTCGTCCCCTGGGCGCGACGAGGATCCCCGCAGGGCAACGACTCCGGCGCAAGAGCCACAGGGCGGCACCTGCCGCTGCAGGTGACGGTGGCTTTGCTTTACTGAGAGAGGCGTCGCCCTTGTCCGGCCGGGTGCGGGGGTTCCTGGCGGCACCATCCCCCGCGCTCAGGTGGCAGACAGATGCTCAAAGTCCAGGGCTTGTGCAAGAGCTATACGACGCCCCAGGGCACGCTGGCGGTGCTGCGTGGCATCGACCTGGAACTGGCGACGGGTGAGAGCCTGGCCCTGATGGGCGAGTCCGGCAGCGGCAAGAGCACCCTGCTGCACCTGTTGGCCGGGCTGGATCGCGCCGATGCCGGGCGGATCGAGGTCGACGGCCGCGTGCTGGACGACCTCGGTGAAGGGCAGCTGGCGGCCTGGCGGCGCAGCGGTATCGGTCTGGTCTTCCAGCAATTCAACCTGATCGCCAGCCTGCGCGTCGCCGACAACCTGGCCTTCCAGGCGCGCCTGGCCGGCCGCCATGACCCGCACTGGCAGGCCGAACTGGTCGAGCGGCTCGGTCTGGCGGCCCTGCTTGGGCGCTACCCCGAACAGCTCTCGGTCGGCCAGCAGCAGCGGGTCGCCCTGGGTCGGGCGCTGGCCGTGAGGCCGCCGCTGCTGCTGGCCGACGAGCCCACCGGCAGCCTGGATGAGCGCAGCGCCGACCAGGTGTTGACCCTGCTGCTGGAGCTGCTCGCCGGCAGCTCGACCAGCCTGCTGATGGTCACCCACAGCGCCAGCCTGGCGGCCCGCCTGCAACGGTGCCGGTGCCTGCAGGGCGGGCGCCTGCTGGAGGCGGCCGGATGATGCGCCGCCTGTATTGGACCCTGAGTGCGTTGCTCAGTCATTGGCGCCGCCATCCGCTGCAATTGTTCAGCGTGCTGGCCGGCCTGTGGCTGGCCACCAGCCTGTGGGCCGGGGTGCAGGCGCTGAACAGCCAGGCCCGCGACAGCTATGCCCGCGCCAGTCAGCTGCTCGGCGGCGCCGAGCGCTACAGCCTGGTCGCCCGCGATGGCGGCAGGATTGCCCAGCAGCACTTCATCGAATTGCGCCGCGCCGGCTGGCCGGTCTCGCCGTTGCTGCAAGGGCGCCTGCGCCTGCAGGGGCAGCGCGAACAGCGCCTGCAGTTGATCGGCATCGAGCCTTTGACCCTGCCGGCGGGCAGCGCGCTGGCCGGGCAAACGCGCGAGCGCCGGGACCTGGCGGCTTTTCTCGGCCGGCCCGGGCGCAGCTGGATTGCCGCCGACACCTTGGCCGAGCTGGGTCTGCCAGCCGGGGCGCAGCCGCTCAGTGCATCCGGTCAGCGCCTGCCACCACTGGCGGTGTGGCCGCAGCTGGCGCCCGGGGTGCTGCTGGTGGACATTGGCGTGGCCCAGCGCCTGCTCGACGCTCGCGGCCAGCTCTCGCGCTTGTTGCTGCCGGCCGCGTTCGCCCGCGCCGCACCGCCGCTGCCGGCGGAACTGGCCACGCAGCTGGTGCTGCAGCGCGGTGACCAGGGCGCCAATCTGGCCCAGCTCACCGACAGTTTTCACCTCAACCTCAGCGCCCTCGGCCTGCTGGCCTTCGTCGTCGGCCTGTTCATCGTCCACGCCGCCATCGGTCTGGCCCTGGAGCAGCGCCGGGTGTTGCTGCGCAACCTGCGCAGCTGCGGGGTGAGTCTGCGCGGCCTGCTGGTCGCCCTGGTCGTGGAGCTCGGCGTGCTGGCGCTGCTCGGCGCGGTCGCCGGCTTGCTCAGCGGCTATGCCGTGGCGGCCTGGCTGTTGCCGGATGTCGCCGCCAGCCTGCGCAGCCTGTATGGCGCCGAGGTGGCCGGGCGGCTCAGCCTGGCGCCGCAGTGGTGGCTGGGCGGCCTGCTGGTCTGCCTGTTCGGGGCCTTGTGCGCGGGCGCCGGCAGCCTGCTGCGCGCCGCGCGTCTGCCGCTGTTGGCCCTGGCCCAGCCCGAGGCCTGGCAGCAGGCCCAGGCGCGCTGGCTACGGCGTCAGGGCTGGCTGGCGGCGCTGCTCGGCGGTGTGGCGCTGCTGGCGCTGTGGTTCGGCGACAGCCTGGCGGCCGGCTTTGTCCTGCTCGCCGCCTTGCTGCTGGGTGCGGCACTGGCCTTGCCGGTGGGCCTGAGTCGCGTGCTCGAGGCCTGGCTGCCCCATTGCCGTACGCCGCTGGCCCAGTGGTTCGTCGCCGACAGCCGCCAGCAACTGCCGAGTCTGGCGCTGGCGTTGATGGCCCTGTTGCTGGCGCTGGCGGCAAACATCGGCGTCGGCAGCATGACCGCGGGCTTTCGTCAGACCTTCAGTGGCTGGCTCGACCAGCGCCTGGCCGCCGAACTCTACCTGAACCCGGTCGACACCAGCCAGGCCACGGCCATAGAGGCCTGGTTGACCAAGCAGCCGCAGGTGCGCGCGCTGCTGCCGAGCTGGCGGGTCGAGCTGCAACTGCAGGGCTGGCCGGCACAACTGAACGGTATCCGCACGCAAGCGTATTACCGCGCGCACTGGCCGCTGCTGAGCGCCAGCGCCGGGGCCTGGGAGCGCCTGGCACGGCAGCAGGGCTTGATGCTCAGCGAGCAACTGGCGCGGCGCCTCGACCTGCACCTGGGCGAGCGCCTGCGCCTGCCCACCCCGAGCGGTACCTGGGAGCTGGAGGTGCTCGGCATCTACGCCGACTACGGCAATCCCAGGGGGCATCTGCTGGTCGATGCGGCAGGCCTGCAGCGCCACTGGCCGGGGCTGGCCCCGCGCAGTTTCAGCCTGCGCCTGCCGGCCGCAGAGGTGCCCGCGTTGATCCAGGCGCTGCAGGCGCGCTTTGCCCTGGACGACAGTCGGGTGATCGACCAGGCCGCGCTCAAGGCCTGGTCGAACCGGGTATTCGAGCGCACCTTCGCCGCCACCGCCGCGCTCAACAGCCTGACCCTGGGCGTGGCCGCGGTGGCGCTGCTGATCAGTTTGCTGACCCTCGGCCAGACCCGCCTGAGCCAGCTGGCGCCGCTCTGGGCGCTGGGCGTCGACCGCAGGCGCCTGGCCTGGCTGAGTCTCGGCCAGACCCTGTTGCTGGCCGTGCTGACCCTGCTCCTGGCGCTGCCGCTGGGCCTGTTGCTGGCCTGGTGCCTGGTCGCGGTGATCAACGTGCAGGCCTTCGGCTGGCGCCTGCCGCTGCAGGTATTCCCCGGCCAGCTCCTGCAGTTGCTCGGCCTGGCGCTGCTCGCCACCCTGCTGGCCGCCGCCTGGCCGCTCTGGCAACTCGGCCGCAGCACCCCGGCGGCGCTGTTGCGCAGCTTCGCCGATGAACGCTAGGAGGACTCGCTGATGGATCGCGTGCGCTCATGCAATGGTAGGAGGCCGATGGCATACGGGGGCGAGAGACACAGCGCCAGTGCCTTCCTGGCGTTGCTCGCCGGCCTGCTGCTGCTCGCCGCCTGCGAGGCCGAAACGCCGCCGGCCGTGGGCTTCGCCGGACTGGGTGGTTCGGCGGCGGGTTTTGCCCGGGTCGCGCCGGGGCGGGCGCTGGGGTTTCCGGCCGACCACGGCGCGCACCCGGACTACCGCATCGAGTGGTGGTACCTCACCGCCAACCTGGAGGACGCCCAGGGCCGCGCCTGGGGCGTGCAGTGGACGCTGTTTCGCAACGCCCTGCAGCCGGGTTCGCATGAGACGGACTGGCGCAACCAGAACCTGTGGATGGGCCATGCCGCCCTGACGGGGGCGGACGGTCATCGTTATGCCGAGACCTTCGCCCGCGGCGGTATCGGCCAGGCCGGGGTGATGGCCGAACCCTTGCAGGCCTGGATCGACGACTGGCAGCTAGCCAGCCACGGCCCGGCCAATGGCGGCCTGGGCGAGCTGGAGCTGAATGCGCGCGGCGCGGGCTTCGGCTATCGCCTGCGCCTCACCAGCGCACGGCCGCCGGTGCTGCACGGGCGTAAGGGGTTCAGCCAGAAGTCCGCCCAGGGCCAGGCCTCCTATTACTACAGCCAGCCGTTCTTCCAGGCCGAAGGCAGCCTACTGCTGGACGGCCAGCGACATGCGGTCACGGGCCAGGCCTGGCTCGACCACGAGTGGAGCAGCCAGCCGCTGGCGCCCGATCAGCAGGGCTGGGACTGGTTCTCCCTGCATCTGCAGACGGGCGAGAAGCTGATGCTGTTCCAGTTGCGCCAGGCCGGCGGCGCGCATTACCGCGCCGGCACCTGGATCGCGGCGGACGGCCAGGCCCAGTCGCTGAGCGAGGCGGACATCGAGATGGTCCCCGTGCACTTCAGTCGCGTTGCCGGCCGGCGCCTGCCGACCGCCTGGCGCCTGCGCATCCCCGCCAAGGCGTTCTCCATCGACACCACGCCGTTGCAGGAGCAGGCCTGGATGGCCACCCGCTTTCCCTACTGGGAGGGACCGATCCGGTTCAGCGGCAGCCACCAGGGCGTTGGCTACCTGGAAATGACCGGCTACTGAGAGGCTGTGAAAAAACTCCCGCCTGGAGACGGTCTCGCTGCGGCGCTCGATCTTTTCACAACCTCTGAACCGTATTCAGCTGCGCTGCGGGGTGTGGCGCACCGGTGCGTTGCCCGCCACGTAGTAGGGCGCGGTGCTGCGCGGCAGCGGCGTGCGCCCGCGGATTTTGTCGGCGATCTTCTCGGCCATCATGATGGTCGGTGCATTGAGGTTGCCGGTGGTGATCAGCGGCATGATCGAGGCATCGACCACCCGCAGGCCTTGCATGCCGTGCACGCGGCCCTGGCCGTCGACCACTGCCATAGCGTCTTCGCCCATCTTGCAGGAGCAGGACGGATGGAAGGCGGTTTCCGCATGATCGCGGACGAAGGCATCCAGTTCGGCGTCGCTTTGCACCGCGGCACCGGGGCTGAGTTCACGCCCGCGGAAGGGGTCGAGTGCCGATTGGTTCATGATCTCGCGGGTAATGCGGATGCCGTCGCGGAACTCCTGCCAGTCCTGGGGGCTGGACATGTAGTTGAACAGGATGCTCGGGTGCTGGCGCGGGTCTTTCGACCTGGCCTGGACGCGACCGCGGCTCGGCGAGCGCATGGAGCCGACATGGGCCTGGAAGCCGTGCTCCTTGACCGCGTTGCTGCCGTTGTAATTGATCGCCACCGGCAGGAAGTGGTACTGGATGTTCGGCCACTCGAACTCGGCGCTGGTGCGGATGAAGCCACCGGCCTCGAACTGGTTGCTGGCGCCGATGCCCTTGCCGAGGAACATCCACTTGGCGCCGATCTTCGGCTGGTTCCACCACTGCAGCGCCGGGTACAACGAAACCGGCTGCTTGCAGGCGTATTGCAGGTACATCTCCAGGTGGTCCTGCAGGTTCTCGCCGACCCCGGGCAGCTCGTGGACCAGCGGAATGTCCAGCTCACGCAGCAGCGCGGCCGGGCCGACGCCCGACCGCTGGAGGATCTGCGGCGAAGCAATGGCGCCGCTGCACAGCAGCACTTCGCGGCGCGCCTTGACGGTGGTCGGGCTGGTGCTGTCGCCCTGCAGGTAGTCGACGCCAATGGCGCGCTTGCCGCTGAACAGGATGCGGTCGGTGAGGGCGTGGGTGACGATGGTCAGGTTCGGCCGGCCCTTGGCCTGGTCGAGATAACCGCGCGCGGTACTGGCGCGCCGGCCCTGCGGGGTCACGGTGCGGTCCATCGGGCCAAAACCTTCCTGCTGGTAGCCGTTGAGGTCGTCGGTGCGCGGGAAGCCGGCCTGCACGCCGGCCTCGACCATGGCGTGGAACAGCGGATTGTTGCCGGTCTTCGGCGTGCACACGCTGACCGGGCCATCGCCGCCGTGGTAGGCGTTGGCGCCGCTGTCGCGCGTTTCCGCCTTGCGGAAATAGGGCAGGCAGTCCAGGTAGCTCCAGTCTTCCAGGCCCTTGTCCTTGGCCCAGCCGTCGTAGTCGAGGGCGTTACCGCGGATGTAGCACATGCCGTTGATCAAGGATGAGCCGCCCAGGCCCTTGCCGCGCCCGCACTCCATCCGGCGGTTGTTCATGTGCGGCTCCGGCTCGGTCTCGTAGGCCCAGTTGTAGCGGCGGCCCTGCAGCGGGAAGGCCAGGGCGGCGGGCATCTGGGTGCGAAAATCCAGGCGGTAGTCCGGGCCGCCGGCTTCCAGCAGCAGCACGCTGACGTCGGCATCCTCGGTCAGGCGGGTGGCCAGCACGTTACCGGCCGAGCCGGCGCCGATGATGATGTAGTCGAATTCTTGGGACATGGGCGTTACCTGTATTGACGGGTCTGCGCCGGCCATAAGGGCGGGGCGCAAGACCGGGCTTGGTCATGCGGCCGATCGCTCCGCGCCGAATCCTGGCGGGTCGATCGGGCTGGCGAGCGGGTGGCTGAGGCGGCGTTGCCTGGCCTGCGGCCGGGCAGTGCGCGCCGCTCATCCACCGATCACTCGCCGCTCAAAACACCGAGGCGTAGGCGCCCAGTTCCACCTGGACCGACTTGGTCCGGGTGTAATGCTCCAGGGTGCTCAGGCCATTTTCGCGGCCGACCCCGGACTGCTTGTAGCCGCCCACCGGCATTTCCGCCGGCGACTCGCCCCAGGTATTGATCCAGCAGATACCGGCTTCCAGCTGGTGGATGACCCGGTGCGCGCGCGCCAGATCACGGGTCACCACGCCAGCCGCCAGGCCGTAGTCGGTGTCGTTGGCGCGGCGGATCACTTCGTCTTCGCTGTCGTAGACCAGGATGCTCATCACCGGGCCGAAGATTTCTTCGCGCACGATGGTCATCTTGTCCGTGCAATCGGTGAACACGGTGGGCGCCACGTAGGCGCCATCGGCGAATTCACCCTCGGTCACCCGCTCGCCACCGATCAGCAGGCGTGCGCCTTCGCTACGGCCCTTGGCGATGTAGCCGAGCACGCTCTCCATGTGGGCCGAGCTGACCAGCGGGCCGAAGTTGGTGGACTCAATCTGCGGGTTGCCCAGGCGAATGCGCTTGACCCGCTCCAGTACCTTGCTCTCGAAACGCGCCTGCAGCATGCGCGGCACGAACACCCGGGTGCCGTTGGTGCAGACCTGGCCGGAGCTGTAGAAGTTGGCCATCACCGCGATGTCGGCGGCGCGGTCGAGGTCGGCGTCTTCGAAGATGATCAGTGGCGATTTGCCGCCCAGCTCCATGGTCACTTCCTTCAGCGACGAGCTGGAGGCGCTGGCCATGACCTTCTTGCCGGTGACGGTGCCGCCTGTGAAGGAAATCTTCTCGATGCCCGGGTGTTCGGTCAGCCACTGGCCGACTTCGCGGCCGCTGCCGGTGAGCACGTTGAACACGCCATCCGGCAGGCCGGCTTCGCTGTAGATTTCGGCCAGTTTGAGGGTGGTCAGCGAGGTGACTTCGCTGGGCTTGAAGATCATCGCGTTGCCAGCGGCCAGGGCCGGAGCGGATTTCCACAGGGCGATCTGGATCGGGTAGTTCCAGGCGCCGATGCCGGCGACCACGCCCAAGGGCTCGCGGCGGGTGTAGACGAAGGCACTGTCGCGCAGGGGGATCTGCTGGCCTTCGATGGCCGGCACCAGGCCGGCGTAATACTCGAGCACGTCGGCACCGGTGACGATATCGACGTAGCGGGTCTCCGACAGCGGCTTGCCGGTGTCGAGGGTTTCCAGCTCGGCCAGTTCGTCGTTGCGTTCGCGGAGGATGTCCACGGCCTTGCGCAGAATGCGCGAACGCTGCATGGCGGTCATCGCTGCCCAGACCTTCTGCCCGGCGGTGGCGCTGGCCACCGCGCGCTCGACGTCGGCCTGGCTGGCGCTCTGCACGTTGGCGAGCACTTCACCATTGGCCGGATTGATGCTTTCGAAGGTGGCGCCGCTGGTCGAGTCGACATAGCGACCACCGATGTAGAGCTTCTGTTCGTCGAATCGGGGCATGGTGGAGTCCTCTCTTGTCTGTGGTCTGCGCAAGGCTGGCTGGCGGCTTCAGTGCGCCTTGGCCAGATGGGTCGGCAGGTTCAGTGGCGCGCGCGGCGTTACTGTCCAGGCCGGAAGAGTGAAATCCAGCCTACGTGATTTTTATTGAACGATCAATCAATAATAATTATCCGGAACGACTCGTGGCGGTCTGGATACGACAAGCGGGGTGTTCAGGCGGGGCAGGGCTTTGTGCGCGGCGTGCGGGTGCCGGCCGAGTGTCCGGCGTGACTCGTGCGGGGGAATCAGCGAGTGTTTCGATCGCGCCCGGATTAGTTGCGCCCGGGCAGGATCAGGCGGCCTCGAGTTGCTGCTTGGCCAGTTGCTGGTCGAGATAGTCGTAGGCGATCTGGATCGCCTGCTCGGTGTCGAAGTCGCCGCCGGACAAGGCGCCGCGCAGCCAGAGACCGTCGATCAGGGCGGCCAGACCGCGTGAGGCGGCGCGGGCCTGCGGCACGGGCAGGATGCGGCGGAACTGGCAGCACAGGTTGGAATCCAGGCGATGGTCGTTGACCCGCTGCAAGCGGCGCAAGGATGGCTGGTGCATGCTGCTGGCCCAGAAGGCCAGCCAGGTCTTCATGGCCGGGCCGCTGACCTGGCTGGCGTCGAAGTTGCTGTCGATGATCGCGCGCAGATGCGCGCGCGGACTGTCGTCCTTGAGCGCTGCACGGCGCGCGCGCGAGGCTGTGCTCAGGGCCTGCATCAGGTGGCGCATGGTGGCGTCGAGCAGGCCGTTCTTGTCCTTGAAATAGTGGCTGATGATGCCATTGGAAACCCCCGCCAGCCGGGCAATATAGGCAATGCTGGCATCGCCCATGCCGACCTGGTCGACGGCTTCGAGGGTCGCCGCAATCAATTGCGAGCGGCGGATCGGTTGCATTCCGACCTTGGGCATCGGTGTCTCCGTGGGTTGGATTTTTGGCTGGGTGGGGGCGCAGTCTAGGACGATTTTTATTGAACGATCAAATAATTATGCGGATTTAGCCGAAGCTTGCCGCTGTGGCTGGGCGGATCGCAAGCCCTCGGCCCGGCTTGGCAGGGCGCCGTGCCGTGACAGCCGCGGCTTCTACTATTATAATTTGATTAACATCAGATTAGAGTGATTGGCGATTCTATGGAAAGCAAGACTGCGCGTCTCACCGTGCTGATTGATCCGGTCAAGAAGAAGGCGTTCGAGGAGCTGTGCGCCGGACAGGATCTGACCCCTTCCCAGGTCGTGCGCCAACTGATTCGCGATTACCTCGAGAGCCACGGCGTCACCTACGCCACCCAGAGCAAGCGCGGGCCCGGCGCCAAGCCATGATCCGCCGAGCGGCTCAGCCTGGTGCTCGGCCATGCCTTGGTCGACTCAGCCATGACCCGGTGTCGGTTCGCTCGCCGCGAAGGGGCCCAGCGCGGCGTTGAAGTCGGCGTGGTAATGCTCTGCACCGATCAGGTGCAGGATGCCTACCTTATCCAGCTTGGCCAGCACCTTGCGGTTCGCCTCGCAGAGTTTCACCACTATCTTGCGTTTGTGCAGTTGCTGGATCACTTCCTCCAGGGTTTGCAGGCCGGTGATATCCATGAATGGCACGCGGTTCAGGCGAATCACCAGCAAGCGCGGGTCGGTGTGGGTCTGGGCCAGCGCGCGCTCGAAGGTTTCTGCTGCGGCAAAGAACAGCGGTCCTTCAATGGTGTACACCAGCACGCCGGCTGGCAGGCGGCTTTGACCGCCAACGCGTAACTCCGCTTCGAGTTCCTGTTCGACGACCTGCTGAACCTCCACGGAGGCGGCCATGCGGCGCATGAAGTGCAGCATCGCCAGGATCACGCCGATGTTCACGGCCACCACCAGATCACTGAATACCGTCAGACCGAAGGTGATCAGCAGAATCGCCACGTCGGCCCGTGGCGCCCGCAGCACCATGCGTTTGAAATGGCGCAGTTCGCTCATGTTGTAGGCAACCACGAAGAGGATCGCCGCCAGTGCGCACAGCGGTATGTCCGAGGCCAGCGGGGCCAGGAACAGGATGATCAGCAGCAGGGTGAGCGCGTGCATGATGCCGGCGAGCGGGCTGGTGCCGCCGTTACGGATATTGGTTGCCGTGCGCGCAATCGCGCCAGTGGCAGCGATGCCGCCGAATAAGGGTGTGAGCAGGTTGGCAATGCCCTGGCCGACCAGTTCCTGGTTGGAGTCATGCTTGGTGGCCGTCATGCCGTCGGCCACCACCGCCGACAGCAGCGACTCGATCGCCCCCAGCATGGCAATCGCAAACGCCGGGCCGATCAGCTCGATAACCCGCGGCAAGCTGACTTCAGGCAGAGCGAAATCGGGCAGGCCCTGGGGGATACCGCCAAAGGCACTGCCGATGGTGGCCACGCCATCGAAGTGAAACAACGCCTGGATCAGCGTGACCAGCAGCATCGCCACCAGCGGGCCGGGCACGCGCTTGAGACCCGGAAGCGTTGGCGCCAGCAGCACCAGGCTCAGGCTGAGGAGGGCCAGCAGCGTGGTGGCCGGGTGCAGCTGGGGCAGCGCCTGGAGCAACTGCCAGACCTTCTCGTGGAAGTGCTCACCGTCGACTCTGGGCAAGCCGAAGAAGTCTTGCCATTGGCCGACCCAGATGATCACCCCGATCCCGGCGGTGAAGCCGACGATCACCGGGGCGGGAATGAACTTGATCACCGAGCCAAGCCGGGTAATACCCAGCAACAGCAGCATGACCCCGGCCATCATGGTGGCGATCTGCATGCCGGCGATGCCGTGCTCGGCGGTGATGCTCGCCAGGATCACAATGAAAGCGCCGGTCGGCCCGGCGATTTGTACACGACTGCCACCAAACAGGGAAACCAGTACGCCGCCAATGATCGCGGTATAGATGCCTTGCTCCGGCTTGACCCCGGAGGCCATGGCAAAGGCCATTGCCAGTGGCAGCGCCACTATCCCGACGATGATTCCGGAGACCAGATTGTTCAGCCAGTGCTTGCGCCCCAGCAGGCCGGCCTTCCAGGCTTCGCGTACTGCAATCATGGTGAGCTCCTCTGCGAGTGCATGTGCATGATATTATCATGTGGTGATAATAACGCGGCTCTTTGATCGAGCGTCCCGAGGCCCGTTGCAGAGCTTTTCTGGTTGAAGCGTAGCGGCGCAGGCGACTGACATTGAGCGCACAGGTGCGCGCGCACCTACCAGCGGGAGACCGAGATGAACCGTAACGACGTCAAGACCAAACATGCCGAGGGCGTCACCTTCGACACCCATGTGATTGCCAACCCGACCAACCTCAAAGAGTGGATCGTGTTCTTCAAGAAAGATGCGGGGAGAAGCTATTTCCTGGTCGATGAGCGCGAGGAAGTCGAGTCATTTGTTCATCTGGATGACTTGATCGACGAGTTGCGCGAGCTGGGTATGAAGAACGCCGAGATTCATTTTTAACCGCCGAATCACGCCTGGTCCCGGGGGAGTGGGCCGCACGGCCAAGGCCATGACTATGCCGGTCGGTGTGACCCGCAAGGCGCGGTACGAAGATGAAAGCGTGCTGTGAGTAGCCGCCGTGACGGCATGCATGACGGCGGGGGGAGGGCGCGAATTCATCGCCCAGGCGAAACGCTCGGCTCGGAAAATGAAGACGCGCGCTTTTGCCCTGTGGAGCCGGAGTCGATGTGCAAACGCCGAGGCGCCGCTTGCTGCTGTCCCCGTGCGTGGCGGTCAGGCGGCATTTACGCCCATTGCTTGCCTAGCTCTTCCAGCCCTGCCATTTGCAGGTCTTCGGGACTCATCAGGATGCGGAATCTGCAGTCGGCCTGGAGGTTGAGGAAGAAGGGCTCCGCCAAGGCGGGGATATCCGACGACTCTTGCACGTCAACGATAAAGATACCGCCGCGCTTGCCGTCTTGCTCAGTGAAGTAGGCTGCTTGCGGCTTGATGGCTTCGAGGATGCGGGCGATGACGTCGCCCACTTTGCCGGTTCTCACGAGGGTATTGAATGGCTCGAGTGGGAACTCGACGGTGAGGAGCATTTTCATGACAGGACTCCAGCTTGTTGCGGTACGTGGAGGGGGTTCCGCTGACGGCCCATGACGCGGAATGCGCTGTCGCGTTGCCTTGCCCGTCGTCCTGAAAACCCTTGCAGTTCCTCGAAAACGCGACCGGTGCTGGCTAGCTGATCTGACTGGGAGCTAGCACAGTTAACCCTAGTTGTCGCCCATTTGCCTGTCCAGCACCCAGCAGACCTGCGGT
>NZ_JAQJZJ010000003.1 GCF_027988105.1 Pseudomonas aestuarii | reverse complement strand
AGGCCTGGACGCGAACTCAACGGTCACCGGTACTTCGCTGCTGCTGGATGCGGGTGCTGGCGACCTGGTTGCCGGGGATGTTGCGAACCTGACGTCCACTACAGGCGCAATAACACTGACAGGCAAGGGGGTTGCCCTGGGGCGCGATTCTCAATTGAACAGTGCAGCTGACCTCTTGGTGTCCAGTGATACCGGCGATATTGCCCTGGGCAAAGTCGTAGCGGACGGTCGGGTGACGGTCAAAAGTGCCGGCAACCTGGCATTCAACAACGCTGTGACCAGCGCCGATGATATGGAAATTGATGCGGAAGCCGAGGTCTCTATTGCAGCAACTACGATGATTGCATCCGGCGGAAGAGTTGGTCTGGATGCCGGCAGTCTGACGATGGGCGGCGGCTCTAGTGTACGGTCAGGCAGTGACACACAGATCAGCACGGCGGGCTCCATGGTGGCGGCGTCCATCGACAGCGGCGCTGCCCTGAGCCTTCAGGCTGGCGACGATATGCTTCTCGGTGGTTACATTTCTGCAGTACAGCTGATCAAGCTCGATGCAACCGACAAGGTCACACTGGCTGATCGGGCGAGCATAAATGCCGGCGCGTCTGTGGCAGTCAATGCGAACACTCTGGAAATGGGGTCTGCCTCGCGTCTCGACGCGGTTGGCCAGATGAGCATCACCACCAAGGGCGACATGCAGTTGGCAGCATTGCAAACCTCGTGGGATGGCGCTGATGCTGTCCGCTTGAGCAGTGGCGGCATGATTGTCGGACGCAAGGACACTCCTGTGCACCTGCGTGCCACCGGCCCCAATGCCCAGGGCAGCTTAAGTGCCGTGACCGGCATCGGTGACCCGCTGGTAGTCGACATGCCCTGGTTGTCGGCAGAGACCCTGAATGGCGATATCAATATTGTCGCAGAGCGAGGCCTCTATTCGCCGTTCCTGCGGGCGCACAATGGCAATGTCCATTTGCAGGTGAAGGGCAGCCTGACCTTTGGCGAACTTATCGGGAATCCATATTTGTGGATAGATGGCGCCATCGACGGCGACTTGATCGTCATGAATCAGGGCACGCTGGCATCCAGGCAAGGCTTGAATATTCGTCAGATTGATTTAAACGGCGGTGGTCCGTTGGTACTGGCGGCGCCGATCATTGATGTCAGCGTGGATGGCAAAGGGGCGGCCAATACCTACATGTCGTTGAGCGGGTTTGAGGGTGCCATCGCAGACCAGATCGATGTGCGGGTGATCAACACCGACAAGCTGAATATTGACGGATTCAAATCGAAGCAGGGCTCGTTGAGCGTGGATGGCGATTTGAATCTGAATAAGGCGCTGGTGCTGGACGGCCTAGACATGCAGACCGCTAACCTGACTCTGAGCCTCGACAACTATGACTCGCGCCCACTGAATGTGAGTGGGCAGTTGATGTCGCCTGGGGCAGAGTTCTGGCTGGATACCCAGGGCTATGAACTGCGTACCAATGCGCTCGCTACTCGCTATCGTGAGCCGCTGGTGATGTTTTTCTATCAGCCGGGTATACCGCAGGAGCTGCAACAGCTCGCACTGCAGCGACTGAGCGCGGAGTACATCATGCAGACACGGCTCAGTGAACCTCTGCTGTTGCAGTACGGCTTCAAGATGCCTGACTACTCAAGCTATTCAGGCTATTCGAGTCCCATGAGCTTTGGTGCAGATGCGGTAAACACTGGAGAGCAAAACTCAAACGAGGACGCTGACTTGCCGCCGGCGGACGAGAAGTTACTGGAAATTTCTTCCAGATAGCCAACCGATCACGGACGGTAGTCCATCAATTAGGAATATTGCGTGAATTATTGGCGTTTCTCTCTACATATGATGTTGCTAAGCCTGCTGGTCTCGAATACGTATGCCTTGCCTCTGCCGCCGGTTGCCGACCCTGCAGGCCGTGAAAGGGAATTGTTACGCCGCGAGCAGACTCTGCAAGAACGCAGGCAGATTCAGGAACGTGATGAGCAGTTGGTTGCACCTGATGAGGTCGAGGCACCCGATGAGGGCCCTTCTTTTGTCCTAAACAGTGTGCGTTTTACCAAGCCAGAGTTGCTCACCGCCAAAGAGCTGAAAGCCATAGTGTTGCCCTACCTGGGCAAGGAAACGCGGTTATCCGACCTGAATCGAATAGTCGCAGAGATCAATGCAGCCTATCAGGCGAAAGGCATCTATACGGCTACTGCGTTACTGCCCAAGCAGGAGGTGACCGACGGTGTTGTGATCATCCGTCTGGTTGAAGGGAAACTGGGAGAAATGCTTATTGAAGGTAATAGCTATCTACCGGAACCCTACGTGCGCGGTTGGGTGCCGTTTCCTAAAGACAAGACACTGGTCGATATGAAGGCGTTGGAAAGCGACATTCTCGAATTCAATCGGGTCAACGACGCCCGACTGCAGGCTGAGTTGCGCGCAGGCAAGGACTTCGGTCTCACCGACATTGTCATGGTCGTCGACGAGCCGCTGCAAAATAATGTGCAACTGTTTGTCGATAACTATGGCTACGAGAGCTCCGGTGAAAATGAAGTGGGTGCGATCTATCGCCGCCAAGGTGTATTCACCGGGAGTGACAGAGGGTTGCTCTATGCGCTGGCGTCGGAAGGTAACCAGGCGTTCACGTCAATCTATAGTGCGCCGGTCAAGGCTAGCGGCTGGCGGCTTGGCGGTAGTCTCTCGGTCAACCGCTCAGAAGTGACTTCGGGTGATTTTCAGGATTTGGCGGTTGAGGGCGACTCCACCAGTATGACGCTGGATGCTTCCTGGTTAGCCATTTCTACCCGTACTTTTTGGCTCAACGCGCTGGGCTCGGCAATGTACTCGACTTCGAAAACGTCGGTGCTTGGAGAGGACATCAGTGACTATGACATCAACAAACTCAATACCGGCGCGCAGTTCACTTGGCTAGGCTCGGGCTGGCAATTGTCAGGCCGGCAACTGGTTGGCTGGGTGAGCACGCACAACCAGGCAGCTAGTGGGACAGATCAGAGCTTTGCAATGCTGAGTGGAGATGCAAGTGGCTATTACCGGCCAGGTCAGTCCGCTTGGTACGGCTTGATGCAGATGGATTATCAGTACACCAACGAGGAAGCGATTCCCGGGGCTGTGGCTTACTCCATCGGAGGGCCGACGTCGATTCGTGGCTATGCGCCAGGCCTTATCAGCGGTGACTATGGCATTCAGACCAGTCTCGAAGCCCATTACAGTGGGCTGGACGTGCTGGGTGGAGCCCTTGATCCCTTCGTGTTCTATGACATAGGTACTGTGCTTTCAAAAAATCCCACTCAGACGCCCAAGGCCGCTGGCGTCGGTCTTGGCTGGAGCGGTGTTGAGGGATTCTCGGTAAACATGACCTATGCAAATGCCTTGGCCGATATCCTGCCGAACCAGGATGACTGGGTGTTCTATGCGCGCCTAAGCTGGGAGTGGGAGCAATAACCTGGCGCATTCGGGGCTGCAGCTAGCCAAACCTATTGGGGTGATATAAAGCGCATTGCGCAGCGCTAGCTGCGGTATAGGGATAAGGCACTGGTGGTGGGATTACCTATCCTTGTGTTGCGAAAGCCGGTAGATGAGATCCTTTTGCAGGGATTTGCGCATGTGCTGCACCCATAAAAAAGCCGACCCCCAGAGGGGTCGGCTTTAATTAGCCTTGAAGGGCTATTACTTGCGGCTGGCTTTGTCCAGCATACGCAGAGCGCGCTCATTGGCTTCGTCAGCAGTTTGCTGAGCCTTCTGAGCGGCTGCCATAGCGTCATCAGCCTTGCGATAGGCTTCATCGGCGCGGGCTTGAGCGCGTGCAGCAGCGTCTTCAGTAGCGGTCAGACGTGCTTCAGTTTCTTTGGACATGCTGCTGCAACCGGTAGCCAAAACTGCGGCCAAAGCTAGAGCAGAGAATTTCAGAACGTTGTTCATCGTGTTCCCCTTGAGGTGGAATTTTCCATTTAAGCAATTTCCAAACAGTAGGAAATTAGCCGGCGTACATACTACCCATAACTTTTAGTAAGTAAATGTAGGCTGTGCAAGTGCAGCATGTTTTTTCATGCTGGCTAAGGAAGCAGCACGTCAAGTTGTGCTGCTTTGGATGAAAAACATACAGCTCACGTAGCTTCTGCTGCGTCGCGCCTCCGGTTGAGGGGCTGCTACTTCGTGTATCGCAAGCCGGGTCCCGGATAAACTCTGCGGGCGGTGAAGACGCTGAATTCCCTGGGATTTATGGCTAAACACAATGTCCCTTACGGGGCTAAGTGAGCCATATTGGGCAGGCCCAGGCTGGAGCGGACAAGTATGCACTGGGATTTTTGAAGGCGGGGCGTGACGTACAACAATAATGGAGGGTTACACATGCTCGGGAATGCAGGGTTGTTGGTTGGTTTGGCCTTACTGATTTTCATGGCATTGCGCGGGGTGAATATATTCATTGCGGCCTTGCTTTGCGCCCTGGTTGTGGCGTTAAGCAATGGTTTGCTAGTCCCCAAGGCACTGCTCGAGTATTTCCCTTTCGGGCCCTTGGGCGCCTTTACCTTTGCCGGCAAGTTTTTCGTGCTGTTCCTTTGCGGCGCCATATTTGGCAAGGTCATGGCCGCAAGCCAGGCGGCCAGTAGCATTGCTCAGGCCATTACGCGCAGTCTCGGCATTAGCCGGACGCTGTGGGTCACCATGCTGGTCTGTGCATTGCTGACCTATGGCGGGGTGGTGGTGTTCGTGGTGATCTTTACCATGTATCCACTGGGTATCACCTTGATGCGCGAGGCCAATCTGCCCAAGCGTCTATTTTGCGCTGCCACCGCCTTGGGCGCCGGCACCTTCACTATGACGGCAATGCCGGGCACGCCCTCGATTCATAATGTCATCGCCGCCAGCGCCTTGGGCACCGACCTGTTTGCCGGGGCCTGGATTGGTGTAGCCGCGAGCGTGATGATGGTTGCGATGGGCATGGCTTATGTTCAGCGTGAATGGCGCTTGGCGCGCGAGCGCGGTGAGGGTTTTGAGGCCAACGCGCAGGATGTGCGCATGGAACAATTGGCCGGCGCGCCAAATTCGGGTCCGCATTGGAGCTTGGCTGTGGTGCCTATCCTGGTGGTGTTGGGCATCATCGTGCTGCCGCGCTTGTTGCTGTTAAGTGGCGCGATTGTTCCAGGACAAGGCGGGTTGGGCCAGTTGGTGGGCTTTAGCCAACAGCAGCCTATTCTCTGGCCGAGCCTGGCTCTGGTGATCGCCACCGGGGTTGCGGTCATGCTGTTCGCTGGCTTGCGGCGCAATACGCTAGCGTTGCTCGGGCAGGGCGCTGACGATGCGATCATGCCGCTGCTTAACACCGCTGCGGTGATTGGCTTTGGTGGCGTGGTCACCCAGACACCTGGCTTTGCCCTGTTTTCCCAGTGGATTCTGACGGTTGAGTTGCCGCCGCTGTTGTCGATTTTTGTCTCGGTCAGTGTGGTTTCCGGGATCGTCGGTTCTTCTTCGGGCGGTTTGCAGATATTCATGCAGACCCTGGCACCCAAATACCTGGAATTGGGTGTCGAGCCTGAAGTCCTTCACCGTATAGCCAATATTGCCTCTGGCGGGTTTGACTCGCTACCACACTGCGGAGCAGTGATTGCCATGCTGATGATCATGGGCTTGACCCACAGGCAGGCTTACAAGGACATTTTCGTGGTGACGGTATTGATTCCGGTGATTGCGGTGGTGTGCAGCATCGCTTTCTTGAGTGTGCTCTAGGCAAGGCGAGGTCAAGGTTGACCGGGTTGTCGGGACTCCTGTGTACGTCATCGCCTTTTCCTGAGCATGCAATTTGGGGCTGCAGCGCTGACGATTGCGGCCGCAAGTGCGATGATGGCGAAATGCCGAGGTCGCTTCGACCGGAAAATATCGCTAAGGTGCGGGTATGGTTTGCAAGTTATTTACAGAGGAGTTGCGATGAGCGAGGCGTTGTCCATTCACCATGACCTTAAGGGTCACCAGTTCGAGACCACCGTGGGTGGTGATCGTGCGTACCTGGCCTATATGGATCTGGGCAAGCAGACCTTGGATATCTACCGCACCTTCGTACCCCATTCGCTGCGTGGTCGTGGCATTGCCGCCGCATTGACCGAGCAGGCCTTGAAGTACGCCGAGCAGATGGATTACACGGTGATTCCTTCGTGTTCTTATGTCGAACGTTATATGGAGCGCCGTCAGCGCCACAGCGTCAAAGGCTGACGGTGATGCTTACAAAAACGCCGGGCATAGCCCGGCGTTTTTGTATCTGCAGCATTTAGCCGCGATGACGCTTAGGCAGTACATCCTTAAGTTTGGCATGCATGCTGAGCAGTGTTTTTTCAGTGGTATCCCAGTCAATACAAGCATCGGTGACGGACACGCCGTACTTGAGTTGATTGAGGTCTTTTGGAATCGATTGGCTGCCCCAGCCCAGATGACTCTCGACCATCAAGCCGACGATCGATTGATTGCCTTCAAGGATCTGGTTGGCAACGTTGTCCATCACCAAAGGTTGCAGCGCCGGATCCTTGTTCGAGTTGGCATGGCTGCAGTCGACCATGACATTCGGCCGAATACCGGCCTTGGTCAGTTCCTGATCGCAAACGGCCACACTGACTGAATCGTAGTTCGGCTTGCCGTTGCCGCCGCGCAACACTACATGACCGTAGGCATTACCCTTGGTGGTGACGATGGACACGCCACCTTCCTGGTTGATGCCGAGGAAGCGATGCGGGCTGGAAACCGATTGCAGCGCGTTGATCGCTACGGTCAGTCCGCCGTCGGTGCCGTTCTTGAAGCCAACCGCCGAGGATAAGCCAGAGGCCATTTCACGGTGAGTTTGCGATTCGGTGGTGCGTGCGCCGATGGCCGACCAGCTGATCAGATCCTGCAGATATTGCGGGGAGATCGGGTCGAGTGCCTCGGTAGCGGTTGGCAGACCCATTTCCGCCAAGTCGAGCAGCAACTGGCGGCCAATGTGCAAGCCGTCCTGAATTTTGAATGAGTCGTCCAGGTAGGGGTCGTTGATCAAGCCTTTCCAGCCCACGGTGGTGCGCGGCTTTTCAAAGTACACGCGCATCACCAGATACAGGCTGTCCGACACTTTTTCCGCAAGCGCCTTGAGGCGTTCGGCGTATTCGTGGGCCGCTTTGATATCGTGAATCGAGCAGGGGCCAACCACGACAAACAAGCGATGGTCTTTGCCATCGAGGATGTCGCGAATCACCTGGCGGCCAGTGGCGACAGTGTGCAGTGCGGTATCGGTCAGCGGAATTTCGCGCTTTAGCTGATCGGGAGTGATCAGGGTTTCGTTGGAGGCAACGTTGAGGTCATCGATCGGTAAGTCAGCCATCGTGCTTTTCATCAGGTCAGGGTCGTCAGGTCACGGGTGCCGGCCGCCAGCGCTCCCCGTGTGGCGGAGCACAGCCATTTATGAGCACAGCGGGGATACAGAACCTTAGCGCGTTACGGGCGGGCTAGACAATGGGTCTAAGGCTGTTAAACGGAACGAAACAGGGATTACAGGCTTGCATCGGCGAACTCAGCAGCGTGATGGGCGATCCATTCCTCGGCGATGCTCTCTATCGACAGATGTCTGCCCAGCTTCAGCTCGCGCTGCTGGCGGTAATGTTCGATCTGACAGACTTGTTCGACCATGCGGGCGCGAAATAAGGTGTCTTCGTCGATAAAGGCGATGCCGACCAGGTAGTCATCGGATCGTGTGCGGCACCAGGCTACTACCCCGGGATAGCGTGCCTGTTCGCCTAGCAGCGGGATGCGCAGCTCTATCGCTGTGCCACGGCGAAAACCGCAGCTGGAATTGCACGCCACCCCACCGAGGCTGATGTTGTTCAAGCGTTGCTTGGGGATAAAGGGCTGTTTGCGGAGCACCAACTCCACTGGCATATCGCTGGGGTGACGCAGAAAACGTCTCATGACAACCAACTCCCTACGCCGTCAATTTGACACTGTTGTGACAAGTATAGCGACTGGATTGCAACTTACTGACTTTGATGCAGATTGTCGTTTGCTGGATCTGCCGTTCACGGCTCTGGCTATGTTCACCAACACAGGCTGTAGCAGTTGTCGGCGGGCGCACCTAAACTGCCTTGGCGATCACTCGGGTGCCGGCAGCGAAGCCGCCACACGTCAACAGATCGTCGCTGCCGGGTAATGCTGTTCACGGCTGTATCGCTGGATTCCAGCTTCATGCCCGGTCTGCAAGGCGAAAGGGCAGAACCTGGTACGAAACACACCTCGCATCGGCAGGCGGGTGTTGCTCAATCCCGGTATCCGCACCTTGATGGCCGCAGCCGACAGCTGCACATTGATAATGGCGATAAAGCAGGAGGTGGTCGACACGGCGCTAGCCTGTGGGCATGAGATGCCGCAGGGCACCCTGTTAATTCGTTTGGCCGCGACTGATGTATCCCCGATTACCTGCCGGGCAGGTATCACGATGTGCTCCCGCAAGGGTCATGGAGCTCTAGGCAATCTAGCCCACGCCGCTGCACAGGCGGGTTGCAAGTTGCCGCGCACGCGCGCTTTGTATCAGTCATTGTGGTATCTCGAACGGGGAAACCAGCAGGATTGAGGGCTGGCAAGAAGACTGCCTCCTCCAGCCTTGCGTGAAGCGACCTTGATTGGCCAGTTTTTACAAACACCGAGGTAAGCATGAGCAAGGGAATGGGCGACAAGCTGGTGCTGGCGATTTCCTCACGGGCGCTGTTCGACCTGCGTGAGAGTCATCGTGTATATGAGGGGGAAGGGGTCGAAGCCTATCGTCGCTACCAGATCGAGCATGAGGACGAAATTCTCATGCCAGGCGACGCGTTTCCCTTGGTCGAGAAGCTGCTGGGGTTGAACACGACGCTGGGCCAGGCGCGGGTGGAAGTGATTCTGGTATCGCGCAACAGCGCCGATACCGGATTGCGCGCGTTCAACTCGATCCAGCACTACGGCCTTGGCATCTCGCGTGCAGCTTTTGTCGGTGGTCGCAGCCCTGATCCCTATCTGGCGGCGTTCGGCTGCCACCTGTTTCTCTCGACTCACGCCGAAGATGTGCGCAGCGCCCTGCGCTCGGGGTTTGGCGCAGCCACCATCCTCTCTGGTGGGGCGCGGCGGGCCGCGAGCAATGAGCTGCGTATCGCTTTTGACGGCGATGCCGTGCTGTTTTCTGATGAGTCCGAACGGGTCTATCAGCAGGGCGGCCTGGAAGCCTTCCAGAGCCACGAGCGCGAGTCGGCTCGTGAGTTGCTCGGCGGGGGACCCTTCAAGCCCTTCCTGGCGGCGCTGCACCTCCTGCAGCAGGAGTTTCCCGAGGAGGCCTGCCCGATTCGCACGGCCTTGGTCACTGCCCGCTCGGCGCCGGCCCACGAGCGGGTGATCCGCACCTTGCGCGAGTGGAATATTCGCCTGGATGAGTCGTTCTTCTTGGGTGGCCTGGAGAAGGCGGCGATCCTCGAGACCTTCGGCGCCGACGTATTCTTCGACGACCAGGCGGGGCATTGCGAGAAAGCCCGCGAGGTCGTTGCTACCGGGCATGTCCCGCATGGCGTGAGTAACGAGCCGCAGCTCTAGAATCTGCTCGAGCTGGGTTGCGGGTGCGCACCCGGTGGCGGCCAGGGCCTGGGCATATAACCATTCGTCCTGAAAGAGCGCAGTTTTGTTGACTTGCAGATGACACTGCTAAGCTCAAGAGAGGCCTGCCAGACGTAGGCAGTCTAGGAGACCGCATGATTCGCTCGATTCTCTACGCTACCGATCTTGGTCTTTATGCCCCCTATGTCTTGCAGCATGCCTTGGCGCTGACTCGCGCTTTCGATGCCAGCCTGTATGTCGTGCATGCAGTGGAGCCTATGGGGTTGTTTGCCGAATCGGTGCTGCAAACCTACCTGGATGAAGATCGGCTCAAGGAGCTGCGCTCTAAAGGCCTGAGTACGGTGATGGCGAGTATCGAGCAGCGGGTATTGGAGGGCTTTCGTGATGAACTCGGCGAGTCCCAGCATGAGCTCGACGTGATCCGTTCGGTGCAGGTGGTGCAGGGCGATCCGCCCTTGGTGATTCTCGAGGAAGCGCAGAAACGTGGGGTGGATATGCTGGTCGTCGGCAGTCATAGCCATGGTGCCGGTCTGGATATCCCCCTGGGACGCACTGCTGCACGGCTGGTGCAGTTGTCCGAAGTTCCCGTGTATCTGGTGCCGATGCTGCAGCATCGAGCCCGGGGCGAGCCTTGAGGTGGTTTTTCGCGGTGACGAATAATCAGCAATGCTAAAAAAATCGTCTAGATTTAATGAATTACCAATATATATGGTTATATGGCGCAGCCGTCCTGTGGCCGGCTTTTATCTGCTTTGAGGGATTTTTATGAAGCTTCAGCAACTGCGCTACATCTGGGAAGTCGCGCATCACGACCTCAATGTGTCGGCCACAGCGCAAAGCCTCTATACCTCGCAGCCGGGCATCAGCAAGCAGATACGTTTACTCGAGGACGAATTGGGCGTGGAGGTCTTCGCTCGCAGCGGCAAGCACCTGACCCGCGTTACCCCGGCGGGCGAGCGGATCATCACCACCGCCGGAGAAATTCTGCGCAAGGTCGAAAGCATCAAGCAGATTGCCCAGGAATTCTCCAACGAGAAGAAGGGCACCTTGTCCATCGCCACGACCCATACCCAGGCGCGCTATGCCCTGCCGGCCGTGATCAGCGCATTCATCAAGCAATACCCGGATGTGGCTCTGCACATGCACCAGGGCACCCCGATGCAGATCGCCGAAATGGCTGCCGACGGCACCGTGGATTTCGCCATCGCCACCGAGGGGCTGGAGCTGTTCAATGACCTGGTGATGATGCCCTGCTACCGCTGGAACCGCTGCGTGGTAGTGCCCCAGGGGCATCCGTTGAGCAAGTTGCCGAAACTGACCCTGGAGGCCCTCGCCGAACACTCGATCGTCACTTACGTCTTCGGCTTCACTGGCCGCTCCAAGTTGGACGAAGCCTTTGGTCACCGCGGCCTGACGCCCAAGGTGGTCTTCACCGCCGCCGATGCCGACGTGATCAAAACCTATGTGAGGCTTGGTCTCGGCGTGGGCATTGTGGCCAAAATGGCGGTGGATCCTATACTCGATCCTGATCTGGTGGTGCTCGATGCCGGCGATCTTTTCGAGTCCAGCGTGACCAAGATAGGTTTTCGCCGTGGCACCTTCCTGCGTGGATTCATGTGCGATTTCATCGAGAAATTCGCCCCGCACCTGACCCGCGATGTGCTGGCCAAGGCCGTGCAGTGTCATAACAAATCCGAGCTCGAAGAGTTATTCCGCGATGTCGAACTGCCGACTTACTGAGTGGCTTTCGAGCAAGAAAAACCCGGTCAGGTGCCGGGTTTTTCTTTCAATTCAGTGGGTCAATTCTTTGCGATCAGGTTGCCGGCGTGCAAGCCGCATTCCTTCTGCGTGGCTTCCTCCCACCACCAACGGCCTTCGCGCTCGTGCTGGTTGGGCAGTACCGGGCGGGTGCACGGCTCGCAGCCGATGCTGATGAAACCGCGCTCATGCAGGCTGTTGTAGGGGATTTCCAGCATGCGGATGTAGGCCCAGATGTCTTCGCTGCTCATCTGCGCCAGCGGGTTGAACTTGTACAGGGTGTTTTCCGGGGTGGAGAAAGCCGTGTCGATTTCCACTGCCGCGACCTGACTGCGGGTGCCGGGGCTCTGGTCGCGGCGCTGGCCGGTAGCCCAGGCCTTGGCCGTGGCGAGCTTACGCCGTAGCGGGGCAGTCTTGCGAATGCCGCAGCATTCGCCGTGGCCGTCCTTGTAGAAGCTGAACAAGCCTTTTTCCTTGACCAGCGCCTCCAGGGCAGCCGCGTCGGGGGAGAGCACTTCGATGGCGATGCCGTAGTGCTCACGCACCTGCTCGATGAAGCGGTAAGTCTCCGGGTGCAGGCGGCCGGTGTCGAGGCTGAAAACCTTGACGTTTTTGTTCAGCTTCCAGGCCATGTCCACCAGCACCACGTCCTCGGCGCCGCTGAAGGACAGCCACAGTTCATCGCCAAAGTGCTCGAAGGCAAGTTTGAGAATGTCCTGGGGCGATTTGTTGGCGTAGGTGGCGGCCAGTTCGGCTACATCGAATGGGTGGCTCATCGGGCTGGATTCCTGGTTGGGGTGGCGCTAGGAGGCTGCCGCCAGGTTGCTGTGCCTGGCATATCTGCGCCCTCGGGACGCTCTGTGCGCAGATGGTAGCAAAAAGGCGTTATACCGCTAAATAACCAAGTGCTAGGGTGTCCGTATAGTTTGGGTATAAGCCTTGCGTTGCGCAGCCTCCGGCGAGCCGCTAGAGTGCCGCCTACTTTCAAGCCCAATCTAGGAGTGTCCCGTGGAAATCGCTTGTCTCGACCTGGAAGGTGTTCTGGTCCCGGAGATCTGGATCGCCTTCGCGGAAAAAACCGGCATCGAATCGCTGAAAGCGACCACCCGGGATATTCCGGATTACGACGTGCTGATGCAGCAGCGCCTGCGCATTCTCGACGAGCATGGCCTGAAGTTGAATGACATCCAGCAGGTGATCGCCACTCTCAAGCCGCTGGACGGCGCGGTGGAGTTCGTCGACTGGCTGCGTGAGCGCTTTCAGGTGGTGATTCTCTCGGACACCTTCTATGAGTTCTCCCAGCCGCTGATGCGTCAGCTGGGTTTTCCGACGCTGCTGTGTCACAAGCTGGTCACCGACGAGAATGATCGCGTGGTGAGCTACCAGTTGCGCCAGAAGGATCCCAAACGTCAGTCGGTTATTGCGCTCAAGAGTCTCTACTACCGAGTAGTCGCAGCAGGCGACTCGTACAACGACACCACCATGCTCAGCGAGGCCCATGCGGGCATTCTGTTCCATGCGCCGGAAAACGTGATTCGCGAATTTCCGCAGTTCCCGGCGGTGCACACCTTTGACGACCTCAAGCGCGAGTTCATCAAGGCGTCCAATCGCGACCTGAGCCTGTAACTGCAGCTGCAGCTGCAAGCTGCACCTAGGGTGACGGCGAATGACGGTCGTCACTTCGTACCGGGACTCGCTTGCAGCTTGCCGCTACATCCCCTCCAGCGTTTCCAGCAAGACCTTCACCTTGGTGATGGACTCCTGGTATTCCGCCTGCCAGTTGGAGTCGGCGACTATCCCGCCGCCGCCCCAGCAACTGATCTGCCCGTCTTTGGCCAGTAGGCTGCGGATGGCAATCGAGCTGTCCAGCTCACCACGCACGTCCAGATAAAGCAGCGAGCCGCAATAGAGTGCGCGGCGTGTGGGTTCCAGCTCGTCGATAATCTGCATGGCGCGGATTTTTGGCGCGCCAGTGATCGAGCCGCCCGGGAAGCTGCCGGCGATCAGGTCCAGGGCATCCTTGCCTGGCGCCAGCATACCGGTCACCGCGCTGACCAGGTGGTGCACATTGGGGTAGCTCTCCAGGGCGAACAGCTCCGGCACGCGCACCGAACCGGTTGCGCAGCTGCGCCCGAGGTCGTTGCGCAGCAGATCGACGATCATCAGGTTCTCGGCGCGATCTTTGAGGCTGGCCAATAGGGCATCAGCTTGCGCGGCATCCTGCTCGGGGTCGCCGTGGCGTGGACGTGTGCCCTTGATCGGGCGGGTCTCAACGCGACCTTCACTGACGCGCAGGAAGCGTTCGGGCGACAGGCTGATGATCGCGCCGTTATCCGCCTGCGCCAGGTAGCCGGCGAAGGGGGTCGGGCAGGCGGCGCGCAAGGCGCGATAAGCCGTCCAGGGATCGCCCTGGTAGTGGCTGCGAAAGCGCTGGGCAAAGTTCACCTGGTAACAGTCGCCGGCCTGGATATAGGCCTGGATACGTTCGATAGCCTGGCGATACTCGTTCTCATCGATATCTGCCCGGAATGCCCTCGTCAGTCTGAAAGGGGCTTGCGCCTGTGCGTGAGGCGCATCGAACAGTTCGATCAGGCGCTGCCGTTGTTGACTGGACAGCGTTGGATGAAACATCAGCTGGCTGGTGCCCAGGTGATGGTCGGTAATCAGGGCCCAGGCATACAAGCCCAGTTGCGCATCGGCCAAACCCAGGTCGTCGCTGGCCTGGTCGGGCAGGCTTTCCAGGCGCCGGCCGAAATCGTAGCCCAGGTAGCCAATCAAGCCACCGACGAAGGGCAGTGGGCAGGCGTCAGGAGCTTTGGCTTCGCCCAGCGTCGCCAGGCTGGCGCGCAGGCGCTGGAGGAAGTCATTGGCCCGTTCTTCAGGCGCTGGGATCAGCTCGGCCATTGGCCAGGCGCTGATCAGGTCATAACGCCCACGCTGGGCGGCCGGACGGCCGGCATCCAACAGCACCGCGCCTGGTGCGTGACAGACGACACTGAAATAGGTGGCCGGATCGGCGCTGTAGGGTAGGGCGTGTACAAGGCAAATAGGCATGCGAAGCTATCAGAGGCGCGCGGCAGGCGATTGTAGAACGCCGGCAACATTCATCCTAGTGCTTCCGTCTGGAGGCTGAGCGGGCAAGCGCTGCCAGGTTTCCCTTTATCCGTGGACTGGATAAAAAAATACCGCTCAGTTCGTTTGAATGGGCGGTATTTCGGGTTTTCGGGTTTTCGGGCTTATTGGTCGCGGGTAGGCCCCCTGGCTTAGTGGCCGTAGCGTGAAAGCCCTTTAGGTGGTCTGGTTCAGGACTCTGCTTTGGGTGCGTGGCCAAACAGTTCCTGAGCGAAGTGCGTGCGTTCCTCCGGAGTCTCGATAATGCCTTTTTTCGCCAGTTCGGCCAGGCGCGCTTCCACGGCATGGGCGCGGTGAGTGAGGCCGCAGTCGTTGGCGATCTGGATGTTCAGGCCGGGGCGGGCGTTGAGCTCGAGAATCAGCGGGCCTTTCTCTTGGTCGAGAACCATGTCCACACCGATATAGCCCAGGCCGCATAGTTCATAGCAGCCGGCGGCCAGCTTCATGAAACCATCCCAGTTAGGTAGCTGCACGCCGTCTACCGAGTTGGTGGTGTCAGGGTGCTTGTTGATCTTGCTGTTCAGCCAGGTGCCGCGCAGGGTGACCCCGGTCGCCAGGTCCACGCCTACACCGATCGCGCCCTGGTGCAGGTTGGCCTTGCCGCCAGACTGGCGGGTCGGCAGGCGCAGCATGGCCATCACCGGGTAGCCCTTCAGCACGATGATGCGGATGTCCGGTACACCCTCATAGCTGATGCTCTTGAAGATGGGGTCGGGAGTGACGCGGTATTCGATCAGCGCACGGTCACGGTGACCGCCCAGCGAGTACAGGCCGGTGAGGATGCTGGATATCTGGTGTTCGATTTCCTCATGACTGACGATCTTGCCGGACACCGTTCGATAGCGATCCTCGAAGCGGTCGGCGATGACCAGGATGCCGTCACCGCCAGCGCCTTGTGCGGGCTTGACCACGAAGTCCGGGCGGTCGCCAATGATCTCGCGCAGCTTATCGATGCCTTTTTCGGTCTCGATCACGCCATACATTTCCGGCACATCGATGCCGGCGGCAATGGCCCGTTCCTTGGTGATGATCTTGTCGTCGACGATCGGGTAGAGGCTGCGCTTGTTGTACTTCAGCACGTAGTCCGCATTACGGCGGTTGATGCCCATGATGCCCTTGGCTTCAAGGGCCTTCCATGTTTTCCAGAGACCTAGCATGGCTCAATCCTTCAGGAAGGCTTTGAAGCGGAAAAGTTCGGTCAGGCGGTAACCGCGGTAACGGCCCATCGCCAGCATGAAGCCCACCAGGATCATCAGCACGGCCGGGAAGGTAAAGACGAAGTAGGTCAGCTGCGGCACGCTCATCAGCAGGTGAGCCAGGGTCGCGGCAACTAGGGTGCCGATTGCGACCTTGAAGGCATGACCGCCACCCCGTTCTTCCCAGGTGATCGACAGACGCTCGATGGTCATGGTCAGAATCACCATCGGGAACAGCGCTACCGAGAGGCCACGTTCGAGGCCGAGTTTATGGCTGAACAGGCTGATTGTCGCGATCAGTACCACCACGAAAGTCAGGACCACTGACAGTCTGGGTAGCATCTGCAGTTTCAGGTGCTCGAGGTAGGAGCGCAGTGACAGGCCCAGGGCGGTGATGATGGTGAACAGCATGATGCCGAAGCCCAGCTGGGTTTCACGGAAGGCCAGCGCGATCAGTACCGGGGTGAAGGTGCCCAGGGTCTGCAGGCCGCCGAGGTTGCGCAGGATCAGGATCACCAGCACGCCGATCGGGATCACCATCATGATCTGGAAGGTCTTCTGGGTAGAGAGCGGCAGGCTGTACATCGAGTATTCGAGGAAGTCGGCGTCAGTGTTTTCGTCGGTCAACTTGGCCAGGCGGATGGCATTCATCTCGCTGTTGCTCAGGGTGAAGCTGACGTTCGCTTGTTTGCCGCCTTCGAGGCTGACCAGGCTTTCGTCGCCGATCCACCAGATCAGGCGATCATTGGGCATGCCTTGCTGGCCAGTATCAGGGTTGAAGTAGAGCCATTTTTCACCGTTGAAACTGCGCAACCACAACTCGGGGTTTTGCTGGATCTCGGTAGCCAGGCGAATGGTGTGTACGCGCTCCATGGGCACGTGGGCAATGGACAGCAGCAGCTCGATGGCATCGGCTTTTTTCGCGGTCGAGGCATCGCCGCCCAGCAGCAGTTTGACGTTGTCGTCGTTGGCGTTGTTGACCCGCTTGATGGTCTCGCTGATGAAGGTTTCGACGTCCGCCGAGTGTTGCCGGATCGGTGCGAGCAGGGCCTCGGCTGCAATCTTCTCGGCACCTTCCACGGGAATGCTGTCGCGGAAGATCGGGCCTTCGCTCTTGGCTTGCTCGCCGCTGTAGCGCTTGGTCAGCACCAGGCGGTAGTAGAGGGTTTGCTTGCCGCTGGCGCGCCGGGCCGACCAGGTGACCTTGCGGTTGCCGTTGGCGCGGTTGATGCTCACGCCATAATTGTTGGAGATGAAGCTCTCGTTGAGGCTGACGTAATCCTGATTCAGTGGCGGCACGAACATCTGCAGCTTGACCGGCTCACGCGGGCTGGCCTGGAACTCGACTCTGGCGTCGATATTCCACAGGTCATCGGTTTCATCTTCGGTCAGTGGTATGCCGAGAATGAATATTTGATAGGCCGTAATCAGAATGCCCAGACCCACCAATAGCGTGATCAGGATTTTCAGATGCAGGTTAAGAGAGCGCATAGGCATTACTCATTAGGGGTGGCGCCAATGTTTGCGTCAGGAGGACAGCCAGGCATGCCAGCTGCGTATTTAAGGCTTGGATCGACAAGTGCGCTGAAACGCTTGAGGGCATCGGAGCCGATCAACAGCGGGTATTGGAATGCACTACGGTCGGTCAAGTTCACTTCGATTGTGCGCAGGGCTAGGCCCATGCAGATATCCAGCTCAATGACCGGGCGCGCGGTATAGGTTTTTTCTTCCTCTGGATCATAGTCGCCAGCGCGGCGTTTGATTTTGCTTATCCGCGCCAGCGGGCGCTCTATCGGGTGGGCGTGGGCATCGTCGATTGCCAGGAAGAAGCGCACCCAGGGTTCACCTTCTCGTTTGAAACGTTTGATGTCCCGCGCGCTCAAGGACGCAGTCTTGGCGCCTGTATCCAACTTGGCCGGCACTTGCAGGCCGAGGTTGAACAGCATGGCGTGTTCATTCAGGCCGTATACGGCCTTCTCTGCGGCGGCGAGACCCAGGCCAGGCGGTAACAACAGGCAAATCAGCAGGGCGAAGGGCTTGAGTCTCATAAGTCCTATTAAGGTATAGCGCGGTCATCGGATAACAAGACCAGCTGGCGAGGCGGCACGGCCGCTGCGCCTGGTGTGATCTCTAACGGGCATGGCAGCAAAGCTAGGCCAGACGCAAGTGGTCGGCATTCTATCACGGGGGTTTTGCCGCTGCGACAGACGCTTATAGACGTTTATCCAAGAAATGAGGGTAGGTCAGAACTTTTTGTTATCCGAATGATTGTCGACAGTGTTGCTTGCGTATTTGACATGCGCCCCGTTAGCGGGTACTTTTTTGGAAAATATTGCAGGTAGTGTCGACAATATGCCCGATACCATTGAGTTGCCCCGTATCGTTCAAGATGATTCGGAAACGCTGTCCGAGCATGTTTTTCGCCGTATTCAGGCCGCTATTGTCAAAGGCGAGATCGCACCAGGCAGCAAGATTTCCGAACCGGAACTTGCACGCACCTATGGCATCAGTCGCGGGCCGCTGCGCGAGGCGATTCACCGCCTCGAGGGGCAGCGTCTATTAGTGCGCATTCCCCATGTGGGCGCACGGGTGGTGTCGCTTGATCACGCCGAGCTGATCGAGCTCTATGAGATCCGTGAGTCGCTGGAAGGCATGGCCAGCCGCCTGGCCGCCGAGCGTATGAGTCAGGCGGAAATCGATGACCTGCGCCGGGTGCTCGATCTGCATGAGCAGGATGCGGCCTTCAAGGCGGGCGTCGGCTACTACCAGCAGGAAGGCGACTTCGATTTCCATTACCGGATCATCCAGGGCAGCGGCAACCGTACCCTTGTACAGATGCTCTGCGGTGAGCTGTATCAACTGGTGCGCATGTACCGCCTGCAGTTCTCGGCCACACCGAACCGCCCGCGTCAGGCGTTCGCCGAACACCACCGCATTCTCGACGCCATCGCAGACCGCGATGGCGAACTCGCAGAGTTACTCATGCGCCGTCACATCGGTGCATCCAAACGCAATATCGAGCGCCACTTCGCCATGAGCATGGGGCAGGGCGCGCCAACCAAGACAGCCAAACCCCGAGGTGAGTCATGAGTCAGCTTTCCAGCCAGAGCCGTCCCGGCCAGCGTTTCCGCGATGCGGTTGCCGCAGAGCATCCTTTGCAGGTCGTGGGTGCGATCAATGCCAACCATGCGCTGCTGGCCCAGCGCGCCGGTTTCAAGGCGATTTACCTCTCTGGTGGCGGCGTGGCAGCCGGCTCGCTGGGCTTGCCGGACTTGGGGATCACCGGGCTGGACGATGTGCTGACCGATGTGCGGCGGATCACCGACGTCTGCGACCTGCCGCTGCTGGTGGATGTCGACACCGGCTTCGGCTCCTCGGCGTTCAACGTGGCGCGTACCGTCAAGTCGATGATCAAGTTCGGCGCTGCGGCAATTCATATCGAAGACCAAGTGGGCGCCAAGCGCTGCGGTCATCGGCCGAACAAGGAAATCGTCACCCAGCAGGAGATGGTCGACCGGATCAAGGCAGCAGTGGATGCACGCACCGACGACAGCTTCGTGATCATGGCGCGCACCGATGCCCTGGCCGTCGAAGGCCTGAACTCGGCGCTGGATCGCGCAGAGGCTTGCATCGAGGCTGGCGCCGACATGATTTTCCCCGAGGCGATCACCGAGCTGGCGATGTACAAGACCTTCGCCGACCGCATCAAGGCGCCGATCCTGGCCAACATCACCGAGTTTGGCGCCACGCCGCTGTTTACCACCGATGAGCTGGCCGGTGTCGACGTGTCCCTGGTGCTTTATCCGCTCTCGGCCTTCCGCGCCATGAACAAGGCGGCCGAAAACGTCTACACCGCGCTGCGCCGTGACGGCACCCAGAAGAATGTAATCGACACCATGCAAACCCGCATGGAGCTCTACGAGCGCATCAACTACCACGCCTTCGAGCAGCATCTCGACGCGCTGTTTGCGGCCAAGAAATAACCGGCGCGCGAGCCTCCGCGGCCCGCGCATAACAAGAGATACCCGACCGGATCGGATGAGGAGAGACAAGCGATGAGCCAGACCCCAGAAACCACTACCCCAGGCTTCAAGCCGAAGAAATCCGTAGCCCTGAGCGGCACCGCCGCCGGCAACACCGCGCTGTGCACCGTCGGCCGCACCGGCAACGACCTGCACTATCGCGGCTATGATGTTCTCGACTTCGCCAATCGCTGCGAATTCGAAGAAATCGCCCACCTGCTGGTCCACGGCAAGCTGCCCAACGTCGCCGAACTGGCTGGCTACAAGGCCAAGCTCAAGGCCCTGCGCGGCATTCCTGCGGCCCTCAAGGCGTCCCTCGAGCAACTGCCGCCATCCGCTCACCCGATGGATGTGATGCGCACCGGCGTTTCGGTGCTGGGCTGCCTGGCGCCGGAGAAGGACGACCACAACCACCCCGGTGCGCGCGACATCGCCGACAAGCTGATGGCCTCGCTGGGCTCCATGCTCCTGTACTGGTATCACTTCAGCCACAACGGCAAGCGCATCGAGGTCGATACCGACGACGACTCCATCGGTGGCCATTTCCTCCACCTGTTGCATGGCGAGGCGCCGCGCGAGTCCTGGGTGCGTGCCATGCACACCTCGCTGAACCTGTACGCAGAGCATGAATTCAATGCATCGACCTTCGCCTCGCGCGTAGTCGCCGGCACCGGCTCCGACATGTACTCGGCGATTGCCGCGGGCATCGGCGCGTTGCGTGGGCCCAAGCATGGCGGGGCCAACGAAGTGGCCTTCGAAATCCAGAAGCGCTATGACAACCCGGACGAGGCCGAGGCCGACATTCGCGCGCGGGTCGAGAAGAAGGAAGTGGTCATCGGCTTCGGTCACCCGGTGTATACCGTCAGCGACCCGCGCAACAATGTGATCAAGGAAGTCGCCCGCGAGCTGTCCATCGAGCAGGGCAGCAGCAAGATGTACGACATCGCCGAGCGACTGGAATCGACCATGTGGGACATCAAGAAGATGTTCCCCAACCTCGATTGGTTCAGCGCCGTCAGCTACCACATGATGGGTATTCCGACTGCCATGTTCACCCCGCTATTCGTGATTGCTCGCACCTCGGGCTGGTCCAGCCACGTCATCGAGCAGCGTATCGACGGCAAGATCATTCGCCCGAGCGCCAACTACGTCGGTCCAGAAGACCTCAAGTTCGTGCCGCTCAAGGATCGCCCATGACCATGAACAGTATGAATAGCCAATACCGCAAGCCGCTGGCCGGCACCGCGCTGGACTATTTCGACACCCGCGCGGCGGTGGATGCCATTGCCCCCGGTGCCTACGCCAAGCTGCCTTATGTCTCCCGCGTGCTGGCCGAGCAACTGGTGCGCCGCTGCGAGCCGGACGCCTTGACCGATGCGCTCAAGCAGCTGATCGAACGCAAGCGTGACCTGGATTTCCCCTGGTATCCGGCCCGCGTGGTGTGCCACGACATCCTCGGTCAGACCGCGCTGGTGGACCTGGCCGGTCTGCGCGACGCCATCGCCGAGAAGGGCGGCGACCCGTCCAAGGTCAACCCGGTGGTGCCGACCCAACTGATCGTCGACCACTCCCTGGCCGTGGAAGCCCCGGGCTTCGACCCGGATGCCTTCGCCAAGAACCGCGCCATCGAAGATCGGCGCAACGAGGACCGTTTCCACTTCATCGAGTGGACCAAGACCGCGTTCGAGAACGTCGATGTGATCCCGGCCGGCAACGGCATCATGCACCAGATCAACCTGGAGAAGATGAGCCCGGTGATCCAGGCTCGTCCGGATGAAAATGGCAAGCGCGTGGCCTTCCCCGATACCTGCGTGGGCACCGACTCGCATACCCCGCACGTCGATGCCCTGGGCGTGATCGCCATCGGCGTCGGTGGCCTGGAAGCCGAAACCGTGATGTTGGGCCTGCCGTCGATGATGCGCCTGCCCGATATCGTCGGGGTCAAGCTGATTGGCAAGCGCCAGCCCGGCATCACCGCCACCGACATCGTGCTGGCCATCACCGAGTTCCTGCGCAAGGAGCGCGTGGTGGGTGCCTGGGTCGAGTTCTTCGGCGAGGGTGCCGACAGCCTGACCATCGGCGATCGCGCGACCATCTCCAATATGTGCCCGGAATACGGCGCTACCGCCTCAATGTTCTATATCGACCAGCAGACCATCGACTACCTCAAGCTCACTGGCCGCGAGCCGGAGCAGGTAGCGCTGGTGGAAAACTACGCCAAGACCACCGGTCTGTGGGCGAGCGCGCTGGAGTCTGCCGAGTACGAGCGCGTGCTCGAGTTCGACCTGTCCACGGTGGTGCGCAACATGGCGGGCCCGAGCAACCCGCATCGCCGCTTGCCGACCTCGGCGCTGCATGAGCGCGGAATTGCCGACGAAGCCAAACTGGCGGCTGGAAAAATTGAAGAAAGTGAAGGCCTGATGCCCGACGGCGCAGTGATCATCGCCGCCATCACCAGCTGCACCAACACCTCCAACCCGCGCAACGTGGTCGCCGCCGGCCTGGTGGCGAAAAAGGCCAATGCCCTGGGCCTGGTGCGCAAGCCGTGGGTCAAGACCTCGTTTGCCCCGGGTTCCAAGGTCGCCAAGCTGTACCTGGAAGAAGCCGGCCTGCTGTCGGAGCTGGAGCAGCTCGGCTTCGGCATCGTCGGCTACGCCTGCACCACGTGCAACGGTATGTCCGGTGCACTGGACCCGGTGATTCAGCAGGAAATCATCGACCGCGACCTCTACGCCACCGCGGTACTGTCCGGCAACCGCAACTTCGACGGCCGTATCCATCCGTACGCCAAGCAGGCCTTCCTGGCCTCGCCGCCGCTGGTGGTGGCCTACGCCATCGCCGGTACCATGCGCTTCGACATCGAGCAGGACGTGTTGGGTACCGACAAGGCTGGCAACCCCGTCACCCTGAAGGACCTGTGGCCGAGCGACGAGGAGATCGACGCGATTGTCGCCGCCAGCGTGAAGCCGGAGCAGTTCAAGCAGATCTACATCCCGATGTTCGATCTGGGCACTATTGCGCAAGCCGAAAGCCCGCTGTACGACTGGCGGCCGATGTCCACCTACATCCGTCGCCCGCCGTACTGGGAAGGCGCCCTGGCCGGTGAGCGCACGCTCAAGGGCATGCGCCCGCTGGCGAT
Source organism: Pseudomonas aestuarii (assembly GCF_027988105.1). Classification (GTDB taxonomy): domain Bacteria; phylum Pseudomonadota; class Gammaproteobacteria; order Pseudomonadales; family Pseudomonadaceae; genus Aquipseudomonas; species Aquipseudomonas aestuarii. The sequence goes on along the minus strand of NZ_JAQJZJ010000003.1, from coordinate 529,720 downwards.
CCTGCCGGACAACATCACCACCGACCATCTGTCGCCGTCCAACGCCATCATGCTGGACAGCGCCGCCGGCGAATACCTGCACAAAATGGGCTTGCCGGAGGAGGACTTCAACTCCTACGCCACCCACCGCGGTGACCATTTGACCGCGCAGCGCGCCACCTTCGCCAACCCGCAGCTGGTCAACGAAATGGCCGTGGTCGATGGCCAGGTGAAGAAGGGTTCGCTGGCCCGCGTCGAACCGGAAGGCCAGGTGATGCGCATGTGGGAAGCGATCGAAACCTACATGAACCGCAAGCAGAACCTGATCATCGTCGCCGGTGCCGACTACGGCCAGGGCTCGTCCCGTGACTGGGCGGCCAAGGGCGTGCGCCTGGCGGGTGTGGAAGTGATAGTGGCGGAAGGCTTCGAGCGCATCCATCGCACCAACCTGGTGGGCATGGGCGTGCTGCCTGTCGAGTTCAAACCGGGCACCACCCGGCTGACTCTCGGCCTCGACGGCACCGAGACCTATGACATCCAGGGCGAGCCGTCGCCGCGCTGCGAGCTGACCCTGGTCATCCATCGCCACAACGGCGAAGTGACCCGGGTGCCGGTGATCTGCCGTCTGGATACCGCCGCGGAAGTCAACGTCTACAACGCTGGCGGCGTGCTGCAGCGCTTCGCTCAGGACTTCCTCGAGGGCGCCGTCGCCTGAACCCGCAGGGCGGACATGCCCAAGGCTTGTCCGCCGTTACGCGGTTGTCATGCCACGGCACTGCACTGGACAAGGTGTTGCCATGTCCAGCCTACGGATTACGACAAAACCTGTAGCTCGGATGCAATCCGCTGATGACGTTGATCGGTTCGTCCCAGATTGCATCCGGGCTACTTTCATTTCAGGACAGCATCCATGAACCATTTGCCCCAAGTGAAAATCCCCGCCACCTATATCCGTGGCGGTACCAGCAAGGGCGTGTTCTTCAAACTGGACGACCTGCCCGAGCGCTGCCAGGTGCCGGGCGAAGCCCGCGACAAGCTGTTTATGCGGGTAATCGGCAGCCCCGATCCCTATGCCGCGCAGATCGACGGCATGGGCGGCGCTACCTCCAGCACCAGCAAGTGCGTGATCCTGTCCAGGAGCAGCCAGCCGGATCACGATGTCGACTACCTCTATGGCCAGGTGTCGATCGACAAGGCCTTCGTCGACTGGAGCGGCAACTGCGGCAACCTGTCGACCGCCGCCGGCGCCTTCGCCATTCACGCCGGGCTGGTCGATCCAGTACGTATTCCGCAGGATGGCACCTGTGTGGTGCGCATCTGGCAGGCCAACATCAACAAGACCATCATCGCCCATGTGCCGGTGAGCAATGGCCAGGTCCAGGAAACCGGCGACTTCGAGCTGGACGGGGTGACCTTTCCCGCCGCCGAGATCATCCTGGAGTTCCTCGATCCGTCCGATGACGGCGAGGAGGGCGGTTCGATGTTTCCCACCGGCAACCTGGTCGACGAGCTCGAGGTGCCGGGCATCGGCACTTTCAAGGCAACCATGATCAGCGCCGGCATTCCGACCGTGTTCGTCAATGCCGAGGATATCGGTTACCAGGGCACCGAGCTGCGCGAGGCCATCAACGGCGACCCCGAGCAGCTGGCGCGTTTCGAGAAAATCCGCGTGGCCGGAGCCCTGCGCATGGGGCTGATCAAGACGGCGGAAGAGGCGGCCACCCGACAGCACACGCCGAAGATCGCCTTTGTAGCCAAGCCCAAGGATTACGTTTCATCCAGCGGCAAGACGGTGCAGGCGAGCGAAGTCGATCTGCTGGTGCGCGCGCTGTCCATGGGCAAGCTGCACCACGCGATGATGGGTACCTGTGCCGTGGCGATCGGCACTGCCGCGGCGATTCCGGGCACCCTGGTGAACCTCGCGGCTGGCGGCGGTGCGCGTAGCGCCGTGCGCTTCGGCCATCCTTCGGGCACCCTGCGGGTTGGCGCCGAAGCCAGTCAGGTCAACGGCGACTGGACGGTGGTCAAGGCGATCATGAGTCGCAGCGCCCGCGTGCTGATGGAGGGCTGGGTGCGCGTACCCGGCGATGCGTTCTGAGGCGTTTGGCCTAAGCTGAAGAAGAGCCCGCACAAGCGGGCTTTTCGCCTTCTGGGCTGGCATGTCGGGGTTCCACGGGGCGCGAAGCGGCCAGCCGTGGCCTCCTGGCTTGGCCCGGATAACCCGTGGGGGGTGCTCCCGCATGGCAGCGGCACCTGCTCGATGAAATCAGGCGGGTTGCCGATTGCCTCAACGCCGTGATGCACGCAGGGGTATTGCGTTTCCCCGAGAGGCAGGGCCCTAAAGCCGCCGAAGGAGGAGTGAACCCATGAGCGCCAATGTCGATCTGAACGTCCGTCCCGATTATGACCAGGTGATCCAGGACGTCGCCGACTATGTCTTGACCTACAAGGTCAAGTCCGCCGAGGCCCTGAATACCGCGCGCAACTGTCTGATGGACACGCTCGGCTGCGGTTTGCTGGCGCTGCGCTTCCCGGAGTGCACCAAGCATCTCGGGCCGTTCGTCGAGGGCACTGTGGTGCCGCATGGTGCGCGCGTGCCGGGCACCAGTTTCCGTCTCGATCCGCTCAAGGCCGCCTGGGACATCGGCTGCATGGTGCGTTGGCTGGACTACAACGACACCTGGCTGGCGGCCGAGTGGGGCCATCCGTCGGACAACCTCGGCGGTATCCTGGCCGTGGCCGACCACCTGTCGCAGCAGCGTGTGGCCCGGGGCGAAGCGCCGCTGAGCATGCGCGCGGTGCTCGACGCGATGATCATGGCCCACGAGATCCAGGGCGTGTTCGCCCTGGAAAATTCCTTTAACCGGGTCGGTCTGGATCATGTGCTGCTGGTCAAGCTGGCCTCGACCGCCGTCTGCGCCAGGCTGATGGGGGCCACTCGCGAGCAACTACTGTCGGCTATCTCCCATGTCTTTGTCGACGGTCAGGCACTGCGTACCTACCGCCACGCACCGAACGCCGGGTCGCGCAAGTCCTGGGCGGCCGGCGACGCCACCAGCCGTGGTGTGCGCCTGGCCGATATCGCCATGCGTGGCGAGATGGGCATTCCTGGCGCGCTAAGCGCGCCGCAGTGGGGGTTCTACGATGTGCTGTTCAGTCACACCAACAATGACCTGGCGCTGAAGCCGGTCGCGGCGCGTCAGTTCAGTTTCTCGCAGGGGTTTGCCAGCTACGTGATGGAAAACGTGCTGTTCAAGATCAGTTTTCCGGCCGAGTTCCATGCGCAGACCGCCTGCGAGGCGGCAGTCATCCTGCATCCGCAGATCCGGGATCGCCTGCACGAAATCGATAGAATCGTCATCACCACCCACGAATCGGCGATTCGCATCATCTCCAAGGTGGGCACCTTGGCCAATCCGGCCGACCGCGATCACTGTATCCAGTACATGACTGCCGTACCGCTGGTCTTCGGCAACCTGGTGGCCGAGCAGTATGAAGACGACTTTCATGCCGCCCACCCGATCATCGACGAGTTGCGCGAGAAGATGGAGATAGTCGAGGACCCGCGCTACACCCGCGAGTACCTGGAAGCCGACAAGCGTTCGATTGCCAATGCCGTTCAGGTGTTCTTCAAGGATGGCTCATCGAGCATGCAGGTCGCGGTTGAATACCCGGTCGGTCACCGTCGCCGTCGCGCCGAAGGCATCGCGCTGCTGGAGGACAAGTTCAGGGCCAATCTGGCAACCCGCTTCAGTGCCCAGCGCAGCGCGCAGATTTTCCACCTGTGTAAGGATCAGGCGGCGCTAGAAGCCACGCCGGTGCAGCGGTTCATGGATATGTGGGTGATATGAATGCCCGCACCAGCCTATTTCAGGCGGCGTTCGACGCCTTTTTCCACCAGAATCTTCGCGGAAATCTCTTCCACGGAAAAATACGTGGAATTGATGAAGTTGATATTTTCACGGCGGAACAGGCTCTCCACCTCGCGTACCTCGAACTCGGCCTGGGCGAAGCTGGCGTAGCGACTGTTGGGCTTGCGTTCATGACGAATGGCGGTCAATCGATCCGGGTCGATGGTCAGGCCGAACAGCTTGTCTCGGTATTTTTTTAGCACGGCAGGCAGCTGCAAACGCTCCATGTCGTCTTCGGTCAATGGGTAGTTGGCGGCACGAATGCCGTATTGCATGGCCATATACAGGCAGGTCGGCGTTTTGCCGCAACGGGAAACGCCGACCAGGATCAGGTCGGCCTTGTCGTAATAGTGGGTGCGGGCGCCGTCATCGTTGTCCAGGGCAAAGTTCACCGCCTCGATCCGTTCCATGTAATTGGAGTTGTGCCCGATGGAGTGCGACTTGCCGACCGAGTAGGACGAATGCGAGCTCAATTCCTGCTCGAGGGGCGCGAGAAAGCTCGAGAAGATGTCAATCATGAAGCCTTCGGATTCGGCTAGAACCTCGCGGATTTCCTGGTTGACGATGGTATCGAAGATGATCGGCCGCGCATCGTCATTCTCGGCAGCACTATTGATTTGTTGTACCATTGCGCGCGCTTTTTCCACACTGTCGATATACGGACGTGTGAGTTTAGTGAAGTTGATGGTTTCGAACTGCGCCAATAAGCTCTGACCCAGGGTTTCGGCCGTAATGCCGGTGCCGTCGGAGATGAAGAAAGCGGTTCGTTTCATTTGTACCGTGGGCCTTAAGCTGAGGACGATTCTTGGCTATCATGGGCCCGCTTTTGCAGGCCGGAAGTGGCTGCATTGTTACTTATTTTCCAGGGCCCGGCCACAATCGTGCGGACATGCGCCGCCGAATTTCCCAGCCCCTTGAGCTTTTCCAACACCTTAGTGGAGAGATCACCTTGGTAGAGTACGTAGTTTCCCTCGATAAGCTCGGCAATCACGATGTTGAGCACGTAGGGGGCAAGAACGCCTCCCTGGGCGAGATGATCAGCAACCTTGCTGGCGCCGGTGTATCGGTTCCCGGTGGTTTCGCCACTACCGCCCAGGCCTACCGCGACTTTCTCGAGCAGAGCGGCCTGAATGCGCAGATCCATGCGGCGCTGGATGCCCTCGATGTTGACGATGTCAATGCTCTGGCCAAGACCGGTGCGCAAATTCGTCAGTGGGTGATGGAGGCCCCTTTCCCGGAGAAGCTCGATGCGGAGATCCGCAAGGCCTTCGCCACCATGTCCGGCGGCAACGAGCACATGGCTGTAGCCGTACGTTCCTCGGCCACCGCGGAAGACTTGCCGGATGCCTCCTTCGCCGGCCAGCAAGAGACCTTCTTGAATATCCGCGGCGTGGACAACGTGATCCGCGCGGCCAAGGAAGTGTTCGCTTCACTGTTCAATGACCGCGCCATTTCCTACCGCGTGCACCAGGGCTTCGACCACAAGCTGGTGGCGCTGTCCGCCGGCGTTCAGCGCATGGTGCGTTCGGAAACCGGCACCGCCGGGGTCATGTTCACCCTCGACACCGAGTCGGGCTTCCGTGACGTGGTCTTCATCACCGGCGCTTATGGCCTCGGCGAAACCGTGGTGCAGGGGGCGGTCAACCCCGACGAATTCTATGTGCACAAGCAGACTCTTGAGGCCGGTCGCCCGGCGATCCTGCGCCGCAACCTGGGCAGCAAGGCGATCAAGATGATCTACGGCGACGAAGCCAAGGCCGGTAAGTCGGTCAAGGTGGTCGATGTCGACCGCGCCGAGCGCGCGCGTTTCTGCCTGAGCGATGCCGAGGTCAGCGAACTGGCCAAGCAGGCCATGATCATCGAGAAGCACTACGGCCGGCCGATGGACATCGAATGGGCCAAAGACGGCGATGACGGCAAGCTATATGTGGTCCAGGCCCGTCCGGAAACCGTGAGAAGCCGCACCAATGTCAATGTGATGGAGCGCTACCTGCTCAAGGAAACCGGCACCGTTCTGGTTGAGGGCCGTGCAATCGGCCAGAAGATCGGCGCCGGCAAGGTGCGGGTAATCAATGACATCTCCGAAATGGACAAGGTACAACCAGGCGACGTGCTGGTTTCCGATATGACCGATCCGGACTGGGAGCCGGTCATGAAGCGTGCCAGTGCCATCGTCACCAACCGGGGCGGGCGCACCTGCCACGCGGCGATCATCGCCCGCGAACTGGGTGTTCCGGCGGTGGTTGGTTGTGGCAATGCCACCCAGGTGCTGAAAGATGGCCAGGGCGTGACTGTGTCCTGCGCCGAGGGCGACACCGGCTTCATTTTCGAGGGCGAGCTGGGCTTCGATGTCCGCACAAACTCCGTGGATGCCATGCCCGACCTGCCGTTCAAGATCATGATGAACGTCGGCAACCCCGATCGCGCCTTCGATTTCGCCCAGCTGCCGAACGCCGGCGTGGGCCTGGCTCGTCTGGAGTTCATCATCAATCGGATGATCGGCGTGCACCCCAAGGCACTGCTGAATTTCGCCGGCTTGCCGCCGGAAATCAAGGACAGCGTCGAGAAGCGCATCGCCGGTTACGACGATCCGGTCAACTTCTATGTCGAGAAGCTGGTCGAGGGCATAAGCACCCTGGCGGCGGCGTTCTGGCCGAAGAAGGTCATCGTGCGCCTGTCCGACTTCAAGTCCAATGAATACGCCAACCTGATCGGCGGCAAGCTCTACGAGCCGGAAGAAGAGAACCCGATGCTCGGCTTCCGTGGCGCCTCGCGCTACATCAGCGAGTCCTTCCGCGATTGCTTCGAGCTGGAATGCCGGGCAATGAAGAAGGTGCGCAACGAGATGGGCCTGACCAACGTCGAGATCATGGTGCCTTTCGTGCGCACCCTCGGCGAAGCCAGCCAGGTAATCGACCTGCTGGCCAGCAATGGCCTCAAGCGCGGCGAGAACGGGCTGCGTATCATCATGATGTGCGAACTGCCGTCCAACGCGATTCTGGCTGAAGAGTTCCTCGAGTTCTTCGATGGCTTCTCGATTGGCTCCAACGACCTGACCCAGTTGACCCTGGGCCTGGATCGCGACTCCGGCATCGTTGCGCACCTGTTCGATGAGCGTAATCCGGCGGTCAAGAAGCTGCTGTCCAATGCCATTCAGGCCTGCAACAAGGCCGGCAAGTACGTCGGCATCTGTGGTCAGGGGCCATCCGATCACCCGGATCTGGCCAAATGGCTGATGCAGCAGGGCATCGAAAGTGTGTCGCTGAACCCTGACTCGGTATTGGATACCTGGTTCTTCCTGGCGGAAGCCCAGCCATCCTGATTTACCGTTAACCTTCTGATTCAAGGGCAGGTTAATCCTGCCCTTTTTTGTGTTTTACACATCCATGTGCTTCACCCGTCCGGGGCTGGCGCGCAAAACGCTTCTGGCGTTTTTGTGGGCTGCCACCCTGGCGACCACCCAACGGGCCGTCGCAAGCGACGTGAAAAATTGCTCCCGGCAATCTTTTGTACCAGAGCGATGAAGATGCAAAGTAGCAGTGAGCTTTTCCCCGTCGCCTTGATCAGCGCGGAATTTCGTTTCGACTTGAGTGAGGATGTCTATCGCCTCAAGCCAGGCAACAGCCCTGACGCCAGCGTCGAGTTGGCCCTCACCCGTTTGGGCGTGGCCGGTCACGTGGCCGAGCGCGGGGTGCCGGTGATCCTGTTGCCCGGCAGTTTTTCCAATCGACGCTTCTGGTATTCGCCCAAGGGGCTTGGTCTTGGTCCTCACCTGGCGCGGGCCGGCTTCGATGTGTGGATCGCCGAAATGCGCGGGCATGGGCTGTCGCCGCGCAACAAGGGCTACAGGCACAACCGCGTCAGCGACTACGTACGCTACGACTTGCCGGCGATTGCCGATTTCGTTCATGAGCAGAATCCCCAGCCGGCCCATTGGCTGGGGCACTCGCTGGGCGGCATCACCCTGGCCGGTGCGCTGGGCGGGCACTATCTCGATCAGGGCCGAGTGGCGTCGGTGGCGTTATTCGGCAGCCAGATCAGTCGCACCTACTGGCCGCTGAAAGTACCGCCGGTGGAGTGGGGCGGGCGCTTGCTGCTCAAGCGTTTTTCCGTATTGTCCGGCAGCCGGCTCAAGCGCGGACCGGAAGATGAGCCGATTGGTCTGGCATTGGAGAGTTTGCGCTGGCACGGGCTGTTTGGCCGCTTTGGCGATGCCGAGCGCGATTGGTGGGCCGGCCTGGCCGAGGTGCGGGTTCCGGTATTGGCGGTGTCGGCAGCGGGCGACCGGCAGGATCCGCCATGGGCCTGCCGCAAGTTGCTCGAGCAGTTTGGCTCGCCGCTCAGCCAGTTTCTTTTTCTGGGCAAGGAAAACGGTTTCGCCAGTGATTTCGGTCATGTTGAGATGCTGGTCAGCAAAGAAGCGCAAACGGAGGTATGGCCGCTGGTGGCGCGCTGGCTGGGCAGGACCCAGGAGCTTAAACAAGCCGCGCTTGAGCATGGGGAGGGCGTTCCGCCTGAGCAGTGATACCGCTAATATGCTCCCAGGAGGTCGTGTGCTGGTGTTCCGTGCCTGGTGCCATTGCCTTGCTGGTTGCTCTGGAGATCCGTTGTACTCTCGCCGGCGCCCTGGCACGGGGCTGCTGACATAAGTCAGGTGCGGCACGGCCTGGTGCCATGGCTTGTGGACTGGGTGGTGATCGGGCCGGCATCGATCGATGAAAACTGATTTTCAATGTCTAGTTAACCAGGAGTTTTCCCATGCATTACATCACTCCAGATTTGTGTGACGCCTACCCGGAATTGGTCCAGGTCGTCGAGCCGATGTTCAGCAATTTCGGCGGCCGCGACTCCTTTGGTGGCGAGATCGTCACCATCAAGTGCTTTGAAGACAACTCTCTGGTCAAGGAGCAGGTCGAGCAGCCAGGCAAGGGTAAGGTGATGGTGGTCGATGGCGGTGCCTCCATGCGCCGCGCTCTGCTGGGTGACATGCTCGCGGAAAAAGCCGCGAAGAATGGCTGGGAAGGCCTGGTGATCTATGGCTGCGTACGCGATGTCGATGTGCTGGCGCAGACCGACCTCGGAGTCCAGGCGCTGGCCAGCCATCCGATGAAGACCGACAAACGCGGTATTGGCGACCTCAATGTGGCGGTGACCTTTGCTGGCGTGACCTTCCGCCCGGGCGAGTACCTGTATGCCGATAACAACGGCATCATCATTTCGCCCGCTGCACTGAAAATGCCGGAATAAGTCATGCCAGGAGTAGGCATGCACGAGCAAGACAACACGCAATGGGGGCTGGTGCATGCTTTTGTCCTGGATGGTGCGGGCGGGGCGCGTGCGATCGCTCAAGGGCAATTGGCCGGCCTGGAGCTGGCCGAGCAGGAAAGTCTGTGGCTGCACTGGGATCGTAGCCATCCGCAGACCCAGCACTGGCTGCGCTACGAAAGTGGCCTGAGTGAGTTCGCTTGCGATCTGCTGCTGGAGGAAAATACCCGTCCGCGCCTGCTGACACTGCCCGATGAAGCGCTGTTGCTGTTTCTTCGCGGGATCAATCTCAACCCGGGCGCGGAGCCGGAGGACATGGTGTCGGTGCGCATCTTCGCCGCTGCCCGGCGGATTATTTCCTTGCGCCTGCGCCCCTTGCGCGCGACCGAGAACCTGATCGCCGATCTCGCCGCCGGTCGTGGGCCGAAAACGTCGTCAGAACTGATCCTGACTCTCGCGGATTACCTCACCGACAAGGTCGACGCCCTGGTCGCCGAGTTGTCCGAACGGGTCGATGAGCAGGAAGACTTGGTCGATGCCGATGAGCACGCCGTGCCGGATCATGCACAGCTGCTGCAAGTGCGGCGGCGCGCTGCCGGTCTGCGCCGCTTCCTTGCGCCCCAGAGTGAAATCTTCGCGCAGTTGACGCGCAAGCAGCAGACCTGGTTCCTCGCCGATGACGCCGGCTATTGGAACGAACTGCACAACCGCCTGACCCGCTACCTGGAAGAACTGGAGCTCAGTCGCGAACGAGTCAGTCTGCTGCTGGAGGCGGAAAACCGCCGTATGGATCAGCGGATGAACCGCATCATGTATCGCTTCGCCATCATCACCGGGGTGTTTCTGCCGATGAGCTTCCTCACTGGGCTGCTGGGTATCAATGTTGGCGGCATACCTGGTGCTGAGAACGCCTATGGCTTCCTTATTGCCTGCTCGATCATGCTGGTGGTAGGCCTTGCCCAGTGGTGGCTGCTACGCCGTTTGCGCTGGGCCTGATGTGACTTGCCCCGAGTTGGTCTCGTCTAGCCGAGACGTCCTGTGAGGTGCGTCATGCCCGATCCATTTGAAGAATCCCTGCGCGATATGCTCAAGTCCGGCGCGTCCGATCACGACGACGACGCTTGTCTGCACCGCGTACTCAAGACTGCCAATCGCCAGGTCGGCGCGGGTGATCTGTTCGCGCTCATGGGCCATTGGCTCGGCGCCATGATGATCGCCCTGAATAGCGGCTCGGCCCATGTCGCCCCGGTTACCCGTCGCGGCTCTAGCGTTTCTACCAATTCTGCTTCTACTAATAAGGCTGACTGAAATGGAACTAGATCCCTGGACTCAAAGCCTGATAGCCGCGATGACTGCGCTCTGGACCAAAGTCGCCGTTTTTATCCCGAACCTGTTCGTGGCGTTGATCCTGGTGTTGCTCGGCTTTGTCGTGGCCAAGCTGCTCGATACCTTGCTGTCGAAGCTGCTCGGCAAGATCGGTCTGGATCGGCTGATGGCGGGTACCGGGCTGACCAAGCTGCTGAGCCGTGCCGGTATCCAGGTGCCGGTTTCGACCTTGATCGGCAAGATCATCTACTGGTTCGTGCTGTTGATTTTTCTCGTCTCGGCTGCGGAATCGCTCGGCCTGGAACGTGTCTCGGCCACGCTCGATGTACTGGCGTCCTATCTGCCCAAGGTGTTTGGTGCCGCACTGGTGCTGGTCGCCGGCGTACTGCTGGCGCAATTGGTCAGTGGCGTGGTTCGAGGTGCCGCCGAGGGCGTGGGCCTGGATTATGCGCATGGTCTGGCCCGCATTGGTCAGGGGCTGGTGATTATCATCAGTATTTCGGTGGCCATCGGCCAGCTGGAGATCAAAACCGACCTGCTGAACAACGTCATTGCCATCGTGTTGATTTCGGTGGGTCTGGCTGCCGCGCTGGCACTGGGCTTGGGTAGCCGGCAAATTGCCGGGCAGATTCTGGCCGGCATTTATGTGCGTGAGTTGTACCAGGTGGGGCAACAAGTTCAGGTCGGTGAGGTCGAAGGACAGATCGAGGAAATTGGCACGGTCAAGACTATCCTGCTAACCGATGCGGGCGAGTTGGTCTCGGTGGCTAATCGCACCCTGCTCGAGCAGCGGGTGAGCAGTCGCTAACACGCCATTCCTGCTAATGTATGCCGCCAACCCAGCGCCTGATGCATTAGGTGCTGGCAGCCTCCGCCCCGACTGTCGGCCTAACTCGTTTTGAATAAAGCCCAACCGATGTCCTTGCGCTATGACCCCCGCGAACTCTCGGATGAGGAGCTCGTCGCTCGCGCGCATGGCGAGCTTTTTCACGTTACCCGTGCGTATGAAGAGTTGATGCGTCGTTACCAGCGCACACTGTTTAACGTGTGCGCACGTTATTTAGGCAGCGAACGTGACGCCGATGATGTTTGTCAAGAGGTCATGCTCAAGGTTCTTTATGGTTTGAAAAACTTTGAAGGTAAATCGAAGTTTAAAACCTGGCTCTACAGCATTACCTATAACGAATGTATTACCCAGTACCGTAAAGAACGCCGCAAGCGTCGCCTGATGGATGCATTAAGTCTGGATCCGTTGGAAGAGGCCTCTGAAGAGAAGATGCCTAAAGTTGAGGACCGTGGTGGGCTGGATCGCTGGCTTGTGCATGTCAACCCAATCGACCGGGAGATTCTGGTGCTACGTTTTGTCGCAGAGCTGGAGTTTCAAGAGATTGCCGACATCATGCACATGGGCCTGAGCGCCACTAAAATGCGCTACAAGCGCGCCCTCGACCGCTTGCGAGAAAAATTTTCAGGCACCCTTGAAACTTAAACATGTAAAGAGTGCTCTAACCCTCGGAGCGCTTCTGTTAGAATCGTTCTTTGGTTGTCTTGTTTGTCAGACAACTTACTGGCCACCAATGATATAGGGATTTACAGATGAAATTTAAAAACACTTTTGGCGTTGTCATCGGCTCGATACTCGCTAGTTCTTCGCTTAGCGTGCTGGCGCAGGGCCAAGGCGCGGTCGAAGTGGAGGGTTTTGCCAAGAAGGAAATCTTCGACAGCGCCCGTGACTTCAAGAACAACGGCAATCTGTTCGGCGGCAGCATCGGTTACTACCTGACCGACGACGTTGAATTGCGTCTGGCCTACGACGAAGTGCACAACGCTCGTGGTGAAGACGGTCGTAACATCAAAGGCTCGAATACCGCCCTCGATGCTCTGTACCACTTCAACAATACCGGTGACGCGCTGCGTCCTTACCTGTCTGCAGGTTTCTCGGATCAGAGCATCGGTCAAACCGGTCGCGGCGGTCGTAACGGCTCCACCTTTGCCAACATTGGCGGCGGTGCCAAGTACTTCATCACCGAGAATCTCTATGCACGTGCTGGCGTTGAAGCCCAGTACAACATCGACCAGGGCGACACCGAGTGGGCGCCAAGCATAGGCGTTGGCATGAACTTCGGTGGTGGCAGCAAGCCAGTCCAGGTTGCAGAGGCTGCTCCTGAGCCGATGGCAGAGCCGGCTCCGGTTGCTGAAGAGCCAGCCCAGGTTGTACGCGTTGAGCTGGACGTGAAATTCGACTTCGACAAGGCCCAAGTCAAAGAAGAAAGCTATAGCGATATCAAGAACCTGGCTGATTTCATGAAGCAATACCCGCAGACCAGCACCACTGTTGAAGGTCACACTGACTCCGTCGGTACTGATTCCTACAACCAGCAGCTGTCCGAAAAGCGTGCAAGCGCTGTGCGTGAAGTTCTGGTCAACCAGTACGGTGTTGAAGGTCAGCGCGTAAACGCCGCTGGTTATGGCGAAACTCAGCCGGTTGCCGACAACGCAACTGAGGCGGGCCGTGCCATCAACCGCCGTGTTGAAGCCCAAGTAGAAGCTCAAGTCCAGTAACTGGTCTTAATCGGCTAGGAAAAACCCGGCTTCGGCCGGGTTTTTCTTTGTCCATAAAAAAGCCCGGCACAGGCCGGGCAAGGACATCTCCGCAGGAGCGAAGGGGTCAGGCAATCGCGGCCATGGCTTGTGCTTGATGTCCGGCGGCGACTTCGCCGATCACCAGGATAGCCGGGCTTTTCAGCTGGAAAGCCAGGGCATCTTGTTGCATCGCCGCCAGTGAGCTGCGGCATTCGCGCTGCTGGGGCAGTGAGGCATTCTCGATCATCGCCACCGGCATGTCGGCGCACATACCGCCGGCCAGCAGGCTATCGCGGATGTCCGCCAGCTTGGCCACGCCCATATACACCACCAGGGTGGTGCCACCCTGGGCCAGGGCTTGCCAGTTCAGCGTGCTGTCGTCCTGGGTGTGGGCCGTCACCAGGGTCACGCCGCGCGCAACGCCGCGCAGGGTCAGGGGAATGCCGCAGTTGGTGGCGCCAGCCAGGCCAGCGGTAATGCCATTGACCATTTCCACCTCGATGCCGTGCTGCTGCAGCCAGTCGAGCTCTTCGCTGCCGCGGCCGAAGATGCACGGATCGCCGCCTTTCAGGCGCACCACGCATTTGCCCTGGCGCGCATAGCGCAGCATCAGGCGATGGATAAAGGCCTGCGGCGTCGAGCGGCAGCCACCGCGCTTGCCCACCGGGACTATGCGTGCGGTTGGACAGTGTTCGAGTACCGCCGGGTTGACCAGGTCGTCGATCATCACAATCTCGGCCTGACGCAAGGCTTTCACTGCCTTGAGCGTCAACAGCTCCGGGTCACCCGGGCCTGCCCCTACCAGCCAGACTTTTGCGCTCATATCAAAATCCTCGTCATGCAGTGGGTAAGCGCGAAGCGTTACCCACCGCGGTAGTTGCCTTGGGAATAAACACGTAGTGGCCTACCACGGGGTGGTCACCGACCCTGCGGTTATGCATGCAGCACTACCGGCTGGGTGGACAACAGCCGTTTGATTTCCGGTACGCAAGAACCGCAACTGGTGCCGCATTTCAGTTCCTGCTTCAGCCCATTGAGGTCGAGGCCGCGGGCGATGCCGGCGCACACTGCGTTCTCACTGACGTTCAGGCAGTTGCACAGGGTCTTGCCGGGCTTCATGCCCGCAGCAGCCCCCGGCGGAGTGGACAGCGGCGCCAGCAGCCAGCGGCGCAGGTCGGCATCGGCCTGGCCTTCGCTCCACAGACTCTTCAGCCAGTCGCGGGCCGCAGTCTCACCGGCCAGGCGGATGGCTTTGATGCGGCCGTCCTCGATGCGCACACGCTTGCCCACCGCTTTGCGTGGGTCGTCGTAGGCCAGAACCGGCCCCTCGTGCAGGCCGAGCAATTGATCGATCTGTGTCAGCAGTTCGGCCTCGGGTGCTGCCGCGCTTGCCGCACGGATGACCAGGGCCGGGCGCTCGCGGCCAGTGAGGCTGAGGTTGGCGTAGGCAAAGGACTCGAACAGCGGACGCAAGGCCTCGAAGCGCTTCTGGACGTCACCCTCGACCAAGGCGAACAACTGCCAGGGCAGCTCGACCTTTGCCACCTGGATGCCGGCGTGCTTGAGTTCGGGCTGCTTGGACAGCGGGTCGAAGGCCGGCAGGGTCAGCACGTTGCTGCCCAGACCCTTGAGAAAGCGGTTGCCCCAGTGCATGGGCAGATAGGCCTGGCCGGCGCGAACCGAGTCGTCGGCCTGTACCGGTACGATCAGGCTACCGCGGCGGCTGCGCACCTTGACCAGATCGCCGGCTTGCAGGCGCAGGCGGCGCAGTTCGTCCGGGTGCAGGCTGAGCACGGCCTCCTCGACATGGCCGAACAGGCGCGCGGCGGTGCCGGTGCGGCTCATGCCGTGCCACTGATCGCGCAGGCGACCGGTATTGAGGGTCAACGGGAAACGCGCGTCGCGCTTTTCCTTGGGCGCGCGGTAGGGCTCGGCATGAAACTGCGCACGGCCATTCTCCGTGGGGAAGCGGCCGTCGCCATACAGGCGCGCGCTGCCTTGGGTAGCGCCGGCCGGGAACGGCCATTGCTGGGGACCTTGGTTATCCAGAATCGCGTAGCTGAGCCCCGACAGGTCGAGGTCGCGCTTGGCGGTCAGGTGTTTGTACTCTTCGAACAACCCTTGCGGGTTGTCGAAGTCGAACAGGCTTGGCAGGCCGGGGTGTTGTAGTTTTTCCAAACGGCGGGCGAAGTCTGTGGTGATTGCCCAATCCGGCCGCGCCTCTGCGGGTGCGGGCACGGCGCGGCGCACGTGGCTGACGCGGCGCTCGGAGTTGGTCACCGTGCCTTCCTTCTCGCCCCAGCTGGCGGCGGGCAGCAGCAGGTCGGCGTAGTGGCAGGTCTCGGTGGTGAAGAAGGCTTCCTGCACCACCACGAACGGGCAGGCGGCCAGCGCTTCATGCACCTTGTTTTGATCCGGCATGGACTGCGCCGGATTGGTGCAGGCGATCCACAGGGCCTTGATCTTGCCGACCCGCACCGCCTCGAACAGCTCGATGGCGGTCAGTCCGGTGCTTTGCGGCAGGGCGTCGACGCCCCAGTAGCCGGCGACCTCGGCGCGGTGCTGCGGATTGGCGGCATCGCGATGGCCCGGCAGCAGGTTGGACAGGCTGCCGGTTTCGCGACCGCCCATGGCATTCGGTTGGCCGGTCAGGGAGAAGGGGCCGGCGCCGGGCTTGCCGATCTGCCCGGTGGCCAGGTGCAGGTTGATCAGCGCGCTGTTCTTGGCGCTGCCGCTGCTCGACTGATTGAGGCCCATGCACCAGAGCGAGAGGAAGCTCGGCGCGCTGCCGATCATGCGCGCACATTGCTGCAGGCTGTCCTGGCTGATGCCGCACAGTTCGCTGACCATTTGCGGGCTGTAGTCGCGCACCAGGGTTTTCAGCGCCTCGAAACCCTGGGTATGGGCGTCGATATAGGCGCGGTCGATCCAACCTTCCCACATGAGAATGTGCAGGATGCCGTGGAACAGGGCGACGTCGCTGCCCGGCTGGATCGCCAGGTGCAGGTCGGCCAGGTCGCAGGTGTCGGTGCGCCGTGGATCGATGACGATGACCTGCATGTCCGGGCGCTTGGCCTTGGCTTCTTCCAGGCGGCGGAACAGCACCGGGTGGGCGAAGGCCATGTTGCTGCCGGCGATCAGCACGCAGTCGCTCTGCTCGATGTCTTCGTAGTTGCAGGGCGGCGCATCGGCGCCGAGGCTGCGCTTGTAGCCGACCACCGCCGAGGACATGCACAGGCGTGAGTTGCTGTCGATATTGTTGGTGCCGACCAGGGCGCGGGCCAGCTTGTTGAAGGCGTAGTAGTCCTCGGTCAGCAGCTGGCCGGAGATGTAGAAGGCGACACTGTCCGGGCCATGTTCGCGGATGGTCTCGGCGAAGACGTTGGCGGCGTGATCCAGGGCGCTGTCCCAGTCCGTGCGTGTACGTGCCAGGCCCTTGCCCAGGCGCAGTTCCGGGTAGAGGCCGCGGGCATCGAGGTCGCCGGTCAGGTGCAGGGTCGAGCCCTTGCTGCACAGCTTGCCGAAATTAGCCGGGTGCGCGGGATCGCCTTGGACACCGAGAATCTTCTCGTCATCGTGTTCGATCAGCACGCCACAGCCCACGCCGCAATAGCAGCAGGTTGAGGCGGTGATCTGATGGGGATGGGTCATGGCGTCATCTCTCTGCGGTAATCGGGTCGGCCGCGCCGTGCGGGGTGCGGCCGACACATGACCTTCAGGCACATTCGGTGGCGGTATTGAGGGTCAGCAGCACCCGGCCGTTCTCGACCTTGGCCTGATGCCGGTGCGCGCAACCGACGTCTGGCGCCACCGCCTGGCCGGACTCCAGTTCGATCTGCCAGTTATGCAGCGGGCAAGCCACACGCTTGCCGTAGACCAGGCCCTGGGACAGCGGCCCGCCCTTGTGCGGGCAGCGGTCGTCGAGGGCGAACACTTCATCGTTGGAGGTGCGGAAAATGGCGATGTCGCCCTTGGGTCCGGCGACTATGCGCGAACCCAGCGGGTTGATGTCTTCCAGGGCGCAGATATCCAGCCAGCTCATGCTTGCACCTCCAGGTTGCGCAGGGCGATGCGGTCGAATTCTTTCTTCAGTTGCGGTTTGGCCAGCTGCTCCTTCCACGGGTCCTGCTCGAAGGACAGCGAGAACAGCAGGCGGGCGTGCAGCGCCTGGCGTTTTTCGGCATCTTCCAGCACGGCTTTCTTGATGTGCTCCATGCCGACGCGCTGCATGTAATGCACGGTGCGCTCGAGGTAGAAGGCTTCTTCGCGGTAGAGCTGGAGGAAGGCCAGGCTGTATTCCATCACCTCTTCGGCGCTCTTGAGCTTGACGAAGAACTCGCCGGCCTCGGTCTTGATTCCGCCGTTACCGCCGATATACAGCTCCCAGCCGGAGTCGACGCCGATGATGCCGACATCCTTGATGCCCGATTCGGCGCAGTTGCGCGGGCAGCCGGAGACCGCCAGTTTGACCTTGTGTGGCGACCACATATTGAACAGCGCGTGTTCCAGGTCGATGCCCATCTGCGTGCTGTTCTGCGTGCCGAAACGGCAGAACTCGCTGCCGACGCAGGTCTTCACGGTGCGGATGGACTTGCCATAGGCGTGCCCGGACGGCATGTCGAGGTCCTTCCATACGCCTGGCAGGTCGTCCTTCTTGATCCCCAGCAGGTCGATGCGCTGGCCGCCGGTAACCTTGACCATGGGCACGTTGTACTTGTCGGCCACGTCGGCGATGCGGCGCAGTTCCGAGGCATTGGTCACGCCGCCCCACATCCGCGGAATAACCGAGTAGGTGCCGTCCTTCTGGATATTGGCGTGGGCGCGTTCGTTGATGAAGCGCGACTGCGGGTCATCCTTGGCCTCGCCCGGCCAGGTGGAAATCAGGTAGTAGTTCAGCGCCGGACGGCAGGTGGCGCAGCCGTTTGGCGTGCTCCAGTTGAGGAAGGTCATGGTCGCCGGAATGCTGGTCAGCTGCTCTTCGCGGATGGCCTTGCGGATCTGTCCGTGGTTGAGGTCGCTGCAGCCGCAGATGGCTTTCTCGCTCTTCGGCTTGACGTCCGCCGCGCCGCCTACGGTGTTGATCAGGATCTGCTCGACCAGGCCGGCACAGGAGCCGCAGGAGCTGGCGGCCTTGGTGTGCTTTTTCACGTCATCGACGCTGAACAGGCCGTTTTCCTGAATGGCCTTGACGATGGTGCCCTTGCACACGCCGTTGCAACCGCACACTTCCATGTCGTCGGGCATGTTGGCGGTGCTGCTCTGGCCCTGGTGGCCGGCATCGCCGATGGCGTTTTCGCCGAACATCAGGTGGTCGCGGATCTCGCTGACATTGTGGTTCTCGCGGATCTGGCGGAAATACCAGCCGCCGTCGGCAGTGTCGCCGTACAGGCAGGCGCCGACCAGCACGTCGTCCCTGATCACCAGCTTCTTGTACACGCCGCCGATCGGGTCCGACAGGGTGATGGTCTCGGTGCCTTCGGCGCCCATGAATTCGCCGGCAGAGAACAGGTCGATGCCGGTGACCTTGAGCTTGGTCGAGGTCACCGAACCCTGGTAGCGGGAGAAGCCGAGCTGGGCCAGGTGATTGGCGCAGACCTTGGCCTGTTCGAACAGCGGCGCCACCAGGCCGTAGGCGATACCGCGGTGGCTGGCGCATTCGCCGATGGCGTAGACCCGCGGGTCATAGGTCTGCATGGTGTCGTTGACCAGGATGCCGCGGTTGCAGGCTATGCCGGATTGTTCCGCCAGCTCGCTGTTGGGGCGGATGCCGGCGGCCATCACCACCAGGTCGGCGGGAACCACCTCGCCGTCCTTGAACTTCACCGCGCAGACCCGGCCTTCGCCATTGTCCAGCAGCTCGGCGGTGTGCTTGGGCAGGAGGAATTTCAGGCCGCGGTCTTCCAGCGACTGCTGCAGCAGGCGGCCTGCGGTGACGTCGAGCTGGCGTTCCAGCAACCAGTCGCCGATATGCACCACGGTGACGTCCATGCCGCGCAACTTGAGGCCGTTTGCCGCTTCCAGGCCGAGCAGACCACCGCCGATGACCACCGCGTGCTTATGGGTCTTGGCGGTTTCCATCATGGTCTGGGTGTCGGCGATGTCGCGGTAACCGATCACGCCCTGCAGGTCCTTGCCCGGTATCGGCAGGATGAAGGGGTTGGAGCCGGTGGCGATGAGCAGGCGATCGTATTCGGCCTCGCTGCCGTCATCGGCCACGACTACGCGAGCCTTGCGGTCGATCTTCACCGCTTTGCGTCCGAGCAGCAGCTTGATGCCGTTGTCGGCGTACCAGTTGAGGTCGTTGAGCACGATTTCTTCGAAGGTCTGCTCGCCGGCCAATACCGGGGAGAGCAGGATGCGGTTGTAGTTCGGGTGCGGTTCGGCACCGAACACCGTGATGTCATAGAGATCGGGAGCGAGCTTGATCAGCTCTTCGAGGGTGCGCACTCCGGCCATGCCATTACCGATCATTACCAGCTTGAGTTTTTTCATGGTTCCTCACCGTCACGCATAACCGGAAAACAAAAAAGGCGTCCCGCTAGTCACCTAGCGAGGACGCCTTTGTCCAAGTCCCGTTCTCTCGGGGAGTGCGCTCTTCAACGTTGAAGAGCGCACTTTATTTAAATTTGCGAATATCAATGCAGGGCTTATGCCAACTTGGCAATCGCCTGAATATTCACGGGCTAGAGCCGTTTTTTGCTGCTGTATCGGCAGTTCATTGCACCTGTATAAGGCGTGTTGCGCCGTCCTGGTGCGTTTGCAGGCTCACTTCAGCAGTAGCACCAGCAGGGCCAGATTCACCAGTAGGGACACCAGCGCCACGGTGCGCCAGACTTTCACCGGCTCGCGTTCGAGCAATGGCCGTGGCCTGCTGCTGAGTGACTGGCGCTCACCCTGTTCCAGGGCCAGCAACCACTCCTCGGCGGTCTCGTAGCGTTGCTTGGGGTCGGCGCTGAGGGCGCGACTGAGGCTCTCGTCGATCCAGTTCGGCAGGTCGGGACGATAGCGGCTGGCCGGCGTTACGTTGCCGAAGCGCGGATGCTGGAAGGCCTCGATCTCGCCATAGGGATAGTGGCCGGTGAGCAGGTGGTAGAGGCTCACGCCCGCCGCATAGAGGTCTTGTTGGGCGCTGGGTGCGACCCCGGTAAAGGCCTCCGGCGCGATATAGCTGGGGGTGCCGGGCAGGTCATTGGGCTCGTCGCGAGACAGGCCGGGGCAGTAGGCCAGGCCGAAATCCAGCACCCGCAGTTCGCCGTCGTCACCCCACAACAGGTTTTCCGGCTTGATGTCGCGGTGCAGAATGTTGCGCCGGTGCAGCATGCCCAAGGCTCTGACCAGGCGTGGGGCGAGATCCAACCACTCGGGCAGGCCGAGCGGGCCGGACAGGCGCAGCTGTTCGGCCAGGGTCTGCCCGGCGTATTCGCGCTGCACGTAATACAGGTGCTGGCGCTGCGGCAGGGGATGGACTTCGGCGAAGAAGCGCCCGGCCACTCGGCGCAAGAACCATTCCTCGAGCAGCAGGGCAGGCCCGGCTTGCGGCTCATCCATGCGGCTGGCGGGCAGGGTCTTCAACAGCCAGCGGCGCGCCTGGCCATCGCGCACGCGGTAGATCAGCGACTGGCGCGACTCGGCCAGCAAGCGCTCGACCTGCCAGCCTTCGAAGTCCTGGCCTTCGCGCAGTTTCGGCGGCAAGGGCCAGTGCTCGAGTTGGGCGAGGGTATCGGCCAGGGCGCTTTCCGGCAGACCGTCGACTCTCACCAGCAAGGCGCTGGCATTGTCCTGGCTGCCAGCCAGGTGCGCCGCGCTGACCAGCGCGCGGGTCGCGGCGGCAGGGTCTTGTTCATCGTGCAGGATGCGCTGGATGCCCGGGTCGCCGAGTGTCGCCCAGATGCCATCGCTGACCATCAGGAAGCTCTCGCCCTCGCGCAACTCACCGTCCAGGTAGTCGACCACCAGATGCTGGTCCAGGCCCATGGCGCGTTTGAGCACATGCTGCATGCCCTGTTGTTCCCAGACGTGGTCTTCGCTGATGCGCTCGAGTTGGCCGGCGTGCCAGCGATAGGCTCTGCAGTCGCCGACATGCGCCAGGGTGAAGCGCCGGCCGCGCAGGACCAGGGCGGTGAGGGTGGTCAGCAGCGGTTGGCCGCCACCGTTGGCTTGCAGCCAGCGGTTGTGCGCGACCAGCAGGCGATCCAGCGATTGCGCCACCGCCCAGGTTTCCGGGGTGGCGTAGTAGTCCAGGGCCAGCGCTTGCAGGGTCGCGCGAGCGGCCAGACCGCCGTCGGCGCATTGGCTGACGCCATCGGCAATGGCGAACAGATAGCCCTTGCTCGCGGCCAGGGCCGGCGCCGGGGTCACCACGCGAATGGCGTCCTGGTTCTCTGGGCGCGGGCCGGTAGCGCTGGCTTCGCCGAAGGTGAGGTGCAGGGCCATGGCGGCGTTCCTGGGGATGAAGGATTGAGGCAAAGGCGGGGCCGGGGCATGGCTGCAGGGTTGGCCGTTGCCGGCGTCACCCATCGTTCCTGACCAGTGCGATTCAACTCTGCCAGTCAGCCCCGCCTTTGCCTCAATTCTCCCGTGGTTGGGGGCATGGGTGGGTCGCGCCTTGCCGATCCACCCATGCACCATGCGATTACACCCGGGCGGCGGTCACTGCAGCCGAGCCCCAAGTGGTGCGCCAGCGGCGTTTGACGCTGTACAGGCCGAACCAGGCCAGTACACCGAGGCTGGCAAAAAACCACAAGGCCAACTGATAGTCACCGGTCTGTTGCTTGATCGCCCCCAGGCCTGCGGCCAGGAGGAAACCGCCGATACCGCCGGCCATTCCGATCAAGCCGGTCATCACGCCAATCTCCCGACGAAAGCGCTGTGGCACCAGCTGGAACACCGCGCCATTGCCCGCGCCGAGGCCGAGCATGGCGGTGACGAACAAGGCCAATGCGGCGGTGGAGCTGGGCAGATTGAAACCGACGGCGGCAATGCTCAGCGAGGCGAGGGTGTACATCATCAGCAGGGCACGGATGCCGCCGATGCGGTCGGCCAGGGCGCCGCCGAGCGGGCGCAGCAGGCTGCCGGCAAAGACGCAGGCCGCAGTGTAGTAGCCCGCGGTCACCGGGCTCAGCCCGTATTGATCGCTGAAGTAACCGGGCAGGGCGCTGGCCAGGCCGATGAAGCCGCCGAAGGTGACGCTGTAGAAAAACATGAACCACCAGCTGTCGCGGTCGCCCAGGGCGCGCAAGTAGTCGGCCGCAGCCTTCGGCTTGGGCCGCTCAGGCGAGTTCTTCGCCATAAAGGCAAAGATCAGCAGGGTCAGCAGCAACGGAATCAGCGCCCAGCCGAACACATTCTGCCAGCCGAACAAGGCCGCCAGGCCCGGGGCGAACAAAGCGGCCAGAACGGTGCCGGAGTTGCCCGCGCCGGCGATGCCCATGGCTTTGCCCTGGTGCTGCGGCGGGTACCACTGCGAGGCTAGCGGCAGGGCCACGGCAAAGGCGGCGCCGGCAAAGCCGAGAAACAGGCCGAATAACAGTGCTTGTTCGTAGCTCTCAATGCCGATCTGCCAGGCGCAGAACAAGGCTGTTATGACCGCCACCTGACCGATCAACCCGGCAGTCTTGGGCGATAGCCGGTCGGCCAGAAAGCCCATGAGCAGGCGCAGTATGGCGCCTGCCAGGATCGGCGTGGCGACCATCAGGCCGCGTTGTTGCGCCGTCAGGTCGAGGTCGGTAGCAATTTGCACGGCCAAGGGGCCGAGGAGGTACCAGACCATGAAGCTCAAGTCGAAATAGAGGAAGGCGGCGAACAGCGTCGGTGTATGGCCGGCTTTCCAGAAACTGTTATTCATCGAATACCTCGTCAGCAAAAAAAGGGTCCCGGCCAGTCACGGTTCGTCGTGGTCGTGGACACGCCGAGCGCAACTGGCCGGGGAGGCTATGCACTTGTGGTGCAAGGCCCTGCGGCCGAGGCCACAGCTGGGTTGAGAGAGTGACAAGCAGAACCACTGGATCGCAGGGGAGCCACCATCCCCAGGCGTTGGGGGCAGAAACTAAAAAACGCCGCGTCACCGTTCGCGCTGGGCGAGGGTGAGGCGACGTCTTTGTCGTTCATGAGGGCAGCCGCCATTGGCTGCCTAGGGCAATGTCTAAGCAAGACCCGAGCCAATAGAGAAACTCGGTGATTTCAGGGGATATCCAGGTAAGCCCTGGTGCTGTTTGTGGTGCAAAAGAGAGCGTGCTGCTGGTTTGTGCGCCGAGATGGGGCGAGATCGTCAGTTGAGGTGTGGCTGGGGGCCGCACCAGGCAAGGGGTGATTCATAGGCTCTGAGCGCTTGTGAATTAACTCCCCCAGCAGCGGCCGCCCCAGGCGCCCGCTGCTGCGTTGCGCTCTATTTATGCCCGACCTCTGAGGCTGCCGGTGTGGTCTGACCCCGTGATCTGGGCTCTAAACAGCATGTTTTTTAGGGGCTTTGACTTATTGACTTGACTTTTGCTTGATTGTTGTTTTTAGCGAGGCGCCTATACTTATAGTTGATCGAACAAGAGAACAGGGGCCATGTCGCTGCACCCATGCCGCAAGCCTCTCTCGGTGAAGGTCGGGTGATCGCGATTTTGCAGTGGCGGCTAGGCTAGATGGGAGGTACGTCATGAATAGGCACTATTACACCAGTGACAATCTCGACGATCTTGAAACCGTCGAGCAGGAGTTGGAGGCCAAGGGCATCAGCACCGAGCAGATTCACGTGCTCAGTGAAAAGGATGCCGATGTCGAGCAACATCACCTGCACGATGTGCCTTCCTTCATGAAGCAGGATGTCGTTCACTCCGGAGAGATTGGTGCAGTCGTCGGTGTGGTACTTGCCGTGCTGGTGCTCGGTGGTGCCTATTTGCTGGGTTGGACCGCAACCGCTGCGGGATGGGTACCCTTCATCTTCCTGGCGATCGTGCTGTTTGGTTTCTGTACCTGGGAAGGTGGCTTTTTCGGCATCCAGGTGCCCAATGCCCACTTCCGCCGCTTCAGGAAGAATCTCCAAGAAGGCAAGCATGTCTTTTTCGTCGATGTCGAGCCGGAACAGGAAGCGGTGCTGGAGCAGGTGGTCAACCATCATCCGCGGCTGCAAGTTGCCGGAACGGGCTCCGCCGCTCCGCACTGGATCGTGGCCTGGCTGCACAGATGGCATCAGTTCAAGCGAACGATCTGATCTAGAGCCTTGATTACAGCAACCGCGGCGTCATCATGGTGACGGCGCGGTTATGCCTTGGCCAAAGAAGAGCACCCGGCTGAGGAAAATGTAGTCCGCCTCGCTGACCATCAGCCCCACCAGCACCAGCAGGCACAGGGGTGGCACCAGAATGGCGTAGACCATGGCCAGGCGTTCCCAGGCCATGTGCATGAAGATGGCGACGATCAACCCGGCCTTCAGCAGCATGAAGGTGATGATCAGCGACCACCTGAGGTAACCGGCGAAGTGGAAGTAGTCGACCAGGTAGGAGCAGGTGCTGAGGACGAATAGCAGCCCCCAGATTTTCAGGTACAGGCTGATCGGATGCTGTTGTCCGCTGTGCGTCATGGCCAGTGCTCCTCTGCAGCGCTACCAGAGATAAAAGAAAGCGAAGATAAACACCCACACCAGGTCGACGAAGTGCCAGTAGAGCCCGGCTATCTCGACGTTCTGGTAGTTGCCGGAGCGCTCGTAGTCCCCGCGTAGCACCTTCCACGCGATGGTGCACAGGTAGAGCACGCCGATCGATACGTGCAGGCCGTGGAACCCGGTGATCATGAAGAAGCTCGCGCCAAACTGTGGCGCGCCCATGGGGTTGCCCCAGGGGCGTACGCCTTCGGCGATCAGCTTGCTCCATTCGAACGCCTGCATGCTGACGAAGGCCACGCCACACAAGGCGGTGGCCAGCATCAGGGCGGCGGTCATGCCGCGGTTGCGGCGGTAGGCGTAGTTGACCGCCATGGCCATGGTGCCGCTGCTGCTGATCAGCACGAAGGTCATGATGGCGATCAGGATCAGCGGAATGTGGTTGCCGGCGATGGTCAGGGCGAAGACCTCGCTGGTGTTCGGCCAGGGCTCGGTGCTGCTGATACGCACGGCCATATAGCCGGTCAGGAAACAGGTGAAGATAAAGGTGTCGCTGAGCAGGAAGATCCACATCATCGCCTTGCCCCAGGGCACCTGCTTGAACGCATCCTTGTCCGACGACCAGTCGCGGGTGATGCCCTGCCAGCCCGCGGCAGATGCATCGGGCGCAAGCGTTGGGTGATCTGTGGGGGGGGCTGAATGCGCTGCCATGGCTTCACCTCAGGCCGCAGAATGCGGCGATGGCCTCATAGGTTTGCGGTGTACTGGTCAGGAGGGCGAACAGCAGCAGCCAAAGCCCCAGCAGGTAATGCCAGTAGATGGCGCAGAGTTCGACGCTGCTGGCGAGCCGCGCCAGGGGCACATGGCGCAGAAACTTGCCCAGGGTTCTGCCCCAGGCCACCAGGCCGCCCAGCAGGTGCAGGCCGTGCAGGCCGGTCAGCAGGTAGAAGAAGCTGTTGGCCGGGTTGCTGGCGACGAAATAGCCCCAGGCGGCGAATAGCCGCCAGACCCAGAGTTGGCCGAGCAGAAAGGCGATCGCCAGCAGGCCGCCGAGGGTGAAGCCGGCCAGCGTCGCCTGCGCGTTGCCCCGGCGGGCGGCCACGCGGGCCCATTGCAGGGCGATGCTGGCGCCTATCAGCGCGGCGCTATTGAGCCAGAGCGCGTTGGTCTGGGCCAGGGGCGCCAGCGGTTCGGTCAGCGGCTGCCAGTCAGGTACCTGCGAGCGGATGATGAAGGCGATCAGGAACAGCAGGAACAGCGAACTGACCACCGCGAGCAACAGGCGCAGGCCGACTCTTGCGGTGCGTGCGCGATCCATCGCGGCAGGGCTGGGCATGCCCGCGTTGGGATGCCAGCCGCCACTGGGTTCGAAGCTGTCGGTGTTCCTCAGCAGCAAGCGGTTCATGGTCGTTGATCCTTTGGGGTGGTCGCGCGGTCGCGCTGGCGCATGTGCTGCAACTCTTCGGCGGACACCGTCTGCGGGACAAAATCCTGCTCGATTCCCGGCACGCTGTAGTCATAGGCCCAGCGATGCACCACCGGCAGCTTGGCGCCCCAGTTGCCGTGCATCGGCGGGGTTTGCGGCGTCTGCCATTCCAGGCTGGTGGCTTGCCAGGGGTTGCCGCCGGCGGGTTTGCCGTTGAAGGCACTCCAGAACAGGTTGAACAGGAACAGCAGCTGGGTCACGCCGACCGTCAGGGCGGCCACGGTGATGAAGGCGTTGAGGTCCTGAGCCGACTGCGGGATGAACGCATAGTCTTCGTAGGCGTAGTAGCGCCGCGGCATACCGAGGAAACCCAGGTAGTGCATGGGGAAGTAGATGGCGTAGGTGCCGAGGAAGGTGATCCAGAAGTGCAGCTTGCCCAGGCGCTCATTCATCATGCGCCCGGTTATTTTCGGGTACCAATGGTAGATGGCGCCGAACACCACCAGAATCGGCGCGACGCCCATGACCATGTGGAAGTGGGCGACGACGAAATAGGTGTCCGAAAGCGGGATGTCGACGATCACGTTGCCGAGGAACAGCCCGGTCAGGCCGCCGACCAGGAAGGTGAGGATAAAGGCCAGGGCGAACAGCATGGGCACGGTCAGGTGGATATCGCCCTGCCACAGGGTCAATACCCAGTTGTAGACCTTAAGCGCGGTGGGTACCGCGATGATCAGGGTGGTGGTGGCGAAGAAAAAGCCGAAGTAGGGGTTCATGCCGCTGACGTACATGTGGTGTGCCCAGACCACGAAGCTGAGCACACCGATGGCCACTATGGCCCAGACCATCATGCGGTAGCCGAAGATGTTCTTGCGCGCATGGGTACTGATCAGGTCGGAGACCAGGCCGAAGGCGGGCAGGGCGACTATGTAAACCTCCGGGTGGCCGAAGAACCAGAACAGGTGCTGGAACAGAATCGGGCTGCCGCCCTGGTGCTCCAGTGACTGGCCCAGCGAGATGATCGCCGGCATGAAGAAGCTGGTGCCCAGCAGCTTGTCGAACAGCATCATCACCGCGCTGACGAACAATGCCGGGAAGGCCAGCAGGGCCAGAATCGAGGCCATGAAGATGCCCCAGACCGACAGCGGCATGCGCATCAGGGTCATGCCATGGGTGCGCGCCTGCAGCACCGTGGTCACGTAATTCAGGCCACCCATGGTGGCGGCGATGATGAACACTGCCAGGGACACCAGCATCAGCACGATGCCCCATTCGGTGCCCGGGGTGCCCTGGGTGATTGACTGCGGTGGGTAGAGCGTCCAGCCCGCACCGGTGGGGCCGCCGGGGGCGAAGAAGCTGGCGAGCAGGATCACCACCGAGAGCAGGTAGAACCAGTAGCTGAGCATGTTGACGTAGGGAAAGACCATGTCGCGCGACCCCACCATCAGCGGGATCAGGTAGTTGCCAAAACCGCCGAGGAACAGGGCGGTGAGCAGGTAGATGACCATGATCATGCCGTGCATGGTCATCGCCTGATAATAGGCGCCGGCGTCCATGAACCCGATACTGCCGGGGAAACCCAGTTGCATGCGCATCAGGCCGGACAAGACCAGGGCAATCAGGCCGACGAAGATCGCCGTCAAGGCATACTGAATGGCTATGACCTTGTGGTCCTGGCTCCAGATATAGCGGGTCAGGAAGCTCTTGGGTTCGTGTAGAGCCTCTGTTTCGACCTGTTCCGCGTAGGCCATCACATCATCCTCCGGGTGAGGGTTGAGTGCATCTTGGCGGCTTAGGGGGCTGCTCCCGGTGTGCTGTCACCTTCGTCGGCGATGGATTTGATCAACGCGACCAAGGCGTCGAGTTCCTCATCGGTCATTTCGAAGGCCGGCATGATCGGGGTAAACCCCTTGACGATCACCGCATTGGGATCGCGAATGGATTCCCTGAGATAGGCTTCGTCGACCTCCACGGAGGTCCCGTCGGCCAAGAGCTCCGTTTTGCCATACAGGCCACGCCACGTCGGCCCGACGCCCGGCTTGCCATCGATGCTGTGGCAGGTCAGGCAGCCGAAGGAGCTGGCCAGTTGCCGGCCCTGCGCCGCCGGATCTTCGGAGGCTGCCGCTGCGCCGGACGGGGCCTGTTCGTCTGGCATCGCGCCGCTGAGCGACTTGATCAGGGCGAGCAGCGCATCCAGCTCCTCCTGCTTGAAAGTGTAGGGCACCATGACCGGCGGGTAGCCCTGCACCAGCTTGGCCTTGGGCTGGAGGATCGATTCGATCAGGTAGGCCTCGTCGACCTGCACGCTGCTGCCGTCGGCCAGCCGCTCGGTGCGGCCGTACAGGTCCTTCCAGCTCGGGCCGAGGCTGGCGCTGCCATCCAGGCTGTGGCAGGCCAGGCAGCCGGAGTTCTGCGCCAGCTGGCGGCCCTGCTCCAACACGCTTGCGCGGCTGGGTTTGGCGGCGCTAAGTCGGGTCTGGGCAAAGGTCGGCTGGCTGTTCAACCACTGGTCGAAGGCTGCGGGTTCCTCCACGATCATCTTGCCGCGCATATTGTAATGGGCCAGGCCGCAGTACTCGGCGCACAACACTTCATAGGTGCCGAGTTTGGTCGGGGTGAACCAGAAGTGGGAGACCATGCCGGGGACCATGTCCATCTTGCTGCGGATCTGGGGTATATAGAAATTGTGCAATACGTCCTTGGAGCGCAGCAGTACCTTCACCGGTTGATCGAGCGGCAGGCGCACTTCATTGTTGCGGATAAGCACATCGTCCTGGCCGAGCGGATCATCGGGATCGAGGCCGAAGGGGTTGGCGCTGTTGACCCATTTGATATCCGACTTGCCCAGCATGCCGTCCTGGCCTGGGAAGCGAAAAGACCACTGCCACTGTTGGGCAACCACTTCCAGTTCGTGAGCGCCTTGCGGCACCCGGACGAAGTCGTGGTACACCACCAGGCCCGGTGCCAGCAGGCCGATGATGCCGACGCTGGTGACGCCGATTAACCACCATTCCAGCTTCTTGTTTTCGGGCTGATAGGCCGCCCGGCGTCCTTCTTTATGGCGGTAGCGAATGATCGCCAGCGCCATGAACAGGGTGACGGCGATGAAGAAGATGCCGGTGATGAGCAGGGTGATGAACAGTGCGGCGTCTATCGAGCCCCAGTTGGAGGCTGCCGCCGTTGCCTGCCAAGGGCTCAGTACATGGAACAGTACCGATGCCACAACGATTAGCACCAAGACAATTGCAAATACCATGTGTTTTGCATCCTGTTCCTGTCGCGCTTTGGCCACACAAACATCCTGCCAAACAGCAAGGTCGAACAAATTCGGCCAGCAATTCATCCCGCGTCGCGCCTGGCAATGCTAGTAGGCTGGCGAGCAACGCTGGGGGAAGTATAGGGGAGGAAAAGTCGCGCTGCCCACGTCAGCCGCAGATGTGCCCGGCGAGGGGTCGCCGGTCGGGCGGATTGGCCGTCTGCTGGTGCAGCACCTATAAGTTAAGGCGTAATTGCGACTCGGTAATGCGATCGACAGTGTTGCGGAGGGTCAAACGATGTCCGCCAATCCCCTGCTCGACATGATCGGCAACACCCCGGTCTTGCCGCTCACCCACCTCGACACGGGGCCGTGCCAGCTGTTCATCAAGCTGGAAAACCAGAACCCCGGCGGCTCGATCAAAGACCGCATCGCCCTGACCATGATCGAGGCCGCCGAGCGCAGCGGCGCGCTCAAGCCCGGCGGCACCATCATCGAGGCCACCGCCGGCAACACCGGCCTGGGCCTGGCCCTGGTCGCCGCGCAGAAGGGCTACCACATGCTGCTAGTGGTGCCGGACAAGATGAGCCGCGAGAAGATCTTCCACCTCAAGGCCCTCGGCGCCGAGGTGCGCCTGACCCGTTCCGATGTCGCCAAGGGCCACCCCGAGTACTACCAGGACCTGGCCCGCAGCATCGCTGCGCAGACCCCGGATGCTTTCTACATCGACCAGTTCAACAACCCGGCCAATGCCTGGGCCCACGAGCGTGGTACCGGCCCGGAGATCTGGCGGCAGATGGAGCAGCGGGTCGATGCGGTGGTGGTCGGCGTCGGCTCGGGTGGCACCCTCGGCGGCCTGACCCATTTCTTCCAGAAGGTGGCGCCGCAGGTCGAGATGGTCCTGGCCGATCCCGAAGGCTCGGTGCTGGCCGACTATGTCGAGACCGGCCACTACGGCGAGGCCGGCAGCTGGCTGGTCGAGGGCATCGGCGAGGACTTCGTCCCGGCCATCGCCGACTTTGCCCTGGTCAGGCGTGCCTACCGCATCGGCGACGCCGAGAGCCTGCACACCGCGCGCCTGCTGCTCAAGGAGGAGGGCGTGCTGGCCGGCTCGTCCACCGGCACCCTGCTGGCGGCGGCGCTGCGCTACTGCCGTGAGCAGACCACGCCCAAGCGGGTGCTGACCTTCGCCTGCGACAGTGGCAACAAGTACCTGTCGAAGATGTTCAACGACTACTGGATGCTCGACCAGGGCCTGATCGAACGGCCCAAGCAGGGCAACCTGCGCGACCTGATCGCGCGGCGTTACGAGGAAGGCACCACCGTCACCTGCACACCCGAGGAAACCCTGGCGGCGGTCTACGGGCGCATGCGCTTCCACGACATCGACCAGGTGCCGGTGATGGACGGTGACCAGGTGATTGGCCTGATCGACGAGTGGGACCTGCTGCGCGCGGTCAAGGACGCCCCTGAGCATTTCCAGTTGCCGGTGCGCGAGGCGATGGTCAGCAAGCTGCAGACCCTCGACCCGGATGTGCCGCTCGAACGCCTGCTGCAGACCTTCGACGAAGGCCACGTGGCGCTGATCGTGGAAAACGGTCGCTTCCTCGGTCTGATTACCAAGAGCGACGTGCTCAACCTCTGGCGCCGCACCCTGCGCTAGGGACGGCTTGGCGAGCCCTTTGTAGGAGCCAGGGGGACGCCTAGTCCTTGCTGGCGATGAGCTCGTAGGATGGGTCGGGCCGCGTAGGTTGAGCGCAGCGATACCCATGCTGTTGCGGGCCTGATAGGGATGACGCAGCGACGGGTTTCGTCGCTGCGCAGCTAACCCATCCTACGGCCTTGATCAATGCAGGAGCCGACATGAGCGAATTCGAAACCCTGAGCGTGCACGCCGGCTACGAGCCGGACTGGACCGGCGCGGTGATGCCGCCGATCTACGCCACCTCGACCTTCCGTCAGCAGTCGCCGGGGGTGCACGCCGGCTACGAATACGGGCGCAGCCAGAACCCCACGCGCCAGGCGCTGGAGCGGGCGATTGCCGAACTGGAGGGTGGTGCCCACGGCTACGCTTTCGCCTCCGGCCTGGCGGCCTGCGCCACGGTGCTGGAACTGCTGCCGGCCAGTAGCCACATAGTCGCGGTGGATGACCTCTACGGCGGCACCTACCGCCTGTTCGAACGAGTGCGCAAGCCCAGCGCCGGCCTGCAGGTCAGCTACGTGCCGGCGGACGCCGACGTCGCCAGCCTGGCCGCCGCGCTCAGGCCAGAAACGCGGATGATCTGGGTCGAGACCCCGACCAACCCCACGTTGAAACTCTGCGACCTGGCCCGGGTCGGCGAGTTGGGCCAGGCCCACGGCATCCTCACCGTGGCCGACAACACTTTCGCCTCGCCCTACCTGCAGCGGCCGCTGGAACACGGTTTCGACATCGTCGTGCATTCGGCGACCAAGTACCTCAACGGCCACTCCGACGTGATCGCCGGGCTCGTGGCCATCGCCGATCGCGCGGAACTGGCCGAGCAGCTGGCCTTCCTGCAGAACTCGGTGGGCAGCATCCTCGATCCCTTCTCCAGCTTCCTCTGCCTGCGCGGCATGCGCACCCTGGCCCTGCGCCTGCAGCGTCATGTGGATAACGCCGGCGAGCTGGCCGCCTGGCTGGAGCAGCAACCGCAGGTGGCGTCGGTGCTCTATCCCGGCCTGAACAGCCACCCGCAGCATGAGCTGGCGGCCCGGCAGATGCGCGGTTGCGGCGGCCTGATCAGCCTGTACCTGGCCTGCGACGGCGAAGGCACCCGACGCTTCCTCGAGGCCACCCGGTTGTTCACCCTGGCCGAGAGCCTGGGCGGGGTGGAAAGCCTGATCAGCCAGCCAGCGAAAATGACCCACGCCTCGATTCCCGCCAAGCGCCGGGCGCAGCTCGGCATCAGCGACAACCTGGTGCGCCTGTCGGTGGGTATCGAACATGTCGAGGACCTGCGCGGCGATCTGCGGCAGGCGTTGGCGGCCATCGCGTCCTGACCACGACCGTATGGCACCTGGTGCCGCCGCGGAGGGGGCGCGGCTGACTGCGGCTGACTATAGTTTTCCTTAGCGGGCAGGGGCGTCCACTGGTTGTCCAAGCATGCTCGCCAAGGAGTAATGCTCATGACAATGAGGCTGAGTTCCGCCGCTTTTCCAGACCAGGGCACCATCCCGGCGCGTTATACCTGCGAGGGTCCTGATATTTCCCCGCCGCTGGCCTGGAGCGGCGTGCCGCCGGGTAGCGAGAGCCTGGTGCTGATCGTCGACGACCCGGACGCGCCGGACCCGGCGGCGCCCACGACCACCTGGGTGCACTGGCTGCTGTACAACCTGCCGCCGACCACTAGCGAGTTGGCGGAAGACCTGCAGTCGCTGCCGCCCGGCACCCTGCAGGGCCGCAACGACTGGCGCCGAACCGGCTACGGTGGACCCTGCCCGCCGATCGGCAGCCACCGTTATTTCCACAAGCTCTACGCCCTGGACTGCGTCCTGCCGGATCTCGGCGGGCCGACCAAGGCCCAGCTCGAAGGCGCCATGCAGGGCCATGTCCTGGCCAAGGCCGAATTGATCGGCACCTACCGCAAGACGCGCGGCTGAGCGCTGCTGATCAACGCGCGCCTGCTGCGGCCGCCTCCAAACGACCGCTACGGCGTTGCGCCTTCGAGGTCGCGACGCTGCCGGCAGACGGCCTTGATGGTGATGCCGTATCGATGCTTCAGGCGGGGGAATCCGGGTAGGCGCAGGATTCGCCGGCCATCAGCTGGCGCCAGGGGCAGGAGCGAGTCTTTGTGGTGGCGCAGAGAGGCCGAGTCTTCCCGGCCAGTCGAGTGCTCATCAGCGGCGTCTCACAGCAAACCGAGTTGCAGGCGCGCCGCCTCGGACATGCGGCTCTGGTCCCAGGGCGGCTCCCAGACCAGTTCGACCTCGACCTGGCTGACCCCGGGGAGCGCCTGCACCTTGGCCCGCGCCTCTTCCTTGAGCACGTCGCCCATGCCGCAGCCGGGCGCAGTCATCGACATCTTGATGTTCACCCGCTGGCCGCCGTCCGCGAGCGGCTGCGCCTGGCACTGGTAGATCAGCCCGAGATCGACCACGTTGACCGGGATCTCCGGGTCATAGACGCTGCGCAGCACCTCAACCACCTGCTCGAGGTCGAAGGTGCCGGCCGCCGCCGGTTGCTCCGTCTGCAGCGCTTCCAGCCCGAGGGCATCGGCATCTTCGCCGGCGATCCGGGCTAGCTGGCCACTGGCGGTCCTCACCGTGAAGCTGCCGCCGAGCGCCTGGGTCAGCGTCACGGCCTCGCCCTGGGCCAGCCGCAGCGGCTCGCCGTACGGAATCAGGGTGGCCGCGCAGTCGCGCCTGAGCAGCGTCTGCTCGCCGCACCCCGGTTGGTTGGGATTGTCGAAGCGCAAGCCGGCGCCGTGCAGATCCTGGACGAAGTCGATGCACAGGCCATCGGCACGGCGCGCGCTGGCCGGGTCGAGGAGCAGGCGGATGCCGTCCACTTCGACAACGATATCGCCCTCGGCGCCGGGCTCGAACAGCAACTCATGGGCGAAGCCTTCGTCGATCTTCAGCCGTAGCCAACTGCCGCCTTCCCGGGCCAGGGCGTCGGCCAAGGTCTGGCGGGCCGCCTCGCTGAGGCGAATGTGCGGGTTCGGGCGCTCGGTTGGCATGGCTTACTCCGTCGTGACCGGCGCAGGGTCGCCGGCGAGGGCGCTACGCAGGGTGTGCCAAGCCAGGCTGGCGCACTTGACCCGCAGCGGGAACTCCCAGACCCCGGCCAGCACCGCCAGCTTGCCGAGCGTCTCCGGGGCCGCCTGACTGCCCGGGCCCTCGGTGAGCAGCGCATGCACGCGGGCGAACAGCGCCAGCGCCTGCTCCTGGCGCATGCCCTTGACCGCCAGGGTCAGCAGCGAGGCAGAGGCCTGGGCAATGGCGCAGCCTTGCCCCTGGAAGGCGATGTCCTCGATCACCCCGTCGGCGAGGCGCAGATAGATCCTCAGTTGATCGCCGCACAGCGGATTGAAGCCCTCGGCGGTGTGGGTCGCACCTTCCAGCACGTGGAAATTGCGCGGTCGCTTGCCGTGGTCGACGATCACCTCCTGGTACAGCTCGCGCAGTGCGTCGCTCATCGGAACACCTCCTGCACCTTGGCCAGGCCGGCCAGCAGTGCATCGATGTCCTGCTGGTTGCTGTAGCAGCCGAGCGAGGCGCGGGCGGTGGCGGCCAGGCCGTAGCGTTGCATCAGCGGCTGGGCGCAATGATGGCCGGTGCGGATGGCGATGCCCTCGCGGTCGAGGATAGTGCCGATGTCGTGCGGGTGAATGCCGTCGAGGACAAACGAGAGCACGCCGATCTTGTCCGCTGCGGTGCCGATCAGGCGCAGCCCGGGCACTGCCGTCAGCGCCTGGGTCGCGTAGGTCAGCACGGCCTGCTCGTGACCGGCCAGAGCAACCGGATCCAGGCTGGTGAGGAAGTCGATCGCCGCGCCCAGGCCGATCGCACCGACCATGTTCGGCGTGCCGGCCTCGAAGCGGTACGGCGGCTTGTTGTACAGGGTCTTGTCGAAGCTGACCGAGAGGATCATGTCGCCGCCGCCCTGGTAGGGCGGCATCGCCTCGAGCAGCTCGCGGCGACCATAAAGTGCACCGATGCCGGTGGGGCCGTACATCTTGTGCCCCGACAGGGCGTAGAAGTCGCAGCCCAGCGCGCGCACGTCGAGCTTCAGGTGCGGCGCGGCCTGGGCGCCGTCGACCAGTACCCGCGCGCCTTGGGCGTGGGCCAGTTCGACGATGCGGCGGATCGGGTTGACGGTGCCGAGCACGTTCGACACATGGCTGATGGCCACAAGCTTGGTCCGCGGTCCGATCAGCCGTTCCAGCTCGTCGAGCAACAACTCGCCGCTGTCGTCGATCGGCGCCACCCGCAGCCGCGCGCCGCTCTGCTCGCAGAGCATCTGCCAGGGCACGATGTTGGAGTGGTGCTCCATGGCGCTGATCAGCACCTCGTCGCCCGCGTGAACATGCACCTTGCCATAGGTTTGCGCCACCAGATTGACCGCCTCGGTGGTGCCGCGCACGAAGACGATTTCCTCGGCGTGCGCGGCGTTGAGGAAGCGCTGGACCTTGGCCCGCGCCTGCTCGTAGGCCTCGGTGGCGCGCAGCGAGAGGTAGTGCACGCCGCGGTGCACGTTGGCGTTCTCCTCGAGGAAGAAGCGCGACATGGCGTCGATCACCGCCTGCGGCTTCTGGCTGGTGGCGGCGCTGTCGAGGTAGACCAGCGGCTTGCCGTAGATGCGCTGGGCGAGGATCGGAAAGGCCTGGCGCAAGCGCTCGACCTGGTAGGGCTCGAAGCGCTTCGCCAG
This sequence comes from Pseudomonas aestuarii, assembly GCF_027988105.1. Lineage (GTDB taxonomy): Bacteria > Pseudomonadota > Gammaproteobacteria > Pseudomonadales > Pseudomonadaceae > Aquipseudomonas > Aquipseudomonas aestuarii. The sequence continues at coordinate 493,999 of NZ_JAQJZJ010000003.1, read as the reverse complement.
GGGCTGCAGGCGGCTCGCGCGCGGGTTCATGGCGTCACCTCCAGGCCGCGCAACTGCGCGGCGACCAGGCGCTCGACCTGGCTGCGCAGCGGAGCCAGGCGGATCGCCTCGAGCATCTCGCCGACGAAGGCGTAGGTCAGCAGCGCGCGCGCCGCCGGCTCGTCCAGCCCGCGCGAGCGCAGGTAGAAGATCGCCTGTCGATCCAGCTGGCCGACGGCGGCGCCATGGGCGCACTTGACGTCATCGGCGAAGATCTCCAGGCGCGGCTGGGCGTTAGCCCGGGCCGTCGCCGACAGCAGCTGGTTCTTGATGGTTTGGCTGGCATCGCTCTTGACCGCGCCGGGGTGCACGATGATCCGCCCGTCGAAGACCCCGTGGCCGCGGCCGCCGATCACCCCCTTGTAGCGCTCGCGGCTGGTGCAGTAGGGCGCCAGGTGCTCGATGCAGGTCTGGTTGTCCAGGTGCTGCTCGCCGCCGGGCAGGTACAGGCCGTCCAGGGCCACCTGGGCGCCGGGGCCCTCGAGCGCGACCCGCACCTCGTGGCGGCCGATGGCTGCTCCGCAGGCCGTCAGGTGCGCGGCGAAGCGGCTGTCCCGGGCCTGGCGCACGTCCAGGCAGGCGAGCTGGAAGGCGCTGCGGCTGGCATCCTGCAGGCTGTAGTGCTCAAGCGTTGCGCCGGCCTCGAGCACGACCTCGCTCAGAGAGTTGCTCAGGTAGCCCCCGGCGCCGCTGGCCACATGGCTTTCCACCAGGCTCGCCCGGCTGCCGGCGCCGAGCTGGATCAGGCTGCGCGGATGCGCCGCCAACGGCGTGGCGCCCGGATCGGCGAGGAACACCAGGTGGATCGGCCGCTCGAGCGTGCAGTGGGCGGGGATCTGCAGCACGGCGCCATCCTCGCCGAGGGCGGCGTTGAGTGCACCGAAGGCATGCGGCGCGACCTGCAGGCTATGCGTCAGCAGGGGTTCGAGGGCCGCGCGCTCTGCCTGCGGCAAGGCCGCCAGGTTGCCCAGGCGCACGCCCGCGGGCAGCCCGGCCAACGCCGAGAGCCGCGCGGCGAAATGGCCATTGACGAACACCAGCCGCGGGCCGCCGTAGTCGCCGAGCCACTGCGCCAGGCGGGCGGCGGACAGGCGCCGGTTCGGCGCTGCGGCGGCCGGCTGGAACGGCACTGCCAGGATGGGCGCGACCCGGGTGTACTTCCAGGCTTCGTCCCGGGCCGTGGGAAAGCCGTGCTTGGCCAGCCACTGCCAGGCCGCGTCGCGCGACTGCCGGCGCCAGGCGGGTTGGCGGGCCGGCTCGGCGGCCTGCAGAGCCGTCAGCAGGGGGATCTGGCTGGCACTGTTCATGAGCCTTCCCCGGCCGCCGCTGGCGCGTCGAAGTGGGCGTAGCCGTGGCGCTCCAGTTCCACGGCCAGGTCCTTGTCGCCGGACTGCACGATCCGCCCGTTGGCCATGACGTGGACGTAGTCGGGGACTATGTAGTCGAGCAGGCGCTGGTAGTGGGTGATCAGCAGCAGCGCTCGCTCCGCGCTGCGCAGGGCGTTGACCGCGGCGGCGACGCTGCGCAGGGCATCGATGTCGAGGCCCGAATCGGTCTCGTCGAGGATCGCCAGGCTGGGTTGCAGAATCGCCATCTGGAAGATCTCGTTGCGCTTCTTCTCGCCGCCGGAGAAGCCCTCGTTGAGCGCGCGGTTCATCAGCTCAGGGTCCATCTCGACCAGCTGCATGCGCTCCTTGGCCAGGGCGAGGAAGTCCATCGCGTCCAGCTCCTCGAGCCCGCGCTGCTGGCGTATGGCATTGAGGGCCGTGCGCAGGAAGTACAGGTTGCCGACCCCGGGGATCTCCACCGGGTACTGGAAGGCGAGGAAGATGCCGGCGGCCGCGCGCGCTTCCGCCGGCAGGTCGAGCAGATCCTTGCCCTGGTAGCGCGCTACGCCGCTGACCTGGTAGCTCGGGTTACCGGCGAGCACCTGGGCCAGGGTACTCTTGCCCGAGCCGTTCGGTCCCATGATCGCGTGCACCTCGCCGGCGCCGATGCGCAGGCTGATGCCGCGCAGGATTTCGTGCCCCTCGACACTGGCGTGCAGGTCTTCGATCTCCAGCATGGGTCACCTCCGGCCTCAGCCGATGCAGCCTTCCAGGCTGACGCCGAGCAGTTTCTGCGCCTCCACCGCGAACTCCATCGGCAGTTCCTTGAACACCTCGCGGCAGAAGCCGTTGACGATCATCGGCACCGCGTCCTCCTCGCGGATGCCGCGCTGGCGGCAGTAGAACAGCTGTTCGTCGCCGATCTTCGAGGTCGAGGCCTCGTGCTCGACCCGGGCGCTGGGGTTCTTCACCTCGACATAGGGAAAGGTGTGCGCGCCGCACTGGCTGCCCAGCAGCAGCGAATCGCACTGGGTGTGGTTGCGCGCGCCGCTCGCCGCCTTCTGCACCTTGACCAGGCCGCGGTAGGTGTTCTGCCCGTGGCCGGCGGAAATGCCCTTGGACAGGATGGTGCTGCGGGTGTTGCGGCCGATGTGGATCATCTTGGTGCCGGTGTCGGCCTGCTGGTGGTTGGCGGTCAGGGCCACCGAGTAAAACTCGCCGACCGAGTCGTCGCCCTGGAGGATTACCCCCGGGTACTTCCAGGTGATGGCCGAACCGGTCTCGACCTGGGTCCAGGAGATCTTCGAGCCTCTGCCTGCACACTTGCCGCGCTTGGTGACGAAATTGAAGATGCCGCCGCGCCCTTCGGCGTCGCCCGGGTACCAGTTCTGCACGGTGGCGTACTTGATCTGCGCGTCATCCAGCGCGACCAGCTCGACCACCGCCGCGTGCAGCTGGTTGTTGTCGCGCATCGGCGCGGTGCAGCCTTCGAGGTAGCTGACGTAGGCGCCTTGCTCGGCGACGATCAGGGTGCGCTCGAACTGGCCGGTATCGGCGGCGTTGATGCGGAAGTAGGTCGACAACTCCATCGGGCAGCGCACGCCCTTGGGCACGTAGCAGAAGGAGCCGTCGGAGAACACCGCCGAGTTCAGGGTGGCGAAGAAGTTGTCGCTGTAGGGCACCACCGAGCCGAGGTACTTGCGCACCAGCTCGGGATGCTGCTGCACCGCCTCGGCGAAGGAGCAGAAGATCACCCCGGCCTCGGCCAGCTTGCGCTTGAAGGTGGTCGCCACCGACACCGAGTCGACCACCGCGTCCACCGCGACGCCGGTCAGGCGCTCCTGCTCGGCCAGGGAGATGCCCAGCTTGGCGAACATCGTGCGCAACTCGGGGTCGACCTCGTCGAGGCTCCTGGGCCCTGGGGTTTTCGGCTTGGGCGCCGAGTAATAGATGATGTCCTGGTAGTCGATGGGCGCGTAGTGGACGTTCTGCCAGGTTGGCTCGCGCATGGTCAGCCAGTGGCGGTAGGCCTTCAGGCGCCAGTCGAGCAGCCACTGCGGCTCGTGTTTCTTCGCCGAGATCAGGCGCACGACGTCCTCGTTGAGCCCGCGCGGGGCGGCGTCGCTCTCCAGGTCGGAGACGAAGCCGTACTTGTAGGCACGGCCGCTGAGTTCGCGGATCTTGGCATTGTCGGTGCTCATCGTTGCCTCCTCGTGCTGCTGGCAACTACCTTCAACTGTACTCCTTTGACAAGTTTGGCCAGAAAGATCTCCCCCAAGTATAGATAGCTGGTTCGGCCTGAGCCGGCGGCGCGGCGATCAAGGGGCGGGCCGGCGCAGCAGGATATCGGTACCCTCCACGCGCACCTCGAAACGCTCGACGCAATAGGCCGAATCGGTGAGGCACTCGCCGCTGCAGACGTCGAACTCGTAGGCGTGCAGGGGGCAGGTCACCACGCTGCCGCATAGGCTGCCTTCGCCCAGCGGGCCGTCTTCGTGGGGGCAGTCGTTGTGGATGGCGTAGTACTGGCCGTCGACGTTGAACAGGGCGACCGGCGTTGCCCCCAGATAGAGGGTCTTGCCGGTGCCGGGGGCGATGTCGCCTACCCGGGCGACCTTGACGAATTCACTCATGGCCTACCTCCGCCTCACCAATCGCTCGGGCCCGGCGCTCGGCGACCAGACGCGGCCGCTGGCTAGGCGAGCAACTGCAGACTGCCAATGATTTACTGTACAAAGTTTGCGTATTGGCCAAAAGCACGGAGCGATGAACGTTGCCGGAAAGCCATTGTGCGATCGCACAGGCGGCGAACGGGTGCTGTGCCGTGAACTGCTCGCTGACGGCGTCAGGGTCGCATGCGGCGAACACCTGCTGGCGGCGTGCGCCGTTGCACCTGGCGTACCTTCAGCAGCGAGGTGCGGCCCATACGCCACTAGTGGCCTGGTCGGTCATAGCGCTTGGTCATGGCTTCAAGCCCATCTGGTCGGCACTCGCGCTCGCTGCGGTGGAGGCAGCGCTCAGCTGCCCGCGGTGCCGGATAAACCCTGGAACAGCCTTGCACTGACAGGGCTCAACCGCTGAACTGGCAGTCACCCGCTAAGCGCAGGGGTCACTGCTCGAGCCAGTTGACCTTGGGGAACAGGACGCTGAACGACTCGGGCATCGCCACCACCTGGCCGGTTCTGTAGTTGAAGAATACAAAGCCTGACTTGGCCATCGCCACCAGGCTGCCGTCTGCCGGGCGAGTGATGCGGAAGGTGATGTCGCCGCCGTATTTGTTGAAATCCATAACGCCGACCTCGAACAGCAATTGATCGCGCGCATGTGCTTCGGTCCGGTAGGTGGTGGCGAGGTCGGTGACGATGATGCCGGTGCCATCCTCACGGGTTTCCTGAATGCCGAATTCGAACAAGAAACGCGCCCGGGCCTCGGAAATCATCGAGATCATCGAGTCGTTGCCCAGGTGGTTGGCCGCATTGATGTCGGTGACGCGGACGCTCAGGTGGGTGCTGTAGCAGAACTGGTTTTCGGGGAACTCGAGTTTCAAGCGGGCCATGAGCGGGTCTCGTGCAGGCAGGATAGGGCGGCGCGATTGTACGTGGGCTTGTGTCGGTATTGCATGATATGCCCGGTGAATGACGCGCCGCCGTCTGGCCACGGATCAGCGATGCAGGCGATTCAAGTGCTAGCAGATTAGCCGCCGCCTTCTTTGCTCGGCCCATGGTCGTGCTGCATGTAGGCACCCGTCTTGAAGGACAACTGCTGCACGCGCCAGTAGCCACTCAGCAGCTGATACAGCGCGCCATGCTCATCACGCTGACGCTGAGTTTGCCGCTCGGCGTGATGCGCAGGGCGTAGACGCAACGCTCGTTGAGCTGGATGAGCCCGGCCAGGATAGGGGGCGTCGTTTGCCCTGGAGGCAGCCAGGGCCGCTACAACCCGCGCCGCGCTTGCGTGGGTTGTAGCGGCTTTACAGCGATTCCGCTCAAGCAGCCGGGCGCTGTTGCTTCTGGTAGAGGAATTCCAGCACGGCGGCACGGTATTCGTGGTAGCGCGGGTCATGTGCCAAGGCGATGCGCTCGCGCGGGCGCGGCAGTTCTACGTGGAGAATCTCGCCGACACTGGCCGCCGGGCCATTGCTCATCATGACGATGCGGTCGGACAGCAGCACGGCCTCGTCGACATCATGGGTGATCATGATCACCGTATTGCCGAGGTCCGCGTGGATCTCCATCAGCGAGTCCTGCAGATGGGCGCGGGTCAGGGCGTCGAGGGCGCCGAAGGGTTCATCCATCAACAGCACCTTGGGCTGCATGGCCAGGGCGCGGGCGATACCGATGCGCTGCTTCATGCCGCCGGAAATCTCACTGGGGCGCTTGTCGCGCGCGTGGTTCATGTGCACCAGTTCCAGGTTGTGCTCAATCCATTCGCGCATTTCGTTGCGCGACTTCTTGCCCTGAAACACCTGGCGCACGGCCAGTTCGATGTTCTGGTAGCAGCTCAGCCAGGGCAGCAGGCTGTGGTTCTGGAACACCACCGCGCGCTCCGGGCCGGGCGAGTTGACCTCGCGGCTGTCGAGGATCACCCCGCCGGTGCTGGCCTGGTAGAGGCCGGCGACTATGTTCAGTACGGTCGATTTGCCGCAGCCGGAATGGCCGATCAAGGACACGAACTCGCCCTTGTCGATTTTCAGATTGACGTTCTGCAGGGCGCAGTACAGGCCCTTGTCGGTGGGAAAGCTGATGCCGACGCCGGTCAGTTCAAGGTGTGGATGGTTCATGGTGAGCTCCTGAAGGTGGCGATTAGCGCAGGTCGGCGTTCTTGTCCCAGCTCACGTAGCGCTGGAGCATGAGCATGAGCCGGTCGAGGGCGAAGCCGAGCAGGCCGATGACCACCACCGCAACCATGATCCGGCCGAGCGAGTTGGAGCTGCCATTCTGGAACTCGTCCCAGATGAATTTGCCCAGGCCCGGGTTCTGCGCCAGCATTTCAGCGGCGATCAGCACCATCCAGCCGGTGGCCAGGGACAAGCGCAGGCCGGTGAAGATCATCGGGATGGCAGCCGGCAGGACGATGCGGCGCACATGGCTGAGGGGCGACAGGCTGAGTACGCGGCTGACGTTCTGCAGATCCTTGTCCAGATTGGCTACCCCAACGGTGGTGTTGATCACGGTCGGCCACAGGCAGCACAGCGCCACGGTCACCGCCGAGGTGACGAAGGATTTGGCAAACAGCGGGTCGCTGCTGGTGTAGACGGCGCTGACCACCATGGTCACCAGCGGTAGCCAAGCCAACGGCGACACCGGTTTGAAGATCTGGATCAGTGGGTTGACCGCGTTGTAGATCGGCTTGCTCAGGCCGCAGACAATCCCCAGCGGGATGGCGATCAATGACGCGATGAGGAAGCCGGTCATCACCGTGTACAGGCTGGTGACGATCTGTTTGAAAAACGTCGGCTTGCCGGTGTAAGGGCGAATGCTGACGTTAGCCTCGGGGTCCTTGGCCAGCTTCTCGGCATTGCGTACTTCCTGGCGCTCGAAGAAGGCATCGGCCCGCTTCTGTTCGCGCAGGTGTTCATCGATCAGGGTGCCGAACTGGCTGGCAACCTGGGCTGGCCCGGGGAATTTTCCCAGGCTGGTATCAATGCTGCCGGCAACCATCTGCCAGAACAACAGAAAGGCGAGAATGCCGAACATGGGCATCAGCACGCTGGGCAGCCAGCGCTTGATGGCCAGGCTGCGAGCGGATTTCAGGGTGTCTTTAATGGGCTGGGCGACGGCGGGGTTGCTCATCGTCTTGTCCTCGGAGCAGAGGGGGGCCGGTGTGTCCGGCCCCCAGGGCAATGGCTGCGTTACAGAACTGAGTCGGGTTTCAAGCCAATCTTGAACTGGTTGATGTACTCGTTCGGTTTGCGCCCGTCATAGGTCAGGCCATCGATGAACTCGTTGGTGGGCGCCCGGAAACCTTCTTCGCCGGCCAGGGGAAAGTCTTCGGCCTTGGCCTTGCCTTCTGCGATCAACTCGTTGGCGGCACTTGTGTACACCGCCGGCAGGTAGACCTGTTTGGCGATATCGAAGTACCAGCTGTCCGGTTTGGCTTCGCCAACCTGGCCCCAGCGGCGCATCTGGGTCAGGTACCAGATGGCGTCGGAGTAGTAGGGGTAGGTCGCGTTATAGCGGAAGAACACGTTGAAGTCCGGGACCGCGCGCTTGTCGCCCTTCTCGTACTCGAAGGTGCCGGTCATCGAGTTGGCAATCACCTTGGCATCGGCGCCGACGTACTCGGGACGCGAAAGGATCTCCACGGCTTCCTGGCGGTTGGCGTTGTTGTTTTCATCCAGCCACATGCCAGCGCGGATCAGTGCCTTGACCAGCCGCTTGTGGGTTTCCGGGTTGGCATCGGCCCAGGCTTTCGACACCCCGAGCACTTTCTCCGGGTTGTTCTTCCAGATTTCGTAGTCGGTGATCACCGGCACGCCGATGCCCTTGAATACGGCGGCCTGGTTCCAGGGTTCGCCCACACAGTAGCCGCTGATGGTGCCGGCCTCGAGGGTGGCCGGCATTTGCGGCGGCGGGGTCACCGAGAGCAGCGCGTCGGCGTTGAGGGTGCCGGCGATGTCGCCCTTGGCCGGCGCGTAGTAGCCTGGATTGATGCCGCCGGCAGCCAGCCAGTAGCGCAACTCATAGTTGTGGGTAGAAACCGGGAACACCATGCCCAGATTGAAGGGCTTGCCCTTGGCCTTGTATTGCTCGATCACCGGCAGTAGCGCGTCGGCCTTGATCGGGTGTACCGGCTTGCCGTTTTCCATCGGCACATGCTTCTTCATTTCATCCCAGACGGCGTTGGACATGGTGATGCCATTGCCATTGAGGTCCATGGAGAAGGCGGTGACGATGTCGGCCTTGGTGCCGAAGCCGATGGTGGCGCCCAGGGGTTGGCCGGCGAGCATGTGCGCGCCGTCCAGTTCGCCGGTGATCACCCGGTCCAGCAGGACTTTCCAATTGGCCTGGGCTTCCAGGGTGACGTAGAGGCCCTCGTCCTCGAAGAAGCCTTTCTCGTAGGCAATCGCCAGTGGGGCCATGTCGGTCAGCTTGATGAAGCCAAGCTTGAGTTCATCCTTCTCCGGGTTGGCGGCGTGAGCGATCTGCATGCTCAGTGGCGTGAGCAGCATGACGGCGGCGCAGCCCAGGCCAGTCAGGGTCTTTTTCATGAAGGAGCGGCGAGCGGTGGAGTTGCGCATGGTGGTTCCTCAGTTCTCGGAAACGAAAAAAGACGTCAACGGACAACTCTGCCAGCGAGGGCAGGGTGCCTTTGACGTCTTTGTCTATTCGTCTCGATCACCGCCGTTGGCGATCCGAAGACGGGTGTTAGGTCTTGGAGAGATATAAGCAAAGGGCTTGCCAGGTTTGCCAAGGCCATGGGCATGGCGGCTTGCCTGTGGCTATTCCTGCACCTCGACCGATTCTAGACCAGCTATAGATAAGCTATATATATCAGTTAGATAGACTGTGTAGCTCAGGCTAAATATAGCTAAGGAATCCAGCGCTCGCTGCAGACAGAAGGGGAGAAGTGTCGGCCTGCTGGCGGGAATTTGATCCAATGGCGGGCGCGCTGACGGGGCAATGAGCGCTTTTGGTTCGCTTTTCATGCAGCCGGCCCGGCAACTTGGAGGGGGGTGGTTTGGCCGCTAGCTGTCGTCAATGCAGAGCAGATGGCTGCACCATTACGCACGACGCCGCAGCCTACGCAATCGAGGGGTGATGGCGCCTGGGTTTATCGAGCGGCAGGTTTCATCTGCGCCTCCTCGACAAACTCCTTGAGCCACTTGAGCACATCGACAGCATCCCAGCGCGCCGGATCGAACATGGCGTAGGCAAGCCCCTGATAGCCCACCACGTCCAGTTGCTTGTGATAGCCGGCACGTTGCAGCAGCGCTTCGATTTCGGCGAAGCAGGTGTTGAAGTGCACGCGGGTGAAAGGCGTTCGGCCCTCGGTGACAATCCCCTCCAGGTGCAGTTCGGCGGCTGTGGCGCGAACTTTATCCAGAGGCATCTGGTTCACGCTGTGTTTCAGTTGCAAGACATCCAGCATCGTTGTGCTCCTGATTGACGCTGTGGATTGGCCAGATTCGCTGTCTGCAGACCTGACGAGATAGCAGGGACAAGGGTAGTCTAAAAAGACTGTACAAATAAACAGTATTCGACAATAGTAAAGCCAAGCCTTTCTGGGTATTCACTCGATCACCCCTGGTCAGTCGCTGGCACAGCCGCTGACCATCGGGACTGCAGAGGAGCAACTAGTAATGCAACAGATGCTGATGACAATTGTGCTGTTGGGGCTGCTGGCAGGCTGCGCCCAGCCGCAGGTCGAGCGACCCAGGGCCAATGGCTCTTATCTGGTGATTGAAAACAGCCAGGCCTGGGCGGTAATGGTTTCGGATGGCAAGCGGGTGGAGGAGCGCGGCACCGTGATGGATGTGATCGTGCTGCCCAGCCCGCATTCTGTCCTGGCCGCCAGCTATGTGATCGAAACGGCAAACTGCGGCCGGGTGCAATGGCTGACCGAGCGCGCCGCTGATGCCGGCGGTGCCACCACCCTGATATCGCTGCGCAACAAGCAGCAGCTTGGCGCCGCTGGCTGCATGCTTGGCAATGGGCTGGCCCGGGTCTGGACAGTGCTGGACTATTCGGGCTGAGGCGCGGGCTGCCGCCGGCTGTCGTGCCCGCCAAGTTGCATCAGCGGGCACGAAGCAAATGGCTTAGCCTTCGGTGCCCTTGCGCGTTTTGCTCGGCACCGGGGCCTGAATCAAGCCATCGGTACGGAACATCGCCTTGATCCCGCGTACGGCTTGGCGAATGCGATCCTGGTTCTCGATCAGGGCAAAGCGCACATGGTCGTCGCCATAATCGCCAAAGCCGATGCCGGGTGACACGCATACCTTGGCATCCAGCAGCAGCTTCTTGGCGAACTCCAGCGAACCGAGCTTGGCGTAGGCTTCGGGAATCTTGGCCCAGACGTACATCGAGGCTTTCGGGTTCACCACCATCCAGCCGATCTCATGCAGGCCTTTGACCAGCACATTGCGGCGCTGGCGATACTGTTCGGCGATATCGAGCACGCACTGTTGATCGCCTTCCAGCGCTGCGATGGCGGCGACTTGCAGCGGCGTGAAGGTGCCATAGTCGTGGTAGCTCTTGATCCGCGCCAGGGCGTTGACCAGTTCCTTGTTGCCGACCATGAAGCCAATACGCCAACCGGCCATGTTGTAGCTCTTCGACAGGGTGAAGAACTCCACGGCAATGTCCTTGGCCCCCGGAACCTGCATGATCGACGGCGCCTTCCAGCCGTCGTAGACGATATCGGCATAGGCCAGATCGTGAATCACCAACACGTCGTACTGCTTGGCCAGGGCCACCACGCGCTCGAAGAAGTCCAGCTCCACGCATTGGGCGGTGGGGTTGGAGGGAAAACCGAGGATCATCATCTTCGGCTTGGGGATGGATTCGCGAATCGCCCGTTCCAGTTCGGCGAAGAAGTCCACCCCGGGCACCAGCGGCACCGAGCGCACCTGGGCACCGGCGATCACCGCACCGTAGATGTGGATCGGGTAGCTGGGGTTGGGCACCAGCACGGTGTCGCCATGATCCAGGGTGGCGAGCATCAGGTGCGCCAGGCCTTCCTTGGAGCCGATGGTGACGATGGCTTCGCTGTCCGGGTCGACCTCGACGTCGTAGCGGTCCTTGTACCAGCGCGAGATGGCGCGGCGCAGGCGCGGGATGCCGCGGGAGGTGGAGTAGCCATGGGTATCTTCGCGCTGGGCGACCTGTACCAGCTTCTCGACGATATGTGGCGGTGTCGGGCCGTCGGGGTTACCCATGCTGAAGTCGATGATGTCCTCACCGCGGCGACGGGCAGCCATCTTAAGTTCGGCAGTGATGTTGAATACGTAAGGCGGGAGTCTATCGATGCGCGCAAAGCGACGCGGAGCTTGGTCAGCCATGCTGTCCTCGGAACGTAAGCGCCCGGAACCGTCCGAGCGACGTTGGCCACCTGCTGTGGCCTGGCGGCGAAGATAAGCGGGAATAGGGGCATCTGTCGAGAGGCAGGAGGGCAGGACATGCATCACTTGTCCTGCCTTGCTGCTGCTTGCAGCTCAGGGCCCGATGGTGGCTTCAGCCGCCCAGCATGTCGTGCATGGCGATGATCTGCTCGGCGACCTGCAACAGTTTCTGCTGCCGGCTCATGGCTTGGCGACGCATCAGGGTGTAGGCCTCTTCCTCGTTGCAGCTTTTCATTTTCATCAGCAGGCCTTTGGCCAGTTCGATGCGCTTGCGCTCGGCAAGCTGTGCGTCGCGAGCCTGTAGCTGGGCGCGTAACGCCTGATCGCTCTCGAAACGGGCCATGGCCACGTCGAGTATTGGTTGCAGGCGTTGAGCGTGGATGCCTTCGACGATATAGGCACTGACCCCGGACTGAATGGCCTGACGCATTACCCCAGGGTCGTGCTCGTCGGTGAACATGACGATCGGACGCGGTTGGTCACGGCTGACCAGTACCACTTGTTCCATCACATCGCGGCTTGGGGATTCGGTGTCGATCAGGATCACGTCGGGGCGTACGGCCTCGACGCGTTCGGGCAGGTCGATGGTCAGTCCTGATTCGTCGATCACCTCGAAACCGGCTTCGATCAGCGCGGTTTTCAGGCGTCCGACCTTCTTCGGGGTGTCGTTGATCAATAGGATGCGCAGCATAGAAGCTCTCCGGGCAATTACAGGGCGACAGCGTCGCTGTCGGCCAAGGCGTGGAGCGTGAAGCTGCGGGCATAGCCAGCCGGATCTGAGCCATTCCAGGTCTTGCCATCGAGCAGTGTGGCGCTGCGCTGTTCGGCCGGTACCTTGATATGCAAAGCCTCCGCCGCCTGACAGTAGAGGTCAAGCTGTTGTACCTGGCGGGCAATGCCAAGGTAGTCGGGGTCGTCGCGCAGCAGGCCCCAGCGGCGAAACTGGGTCATGAACCACATACCGTCGGAGAGGTAGGGCATGTTGACTGCCCCGTCGGCGTGAAAGCGCAACGGGTGCGGGTCCAGCCAGGCATGGCCAAGACCATCCTGATACTGACCGAGGAAGCGTGGCTGGATGGCGCTCAGTGGCGCCCCCACATAGTCGTTGCCGCTGAGCAATTGCGCGGTGCTGCGTTTGTTCTCTTCGTTGTCGTCGATGAAGCGACTGGCCTCCAGTACGGCCATCACCAAGGCGCGGGCGCTATTGGGGTGCTGCTCGACAAAGGCACGGGTACAGCCGAGGACCTTTTCCGGGTGGTCCGGCCAGATCGACTGGGTGGTGGCCAGGGTAAACCCAAGATTTTCATCGACCGCCTGGGCGCACCAAGGCTCGCCTGCGCAGAAACCATCGATGCGCCTGGCTTTGAGGTGAGCGACCATTTGTGGCGGCGGCACCACCACGCTATCGACATCGTTGAGTGGGTGAATGCCCTGACTGGCCAGCCAGTAATACAGCCACATGGCGTGGGTGCCGGTGGGCAGGGTCTGAGCGAAGGTCAGTCTTGCGCTGTTTTGGTGCGCGCGCAGCTTTAGTGCGTCGCTTGTGGTCACGCCAGCGAATTGCAGGGCATGGGACAGGTTGATGCTCTGGCCGTTCTGGTTCAGGCCCATCAATACTGCCATATCGGTGGCCGGCGCGCCGCCAAGGCCAAGCTGCACACCATAAATCAGGCCATAGAGGCTGTGCGCGGCATCAAGTTCGCCACTGAGCAGTTTGTCGCGCAGGCTGGCCCAGGACGCCTGGCGCTGCAGGTTGATGGTTAACCCATGCTTCTCGGCGAAGCCCTGGGTGGCGGCGACAATCACCGAGGCGGCATCAGTCAGGGCCATGAAACCCACGTTCAGTACGCGCTTTTCCGGAGCCTCGCTGCCGGCAGGCCATGCCTGTGTATCGATACGGCTGTGTGTATGCTCGCTCATGGCGTTTTTCCCAGATCAACGCAAAAAGGTACCGTTCCAATGGCTGCATGACCCAGCGATTGGAGCGACACCATTGTCTATTGAGCCGATTCCGCCGTTGGAAGGGCTCAGTTGTTTGGGATAAAGCAAGTGATATGCCAGTGCGCGGGATCTGTTGGCAGAATCATGACTGGCGCAGGGCAATGGAGGGGAAGGCATTGGCGGTGTGAAATGATTAGCACCGGCTATGGGCGCATGGCGTCGCTCTCGCTGGTGGTGATGGTGGATGCGCTGCTGCAGCCGGCCAGGGCGCTGCAACAGGTCAGGTTTTCATGACGTGCTCCTTAGGCTGGCAGTGAGTCTGCGGTTACCCCCTCCTGCACCAGATAGCCGCTGGGCATTCACCTCAAGGACTTCAGGCAAGAAAAAGCCCCGCACGATGGCGGGGCTCTTTTTGTTGCGTTGTAGCGTTAGGCTTGAACGACCGGGATGTTGGCGTTCGCTGCCGCTTCACGGAACTCGGCGATCTGGTCGAAACTCAGGTAGCGATAGACATCGGCTGCCATGGTGTCGATTTCCTTCGCGTAGACCATGTACTCCTCGACGGTCGGCAGTTTGCCGGTGATCGCCGCAACCGCAGCCAACTCGGCCGAAGCCAGGTAGACGTTGGCACCATCGCCCAGACGGTTGGGGAAGTTACGGGTCGAGGTCGACACCACGGTGGAGTTCGCTTCAACGCGTGCCTGGTTACCCATGCACAGCGAGCAGCCCGGCATTTCCAGGCGGGCGCCGGCTTTACCGTAGATGCCGTAGTAGCCTTCTTCGGTAAGCTGATGCTGGTCCATCTTGGTCGGTGGCGACAGCCACAGACGTGTAGGCAGGGAGCCTTCGACTTTTTCCAGCAACTTGCCGGCCGCGCGGAAGTGACCAATGTTGGTCATGCACGAGCCGATGAACACTTCGTCGATCTTCTCGCCTTGAACGCTGGACAGCAGACGGGCGTCGTCCGGATCGTTCGGGGCGCAGAGCACCGGCTCGTTGATATCAGCCAGGTCGATTTCGATGATTTCGGCGTACTCGGCGTCCTTGTCGGCAGCCATCAGCTTAGGATCGGCCAGCCAGGCTTCCATCGCCTGAGCGCGACGCTCCATGGTCCGTGCATCGCCGTAGCCTTCGCTGATCATCCAGCGCAGCAGGGTGATGTTCGATTGCAGGTACTCGGCGATGGCCTTTTCCGGCAGCTTGATGGTGCAACCGGCAGCGGAGCGCTCGGCGGAGGCGTCGGACAGCTCAAAGGCTTGCTCGACGGTCAGCTCGTCCAGGCCTTCGATCTCGAGGATGCGGCCAGAGAAGGCGTTGATCTTGCCCTTCTTCTCGACGGTCAGCAGGCCTTTCTGGATCGCGTAGTAAGGGATGGCATGCACTAGGTCACGCAGGGTGATGCCTGGTTGCAGTTTGCCCTTGAAGCGCACCAGGATGGACTCTGGCATGTCCAGCGGCATGACGCCGGTGGCGGCGGCGAACGCGACCAGGCCGGAGCCGGCCGGGAACGAGATGCCCATCGGGAAGCGGGTGTGCGAGTCGCCACCGGTACCGACGGTATCCGGCAGCAGCATGCGGTTCAGCCAGCTGTGGATGATGCCGTCGCCCGGACGCAGGGACACGCCGCCACGGGTACGGATGAAATCCGGCAGGGTGTGGTGGGTGGTGACGTCGATCGGCTTCGGGTAGGCCGCGGTGTGGCAGAACGACTGCATGACCAGGTCGGCGGAGAAGCCCAGGCACGCCAGGTCTTTCAGCTCGTCGCGAGTCATCGGGCCAGTGGTGTCCTGGGAGCCGACGGTGGTCATCTTCGGTTCGCAGTAGGTGCCAGGGCGTACGCCTTGACCTTCCGCCAGGCCGCAGGCCTTGCCAACCATCTTCTGCGCCAGGGTGAAACCCTTGGTGCTGACAGCAGGCGGCTCAGGCAGCTTGAACAGATCGGTTGGGCCCAGGCCCAGTTCGGCACGGGCCTTCTCGGTCAGACCGCGACCAATGATCAGCGGGATACGGCCGCCAGCACGCACTTCGTCGAGCAGGACCGGGGTCTTCATCTCGAAGCGGGTGAGGACTTCGTCGCTGCCGTGCTTGCAGACTTTGCCGGCATGCGGATACAGGTCGATCACATCGCCCATGTGCATATTAGAGACGTCAAATTCGATCGGCAGGGCGCCGGCGTCTTCCATGGTGTTGTAGAAGATCGGAGCAATCTTGTTGCCGAAGCAGAAGCCGCCCGCGCGCTTGTTCGGCACGTTCGGTACGTCGTCGCCGAAGAACCACAGCACCGAGTTGGTGGCGGATTTGCGCGAGGAGCCGGTACCGACCACGTCACCCACGTAAGCGATGGGGAAGCCTTCGCCGCGCATGGTTTCGATTTGCTTCATCGGGCCGGTGACGCCTTGCTCATCGGGCACGATGCCATCGCGCGCCATTTTCAGCATGGCCAGGGCGTGCAGCGGGATATCCGGGCGCGACCAGGCATCGGGTGCAGGGGAGAGGTCGTCGGTGTTGGTTTCGCCAGTCACCTTGAACACGCGCAGGCTGATCTTGTCGGCCAGGGTCGGGCGGTTCTTGAACCACTCGCCATCGGCCCAGGACTGCAGCACGCCTTGAGCGTGAGCGTTGCCGTTCTTGGCTTTTTCCGCAACGTCGTGGAAAGCGTCGAACATCAGCAGGGTGTGCTTCAGTTGGGCAGCAGTAGTAGCGGCCAGTTCGCTGTCGTCGAGCAGCTCAACCAGGGTGGCGATGTTGTAGCCGCCCTGCATGGTGCCGAGCAGTTCGACGGCGTGTTGCTTGTCGATCAGCGGGGAAGTGGCTTCGCCTTTGGCGACAGCAGAGAGGAAACCGGCCTTGACGTAGGCAGCTTCGTCCACGCCTGGCGGTACGCGGTTGGTGATCAGGTCGAGGAGAAAGGCTTCTTCGCCAACCGGCGGGTTCTTCAGCAGCTCGATCAGGCCTGCGGTTTGTTCGGCGTTCAGCGGCTGGGGCACGATACCCTGAGCGGCACGCTCTGCTACGTGTATGCGATAGGCTTCAAGCACAGTTATTACCCTCATCAGTGGTCCCAAAGGGTTGTCCGGGACGCGATCCAGAAAACCCTGAACCAGGCGCTTCGTGGCTTTATGGGCCCCTCAGCCGAGGTTTCAGAGGTTTCTTGCGGAAGCTGTTTTCAAAGTTTTACGCCGGCAGGACGGTTTGATGAGGGCTGACACAGGCACTTGAACGGGCGTTCCAAGTGCCTGCGTCAACATCGTACCTGCAGGATTTACTGTGCTCGTGACGCTTTGAAAACAGCTTCCAACGGACATTGGCGCCTATAAAAGGCGGGCCGATTCTACTGGAAAGCTTCGATAAAGTTAAGCTAAAGCCCCGCCGCGGGCAGACCAGGTACAAATCGCATCTGCAACGGGCAGATGTAGAGAACGTCGGTGAAACGCCGAGTTTGCCTAGGGTTAAGGTGTGCATCCGGTCAGTTATCCGTGCTGCCGGCAAGTCTGCGGTAGCTTTCAGCCGGTCGTTCGCCAGGGGTGAACTGACTTAGACAAAGGGCTAACATGCCCGCCTTTCCGCCAGTATGTATCCATCCTTGCCATGTCCAATCAGCGCATCAAGACCCCGTGTGTCGGCCTTTGCTCCACTGTCTACGGTGACGTGGTGTGCCGTGGCTGCAAACGCTTTCACCATGAAGTGATCAACTGGAACAGCTATCGCGACGAGGAAAAGCATGCGGTCTGGCTGCGCCTCGAGGTGTTGTTGGTGCAGGTGATGGCGGCCAAGCTGGAAGTCTTCGATGCCGCGCGCCTGCGCACTCAATTGGAGCAGCGGCAGATCCGCTTCGTGCCGCAGCAGTCACCCTATTGCTGGGCATACCAGCTGATCGCCCGCGGCGCACGGGCGATCAATCAGCTGGATGCTTATGGCCTGGCGCTTTTACCGGAATTTCGCGGCTGGAGCCTGCCACAGTTGCGCGATGCCATCGATCGAGAGTTCTTCCTCCTCTCCGAGGCGCACTACCAGCGCTATATCGCGCCGCGATTCCTGCGCGAGGGCGTCCAGGGGCTCAGCCAGGGAAGCTGATCCGGCTGCAGTGCCGTCGCTCAAGCGCTGACGCGACTCTGTTCCGGCAGCGGCTCCCCTTCCTCGAGCGGCTCGAGCAAATGAAGGTCCGGATCGTGGGGCTTGAGGATCAGCACATCGCTATCGATCCGATTGAGTACCGCTTCGGCGGTATTGCCGATCCACGCGCCGGCCAGGCCGCTGCGGCCGACGGTGCCGATTACCGTGACCGCGACCTCGAGCTGATGGGCAAATTGTGTAATCAGTGCCTTGGCAGGGCCCTCGGCGACATGAATTTGATGCGCGCGGAGTTGGTATTCCTCCTGGAACCAGCGACAGGCCTCCAGGCAGTGATGGGCATTGCCGTCATATCGCGGTGCGCAGGGGTCGGCTGCCGAGAAGGGGGTTTCCGGATAAGCGCAAACGGCATGAACCGAGCCATGAATCAAGGCCGCAAGGTCGACCGCGTGGGCAATGATGCTGCCCTGCAGGTTGCGATGCTCGCTTTCGTCGTTGTCGATATCCATGGCGGCCAGGACCACGCCGTCATCCCAGGGGCGATCGGTTTTCGTCATCAGTACCGGAACCGGGGATTGCCGCAGCAGTTTCCAGTCATCCGGGGTGAGTAACTTGTGCGTCAGCGGGTTGTCCGGGTAGTGCTGCTTGATCACCAGTCCACAGGGCCGGGTTCGCAGGCTGTCGAGAATCCCGTTCGTCGGATGCAGGTGATCACTCGCATGCTGCTCGGTAGTCACACGAAAGCCTTCTGCGACAAGTTGCCCGCTCAGTCGCCGGAGAAATACGGCGTGGTCGTGCCGGGTGTCGCAAAGCAGCAGGTGAAGTTCTGCCTGGAGGGCTGAGGCAAGGTATTTGGCGCGCTTGAGCGGCAGGCTGTCGGACTGCTCGGCTTTGAGTACGACCATAATATGACGAATGCTGTGCATGGTTATCTCCCACTCGATTGGACCTGGCGTCACTAATCGTGATCGAGGCCTTCCTCGGCATGTCCTGTTACTTGGGAGGTACTGCTGGCCTGGCGTTCAGCCTATGAAGCATGGCTTCTGGTTGCCGTTTTTCTAGTGCCGTACGTCTGTTTGGCTGCTGGGGTCATGCCTTTGGAGGATGTTGGGAAGTCGTCGGCAAAAAGCCGCCCGCAGGCGGCTTGACGGATCGAAGGGTGCTTCAGTGATTGGCGACCAGCTCTTCCAGGTGGGCAATGATGTCGTCGGGCTTGAGCACCAGGACATCGCAATCCAGCGCATCGAGGATCACCTCGGCAGTGTTGCCGATCAGCGCCCCGGACAGTCCGGTGCGAGCCACTGTGCCGATCACGGTCACGGCGGCATTCAGTTGATGGGCGACTTGTGGAATCAGTACGTCAGCCGGGCCTTCGGCGACATGCAGGCGTTCCTCGGCAATGTCGTATTCGGCCTGGAAGGCTTTGCACTGCTCGCGATAACGCGCCTCGATGGTCTCTTTCAGCTGGAAGGTCGGGTCTGCGGCCGACAGCATCGGCGCAGGATGGGCGCTGATTACATGCAGGTTGGCCTTGGCCAGGGCGGCGATGTCGTAGCCGTGGTTGACGATGCTGTTGTGCAGGGTGCGGTGCTCGCCGTCGGCGTTACCGACATCGACCGCGGCGAGTATGGTGCCGCCCGTCCAGGGTTTGTCGGTTTTCACCATCAGCACCGGGGCCGGGCAATAACGCAGCAGCTTCCAGTCGTCCGGGGTGAGCAGGGCTTTTTTCAGCGGATTGTCGGGAAAGTGCTGCTTGATCACCAGGCCGCAACCTTCGGCCTGCTGCACGCTGATGATGGTCTGGTGCAGGTTTTCATGCCAAGCCTGCTGACTGGAGGTGCTGTAACCCTCCTTGTCGAGCGTGGCGCACAGGTCACTGAGATAGCTCGTGTGGTCATGCTTCTTGCCGCAGACCAGCAAGTGCAGGTGCGATTGGGTCACGCCGGCGATCAATTTGGCCCGCTTGAGTGCCAAGCCTTCGGGTCGTTCTGGTTCCATGACGACTAAAATGTTGCGAATGGCTTGCATGCTCGTCTCCGTCCGAAAAGGGTTGTGACTCGTAACTATCAACTATAGGTACAGCATAGATGCGGCAACAGTACTGTGTTGTTGACCGGTATCAACTGACCGGCTGGTCGCGCGCCGCTGCATTCGTATAATGGCCGGCCCAGCCCCTCAGACGAGGCTGCCATTGGATCTCGTGAGCTTATGCAACTGTTACCTGAAATTGAAGCCTTCCTGTTGTGCCCAACGCCTGACGCCTGGATTGCCCAAGCCTTGCAGAATCAGGACGTGATGCTGATAGATCACGCCAACTGTGAGAAAAAGGCCGCATCAACCGCCTTGACTCTGCTTTTTCGCTATATCGAAAAGGCCGATTTGCAGCACAACTTGTCGCGTCTGGCCCGTGAGGAACTGCGTCATTTCGAGCAGGTTGCGGCGCTGATGAAGAAGCGTGGGATCACCTATCGTCCGGTCAGTGCCGCCCTGTATGCCCAGCGTCTGCACAAGCACATGCGCACCAGTGAGCCGCACAAACTGGTGGACACCCTGATCGTCGGCGCTTTTATCGAGGCGCGTTCCTGCGAGCGATTCTTTCGCCTGGCGCCGCATCTGGATGAGGAACTCGGGCAGTTCTATCGCTCGCTGCTGAAGTCCGAGGCGCGACACTACCAGGGCTACCTGAAGATGGCCCGGGACTATGCCGGTGAGCCAATCGATGAGCGGGTGGCGTACTTCGCCGAGGTCGAGCGCGAGGCGATTCTCACGCCGGACAAGGAATTCCGCTTTCACAGCGGCGCTGCCGCTTAGGGCAAGCGCCACCTTTAGTGGAAATCAGCAGGACTACACGGCTACCGGCTTCGCCGTCAGTGCTGCCTGGCGGTCACCACGCAGGATGACGATGGCCAGGGCCACCAGCAGCAGGGAGGCGCCGGTCAGCACGAAGAACACGTCCTGCAGCGAGCCGGTGGTTTCGCGGATATAGCCGGCCAGCAGGTTGCCCAGGGTGCCGCCCAGGCCGAAGGTCACCATGCAGATGCCGCTGATCTGCATGGTCGCGGTCGATGAATAGTGCTGGTTGAGCCAGCCGGCGACGATGCCCCACATCGGGAAGTACATCAGGCCGTAGCCGAAGCCGGCGACCAGGGCGAACTTGCCCGGGTCCGCGACGAATGCCAGCAAGCCTAGGGTGAAGCCGCTGAAGATCACCATCAGCGCGGTGCCATGGCCCTTGCGGTCGGCCAACTTGCCGGTGAGGAAGCCGGCCACCATGCCGGTGCCGCCGACCGTCGCCCAGGTATAGCCGCCCAGCGCCGCCGGCAGGCTGAGTTCATCCAGGTAGCTGTTGAGCCAGTAGGAAAACGGCATGGTGGTGAAGCCGACGAGCAGGCAGATCAGGCAGGCGAACAGCGCGGTGCGCTCGCCGATGATGGTGGCGAACAGCCGGGAAGTGGGGATCACCGAGTCGACCGGGCCGCTGCCGGCGAGCGCAGCCGCGGGCGCGGCCTTGAGGTCGCGCAGCATGTGCCAGGTCAGAGCCACGACCAGCAGGCCGAACAGACCGGCGACTTGCCAGCTGGCCTGCCAGCCAAGCAGCGGCACCACGACAAGGATCAGCAGGCCGTTGAGCGCATAGCCCCAGGCCGTGCCGCTGGAGGCGCAGGACAGGTAGGTCGAGCGCGACTCGGCACGGGCGCAGCGGCTGACGATCTCGACGATGCAGCCCCAGCTGATCGCCGCGCTGGCGGCCAGGCAGGTCAGGGTCAGCGTGATCAGCAGGGGATCACGCAGCTGCGACATGGTGAGCAGCAGGCTGCTGCTGGTAATGCCGGTAATCAGGGCCAGGCGGCTGGTGCCCAGGCGATGGCCGAGCAGGCCCAGGAGCATGGCGCCGCCGAGATAGGCCAATTGGGTCAGGGCGCCGATGGTCGCCAGCTGCCAGGCACTGATCTCGATGGACTCGCGCATAAACGGCATCAAGGCGGCAAACAGGAACATGCCGAAACCGTGGCTGACGATCTGGTTCATGCCGAACGTGGTGGGCATTCGCATCATTCGAACTCCGTGATGGCGCTGAGGCGCATGGGGCTGGCTGGATGCGGGCTAAGATATCCGCTTGCCAGAATTCGTAAAAACGATAAATATTGATCACCACTTTCAAGAAGATTGAACTCTGCCATGCGCGACCTGCCAATCGTCTTGCTGCGTACCTTTGTCGTGATCGCGGAGACGCTTAATCTGACCACTGCGGCTCAGCGCCTGCATCGCGCGCCTTCGACCATCAGCATGCAGCTCACGCGGCTGGAGGCCCTGGTGGCGGCCGAACTGCTGCAGCGCGGTCAGTACGGCGTCAGGCTGACCCCGGCCGGGGAGCAGCTGAAGTCCTGTGCCCAGCAGTTGCTCAACCTGCATGACCGCATTCTCGGCAGCTTCCAGCATGCCGATGTGGGCGGGCAGGTGCGTTTCGGCACCCATGATCAGTACGCCACCCGCAGCCTCGTCCCGCTGCTGGAGAGCTTCGTGCTGAGCTACCCGGAGGCCAGCCTGGAAGTGGTCTGCGATCACCGCCCCTATCACCTGGCATCAATGGTGGACGAGGGCAAGCTGGACCTGGCCCTGGTGGAGATGCCGGCCTTGTCGGATGGGGGAAAGCGCTTGTTTCGCGATGAACTGGTCTGGGTGCGCAATGAGGCGCATTCGACACACCAGCGCGAGCCCCTGCCGCTGGCGGTCTTTGTCGAGGGCTGCTATCACCGTGATTCGGCGCGCAGGGCTCTGGCCGATGCACAGATCCCGTACCGAATCGCGTTCACCAGTCAGAGCCGGGCCGGGGTGCTGGCGGCTGTGCGAGCGGGGATCGGTGTGGGCATCATTCCCCGTTCGACCCTGGAGCCTGGTCTACACGTGATCGAGGAAGGGCTGCCGTCCCTGCCGGGTACGGATATCACCTTGTTCGTCGCCGAACGGGTCAACGAGGCGACTCAACGCCTAGCGCAAACCATTGAGGCAAGCCCGCAATACCGACACCAGGAGCGGCCGTCGCTGCTGCAGCGCTAAGCCCGCAGCGGCGCTGATCAGCTGAGGGAGAAGGGTGCCAGCTGCCAGTTTTGGTCGTCGACCTGCAAGGCCCAGCCTTGACTGTCCCAGTCACCCAGAACAATCCGCCTGGCAGGCTGACCCGCCACTTGCAGCGGGTGTATCGCTGGGCGGTGGGTGTGGCCGTGAATCAGCGTGCGCACGCCATGGGCGGCCATGATTCGCGGCACTTCCTCCGGGGTGACATCGACAATGTCGCTGGCTTTCATGCGGGTTTGCGCGCGGCTTTCATTGCGCAGTTTGCGCGCCAGCTTGCGGCGGCTGGCCAGCGGCAGGTTGCGCAGGATAAACAGCGACAGCGGGTTGCGTAGCCAGCGGCGCAGGCGCATGTAAGCCGCATCCTGGGTGCAGAGGCTGTCACCGTGCATCAACAGGACTTGCTCCCCGCCGAGTTCGACCAGGCTGGGGTCGCGCAGCAGGGTGCAGCCCGCCTCGCGGCAAAAGGCCTGGCCAATCATGAAGTCGCGATTGCCGTGCATCAGGTAGATGCGCGTGCCACTGTCACTGAGGCGGCGCAGGGCCTGGGCGATGCTGCGCTGAAAGGGGCTGATGGCGTCGTCGCCGATCCACACCTCGAAGAAGTCACCAAGGATATACAGCGCCTCGGCTTCGCTCGCGCGGCTCTCGAGAAAATGCAGAAACGCCCGGCTAATATCCGGGCGCTCCTGTTCAAGATGCAGGTCGGAGATCAGCAGGATCACTCGACGATCTCGGCCTTCTCGATGATGACGTCGTCGACCGGCACGTCCTGGTGGCCGGATTTCATGGTGGTGGCAACACCCTTGATCTTTTCGACCACGTCCATGCCTTCGACCACTTCAGCGAATACCGCATAGCCCCAGCCTTGAACGGTGGGGGCGCTGTGGTTGAGGAAGCTGTTTTCAGCGACGTTGATAAAGAACTGCGCGGAGGCCGAATGCGGCTCCATGGTGCGGGCCATGGCCACGGTGCCGATCTTGTTGAGCAAGCCATTGTTGGCTTCGTTCTTGATGGTCGCGCGGGTGGCCTTCTGCTTCATGCCCGGCTCGAAACCGCCGCCCTGGACCATGAAGTTGCTGATTACGCGGTGGAAGATGGTGCCGTCGTAATGACCTTCCTTCACGTATTGCTTGAAGTTGGCCACGGTTTCCGGCGCCTTGTCTTCGAACATCTTGAGGGTGATGACGCCATGGTTGGTATGCAGCTTGATCATGTAGGTAATCGCTCTGTCGAGAAATCCATTAGCCTGCTCGCCATCCTATGCTGGCACCGCGTTAGCGATGTGCGGGGGATAGAGAACCGGTTCGTGGGCCTGTCAGGGGGTTGACAGCTTCGGCTATGATAAGCGCTTTGTTTTAGTCGGCCTACCCTGCGCCGCGCACCTGCATGATCAAGGACCCCATGAGCAAGCCAGAGATTGTCGCCGCTTCGAATTTTCTTCGTCCCATCGTCCAGGCTGACCTGGACAGCGGCAAGCACACGAAGATCATCACCCGGTTCCCGCCGGAGCCCAATGGCTACCTGCATATCGGCCATGCCAAGTCGATCTGCCTGAACTTCGGCCTGGCCAAGGAGTTTGGCGGCGAGTGCAACCTGCGCTTCGACGACACCAATCCGGCCAAGGAAGACCAGGAATACATCGACGCGATCAAGGACGACCTGCAGTGGCTGGGCTTCCAGTGGGCCGGTGAGGAGCGTTACGCCTCCAATTACTTCGATCAGTTGTATGCCTGGGCCGTCGAGCTGATCAAGGCCGGCAAGGCCTACGTCTGTGACCTGTCGCCCGATGAGGCGCGCCACTACCGCGGCAATCTGACTGAACCGGGCAAGAACAGCCCGTTCCGCGAGCGCTCGGTGGAGGAGAACCTCGACTTGTTCGCCCGCATGAGGGCCGCTGAGTTCCCCGATGGCGCTCGTGCCCTGCGCGCGAAGATCGATATGGCCTCGCCGAACATGAACCTGCGCGATCCGATCCTCTATCGCATCCGCCATGCCCATCATCACCAGACCGGTGACAAGTGGTGCATCTACCCGAGCTATGACTTCACCCACGGCCAGTCGGACGCCATCGAGGGCATTACCCACTCGATCTGCACCCTGGAGTTCGAGGATCATCGGCCGCTCTACGAGTGGTTCCTGGACAACCTGCCGGTGCCGACCAAGCCACGTCAATACGAGTTCGCCCGTCTCAACCTGAACTACACCATCACCAGCAAGCGCCGGCTCAAGCAGTTGGTCGATGAAGGTCATGTGCAGGGTTGGGACGATCCGCGCATGTCGACCCTCAGCGGCTATCGCCGGCGCGGCTACACCCCGGGTTCGATTCGCACCTTCTGCGACATGGTCGGCGTCAACCGCGCTGGCGGCCTGGTGGATATCGGCATGCTCGAATTCGCCATTCGCGAAGACCTCGATGCCTCCGCTTCGCGGGCCATGTGCGTATTGCGGCCCCTGAAGGTAGTGATCACCAATTACCCCGAGGCTCAGGTGGAAAACCTCGAGTTGGCGCGCCATCCCAAGCAGGACATGGGCGTACGTCAGCTGCCGTTTGCCCGCGAGATCTATATCGACGCCGGCGACTTCGAGGAAATCCCGCCTGCCGGTTTCAAGCGCCTGATCCCAGGTGGCGAGGCCCGGTTGCGTGGCAGCTACGTGATCCGCGCCGACGAAGCGGTCAAGGATGCCGAGGGCAATATCGTCGAACTGCGCTGCACCTACGACGAAAATACCCTGGGCAAGAATCCCGAGGGGCGCAAGGTCAAAGGCGTGATCCATTGGGTGCCGGCCGCTGCCAGCGTCGAGTGCGAAGTGCGCTTGTACGATCGCCTGTTCCGCTCGCCGACCCCGGAAAAAGCAGAAGAGGGCAGCAGTTTCCTCGACAACATCAACCCCGAGTCGCTGGTGGTGCTCAAGGGCTGTCGCGCCGAGCCGTCGCTGGCCCAGGCGCAGCCTGAGGAGCGTTTCCAGTTCGAGCGCGAGGGCTACTTCTGTGCCGACATCAAGGACAGCAAGCCTGGTGCCCCGGTGTTCAACCGGACCGTGACCCTGCGCGACTCCTGGGCTTAAGAACCTGTCTTGGATCAGCTGCGCGTCGGCGATACTGCGTTAAAAATGGCCTCGGAATGCTCATTTACAGCTAGTAAACTCCGCTTCCTCGGCCATTTTTGCCTTGTCTCGCTCTAGCTCGCGAGATCCGAAACAGGCTCTCAGGCCCAGACGCTCTGATTAGAACCGGGCCGGTGCGCTGGCCCGTGGTTTCCAAGGAATCCCGATGCTCTCGATCTACAACACGCTGACCAAAAGCAAAGATGTCTTCAAACCGCTGGTGGACAACCAGGTGCGCCTGTACGTGTGCGGCATGACGGTTTACGACTTCTGTCATATCGGTCATGCGCGGGTGATGGTGGCCTTCGACGTGGTCACCCGTTGGCTGCGCCATCGCGGTTATGACGTGAATTACGTGCGCAATATCACCGATATCGACGACAAGATCATCAGGCGCGCCCAGGACAACGGCGAGCCGTTCGAAGCCCTGGTCGAGCGCATGATCGCCGCCATGCACGAAGACGAAGCGCGTCTCAACGTGCTGCGTCCGGATCAGGAGCCGCGTGCCACCGCGCACATCGCCGGCATGCACCAGATGATCCAGACCCTGATCGACAAGGGCTTCGCCTATGCCCCGGGCAATGGCGACGTGTATTACCGGGTCGGCAAATTCGTCGGTTACGGCAAGCTGTCACGCAAGAAGATCGAAGACCTGAAGGTCGGTGCGCGCATCGAGGTCGACGAAGCCAAGCAGGATCCGCTGGACTTCGTCCTGTGGAAGGGGGTCAAGCCCGGCGAGCCGAGCTGGCCGTCGCCCTGGGGCGCGGGGCGTCCAGGCTGGCACATCGAGTGTTCGGTGATGTCCACCTGCTGCCTGGGCGAGACCTTCGACATTCACGGCGGCGGCCCGGACCTGGTGTTCCCGCACCACGAGAACGAGATCGCCCAGAGCGAGGCGGCCACTGGCAAGCTTTACGCCAACGCCTGGATGCATGCCGGCGCGGTGCGCGTGGATGGCGAGAAGATGTCCAAGTCCCTGGGCAACTTCTTCACCATCCGCGAGGTGCTGGAAAAGTACCACCCGGAAGTGGTGCGCTACCTGCTGGTGTCCAGTCACTACCGCAGCCCGATCAACTACTCGGAAGACAGCCTCAAGGAAGCCAAGGGCGCCCTGGAACGTTTCTATAATGCGCTCAAGGGGTTGCCGGATGCGCCCGCGGCCGGCGGTGAAACCTTCGTCGAGCGTTTCGGCGCGGCCATGGACGACGACTTCAACTCCCCGGAAGCCTGCGCCGTGTTGTTCGAACTGGCGCGCGAGATCAACCGCCTGCGCGACAGCGATCAACCGGCGGCTGCCGGTCTGGCTGCGCGTTTGAAGGAACTGGCCGGGGTGCTCGGTGTGCTGCAACTGCACCCGGATGCATTTCTCCAGGCTGGCGCCGCAGGCAAGGTCGATGCCGCAGAGGTCGAGACGCTGATCGCCGCGCGCCTGCAAGCTCGCGCCGAGAAGAACTGGGGCGAATCCGACCGCATCCGCGACCAGCTCACCACCATGGGCGTGGTGCTGGAAGACGGCAAGGGCGGGACCACCTGGCGCTTGGCGGAGTAACCGTTCGCCGGACTAAACAGGCCGCTTTCGAGCGGCCTTTTTCTTTTCCGCGGGAGGAGCGTGCCAGCCGGTTGAGCGACGCGATCGTCAGCCTTCTGCCTGAAAACCAGAACGATTTATCCCGGTAAGGAGGATGAAGCGTTTTTGGGTAGCCGGGGGGCTGCGCAAGAGCGCTAGAAGCTCGATGCCCTGCAGGGGGGGGGGCGGCGGGGCTTCTTGCCCACCGGGCATTCGCCTGTCGTGCCGCTAGCCAACCACCTGTTGCAGGGGCCGGAATATCTGCGGCGGCTCAAGAGCGGGGTGCGCCGGTGATGGCTGGACGCAGGCTTTTGCAGGATCCAGCTGCTGGCGCTACTGCTTGCTAAGGAGCGGGCTCCCAGTGTGCACGCCATCCCGCCTAGGTCATTACACTGGCGAGCAGCCGATCGCTGGGGCTCAGGCTCAGTTCCAGAGCCAGTTCCAGATTCCAGGCAGGCGGGCATACTGCAGCGGGTCACTGAGGCTGCGCTTCAAGGCTGCACGCTCGAGGGGCCGGCGCTGGTCGTAGAAGGGTTTGGCGTCAGTGGCGAGTCCGACGTCTACGGCCACATCCAGCAAAATCTGCAGGTACTCCTGCATATGCCGCGCGGTGTAGGTGTTGAGGTCATGGAAGGTCACGATGACCGGGATGACCCCTTCCACCACCGGCATGCGGCCGGCTTGGATCTGAGTCGCTATCAGTGCGAGTTGCTCGCGCAGGCTGCTGCGCCGGCGCAGGCTGCCGTTAATGCCCCAGGTCTTGCCATCGTTGGCGCTCAGGTCGGTCAGCAGCAAATGCAGGCCATGCGCCTGGTAGGCGGCAAAGGTGCGCTGGTCGTAGTTCCAGAACGGCGGCCGGACCAAGCGCGGCGGCTTGCCACTGACGGCGCTGAGGTCGGCCACGCCATGGCGTAGCGACTGTTCCAGTTCGGCCGGGCTGAGGAAACGATGATTGGAATGCCTGGGGGTGGCGCTGTGAAAACCCAGCAAGTGGCCGTTTTTTTGCTGGCGGCGCAGCAATGCCTGCCCCTGAGCGCTGCCGCCGGCGTAAGGGGCGCGCGTCTGGATAAAGAACAGCGCCTTGATGCCGGGCTGGATGGGATTGTCTGACAGGGCGTCGAGAATCTGGCGGGTCGGGTTGAGTCCCTCGCTGCCACTCGGGCCGTCGTCGAAGCTGAGCAAAAAACGTATCGGCGCACTCCCGGGTGATGGCAAGGGGGGCGGTGCGCTGACGCAGGCACTCAACAGCGCCAGAGCCGGTATCGCCCAGCCCCATGCACCTAGCTTTCGTGGGGCACGGCAAAGCCATGCCAATGCTCGTGAAGCAGCGACTGCAGGGCGCAATGGAAAACTCATCGGGTTGTTTGACTCGTGAAGACCGGAGGCGAAGGGTACAGCAGTCGGGGTGGTTCGGGGCTTTACCGTGGATGCCGGCAATTGCCGGCTGACGGCGAAAGACCCAGAGTCGGCAAACTGCGCGGAGCGATGGTTGGCGGTTATGCCCGTTCCGCCACCCTTCGGCGATTAGCGCAGGAGTTGGTCCAGCATTAGCCACAAAAGTTCGCCTGTCACCGCTGTTGAAGCTGTGAGCACATTGCGCTGCAAGGGGCGATCGATGGCCGCGTTTTAAGGCTTCAACCCCCGCTCCCTCAAGCGCTTGTACAGCGTATTGCGGCTCAGGCCCAGGCGCCGTGCCAGGTGCGAAATATTGCCGCCGCAGGCCTGGAACTGGCTGGCCAGATCATCAGCAGCGGTCGCCAATAGCCCCGCTTGCTCAGCGGCCGAGTTGCGCTCATCGACTTCCTGCAAATCGGCAAAAAAATCATCCGGCAGATGCTCCGCTCGAATCGGCTGGTCATCGGCCATGGCCAGAGCGATTTGCAGCACACTGCTGAGTTGGCGCAGGTTGCCCGGCCAGGGGTGGCGTTCGAACAGTTCCATCACTTCAGGGCTGGGTTTGGCCCATTGCTGGGGTTCGCGGTGGTACTCCCAGAGGCGTTGCACCATGGCGGCAATATCGGTGCGTTCACGCAGGGGCGGCAGTTCCAGGTTGAGGCCGCTGATGCGGTAGTAGAGGTCCTGGCGGAACAGGCCGGCGTCGACGTCCTGGCGCAGGGAGCGGTTTGTCGCGGAGATCAGGCGGATATCCACCGGGTAGAGTTCGCTGCTGCCCAGCGGTTGCACGCAGCGTTCCTGCAACACCCGCAGCAGGCGGGCCTGCACGCGCAGCGGCATGTCGCCGACCTCGTCGAGAAACAGGGTGCCTTGATGGGCCTTGCGGATCAGGCCGACGCTGCCTTTCTGGTTGGCACCGGTGAAGGCCCCTTTTTCGTAGCCAAACAGTTCGGATTCCACCAACTCGGCGGGAATGGCCGCGCAGTTGACCGCAATCAACGCATGCTTGGCGCGGGAGCTGGCGTGGTGCAGGGCTTTGACGAATACCTCTTTACCGACCCCGGTTTCGCCATGCACCAGGATCGGGATGTCCTTTTCCAGCAGGCGTTCGGCCTGGCGCACGGCTTTATCAACGCGTGGGTCGCCGAGGTTGATCGAGGCCAGGGTGAAGCCCTTGCTACTGGCTTCGGGCTCGATGGGCTGACGGAAATCCCTGGCCTGGATCGGCGCCGGCTGCTGCGGGCGTTTGACCTGAGCGTGAAAACGGAAACGGCCACCGGCACGCAGGCAGAAGGGCAGGGCTTCGGGCTGGTTGAGCAGGTGTTGCAGGGGCACATCGAACAGGCTTTCGATACTCACCCGCGCCAGACCGACGCCGAGCAGGTTGTCGGCGCGGCGGTTGGCCGACACCACCTGGCCCTGGTCATCGAAGATCAGCAGTCCGGCCCAGGGGCTTTCCAGGTTGTCCAGGCTGGTATTGAACGTCAGTTGAAAGTAGCGCTGCTGGAACAGGTTGAGGATCAGCCGGTTTTCCACCGACTGGCTCATCATCTTGACCATGCCCAGGGTATGGGAGGGCGGCAGGTAGCTGTCGCTGGAAACGTCCAGTACCGCAATCATTTGCCGTTGCTCGTCGAAAATCGGCGAGGCCGAGCCGGTCATGAAGCGGTTGACCTTGAGGAAGTGCTCATCGTGCTGGATATGCACGGGTTGCGCGCAGTTCAGGGCGGTGCCTATGGCATTGGTGCCGGTGTAGCGCTCCAGCCAGCTGGCCCCGGCGACGAAGCCGGGCGCGCGGCTGGGCTCGATAAAACGCTGGTCGCCCCAGGACTGCAGCACCTGGCCCTGCTTGTCGGCGAGCATGATCAGGCAATTGGAATTGGCCAGGATATTGCCGTAGTAGGGCAGTACTTCTTTATGGGTGGTGTGCACCAGGGCGTGCTGACTTTCCAGCAGGGCAGACACTTCGCCGGCACTGGGCTGGGTGAAGGTAGGGGTGCTCTGGTGGGTCAGGCCGAAGTCGCGGCAGCGCGACCAGGAGTCCTGAATGATGGTCTCGTGGGGCAGGACACTGGCAGCTTCAGCCATGACAAAAGTCTCGCAGTGGGTCTTGTTGTTATTAGGTGCCGGTCTTCGCCGAGGTGCACTCAGTGTCGCCTATGGCTGTTCAAAGTCAACGTTTCGACTGTTCAATTGTTCATGATTGACTGTGCAAAATTGTTCATTTGCGAACATGGCGCCAACGGCAATATTCAGTTAAGTCTATATAAATCAATCAAGTAGATGGCTTTGTAGGCGCTTGGCACGGAACTCGCCTTGTCACTGTGCAGTTAGAACGCACATAACAAGAAAATAGGACGGTCCATGTCACTTACGCTTGAGAATGTCACGCGTATCGTCGAGCAGCAGGTGCACATCGACGATGTATGCCTGAGCTTCGAACCCGGTTCCTTCAATGTGTTGCTCGGCCGCACCCTGTCCGGCAAGACCAGCCTGATGCGCTTGATGGCTGGCCTGGACAAGCCGAGCAGTGGGCGCATTCTGATGAATGGCGCGGACATGACCAATGTCTCCGTGCGTCAGCGCAACGTGTCGATGGTCTACCAGCAGTTCATCAATTACCCGACCCTGACGGTGTTCGAGAACATCGCCTCGCCGTTACGCCAGGCCGGGGTGAGCAAGGCCGAGATCCTCGAAAAGGTGCATGCCACCGCGAAGATGCTGCGCATCGAGGCGTTGCTCCAGCGCCACCCGCTGGAGCTTTCCGGCGGCCAGCAGCAGCGCACGGCCATGGCTCGTGCCCTGGTCAAGGATGCCTCGCTGATCCTGTTCGACGAGCCACTGGTCAACCTCGACTACAAACTGCGTGAAGAGCTGCGCCAGGAGATGCGCGAGTTGTTTCAGGCGCGTCATACCATCGCCATCTACGCCACCACCGAGCCGAACGAGGCCCTGGCCCTGGGTGGTACTACCACCATCCTGCATGAAGGACGGGTGGTGCAGAGCGGCAAGACCGCCGAGGTCTACCATCAGCCGCAGCAGGTGCTGGCCGCCGAGCTGTTCTCGGAGCCGGCGATCAACCTGATGCCAGGACGCATCAGTGGCACCGAGGTGAGCTTCGCCGATGCCGTGCATTTTCCGCTCAACTCCGATCTGCAAAGCATCGCCGTAGGCGAGTACCGCTTCGGCGTGCGCCCCAGCCATATCGGTCTGGTGCCATCCAACGACGACGATCTGGAATTGGCCGTGACCGTGGAGCTGGCGGAAATCAGTGGCTCGGAAACCTTCCTGCATGTGCGCAATGAACAGTTCGTGCTGGTGCTGCACCTGCCGGGCGTGCACGAGTACGACGTCGATACGCCGATTCTGATTTATATCCCGACCCACAAGCTGTTCGTCTTCGAGGTCAATGGCCGATTGATCCAGGCGCCGAGCCGCCGTTCAGCGAGGAGCGCCTGATGGCCGAGATACGCTTGCACAACCTGGCGCACAGCTACAGTCGAGCGCCCAATGGCGCGGCGGATTATGCGATCCGCGAGATGAACCATGTCTGGGAGCAGGGCGGTGCATATGCCTTGCTCGGACCGTCCGGCTGCGGCAAGTCGACCCTGCTCAATATCATTTCCGGTTTGCTCAGCCCCTCCCACGGCGAGGTGCAGTTCGACGGCAAGGTGGTCAACCAACTGCATCCCGAGCAGCGCAATATCGCCCAGGTTTTCCAGTTTCCGGTGGTCTACGACACCATGACGGTGTTCGACAACCTGGCCTTCCCGTTGCGTAACCAAGGCATGAACAAGGCCAGGATTCTGGCCAAGGTCAACGAAATCGCCGAAGTGCTGGAGCTGCACCCGCTGTTGCACAAGCGAGCGAGCAACCTGACTGCCGACGAGAAGCAGAAGGTCTCCATGGGCCGCGGCCTGGTGCGCGATGACGTCTCGGCGATCCTCTTTGACGAGCCGCTGACGGTGATCGACCCGCACCTGAAATGGAAGCTTCGGCGCAAGCTCAAGCAGATCCACGAGCAGTTCAATATCACCATGGTCTACGTCACCCACGACCAGCTGGAAGCGTCCACCTTCGCCGACAAGATCGCGGTGATGTACGGCGGCCAGATCGTCCAGTTCGGCACCCCGCGCGAGCTGTTCGAGCGGCCCAGCCACACCTTCGTTGGCTACTTCATTGGCAGTCCCGGGATGAACCTGATCGAAGTCGAGCGCTGCGAAGGCGGCGTGCGTTTCGCCGATACCGTGCTGCCCTTGTCGCCGGCGCTGAATCAACGATTGGACCAGCTGGATTGGAGCAGCCTGAAAGTCGGCATTCGTCCCGAGTTCGTCCATGTCTGGGAAGGCCCAAACGAAGACGCGTTGTGCGGTGAGGTGGTGCACCTCGAAGATCTGGGCACTTATAAGATCCTCACCCTGCGCCTGGACGGCCAGCTGCTCAAAGTGCGCCTGCAGGAGGATCAGCCGGTACCGCACCAGCGGGTTTATCTGAGCTTCCCGGCGCAGTGGCTGATGCTCTATGCCGACGAATACCTGGTGCAAGAGCTGCCAGCGCCAGCTCGGTCGACTTCAGGGGAGGTGCAGCCATGAAGGTTTATAACAACAAGGCCTGGTGGCTGGTATTGCCGGTATTTCTGCTGGTGGCGTTCAGCGCCATCGTGCCGATGATGACGGTGGTCAACTACTCGGTGCAGGACATTTTCGACCACTCGACGCGCTATTTCGTCGGGGTCGATTGGTACAAGCAGGTGCTGCAGGACACACGCCTACATGACTCGCTGCTGCGTCAGTTCATCTATTCCGGCTGCGTGCTGCTGATCGAAATCCCCCTGGGGATCGCCATCGCCCTGACCATGCCAACCAAGGGCCGTTGGGCATCGCTGGTGCTGATCGTCATGGCGATTCCGTTGTTGATCCCGTGGAACGTGGTCGGCACCATCTGGCAGATCTTCGGTCGCGCCGACATCGGCCTGATGGGCTGGGCGCTGAACAGTCTGGGTATCAGCTACAACTATGCGTCCAACACCAGCGACGCCTGGGTCACGGTGCTGATCATGGATGTCTGGCATTGGACGTCGCTGGTGGCGCTGCTCTGTTACTCCGGGCTGCGGGCGATCCCCGATGTGTATTACCAGGCGGCGCGCATCGACCGCGCCTCGGCCTGGGCGGTGTTTCGGCACATTCAGCTGCCGAAGTTGAAAAGCGTGCTGCTGATCGCGGTGATGCTGCGTTTCATGGACAGCTTCATGATCTACACCGAGCCCTTCGTGCTGACCGGCGGCGGCCCGGGCAATGCCACCACCTTCCTCAGCCAGACCCTGACTCAGATGGCCATCGGCCAATTCGATCTGGGCCCGGCGGCGGCGTTCTCGCTGGTGTACTTCCTGATCATTTTGCTGGTGTCCTGGCTGTTCTATACCGCCATGACCCATAACGACAAGACCCGCTGAGGCCGACCATGACCCTACGTAAAAAAGTGGTGCTGGGGCTGTATATCCTGTTCCTGTTGGTGCCCATCTATTGGCTGCTGAACATGTCGTTCAAGAGTAATACCGAGATTCTCGGTGGTCTGAGTATGTGGCCGCAGAGTTTCACCCTGGCCAACTACCAGGTGATCTTCACCGACCCCAGCTGGTATGAGGGCTACCTCAACTCGCTGTACTACGTGACCCTGAACACGCTGATCTCCCTGAGCGTGGCGCTGCCGGCGGCTTATGCCTTCTCGCGCTACCGCTTTCTTGGCGACAAGCACCTGTTCTTCTGGCTGCTGACCAACCGCATGGCTCCCCCGGCAGTTTTTCTGCTGCCGTTTTTCCAGCTGTACTCCTCGATTGGCCTGTTCGATACCCATATCGCCGTGGCCCTGGCGCACTGCCTGTTCAACGTGCCGCTGGCGGTGTGGATTCTCGAAGGTTTCATGTCCGGGGTGCCAAAGGAAATCGACGAAACGGCCTATATCGATGGCTACAGCTTCCCGAAATTCTTCGTGAAGATATTTATCCCGTTGATCGGCTCCGGCATCGGTGTCACCGCGTTCTTCTGCTTCATGTTCTCCTGGGTCGAGCTGCTACTGGCACGCACCCTGACCTCGGTGAACGCCAAACCCATTGCCGCGGTGATGACCCGCACAGTCTCGGCCTCCGGTATCGATTGGGGGGTGCTGGCGGCTGCCGGTGTGCTGACCATCCTGCCGGGAATGCTGGTGATCTGGTTCGTTCGCAATCACGTGGCCAAGGGCTTTGCCCTGGGCCGGGTCTAAGGAGCAAAGATTATGGATTGGATGGCTTGGACTCTGCCCACCGCATTGTTCTTCGGCACTATCGCCGCGATTCTGGCGGGCATGACGGTGTGGGAACTGCGCTCCCCCTGTATCGAGCGCAAAGGCTTCTTGCCGATCAGCACCACCCGTGGTGATCGGTTGTTTATCGGTCTGCTGGGAAGCGCCTACCTGCATTTGCTGGTGGTGGGTACGACCGATTGGAGTGTGTGGATAGCCTCGGTGCTGTCCTTATTCTGGCTGTTTGCAGTGATGCGTTGGGGCTAAGCCGGATTGTCGCCGGTCGCGACCGCTGGGGCCACGATCTGCAACCGACTTACCTCGCCCAAAACCCTGAGATGGAGGTCTCTCTATGTTCGACAATAACAACAAAACTCGACATAGCATGGCGCTGGCTGCCTTGCTGACGTTGTCCGGATTAAGCGGCGCCGCTTGGGCGGATGCTTATGAGGAGGCGGCAAAAAAATGGATTGCCGATGAGTTCAGCCCCTCGACGTTGACCGCGCAGCAACAGCTCGAAGAGCTGAAATGGTTCATCAAGGCGGCGGAGCCGTTCCGCGGCATGGAGATCAGCGTCGCCTCGGAGACCATCGCTACCCATGAGTACGAATCCAAGGTGCTGGCCAAGGCCTTCAGTGAAATCACCGGGATCAAGCTCAAGCACGACCTGATGCAGGAAGGCGATGTGGTTGAGAAGCTGCAGACCCAGATGCAGTCGGACAAGAATATCTACGACGGTTATATCAACGATTCTGACCTGATCGGTACGCACTTCCGCTACGGCAAGGCCGTGCCGCTGACCGACATGATGGCCGGCGATGGCAAAGACTTCACCTCGCCGACTCTGGACCTGCCGGATTTCATCGGCCTGGATTTCACCACTGCGCCGGATGGCAAGTTGTATCAACTGCCTGATCAACAGTTCGCCAACCTCTATTGGTTTCGCGCCGACTGGTTCGAGCGCCCGGAACTGAAGGCCAAGTTCAAGGAGATCTACGGTTACGAGCTGGGTGTGCCGGTCAACTGGTCCGCCTATGAAGATATCGCCGAGTTCTTTTCCGAGAAGGTCAAGGAAATCGACGGCCAACGCGTCTATGGCCACATGGACTACGGCAAGAAAGACCCCTCCCTGGGCTGGCGCTTCACCGATGCCTGGTTCTCCATGGCCGGTGGTGGCGACAAGGGGCTGCCTAACGGCCTGCCCGTAGACGAATGGGGTATCCGGGTAGACGGTTGCCGCCCGGTCGGATCCAGTGTCGCGCGCGGTGGTGCCACCAACGGCCCGGCGGCGGTCTATGCGACCACCAAGTACGTCGACTGGATGCGCCAATACGCGCCGCCGGAAGCCCAGGGCATGACCTTCTCCGAGGCCGGCCCCGTGCCAGCTCAGGGCGCCATCGCTCAGCAGATATTCTGGTACACCGCCTTTACTTCCGATATGACCAAGGCGGGCCTGCCGGTGGTCAACGAAGATGGCACGCCGAAGTGGCGCATGGCGCCATCACCGAAAGGTCCGTACTGGGAAGAGGGCATGAAGCTGGGTTATCAGGACGCCGGCTCCTGGACCTTCCTCAAGTCCACCCCGGACAAGCAGCGCCTGGCGGCTTGGCTGTATGCCCAGTTCGTTACCTCGAAAACCGTGTCGCTGAAGAAGACTTTGGTTGGCCTGACGCCGATTCGCGAGTCGGATATCAACTCGCAGGCGATGACCGATCTTGCGCCGAAGCTTGGCGGTTTGGTCGAGTTCTATCGCAGCCCGGCCCGGGTGCAGTGGACACCGACCGGTACCAACGTACCGGATTATCCGCGTTTGGCGCAGCTGTGGTGGCAGTTCATCGCCGAAGCAGCCAGTGGCGACAAAACGCCACAAGAGGCGCTGGATGGTCTGGCGGCAGCCCAGGACACCATGCTCGGTCGTCTGGAGCGCGCCGGCGTGCTGGGTGAATGCGGGCCTAAGCTGAACGAGGCGAAAGACCCGCAGTACTGGCTGGATCAGCCGGGCGCGCCCAAGCCGAAACTGGCCAACGAAAAGCCCAAGGGTGAAACCATCAATTACAACGAGCTGCTCAAATCCTGGGAACAGGCGCGTGATTGATCGTTAACCGATAAAAAAACGGCACCCTCGGGTGCCGTTTTTTATGACTGTCGAGCACTCTACTTGTGCAGGTGCTCGGCCGCATGCAGGGTGTTCTCCAGCAGGCCGGCGCGGGTCATGGGGCCAACTCCGCCCGGTACCGGGGTGATCCAGCCGGCGCGGGGCAGGGCAGCGTCGTACTCCACGTCGCCGGTAAGTTTGCCGTCCGTCTGGCGGTTGATCCCGACATCGATGACGATGGCGCCAGGCTTGACCCACTCGCCCTTGACCAGACCAGGCTTGCCGGCTGCCACCACCAGGATGTCGGCTTGTGCCACATGGCTGGCCAGGTCCTTGGTGAAACGATGGGTGATGGTGACTGTGCAACCGGCCAACAGCAGCTCCATGGCCATGGGTCTGCCGACGATATTGGATGCCCCAACTACCACGGCGTGCAGGCCATACAGGTCCACGCCGGTGCTGTGCAGCAGGGTCATGATGCCTTTTGGCGTGCAGGGGCGCAGCAGCGGCATGCGCTGGGCAAGGCGGCCAATGTTGTAAGGATGGAAGCCGTCGACATCCTTGTCCGGGCGGATGTGCTCGAGCAATAAGGATGCATCCAGGCTTTCCGGCAGCGGCAGCTGCACTAGGATGCCGTCAATGCTCGGGTCATCGTTCAGCCGTTCAATCAGTGCCAGAAGCTCACTTTGGCTGGTGCTGGCGGGAAGGTCATAGGCTTGGGAAACGAAGCCGACTTCTTCGCAGTCTTTGCGCTTGTGCGAAACGTAGACCTGAGAGGCAGGATCGCTGCCGACCAGAATCACCGCCAGGCCAGGCGCTCGCAGACCTAGCTGACGCCTTTCGGCGACGCGTTTAGCGATCTGCTGGCGGAGGTTGGCGGCGATCGCTTTGCCATCGATCAGTTGTGCGGTCATTGCGCTTGGTTAACCATTGGAAAGGATTGAAAAAGGAGGCGCATTCTCGCATGACCAAACCCCAGGGCAAAGGCGCGTGCGAGGCTTTTCGCGTAACTCCTTTATATAACTGAATTTTTTTAGCTTTCCCTGTTGACGTGCTATCGACGCCTCTATAACATTCGCCCCGCTTGTCGAGCACAGCCAGTCGCTGGGTAAGACGGCAAACGCAGAGGTCGCAAGGCTTCTGCTGCAGCCGAAAGCTTTAAGTCTGCTCTTGCAGATGGATAGGCGCCCGTAGCTCAGCTGGATAGAGCATCCGCCTTCTAAGCGGATGGTCGCAGGTTCGAGTCCTGCCGGGCGTGCCATTTGGCAGCTTTGGCGCAAGTAAATGCAATATGGTGGGCGTAGCTCAGTTGGTAGAGCGCAGGATTGTGACTCCTGTTGTCGTGGGTTCGATCCCCATCGTCCACCCCATATTTAAAGGCGCCAGGCCAAAAGCCTGGCGTTTTTGTTTGAAAGCCTTACCACGCGGACGTGGTGGAATTGGTAGACACACTGGATTTAGGTTCCAGCGCCGCAAGGTGTGAGAGTTCGAGTCTCTCCGTCCGCACCATCTAAGGTGCTGTTTTCAAAGGGTTTCGTTTTCAGCGCTCGTTATATGGGAGCGATTTGGGAACACTTTGGGAATGGCAGACAAAAAAGGCAGCTCCGAAAGGGCTGCCTTTTGTCGTTTCTGGGGGCTGGATTCAGAGCTTTAGCGCGTGCTCGAGCAGGCTGATCATGTCGGGGCCGTCCTGGTTGATCCATTTGCCGTAGTGGCGCCAGATCATGGCCGTG
This sequence comes from Pseudomonas aestuarii, assembly GCF_027988105.1. Taxonomy (GTDB): domain Bacteria; phylum Pseudomonadota; class Gammaproteobacteria; order Pseudomonadales; family Pseudomonadaceae; genus Aquipseudomonas; species Aquipseudomonas aestuarii. Next base: position 455,310 of record NZ_JAQJZJ010000003.1, on the reverse strand, counting down.
GACGTGTGGCCTAGCTGGTCGGCGATCCAGTCGATTGGCACGGCGCCGGTGCTGAGCAGTTGGCTGGCGTAGGTGTGCCGGCAGTTGTTCGGGCCACGGTAGCGCACGCCGACGCTCTCCAGGTGCGGCCGCCAGAATCCCTTGAGCAGCATGTCCGAGCTGCTGTGCGCCGCGCTGGTGGTGGTGCAGTGGAAGACAAAGCGCACCTTCACCTGTTTTTTCGTCTTGTTGTCCCGATCCGTCACCTCGATGTCCACCGGCGCGGCCTTCTCGGTAAACCGCTGCTGTGCCTTGAGCGCCTCGATCGCCGGCTTGAGCAGGCGCACCTCGCGGGTAGAACGGCGGGTTTTGGTGACCTTGTAGTGGCCACGCACCTGCGAGCGGCGGAACTTCACCGTGCCGGCCTTGAGGTCGACGTCCTCCCAGGCCAGTGAAATCGCCTCGGACACTCGTGGACCGGCCCAGAGCATGAACTGCGCCAGGTTGATCTCCTGCGGCTTGTCCGTTGCACCGCCCAGGATGTCGCGGATCTCTTTACGGTCGAACGGGTCGGCCTCGTCCGGGTCCGGCAGCGTCACGCCCAGCCCCTCGGTCGGATCATGGGCGGTCTTGTTGCGGGTGCGGTAGATCACAAACACCTGGCGCAGCAGGCTGATGATTTCGCGCACAGTCTTGTTGTGCAGCGCCGGCATCAGCTTGGTTTGGATCCAGCTTTGCAGGTCCAGGTGATCGATCTGGTCGGCCTGGTGCTCGCCCCAGCGCGGGCGGATGTGGGTTTCTACTTTGCTCTTGTACGTCCGGAAGCCAGACGGCGCCATCTGGTTGGCCTTGATCTCAAGCCACAGGTCGATGTAGTGGCCCAGGGTATTGGTCTTGATCCTGGGCGACTCCGGGAAGTGCCGCGCATAGCTGAACGTGCCGGCCTTGATTTCGTAGTTGATCATGCCCACCAGCCGCTCGGCCTGGGCGATGTTCTCCGGGCTGGCGTCGCCCGGCATCGCCTCGCGGCACAGCTCGCCTTTGTAGCGGAAATACACGCGCACGCGATTACCGCGCACCTCAACTCCATCTGCCATCTGCGTCCCCACGCTGTTGCAAAAATCCAGCTTACTGGCCGGAAAAGAAAAGGCCCGTCGCCGGGCCTAGAGGTTTGTTGTGATTTTTCTAGGTGTTCAGTCAGGCGCCCGGCTTGTGGCATCGGTAAGGCGTAGCACGTCGGCCAGCCTGACCAGGCTATCGCCGCGACCTACCGTGCATCCGGGCCGGCGCTGCACTGCGACGACTTCCAGTCTCCGCAGGGCCTCCGGCAACTGGCGCCAGGCCTTGGCGTCGAGCTGGCGCTGCAGCTCCTCCTGCAGGCGCTGCTTTTTCGCCAGCTTCTCGCGCATGCGTCCGGCGCAGGGCTCGACCAGGTACTCATGCACCCGGCGATCATCGCCGCAATCGTTCAGGCAGTCGCAGGGCTCAGCCATGCTGCACCTCCGCAGTCTGCCTATCGGCGCGGCGCAGCATGGCCAGGGCGTTGAGGTAGGCCCGCCGATCGCTTGGCGTGCTGCTGGTGAAGATGGCCGCGCACCCGGGCTTGGCAAAGCGCAGATGGCCACCCCGGGTGCGAGTGATCGACCAGCCGGCCGTCCAGGCATAAGCGAACAGCGAATAGGCAGGCTTGCGGAGCTGGCGGGGCTGAGTGATGACGATATCGGTCATGGCCGATTCTCCGCGCCGCAGTTTGGACATTCGTCGTAGTTCTGGCGCTCGGTCAGGAACCGGCCGCATGGCTCGCAGCGGTAGGTGTATTTGCGGATTTTCTGAGGCTTGATCCTCTTCAGCTTCAAGCGTGCGCCGCGCAGGGCTTCCTTGTGGTTCATGCGCTCGACTGATACCAGCCGGCGTGACTTGCTGTCGATGTAGGTAGCAGGCAACGGCCAGTAGCCGCGAGCAGCCAGGCCAGCGACGTGCCCAAAGGTGAACGCCTTTGCATCGGCTAGGTTCGAGCTGCTACCGCCGCCACAGGCCATCCAGATGAGGTCGTTGCCGTTCCACTCGCGGTGATAGGCAGCATAGAAGCGCTGCTCACCATCGGCCGCCAGGGCTGCCTCGTCGTCCTTCACGTATTGGCAATCGACGCCGACGTGGTGTCGCTCGTCGATATACGCCTTGGGCCAGGGCAGATCGGTTTCGCGGCACTCGTACTGCTTCACCGCACTCTCGCGGGTGAACTGCTCGGCCTTGTCAAGGTTCGAGGTGTAGCCGCCGGCAAGCGCCCACCACATTGCGCCGGAGCCGACATTTGAGCGGCTGTCCTGCAGGTAGAAAAGATCGGTCATGCCACCTCTCCCGGATGGCTGAACACCATCACCTTGTTGGGGCTGACTAGGTCGTTTTGTTGCTCCTGGAGCAGTGCCGGGTCGAGGCCGAGCTTGCGAGCCAGGGCTGCGGCGGCTGCGCGGGCACTTTCGGTGCAGCTGGCGGTGCCTTTGTGGCCCTTGGCCCGGGCCACGTAGGTGTTGGTGGCGTAGCGGGCGAGGATTTCAACGGGCATAACGGCGCTCCTTTGCTGCCTTGGCGGCGGCTTTCTCGGACATCAGGGCGGCCCATTCGTCGGCCTTGTGCTGCTGGCGGATGCGGCTGCAGGCCTGGTGCTTGCGGGTGGAGCGGGCTTTGCCGCAGATGTCGCAGATGCTCGGCAGGCTCAGGCGGTGGCTGGCCAGCGGTGGGCGCTCACGCATGGGGCACCTCCAGCACCAGGACGCAACGGGCGCCGTCGCTGTTAATGCCGCTGACGATGCCGGCGCGCTCGAGTTCATCCATCAGTAGGCTGGCGCGGTTGTAGCCGATCGCCAGGCGGCGCTGCAGGACGGATACGCTGGCCCGCTGGTTGCTGATGACGTGCTCCATGGCCTCGCGGTAAAGCGGGTCGAGTGTGCTAGCCTCGGCGTCGCCGCCTTGGGGTTGATTCACTTGCATGGTGCTTCTCCTTTGGGGTGGTTGGCGTCGAGGGGTTGCAGCCCCTCGGCGCCGTCTTTTTCCGGCCTGGCCGGTGTCAGTTGGCGCGTGGCGCCCAGTCTTTTTTCAGTTGCGACCAGATGGCGTCGCCGTTCTCGATGTACTCATGCACCTCCTGCTCGGGGCGCCGGTCCAGGCGCAGCATGGTCATGCAGTCGTTCCACAGTGCCGTGTCGAGCCCGCGCAGGTCGGTGAGTGGGAAGGGAAATGCCGCGCCGTTGTACAAGCTGAGCAGGAAGCAACCGACGATGCGGCTTTGCCCGCTATCGCGTTGCGCTACCGGCAGCAGCCGTTGCAGGGCCTCGATGCCGGCGGCGCGGATGTACGGGCGCTCGGCTTCTTCTACGGCCAGGCGGTTTAGGTCGTCCTGGATGCGATCGCGGGCGTTCATGCGCTGGCCACCTCCTTCTGTTGCTCGAGCTTGTTGTGGCGAGCAGCCTGGAACTCGCTGGCCACGATCTCGACGGCACCCTCGATCCAGCCAGCGGTTGGTTGGCACGCGGCGACCTCGGCCAGGTGTTCGGCCTCGTTTATGGCAAAGCCCAGGTGGAAGTAGGCCGTGCCATCCAGCTCGAACTTGATCCCGCCGCACATCATCAGGCTGCCGGTGTTCACCCCGAGCTGGCCCCAGAACTTATGCGCGCTCAGGCGAGGCGGGCAGTGATCGCGCCAAAGGCCCAGCAGGCGTTCGTGCTCGGCGCGGATCGCCGCGCGCTCCTCCTTTGTCGTGCCCTTGGCGGGTGTGGCCGCTACGCGCAGAGCTCGGTAGCCGTAGTCATCCGGGCGGCGCCAGTGCACGTCGAGCTCGCGACTGGCGCTGAGTTTCACGCCGCCGGCATAGTGGCCGGTGATGTCGCGCATGGGGGCGACAGCCCCGCCGAACAGCTGGCCGAGGGCGAGTAGGCCGGCATTCAGTGCGTCCTTCTGGGTGTAGAAGTCGCGCACGATGGCCACGACGGCAGGGGCTGCGGATTTGTAGAAGTAGTCGGACATGATCAGCGCCCCCCCATCGGTGCGAGCGGGCCGAGCCATTCGAAGTCTTCGCTTAGCTGCTGGATGGTGAAGCCGTATTCGTAGCGCTTCTCGGTGTTGACCTGGTGCAGGTTTGACCACAGCACGCCATCTACCAGCTCGACCTGCACCAGGGCGTCAGCCTGCAGCAGATTGCCGCGAATCCAATAGGCGCCTGGTTGGGTGGGCTGGTCGTGCGTCCACTTGCTCGGTGCAACAGGCTCATTCGCCAGCATCAGCCCCGCCATGTAGTCGATGGCCTGCATGGTGTCTGGATCGGCCGCACCGAACACCAGGCGGGCGGTGGCTTCGGCGCGCGCGACAGCGGTTTTCCAGTCGGCGGGCGGCTGCTCGGGTTCGTCTGCATCCCAGCCGATGGCGCGGCGGCGGCGCATAAGGTTGAGCGCTTCGGCTGCGCCTTGGGTCAGGTGCGCGGGCTGGTGGCAGTTGCCGGCGGCCAAGTCTTCGACGAGCTCCTGCAGGGCATCCATCGCCGCCAATTCGTGGCCACGGCTCCAAGCGACTACCTCGCCACCGTCCACCTCTTTCGGTACGGTTTCGCCCTTGGCTCCACGAATAACGATGGTGTCGTAGCGTGGTGTGCTTGTCTCGGCGTCGCCGCCTTGGGGTTGATTCACTTGCACGGTGCTTCTCCTTTGGGGTTGCCCAGGCGTTGCAGCGCCTGGGCGATGGGTTAGTGGGCGAGGGTCAGGAGCAGGTCGGGCACCTGGCTGGCGATGGCCACCAGCGCCACCAGGGCGAGGGCGCTGCCGATCAGGGTCAGGGCGAATTCCAGCCCGCTGGTTTCGTGGTCGTGGTCGTGGGTTTGCATGGTGCTTCTCCTTTGGGGTGGTGCAGGCGTTGCAGCGCCTGGGTTAAACAGCGGTACTAACTTCAAGTACTTCCAGGTCGAGCCTGGTGAATGAGCAATTAATCTTCTCGGCGTGAATCCCGAGCAGGCTTGTAAGAACAAGAATCTGTGGCGCCAAAAGCAGGGGGCTGACCATTAACCAGCCGAGCGTTCTTGGGTCGGATTTCGCCGCTTGATTCAGTAGAAGGATCGTCCGCTCAATGAGTTGCGCGTCATGCCTATGGTCAAAGCGATATAGAGCAAATAGCTCAAGTCCTTCTGGCGCCAGGTATTTCCGGCGCCTGCAGCCGGTGAATATCTGATTCAGGCGGCTATAGGGGGACTCTGTAATCCCGACTTTGGCGACGCATGATTCGGATCCAGGCGCTCCGATGATGTAGAGGTAAGTCGTCATTTCTTTTCCCTGTTTGGCCTGCTTACTTCGCCTTGAAAATCCAGCATTTGACGGTGGTGCAGCGCGGGGACATCTGGTTGCGCAGGTTGAAGGCCGCGCGCACGGCGCTGTCGACGCTCTTGTTGCTCTCGACGTAGGTGCGGCTGCGGCTGCTTTTCAGCAGGTTGCGCAGGGTGGCGATATCAGCGACCTTCTGCCGGTGCTCCGCCGCCCGCTCGCAGAACTCGTTGAGGTTGATGGCGATCAGGTCGTTCTTGCTGTGGTTCACCATCGGGTCATCGCTAATGCTTTCCAGGTACTCGTAGACCTCCCAGAACTCGGCCACTTCCTGCGGGTCGGCGTTGATCGCGCCCTGGCGCTCGATGGCCATGCGGGTGAGTTCGGCGAGTGCCGCGCTGTGCTGCTGGTCGGTGATGGGCACCATCAGGCGCAGGGCGTCGACCGCTGCCATCAGCTGGGCGTGGTTCTTGATGATCCGCTCGACGCGGATCTGGTTGAGGGCGCGCAGGGTGCCCTCATGCACCTTGACCTGGCGGCGGAACACCTCGAGCACCGCCTGCTCGGCCTTCACGGCCATCAGCAGAAAGTGGCTGACGTCCAGCGTGCTGAGGTGGTTGAGGTTATCGACCGCCGCGCGGCTGGCACTGGTGACCTCGGGGCGCACGAAGTGCAGCTTGATGATGCGCGTGAGGATGGCCTCGCTGGCGGTCACCGTGGCGTTCTGGCTGATGGCGATGGTGCCGCGAAACGGTGGCTCATAGGTTTCGTTGCCGGCCGTCTTCACGCCCGTGACGCCCAGGGTGCCGCCGTTGAACAGCGGCTTGAGCTCGTCCCAGTCATAGGCCTTGGCCGGGCCGCGATCGTTGTCGCTGCGGTCGGCCTCGAGCAGCACCAGGGGCATGCCCGATATCTGGCCCATCCAGCGGCGCAGGCCGGCGCGGGTCATCTTCGAGGGGTCTTTGCCTTCTTCGTCGGGGCGGCCGAGCAGCTTCCACAGAAAGTTGAGCAGGGTGGTCTTGCCAGCGCCGGCCTCGCCGGTCACCTCCAGGAAGGGGAAGCTCTGAAACTCGGCGCGGATCTGCTCGGCGAACAGCGAGCCAAACCAGAAGGCCAGCGCCACCAGGCCCTGGGTACCGAAGCTAATCCACAGCCAGTCGAGCCACTCCTGCCGATAGCCGTGGCTGTCGCGGGCGATCTCCAGGCGGATGGACTTCTGCAGGGTCTTGAGGCGCAGCTTCTTGAACTCGAAGTAGTCCTCGGCGTTGGCCTTCTCGACCAGGCCGCCATGCACCGCCACGTCGCCGAACACATAACAGCTGTGCTCTTTGCTGTAGCCCACGTAGTCAATGGTCTGCACGGTTTTCAGGCCGTAGAGCTGGTCTTTCATGATCTTGTCGAGCTGACCGCCGGTACCGGCGAACATCGCGCCGGCGGCCATGCCGAGCAGGCGCTTCTTGAACTCGCTGGCAGCTGCTACCTGCCCGCCGGTGAAGGTGTTGCGCACCGCCGGGGCGTCGTGCGGGAAGTCGACGCGGAAGTAGTACCAGCTCTCGTCGGTCACCTCGTTGCGCTGGAAGTACAGGGCGGTGGGGTAGCAGTTGGCGATTTCGACCACGGCGCCGCACTGGCGCAGGGCTTTGTCGCGGATCTGACGATCGTTGAGCAACTGGTCATCTTGGCGCTCGGAGCTTTCGAGCTGATGCTTGGCCTTGGTGAACTTGTCCATGTCCATCTTGAACCAGTACATGCGGCTGCTGTAGCCGAAGTGGAATTCGTTACGCTCGTTCCAGTCGTACATCAGCACGCCCTTCTCAGTGGCGCTCTCGGCCAGCAGCAGGGCGCCGTGGTAGCGGGCTTCGTCCAGATCGCGCTCGACTTTATCGGCACGCTTTTCGGCGTCATCGATGAAGGCCCAGCGCTGGTGCAGGTCGTTCCAGTCGACCTTGCGCTCGCGCTGGGGGATCTGCGCCGCCACGCAGCTGTAGCCCAGGTCGCTGGCCAGCTTGACGTGCTTGCGGGTGTAGCGGTGCGCGCCGGGCTCGTTGTCCAGCGCCCAGACCAGGCGCGGCAGCTTGCCGCCACGCTGGCGTGACAGTTCCTTGAGCGACTCCTCGGGGAAGTAGGCGCTGCTCATGGCCGACACGGCGGCGATGCCGTGGTGCAGCAGGGCGATGGCGTCGAAGATGCCCTCGACAATCCACAACTCTTTGGCCTCGAGCAGGTCGACGCATGGCGGGCACCACCAGTGGCCCTTCGGTGACTGGCCAGGGGCGAAGCGCGCTTTCATCTTGCCGAAGCGGTGCGGGCGATCGATCAGGCGTTCCCAGTAGCCGCCTTTGTCCAGGGCGAAGCGCACGGTGGCGCTGCCTTCGTTGATCTCGCGGCTCCAGTAGTTGTCCTGGCTGTAGCAGCCCTTGATCAGGCTCAGGTCGAAGCCGCGGGCGAACAGCAGGTAGTTGTCGGCCGAGGCGTTGGGGTTGGCCTCGGTGGCCGGGGCGCGCTTGCTCCAGTCGTCGAACAGATCCTCGAACAGCTCTTTGACGTGCCACTGCTCGCCGCACTTGCTCTCGCGGCCACAGCGGATGAACCAGGGCTCGTCCTGGCGGGAATACAGCTCACGCTTGCCGCAGCTCGGGCAGGTGCCCTTGCGCATCCAGGGCGTGCCTTTGGCGTGCTGCAGGCCGTAGTCGCTTTCCAGGCGGCGCAGTACTTCGCTGCGGATCTCGCGGTCCATGGTCTTCATTGGCCAAACTGCTCCCAGGTGGTGGCGAGGTTTTGCAGGTCGCGCAGGGCCTGCTGAGTGACGCCCCACTGAATGAGGTAGTTGTCGGCCATGGCCGTGAGGTAGCCGCTCAACCGGTCCTGGTATTCGTAAAGGCCCAGGGTATTGCCGGCGCGCGCGGCCTTCTCCAGCTGGCTGAGCCAGCCCAGGGCCATAGGCCGGTTGGCGATGTGGCGGGCCAAGGGGGCGGACGCCTCGAGTGCGGCTTTAACGGCGGGGCTCATGCCTGCACTCCCTGCTCGGCCAGCTGCTTGCGCAGTTCGCGGGCGCTGCGGCAGATGCCGGCGATGTGTGGGTGGTCGGCTAGCACGCGCTGGGCACGAAAGCCCTCGGCCACGTAGCGGTAGCGGTCGGAGTACCAGCACGCGGCCATGGCCTGCTCGTACTGGTTGACCAGCCAGCGCAAATACGCCTCGGCCTGGCTCTGGTTCAGTTGGATGGAAACGCTGATGTCATTCATAACGGTCACCAATCGGGCGCAACTTGCCCCTGCCCACGGTGGGCGGGCATAGGCAGGGGCAATGGGTTTAGAGGTTGTGGCTGGTGATGAAGCGGCTGGGCAGGATGCGGCGTGGCATCAGGGCGCGCTCGCCGTTACGCCGGTCGATCACCCACACATCGCTGCTGCGGTCGGTACCGATGGCCAGGTCGATGCCGATCCAGGGTTGCTGTGGCTTGCCCAAGTTGCTCATGGCCAGGTGCACCAAGCGCGGCGCCATGAACACCGGCACTTCCAGCGTGTTGACCAGGTGGCTGGTGGCGCGGTCGAACAGTGCGCCATCGTCGGCCAGGTGCTCGCTCTGGTGGCGTTGGAGAAAGCCCAGGGCGGCGGCCTGCATGCTGTCGCGGTAATCCGGTTGGCTGAGGATGTTCATGCTGTTGCCTCCACTGCATCGAGCAGGTCGAGTTGGTCGGTGTGTTCGCGAAAGTCCTGCTGGGCCTGCTTGCGCACGGCCGAAGGGGCCAGCGGCAGCGCCAGTCGCGGCTGGTCCAGGCCGGAGGGGCTCAGGGCGTAGTCCCAGCTGAGCGAGCCGCTAAAGGTGGCGCCGCAGGGGATGTGGGTGCACTGGGCGTACATGCTGCGGAACACCGGGGTCTGGCCCTCGCTGTTACGGATGCGCATGCGGTTACCGCAGGCCGGGCACACCAGCTTGTAGACGCTCATGGCTTGACCACCGTGTGCAGGGTGATCACGGCGCTGACTTCGCTATGGCGGGCGGCGATGTGTTCGCGGTGGGCGGCGATGATGGTGGCCAGCTCGGCCTCGTTGATCACGCCATCTGCCAAGGCCTGGGCAATCACCTGGTCGACATGGCCCTTCTTCACGTCGGTGGCCAGGGAGCGGGTGTAGAGGTCGAGGTTGTCCAGCGTCTCGGCCTCGGGCATGGCCACGTAGACGCCGCCGTACAGGGCGCAGATGTAGTCCGGCAGGTGGGTGGTGCCGGCCTGCTGCTCGAGCATGTGGATCTGTTCGTCGGTGAGCGGTTGGCTGCCGGCGTTCTCGTACACATGGTTGTCGAGCTTCTTGACCGTGCTCAGGCCCAGGCGGCTGGCGGCGCATTCACGGCCGCCCGGGTAGGCGCTGACTACAGCACTCATGACCTGTCGGCGGGTTTCTAGAATCGGGCGTTTCATCTTCTGGTTTTCCCCTGTCCCTAAGCGCATTACGGTTTAACCACGCCATCTTTGATGCCGAGTAATACGGCGGCGCGATGTGCTTCGCCGCGTTTGCCTTTCTTACGGCCGTTGAGCAGGTCGCTGACCATATTTCTGTTCAAGTCATGGGTGCGACAAAACTCGGCAATGCTGATCCCCTCGCGGTCAAGAGCCGCGCGGGCTTGCTCGGGAGTTAGTAGGGAATGCATAGTGTTCATCCGTGTTTAATCGTGTTTGATGAAGGGGATTCTTGGGCAGAAATCTGTTCAAGTCAACTGATATTGATCAAAAAAATGCTCATAACCCCCGGGGTCGGCGAACGCCTGCGCGAAGAGCGTGATCGGCTGGGCCTGAATCAGACCGATTTCGGCATAGCTGCTGGGGTCAGTCGCGGCACGCAAAAGGCCTACGAACTGGAATCCAGCTCGCCTGATATCCGCTACCTCAGCACCGTGCAGGGCATGGGTGTCGACGTGCTGTACCTGTTGACCGGCAACCGAGCAGCGGCCGACGGTGAAAGCCTCAGCGCGGGGGAGGCCAAGGTGCTCGAGCAGTACCGGAGCATGACCGAGGAGAGCAGGGCCTCGGTCGAGCGCGTGGCCGAGGCGCTGGCGAATTACAAAATCTAAGGAATGTCGATGACCAGGAATGGATTGTTCGGGCTGGCGATCGCCGGCCTGCTGCTTGCGGTCACTGCGGCGGCCGCCGCCAATATCGAGCTGGTGAGCGCCGAGGACTACGGCCAGGACTGGCCGTTCAAAGGCGAAGAAATGCACCTGCTGTGCATGCCAGGCAATGCCGTGGTGGCATCCGATCCGGAAAGCGGGCGTATGTACCCGCTGAACGGCACCGCCAGCAGCCAGGCCAAGCGTTTGGGGCTGGATCCGCTCGAGGCTATCTGGCTGGATAACCCGGCGATACCTGGCACCAAGGTCAGTGTGGGGCCGCTGATCGAGCGAGGGCTTGCACTGTGCAAGAGCTGATCGAACTCGACGACGACACGGCCTTCGGCGCGCGCCTGCGCGCAGAGCGTGAACGGCTGGGGCTGGAGGTACACGAACTGGCGCACCTGTCCGGTCGCCCGGATATCACCCAGAAGCGGTACGAGGCGGGCTCCACCCCCATTCCGATCGACTACCTGCAGGCGCTGCATGCGCGCAGTGATGTGGACGTGTGGTACCTAGTTACTGGTCGCAGGTCATCGGAGCGCGGGCGTTAATGACTGAGCACGAATTGTTCGCCCACTACGAGAAAATCTACTTCCATGAGCTTGGCCGCAAAGAGCAGATATTTTCTCGGCTGAATATCCCGTTAGCTGTAATAGTTGCGATTGTCGGCTTTTACGCGGTGATTCTGGGCGGTGACTACAAGCAACTTTCATTCGGCATGACGATTTGGTTTTGGGTGTTCTTCGGGCTTTCAGCCTTGGCACTAGTGGTTGGCACTGTCTTTTTTGTGGATTCTTTGCTGGGCCGGATGGACCAAGCACTTCCAACTGCCAACGACACGGAATCTTGGCGAGTTGAGATGCTTACTTACTACAGCGACCAACCCGATCCAGAGGCGATCGTCGCTACCGAGCTGCGGCAAATGCTGTATCGCGCCTACATGAACTGCGGGACGATCAGCACACTGAACAATGACAGGAAGTCATCCAGCCTCTACTTCTGCAATATGGCACTTATCACTGCCGCGGCTTTAGCGGTCATTGCTTACTCTTTCGGAATGCTGCCGAAACTTTAGGAGTACTTCATGTCACAGAAGCCACCACCACCTCCGCCGCCACCGACACGGTTGGTAAGGAACGATGTTCGCCCGCCACCGCCACCGCCACCGCCACCTAGGCCACCGATTAGCCACAAGTAGTAAGCGCAAGCCCCGGCCAATAGCCGGGGGGTTGCGAAATGTGCCAGCCGTTTGAATTCACTTGATTGCTGTGTTGGTGGCACGTTGCCATATGCTGACAATGGAACGCTCCCGGGCGTTTTAGGCGGTGCTGGTTTGGCACCGGGCGCCCGTCACATGGAAATGGACTGGAGTGCAGCATGTTGAGCAACCTTACCGACCTGGTACGCCTGATCAGGCTTTATTGCTCGTTGAGCAAGCGGCAGCGCGGGGACATCTTGCGGATATCTGAGGCGTACGCGCAGTCAGCCAAGTAAGGAAACACGAACCCCCGACCTGGTGCCGGGGGGATTCTGGAATATCTCACCCTGCAAGGATGCGCCCATGTTGATTCTTACCCGCCGTATTGATGAATCCCTCGTGTTGACCGTTGCCGATGACGTCGACCCCGTGCAACTGGCCGAAAGCCTGCGCCAGGGCATCACCATCACCCTGTGCGATATCGCCGCCCATCAGAGCTGGGCAAAGATTGGCGTGGAAGCGCCCAGAGAGGTGCGGATTATGCGAACTGAGTTGTTGAGCCGGGGCGACTAGCGTGCTTTTTCAGCCAAGTAAAGGAGTCTCGAGCATGCGTCATCCAGTCCCAGCATCACTAGCAGCTACCTACACCACTGACCTCTGCCTGCGAGCCGTTCCGGGTGCGCTGCCAATATCGGTGCCGTATGAGCCGCTGGCTGGCAAGCCGCAGATGGAGTGCTTCCCGATTGTGGCCGAGCATGTGGCCCTGCATGGTGGGGAGGCTCTTATCGGTTGGGCAATTTGGGAGGTGCCGGGTGTTTTTATCGAGGCCGAGTTCCACAGTGTCTGGAAGGATGCCAGCGGTTTACTGCACGACCTGACGCCTCGGTCGATTCCTTTTGAAGCCATCCTTTTCCTGCCGGACTCGACCCGGCAATACCGTGGCCGGCAGGTTGACAATATTCGCCAGCCCTTGGCGAAGGATCTGGATGTTTACCGGTACTTGTACCTGGTGTCGCGGACTTTCGAGTTGATGAATGCCGGAGACCTGGCCGAGCAGTATGGTGAAATCAGCCTGCCGCCGAAGGCTGCTAAGGAATACCGGAAAGTATTGGGCGAGCTGGCGAAGCTGCAGGCGCGGCTTGATCGGCGCTATCCATGAGTACCCTACATTGCGCGTTTTATAGATGATGGCTGGTCTGTTCATTGTTGGTTCTCCTGCATCTTCTTCCATTCCCGATCCACCGCCCGCTGTGCGCTGGCCTTGCTGCTGTAGAGGTGGTGCAGGCGCTTGGGCGTGCTCTGCTCGCCGGCGGTGAGGCGCTTCTCGGTGCCGGTTTTCTCGTCGCGGTACCAGGCCAGTACGCCGCTGTAGTTGCCGCCGCTGGTGTCGGCCAGTTCATCGAGGTTGTCCTCGGGCAGCTGGCTCTGTAGCTCCAGGCTCATGGTGTAGCCGGCATCTGCGGTGAGGCTGTGCTGCACGTTGCCGCCGTGCCAGATGATGGCGTCTATCTCGCCCTTGACCCCGGCCAGGGTGTAGGTGAGCTCGGGGATCAGCTCCGGGCGGGCTTTGGCCAGGGTGTAGCTGAGCGTGGCGCTGCCGCGTTGCAGGCGCTGCCATTCGGCGCGGGCGGCGCGCAGGGCGCTTTGTTGGTCGCTGTAGCTGTGGCGCAGGTCCTTGAGGTTGGCGCCACCGCCGGCGATGGCCTCCTGCTTTTTCGCGCTGTTGACGTCGTAGAAGTAGGCGCGCACGCCGTCGTAGCTGTCGCGGTCGGCCTGCAGGTAGCGGTGCTGGTCGCCGTCTGCCCTGGTGAGGGTAATGTGTGGCAGGTTGGCGCCGCTGACGCTCTTGCCGCCGCTGGCGGGCATGCACAGCAGACAGCCGGCCTTGACGGTGGCCACCGCGTCGAAGTCCTCGCCGAGGCGGGTGAGCAGGTTGGCGTCGGACTCGTTGGCCTGGTCGAGCTGCAGGATGGGCAGGGCGGCCAGGGCCTCGGCGATTTTGGCGGTGAGCTGGTTGCGGCTGGCGATTGTTTGCAGCACGGCGCCGAGGGTGGTGTCGCTCCAGCTGGTCTCGCGCTTGACCTTGAAGCCCTTGCGCAGGTCGGCGCTGCGGGCGCGGATGTTGAGCACGTCTGGCGCGCCGCTGTGTTCGGTTTCGTCCACGGTGTAGCTGCCTTTGTCTACCAGGCCGCTGTCGCTCCAGCCGAGCCACAGGCGCAGCACCGCGCCCTTGGGCGGGATGGCGAGCAGGCCGTCGTGGTCGCTGAGGCTGAGGTCGAGGGTGTCGGCCTCGATGCCGCGGTTGTCGGTGAGCCCGAGGCTGATCAGCCGCGGGCTGATGAGCTGGGCGATGTCCTGGCCGTCTACGGTGATGCGGTACAGCGCAACCGGGTAGTCGTTGTCGCCGATCAGGCGGCGGCCGGCCTGGCGGATGGCGCCGGTCACGGCGCTGATGGCGGCCTCGATCACAGCACGGCCCGGAGGATGTTGCCGACACTGCCGAGGGCGGCGCCGAGCTTGTCGACCTGGCCGTCATCGATGCGCGCCAGGCTTATGCTGAACTCGATACGCCGCGCGGCGCCGTCGGGGAAAAACAGGGTGCGGGTTTCGCTCAGATCCTCGATCACCCAGATGCCGAGAATGCGCCCGGTGCCCTCGACCAGGGGCCAGGCCTTGCCGGTGTCGGCCATGGTGCGCAGCACGTCGAGGCTGATCGGCGTGCCGGCCAGCTCCGGCAGGATGATGCCGGGCAGGGTGATGAGGTCATCGCCGCGGCCGGCGAACTGGCGCGCCGGGTTGGTGCCGACGCGGGCACTGCTGGGGTGTCGCCAGTCTGTTTTACGTTGCAGCTCCTGGTAGGCCAGGGTGGGCAGGCTGAACACGAACATGCCGAGGGCCATCATCATGGGGAGTACTCCTGTTAGTCCTGGTCGGCGAGGCGACCGCGCTGGCGGGCCTGCTGCTGTTGCTGGGCGGCGGCCAGCTGGCGTTGCACTTCGCGGCCGATGGCGGCGGCGTCCATGCCGGGGGCGGCGTTGATGGTGAAGTTGTAGGTGTCGCCGCCGCGTGCAGGGCTGGCACCGTTGCGGGCGCTGATCGGCGCACGGCTGTCGAAGCTGATGCCGGCATTGCGGCCGAGCATGTCGCTGCCGGCGCTGGCGACGCCTCTGGCGGTACCGGCGATCTGCCGCAGCACGTCGCGCTCTCCACCGGCCAGGCCCTGGCCCAGCCCGGCCATGGTGAAGCCGCCCAGTTCGGCGAACACGCGCGAGGGGCTGTGAATGCCGAGGGTGTCCTTGAACCAGCCGATCGTGGAATTACCCGCGCCGACAATGGCGGTTTTGACGCTGCCCATGGCGTTGGTGATGCCGCTCACCAGGCCGCTGATGAGCATGGCGCCGAACTCGCTGAACTTGCCCGGTAGCTCCAGGCCGAAGTAGCCCATCACGCCAGCGAACGCCTTGTAGAACAAGCCCAACGGCGACCAGTTGAGCAGCAGGCTGGCCACGCCACCGATGCCGCCGGCAAATGCCGCTTTGATATCGGCCCAGAGGCCACCGAAGAAGGCCTTGATCGGCTCCCAGTAGGTGTAGATGGCGTAGGCCGCGAGGGCGATGGCGGTGATGGCCAGGCCGATGGGGTTCATCAGCAGGGCGCGACCGATCAGCATGACGCCCTTGGCGACCAAGGGCAGGGCGGTTTTGCCGAGCCTGAACAGGGTGCTGGCCAGCCCTGCGCCCTTGATGCCGAACAGCGCCATGCCGTAGCGCACCATGGCGAACGGGCCGAGGATGCTGGCCAGGGCCAGGGTGAGGCCGCCCATGGTCGCCATGAGAATGCCCAGGCCGGCGGCGGTCTTGATGATTTGCCCGGCCAGTTCGGGGTTTTCGGCGATCCAGCCTTTGACGCCGCCGATAATGCCGGTGAAGGCCTGGGTGATGCCGCGCATGGGCCCGTTCTGCTGCTCCTGCATCTGAATGCCGAGGTCTTGCCAGGCGCTGTTGAGGGCATCGAGGTCGCCCTTGAGGTTGTCGCCCATCACCTTGGCGGTGGTGTTGGCCTCACCTTGGGCCTCGCGCAGGGTGCCGATGAACTTCTGCAGCTCGCCGCTGCCGGCCTGCTTGACCAGCACCTGCAGGCCGCTGACGGCCTCTTCGCCGGCGATACCCTTGAGCAGGCCCTGGCGATCGGCGTCGCCCATGTTTTTGGTTTTCTCGTAGATCTCCTGCAGCACGGTGGGCATGTCGCGCAGGTTGCCCTGGGCGTCCTTGGCGCTGATGCCGAGTTTGTCCAGGGCCTTGGCTGCCATCTTGGGCGGTGCGCTGAGGCGGCTGAGAATCGCGCGCAGGGCGGTACCGCCCATGCTGCCCTGGATGCCCGCGTCGCCCAGCTTGCCGGCCATGGCGGCCACTGTTTCGATGTCCTGGCCCACTGCACTGGCCACCGGCGCCACATATTTCATGGTTTCGCCGAGCATCTGCAGGTTGGTGTTGGAACGGGTGAAGGTGCCGACCAGCACGTCACCCAGGCGCCCGGTTTGCGCGGCGCTCATGTTGAAACCGGTGAGGATGTTGCTGGCGATATCGGCCGTCTCGGCCAATTCAGCGCCGCCGGCCTTGGCCAGGCTGAGCATGCCCGGCAGCGCCGCCTGGATGGCCTTGGCGGTAAAGCCGGCCATGGCCAGAAAGCCCTGGGCGTCGCTGGCGTCGGTGGCGGTGAACTGGGTGCTGGCGCCAAGCTGACGGGCCTGGGCGCGCATGGCCTGTAACTCGGGCGAGTCCTTGCTCTGACGGGTCAGGGCCGCCACCTTGCTCTGGCTGGTGTCGAACTCCAGCCCGGGCGCCATCATCCGCGCGCCGGCGTAGAGGATGCCGCTGCCGGTGGCCAGGCCGGCCGCGCCGGTACCGGCCATGCTTCCGGCCAGGCCCTGGGTGTTCTGATACTGGGCCTTGGCCGCCGCCAGGCGCTTTTGCTGGCTGGTGATGCGCTTGAGGCGGTTTTCCTGCTGGCTGAGGGCGTTGTTGGTGGCGCCGATTTTGGCGCGCAGGTCGCGCTCGCCCTGGCTGAGGTTACGGGTGCTGATGCCGGCGGCGTTGAGCTTGGTGCGCAGGCCCTGCAGCTGCACTTGCTGGGCGCCGTGGCTTTGCTTGAGGGCGTTGGCCGTCCGCACGGCGGCCTTGAATTCACGGGACATTGCCCGGGTGGGCGCACCACTGGCGGCGATGTCGCGGCTGAGCTGTTTGACCTTGCTGCGAGCGGCGCCGAGGGCCTGCTCGGTTTGCTCGGCGGCAGCGCGCTGGGTGCGCCAGGCGCTGACGTCCTTCTGCTGGTTGTTCAGCTCTTTGAGCTTGTCGCGGGTGTCTTTCAGTGCCCGGGCGGCGCCGATGCTGCCGCCCTGGATGCGCTTGAGCGGGGCGGTGACTTTGTCCAGCGCCGAGAGGATGACCTTGAGTTGTAACTTGTCAGCGCTCATCGGCTTGGCTCCGTATCCGCGCCCGTTCGCGCCAGTCCATCAGTTCGGTGAGGCTCAGGCGGTTCATGGCCGCCGGAGCCCAGTGGAACACCACGGCGAGATCCGCCATGGCGTCTTCTACGCGGTGAGGAAGGCTTCCGCCTTCGCTGACTTCTTCAACAAAAAACTGGCCACCTTGCTGCCCAGGTCGACCAGGTCGGCCGGGTCCATGCGGCCGACCTCGATGTCGGTAAGGGCTGGGCTGGTGATACGCGGCAGCACCTTGCGCAGAGCGTTGACCTCGAGGTTCATCAGCTCGACCAGGGCCACGCCGCGCAGCTCGCCGGCCATTGGTTTGCGCACGGTGATCGTGTCGATGCTGGTGGTGCCGCGCACGATAGGCGTGTCCAGTTCGCAGACTTCTTCGTTGGGGTTCTTCACCGGCTCAGGTTGGGCGGTGATGGCCGGCGCGGCGCTGGCGGTGTCGGACTTGGGCATGGTGCTCTCCTTGTTGATAGTTGCCGGCCAGTTGGCCGGCCGGGGTGGTGTGCTGCCGTAGCTGCCCACGGCTTAGATGCCGAGGGCTTTGCGTTGCTCTGCGAGCATGTCGACGCCGTCGATGATCTCGATGAAGTTGAGCAGGTCGACCTCGATGATCACTTCACCGTTGACCACCAGCTTGTAGTAGCTGCAGGTGGTGGTGATTTTGTGCTCGGTGTCTTCGCCGGGGGCGGCATCGCCCATGTCGATGGTTTCGTGGCGGCCGCGCACGACCATTTCCACGGCGACCACTGCGCCGGTGTCGTCCTGCTGGTAGGCGCCGACCCAGCGCAGCATCACGCCGTCGGCCTTGACCGCGCCGAACTGCTTGAGGGCGATCAGATCCAGGCCGCCGAGGGTCCAGTCGAACTGGATGCCATCGTCTGACCAGCCGAGGTCGGCCTTGACCGGGCCGTTCATGCCGCCGCCACGGTAGCCTTCCATCTTGCGGCTGAGCGGCGGCGGGGTGGCGGACTTGCAGACGCCCAGGTAGCTTTCGGCGTCGTTGAACATGTTCATGTTCTTGAGTTTGCGGGGCATGGCCATGGGGCTGCTCTCCTGGCAAGGGGTGGCGGGCGCGGTGGTTCAGGCCGCGCGGGCGGGGTTAGGCGTTGATCTTGGCGGCGAAGTCGACCAGGAACTTGTCGGTGATGCGCTGGCGCAGGGTCAGATCCTCGAGCGGCGGCACCGGGGTGTACTCGTAGTCGATGAACAGCTTGCCGGCCTTGAGGGTGGTGGCGTCGTTGGCTTCTTCGTCGTACCAGCAGTCGAAGCCGATCAGGTAGCCCTGGCTGACCAGTTCGCGGCCCTTGGCGTTGATGCCCTCGATGATGTCGCGCACCAGGGAGGGGTGCATGGGCTTGTCCACGGCCCAGAAGTGCGCCTCGGCCATGGTGTCGGCCAGCACCTGGGCGGTGCGGGTGTAGTTCTCGAAGGCGAACAGCGGGTCGGCGCTGCAGGTGCGCGAGCCCCAGAAGCGGAAGCCGCTCTCCTGGATGAGCGTGGTGACCTCGGCCTCGTTGAGGTAATTGGCGTCGGTGGCGGGGTTTTGCAGATCCCACCAGACGTCGGCGCTGATGCCGGTGACGCCGCCCACCGGGACGTTGGAGAGGGTCTTGTGCCAGCCGATTTCCTTGTCGAGCTTGGCGCGCAGGCCCAGGGCGCGGGCCACGGCCGGCGCGACGACGGTGGTGCTGCTGACGGTGTCCCAGCGCTCGAAGCTCGGCCAGATGACCATCACCTCGCGGTCGCCGAAGTTGTCGCGGTAGGCGACGGCCTCTTCTTTGGTGGCGCAGTCGTAGGCGGACACGTAGGCGAAGGCGCGCAGGTCCTTGGCGATGCTGGCCAGGGCGGTGGCCACCGGCAGGCTGTCCAGCCCGGGCACGCCGAGAATACGCGGCACCATGCCGAGGCGGCCCTTGGCGGCGAGCAGGGCCTTCATGCCGGTGTACTTGCCCTCGGCGGTGGTGGTGCCGATCAGGTTGGAGACGGTGGCGGCCTCGTCGACGCCCTCGGCCACGCGCACCACGATGGTGAACGGCTTGGTCTGGTCGGCGACGGCCTGCAGGCTGGCGGCCAGGGTGCCGCTGGTGCCGGCGCTGCCGACGGCGGTTTGCACGTTGGTGATGAGCACCGGGGTGTCGAGCGGGAATACCAGCGGGTCGGCATCCTCGCCGGTGCAGACCATGCCGACGACGGCGGTGGAGACGGTGCGAATCGGGCGGGTGCCCTCGTTGATTTCGAGGACGCGGACGCCGTGAAGGTAGTCGGGCATGGTGGCTCCTGCGGGTAGCGGGTGTGCGAGCGTTTGACGGGACCAGTGAGGCTGTAGGTTGACGCGCGCGCGATGGGCGGGCGAGCGGCGGGGCTGGTAGCGGGGGGCGCTACAGGGCGCAGATGCAAAAAGCCCCGCACGGGGCGGGGCTTCGGGTGGTGCCGGTGGGATCAGGCGTTGTTGCCGATGCCGGCGACGGCGGCCTCGATGCTGGCGATGGTTTCGGCGGCGATGTTCTGGGCTTGCTCGACGTTGTTGGCGGCCATGGCCTGGCGCACCAGGTCCTTGGCGCCGAGGCGGGTTTCGCGCAGCAGGTAGAGGGCCTCGTTGTACTGCGCAGCTTCGACCAGGATGCTGTCGGCGGCCTGCTGTGCGGTGCGGTCACCCATTACCCATGCCGCCACCGTGCGCGGCACTTCCTCGGGTGGGTAGCCGGCGGCTTTGAAGGCCTGCGCCTCGCTGGCCGCCAGTTGGTACTCGACTGCGCGCAGGGGGTCGCCGGCGACCTGGGCGCGTGCGGTGTCTGCTGCGCCGTCGATCTGGGTGCAGAGGCTCGCCTGCAGGGCCAGCAGGTTGGCCGCTTGCAGCTCGGCGTCTAGCGCCCAGGTGCTGCCGGTCCACTGGTAGTCGGCCGAGGGGCGCGGCTCGCTGGTCAGCCCGTCGGGCAGCTCGCCCAACTCGGTGTGCTGCTGTGCGGCGCCAGTGGCGGTGCTGTAGACGGTGCCACGTTGGTCATTAACCAACTGCCAGGCGCTGCCGTCTTCGCTGCGCTGGGCGGCCTGGCCTGTGGGCGCATCCGGCGGCGCGTCGGTGTAGGCGTGGGCCGGGATCAGCCAGGCGCCTTCCTCCAGCGGGTCAGGGTCGGCGTTGGTCGGGCCGAGGTATTCGCGGGTGAGAGGGTTGGCGCAGTAGATTTCCATTGTTAGTCCTTAGTATTTGATGCAGGCGAGCAGGGCGATGTTGCGCGGTCTTGCTACGCCAGCGACGCCAGCGACGGCCCCAGCACTCAGATCGGTGTTAGTGACGGTGGAGGGGACGCCTGTTATAGCTACTTGAGGGTAGGCGCTTGCATCTAAGTCTTCGTCAGCCCCGACATCAATCCGCGCCTGTGCCGCGTTACCCGTTGGGTTGGTTTCTATATTTGACCTAACTCCATAAGAGGCGGGGCTGGGGCTGGCAGTTGTGCCAGTGTCGATACCGTAGATGGAGCCCTTTTGCGCAGATCCTAACTGGCGCCCAGGATCAACTCCGCGCCCATCGTCCCAGCCGCGCAGGAACTCGCCGCGCAGGTCAGGCAGCTGGAATGTGGTTGATCCATCGCCTGCACCGAACGTTGTGCCGATAGCGGCGAACAGGGCGGCATAGGTGGAGCGGCTGATGGTGGCGCCGTTGGCTTTCAACCAGCCGCTGGGGGCTGTGCTTCGTGCGAAGGGCGCTACTACGCCAACCCCGACCGCCGACTGTACGAACTCAGTGGTCGCGAGCTGGGTGGTACTGGTGCCGGCGACAGCGGTTGGTGCCGTTGGCGTGCCAGTCAGTGCCGGACTGGCCAGGCGGCCGATTTCATCCCAGTCGCCCCAAACACCAAGGCTCATTACACGAATAAAAATACGTGTCGATGAAACTGCAAAATAAAGTTGCCGCCGATAGGTCGTTGATGCGTCCCAATCCTGATGCCAAAGGTATCCAGATCCCTGGCCTGGCGGTAGGCCTACCGCTCCAGCACCAACCACATGGAAACCGGCAGTAGTAATAGCATCTAAATCAGTCTGCCGGACTTTTGCGCCACCCGACTCACCCAAGCCGAAACCATTATTAGCAACAAAAGCCGTTAGGCGCGCAGCCAATGGCTGTTTGCCTGCCAGGGCATTGGTCATGGTGGTGGCGAAGTTCGGATCATCGCCCAAGGCGGCGGCCAGCTCGTTGAGGGTGTCGAGCGCGCCAGGCGAGGAGTCGATCAGGGCAGCAATAGCGGCCTTGACGAATGCGGTGGTGGCCAGTTGGGTGTTGTTGGTCGCCTGCGCCGCGGTCGGCGCGGTTGGCGTGCCCGTCAATGCCGGGCTGGCCAGTGGGGCTTTCAGGACGATAGCCGCATCCAGCAGGGACTTTACAGCCGCCACGAACGCAGTGGTCGCCAGTTGCGTGGTGTTGGCTCCGGCCGCGGCAGTTGGCGCGGTGGGCGTACCCGTCAATGCCGGGCTGGCGAGCGGCGCCTTTTCATCCTGCAGCTTCTTGCCTTGGGCGGCGGTCAGTGCCTTGCTGGTGCTGGGGCTGATCAGGCTATCTTCCAGCTGGACCACGCCGGGGGTGTCGGTGGTGGCCGGCGGGTTGAGGAAGGTGACGTCGCCGAAGCTCAGGCTGGCGGCGTCCAGCGATTCGAGAATGATGTCGACGGCAAGCAGCAGGGTGGAGGCGCCGGCCTTCTGGATGATCCAGCCGGCGCCGGCCACCTGCGAGTAGACCGCGACCAGGGTGCCGCTGGCGCTGTACAGGCCGAACTCGCCGACGTTGTAGGCGTCGCTGCCTTCATCCTTGGCGATAACGTGGATGGTGTCGGCCGCCACCGCCTGGCCGGCGATCGAGCCGACCCGCTTGACCTCGGCCGTCAGCGCCGTCTGCGCCTTGCTGGGGGCGTACTGGCCGGTACCGAAGCCGATCTCGGTGATGACCACCGGGCCGGTGCCGGTGTTGTCGGCGTTGATGATTTCGGCGCGGCCGGCATCGGTGATGGTGATCAGTAGTGCCATTAGGGGGCCTCAGTGCATTGCAGGCGGCGGTAGACGATCGGGCGGGCGGCGCCTTGCAGGCCGAGGCCGCCGGTTGCCGCCAGCCCGAGGGTGAAGGTGAAGTGCGAGCGCACGGGCTTGGTGCGCTCGATTTCGGCGATGACGTCTTGCTGGTAGGCCGCGGTGTTGGGCACGCCGGCGCCGAGGGTGAGCACCACCTCGAAGGTGTGCGGGGTGCCCTTGGGGCTGAGCTGCCACCATTCGCGCAGGGCCAGGGCGTTGCCGAACGAGGCCACCACGTCGCGCACCGACTTAGTGGTGCCCTTGCGGCGCTGGATCTCGATGGCCTGGCGGATGCGGGCGCGTTTTACCGCTTCTGGCCAGTAGGGCTGCCAGCTGTCGAGCGACAGCGACCAGGCCAGCCAGGGCAGCAGCTCGGCGGGGCAGGTGTCGGGGTTCCACAGTTCGCGCAGCGGCACAGCCAGTTCAGCCAGGCGCGCGGTGCTTTGCTCGATGGCGCGCTCGAGTGCGGTGGCGTTACTGGGCAGGAGGCTGGGCAGGTTACTCATCGAGGCCGCCGTCGGTCAGGGCGATGGCGGTGCAATAGGAGGCGCTTTGCCGATCGATGACCAGAGTGGCGGCTGGCTCGGTCAGCTCCACCCGCTGCACGCCGGGCTGGTGCAGGGCGGCGTAGATGCCCGAGAGGGTGACGTCGAGCCCCAGGCGGTGCTGGCTTTCGGTGTAGGCCTCGATTGCCGCTTGGGCGGTGGCCATGATCACGGTGCGATCCGGGCCGGCATAGAAGTACAGGGCGGCCTCGACCTGGTAGGGGACGATGGTGGCGCCTTGGACCTGGACGAAATCGGTGAGCGGGCGGACGTCCTCGGCCGAGAGGCTGGCCTCGACCGCGGCGAGCAGCTCGGCGCTGGCGGTGCCGTCGCCGTCACGCGAGAGCACGGTGACCAGCACCTCGCCGGGGGTCGGGCTGATGGCGCTGGCGTCCAGCACCAGGCCGTCGGCGCTGAGCGCGTGGAAGATGTAGGCGCCCTCGGGGCCGGCGGTGCTGAGCCCTTCCAGGGACAGTTGGATGCGGTAGCGGAAGTCGCTGTTTTTCTCGAACACGGCGGCGGTCGGCGGGCTGGCGTCGGGGTCGGCCGGGGTGACCTCGAGGCGGGTGACGCCGAACGTGGCACCGAGCTGGTCCAGGTCGGTATCCATGGCATAGGACAGCATCACCGCCTTGGCCGCCTCATTGATGCGCTGGCGCAGCACGGTTTCGCGGTAGGCGGCGACCTCGAGGAGCTTCATCACCGGATCCGACTCGAGGAAGGTGTCGAACTCGGGCAGGCGGGCGGCCAGGTCGGCGAGCATTTCGGCGAGGACCTGCTCGTAGTCGATGACCTCGATGACCTGGGGCGCGGGAATGAGCGCCAGGTTGATGGCGGTGAACTGGCTCATCCGATGGCCCCCAGGCTGAGCGGAATACTGATGCTCTGTTGTTCGTTGCTGTCGATCACGGTGACGTCCAGGGTCAGCTCGAACTGGCCGGCCATGCTGGCGTCACTCAGTTGCACGCGGCTGATGCGCACGCGCGGTTCCCAGCGCATCACGGCCATGGCGATGGCGGCGTAGCAGAGCAGGCGGGTGGCGGGGTTGCCGGGCTGGTCGATGAGGTCGACCAACTGGCTGCCGTACTGGCGGCGCATGACGCGGCTGCCGATGCGGGTGGTGAGGATGTCGCCGATCGACTGGGCGATGTGCTCGAGGGTGGTGATGCTGCGGCCGGTGTGCCTGTTCATACTCAACCTCCCGCGAATACGTTGGCGCTGCCGGCGGCGACGCTGGAGCCACAGGCGACCGGGTCGCCGATGCGGCCCAAGGGCTTGCCGTTGGCGAACACCGTGGCGCTGCCGTTGGCCAGCACGCTGGCATGGGTTTCGGGAATGCTCGGGCAGGTGTGTGCGGCCCAGGCGTCGCCCTGGCGGTGCACGGCGATGCCGTTGACGTAGACGCTCGGCGAGGCGCCGGTGCTCGGGCGCGGCGGCCAGCAGCCGTGGCCAGTGCAGGCGTCGCCGAGGCGGGTGACGGCGGCCATCAGTTGAGATCCACGCGGGCGGCGGTGACGGTGAAGTTGCCGGCCGCGACGATGCTGACGTTGCCGCCGGCGGTGATGCTGATGTCGCCGGTGGTGGTGATGTCGGCAGTGCCGGGGATGGTGGCGCTGAGCCTGTGCGCGGCGCTGTCGTATTCGATGACGGCGCCGTCGCGGTAGGTGCTGCGGTGCAGGGCGGCGCGGTCGCCGTTGGCCGGGATCAGATCGGAAAACAGGCCGGTGATGGCCACGCCGTTGGCTAGTTGGCCGGAGGGGCTGAGCAGGAGTACTTGCTCGCCGACGGTGGGCGGGTTCCATTCGCGGTCGGCGCCGGCGCGCGGGGTGAGCCAGGGCAGCCAGGCGGTGAGCAGCGTGCCGGTTTGCACGCGCACGCGGGGCGGCAACTGTTGCGCAGGGTCGCCGTGGTCCACTTCGGCGATGGTGCCGAGGCGGATCAGGTTTTCCAGCAGGCGGGCGAGGGTGGCTAGATCGTTCATGGGGTTGATGGTGGCGCCCTCGCGCGAGGGGCGCAGCCGTGGCGCGCTGTAGCGCGGGCGCTTACAGGGTGTCAGGTGCCGGCAAGGTGCTGCAGGACCTGGTCGCGGACCATTTCGCGTTCGGCAGCGCTGAGGCCGAGCAGTTCGCGCTTGGCGTAGTGCACGTCTTTGGCGCCCGGCGCGGGGCGATCGCGCAGGCCGTACTGGTGCACGCGGGCGATGCGACTGATGCGCCCGGCGAAGCCGACGGTGGCGGCACTGGCGCTGCCGCTGGCCTTGACGTAGCGCACGGTGCGCAGCTTGGTGAACATTTTGGCCTTGCGCTTGATGCGCCCGACCTTGCCGCGCAGCTTGCGCTGTTTACGCGGGGCGAAGGGCGTGCCGTCTGGGTTGCGCTGGGCGACGATGCGCTGCTGTTGGCTGCGCCGCAGCTGCTGGGCCACGCTGCGCGCCAGCTTGCCGCGCTGGGCCGGCTCGATGCGGCTGATCAGCGGGGTGAGCCAGTCGCCCAGGTCATCGAGCATGTCGCTCATGGCGCGGGCCGTTTGATTTGTGGCGACTCAAGGTCGACGCCGATCGGCGTCGGTGGAGCGGATTCCCACTCGGCCTGGAGGATGCCGTCGGCGTAGAGCTGGTAGGTCTGCGCCGGCAGCTGCTCGGTGTATTGCGGCTCGCCCGGGTAGCTGATGAGCAGCTGGCCGTCCTCCTGGCGCTTGACCAGCACGCGCTCGGTGAGCGGCAGGCTGATGGCCATGTCGACCTTGGCGTTGTCGAGCACGTCGACCTCGAAGGTGATCGAGTCCTTGCCCAGCTCGAGGTTGGTGAGCAGCTCGGACTGGTTGACCAGCAGCCAGGCCAGCAACGGCACCACCACCGTATTGGGGCTGCCGGCGAAATCCGTGAGCAGCAGCTGCAGGCTGTAGCTGTACTCGAACGACAGGCCGGCGGCGGCGGTGCTGCGTACGGTGCCCTGGTCGACGAACACCATCAGGCGATCGGGGTTGTGGCGCAGCTCGGTGATGGCGCCGAGCAGGTGGTCGCGCAGGCTTTGCGGTTTGTTCATGGGTCGGCTCGCGGCTGTTGGTGGCGGTAAACCATGTCGACCTGGGCGGCGCATTCAGCCCAGGCCAGTTCGGCGCGCTCGGCGTCGGTGAGCAGCTCGCCGTTAATGGCCGGGCTGGTCGCCGGCAGGACGCAGGGCACCACTGCGGGACAGCCAATCTCGATAAGCTGCGGCGCCGGTGATGGCGGGTCGTTGGCGCAGCCGCCGAGCAGCATCAGGCAGAGGCTGGCTTGCCCAGCGCCTAAGATCAGAATTTTCACGTTTGAGTCCCTCGATCTGGGTTTCGCGGTCGCTGAGGCCCTGGCGCAGCAGGTTCTGGGTGCTGCGCAGGGAGGCTTGGGCGGTGCGCTCTTTGCCCAGTTCGGCGGCCAGCCTGTTGGCATGCGCCGCAATCTGGCGGGTTTGCGCTTTGGATTGCTCGAGCAGGCTGATGGCCTGATCTGCCCTGGCCTCGGCGGCATCCAGGCGCAGCGTCTGGATCCATACCGCCCAGGCCAGGGCAGCGAGCAAGGCGATGCCGTAGAGGGCTCGGTGCAGGGTGGTCATGCCGCCACCTTCTGCCCACAGCCACAGTCAGCATGCCGCCGGTAGGCGCGATCGAGCTTCACGTCGTACAGGTTGCGGGCATAGGCCGGGCCGTTGTAGCGCTTGGCGAATTGCGCCCACTTGCGAGCTTTGAGCGCCTTGAGCAGGGCCGGGTCGGCTTCGATAAAGCGCACGAACGCCTCGAACTGCTCGGCCTCGCTGCTGGCTATGCGGGTGGTGAAGTCGGTGATGCTGGCGTAGCCGAGCGCTTGCCAGTGGTAGCCCATGATCTGGAAGGCGCCCCAGCTGGCCGACTCGTCGGCGCAGAGCGCATCCAGCAGGCGGGCCTGGGCCAGGCGCTGATGTTCGGCGGTGCCGCCGGCATAGCCGCCCGGGCGTGGGTTGACCAGGGCTGGGTAGGTGGCGGCGAGCTGCTCGGCGTGGGCTTGCAGCGCCGCGGCGTCGTCACCCTCATGGCGCGGGGTGCCGAGCAGGCGGTGCATGACGTGGCGTTCGAACAGCACCTTCGGCTTGCCGTTGCTGAGGAAGCCTTCGCCGAGGCTTTCCACTTCGTTGACGGCGTAGATGGCGGCCAGGTCGACGCCGAGGCGTTTGGCGGCTGCCACCAGGTGGATATTGCCGAGCAGGCGCGAGCAGTCGGCGCCGAGCAGGGCGGCGCGGGTTTTCGGGCCGGCGATGCCATCGGCGACCAGGCCGGCCTTGAGCTGGTAGGCGCGCACGGCGTGCTCGGTGGCGTCACCGTAGTCGCCATCGGCGAACAGCTGGGCACCGCGCTGGTTGAGGGCTTTTTGCAGGAGCAGTACGGCCTGGCTGCGGTCGCCGTGGCGGAGACTGGTCATAGTTCATCTACCTTGCGATCAAGCAGACGCTCGGCGGCGGCGCGGCTGGTTTCGACGCCGAGCAGGCCGACCACGCAAGCGAGGAACACCCCGGCGCCCTGCGGCGCGCCGATCAGCTCCGGGCCGTAGGACACACCGACGCCGAGCAGACCGCACAGCGGGGCTTCCAGGGCCAGTTGGCGAAACTTGCCGCCGGTGTAGATGATTCGCCAGACGGCAATAAGCAGGGCCAGGCCTCCGGCGTAGAGCGCAGGGAAGTTGTGCTCTAGCCAGGTGGCGAACCAGGCCCAGGTTTCGGGGCGGTCAGGCATGCGTTTCATCCTGTTGTCCTGTGGTGGCTGGGGTGATGGTGCCGCGGGCCATATCAACCAAGTAGGCAGGCCGCTCATTGATCTGGTGGGCGAGCTGAACGAAGGGCAGGCGGTTGATGCGCTGCACCACTTCGCCGAGCTGGGCCGGGCTGTAGCGCTGCGGGCTGGTAAAGCCGAGCGCGGCGGCGCAGAACTCGCTGCAGAACCAGCGGCGCCGGCTGTGCAGGCCGCTGGCGAGCAGTTGGCTGAGGAAAATGCCGAGCCAGTCGTAGCCCATGGCCTGGTGCTGCTGGTAGAGCCATTCGATGTTGTGGCGTTCGGCCCAAGGCAGCGGGAGCAGATCCCAGTGCTCGATGTTTAGCTCGAGGCGCTTGGCACGCACGCCGCCGTCCATGGCGCTAGCCGAGAGCCAGCGGCCGTCGGGCATGACAATTTCGCAGTGGCTGTATTTGGAGCGCGTCCACAGGCGGATCAGGCGGTTGAACAGGGTGCCTTGGCCTTTGTAGAGGGCGAGGTAGATCAGTCCCATAGGTTCACCATCTGGCGTTGAGGTTGCGGGGCTTCGTCGGGCATGAGCACCAGGGCGCCCTGGGCGATGATCGGGCCGTTGTCGGCAAGCCCCGGGTTGGCCTCGAGCACGGCTTCGGTGACGCCGGCGGTACGGCCGTAGTGGCGCCAGCAGAGGGCGTCGACGGTGTCGCCCTGGTTGGCGCGCAGGTGCATGGCCATCAGATGAGTTCCACGGTGGTGCGGCGTTTGCCGAGCAGGTCGCTCATGGCCCAGCGGGCGTCGCGGCGGTATTCGTCGATGCTGGGGGTGAGCTCTTCGGCGTTGGCGTTGCCGGTGTTGGTGCTGTCGTAGCTGCGGTAGCGCTCGGCCAGTTCGGCGCCGGCGGTGCAGTAGACGGCGCGCAGGTAGAGGTGCACCGGGCGGCTCACGCCCTGGATCAGCGGGCCGGGCACGTCGGCCAGGCCGGCGTAGCCGAGGGCCTGCTGGGCGAGCTGGTAGGTTTCTAGCTCGCGGTTGACGCTGAGCACGGCGTTGACCAGGGCGACTTCGAGGCGCATGGAGCTGATGCTGCTGTCGAGGCGCAGGGCGGCGCGCACGGCTTCACCGTCGAGATCCGGCCACCAGCCGTCGTTGCTGATGGGGTGGGGCTCGGCGGCGGCGGGAATGCTGCCGTTGGCGATGAAGCCGCTCATGCTCTGGCCCCGCGCCGGTCAAAGTCGTGCACGGAGCCGAGGATCTCGCGGCGGGTGAATTGGCAATGGCGCTGGCAGAGGCTTTCCAGCAGCTGGTTGGCGTTGCGATTGACCAGGAGAAACTCCTGGTGAGTCGCCGGGGTGATTTCGCCGTAGCGGATCGGCCCGGTGCAGACGCTGCGGTCGTATGCCTCGGTTTCACGGACATATTGCTCGGCAATCGTCTGCAGCTGCTGTTCGCGCTCGGTGAGCGTGAAGTCGCACTGGTACAGGTCCGTGAATCTGTTCATGTTCTGGCCCTAAAACGGCGGTGGTCGGGGCGTCACAACTGGGAAAGGAGAAAACCCGTTGATCAGCCCCGAGCCGCCGTGTGCGTGGGGACGCTCGGTTAGCTGGCCTGTGGCGGCGCAGCGTGTTTTTTCAGGAGGCGCTCGACGCGCTCCAGGTCTTTTTTGCCGCCGCAGTTGCTGTGCAGGTCGATGGCGCGGGCCAGGTGCGCCTTGGCCAGTACCAGATAGCCAATGTGCGCAGATGTGAGCTGCTCATCTGGCGCTTTCGCGGCGTTTTCCTTGCCCAGGGCCAGGTGCAGCTTGGCGCGGGCTTGGTCGGGCATGTCTTGTTCGGCGGTGAGGGCAGCAGCTTGTTCGATGATTGCGAGCGGGAAGCTCTCGCCCGATTTCTGGGCCTTGAGTGCGGCGTTGGCGATTTCCTCGGCGATGAGGGTGCCGGTGCTGCGCTCGAAGCGGTCGGGCATGAGCATGTTGTGCTTGATGACGTAGGTGGCGATTTCCAGGGCGCCCTGGTAGAGCCCCGCGTCGATACACCAAACCATGAGGGTGGTTAGCACTTCGTCCTGTGCTCCGTTGCCGGCAGCCAATACGCCTTGGATGTAGGGCTCGTAGGCCGGGATCAGCTGGGCCTTGAGCTCAGCCTTGCCCTGGTTGGACTGCACGTTTTTCAGGCGCTGGCGGTCCTGCAGGAGCTGGGCGAGTTGCTGCTCGTAGGCGGTGGCGCCGGCCATGGAGATAGCTGGCGCTGTGGCGGCGGCCTCCTTGGCTGCGCGCTTGCGCAGCTGGTTGCGTTGGGCTGGAGTCAAGCTCACGGGGTCACCTCTTAGGCTTCAGTCGGTTCTGGGTAGGCGACCGGCGTGATGTTATCGATCAGGGCGACCAGGCCGAAGTCTTCGATGACGTAGGCTTCGTTGGAGGACTGGTAGTCGGCGATGCGGTCAAGCTCGGGCTCGTCTTTCAGGTGACGACGACGGGCACCGTTCTGGTAGTAGATCGACAGGTTGCTGAGGGTGGTGATGAGCACGGTGTTGTCCGGGAAGAACGGCGCGTCGACCACCGGCAGGCCACCCAGGCGGGCGCGGCTGACGATCTCTTGCGCGGCGTTTTCTTCCTGGTTGGCGTCGGCACCCTTTTCCACGGCGGCCAGCAACTTGCTGTGCATCAGGTTGCGCGAAACCATCACGCGCAGATCCGGACGGCTGCGATGCCATGGGTCGAGCATCTGGATGCCGTCGAATACCAGGCCGTCGAGGGTGGCGTAGTCGCCCTCGAATACGGTGTCCACGCCTGCCACCTTGATGACTTTGCGCGGGCCGAGGGTGACTTCGCCGGAGGCTTCTACCACTTCATCCAGCACGCGGTCTGCTGCGCCGGTGCGGATCTTCTGCAGCCAGCCGATGTTGACGTCTTGCAGCAGCGGGTTGGCGCCAATGTCGGTGGTGGCGGCGGCACTGGTGCCGTTGAAACCGATCATGATGCGGTCCAACGCCTGGCGCAGGACGATGGCGGCGCTCAGTTTGCTCTGGAATTCCGGAAACTTGGCCCAGGCATCCAGCAGGGCATAGGGGAACGCGCTGTCGAAGTTGGTTTGCTTGCAGGTGTAGGCGTCTTTGCTCAGGGCGCTGCGGCCTTGGGGGCTGCGCCGGGTGCCACCGGAGGTGTCGGTACGGCCGGCAATAGGGCCGTTGACGCCCAGCAACAGGGCTTCACCGGACTGATCGTCGACGCCAATGATGTTGATTTGTTTCAGGAAGCCATCGGACTCCTGAACCGCAACTTCCAGCTTTTGCTGGATGCTGGGGTCTACGTTGAATTTTTCATGGGCGCTGGCCACGCCGTTGATCAGGGCGATCTGTACGGCCAGGGCGGCGAAGGCAAAGCGGGTTTCTTTACGCATGGGGGTGTTCTCCGGTGTATAGGCTTGTCGGTTGGGCCGTGGGATCAGAACTGGGTCAGCACGTTGCCGGCGCCGCCAGCGGCAGGCGGGCGATGGTGTTGGCTGTGGTCAGCGGTTTGGCCAAGCTTGGTTTTGAGCGCTGTCAGCTCGGTATCCAGGCTGGTGAACTGCTGCTGCAGTGCCGCCAGGGCTGTGCCTGATGCGTCGGCTTTTTCGGCCTGCTGGGTGGCCAGGGTTACCAGGCTTTCCAGGGCTTCACCGATGTCGGAGAAGGTGGTGGCGTCCTTGCCTTCTTTGTCCTTGCTCATTTTGATGAAGTCACCGAGCTTGGCTTTGATGGCTGCAAAAGCGCTGGGCTGGTCGGTGACTTCTTCGAATTCGATGGCTGCCTCTTCGGCGGCGGTGAACAGGTTGTCGGCGTGGGTTTTGCGGCTGTTCAAGGTGCCGTGTTTGGCGCTGAACGACAGGGCTTCGGTGCCCAGGCTGGCCGGGGTGTCGGTGATGGCCAAGCCGACCAGGTAGGCCTTGCCGGTGTCGGCAAACTTGGGATAGACCTCGGCGGAGGTGTAGACCTTTTGCCCGGCCTTGTTCAGGGCGAGCAAGGAGGCGTTGGGTTCGAGTTGGGCGAACAGTGCGAGCTTTTTGACGCCTGCAATCTCGACTTCCTCAGCCTTGAGCGCCAGGACGTCGCCATAGGATCCGAACTCACCGCCCGGCCAGGCCCATTTGATGTGCTCGCAGTTGATGCGCGCGCCATAGGTGTTGGGGCTGTACTGCTCCGCCATTTCCTCGATCCAGTTGCGCTCGATCTGGCGGCCGTCGGTGGTAGCACCTTCGACGGCGATGCGAGTCCACTTGGAGCGGAATTTCTTGGCGGGTTGGTTGGTGGCGGCCATTTGGACTGTCCTCGATGCGGTGGCGGCGTGCTGCCGTTGCGTTGAGGGCATGTTCGGCAGCGCCGACGTTACGGGCAACGACGCGACGCTGTAGGGGCGGGCGTTACAGCGCGCGGGGCGGGTACGACACGCGCGCGAGAGGCAGCATCTGCGCCATGAATGCTGCCGTTGAAATTCCCGTCCGTGATAACCGCCGCCAGGCCAAGTTTTTGTACTGGACGGGTTGGCGCGTCACCGAAATTGCCGAGCACCTGGGCGAGAAGGAAAAAACCGTCCACAGCTGGAAGGCTCGTGACGAGTGGGACCGGGCGGACAACGTGGAGCGGATCGGCGGTGCGTTGGAGGCGCGGCTGGTGCAGCTGATCCTCAAGGACGGCAAGACTGGCGGGGATTTCAAGGAAATCGACCTGCTGCACCGCCAGCTCGAGCGCCAGGCGCGCATCGAGCGCTTCCAGGGCGGCGGTACCGAGGCGCAGCTAAACCCTAACCTGGACAAGCGCAACGAGGGGCCGAAGAAGAAGGCCCGGCGCAATGAGTTCAGCGAGGAGGACGTCGAGAAGCTGACCGAGGCGTTCAGGGATGGCTGTTTCGGCTATCAGCTGGACTGGTACCGGGCGGGCAATCAGCGCACGCGGGCCATTCTCAAGAGCCGGCAGATTGGCGCGACGTTCTACTTCGCCCGGGAGGCGCTGCTCGATGCGCTGGCGACGGGGCGCAATCAGATCTTTTTGTCTGCGTCGAAGAATCAGGCGCACATCTTCAAGGCCTACATCCAGGCATTCGCCCGCGAGGTGTGCGGCGTTGAGCTGACGGGTGATCCGATCATTCTGGCCAACGGCGCCGAGCTGCACTTCCTGGGCACCAATGCGCGCACGGCGCAGGGCTACCACGGCAATTTCTACTTCGATGAGTTCTTCTGGACGTTCAAGTTCAAGGAACTGAACAAGGTCGCCAGCGGCATGGCGATGCAGAAGCAGTACCGCCGCACGTACTTTTCGACGCCCAGCTCGATGGCGCATGAGGCCTACACCTTCTGGACGGGTGAGCGCTTCAACAAGGGCAAGCCGGCGGCGCAGCGGATCAACCTGGACGTGTCGCACGACGCGCTGCAGCAGGGCCGGTTGTGCGAGGACAAGGTGTGGCGGCAGATCGTCACTATCCTCGACGCCGAGCAGCGCGGCTGCGATCTGTTTGATATCGAGGAGCTGCGCCAGGAGTACGACGCCGAGGCCTACCAGAACCTGCTGATGTGTCAGTTCGTCGACGACGGGGCGAGCATCTTCCCGCTGTCGGCGCTGCAGCCGTGCATGGTCGATAGCTGGGTGGAGTGGGGCGAGGACTACAAGCCGTTCGCGGCCAGGCCGTTTGGCGATCGCCAGGTATGGGTCGGCTATGACCCGGCCGAGACGGGCGATAGTTCGGGCCTGGTGGTGGTGGCGCCGCCGATGGTGGCGGGGGGCAAGTTCCGCGTGCTCGAGCGGCATCAGTTCCGCGGGATGGATTTTGCGGCGCAGGCCGAGTCGATCCGCCAGGTGTGCCAGCGCTATTGGGTGACCTACATCGGCATCGATACCACGGGCATGGGCTCGGGCGTGGCGCAGCTGGTGCAGCAGTTCTTCCCCGGGCTGACCAAGTTCAGCTATTCGCCAGAGGTGAAGACGCGCCTGGTGCTCAAGGCGCACGACGTGATCCACAAGGGCCGGCTGGAGTTCGACGCCGGCTGGACCGACTTCGCGCAATCGCTGATGGCGATCCGCAAAACCATTACCGCCAGCGGGCGGCAGTTCACCTATACCGCCGGGCGCAATGAGACCACCGGTCACGCTGACCTGGCCTGGGCGCTTTTTCACGCACTACACCACGAACCGCTCGAGGGGCAGACCGCTGCCAATACCGGGCGGATGGAGCTTTTTTAAATGACTACAGGCAATCAGGTGGCCGTTGCGGCCGACGCGCAGGGCGTTAGCTCTCACCAGGGGGCGACTGCCTTTACATTCGGCGCGCCGGAGTCGGTGCTGTCGGCCCACGAGATTTTCGATTATCTGGAGTGCTGGTTTAACGGCCGCTGGTATGAGCCGCCGCTGTCGATGGATGGGCTGGCGCGCTCGGTGAAGGCCAGCGTGCACCTGGACTCGGGCCTGCGCTTCAAGCGCAATCAGCTGAGCCGGACCTTCATCCCGCACAAGCTGCTGAGCCGCGAGGCGTTTGACCAGTACGCCCAGGACTATCTGGCACTGGGCAACGGCTACGTCGAGGCGCGCCGCTCGATGCTGGGTTCGCCGCTGGCGTTGAAGCCGACGCTGGCCAAGTACATGCGGGTGGGCAAGGACGGGCGGTTCTTCCAGGTGCAGGGCTGGAAGGATGAGCACGAATTCGACCAGGGCAGTGTGTTTCACCTGCGCGAGCTGGACTTGCATCAGGAGATCTACGGGCTGCCGGAGTGGATCTGTGCGCTGCAGTCGGCGTTGCTCAACCAGTCCGCCACGCTGTTCCGCCGGCGCTACTTCGAGAACGGCAGTCACGCCGGGTTCATCCTGTACATGACCGACGCCGCCCAGCAAGAAGACGACATCGATGACCTGCGCACGGCGCTGAAGAACTCCAAGGGCCCAGGAAATTTCCGCAACCTGTTCGTCTATGCGCCCAACGGCAAGAAGGACGGCATCCAGCTGATCCCGGTGAGCGAGGTGGCGGCGAAAGATGAATTCAACTCGATCAAGGACAAGACGCTCGAGGACGTGCTGGCCGCGCTGCGGGTGTATCCGCAACTGATGGGCATCGTGCCGAAGAACGCGGGCGGCTTCGGCTCGCCCCAGGAGGCCGCCGGAGTCTGGGCCACGCTGGAACTGGAGCCGATCCAGACACGCCTGGCCCTGCTGAATGACTGGGTAGGCGAGGAGGTGGTGCGCTTCAAGCCGTTTGAGCTGGGCATCGTTAGCAAGTAATCACCAGCTGCACCAATAAGCCGCCCTCGAGGCGGCTTTTTTGTGTCTGCGCGACTAGATGTTTGTCGGCGCCTCATGCGGAATAACCCCAGCACATCATACTTCGAAGCGCTTTAAAAGTCCTCTTAAAAGTCGCTGCAGCCCAGTAAATACGCGGGTTTGCGGCTCATTCAGACGGGCGGCAGCGGCTGCCGATATCGACACGCGATCGAGGCACCACCTGCGCACCACCATGGGGCGCCCGCCGGCCAGCAGGCTGGGCCAGCCCCTGGCGCGCGCCGTCATCCCCCCACCTCACCTGCGGGCTAAATGGGTCGAATTCTCTGCACCCCTGCGGATGGCTTCTGGCGGCCCTGGGCGGTGGCTGTGGGCGTGATGCTTGCTCGCTGAATACCTGCGATTCCCTGCAGCGTGCGTCGTTTCTGCGGCCTCCTGGGCGGCTTGCTGAGCGCTTCGTTTTCAGTTCGATCATCGGGAAAGGGTAATTTTGGTATTGGATGCGGCTGCATGGTACTCAAGGCCCCGTATTTCCTGGGCTCTGGCGATTACCTTGGATGGTGATTAATGGTTAGGGGTAGGGTAATAATTTCGTAAGTGTTTGATTTTAAAGGCTTGCAGCTTTGTTGGTGGAAACCATGGTTAGAGGTAAGGTGGTTACTAGATACTTACCATTTAATTACCTTTAACAATATTTACTAACCTATTGAAATCAAACGCTTTGAGCCGTGATAAAAAAACACCTAACCGAAATTACCTGTTTTCGATGGGTCAACCTGAAAACCGGTTGACCGCAGGGGGCGGGGCTTTTACAGTGCGCACCCCTTCATTCACTGGGAATGACTTGGGAACAAATACAGGCTCTCGCATAGCGCGCTAGCCGCAGAAAATCAGGCTTTCAGGCGTGTCCGGGGATCTGGTGTTGAGTTCGAGTCTCTCCGTCCGCACCATCTTTTAGCTCCCTCCCGTTTGCCGCTAGCATCTAGGGTGACTTCTGCAAATTGACCCTCTAGAATGCATGCCCTTGATTCGGGGCCGGTAAACGGCCGGCCTATGTCTGTGCAACGAGGAATACCCATGCAAGTTTCTGTTGAAAGCACTTCTGCTCTTGAGCGTCGCATGACCGTCGGCGTTCCCGTCGAGCGCATCGAGACTGAAGTCAACAAGCGTCTGCAGCAGACCGCCCGCAAGGCTAAAGTTGCTGGCTTCCGTCCTGGCAAGGTGCCGATGAGCGTGATTCGCCAGCGCTATGAAGACTCCGCTCGTCAGGAAGCCCTGGGTGACCTGATCCAGGCCACCTTCTACGAAGCCGTGGTCGAGCAGAAGCTCAACCCAGCAGGCTCTCCGGCCGTCGAGCCGAAAACCTTCGAGAAGGGCAAGGACCTTGAGTACATCGCGACTTTCGAAGTCTTTCCGGAATTCGAGGTAGCCGGTCTCGAGACCATCGCTATCGAGCGTCTTCAGGCCGATGTGGCTGATGCCGACTTGGACAACATGCTGGAAATTCTGCGCAAGCAGAACACCCGCTTTGAAGTGGTTGAGCGTGCTGCCGAAAATGGCGACCAGCTGAATATCGACTTCGCTGGCAAGATCGACGGCGAAGCCTTCGCAGGTGGTTCTGCTACCGGTTCTCAGCTGGTTCTCGGCTCCGGCCGCATGATCCCTGGCTTTGAGGATGCCCTGGTTGGTGCCAAAGCCGGTGATGTCCGGGTGATCAATCCGGTATTCCCAGAGGACTACCAGAATCTGGATCTGGCCGGCAAGACCGCTGAGTTCACTGTTACCGTGAACAGCGTTTCCGCCCCCCAGTTGCCTGAGCTCAACGACGAATTCTTCGCCCAGTTCGGCGTGAAGGAAGGCGGCCTGGAAGGTTTTCGCGCTGAAGTGCGCAAGAACATGGAGCGCGAGCTGCGTCAGGCCATCAAGTCCAAGGTGAAGAACCAAGTGATGGACGGTCTGTTGGCTGCCAATCCGATCGAAGTGCCGAAGTCCCTGATCGGCAATGAGATCAATCGTCTGCGCGTGCAGGCGGTGCAGCAGTTCGGAGGCAATATCAAACCCGAGCAACTGCCGGCGGATATGTTCGAAGAACAAGCCAAGCGTCGCGTGGTGCTGGGTCTGATCGTTGCCGAAGTGGTCAAGCAGTTCGAGCTCAAGCCTGACGATGCTCGTGTGCGCGAGATGATCCAGGAAATGGCTTCTGCTTACCAAGAGCCTGAGCAAGTCGTGGCCTGGTACTACAAAAACGACCAGCAAATGAACGAAGTCCGTTCGGTTGTGCTGGAAGAACAAGTTGTAGATACTGTTTTGCAGAAGGCTAATGTGACCGATAAATCGGTCTCCTACGAAGAAGCTGTCAAGCCGGTGGAAGCTCCGCAAGCCGCCTGATTTCTTTACCTCGTTCGAGCACACCATAAGCCAGCCACCGTGCTGGCTTATGCGTATTTGATATATGACTGTTTAGGGAGCGAGTGCAAGAAATGTCCCGCAATCCTTTTATGCAACAAATGCCAGAGATCCAGGCCGCTGGCGGCTTGGTACCCATGGTCATCGAACAGACGGCCCGCGGTGAGCGCGCCTATGACATTTACTCACGTCTGCTCAAGGAACGCGTGATCTTCCTGATTGGCCCGGTCGAAGACTACATGGCCAACCTGGTAGCCGCGCAGCTGCTGTTCCTCGAAGCGGAAAATCCGGACAAGGATATCCATCTGTATATCAACTCGCCGGGTGGCTCGGTGACTGCAGGCATGTCGATCTACGACACCATGCAGTTCATTCGCCCAGACGTGTCGACTATCTGCATCGGCCAGGCATGCAGTATGGGTGCTTTGCTGCTGACTGCTGGCGCTGCTGGCAAGCGATTTTGTCTGCCGCACTCGCGGATGATGATTCATCAGCCGTTGGGTGGCTTTCAGGGGCAGGCGTCGGATATCGAGATTCATGCTCGCGAAATCCTGACCATTCGTGATCGCCTGAATAACGTGCTGGCTGGTCATACCGGTCAGCCGCTGGATGTGATTGCGCGTGATACCGATCGCGACAACTTTATGAGTGGTGAGACAGCTGTTGCTTATGGCCTCATCGATAAAGTTCTCGATAAGCGCCTGGCTTCGAGCTAGTTAAGGTGATCGTGCGCGGCCGGCATGCAGTCGGTCGCATTGCGGGCTTGAAAATGCTCGCATTTGCCTCCATCTTGTTTTTCAAGCCTACCGTATTGGATTGATCGAATGACTGACACCCGCAATGGCGAGGACAACGGCAAGCTGCTTTATTGCTCCTTCTGCGGCAAAAGCCAGCATGAAGTGCGTAAATTGATTGCCGGCCCCTCGGTCTTTATCTGCGACGAGTGCGTCGACCTGTGCAATGACATCATCCGCGAGGAGGTGCAGGAAGCCCAGGCCGAAAGCAGCGCGCACAAGCTGCCTGCGCCAAAGGAAATCAGCGCCATCCTTGATCAGTATGTGATTGGTCAGGAACGGGCGAAGAAAATCCTGGCAGTGGCAGTTTATAACCACTACAAGCGGCTTAATCAGCGCGAGAAGAAGGACGATGTCGAGCTGGGCAAGAGCAATATCCTGCTGATCGGTCCAACCGGTTCGGGTAAAACCCTGCTGGCCGAAACCTTGGCGCGCTTGCTCAATGTTCCTTTCACCATCGCTGATGCCACCACGCTGACCGAAGCTGGTTATGTGGGGGAGGATGTCGAGAACATCATCCAGAAATTGCTGCAGAAGTGCGATTACGATGTGGAAAAGGCCCAGATGGGCATCGTCTATATCGACGAAATCGACAAGATCTCGCGCAAGTCTGATAACCCGTCGATTACCCGTGATGTTTCGGGCGAGGGTGTGCAGCAAGCCTTGTTGAAACTGATCGAGGGTACTGTGGCCTCGGTACCTCCGCAGGGCGGGCGCAAGCATCCGCAGCAGGAGTTCCTGCAGGTCGATACGCGCAATATCTTGTTTATCTGCGGCGGTGCTTTTTCTGGCTTGGAAAAAGTTATCCAGGGCCGTTCGACTCGGGGCGGGATCGGCTTCAATGCCGAGGTTCGCAGCAAGGATCTGGGTAAGAAGATTGGTGAGTCGCTGCGTGCCGTCGAGCCGGACGATCTCGTCAAGTTTGGTTTGATTCCGGAATTTGTCGGTCGTTTGCCGGTTATCGCAACCCTCGACGAGTTGGATGAAGCTGCGCTTATGCAGATTCTGACCGAGCCGAAGAATGCCCTGACCAAGCAATATGCCAAGCTTTTCGAGATGGAAGGTGTTGATCTGGAGTTCCGTCCTGACGCGCTGTTGTCCGTTGCGCGCAAGGCTCTGGAACGTAAGACCGGTGCCCGTGGTTTGCGCTCGATCCTTGAGGGGATTCTGCTCGATACCATGTACGAGATTCCTTCGCAGTCGGAGGTCAGCAAGGTGGTTGTCGACGAAAGTGTTGTCGATGGAACATCCAAGCCTCTGTTGATCTATGAGAACAGCGAGCCTGCTGCCAAGGCGGCTCCTGACGCCTGATCGATCTGTTACATGTTGAAAGCAAAGGGGCCTGCGGGCCCCTTTGCTTTTGCAGTCGAAACGCTTGTTTTTTGCTGGGGCTAGCCCCATCTTAGGGTTAAGGGTTATCCCATCTATTCAAGGCCTTCGGGGTCGCTGTAGAGCCAGAAATCATGAAGACAACCATCGAATTGCCTCTCCTTCCGCTACGCGATGTCGTGGTCTACCCGCACATGGTCATCCCGCTGTTTGTTGGTCGCGAGAAATCCATCGAAGCCCTGGAGGCCGCGATGAATGGCGAGAAGCAGATTTTGCTGATCGCTCAGAAAAATCCCGCCGATGATGATCCCGGTGAAGAAGAGCTCTACCGTGTCGGTACCGTTGCGACGGTACTGCAACTGCTGAAACTGCCCGATGGCACCGTAAAAGTGCTGGTCGAAGGTGAGCAGCGCGGAGAAGTCGAACGATTTATCGAGGTAGACGGCCACTGCCGCGCCGAAGTGCAATTGATCGACGAGGTCGATGCACCGGGGCGCGAGTCCGAGGTGTTTGTCCGCACTCTGCTCAGTCAATTCGAGCAATATGTGCAGCTGGGCAAAAAGGTTCCACCCGAGGTGTTGTCCTCGCTCAACGGCATCGATGAGCCGAGCCGCCTGGTCGATACCATGGCAGCGCACATGGCGCTGAAGATCGAACAGAAACAGGAAATCCTGGAAATCACCGACTTGTCGGCGCGGGTTGAGCATGTGCTCGCCTTGCTGGATGCCGAGATTGATCTGTTGCAGGTCGAAAAGCGCATTCGTGGCCGGGTCAAGAAGCAGATGGAGCGCAGTCAGCGCGAGTACTATCTGAATGAGCAGATGAAGGCCATTCAGAAAGAACTTGGCGACAGCGAGGACGGTCTCAATGAACTCGATGAGCTGAAGAAACGCATCGAGAACGGCGGCTTGAGCAAAGAGGCCTACAGCAAGGCCCAGACCGAGCTGAACAAGCTCAAGCAGATGTCGCCTATGTCGGCAGAAGCCACTGTGGTGCGCTCCTATATCGACTGGCTGGTGAATGTGCCGTGGACGGCGCGTAGCAAGGTGCGCCTGGATCTGGCGCGTGCCGAAGCTATCCTGGATGCCGATCACTACGGCCTCGATGAGGTCAAGGATCGTATCCTCGAGTACCTCGCCGTGCAGAAGCGGGTGAAGAAGATCAAGGGGCCGGTGCTGTGCCTGGTCGGGCCGCCGGGTGTGGGCAAGACCTCGCTGGCGGAGTCCATCGCACACGCCACCAACCGCAAGTTCGTGCGCATGGCGCTCGGTGGCGTGCGCGATGAAGCAGAGATTCGCGGTCACCGCCGTACCTATATCGGCTCGATGCCGGGTCGTATGATCCAGAAAATGACCAAGGTCGGCGTACGTAATCCGCTATTCCTGCTCGATGAAATCGACAAGATGGGTCAGGACATGCGCGGCGATCCAGCTTCCGCGCTGCTTGAGGTGCTCGATCCGGAGCAGAACCACAATTTCAATGATCACTATCTGGAAGTCGATTACGACCTCTCGGATGTAATGTTCCTCTGTACTGCCAACTCCATGAACATTCCGGCAGCTTTGCTCGATCGCATGGAGGTCATCCGTCTGCCCGGTTATACGGAAGATGAGAAGATCAACATCGCCATCAAGTACCTGGCGCCCAAGCAGATCCAGGCCAACGGCCTGAAAAAGGGCGAGCTCAGTTTCGAGCGCGAAGCCATTCGCGACATCATTCGCTACTACACGCGCGAAGCCGGTGTGCGCAGCCTGGAGCGGCAGATTGCCAAGGTCTGCCGCAAGGCGGTGAAAGAGCACAGCCTGGAAAAACGTTTTGAGGTGCTGGTGACAGCTGACTCGCTTGAGCATTTCCTCGGTGTGCACAAGCACCGTTATGGCTTGGCGGAACTGCAAGATCAGATCGGTCAGGTGACCGGGCTGGCCTGGACTCAAGTCGGTGGCGAGTTGCTGACCATCGAAGCGGCAGTGGTGCCGGGCAAGGGGCAGCTGATCAAGACCGGTTCGCTGGGCGATGTGATGCTTGAATCCATTACTGCGGCGCAGACCGTGGTGCGTAGTCGGGCTAAGAGCCTGGGAGTCCCTCTGGACTTCTATGAGAAGCGCGACATCCATATCCATATGCCGGAAGGGGCAACCCCCAAAGACGGCCCTAGCGCGGGCGTAGGCATGTGCACGGCGCTGGTCTCGGCCCTGACTCAGATTCCGGTGCGTGCAGATGTAGCAATGACCGGTGAAATCACCCTGCGTGGCCAGGTGTTGGCCATCGGTGGCTTGAAAGAAAAACTCCTGGCGGCACATCGGGGTGGAATCAAAACCGTGATCATTCCGGAAGAGAATGTGCGCGATTTGAAAGAGATTCCGGAGAACATTAAGCAAGACTTGCAGATTAAACCGGTTAAATGGATTGACGAAGTCCTGCAGATTGCGCTGCAATACGCGCCGGAGCCCTTGCCTGACGCGGCTCCTGAGCTGGTTGCAAAGGATGACAAGCGCGAAACGGATTCCAAGGGGCGAATTAGCACGCACTAGTTGGGAGGCTTCCTTGACACAATTTTAGAGCCCTTGTTATAAAGCGGCTCTTATTGTGTCGGAAGATCATCCAGCACTCGTTTTGCTTACACTAAAAATCAAGAAACAATCTCATCAGAAATTAAGGGGACTTAGAGTGAACAAGTCGGAACTGATCGATGCCATTGCTGCATCTGCTGATATCCCGAAAGCTGTTGCTGGCCGTGCGCTGGATGCAGTGATTGAATCTGTCACTGGTGCTCTGCAGGCTGGTGACTCCGTAGTACTGGTTGGTTTCGGTACCTTTGCTGTCAAAGAGCGCGCAGCGCGCACTGGTCGCAACCCGCAAACGGGTAAGCCGATCAGCATTGCTGCTGCGAAGATTCCAGGTTTCAAAGCCGGTAAGGCACTGAAAGACGCCGTTAACTAAGCGCCTTTCAAGCATTGCCTCAGGTCAGCTTAAGCGCTGATCTGGCAGCGGAGCGGTAGTTCAGTCGGTTAGAATACCGGCCTGTCACGCCGGGGGTCGCGGGTTCGAGTCCCGTCCGCTCCGCCAGTTACGAGAAGGCGCATCCTCGGATGCGCCTTTCTTCTATCCGGTTATTACCCACACTGCACGACTGCTGATTTTGTACAGTCGTTCTGGGGGAAGCATGCTGCAGAATATCAGGGACAATTCACAAGGTTGGATTGCCAAAACCATTATCGGTCTCATCGTGGTACTGCTTGCGCTGACCGGTATCGAAGCCATTTTCACCAGTGCCAGCAACAGTCAGAATGCTGCAGAGGTCAATGGCGAAAAAATCACCATCAATCAGCTCGGCCAAGCGGTCGAGATGCAGCGGCGTCAGCTTTTGCAGCAGCTTGGGCGTGATTTTGATGCTTCCTTGCTGGACGAGAAGTTGCTTCGCGAAGCGGCACTCAAAGGCCTGATCGAGCGTACGTTGCTGTTGCAGGGTGCAATCGATGCGAAATTCGCATTGTCCCCGCAGGCCCTCGATCAGCTGATTCTGCAAACGCCCGAATTTCTGGTCGACGGCAAGTTTGATGCCGCTCGTTTCGACCAGGTAATCCGCCAGCTCGGCTACACGCGCATGCAGTTCCGCCAGATGCTCGAGCAGGAAATGCTGATTGGCCAGTTGCGCGCGGGCCTATCGGGTAGCGCCTTCGTGACCGATGCTGAAGTGACTGCTTTCGCGCGGCTGGAAAAGCAGACTCGTGACTTCGCGACCCTGACGCTGAAGGCTGATAGCGATGCGGTCCAGCTCAGCAGCGATGACATCAAGGCCTACTACGATGCACAGGCTAGCCAGTTCATGAGCCCTGAGCAGGTCGTGCTGGAGTATGTCGAACTGAAGAAGGATGCATTCTTCGATCAGGTTGAAGTCAGTGATGAAGAGCTGCAGAGCGCTTACGAAAACGAAATTGCTAACCTGGCCGAGCAGCGCCAGGCGGCGCATATCCTGGTAGAGGTAAGCGATTCGCTCGACGATGAGCAGGCCAAGGCCAAGATTGAGCAAGTGCAGAAGCGCCTGCAGCAAGGCGAAGACTTTGCCGCGCTGGCCAAGGAATTCTCCGACGATCCAGGTTCTGCTGCCAACGGTGGCGATCTCGGGTTTGCTGGCCCTGGCGTCTACGATCCAGCCTTTGAAGAGGCGCTCTATGCCTTGGACGAAGGCCGGGTATCGGCGCCGGTACGCAGCGAATTTGGCTGGCATCTGATCAAGCTGTTGGCTGTTCAGGCTCCAGAGGTGCCGAGCTTCGCCAGCCTGCAAGACAAGCTGGTACGTGACTTGAAAACGAGCAAGCTGGAGCGGCGATTTGTCGAGGTCAGCAAACAGCTCGAAGATGCTGCATTCGAAGCGTCGGATCTGGCTCAGCCTGCCCAGGAACTGGGGCTGGAAGTCAAAACCAGTGAAGCCTTTGGGCGTGAGGGGGGCGAGGGGCTGACTGCTAACCGTCAGGTAATTCAGGCGGCTTTCAGTGCTGAGGTGCTGGAGGATGGTAGTAACAGCAACGCCATCGAACTCGATCCGAATACCGTTGTTGTGTTGCGCGTCAAGGAGCACAGGAAGCCTGAGCAACTGGCTCTCGAGCAGGTCGAAGAAAGCATTCGTGAGCAGCTGACCAGGGTCCGGGCCACTGAAGCTGCCAAGGCCGAGGGTGAGGCTCTGCTGGCATCCTTGAATGATGGCAAGACGCCGGTTGAGCAGGCGGGGTCGGGGCAAACC
Organism: Pseudomonas aestuarii; assembly: GCF_027988105.1. Classification (GTDB taxonomy): domain Bacteria; phylum Pseudomonadota; class Gammaproteobacteria; order Pseudomonadales; family Pseudomonadaceae; genus Aquipseudomonas; species Aquipseudomonas aestuarii. The sequence continues at coordinate 411,387 of NZ_JAQJZJ010000003.1, read as the reverse complement.
TGGGATGTGGTTGAAGCCGCGACACGCAGTCAGGAGGGGGTTGAGCCCGCGGTACTGCAGGCGTTGTTCCGTATGCCCAAGCCGAGCGCGGCTGGCCAGTCGACGTTTGCCGGGGTCACGCTGAGCACTGGTGATTTTGTGGTGGTGCGCCTCGATGGTGTGAGCGAGCCTGAAGGGCCATTGGCGGATGAAGATAAGGCTATCTACAGCCGCTTCCTTGCCTCGCGCAGTGGTCAGCAGGACTTTGCGGCCTTCCGTAAGCAACTGGAAGCCGAGGCGGATATCGAGCGATTCTGATATCTGCTGTGTATAAAAAAGGCCGCTATAAGCGGCCTTTTTTATTATTCATGGCGCGGAAATCAATCTTCCATTGCACCCATTGCCGTGGTGTTGAAGCCGCCATCGACGTACATGATTTCGCCACTGACACCCGATGCCAGATCGGAGCAGAGGAAGGCGCCGGCGTTGCCAACTTCATCAATGGTCACATTGCGGCGCAGGGGTGTCTGCTTCTCGTTGGCGGCAAGCATTTTGCGGAAGCTCTTGATCCCCGAGGCGGCGAGGGTGCGAATCGGGCCGGCAGAGATTGCGTTGACCCGAGTGCCTTCAGGGCCGAGGCTGCCGGCCAGGTAGCGGACGCCGGCTTCCAGGCTGGCCTTGGCCATACCCATGACGTTGTAATTGGGCATGGTGCGTTCTGCACCAAGGTAGGAGAGGGTCAGCAGGCTGCCGTTGCGGCCTTTCATCATTTCGCGGCCGGCCTTGGCCAGGGCGACGAAGCTATAGGCGCTGATGTCGTGGGCGATCCGGAAACCTTCACGAGTAGTGACGTCGGTAAAGTCGCCATTGAGTTGGTCGCCGGGCGCAAAGCCAACCGAGTGGACGATGCAATCCAGGCCATCCCATTGCTTGCTCAGGGCTTCAAATGCGCTAGCGATCTCTTCATCGCTGGCTACGTCGCAGGGGAAGCACAGCTCGGGACCGGAACCCCAGCCAGCGGCAAACTCTTCGACGCGCCCTTTGAGTTTCTCATTCTGATAAGTGAAGGCCAGTTCGGCGCCCTCACGGTGCATGGCCGCGGCAATGCCCGAGGCAATGGACAATTTGCTGGCAACGCCAACGATCAGTACGCGCTTACCGCTTAGAAAACCCATGTGTGCTCTTCCTCTTCCTGCTTTTAAGGATTTAGTCAGCAGCGCCTGGAGCCAATAAAGCCGCTTCCAGTAACTGCTGGGTATAAATATGCTGTGGCGCGGCAAAAATCGCCGCCGCCGGGCCTTGTTCGACCGCTTGCCCCTCCTTGACCACGATCAGGTGGTGGCTGATCGCGCGAACTACCGCCAAGTCGTGGCTGATAAACAGGTAAGTCAGGTTGTACTTGGCCTGCAATGATCGCAGCAACTCCACTACTTGACGCTGAACCGTACGGTCGAGTGCCGACGTCGGCTCGTCCAACAGTATCAGCGCCGGTTTCAGCACCAGTGCGCGGGCTATGGCAATCCGCTGCCGTTGCCCGCCGGAAAACTCATGGGGGTAGCGGTGCCGAGTATCCGGATCCAGGTCTACCTCCAAAAGTGCGTCGATGATCGCCTGTTCCTGTTCCGCCGCCGTGCCCATCTGATGAATGCGCAGGCCCTCGCCGACAATCATGCCCACCGTCATCCGCGGGCTCAAGCTGCCGAACGGATCCTGGAACACCACCTGCATCTGTCGGCGCAGCGGACGAACCTGGGGTTGCGTCAATCCATTCAATGTCTGGCCCTGAAAGCGAATGGCGCCCTGACTGCCAATCAGCCGCAGGATTGCCAGGCCCAAGGTGGATTTACCGGAACCGCTTTCGCCTACGATGCCCAGGGTTTGACCCTGGGGCAGACTGAAATTGATGCCATCCACCGCTTTTACATAATCGACCGTACGGCGCAGCAGTCCTTTCTTGATTGGGAACCAGACGCGCAGATCATCGACTTCCAGCAGTGGCACACCGGCAGGGTTGGCCACCGGTTCGCCGCTTGGCTCGGCACCTAGCAGTTCCTTGGTATAGGGATGCTGCGGTGCATGGAACAGTTGCTCACACGACGCTTGTTCGACGATCTTTCCCTGCTGCATGACACATACACGATGGGCAATTCGTCGAACCAGATTGAGGTCGTGACTGATCAGCAGCAGCGCCATGCCCAGGCGTGCCTGCAGATCCTTGAGCAGTTCGAGGATCTTCAGCTGCACGGTGACATCCAGTGCAGTGGTCGGTTCGTCGGCGATGAGCAGTTCCGGCTCGTTGGCCAGGGCCATGGCGATCATCACCCGTTGCCGTTGGCCGCCGGAGAGTTCATGGGGGTAGGCTTTGAGGCGTTTGTGCGGTTCCGGGATGCCGACCAGTCCGAGCAGTTCCAAGGTGCGCGCGGTGGCCGCCTTGCCGGTCAGGCCCTTGTGCAGGGCCAGTACTTCATTGATCTGCTTTTCGATGCAATGCAGCGGGTTCAGCGATGTCATGGGTTCCTGAAACACCATGGCAATGCGGTTGCCGCGGATGTTGCGCAGTTTGTTCTCGTTCAGTTTGAGCAGGTCATGCCCGGCATAGTGAATAGTGCCGCTGGGATGCCGAGCCAGGGGGTAGGGCAGCAGGCGCAGGATCGAGTGGGCGGTAACCGATTTTCCTGAGCCGCTTTCACCGACCAGGGCCAGGGTCTCGCCGCGGTGAATATCGAAGCTGACGCCCTCGATCACGCGTTGCTTCGACTCACCACTGACAAATTCGACGGCCAGGTCACGTACTTCGATAAGGGTCTCGGATCGGGTCATCTTATTTCCTCGGATCGAAGGCATCGCGTGCCGCTTCGCCGATAAACACCAGGAGGCTGAGCATCAGCGCCAGCACGGTAAAGGCGCTGATACCGAGCCAGGGCGCCTGCAGGTTGGATTTACCCTGGGCGACCAGTTCGCCCAGCGAAGGCGCACCCGGCGGCAGGCCGAAGCCAAGGAAGTCCAGCGCGGTCAGGGTGCCAATGGCGCCGGTGAGGATGAAGGGCATGAAGGTCATGGTCGAGACCATGGCGTTGGGCAGGATGTGATTGAACATGATGGCGCCGTTCTGCATGCCTAGGGCTCGTGCAGCCCGCACGTATTCCAGATTGCGCCCACGGAGGAATTCGGCGCGCACCACATCGACCAGGCTCATCCAGGAGAACAGCAGCATGATGCCCAGCAGCCACCAGAAGTTCGGTTGCACGAAGCTGGCGAGAATGATCAGCAGGTAGAGCACCGGAAGACCCGACCAGATCTCCAGGAAGCGTTGCCCGACCAGGTCGACCCAGCCGCCATAGAAGCCCTGTAGGGCCCCTGCGAATACGCCGATGATCGAGCTGAGGATGGTCAGGATCAGCGCGAACAACACCGAAATGCGGAAGCCGTAGATCACCCTGGCCATGACGTCGCGGCCCTGGTCGTCGGTGCCCAGCCAGTTGTCGCGCGATGGCGGCCCCGGCGCCGGCACTTGCAGGTCGTAATTGATGCTGGAGTAACTGAAGGGGATCGGCGGCCAGAGCATCCAGCCGTCTTTCTGGCCGATCAATTCCTGGATATAGGGACTCTTGTAATTGGCCTGCAGGGGGAATTCGCCGCCAAAGACGGTTTCCGGGTAGCGTTTGAGTACCGGGAAATACCACGCGTTGTCGTAGTGCACGACCAGGGGTTTGTCGTTGGCGATCAGTTCGGCGCCGAGGCTCAGGCCGAATAGCACGAGGAAGATCCACAACGACCACCAGCCACGCTTGTGGGCCTTGAACAGTAGCAGGCGTCGCTGATTTAACGGAGAGAGCGTCATCTCAGCCCTCCCGGCTTTCGAAGTCGATGCGCGGATCGACCAGGGTGTAGGTGATATCACCGATCAATTTCACGGCCAATCCCACTAAGGTGAAGACGAACAGGGTGCCGAATACCACCGGGTAGTCGCGGTTGATGGCCGCCTCAAAACTCATCAGACCCAGGCCGTCGAGGGAAAAAATCACCTCGATCAACAAGGAACCGGTAAAGAAGATGCCGATGAAGGCGGAGGGGAAGCCGGCGATGATGATCAGCATGGCATTGCGGAACACATGGCCATAGAGCACGCGATTATTGCTCAGGCCCTTGGCCCTGGCGGTGGTCACATACTGTTTGTTGATCTCGTCGAGGAAGCTGTTCTTGGTCAGCAGGGTCAGGGTCGCGAAGTTACCGATGACCAGGGCTGTCACGGGCAGCGCCAGGTGCCAGAAATAGTCGAGGATCTTGCCTGCCAGGCTGAGCTCGTCGAAATTGTTCGAGGTCAGACCGCGTAGGGGAAACCAGTTGAGGTAGCTGCCGCCGGCGAAAACCACGATCAACAGAATGGCGAAGAGAAAGGCCGGGATCGCATAACCGACGATGATCGCCGAACTGGTCCATACGTCGAAGGCGCTGCCGTGGCGGGTGGCTTTGGCGATGCCCAGCGGGATGGAGACCAGGTACATGATCAACGTGCTCCACAGCCCCAGCGAGATCGATACCGGCATCTTCTCGATGATCAGGTCGACCACCTTGGCGTCGCGGAAAAAACTCTCGCCAAAGTCGAAGCGGGCATAGTTTTTCAGCATGATCCAGAAACGTTCGGGGGCCGGCTTGTCGAAGCCGTACAGGCGTTCTATCTCGGCGATCAGTTCCGGGTCGAGACCCTGTGCGCCCCGGTAGTTGGAGCCTGCGATTGCAACTTCGGCGCCGCCGCCAGCGATACGGCTGGTGGCGCCTTCAAAACCCTCCAGCTTGGCGATCATCTGCTCCACCGGTCCGCCCGGGGCGGCCTGGATGATGATGAAGTTGATCAGCAGGATGCCGAGCAGGGTGGGAATGATCAGCAACAGGCGACGAAAGATATACGCCAGCATCTTATTGCTCCGTGTTTGCCGCTTCGGCGTTGTCCGTGGTGGCGGGTTCCTGTTGCGGGCGAGCCCACCAGGTATTCAGGCCGATGTCATATTTGGGGGTGATTTTCGGGTGCTCGAAGCGGTTCCAGTAGGCCACGCGCCAGGTCTTGATGTGCCAGTTTGGGATGACGTAATGGCCCCACAACAACACGCGGTCAAGGGCTCGGGTATGGGCGATCAGGCTCTCTCGTGAGTTGGCGTTGATCAGGCCATCGACTAACTGGTCGATGGCCTGATCTTTCAGGCCGATGAAGTTGCGGCTACCAGGATTGTCGGCGCTGCTGGAGTGCCAGTACTCGCGCTGCTCATTACCCGGCGAATTGGACTGGCCGAAGCCGCCCACGATCAGGTCGAAATCCCGCGAACGCAGGCGGTTGATATATTGCGAGACGTCGACCCGGCGTATGACCAGTTCCATGCCGAGATCGGCCATGTTGCGCTTGAATGGCAGCAGCACGCGCTCGAACTCGGTCTGGGCGAGGAGGAACTCGAAGCTGACCGGCTCGCCTTCGGCGTTGAGCATCTGGTCGCCTTCGATACGCCAGCCGGCTTCCTGTAGCAGTTGGTAGGCGCGCCTCTGCTGTTCGCGGATGATGCCGCTGCCGTCGGTGACGGGAACGCTGAATTCATCGCTGAACACCTGCGTCGGGATCATGCTGCGCAGCGGCTCGAGGAGTTTCAACTCGTCGGGGCCCGGCAGGCCACTGGAGGCCAGTTCGGAGTTGTCGAAATAGCTGCGGGTGCGCGTGTAGGCACCATTGAAGAGCTGGCGGTTGGTCCATTCGAAATCGAACAGCAGGCCCAGTGCCTCGCGCACCCGCTTGTCTTGGAACAGTGGCCGGCGAATATTGAAGATGAAGCCCTGCATGCCCGTGGGGTTGTGGTTCTCGATCTCTTCCTTGATCAATTGGCCATTGGCGACGGCAGGGGTGTCGTAGGCGGTAGCCCAGTTCTTCGCGCTAGTTTCCAGCCAGTAGTCGAATTGACCGGCTTTCAGAGCTTCGAGGGCTACCGTGTTGTCGCGGTAGTATTCGATCCGCATGGTGTCGAAGTTGTAGAAGCCGCGGTTGACCGGCAGATCCTTGCCCCACCAGTCCTTGACCCGCTCATAACGAATGGAACGCCCGGCTTTGACTTCGGCAACTGTGTAGGGGCCGCTGCCCAGTGGGATCTCCAGGTTGCCTTTGCTGAAGTCGCGCTCGGCCCACCAGTGCTTGGGCAGGACCGGCAGCTGGCCGAGAATCAGTGGCAGTTCGCGGTTGCCGGCATGCTTGAAGATGAAGCGTACCTGGCGTGGGCCTTCGACTTCGACCCGGTCGACATCGGCATAGTAGCCGCGGTACGTGGGTGCGCCATGGGTCATCAGGGTTTCGAAGGTGAACTTGACGTCCTCGGCGGTCACCGCCTGACCATCATTGAAGCGGGCCTCGGGGCGCAGGTAGAAGCGTACCCAGGTGTTGTCTGGGGCTTTCTCGATTTTTTCGGCAAGCAGGCCGTACTCGCTGAAGGGTTCGTCCAGGCTGTGGCGGGTCAGGGTGTCGTAAATCAAGCCGATATCATCGGCCGCCACGCCCTTGTTGATGAAGGGGTTGAGGCTGTCAAAGCCGCCAAAACCGGTCTGGCGAAAGGTGCCGCCTTTTGGGGCATCAGGGTTCACATAGTCGAAATGCTGGTAATTGGCCGGGTATTTCGGTGGTTCGTCATAAAGGGTCAGGGCGTGCTTGCCGGCGGCCTGGGTCAAGCTGGCCAGACCGAGTAGCAGGACAGCGCTGCCGTGCAGTAGACATGAGCGCAGACGCAGCGTCATCGGGCATTCTCCGTGGGTTTCAGCCACCAGGTGCGCAGGCCCAGGGTATAGGGCGGCGTGGTGACGAAGGCAAACCGGTTGCGGTAGGCCAGGCGGTGATAGTTGATGTACCAATTCGGAATGGTGTAGTGCTGCCACAGCAGCACCCGGTCGAGTGCGCGGGTGGCTGCGATCTGCTCATTGCGGGTTTTCGCCGCCAACAGTTTGTCGAGCAAGGCGTCGACCACCGGATTATTTACGCCGGCGTAGTTCTTGCCGCCTTTGACCTTTGCCTGGCTGGAGTGGAAGTACAGGGATTGCTCAAGACCCGGGCTGAGGTTTTGCGGCAGGGTCAGCAAGATCATGTCGAAATCGAATTGATCCAGGCGTTGCTTGTACTGGGCGCGATCGACGGTGCGCAGATTGGCCTGGATGCCGATGCTGGCAAGGTTCTCGGTGAACGGCTGGAGGATGCGCTCGAGATTTGGGTTGACCAGCAAAATCTCGAACCGCAGCGGCTCGCCCTCGGCATTCAGCATATGCTGGCCGGAGGGTTTCCAGCCAGCCTCGGCCAGTAGACCGAGGGCGCGGCGCAAGGTTTCCCGGGGGATACCGCGACCATCGGTTTGCGGCATGCTAAAGGGTTCGCTGAACAGGCGTTTCGGCAGTTGTTTGCGGTAAGGCGACAGCAGCAGCCATTCGGCACCTTGGGGCGTGCCGGTGGCGGAGAACTCGCTGTTTGGGTAATAGCTCTTGGCGCGTACATAGGAGCCATTGAACAGCGCGCGGTTGGTCCACTCGAAATCGAACATCAGTCCCAGGGCTTCACGTACCTTGCGTTCGGCGAATGCTGTGCGCCTGCTGTTGATGAACAAGGCCTGGGTTTGCGTGGGAATCTGGTGCGGGATCTCGGCGCGAATCACCTCGCCACTGGCCACCGCCGGAAAAAGGTAGCCGTTGGCCCAGTTCTTCGCTTGTTGCTCGATATAGAAGTCGAACTCACCCGCCTTGAAGGCTTCGAAGGCAACATGGCTGTCGCGATAGAACTCGACCTCGACCCGATCGAAGTTGTATTTGCCGCGATTGACCGGCAATTTCTCCCCCCACCAATCCTTCACCCGCTCGAAGGTCAGGCTGCGCCCCGGGTTGACCTGGGTAATGCGGTAGGGGCCGCTGCCCAGCGGCGGTTCGAACGTGGTGGCCTTGAAATCGCGGTCTTTCCAGTAATGCTGGGGCAGTACCGGTAATTCGCCCAGGCGCAGAATCAGCAGAGGGTTGCCCGAGCGCTTGAACACAAAGCGGATGCGGTGGCGATTGAGGATATCGACTCGCTTCACTTCCTGCAGGCTGGTTCGGTACTGCGGGTGCCCTTCCTTGAGCAGCAGGCGATAGGAAAAGGCCACGTCATAGGCGGTGATCGGCTTGCCGTCATGAAAGTGCGCCTCTGGGCGCAGGTTGAACACCACCCAGCTGCGATCTTCGCTGTACTCGACCGACTTGGCGATAAGGCCGTAACTGGAGGTCGGTTCATCGCCGGACGGGTCGTAATGACCGGTGCCCGCCATCAGCGTTTCGTTCAGCCCGGTGACACCGTACTGCAGGAAATTGGCGGTGGAAATCGGGCTGGTGCCCTTGAAGGTGTAGGCATTGAGGGTGTCGAAGGTGCCAGCCCCCATGAATCGTACCGTTCCGCCTTTTGGCGCATCGGGATTGACCCAGTCGAAATGGGTAAAGCTGGCGGGATACTTGAGCGCACCGAATTGTGCATAGCCATGGCTTTCGCTGACGGTCGCCCACGCGGGAAAGCCGATGGCCAAACTGATGATTAGTAAGAGGAGGGGACGTATCAAGTGAAAGATCCGATCCGGAGCGGCTTTGGGGCTTCTAGTCCGGTACAGTAACAGCTTGTATCCGCAGGAAAAAGGCCGGGCCTATTGGCTAGGCATGCTGGCATTATTACTATCTTTGGCTTACTCACAACGAGGCCTTGAACTTGGATACACGTAGCCATGGTCTGCAGTCATGGATTGATCGTCTGAACGAGGCCGAATTGCCGGCCCTGGCGACTGTGGTGCAGGATCTGCAGCGCTTGGCGCAACAAGAAGACTCGTCTGTCCAGCAACTGGCGGACGTCCTGCTTCGCGATGCTTCGCTGACGTCCAAGGTGCTGCGTGTCGGTAATAGTGCGTATTACAACCCGTCGCAAGAAACCATCAAGACCATCTCGCGCGCCATCGTGCTGATCGGCTTCGACAATGTGCGCCTGATCAGTCTCTCCGTGAGCCTGATCGATGGATTGCTCACCCGCGCTCCGCGCGAGCAGTTGCAGGAGTTGCTCGCGCGGTCGTTTCACGCAGCCGTACAGGCACGCAATATTGCCGGTTACGTGCTGTCGAGGCATGAGGAGGAGGTTTTCATCGCGGCCTTGCTCTATCACTTGGGCGAACTGGCCTTCTGGGGCTGTGGCGGTGAACAGGCGGATGAACTGGCCAGTGCCTTGGCCCAGCCGGGCGTCGTTGTCGAAGATGCGGTGCGTGCGGTGCTTGGCACCAGCTTCCGCCAGCTTACCCAGGGCCTGGTGAAAGGTTGGAATCTCGGCGAGATCGCCAGCTTGGCGCATAACAGCGTCAACCATAACGACCCGGCGGTACGCGCGGTCAATCTTGGCGCACGCATCAGTGAGGCGGCGCTCGAAGGTTGGGACTCGCCAACGATGGAGGCCCTGGTCGCTGAGATGGCGATATTCATTGGGGTCAGCCCCGAAGATGCGATGCAGCAGGTACTGGCCAGTGCCGACGAGGCGGTCAAGGTGGCAGCGACCTTTGGTGCCAGCCAGCTCTGCCGTCTGATCCCCAATACCGATCCCGAGCAAATTCGTCTGCAGCAGGAGCAGCGCAAGGCGCGCCTGCTGCAACCCAATCTGCAGCTGCTGCAACAAGCCCTGCAGGATCTGGGCTTGCTGGCGTCTCGCCGGGGCGATCTGGGCTTGATCCTCGATACCTTACTCAAGGGCCTGCATCAGGGGGCGGGGCTGGAGCGAGTGATGCTGGTAGTGCTGGCCGATGGGCAGAGTTGCTTTCGGGCCAAGCGGGTGGTTGGCGAGGGTACCGAGAGCTGGATGAGCGATTTCTTCCTGCCGGTCGAAGAGCGCGAGCAGCCACACATCTTCAGCTACGTACTGCGCAATAAGGAAGCCTTGTGGATGGGCGTACCGGCCACCCACAGCCTCAACGAACTGGTGACCCAGCCGCTTCGTCAGCGCCTGGGTCAGGGCATGTTCTTTATCGCCCCATTATTGGCCGGCAATCGCGAGATTGGGGTGATCTATGCGGACAGTCGGGTTTCCGGACGCGCCCTGAAGCATGAGCAGTTTGTTGCATTTCAGCGCTTCACTCAGCTGGCCCGGCGTTGCCTGGAGGCGCTGATCAAGCGCGATTGAACTCTGCCTGGTCAGGGCAGACGCAGGGTCAGGGTCTGCCCCGGCTTGATGGCGCTGCCCGTACGCGGGTTCCAGCTTTGCAGATGCTGCATCTCGACCTTGAAGCGTTTGGCAATCACATATAACGAATCGCCTTTGCGCACCTTGTAATAGGTCACGTTGCCGCGCGGGCCGCTGCTGGACTTCGTTGTTGCCTGAGCGTCGTATAAGGCCAGAGCCTGGCCGGCACGCAGGGAGTTGCCAGTGATGTTGTTCCAGCGTTTTACATCTTTGACCGAAATCCGATGAGTCTTGGCGATTTGCCAGAGGTTGTCCCCACTCTTGACCCGGTAAGTGCGAGGCTTCGCTAAGCGTCCGGCGGCGGCCTGAAGCAGCGGCTCTTTCGGCGTGACACCGGGTTGCCCGGGTATGCTCAGCACCTGGCCAATGCGTAAGCGGTTGCTGGAAAGCTTGTTGATATCTTTAAGATTAGCGACCGTCAGATGGTGGCGGTTGGCAATCCCGCTGAGGCTGTCGCCCGAGCGCACCCGGTACTGCTGCCAGTCGAGCAGGTCCTGTGGTTTCATTAGCAGCAGGTTGGCGGCCAGTAATTCCGCATTGGCGGTCGGCACCAGCAGCTGCTGCGGACCGTCCAGGGTGATGCGCTTTTTAAAAGCGGGATTGAGCTGATACAGCTCGTCTTCATCCAGGTCAGCCATGGCCGCAATCCTGGACAGGTTCATGTGCTGCTTGAGTGGGACCTGCTCGAAATACGGCTCGTTGGCTATGGGCTCAAGGTCTACACCGTACGCTTGGGGGGACATCACCACCTGTGACAGCGCCAGTAACTTGGGCACGTAATTCTGCGTCTCTTTGGGCAGTGGCAGATTCCAGTAGTCGGTCGGCAGGCCGAGTTTCTGGTTGCGCTCGATGGCCCGGCTGACGCGGCCTTCGCCGGCATTGTAGGCAGCCAGGGCCAGCAGCCAGTCGCCATTGAACATTTCATGCAGGCGCGACAGGTAGTTCATCGCGGCAGTGGTCGAGGCCATGACATCGCGGCGACCGTCGTACCAACTGGTCTGGCGCAGATTGAAATGACGGCCGGTGGAGGGGATGAATTGCCATAAACCGACGGCATTGGCGCTGGAGTAGGCCAAGGGGTTGTAGGAGCTTTCGATCATCGGCAGCAATGCCAGCTCCATTGGCATATTGCGTTCGGCCAGACGTTCGACGATGTAATGGATGTAGGGGCTGCTGCGCTCGCCGGACTTCTCGATATAGGAGGGGTTGCTGACGAACCATAGGCGCTGCTGTTCGATGCGAGGATTGACACCAATGTCATCCTGCATTTGATAACCGTCACGGACACGTTGCCAAATATCTGTGGGCTCAGCGGGGACGATGCTATCGGTCAGCCACACGGGCTCGCGCTCAAGCTCCACCGTCAGCGCGGTGTTGTTACCGCTATTCTCGGGTTTTTTGCCGGTGGTCTGACAGCCGGCCACTATTGCACAAAACACCACCACCAGCGTCTTCGCGCCTTGTGTAAATGCCTTTATATTCAATGTGTTACGCGATAATAAAGGCATTAGTTGGTTGGGGCTTCCCGAGGAAAAGGTCGGGGGATTCTAGGAACCGATGCCAGGGTGGTCAAGTTTTAACCACTTTTTTTGCTAAGTTATCGACTTTTTAGAAATTATCCTTCCAAGCACGCAGACGCGCGAACACCTCGCTGGGTGAGCGGTTTTGCACGCCGTCACGCTGATCGATCTTTGCCTTGACCGCTTCTTCGGCGCTACGCAGAAAGGGGTTGGTCGCGCGCTCCAGGGCCAGGTTGGAGGGCAGGCTGATGCGGCCTTCGGCGCGCCAGGCGGTTACTTCCTGCAGGCGTTGAGCGATCTGCGGGTTGCCTGGCTCGACCGTTTGGGCAAAGCGCAGGTTGCTCAAGGTGTATTCATGGGTGCAGTACACCTGGGTGTGCTCGGGCAAGGCGGCCAGGCGAGTTAGCGAGTCGTGCATCTGCGCGGGTGTGCCTTCGAACAGGCGGCCGCAGCCGCCGGCGAACAGGGTATCGCCACAAAACAGCCAGTGCTGCTCCGCCTGGTAATAGGCGATATGCCCGAGGGTATGACCGGGTACCTCGATCACGCGAAAGCGCTGGCCGAGCACCTCGACCTTGTCATTTTCACGCAACGCCAGATCGCGCGCGGGAATATTTTCCTGCGCCGGGCCGAGTACCCGTGCCCCGGTGGCGGCCTTCAACGGCTGGATGCCGCCCACATGGTCGGGGTGATGGTGGGTGATCAGGATATCGCTCAATTGCCAGTCGCGGTGGCTGTCCAGCCAGGCCAGCACCGGCCCCGCATCACCGGGGTCGACCACCGCGCAGCGGCGCTGTTCGAGGTCTTGCAGCAACCATATATAGTTGTCAGAGAAGGCGGGCAGGGCGTCGATCTTTATCATGATGCGGGTCGCTAAGCAGGTCATAAAGGTGCATCTTAGGACTCATTGGCGGTGCTGGCTACGCAGGTAATCCTTTATGTCCGATCATCCTTTCGCCCAGGCCGATGCCGATTGGCTCAAGCTCATAGGCACGGCGCGCCATTGGTTCAATGGGCCTTATGGCCAGATGCTGCTGGAGGACGAGCAGCGTTTGCTCGAGGAAGAGCTGGCGCGCTTCTTTGGCGGCTACATGGTGCATTACGGTCCTTCCGCACGAGCCTTGCCGAATGCCGCGCAGATCCAGCGCAGCGTGCGGGTCGGTGCGCCTTTCAACGGGGTGGAGATCGTCTGCGAGGAGCAGGCCTGGCCGCTGACCGAGTATGCCGCCGATGTCGTGCTGCTGCAGCATGGCCTGGACTTCAGCCTGTCGCCCCATGGCCTGTTGCGCGAAGCCGCGCACAGCGTTCGCCCAGGAGGCCATCTGCTGGTGGTCGGTATCAACCCGATGAGTGCCTGGGGCGTGCGTCACCTGTTCGCCCGTGATGCCTTGCGCCAGGCCCGCTGCATTGCACCCAATCGCGTCAGTGACTGGCTGCACCTGTTGGGCTTCGCGCTGGAGAAACGCCGCTTCGGGTGCTATCGTCCGCCGCTTGCTTCCACTGCCTGGCAGGCTCGTCTGGCTCCACTGGAAACCTGGGGCGACGCCTGGCAATCGCCAGGAGGCGGCTTCTATATATTGGTGGCGCGCAAGCTGGTGATCGGCTTGCGCCCGTTACGGCAGACGCAACGAGCGCCCATGGGCAAGCTGGTGCCCATGCCGGTGGCCAAGGTCAGTCGCCGCGATTCGACGCCGTAAGCGCTAGAGCCTGCCGAGCGGAATTTACTGAGAGAAATGCTCTGCATGAATGAACAAGTCGAGATTTATACCGATGGTGCCTGCAAGGGCAATCCCGGGGTCGGTGGCTGGGGCGCGTTGATGATTTTCAAGGGCGTGGAAAAAGAGCTCTGGGGCGGTGAGGCCGAGACCACCAACAACCGCATGGAGCTGACCGCAGCGATTCGCGCCCTGGCCGAGTTGAAGCGGGCTTGCGATGTGCGCCTGGTGACCGACTCGCAGTACGTCATGCAAGGTATCCAGGACTGGATGCCGAACTGGAAGAAGCGTGGCTGGAAAACCGCCGCCAAGCAGCCGGTGAAGAACGCCGATCTGTGGCGCGAGTTGGACGAGCAGGTCAACCGGCACCAGGTGACCTGGCAGTGGGTGCGAGGACATACCGGCCATCCCGGCAACGAGCGTGCCGACCAGTTGGCCAACCGTGGCGTCGAAGAAGTGAGAGGGCTGCAACGTGCGTAGCGTAGTGCTGGATACTGAAACTACCGGTATGCCGGTCACCGATGGCCACCGGATCATCGAGATCGGCTGTGTCGAACTGATGGGCCGACGCCTGACCGGGCGGCATTTTCATGCCTATCTGCAGCCCGATCGCGAGATCGACGAGGGCGCTATTGCGGTGCACGGTATCACCAACGATTTCGTTCAGGACAAGCCGCGCTTCAAGGAAGTGGCCGACGAGTTCTTCGAATTCATCAAGGGTGCGCAGCTGATCATCCACAACGCGGCGTTCGACGTTGGCTTTATCAACAACGAATTCAGCCTGATCAAGCAGCTGGACCGCGCCGACCTCAGCGAACATTGCGCGATCCTCGATACCCTGCTGATGGCCCGCGAACGCCATCCGGGGCAGCGCAACAGCCTCGATGCCCTGTGCAAGCGTTATGGCGTCGACAACTCCGGACGCGACCTGCACGGCGCCTTGCTCGATGCCGAGATCCTCGCCGATGTCTACCTGACCATGACTGGCGGGCAGACCAATCTGTCCCTCGCCGGTGATGGCTCAGAGGGTGACAGCAATGGTCGCCAGCAAGCCAGCGCAATTCGCCGCCTACCCGCCGAACGCCAGCCTACCTTGGTAGTGCGCGCTTCTCAGGCCGAGCTGGAGGCACATGCCGCGCGTCTGGCTGCGATCGAGAAGGCAGCCGGCGGCCCTGCCTTGTGGTCGACGCTGGAGCCCTAGGCCGGACAAGTTGATGCCGTTACCGTGAGGACCAGCAGGCTGGCGCCTACAGAAGTTGTGTTGCCGCATCGATACATAAAAAAACAGCCCCGGCGTGATGCGTCGGGGCTGTTTTTTATTGCGTTGGGGCTCAGTCGAAAACGATGCCCTGGGCCAGCGGCAATTCGCGGGAGTAGTTGACCGTGGTGGTCTGGCGGCGCATGTAGGCTTTCCAGGAATCGGAGCCGGACTCGCGACCACCGCCGGTGTCCTTCTCGCCACCGAAGGCGCCACCGATTTCCGCACCACTGGTGCCAATGTTGACGTTGGCGATGCCGCAGTCGCTGCCCGCGGCGCTCTGGAACTGCTCGGCCTCGCGCAGGTCGGTGGTGAAGATGCAGGACGACAGCCCCTGCGGCACCTCGTTGTTCAGGCGCAGGGCCTCATCGAAGTCGCTGTAGCTCAGCACGTAGAGGATCGGCGCGAAGGTCTCGTGGCGCACTACCGCGCTCTGGCCAGGCATCTCGACGATGGCCGGTGCGACGTAGTAGGCGTTGGGGAACTGTTCGGCCAGTTGACGCTCGCCACCGAACACCTGACCGCCTTCCGCGCGGGCCTGGTTCAGTGCGGCTTGCATGGCCTCATAGGCGTGCTGATCGATCAGCGGGCCGACCAGGTTGCCCTGCAGCGGATGGCCGATGCGCACCTTGGCATAGGCCACTTTCAGCCGCGCGACTATCTCGTCCTTGACCGACTCGTGGGCGATCAGCCGGCGCAGGCTGGTGCAGCGCTGCCCGGCAGTGCCGACGGCGCCGAACAGGATGGCCCGCACGGCCATGTCCAGATCGGCACTCGGGGCGAGGATCATGGCGTTGTTGCCGCCCAGCTCTAGGATGCTGCGGCCGAAACGGGCTGCCACGCGTGGACCGACTTCTCGGCCCATGCGGGTGCTACCGGTGGCGCTGATCAGGGCCAGGCGCGGGTCGTCGACCAGTGCTGCGCCGGCCTCGCGGTCACCGATGACCAGCTGACTGAGACCTTCCGGGGCGTCGCCGAAGGCCTGCAGGGCCAGCTCGAACAGGGCCTGGCAGGCGAGGGCGGTGAGCGGGGTCTTCTCCGAGGGTTTCCAGATCACCGAATCGCCGCAGACCAGGGCCAGGGTGGCGTTCCAGGCCCAGACCGCGACCGGGAAGTTGAAGGCGCTGATCACGCCGACCACGCCAAGCGGCTGCCAGGTCTCGCGCATGTGGTGGCCCGGGCGCTCGGAGGCGATGGTCAGGCCGTAGAGTTGCCGCGACAGGCCGACGGCGAAGTCGCAGATGTCGATCATTTCCTGTACTTCACCCAGGCCTTCCTGGGTGATCTTGCCGGCTTCCCAGGAGACCAGTTCGCCAAGATCGGCCTTGTGCTGGCGCAGCACCTCACCGAACAGGCGAATCAGCTCGCCGCGACGGGGGGCAGGCACACTACGCCAGGCCTGGAACGCCTGCTCGGCGCGCTCGACCTTGGCCAGTACCGCGGCGCGGTCCTCGAGGCCGACCAAACCGATCCGGCTGCCGTCGATGGGGGTATAAACCGGGTAGTTGCCAATCTCTACTGCGTGGGCGCTAACCGCGAGGCGGCTCAGAAGTCCGTCAACCATGGCTATCTCCTGTTTGTCCTGGCGGTTGAGAATTGCGATCCGGATCAGTATTAATCTTCCGCCTGGAACACAACAAGCGACCATTATTCGCCATGTCATTCCTAGGATTCATTCATTCGCCCCTGTGGGCCTTCGCGAGTACTCCATGTCCAAACGCCTGATGCCGTCGATGGCCGCTCTGCAGTGTTTCGAGGCCGTGGCCCGGCATCTCAGCTTCACCCGCGCCGCCGAGGAGCTGTTCCTGACCCAAAGCGCGGTGAGCAAGCAGGTCGCGCAGCTGGAGGAAATGCTCCAGCATCTGCTGTTCCGCCGTATCCGTCGGCGCCTGCAGCTGACCCCTGCCGGCTCGCTGTACCTCACCGAGGTCAACAAGATTCTCAAGCAGGTGGAGATGTCGACCCGCTACATCCTCTCCTACGGCGGCGAGACCGAGGTGCTCAAGGTCGCGACCCAGCCGACTTTTGGCGCGCGCTGGCTAATCCCGCACCTCAAGGGTTTTGGCGCCGCCAACCCGGGTATTCACCTGGATATCTGCAATGAGCTGGAACCCTTCGACCTGCTGCAGTCGCGGGCCGACGTGGTGTTCTTCTTCGGCCAGGGCACCTGGCCGGGCGCCGAGTGCATCGAACTGTTCGGCGAGCAAGTGGTGCCGGTGTGCGCCCCCGATATCCTCCCGGTCGCGCCGCTGGACAGCCCCCTGCAGATGGCTGACATGCTCCTGCTGCAGTGCGCCTCGCGTCCCGAGGCCTGGCATGAATGGTTCCAGGGCCTGGGCCTGCAGACCGAACACAGCTACCACGGCCCGCGCTTCGAGACCTTCTATATGTGTATTCGCGCCGCCCAGTCCGGCTGCGGGGTGGCGCTGGTGCCGCGCTTCCTGGTGGAGGATGAACTGAGCGAAGGCAAGTTGGTGATTCCCTGGGATCACCCGCTCACCAGCAGTGGCGCGCACTTCCTGGCCTACGCGGAGCACGCGGCAGAGGTGCCGAAGATCCGTAGCTTCGTCAGGTGGATCGAGGCGCAGGTCGGACTCGAGCAGCGACGCTGAGCTGGCGCGGTGGTCGGCCGGCGCGAGCTGATGGACGCGCTGCCCAGGGGCGGCCTGGGCGGTACCGCGTCTCGAAGAAGGTTTCGACATCTTCGAGCGTTGCCTGGACGCGCTGGTCTGAGTAGACGCTCGCGGCCAGCGGATGTGCCCTCACGTCACCCGGGGCAGTCTAGAAAACTTGGGCCAGGGACTTTGTCAGGACCTGCCGGTGAGTTTCCAGGAGCGCCTTGATGCACCCGCTGAGAGAAAGCCTGCACGCTGAACTGCATGCGCGACCGTCGATCTATTTTTCCGGTCCGGCCCATGTCTACCACTTCGCCCTGCTGGATGACGGGGTGTCGCTCGACGGTCTGGTCCGCCAACTCGACGAGCTGGCGGACAACCCGGGGCGGGGCGTGCAGCGTCATGGCCTGCTGCGCATCGCCGGCTGTGCCTTCAAGTGGGAACGCCACAGCGAATTTCTCTCGCTGACCTGGGTGGTGCCGCGTCTGGCCGATACCTCACGCTGGGCCGAACTGCCGCAGCCGTTGCGCGGTGTGCTCGACACGCATCGCGAACTGATCATCAGTGCCCTGGTGATCCTGGTCGAGGATCAAGCGGACGCCGACGGGCAGCCATCCAGCTACGGTTTCAAGGACCCGGCCGGCTCTCTGCTCGGCGGTGGCGACGCCACCGTCTGGAGCGACTTTCGCCTGTCGGCGCAGGGCTTCAACCGCATGCTGCTGGTCAATCGTGGCCTCAACGCCTACCGGCTGGGACGGATGATCCGTCGCCTGGTGGAGATCGAGACCTACCGCATGCTTGCCTCGCTGGCGTTGCCGGCCGCCCAGCAGCTCGGCGATACATTGCAGGAGCTGGACCGCGAGCTGATCGGTCTGGCCGAGCGCAATGCCGCCGCCGACAACAGCCAGGCCAAGGCCCTGCTCGATGGCCTGACCTCGCTCTCGGCGCGGCTGATGCGCTGCTCGGCCGGCTGCCGACAGCGCTTCAGTGCTACCGCGGCCTACGCCCAGATCGTCTTCGAACGCATCGCCGAGTTGCGCGAAAGCCATGCCGACGGTCACCAGCGCCTCGGTGTGTTCATCGAGCGGCGCTTCAAGCCCAGCGTGCGCTACTGCGCTGCCACCGAGCAGCGTCTCGATCGCCTGGCAGCCGGCATTGCCAATCTCGGCGAATTGCTGCAGGCCAAGGCCCAGGTGGAGGTGGAGGAGCAAAACTCGAAGATCCTCGAGAGCCTCAATGCGCGTAGCAACACTCAGTTGAAAATTCAGAAGGCAGTCGAGGGCTTTTCCCTGATTGCCATCAGTTACTACCTGCTCGGCTTACTGAAGATGACTCTGGAGGGGCTGGCGGCTCTGGGATCGCCGCTGTCCAGCAAGGTGCTGTTCGTCCTGCTGGCACCGCTGTTCCTGCTCGCTCTGGTGCTGTTGGCGCGGCGCCTGAAACAGGCGGCGCAGCATTGACGGATGCACTGGAGGATTCTTTCAGGGAATGATCTGGAGAAAATTAGTCGTTTGAAAGGGGCTATTCGGCTCGCCAGAATGTTACGCATGAATCACCGGAATAGTCTCCGCGCTGGAGACTGCGGTCAGGCCGATCAGGCGAAGCAAGGAGTCGAACCCCATGAGTGTGTACGCGGACGCCAACCGAGAAACCTGGGTCCACCCGGACGAGATCCGCATGCAATTTTCCCGCGCCATGTCCGCCATGTACAAGGCCGAGGTGCCGCTCTACGGCGAGTTGCTGGTGCTGGTGGGCCAGGTCAACCAGCAGGCTCTGGAGCAGGATGCCGAGCTGGCCGAGCGGCTGCAGCTGACCGGAGAAATCCAGCGCCTGGACATGGAGCGGCACGGCGCCATCCGCTTGGGCTGCGCTAGTGAGCTGGCCACCATGCGCCGGTTGTTCGCGGTGATGGGTATGTACCCGGTCGGCTACTACGACCTGTCCTGTGCCGGCGTGCCGGTGCATTCCACCGCGTTCCGGGCGATCCACGAAGGCTCCTTGCAGCACAGTCCCTTCCGCGTGTTTACCTCCTTGCTACGGCTGGAGCTGATAGACAACCCCGAGCTGCGCGAGCTGGCGCGCAGCGTGCTGGAGCGGCGCAATATCTTCACGGCGCGTGTTATCGAGCTGATCGAGCGCTTCGAACAGGCCGGCGGGCTGGAGCAGACCGAGGCGGTCGAGTTCATCGAGCAGGCCCTGGAGACCTTCCGCTGGCACCGCGAGGCGACGGTCAGTGCGGCGTTGTATCAGCAGCTGAGCGAGCAACACCGGCTGATCGCCGATGTGGTGGCGTTCAAGGGCCCGCACATCAACCACCTGACCCCGCGCACCCTCGACATAGACGCGGTGCAGGCCGGCATGCCGCAGCGCGGCATCGAGCCCAAGGCCATTGTCGAAGGCCCGCCCGCGCGGCGCTGTCCGATCCTGTTGCGTCAGACCAGCTTCAAGGCCCTGCACGAGCAGGTGGTGTTCGTCGAGGACAATGGTGATTGGGCAGTGGGCGGCCATTCGGCCCGTTTCGGCGAGATCGAGCAGCGCGGCGCGGCCCTGACCGCTAAAGGGCGGGCACTGTATGACCGTATGCTGGACAACGCGCGTCAGGCAGACGGCGACTATGCGTCGGCGCTGGTCGCCCAGTTCGCCGATTTCCCGGATGACTACGCCAGCCTGCGGCGCCAGCAATTGGCCTATTTCCGTTACTTCGTCAGTCCGGTTGGGAGGGCTGCCAAGGCGCAAGGCGAGCTGGCGAGCACCCTGGAGGCCTTGCTCGCTGCCGGGCATCTCTGTTGCGAGCCGCTGGTCTACGAGGACTTCCTGCCGGTCAGCGCGGCGGGCATCTTCCAGTCGAATCTCGGCGATGCGGCGCGCGACAGCTACGGGAATTCAGCCAATCAGGACGCCTTCGAGCGTGACCTGGGTGCGCGGGTCTACGACGAGCTGGCGTTGTATGCCGAGACCCAGCAGCGCTCGTTGGAGCGCTGCGCCGAGCAATTGGGCTTGCCTGGTCTGAGTCTCTGCTAGGACGTGCTTCAGCTCCGGGCCTGCAGCCAGGCAAAGAGTCGTTCGGTATCGGCGCGGCGACACAGTTCGCTGCCCGCCGTCATGATCGCCGCGCTGCCGGCGGCGATACCATAGCGTGCGGCTTCTGAAAGGCCCGCGCCTTGGGCGAGCTTGAGGGTGACGGCGCCGACCAGGCTGTCGCCGGCACCCACAGTGCTCAGCTTCTTGACCGTCGGCGCGATGATTCGCTCGCTCAGCTCGCGGGTTGCCAGCAGCGCGCCCTGGGGCCCGAGCGAAACCAGCACAGCTTCGCATTTACCCGCATCGACCAGGCTGCGCGCCACCCTGAGCAGCTGGTCCGATTCGTCGACGCTCTCCCCGGTCAAGGCGGCGAACTCATTGAGGTTCGGCTTGATCAGGAACAGCCCACCGATGTCCAGCGCCTGGCGCAATACCTCGCCCGAGCTGTCGAGGATGCAGCGTGCGCCACGCTGCGCGACTGTCTGTAGCAGGCGCGCCATGAAGTCATCGGCGAGCCCGGCAGGCAGGCTGCCGCTGATCACCAGGTAGTCCAGTTCGGGCAGCTCGTTCAGCGTCGTCAGCAATTTCGTCTGTTCGGTCTCGCTCAGGCGCGCACCCGGCAGGATGAAGCGGTACTGCTGGGCGCTGGCCTGTTCCACCACATTCAGGCATTCGCGGGTCCAGGCGCTGATCGGCAGGGCCTGGCAGGCCACCCCTTCGGCGACCAGCAACTCGGCCAGGTGCAGGCCGGTGGGGCCGCCGGCCGGGAACAGCGCCAGGGCACTGCCACCGAGCAGGTGAATCGCGCGGGCGACGTTGATGCCGCCGCCGCCGGGCGCGTAGCGTGGCTCGCTGCAGCGCAGCTTGGCGTCCGGGCGCAGGCGCGCAATGCTGGTGGCGCTGTCGAGCGCCGGGCTGAGGGTCAGGGTCACGATGCTGGCCATGAGGGACTCCGTTGGCGGCTGGGTGCTCGCGCCGGCCGCGTCTGTTGGTTGGCCTCAAGCTTAAAGATAGTGCCTGGGAGGCGGGACTCATGAAAAAACTCCCGCCGACTGCGGCACGTCTATTTTCACAACCTCCTGCTGAAGGGGTCACCGCTGGGGTGTCGACACCTGGCAATCCGCGACTCGATAAGGCCACTGGTCCTGCAATGATTCATAAATGCGACAAAGCATTACCGAGGTCGACGGGCCGGTTTCCTAAAAGGTTATTGCATGGTGTTTACTGGCGGCAGTTATCAAATCGTTCCGTTAATGCCGGATGCCCCCAATGTATAAAGACCTCAAGTTTCCCGTGCTGATCGTACACCGCGATATTAAGGCCGATACCGTGGCCGGCGATCGGGTGCGGGCCATCGCCCACGAACTGGAGCAGGACGGTTTCAGCATCCTGTCCACTGCCAGCTCCGCCGAAGGGCGGATCGTCGCCTCGACCCATCACGGCCTCGCCTGCATCCTGGTCACTGCCGAAGGCGCGGGGGAGAATGAGCATCTGCTGCAGGACATGGTCGAGTTGATCCGCATCGCCCGGCGCCGGGCACCGCAATTGCCGATCTTCGCCCTGGGTGAGCAGGTGACCATCGAGAACGCTCCGGCCGAAGCCATGGCCGACCTCAACCAGCTGCGCGGTATCCTCTATCTGTTCGAGGACACGGTGCCGTTCCTCGCCCGCCAGGTCGCCCGCGCCGCGCGTAATTACCTGGACTGCCTGCTGCCGCCATTCTTCAAGGCGCTGGTGCAGCACACCGCACAATCCAACTACTCCTGGCACACGCCCGGCCATGGCGGCGGGGTGGCTTACCGCAAGAGTCCGGTGGGCCAGGCGTTCCACCAGTTCTTTGGCGAGAACACCCTGCGTTCCGACCTGTCGGTGTCGGTGCCGGAACTGGGTTCGCTGCTCGATCACACCGGCCCCCTGGCCGAGGCCGAGGCCCGCGCTGCACGGAACTTTGGCGCCGATCACACCTACTTCGTGATCAACGGCACCTCGACCGCCAACAAGATCGTCTGGCACGGCATGGTCGGGCGCGACGACCTGGTGTTGGTCGACCGCAACTGCCACAAGTCGATCCTCCACGCGATCATCATGACCGGTGCGATTCCACTGTACCTGTGCCCGGAGCGTAATGAGCTGGGCATCATCGGGCCGATTCCACTGTCCGAGTTCAGCCGCGAGTCGATCCAGGCGAAGATCGACGCCAGCCCCCTGGCCCGCGGGCGCGTGCCCAGCAGCAGCGGGGCGATGGTCAAGCTGGTGGTGGTGACCAACTCGACCTACGACGGGCTGTGCTACAACGCCGAACTGATCAAGCAGACCCTGGGTAACAGCGTCGAGGTGCTGCATTTCGACGAGGCCTGGTATGCCTATGCGGCTTTCCATGAGTTCTATGCCGGGCGCTATGGCATGGGCACGAGCCGTACGGCCGATGCGCCGCTGGTGTTCAGCACCCACTCCACGCACAAGCTGCTGGCGGCGTTCAGTCAGGCTTCGATGATCCATGTGCAGGATGGCGGTGCCCGTCAGCTGGATCGCGATCGCTTCAACGAAGCCTTCATGATGCATATCTCGACCTCGCCGCAGTACGGCATCATCGCTTCGCTGGATGTCGCCTCGGCGATGATGGAAGGTCCGGCGGGGCGTTCGCTGATCCAGGAAACCTTCGATGAGGCGCTGAGCTTCCGTCGTGCCCTGGCCAATCTGCGGCAGAACCTCAGCGTCGACGATTGGTGGTTCAGTATCTGGCAACCGCCCCAGGCCGAGGGCGTCGACGAGGTGGCGACCGAGAGCTGGTTGTTGCAGCCGCAAGCCGAGTGGCATGGCTTTGGCGAGGTGGCCGAGGATTACGTGCTGCTCGATCCGATCAAAGTCACCCTGGTGACCCCGGGCCTGACTGCGGGCGGCAAGCTCGATCGCTGCGGGATTCCGGCGGCGGTGGTGAGCAAGTTCCTCTGGGAGCGTGGCCTGGTGGTCGAGAAAACCGGCCTGTATTCCTTCCTGGTGCTGTTCTCCATGGGCATCACCAAGGGCAAGTGGAGCACCTTGCTCACCGAGTTGCTGGAGTTCAAGCGCAGCTATGACGTCAACCTGCCGCTGACGGTCGCCTTGCCCTCGATTGCCAAAGTGGGCGGTGCGCACTACCACGGCATGGGTCTGCGTGACCTGTGCGATGCGCTGCACCGCTGCTACGGCGACAACGCCACGGCCAAGGCGATGAAGCGCATGTACACGGTGCTGCCGGAAGTCGCCCTGAGACCCGCCGATGCCTACAACCAGCTGGTGCGCGGCGAAGTCGAGGCCGT
The DNA here is from genome assembly GCF_027988105.1 of Pseudomonas aestuarii. GTDB lineage: Bacteria > Pseudomonadota > Gammaproteobacteria > Pseudomonadales > Pseudomonadaceae > Aquipseudomonas > Aquipseudomonas aestuarii. The sequence goes on along the minus strand of NZ_JAQJZJ010000003.1, from coordinate 387,740 downwards.
GCCCATCGACCAGCTCGACGGGCGGATCGCCGCGGTCATGCTGGTGCCCTATCCACCGGGTATCCCGCTGATCATGCCGGGCGAGCGCTTTACCCCGGCGACCCGCTCGATCATCGATTATCTGGAGTTCGCCCGCACCTTTGACCGCAGCTTTCCCGGCTTCGACGCCGACGTGCACGGCCTGCAACGCAATGAAGGTCCCGACGGCAACGCCTACACGGTGGACTGCATCAAGCTCTGAGGCGCCAGCGCGGACTATTTCCGCTAGATCAACTGGTTACCGTCAACAGTCAAAACGCTGCTTAAGTCCAGTGGCGTGTTCTGCGTCACAGAGGCCGGCATCGACATTTATGCCGTGCTTGTTATAGTTGCGCGGCAATGACCACAAGAATGTCTCTGCGCGCGTTCGCGCCTTTAGTTGCTGAGGATGACTGCCGTGTCCGACTACCAAGCCTTTAGTGTCGAGTTGGCAGATAAGATCGCCCACGTGTTGATCAACCGCCCGGAAAAAATCAACGCCATGAATGCCGATTTCTGGACGGAGATCATCGAGATCTTTCGCTGGATCGACGCCACGGACGAGGTGCGGGTGGTCGTGCTGTCGGGGGCCGGCAAGCATTTTTCTTCCGGTATCGACCTGATGATGTTGGCCCAGCTCGGCAGCCAGATGGGCCCGGATGTCGGCCGCAACGCGGAAAAATTGCGGCGCAAGATCCTCGAGCTGCAAGCCTCTTTCAATGCCGTTGACCAGTGTCGCAAGCCGGTTTTGGCGGCGATCCAGGGTTATTGTCTGGGCGGTGCCATCGACTTGGTCTCGGCCTGCGATATGCGCTACTCGACGGTCGACGCGCAGTTCTCGATCAAGGAAATCGATATTGGCATGGCCGCCGATGTTGGTACCTTGCAGCGCCTGCCACGGATCATTGGCGATGGCATGATGCGTGAGCTGGCGTTCACCGGGCGCACCATCGACGGTGAAGAGGCGCGGCGCATCGGTCTGGTCAATCGCACTTACCCGGACATGCCTGCCTTGCTCGACGGGGTGATGGCGATTGCCCGTGAAATCGCCAAGAAATCCCCGGTAGCGGTACGCGGTACCAAGGAAATGATTCGCTACATGCGCGATCATCGGGTTGACGATGGCCTCGAGTACATCGCCACCTGGAACGCTGCGATGCTGCAGTCGGTCGACTTGCGCGTGGCCATGGCCGCGCATATGAGTAAGCAGAAGCCGGAGTTCGCCGACTGATGCGAGCCATGCAATTGTCTTCACTACCGGCGCGGGAGGCGCACTAGCGCATGGTTTCTGGAGCCACGTCACTGAGTCTGGTGCGGAACGAACTGTTCACCACCATGGAGGAGGCCGAGTCGAGCCTCGAACATTTCATTGCCGAGCGGCATAACGGCAGCCTGCTGCAACAGGCGGTGGAAAGTCTTCGTCAAGTCCGCGGTACGCTCAATGTGGTCGAGTTGGCCGGTGCCGAGTTGCTCGCTCAGGAAGTGCTCGAACAGGCCACCGATATTCCTGTCGGCGCTGGCCCAGAGCGCGATGTGCAACTCTCGGCGCTGAGCAATGCGCTGCATGTACTGCGTCGCTATCTGGAAAACGTCGGCGTGCACCGTCAGGAAATGCCCGAGTTGCTGCTGCCGGCGATCAATGACCTGCGCCAGGCCGGTGGCCAGCCGGCACTGCCGGAAAGCTTCTTCTTCAGCGTGCGCCTTGACCATGCCCGCCCGCGCTCGGCACCGGCGGCACTGGACGCAGCCGCCAAGGAAACCGAAGGGCGACGCTTGCGCCACATGTATCAGGTGGGCTTGCTGGGCTTTATCCGCGATCAGAATCCGCAGGCCAGCCTGAAGCTGATGGGCCGCGCCATGGGCCGACTGGACAGCCTGTACGCCAATGAGCCGCGTGGCCGACTGTGCTGGCTTGGCGCTGCGGCTATGGAGGCGCAGCTTGAGGGTCAGCTGCTGGCACGCAAGTCGCGCAAGCAGTTGTTCTCGCGCATCGACCGTGAACTCAAGCAGGTACTGGCTAATAGTCAGCATGAGCCGCCGCGCAGCCTGCTCAAGGAGCTGCTCTATCTGGTGGCCTTGGCCGACAGCCGCGGACCTTTGGCCACGCCCGTACGCGAGCTGTTTGCGCTGACTTCGCTGCCATTCACCGATCATCTGCTGGAAGAGGAATACCAGCGCCTGTCCGGCCCCGGTCAGGCGGTGATGCGCTCGCTGAGCACGGCCATTCGCGAAGAGCTGATCAGCGTCAAAGACATGCTCGACCTGATCGAACGGGGCACCGTGCAGGCTGAAAGCATCGGCAATCTGCATGCCCTGCTGGGCAAGCTGAGCAAGACCCTGGGCATGGTTGGTCTCAGCTCGGCGGGCAATATGCTGAATGCGCAGCTGCACACGGTTGCCGTCTGGAGCGAGGCGCGCGCCCCGCAACAGCAGGAGCTGCTAAAGCTGGCCGATGCGGTGCTCTATGTTGAAGGGATGGTCGCCAGCCTGGAGCGCGGTGAACAGCGTGACAACAGCGCCACGCAGCCAGCAGCGGGCAAGGAGCTGGAATCCTTTGCCTACTACCAGCTCAACGAGGCACGTATCGTCGTGGTCGATGAGGCCCGTGGCGGTGTGGCGCTGGCCAAACGCGCGATCACTGCCTATCTGGAGGCCGACGGCGACCGCATGCACCTGTCCAATGTGCCGTTCAGCCTGCAGGCGGTGCGCGGCGGGCTGTGGTTTCTCGGCCAGGAGCGGGCAGCCTTGCTGATTGGCGCCTGCGCCGAATATATTCAGACGCAGATGTACGAAGCGCCGAAGATGCCGTCCGAGCAAATGCTGGAAACCCTGGCCGACGCGCTTAGCAGTCTCGAATACTATCTCGAGGCGGGTGCGGTAATGCGCCCGGAAACTCAGCCCAGCGTGCTCGACTTGGCCGCAGAGAGCGTGCGCGCCCTTGGCATAGAGGTAGCCGCATAAATGCCCCAACGTTGGCAGCCCGCCTTACTCGATAGCCAGCTGCCCGGCGGTTGGGCGCTGGTGCATTGTCGGCAGGAGTTTCTGGCGGACAGCAACGGCGTGCTGTTTCCCCGCGAATGGTTGAAAAAGCAGGAGCTGCCGCTACTGGCCGAACACGGCATCGGCCATTTCGATGGCGATGCCATCTACCTGCTGGAGTTGCAGGAACCCTTCGCTATGCCCGGTTGCAGCTGGCAAAGCCTGCGACAGTTCATGCTGCAGGGCGATGCCGAGAGCTTCAAGATGCTCGGCTATGCGGCGCAGATCGGCACCTGGGCGCGCCAGCACCGTTTTTGCGGCAGTTGTGGCGAACCGATGCTGCATTTCGCTGGCGAGCGCGCCATGCATTGCCCGCGCTGCCAGTTGCACCACTATCCGCGTCTATCACCGAGCATGATCGTGCTGGTCACCCGCGAGGATGAAGTTCTCCTGGCCCGATCGCCGCGCTTCGTGCCCGGTGTCTACAGCACTCTGGCCGGCTTCGTCGAGGCGGGGGAGTCGGTCGAACAGTGTGTGGCACGGGAGGTGCGCGAAGAAGTCGGGGTCGAGGTCAGGAACCTGCAGTACCTGGGGAGCCAGGGCTGGCCGTTTCCGCATTCCCTGATGCTCGGTTTTCATGCCGAATATGCGACTGGCGAAATTGTCATGCAGGTCGACGAGATCGAAGATGCACAGTGGTTCAGCGTGCACCAGTTGCCGCCGTTGCCAGCCCCGCGCTCGATAGCCCGCTACCTGATCGACCTCTATGTGGCTCGCCGGCTCGGGCTGCCGGAACCGGCGCTGCTGGAATAACCGTGCTCGGCAACCACCTACGCCAGGCCGAACCAGTGCTGCCAGGCTAGCCGGGCGGCGAGCGCCAACACCATCAGGATGAACACCGGGCGGATGAATTTCGAGCCGCCGCGGATTGCCGAGCGTGCACCGAGAAAAGCCCCGGCCATCAGGGCGATGCCCATGCTGATGCCGAGCAGCCAGGCCACTTGCCCGGCGACGATGAATACCACCAGGGCACAGGCATTGCTGACGAAGTTCATGCTGCGGGCCACGCCACTGGCGCGTACCAGATCGAGCGGGTAAAGCAGCAGGCTGCTGACCGTCCAGAATGCACCGGTGCCCGGCCCGGCGACGCCGTCGTAGAAGCCCAGACCGAGGCCTTGCGGCCACTGCCGGCCCTGGGCAATAGGCGCATCAGCGTTGAGCGGAGCCGCCGGGGTGCGACCGAACAGTAAATAGAGTCCGCAGGCGAATACCACCACTGGCAACAGTTGATTGAGCCAGGCGGCCGGCAGCCAGTGCACCAGTGTCGCCCCCAACAGGGCGCCGATCGCGGTACCAATCAGCGCATTGCGCCAGGATCGAGGGGCGAACAGCTTGCGTCGGTAGAAGGTATAGCTGGCAGTGGCCGAACCGAAGGTCGCGCAGAGTTTGTTGGTGCCCAGCACCAGGTGAGGTGGCAGACCGGCCATCAGCAAGGCCGGAATGGTCAGCAGCCCGCCGCCGCCGGCAATTGCATCGACGAAGCCGGCAACGAAGGCTACCAGGGCAAGAATGGCTAGGGTTGCCGGGTCAACGGCAAGCTCGAAAGGCAAGGGCATGGAAAAGACGACCTGTGTCCGATTGTGCGGCGAAGCTGCTGTTCGCTGGCGGGGTTGCTGCGCATAATGCCGGCATTTTCACGGGCAAGGAATCGACTCGATGCAATATGACGGTCTGGCATGGGCGACAGCGTTGCTGGCAGTGTTGGCGGTGTTGGTTGCCGCGCGAATTCTGTTTAACACACACTGGTTCCTCGGCTGGTTGCGTGGCACCTGCGGCCTGGCTTTTCTGGCCCTGGCCGGTTTCATCGGCCTGGTGGCCTACGACCTCCACAGCTATGCCCCATTGCCGGAGGACAAGCCGCTGGTGACCCTGAGCTTCGAGGCTGACGGCCCGCGCTATCGGGTCAATCTGCTGGAGGGCGGGGGCGAGCGCAGCGTGCTGCTGGAGGGGGACTTGTGGCAGCTGGATGTGCGTTTTCTGCAATGGAAGGGGCTCGCTGCTCTGATCGGGCTGGAGCCTGGCTACCGCCTGGAAAATCTCTCGGGTCGTTTCCTGTCCATCGAGCAACAGGCGCAGGCGCAGCAGGCTCAGGTCGAGCTGGCCCAAAGCCCCTATGGCGTCGACCTGTGGCGTTGGCTGCGCCTGGGCCAGCACGACCTGCTCATGTTCGATGCCCAGGCGCGCCGGGTCTCCTATCTGCCAATTGCCGATCAGGCGGTATACAGCATCAGTCTTACGCCGACCGGTCTGCTGGCGCAGCCGATGAACCAGGCGGCCAAGCAGGCGCTGCAGGATTGGCAGTAGAACAAGCTGCGCCAGCGTCTAGGCGGGATTGGGTGTCCAGCGCTGCGGGCTTGTATCGCGCTGTGGCGTGCCAGATGCGCAGCGGTCAGGGCATAGAAACAGAAAGGGACCCGAAGGTCCCTTTGCCTGCTCCCTGAGCCGTATCAGGACAGGAAGCCACCGTCGACGTTCAGTGACACGCCGGTGGTGTAGCTGGAGGCATCGCTGGCCAGGTACAGCACGGCGCCGGCCATTTCGCTCGGATCGGCCACGCGCTTGAGCGGGATGCGCTGCAGCGCCAGGTTGAGGATGGCGTCGTTCTTGGTCAGGGCCGAGGCGAATTTGGTGTCGGTCAGGCCTGGCAGCAGGGCGTTGCAGCGGATGCCAAACTGCGCGCATTCCTTGGCGAAGACCTTGGTCATGCTGATCACCGCGGCTTTGGTCACCGAGTAGATGCCCTGCATTTCGCCCGGGGATACGCCGTTGATCGAGGCGACGTTGACGATGCTGCCACCGCCGTTTTCCTTCATCAACTTGCCGCCTTCGATGGACATGAAGTAATAGCCGCGGATGTTGACGTCGACGGTCTTCTGGAAGGCCGACAGGTCGGTCTCCAGGACGTTGCCGAACTGTGGGTTGGTGGCGGCGTTGTTGACCAGGATGTCGAGACGGCCGAACTGCTCGCGGATCTGCGCGAACACGTTGCTGATCTGCTCCATTTCGCCGATATGGCAGGCCATCGCGGTAGCCTTGCCGCCGTCGGCGTTGATGGCGTCGGCGACGCCCTGGCAGCCATCGATCTTGCGGCTCGAGACGATCACGTGGGCGCCTTGCTGGGCCAGCAGTTTGGCGATGGCCTCGCCGATGCCGCGGCTGGCGCCGGAAACGAAGGCGATCTTGCCGTCGAGGTCGAACAGAGTGGTTTTGGACATGGGCATTTCCTTTCTGGTTGAAGGCCTGTTCGGCCTGTTACAACTGCGACTTGGCGATGACCTGCAGGCTCATCTGTTCCAGCAGCTTGTTCATCTGCACGAACTGGGCGAAACGTTTGTCCTGGGTCTGGCCGTGGTAATAGCGGTAGTAGATCTGTTGCACGATCCCCGCCAGGCGGAACAGACCGTAGGTGTAGTAGAAGTCGATGCTCTTGATTTGGATGCCGGCGCGTTCGGCGTAGTAGTCGGCGAACGCCTGACGGCTGAGCATGCCGGGCGCATTGCTTGGCTGACGGCGCATCATTTGCACCGGCGCCGGGTCGTCGGCCTCGATCCAGTAGGCAAGGGTGTTACCCAGGTCCATCAGTGGGTCGCCAATGGTGGTCAGCTCCCAGTCGAGCACGCCGATGATCTGCATCGGGTTTTGCGGGTCGAGGATCACGTTGTCGAAGCGGTAATCGTTATGCACGATGGCCGATTTGGGGTGGTCGGCCGGCATCTTGTCTTTCAGCCAGGCCTTGACCGGCTCCCACAATGGCGCGTCAGGGGTCAGGGCCTTCTCGTAGCGAGCGCTCCAGCCGCCAATCTGCCGCTCTACATAGCCCTCCGGTTTACCCAGGTCGCCGAGACCGCAAGCGGCGTAGTCGACGTTATGCAGCTCGACCATCTTGTCGATGAAGCTCTTGCACAGCTGGCGGGTCTTGTCGGCATCGAGGTTCAGCTCGGCCGGCATGTCGGAGCGCAGGATGATGCCGTTGACCCGTTCCATTACATAGAATTCGGCGCCGATCACCGCTTCGTCGGTGCAGTGCACATAGGCTTTCGGGCAGTAGGGGAAGGCCTCGTAGAGCTGGTTGAGAATGCGGTATTCGCGACCCATATCGTGAGCGGATTTGGCCTTCTGGCCAAAGGGCGGTCGACGCAGGACGAATTCCTTCTCGGGATATTCGATCAGGTAGGTAAGGTTCGAAGCGCCGCCGGGGAACTGGCTGATCCGTGGCTCGCCAGTCAGGCCAGCTATATGCGCCTTGAGGTACGGATCGATGATCGCAGCGTCGAGCTCTTCGCCCTCGCGGATACGAGTGGACTGGTCAGTAAGCGCCATGCTTATCCCTTCTGCTTATAATGGGTGCCCTAGATTATTGGTCAATCTAATACTGCACCCTGGCCGTAACAAGCAATACACGCCGTTATAGGCGATCGTGTTGCCGCTCAATCAAGCAGCCTGATTGATCTGCAGGTGTGCCTGCAGGCGAAAAAAAACCGGAGCACCAGGCTCCGGTTTTACGCTGAGGCTACTCAATCAAGCTTAGACCGGGAACAGTTCACCCAGCTTCATGGCCAGCATCATGTCGCCTTCGGCGCGCAGCTTGCCGGCCATGAAGGCCTGCATGCCATCGGTCTCGCCGCTGGTGATACCCTTGAGGGTTTCGCTGTCCATGATCAGGGTCACGCTGGCGTTGTCGGCATCGCCTTGCTGGACGTCGCAGGTGCCGTCCTTGATGACCAGGTAGTGGTTCTCACCGTCTTCGATGTTGAACTGGAACACCAGGTCCAGACCCGCAGCGGCAGAGGCATTGAACTTGGACTGCATGGTATTGATGATGTCTGCAACGCTCATGATGTCTTCCTTTGTTTTCAGGGTTTTCACGCGCCCTTATGGGCGCGGTAGGCCGGTACTCAGCGGTAGGTGATGAGTTCCGGCTCCTTCAGCAGCTGTAAATGCACATGGCTGTTGAAGGAAGCCAGGCTCACTTGGCTGCCGCGAAATTTCAGGCAGCTCAGTGAAGTGTTGACGATTTGCCAATTCAGTTCGAAGGCCTTGGCCGCCGGTACGCCGGTGATCAACTGCAACAGTGCGGTGATGGTACCGCCTGAGGTGAAGATCGCGATGTTCTGCTTGCGATCGGCCTGTTGCAACAGGCGGGTCAGGCCACCCTGGACCTGTTCGACGAATGCCTGCCAGCTTTGCAGGCCGGGCTGGTCGTGTTCGCCGGAGATCCAGCGGCCGATCAGCAATGAGAATAGACGTTGGAACTCGGCGCGGTTCTGTGCCCCGTTGCGTAGCACATGCAGGGCTTCGGGTTCTTCGTCAAGCAGGCCGGGAAGCAGGCGGTGGATCACCGCGTCGGCATCGAACTCGTTGAAGGCGGCATCCACCTGCAGATCAGGTATTGCCTGGCCGCTGTTGCTCAACTGGCTCATCGCCGCGTTGGCGGTGTGTTGTTGGCGGCGTAATGCGCCACTCAGGCTGCGATCGATGCGAATGCCGAGATCAGCCAGGTGTGCGCCCAGCACTTCAGCCTGGCGAATGCCGATGGGTGATAGCACATCGTAGTCAGCGGCGCCGAAGGAAGCTTGGCCATGTCTGATCAGGTAAATGCTGCCCACGTTAGCCACTGTCCTGGTTCGGTAAAAGTTCGCCGAGCGTATGAGGATCGTGTAGAGCTGTCAACGAAAAGACATACGCTTGTTTGAATTTATGGGCTGTCATTCATGCCTGCACGCCAGGCAACTGGCCGGCAGCCGGTGGCGTCGGTATGCTTGATTAGAACGAGCGGTGTCAGGCGCTGGGCGCAGCAACCAATAATTGAGGGGACATGCGTGGAGTTTTTCGCAGAATATGCGGCCTTTTTGGCCAAAACGGTAACGCTGGTAGTGGCTGTTCTGGTGATTCTGCTGGCGGCCGTTGCAGCACGCGGCAAGGGCCGGCGCGCTGGCGGGCAGTTGCAGGTGGACAAGCTCAACGACTTCTACAAGCAGCTGCGCCAACGACTCGAGCAGGCCGTGCTGGACAAGGACCAGCTCAAGGCGGCGCACAAGGAAGAGGCCAAGGCAGACAAGTTGGCGAAGAAAGCCGGGGTGCACAAACCGCGGGTATTTGTCCTGGACTTCGATGGCGATATCAAGGCATCGGCCACTGACAGCTTGCGCCATGAAATTACCGCCTTGCTGAGCCTGGCCACACCTGAGGATGAAGTGGTGCTGCGCCTGGAAAGCGGCGGTGGCATGGTCCACAGCTATGGCCTGGCCAGCTCGCAACTGGTGCGTATTCGCCAGGCCGGCATCCCGCTGACCATCTGCATCGATAAAGTCGCGGCCAGCGGCGGCTACATGATGGCCTGTATCGCTGAGAAGATTATTTCCGCACCCTTTGCCATGCTCGGTTCCATCGGTGTGGTGGCCCAGTTGCCCAACGTGCACCGCCTGCTTAAAAAGCACGACATCGATTTCGAGGTGCTTACCGCTGGCGAGTACAAGCGCACCCTGACCATCTTTGGCGAAAATACCGAGAAGGGCCGGGAGAAATTCCAGGAAGACCTGGAAGTCATCCATGAGCTGTTCAAGAACTTCGTGGCCCGCTATCGGCCGCAACTGGACATCGACGACATCGCCACCGGCGAAGTCTGGCTGGGCCTGGCCGCGCTGGAAAAACAACTGGTCGATGAACTCAAGACCAGCGACGAATACCTGGCTGAGCGGGCCCAGCAGGCTGAGCTGTTTCACTTGCACTACGTTGAGAAGAAAAGCTTGCAGGAACGTGTCGGCTTGGCGGCCAGCATAGCCCTGGATCGTTTCAGCTTGAATTGGCTAAGCCGCCTGAATCAGCAGCGTTTCTGGTAATCCACTTTTACCCTAGGGGATGAAGATGACCATGTTCACAGCACTGCAGGCCCGCGCAAGTGCGACGGGCGAGTTCGAACAAGCGATTGTCCAGCGCACTATCGACGAACTGCCGGCCGGCGAGCTGTTGATCCGGGTTCGCTACTCGTCGTTGAACTACAAGGATGCCCTGTCCGCCACTGGTAATCGTGGCGTGACCAAACATTTTCCGCATACGCCCGGCATCGATGCGGCGGGCGTGGTCGAGCAGTCGAGCGTCGCCGAATTCAGCGTGGGCGATGAAGTGATTGTGACCGGCTATGACCTGGGTATGAATACCGCGGGCGGCTTTGCTCAATACATTCGAATTCCGTCGGCCTGGGCGCTGAAACGACCGCAAGGCTTGTCCCTGCGTGAAGCCATGGTGCTGGGTACCGCGGGCCTGACTGCTGCGCTCTGCGTCGCCAAGCTCGAGCAAGCCGGCGTGCTCCCGGATGCCGGGCCTGTGCTGGTGACGGGGGCGACCGGCGGCGTTGGCAGCGTTGCCGTGGCCTTGCTGAGCAAGCTTGGCTTCAGCGTGGCGGCGTCCACTGGCAAGGCCGAGCAGGGCGAGTTCCTCAAGAGCCTGGGTGCACGACAGATAGTCCCGCGTAGCGAACTGCAGGAGGGTGCGGAGCGTCCGCTGCTCAAGGAACAATGGGCGGCGGCGGTGGATACCGTCGGCGGCGATATCCTGTTCAATGTGGTCAAGTCGCTGCGCTACGGTGGCAGCGCCGCTTGCTGCGGGTTGACTGCCGGGGTGGCGTTCAAGGGCAGCGTGCTGCCGTTCATTCTGCGTGGGGTCAACCTGTTGGGGGTCGACTCGGTCGAGCTGCCGCTGGTGGTCAAAGCCTCCATGTGGGACAAGCTCTCGCTGCAATGGAAGCTCGACGACCTCGAGCATTTGGTGACTGAAGTCAGTCTGCAGCAGTTGCCCGAGGCCATCGGCCAGATAATCGCCGGCAAGCTGGTTGGCCGGGTACTGGTGCGGGTGGACTGATAAGGCGCTGTACCATCTGGAGCATGGGGTATCTGTCCCCTGCAGGCGCGGCGTGGACGGCTGGTCTTTATCCGCGAAGTGCGCGGATAAAGACTCTCCTATCAACCAATTCGTATGTCTCCGATTTTATGGGTTATGACGCGTTCTGTAGGCGCGGTGGACGCCTGGTTCCATGCCCTCAAAATCCCTCGCGGCCATGGGCCGCTCCTACAGGTGTCCATAAACCGACAGGCACGAGGCCGTTCAGCACCTGGTGGCGCCAGGAAAAACCGTGTTTCCGGGTTTTTTTATCGATGGCATGCTTAACTCTTCATTCGCTTTCATTCCCAGACCGAGAGAGGAAATCTCAATGGCTCAAGTAACCCTGCATGGCAATCCGGTACAGGTCGATGGTCAGCTGCCGCAAGTCGGTCAGCAAGCCCCGGCCTTCACCCTGGTCGGCACCGATCTGGCCGATGTCAGCTTGGCCAGCCTGGCCGGCAAGCGTAAAGTGCTGAATATTTTCCCCAGCATCGACACCCCGACCTGCGCGACCTCGGTACGCTCCTTCAACGCCCGGGCCAGCAAGCTGAATAACACCGTAGTCCTGTGTATCTCCGCCGACCTGCCGTTCGCCCAGGCGCGCTTCTGTGGCGCCGAAGGCCTGGACAACGTGGTCAACCTGTCGACCATGCGCGGCGGCGAGTTTCTCAAGGACTACGGCGTCGCCATCGCCGACGGCCCGTTGGTCGGCGTTGCCGCCCGCGCCGTGGTGGTGCTGGATGAGAACGACAAGGTCCTGCACAGCGAGCTGGTTGCCGAGATCGGCAACGAGCCGAATTACGAGGCGGCGCTGAGCGTGCTCAAGTAATACCCGGCAACACAGCCGACGGCCTCCCTTGGAGGCCGTTTTCAGTTGTGGCTCAGGGGCTTAGCACGTCAGCTGGAGGTAAATAGCCGGTAAAGAGGCTTTGCTTCATGCCTGACACTGCTTATCGTTCAGGCATTCCAAGGAAGTGATCCAGCCATGCCTGAAACAACTGCAATCCCCCGTACTTCGAAGCCGTCACGCCAATGGCTGATTGGCCTGATGCTGTTGGCGCTTCTGCTCGTGCTGATCTGGTGGTTCTGGCCCGCAAAACCGCAGAGCCAGGCCGGCGGTCGTTGGGGCGATGGTGGCGCGGTGCCGGTGCGGGTAGCGACTGTCACGCAAGGCAGTTTCCCGATCGAGCTGAAGGCCCTGGGCACCGTGACCGCCTACAACACGGTCAATGTGCGTGGCCGGGTGGAAGGTGAGCTGGTCGAGTTGCTGTTCGCCGATGGTCAGCGGGTCAAGGCCGGTGATCTGCTCGCAGTGATCGATCCGCGGCCTTATGAAGTGGCCCTGCAACAGGCTCTGGGGCTGCAGCAGGAAAATCAGGCGCAGTTGCGCAATGCCGAGTTGGATCTGGGCCGTTACCGTGGCCTGTACGCCGAAGACTCGATCGCCAAGCAGACCCTCGACACCCAGCAGGCCCTGGTCAACCAGTACCGCGGCACCCTCAAGAGCAACCAGGCGGCAGTCGCCGAGGCGCGTCTGAACCTCGACTTCACCCAGGTGCGCGCGCCCATCAGTGGGCGGCTCGGCCTGCGTCAGGTGGATCGCGGCAACCTGGTCAAATCCGGTGATGCCCTGCCGCTGGTGGTGATTACCCAGACCCTGCCAATTTCCCTGATGTTCACCTTGCCCGAGGCCGAGTTGCCGGCAGTGTTGCGCCAGTTCAGGGCAGGGCAGCGCTTGCGCGTCGAGGCCTGGGACCGCAGCGATACACTCAAGCTGGCCGAAGGGTATCTGGACAGCCTGGATAACCTGATCGATACCGCCACCGGCACGGTCAAGCTCAAGGCCCGCTTCGAGAATGCCGAAGAGCTGCTGTTTCCCAATCAGTTCGTCAACGTCCGCCTGCTGGTGGAGACCCGCGAACAGGCCCTGCTGATTCCCGCAGCGGCCTTGCAGTTCGGTGCCCGCGGCACCTTCGTCTATGTGATCGATGAACAAGACAAGGTGCAGGTGCGGCCGATCGTGGCGGGGCCGAGCAATGGCCAGCTGACGCTGATCGAGGAGGGCGTCGCGGTGGGCGAACGCCTGGTGCTGGAGGGCACCGACCGCCTGCGCGATGGCAGCGCCGTCGAGGTGGTCGGCGAAAGCCAGGCACCGACCGCCAAGCAAACCCGCGTGCGGACTCTGGCAGACGCATGAACGCTTCCCGTCTGTTCATCCTGCGCCCGGTCGCCACTACCCTGATCATGCTGGCGATCTTCCTCAGCGGCCTGATCGCCTACCGCATGTTGCCGGTGTCGGCGCTGCCCGAGGTGGATTACCCGACCATTCGCGTCATGACCCTGTATCCCGGCGCCAGCCCGGACGTGATGACCAGTGCGGTGACCGCGCCACTGGAGCGCCAGTTCGGCCAGATGGCGGGCTTGCAGCAGCTGTCCTCGAGCAGTTCGGCGGGCGCCTCGGTGATCACTCTGCGCTTCAATCTGCAGGTGCAACTGGACGTCGCCGAGCAGGAGGTGCAGGCGGCGATCAACGGCGCGAGCAACCTGCTGCCCGGCGATCTGCCGGCGCCTCCGGTGTACAACAAGGTCAACCCGGCGGATACCCCGGTGCTGACCCTGGCGATTCGTTCGGCCACTCTGCCGTTGCCGCAGGTGTTCGATCTGGTCGATACCCGCCTGGCGCAGAAGCTGGCGCAAACCAGTGGCGTCGGCCTGGTCACCCTGGCCGGCGGTCAACGTCCGGCGGTACGCATCCGGGTCAATCCGCAAGCCCTGGCCGCCTATGGCCTGAACCTGGCCGATGTGCGCAACCTGATCACCGCGAGCAACGTCAACCAGCCCAAGGGCAACTTCGACGGGCCGACCCGGGTCTCGCAACTTGATGCCAACGACCAGCTGAAATCCCCGGACGAGTACCGCGAGCTGATCTTGAGTTATCGGGACGGCGCGGCGCTGCGCCTGAAGGATGTCGCCGAGATCATCGACGGTGCGGAAAACAATCGTCTGGCGGCCTGGGCCAATCGCAACGAGGCCGTGCTGGTCAATGTACAGCGCCAGCCCGGCGCCAATGTGATCGAGGTGGTCGAGCGGATCCAGGCCTTGCTGCCCAGCCTCACCGCAGGCTTGCCGGCCACTGTCGAGGTCAGTGTGCTGACCGACCGTACCCAGACCATTCGCGCCGCAGTGAGGGACGTGCAGCACGAATTGCTGCTGGCGGTGCTGCTGGTGGTGCTGGTGACCTTCCTGTTCCTGCGCAAGCTGGCGGCGACCATTATTCCGTCGATAGTGGTGCCGTTGTCGCTGATCGGCACCTTCGGCGTGATGTACCTGGCTGGCTTCACCATCAACAACCTGACCCTGATGGCCCTGACCATCGCCACCGGTTTCGTGGTCGACGACGCCATCGTCATGCTGGAAAACATCGCCCGCCACCTGGAAGCCGGGGAAACCCCGCTGAATGCGGCGCTCAAGGGCGCCAGGCAGATCGGCTTCACCCTGATCTCGCTGACCATCTCGTTGATCGCGGTGCTGATTCCACTGTTGTTCATGGCCGATGTGGTGGGCCGACTGTTCCGCGAGTTCGCCATCACCCTGGCGGTGGCCATCCTGATTTCCCTGGTGGTGTCGCTGACGCTGACGCCGATGATGTGCGCACGTCTGCTCAAGCGTGAGCCGGTGGCGCAGCAGGGTCGCTTCTATCGGGCCAGTGGCGCGGTTATCGACGGCATGATCGCGCGCTACGGCAGCTGGCTGCAGTGGGTGCTCAAGCGTCAGCCGCTGACGCTGCTTGTGGCCATCGCCACCCTGGGCCTGACCGTGCTGCTGTACCTGGCCGTGCCCAAGGGTTTCTTTCCGGTGCAGGACACCGGGGTGATCCAGGGCATTTCCGAGGCGCCGCAGTCGATATCCTTCGCCGCCATGAGCGAGCGCCAGCAGCGCCTGGCCGAGGTGATCCTGGCGGATCCGGCGGTGGTCAGCCTGTCGTCCTACATTGGCGTGGATGGCGACAACCCGACCCTCAACAGCGGGCGCCTGCTGATCAACCTCAAGCCGCATGCCGAGCGCGATGTCAGCGCCAGCCAGGTGATCGAGCGCCTGCGTCCGCAACTGGCCCGCCTGCCCGGCATCGAGCTGTACCTGCAGCCGGTGCAGGACCTGACCATCGAGGATAGAGTCAGCCGCACCCAGTTCCAGTTCAGCCTGGAGTCGCCGGAGCAGGCATTGCTGGAGCAATGGGTGCCCAAGCTGGTCGCCGCGCTGCGTCAGCAGCCGCAACTCAACGATGTGGCCAGCGACCTGCAAAGTCGCGGCCTGCAGGTGTACCTGCAGATCGACCGGGACATTGCCGGGCGCCTCGGCGTGAGCATCGCCGACATCGACAACGCGCTCTACGACGCCTTCGGCCAGCGGCAGATCTCCACCATCTATACCCAGGCCAGCCAGTACCGGGTGGTGCTGGAGAGCCAGAACGCCGGCAGCATCGGCCCGGCCGCGCTGCGGCAGATCCACGTGGCCACGGCCGACGGCGGGCAAGTCCCCTTGTCGTCGCTGGCGCGTATCGACGAGCGCGCCGCCAGCCTGCTGATCAACCATATCGGTCAGTTCCCGGCGGCGACCCTGTCGTTCAACCTGGCTGAGGGGGTGTCCCTCGGCGAGGCGGTGGCGCTGATCGAACGGGTAGAGCAGGACATCGGTCTGCCGGGCGGGGTGCACAGCCAGTTTCAGGGCGCGGCCGAGGCCTTCCGCGCCTCGCTGTCGAGCACCTTGCTGCTGATCCTGGCCGCGATCGTGACCATGTACATCGTCCTCGGCGTGCTCTACGAGAGCTATATCCACCCGATCACCATTCTCTCGACCTTGCCCTCGGCCGGGGTCGGCGCGCTGCTGGCCTTGCTGCTCAGCGGCAATGAGCTGGGTCTGATCGCGATCATCGGCATCATCCTGCTGATCGGCATCGTCAAGAAGAACGCGATCATGATGATCGACTTCGCCCTCGACGCCGAGCGCAACCAGGGCATGGAGCCCGAGGCGGCGATCTATCAGGCGGCGCTGCTGCGCTTCAGGCCGATCCTGATGACCACCCTGGCGGCACTGTTCGGCGCCATTCCGCTGATGCTCGCGAGCGGCTCCGGTGCCGAACTACGCCAGCCGCTGGGGCTGGTGATGGTCGGTGGCCTGCTGCTCAGCCAGGTGCTGACGCTGTTCACCACGCCGGTGATTTACCTGTACTTCGACCGCCTGTCGCGGCGCCTGAGCGGGCGCAGCGCCGCCGGAGTGGCGGTGTGAACCTCTCCGCGCCCTTTATCTGCCGGCCGGTGGCGACCCTGCTGCTGAGCCTGGCGATCCTCTTGCTCGGCGGCGTCAGTTTCGGCCTGTTGCCGGTGGCGCCGCTGCCGCAGATGGATTTCCCGACCATCACGGTGCAGGCCAGCCTGCCCGGCGCCAGCCCGCAGATCATGGCCTCGAGCGTGGCCACGCCGCTGGAACGCTCGCTCGGTACCATCGCCGGCATCAGCCAGATGAACAGCCGCAGCAGTCAGGGCAATACGCGGATCATGCTGCAGTTCGATCTGGACAAGGACATCAACGCCGCCGCCCGCGAGGTGCAGGCGGCGATTAATGCCGCGCGTGATTTGTTGCCCAGTGGCATGCGCGCGATGCCGAGCTATCGCAAGGTCAACCCGTCCCAGGCGCCGATCATGGTGCTGTCGCTGACCAGCGCGGTGCTGGATAAGGGCCAATTGTATGATGTGGCGTCGACCATCCTGGCGCAGAAGCTCTCGCAGGTCAGCGGTGTCGGCGAGGTGAGTATCGGTGGCAGCTCGCTGCCGGCGGTGCGGGTGGCCCTGGAACCGCGCCTGCTCGACCAGTACGGCATTGCCCTGGACGAGGTGCGCCAGACGATCACCGCAGCCAATGCCAAGCGGCCCAAGGGCGCGGTGGAAGCGGGCGAGCGCCACTGGCAGGTGCAGGCCAGCGACCAGCTGGACAAGGCCGCCGACTACCTGCCGCTGATCATTCGCTACCAGAATGGCGCCGCCGTGCGCCTGGGCGATGTGGCGACGATCAGCGATGGGGTGGAGGATCGCTACAACAGCGGTTTCTACAACGACCAGCAGGCGGTACTGCTGGTGGTCAATCGCCAGACCGGGGCCAATATCATCGAAACCATTGCCGGCATTCGCCAGCAGTTGCCGGCGTTGCGCGCGGTGATTCCGGCCAGCGTCACGGTGCAAGTGGCGATGGACCGCTCGCCGGTGATCCGCGCCACCTTGCACGAGGCCGAGCGCACCCTGTTGATTGCCGTGGCCCTGGTGATTCTGGTGGTGTTCGCCTTCCTCGGCCGCTGGCGCGCGGCGTTGATCCCGGCGCTGGCGGTGCCGGTATCCTTGGTCGGCACCTTCGCGGTGATGCACCTGTTGGGCTTCTCGCTGAACAACCTGTCGCTGATGGCGCTGATCATCGCCACCGGCCTGGTGGTGGACGACGCCATCGTCGTGCTGGAAAACATCACCCGGCATATCGAGGCCGGCGCCGCGCCCATGGCCGCCGCCTTCAAGGGCGCGCGCGAGGTGGGCTTCACCCTGTTGGCGATGAACCTGTCGCTGGTCGCGGTGTTTATCTCGATCCTGTTCATGGGCGGCATCGTCGAACGGCTGTTCCACGAATTCTCCATCACCCTGGCGGTGGCCATCGTCATCTCCCTGCTGGTGTCGCTGACCCTGACGCCGATGCTCTGCGCGCGCTGGCTCAAGGCCGAACAGGCCGAGCGGCCAGCCAATGCCATGCAACGTCTGGGCGCGCGCGTGCAAACCCGGGTGCTGGGTGTTTACCAGCGCAGCCTGGATTGGGCCCTGCAGCACTCCTTGCTGATGCTGTTCAGCCTGCTGGCGACCATCGCGCTAAATGTGTTCCTGTTCGTCAGCGTGCCCAAGACCTTCCTGCCGCAACAGGACACCGGCCAGCTGATCGGCTTCGTGCGTGGCGACGACGGCCTGTCATTCCAGGTCATGCAGCCGAAGATGGAAATCTTCCGCCGCGCGCTGTTGGCCGATCCGGCGGTGCAGAGCGTGGCCGGTTTTATCGGTGGCTCGGGCGGGATCAACAACGCCTTCCTGATCGTGCGCCTGAAACCGCTGAGCGAGCGCCAGCTGTCTTCCCAGGCCGTGATCAACCGCCTGCGCCGCACGGTGCCCAAGGTTCCCGGCGGGCGCATGTACCTCATGCCCGATCAGGACCTGCAGATCGGCGGGCGCGAAGGGCGCAGCTCGGAGAACGAATACATGCTGCTGTCCGGCGACCTGGAGCAGTTGCGCATCTGGCTGCCGAAGGTGCGCGAAGCGCTGCGCAGTCTGCCGGAGCTGACCGATATCGACGCCAAGGAAACCGATGGCACCCAGCAAATCCGCCTGGTCGTCGACCGCGATGCGGCCAAGCGCCTGGGCGTGGACATGGCCATGGTCACCGGGGTGCTCAACAACGCCTTCAGCCAGCGACAGGTGTCGACCATCTACGACAGCCTCAACCAGTACAGCGTGGTCATGGAAATCAATCCGCAATACGCCCAGCACCCCGAGGCACTGGCGCAGATCCAGTTGATCAGCGCCGCGGGCGCCCGGGTGCCGCTGTCGAGTTTCGCCCGCTGGGAACGCAGCCTGGAAGAGGATCGGGTGTACCACCAGGGCCAGTTCGCCGCGGAGAACATCGGCTTCGCCCTGGCCGAAGGCGTCAACCTGGAGCAGGCCAGCCTGGCGATCGAACGTACGGTGGCGCGACTCAACCTGCCGACCGAGGTGCAAGGTCGGCTCGGCGGCACCGGCGGTGCCTTCCAGCAGACCCAGCAGAGCCAGCCGTGGATGATCCTGCTGGCGCTGGGGGTGGTGTATATCGTCCTCGGCGTGCTCTACGAGAGCTATATCCACCCGCTGACCATACTCTCCACCTTGCCCTCGGCCGGGGTCGGCGCCTTGCTCGCCCTGCAGTTGATGAGCATCGAATTCAGCCTGATCTCGCTGCTCGGCTTGTTCCTGCTGATCGGCATCGTCAAGAAGAACGCCATCCTGATGATCGACCTGGCCCTGCAGCTGGAACGCCAGGAGCAGCTGAGCCCGCAGGAGTCGATCCGGCGTGCCTGCCTGCTGCGTTTTCGGCCGATCATGATGACCACCCTGGCGGCGATCCTCGGTGCCCTGCCGCTGGTACTGGGCAGTGCCGAAGGCTCGGAGATGCGCCAGCCGCTGGGCATCACCATCGTCGGCGGGCTGATTCTCAGCCAGTTGCTGACGCTCTACACCACCCCGGTGATCTACCTGTATTTCGATCGCCTGCGCCACCGGGTCAACCGCTGGCGCGGCGTGCGCACCGACGCTGCCCTGGAAACTCCGCTATGAACATGCTGCCAATACCCGTAGGCGCGAGCCGGGCTCGTGAAGCCTTTTTCGTGGCGAAGCCATTCGCGAGCATGGCTCGCTCCTGCATGGGGCTGCTGACGCTCAGTTTGCTGTTAAGTGGCTGCATGCTCGGCCCGGATTACCAACGCCCGCCACTGGCCACCCCGGTGCAGTTCAAGCAGATTCAGGGCTGGACCCAGGCCGCGCCCGGCGATGCGCTGGCGCGCGGTGCCTGGTGGCAGCTGTATGGCGATGCCGAGCTCAGTGCACTGGTCGCTCGCCTCAACCTGGACAACCAGAGCCTCGCCGCCAGCGAGGCCCAGTACCGCCAGGCCCGCGCGCTGGTGCGTGGTGCGCGCGCGACCTTCTACCCAAGCCTGTCGAGCAGCGCCGGCGTCACCCGGGCCGGGCAGGGCGCCGGCAGCAGCTCGAACGATAGCGCCGCCGGCGTCGCCAACAGCTTCGACCTGAGCCTCAACGCCGCCTGGGAACTGGATATCTGGGGCAAGCTGCGCCGCGCGCTGGAGTCGAGCCGCGCCGGTTTCGCTGCCAGCGCCGCCGATCTGGCCGCGCTCAAGCTCAGCCTGCAGGCCGAGCTGGTGCAAAGCTACCTGCAACTGCGCGTGCTGGATGATCAGCAGCGTCTGCTCGATGCCACCGTGGCCGCCTATGCGCGGTCGCTACGCCTCACGGAAAACCAGTACCGCGCCGGCATAGTGCCCAAATCCGACGTCAGCCAGGCGCTGAGCCAGCTGCGCAGCACCGAAGCCCAGGCCATCGACTTGCAGTGGCAGCGTGCCCAGCTGGAACACGCCATCGCCGTGCTGATCGGCGTGCCACCGAGCGAGCTGAGCATCGCCCCCCGCGAGCAATTGCCGGCCCTGCCCACGATTCCCGTGGCGCTGCCGTCGCAACTGCTGGAACGCCGCCCGGATGTCGCTGCCGCCGAGCGCCGGGTGATTGCCGCCAATGCCGAGATCGGCGTGGCCGAAGCGGCCTGGTACCCGGATCTGACGCTCTCGGCCAGCGGCGGCTACCGTGGCAGCAGCTTTGCCGACTGGGTCAGCCTGCCCAACCGTGTCTGGTCGCTCGGTCCGCAACTGGCGTTGAGTCTGTTTGACGGCGGCGCGCGCCGCGCCGAGCTGGCGCGTAGCGAAGCGGTGTACGACCAGACCGTCGCGCAATACCGCCAGGCCGTGCTGGGCAGCTTCCGCGAAGTCGAAGACTACCTGGTACAGCTGCGGGTGCTGGAGCGCGAGGCCGTGTTCCAGCAACAGGCGCTGGACGCTGCGCGCGAGTCGCTGCGCCTGATCGAAAACCAGTACAAGGCGGGCACCGTCGATTTCAACAGCGTGGTCAACGTGCAAGCGACTGCGTTGAACAGCGAACGCAGCAACCTGACCCTGCTCGGCAGCCGGCTGACCGCCAGCGTGCAGCTGATCGCCGCCTTGGGTGGCGGTTGGCAGGCGGAGCGCTGACCCCGTGAGTGGCGGCTTCAGCATCCGATAACCTGGCTGCGCTCACTGCGCCGTCAGTCGCGTTGCTTGCGATTGACGGTTTGCGCCGCCTTGATCACATCCGCACCTATTTCCTGCTCGAACTGCTGCCACACTGGCTGCATGGCCTGGCGCCAGGCAGCGCGTTGTTGTTCATCGAGGGTGATCAGGCGGCTTTTTCCCGAGGCCGCGATCCGCAGACGGTCGGCCTGGTTGGCGGCTTCGGCCTGGCGATTAACCTCATAGGTCACCTCGTCGATGATGCCTTCCAGTTCGCTGCGGATCCGATGGGGAATGGCATACCAGAAGCGTGAGTTGCTTACCAGCATGTAGTCGAGCACGCCGTGATTGGTTTCAGTGATAAACGGTTGAACGGTGTGCAATTGCTTGCTGTAGATGTTCGACCAGGGATTTTCCGCGCCCTGTACCTTGGTGTTCTTCAACGCGTCGAAAACCTCGGCGAAGGGCAGAACCTGCGCTGTGGCGTGCAACTGCTTGAACTGTGCCTCAAGCACGCTGGAGGGCTGAATACGGAAGCGCAAGCCTGCTGCATCGCCTGGCATCAGCAGCGCCTTATTCGCCGATAGCTGCTTCATGCCATTGTGCCAATAGGCCAGGCCGACGATGTCCTGATCCTCCATGACGCGCAGTAATTGACGACCCTTGGCGCGCTTCTGGAAGCGGTTGACCGCGTTCAGGTCGTCGAACAGAAAGGGCAGGTCGAACACCTGCAGTTGCTTGGTGTACTTCTCGAATTTGGCCAGTGAGGGCGCCAGCAACTGCACGTCGTTGTTGCGCAGAGCCTGCAGCTCGTTGGCGTCGCCATACAGCGAGGAATTGGCGTAGACCTCGACCTTTACCTTGCCACCCAGGCGCTCTTCGACCAGTCGTTTGAACAGCAGGGCGCCCTGGCCCTTGGGCGTATTGTCGGCGACCACATGGGCGAACTTGATCAGGATTGGTGGGCTTTGTGTTTGTGCGGCATAAGCGCCGGCAGAAGTTAGCACCAGGGCGCAGGCGGCCATGGCGAAGATCGACTTGAACATCTGGCAGTCCTTTCTTGTTATTGATCGGTCTGCACCCTGCAGGCAAGAGGCTGTGGGGGCATCCGTGGCTAGAGCGGCGGAGTCAGATCCGCCAGGCGCTCACAATCTTTTGCAATGCCTGCGCCAAGAGTGCGGGTGCCGTGCACCCCTGGCATCGCCGGCGCAAGCATGTGAACCAGTTCGCATGGGTTGGCGGTTTTCCGCCTTTTCGGCATGCAGGTGAGCAGTTATTCGCCGGTTTCGCCGTGGGCATGCATGGCCTCAGCGCCTCCCGCTGCCCATTGATTGAACGTCCTGCGCCGATCGCGGCTATACCAGTAGTTACAGCCTGTGCAGCGCGAGCTGCCTTTATCGCAGGAGTCAGCATGTCAAAAGTAGCCATAGTCACCGGCGCCTCAAGGGGTATTGGCGCTGCCATCGCCAAACGTCTGGCCGCCGATGGCATCAGTGTGGTGGTCAATTACACCGCTCAGCCCGCGGATGCCGAGCGTGTGGTCGACGAAATCGTCAAAGCGGGCGGTCAGGCCTATGCCGTACTGGCCGACATCAGCGATTCGGTGGCGGTCGAAGCCTTGTTCGACCAGGCGCAGATGAAGTTCGGGGGTATCGATATCCTGATCAACAACGCCGGCGTGATTCAGCCCGGCATGGTCAGTTTGGCCGACAGCGACGATGCGCTGTACCAGCGAATCTTCGCGATTAACACCAAGGGTACCTTCAATACCCTGCGGTTGGCGGCCAGGCACCTGCGCGATGGCGGACGCATTGTCAATTTCTCCACCAGCGTGGTTGGCTTGGCGCTGCCGGGGTACTCGGTATACGCCGCGTCCAAGGCTGCGGTGGAAAGCTTCACCGCAATCTTCGCCAAGGAGCTGCGCGGGCGGGGAATCTGCGTCAACGCCATAGCCCCCGGACCCACGGCGACCGAGTTGTTTCTCAAGGGCAAATCCGCCGAGCAGGTCGAGCGCCTGGCCAAGCAACCGCCGCTGGAGCGCCTGGGCACTCCCGAGGACATCGCCGCTGTCGTGGCCTTTCTGGTCAGCGAGCAGGGCGGCTGGGTCAACGGCCAGACGCTGCGGGTCAATGGCGGCATCGTCTAGCCGAGCAGCGGCTATGCCCTGGCTTTGCCGATCGCGCGCCACGCCACAAACAGCATGAATGCGAACAGCAGGGTGACGCTCAGCAGCGTCCAGTTGGTGAAGGACACGCCGAGGATCGCGTAGTCGTTTTGCCCGCAAACGCCGGCGCTCATGAATACCGCGGGAAGGTACTCATGCAGGGGCAGGTAGAAGGCATAGAAGGGGAAGGGAGAACAGCTGAAACTTTCCATGATGCCGGTTTCGATCAGCACCAGATGGCTATTGTCGTACACCGCCATAAAGCCCGCGGCCAGCAACAAGGGCCAAAATATCAGGGTCAACCAGCGTTGCCCGACAGCCTCGGCGGCAATGATCAGCAGGCTGAGCGTGCCCCCCAGCAGCAGCCACAAACGAATCTGCACGCACAGGGTGCAGGGTTCCCAGCCGAACAGGTGCTGCAAGAGCAACGCACCGCCAAGCATGGCGAAACAGGCAACGGTAATGATCGAGAGCAGAGGAATTATGGATTTCTGGCGGGTCATGTGAAATTCCGTGGGAAGCTGGAAGTGGCCTGAAGCGGTTGCCACGTGGTGGTTCTATCGCGAGCGATAACGTTGCTCGAACGTGGGCGCTATGGTGCCGGCTGAAACCATAGCGTGCAATCGAGCAGGTGGAGCAAATGATGCTGGACAGCCTGGCTGATTTTAAAGGCTAGGTCCCGGTTATCTGTTGCAGGCAGCAAAGCCCTGTAGCTAACGGATTGCGGTGCTCCGGCACCCGGCAGATCCTGTTGATCTGCACAGCGCTAGCAAGCACTGGGCGTCCCCCTGGCTCCTGCGCAGCACGCGGCGCGACCGCGCGGTGTCGATTACGCCGAGCGAACTCTTGCTCGTGATCTCTCCTGCACAGCTGTCAGCTCAGGTTGGCTAACAGCAAACTTGTCGAGAACCCAAAAAAACCCCACGGCAAGGAGCAACTGCCGTGGGGCGCAAAGGGAGGTTGGCTTGGCCAACCTGGGGTGAGCGATTCGAGCTCAGACGCTAGGCTGCCAGCCGCCGCCAAGGGCCTTGTAGATGGCGACTATGCCGCGGTATAGCTCGACTTCGGCCAGCGCCTGGGCATCTTCGGCGGCCAGGCGTTCGCGTTCGGCGTCGAGCAGCACGAGAAAGTCCACTTCGCCTTCGCGATAACGCACCCCGGCTTGTGCGGCGGCAGCGCGGCTGGCCTGCGATTGACGCACCAGGGCGAGCAGGCGTTGCTGCTGTTTGGCGTAATCGCCGAAGGCGTTTTCCGATTCCTCCAGGGCCAGCAATACCCGCTGCTCGTAGTTGGCCAGGGCGCCGTCGGCGGCGGCTTCGGCGCCGCGCAAACGGGCGCGCACGCTACCCAGGTCGAAGGCCGCCCAGGTGATGGTTGGCGCCACGCCCCAAGCGCGTGCCGCCGATGAACCCAGCAGCGAACCGCGCCCAGCGGTAAAACCGAGGAAACCACTCAGACTGACCCGAGGGAACAGATCGGCGGTGGCCACGCCGATGCTTGCCGTCGCCGCCGCCAGCTGGCGTTCGGCGGCGCGCACATCGGGGCGGCGGCGCAGCAGTTCGGCCGGGTCGCCGATCGGTAGCGCCTTGGCTATCGCCGGCAATGGCTGCGCGGACAGGTCCACACTCAATTGCTCCGGACGCTGACCGAGCAGGGTGGCGATGCGATTGCGCGCGCGCAGCTGTTCGGCTTGCAGCTGTGGCAGGCTGGCTTCGGTGGCGGCCAGGCGCGCGTCGCTGCGCAATACATCCAGCTGGCTGCCGACCCCGGCATCACGCAGTTGCTCGGTGATGCCGCGCGACTCCTGCTGGTTGGCCAGATTTTCCCGGGCGATGCGTTCACGCAGTTGCGCCCCGCGCAGGTTGCCGTAGGCATCCACCAGTTCGGCGATCAGGCTGACCTGTAACTGGTAGTAGTCGGCTTCGGCCACTTCGATCTGCGCCCCGCTGGCTTCCAGTTGGCGCTGGATACGGCCGAACAGGTCCAGCTCCCAGGCCATGTCCAGGCCCAGGTCATAACGCTCGGTTTTGACCCGCTGGCTGCTGATGCCGGGCTGCTGGGCCTTGCCGAACTCGCCACTGGCGCGGCTGCTGATGGTCGGTAACTGGTCGTTGGCCACGTCGTCGCGGATCGCCCGCGCGGCGCGCAGGCGGGCAAAGGCCCCGCGCAGCTGACGGTTTTCCACGAGCGACTGCTGCACCAATTGGTCCAGCGTCGGATCATCGAACTGCTGCCACCAGACTGCTTCGAACCGCGTGCGGTCATAGTGGCCGGTTGCGGCGCTGGTCAGTTCGGCCGGCGCAGTTTGCGGGCTTTTATAGTCGGGACCGACGGCGCAAGCGCTCAGCGCCAGGGCGAGCAGGCTGATTGTCAGGGTATTTCTCATGCCTGCACCTCCAGCAAACGCGCGGCTTTGTTCGCCTCGCGCTGCTCCACGAAGGCGCGGATCAGCACATAGAACAGTGGGGTCAGCAGCAGGCCGAAGAAGGTCACCCCGAGCATACCGCTGAACACCGCCACGCCCATGGCGTGACGCATCTCGGCACCGGCTCCGGAGGACAGCACCAGCGGCACCACGCCCATGATGAAGGCGAAGCTGGTCATCAGGATCGGCCGCAGACGCAGGCGACAGGCTTGCAGCACAGCGCTGACGCGGTCGAGCCCTTCTTCCTGTTTCTCCTTGGCGAACTCGACGATCAGAATGGCGTTCTTGCAGGCCAGGCCCACCAATACGATCAAGCCGATCTGGGTGAAGATGTTGTTGTCGCCACCGGTGAGGATCACCCCGGTGATCGCCGACAGCAGGGTCATCGGTACGATCAGGATCACCGCCAGCGGCAGGCTCCAGCTCTCGTATTGCGCGGCCAGCACCAGGAAGGCCAGCAGCACGCAGAGCGGAAAGACGAACAGCGCGCTGTTGCCGGCAAGGATCTGCTGGTAGGTCAGCTCCGTCCACTCGTAGCTCATGCCGTTGGGCAGTTCTGCCTTGAGCAGCTTCTCCATGGCGGCTTCAGCCTGGCCGGAACTGTAACCGGGAGCTGCGGCGCCGTTGATCTCGGCGGTGAGGTAGCCGTTGTAGTGCATCACCCGATCCGGGCCGGCGCTCGGGCTGACCTTGAGGAAGGCCGCCAGCGGGACCATTTGTCCACGGTTGTTGCGCACCTTGAGCTGGCCGATCTGCTCCGGCTCCAGGCGGAACTGCTGCTCGGCCTGGACGTTGACCTGGTAGGTGCGGCCAAAGCGGTTGAAGTCATTGGCGTACAGCGAACCCAGGTAGACCTGCAGGGTGTCGAAGATGTCACTGATGGCTACGCCGTGGGTCTTGGCCTTGTCGCGGTCGATGTCGGCGTCGATCTGCGGCACGTTGACCGTGTAGCTGGTGAACAGTCCGGCCAGTTCAGGCACGTTGCGGCTCTTGCCGATGACGTTCTGCACTTGCTGGTACAGCTCGTCGTAGCCCAGGTTGGCACGGTCCTCCACCTGTACCCGGAAGCCGCCGATGGTACCCAGGCCCTGCACCGGTGGTGGCGGGAAGATGGCGATATAGGCGTCTTGAATGTCGCTGAACTGGGCGTTCAGTTCGGCGGCGATAGCACCGGCGCTCATCGACGGGTCAGTGCGCTGGTCAAAGGGCTTGAGCGGGGTGAAGACGATGCCGCTGTTCGGGCTGTTGGTGAAACCATTGATCGACAGCCCTGGGAAGGCCACGGTGTTTTCCACGCCGGGGTGCTTGCTGGCGATTTCCGACATGCGCTTGATCACCGTCTCGGTGCGGTCGAGGGTGGCGGCATCCGGCAGCTGGGCGAAGGCCACCAGGTACTGTTTGTCCTGTGGCGGTACGAACCCGGTCGGGGTGTTGGCAAAGCCCAGGTAGGTCAGGCCCATCAACCCGGCGTAGACCAGCAGAGCCACCGAGCTGCCGCGCAGCACACGCTTGACCGTGCCGACATAGCCATGGCTGGCGCGGTCGAACAGGCGGTTGAAGGGTGCGAACAACCAGCCACCGAAGAGCTTTTCCAGCAAGCGGGAGAAAGCGTCCTTGGGTGCATCGTGGCTGCGCAGCAGCACGGCGGCCAGGGCAGGCGACAGGGTCAGCGAGTTGAAGGCGCTGATTACGGTGGAAATGGCGATGGTCAGCGCGAACTGCTGGTAGAACTGCCCGCTAAGACCGGAGATGAAGGCGGTCGGCACGAACACCGCACACAACACCAGGGCGGTCGCGACGATCGGCCCGGTGACTTCCTTCATCGCCTGCTTGGTGGCTTCGATCGGCGTTTTACCCAGGCCGATATTGCGTTCGACGTTCTCCACCACGACGATGGCGTCGTCCACCACGATGCCGATCGCCAGCACCAGGCCGAACAGCGACAGGGCGTTGAGCGAGAAGCCGAGCAGGTGCATGACGGCGAAGGTGCCGATCAGCGACACGGGCACGGCGACCAGCGGGATGATCGAGGCGCGCCAGGTCTGCAGGAACAGGATGACCACCAGCACCACCAGCACGATGGCTTCGAGCAGGGTATGCACCACGGCTTCGATGGAACCGCGGACGAAGATGGTCGGGTCATAGACGATTTCGTAGTCCACGCCCTGGGGGAAGCTCTGCTTCAACTCGGCCATGCGTACGCGCACCGCATCGGAGATGGCGATGGCGTTAGAGCCGGGACGCTGGAACACCGGGATGGCCACGGCCGGTTTGTTGTTCAGCAACGAGCGCAGGGCGTATTGGCTGGAGCCCAACTCGATGCGGGCGATGTCGCGCAGGCGGGTGATCTCGCCGTCATCCCCGGCGCGGATGATGATGTCCTCGAACTCTTCCTCGCTGACCAGCCGACCCTGGGTGTTGATCGACAACTGGAAGCTGTTACCCGCGTCGCTTGGCGGCGCGCCGAGGGAGCCGGCGGCGACCTGACGGTTCTGTTCGCGAATGGCGTTGACCACGTCAGTGGCGGTGAGATTGCGCGAAGCCACCTTGTTGGGGTCGAGCCACACGCGCAGCGAGTAGTCGCCCAGACCGAACAGCTGCACATCACCAACACCGTCCAGCCGCGCCAGCTCGTCCTTGACGTTGAGCGCGGCGTAGTTGGACAGGTAGAGCATGTCGTAGCGGTCATCCGGCGAGGTCAGGTGCACGACCATGGTCAGGTCGGGCGAAGCCTTGTCGACGGTCACACCGAGGCGCTGCACTTCGCTGGGCAGGGTCGGCATGGTCCGCGTCACGCGGTTCTGCACCTGGACCTGGGCCTTGTCCAGATCGGTGCCCAGGGCGAAGGTCAGGGTCAGTGACATCTTGCCGTCGGCAGTGCCCTGGGATGACATGTAGAGCATGCCTTCGACGCCGGTGATCGCCTGTTCCAGCGGCGAGGCCACGGTTTCGCCGATCACCTTGGGGTTGGCGCCGGGGAAGGCGGCGCGTACCACTACGGTGGGCGGTACCACTTCCGGGTATTCGCTGATCGGCAGTTGGAACAGCGAGATGGCCCCGCCGATCAGGATCAGCAGCGATAGCACCGCGGCGAAGATCGGTCGCTGAATAAAGAATTGAGAGAAATTCATCGTCGTAACCCTGTTAGCTGCGCGGCGCTGAAGGAGAGGACAGGTTCTTCACCGCCACACTCGGGGTAGTGCGGCGTTCGACGACCTGACGCTGGCGCGCAAGGCTGGCCAGGGTTTGTGCATCGGCCATGGGCACGTTCTGCGGGTCGACAATCGAGCCCGGCATGGCGCGCTGCAAGCCGTTGACCACGATCTGCTCGCCCTTGGCCAGACCGCTGCGGACAATACGCAAACCGTCCAGCTTCGGCCCCAGTTCGATGGCGCGGTAGTTCACGCTGTGGTCGGCGCCGAGCACCAGGACGAACTTCTTGCCGAGGTCGGTGCCGACGGCTTCGTCCTTGATCAGGGTGGCGGCATAGATGCTGCTGCCAACCAGTTTCAGCCGGGCATAGAGGCCCGGCGTGAAGGCCCCAGCGCTGTTGTCGAATACCGCCCGGCCGCGGATGGTGCCGGTCTTGGGGTTGACCTGGTTGTCGATGAAGTCCAACTGCCCCAAGTGTGGATGACCCTCTTCATTGGACAGCCCGAGATAGACCGGACTGGCATCGCGGGTCTGGCTGCCGGCTTTTCGGGCCAGTTCGACGTACTTGAGGAACACCCGCTCATCGGCATCGAAATAGGCATACACCCTGTCGGTGCTGACCAGCGAGGTGAGCTGGGTTTGCCCGGCGGTCACCAGGTTGCCGGCGGTGACTTCGGCGCGGCTGACCCGGCCGTCGATGGGGGCGGTGACGCGGGTGAAGCTCAGGTTGAGGCGGGCGTTGTCCAGTTCCGCCTGAATGCCGGCGACAATGGCCTTGGCTTCCTGGGCGGCGCTGGCGCGGGCGTCGGCCAGTTCGGCGGAAATCGCATTGCTCTTGCGCAACCGCTCGCCACGACGCGCTTCGCTCTGGGTGCGCGCCTGGCTGGCACGCGCTTGTTGCAGCTGGGCTTGGAGGCGCTTGACCTCGGCCTCGAACGGCCGCGGATCGATCTGGAACAGCAGCTCGCCTTGCTTCACCAGGCTGCCTTCGTCGAAGGCCACCCGGTCGATGAGCCCGGACACCCGCGGGCGGATATCCACCGATTCCGGGGCTTCCAGGCGGCCGGTGAATTCATCCCACTCGTTGATCGGCTGTTCGATCACTTCGGCGACGCTGACCTGGGCGGCCGGCATCTGCGTGGTGGCTTCCGGGCTTTTGCCGCAGGCGCTGAGCGCCAATAGGGTGGCAAGGGCTAAAGGCAACTGCCAGCTAGGGTTGTAGGGCTGTTCCATGGATGATTCCGCCAGAGGGTGTTATGGATGGGCGGAGTGTGCGGGGTGGGGTGGTGGCGGACGAATCGAATGCCGCGAAGATGGATATCAGCGGGAATGATGATTGCACGGCTTGTATCAACATGAGGCCATATTGGTGCGGCCAGACCTGCGCCCGCTAGCCGCGAAGCATGCTTCGCTCACCGCGGCGCTGCGCGGCTGAAACCCCTCCTAGGGATTCGCCACCAAGTCGCAGCCGTTTAGCTCAGGCTGTCCGGGTCGCCGCAGAACATCTGGATCCGCGAGCGCAGCCAGCGCTCGGCGGGGTCATTGTCCTGGGCACCGCGCCAGGCCATGGACATTTCGAAGCTTTGGGTCTCGAGGGGCAAGTCCTCGGCGCGCAGGCCGCCGGCGGCGGTCAAGGCGGCGGCGGTATAGTCCGGCACCACCGAGAGCAGGTCGGTGCCGGCCAGCAGCGTGCCCAGGCCGTTGAACTGCGGTACCGCCAGCACCACTTTGCGGCTGCGGCCCATCTTCAGCAGCTGCTCGTCGATAAAGCCGTTGAGGTCGCCGGCAAAGGACACCAGGGCATGCGGTCTGGCGCAATAGTCGTCGAGGCTCAGCGCGCCCGGCACCGAATCGGCGCGCAGCAGCTTGGGCTTGCTGCGACGCAGGGTCTTGCGCTTGGCGTTGGCCGGCAGCTCCTCGGTGTAGCTGACGCCCACCGAAATCTCGCCGGATGCCAGCAGGTTGGGCATCAACAGGTAGTTGGCCCGGCGCACCACCAGCAC
Organism: Pseudomonas aestuarii; assembly: GCF_027988105.1. Classification (GTDB taxonomy): domain Bacteria; phylum Pseudomonadota; class Gammaproteobacteria; order Pseudomonadales; family Pseudomonadaceae; genus Aquipseudomonas; species Aquipseudomonas aestuarii. The sequence continues at coordinate 357,174 of NZ_JAQJZJ010000003.1, read as the reverse complement.
CACCCCCGGCGCCTCGGCGCGCAGGCGCCGGAGCAGGGCGGGCAGCAGGGCGAACTCGACGTCATCCGAGAGGCCGACGCGAAACACCGCGGTACTGGTTGCCGGATCGAAGTCGGCGGCGCGACTGACCGCCGTGGAGATCGAATCCAGCGCCGGAGAGAGCAGGGCGAAGATTTCCACGGCGCGGGCGCTTGGCTCCATGCTGCGACCGGTGCGCACGAACAGCGGGTCGTCGAACAGACTGCGCAGGCGGGCGAGGGCGGCGCTGATCGCCGGCTGGCCGAGAAACAGTTTCTCCGCCGCGCGGGTCACGCTGCGCTCGTGCATCAGCGTCTCGAACACGATCAGCAGGTTGAGATCGAGGCGGCGTAGGTCGTTACGGTTCATCCGGTTACCATTCGAAGTGAAGCGGCCTTGATGCGCTCAGGCGGGGCATGCTGCACATTCCAGTAATGTGTTGCCAGTAATACGTTGCCAATGTGCGCCTGTGCCGGGCAATAGTACGAGCTGTAATGCCGTTAAGGAAAGCCGGCAATCACTGCCAGACATGACAACTATCACTGCCAGCGGGTGGTGTTGCCGGACATCAGCGGATAGAGTCCACAGTCATTGAAGTGTCAATTCGTGATCAGAGGTTAAGGTAACGATGTCCCACATGATCCGTTTCCACAAATTCGGCGACGCTGATGTGCTTCAGCATGAAGAGTTGCCAACCCCGACACCTGGCCCAGGCGAGGTGCTGGTGCGCGTCCAGGCCGTAGGGCTGAATTGGAACGACGTGCTGTGGCGGCAGAATCTGGCCGCCGAACAAGCCCAGTTACCCGCCGGCATGGGCAGCGAGCTGGCCGGCACCATCGAGGCCCTGGGCGCGGGTGTCGACGACCTTGAAATCGGTACGCCGGTTGCCAGCTTCCCGGCCAGCACCGCCAATCGTTACCCGACCTGGGGTGATCTGGTGCTGATGCCACGCTACGCCCTGACCCGTTACCCGGAGGAGTTGTCGCCGCTGCAAGCCAGCGTGCATTACAGCGCACTGCTGTTCGCCTATTTCGCCCTGGTCGACCTGGCCAAGTTACAACCAGGCCAGCATGTGCTGATCACCGAGGCCAGCCATTGCCTGGCTCCGCAGACCGTGCAACTGGCCAAGGCGCTGGGCGCCACGGTTATCGCCTCGACCAGCCAAGCGAGTAACCGCGAGTTTCTGCGCGAGTTGGGCGCCGACAAGGTGGTGGTCACCGACGAGCAGGACCTGGTCCTGGAAATCGAGCGCTACACCGAGGGCAAGGGGGTCGAGGTGATCCTCGATCAGTGCGCCGGCCAGCAGATGAAGCTGCTCGGTGATGTCGCGGCGGCGCGCGGCAAGTTGATCATGTGTGGCGTCAATGGGGGCAACGACACGGCCTTTCCGGCGTGCGCCGCGTTCAAGAAGCACTTGCAGTTCTTCCGCCACTGCGTGCTCGACTTCACCGGCCTTCCCGAAATGGGCATCGAGCCCAATCAGGAAGCCGTGCAGCGCGCCTTGCAACACATCAATCAGTTGACCGCGGAGCACGCGCTCACGCCGGTCATCGACAAGGTGTTTGCCTTCGACGACTTCATCGCGGCTCATCGCTACATGGAAACCTGCCCCAATCGTGGTCGAGTAGCGCTGCTACTGCCCTGATCGCGCCAGCCTGTCGCCGGACTGCGTTGCCATGACACGCAGGTCCGGGGACCGGGTAGCGCGGTTTACAGATATTCGTCTTTCTCTCTACCTTGCTTCTCCAGCAGGCGCTCGCTTGCTGTTCTCCTGCGCCTGCTCAAGTAGGTGCTTGCGCGCCAAAGTCAGCCTTCGCTTCCTCTCATCTTTCGATAGTCGGTAATGTAGTCATTTGGACTCTGTAGGGTTATATCAACCATTTTTACCAATGGTTATATTGACCTAATGATTATTAGAACGTTGATTTATATAGCTTTAATTGTTGGCACGATTTCTGGATTAGTAATGGTGAAGCGAATCATTCAGCCGGAGTCAGTCATGAAAGTGTTCAACGTGTTTTTCCTCAGTGCAGCGCTACTCGGCGCTGCCGTAGTACAAGCCGACGAAGTGATCAAGGAAACCGCCGACAACAGCGTCGGTGCGGTTTATGGCGGGCTCAGCGGTGTGCTGATCGGCGGCGCCGCCGGCGGCCCGCTGGGCGCATTGGTCGGCGCGGGCATCGGCTTGTTTGCCGGGGAGGGTGCTCAGCAGGTCAGCGGGTTGAGCCAGCGCGCCTATGTGGTCAAGACCGCACAAGGCGAGGAAACCACCGTGCGCTCGCCCAATGCGCAGTTCCACCCGGGCGATCAGGTCAGTCGCCAGGCTGGCCGCTTGCAAGCAATCCATTGATGCACAAGGCGACCGGTATCTGTCGGGCAACTTCAGTGGTTGCTTGACGCTGGTCAGTGGCCTGTCGCTGCATAGGAGCGATCATTATGTTTGAAGTCATGGCTGGCAATCTGGAACAAGGGGCCGAGTATTTTGCGGTGCACCTGGCTCGCCGCGGGCGACAGGCTGCCGTTGCTGGCGCATGCTCGCGCTTGAGCAATCACGGGCTACTGTTGGGCCTGCTGGTGCTCGTTTGGGTGGCCTGCGTGCTGGTTGAGTAAATTGGGCCGGCTTCGCTCGGCCCGCTAAAGGAGTTGCATCATGCAAGTGCTTGACCGCCGCAAGGCATTGGCGATCGCCCCGGTGTGGCGTCTGGGGTTTCGGCCGTTCTTTCTGGGTGGCTGCCTGTTCGCCCTGTTGGCCGTGCCGCTGTGGCTGGCAGCCTATAGTGGCTGGCTGGGCGAGTGGCAGCCGGCCGGCGGCTGGTTGGCCTGGCACCGGCATGAGCTGCTGTTCGGTTTCGCCCTGGCGATCATTGCCGGCTTTCTCTTGTCCGCGGTGCAGACCTGGACCGGCCAGCCCGGACTGCAGGGGCGCCCGCTGACCCTGTTGGCGCTGCTCTGGCTGGCGGCGCGACTGGCCTGGCTCAGCGACCTGCCGGTGCCGGTACTGGCCGTGCTGGAACTGGCATTCCCGCTGGCGGTGGCCGCGGTCATGGGCCGCGCGCTATGGCAGGCCCGGCAGAAACGCAACTACCCGATTGTCGCGGTCCTGCTGCTGCTGACGGCTGCGGATGCCGTCGCCATGCTCGGCCTGGCCGCTGCCAGCGATATCCTGCAGCGCCAGGGCGTGCTGGCCGGAGTCTGGCTGGTCGCGGCGATGCTGGGGTTGATCGGCGGGCGGGTGATTCCGTTCTTTACCCAGCGCGGCCTGGGTCGGGTGGAGGGCGTCAAGCCCTGGCCCTGGCTCGATCTGCTGTTGCTGCTGGGCTCGGCCCTGGTCGCCATCCTGTATGCCGTCGGTATCGCCCTGCAGGCCAGCGCCTGGGTTGGCCTGCTGTTCGCACTACTGGCGATCGGTCATCTGCTGCGCCTGGCGCGCTGGCATGACCCGGGCATGTGGCGGGTGCCGCTGCTCTGGTCGCTGCACCTGGCCTATGCCTGGTTGGGCCTGGCCTGCCTGGGCATGGCGCTCTGGCACCTTGGCCTGCTGAGCAACCCGAGCCAGCCGCTGCATGCCCTGACCGTCGGCTCCATCGGCGGGTTGATCCTGGCCATGGTCGCCCGTGTCAGCCTGGGCCATACCGGCCGGCCGCTGACGCCGCCGAGCGGGATGACCCTGGCGTTTATCCTGGTGCAGTTGGCCTGCCTGTTTCGCGTTGGCCTGATCGAAGTCTCGCCGTTCTGGGGGCTGTGGCTGGCCGCCGGATGCTGGAGCCTGGCCTTTGCCCTGTTCGCCTGGCGCTATGGGCCCATGCTCTGCAGTGCCCGCGTGGATGGTCATCCGGGATGAATGCGCCGCTGCGTGATGCCTCGTTTATTGCTGTCCTGCCTGCCGAGTAGCCGATGATTTATCCGATCCTGCTGACCCTCCATCTGTTTGCCGCGCTGATGTTCATCGGCACGGTGTTCTTCGAGGTACTGATTCTGGAAAGCGTGCGCAAGCAGGTGCCGGCCGAGGCCATGCGCCTGATCGAGCAGGGCGTCGGACGGCGCGCCCGGCAATTGATGCCCTGGGTGTTGCTGGCGCTGTTCGGCGCCGGCCTGGGCATGCTCTGGCTGCGTTATCTGCCCGCGTTGGCCGCACCGCTGGAGGCGTCCTTCAATACCCTGCTGACCCTGAAGATCATGCTCGCGGCCAGTGTGCTCGGGCATTTTTTCAGCGCCATGTGGCTGTTCAGGAGCAAGCGCATGAATGCGCGTTATCTGCGCATCATCCACGTCAGCCTGTTCGCCCACATGGTCGCCATCGTGCTGTTGGCCAAGGGCATGTTCTATCTGAGCTGGTGATCTGGCAGGGGGGCGGACACCCAGGCATCGCCGGCATGCCGGCGATTGAACCGCTGAATATGACTAAGCCTGGTCGGCGACGAACAACACGTTGTTTTCCAGGTGGATGTGCTGCATCAGGTCATCGTGCAGTTCGTTGAGCCCGCGGTACAGCGCACGCCAGGTATTGCAGGCATCTTCCGGCGGGGTGAGGCCGTGGGTCAGGGCTTCCATCTGCTCCAGGGCCAGGCCGTGGTGATCGTGTTCGAAGCGCATCACCGAGATCGGCGCGCTGGCCTGTCTGGCGTAACCGCTCAGGAGCATGGGGAAGAGGATCTGCTCCTCCTTGAGCATGTGGCTCTCCAGTTCCTGCTGCATGTCGCGCAGCAAGTCGGCCAGGCCGTTCGGGCAATCGGCGCGGTCGCCGTGGACCTGTTCCACCCGGCAGGCCAGGCGGATCAGTTCCGGCAGTTGCTCGCGATGGCGGGCGTGATAGCGCTTGAGGATATGCTCGATCAAGCGTGTGCTGGGCTCAGTGCGCCAGTCCAGTTGCGTGCCGCCTCTGGCCTGCAGGCTGTCCAGTTCGGCGGCGACCATCTCGGGCTCGATGCCGCGCAGGGCCGCCGCCTCGCGCAGGCTCTTGTGGCCGCCGCAGCAGAAATCGAGATGGAAGGCATGAAATACCCGGGTGGCACCGGGTATCTCGCAGGCCAGGCTGCCAAGGGGCTGGTCGAGAAGGGTCGGACTCATGGCGATTTCCTTGTGCATCGATCGATGGGGATGCCTAGGTCAATAGCAGCCGCCGTGCCAGGATCGAGCCCTTGAAAACAAAGGTGTTTCTATTTCACATGGTCGATCGAACCCCGATCTGTTAGGGTCCGATCGACCAATTAGGGTAATAAATACCATGATGGAAAGCAGTCTGCTCGCCGATCTCATCACCGAACTGCCCAATGCCGTGCGCTTGCAGCGTCTGGTGCATACCCTGCGCGAGCACTTCAATTGTGGCGCCGTGGGCTTGTTGCGTCTGGATGGCGACAGCCTGCGGCCATTGGCGGCCGTGGGCCTGGTCCATGAAGCGCTCGGCCGGCGTTTCGTGATCGCCCAGCACCCGCGCCTGGCGGCGATCATGGCCGACCGCGAGCCGACCTGGTTCGAGCCGGACAGTCGCCTGCCGGACCCGTATGACGGCTTGCTCGACGCACATGTCGGCGAGCCCTTGCCGGTGCATGACTGCATGGGCGTCAGCCTGTATGTCGAGGGCCAGCTGTGGGGCGCCCTGACCCTCGACGCCCTGCATGCCGGCACCTTCGACAGCAATGCCCGGCGCGATCTGCAGCGCTATGCCCTGATGATCGAAGCGGCGGTGCGGGTGACGCGCCTGGAGCAGGAAAACCGCAGCCTGCGCCTGGCCCGCAGCGATGTGCAGACGGCCGCCCTGGTCACCGAGGAAAGCGAGATCCTCGGCCACAGCCAGGCCATCCACCAACTGTTGAGCGAGCTGGAGGTGGTGGCCGACTCGGAGTTGCCGGTGCTGCTGCTGGGCGAGACCGGGGTGGGCAAGGAGTTGTTCGCCCGCCACCTGCATCGCCTGTCGCGGCGGCGCAACAAGCCGCTGATTCAGGTCAACTGCGCGGCGCTGCCCGAGTCGCTGGCCGAAAGCGAGCTGTTCGGTCACGTCAAGGGCGCCTTTTCCGGTGCCACCAGCGATCGCCCCGGGCGCTTCGATGCGGCCAATGGCGGCACCCTGCTGCTCGACGAGGTCGGCGAACTGCCCCTCAGCGTGCAGGCCAAGCTGTTGCGCACCCTGCAGAATGGCGAGATCCAGCGCCTGGGTGCGGACAAGCCGCTGCATGTCGATGTACGCATCATCGCCGCGACCAATCGCCACCTGCCGGACAGCATCCGCGACGGGCTTTTCCGCGCCGACCTCTATCACCGCCTGTCGGTGTATCCGGTGCCGATTCCGCCGTTGCGCGAGCGCGGCAACGATGTGCTGATGCTGGCCGGGCACTTCCTCGAACTCAATCGCGCGCGCCTAGGCTTGCGCAGCATGCGCCTGTCGCCCGCGGCGGAACGCGCCATGCTGGCCTATGGCTGGCCGGGCAATGTGCGCGAGCTGGAGCATGTGATCAGCCGGGCGGCCCTCAAGTTGCTCAGCCGCGGCGCCAGCCGCACGCAGATTCTGACCCTGGAACCCGACCTGCTCGACCTCGACAATGCCGTGCGCCGGCCCGGTGCCAGCGAGCTGCTGCAAGCGCAAGACACGCCCATGCCTGCCGCCTGCTCGATGCGCGAAGCGGTCGAAACCTGTCAACGCCAGAGCATCCAGCAAGCCCTGGAGTTGTGCGCCGATAACTGGGCCAGTGCGGCGCGCCTGCTCGACCTCGACCCGAGCAACCTGCACAAGCTGGCGCGGCGTCTGCGCTTGAAGTGATTGGCCCAGGAGTCTGCGCACTCAAGCCAGGTGAGGGTATTGCATAGGCTATGTCCCAATTAGCTGCTGCAACAGTTATCGGCTTTCAACAACCACGGTTCGGTGGCGCAGGTTGTGCTGTTGTGCTGAGTAGGGCGGACTCAGGAGCGCAGCGAACAGTCCGCCTGCGGTACGCAGGCGGCGTACTGCTTCGCGAGCACGCCCTACGCGGGCAAACCCTGGCGCCTGCAACTGCCCGCGCAATGCGTCCGGGCCACGGGTTGGACTGAGTCAACGATGACCCAGCGAAGCGGATCGTCACCGGCGCGCGGCTTTTGCCAAGGTTGACTCAGGTCAATGAGGCATGCCGGCAATACCCCGACACTGTGTTTGCGGCCATACGGGGGAAAGCCAGATGCGTGAATCCAACAGCTGGTACAGCAAGCTGCTCGGCCGCTACGCCCATGGCGATGCCAGCCATAGCTGCTATCCCGATACCAGCGCCTTTCATCGCGGTATTGGCTCGCTGGATCTGTTGCGCGCCTTGCGTGGCAGTCGACTGGCCCAGCGAGCGCTATCGCTTGCAGTGCAGCTGCCGATCAACCAGCCGCGCGCCGGTGGCTCGCCAAGCGACTTCGCCGCCTACCTGGAGCGCCTGGAGCAGGAGATCGACACCATCGGCTGCCACCTCGGTGCGCAGCAGCGCGTCGAACAATTTCACCTGGCGGGCGGGAGTACGCCCAGCGCCGCTCAGTTGCTCCGCTTGATGAGTCAGCTGCGCCGACGCTTCAATTTTCTCGATTACGACACGGGCGACTACAGCATCGAGCTCCAGTTGGCCCATGCGGACTGGCCGACCATGGGCCGCTTGCGCGAGCTGGGTTTCAATCACGTCAGTATCGGGGTGCCGGATATTGCCGCGGCCAGCGGCGCAGCATTGATCTGGCAGGATCCGCGGCACATCCGCTCGCTGATCGATGCCGCCCGCGCGCTCAACTATCGCTCGGTGAATATCGATATTGGCTATGGACGTGCCTGGCAAACCCGGGCCAGTTTCGCGCGCAAGGTGGCGGCCATCATCGAGCTGCAGCCGAATCGGGTAACGGTCTTCGACTATGCCGATCCACCGCAGCGCTATCGGCCGCTCGGCCGCTTTGCCGCCAGTGGCCTGTCTGATCGCGAGGACAAGCTGGCCATGCAGCGGCAATGCGTCGAGCAGCTCAGCCTGGCGGGTTATCGCTATATCGGCATGGGCTTGTTCGCCCTGGCGGATGACGACCTGGTCATCGCTCAGGAAAACGCCAGCTTGCAGCGCAATTGCCAGGGCTTCAGTCGGCACGCGGACTGCGACCATATCGGTCTGGGCGTCGCTGCCATCAGTCAGATCGACGGCCTCTATGTGCAGAACCATCGTGAGCTGCAGGGCTATCAGGCCCAGCTCGACAGGGGCCAGCTGGCCAGCTGGGGCGGCTTTCGCTGCGGCCCTGACGACCGTCTGCGGGGCGAGGTGATCGAGCGCCTGAGCTGTGACTTCGCTCTGGATATTCGGCGCATCGAGGCGCGTTTCGGCCTGCAGTTTCGCCACTATTTCGCCGATGCCTGGCCGGCCCTGGAGCAGATGCAGCGCGATCGCCTGATCAGCCTCGACGAGGCGTCCATTGCCATTCTTCCGGCCGGCCGTTTGCTGGTGAACTCGGTGTGCCGGTTGTTCGATCGCTACAGCGGTGCGCCGCGTGTGCAAGCCGTTTCCCGGGCGGTTTAGTCGCGCGCAAGACACCTGCGACCCTCGGTCGCAGCCGCTGTAAAAGCCGCTGCAAGCCCCAGGCAACAGGGGCTCGAGGCCGGCGCAGACGCTTCTGCTGCCAGGGGCATACCTCCAACGAGGAATGGGCTGTACCAAAGTACCGGTGCAGTCTGCGGCCAGACATCCTATGGAGGCTTCCAGCATGGCTCATCTGTCCAGCGCCGAATTCCAGGCATTACGCATCGCCGTCCTGACCGTCAGCGACACCCGCACTCTGGCCACCGATACCTCGGGGCAGACCCTGATCGAGGGGCTGGAGGCGGCCGGCCACGCGCTGGTCGAGCGGGCCCTGGTGATCGACGATATCTGGCAGATCCGCGCACGGGTCTGTGCCTGGATCGCCGACCCCCTGGTGCAGGTGATACTGATCACCGGTGGCACCGGTTTCACCGTGCGCGACAATACCCCGCAAGCCGTGGCGCCCCTGCTGGACAAGCTGGTCGATGGTTTCGGCGAACTGTTCCGCCAGGTCTCGCTGGATGAGATCGGCACCTCCAGCCTGCAGTCGCGTGCCCTGGCCGGAATCAGCAACGGCGCGCTGGTCTGCTGCCTGCCCGGTTCGCCCAACGCCTGTCGCACGGCCTGGACGAAGATCCTCCGTGAGCAACTGGACAGCCGCACCGGGCCGTGCAATTTCGTCGCCCACCTCAAGCGCCTGGCCGATCAGCCGCAGGTCGCGCGCTGCGGAGCCCGCTCATGAGTGCCTGTGGCTGCGACGGCAACAACCTGCGCCCGGTTGACCAGGCCATCGCCGAACTGCTGGCGCGTGCCCCGGCGCCGCCACCCGTGGAGCGGGTCGCCCTGAGCCAGGCCCTCGGTCGGGTGCTGGCCGAGGCGTTGCACGCTCCCTTCGCAGTGCCGGCCTGGGACAACAGTGCAATGGATGGTTACGCCCTGCGCGCCGCCGATCTGCCGGCCGCAGGTGGTTGCCTGCCGCTGGCCGGGCGAATCGCGGCCGGCGATGCGGCGGCGCAAGCCTTGCCGGCCGGTCATGCGGTGCGCATCTTCACCGGCGCGCCCTTGCCGGCGGGCGCCGACAGCGTGGTGATGCAGGAGCACTGCCGGCTCGAGGAGGGGCGGGTGCGGCTGCCGCCGGTGCAGGGCGGCGAGCATGTGCGCCGGCGTGGCGAGGAGTTGGCCGCGGGCACCCCGGTGCTGAGCGTCGGCCAGCGCCTGCGCCCCCAGGAGCTGGGCCTGCTGGCCAGCTTCGGCATCGACCGGGTGGCGGTCTATCGGCGCTTGCGGGTCGGCCTGCTGAGCAGCGGCAACGAGTTGCGCGAGCCGGGTGAGGCGCTGCAGCCCGGGCAGATCTATAACGCCAATCGCTACAGCCTGGCCGGCGTGCTGAGCAGCCTGGGCGTGGAAGTCCACGATTACGAGATCATGGCCGACGAACTGGCGGCTAGCCGCGATGCCCTGAGCCTGGCCGCGTCGGAGTGGGACATGCTGATCACCTCCGGCGGGGTGTCGGTCGGCGAGGAGGATCACCTCAAGCAGGCGATCCGTGAACTGGGCGAGTTGCACCTGTGGCGCCTGGCAATCCAGCCGGGCAAGCCGCTGGCCTTCGGCGCAGTGGGTGGTAAGCCCTGGCTGGGCTTGCCGGGCAACCCGGCCGCCGCCCTGATCACCGCCCTGGTGGTGGCGCGGCCCTTTCTGCTGCGCGCCCAGGGTTGCCAGGATGTAGTGCCGCAGGCCCTGCGCCTGCCTGCCGGATTCGCCTGGCCCAAGGCCAATGCTCGCCGCCAGTACCTGCGGGCACGGCTGGAAGCGCGAGACGGCCAGTTGCGCGTGTGCCTGCATCCGCAGCAGGGCTCGGCCATGCTCACCTCGGCCTGCTGGGCCGACGGCCTGGCGCTGGTCGAGGTTGGGCAGACCCTGGAGGAGGGCGATCTGCTCGACTACCTGCCGTTCAGTGCGCTGCTGCATTAAGTGGCGTAGCAGCGGGGGCGCCTAGTTCCATGCCCGCGAAACCCATCGCGGCCATGGGCCGCTCCTACAAGTCAGGTGTTTTGCGAATCGACCCAGTAACCGTGAGCCTGGCGAGTCGAGGCGAGTTGACCGCGGTCAAGGCCTCGCCCAGAGCCACCCCCTACAGTGCCCGACAGTATTCCGCCCGGAAGGAGTTTTCATGCAACTGGTTTGTCCCGCAGGCAGCCTGCCTGCCCTCAAGGCCGCGGTGCGGCAGGGCGCCGACGCCGTCTATGTCGGTTTTCGCAATGACACCAACGCCCGCCATTTTTCCGGTCTGAACCTCGACGACAAGCAGCTCGAAAGCGGCCTGCAGCTGATCCGTGCGCAGGGCCGGCAGCTGTATATCGCGGTCAATACCTATGCCCAACCCGACGGCTGGGCACGCTGGCAGCGCGCGGTCGACCAGGCCGCGGCGCTGGGAGTGGACGCGCTGATCGCCGCCGATCCGGGGGTGCTGGCCTATGCCAGTCGCCGCCATCCCGGTCTCAACCTGCACCTGTCGGTGCAGGGCTCGGCGACCAATGCCGCCGCCCTGGCGCTCTATCAGCAGCGCTACGGCATCCGCCGCGCGGTGCTGCCACGGGTGCTGTCGCTGGCCCAGGTGCGCCAGGTGGCGGAAAAGAGTCCGGTGCCGATCGAGGTCTTCGCCTTTGGCAGCCTGTGCATCATGGCCGAGGGCCGCTGCCATCTGTCGTCCTATCTGACGGGCGAATCACCCAACCTGTGCGGCGTCTGTTCGCCGGCCAAGGCGGTGCGCTGGCAGGAAGACGCCGATGGCCTTACGTCGCGCCTCAATGGCGTGCTGATCGACCGCTATGGCAAGGATGAACCGGCCGGTTACCCGACCCTGTGCAAGGGCCGCTTCCTGGTCGGCGGCCAGCGCTTCCATGCCCTGGAAGAGCCGACCAGCCTGAACACCCTCGACCTGATCCCGCAGCTCGCCGCCATCGGCGTGACGGCGGTGAAAATCGAGGGCCGCCAGCGCAGCCCGGCCTATGTCGAACAGGTCACCCGAGTCTGGCGCGCGGCCCTGGATGCCTACGCCAGCGCGCCGCAGAATTTCACGGTGCAGCCGCAGTGGCGCAGCGCACTGGACAGCTTGTCCGAGGGCAGCCAGACCACCCTGGGCGCCTACCATCGTTCCTGGCAATGAGGAGATCATCATGAAGCTCAGTCTGGGCCCTGTCCTGTTCTACTGGAGCCGCGCAAAGCTGCTGGATTTCTATGCCGAAATGGCCGAGCAGCCACTCGATGCCATCTACCTCGGCGAGACGGTGTGCGCCAAGCGCCGTGCCCTCGGCCTGGATGACTGGCTCGGCCTGGCCCGCGAGTTGGCCGAATGCACCCGCGCCGAGCTGGTGTTGTCGGGCCTGGCGCTGGTCGAGGCGGCTTCCGAGCTGTCCAGCCTCAAGCGCCTGTGCGACAACGGCGAGCTGCTGGTGGAGGCCAACGACATGGGCGCGGTGCAGTTCCTGCGCGAGCGCAAGCTGCCCTTCGTCGCCGGCCCCGCCCTCAACCTCTACAACGGCCATGCCCTGGCCGAGCTGATCGACTGCGGCCTGCAGCGCTGGGTGCCGCCGGTCGAATGCTCCGGTGCGCTGATCCGCAGCACCCTGGAGCAACTCGACGGCCTCGGCCTGGCGCGCCCAGAGGTGGAGCTGTTCGCCTACGGGCATCTGCCCTTGGCCTACTCGGCGCGCTGCTTCACTGCCCGCGCGGAAAACCGGCCCAAGGACGACTGCCAGATCTGCTGCGAGAGTTTCCCGGAAGGCATCGTCCTGCACAGCCAGGAGGGCGAGGCGTTGTTCACCCTCAACGGCATCCAGACCATGTCGGCCAAGGTCAACAACCTGCTCGCCGACTATGCGCAACTGGCCGCCACTGGTGCCGATCTGCTGCGCCTGAGCCCGCGCGCCGAGGGCATGGCCGGGGTCATCGCGGCCTTCGATACGGTGCGCTGCGGCGCGCTGCCGCCCGTGGCGGTGGAAGGCTGCAACGGTTATTGGCACGGCCGCGCCGGTATGCTGCGCGCCGACGAGGTGGTTCTATGAAGACCTTTGCCCGCCTGGCCATGCGAATCGCTCCGCCCCTCTTGCCGCTGGGCCGCCATGTGCCATTCCGGCTGCAGCGCCTGGTGCTGGAAAAGGTCATTGCCCGGCTGTTCGCCGAACCCCTGGCGGAGGGCGAGTTCGACTTGTTGCAGGGCCGCTGGCTGCGCTTGGAAATCAGCGATCTGCAGCTGGCCTGGTGCCTGACCCGCGATCAGCATGGTCTGCGCATCGCCGCCGAGGCGCCGGTGGATGTCTGCATCCGCGGCAACTGGCGCGAGTTCCTCCTGCTGGCCAGTCGTCAGGAGGACCCGGACACCCTGTTTTTCCGCCGCCGCCTGATGATCGAGGGCGATACCGACCTGGGCCTGGGGATCAAGAACCTGCTCGACAGCCTCGACCCGGAAGGCTTGCCGCCGCGGCTGTGGCAGTTGATCTGCGCGCTGGGCGCGGCGGTTGAAGTGCCCGCGCAGAAGGCCAAGGCCGAGGTTTTTACCTAGGTGCAATTACACCTGAAGTCTAATTGCTCGGATGTGGCGAGTTTTCAAGAATGATCAATCAAATTGCATGATGCAAAAGGACTCGACATGTCTGACACCTTGACGCACGGAATTCAGCGGCTATTGCGCGTTTTTGGCCTGCGCACCCTCAACAGCCAGTTCTTCTTTTCCTACAGCCTGATCTTCCTCTGCGCGGCGCTCACCGCCGGGGTGCTGTTTACCTCCGACCACGATGCCAGGCAACTGGACATGGCCGGCGCGCAACGCATGCTCAGCCAGAAAATGGCCAAGCAGAGCCTGCTGGTCGCGCAAGGGGCGCTGCCGCTGGCGAGTCTGGAGGCGACCCTGCAGCGCTTCGAAAACGCCCACCGACTGCTGGTTAACGGCGATTCGGCGCAAGGCGTCGCCGCGGTGGAACTGCCGGCCGCCCAGCAGCGGCTGCGCCAGGTCGATCAGGCCTGGGGCCGCTACCGCACGCTGGTGCTGGCCGTGGCCCAGGGCGACCGCGCTGCGCTGCAGACGCTTGCCAGCGACTCGGAAGCCCTGCTTGCCGCGAGCAACGACGTGGTGTTGCTGATGTCGGCCGAGGCCAACCGCAGTGCCAGCGTGCAACGCTGGGTGGCGCTCGGTTCGACCCTGGCCATCCTGTTGCTGGTGATACTCGGGCGGGTGGCCGGGATGAGTTGGTTGATGCGCCAGCTCGAAGAGCTGCGCGGCAGGCTCGAACGGGTCAGCCAGGGCGATTTTTCCCAGCCGTTGGCGGTGGCTTACCCCGACAATGAACTGGGCCGGATCGGCAGCGACTACAACCGGCTGCTGCACCAGGTCAGCGAGATGATTCGTGCGGTACGCCTGGCCGCCGATCAGGCCGATGGTCACTGCAGTCACATGGCTGCGGTGGCCGGCGAAAATGCACGCAGCGTGGTCGGCCAGCAGGCCGAGATCGACCAGGTGGCCACCGCCATGCACGAAATGCTCGCCACCGCCCAGGAGGTTGCGCGCAGCACCGTGGCGGCCGCGACGGCGGCCGATACCGCCGACAGCGAGACCGGTAATGGCCGTGAAGTCATGCGCAGTTCGGTGGCGGCGATTCGCCAACTGTCCGGGCATGTCGAGGGATTGTCCGAGCTGATGTTGCAGCTGGCCGCCGACAGTCAGGAAATCGGTCGGGTGCTGGAAGTGATCAGCGCGATTGCCGACCAGACCAACCTGCTCGCGCTGAATGCCGCCATCGAAGCCGCCAGGGCGGGGGAGCAGGGGCGGGGCTTTGCCGTGGTCGCCGACGAGGTACGCAGCCTGGCCGCACGGACGCAGAGTTCCGCCGGCGAGATCAGCGGCCTGATCGAACGCCTGCAGCAGCAAACCGGGCGCGCCGGCCGGGCCATGGACGAGTCACGGCGCGGCAGCGATGCCACCTTGCAGCAGATCGAAGCCGCCCAGGGCGCGCTGGAAAATATCGTCGCTGCGGTGCAGTCCATTCGCGGCATGACCAACCAGATCGCCACGGCGGCCGAGGAGCAGTGCCAGGTGGCCGACGACATGCACCGCTCGCTGACCCATATCGCTGGAGTCGCCGATCAGGCGGCCGTTTCCACCCGCGATACCGCATCGACCAGCCAGGCCATCACCCAGAGCATGGATGGGCTGCAAGCGCTGACCGGGCGTTTCCGTCTGCAGGATTGAGCTGCGGCTCGATGGGCAGCGTACGTCTGCCCATCACGCCAAGGCTGCGACCTTGCTGGGCGCGCGCGAGCAACTGCGGCGCCCCCTCTCAGGTCTAGTCGCGGGTCACTCGTAGTAGCTGGCCAGTCTGGGCGTATTGAGGATGCGAATGTTGCGCCGCTCCATGGCGATCAGCCCGGCATCGATCAGCCTATGGAGGATGCGCGAGAAGGTTTCCGGCTGGATTCCCAGTTGCGAGGCGATCAGGCGTTTCGGCACGCTGAGCTTGATCTGCCCATTGCCGGCGGCCTGTTCCTGACAGAGGAAACGCACCACCCGGCGGCTGGCATTGGCCACGGCCAGGGTGTCGATTTCGCTCAGGCGCTGGTCCAGGCGGGTACTGAAACTGGCCAGCAGTTGCAGGCAGATACTCGGTTGCTCTTCGAGCAGATGGCGATAGTGGGCGCCGTCGATGCTCACCAGGCTGCTGGGTTTCAGTGCACTGGCGGTCACCGGATAGTGGCGGGTATCGCTGAACAGCAGGGATTCGACAAAAATCTGCCCCGGCTGGATCACCTCGACCAGCTTTTCGTTACCTTCCGGCAGCACGCGGGTGAGGATGATCTGTCCTTCGAGCAGCAGGTAGAAACGCTCGGCCAGATCGCCCTGGTGGAAGAGGATGTCGAGGCTGTGCAGGCGTCGATGAATCGCCAGGTTGCCGACTTCCTGAAAAGCGCTGTCGGGTAGCCTGTCGAACAACTGGTGCTCGCGCAGCATGGCAAGGGTCGTAGAGTCGCTCAGCATGGGTCACCTCAGTAGGCACCATCTTAGAAGCGCCAGCCGAGACTGCCCATTCCTCCTCAGGACTACCTCTAAAGAGGCAGCCCGGCGTAGGCCCGAGTCAGGCCGTCCATCTGCTTGAGCAGCGTCTCGCAGGTGATGCTGATCAGCGTCGGTACATAGCGGGCGTCCTCGGACAGCTGAAAACCCTGTCGCGAAAATTGCCATTGGCCACTGGCCTTGGCCAGTTCTGCATCGATTGCCGCATTGTTTTCCGGTGCCGCGCGCAACTCTTCCAGGGCCTGGTCAAACTCGTCCACGGCCTGCTCGAACTGGGTCTGCAGCTCTTTGCGCGGCAGTTTCCAGCTGAGTGCCAGATACAGCTTGGCAATGCGCTGGCTGAGCATGCGCTGGCGCCCACTGCGGTTGACCAGGTGCGCAGTGCGACCACCGCTGGTTCGTTCGATCTGTGCCACCAAGGCCTCGCTTTCGGCGAGCAATTGGTCGCTGAGGCTCAGCACCCGCATCGCGGCGTCGCGTTCGGGGCGCTGCAGGATCAGGCTGCGGTACTCCTGCCAGCATAGGATCACACGCTGCAACTGCTGTTCGATGGCCGGACTGGAGGCATAGTCATCCAGGGCGAGGAGGTTGCTTTCGAAACGTGCCAGGCTCTCATCGAGCTGCTGATTGGCCTGTTCCGGCCGAACCTCGGCGCCGATCATCAGGTAATTCTTGGCGATGCGTTGGCTGAGCATGCGCTGCATGCCCGCCAGGTTGACTGCCTCGGCGACGCCGATGGCCGCCAACAACGAAGGGCTGAGGAGCACCAGGCCGAACAGCAGGCCGCACCAGTTTTTCTTGCGCATGGAATCTCTCCAGAGGGGCGCGCCTTGCCACAGGGAAGACGCGCCCGGGGGCGCCCGGTAAAAAACGACCGAGCCTATCGATCAATAGCTGAACTGTGCTTGCAGCCAGAGCTTGTCGGTGTCCACGGAGTACTCATCGGCATCGTAGCCGGCGTATTTGACCAGGCCGACCAGCCCCTGCACGCCGGGAATCGGGTGGGCGTAGGAGACATCGATTTCTTCGCCGTACTGGCTGCTGCCGCGTTCGGCGCGGAAGTCGTGGTACCAGGCCGCCAGGTTGCCGCCGAGCAGGGGGGTAGCAAAGCCGACGTAAGCGTCCTCGACCCCGTCGGCCGGGGTGGCGAGAAACAGGTCGGCCCAGCCCTGGAAGGCGTGCTTGGTCGCCAGTGGGGTCTGGAAGGCGCGGTTGCCCGGCCCCGAGTCGCCGCCGAGCACTTCATATCCGGCCTTCAGCGCCACGCCCTTGAGCGTGTAGCCCAGTTCGCCCAGGTAGTAGTCACTGTCCAGGTCCTGCGGGTTGTCGGCGTAATCCTTCTGCTGGGCGTATTCCAGGGCGTAGCTGACGCCGGCGATGGCGCCATTGAGGCGCAGGCCGCTGGTCTGGCTCGACTGGTTGCCGGCCAGCAGGTTGTCCAGGCCCAGGCGGTACTGGTAGGCGGTGACGGTCAGCTCGGGCATGGCCTGGTACTGGGCATTCAGCAGGTGGCTGTGGCCCTCGATATTGGCCGGGTTGCCGGCGTTGTCGAAGCGGTTATCACCGGGGCCGAAGATGCTGTTGATGTTGTCGATGTAGGCGTAGGTCAGGGTCAGGCCGTCCAGCGGCTTGAGCTGGCCGAGCGCACCGTCATAGGTCTGCTCGTTCTGCCGCCAGCCGACGCCGCCGACGAAGCGCTGGTTGTCCAGGTTGATGCGCTGGCGGCCGACGACTGCGTTGCCCAGGGCATGGTCATAGCGCAGCAGGGCCTGGTTGACCTCGCTGCCGTCCGGGTCGGCGACCACCGCGTAGTCGCCCTGGCCGTTGCGCGTGCTGTTGTAGCTGGCATCGCCGATCCGGCTGACGTTGTCCGCTTCGATCAGCGCCGACAAGCCGTACCACTTGCCGCTCTGGAAGCCGACGCGGGTGCGCAGGGTCTGGGCGTTGGCGTGCTTGAGGGCGTTGTCCTGGTCGACGTGCTCGTAGCGGTAGCGCAGGTCGAGGATCGGCTTGCCGTCGCTGAACAGCTTGCCGAGGTTCTCACTGGCGCTGGCGTTGCTGGCGAAGGCGAGCAGGGCAAGGGCGATTGGCGTCATGCAGGTTTTCATGGCGATGCCTCATCAGATGAATTCTGCGGGGCACGTTAGCGGCACGGCGGCCGAACATATTGATGGCCGTCAAGATGGCGAAAAAGTTGTCGCAGGGCTGCTCCCCGCCGTTGGCGCGCCCTACCTCTAAAGAGGTCGTCCTGATTCAGGAGGGGTAGAGGGCATGGAATATTGATCCACAACAATTTTGCTGCCATGCACCATGCCTATCCTCGCGCATGCCCCTGCCGCCGGTGGGGAGATCGGGAGCTTCGATGGACGTTGATCAGTTATTGGCCAATAACCGCTTCTGGGCCGAGTCACTCAAGGCCAGGGATCCGGAGTTCTTTGCCCGCCTGGCGCGCCAGCAGCGCCCGGAGTTTCTCTGGATCGGCTGCTCGGACAGCCGGGTGCCGGCCAATGAGGTGGTCGGCCTGATGCCGGGCGAGCTGTTCGTGCACCGCAACGTGGCCAATATGGTGGTGGCCACCGACATGAATTTCCTCTCGGTGCTGCAGTACGCGGTCGATGTGTTGCAGGTCAAACAGGTGATCGTTTGCGGTCACTATGGCTGTGGCGGGGTGCGCGCGGCCCTGGGACACGAGGCGCTGGGCCTGATCGACAACTGGCTGCGCGCGCTCAAGGCGCTCTATCACCAGAATCTGGAGCGTTTTCGCGGCTTGGAATCGGAGGCCCAGGTCAACCTGCTGTGTGAGCTCAACGTGCAGCGCCAGGTGCGCAATGTCTGCCATACCACCATCGTGCAGAACGCCTGGAAACGCGGCCAACCGCTGGCGGTGCACGGCTGGATCTACGGCCTTACCGATGGACTGGTCAACGATCTGGGGGTGACGGTCAGCGGGGCGGATCAGCTCGACGACAGCTTTCTCTACGATCAGTGAATGCAGGCGCACACGTCGAAAATTGCTTGATCCCACGCGCCTGAGTGGCAATACAGCTGGTGACACTGAGCGTCACGATTTCATGCAATAGCGCGATCCCGTAGCCCGGACTGCATCCGGGCTACCAGAGAGGGCGCATTGCCCTTATATGTGCGCCGCGTGATGGATTGAACGCTTGGCCCCCGCTGCGCGAACTACAGAATGGCCAGGGCGAAACGCCCAAGACAAGGCCGGATATACGCATGCAATCGCGCTGACGACAGGGTTGGAAAAGCTTTGCTCACTACTTGTGGGGAGAGTCCATATACCACTAGTTAGGTGCCATTGTGCTGATTGATGCGCTCTTGTGAGCGTTGAACAGCGCTTGCTGAAAAGTAACTAGGATGCCGAAGTATCACTGCTTCAAATGCATAATCTTCAAGTCCCATTTCGACAAGAGCAGTGTAGCCAACTGTTTCTTCTTTTCGATTAACTGCCCGTTCAACTGCTTCAAGTATTCCATGACGCTCAATCATGGGCCATGTACGAGAAGCACGGGTTTTCTTTCCGTTCTTTGCGCTTAGCACTTGCTCGTAGGCAAATACTGCTTCTAAACACTCGCGCTCGACGTCTGTTGTTACGCCGTGCTCAATAGCTCTAAGTTCCACTGCGCGCTTTCTAGCGGCTAGCGCAAGATCGGGACGGCCACGCTCTGTCGCATTTCTTTCAAAGACTGCGCAGTCTTTTGGAGTTTTTAGTTTCGCGATGAGGTCGGTCATGTGGCACCTAACGATTAAGCTAAGGGGCTTGCTTTAGCAAGTCCCAGCGAACGAAGTGAGCGATTTGAGCGCATTGTTAGGCGTCTGCTTCGCGTTGTTTTTGTGCTTTGCGCCAGTATTCAAGAAGCTCAGTATTGCCAGATGCTACTTCAATAAGCATTTGTAATGACAAGATAGAGCCGGGAACAATTCCTGCCTCATCAATTTCTTGCCCGTCATAATCTGGGTTGGTGGCAATTTCAAGGTTAACGACCCACCACAGTTCTATTTTACGTAGTAACTCTAGCAGCTCTTCGAATTGAGCTTCATGTTCCGACTCAATCTGGCCTGTGACTACTTCAAATAGTTGATGCGCTAGCAAATTTCTAGTTTTCTTGAGCTTTTCGTACTGATCCAGATCTTTACTGCCTATGGCTCCACTTTCTTGCAGCCATTCAAATGATGCATAAAGCGGGCTCTTATTTCGGGATAAAACTCTGCTCTGGTACTCAGGGCTAATGATTGGGCCGTTTTCGTCCCAACCATTGGCATAAAAATTACGCAGGTGATCAATTACCGAATTTTTGAGTATCTCAAATGCTGTGATGAACATTGTCGCCAGGAAAAGAGATGGCTTGACCGCATCAGGGTCAAGAAAGCGTTCCCAGCGTTCAGCGGTGGTTTCCATCAGATGCCTAACGATAAGCTAAGGGGCGGGCTTTAGCCCGTCCCAGCGAGCGAAGTGAGCGATTTGAGCGACTTGTTATGCATTTCTACGTAGTGCCCAGAATTCACGCATGCTTTTAATGTGATCTTTTGTTGCGATTTTAGATTGCTCACGACTTAGGCCGCGGTGTCTAAAATATTTGCCAGTAAAATCTAATAGAATTTTATCCCATATTTGTTCAAATCCCGTTTTAGGCACCTCAATGAGAACTCTTCCCTCTGATAGTTTTTGGCTCACTCTTTCTCCAGCACTTCCTGTTTGAAGATAAAGCCCGTTGCTCTGTATTATCCCATCAATCAGTGCGTGATTTTTTTCGACATCAAAGCCGATTGCGAATTCAGTGAGTACGGGGCGAGAACTTGTGATTATCAGTGACACTTTCTTTTTCTTCGGAAAACTTGTTGCCCACTGAACGACTACATCTCCAGGGGGCTGATTTCTGTGAGCCTCTACATACTCGCTTATGTCTTTTCTTTTACTGGCATCGACTATAACTGATGGAATTGGCCTGCCATCTGCCCAGCAGGAATCTATTACAACTCCGTCCTCTAAAATTTTGACAGCATCTATATTTGTGAATTTCCTAAGCATTCCGATACTCTTTTATTAAGTAGGAGGTCGCTTCGCTTGCATTTCCTTGAGTGTCCGTGACTCTAAGGGTGTATTTATCAATTCTTCCGAATTTTTTCATTGCCTTGCTGAGCGAAAATAAAAACCAACCTGCCTGCGCGGACTTTCCTTGAATTTCCATGGGAAGCTTAAATGGGCTGACGTGATGACCGACAATAGATTCGTACAGAGAGCTATCGTGCTGAATAATGGAGTTGCCTATGGTTTCGTCTTCCCGGATAAATGTGATGATTAGCTCGATTCTTTTAATTGTGTTAGCCAGAGTTGCTTGATTGGTAACTGATGTATTGAATGCAAAAATATATCCTTCGTTGGCGTCAAGGTAATTAACGCCTTCTATTAGATATATGTTTAGTCCTTCTTTCTTTGACTTGTATTCATCTTCTGCAATTAGCAGTGCTCTTTTTGCTATGCGCGTGCTTCTTATCGCAAACAATGCAGAGATTAGAGCGGCAATCGCCGAGCATGCAGATATGAGTGATTCAATGGTCAATGCTAGGGTCTCTCAATCTATTGCATAACGATTAAGCTAACAGGCGAGCAAAAGCGCAGCTTTTGCGAGTCCAGTGAGCGGAGCGAACGGTGTTGAGCGCATTGTTGTGCGCCGTACTTCAGAGTGAGAGCAAGGCTTTTTCTTTGTCATTTAACTCAATGTCAGCGATCTTTTTACTGATGGGAGCTCTATATGACTTTGGTAGCTCCGATATGGTGAGATATAGCTGTGCCAACTTTACTTCGATTGGCGACATTACTTGGACGAGCTCTGTGGCTCTTGAATTTCCACACTTTTTGACGCTGCGGAGCCACTGTGCCATTTCTTTTAAATTTGAGTTTGCGATTACTGCTTCACGGGTCGGAGGAGCGGTGAGTTGGTTCACTGTATGTGGCCATAGCCAATTAAGAAATGCGTAACCGTCTCCGCTATACCCGCCCGTATGAGCGGTTTTATAGGTTTTCATTAAATTAAGATGTGCGTCTATAAGAGAACTTTCGTTCTCTTTTTTACTTGAGATGTTGTGCCAAATTGCATACAGCACTCCATACACCGTTGCTAAAGCAACAAAGGTTCCTCCAGAAAAAGACCCTAGGTTGGCATAGTCGCTGGGGGTTACTGGCAGCCCGAATTTAAAGAGATAAACGCCAACAGTAAGCAAGGCTAAAGTTGCGAGAGTAATTATGTGTTTCAGCATGGAGCTTTGGACCTCTCTCTAGGTGCACAACGATTAAGCTAAGGGGCGGGCTTTAGCCCGTCCCAGCGAACGAAGTGAGCGATTTGAGCGCATTGTTATAAGTAAGGTACGCAAGGCTAAAGAAAAGTGAATGCATAGCAGGTGAATTTGTGTTCATAGGTTTCGGATTTTTTGCTTGGTATTACGTAATTAACTATGGCAAGGCATTCTGTTGTTACGAACTTGGTTATAGTTGAGCCTGCTTCAGGGTTTTCACTGTTGGCTGCGACGATGCTGTTTAGTTTTGATGTTTTAGACGATATTACGATAGTTTTTCCGGGTTCTATAACCGCTTCCTCATTGCGTAATGGTAGGATGCTCTCAACTACCAACTCGCCATCTAGGTAAGATTGAAGCTTAATGCTTTTCACTGCTGCCGATGAATTGCCGTCGTTCAATATGGCTAATGAAAATTTCTCTGTAGTACTGTTGAGTGTGGATGCGTTTAGTTTTGCGTAATTTCCTTTTGTTATTTTTATAAATGCTGGTTGAGCAATAGCTACCAGTGAGATGGCAGATGCTATAAGAGATGTCAGTATTGCAGCTCTTTCAAAGTGGCTAAATTTCAATTGGAGTATTTTTGCTTTAAGTTCTTTTAGGATTTTCAATGTGTTTGCCGGAAATGGTTGCTTATAACGATAAATAGACACCAATTGGTGTGATAACGCTTTTACGGGCGTGGTGGCTAACATTCCTTGTCCTTTCTGGCGGGCGCTCTAGCCTGGGCTTTGCAGCGGATGAGTGATCAAAAAAGGGAGTTATGCACCAAGGCCGGAAAGCCTCGGTTGCTCGGCCAGGTTCACCTGGATCGAGACTGAATTGAGGGTTGTTATATCGGTTTTTAGCGCAGCAGTCACCGCCAAAGTGGCAAAAGGGTGGCAGATCTTTGACCGCGCGTGCCCATGCTGGAAACCGCGTTGCGGTTTTCCGCTCTACGCTGAGTGCGTAGGTTTGGCTGCGGGCTTTGGGATCGGCTATGTGCCGGATCTGTGTTGCAGGATTGCATGGCTTGCACCGGCGGCAGGTGCGTGATTGTCAGAAGCGAGTAGAGGAGGGGGCAGGCCTCCACGTTGTAAAGAGAGCAGACAAGGCTGCTCCAACCACCTATGCAATCCCTACCGCAAATGTTCCATCGCCCAGACCGCCGCCTCGACCCGCGAGCGCAGGCCGAGTTTGTGCAGCAGGTTTTTCACATGGACCTTGACCGTGCCCTCGGTGATGCCGAGCTTGTGGCCGATGACCTTGTTGCTGTGGCCGGCGGCGATGGTCTTCAGCACCTGACGTTCGCGCTCGGTCAGGTCGGCTTGCGCGCTGGCTTGCGGCGTGCGCAGCGCCTGGGCGAGGATTCGGGTCAGGGTGGGGCTGACCACCAGGCTGCCTTGCAGGGCATCGCGAATCGACTGGATCAGCAACTCCGGCTCCATGTCCTTGAGCAGATAGCCATCGGCATCCAGGCGCATGGCATCGCGGATGTCGTCTTCGGAATCGGACACGGTGAAGATCAGCACCTTGCCGTGGTACTGCATCTCGCGCAGGCGACGCAGGGTTTCCAGGCCGTTCATCTGCGGCATGTTGTTGTCCAGCAGGATCAGCTCAGGCTGGAGCTGGCCGACCATTTCCAGGGCTTCCTGGCCATGCCCGGCCTCGCCGATGACCTCCAGGTCCGCTTCGAGTTCGAGCAGCTGGCGCATGCCGCGGCGCATCATCGGGTGGTCATCGACAAGCAGGATGCTGTGGCGGATCGGCGGGTTCATGCGGCGCTACCTTCTTCGTGACGCCCGAGGAACTCGGGGCGGAACTGCAAATGGATACGAGTGCCCTGGGGCGTGCGGGGTTCGATGTCGAGTTGGCCATGCAGGCTGCGCGCACGCTCCTGCATGATGGTCAGGCCGTGGTGCTGGCGCGGGTCAAAGCCGGGAACCAGGCCGCAGCCGTCGTCTTCGACCGATAGTTCGACCTGTTCGCCGACCTGGCGCAGGCGCAGCCAGGCGTGTTTCGCCTGGGCATGCCGGGCGCAGTTGGACAGCGCCTCGCGGGCAATCTGCAACACATGAATCTGCTCGCTGGCCGAGAGCTGAAAGGCCAGGCGGTCGATCTGCAGGTCGGCGCTGAAGTCGCCGCGCTTGGCAAACTCCTGCACCGTGTCCTTGAGCTCCTGGTCGAGGCCGCCGTCCTGGATCTGCAGGCGGAAGGTGGTCAACAGTTCGCGCAGTTGCCGGTAAGCGGTGTTCAAGCCGTCGCGCAGTTCGTCACTGACGGTTTCCAGGGTTTGTGCGCTCTCCCCGCGGCGGATCAGGGTCTGCAGGCGGCTGACTTGCAGCTTCATGTAGGACAGCGCCTGGGCCAGCGAGTCATGCAGCTCGCGGGCAATGGTGGTGCGCTCGTCGAGCAGCAGCAGGCGATGTTCCTGCTCGCGCTGGCGCTTGAGCGACAGCGCCGTGCCGACCTGGTTGGCCAGGGCCTGGATCAGTGCGGTTTCCCAGGCCTGCGGCTTGTGCCCGTCGCGGAAGTAGGCTTTCAGTTCGCCCAGGTCATTGCCCTGGTTGCTGATGATGAAGGTGGCCTGGTCGGGGTTGTTCTTGCGCTCGCAGGTGTCGCAATTGATGCGCGCGCAGACTTCGCGGGTCTCGCTGCCATGCAGGGCCAGCAGGTGCTCGGCGGGAGCCTGGAGGTTGTCTTCCAGGCACAGGGTCAGGCGCAGGCCCGGCAGGCGTTGCTGGAAGCGGCTGATCAGCTCGTCGAGGCGTTCGGCATTGGCCTGGCGGGTGGCCAGGCTGCGGCTGCTCTGGTAGAGCAGCTCGAGGGCGGCATTGGTCTGCGCCAGGGTCTGGGTCTTCTGCGCCACCCGGCTTTCCAGGGTGCGGTGCGATTCCTCGATGGTCTCGGCCATGGCATTGAAGCTCTCGGCCATCTGTCCCAGTTCGTCATCCGAGCGGAACTCGACCCGCGCGCCGTGATCGCCGTTGCGAAAGCGCTCGGCCGCCTTGACCAGTTCCTGCAAGGGGCTGATCACATTCAGCTGCAGTTCGTACATGCCCACCAGCAGGATGATCACGGTAATCAACAGGGCGGCGCCCTGAATGCTCTGTTGCCAGCCCTGGCGGCGTTCGCTCTGTTTCTGCAGGAGCATGACGAAATGCTCCAGCTGGGCGACGAAGCTCTCGGTGTGCTGCTGGAAAGCGACCTTGTCGCCACGATCCAGGGCCGGACGCAGTTGTTCCTGCCAGAGCGCATGGATATCACGGTAGGCGTTGTACAGCGGATCGTCCGGGCTGGCGCTGATGCGCTGTTGCAGGCTGCCGTCCAGGCGCTGCTGCAGGTCATCGCGCAGCCCGGCGATGCTCTCCGGGGGCGCGCCGGCTTCGAGTTGCCAGTTCAGTCGGTAGGTGGCCATGCGCAGGGAGCCGGCAGTATTGATCGCCGCCGCATCGTCCTCGCTGAACCAGGCGATCAGCCCGGCGCTGATGGAGCTGCCGAGCGCCAGCACGGCGATCAGGGTCACCGCCAAACCGGCTCTGACCGGCACTGAACTGCGCATCCATCTCAACATCGCACTGACTACCTCTAAAGAACTCGGCCTGCCTGCAGGCGTGCGGGCAAGCATTTCAACTTTATATAACTATATGATTTTAAAAGGATTTTATGTGAATTATCGGTCTACCCCTTAAGAGGTAGGCGCGCACAGGGTAGGCCCAGGCAGCTCAGAATTAATTGACTCAAGTCAATTGCGCCGCCCCCCGGCCTCTCTAGTGTGCCGCCCATGGTTCGGGAATTAGGGGGTTCGCTATGGCAACGTTAAGACGACAACAGGGCCTGGTTCTGGGTATGAGTACCCTGGCGTTCACTATCTGCTTCATGGTCTGGATGATGTTCGCCGTACTCGGCGTTCCGATCAAGGAGTTACTGCAGCTCAACGATACCCAGTTCGGCCTGCTGGCCGCCACGCCGGTGCTCACCGGGTCCTTGGTGCGCCTGCCACTGGGCATGCTCACCGACAGATTCGGCGGGCGCATCGTGTTCTTCCTGCTGATGCTGGTCTGTGTGCTGCCGATCTACATGATCAGCATGGCCACCGAGTACTGGCACTTCCTGGTGCTGGGCCTGTTCGTCGGTCTCGCCGGCGGCTCGTTCTCGGTCGGCATCGCCTATGTCGCCAAGTGGTTCGAGCGGCAGAACCAGGGCTTCGCCATGGGCATCTTCGGTGCCGGTAACGCCGGCGCCGCGCTGACCAAGTTCGTTGCGCCGGCGATCATCGCTGCGGCGAGCTGGCAGATGGTGCCCAAGGTCTACTCGGCGATCATGTTCATCACCGCGCTGCTGTTCTGGTTCTGCACCTACGAGAACAAGGGCCATAACGTAAAGAGCAACGTGTCCCTGGCCGATCAGCTGCGCGCCCTGCAAGACCCCAAGGTGATGCGCTACTGCCAGTACTACTCGATCGTCTTCGGCGGCTATGTGGCCCTGGCCTTGTGGATGACCAAGTACTACGTCGAGGAATACGGCTTCAACCTGCAAAGCGCCGCCTTGTTGGCTGCCTGTTTCTCCCTGCCGGGCGGCGTGCTGCGCGCCATGGGCGGCTGGATGTCGGACAAGTGGGGCGCGCAGAGCGTCACCTGGTGGGTGATGTGGGTGAGCTGGGTGTGCCTGTTCCTGCTGTCCTATCCGCAGACCGAGCTGATTGTGCAAACCGTCAACGGCCCGCAGAACTACAGCATCGGCCTCAATGCCTGGGCCTTCACCGCGCTGCTGTTCGTCGTCGGTATCGCCTTCGCCTTCGGCAAAGCCTCGGTGTTCAAGTACATCTCCGATGACTACCCGCACAACATGGGTGCCATCTCCGGCGTCGTCGGCCTGGCCGGCGGCCTCGGCGGCTTCATCCTGCCGATCCTGTTCGGCGCCCTGGTCGACCTGACCGGCGTGCGTTCCTCCTGTTTCATGCTGATGTACGGCGTGGTCTGGGTCTCCCTGATCTGGATGTACTTCAGCGAAGTTCGCAAAACTCCCGTTCTGGGTCTGGTCTCCGAAGAGGCCATGGCTCCTGCTTTCCTGCCGCTTGAAGGAGAATGAGCATGTCCGTAACCAAGAATCCCCCGATATCCGGACAGCCTGCCCAGGGCCCGGTGATTCACGACTGGCGCCCCGAAGATCCGCATTTCTGGGGCAGCGTCGGCAAGCAGATCGCCACCCGCAACCTGTGGATCTCGATCCCCGCGCTGCTCCTGGCCTTCTCCGTGTGGATGGTCTGGAGCGCGGTGACCGTGCGCCTGAACAGCATCGGCTTCAGCTTCAGCAATGACCAGTTGTTCTGGCTGGCGGCGCTGCCGGGCCTGTCCGGTGCGACCTTCCGCATCTTCTACTCGTTCATGGTGCCGATCTTCGGTGGCCGCAGGTGGACCGCCCTGAGCACCGCCTCGCTGTTGATCCCGGCGATCTGGATGGGCTACGCCGTGCAGGATCAGAGCACCACCTACAGCGTGTTCGTGATCATCGCGCTGCTGTGCGGTTTCGGCGGCGGCAACTTCGCCTCGAGCATGGCCAATATCAGCTTCTTCTATCCCAAGTCGCAGCAGGGCACCGCACTCGGCCTGAATGCCGGCCTGGGCAACCTCGGCGTCTCGGTGATGCAGTTCAGCGTGCCGCTGGTGATCGGTGCCGGCCTGTTCGGTGCGGTCGGTGGGCAAGCCCAGGAACTGGGCGACGGTAGCCAGTTGTGGCTGCAGAACGCCGGCTTCATCTGGGTGCCGTTCATTGCCGCGGTGGCCGTGGCGGCCTGGTTCGGCATGAACGACCTGTCCAGCGCCAAGGCGTCCTTCAAAGAGCAGTCGGTGATCTTCAGCCGCAAGCACAACTGGTTGATGTGCTGGCTGTACCTGGCCACCTTCGGCTCCTTCATCGGCTTCGCCGCCGGCTTCCCACTGCTGATCAAGACCCAGTTCCCTGGCGTCGACCCACTGCAGTTCGCCTTCCTCGGCCCGTTGGTCGGCGCCCTGGTGCGCCCGCTGGGTGGCTGGCTGGCTGACAAGCTGGGCGGTGCGCGGGTCACCCTGTGGAACTTCGTGCTGATGATCGCGGCGGTGTTCGGCGTGCTCGCCTTCATCCCGGTAGCCGGCACCGAGGGCAACTTCTACGGCTTCCTGGCCATGTTCATGTTGCTGTTCGTCACCACTGGCATCGGCAACGGTTCCACCTTCCGCATGATTCCGGTGATCTTCCGCACCCTGCATGAACGCAGCAGCGCCGGCCAATCGGATGCGCTCAAGGCGCTGGCGATCAAGAGTGCCGGCAAGGAAGCGGCCGCGGTGCTGGGCTTCAGTTCGGCGGTGGCGGCCTATGGCGCCTTCTTCATTCCCAAGTCCTTCGGCACCTCGATGGCGCTGACAGGCGGCCCGCAAATGGCCCTGTACGTGTTCATCGGCTTCTACATCAGCTGCATTGGGGTGACCTGGTGGTGGTACTCGCGCAAAGGCGCGGAAATCTCCTGCTAAGCGGTAACGAATCGAATCATTGCGTGCGCGGGACGCAGATCCCGCGGCAAGCCTGAGAGGAATTAAACAGATGAGTCATCTACTCGACCAATTGCGTTTCTTCAACCGTAAGCAGGGTGAATTTGCCGATGGTCATGGCGAAACCCGTATCGAGTCCCGCGATTGGGAGAACGTCTACCGTTCGCGCTGGCAGTACGACAAGATCGTGCGCTCCACCCACGGGGTGAACTGCACCGGTTCGTGCTCCTGGAAGATCTACGTGAAGAACGGCCTGATCACCTGGGAAACCCAGCAGACCGATTACCCGCGTACCCGCAACGACCTGCCCAACCACGAGCCGCGCGGCTGCCCGCGTGGCGCCAGCTACAGCTGGTACATCTACAGCGCCAACCGCCTGAAGTACCCCAAGGTGCGCAAGCCGCTGCTGAAACTCTGGCGCGAAGCGCGGGCCAGTCTGGGCCCGGTAGACGCCTGGGCGAGCATTGTCGAAGACCCGGTCAAGGCCGAGTCCTACAAGAGCAAGCGCGGCATGGGCGGTTTCATCCGCTCGAGCTGGAACGAAGTCAACGAGATCATCGCCGCGGCCAACGTCTACACCGTCAAGGAACACGGCCCGGACCGCGTGGTCGGCTTCTCGCCGATCCCGGCCATGTCGATGGTCAGCTACGCCGCCGGCAGCCGCTATCTGTCGCTGATCGGCGGGGTGTGCCTGAGCTTCTACGACTGGTACTGCGACCTGCCGCCGTCGTCGCCGCAGGTGTGGGGCGAGCAAACCGACGTGCCGGAATCGGCCGACTGGTACAACTCCAACTACATCATCGCCTGGGGCTCAAACGTGCCGCAGACGCGCACCCCGGACGCCCACTTCTTCACCGAGGTGCGCTACAAGGGCACCAAGACCGTGTCCATCACCCCGGACTACTCCGAGGTGGCCAAACTGACCGACCTCTGGCTGAACCCCAAGCAGGGCACCGATGCGGCCCTGGCCCAGGCGTTCAACCACGTTATCTTCAAGGAATTCCACCTCGACAAGCCGAGCGCCTACTTCACCGACTACGTGCGCCGCTACACCGACTTCCCGGTGCTGGTACTGCTCAAGGATCACGTCGGCGCCACGCCTGAGCTGAACGGCTACCAGCCGGACCGCTTCCTGCGCGCCGCCGACCTGGCCGACAACCTCGGCCAGGACAACAACCCCGAGTGGAAAACCATCGCTCTGGACAGCGAAACCAATCAGCTGGTCTCGCCGCAGGGTTCGATCGGCTACCGTTGGGGCGAGAAGGGCAAGTGGAACATCGAGGCCCGCGAAGGCAGCGACGGCCGTGAGGTCAAGCTGCAACTGAGCCTGATCGGCGAAGAGATCGCCGAAGTGGCCTTCCCGTACTTCGGCGGCCAGACCCACGAGCACTTCCAGCATGTCGCCGGTGAAGCCGTGCAACTGCGCCGCGTACCGGTACGCAGCATCACCCTGGCCGACGGCACTCAAGCCAAGGTCGCCACCGTGTTCGACCTGTCGGCGGCCAACCTGGCGATCGACCGCGGCCTGGGTGGCGGCAACGTCGCCAAGGATTACGACGACGCCAGCGTACCGGGCACCCCGGCTTGGCAGGAACTGATCACCGGCGTCAGCCGTGAGAAGGCGATCCAGATCGCCCGCGAGTTCGCCGACAACGCCGACAAGACCAAGGGCCGCTCGATGATCATCGTCGGTGCGGCGATGAACCACTGGTACCACATGGACATGAACTACCGTGGCCTCATCAACATGTTGATGATGTGCGGTTGCGTCGGCCAAACCGGTGGCGGCTGGGCCCACTACGTCGGCCAGGAAAAACTGCGTCCGCAGTGCGGCTGGCTGCCGCTGGCCTTCGGCCTGGACTGGAGCCGTCCGCCACGGCAGATGAACGGCACCAGCTTCTTCTATGCCCACAGTTCGCAGTGGCGCC
Source organism: Pseudomonas aestuarii (assembly GCF_027988105.1). Classification (GTDB taxonomy): domain Bacteria; phylum Pseudomonadota; class Gammaproteobacteria; order Pseudomonadales; family Pseudomonadaceae; genus Aquipseudomonas; species Aquipseudomonas aestuarii. Next base: position 326,855 of record NZ_JAQJZJ010000003.1, on the reverse strand, counting down.
ACGAGAAGATGAGCATGCACGAAGTGCTCTCGCCGCTGGCCGACAAGTCGCAGTTCCCCGAGCACGCGCTGGACTACAACATCCGCGCCGAACGCGCCGGCTGGTTGCCGAGCGCGCCGCAGATGAACCGCAACCCGCTGCAGATCACCCGTGACGCCAAGGCGGCCGGCATGTCGCCGGTGGATTACGTACTCAAGTCGCTGCAGGACGACTCGCTGCGCTTTGCCTGCGAGCAGCCGGACAACCCGGCCAACTTCCCGCGCAACATGTTCATCTGGCGTTCCAATTTGCTGGGCAGCTCGGGCAAAGGCCACGAGTACATGCTCAAGTACCTGTTGGGCACCAAGAACGGCGTGATGAACGAAGACCTCGGCAAGCGCGGCGGCTTCAAGCCGAACGACGTCGAGTGGCAGGACGAAGGCGCGATCGGCAAGCTCGATCTGGTCACCACCCTGGACTTCCGCATGTCCAGCACCTGCGTCTACTCGGACATCGTGTTGCCGACGGCGACCTGGTACGAGAAGGACGACATGAACACCTCGGACATGCACCCCTTCATCCACCCGTTGTCCGCGGCCATCGATCCGGCCTGGGAATCGCGTTCCGACTGGGAAATCTACAAGGGTATCGCCAAGGCCTTCTCGGAGATGTCGGTCGGCCAACTCGGTGTCGAGCAGGATCTGGTCACCGTACCGATGATGCACGACAGCCCCGGCGAACTGGCCCAGCCGTTCGGCGGCATCGACTGGAAAACCGCCGGCGAAGCCCCGGTGCCGGGCAAGAACTGCCCGAACATGACCGTGGTCGAGCGCGACTACCCGAACGTCTACAAGAAGTTCAGCTCCCTCGGGCCGTTGCTCGACAAGTTGGGCAATGGCGGCAAGGGCATCAACTGGAACACCGAGCATGAGGTCGAGTTCCTCGGCGAACTCAACCACAAGGTGCGTGCCGAAGGCGTCAGCCAGGGCCGGCCACAGATCGAGTCGGCCATCGATGCCTGCGAGGTGATCCTCACCCTGGCCCCGGAAACCAACGGCCACGTGGCACTCAAGGCCTGGGCGGCGTTGTCCGAGTTCACCGGCCTGGATCACAGCCACCTGGCGATCAGCAAGGCGCACGAGGCGATTCGCTTCCGCGACATCCAGGCGCAGCCGCGCAAGATCATCTCCAGCCCGACCTGGTCAGGCCTGGAAGACGAGAAGGTCAGCTACAACGCCGGCTACACCAACGTCCACGAGTTCATCCCATGGCGCACCATCACCGGCCGCCAGCAGTTCTACCAGGATCACCCGTGGATGCAGGCGTTTGGCGAGCAAATGATGAGCTACCGGCCGCCGATCAACACCCGCACCATCGACTACGTCAAAGGCAAGCGGCCCAACGGCAATACCGAGATCGTCCTCAACTGGATCACCCCGCACCAGAAGTGGGGCATCCACAGCACCTACAGCGACAACCTGATCATGCTCACCCTGAGCCGTGGCGGGCCGATCATCTGGCTCTCGGAAACCGACGCCAAGCGCGCCGGTATCGAGGACAACGACTGGGTCGAGTGCTTCAACGCCAACGGCGCGCTGACCGCCCGGGCGGTGGTCAGCCAGCGGGTCAAGGACGGCATGGTGATGATGTACCACGCCCAGGAACGCATCGTGAACGTGCCGGGTTCGGAAACCACCAAGACCCGCGGCGGCCACCACAACTCGGTGACCCGCGTGGTGCTCAAGCCCACCCACATGATCGGTGGCTACGCCCAGCAGGCCTACGGTTTCAACTATTACGGCACGGTCGGTTGCAACCGCGACGAGTTCGTCGTGGTGCGCAAGATGGACAAGGTCGACTGGCTTGACGGCACAGACGACGAAGCCCTGCCACAAGCCCTGCCACAAGACATCTGAGGATTGATGCCATGAAGATTCGCTCACAAGTTGGCATGGTGTTGAACCTGGACAAGTGCATCGGTTGCCACACCTGTTCGATCACCTGCAAGAACGTCTGGACCAGCCGCGAAGGCATGGAATACGCCTGGTTCAACAACGTCGAGACCAAGCCTGGGATCGGCTACCCCAAGGAGTGGGAAAACCAGGACAAATGGCGCGGCGGCTGGATCCGTAACAAGGACGGCTCGATCAACCCGAAGATCGGCGGCAAGTTCCGCGTGCTGGCGAACATCTTCGCCAACCCGGACCTGCCGACCATCGACGACTACTACGAGCCGTTCGATTTCGACTACCAGCACCTGCACACCGCGCCCCTGGGCGAGCACCAGCCGACCGCCCGACCGCGCTCGGTGATCACCGGCAAGCGCATGCAGAAGATCGAGTGGGGCCCGAACTGGGAAGAGATTCTCGGCACCGAGTTCGCCAAGCGACGCAAGGACAAGAACTTCGACCAGATCCAGGCCGACATCTATGGCGAGTATGAAAATACTTTCATGATGTACCTGCCGCGTCTGTGCGAGCACTGCCTCAACCCGACCTGCGCGGCCTCCTGCCCGAGCGGGGCGATCTACAAGCGCGAAGAAGACGGCATCGTCCTCATCGACCAGGAAAAGTGCCGCGGCTGGCGCATGTGCATCAGCGGCTGCCCGTACAAGAAGATCTACTTCAACTGGAAGAGCGGCAAATCCGAGAAGTGCATCTTCTGCTACCCGCGCATCGAGGCCGGCATGCCGACCGTCTGCTCGGAAACCTGCGTGGGCCGCATCCGCTACCTCGGCGTGCTGCTGTACGACGCCGACCGCATCCACGAAGTGGCCAGCACACCGAACGAGCAGGACCTGTACAAGAAGCAACTGGAGATTTTCCTCGACCCGAATGACCCGAAAGTCATCGCCCAGGCCCTGGCCGACGGCGTACCGATGTCGGTGATCGACGCCGCGCAGAAATCCCCGGTGTACAAACTGGCGGTGGACTGGAAGCTGGCCCTGCCACTGCACCCGGAATACCGCACCCTGCCGATGGTCTGGTACGTGCCGCCGCTGTCGCCGATCCAGAACGCCGCGACCGCCGGCACAGTAGGCATGAACGGGGTGATCCCGGATGTCGACAGCCTGCGCATCCCGCTGCGTTACCTGGCCAACCTGCTCACCGCCGGCGACGTCATTCCGGTCAAGCTGGCGCTCAAGCGGCTGCTGGCCATGCGGGCCTACAAGCGTTCCGAGCAAGTCGACGGCGTGCAGGACCTGCAGGTGCTGGCCGATGTCGGCCTGACCGTGGCGCAAGTCGAAGACATGTACCGCTACCTGGCCATCGCCAACTACGAAGACCGCTTCGTCATCCCCAGTGCGCACCGCGAGGAGGCGACCAGCGATGCCTTCGCCGAGCGTTCCGGTTGTGGCTTCAGCTTCGGCAGCGGTTGCAGTGGCTCCTCCGACACCAACATGTTCGGGGCGAAGAAGGCCAACAAGCGCGACATCCTCAAAACCGTCCAGTTGTGGGAGGACTGAGCATGCAAATTCTCAAGGTGATTTCACTGCTGCTGGATTACCCGACCGAGCAGTTGCTGGAGGGCCGGGCCGAGTTGGCCCTGGCCATCGAAGCCACTCGCGAGATCAGCCCGGCGCAACGCGGCGCGCTGCACGAGCTGCTGGCACTGATCTGCGACCACGACCTGATGGATGGCCAGGAGCACTACGGCGCGCTGTTCGGCCGGGGTCGCTCGCTGTCGCTGCTGCTGTTCGAACACGTGCATGGCGAATCGCGTGACCGTGGTCAGGCCATGGTCGACATGATGGCGCAGTACGAGGAAGCCGGTTTCGCCATCGGCATCAAGGAACTGCCGGATTACATCCCGCTGTACCTGGAGTTTCTCTCCACCCGCGAAGACCTGGAGGCCCGCGAGGGCCTGGCCGATGTCGCGCATCTGCTGGCGTTGTTGGCCACCCGTCTGGACGAGCGTGAAAGCGCTTATGCCAGCTGCTTCCGCGCGTTGCTGCAGATTGCCGGGGTCGAGCCGCAGGAGGCCATGGCCGAGGTGCGCGAGCAGGTCGCCGCCGAGGTCCGCGACGACTCGCTCGAAGCCCTCGACAAGATCTGGGAGGAGGAGGCCGTGGACTTTCTCCAGGCCGAGCAACAAGACCGCTGCCCGAGCCAGACCACTTTGCCGGGCAAGGCCCGTGAAGAGTCGGCGGTGCCGTTGCACTGGGTGGATTTCAATCAGGATGGGTTGGCCACCGAGCTGACCCAGGAGGTGCGCAATGTCTAACATCAATCTGCTGGCGTTCGGGGTGTACCCCTATATCGCCCTGGCCATCTGCATCATTGGCAGCTGGGCGCGTTTCGACCTGTCGCAATACAGCTGGAAGGCAGGTTCGAGCCAGATATTCGCCCGCTCGGCGGCTGAGCAACGCTATATGCGCATCGCCAGCAACCTGTTCCACGTCGGCGTGCTGTTCGTCCTGGCCGGTCACTTCGTCGGCCTGTTGATGCCCGCAGCGCTCTACCACACGGTCATCAGCACCGAGAACAAGCAACTGCTGGCCATGCTTTCCGGCGGCTTCTTCGGCATCCTCTGCCTGATCGGCCTGGTCATGCTGCTCAAGCGTCGCCTCGGCGATCAGCGGGTGCGGGCCAGTTCCAGCACCTCGGACATGCTGGTGCTGGTGGTGCTGCTGGTGCAACTGGTCCTGGGCCTGCTGACCATCCTCGCCTCGACCAGCCACATGGACGGCTCGGTAATGGTCATGCTGGCCAACTGGGCGCAATACACCGTGACCCTGCAACCGATGGCAGCCGCTGCGGCCATCGCGCCGGTGGGCCTGGTCTACAAGCTGCACGTATTCCTCGGCCTGACCCTGTTCGTGCTGTTCCCCTTCACCCGTCTGGTGCACATCATCAGTGCGCCGGTGTGGTACCTGGGACGCCGCTACCAGATCGTCCGGCAGAAGGCCGTGCACCCGGTCGCGCAACGGCCGCAGGGACGTCCGCTGGCCCAGCCTGCCCACGAGATACCGGTGCAAGCGCCGAAGCCTGGTTATGCCTTTGGCGCCGTCAAGGCCAAGGAACTCTAGCGCCTGGGGTGGGCCGGACGGTGATTCGTTCTGGCCCACCACACAGCAAATTTTCTAAGTGCTAACGAGGAATTTCTCATGGGATGCGGATGTGGTGGTGGCAATGCAGGGCAGGGCGGGTGCGGCGGACAAAAGCCGCCCGTCGATCTGATGATCGATACCCCCGGCGTACAAGAGGTAACCCCCCCGGCGCGGCCCTCGGCCGATGAGCCTGAGGCCCTCGCCGAGCAGGTCGAGCCAGCCCCCACGCTGATCGCCAGCAGTGAGCAGGAATGGCCACGGATTACGGTCAACGGCGTGACCATCGCGCCCGACGCCATGGCCCAGGAGCTGCAATATCACCCGGCGGACAGTCGCGAGGAGGCGGTGTTTCTGGCCGCCCAGGCGCTGGTGATTCGTCAGCTGCTGCAGCAGCGCATCGTCGAGCTGGGCTTGCTGGTGCAGGCCGAAGCGGGCGAAAGCGCGGAGGAGGCCGCCACCCGCCAGCTGATCGAGCGCGAAGTGGCGCTGCCAGAGTGCGACGAGCAAAGCTGCCAGCATTATTACCAGAGCAACCGGGCGCGCTACGTCACCGCGCCCTTGCTGGCGGCGCGGCATATCCTCCTCGAGTGTGCCCCGGACGATGCCGAGGCGCGCAGCCTGGTCCGCGAGAAAGCCGAGCAACTGCTCGAGCTGTTGCGCGTCGATGGCGGGCGCTTCGCCGAATTGGCCCAGGCCCACTCGGCCTGTCCCTCCAAGGCCCAGGCCGGCGCGTTGGGCCAACTGAGCAAAGGCCAGACCGTGCCCGAGTTCGAGCGGCAACTGTTCAAGCTGCCTGCCGGGCTGGCCGGCCAACCGCTGGAAAGTCGCTACGGCTGGCATGTGGTCAGCGTCGACCAGCGCATCGAAGGCAAGCAATTGCCCTACGAGGTGGTCGCCGACTCCATCCGCACGCTGCTGCAACAAGGCGTATGGCAGAAGGGCGTGGCGCAGTACCTGCAAACCCTGATTGGCGCGGCGGATATCGTCGGCATCCAGTTGCAGGGTGCCGATTCACCGCTGCTGCAGTAATGCAATCCGGGATGCCGATACGAGTCCCAGGATTGCATCCGGCCAAGACGGCATCCTTCCTGTGGGAGGGGCTTTAGCCGCGATGATTGAAGATTGTTCCCACGTCGAGGCGTCGAATCGTCCGCGTGGGAATGCAACTGCTGACGCTCCGCGTCAGGTGGCGCTGCCCAGCTATCGGAGGAACGATGACTACCCAACTGGCAGATGGCTTTGGCCGGCAGATCGATTACCTGCGCATGTCGGTTACCGACCGCTGTGATTTTCGCTGCGTCTATTGCATGGCCGAAGACATGACCTTCCTGCCACGCCAGCAGGTGCTCGGGATTGAGGAGCTGTATCGCCTGGCGGCGCTGTTCGTCGGCCTGGGGGTGAAGAAGATCCGCCTGACCGGCGGCGAACCGCTGGTACGCAACGGCATCGTCGAGCTGTGCCAGCGCATCGCCGCCTTGCCCGGCCTGCGCGAACTGGTGATGACCAGCAACGGCTCGCAACTGGTCAAACTGGCCAGGCCGCTGGCCGATGCCGGGGTCAAGCGCCTGAACATCAGCCTCGACAGCCTGGATGCCGGCAAATTTCGTGGCATCACCCGTACCGGCAGCCTGCGCCAGGTGCTGGACGGCATCGAGGCGGCGCGCGATGCCGGTTTCGAGCGGATCAAGCTCAACGCGGTGGTCATGAAGGGGCGCAACTTCGACGAAGTGCTCGACCTGGTCGACTACGCCATCGCCAAACAGCTGGATATCAGCTTCATCGAGGAAATGCCCCTGGGCGACGTCGGCCGTTCACGCGGCGAGTCGTACTGTTCCAGCGAAGAAGTGCGCAACCTGATCGGCAGCCGCTACAGCCTGGTCGACAGCGCCGAACACAGCGGCGGGCCGGCGCGCTATATCCGCCTGCAGGGGCATGCGGCTACCCGCATCGGCTTCATTTCACCGAATTCGCACAACTTCTGCAGCACCTGCAACCGCGTGCGCCTGACCGTCGAAGGCCGTTTGCTGTTGTGCCTGGGCCATGAAAACTCCATTGACCTGCGTGCCCTGGTGCGCCGCTACCCGCTGGACGATCAACCGATCATCGACGCGGTGCAGCAGGCCCTGCAAGGCAAACCCTGGCGCCACGAATTCAGCGCCGATGGCGAAGTCAAAGTGCTGCGCTTTATGAATGCCAGCGGTGGTTAACGCTTTACCCTCCCTCTTGGCCGCACTGAGCGGCCTTTTTTTCTGGCGCTTTGCCAATCATGGCTGGCACGGGACTGCTGCCATTGCCCGCCGCGCTCTGTGCCGCCACGAGTCACGCGGCAAACTGGGCGCCGGACTCACAGCACTGGGCGCATGTGGGAGGGGCTTTCGCCTCGACGTTTTTGCTAATAGCCAGGCTCTGCGGGACCAGTAGCGGGGTGCACTCCAGTAATCGAATTGCAGCGTGCGCTAGCGTACAGAGCAGGCCAGACTTGGCGGGTATAGTCGCCAGGTCTGTTTAATCTGGGTGATCGTGATGTCGTTTGGAATATATATCGTCGGCTACCTCATATTCATCGTCGGCCTGGCATTTGGCGCTCATCTGCTCGATGTACCGGGGCAGTGGATCGGCGTCGGTGTGCTCTGCCTGTCCGGGATTGCCGTCGTCCATGGCGTGACCGCCACTCGGCAAAAAGACGCCGCATCCTGACTGCCTAGAACTTGCTGGGGGCGCCAAGCCGCTGCCCAGCGGTTGACCGCCGAATCGAACTCCACAGCCCGAGCCGCCGCTAATTTCATCGAATCAGCGCTGCATTGCCCCCTCGACGGCAACTCCAAGCGCCGCGTCTGCACGGCTGCGAGTCCAGGCCGATCTGCACCTCCAATTCACCCGGCTCGGTCGGCTGTTGCAACTGCGCGTTGCAGCACTTCAGCTCACCTGGGTGTGCTCGCCGGCCTCGATGGCGGAGACGCGATGTCGCCTGCCAATTCCAACTCGATGCCAGGGCCAGGCTGATCGGCCCATGGTGCAGCCTGGACAACGGCTTGGCTGCGGCCGGCCGGTATCGGTTACAACCAACGGCGAACCGTGGATTTATAGCGGGCAAAATCAGCGCCGAACAGTGCCTCAAGCGCACGTTCTTCCGGGGTGATCTGCCAGCGGTTCATATAGAAGATGAACCCCAGCACCCCAAGCAGAGCCCAGGGCGCCGCGAGAAACACCGCCCAGGCAGCGAGAAACAGGGCAAAGCCGAGGTACATCGGGTTGCGCGAGACTCGATAGATTCCCGAACTCACCAGCGCCGAAGCCGTTTGCGGTTGCAACGGATTGACCGTGGTCTTGGCCCGGCGGAAAGACACCACGCCAGCCAGACAAAACAAAGCACCAAGCACCAGCACGCCCGCCGTGCAGGCCAGGCGCAGCGAATCGCTCAGCTCAAGCCCCGGCAGCACAGAGCCAAGCGCCCACATAAACAGTGCGAAAAGCGTCGCGACCAGCGGCGGTGGAATCTTGTTTTCAAGCGCTTGCATGGATTGTCCTCACGATGGCGTTCAGTCTGCAGGGCAGGGCGCTCCGAGCATGGCAGCCCCGGTTTAAGCGCCAAGGTGCCACTCTAAACTGAGCGGCCCGTAAATACCTGGCTTGACCGCACGGGTCGCGCAAGTCCACTGGCGTAATACGCCGTAATCGCTGAACAGGCAGCGCGTCGTCCAGCCTACCTGTGCCCACGTGGGCGTCGGCTGGAACACCGCCAAACCTTGCCCACCACGGCTTATCCAGGCGACCTGGCCGGGCGAGGGGGAGGGCTATTGGCCAGGCGCACCCGTGGGCAAGCAGACAGTAGCCCAGCGGTGATGCTTGCTTGTGACGGACCAGGCGGTTGCCCAGGCGACGACCGTTCAGGCGCTTGCGGCGGCTGAGCCGCAGACGCGATGGTCAAGCCCCTTCCAGGCTGCTGCAATGGCCTGTCAGGGTGTTCCTTGATCTGGAGCAATGTTCACTAACAGCATCTTGCTTATCACAAGGGTAGGTAAGGCGCTGTCCATCGACGATTTTCAAGAGAGTGTGCTGCACAGAAAAAGGAGACCAGCAAAAGCGCCTGACACATCGCTCATTGGCTAAAGCGAGGCGAGTCGGCATGCTTGAATTCGTGTTGGGTGTGGCGTTCTTTACCGGGATCGCGATGACGCTGGTGCTGGCCATACTCCTTGCCCGCTCCCGCCTGATTCCGGCCGGCGGCGTCATCGTTCGGATCAATGAAAAACGCTCGGTGCAGGTTCCCGTCGGGGTCAAGTTGCTGGCCGCGTTGGACCGCGCGGGCCTTCACCTGCCATCGGCCTGCGGCGGCAGGGGCACCTGCGGGCAGTGCAAGATCCGGGTGGTCAAAGGCCGCAGCGCGGCCACTCCCGTCGAGAGCTCCTTGCTCAGCCGTCGTGAAATCGCCAGCGACACCCGGCTTGCCTGTCAGCTGACCATCCATGGCGATCTCGCTATCTCGGTGGCAGACGAAGTCTACGGCGTGCAACGATGGCGCTGCCGGGTGCGCTCTAGCCGTTGCGTTGGCACCCTGATGAAGGAATTGACTCTAGAGCTGCCACCGGGGGAGTCGATCGAATTTCGAGCCGGCGCCTTCGTTCAGGTCACCTGCCCACCCTTTCACGCCTGCTTCAGCGACTTCGATATCGACCCGGACATCCACGATGAATGGGATCGGCTGGGTTTGTGGGCGCTCGAAGTCGACTGCCAGGAACCGCAAACCCGGGCCTACTCGCTGGCCAATCATTCGCAAGAGCAGGGCATCGTGATGCTCATCGTGCGGCTCGCCATTCCCCCTGCCGGCGCGCCCGCCTCCGTTCCCCCGGGCTGCGTGTCGTCCTACCTGTTCAGTCTCATGCCCGGCGACGAGGTCGAGATTGCAGGTCCCTATGGGCACTTCTTCGCCCCCGATACCCAGTGCGAGATGATATTCGTCGGAGGCGGTGCGGGCATGGCGCCGATGCGTGCGCACATTTTCGATCAGCTCAAGCGCTTCAGGGCAAAGCGCAAGATCAGTTTCTGGTACGGCGCCCGGAACAGCCGCGAGCTGTTCTATGTCGAAGACTTTGCAGGTCTGCAGCAGGAGCATGACAACTTCGAGTGGTATGTGGCGCTCTCCGAGCCGGGTCCGGAATGCGACTGGCAGGGCGATGTCGGCTTCATTCACCAAGTGCTGCATGATCGCTACCTTGCCGGGCATCCCAACCCCGAAGAGTGCGAGTACTACCTGTGCGGACCGCCGGAGATGATCCGGGCGGTGCGCAGCCTGCTCGACAAGCTGGGGGTCGAGCCGGAGAACATCAGGTACGACGATTTCGGTGCCTGAGGTGCCGGATCGAGCGAATAGTCAGGCCTGGAATGAGCGGCTACGCTGGGTTCAGCCGAGCAGGGCCCGCCGCAGAGCCGGGCCAGGGCTGAGTCTTGTGCCCGGCTGCGGCGGCGAACCTGACCTGGATAGCGGACGATGACCATCGAGCTGGAAAAGCCTGGCCCTGGCGAACCGACCCCCGCGACACTCGGCGGGCGCGATCCGGTAACGGTAATCCGCCGCTACGTGCAGGCGACACGGCCAATGTTCCTGACGGCCTCGATCCTGCCGGTACTGGTCGGCACCAGCTGGGGCTATCGGGCCGCGGACGAGCTGGATCTCTCCGCCCTGGTGTTGGCGGTCGCGGCCACGGCCTGCGTGCATGCGTCGGTCAACGTGCTCAACGACGTGTTCGACGACCTTGGCGGCAGCGACCCCATCAATACCGGGCGGATCTTCCCCTACACCGGCGGTTCGCGTTTCATCCAGAACGGCGTGCTGAGTATTCGGGCGATGGCGGTCTGGAGCGTTGTCCTGCTATTGCTCGGCGTGCTGCTCGGCGCAGTCCTGATACTGGAGAAGGGTATTGCTGTCCTGGGCTTCGGCCTGGTCGGGGTGGCGCTGGGCATAGCCTACTCGGCACCGCCCCTGCAATTGAGTGCTCGCGGTCTGGGGGAGGCCGCAGTCGGCATGGGTTTTGGCGTACTGCCCGTTGTCGGCGCCGCTTGGCTGCAGAGTCCGGACACGGCGCTGAGCGCGTTGCTGCTGTCCGTGCCGGTTGCCTGCTGGGCGATGGCCATCCTGCTAATCAACGAGGTACCGGACCAAGCAGCAGATGCGGCGACCGGCAAGCGAACACTGGTGGTGCGCCTGGGCCCGACAAGCACCGTCGTGCTCCTTATCCTGCTGCAGATACTGGCGCTGATCGCGATTGCCACGGTGGTGGGCTTGCATTGGCTGCCGCTTGCGGTGCTCGTTGCGCATCCCGTTCTGCTGATGGCGGCTATCTATGCCAGCCTGGGGGGCGTGGCTGGGCAACGCCGGTTGAAGCGCAGCATCGAGCTGACCCTGATGATCCATGCGTTCGGCGGAGTCTGGTTGAGCGGCTGGCTATTGGTGCCAGCGTGATTGCATAAAACCCTTCATTAACTATGGTTTTTATTAGACAGTCCCGCACCGGCGGGCCTGGGCAATCGCTGCGCATCAAGGTCCATACCAATGCCACAAGAATTGATCCTGCTGCTGCATCCCACCTTCGGCGCCCTTGCGATCCTCGCCTCAGTCTGGGTGTTCGCCGAAACCCTGAATAACAGCGAGGCCAGCCAGTGGCGCATCAGGATGGTGAGCCTGGCGGCTGCGCTGCTCATGTGGTTGAGCTGTCTGTTGGGTGGGTATTGGTACGTGCGCTATTACGGCGCAGACAAGGCCCTGATCAACGCCGGTCCCTGGCCATTCGCCCATGGCTTCTTTATGGAAACCAAAGAGCACCTGTTTTTCAGCCTGCTGCTGCTGTCGACCTATCTGCCGATCGCCGCATTCGGCTTGACCGCAGGCAGGTCGCAGGTACGCGTGCTGGTGCTCTGGGTGGCCGCCTGGATTGTCTTGCTCGGCCTGAGCATGGAGGGCGCCGGCGCCATCGTCAGCATGGGGGCCAAGCTCGCCCTGCTGGGCAAAACCATCACGGGGATGTCGCCATGAAAGACACCGGCATCGGTAAGTACACCGTCTCTTTTGCCCTGGCATTTGCCGTGACCAGCCTGCTGAGCGCTGTTCTGGTGGTCGCCAAGGAGCGTAATGAGGATACGCTTCTCGCCTGGATGAAAGCCGCCACCGGCCATCATTGGATCAGCCATGGCATCCTGGATCTGCTGGTATTCGTGCTGCTCGGCTGGGCGCTGGCGCAGATCGGCTTCGGCGCCCGATGGAGTGGCAATGTGCTCAGCGCCATTATTACCAGCAGCGTGGTACTGAGCAGCCTGATCATTGCCGGCTTTTTCGTTTAAGGCCGGGCCGCTTGCTTATTGCGCCCAAGAACGCCAACAGCAGTCCTGTCGCCTGGCTGGGCTGATCCGGTTGTATCACTGCTGGCGGCGAAGGACGGCTTGAGTAGCAACGGGCGGTTGCCCGTGCCGTTCAGGCACTTGCGGCGGGAGGGCGGATGATGCAGTAGCTCAGGAAACGGCTCATGTCCCGGGACAGGTTGATGAAGAATATCCCGAACTGCGGGCTATCCAGCTCCTGCAACCTGGCCAGCGCCTGGCTGGTGATCTTCAGCACGATGCATTCGCTGACCGCCTCGCCGCTTAGCAGCCGCGGACGCATCGCCAGCATGGCGGGAAAACCGACACTTTCCCCGGCGCAGCCGGTGTGGGTGATTGTCCGACCGGTCTCGCTGTCCTGATAGATCGCCATTTGCCCCTGCAGAATCACGTAGAAGCATTCGGCGCGATCACCCTGGCGGTAGAGGTTTTCCCCCGGCGCCAGCTTGAGCAATTCACCGCTGGCCAGCACCTGCTCGACAAAACTGTCCGAAAGGGCGCCGAAGGCGGACATCTGCTTGAAGGCATCGGCAGGAAGGATTGTGTCCAGTGCAGCTAGCTCGAGCGTTTGCATGTGATGGCACCTGCCCTCCCTCCGTGCTGGAGCGGCATCAAGGTCACAAGGCAGCGGCGTGATCGCCGTCATCAGGGCATGCCCGGTAGCAGACTCGCTAACGCTGAGCGGTTGCCGGCATGCCTGCTGCCAGTATACGCCTGGGCGCTGACAGGCCGACGGCAATAGCCGTTTGATGGCGCGCGCAGGACAAATGGCGGCGCGCAGGGACCACGACAAGGCCCTGGCCAACAAATCGATCAGGATCTGCTGGGCGGTGTGGTGCCATGCGCGACGTTTCAGTGGTGACTGGCAAAGCGCAAGGCCCGCCTGACGGCGAGGGTGATCAGCAAGGGGGGATGGTTTTCTGCTGGTTGGGGTGATCAGCAACACTGTCGGAACAGGCGAGTCCTGCAGCGGAACAAGGCCAATAACAATCATGATCCACGTGATCGATTGAACGCTTGGCCCCCGCTGCGCGAACTACAGAATGGCCAGGGCGGAAAGCCCACAACAGGCCGGATATACGAATGCCACCGCGCTGACGACAGGTGCAAAAGCAAAGCTTTGCTCACTACTTGTGGGGAGAGTCCATATACACTTGTTAGGTTGAATACAATGAAGCTCGTTATTTTGATTCGTCGAATGGCGAGATCTGCTGAAATTGGCGAGGTTGGAGTGCGGCGCATAGCTTGCGTATTACAGTTGCACCTTCTAGACGCAGCTTTATAGGGAGCGTCCCAGCGCCGCATACCATTGAGGGCCTGCCAACAATTCTCCAGCTTGGTGGATCAGATCAGAGTCTTGATTGTTTAAATATTCCTCACATATCAAACCAACGTCAGTTTCCCGTAGAAAGGTTGGAAGCTCTCGCCAAGGCTTTTCGTCATTGTGCGCCATTGAATAGAAAGCCGATGCAAGTCTGACCCACTGTTCGTTTTTTTCTTGCCAGAGCGTCTTTGCTAAGACCATTTGCGATCCTCAATGGAGCGGTGACCTAACGTTTGGTAAAGGGGCGGGCTTTAGCCCGTCCCAGTGAGCGCAGCGAGCGATTTGAACCAGTTGTTAGACTGACGAACCCCCTTTGCCTGGCAGAACAATAGGTACATTAAATTTAATTCTGGAGTGGGTTGATGACTCGCCATGAGATGAGCCTTGAGATCCTAAGCCAACTGTACCCAGGAAAACCCCGATACCACCTTTTGTGTCAGTAGCATCGGTTTGGGCTAACGCAATGTCAAACTCCACGACAGTTACTTGTCTTCCGGCTGCGTCTGTCATTATTTTATTGTCTTTTGTGTATCCGTAAACTCTGTCAGACCCTGCACTGGCACCATATTCAGCAACCGCCTCTCTTGCTTCAGCAACACCTGCCACAATTTCCGTTATAGCGGTTTTAATAAAATCTTGGACGTTCATAGGACTTCCTTGTAGGTCTAACGTTTGGTTAAGGGACGGGCTTTAGCCCGTCCCAGTGAGCGAAGCGAACGATTTGAACCGATTGTTATGCGCTAGTGAACTTTATTGGTGAAATAGTTGTTGTAGCCAAAAATTGAAAAATTCACTTTCTTAGTGTTGGCTATTGTTTTTTAGTATTGCGTTGGAGTGGATCTCAATTGTTTTGCACTTAATTGAGTTCTCGGATAAAAACTTTACAGCTTGCGCTTGTTCTTTTAAGGATATGGCTTCGATAATTTGGCGTTGAGTTTCGCTGTTCAGGTTGTTTGATATGTTTTCTTGTGATGAGCTGAAACGATATGATAAGGCGTGATGTATGCTGGACTTTGACTCGTATTCTTTCTTGGCTTCTGGCTTAATCAATACTTGTGCGGCTGTATAAAACGCAGCGCAGTTTATATTCGCGATTGCTAATGGTTCAGGGCTAAAGCCTGTTTGGTTTGCTGATACGTTGAAAGGGGCTATGAGAAATGAGATTAAAGTTATCTTCAGATACTTGCGATTCATGTCTTTGGGTCCGGCATAACGTTTGGTTAAGGGGCGGGCTTTAGCCCGTCCCAGTGAGCGAAGCGAGCGATTTGAACCGCTTGTTAGGCTAATGTTTTGCCATTATTTTATTTATAAATGCGTGAAGCTTATATTTTAAATTTCGTTTTTTGAGCGACGTGATGTTTTCACTTGGATACGCTCCGGTTGTGGTCATGCGAAGTAAATCGCTGTCGTTTGGTAGTCGATAGCCAGATGAAATGCAGTGTGAATTTAGCCAGCGCTCAGTTGCTTTAACAAAAAGACTTAATTTCTCGCATTTATAGCAATCATCAACATTTCTCCACCACAGCATGACTGAGGATGATATACGTCGTTGAATGTCATCTAGATAGTCTTGGCTGGTTGGAGCTATGCTTGCCACAATGTACTCTACGATTTTGTGGGTATAGAAAAGCAAGTATGGGAGCCGGCTATATAGATAGCTCCATTGTGTGATCTTTTGACTCCAGCCAGAAAAGATAAAATTAATATTTAGTCGCTCTGTACGAATCGCTTTGTGCTCTGTAAATAGGTGCATGGCGTGATTACACACTCCATCAAAACTATCATCGTTGTTTTTGTCATATCTGAGCTGCGCTATGTATTCGGCATCTAGTCGAGATGATTCGCCAATAATGTCGAGAACTTTTTGAATGCGCTTGGCATGCCCTGAAACACCTCCTGCATTTTGCGACCTAAGCTTCAGGGGATCAGCCGCTAATGTTTCAGAGAAATTTAATTCATCAAGCACTATGGACTCAAGTAAATAAAGGCTTTCCTGTAATGGCTTCCGTATGAGCATAAAAGAAATGCCTAGCTTGGCTTTTCTGGAGCTTTCTAGGCACTCAAATACACAATGCATCATGTCTGATAGCACTGCGGGCAATACTGTGGCTTTTAATATACTAGCGCGATCATTTATGCGATTTTCTTTTTCGAGCCATGAAAAAATATCATCAGCGTCTTCAAGGGACTTGTGCTCTTCATCGCTATTGAATTTAATTTCCGTGGTAAAGAAATTCCCTTCTTCACCTGATACTATGATTTGTGCCATGACATCATGAATTACAAAGCATAAATCATGAGCACTATCAAAGGTGCTTGGTAGAAACCTTCCTTTTTTGTTTTTTGATGCGGAAGTCAATAGAGCACCTTTGAAAGGAGGGGGCCTAACGTTTGGTTAAGGGGCGGGCTTTAGCCCGTCCCAGCGAGCGAAGCGAACGGTTTGAACCAGTTGTTATGCGTCACATTTATGCATATTAGCGGCTGTGCGAATGTCACGCAGAAGATAGTACCAGTCAAATGTTTGTTTCTTGCGTTTTTCTGCATGCACGTTTTTTGCGCCAAAATAAACCCCAATAGGGTTCACAAATGGAATGTTTGGAATGTTTGACCAAAGAGCTTCGGCTAGTGCCGATTTTATGTTGGGTCGATACCGGTCAATTATTTCGGATGTTGCTATTTGTTCCGAATCCGAAAGCAATTTCCTTGCAAGCTCTAGGTCTTCGTTAGATGACTCGACAATTCTATGCAAGGATTCGCGCATATTGCCGAAATTTCCTTGCCTTTTGATGCGTACGATTTCCGACCATGGAACATGCTCTAGTGATGGGATGCTAATTTCAAAAAGCTTGTATGGAACTATATTTGTGGTTGGTGGTGCATTGAACAAACATACTGCCTCGATTGCGCTTTTTTCATCATTGTTTGCCTGCAGCATGCATGGCACTTCCAGATTCACATCTCGCCAAAGACTCACAGCATCAACAGCAACACGAGCACGACCCTCAGCATGCTCGACACCAATATCCTCAATGGTTCCCCATTCGCGCTTTATCTTTCTCAGCAGTTGATTGTGCGCATACTGCTCCGGGGTCTGTGGGCTTGGGTAAGTATAATTTTCATAATTCTCACCCCACCTAGGAAACCCCCTAATATCCATAGCAGTAATTTTTTTTGCTAAGTCCTTGGAGATTCTTCGCGTAACCGGAACTATTACATCTGATATGGTGTGCAGTTCACTCCGACTTAATTCGTCACCATTAATTAATCGAGTTAATTCGGCGTCTTCATCGTCGTGCCGCACTGTCTCAAACATTACTTCGTCGTACCAAAGAAAGCACAGCTTTAAATCATCCGCTCTAAAGCCGCGCTCTAAGGCGCCGAATGAACTAATTAGGGTTCTTATATTTGCCATGGCCAAAACCTAAGCTTGATGCATAACGGTTAAGCTAACGGGCGGCCAAAAGCGTAGCTTTTGGACGTCCAGCGAACAGAGTGAGCGATAGTTGAGCGTATTGTTAGGCGGTTAGCCAAGATTTTAGTTGCTTTCATGGTGACGTGTCGGTTTTTATTATATTTAGTATGCCGCCATATAGCATTCCAGCACACCACGCATTGGTTAGCCCTGTAAGTGCGATTGGGACATAAATGTCACCTATGCCCTCAGCTATTTCTTTTGTTAGACTGGCCAAGCGCTTTGTGCCGATACCAGAAATTTCGCCGGATGTTAAAGCCTGTGACCATGCTACTAGTGCCAATTCTGTAGTTTGGGCAGTCACCTGCTTTATGTATGTCCCGCCGCGATATTCCCAGATGATCGTGTACGTACTCATAAAGAGCCTAACTATAAATAGACACCAATTGGTGTGATAACGCTTTTATGATCGTGGTGGATAACATTCCTTGTCCTCTCGTCTATCCCTGTCTAGGCTAGGCATTGCAGCGGTCGGATGACCGTATAAGGGAGTTATACACCATGGACGGAAAGCCCCGGTTGCTCGATCAAGTGCGTGAGCAGATTCGCCTCAAACACTACTCGATTCGGACAGAGCGCGTCTATTGCGAGTGGGTCAGGCGTTTTATTCGATTTCACAACTACCGCCACCCGCTGGAAATAGGGGCTGCTGAAGTCGAGGCGTTTCTTTCCGATCTTGCTGTGCGCCGAGATGTCTCCGCATCCACGCAGAACCAGGCGCTGGCTGCTTTGTTGTTCCTCTACAAGCAGGTACTCAAGCTGGATCTGCCGTGGCTTGGGGATGTCGTCCGGGCTAAAAAGCCTGTGCGTTTACCCGTGGTGTTGAGCATTGCCGAGGTTCGGCAAGTGTTGTCGCGTCTTGAAGGCCAGCTCTGGCTGGTTGCCAGTCTGCTGTATGGATCGGGCATGCGTTTGATGGAGGTCATGCGTTTGCGGGTCAAGGACGTGGATTTCGTCCGGAAGGAGATCCTGATCCGTGACGGTAAGGGAATGAAGGACAGGGTCACGATGCTACCCCAGAGCTTGATTCCGCTGTTGCAAGGACACCTGGCCGTGGTGAGGGCCATCCACCAGACGGAACTCCAGGCTGGGCGCGGCGATGTGTATCTGCCCTTCGCGCTCGAACGGAAATACCCGAAGGCTCCGATGGAGTGGGCTTGGCAGTATGTCTTTCCTGCCACCGGTCTATCGCGAGATCCGCGCAGTGGCAAGGTGCGCCGCCATCATCTCGACGAGAAGCGGGTGCAGCGTGCCTTCAAGGCGGCGGTCAAGGAGGCCGGTATCATCAAGCTGGCCACCCCGCACACGTTACGGCACTCCTTCGCTACCCACCTACTGGAAAGCGGCCAGGATATACGCACGGTGCAGGAGTTGCTGGGCCATGCCGATGTGAAGACGACCATGATTTATACCCACGTACTCAACCGCGGCGGTTTGGCTGTGCTGAGTCCGCTGGATCGTTGAGCAGCACAGGGGGCAGCCAGGCTTTACCCTGCAAACCTTCACAGAGAAACCCGTGTGGCCTATTACTCGGACGGTCGAGTCCGACAGGCCGTTAGCGGTGACTCAGGCAGGCTACCGCCGCCCCTGCGCATAACGGGGCTGGCGACTGCATGACAAAAAGGCAGGGAGTGACGGCGATCCTTTCCGAATAGGCGGGGTTGGCTGACAGTCCCTTGGTTTGGTCGAGCATAGTGCAGTGTGTAGCCCGAGCCAAGCCAAGGCTTCAGAGGGCAGGGAAGGCACACCCCGGGAGCCTGCATTAGACCTGGCTAGGTAACGACAACACCGGCTGGCTGTGGGCCGACCTGATACTGCAACGCGACGCCTTGCCTTCGGCAGCGCAGCGGCGGGCCTTCGAGGTCGGTTTTCTCAGCTGGGTGCATCAGCGCTTGTGCTCGCCGTTCGGTGGCAATCACCAGGCCCGGCGAACCTGCTTGAACCTCTAAACGTAGGGGGCTACTCGCCGCAGGCAGTACGCCGATACTTGGCGAGCTGTGGCGAGGCCGCCGCACTTGAAGTTGTGCAGGTTCTTGCCCAATCAGGCTTTTTCCTGCGAGTCAGCACCCAGATCGTCAGCATGTGATTGTGCTCCCTGCCTGGAATGGGGGCTTTAGCGAGGTGGCGGTGCAGTAAGGGCGTCATACGCCCGTGCTGTTTGCGCACCACGGCGGCCACTGCCAATTCCGATTTATGCGTTCTGTTCGCCCGCGCTGCGCGGTTTGCGGCAACGGCGAACTGCGCCTGGCTGGCGGAGGGGCAGGGCCTCTCCCGCTGATTGGCGCCCGCCCACACCGATGCGCGTGGTGCACCCTACGAGGATCAGGCTGCCGTGCTGGTGTGTTCTGGATTCTTGATCATGGTCAATCCAGACAGGGCCTATTTCGCATAATCTCCACTGCATATTGTGGTTTCAGATAAATAAATATCTATATGTAGTGTCAGGAGGCGACATGCTCAGCCCGGTTAAAGCCCTTCACCCGCAGCAGTTATGCAAGCGCGATGGCAGCATCGCCGCGTTCGATCTCGGCAAGATTCGTCAGGCGATCATCGCGGCGGGCGCGGCGAGTGGCGAGTTCGACGAGGCGCTGGCGGGGGAGTTGGCCGAAGCGGTGCTGCTGCGCCTGCTGGAGTTGCCCAGTATCGATGTCGAGCAGGTGCAGGACCGCGTCGAGCGGGTGCTGATGGAGGCCGGTTTCTACCAGACCGCACGCGCCTATATCGTCTACCGCGAGCGCCATGGCCGCTTGCGCCGTGATCGCAAGGCGCTGGTGGATGTGGCGGCGTCGATGAACGAGTACTTGTCGCGCGAGGATTGGCGGGTGCGCGCCAACGCCAACCAGGGCTATTCCCTCGGCGGCCTGATCCTCAACGTGTCGGGCAAGGTCACGGCCAACTACTGGCTGGACGAGGTGTACAGCGAGAGCATCGGTCTGGCTCATCGTGAGGCCGATCTGCATGTGCATGATCTGGACATGCTCGCCGGCTACTGCGCCGGCTGGTCGCTGCGCAGCCTGCTCAACGAGGGTTTCAACGGGATTCCCGGGCGCGTCGAGGCGGGTCCGCCCAAGCACCTGTCCAGTGCCCTGGGGCAGATGGTCAACTTCCTCGGCACCCTGCAGAACGAGTGGGCCGGGGCCCAGGCCTTCAGCTCCTTCGATACCTACCTGGCGCCCTATGTGCGCAAGGACAACCTGGGTTTTGCCGAGGTGCGCCAGGCCATCCAGGAGTTCATCTACAACCTCAACGTGCCGTCGCGCTGGGGCACCCAGACGCCGTTCACCAACCTGACTTTCGACTGGGTCTGCCCGGAAGACCTGCGCGAGCAGATTCCCTATATCGGCGGGGTGGAAATGCCTTTCGCCTACGGCGAGTTGCAGGCCGAGATGGAGCTGATCAATCGCGCCTATATCGAGGTGATGCAGGCCGGCGACGCCATGGGCCGGGTGTTCACCTTTCCGATCCCGACCTACAACATCACCCATGACTTTCCCTGGGACAGCGAGAACGCCGATCGCCTGTTCGAGATGACGGCGCGCTACGGCCTGCCGTACTTCCAGAACTTCCTCAATTCCGACATGCAGCCCAATCAGGTGCGCTCGATGTGCTGCCGCCTGCAGCTGGACGTGCGCGAACTGCTCAAACGTGGCGGCGGCCTGTTCGGCTCGGCCGAGCAGACCGGCTCGCTGGGGGTGGTGACGATCAACTGCGCACGCCTGGGTTATCTGTTCAGGGGCGACACCCAGGGCCTGCTCAAGCGCCTCGACCATTTGATGGAGCTGGCGATGGAGAGCCTGGAGGTCAAGCGCAAGGTGATCCAGCACCACATGGACGCCGGCCTCTATCCCTATACCAAGCGTTACCTGGGCACCCTGCGTAACCACTTCTCGACCATCGGCCTGAATGGTATGCACGAGATGCTGCGCAACTTCAGTGGCGATGAGGAAGGCATGCATACGCCCAAGGGCCGCGAGTTCGCCTTGCTCCTGCTCGACCATGTGCGGGCCACCCTGGTGCGCTTCCAGGAAGAAACCGGGCAGATGTACAACCTCGAGGCCACGCCGGCCGAGGGCACCACCTACCGCTTCGCCAAGGAAGACCGAAAGCGTTACCCGGACATTCTCCAGGCCGGCAGTGCCGAGGCGCCGTACTACACCAATTCCTCGCAATTGCCGGTGGGCTTCACCGACGATCCCTTCGAGGCGCTGGAACTGCAGGACGAGCTGCAGTGCAAGTACACCGGCGGCACCGTGCTGCACCTGTACATGGCCGAACGGATTTCCTCGATCCAGGCCTGCAAGCAACTGGTGCGCAATGCCCTGGGGCGCTTCCGCCTGCCGTACCTGACGATCACCCCGACCTTTTCCATCTGTCCGACCCACGGCTACCTGGATGGCGAGCACGAGTTCTGCCCGAAATGCGACGAGGCGCTGCTGCAAAAGCAGGCCCAGCCGGGCGGCGCCGAGAAGGTCGGTGGCTGACTCGTCACTGCCGGCCTGACGGCCGGGTGGTGGGTTACGCGGCGCTCAACTTAGTCGCTAGCTCGTTCTCCGGAGTTCGGCACCGCTAACCCACCCTACGGTTTAGACGCACCTGCGCCGCGCCCACTGGGGCGGCGTTGATCGACCAAGCTAGAGTTTCCCGTTTCCCCACAGCAAGGAGCGACACCATGCACAGCACTCCGCAACTCCTAGAAGCACAACGCCAGCGCTGCGAAGTCTGGACCCGGGTGATGGGCTATCACCGCCCGGTCACCGCCTTCAACCCTGGCAAGCAGTCCGAGCACCGCGAACGCCAGCACTTCACCGAAGCGGCGGCGCGAGTCAGCGCCGCGTGAGCAGGGCGCTACGGGTCGGGGGCCTGGTGCCCCTGACCACCCTCGACTATCCGGGGCTGTTGGCCTGTGTGCTGTTCTGTCAGGGCTGCGCCTGGCGCTGTCGCTATTGCCACAATCCGGATCTGATCACGGCCCGTGGCGAGCAGGAGATTCCCTGGTGGCAGGTGCTGGACTTCCTCGAACGGCGTCAGGGCTTGTTGCAGGCCGTGGTGTTCAGTGGCGGCGAGGCGACCTTGCAAGGTGGCCTGGTGCCGGCGATGGAACAGGTGCGGCGGATGGGGTTTCGCGTCGGCCTGCACAGTGCGGGGATCAAGCCCTGGGCGTTCTCCTGGGCAGTCAAGGCGGCGGACTGGGTTGGTTTCGACATCAAGGCCCTGGCCGAGGATGCCGAGCTGATCACCGGGGTCAGCGGCAGCGGCAAGGCCAACTGGCGCAGCCTGGAGCATCTGCTGGCCAGCGGCGTGGATTACGAGTGCCGCACCACCGTGCACTGGCATCTTTTGGACGTCGAGCGCCTGTGGCGCATCGGCCAGCGCCTGCATGCCTTCGGCGTCGAACGCTTCGCCGTGCAGATAGTGCGCAGCACGCGCATGCTCGACCCGGATCTGCCCATGACCGCGACGCCGAAGGAGGCGGGCGAGTTGTGGCGGCGCCTGGCGCAACTGTTCACGCATTTCGAGCTGCGTGATCATTGATTGGCGCGCCGCCTGTGCAAGGCGCTGTCCAGGTTAATGGCTGCAACGCGCTGGCGAGAGGCGGGCGGGGTTCTGGGTTAGCTCACGGCCGCTAAACAGTCAGTATTACGGCCCCCTCGACAACAGTGGTGCATGGCGCCTGGCTGCAATCGCTTGTGCGCGAGAATTGACTCTCGTCAGGTGCTGCGCCGGCGGCGCCCCTTACAATGGCGGCATTATTGCCGGCTACCCACGCGGGCAGGGCGCTGCGCTAGGCGCAGTCGTGGTTTTCCTATTCACGCTACGAGGTGGTCGCACATGGACCAATCGCTGAACTTCAATCGCGCGCTGGTCGAGAAGTATGATCGCCCGGGGCCGCGCTATACCTCCTATCCCACCGCGCCGCAGTTCCATCAGGCGTTTGCCATGGACGATTATCAGAACGCCGTTGCGGCGAGCAACCAGGCGATCGCGCCCAAGCCGCTGTCGCTGTATATCCATATCCCGTTCTGCAAGAGCCTCTGTTACTACTGCGCCTGCAACAAGATCATCACCCAGAAGACCCACCGCGCAGTGGAATACCTGACCTACCTCAAGCGCGAAATCGCCATGCAGGCGGCACTGTTCGACCGCACGCGCAAGCTGACCCAGTTGCACCTGGGCGGCGGCACGCCGACCTACCTGACCAGCGAACAACTGGCCGACCTGCTGGCGACCTTGCACCAGGCGTTCAACCTGGATGACAGCGACGACCACGAGTTCTCCATCGAGGTCGACCCGCGCACCATCAGCACCGAACAGATCCAGCATTTGCGCTCGCTCGGCTTCAATCGCCTGAGCTTCGGCGTGCAGGACTTCGATGCCGATGTGCAGGCGGCGGTCAACCGCGTGCAGAGCGAGGAGCAGGTTTATGCGTTGGTCGCCGCCGCGCGCGAGGCGCAGTTCAAGTCGGTCAGCGTCGACCTGATCTACGGCTTGCCGCTGCAGACGGTGGCCAGCTTCGACGTCACCCTGAGCAAGATCATCGCCCTGCGCCCGGATCGGATCGCCGCCTACAGCTATGCCCACCTGCCGCAAATGGTCCGCGCACAACGCCTGATCCGCCGCGAAGACATGCCGCCGCCGGAGCGCAAGCTGGAACTGCTGGAGCTGACCATCAAGCGCCTGACCGACGCCGGCTACGTGTATATCGGCATGGATCATTTCGCCCTGCCGGATGACGAACTGGCCCTGGCGCGGGCCAATGGCACCCTGCAGCGCAATTTTCAGGGCTATTCCACCCATGCCGATTGCGACCTGATCGGCCTGGGCGTGTCCTCGATCGGCAACGTCGGCGACAGCTACAGCCAGAGCGTCAAGGAGCTCTCGCAGTACTACGCGCGCCTCGACCAGGGCCTGCTGCCGGTGCATCGCGGTTACCGCCTGAACGCCGACGACCTGCTGCGCCGCGAGGTGATCAGCGCCCTGATGTGCCATGGCCGAGTCGACTTCGCCACCGTCGAGGCGCGTCACGGGATCGACTTCAAGGACTACTTCGCCGACTCCCTGGCGGCCCTCGAGGAGCATGTGGCTGATCGCCTGGTGGAGATCCACGACGACGCCCTGGTGCTGCTGCCGCAAGGCCACCTGATGATGCGCAGCGTGGCCATGGCCTTCGACGCCTACCTCGGCAGCGAACAGAAGGGCAACTTCTCGCGCACGGTTTGAAGGGGCCGCCATGAGTTATTCGCTGCTGCATGTCGTACACCTGCTCGCGGCCATTGCCTTTATCGGCACGCTGTTCTTCGAGGTGGTCATCCTCGCCAAGGTCAAGCCGCAGCTTGCGCCTGGCGCGCTGGGCGAGCTGGAACAGGCCCTCGGCAAACGCACGCGCACGGTACTGCATTGGGTGGTGCTGCTGGTCTATGGCGCCGGCATCGGCCTGGCCTGGCAGCACCGCCAGGCCCTGAGCGATCCCTTCGCCAGCAGCTTCGCCACCTTGCTCAGCCTGAAGATCGTGCTGGCCGTCACCGTGTTTTTCAGTTTCGGCCTGGTCGCCATGCTGCTCCGCTCTGGCCGCATGACCCCGAGCCTGTACCGCAAGCTGCACTGGGCGGTGCTGGGGCAGATGCTCGGCATCGTCCTGCTGGCCAAGGCGATGTTCTATATCCACTGGTGAGCCAGTCGCTCGACACGTACGCAGACCACATCCTAGAAGAGCCGATGTCCACTCCAGGCCGGGTTGAGCAGTGATCCGTAGGATGGTGTTGAGCGCAGCGATAGCCATCGTGGCGGGCGTCATAAGGGGCGCGGCTGACGCCCTGGCTGCTGGTTTTCTCTGGCAGGCCGTTAGCAGTTTTGTCGCTGGCCGTGATGATCCCGGTCAAGATTCGGCAGCGGTGGACGGGCGTGATTGGCCGCCGATTCAGGCCATGGAAGATCCTTGGTTGCAAACGCAGGCCGGCCTAACGTGAAACCTCAACCCATGATCGATACGAGGTTCGCCATGCACTTCGCCTACAGCCCCCGCACCGAAGCACTGCGTCAGCAGCTGCGCACTTTCATGGACGAGCATGTCGTGCCGCGCATCGGCGCCTGGCACGCCGAGGTCGGCGCCGGGCATTTTCCGGTGTCCTTCATGGCCGACCTCAAGGCTCTGGCCCGCGCCGAAGGGCTGTGGAACCTGTTCTTGCCGGCGCTGGGCGAGGACGAGCCGGGCACCCGCCTGAGCAACCTGGAATACGCACCGCTGGCGGAGATCATGGGCCGGGTTTCCTGGGCCTCGGAGGTGTTCAACTGCAACGCGCCGGACACCGGCAACATGGAGCTGCTGCACCTGTTCGCCACGCCCGAGCAGCGTGCGCGCTGGCTGACGCCGTTGCTCGACGGCGAAATCCGCTCGGCCTTCGCCATGACCGAGCCGGATGTGCCCTCATCGGATGCCAGCAATATCCAGACCCTGATCCGTCGCGACGGCGACGACTACGTGATCAACGGGCGCAAGTGGTTCATCACCAACGCCTCGCACCCTGACTGCAAGCTGCTGATCGTGATGGGCAAGACCGACCCGAATGCCGACGCCCATCGGCAGCAGAGCATGATCCTGGTGCCGTTCGACACGCCCGGGGTGGAGCTGCTGCGCAATATCCCGGTGATGAACCATATCGCCCCGGAAGGCCACAGCGAACTACTGCTGCGCGATGTGCGGGTGCCGATCGGCAATCTGCTGGGCGAGGAGGGTGCTGGCTTCATGATGGCCCAGGCGCGCCTTGGCCCCGGACGTGTTCACCACTGCATGCGCTCGATCGGCATGGCCGAGCTGGCCCTGGAGCTGATGGTCGAACGCTGCCAGGAGCGCAAGGCCTTCGGCAAGTACCTGCACCAGTACGCCAACATCGGCGACTGGATTGCCGAGTCGCGCATCGAGATCGAGCAGGCGCGCCTGCTGGTACTCAAGACCGCCTGGATGATCGACGAGGTGGGGGCCAAGGCCGCGCGCAAGGAAATCGCCATGATCAAGGCGCTGGTGCCCGGCATGCACACCCGCGTGGTCGACCGCGCCATGCAGGTCTACGGCGCCATGGGCCTGACCCCGGACACGCCGCTGGCCGACATGTGGACCACCGGCCGCGCCCTGCGCTTCGCCGACGGCCCCGATCAGGTGCACCTGCGCAGCATCGCCCGCCTGGAGCTCAAGGCCAGCGCAGCCACGCGCGGGGCGAGCGCTGCGTATCTGACCACACAGGATGTGATCGATTTTGTCAGCTATTATCCGAAGACACTGCGGATTGCGTTAGCGCGACCGGGTGCGCGCGCCGCACCCTGGGGTCTGGCGCAGAGCGGGTGCGCCATGCGCACCAATGGCCCGATGCATTAGCCCGATCAGGCGCTGTAAGGTGTGCGCATCCCCGCGGCAGGATGTCGCAACTTGATTTTGATCAAGGGGAGAGAGGGCATGCATCCCCTACCATGACAGCACGTTCCTAGCCGCCTAAGGCGGATAAGTCATATGCAAACCTGTCAGCTGCCGAATGTAATCCCCCATGGTTCATCTACCGGTGCTACGGTGGTTGTTCGATCCAACCGCCAAAGCCGGTCCATGATGAACAGCACCCCCTCCCTGCACTGTGCCTGGCGCTCATGGGGGGTGGCTGTCGCGGTTTTGTTCGCATGCATGTTTGCAACCTTCCAGGGCGTGCAGGCCAAGAGCTACGGCGACATCGAGCAACAACGCATCGAACAGACCTTGCCTGCGGTCGACAGCGTTTCCGCGCCACAAGGCGAGTTCAAAGTACGCACCCTGGCGCGTGGCGACGAGGTGCTCGGCTATGTGTTCCAGAGCCTGGATGTGGTCGATATTCCGGCCTATTCCGGCAAGCCGATCAACATGCAGGTGATCCTCGACACCGCGGGCGTGATTCAGGACGCCTATGTGCTCGAGCACCACGAGCCGATCCTGCTGGTCGGCATTCCCATTGCCAAGCTGCACGCCTTCACCGCCAAGTATCAGGGCGTCAAGGTCAACCGGCGGGTGGTGGTCGGCCGTTCCAGTGACCCCGATGCAGTGACTGTCGATGCGGTCACTGGCGCCACCGTTACGGTCATGGTGGTCAATGAGATAGTCATGCGCTCTGCCCACGCGGTAGCGGTGTCGCTGGGTCTGGTCGAAGAGAATGCCGGAATGGCGCAGCAGCCGGCCACGGTACGCGAAGATCTCTATCAGCCTGCTGACTGGGCCCAGTTGACCGGTAATGGCGCCATCCGCCGCCTGCACCTGACGCGTGGCCAGGTCGACGAAGCCTTCAAGGGCAGCGAGGCGGAAGGCGTCGACCAGGCGGCGCCCGATCAGGTTGACGACACCTTTATCGACCTCTACACCGCTCACCTGAATGCGCCGACCATCGGCCGCAACCTCTTGGGTGACAATCAGTACCGTTTGCTCATGCAGACGCTTGAACCCGGTGAGCAGGCGATTGCCGTCCTCGGCAGTGGCGAGTATTCGTTCAAAGGTTCGGGCTACGTGCGCGGGGGCATTTTCGACCGGGTGCAGCTGCGCCAGTTCGGTGAAACCATCAGCTTTCGGGATCGTGATTTCGAGCGTCTGAGCGATGTCTATGCCGAAGGCATGCCGGATTTCCGCGAGATGGCGATCTTTATCGTGCGTGAGCCGTCCGGATTCGATCCAGGCTCGCCCTGGGCCCTTGAACTGCTGGTGAAGCGCCAGACCGGGCCGATCAGCGGCATCTTCAGCAGTTTCGAGCTGCCCTATCAGATGCCCGAGGAGTATCTCCAGCGGCCACAGCCGACTACCGCCGAGCTGGCTGCCGTCGAAGAAGCCAATCGGCCGCTGTGGCTGAATATCTGGTACCAGAAAAGTTTCCAGATCGGCGTGATAGTCGTCGCCTTGTTGCTGCTGACGGTGATCCTGTTCCTCCAGGACAAGTTCACCCGGCGCCCGCATTTCCTCCACTGGTTGCGCCGCGGTTACCTGATCTTCACCGTGGTGTTCATTGGCTGGTATGCCCTGGGCCAGTTGTCGGTGGTCAACGTGCTGACCTTCGTGCATGCCCTGGTGCAGGACTTCCGCTGGGAGCTGTTCCTCACCGACCCGATCATTTTCATCATCTGGACCTTCACCGCCGCCAGCATCCTGCTCTGGGGCCGCGGCGTGTTCTGCGGCTGGCTGTGCCCGTTCGGCGCCCTGCAGGAGCTGATCAACGAGGCCGCGCGCAAGCTGAAAATCCGCCAGTTCGAGTTGCCGTTCGCGCTGCATGAGCGGCTCTGGGCGATCAAGTACATCATCCTCCTGCTGCTGTTCGGCCTCTCCCTGGAATCGCTGGCCACTGCCGAGCGCTTCGCCGAAGTGGAGCCGTTCAAGACCGCCATCACCCTGAGATTCGACCGTCAGTGGTGGTTCGTGCTTTACGCGGTGATCCTCCTGGTGATCAACATCTTCACCCGCAAGGTCTACTGCCGCTACATCTGCCCACTGGGCGCGGCGCTGGCCATTCCGAGCAAATTCCGCCTGTTCGACTGGCTGAAGCGGCGCAAGGAATGTGGCAACCCCTGCCAGCTGTGCGCCAAGGAGTGCGAGATCCAGGCGATTCATCCCGACGGCCATATCAATGCCAACGAGTGCCACTACTGCCTCGATTGCCAGATGACCTACCACAACGACGACAAGTGCCCGCCGCTGATTCTCAAGCAGAAGAAACGCAGCAAGAAGGCGCCGGCCAGCGCCGAGCTGATCCCCGTAGTGCAAGTAGTCATCCCTGAGCGAGCCCTCTAAGCGCCTGAGCGCGGCCGTTCGACAGCCCGTATTTATCCAGTCAAGGAGCACAACCCATGAGCGATAAAGAGTCGAAGAATAAGCCGGCAGTCGATGCCAAGCAGCAGGTCGAAATGCTCGAAAAGACCGGCTTGAGCCGCCGCGGTTTCCTTGGTGCCAGCGCCATGACTGGCGCGGCACTGGTCGGCGCCACCGCGCTGGGCAGCGCGGTGATGACCCGCGAGTCCTGGGCCGCGGCAGTTGAGGATGCACAATCGAAGATTCATGTCGGCCCAGGCGAGCTGGATGACTACTACGGCTTCTGGAGCGGCGGCCACCAGGGCGAAGTGCGGGTGATGGGCATTCCATCCATGCGCGAACTGATGCGCATCCCGGTGTTCAACGTCGACTCTGCCACCGGCTGGGGCCTGACCAACGAAAGCCAGCACATCCTCGGCGACAGCGCCAAGTTCCAGAACGGTGACTGTCACCATCCGCATCTCTCGATGAAAGATGGCCGCTACGACGGTAAGTACCTGTTTATCAACGACAAGGCCAACACGCGCATCGCCCGCATCCGTTTGGATGTGATGAAGTGCGACAAGATCCTGACCGTACCCAACGTTCAGGCTGTCCACGGCCTGCGCCTGCAAAAGGTGCCCTATACCAAGTACGTGTTCGCCAACGCCGAGTTCATCATTCCGCACCCGAACGATGGCAGCACCTTTAAGATAGATTCGCCAGACAGTTACACCATGTTCAACGCCATTGATGCAGAGAAGATGGAAATGGCCTTCCAGGTCATTGTCGACGGCAACCTGGACAACACCGATGCCGACTACACCGGCAAGTACGTGGCATCCACCTGTTACAACTCGGAGAAGGCCATCGATCTGGGCGGCATGATGCGCAACGAACGCGACTGGGTGGTGGTGTTCAACATCGAGCGCATCGAAGCGGACATTAAGGCGGGCAAGTTCATCACCTTGGGCGACTCCAAGGTGCCAGTGGTTGACGGTCGCGAAGGTTCGCAGCTGACTCGCTATATCCCGGTGCCGAAGAACCCCCATGGTTGCAACTCTTCGCCGGACGGCAAGTACTTCATTGCCGCCGGCAAGCTGTCGCCAACCTGCTCGATCATCGCTATCGACAAGCTCGACGACCTGTTCGATGACAAGTTCAAGGACCCCCGTGAAGTGATAGTGGGTGAGCCTGAGCTGGGTCTGGGTCCGCTGCACACCACCTTCGACGGCCGCGGCAATGCCTACACCACGCTGTTTATCGACAGTCAGGTAGCCAAGTGGAACATTGATGAGGCGGTGCGTGCTTACAAGGGTGAGAAGCTCAACTACATCAAGCAGAAGCTCGATGTGCACTACCAGCCCGGACACAACCATGCCTCGCTGTGCGAAACGCGCGATGCAGACGGCAAGTGGCTGGTGGTACTGAGCAAGTTTTCCAAGGACCGCTTCCTGCCAACCGGCCCGCTGCACCCGGAGAACGATCAGTTGATCGATATTTCAGGCGACGAAATGAAGCTGGTGCACGACGGCCCGACCTTCGCCGAACCCCATGACTGCACCATGATTCGTCGCGACCAGGTCAGGACCCAGAAAATCTGGAGCCGTGACGATCCCTTCTTTGCCCCGACCGTCGAACGGGCGAAGAAGGATGGCATCAAGCTGGAGGCCGACAACAAGGTCATCCGCGATGGCAACAAAGTCCGCGTGTACATGACCTCCATGGCACCGGCTTATGGCCTCACCGAATTCACCGTCAAGCAGGGTAACGAAGTCACGGTAACCATCACCAATATCGATCAGATCGAGGACGTGTCGCACGGCTTCGTCATGGTCAATCACGGGGTGAGCATGGAAATCAGCCCACAGCAAACTTCGTCCATCACCTTTATCGCCGACAAGCCCGGTGTGCATTGGTATTACTGCAGC
Organism: Pseudomonas aestuarii; assembly: GCF_027988105.1. GTDB lineage: Bacteria > Pseudomonadota > Gammaproteobacteria > Pseudomonadales > Pseudomonadaceae > Aquipseudomonas > Aquipseudomonas aestuarii. The sequence goes on along the minus strand of NZ_JAQJZJ010000003.1, from coordinate 295,952 downwards.
TGGTTCTGCCACGCCTTGCACATGGAAATGGTCGGGCGGATGCTGGTCGAACCGGCATAAACCCGCACCGTCGTCCTGCTTTTGCGGGGCGACGGCGCAGCCTGTGGCTGCCTTGGCGGGTGGCGGGCTGCTGGTCATCGCTACTTGATAACAGGTAATTGGCTATCCGTATCACTAACGACTTAGCGTTCCATCAAGCAAGACGCGCAATGCCACGCCAGTGGGCATTGCTCCTATTCTGCTGGCTCCTCGGTTCGTCCGCGGCGTTGGCACAACCCTTAGCCACACTGCCCCTGCAGGCCGTGGGCGAAGCACAGTGGCGACTGCCCGCCGGTGAATACCGCGGACAGTTTCGCATTTCCACCCCGATGACCCTGAGTTGCGCGCCCGGCGCAATCATCGACGCTCAGGGCCAGGGCAGTGCCCTGACCATTCAGGCTGCCAACGTCAGCATCCAGGGCTGCACGCTGCGCAACTGGGGCCAAGACCTGACGGCCCTGAATTCCGGCGTATTTATCGAGCGCCAGGCCAGCGGCGCCCAGGTGCGCGACAGTCAGTTGGTGGGGGCGGGGTTCGGTATATGGGTCGATGGCACCGCGAACGTCAGTGTCATCAATAATCAGATCGAGGGCGATCAACGCATCCGCTCCCAGGATCGCGGCAACGGCATTCACCTGTTTTCCGTGAGCGGCGCCCAAGTGATCGGCAATCATGTCTGGCATACCCGCGACGGCATCTATATCGACGTGTCCAACGGCAATCGCCTCGAAGGCAACACCCTCGAGGATCTGCGCTATGGCATTCATTACATGTTCTCCAACAACAATCAGGTGCTTGGTAATCTGACTCGGCGCACTCGCACCGGCTATGCGCTGATGCAAAGCCATCATCTGACGGTAATCGGCAATCGTTCCGAGCAGGACGAGAACTACGGCATCCTGATGAACTACATCACCTATTCCACCCTACGCGACAATTTCGTCAGCGATGTGCGCAGCGGCTCGACCGGCGACAACATGATCTCCGGTGCCGAAGGCAAGGCGCTGTTCATCTACAACTCGCTGTTCAACAGCATCGAGCACAACCACTTCGAGCGCAGCGCCCTGGGTATCCACCTGACCGCAGGTTCAGAAGACAACCGCATCGCCGGCAATGCCTTTGTCGGTAACCAGCAGCAGGTCAAGTATGTCGCCACCCGTACCCAGGAATGGTCGCTGGACGGGCGCGGCAATTACTGGAGCGACTACCTGGGCTGGGACCGCAATGACGATGGGGTGGGTGATGTGGCCTATGAGCCGAACGACAACGTCGACCGCCTGCTGTGGTTGTACCCGCAGGTGCGTCTGTTGATGAACAGCCCGAGCATCGAATTACTGCGCTGGGTACAGCGGGCCTTTCCGGTGATCAAGTCGCCAGGCGTGCAGGACAGCTACCCGCTGATGCAAATCCCGAGCGCCGATCTGCCGCTAGCCAGCCAGGAGCCAACACCATGAATGCCGTCGAGATCGAAGGCGTGCGCCAGCATTACGACAGCCTGACCGTGCTGCACGACTTGAGCCTGTGCCTGGGCGAAGGCGAAGTGCTCGGCCTGTTCGGCCATAACGGTGCCGGCAAGACCACTACCATGAAGCTGATTCTCGGCCTGCTGCAGCCCAGCGAAGGGCAGGTGCGGGTGCTCGGCTGCTCGCCAAACGACCCGCAGGTGCGCCGTACACTCGGTTACTTGCCGGAAAACGTGACCTTCTACCCACAACTCAGTGGCCGCGAGACCCTGCGCCATTTCGCCCGCCTCAAGGGCGCCGCGCTGACGCAGGTGGACGAACTGCTGGAGCAGGTGGGTCTGGCCGAGGCCATGAATCGGCGGGTCAAAACCTACTCCAAGGGCATGCGCCAGCGTCTCGGGCTGGCCCAGGCGTTGCTTGGCGCGCCGCGTCTGCTGCTGCTCGACGAACCCACGGTCGGCCTCGACCCCATCGCCACCCAGGATCTCTATCAGCTGGTCGACCGTCTGCGTCAGCAGGGCACCAGCATCATCCTCTGCTCCCATGTCTTGCCTGGGGTCGAGGCGCATATCAACCGCGCGGCGATTCTCGCCCATGGTCGCCTGCAGGCGGTCGGCAGCCTGGCCAGCCTGCGCGAAGAGGCCGGTCTGCCGGCCGTGATTCGCGCCAGTGGCCTGAAGCAGAGCGCGCAGTTATTGCAACGCTGGCACGCCGCCGGGCATGAGGCGCGCTCAGTCGGCGTAGACGGAGTCGAGGTGGTGGCCATCAACGGCCACAAACTCGGACTGCTGCGTCAGTTGCTCGGCGAGGGCGAGGCACAGGACATCGACATCCATCAGCCATCACTGGAAGACCTCTATCGTTATTACATGGAGCGAGCGGGAATTGTGCCGGGCGCGGAGGGCAGAGCATGAATCAGGTGTGGAATATCGCCCGCAAGGAACTCAGCGACGGCCTGCGCAATCGCTGGTTGCTGTCCATCAGCCTGCTGTTCGCCGTGCTGGCCGTGGGCATCGCCTGGCTCGGTGCGGCGGCCTCCGGGCAACTGGGCTTCACCTCGATCCCTGCGACCATCGCCAGCCTGGCCAGCCTGGCCACCTTTCTGGTGCCGTTGATCGCGCTGCTGCTGGCCTATGACGCCATCGTCGGCGAGGACGAGGCCGGCACCCTGATGTTGTTGCTGACCTATCCCCTGGGCCGCGGCCAGTTGCTGCTCGGCAAGTTCGTCGGCCACGGCCTGATTCTGGCGCTGGCCACCCTGATCGGCTTCGGCTGTGCGGCCCTGGCCATCGGCGTGCTGGTCGAGGATGTCGAGCTGGGCCTGCTGATCTGGGCCTTCGGCCGCTTCATGTTGTCCTCGACCCTGCTCGGCTGGGGGTTCCTCGCCCTGGCCTATGTACTGAGCAGCAAGGTCAGTGAAAAATCCAGCGCCGCCGGGCTGGCCCTGGGCGTGTGGTTTCTCTTCGTCCTGGTGTTCGACCTGGCGCTGCTGGCGCTGCTGGTACTCAGCGAGGGCAAGTTCAACCCGGATCTGCTGCCTTGGCTGTTGCTGCTCAATCCGACTGACGTCTACCGGCTGATCAACCTGTCCGGCTTCGCCAGCGGAGGAAGTGCGGCCGGGGTGATGGCGCTGGGCGGCGATCTGCCGGTGGCCGGGGGGCTGCTGTGGTCGTGCCTGCTGCTGTGGGTCGGGGTACCGCTGTTGGTCGCCTACTGGCTGTTTCTGCGCCGGCCGACGTGACTATGACTAGTCCGTGCGTACGACGCACCCTTCAAGGGCTGTTTCAGCTATGGAGTTAGCAACGATGAACAACCTCTATCTACGCCCGGCGCGAACCCTGCTGGTGTTGCTGCTCAGCCTGGTGCTAGTGGCCTGCAACGAGCCCGAGGAACAACAGCAAAGCCTGGGGCCGGTGGCGTTTCACCCCAGTGATGAGTGCCATGTGTGCGGCATGATCATCAGCGACTTCCCCGGGCCCAAGGCTGAGGCCGTGGATAAAACCGCGGTGAAGAAGTTCTGCTCTGCCGCCGAGATGCTCGGCTGGTGGCTGCAACCGGAAAACCGTATTGGCACGGCCAAGCTCTACGTGCATGACATGGGTCGCAGCGAGTGGGCCAAGCCCGATGACAGTCATCTGATCGATGCCACCAGCGCCTTTTATGTGGTCGGTCTCGCCGACAGCGGGTTGAAGGGCGCCATGGGCGCGGTGCTAGCCTCGTTTGCCGATGAACAGGCGGCACGCAAACTGGCCGCAATCCACGGCGCCCGGGTATTTCGCTTCGACGAGATCGACCAGGACGTGCTGCAACAGGCCGCCGCCAAGCAACCTGCGGCCATGCATTGATTGCCATCCGTAAAGAGGAGATCCAAATGGGTATCAGCATCTGGCAACTTCTGATCATGCTGTTGATCGTGGTCATGCTGTTCGGCAGCAAGCGCCTGCGCAGCCTGGGCGCGGACCTGGGCGGGGCAATCGGGGGGTTTCGCAAGTCGCTTGGCGACGACGAGCCGGCCAGCCCTGCGGACGCCAGCAAGCCGCCAGCGAAGTAGGCCCGGTCGCGCCGCCGGGCTGTGGCTTGCCCGAGTGGCAGCGCTGTCGGCCAGATGCCGAAGCCTGGGCCCGCACTTCAGCGGCCGGTGCGGGCGGCATGCTCGGCGCCCGGGGCTGGTGTTTGTTTGCGTCCAGGGCGCTCCTGCGGGACCTGTTGCCCCAGGGGCGGCGAGCCATTGGGCTGGATCGACCATTGAGACCACGCCGCTCTAGCGGCAGTCCGGCGATCGCTTCACCGTCGTCCGTGCGGGAAAGCTGATTGCGGTCAAGTCGCGTACCGCCCCCTTACCTGTAGAAAGACAACATCCGCTGCGCAATCGAGCGCCGCCGGTTGCCCCCGCGTGGGGATGTTCGAGTTTATCAGGAGGTCTGCAGTGAATGTCATCGACCGGGGTAAAGCCTTGAGTATCCCGCCCATCTGGCGCCTAGCCTTTCGCCCGTTCTTCCTCTGCGCCAGCCTCTATGCGCTGGTCGCGATCCCGCTGTGGGTGCTGGCCTGGTCCGGCCAGTTGGGGGACTGGCAGCCGAGCGGTGGCTGGCTCGCCTGGCACCGCCACGAAATGCTGTTCGGTTTCGCCACGGCGATAGTCGCCGGCTTCCTGCTCACCGCGGTGCAGACCTGGACCGGCCGGCCGGGGTTGTCCGGACGACCGCTGATGGTGCTAGCCGGGGTCTGGCTGGCCGCGCGCCTGGGCTGGCTGTTTGGTTTGCCCCTGGCGGCGCTGATCCCGCTGGACCTGGGCTTCCTGCTGGCGCTGGCCGGGGTGATGGCGCGCCTGCTCTGGGCAGCACGGCAGCAGCGCAACTATCCAATCGTGTTGGTGTTGAGCCTGCTGGCCGGCGCCGACGCTTTGCTCCTGAGTGGCCTGGCCCTGGGCGACGACGATCTGCAACGCCGTGGCGTACTGGCCGGCCTGTGGTTGATAGCGGCACTGATGGGGCTGATCGGCGGTCGAGTGATTCCGTTCTTCACCCAGCGCGGCCTGGGCCGGCTCAATGCGGTCAAGCCCTGGGCCTGGCTGGATATCGCCCTGTTGGCCGGCACCGCGCTGATCGCCGCGCTCTATGCCGCCGGAGTGGGCCTGCAAGCGCAGCCGCTGCTGGCGCCGCTGTTCCTGGCGGTTGCCACAGGTCATCTGCTGCGTCTGGCGCGTTGGTACGACCGGGGCATCTGGGGTGTGCCGCTGCTCTGGTCGCTGCACCTGGCGATGCTCTGGCTGGTGGTAGCGACCCTCGGTCTGGCGCTATGGCATGCCGGCCTGCTGGCCAGCTTCAGCCCGGCCCTGCATGGCCTGACCATCGGCGCCATGAGCGGGCTGATCCTGGCCATGATCGCCCGCGTCACCCTGGGCCATACCGGGCGGCCGCTGCAACTGCCGGCAGGCATGGCCTGGGCCCTGATGCTGTTGAATCTTGGAGGCGTGGCGCGGGTCTTCGTCTACCCGCTGTGGCCACTGGAAGGCTTGTGGCTGGCGGTAACCGGCTGGTCACTGGCCCTGGCCATTTATGCCTGGCGCTATGTGCCGATGCTGGTCAAGCCACGGGTGGATGGTCACCCGGGCTGAATCAAGGCTGGCAAGGTATTGCGCCGACCTTTTGATCATGCAGCGCCGCGTGTGCCGCGCTGACCAATCCATTGATAGCCGGTTGCCTGTGCCTGCGCATGGGTGGCCTTGCCGCTCGGTACTGCCGAGCATCGGAGAAGCTGATGAGAAGCGAATTCCAGGATCGTCTGGCCGTAGTCACCGGAGCCAGTTCAGGTATCGGCCTGGCATTATGCGCGGCGTTGCTGCAACGCGGCGCCAGGGTGCTGGCCATGTCGCGCAGCCTGGGCGGCTTGCAGGACCTGCAGGCGAGTCATCCCGAACGTCTGGTCTGGCATGCTGGCGACGTCACCTCGAGCGAGGATTTGGCCAGCCTCGGCCTGCGCGCGGCGCAACTGGGCCAGGTGGATTATCTGGTGCCCAACGCGGGTATCGCAGAACTGGCCGAGAGTCTCGACCTGGGGGCATTCGATCGGCAGTGGGCGGTCAACGGTGCCGGCGCCCTGAATACCCTGGCAGCGTTGCGTGACAGCCTGGCCAGCCCCAGTTCGGTGGTGTTCATCAGCAGTTTCCTCACCCGTTCGACCTTTCCCGGTCTGGCCGCCTATATCGCCAGCAAGGCGGCGCTTAGCGCCCAGGCGCGTACCCTCGCGGTGGAGTTTGCCCCGGTCGGTGTGCGCATCAATCTGGTCTCGCCCGGACCCACGGCAACCGCTATCTGGGGCAGCCTGGGATTGAGTGAGGAGCAGTTGGATGAGGTCGCTGACAGCGTCACCCAGCGCCTGCTGCCGGGGCACTTTCTCGACGCGGCGGCTGTGGCCAACGTGATCCTGTTCCAGCTGTCGGCCGGTGCCCGCGGCGTCTACGGCCAGGACTGGGTGGTCGATAATGGCTACAGCTTGAGCTGAAACGGCTGCGCAGTCCTGCCTAGGCTGCACTTTTAAAGCATTAATATTGATTTATATAAGCAATAACATTCATTAGAGATAACTTAACGTCCCCCTCACAATGCGTAGGCACTCATGCCTACGCGCCATCTTCTATTGCGCCAACCGGCGGCTGCGTCTGCTCGCAGGCGCTCGTGTTTGCGCGCGCCACAATTCGGAACCCTGGGTCCAGCCTGCTTGCTTCGATCGTCGGCAAGCCATGGCTGCAGCCTTGTCCGTTACTGGTTTTTTTGGCCTGCGTAGGATTCGCTCCCGCCACTCCCCGATGCCAAGCAGGAATAATGCAAGAACAGCTGCTCGACTGGTTCAGGTCTTTCGCCCCCGCACCGCTCAATACCCGCGCCCAGGAATGGCTGCGCGTCGCCATCGGTATCGCTTTCGGCATGTCGCTGTGCGTTTCGCTCGGTGTCTACCTGTTCGGTGCGCCTATCACCTTGCATATCGCTGCGCCTGTTGCGGCCTCCGCGGTATTGCTGTTCGGCGCGTCGTCCAGTCCGTTCGCTCAGCCATGGCCGGTCCTGGCGGGCAATATGTGCGCCGCCCTGATCGGCATCAGCCTGGGCTTGAGTGCGTTGGACAGTGTGACTGCAACCGTGCTGGCCGCCAGTCTTTCGCTCTTCTGCCTATTTGCCTTGCGCTGCCTGCACCCACCGAGTTGTGCATTGGCGGTGGTGGCCGCCAGTGGTGGTCTGGGGGACGACTTGGGCTATGCCGTGCTCTATCCGGTGGCACTCAGCTCGCTGTTGCTGCTGGCCGTAGCCTTGCTCTACAACAACCTGACCGGCCATGCCTACCCGAAACCGCGTCGAACCGGGGAGAACCGTCACCACACGCGCGACCCATTGCCGGGCGAGCGCCTGAGCTTCAGCCGCGCCGACATGGATAGGGCCCTCGCGGAGTTCGGTGAATATGTCGACGTCACCCGAGACGATCTCGCACGGCTGATCAAGCAAACCGAGAAGCATGCCTTGCGCCGCAGCATGGGCGAGATCAGTGCGGCCGATATCATGTCGCGCGATCTCTATTCGGCGGCGCCGGACAGCTTTATTGAACAGGCGTGGCAGACCCTGCGCGAACACCGCCTGCGGTCGTTGCCGGTCGTGGAGCAGGGCAGTGGCAAGCTGATCGGCATCGTCACCCTGGTCGATCTGCTCAAACAGTTTCAGCCCAGCCAGGCGCGGGTCAATTTCGGCCGCCTGAAGTACCTGCGCGGAACCAAGCTGCGCTCGATCATGAGTGCGCCCGTGGTTGCCGTGAAACAGGAGACGCACATGGTCGAGCTGGTATTCCTGCTCAGCGACCAGGGCCTGCACTGCCTGCCGGTGGTGGATGAGCACGAGCGGCTGGTGGGCATGATCACCCAGACCGATCTGATCGCGGCGCTCTACCGCAACTGGCTCAAGCAGCTGCCGGATTGAGTCGTTGCCGGCGAGCTGGCGCGCCAGCCAGGGCGCTTCAAATCTCGTAAGCCCCGCGTGACCAGTCGAAGTCGTCCAGGGCCAGCTCGCGCACCAGTTGCAAGGCACTGCGCAGGGCCGGATTGTCGGCCGCCCGGGGATAAACCAGATAGATCGGGTAGGAGAACTCCGGCGCCAGTTCCACGCGCTTGAGGATGCCTTCATCGAGATAGCGCTGCACCACGCGGGTGCGGAAGTAACCGCGCCCGCCACACGCCAGCAGGTACTGCAGAGCCAGGGGACCGAGATCGAACGAGAGGGTGGTACGGCTGTGTTCCGGCAGGGCATTGTCGTGCAGCTGGCGAAACGTCGGGCCCCAGTCGACGTACATGTAGGGCTCGGGGTGATGGGTCTGGACCACCTGGATCAACTTTTCCTCGAGCAATTGCTCGACCTGCAGGTTCGGCCAATACTCCGGCTGGTGCACCAATGCTGCGTCGAGCACGCCGAGGTCGAGTTGTTGCTGGAGCTGGTCGCCACTGCTCACCACGCTACGCACCGCGTGCGCCGGCATCACCTGGTGCAGGCGCTGCACCCAGGCCAGCATCAGCGGGTTGCACAGGCTCATCTCCGCGCCCAGGGTCAGCAGCTCGGCAGAGCCGCGTGGCAAGGGCAGATCCCGCCGTGCCGCTTCCCAGGTCTGCACCAGGTGGGAGGCATAGGTGACGAAACGCTCGCCGTCCGGGGTCAGCCGGGCCCCGCCACGGTTGCGCACGAACAGCCGGCAGCTGAGTTGGTTTTCCAGGTTGTGGATTCGCGCCGTCACCGCTGTCTGAGTGATATGCAGGCGCTCTGCGGTGGCGATGAAACTGCCGCTGCGCATGATGTCGAGGAAGGTGCGGGCGAGGTCGATGTCCATTGCGCTGCTTCGCTTCAATAATATTGATGTGAAGCCGCATTGTATTTCATCTGGCGCAGATCCAGCGGGTGCATGGCTGCGGTGCGCGCAAGGTCGAGAAGATGCAGCACGCCATCGATTTCCGCCCAAAACGCTGGGCCTGGCGAATACGCGATGGCGTGCTTCAGCAGGTTACTTGAGGCTCAGCACCCATTCGGCGAGGATCTTCGCTTCTTCGTCGGTAACCGGGTTGGCCGGCATCGGCATCGGGCCCCAGGTGCCCTGGGTGCCGTTCTTGATTCGGTCGGCCAGCAGCTCGACGGCGCCGTCGGTGCCGGCGTACTTGGCGGCTACGTCCTTCAATGCCGGGCCGACCAGCTTCATGTCGACGTTATGGCAGGCCGCGCAGGGCTTGCTCTTGAACAACGCCTCGGCGGCTGCGGTGTCGGCGGCGAAGGCCGGTTGCAAGCTCAGTGCAGCGCCCAGGGCGAACAATGGGACCAGGATTCTCTTCATGATGAATACTTCCTCAAGGCTATTGAAGCAGGGCATAGGCCCCACCAGGAATGGGTGCAGTCATTGTTGTGCGTCTTGATTGTGGGCACAGCCTGGCTCACTCGCTTCGCACTCTGCCTTACGCTGCCATCGCAGGTTGTACCTGGGTATGGACCGCTAATGCCCGGACTTGGTTCGTCGAGCAGTGCCGACAGTAGCAGTTGCATGATTGCAGGGTGAATTGGCAAACGCCACGCTCAATTGATTCTACCGTGGCGCCAGCATAACCAGGCTGATTGCCAATGGACTTGACCACAATCAAGAGATGCTCGCGTGTGCCTTGAGGGCAACGGCGGGTCGCGGGTAGCGTGCAGGCATGATTAATCACCGCGGTGAGGTACTGACTGTGAATGCGCCTGTGAAACTCGTCGAAACGGATGCCGTGCTGGATGCGCCGTTCTACCAACCGCTGGGCAATGAGCAAGTGCTGTTCGAGCAGGCCTGGCAACACGGCATGCCGGTGCTGATCAAGGGACCGACCGGTTGCGGCAAAACCCGTTTCGTTCAGTACATGGCGCACCGTCTGCGCCTGCCGTTGTACACCGTGGCCTGTCATGACGACCTGAGTGCCGCCGACCTGGTCGGCCGCCACCTGATCGGCGCCCAAGGCACCTGGTGGCAGGATGGCCCGTTGACCCGCGCCGTGCGCGAGGGCGGCATCTGCTACCTCGACGAGGTGGTCGAAGCGCGCCAGGACACCGCGGTGGTGCTGCACCCGCTGGCCGATGACCGCCGCGAGCTGTACCTGGAGCGCACCGGTGAAGTGTTGCGCGCGCCGCCTGGTTTCATGCTGGTGGTGTCCTACAACCCCGGCTACCAGAACCTGCTCAAGGGCATGAAACCGAGTACCCGCCAGCGTTTCGTCGCCTTGCGCTTCGGTTATCCGCCGGTGGCCGAGGAAGAGCGCATCGTCGCCAACGAGGCGCGGGTCGGTGCGGAGCTGGCCGCCCAGGTGGTCAAGCTCGGCCAGGCCCTGCGTCGACTGGAGCAGCATGATCTGGAGGAGGTGGCTTCTACCCGTCTGCTGATCTTCGCCGCACGCATGATCGGCTCCGGCATGAGTCCGCGGGAGGCCTGTCTGGCCTGTCTGGCCGAGCCGCTGTCGGACGATCCGCAGACCGTCGCCGCGCTGATGGACGTGGTCGATGTCCACTTCGCTTGAAGCCTTCGCCAGCCCGGCCCGGCGTCTGCCGGGCGACCTGGCGATGTGGTTCTTCATCCTCGCCGAGCTGACGGTCTTTGCCCTGCTGATCCTCACCTTCGCCGTGGCCCAGGCCTTGCAGCCGCAGCTGTTTCACGCCAGTCGCCAGTTGCTCGACAGCTCCACCGGCCTGGCGCTGACCCTGAGCCTGCTCACCTCCGGGCTGTTCGCCGCGCTGGCCCTGGAGCAGGTGCGCCAGGCGCGCGCATCGCGCGCGGCCTGGTTGCTACTCGCGGCGCTGCTGTCGGCCAGCGTCTATGTGCTGTTGAAGCTCGGCGAGTACAGCCATCTGGCTGGGGCGGGGCTGGGCATTGAGCACAACACCTTCTTCACCCTGTACTGGATGCTCACCGGCTTTCATTTCGTCCATGTGCTGCTCGGCTTGCTGATCCTCGGCTGGCTGGCCGAGCGCTGTCGGCGCCGCGCCTATGGCCCGGACAACTGCAGCGTGATGGAGTCCGGCGTGCTGTATTGGCACATGGTCGATCTGGTCTGGGTGCTGTTGTTTCCGCTGGTTTATATCTTGAACTGAGCAGCGCGCTGCATCGACGAGGTCGCCATGTCTGCTTCAAACACCCTGATTCTCTGCTGGCTGGGGCTGGCCGCGCTGTCCGTGACCAGCGTGCAACTGGGCAATACCGGGGCGACCCTGCTCATGACCGGCGCCGTGTTGCTCGCCGCCCTGGGCAAGGCCTGGCTGATTGCCGACGGCTTCATGGAGTTGCGTCACGCCCCGCGTATGTGGCGCTGGCTGCTGCTGGGCTGGCCGCTGGCGCTGGTGGCGGGGGTGCTGCTGAGCCTGGCGCTCAGGGGGTAATCCGCTGGCAAGACAACGGGCGAAGGGTGGACTCGGGAGCGCAGCGAACAGTCCCGCGTTGCTGCCGAAAGCCAGCCACCGTGACGCTCAGCAGCGGCGTACGGCTTCGCGAGTACGCCCTAGGGTTTAGTCCTGCGCCTGCTGTGGTTGCCGAGTCGGCCACGCTTGCTCTGCGCTGTTTTTCTCCCCCTGACCATATCCGAGTAAAACCATCGGGCTTTCCGGCTTTCTTGATTGCGATCAAGCAGGTTTCGTTAGCAGGCTTTCTAGAATGGATTCGCCAAGTAAAGAGGAAGCGACCATGTCAGAGACCTTCACCAAGAGCATGGCCAGGAATATCTACTTTGGGGGGAGCGTGTTCTTCTTCCTGGTATTCCTGGCCCTGACCTACCACACCGAGCAGACCTTTCCAGAACGCAGCAACGCCTCGGAGATGAACGAGTCGGTGGTGCGCGGCAAAGCGGTCTGGGAAAACAACAACTGCATCGGCTGCCACAGCTTGCTGGGCGAGGGCGCCTACTTCGCGCCGGAGCTGGGCAATGTGTTCGATCGCCGGGGCGGCGAGACGGCCTTCAAGCCGTTCCTGCATGCCTGGATGAAGGCGCAGCCCCTGGGCGTTCCAGGGCGCAGAGCCATGCCGCAATTCAATTTGAGCGAGCGGGAAGTGGACGATATGGCGGAGTTCCTCAAGTGGACTTCGAAGATCGATACCAACAACTGGCCGCCAAACAAGGAGGGCTGAGAGATGACCATAATGAATCCGCATCTCAAATTTCAATCGCAAGCCGTGGCCAAGCCGTACTTCGTGTTCGCCTTGATGCTGTTCCTCGGGCAGATCCTGTTCGGTCTGATCATGGGCCTGCAGTACGTGGTCGGCGACTTCCTGTTCCCGCTGATTCCCTTCAACGTGGCGCGGATGGTCCACACCAACCTGCTGATCGTCTGGCTGCTGTTCGGCTTCATGGGCGCGGCCTATTACCTGATACCCGAGGAGGCCGACCGCGAACTGCACAGTCCGAAACTGGCGATCATCCTGTTCTGGGTATTCGCCGCCGCCGGCGTGCTGACCATTCTCGGCTACCTGTTCGTGCCTTACGCCGGGCTGGCCAAGATGACCGGCAATGAGTTGCTGCCGACCATGGGCCGGGAGTTCCTCGAACAGCCGACCATCACCAAGATGGGCATCGTGGTGGTCGCCCTGGGCTTCCTCTACAACATTGGCATGACCCTGCTCAAGGGGCGCAAGACCACCATCAGCATGGTCATGATGACCGGCCTGATCGGTCTGGCGGTGTTCTTCCTGTTCTCCTTCTACAACCCGGAAAACCTGGCGCGCGACAAGTACTACTGGTGGTTCGTGGTGCACCTGTGGGTCGAAGGCGTGTGGGAATTGATCATGGGGGCAATGCTCGCCTTCGTCCTGATCAAGGTCACCGGGGTGGACCGTGAAGTGGTCGAGAAGTGGCTGTATGTGATCATCGCCATGGCCCTGATCACCGGGATCCTCGGCACCGGTCACCACTTCTTCTGGATAGGGGCGCCGGCGGTCTGGCTGTGGGTCGGTTCGATATTCTCGGCCATGGAGCCAATACCGTTCTTCGCCATGGTGTTGTTCGCCTTCACCATGGTCGGCAAGCGGCGTCGCCAGCACCCGAACCGGGCGGCCACCCTGTGGGCCAAGGGCACGACCGTGACGGCCTTCTTCGGCGCTGGCGTGTGGGGCTTCCTGCATACCCTGGCCCCGGTGAACTTCTACACCCACGGCTCACAGCTGACCGCGGCGCATGGCCACCTGGCCTTCTACGGTGCCTACGCGATGATCGTGATGACCCTGATCAGCTACGCCATGCCGCGTTTGCGTGGCCTCGGCGAAGCGCCGGATGAGCGCTCGCAGACCATAGAGATCTGGGGCTTCTGGTTGATGACCCTGTCGATGGTGGCTATCACCCTGTGTCTCACCGCCGCAGGTGTGGTGCAGGTGATGCTGCAGCGCTGGCCGACGGATGGCACTGCGCTGTCGTTCATGAGTACCGTCGACCAGTTGGCCGTGTTCTTCTGGCTGCGCCTGGTGGCCGGGCTGTTCTTCCTGGTCGGCTTGCTCTGCTACCTGTACAGCTTCAAGCAGCGTGGCCGGGCCACGGCCCGCGACGAAGCCGCCTTAGCCGTTTCGGCCTGAGGCCCAAGCGCTAACTAACTCTCGGCCCGGCTGGTACAGCGGGCCGTTTTGCATGTGGCTCTACGGAGCACCGCGAGTGAGGTGAAGCAGATGGCTTTTACCGTTGAACTGGAAGAGTGGGTGGGCAGTGTCTGGCACCGCTTCATCACCCGACGTGCCAGCCCGGATTTTCCCGAGGCGCGGGTCGAACTGGCCAGTATGCAGCGGCCCCTGGCGTTGCTGTTCCGCGCCATGGGCGGCGCCAGTGGCGTCGGAGTGGAGGCCGCCAGCGCGCGCGACCTGGTGCTGCGGCGTAACCTGCTGCAACAGGTGGCCGGCACCTGCAAGCAAATGCCGGTGGCCTGGTGCGATGCCAGTAACCTGCGCCTGCCGCCGAGCCTGGCGGTGTACCCAGAAGTTACCCTGAATCAGGATCTGTATCGCTGGCTGGCGCTGCTCGCCGCGCAAGCGGGGGAGATGCGCCACTGGGCGCGCGACAACCAGCGCTGGACCCAGCAGTTGTTGCAGGCCTACCCGGCCCTGCGCCCACGCTACCAGCGCCTGGTCGAGGCTCATCTGCAATTGCGCCCCGATCCCAAGCAGCTGGGCAAGGGCGAGGCGGCGCTGGAACTGGCGCTCTGTCAGGCCCTGCGCCAACCGGGCAGCGTCGAGCATTTTCCGCGTAGCGAACTGGCCCCTTGGCCGTTGCCGCTGTGGCTGTACCCGGCGGAAAACCTCGGCGAACCCCAGGCCTGTGAGCTGGGCGAGGAAAACGAGGGCAACCTGCTGACCCCGCCGGGCGAGCAGAAGGTCGGGCCCAAGCGCGCCAAGCGGGTCGAGGAGAGCAGCAGCAAGGGCGGTCTGTTGATCTTTCGCCTGGAAAACCTGTTCAGCTGGTCCGAGCATGTCGAACTGGATCGCTGCACTGATGACAGCGAAGACCTGGACGCCGCGCGGGTCGCCGAGGATCTCGACGAACTGGCCCTGTCCAAGCAGCGCCTGCGCAAGGGCGGCGGGCTCAAGTTGCACCTCGATCTGCCGCCGGCGGACGTCGACGACATCCCGCTGGGCGAGGGCATCAAGTTGCCGGAGTGGGACTATCGCCAGCAGAGCCTGCGCGAGGATTTCGTCAACCTGCAGATGATGGTGCCGCGCGGCAGCGAGCCACAGCCGCTGCCCTTGCGTCTGGCACCGCTGGCCAAGCGCCTGCGTCGCCAGTTCGAGCACCTGCGCAACGATCGCCAGTGGCTGCGTCAGCAACCCCAGGGCTCGGAGCTGGATATGCAGGCCTGGCTGGATTTTCACGTCGAGCGTCAGCACGGTCAGTGCGCCGAGCGCGGCCTGTTCATGGAGCAGCGCCACACGCGCCGCGACCTGGCCTGCCTGCTGCTGGCGGATGTGTCCATGTCCACCGACGCCCACCTGGACGATGAGCACCGGGTGATCGAGGTGATCAGCGACAGTCTGCTGCTGTTCGGTGAAACCCTGGCCGCCCTGGGCGACGATTTCGCCCTTTATGGGTTCTCCTCGTTGCGCCGCCAGCAGGTGCGCATGCAGGAGCTCAAGTCGTTCAAGCAGCGCTACGACGACAACACCCGCGGGCGCATTCAGGCGCTCAAGCCCGGCTATTACACCCGTATGGGCGCGGCCATCCGCCAGGCCACCGTGCTGCTCGGCGCCTGCAAGCAGCGGCGCAAGCTGCTGCTGTTGGTGACCGATGGCAAACCCAACGACCTGGATCTCTACGAGGGCCGCTATGGCGTCGAGGACACCCGCGAAGCGGTACTGGAGGCGCGGCGCCAGGGCCTGTTGCCGTTCTGCATCACCATCGACAGCGAAGCCGGCGATTACCTGCCGTACATGTTCGGCGCCAATGGCTACACCCAGATCCGCCAGCCGCAGCAATTGCCGCTGCGCCTGCCGCAGCTGTACCGGCAGCTGACCCAGGCATAAACAATCGCGGCCAAGGCCGCGATTATCTGCAGTTGGTTCGAGCTGCGCGCAACCGCAGGTTGGGTCGGCTCTCCCTAGGTTGGGTTAGCGGCGCTCGCGATTAAACGGACGCTGCCGCAACCAACCGCCGGGTAACCCAACAATCAGGCGCAGCAATAGGTAGAGAAACGTAGGGGTCGTCAGGCAATACTTCGCGGCAGCCAGACCACCATCACCGCGCAGAACACCGCCAGGCCGATGCAGAACCACAGAAAGCGCCGCTGCCGTCGTTCGCCGGCGGAGTCGGCCAGTGCCGGCAGGGGCATGCCGCAGTGGCGGCACTCGGCTTTCCCGGGTGGGTTGTCGCGTTGGCAATACAGGCATTTAGACATGGCGAGCGCTCAGACGCGAAGACCGGCAATTCACTCGAACTGCTCCAGACGCAGGCGATCGATGATGCTGATCTGGCGGCCTTCCTGGGTGATGATTTCCTCGTCGATCAGGCGGCGCATGATCCGCGAGAAGGTCTCCGGCTGGATCGACAGGTGCCCGGCAATCAACTGCTTGGCCATCGGCAGTTCGAAACTGTTGCCCGCGTCCGGCTGGCGGGCGAGCTGAGTGATCAGGTAGCGCACCACGCGGTGGGTGGCGTTTTTCAGCGACAGCGTCTCGATCTCGTTGACCCGCTGGTGCAGGCGCACGCAGAGCTTGCCGAGCAGTGCGAAGGTCAGCCGGCTGTTGCTCTGCAGCAGGCGCATATAGGTGCTGTTGGCGATGCGGTAGAGCTGCGTCGGGCAGACCGCCTCGGCCGAGGCGACATAGTTGGGCGTGTCCATCAGCATCATGGCTTCGGCGAAGGTCTGCCGATTGCCGATGACCTCGAACACCTTCTCCTGCCCATCCGGGGTCAGGCGGTAGATCTTCACCGCGCCGGCGATGACGAAATAGAACGAATGGGCCGGCTCGCCCTGGCGGAACAAGGGCTCGCCCTTGTCGATGCTGAGCAGTTGACTGGTGCTCATCAGTTCATCCATCTGCTCTTCGTTCAACGGCTCGAACAAATGGTGACTGCGGAGAATCTGGTGATGAACGCGATGAAGCACCATGGAAGACATCCTGATTGTTGGGCATGAAGATCGGCCTGGAGTCGGGCCCTGTGCGTGACGGGCTGACGACTCGGTCTTGCGTGGTGAACCTGGTTCTAGCAGGCGGCCCGGATGGCGGGCTGCTGCCACTCAACGCCGCTGGCGGTCAGCGCCATGTCGGTGGCGACACTCAAGGCAACGCCGCTGGCCATGGCCAATACCGAGGCCAGGACCAGGTACCAGGCGAGCGGTTGCAGAACTTTTTTCATGGAGACTCCTTGCATGGCGGTCATTCAACTCGAATCACGGTTATCGATGGTTATCCGTGAGCAAACCGCATGCCATCTTCAATCGATTGAATTTAAAGGCTTTATTGAGTGGTTATGGTGAAAAAGACTGGGCGTCTGTAGGGTAATAAATACCACAAGGGTCTTTTTAACCCTGCAGTCAGTCCACGTCACTCACTCCAAGCCTGGTGCGCCGGTACCTGGAGTCAGCGGCGATTGCATAGCGCAGCCAGGGTCGGCTTGTCCCTGACCCAGGCGGGCGATGATGCGTTGCATGTCCTCAAACAGCGCGTCGGCCTCGGCCGTGCTGCAATCTTGCCGATAGCGTTTGCGCAGGCCCGAACTGCTGAGGGTGATGTGCACGTCGGCGCCGATACCATGCTGGGCCAGGCAGGCGCTGACGCAATGCAGCGGGCAGCCGTCGATGGCCAGGATCGGCCGCCCCGAGCGGGCCTTGTTCACCAGGGCCGGGACATGCCCGCCGACCCCGGCAATGCAGGACATTTCCGCCAGACCGGCACGATCCAGGCGCACGGCAAGGGTATTCGCCAGTTGCGCCACGTTGGAACAGCCGGAGCAGGAGTAGACCAGGGGCTGGGTTGTCTTGGACATGCTGCACACCCTTCAACCGTCTAGAGGCCGTCCAGTGTGACGGCCGTGCAGCGGCTGACGATGATCACAGTCAATTCTGCTAGTCGTCGTAGTTGCTCAGCCCTGCTAGATCGATGATCTCGATGCGCCGGCGCTGCACGGCAATCACGCCCGAGTCGATCAGCCGATGGAGGATGCGCGAGAAGGTTTCCGGCTGGATGCCCAGCTTCGAGGCGATCAGGCGTTTGGGCACATCTAGCATGATCACCCCGTTGCCTTCGGCGTGGGCCTGGGCCAGAAAGCGCCTGACCCGGTGGCAGGCGTTGGCCAGGGTCAGGGTGTCGATCTCGTTCAGGCGCTGGTGCAGGCGAACGCTCAGGGTGGCGAGAATATCCAGGCAGATGCTCGGGTGTTCTTCCAGCAGGCGCCGGTATTGTGCGCCGTGCAGGCTGGCCACCTGGCAGGTCTTCAGGGCGGTGGCGCTGACCGGGTACTGCGGCACGCCGGTAAACAGCAGCGCCTCGGCAAAGGATTCGTCGGCGCGGATGATTTCCACCAGTTTCTCCTGACCGTCGCAAACCACCCGGTGCAGCTTCACCTGGCCGCTGAAGATGAAATAGAAACGCTCGGCCTTGTCGCCCTGGTGGAACAACGAGGCGCCTGCGGCAATGCGTTTGAGGTTGGCCGAGGCGCACACCTCCTGCAGCGCCGCCTCGGGCAGTCGGCTGAACAGGTGATGACGGCGCAACTGTGCGACAAATGATGGTTCAGTCAGCATGGTCTCTCCCACAATGCGGCTCGGGATTGCTCGGAATTGCATGCTAGAAGGTCGGCAGCCCGGGCTTCCTTGATTTCAAACAAGTCTGGGAGCGAGGAGCGCGCAAGGCTCAATGCCATCCCCAGAACTGCAACCACCAGCCATAACCGATCCAGGCCGAGCCCAGCAGCAGGCAGCCGAACGCCGCGAGCCGCTTCAGCCCATGGGCGCCATGCCGGCCGAGCACCTGCCAGCCCAGCCACAGGCTCCAGGCAATCGCTCCGCCGAGCAGGCTGGCGCGCGCCGGTTGCGCCCAGGCCAGGACCAGGCCCTCGTAGCGCAGCAGCTTGACGGTGGTGGCGCTGAGGCCGAGAAACAGCCCGCCGGCACCGAGCGGAATCAGGCTCAGCGCCAGCTGTTCGAAGGCATTGCCGCTGCGCGACACCAGCAAGGCCGCGGCCCGCAGCAGCAGCCACAGGCCGCCACCGAGCAGCAACGCGCTGGCCGACAGGTAGAACAGGATCAGCAGGCCATCGAGCCAGCTGAACAGGTCGTTGGCCTGCGGGTAATGGGTCAGCAGCCACCAGGGCGCATCGGCTTGCAGCAGCCAGTAGCTGTCGCGCTCGACCAGCCAGGTGGCGGTCGCCTGTTTGAGGCTGACGAACCAGGGGCTGAGCGTCCATTGGAAGGCGCCCATGGCCAGGCCGATCACGCCGAACAGCAGCAGGCGGGCGTCCCAATGGCTGCGAGTTTGGCTGCCGACGATGAGGATTTCCGCATTCGGCGAACGCGTGCTCAGCTGCACCGCGCCGCGTTGGCCGCTGCAGCGGCCGCAGGCGTGGCAGTCGGCAGCGCCCTGCATGCGGCGGATATCCAGCAGCGGTGCGCAGTTGGGTGGTGGCTGGCGCGGTGGTGGGTTGTCCAGCCAGCGTTGTTCGTCGACCTTGTAGTGCAGCGGCGCCAGGCGCGCGAGCAGGCCGAACACGCCGCTGACCGGGCACAGGTAGCGGCACCAGATGCGCTTGCCGCGGCCATAGAGAAAGCCCACCAGCATCGCCGCCAGGGTCGAGCCGCCGAGGATCAGCAACGCCGCCTGGGCATAGTCGTAGACGCTGATCAGCTGGCCATAAATGGTGGTAAGGATGAACGCCAGGGTCGGCCAGCCGCCCCAGCGGATCCAGCGCGGCGTGCCACGTCCCAGGCCGCGCCAGCTGATCCACTCGCTGAGCGCGCCTTCGGGGCAGAACACCCCGCACCAGAGCCGGCCGAACAGCACGATCGACAGCAGTACAAACGGCCACCAGACGCCCCAGAATATGAACTGCGCCAGCAGCGTCAGGTTGTCGAGCATGCGCGCCTGGCTGGATGGCAACGGCAGCAGCGCCGGCAGTACCAGCAACCCGCCATAGAACGCCACGACCGCCCATTGCAGGCCGCGAATCAGCCGCGCATGACGGCGCAGGCCGTCACCCAGGGCGGCCAGCAGGCTGTTCAGTCGACGCATGGCGACACGGCGGGCGAGGTGCGCCGCAACCAGAACGCGACCAGCAGCCAGTAGCCGGCCAGGGCGGCGACCGTGGCCAGGGAAGGCATGGCGCGATAACCGGCAAAGTTGGCCAGCACCGCCCCCAGCCCCGAGGCGTCATCCAGGCCGGCGGAGCTGTCCCAGAGCGCGTCGCCGAACCAGCCGTAGACCTGCTCGGGCAGTTCCAGGGCCATCAACTGGCCGCTGATGCGGTCGAGGCCAGCGACCAGCAGGGCGGCGCCGAGCAGCAGCAGTACGGTCTCGCTGAAGGCAAAGAAGTGCCGCCAGGAAAACAGCCGGCTACCGGCTTGCAGGACCATGAAGGTCAGCACGGCCAGGCCCAGGCCGAGCACACCGCCGAGGGCGAACTGCCAGAGTTCGGCGCCGTGCTTGGGCAGGCCCAGGCCGTAGAGAAACACCACGGTCTCGCTGCCTTCGCGGCCGACCGCGAGCATGGCCAGGAGCAGCAGGCCGAGGCCGCCGTTGCGCTGCAGATGGCTATCGGCCGCCTGTTGCAGGTTCTGCTTGAGGCTGCGGCCATGCCGGCGCATCCAGCCGACCATCTGCAGGATCAGCGCGCTGGCCAGCAGCACCAGGCCCGCCTGGAACCACTCGCCGGCGGCACCGGCCAACCACTCGCCGGCGAACAGGATGGTCAGCGCCAGCGCCGCAGACAGCAGCAGGCCGAGCGCCACGCCGCCCCACAACAAGAGCATGGCGCGGCGGCGTTCGCTCTGCTGGCTGATCCAGGCCTGCAGGATACCGATGACCAGCAGGGCCTCGATACTTTCCCGCCAGACGATGAACAGCGACTGATTCATTGCAATACTCCCGCTGCAGCAGCGTTATTGGGCGACGATGGCGCCTTCGGCTAAGTCGCGGTGGAACTCGTCGAAGAACGCATAGCGGCCGGGTCTGAGCGGATGGATCACCACGAACGACTCGACCCCGGGCGACATCACTTTCTCCACCCGCAGCGGCGTGCTCTCGAACTCAGCCGGGCCCTGGCCCTGGTTGTGCAGCACGATCTTGAAGCGTCGGCCGGCGGGCACTTCCAGGTTGGCTGGGGTGAAGTGACCGTCGCGCATCTCCAGCCGATAGGTCGGCAAGCTGGCGGCGACGGCAGACAGGGGCAGCCCAAGGGCGACTCCCAGCAGGACGAGCAAGGAACGAGGCATCGGATTCTCCAGATTGACTCAATAACCGCCTTTCTTGCCGATGCCGGCATAGGTGAACGGGTAGTGCAGTTCGCAGCGCTCGAACCAGGGGGCGACGCCGGTTTCCTTGTCGGTGTGACGGCCGAACATGGCGTGGCCAGCGGCCGGGGGCAAGATGCTCAGGGTCAGCTGGTACTTGCCCGGGCCGGACAGCTTGAGGTTGTCGCCATAGTGCGGCCCATCGTTGGCGACCATGGCGTGGAAGTCGCCCTTGAGCGACTCGTCGCTGCCCTGCTTGCGCAACTCGAAGGCGACCTTGAGGTAGGGCACGAAGCTGCCTTCCTGGAAACCGTTGGGGTTGTTTTCCAGGGCGCGGATATCCGCTTCCAGGTGCACGTCGGAGTCGGCGGCGGGGCGCATCATGCCCGGCGGATCCATCTCGATCGGCTGCAGGTACACGGCACCCACCTCCAGGCCGCCGCAGTGCTGGGGTTCGCCGATCGGGTATTCCTTGGCCTGGGCGAACGTGGCGACCAGCAGCAGGGCGAGTGAAAAGGGCAGTTGTGCGCGCATCGACGGTTTCCTTTGAGCGTTGGCTTGGTTGCGACCTAGCTTAGGGAATCGCAGGCTAAACAATACTGATTTGCATCAAGATTCAGTTCTGGTGGCGGAATAATTGAGCCAGGTCAGCGTTATGCGCACTACCAATGAAGAGGTATGGCGATTGGCTGGCAGTTGCTGGAACCTGACAGCCTGTCAAACCGGCCGGCCCATCGCCGCAGATTCAGCGTCCCCGGCAGGCGCCTGGCGCAGGTCGCCAGCGCAGCTTGGGGCCACGCCTGGATGGGCTGCCCTCAACGCAGGAACTGGATATGCACCACCAACAACTCACGACCGCAGCCCTGGCTCGCCTGCATCAGAACCAGGTCGCGCTGGGAGAGGCCGTCTGGCAGCTGGCCAGGTGGATCGAGCAGCGCGGCTCGACCGAAGTGGCGCAGGGCGTGCAAGCGCAACTGCAGTTGCTGGCGCTCAATTCGGCGGCGATCAACCAGGCCCTCGGCGAGCTGCTCGACAGCCACCTGCAGACTTGAGCCGCGATCCATCGCTGCGCGGGCGTATCACCTGCAGCGCCTGCTATCGGGTGAATGCCTAATCGAGATCAAAGACTCTGCACAAAGACCGGCGCATGTTTAAGTCAGGTTCGCCTGCGGGAGCATGCTCATGACTCGAAACGATGTTCTGGAAATCCCCATCCGCGACAGAACTAGCGCGGGCCAGGCATTGGCGCGGTTGTTGACGGCTTATCGCCAGCGACCTGAGGTGATTGTGCTGGCCCTGCCGCGGGGTGGCGTGCCGGTGGCCTACGAGATCGCCGACGCACTGCAGGTGCGTCTCGACCTGATGTTGGTGCGCAAACTCGGCGTGCCGGGCCACGCAGAGCTAGCCATGGGGGCCATCGCCAGTGGTGGCGTGCGGGTGCTGAACCGCGATGTGCTGGCGTCGCTGCAAATCGATGACGCCACTGTCGACGCCGTGGCCGCGCTGGAGCGCCTGGAGTTGCAGCGCCGCGACCGCGCCTACCGCGGCGAGCGCCCACTGCCGGTGCTGGACGGGCAGCAGGTGATTCTGGTCGACGATGGTCTGGCCACGGGCGCCACCATGCAGGCGGCGATCGAGGCGGTACACCAGCAGTCGCCCGCGCGAGTGGTGGTCGCCGTACCGGTGGCGCCGCCCGAAAGCGTGGCGCTGTTGCGGCGGCAGGTCGATGAAGTCATCTGCCCGTTCACGCCCGAGATGTTCATCGCCATCGGTCGTTGGTATGTGGATTTTTCCCAAACGTCGGATCAGCAGGTCCAGGCGCTGTTGCACCAGGCCTGGCAGCGCGAGCAAGACGCGCAGGCGTGAACGATTGCTGCTACGAGGAGGCCTGAGTCATGCAAACCATCGCATCGAGAACCTTGACGCTGACCGTTAGCGATGCCGAGCTGGCCGCCGATCTGCTGCTGCCGGATGACGCAATCGGGCTGGTGGTGTTTGCCCATGGCAGCGGCAGCAGCCGCTTCAGCCCACGCAACCGGCAGGTCGCGGATTATTTCAACGAGCTGGGACTGGCGACCTTGTTGTTCGACTTGCTGACCGAACAAGAAGAGCGCGTGGATCGGCTGAGCGCCGAGTACCGTTTCGATATTCCGCGCCTCAGCCAGCGTCTGGCCGGAGTGCTCGATTGGCTCGCTGGCAATACCGAACTCGGTGCGTTACCCATCGGTCTGTTCGGTGCCAGCACCGGCGCAGCAGCGGCGCTGATCGCGGCGGCGCAGCGGCCGCAGGCCGTCCATGCCGTAGTCTGCCGTGGTGGGCGCAGCGATCTGGCCGGTGCGGCGCTGCCCAAGGTGGCAGCGCCCACCCTGCAAATCGTCGGAGGCCAAGATCCACAGGTGTTGCGATTGAACCGTGAAGTCAGTCAACAATTGCAGTGCGAACAGCAATTGGCGGTGGTGCCCGGGGCCACCCACTTGTTCGAAGAGCCGGACGCACTGGAGCAGGTGGCGTTGTTGGCCGGGGACTGGTTCTGCCGTCACCTGCGCGCCAACCACGGGCGTCACGCCGGTTGAGTCTGCGGTCAGACTGCGAGTTGCCGAACTTCGATTCTGCCTAGCTGGTTCAGCGCCGCTGGGTGCTTCAGGCGTAACTCGCGACCGTTGATTTCCAGCAGGCCCTGGCGTCGCAAACGGCTGAACAGCCGGCTGACCGTCTCGGTGGTCAGGCCCAGGTAATTGCCGATTTCACTGCGACTCATCGACAGGATAAAACTGGTCGCCGACAGGCTGCGCCGGCTATAGCGACGCGAGAGGTTGAGCAGGAATATGGCCAGGCGCCGCTCGGCGCTTTCCCGGTTATGGCTGTAATGCTGCTGCTCTTCTTGCAACTCGTGGCTCAGGGTAGCCAGCAGCCGCTTTCTCAAGCTGGGGATATGCCCTGCCAACTCCTCCAGATCGGCAAGCGGGATGGTGCACACCAGGGATGTTTCCAGGGCCACGGCATAACTGGGGAAACTGCTGTTGCCAAAGGCATCCAGGCCGACCAGTTCGCCCGGCAGCGTGAAGCCGGTGATCTGCTCGTTCCCGTCTGGATCCAGCAGGTAGGTTTTCAATGCCCCCGAGCGCAACGCATAGACTTGCTGCATGGGTTCGCCAGCACGAAAAAGATGCTCGCCTTTGTGCAACGGGTGATTGCGTTTGATGATGTTTTCCAGCAGATCGACTTCATTGTTCTGCAGGCAACCCGGTAGGCACAGTCGGCTGAGGCTGCAGTCATGGCAATTCATCTGAAACTTTAATGATGAGGTGAAGGCGCTGTGACGACCATTAGCGTACATGGGGTCCTCCCATTGGCTTGCAAAAACATGTTCTATATCAATAACTAAGGCTTTCTAAATTATCTATTCGGGATATTTGACAGGTATTTGACTATCTTATCTTAGAGGAATGGAGGAGTCATAGGCCGGAATAATTTGAAATCAGACCAAAGGTCGCTAACGGGATCGCCAGCGTTTTATCGGCTCATTGCCAGTGGCGGCGCACTGCATGCGGTGGTGAGTGCGAGCACGCGGCGGCAGGGTGATTCCAGCGATCCTGAGCGAACCTCGTGAGGACGAGTCATGGTCCAGAACAAGCTGCCACTGCACCCGGATGAGATGGCGATGCCAGGGACTGAGTGTGTTCAGGCCCGGGATAAGGTTGAACACTTGTTGGACCGCGCCGGCATCGTCCTCAATGGCAACCAGCCATGGGACATGTGCGTGCTGGATCCGCGTGCCTACCCGCGCATTCTGTCCCAAGGCAGCCTGGGCCTTGGCGAAGCCTATATGGATGGCTGGTGGGAGTGCGAACAGCTCGACGAATTCATCCACCGGGCGTTACGCGTCAACCTCGAAGCGAAAATCCGCGTCAGCTGGCACGAAGCCTGGCAACTGACGCGCGGCTTACTGGCCAACCTGCAGTCGAAGGCCCGCGCCTATATGGTCGGCGAGCATCACTATGACCTGGGCAATCAGCTCTACCAATGCATGCTCGATACACGCATGACCTATACCTGCGGCTACTGGCGCAACGCCGCCGACCTCGAGCAGGCGCAGACCAACAAGCTCGACCTGGTCTGCCGCAAGATTGGCCTGCAACCTGGCGACCGGGTGCTGGACATTGGTTGTGGCTGGGGCAGTTTCGCCGAGTACGCCGCGCGCACCTATGCGGCCGAGGTGGTCGGCATCACCATTTCCCGCGAGCAGGCCGAGCTGGCCCGGGTGCGCTGTAGCGGGCTGCCGGTGGAGATCCGCCTGCAGGATTACCGTGATCTGCATGAGACCTTCGACCATATCGTCTCGCTCGGCATGTTCGAGCACGTTGGCTGGAAGAACTACCGCACCTACATGCAGGTCGTGCACCGCTGCCTGCGCGACAAGGGCCTGTTCCTGCTGCACAGCATCGGCGCCAACCAGAGCGGGCTGCGCAGCGATGCCTGGATCGACCGGCACATCTTTCCCAATGGCGGCCTGCCGTCGATCGCGCAGCTCGGCAAGGCCATCGAACCGGAGTGGGTGATGGAGGACTGGCATAATTTTGGCGCCGATTACGACCTCACCCTGATGGCCTGGTATGCCAATTTCGAGCGGCACTGGGCCGAACTGGCGGCGCACTATGACGAGCGCTTCTACCGCATGTGGCGCTATTACCTGTTGACCTGCGCCGGCGCCTTCCGCGCGCGCAATATCCAGCTTTGGCAGATCGTCTTGTCCAAGGGCGGCGTGGCGGATGGGTATCGCTCGCTGCGCTGAAGGAAGGCCGCGCGACAACGGCTGCTGTAGCTCAAACCTGAGGGTATCTGCATGGCCCATACAAAACTTCTGTTCCGCGGCAGTGCCCGCGAGAAGGTGCTGAAGGGGGCGACCCAATTGGCGGATGCGATCCGGGTGACGCTCGGGCCGAAATCCAAGTCGGTGCTGATTCAAAAGAAATGGGGCACGCCGCAGGTCTGCAACGATGGCGTGACCATTGCCAAGCAGGTGAATCTGGAGGATCCCGAAGAGAACCTCGGCGTGCAGATGCTGCGCCAGGCCGCCGAGCGCACCGGCGAGGCGGTGGGCGACGGCACCAGTACCTCGACGGTGCTGGCCCATGCGATCTTTGCCGATGGCGTGCGCAATGTGGTTGCCGGTGCCAGCGCCATCGATATCAAGCGCGGCCTGGATCGTGGCCTGCAGGTGGTGATCGGCTCGCTACGAAGCCAGTCCAAACCGGTGCGCACGCGCAAGGAAAAGGCCCAGGTGGCGACGATCTCGGCACATAACGAAGGCACCATCGGCGAACTGGTCGCCGATGCCCTGGAGAAGGTCGGTAGCGAAGGGGTGATCAGCGTCGAGGAATCGAAAACCACCGAGACCGTGGTCGAGGTGGTCGAGGGCATGCGTTTCGACCGTGGTTATGTCTCACCGTACTTCATCACCGACACCGACAAGATGCAGGTTGAACTGGACGATCCCTACCTGTTGCTCTGTGACCAGAAGATTGGCCTGCTCAAGGACCTGGTTCCGCTACTCGAGCAGATTGCCAAGAGCGGCCGGCCGCTGGCATTTATTGCCGAGGATGTCGAAGGCGAGGCGCTGGCGACCCTGATCGTCAACCAGATCCGCGGCATCCTGCGCGCCGTGGCGGTCAAGGCGCCGGGGTTTGGCGACCGGCGCAAGGAGATGCTCCAGGACATTGCCATCCTTACCGGCGGACTGGTGATTTCCAGCGAACTGGGAATTCGCCTCGAACAGGTCGAACTGAGCCAGCTCGGCCGGGCCCGGCGCTTGGTGGTCGACAAGGAGAGCACCACGGTGATCGGTGGGGCCGGCGAACGCGAGGCGATCGAGCGGCGCCTGCAACAGATTCGCAAGCAGATCGAGATGGCCAGCAGCGATTACGACAAGGAGAAACTCCAGGAACGCCTGGCCAAACTCGCTGGCGGAGTGGCGGTGATCCGCGTGGGCGCGCCCACCGAGGCGGAAATGAAAACCCGCAAGGACGCCCTCGACGATGCCATCGCGGCGACCAAGGCGGCGATTGCCGAGGGCATAGTCCCCGGCGGCGGTCTGGCGTTATTGCGTGCGGTGCCGTTGCTCGTCGACGAGGAAGGCAAATGCGAGGGCGATGAGCGCACCGGGCTGCAGATTTTGCGGCGAGCCCTGGAGGCACCGGCGCGGATCATCGCCGAAAACTCGGCCGTGGATGCTGGCGTGGTGGTGGCGCGGATGTTCGCGGAAAAGGCCAATGTCGGCTTCGACGCCGCGACCAACAGCTACGTCGACATGTACCAGGCCGGCATCATCGACCCGACCAAGGTGGTGCGGGTGGCCCTGGAAAATGCCGTGTCCGTGGCCAGTGTGCTGCTGTTGACCGAAGCCACCCTGACCGAGATCCCGGAGCAGGAAAGCCCTGTGGAACCGCCATTTCCGACCTGAACCGGCGGTTCAGTGCGCGGCGGGCCAGACCAGCGCGAAGCTGCTCTCGCTGGTGGGGCGAACCGTGCAGGCAAATTGCGCCGACTCGCGTTGCAGGGTGTCCTGCAACCATTGGCGATCGGCGCCTTTGGCCCGATGGATACTCAGCTGGCGCTGGCGGGTGGGCACAAGTTCCAGCGCCAGCAGGCGGCCGTCGTAGGCCAGGTCGGCAAAATACAGCAGGCCCAGCTCGCCGCGGTAGGCCGCATGCCCATCGATACCTTCGTAGTCATTCAGCAGGTCGCCGCAGCCATAGATGATCAGGCGCTGGCGGTAAACTTCCAGGCCCTTGATATGGTGTGAGGAGTGGCCATGCACCAGGTCCACGCCGGCTTCGTCGATCAGCCCATGGGCAAAGCGCTGCTGCTGCGGCGCAACGGCAAAGCCCCAGTTGCCACCCCAGTGCAGCGACACCAGCACCCGATCGCCGGGCTGCCTGAACCCTCGAATGTGCTGGGCGATGCGCTGCACGCTGCGCGGTGACAGATCGTCGAGGCGCGCGACTCCGGGGCGTTGCTCGCTGGCGGCCCAATCCGGCGGCACCCCGCAGTCGCCGGTGGCGTAGGCAAATACCAGCAGGCGTCCGCCGTCGGCCAGTGGCAACAGTGCCGGGGCCAGGGCGCTGTTACGCTCCAGGCCGGCGCCGACATGCCGCAGGCCATGGCCATCGAGGCTGGCCAGGGTCTGCGCCAGGCCGGCCTCGCCCCAGTCCAGCACATGGTTGTTGGCCAGCACGCAGCAATCGATCCCGGCGACTTCGAGCACTGGCAGGTTGGCCGGATTCATCCGGTAGTTGATGCCCTTGGGCTGCGGCCAGCCATCGCAGGTCACCGCAGTTTCCAGGTTGACCAGGCGCACATCCGGTCGGCGTTGCCTGAGCGCCTCCAGCACCATGCCCCAGACATAGGCAAAGTCCACCGGCTGGGCGATCGCGCCGTTGCGCCGTTCGGCCAGTCGCACATAGTCGCCGGCATCCTTGACGTAAGCTTCATACAGGCGGGGATCGCCGGGGTTTGGCAGGATCTGGTCGATGCCGCGGGCGCACATCAGGTCGCCCGTGAGAAACAGTCGCGCGATAGCAGGATGACCAGGCATACGGACCTCCGGTTCCGATATAGCTTGCACGCTAAAGCCCGCTGCCGCCCTGGGTCTTGATCTGGATCAGCCTGCCGGCATGTGAGCGGGTGGCACAGTGCGAGTACTTGCCAGGCGCGCTGTCCTTCGCAAGGGAGACCGAGTCATGTCGCTTGAACTACCACGCCTCGCCAGCCCCGGGGCACTGCTCACCGACCTCTATCAGTTGACCATGCTGCAGGCCTATTACGAGCGCGACATGCTCGAAACCGCGGTGTTCGAGTTCTTCGCCCGCAAGTTGCCGGCCAGGCGTAACTTCTACCTGGCCGCAGGTCTTGAGCAGGTGCTCGATTACCTCGAGCAACTGCGCTTCAGCCAGGCCGAACTGGAGTGGCTGAGCGGGCAGGGGACGTTCAAGCCGGCCTTTCTCGACTATCTGGCCCAGTTGCGCTTCAGCGGCGATGTTCACGCCATGGCCGAAGGCACCGCGTTCTTTGCCAACGAGCCGATCCTGCGCATCACCGCACCGTTGCCGCAGGCTCAGTTGGTGGAGACGCGGTTGATCAACCTGCTGCATTTCCAGTGCCTGATCGCGAGCAAGGCTGCGCGCCTGGTGCTGGCCGCACAGGGCACGCGCCTGGTGGATTTCGGACTGCGCCGCAGTCACGGCGCCGAGGCCGGCGTCTATGCGGCCAGGGCCAGCTACCTGGCAGGTTTCGATGCCAGCGCCACGGTACTCGCCGGCGCGCAATTCGGTATCCCGCTTGCCGGCACCATGGCCCACTCGTTTATCCAGGCGCACAGCGACGAAGACGCGGCCTTCGAGCATTTCGCCCACAGCCTGCCAGGCACTGTGGTGCTGCTGATCGACACCTACGACACCGAAGCCGCAGCGCAGAAGGTGGTCGAGCTGGCGCCACGCCTGGCTACTGCCGGCATTCACATCCAGGGCGTACGCCTCGACAGCGGCGACCTTGGCGACCACGCGCGCAGGGTACGCGCGATCCTCGACCGTGGCGGCCTGAATGCCGTGACCATCTTCGCCAGTGGCAATGTCGACGAGCACCTGATCCAGCGCCTGTGGCAGGAGGGCGCGCCGATCGACGGCTTCGGCGTCGGTACTCACCTGGGCACCTCGAGCGACGTGCCGGCGCTGGACTGCGCCTACAAACTGCAGGAATACGCCGGCACCCCGCGGCGCAAGCGCTCCGAGGGCAAGGCCACCTGGCCTGGGCGCAAGCAGGTGTACCGGCAGTACGACGACGAAGGGCGCTGTTGCGGCGACACCCTGACCCTGGAGGACGATGCGGCCGAAGGCGTGCCGCTGATCCAGCCGGTGATGCGTCAGGGCCGGCGCCTGCAGCCATCGCCGTCATTGGCCCAGGTGCGTGCCTCGACCCGTCAGGAGCTACAGCGTCTGCCGTTGGCGCTGCGCCGCCTGGAACCGGCGGCGGACTATCCGGTGCTGGTCGCCCCGGCCCTGCGCGCGCTGGCCGACACCGCCGATCGCCTGAGCGGGCTGCCTTGAGCGCTTAGCTACCGGCGCTGAGTGTCGTGACCCGGATTTCATTCGGGCTACGAATCTGCAGTAATCCACGGTCCGTAGGGTGTCACTCGCCGCAGGCAGTGCACCATGGTTTACCGGCACGACACAAAAACTGGCGGGCTGTCGCTGTGCTCCGAGCGGACGGCGCCCCGGCCGCCCTACCCGCAGGCAGTGCACCATGGTTTACCGGCACGACACAAAAACTGGCGGGCTGTCGCTGCGCTCCGAACGGAACGCCGCCGGCCGTGCTCACGCCGCATCCTCACGAATCTCCACCCCGGCCGCGCGCATCGCGCTGAGCGCCTTGGCCAGCGAACCATTGCTGTCCAGGCCGCGGCAGGCGTCCAGCAGCAGTACGACCTCGAACCCTTCACGGCGGGCGTCGAGCGCCGAGTAGTGCACGCAATAATCGGTCGCCAGGCCGACCAAAAACAGCCGCCGCAGCCCGCGTTCGCGCAGGTAGCCGGCCAGGCCGGTGGGCGTGTGGCGGTCGTTCTCGTAGAACGCCGAGTAGGAGTCGACCTCGGCCCGGTAGCCCTTGCGCAGAATCAGTTCGGCATGGGCGATGGCCAGTGCTGGGTGCAGCTCGGCGCCGTGGCTGCCCTGCACGCAATGGTCGGGCCAGAGGGTCTGGGCGCCGTAGGCCAGCTGCATGGTGTCGAACGGGCTATGGCCCGGATGCTGGCTGGCGAAGCTGCTGTGACCCGGCGGATGCCAGTCCTGGGTCAACAGCACATGGGCGAAGGCGGCCGCGAGCTGATTGATCTTGGCCACCACCTCGTCGCCCCCGGGGACCGCCAGGGCGCCGCCGGCACAGAAGTCATTTTGTACATCGATCACCAGCAGCAGATCCTGTGCGCCGGGGTTGAGTTGGCTGGACATCACGGTTCCTCCCCGTGCTGGTGACCAAATCGAACGCCATTGACCAGACCTGTGCCCGGCTTGCGCGGCCAGGTGCGTTAGGCGACCTCAGCCACGGGCAGTTGCAGGCGGGCGTTGTTTCACCAGCGCTCATGGTTTCAGGCCATATTGCTCGGCCAGGACTGCCGCCACCGCCGCACTGCTGTCGATAATCAGCAGGCGCCGGGCCGCCAGCTCGGGATCAAGGCGAAACGGCGGCACGCTGTCGCAGATGACGATGGTTTCCAGCAGCGGGCTGTCGAGCAGCGCGCTGCCGCCCGTGAACAGACCGTGCACCGCGGCGGCGATGATCCGCGTGGCGCCGGCAACCTGACAGGCCTGGGCGGCGCGCAGCAGGGTGCCGCCGGTACTGATCAGGTCATCGACGATGATCGTGGTCTTGCCGCGAACCTCGCCGACCAGCAGGGCGCCGGTGACCACATCGTTGCTGCGGTATTTCTCCATGTAGGCGCTGCCCACCGGCCGGCCGATACGCCGCTGCAGGGCCTGGCGGAATTGCTCGGCGCGCTTGGCCCCGCCGGCATCGGGGGACACGGCGATCACCCCCTCGTCGGCGCTCAGGCGTTCGGCGAAGTGCTCGGCAAACAGTTCGGCGCCTCTCAGGTGCTGGGTGGGGATGCGGAAGGCGTTGTCGAAGGCGGCGTCGTTATGCACCTCCAGAGCCAGCAAGCGGTCGACGCCAGAGGCTTCGAACAGGCTGGCGACGTAGCGGCTGATGATCGGGTCCTGGGGCTGGGTGCGGCGCTCCTTGCGTGCATAACAGAGGTAGGGCGCGACCACCTGCACCTGGCGGGCGCCGGCGTCCTTCAACGCGCCGCAGAAGAACAGCAGGCGGCAGAGCTTGTCGTTGACGCTGTGCTCGGCATCGCCATAGAGCGAGTGGAACACCAGCACCCGACGGCCGTCGACCGGTTGCAGTGGCCGGCTCTTGTGCTCGCCATCCTCGAACGAGCGCTCTTCATGGGCGGCCAGCGGGCAAGCGAGTCGCTGGGCCACGCGGGCGGCATATTCCTGGCTGCCGTGCAGGGCGAACAGCAGGGGAAACTCTCTAGCCATGGCGTGCGCTCCTTGGGGCTTAACTTGAGCATCGTTGTTATCCGCGTGGCGTCAAGGCTTGTCCGTCGCCGTGCAGATAGACGTTGGCCTGGTTCAGCAGCGCCTGTGCCTGCGCGGTTTTTTCCGCCCGCGCTTGCGGCTCGCTCAGGCGCAGGGCGCCGCTGGCCAGGGTGAAACAGCGGGTGGCCGCGCGCAGCGAGAGAAACAGCGGCAGCGGCCGGCAGTCCTCGGCCAGGGCGCTGTGTTCCAAGTAGCGCTGCAACAGCCTGTCGGCATGCCCGGGAAGGCCATGCTGGCGTAAATCCATGAGCACGAAGGCGAGGTCGTAGAGCACATCGATGCAGGCGATCTGCTCGCTGAACTCGATGCCGTCGAAGAGTGTCGGCCGCCCCTCGTACAGGCAGATGTTGGCCAGGCGCAGGTCGCCGTGGCAGCGCCGCACCCGGCCTTCGCGCCGGCGTTGTTCGAGGAGCCCGGCCAGTTGCTCGAGGGCGGCCCGCGAGTCATGGTGCAGGGCATCCACGGCGACGGCATCGAGCTGTGCCAGGTAGAGACGCAACTCGTGGTGATTGTCCTCGATAGCCTGGCGGATGCCGGCCGCGCCGCCGAACGCCGGGGTCAGTTCGGCGCTGGCATGGAAGCGGGCGATCTGCGCACCCAGGCGGTCCATCAAGTCCAGGCTCAAGCGTCCGTCCAGCGCCATGCGTTCGAACAAGGCGTCCTGGGCAAAGCGCCGCATTACCACCACCCAGTCGAGAACCTGGCCGCCACCATTGAAACTCAGGCTGCCGTCGGCGGCGCGGTTGATCGAACGCACTTCCAGGTAGAGGTCGGGGGCGGTGCGTCGGTTGAGGCGCAGTTCGGCCTGACAGGCACGTTCACGGCTGTCCAGGCTGAGAAAGTCGAGGGCGGCGTAGGCGATAGCGCGCTTGAGTTTGTAGGCGCGCTGGCCGTGCAGGAAGATCAGCGAGCCATGGGTTTCGATCAGCTCCACCTCGTCCCCGGGCGCGTCATAGCTTTGCGGGCAGGCGAGAAAGGCGATGACCTCCTGCTGAGCGTTCATGGCCGCCGCACCGCCGCCCGTTGCCCGTGGAGCGGGGGGGAGGTCAGGGTGTTAGGCCGCGAGGCGCTCACCGCGTACAGGCCGCTCTGAGTGCCCACGCCACAGGCGGCAACCCGGAAAAAGCCGTGAGCATAGGGCGTTCGAGCGAGAGCCATCGGTCAAGTCCCCCGAATCCGCACAAGCCAGTCAGCAAGCAGGCCATGCTGCCATTGCGTAAGCGCTATGCCCGCAGGATGCGCCCCACGCTGGCGCATCGGCTTGATGTAAATCAACACCAACGCCAGCCCCGCGGCGCAGCTTGTAAGGCATTCGCCGGCTGCGCCAATCGGTGCCCGCGCCACGTCCCGAACATCCCCACTGAGGTGTCCCATGAGTCAATATCAACGCCTGTTTCTCATCGCTGACCGGGACATGCGCCATACGCCGGCTCTGCAACGCGCCGCCGCTCTGGCCACTGCCAGCGATGCCGCGCTGCATATCGCCGCCTTCGTCGAACCTTTTGCGACCCTCTCGCTGCTGGACAAGAGCGTCCAGGATAAAACCCGTGAGAGCTACCTGCAGGAACACCGCGAATGGCTCAAGGATGAGGCTGAGTTGCTGCGCAGCACAGGCATCAAGGTCACCACTGAAGCGGTCTGGACCAATCATGCGCTGGAGGAAATCCTCCAGCATGCGGCGGAAATCCAGGCGGATCTGCTGATCAAGGATCTGCAGCACGAGCCGGCGCTCAAGCGGGCATTCATCACTCCGTTGGACTGGCACCTGCTGCGCGAGTCACCGATACCGGTGCTCCTGGTCAGTAGCCCCGGCAATGCATTGCCGCGCCGCGTGGTCGCGGCCGTCGATCCGTCGCGCCCGCAAGCGCAGGAAAGCGACCTCAACCAGCGCATCATCGAAACGGCCAATGGCCTGGCCCTGCAGTGCGATGCCGAGTTGCACCTGTTGCATACCTACGACCCGACGCTGGCCTATCTGACCAACGCGGTGGCAGGCAGCGTGTCCAGCGGCAGCGACCTGGTCGAAGAGTTGCGCAGCAAACTGCAGGCCGGATTCAACGCGCTGGCCGACGATTACGGGGTACCGGCCGAGCGCCGCCATTTCATCATCGGTTCGCCGATCAGTGCCATCGCCGACTTTGCCAGGCTCAACCAGACCGATGTGCTGGTGATGGGCACCGTCCAGCGCCAGGGCCTGGACAAGCTGATCGGCAGCACCACAGAGCATCTCCTCTACCAGGTGCCGTGCAGCATCCTGGCGGTCAAGGCTTAGCACCGCCGCGGCATTGATGAGCCTCGGCGCTTTAGGATGTGGCGGGCCGCGTACGCTTGAGCGAAGCGGTGTGTTCTAACCTAAAAAAAGGCCCCTGCGCGTTGCCGCCAGGGGCCTTGCTGACTGACTGCACTCAGCTGACTTTGATGTTGATGTGTTTTTCCGGTTTGATGGCCTCGGGCTTCTTCGGCATGCTGATGGTCAGCACGCCTTTGCTGAAGCTGGCCTCGATCTTGTCGACATCGACGCCCTTGGGCAGGTTGAAGATGCGTTCGAAGGAGCCGTAGTGGCGCTCGGAGAGGTAGTAGTCCTTCTTCTTCTCCTCGGTTTCTTCCTTCTTCTCGCCCTTGATCACCAGGTTGCCGTTGGACAGCTTGATCTCGATGTTCTTCTCATCCATGCCGGGCAATTCGGCGCTGATCTCGAAGCTCCTTTCCTTCTCGGCAATATCCACGGCGGGGATGCCGTGGTCCATCAGCTCGCGGCGAAAGAACGGCTCGATGTCGAGCATGCGGCGGCCGAAGGGCATCTGCAGCGGGCTGCGGGAAAAGTCCTCGAACAGATGATCGATCTGCTGACGCAGATTG
The DNA here is from genome assembly GCF_027988105.1 of Pseudomonas aestuarii. Classification (GTDB taxonomy): domain Bacteria; phylum Pseudomonadota; class Gammaproteobacteria; order Pseudomonadales; family Pseudomonadaceae; genus Aquipseudomonas; species Aquipseudomonas aestuarii. The sequence goes on along the minus strand of NZ_JAQJZJ010000003.1, from coordinate 260,996 downwards.
GCCAACGGGTGCCAGGGCGTCGCCAACTCTGTGCGTTTACTCGCAGCATCTTCGGTTTTTATCGGCATTTTCTTTGCGGAACTGGGCATTTTCATTCCTCCTGGCAGGTTGTCCGGGGATGGACAACTATATTTTGCGAGCGTCCATGGACGGCAACTTTGATCTTGATCAAAGCGATTCCATTGCTCGCCAAGCCTGCACCGCGATTCGTTGATCTTGATCAAACGTCGAACAGGAACAGCGGCCTAGCCTGACTTGCAAGTAGTCCGGCGAGGAAATCGGCATGCGCGTGGTACCGAGCATTTGCACGTTCTGCGGAGTGGGTTGCGGCCTTGGCCTGCGCGTCGAAGATGGCCGCGTCATCGGCGTCGAGCCCCAGCCCGGACACCCTGTCAGCCAGGGCCAACTCTGTTCCAAGGGCTGGGCCACCAGCTTCGCCATCGACCCGTACAAACGCCTGACCCAGCCGATGATCAAGGAGCATGGCCATTTTCGGCCGGCCAGTTGGGACGAGGCGCTGGGGCGGGTCGCCGAGGAATTCCGCAGCGCCCTGGATGAGCAAGGGCCCGCTGGCGTCGGCGTGATCAGTTGCGCCCGCGCCACCAACGAGGATAACTACGCCGCGCAGAAGTTCGCTCGCGCGGTGCTCAAGACCCACAACATCGATCACTGCGCGCGCATCTGTCACAGCCCCTCGGTGGCCGGCCTGGCGCGCACCCTTGGCTCCGGGGCGATGAGCAACAGCATTGCCGATATCGACCAGGCCGACCTGATCCTGGTCATCGGCGCCGATGTCACCGAGAACCACGCGATGATCGGCGCGCGCATGCTCCGCGCCCAGGCCCGTGGCGCCACCCTGGTGGTGGTCGATCCGCGCAAGACGCGCCTGGCGCGCCTGGCGGATATCCACCTGCAAGTGCGGCTGGGCAGCAATATCGCCCTGCTCAACGGCCTGTTGCAGATCATTTTCGCCAATGGCTGGGAGAACCGCGCCTTCATCGACAGCCGTTGCGAGGACATCCAGCCGCTGCGCCAGCATCTGGCCGGACTGACGCCGGAGCAGACCAGCGCCGCCACCGGCGTGACGGTGGCCGAGCTGCAGCGCCTGGCCTTTCTCTACAGCCACGCCAAGGCGGCGTTCACCGCCTATGGCATGGGCATCACCCAGTTCCAGAGCGGCACCAACAACGTCATCGCGGTCTCCAACCTGGTCCTGGTCTGCGGGCAGATCGGCCGGCCCGGCACCGGGATCAATCCGCTGCGCGGGCAAAACAATGTGCAGGGTGCCTGCGACATGGGCTGCCTGCCGAATGTGTACCCCGGCTACCAGGCGGTCAGCGATCCGGCGGTGCAGGCCAGGTTCGCCGCCGCCTGGGCCACCGAGTTGCCGCAGGCGCCGGGTCTGACCTCGCAGGGCATGCTCAAGGCGGCGCAGCATGGCGATTTTCGCGCGCTGATGATCATGGGCGAGGATCCGCTGCTGACCGATCCGGATCAGAATCAGGTGGCCCGCGCCTTCGCGGCCCTGGATTTTCTGGTGGTGGTCGAGCTCAGCCTGACCGAGACGGCCAAGTGTGCCGATGTGCTGCTGCCGGCCGCCGCGTTCGCCGAGAAGGACGGCACCTTCACCAACTGCGAGCGCCGCGTGCAGCGCATCCGCCAGGCCATCGCCGCGCCAGGACTGGCCCGCGGCGATTGGCAAATTCTGGCCGAACTGGCCGTGCGCCTGGGCTATCCAGGCATGGCCTGGGCCGATGCCGAGGCGCTGTTCGCGGAAATGGCGGCGCTCACACCGGCGTTTTCCGCGATCAGCTACCCGGCCCTGGACGCCAATCATGGCCTGCAATGGCCCTGTGATGCCGCTCACCCCCAGGGTTCGCCGATTCTCCACGAGCACTCCTTTCCGCTGGGGCGCGGGCGCCTGTTGCCGGTGACCCAGGTGCCGCCGGACGAATGCCCGGACGCCGAGTATCCGTTTGCCATGACCACCCACCGCCTGCATTTTCACTACGGCGGCGGTTCGATGACCCGCAAGTCGCCGCTGCTCGAGCGCGAGACGCCGGCCGGGCTGCTGTTCATGCACCCGGACGACGGGGAGACGCTGGGCCTGCTCAATCACCAGGGCGTGCGGGTGAGTTCGCGCCGCGGGTATCTGGAAACCCGGGTGCAGCTTACCGATGACGTGCCCGTGGGCACCCTGGCCATGCCCTACCACTTCCAGGAAGCCCCCTGTAACCGCCTGACCAACGACGCCCAGGATCCGATCAGCAAAATGCCCGAGCTGAAGGCCTGCGCAGTGCGGGTCGAGCCACTACCGCCCGACCAGGCGCCCAGTGCCCAGGCCGGTAGCCGCGAGGTCGATCATGCAAGCCTATAGCCTGGATCAACCGGAACGCCTGCGGGCCCATCTGGCACTGCAACACCACGTGTACGAAGTGCGCGGGGACGGCCAGGGCGGGCAACACTGGGAGCTGGTCAGCGCCCGCGATTTCACGGCATTCGAGCCTGCGGCCGAGCCACCGCCCTTTTCCGCCAAGAGTTTTTTCTTCGCCGAACGCGAGTTGCTGTTCCGCTTCGACGGGGGTCAGTTCTACTCGACGCTGCCTGCGGTGGAGCCTCAGGTGTTGTTCGGCCTGCATGCCTGCGACCTGCAGGCCGTGGCCTACCAGGATCGTTTCTTCGCCGAAGACCCGCATTACCAGGCGCGGCGTCAGGCCACCCTGTTGGTAGGCGTCGATTGCCTGCACAGCTGCGAGGGCGGTTTCTGCAGCATCGTCGGCAGCGGCCCGGCGGTGCGCGAGCAGCGTGCCGACCTGATCCTGGTGCCACGCCAGGACCACGCGACCGACTGGCTGCTGCTGGTCGCCAGTGAGGCCGGCCACGCCGCCTTGCGCGGCCTGCGCTTACCGGAGGCCACCGCTGACTGGCAAGCCGAGCGCAGCGCCAACCAGGTCTGCGTCGCCGAAGAACAGGGCCCGCAGCAGGAGATAGTCGACGGCATCGTGTCCCTGAATGCCGGGAAGATCGACGCCGAGACCTGGGAGGCGCTGGGGCTGCGCTGCCTGGGCTGTTCCGGTTGCACGACGGAGTGCCCGACCTGTTCCTGCTACGCCCCGCAGGATCGCCTCAATGCGCCAGCCAGCATGCAGCGCGAACGGGTCTGGGACTCCTGCCTGTACCAGGGCTTCCAGCAAGAGGCGAGTGGCCACAACCCCAGCGCCACCCCGGGGCAACGGGTGCAGCGTTTCTGGTCGCACAAGTTCGGCGATGGATTCAAAGCACAATTCGAGGCCTATGGCTGTGTCGGTTGCGGCCGCTGTGACCGGGTCTGCCCGGGCGGCATAGGCGTACATGGGGTCATGCAGCGGGTGGTCCACCATGATTGATCTGACTCCACGCAAACTGCTGTTGCTCGACCACTACGCGGACGGTGAAGAGGCGCGTCACTTCAGCTTGCGCATCGACAAACCATTGGCCGGCGATTTGGCGGTAATTCCCGGGCAATTCTTCATGCTCACGGTGCCCGGCTTCGGCGAAGCGCCGTTCACCTACCTCAGCCTGCCGGATCAGCAGGGGCGGTTCAACGCCCTGGTGCGGCGCATGGGCGCGCTTACCCAGGGCTTGTTCGAGCAACCGGTAGGCGCGGTGCTGGGTTATCGCGGCCCCTTCGGCAAGGGCTGGCCGTTGTTCTTCTGTGCGCATCGGGTGCTGGTTGTGGCGGGTGGCTGCGGCCTGGTGCCGTTGGCCGGGGTCATCGACGAAGCCAGTCAGCACCGCCTGCCGCTGCAGTTGAGCGTCATCTATGGCGCGCGCCACAGTGCCGCCCAGGTGCTGGGGCGCGAGCGCGAGCGCTGGCGGCAGACCTTGCGCTTCATGGAAACCTGCGACGAGGCCAAACCGCTCGAACGCCAGGGTTCGCCGCTGGATCACTTCGATGAACTGTTCGCCGCTGAGGCGCCTGAAGCGGTGCTCTGCTGTGGCCCCGAGGCGCTGATGCTGGCGACCGCCGAGGCGAGCCTGCAGCGCGGTATCGCCGCGCACAAGATCTGGTTGTCGCTGGAGCGGCGCATGCACTGTGCGGATGGCCTGTGCGGGCATTGCTACCTGGGCACCGAGTACGTCTGCAAGGACGGCCCGACCTACCGTTATGACCGCTATCTGCAAGTGCGGGGCGCCGGTTACCCAACAGCCACCAAGCAGGATCAGCGGCTCTGTTGAGTCGCCCTGGCAGTGAATCGGGGGAAGAAATCTATGCGACCGGCGATCATCGAAAAAACCGCAGCGCAGCTGCGGGTCAAGCCCAACTGGGATGACAGCCCCGAGGCCCGCGCAGCCTTCTCCTGGCAGGCCGAGGCCGAGGCGTTGGCCGGCCAGCCCGGCGGCGCCCTGAACCTGGCCTACGAGGCCGTCGACCGGCATGCCCAGGGCCGGCGCAGGCGCCATGTCGCGCTGCGCATCCTCGATCGCAATGGCGGCCATTGCTCGATCAGCTACGCGCAGCTGAGCAGCCTGAGCAACCGCTTCGCCAATGTCCTGCAGGGGCTGGGTGTCGGTGCCGGGGCGCGCTTGTTCGTGCTCTGCGAGCGCGGCCTGGAGCTGTACCTGGGGGTGCTGGGCGGCTTGAAGAACGGCTGCGTGGTGTCGCCACTGTTCTGCGCCTTCGGCCCCGAGCCGCTGGAAACCCGTCTGCGCCTGGGCGAGGGCAGCATATTGCTGACCAGCGAGACCCTCTATCGGCGCAAGATCGCCGCCATCCGCGAGCGCCTGCCGGCGCTCGAGCATGTGCTGCTGTACGACGAAAACGGCGCCAGCAGCACCCCGCCGGAGGGCACCCTGAGCCTGCACAAGCTGTTGGCCACGGCGGCGGAAGACTTCAGCATTGCCCCGACCACGGCCGACAGCCCGGCTTTGCTGCACTTCACCAGCGGTACCACCGGTACGCCCAAGGGCGCCTTGCACGTGCACGGCGCGGTGCTGACCCACTACGTCAGCGGCAAGTACGCCCTCGACCTGCACCCCAATGACATCTACTGGTGCAGCGCCGACCCCGGCTGGGTCACGGGGACCTCCTACGGCATTATCGCGCCGTTGCTGCTGGGTGTGACCAGCGTGGTCGACAGTGGCGAATTCGATGCCGAACGTTGGTACAGCATCCTCGAAAAGGAGAAGATCAGCGTCTGGTACACCGCCCCCACGGCCATTCGCATGTTGATGAAGGCCGGTCCGGAGTTGGCCCATCGGCATAATTTCGCCCACCTGCGCTTTATCGCCAGTGTCGGCGAGCCACTCAATCCGGAGGCCGTGTGGTGGGGGCAAGAGGTGCTCGGCCGGCCCATTCACGATAACTGGTGGCAGACTGAGACCGGCGGCATCATGATCGCCAATACACTGGCCATGCCGATCAAGCCCGGTTCCATGGGCAAACCGCTGCCCGGCGTCGAGGCGGCCATCGTCTCCCGGGGTGAAGACGGCAGCCTGCAGCTGCTGGCCGACGAGCAGGTCGGCGAACTGGCGTTGAAGCGGCCCTGGCCGGCGCTGTTTCGCACCTACCTGGGACAGGAGGAGCGCTACCGCCGCTGCTTCGTCGGCGACTGGTACCTGAGTGGCGACCTGGCGCGCCGCGATGCCGACGGCTACTACTGGTTCGTCGGTCGCGACGACGATGTGATCAAGTCGGCCGGGCACCTGATCGGCCCGTTCGAGGTGGAAAGCGCACTGCTGGAGCACCCGGCCGTGGCCGAGGCGGCGGTGATCGGCATCCCCGATGCGTTGCTCGGCGAGCGGGTCAAGGCCTTCGTTGCGCTGAAGAGCGGCTTCGTCGCCAGCCAGGCGCTGCACGACGAACTGCTCGGCCATGCACGCAAGCGTCTGGGCGCCACAGTGGCGCCCAAGGCGCTGGCATTCCTGCCGAGCCTGCCGCACACCCGTAGCGGCAAGCTCATGCGCCGCCTGCTCAAGGCCCGCGAACTGGGCCTGCCCGAGGGCGACACCTCGACCCTGGAGAGTCCGTCATGAGTGCGCCCGTGCCGTCCCCGCGCGACTTCGCCCTGGGCCTGCTGCGCGACATGCTGCGCATCCGCCGCCTCGAAGAACGCGCCGCCGAACTGTATGGGCAAGGCAAGATCCGTGGCTTTCTGCACCTGTATATCGGCGAGGAAGCGGTGGTGGTCGGCGCCCTGCATGCCCTGGCGCCCGACGATGCGGTGCTCGCCACCTACCGCGAGCATGGCCATGCGCTGATCCAGGGCGTGCCGATGACGCGGATCATGGCCGAGATGTACGGCAAGCAGGAAGGTTGCTCGCGCGGCCGCGGCGGCTCCATGCACCTGTTCGACGCCCGCACGCGCTTCTTCGGCGGCAACGCCATCGTCGCCGGCGGCCTGCCGCTGGCAGTCGGTCTGGCCCTGGCCGAACGCATGCAGGGCGGTAAGCGGCTTGCCGCCTGCTTCTTCGGCGAAGGCGCGATGGCCGAAGGGGCCTTCCACGAGGCGCTCAACCTGGCCGTGCTCTGGCAATTGCCGGTGCTGTTCTGCTGCGAGAACAACCTCTACGCCATGGGCACCGCCCTGGCGCGCTCGCAGTCGCAGACCGACCTGTGCGCCAAGGCCGCCGCCTACAAGATCGCCACCCAGGTGGTGGACGGCATGGACGTGGTCGCCGTGCACCAGGCCACCGGTGCGGCGGTCGAGCAGGTGCGCGCGGGGCAGGGACCCTATTTTCTCGAATACCAGACCTACCGCTTCCGCGCCCATTCGATGTTCGACCCGGAGCTGTACCGCGACAAGGCCGAAGTCGAGCAGTGGAAGAAGCGCGGCCCGATCCTCGCGTACAAGGCCCGGCTCAACGCCGAGGGCCTGCTCGACGAGGCGGGCCTGGCGGCACTCGAGGCCGAAGTGGAGCAGGAGGTGGAAGCCGCGGTGGCCTTCGCCGAGGCCGGCAGCCTGGAGCCGCAGGAGGACCTGTGCCGCGATGTCTACACGCCAGCGAATGCGCAGGGCACGCCATGAGCCAGCACACAACTTACCGCGAGGCGCTGCGCGAAGCCCTGCGCGAGGCAATGCTGCGTGATTCCCGGGTGTTCCTGATGGGCGAGGATGTAGGCCGCTATGGCGGCACCTATGCCGTGTCCAAGGGTTTGCTCGAGGAGTTCGGCGAGGCGCGTATCCGCGATACGCCCTTGTCCGAGCTGGGCTTCGTCGGTGCCGGCATCGGCGCGGCACTGGGCGGCATGCGACCGATCGTCGAGGTGATGACGGTGAACTTCAGCCTGCTCGCCCTCGACCCGATCATCAACACCGCCGCGACCCTGCGCCATATGTCCGGCGGCCAGTTCTCGGTACCGCTGGTGCTGCGCATGGCCACCGGCGCCGGCCGCCAGCTGGCGGCCCAGCACTCGCACAGCCTGGAGGGCTGGTACACGCATATTCCCGGCCTGAAGATCCTCGCCCCGGCGACCCTGGAGGACGCCCGCGGCATGCTCTGGCCGGCGTTGCAGGACCCCGATCCGGTGCTGATCTTCGAGCATGCCCAGTTGTACAACCTGGAGGGCGAGCTGAATCAGCACGCGCCTGTGGACATCTGCTCGGCGCGGGTGCGCCGTGAGGGCGGCGACCTGAGCCTGATCGCCTACGGCGGCACTCTCGGCAAGGCCCTGGCGGCGGCCGAGCAACTGGCCGGGGAGGGCATCGCCGCCGAGGTCATCGACCTGCGCGTGCTGCGCCCGCTGGACGATGCGACCATTCTCGCCTCGCTGCGCAAGACCCGGCGCGTGCTGGTGGTCGACGAAGGCTGGCGCAGCGGCAGCCTGGCCGCCGAGATCATCGCGCGGATCGTCGAGCAGGCGTTCTACGAGCTAGATGCGGCGCCGGCACGGGTGTGCAGCGCCGAAGTGCCGATCCCCTACGCCAAACACCTGGAACACGCCGCGCTGCCGCAGGTGCCGGCGATAGTCGCGGCGGCCCATGAGCTGTGTGGTTAGCCGGCAGCTTCCGCCAAGGCAGCACGGCGATCTGGGCGATGCGGCCCGGCTTGCGGCGAGTGGCAGCCCAGGGAGCGAAGAGGGCGCGAGGTAATCGTGGATTGCATGGGAGCGACGCATGATCGAGTTCAAACTGCCATCCCTCGGCGCCGACATGGACGAGGGCACGCTGCTGGAGTGGCGGATCCAGCCTGGCGATGCGGTCAAGCGCGGCCAGGTGATTGCCGTGGTCGATACCGCCAAGGCAGCAGTCGAGGTGGAGTGCTGGCAGGAAGGCGAAGTCTTCGAGCTGCTGATCGAGCCCGGTGCCAAGGTGCCGGTGGGCACGCCGATCGCCAGCTTGCTGGAGGCCGGGGAAAGCGCTGACACCGCGCGTCGCCAGCTGCCGCGACAGCCGGCGGCCGAGCCCGTTGCGCCCGTTGCGCCCGCGCCCGCGCTCGGCATACCGGTCGCGGGCGCGGCACCGGCCAGCCGGCCACGGGTGTCCCCGGCGGCGCGCAAGCGTGCCGGCGAACTGGGCCTGGACCCGACTGCGCTGACCGGCAGCGGACCGCATGGCGTGATCACCCTGGAAGACGTCGAAGCCGCCAGCCGGGCGCCGGCGCCAACCGGACGCGGCCCGAGCGAGCGCACGGCCGCCATGCGCCAGACCATCGCCGCAGCCATGAGCCGGTCAAAACGCGAGATCCCGCATTACTACCTCAGCGAAACCATCGCCCTGGGCGAGGCCATGGCCTGGCTGCAGACCCGCAATGCCCAGAGCACGCCGCAGGAGCGCCTACTACCGGGCGTGCTGCTGCTCAAGGCGGTGGCGCTGGCACTGCGCGAGTACCCGCAGCTCAATGGTTTCTGGCGCGAGGGTGGCTTCCAGCCGGCCGCCGACATTCACCTCGGCATGGCCATCGCCCTGCGCCAAGGCGGGCTGATCGCGCCGGCGCTGCACGCGGTCGCCGACAAACCGCTGGAACAACTGATGGGCGAAGTCACCGATCTGGTGCAGCGCGCCCGCAACGGCTCGCTGCGCAGCTCCGAACTGAGCGATGCCAGCCTGACCGTCACCCAGCTCGGCGATCAGGGCGTGGACAGCGTGTTCGGGGTGATCTATCCGCCCCAGGTGGCCCTGGTCGGCTTCGGTCGCATCGCCGAGCGGCCCTGGGTCGAGGACGGCCAGCTCTGCGTGATGCCCTGCGTGGTCGCCAGCCTGGCCGCCGACCACCGGGTCAGCGACGGTCACTATGGCGCGCGCTTTCTCGGCGAAGTGCGGCGTCTGTTACAGCAACCCAAGAGCCTCTGAGGAGCACGGCAATGGATCGACAACAGTTGCGCCAGCAGGTGCTGCAAGAGTTGCAGCACATCGCGCCGGAACTCGAGCCCGAGGCGTTGCGCAGCGACCGCCCGCTACGCGACGAGGTCGATCTCGACTCGATGGACTGGCTGCGCTTTCTCGGCGCCTTGCACCGGCGCCTGGGCGTGAATATTCCCGAGTCCGACTACCACAAGCTGGACAGTCTCGATGCGCTGATTGCCTACCTGGAGCCGCATCTGACCTAGCAGGCGCAACGCCTTCGTCGCCGCGGACGACAACAGGACCGTCGGGGCGCTTGCCAGCTGGGATGGGACCTGGTGTCGCGACCGATGCCCTTATGGCGTCGGAGAACACCCTGCGGCATCCGCCAGGAGCGCCTGCTGCGTGCGCTCATCGCGGCGAAGTCGTCGAGCGTTCGCTCAGGGGGCACCAAGGCCCCCCAGCCGCGCGACCGCGGGTTCAGTCACGTTGCCAGTGGATGCTGACGTGGGTCTGGTCATCGTCGTAGTGGTATTGGGTCTGGCCTTTGTAGGCGGAATCGAGGGCGTGGCCGATGCGGTTGGCCAGATGGATACCGGTGGTGGTGACCTGCACGACATCATCCTGGGTCGTCACCTCGAGCAGGCGCTCCATGGCGTGCTCGGCCTTCTCCAGCCGTTCGGTGTTGTGGATCAGGTTGAGGATTTCGTCGTGATGGGCCTTCAAGAACGCCCCTGACAAGGTCAGGGTCCCCGCCGGGACCTTGTCTTCAATGCGTCGGCAGGCCGGACAGACAACCTCCGTCACGTCGCCGGAGAGGCGGGTTTGTGGGGTTTGCCAGGCCCAGCTGCCGGCCTGATAGAGCGCATCGCACCTGGGGCAGAGGGCGGTGCCGGCACTGCGAGGGCTTAGGGTCGGATCGTGGCGCTGGGGATTGAACAGCTTGTTTTTCTGACTCTGCTGGTACTTGTCCATGACATTCTCCGCGACGCAAAAAACAGTGGACTAAAAGGTTTGCTGGCCAGCTTCGACAAGCAGGCACCTGCTATCTGTTTGCACTGCTTTGCGCCGCTGCATCTTGATGTACATCAAAGCCGATTGCCGCTGGCGCGACCGCACCAGCAGCGCTGACCAACGGTGCGTTGCAGGACGCGGAGGAGGGCCCGCAGTCAGCCGCCGTGGCGCAGCACCTCGATGCGAAACGCCTGCTCGTAGGGCGGCACGTTGCATTCGATGATGTCGCCGGGGGCGATCTGCAGGCGTACGCCGACGATATCGGCATGCACCGGTTGGCTGCAGACGCAGCGATCGACCAACACCGCCGCCCGCACCCGCTGGGCACCGAGACGCGCCAGGTAGGCGCAGGTGCGCAACAGCGAGTGGCCTTCATAGAGCACATCATCGACCACCAGCAGGGTGGTGCCGGACAAGTCCAGCGCGGCCAGTTCGGCGCTCTCGGTCAATGCCGTTTGCGCATGCAGCAGGCTGAGGTCATCGGCGTAGCGCTTGACCTTGAGCGCATACAGCGGCAATTCGGCTTGCCCGGTGAGCTGCGCCAGCTGCTGTTGCAGCAGGCGGGCCAGGGGCTCGCCACGGCGTAGAATGCCGACCAGGGCACTCTGCCCGGGCGGCAACAGGGCCACGGCCTGGATGGCCATGGCACGCACGATGGCGTCGAGTTCTGCGCTGGTGTACAGGCATAGCCGCTGCCCGGCGGGTTTAGTCGGCATGCTGTTGGTCTCCCTCTAAACGCGGGGACGGGCGGGGCCGTAGCGCCGGGAATTCGTCGGGGGTCAGGGTTTCCTTTTCCAGCAGCAGCTGCGCACCTTGTTCCAGGTCGGCGCGACGACTCTGCAGCAGCGCCTTGGCCCGCGTATAGGCACCATCGATCAGGGCTCTGATGCTCAGGTCGACCTCGCGCGCGGTCTCTTCCGAGTAGTCCTTCTCGCGCAGGCTGATCGCCTGTTCGCCCAGGTAGCTGGCGCTTTGATGCTCCAGCACGGCCTGGCCGAGTTCGCTCGTCATGCCGAAGCGGGTGACGATCTGCCGGGCGATGTCGGTGACCTTGGCCAGGTCGTCGGCGGCGCCGGTGGATATCTCCTTGAAGATCAGGTCTTCCGCCGCCCGCCCGGCGAGCAGCACGACCATGCGATTTTTCAGTTCCGCCAGGGTGATCAGGAAACGATCCTCGGTAGGCCGCTGCAGGGTGTAGCCGAGGGCACCGACCGAGCGCGGGATGATCGACACCTTGTGCACCGGATCCATGCCCGCCAGGCTGGCCGCGGCCAGGGCGTGGCCCATTTCATGGTGGGCCACCACCTCGCGCTCGTGGGGCTGGAGCAGGCGGCCGCGGCGTTCGCTGCCGACCACGATGCGCTCCACCGCGGCGGTGAAGTCGTCCATGCTCACCGCATCGGCGCCGCGGCGGGTGGCGAGGATGGCCGCCTCGTTGATCAGGTTGGCCAGGTCGGCGCCGGAGAAGCCGGTGGTGATCCCGGCGATGCGATCCATATCGAGGTCGGCGGTGATCTGGATGCGCTTGGCATGCACCTTGAGAATGGCCAGCCGACCGCGCCGGTCGGGGCGGTCGATGACGATCTGGCGGTCGAAACGGCCGGCGCGCAGCAGGGCCGGGTCGAGCACTTCCGGACGGTTGGTGGCGGCCAGCAGGACCACGCCTTCGCGCGGGTCGAAACCGTCCAGTTCGGCGAGCAGCTGGTTGAGGGTCTGCTCCTTCTCGTCGTTGCCGCCAAAGGCGCCGACCCCGCGCGCCTTGCCCAGGGCGTCGAGTTCGTCGATGAAGATGATGCAGGGTGCCGACTTGCGTGCCTGTTCGAACAGGTCACGGACCCGCGCGGCGCCGACGCCGACGAACATCTCGACGAATTCCGAGCCGGAGATGGAGAAGAAGGGCACGCTGGCCTCGCCGGCCACCGCCTTGGCCACCAGGGTCTTGCCGGTGCCGGGCGGGCCGACCAGCAGGATGCCCTTGGGAATCCGCGCGCCAAGGCGGCTGTACTTGGGCTGGTCCTTGAGGAAGGACACCACTTCGAGCAGCTCGGCCTTGGCTTCGTCAATCCCGGCCACATCCTCGAAGGTCACCCCGGTATCGCGCTGGACGAAAATCTTGGCCCTGGACTTGCCGACGTTGACCATACCGCCGAATCCCTGTTTCTCGGCCAGACGACGAAACAGGAACGACCAGAGGGCGAAGATCAGAATAAAGGGTAACAGCCAGCTCAGCAGGTTGCTGATCAGCCCGCCTTGGCGGGTGCCACTGAAGGTCACATGCGACTGCGCCAGGGCTTCGGCCAGTTCGGGTTCAACCCGCACGGTGACAAATTGGCTGTGGTCGTTGATCGGTTCCTTGAGGTTGCCGCTGATCTGCTGCTGCTCGATGCGCAAGTCGCTGAGTTTCTCCTCCTTGAGCAGGCGCATGAACTCGCTGTAGGGCAGGGGTTCGACCACGCTTCGCGCCGCCCACCAGTCCTGGAACACCAGAAGCAGGCTGAAGGCGACGAGAAAGAACCAGAGGTTCCATTGCTGCTGCTTTTCCATGAGGCCTGTCCTCGCGGGAAGGTTCGAGGTTAGGTGTAACCCTGGCGGCCGGACGCGGTATTGATGCTCATCAACCCGCTGTCGCCGCTAAACTAAAAAAAGGATAGAGCAGGCTGGAGGTGAACCATGGCTATCCGCGACGGTTTTATCGGAACCATTGGCGACACGCCGCTGATTCGCCTCGGCAAGCTGAGCGCCGAGACCGGTTGCGAGATCCTGGCCAAGGCCGAGTTTCTCAACCCCGGCGGCTCGGTGAAAGACCGCACGGCCCTGGGCATCATCGAAGACGCCGAACACAGTGGCCGCCTGGGGCCGGGCGGTACGGTGGTCGAAGGCACCGCCGGCAACACCGGCATCGGCCTGGCGCATATCTGTGCGGCGCGGGGTTATCGCTGCATCATCGTGATCCCGGATAACCAATCGCGCGAGAAGTTCGACCGGCTGCGCCAACTGGGCGCCGAGGTGCGTACGGTAGCGCCCAAGCCCTACAGCGACCCGGACAATTACCAGAAGGTGGCCGGGCGTCTGGCCGCCACATTGCCGGGGGCGATCTGGGCCAACCAGTTCGACAATACCGCCAATCGCGACGTGCATTACCGAACCACCGGGGCGGAAATCTGGCGCGATAGCGAGGGCCGGGTGGATGCATTCGTCTGTGCGGTCGGCACCGGCGGCACCCTGGGCGGCGTGGCGCGCTATCTCAAGGAGCGCAAGCCGGCGGTGCGCATCGTCCTGGCCGACCCCATGGGCAGTGCCCTCTATCATTGGGTGCTGGACGGTGAATTGCGCGCCGAGGGCAAGTCGATCACCGAAGGCATCGGCACCAGTCGGGTGACCGCCAATCTGCAAGACACACCGATCGACTCGGCGCTGCAGGTGGACGATCAGCAGTGCGTGGACATGCTGTATCGCCTGCTGCACGAGGAAGGCTTGTTCGTCGGCGGCTCGAGTGGCATCAACCTCTGCGCGGCGCGCCAGCTCGCCCTGGAACTGGGGCCAGGACACTGCGTTGTGAGCTTGTTGTGCGACCGCGGCGGGCTCTACGCCGCACGCCTGTTCAATCGCGACTGGCTGCACGAAGCCGGGCTGCAACCACCGGCCTGAGCGAGTGGGCGGCGTCAATCGGGGTCTGTCTGCTGCATCAGCAGCGCTGTCAGCAGGGCGTACATGCTGCGCCAGTGCGTGCCTTGCCAGTACACACGGTGACAGCCGGGGCATTGCATGAACTGTGAATAGCTGTAGCCGATGCGGCTGGGTAACCGCTCGCGGGCTTCTTGCACATCGATGCCGTGCAACGGCAGGTTGCAATGCAGGCAGCGGCTGAACGGCTTGCTGCTGGGCGCCAGATCGAGCCGCTCGCACAGTTCGCGCAACTGCTCGGCGGGTTTGCGCGCATGCACGTAGCAGCCGTGACTGACCCGCCGGCGCTTGAGCAACTCGCGGTCGCGGGTGAGTATGATGCGCTGCTCGTGCGCGGCCATTTCGACAATCTGCAGATCGTCGAAATGGTTGTCGTAGAGCGTGTCGAAACCGGCCATGCGCAGCAGCCTGGCCAAACCGCCGAGGTGGGCATCGGCGATGAAGCGCAAGACCCGCAATGGCTGCGCTCGCACCTTGAGCAGGGTGCTGATGTCCAGGCGTTCGAACTTGGGGTAGACCGCCACCCGGTCGCCGTCCGCCAATAACCGCTCGAAGCCTACCGACTCGCCGTTGACCAGCAGCAGTTCGACCTCGGTGTGAGGCACGCCGAGGGCCTCGATCATGTGCTTGGTGGTGGCCGCGCGGGCGCACAGGCAGTCGAATTCCCGGCGCCGACGCTCGGCCGGGAGGAAGTCATTGAGCTCCTCGTAGAAGCGAAAAGTCGCGCGAACCATGAATCAAGCATAGCTCTCAGAGGTACTGAACATTGCGAGCAGCCATCGCCGGGCTGACTTGCGTCCTGTGGCAGCGGTCGCCGCGGGCGCAAGCTTTGATCGAGCGTTTACGGGGCGCGGAAGTTCTTGAATTGCCAGGGATCGTCCGGGTCGAGGTCCTCGGGAAACAAGCCGCTGTAGTGCTTCAGTGGGGTCCAGTCGCTGTATACCCCGGCAACCTCGCCGAGATAGGGCCGACACAGCTGGAGGATCGCCGTGTGGGGCATTTCGTCCGGCTCGACGATGCCGCGCCAGGGGTGCTGGATAGCCCAGATCACCCCGGCCATCACCGCGCTGGTGACCTGCATGCTGGTGGCGTTGTTTTCCGGGCACAGTGTCCGGGCCTGCTGGATGCTCAGGCGCGAGCCGTACCAGTAGGCGCCGCGCGGGTGGCCCATGAGCAGCACACCGAGGGCATCCACGCCGTCGCTGATATCTTGCTCGAGCAGACGCTGGCGCCGCTGTGCGTGCCAGTTGCGTCCGGCCAGTTCATGCAACGAGAGCACCGCCGCATCGCAGGGGTGATAGGCATAGAGCACCGTGGGGCGGTACTCGGGGGCGAGCGGATCGCCGAGGGTCAAATAGTCGGCGATGGCAATGGATTCGCTGTGCGTAATGAGAAAACCCAGTTGCGGTCCGGCCAGCGGCGTCCAGCTGCGCACCCGGGTGGCCGCCCCGGGGCGAGTCAGGTAGAGGGCGGCCTGGCAGCCGAAGACATGCCGCGCGGCGTCTTCAGGGAGGTAGCGCTCATGACTACCCCAGCCCAGTTCGGCCGGTTGGCAGGCTTCACTGAGAAATCCGGGTACCGACCAGGTATTGACGAACTCGCCAGCGGCCTTGGGTTCGGGGCCGAACTGGGTGTCGCGCTCGGCGATATGGATAGTGCACACGCCAAGGGCTTGCGCCAGCCGCGCCCAGTCCTCGCGCGAGGTCGGCGGCGTTGCGCTCAGGTCGCTGTCGGCGGCCAGTTCGAGCAACGCCTGCTTGAGCAAATGGGAAATCAGGCCCGGATTGGCGCCATGGGTCAGCACTGCCGTGGGCTGTTTGCCCCGCTTGCCGCGCAGGGCCAGTACGGCTTCGCGCAGGGCGTAGTTGGAGCGTTGCGAGAGCGACAGCGACGGGTCGTCATAACCGCCGGCCCAGGGTTCGGTGCAGGTGTCCAGATACAGCGCGCCACGCTCGCGGCACAGGCCGATCAACGCCAGGCTGGAGACATCTACCGAGAGGTTGAGGAGAAAGTCGCCCGCCGTGAGTCGCGGCTCCAGCACCTGTCGATAGTTGTCCCGGGTCAACTCGAAATGCACCTGGGTAACCCCGTGTTCCCGGGCCAGCGCCTGCCCCCAGTGATCGGCGCTGATGATCAGCAGTTGCTCGGGGTTGAGCTCGATATGCCGCAACAAGAGCGGCAATACCCCCTGGCCGATGCAGCCGAAACCGAGCATGACCAGGCGGCCGGCGAAGCGCTGTTTGGCAGGCGGCATGAGCATGTCGGCTCTCCACGTATTGCTGCGCCAAGGAACACGCAGTAAAGGCGAAGACTGGCTGCTCAATGCGATGGCGCAGGAATATGGCAAGCCAGGCCTCTAATCTCAGCTTAGGGGCGCATGCGTCCACCCCGGCATGATGTGGATCAAGCTTTCTGCCCTGGCAGGTCAGAACAGTGCGCTGGCGATAGTGAAGTAGATCAGCACCGAAAACAGATCCTGGATCACCGTAGCCAATGGCCCGCTGCCGAATGCCGGATCGAGGGCAAAGCTGTTCAACAACCAAGGCAGGGTCATGGCTGCCAGGGTTGCCGTGGCGCAGGTGGCGAACACCGAAAGCCCAATGCACAAGGCCATCTCGGGGCTGCCCCAGCGCCACCACACCAGCGGGCCGGCGACCAGGGCCAGCGCCAAACCGATAGCCAGGCCAACCTGCAGTTCGCGGCCAATCATCTGGCGCATTCCAACCCCGACCGAAAGACCGCGCACCACCACGGTTTCAGTCTGGGTACCGACGGCATCGGCCAGATAAACGATTCCCGGGATGAAGAAGGCCAGGATGATCTTGCTCTGCAATTGCGCCTCGAACTGCCCAACGAAATCTGCAGCCAGGAACGCTCCGAAAAGCCCCACCAATAACCATGGGATACGATGGCGAAAGCGCCGCCGCACCGGTTCCTCGCTGGTGCTGCGGGCGGCCTCGGCGCCCTTGATAAAGCCGCCGAGGCGCGACAGATCTTCCTCATGCTCCGAAAGCAGGACCGCCAGCAGGCGGTGGGGCGAAATCACCCCAACCAGGCAGCCTTGAGCATCGACCACGGTCAACGCTGACTCCTCATGGTTCACGGCACGCCAGGCGGCAATTTCCTGATCGATACCGGGCGCGACTATGGGCGCCTGAGCGTCCATCAAGTCTGCCAGGGTGATGTCCGCCGGTGCACTGAGCAGGTCTTCGATCCTCACCAGGCCGAGAAAGTAGCCATCTTCACAGACCATGATGTGGCTTGCGCACTCGTAGCGCTGGCCAATCATCCCCAGGCGCGCCGCGTCGACGGTGCAGTCCGGCGTAAACAACGGAACTCGGGAGGTGGCCTGCTGCGCCGCCGTTTCGAAGCTGGTGTGGGCAGTTGTTTGATGCGACATGGCGATCTCCTGACGCAGGGCCATGCCGCGTGAATAGCGCTGACCAAAGCAGCAAGGCTGTCTGGACTATAGCTCTGGCCGCTTGACTCGGAATGACCCAGGGCTGAGCCAGGCTGGCGCATGGCCGGGAAAAGCCAGTCGTCGCGCCCCCATGCTGGCAGCTTGGGGGCGCACGCTTGCCAACTGCCAAGCAGCGCTGATGACCTGGCGACGGCGCATGATATTTCACTGTTTCTGAGGCGCCGGAACCGGGTCGGTTTGATGTAGATCAACCTCACGGGCCATCTGCCAGGGCAGGCTAAAGCATGTCGATATGCATCGTCCGGCGCGAATGTCTGCTCAGGGTATCGCTTGGGGTAGGGCAGCGATGGGCATGGCGATGGTAACCAGAGCTTCGGGAGGTTCCCATGAGTCAGTATCAACGACTGCTGCTAATAGCCGACCCAGGCATGCGCCAGTCCCCCGCCCTGCAAAGGGCAGTAGCGCTGGTGCAAGCGTGCGGTGGCTCCTTGCATATCGCGGCGATCAGCGGCCCATATGCCACCATGTGGTTGCTGGACAAAAGCACAGAAGCCCAGGTGCGTGACGATTACCTCAGGCAACAGCAGGCTTACCTCAAGACTGAAGCTGACCGGCTCAGCGACACGGGCATTGCGGTGACGACCGAAGCCGTTTGGACCGATACGCCTGTCGAGGAAATTCTCCTGCACATAAAGAATGTTCAGGCGGACCTGGTCATCAAGGACACGCACCATGAGTCGATATTGCAGCGTGCCTTCATTACGCCGCTTGACTGGCAATTGCTACGCGAATGCCCGGTGCCTTTGCATTTGGTAAGTGCCGCCGAACACCCGCTGCCACGCAGGGTTGTCGCGGCAGTCGATCTGTCTGACGCAAAAAACCGGGTCAGCGACCTGAGCGAACGCATTCTGGCAGCCGCCAATGATTTGGCTGTGCAATGCAATGCAGAGCTGCATCTATTGCACGCCTATGAGCACTCACCTGCCTACCTGGCTTATGCCGCAGCCCCAGTCAGTTGGCCGCCTGAGTTTCTGGAAGAGTTGACCAGCATAATGCGCAAGACTTTCAATGAGTTCGCCGAGCAACATGGCGTGCCGCCGCAGCGGCGACACGTTGTCGAAGGTTCTCCGATCAGGATGATCAGCGACTTTGCCACGCGCGAGCACATGGATGTTGTCGTCATGGGCACGCTGGACAGCAAGGGGCTGGAAAAAGTCCTGGGCAGTACCACGGAGCAGACCCTGTATCAGGTCCCAAGCAGCATCTTGGCGATCAGGCCAACCTGATCCAGGTTCAGCGTGTAGGCGATATGTACGGGGGAGGGCAGCGATCCGTGGCCAGTTGCGCGCTTGCAAGGCCGCAGTGTTGCAGTGTGCGTGCTACCTGCACTTGTGCTCAGCTATGGTTCATAACCTGAGCGCAAGTGCAGCTAGCTGCTCTTAAGGCGTTTCCCGCCACTTGAATCTTGATAGGCGCGTCAGGTCTTCAATATTGAGCATCTGCGAATAGCGCTGCTCGCGGATGACCCAGGTTGGGTAACGGTTGATTTTCGCTTCGATGCAGGCTCGCGCAACCAGTCCGTTGCGCCCGTCCGGGGTGCATTCGACATAGGGCAGACGCTCAGCCGATGTGCCAAATAGGCGCTTCTGCTCCTGGCAGGTTGGACACCAGAAGGTGCCGTAGAACTTCGCGCCGCTACGCTGCAGGTGGCTGGCCAGGGCCTGCAACTGTGGGTCTTCGCGCGGAGCCAGCATATCGCTGTAATACAATTGCAGGCCGCCCAGGGTGACCAGTGTTGCCACCCCGCAATAGGTCAGCCAGTGCCTCCATTCGGTGCCAGGTGCCGATTTTGGTCGATTCAGACTCACTCGAATGAAGATCGCCGCCATCAGTGCCAGCGACAGCAAGCACCAGGTGCAGAATGCATCGAGTTGCAGCCAGGCAACCAGGGTCATGTACAGGCTGACAGCCAGCCCGAACCAGGCCAGCAGCCAGAGTCGCCGCCAACGCACCAAGCGGGCCGGCAAGCGCCAAGCATTAGCCGCCAACAGCCCATAAACAACGAAGCCCCAGAGCGCCAGCGGCAGCCCCAGCAAGCTCGACCAACGACTGTGCTGGATCAGATCGCAGGCCGATTCAGCCGAACAGAATGCCGGTGTGCCGCCACGCAGGGCGACATAGGTCAGGTAGCCAGTCAGCAGCATGCCGCACAGCGCCGGTCCCAGCACCACTAACTCGGGCGATTGCGCAACCCTGCGGCCGGCGCCGGATTGGGCGATTAACTCGTGAGGTCGAAGCTTTTTGGTTTTACTCATAGACCAGGCTCTTTTCCAGGAGAAGTGTCGAAAAAAACCACACGTTGGTGGTTGCCTCCCCAATTGATGGGGGCGATCTACTTGTAAACGTTAGCAGTAAAACTCAGGTGTGGATGGCCGCTTCCCCGGCAGCACCAGACCACATAGCTGGGGGCTGACCCCGCCAAATCTCAAGGAAAGCGGCCGATTGACTGCCAGGGCTTCGGTAAGGGAGCAGGTGAGGGCGCCTACCTGAGTGATGGGCGCTGCAGCCGTCTGCTCGCGTTGGGCACTCCAGGGCTGGCCGTAGTTCAAGCGCGCAATTGCCGAAACGCCGGGTGGCCAAGAAGATTGGCCCGGGGACCTGGGCGAGTTGGAGCAGTTATAATGCGTTGGCTGACGGCGGGCGTTACCGCCTAAATAACTGCATATTGCAGAGGCGTGGGCGTTACTTAGCGCGCACTTGATTCAATAGCATTGACGCCGCTGCGAGGGTACCGCATGACGCTGACGCAGTTGATCGCCCAGTACGGTTATGCCGCAATACTCGTCGGCGCTTTCCTCGAAGGCGAGACCGTTCTTCTGCTAGCCGGTTTCGCCGCACATCAGGGCTATTTTTCCTTCCCCCTAGTGGTTGTGTTCGCCTTGAGCGGCGCCACCTTGGGTGATCAGCTGTACTTCTTTATTGGGCGGCGCTATGGCGATCGCCTTCTGCGCCGCTTTCCGAACTTGACACCCAGTGCGCAACGGGTCAATCGCTTGCTCCTGCGCTATCACGCCAGCGTCATAGTCGGCGTGCGCTTCATGTATGGACTGCGCGTAGTCGGGCCCATTGCCATAGGGATGAGCGAGTTGCCAGCCTGGCGATTCGTACTGTTCAACCTGCTGGGTGCCGCCATCTGGGCCCCCTTGATCGCAGGTGCCGGTTTTATGTTCGGCCAAACGCTGCAATGGTTGTTCGCCGATATCAAACACTATGAGGAAGTCGCGTTGCTGGTCATTGTCGTCATCGGAATTGCCATCAACCTGCTACGAAAATTGCTGCACATGGGTAGGTGATCACCGAGTATAAAATCGTGAGGCAGCGACTCTTTCAGCGGGATGTACGAGCGTGATTGGTACAGGGAAGAACGTCGGCAGCCACGGCGTTCAGCGCAGCCCCGACACATTAGCATCAGCCTTCAGCGTTTCCAGCAAATCCACCAAGCCTCAGCAGTGTCAAAGCGTGCCGATCATTCTGTTGGTGTTCGCCGTGGTGCTTACCACCTGATACTTCGCATAATGTATATTATGTTAAATAGCGTATGGAGATCAGCGCTGCAATAGGTGTTTGCGTATAGTACCCGGAAGTAAATATCCAAATTTATGCGTATCAATAATCTAAATCGCGGAATTTATCCCGGTTTTGGATTTTTACTTCCCTTAGAGGAAGGCTGAGCTCTTCAGGCGCGCTCTTGCAGCTGTAGCTCCAAAACGATGGCGATATCCTTTCGCGGAAGACAATGTTGGACCTCTGGTAGGACGTGTAGTACCAGTACACCGAACTATGTTGGGGTTAGCTGGCTGTGTGAACTGCGCGAGCAGAGCCATCCGACTAGAATTCGGGATACCGCTTTCGATCAAGTGAATATCTATCCGAAAGCTCGAGCATCAATCGCCCCAAGAACAAGAGTGCTTGTGATGAGTAGAAATAAAAGCAGAACCGAAGAGCTCGAAGCACGCTACACAGAGGAAGCGATTCGCTTAATCGGACCCACGACTCAGTGGCAGCGCCGAATGTTCAAGATTGCAGCACAGAGAGGTCGTGAGCTGGAGCCGGTTGGGCTCCTCGCAGGAAGTGCTCATCGGACTCACCCGGATCCGAGCGTCTAGCCTCTAACGTCTCATGATCATGATCGGGACTAGAAGGAAGAGTGTTTCAGGGGCAGAATCATGCCTTGAGTCTGGATCTGGAGGTGCTCATGGACGCCGAAATTCCGGGTAAGCCCCCGATTGTCTCCGCTGGCAATAAGCCTGCAGCAGCCAGCACATCGAGTTTCATTGGGGCCGAATGCCTGCCGAAAGAGTCTTCAGAGCAGGCCCGAGATGCATGGACTATCAATTTCACCTTCCTGCTGACTGGGGTGTCTGAGCAGAACGATCTTTCTGCCCTGTACCGGGCAGCTGTAAGCGGCGTAACCCTTACGGCACTTTCTAAGTTCGCTCAGTCGGTTGACATGCTGTCCAGCGACTCCATGTTGATAAAGTTGATCGGCCTATCTGGGCGAACCATTCGGTGCCGGCTCAAGATCCCTCATGAACGATTGAGCTCGGACCAAAGCGCTAGAGCCATCAGAGGAGCCCTGCTCCTCGACCAAGCTGTGAAAGTTATTGGTTCACTGGAGCTTGCTGAAGAATGGATGTTGAAACCCTCCATCGGACTTGACGGCGGGAAGCCCATTGATTTGTTGGAAAACTCAATCGGTGGCCAACTGGTAAGCGATCTTTTGACACGCCTGGAGTACGGGGTATACCAGTAGGTTTGAGGTCGGCAAGCTTGGCATAATCAATTCACGGAGAAGCGCCCTCCCCGCGGGTTCTTCTCGACTATTGGCGCTGCAAATAGTCCATGACTCTGAAACTATTTAAGCCAATAGTTAAGCTGCAACTACCGCGCTGCGTATGCCCTGCCCTTACGGGCAAACAACCTCTTGTGGTCGGACATTGCATTTTCCAGTTTCTGGAATGAGTAAATCTCCAGGCATTACGATCAAGCCCCTCCGCTCTAGGTGTTGGGCCATCGAATTGCAAGCCACTATGGCAGAGCTGCTTACCCAGGGGCGCTACTGCTCAGGGCTCGTACTTGGCTATCCACACTACGCATAGCTTGCGCCAGATAGCGCTCCACAGCATTAGGGGCCCAGTTTCCAACAGGATTGAGCACGCGCTTGCGAACGAAGCGATAGTCTCGAAGTGGAACCTTCAGCGCCTGCATAAAAGTACTGTCCTGCTCGGACAACTCGGTGAAGCACCGTTCGATATCGGCATCCAATTCGCTTAGCCCCCGCTCATTGAGAATCCAGATATCGCCCCCGAAATTCGGGAAGGATGCCATTTGGTAGGACAGCAGCATCCGCCCAATATCATGGCTGAGCCCATGCAATCGACTCTGTGTCTGCGCCACCTCGGGCGCCGAGTCGTAGCGTTCGCTCAGCGACTTCTCCAGGCGGAAATGCGCCTCGATGACACCCGGCAACCAGCGTGTATAGGCGGGCCACACCGAGCGCACATCGGCAGTACTCTGCGGCAACTGCTTGAGCTGGGAGGCCGCATCGTCTAGCAGGCGGACCTGGTCGACGAGCGAGGCATCACCGGCTTGCATGGACAACTCGCGCAGTCGATCCAGGTTGTGGCTGAAGGATTCGAGATTCTCGGCTTCATAGGGCATGCCATTGAGGTTGTAGTAGAGCAGCACGCTGACCGTCGTCATTGTCGCCAGCGTACGCATTTCCTGAAGCTCCTGCCGGCTCAGCGCGGCCAGCGCTTCTCCTCGGGCACAGGCCAGCAGTACCAGTATCAACAGGTAGCTCAGCAAACGGCTTTTCTTGTTGTTTTCGCGTTCCAAAATGCTCTCCCTTTACAGGCTCTGTCCACGCAGGTCGATGACCTACAATTCAAGCCCTCACGCTGGTGACAAGGCACGCAGCCGAACTGCTGCGCACGTCATCTGAAGTCTCCATCGGTCAATACCGATAGATCACGCCACTGTTCGATCTCCTGAGCCATTGCCGCCAGTTTGCCGGTCACCACTTGCAGGGCATCGGTGCCGGCCTGATAGCGCAGTGGTGGTTTTTCTTCGGCGGCCAAGCGCACCAGCACCGCGCCCAGTTTGGCGGGATCGCCTGCCTGCTTGTGGTTGTTGGCTTCTGACGACGCTTTGATCTTGCTACTGAACCCGGCATAGTCCTCCAGGCCTTTGCCGCCCAGGGCGGCCGAGCTCACATCAAGGAAGTCGGTACGGAAGGCCCCTGGCTCGACGATGGTGACGCGGATGCCGAATTGCGCCACCTCCTGTGCGAGCGATTCGGAGAAACCTTCCACCGCGAATTTCGCCGAGCAGTACAACGCGGCGCCGCCCATGCCGGCCACACCAGCGATCGACGAGATGTTGAAGATGTGCCCGCCCCGCTGCCGGCGCATCACCGGGAGCACCGCACGGCATACATGGAACGTACCGAAAACATTGGTCGCGAACTGCCGCTCGGCCGCTTCGGCGTCGTTTTCCTCGAAGGGACCCAGTTGCCCATACCCTGCGTTGTTCACGGCGACGTCGATGCGCCCGAAACGCTGCACTGCCGCCTCGACCGCCGAAAATGCCTGACTTTCCTCGGCGACGTCCAATTGCAACGACAGCACACGATCGCCATACGCCTCGAACAATCGCTCGAGACGGGCAAGGTCGCGTCCTGTCGCCACCACATTGTCGCCTGCCGCCAGCGCCGCTTTGACGATTTCCGCGCCTATGCCACGGGAAGCTCCCGTAACGAACCATATTTTGCTCATTGTTGTTCTCCGGGTTCGATAGACCGCGAAATGTGCCGCCATCCGTCCCTGGGAGGATGAACGCGCACAAACTATATGAACAAACTTTTTAAATATGTTCAAATAATATTAGAAGATCTGGCGCAGAAATCGATGCCCGCGCCCTATGACCCATCCTGAGGAGTACGCCGTGCTGATCGATATCCATGCCCATCTCGTGACGAAGGGAATGCTCAACCGCCATGAGTTCTGGGGCCCGTTCATGAAGACCAGCGGTTTCACCGTCGGCCACTTCTCCCTTGGCACCAAGCAACCGTCCAAGGCCGCCAACGATGCAGAGGCCGAAGCCAACCTGCTGGCGCGCATGACTCACGCGAGTCGGCGCAAGCTGATGGCCGAACGCGGTGTGGACAAGCTGGTGTTGTCTGCCCCCTCGCATGCTTTCATGTACTGGGCCGGCGAATTCGGTAACGAGTACGCGCGGATCTGCAACGATGAAATGTCCGCCTACTGCCGTCAGGATCCGGCGCACTTCGACTTCTGGTGCCATGCCAACCTGGCCGAGCCGGATGCCGCGGTGGAGGAAATCGAGCGTGCCGTCACCCAGTTGGGGGCCAAGGGTGTCTGCGTGGGCGGGACTAATTTCAACGGCATCGAGACGCACGACGAACGCCTGTTCCCGGTTTGGGAAAAGATCGCCCAACTGGATGTGCCTATCATGGTGCATGGCTTCAATCAGTCGATGTACTGGGGCGAAAAGCATACCGACGACAAGTTCGAGACGACCTCCATCGTCGGCGATTGTGTCGATGAAACCCTGTTCTTCTGGTACCTGATCTGTGGTGGCGCGCTGGACACCTTCCCCACCCTCAAGGCCTACATCACCCATGCCGGCGGTATGGCGGTGTTCCAACTGGGCCGGCTTAGCGAGCTGAACCGCGCCATGGCGCCGGATGCCCGCAATCAGAAGCCACTCATGGATTACATGAACAACTTCTATTTCGATCTCGATGTCCATGCGCCGGGCCTGCGCCGCGGCGTTGCGGAGGTGGTCGGGGTGGACAGGCTGGTCTACGGCACCAATTTCGGCGGCGCCTACGACCATGGCGATCTCACTGCAGGCCTGGGCCTCGACGACAGCGAGCGTGAAAAGATCCGCAGCGGCAATGCCATCCGGCTGCTCAAGCTGGACGCGCCCGGCCCTCTCTGAGCCCACCTACTGCTCCGTACAGTCTGCGCTACACCCAGCTTTCAGAGCGATTGGTCGGTCAGGTCAGTCGCCCTGCGGCAGTCGCTCGACGGCTGGCTTGGGCCGTCCCTGCGCCAGCGCAATACCGCACAGGATCAGCCCGCCACCGATGGTGTGGTAACCGTGCAGGGCCTCGTCCAGCATGAGCACCGCGAGCACGGCGGTGAGCAGCGGCACCAGGTTCATGAATATGGCGATCCTCTCTGCGCCCAGAATGCCCAGTGCGTGATTCCATAAGCCCGGTGCCAACCCTGATGCGAAAAGCCCTGCGTAGACCACCAAGGGCATGTTCTGCGCGGTCAGTTGCACCGACGGCGCAAGCAGGAATGGCGAAATCAGCACCATCAGGCCACAGAAGATCTGCACATAGAGAGATACCCAGGTAGAAACCGGCAATTGCCAGCGCTTCAGCAGCAGGCAATACAAGGCATAGGAGATCGAGGCCATGAGCATCATCAACTCGCCCGAGCCCATCCCCTCGGTCCACAGCTGGCTGGGTTTTCCCGCGCTGATCAGCAGCGCTAAGCCAACAAATGAAAGCAGCCCGCCCAAGCAGACGCCCGGAGTGGGCCGGGTGCGCAACAGCGGGATGGCCAGAAAAATGGTCAACAGCGGCATGGTTCCCAGAATCAAACCCATCGACATCGCTGAAACCGTATGCGCCGCGAAATAGGCCAGCGATTGGTACAGCGCCATGCCGAGCACACCAAGGATGAACAGCTGCCAGAAATGCCGAGCGATCAACTGCCGTTGCCGCCAAACCCCGGGCAACAGCCAGGGACTGAGTAGCACAAAGGCCAGCAGCCAACGGTAGAAGGAAATGGCCGCGGGCTCGATAGCGCCGACCGCCAGGCGATTGACCACGGTACTGCCGGCCCAGATAAGCGCGGCCAGCACAGGCAGGAGATAGATCATGGGACGGCTGAATCCTCGACAGGCGTTGCCCTCTTACGCCAGCCTGAACCACCGATCAGTGCCGGCGTGAGTTCGTTGCGCCTGCGCGGGTACTCGGGTGGATGGTGCCCGCGACTCAGCCGAACTCAGAGCGGCTTCTGGTAATACCCCGCCGCAACCGCATAGTCGCCGACCTTACGGATCAAGGTGTGCTTTGTCTCGCTGCGCCCCGTCACCGGGTTGCGCCACAGGTAAGTGAGCTCGCCCTCGCCTTTACCGTTGACGATCTTGAGCATCTGCTCGCCGATAGGCACATGATCGACCGACTGCACGGCACGGAAGTTGGTGCCAACCAGTCTCAGGTTGTAGCCATGCGCGACATAGCGCTCCGTGCGCAGATCGGCTACGAACACATAAAGATCGTCGCGAATGAAATCCGCATCCAGGCTGTTGATGCGCTTGAAGGTTTCCTGGGGGTTCTCGGCCACGGCAGCAGCAGCCCGTTCCAGCAGAACCTCCGCCTCTTCCGAACTGGCGCGCGGCACATAGTAACCAACCGCAAAGACGCGTTCGTCGACACGCTGAAAGAACACGTGCTTGCGTTCGACTTTACCGTCATTCCAGTTCAGCCAGCGGTATTCGGCGCGGTGTACCGCACCGCTGTCAGGCAGGCGCAACGCCTCCTGGAACGCCGCGTTGAGTTCTTCGTTCAGTGCGCTACTGATATTGCGCCCGACCAGATTCACCGAAGGCCCACCGCTGGCCAGCATCACCCCAGCGGTATCCAGCACATAGACGTACAGCTCGCCGTCGATGAACTCGCCCTGCCGGCTGAACACGGCCAGCGCCGCATCGCCCTTCTCCTGATAAAACGCTACGGCCTTGTTCAACAGCCGATTCGCCCGCTCGGCCTCAGCCGCGTAGCGCTCTGCAGGCGCATCTTGGGCGAAGGCCTGCGGCAGAACAAACAGCCCCACAAGCAGCAGCACAGCATTGCGAAAGATAAGCGACATAACATGTCCCCAAATGCTCACCTTGCCTGTGGAGTTGCTTCAGGACCGGCGAATAGTGGTTTAAAGGGTCCGACCGATGATTTCCTTCATGATTTCCGAAGTCCCGCCATAGATGCGGGCAACCCGCGCGTCTACCCAGGCACGGCTGATCTTGTACTCGCTCATGAAACCATAGCCGCCATGCAACTGGAGGAACTCGTCGAGCAGCTTGCCCTGCATCTCCGAGCCAAGCAGCTTGGCCATGGCCGCGGTGTCTGCCGCCAGCTCACCGCACATCACCTTGGCCAGGCAATCGTCGACGAACACGCGCAGCATGGTCGCCTGTGCTTTGGCCTCGGCGAGCTTGAAGCGGGTGTTTTGGAAGTCCAGCACCGGCTTGCCAAACACCTTGCGCTCACGGGTGTATTCGATGGTTTCCTCCAGCAGGGTATGGATCGACTGCGCCGCGCGAATGGCGATGATCAGGCGCTCCCAGGCCAACTGGTGGGTGAGGTACTTGAAGCCCAGCCCTTCCTCGCCCAGACGGTTGCTGGCCGGCACCCGCACTTCGTCGAAGAACAGCTCGGCGGTGTCCTGGCCCTTCAAGCCGATTTTCTCCAGCAAGCGACCCTTGGAAAACCCTTTGCGGTCCTCCTCGATACAGATCAGCGTCAGCTCCTTGGCCGCCGGATTGAGCTTGGTCGCGGTGACCATCAGCCCGGCGTTGCCACCGTTGGTGATGAAGGTCTTCTGTCCTGAGACGATGTAATCCTCGCCATCACGGCGGGCCAGGGTGCGCATGGAGCGCAAATCGCTGCCGATGCCCGGCTCGCTCATGGCGATCACCCCGATCAGCTCGCCGCTGACCATGCGCGGCAGCCACTTGAGCTTCTGCTCTTCACTGCCGTAGGCCACGATGTAGGGCGCGACTATCTCCGAATGGGTGGTGAAGCCCACTGCGGTAGCGTTAGCCCTGGCCAGCTCCTCAATCATCACCGCCGAGTGACCGAAATCACCACCTGAACCGCCGTACTCCTCGGGCACGGTCGAGCACAGCAATCCCAGTTCGCCGGCCTTGAGCCAGACGTCCTTGGGCACGATGCCATTTTTTTCCCATTCAGGTAGGTGCGGGACGATTTCGCGGTCTACGAAACGCCGCGCCATTTCGCGGAACATATTGTGGTCTTCTCGGAAAACGGCACGCATAACTATCACTCCAAATTCGGTTGGTGGTCTCAACGGTCCTGGTAGTCAGGCTTGCGCTTGTCCATAAAGGCGCCGACGGCCTCATGGTGGTCTTCCGTGTGATGGGCCAGCGACTGATAGGCGGCAGACAGCTCCAGCAGCGAATCCAGACGCATGTGCTGGCCTTCGCGCAGCAGGCGCTTGCACAGACGCAGGGCATGGCCGGGGTTGCTGGCTATGCGCTGAGCCAGCGCGTGCGCTTCGGCCTGCAGGGTTTCAGGAGTACAGACCTGCTCCACCAACCCCCAGTCCAGCGCCTTGGCGGCGTCGATGGTGTCGCCGGTGAAGGCCAGCAGGCTGGCCTTGGGAATACCGATGATGCGCGGCAACAGCCAGGCACCACCGTCGCCGGGAACGATCCCCAGGCGCACGAAACTTTCCGCGAACAACGCCTTACTGGAAGCCAGGCGAATGTCGCACATACAGGCCAGGTCCAGACCGGCGCCGATTGCCGGACCGTTGACCGCGGCGATGACCGGGATATCCAGCTCGTACAGCGCCAGCGGAATGCGCTGGATGCCGTCGCGGTAGTTATTGCGCAATTCATACGGCGAACCGGCGAAGATTCCACCGCGCTCGCGCATGTCCTTGACGTTGCCACCGGCACAAAAGGCGCTACCGTTGCCGGTAAGCACCATTACTCTTACCGAATGATCGCGGCGCAGTTCGGCACAGAGGTCAACGAACTCCTGGATCTGTTCCGGTGAAGTCAGCGCGTTGCGTGTTTCCGGGTGGTTCATACGCACGGTGACGATGCCGCCATCGCGCTCGATCTGCAGGAAGGCACTCATGCCGATTTCCTCTCAAGAGTAGCTAGCTGTTGGCTGGCGTGGCCGGTCAACAGCGACCAGTAGCCTTCGCCACCCGCCCCGCAGACCATCTGACCGATGCGCTGACTCCACAGGCTCGCCGAACCGTATTCGCTGCGCCACGCCCATAGGCGTCGCGACAACAGGTGCAGCGAGTACTCCTGGGTGAAACCGATGGCGCCGTGCACCGAATGCGCGATCCCAGCGCCAACACTGGCGGCTTCGGCGGTACTGACCTTGGCGGCGGCGATGGTAAAGGTGGCAAAAACCGTATCCGACTCGGCGAAGGCGGCTTCCGCGGCAATACCCGCCGCTGCGGCTTGTTCGGCGAACACCGCTAGCTGCTGCTGAATCGCCTGGAAGGCGCCAATCGGGCGGCCAAACTGGGTGCGCTCGCGGGCGTATCCCGAGGTCATGTCCAACAGCGCATGCAGCGCGCCGGCGATCTGCGCCGAACGCAGCAGTGCGCCGCCCAACTGCAACACGTCGGCCGACAGCGACTCGGGCAGAGGCGCACAGGCCAGCACCTGGGCACCGCTGAAGTGCAGACTGTCGCGCGGTTCGCCGGCCACATTCAGGCTCAGCGTCTGGCTGGCAGCGCTGGCGGTGGACAGCAGCACCACGCTCGGCGTCGCGCTGTTGCGATCGGCGATGGCCACCAGAGTTTGTGCATGGCGGCCCCAGGGCACGTCATGCATATCCCCATCCACTGCCCCATCACGCAGGCTCAGGCTGGCCTCCGCGGCGAAGCTAAGAATGCCGGTCTGCGCCTCAAGGCCCGCCTTGCCGAGCAACCAGTTGCCCAATAGTGCCTCACCCAACGGGATCGGTGCAGCAAAGCGGCCCGCCGCGCGGGCCAACACGTAGAGGTCGGCCCAGCCGGCCTCGGCGCCACCCAGGGTTTCCGGTACGGCCGCCAGCGTGAAGCCGGATGCTTCGACAGCCGCCCAAAGTTCGGCCGGCCACTCGCCGCCTTCGCAGCCGAGCACGTATTCCGGCGTGGCAAAGTCGGCGAGCAGACGCTCGATGGTCGATTCGAATAGTTCTCGCATAATTATCGCAACCCCATTCCGCGCGCGATGATGCCGCGCAGGATTTCGCGGGTGCCTCCGCGCAGTGAGAAAGACGGTGCCATTTGGGTCAGGTAGGCGAGAACCTGGGCATGCTCGCTGCCGCCCGCCTGACGGGGCTCGGCCTCCAGCAGCAGTTGCGCGACCTCGGGAATCTCCTGCTCGAACAGGTTGCCCAAGTCCTTCACGCAGGAGGCAGCCCAGGCCGGGTGTTCACCCGCCGCCAACTGTGCGGTCACCGACAGCGACATGTTGCGCAGGGTCAGCAACTTGGCGCTGAGACGGCCGATTTCACGACTCTGCAAGGCATCAGGATGGCGACCCACGGCGCTGATCAGCGTCTTGAGCAGCTCGATGCAACTGAGGAAGCGCTCCGGACCGCTGCGCTCGAAGGCCAGCTCTGCCGTTACCTGATCCCAGCCTTTGCCTTCGGTACCGATCAACGCGTCGGCATCGAGTTGGACATTGTCGAAGAACACCTCATTGAAATGCTCGCCGCCAGCCAGGTCGCGAATCGGTCGGATGGTGATGCCCGGCAGGCTCAGGTCGACGATGAACTGCGACATGCCTTCGTGGCGTGCGGCCTGTTTTTCGCCGGTCCGCACCAGGGCAATCATGAAGTGTGCGTGCTGGGCATTGGTCGTCCATACCTTCTGCCCGTTGAGCAGCCAGCCGCCATCGTTACGCGTGGCCGAGGTCTTGATCGAGGCCAGGTCGGAACCGGAATTCGGCTCGCTCATGCCGATACAGAAGTAGCTCTCGCCACGGCAGATCGGCGGCAAATAGCGTTCTCGCTGCGCCTCGCTGCCAAAGCGGTTGATCAACGGACCGCTCTGCCGGTCCGCTATCCAATGCGCCGAAACCGGTGCACCGGCGGCCAGCAGCTCCTCGATGATCACGTAGCGGGCGAACGGCCCCGCCGCCGCGCCACCGTATTGCTCGGGGAGCGCCATGCCGACCCAGCCACGAGCACCGAGCTTGCGGCTGAAGTTCGCATCGAAGCCCATCCAGGACTGTGCCCTGGCGGTTCTCGGGTAGTCGCCGAGATTGTTCTGTAGGAACTCGCGCACCTCGTGGCGAAGTGACTCTGCCTCGGCGGGAATTCTGCTGTAAGTGAACTGAGTGATAGACATGTGTGCTCTCTAAACTGGGCACGAGGCCCGATCGCCATGCGGCAACCAGGCAAGTCGAGGCTGCCTACCCTCCCGCCGTGGACAGCGGGAGGGGCTTCGCTAGACCTTAAAGCGCAGTACCGGCGTCAGCCTTCTCGAACATCGCATTGATGTCGCCCGAGGTAACCGGCTTGCCGTCATTGCGCCCATGGTCGGCACCGCCGAGACCAAGTGCAGGTTCGATGCTGACATGCGTCGCCTTGGCACGCAGTGCGGCAACGGTGCAGTTCTCGCGACCATGGATGGAGAACGGATCGAAGGAGAACTCGCGCATGGCATTGAGGTGAGTAACTTTGTCGATGGTTTCTTTGGACAGGTGCTGCAACCCTTCCCAGGCGGATTCTGGCGAATTCGGCCAAGTGCAGTCGGAGTGCGGGTAGTCGCTTTCCCAGGTAACCATCTCTTCGTTCATGAACTTCAGGTTCTGCAAGCCGAAGTTGTCTTCGATAAAGCAGGTGACGAAGTGCTTCTTGAAGATATCGCTCGGCATCTGCCCGTCGAAGTTGGAGTTGGTCCAGGCGTTGTGGTGACGGTGAGTGAAGTCCGCTCGCTCCAACAGATAAGGAATCCAGCCGATACTGCCCTCGGACAATGCCATGCGCAGATTTGGGAATTTCTTCCACATCGGTGCCCAGATCCAGTCGGCCGCCGAGTTGGCAATCGAGATCGGCATGGACGTGATCCAGGCATCGATCGGCGACAGGTCGGAGGCATGGTTCGCCTTCACACCGGTGCCAATGTGGCAGCAGATCACGACGTTGTTATCCGAACAGGCTTTCCACAACGGATCCCAGTAATCGCTGTGAATCGACGGGAAGCCGTGAATCGCTGGGTTATCAGACAGCGACACTGCATGCACGCCCTGCTTGGCCAGGCGCTCGACCTCTGCAGCAGCGGCCTGCATGTCCCACCACGGCACCAGCATCAAGGGGATAAAACGCCCCGGTGCGGCGTTGCACCAATCGTGCAAATGCCAATCGTTGTAGGCCTGAATGGCGGCCAGGGACACGGCGCGATCGGTATGCGTCTGAAAACGCTGCCCAGCGAAACCAGGAAACGTAGGGAAGCACATCGAGCCCAGCACGCCATTGGCGTTCATGTCGTCGACACGGTCCTTGATGCTCCAGGTACCACGACGCATCTGCTCGTAGCCCAGCGGCTCCATGCCGTATTCCTCTTTTGGGCGACCAACCACGGAGTTGAGCCCCATGTAACCGGTGGCCTGCTCCTCGAACACCCAGACGTCGCGCTCGTCACGTTTGACCACATGCGGCTCGCGTCCTTTGAAGCGCGCCGGCATATGGCGAGCAAAGGCATTTGGCGGCTCAATCGCGTGATCATCGACGCTGACGAGTATCAGATCTTCAACTTTCATTGTTTTTCCCCTTCGCTTTCGGGTTCTTGATTGTGCTAACGATCATAGAGCACACCGAAGGTTAATTAAACACATTTTCTATATATGTTCAAATAATTAACGGATTACCCAGAGCCTCCAGCCGCCGAACGCGCCACACGTCGCGCTGGCAGCACCTCGCAGCAGGTTAATCCCAGATCACATGCACGCTATGCGGGCCGCGCAACTGGGCACCAACGATCTCCGGGGCGGGCTTGGAAGGGTCCAGGCGGATGTTGGGCATCAGGTCGAGAATGGCATTGAGTGCGCAGTTGATTTCCGTCTTGGCGACAAACTGGCCGATACACATGTGCGTACCGAAACCGAAGCCGAAGGATGGCCGTACGCGCCGGTCGATATCGAATACATCGGCGTTCTCGAAGGCATCCTCGTCGCGGTTCGCCGAACTGACAATGCACGACACCATCGCGCCCTTGGGAATGTTCACGCCACGAATCACCATGTCTTTGTCCGCCTGGCGCACCTTGAAGGTCGCGACGGGCTCGTAACGCACGGATTCGTCGATCGCCTTGGCCACCAGGCTGCGGTCGTTGCGCACGCGTTCGAGCAGCTCAGGCCTCTCGAGCAGGAGGGCCATCAGGGTGCCAAAGGTACGGGTGGTGGTCTCACTCGCGGCCGGCAATAGCGAGCGGACGAAGGTGGCGATATCGTGATCGTCCAGCGAGCGCCCTTCGTATTCGGCGCGAATCAGCCGGCTGATCAGGTCATCGCCCGTGGCGCCCTCCTCTCGGCGTTGCGCCACCACCACCTTGACCACGTCATACAGGGCCTTGGCCGCCTCCATGGCGGCAGCGCGCGCGGCAGCAGCCTTTTCCGGATCAACCTGTGGGCCCGCCAGAATCGCCAGCGCCCAGGCAGCGTACTGCTGGATGTCTTCGGGGCGGTCCTCGGGAAAGCCGATCAGTGCGTAGATCACGCGGATCGGGAAATGCAGGGCGAACTCCATGATGTCGGCGCCTTTACTCGCCACCATGGGTTTAAGGTATTCCTCGCGGATGACACGATCGATCCTGGTCTCCTTCCAGCGATTGACCGTCTCCGGCATGAACACCGGCTGTAGCAGGTTGCGGATGTTCTTGTGCGCCTCGCCGTCCATCGCCGTGAGGATCAACCCGTCGAAGAACGAACCCAGGCCCTCGGCGATAAAGCCGTTGGTGAAGTTAACGTGATCGCGCATGACTGCCATGACGTCATCGTATTTGAACAGGGTGAAGGTCGGGCGGTTAACGTCGAGCCCGGCGATCGAGGGCACCCCCAGGCGCGCCATGAAGTTCTCTGGCAAAACAGGGGAATTTTGACGCATGTCGCGATACACGGCATGCAGGTCGATATCGGCGCCGCGATAGTTGCTCGCCACATTGGCAAACACCTGCTCCAGCTTGCTCTGTTCTTGTTCGGACATGTTCGTCTCCTTTCTTGTTGTGCATAGCCATGACGCGGCCCGCAGAGGCCAGCTTATTGCTAGTCATCTTAGGCGCAACCCATCACTAGCTGAACGGTTTTTTACAATTTGACCAAATGCAGTGAAATTAGCCGCCAGGCACCTGATAGATCGACACCCGAATAAGCCGCGCAACCGTCAATAGGCCTGCTGGACATAGGTCATGCGACCACCGGCAAGCATCAGTGCGCAATACATGTTCAGCTCCACCACCTGGGCCGAGGTGAAGTACTGCGCCAGTTGCGCATAATGCTCATCGCCAATCGCCATATAGTCGCCGGCGAACAGCTCGGCGAAGCGCAAGGCCGCTTGCTCTGCGGGACTGAAGTGCTCGCTGTCGCTGGCCAGACAGGCAATTTCTTCCTCGCTGACTTTGTCCGACTTGCGCGCCAACTGGCAGGCCTGGCAGGTGGTGATGCTGGCGATCTTCAAGCGCAGCAATTCACGCAGGCGCTCGTCGAGGACGCCGTCGCAATGAAAGCTCTCCATCAGGGCCAGCCATGCCAGAGCCACCGGCGGACGGTGCGCCCAAACCTGAACAGGTTTGGACGAACTGAGCATGCGACTGGCCTGCCCTCGCGCAATCGCCTCGCGTAGCTCGACCGGCAGCTGTTCCAGATCGAGCATGGCTATCCGCGACATGCTCAGATCCGCTCGATGATGGTCGCAGTGCCGAGACCACCTGCGCAGCAGATCGCCTGCAGACCATAGCGCCCGCCCCGCCGCTCCAGTTCGTTCAACAGGGTGGTCATCAACCGTGCACCACTGGCGCCAAGCGGATGACCGAGGGCGATTGCCCCGCCGTTGACGTTGAGCCGGTCATGGCCGACCCCAGTCTCGTGCATCCAAGCCAGCGGTACGGAGGCGAAGGCTTCGTTGATTTCGAACAGGTCGATGTCATCGAGCGTCAACCCTGCTTTATCCAGCACCTTTCTGGTTGCCTCGATCGGACCGGTCAGCATCAAGGTCGGGTCCACGCCCACAGTGGTGAAGGCGCGGATGCGCGCACGGGCCTTCAGACCCAGGCGCTTGGCGGTATCCGCCGACATCAGCAGCAGCGCCGCCGCCCCATCGGAAATCTGCGAGGAATTACCGGCGGTGATTCGACCGGCGTCGGGGCGAAAGCTGGTTTTCAGGGTCGACAGTTTTTCCCGCGAGGTGTCACGGCGGATGGTCTCGTCCGCCAGCAGCATGCCGACGGGCTCGGTGAGCGAATGCTCACGCACCTCCGCGACCGGTACCGAGATCAGTTCATTAGCGAAATACCCGGCATCGGCTGCTTGCGCCGCACGGCTATGACTGGCGAACGCGTAATCATCCAGCGCATCGCGACTCAACGACCACTTGTCCGCCACCCGCTCGGCGGCCTCGCCCTGGCTGATCAGTTCGTAACGCTCGGCCGCCATCCAGCCGAAGGCTTCGCCATGGATCTCGCGGTTACTGCCCATGGGTACGCGGCTCATGTTTTCCGCACCACCGGCAATGATGATATCGGCGGCGCCCGCAGCAATCGCGCCGACCGCCACATGCACGGCCGCCTCGCCCGAACCGCATTTGCGGTCCAGAGTCATGCCCGGGATACTCACCGGCCAGCCAGCCCCCAACAAGGCGGTGCGCGCAATGTTGGCGGACTGCTCACCGATCTGCGTCACGCAGCCAAAGATCACGTCATCGACCTGCGCGGACGAGAGACCAGTGCGTTCCAGCAGCGCCTTGAGCACCAGCGCCCCCAGATGATCTGCACGCACTCCGGCCAGGCTGCCACGGAAACGCCCGACCGGCGTACGCACGGCATCAACGATTACGACGTCGCTCATAGGGCACTCGCCTTGAGGCCGGAGTTCGGCACCTGCATACCGTCTTCATAGCGGTAGACACCGCACCCGGTCTTGCGTCCCAGGCGACCGGCCGCAACCATCTTGATGATCAGCGGGCACGGGCGAAACTTCTCGCCCAGGGTCTGGTGCAGGTAGCGCAGTACCGACAAGCGGGTATCCCAGCCGGTCAGGTCACCCAGTTCCAGCGGCCCCATCGGGTGGTTGAAACCCAGACGCAGGGCGGTGTCGATATCTTCAGCACTGGCGGTGCCTTCCTGCAGCATGAACATGGCCTCGTTGCCCAACAGCGCAGACATGCGGCTGGTAGTCAGGCCGGGGGACTCGTTGACGATGATCGAGGTCTTGCCCATGGCGTCACACAGCGCGCGAGTGCGGGCCACGGTTTCGTCACTGGTGGCCAGGCCGCGCACCAACTCGATGAGCTTCATCTTGTGCACCGGATTGAAGAAGTGCATACCGATGACCCGATCAGGATTGGGCACTGCAGCGGCGATCTCGGTCACACTCAACGCCGACGTATTGGTCGCGATGATCGCCCCCGGCGCCAGCAGCGGTGCCGCCTGAGTGATCACGGCCTTCTTCACCGCCAACTGCTCGGACACGGTCTCGACTAGCCAATGCGCGTCTATTGCGGCTTCGCTCAGATCACGACAGATAACCAGCCGTGCCAGGGATGCTTGCGCAGACTCTTCGGATACCTTGCCGAGCTTGACCCCAGCACTGAGGATGCTTTCGATGCTGTCCCTGGCGCGGGTCAGCGAGTCGGCATTGGTATCCACCAGCAAGGTGGGAAAACCGGAACTGGCGAAACCATGGGCGATGCCGGTGCCCATGAGCCCGGCACCAACGACTACGACTTTTTCTTCTTTATTCATGCTCATATTCGCTCTCGATTAGACGCGGGACTTTTCGCTGACAACGTTGCGTAACGTACCGATGCCCTCGATCGTTGCTTCGACCACATCCCCGGGATTGAGGAACAATCCGGTGCCCATCCCCACGCCAGCGGGGGAGCCGGTGAAGAGAATGTCGCCACCGGCAAAACTGGAACGCTGCTGGACGAAGCAGATCAACTGACCGACATCCCAGGTCATCTCGGCGGTCGAGCCATCCTGGCGAGTCTCACCGTTGACCTTGAGGGTCAGGCGCACTTTGGGTGAGCCCTCGGGGAACTCGTCCTTGGTGACGACCCAGGGGCCGACACCGGTCGTGCGGTCCTGGCTCTTGGCGGCGAACAGGTCCATGCCGATACCCGCCGGACCGCTGCGTTGCAGGTCGCGGGAACTGACGTCGTTGCCGACGGTATAGCCGAGCACGCAGCCGAGGGGGTTTTCCAGATCGACTTCGGCACTGCCGATTACCACCACCAGCTCCACTTCGTGATCGAGTTCTTCGGTCAGGGGCGGATAGCGGATCGGGTCATGCGCACCGATCAGCGCACCATAGGCCTTGAGAAAGGCCACTGGTTGCACCGGCGAGGCGAGACCGAAATCTTCGGCCAAGTGCTTGGCATAGTTGGCGCCCGCCACCACGACCCGGTTCACCGGCTCTATTGGTGGCAGCAGGTGCACTTCGGACAAGGGCAGCGTCATCCCGGAAAGTCGTAACGCGCTGATCCCGGCCCCTCTGGCAACGGCGGGCGCCCAGCTGCTGAACTCCCCTTCTATAGGGTGTACTTCATCTCGCAGCGGATCGACCACCGCCCAGAACGAGCCTGTTTCATGGTAGGAGCAACGAGCAAGTTTCATCAGACACCAACCTTGCCGACCTTTGCCGGGTCAAGGCGCAACAGCTCGCAGGCGTTCTTCCAACGGATCTTCTGCAGATCTTCATCCGACAGACGTAGCCCTTCGGTCAGGTCATGCCGAACCGCATCGCTGCCACCGAAGTTGGATCCATAAAGAACTCGATCCGCGCCGATAACATCGACCATGGCCTGCCGCATCGGCAGCTCATGCAGCTCCACATCGAAGTAGAAGTTGGGCAGGTAGTCCAGGAAGGGCTTTTTGTTGTGGTAAACATCCAGGTTCGGATTGGTCTGCGCCATACGCCCCAACTGATAGGGAACGAAGCCACCACCGTGGGTGATATAGATCTTCAGATTGGGGAAGCGATCCAGCACACCGCCGTTGATCAGGTACCACAGGCACTTGGTTTCGTCGTAGTTCATGCCGACGATAGCGGTTGTTTCATAACGGTCGGTGTTGGCTTCTTTGCCCCAGGTCACGGACTGGTTGTAACCGTGCACGAAGATTGGCACGTCGAGATCGCACAGCGCCTGCCAGACCGGATCCAGTTCCGGCGAGTCATACTCCATGCCGCCAAAATTGGAGCCCCCAGCAACCAGACCCTTGGCGCCCAGTTCAGTCACCGCGCGACGGATTTCCTTGGCCGCCTCATGTGGCACGTTCAGCGGCGCATGCGCCCAGAACATCAAGCGATTGGGCGCAGCCGAGCAATAATCGGCCAGCACGTCATTGACCTTGCGGGCGAAGGGAACGGCAAACTCGGCCTCGGTCCAGTACATGTAACAGTGACTCGGAACCGACAGGACCTGAGCGTCCTGGCCTGCCGCATCCATCGCGGCGAGGCGGTTGTTCGGGTCCCGCCACTTGGCCATGTACTCTTCAACGTTCAGCGTCTCGCCACGCGCATGGGCCTCACGCAGCGCCTTCTTACGTTCCGGGGCGCCCAGCGACAGGATCCAGTCACCCACACGCAACTTGATGTCGCCATCGGGCTGGGCCTCAAAGGCCGGCCCCCAATAGGGATGCTGGTTGTAGTAATCGGGATGGGGGGCGTGAGCATGAAGGTCGATGAGCATATTCAGGTACCTCGAGGTTGGCACTTTTGTGGTTGTGTGGCGCGGGGCTTTCAGCACGATCCAACGGTCATAAACCACCGTGGAGATAAACGCACAGAGCCCGCAGTCAACTCAGAGCATAAGTTTAAACTGATCATAAATCAAAAATCTGTTCAATATATTTTCAGGCGCGCACAGAAAGCCCATGGCAGAGCCCTGTCTGGCAGCGACCACAGACAAGCAAACGCGCGAGCGGGACAGGCAACGACTCAGGGGCTTAACAGAGGAAGCAGCATCCAGGACGCCGCGTCGCCCTCAATTGCTGAGGGCAGCGGCTAAAGTCCGGGCAAGGGGGAAAGCGTGGGAGAGATCAGCGACGGTTACGCGAAGTCGAACCTAAGGCCAACGCTGCCGCCAGTTTTTTCACGCGAATCGGCAACAGGCGACGACCGGCGCTTTCCGGCACAAGAATCTCACTCAGCACATAACGGATGATCATTTCGCAGATCAATTCAC
Organism: Pseudomonas aestuarii; assembly: GCF_027988105.1. GTDB lineage: Bacteria > Pseudomonadota > Gammaproteobacteria > Pseudomonadales > Pseudomonadaceae > Aquipseudomonas > Aquipseudomonas aestuarii. Next base: position 221,356 of record NZ_JAQJZJ010000003.1, on the reverse strand, counting down.
GATCGAGCCTGACACCGAGGCGGGTATCCCAGTCGTCGAAAACGATGTCCAGCAGATCCTGAAAGCGCACGATGGAGTCGTGGAAGATCCGTCGAAAGAAGCTCAGTGCATAATCCGGAGCCACTACCAGCAGGCGCCGCGCTCGGCTTTGCTCCAGATAGTCATCCAGGTAGGCAATCAGTGCATTCAAGCGTGCATCGGGGTCCGTGAGGTCACCCAAGGCCAGTGTCAGCGAACTGTGGAAACTATCGCGCTTATGCCGGGAAAAGGTATCCAACAGGTCTTCCTGGGAAGAAAAATAGCGGTAGAAAGTTCCACGTGAGACGCCCGCGACCTGACAAACATCGAGGATCGAGATGCGATCCGCGCCAGAGCGCAATACCACTTCCTCGGTCGCCACCAGAATGTTGGTGATGGTCTCTTCGGAGCGTCTATTGGGTTTTACCGGGGTACCATTGGTCGATAATCCTGCGCTTTTGGACGAAGTCCTTTTGGCCACTACTGCCGGTTTCTCAGCAGCAGTGATTTTCTTCTTCCTGGGCTTGGCCGGCGCGATTTGATCGGGTTGGGTGGCGAGCTTGGGCATGGATAAACATACTCATTTAAGCTTAAAAAAATGACATTACCACAGGATATAGGCAGGACAGCCGGTTTTTGTTCAAATCTTTAAGGAAGACATTTCATAAATTTGAATCTAGAATCGCATTCTCTCTTCAAAATAAAAGCAGCTTCCCAATGGCTGGGCAGCCTCCATAGGAGAATAGTCATGAGCGGTACTGGTCAACCAGACACCTGGGCAGTGGGCGAAAGAGACACTGTCATCGCAGCACTCGAACGAGCGGTAGTAAGTCATCCGGACAGAATCCTGCTTGATTTCAGCGGAGAGTTATACACTTACTCAGAAGTTGACTCACTTTCCACCAGAATGGCCAACGCCCTGGCCGCCATGGGCGTCCAGGGCGGCGAAACCGTTTTGACCATGCTGGACAACAACATCGATGCGGTCGTCTGTTGGCTGGCAATCAACAAGCTGCGCGCGGTCAGCGTGCCCATCAACACCGCGCTCAAAGGCGAGTTCCTGCGCCACCAGATAGCCGATACCGGTACGGCGCTGATCATTTGCGAGGCGGCTTACCTGGCGCGCATGACGCCCTTGGCCGACCAGCTGACCGTGGTAAAGCAGATTCTCTACCGCGGCGAGCTCGACACGCCGAGCGCCTGCAGCATCCCGATCGCACCGCTGGCAGAGCATCGCGGCCAAGACGACACACCGCTCGCCACAAAGCCCGAGCCGTCCGACCTGGCCTGCCTTATCTACACATCAGGCACCACGGGCCCGTCGAAAGGCTGCATGATCAGCTACAACTTCATGTGCAACCTGGCCCGCCTGCAACTGCGCGCCGGACCGGCCAACGAGAACGACGTCACCATCACGCCGTTGCCGCTGTTCCACATGAACGCCCTCTGCGTCAGCATCATCGCCAGCATCCTGGTTGGCGCGCGTGCTGCCATCCTCCCGCGCTTCTCGGTGTCCAACTTCTGGCAAGAAGTGGAGCGCTCCGGCGCGACCATCGCCTCGATCCTCGGCGGCATGGGCGGCCTGCTGGCTCAGGCGCCGGACAACGATGCCATGAAGCGCTGCTTCGGCCAGATTCACACGGCGCGCGGCAACCCCTATACCGAGGAGACCAAGAAGGTCTGGCGTGAACGCTTTGGTACGCGCCTGGTCGGTGGCAACGGCTATGGCCTCACCGAGGCCTGCGTGATTACCTCGCTGGCAGCCGGCGAATATGCTGCGCCAGGTTCCTCCGGCAAAAGAATTGCCGACTTCGATGTGCGCATCGTTGACGACAATGACGTGGAAGTCCCGGCCAACACCGCTGGCGAAATCGTGGTGCGGCCGCTACGCCCGGACATCATGTTCCAGGGCTACTGGCAGCGCCCGGCAGACACTTTGAAGCTGATGCGCAACATGTGGCTGCACACCGGCGACATTGGCAAGTTCGACGACGAAGGCTTCTTCTACTTTGTCGATCGCAAAAAAGACTACTTGCGCCGCCGTGGTGAAAACATCTCCAGTTTCGAGATGGAAGCCGCGTTCGCCGTGCATCCCGCGCTTGCGGAAGTCGCCGTGCATGCCGTGCCGTCCGACAAGGGCGAGGACGACGTCAAGGTTACCGCGGTACTGCACGAGGGCGTACAGCTCGAAGCGGAAGCGCTATTTCGTTGGGCAACCGACTCGGTGCCCTACTACGCCTTGCCACGTTACATCGAGTTCCGCAGCAGCCTGCCGAAGAACCCGCAAGGCCGGGTACTGAAATACCAATTGCGCGACGAAGGGAAAACAGCCAGCACTTGGGACCTCGAAGACACCGACATCAAGGTCTCGAAACTCTGACGGCGACGCTCCGCGCGCCACACGTATCCATGCCCCCTCTCTCTTGAACGAGAGAGGGGGCATGCTCGTGGGCACTAATGTGCAAGAACGCCAAAGGAGTTGGCCGAGCAACCGCATCTGCCAGAAACGCAACAGTGAAAGCAGATACGGAATTGAGCTACAGCGATCTGTCAGGCTACACGCCGAACACCCAGCGGCGACGCTCACCGGCAAACACGCCAACGACTAGCGTTGGCGTGGATGAACCTGTTCAAGGCGCAACTGAAGTTGCGCCTATGCCTCAATATTCCCGGATAGGCACGCCGGCCGGCCGCGAGTTGTAACCCGGCAGGTGCAGACCGCCGTCGACATGAATGGTCTCGCCGGTGACGAACCGCGACATTTCCGAAGCCAGAAACACCACCACCGGCCCGATATCCTCTTCCGGCTCGCCGCAACGCCCCATCGGCCGCATCGAAGCAGACTTTTCGGCAAAACCAGGGTTCTCTTCCGCCAGCTTATGGAAGGTCGCCCCCATGGCTGTCGGCGCGATGGCGTTCACCCGAATGTTGAAACGCCCCCACTCCGAAGCTGCACTGCGCGTTAGGCCGACAATCGCCGCCTTAGCGGTGTTGTAGTCACCATGCAGCCAGGCGCCGATCTCGGTATCGATCGAATAGAAATTGATGATCTTGCCACCGCCACGCGCTTGCATATGCGGCAGTGCGGCCTTCATCGACCACCAGGCCGCCCATACTGTCGAGTCAAGGGTTTGCGCGAGCATCGCATCGGTCTTCTCCTCGAGCAGCACGTTCGGGGTGGGTGCGAAGGCATTGTTGACCAGGATGTCCAGACCACCAAACTGCTCGACGGCCAGTTGGATAGCCGCTTCGATATCACTCTTGCTGGAGACGTCGGTCTTGATGAATAGCGCCCGTGCGCCCAGGGCCAGTAGCTCCTCGGTCACGGCTTTACCGCTGTCGACATCAAGTTCGGCGACCACAACGGCCGCCCCCGCCTTGGCGAAGCTAAGCGCTACACCCCGACCAATGCCTCCGCCTGCGCCCGTGATTAACGCCACCTGTTCTTGCAGCAGCCCCATGGGGAACTCCTCTTTTGTTTTAGATGTACATTTTTGTTTATAGTGTTCATATACATCCTAATCCAACGTTCCAAGCACGGCTAGAATAACCGTAAGGATAATTAGATATGAGCACCTTTCGCCGTCGAGTGGACATCGCTTCGTCGCAGCAGCATCTTGCAGGTGAAGTGCGCGCCACGCTGGAAGACGACTTCCACCATTTCCGCGTCTGGGCACGCCATGATATTGGGGTGTTGACCGCCATCGGCGGCGAAGCGCTGCGCTATCCCTATTCCGCCTGCCCGCAGGCTACCGACCAGTTGCAGCAACTACTCGGCATGCCCCTCGATCACATTGCCCATTCGGTGACACGCCAGGTCGATGCACAACACCAATGCACCCACCTGCTCGACCTGGCCGGCCTGGCGATCGCCAATGCTGCACGCCAGACGACCCGGCGCCGTTACGACATACAGGTGCCCCAGCGAGTCGACGAGCACACCAGGGCAACATTGCTGTCTGATGGCAATGAACGGCTGGCGTGGGAGGTACAGGGCTCAATCATCCAGGCACCTGCACGCTTCGCCGGGGTCAACCTGCGCGAGGGCATGGCACGATGGGCGCTGAATAACCTGACTAACGAAGAAGCGGAAGCAGCATTGTTGTTGCGACGCTGTACGCTGATTTCCCTGGGCAGGGCATACAATCTCGACGATCAGGTGCATGCAGCCAGCACTGGTCTCTGCTACAGCCAGCAGCCGGAGCGGGCCATGTCTGCCTCAAGAATGATCGGCTCGACCTTGGATTTCAGCGCTGCGCAATCGGCCCTGTGCGCCGACGACCAAGACTGGCTCGGCCAATTGACCCAGAGCCCTGCCGGTTCCGCCTGAAGGCGGCTCCGGCAACGCTCGGAGGTGAGACGCCGGCTAGAGGAAAACCGCCAAGTTAGGCGTTCCCAGCACGGCCTGGTCGATGATGACCTCACGCCGCGCCAACTTGAAACCGTCCTCGCCTAGACGCAACACATCGCGACGCTCGCCACTGACGATATCGACGTGATGGTCCTTGAAGCGGTTACGGGTCAGCAACAGGTAGCTGGTGACAACGAACTCGTTGGCGTTTTCCGTCTCCTCGACGAAGACGTTGGTGACCAGCCGACGCGTGCGCGAGGGCGGATCCTCGGCCCAGGCGCTCTTGCCTGAGAGGCGCAGGATGCGCCCCATGATCGAACGGTAGTCGTCGTGGTAATGCTGCACGCTACGCACGATGCTAGCCGACTGATCGGCCTGCAGGCGGGTATGCCGCAGTGGTACGGTATAGACCAAGTCAGTGGCAAGCAGCTCGCTCCATTCCTTGAGGCGAATCTGGTCGAGTAGCGTGGCCTCCTCGTAGAGGAAGGTCAGCACCTGATTGTAGAGATCCGAGCCGATAGAAACACGCTTAATGCCAACCGGCGAACCCGGCTGAATCTGCTCGGCACCGCGTTCTTGTACTTGAGCCATGGGTAACTCCCTGAAACTTATTGTTGTGATCGAGAGATGAGCGGACGTGCAGGTCAGTCCTGCGCAGTCATCAGCTCATGCCAATACAACCACCAGTGCCACTGGGTATCGTCCTTGGTGAAACCTTCATTGACGATGCCTGGCCCTGGCCAGCCCTCGGGTGCGCCGGTTTCAAAACACGCCTGGTATTTCAGGGTGCTCTTGCGGCCCATGGCGCCTTTGGCGGACAGCGTCATGTGCGGCCAGGTATCGGAGTCGTCCTGCTCGACCATGCCGGAGGTGCCGAACAACTGGATGGTCTGCTTGAGCATTTTCTCACGCAGTTCGGCCGGTGCATCTTTCTCGGCGAAGATCCAATTAACGAACTCGAGCTTGTCGGGCCCGTGCGGCACATAGGCATGCAGGGTCATGGAACCGACCACAGTGCCGTCGGGCTGGGGAATGTAAACGAAACCGAAGAGAATGTTCGGGAACATGCCGCCAACCTGCGGTGGCATGGTGGTCAGCACCTGCAACTGCTCTTCAGTCAGATTGCGCGCCAATTGCTCGACCATGTCATGGGTCATGCCGGCTGGCGGCAACGCATCAAGCTTTTCCTGGACCGATAGTTCAGCAGGATCGAGCCCGGTCAGACGCTTGATCTTGCGCGCCAGATCGATGCAGCGCAGTGCATGGCCATGCGGCGAGCTGATTTCTACACCGATCATCTCCGGACTCAGATCCGTACCTTCACCCTCGCCTTCGCCTTTCTTGGCGTAGTTGCCGACCTCACCCAGCCAACGGTGCAAGGTCAGGGTATGGAAGCCATCTGCTGCCGACTGTTCGCCAGCGGTCTTCCAGTTGGCGTTGACGATGAAGCGCTGTGGCGGACCGAGCACCTCCATGCCCTTGTCGCTGCGACAGAACAGCATGTCGTAGTACCACTTGGCATCGCCGAGGAACTCGTCAAAGGAAGGCCCCTCAATGTTCCAGGTGGCGAAGACCAGCCCGCCGTAGAGCGTCACACGGGCCTTCTTCAGACCCAGTTCCTCCTTGGCCATCATCTTGCCATGCATGCACTCGCGCTCGATCGGCGAACCGATGAAGTCGCCGTTTGGACGAAACGCCCAACCGTGATAGATGCATTTGTGGATCTGCGTATTGCCGCAATCGGCAGTGCTGATACGCATGCCGCGGTGCGGACAGACGTTAAGCGACACGAATACTTCACCGTCCTTGCCGCGGGCGGCAATGACTGAATCCGACCCCATATCGCGGACCATGAAATCGCCCGAGTTGGGGATCTCCGATTCGTGCCCGAGCAGAATCCAGATCTTACCGAAGATTTTTTCCATCTCCAGTTCGTAGATTTCCCGATCCGACAGCACACGCATCCGCACTTCTCGAGTCGAGGGATAGATAAGGTCCGAAACCTTGGTTCCATCGGACAACACAGGGCTTGTTGTTGTTGACATGATTGCCTCCTGTTCAGGGCGCTACGGCTATATGAGACGCAACAAAATATAAGACACTTTTATAGAAAATGTATACCTATCGCGTTTTACCCGGCGAATAAATGCTCTTCTCTTCCAGTATTTCGCCCGGTAAAGGCCATGTACTGCGGCTCAACGACAAATTGCCGGCAGCCGGATGTACACATCAGGACACAGTTTGTTCGGCAGCTCACACACGGGTACGCAGCACACCGATGCCATCGACTTCCAACTCAACCAAATCGCCCGGCTTGAGGTAACGCAACTGCTCCAGGCCGCAACCGTTGCCCACCGTACCCGAGCCGAGAAACTCACCGGGATACAGGGTTTCCGAGCGCGACACATGGGCGATAACGTCCTCGAAGCGCCAGCGCATATCTCGGGTATTGCCGCGCCCCCACTCCTCGCCATTGACTCGCGCAACCATGTTCAGGTCGTAAGGGTCGCCGAGTTCGTCGGCGGTCACCAGGCACGGCCCCATGATGTTGCCAGTGTCGAAATCTTTGCTCTTGGCCGGACCGAGCATGCCGGGCATTTCCTTGGCCTGGGCATCCCGCGCGCTCATGTCGTTGAAGATGGTGTAGCCGACAATGTGCGAGCGCGCAGCCTCACGGCTGATGTCCTTGCCGCGCTTGCCAATGTAGCAACCAAACTCCAACTCGAAGTCCATCGCCTTGCTGTAGCTCGGCCACTGGAATTCATCGTCAACGCCGATGACCGCGAAACGGTTGCATTTGTAATAAATGGGCTGGCGATTGAAGGTCTCAATCACCCGATCGTCGGCACGGGTGTTCATTTCCCGCAGGGTGGCTTCCGGATCAGGCGTGCGCAGTGCCCGCGCCCGGCGCGCCGCGGCGAAGCTTTGCCGCAGGTGCAGCTCGAAGCAGGAGCAATCACGCATTTGCGGTGGCGGCTGGATAGGCGCGCGCAACTTGACGGCGGAGCGCTGCAACACCGCACCTGCAGGCGCTTGCGCCAGCAGCGAGCGGGCCAGTTCGAGCGCCGGTTCACCGGCCTCGACCAACGCCAGCACACTGGCAAGTTGCGCGCTATCACGGCCCTGCAGCGTGCGATAGGCCTGCTGCAAATCGAGCACAACCTGATCGTTTTCAAGCAAGGCGCCGGCGCGCTCGAAGCCTGCGCCATCGGTAAAGGTCACGAGTCTCATTGGCTATCCGCTCCCATCGAAAATATCCAGCTGGCTAAGCTGTTCATACCCGCCCGGCCACCGGCAGACAGGCGCCAGTCACCACCGCGGCGGCGTCCGACAGGAGGAAGGCAATCACCCCGGCCAAGGCTGTCGGCGAGACCCAGCGACTGGCGTCGGCATCCGGCATGTCCGCCCGATTGGCGGGTGTGTCGATAATGCTCGGCAGCACGGCATTGACCGTAATTCCGCGATCCTTCAGCTCTTCGGCCAACGCCTCGGTCAAACGCGCGACACCGGCCTTGGATGCAGCATAGGCGCCCATGCCCTGCTCGGCTTTCAGCGAGGCCAGCGCGCCGATATTGACGATACGGCCTGCCGCTGCTGCCAGCAGATGCGGCAGTGCCGCCTGGCAACTGACCACGGCTGTACGCAGGTTCATCTGGTACAGGCGATCCCAGGTTTCCAGGCTGCCGTCTTCCAGGGTTTCCCAGGCAAAGCCGCCGGCCACGTTGACCAGGCCATCGATGCGGCCGAAATGCTCGGCCACGCGGGCCAGGGCCTCCTTGGCCGAGTCCGCGGACGTCAGGTCGACGCCCCCCAATGGCAGCAGATTCTGCACGTCGCGCAAGGCGGCGGGGGCTTCCGCGCGATCGAGCAATGCGACACGCGCGCCGCGCTCCAGCAATAGCTGGCCGAGACTGCTGCCCAACGTGCCGAAGCCGCCGGTTATGATGACAATCTTGTCCTGCAAAGACGGGGACATAGTGGAGTTCCTCTTGTTGTTTACGGGCCGGCCGTGGCTAAGCCCAGCCGCACGGAGGCATAAAATATGACACTTTTCAAAAATATGTACAAATGTTAACGTGGCTTCCATGAGTCGTCGCCTCTTCCAGGAATGCCTGATGCCTAGAAAACTGCCCGCCCTCAACGCCGACAATCGTGCCTTCTGGCAAGGTGGCGAGCACGGTGAACTATTGATTCACCGCTGCCTTGGCTGCGAACGCTTTTTCCATCCGCCAGGACCGATCTGCCCGCAGTGCGCTAGCTTGGAAGTCGAGCCGCGCGCGGTCTCCGGCAAGGGCAAGGTCCTCAGCTACACCCTCAACTATCAGCCGTGGATCGCCGAACTCGAACTCCCCTACGTCGTCGCGATCATCGAGTTGGCCGAGCAGCCGGGCCTGCGCTTCATCAGTAATGTCGTGGGCATGGATCCGCTTGCGGTTCGCATAGACATGCCGGTTCGGGTCAGCTTCCTGCACGTCGAAGACGTTTGGCTACCACTGTTCGAAAGGGATTAATGATGTTCGATCACCGCTATGAGAAAGAGGTCGCCATTACCGGGATCGGTCAGTCCGAAGTGGGCCGCCCGTCGTCGAAATCGGCCATGCGCCTGACCGTCGATGCCTGCCTAGAGGCCATCGCCGATGCTGGACTCGAGCGTAGCGACATAGATGGCGTCGCCTGCTGGCCAGGCGACAACAACAACGGCGATCCCTTTTCGCCAGTCGGCCCCAGCGCACTGAAGAGCGCCCTAGGGTTGAACGTCAACTGGTTTGGCGGCGGTTATGAAGGCCCGGGGCCGCTTGCGGGGGTGATCAATGGCGCCATGGCCATTGCCGCAGGGCTGTGCAACCACGTGCTGGTGTTCCGCACCATTACCGAGGCGTCGGCACGCTTACATAATAAGCAAGCCGGCGCACTCAGCAATAAGACTCAAGGGCGTGACAGCAGCTATTCTTGGCAATGGTTCACGCCGTTCAATGTGCTGTCCGGCATCAACTTGATGGCCCTGTATGCACAGCGCCACTTCCATGTATATGGCACGCAACCTGAACAGCTCGCGCAAATCGCCCTGACCTGCCGGCGGAACGCGATGCGCAATCCGAAGGCCATCTACCGCACGCCGATGTCGATGGATGACTACATGCAGTCGCGGATGATATCCACACCGCTGCGGATGTTCGATTGCGACGTGCACTGCGACGCCTCGACCGCCATTGTCCTGTCGCGCCGGGATGCCGCGCGGGACACGCGCCAGCCGCCGATCCGTATCGAGGCGATCGGCGCAGCGCTCAACCAGCCCTGGTCATGGGATCAGATCTCGCTGACTGAGATGGCAGCATTCGATGTTGGCCGGATGATGTGGGCACGCACCGACTACGCGCCCAGCGACGTTGATTCGGCTCAGCTGTACGATGGCTTCTCTATTCTGACCATGATCTGGCTGGAGGCTCTGGGGCTCTGCCCTGTGGGCCAAAGCGGCGCTTTCGTCGAAGGGGGACAGCGAATTGCCCTAGATGGCGAACTGCCTATCAACACCAACGGCGGTCAACTATCCGGCGGGCGCACACACGGCTTAGGTTATGTCCATGAGGCATGCCTGCAGCTGTGGGGTCGAGCTGCCGGCCGGCAAGCCGCCGACCAACGCGTCACAGTAGTCGCCGCGGGCGGTGGGCCACTCGGTGGCAGCTTGCTGCTGGTCAGGGAGTGAACCACCCTGCCGTACTTGTACCGTGCGTCTTCAGAACAGCACTGTTGCCAGTTCCGAGCAGAACTCGATAAGCGCTTCGCCCAATGCTTTGACCCCCTCCTCGTCGCGCTGGCCGCGGAACAATACAGCCGACACGGTAAAGTCGATTGAATCCGAGGGTGAATAGACGGGCGCGGCGACGGCCAGGATACCGACGGAAAAATGGCCATCATCCAGCGCCCAGCCGCGATGAGCAGCAAGTCGCACCTCTTCACGGTAGGTCTCGAAGGGCAAGGGCCGCGCCCAGCGAATTTTTTCGAAGCCTGCTCGTATTTCTGGATCATCCAGGTTCATCTGGGTGGCAAACAACCTTCCGCTTGCACCCATCAGCATCGGCAGCCGCTGGCCTTCCGCCATGTCGATACGCACGTCGGTGGGGCTGGCGGCTGAACTCACGATAACAATGCGATCCGATCCTATGCGGCGCCATAGGGTCACCGTCACCCGGAGTCGCGCCGCCAGGTTCTGCAGCAGCGGTTTCGCCAGCTGCACACGCTGGCCCTGAGTGACTAAGTGCTCGACAAGCCGAGCTAGTCCCAATCCCACCGAATAGCGCTTCGACATGGCGTTGAAGTCCACCACATCCTCCATCACCAGCGTACGCAGGATGTTGAAGCAGGTACTGGGGTTGATCGATAAGCGGCGGGCAATGTCCACCGAACGCTCGGGCGTTCCGACCTGGCTCAGGTGGCGGAGGATGCGAATCGCATTGGCGACCGGTTTGACAGTCACCGCGCTGGCAGCTTTGCGAGCGTCATTGGGGTCTACAAGGTCGGTGCTGTCCATGGGGTTTCTCGATTAGCGTAGCGGGAGCCAGAACGCAATTCTATACCGAGAATGATAAGGCGCGGTAAATTTAATATGGAGATTAAATGCTGAGCAGATCTCTTTGCTCAACATACGTCTGCGGGAGCCTGATAGATATAACGCCTGGGCGTCAGAGGCTCGAAACGAAACCTGGACAAGCTACGCTCAAGGAACTCATCGTTCAGGGTCACCCGCTCTGGCTGACGCAGATAATCCAGCCAGGACTCGACGATAAAGCGCTCGACGTAGTGATCGGTTTCGCCGAGGTCACGATAAAGTCGCCAGTTCTGCGCGCCGTTGCGCCGCCGCGACTGGCCGACGGCATAGACGATGCGCAGGAAGTCGTCACGTTCGTCTGCGACCACCCGGTAGCTGATCTCCACGCAGACAGGCCCGTCGCCATGGGACACCTCACCCGCCAGCACCAGCTTATCGGTCTGCTGGGCGTCGGCGAAATCCGCTTCCTGGCCCATGGCAATTGTTCCGCCGCGGGTCAGTAGCACCCCTAGCAGGATGCTCGCCGCCGAAAGCAGCAGGCTGTTTTCCAGGCCAAAATACTGTGCCAGCGCGCCCCATAGGACACCGCCCACAGCCATCGAGCCCATCAGCACCAGTAGGTACACCGAGGCGACGCGCGCGCGCACCCAGTTCGCCGCATAGGTCTGCACCACGGTGGAGATAGTCGCGTTCACCGCCATCCAGCCCATGCCAGCGAGCAGCAGCATTACGCAGACCACCCCCTGGCTGTGCGACAGCGCCGCTGCCAGGGTTGCCGCCGCGAACGCGAAGGCGCCGGCGACGATCAGCCGGCGCAGGGCAAAGCGGCGATAAACGCTGGTGAGGCCGAGAGCGGCCAGCACCGCACCTGCGCCCATGAAGGCCATCAGCAGACCATAGCCACCTGCGCCCATGCCCAGTTCGTTCTTGGTCACCAGCGGCATCAGCGCCCAGAGCGCGCTGGCGCAACTGGTGAAGACGAACACCTGCTTGAGCGCATTGGACAACACTTGCGAGTGGCGGATATAGCGCAGACCGCTGCGCATGCCGCCGAACAGGGTTTCCGGCGGCAAACCCTCGACACGGGCTTTGGCGGGAAGGTGGAAGATGATGAAGACAATCACCACGGCCATACACAGGGTGATGACCAGGAACACCGAGGCGCTGTTCCACCAGGCGATCAGCGCGCCGGCCAGGGCCGGTCCCAGGGCGCGAGTGGCATTGATCGAGATGCCGCTGAGGGAAACAGCCGCCGGTACCTGCTCGCGCGGGATCACGCCGACCAGCGTGATCATCCAGGCCGTCATGCCCAGCGCGCTGCCAGTGCCAAGGACGAAGGTGAACAAGAGCAGCGACCAAGCCTGCAGCAGGTCGAGCCAGGCCAGCAGACAGAGCACCGCGGCCGCCACGAGAATGGCTGATTGGGTGTACAGCAGCAGGCGTCGCGGGTCCATGCGATCGGCGAGTACCCCGCCCGGCAGGCCGAAGAGGAACACCGGCAGGGTAATCGCGGTCTGCACCAGCGAAACCATCAAGGGCGAGGCAGACAACTGGGTCATGATCCAGGCTGCGCCGACCGTCTGCATCCAGATCGCCATATTGGCCACCGCACAGGCGAGCCACACCCCCACGAACAGTCGGTGGCGCAGCGGCGCCCAGAACGAGGCGTGCTCCGGTATCGTTGCGCTCACCGGGGGGGCATGCCTGTCCATGCTCATACGCCGGTGGGCAGCCCCAGCCGCCCGACCTCTCGCGCCGGACGCAAGCGCCGCGGCGCGCCGACGCGGTTGCGTAACTGGCCGATGCCTTGAATGTGCGCCTCGACCAGGTCTCCGGGCTTCAGGAAACGCCCGCTTTCAAGGCCTACGCCATGGGTCGAACCGGTGAACAGCAGATCGCCGGGGCGCAGTTCGATACGTCCATCGAGGTAATTGAGCAACTCATCGACGGGAAAGATCATGTTGCGGGTATTGTCCTGCTGGCGTTGCTCGCCATTGACGCTCAGGCTCATCTCCAACTGCGGCTGCCCACTGCCGCCCAGCTGATCGAGCGTGACGATCCAGGGCCCGAGTGGCGTGGTGCGATCCATGCTTTTTTGCGTGAACAGATCGAGACGCCCGATCTGCCGGCCGGCATCGCGCGCACTGATATCGTTGCCGACTGTATAACCGAGCAGGCAACTGCTGGCCTGCGGCTCATCCAGCAAAGGCCGGGCGACCATAGCCACCAGCTCGACTTCGTAATCCAACTCGGCTGTCAGCACCGGATACTGAATCTCATCCCGTGGGCCGAGTAGGGCCGAATCCGCTTTCAGGTATGCCAGGGTGTGCGCCGGTGCTGCGCTGCCCAGGCGCTGCAGATGACTCAGGTAGTTCAAGCCAACGCCAAACACCCGGGCACCTGGCTGCAGCGGTGGCAGCAGCCGGCAGCGAGCCAGCTCGATGCGTTCCTCGGCCAGATCCAACGCCGCGATCCCTTGCTGAGCCAGCACTGCCACCCACTCAGCAAAAGGCGCACGAATGCGCCTCAGTGGACCGGATGGCGACTCCAGCAAAGCCCAGAATGCCTCGCCAGTAACTTCAACCCGAGCCAGGCGCATGCTTAGCGTTTGCGGGCCAGGTATTCCGGGTCCAGCACTTCCTCAGGCGTACGTACGCTCGGCCCGAGGATCGGCCCCACCATCTCGTGGCCCCAGACGCTCAGCACCTCGGGATTGAGCTCATAGTGGTCACCCTGCCAGGGCTCGATCTCGGCAATGGTCTCAAACGCGAAGCCAGACGGATTGAAGTGGTAGAAGGATACATGCGGATCCTGGCAATGCTGCCCCAGCGTCATCATCATCGGCAGCTCGCGTTTCTTGACAATGTCGTAGGTCTCGCCGACATCGCGGATGCTGTTGACGACTATACCCACGTGCTGCACGCCCATGCGACCAGGCCCGTGGCCATAGGCGATATCGTGGCTAGTGTGGTTATTTAACTTGGAGCGGAAGAAGCCCGTACGGCCTTTGCCGGCACCAGCGCCGTACCAGCGGAAACCCATGACTTCGATGAGGAAGTGCTCAAGCTCCGGCGTGTATTCGGGGGTGATCAACACCACATGACCGGCACCGCGTTCGTCGGCCAGAAACCCACCATGCGGACGACCCGGCTGGAAGGAGCGTGGTGTCCACTTCTGCGCATAGAACAGCTCATGCTGATAGCCGACCGGATCGCGGAAGCGAATCAGCTCGCGCACCCCGCGCTTCTCACACAATTCGGCATCACCACGGGTGAACTCGACTCCAGCAGCGCTGAACTTCTTCAAGGCATCCTCGAACGCCATGCGCCCGATCGCCTCCCAGCCAATGTAGGCGATACGGTCGATCTTTCCCGGATGGAAGGCGAAGCGATGCCGACGGTCGTCGATGCGGAAATACAGCGAATCCGGATCGCTCTCGGGATTGCGGCCAATACCGAAACCCATCACCTGCGGGCCGTACTCGCGCCAGGCTTCGATGTTCGCGGTCTCGAAGCCCATGTAGCCAATGCCAATGATGTCCATGACTATTCACCTGTTCTTGTACGATTTCATTCGTCCTAGCGCCAGTTGAGGTCTGCGCGAACGATAGGAATGTGTCACATCCGGGCGGCAGCGCCACCAGAACCTATTAAACGGCCAGCAGGCCACCGTCGATGACAAAATCGGAGCCCGTAATGAACGAGGCTTCGCTGGACGCCACGAACACGGCCATGGCGACCACTTCCTCTGGCTCGCCGGGGCGCTCCATGAGTACGCCGTCAAGCAATGCCGCACGGGCGACGGGGTTCTCGAGAAATGGGGCCGTGCCTGGTGTAGCGATGAATCCAGGGCTTAGGCTGACCGCGCGAATACCAACAGGCGCGCCCTCCACCGCCAGCTGGCGGGTGAAGGAAACTACCGCCCCTTTGGCAGCGGCATGCGCGGCGATGCCGGCGACCTTGGAGCCACCCCAGGCGGCAGTCGATGACACGTTGATGATCACGCCGTGCTGCTCGGCGAGGTAATTCCAGGCGTATTTAGTGGTGAAGAACAGCAGGTCGATTTCATTGCGCATGGTGTAGCGCCAATCCTCGACGGATAACTCGCTGACTGCACCGAATCGTGCCGCCGAGGCATTGTTGTAGAGAATATCAATGCGCCCGTGTTCTGCGGCGGCAGACTCGACCCAGGCCTTGGCCTGTTCATGATCACCTAAATCGACAGGAGCGTAGCCATACAACCGCAGGCCCTCGGCCTGCAGCAAGGCGGCAGTTTCCTCGTTCGCCTGCGCATTAAAATCGCAGCCTACGACAATGGCGCCTTCTCGGGCGAAACGCAGTGCAGCAACCCTGCCCTGACCACCTCCGGTGCCTGTGATCAGCGCGACCTTACCTTCTAAACGACCTGTCATCCCACCCTCCAGCGTTTGTCTGTGATTGCGACCTGAAGCTTCGTGAACAGCTCAGGCCTAGTCACCTTCGGCCGTGATGTCTTCGAGCCAGATCGCCTCAGCAGGACAGGCTGCCGCGCCTTCGCGAGCCTCTTCCTCAAGCTCGGGCGGGACGATCTTGTCGTCCAGGTAGACCAGGCCATCAGCATCCAGTTTGTAGATACTCGGGCAGATGGCGGCACACAAGCCGTAACCACAGCACCGGCTGCGGTCGGCTACCACTTGGAATCGCGCTTTTTCGGAACTCATCTTGTTCTCCTTATCAGGTACCAGCACAGTAAAATAATGAACACTTTTAAGACATTTGTAAATATTTAGCTTGTGACACGCTCGGCTCGCGATGAACGGCCAACGATCTGGCACTCTATCTATGATCCAGAGGGTTTATCGCACCTGGACTGAACCCGGCAGTGGCAAGCAAAGGTTTATAAAGCCTAGAAAAACACACAGACATGAACAGATTATAGTTTTTAGTTCATATAACGCTCGACTTGCCCGCCTCAGATGCATGCCAGCCAACCGACGAGCGCCACTCTGGAAACTCTCACGAGAGCAGAGCGTTCTTCGGCACGCCATGCGGCGTACCGGGCCAAGTGCAGTGGCTGTCAAAACGCCTCGAAGCGGAAGCGGCTAACCGCCAGACTCAACTCTTCGGACAACTCGCGCAGGGAAACCACCGCATTGGATACCTGCTGTGTGATCGCGTCCCCTTCGCCGGCCATACGTGCGATATGCTCGACGTTCGAGGCGATATCCCGTCCTCCCGCGCTCTGTTCGCGCACTGCAAGAGCAATCGAGTCGACGCCACGGGTAGAGTTACCGACCAGACGCGCGGACTCCTGCAAAGTACTCTCCAATTCACCCAACAGCTTATCGCTACCGTCCAAGGCCACTGTGCCCGCGTGCAAGGCCTTCTCTACGACTGCCGACTGGCTTTCCAGCTTGAGGGTCAATTCGTTGATCGAATTTGCAGCCGTCGCAGAGCGCTGCGCCAGATTGCGCACCTCATCGGCCACCACGCTAAAGCCACGACCGCTCTCGCCGGCACGCGCGGCCTCAATGGCCGCATTCAGCGCCAGCAGGTTGGTTTGCGCCGATAGCTCCTTGACCTGATTGATGCTGGCGGTGATGGCGGAGGTACTGACAACGAAATCCCCCACCGAACCGCTAATGGCTGAAAAGGCGAGTCGTACGCTTTCAATCTCCGTCAATAGACGGTTCAAGGCCGAGTGCCCCGCTTCCGCGCCCCGCAGACTGGCCTCCGCAGAAGACCGCAGTTCCTCGGCATTGGCGGAGATAGAGGCGACCCCTACGCTCATCTGCTCGACAGTCGCGGACACCTCGATAACCGCCTTGGCCTGATTCGTGGCACTTTCAGACACCTGGGCCGAGGTAATGACCAGCTCCTCTGCCGAAGTGCCCACTGAAGCCGATACGCCGGCCACCTGGCGGACGGCGAGCTGGAAGCTCTCAATTAGTTCGTTGAATGCCTGAGCCGTCCGGGCAATCTCATCGCGCCCAACAATTTGCACGCGCTGGGTCAGGTCGCCATCGCGCAGCTTTATCGACGCCTGCTCGATGGCGCGAATAGAACGGATGATGTGCGCGCGCAACAGCAAGCTGACGACCAGGGCCAAGCCGACTGCAGCCAGCAGGGTCACCATAAGCACCTGAGTAACCGTCTGTACCACCTGCGCCGCTTCGCTAAAAGCGTGTGTCGTCAGGCTTTCCTGCAGTATCAGCAAACGGCCGAACTGCCCAAGCAAGCTGTTGTAGTCGGCGCGCAGATTGCCAAGCATCGAGACGGCCTGCATCGGATCGCTGAGGGCCATGGCTTTCAGTTCGGCAAAGCCGCCTCCCACCACCGTCGCTTGCTCCTGCAATGCGAGATAGATCGCGCGCTCATCCTCGCCCAACCGCTCTTGCGCAGTGCTCTTGTTCAACCCTGCACGCATTTCCTCAACGCTCAGGTCCATCTCCTCGAGATAAGACTGCAGTTCTTCGGTCGACGCTTCACCGTTCGACTCCAGAATCCGCACCACCATGGCATAGGCGTTGACCATGGCGGCCTGGGACGCTGCCGAGATGTCAAGTGCCTGCTTGTATTGCTTGACCCGCAACTGTTCCATTTCGTCAATGACCCCCTGCTGGCTGGCCAGACCCTGATAGGCAACCGCAGAAATAATCAGAAGGGAAAAGACGAAGAAGGCGGGCAGCATGAGTAGCTTGGCGCCAATGGAGAAGCGGCTGAGCGAGAGCATCGTTGTACCTACTTGTTGTTGTATTGGAGTGGTTCGACCAGGCATGACTAGACAGATAATCCACTCTGCCATATTCTAAAGCCAGCATTCAATTCTTAGATCAGAACAAAGATAGCCGGATTTACGTAAAATCAGCAGAAAACGCCGAGCTATTTGGCAAGATAAAATCAACAAAAAGGTGCCTGCCCGATGTCCACCCACAACAGCGACGCTGCTATTGACCTCACCGAATTTCGCCAAGGCTGGCGAATGCTCATCCTTGCAGTGGTCGGCGTGGCAATCAGCATCAATGCCGCTCTGCTCTATGGTTTTGGCACCCTGGTCGTGCCGCTGGAGCAGGCCTTTGGCTGGAGCAAGAGCGAACTACAGGCCTCCATCACCTTCCTGTTCGGCGGCGCCGTGGTCTCCCTGCAGCTAGTCGGTTGGTTCAATCTGCGCTACGGCATGAAGCGGGTCACCCTGATCTCGCTGGTGCTGCTGTCGCTGGGCTACCTGGCAACTACCCAGCTACAAGGCTCGATCTGGTCGATGTACCTGGCCTTTGCCCTGCTGCCGATCATCGGCATGGGCGCGCTGGCGGTGACCTGGACCCAATTGCTCAGCCTGTGGTTCGACCGCAACCGTGGCCTGGCGCTGGCGATCGGTCTCTCAGGCACAGGTATCACCGCCGCCACCATTCCGCGCCTGTTGTCCTGGGGCATCGAACAGTGGGACTGGCGCGCCGCTTTTGTAATCCTCGCGCTACTTAATCTATTGCTGTTACTGCCTCTGACGCTGCTCTGGTTCAGGCTACCGGGGGCCCAAACTGCCAACCCGCAGGATGCAGCCAACGAACTGCTGGGGCTGCCGGGCATGAGCTTTAAAGAAGGCATGCGCTCGCGCAAGTTCTGGACCTGCAACCTGGCGCTGGCGTTGGTGATCTCATCCATCGTCGGCATGGTCACCAGCACCGTACCAATGCTGCAGAGCCGGGGCTTGTCAGCCGGCGACGCAAGCCTGGTGTTCAGCTTCTTTGGCGTTTCGCTGATTTTCGGTCGCGTACTGATCGGCTACCTGCTCGACCGCATGTGGCCGCCAGGAATTGCCGCGTTCAGCCTGGCCTTACCCGCTATTGGTTGCCTCATCTACCTCAGTGGCACGCCGGACTTATCCCTGCTAATGCTCGCAGCCGTGATGATCGGCTTCGGTGCTGGCGCGGAATTCGACATCGCCGCCTTCCTGGTTGCCCGCTACTTTGGGTTACGCGAATACGGAAGACTGTTCGGCGTGCACCAGGGACTCAATACCGTGGCCTCTGCGCTTGCGCCTTTGCTGTTCGCCTTGATGCTGAGTCGCACCGGCTCCTACTCCTCAATGCTTCTGTACTCCATGGCCTGTAGCCTGATTGGCCCCCTGCTCCTGCTGACCCTCGGCCGCGCCCCGCATTTCGCCGTGCAACCCATTCCCGCCTCCGCCACAACCGCATAATTGGAGTCCGACCATGCCTACTCTCACCCTCATCGAACACAACGGCACCGTACATCAGGTGACTGGAGAAATCGGCCAATCGGTCATGCAGGCGGCGATGTTCGCCTCGGTGCCGGGCATTCAAGGCGATTGCGGCGGTGCCTGCAGCTGTGCGACCTGCCACGCATACGTCGACGACCAGTGGCAAGTGCGAATGCCGGAGGCAGAAAGCACCGAAGCCGACATGCTCGAATATGCCGTCGGACGCCGTGCCACCAGCCGCCTGACCTGCCAATTGGTCATGAGCGAAGCGCTCGATGGCCTGGTTTTGCATCTGCCAGAGTCACAATATTGAATCCCGCAACATACCCGCTGCACGCTAATAAGAAGGAGGTTCCATGTCACTCGCCTCGGTAGTCATTGTCGGTGCCGGCCAGGCCGGTTTTCAGGTCGCCACATCGCTGCGCCAAGCCGGCTATGACGGACGCATCAGCCTGATTGGCGACGAACCCGGTCTGCCCTACCAGCGACCGCCGCTGTCCAAGGCCTACCTGCTCGGCAAGATCGGCGCAACCAACTTGCTGTTCCGCCCCGAAAAATTCTATACCGAGCAGCGCATCGAGCTACGCCACGACCGGGTGACTGCCATCGACCGCCAGAACCGACGAGTCCTGCTCGAGGGCGGTGAAGCCCTGACCTACGATCATCTAGTATTGGCCACAGGCGCGCACAACCGCCCTCTGCCGGTTCCTGGCGCCGAGCTCGATGGCGTATTCGGTATCAAGACCATGGCCGATGCCGACACCTTGGCGCCGCTGGCCAAACAAGCGCGCAATGTGGTGGTGATCGGCGCCGGCTTCATCGGCCTGGAGTTCGCCGCAGTGGCAGCATCGATGGGGTCGTCCGTGCATGTCCTGGAACTGGGCGACCGGCCGATGGCCCGCGCAGTCAGTCGCGAGATGTCCGAACTGTTCAGCCAGGCACACCGTCGCTGGGGCGTACATCTGGACTTCCGCCAGGGCCTGACCCGTGTCATCGGCGACAATGGTCGGGTAACCGGGGTGGAAACTTCCGATGGGCGCACGCTGGCTGCCGACCTTGTGGTCTTCGGCATCGGTGTGATCCCCAATGTGCAACTGGCCAGCGAAGCCGGCCTGGACATCGCCAACGGCATCAAGGTCGATGCCAACCTGCTCACCTCCGACCTGCATATCTCTGCGATCGGCGATGTCGCCTGTTTTCCGTGCCTGCAGAACGACGAACAGCCAACCCGCCTCGAGTCCGTACAAAACGCCGTGGATCAGGGCCGCACCGTAGCGGCCCGGCTGATGGGAAAACCGGCGCCCTATAGCGCACTGCCCTGGTTCTGGACCGATCAGGGCGACATGAAATTGCAGATCGCCGGCCTTTCTAGTGGGTATGACAGCACCGTGGTAGTCGGCTCAATGGGCAGCGCGCAGGTCTCGGTACTGTGTTTCCGCGGCGACCAGCTGATTGCGGTGGAGTCGTGCAACCGCCCCGGCGATCATATGGCAGCCCGCAAGATCCTCGCGCGCCCGCCCCAGCTCAGTCCGACCGAAGCGGCTGCAACGGATTTCGACCTCAAGGCCTGGGAAGCGGCCAACCGCGACTGACTATCCCTCTGCCGCGCCCGTAACCGGGCGCGGCGCGCGGCCAAGGCCACACGCACGCACGATCCGCAAGGCGCCGACGGATGCATGTCAGTACGAAATCCCTTCCAGTCGGTCTGTCGATCGTCTCGATTGTCTGCTTCAACTTTGCCTCCTATGTCGGAAACGGGCTGCCGCTGGCCGTGCTGCCCGGCCATGTGCTGAACACCCTGGGATTCGGCACCACGATGGCCGGCCTGGTGATCGGTCTGCAATACCTGACGACCCTTCTCTCGCGTCCACTGGCCGGACAGCTTGCCGATCGCTTCGGCGCCAAGCGCACGGTGATGACGGGCCTTACCGTCCTCACGGGCAGCGGCCTGCTGACCGCACTGGCGATCGTCCTGCCGGCTTCCCCCTGGGTCAGCCTGACTCTGCTGATGGCCGGCCGAATCCTCCAGGGCATCTCTTCGGCTCTGATTTCCACGCCCAGTTGCACCTGGGCCATCGGCCTGCATGGCCCGTCACGCACCGCGCAGGTCATGTCCTGGAACGGCATAGCTGCCTATGGCGGAACCGCCATAGGCGCACCGCTCGGCGTGCTGATACGCGATCACCTGGGGCTCGCCGGCATCGGTATCGGTATCACCCTGCTCGGCTTCATGCCCCTGCTGTTCGCCCAGACCAGGCGCCCCGCGCCCTTGCTGCCAGGCATGCGGCTGCCGTTTCGCCGCGTGTTCATGGCCGTGCTGCCCAACGGTCTCGCCGTCGCCTGCAGTTCGGCGGGCTTCGGCAGTTTGACCGCCTTTGTCGCCCTGTATTTCGACAGTCTGGGCTGGGAAAACGCGGCCTATTGCCTGAGCGCTTTCGGTGTCGCTTTCATCTTCGCAAGGCTGACCTCGCCCAATGTGCTGTCGCGCTTCGGCGGCTACCGGGTGGTCACGGTGTGCATGGCCGTGCAGACCCTCGGACTGCTGCTCGTCTGGCTGGCACCTTCACCGCTGGTGGCGATCCTCGGTTCCGCACTGACCGGCCTGGGTGTTTCCTGGGTCTATCCGGGGCTGGCGGTGGAAACCCTAGCGCGCACACCGGAGGCCAATCGCAACTCAGCACTGAGCACGCTTTCGCTGTTTTTCGATCTGGCGGTGGGACTGGCGGGGCCGGTGATGGGGCTGGTCGTTTCCGGCTTCGGCCTGGCACAGGTGTTCTTCTGCTCGGCCCTGCTATCGGCAACCGGTCTGCTGGTGGTGCTATGTATCCAGCGGCACCCCGCTGCTAAACCGATACGCTAGCAGCTAATACAAACAGGACAGTTTATTCAATATTGTCCACATACATTCGCGACAAACCGCCTCGTCGCACCAGAAAGCCTCGACTAAAACTATTCCCCCTCCCTGCCCAGCCTTTCCCTATTGATTTCCCACCCCATCTCGCCAGCATCTCTGCAAATCGAGATCGGTGGTCATTCAGCACCCAACATTCGTTGACCCAGATCAATTCACAAACCGGGATCTGAGCAGATAATCGGCCGGCAATTAAACACATATACACATTCTGTTCATATGCGAGAAAAACAAGAACGGAGATCGAGCATGACCAGTAACACGAATCCGGTACTGAACGATGGCACGAGAATCTCGGACCTGATCGACTTGGAAAACCGTGAAGTGAAGATGCGGACCCTGTCCGATCCTGAACTTTACAACCTGGAGATGAAAAAAATATTTGCCAAAACCTGGGTGTTTCTCGGCCACGAAACCGAAATCCCCACCAAGGGTGATTACGTCGTTCGCGATATGGGCTCCGACTCGGTGATCGTCGCCCGCTCCGGCGACGAGCAGATCTATGTATCCCTGAACGTCTGCCCACACCGCGGCATGAAGATATCCACCCTCGACGGCGGCAACGCCTCTACCCACCTGTGCATTTACCATGGCTGGGCCTTCAAGCCCAATGGTGACTTCATCGGCGCGCCGGTGGAGAAGGAATGCATGCACGGCAAGACCCGCACAAAGGACCAGCTGGGCCTGAAGAAAGCCCGGGTAGCGGTCTATGGCGGACTGATCTTCGCCACCTGGAACATCGACGGGCCATCCTTCGAGGAGTTCCTCGGCGATGCCAAGTGGTACTTCGACACCCTCTGGTGTCGCACCATCGCCGGTATGGAGGTGCTCGGCCCGCCGCAGCGCTTCATCGTCCGCGCCAACTGGAAGACCGCCGCCGAGCAGTCCGCCTCCGACGGCTTCCATACCTTGACCCTGCACCGCTGGCTGGGCGAGGTCGGCCCTTACGCCAAGAAGCCGGATGCTGAAGGCAAGGGTGGCGACCTGACTCCAGAGATGTACGGCACCGAAGTGTGGACCGAGCATGGCCACACCATGCGTTGCATCGAACTGGATCGAAAGATCCGCCGCCTCACCGGCATGAACCCAGCCACCCTGACCTCGGAGGAAAAGCTCACCCTGCTACCGCCGCCTGGTATCACCAGGGAGATGGTGCCGGAACTGCTCAGTCGCTTCAGCGACGAGCAGTTGCAGCTGATGAGTTCGCGTCCACCGCAAGTCGGCAACTTCTTCCCCAACGGCCTGTTCGAGTTCATCTACCTGCCGCAGCCGGACGGCACAGTGCTCGGCGCCATGGCGCTGCATGCCTATGTGCCCAAGGGGCCGGACAAGCTGGAGTTCGTCAACTGGATCCTGGCGGAGAAGGACACCCCGCCCGAGATCAAGGCACTGATGCTGCGCCAGTCGATCCAATTGCTCGGCACCTCCGGCATGGTCGAGCAGGACGATTCCGACACCTGGCCGCACCAGACGATCGCTTCCAAGGGCGCGATGAGCCAGGACATTACCCTCAAGTACCAAGCCCTCTACGAGAACGGCAGGCCAGCCGACTGGCCCGGCCCTGGCAATGTCGGCGAAGGATTCACCAAAGACGATACCCAATGGCAATGGTGGAAATACTGGCATGAGCTGATGACCTCCTGACCCCGTCCCCGCGCCTTCGCACAACCGTCGTCCGCTCCACGCGGACGACATGCACAGTATTCTGGAGAAACGCCATGAACGAATTGCAGCGCCTGCTCGAGCCCACACCGCTGCCGCAAACCGACCGCGCCAAGCGCATTCCCAGCGGCGACCCGCTGTACCACGAGTTCCTCGACTTCCTCTACGACGAGGCCGAGCTGCTCGACACTCTGCAACTGCGCCAGTGGGGCGAGAGCCTGAGCCAGGATCTCGAATACAACCTGCCGATCCGCCTGACCCGCCCGGTGCGCCAGCAGTCGCAGACTGTGGTGCGCACCGTGCAGCACATGCACGACAACTACGGTTCGATGATGGTGCGGATCATGCGTATCACCGACACCAAGAGCGCCTGGGGCGAAGACCCGCCCTCGCGCACCAAGCGCCTGGTCAGCAATGTCCGCGTATTCCGTACCGACAAGGCCGACGAATACAAGGTGCTGAGCTACCTGCTGGTGACCCGCAGCCGCTTCGACTTCGACGACTTCGATCTTATCCCTTGCGAGCGCCACGACATCCTGCGCCGCGAAGGCGGGCAGCTGAAACTGGCACGCCGGGAAATCATCGTCGACCAAGCCGTGATCGGCACACCGAACCTTGGCATCTTCTTCTGATCCCGCAACACCCATGACAAGGGAGAACAACATCAATGAAACTTGAAGACATGATCCTCGTCAGCGTCGACGATCACGCTATCGAACCGGCCGGAGCCTTCGATCGACACATGCCGGCGCGCTTCAAGGGCCGTCAGCCACATATCGAACAGCACGGCGGGCGTGACGTCTGGGTGTTCGAGGAGCAGGCTACCGGCTACATGGGCCTCAATTCCGTGGTCGGGCGGCCCAAGGAGGAGTACGGCATGGAGCCGCTGGGCTACGAACAGATGCGTCGTGGCACATGGGATATCAAGGCGCGGGTCGACGACATGAGCGCCAACGGCATCCTTGGCTCACTGTGCTTCCCTACCTTTCCCGGCTTCGCCGGCCAACGCTTCCAGAACCACCCCGACCGCGCCGTGTCCCTGGCGGCGATCCGGGCCTACAACGACTGGCATTTGCACGACTGGTGCAACGCCGCGCCGGGGCGTTTTATCCCGTTGATGCTGGTGCCCTGGTGGGACATGCAGGCCGCTGCTGAGGAAGTCACGCGCTTGGCAAAACTTGGCGTGCATGCCGTGTCACTGTCCGACAACCCGGCGCTGCACGGCTTCCCGTCGATCCACAGCGACTACTGGGATCCGTTGTGGAAGGCCTGTGCCGACAACAAGGTGGTGATCTGCTGCCATATTGGCACCGGCATCAAGGCCGAGCACGCCTCCGACCTGTCGCCGATCGATGCCTGGATCACCTCCATGCCAATCTCCATCGCCAACTCGGCGGCCGACTGGATCTGGGCGCCGATGTGGAAAAAATTCCCCGACCTGCGCATGGCCCTGTCCGAAGGCGGCATCGGCTGGATTCCCTACCTGCTTGAACGTGCCGATTTTACCCACCGCCACCACCACGCCTGGACCCATGCCGACTTCGACGGCAAGAAGCCCAGCGATATCTTCCGCAAGCATTTCATCACCTGCTTCATCGAGGACGATTTCGGCCTCCGCAACCTGCCGGACGTGGGCGAGGACATGGTCACCTGGGAATGTGACTACCCGCACTCCGACTGCACCTGGCCGCAATCGCCGGAAGTCGCCTGGGAGAGCCTCAAGCGCCTGCCCAAGCAAACCATCGACAAGGTCACCCACCTCAATGCCATGCGCGAGTTTTCCTACGACCCGTTCGCCATCCACGGGCGCGAAAACTGCACCGTCGGCGCTCTGCGTGCCCAGGCCACGCATGTCAGCACCGAACCGGCGCTGGGCATGGGCGGTGCCGCACCCAAGCGCGAAAAAGGCAAGCCTGTGACCTCAGGCGACATCAACGCGATGTTCGCCCAGGCGGACGCTCAGACCGCGTTGTAAGGAGGGCCATAGCGTCCCTCCCGAGCAAAGGCCGGGAGAGGCCGGTTCAAGACAATTACAAGAGGCCATCATGGACATCATCGGTATCGGCTACCTGGGCTTCGAAAGCCCGAACCTGGGCGCTTGGCGCGATTACGCATTGCAGGTGCTCGGCCTGGGGCTGGGCAACGCTCCGCAGGGCGACCCCGATTCTCTGTACCTGCGCAGCGACGACCGCCGCCACCGCATCGCCTTCCACCCCGGCCCCGTCGATCGCATCGCCTACATCGGCTGGGAAGCCCGTGGACGGCGGGCTTTCGACGCAGCGGTCGCGCGCTTCCGTGACGCCGGTGTAGCTCTGGAAGTGGGCGACGCGGCGCTGCGCGAGATACGTGGCGTGCGCGAACTGGTGCGCTTCTGCTGCCCAGCGGGCTACCGCCACGAACTGTTCTACGCGCAGAAATGGACGCCGCGTTCGTTCGTCCCCGGCCGCCCGCACGGAGGCTTCGTCGCTGACGAGCGCGGTGTTGGCCACATCGTCCTGATGACGCCGGACTACGGCCCGGAACTGGAAGCCTTCTTCATCGACCTGATGGGCTTCCACTGGTACGGCGCCGGCGCCGGCAAGGGCCGCACCGGCTTCTTTCGCGCCAAGCTCAACGACCAGACCAGCCACGATATCGCCTTCGGCCACGCCCCCGGCATGAAGGGCGTGCAGCACATCGGGCTGTTTCTCAGGAGCCTGCGCGACCTCGGCGAGACCTACGACATTGTGCGCAAGCGCGAGCTGCCGATGCAGATGACCCTCGGCCAGCACAGCCAGGATCCGCACGTTTCCTTCTACCACTTCAGCCCGTCCGGTTTCGCCGTGGAGTGCATTCACGAACTGCAACCCTGGCACCACGACGGCTTTGAGCTCAACCCCGAGCAGTTGAGCGTCTGGGGCCACGAGCGGGTTGGGCCGCTTCTTGGCCCGAGCGTCATGCCCATAGAGCAATACCCCACTGAGAGGCTGTGAAAAAACTCCCGCCTGCTGCGGCGGCCTCCAAGCGCTCGCTACAGCGCTCGATATTTTCACAACCTCTGAGGCCCGACGCCTCTGGCCCAGGCGCGTTCCGCCTGGACCAAACGCACCCTGGTGCATCAACGAAAAAGGAAAACAACAATGAGCAAGACTTACGACATCGTCATCGCCGGTGGCGGCCACAATGGCCTGGTCGCCGCCTGTTACCTGGCCAAGGCCGGACAAAGCGTCTGCGTAGTGGAAAAGAACGACAAGGTCGGCGGCGGCGTGATGACCCGTGAGCTGACCGTGCCCGGCTTCAAGCACGACGTCTGCTCGGTGGCGCACACCCTGCTGCAGGCCAACCCGCTGCTGCGCAACGACGAACTGGAGCTAAAGTCGAAGTTCGGCCTGCAATACATCAACCCCGACAAAATGACCGCGATCTTCTACGACGACGGCACCACCCTGGAGTTCTACACCGATTTGGAGCGCACCTGCCAGGCCATCGCCAAGTTTTCCGAACGTGACGCTGAGGCCTACCGCCGCTTCAACCACCAGGTATTCCAGAACCTCGACATGCTGGTCATGGGCATGTTCAACCCGCCGCCGAGTGCCTCGCACCAGGCGCTGATGATGGAGCAAAGCCAGGTCGGCCAGGAACTGATGCGTACCCAGTCGATGAGTGCCTGGGACTACATCAGCGAATGGTTCGAGAACGACAAGGTCAAGATCGCCCTGGCCCGCTACGCCTCCGAGGCGATGATGAACCCGTTCGACAACGGCACCGGCTTTGGCTTCTACATCATTCTGCCGCTCATGCACCGCTACGGCGTGGGCATTCCAGTGGGCGGCTCCGGTGCCTTCGCCGACGCTCTGCGGGCCTGCCTGGAACACCACGGCGGCGAGGTGCGCACCGATGCAGCGATCCGCCAGTTCAAGATCGAAGGCAGCAAGGCGACCGGTGTGATCCTCGAAAGCGGCGAGGAAATACTGGCCCGCAAAGGCGTGGTCTCCACCCTGCACGCCAAACAGGTGTTCCCTGCCATGGTTCCCGGCTGCGCACTTCCCGAAGGCTTCGAGCAGCGCATCCGTACTCTCAAGCACAGCAGCTTCCAGCCGTTCAACATGCACGTCGCGCTGCACGAGGCACCGCGCTACAAGGTCGGCCCGGCGGTAGACGACTTCTTCTGGGTAGAGCGCTCGCACTCCGACCCCGAGGAGTTCGCCCGTGCCTTCCGCGACTTGGAGTACGGCATCCCACGCCGCGACTTCATCGCCTACGTTACCCAGGACACCTACGACAAGACCCGCGCACCGGAAGGCAAGCGCGTGCTCAACATGTACGCCTTCTGCCCCTACAACCTCAAGGGCGGCGCGCAGCGCTGGGACGAGATCGGCGAAGAGGTCGCCCACGCCTTCCTCGACGACCTGCGCAAGCTCACCACCAACATGGACGATGACAACATCATCGGCTTCTCCTGGATGACCCCGCTGGACATCGAACGCCACAACAACGCAATGATCGGCGCCGACATCCTGCATTTTGGTTCGTACTCCTGGCAGATCGCCGGCAACCGACCAGCTCCCGGCTACGCCCAGTACAAATCACCGGTGGACGGCCTCTATCTGGCTGGGGCCAGCACCCACCCCGGCGGCGGTGTCACTGCCGCCTCCGGACGAAACGTGGCGCGGGTGCTGCTGGAGGAATCCGGACTGGACTTCGACGATTTGATCGGTGCCTGAGCACCCTTTACAGGAGCGATCACAGCATGAAGATGTTCAGCAAGGAAGGTGTGGAGATGGTGGACGTCAAGTCCATCACGCGCGATGGCGAGCGACTGGTCATCAAGGGCAAGGTCATGGGCGCCATGGCCACCACCATCTTGGTCAACCCGGAAGACTGCTGGCAGGCCGCACGGCTACTCGGCGTCAACCTGATCCTGCGCCTGCCGATGATCCTGTTCAGGGGCTGGCTGACCGCACGCAGGAAGGCCCGGGGTAACGGCTAAACCCGGCGCAAGCAGAGCGTGACCGTGGTCGCGCTCCGCTTTGCTCCCCCTCACGCCTTGATGAAGTAACGCACCCACAGCCGACCGTCCTGAAAACGGTACAGCTCGATAGTCTCGATACCGCCGCTACCATCGCGTAGTGCGTTGCGATGATGACAGGCGGCCTCTTCGCCATTGATGATGGTTTCCTTGACCTCTACGCGGAAACGCGGCTGCTGGTTTTCCCACATACCTTCCAGGATCTGCCAGGAGTCGGTCGGCAAGGGCCGGCCGACGTACTCGATGCTCAGGCCGGCGGGCGACACCCGGCGGTAATGTTCGAAGAACCCCTCTTTGTCACCGTTGTTCCAGCACTCAATCTGGCCATGTAGGAACTGCTCGATAGCTTCTTGCGCACTCATTTATTGCTCCTCGGTTTTCATGGGCGGGCCAAGCCCGCCTGACGTTTGCACAACCCTTCAGGCGTGCTGTTGTTGGACCGCGACCACCGCTGCCGGCCGCAACCAGAGCAGGATCAATGGACCGATGATAGAGCAGGCCAGGCAGCACAACAGCACCGCCGAATAGCCGTCGTAAGCTTCGTAGAGGCGACCAAAGACCACCGGCATCAGTCCACCGAAGATAGTGACCAGCGCCAGGTGCAGGCCGAAGATCCGGGCGTAGTCGCGCAGCCCGAAGTAACGCGCCATAAGGAACGCCGCCAGGTCAAACTCCGCGCCGGCGCTGGCGCCGATGCACAGGGTGGCGAGCACCAGTAGCGCCATGCTCTGCACGTCGCCGAACAGGAAGATTGCACAACCGATGGCCGGCAGCGCCAGGCTGACCGCCGCGACCAGAATCGGCGGGTAGCGGTCCAGCAGATACCCCACCAGCAAGCGCCCGGCGATGATGGAAACGCCGAAGCTGCTGAAAATCTGGCTCGCTGCCTGAGCGGAAAGCCCCTTGCTCTGCAGCATCGGCACGATATTGGTGACCATGCCGACGGTCAGGCACACCGACAGGATCAGCGCGATATTGAAACTCCAGTAGACCGGCGAGCGCAGCACCTGGCGGAAGCTGAAGTCGCTCAACTGCGATACCGCCTCGCCACTCGACGGCGAGGCGGACTCCACTTCGCTCGGCAAGCGCAGCCAGAACAGCGCCATCGGCAAGGTAAACAGCAACGGCATCGCCGCCAGGGTGAAAAAGCCCGCCTGCCAGCCGAACTGGGCGATCAGCCGCACCAGCAGCGGCGGCAGAACGATAGCCATCAGTCCGGTGCCGCAGAGAATGACCGCCAGGGCCAGGCCACGGTTGCGCTCGAACCACAGGTTGACCAACTGCGTCCAGGTGATGGCAATGGTCCCCGCGCAAACCAGCGGCATGGCGAAGTACGCCAGGTACAGCCAGCCGATGGAATGCTCAATCCGGGTGATCGCCGCATAACCGATAACTTGCAACACGATCGATACGATCGCCACCCGCCGCAGGCCAAAGCGGCGGTACAACGGGCCGACCAACTGGGTGGATATGGCCACCCCGGCGAACAGAAAGGTGATCGACGCCTGCAGGTCGCCCCGACTCCAGCCAAAGGCCTGTTCGAGGGGAATCACCAGGGTGCCGAAGCCGTAGAGCAAGCCCACGCTGATGCTGGTGCAGATGCCGGCGAGGCCGAGGAAGAGGACGCGCCAACCGCGCTGGAATTCATCGGTGTCGATCGCGACCTTAGGTCGTGAATGGGAAGTGTCGGACATGCGGGACTCCTGGCGCCACCCGTCGTGCCGAGCGGGCGGCGCGATCTGGGCTCAATGCCCCTTGAGGATTTCTTCGACCTTCGGCAGGGTCACCATGGTGGCTCCGCCGTCGACCAGCAGCGAAGTACCGGTGATGTAGGACGCCTCGTTGGAGGTCAGAAACAGCGCAGCCGAGGCGATGTCCGCCGACTGCCCCAGACGCGGCACGGGGAAATTCTCGGCCAGCCGGTGCGGCAGCTCCTCACCCAGGGTTTCGAGCATATGGTCGGTGCCAATCAGCCCCGGTTCGATCACGTTGACCAGGATATTCAGTGCGCCGAACTCCACCGCCAGACCACGGGCGAAGGCGTTCATGAACGCCTTGCTGGAGGCGTAGGGAATCAGTGTCGGCGTGTACTTGCGATTGGCCTCGCCGGATGAGATGAAAATAATCCTGCCCTTGTCCTGCGCCTTGGAAAGATGCGGTGCCGCGTCCTTGGCCAGCCAGAACAGCGATTGGATGTTGCTGCGCACCAGATGATCGAAGGTTTCATCCGCCATCTCGGTGATCAGCCCATGAGCCGTATCGGCGGCGCAGTGCACCACTATATCCAGGGCGCCAAACGCTTCGATGGCACCGTCGACCATCGCCTTGATCGCCGCGCGATCGGCGATATCGCCGCCCACCAGGCTAGCCTGGGCGCCCAGATGGTGGATTTGCGCGACGGTTTCTGTGCCGTGCATTGCGGTACGGGCGGACACCACCACCCGCGCGCCCTCCTTGGCATAGGCCCGGGCGATGGCGCGACCCATGCCACGCCCGGCACCGGTGATCAGCACCACCTTGTCTTGGAATCTCATCGGCAGTTTCCTCTTATTCTTGTTCGCCAAGGCTCCCGCAACGGCCAGGCCGGCGGGAGCTACATCGTCGCAACTCGCTGGGTTTCAGAGATCGCGGCCCGGCACGTTACGCGCAGAGCCGTTGCGCCGATCAGACTCACCCCAGCCCAGCCAATGCGAGGGCTCGCGGGTATCGCCGACCCGGCGCCAGCGCCCTTCCTGCTGCGCGGTGATCGGGAAGCCGCCGACGAAGTCGATCATTTCGCCCTTTTCGTCCGGCAGGAACTCCCACTCCTCCTTGCCTTCCAGCACCACTTTGGCCGATTCAAGGAAGTAGCTGCCCTCCTTGTGCTTGGTCTGCCCTTCGATGTCGGTGGTGACGCTCACTTCACCCTTGTCGTTGGAGAAGATCGCGTAACCGAGGTGGTCATGGCCGACCATGAAGGAGCCGGCGTCCCAACTGCCGTCCTTGTACACGGTGACGAACGACCACCAGATGACGTGCTTGTTGTTGTTGACCACCAGGTCCTTCTTGAAGTGGATGGCACCACCCTCGGCCATGTAGAACTGGTCGAGCGCCATCGCCCCCTTCACCGGCTTGCCTTCGCAGACGCCGGAGAGTTCCCACAGCTGCGACACGTAGAACGTGCCCCACTCCACCCCCGGCAGGTACCACTGCAGGCCTGGACCGAGCAACCTGCCCTCCAGTTGGAACAGACCGTCCTCCTTCCAGGTCAGGCACTCGCTGTTGGCGGTGATCTCCCAGCCGTTGCCGGCTTCACCGGGTTGGTTGGTCCAGCGCACTGTGTCGCCATCGAGGGTCTGCAGCGGCTTGGGACTCAGTGCCTGACGGGCCATTTTCTCGTGGTCCATGCGCAGGTTGACGCCGTCGACATGGTTGTTCAGGTAGAAGAACCTGGTCGGGTTCGGCGTGCCGCCTGGGGCCAGCAGCGAACGCACGAAGGAATAGATGTTGCCGTCCTCGTCACGCACCGAGCCAAATGGCGAGGATTTGCTCAATTGCAGACCGAAGAAGCCGCGGCTGCCGCCCATTGAGGCACCGCTGACCTGGTGCGGGCCGACCAGTTGCTGGAAGCCAAAGTCGCCGCGCTCGGGAATCGTCTTGAAAGTTCGCATGGGAGTCGTCTCTTGTCGTTATCATCGAAAGTCACGCAAAGCAGATTGGGATAGCGCCGTTCAGTCCCAGATCACCGGGAGCGACGCAGCACCACGCAACTGCGCACCTTCGATGACCGGGGCCGGTTGCGATGGATCCAGGCGCAGGTTGGGGAACAGGTCGAGGATGGCGTTGATCGAGCAGCTGATCTCGACCTTGGCGATGAACTGGCCAATGCACATGTGCGGGCCGAAGCCGAAGCCGAAGGCGGGCTTGAGCTTGCGGTCGATGTCGAACACCTCGGGGTTCTCGAAGGCGTCCTCATCGCGGTTGGCGGAGACCACCATGCACTGCACGAAGGAGCCCTTGGGAATCTTCACCCCATGGAACTCGACATCCTTGGCGGTCTCGCGCACCTTGAAGGTGGCCACCGGTTCGAAGCGCGCGGTTTCATCCATCAGCTTGGGAATCAGCGAGCGATCGGCCCTGACCCGCTCCAGCAGGCCTGGGGTGGTGAGCAGCAGGGTCATCACCGAACTGAACATGCGCGTGGTGGTTTCGCCGGCAGCGGGCAGCAGCGAGCGGGTGAAGGTGATCACCTCATGATCATCCAGGGTGCGGCCTTCGTACTCGGCGCGTAGCAGACGCCCGACCACATCGTCGCCCTGGCTGCCCTCCGCGCGACGACTCACGACGACGTCCTGGATGGCGTCGTACAGCCCCTTTACCGCGATGCCGGCCTTCTGCCGGGCCTCGGCCATCTTCTCCGGATCGATCTGGTTGCCGCCGACCATCGCCAGCGCCCAGGCGGCGTACTGCTTGTACTTGGACGGGTCATCGGAGGGAAATCCCATCAGCGCGTACATGATACGGATCGGCAACTCCAGGCCGAACTGCATCAAGTCGGCCTTCTTCTCCGGGATCAGCGGTTCCAGGAAGCCCTTGCGGATCACCTCGTCGATCTGCCCACGCCACTTGTTCACGTTCTCCGGCATGAACGCCGGTTGCAACAGGGCACGTACCTTGCGGTGCGGCTCGCCGTCCATGGCCAGGATCACCAGGCCATCGAAGAAGGCGCCCAGGCCCTCGGCGATGAAGCCACTGGTGAAAGTATTGCCGTCGCGCAACACCGCCATCACGTCCTGGTACTTGAACAGGGCGAAGGTCGGCCGCGTCCCCTGCTGGATGCCGGCATTGGTCGGCACACCGAACTGGGTGATGAAGTCGCCTTGGTAGACGGGGGATTTCAGGCGCTGCTCCCGGCACGCTTTATGGATGTCCAGGTTCGTGCCCAGGTAGGTTGCCGATACCGCGGCGTAGGCACTCTTGAGATCGATTGGGGACTCGTTAGGGGTAGCACTCATGTTCACTTCTCGCTCTATTGAATTGTCATTGTCATTGTCATTGCCATTGACCTGTCGGGCGGCGCGGCTCGCCGCACCGGCCCCTGTGGAGCCCCAACCGATCAATGGCCGGACGGCCGCGCTCACGCCCCAGGCGTGGACTGGCCAACAGCTTGCTGGCTGGCACCTGCCGGTGCCGCTGTTCGGTCGCTTGCACGCTTACCCAGGTAACGCTTGACCCGCTGGGCAGCCAGACGCCCCGCCATGCCGTTGACACCACCACCGGGGTGGATGCCGGCACTGCCGAAGTAGAGGCCTTCGACCGGTAGGGTATCGCCGCCCAGACCAAGGGCCGGGCGCATGCTGCTGGAACGCAGGCTGGTCGTGTCGATGTGCACGACACAGCCATTCACCGTGTTCAAGCGCGCGGTGAAATCCGGCGCGGCCTCGAGACGGCGACCAATAATGGTGTCTTCACGCACGCCCTCGATGTATTCGCTGATCTGGCTGATCAGCTGATCGGCTACCCGCTCGCGCAGTGCATCCCAGCCTTCGACGGGATTGACCGGCATGGCCGGCGGGTACACGTACAGCACGTCCTGGCCGCTCGGTGCCTGCGACGGGTCGACGGCACTGGGTGCGGCGAAGGTGATGTAAGGCAGGCGTGGCACCTCGCCGCGCGCACTGGCGGCGAAGTTCTCCAGCACCGCCTCGGCGGTACCGATCAACAGGCAGGCCTTGCGCAGGTCGATGCCGTCGCCGCGCATGGCCTCGAAACGCGGCACCGATATCTGTCCGTTCAGGGCCAGGTCCAGCTTGACCGGGCCGGCACCATGGGCGTTGGCCGGCGCCAACGCCACACGGGTCAACAGTTGCTGTTCGATTGCTCCCGGAGTGACCATTTCCAGTGCCACCTTGGGGTGGCAACTGGCGACTACCACACGGGCATGGAAC
The DNA here is from genome assembly GCF_027988105.1 of Pseudomonas aestuarii. Classification (GTDB taxonomy): domain Bacteria; phylum Pseudomonadota; class Gammaproteobacteria; order Pseudomonadales; family Pseudomonadaceae; genus Aquipseudomonas; species Aquipseudomonas aestuarii. The sequence continues at coordinate 186,733 of NZ_JAQJZJ010000003.1, read as the reverse complement.
TCCTGGCCGTCCGCCAGGCGCACGCCGCGTACCTTGCCGTCCACGGCGACGATCTCGCTCACCGAGGCCGAGGTCATCACCTCGCCGCCCAGCTCCTCGAAGCGCGAACGCAGCGCGTCGCTGAGCTTCTGCATGCCGCCGATCACCCGGCCCACGCCAAAGCGATGGAGGAAGGCCACCAAGGCGTAGTAGATGCCGCTGCCATCCGCCGTGATCACACCGGCCAGCCCGGTCAGCGCGCACATGGCGGAGATGGTTACCGGGTGCTCGAAACGTTCCAGCGCCGCCTGGTAGGCCGAGCCAGTCATCAATGCCATCAATTCGGGTTTGAGTTTGCGATTTCTCAACACGGTTCCTAGCACCTTGAGCTTGGTGCCCAAATTGAACTTGGCCGGGTCGGCCCGCATCATCGGCAGCGCCATGTCGATGAACACATCCAGCACCTTGACGAACGCCAGGTAGGCGTCGGCATCACGCTGGCTGTAGCGGCGGATTTCTTCGGCGGTTCTGCTGGCGTCACGCCAGAACACTACCGAGGTGCCGTCCGGGTGCAGATAAACATAACCAGGCGAGTATTCGACCGCCTGGAAACCATGGCGATCCAGCTCCAGTTCAACGGGCACATGGGCATGCACTCGCATTGACATCATGTCCAATGCGCAAGGATGCACCAGATGCTCGGGAGCCTCGGGAATCAGGTAACCGGAAGATGCCATGCCGCCGACCTTAGCCTGCGCCTCCAGCACCATCACCTTGTTGCCCTCGGCGGCCAGGTAGCACCCGGCGGTCAGGCCATTGTGTCCGCCCCCAACAACGAGGACATCGAACTCGGCATTACTCAACGTCATATTTGCTCTCCATGGCTGGTCGATATGACGCCAGCCAACTTGTGTGCACTTCAATGGCCTGGTCCGTTATCGGATCATCCATGCGCGGATAATCGTCGAGGCAACCAACTCGCACGTCACTTGATCCGGCAAGGACGAACCAGCCATATTCAATCGTTTGCAAGAGACTCGCCTGGGTCAGGCCGAAGGCCTTACCGCCAGGCAACCCGCCTCCTGCGCGCTATATAGGCTGACCGGCAACAGCCGCTCAGCAAAAAAAAGAGTCAGTTCAACAAGAGCCCGCACACGGCACTAACACTGCGCACAGCACGTCCGAACTATTGAAACGCGGTAATGAAACTGCCTGCTGGCCACTATGCGTTTCCCTGCGCCTGTGCCTCGGCCAGGGCGGCCGCAATCGATGCGATGATCGCCAGATAATTTGAGACAGTGGGTTGAAGATTCATTGGGCCGATCTCCGTTATTAGACTTATCGAGAAATCGCAACGCAGTTCGCTGCGATTGCCAAGTATTACCCTAACGAATAAGCCGCCAGAGCGGCAGCGCATCCGTTTGACCTTGAGTCAAACGAAAACGGCCAGATACCTTGGTTGGGAGAGAACCCACTTGTAGCATCGGGCTAACAACGCAAGTGCACTCGCTATCAGCGCGGCCAGTTCGGCGAAACAAGCGCAGTGCCGCATTAAGCTCATTCAAGGAAACAGCATGATTACGCGCATGGATCACTTCACCATCGTCACCGATCAGCTGCAGGGCACTCGCCACTTCTATGTCGAGGTACTTGGCTTACGCGAAGGGCCGCGTCCGCCCTTCCCGGTTGCCGGCTACTGGCTGTACGTCGGCGCCCATCCGGTCCTGCACGTGGTTGCCGTCGAACGGATGCCCGAGCCGCGCCGCGGGGTTCTCGATCACATGGCCTTTCGCGCCGAGGGTCTGGCGACCACCCTTGAGCGCCTGGATCAGCATGGCATCGCCTTTCGCATCATTCGCGCGCCGGGCGAAACCCGCACCTGGCAACTGTTCTGCAACGACCCCAACGGGGTCGAGGTGGAGCTGGACTTCGCCCAGACAGAAGCCGCCCCGCCTGACTGGAAAGCCCGTTGCAAGGCATGACCGACTGCTGCGCAACCTGGGCTGCAGCTAGATCAGCCCGGCATAGCTGCCGCCATCCACTTGCAAGTTCTGCCCGGTGATATAGCTGGCCTGGACCGAGCAGAAGAACGCGCAGGCCGCGGCAAACTCTTCGGCTGTACCGAAGCGCCGGGCCGGAATCGGCCGGAGCATTTCCACCCGCGCCTGTTCCAAGCTGCAGCCCTTGTGCTTGGCCAACTGCGCGGTCATGAACTGCAACCGATCAGTTTCGATACGCTCCGGCAACAAGTTATTCAGGGTGACGTTGTCACGCACGACTTCGTTGGCCAGCGCCTTGGAAAAGGCCGTCAGACCGGCTCGGGCTGCGGTGGAAAGACCAAGTGGCAGGCGCGGCGACTTGACCATGGCCGAAGTGATATTGACGATCCGTCCGAAACGCCGGGCGCGCATGCCGCCGACCACGGCCTGGATCAACAGAATCGCCGAGAGCATGTTGGCCTCCACGGCCGTTAACCAGGCGGCATGGTCCCACTCCTCGATGCGCCCCGGAGCAGGCCCGCCATTGTTCGTGATCAGGATGTCCGGCTCCGGGCAGGCAGCCAAGAGGGCGGCACGCCCGGCCTCGCTACCGACATCGGCAACCACCGCGAGTGGCTGATGTCCGGTCAAGGCCATGATCTCGGCCGCGGTCCGGGCCAGTTGCCCAGCATCGCGGCCGTTGATCACCACCTCACAGCCTTCTTGTACCAGGGCCAGTGCACAGGCTTTGCCCAGACCACGGGATGACGCACAGACAATGGCCTTACGGCCGTCAATTTGCAGATCCATCGCGACTTCCCCTTGGTTTATTAGCTGTTTGGGACGCTTCGCCGACTCGGCGTTGATGCCTAGGCAGCGGTTGTCTTGTGTTCATCCAGCGGCATGGCAAAACCATACGCAAAGAGTCGACGTGTTAATCTGCGTATCGATATGGCGCCGATCTCGCTGCCGGCATATGGCACACGGAACAACAATAAAATGAATACCTCAGTTCGCACCGAACCCAATAAACGCAATACCCTGAACCGCTTGCTGGAAGTCGCTCGCCAAGAGTTTTCTAAAAAAGGCCTGAGCGGTGCACGCATTGAAGATATAGCCCGCGAGGCCGGGATTACCAAACAGCTGGTTTATCACTATTACGGTTCGAAAGAGCGACTGTTCAGTGCCGTACTGGATGAGTCCTCGCAGCGGATCATGGCCGAACTCATCGCCCTTGAAGTCGAACACTTAGCGCCGACGGCAGCCCTGCGCGAATTACTCAACTACTGTTTCGATCAATACCGGGATGATCCGTTTTTGGGCGCGCTGGCCCTTGAAGGCATTCGCTATCATGACGCCAATGACACGCCACGCAACATGTTTGCCGACCTGACGCCTGCCCTCGCGGAAAAGTTCGACAATATTCTAAAGCGCGGCGCGCAATGCGGGGAGTTCAAAGCCGTGGCCGATCCACGGTTGTTTCTTGCAACAGCCGCCCTGCTCACCTCCGGCGGATTTACCAACCACTATTCCATGTCGGTACTGGTAGGTGTCGATACGCGTTCTGCGCAGGGCATGCAACTGTGGCGGCAACACTCGGTCGATTTCATCGTGTCGAGCATCAGCCTCGCGCCCAACCCGGCGTAACCGCCTCAAGTTGCCGGGTAATACACACCTTTACCCGGCTCACTGGCGACACTCAGCACAACCGAGTTACATGCCGTCCTTGCCCGACTTCTGGAAGAACTCGCGCATCGCTACCAACGAGGGGGTGTGGCTGCTGAAGCCGCCGTCCGCCACCAGCGTGGTGCCGGTCACGAACGACGACTCGTCGCACGCCAGGAACGCCACGACGTTGGCGATCTCGCGAGGCGTCCCCAGTTCCGGGGTCATGTGGTTGTCGCGCAGGATATCCAGCAATTGCGCAGGCATGGAATCATGGGCGTTCTCCGCCGGTGCCAGGCCGATCTGTACGGCATTGGCGCGGATGCCCTGCTTGCCGTACTGAGCGGCGATCAAGCGCGGCAACATGATCAGCGCCGCCTTCGAGGTGGCATAACCGGTCAGGGAAAGATCGCCCTGCACGCCCAGTCCGGAGGTGGCGAAGATCACCGAGCCTTTACCGTGCTTGAGCATCACTGGAATGCTGTATTTGCTGCACAGCACCGCCCCACGCAGGTTGACGGCAATCGCCCGATCCCAGGCGGCCATGTCCAGGTTGCAGATATCGCGGTCGCGCTGGCGTTGCCCTACATCCAGCACAGCAGCGTTGTTGTGCAGGATATCGATGCGGCCGAAACGCTCGACCACCGCCGCCACCATAGCCTCGACCGACTCTTCGGAGGACACGTCGGTGCACAGGCCGATGGCCTGCCCACCTTGCGCCACAATCGAATCGGCGACCTGCTGTGCGGCCTCGCCATTGATATCGACGACCGCGATCTGCGCGCCATGGGACGCCAGCACACGGGCGCACTCAGCGCCGAGGCCGCCGCCCGAGCCGGTGATGATGGCGACTCGGCCATCCAGTTTTCCTGTTGTCATGCTGGTTCTCTCTTGTTGTCGTTCAAGCGGGGAAACGCTTCACTCACCAGTGAAGCGCGGCGCACGTTTCTCACTGAAGGCGCTGGCCGCCTCTTTCGCGTCCAGGGTGGTGGCCAGCAAGGCAAACAGGTCCAGTTCGAGATCAAGGCCACTCTTCAGATCCAGTTCCAGCGCCGCGCGCGCGGCCCTCTTGACATACAACGAGGCCATCGGTGGTTTGCTGGCGATGCGTTGGGCGAACTCAGTTACCTCGCTCAACAAGCTCGCTGCATCGCTGGCCAAGCGACTGATCAAACCGATCTGCCGGGCCTCCTCTGCATTCATCCGATCGCCGGAGAGCAGCATATCCAGCGCGCGGCCGGCTGCCACCACCCGGGAAAGGCGCTGCGTGCCGCCACCACCTGGGATCAAGCCGAGACCGGTCTCCGGCAGGGCGAAAATAGCGTTCGGCGACGCGAAGCGGATATCGCATGCCAGCGCCAGCTCCAGGCCACCGCCCATGCAGTAACCGTGGATCGCGGCAATGATTGGCTTGGCAACCTGATCCAGCGACTCGATCCAGCGAGCCCGCTGCATACGCTGGCGCACCTGCAGGGAGGTCTCGGCACCACGCCGTTCCTTGATGTCCGCACCGGCGCAGAAGCCACGCTCGCCTTCGCCACGGATGACGATGACGCGCACCAAGGGGTCCTTGTCCAGAAGCGCCAAGGCCGCTGGCACGCCCTGGCGAATCTGGTCATTGATCGCGTTGATCTGCCCCGGCCGGGTCAGCACGACCCAGCCAACCGCTGCATCGCGCTCAACGCGGACCGCCTCGTTAATCACCAAGGGCAACTGTTGGCTGGTATCGGCACTCATATGGTGCACTCCTCGAACTCGAAGACCTGACCGTCCAACTCCTTCGGGTCGATCTTGATCAGTGAACGTCCGCCAACGGCTTCAGACGACTCGATCCACTCGAAGGCCGTGCCGCGGGCGCGCAGATCCTCGGCCTTAGCGGCCAGGTCGTTGACACCGATGCGGATGTAGTAAGGACCTGGGCCCCAGTTGTTCACGTAGTGACCGGCATCGGTGTTCCAGTAGGTTGCTTCGATGATATCCAAGGTCGCGCTATTGGTGACGGTGAAGCCCATGCGTGCGCGGCGGTAGCCTTCGCTGCGAATGGCTTCTACCGGACCGCTTGGCTCCCAATCGAGATTGCTGGAGACCGTGCGCAGGGTCTCATCGAGATCGCGCACCAGGAAACCACGCGCGGTCACCCGCACCATGTCGCCTGGCTTCTGGTCGCGCGGCTGGGCCGGCGGCTGGGCGTAGGTTTCCGCCGGCATCTGCAGCGGCTCGGTGGGCATGATCTCGATGCACAGCCCGCCATCGACCGTGGGCCGGTAATAGGGCTGCTCCGGAGTCGCACCGAGCCAGAGCCGGTCGAACGGCATTTCCGGGGTGCGCTGGGCCATACGAAACGGCAGGCGGCGACGCATCAACTTGTCGACCAGCGCGTCGAACTTGTCGCCATGCAGCGCCAGAACGATAGAGTGGGTGATCATCGGCCGATGATGGCCCTGGAAGTCCTTCAGGCTTTCAAGAAAGTCATGGAACAGCGGGTCGCCCGGATTGGGCATATCCAGGTGCCATTGCGGCTCGATGCGAGTCGGCGCGACTGCCAGCGACTTGTGCACACGCAGGAAGTGCGCAATGTAGGGATGATTGTCGAACGCCTGGCGCCAGCGCTCGTGTTTGTAGATACCGAGCTTGTCCACCAGCTTTTCCGTCATCCCATCGGGATCCGGAACCATCATGTCGGCACTCATCAATAATTCGAACATAGCACTCTCCCTCCAATAGCTGGCCATGGCACTAACCTGGCCGATAAGTCAGTGGATTGCGCCGACCGTGCGGCGAATCCGATCAATGAGCTGTAACCGCCTGGGTATGGCTGTCGGTCTGCTTGCGCGAGCGCGGCGAGTCATCGGTGCCGAGGGTCTCGGTGGCCGTGACGGTAGTCTTCGGGTTGAGCAGGAAATGCGACAGAGCCGGGATGAGGATCAAGGCGCCGAGCATGTTCCAGAGGAACATGAAGGTCAGCAGAATGCCCATGTCGGCCTGGAACTTGATCGGTGACCAGGCCCAGGTAACAACCCCGGCCGCCATGGTCAGGCCGATCAGCGCCACCACGCGGCCGGTGAAATCCAACGAGCGGCGGTATGCGACGGCCAGCGTGCCACCGCGCTCCTGCACCGCGAGCTGTACGCTGAGCAGATAGAGTGCGTAATCCACCCCCACACCCACACCCACGGCGATCACCGGCAGGGTTGCCACCTTGAGGCCGATACCCAGCCAGACCATCAACGCCTTGCAGATAATCGTGGTCATGATCAGCGGAATCAGCGCGACCACAGTGGCGCGCCAACTGCGGAAGGTCACCAAGCAGAGCAGCGCCGTGGCGCCATACACCGCGAGGTACATGGTGACGATGCCCTTCTCCACTTCGATATTGGTGGCCGCTTCAATCCCGGCATTACCGGCGGCCAGGAGAAATTCGAGCGGTTGCTCGGCACCGACCTCGGTGTTGTACTCCGCGGCGAACTCTTCGGAGACTTTCAGCACACGGGTCAGAGTGTCCGCCTTGTGATCTGCCAAGTAGGCAATAAGCGGAGTAACCGAGCATTTCTGGTTAGTGATGCCTGGCGAAGAAATCATCGCCGCATCTACCGATGAGTTGGTGATTGCCTGGTCACGACTGATCGTCAACCACTTGGGACTGCCCTCGGCCATACCAGATGTCACGAAACGCACGGTTTCTGACAGTGAACTGGTGGTCTGCACCCCCTCGGTCTGGCGCAGACGCCAGGCTAGTCGATCCATGGTTTGCAGTGACTGGTACAGCCGGCAACTGTCCTCTTTGGTCTTGACGATGACCACGAACTGGTCACTGGAGAGACCGTAGTGATCGGTTATGTAAGCGCTGTCGCGGTTATAGCGCGAATCGGCACGCAGCTCGGGGGCGCCGGGATCGAGATCGCCGATCTTCAGATCGAGCATGACCACGCTGCAGACCACCGTGACCACCACCGACAATGCGATAACCACTGTCGCCCAACGGCGCTCGGTGAATCGGTCCAGACCGTGCCAGACATGCCCCAGGAGGCTGCGGTTCTGCTCACCGGCGCGATCCTTCTCGATGGCTATACGTGCAGCCTTCTTACTCACGCCGATATAGGACAGCGCGACCGGAATCAGCAGAAGCTTGGTAAAGATCAGCACGGCTACGCCCATGCTAGTGGTCAACGCAAGGTCGCGGATCACTGGAATGTCGATGATCACCAGTACGGCGAAACCGACGATATTGCACAGCAACGCGGTGAGCCCGGTGAGAAACAGGCGCCGGAAGGTGTAACGCGCGGCGATGTACTTATGTGTACCGCGGCCAATGTCCTGGAGGATGCCATTCATCTTCTGCGTGCCATGGGAAACCCCAATGGCGAAGATCAGAAACGGCACCAGAATCGAATAGGGATCCAGTTCATAGCCCAGCAGTTGCATCAAGCCCAGCAGCCATACCACCCCCGCCACCGCGATGCTTACTAGCAAAATCGTGCTGCGCAGGCAGCGGGTATAGAAGTAGACAAATAGCGCAGCAATCAACACCGAGGCGCCAAAGAACATCATCACCGCGTACAGACCGTCAATCAAGTCGCCAACCAATTTGCTGAAGCCGACGATGTGGATGCCGATCTTGTCGTTTTGCAGGGAGCGGATCTTCTCCTCCAGCAGCGTGGAGAACTCACCGTAGTTAAGTGGCTCACCAGTCTGCGGATGGATTTCGAGCAGGGGCGCGACGATCATGCTCGAGGTCGCATCATTGGCAACCAGGCTTCCAGTGATACCAGCGCGGCCAATGTTACGTCGCAGGATGTTGATCGAGGCTTCGCTGCCATCGTAATCGGCGGGCATTACCGCGCCGCCATCGATACCGTCCTCGGTGACTTCTTTCCAGCGCACAATCGGCATCCACAGCGACTTCATCCAGGAGCGATCGATACCGGGAATCAGGTACAGGGTGTCGTTGACCTCTTGCAGGGCTTGCAGATATTCAGGGTCGTAAATATCACCCTGTTTGTTCTCTACAACCACCCGAATGCTGTTACCCAGGCCAGGTAGCTGATCCTTGTAAGCCAGGTAGTTCTTGATGTAAGGGCTGGAGCTGGGGATCATTCTCTCGAAACTGGCATTGACCTCCAGCCGCGTCGCGAAGAAACCAAATACCAACGTGGCGAGCAGGCATGCAACGACGACCACCATGCGGTTACTAAAAATAATCCGCTCAAGTAGTCCTCCAGACGACTTGTCGAAGTCCTTGAGGTCTGGAATCACTGGCATTCCGCTGTTGTACTTTTGCTCTACCATGTCTGCTCACTCACTGAAGGGTCGTGCCGGCGGGTCATTCTGCCCGGGCGATCTCGACGACCTTTGCGCCGGAAAAACGAGTCACGACCAGCCGGCCGGGCTTGTCGGTTGCACTGGCTGCATAGACTTCCCCAGCATTGGCTGCTTGAAGTCTGCTGACCTGCAGAGTGCGACGGTCGAGGGAGACCATCTCACCGCTCTGGCTGACCACGATCAGTTGATCGCCCTGCTCAAGTGCACTCACCAGACTGGTTTTGAGGCCAGTCTTAATCTTCTGCCAGTCATGCCCTTGATTACGACTGACAAACAGGTTGCCACGCAGGCCATGCACCAGGAGTAGATCGCTGAAGGCACGCACACCAAAGAACGTACCTGTATAGGGCGTCGGCACCATGACGAAATGTTGCGACTGTTGATCCAGGTGCATAAACACGCCCTGTTCGCCGCTAACGAAAAAGTTGCCCTGGTATTCGGCAAGTGCATACAAGTGCATGCGCCGGTCGTTATCGGTGCGCTCGATCCAGGGCTCCCAGGTGGCGCCGTCATCAGTACTGCGCAGGATCATGCCAAAGGCTCCGACGACAAAACCCAGCCCACTGTCGTCGAACAACACATCGAGTAGAGGCGCAGCCAAGACATCGGCAGTTGCCGAGGTGCCCATGGCCAAGCTGATTTCTTGGAGCATGTCTTGCCCTACCAGGTCGCCGCTGGCGGCACGCTGACCATAAACCTCACGCAACAGCTTCAATAGGCTGCGGCCATCCAGTTGCACCGTCCAACTAAGGCCACCATCACTGGTATGCAACAGCACCGAGTCATGGCCAACGATCCAGCCATGCTGGGCATCGCGAAAGCGTACCTGCACCAGATCACTGGCGACCGGGCTGGGGATCTGCTCCCAGCTCTTGCCGCTATCGGAAGACCGCAGGATCAAGCCATGCGGGCCTACGCTGAACAGATCATCACCCGCGCGTGCCACACCGATGACCGGCGCCGGAAGCTGGAGGGCAACCTGCGCTGCCGACTCACGAAGCGGATCTATCTTGGGAGATGCCGCCGCCTCGACAGCAGCAACCGGCAGCACAGTCAATAAAAGGGTGCAGACCGGCAACACACATGCACGCAACAACAGCCATTGCCGCGGACGAAGACGCAACAGGCAGGAAATCTTAAGGTCGGGGCCAATCATTATTTTTATCCTCAACCGCGCAGGGGTAGGCATGCCGCTCATGCGTCATGCAGCGACCGCGAACCCACTGTGAGTAAACCGTCAGAATCGGCATCTCAATACGAACCCAGCGGTTCGCATCAAGATGCCGCAGCCCGATCAGCGCTGAGTTACACGCGAGACGATTGCCTCGGGCTTCATCTCACGCTCGGAGCGTGGCTCCTTGGCGAATTTGTAGCCGCCCTTCAAACCATCGTTAATCACGGCATACATGCCTTTGTTGAAGTCATAGATGACGTTTTTGACGTTGTAGGGGATGTCCAGGTCATACAACTGAACACCGCTGAGGAACATCGAACGGTACAGCGCACCACTCTTGTCCCAGGCGTCGTAAAGGCCTACACCGAAGGTGTCTTCATCAAGGTAGTAGGTACGCTTGCTGTAGACGTGGCGCTTACCAGGTTTGAGCGTCGCCTCGACGACCCATACCCGATGCAACTCCCAGCGCTCGCACTTTGGATTCGCGTGATTATCAAGAAATTGCTCGTCTTGCTTGCAATCGAAGTAGAACTTGTAGGCATTGTAAGGAATGAACATTTCCTTACGACCAACCAGTTTGTAATCGAAGCGTTCCTGGCTGCCCGAGAACATCTGCAACTCATCAAACAAGGTCACGCCACCCTGGCTAGCCACCGGGGTATCGAAGGCAAATTCAGGTGCCAACTTGATCCGGCGCTGGCCTGGCGTATAACTCCAAGCGCGGCGCGGTTTCGCCAACGGGTCGAGATAGTCGGCCAGTACAACGACTTCGCCAGCACGACGTGCGGGGTACATGTTCAGCGAGTAGACCCGGGCATACATCAGTGGATCGCGATCATCCTGATCGACCTGGTAATAGGGCATTTCTTCAAAAGTTGCCTGCTCGGCGCTTTTCGTAACCTGACCATTGGTGTCGATAACCCAGCTATTGGACGATGAAGTCGTTGAATAACCGCCACCGATCTTGTATCGCAGCTGCTGGTTCCAGATAGCCTCATTACCACTAGCCGGAATCGGGAAAGGCAGACCGCCACGGCAGGCAGGATCGACCGCCAAACCGTCTTTCTGGATCTTGCACTCGGTAGCATTGCGCACGGTTGCGTCGACTACCTTCTGCGGGTAGGCAACTGTACGGTGGCTAGGAAAGATATCCAGGTAGTATTCCGGATTTTTCTGCAGCAGAGTTTTCTGCCCATCGCTCAGCTTGTCGGCGTACTGATCGAGGTTTTTCGAATTGATCCGAAAAAGCGGTTTTTCATCCTTGAACGGGTCAACCCAAAAGCCACTATCCGGCTTGAATCCAGCTGGAGCTTCGCGTAGGCCACCTTCATATGAGGGAATTGTTCCTTCAGCATTACCAGCCTGAAGCGCGCCCCATGGCGTCAGGGATTTACCCAGTTCGGCCGCCTCTTGTGGGCTGACTGCCGCCAGTGCGCACGCCGATAAACCACTCAAGGCGATGCCAAATACGAGTTGAAATTTCATAACCATTCTCCGATCTTGGAATTATTAAAAGGAGGTTTTGTAGGTGAAGGCCAACCAGCCGCGGTCGGTACCCCCGACGTTGCCATTGCCGTTGACCATGCGAGCGCCATTGATGTTGTTGGAGTTCTTTTCCTGCGCAGCGCTATCGGCATAGCGCAGGCTGAACTCATGCTGCGAGCGGTAAGTCATCTTGGCGCCAACCGACCAGGCGAGCGCACCTTCGCTGCCACCACCAGCACTGGCGGCGTTGCCACTCAGGCCGTAGTTGACTGTCAGCGGAACATCCAGCGTCCAGGACGGCAGAATCTCTACGTACTGCGGGGTGAAGTTCACCGCGACGGCGTAGTAGTCCTTGGTCGAGCAGCCATCGGACTTATCGCCCGAACCCGCGACTCCAGGAGTCCTGATGTCACGGCAAGCAGCGTTCCCTTCGCCCTTGTACAGCTCCTCGTGGGAGGTGACCTTGTCCAGATGGCTATAGGCGAACTCGGCTACCAGCGTCGAGTTGTCGGCCAACCAATTACGCGGAACGCCGTAAATAGCGTTAGCCACGAAGTGAATGGTGTCGCCACGCGGACCTTCATCATCCACCAGACTTACGCCTGTAGCGTTGAGTGCTCCCCCCTTGCGGTAGGACAGGTCGGCACCAACAGATGCTGCACCAACGGCGGTGGAGATGCTCAAACCATAGAGTTTGACGTCGCGTGGGTAGACTAGGCGGTATTGACGAGTCGCCAGGTTGACCTGCGGTGCCAGCCACGCTTGGTAGTCATCGAATTCACGGTAGTAAGCGCCGACTGTGGCTTCGATAGCCTCGACGTCCAGCTTGCCCATCACGCCCCAGTTCTGACCATCGCGGCCGCGCTTGGAGGTCGCGTGGTTGAGGTTGAAGCCGGGAGCCGCCGGCAGACGATCGGGACCCTCGAAGAATGGGTCAGCAGCGCCAAAATAGGTGCCGCCATAGGGGAAGCGGGTGTTATCCCACTCATAGAAATATTGCGCGGCAATCGACAGGTTATCGGTGACCTGTGCTTTCGCCGAGACTTGACCGACAGGCAAAAAGACTTCTTTGGTCTCAATACCCGGACTGGTCACGGCTTTCACCGCATCTACAGGTGCCTGCGAGTAGGACATCGCATGCGCACCGATCAACACGCCCTCACCCCAGAACAGAGCGTGACGGCCCACTTTGAGGTTTACCGGGGTTGCGCCCAGGCTGAAGTTGGTCCAAACAAAGGCATCGAGAATCTCACCTGATGGACCTTTGACATAGCGCTCCACCTCGCGGCTATAGCGATTGTTGTTATAGCTGGTGGCCAGTCCCGGTACGTTGCTCTCCACAGAAGTGTCGTCGTAGGCGTTGTCATACCAACCTGCCGCACTGACGCGCCCACCAAAGTCGTTTTTGTAGGAGAGGTCGATCTCGGTTAACAAATCGAGACGATTTGTCACGAGGTCGCCTTTATCGAACTTCCCGTCGGACTCGTCGAAATTCGGGTTGTTCATGATTTTGTTGTCCTGGTCCTCCATGCGCATGCCCAGGTTGTAACGGACTGTATTGTCCCAGCGCATGCGGATGTCGGGGTTACCGACATCGATCTGCATCGCTGTTGCTCCACCTGCACAGCTCATGATCGCCAGCGCCAGGGCGCTGTGAGGCATCGAGATACGACCAAGCGTTCTAATCATCTTCATCTCAGCTCCGTTATTCTTATTTTTGCAACGACTTAGTTTAGAAAAACACCCAACAGCTGCGTTTTCGACCTCTTGCGGAGTAGCTCGCTATCTGAACACTAACGACAGATTCGTTCCACTCTTCGTGAAGGACACCTTAGCGGATAAGTACAGACAATTCCATATGCAGATTTAGATTCTTTATAGAGAATGTCACTCCATCTCATGCCAAAACTGTCTACGGAGGTGCCTGTAACCGGACGCAGACCCGGCCAGGCCAGGCGTCGGCTACAGAGCGTCGACATGCCGGCCAAGTAAACACATTACAATTATTTGTTCAATAATTGCTTTGGCCGTCGTAAGTATTGGGATTTAATGAGCGTAGCACCGAGTCCGCCTGGCGCTTTCCTCGCCCGTGGAATCGCAGAGCCGAGCGCTCTGCCACCCTTACCTATAAGGAGTACCCATGAATATTGATCTCAGTGGCAAACGCGTGATCGTGACCGGCGCTTCACGCGGTATTGGTCGGGCTATTGCCCAGGCATTCGCCGCAGAAGGTGCGCGGGTCGCGATCTGCGCACGTACCGAAGAGGCCGTTGTCTCGGCCGGCAAGGCCTTACAGGCAAGCGCCCAGGCAGTGATCGCCCGCGCGGTCGATGTGACCGATAGCGAGGCCGTCAAGGCATTCGTCCAGGAAGTCGCCGATAGCTGGGGTGGCGTGGATGTTCTGGTCAACAATGCCGGTCAGGGTAAGGGGGGTAACCTGGATACGCTGACGCCGGAAGACATCCTCGAGCACGCGAATATCCTGCAGATGGGCCATTTCCGCTTCGTTCAGGCGGTGGTTCCCTACATGCGCGCACAGCAATGGGGGCGCATTATCGAGATCAATGCCCTGGCCGGTACCGTTCCGACGCCGGATGGCATCCCGTCCGTGATCAACCGCGCCGCCTGCATAGCCCTCTCGCGCTCGCTTGGCATGTCCCTGGCCAAGGACAACATACTAGTCAACAGCCTGAACATGGGCTGGATCGACACCGGGCAGTGGGACCGCCACTACAAGGAAATGGGGCCCGGGGTAACGCGTGAGGAGTTCGATGCCATGGTGATGAAAGTGGTGCCCATCGGCCGTTATGGAAAACCCGAGGACGTCGCCGGCATGGCCTTGTTCCTGGCCAGCGAATTTGCCAGCTTCATCAGTGCCGCCTCGATCGATATTGCCGGAGGCATGGGTGGGCAAATCGCCTACTTCCCCACCCTCAAACGCGATTTCGCGGCCATGGTCCGCGAGCGCAACGGCAATAACCCAGACTGAATCCAGCGCGCCCCAGGCGCCCTGCCTCTGCAGGCACGTCGTGGGCGGCAACTTCACAATCAGGAGCTTCACCATGAGTCAAAAACTCTACGCTATCCCGCTGAAATCCATCGAAGGCAAGCCTCTGACGCTCGAGCACTTCAAAGGCAAGGTGCTGCTGATCGTCAATGTCGCCTCGAAATGCGGACTCACCCCGCAGTACGAAGGTCTCGAGGCGCTCTATAAAGAGAAACGCGAACAGGGGTTCGAAGTACTGGGGTTTCCGGCGAACGATTTCCGCGGCCAGGAGCCGGGCAGCGATGAGGAGATTCAGGCGTTTTGCGACCTCAACTACAGCGTTCAGTTTCCGCTGTTCGCCAAGATCGCGGTAACCGGTGCCGAGCAACATCCGCTGTACAGCATACTCACCGAGGCCCAACCGCTCGCCAGCGGCGACGGCCCGATGCGCGAGCGGCTCAAGGGTTACGGCATCGAAGTCGCGCCGGCACCGGCGGTGCAGTGGAACTTCGAGAAATTCCTGGTCAGCCGCGACGGGCAGGTGGTTGGACGCTTCGCCCCGGACATCGCGGCCGACGACGCTGACCTGCGCCAGGCCATCGACGCCCAATTAAACCTGACGCCTTAGCCCTCAACGCCCTACCCCACCGTTCATCGAGGCCAGCCCCGGCCATGCCTCGATGATCGGCCGTCTTTCAGGACGCACAGGCCATGATCAGGAACTGGCGGAACGCCTGGGCCGGCTCGGACAGTTGCGCCTCGGGGTGCCAGATCAGCCCCAGCTCCATGGGCGGAATGACATCGACCAACGGCCGGCTCTCGATTTTCTTACCTTCCAGCGACCAGGCCCGGTAGAGCATGTCGGAGAGTATGGTCACGCCAAAGCCATGGGCGACTAGCCCGCGCAGGGCTTCCATCGATGAGGTACGGAAGGCCACGTAAGGCTCGAGGCCTTGCGTACGCCAATAGCGCAGCGCAGATTCCTCCCCCTCATCAACCGTCGGCATGATGTAAGCGTGCTGGGCAACGTCGGCCAAGGTAATTGAGGACACGGCGTTCAACGGATGCTGACTGGCTAACCACAGCTGGCGCCGCGAACGAATCAGCACATGGTGCTCGAAGCGCAGCAGATCCTGAGTGTTGGAGACGATGGCCAAGCCCATATCCAACTCGCCACTGATTACCGCGGCTTCGATACTCGGTCGATCCATGTCAAGCAGGTCGACCTCTACCTGCGGGTAGCTGCGTTTGAAGCGCGCCAGCAGCGCGGGCAGGAAATAGCCAAGTACGGTATAGGATGCTCCGACCCGCACCACCCCTTGCATCGAGTGGCCAAGAAACAGCGGCTCGCTGAGCGCATCCTGCAGGGTGTCGAGGATATGCCGCGCGTGCTGGGCGAACTTGTTGCCTTCGGCGGTCAAGGCAACGCCATAGGGCAAACGCTCGAACAGACTGACACCGAGGGCCTGCTCCAGCTGCAAGACCGCCGCAGTGATTGCCGACTGCGAAACATGCACCTTGAGCGCTGCCTGAGAGAATTGTCCGGCATCCGCCGCCGCCACGAAGTAGCGCAGTTGCCGCATGGAAATGTCTTTGCCCTTGGCCATCTGATTTCCTGATACCTGCATTCAGTATTTATGCATCGTCCCCACTGCCACGCTGAGTAAACTCGGGCCTTGTCGGGATTAACCAATGAGCGACCTGGCAGATCCGAACACCGCCAACGATTCGCTACCGATCGAATTTCAGCACCAACAATAAAAACGGCTGAAGGATGACCATGCACGCGATCAACTACTGCGAATACGAATCCGAACACCCGGGTGATTTTGCCACCGAAGTCTCGCTCCGCAAGAGGGGCTTCGACCTACGCGTGGAACACGCGCAATGGTCCACTTCAGGCACGGCCCGGATCGAACTGCAGAACAGCTGCCTGATCCGTATGCTGCTCAGCCCCTCAGGTCTTGAGTGCAATGACAACAGCCATAATCTCGGCAGATTCCGTGGACAGCCTACTCAACAATTCAAGCCACTTGGCCAACTTCTGTTCATTCCCCATGGTACCGAATTCCACCTCAAGCATGGTGCCTGCCAGCAGAAGTCGCTGATCTGCCTGTTCGACCCAACCGACCTTGGCCCACTCGCCGCCTATCAGTGGGATTGGGCTGGGCACGCCCACGAAAGCATGCTCAATCTGCGCAGCCTTTACTTGCAGGCTTCTTTGCAACGCCTGGCAGAAGAGGTTTGCGCACCGGGCTTTGCCAGTGAATTGCATATCGAATGCCTGCTGACCAGTATCGCTCTTGACCTTCGTCGGGAGTTTCTCGGCAACCAATCCCTGAACGAAAGCGACGGCAAACTAAGTCCGCGGCAACTCAAGCTGCTGCGCGAAATACTCGAAGCCGGTCCCGAGGAAGACATCTCGCTATCTCACCTAGCCGCTATCTGTGGGTTGCCGGCACGTAAACTGTCGACCCTCCTCAAGAACACTACGGGTAAGACCCTGCGCCACTATGCCGCGGAAGTCAGGATGGAGAAGGCCATGGCTTTGCTCACCGACCAACGCCTACTGATCAAGCAGGTTGCCTACCAAAGCGGCTTCCAGAACGCCGCGGCCTTTACCGCGGCCTTCCGTAAAGCGCTCGGCAAGACACCCGAAGAGTTTCGCCGCCAGCGCAGCAGTTGAACGCCGCCAGCGCCATAGGCAGTGCACAAGCTGAATGGGCTGAACGGGAACGGCCGCGTGCCGCCAAATCATGCAGGCCAGCCCAGGCGCGGCAAGCTTGCAGGCTCCGCCACCAGTACTCGTAATCAGCCCTCGCAAAACGCAAAAAAATGGCCCACAAGGGGCCATAAAGGTGATGAAGAGTTGCAACGATTTAACGCAATAGTTTTTCAGCCATGATTAACGCTGGGTCTCCTTGGAGACGATGGTTTCCGGGCTCATGTCGGTTTCCGACAACGGGGTTTCGCTGATCCGGTACCCGCCCTTGAGACCATCGTTGAGGATTGACCAGATGCCCTTGTTGAAGTCATAGCTGACGTTTTTCACGGTATAGGGGATGTCCTTGTCGTAGAGCTGCACACCGCTCTGGAACAAGGCGCGATAGAGCAGGCCTCCCTGGTCCCAGGCGTCATACAGACCGGCCCCGAAGGTGTCCTCATCGAGGTAGTAGGTGCGCTTGCTGTAGGCGTGACGCATACCTGGTTTGAGGGTGGCCTCGACGACCCAGACACGATGCAGTTCCCAGCGCTCGCACGCAGGATTGGCATGGTGGGCGAGAAATTGCTCGTCCTGCTTGCAGTCGAAGTAGAACTTGTAGGCGTTGTACGGGATGTACATTTCCTTGCGGCCGACCAACTTGTAGTCGAAGCGATCCTGGCTGCCGGAGAACATCTGCAACTCGTCGAACAAGTTGACCCCGCCCTGGTTGGGTACCGGCGTGTCATAGGCGAACTCGGGGGCCAGTTTGATCCGCCGCATCCCTGGGGTGTAGCTCCAGGCACGCCGTGGTTTGCTGGTCGGGTCCAGGTAGTCGGCGATGATGATCAACTGTCCGGCGCTACGTGCCGGGTAGCTGTCCAGCGCCCAGGCACGGTAGTAGAGCATCGGATCGCGATCGGTCTGCTTGACCTGATAGAACGGGGTTTCCTCGAAGGTCGCGGATTCGGCCGTTTTGGTCACCTGGCCGCGCGAGTCGACCACCCAGCTAGCGGAAGAAGCGGTGCTGGTAAAGCCGGGGCCGTTCTTGTAGCGCAACTGTTGGTTCCAGATCAACTCGTTGCCATTTTGCGGAATCGGGAAAGGAATACCGCCACGACAGGCCGGGTCGACCGCGAGGTTGTCTTTCAGAGTATGGCAAGTGGTGGCGTTGCGTACCGTGGCATCCAGCACCTCCTGCGGATAGGCCGCCGTGCGGTGCGACGGGTAGATATCCAGGTAGTACTCGGGGTACTTCTCCAGCAGCATCTTCTGCCCGCCGCTGAGCTGCTCGGCATACTCGGCCATGTTCGTCGAGTTGATGCGCATCAGCGGCTTTTCATCCTTGAAAGGATCAACCCAAAAGCCACTGTCGGGCTTGAAGCCGGCCGGAATAGTGCGCAAGCCGCCCTCGTAAGGCGGAATAGTACCCTCGGCGTTGCCTGCCTGGATCGCGCCGAACGCGGTCAGACTTTTCCCCAGCTCAGCGGCTTGCTCGGCAGAGGTCGCAGCCAGGCTGCAGGTCACAACGCCCATCAGGGCCGCTGCCAGGACAAAGTGTCCGTTCATAGTCATATGCTCCGCTTCTTCGATTTGTTAGATGGAGGTCTTGAAGGTGAAGGCCAGCCAGCCCCGGTCTGTGCCGCCGACCGCTCCGTTGCCACCGACGACGTTGCCCGGCAAGGTTTTCGATTGCGCGCCGCTGTCGGCGTAACGCAGGCCGAACTCGAAACGCTGGGCATAGGTCAGGCGTACGCCGGCAGACCAGGCCAAGGCTCCTTCATTACCGCCGCCGGCAGTGGCCGCGTTGCCGTGCAGGCCGTAGTTGACGGTCAGCGGTACATCCATGTCCCAGGATGGGAACACCGACAGGTACTGCGGGGTGTAGTTGACCGCGACGGCCGCGTAGTCGCGGGTCGAGCAACCGTCCGACTTGTCACCGGAGCCCGGCGTACCAACACGCGGATCGACGCAATTGGCACTACCTTCGGCCAGGTACAGCTCCTCATGCTTGGTGACGTGTTGCAGGCGGCTGTAGGCGAATTCGGCGATCAGCGTGCCGTTCTTGGAGATGAAGTTGCGTGGCACCCCGTAAATGGCGTTGGTGACGAAGTGCAGCGAGTCGCCACGCGGACCTTCGTTGTCGAGGGCATCGATGCCCACGGCATTCAGCGCGCCATCCTTGCGGTAGGACAGCTCGCCGGCCACCGACACCGTATCGAACATGCGCGAGAAGCTCAGGCCGGCCAGTTTCACGTCACGCGGATACACCAGGCGGTACTCGCCCGCCACAGGGTCGACCTGAGGGGCAAACCAGGGCTGGTAATCGTCGAACTGGCGGTAGTACAGGCCGATGCTCGTTTCGATCGCCTCGACGTTGTACTTGGCCATCACCCCGAAGTTGGCGGTGTCGCGGCCGTAGCGCGATTTACCGCGCTGAAAGGCAAACCCGGGAGCCAGCGGCAAGCGATCGGGGCCCTCGAAGAACGGATCGGCTGCGCCAAAATATGTACCGCCATAGGGAATCCGTGTGTAGTCCCATTCATAGAAATACTGCCCGGCCAGGGTCAGGTTCGGAGTGACCTGGGCCTTGGCGGAAACCTGGCCGATGGGCAGGAATACTTCCTTGGTTTCGATACCCGGACTGGTGACTGCCTTAACCCCATCGATCGGTGCTTGCGAATAGGATATGGCGTGGGCACCGAACAGCAGGCCCTCCCCCCAGAAATTCGTGTGCCGACCGAGCTTGACGTTTACCAGCTTCCCGCCGATACGGAAGTTATGCCAAACGAAGGCATCGAGGATTTCCCCTGACGGGCCTTCAACATAGCGCTGCACTTCCGAGCTGTAGCGGTCGTTGTTGTAGCTGGTCGGTAGGCCGGCAGCATGACTGTCGACGCTGTTGTCTTGGTAGGCATAGTCATACCAGCCAGCGGCGCTGACCCGTGCCCCCCAGGTCTTTCGGTAGGACAGATCGATCTCGCTCAGCAGGTCGATACGATTGGTCACGATGTCATGGCGGTCGAACTTACCGTCTGACTCGTCGTAGTTCGGGTTGTTCAAGATGCGGCTGTCCTGGTCCTCCATGCGCATGCCCAGGTTGTAGCGCACCGTATTGTCCCAGCGCATGCGGAAAACCGGATTGCCCAACTCGATGGCGGCACCCAGTGCCTGCCCGGCGATGCTAAGTGCCAGAAGGGTCATGGTGCCGTGGACAACCAGCGCTCGTCCCTGTTTGCTCATTTTTTTCATACAAACCACCTTTTTATTTTCAGTCGCCTATTGGTAAGCGCCAGCGCTGCCGGCGGCGCATACCCGAGGTAAAACGCGCAGTGACCCCTGGATCAGCGCGAACTAGCGGCCAACGGGATAGATGATCGATTTCTCCTGGGTGAACTCCTTGAGCCAGTCCGGGCCGAACTCGCGGCCGATGCCCGAACGTTTGAAGCCGCCAATCGGCGCATAGGGCATCTTGCCGCCACCACCGTTGATGTAGACGCTGCCGGCACGGATGCGCCGGGCCATCTGGTAGGCGGTCGCGGCGTCGGCACTGGCGATGCCGCCGTTGAGGCCATAACGCGAGTCGTTGGCGATGGCGATGGCCTCCTCGTCCGTGTCGAAACCGATGGTCACGCCCACCGGACCGAAGATTTCTTCCTGGGCGATGTGCATGTCGTTGCGCACCTCGTCGAACAGCGTGATCTCGCTGAAGAAGCCTTGCTTGAGCCCCACAGGGCGGCCGCCGCCGCACACCAGGGTGGCCCCGGCATCGCGACCGCTGGCGATGAAATGCTCGACCTTGGCCCGCTGCGACTCGCGGATCAGTGGCCCCATCATCACGCTGGGGTCAGCCGGGTTGCCGATCTTGATCTGACTGGCCATGGCCTTGGCAACCTGCACGAACTGCTGGCGAATCGAGTTGTGCACCACGAAGCGGGTGAGCAAGGCGCAACCCTGCCCGGCGTTCACCGTCAGCCCCGCCAGTGCGCCCATGGCGGTGGCCTGGATGTCGGCATCGGCGCGGACGATCAGCGCCGACTTGCCGCCCAGTTCCAGGTGCACGCGCTTCAGGGTGGGCGCGGCCTGGGCCATGATGCTTACGCCTACGGCTTCCGAACCGGTGAAGGAGACCATGTCTACCTGCGGGTCGCTGCTCAGCAGGCTGCCGACCTCGATGCCGCCGGTAACGATGTTGAGCACGCCCTTGGGCAAGCCGATCTCGGCGGCGATCTCGCCTAACAGCAGGGCGGAATACGGCGTGAACGGCGACGGCTTGAGTACCAGGGTGTTGCCTGCCAGCAAGGCCGGGAACACCTTGGCCAGATTGAGCAGGAACGGGAAGTTGTAGCCGGTGATGCCGGCAACCACGCCGATGGCTTCGCGCTCGATGCTGCCGCTGCCGAGAATCAGCGGCCCGCTCGGATTCATCGGGTTGGGCGTGGCTTCCAGTGGAATGTGCCGCAGTTCCTGATGCAACGACTGCTCGATGGCGGTCAGCACATGGGCCAGCGGCATGTCCACCTGCATGGCGTAGGTCACGCCTTGTGAACAGCCGACCTCGGCAATGATCAGCGCGGCGATTTGCTCGCGCCGGGCCACCAGCGCGGCATGCATGCGGCGCATGTAGGCAGCGCGCTCGGCCATGCTCATGTGCGGCCAGGGGCCATTATCGAACGCCTCGCGGGCGGCGGCGATGGCGCTCGCGGCGGCGGCAATGTCGCCAACCGGTGCATGGCCGATCACCGCTTCGGTGGCCGGGTTGAGTACCGCTTCGCGAGCTCCGTCGGCGGCCACCCAGCAGCCGTCGATGTACAACTTGTCCAGGTGGGTAAAGGGAATACTCATGCGGCTGCCACTCCTTCAATTTTACCGGTGATGATTTCTGCCGCGCGCATGGCAATCGCCATCGCCGGTGCATTGGTGTTGCCGGAAACCAGGCAAGGCATGACCGAGGTGTCGACCACCCGGACGCCCTCGACGCCACGCACCTTCAACTGAGGATCGAGCACCGCGTCGCGGTCCGCCCCCATTCGGCAGGTGCCGGCGACGTGGAAGGCGGTCTGCCCCAGACGCCGGACCGCGGCGAGGATCTCCTCGTCGCTTTGCACCTGCGGGCCAGGCGTCAGCTCATGGACGATGAACGGTTTGAGCAGCGGCTCAGCAGCCAGCCGACGAAACCAGCGGAACATGGCGATGGCCGACGTGCGATCGATCTCGGCGGCCAGGTAATTACCGCAAATCTGCGGCGGTACCGACGGGTCGGCCGACTGGATGCGCACGTGGCCGCGGCTTTCGGGGTGAAGGAAATAACCGCCGATGGTCAGACCCGGTTGCTTGTCGATCATCACCTTGTTGCCGTCGCCTTCCATGGAATAAAGGCTGACGCCGATCTGCGCGTCGGGCAGTTCCAGCCCCGCACGGGTTTTCACGAAACCGCCGGCCTCGTGCGCCGCGTGGGTCATCGGTCCCTTCTTGCGCAGGAAGTACTGCAAAACCGAACGCAACAAGCCCCAACCAAAGAAGCAATGGTTCAGGCTGCCGCTGGTCACCCGATACTGCATGGCCATGTACACATGCTCGCGCAGGTTGCCGCCGACATTCGGCGAATCGCACACCACGTCGATCCCGTGCTCGCGCAGCAGCTCGGCCGGACCGATGCCAGACAGTTGCAACAGCTTTGGCGACTCGATGGCCCCGGCGCACAGCAGCACTTCACGGCCGATGGCAAAGCGCTGCGGGCCGGCGGCGCTGCGAACCCGTACAGCCACCGCGCGGCGCTCCTTGAACTCGATGCGCTGCACATCGGTGCCCGTCATGATGGTGAGGTTGGGGCGCTGGCGCACCGGGTCGAGAAACGCCCGTGCGGCGCTGAAGCGCTGCCCCTTCCAGGTGGTTTGCGGCTGATAACCGAATCCACCCTGAGAGACGGCGTCGACATGATTGGTGTCGCTGACTCGGGTAACCCCGAGCTTGCCGGCCGCGCCGATGATCGCCTCGCACAGCGGGTCGCCGGCCGGGTGCACGCTGACCTTGAGTGGGCCACCGACGCCACGCCACTGTGCCGCGCCGAGCTGATGGTCCTCCAGGGCGACGAACTGCCGGCCCATGTCCTTCCAGCCCCAACCGCTGCAGCCCTGGGCTTCCCAGCCGTCGTAATCGGCTGGGGTGCCGCGCACATAGACCATGCCGTTGACCGAACTGGAGCCGCCAATGGTCTTACCCTTGAGCCACAATTCGTCGGCCATGCCCTCGCCCCGCTGGGCCTGGTATGACCAGACGTGGGGATTGCCGGGATTGAGCAGTTTGCCGATACCGCGCGGCATCCTGATCAATGGACTGCTGTGGTCGGGGCCGCTCTCGATCAGCAGCACCGATACGCCGGGGTCAGCCGACAGCCGATTGGCCAGCACACAGCCCGAGGATCCCGCACCGATGACGATGTAGTCGTAGGTTTTACTCATAAGTGTTCTTCTTTACTACTGGATTACGTGAAAGGTCGTGGTCAGGCGGGCTCAGGCCGCGCCGGTCGAAGCGGATGCAGGTTCATCGAGCACCTCGATGATGCGTTCCGGGCAAGCCCGCGCACCGCGCAGCGCCAGGGCTTGCTGCCCGGCCTCGACCGAGAAGCCGGTGCTGGCGATGTAACCGTTGTCGTCGAGGCTGTAGAGGCCGGGCGCCACATGGTTGCAGCGGGCATGGCCGGCGCAGGCCTGCTGGTTGATCCGCACCTTCATGCACTCACCCGCTCGGCCGGCGTGGCCGACGCAGTGCCGACCACCGGGTCCCACTGCAGGTGCAGGTCTTCCATCCCGAACACGCCGACCGCGCTGAAGCGCGGCTGCGTTCCGTCGGCGATGCGAAACGGCGGGATCAGCTTGAGCCACAGTTCCAGGGCGATGCGCAATTCGCGACGTGCCAGGTGCGACCCGACGCAGCGGTGCACCCCGTAGGAGAACGCCATGTGCGGCGCAGCGCCGCTGCTACGCAGGAAGTCGACTTGGTCGGCGTTGTCGAACACTTCCGGGTCTAGGTTGGCCAGCTCGGTGCTGATCAACACCATGTCCCCCTTCTTCATCAGCGCTTCGCCGATCTGCACATCGCGAGTCACCGTGCGGCGCATGTTGACGATGGAGTAGGAGCGCAGCAGTTCCTCGACCGCATTGGGGATCAGCTCCGGGTTGGCGCGCAGTTGCGCCTGCTGTTCGGGGTGGCGCGCCAGATGGCGGAAGAACAAGCCGATGCTGGAGGTGACGGTGTCCAGTCCACCGATAAATATCAGGAAATTGATGCCGAGCATTTCGTCATCGGTCAGCGCGCGGCCGTCGATCTGACTGGCCAGCAGGTAACTGGTGAAATCATCGCCTGGGTCCAGCCGGCGTTCGGCGATGTGGTTGCGAATCCAGCCGGTAATCGCCCGTGCATTGTCGGTGACCACCTGCATGTCGACGCTTTTGATCAGGGTCTGCGTCCAGTGCTGGAACAGCGGACGCTCTTCCAGCGGCCAGCCCATCAGTTTGAGGAAGATCAGGGTCGGGAAGGCTTTGGCGAAATCTTCGTTGAAGTCGCAACGGCCCTGCTCTGCCACCGCTTCGATCAACTGGGTTGCCAGCGCGCGGATGTCCTGTTCAAGGGCATCGACCTTTTTCGGCGTGAACAGCGGATTGAGCAGCGCGCGGTACTTGGCGTGATCCGGCGGATCAACCTCCAGCGGGGCCAGACGCCAGCTTTCACCCAGTAACATGGCGTAAGGCGTGAGGCCGACGCTGCTGAAGGTTTCCGGGTCTTGCAGGATGCGCCGTAGATCTTCCGCGCGGCGTGGCACCCAGGTACCCGACAGGAAGCTCAGGCGCGGCACCCAGAAAATCGGTGGGGTGCTACGGTGCAAGTTGGCGGCCCAGGCATAGGCATTTTCGCCCTGAGCCGTGAGTTCGGCCCACAGGTCGAAGTCCTGCACCAGGTGCGCGGAAATATGTGGCGGGATGGCGGCGGCGTGATCGACGGTCATTATTGTTTTCTCCGGTCGTCTCTTGCGAACGAAGAAAAATGTAAGACCAGGCCAAACAATGCACAACGGACAGAATTTAAGATCTGTTCGGTTTCAAAGTCAGAATTCAACCGCCCAGCGGACTCAGGCAAAGTGCGCCTTGCCTACCGGGGAAGGCTTGTGCCAGTCTGCCGGAATCACCGCCGTAGCCTTTGCGCGCACGGCGCCATGACTCCAATAAAAAAGCCTTGCAGGTAGCCACAATGAATCAGCCCATCCCACTCCAGTTCCCGCCGCTGGCTGACGAACTCGCCGGCAAACGTCACGCTCTGCGCTCGCAACGCACTCGTGAATTGTTGCTCGACTGCATGTACCGGCTGGCGCTGGAAAAGGACTACAGCGAAATCACCGTGCAAGAGCTGCTGGATCGTACTGGGGTGGCGCGCTCGACCTTCTACGCGCACTTTCGCGACAAGGAAGACCTTCTGATCGCCGGCTACGACAGCATCGGCATACCGCGCACCCGTGTCGACGACATCAGCGGCGACCGCTGTGTGGTGCTGGATGTCTCAACTTGGCTGTTCGCCGCCACCGAACGACATGCTGCTCTGACCACCTCGTTTTTTAGCAGCCCGTCGCAGGGCATCATCCTCGCCCACCTGGAAAATATCCTGCTGATCCAAGTACGCGAACACTACCGCAAACAGGGCATTTGCAGTGCCTATGAGCTATCCGGTGAAGTGGTGGTGCGCTGCTTTGTCGGCGCGTTGATCGGCCTGTGGTTGTGGTGGGTCAGGCACGACTACCCCTGCTCGGCGCAGGAGATCACCGAAGCCTTCGACAAACTGATGAACAATGGCACCTGGCCGACTGCCGGCATCCCGTTGAGCTGAGCCAAAGGTAGCCCCGATTGGCCTGCCGCCATCTGCTCGTCTAGGCCAGCAAGCGCCGAAGCATGGCCAGGTGCTCGCTGAAAAAACTGCTGTGCCACCCTCGCCACCTTGAGCCAATCAGAGCGGTAAATCGCACCTGGGTAGATGTGCAGATCGATCGCAACTACCCAGTCGATTAGCTGTTGGGCATAAGCGATATTTTACGCTGTGAACAAGTCCAGCGCCCCTACGCCAATGAAGGTCAGCGGCAGGCCCGCCAGCTCATCGGCTGGCGTAAACCCCGCCGATATACCGCTCCGCTGACGTACGCAGTCCTCCCTAGGCGTTGCACATCGGCGACGCCAGCATCCCCCTCCAGGCAGCTCTTTGGACTAGGATTTTCTCGATATCTTCGAACGCGATACTGTGCTCTACGAGATTGTTATCTGTCGAGGTATTCACGCCAGGCGATGATCTTGCCAGCGTCATTCAGCTCGAAAACCGCCACCATTGGTACGTCCACCCATTTACCATCGCAATAGGACTGATCGACCCGCTCCATGAACACCACGTTGCCGAGGGTGGCGACTTTGATCAGCTCATGCTTCTGATTCACCACCTTCGCTTTCACCGCCTCCAACACCTTGAGGATGTCCTCGCGGCCGTGAACCGCAGCAATGGTCGGCGTGACCATCTGGTAGTAGGCATCCTCGGCCAGTAAAGCCAGTGGCTGACGAAGATCGTCCGGCCAACTGTTGTGGAAATGGCCAATAAATTCACGAACTACCTGCTCGCTGTTCACCATGTCGTACACTCCGTCTGTAGGTTGCACTGTAATCCGTGCCGAATTGCGTCGGCCGCTCACCCCAAGGGCTGCGAACCAGGATAGGCAGCCTGTTGCCGGCCACGGTACGCGGAAGGCCGGGATCAGCGCCGGCTATGGCCAAAACACCGATGCTGCCACCCAATTGGATTGAGGCGGGCGAACCCATTGTCCACACGGCTAAGTGGCAGGCGGCCCGGCCTCCAGGACGGAGACCGGCCATACTCTCGACTCAGCGGCGGATGCTGGCCGTGATCTTGGCGTGCGGGCCGGCCTGCTGGGCCGCCCAGGCTTCGGCAGCCTGACCCAGGGTGTAGTCGACATAGTCGACGTGGATCTGTTGCTCCTTGGCGATTTTCAGTAGGCGTTTCCAGATCTGCTCACGATCGGCTGGCGGACGCTGGCCGGTACCGATACAAGACAGCGTGCGGAACAGCAGGTCGGCAATGTCCAGATTGAGCTGACGCCCGGCACCGGTACCAATGGTCATGATCCGCGCGCCCCAGTTGGTGGCTTTCAGCGAGGTCAGCATCGGCTGGCCGCAGACCAAATCGAGTACCACGTCGAAGCCGCCGCCGGAGGCATCCTTGAGCGCCGCCACATCATCGGCACCACCCAGGGTCACCACCTCGTCGGCGATGCCGAGCGACTTCAGGCGTTGCAGCGACTCTGCCGAGCGCGCCGCTCCGACAACCTTGCCTGCGCCCATACCACGGGCCAGTTGCAGGGCGATCTGGCCTAGGGTGCCGGTGGCCCCGAGGATCAGCACCTTCTCGCCTTTCTGGATCTTCGCCTGCTCCAGCGGCACGATCGCGCCGGTAGCGGCAATGCCCATGCTGATGGCGGTCTTGTCGTCGATGTCGTCCGGCACGTCCCAGACTTCCGCAGCCGGCACCACGGTGCGCTCGGCCCAGGCACCGAACGGTAACAGTGAACGTTCGCCGAAATACACGCGGCGGCCATCGGGGGCACGGCCGACGCCTTCGCCACGAATCACGCACGGGTATTCCACGCCCAGGCGATAGGCGCCCAGCACGTCCCAGCCACCCAGGCCGGCGGTATCCACGTCGATCAGCACCGAGCCTTCCTGCGGCTCGGGCTCGCGGAACTCGCCTACCACCGGCAGAGCATTACGTTCGGAAATCACAGCAGCACGCATATTGCCTCCATCACAGATTCTTGTTGTTGGCACTCATTGACCCGATTAACTTGAACACTTTTACATAATTTGTCCATATCTATTTATGCATTGGCCGTAACCCGCACTGGCTGGAATACCGGGTAGCCGCCCAACCCCAACAACAGCAGTGGCCCGACCACAAAGCACGCGAAGCAGAAGCTGAGCATCGCGCTGTAGCTGCCGGTCATGCTCAGCAAGGCGCCGAACAACAGTGGTGCGGTGGCGGCACCGGCAGTGATCAGCCCCAGGTGCGCACCGAACAAACGGCCATAGTCGCGCATGCCGAAATAGCGTGCGATCAGGAAGGCAGCGATATCGAACTCGGCCCCCGCCCCGATGCCCACCAGCAAGGTGGCGATGGTGAAGGACAACAGACTGGACTCGTCATAAATGAAGATCAGGCAGGCAAAGGCCGGCATCAGCAGGGCCAGCGCGGCGACGCCCGGCGCCCACAACCGGTCGATCAAATACCCCACCAGCAAACGCCCGAGAATCAGCGAAATACCGAAGCTGCTGAATACCTGACCGGCCTGTAGCGCCGTCAGCCCGCGATCCTGCAGCATTGGCACGATATTGGTAACCATGCCGACCACGCAGGACACCACCAGGGTCATCGACAGGTTACATACCCAGAAGCGCCAGGAGCACAGGGCATCCTTGAATAGCAGGCCAGGACGCTCGCGATCTTGCTCACTAGCAGGCTGAGTATGCGTGCGAGTGCTGCGGATCTCCGGGATCAGCCAGCGCAGCGCCAGTGGCAGCGCCAACAACACCGGCAGCAACGCAAGTGCGATAAAACCGGCCTGCCAGTTCCAGCGGCTGATCGCCCAAGTGGTGATTAGCGGCAGCATGATCGCCGCCAACCCTGAACCACTGAGAATGATCGCCAAGGCAAAACCACGGTTCTCCTCGAACCACAGGTTGATCAGGTGCGACCACGTGATCTGCAAGGTGCCCAACCCGGCAAGCGGCACCAGGAAGAAACCCAGGTAGAGCATCCAGATCGAGCCACTGATCTGGCTCAGCATCAGCACACTGAGCGACAGGGTCACCAGCGACACCAGAGTCACGGCGCGCAAGCCATACCGCAGGTTGAGCCAACCGGCCAGTTGCGCCGCGACAATGGTACCCAGAGACAACGCCGTAATCGCCGCCTGCAAATCACTGCGCGCCCAGCCCATGGCCTGTTCCAGGGGAATCACCATAGAGCTGAAGCTATACAGCAGCAACGAGCTGGAACTGGTGGCCACGCCGACAATCGCCAGGATCAGCACATGCCAGCCGCGTTTGAATTCTAGGTTGTTGAAATTTTTCATAAACACTACTCGCCGGATGGACGGGGTCAACTGCCGTTACCGGCCACCGAGGCGGCCGGCAACCTTGCTCAATCGGTGCCGATAAACATGGCCGCCTCGGCACTTTTGTTCAGCACATGCTGATGGCGGGCGTTGCCCGGTTTCAGCGCCAGATCGCTACAGGTGAGGTCTTCCGGATGGATCAGGGTCGGGCCATTGGCCAGCTCGCGCAGAGCGGCCTCAACGATCTCCCCGGCCTTGGGCAAGACCATGGTCAGGGCATCGGCAATCTTCAGCTTGACCATGGCCGCGCGCATGGTCGGCGTGTCCACAGTGCCTATCAGCAGATTCAACACATCGACACCACGGTCTTTCCACTCGGCCCACAACGACTCGCCGAGGTTCAGCGCAAAACCCTTGGTCGCGCTATACATGGCCAGCTTGCGAATCCCCCCCAGTGCCGCCTGCGAACCGACCAGAAGCAACCCCCCCTGCCCGCGCGCGAGCATGCGCCCGCCGAATGCGTGGCTGCATTCCATCACCGTCAATACATTGAGCCGCAGCAAGGCGCTCCAGTCGTCGGCTGAGGTGTCGAGAAATTTGGTGATATAGGGGTCGCCGCCGGCGTTGTAGACGAACAGGCCGATTTCCCGGTCGGCCACGGCGGCGAGCAGCTTGCTTGTCGCGTCGGCATGCGCAAGGTCCTGGGTGATCAGCAGCACCTCGACGCCATACTCTTCGATCAGTTGCGCCTGCAGGTCGCGCAGCGCTTCTTCGCGGCGCGCCACCAGTACGCAGTTCAAGCCGCGTGCCGCCAGTTGCTGGGCGAAGGCCGCGCCGACGCCATGAGAAGCCCCAGCGATCAGCGCCCAGGGCCCATACTTCTGTTTGAACGCCAGCACGATGCTGGCCTGCTCGGTAGGTGACGACATCTGAATTCCTCGAATGACTGAAAGCCAGGGTCAATGCGACTCGATGGGTGGCAGATCGAT
This sequence comes from Pseudomonas aestuarii, assembly GCF_027988105.1. GTDB lineage: Bacteria > Pseudomonadota > Gammaproteobacteria > Pseudomonadales > Pseudomonadaceae > Aquipseudomonas > Aquipseudomonas aestuarii. Next base: position 156,299 of record NZ_JAQJZJ010000003.1, on the reverse strand, counting down.
ATGGCTGGCCGAAGCGCCGATCGCCGTAGCGCCGTAGACCTGTACGCGGCGCTCGATCTGCGCCATGAACAGGCGTAGCAGGCGTTCGTCGTATTCTGGTCCGGCGTTTTTAACGAACGCTTCCAGGGCCGCGTCCAGCTGGCTGTAGTCGTCGAAGCGGCGATCCAGCAAGGCTTCCACTTCGGCCTGATCGATCTCCAGCAATTGCAGGGCCATGGCGTCGGCACAGGTCAGGTACTCGACTAACTTGGCCACCGACTGACGTTTGCTTTTCTGGAACTCGCTGCTCACCTCCAGTTGCTCGAGCGCATCCTTGAGCATCAGCAGCAGTTGCGCGTTAGGGCCGTCGGTTTTGATATCCAGGTCCGGAGTCTCGATGGCAATGCCCATCGCCTCGGCGAGCGCATGTACCACTACGCGGCGCAAGGCAATGTCGAATTCGATGTAGGTGTCGTGCGGATCGCCCGGCTGCGGGGTGGCTATCGTGGCAGAGAACTGCATGGTGCTGACGGTGGAGAACAGCACCGTGTGGAAGCGCACCACGTCCGGATCAGCGGCTTCGCCAGTAACTTCCTGGTAATAGCGATAGAGGTCGCTGAAACGCGCGCCCAGCGGCTCGTAATTGTCGCGCATGCGCGCCGAAGCCAGATCTGCCAGAGGGTCGCCGATCATGGCGAACTCGAAATCGTAGAGCGCATTGACTTTGCCATCGGCGAACAGGTACTGGCCGGAGTCGTACTGCACGAACGCCGGTTTGGTACGGTGCTGCGGTACGTTGCGGCGCAACCAACCGAGGGCGAACTCGGCCAGCGGCTGCGGCTTGGTCTTGTTGCGGGCGTATAGCGGGTAATAGGCCTCGAGTCCAGCCAGGCTGATCTGCTCGGCCCCCAGCGGCATGCCGATGCCCTGGGCGGTGAACGGTTCCAGGGGCAGTTGGTGCATCGCCGCCATGGCCTGCACATACTGCCGCGCCAGATCACTGCGCTGGGCGTCGCTGGACGCCGTGGCGAGATCACGGGTACCGCGCACCTGCTGCATGATGATCGCTTGTGGCTCCTCACAAAAACCGTAGATATGCGGCACCGGAATACCCTGCTCAGCCAGCAGGGTAAGGATGTCGGCCTCGCGGCGCAGCTCCGGGAAGGGACTGACATCGCCGCCGCGGTCGCCGCGGATATGCAACGCCAGTACTTCGCCGTCACGCCGCAGTTCAAGGTTCCACGCCGGCCGCCAGCGCAGCAGGCGCTCCATACTGATAATTTCGCCACCCAGCAACTGCTCGACGAAGTTGCGTAGTTTCTGCTCATTCAGCGCATCTGCACTGCCTTGATCTTGTTGCGTTTGCATGGACATCTCCCCCAAAAAATCTACCGCACCGCAAACGGGTACGCCTTCAGCCGACGGCCGTGCTCCGACTCGGCCCACCAACCTGCTCGATCGGCACGCCCTTCTTCTTAGCCAGGTCGGCGGTGTCCAGGTACTCGCGCCAGGCCTTGATCAGCCCCAGCTCATCCAGTTCGTAGACCGCCACCATCGAATGTGGCATCGGCAGGCCTCGGGTTACCGCGTAGTCGTCCCGCTCGGTCATCACCAGGGTGTCGCTGGAAACGATGTTGCGGATCTTGCATTTGTTGTGGGTTACGTAGCTCATCTGCCGTTCGATCTCCTGGCGCAGCGCGGCCTGACCGCGAATTACCGGACCGCCCGGCACCCACAGTTGCCATACGGCGTCTTCGCTCATCATGGCGAGTATCTTGTCGATCTGCGGCCGGGTCGAGGCACTGCCATCGCCCCAGGCGGCGCAAAATTCGCGAATAAAGTTTTCTTGTTGCATGCCCATGGCAAGCTCCAGCGGCTTTCGGCGCGGCCACCAGGCACGCGCCATGGTTTATAGATAGGCGCGTACTACTGGCACCATCGGCGTGCCGCAACTCATGCCGCCATCCACGCGCAGCAACGCGCCGTTGACATAGCGTGATTCGTCGGACGCGAGGAACAGCGCCATGCTGGCGATATCTTCCGGCTCGCCGAGACGTGGCACGTTTTGGATATCGAGAAAGGCCTGGGTCATTTGCTCGTTGGCCCAGCCCTCCAGCGCAGCCGTGCGAATCACCCCGGGCAGGATGGCGTTGCAACGCACACCGCGCTTGCCGAAGGTCGCGGCGATGCTCTGCACATACCAGTTCAGAGCTGCCTTCGACGCGCCGTAGCTAAACTGCGCGACTTCACCGGCAATCGAGCTGGTCGAGGAGGTGAAGATGATCGAACCTTCGCCCTGCCCCAGCATATGCGGCAATGCATACTTGCATGCCAGCACGCCGCCGAGCACGTTGACCCGCATGTTGGCGTGGAACAGGTCCTGATTGAAGTTAAGGAAATCCACGTCGCGCGCGGTGTCCGGGTTCTTGTTGACCGCATTGTTAAACAGCACATCCAAACGACCGAAGGTCTCTACTGCCGTATCGACCATCTGCTGCAGATCGGCCTCGACGCCGACATCGACTTTCAAGCCGATGGCGCTGCCACCGCTCTCGACAATGCCCTGAGCCACCCGCTGCGCGGCGTCACCATAGAGATCGGTGACCACGACATGCGCGCCCTGGACGGCGAACATTTGCGCGGCGGCACGGCCAATGCCGCTGGCCGCACCGGTGATCAGCGCAACCTTTCCTTCAACACGATGCATGGGTTCTCTCCTTGCGGTATGACTTGGGCGCAGCGACTGCGCCCGACCTCGTGACTGGCATCAGCGGGTCTGACCACTGGCGATGGTTTGCGGGTTGGCTTCGCGCTCGGCCACCGGCGCCTGGCGATAGCGGGTCGGGCCGTTGCCGAACATGCCGTACTGATGACGCGTGAAGTCGTACAGCGAATAGGCGTCGTTTTGTGGGTTATTGGGAATGCCATACGCCTGGATGTTGTACTGCGCTCCTGCGCGGAACATCTCGCCGCTGTCGTCCCAGGCGTCATACAGCGCCGCGCCGTAGGTGTCCTCATCGATGTAGTAACGGCGGGTCTTCTGCGCGTGACGCACGCCTTCCTTGCGTGTGGCCTCGACCACCCAGACGCGATGCAACTCCCAACGTTCACAGGCCGGATTGATGTGTTTTTCCATCAATTTGCTGTCCATGTCGCACTTCCACTTCAGGTCATAGTTGCTGTAGGGAATGAGCATTTCCTGCTTGCCCAGCAGCTTCCAGTCGAAGCGGTCCATCTTCCCGGAGAACAGGAAAATCTCGTCATAGAACGACACCCCGCCGAATGCCGAGTTAGGCGTGTCGTAGGCAAACTCCGGGGCCTTGCGCACGCGACGTTGGCCGGTCGAATAGCTCCAGGCTGAACGGGCGTTTGCCACAGGATCGAGGTAGTCCCAGTAACCCGACGCCTGCCCCGCAGTCCGTGCCGGGGCAATAATGCGCGACCAGATACGCTGGGCGATGCTCGGGTCGCGGTCCGCCACGTCAACCTGGTAGTAGGGTTTCTCACCGGTGGCGCGGTTGGTGTTGGTCAGCGTTACGTGACCCTGGTTGACCACATAGGCACTGTGATTCCAGTCCCAGCCATTGACCCCCTGGTAGTTGAGGATGTAATTCCACATCACCTGCTGACCATCCTTGGGCAGAGGGAACGGCAGGCCACCGCGGCAGGCCTCGGCGAGCGACAACCCTTGGTTAAACGACTTGCATTCCGGGTTGCTGGCGTTGCGTTCAGTGGCGGCGAGAAATGCTTCGGGGAACGCGGCAGTGCGGTGAGTTGGATAGACCTCCATGAAGTAACTTTGCGGGTTGTCCTTGAGCAGCTTCAGCTGCCCGGCGGATAGCTGCTTGGCATACTGCTCGGCATTATTGGCATCGATGCGCAGACGCGGCTTTTCATCGGCAAAGGGGTTGGGCCAGAAGCCGTCACCGGGTTGCAGTCCTGCCGCCACCTTGAGGCCGCCATCGTAGGCGGGAATGTTGCCATCGGCGTTGCCAGCAACAATCGCCCCGAAGCGGGTCAGCTTGCCGCCGAGATCACTGGGCTTGGCACCGTCGTCGGCCGCGGCCGAACCGACCAACAGCACGGCTACTAGCCCCGTCACATAGGTATTTAAAGTCATGAGAACCTCCAGTCATTGTTTTTGTAGTCGCTGGAAACAAGCGCAGCACGCAAGAGCAGGCAGGCACGCGTAGTGCTACCAAGCAGTCGCAGGACGAAGAAGGATGTCGTCAGGCGCAGGTTCGCCAGCGAACCTGCGCGCTAGAATCAGAACGCCGTACCGAAGGTCAGCGAAAGCCAGTTGCGGTCGGACAGGCCAATGTCTCCGGTGCCGCCTACCACCGTCTTGCCAACGCCAGCGATGTCGTCGTACTTGCGCTGGCTGCCGTAACCGATATAGGCCAGGGTGACGTCATAGCGCTCGTCAAAAGTGCCCTTGATGCCCACCTTGTAACTGTACTTGCCCTCGCTGCCGCCACCATTGGCCGCGTTACCAGACAAGCCATAGTCGAAGCTCATCGGTGCGGAAATGTTCCACCCCGGGAACACGCCCAGCCATTGCGGCGCTACGTTGAACGCCACGCCGACATAGTTGCGAGTCGCACAGCCCCACTCCTTGTCCTGACCGGCGGGGCAACCGCCATAGCCCTCGCCCTTGAACAACTCCTTATGCTCGGTGACTTTCTGCACATGGCTGTAGGCCAGTTCGGCGATAAAGCTGCCGGTATCGAAGTAATCGGTGCGCGGGAGCAGCCACAGTGTGTTGACCACCATGTGCACGGTGTCGCCGCGCGCACCCTGGTTATCCACGGCGCTAAAGTTTTTCGATATCAACGAGGCATTCTTGCGATAGGACAAATCGACGCCCAGCGACGCGCCCCCGAGCACCGGACCGGCGGCCCAACTCAAGCCATAAAGCTTGACGTTTTCGGCATACACGTAGCGCGCGAAATTGGCCCCGACCTGCAGGCCCCAGGGGGTGTAGTCATCATATTCGCGGTAGTACAGGCCGATATCCGAGTGCAGGAAGTCCAGGCTGTAAGTGCCCATCACGCCCCAGTTACCCCGGTTCCCCGGCGTCAGCGGGTCGACCAGCGGGCGGGCAAACCCCTGGAAAAGTGGCAATTGATCGGGTCCCTCAAGCGCCACGTCGGCGGACGCCAGATAGGTACCGCCTTCTGGCGCACGGGTGGTGTCCCATTCGAGGAAATACTGAGCAGCCAGCGACAGCCGGTCGTTGATCTGAGCCTGGGCCGACACTTGGGTCAGCGGCAGGAAGATCTCGCGGGTTTCGGTTCCAGGGTTACTCACCGCCTTGCGGCCGTCGAGCGGGGCTTGGGAATAGGACACCGCATGACCGGGAATCAGCAGGCCGTTACCCCAGTACACGGTATGTCGACCAGCACGCAGACTGACTGGCACATCGCCGAGGTTAAAGCGGGTAAAGGCGAAAGCATCCAGCAGCTCGCCACTCAAACCACGGTGGTAGCGCTTGGTGAATCCCGAGTATTCGCCGCTCCGATAGCTCGGGGTGCTGGTGCCGGGAAAGGCACCTGGGTAATAGACATTGCCGTCAGACGTCTCGACATCCGTATCGGCATAGGCCTGGTCGTACCAGCCGGCGCCGCTGACGCGAATCCCATGGTACTGCTGGTAAGCCAACTCGAACTCGCTCATCACATCGATGCGGTTGGTTACCACGTCGCCACGGTCGAACTTGGAGTCGGACTCGTCATAGGTCGCATTGTTTGCCAGCGCTTGTTCACGCTCTTCGGCCCGAACCCCCAGGTTGTAGCGCAGCGTATTGTCCCAGCGCAGGGTCAGGTCAGGGTTTGCGGTAGCGAACTCTCTTGCCTGGGTCAGGCCACTACAGACCATGGCGACGGCTACGCCAATAGCCAGGCGGGTCAGCTTCAGGTTGCCAATAGACATCAAAATCTCCGTCTCGCTTGTTATTGTTATTCGCAGTTGGCTGCAGCGATCCCCGCTAGGAGGGCCGCCGACTGAGTAGACGAGAGGACGTACGCAGACACAACGATTTGGGCTATTGCTGAAATACAAAGGACTATTGCTGAAATACACAGGCTCTTACTGCGCGCCTTACCAGGGCTGCGTGGTGCAGATTGATAACAGGCCCGCAGAACGTTCGCGCCACCGAATCTGCGCTATCGGCATGACCGCATTGCTCAGCGCACAGCTGAATTCAAGGACATTGCGTCCTCATCACGGCATCGGCGGTGATTGCGGCTGGAGCGATCGCCAGGTATTTGTTTATCTAATACCTGAAAGTTATTTTTATGTCTTTCAGTAAACTAAACACTAACAGACAATCTGTTCATATTTCTTGGCGGTCCCTTTCTGCATGAGGCGGCCGTATCGATAAGAACAAGATTGGAGGTTAGTCATGAGCAAGTCACCGTCCCTGGACGACAAGTACGTTCAGCAAAGCGGAAAAGTATTGCTGACCGGGATCCAGGCGCTTGTGCGCTTGCCGTTGATGCAGCGTCAACGCGACCTCGACGCGGGCCTGAATACGGCAGGTTTTATCTCCGGTTACCGCGGCTCTCCATTGGGCGGCTTCGACCAGGCCCTGTGGAAGGCGCGCGATCACCTCAAGCAGAACCACACCGTGTTCCATCCTGGCGTCAATGAAGACTTAGCCGCTACCTCGCTTTGGGGCACCCAGCAGGTCAACATTTTTGAAGGTGCCAAGTACGACGGTGTATTCGGCATGTGGTATGGCAAGGGCCCCGGAGTAGACCGCTGTGGCGATGTATTCCGGCACGCCAATGCTGCCGGCACCTCCAAGTTCGGTGGCGTTCTGGCGATTGCCGGTGACGACCATGGCGCCCGTTCCTCGTCCCTGCCGCATCAGACCGAGCACATCTTCAAGGCCGTCATGATGCCGGTGCTGGCGCCGTCCGGGGTGCAGGAATACCTCGATTACGGTCTGCACGGCTGGGCCATGTCGCGGTACTCCGGCTGCTGGGTTGCACTCAAGGCGGTCGCCGACACCGTGGAAAGTGCGGCCATCGTCGACCTCGACCCACATCGCGTGCAGCCGATCATCCCCGACTTCGAGCTACCCGAGGGCGGTCTCAATATCCGCTGGCCTGATCCTCCCCTGGCACAGGAACAACGTCTGCTCGAGCACAAACTGTATGCCGCACTGGCGTATGCCAAGGCCAACCGCCTCGACCGCATCGTGCTCGACTCGCCAAAGGCGCGCATCGGCATCATCACCTCCGGCAAGTCCTACCTTGACGTCTGCCAGGCGCTGAAGATTCTCGGCATTGATGAGGCCATGGCGCAGCAACTCGGTCTGCGTTTGTACAAGGTCGGCATGATCTGGCCACTGGAAGCTGATGGGGTGCGCCAGTTTGCCGAAGGGCTGGAAGAGATCGTGGTGATCGAGGAAAAACGTCACCTGATCGAGTACCAGCTAAAAGAAGAACTCTACAATTGGCGCGAAGACGTACGCCCGCACATCGTCGGCAAGTTCGATGACAAAGGCGAATGGAGCCTGCCGCACACCGGCTGGCTGCTGCCGGCAATCGGCGAACTGACCCCGGCCCAGATCGCTCGCGCGTTGGCCGGACGCATTTTGCGGCAGCAACAGAACGCTCAACTGCAGGTGAGCCTGGCAGTCCTCGACGCCCAGTTGGCGTGCAAGGGGCACTTCAATAACCTGATGGATCGGGTGCCGCACTACTGCTCCGGCTGCCCGCATAACACCTCGACCAAGGTCCCCGAAGGCAGCCGCGCGCTAGCCGGCATTGGCTGCCATTACATGGCTGCTTGGATCTATCCGCAGACCCAGACCTTCAGCCAAATGGGCGGCGAAGGCGCAGCTTGGATCGGCCAGGCTCCGTTCACCGAAACCCAGCATGTATTCGCCAACCTCGGTGACGGCACCTACTTCCATTCCGGCCTGCTGGCGATCCGGGCGGCGGTAGCAGCCAAGTCGCGGATCACCTACAAGATTCTCTATAACGATGCAGTCGCCATGACCGGTGGCCAACCGGTAGACGGCACCTTGAGCGTGGCGCAAATCAGCCGCCAACTTGCTGCCGAAGGCGTACAGCGCATCCTCGTGGTCAGCGAGGATCCAGACAAATACCGCAACGCCAAGGACCTTGCCGAAGGCGTGCCGGTATTTGCCCGCGAGCGGATGGAAGAATGTCAGAAAGAGCTGCGCGAGTTCCCTGGTGTCTCGGCACTGATCTACGACCAAACATGCGCCGCCGAGAAGCGTCGCCGGCGCAAGCGTGGCAAGTTCCCAGACCCGGCACGCCGCGTGGTGATCAACGAAGCCGTGTGTGAGGGATGCGGCGATTGCAGCAGCAAATCCAACTGCATGTCAGTGGTCGCTGTAGAAACCGAATTCGGGCGCAAGCGCGAGATCGACCAGTCCTCCTGCAACAAGGATTTCACCTGCCTTTCCGGTTTCTGCCCGAGCTTCGTCACCGTCGAGGGCGGCAAGCTGCGCAAACCCAAGGCCCTGGCTGAAAACAGCGAAGAGCGCTGGGACCTGCCGCAACCCGCGCCGCTTAACCTGGATGAGCCCTATAGCATCCTGGTTACCGGTGTCGGCGGTACCGGCGTGGTGACCATCGGCGCCCTGCTCGGCATGGCCGCCTTTATAGAAGGCAAGGGTGCACTCAACCTGGACATGGCCGGCATGGCGCAGAAAGGCGGCGCGGTGTGGTCGCACATCCGTATCGCCGCACGTCAGGAGCAGCTGTTCGCACCGCGCATCGCCGAAGGCGAAACCAGCCTGTTGCTCGGCTGCGACCTGGTGGTCAGCGCCAATAGTGAAACCCTGACCAAGTTGCGTCAGGGCGTCACCCACGTACTGGTCAACAGCGAACAAAGCATCACCAGCGCATTCGTGCGTACCTTCGCCAAGCAGGCGGAAAGCGGCGACCTACAAGCCAACCCCGACCCGCAGTTCCGTACCCAGGACATGGCCGCGCAAATCCGCGAAGCGGCCGGCGATGATCAGGTCAGCTTTATCGACGCCAGCCAGATCGCTACCGCGCTGATGGGTGATTCCATCGCCACCAACACCTTCATGCTCGGCTTTGCCTATCAGCACGGCTGGCTGCCGGTGGGCGAAGACGCCCTGCTGCAAGCCATAGAACTTAATGGCACTGCGGTCGAGTTCAACCGTTCGGCCTTCGCCTGGGGGCGCCGCGCCGCCGTCGATCTACCACGCGTGCAGCGCAAACTTGAAGCCAACAAAGTCCAGAGCCGCGACCGCCAACTGTCGCAGAGCCTGGAGGAAAGCATTGCCCGGCGTGCCGAATTCCTCACCGAGTACCAGGATGCGACCCTGGCCAAGCGTTATCAGGAGCGTGTCGAGCAATTCAGCGCAGCGGAATGTGCCCTGTCCGGCCAGCCGGGCCCGCTCACCGAGGCGGTGGCGCGCTACTACTTCAAAGTCCTGGCAATCAAAGACGAGTACGAAGTGGCGCGCCTGTTCACCAATGGCGAGTTCCTCAAGAAAATCGAAGCGACTTTCGAGGGCGACTACAGTCTGAGCTTCCACCTGGCTCCACCGCTACTGAACAAAGCCGGCCCAGGCGTCGAGCCGGCCAAGCGCAGCTTCGGCCCGTGGATGCTCAAGGGGTTCAAGCTGCTGGCCAAAATGAAATTCCTGCGTAACACCTGGCTGGACCCGTTCGGCTATACCCACGAACGTAAAGTCGAGCGCGAGTGGTTAGACAGCTACGAACAGACCCTCGACCAACTGCTAATGGACCTCAGCCCGCAAAAGCTCGAGACAGCAGTGAAGCTGGCCAGCCTGCCAGATGCCGTACGCGGGTATGGCCCGGTCAAGGAGCGCTACCTGGCACACGCCGAGCAGCAGAAGACCCAGCTCCTCGAACAATGGCGCAATGGCGATCAGTTCCACGATGCCGGCCTAGCCGAGAAACCCGTACGCATCCACGCCGCCCAGCTCTGATCAAGCGCGGGGCCTTCTCGAAGGTCCCGCGCTGATCAGCGCGGTTGCACCACACCACCTGAGTACTTAACCGCCTGGTGATGCATCAGTGGTTAAAAACGCGGGATGCGCGTAACCGTTAACGTAAAGGTCATACACGAGTGAGCATGTCTGGGACATACAGCATTTCCGAACTCGCTCGCGAGATGGAAGTGACCACCCGCACCATCCGCTTCTACGAAGAACAGGGCCTGCTTGTGCCCCAACGACGTGGCCAGGAGCGTATCTACTCGCTACGCGACGGGGTCACGCTGAGGCTGATCCTGCGGGGCAAGCGTATCGGCTTCTCGCTGGCTGAATGCAAGGAGCTGATCGGTATGTACGACCCCGCCGGCGGCAACCACAAGCAACTGAGTCGCTTTCTGGAGAAGATCGCCGGACGCCGGGAGCAACTCGAACAACAGATTCTGGACATCCAGCACATGCAGCTGGAATTGAACACTGCAGAACAACGCTGCCAGGCCGCACTGCGGCAACCTGCGGCATGAATCAAGCAATCGACAACGACTACAGGAGAGCTGGACCATGAGCCATTTGCCCGGACTGAATTTCTTCCTTGGTGAAGACATCGACATGCTGCGCGATTCCGTTGCCAGCTTTGCAGCCAAAGAAATCGCCCCACGCGCGGAGGCCGCGGACCGCACCGATCAATTCCCCATGGACCTGTGGCGCAAGTTCGGTGACATGGGCCTGCTCGGCATGACCGTCCCGGAACAATATGGTGGCTCGGGCATGGGCTACCTGGCCCATATGATTGCCATGGAAGAGATCTCCCGCGCTGCAGGCGGCATCGGTCTGTCCTACGGCGCCCACTCCAATCTGTGCGTCAACCAGATCAACCGTAACGGTAGCGATGCACAGAAGGCCAAGTTCCTGCCCAAGCTGGTCACCGGCGAACACATCGGTGCCTTGGCGATGAGTGAGCCGAATTCCGGCTCCGACGTCGTATCGATGAAGCTACGCGCCGACAAGAAAGGCGACCGTTATGTACTCAACGGCACCAAGATGTGGATCACCAACGGCCCCGATTGTGACGTGCTGGTGGTCTACGCCAAGACCGACCTGAGCGCCGGCGCCAAGGGCATGACGGCTTTCATTCTGGAAAAAGGCACGCCAGGTTTCAGCTGCGCGCAGAAGCTCGACAAGCTCGGCATGCGTGGTTCGCACACCGGCGAGTTGGTGTTCCAGGATGTCGAGGTTCCCGAGGAGAACGTACTGGGCCAGGTTGGCGAAGGCGTCAAGGTACTGATGAGCGGCCTCGACTACGAACGTGCCGTACTCAGCGGCGGGCCATTGGGTCTGATGCAGGCGGCGATGGATGTGATCGTGCCCTATATCCATGACCGCAAGCAGTTCGGTCAGAGCATCGGCGAGTTCCAGCTGATCCAGGGCAAGGTCGCCGACATGTACACCACCCTCCAGGCATGCCGCGCCTATCTCTACTCCGTAGGCAAGCACCTCGATTCGATCGGCTCTGGACATGCACGCCAGGTCCGCAAGGACTGCGCCGGGGTGATCCTCTATACCGCGGAAAAAGCCACCTGGCTCGCCGGCGAGGCGATCCAGATCCTCGGCGGCAACGGCTACATCAACGATTACCCCACTGGCCGTCTGTGGCGTGACGCTAAGCTCTACGAAATCGGCGCCGGCACCAGCGAAATCCGCCGCATGCTGATCGGCCGCGAGCTGTTCAACGAAACCAAGTAGTCGAGCCCTTTGTAGGAGCCAGCTTGCTGGCGATGCTTTTACCCCGGATCGCCAGCAAGCTGGCTCCTACGAAACATGCCCAATTCGACGGAGCGCCCCAGATGGCCATCCTGCATACCCAGATCAACAACCGTTCCCCGGAGTTCGCCACCAACAGCGCGGCGATGCTCACCCAGGTGAACGACCTGCGCGCCCTCCTAGCCCGCGTCCATGAAGGCGGCGGCGAGAAGGCCCAGCACCGCCACACCTCGCGCGGCAAGCTGCTGCCGCGCGAACGGATCAACCGCCTGCTCGACCTCGGCTCGCCCTTCCTGGAGATCGGCCAGTTGGCCGCCCATGGCGTCTATGGGGAAGACGTACCCGCCGCCGGGGTGATCGCCGGTATCGGCCGGGTCGAAGGCGTCGAGTGCATGATCGTGGCCAACGACGCCACGGTAAAAGGCGGCAGCTACTACCCGCTGACCGTGAAGAAGCACCTGCGCGCCCAGGCCATCGCCCAGCAGAACCGCCTGCCGTGCATCTACCTGGTGGACTCCGGCGGCGCCAACCTGCCGCGCCAGGACGAGGTGTTCCCCGACCGCGAGCACTTCGGGCGGATCTTCTTCAACCAGGCCAACATGAGCGCCATGGGCATCCCGCAGATCGCCGTGGTCATGGGCTCCTGCACCGCCGGCGGCGCCTATGTGCCGGCCATGGCCGACGAGGCGATCATGGTGCGCAACCAGGCGACCATCTTCCTCGCCGGCCCGCCGCTGGTGAAGGCCGCCACCGGCGAGGTGGTCAGCGCCGAGGACCTGGGCGGTGCCGACGTGCACTGCAAGACTTCGGGGGTCGCCGACCACTACGCCGACAACGACGAACACGCCCTGGCCCTGGCCCGGCGCAGCATCGCCAATTTGAACTGGCGCAAGCTCGGCGTGCTGAATAATCGCGAGCCGATCGCCCCGCTGTACGACGCCGAAGAGCTCTATGGGGTGATCCCGGCCGACGCCAAGCAGCCCTTCGATGTACGCGAGGTGATCGCGCGCACCGTCGACGGCTCGCTGTTCGACGAGTTCAAGGCACTGTTCGGCGCCACCCTGGTCTGCGGCTTCGCCCATATCCAGGGTTATCCGGTGGCGATCCTCGCCAACAACGGGATCTTGTTCGCCGAATCGGCGCAGAAAGGCGCGCACTTCATCGAACTGGCCTGCCAGCGCGGCATTCCCCTGCTGTTCCTGCAGAACATCACCGGCTTCATGGTCGGCCAGAAGTACGAGGCCGGCGGCATCGCCAAGCACGGCGCCAAGCTGGTCAACGCCGTGGCCTGCGCCAAGGTGCCGAAGTTCACCGTGATCATCGGCGGCAGCTTCGGCGCCGGCAACTACGGCATGTGCGGCCGCGCCTACGACCCGCGTTTCCTGTGGATGTGGCCGAACGCGCGGATCGGCGTGATGGGCGCCGAACAGGCCGCCGGCGTCCTGGTCCAGGTCAAGCACGAGCAGGCAGCGCGCGCCGGCCACGACTTCTCCGCCGAGGAGGAAGCCAAACTGAAGCAGCCGATCCTCGAACAGTACGAGCGCCAGGGCCACCCCTACTATTCCAGCGCGCGGCTGTGGGACGACGGCGTCATCGACCCGGCGCAGACCCGCGAGGTGCTCGGCCTGGCGTTGTCCGCCAGCCTCAATGCGCCGATCGAGCCGACCACCTTTGGTGTGTTCCGCATGTAACGGCATCAAGGCGCCCCCCAACCTGTAGGAGGCGCGACCTCGCGGTGAACGCAGGCGACAGCCTGCTCGAAGCCAGAGCTTCGCCCCGAGGTAGGACCTCCTACAAACAGCAGCATCGAGGAACGCGACAGACCATGACCGACTTCAGCACCATCGAACTGGAAACAGACCCGCGCGGTTTCGCCACTCTCTGGCTCAACCGTGCCGACAAGAACAACGCCTTCAACGCCGAGATGATCCGCGAGCTGATCCTCGCCCTCGATGACGTGCAGGCCGACAAGAGCCTGCGTTTCCTGCTGCTGCGCGGCCGCGGCAAGCACTTCTCCGCCGGTGCCGACCTGGCCTGGATGCAGCACGCCGCGACCCTCGACTACAGCGCCAACCTGGCCGATTCACGGGAATTGGCCGAGCTGATGCACAACCTCTACCAGCTGAAGATTCCGACCCTGGCCGTGGTCCAGGGTGCGGCCTTCGGCGGCGCCCTGGGCCTGATCGCCTGCTGCGACATGGCCATCGGCACCGACGACGCGCAACTGTGCCTGTCGGAGGTGCGTATCGGCCTGGCCCCGGCGGTGATCAGCCCCTTCGTCGTGCAGGCCATCGGTGAGCGCGCGGCACGCCGCTATGCCCTGACCGCCGAACGTTTCAGCGGCGAGCGGGCCCGTGAACTGGGCCTGTTGGCCGAGAGCTACCCGGCCGAGGCGCTGGACGACGCGGTCAACGACTGGGTCGCCAACCTGCTGCTCAACAGCCCGCAGGCGATGCAGGCGAGCAAGGACCTGCTCAAGGAAGTCGCCAGCGGCGTGCTCACCCCGGCCCTGCGCCGTTACACCGAAAACGCCATCGCCCGCATCCGCGTCAGCGCCGAAGGCCAGGAAGGCCTGCGCGCGTTCCTCGATAAACGCAAGCCCAGCTGGCAGGAGCCACAATGACTATGCCTCGCGACCTAGTGCTGCATACCGTCCAGTGCGACAGCTGGCTCGATAAACGCCAATCCCTCCGGCAGGAGCCACAAGCATGAGCAAGCACATCGACACCCTGCTGATCGCCAACCGCGGCGAAATCGCCTGCCGGGTGATGCGCACGGCCAAGGCCATGGGCATCACCACCGTGGCGGTACACAGCGCCGTCGACCGTAGCGCCCGCCACGTGCGCGAGGCGGACATCGCCATCGACCTGGGCGGCGCCAAGCCGGCCGACAGCTACCTGCGCATCGACGCACTGATTGCCGCGGCCCAGGCCAGCGGCGCCCAGGCCATCCACCCGGGCTACGGCTTCCTCTCCGAGAACGCCGGCTTTGCCCGCGCCATCGAAGCCGCCGGCCTGCTGTTCCTCGGCCCGCCGGCCAGTGCCATCGACGCCATGGGCAGCAAGTCCGCGGCCAAGGCGCTGATGGACGCCGCCGGCGTGCCGCTGGTGCCTGGCTATCACGGCGAGGCCCAGGATCTGGAAACCTTCCGCGCCGCCGCCGAAGTCATCGGCTACCCGGTCTTGCTCAAGGCCACCGCCGGTGGCGGCGGCAAGGGCATGAAGGTGGTCGAGCGCGAGAGCGAGTTGGCCGAAGCCCTGGCCAGCGCCCAGCGCGAGGCGCAGTCGTCGTTCGGCGACTCGCGCATGCTGGTGGAAAAATACGTACTCAAACCACGCCACGTGGAGATCCAGGTATTTGCCGACCAGCACGGCCACTGCCTGTACCTGAATGAGCGCGACTGCTCGATCCAGCGTCGCCACCAGAAGGTGGTCGAGGAAGCGCCGGCGCCGGGCCTCAGCCCCGAACTGCGCCGCGCCATGGGCGAGGCCGCAGTCAAGGCCGCCCAGGCCATCGGCTATGTCGGCGCCGGCACCGTGGAGTTTCTGCTGGATGAACGCGGCGACTTCTTCTTCATGGAGATGAACACCCGCCTGCAGGTCGAGCACCCGGTCACCGAGGCCATCACCGGCCTCGACCTGGTCGCCTGGCAGATCCGCGTCGCCCGTGGCGAGCCGCTGCCGCTGACCCAGCAGCAGGTGCCCTTGATCGGCCACGCCATCGAAGTGCGCCTGTATGCCGAAGACCCGGAGCACGACTTCCTGCCGTCCACCGGACGCTTGAGCCTGTACCGCGAACCCGCGGCCGGCCCGGGTCGCCGCGTCGATACGGGCGTAGCCGAAGGTGACGAGGTCTCGCCCTTCTATGACCCGATGCTCGGCAAGCTGATCGCCTGGGGCGACAACCGCGAGGAAGCACGCCTGCGCCTGCTGGCCATGCTTAATGAAACCTGCATTGGCGGGGTCAAGACCAACCTGGCGTTTCTGCGTCGCGTGCTGGCCCACCCGGCCTTCGCCGACGCCGAGCTGGATACCGGCTTTATCCCGCGCTACGAAGCGCAGCTGCTGCCGCCGCCAAGCGAGTTACCCGCCGAGTTCTGGCAACTGGCTGGCGACGCCTTTGCCCAGAGCGAGCCGCTACGGCGCAAGCACGAAGACTTCCATTCGCCGTGGGCCGGCACCAGTGGCTGGCGCGCCGGCCTGCCGACCGAAATCGACCTGCACTTGGCCTGCGACGGCGTCACGCAAAAGGTGCGCGCCTGCGGCGTCGCCCGACTACAGGGCGAGACGCTGTTGTGCAGCAGCCCGCGAGACACCGAGGTTCAGCCAGACGTACTACAACGGCGCCTGCATGCCATCCGCCAGGGCAACACCCTCTACCTGGAATGGCAGGGCGACTTGCACGCCATCAGCCAGCTCGATCCGATTGCCGAGGTCGAAGCCAGCCACAGCCAGCACGGTGGCCTGACGGCGCCGATGAATGGCAGCATCGTCCGCGTACTGGTCGAAACCGGTCAGCGGGTCGAGGCCGGCACCGCGCTGGTGGTGCTGGAAGCGATGAAGATGGAACACAGCATCCGCGCGCCCCACGCTGGCACGGTCAAGGCGCTGTATTGCAGCGAAGGCGAGATGGTCAGCGAAGGCAGCGTCCTGGTTGAGTTGGAGGGCATTGAGTGAACCTTCCAAAAACAGTCAGGCTCGTCGAAGTCGGCCCACGCGACGGCCTACAGAATGAGAAACAACCGATCAGCGTGGCCGACAAGGTGCGCCTGATCGACGATCTGTCCGCCGCAGGCTTGGGCTATATCGAAGTCGGTAGCTTCGTCTCGCCCAAGTGGGTTCCGCAGATGGCTGGCAGCGCCGAGGTGTTCGCCCAGATCCAGCAGTTGCCCGGCGTGACCTATGCCGCCCTGACCCCCAACCTCAAGGGCTTCGAAGCAGCACTGTCGGCCGGAGTCAAGGAAGTAGCCGTCTTCGCCGCCGCCTCCGAGGCCTTCTCGCAGAAGAACATCAATTGTTCCATCAGCGAGAGCTTGCTGCGTTTTCTGCCATTGATGGACGCCGCCAAGCAACAGGGCATTCGCGTGCGCGGCTACGTGTCCTGCGTGCTCGGCTGCCCTTACGAGGGCAGCATCGCCCCGGCCCAAGTGGCGGATGTGGCCCGCGAGCTTTACAACATGGGCTGCTACGAGATCTCCCTCGGCGACACCATCGGTGCCGGCACTGCCGGAGAAACCCGGCGCTTGATCGAAGTAGTCGGCAGCAAGGTCCCGCGCAACAAGCTGGCTGGGCATTTCCACGACACCTACGGCCAGGCCCTGGCCAATATCTACGCCAGCCTGCTGGAAGGCATCGAGGTGTTCGACAGCTCGGTCGCCGGCCTCGGCGGCTGCCCCTACGCCAAAGGTGCCACCGGCAATGTCGCGACCGAGGATGTGCTGTATCTGCTCAATGGCCTGGGCATCGAAACCGCTGTCGACCTGAACAAACTGATCGCCGCCGGTCAGCGCATCTGCGCGGTACTGGGCCGTGAATCCGGCTCGCGTGTGGCGCGAGCCCTAAGCAGACTTCAGCGCAACGAGCTGTCCGCCTAATAACGCTATGAGGAACGGCGAATTATGAACAACATCTATCCCAACGCTCATCACACCCTCGAAGAACTGCACACATCCACCGGCAGTTAGGTGCTGGTCGACTGAAAACGACGCGGTGCACCGCCACTAAAGCGAGTGTCTGCGTCATAGCCACATCGGCGGCCCAGCCGCCGAGCGGCGAGATTTATGCCATTTGGCAACGTGGTGCACACTTCGAAAAGTCGCTGCACCATGTCTTTTATTCGGAGCCAATCATGCAAGACGTCGTCATCGTAGCCGCAACCCGTACTGCCATCGGCGCCTTCCAAGGCAGCTTGGCCAATGTCAGCGCCATTGAGCTGGGTAGTATTGTCATCCGCGCCCTGCTCAAGAAAACCGGTCTGGATCCAGCCAGCATCGATGAAGTGATCCTAGGTCAAGTCCTCACTGCTGGATGCGGGCAGAATCCCGCACGACAATCGGCCATCAACGCCGGGCTGCCACATAGCGTACCCGCGCTGACCGTCAACAAACTCTGCGGCTCTGGGTTGAAAACCGTGAGCATGGCCGCCCAGGCAATCCGCTGTGGCGACGCAGACGTGATCATCGCTGGCGGCATGGAAAACATGAGCCTGGCACCCTATGTCCTGGCCAAGGCTCGCACCGGCCTGCGCATGGGCCACGCCCAGCTAGCGGACTCGCTGCTGCAGGACGGACTGACCGATGCCTTCAATAATTATCACATGGGCATCACTGCGGAAAATCTAGTCGACCGCTACAAACTGACGCGCGAAGAGCAGGATAACTACGCCGTACGCTCCCAGAGCCGGGCCTGTGCCGCCATCGAAGCGGGGCGTTTCAGCGATGAGATCACCCCGGTGGAGATCCCGCAACGCAAGGGCGCGCCCCTGCTTTTCGCCACTGACGAACAGCCACGCGCGCAAACAACCGCCGAGTCGCTGGCAAAGCTCAAGCCCGCCTTCAAGAAAGATGGCAGTGTCACCGCCGGCAACGCCTCGACCATCAATGACGGCGCCGCCGCGGTGTTGTTGATGAGTGCCGCCAAGGCCAAGGCACTCGGCCTGCCAGTGCTGGCCACTATCCAAGCCTACGCTAGCGCAGGAGTAGACCCGGCTATCATGGGTATAGGCCCGGTGTCGGCGAGCAAAAAGTGCCTGGAGAAAGCGGGCTGGAACCTATCCGACCTTGACCTGATTGAAGCCAACGAGGCCTTTGCAGCTCAAGCCATCTCGGTCGGCAAGGAGTTAGGTTGGGATATCGACAAGGTCAACGTCAACGGCGGTGCTATCGCCCTAGGCCACCCAATTGGTGCGTCCGGTTGCCGCGTATTGGTCAGCCTGCTCCACGAGATGATTCGCCGGGATGCCAGGAAAGGCATGGCAACCCTGTGCATCGGTGGCGGCCAGGGTGTAGCGCTCGCGTTAACTAGAGACTAAAAGTGCTCAGGCCCTTAATTGTTTTTTGAGTGAGTTTAATAATCGTGCCTAAGGAACTGTGGGCCACCTCTTAAACCGAATAGTAGGTATTTTTACATGAAGGTCAGCGCAGCGTGATAACGCAAAAGGAGGCGTCTCCCTGCTCGCCGGCCCTATCTCCCCATCAAAAAGTCAGGAGGGCTGCGCTGGCGCTTTTTGCTGAAAAAGGCTTCCATAGTATTAGCTTGCGCAAACTCGCCGGTGAATTAGGCGTGCAAGCAGGCTCCATTTACAATCACATAAAGAGCAAAAACTCCCTACTGTTCGAGTTGATTGATGAACACGAATCAGACCTGCTTGACGCCATAGAGATGGCTGTACCGAGGAGTTGTGGTCCATTGGAAAGCCTCTTGGCCTATACCCACGCCCACTTACAGTTTAATGCTGAATATCAGCAGCGTCATTTAGTGAGCCGCCTTGAATTTCGAAATCTTAACGACCAACAACAACAGGTCATTAATGAGATCCGTAATGCCTACCACAAAATGCTGGAGCGCATAATTCTTCATGGCGTCAAAGAGAGCATCTTCAACCCTACCAAGATAAAAGAAAAATCTATAATTATAATCGCAATGCTTAACGAACTCCCGAACTTGAAATACCAAGAGCCCCAACCTTCGTTTGAACATGTTATAACCTTGACTCAAGAGATGATCCTTGGATCACTGACCTGAATCGCTCAAGCTCATCGATCCGAAGCGTACCGTCATAGCCTTCGCCGGTGACGGTTGCTTCATGATGAATGGTCAGGAACTGGCGACCGCCAAGCATTACGGCGCCAACATCATCGTGATCGTGGTCAACAACAGCATGTTCGGCACCATCCCTATGCACCAAGAGCGCGAATACCCGATCCGGATCGTCGCGACTGAGCTGCAGAACTCGGACTTCGTCGCCCTGGCCGAAGCCTATGGCGCTCATGCCGAGTACGCGACCGCAATAGTGCAGTTCGCCGAGGCGTTCCAGCGCGCTCAGGCAGCAAGTAAGCCGGCGCTGATCGAGATCCATATCAATCCAGATATCATCTTGCCGAACACGACCATCACTGCTATTCGGGCCGCTGCGAAGTAAACACCTCACAGGTGGTTATCGGGCCGGTTGAGAACCATGTTCTCGGCCGCCCCGAAGAAGGAAATAAGTCGTAAGCGTCCAGCCAAGTCACCTTCCGAACTCCAGCATTAAGGGCGATGGTGGCCGCGTATTTTTAAGCGGACGCGATAGCCCTTATCGCCGGGATTTTCATGCGCCAACGAAGCTCTTACCCCAAACCGTTCAAGGCCCAGGTTGTTCAGGAGTGCCTGCAACCCGGTGCGACCGACTCCAGCGTTGCCATCAGCCACGGCATCAACGCCAACGTCATTCGCAAGTGGCTACCACTTTACCGAGATCAGCCACCAGCGGCGTTGCCGGCTTTCGTTCCATTGAGGGCTACGCCTAAACGGCCGGCTGAAGCATCGGTGATTATCGAGCTACCGCTTGGCGAGCAATCGGTCACGGTGAAATGGCCAGCCTCCGATCCTGAAGGATGCGCCCGCTTTGTCCGTGGGCTTGCCCAGTGATCCGCATTGATAACATCTGGCACGCCACCGAGCCTATGGACATGCGTGCTGGCACTGAAGTCGAACACCCAGTACGCCTGCGGCTGCCAGCTGCAACGCATCGGTGAAGATGTCAGCGAAAAGCTGGATTACACGCCGGGCGTATTCACCGTCGAACAGCACGTGCGTGCCCGTCACTCCAGAGAGACAGGGGCTCGCAATCACGGCAGTCGTTTCCGTCAGGTCGGGTACGCCGAAGCGGACTCTGGCACGGCGTCTGCCGTCGAAAATGTAATCCGGGAGACCGAGCAAAATCCTGCCGCTGCGGGCGCAAGCGTCGGGGACGCCGATGGTGTTCGCTGCCCCGAAAGTCGCAGGGGTCTTCGCGTTACCAATGGTCCCTGCCAATAAATCCGGCTTGCATCAGGTTTGAAACCCCACCGAGCGCTTCCCTTGGCGCCATCGAGAAAAATGCTGGCTATCACCGCAGTCTTTATCTCCAGATTGGTTGGCTCGTGATGACTCCGAAACTCGATTCTTTTTTGATTTGGTACTCTTGCAAACTGAGCAAGGTGCTCCTGCCTAGGGCTGAAATGTTGGGGAATCCACTGGCCCCGGACGCCCGAAAAATGGTGGCTGTTCATGATCAAGCCAGTCGAAACCGGCAGTCTGCCGTATGCAGTCGCTCTTGATGGTAGGGCTCGCCATCCGACGTAGCGCATTACGGCACGGTTACGGGGGTTAACCACCAACCCCTGGTCTGCTCGCAGACTTCATGCCTGCGGGCCTTTTGTTGTCAGGCGTCGACCAGGGGTGTCCGCCGCCTTCATTGCTCGCCGTTGATCGGGCCCATGGTAAGCCGAGGCGTTTGAGCGCGCCTCATATGAGGGCCGGAAGATTATTGGGCCTGGGTAGTTCAAGGGCCAATTGTCGGATAGTCAAAAAGTCGCTCTGCGTAGGATTTGGCATTGCCTGCCCGCCCCCGGAGTTGCGCCAATCCGGTGCCAATAAGCATGACTGGCAACCCAAGCTGGGAAACCCGGTGCAGCGCGGTGATGAGCGCGGCTAGTTCTTCTTCCTTCACGAACTGGAGTTCGTCGATGAAGATCACCAGCGCCGTTTTAGCACTTCTTGCCGCACGCCCGATTTCGACCAGCAAGGTCGTAAGATCGCTCTCTAAGTCGCCGTTATCTGCCAAGCCGGGTTCGGGGTCGTAATCGATTCCCAGCTCAATATCCCCGAATTTCACCTTCAAGCCTTTGGCGAAGCCGGCCAGAGCCTTAAGCCCGCGCACAGCCGAATCTTTGGCTGCCTCAAGACGGCTCAAGCGCAGCAGCGACATGCGAAGCTGGGGAGCGAGGATCGCAGGCAAGGATCTGTTTTCATGCGCCTCGATGTAGATCGCGCAAATATCCGCCGCCTCTGCCTCCATGAACATCTGGTTCAGCAGAGCGGTTTTACCTACGCCGCGCAGGCCAACCATGATGACGCTCTTTACTGGACGACCAAGGCGGGTGCGTTGAATGGCGACCCTGACGCGCTCGCGCAGTTCGTCGCGGCCTGGTCTCATGATCACTGGTAAACCCCGTACTCCAGGCGGGTCAAGAACTCGCTCACAAGCTGTATGCCGATCGCGTTATCCATTAGGTCGATGGGTCTCCAGCCATCAAGACCAATGGCAGGCTTTGACATCCAACCCTCTGCCAACTCAGGTGTACCGATCACCCTGATTGCTTGCTCTAAGGTTTGAGCGCCCAGGAGTGCTCGGGCACTCTGCTCTGAGTTCAATGGCTCTGCTGGTTTCTGCTGACGCCGCTGAATGGTCCGTTTTGAAAGGCCTGTCAGAACTATCAGCAGATAGCCGCTATTGAACATTTTGAGCGAATTCGTGAATTCAGTGAGGGCGGCAATCGTGATCCCTTCTCTGGTCACGCGATACACCGCTCCCAGATCATCTGGTGACGCTCCGCCTGTGAGAAGAGTAGTCACGAATGTCTTCCTGGAGGTATCAGAGCCTTTCGCCACTTGCGTGGCCTTGCAGTACCCGGTTGCGGAACAAGATTTACCTGGCCTGACCTCTCCTTTGATGGAGGCTACTTTGGATTTTCCGCCTCGACCGGGGGTAGTCTCGTCCATAAGCATCTCCTTTTCGTAATATGTCACTAAATATTGCGCCATATGCTGGAAGTGCGCATCTGATTGGTAAGTTATGTCAGTACCGCTAGGAGCTGGAAAGCTGCGCTGCCGCTCACCGTTGCAAATGAGAGACAGACTTTCATTTCACGGCCTACTTATACAGTTCGACTCGGGTGGGGCTGATGAATCAAATCTGTTGATGGAGCCCCTCATGTCCAAAAAATATTTAGGGCTAGGTCCACCGAAGATGCGTTCTACTTGCAATAGACAGCCGTGGACGCGTTTATTCTTGAGGCCGACCAGAGCGTGCGACGTGCTCCAAACCCAGTCACCTAGCGCAAATCGTAGAGCGCTCTCTGTGACTGCCGTGTGGGCACAGCTTCAAAAGCAAGCCAGCAACTGCTGCCTGTAATGTTGAGAAAAACTGACTTGATAGCTTGGCTCAGCTACCACTCCTGCCAGGGTCATGAAGCTCGTATCCCCCGAACGAACAGTCTGCTCAGCCCCGAATCCAATACTTTTATCTACGTCATCTAGGTTGCCGCCAACATCAATCAAGCTCTGCTTTGAATCTGGAGTGGTAGCTGGCATATGCACCTCATTCAGCACCGCCAGGTCATCCGGCAAGTCATCTGCTATTCGCTCCGCAAAGCCCTGTAGCGTTTGCTCCGCCAGCATGAATAGCCATGCCAGGTGATCAGATTCACCTGTGCGCCGAAGTACCCGCCCAAGTACTTGACGGTAATGTAGCTCGGTGCGGATACGACTCAGGTAACAGCAAATTTGTAGCCGAGGTATGTCGGTGCCTTCGCTGATCATTCCCACGGCAATAATCCAGCGGCAGGCGCTATGCCTAAACGCATTGATCACGTGCTGCGCATCCGGGGTTTTGTTAGTTACGATGCGGCAAGTTTCACCCCTGGTGTCTAGGGCTAAGGCAATTTGTTGAGCGTGCTCAATGTCGGTGGCAACCACCAAGCCGGCTGCATCAGGTTTGATCTGGCGAAGCTCATTGAGCTTGCTGCAGCCAAGGGCAAGTATTTGATTAATCACCTCATCATGGCGCAGCAGCTCTTCGTAAGTGATAGGTGATTCCCCCAGTAGTTTGGCAATGCTGGGAAACAGTCTTACAGAACTGTCCGCACCCAGTGCTTCAGTGAGTTTCACCTTTTGATTATCGAGCAGGACAATGCGGGGGGATCGGCAAACGCCGTCGGTAATGGCGTCTTTCAAGCCATAACGGTAATCGCAGATCAGATGCCCCTCGGGCGTGGAGTAACGCGCCAGGGCGATAGCCTTGTCGTCCGAACGCCAGGGTGTGCCAGACAACGCCAGCGTGAAGGCAGCGCGATCCTGTACTCGATGCAGTATCTGCAGTCCCCAAGCGTTGCTGAGCAGCGGATCATGGCCGGCACAATGGTGGATCTCATCGAAGACCACGAGCACCCGATAGTCATCAAGAAGCTGCCAGAATCCCTCATCACGGTATTCCATAGCCTGATAGGTGTAGGCCGCCCCCACAGCACCTATCTGGCCGTCGAGACGCCGGCCAAGCACCGCAGCAAAGGTCGAACGGAAGCCTTCAATGACCTGGCAGGATGGCGCAAAGCACATCACCAGGTCGATTCTGTCCTGGTCAAGCAGTCGGCTAGCCAGTTCCGCAGCCATACGTGTTTTCCCGGCCCCCGGCGTTGCTTGGCAGAAGAAATGCGGCGTGGCGTTAAAGTGCTCCAGCGCTTTGTTGATGCAGCTTTTTTGCCAGTCTCTCAGCGTTCCGCTCATTGTGTTGTGGCAAGCGTTTTGAGGGTCCTTTCGATGGCGCGAAGATGCCCATGTAGACGCGAACTACGATCTCTGGCCTCCAGGTAATCGCCTTCAACCTTGTCCCGCAGATGCGGCATCTCGTCCAAAAGTAGCTTGTAGCGCTCCGCCTCGCCCATCGAAGACAGGAAATCCAAGCGAATTTCCTTGTGAAGAGTTTCCAACTGCTGATCCGTATTGGCTGAAGACTTGATCGGCAAAGCCTGCAATTCTGTCGCTGAAGGTTCCTGCTCTGGCACCTCGATAGTCTTGAGACTGCTCTCAAAACCGTTGTCGATTAGCTCCAGTTGCAGATGGGCCGGAATTGGCTGCAGGTGGTAGACCTGTCCTCGAACACGTCGATCCTTATCAAGCACAACCCAGCCCATGCGCAGCAATCGACGGATCTGCTCATACACATAGCGGCGCACATCGGCTATACGGAAGTTCATGCCTTCCAGACTTTTGGCATAAGCATCACGCAACTCACGGATCGTGAACTTTGTGCGGCCTTCCTCTTGAAGCAACCCATACAGACGCCTGTCAAAGATGAACGAGGCCGATTTCATTGAGACACCAGAAGAGTAATAGCGGATAAATGCGGATTATAGTCCGTGGCCTATGGATCCGCAAACGCACGATAGTGCCGCCTCAAGTTGAATTGAGACGGTCATGGATAATTTGGCGAAAGCGTTAGGGGAACGCATCCGGGCGCAGAGAAAGATCTGCCGGATTTCCCAAGATGCACTCGCGCTGGCCTGCAGCCTTGACCGCAGCTACATGGGGCGTATCGAACGAGGCGAAGCAAACATCACCGTCGAGAAGCTTTATCGGATCGCAGGCGAGCTTGCCTGCGAGCCGTCCTACCTATTGCCTAAGGTCGAAGAGCTGCAGCAAAGCTGACAGATACTGGCGCTAAAAGTCCGAGTTAACCGGCGCTGTTGCTTTGCTCCAAGCCAGCCGCCGACTTCAGCATCTTCAAAATCACCAGCGCAAACGCCCGGCTCTTGGTCTCGTTATCCAGCACTTCCAGCGATAGCTTCTCGTGGTCGGTCATAGCGTCCGGTACGGTATCCAGCACCCGCTTGGGGAACAGGCGTAGATCACCTGTTCGACCGAGTGGTTGCTCACCTGGGCCATCACGTCTTCTTGGCGGCTGATGCGCTGGGCGATGCAGGTGAGGAACTGCAGTTGGTCGTCATCGCTGACTTCGGCACCGAAGATATCGTTCAACGCCCCGATGACTTCCGACAGGCGCTTTTTCTCCAAGTCATGCGGCTTACCGCTGGCATCCAGAGATGCACCGAATGTGCTCAGTATTTTAAATTGCGCAGGGCGCTGAATTTTCGGCTGCAGACGATGCCGCCGCCCTCGCCTACTCAGCTTGAGCGCTTAGAGGCCGAGGTGATGCGTTTGCGCATCTTGGGCTTTACCCCCGCCCCAGCAGGTCGCTGCAACAATTGCTGGGCCAGGGTGTCGGCCCGCGCCTGCTGTGCTGCCGCCTGTTGCTGCGCTTCGCTCAGTCCGTTGTGCAGCGCCTCCAGGCGGCGTTGCAGGTCGTCCAGTTGCCGACTTGCTGCCTTAAGCTGCACAGCGCGGCTCTTGCTCTCCTCGCGGGCACGGTCGATCTCGCGGTAGGCCCGCTCCTCAACGCCGCGCACGTAGGTCGCGTGGTCAACCCGGTCCTGTTCGAGCTTGAGCGCCAGATCCTGCACTTGCTGCTGCAGTCCTTGGGCGTGCAGCTGCGCCTCGCCTCGTTCGCGCACTAGCTCTTCACGCTGTTGGCGCAAGTCCTCGATCTGTGCCATGCGCTGGGCCAACAGCAACTCTAGATCGGCCAGGCGCGTCTCCGCCGCCTGGCGGCCGGCCATCGCCTCGGCCGCCAGCTGGCGGTACTGGGCGGCATCCTGGCGGGCTTGGTCTTCAAGCGCCGCGAGCTGCTCGCGCTCGGCGGCCAGCACCTGGCGTTGCTCAGCCAGCGCTTGTTCAGCGGCACCCTGGGCCAAGTGTGTTGCCTGCTGCCAGATGGCGACAAAGGCCTGCGACACCTCGCTCGGCAGGGCCGGCAGGCGGGTCTCGCCATTCAGCCGCTCAGTCAACCGCATCCACCATTGATCGAGCAGCCCTCCCACTCGTGCCGGGCTACCGCGACCTAGCTCCTGCCGAACTCGCTCAACAGTAGGTCGCTCCCCTCGGGCAAGCACAGCGTCTGCAGCAGCGAATACGTCAGTTTCGGGTACGCCTATCGCCACGGGTCACCTCTGGCTATATTAGGTCTGATAATTAAAGATTATCCGACCTTATTTGAACGATATTGGAAATATAATACGTTGAACGTATTAAATATTACAGATCAGTTAGCCCTGATCGACGAAACGCCGTTAGACCCATATTTCCTGGCGCTTAACGCCCAGGAAGCCGCAGCAGCGTTCATCGTCGCCGGCACGGCGGCCAACACGGTACGTAGCTACCGCAGCGGCCTCGCCTACTGGTCAGCCTGGTTGCAGCTGCGTTACGGCCAGGCGCTAGGCGATGCGGCCCTGCCCTCCACGGTGGCCGTACAGTTTGTGGTTGACCACCTGGCTCGCCCGACGGCCGACGGCGAATGGGTGCACCTTTTGCCGCCGATCATCGACGCTGCACTCATCACGGCAAAGGTCAAAGCCAAACCCGGGGCGCTGGCCTACAACACCGTCAGCCATCGCCTGGCGGTACTCGGTAAATGGCACCGGCTTAATAACTGGGACAGTCCGACCGAAGCACCGGCACTGAAGACCCTGCTGCGCGAGGCGCGTAAGGCCCAGTCGCGTCAAGGCGTGTCGGTGCGCAAGAAAACCGCCATCGTCCTCGAGCCGTTGCAAGCGCTGCTCGCCACTTGCACCGACGGCGCGCGCGGGGTACGTGATCGCGCCCTCCTCCTGCTGGCATGGAGTGGCGGTGGCCGTCGGCGCTCCGAAGTGGTCGGCTTGCAGGTCGGTGATGTACGCCGATTGGATGCTGGCACCTGGCTCTACGCACTGGGCACGACCAAAACCGACACCAGCGGGATGCGCCGCGAGAAACCGCTGCGTGGACCGGCAGCACAAGCGCTCTCAGCGTGGCTGGACGTTGCACCTGCCGAATCCGGCCCGCTGTTCCGTCGAATGTATAAGGGTGGCAAGGTCGGCACTGCAGGCCTATCGCCTGATCAGGTCGCACGCATCGTTCAGCGCCGGGCCCAAATGGCCGGACTAGTCGGTGACTGGGCCGCGCACAGCCTGCGTTCAGGTTTTGTCACCGAGGCCGGACGTCAAGGCGTACCGCTGGGGGAAGTCATGGCGATGACCGAGCACCGCAGCGTGACCACGGTGATGGGTTATTTTCAAACGGGTGCATTGCTCGACAGCCGCGCCAGTCAGTTGCTCGAACCCGCAGCGCAGTTGAGCGATCCGTCGAACGATCGCGTTGCGCAGCCAGCTGTTCATGACACAGCGGAAAATTTCACAACAGCTCCCGCGCGCGATGCTTGAGGGTTGTCGTTACCTAGCGTGCGTGTATAGCGAGCAATGCCTCGCACGCCTTGGTGAAAAATCAGGACTACCACGTACTGATCGGAAAGCAGTATCCATCAACGAGATTTTGAAACCACTGGATGCCCATGCCGCCGAGCATCAGGACGCGGTGATGGCGACCGTGGTCAGGCGGAGGGATCGGCCTATAGGCGCCCCGGCGAACGCATGCTCATTCACTTGGTTGATGCCGCGGTGAGCGGTGGCTGCCTGGAGGCCGAACCAGCTAGAATGGCGTGGTGGCTGACCGAAGCGGGGACACAATACAAGTCGATGTGAACCTGATCGGCCAGTTGTTGGACCAGTTGAAGCAAGAAGCGCAGCAGTCTGTGGCTCAAGGGCACGATGCCTTGGCGCGTGAGCGATCGGCAGTTCAACACCAATCCGTCGTGCTTGATACCCGGATGCGGGATCTCGAGTCGCAGCGCTCGAGCCTAGCCCTACACTGCAAGCAACCCAGGAACTGGCTCAACAAGAGCAGCTGCAGCGCCAAGCTATCGAAATCGACAATGCTCGAATGGTGCAAGCCCTACGGGATCTAGAAAACCGATTACGTGAGCGCGATGAACAGCTCCAGTCGCTCCAGGACATGCATCAGCATGCTCGTGAAGGCATGGAGCATTACCGTCAGGCCAGTAAGGAATAGCGTGACCAAGAGCAGCGCCGCTATGAAGCGCAGTCCAACCAACTTCAAGCAGAAATACGTCAGCTACAACAAGTGTTGATGGTCAAGCAGGACGAGCTGACCCAGCTAAATCGCGACAACGCCAGCTTACTGACTGAAGCCAATCAGCAGCAGCGAGAGCAACGTGCCCTGCAGCAACAGCTCAACAAGAAGGCATCGGAGCTGGACTTACTCCAGATACTCTATGCTAAATCAGAACAGCAGTACGCGAGCCTACGTACTCGTTGTGAAATTCTGGAGAAAGCATCAAAACGACCTAGAAAGAATAGTAAGGGCTAAGCTTTTGAAGCTAAAAAATGACATTCTTGATTCCAAAATAACCATCAACAGAGCACTTGTCTGCCTCTACTATTACTGTAATAGGCCCGCCTACACCATTGCGGAATAGCCTAACTCTAGAAGATGACCGCTGGCACATAGACCTAAAGGAGTATGTGGCCTTCTTAATAATCACACGCTCAGTTTCGCCTACGATCAAATGCCTCTTATCAGGCCGGCATAAAATAGCAAAGCTGCAGCCTTGTGAAATATGATATTGCAAGCGTCCTAGTATCGATAAAAAAAGTAGAAAAGCTCCGCGATAATTTGATATAGGATCTGAGATACGCCCCCAGGATGCTAACTCAGGCATACCCGCAAGGTTTATAGAGGTACTACCCGGAACAGGCCATTTACCATAGACTCCTTTGATTCTAAGTATTAGGTACGCAAGCGATATTGGGCACAAATTGACGGTCGTTTCTGCACCATCTGGGTAGCGTAACATTTCATTCAAAAACCTTAGGCAATACTGGTGCCGACCTAAATGCCGGGCCTCCAGCTGCTCACAGATCGCTCCTTGCGTTTCAGGATAGGATTGACCGCAATCTCGATCTCGACCCAATTCTACAAAAATGCAAGACTGGATAACCCGAGAGAAGCCAGCAAGCGTTTCTGGGCTTTTTAATTTTGTCAAAATTTCAAACGACCCTGTGAGATAATTGCGCTGCTCATCTTGCTCGCAATAATGGTTAAAATACACAAGATCAACATCAAATATTGATTCATACCACTCGGCTTGGCGACGACCAAACTCCTCTAGCGAGCTTAGTAACCTAGGCGAGCGACGCATTCTAAATTCTCTAGTGAGCTCTATACGCTGAAATCCACACACACTGCATTTTTTCATAAAGTGCGGGATAGATTGACATGGTCGAAATCCATGTAAATATTCTACAGCACAATGAAAACAGGCCCTCGTAAGCGAACACTTGTGCAGCGCGCATACATTATGCGTAAGTATACTATTAAACACCGAGTGATAACCAAATCTAATACATTCTTTGCAAAATCTAAATTCACCCAATTTATTGGAATATATGTACTTGTAGGGGGCGTAGCGCCACGGTAAGTGACTATCTATGTCGGCCACTCTTGACTCAAGCCAGCTTGTTAACACGTGCCCAGACCATTGCTGCTCAGATATAATATTAAGGGGTCTGTCCACGGCAGATAGCTTAATACCGTTCAGGTACGAAAACTTCAGATAGATCGAGTAAATAGATTCGTACGGCATCGGGCCGCACTCAGGATAAAACAGCCGCTCGGTTGCACCCAGACTATCTTCCGATATTGCGACAAAAGGCTTTGAAATTGCTTTCATGTATCGCCTCCACTATGAGATCTGGAGGAACAAATAAGTCATTCCTATCCTCCTGACTCAGAATAACAAACAAGTAAAGAACGACTTGAGTCACATGCTCCATAGGAAGGTTATTTACATAATCCCCTGTTGCAACCCTGGACATTTCAAGCCAGACGTATTCAGAAAGACTAGATATCCGGAAGCCACACGAGTACGCTTTCGGTAAAATATTGCTGCAATGGCATATTTCTGAGCCGTCATAATTTGATGGCACATCATACAGTTTCAAAATAGATGTTAGCTGTGTCAAGCTTGTGACCCCATACATAGGCCGAATATCAGACAACAATCTTCCTATTATATTCCTAGATTTATCTTTAAGAAACTGAACAACAGCTTTATCAATGGATGGCATAGCAAAAGATATGATAGTAAGAGTTACCTTTTGAGATCTAAGCTTATTGTATAAATCTGCCAGCTGGATAAAGTCTGCAGCTGAAAGCCTTTGCAGCTCATCTATCAGCATAACAATTTGCCGAGCATTTACCTGGGCAGCTCTAATTAATAGACGCTCAACTAATAGCGATTGTCGCTGTACGAAAGTAACTCTAGAGCCGGGCTTAATTTTTTCCAAATCCAGCATCTGATGAATGATTGATGAATAGCGCTCGTCATTTGAATTATCACCAATCGCTGGAATCATAAAAACATAGACATTAGGGAATCTCTTGGGAATCTCTTCAACTAATGCTTCGCAGCAGGATGTCTTCCCAATTCTAGCTTCCCCGGTGAAGACCACGCCAGTTTTGCGCATCAACACCTTGAAACAGACATTCTGAACAACAGATAATAGCTGTGGAGTTTTCAGTCTGAAGTCGCTACTAAATATGACATTAGAGTGATCCATGTATTTTCCTCACTTAAGTATATCTAGGTTCTTCCATCTCTCAGATGTATATGAAGACGACATGTCTGGTGTTTCGATGGGCGACTCAGTCTGCTCAGGCTCTGCATTGTTTTCCGCCTCCTTGCTGAGTCGTGCTAGCTCGCGATTACTCTTAGCATTAGCGTTAAGTCTAAGGTGCCTTTTCCAGGCTAGAATTGGGCTTTCACCTTCCATTATTTCAAACTCATTCTTGGACTGCGCCCTATTAACTAGCCGGCGAGTCGTGACGCTATGCTTAATATTACGCCATGCAGCGTCAACCGTGAGAGTCCCAAAGTAGATACCCTCAGGCAAGTAAGCCTCCACAGTACGATAATCATGTGGGTCAATACGTATAAGTAGGCGAGTTCCAATTAAATGCGATGAATTTGCCAGTTCGGGAGAGGAATAAATGGCTTGATCTAGTTTAACTCTGGGCCTGATACCTTTGGCTATACTGCCTGTAACCCGCGCCTGAGTGCTGGTACATCCTAGAGGGATACTATTTAGGTAAATCTCGTGACTTTTCGGTAGAAATAAATCCTTATCTGCACAGTAAGCTCGCAGCACATCAAGTGGGCTATTTGCTTTGTTCACCCCCCCTTGAGGAATTCCATTATAGTTTGCAGTAAGCACATCCATTACTTCCAAGGCATCATCTACATCAACCTGATAATATACAGCTGCTTCTTCAGGCGACTCGACTCGACCATCGTGAGGATTGCTCCCTGTAGTAGAAACAATTTGGTGGATTGCGTTCGCAGCGATTCTTTTAAATAAACCCTCAACTTTTGGCCTGCGTGCAGGCTGCTCCAACGGGCCAAAATTTATCGCAAAGCCCAAAGTATGGAGGGCCAGTTCGTAAATCTTAGTTGCATGATGCTGCATGGCATTGTCTAGACACACACTCCCCCAAGTATGATGCCGTAACTCCGGAACTGAGTAGCATGGCATCCCAGCTGACATGGAATATTTCAAATTTCGGACATTGAAAGTGGTCCGAGGTGACCACGTCCCGGCATAAGCCTCACAGATTAGATCGTACAAATCCTGCGATCTAATTTCGCTTGAGAAAACAAATTTGATCGCCAATACGGCATTACTTCGCCTGCAAACTGCCGCGATTAACCAGATTTTGCTTATTACGTCTTTCGTTTTGACACGTTTGTCACCACTAATGTTTAGGACAAAGAAAGCATCCATGTGCCAAGAATCAATCTCAATAAAATCATAAACGTCGAAGTCCTCTAGCAGCGGAAATATTCCTGTTCCGACCTTGCTGTGAGTTAACGCAATTCTGCCGCCACTAACAAGTGCGGCCCGCGTGAAATCGCTGTGTAGGATAGCATCGATATACTTGCCAATAGTCTTACGGGCCCCTCTTGTCTGGTTCAGCGGCCACTCATCATCCGCAACACCTTCTGACTTGCAGATATCATAGAATACTTGGCACAATCCCTTTTTACTAAACTTTCCACCCTGCCCAAACCTGGGTTCTTTTCTAAGTACCTCCGATTCAAATCTCTCTTTTATCCTTGGATGCTTGTCTAGAATGTAGCCAAGAACCCCTGCAAGCCCTCCCTGACTCTCAGTATGTTTTATTGACGGTGTCTTCAATCTTTTGTATGGCTCAATTCGATAGTAAGGAATTAACCCGATCTCACCTAAGTACACACCCTTTTCATTAAGAGTCGTATATCTTTTGAATAGTCTAGTTTGCTCGCATTCTGGAATTCCGGTAAATTTCCTTATTTCTGCTCCGGTAATACCCTCGAGGCG
Source organism: Pseudomonas aestuarii (assembly GCF_027988105.1). Taxonomy (GTDB): domain Bacteria; phylum Pseudomonadota; class Gammaproteobacteria; order Pseudomonadales; family Pseudomonadaceae; genus Aquipseudomonas; species Aquipseudomonas aestuarii. The sequence goes on along the minus strand of NZ_JAQJZJ010000003.1, from coordinate 123,486 downwards.
CAGCTTAACTGCCTCTCTCCGCCGGATGAAAACCTCTTTATTGTTTTCATCCATAAGAGTTGTATCAACCACCTCATAACCAACGAAACTTATGCGTTCTTTAGAAATGGCCTTATTCATTTATCCACCACAATGTATTGCGCGAAAAGAAATTGGACTCAAAGTCCACGTTTATTTTTCGCTCTGAATACATTCTGCAGAAAACGAGCAAACAAAGATTTGAATCAAAAGCGCATAAGCTTGATAGGTACCCACCCAGCGCACCTTTTCGCGCTTTCACAACGTACCCGACCGCATCCTCATTTAGTTGAGGCGAAATATATACATGTCGCCCACCGTTCAAGAAGTTCGATACTTTTAAAAGTGGAAGAATTTTTTCTTTTTGCGGAAGCCAATCTTCGTCATTAAACTCAATATACTTATACTTAATCAATGCAGCGGATTGCACTTTCTCAATATAGTTAATCGAGTGTCCTACTGTGCGTAAATAGTGGAGCTCAGGCATGCCTTCCACAGGCATAACCTCAAAGTGATAGTCTAGTTTGGATAGCATATTACTGGCGAGAGTCTTACTGCTTGTATCAAATCGAAAATTTACAACGGACGGAGAAAACTCTAAATACAAAAGCCAGTGGGCCAACTGTCTGTCGCTACCCAGTTGAATGACTTGGTTAGTCTTTAGACTGTAAACCGACCATAAATTTCCAAAATGATAGCCGCGCTTTGTGAAATATGCGGTTCTACTCTTCGCAGACATAACCACCCCCCATTATAGGTAGTGGATATGCTGATCCTTATCTCAATTCCTTATGGCTGGGGCATTCCAATTAGTCCATGGCAAATGAGCGTAGCACCGATTATTTTTTATGCAAAGTCTCACAATTAGATTGACAGCATATACCACCCCGCCAATCCCAATACACCGCCTGTATTTACATAATTAGTTCCTTCGCCTCCTTGCTCAGCTTGCAACTTTTGTCTCATGCACTATAAAAAGTCTTTCTTTAAAATCTAGATATGTCCGCCAACCTGCTGTTTTATATATAATTTATATTGCCAGAAAAATTTATATCATTACTTCGCGGTACTGTTCCGCCCACTCTTTCCTTGTCTTGGCTTGATGCTACTCAGAGATAATGGCTCACTGCGATCAGGTTGCCAGCTGGATCATGCAGGTACACCGACTCGATTGGAGCTGTTGCACCGGTGCGCACCACTGGTCCTTGCTCGACAGTCAGGCCGTACGGCGTCTGGTGCTCGATTACCACATCGATCGACCAACGCGTGATTTGGCTTGCGCTTAGAACTCGTTGCCATGCTGATGCAGGTTGAATTACTGCTGTCCAAATACCGGCACACTTCGGTTTTGGCCAAAGACCTCATGCCGCATGCCCAGCACGCGCTGGTAGATATCGACCGTGCGGGCAATGTCGTCAACGGCCAGCATCAGGTGATCCGGGCGTTGGAGCATGCTCAGTCCCGATCCAGCAAATGAAAGCGTGGCAAGGAGAAACGCCAGCGAATGGCGGCCAGGCGGATAAGCAACACGGTCAACATGGCGATGCTGGTATCGACCCAGTGCGGAGTGTCCAGTGCACGCAGGCCGATAAACACCAAGGCCCCGGCAATACAGGCGGTGGCGTAGATTTCTTTCCTGAATATAAGCGGGATTTCATTGCAGATCACATCGCGCATCACGCCGCCAGCGACACCGGTCATGACCCCCATGATCACGGCGGTACTCAGTGGCACGTTGTGCTGCAAGGCCACTTCTGTGCCGATCACGGTGAACACAGCCAAGCCAAAGGCATCGGCGATCAGCAGCCCTTTCTCATGGATCGGCTGGGTCAGGCGTACCCAGATCACGGTGCCCACCGCCGCCAGGGACGCGATGACGATATAAGTGTCGTCACGGATCCAGCTGACCGGATGATTGTCGAGAATCAGATCGCGCAAGGTTCCGCCGCCCAGCGCGGTGATGACGGCAATCACCAGCACGCCAAACAGATCCATGGATTTGCGCCCAGCCATCAAGGCGCCGGTGATGGCGAATACGGCTACGCCGAATAGGTCAGCCAGATAGAAAAGTTGTGGCATGGTGATTTCAGCTGCTCACTGGGGTGCGCATGGTAACGAACTCTTCGGCAGCCGTCGGATGCACGCCAATGGTCTCGTCGAAAATCTGTTTGGTCGCCCCAGCTTTCAGTGCCACGGCAAGGCCCTGGACGATTTCACCGGCTTCCGGGCCAACCATGTGGCAACCCAATACGCGGTCACTGTCGGCATCCACCACCAGCTTCATCAGGGTGCGTTCCTGGCATTCGGTGAGGGTTAGCTTCATCGGCCGGAAACGACTTTCGTAGACTTCCACCCGGTAGCCCTCCTCCTTCGCCTGCTCTTCGCTAAGGCCAACGGTGCCGATATTCGGCAGGCTGAAAACGGCTGTAGGAATCGTCCGGTAGTCGACCAGGCGATACTCCTCTGGTTTGAACAGTCGCCGCGCCACCGCCATGCCTTCGGCCAGCGCCACGGGGGTCAGTTGTACCCGGCCGATCACATCGCCCAACGCCAGAATCGAAGGCGCAGTGGTCTGGAATTGTTCGTCGACCTTGATATAGCCTCGCTCGTCGAGCTCTACTTCGGTGTTTTCCAGACCCAGATTGTCCAGCATCGGCCGCCGGCCGGTGGCGTAGAACACGCAATCGGTTACGAGTACCCGACCGTCCTTCAATGTTGCCTGCAGACTGCCGTCGGGCTGTTTGTCGATGCGTTCGATATCGCTGTTGAACTGCAGATCCAGGCCGCGCTTGCTCAGCTCTTCTTGCAGGTGCTTGCGCACGGCGCCGTCGAAGCCGCGCAGGAACAATTCGCCGCGATAGAGCAGCGAGGTTTGGGCACCAAGGCCGTGAAAGATCGAGGCGAATTCCACGGCGATATAGCCACCGCCAATCACCAGCACGCACTTGGGCAATTGTTCGAGAAAGAACGCTTCATTCGAGCCGATGGCATGTTCATGCCCCGGGATTTTCGGGATATGCGGCCAGCCACCGGTGGCGATGAGGATGTGCTTGGCAGTGTACCGCTGGCCGCCCAATTCCACGCTATGCCCATCAAGCAGTCGCGCATGCCCCTCGAGCAGGGTTACGCCACTGTTGACCAGCAGCTTGCGGTAGATGCCATTGAGACGTTCGATCTCTCGGTTCTTGTTGGCGATCAGGGTTGGCCAATCGAATGTCGCTTCACCGGATAACGACCAACCAAAAGCCTGGGCCTGCTCGAAATCCTCGGCAAAGTGCGCGCCATACACCAGCAGCTTTTTCGGCACACAGCCGACATTGACGCAAGTGCCGCCCAGATAACGGCTCTCAGCAACGGCCACGCGGGCACCATAACCGGCGGCAAACCGCGCAGCACGTACACCACCGGAACCGGCGCCGATTACAAACAGGTCGAAATCATAGGTCATGGTCAGCCTCCTTAGCAGGCCGCCAGCATAACCTAATCGCACTGAATCCTGCCCCAGGCCTAAACTTGCTGTGTCACCAAGAGGAGAAACGCCATGCGCCCTACCCTCACCCATTTGGCCTTGCATGTGCCGGATCTGGATGCCTGTGTGGCGTTCTATTCGGAGTTCTGCGGCATGGCTGTGATCCACCAGCGGGCAGGTAAAGGTTCGCGCATCGTCTGGATGGCCGAGCCCGGCAAAGAACATACGTTCATATTCGTGATCATGCCGGGGGGGCAGGAACGGCACCTGGCCGCGGACGATTACAGCCATTTCGGTTTTGCTCTGGAGAGCCGCGAGCAAGTCGACCGGATCGCTGCCAAAGCGCAAGAATCGGGCTGCCTGATCTGGGCGCCACGCGATGAGCCCTACCCTGTCGGTTATTACTGCGGACTACGCGATCCCGCGGGCAACTATGTCGAGTTCAGTTACGGTCAACCACTGGGCCCCGGCTCCGAGGCCATGCCAATTCCGTGAAACCTTGGTTTCGAGGTTTGGCTTTTTCGTCAACCTGAAGCAGAAAGCCACCCGAAGGTGGCTTTCTGCGCAAGCTAAATACGGTTCAAAAAGCCTTGCCCGGCTTGTAGAGGTTCTCGAAGCAGAAGTTGGTGGCCTCGATATAGCCCTCTGCGCCACCGCAGTCGAAGCGTTGGCCCTTGAACTTGTAGGCCAGTACGCAGCCGTCCTGGGCCTGCTTCATCAGCGCATCGGTGATCTGGATTTCACCACCTTTTCCCGGGGGGGTATTTTTGATGATGTCGAAAATATCCGGAGTGAGGATGTAACGACCGATGATCGCCAGGTTGGACGGTGCATCTTCCGGCTTGGGCTTCTCGACCATGCTGTTGACCCGGTAGATGTCGTCGCGAATCATCTCGCCGGCAATCACCCCATACTTGTGGGTCTCCTCCGGCGGCACTTCCTGAATGGCGACGATCGAGCAGCGGAACTGGTTGTACAGCTTGATCATCTGGGTCAGTACACCGTCGCCTTCCAGGTTCAGGCACAGGTCATCGGCGAGTACCACGGCAAAGGCCTCGTCGCCAATCAGCGGACGAGCACAGAGAATCGCGTGACCGAGGCCTTTCATTTCGACCTGACGGGTGTACGAAAAGCTGCACTCATCGATCAGGCGGCGAATGCCTACCAGGTATTTTTCCTTGTCGGTGTCGCGGATCTGCTGTTCCAGCTCGTAGCTGATGTCGAAGTGGTCTTCCAGCGAGCGCTTGCCACGGCCGGTGACCATGGCAATCTCCGTCAGCCCAGCTTCAAGCGCCTCTTCGACGCCATACTGGATCAGTGGCTTGTTCACTATCGGCAACATCTCCTTGGGCATGGCCTTGGTTGCAGGTAGAAAGCGTGTGCCGTAACCGGCTGCTGGGAACAAGCATTTCTTGATCATGAGACTCCTAAAGTTTGGCAAATACCCATACAGTCTATCAGGCTGCACTGACCATACAATGTTAGAGGGGCGGTCGACCCGTGTCGCGCACGCGAAACCCCGGCTCAGTGAACGGCGCTGGACCGTCAATAGTACAACTGGTGCAGGTTGGCGCCACACCATCCTGCTCAGCCTGCGGGTGACGGCCTGTGCGACCCGGGCTACGCAGCCACAAACTGCCTGATCCAGACGCTTGGACCACTTCCTAGGCCAGCGTTTTCAACTGTTCAAGCATGTTGTCCTGCAAGTCATGAAGTTCGTCGAGCCTTGCCTGTTTCTTCGCTTTATGACCCTTGGCATGCAGGTCACAGACTTCACTCGCCAGCACATTAATCTGAGTATGCAGCTTGTCGAGCGCAGCAAAGGAAGGATGAGAGGTGCGCCGATCCAGGCCAATACCCCTCAACCATTGACTCAAGTAGCTTTGTTGCCAATCAAGGCTGGGTGGGGTTGCACGCTCACCCTTGAGGTAGTTGTCTATGGCCTTGATCCAGGCGCGCAGTTCGACGCTGGCCATCAGGCGCGCCAGGTCTTCTTTGCTCGCCGATGGCAAAGTGCGCCAATCCGAGTTGCCCCACCAGGTCGCAACCCAGTGGGGCAGCTCTTCTGCAGCCATTGGCGCGGCGATTCCAAACCCCTGAGCCTGCTCGCAACCCAGTTGCAGTAACAGAGCGCCGTGTTCCAGGCTTTCGACGCCTTCGGCAATGATCTCAAGGCGGAATGCGCTGGCCAGGCCAACCACCCCTTTGAGAATGGACAGGTCATCGGGGTCATCGAGCATACCGAGGACGAAGCTCTGGTCGATTTTGAGCAAGGCTACCGGTAGATGTTTCAGGTAGGTCAGAGAGGAATAACCCGTACCAAAATCATCCAGTGCGAACATCACACCGATTTCCCGACAGGCCTCGATTACCTGGAACACATGCGCAACGTCTTCCAGCGCGCTGGTTTCCAGTATCTCCAGTTGCAAGCGCGAGGGTTTAACCTGCGGGTGGGCCTGGAGAATGGCGCGCAGGCGATCAACGAAGTTCTTCTGCTGCAACTGACGAGCACCGATATTGACACTGACTTCGATGTCCAGCCCGATCTTCTGCCATGCTTCCATCTGGGCCAGGGCGCGATTTATCGCCCACTCCCCGATTTCGATCGCCAGCAGATGATCCTCGATCACCGGTAGAAATATCGCCGGAGCCAAAAGCCCTCGATGTGGGTGTCGCCAGCGAATCAGGGCCTCGACCCCGATGACCTCGCCAGTGCGCATATTCACCTTGGGCTGGTAGTAGAGAATGAACTCGCGCTCGACCAGTGCCAGGCGAATGTGTTCCAGGCTTTCGTGATGGCCGCGCACACTACGGTCCTGCTCGACATCGAAGAAGTGCAGACGGTTCTTGCCGGCCAGTTTGGCCTGGTACATGGCTTGATCGGCCTGGCGCATCAGTTGATCCGCGTCGACCTCATCTTGCTGCGGGCAAAAGGTCACCCCCATGCTGGCCGACACTTGCAGCGCAAGGTCGCCCACATGCACCACCTGCGCCGCTGCGGCGAGCAGCCGGTTGAGCATCGGCATGCTGGTGGCCACATCCGGCAGGTCGACCAGTACGGCAACGAACTCGTCGCCACCAATACGGGCCAGGGTATCGCACTCGCGCAGCGCCTGTTTCATCTTGGCAGACAGAGCAATCAGCAGTTTGTCCCCGGCCTCATGTCCGTGCTGGTCGTTGATCGCCTTGAAGCCATCCAGATCCAGGTAGACGACTTCCAGCAGCTGTCCGCGGCGCTGCGCCTGAGCGATGGCATGCCGCAGGCGATCGGCCAAGAGCACGCGGTTGGGCAGCGAGGTCAGGGCGTCGAAGTGCGCGATATGTTCGAGCTTGCTCTGATGCGCCTTGATTTCGGTGATGTCCGAGAACAGCGCAACGTACTGGACGATCTCGCCGTTGGAGTCACGCACGCAACTGATGGTTTGCATCTCTGCATAAATTTCGCCGTTTTTTCGCCGGTTCCAGATCTCACCACACCAATGGCCTTTCTGGCTCAGGTTGTGCCACATGGACTCGAAAAACTCACTGGCGTGACGGCCTGAACGGAGAATGCGCGGGTTCTGTCCTATGGCTTCGTCGCGACTATAGCCAGTGATGTGGGTAAATGCGGCATTGACGTTGATGATGCTGCCATCGGCCGCAGTAATCATGATGCCTTCGCGCGAATGAGAGAACACGTTGGCCGCTAGCTGGAGTTTTTCTTCGGCTTGTTTGCGCTTGGAAATATCACGCAGGAACACGAAAACCTGCCCCCCGGCAGCATCGCGATAAGTGCTGCTGACTTCAACCTGCCACAGGGATCCGTCCTTGCGGCGGTGGATAGTCTCGAACTGCCCATGACCGGTTTCGATCAGGCTAACGGTCTGTTGCGCTGTAGCGGCGGCGCATTCAACCACTTCCAGGTCGAGGACGTTCATCTGCAGCAGTTCTTCACGGCTGTAACCCGACTGTTCGCAGTAGGTCGGATTTACATCGAGGATATCGCCGTGAACATCAATGCGCCAAAAGCCGTCGAGGGTCGCGTCGAGAATACTGTGCAGGGCCTGATAGCTCTCCTGCAGTGCATCTTCAGCGCGTTTGCGTGCGCTGAAATCGCTTAGCACAATACGCAATGCCGATGCGCCGCTTTCATCATGAGCCTGGGTTGCGTCCAGATGGGCCCACAGCAGCGCCCCGCCACTCTTGATCATGCGCAGTTCGCACGTCTGGGGCTCACCTGTGCTGATCAGCCGTCGACACAGCTGATAGAAAATGTCTTGGTCATCGCGATAGATGAAGCGCGTGATCGGCCGTTTTATCAATTCGGCACGAACCACGTCCAATAGATGGGTCGCCGTGAGATTGGCCTGGAGTATCGAGCCCTGCACGCTGAGCGTCAGGTAGCCAACCGGGGCCAGGTCATAGAGATCGAAATAGCGCTCTTTGGCATCTTCGATCTTGGCCTGCGCCTGGCGCAGCTCCTCGTTCTGCATCTCCAGTTCGATCTGGTGCACATGCAACTCGTGCAAAGCCTGCTGCATCGCTTCTGGCGTCAGGAGTGGCAGATCCTTGCGCGATTCCTGCGCATCACCGCCAATGATTTCTTCCGCCATCTGGCGCAAAGCCGCCCCAGGGCTCGCCGACGTGGCGAGGCATTTTTCTGGAGCGCGCTTGTCTTTCATTCGGCAACCCTTATTCACCCTGCAAGTGTGGATTAAGTCTTGCGTGAACTACATCCTGACGCTACTGATCGGTGACCTCGATTGATGCTCCGGTTATACCGATGATGGTGCCCGAATCATCGCACAATGGTTCAACGGTCAAATCACACGGGGTTGGTTTGCCATACATATTGCTGTGAACGCGCTGCCGGGTCCCCTCCCCGCTTTCCAGTACTTGCCGTTTGATTACAGTCATGCTGGCTGCGGTCTCTGCAGGCAGCAGGTCGGCATCGGTTTTGCCGAGAAACTCACCAGAAGGCACCGCCAATTTAGAATTATAGATCCATGTGTAACGTAATTCCTTGTCCTGATTGAATACCACAACAGGCGTAGCATCAAGGGCCACCCGTAGGCGCGCCTCATTGACCCGTAGCGCCTCTTCAGCCTGTCTGCGCTCAGTGATATTGAGCATTGTCCCGATCATGCGAATGGCCTGTCCGCTCGCGTTACGCAGGACGAACCCACGGTCGAGTACGGTTGCATAAGCCCCATCGGCCTTGCGAAAGCGATATTCATCTTCCCAGTGCGTGCGCGAGAGATCGGCCACGGCGGCGTGGATACCGTCGTTGACCCGCTGGCGATCATCCGGATGGATACGTTCTAGCCACCAGCTGATCGATTGTGGCGCGGAGACGATATCGCTCCAGCCAAACAGCGGGACTCCCGCCTCATTCCAGCGCTGTTCGCCCTTGATGATGTCCCAATCCCAAATGACGTCTCTTGCAGCCTTGGCCGCCAGCCGGTAACGCTCCTCATTGAGCCGCAGCGTTTCGTGTTCATTGATATCGACGTAGGTGATCACTGCCCCTTCGATCACATTGTCCAGCGTGCGGTACGGCAGAATGCGCATCTTGTACCAGCGCCCTTCCACGGTTTGCACATCGACCTCTTTGGGCGTCAAGGTATCCAGCACAGCCTTCACATCGGCCACCAGGCGGTCGTAGCCGAGCAGATTGGAAACGATGTGTCCAACTGGTCGACCGACATCACTCGGGATCAGGTTGATGATCCGCGAAGCCGCCGGCGTGAAACGCAGAATACGCAGATTGAGGTCAACGAAGACCGTGCCGATACCGGTGCCGGCCAGCAGGTTGTTCATGTCGTTGTTGGCTCGTGACAATTCGAGCACCTTGGTCTGCAGTTCGGCGTTGATGGTCGCCAGTTCCTCATTGACCGACTGCAACTCTTCCTTCGAGGTTTCCAATTCCTCGTTGGTGGATTGCAGCTCCTCGTTGACCGACTGCATTTCCTCATTGGAGGATTTGAGTTCTTCGGTGGAGGTCTCCAGCGCCTCGATGGTGCTCTGCAGGTAGCCTTCCTTACTTTGCAGCTCCTGCTGGAGCGACTGGAGACGCGCGTCCATTCCCTCATCGTGACCCTCGCCAGGTACACCTGCAGGCGCGGCAATCTGCTGCACCTGGGGCGCGTTCAATACGGGCGCCTCCTCCAGAATCACCAAAAACAGGGATGCATCCGTGGTGGCGGCGGGGCCTGACCTCACCGGGCAGATAGTCAGGTTGACCGGGGTGAAGTGGCCGTTGGTCTTGACCTGCAGCGCCTTGAGCCCAACGCTGTGTTTGCTGGCCACTGCCTGGTGCAGGCACTTGGCCAGGTTGGAACGCAAGCCCTCGCGCGCCATCTTGAGGATATTGTTGATACCCGCCTCGCCCGGTGCAGGCTCCAGGTACATGCCGCTGCGGCCATGCAGGTAGAGAATATCGCCTTGAGCGTTGACCAGCGCTGCGACTGCCGCGAGGTGCTGCAAGAGCGCCTGTTCGGTCATCTCGCGCAGCGGCAATTTGCTCGGAAACACCACCTTGGTATTACCCGGAGAGCGCGCAAGGCTGATCATGTCAGTGGCGGTCGCCGGCGACAGAAATCGGCTGAGGAAGGTGCGATGCATGCCATGGAAGTCTTCCTTGCGCTGATACAGCTTCGCCTTGCGATCAAGCACGCTGAACAGGTCGTCAAAATCGCCGATACCTTCGGAGGTGCCAAGAAACAAGATGCCGCCCGGGTTCAGTGCGTAGTGAAACAGCGGAATGACTTTGCGCTGTAATTCCGCCCCCAGATAAATCAGCAGGTTGCGACAGCAAATCAGGTCAAGCCTGGAAAACGGCGGATCCTTGATCAGGTCCTGTTCGGAAAAGACCAGCATATCCCGGATGCTTTTGTGAATTCGGTAGCCACTGCCGTCAGGCTCAAGGGTGAAAAACCGCTTCAGCCGTTCAGGGCTCATGTCGGCGGTTATGCTGGTCGGGTAAATCCCAGTGCGCGCCGTGGCGATCGCGCGGCTATCAATGTCGGTGGCGAATACCTGAACCGTGTAATCCTGCTTGAGCGTCTCGCGGTGTTCCTGCAAGAGGATGGCCAGCGAGTAGGCCTCCTCGCCGGTTGAGCAGCCGGTGGACCAGACCCTGATCGCCGATCCCGGTGGGTTATCGGCGAAAATCTGGGGGATAGCCAGTTCCTCAAGCGTCTTGAACGCTGCCGGATCACGGAAGAAATTGGTCACACCGATCAACAAGTCGCGAAATAGCGACTCCACCTCACTCGGCGACTGGTGCAAATACCTGACGTAGCTGTCGATGCTCTCAAGCTGATGGACCGCCATGCGCCGCTCAATGCGGCGCAAGACGGTACTCGGTTTGTACTGTGAAAAGTCATGGCCAACATGGGTACGCAGCGCAATGAATATCTTCTTCAAGGCGTCTTCTGCCCTGGATATCGGGATACTGGCCAACAGCGGCGGCTTGCCGAAGGCATGGGCAACGTAAGCCATGAGCTGTACCGGCATCTCGGCCGGCGGCAGCACATAATCGACCAGCCCGGTCGCAATGGCGCTACGCGGCATGCCGTCGAATTCCGCAGAGTCGGGATCCTGAGCCATGAACATGCCACCTTCGGCCTTGATCGCCCGCCCGCCCAAGGTGCCATCGCTGCCTGTACCGGAGAGCACGATACCTATAGCCCGTTCCCGCTGATCGAGAGCCAGCGAACGGAAGAAAAAATCGATAGGCAGGCGCTGACCGCGTGGCTCGACAGGAGACAGCAATTGCAAGGTGCCATTGATAAAAGCCATGTCGTGGTTGGGCGGGATTATGTAAGCGCAGTTTGGCTGTACCTGCATGCCATCCACCACCTCGAAGACCTGCATACGGGTGAAGCGCCCAATCAGATCCGTGAGCATGCTTTTATAATCAGGCGCCAGGTGCTGTACCAGCACGAAAGCCATGTTCGGATTGCTGTCGGTCGGCATGCCGGAAAAAAACGCCTCGAACGCAGCCAGCCCACCGGCAGAGGCGCCAATCCCCACTACCGGGAAGCTCGACGCAGTGCCGGCGGGCATCGCGGGTAGTTCCGCCTTGCTGTCGGCAGTCGACTTACCCTCAACAGCCCGAGCGCCACTCGGCTCTTGCGTCATTTTGACGGAGCCTTTTTTTCTTTTCGCCATGATCCACACCTTGAATTCAACGTGGAGTGTAACGCTGGCTTCCAGACGATTGCACGCCAGCCCATTACTTCCCTTCACTCAGGCCAATTGACTCGTCAATTGGCCTGAGGAATGTGACCAGACTCCAGTACAGGTAACAGGACCCGCGGGCAGATGAGCGCTGGCTATGAATACCGATTGTTATGAGTGCGGCTGCCTCCAGCTCAGCCCCGCTGCTAGCCGCCTCCCCTGCCTGGCGAATCTAACCGGCCAGAAGCGCCTCGACACAAGTCGACGTGCGCTGCACGCTGCGGCAACCGTTGGCGAATTTTGATAATGACAAATCACCCCCTCGGTATTTTGCGAATTCTCAGCTTTGTTAAATAAAGCAAATTTCTAGATGGCACAGGCTTGGCGATTTGCGATAGTGATGGTCATAAGCGGATGAGGAATGCGGTATGGATCGCAAGTACTACGATGAAATGTACGATGCACAGGGTGAGTGTCGCCCTCACTATCTAGAATTCGCCCGATGGCTGGCGGCAATCCCTCCAGAACAACTGGCCCTGCGCCGCCGCGAAGCGGATCTGCTGTTTCACCGCGCCGGCATCACCTTCACCCTGTATGGCGATGAGCAGGGCACCGAGCGGCTGATCCCCTTCGACACCATTCCGCGCAGCATTCCGGCCAGCGAGTGGCGCATGATCGAGCGCGGCTGCATCCAGCGCGTGCAGGCGCTGAACATGTTCCTCGCCGATCTCTATCATGATCAGCGCATCATCAAGGCCGGGATCATCCCGGCCGAGCAAGTGCTGGCCAACGAGGGCTACCAGATCGCCATGCAGGGCCTCGACCTGCACCGCGACCTCTATGCGCACATCGCCGGGGTCGATCTGGTGCGCGATGGCGATGGCAGCTACTACGTGCTGGAAGACAACCTGCGCACGCCGAGCGGCGTCAGCTACATGCTCGAAGACCGCAAGATGATGATGCGCCTGTTTCCCGAGCTGTTTGCCGCGCAACGCATCGCCCCCATCAACCATTACCCGAACCTGCTGCTCGAGACCCTGAAGACCTCCAGCCCGCTGGATAACCCCAATGTGGTGGTGCTGACCCCGGGCCGCTTCAACAGTGCCTATTTCGAGCATGCCTTCCTGTCGCGGGAAATGGGGGTGGAGCTGGTCGAGGGCGCGGACCTGTTCGTGCGTGACGACAAGGTCTATATGCGCACCACCGCCGGGGCCAAACAGGTGGACGTGATCTACCGGCGCCTGGATGACGACTTCCTCGATCCGCTGGCCTTCAATCCGGATTCCATGCTCGGCGTGCCCGGGCTGCTGTCGGCCTACCGCTCGGGCAATGTGGTGCTGGCCAATGCCATCGGCACCGGGGTAGCGGACGACAAGTCGACCTACCCCTACGTCACCGAGATGATCCGCTTCTACCTGGACGAGGAGCCGATCCTCAAGAACGTGCCGACCTGGCAGTGCAGCAAGCCGGCCGACCTGTCCCATGTGCTGGCCAATCTGGCTGAACTGGTGGTCAAGGAAACCCAGGGTTCCGGTGGCTACGGCATGCTGGTCGGGCCGGCCGCGAGCAAGGCCGAGATCGAAACCTTCCGCGCCCGCCTGATCGCCAGGCCCGAGGCCTATATCGCCCAGCCGACCCTGTGCCTGTCGACCTGCCCGACCTTTGTCGAGAACGGCATCGCGCCGCGGCATATCGACCTGCGCCCGTTCGTTCTGTCCGGTCGCGAAGTGCGCCTGGTGCCGGGAGGGCTGACCCGCGTGGCCCTGCGCGAAGGCTCGCTGGTGGTCAACTCGTCGCAAGGTGGCGGCACCAAGGATACTTGGGTGGTAGAGGACTTGAAAAATGCTGAGTAGAACTGCCTCTGATCTGTACTGGATGTCGCGCTATCTGGAGCGTGCGGAAAACCTCGCGCGCATGCTCGATGTCAGTTACTTGCTGTCGCTGATGCCGCAAGACGGCCGTGGCGATGGCCTGGAAGAACTGGCCATGCCGCTGGTTATTACCGGCACCCTGGAAGAGTACATGGCACGCCATGGCCAGCTGCACGGCGAGCGCATGCTGCATTTCTTCGCCCTGGATGCCGACAATCCGGCGAGCATCTACAGCTGCCTGGGCGCGGCGCGCAGCAATGCCCACGGCGTGCGCGGACGGATCACCGCCGAGATGTGGGAGAACATCAACGCCACCTGGCTGGAGATTCGCGGCATCGCCGAACAGGGGCTTGGACGCTACGGCATCAGCCGCTTCTGTGAGTGGGTCAAGGAGCGTTCGCACCTGTTTCATGGCGCCACCTCTGGCACCATCATGCGCGGCGACCCCTACCGTTTCATTCGTCTGGGGACCTTCATCGAGCGGGCGGACAACACCTTGCGTCTGCTCGATGCGCGCTACGAGATGCTCGGCGAGGACATCGACGAAGTCGATGGCCGCCCGGCGCGCAGCTACTATCAGTGGAGCGCCTTGCTCCGCGCACTGTCCTCGTACGAGGCCTTCGCCGAGATCTATCGCGGCTCGCCGGGTACGCGCAAGGTCTCGGAACTGCTGCTGTTACGCCCCGACATTCCGCGCTCCCTGCGCGCCTGCATGGATGAGCTGCACCTGATGCTCGCCAGCCTGCCTGGCGAGAATGGTCGTCCGGCCCAGCGCCTGGCGGCCGAACTGGAAGCCCGTCTGCGCTATACGAGCATTGACGAGGTGCTGGACGAAGGCCTGCATGCCTGGCTCACCGACTTCATCCTGTTGGTGCGCGACCTGGGCCAAGCCATCCACAGTTCCTACCTGGAGGTCGCATGAGACTGTCCATCAGCCACGACACCACCTATCGCTATGCCAGCCAGGTACGCACGAGCATCCAGTACCTGCGCCTGACCCCGCACGACAGTGAACGCCAGCGCGTGCTCAGCTGGCAGCTCAACCTGCCGCGCCCGGTGCGCGCTCAGCTTGACCCGTACGGCAACATCCTGCATGTGCTGACCATGGATGAGCCCCATGAATCCATCGTCATCGGTGCCCGTGGCCTGGTCGAGATCGATGAACAGCGTGAGTGCGAGCACGAGCGCCAGTCGGCGCTGCCGTTCCTGCGCTTCACTCGCCTGACCGAGGCGGATGCAGCCTTGCGCGAGTTCGCCCAACAGCACTGCAAACAACGTCGCGACCGCAGCGCCTTGATCGACCTGATGCATGCTTTGCATGGCCACATCAGCTACCTGACCGGCAGTACCGCGGTGGAAACCAGCGCGATTGAGGCCTTCGCCGGCCAGCAAGGGGTGTGTCAGGACCATGCCCATGCCTTTCTCGCCTGTGCGCGCAGCCTCGGCATTCCGGCACGCTATGCCTCGGGCTATCTGTACACCGACAGCGACGACCACCTGGCCAGCCATGCCTGGGCCGAAGCCTGGCTGGATGGTGCCTGGTACAGTTTCGATGTAACCAACTGCCTGGCCAAGCCGGAGCGTCATTTGAAGCTGGCGGTCGGCCGCGATTACCTGGATGCCTGCCCGGTACGCGGCATGCGCCGGGGCGGTGGCACCGAGCAGATGCACGCGCATGTAGAAGTTGAAGTGGAGGTTTCTCCGCTGCTGCAGGTGCAACAGCAATAACATCAGCCGGATGAGTACTCGACAGCGCCAGGCGCGGGGTTCATCACTGCCCTGCTACGGCCTCCAGCCTCGGCACATGCTCAGCCGGCACTGCTGTGAGCGAGTGACGTGGTTCCCGCCAGCTCCTCTGCGCAGGGGATGACGGTCACCCGCACCTGCAACTCTTGTTCGCCACCGCCCAGCACCACACCACGCAGGGGCGTCACATCGCTGAAATCACGCCCCCAGCCTAGAGTAATGTGCTCCGACTGGACCAGGCAGCGGTTGGTCGGGTCGAAGTCGACCCAGCCAAGCTGCGGGCAGAACACCGAAACCCAGGCATGTGACGCATCAGCACCGATCATCCGCGGCTGCCCGGCTGGCGGGTGGGTAAGGATATAACCGCTGACATAGCGCGCCGAGAGACCGAGGCTGCGCAGGCAGCCAATCATCAATTGGGCGAAGTCCTGACAAACACCGCGCCGGCCTTTGAGTACCTCGGCCAAGGGCGTGGAAATCTCGGTGGCCGTTTCGTCAAATTCGAAATCGTCAAAAATACGCTGGGTCAGGTCCAGCGCGGCATCCAGATGCGGCCGGCCAGGGCTGTAACTGTCGCGGGCATAGCCCGCTAGCTCGGAACCGCACTGGATATGGGGCGAGTCATAGAGATAGCGCACCGCCTCAAGCGTCGCTGGGCTGCGTATCTGCTGGAGCATCTGCACCAGTGCTTCCCACGGCATGCTGCCTTTTATCTGCCCTAATCCTGGGCGCGGACTGAGCAACACGGTCGACTCGGCATGCACCAGGAGTTCCTTGTGCGACTCGGTGATGGTGATGTTGCGCGTGTGGTTGCCAAAGTAATCCCGCGCGTCGAGGAAATGCTCCTGCTGCGGATCAATCCGGATCGCCTGAGACTCGGTTTGCTGATATTCGAATGAGCGTGGCGTCAGATGCAGGTATTGCTGCGAGAGCGTCACCGGGAACTGGTAGACGTAATGGGTTTCATGTATCACGCGATAGCGTACGGGCGCCGAGTTAGCTAGGGGTAAATTGCTCATGCAGCCCCCTTAGCCTGGTCATCGCTTGCGGTATAGCTGAAAAACCGGGCGCTGATCAGCTGCGACAATTCCACGCTGGCGTGGTTGATGCGCTGTAGCAGGCTTATCAGGGCTGGATTAGCACAATACAGGTCTTCATCCGGGTCGAGTGCCAATAGGGCATTTTTCAGCGGCAGCAACAACGTCTCGCCACAACTGCCATAGGACAGTGCCAACTTATCCAGACTCTTTAAAATACCCGCCATTTGGAACAGTACCGAGCGCGGATTACTGCTGTCGAGCAGCAACAAATCCAGCACCGGCAGCCACTCGGACTGTGCCCGATAACGAGAGCGGTAGGTGACAATACTGTCGGACAGTTCCAGCAGCCAGTCCAGACCGCCGTCTGCCTCCATCGCCAGCGCGCGTTGCAACACCAGGGTCTGGAACTGCAGGCGTTCCAGACGCCGACCAATGGAGAGGAAACTCCACCCCAAATCACGTGTCATGCCATCCAGGGCGAAACCGGACAGGGTCATCAAGGATGCGGCCGCCTCATCGAGCGCGCTCATGGCCTCTGCCGGTGTCTGTTGCGCCTTGCTCTTGGCGCTACGTTGCAGCATGCGGTTGAGGGCGCGCCAATTATCCGCAGACAAGCGTTCGCGCAACTGGCTGGCGGTGCTGTAAAGCTGTTGCTGCTGGCTGGCGAGCCCGGGCACATCGGGTGACACCACGGCCAGGAGCAAGGCCGCCTCGATCCGGGTATCGCTCCAACCAACGACTGCGGGCGAACTCTGCGTCTGGCCTTGGCTTTGTCCGGAAACCTGGCTTTGCCGCTGCAGTGCCTCCTTGTCCGGGGTCTCGATCAGTTGAAACCAGGCGCATAGCGCTTTGACAGTGGCCCATTCGGTACCACGCTCCTGCGGGCTGACATTGAACAGCACGTGCAGGGTGATGCGCATCAGCCGCGCGATATTGTCACAGCGCTCGGTATTGCGCCCCAGCCAGAACAAATTCTCGGCCATGCGGCTGGACAGGTGCGTGTCGTCGCGAATCAGATCCTTGCTGGTGGTGGTACGAGAATGCGGCCGGTGAGTGCCCGCCTGTGCCCGCGCCTGTACCCAGGTGTCCTTGCTGCTACCACCGCGCTGCATGGCGATGACGCGTGAGTCTGGCCCGGTGGCAACCCGGGTCAGCCCGCCGGGCATCACCACATAACCGCCAGGTGTGGCACAGGCGTATACCCGCAGACCGACGGCGCAGGCATTCAAACCAGTTGGCGCACTGGCCTTCCAAACGGGGGACTGCGACAAGCGCACCAGTTCCTGGGCGACGTAGTTGCGTGGGTTCGCGCGCATCCTGGCGATCAGTGCCGAGCGTGCTTCGCCGCTCAGATCCTGGCCGAACAGCGAGACCTGGCGCAATTGCGGAAAGCTCGACTTGATCACCAGCTGATCGAGATTGGCCAGTACCTGCTCGAGTGCGGCTGGTTCGCCGCACCACCAGGTCGCCACCGAGGGCATCTTTAATGGCTCACCGAGCAGGCGCTTGCACAATGCCGGCAAGAAGCCCAGCAGTGCACCCGACTCCAGAAGGTTGGAGCCCAGACTGTTGGCGATCAGCACGTTGCCGAGGCGGACCGCCTCGGTTAAACCGGCCACGCCCAATGCCGACTCGGTGCGCAGCTCCAGCGGATCGCAGAAGTCATCGTCGACCCGACGCATGATCACATGCACGCGCTGTAGGCCGGACAAGGTTTTCAGCCAGACGATACCGCCGCGCACAGTAAGATCACTGCCCTCGACCAGCGGCAAACCGAGATAACGGGCCAGGTAGGCCTGTTCGTAATAGGTCTCGTTATAGGGACCGGGGGTGAGCAAGACAATCAATGGCGACTCACTGCCGCGCAGCGGCACTCCACCATTGGCGGCACACTGCCGGCCCCAATGGGCCAGGCTGTCGCGCATACGGCTGAAAAAGCCGGCTAGATCCTGCACCTTGAGGTCACGCAACTGATCCGGAAAAGTCCGCGCGATCACTGCACGGTTTTCCAGTGCATAACCGGCACCCGAAGGTGCCTGGGTACGATCGGCCACCACCCACCACTGACCGTTGGGGGCACGCGCCAGGTCAACCGCATAAAAATGCAAGGCCACATTGCCCTCGTGCTTGATGCCATGGGCCGGGCGCAAAAAGCCCGCATGTCCGTGGATCAACGCGGGAGGCAACAGGCCTTCCCGAAGCATGCTCTGCTCGCCATAAACGTCGCCAAGTATGCGGTTCAACAGGGTTGCACGCTGGACCACGGCCGCTTCGATACCTGTCCATTCATCATGGGGCAGGATCAGCGGCAACACATTCAGATCCCAGGGGCGCTGCATACCCTTGGTATCGGCATAGACGTTGTAAGTCACGCCGTTCTCGCGAATCTGGCTTTCAACCGCTTCCAGTCGCTGGCGCATGGTCTGCGGCGACTCTTTAGCCAGACTGGCGAGCATGGCACGCCAGTGCTCGCGTGGTTGCTTCGAGGCATCGAGCAGCTCATCGAAGCTGTTGGGGGCGGCGCGATATCCGGCGAGTAGTTTTTTCAACATTGTCTCAGTTCTTCTGCTCGCGAATAACGCACAGGATGGCACTTGGGTTTAATAGGGTTGCCAGCGCAAATCGAGTGTCATCGGGAAGCTCGGATTGAGTTCTTCCTTATACACGCGCATCGGCCCAGGTGTATGGCCGTGGGCCCAGAAGCGGGCAAACCGCCGCGCTTCAGCAGCATTGGCATTCACCGGCGAACTCTCTTCACTGCGTCCACCCGGGTGCACCACATGATAGGTACAACCGCCGATTGCCCGGCCGCTCCAATTATCGACTAAATCGAAGGTCAGGGGCGCTTGCACCTGGATAGTTGGGTGCAGGGCCGACCAAGGACTCCAGGCACGGAAACGCACCCCAGCGACGTACTCGCCCGGTACGCCGGTCGGGTGCAAGGGCAAGCGCCGACCGTTGCAGGAGATTTCGTGACGGCCATCGGTGAGGCCACGTACCAGCAATTGCATGCGCTCCACCGAGGAGTCGACATAGCGTGCCGTGCCGCCGCCGCTCATCTCTTCTCCCAGGACATTCCAGGGCTCGATGGCCTGGCGCAATTCCATCTCGACCCCCTCGTAGACCACGGTGCCAAAGCGTGGAAAGCGGAACTCGATAAAGGGCTCGAACCAGTGTTCCTCGAAAGCGTAGCCTGCCGCACGCAAATCCTTGACCACATCGCGGATATCCTGGGCGACGAAGTGCGGCAGCATCCAGCGGTCATGCAGTGCCGTGCCCCAGTTGACCAGCTTGGCCTGGTATGGCTCGCGCCAGAAACGCGCGACCAGAGCGCGCAACAGGAGCATCTGCAATAGGCTCATGCGCTCATGTGGCGGCATCTCGAAGGCGCGAAACTCGACCAGACCGAGGCGACCCGTGGGACCATCGGGCGAATACAGCTTGTCGATGGAAAACTCGGAACGATGGGTATTGCCGGTCAGGTCGACCAGCAGGTTGCGCAGCAAGCGGTCGACCATCCAGGGCTTGTCGCCCGGCTGCATGGTCGGCAGAACCTGATCCATCTGCTGAAAGGCAATCGCCAGTTCGTAGAGGTTATCGTCGCGCGCTTCATCGACCCGGGGCGCCTGGCTGGTCGGACCGATAAAGGTGCCGGAGAACAGGTAGGACAAGGCCGGGTGATTCTGCCAATAGGTAATCAGACTTTTCAGCAGGTCCGGCCGGCGCAGCATCGGACTGTCTTCGGCGGTAGCACCACCCAAGGTGGCATGGTTGCCACCACCGGTCCCGGTATGACGACCATCGTGCATGAATTTTTCGGTACCCAGCCGGGTCAGGCGAGCTTCCTGATACAGGGTCGACATGTTGTAGACCAGCTCATTCCAGCTGGCGGCCGGGTGGATATTGACCTCGATCACGCCCGGGTCCGGGGTGACGCTGAGCAACTTGATCCGCGGGTCGCGCGGAGGCTGGTAACCTTCGATGCGCAGCTTCAGCTTCAGCTTGGTGGCGGTATGTTCGACAGCCGTCACCAGCGCCAGGTAGTCCTCGATGCGCTTGAGCGGCGGCATGAAAACATGCAGGCGCCCTTCCCTGACCTGCACGCAGAGCGCCGTGTGAATCACGTCGCGCGGTTCGATCGTGCTCTCGGAAGCAATGCTGGCAGCATTCTTTCGGCTGAGCGTCGGGCGTTTTTCACTCTTGCCAGGCGCCGAATTCACGGCAGGGGCGACGGTCGGCAATGCCTCACGCGGCGCAAAAGGATCGACATCGAAACTCTGCGGCATATCTTCCGGCATGACCCAGGGCAGCGCGTTCAATGGCAGGCGCAAGCCCATCGGCGAGTCGCCTTCGATCAGGTACAGATGCTCGCGCTTGAGCGGCCAGGGGCACGTACGCCAGGCAACACCCAAGGCAATAGTCGGATCGAGCGTTTTGGTCGCCAGTGGCAGCACGTAGCCGACCACTTCACCCAGGCCTTGCTCCAGCAGCCGTGCCAGGCGTTGCCGTGCCTCGGGCGCCTTGAGGTCCAGTTGCAGTGGGTCGAGGTTGTTCGGCAGCCCTTGTTCCAGCTGGGCCTGTTGCACCACATCCTCATAGGCAGGGATCGGGCAGTTGGCTGGCAGACCGAGAATTTTCACCAGTTCGACAGTAAACCGCCTGGCTTCGTCGGCGCCATAGCCATCGCTGTGGTCATCGGCAGAGAACAGCGTCGCATCGAGCCACATGGGCTGGCCGTCGACCCGCCAGAAGATGTTCAATGCCCAGCGCGGCAGCGGCTCGCCCGGATACCACTTGCCCTGACCGTAATGCAGCATGCCACCGGGGGCAAAGTGGTTTTTCAAACGGTGCATCAGCTCCCCGGCCAGCTCGCGCTTCTGCTCGCCGTGGGCTTCGGTATTCCATTGCGCGCCATCCATGTCATCGATGGAGACGAAGGTTGGCTCCCCGCCCTGGGTGAGACGCACATCCTGACGTTTCAAGTCGGCATCGACCTGCTGACCGAGCTGATCGATTTTTTGCCAGTCAGCTTCCGAATAAGGCTTGGTTACCCGCGGATCCTCATGGATGCGCGTGATGGTCATTTCGTGCTCGAAGGTGACTTCGGCCTTGTCGGTAAAGCCGCTGATCGGTGCCGCCGAGGATGGCAGCGCGGTGCAGGCCAGGGGAATATGCCCTTCGCTGGCGAGCATACCCGAGGTTGGGTCGAGGCCAATCCAGCCGGCACCCGGGATGTACACCTCGGTCCAGGCATGCAGGTCGGTAAAGTCAACCTCGGCCCCGCTCGGCCCATCGAGTGCCTGCTGGTCGGCACGCAATTGAATCAGGTAACCGGAGACAAAACGCGCAGCCAAACCGAAGTCGCGCAAGATCTGCACCAGCAACCAGGCGCTGTCTCGACAGGATCCGGAGCGTTTCTCCAGGGTCTCCTCAGGCGTCTGCACGCCCGGTTCCATGCGCAACAGATACGCGATATCGGCCTGCAGGCGCTGGTTGATGGCCACCAGGAAATTATTGATCGGCTGCGCCTTGCCGAGCATCTCGCTGCGGGCTGCTGCCATCCACTTGGTCAGTAAGGGGCCGGGCTCGTCGGCTTGTAGATAAGCCGCCAGCTCATCGCGCAACTGCGCCGGATAGCTGAATGGGAACTGTTCGGCATACTTTTCGACGAAAAAGTCGAACGGATTGATCACTGTCATGTCTGCGACCAGATCGACGGTGAACTCCAGGGTCGCGGATTTTTCCGGGAAGACAAACCGGCCGATGTAGTTGCCGTAAGGGTCTTGCTGCCAATTGATGAAGTGCTTTTGCGGGGTCACGCTCAGCGAATAGGACAAAATCGGCGTGCGCGCGTGGGGTGCCGGGCGCAAGCGCACCTCATGCGGCGACAAACCCACCTGACGATCGTAGTGATAGCTGGTCTTGTGGTGCAGTGCGATACGTATGGCCATTGACGTTGCCTTCCATGAAAAATGAAGCACTACGGCGGACACCGCCCTACCGTCCCACTGAAAACGAACTACTCGGCCAGCTGCAGAATTCATGCCGCAAGGGATGCTGCGAAAGCCTTGCTGCGCGCCCCATTATGGCCAACCACGCGCTTACTGCTGGTGCACCCGGCCAGTGCTCGCACCGAGATGCGGCTCAGGTCAGCATGATAGCGCTAGTGAACTGGGTGACCAGTGCATTTTTCAAATGTTGCAAGGCTGAGGGGCTAGATCAGTCGCGCTCAAGCAGTCGAAGCTGAGTGAGTTGCACCTGCTGCGGGCCGGGGCGTAACAACTTAGGGGTTACTGAATGCATCGCCATGGCCCAATAGCGCCCGAGCACCGGGGCCGTGCGGCACGCCGAAAACACAAAGGCCAGCCTTGGCGAGGCTGGCCTTTGTGTTTGACTGAGATTGGTGCCCGAAGCCGGAATCGAACCGGCACGAGGTTACCCTCGAGGGATTTTAAGTCCCTTGCGTCTACCGATTTCGCCATTCGGGCGGTAGAGCTTTAGCGCGAGGTTTGGACTATATACAGCCCGGTCGAGCCTCGCAAGGTTTCCTGCATCCAATAAAAAAGCCTCGTAAATCATAGATCTACGAGGCTTTCTTAATTGGAGGCTGAGGTCGGAATCGAACCGGCGTTCACGGATTTGCAATCCGGTGCATAACCACTCTGCTACTCAGCCTTGAAACTAAACGGACCGCACTAGACGGTCCGTTGAAAATGGAGCGGGAAACGAGACTCGAACTCGCGACCCCGACCTTGGCAAGGTCGTGCTCTACCAACTGAGCTATTCCCGCTTGTCTTGTAGACGGGCGCCATTCTATATCTTCAGAACGCCCCGTCAACCCCTTGATTCAAAAAAGCTTATTTCTTTTCAGTGGAAGTGCTGAGGTGCGGCCAGGCAGCCAGCAGATACTGCAGCATCGACCACAAGGTCAGGATGGCGGCAACGATCAGAAGTCCGTAGCCGAGCAGAACCCAGAATGTGTACAGGGGCGGGTTCGCCAGCAGAATGATCAAGGCAACCATTTGCGCTGCGGTTTTCCATTTGGCCAGCTCGGACACGGCGACATGGGCGCGCGCGCCCAGTTCGGCCATCCATTCGCGCAAGGCCGAGACGACAATTTCACGGCCTATTATGATGGCCGCCGGCAATGTCAGCCACAGGTTGGCGTGCTCTGCTACCAGCAAGACCAGCGCAACCGCGACCATCAGCTTGTCGGCGACCGGATCAAGAAAGGCACCGAAGGGGGTGCTCTGCTCCCAGCGACGCGCCAAATAACCGTCCAGCCAATCAGTTGCGGCAGCGATAGCGAAAACCGCACTGGCGGCCCAATAACTCCAGCTGAATGGCAGGTAGAACAGCAGGATAAAAATCGGGATCAGTGCCACGCGGAGCACGGTAAGCAGGTTAGGAATATTCATCGGCACAACTGGCTGCAAAGGTGAGCCGGCATTCTACTCGCTGTGCAGTGCGGCATATATCAGCTCTGCAAGCTTTTTACTGATCCCGGGCGCCTTGGCAATTTCTTCGCTGCTGGCCCGCGCCAATTCCTGCAGGCCACCAAAGTGATTGAGCAGCTCGCGCCGCCGCTTCGGCCCTACCCCGGCGACCTCCTCCAGACTTGAGGTACGCCGGGCCTTGCCGCGACGAGCACGGTGCCCGGTAATGGCAAAGCGGTGAGACTCGTCACGGATCTGCTGGATCAGGTGCAGCGCCGGTGAGTTGCCTGGCAGGGTGAATTCATGGGCAGCGTCATTGAGGTAGAGGGTTTCCAGGCCCGGCTTGCGCGTCGCACCCTTGGCCACGCCGAGCAGAATCAATTCAGGCACCGCCAATTCATTCAACACGTCTCGGGCCATGGCTAGCTGCCCCTTGCCGCCGTCGACCAGCAAGATATCCGGCAGCTTGCCTTCGCCGTCCTTGATCTTACTGAAGCGCCGAGTCAGGGCCTGGTGCATCGCAGCGTAATCATCGCCTGCGGTGACACCTTCGATGTTGTAGCGCCGGTAATCGGACTTCAGCGGCCCTTCCGGGCCAAATACCACGCATGACGCCACCGTGGCCTCGCCACTGGAATGGCTGATATCGAAGCATTCGAGGCGCTGCGGCACCTCATCCATGTCCAGGGCCTCGGCCAGGGCCTCGAAGCGGGCGGCCACATGCTGGCGACTGGCAAGGCGAGCGCCGAGCGCTTGCTCGGCGTTGGTCACCGCCAACTGCTGCCAGCGCGCGCGGGTTCCGCGGACCCGATAGCTGATACTCAACTCACAGCCACGCGACTCGCCGAGCGCCGCGATAAGCGTGGGAAAGTCTTCATGCTGGGCATTGACGATCAGCTCGGCAGGTAACTCGCGCTCCTGATTGCCCAGGTAGTACTGCGCCAGGAAGGCCAGCAACACCTCGCTGACGTCCTCCTCGATCGCCACTTGCGGGAAGAAATTCTTGCTGCCGAGCACACGGCCGCCGCGCACGCTGATCAGGTGTACGCAAGCGCCGCCCGGGTTGACCATGGCAGCGACTATATCGACATCGCCACTGCCGCCTTCCATGCTCTGCTGGTCTTGCACGCGGCGCAGCAGGGCCATCTTGTCGCGCAACTCGGCTGCACGCTCGAAATCCAGGGCCCCGGCGGCTTGCTGCATGGCGCTGGACAGCTCATCGCCGAGGGCATTGCTGCGGCCCTCGAGGAACATCACCGAGTGGCGCACGTCCTCGGCATATTCCGCCGGGTCGACCAAGCCGACGCATGGCCCCTTGCAGCGCTTGATCTGATACTGCAGGCACGGCCGCGTACGATTCTTGAAGTAACTGTCTTCGCACTGGCGCACCAGGAAGGCTTTTTGCAGCAGGCCGAGGCTTTCGCGGATCGCCCCGGCGCTGGGGTATGGGCCAAAATATCGGCCCGTCTGCTTCTTCGCTCCGCGATGGATGCTCAGGCGCGGGTAATCGCCATCCGATAAAAATACGTAGGGATAGGATTTATCGTCACGCAGCAGAATGTTGTAAGGCGGCCGCCATTGCTTGATCAGTGTCTGCTCGAGCAGCAGGGCTTCGGTCTCGTTCGCGGTTATGGTGGTTTCGACCTGAACGATCCGACCGACCAGCGCCGCGGTCTTCGGCGCCAGGCCGCTCTTGCGGAAGTAGCTGGCCAGGCGTTTTTTAAGGTTTTTCGCCTTGCCGACATAGAGCAGCTTGGCGTCTACGTCGAACATGCGGTAGACACCCGGGCGACTGCTGCAGGTCGCCAGGAAAGCGCCGGAATCGAACGGAATGCTCACGTCAACCACGGGCTCAGCTGTTGGCATCGACCATGCCATGGCGTACGGCGAGCAAGGCAAGCTCCACATCGCTGGTAATCGACAGCTTTTCGAAGATTCGATAACGGTAAGTATTGACCGTTTTCGGTGACAGGCACAGCTTGTCGGAGATGCTCTGCACCTTCTGGCAGCCGGCGATCATCAGGGCGATCTGAATCTCGCGCTCGGAAAGCAAGTCAAAGGGCGAGTTACTGTTTTGCGGCTGAAACGACTTGAGCGCCAACTGCTGGGCGATTTGCGGGCTTATGTAACGCTGTCCGGCGAACACCTGACGAATGGCCTGCACCATCTCGGCCAGCGCGGCGCCCTTGGTCAGATAGCCAGCGGCGCCTGCCTGCAACAGGCGCGTGGGGAAAGGATCATCCTCACAGGCAGTCACCGCGACGACTTTCAGGTCGGGGTGGCTGCGGAGAAGCTTGCGGGTCGCCTCGAGGCCGCCGATGCCGGGCATCTTGACATCCATCAGGACCACATCAGGCTTCAATTCGCGGGCTTTCTTCAGCGATTCTTCACCTGAGTCGGCCTGCCCAACGACTTGCAGGCCATCGATATCGGCCAGCATCCGGGTGATGCCTGTACGAACCAGATCGTGGTCGTCGACCACAAGCACCCTTATCAAGCGGACACCTCGTTATGTGTCAGCCGCTCAGTGCGGCGGCCTGGCAGGAAAATACCGCATCGTACGGCAGAAAATTCTACGAGGCTTAGCTTGACGCATAACCGTCAAATAGCAAACGTCAATGAAATCACATTACTGATTCCATTGAAAAAAAATTGGCGGAAGCGGTGAGATTCGAACTCACGGAAGAGTCTCCCCTTCGACGGTTTTCAAGACCGTTGCATTCAACCGCTCTGCCACGCTTCCGGCGTTTGTGCGGGCGGCAATCTTACCGGAACGAAACACACTGTCAAACTCTCTAGGTTGGCTGAGATCAGGGCTCTGTTATTATCGACCTCGACTTTGGTCACGGAACCATTAGCCCCTACAGGAGTGTCGCCATGCACGAACAAGATTACGCACTCAGTCACGCCCAGGTTGAGCAGCAAGAAGTCAGCCGCGTACTGCGCAACACATACGGCCTGCTGGCTATTACCCTGGCCTTCAGCGGGCTGGTTGCCTTCATGGCGCAACGCGCCAATGTGCCTTACCCGAACTTCTTCGTGGTACTGATTGGCTTCTACGGCCTGTTCTTCCTCACTGCCAAACTGCGTGACTCGTCCTGGGGCCTGCTCTCCACCCTCGCCCTGACCGGCTTCATGGGCTACACCCTGGGGCCAATCCTCAATCGCTACCTGGGCATGGCCAATGGAGCCGAAGTGGTCAGCTCGGCCTTCACCATGACGGCTCTGGTGTTCTGTGGGCTGTCCGCCTACGTGCTGATTTCGCGCAAGGATATGAGCTTCCTCAGCGGCTTCATCACTGCTGGCTTCTTCGTCCTGATCGGCGCGATGGTGGCGGGTTTCTTCTTCCAGATCAGTGGCCTGCAACTGGCGATCAGCGCCGGCTTCGTGCTGTTCTCCTCGGCCTGCATCCTGTTTCAGACCAGCGCCATCATCCACGGTGGCGAGCGCAACTACATCATGGCGACCATCAGCCTGTATGTCTCGATCTACAACCTGTTCATCAGCCTGCTGCAGATCATGGGCATCATGGGCAGCGACGACTGATTCCCGAGTTGTACCCGAAGCCCGCTTCGGCGGGCTTTTTCGTTCCTGCGGCGAGCATCTTGCGCGCTCACCCTTTATCATTGGGTCAGATTTGACTGCCGGCCTCTCTATGAAATTCGCCATCGCCCTCTTTGCCCCACCGCATGCGCCCTCCTCCCGGCGCGCCTTGCGTTTCGCTCAGGCAGCCCTGGCCGGCGGCCATCAGATCGTCCGACTGTTCTTCTATCAGGATGCAGTGCACAACGCGTCAAGCAATGTGGTCAGCGCGCAGGATGAGCTGGACACCCCGGCCGAATGGCGCGAACTGGTACACCAGCAACAACTCGATGGCGTTGTCTGCATTGCCGCAGCGCTGCGCCGCGGCATCCTCAATGAACAGGAAGCACAACGCTACGGGCGTAGCGCCGGCAATCTGGAAGCGCCCTGGGAACTTTCCGGGCTGGGCCAACTGCATGAAGCGGCTCAAACGGCTGATCGCCTGATCTGCTTCGGAGGGCCTTGAAGTGGCTAAATCCTTGCTGATCATCAGCCGCCAGTCGCCATGGTCCGGGCCCAGCGCCCGCGAAGCGCTGGATATTGCCCTGGCTGGCGGCGCGTTCGACTTGCCCCTCGGCTTGCTGTTTCTCGATGACGGCGTGCTCCAGCTGGCGCCAGCGCAACAGCCCGCCGCCGTGCAGCAGAAAGATCTGGCTGCCAACCTGCAGGCGTTGCCGCTGTTCGGCGTCGAATCACTGTATGCCTCGGCGCGCAGCCTGCAAGAGCGCGGCCTGGAGCCACGGGCGCTGACGCTGGCGGTCGAGGTGCTGGATGATGCCGCCCTGATTGCGCTTATCGACCGTTACGACCAGGTGATCACCCTCTGATGGCTACGTTGCATGTGTTGTCCCATTCGCCGTTCACTGACAGCCGACTGAGCAGCTGCCTGCGCCTGCTCGGCCCTGCCGACGGCCTGCTGCTCTGCGGCGATGCGGTTTACGCCCTGCAACCCGGCAGCGCACAGTGCCAGGCCCTGGACCTGATGCCGGACGGCATCGGCCTGTTCGCCCTCGACGAAGACCTCGGCGCGCGCGCCCTGACCGCGCCAGCGCGGATCCAGGTGGTCGACTACCCGGGGTTCGTCGAGCTCAGTTGCCGCTTCGACAAGGTCAACAGCTGGCTATGAAGCATTTGATCGTTGCCGGTCGGCGCATCGAACTGGACAAGGATGGTTATCTGCTCGCCCTGGCGGACTGGTCGGCACCGGTCGCCGAAGCCCTGGCGCAGCAGGAACAACTGACCCTGAGCGACGAGCACTGGCAGATCCTGCACTTGTTGCGGGCTTTCTATGCCGAGTTCCAGCTATCACCAGCCAACCGGCCGCTGATCAAATACGTGGCGCTCAAGCTCGGCCCGGAAAAAGGCAACAGTCTGCACCTCAATCTGCTGTTCAAAGGCGCTCCCGCCAAACTCGCCGCCAAACTGGCGGGCCTGCCCAAACCGACGAATTGCCTATGAACCTTGTCACCCCTGCGGAACACCCTTTTGCCCAATTCGTACGCATCCTCGGCAAAGGCAAGCGCGGCGCGCGCAACCTGACCCGCGAAGAAGCCCGTGAAGCCATGGGCATGTTGCTCGACGGCAAGGTCGAGGACACCCAGCTCGGCGCCTTCCTGATGCTGCTCAGGCACAAAGAGGAAAGCGCCGAGGAGATGGCCGGCTTTGCCGAGGCGGTACGCGAACGCCTGCAGGCGCCGGCCATTGCGGTCGATCTGGACTGGCCCAGCTATGCCGGCAAGAAGCGTCATTTGCCCTGGTTCCTCCTCGCCGCCAAGGCCCTGGCGAACAGCGGCGTGCGCATCCTGCTGCATGGCGGCGGCGCGCACACCGCCGGGCGGCTGTATAGCGAGCAAGTGATCGGCCTGCTGCAGATTCCACTGTGTCGCAGCTGGACCGAGGTGGAGCATTCGTTGCAGGAACAACAGCTGGCATTTATCCCGCTGGGCGACTGGATGCCGCAACTGCAACGGATGATCGACCTGCGCAACATCCTCGGCTTGCGCTCGCCGATCCACTCGCTGACCCGCATCCTCAACCCCTTGTCGGCGCGCTGCGGCCTGCAGAGCATCTTTCACCCCGGCTACCAGGCGGTGCACCGCGAAGCCAGCCAATTGCTCGGCGACACCGCGCTGGTAATCAAGGGCGAAGGTGGCGAAGTTGAAATCAACCCAGATGCCACCAGCCATCTCTATGGCACGGCCAACGGCGTGAACTGGGACGAAGACTGGCCGCCGTTGTCGGCGCAGCGCCACGTCAAACCCGAGTCTCTCGAGCCTGAGCACCTTCTGGCGTTCTGGCGCGGCGAAGTCGAGGACGCTTACGGCCGACTCGCGGTATTGAGCAGCATGGCCATGGCCCTGCGCGGTCTGGGCATCCCGCGTGAAGAGGCATTCAAGCAGGCGCAGCAACGCTGGGACGCACGGAACATATCGATATAGTCGATCTTTAGAGGCAGGGTTTTCTACCATTCAATCGAACCAGCGCCGTTAGACTGAACGCCTGAGCCATACAGTCAAAGGAGTCGGGTAATGGGTTTGTTGATTGAAGGAAGCTGGCATGACCAGTGGTACGACACTGCCGCTGACGGCCGTTTCAAACGTGAGAATGCCCAGCGACGCAACTGGATCACCGCCGACGGCAGCCCCGGGCCAAGCGGCGAAGGTGGTTTCAAGGCGCAAGCTGGTCGCTATCACTTGTATGTTTCCCTCGCCTGCCCCTGGGCCCATCGCACCCTGATCCTGCGTCAGCTCAAGGGCTTGGAAGATCTGGTCGATGTCTCCGTGGTCAGCTGGCTGATGCTCGACGATGGCTGGACTTTCGACCCGGGCCATGGCTCCACGGGTGATGCGCTGGACGGCCATGACTTCCTGCATCAGCGCTACACCGCCGATGATGCCAACTACAGTGGCCGGGTGACCGTGCCGCTGCTGTGGGACAAACAGCAACAGCGCATCGTCAGCAATGAGTCCGCAGAAATTCTTCGCATGTTCAACAGCGCTTTCGACGGGCTGACGGGCAACTCCCTGGATTTCTATCCCGAAGCGCTGCGCGGCGAGATAGATGCACTCAATCAGCGCATCTATCCAGCGGTCAACAATGGTGTGTACCGCGCCGGTTTCGCCACCACCCAGGCGGCCTACGAGGAAGCCTTCGGCGAGTTGTTCGACGAACTGGATTGGCTGGATGGGCATCTCGGCGGGCACCGCTACTTGGCCGGCGAATACCTTAGCGAAGCCGATTGGCGCCTGTTCACCACCCTGGTTCGCTTCGATGCGGTGTACTACGGCCACTTCAAGTGCAACCTGCGGCGTATCGAAGACTACCCGAACCTGTCTAACTGGCTGCGTGAGCTTTACCAGTGGCCCGGGGTGGCGGCAACGGTGGATTTCGAACACATCAAGAGCCATTACTACGCCAGCCATCGCACCATTAACCCGACCGGCATAGTGCCCAAGGGGCCGGCGCTGGAGCTTGCCCGTGGGCACGATCGCGCACGCCTGCCGGGCAAGGGCGTCTCTGAAATCTAGGGCCTCGGCTCAGACCTGAGCCTGAGCGCCTTCGAACCAGGCCAGCTTATCGCGCAGTTGCACCACTTCGCCGACAATGACCAAGGTCGGTGCGTGGACCTGGTGTTGGGCAACCAATTCCGGCAGGTTCTCCAGGGTGCCGGTGAAGACCCGCTGGTTGGCCGTAGTGCCCTGCTGGATCAACGCCGCGGGGGTGCTGGCGGCCCGACCATGACCGATCAGTTGCTGGCAAATCAACGGCAAGCCGACCAGGCCCATGTAGAACACCAGGGTCTGGCTGGGCACCGACAGTTCCGCCCAAGGCAGGTCGCAGCTGCCGTCCTTGAGGTGGCCGGTGACAAAGCGTACCGACTGCGCGTGATCGCGGTGAGTCAGCGGAATCCCCGCATAAGCCGCACAGCCACTGGCTGCGGTGATGCCCGGTACCACCTGGAAGGGAATACCCTGGGCCGCCAGCTCCTCGATTTCCTCCCCGCCCCTGCCAAAGATGAACGGGTCGCCGCCTTTCAGGCGTAACACCCGCTTGCCCTCTTTGGCCAAGCTGACCAGCTGCTGATTGATCTGATCCTGCGGTACGGCATGCTCGGCGCGCTGCTTGCCGACATAGATACGCTCGGCATCGCGACGGCACAACTCGATGATCGCCGGAGCAACCAGGCGATCGTAGAGCACCACATCGGCTTGCTGCATCAGGCGCAGGGCGCGAAACGTCAGCAGGTCCGGGTCGCCGGGGCCGGCGCCGACCAGATACACCTCCCCCAGGCTACGCGGTGCGGCGCCTGCGACTTTCGCCGCGAGCAGGCGTTCGCCCTCATGCAGTTTGCCAGCGAAAACGCTCTCGGCAATTTGCCCCTGGAATACGTCCTCCCAGAACACCCGGCGCTGCTGGACATCCGGGAACAGGCCTTTGACTTGCGCGCGGAACTTCTTCGCCAAACCGGCCAGCTGGCCGTAGGTCGCCGGAATCCAGGTCTCGATCTTGGCCCGGATCAACCGCGCCAATACCGGGGCGTCGCCGCCACTGGTGACGGCGACGATCAAGGGAGAGCGGTCGACGATTGCCGGAAAGATCACGCTGCACAGCTTCGGGGCATCGACGACATTGACAGGAATCCCCAGCGCCTGGGCCTGGGCAGAAATTTGTGCATTCAGCGGTTCATCGTCGGTGGCGGCGATAATCAGCACCACCCCGCCCAGATCCTCGGACTGGTAGTTGCGCAGCAGCACCTCGCCAGCCCCCAGGCCGACCAGCTTGCACAGGTCGTCGCGGACTTCGGGCGCCACAACCCGCAGCCTGGCGCCAGCATCGGCAAGCAGGCGCGATTTACGCAGCGCCACTTCGCCGCCACCGACCACCAGTACCAGGCGACCCTGCAATTTGTGGAACAGCGGGAGAAAGTCCATGGGCGTGATCCAAGCGAATGACGATGGCGAGGCGCAGCCTGGCCAGTAGGGTGGGCTTCAGGCCACCAGAAATGCCTGCAGAAGCAGGCTTGAAACCCTACTCTGCAGGTCGACTCATGCGCATTAACCGATGACGTCAACGCCGCCCATATAAGGCTTGAGCACCTCAGGCACGCGAATGCTGCCGTCAGCCTGCTGGTAGTTCTCCAGCACCGCCACCAGGGTGCGGCCTACCGCAAGGCCGGAACCGTTGAGGGTGTGCAGCAGCTCCGGCTTGCCAGTTTCCGGATTGCGGTAACGCGCTTGCATCCGCCGCGCCTGGAAGTCGCCGCAGTTGGAACAGGAGGAAATCTCGCGGTACTTGTCCTGGCTCGGCACCCAGACTTCCAGATCATAGGTCTTGGTCGCACTGAAGCCCATGTCGCCGGTGCACAGCGCTAGGACGCGGTACGGCAATTCGAGCAGTTGCAGAACCTTTTCGGCATTGCCGGTGAGCTCTTCCAGGGCCTGGTAGGAGGTGCTCGGCTCGACGATCTGCACCATCTCGACCTTGTCGAACTGATGCTGGCGAATCATGCCTCGGGTGTCGCGACCGGACGCGCCGGCTTCGCTGCGGAAACACGGGGTGTGGGCCACCAACTTCAGCGGCAGTTGCTTGGCCTCGAGAATC
This sequence comes from Pseudomonas aestuarii, assembly GCF_027988105.1. Lineage (GTDB taxonomy): Bacteria > Pseudomonadota > Gammaproteobacteria > Pseudomonadales > Pseudomonadaceae > Aquipseudomonas > Aquipseudomonas aestuarii. The sequence continues at coordinate 90,560 of NZ_JAQJZJ010000003.1, read as the reverse complement.
TCGCCCGCAACGATATTGGTCAGCGACACTTCGGCGGTTGGGATCAGGTACAGATCGGCTTCGTTTTCGCGGCTGATCTTGAACAGGTCCTCTTCGAACTTGGGCAACTGACCGGTGCCCTGCAACGCTGGCGCCTGGACCAGATAAGGCGTGTAGGCCTCTTCATAGCCATGCTCGCCGGTATGCAGGTTGATCATGAACTGCGCCAGGGCGCGATGCAGGCGAGCGATCGGCCCACGCAACAGCGCGAAACGCGCACCCGACAGTTTGGCGGCGGTTTCGAAATCCAGCCAACCGTACTTCTCGCCCAGTGCTACGTGATCCTGAATGGCGAAGTCGAAGGCCTTGGGCGTGCCCCAGCGGCGCACCTCGACGTTACCCTCTTCATCGTCGCCGACTGGCACCGACTCGTGTGGCAAGTTGGGAATATTCAATAGCAGGCTGTCCAGTTCGACCTGGATGGCATCCAGTTCCTGCTTGCCTTGCTCCAGTTCGCTGCCCATGCGATCGACATCCGCCAGCAGCGGCGCTATGTCTTCGCCGCGCTGCTTGGCCTGGCCGATAGCCTTGGAGCGACTGTTACGCTCGGCTTGTAACTGCTCGGTGCGGGTCTGTACGGTCTTGCGCTGGGTTTCCAGCGCTTCGAAACGCGCTACATCCAGTTGAAAGCCGCGTGCAGCAAGGCGCTGAGCCACATCGTGGAGTTGGCTGCGCACCAGTTTGGAGTCGAGCATGTCAGGTTCTCGTCGATCAGAGTTTGGTGAATGATAGGCCTGCCCAGGTCGCGAGCAGGCCGCCCAACACACTCAGCGCCACATAGCCGAAGGCCATTGGCGCCTGGCCGCTTTCCAGCAGGCGCAAGGTGTCGAGGGAAAAGGATGAAAACGTGGTGAAACCGCCCAGAAAACCAACGATCAAGCCGGCGCGTAATTCCAGCGGTATTTCCGGGCGCAGCAAAAACAGCCCGTACAGGTAACCGATCAGCAGGCAGCCGACGATATTTACCGCCAGGGTTGCACTATAGAAATATTGCGCCCAGTTTGCGTTGATCCAGTTGGCCGTGGCAAAACGCAATAAGGTTCCGCACGCGCCACCGACCGCCACCGCGAAAACGACTGCGATCATGGTTTTCTCCGTTTGCGCGGACTGAGCGCGTCCTGGCTAGCCAAGTGCGCGAGCTTGTCGCGAATTTTCTGCTCAAGGCCGCGCGGTACCGGCTGATAATACTGACGGGCAGGCAATTGCTCGGGAAAATAATCCTCACCGGCGGCGTAGGCATCCGGCTCGTCATGGGCGTAGCGGTATTCATCGCCATAGCCCAGTTCCTTCATCAACTTGGTCGGTGCATTGCGCAGGTGCAGCGGTACTTCCAGGGAGCCATGCTCGGCAGCATCGCGCATCGCCGCCTTGAACGCGTTGTACACCGCGTTGCTTTTCGGTGCGCAGGCCAGGTAAACGATGGCCTGGGCGACGGCCAGTTCGCCTTCGGGGCTACCCAGGCGCTCCTGCACGTCCCAGGCATTGAGACAGAGTGTCAACGCGCGCGGGTCGGCATTGCCGATGTCTTCGCTGGCCATGCGTACCACCCGGCGGGCTATATACAGCGGGTCGCAGCCGCCATCGAGCATGCGCGCGAACCAATAGAGCGCGCCATCCGGGCTGGAGCCACGCACGGATTTATGCAACGCGGAAATCTGGTCGTAGAAAGCTTCGCCGCCCTTGTCGAAACGGCGACGGCTGTCGCCGAGTAGATCCAGCAATAGCTCGCTGCTAAGGGTCCCGCCGTCTTCGGCCAAGTCTGCGGCGTTTTCCAGAAAATTCAGCAAGCGCCTGCCATCGCCATCGGCGGCGGCCAGTAGAATCTTGAAGCTTTCATCCGGCAGGCTGAGCTGTCGCCCGCCAAGGCCCTTGGGGTCAGCCAGGGCACGAGTAGCCAGCTTGCGCAGTGCCGCTTCGTCCAGGCTTTTGAGGACATAGACACGCGCCCGCGAAAGCAGCGCGTTATTAAGTTCGAACGAGGGGTTTTCGGTAGTGGCACCGATAAAAATCAGGGTGCCGTCTTCCACATAGGGCAGAAAGGCATCCTGCTGCGACTTGTTGAAGCGATGGACCTCGTCGACGAACAGGATAGTCCGGCGGCCATACTGGGCCGCGTGCTGCTGCGCAACCTCGACTGCCTGGCGGATTTCCTTGACCCCGGAGAGCACCGCCGAGATCGTCTCGAAATGCGCATCGGTGACCTGGGCCAGCAGGCGGGCCAGGGTGGTCTTGCCCACGCCCGGCGGCCCCCAGAAAATCATCGAGTGCAGTGCGCCCTGCTCCAGCGCTTCACGCAGCGGCTTGCCGCGCGCGAGCAGATGCTCCTGGCCGACATACTCGTCCAGGCTGGCAGCACGCAAGCGCGCGGCCAGGGGTTGAGCGATGGGCGCATTACGGAACAGATCCATGACGGCGGGCTACGACCTCTTACTCTTGAATGACATCCGCGCCTTCGGGAATCTCGAAGCTGAACAGTTTGTCGTCCACGCTTTCATTCATCTTCACGTTGAGGAACAGAATGTTGGTGCGCTGACCAATAGTGTCGATCAACTGCATGTCATTCAACACACCGCTGCGAAATGACAGGCGCAGGCTATCAAACAGGGTGTCCTTGGATTTGGGCTTGAGCATGAAGTCGACCACGTTGCCGCCTTCCTTATGGCTGATCTCGAAATTCTCTTGAATCTGAGACACATCGCCGGACAGTAGCAGAGCCGGGGTATGGGTCAGGCGCTTGTCGAGGGTCTGAATGGTGACCTGCTCGAGGTCCGGGTCATACAGCCAGACCTTCTCGCCATTGGACACCAACAACTGCTCCATAGGCTCGTCGGTGTGCCAGCGAAATAGTCCCGGACGTTTGAGCACCAACTGCCCCGCCGTTTCCTGCAACTGCGTCCCACTGCCATCCAGGGTCAGTTGCGAGAATCGCGCATTGATGGTCTTGGCCTGGTTGAGCAATGCGGTCAGACGCTGTGCCGAGGCATCATCAGTGGCCAGGACGGAAACGCTGGTAAAACTTAAAGCTGCCAGCAGCAGCATACGAATCAGGCGCATGGAACTCCTTATCACATTGATTTCTAGGCGTTAGTCACGAGTTGGACTTGGCGCGATCACTTCGCGCGAGCCATTGGTGCTCATCGATGTCACCACGCCAGCCATTTCCATTGCTTCAATCATCCGGGCTGCACGGTTATAACCAATCTTCAACTTGCGCTGCACCGCAGAAATCGAGGCCCGACGGCTTTCGGTGACAAAACGCACGGCTTCGTCGTACAGCGCATCCTCCTCACTGCCTTCGCCCCCCCCTTCACTGCCGCCGTCAAAGCCACTGCCGGACTCTTCGACGCCTGCCAGAATGTCTTCGATATAGTCCGGGGTACCACGTAACTTCCAGGCTTCTACCACGCGATGGACTTCTTCGTCGGAAACGAAGGCGCCGTGGACGCGAATCGGCAGACCGGTACCGGGCGGCAGGTAGAGCATGTCACCGTGGCCGAGCAATTGTTCGGCGCCCCCCTGGTCGAGAATGGTCCGCGAATCGATTTTGCTCGACACCTGGAAAGCCATGCGGGTCGGAATGTTGGCCTTGATCAGGCCGGTGATCACATCCACCGACGGTCGCTGGGTGGCGAGAATCAGGTGGATACCCGCGGCACGGGCCTTCTGGGCGATCCGCGCGATCAACTCTTCTACTTTCTTGCCGACGATCATCATCATGTCGGCAAATTCGTCCACGACCACCACAATGGTCGGCAGGGATTTCAGCAACGGTGCTTCGTCGTGCATGCTTTCACGCTTGTACAGCGGGTCTGCCAGCGGCTCCCCCGCCTCCTCGGCTTCCTTGACCTTGCGGTTGAAGCCCGCCAGGTTGCGCACGCCCAACTTCGACATGAGCTTGTAGCGCCGCTCCATTTCGGCAACGCTCCAGCGCAGGGCGTTAGCCGCCTCCTTCATGTCGGTAACCACCGGACAAAGCAGGTGTGGAATGCCTTCATAGATCGACAGCTCGAGCATTTTCGGGTCAATCATGATCAGGCGCGCCTCTTCCGGCGTGGACTTGAACAGGATCGACAGAATCATCGCGTTAACCCCGACCGACTTACCCGAGCCAGTGGTGCCGGCGACCAGCAAGTGAGGCATCTTCGCCAAATCGGTAATCACCGGGCGACCGCCGATGTCGTGGCCAAGGGCCAGAGTCACCGGGGATTTGGCGTCATCGTACTCGGGGGACGACAGCACCTCGGAAAAACGCACGATCTGGCGGTCTTCGTTGGGCACCTCGATGCCCACGGTGGTTTTGCCAGGGATTACTTCGACCACCCGCACACTGATGATGGCCATCGAGCGCGCCAGATCCTTGGCCAGACCGGAAATGCGGCTGACCTTGACGCCGGCGGCAAGCTGGATTTCGAAGCGGGTAATCACCGGCCCCGGATGCACCGACTCGACCATGACCTCGACGCCGAACTCCTTGAGCTTGATCTCAAGCAGGCGCGACATGGCCTCCAGCGACTCGGGGGAGAATTTCTTCTGCTTCTTCTCGGCGACATCGAGAATGGAAATCGGCGGCAAGCTGCCTTCGATAGCGCTGTCGACGAATAGCGGCGCCTGCTTTTCTTTCTGTACGCGCTTGCTCGGCTCGGCGGCTTTAGGCTCCACTGGCGGGGTAATCACAGGGGCCGTGCGGCTTTCACGCGCGCTCATGTGTTTGCTCAGCGCTTCCTCGCGCTCCAGCAAGCGCTCCTTGACCTTGGCCTGCTCGCGGCGGTCGTGCACCATCGGTGCCGCCACTTCGCTGACCCGCTCATCGACTTCGCGCAACTGGGCGACCAGTTGCTTGCGCTCGGTACGGGCATTCCACCAGCGGTTGACCAGACTCTGGATCAGTTCGAGGAGATCCAGGGTGATCTTGCCGGTGAGGTCCATGACCCTGAACCAGGACAGGTCGCTGAACACGGTCAAGCCAAACAGGAACAGGGCGATGAACAGCAGGGTGCTGCCCTGCACGTTCAAGACATCTTCGGTCAACTGACCGAGACTCTCGCCCAATGCACCGCCAGCGCCAGCAGAGCCAGGTATGCTGGCGCCTACATCAAAATGAATATCGGCCAGCGCCGCTCCGGACAGCACCAGGAATACCAGACCGATCAAGCGCCAGGAAAACAGCCAGCCGCTCCACTGCCACCGCTGATGGCGATCACGAAACACCTGCAGCGTCTTGACCCCGAGCAACAGGGGAAACACATAAGCGAAATAGCCCAGGGCCATGAACAAGATGTCGGCAAACCAGGCGCCTGCCCGGCCAGCGGCATTGTGCACCTGCTCGATACTGCTGGTATGCGTCCAGCCCGGGTCGGCGGGATCATAAGTCAGCAGCGCCATCCACAGATAAAGGCAGAGTGCGCCAAGAGCGATCAAGGCACCTTCTTTCAACCTGTAGGGCAATTGCTGACGCCAGACTGGAGTCTGGGCTGTAGGGCTCGAATTCTTCAAAACGCATCTATTCCTGCGCCTGTGGCGCGCCGAATAATCGGTTAATGGCAAAATTTTGACTATTGTACGGATTTACCCGGTTGATGCCACGCCAGGTAACGAGGTGGCAACCACCCTGGACGAAGGCCTCTACCACCGGCTCCCGCTCGCCCCTTGGTTCGGTGTAGCATAGCCAGCAACATATTACGTGCGACTCAATTTGAGCATGCATTCTCTTTTGTGACAAAGGCTTATGAGGTGTTTCTATGAGCGAAGTCAAGCATTCACGCCTGATCATCCTGGGTTCCGGCCCTGCCGGTTACGCGGCGGCGGTATACGCTGCGCGCGCCAACCTCAAGCCCGTGGTGATCACCGGCATCCAGCCCGGCGGCCAACTAACCACCACTACCGAAGTGGACAACTGGCCAGGTGACGTCGAAGGCTTGACCGGTCCCGCGCTTATGGAGCGCATGCAAAAACATGCCGAGCGCTTCGACACCGAGATCATTTATGACCACATTCACACGGCCGAGTTGCAGCAGCGCCCGTTTATCCTCAAAGGCGACAGCGGGACCTATAGCTGCGATGCACTGATCATCGCCACCGGCGCCTCGGCGCAGTACCTAGGCCTGCCATCGGAGGAAGCCTTTGCCGGCAAGGGCGTGTCTGCCTGCGCCACCTGCGACGGTTTCTTCTACCGCAATCAAGTCGTCGCGGTGATTGGTGGCGGCAACACCGCCGTCGAGGAAGCGCTGTATCTGGCCAATATCGCCAAGGAAGTGCACTTGATTCACCGTCGCGACAAGCTGCGCTCGGAAAAAATCCTGCAAGACAAGCTGTTCGACAAGGCCGCCAACGGCAACGTCCACCTGCACTGGAATCACACCCTCGACGAAGTGCTTGGCGATGCCAGCGGCGTGACCGGGGTGCGCCTGAAAGACACCACCACTGGCTTATCCAGGGAACTGCCGCTGACTGGCGTGTTTATCGCCATCGGCCACAAGCCCAATACCGATCTGTTCCAGGGCCAGCTGGAAATGCGCGAGGGCTATCTGCTGATCAAGGGCGGCAGTGAAGGCAATGCCACTGCGACCAGTATCGAGGGCGTGTTCGCTGCTGGCGACGTGGCCGACCATGTCTACCGCCAGGCAATCACCTCCGCCGGGGCCGGCTGCATGGCTGCACTGGATGTCGAAAAGTTCCTCGACGACAATTGATCGCTCCCTGGGAAGACTTGGCAATCCGACAGGTTGCCAAGCCCCCCCCCAGGCCTCCCGCGGTGCGTCTAATGCTGACCTGGTTGCAACGCGACTCCCTGAGTTTCCCGCCATTGAGCAAAGCCCTGCGCGAGCCTAACGGCTTGCTTGCGGCCGGCGGCGACTTGAGTGCCGAGCGGCTGATAGCGGCCTACCGCCATGGTTGCTTCCCCTGGTATCAGGATAATCAGCCGATCCTCTGGTGGTCGCCGGACCCACGTACGGTGCTCTTCCCTGACGAGCTGCATGTCTCGCGCAGCCTGGCCAAGGTGCTGCGCCAGGCACGCTACCAGGTAACGTTCGATCGAGCCTTTGCCCGAGTAATCCAGGCCTGCGCTGCGCCCCGCGACTACGCCGACGGCACCTGGATCACAACCCCAATGCAGCATGCCTACCTTGAGCTGCATCGCCGTGGCATTGCCCATTCGGTCGAAGTCTGGCGCGATGATGAACTGGTCGGCGGGCTATATGGGCTGGCAATGGGCCGGTTGTTTTTCGGCGAATCCATGTTCAGTCTCGCCGATAACGCGTCCAAGATCGGCTTCGTCACCCTGGTCGAGCAACTCAAGGCCTGGGGCTTTGTACTCATCGACTGCCAGATGCCCACGCAACACCTGCACAGCTTTGGCGCCAGGCCGATTGCCCGCACAGAGTTCACTGACTACTTGCAGCGGCACATCGACCAGCCCGACGTGGCGTCCTGGCGCGCCTAGGCGAGTCCCGCAGGGTGGCTTACACTTATTCAAGGCATTATCCCGAGAGTCGATCATGACCGAGCTGGCCCGCCTGAAGTTTTACGCCACTCAGCCGCATCCATGCAGCTATCTGCCCGAAGAGCAGGCCACCACCCTGTTCCTCGACCCCAGTCAGCCGATGGATGTGGACGTTTATGCCGAACTTTCGGAGATGGGCTTTCGCCGCAGTGGCGACCACCTCTACCGACCCCACTGCCAACGCTGCTCGGCCTGCGTGCCTGCGCGCATTCCTGTTAGCCAGTTCAAACCCAATCGTCAGCAGCGGCGTATTTTCAAACGCAATCTCGACATCCAGGTCAGTACAGTGCGCCCGGCATTCACCGAGGAGTACTACAGCCTCTATGTGCGCTATATCGAGCAACGTCATGCCGATGGCGACATGTACCCGCCGAACCGCGAGCAGTTCTCCACGTTCCTGGTACGCGACCTGCCGTTTTCCCGCTTCTACGAGTTCCGCCAGCACGGCCGACTACTGGCGATTGCAGTCACTGATGTGCTGCCCAATGGACTTTCAGCGGTTTACACCTTCTACGAGCCCAGCGAAGAGCGTCGCAGCCTCGGACGCTTCGCCATTCTCTGGCAAATCAAGGAATCAGCGCGCCTTGGGTTGCACGCCCTGTACCTTGGATATTGGATCAAGAACTGCCGAAAAATGAACTACAAGACGCAATACCGCCCAATCGAACTGCTCGTTAATCAGCGCTGGATCACTCTCACCTGAAGTCGCTTGGCGTACGCCCTCCTTTTCGGGCACAATGCACGCCGCTTTTGCCTGGAGCCAGTTGCACCGGCCATAGCCATACTTTGGATACCGAGGGCTTTACTGAATGTCGAAAGAAGACAGCTTCGAAATGGAAGGCACTGTCGTCGACACCCTGCCCAACACCATGTTCCGCGTGGAGTTGGAAAACGGGCACGTCGTTACCGCGCACATCTCCGGAAAGATGCGCAAAAACTACATCCGCATTCTGACTGGCGATAAGGTTCGTGTAGAGCTGACGCCTTACGACCTTAGCAAAGGTCGTATCACCTACCGCGCCCGTTAACAGGTCTTTGTAAAACCACTGCATTTGGTCATAGGCATGAGGGCAGGTAGCAAAGTGTAGCGTTAAGCGCGCTTTAGCCTGACTTCAGGAGCTTGTCGGACTTGAGCCTGTCTACAGCTAAAGTCCGACAGCCTCCAGAATGAAGTGAGTCAAACAGATCGCGTTCTTCGCCTTTTGCTTCACTGACTCGCCAGGCTCCCCTGCCACCTGACCTTGAGCCTCTTGCACTGGGTTTTCCACGACTGATCAAATCAGGCGCACACAAAAACGCCCGGCACTGCCGGGCGTTTTTGTGTGCGCAATTAAGCTAGCCTCAGGCCATCTCCACCGTGGTTTCGAATTCGAAGGTCAATTCGTCGCCACTGAGATCGATATGGGCCACGCCTCCATGCTCGGCCAGTTCGCCGAACAGGATCTGCTCCGCCAAGGGACGCTTGATCTTTTCCTGAATCAAGCGTGCCATGGGTCTGGCCCCCATCTGCACATCATAGCCCTTCTCTGCCAGCCAGCCGCGCGCAGCATCACTGACTTCAAGCATCACGTGCTTGTCTTCAAGCTGCGCCTGCAGTTCGGTGAGGAACTTGTCGACGATGCTCTTGATCACTTCATGGCTCAGGCGACCGAACTGGATGATGGTATCCAGGCGGTTGCGGAACTCTGGCGTGAAGCTCTTCTTGATCACTTCCATGGCATCGGACGCATGGTCTTGATAGGTGAAGCCAATGGACGCGCGCGCCGCAGTTTCCGCCCCGGCGTTGGTGGTCATGATCAGAATCACGTTGCGGAAATCGGCCTTGCGCCCATTGTTGTCGGTCAGGGTGCCGTGGTCCATTACCTGCAACAGCAGGTTGAAGACTTCCGGATGAGCCTTCTCGATTTCATCGAGCAGCAACACGCAATGTGGCGTCTTGGTGATGGCCTCGGTCAGCAAACCGCCCTGATCGAAGCCGACATAACCCGGCGGCGCACCGATCAACCGGGACACAGTATGCCGCTCCATGTACTCAGACATGTCGAAACGTACCAGCTCTACACCCAGCGCCTTGGACAACTGGCGAGCCGCTTCGGTTTTACCGACCCCGGTAGGACCGGCAAAAAGGAACGAGCCCACAGGTTTGTCTGGCGCCTTGAGTCCGGCGCGCGACAGCTTGATCGCCGTAGACAGCGAGTCGATGGCCGCTTCCTGACCGAACACCGTGAGCTTGAGATCGCGCTCCAGGTTGCGTAGCAGTTCCTTGTCCGAACTGCTGACGTGTTTTGGTGGAATTCGTGCGATTTTTGCCACGATATCCTCGACCTGCGCCACCTCAATGCGCTTGACCCGCTTCTCGACCGGCTGCAGGCGTTGATAGGCACCCGCCTCGTCGATTACATCGATTGCCTTGTCTGGCATGTGCCGATCATTGATATAGCGCGCAGCAAGCTCTGCCGCGGCACGCAGGGCCTCGTCACTGTACTCGATACTATGGTGCTGCTCGAAACGCCCCTTGAGACCCTTGAGAATGCCATAGGTGTCATCAACCGAAGGCTCGCTGACATCGACCTTCTGGAAGCGCCGCGCCAGGGCGCGATCCTTCTCGAAAATGCCGCGGAACTCCTGGAAGGTGGTCGAGCCAATGCAGCGAATCTCGCCCGAGGAAAGCATCGGCTTGAGCAGATTGGAAGCATCCATCACCCCGCCAGATGCGGCCCCCGCACCAATTATGGTGTGGATCTCATCGATAAAGAGTATCGCGTGTGGGCGCTTGCGCAGTTCGTTAAGCAGCGCCTTGAGGCGTTTCTCGAAATCGCCACGGTACTTGGTGCCGGCCAGCAAGGCTCCCAGATCCAGGGAGTAGACCACGCTGGTAGCCAGCAGGTCGGGCACCTGGTTGTCGACAATACGCTTGGCCAAGCCTTCGGCTATGGCGGTCTTGCCCACGCCGGCTTCACCTACCAGCAGCGGGTTGTTCTTGCGCCGCCGCGCCAGAATCTGCGCGACCCGCTCCACTTCCAGCTCTCGACCGACCAAAGGATCGATCCGTCCTTGGCGGGCCAGCTCATTGAGATTGCTGGTGTAGGCATCCAGAGGGTTGCCTGAAGCCGAAGATTCGCCACCCTCTTCGTCCTGCATTTCCTGCTCGCTTTCTGTATGACCACCATGCCCTGGCACTTTGGAGATGCCGTGGGCGATGAAATTGACCACATCGATACGCGCAACACTCTGCTGCTTGAGCAGGAACACGGCCTGACTTTCCTGCTCGCTGAAAATCGCCACCAACACGTTGGCGCCAGTCACTTCGCGCTTGCCGGAGCTTTGCACATGGAATACAGCGCGCTGCAGCACCCGCTGAAAGCCCAGGGTCGGCTGCGTTTCGCGTTCTTCGTCATGCTGCGGAATCAGCGGGGTGGTGGAATCGATGAACTCCTGAAGGTCATGACGCAATTTGTCGAGGTTGGCACCGCATGCGCGCAGTACGCTGGCGGCGGCCTCGTTATCCAACAAAGCCAAAAGGAGGTGCTCAACCGTCATGAATTCATGACGCTTGGTGCGAGCTTCCTTGAAGGCCAGATTGAGGGTGACTTCGAGCTCTCGATTTAACATGGCTTCACCTCATGCCCAAGCGGTCGGCGTTAACCGTCCTTCTCTATCTCACAGAGTAGCGGATGCTGGCTTTCTCTAGCGTATTGATTAACCTGCATTGCCTTGGTTTCGGCGATGTCGCGGGTAAACACTCCGCAAACTGCCCGTCCCTCTGTGTGGACGGTCAGCATGATCTTGGTCGCCAGCTCCCGGTTTAAGTTGAAAAACACCTCGAGCACTTCGACCACGAAATCCATCGGTGTGTAGTCATCATTGAATATGACCACCTTATACAGCGGTGGTGCCTGCAGCGCGGGCTTGGATTCCTGCACGGCCAGGCCGGTGGAATCGTCCTCATGCGTTGCCGGACGGTCCTGATTGAATGTTAGTCGAATCTGGCTACGTGCATGCATGCTGGAATAAAGGTTCTTGGCTGGGCGAGTACGGATGGTAGATGGAGTTTGACCGGCTTCTCAGGCAGTTGCAGCATCGCCTTGACTAACGGCTAAACGGTGTTACAAACAATGAATACCCACTTGTGTAGGTATGAGGGATTCCGCGCCCTCGCCCAAGCCAGTTTATTCGTGCGCGGAATCAGAAGTGGATGATACTCCAGTGGTGGAGTTCTTTGCAGAGGGATATCAGCATGCTTAGCGGTAAGGTCAAGTGGTTCAATAACGCCAAGGGCTATGGGTTTATTGTGGCCGACGGTCGAGACGAGGATCTATTCGCTCATTACTCGGCGATTCAGATGGATGGTTATAAAACCCTGAAAGCCGGCCAGGCTGTGAGCTTCGATATCATCCAGGGCCCCAAGGGGCTCCACGCCGTGAACATCAGCGCGCTTTCGGCCACCACCGAAGCCCCCGCTGCTGCAACCCAGGCCCACGGAAATACGATCGAGGTCTGAACAGCAGGATCACTGGCTGGCCAAACAAAATAGAAAAGACCGGTCACTTGACCGGCCTTTTTCTTACCGCTGATCAGCTCACATGTGGGAGATCATGGCGTCGCCAAACTGCGAACAAGACATCAGCTTGGCGCCTTCCATCAGACGCTCGAAGTCATAGGTCACGGTCTTGGCCGAGATAGCGCCGTTGGTGCCCTTGATGATCAGGTCGGCCGCTTCGATCCAGCCCATGTGACGCAGCATCATTTCGGCAGAGAGGATCAGCGAACCCGGGTTTACCTGATCCTTGCCGGCGTACTTCGGTGCAGTACCGTGAGTCGCCTCGAACATGGCAATGGTGTCGGACAGGTTGGCGCCAGGCGCAATGCCAATACCGCCCACCTCAGCCGCCAGGGCGTCGGACAGATAATCGCCATTCAGATTTAGGGTGGCGATCACATCGTACTCCGCCGGACGCAGGAGGATCTGCTGCAACATGGCGTCGGCGATGGCATCCTTGACGATGACATTCTTGCCGGTTTTCGGGTTCTTGAACTGCATCCAGGGACCGCCATCGAGCAGGGTCGCACCGAATTCTTCGGCTGCGATTTCGTAGGCCCACTCCTTGAAGGCACCTTCGGTGAACTTCATGATGTTGCCTTTGTGCACGATGGTCAGCGACTCGCGGTCGTTATCGACCACATACTGCAGAGCCTTGCGTGCCAGGCGACGAGTGCCTTCCTTGGAAACCGGCTTGACGCCGATACCGCAGTTTTCGTCGAAACGGATCTTGGTGACACCCATTTCCTCTTTGAGGAACTTGATGACCTTGTCCGCCTCCGGCGAGCCGGCTTTCCACTCGATACCCGCGTAAATGTCTTCGGAGTTTTCGCGGAAGATGGTCATGTCGACATCGCCAGGCTTCTTCACCGGGCTGGGCACACCTTCGAACCAGCGTACCGGGCGCAGGCAAACGTACAGATCCAGTTGCTGGCGCAAAGCCACGTTGAGCGAGCGGATGCCGCCACCGACCGGCGTGGTCAACGGGCCCTTGATGGAAACGACGTAGTCTTTGACGGCGTCCAGGGTCTCCTGAGGCAGCCAGGTATCCTGGTCATACACCTGAGTGGCTTTCTCGCCTGCGTAAACTTCCATCCAGGAAATCTTGCGCTTGCCGCCGTAGGCTTTTTCGACGGCAGCATCGACAACCTTGATCATCACCGGACTGATATCGACACCGATACCGTCACCCTCGATGTAGGGAATGATCGGGTTGGCCGGTACGTTAAGCGACATATCTGCATTGACGGTGATTTTGTCACCGGTTGCTGGCACCTGGATCTTTGTATATCCCATGCTGGACTCCGCTTTGTGGTTAAAAATCGTGTCTCTCCCGAGCGTAACCCACTTGATTCAGGCGAGACCACCTGTTCCTTCGTCTATAGGGCTAAGGGCATTCTTCAGCACCTAAGTGCAATGGTATACTGCGCGCCGTGACTAACGAGTCATAGGGGTTTACCTGTCTTGAACGAGACAGCGAGCCTTTGAACCCGGTTGGGTTGCTACCGTAATCCGGCTGTTCGACCGCTCAACGCTCTACTGGTGCATCACCCATCACTGCGGCAAATCCTCGACTTTCGGCTCATTGACGACTTTGAGCGAACGCGCCTACCTGCGCATCTCGAGATTCTGTGCTCGCTTAGCAAAGAAGAGAGTTAATCCAAAATGTCCAACCCTTCGAAGATCATCTACACGTTCACCGACGAAGCTCCTGCCCTTGCCACCTATTCGCTTCTGCCAATTGTAGAAGCATTCGCTGCATCGGCTGACATCGCCGTCGAAACCAGTGATATCTCTCTTGCAGGACGTATTCTTGCAAGCTTTGCCGAGCATCTGGACGCCGACAAGCGAGTCCAGGACGACCTCGCCAAACTGGCTGTGCTGGCCACCACACCAGAAGCCAACATCATCAAGTTGCCCAATATCAGCGCCTCGGTGCCGCAGCTCAAAGGCGCCATCGCCGAACTGCAGGCCCAGGGCTACAACATTCCTGACTTCCCGGAAGACCCGCAGACCGAGGCGGAACTTCAAGCCCGCGCGCGTTACAGCAAGATCCTCGGCAGCGCCGTGAACCCGGTTCTGCGTGAAGGCAACTCTGACCGTCGCGCCCCCGCCGCAGTAAAGGCCTTCGCCCGCAAGCACCCGCACTCGATGGGCGAGTGGAGCATGGCCTCCCAGTCCCATGCCGACTACATGCGCGGCGGCGACTTCTTCTCCAGCGAACAGTCGATCACCATGGACAAAGCCGGTGACGTGCGCATCGAGTTCGTCGACAAGAACGGCAAGGTCGAAGTGAAGAAACAGCTCGCTCTGCAAGAAGGCGAAGTCTTCGACAGCATGTTCATGAGCTGCAAGAAGCTGCGCGAGTTCTTCGAAGCAACCTTGCAAGACTGCAAGGAAACCGGCGTGATGTGGTCGCTGCATGTCAAGGCAACCATGATGAAGGTGTCCCACCCGATCGTCTTTGGTCACGCCGTCAGCGTTTACTACAAGGGCGCCTTCGATAAGCACGCGGCTCTATTTGCTGAACTCGGTGTCAATCCGAACAACGGCATTAGCAGCGTCTACGACAAGATCAAGTCCCTGCCCGCCTCCCTGCAGGAAGAGATCCTTCACGACATCCACGCCTGCTACAGCGATCGTCCGGAAATGGCCATGGTTGATTCGGTCAAGGGCATTACCAACCTGCACATCCCGAGCGATGTGATCGTCGACGCCTCGATGCCGGCGATGATCCGCAGCTCCGGGCAGATGTGGGGCAAGGATGGCAAGCTGAAAGACACCAAAGCGGTGATGCCGGAAAGCACCTACGCCCGTATCTATCAGGAAATGATCAACTTCTGCAAAACCAACGGTGCATTCGACCCGACCACCATGGGCACCGTGCCGAACGTCGGCCTGATGGCGCAAAAAGCCGAAGAGTATGGCTCCCACGACAAGACCTTCGAAGCGACCGTCGACGGCACCATGCGCGTGGTTCTGGCTGACGGCACCGTACTGATGCAGCACGAAGTCGAAGCCGGTGACATTTGGCGCGCCTGCCAGACCAAGGACGCGGCCATTCGTGACTGGGTCAAGCTGGCCGTTACCCGCGCCCGCCAATCCAACACACCAACTATCTTCTGGCTCGACCCGGAGCGCGCTCACGACCTGCAATTGCAGAAGAAGGTTGAAGCCTACCTGCAGGAATATGACCTGAGCGGCCTGGACATTCGCCTCATGGGTTACAACGAAGCGATCCGCATCAGCATGGAACGCCTGATTCGCGGCCAGGACACCATCTCGGTGACCGGCAACGTCCTGCGTGACTACCTGACCGACCTGTTCCCGATCATGGAACTGGGTACTTCGGCCAAGATGCTGTCCATCGTGCCGCTGATGGCCGGTGGCGGCATGTACGAAACCGGTGCCGGTGGTTCGGCGCCGAAACACGTACAGCAGCTGATCGAAGAGAACCATCTGCGCTGGGACTCGCTCGGCGAGTTCCTGGCCCTGGCGGTGTCTCTGGAAGAAACCGGCATCAAGACCGACAACCCGCGCGCCAAGCTGCTGGGTAAAACCCTGGATGCCGCCACCGGCAAGCTGCTCGACAACAACAAGTCGCCGTCACGTAAAACCGGCGAGCTGGACAACCGTGGCAGCCACTTCTACCTGGCGCTGTACTGGGCACAGGAGCTGGCCGCACAGACTGAAGACAGCGTTTTGCAAGCTCACTTCAGCCCGCTGGCAAAAACCCTGGCCGACAATGAAGCAACTATCATTGCCGAGCTCAGCGCCGTTCAAGGCTCGCCAGTGGACATCGCCGGCTACTACCGCTCGAGCCCGGAGCTGACCAGCAAGGTCATGCGTCCGAGCCCAACCTTCAACGCCGCGATCGCTTCGCTGCATTAAGGCGCAACACTGGCGCTTGACCGCGCCGCATGACCAGAAGCCCCGGCCACGCGCCGGGGTTTCTGCTTGTGCCCCCAGGTACAGCAGATGCAGCGCATGGCGCTCCAGCGACACGTGACTGCTACGAACGCCCCCTACAGGACATACACATGGATTGGCACCCCCACATCACCGTTGCCACTATCGTCGAGAATCAGGGCCGCTATCTCCTCGTCGAAGAGCTCAAGGGCGGACGCCTGGTACTCAATCAGCCCGCCGGCCACCTTGAAGCCAACGAAACCCTGCGTGAAGCAGCGGTGCGCGAGACCCTCGAAGAAACCGGCTGGGATGTCGAACTCACCGGCGTCGTTGGTATTTATCTGTATACCGCACCGAGCAATGGCGTGACCTATCAGCGCGTCTGCTTTGTCGCTAAAGCGCTACGCCATCACCCAGAGCGCAGCCTGGATACCGGCATCGCTGGGGTGTCTTGGTTGAGCCGTGATGAACTGTCCGGCCAGCCAGAGCGCTGGCGCAGCGAACTGGTCCTGCGCTGCATTGACGACTACCTCGCTGGCCCGCCACATGACCTGGAGCTGATCCGTGATTGAATCCCGCCTTAGCCTTGGCACCGCCAGCCTGTTAGAATTTCGTCTTTTGTGCAGACACCACCATGCGTGATCCCGCTCTCCCCAGCCCAGAACAGCAACGCGTCATAGTCGGCATGTCCGGTGGCGTGGACTCCTCCGTCTCCGCCCTGCTGCTGCTCGAGCAGGGTTATCAGGTCGAAGGCCTGTTCATGAAGAACTGGGACGAAGATGACGGCACCGAATATTGCACCGCCATGGATGACCTGGCCGATGCTCAGGCCGTGTGCGACAAAATCGGCATCAAGCTGCACACCGCCAACTTCGCCGCGGAGTACTGGGACAACGTGTTCGAGCATTTTCTCGCCGAATACAAGGCCGGGCGTACGCCCAACCCGGACATCCTGTGCAACCGCGAAATCAAGTTCAAGGCCTTCCTCGACTACGCCCTGGCGCTCGGCGCCGACCTGATCGCCACCGGCCACTATGTGCGCCGGCGCGATCGCGATGGCCGCACCGAACTGCTCAAGGGCCTGGATTCGAACAAGGACCAGAGCTACTTCCTGCATGCCGTCGGTAGCGAGCAGATTGCCAGGACCCTGTTCCCAGTGGGTGAGCTGGAAAAGCCGGCAGTGCGCGCCATCGCCGAAAAGTACCAGTTGGCTACGGCAAAGAAAAAGGACTCCACCGGCATCTGCTTTATCGGCGAACGGCGCTTCAGCGACTTTCTCAAGCAGTACCTGCCGGCCCAGCCCGGCGATATCGAAACCACCGAAGGCGAGGTCATCGGCCGTCACAGTGGCCTGATGTATCACACCATCGGCCAGCGCCAGGGCCTGGGTATCGGCGGGTTGAAAGACGCCAGCGACGAGCCCTGGTATGTGCTGCAAAAAGACCTTGAACGCAATGTGCTGGTCGTCGGTCAGGGCAACGATCACCCCTGGCTGTTTTCCAGTGCCCTGCTCGCTTCGCAGATTTATTGGGTCAATCCGATCGAGCTCAGCCAGCCACGCCAGCTAACGGCCAAGGTGCGTTACCGTCAGGGCGACCAAGCCTGCACCCTGGAACAAACCGCCAACGGCTATCGCGCCAGTTTTGCCATGCCGCAACGCGCGGTCACACCCGGGCAGTCGGTGGTGTTCTACGACGGCGACGTTTGCCTCGGCGGCGGCGTGATCGAAACAGCAGAACCCTGGAGCAGCAAGGATAAGCATCCATGAGTCCAACGCAGGAACAACTGGTCGCACTGGCTGCAGTTTTCGAGGCCGCCGTTCTGGTCGACAAGCTGGCCAAGACCGGTCAGGTTGGCGAGCCAGGAGTCGCATGCCTGCTGGGCAGCCTGCTGGTACGCAACCCCAAAAACACCCTGGATGTATACGGTGGTGATGACCTCAACCTGCGTGACGGTTATCGCGCCCTGATCAGTTCTCTGGAGCGCGACCCGGCCACCCTGCAGCGCGAACCCCTGCGCTATGCCTTAGCCCTCCTTGGGCTGGAAAGACAACTGGCCAAGCGCGACGACATGCTCCAGGTAATGGGCAGCCGCCTGGATCAGATTCAGAACCAGGTCGGTCATTTTGGCCTGGTGCATGAGAACGTGATTGCCGCCTGCGGCAGTCTTTACCAGGACACCATCAGTACATTCCGCCAGCGCATCCAGGTCCAGGGCGACATGCGCCACCTGCAACAGCCAAGCAACGCCTCGAAGATTCGTGCCCTGCTGCTTGCCGGTATCCGCGCGGCACGATTGTGGCGTCAGCTCGGCGGCCACCGCTGGCAACTGGTCTTCAGCCGCAGCAAGCTGCTCAAGGAGCTCTACCCGTTGTTACGCGGTTGAGCGTGACCACCCGCATGGTCAAGCCCATGCAGGGCGCCGCGCTGCTGGCATTATCGGCGCTGCTGTTCTCGCTGATGGGCGTCGGCATTCGAGAGGTTTCCGCCAGCGTCAACAACGAGACGGTGGTGTTCGCCCGCAATCTGGTCGGCGTGCTGTTCTTCCTGCCGTTGATCCTGCTCAAGGGACTGCACCCGCTGCACACCGCACGGATCCAGTCCCACCTGTGGCGTACCGGTTTCGGCCTGACGGCGATGTACTGCTTCTTCTACGCCATCGCTCACCTGCCGCTGGCCGACGCCATGCTGTTCACCTACTCGGCACCGCTGTTCACCCCATTGATCGCCTGGTGGTGGCTGAAGGAACCCCTGAGCAAGCGCATGCTGGCCACCACCGCGGTCGGGCTGGTTGGTGTGCTGCTGGTCGCAAAACCCTCCGCCGCGCTATTCGGCGGCCAGGCCCTGATCGGCATGAGCGCCAGCGTACTGGCAGCATTCGCCTTCGTCTCGATCCGCCAGATGAGTGACACCGAGCCGGCCTTTCGCATGGTCTTCTACTTCTCCCTATTCAGCGCTCTGGCGTCGGCAATCCCGCTGAGCTGGGCCTGGCAGCCGCTGGATCGCTTGCAGCTGACCTGGCTGCTGGGGATCGGCCTGCTGGCCACCGCCAGCCAGATCATCATGTCCAGGGCCTACAGCCTGGCGCCGCCCGGGCTGATCGGCCCCTTCGCCTACCTGGCCATCGTCTTCGCCGGAGCGCTTGCCTGGCTACGCTGGGGAGAAGTGCCAGACACGGCTTCCCTGCTGGGCGCCAGCCTGATATTCGGCGCCAGCCTGCTGTCGATTCCCCGGCGCACCGGCTGAAAGGCAGTGCCATCCGTCTGATAAGCGCCTTAGCTATCGAAGCACGGCTGATGCTTGCCCAGCAGGAAATTGCGGGCAGAGCCAATGGAATCAGCGCGCCGTCGGAGCTGATGAAGCACTCGACTTGCACGGCGCGCTGATCATCATCGATTCCGCAAGGATCATGTGGCCAGTACCCTGTGAGTCATCAGGCGCGCCGCCCTGAACCTCATCCGCCAGAGTGACAAAAGCACGCTGAGTATCGGCCGCCGTCGCAGGCGGACTCGCACGAACGCTAACTGCGGTTTGCCGCCGGGCCGCTACAGTGCAATGGCCCAGCTGGCGGTTGTCGGGATTTGCTCTATGCTTCGAGGCAGCCTGACACGGATATTGAGGAAATTCAAAAGGCAGTCGGCCAGGCAGCTACGGCCACTGAAGTGCTCAAAGGCGTTGTCTTCAGTGAGATTTTTCGCACAGGAGAAACCCATGAGAACCATGAAGCTGACGCTGCTGGCAGCAGCCCTCCTCGCCGCGCAACAGAGCACCGCGGCCGTCTCGGTCGATACCGAGGCCTTTCGCGCGGCCATTACGGCAGACGGCGTGCGTGCACATCAGGTCGAATTGCAGTTTATCGCCGATGCCAATGAAGGTACGCGCGCCGCGTCGACACCGGGCTATAAGGCCTCGCTCGAGCATATTAAGTTGCTGGTCGAGCTAGCCGGCTACGTGGTAACTGTGCAGCCCTTCGAGTTTCCCTACTTCGAGGAACTGTCACAGGCAGAGCTCACACAGCTGGCGCCAGTGCCCACTGTGTACCCCTACGCCGACGCCAGCGGGTTCATCACCATGTCATACTCCGGCGCCGGCGATGTTACCGGCCCTGCCGAAGGCGTCGACCTGCAGCTGCCGCCGGCCGCGACAGCCAACAGCTCGACCAGCGGCTGCGAGCCAGAGGACTTTGCCGGCTTCACGCCCGGCAGTATCGCCATCATCCAGCGCGGCAGCTGCAGCTTTTTGCTGAAGGCACAGAATGCCCAGGCGGCAGGTGCGAGCGGCGTGGTGATCTTCAACGAGGGTCAGCCGGGACGTACCGACGCCTTCAACGGCACACTTGGCGAGCCGTCCGTCAGCATACCGGTGGTCGGCGCAGCCTTCGCCGTTGGCGAAGATCTGGCGACAACACCCGACGTGCAGGCCCGCGTCTTCGTCGACGCCATTTCGGAAACCCGCAGCACCGCCAACCTGATCGCCGAAACCCCAGGCGGGCGGGACGACCGCGTGGTGGTGGTCGGTGCGCACCTCGACTCGGTGCCGGAAGGCCCGGGCATCAATGACAACGGCAGCGGATCGGCGGCGCTGCTCGAAATGGCGCTGCGGCTGGCCGAAACGGGCATCGCCCCCGTCAACCAGCTGCGCTTTGCCTGGTGGGGCGCCGAGGAGGCCGGACTGCTTGGCTCCCAGGCCTACGTCGATGGCCTGAGTGCGCGCGATATCAAGGACATCGCGGTAAACCTCAACTTCGACATGATCGGCTCACCCAATTTCGCGCGCTTTGTTTACGATGGCGACGGCTCGGCAACCGGCACCGCGGGTCCCAACGGCTCCGACAATATCGAGCAGGTGTTCCTCAAGTATTTTGCCGATCAGGGGTTGCCGGTCGAGCCGACTGCCTTCGACGGGCGCTCCGACTACGGCCCCTTCATCGCAGTCGGCATTCCGGCCGGCGGTCTCTTCACCGGCGCCGAGGGCATCAAGACCCCCGAGCAGGCGGCAATCTATGGCGGAGTCGCCGGAGAGCCGTACGACCCCTGTTACCACCTTGCCTGCGACACCTTTGACAACAACAGTGACGAGGCGCTGGAGCAAATGGCCGATGCCGCGGCTCATGCGGTCTTCACCTTCGCGATGACCACCTCATCGGTCAATGGCACCGACAAGAGTTCGGACAAGGCGAAGAAGTACGCCGACGCACTTGACTACCAGGGCAACAAACTACGCCGCTAAGGCCTGGCGACCGGGTGGGTCAACCCTCCCGGCCACCTTTGGACGCCAAGGACGGCGCTTTCATCTGAACTGATGCCCGCTCCTCTTGCCCCAAGACGGAATCAGCACGCAAGGAGTGTTTGCCTCGCGCGCTGCAACCGGTCCGATCGCAGAACTGCCCAGCCTCCCGTATGCAGCCTGGTATTGCATGCTGCTGTCAGCGCCGCCAGCCTCTACCGGCGTCTGCACGCCTTACAGCAGATCTGCCGGAAAGCATGGCGGCACTGGCACACCCAGCATGCCCGCACTCCTGGCCTGCCTGGGCGTACTGAAAACGCCAGGCTGAGTTGCTGTGCAAACTCAGTCGCTCCGCGTCCCATTTTTCCGGGACCATCGCGCTCCCGCCTGGAGCCGCACTCTGTCGCTTAATCCCATGCCACTCCCAATCTATTCGTCATGCGGCAGTCCACCGGTAGTGGCGACCTTAGCGCTGCCGCCGCGGGCGTCGACCCGATGCTTTTGCCGGCAGAAAAGTCTGACAGCCCGAGCAGCGGCTGCGATTTCACGCGGAAGGGCTACCGAATTGGACAATCGCGTTATGGCGGCCCTGCGCGAAACAGCAGTTGCCAGCGTTCGTTATCGTTCGTGCAGGTCCGCAAGCGGATGCAGCCGATGCTCAGTTTGCTGCGGTCATTCTGGCGACTGAGGTTCAGGGCGGCGCGCAGGTCACTGGCCGAATGTTCATTGCGACCTCGGTTTCCCTCTGCGCGAAACTGCACGTCCTGTACCGTTTGTCCTGGAAGGGCAACCTTCGGGCTACGGTCTGCATGCCGATTTCATGTATGATATGCGCCCTTTTCGTCACCCGACTGTCCGAGAACGCCTCCCATGCAGCTTTCCTCGCTCACCGCGGTTTCCCCCGTTGATGGCCGCTATGCCGGCAGAACCAGCGCCCTGCGCCCTATTTTCAGCGAATACGGCCTGATCCGTTTTCGCGTCCTGGTTGAAGTGCGCTGGCTGCAACGCCTGGCCGCCCACGAAGGCATCGGCGAAGTCCCAGCCTTTTCCGCCGAAGCCCAGGCCGTGCTCAATGAACTGGCGGACAACTTCGCCATCGAGCACGCGGAACGCGTCAAAGAGATCGAGCGCACCACCAACCACGACGTCAAGGCCGTGGAATACCTGCTCAAGGAACAGGCCGCCAAGCTGCCTGAACTGGATAATGTCAGTGAATTCATTCACTTCGCTTGCACCAGCGAGGACATCAACAACCTGTCCCACGCCCTGATGCTGCGTGAAGGCCGCGATAGCGTGCTGTTGCCGCTGATGCGCCAGACTGCTGAGGCCATCCGCGAGCTGGCGGTGAAATTCGCCGACGTGCCGATGCTCTCGCGCACCCACGGCCAGCCTGCCTCGCCGACCACCCTGGGTAAAGAGCTGGCCAACGTGGTCTATCGCCTCGAGCGGCAGATCGCCCAGGTGGCGGACGTGCCGCTGCTGGGCAAGATCAACGGCGCCGTTGGTAACTACAACGCTCACCTGTCGGCCTACCCGCAGGTCGACTGGGAAGCCAACGCCCGCGCCTTTATCGAAGGCGACCTGGGCCTGCAGTTCAACCCCTACACCACGCAGATCGAACCGCACGACTACATCGCCGAGCTGTTCGACGCCATCGCTCGCTTCAACACCATCCTGATCGACTTCGATCGCGATATCTGGGGCTATATCTCCCTGGGCTACTTCAAGCAGCGCACCATCGCCGGCGAAATCGGCTCCTCGACCATGCCGCACAAGGTCAACCCGATCGACTTCGAGAACTCCGAAGGCAACCTGGGTATCGCCAACGCACTGTTCCAGCACCTGGCCAGCAAGCTGCCGATCTCGCGCTGGCAGCGTGATCTGACCGACTCCACCGTACTGCGCAACCTGGGCGTCGGCTTCGCCCATAGCGTTATCGCTTACGAGGCAAGCCTCAAGGGAATCAGCAAGTTGGAGCTTAATGCTCAACGTATTGCTGATGATCTGGATGCCTGCTGGGAAGTGCTGGCCGAGCCCATCCAGACCGTGATGCGCCGCTACGCCATCGAAAACCCCTACGAGAAGCTGAAAGAGCTGACTCGCGGCAAGGGTATCAGTGCCGAAGCTCTGCAGACGTTCATCGACGGCCTCGATATGCCGGCCGCGGCCAAAGCCGAACTGAAGTTGCTGACGCCAGCCAACTACATTGGCAATGCCGTCGCTCAGGCCAAGCGTATTTAACCGACCGAGTCCCTTGCACGCCCGGCAGTGCCGGGCGTTTTTATTTTTGGGCTTTTATTTATTTCAAGGGCTTAGCGATGAATCCTGATACTCCGCTGCAGCTGTTGGGTGGCCTTACAGCCCGTGAATTCCTGCGTGACTACTGGCAGAAGAAACCCCTGCTGGTGCGCCAAGCCATGCCCGGCTTCGAGAGCCCGATCTCGCCGGACGAACTGGCCGGCCTGGCCCTGGAAGAGGAAATCGAGTCGCGCCTGGTCATCGAGCACGGCGAGCGCCCATGGGAATTACGCCGCGGCCCGTTCGCCGAAGATGCCTTCGCCCAACTGCCGGAGCGCGACTGGACCCTGCTGGTGCAAGCCGTCGATCAGTTCGTGCCGGAAGTGGCCGAATTACTCGAAGAGTTCAAGTTTCTGCCCAAGTGGCGTATCGACGACGTGATGATCAGCTTTGCCGCACCGGGCGGCGGTGTTGGGCCGCACTTCGACAATTACGATGTGTTCCTGCTCCAGGGCTACGGCAAGCGCCGCTGGCAGGTCGGCCAGATGTGCAACTCCGATAGCCCATTGCTGCAACACGCGGACCTGAAGATCCTTGCCGAATTCGCTAAAACTGAAGAATGGGTGCTGGAGCCCGGCGACATGCTCTATCTGCCGCCGCTCCTGGCCCACTGTGGTACCGCTGAGGATGATTGTATGACCTATTCCGTAGGCTTCCGCGCGCCTAGCGCCGCTGAAGTACTGACCCATTTCACCGACTTTCTCGGCCAGTTCCTGCCTGACGAGGAGCGCTACAGCGACGCCGATGCGCAACCGACCAGCGACCCGCACCAGATCCAGCGTGACTCGCTGGATCGGTTGAAAGCCCTGCTCAATGAACACATGAGCGATGAGCGCCTGCTGATGACCTGGTTCGGCCAGTTCATGACCGAACCGCGCTACCCCGAGCTGATCGCCACTATCGAGATCGACGAACCCGCCTTCCTCGGCAGCCTGGATGACGGCGCCGTTCTGATTCGCAATCCCAGTGCACGCCTGGCTTGGTCCGAGGTGGGCGAAGACCTGGTGCTGTTTGCCAGCGGCCAGAGCCGCCTGCTGTCTGCCAGCCTGCGCGACCTGCTGAAGCTGATCTGCTCGGCCGACGCGTTACATGTCGACAACCTTGCGCCATGGCTGGCCGATGACGAGGGGCGTAACCTGCTATTGGAACTGGCCAAACAGGGTAGTCTGGAGTTTGCCGATGAATAGCATTCACGTGCGCCTGGCCGACTGGCAAAAAGACAACGCCGATCTGCGGCGGATTCGCGAGACCGTATTCATTGCCGAACAAGCGGTGCCGCCGGAACTCGAGTGGGATGCCGAAGATCCTGAGGCATCGCACTTTCTCGCCTACGAAGGCGATTACCCGATCGGTACCGCACGCCTGCTGCCGGACGGCCATATCGGTCGGGTTTCGGTACTCAAGGACTGGCGTGGCCTGAAAGTCGGCGATGCCCTGCTGCGCGCGGTGATCGCCGAAGCGGAAAAGCGTGGCCTGCAGCAACAAATGCTCAGCGCCCAGGTGCAGGCCACGCCGTTCTATGAAAGGCTTGGTTTTGCCATCGTCAGCGGCGAATACCTCGACGCCGGTATTCCCCATGTGGATATGGTGCGCCACAGCCAATAGACCCGAGGTCAGGATGAACGAAAACGCCCCGCCAGATGCAACCGAGAGCAACGAGCCAGCAGAGCTTCCCGCCATCGAGTTTCAGTCGCCGGGGCGTTTTGCCGTACTCAATCCCGACTCCGCCCTGGCGCACAACCCGCTGACAGAACCAGCCCCGTTCATCCTTGGCGAGCACCTGGCGCTCGAACGCTTCAATCATCCCGAGATGGCCCGTGCCCATGCCCTGGCCATGCTCCAGCAAGCCCAGCGCAGCCTGTGCATCTACAGCACCGACCTGGAACCCTGGCTGTACCATCACAGCAGCATCCAGGAGGCCTGTACGCGCTTCCTGCTTGCCAGCCCGAAGAACCGCCTGCGCATCCTGGTCAAAGACCTCACCCGTGCGGTCAAACAAGGCCACCGCCTGCTTGGCCTGTCACACCGCCTGTCGAGCAACCTGCATATCCGCAAGCTGCACCCGGATTACCCCGCAGAAGAGGTGGCGTTTTTACTGGCCGATGACCACGGTTTGCTGCTGCGCCCGGCGCCCGAGCAATGTGCCGGTTATGCGCTGTACCAGGACCCCGCCCGCGTGCGCTTGCGCCAGGCTCAATTCGATCAGGCCTGGCAAACCAGCATCACCGACCCGGATATAAGGAGCCTTCTGCTATGAGCGCACGAAACCTGCTTGCGGCCCTGCTGTTCGGCATGGCCATGCCCCTCTGGGCGGCCACCGAGGTCATCCCGCTGAATTACCGCACCGCCGAAGAGGTATTGCCGGTAGTCCAGTCGGTGCTTGCCAGCGATGGGCGGGTCAATGCTTATGGCAACCAGTTGATCGTCAACGCCACGCCAGCCAAGATCGCGGAAATCCGCCAGTTGCTCGAGCAACTGGACACCCGCCCCCGGCGCTTGCTGATCAGTGTCGACAGCTCTGAGTCCAGCTACCAGAACGACCGCGGTTATCGTGCCGACGGCACCCTGAGTGCCGGCAATGCTCAGGTCCAGATTGGCCGGGGTGAAAGCAGCGGTCGTGACCAGGTGCACATCATCAGCCGCACGACCGACAGCCGTGGCGGTGGCACTCAGCAGGTGCAGGCCAACGAAGGCTACCCGGCGCTGATCCAGGTCGGCCAAAGTGTTCCCCTGAGGTCAACCGGCACCGACCCTTATGGGCAGGTGTACAGCAGCACCGAATACCGCGACGTCACCCGCGGTTTCTACGTGACCGCCAGCCTGACGGGGGAGATTGTGCACATCGAGATCAGCAGCAACCGTGACCGACTGAGCGAGTCGCGGCCAGGCGTGATCGACATCCAGAGCACCGATACTCGGGTTAGTGGCAGGCTTGGGCAGTGGATCAGCATCGGCGGTGTTAACCAGCAGAGCCAGGCCGAGCAAGGCGGCTTCTTGCGTCAGCATTCGACCCAGGGCCGTGAGGACATGACGCTGCGGGTCAAGGTCGAGATTGCCGAGTAAACCCTGCCCAGAACTGACCGGCCGGTCGTCGTAATACTTATGTAGTAGTAACGAAAAAGCACTACAAAACGTTTGACGAACACTTTTAGCAGAGGCATTATGGCCTCGCTCCCGCTAATCAGGGGCCCTGGAAAGGGTCTCCGGATCGAGTTCCAGCTTACCGCCAGAACCGATTCGTGTTGTAAAGCCCACAAGGCAGTTCGACGAGATTGCGACTGGAACGAAGTTGTCCTGAGGGACGGGGAAGCGCTTCAACGTAGCAGCCAGCAGACAGTTACAGCCACTGAGTCGTCCAACGGCATCCACGAGCCGGTAAACGCCAAATGACTTGTTCATTTGCAGCAGTTGTAGTCGACCGCACTGTTCGTTTCGTCCCCCTCCTCCCCAGTTACAACTGCGCCCTGGTCAATATCTCTCGTACTGTTGTGAGCCCCCGCAACCATGACCCTCACAGGTTTTGAGTGGGAAAGCCGGTGCTCAACCAAACACATACTTTGAAGGATTGACCATGTCAGCTTATCAAAACGACATCAAGGCAGTCGCCGCTCTGAAAGAGACCAACGGCAGCAGCTGGAGCGCGATCAACCCGGAATCCGTGGCTCGCATGCGCACTCAGAACCGCTTCAAGACCGGTCTGGAAATCGCGCAGTACACCGCCGATATCATGCGCAAAGACATGGCCGAGTACGATGCCGACTCCTCCGTCTACACCCAGTCCCTGGGCTGCTGGCATGGCTTCATCGGTCAGCAGAAGCTGATTTCGATCAAGAAGCACTTGAAGACCACCAACAAGCGCTACCTCTACCTGTCCGGTTGGATGGTCGCCGCTCTGCGTTCCGAGTTCGGCCCACTGCCGGACCAGTCCATGCACGAGAAAACGTCGGTCTCCGACCTGATTGAAGAGCTGTACACCTTCCTGCGCCAGGCTGATGCCCGCGAACTGGACCTGCTGTTCACAGCCATGGACGCCGCTCGCGAAGCTGGCGACCAAGCCAAAGTCGCCGACCTGCAGAACCAGATCGACAACTACGAAACCCACGTAGTACCGATCATCGCCGACATCGACGCTGGCTTCGGTAACCCGGAAGCCACCTACCTGCTGGCCAAGCGCATGATCGAAGCAGGCGCTTGCTGCATCCAGATCGAAAACCAGGTTTCCGATGAGAAGCAGTGCGGCCACCAGGACGGTAAAGTTACCGTTCCTCACGCCGACTTCCTGGCCAAGATCAATGCGGTGCGTTACGCCTTCCTTGAGCTGGGTATCGACAACGGCGTGATCGTTGCGCGTACCGACTCCCTGGGTGCCGGCCTGACCAAGCAGATCGCTGTAACCAACGAGCCGGGTGACCTGGGCGACCAGTACAACTCGTTCCTCGATTGCGAAGAAGTCTCCGCCTCCGACCTGAAAAACGGCGACGTGGTACTCAACCGCGAAGGCAAATTGCTGCGCCCCAAGCGTCTGCCAAGCAACCTGTTCCAGTTCCGCAAGGGCACTGGTGAAGAGCGCTGCGTACTCGACAGCATCACCTCGCTGCAAAATGGTGCCGATCTGTTGTGGATCGAAACCGAGAAGCCGCACGTTGGTCAGATCGCTGCCATGGTCAACGAGATCCGCAAAGTGATCCCGAACGCCAAGCTGGTCTACAACAACAGCCCGTCCTTCAACTGGACTCTGAACTTCCGTCAACAAATGTTCGACATCATGGCTGGCGAAGGCAAAGACGTATCTGCCTACGACCGCGCCAAACTGATGAGCATTGACTACGACGAAACCGAACTGGCTGTTCGTGCAGACGAAATGATCCGCACCTTCCAGCGCGACAGCTCGGCTCAGGCGGGTATCTTCCACCACCTGATCACCCTGCCGACGTACCACACCGCTGCGCTGTCCACCGACAACCTGGCCAAAGGTTACTTCGCCGAGCAAGGCATGCTGGCCTACGTCAAGGGCGTGCAACGCGAAGAGCTGCGTCAAGGCATCGCCTGCGTCAAGCATCAGAACATGGCTGGCTCCGACATCGGCGACAACCATAAAGAGTACTTCGCTGGAGAAGCTGCTCTGAAAGCCAGCGGTAAAGACAACACCATGAACCAGTTCGGCTAAACGCCATTGGTTCACTCAGTCGCTGACCTTGCGTCTCGCCTGAGCCCTGGCTAGTCCTGAAACAGGGTTTCGCCTGTTTCACTTAAAACGCCCGATGCATCGCATCGGGCGTTTTTTATTTCAAAGAGAGATGGGGCATGGGCTGTTATTGATCCGCATCGACTAACCATGCGGGCGGCCTCAAGCAGGTCTTGGCACGTGGTAGTGGGAGCTCGGCCGTCCATATGCCACTCGCACATCCGGCCCGTGCGGGCTGATAACAGGCATAGTCGTCCATTCGGCATACAACCGTTGATTGGGCTCGGGGCAGTACTGAAAACTGCCGACTGCCAGTGCCTGCGGTTGACCATGCGGGTGGCTATTGCCCAACTGCGGAGAAGCTGTAGACCTTATTCAAGGCCGGGCAGCACATACAAAAAAGCCCTGCAGTGCAGGGCTTTTTCATTTCAGCGGATAACCCGCGTCCATTCAGAACCTGGCCATGATCGACCTAGCGCTGCAGGCTTTCGATGCCACCCACGCGCGTCTCACGGGCGAAGTGGTCGCGGGTCAGCTTGACCACCACCGGACTGAGCAGCAGCAGGGACAACAGGTTGGGGATTGCCATCAGACCGTTGAGGGTGTCTGCGACCAACCAGGCGAAGTCCAGGTGGGCCACTGCGCCGAACGGCACAGCCAGGACCCAGAGAATGCGGAACGGCAGGATAGCCTTGGTGCCGACCATGTATTCCCAGCATTTCTCGCCGAAGTAGCTCCAGCCGAGGATAGTGGTAAAGGCGAACACCACCAAGGCAACGGTCAGGATATAACCGCCGACACCCGGCATGGCCGACTCAAAGGCTGCCGCCGAGAGCGCCGCACCGCTGAGACCGCTGGTCCAGACACCGGAACAGATGATTGCCAGGCCAGTCAGGGTGCAGATGACGATGGTGTCGATAAAGGTACCGAGCATGCCGATCATGCCCGAGCGCACCGAGCTGTTGGTAGTACCGGCCGCCTGAGCGATACCGGCGGTGCCGAGGCCCGCTTCGTTGGAGAAGATACCGCGCGCCACACCGAAGCGGATTGCCGCCATGACCGCCGCACCGGCGAAACCGCCAGTCGCTGCAACCGGGGTGAAGGCGTAGGTGAAGATCATCTCGAAGGCTGCCGGGATCTGTGCGGAGTTGACCACCAGGACGACGATGGCAGCAATCACATAGGCCACGCACATGAAGGGAACCAGGGTAGCGGCGACCTTACCGATACGCTTGATGCCGCCGAGGATGACCAGGCCGACGAAGAGCATGGTGACCAGACCGGTCAGCCACAACGGCACGGCAAACGTCGCCTCGAGGGCCGCAGCCATGCTGTTGACCTGCACCATGTTGCCGATGCCGAAGCCTGCGAAGCCGCCGAAGATGGCGAACGCAGTACCCAGCCACAGCCACTTCTTGCCCAGGCCATTCTTGATCGCATACATCGGCCCGCCAACGTGCTCGCCGCGCTCATCTTTCTCGCGGTAATGCACTGCCAGTACGACTTCGGCGTACTTGGTGGCCATGCCAACCAAAGCGGTACACCACATCCAGAACAGCGCGCCGGGGCCACCAAGGAAGATTGCAGTGGCTACGCCGGCGATATTGCCGGTACCGACAGTTGCCGCCAGGCAGGTCATCAGTGCCTGGAACGGGGTAATCTCGCCGCTTTCGTCGTCGCCTTTCTTGCGGCCTTGCCACATCAATTTGAAACCGGCGCCGATTTTGCTCAGCGGCATGAATTTCAGGCGCAGCATCAGGAACAGACCGGTGCCGAGGATCATCACCAGCATCGGTGGGCCCCACACGAGACCATTGAGTTGATTGACCAAACTGTTGAGGGTTTCCATCTAAGGTTCCTTATTCTTGTAGTAGTTGCGAGGTTGGGTACCCTTCGCATGCTCGACTGCCGGGTAGGCCGTCTTGATCGACTGACGCCATCAGCTACAGAAGTCAGCAAGGCCGCATGGGTTCAGGCATTCGCCCTTGCTGTAGCGGGCGCCAGTATAAGAAGAGATTCGCAGTTGATTTAACTGTTTAGGCGACAAAAGTTAGCTGTATCTGCCGTTAAAGTAAGATTAACCAAAGATAGATAGCAGCATATCGGCAAGACACCGCATATTCAGCGAACAACCTTGCCCCTCAAGCGGCGACGACGACTCAACCCGCCCCGACGCGACTAGAAATCGCGCCGATAAAACAGGTCAAGTGAACTGGCCAGGCCGCTGGCGGCCTCGAGATAGAGGTGTTTAGTCAGTTCATAGCGCAATGCGATGGTATTCGCCGGCTCAAATACGCCGATTCCATAGCGCAAGCTCAAACGTTCCGACAGGCTGCCACTGGCCACCACACTGGTGCTGATGCCACTGCCCTGGCTATCCAGTTGGAAATCAGTGATGCCAAGCGCCTGCGCCACGCTGCCGGCCACCGAGGAGCTACCGGCCAAGCCCATGGCGAGCGCCGCCTGGGCCAGCATGTTGTTGTCACCGCTGCTTTGCCCCAGCGGCCGGCCGAGCACCAGGTACGACAGCGCCTGCTGCTGACTCATGGCCGGCTCGGAAAACACCTCGGTGGTGGGCTGCTCGGCATTGCCGCTCAGGCGCAGGCCGGCGACCACCGAGTCGACCCGACGAATCGCCTCGACATCCAGGTAAGGCTGATCGATAGGTCCGGCGAACAGCAAACGCGCCCGGCGAATGGTCAAGCGTTGGCCATAGGCCCGATAACGGCCATTGTTCAGGCTCAACTCGCCGCGGGTGTCGAGGTCATTGCCGACATGCACGCGCCCGGCCAGATCGGCCTTGAGTCCAAAACCACTGAAGCTCAAGCGCTCCTGCCCGACAGTTACATCGATATCCATGGCGATCGCCACCGGCTGCCGCTCGATACTTTCACTGCCGACGATCAGCGCATCGTCCGAAACCTTGACTGTCGACGGCGGCAACTCACGGATGACAATCTTGCCGCGCGGGATCAGCACCTTGCCGACGATGGACAACTGCTCGGCGGCGATGCGCAGGGTCAAGTCCGGCTCAACCTCGAGCTCCGCATAGGGTTCGATGTCGACCGGTAGCTGGCTACCACGCAGGCGTAACTCACCGAGTAACCCGGCATGCCAGGCTAGCTCGCCGGCCAGACTGGCCTGTCCATGCTCGCCACTGCGCCAACCACCGCTGAGTTGCAGGCTTTCCCCTGCAATCCGCGCGTCCACCTGCAACGCCTCGACCGTCACGGGCAGTTGACCGCCGGACAGTTCGCCGCCACTGAGGCGCAGGCGACCATCGATTTGCGGCGCCAACAAGCTGCCGGACAGGCTGCCATTGCCGTCGAGCCGTCCAACCAGATGTTCGACCATTGGCAGAAACGGGCGTGCCAGTGCCAGGTCCAGACCGGTCAGGCGGAAGTCGCCGGTCATTGGCTTGCTCGCCGGCCGTGGATCGAGACGGGCTTGCAGGAGCAATTCACCGATTTTCGGCCCACGCAAACTCAACCGGGTATCGATTTTCTGCGCCTGCAACTGGCTCTCCAGGCGCAGGCTGTCATAGGCAAAGTCCAGCCACTGGCCGCGGTCGCGGATGCGCCAGGTGCCGCTGCCGGCATCCAGTACGATCTGCCCGCTCGGCCCCGCCGCCGGCAAGTCGAGTTGCACCTCGGCATTCAACTGACCTTGCCAGGCGACGTCCTTGGGTAGCCATTGCGCCAGGCTGTCGAGGGGGAAATCGCGCAGGCGATAGCGCAGCTTGGGCTCAGGCTGCAGACGTTGATCCTCGCCACACAGGCTGGCCTGGCCGGAACGCCAACAGTGCGCTCCAAGGCTGAGCTGGCCGTTGGCCAAGCGCACCAGCGTGGCGGGTTGCTGCAAGCGCCAATCCTGACCGCCGCTTTGTACTTCGCCGCGGCTCAAGCGTCCGCGCCAGGCACCCTGATCCAGGCGGCCATCAAGGGCCAAGGCGCTCTGTAGCAAGGGACCTGCAAGCTTGAGTTGCAGGCGTTGCTGACGCGGATCACCCTGGCCGCTGGCCGTCAGCCGGCCCAGTTCGGTCTCGCCCAGGGCAATGCCCTGGGCATCCAGTTCGACCCGCGCGTGCTGGGCGCTATCGAGACTGGCATCGAGCCGAAGGCGCTGCAGGCGTTGCTCGCTGTAAGCCAGGCGCTGCCCCTGCAAGGTCAGTTGGCCTTGTGGCGCCTGCAGGCTGCCGGCCAGGTCGAGTTGACCCTCGATCTGCCCCTGCAACTGCGGCCATAGCTGGCCCAGGCGCGGTAGCTTCAGGCGCAATTGCCCGCTCAAGCGCTGATCCAGCTCAGCACTGCCGTCGATGCGGTTGTCGCCCAGGCGCAGCGCCAATCGCTGCAGCCCCCAGCGCTGGCCGGCCCCGGTGACCTGAGCCTGCAACTGCGCCGGCTGGCCACGCAAGCGACCGTTGAGGTCGACCTGCGCATTCAGGCTCAGATGTTGATCCTTCAGCTCACCCTGGCTATGCAGCGGCCCGCCCAGAGTGCCAGGCAGTTCCGCCAACCAGTAGGCCGGATCCAACTCATGTAGCTGCAAGCGCGCATCCCAGCGCAGGCCATCGGCAAAACCCAGGGTCAGCTGGCCATCGGCCCGGCCCTGACCCGCGCGCAGCTGCAGATCTGGCAGGTGCAGCTGCTGCAAATCGCCACTGAGCGGACTCGCCAGGGTGAATGCCCCGGCCGGGCCATCCAACTCGGCAGCGAAGTGACCCAGGTAGCTGCCGTCGCGATAGCTCAGCTCACCGCTGAGTCGGTGCAAAGCCGCCGGGGGTTGTTCAATATCGGAATACAGCCGCCGCCAGGGGAAGTCCTGCCAATCGAAACGACTGTCCAGGGCGAGCCCCTCGCGCCAGTCCAACTGACCACTGAGGCGCACTTGCTGCTCGGCGCTGGCGCCTAGCGTCAAGCTGGCAATCTCGGCACCATCGGCCTTGAGCAGGCCCTGCAGGGTCAGCGCCAGTGGCCCGCCCTCGCCCGGCAACTCGGCGTTGCCGCTGATGTGGTAGCCGGCGGCCAGATCGCCGCCGGCCTTCAGCACTATCTTGTTCAGGCGCAGGGTATCCGCCAGTTCGCTGCTGGCCTTGAAACCGTCGGCGTGCAGCTGCAGGCTGGCCGGGAGGTTATCGGCCAGCGGCTGCACCTCGCCGCGCAAACGCCCATTCAGGTAGCCCGTGCTATCGGCGCTGACCTGCAGGCTTTGTTGCAGATCACCGACAATCTGTACGGCAAGCTGCCAGTCTTGTTGCTCGGGCGCCGGTAGTTTCACCTCGCCACCGAGAGTCAATGGCCAGTCACCGCTGGGCTGCAGTTGACCGCTCAGGTCCAGGACAAAGTCGCCGCGCTGTAGGCGCAGGCTGTCGAGTTGTACACCTGCGCTGGTCCAGCGTGCCACCAGGTCCAGGCCTTGCAGCTGTTCATCGCCATTGAGTTGCACGCTGCCGATGTGCACCTCGCCCAATTCCAGCGCCAGTGGCAGCTGCACCTGCGGCAAACGCACTGGCGTATCGCCCTGCTCCTCGCCAGGCGGCAAGAGCAGCTCGATGCGCTCGATCTGCAGCCGCTCGATGCACAGGCTCAGGTGCAGCAGGCAGCGCGGCGACCACGCCACCTCGGCCAGGCGGATGTCCACCAGACGCTCACCTTGCTGCCAGCGTAACTGTTCGGCGCGCCATTGCCCGCCCAACTGGCCACTGAAATTGCTCACCTGCAGACCCGCGACCCTGGCCAGCGCCCAGCGGCTGCCGGCATTGCTGGCGAGGATCCAGCTCAGCAACAACACCAGCATCAACAAGACGCCGAGCAGAGCATAGAGGCTGTATTTCAGCCCGCGCCTCACAGCTCCGGCCCCATGGAGAAATGCACCCGCACCCCGCCCGGATCATCCAGCGGATGCGCCAGGTCGAGACGCAAGGGGCCGACCGGCGAGACCCAACGCAGGCCAATGCCGACGGCGCTTTTCAAGGAAGGAAAATTCAGCGAGTTGAAGCTGTTGCCCTGGTCGACAAAGGTCGCCACGCGCCAACGCTCGGCCAGGCTGTATTGGTACTCCGCGCTAGCGGCGAACAGGTAGCGGCCACCAATTTTATCGCCCTGGGCGTTTTCCGGTGACAGGCTCTGGTAGTCGTAACCGCGCACGCTCTGATCGCCGCCAGCGAAGAACCGCAGCGACGGCGGCACTGCGGAGAACCCGCCGGATTCGGTTCCACCGAACTGCACCCGTCCGAGCAAACGATGCTTTTGCGCCAGGGTGGTCAAGCCTTTGAGCAGAACATTGCCGTGCAGCACGTCGGCATCAGAGAGTAGGCCGCGTTTGGCCGCCGACAGATCGAATTGCAGGCGATAGCCATGATGCGGATCGACCTGATTGTCGCTGTGCTGGTACGCATAGCTGATGCCGGGCATCAGCAAGGTGCTCAGCCCGGCATCATCGCCGAGCTGGTATTGCTCATGCTGCCACTTCAGCGAGATGACCCGCTGCCAGCCACTGTCCAGCGTGCTGTGCCACTCCGGCCCCAGGGTCAGCAGGCGGCTGAGACTGTCGTTGTCGGCCAGTTCCTGAGACTGATAGCCACCGGCGTAACGCAGCTTGTCAGTCAGCGGCGGGTCGCCGGGTACGTCGTACCACAGCCCGACGTTCTGCCGCGGCGCCGACAACTCCATCTCGGCGCCGTAGCTGTGGCCCTGCGGGTTGACCCAATGGCGGGTCCAGGTGGCCCGACCACGCGGGCCGACATCGGTCGAAAACCCCAGCCCCAACCCCATGCTGCGGGGCTTGCGTGTTTGCAACTGAACAATCACCGGAATCCGCTGTTGCTCGGCGGCACTCGGATTGGCATCGACGCTCACCGACTCGAAATAACCACTGGAACGCAGCGCCTGATAGAGCTCGGCGATCAGCTCGGAGTCATAGGGCGCGCCGACGGCAAACGGCACCATGCGTTTGAGTAGTTGCTCTTCGAACGGCGCGTCACCCTCGAAACTCACGGGTCCCAACTGGTAGCGCGGGCCACTGTCGTAGACCAGTTCGATGTCGGCAACCCCGGCACGCGGGTCGATAGCCAGGCGATGACGGCTGAAGTGCCCCGCGAAAAAACCATAGCGCGAGGCCTGGTTCTGGATCTGCCGCTTGGCGGCGTCGTAACGGCCATGATTGAGGACTGCGCCGGCTTTGAGGCCTTGGCCACTGGGCTGGCGAAATTCGCGCAGCTGCTTGGCCGGCCCGTCGATACGCAGGGTCACCTCACGCAACCTTACCGGTTCGCCGGGGGTGATGCGGATGGTCAGGCGCAACGGCTCGCCTTCACTGACCTCGCTGCTGATCTGCGCCTGATAGTACCCCAGGGCCTGCGCCGCCTTCTGCGCCTGCGCCTCGGCCACCCGGCGAAAACGCTGCAAGGCGTCGAGATCACGCTCGCCCAGGCTGCCGATATAGCCTTCCACGTTCGCCTTGAGTGCGGCATTGGCCGGTTGCACCCTGACCAGCAGACGCGCCTCGGCCAGCACCGACGAACTCAGCAGAAGTAGCGCCAATCCGGCAAAAAATCTAGGAACCGTTCTCATGTATGCGATGCTAGCACGTGCCAAGCGGCATGCCAGAGCGCACGGCGGTATTCGCGCCGAGTAGGCCGTTACTGGTTATTTCTGCCATTGAACAGCGCAGAGAGGCGCGGATTGCGATCCGTTTCCGGCAACGCGAGCCTCTGCTGAACTGCGCGCCGTCAAGCGCTGGCTTTGACGGCCTGCTGCGGGTTGGGATGGAAGAATACGTGCTCGATGATGGGGCCTACCGCCACTTCACCGATTTGTTCGTAACCATTGCGCTTGTAGAAGTCCAGGTAGTGCGGGTTGCCAGTATCGATCACCACCCCGAGCGAACCTGCATCCTCGGCACACCAGCTGTGCAGCGCTTCGAGCAACTGCTCGCCGAGGTGCTTGCCCTGGAACTCGGGGTGCACGCCGAGCAATGGCAACACATGGTATGGCCCTGGCGGCAGGCAGGCCAGAATGGCATCGTGGTAGGCCAGATAGCGTTTGGTACAGCGAAAACCGGTGGTCAGCAGCATGCGCATGCGCCAGTTCCAGCTCTCGGTGATATCCAGGCGGCGCTGCGGGGGTGCGATCAACGCCATGCCAATAAGGCGGTCGTCGATCAGCAAGCCAATTGCCGGCAGGTCCTCGCTGAAATGCTGCTGCACCAACTCGCGGACAGTGGCGCGCACGCGCTGGTCATATCCGGGGCGTTCGGCTTCGAACAGGTAGGAAAAGGTCGGCTCATGGCGATAGGCGTGGTACAGCAGCGAGCGCGCTTCACGGGCATAACCGCTATCGAGCATACGGACTTCGGCAGGGCTGTTCGGCATAGGATGCGACCTCTGACTTTTCTTGATCTACTTGGCCTGTAGCCACCCTAGCACTGCAACCCAGCGACAGCCAGAACTGGCCGCACGGTTGCCGGATCGGCTAGCATCGCAACTTTGCTACACCGACCCCAGGATTTGCCGCCCATGAAGATCGTCTCCTTCAATATCAATGGCCTGCGTGCGCGCCCACATCAATTGGCAGCCTTGATCGAGAAACACCAGCCGGACGTGATCGGCTTGCAGGAAACCAAAGTCTCTGATGAGCAATTCCCCGAGGCGGACATTCGCCAACTCGGCTATCACGTGCACTACCACGGCCAGAAAGGCCATTACGGGGTCGCCCTCCTTTCGCGCCAGGAGCCCCTGGCGCTACACAAGGGCTTCCCCGACGATGGCGAGGACAGCCAGCGGCGCTTTATCTATGGCACCTTCGCCGACGCCCAGGGCAACCCGATCACCGTAATGAACGGCTATTTCCCGCAAGGCGAAAACCGCGCCCACCCGACCAAGTTTCCCGCCAAACAACGCTTTTACGCCGACCTGCAGCAGCTCCTGCTCAGCCAGTTCCAGCCAGAGCAAGCCCTGGTGGTAATGGGCGATATCAATATCTCGCCTGAAGATTGCGACATCGGCATTGGCGAAGAAAACCGCAAGCGCTGGCTCAGAACCGGTAAATGCAGCTTTCTGCCGGAAGAACGCGAGTGGCTGGCCGGCCTGAAGAACTGGGGACTGGTCGACAGTTTCCGCCACCTCAACCCTACGGTGAACGATCGATTCAGCTGGTTCGACTATCGCAGTCGCGGTTTCGAAGATGAGCCCAAACGCGGCCTGCGCATTGATGTCATCCTGGCCTCGCAGTCCTTGCAAGCGCGTATCAAGGACGCCGGAATCGATTACGAACTGCGCGGCATGGAGAAACCCTCGGACCATGCCCCGATCTGGCTGGAGCTGAGCTGAGCTGAGCTGCTCGCCAGCTGCGCCGCCTCCATGGCCATGGCGTCCTGAGCTCTGCCCCATTGCCTGAGCAATCCGCGATCCACACACTCGTCGCAGGCAGGGCGCCGGCGATCAGCGCGGCCCCACACACTACGACTGGCGGCCCCTTCGTTGCGAACGAATCGCCGCCCGGATCGCCATACGCACCCGCGCTAGAGCGGCCAGGCCAACACCCCGCTGTCATCTTACGGTCATCTTTTTGTCTTATCGTCGCGACACCTTCAATTGCCTTTATAAGGTGTCTACCGCATGCCGCGCGCCCTGCCTGCTTGTGAACAGCCAACCTGGAGCAGTACCTGCGCCTTCCTGCTGCTCGGTTTTATCTGCTATGCCCTGCCCTTGGCTGCATTCGCCGCCCTGCCGAGTCCTGCTGACAACAGCAGCGTCCTGCATATCCAGGGTTCCAACACCATCGGCGCGAACCTTGGCCCGGCGCTGGCCAGGGGCCTGCTCGAAGCACAAGGGCTGAAAGCGATACACATCGAAGCCGGCACCGTCGACAACGAACAGACGATCATCGGCACCCGCAGCGACGGTCGCCGCGTGACCATCGAAGTCGCCGCCCATGGCTCCAGCACCGGTTTCGCCGCCTTGCAAGACGCAAGCGCCGACCTGGCCGCCTCCTCCCGCCCGATCAAGGACAGCGAGGTCAGCGCCCTGGCGGCGTTGGGCGACCTGCAAAGCCGCGATGCCGAACAGATCATCGCCATCGACGGTCTGGCAATCATTCTCCATCCGAGCAACCCGCTCGGGGCATTGCGCATCGAACAGCTGGCGCAGATATTCTCTGGCGAG
Source organism: Pseudomonas aestuarii (assembly GCF_027988105.1). Classification (GTDB taxonomy): domain Bacteria; phylum Pseudomonadota; class Gammaproteobacteria; order Pseudomonadales; family Pseudomonadaceae; genus Aquipseudomonas; species Aquipseudomonas aestuarii. The sequence goes on along the minus strand of NZ_JAQJZJ010000003.1, from coordinate 51,701 downwards.
TTGCAAGACTGGGCACAGCTTGGCAGTCACAGTGGGCCGATCAAGCTGTATGCGCGCGATGACAACTCGGGCACCTATGACACCTTCAAGGAACTGGTACTCAGTGCCAATGGCACGATCCTGGCGCCCAGCGCGCTGCGCTTCGAGTCCAGCGATGCACTCTCCGACGCGGTCAGCCAAGACCCCGACGGCATCGGTTTTATCGGCCTGCCTTATATTCGCCAGGCCAAGGCCGTGGCCATCGCCGCCGGCGAGTCGCAAGCCATGCTGCCCAGCGCGACCCTGATCGCCACCGAGGACTATCCATTATCGCGGCGGCTGTTTCTCTACAACCTGCCGGACGTAGCCAATCCCTGGGCCAAGGCGCTGATCGGTTTTGCCCAGAGCCCGCGCGGTCAGGCCATCGTCGCGCAAAACGGGTTTATCGCGCAGACCGTGCAAGCGATTCAGGTCGCCCCTGACAGCGCCATGCCCGAGGCCTATCAGACCCTGGCCCGTGAGGCGCAACGCCTGTCGGTGAACTTCCGCTTCCAGCAAGGCAGCGCCACGCTGGACAACAAGGCCCTGCGCGACCTGGAACGACTAATCGCCTACCTGAGCACCGAGGACAAACTGAAGCACAAGGTGGTGCTGGTAGGCTTTGGCGACCCCAAGGCCGACCCGGCCAGGGCCGAGTTGCTGTCAAAACTACGGGCCATGGCGGTGCGCCGCGAACTGGCCAGGCGCGGGGTGATATTCCGCGAGATTGTCGGGCTGGGCGCCGAGCTGCCGGTGGCCGCCAACAACGCCGATGAGGGACGGATCAAGAACCGCCGCGTCGAAGTCTGGGTGTACTGAAGCCTGGGTAGCGAGCGGTAGCGTCGCCCTGCCCAACAGCCACACCCTGGAGTTGCCCCGCAGACATTTCGGCCCTAGCCTTACTAGCGGGTCCTTCTGACGCTGAGTCTCTCAGCGTGATGTCGAGGTCACTGAGTGAGTTTGAACTCGGGCGGATAGCAGGGTCGACTGATGAACGCTCTGCAGGCTTTGTTTACCGACCCCTTTCTTGGCACCCCCACCTGGTTCTGGCTGGCTTTTATTGCCTGCGTGCTGGCGCTGCTGGTCTTCGACCTCGGTGTACTCCACCGCGATCAGCACGAGATTGAAATGCGCGAGAGTCTTCTGCTGTACAGCGGCTATTTCAGCGCGGGCCTGCTGTTCGGCGGCTGGATCTGGGGAGAACTCGGGGCGAGCAAGGCACTGGAGTTCTACACCGGCTTTCTGGTCGAGCAATCGCTGTCGATGGACAACGTGTTCGTCATGGCGATGATTCTCGGGTTCTTCGGCATTCCGCGGCGCTACCAGCACCGGGTGTTGTTCTGGGGCATCCTCGGCGTCATCGCGCTGCGCGCGATCATGATTGGCCTGGGTACGGTTCTGGTGCAGCGGTTCGACTGGGTTCTCTATGTATTCGCCGCCTTTCTGCTGCTGACCGGGATAAAGATGCTGTTCGGCCGTAAAGTGGAGCGCCCGGACCTGGCGCAAAACCCAGGGCTCACATTCTTGCGCCGGCACATCCGGGTCACCGATGAACTGCATGGTGGGCGCTTTTTCGTGCGCCTGCGTGACCCGGCCAGCGGCCAACTGCAGCGCTATGCCACCCCACTGCTGCTGGCACTGGTGCTGATCGAACTGGCTGACCTGGTCTTCGCAGTGGACAGCGTGCCTGCGGTATTCGCCATCACCCAGGATCCGTTTATCGTCTACACCTCAAACATCTTTGCGATCCTCGGCTTGCGCGCCCTGTACTTCGCCCTGGCCGCACTGATGCACCGCTTTATCTACCTGAAATATGCGTTGGCATTGGTGCTGATCTTCATCGGCGGGAAGATTTTCCTGCACGGGTTCATGGGTAAGATTCCCGCTGCGGTCTCACTTGGCGTAACCTTCTGCCTACTGGCAAGCGGGGTGTTGCTTTCCCTATTGAAGACTCGCAACAAGTTGCTATGAGGCACGCTGGATGGATGTACGAATCGAGAACCTGCAACGCCAGGGCCGCACGCTCTGGCAAGTACGCGTGGGTCCGCGCGGTGTAACCTTTCATGAAGAACTGGCGGCGCGCACCTTCGCCGCCCAACTGCATCAGCGCCTGCTCTGGTTGCGTGAACTCGCCGAGTGCGAATCCGGCGATCGTCAGCCGCATTGAACGCGGTAATGGCATCTGCGCATGAACGGCCCACTCATGCACCAAGGGCTCACTGCCTACCCTTGAGGCACTCGCTCAAGGGGCGCGGGTACTCGACGCCGTAGCCTTGAACGTAATCAACGCCCAACTCAGCCAGACACTCTCGGATACTGACGGTTTCGACGTACTCGGCAATCGTTTTACGGCCCAGTAAATGAGCAATTTCATTGATCGACTTGACCATCGCCAGATCACTTGGCGAGCGCTCGATCTCCCTGACGAAACTGCCATCGATCTTGACGAAATCCACGGGCAGCCGCTTGAGATATTCGTAAGAGGAAAAACCGGTGCCAAAATCGTCGATGGCAAATGTGCAGCCCAGGCGTTGCAGGTAACGCACCAGGTCGGCCGTCTTGGTCAGGTTGGCCACGGCGGCGGTCTCGGTGATTTCGAAGCGGATGCGCTCCGGCGGCACATCGTAATCCTCGAATAGGGTTTCAATGAAGTGCAGCAGCTTGTCATCATTCAGGCTGCTGCCGGATAAATTGATCGATACCCCGCTGGAACTTGTCCAGAAGTTCGGATGTTGTGCCAGCTCAGTGAACACCCGCTTGAGTACCCAGCGGTCGACCTTGGTCATGCGGTTATAGCGCTCGGAAGCCGTAATGAAATCGAGCAGAGTGACTTCATTCTCCATGACCAGCAGCACTTCATAATGTGGCAACTGGTCGTGCAAACCTCCCGCAGGGGCAATTTGCTGCACGCGCAGGCTGAGTTCGCCGCGCTCGATAATGTCGTCCACCCGCCCGGCGATGGCCATCAGCCCGGTGTGCACGCCATCGATCTCCTCGGTATAGGTGTGCACGCAGTTGCGCCCCAAGTCCTTCGCGGTAGCGCATGCCGTTTGCAGATCACGAAACAGATTGATCACATCGTGACGCTCGCTCATCAGCACGATCCCGACACTCATGGTGGCCGTGTGCGAACGCCCTTCCCATTCGAATACATTGGCCTCGGTAGCTGCGCGCAGGCGTTCGGCCAACTGACCGGCCAGGGAATCATCTGGCTGAGTCAGGGCCACGGCGAAGTCCGCCCCGCCGATACGCGCCAATTTCGCCGTCTCGGGCAACTGGGTAACCAGCAATTCGGCAATCTGCTTGAGGTAGGCGTCGCCCGCCACATGGCCTAAGCGGGAGTTCAGCAGGCCGAACTGGTCGATGTGCCCATAGATAAAGGCATTCGTCTCCCGGGATGCCAGGGCCTGGGCGATCGCGGTCTCGAAACTGCGGCGATTGAGCAAGCCGGTGAGCTCGTCGTGGCTGCGGGCATGGGCGATGTCGCGGTACAAATTGCCAACGATATCCTCTAGGTGTTTCTGAATCACGCCAACGCCATGCGGTTCGGGCTCCGATGTCCCGAGCCAGCCGGAGGCGAACCTGGCAATCAGTTCGTCGCTGCTGAGGCTGCCGGCTTCGCGCCCCTGGCGGTCGACCAGGATGTAGTGATCGGTAATCGAGTTGGCCCAGACCAACTGCAGGCACTTGCCACTTTGCGTCACCAGCCAGTCGCCGGCCGTGAGCTGCTGCACGCGCTCGCGCCAGCGTTGCTGGGCAGGCGAGTAACGCGGCGCGGGCGGCGCTGTCACGGGGGACGGCAAGTTGACCAGAGCGATCGGTTGATCGCCAACCAACTGCTCCTGCAATTGCTTGAGCACAGGGGTGTGACGGAACTGTCCGGGCAGGAAGCTCTCCATGCGCTTGCGCAGCAATTCCAACACCGGCCCGGTCTCGAACGCCCGCTCGACTCGGCTGGCGCTGTAACCCCAGGCATTGGCGTCGGCCTGCAACCAACCGTTGAGTTGACGCAACACGGCCAGGTCATCGAGCCATTCAAAGCTCTCCTGGCCCTGACGAATCAGCTCGTGCACCAGCAATTCGCGCCAGCCGATGTCCAGCCAGTCGAGCAGTACCTGTGGTGCCCGCAGGCCAAACAGTTTCGACAGTTCACGACCGACATGCTGCCTGGCTTGATCAAGCACATCCCGCCCACGGATGTACTGGCGCACGCGATCGGCGTTATTGCTGTAGGCGCGCTGTTGCACCGCCAACAATTGCTCGAGCTCCTGGTCACAACGCATGAACACACTGCTGTCGCCGCTGTAGTCGGCGACGATGCTGTCGATCAACTGCTGCACGCGGTCTTCGAGAATCTTGTTGGGTGGCTCGGAAAAATCACAGAGCCGCATTACCTTGTCCAGTGTGGCGCGCACGGGATGGGTCGAGTCGGCAAAGGCGGCGGGATCGAGCATGGAGGCTTGCACGACCGGTACCATGAGCCGGCGCAGGGCTGGTTTGATATTGCTGGCAATCGTCGTTTCCAGCTCGATGTGCTGGAACAGCTCGGCCACCACCCCGGCATCAGCGCTCTGACGCGGCGACAGCACGGCGCCGGCCGCACTCAACTCCTGCAGCAAGGTATCCGGCGACCAGCCGTGTTCAGGCGGAGTAAGCCGCTGCATCTGGGCTAAGGCCGCCTGCAGCAGGGACGCATCGGCTACCGCTTCGACAGCGGCATTCTCGTCCTCGGCCGCCTCCGCGCCTACCGCGCGTAAATGCTCGATGGCCCGATAAGGCGCATCCGGCGGCGCGCTGGGCGGCGCGCGCCGTCGTTCCTGAACGGGCAGCACCACCGGATCGATCAGCGGCTCTATCTTGAGGCGGTCGAAAACCTTGTCCACCTGCTCAAGGTAGACTTTCAGGTCAATGGCGAGTACCTGCGCCGCCGCCGCGTAGAAAAGTTCGCGGACCAGGGGCAATTGCTCGCGCAGCTGCAATTGAACCTGCAGCGTGCGCACCATGAACTCGAGTGACAGCGGGCTTTCCCGGTCTTTCGCTTGCGCACCGGTGGCTGTATTCAACTTGGCACAAATGCGCCATTCCAAGACGCCCAAGGGCTCGCGCAACTGGCGCACCAGGCGGCGCGCCTCAAGCATCTCTTCCACTTCGCCATCATCGACCAGTTGCCACTGGCTGGCATCTGTCGGCGCCTGCGCCTGGGCGATGATGCCGGCTGGCAGCAAGGCACGGATGGTCTTGACCGTTTCGACGATGGTCCGCTGGCGCAGCGAGACGCACAGACGCAAGAAATCCTCGCAGCCCTGGGCCTCCTTGTTGCTGCGCGCCAGCAGGCGCTGTTCATTCAGGGAATGAATGGTGGCGTCGATCAGCCCCTCCAGGCAGTGGGGCAGATAAGTGCCCACAGCCTGCCCCAGGGCATCCATCACTGGCGACTGCTGCGTCTGCATCCCTCCTCCCTCGCGCCCGATCTTGTCCGAAGTGCGACCAGCTCGCGCTGCCGCAGATCAACTATAGACCCCTGGATCGAGTTCGGCCGGCGGCGCACGGCATTTCAGGCATTTTTCAGGCGTTCCTCGTGTGGGGAAGACGTGCAGGCTGCAGAGCCGATACTGCCGCAGCAACGACAAGGCCCGCCTAAGAGGCGGGCCTTGTCGTGATGTTACGGGCAACCGGCGGACTGGCTGCGGCGGGGTTATTTCGCCATGTACTTGCCGATCTCGAACTTGCCAATCGCCGCGCGGTGCACTTCATCCGGGCCGTCGGCCAGGCGCAGGGTGCGCTGCATGGCGTACCAGTAGGCCAGCGGGAAGTCGTTGGAGACCCCGGCACCACCATGGATCTGGATGGCACGGTCGATCACCTTGAGCGCGACGTTCGGCGCCACCACCTTGATCTGGGCGATTTCGCTGGCGGCGATCTTGTTGCCGACGGTGTCCATCATGTAGGCCGCATTCAGGGTCAACAGGCGCGCCATGTTGATTTCCATGCGCGAGTCGGCGATGTGGTCGATGTTGCCGCCCAGGCGAGCCAGCGGCCGGCCAAACGCGGTGCGGTTGATCGAACGTTCGCACATCAGTTTCAGCGCGCGCTCGGCCATGCCGATCGAACGCATGCAGTGGTGGATACGGCCTGGGCCGAGGCGACCCTGGGCGATCTCGAAGCCGCGGCCTTCACCGAGCAGCACGTTCTCGTAGGGCACCCGTACGTTCTCGAACAACACTTCAGCGTGACCATGGGGCGCATCGTCATAGCCGAATACCGGCAGCGGACGCACGACTTTGACCCCAGGGGCGTCCATTGGCACCAGGATCATCGAATGCTGCTGGTGACGCGGCGCATCCGGGTTGCTCAGGCCCATGAAAATCATGATCTTGCAGCGTGGATCGCAGGCGCCGGAAGTCCACCACTTGCGACCGTTGATTACCCACTCGTCACCCACGCGTACCGCGCTGGCTTCCATATTGGTGGCATCCGATGAAGCGACGCCCGGCTCGGTCATGGCGAAGGCGGAGCGGATGTCGCCACTGAGCAGCGGCTTCAGCCATTGCTCTTTCTGTGCCTCGTTGGCATAGCGCACCAGCACTTCCATGTTGCCGGTGTCCGGCGCGGCGCAGTTGAACGGCTCGGCACCGATCAGTGAGCTGCCCATGATTTCGGCCAACGGCGCGTATTCGGTGTTGGTCAGGCCGGCACCCAGTGCCGACTCCGGCAGGAACAGGTTCCACAAGCCTTCGGCTTTGGCCTTGGTTTTCAGCTCTTCCATGATGGCGGTCGGCTGCCAGCGGTCGCCCTGATTGACCTGCTGTTCGAAAACGGCCTCGGCCGGATAGACGTGGGTCTCCATGAACGCGGTGACGCGCTCACGCAGGTCCTGAACCTTGGGGGAGTAGGCGAAATCCATGGGGGCTACCTTCTGCGGGGTTGTTTGGTGAGGTGTCTTGCACTGTGGAAATGATGCTAGAACAGGGACTAAAATTTATCTAACCTATTCTCACCGTGTATAAACATTCATCACCGATATATGATCCACGAATACCGACAACTCTCGGAGCGAGCGCGGAATGAATCTGAACAAGGTAGACCTCAACCTTTTTATCGTCTTCGATGCCATCTACACGGAGGCCAATCTGACCCGTGCCGGGCAGATCGTTGGCATCACCCAGCCGGCCGTGTCCAATGCCCTCGCCCGTCTGCGCGAGACCTTCAACGATCCCCTGTTCGTGCGTACCGCCCAAGGCATGGTGCCCACGCCGATGGCGCAGAACATCATTGGTCCGGTGCGCAGCGCCTTGCAGCAGCTGCGCATCTCGGTGCAGGAAAGCCGCATCTTCAATCCGGCCGAGGCCAACAAGACCTACCGCATCAGCATGACCGACCTCACCGAGGCTGTGGTGCTGCCCTCCTTGTTCCAGCGCCTGCGCCGCCTGGCGCCGAATGTCAGCCTCGAGTGCATGCTCGCCCGTCGCCGTGACACCACCAAGGAACTGGCCGCGGGCCGCCTCGACTTTGCCGTCGATGCGCCGCTCAACACCGATCCCCAGGTACGTCACGTCAAGATGATGGAAGACCGCTACGTCTGCGCCATGCGCAGGGGCCACCCCCTGGCCAAGGACAAGATCAGCCTGGACGAATACCTGTCGCTGACCCACATCCAGATTTCCAGCCGCCGCAGCGGCCTCGGCTATATCGACCTGTCGCTGGGCAAGATCGGCCTGAAACGGCGGGTCGCCCTGCGCTCGCAGCATTACCTGATGGCCTCCACCGTGCTGCAGAACACCGACATGGTCATCACCGTACCGGAACGCTTCGCCCGGCGTAACGACCTGCATTACATGGAGCTGCCGGTCAATGATGTGCCGGCCCTGGAAACCCACCTGTACTGGCACGAGAGCACCGACCAGGATCCGGCCAACCGCTGGATGCGCGAGCAGATCATCGAAATCTGCCAGCATGTCATCGCCCAGGAAAAGAAACTCGAGAAAGCTTCAAGTTAACGCTGCAAATCATTGATAAAAAAGCCCCAACCAGGGGGCTTTTTTATCAGCAGCACTACTCTCAGGCGCTGTCGCGCAGCACCAGTTCGAAACCCACATCGATGCAGTGCGCAGCCGGCTGCTCGCCGCGCATCAGGGTCAGCAACATCTCCCCGGCCAACTGGCCGATACGGCCACGGATGGTACGCACGGTGGTCAGCGCCGGATGCACCCAGGCCGCGGCCGGCAAGTCGTTGAAGCCGGCGATGGCCAGGCGCTGCGGCACCGCCAGGTCGAGTTGGCGCGCGCGAAACAATGCACCCAGGGCCAGGTCATCGTTGTTGAAGAACACCGCGTCTATCTCCGGGTGTTGAGCCAGCAGACGGTCCAACAGATTGGCGCCCAGGCCGATCGAGGACAGTTCCGGGGTGAGCAATTCCAGGCTCGGGTTATACCGCCCGTGCGCCTGCATGCACTGTCGATAGCCCTCGGCTCGCTGCAGGGTACGCGGGTCGAGTTGGGCGGCGGCGAAGGCGATATGCCGGTAGCCACGCTCGACCAATGCGTTGGTCATGGCCGCGCCGGCATCCAGTTGCGAGAAACCGACGCAGTATTCGTCCTCGGCATCGCTCAACTCCATCATGGTGACGATGGGGCCGCGGCATCCGCCTAGAATCTCCCGCGCCGTGTCGCTGCGCTCGAAACCGGTGAGCAGCAGACCTGCCGGTTGATGCGCCAGATAGGAACGCAGCAACCGCTCGTCTTCCTCGGGCCGATAGTGGCTGACCCCGATCATCATCTCGAAGCCGGCCGGCATCAGCACCCGCTGGATCGCCTCGACGGTGTCGACGAATACCGAGTTGGACAGTGACGGAATCAGCACCGCCACCAGATTCGATTTGGAACTGGCCAACGCCCGCGCGGCTGGATTCGCCACATAGCCGAGTTCCTTGGCCGCCTGCATGACCTGTGCGCGCAGCGCATCGGACACCCGCTCCGGTTGCGACAAGGCGCGCGAGGCGGACATCAGCGAGCAGTCAGCGGCCTTGGCCACATCGGACAGGGTGACGCGTTCGGCGGAGCGACGACGACGTGGGCTCATGGATACTTCCCTGGAAAAGGCAGGCGAGTCTAGCAGCGACTGGCAACTGCCGGGAACGCAGTGCGCACCCGGCAGAACATGCCGGGTGCGCGCCACAGGGTTTAGTTCGAGGTCTTGGCCAACTCGGCCTGCACCTGGTCGAACAGCGGCTGGCCAACCGTATCGACCACCTGCTGGATCGCCGGCTGGGCCCGTTCGCGCATGCGCTGCACCTCCTCGTCGCTGATCTGGTTAACCTGCATGCCGTTGTCCTTGAGTTGCGCCAGGGCCTTGGCCGCTTCGGCGCGGGTGTCCAGACGCTCGAAGTCGCGGGCCTTGAGCGCCGCGTCCATGATGATGCCCTGCTCGGTCTGCGACAGACCATCCCACCAGCGCTTGGAGGCGGTGACGATCCACGGGCTGTAGACGTGGTTGGTCACGGTCAGGTACTTCTGCACCTCGAAGAACTTCGACGAGAGGATGGTGTTGAAGGGGTTTTCCTGACCATCCACCGCCTTGGTCTCCAGCGCGGTGAACAGTTCGGAGAACGGCAACGGCACGGCGTTGGCGCCCATCAGGTTGAAGGTCTCGAGGAACACCGGATTAGGCATCACACGCAGCTTGATCCCGGAGAAATCCTCCAGCCGGGTGATCGGCCGGATGTTGTTGGTCATGTTGCGAAAGCCGTTTTCCCAGTAGACCAGGCCGACCAGGCCCTTCTCTTCCAGCTTGTCCATCACCTGACGCCCGACCGGACCGTCCAGCACCGCATCGGCCTGCTGCTCGTGGGTGAACAGGAACGGCGTGTCCCACACCGCCATTTCCTTGGTGATGCCGACCAGGGTGGCGGTGGAGCCGACCATCATTTCCTGGGCGCCGCCAATCAGCGCGCTCTGCATCTGGTCGTCCGAACCCAGGCTGGCCGCGGCGTAGGTGCGCAACTTCAATTTGCCGTCGGAGGCCTTGGCGATTTCCTCGGCGAACAGCTTGGCTGCCCGCCCCTGGTTGCTTTGTTCGTTGAGGCCGTAGCCAAAGCGAATCATCCGCGAGCGGACTTCATCGGCCTGTGCGGTCAGTGTGGCCAGCGGGCTCAACAGCATGGCCGCAGCCAGAACGGTGATCAGTGGACGTTTCATCAGCAAGTGCCTCTTATTGTTGTGAGAAGTAAAACGGCTATTTCTGTGCAACCTACAACGGGATACCCGGCAGCGTGCCACCGGGCGTGGAAAATTACGGCCTCAGCGCAACCATGCCAGCGGCACCGTGACGATGGTCGGGAAGGCAATCAGCAGCGCGACTATGCCTAGGTAAATCAGGAAGAATGGCATCACCCCGCGCACCAGGATTTCCATGCGCAGCCTGCCGATGCCTCCGACCACATTGAGCACGGTGCCCACTGGCGGGGTGATCAGGCCGATGGAGCCGATCAGCACGAACATCACGCCGAAGTACACCGGATCGATGCCGGCCTTGACCGCGATGGGGGCCAGCACCGGTGCCAGGATCAGGATGGTCGGGGTCAGGTCGAGGACCATGCCGACCGCGACCATCAGCAGCATGATCGCCAGCATCAGCAGATGCGGATGGTTGAGCAACGGCCCGAGCATGGCGCCGATCTCCTCGGGCAACTGGGCGAGGGTGACCATATAGGCCGACACCGTGGCTGCCGCGCAGAGGAACATCACTGAGGCGGTGGTGCGACTGGCACGGGTCATGGTTTCGCTCAGCGCCGCCCAGTTCAGCTCGCGATAGAGCAGGGTCGATACCGCCAGGGCGTAGACCGCCGCCACCACCGCCGCTTCAGTCGGGGTGAAGATGCCGAAGCGCAAGCCGCCGACAATGATCACCGGTAGCATCAGCGCGGCAGCGCCGTCCACCAGCGCGTGGCGACGTTCGGCCTTGCTCGCCTTGGCCGGAGTCGGTTCGCTGAAGCCACGGGCGATCAGGGTCCAGGCGAAGATCAGACCACCGCCCATGATCAGGCCCGGCACCAGGCCGGCCATGAATAGCTGACTGATCGAGGTATTGGTCACCACGCCGTAGATCACGAAGGGCATCGACGGCGGGATGATCGGCGCGATGATGCCGCCGGCGGCGACCAACCCGGCCGAGGAATGAAGCGGATAACCACGCTGGCGCATCATCGGCAGCAGCAAGGTGGCCAGCGCCGCGGTATCGGCCAGGGCCGAGCCGGACATGCTGGCCAGCAGTACGGAGGCGGCAATCGCCACATAACCCAGGCCGCCGCGCAGGTGGCCGAAGTAGGCCTGGGCCATGGCGATGATGCGCCGAGAAATACCGCCGGCATTCATCAGCTCGCCGGCCAGAATGAAGAAGGGCACGGCCAGCAGCGGGAAACTGTCGGCCCCGGCAAGCAGGTTCTGCGCCAGCAATTGCACGTCCCAGAACTGCAAGTACCACATCAGTACCGCGCCGGTAAGAATCAAGGCGAAGGCAATGGGCATGCCGAAGGACATGAAGCCCAGCAGTGAAGCAAGGAAGACAGCGACGGTCATCAGCGGGTCCTCGGTGGGCAGTGCCCGATCTTGTTATCTAATGAATGCAACACGAAAAACCGCTCAATCAGCCGTGACATTGGCCAGCGCCGCCGCCTGCTCGCGCGGGCGGCGCCAGACGTTGATCAATTGCACCAGCGCCAACAGTGCCAGCACCGCCATGCTGGCCAGAACCGGCACCATCGCCAGCACCACCGGGTAGCCGACCACCGTGCTGTGATTGCCCCAGCCGTACTGCACCTGACTCCAGGCGCCCATGGCCGAGAGCAGGCTGGCGCCGATCACCAGCAGCCAGCTGAGCGAGTCGACCAGGCGGCGAATGGCGTTGGGGAAGCGGTCGCGGATCATGCGAAAGGTCATCAGTTCGCCGCGGCGCATGCTCGAGGCCACACCGACGAACACCAGCCAGACGAAAGCCAAACGCGACAGTTCCTCGACACCGGCCCAGCCAGTACCGAAGGCATAGCGCAGCACTACGTTGATGAATACGGCGGCCACCATGAAGGCCATCAGGGCAGCCATCAGGCCGTCGGTGAGGCGGTCGAACAGCTGCGCCACTCCACCGCTGTAGATGGGTTCGGCCGTCAGTTGCGCCGCATGGTTAGCGCTATCAAGCGGCTGCGAAGAAAGATCCACTTGTGCCTCGATCTCCTCACCCGTGGCGTCGCGGCGTACCCAGGCACAGATCTGCGCGACCACTGCCTCGCGACTCTGGGCGGCGCTGACGCTGAGCACATGGGGTTCGTCGCGGGGCGATTCGAGGGTGGTGAACTGGCTGTCGACCAGCGAGATCGGCATGAAGTGTCCGGGGCGAGCCCCCACCCGTTGCAAGGCGGTGGCCCGATCGATCTCCAGATGGGCGAACTGCAAACCCGGCACGGCGGCGCGCAGACGTTCGCGGTAGCCACGCTTGAGCGCCGAACAGGCGAGCACAAAACCCTCACCTTCAGCCTGGGCGGCCTGCATCTCGCCACTCAACGCATCCAGCCAGTGGATCCGGTCGTCATCGGTGAGGGCAGTGCCGGCGCGCATCAGCTCGACGTTTGCCGCGGGATGGAACTGATCGGCTTCGATATGCCGCCAGTTCAGTTCGCTGGCCACGGCCTGGCTGATCTCGCTCTTGCCGGAGCCACTCACCCCCATGACTACCAGGGTGCGGCGCGCCGGCTTGAGCCAGGTCGCAGGATTGACTGTCTGCATGGGTTCTCCAGGGCGCCATCGGTGTGGGGCCGCTCATTGTTTGAATCGATGTTAGCGCTAACCAAGTTGTTCGACAAGCCTTGCACAAGACAATTATCGAAATGCTGCCGAGCGGCACCTGGCCACCTTTCAGGCTGATCGAACCCCGGTGCGGGTTAGCGCTCAGGACCCGGCCTGAGTGGACCCGGCTGTGCGGCGAGCATTTCACCAGGCGTTGCCATGCATCCATATGAAGACTAGTATTGCAATTAAGTCTACAAGTGGAGAAGCCGGCATGACTGCTACCGCACAACGCAACGCACCAGCCCTCGACATCGAGTCGCCCAAGGCCGGTCAGGTCGCGCTGAAGTTCTTCTTCAACCTGATGGACAAGTGGCAGTGCTCGGTCGAGGAACAGATGGTGCTGCTCGGTTCGATTGGCCGCAGCACCCTGTACAAATACCGACAGTTGCCGGAAGTGCGCCTGCCCCGCGACACCATGGAGCGCGTCTCCTACCTGATGGGTATTCACAAGTCGCTGCGCATCCTGTTCGGCGACAAACCCTCCACCTATGAGTGGGTGAAAAAGGCCAACAGCGAGGCACCGTTCAACGGCAGCAGTGCACTCGAGCTGATGCTCGCCGGTGGCGTGGTCGACCTCGCCGACGTGCGCCGTTATCTCGACGGAGTCCGGGGTTGAGGCAGACCCTGCCCGCCTGGCCGCGGGCCTACCGCCTGGTGTCCAGTGCCTTTCCACCGATCTCGCTGTTCGAGGATGTGCTGGATGCCGCCGACCTCGAGCAGGCGTACCTGATCGAGGGCCTGACCAACGACCGCCTGCGCGAAGAAGCCGGCCTGCTCGCTCACGTGGCGCCAGCAGACCGGGTCAGCGGCCCCGGCTCGTCGCCGCTGATGGCCGCCTTCACCCATGTCGGCGCGATCAGCCGCTTCACCGCCGGCCAGTATGGCGTCTACTACTGTGGCGACAGCCTGCACACCGCGGTGGCGGAAACCCGCTACCACCGCGAGCGTTTCCTGCGCGCGACCCATGAGCCGAGCCTGGAACTGACCCTGCGGGCCTACGTCTGCCGGGTGGTCAAGGCGCTGGACGACATTCGCCAGGATCACCAGCACCTGCACGCCCCGGATCCGGCCGCCTACCCGATCGCCCAGCGTTTCGCCGCCGAACGGCGCCAGCAGGGTTCCTGGGGCCTGCTCTACCGCAGCGTGCGCCACCCCACAGGCGAATGCGCCGCCCTGTTCCGCCCGCCGGCGGCGAGCATCCCGCACCAGGGCGTGCACTTGCGCTACGTCTGGGATGGCAAGTCGCAGCGGATCACCGACGTCTTCACCCTTAAAACCATCGCCTGAAGCAGCCGTCCACCCACAGAACCCGGGCAGCTGTCTGCCGGCCACCACCACCTACCGGATCTCATCCATGTTCAAGAAAAGCGTCAACGCCCTCCTCGCCACCTGGCTAACCGGCTTGATCGTCTTGCTGCCGTTGGCCTTGAGCCTGACGCTGCTGTCCTGGGTGGTCGGTCTGTTGAACCGGGTAATTGGGCCGTCCAGCTATATCGGCCAGGTGTTTTCCAGCATGGGCCAGCCATACGCCAGCAATGCCTACCTGGCGTACACCCTGGGTACTGCGGCGCTGCTGCTGGGCATCTATGTCCTGGGCCTGGGTGTGCAGCTCGGGCTGCGCCGCCCGCTGCAATGGCTGACCGACCTGACCCTGCGGCGCATTCCGCTGTTCGGCAAGCTGTACAACCTGGCGGATCGCTTTGTCGCCCTGCTGGAGAAAAAGGAAGGGGCCGACATCAACGCCATGAGCCCCGTGTGGTGCCTGTTCGGCGGCGATGGTGTGGCCGTGCTGGCGCTGATGCCCAACCCCATAGCAATTGATATCGATGGCCGCAGCTATTACGCGGTACTGGTACCCACCGCGCCCATCCCCATCGGCGGCGGGCTGCTGTATGTACCGGTGGAATGGGTCAAGCCAGCCAATATCGGCGTCGACGCCTTTACCAGCATTTATCTGTCCATGGGCATCAACCCGCCGCCGCAGAGCCCGCGCACAGTCTAGCCAGTCGCCCCGTACGGCGCCTTTGCGCGCACGAGGCGACCGGGATCTAGAAACTGCGCGCAATCACCAAGCGCTGCACGTCGCTGGTGCCTTCGTAGATCTGGCACACGCGCACGTCGCGGTAGATGCGCTCCAGCGGGAAGTCCTTGAGGTAGCCATAGCCGCCAAGGGTCTGCAACGCCGCCGAGCAGACCCGCTCGGCCATCTCCGAGGCGAACAGCTTGGCCATCGAGGCCTCGGTCAGGCACGGCAACCCGGCCTCGCGCAAGCTAGCAGCGTGATGGACCATCTGCCGCGCCACGGCGATCTGCGTTGCCATGTCGGCCAGGCGGAAGGCCACCGCCTGGTGTTCGATGATCGGCTTGCCGAAGGTCTGCCGTTCATGGGCGTAGTCGCGCGCCGCCTCGAAGGCCGCGCGGGCCATGCCCACCGCCTGGGCGGCGATGCCGATGCGCCCGCCTTCCAGATTGCCCAGGGCGATACGGTAGCCCTGGCCCTCCTCGCCCAGGCGCAGGCTGGCCGGCAGGCGCAGGTCGTCGAACTGGATCTGGCAGGTGTCCGAGGCGTGCTGGCCGAGCTTGTCCTCGATGCGCACCACCGAATAGCCGGGGCTGTCGGTGGGCACGATAAAGGCGCTGATGCCCTTCTTGCCGGCCGCCGGATCGGTCACGGCGAACACGATGACCATGCCGGCGTGGCTGCCGGATGTGATGAACTGCTTGCTGCCATTGAGCACATAGTGCTCGCCGTCGCGCCGCGCGCGGCTGCGCAGGTCACTGGCATCGGAACCGGCCTGGGGCTCGGTGAGGGCGAAGGCGCCGAGCATCTTGCCTTCGGCCAACGGCTGGAGGAAGCGCTGCTTCTGTTCCTCGCTGCCGTATTTGAGGATTGGCATGCAGCCCACCGAGTTGTGCACGCTCATGATGGTCGAGCAGGCGCCATCGCCGGCGGCGATCTCCTCCAGGGCCATGGCGTAGGCCAGGTGGCCGGTGTCCGCGCCGCCCCAGTCTTCCGGTACCAGCATGCCCATGAAGCCCAGTTCGCCCATCTCGGCGATGGCCTCGGCGGGGAAACGGTGCTCGCGGTCCCAGTCGGCAGCAAAGGGCTTGAGCCGCTCCTGGGCGAACTGGCGGGCCATGTCACGGATCTGCAGGTCTTGTTCGGATGGAATCATGGGGCTCTCCCGGTTCAGTTGAGCAACTCGATGGCCATGGCCGTGGCCTCGCCGCCGCCGATGCACAGCGAGGCGACGCCGCGCTTGAGGTCGTACTGGCGCAGGGCACTGAGCAGGGTCACCAGCACCCGCGCGCCGGACGCACCAATCGGGTGGCCGAGGGCGCAGGCGCCGCCATGCACATTGAGCTTGTCGTGGGGGATGTCGAGGTCGCGCATGGCCGCCATCGGCACCACGGCGAAGGCCTCGTTGACCTCGAACAGGTCGACCTCGCCGATTGTCCAGCCGGTGCGCGTCATCAGCCGCTGCAGGGCGCCGACCGGCGCGGTGGCGAACAGGTTCGGCGCCTGGGCGAAGGTGGCGTGGCCGCGGATCGCCGCCAGCGGGGTCAGGCCGCGTTTCTCGGCTTCGGACAGGCGCATCAGCAGCAGCGCGGCGGCGCCGTCGGAGATCGAACTGGCATTGGCCGCGGTCACCGTGCCGCCCTCGCGGAACGCCGGCTTGAGGGTGGGAATCTTGTCCGGGCGGGCCTTGGGCGGCTGCTCGTCGCTGTCGATCAGGCGCAGTTCGCGGCCGGCCTTGGCCTCCACCGCGACTATCTCGCTGGCAAAGCGGCCCTCGTTCATGGCCTGCTGGGCGCGGCTCAGCGAGGCGATGGCGAAGGCATCCTGCTGCTCGCGGCTGAAGCCGTAAGCCTCGGCGCAGTCCTCGGCGAAGGTGCCCATCAGCCGGCCCTTGTCGTAGGCGTCCTCGAGGCCGTCGAGGAACATGTGGTCGAGCACCCGGCCATGGCCCATGCGGTAGCCGCTGCGTGCGCGCTCCAGCAGATAGGGCGCGTTGGACATGCTCTCCATGCCGCCGGCGATCACCACCTCGGCGCTGCCGGCGAGCAGCAGGTCATGGCCGAACATCGCCGCCTTCATCCCCGAGCCGCACATCTTGTTGATCGTCGAACACACCGTGCCCTGGCTCAGGCCCGCGCCCAGCGCCGCCTGGCGCGCCGGCGCCTGGCCCTGGCCAGCCTGCAGCACGCAGCCCATGATTGCCTCGTCCACCGCGTCGCTGGCCAGACCCGCACGCTCGAGGGTGGCGCGGATCGCCGCGGCGCCCAGTTGCGCGGCCGTGACCGCCTTGAAGTCGCCGAGGAAGCCGCCCATGGGCGTGCGGGCGGCGCTGACGATGACGACCGGATCTGTATTCATGCTCATGTCACTCTCTCCTCGCCCGGATGCACTCCGGGGAAAACTGGCCGGGTGTAAAGAGGCCGGTGGCTAGCCGCAGGAACGGATTTGTCCGCGATACTCGCAGCTGAAGCCGCTCCCACAAAAGCATGCCTGGCCCATCTTTCGCCCGCTCTTTAAAGGTTTGACAACGTTATTTCGCCGCCATGCGCAGGGCGCCATCCAGACGGATGACTTCGCCATTGAGCATGGGGTTCTCGATGATGTGGCGCACCAGCGCGGCGTATTCGTCCGGGCGCCCCAGGCGCGGCGGGAATGGCACGTTGGCCGCCAGCGAATCGCGCACCTCCTGCGGCATGCCGGCCATCATCGGCGTCTCGAAGATGCCCGGGGCGATGCACATTACGCGGATCCCCGAACGCGCCAGGTCGCGCGCCGCCGGCAGGGTCAGGGCGGCCACGCCGCCCTTGGAGGCGGCATAGGCGGCCTGGCCCATCTGCCCGTCGAAGGCGGCAACCGAGGCGGTGTTGACGATCACCCCGCGCTCGCCCTGGTCGTTCGGCTCGCCCCGGGCCATGGCCTCGGCGGCCAGGCGCAGCATGTTGAAGCTGCCGACCAGGTTGATCTGGATCACCCGGCTGAAGCTGTCCAGGCCATGGGCGCCGTTGCGCCCCAGGATCTTCTCGGCTGGCGCCACGCCGGCGCAGTTGATCAGCCCGTGCAGGCCGCCGAAGGCCTCCAGCGCCGCAGCCACCGCGCGGCAGCCGTCCTCCTCGCGAGTGATGTCGGTCTGCACGAAACGGGCCTGGGTGCCCAGCTCTTCGGCCCGCGCCGCGCCGGCCTCGACGTTGATGTCGGCCAGCAGCACCTTGGCGCCCTGCTCGATCAGCGTCCGGGCGGTGGCCAGGCCCAGGCCGGAACTACCACCCGTGATCAGAAATACCCGGTCTTGGATACGCATGCTTGTGGTTCCTTGTTCAGTTAACGGCCGCCTGGGCCTTGGCGATTTCCTGATTGCGCAGGAGAAAGCGCTGGATCTTGCCGCTGGGGGTCTTCGGCAACTCGTCGACGAACTCCACCTCGCGCGGGTAGGCATGCGCCGACAGGCGTTTGCGCACATGCTGCTTGAGTTCTTCGGCCAGTGCGGCGTCGGCGCGGAACTGCGGTTGCAGGACGACGAAGGCCTTGACCAGCTCGGTGCGCTCCGGATCGGGCTTGCCGATCACCGCCGCCTCGATCACCGCCGGGTGCTCGATCAACGCGCTCTCCACGTCGAACGGACCGACCCGGTAGCCGGAGGTGGTGATCACGTCGTCGCTGCGGCCGACGAAGCTGATGCTGCCGTCCTCGTTCAGCTCGACGGTGTCGCCGCTGAGGTAGTAGTCGCCGACGAAGGCCTTGGTCGGCATGGCCTGATAACCGGGAAACCAGAACAGCGGCGAGTTCGGCCGATCCAGCGCGAGGATGCCCGGTTGGCCGGGCGGCAGTTCGCGGTTTTGTTCGTCCAGCACCACCACGCGGTGCCCGGGAACGGCGAAACCGGCGGCGCCGAGGCGTACCGGATGGGCCAGTGCATGATGGTTGCACAGCACCATGCCCAGTTCGGTCTGGCCATAGTGGTCGTGGATAGTGGTGGCCAGGCCGCCTTCGAACCAGCGAATCACCTCCGGGCTCAGCGGCTCGCCGGCGCTGCTGACCGCGCGCAGGCGCCCGCGCAGCAGCGGCTCGGCCTGCGCCTTGGCGGCCAGCAGCAGGCGGTAGGCAGTGGGCGAACCGGCCAGGTTGCTGATGGCGTACTTGCGGATGATCCGGCAGGTACTCTCCACCGTGAACGGCCCTTCGTAGAAGGTGGTCGGATGGCCCATGGCCAAAGGACCGGTCACCGCATAGTAGAGGCCATAGGCCCAGCCGGGATCGGCCAGGTTCCAGAAGGCGTCCTCGGGACGCAGGTCGACTGCCTCGCGCATATAGCCGACAAAGGCCAGGATCGCCTTGAGCGGCACCGACAGCGGCTTGGCCAGCCCGGTGGTGCCCGAGGTGAACATCATCAGGAAGGGGTCGTCGGCCGAGCGCATCACCGGCTCGAACTCGGCCGAGTGGCGCTCCAGCTCGGCCCAGAAGCTGAAATCGCCACGCTGGATGCCCTGGCCCTTGGCGCCGGCGACGTTGACCAGCAGCGGCGCGTCCTCGACCTCATCGAATTTGCCGCGGTTGACCGCGTCGGTCACCACCAGCTTGGCGCCGGAGGTCTGCAACCGGTGCTCGATGGCCTTGGGGCCGAACGCGGTGAACAGCGGCTGGTACACCGCGCCCAGGCGCCAGGTGCCGAGGATGGTGATCAGCAGCTCGACGTTGCGCGGCAGCATGCCCGCCACACAGTCACCTGGACCCACGCCCTGGGCCTGGAGGAAGTTGGCGAAACGCGCCGCCTGCTCCTGCAGCTCGCAGAAGGTGTAGCTGGCACTGCTGCCGTCGCGACCTTCCCAGAACAGCGCGATGCGCCCGGGCAAGGCATGCCGGTCGCAGCATTCGACACAGGCGTTGAGGGCGTCGAGGGAGCCCGCCAGGGTGGTGGCGGCCGTGCTGGGCAGATCGAAGTCGCGGGCAGCGCTGAGGTAATCCTGCATGTAGGAGACTCTCGGTTTGTTGTTGTCCCTGAATAGTCGCGGCGGCGGCCTGCGGCGGCAATGTCGACAGGCGTCTATCGGCCTGAGCGATTTGGACAACTGGACTCAGAGGTTGTAAAAATATCGAGCGCCGTAGCGAGAGCGTCTCCAGGCGTTCGCGGCAAGGCGCGCGGGGTGAAAAGCAAGGGAGTTTAGTGAGCTAAATGACCCTGCTTTTCGCCTAGAGCAACGCCGCAACGGGCGTTTGGAGGCGGTCGCAGTAGGCGGGAGTTTTTTCACAACCTCTCAGAGTGGGGGCTGCTGCTCGGGATGCATCAGCGCGCGGTACTGCCCCGGCGTGGTACCGGTCCACTTCTTGAACGCCTTGTAGAAGGCGCTGCTGTCGGCGAAGCCCAGATCGAAGGCCAGCTCGGTGAAGTTGCCCGCGCCGCTGTCCAGCCGGGCGATGGCCTGGTCGCGCCGCACCTGGTCCTTGAGCCCCTGGTAGGACTGGCCCTCCAGGGCCAGCTTGCGCCGCAGGGTCGAGGGCGCCATGAAGAAGTGGCTGGCGAGCGCCTCGTAATCCGGCCAGCGCTCGGCCTTGAGGCTGCGCAGGTAGACCTTGATCCGCGCTGCATGGCTGCGCGGATCGCGGTAACGCACCAGGATGTTGGCCGGCGCGCCGGCGAGGAAGCGCTTGAGCTCGCGCTCGCTGCGCCGTAGCGGCTGCTCCAGGCATTCGGCATTGAACAGCAGGCGACTGCGCGGCCGGGCGAAGCGCAGGTTGCTGCTGAACATCACCCGGTAATCCTCGAGATAGTCCGGCGCCTGGCAGTGCAGCTCGACCGCCAGGATCGGGATACGTCTTCCGGCCAGCCAGCAGGCCAGGCCATGCACGATCATCCACAGGGTGAAACAGCCGAAGGCGCGGCAGGCTTGCCCCGCGGGCTCGTCGATGACGATCGCCGCCATGCCGCCCTGGCGCTCCAGACGCGGCGTCAGGCCATCGAACACCAGGCCGAGAAACGCCAGCGCAGTATCCAGGGCCGCACCCAGGGTCGGCTCGCGCGACGCGGCGCGGGCCATGAAGGCGTAGCTGCCGGACTTCATCCGCCGCGGGTTCATGCCGAAGAACTCGTCGTCCATCGCCTTGGCCAGGGCCAGCCACAGGCGTGCATAGGCCTGCGCGGAGACCCGCGCATAAGGCTTGTTGAGCAATTGCGGAGCGATCCCGGCCTGGGTCAGCAGCGCGGTGCAGTCCTGACCCTGGGCGCGCCATTGCTGCAGGGCTTCGCCGACCAGGCGCACCGAGATAGTGCCCTTCTCGACCGCCGTCGCCGTCATGCCCACGCCAGGTCCGCCGCCATCAGCTGGCGCCCTGCTCCAGCTCCGCCAGCATCAGTTCGCGCATGCGGAACTTCTGCACCTTGCCGGTCACGGTCATGGGGAACCCATCGACGAACCTGAAGTAGCGCGGCACCTTGTAGTGGGCGATGCGGGCCTTGCAGTAGCCGCGCAGGGTCTCGGCATCGCAGGCGTGGCCTGGGTGCAATTGCACCCAGGCGGCGATCTCCTCGCCGTACTTGGTATCGGGCACGCCGATTACCTGCACATCGGCCACCGCCGGGTGGCCGAACAGGAACTCCTCGATCTCCCGTGGATAGACGTTCTCGCCGCCGCGGATGATCATGTCCTTGTTGCGCCCGACGATACTCAGGTAACCCTGCTCGTCCATCACCGCCAGGTCGCCGGTGTGCATCCAGCGCGCCGGGTCGAGGGCCTCGGCGGTGGCCTGGGGGTTGTTCCAGTAACCGAGCATGACGCTGTAGCCACGGGTGCACAGCTCGCCGACCTGGCCGCGCGGGACGATGCGTCCCTGCTCGTCGATCACCTTGCTTTCCAGGTGCGGCTGGGTGCGGCCGACGCTGCTGACCCGACACTGCAGGTCGTCATCGGCGGCCGTCTGGGTCGACACCGGGCTGGTCTCGGTCATGCCGTAGGCGATCTGTACCTCGGCCATGTGCATTTCGCCGATCACCCGCTTCATCACCTCGATCGGGCAGGTGGAACCGGCCATGATCCCGCTACGCAGGCTGGACAGGTCCAGGCCGGCACGTTCCGGCAGATCCAGCTCGGCGATGAACATGGTCGGCACGCCGTAGAGCACCGTGGCCCGTTCCTCGGCCACCGCCTGCAGGGTGGCCAGCGGTTCGAAGGCGGCCCCCGGATAGATCATGGTGCTGCCATGGGTCAGGCAGCCGAGGTTGCCCATGACCATGCCGAAGCAGTGGTACAGCGGCACCGGGATCACCAGGCGATCATGTTCGGTCAGGCCCAGGCTCTCGCCGACCATATAGCCGTTGTTGAGGATGTTGTAGTGACTGAGGGTCGCGCCCTTGGGCGAGCCGGTGGTGCCGGAGGTGTACTGGATATTGATCGGGTCGTCGAATTGCAGCAACGCCTGGCGCGCGATCAGCTGCTCGGCGCTGACCGACCTGGCCAGGCCCGCCAGCTCATGCCAGCAGAGGAAACCGGCTGGCGCCTGCGTGGCCAGGCTGATCACCCCGCGCAGCTCCGGCAGCAGCCTGCTGTGCAACTGGCCCGGCTGACTGGCGGCCAGCTCCGGCAACAGTTCGGCGAGCATGGCGTGGTAGTCGGAGCTCTTGAAGGCATCGGCGCTGACCAGCCAGCGGCAGCCGGAGTGCTTCAGCGCGTATTCCAGCTCGCTACCGCGGTAGGCCGGATTGATATTGACCAGAATCGCGCCAATCTTGGCGCTGGCGAACTGGGTGATGCACCACTCGGCGCAGTTAGGCGCCCAGATGCCGACCCGTTCGCCCACCTCGACGCCCAGCGCCAGCAGCGCACGGGCGCAACTGTCGACCTGCTCGGCCAGCTCGGCCCATGAGTAGCGCAGGCCCTGGTGGCGCACCACCAGGGCCTCGCGCCCGGCGAAGCGCGCCACCGTCCGATCGAACGCCTGGCCGATGGTCATGGCCAGCAGCGCCTTGTCCTGCGGGCCGCGGGTATAGCTGGGGTGATTCATGGCTTGCCCTCTTGTGCTTGTAATGGGGTGGCCTACAGCGCGTGGAAGCCCAGGCGAGCATCCAGCCTTATCCTTACGTTAACGGCAAGCTATATCAAGAGCGAGCCGACCGTCCAGTCACCCATTGGTCGCATGGATCCCCCCCCGCAGCGACGCCGGACACTGGCAGCGGCGGCCTTGGCGCAGGGCATAGCGCCGCCTGAATCGTAGTGCTTGCGCGGCCGCAACCCGCCGGTTCAGTCCATCGCCAGGTAGTGCATGTCGGTCGACTCGCCCATCAGCAGCGGGCGATTGAGGTCGGCACAGGCGCGCAGGTATTCGGCGGCCAGGGTCACGCGCTTGAGCTTGCGCAGGTCCTCACTGTAGGACAGCCAGAACTGGCGAATGATGTCGACCTGATCCGGCAACACTTCGCACAGGCGCGGATCCGGCCCGGCCAGGAAACTCGGCAGAATGGCCATGGCCCGTCCCTGCAGGGTGGCGTGGTACTGGGCAATCACACTGGTGCTGCGCAGGTGGCTGATAGCGCCGGGTAGCAGGTCGTTGAGGTAGAGCAACTTGGAGCTGAAGGCCAGGTCATCGACGTAGGTGACGAAGGGATG
Source organism: Pseudomonas aestuarii (assembly GCF_027988105.1). Taxonomy (GTDB): domain Bacteria; phylum Pseudomonadota; class Gammaproteobacteria; order Pseudomonadales; family Pseudomonadaceae; genus Aquipseudomonas; species Aquipseudomonas aestuarii. The sequence goes on along the minus strand of NZ_JAQJZJ010000003.1, from coordinate 28,236 downwards.
ACCGATCAGGTCCTCACGATCAAGGATCGGCGCATGGCTGGCCAGGTAGCCGGGCGTGGCGTAAATGCGCAGGCGATAGTCGCACAGCTTGGAGCAGACGTAGGGTCCGCGCTCCGGGCGCTCCAGGGTGATGGCGATATCCGCCTCGCGCCGCGACAGGCTGACGAAGTGTGGCACCGGCAGGATGTCCAGGGAGATGTGCGGGTAGCGCTCGAGGAAGCCACTCATCTGCGCGCTGACAAACCAGCAGCCGAACGCTTCGGTGCTGGCGATGCGCAGGTGTCCGGAAAGCCCCAGGCGGGAGCCCGACACCTGCTCGCAAGCAGCCAGCAAGGTGCTTTCCAGGGTTTCCGCGTAGCCCAGCAGGCGCTGGCCCTCCACGGTCAGGACAAAGCCGGTGGAACGCGATTTCTCGAACAACAGGGCCCCGAGGCTCTGCTCCAGGGTGCGGATACGGCGCGATACCGTGGTGTAGTCCACTCCCAGGCGCCGGGCCGCCGCACTGGCAGTGCGGGTCCGCGCCACTTCGAGAAAGAAACGCAGGTCGTCCCAATTGAGCTTGTCGCTTACCGCGTTTTTTTGCATATGCACCCAGCCTCTTTCAAGAGTGGTGGTCGTAAATATGCACACATATACCCTGAGCCAGCCGTCCTGGCGAGACCAATTTAGCGATATAGCGGGCCGGTTGAGCTGCGCTGGTTATTATATTTATGCACATCTATCCGGTTTATTTACGCCTTCTTACTGCGCAAACGCCTATCTATACTCGATGCACAAGCCTGATCGAGCTGGGCATCAGGCCAGTCCCTACAACAACAAAACAGGGCCAGAACCATGAACAGCAACTGCCACCCCTTTCTTGCCGCCCGCGACTTGCTGCTGGCCCATCGCAGCGACTACGCCACCGCCGTACGCGAGTTCCGCTGGCCGCAACTCGACCAATTCAACTGGGCACTGGACTACTTCGACGCCATGGCCGCCGGCAATCAAGCGCCAGCATTGTGGATTGTCGAGGAGGACGGCAGCGAGCAGTGCTACAGCTTCGCCGAGCTGGCCGAGCGTTCCAATCGCGTGGCCAACCACCTGCGCGAACTGGGCGTGCGCCGCGGCGAGCGCATCCTGCTGATGCTGGGCAACCATATCGCCCTGTGGGAAACCATGCTCGCGGCCTTCAAGCTCGGCGCCGTGGTGATCCCGGCCACCGCCCTGCTCACCGCCGATGATCTGCGCGACCGTATCGAGCGCGGTGGCGTGCGCCACCTGGTGGTGGGCAGCAGCCATACCGACAAGTTCGCTGACCAAGCCCTGGGCTGCACCCGCATCTGTGTCGGCGAGGCCGTCAGCGGCTGGATCAATCACGCCAGGGCCGCCGACTATGCCGGCCAGTTCCAAGCCGACGACGTGACCAAGGCCAGCGACCCGTTGCTGCTGTATTTCACCTCCGGCACCACCAGCAAGCCGAAGATGGTGCTGCATAGCCACCAGAGCTACCCGGTCGGTCACCTGTCCACCATGTACTGGATCGGCCTGCAGCCGGGCGACCTGCACCTGAACATTTCCTCGCCGGGCTGGGCCAAGCATGCCTGGAGCTGCCTGTTCGCCCCGTGGAACGCCGGTGCCTGCGTGTTCATCCATAACACGGCGCGCTTCAGTGCCCCGGCGCTGCTCGCGGTGCTGGAGCGCTACGGCATCACCAGCCTGTGCGCGCCGCCCACGGTGTGGCGCATGCTGATCCAGGAAGACCTGGCCGGCTGCCGCGAGCGCCTGCGCCTTCGCGAACTGGTCGGTGCCGGCGAGCCACTCAACCCGGAGATCATCGAGCAAATCCAGCAAGCCTGGGGCCTGCCGCTGCGCGACGGCTTCGGTCAGTCGGAAACCACCGCGCTGGTTGGCAACACCCCCGGCCAGCCGCTCAAGCCCGGTTCCATGGGCCGTCCATTGCCCGGCTACAGCGTATGCATGCTCGACCCGGATGGCCAGCCCGCCAGCGAAGGCGAAGTCGCCCTGCCGCTCGATCCCCATCCGCTGGGCCTGATGCTCGGCTACGAAGACAGCCCGGAGCAGACCGCCGAGGTGATGCGTAACGGTTTCTACCGCACCGGCGACACCGCGGCCATCGACGCCGACGGCTACATCACCTTCGTCGGCCGCGCCGATGACGTGTTCAAGGCCTCCGACTACCGCATCAGCCCCTTCGAGCTGGAGAGCGCCCTGATCGAGCACCCGGCGGTGATGGAAGTGGCCGTGGTGCCCAGCCCCGACCCGCTGCGCCTGGCGGTGCCCAAGGCCTTCCTGATCCTGGCCCACGACCAGCCGGGCAGTGCCGAACTGGCCGAGGACATCCTCGCCTTCGCCCGCGAACACCTGGCGCCTTACAAGCGGGTGCGGCGCATCGAGTTCGTCAGCGAATTGCCCAAGACCATCTCCGGCAAGATCCGCCGGGTAGAACTGCGGCAGATGGAACTGCAGCGCCGGCAAGGCGACAGCCGCGGGCCGCAGGAACACTTCGAAGACGACTTCCCGCAGCTCAAGGGCTGAAACCAGGCCGGCGCGCCGGCCCAGATCACCACTCCCCCGCCCACTCGGCCAACGGCGCCGAGGGGGCGCACTCGACCTCCGACAGTAGACAGGACTAGAAAATGACCGCTTCCACAGTTCCCAGCGTCAAACTGCTCATCGACGGCGAATTCGTCGAATCCAAGACCACCGAGTGGCGCGACGTGGTCAACCCGGCCACCCAGGAGGTACTGGCCCGCGTGCCCTTCGCCACTGCCGAGGAAATGAACGCCGCCGTGGCCAGCGCCGCCGAGGCCTTCAAGACCTGGCGCAAGACCCCGATCGGCGCGCGTGCGCGGATCTTCCTCAAGTACCAGCAACTGATTCGCGAGAACATCAAGGAGCTGGCCGCACTGCTCACCGCCGAGCAGGGCAAGACCCTGCCGGACGCCGAGGGCGACGTATTCCGCGGCCTGGAAGTGGTCGAGCACGCGGCCAGCATCGGCAACCTGCAGATGGGTGAACTGGCCAACAACGTCGCCAGTGGCGTCGACACCTACACCCTGATGCAGCCACTGGGCGTGTGCGCCGGCATCACCCCGTTCAACTTCCCGGCGATGATCCCGCTGTGGATGTTCCCGATGGCCATCGCCACCGGCAACACCTTCGTCCTCAAGCCCTCCGAGCAGGATCCGCTGGTAACCATGCGCCTGGTCGAGCTGGCGCTGCAGGCCGGCGTACCCAAGGGCGTGCTCAACGTCATCCACGGCGGCGTCGACGCGGTGAACCTGATCTGTGACCACCCGGACATCAAGGCCGTGTCCTTCGTCGGTTCGACCAAGGTCGGCACCCATGTCTACAACCGTGCCACCCAGAACGGCAAGCGCGCGCAGTGCATGATGGGCGCAAAAAACCACGCCATCGTCCTGCCCGATGCCAACAAGCAGCAGACCTTGAACAACCTGCTGGGCGCCTCCTTCGGCGCCGCCGGTCAGCGCTGCATGGCCCTGCCGGTGGTGATCCTGGTGGGCGAGGCGCAGAGCTGGTTGCCGGACCTGATCGAGCGGACCAAGACCCTCAAGATCAATGGCGGCACCGAGCCTGGCACCGACATCGGTCCGGTGATCTCCTGCGCGGCCCTGGAGCGGGTCAACGGCCTGATCGCCAGCGGCATCGAAGAAGGCGCCAAACTGGAACTGGATGGCCGCAACCCGAGCGTGCCCGGCTACCAGGACGGCAACTTCGTCGGCCCAACGATCTTCTCCGGCGTCACCGCGCACATGTCGGTGTACCGCGAAGAAATCTTCGGTCCGGTGCTGTGCATCATGCACGCCGCCAACCTCAACGAGGCGATCGAGATCATCAACGCCAACCCGAACGGTAACGGCACCGCCCTGTTCACCCGTTCCGGCGCTGCTGCCCGTCACTTCCAGGAAGAAATCGACGTCGGTCAAGTGGGTATCAACGTGCCAATCCCGGTACCGGTTCCGCTGTTCTCCTTCTCCGGATCGCGCGGCTCCAAGCTCGGCGACCTGGGTCCCTACGGCAAACAAGTGGTGACCTTCTACACCCAGACCAAGACGGTCACCCAGCGCTGGTTCGACGAGGACGACAGCAGCGCCGTGGTCAACACCACCATCACCCTTAAATAAGGCTGACGGGCCGGCCTGGCGCCGGCCCCCTGGGAGATATCGCCATGGACTACCAAACCCTGCTGGTCGAGGTGCGCGAACGGGTCGGCCTGATCACCCTCAACCGACCGCAAGCGCTCAATGCGCTGAACAGCCAGCTGATCAGCGAACTCAACCTGGTCCTCGACCGCCTGGAAGCCGACCCTGAAGTCGGCTGCATGGTCATCACCGGCTCGGCCAAGGCGTTCGCCGCTGGCGCCGACATCAAGGAGATGGTCGACAAGGACTACCCGTCGATCTACCTCGACGACTTCTTCGCCGCCGCCGATCGCATCGGCAACCGGCGCAAACCGCTGATTGCCGCGGTCGCCGGCTACGCCCTGGGCGGTGGTTGCGAGCTGGCGCTGATGTGCGACTTCATCTACGCCGCGGACAACGCCCGCTTCGGCTTGCCTGAGCTGAGCCTGGGGGTAACCCCGGGCATCGGCGGCACCCAACGCCTGACCCATGCCCTGGGCAAGGCCAAGGCCATGGAGCTGTGCCTCACCGGCCGTCATCTGCTCGCCGCAGAAGCCGAGCGCGCCGGCCTGGTGGCCCAGGTCTTCCCCGCCGCCGAACTGCTGGAGCAGACCCTGAAGGTGGCCCAGGGTATCGCCGCCAAATCGCTGCCGGCCAGCATGCTGGTCAAGGAATGCGTCAACCGCGCCTTCGAACTCGGTCTCAGCGAGGGCGTGCGCTTCGAGCGCCGGGTGTTCCATTCGCTGTTCGCCAGTCACGACCAGAAGGAAGGCATGCGCGCCTTCGTGGAAAAACGCCAACCGCAGTTTCAGCACCGCTGAGCCCCCCTAATTACAGAGGTATCCACCATGCATATCGGTTTTCTTGGTCTCGGCAACATGGGTGGCCCAATGGCCTGCAACCTGCTCAAGGCCGGCCATCGCGTCACCGTCTTCGACCCCAGCGCCCAAGCTGTCGCCGCCCTTGTCGAGGCGGGCGCCACCAGTGCCAGCTCCCCTGCGGCGGTGGCCCAGGCCGACGTCGAGGCGATCGTCACCATGCTGCCGGCAGCGGCTCAGGTGAAACAGGTTTACCAGGGCAACGATGGCCTGCTGGCGCATATCGGCCAAGGCGTGCTGCTGATCGACTGTTCGACCATCGACCCGCTCAGTGCCCGCGAAGTGGCCACCCTGGCCCTCGCCCAAGGCAATCCCATGCTCGATGCGCCGGTTTCCGGCGGCACCGGTGGCGCCGCGGCTGGCACCCTGACCTTTATGGTCGGCGGTCCGGCCAGTGCCTTCGACCAGGCCGGGCCAATTCTCTCGGCCATGGGCAAGAACCTGGTCCACTGCGGTGACAGCGGCAACGGCCAGGTGGCCAAGATTGCCAACAACATGCTGCTCGGCATCTCCATGATTGGTGTCGCCGAAGCCATGGCCCTGGGCGTATCCCTGGGCATGGATGCCAAGGTGCTGGCCGGGGTCATCAACACCTCGAGCGGCCGTTGCTGGAGCTCGGAGATCAACAACCCGTTCCCCGGCGTGCTGGCAAACGCCCCGGCCTCGCGGGGCTACAGCGGCGGTTTCGGCACCGACCTGATGCTCAAGGACCTCGGCCTGGCGACCGAAGCGGCCAAGCACGTGCGCCAGCCAGTGCTGCTCGGCGCCGCCGCCCAGCAGCTGTACCAGAGTTTCAGCCAGCAGGGTAATGGCGGCCTGGATTTCTCCGCCATCATCAAGCTGTACCGTCGGGACGCCGAGGCATGAACGACGCTGAAGCTGCGGTCCTGGCCGAGGTGCGCAACCGCATCGGCCACCTGACCCTCAACCGCCCGAGCGCCCTCAACACCCTGACCCTGCCCATGGTGCGCCTGCTCATGCAGCAGCTGCATGCCTGGGAGCAGGATCCCGAGGTGCTCGCCGTGGTCCTGCGTGGCAGCGGCGAGAAGGCCTTCTGCGCCGGTGGCGATATTCGCATGCTGTACGACAGCTACACCGGTGGCAGCAACCAGCACGAGCTGTTTCTCGAGGAGGAATACGCCCTCGATCAGTACCTGCATGCTTATCCCAAGCCGGTACTGGCGCTGCTCGACGGCTTCGTCTTGGGCGGCGGCATGGGCCTGGCCCAGGCGGCGGCCCTGCGGCTGGTCAGCGAACGGGTGAAAATGGGCATGCCGGAAGTCAGCATCGGCTTCTTTCCGGATGTCGGCGGCAGTTACTTCCTGCCCCGGCTGCCCGGCCAACTGGGCTTCTACCTGGGCCTCACCGGCCTCTCGGTCGGCGCCGCTGACGCACTCTACGCTGGGCTGGCCGACCATTGCCTGGCCAGCGAACGGCTGGCCGAGTTCGACCAGGCGCTGGACAACCTGAGCTGGTCGGCAGCGCCGCTGCAGAACCTGCAGCAGTTGCTCGACGGCATGACCTGCAGCGAACTGCCCGGAGGCAAGCTCAAGGACCTGCGCCAGGCCATCGACGACTACTTCGCCCTGCCTGACCTGGCGGCAATCCGCACCGCCCTGCTCGACGAGAGCCGCCCAGAGTTGCAGGCCTGGGCGCAAGACACCGTACGGGTGCTCGACAGTCGCTCACCGCTGGCCATGGCGGTGACCCTGGAGCTGCTGCAGCGCGGTCAGCACTTACCGCTGGCCGACTGCTTCGCCCAGGAACTGCACCTGGACTACCAATGGTTCGAGCGCGGCGACCTGATCGAAGGCATCCGCGCACTGATCATCGACAAGGACAAGAACCCGCGCTGGCACCCAGCGACCCTGGCAGAGCTGGACCCGCAGCGGGTACAGGCCTTCTTCAGCGGCTTGCGCCCCGCTGCCAGCAACCCCCTGCACCACGCCTGAAGGGTGCGGCCAGAACCGAGGAGAGCACTGCAATGCACGACAGCCAATTGACCGAAGACCAACGCATGATCCGCGACATGGCCCGCGACTTCGCCCGCAGCGAAGTCGCCCCACATGCCCAGGCCTGGGAGAAAGCCGGCTGGATCGACGACGCCGTGGTGGCGCAGATGGGTGAACTGGGCCTGCTCGGCATGGTAGTACCGGACACCTGGGGGGGCAGCTACACCGACTACGTGGCTTACGCCCTGGCCGTGGAAGAAATCTCGGCCGGCGACGGCGCCCTCGGTGCGCTGATGAGCATTCACAATTCAGTCGGCTGCGGCCCTCTCCTGAAATACGGCAGCCAGACGCAACAAGACGACTGGCTGCCGCTTCTGGCCAGCGGCCAGGCGATCGGCTGCTTCTGCCTGACCGAGCCACAGGCCGGCTCCGAAGCACACAACTTGCGCACCCGCGCCGAACTGCGCGACGGCCAGTGGGTACTCAATGGTGCCAAACAGTTCGTCAGCAACGGCAAGCGCGCCCGGCTTGCCATCGTCTTCGCCGTCACCGACCCGGAACTGGGCAAGAAAGGCCTGTCGGCCTTCCTGGTGCCGACCGACAACCCCGGATTCGTCGTCGACCGCAGCGAACACAAGATGGGCATCAAGGCCTCCGATACCTGCGCGGTCAGCCTGAATGACTGCACGATCCCCGCGGCCAGCTTGCTGGGCGAACGCGGCAAGGGTCTGGCCATTGCCCTGTCCAACCTGGAAGGCGGCCGTATCGGCATCGCCGCCCAGGCCCTGGGCATCGCCCGCGCCGCCTTCGAGGCCGCCCTGGGCTATGCCCGTGAGCGCATCCAGTTCGGCAAGCCGATCGCCGAGCACCAGAGCATCGCCAATATGCTGGCCGACATGCACACCCAGCTCAACGCCGCACGCCTGCTGATCCTGCATGCGGCGCGCCTGAAGAGCGCCGGGCATGCCTGCCTGTCGGAGGCCTCGCAGGCCAAGCTGTTCGCCTCGGAGATGGCCGAGCGGGTGTGCTCCAAGGCCCTGCAGATCCATGGCGGCTACGGCTACCTGGAGGATTACCCGGTGGAGCGCTACTACCGCGACGCGCGCATCACCCAGATCTACGAAGGCTCCAGCGAGATCCAGCGCCTGCTGATCGCCCGTGAACTGACGCACTACCCGCTTTGAATCAACTGCCTGGCTGCCGGGTACGCCCGGCGGCCCCAAGCTTGAATTACTGGAAGTCTCACACATGCTAGGCCTGCGCAATGTTCCCATCAGTCAGCGTCTATGGCTGATTCTGCTGACCTCCATCCTGACCTTGCTGGTCCTCACCGGGCTGATGCTCAAACAAAACTACGACGATCTGCATGCCGCCAAGGCGCTGAAGACCCAGCATGTGGTGGAGACTGCCGCCGGCATTCTGCGCCACTACCACGGCCTGGAGGACGCAGGGATGAGCCGCGAGCAGGCCCAGAGCGAGGCCAGCGCGGTCATACGCGAGCTGCGCTACAACCAGGACGACTACTTCTGGATCGAGGATCTCGACACTCGTATGGTCATGCACCCCAGCGCCAAGTTACTGGGCAAGGTCATGTCCGGCACCCGCGACCCGGACGGCAAACCCCTGTTCGACGAGATGGTCAGCGTGGCCAAGCGTGACGGCGCCGGCGTGGTGCACTACCGCTGGCCCAAGCCGGGCTCTGATGACCCGGTGGCGAAGGTCTCCTATATCCAGCTGTTTCAACCCTGGGGCTGGATAGTCGGCTCGGGGATCTATATCGACGACGTGATGGCCGAGTTCCGCGGCCAGGTACTGCGCACCTTCAGCTTTCTGGTGGTAGTGGCCCTGCTGCTCGCTGCGCTGATCCTGCTGATTGCCCGCAGCATCGCCTCTCCCCTGGAGCGGGCAGTGGATGCGATGAAGAACATCGCCAGCGGCGAAGCCGACCTGACCCGCAGCCTGGATCACCAGGGCCGCGACGAGCTGACCGCGCTGGGCGGCCATTTCAACGCCTTCACCGGCAAACTGCGCGAGGTCATCGGCCAGTCGCTGCAGGCCGCCACCCGTCTGGAGCAGGCCTCGCAATCGCTCGGCGAGATCGCCGGCGACACCCAGCAGCACAGCCAGCAACAGTCGCAACAGATGGAGATGGTGGCCACGGCCATCAACGAAGTGGCCTATGCCGTGCAGGAAGTGGCGCGCAACGCCGAGCATGCCGCCAATGAAGTGCGCCAGGCCGAGGAGCAGGCACGCCAGGGCCAGCAGAACATCGACAGCAGCCTGCGCCAGATCGACCTGCTGTCGAACACCATCGGCCAGGCTGTCGAGGTGATCGACAGCCTGGCCCAGGAAAGCACGCAGATCGGCAGCGTACTGGAAGTGATTCGGGCGATCGCCGAGCAAACCAACTTGCTCGCCTTGAACGCCGCCATCGAGGCCGCGCGCGCCGGCGAGCAAGGCCGCGGCTTTGCCGTAGTGGCCGATGAGGTGCGCCTGCTGGCCCAACGCACCCAGCAGTCCACTGCCGAGATCCAGGGCATGATCGAGCGTCTGCAGGGCAATTCGGCAGCGGCGGTCAAGGTCATAGGCGCCAGCAGCGAAACCTCGCAGCTGACGGTCATGCAGGCGCGCAAAGCCGGCGAGAGCCTGAACCAGATCGCCGCGGCACTGCACAACCTGAGCGACCTCAATGCATCCATTGCCAGCGCCACCCTGGAGCAATCCCAGGTGGTCGAGGACATAAATCAGAACGTGACCCTCACCGCTTCCCTGGCGCAGCAGGGCGTGCAGGCGGCCGACCGCTCGCATCAAGCCAGCCAGGACGTCGGCACCCATGCAGCACAACTGAATCGGCTCCTAGGCCAATTCCGGGTGTGAGCTGCGAATACAGGGCTTGTCGCGTGCAGTGATAGATCCTGACGGGTAAAGCCTTACGGGTTGCTCCGGGGCCCTTGCTTAGGTTCCCTCCCAGCGCAGCAATGGCATGGCCAAAACGCTCAGTCATTCTGAGCGCCGATGACCTTGGTTTTGCACCGGCGACAGGTCAATGTCAGCGCTCCGACTCGTCGCCCAGTGCAACGCAAACAATGGAGGCCATCACGCCATGAGCGACGCCCAACGACTCTCAGCCCTCTTCGCCACGCCAGCCGTTCCGCGGCGCGCACCGATCAACGTCGGCGCCAACACGCGCTACCAGGACACCCGCCTCAAGGCGTTGAGTCTGTTTGCCAGCCGCGGTTTCAGCGCTGTCAGCATGCGCGACCTGGCCAAGCACCTGGGCATCCGGTCAGGCTCGCTCTACAACCACATCGAGAGCAAGGAAGCGCTGCTGTTCGAGCTGATCGAGGAGCTCTACGAACAGCTGCTGCACGGCGCCCGCCAGGTGCAACGGCGCGCTGCCACGCCCGCCGAACGGCTGCACGGCCTGTTCGACGCGCACCTGCGGTTGCACGCCAGCATGGGTGCGCATTTTCGTCTGGCCGAGTACGACAGTCACTGCCTGGCCGGCGAGCAGCAGGTGCAACTCCGCGAGCTTCGCGCGCGCTACGCACAGCAGCTGGTGGAAAGCGTGGAGTGTGTCACCGGCCAGCCGGTCGGCAGCAGCCGCCGCGCTGCGTTGAGCGGCATCCTGGCCCTGCTCAATCAGTTGCCGGCCTGGGTCGAGGCGCCCGAGCTGAGTCCTACGGCACGCCACGCGTTGCTGCGCGACATGGTGCTGAGCGCACTGCGCGCCGCGTTGCGGGCCACCCAGGACGCTGCGGTGCTGGCCGACGCCTCAATGGGTCTCGGGAACTTCCAATAAGGCGGCGCGGCAACGCTCCTCGGCCGTGTCCAGCTCCAGCTGCATCTGCTCGATGTCCAGCAACTGCTGCTCCAGCTGCAGACGTCGCTCGGCGATCTTGCCCAGCATGATCTCGAGCTGATTACGGTTGTCGCCCTGTGGGTCGTACAGCTCGATCAGGGTCTTGCATTCGGCCAGGGAGAAACCGATGCGCTTGCCCCGCAGAATCAGCTTGAGCGCGACCCTGTCCTTGGCCGTATAGATTCGCTCCTGGCCACGGCGGGTCGGCAGCAGCATGCCCTGCTCTTCATAGAAACGAATGGTCCGGGTGGTCACATCCAGCTCGCGCGCCAGTTCGGAAATGCTGTAGGTCTTGGCGGTCATGCTTGATCCTTGGTCGATTATCCACGAGCCATGTCGCACAGGGGTTCCCGCGACATGGCTGCATGGCCATATGCCGTGGAACGCTAACAACTCATTACGTTAACGTCAACGCAGCCACTCACCAGCATCAGCCGCAGGCAGGCGCTGGCGATGATCTGTCGGTATGCGCCCGGACCAACTCAGGGCTGGATCGAGAACAAAAAAAGCCGGGCCACCAGGGCCCGGCAAACTTCACACCAAGGAGTAATCGGATTGAGCGGTTAGCCCGGGCTTAGCAAAAGCTGTAGCTGACGATAAGGCTCTTCTCGTCCAGCTTGCTGCCGACATTGCTGGGCGATACTGCCGCCGTGCCACAACGCACAAGAAGCAATCATGCCCGGCCCCCACTGCAGCGCCGTCATACGGCGCGAACGATCAGAAGTTGTACTGCGCCGAGGTCTGCACGCGGTTCAAATCGCCATTGCGGCCATCTTCCGTTTCACGCCGCGCGTGAATCAGCTCGAGGCCGAAAGTCGTGCTGGCAACCGGGCTCCACAGCAGGTTCAGGTGAGCGGTGTCGGAGCTTTGGTTCATGTTCGCAGTGGTCGCACCACTCGGGTTGCTTGCACGGGCGGTCGACAGCGCCAGCGTGGAACGCAGGTTGTCCATCCAGAAGTGGCGGTAGGCGAGAATCGCGCCCCATTGGTTGTTCAGCGTGAGATCACCGGAGGTATCGACGCTGCCATCGGAGAATACGGCCTGGCCCATGTAGCGGCCGAGTGCGTTACCGGCGGTGAGCGAGAACTGGAAGGTGTCCTTGCCGATGGTCGGCACCACGCCGTAAGCGGCGAGCGCCCCACCCCACTGGTCGTCGGCACCCATGGCCGTATCCACGCGAATGTTGCGCGCCATCGCGGCCAGGGCGAAGCGGCCAGCGGAGGTGTTGAAGTCCAGTCGCGCAACCAGATCGGGCACCTTGTCGTCATCGGTCTGCCCATTGCTACCGCCGCCGGCATTGGCCGTGGTCAGGAAGGACTCGGGGCTTTCCGCCGCAATCGACCAGGAGCCGCCGTCGAAGCCCTCGGTCCAGCGCACCTGGGTCTGGCGGACGAAGAGTTCGCCGACCGGGCCGCCGAAGTCCAGGGTCTCGGGCAGGGAGCCCGCGTCCATGAAGGTAGACCAGGTCTGGCCGGCGAGCAGGCCGCCGAGGCTGCCGAAGGCATGGCGGGTGCGCAGGCCATTGGAGTTGCTGACGACCTCGTTGCCATTCGCGCCGAAGAAGTCGGCCTCGACGAAGGTCTTGAGGTCGCCCCAAGCGGTCGGGGTGCTGGTGGCGAAGTTCAAACGGGTCTGGCGCGCGTGGAGGGTAATCTGGCCGTCTTCAGTATTAGTGTCGCTGTCCAGGGGAATCGAACCCGGAACCAGCAACTGGTCAAGGGTGCTGCCCGCGCCCGCACTGGTGTCGCTGTACAGCAGGTCGGCCTTGACGTAGCCGCCAAACTTGACCGAGGTATTGGAGCCGGGCAGCTTGAACGAACCTGGGGTGGTGCCGGCGGTCACGCTGTTGGCGGGCGCGACGGCCTTGGCGGTTTCGGCCTGTTTCTGCTCGAGCGCGGCAATGCTGTTCTGCAGCGCTGCGATCTGCGCCTTCAACGCCTCCAGGTCGGACGCGGTGTCGGCGCTGGCGGGCGCGATGAAGCCAGCCAGGCTGGCGGTGATCGCCACACAGAGGACTTTGGCCTTGAAGGGCCTGGTGATCGACTTTTCAACGTTCATAGATCTCTCTTCTTATTGGTGAGTAGTGCAGCAACGCCAGGCAGCCAACTGCCAGGCAATACCCGCGACGGCCGATGCAACCGACCTGTTATCCACGGGGCTTCCCGTGGGATCCAGACACCCTGCCGACGACCCGGCAGGGCATATTTCAGGCAAACAGCCCCCCCGGCGCGGATCAGGGTCCGCACCTTGAGCAAACAGCAGGAGGCTTGTTTAGAAGTTGCGCTTCGCCAGTTTCAGCACCCAACCGACGATGCCGACCCGGAACAGCAGCACGCAGGTGACGAATATCGCCCCGAGGATCACGTGCACCCACTCGCCCAGTGGACCGTTGGACAGGTAGCTCTGCAGGGTGATCACCACGCTGGCGCCGACCACCGGCCCGAGCACGGTGCCGACGCCGCCGAGCAGGGTCATCAGGATCACCTCGCCGGACATGTGCCAGTGCGCGTCGGTCAGCGAGGCCAACTGGAACACCACGGTCTTGGTCGAGCCCGCCAGGCCGGTCAAGGTGGCGGAAATCACGAAGGCCAGCAGCTTGTGCGCGTCGACGTTGTAGCCCAGGGAAATGGCCCGCGGCTCGTTCTCGCGGATCGCCCTGAGCACCTGGCCGTAGGGCGAGTGGATGGTGCGCTGGATGATGGCGAAGCCGACGATGAACACCGCCAGGACGAAGTAGTACAGGGTCATGTTGTTGTTCAGGTCGAACAGCCCGAACAGCTGCCCTCGCGGTACGCCCTGCAGGCCGTTCTCGCCGCCGGTGAAGGGCGCCTGGACAAAGATGAAGAACACCAGTTGCGCCAGCGCCAGGGTGATCATGGCGAAGTAGATGCCCTGGCGCCGAATCGCCAGCAGGCCGAACAGCAAGCCGAGCGCCGCAGACGCCAGGGTGCCGGCGAGGATTCCCAGTTCCGTGCCCAGGCCGCTGTACTCGCTGAGCAGGTAGCCGGTGATATAGCCGCCGGTGGCGAAAAAAGCGGCATGGCCGAAGGACAACAAGCCGGCATAGCCGAGCAACAGGTTGAAGGCGCAGGCGAACAAGGCGAAACACAGCAGCTTCATCAGAAAGATCGGGTACACCGCCAGGGGCGCGACCAGCGCGACGCCGAACAGTGCCAGGTAGAACCACAGCTTGCGCCGTTGCGCCGCCTGCTGGCGCTCGCGTACCACTTGCGGCGGCAGAACCAGGCTGTCCTGTTTGATGTGCATATTGGTCATGCTTATGTCTCCTTGCCGAACAGTCCCGCCGGACGAACCAGCAGCACCAGTACCATCACCAGGAACACGATGGTGTTGGCCGCTTCTGGATAGATCACCTTGGTCAGCCCCTCGATCACGCCCATGGCCAGACCCGTGACGATCGCGCCCATGATCGAACCCATGCCGCCGATCACCACCACAGCAAACACCACGATCAGTAGATTGGCGCCCATGGTCGGGGTGACCGAATAGATCGGAGCAGCCAGCACTCCGGCCAACCCCGCCAGCGCCGCGCCATAGCCATAGGTCAGGGTGATCAGCAGCGGTACGTTGATGCCGAAGGCCTGCATCAGCTTGGGGTTTTCGGTACCGGCACGCAGGTAGGAACCCAGGCGGGTGCGCTCGATCATGTACCAGGTGAGCACGCACACCACCACTGCAGCCACAACAACCCAGGCGCGGTAGGTGGGCAGGAACATGAAGCCGAGGTTGTAACCGCCCTTGAGCAGCTCGGGCATCGGGTAGGACGCGCCGGAAACACCGAACAGCTTGACGAAGCAGCCCTCGACGATCAACGCCAGGCCGAAGGTCAACAGCAAGCCGTAGAGGTGATCCTCACCGGCGATCCGGCGTAACAGGCCACGCTCGATCAGCATGCCCAGGGCGCCGACTAGCAGTGGCGCCACAATCAGCGCCACCCAATAATTGATGCCCAGGTACTTGAGGCCAAGCACGGCGGCGAAGGCCCCAAGCATGTACTGGGCGCCATGGGCGAAGTTGATGATCCGCAGCAGACCGAAGATTATCGCCAGGCCCAGGCTGAGCAAGGCATAGAAAGCGCCGTTGATCAGCCCGAGCAGCAGCTGGCCGAGCAGTACGCCCAGCGGTATGCCGAATACCATAGTCATGAGTTACCACCCGCTGAAAGTCAGTGACACCCGGCTGCTGGCAGCCGGGTGACGAGCTGGGGTTAATTGCCGATCAGTTCTGCGACAGCAGCTTGCATTGGCTCGCGGCCAGCGGGCGGAAGGCCTCGTCGCCCGGAATGGTGCGCACGATCTTGTACAGGTCCCAGTCGCCCTTCGACTCGGCCGGGGTCTTTACCTGGGCCAGATACATGTCGTGGACCATGCGGCCATCGGCGCGGATCTTGCCGTTCTTGGCGAACATGTCGTTGACCGGGGTCGCCATCATCTGCGCCCGCACCGCCTGCGCCTCGTCGCTGCCGGCAGCCTTGACTGCGTTCAGGTAATGCATGGTCGCCGAGTAGATACCCGCCGGCACCATGCCCGGCTTGCTGCCGAAGCGGTCTTCGTAGCGCTTGGACCAGGTGCGGGTTTCCTCGTTGAGGTCCCAGTACCAGCCGGTGGTCAGCATCAGACCCTGGGTCACGTCCAGGCCCATGGCATGGATGTCGTTGAGGAAGACCACCATGCCGGCCAGACTCTGCCCGGACTGGGTAACGCCGAACTGGCTGGCGGTCATCAGCGAATTGACCGTGTCGGCACCGGCGTTAGCCAGGGCGATCACATCGGCGCCAGAGCCCTGGGCCTGGAGGATGTAGGAGGAAAAGTCGCTGCTCGGGAATGGATGGCGCACCGTGCCCAGCACTGAGCCGCCATCGGCCTCGACCACCTTGGTGATATCGGCTTCCATGGCATGGCCGAAGGCATAGTCGGCGGTCAGGATGAACCAGCTCTTGCCGCCATTGGCCAACACTGCCTTGGCCGTACCATTGGCCAAGGCGTAGGAGTCGTAGGTCCAGTGGATATGGTTGGGCGAGCAGTATTCGTTGGTAATGCTGGAGGCCGCGGCGCCGGAAATCAGCGCCAGCTTGCCGGCTTGCTCCACCACCTGGCTGGCCGCCAGCACCACCGAGGAGGCGACCAGGCCGGTGACCATGTCGACGTTGCGCTCATCGACCCACTTGCGCACGGTACTGGCACCGACATCCGGCTTGTTCAGGTCATCGGCACTGAAGATCACGATCTTCTTGCCATCGATCTGGCCGCCGAAGTCCTCGACCGCCATCTTCAGCGCTTCCAGGCCACCCGGTCCGGAGAGATCACGGTAGGTGCCGGACATATCGGCCAGGTAGCCGATACGGATTTCGTCATCGCTGAGCTGCGCCTGGGCGGCGCTGGCAATCAGGCTGGTGGCGAGGATGGTGCTTGCAGTCTTCTGGAACAGATTCATCTCGTTACCTTCCACAGTTATTGTTGTTGTACCGGGCAAAGCAACCCCGACCCGGCGGGCCTGGGCCACGCCGTACTGCATGTTTCGAGGGGTGAAACTGGGTTTAGACGCCTAGACAGCGGTGCAGCAGTTCTTGTTTTGACGACAGCTCGCTCGCGCCGATTTCCTCGACAATCTGGCCGTGATCCATCAGGTAATGCCGATCGGCCAAGGGAGCGGCGAAGCGGAAGTTCTGCTCCACCAGCACGATGGTCAGGCCCTTGTTCTTGAGCTTGATCAGCACCTCGGCGAGTTTCTGCACAATCACCGGGGCCAGGCCCTCGGTGATCTCGTCGAGCAGCAACAGGTTGGCGCCGGTGCGCAGGATGCGTGCCATGGCCAGCATCTGCTGCTCGCCGCCGGACAGCCGGGTACCTTGGCTGAAACGCCGCTCGTAGAGGTTGGGGAACATCTCGTAGATGTCATCGAGGCTCATGCCGCCACTGCGCACCATGGGCGGCAGCAGCAGGTTCTCCTCGACGTTGAGGCTGGCGAAGATGCCGCGTTCTTCCGGGCAGAAGCCAACGCCCAGGCGCGGGATCAGGTGCGCGGCGAGGCCCAGGGTCTCGTTGCCGTTGACCACGATCGAGCCGGTGCGCCGACCCACCATGTTCATGATCGCGCGCAGGGTGGTGGAGCGTCCCGAGCCGTTGCGCCCGAGCAAGGTCACCAGTTCGCCGCGGCGCACCAGCAGGTCGATGCCATGCAGGATGTGCGACTCGCCGTAGAAGGCATGCAGGTCGCTGACCCGCAGCTGCTCGTAATCCTGAGTATGCAGGTTGCTCATGCGCCGGCCTCCTCGCTGACTGTCGCTTCGCTGCCCAGGTAGGCCTCGCGCACCAGCGGGTTGGCGGACACGCTGGCGTAGTCGCCTTCGGCGAGGATCGCACCGCGGGCCAGCACGGTGATGCAGTCGCACAACTGACTGACCACGCTGAGGTTGTGCTCGACCATCAGCACCGTGCGCCCCACTGCGGCGCGGCGTACCAGGCCGATGACCATTTCCACGTCCTCGCCGCCCATGCCCTGGGTCGGCTCGTCGAGCAACAGCACGGCCGGGTCCAGCGCCAGGGTGGTGGCCAGCTCCAGCGCGCGCTTGCGGCCATAGGGCAGTTCGATGGTCATGGTGTCGGCGAATTCGAGCAGGCCCACATCATCGAGCATCTGCAGGGCGCGCTCATTGAGGGCCTCGAGGCTGCGCTCGGACTTCCAGAAGTGGAAGGAGTTGCCCAGCTTGCGCTGCAGGGCCACGCGGACGTTTTCCATCACGCTCATGTGACCGAATACCGCGGAAATCTGGAAGGAGCGCACCAGGCCGAGACGGGCGATCTGGTTCGGCTGCAGGCCGGTGATGGGCTTGCCCTGATAGATGATCTCGCCGCTAGTGGGCGCGAGGAACTTGCTGAGCAGGTTGAATACGGTGGTCTTGCCGGCCCCGTTGGGTCCGATCAAGGCATGGATATGTCCCTTCTGCACACGCAGATCGACCGAGTCCACCGCGGTGAAGCCGCGAAATTCCTTGGTCAAGCCGCGCGTTTCCAGTACGAATTCGGGTGACATGTGGAGCCCTCTAACCTGCTTGTTTTTATTGGTTATGGCGCTGCTGACAATACTACCTTTACGTAAACGTAAACACTATACCAAAGTCTACTTTCGACTGACTGGTTACTATTCGACTGACACCGCAGTTTTCGTCTGGAGGATGCCAGGCCCTGCTGGCCTGCTGCCCTCGGTCAATCCGTTGAAATCGAGTATAGGCAGGCATTTATTAAATAATAATGAGTAAATTATCAGGTGCGTTATGCATAAATATCGTACCCACTGCAGCCGGCACACCCACTGCGCACAGCCCTGCCCCGCCCCTGAACGCGCAATGGAAAGAAGCAGAAGTCATGCTCGCCCCCCCGGCATGGCCGGGGAAGCTTGCACTGTCGCTAGAGAGGCCGTTTCAACTTGGCGCCCTGGGCACGCGGCCCATCAGGTAGAACTCGGCGTTGGGCGGGGTGCCCGCCAGCGACACCAGCCGGTTGGACAGGCTGAAGAAGGCGGTGATGGCGCCGATGTCCCAGATGTCGTCGAGGCTGAAGCCGACGGCCTGCAGGCGTGCCTGCCAGTCGCCATCCAGGCCGCCACGTTCGAGGCCGACGTGAAAGGCGAAATCCAGCATCAGGCGCTGGCGCTCGCCGATCGGCGCCGTGCGGTGGTTGACCGTCAGCTGGTCGGCGAGCAGCGGATCCTTGCTGTAGATACGCAACACCGCGCCATGCGCCACCACGCAGTACAGACAGCCGTGGCGGGCACTGGTGGCGACCACGATCATCTCCTTTTCCGCCGGCGTCAGGCTGTCGGACTCGCGCTCCATCAGGGCGTCGTGGTAGGCGAAAAAGGCGCGGAACTCGTCCGGGCGGTGGGCCAGCATGAGGAACACATGGGGCACGAAGCCGGCCTTCTCCTGCACCGCGAGTATCCGCTGGTGCAGGTCTTGCGGTAATTGTTCGAGGTTTTCGGGCAGTGCAAAGCGACTGATCTGCGGGGACATCGGATTACTCCATGATCTGCAGCGGCGCCCGACTGACGGACGCCGCAAGGGCCAACGCCTAGGATTTAGCGGTGAGTGCCAGTTGTTCGATGCTGAGCTCGCGCATGCGGAATTTCTGCACCTTGCCGGTCACCGTCATGGGGAACTCGTCGACCAGGAGGAAGTGGCGCGGCACCTTGAAATGGGCGATGCGACCCTTGCAGAACTCGCTCAGCTCCGCCGCTGCCACTGCGTGGCCCGGATGGCACTTGACCCAGGCGACGATCTCCTCGCCGTACTTGTCGTCGGGAATGCCCACCACCTGCACATCGGCCACCGCCGGATGATTGAACAGGAACTCCTCGATCTCCCGTGGATAGACGTTCTCGCCGCCGCGGATGATCATGTCCTTGTTGCGCCCGACGATGCTCAGGTAGCCCTGCTCGTCCATCACCGCCAGGTCGCCGGTGTGCATCCAGCGCGCCGGGTCGAGGGCCTCGGCGGTGGCCTGCGGGTTGTTCCAGTAGCCGAGCATGACGCTGTAGCCACGGGTGCACAGCTCGCCAACCTGGCCGCGCGGGACGATGCGTCCCTGCTCGTCGATCACCTTGCTCTCCAGGTGCGGCTGGGTGCGGCCGACACTGCTGACCCGACACTGCAGGTCGTCATCCGCGGCCGTCTGGGTCGACACCGGGCTGGTCTCGGTCATGCCGTAGGCGATCTGTACCTCGGCCATGTGCATTTCGCCGATCACCCGCTTCATCACCTCGATCGGGCAGGTGGCGCCGGCCATGATCCCGCTGCGCAGGCTGGACAGGTCCAGGCCGGCACGTTCCGGCAGATCCAGCTCGGCGATGAACATGGTCGGCACGCCGTAGAGCACCGTGGCCCGCTCCTCGGCCACCGCCTGCAAGGTGGCCAGCGGTTCGAAGGCGGCCCCCGGGTAGATCATGGTGCTGCCATGGGTCAGGCAGCCGAGGTTGCCCATGACCATGCCGAAGCAGTGGTACAGCGGCACCGGGATCACCAGGCGATCGTGTTCGGTCAGGCCCAGGCTCTCGCCGACCATATAGCCGTTGTTGAGGATGTTGTAGTGACTGAGGGTCGCGCCCTTGGGGAAACCGGTGGTGCCCGAGGTGTACTGGATGTTGATCGGGTCGTCGAACTGCAGCTGGGCGCTGCAGGCGCGCAACTGCTCCGGGCCGACCTCATCACCCCGGTCGAGGAACGCCGACCAACCGAACATGCCCACGGCCGGTTGCTGGCCGAGGCTGATCACCCCACGCAACTCGGGCAGTAGACGGCTTTGCAGTGCACCGACGGCGCATCCGGCGAGCTCCGGCAACAGCTCACCGAGCATCGCGTGGTAGTCGCTGCTCTTGAACGCATCGGCGCAGATCAGCCAGCGGCAGCCGGAGTGCTTGAGCGCATACTCGAGTTCGCTGAGGCGGTAGGCCGGGTTGATATTGACCAGCACCACGCCAACCTTGGCGCTGGCGAACTGGGCGATGCACCACTGGGCACAGTTCGGCGCCCAGATACCGAGGCGCTCACCGGGCTGCATGCCGATGGCCAACAAGGCGCGGGCACAGCGATCCACCGCCTCACCCAGCTCGCCCCAGCTATAACGTAGCTGTTGATGGCGAACGACGAGCGCCTCGCGCTCGGCGAAACGCGCCACCGTCTGATCGAACGCCGCGCCTATGGTCATGGCCAACAGGGGCTTGTCCTGTAATCCGCATGTATAACTGGGTGAAGTCATGAGTTCCTCGATTCTTTTGCTTGTTCTGAGGTCTGGCGTCCGGGCGGCGCCCACTATCGGAGACTTGACAGCGCGCGAAGCCAGCTTTACGTTAACGTAAAGGTATACGGGCTGACAAGCC
The DNA here is from genome assembly GCF_027988105.1 of Pseudomonas aestuarii. GTDB lineage: Bacteria > Pseudomonadota > Gammaproteobacteria > Pseudomonadales > Pseudomonadaceae > Aquipseudomonas > Aquipseudomonas aestuarii. Next base: position 7,505 of record NZ_JAQJZJ010000003.1, on the reverse strand, counting down.
TCCCCCCCGACAACGACAACAAGGTGCCCCCATGAGCTATCCGTCCCTCAACTTTGCCCTCGGCGAAACCATCGACATGCTCCGCGACCAGGTCCAGGCCTTCGTCGCCGCGGAACTGGCGCCGCGCGCCGCCGCCATCGACAGCGATAACCTGTTCCCCGCCGACATGTGGAAGAAGTTCGGCGACATGGGCCTGCTCGGGGTCACCGTGTCCGAGGAATACGGCGGCGCCGGCCTCGGCTACCTGGCCCACGTGGTCGCGATCGAGGAAATCAGCCGCGCCTCGGCGTCGGTCGGCCTGTCCTACGGTGCCCACTCCAACCTGTGCGTCAACCAGATCAACCGCAACGGCACGCCTGAGCAGAAGGCCAAGTACCTGCCCAAGCTGATCAGCGGCGAGCACGTCGGCGCCCTGGCCATGAGCGAGCCGAACGCCGGCTCCGACGTGGTCTCGATGAAGCTGCGCGCCGAGCGTCGCGGCGATCACTTCGTGCTCAACGGCAGCAAGACCTGGATCACCAACGGCCCGGATGCCAACACCTATGTGATCTATGCCAAGACCGACCTGGACAAGGGCGCCCATGGCATCACCGCCTTTATCGTCGAGCGCGACTGGAAGGGATTTTCCCGCGGCAGCAAGTTCGACAAGCTGGGCATGCGCGGTTCCAACACCTGCGAGCTGTTCTTCGATGACGTCGAGGTGCCGGAAGAGAACATCCTCGGCAAGGAAAACGGCGGCGTGAAGGTGCTGATGAGCGGCCTCGACTACGAGCGCGTGGTCCTCGCCGGCGGCCCGATCGGCATCATGCAGGCCTGCATGGACGTGGTGGTGCCCTATATCCACGACCGCAAGCAGTTCGGCCAGAGCATCGGCGAGTTCCAGATGATCCAGGGCAAGGTGGCCGACATGTACACCCAGCTCAACGCCAGCCGCGCCTACCTGTACACCGTGGCCCAGGCCTGCGACCGCGGCGAGACCAACCGCAAGGACGCCGCCGGGGTGATCCTCTACAGCGCCGAACGTGCGACCCAGATGGCCTTGGAGGCGATCCAGATCCTCGGCGGCAACGGCTACATCAATGAATTTCCCACCGGCCGCCTGCTGCGCGACGCCAAGCTCTACGAAATCGGCGCCGGCACCAGCGAGATCAGGCGCATGCTGATCGGCCGCGAGCTGTTCAACGAAACCAAATAAGCCAGAGCCGGAGGATGGGTTGAGCAACGCGATACCCATCGAACCCGAAACCGCGTGGATATCGCTTCGCTCAACCCACCCTACGCGTTGTCAGCCAGTAGACCCGGAGCGCCAGATGGCCATCCTGCATACCCAGATCAACAACCGCTCCCCGGAGTTCGCCACCAACAGTGCGGCGATGCTCGCCCAGGTCAACGACCTGCGCGCCCTGCTCGCCCGTGTCCATGAAGGCGGCGGCGAGAAGGCCCAGCATCGGCACACCTCGCGCGGCAAGTTGCTGCCGCGCGAGCGGATCAACCGCTTGCTCGACCTCGGCTCGCCCTTCCTCGAGATCGGCCAGCTGGCTGCCCACGGCGTCTATGGCGAAGAGGTGCCCGCCGCCGGGGTGATCGCCGGCATCGGCCGGGTCGAAGGCGTCGAATGCATGATCGTGGCCAACGACGCCACGGTGAAAGGCGGCAGCTACTACCCGCTGACCGTGAAAAAGCACCTGCGCGCCCAGGCCATCGCCCAGCAGAACCGCCTGCCGTGCATCTACCTGGTGGACTCCGGCGGCGCCAACCTGCCGCGCCAGGACGAGGTGTTCCCCGACCGCGAGCACTTCGGGCGGATCTTCTTCAACCAGGCCAACATGAGCGCCATGGGCATCCCGCAGATCGCCGTGGTCATGGGCTCCTGCACCGCCGGCGGCGCCTATGTGCCGGCCATGGCCGACGAGGCGATCATGGTGCGCAACCAGGCCACCATCTTCCTCGCCGGCCCGCCGCTGGTGAAGGCCGCCACCGGTGAGGTGGTCAGCGCCGAGGACCTGGGCGGCGCCGACGTGCACTGCAAGACCTCGGGGGTGGCCGACCACTACGCCGACAACGATGAGCACGCCCTGGCCCTGGCCCGGCGCAGCATCGCCAACTTGAACTGGCGCAAGCTCGGCGTGCTGAACAACCGCGAGCCGATCGCTCCGCTGTACGACGCCGAAGAACTCTATGGGGTGATCCCGGCCGACGCCAAGCAACCCTTCGATGTGCGCGAAGTGATCGCGCGCACCGTCGACGGCTCGCTGTTCGACGAGTTCAAGGCGCTGTTCGGTGCCACCCTGGTCTGCGGCTTCGCGCATATCCAGGGTTATCCGGTGGCGATCCTCGCCAATAACGGGATTCTTTTCGCCGAATCGGCGCAGAAAGGCGCGCATTTCATCGAACTGGCCTGCCAGCGCGGCATCCCCCTGCTGTTCCTGCAAAACATCACCGGCTTCATGGTCGGGCAGAAGTACGAGGCCGGCGGCATCGCCAAGCACGGCGCCAAGCTGGTCAACGCCGTGGCCTGCGCCAAGGTGCCGAAGTTCACTGTGATCATCGGCGGCAGCTTCGGCGCCGGCAACTACGGCATGTGCGGCCGCGCCTACGACCCGCGTTTCCTGTGGATGTGGCCGAACGCGCGGATCGGCGTGATGGGCGCCGAACAGGCCGCCGGCGTGCTGGTCCAGGTCAAGCACGAGCAGGCGGCCCGCGCCGGCCACGACTTCTCCGCCGAGGAGGAAGCCAAGCTCAAGCAGCCGATCCTCGAGCAGTACGAGCGCCAGGGCCATCCCTACTATTCCAGCGCGCGGCTATGGGACGACGGCGTGATCGACCCGGCACAGACCCGCGAGGTGCTCGGTCTGGCGCTGTCGGCCAGTCTCAATGCGCCGATCGAGCCGACCACCTTTGGTGTGTTCCGCATGTAATCGATAACCGTAGGGCGGGTGAAACCCGCCAGAACACACGCGGGTTGCACCCGCCCTACATGGTTAGCAGTTGGAGTTCAGATGACCGATTTCAGCACCATCCAGCTCGAAACAGACCCGCGCGGTTTCGCCACCCTCTGGCTCAATCGCGCCGACAAGCACAACGCCTTCAACGCCGAGATGATCCGCGAGCTGATCCTCGCCCTCGATGAGGTGCAGGCCGACAAGAGCCTGCGTTTCCTGCTGCTGCGCGGCCGCGGCAAGCACTTCTCCGCCGGTGCCGACCTGGCCTGGATGCAGCACGCCGCGACCCTCGACTACAGCGCCAACCTGGCCGATTCACGGGAACTGGCCGAGCTGATGCACAACCTCTACCAGCTGAAGATTCCGACCCTGGCCGTGGTCCAGGGTGCGGCCTTCGGCGGCGCCCTGGGCCTGATCGCCTGCTGCGACATGGCCATCGGCGCCGACGACGCGCAACTGTGCCTGTCGGAGGTGCGTATCGGCCTGGCCCCGGCGGTGATCAGCCCCTTCGTCGTGCAGGCCATCGGCGAACGCGCGGCGCGCCGCTATGCCCTGACCGCCGAACGTTTCAGCGGCGAGCGGGCCCGTGAACTGGGCCTGTTGGCCGAGAGCTACCCGGCCGAGGCGCTGGACGACGCGGTCAACGACTGGGTCGCCAACCTGCTGCTCAACAGCCCGCAGGCGATGCAGGCGAGCAAGGACCTGCTCAAGGAAGTCGCCAGCGGCGTGCTCACCCCGGCCCTGCGCCGTTACACCGAAAACGCCATCGCCCGCATCCGCGTCAGCGCCGAAGGCCAGGAAGGCCTGCGTGCGTTCCTCGATAAACGCAAGCCCAGCTGGCAGGAGCAACAATGACTATGCCTCGCGACCCAGTGCTGCATACCGTCCAGTGCGACAGCTGGCTCGATAAACGCCAATCCCTCCGGCAGGAGCCACAAGCATGAGCAAGCACATCGACACCCTGCTGATCGCCAACCGCGGCGAAATCGCCTGCCGGGTGATGCGTACGGCCAAGGCCATGGGCATCACCACCGTGGCGGTACACAGCGCCGTCGACCGTAGCGCCCGCCACGTGCGCGAGGCGGACATCGCCATCGACCTGGGCGGTGCCAAGCCGGCCGACAGCTACCTGCGCATCGACGCACTGATTGCCGCGGCCCAGGCCAGCGGCGCCCAGGCCATCCACCCGGGCTACGGCTTCCTCTCCGAGAACGCCGGCTTTGCCCGCGCCATCGAAGCGGCCGGCCTGCTGTTCCTCGGCCCGCCGGCCAGTGCCATCGACGCCATGGGCAGCAAGTCCGCGGCCAAGGCGCTGATGGACGCCGCCGGCGTGCCGCTGGTGCCTGGCTATCACGGCGAGGCCCAGGATCTGGAAACCTTCCGCGCCGCCTCGGAAGTCATCGGCTACCCGGTATTGCTCAAGGCCACCGCTGGTGGCGGCGGCAAGGGCATGAAGGTGGTCGAGCGCGAGAGCGAACTGGGCGAAGCCCTGGCTTCCGCCCAGCGCGAGGCGCAGTCGTCGTTCGGCGATTCGCGCATGCTGGTGGAAAAATACGTACTCAAGCCGCGGCATGTGGAGATTCAGGTGTTCGCCGACCAGCACGGCCACTGCCTGTACCTGAATGAGCGCGACTGCTCGATCCAGCGCCGCCACCAGAAGGTGGTCGAGGAGGCGCCGGCGCCGGGTCTCAGCCCGGAACTGCGCCGCGCCATGGGCGAGGCCGCGGTCAAGGCCGCCCAGGCCATCGGCTATGTCGGCGCCGGTACCGTCGAGTTTTTGCTGGACGAGCGCGGCGACTTCTTCTTCATGGAGATGAACACCCGCCTGCAGGTCGAGCATCCGGTCACCGAGGCCATCACCGGCCTGGACCTGGTCGCCTGGCAGATCCGCGTCGCCCGTGGCGAGCCGCTGCCGCTGACCCAGGCGCAGGTGCCGTTGATCGGCCATGCCATCGAGGTGCGCCTGTATGCCGAAGACCCGGAGCACGACTTCCTGCCCTCCACCGGGCGCTTGAGCCTGTACCGCGAACCCGCGGCCGGCCCGGGCCGGCGAGTCGATACCGGTGTGGCCGAAGGCGACGAGGTCTCGCCCTTCTATGACCCGATGCTCGGCAAGCTGATCGCCTGGGGCGACAACCGCGAGGAAGCGCGCCTGCGCCTGCTGGCGATGCTCAATGAGACCTGCATCGGCGGGGTCAAGACCAACCTGGCGTTCCTGCGTCGCGTGCTGGCCCACCCGGCCTTCGCCGACGCCGAGCTGGATACCGGCTTTATTCCGCGCTACGAAGCGCAACTGCTGCCGCCGCCAAGCGAGCTGCCCGCCGAGTTCTGGCAACTGGCTGGCGACGCCTTTGCCCAGAGCGAGCCGCTACGCCGCAAGCACGAAGACGTCCATTCGCCATGGGCCGGCACCAGTGGCTGGCGCGCCGGTCTGCCGAGCGAAATCGACCTGCATTTGGCCTGTGACGGCGTCACGCAAAAGGTGCGCGCCTGCGGCGTCGCCCGGCTGCAGGGCGAAACGCTGTTGTGCAGCAGCCCGCGAGATGCCGAGGTTCAGCCAGACGCACTGCAACGGCGCCTGCATGCCATCCGCCAGGGCGACACCCTCTACCTGGAATGGCAGGGCGACCTGCACGCCATCAGCCAGCTCGACCCGATTGCCGAAGTCGAAGCCAGCCACAGCCATCACGGTGGCCTGACGGCGCCGATGAATGGCAGCATCGTCCGCGTACTGGTCGAAGCCGGCCAGCAGGTCGAGGCCGGCACCGCGCTGGTGGTGCTGGAAGCGATGAAGATGGAGCACAGCATCCGCGCGCCCCATGCCGGCACGGTCAAGGCGCTGTATTGCAGCGAAGGCGAGATGGTCAGCGAAGGCAGCGTGCTGGTGGAGCTGGACGAAGCCTGATGGCTCGCTGCTGTCGAATGCACTATTGACTGCGTAGGATGGGGTGAACGAAGTCTTACCCATCCTAGCGTCCAAGCTTCTTCGTCAGGTGCTGCCTGGATACGAAGCCCAAGATCCCGATTCAAGAGATGACGCAATGACAATTCCCAGCAAGGTACGCCTGGTCGAAGTCGGTCCGCGCGACGGCCTGCAGAATGAAAAACAGCCGATCCGCGTGGCCGACAAGGTGCGCCTGGTCGATGACCTGACCGCCGCCGGCTTGAGCTATATCGAGGTCGGCAGCTTCGTCGCGCCCAAGTGGGTGCCGCAGATGGCCGGCAGTGTCGAGGTGTTCGCCCAGATCAAGCAGGCACCCGGCGTGACCTACGCCGCCCTGACCCCCAACCTCAAGGGCTTCGAGGCGGCACTGCAGGCCGGAGTCAAGGAAGTGGCCGTCTTCGCCGCCGCCTCCGAGGCCTTCTCGCAGAAGAACATCAACTGCTCGATCAGCGAAAGCCTCGAGCGTTTCCTGCCCTTGATGGACGCCGCCAAGCAGCAGGGCATTCGCGTGCGCGGCTACGTGTCCTGCGTGCTCGGCTGCCCTTACGAGGGCAGCATCGCCCCCACCAAAGTGGCGGAGGTGGCCCGCGAGCTGTACCACATGGGCTGCTACGAGATTTCCCTCGGCGACACCATCGGTGCCGGCACCGCTGGAGAAACCCGGCGCTTGATCGAAGTCGTCGGCAGCAAGGTACCGCGCAACAAACTGGCTGGGCATTTCCACGACACCTACGGCCAGGCCCTGGCCAATATCTACGCCAGCCTGCTGGAAGGCATCGAGGTGTTCGACAGCTCGGTCGCCGGGCTCGGCGGCTGCCCCTATGCCAAGGGCGCCACCGGCAATGTCGCGACCGAGGATGTGCTCTACCTGCTCAATGGCCTGGGCATCAGCAGCGGTATCGATATGGATCTGCTGATCGAGGCCGGTGCGCGCATCTGCGCGGTGCTGGACAAGCCCAACGGCTCGCGGGTGGCCCGCGCCCGCCTGGCGCAGGCCTGAACACTGCCACACCTTTCCCTGGCCGCGGTCACCCTGTGCCGCGGTTTTTTTTGTTCGCCAACCAGCGGTTCTCGCACAACAACGAAAACGCCGGCGCCCTCGATCGAGGTGCGGCCGGCGCTTGGCTGTTAGGACTGCTTATCCGCTGCCCCTAGCCTTGTAGGGCGGGTGATTTATCCGCCGATGGCGGCGGGTTGTATCCGCCCTACAAGGGGAGCCTGGTTATCCGCGTTCGATCGCCAGGGCCACACCCTGACCGCCGCCGATACACAGGGTGGCCAGGCCCTTCTTCGCGTCGCGCTTGATCATCTCGTGCAGCAGGGTCACCAGAATCCGGCAGCCGGAACCGCCGATCGGGTGGCCGATGGCGATGGCGCCACCGTTGACGTTGACCTTGCTCGCGTCCCACTGCAGTTCCTTGCCGACGGCCAGGGCCTGGGCGGCGAAGGCTTCGTTGGCCTCGATCAGGTCCAGCTGCTCCAGGCTCCAGCCGGCCTTGGCCAGGCAGCGCTGGGTGGCGGAGACCGGGCCGATGCCCATGATCGCCGGGTCGACGCCGGCGTTGGCATAGCCGGCAATCCGCGCCAGCACCGGCAGACCGAGGGCCTCGGCCTTGGCG
>NZ_JAQJZJ010000002.1 GCF_027988105.1 Pseudomonas aestuarii | reverse complement strand
CTTTATTCGCATGACGTTTGGTTAAGGGGTGGGCTATAGCCCGTCACGGTGAACGGAGCGAGCGACTTGAGTCGGTTGTTAGAGATGTTGGCTATCTCGTGAGTCTGGCTCTTGAGGTTAGTGTCTTTGTGATGAGACATATTGCTATAAATAAAATAGGTGGGGCTGAAATTGCAAGGAATCCCAATAGCACCTGTGTTGTGCTTGGTAGTAATTCTGGAGAAAACCAGAAGCTCGTGTCGATAATGCTTCTGCCGGCCACTTGGGAGAGAATTGTAATTACGCCTGATATTGCCAGGGCCTGATATATGAGTTGCGTTACCCCATAGGCTATTGTTAGAAAATAATAGCCTGTGAAGGCTTGGATGTTTCGGGCTGTAAACATGATTAAAGCTAAAGTGGCAATGCTGGAGAGGGCTCTGAAGTAGGCGATTTCGAGTGGTGCGAGTTTGATGTATGCGTAGTGAAATATTGAAATTCCGGCCGCTTTTGACAACGAGTTGTTGTAAATTGAGAGCAGGTGCTGGATGTCTTTCGTTAACATCCAGGTTGTTATGATTGATAACAAAAGTAGAAGGGCGTTGACGCGCAGTGAACCTGCAGTAGGCCTGGCATCTTCGTACGCTGGGGTTTTAAATGGATTGTGCACGAAAAATATCTCTAACGTTTGGTTAAGGGGCCGGCTTTAGCGGGCCCGAGTGAACGAAGCGAACGACTTGGGCCGTTTGATAGGCATTACGCGAATTTCGCTCCGAAGAAACCGAGTCCAGAAGTTATCCTCGCTACGCGAGTCCGTATTATTTCGGAGTCAACCTGTGCGCAGGTATCTATCACGTTAAGAACAAATGATATGTCTTCGAGAGCATTTTCATCGCTGCATACTAGTTCACCGCTTTCGACGAAAATACTATCTGCGTTGATCTCGACTAACGTTGACAAGTTGTAGGCCGCCTCTATCCAGCGGGCACGCGTTGAGTAAAAACGAGATTGCTCATCAATCTGCTCTTGAATTTTTTTTGCTAGGCTCTCCGTCTCGCTTGCTCTCTCCGCTTCGGGGAGAAGCGCTGTGGCAGCGAGCAGCTCTTTATTCATTGAAATAATATATTTTTCGTAAATGTTCTTATACGCTTCAACAATTACTTCAAGATCAGCTAGTTTGTGTTTTGCTAACCTACGAAACTCAGGCTGTACTAGCTTTTCTAGATCGATCACTGCAGATAATCCCAGTCGCTCCTGAGCGGCATTGAATTCCTTTAGTGCCTCCGCAGCGTATTTTCCATATTTAGCGGTGGTTTCTACCAATTGATCTACATAGGCTTTGCACGTACTCATGCTGGGGTTCTCCATGAGGCCTAACGATTAAGCTAAGGGGCCGGCTTCGCCGGTCCCAGCGAATGAAATGAGCGACTTCAGCGCCTTGTTAGCCGGTTTATAAACCTCCGAAACCGCTAAACCAAGGACGCGCAGCCCTACCTTTATGTCCTTCATACTCCGCTTTCTTTCTAAGTTGATTTCGACAATAAAATAAGCTGATCATCGCTGGGATTAATAATAAGTTGAACAGCCATTGACGTACATCTGTTGGCCCTAATGAGATTGATGCAAATAAATTAATTAGAATCACGACAGTTATAAAAAGTTATATTTGACATGTCTGCGCTTGATTAAGGCAAAGCTTTCCCAGTCGTAAATCATCCAGTCATGGGAAAAAGCATCGCATTTAGGGCACTTGTGAGTTGGAGGAAGACTGTCTGCGATATAGCTACAACTAGGGCATCGAACTTTCATGGCTCTATCCTGGTGCTCACGCTGTAGGCTAACAGTGATTAGATGGAATTCTTCGTTAATCCGATGGTAGTGGATTCTGCATAAGCACGCACCAAATTGGAATCTGCGTAACTGAAAATCCCAAAAAGATCAAAGTCTTATGTCAGTTCAACAGAAACCTTCCTGTATTCGCTTGACTTCCGCATTCTGCTCTACCGTTACCGCTGTATGAAAACACAGTAGTCAGGAGCCGGCATCGACATGGACAGTTCAACCTCCAAGCCCCGTCTGCGCGAGCAGGTGCGGGTGGTGATGCGGTTGCATCATTACAGTATTCGTACCGAGAAATCCTACTGGTACTGGATTCCTTACTTCATCCGCTTCCATCAGTTATGCCACCCTTTGGAAATGGGGGGCGGTGGAGGTCAATGCCTTTCTTAATTGGCTAGCCTCTTACCCATGTGCTGGGCCAGGGATTTGCCGGGGTGCAGAGCCCATTGGGCTAGCGCTGACTCAGGCAGGCTACCGCCGCCCCGACGCACTACGGGGCTGGCGACTGAATGACAGGAAAAGGGCGTGACGGCGATCCTTGCCGGGTAGGTGGGGAGCTGGCATTCCATTGGATTGGCCGAGCATAGTGCAGTGAGTCGTTCGCGCCAAGCCAAGGCCCCTGCGGCCTGGCAAGCGCACGCTTGGGCCCTGGCCGGCGCTGACGGCGCTTCGCTGCGGCCATCAGCCGGACGGCCGCCCCGGCCACGGCAGAGCCTTGATAACACTCTGGCTGGAGTTGCGGATGAGGTTGGCCTTCTGCACCCGTAGGGCTGCTCGGCAGGCCTGTCCGCATCCAGCGCTAATTGGGATGGCGGCACGGGTTATAGGACCCGATAGATTTCCCAGCGGTTGGTTCCGGAAACGACATGGGGCTCGAGATCTTTGCTCCATTGCTTATGGGCTTCGATGGTCGCCAGCTTTTCCCAGACTTGGTTGAGCTCGGTGAGATCGTTGATCAGGTGCTCCGTCTGAATGGTGGCCTCCAGTGCGCCGATGGAGCCGGTGAGCAGGCGCATCTTGTCCGCGCTCAAGCCGACCTGGGGGGCGATGTCGCGTATCCAGCGCTGCATCAGGTCGATCACATCCTGTTTGTAACCGAATTTCGCATCGATGCTCCAACGGGCAATCATCATGACGAATCTCCTGGCGAAGAAAAATATGACGCGAACGGTATGGCTTTTATCCGCCTGGTACGCCGGCGCCTGCGAGGCACTCCTTCGCGGCACTGTAGTTGCGTACTGATTAACTTATAGCGCAGAGACGCGCTGGAGCGGGTCAACCGGACGGACGCCGGGGCGCGTTCTCAGTCCGAGGCAGGGGCGGGCTGCAGCAAGGCCTCGATAAAACTCTGTCCCCAGTTGCGAATAGGGTTGGCCAGCAGCGCCGCATACAGCTGCCGATGACGGCTGCGGCGTTCCTCCAGTGGCATCTCCAGGGCGAGCTTGATCGCCTCGGCCAGGGCGTCGCGGTCATGCGGGTTGATGATCAGCGCGGCGCCCAGTTCGGCGGCGGCACCGGCGAACTGCGAGAGGATCAGCACGCCGGGGTCGGCCGGGTCCTGGGCGGCGACGAATTCCTTGGCCACCAGGTTCATGCCGTCGCGCAGCGGCGTGACCAGGCCGACCCGGGCCTGGCGCATGACCGTGGCGACGTCCTCGCGCCGGTGGTTGCGGCTGACGTAGCGCAGCGGCACCCAGCAGACGGCGCCGAAGCGGCCATTGATGTGGCCCACCTTGGCGTTGACGATCGCGTCGATCTCGGCGTACTCGGGGATGTCCGAGCGGCTACCGGGAGCGATCTGCAGGTAGGTGACGCGGTTGTGCCATGCGGGGTTGCGTTCCAGGAAACGTTCGTAGCCGTCGAACCGGTTGACGATGCCCTTGGAGTAGTCGAGGCGGTCGACACCCACCAGCAGGGCGCGGCCGGCCAGGCTGTTGGCGAGCTGCCGCGCGAAGTCTCCCTGCGCCGATTGCTGCGCCAGGCTGCGAAAGCCTTCGGCATCCACCCCGACCGGGAAGGCACCGACCCGAAAGTGCTGGTTGCCCAGGTAAAAGTGGCGTTCGTCGCGGGTTGTCGCGCCGATTACCTGGGTCAGGTAGCGGGTGAAGTTACTCGCGTCGTTGGCGGTCTGCAGGCCGATCAGATTGTAGGCGGTGAGCGCACCGACCACCTCGCGATGACGGGGCAGGGCGGTGAGCAGGTCAGGCGGCGGCAGCGGAATGTGCAGGAAGAAGCCGATACGGTTGGCGTGGCCGCGCGCGCGCAGGGCCAGGGCCAGCGGCATCAGGTGGTAGTCATGCACCCAGAGGAGGTCGTCTGGCTCGAGGAGTGGGCTCAGGCGTTCGGCGAAGAACTGGTTGACCCGCAGGTAGCCCTCCAGATCGGACTCGTTGAACTGCGCCAGATCCAGCCGATAGTGCAGGATCGGCCACAGCACGCGGTTGGCGAAGCCGTTGTAGTACTCGCGGAAATCCTGCGGGCGCACGTCGGTGAGCACGTACTTCATGGGCCCGGAGTCGATGGTAACGGGCGGCGGCGGGGTGTCGGACATCTGCCCGCTCCAGCCGAACCAGAGCCCGTCGCGGCCCTGCATGGCGGCCTCCACCGCTACCGCGAGGCCGCCCGGGGCGGGTCGGCCCTGTTCGTCGGGGAGCGCTACCCGGTTGGATATCACCACGAGCCGCGACATAGCCCCTCCTTCCAGCTGAGCGACAGGCGCATGCCGCTGTCGATCAGTCCAGCCATCGAGTAGGTGGGGCTGTTGCTCCACCGTTCGCCGGTGAGCGGCTGCAGATCCTCGGCCAGCAGGCCGAGTTCGCGCGCGCCCCGCTGCCTGATCATGGCGCTAGCGCCCTGGCCGCCTGAATCAGGGCGGCGGGCAATGCTGCAGAGGGCGGCGCTGGCAGCGGGCAGCAGGCGTCCACCCGCCACGGCCGGTCCGCCCCGTTCGGGCAGCATGGCCAGGGCCGCGCGCAACGCGTCCGCTGCGCTGAGCGCATCGGAGGGCTGGGCAATGTCCAGCAGGTTGGCATCGGCATCGAGAAACAGTGAGCAAGTCACGCCCCGTTTGCGCAACCAGGCGCTGAGCCGGGCACTCGCCGAGGCGTGCCTACGCGAGGCCGCGCCCGCGTCGGTTTGCCCCTGATTGAGCTGACAGGACATGGGGATTTCCCTCACAGCTGTCTGCGCCGCGTCGACGCATCCGTGCGGGCGGCGATGAGCTAAGAATAGCATCGCTGCCCTGCGGCCCGCCGGCTGGACGGCCGTTGAGAGGGCCGCTAGATGCCGAACGGGTAGGTCTCGTCATCGTGACTTGCGCTGCCGGGGGCGCTTAGTGGTTTGATCGGCTGGGTTTCGTCAAACCAGATGAAGGCATCGAACTGATCGGCCAGCACGGCCTGGAAATAGTGGCTTTGCAACTCGGTCAGCGGCCGGTAGATGACGCCGATGGCGCGTTCGAGCAGCAGGGTGGACAGCCCGTCGCGCAGGGGTTGCTGCCTGGGATCGCGCCAGTCGAGCAGGGCGGCGTCGAGGCCGCTCTGGTGGAACTGATACTCCCAACTGTTTGGGCGTGCCGGGCGGATGTCCTTGATGTGCATGGGGCCATCCCAGTCATCGGCGGCGGCCACCTGGCCATGGTCGGTGCCCATGCCGATCAGGACGGCGTCGTGCTCCCAGGCCATCCGGCTGAGTTGACCGATATTGAACTCGCCGCGCCAGCCCATGGCGGTGGCGGCGGCATTGCCGATATGCGAGTTGTGCGCCCAGACCACGGCTTTCGCCGCCGGGCCACGGTGGTGCAGCAGGGCCTGCAGGGTCTCGAACATATGCCGGTCGCGCAGGTTCCACGAGGCGGCGGAGCCGCGGTACATGACCCGGTAGTACTGCTCGGCCGCCCGCACCACCCGGGCGTTCTGCGCGGCATTGAAGAGGTCTTCGTGGTCTTGCCCGAAGGCTTGCAGGCGTTTGCCCAGCAGGCAGTTGAGCTGGGCGACCACCGCATCCTCGCAGGAGCCGCCGTTGCCGTGTTCGACGAACAGGCCATAGCGTGCCGGCTCGTCCTGCCAGGGCGACAAGCACGCATAGCGCTGGCGTGCTTGTTGGGCCTGCTGCGGGTCGACCTGATCGAGATAATGCAGGACCTCGGCCATGGAGTTGCGCAGGCTGTAGACATCCAAGCCGCGAAACTCGACGCGCTGGTCCGCGGGCAACGATTGGTTGTGGTGGTGCAGCCAGTGGATGAAGCGCGAGACATCGGTATTGCGCCACATCCAGGTGGGGAAGCGGGTAAAGGCACTTTGGGTCCAGGCCGAGGTATCGCGCTGGCGGGCGAAACGGTCGAGTTGCGCGGCGTCTGGCCAGTCCGCCTCGGCGGCGACGATGTTGAAGCCGTGCCGTTCGATCAGGCTCTGGGTAATGGCGGCGCGGGTTCGGTAGAAGTCCGAGGTGCCATGACTGGCCTCGCCGATCAGCACCACGCGGGCATCACCGTAGCGGTCGAACAGTTCGGCGAAGGCGCTGCTGTGCAGGTCCGGCAGGGGCTCGGCGTATTGCCGGATGAGGGCCGGTAGCTCGCTGGCCTGCGCCGCTGAACGGTTGGCAATTTCGATCGGGGATCCCATGACGCACCTCCGCTCACGAGTCGCTCACTTATCAGCGTAGTGCGGCCAGGCTCACGGATTCTCGCACGGCGACGAACGCACGTCCTGTGTGCCGGGCGCACTGGCAAGCGTCTGCCGGTTAAGGGAACTCACGGCGGATCGGAGCTGTCGGAGCGACTGTTAGCGATTGTGAAAACCACGCTCGCCTGCTGCGACCGCCTCCAAACGCCCGCTGCTGAGGCTGTGCGGCGTGAAAAGCAGGAGCATTCAGCTCTCTGAGCTGCCCTGCGTTTCTCGCGGCGCGCGTCTTGCCGCGAGCACTGCAGTGGGTCTCGCTGCGGCGCGCGATATTTTCACACGCTGTGCATTGTGCTGGTCCCGCGGGGGTGGCGACTCCAGGGCTCTGACCTCCGGCAGGGGGGCATTGTCGATAGGGGCGACGTCTGGTCGAAAATGGTGGTTGGCGACACCTGGCTTCTCCCGGGGCTTTTCTTTATTGTGGCGGCCCGCCAAAAAGCTCGAGTAATCAATATGTTGGAAAATAGCCTAAGTCAGTTGGAACAGCTGGTCAGTGACCTTGTGCAGGCGAACAAGGCGCTGCAGAGCACAAACGTGCAATTGAGCAGCGAACTGGCGCAGATCAAGGATGAAAACGAGACCCTGCAGTTGAGCGCGATCGAGCAGGAAGAACTGCACGGCGCCACTGTCCAGCGCATCCAGGCCCTGGTGGAGCTGGCTACTGGCAGCACCACGGTCAAGGCGAGCCCGGCTAACGTATGAGTGCTGACAGTGCATCGATCCAGGTCATTTCAGTCCTGGGCAATGACTACAGCATCAAGGTGCCGGTTGGCCAAGAAGCGGATTTGACCGCGTCGGCGCAGCTGCTCAAGCGCCTGCTGGCGGAGACCAAGGCCCAGTCGACGACCCTGATCGGCGAGCGCCTGTTGGTACTCACGGCGTTGAAGTTGTGTGCGCAGCAGATCGAGCTGGAGCAGCGCCATCGGCAAAACATCGAGCATCTCGAGGGCGCAGTCAGCGCCAGGGTCGCCGATATCGCCGGTTTGATCCGCCAGGCGTGAGGCCAAATACAAGCGCCGACTGTCGGGGCATGCCCGTCTGCATCGTGGCGCACTGCTAGCCTGTTCTATTGGCCAGCCCTGGGAGGGGCTGTCAATCGGCTCCCACTGCCGGCCACTGGAGAGTGCCGAGCGGCGCAGGAGTTAAAGCTATGACGGAACTCACGACAGACAAGCAAGCAATCAACCAGGTGGTGCGCAATTATGTAGAGGGTATGGTCTTCGCGGATCAAGACCGGCTGCGACAGGCGTTCCATCCCGACTGCCGGATCATCGGCCACTATCATGGCGATCTGGAGTGGTTATCGCTGGATGACTTCATCGCCGCCATCGAGGCCGAAGGCCCGGCCCCGAGCACTACCCCGCCAGTATGGGAGGTGGAAAGCATCGATATAACGGGTGATGCGGCCGCGGTGAAGATGACCGATCTGTATTTTGACCTGAAGTTCACGGACTACCTGGCGCTGCTGAAGATCGGGCAAGACTGGGTGATCGTCAACAAGCTGTATTACTACCATGCTTAGGTGACGAATAAGCAACACCAGGGATGCAGGCGATGACCCTAGCTTCAGGCGCGCGCCTGCCAGCAAACGTCAACAGGCCCTGGGTTTCGCACCCTGCCAAAGCCAAGACTGGCGTCTTGGATTTTTTTATTCGAGTGCGCCGCAGGCCCCCCGGGCGGCATGGCAGTGGCGAGTCAGCGGTAGCGGGAAAGGATGGTCTCGAACTCGCCCGCCTGGCTCATCTGCACCAGGGCGCGCAGCACCGCCATGGTCGGCACGTCCGGTTCGTCGCGTACGATACAGGCCACAATGTCAGCGGAAACTTCCAGCAGCGGCTGGAGTTTATGGCCAGCCGGCTGCTGGCGGTTGAACCACTGCAGCGACAATTCGTTGCTAATGGCGTAGTCGTAGCGCCTGGCTTTGAGCTTATCCAGCGCCAGCGTCTGGGTGCGGGCGTTGTCGCGGCGCAGGTGGCCGCTGGCGAACAAGGGCTCGAGTTCGGGGTAGGTGAAACCCAGTACGGTGCCGATCGTCTCGCCCTGCATCCGGCTCACCTGCACCTGCTGGTGGCTGCGGCCGACCAGCAGGTCGCGCTGGACCATGAACGGCACACTCCAGATGTATTGATGGTGCGACTCGCTTAGCCAGGCCGGGTTGACATAGCAGCGCACGTCGACTTCACCACGCACCAGCATTTGTTGAATGCGCGGGCGAGGCCTCACTAGCATTTCGGCGCGGCGGCCGACTCTCTCGGCCAACCGTTGTTGCAGGTCATGGATAATGCCGCCGATGGCCTGGCCGTGCTCAATGTGGATCAAGGGCATGGCCCAGCTTTCGCTCACGGCAAAACGTAACGGCCGTTCCTCGGCGGTAATACCCAGGCTCAACAGAATCAGGGTGAGAGAGAGGCAGCGCATAGTGGGATATTCGTTTTATTGCCAGGCAACCAGAGGCCGCCTGATGGTGAAAATGAAGGGTGAGATTAGCGGGCCATCGGCAAGGCCGCACCCATCAATGCAAACAGGCCGCCGCAGCAGCGGTTGAAGCCTTTGCCGCTGCGCTCCAGCCAGGGGCGGATACGGTGGGCGGCGCGCGCCAGCAGGTACTCGACCAGGCCTTCCACCACCGCGAAGGTCAGGGCCATCACCGCGAACTGCAGCCAGAGGTCGCCTTGCGGGTCGAGGAACTGCGGCAGGAAGGCGCCGAAGAACAGGATCACCTTGGGGTTGGACAGCGCCGACAGCAGGCCTTGGCGAAACAGCGCGCGGCCCGGTTTTGCGACTGCCAGAACAGGGGCGCTGAGGTGCAGCGGCGGGGCGCGCCAGAGCTGGATGCCGAGCCAGATCAGGTAGCCGCCGCCGATCCATTTGAGGATGTTCAGGGCGTTGGCCGAGGCCTGCAGCAGGGCGCCGATGCCGAACATCGACAGGGCCATCAGCACGGCGAAACCAATCACCCCACCAGCCACGGTCCACAGGGTCTTGCGGTGGCCATAGAGGGCGCCGTGGGTCAACGCCAGCAGGCCGTTGGGACCGGGAGTCAGCGACAGGCCGATGACGGCGGCGAGATAGAGTAACCAGCTGTGCAGGGCCATATGGTTTCCGTGGGAGAGAAGGGCGCGTGTTGCGCCTGCCTTGGGGGATGCTGGCTATACCGGGGGCAGCGGTCAAGCGGCTGCACTCAGAGCGCCGCGTCGAAGCTGTCGGCGCGGGCCATTTTCCACATCCGTTGGTAGAACTTGCCTTCGATCTGCTCGTCGAGCAACTCGCCTGGCTTGAGGTAGACGTGTTGCTGGGCGAACAGCTTGATCTCGCTGGCAGAAATGCGCCGCACCAGATGGCGGGCGTCCAGTTGCGCCGGGTGCTCGAGGCCTGCGGCGGCGAGCATCTCCGCCAGCGCCTTGAGGGTGTTGCGGTGGAAGTTGAACACCCGCTGGGCCTTGTCCTCGGGCACCAGGGCGCGTTGACGCAGCGGGTCCTGGGTGGCGACGCCGGTCGGGCATTTGTTGGTGTGGCAGGAGCGGCTCTGTACGCAGCCGATGGCGAACATGAAGCCGCGCGCCGAGTTGGCCCAGTCGGCGCCGATGGCCAGCATGCAGGCGATATCGAAGGCGCTGACGATCTTGCCGCTGGCGCCGAGCTTGATCTTGTCGCGCAGGCCGCACCCGACCAGGGTGTTGTGCACGAACAGCAGGCCTTCGCGCATGGGTACGCCAATATGGTCGGTGAACTCCAGCGGCGCGGCGCCGGTGCCGCCTTCCTTGCCGTCAACGACGATGAAGTCCGGCAAGATACCGCTCTCCAGCATGGCCTTGGCGATGCCCATGAACTCCCAGGGGTGACCCAGGCATAGCTTGAAGCCGATCGGCTTGCCGCCGGACAGTTCGCGTAACTGGGCAATGAACTGCAGCAGTTCGAGCGGGGTGGAGAAGCTGCTGTGCCGCGCTGGCGATATACAGTCTTCGCCCATCGGCACACCGCGGGTCGCGGAGATTTCCGCAGTGACCTTTTGCTTCGGCAGGATGCCACCGTGGCCGGGTTTGGCGCCCTGGCTGAGCTTGATCTCGATCATCCGCACTTGTGGCTGTAGCGCCTGGACGGCGAAGCGCTGCGGGTCGAACCGGCCATCGCTGGTCCGGCAACCGAAGTAGCCGCTGCCCAGTTCCCAGATCAGGTCGCCGTCATGTTCGCGGTGGTAGGCGCTGATGCTGCCTTCGCCGGTGTCGTGAGCGAAATTTCCCAGCTTGGCGCCCTTGTTCAGGGCGCGAATGGCATTGGCACTGAGCGAGCCGAAACTCATCGCCGAGATATTCAACAGCGACGCCGAGTAGGGTTGGCGGCACTGCGGCCCGCCGATGGTCACCCGGAATCCGGCCGGGTCGCTCAGTGGCGCCGGGCGTATCGAGTGGCCGATGAACTCGAAGCCGTTCTGGTAGACATCCAGCAGGGTGCCGAACGGCTTGTCGGCGATTTCCTCCTTGGCCCGCGCGTAGACCAGCGAACGCTGGGAGCGGGAGAAGGGCAGCTGCTCGCGGTCGGCTTCGAGCAGGTACTGGCGGATTTCCGGGCGGATCTTCTCGACCAGGTAGCGGATATTGCCCAGTACCGGGTAGTTGCGGCGGATCGCATGACGCGTCTGCAACAGGTCGCCGATGCCGATCAGGCTGAGCACGGCGCCAATCAGGGTCAGGGGCCACAGCCATTGGTGCTGCAGCAACGCCAGGCTGACCAGGGTGAACAGCAGGCAAAAAGCGAAGAAGGCGTAACGGCTGAGCAGCGACAGGGTCATGCAGGCTCCGAATGGCAAGGCAGGGCGAGGCGTCAATGTAGACGGCCGGGTGGGCGTTCGTCGATCGCTGCGCGCTCGGCTGCGTGGTCACGCCTGGCCAGCGTACTGGCGGCGATAAGGTAATCGGGCGTGCTCACTGCGGGTCGCACACCGAAAAGAAACAGGCTCAGACCTCGGCCAGCGGCAGGGTGAAATAGAAGGTGCTGCCTTCGCCCAGCACACTGCTATAGCCAATCTTGCCGTTCATGCGTTCCACCAGGTTTTTGCAGATACTCAGGCCGAGCCCGGTGCCGCCTTTACGGCGACTGTCCGAACCATCGGCCTGGGCGAATTTCTGGAAGATGCGTTCGCGAAATTCCTCGGCGATACCGGGGCCGTAGTCGTGCACCTGGACCCTGACTTCATGCGCGATGATGGTGGCGGATATCTGCACCTGGTTCTGTGGTTCGGAGAACTTCACCGCATTGGAGATCAGGTTGCTCAATACCTGTTGCAAACGCAGGCTGTCGATTACAACCGGTACCTGCTCCGGTAGCGCCTGGTCATCCAGGCTGAGGTGCACCTCGAAACTGTCGGCGTATCCCTGGTTATGCAGCAGCGCTTCATTCAGCAGGGGGCGCAAGTCGGTGCTGCTGAGCTGGATGCTGGTTTGACTGAATTCGAGCTTCTCGATATCCAGAATGTCGTTGACCAGGCTGACCAGTCGTTCCGAATTGCTTTGCGCGATGCAGACCAGCGCGCGCACCTTCTCCGGCAACTCGCCCACAGCACCCGCCGCCAACAGGCCTAGCGAACCCTTGATCGAGGTGAGTGGGGTGCGTAATTCGTGGCTGACGGTGGAGATGAACTCACTTTTCAGGCGTTCGACCTGTTTGCGCGCGCTGATGTCGCGGGCCATGCAGATATAGCGTTGACGCCCCGGCAGTTCATAGCGGCTCAGGCTGATCTCCAGTTCCAGCTGTTGCGCGTCGGCATTGTTTGCCGTGACCTCCAGCGGCTTGCCAAGCATGTCATCCCAGGGCTCCCCTGACTGCCGGTGCAGCATGGGGATCAGGCCGCCTATCTGCCTGCCCAGCAGCGCACTGGCGGTATAGCCGAACAGGCGGCTGCTGGCAGGATTGGCGCGTTCGACCCGGCCTTGCTCATCGAATATGAGAATGCCTTCGGCGGCGCTTTCCAGGATGGCACTCAGCTCCAGGGTGCGTTGTTTGACCTGATGGCGAATCTGATCGGCGCGCCCTGTGATGGTCAGCAGATAGCCGCCGAGCAGGCTGCATAGCAACAGGCCGCCCGCCAGCACCGCCCATGGCTGCAGGCCATGGTTGCGTTGCAGAAAGGCTTCGGTTGGCGAAATCGACAGCTGCAACATGCGCCCGGCCACCTGAAACGACTCCTGCCAGAGCAAACCTGCCGCATAGGGCGGTAAGCTAGCGTTGGCTTGGCCATACAGGGGCTGCGGCGTGGCGTCGGTAATATCGAGCAACTGCAATTGGAAGCTGTCCGCCGGATAGGCCTGGAGTGCATTGTCAATAAGGTCGGCAATCCGGATCACCGCCACCGCATAGCCGCGTAACTCACGGTTACGCTCGCCCACACTGAGCGGCGGATCGCCCTTGTAGACCGGGTACAGCAACAGAACGCCGGGTTGCGGCGCTGCGTTGTCCTGTATGAGGGTGATCGGTGCCGTCATCACCGCCCTGGCGCTATCGCGCGCCTTCTCCAGGGCCTGGCGTCTGTGTGGTTTGGACAGCACGTCGAACCCCAGTGCCTTGGCGTTGGCCGCGAAGGGCTCGACAAAGGTGACCGGGGCATAGGTCTCTCGTTGTGCGGCGGGAACCCGCTCGTCTGAGTCGTTGTTTTCGTTGATGCTGAACCCTGGAAAGCCTTCGGCAACCATCTGCGCCTCATAACGCGCACGCTGGTCGGCGCTGATCAATGGGTCCCAGCTCACCGCGGTGATCCCTGGATAGGTGCTCGGCAGATTCGCCACGAAGCGGGCGAAATCTTGCCGGGAAACTTGAGATGAGGATGAAAAGAACCGCTCTATGGACTGGGCTGCCTTGCCGTAAAGCTCGAAGCGGAACTGCAGGGTAGTACTCATCATCTTGGCCTGTTCGTGAAAGCGCAGGCGCAGGTTGTTCTGCTCGGCTTCGCTGGCACGGATGAAGATCAGCACCATGATGCTGCAGCTGATCAGCAGCGGCAGGCCCACGCTGCCAGCGCGGCTGCGCCAGAGGGCGCGGGGCTGGGCGAAGAGGATGAGCATCAGCGGGGTGGCGATCAACACGCCAATGCTGTCGCCGACCCACCAGGTCCACCAGCTGAAGGGCAGTTGCGCGGCCGTGATGACCTGGCTCAGGTACAGCACGCCAGCACCGCCGCTGGCGCTGATCAGGCACGCCAGCGGCCCGCCGATAAAGAGCAGGAGGAAAATGCTGCGTTCATCGGTGAGCGAGGTGGGGAACCCGACGAAATGACGAATCAGCCAGCTGCCGACCAGGCTCTGCAATGAGGTGCCGAGTGCGATGCCCATGGCGATCAGCAGGCCCTCGAGGCTCAGGTGCTCGAAGCTGACGAAGCCGATGCTGAGATTCAGCAACGTCGAGCCGAGAAACACCCCGGCGAGCATGGGGTACCCCCAGACCAGCACTGCGGCCAGGGCGATCCCCACCGGCGGAAAGATGGCACTGGCGAACCCCGGCGGAATGGCCAGCATCAGCGCCAGATGGCCTGCTACGGCATAGGCCAGAGCAAGCAGCAATATCTTCGCAGGCAGGGGCGCGGCGGCAAAGGGTGCAGTCTGCATAGACTGTAGGGCTCCGTTGATGCGGGTTATCCAACTGTGGTGGCGTCCGATTCAAGCTTGGCCTTCATGCAAACAAGCCGGTCAGCATTAATCCGAGGCAGCGCACTGGTTCTAGCGGGTGAAATATACTGGTTGGGGCGCAAGGAAAAATTAGCGGGGGGCTAGGGTCTGTTGCCGTGGGTGCGTCACTGCATGGCTCGAAAGCTAGCGGAAGAGCACTCACACCACAAGTCAGTACCGCCAGGGTGGGCGTTTTAGAGGCAGTTAGCAGCTCCCTGCAGGCACCTGTCTGTCGTGGGGACGAAGCCCAGCCGGTTGTGGCACACTCTGCGCTTTGGAACGAGTGTGCTACTGCTCGGCGATAATGCCCGTTAGCACTCAATGATTTCTGTCTATGGCCCGCCGGCCAGGGGCTCATGCATAAATGGCCGCGATGCGCGGCAAATTAACGAGAGGAATGACCGTGCACAACGTCGTGATCAGTGGTACCGGCCTGTACACACCGGCGAACAGCATTTCCAACGACGAGCTGGTGGAGTCCTTCAACGCTTACGTACAGCAGTTCAATGCGGACAATGCGGCGGCAATCGCCACGGGTGAGGTCGCGGCACTGATCGAGTCGAGCAGCGCCTTTATCGAACGGGCGTCGGGGATCAAGAGCCGCTTCGTGATCGACAAGGACGGCATCCTCGATCCGCAGCGCATGGTTCCGCGGATTCCCGAACGTTCCAACGAGCAGTGGGGCATTCTCTGCGAGATGGCCGTCGCCGCCGCCCAGGAAGCACTGGCGCGGGCGGGCAAGACCGCTGCGGATATCGACGGGGTGATAGTCGCCTGCTCGAATCTGCAGCGCGCCTACCCGGCAGTGGCCATCGAAGTGCAGGCGGCACTGGGTATCCAGGGTTTCGGCTATGACATGAACGTGGCCTGCTCCTCGGCCACCTTTGGCCTGCAGGCCGCGAGCAACGCCGTACAGCTCGGCCAGGCGCGGGCGATCCTGATGGTTAACCCGGAAATCTGCACCGGTCACTTGAACTTCCGCGACCGTGACAGCCACTTCATCTTCGGCGATGGCTGCACCGCGGTAATCATCGAGCGGGCCGACCTGGCCACCTCCGCGCACCAGTTCGATATCGTCAGCACCAAGCTGATCACCCAGTTCAGCAACAATATTCGCAACAACTTCGGCTTCCTCAACCGCGCTGCGCCAGAGGGTGTTGGTGCGCTGGACAAGCTGTTCGTCCAGGAAGGCCGCAAGGTGTTCAAGGAAGTCTGCCCGATGGTCGCCGAGCTGATTGCCAGCCACCTGGCGGAAAACCAGTTGAACGTTGGCGACGTCAAGCGCTTCTGGCTGCACCAGGCCAACCTCAACATGAACCTGCTGATCGCTCGCAAGCTGCTCGGTCGTGATGCCGAGCCAGGTGAAGCGCCGGTGATCCTCGACAGCTATGCCAACACCAGTTCGGCCGGTTCGGTGATCGCCCTGCACAAACATCAGGACGACCTGCCGAGTGGGGCGTTGGGCGTACTCAGCTCATTCGGCGCCGGTTACTCGATCGGCAGCGTGATTCTGCGTAAGCGTTAATGGACTACCCGGCCGATAGCGCGCTGCTCGCCCGCCTGCTGGCTGGCGAGGAGAAGGCTTTCCGCGAATTGGTTGCTACCTATCAGGGGGCGATGCGGGCGGTGGCTTTCGCCATCGTTGGCAGTCGCAATGCCGATGAGGTGGTGCAGGACGCCTGGCTGGCGGTGGTGCGCAATCTGAAAGGGTTCCAGGGCCGCTCCAGCCTGAAGACCTGGCTGCTGACGATCACGGCCAATACCGCCAAGACGCGCCTCAAGCACAACCGTCGAGAAGTGCTGCTGGACGATCTGCCGGGACCGCACGGAACAGTTGGCGAGAAGCGCTTCGCGGACGACGGCCACTGGTTGCGGGAACCGTTTGCCTGGCATCAGGACACGCCGGAGGCACTGCTCACGGAGGAAGAATTGCGCGAATGCCTGGAAAAAACCCTGACCAGCCTGTCGGAGCTGCAGGGCAGCGTCTTGCTGCTGCGCGAGCGCCAAGGCCTGGAGTTGGAGGAGATCTGTAATCTTTTGCAGATATCGCTCTCTAATGTCCGGGTGTTGTTGCATAGGGCACGGTTGAAGGTGTTCGCCACCCTGGAGCATTTCGAGGAGACCGGCCAATGCTGAGTTGTAAGGAGTTGGTGGCGAACTCCAGCGATCTATTGGATAGCCAGTTGAGTCTGCGCCAGCGTCTTGCGGTGCAGATGCATCTGGCCATGTGTTATCGCTGCAGGCGCTTTATCAAACAGATGCGTCTGAGTCAGCGGGTGTTGCGCGCGTTACCGGATGCCGCCATTCCCGAGCTGGAGGAGTTGGCTGCACGGCTGGCCGAAGAGGTTCGCACGCGGCGTTGATCGGGGCTGAAAAAATGAGTGTCCGTATCTGATTGCAGTCTCGGGCCATGCCAGCCAGCGCGGTTGGCGTCAGTGCCTATGCTGTGATGGCAACATTACCCTTTCGACCTGGGAGCGCTGGATGTCACCAATTACCAGCCACGATGTCTGGTTCGCCGGTCTCCGGGCGCTCAGTGGCGACAGTTTTCCCAAGCGCTGTCGCAGTTGCGGGCGGGAATTTGCCAGCGAGGCGGACTACTTCCAGCAGACCCAGGCGATTCGCCCTGATATCACCGGCCTGAAGGCCGTCTACGACGACGAAGAGGGAACGCTGGTCGAGGTCTTCCGGAACTGCGTATGCGGCTCCACCCTGTTGGTCAACTGCTTGTCGCGGCGCGACGACTCGGCGTCCGGGCATAGCCGGCGGCGGCTGTTCGACGACCTGCTCGCCTATTTGCAGCTCCATGGTGTCGAGCGGGCGCAGGCGCGGCGCGAACTGCTGCGGGTGGCGTCCGGCGAACGCAGCGAAGTGCTGGAGGCCTGGTACGGGCGGATTGCCGCACGTGGCGCCAAGCCTGGGAGCTGACAGCTTGTGAGCAAGCGCTCGCTTACTGCTGCCGTCTCCTAGCCCCCATCGTTCTGAGCAATTACCTCGAGAAATCCACGATCCGTGTCACTCGTCGCCGGCAATGCGATGTTGTTTGCGCCAGAGCGATGGCGTTCCCCTGGCCGTTTTCGCGGCTAAAGCCCCTGCCACAAGAACAGCCTGTTCTGTAGAAATTCGTCCTTCGGTACTCGGGAGCATCTATTTCTGCTTATAGATATTCGAAGTAAAAAAGTTCCACTGTCATCAAAAGTTTATATATCAGCAATCGCGCTGACATAACCCGTCGCCAAGATTCCCTGCAGCACGAACGAGCGCGATCGCTCGGGTGTTTTCAACACTAAACGTCTTTTAGAGGAATCTTCGATGATCCGTAAGCACAGCTTCCGTGGAACAATGGCCGGTTTCGCAGCCAGCGCCCTGGCTCTGGCCGTTTCCGCCCAGGCTTTCGCTGGTACCGTCACCACCGACGGCGCCGATATCGTGGTCAAGACCAAGGGCGGCCTGGAAGTAGCCACTACCGACAAGGAATTCAGCTTCAAGCTGGGCGGCCGTCTGCAGGCCGATTACGACCAGTTCGACGGCATCTACACCAAGAACGGCAAGACTGCCAACGAGGCTTACTTCCGTCGTGCCATCCTGGAAATTTCTGGTACTGCCTACAAGGATTGGAAATACGCTTTCAACGTCGACTTCGGTGAAAACGGTTCGAGCAAGTGGGATGAAGCCTCCGTCACGTACACAGGCTTCAAGCCGGTCAACGTTAAAATCGGTCGCTTCGACCCGGATTTCGGCTTGGAAAAAGCCACCAGCTCCAAGTGGATCAGCACCATCGAACGCTCTGCCATCTATGACCTGGCCGACTGGGTCAACGATAAGCAGGATGGCATGGGCATTCAGGTCAGCGGTGTGGCTGGCGAGTTGTTCTACGGCTCGGCCGGTATCAATCGCGCCAAGGGCAACGAAGACGCTAACGGCGACAACAACAACACCTACAACCTGCGCGGTGTAATCGCGCCGATGGCCGAGGCCGGTAACGTACTGCACTTTGGCGTCAACTACGCCAAACGCACTACCGAAGATTTCGATGGCCGTGTGCGCTCGCGTATGAACGTGCGTGGTACCACCGAAGACAGCAAAAACGGCAACCGTCCGGACTTCGCACCTGCAGTCGCTGGCGAGTTCGACGGCGACAATGTCTGGGGTCTGGAAGCCGCTTTCGCCATGGGACCATTCTCCGTCCAGAGCGAATACCTGCGTCGCGACATCGATGCCAAGTCTGGCTCGCTGCGTAATGACCGCGAAGCCTCTGGTTACAACGTACAGCTGGCCTACACCCTGACCGGTGAAGCCCGCGGTTACAAGCTGGACGGCGGTAAGTTCGACAGCATCAAACCGGCCGACAAGCAGATGGGTGCCTGGGAGCTGGTATATCGCTACGACAATATCGAGGCTGAAGAAAGCGGCTTCGTGGACACTAAGGCCAAGATCCACACTGTCGGTGTGAACTGGTATGCCAACGACGCGGTGAAAGTCTCCGCCAACTACCTGATGGCGGACAGCGACAATATCGCCAATGCCAACAACGGCGATGATGGCGATGCCGTAAGCATGCGCCTGCAGTACGTTTTCTAAGTGAATCGATCAGTAAGATAACGTTGCTCCCTTCAAGCCCCGCCTCGTGCGGGGCTTTTTTTCGTCAGGGCAACAGGCCAGACTGCGGCCATGCCTATATCGATCTTGTACTCGCTGAGCGAGTTGGATGCTTCGCGCTGGGATGCCTTGCGCATCGATCAGCAGCCTTTTCTGTGCCACGCCTTCCTCTCGGCGCTGGAAGACAGCGGCAGCGTGGGCGGTCGCAGCGGCTGGCAGGCGGCGCATCGTGTGCTGCAGGACGGCCAGGGACGGGTGCTGGCGGCCATGCCAGCCTATGTGAAAAGCCATTCCTATGGCGAATACGTGTTCGACCATGGCTGGGCCGATGCCTGTCACCGTGCGGGCATCGACTATTACCCCAAACTGCTCGGCGCCATTCCCTTCTCGCCGGTGAGCGGTCAGCGTGTGCTCGGCGATCCGCTCGCCGCCGGGCAATTGCTCGATGAGCTGAGCGCCAGCCTGACGCAGCAGGGCTTGTCGAGCCTGCATATCAACTTCACCAGCGCGGCCGATGATGCGCTGCTGCGGGGGCGTGACGGCTGGTTGCAGCGTCTCGGTTGCCAATACCATTGGCGCAACCGCGGCTACCGGGATTTCCAGGATTTTCTCGATGCCCTCAGCTCGCGCAAGCGCAAGCAGATGCGCAAGGAGCGTGAGCAGGTGGCGGGGCAGGGCATTGAATTCGACTGGCGCGAAGGGCATCAGCTCAGTGAGGACGAGTGGGATTTCGTCTACCTGTGTTATGCCAATACCTACCGGGTGCGCGGCCAGATGCCCTATCTGACCCGAACGTTCTTCAGTTTGCTGGCCGAGCGGATGCCGCAGATGATCCGCGTGGTGCTGGCGCGCCAGGGTGGCAGGCCGGTGGCCATGGCGTTCAGCCTGATCGGTGGCGATAGTTTGTATGGCCGCTACTGGGGCTGCCTGGCGGAGTTCGATCGGCTGCACTTCGAGACCTGTTTCTACCAGGGCATGGAGTATGCGATTGCCCAGGGGCTGCAGCGCTTCGATGCCGGTGCCCAGGGCGAGCACAAGTTGATCCGCGGCTTCGAACCGGTGATCACCCACTCCTGGCACTACCTCTGCCACCCGGGCTTGCGCGCGGCGGTGGCCGACTTTCTCGAACAGGAGCGGGTAGGCGTGCGGGGCTACGCCGAGGAGGCGCGTGGCTTGTTGCCGTATCGGCAGGGCTGAGGTTTTTCGCGGGCATGGAACTAGGCGTCCCCCCCGCTCCTACGGGTGATGCGGCGCCCAGTTCCATGGTCGCCGCGTTCGATCAACTGGCGGTGGCTGCCGGTTTCGACGAGGCGGCCCCGGTTGATTACCACCAGGCGGTGCATGCGCGCGATGGCCGACAGGCGGTGGACGATGGCGATCACTGTCTTGCCCTCCATCAGGGTATCTAGGCTTTCCTGGATCACCGCCTCGACCTCGCCTTGATACTGGTCGAAGAACGCGGCGTCCGGGTTGGCCTTGAAGACGTCGATCAGGGCTTCGAAGCGGCGAAACAGCATCTCAGGCAACCTGCCTTGGCAGGAGTAAGAATACTGATTCTATCCCTCAAGCCGTAGACGCTCGACTGGCGGGCAATGCCGCAGGGTGAAGGCCATCGCAGGGGCGCAGACGGCTGCTGTCGAGCATCGTGGGCGGCTGAACCTTGGCGGCTGTGCGCCGCCCATGGGTTACAGGCGCTTGGCTTCGAGAATCAGTACCACTTCGCGCGGTACGTTCTGCTGGCCGCCGCGAGTGCTGGTCGGTACCTGGGCGATCTTGTCGACCACCTCCATGCCACGCACCACCTTGCCGAATACCGCGTAACCGAAGTCGCGCGAGCCGTGGTCGAGGAAGGCGTTGTCCTTGTGGTTGATGAAGAACTGGCTGGTGGCCGAGTCGCGCACCTGGGTGCGCGCCATGGCCAGGGTACCGCGCACGTTGTGCAGGCCGTTGTCGGCTTCGTTCTTGATCGGCGCCCGGGTCTGCTTCTGCTGCAGGTTGGCATCGAAGCCGCCGCCTTGCACCATGAAGCCCGGAATCACCCGGTGAAACTGGGTGCCAGCGTAGTAACCGCTGTCGACGTAGGCGAGGAAGTTTTCCACGCTGATCGGCGCTTTTTCCGCGTCCAGTTCGATTTCGATGTCACCGAGACTGGTGGTCAGCAGCACTTTCGGGTTCTCCGCAGCCATCAGGCAGCTGGCAAACAGTACGGAGCAGGCGGCAAGGGCGAGTTTTTTCAGCATGGTTGTTGATCCTTGTTGAGGGCAGTGGGGTTAGGGTCTGTTGACGTTTCGTTGCGGCCGCGACGGAGACCATTTTGGCGCAGAACAAGGCGCGATGAGCGTAGTGTGGTTGTTCCACATGAGCGACGAGTAACGCCGTGCTGCGCCAAAATGGTCCCGTCCCATAGGGTTGCGCGTAAAATCTCGCCATGCGGCGTTGCGGGACTTGGCAAGGGAATACCATTCCCTGCGTCCCGCGCCTTGCCTGGCGAGATTTTACGCGGCAACGCGGCTCGCTTTGAAACGTCAACAGACCCTAGCCTGTTCGACTTCCTCGAGGAAGGCCAGCAGGCTGCTGTTGAAGCGCTGCGGTTGATCCAGTGGTGTGGCGTGACGCGAATCTTCGATCACCAGCAGGCGCGCGTTGGACATTTCCTTGACGTAGGCCTCTTTCTGCGCGACTGGGGTGTAGTCGTGATCGGCGGCGATCACCAGTGTAGGACAGGTGATGCGCGCCAGGCGTTCGCGTACACCCCAACCGATGATCGCGTCGAGGCTGGCGAGGTAGGCGCGCTTGTCGTTCTCTGGCCAGCGCTCTTCGATCTTGCGCCGCAGTTCGGCTTGCTCGGGCTTGGGGAACAACAGGTTGCCCAGTGCCTTGGCGATGGTCTCCAAGCTGAACAGGCGCGACAGGCCCCAGCGTTTGGCGATTTCCAGGTACTCGAACGGGTTTTTCGCCTTCACTTCAGGGCCGCTGTTGACGATGCACAGGCTCTTTAGCAGTTCGGGGTGGTCGACGCCCAACTGAAAACCGATCATGCCGCCCATGGAGATGCCCACCAGGTGCACCCTGTCGAGCCCCAGGTGCTCGATCAGTGCACGCACATCCTGGGCAAAAGCGGCGATGCTGTAGCTTTCGCGCGGCTTGTCCGAGCGACCGTGACCACGGATGTCGATGGCGATCACCCGGTAGTGCGCAGCCAGTTCGGGGATCTGGTATTCCCAGTCGCGGGTGCTTGAGCCCAAGCCGTGTACCAGCAGCACCGGCGCGCCCTGGCCGTACACTTCGTAGTGCAACTGACAGCCATCATTATCGTAGTAGGACATGGGGGGTTCCTGTCAGCTGGTTGATTGGGGGGCGGCGAAGGGTGCATTGAGGGGGGCAGCGTCGAAGTTCCTGATCAGGTCAACGAGAATCTGGCTGGCTGGACCCAGGGGCTTGTCCTTGTGGCAATAGAGGGTGAAGCGTGGGTGGTTGCTGCCGCCCTGTACCAGGGCCAGGGGTTTGAGTATGCCACTACTCAACTCGCGGTCGATCAGGTGGCGCGGTAGCCAGGCGAAGCCGAGGCCGCTGCTGACAAAGTGGGCGGCGGTCGACAGGCTGCTGACCGTCCAGCGTTGCTCGGCACCCAGCCAGCCGACGTCGCGCGGCTTGCTGCGCCCGGAGTCGCGTATGACCACCTGCAACTGGTTCTGCAGATCCTCGAAGGTCAGCTTGCGTTGCAGCTTGTGCAGTTGATGGTCGGGGTGGGCGACCGCCACGAACTCCACTTCGCTGAGTTCATGGCCCAGGTAGCCGACCATGGCCAGGCTGCTGATGGCCAGGTCTGCGGTGCCTTCCAACAGTACTTCTTCTACGCCCGAGAGCACTTCCTCACGCAGGCGCACGCGGCAACCGCGACTCTGCGGGATGAAGGCGGCCAGTGCCCTGATCAGCCGCGCGGTCGGGTAGGCGGCGTCAACCACCAGGCGTACCTCGGCCTCCCAGCCCTGATCCATGTTGTAGGCCAGGTCTTCCAGCTGGCTGGCCTGCTTGACCAGTTGCCGCGAACGGCGCAGCAGCACGTCGCCGGCCTCGGTTAGCACGGCCTTGCGCCCGTCGATGCGCAGCAATGGCACGCCGAGTTGTTCCTGCATCCGCGCAATGGTGTAACTGACCGAGGATTGCGAGCGATGCAGCACCTCGGCGGCCTGGGCAAAGCCACCCTGATCGACTACGGCCTGCAAAGTACGCCATTGATCGAGGGTCACGCGGGGCGCTTTCATTATCCTCTCCTATTCACGCGAGTCGTTGGGTGCACAGTGGGACGAACTCGCCCTAAACTGGCAGCCCCTTGTTGGAGACTGCCGCATGAAAATTTTTTGCTGTGCCCTGATCGCCCTGATGCCGCTGGTTGCTTTCGCTTATCCGATCGAGGTGGAAAAACAGCTCAACGGTGCCGAAGTGTCGGTCACGACCCAGGAAATCGATCACAACATGGGCACCGTGCTGCTCTACAACTACGGTCAGACGCAGGCCAAGTGCACCGGGGTGTTCCGCAACGGCCCCGAGGCGCCGCGCTCGCGCAAAGTAGTCTTGGCGCCGGGGCAGAGCAGCAACCTGACGATAAAGTTCGCCCGCAGCATCATCAAGCTGCGCGTGCAGTTGACCTGTAGCCTGCAATGACTGCCGATGACAGGGACATTAGCGATCCTAGTGCGTGGTGTTTGATAAATCAATTTTACCGATAGGTAAAGGCGGTTATTTGCGCTTTTTAATCGATAGGTGTGTCTCTACTCTTTGCTCCATCGACGTTAACCAATCCCCTCGATGGAGCAAAAAATATGTCCAATATTCTGGTAATCGAAAGCAGCGCCCGCCAGCAAGGTTCGGTTTCCCGTCAGCTCACCGAGCAATTCATTGCCCAATGGCAAGCCACTCACCCAGCCGATCAAATCCAGGTGCGCGACCTGGCAGTCGAGCAAGTGCCGCACCTGGACGCCAATCTGCTGGGGGGCTGGATGACCCCGGCCGACCAGCAGAGTGTCGCCGAGCAACGTGCATTGGCCCTGTCCAACACCCTCACCGATGAAGTGCTGGCTGCCGATGTGCTGGTGCTGGCCGCACCCATGTACAACTTCGCCATCCCCAGCACCCTGAAAGCCTGGCTGGATCATGTGCTGCGTGCTGGCGTCACCTTCAAGTACACCGAAACCGGCCCGCAGGGCCTGCTCACTGGCAAGCGTGCTTTCGTCCTGACCGCCCGTGGCGGTATCTACGCCGGCGGCAGCATGGATCATCAGGAACCCTACCTGCGTCAGGCATTGGCCTTTATCGGCATCCACGAGGTGAGCTTCATCCACGCCGAAGGCCTCAATCTGGGCGGTGAGTTCATGGAAAAAGGTCTGGCCGAGGCCAAGGCGCAAGTGGCGCAAGTGGCCTGATAGACCGTGCTCGGCCATGCGGCGATGCCGCCTGGCGAAGTGCAGTAACAGTTCAAGGCTGGCCCGCAGGGCGAGCCAGGCGAGTCAATCAGACTCGAATCCACGCCGTGGTCCCGGCGTCGTTCGCCAGGTTTTCAACGGCCTGCTAGTGTTCAAGTAACAGGCAGCTCCCTTGGCGTCCCTTTGCTCCTGGGGCGCATGTGCCCGGTCGATCGCTTTGACGGTCGGCCGGTTTTTTTTTGTGCCGGTGGCGCGGCGATTGTTCGAAACCGCACGACAGGCTAAGGTCGCCGGCCAGCTGCGAGGTGGCCATGCGTTATCTAGTGTTCGTGACCCTGTTATGGGCCTTTTCTTTCAGCCTGATCGGCGAGTACCTGGCCGGCCAGGTGGACAGTTATTTTGCCGTGCTGACACGGGTGCTGATCGCCGGCCTGGTGTTTCTGCCCCTGACCCGCTGGCACGGCGTGGCGCCAGCGTTCATGCGCGGCATGCTGCTGATCGGCGCGCTGCAGTTCGGTGTCACCTATGTCTGCCTGTACCTGAGTTTCAGCCTGCTGACGGTCCCGGAAGTGCTGCTGTTCACCATTCTCACGCCCTTGCACGTGACCCTGATCGAGGATGCGTTCAATCGGCGTTTCAATCCCTGGGCCTTGCTCGCCGCCCTGGTCGCGGTGGCGGGTGCGGCGATCATTCGTTATGACCAGCTCGGCACGGACTTCTATGCCGGCTTCTTCCTGCTGCAAATCGCCAACGCCACCTTTGCCGCCGGGCAGGTGTTCTACAAGCATCTGCTGGCCCGACATCCTTCGGACATGCCGCAGTACCGGCGTTTCGGTTACTTCTATCTGGGCGCGCTGGCCGTCGCCTTGCCGGCCTTTTTGCTGTTCGGCAATGCCGCCCGCTTACCCTCCAGCGCGATCCAGTGGGGGGTCTTGGTCTGGCTCGGTCTGCTGGCATCCGGGCTTGGACTTTACTGGTGGAACAAGGGGGCGAGCCTGGTCGATGGCGGCACCCTGGCGGTGATGAATAACGCGCTGGTGCCGGCAGGACTGTTGGTCAATCTGTTGCTGTGGAACCGTGATGCCGATCTGGGGCGCTTGAGTCTGGGGGGGGCGGTGATTGCGAGCTCCCTGCTGCTGACGCGCTTCGGCAGCCGTCAGGCACTCGTGGCGAAGGGCGTGTGATGAGGCTGTCCGGCCGTGGCGTGTCGCTATCGATTGGCGCGTCGATGCTGTTTGCCTTGATTCCCGGCTATGTGCAGCAACTGGCGCCGCTGGACGGCCTGCAGGTGTTCGCCCAGCGGGTGCTCTGGTCGATTCCGGCCGTGCTGCTGCTGGTCGCCGTGGCCCGGCAATGGACGGTGCTGGCTGTGGCCATCGGCCGTTTGCGCCGTGAGCCATTATTGCTGGCGGCCTTGCCGCTGGCGGCGGCGTTGATTGGCGTGCAGTGGGCCCTGTTTGTCTGGGCACCGCTGGCCGGGCGCATGCTGGATGTGTCGCTGGGTTACTTTTTGCTGCCCCTGGCGATGGTGCTGGCCGGGCGGGTGTTCTATGGCGAGCGCTTGCGCCCGTTGCAGCAGTTGGCGGTGTGCTGTGCCTTGCTCGGTGTGTTGCATGAGCTGTGGCGCCTGCAGGCGTTTTCCTGGGTCACCCTGGTCACCGCGCTGGGTTATCCGCCGTATTTCATGTTGCGCCGCTGGATGCGCCTGGATGCCCTGTCCGGGTTTATCCTGGAAATGCTGGTGCTGGCGCCCTTGGCAGTGTGGCTGATCGTGGCCTGGGGCCCGGTGGCGGTGTTTACCCAGGCGCCGCAGTTGTGGTGGCTGCTGCCAGGGCTGGGCCTGCTCGGCGCCCTGGCGTTTGCCGCGATGATGGCGTCCAGCCGGTTGTTGCCGCTGGGGCTGTTTGGCATCCTCAGTTATGTCGAGCCGGTGCTGCTGTTTCTAGTGGCGCTGCTGTTTCTCGGCGAAAGCTTCAATGCCCAGCAGTGGCTGACGTATCTGCCGATCTGGCTGGCGGTGCTGCTGGTTGGCTGGGACAGTGCGCGGCTGCTGATCAAGCAGCGGCGTAGATGAGAGGAGGCAATATGCAGATTAATGCGGACCTGGCCGAGCGCGTGGTGCTCGATACCCGGACTATCGACTGGCAGGCCTCACCGTTGCCGGGCGTCGAGCGACGTCCGCTGGAACGTTTCGCCGCGGAAAGCGGGCGCGCCACCTCGATCGTGCGTTATGCCCCGGGTTCGCAGTTCCGCAGCCATGAGCATCCGGGAGGCGAGGAAATCCTGGTACTCGAAGGGGTCTTCGTCGATGAACATGGCTCCTACCCTGCCGGCTACTGGCTGAAGAATCCGCCCGGCAGCAGCCATGCGCCGTCCAGTCCCGCTGGCTGCCTGTTGTTCGTCAAGCTGTGCTACCAGCCGCCGCAGGATCAGCAAGCGCTGCGTATCGATACGCACCGGGCGCAATGGCAGCCAGGCCTGGTGCCGGGGTTGAGCGTCTTGCCACTGGCCAGCTTCGCCACGGTGCACACGGCCTTGGTGCGCTGGGCGCCAGGCACCGAGTTCCATGCCCATCGGCATCTTGGCGGGGAAGAAATTCTGGTGCTGGAGGGGGTATTCCAGGATGAGTTCGGCGATTATCCCGCCGGCACCTGGCTGCGCAACCCGCATGGCTCAACACACACGCCGTTTTCCCGTGAAGGTTGCCTGATTTATGTGAAAGTTGGCCATCTGCTCGAAACAGGTGTAGCGGATCAGTCTAGTACGTTTCTCAGTACTTCGTAGACGATCCCGGTGGCAATCGCCACCAATACCACATCGGTGCCGACCTGCTTCCATTGGTAGCCGTCATAGCGCGGCAGTTGGCTGGCTACGCGGCCGTCGAAGTTCTTGGCGATGCCGGGTGGCAGTGGTTTGCCACGGGCCAGGTTCTTGGCGATGCCCGGCGGCAGTGAGCTGGTTGGGCCGATCAGTTGACGGTTTTCGCCCAGCACGATGCGCACGCGACCGATATCGATGGTGGGGCCACTGACGTGGACACTGACGTCGCCGTCATAACCAGCGCGCTGTTTGCCATGGTTATCGTTATTCGACGTGGCGAAGGCGCTCTGCGTGGCCAGGGCGATGGCCAGGCCGCTACAGATCAGCAGGATGCGAGAGGGGGTGGGCATGCAATTCTCCGGGGCTTTGGGGCGGTTATGCTGCTTGATTGGAGTGCGTACATGGCGGTTTGTTCAAGTGCCGGGTAGCATGCTTTGTGCGCTCTGGCACAAAGAAATTCGGCCGCAGCGTGGGAAACCGTTACGCTATACAGCTGATTTCCGTTTTTCGTCGAGGTTACCTCCGTGTTTTCCCAATTCGCCCTGCATGAACGTCTGCTGAAAGCCGTGGCTGCGCTGAACTTTACCGAGCCCACTCCAGTGCAGCTCGCGGCTATCCCGCTGGCACTGCAGGGGCGCGATTTGCGGGTGACGGCGCAGACCGGCAGCGGCAAGACGGCGGCCTTCGTCCTGCCGATGCTCAATCGCCTGTTAGGCGATGGTGCTTCCTCGCCGCGCATGAGTGTGCGCGCGCTGATTATGTTGCCCACCCGTGAACTGGCCCAGCAAACGCTCAAGGAAGTCGAGCGCTTCGCCCAGTTCACCTTCCTCAAGGCCGGTTTGATTACCGGTGGCGAGGATTTCAAGATGCAGGCCGCGATGCTGCGCCGGGTCGACATCCTGATCGGCACGCCGGGTCGTCTGATCGAACACGCCAACGCCGGCAACCTGCTGCTCGATGAAGTGGAGGTGCTGGTCCTCGACGAAGCCGACCGCATGCTCGATATGGGCTTTGCCGAAGACGTGCAGCGTCTGAGCGAGCTGTGCAATAGCGCGCGCCAGACCCTGCTGTTCTCCGCGACCAGCGGCGGTGCAAGCCTGCGTGAGATCGTCGCCAAGGTGCTCAAAGAGCCCGAGCACCTGCAGCTCAACCGCGTCAGCCAGCTCAATGAAGGCACGCGCCAGCAGATCATCACCGCCGACCACAACCACCATAAGGAGCGTCTGGTCGAGTGGTTGCTGAAAAACGAGACCTACGACAAGGCAATCATCTTCACCAATACCCGGGTCCAGGCTGACCGCCTATATGGCAAGTTGGTCGCCCACGACTTCAAGACCTTCGTATTGCACGGCGAGAAGGATCAGAAAGACCGCAAGCTGGCCATCGACCGCCTCAAGCAAGGCGCAGTGAAAATTCTGGTAGCCACCGATGTGGCCGCTCGTGGCCTGGATGTCGACGGTCTGGATCTGGTGATCAACTTCGACATGCCGCGTTCGGGTGACGAATACGTCCACCGCATTGGCCGTACCGGCCGAGCGGGTGCCGAAGGTCTGGCGATTTCGCTGATCTGCCACAACGACTGGTCGCTGATGTCGAGCATCGAGCGCTACCTCAAGCAGCGTTTCGAGCGGCGCAATATCAAGGATATGAAAGGCATCTACCAAGGCCCGAAGAACCTCAAGGCGTCTGGCAAGGCGGTTGGGCCGAAGAAGAAAAAGATCGATCCCAAGACCGGCAAGAAGCTCGCCGCGAAGAAGCCGGCCAGCAAGGCGCCAAGCAAGCGCAATACCATCAACAAGCCCAAGGTCGCAGCGCCCGAACTGGTCAGCCAGGATGGTTTGGCACCGCTCAAGCGGCGCACTCCTGCCGCCGAGTAAGGCCATGGTCGTTGCGCGTCTGTATGGGCTGGGCTTGACGATGTGCGTTGGCGTGGCCCAGGCGCAGGGCAGTATCCACAAATGTGTGCAGCCCGATGGCGTGGCGCTCTACAGCGACCTACCCTGTGCCTTGGCACATAGCAATCTGACCTTGAGTGTCACTGACTACGCCAGCTACCCGCCAATGCTGCAGGGCGTTGCGCGTCTTTGGCACGAACAGGCTCAGCCAGTGCTCGTTGGAGTCGATATGCCGCTGTTGCTGGCACTGATCTATGGGTTGATGAGCCTGATCTGCTTTGTCGCCTACTACCGCGATAAGCAGTTCGCCATCAAAGGCCTGCAGCGCACACCCGAGGCGCGCCTGCACCTTTATGAGCTGTTGGGTGGCTGGCCGGGTGGATTCTTGGCGCAACGCCTGATTCGCCACAAGAATCGCAAGCTGGGCTATCAGCTGACGTTCTGGCTGATCGTGCTGCTGCATCTGTCGCTGGCTGGCCTGGCACTGTGGCTGGGGTATGCGCCGGCAGCAGGTTGAACCTGCGGCGGACAGGCGCAAGGCATATCCGCCGCCGTTTTGCTGAGGCTTACTTCGGCACGATCAATATCTTGCCGTCGCGTTCGCCGCTGGCCGCAGCGGCCACCGCTTGCTTGATCTGACTGACGTCATAGGTGGCTGCCACGCGGGTGTGCAACTTGCCGCTGGCAATCAATTGGGTCAGCTCGGCGAACACCTTCATCTGCTCGGCCGGGGTGGCATTGCGAAACCATTTGGCCAGCCAGAAGCCACGCAGGCTCACGCCGCGGAACACGAAGGACGCCGGTGAGACCTGGCAAGGCTGGCGGCTCATCATGCCGTAGTTGACCAGCACGCCGTCTTCGCTGAGGCTGGCGGCCAGGTGGTCGGTGGACTCGCCGCCCACCGCATCGATGCCCAGACGCACGGCTTCGCCGCCGGTGGCCGTGCGCACGCGCTTGGCCAGGTCAGGTCCGTCCACCAGCACCACGTCGCCGCCGTCGGCTTGCACACCCGCCACTGCCGACTCGCGGCGCACCACGTTGATGGTCCTGAAACCACGCAGTTTGGCCAGTTGTATCAGGTAGCTGCCGACGCCCGAGTTGGCGGCGTTCTGGATCACCCAGTCGCCCGGCTTGAGGTCGACAAACTCGCTGAGCATCAGCGAGGCGGTCGGCGGATTGACGGTCAGCATCGCCAGTTGCAACGGGTCGGCTTCCGGCAACGGGATCAGTTTGTTCGCTGGCGCATTGAGGTGGCTGACCCAGGTGCCGCAGCCGACCGGCAGCAGCACCAGTT
Organism: Pseudomonas aestuarii; assembly: GCF_027988105.1. Lineage (GTDB taxonomy): Bacteria > Pseudomonadota > Gammaproteobacteria > Pseudomonadales > Pseudomonadaceae > Aquipseudomonas > Aquipseudomonas aestuarii. Next base: position 631,973 of record NZ_JAQJZJ010000002.1, on the reverse strand, counting down.
GGCCGACCTTCAGGTTGCTCACCTCGGGCCCCAGCTCCTCGATGCGGCCGACCCCTTCGTTACCGCCAATCGCCGGCAGCGGCGGCAGCATGCCGTATTCGCCAGTCAGGGTGAGCACGTCGGAAGGATTGATCGGTGCGGCCTCCACCTTGATCCGTACCTGGCCCACGGCAGGTGCTGGTAGTTGCAGATCGACGGCCTCGATCACGTCTTGCGGCACGGGGCCACGGCTTTGGTATTCGGCTTTGAGCATGAAGGTTCTCCGGTTGGTCGCGGCGCATCAAGAGGACAGAGTCTAGACCCGAGTGGGTAGGGCGGCACGAATGCCGTTAAATCGATGGTGGTGATTGCCCTCGGCTTCTGCACCCACGTCCGTGAACCTTGGCTTGCTCTTGCGGGTCGGATCTACAGGGCGTCGTGTGCCCGGCATTGATCGAGCAATACGCTGACTGGAGAGGATGAGATTACTGGCAACGGGGATCTGATCGAGCGCTTGCCGCATGAAGTCCATGACAGTGCGGACAGACCTTTCGCCGCCGCAGAAGAGCTGTAGCGGGCGAGCAGGCAGACAACCTCGACGAACCGGCCAGCCTCATGCAATCCATTACCTTGGCCGCTGCATGGGCTGCGGCCACCTGAGAGCCGCAACCTGGCTACCCGTTCACAATTTTGCCCGGTTATGCTGTACGCCTGCGGAACGAGGGAGATTGGCATGCAGTGGATGTGGGGAATGGTGCTGCTCTGGTTCAGTTTCGCAATCGCGGCCGAACCGCTGCGCCTGGGTATTGGAACGCACAAGCCGCCTTATGTGTTTCAAGGCGAAGCACGTGGGCTGGAATACGAGATAGTTGTGGCTGCGGCAAAACATGCAGGCTTCACGGTCCAAGTCACCTATGCGCCCATGGAGCGCCTGCATCTGCGCCTGCGTCGTGGCGAAATCGACGCCATTGCCACCACTAACGAGCGGAGCGGCATTGATGCCTTCTATTCCGAGCCGCATATCTACTACCAGAATGTTGCCCTGGCATTGCGTGCGCGCAACTACAAGATCGAGCGGATTGCCGATCTGGAAAATTACTCGGTCAGCGCCTTTCAACGTGCACGTTTTTTGCTCGGTAGCGAATTTCAGCGGATGGCGCAGAACAACCCGCGTTATCGCGAAGAGGCGCAGCAGATCGCGCGTAACCGCCTGCTCTACAGCGGGCGGATCGAGGTGGTGGTGGCGGATATGCGGATCCTGCGCTACCTCAATCGTGAAGTGCTCGATCAGGTCGATGTCAGCCAGCCACTGAGCGAATATCGGATATTCGCAGCCACCCCCTATCAGGTCGGCTTCCGCCGTGAGGCTCAGCGCGACCGCTTCAATCGCGGCCTCGCGGCCATTCGCGCGAGTGGTGAGTACCGCGCGATCGAGCGTCGTTACGCGATGTATTGAGTTCGACAGCTAAGGTAATGCTCTCTGGGCTGAAAGCCGGGCGGTGCTGCTGCATGATTTGACCATCCGGCGCTTCCAAAATCCAAAGCGGAGGAGCGAAGCATGTTGCGCACACGCATACTGGCGATACTGGGCTTGGTCGGCGTGCTGCTGATGCCGCCGACTGCCGTGCAGGCCGGTGGATACCCCAGCGAGCAGGGCGTTCTGCAGCTCCGCCCGCTGGTCACGGGGTTGGAGCACCCCTGGAGCATGGCCTTCCTGCCTGACCGACAAGGCCTGCTGGTTACCGAGCGGCCTGGGCGTTTGCGCCTGGTTGATCCGCAGGGCGGGCTGTCCGAGCCGATCGGCGGAGTCCCGGCGGTCTATGCCAGAGGCCAGGGTGGGCTGCTCGATGTGGCCTTGTCGCCCGAGTTTGCCCAGGATCGCCTGGTCTATCTGTCCTATGCCGAGGCCGGCGACGGTGGGCGTGCCGGTACTGCGGTCGGGCGCGCCAGGTTGTCGCTGGATAAGCGCAAGCTGGAAGGTTTCCAGGTGATCTTCCGGCAGCTGCCGAAACTGTCCAGCGGCGCACATTTCGGCTCGCGGTTGGTGTTCGACCGCGACGGCTACCTGTTTGTCGCCCTGGGCGAAAACAACCAGCGCTCGACCGCGCAGGACCTCGACAAGCTGCAAGGCAAGGTGGTGCGCCTGCACCCGGATGGCCAAGTACCGCGCGACAACCCCTTCGTCGGTCAGCCAGGCGCTCGCGCGGAAATCTGGTCTTATGGCCATCGCAACCAGCAAGGGGCCGCACTCAATCCCTGGACCGGGCAGCTGTGGACCCACGAGCATGGGCCGCGTGGCGGCGATGAGATCAACATCCCGCAAGCCGGCAAGAACTACGGCTGGCCGCTCGCCACCCATGGGGTCAACTATTCGTTCTTGCCGATCCCGGAAGCCCGGGGCAAGACGGTCGCCGGAACGGAACCGCCGCACTATGTCTGGAAAAAATCGCCGGCAATCAGCGGCATGGCGTTCTATGACGGCGAGCGTTTCCCTGCCTGGCGGGGCAACCTGTTCATCGGCGCGTTGGCCGGACGGGCGCTGATTCGCCTGGAGTTGCGCGGCGATCAGGTGGTACACGAGGAGCGTCTGCTGGAGCCGCTCGATGCGCGCATTCGCGATGTGCGCCAGGGGCCGGATGGCTATCTTTATGTGCTGACTGACGCGGCCAACGGCCAATTGTTGCGGCTTGAATTGCGGCCGAAATGAGTCTGGGTTACGCAGGCAGGAACTGGCCTTGGACTTGTCGGTCAGGCTGCAGGGAGGGCTGGGACTTGATTGCGGGGGGAGGGTGAAACGGTAGCCCAGCGCCTTGTCGGGTAAGCAAAGCGCTGCGGGCTAAGGTCGCTATTGGCTATTTTTTGCCAATGGTGATCTGCTTGGATGCGCCGTAGATCTGGCCACTGACGCCTTTGGCGATCTGCTGGATTTCACCGCCGGAGTTCAAGAAAGCGGCGATCTGCGCATCAATCGAAGCGCTGGTTTCAACGGCTGGAGCTGGTTTGGGCTTGCTGTTTGATGCTTTAACACGCATGGCGACCATTAACCTATTTAAAAATTAATTTGGCCGCCGATTGTACCTGAACGGCTTGACAAATGCTTGGTAAATAACGCTGGCATCTCAAGATGCGCCTAGGGCCGTGAGTGGCAGCGAGTGTGCGTGGTGCCGATGGCATTGAGTAAGTCATTGTTTTATCGAGTGTCTATCAGGCGAATGAGCCGTCCGGTGGTTTTGATTAATGGGGGCTTTCCACTGGTCGGGTTGGTCTGGGCGGCCCTGTCGAGGTCCTGCGCGTTGGCGTGTCGGCGCCGAGAATCCGGGCCACAACTCAGGTAGAATGTCCGGCTCGCAACGAGGGTAGGGCACCATGGCTGTAATTGGACGAATGAATAGTTTGCAGGTCGTGAAACACACCGACTTTGGCCTGTATCTGGATGGCGGCGCGGATGGCGAAATATTGCTGCCCAAGCGCTATATCCCCAAGGACACGCCAAGTGAGGTGGAAGACTGGCTGAATGTATTTATTTACCTGGACAGCGATGACAAGTTAATCGCAACCACGGAAACACCGAAAGTCCAGGTGGGCCAATTTGCCAGCCTGAAAGTGGTCGATATCAACCGCGTCGGTTTATTTCTTGACTGGGGTTTGCCGAAAGATCTGTTATTGCCTCACTCGGAAGAAAAGCGGCCGCTGCAAGTCGGCGACTACTGCGTGGTCTACGTGTTTCTCGACAAGCGCAGCAAGCGCATCACCGCCACTGCTCGCCTGGATCGCTACCTGGACACCGTGCCGGCCACCTACGTGGCTGGTCAGGAGGTCGACCTGCTGGTGGCCGAGTCCACCGACATGGGCTTCAAGGCGATCATCAATGGCAAGCATTGGGGTCTGATCCACAAGAACGAACTGTTCAAGTTCGTGCGCAGCGGCATGCAGGAAAAAGGCTTTATCAAGGAAGTACGCGCCGACGGCAAGATCAGCCTCAGCCTGCAGGCGGTCGGACAGGAAGCGGCGAGCAGCCTGGGTGAGCAGATCCTGGCCAAGCTGCGCGATCACGATGGCGTGCTGCCCCTCAATGACAAGAGTTCGCCAGAGGCCATCAGCGCCCTGTTTCGCGTCAGCAAAGGCAACTTCAAGAAGGCCATCGGCGGCTTGTACAAGCAGGGTCGCATCGTGATTCACGAGGACCGCATCGAGTTGTCCGCCAAGTAACAGCACCTACCCGGCAGCAATGTGCTGCTGGGTAGTGTTCTGCCTGTTGGGGCGATGCGAGCGCTGCTTTTCAAAAAACCTGCTTGAGCGGCCACAGACTCCGTTGAATAATGCCCGAACCTTTGCCGTTGTAGCTCAGTTGGTAGAGCACGTCATTCGTAATGATGGGGTCGGGGGTTCGATTCCTCTCAACGGCACCAACTCTCTCCCTGTAGTGCGAGGCATCCTCGTCGCTGTCGCTCTGCGTAGTCCTACGGAAACGACAAAGGCCGTGCCGCAATGGCACACTCTGTTGCTGATTGGCCAGTTGCTTGGCGCAATGGTCCGACCATCTTTCCGAGAGCACTTCGATGCAGATACTCAGGTTGCGCACCCGCGACGTCGCACCATGAGCCGCAAACCACTATCGCCCTGGCTCGCTGCTTTGCTGGTCTGGTTGGGACTGTCCCTGGGTTATGCCTACTGGTTGCTAGGAGAGGAGCGGGTGCGCACGTTTGAGGCGTTCGAGACTCAATCGCGGATTCTCCATCGCCTGCTGACCCAGCGTGCCGAGCAGCATGAAGCGATTCTGGCCGCCTTGGTGGCTGCCGAGCGGTCGCTGGGTACTTCGACGGCATTGTTCGAGAGTTTCGCCGGCTCGTTGCAGCGCAGCTATCCGCAGATTGTCGGCATCGAACGCTACCGCAGGGAACCCACTGGGCGCTGGACGCGCAATGCCAGCCAGGCTTCGCCCGCTCTGGCCGCGGTTACGCTTGAATCCTTGCCGGCGCTGTCGGGGCAAGCCCGACTGTGGGTGCTGGCCGATGACCCCGAGCACTATCGCCTGCTGCGCTCCAGCCCGACTGGAACGCTATACGCCATCCGTATCGCCCGCGCTCGCCTGCTGCAACCGGAGGAGTTGCCGGCCGAGCGGATGACTGCACAACTGACCTCTGATGATGGTTTGCTGCTCTGGCAGGTTGTCGCGCAAGCGAGCCGCTGGTCGGACTTGACCCCGTTGCTGTTCCGCAAGACCTTGGGCAGTCATTCTCAGCCTTTCCAGCTGGCGACCGAGCAGTCGCCCATGCCCGAGCGACTGCCCTGGCTGCGGCTGGCGATCGGTATCGTCACGCTGTTGTCGATCAGCCTGCTGTGCTGCTGGGCCTTCGCGCAATACCGGCACAGCAGCATTGCCCGGCGTCAACTGGCCTTGGCCCAGGCATCGCGGATCAACAGCATGGGCGAGTTGGCTGCCGGTATCGCCCACGAGCTGAACCAGCCGCTGGCGGCCATTCTGGCCAATAGCCAGGCACTGGCACATTTCATGGCTGATGACCCGGTGGATCTGTCGGGTGCCCAGCAGGCCGCCGGTAACCTGGCGCGGCAGGCCAAGCGTGCCGGCGCAATCGTGCACAGGCTGCGGCAGTTCCTCTCGCCAAAGGCCGATCGGGTTGAGCCGGTGGACTTGCGCGGCGTGGTGGAGGACGCACTGGCGCTGACTCAGGCGACCCTGCGCCGCCAGCAGATCAAGGTCAAAACCGCATTATCCAGCGGACTGCCGACAGTGCTGGGCGACGCCGTTGCTTTCGAGCAGGTGCTGGTCAACCTGCTGCTGAATGCTGCCGAGGCCATGAGCGAGTGCGCCGAGCGCCGACTCGACATCCACTTGACCCAGGAGGGGCAAGTGCTGCGTCTGGAGATCGCCGATTCCGGGCCGGGTCTCAGCACCGAAGCGGCCGCTCGTCTGTTTGAGCCTTTCTACACCACCAAGCCGGGCGGCCTCGGGCTTGGCCTGACTCTCTGCGCCAGTATCATCGAGCAGGCCGGCGGCAGGCTCACTGTCGAGCCCAGTCCGGCAGGCGGCTGCCGGTTCAGCGTGATTCTGCCCGTCGCCACGCAGGTACAGCGCCAATGAATGAATCCTCTCCTGTGGTCTACCTGGTGGATGACGATGCGGATGTGCGCGAGGCGCTGACCTTGCTGCTGCGCTCCATCGGCCTGCGCAGTGACGCCTATGCCAGCGGCACGGCCTTCATCGCCGGCTGGGATGCCGATGCCATCGGCTGCCTGATCCTGGATATCCGCATGCCGGGCGAGTCCGGCCTGCAATTGCTTGAACGTCTGGCCGGCGAGCAGATCGATCTGCCGGTGATCATGCTCACCGGACATGGCGATCTGGCGGCCTGCCGGCGGGCGTTTCGCAGCGGCGCGTTGGAGTTTCTCAGTAAACCGGTGGACGAAGGCGAGCTGATCGAAGCGGTACAGTCGGCCATTCGCAGCCATATCGGCCGTCGGCAAAAAACCAGCGTCTCACGTGCGGCACAGGAGCGCCTGGCGCGCCTGACCGAACGTGAGCGAGAGGTACTCGGGCAGATCGCCGAGGGCCTTTCCAACAAGCAGATCGCCCGGATGCTGGGGCTTTCACCACGGACGGTGGAGACCCATCGGGCCAATCTGTTCGAGAAGCTGCAGGTGGATTCGCTGGCGCAATTGGTCAGGCTCTACCTCAAGGCCATCGAGAATCCCTGAGGGGCGGGCTGGGTAGTTTTACCGAGTCTGCTGGGCAGTCGAGCCGATGGTGGTGGCAGTACGCCGAGCCGCAGAATTGTGGCCTCGGAACTGACCGATTCCCAACTGGAGCAACTCGATGAAATCACTCGCCAGCCTCACCCTCACTACCCTCGGCGCGCTGAGCCTGCAGGCACAGGCCGAGGTCGTCAGCGAACGCAACATCAGCCAGTCGCTCGCCGCGCAGATCGTCACTGTCGCCGTGCATAACTGCGCAGCCCAGGGCTATAACGTCGCCGCCACAGTAGTCGACCGCGCCGGTAACGTACGAGCCGTGCTGCGCGCCGACAATGCCGGACCGCATACGGTCGATGCCAGCCGGCGCAAGGCCTATACCTCGGCATCAACCAAGGCGCCGACCTCGGCCGTGCTGGCCATGGTGCAGAAGAATCCCGGTGCCCAGTACCTGCCAATGATCGATGATTTTCTGGTGCTCGGCGGCGGCCTGCCGATCAAGTTCGGCGACCAGGTCATCGGTGCCGTAGGCATCGGTGGAGCGCCCGGCGGCCATCTCGATGAGCAATGCGCCAGTGCCGCGTTGCAGAGCGTAGAGGGTGAGCTGAAGTAAGTTCGTGGGAGCGGGAACTGCTGCGAGCAGGCCACAGGCATGCCTGTGGCCTGGTGCATGCGCTAGTGTTTTTTGCCCCAGAGTTGTTCCAGCCGCGCATCGCGGCCACAGCCGTGCCGGTAGTAGCTGTAGCGCAGCGGATTCTTCTGGTAATAGTCTTGGTGATAGTCCTCGGCGGGATAGAAGGTGGTGGCGGGCAGGATTTCCGTGACGATCGGCTGGCTGAAGCGTCCCGAGGCTTGCAGGGCCGCTTTCGAGGCTTCGGCCAGGGTTTTTTCCTCGGCAGTGCTATAGAAGATGGCGCTGCGGTATTGCGAGCCGTGGTCGCAGAACTGGGCGTTCGGGGTCAATGGATCGATAGTCGGCCAATAAGCTTCGAGCAGCTTGGCGTAGCTGGTTCGACTCGGGTCGTAACGCACCTGCACCGCTTCGATATGACCGCTGCGGCCTGCCGAAACCTGTTGGTAGCTGGGGTTTTCCACGTGCCCGCCGATGTAGCCGGAGGTGGTAGACAGTACGCCGGGCACCTTGTCGAAATCCGACTCGGTGCACCAGAAGCAGCCCCCGGCGAATACCGCGACACTTGCATCCTGTGAGCTGGAGTCGCTCGGCATCATTGCCGGGGCCTGGCTTGTTTCGGCCGAACTCGGTCCGCAGGCACTGAGCAGCCCGGCCAGGAGCAGGGCGGCAGCTGTCAGCGGTCCGCGGGAGAGCCAGAATCGGGCTTTGGCGGTCATGTTCAACTCCTGAGAGCGGGCAAGGCTTCACCCTGGGGAATGAAACGCAACGCGACGCCGTTGTTGCACCAGCGTTCGCCGCGAGGCGGTGGGCCGTCGTTGAACAGGTGGCCCTGGTGCCCTTCGCAACGGGCGCAATGGTATTCGGTACGCGGGAAGATCAGCTTGAAGTCACGCTTGAATTCAGTGTGGCCGGCAATCGCCTGGGTAAAGCTGGGCCAGCCGGTACCGCTTTCGTATTTGTGCTGGCTGTCGAACAGCGGCAAATAGCAGGCGGCGCAGATATAGGTGCCCGCGCGTTTTTCCTGGTTCAGCGGGCTGCTGCCTGCCCGTTCGGTGTCCTCTTCGAAAAGAACCGCATAGGCTTCTGGCGACAACAGTTCGCGCCACTCGCTGTGCGCTTTGGTCAGCGGCACTACAGTCGCCGCCTGGCTGCGCGGTGCGTGGCTGGCAAGCAGGGGTAGGGAGGGCAGCAAGGCTATGCCCTGAAGGAATGAGCGACGTTTCATGGCGATTCTCTGCACGGGAATATGCAAAATAGACTGGCGGATGCCCGGTTTGTTACAGCCACTGAGCGATATTTATCGCGCGATTGGGCGCGTCATTTTCATGGCCGGGATGGGACCTATCTTCAGCGCCAGCCTACTCGCTAGAGCAAGTGCTTCGCCAGGGGGCTGCGTCCGCTGCAGGGCCAGTTGGTGCCGCGCGCTAATGTGCGGGCAGTGGCTTCGGGTTGTGCGGTGCGCCATCGATGATGGTGCGGTTGCGTCCGGCGCTTTTGGCTTGATACAGGCATTGATCGGCGCGTCCCAGCCAGGATTCCCAGTGCTCGTCGTCGCGCAGGATGGCGCCGCCAATCGAGACGGTCACGGGGCCGCCCGGGCCTGGCAGGTTTTGTGCGATCTGCTGTTGTAGATGAGTCGATGCGGCTTTTAGGCCGCGCTCGTCGGTGTTGGGCAAGAGCAACAGGAACTCTTCGCCGCCGAAGCGAAACAGGCGATCTTCCTGGCGTGAGCAACACTTGATCAGGTCGACGAAGGCCACCAGCACCTGATCGCCAGCCTGGTGGCCAAACCTGTCGTTGACCTGCTTGAAGTGATCGAGGTCCATTACCAGTACGCCATAGCCGATGCCGTGCCGGCGATGGGTGGAGACGGCGATCTTCAGTTCTTCATTCATCGCCCGGCGATTGCGCGCACCGGTCAAGGGGTCCTGGATCGCCAGGATCTGCAACTGGTCGCGCTGGCTGCGGGTACGGTAGGCGAAAATGAAGGTCATGGTGCTGGCCAGCATGCCGGTGACCAGGAATGACAGCATCTGGTAGCTGCTCTCGAATACCGTGCCCGGTACCAGCAGTGCATAGCCAACGAGGCTCGACAGCACCAGCACGGTGACCACCATGGCTTTCCCCGGGGAGACCATGAAGAAGTTGAACAGGATCAGCGGGTAGATCCAGAACAGTCCGTTGACCCCCAGGTTGATGGCGATCAGCGTCGCGCCCAGCGAGAAAACGATCGCCAGATAGACGCCGGGTTTGACTGTGTCGCCGGTGCGCCAGGCGTAGAGCACGGCACAGACAGTAGAAAACACGATGGTGGTATCGGCCGCGCTGACCAGGTAATTGCCTTCGGCCAGCCGATATACGGCATAGGGCGAGATGCCCATGATGCCGAACAGGCTCATCAGGGTAATGATGGACAGCTGGAAGTCATTGCGCAGCCGCTTGAGCAGTCGCTGGGTCAGTCTGGCCATGAAAGGCTCTTGTCGTTGTTATGGGTGCAGGATGCAGAGCTTTACCGGAACCGGCAAGAGCAAAAGTTGAACAAAGTGCCAGCATATGCGCCAAGTTGGCCAACAGTCCGGCATCGGTCTGCCGAGACCGTTCCCGGTGTTCCTGTTAACGGTACAGGGCGATCAGGTTTTTCTTGCGCTGATAGCGTGATAACCGCTCGGCGAGTACCGTGGGTAGGCTGGTGCAGGGCATAAAGCCCAGGCTTGCATAGAAGCTGTGCAGGTCTGGATGGCAGAACAACCAGACCGGTTCCCTGGCCTGCACCAGGGCCTGTTCGAGCAATTGGCGCGCCAGCCCCTGGCCGCGTTGACTCGGCGCGACAAACAGGCCGCTAAGCCAATACCCATGTGCCAGCGGGCGCAGGCATAGGGCGGCGACAATCGCTGTGTGCTGCGCGACCCATACCTGAGCCTGGCGGTCAATGCGCATGGGGGAGCGATGGGCGCGATAGAACTCATCCACCAGCGGTAGCAGTGGGGCCGGAAGGGCGTGGCAGTGCAGATCGGGCATGCGGGTCAGTCGTTTATCGAGAGCGGCGGGTTCGCGGTCTATCTGCCCGGTAGCAGGCCATTGGCCTGTGCTGGGTGGAGCCTAAGGGGGTCAGTCATACCACCTCCCGACGGCATGAGCCTGGACGGCTTGTAGTCTACGCCGACGACTGAATAGCCGGACAGTCGCGCGTTAAGGCCGCGCACCCTGGGGGTTCCAGTCCGCTTGTGGCGCCGGAGCGGCATTGGGCGGGCGTCATGGTCTCAGGCGTGGCGCAGCAGGCGTTCGGCAGTGATCTCTGGTAGGTCCTGGCGCTGCATATAGCGCCGCAGTGGTTCGCCGATACTCAGGCGCTCGTCGATGCGCAGGTCGAGCAGCAATTGCAGGCGATCGCGCTTGAGGGTCATCAGCTGATCCGGTCCGGCGCACCAGACGAACTCGCAACTTGGGGTGATGCTGTCTTGCGGTACATCCAGGCCGAATGAATCTTCGCTGAAGCGCACGATATGTTGGCCGGTCCTGGCATTGAAGCCGACAAAACCCTGCAGTTGGTCGGCGGCCTGGCAGATGCTGGCGGACGTGATACTCATATGAACCTCGCGCGTGTCGACTGTGTAGACCCTTGGGGGGTTGGTCGCTACAGGCTAAGGCGTTACGCGCGACGTGCATTGCTTCTGATCAATAGGCCGACCGTTAGGCGCGAATTCGGCTTGGCGGGGTGCTTGCTGGGTTCGGCTGGCCAGCACTGCCGTCGAATGCAGCCTTGGGCGGCACGCAGGGTCAGCATTGTGTTGCAGGCGTTCGGCGGCCTGATGAGGTCCGTGGGCTGCGCCGCGGCCGGCTGTTTGACCCGGCAGGTGCGGTTTTATTCGTCCCTGGACGTGGAAAAGGCGTTGATCTGACCGAAAGGTGCGCTGTGCATGCCGACATTTACCGCCATCAAGGGCGAGTTGTTGATCCAGATGTCGTCGATCACGATGGTTTTGCCGATGTCGTCATTGTCCGCCGCCACCAGCAGGTAGTAAGTCCCATCTTCCGGCGCCTCGCCATCCCAGCCCAGGCTGATCTGACCGACCAGGCCGGAGGCGCGGGTTGGTTGGCTGGCGATTACCGTGCCGTAGGCGTCGAGCAGCAGCGCCCGCGGTTTGAGGGCGAACTTGTTGAAACCCAGGCAGGCGTTGTGACACAGCGAATTGACGTTGAGCGCATAGTGTTCGCCCTTTTTCAGTTCCAGGGAGAACACCCGGTAATTGGAGATCGAGCTGCCGAAGTCAAGGCGCGGCTGATCCGCGCCGATCTGCCAGGTTGGCGGCTGCAGTCCGGGATTCAATGGCAGGGGGATCGCCTGGACATTGTGGATGGCTTCGAGATTGCTTTTGGCGATCGGTCCCTGCGCCGAGCGCGCGGCGTGTTCATCGGTCGACGGCGGGATCCCGGCGCAGGCGCCGAGCAGCAGGCAGGTGGCCAGGGTGATTAGTAGGCGCATGATAAAACTCCTCGATGACAGCGTCCTTGTGTGCCCATCACGCGCTCCCAGCGCGACGGGCGGGCATTCTACTCGCTTCGAGCCATCCTGGGTGTGATCGATGCCTTTTGATCGCTAGGCGGGCAAACGCTGATCCGTTCGATCGTAGTGGTTGAGGGTTCACCGTGGGAGCCTGGTCCTTGCTGAGCGCAGGCGACCATCCTGCAGCCAGGGCATACCGGGCAGAGGGTGATCGCCGAACCGATTCGGCTGGATCAATCGGCGCCGAGAATCTCCTTCATGACCGCGGCGAGGTCGCGGATAGCCTGTTCACCATTGCCGGTAAAGGTCGAGCCATGCATGGTCGCGAGCGTCTTGGGCTGGAGCTGCGCCAGGCGCTCGAGCGTCGGCGCGGTCTGTGGGGTGTAAGGCATGTAGGCGGCGAACGGGCTGCTCTCATAGTCCAGCAATGTCTGCCTGGCCCTGCCGATCACGTCCGAGGAGGTGATCGGCTCGACATCGCCGTTCTGGTGGAAGAGGTCGGAACAGAGCAGGGTGCCCTGGGTTTCCTCGAAGAACAATCCGGCATCCCAGCAGTGGGGGACGTGCGGTGTACGCAGGAAGCGCAAACGATATTTGCCGGTGCTGAGCAGTTCCCCATCGTCGAGCGCCTGAGCGGGCCTGGCGGCCACCACATCGTCGACACTCACCAGCTTGCCAACCACACTGCACAGGGCGCAGGCCTCTGGCGCCAGGGTCTGCCACTCGCGTAGCGAGCCGCACTCATCGGCCTCGAAGTGACTGAAGGCGATCCAGCGCAGCGTCGTCGGGTCGATCAGGCGAGCCACTGCTGCCTTGACGGATGGAAAGAGGCCCCGCATGCCGGTATGCAGCAACAAGGGCTGCTCGTCACGTAGCAGAAACTGATTGAACTGCAGGTTTGCCTCCGGCACGTAGGTTGATAGGCGATACAAGTCCGGCGCAATTTCGCTGACAACAGTCATGGTAAGCCTCCGTTAGGCTGAAAGCCGCGCTGGACGGTAACTGTCCGCACACATCAGGAACTGGCGCGGTGAAGCACTGAGCCAATGGCCGCCCAGCAGCGGCCGGTCTGGCAGTCGGCTGCTCGAACGATGCCATCAGCAACTATAGCTCTTGCCTTCTGTAACCCACGGCAAAGCCGGATTTTGGCTAGGACGGGGCGGCCATTCCGGCTGCCTCGCGTTTGGGGCTGGAAATCGCGGGCGGGGAATACTGCCCGTCTGAATATCGGAACCAATGCGTTGGTCAAAAAACGATCCAGCTCATGCCTATTCCCTGCGCAATCAGTATTTCTGCAAATTTTCACGACGTTGATTATGGTCAATCAATGATTCGTTAGGCATGCAACTATTTCGCCTGGATTTATCGCTACTTCTGCCAGTAAGGATGAGGACAGGCACATGAAAGAACGTAATTACAAGCGTGCAATAACGGAATTCGCCCTGCTGTCTTGTATGGTGGCGCTGGCCTCGACAGCCGCAGTCGCCGCGACCGAAGCGGATCTGCCGGTGATCGTTCAGGAGTTGGTTGCACCTCCGGCGCTGCCGGCGCCAATTACCCGCAAGAGCCCGGCGCGGGTGGTGGTCAATCTGACCGTGGAGGAGGTCGAGCGAGAAATAGCGCCTGGTACGCGCTATATGTTCTGGACGTTTGGCGGCACCGTGCCGGGTAAAATGATCCGGGTGCGTGAAGGCGATACCGTCGAACTGCATCTGCAGAATCTGGCCAGCAACAAACTGCCGCACAATATCGATTTGCATGCGGTGACCGGCCCGGGTGGCGGCGCCGGGCAAACCCTGATCGCTCCGGGCAACGAAGCGGTCTTCACCTTCAAGGCATTGGCCTCGGGATTGTATGTCTATCACTGCGCCACGGCGCCAGTGGGCATGCATGTGGCCAATGGCATGTACGGCATGATTCTGGTCGAACCCAAGGAGGGCATGGCCAAGGTTGACCGTGAATACTATGTAATGCAGGGCGACTTCTATACCTCGGGTGCCTACCGCGCCGAGGGGCTGCAGAACTTTGACATGCAGAAAGCGGTCGATGAAAAGCCCACCTATGTATTGTTCAACGGTGCCGATGGCGCCCTCACTGGCGAGAGCTCGCTGACCGCCAACACCGGCGAAAAAGTGCGCATGTACTTCGGTGTCGGCGGCCCCAATCTGGTTTCCAGTTTTCATGTGATCGGGGCGATTTTCGACCGGGTCTATGGCGATGGCGGCGTCCGTTATCAGGAGAATGTGCAAACCACCCTGGTCCCGCCCGGCGGCTCAACCATTGTCGAATTCGTACCCAAGGTGCCGGGCAACCTGACCCTCGTCGACCACTCGCTGACCCGCGCCTTCAACAAGGGGGCTGTCGGTCTGCTGACGGTCAGCGGGGCAGCGCAACCGGAGATCTATAGCCAGGGTTTGAAAACACCATTGCCGGTCATGGCCGGCGCGCCGGTTAAAGCCGTTGCCGCGGCCGTGCCCGAGAGCGCAGTGCCACTGGCGCGCGGCAAAGGCGTGTTCGAGCGGGTTTGTGCGGCGTGCCACTTGCCGGATGGTTCGGGCGTTGCCGGGGTGTTTCCGCCCTTGGCCAACTCCGATTTTTTCCAAGAGCGGCCGTATGAAATGGCTCACATTGTCATGTACGGGCGCAGCGGCGAGTTGGTGGTCAATGGCGAGCACTACAACGGTGTAATGCCCGCGCAGGACCTGAATGACGAAGATGTGGCGGCGGTGATCAATTACATCAACGTCGAAATGAACCAAGGCAAGCCCGTACTGACCCCGAAGATGGTCAGCGATATGCGTCAGATCAAGAAGTTGTGAACCTGACGCTGAAGTGCGCCTGGGCGGCCCGTGCGCTGCTGTTCTGCTGCGCGGGCATCGCCGGCAGTGGCTGGGCCGCCGATTACCGGTTGTTGAGCGGTGGCGAGTTTCGCAGCGTGCTGCCGGCGGATGGCGAAAGCTCGCCGGCCAGCATTCAGCCGTTCTGGCTGCGTAGCAAGCCGGTGAGCAATGCCGAGTACCAGGGATTTCTCCAGGCACATCCGCAATGGCGGCGTGGCAGGGTACCTGCGGTGCTGGCGGGCACTGACTATCTGGCGTCGTGGGCCGGGCCGCTGGCGTTTGCGCCGTTGCAGGCGAGCGCACCGGTAACCCAGGTCAGCTGGCATGCCGCCCAGGCCTTCTGCGCCAGTGAACAGGCGCGGTTGCCAACCTGGTACGAATGGGAGTTTGCCGCCGCGGCCGACGAACTGCGTGCCGATGCGCGGAGCGACCCGCTTTGGTTGGCGCGAATTCTCGCGTGGTATTCGCGTCCGGCCAGCCAGTCGCCCCAGGCCATAGGCCTGCAACCGGCCAATTACTACGGGATCCAAGATCTGCATGAGCTGATGTGGGAGTGGGTCGAGGATTTCAATGGTCTGTTCGTCAGCGCCGACAGCCGGACTCAGGGCGAGCAGAAACAGCTGGCGTTCTGCGGTGGCGCGGCCCTGTCGCTGAGCGACAAAAACAACTACGCGGTTTTGATCCGATTGTCCCTGCTGGCGGCCATGGAGGCTGATCAGGGCGGTAACTATCTGGGCTTTCGCTGCGCGCGCGAGCCAGCCCCTCAACTATCGGGAGCCCCCAATGACTAGAGTCAAACGTCTGAGTCAGGCGCTGCACGGCGCCTTGTTGTCCGCTGTCTTGCTGCTGACCCCCGGCGTATTGCCGTGGGCGCAGGAGGCGCCTTTCAATGCCACGCTCGCCAGCTTGCCCGCCGACTCCTTGTATGGGTTGGCGATGCCCCTTACCGATGCACAGGGCGAGCGTTTTGATTGGCGTGAAATGGCCGGCAGGCCGCTGCTGGTCACCATGTTCTATGGCGACTGTGCATCGGCCTGCCCGGTGCTTATGCAGAGCCTGCAGCGGACCATCGCCGAACTCCAGCCCGAGGCGGGTACGCTCCAGGTGCTGATGGTCAGCCTGAATCCACAGCACGACACCCCAGCTTCGTTGGCCCATCTGAGCCACATGCACCAGCTCGATCAACGCTTTTTCCGTCTGGCGGTGGCTGCCGATGAAGGTCAGACCCGCGCCATGGCGGCCGTGTTGAAGATCAAGTATCGGGCGCTGGACAATGGCGAAATAAGCCACAACACCAGGGTCACCTTGTTGAATGCATCCGGTCAGGTTATTGCCAGCAGCACATTGCTCAAGCCCACGGCGGACCAGGCCCTGCTTTCTGACATTCGTCAGGCGCTGCAGTGAGACGTGGGCATTGACTCTGTCTGCTCGCATGGGTGAATCCTCGGCGTTGACTGCGCCGCGGCTGTCTATGCTTAGCGCATCGAGGGCGGCTTATTAGGCTTGCGGGACTCTTGATGCCCCATCGCCTGCTTGCAGGTGATGGGGGAGCCGGACTTTGCCGCTCTCGCTCGTGGCAGAATCTTCAGCTTGGCGGTGGAGCAGTACGTCCAGGCCCTTAGCCGGATCAGTCCTCAATGACAGTGCGCCGCCCGCTCAAGGTCCTTTTCTATTGCAACGTGCTGATTGTCTGCCTGCTGCTGGGCTACAAGGCCTACCTGAACATTGTCTTGTCCGACTTCGCGGCCGAACACACCAGCCAGATAGAGGCCATTCAGGCGCGGCTGCAGGGCCGGGATAGCTTCAGTTTCGCGGTGGTGGGCAATATCAATAACTCCATCGGCATTTTCGAGCGGCGGATTATTCCCATGCTCAATGCATCCGGTGTCGATTTCATCATCTCCGCCGGCAATGCGGTCAGCGGCGGCGGCGAGGACAAGTACCGGGCGTTGCACGGCACCCTGAGCCATCTGCAGATGCCCTACGTGTTGACCTTTGGCGCCCATGAATACCAAGAGTTCGGCAGCTATCGGTTCTACGAGCACTTCGGCCCGCATTTTTTCAGTTTCCGCGCCGGCAGCAGCCACTTCATCTTTCTCGACAGCACCGGCAAAACGCCTTGGCGCTGGCAGATTCTCTGGCTCCGGGATCTGCTGGGTCAGAGTGATGTACGGCAAACCTTTGTCTTTACCGGCCAGCCGCTGCTGCACGGTGAAGTGCCTGCCCGCCTTGCCGACGAACAGGATTACCTGCAGCCTGCGGCGTTCCGTGAAGCGCTGCTGGGGCTGTTCGCCGAACACCCCGTCGATGCGGTGTTTGCCGCCAACCTGCCAGTGTTTTCCGAGCAGCGGCGCGGCAATACCCGGTTCATCAGCAGCGGTGGGGCGGGTGGTCTGCTCCTGAGCGATCAGGCCAGTTTTCATCATTATGTGCAGGTGTCGGTCTCTGCCCAGGGCGTCGGCGTCCAGTTGCAGCGTCTCAACGTGGGCCAGCACCCGCTCTTCAAGCAACTCGAGAGCCTCTGGTTCTTCATCTATTCACTGTTCTACGTGGGCTACCTGAATTTCATCCTGCTGGTCTGCGGTCTGACCATCGCCGCGATCAAGCTCTACACGCTGGCCTTCGTCGAACGCGACTATTACCCGAATTTCGATCTGGATCCCTCGCCCTGGGTGGAGAAACCCCTGCGAGTGGTGATGTTCACCAACAACTACCTGCCGTTCATCGGTGGCGTTCCCATCTCGATCGAGCGGCTGCGCCAGGGGCTGGACGCCATGGGCAACGCTGTTCTGGTCATCGCGCCAAGTTATCGGGACCAGCCGCGCGAGGAGGCCGATGTCGTCCGGGTCCCATCGGTCCTGGCCATGGGCGAGAAGCGGGAATTCCGCCTGGCCAATATTTTCCTGAGGCGTATCGGTCAGGCGGTCAGGGACTTTCGCCCCGACCTGATCCACCTACACCATCCGTTCTGGCTCGGCTCGTTGGGCCTGTTGCTGGCACATCGGCTGCGGGTACCGGCGGTGTTTACCTACCACACCCGGCTGGAACACTATGCCCACTTCGTGCCGCTGCCGGGCATGCTCTTTCGCAACTTGATCTCCCATGCGCTGATCAAGCGCTTTGCCAATAAATGCGATGCGGTGATCGTGCCGACATACTCCGCCGAAGAATATTTGCGCATGATCGGCGTGAAGCAGCCCGTCTTCGTGCAACCCACGGGCATCGACTGCCAGGGCTTTCACGAAGTTACGGAGGAACAGGTCGGCCGCCTCAGGGCGTCGCTGGGCATTGGCGAGGAGCAGGTCCTGATCAGTGTTTCGCGGCTTTCCAATGAAAAGAATATCGATTTCCTGGTCGATGCGATCGCCAGTCTGCGGGGGCTGACCGAGCGTCCCTTCCTTGTCCTGATGATCGGTGATGGCCATCAGCGTGAGCGGCTGCTCAGGCGTATCGACGAGCTTGACCTTGCTCGCCATTTCAGACTGCTCGGCGCGGTAGCGCCTGAGGACATGGCGACTTACTACCGGCTGGGCAAGCTGTTTCTATTTGCGTCCAAATCGGAGACCCAGGGCATGGTTCTCCTCGAGGCCATGGCGGCGGGTTTGCCCGTGGTGGCGGTACGCTCGAGTGGTATCGATGATGTGATCAGGCAGGGCTATAACGGCTTCAAGACCCCGGAGAACATTGCCCAGTGGTGCGCCCGGGTGCGCCTGTTGCTCGAGGACGAGCGGCTGCGCGAAGACATGTCCAGGCACGCCCTGCTGGTGGCCGAGGAACACTCCATCGAACAGTTCGCAGCGGGGGTCAAGGAGATCTATGGCACGGTCATGGCTGCTTCGCGTGCCCAGCCAGGCGCTCGATGGCGCTGAGGGCTTCGGCGCACTGCTACAGCCGGCCTTCCTGGTGCAGGCGGCGCAGCACCCAGTGGCGGTAGCCCCAGGAAAACATGGGTTTGAGACCGGGCAGGCCGAGTAACCAGGCCAGTGGGCGCAGGGCCGGGGTGCGCGCCATCAGCAGGATGTAGGCGTCCAGTTCGCGGTGGATGCGGCCTTGGGCGTCTTCGACGTGAAGTTCGGTCAGGGCCAGGTACGGGTCGATGCCGGCCCCACGCAACTGCTCTTCCTTGCCGGTGATGTCCACCCACTCGACGCTGTCATCGCTGCGCGTGCGCAGCTTTTCATAACGTCGACGGTCGGCCACGCAGCGCGGGCAGGCGCCGTCGTAATAGACCTTGAGTCTGGCCATTGGCCCGGCCTGGTTGGGAGTCTATTAGCAGTTTAGAGCAGAAACGCGCGCCCCTCGGGCGAGGGGCGCAGCGGTTCAGCGGTTGTGGCAATCTCGAGCGCCGTAGCGAGGCCCTATGCAAACGCTGGCGGCCGCAGTCGGCGAGCGTTTTTGACGGTCTCTTAGATCAGCTCGGCCCACATGTCGTATTCGTCGGCGTCGACGATGCGTACCCGTACCTTGTCACCGGGCTGGACCTCGGTGCTGGCGATAAACACGCTGCCGTCGATTTCCGGGGCATCGGCATAGCAGCGCGCCACTGCGCCCTGGTCGTCGACTTCGTCGATCAGTACTTCCAGTTCCTGGCCGATCTTCAACTGCAGGCGTGCGGTGCTGATCGCCTGCTGATGCGCCATGAAGCGATCCCAGCGATCCTGTTTGACGTCGTCGGGCACATGGTTATCCAGCAGGTTGGCCGAGGCGCCTTCTACCGGCGAGTACTGGAAGCAGCCGACGCGGTCGAGCTGGGCCTCAGTCAGCCAGTCGAGCAGGTACTGGAAGTCTTCTTCGGTTTCGCCGGGGAAGCCGACGATGAATGTCGAGCGGATGGTCAGTTCCGGGCAGATCTCGCGCCAGTTCTTGATCCGCGCCAGGGTCTTGTCTTCGAAGGCTGGACGCTTCATGGCTTTCAGCACTTTCGGGCTGGCGTGCTGGAAGGGGATGTCCAGGTAGGGCAGCAGCTTGCCGGCGGCCATCAGCGGGATCAGCTCGTCGACGTGCGGGTAGGGGTAGACGTAGTGCAGGCGCACCCAGACGCCCATGCTCGAGAGCGCTTCGCAGAGTTCGGTCATGCGGGTTTTCACCGGCTGGCCGTTCCAGAAGTCGGTCTTGTATTTCATGTCCACGCCGTAGGCGCTGGTGTCCTGGCTGATCACCAGCAGTTCCTTGACTCCGGCCTTGACCAGGCGCTCGGCTTCGCTGAGCACTTCGCCGACCGGACGGCTGACCAGCTTGCCGCGCATCGAGGGGATGATGCAGAAGCTGCAGCTGTGGTTGCAGCCTTCGGAAATCTTCAGGTAGGCGTAATGACGCGGGGTCAGTTTGATGCCTTGCGGTGGCACCAGGTCGATCAGCGGGTTGTGTTCTTTGCTCGGTGGTACCACTTCATGTACGGCGTTGAGCACTTGCTCATACTGCTGCGGGCCGGTGACGGAGAGTACGCTGGGGTGGACATTACGAATCGCGCTTTCTTCCACACCCATGCAGCCGGTGACGATGACCTTGCCGTTTTCGGCCAGGGCCTCGCCGATCACTTCGAGGGACTCGGCCTTGGCGCTGTCAATAAAGCCACAGGTGTTGACCACCACCACGTCGGCGTCCTGGTAAGTCGATACGACTTCGTAACCTTCCATGCGCAGTTGCGTGAGGATGCGTTCGGAATCGACCAGGGCCTTCGGGCAACCGAGGCTTACGAATCCGACTTTCGGCGTGGCAGGGGTGGACATGCGGCGAACCTCAGGCTTTGAAGGATGGGCGCTGGAGGCGCCTCTGATCAAAAAGTGCGCAATTCTAGCGGTGGCTTGCAAACTTCGCCAGTACTCTTGGACGCGTGAGGCAATTAGCGGGCGCTGGCAGTGGCGTCGCCAAGACATTCTGCACGGTTGTGCGGGGGCGTTGAGCGCCCAGTGGCGCAATTCGGACGCTACAGAGAGGAAGGGCGTGCCGGCATGTGGCAAGCCCTTCTTCTCTATGGGTGGCAGGCGGGTAAGCGGATTACTTGCGGCTGGGCAGCATCATTCTCAGAGCATTGTCACCGCGAACGTAATGATGAAACAGCCCGGCTGCCGCATGCAGGCCGATCAGCCAATAGCCGGCCTGGGCGATCCATACGTGCCAGTGTTCGAATTGCTTGGCGAGCGCATGGTCCTTGCTGAGCAGTGCGGGTAGTTCCAGGCCGAAGAATGGAATCGGCTTGGCTTCGGCGCTGAGGATCAGCCAGCCCAGCAGTGGGGTGCAAATCATTAGCAGATAGAGCGCCAGGTACATCAGCTTGGCAAGCTTCGTTTGCACCCTGTGCGGGACAGGCTGGATCAGAGGGGTAGGTGCGATCAGCCGCGTCAGGATGCGCAACCAGACCAGTGTCAGGATCGACAGCCCAAGCATGAAGTGCAGCTGCTTCATCAGTGCGCGGCCATCACTTCCTTTGGGGAACAGGCCGCGGTATTCCATGGTGAAGTAGACCGTAGCAATCAGCAGTAGCATCAGCCAGTGCAAGCCGATGGACAGCTTGCCGTAACGGGATTCGGTGTTTTTCCAGGTCATGATTGGGGCGGCTCCGGCGTGGTTGATTCAAAACTGCGCCTAGCTTAAGCGGCGAACCTTAAGCATTGCTGAGCAGGGCGCCGTCGCCACAAACAAAAAAGGCCACTCGATTGAGTGGCCTTTTTTGAGTATCTGGTTGCGGGAGCAGGATTTGAACCTACGACCTTCGGGTTATGAGCCCGACGAGCTACCAGACTGCTCCATCCCGCGCCGCAAATTCTATCCGAACAGGTGCTTTTGTCAATTGATTTCTGCTTTTCAATCAAATACTTAAATCCGCAAGGCGGGCACAAACAAAAAAGGCCACTCGATTGAGTGGCCTTTCTTGAGTATCTGGTTGCGGGAGCAGGATTTGAACCTACGACCTTCGGGTTATGAGCCCGACGAGCTACCAGACTGCTCCATCCCGCGGCGCCAATTCTATCGCCAAAAAACTGTCTGTCAACTCCTGTCTTGGAAAAACTGTTGTTTGTTCAAATGCTTAGCGTTGTTCTGGGGGCTTGAGTCGGGCGTCCGGCCTGGCGGGCCGGGGCTTGACGAGGGATAAGGCTGGGCACGCGGCCTGTCCGGCCTGGCCTGATATGTGCGGTTATGTGCCGGCCGATGATCGCTGGCGTAGCCCATCAACCCGCTGTTGGGCTAGAGTCGGCGGTTATTCAGTTGGAGGATGATGATGGGACTTGAATGCAAATCCTGCGGTGCGCCGCTACCGAACCAGGCAGCGACTTGTCCGGCCTGCGGCGCCGCAGTGCCGAAGAAGATGAAGCTGTTGCCCTTGGCGGCCTTCATGCTGATCGTCATCCTGGTGATTCAGGCCTATATGAACAAGCCTGAGCCCGAGGCCGGCGCCGTCGAGCCGGCGCCAGCAGCCACTGCTGCTGAGTAGCGGGCTGCTGAATTAACGACTGCACATCATGAGCGCGAGAAAAATCATCCACGTGGACTGCGACTGTTTCTATGCCGCTATCGAGATGCGTGACGACCCGAGCCTGGCCGGTAAACCCTTGGCGGTGGGGGGCGCCGCGGATCATCGTGGGGTGGTCGCTACCTGCAATTACGAGGCCAGAGCCTATGGGGTGCGCTCGGCGATGGCCTCCATGCATGCGTTGAAGCTGTGTCCAGACTTGCTGATCGTCAAGCCGCGGATGGATGCCTACAAGGTGGTTTCGCGCGAAATCCAGGCGATCTTCCGTGAGTACACCGAGCTGATCGAGCCGCTGTCGCTGGATGAAGCCTATCTGGATGTCTCGGATAGCCCGCATTTTGCCGGCAGTGCCACACGAATTGCCCAGGACATTCGCCGGCGGGTCTCGCAGGAGCTGCACATCACCGTCTCGGCGGGCGTGGCGCCGAACAAGTTCCTGGCCAAGATCGCCAGCGACTGGAAGAAGCCCAACGGCTTGTTCGTGATCACCCCGGATCAGGTTGAGGCGTTCGTTGCGGCCTTGTCGGTGAGTAAACTGCACGGGGTCGGCAAGGTGACCGCCGACAAGCTGGCGCGACGCGGCATCCGCACCTGCGCGGATCTGCGTGAATGGAGCAAGCTGGGCCTGGTGAAAGAGTTCGGTAGTTTCGGCGAGCGTCTCTGGGGACTGGCCCGCGGCATTGACGAGCGTGCGGTGCAGACCGACAGCCGCCGACAAACGGTCAGCGTGGAAACCACCTACGATCAGGATCTAGCAGACCTGCCGGCCTGTCTTGGGCAGCTGCCACAGTTACTCGACGAGTTGGCGAGGCGCATGGCGCGGCTGGATGCGAGTTATAGGCCGGACAAGCCCTTCGTCAAGATCAAGTTCCACGACTTCACCCAGACCACCCTCGAGCAGGCCGGTGCGCGCTGGGATCTGGACAGTTACCGGCTGCTGCTGAGCGCGGCCTTTGCGCGCGGTAACAAGCCGGTGCGGTTGTTGGGCGTCGGTGTGCGCCTGCATGACTTGCGTGGGCGCCATGAACAGTTGGAGTTGTTTGCGCGGTAACCGGCCCCGCGCAGGTATATCCGCAGGGTGTTCGGTTTGCCCCCTCCTTGAAGCTCAGCCTTGTTCCGGCCACAGGCGCAGCGGCTTGCCTTCGGCGGGCCATAGGCGCAGCTGCTCGATCGGCGAGACATCCCAGCGCTGCACCTTGCCCAGGCTGTCGAGGAAGCGTGCTTCTTGCTCCATCAGTGCCGGGGCGCAGATTTTTCGGGTGCTGCCGGCGGTGTCGAAGTCGAGTTGTTGGCCGGCCAGCTTGTACCTGGCGAACCAGTGGTTGCAGCCGGCGTTACCGTAGGCCCGACCATCCTCGCCGAATGTGATGGTCAGATGGCTGCGGTCGATCAGCGGGCGTTCGCCAATCCATTCCACTTGGTAGGTGCGTTCGGTCTCGAGTTGCACTGGTGCACTGGCGCAGCCGAGCAGGCTGGCGCTGAGCAGGCTGGTGGCGAGGGCACGTGTCATGGCGCTTCCTGCCGGCATTGCGTGCACTGGTGGTGGCCTTTCTGGCTGCTCCAGCCCAGCTGCTTGATCCGTGCTTCGGCTGCTGGCGCCTGGGCTTTCTTGCCGAGTGCGGCGTCGACGGCAAACTCGAAGTCGAGCTGGGCGGCGCAGCCGTCGCAGTTGACCTGCCAATTGAAGATCGCCAACTCGCCAAAGACCGGGCCTTTGGCGACTGCAACCCATTGCCCGGGCGGGTTGATCAGGTGGCGTACCTTTTCGACCTCCAAGCGCATGCTCAGCTCGCGACTGCCTTTGAGGGTGACCAGCAGGCTGTCGCCGCTGCGCATCGAGCCGCCGTTGCCGGTGACCTGGTAGCGGCCCGGTGCCAGTGCGCGGCATTCAATCAGGGTGTGTTCGGGGTTGAGCAGGGTGTAGCGAAAGTCGTGTTCGGCCATGGTTCCTCCAAGTCAGCGCAAATGCTATCACGCGCCGGCCTGCACCTGATTGCTCGGTGAGCCGGCGGCCCAGGCGGCGATGTTGTCCAGGGTGGTGCGGGCGATGGCTGCCAGTGCTTCCTGGGTGAGGAAGGCCTGGTGGGCGGTGATGATCACGTTGGGGAAGCTCAGCAAGCGTGCCAATACGTCGTCCTGCAGGGGCAGGTCGGAGCAGTCCTCGAAAAACAGCTCGGCCTCCTCCTCGTAAACATCCAGGCCCAGGTAGCCGAGCCGGCCGCTTTTCAACGCGCCAATCAGCGCCGGGGTATCGATCAGGGCACCGCGACCGGTGTTGATCAGCATGGCCCCGGATTTCATCTGCTGCAGACTCTGGGCGTTGATCAAGTGATGGCTGCTTTCCGTCAGCGGGCAATGCAGGCTGATGATGTCGCTATCGGCTAACAGTTGCGCCAGTGGGACCTGGTGGCCGCCCAAGTCTGCCAGGCCCGGAACGGGAAGTGGGTCGAACACCTGCAGGCGGCAACCAAAGCCGGCCATAATCCGTGCGAAGACCATACCGATCTTGCCGCCGCCGATGATGCCAACGTACTTGCCATACAGGTCGAAGCCGGTCAGGCCGTGCAGGGAGAAATCGCCTTCGCGGGTGCGGTTGAAGGCGCGGTGAATGCGCCGGTTGAGTGCCAGGATCAGCGCCACCGCATGCTCGGCCACTGCGTGCGGTGAATAGGCGGGCACCCTGGCCACGCACAGGCCAAGCCGCTGCGCTGCCTTGAGGTCGACATGGTTGTAGCCCGCCGAACGCAGGGCGATCAGGCGTGTGCCGCCATCGGCCAGGCGCTGCAGTACCGGCGCCGAGAGTTCATCATTGATAAAGGCGCAGACCACCTCATGGCCCGCTGCCAGGGCGACGCTGTCGATGGTCAGGCGTGCCTGCTGGAAATGCAATTGATAGTCAGCGGGTGCGCCAGCGGTATTAAAGCTGTCGCTATCATAGGGCTTGCTACTGAAAAAGAGGATTCGCATGCTGCCTCCTGGTGGACTGTACGGTCAGTTGCTTGGCTCAAATTCGCCGGCTTGAGCCTTATCCGTGGGCGGGCTGCGTCTCGGTCTGTCCTGCATCGCGACTGCGCAAGCTGGCGGCCCGCATGCGCCGCGGGGTGCGTGCCCCACATGGCGGGGGGAAATGCCCCAAGCCCGCCGGCGCCCTCATGGATGGGGGCGAGAGCGGAATCAGGAACATTTTCGAGCGCGGGCGCGGCCTCCTGCAAGGTTTCGGACAGACTCGAGTCCATGGCTTAACCGATCGGGTGGCTAGGCACTGACCTGCAGCTCTTTGGCCAGCCGTTCGATCGCCGCGTCGAGCAGATCCAGTGCGCCGGGGGCTGCGGGATCATTCTGTTTCAACAGAGTTTCGCTGCGCTGACAGGCGGCACGCAGTTGCGGCACACCGCAGTAGCGGGTGGCGCCGTGCAGGCGGTGCACGCGTTCGATCAGGGCGTTGCGCTCGCCCGCCTCGCGGGCCTGGCGGATGGCCAGGCGGTCGGCGGGCAGGCCGGCCAGCAGCATGCTCAGCATGTCGGCGGCGAGGTCGGCTTTGCCGGCTGCCAGACGCAGGCCTTCTTCGCTGTCCAGTACCCGCAGGGCGCGGCCTGCATTGGCGCTTTCGCCGATTTGCTCGGGGCCTTGGTTGCGCAGCGCCAGGCCGGTCCATTTGAGCACCACCTGGGCCAGCTGCCGTTCGCTGATGGGCTTGGTCAGGTAGTCATCCAGGCCGCTTTGCAGCAGGGCGCGTTTTTCGTTGGCCAGGGCGTGGGCAGTCAGGGCGACTATGGGGGTGGGAGGCTGGGCGTGCTCGCTTTCATGCTGGCGAATCGCTTCGGTGGTTTGGCGGCCGTCCATGCCGGGCATCTGCACGTCCATGAGAATCAGGTCGAAGCTGTTCTGCTGGGCTTTTTCCAGGGCTTCGTAGCCACTGCTGGCCGTGCTGACCAGAGCGCCCATGTCGTCCAGCAGAGTTTGCACCAGTAGCAGATTGGCCGGGTTGTCATCGACGCAGAGCACGCGCGGCGGCCGGCTCGGGGTCAGGGTACTGGCTTCCGGGCGCGCTTGCCGTGGGCTGACCAGTTCGGCCAGCGCGCGTTGCAGCTTGCGTGTACAGGCCGGCTTGGCCTGTAGCTGACTGTGCGCATCGGGCAGAACTTCGTGATAGAGCGCCTGTTCGGTGGTCGGGCAGAGCACCACGGTTTTGCAGGCGAGGCGCTCGAGATCCCAGATGCGCTGGCCCAAGCGCTCCGGTGGCAGGTGCTGGGCGCTGACGCCGAGCACGGCGATGTTCATCGGTTGGCCGCTGTGGTGCGCACTGGCGACCGCTTCGAGCAGGTTGTCGAGATTGTCGAAGGCGCTGACCAGCAAGCCGCAGTCTTCCAGTTGATGCTGCAAGGCCTGGCGTGACAGCTCATGACTTTCCAGGATGGCCGCGCGGCGTCCGAGCAACGGGGCGCGGGGCAGGTCTTCGGCGTCATCCCGGGCTTTCGGCAGGCTCAGGCTGATCCAGAACTCCGAGCCCTCGCCAGGCGTGCTGTCGACACCGATCTCGCCGCCCATTTGCTCGATCAGGCGCTTGGAAATTACCAGGCCCAGGCCGGTGCCGCCAGCCTGGCGCGACAGTGAGTTGTCGGCCTGGCTGAAGGCCTGAAACAGTGCGCGCAGGTCTTCGCTGGACAGGCCGATACCGGTGTCGCGCACGCTGATGCGCAGTTGGGCGAGGTCGGCGCTTTCATCTTCGAGCATGGCGCGCATGACGATGCTGCCTTCACGGGTGAACTTGATCGCGTTGCTGACCAGGTTGGTCAGGATCTGCTTGAGCCGCAGCGGATCGCCGACCAGGGTCAGCGGCGTGTCGCGGTAGACCAGGCTGAGCAGCTCCAGGCGTTTTTCATGGGCAACCGGGGCGAGGATGGTCAGGGTGTCCTGCAGCAGGTCGCGCAGGTTGAAAGGAATGCTTTCCAGGATCAGCTTGCCGGCTTCGATCTTGGAGAAGTCGAGGACCTCGTTGATTATCCCGAGCAGGCTGTCGGCTGATTTCTCGATGGTGCCCAGGTAATCCTGCTGGCGTGGAGTCAGCTCGCTTTTCTGCAGCAGGTTGGTGAAGCCGAGAATGCCGTTGAGCGGGGTGCGGATTTCGTGGCTCATGTTGGCGAGGAATTCGGATTTTATCCGGCTGGCTTCCAGAGCCTCCCGGCGGGCGAAGTCCAGTTCGATATTCTGGATCTCGATGGTCTCCAGGTTCTGGCGTACATCTTCAGTGGCCTGGTCAACGCTGTGTTGCAACTCTTCCTGGGCGTTGAGCAAGGATTCGGCCATGCGGTTGATGCCCGAGGCCAACTCGTCAAGTTCATGGCTGCCGAGCGATGGCAGGCGGGTGTGCAGGTGGCCATCCTTGAGCTGCGCGACGCTGTATTTGATCTGCCGCAGGGGGTCGTTGATGCTGCGGCTCATGCGCAGGGCGAGCAGGGCGGTGACGATCAGGCCGGTGCCGATCAGCAGCAGGCTGGCCAGCAGGCTGCGGTAACCCTTGAGCAGGGTGCCCTGGTGTGACAGCTCGAGTTCGACCCAGCCGAGCAGGTTGCTGTCGGGCTGCGTCAGCGGCTCGCCCGTGAGACTCAACTGGTGTGCCAGCACCGGCAGGAGAAAGCGCGTGGCATCCTGGCTGCTGCGGCGCCCCCCCTGGCTCGGGTCATCGCCGGGTGGCTGGTCGAGCATGCCCGGGCCGGCATGGGCCAGGCGCTCGCGCTCGGCACCGAGGAAGCTGACGGCTCTTACGTCCGGCTGCTCGAGTGTCTGCGTGGCAATGCGTTGCAGCAGTGCTGCGTCTTGACGCTCCAGGGCAGGCGCGGCCAGCGGCGCCAGTTGTTCGGCGATCATCTGTCCGCGTTGCAGCAGTTGCGCCTGCAAGTCAGACAGTTGCACCCAGATGAAGTAGCCGCCGAGCACCAGCGCCAACAGGCTGGTGGGTAGCAGGGTGAGCATGAGTACACGGCCTTTGATGCCTAGATCCTTGAACACGGACGTCCTTCCTCGTTGCTGGTTGGCTGAACTCAAGCTGGCAGTGTAGCGGCTGGTCTTGGCTGAACAACAGAGGCGTCGCCCTGGCAGCATGCTGCAACAAGGCGGACCAACGCCTGTTATGGCCGCTGCCCGTTTGCCGCTATCATAGGGGCCCTTCCAGCCATCTGGACCTGATCGACGCCATGACCTTGCAATACCCCACTATCGCCGATTGCGTCGGCAACACGCCGCTGGTGCGTTTGCAGCGCCTGCCCGGTAATACCTCCAATACCTTGCTGTTGAAGCTGGAAGGTAACAATCCGGCTGGCTCGGTGAAGGACCGGCCGGCACTGTCGATGATTACCCGTGCCGAATTGCGCGGCGATATCCACCCCGGCGATACCCTGATCGAGGCCACCTCCGGCAACACCGGTATCGCCCTGGCGATGGCGGCAGCGATCAAGGGCTACAAGATGATCCTGATCATGCCGGACAACTCCACGGCCGAGCGCAAGGCGGCGATGACCGCCTACGGTGCCGAATTGGTGCTGGTGTCGCGCGAGGAGGGCATGGAAGGGGCGCGCGATCTGGCCGACAGTCTGGAGCGCGGGGGGCGCGGCAAGGTGCTCGATCAGTTCGCCAATGGCGACAATCCCGAAGCCCACTACCTGGGCACCGGCCCGGAAATCTGGCGCCAGACCCAGGGTCAGATCACCCACTTCATCAGTTCTATGGGCACCACCGGGACCATCATGGGCGTCTCGCGCTACCTCAAGGAGCAGAACCCGCAGGTGCGGATCGTCGGCTTGCAGCCGATGGAAGGCGCGAGCATTCCCGGTATTCGCCGCTGGCCCGAGGAATATCTGCCGAAGATCTACCAGGCCAGCCGCGTTGACCGGATTGTCGACATGGCCCAGCGCGAAGCCGAGGATGTGATGCGCCGCCTTGCGCGTGAAGAAGGCATCTTCTGTGGTGTGTCCTCCGGCGGGGCGGTGGCGGCGATGCTGCACCTGTCGGCTGAAGTGGAGAATGCGGTAATGGTGGCGATCATCTGCGATCGCGGCGACCGCTACCTGTCGACGGGCGTGTACGACACGCCGGAGCTCTGATGGCCAAGAAAACCAGCGGTTTGCGCTTCCAGCCCAGCGGCGGCGTCCGCGCGGCGCAGGTACCGGTTGGCAAGAAGCAGACGCTCAGCATCGAACGGCTGGCCAACGATGGTCGCGGCATTGCCTTTGTCCTGGGGCGCACCTGGTTCGTCAGTGGCGCCTTGCCCGGCGAGCAGGTCGAAGCCCGGGTGCTGGGCGCACGTAGCCAGGTGGTCGAGGCCCGCAGCGAACGGATTCTCAGCGCCAGCCCAGAGCGGCGGGTGGAGCCTTGTGCCCATGCGCGTACCTGCGGCGGTTGCAGCGTCCAGCACATGAGCCATGCCGACCAGCTGGCTCTGAAACAGCGCATGCTCAGCGAACAGTTCAGCCGGTTGGCTAACTTGCAACCGGCTGAGTGGGCGCCACCACTGGTCGGGCCAGAGTTCGGCTACCGTCGCCGTGCGCGGATTGCCGTGCGCTGGGACGTCAAACACAAACGGCTGGACGTCGGCTTTCGCGCCGCGGCCAGCCAGGACATCGTCGCCATCGCCGATTGTCCCGTTCTGGTGCAGCCTTTGCAGCCAATCTTGCGCGCGTTGCCAGCGCTCCTGCGGGCGCTGGAATACCCCCAGGCCATTGGTCACATCGAGTTGTTTTATGGCAGCGCCAGCGCTGTATTGGTGCGTCACATTGCAGCCTTGGGCGAGGCCGATCTGGCGCGCTTGCAGGCGTTCTGCGTGGCCCATGATGGGCAACTCTGGCTGCATGGTAGCGGCGCGCCGCAGCCGTTCGAGCCTGAGCAGAGCCTGGGTTACCACCTGCCGCGCTGGGACCTGCAGCTGGCCTATCGGCCCGGCGATTTTGTCCAGGTCAATGCGCTGGTGAACGAAGCGATGGTCGCCCAGGCGCTGGACTGGCTGGCACCGCAGGCGGATGAACGGGTCTTGGATCTGTTCTGCGGGCTGGGTAATTTCGCCTTGCCGCTGGCGCGCCAGGCGCGCGAGGTGGTGGCGGTGGAAGGGGTGCAGGCGATGGTCGAGCGGGCGGCGCAGAATGCGGCGAGCAATGGCCTCGACAACCTACACTTCTTTCAGGCCGACCTGGCGAATTCGTTGGTCGAGAGTGGTTGGGCGCAAGGCGGTTTTGCCGCCGTGTTGCTCGACCCGCCGCGAGACGGTGCGCTGCAGGTGGTCAGGCAGATCGGCAGTCTCGGCGCCAAGCGTCTGGTCTATGTGTCGTGCAACCCGACCACATTGGCACGTGATACTGCCGAGCTGCTGGCGCAAGGTTATCGGCTGGAAAAAGCCGGTATCCTCGACATGTTTCCGCAAACGGCGCATGTCGAGGCGATGGCGTTGTTCGTCAGGCCTTAGATTGAAAGCGCGTAGCTAGGGATGAAGGCCGCTTGGCTTTGCCGCCATCACCCTTATCTATGCTGTGCAGGGGCGCACAAGGAGTGTGCCTTAAGTGGTTAAACCGACCGGGTCGAAGAAGTCCGGCGACTGTTCGGTGTGCATGGCGCGCACCTTAGGGAAGGTAAACAAGATGGTTCAGGTTAGAGCGCACCAGCCGGTCAACGATGACGGCAGCATCAACCTAGAGGCCTGGTTGGCCCATGTGCTCAGCGTCGACCCGGCACTGGAGCACGATGCCTTGCTCGCCGCCTGCGAGTTCGCCCGCGAGGCCGAGCAGCAGGCCAATGCGGCACAGAATCTGTGGTCGGAGGGGGCTTCCAGCTTCCGCGCCGGCCTCGAGATAGCGGAGATTCTTGCCGACCTCAAACTCGATCAGGACTCCCTGATTGCCGCCGTCATCTACCGTGGCGTACGCGAGGGCAAGGTGACCCTGGCCGCGGTGGAGCAGCGCTTCGGCCCCGTGGTTACCAAGCTGGTCGATGGTGTGCTGCGCATG
Source organism: Pseudomonas aestuarii (assembly GCF_027988105.1). Lineage (GTDB taxonomy): Bacteria > Pseudomonadota > Gammaproteobacteria > Pseudomonadales > Pseudomonadaceae > Aquipseudomonas > Aquipseudomonas aestuarii. The sequence continues at coordinate 600,844 of NZ_JAQJZJ010000002.1, read as the reverse complement.
GCGGCGATCAGTGCCAGCCTCAATCCGCGCGACTCCCTGGTGCTCGGTTCCCAAGCTCAGGTGGAGAACCTGCGCAAGATGCTGGTGGCCATGGTCGATGACGTGCGTGTGGCGCTGATCAAGCTGGCCGAACGCACCTGTGCGATTCGGGCGGTCAAGCATGCCGACGACGAAAAGCGTCAGCGTGTGGCTCGCGAAGTCTTCGACATCTATGCGCCGCTGGCGCATCGCCTGGGCATCGGCCATATCAAGTGGGAGCTGGAAGACCTGTCCTTCCGCTACCTGGAGCCCGAGCAGTACAAGCAGATCGCCAAGCTGCTGCATGAGCGTCGGCTGGATCGCGAGCAATACATCAACGATGTGATGAGTCATCTGCGTGTGGAGCTGGAGGCCACCGGGGTCAAGGCCGACATCAGTGGGCGGGCCAAGCATATCTATTCGATCTGGCGAAAAATGCAGAAAAAGGGCCTGCAATTCAGCCAGATCTATGACGTGCGCGCGGTCCGCGTGCTGGTGCCGGAGATGCGCGATTGCTACACCGCCCTGGGGATCGTGCACACCCTCTGGCGGCACATTCCCAAGGAGTTCGACGACTACATCGCCAACCCCAAGGAAAACGGCTACCGCTCGCTGCACACCGCGGTGCTCGGTCCGGAAGGCAAGGTGCTGGAGGTGCAGATCCGCACCCACGCCATGCACGAGGAGGCCGAACTGGGGGTCTGTGCGCACTGGCGCTATAAGGGCACCGACGTCAAATCCGGCTCCAACCATTACGAAGAGAAGATTTCCTGGCTGCGTCAGGTGCTCGAGTGGCACGAGGAGCTGGGCGATATCGGTGGCCTGGCCGATCAGTTGCGCGTCGATATCGAACCGGATCGGGTCTATGTGTTCACCCCGGATGGTCACGCCATTGACCTGCCTAAAGACGCCACGCCACTGGATTTCGCCTACCGGGTGCACACCGAGATCGGCCACAACTGCCGTGGCGCGAAGGTCAATGGGCGTATCGTGCCGCTCAGCTACAGCCTGCAAACCGGTGAGCAGGTGGAAATCATTACCAGCAAGCATGGCACGCCAAGTCGTGACTGGCTGAACTCCAACCTGGGTTATGTCACCACCTCGCGGGCGCGGGCAAAGATCGTCCACTGGTTCAAGTTGCAGGATCGCGACCAGAATGTCTCCGCCGGCAAGGCGATGCTCGAGCGCGAGCTGGGGCGCCTGGCGCTGCCCCAAGTGGATTTCGAGAAACTGGCCGAGAAGGCCAACCTGAAGAATGCCGAAGACCTGTTCGCCAGCCTCGGCGCCGGCGACCTGCGCCTGGCGCATCTGGCCAACCTGGCGCAGCAATTGGTCGAGCCGGAGCGCGGCAACGAGCAGCTCGAGCTAATTCCGCGCAAGGCCTCAGGCTTCAAGCCGGGCAAGCGCGGTGATATCCAGATCCAGGGGGTCGGCAACCTGCTGACGCAGATGGCCGGGTGCTGCAAGCCGTTGCCGGGCGACCCGATCGTCGGCTACATCACCCTCGGTCGCGGGGTCAGCATCCATCGTCAGGATTGCGCCTCGGTGCTGCAATTGGGTGGGCGCGAGCCGGAGCGGATCATTCAGGTCAACTGGGGACCTGTGCCGGTGCAGACCTACCCGGTGGATGTGGTCATTCGTGCTTACGACCGTTCCGGCCTGCTGCGCGACGTCACCCAGGTGCTGCTCAACGAGAAGCTCAATGTGCTGGCGGTGAACACCCACTCGAACAAGGAAGACAACACGGCAACGATGTCGCTCACCGTCGAGATTCCCGGGCTGGATGCCCTGGGGCGTTTGCTCGGGCGCATCTCGCAGTTGCCGAATATAATCGAGGCCCGTCGCCACCGGGCCTCCTGAGCTGCTGCGCTCGGCCATACGGCGTTGAAGGGGAAGTGAAAAATGCTCATTGGCTAGAGCCAACTCCGCTTTTTAACTTTCCCTTCGCCTTGTCTGACCTTCGCTCGCGACGCTCAGCGTTCCGTGTGAATATCCTGTTTTTGGAGTGGCCTTGGCTGCGAAGCTGCTGTTGAAATTTTGAGCCGGGAATTGTCATGTACCAACTCGACGACCTATTGCACCTGATGGCCCGCCTACGCGACCCGCAGCACGGCTGTCCGTGGGATCTCAAACAGTCCTACGCGAGCATCGTGCCCCACACTATCGAAGAGGCCTACGAGGTGGCGGACGCGATCGAGCGCGGCGACTTCGAGCATTTGCCGGGCGAGTTGGGCGATCTGCTGTTTCAGGTGGTGTATTACAGCCAGTTGGCGCGGGAGGAGGGGCGTTTCGAGTTTGCCGAGGTGGTCGATGGCATCACCCGCAAGCTGATTCGCCGGCATCCCCATGTGTTCGTCGATGGCGATCTGTATGGCGCCCCCGATACCTCCAGGCTGGCAGAGGCGGCGGTCAAGCAGCGCTGGGAGGAGCTCAAGGCCGAGGAGCGCGCCGAGCAGGCCGCCGTGCCCGAGCAGCTGTCGCTGCTCGACGATGTGCCCAATGCCTTGCCGGCCCTGAGCCGTGCGGTCAAGTTGCAGAAGCGCGCCGCTCAGGTTGGTTTCGACTGGCCCGAGGCCTTGCCGGTGGTGGACAAGGTGCGCGAAGAGCTGGATGAAGTGCTCGAGGCCATGAGTGAAAATGACCCGCAGGCGATTGCCGAAGAGGTTGGTGATCTGCTGTTCGTCGTCACCAATCTTGCCCGCCACCTCAAGGTCGATCCGGAGTCGGCGCTGCGTGCCGCCAACGGCAAGTTCGAACAGCGCTTCCGTTTTATCGAACAGGCATTGCGCGAAGCGGGGCGGGCCATGGAAGATTGCGACCTGGAACAACTGGATGCGCTCTGGGGCGAAGCCAAGAAGCTGGAAAAACTGGGTGGGCCGTCGGCTAGCTAGCGTCGGCGCAGTGGAGCGTGCAGTCCTTATTTATGGTTAGTTGGGTATAGGAACGTTATGGCAATCTCACTACGCGATCAGCTGCTCAAGGCCGGGCTGGTCAACGAAAAGCAGGCCAAACAGGTCAGCAAGGAAAAACAGAAGCAGCAGCGTCTGCAGCACAAGGGTCAGGTCGAGAAGGATGAGTCGCAAAAGCTCGCTGCTCAGCAGGCGATGGCCGAGAAGGCCGCGCGCGATCAGGAACTCAATCGTCAGCAGCAGGAAAAGGTCGAGCAGAAGGCCCGTGCCGCGCAGATCAAGCAACTGATCGAGGTATCCCGCCTGCCCAAGCTGACCACCGAGGATTACTACAATTTCGTCGACGACAAGAAGGTCAAGCGCCTGTCGGTGAACAAGCTGATGCGCGACAAGCTCAGTAGCGGCTCGCTGGCCATAGTGCGTAGCGGCGGCGGTTATGAAGTGATCCCGCGCGAGGCGGCCCTGAAAATTCAGGAGCGTGATCCGCGGCGGGTGATCTTGCTCAACACCCCGACCGAAGCCGCAGACGTCGATGACCCGTACGCCGCCTACCAGGTGCCGGATGACCTGATGTGGTAGTGGTGCCGCGCACCAGCGGTCTGCTGGCCGCGGTGCGCACAGCCCGCTTGCACATGCCGTCTGGTGTGTGGCTTGGTCGGATGCAAGCCTACACATGAAAAAGTCGGGCAATGCCCGGCTTTTTTCGTTACTTGAACGTCAGTCGCGGCGGCCTTCGACCGCTTTGCCGTCGACCGTGCCGTCCTTGAGCATGATCTGGTATTCCTTGCCGTCTTTTTCGACCTGATGCAGGCGAACCAGCAGGTAGCTCCAATCCTTGGCGAACCAGAGTATGGTTTTACGGCTGCTTTGCGTCGGGTCACGCACGCGCTCGACCTTGATCGCGTCGACCTGGCCGGCTTTGGTGCGCACGACTTCTTCGCCGAGGACGCGGAAATCATAGGTCTCGATTTCGTCGCCATCGACCACCTGGTAACTCATGCTTTGCTTGCCGGCGGCAACGTCATACTGCAGCGCCAGCTGATAGGTCGACTTGTCCTGCAGGCCGCGATTGAGTGGAAAGCTTACCGGGTTGCCGCGGTCGGTGCCGGTCACTCGCTTGCCGGTCCAATCGAAGTCCTGTTCGATTTTCTTGCCTCTGCCCAGGCCGTTGCGCTCGAAGCGATAGGTCAATGGCAGGAGGGCTGTCTTGTCCAGGCGGAAAGTGCTCTGTTCACTGAGACCGGCGACCAGCATGGAGGCTTCGAAGCTGAGCTCCCATCGGTCGTTGTCCAGAGCCTTGAGGCTGCGCTGCGCGGTGCCGCTGACCGGCAGTTGTTTCCAGTCGGCGGTATAGCTGGCGGAGAACGGCTTCAGCTCACTGGCCAGGGCCGGCAGGCTGAATAGGGCGAGGGCGAGCAGTAAGGCGCGACGCATGGTATCTCCTAGGTGCGGATCAGGTGGCCGGTACTCGGCAGTGGCTGGCCATCCAGCGTTGCGCCTTGCTCGGCAAGGCGCAAGCGGCCTTCGGCGAACCAGCGTACGGCCAGCGGATAGATCAGGTGTTCCTGTTCGTGTACCCGTTGCGCCAGGCTGTCCAGCGTCTCGCCCGAGCGTAGCGGAATCACTGCTTGTACGACCAGGGGGCCGCCATCGAGTTCCTCGGTAACGAAGTGCACGCTGCAGCCATGCTCGCTGTCGCCCGCCTCGAGTGCCCGCTGGTGGGTATGCAGGCCCTTGTATTTGGGCAACAACGAGGGGTGGATGTTGAGCAGGCGTCCGTCGTAGTGGCGGACGAAGTCGCTGCTGAGGATGCGCATGAAACCGGCCAGCACCACCAGTTGCGGCTCGAAGGTGTCGATGGCCGCGACCAGTGCCGCATCGAAAGCGTCACGCCCGGCAAAGGCTTTGTGGTCGAGCACGCAGGTATCGATACCGGCGGCCTTGGCGCGTTCCAGGCCATAGGCATCGGCGCGGTTGGAGATCACCGCGCGGATGTTGAGCGGGTTATCGCCCGCCTGGCTGCTGTCGATCAGCGCCTGCAGGTTGCTGCCGGAACCGGAGATCAGCACCACTACATTGCAGGCTGTCGGCATCAATGGCGCTTCAGGTTGTTCAGAACGACGCGCTCGGCGCCTTCGGCGGCAGCCGAAATCTGACCGATCAGCCACGGCTGCTCGCCGGCATCGCGCAGGGTCTTGAGGGTCAGTTCGACCTGATCCTGGGCCACGCAGATGACCATGCCGACCCCGCAGTTGAGTACGCGGTGCATCTCGGTTTCATCGACGTTGCCTTGCTCCTGCAGCCAGTCGAATACCGCCGGGCGCGTCCAGCTGGCCACGTCGACCACGGCCTGGGCACCGTCCGGCAATACGCGCGGAATGTTGTCGAGCAGGCCGCCGCCAGTGATGTGGGCCATGGCCTTGACCGCACCGGTGTCCTTGATCAGCTTGAGCAGCGGTTTGACGTAGATGCGCGTTGGGGCCATCAACAGGTCGGTCAGCGGCTTGCCGTCGAGCTCAATGGTTTCGATATCGGCGCCGGCGACTTCGATGATCTTGCGGATCAACGAGTAGCCATTGGAGTGCGGGCCGGAGGACGGCAGGGCGATCAGCGCGTCGCCGCTGGTGACTTTCGAGCCATCGATGATCTCGGCTTTTTCCACCACGCCGACGCAGAAGCCGGCCAGATCGTAGTCTTCGCCTTCATACATGCCCGGCATTTCCGCGGTTTCGCCGCCGACCAGGGAGCAGCCGGCCAGTTCGCAACCGGCGCCGATGCCGGTGACCACGGTGGCCGCCACGTCGACGTTGAGCTTGCCGGTGGCGTAGTAGTCGAGGAAGAACAGCGGCTCGGCGCCACACACCACCAGGTCATTGACGCACATGGCAACCAGATCCTGGCCGATGCTGTCGTGTCGGTTGAGGTTCAGTGCCAGGCGCAGTTTGGTGCCGACGCCATCGGTGCCGGAGACCAGAACCGGCTGCTTGTAACCGGCCGGGATCTCGCAGAGGGCGCCGAAGCCGCCCAGGCCCCCCATGACTTCCGGACGCGCGGTGCGTTTGGCCACGCTTTTGATGCGTTCGACCAGGGCTTCGCCTGCGTCGATGTCTACACCTGCGTCCTTGTAGCTGATGGAGGGTTGCTTGCTCATAGATCCAGGCCTTTAAGGGGAATATCGGATGTGCACCGGCGCGGCGGCGGTCGGTCTGCGAAGGCGCGCGATTTTATCAGGCTTGCCGGGCAGCGACCACCCACGGCGTGCGGTGGTTGCCGGGGCGCGGGCGGCTGTTTAAGGTATAAGGCTTGTGCTAAGGCCTGCACGCCGCCTTCCGTCTGTCGAGAACCTATTCATGCGCCTGATCGCCCGTCTGTTAATTCTCAGCCTGCCACTGTTCAGCCTCTCCAGCCAGGCGGCGACGGTGATTGACCTGTATCAGGTCCGCGAGCCGGTTGCCAGTCAACAGCCGGAGGAGCGTGACGCGGCCCTGGGGCGCGCCCTGCAGACCCTGGTGTTGCGCTTGACCGGTGACAGCGAGGCGCTGAAGCGCCCGGCGCTGGCCGAATTGCGCCAGGATCCGCAGCAAATCATCAGCCGGTATGGCTATGAAGAAGACCGCCTGCTGGTCGATTTCGATCCCGTCAGTACCGACCGTAGCTTGCGCCAGGCCGGGTTGTCGCTGTGGGGGGCCAATCGCCCGGCGATTCTGGCCTGGTGGCTGAATGATGCCAGCGACGTCTCGGGCCTGGTTGGCGATGGCCAGAGCAGCGCCACACCGCTGCGGCAGGCGGCGCAACACCGGGGGCTGCCGCTCCGCTTGCCGATTGGCGACTTGAACGAGCAGTTGCTGGCAACCGCCGAGAACCTTGGCGCGAATGAGCCAGAGGCGTTGCGGGATGCGTCCGAGCGTTACGCGGCCGATGCCCTCTTGGCCGTGCGGGCACGAGAAGCTAACGGCCAGTGGCAGGCCCAATGGCGTCTGTGGTTGGACGATGCGCGCTTGCAGGGCAAGGCCCAGGGCGCCGATCAAGCGGCATTGGCCGATGCGGTGCTGCTGGGGGTGAGCGAGCGGCTGGCGCCACGCTACGTGGTTGCCCCGGGCGCAGCAACCAGCCTGACCCTGGAGGTGCAGGGTACCGACCTGGCGCGCTATGCCGAGCTGCAGCGCATGCTCGAGCCTCTGGCTGCACAGTTGCTCAAGGTCGAGGGTGACCGCCTGATCTACCGCATCAAGGCCAGTGCCGAGCAGTTGCGCGCGCAGCTGGCGCTGCTGCATTTGCAGGAAGTGACCGATGCCCCCCCGCCGGTTGATGCCAGCCAATCGCCGCAACTGGCGACCGGCGAGCCAGCGCCCCAAGTATTACGGCGTGACGATGTGCTGCGCTTTCGCTGGTAGACTGCCGCGGGTCAGCGGATGAGCCCGCTTGAAACCTGTTGGCCACTCCTGCGCGGCATCCGCGCTTGTACGTTGCGCGGCCAGGTTTTCTTGCAGGGGCCCGCGGACTGTCTGGTTGTACCATTCGAGGGTTGAGCATGATTGATTCACGTCGCTGGCTATGGATAGCTGGGCTGCTCCTGCTCGGCTGGCTCCTGTATTTGTTGCAGCCGATTCTTTCGCCGTTCCTGATTGGCGTGCTGCTGGCCTATCTGGGGGATCCCCTGGTCGATCGGCTCGAGCGCTACAAGCTTTCGCGTACCTGGGGCGTGATCGTGGTGTTCGCGCTGTTCAGCCTGATCCTGGCGATCTTGCTGCTGGTGCTGGTGCCGATGCTCGGTAAGCAGCTGATGCGCCTCTACGAACTGGCTCCGCAAATGCTCGACTGGACGCAGCACCAGGCGTTGCCCTGGGTGCAGGCCAAGCTGGGGCTGCATAACGGTTTCTGGCGTTTCGATCAGCTCAAGACGGCATTATCCGAGAACCTGGGTCAAACCAGCGACATTCTCGGCATGCTGCTGTCACAAGCCTCTGCCTCGGGCTTGGCGCTGTTGGCCTGGCTGGTCAATCTGCTGCTGATTCCGGTGGTCAGCTTTTATCTGCTGCGCGATTGGGATCTGATGGTCGCCAGGTTGCGTGGTTTGTTGCCCCGCACCCGTGAAGGTCTGGTGGTGAAACTGGCCAGCGAATGTCACGAAGTCCTCGGCGCCTTTCTGCGCGGGCAGCTATTGGTGATGCTGGCATTGGGAGTGATGTACGCCGTCGGCTTGATGCTGACCGGCCTGGAGTTGGGGCTGTTGATCGGATTGTTGGCCGGTTTGGCCAGCATCGTGCCCTACCTGGGGGTGGTGGTGGGAATCGGCGCGGCCATGACGGCCGGCCTGTTTCAGTTCGGCAGCGATTTCTACCCGCTGCTGGCCATTGCCGCCGTCTTCACCCTCGGCCAGATGCTCGAAGGGATGCTGCTGACCCCCTGGCTGGTCGGTGACCGTATCGGCCTGCACCCGGTGGCGGTGATCTTCGCGATCATGGCCGGCGGGCAGCTATTCGGCTTCACCGGCGTGCTCCTGGCCCTGCCAGTGGCTGCTGTGATCATGGTTTTAGTGCGTCATGCGCATGATTTATATAAACTTTCTGATCTATATGGGGAGCCCCCCAGCGTTTCTGACGAGCCGATCAACCCCGCATGAGACCCATTCAACTGCCCTTGGGCGTGCGTCTGCGAGATGACGCCACCTTTGCCAACTACTATCCGGGCGCCAATGCCGCGGCGCTCGGCTATGTCGAACGCCTGTGCGAAGCCGAGGCTGGTTGGGCGGAAAGCCTGATCTACCTCTGGGGCGGCGCGGGGGTGGGCCGTACCCATCTGCTCCAGGCGGCCTGCCTGCGTTTCGAGCAGAACGGTGAGCCTGGGGTGTACCTGCCGCTGGCCGAGCTGGTCGAGCACGGCCCGAACGTGCTGGATAACCTGGAGCAGTTCGAGCTGGTCTGTCTCGATGACCTGGATGCCGTGGCCGGGCGCAGCGACTGGGAGGAAGCCCTGTTTCACCTGTTCAACCGCTTGCGCGATAGTGGCCGACGCTTGCTCCTGGCGGCGAGCAGTTCGCCGCGCGAGTTGCCCGTCAAACTGGCCGACTTGCAGTCGCGCCTGACCTTGGCGCTGGTCTTCCAGTTGCAGTCACTGTCCGATGAAGACAAGTTGCGTGCCTTGCAACTGCGCGCTTCACGCCGCGGCCTGCACCTCAGTGATGAGGTCGGCCGCTTTATCCTGACCCGGGGCGAGCGCAGCATGAGTGCGCTGTTCGAGTTGCTCGAACGCTTGGATCAGGCCTCCCTGCAGGCTCAGCGCCGGCTGACCATCCCCTTTCTGAAGGAAATCCTGGGCTGGTAGACCCTTGCCGGCGAACAGTTCGCGGGGTGGCTCTGGCCACCTGGTTGGCGGCGGCATAACCCTGCGTTGCCAGTTTGACTGTCAGCGCTTTGTCGGGCCGCCAGGCATCCGAGTCGATGTCGTCTCCAGCCGATGGCGCGCGGTGCGGCGAAGCAGCCCAGTTGGCCCGCTCAATTTTCCCCGGCCAACTTGCGGTCGTACTGGAAGCACCAGCGGGTATACATCAGCGCGGCGCAGAACAGGCTGATGCTGAGCAGGGTTTGCGCCCAGCCAAACAGTGCCTTGGATGGATCGAAGGCGGCCAGTACCCCCTGAATGAAGTACAGGTTGACCACGAAGCAGGTCCAGGCATGGGCGCGGGCGCTGCCCAGGATCAGACCAGGGGCGAGTAGTAGCAAAGGCCCCAGCTGGAAGGCCAGGATCACCCAGAGCAGTTTGTCCGGTATTGCGGCGAACATCAGGTTCCATACCAGTAGCAACAGCGCCAGGGCCATGAAGCTCATCAGGCTGATGACGCGGCTGACAGCCATGCGCGGCTTTAGCCAGTCGAGTGACGGCAGGGGTTTTGAGGTTTTAGCCACGGGCGGTCTCCAGTTTCACTGCAGTCTGCGCCAGGCGCTGACCCAGTACGCGGCAGAGGGTTCTTTCATGTTCGTCGAGGGTGCGCTTGCCGTCGGCGCCAGCATGGTGGCTGGGGCCGTAAGGCGTGCCGCCGCCGCGGGTCTCCAGTAGCGCGGTCTCACTGTAGGGCAGGCCGGTAATCAACATGCCGTGGTGCAGTAATGGCAGCATCATCGACAGCAGGGTGGTTTCCTGACCGCCATGCAGGCTGGCGGTGGAGGTGAATACACCAGCCGGTTTGTCGACCAGGCCGCCCGTCAGCCACAGGCTGCTGGTGCCGTCGAGGAAGTATTTCAGCGGCGCCGCCATATTGCCGAAGCGTGTCGGGCTGCCGAGGGCCAGGCCTGCGCAATTCTTCAGGTCGTCGAGGCTGACGTACAGCGCGCCTTCGGCTGGTATCTGCGGGGCTACCGCTTCGCATTCGCTGGAGATTGCCGGTACCGTGCGCAGGCGCGCCTCCAGGCCGGTCATTTCCACGCCGCGGGCGATCTGGCGGGCCATCTCGGCAGTGGCGCCGTGGCGACTGTAATACAGCACCAGAATATAGGGCGCACTCACGGCAGGATCTCCAGGACTTTCTCCGGTGGCCGGCCAATCACCGCCTTGCTGCCGACGATCAGGATCGGTCGCTCTATCAGTTTCGGATGAGCCGCCATGGCCTCGATCAATTGCGCCTCGCTCAGGCCGGGGTCGGCCAGGTTTAGCGTGCGGTAGTCGTCTTCGCCGCTGCGCAGCAGTTGCCGGGCGCCGATCCCGAGTTTGCCGAGCAAGTCGCTTAATTGGGCGGCACTGGGAGGGGTTTCCAGGTAACGCACGATGGTCGGCGTCAGGCCGCGCGCTTCGAGCAGTTGCAGGGCGCCACGGGATTTCGAGCAGCGAGGATTGTGATAGAGCGTCAGATCGGTCATAAGCGGGTCGCATCTTGCGGCAGGTGGCGGCTATTCTAACCGCGTCGGCGTCCTAGTCTGAACAGGGCGGTGAGTTTGTGGTCTGCAATGGGGCCAGTTGGCTAATCGCTAAGGAGAGGGCATGCGTCAGCGTTTGCATGATTGGATGGAATTCTGGCGCTTTCTGCTGCAGCGCTTTCTCGCCGATCGCGGCGCCAACAATGCCGCCGCGTTGACCTATACCACCTTGTTCGCGGTGGTGCCGATGATGACCGTGACCTTCGCCATGCTCTCTGCCGTGCCGGCATTTCAGGGCACGGGCGAACAAATCCAGACGTTTATTTTCCGCAACTTCGTCCCCTCGGCGGGGGAAATGGTCCAGGAGTATCTGCGCAATTTCACGGCCCAAGCCCGTCAGTTGACCTGGATTGGCGTGGTGGTGCTGGCGGTTACCGCCTTCTTGATGCTGGTAACCATTGAAAAGGCCTTCAACACCATCTGGCGGGTACGTCAGCCGCGCCGGGGTGTCTCGAGTTTTTTGCTGTATTGGGCGATTTTGAGTCTGGGGCCAATCCTGCTCGGTGCCGGCTTCGCGGTCAGTACCTATGTCGCTTCACTGTCGCTGCTCTCTGGGCCTGATGCGCTGATTGGGGCAAAAACCTTGTTGAGTTTCGCGCCACTGCTCTTCAGCGTGGCGGCCTTTACCTTGCTCTATGCCACGGTACCCAATGCGCGAGTGCCCTTTCAGCATGCGCTGCTGGGCGGGCTATTCACCGCCGTCTTGTTCGAGGTGGCTAAAGCACTGTTCGGGCTCTATGTGCAGCGCTTTCCGGGGTATCAGTTGATTTACGGGGCCTTTGCCACGGTGCCGTTGTTCCTGTTGTGGATCTACCTGTCCTGGCTGATCGTTTTGTTTGGTGCCGAATTGGTCTGCAACCTGAGCTCATCGCATAAGTGGCGCAAGCTCGCCATGCCGCGGTTGTTGGTGGTGATGGGAATCTTGCGGGTGTTTTATGCGCGTCAGCAGTCGGGTCTGAAAGTGCGACATCGCGATGTGCAGCGTCTGGGCTGGCAGTTGCCGGAGCATGAGTGGGAGGAGGTGCTCGAGTTTCTCGAGCGGCAGCAGTTGGTCGCACCGACCAGTGCGGGGGCCTGGGTGTTGATCCGTGATCTCGATCATTACAGCCTGCAGCAGCTGTTGAGCCGCAGCCCCTGGCCGCTACCACAGCTCAGCCAGTTGCCGGAGCGGCTCGATGAACCCTGGTATCCAGCGTTACGCCAGGCGTTGGAGCGGCTGTATGAGGAGCAGGCCGTGCTGTTCGATGGCAGTCTGGCACACTGGCTGAACCCTGTAGCGGAGTGACAAAAAGCGTCAGTTTACGGCGCACAGTCGATCTTCGGTTGCCTGCATGGGCAATGACAGTCCCACAGTGGGGGGCGAAAAGCAGGCTGGCACGCTTCTGGCAATCCTTATGGCATATTGCAATCAGGTTGCCGGGATTGATGGGGTTGAAGGCGTGCCATGACAGCTGAACATTTTCGCGAAGCCACTAAGGGCAAGTTGATCTACCTGCACCAGCGCGATCCGCGCGAGGCGCTGGAGCGACTGAACCGGATTACCGGGCTGAGTTTTGCGCGCTGGCCCGAGTCGCTGGTGTCTCCTCTGCCCGAACCCGAACCCGAACCCGAACCCGAACCCGAACCCGAACCACAGCCGCTGGCCGAGCAAAACGGCTGTGCGGCGCGAGTGGGTGGCTGAGCCCAGCAAAACCCCGCGGCTCTGCGCGGGGCTGGTCGACGATCTGCAGGCTCAGGCTGACGCTTGGCGGCTGTTTTGGCGGGTCGCTTCGACCGCTTGTATGAACAACTCTTCGACCACCAGAGTTGCCGTCGGCACGGCCGAGCGCAGGCGTATCTGCATGTCTTCGATCTTCTTCCGGACCGGAAGTCGGGCGACACCGGAAAGCAGAATTTTTGCGTGCGGGCTGACCTTGCCGTGATCCACGCTGACCTCGTGGCGCTTGTCGCCATCACGGTAGCTGACCAGTAACGATACCGGCAAATTGGCCAGTCCCGGCAATTGTAGCCAGGTCGCGATGTTGTATTCGGCTACACGCCCGTCGTAGGGCGTGACCAGCAGATGGGCAGCATCGACGATGTGCGATGGCACAGGGCCGATCAACTTGTCGTGGGCGTTGGTCATTGTGCTGTTCCCGGGGCTATGGCGGAGCGTAGCGTTTCGATGGCCAGCGAATTATAAGCAGGGGTGTGTCGAGCAAACTGTGCACTCGGCCGTCGTTCGCTGTGATTCCTCTCGCAGTTTCTGTTGTTCAGGCCAGTTGCAGTGGGTGGCGCGTGACCGAGGCGGTGCTGAGGTTGGCTGCGGGGAGCGGCATGATCACCTGGTTATGCACGTTGGCCTGCTGCAGCCAAAGGTTTTCCCCTTCGCCGAATTGCCCAGTGGGCAGCCACAGTCCGTGATGCCAGCCATTGCCGGGTGTTGGTGTGCTCTGCAAAACGCCTTGGTGAGTTTGTGCGCTGGGAGTGCGGCGCAGCCAGACCGGTTTCGCCAGGCCTTTCAGGTAGTGCAGGCCCAGGTGCAACCCCTCGATATTGATATGGCGCCAGCGCACTAACGCCAGAAGTGGTGCCGGCTGGCTGGTCAGCAAGAGCACCAATTGACCCACTGCTACGTGCGCTACTTGATCGGGGTGACACAGCAGGCGCGCGCCTCCTGTACTGGCATCGAGCATCTGGGCGGTCGAGGGAGCAGGCCGCTGCTCCAGCAGTTGGGCGTGGATGGCTGGCAAGCCGACCAGCAGGTTGCAGGCCACATCAAACTCTTCGCGCAGGTAGCGACGCTGTTGCTGGCCCATCCAGTGGTGCTGAACGCGCTCGAGCAGTTGGCGCTCGCGGGGGCTCTGCAGTGGGGCGGGATCATGCAGCGCAACCAGCAATGCGCCTAGTTCGAAGCGCCGCAAGTAGTCGCGACTGCCGTCGGGTTGTTGCGCATAGCCGAGACAGGGTTGCGATTCTGTCAGGTCGACGATCGGGGCTTCGCTGTCGACCTCGTCATCCCAGGGCCGTAAGCGCGCCAGGCCTGCCAGGGGCGCCAGTGCGCCGAACAGCTGCGGACATTCGCCCTCGCCAAGATGAAACGGGTTGCTCAAGGCGAGCAGCAACATCTGCTGGTATAGGCCGCGCAAGGTGCTTGCCGGCGATGGCTGGAAGGCTGCCGCGACCGGTTCATCCAGGCACTCCTGATGTTCGCCGATCCAATACAGCAGATGGCTGTCGCGCCACAGGCTGGGCGGTGGTTCCTGATACAACTGGTAGTGGCGCAACAGGCTCTGCGCGATGAAGTGCAGGGCCATATACAGGCACCAGGCCAAATGCGGGCGCGACGGTTGCCGGCCTTTGAGGATCTGCAGCAGCAGGCGCTTGAAGCCGATAGCCAGCTCGTCGCACAGGCGCACGAACAACTGCGATGGGGGCTTGCCGTCAAGGTAGACCGCGGCATAGTGTCGATATTCATCGCTGCACTTTTGCAGCGCGCGTTGCCTTTCGAGTAAGGTCATGGCACTGCGGTTCAGCTCGAACAGCAGGCTGAGCACTTGTTGCAGTGCCTCTTCATGTTGCAGCAAGCGAGCTTGAGCTAAACGCTCGTTGAGGTCGGCCAGCGGAGCCGCGTCTTCTGCGAGGATGTCCGGCACTTCAAGGCGCAAGGCATCTAGGGTCATATCAAGCCAGTCAGGACGAGGAGCGAATGCATGGGAACGCGACTCCAGGTTGTTGTACGTACGCTAATGGGAATTTGCGCCGGCTTGATTCTGGCCGGTTGTGCTGAAGATGTCGGCGTCGATCAGTATGGACGAAAGGTACCGGCTGAGCGCCTGGAAGGCCAGTGGTTGGTGATTAATTACTGGGCCGAGTGGTGCGCGCCCTGTCGTAGCGAAATTCCCGAACTGAATGCCCTGGCCGTCCAGCTTGAGGCGCGCTCGGTGCGCGTATTGGGGGTTAACTTCGATGGCCTGTCGGGCACACAGTTGAGTACGGCCTCAGATGCGATGGGGATAGATTATACCGTGCTCGCGCAAGACCCGGCCGCGCGCTATGGACTGCCGGCCAATGCTGTGTTGCCGGTCACCTATATTGTCGATGACCAGGGGCAGATGCGCGAACGCTTGCTCGGCGAGCAGACCGCGGCCGGATTGGCGGCGCGGGTGCAGGTATTGCGTAATGGAGGCTAGTGGCATGCAGCGAATTTGTTTACATGGGTATGTCAGTGGTCAGGTGCAGGGGGTGTTTTTTCGTCAGGCCACTGCCGAACAAGCCGAGCGCCTGGATGTGGATGGCTGGGTTCGTAACCTCGGCGACGGTCGCGTCGAGGTGTTGCTCGAAGGCGAGGAGCCCGCGGTGCGCGAGCTGGCCGCCTGGCTGGAGCAGGGGCCGCCAAAGGCCAAGGTCACCACGATCGCGCTGGAGGAGCAGGCGTTGCAAGGAATCGCCGGGTTCGTCGTGCGGCGCTGATGGCGTGTAATGGCACGATGTCGTGGTTGCCCGGCTGCAATGCGGCAGGCGGTGCATGCGAACCGTCTGCGCGCTATTCGCTTGGCCTATGCTGCCACGTAGCTTGCACACCAACTCGGAAGCTAGAGGCTGGGTCCAGTCATGGGCGTGTCACGGCTTGACATACCAGAAGTCGTGCCAGAAACCGATGACCTTGGCGGGGTAGGTCTGCTTGCCAAGGCTGCCGTTGTAGCGAGCCAGGGCGCGGCTCAGGTTGCCGTTCTCCTTGCGCAAATAGAAGCTGAGGATGGTGCAGCCGTAGCGCAGGTTGGTGGCATTGTCGGTGAGGTTGTCCTGCGGACGGCCCAGTTCGGCTTTCCAGAAGGGCATGACCTGCATCATGCCCTGGGCGCCGGCCGAGGAAATGGCGAAGCGGTCGAAATGGCTTTCCGTGTGAATCAGGGCCAGGACCAGATCGGGACGCAAACCGGCCTTGCTGGCTTCGCGGTGCACCAGCCTGAGCAGGCTCAGGCGTTGTTCGGCATCGGCGATGTAGCGGGTCATGCGGGTCGACATGTCCAGCAGCCAGACCTCGGCATCGAAGCGGTCCTGAAAACTGTCGGCTTCGGCCACGGTGCGTTGTAGCAGCATCCGCAGTTCCGGTTCGGGTGCCTGGCGCAGGCTGGCATGGATGGGCAGGCACAGCAGCGTAATCAGAAGTGTCAGGCACAGGCGCACGGCCATGCTCCAGTTCAGTCGTTGCCGGGATCGGCGACCAGGCGCCCGGCGTCCTGCAGCAGCGCCTGCAGAAAGCTCTCCTGCAGTTCGGGATCGTTGCGGGTCAATTCGATCAGGCTCTGTTCCAGTTCGCTGGCTTCTTCCTCCAGGCCCAGTTCGGACAAGCGCTTGACCCGATGCACCCACTGTTCGACGTCATCGTCTTCCAAGTCGTCATAGATCAGCGTGTGCGCTTCCTGCAATTTGCCGCGCAGGGTGAGGCTGATCAGTAAGGAGGCATCCGCTCGGGTCGAGCCTTGCGGGTCTTCAACGCTCAGCTGCAAGGCGCCGATACGGCTGACATCCTGCTCGGTAAATGGGCTGTCGAGCAGGTTGAGGCGCAGCACACCATTGCGGTCGGTCAGTAGCTCATGGGTTTGCTCGCTGGCTTTGACCAGTACCGAGCGCTCGGCCCAGGGCAGGCTGGAGTATTCCATGCGGGTGTCCTGGCGTTGCTCGTCGAGACTGGCAAGGTTCTGCTGCGAGCGGCCGTTGGACTCGACGTTGATGAACGGGTTAAGTCCGGCAAAGCCATAGCTGATCCAGTCTTTGGTGACGCTGTCCGGCAGGCTGCCGAGCAACACCACGTTGAGTGCGTTGGCGCCGATACCGGCGACCACGGCAAAGGCGCCCAGCGGCACTTCGTAGAGCTCGCGCCAGGGCTGATAAGGCGTGTAGCGGTCGTAACGACGGCTGACCTCGAATACGGTCACCTCGAAAGTCTTCTGTTCGTGCACCCGCACCCGCCGCTGCGGCAGTTCCAGTACGCGCGGCTCGCCAACGTCTATTTGCAGGCTGTGGTCCAGGAGTTTGCGTTCGACACGCTCCTCGTGTTCGCTGCGTTGCGGTAGTTGGTTGGCGCAGCCACTCAAAAAGAGGGCGCCGCAGAGTGCGGCGCCGATGCGGCCTAGGGTGCTTCGTGTGAACATGACGGCTCTTTTAAAATGCTGAAATCAGCGGCGGATACGTGCGTGTATGAAGGGCAGGATGTCGGCGACGGTCACCACCTGAGCCTCGGTTTCCTGGCGGCTCTTGTATTCCAGATTGCCTTCGGCCAGGCCGCGATCGCTGATCACGATGCGGTGCGGGATGCCAATCAACTCCATGTCGGCGAATTTGATCCCCGGACTGGTCTTCTTGTCACGGTCATCGAGCAGCACTTCGAAGCCGGCAGCCGTCAGATCGGCATAGAGCCGGTCGGTGGTTTCGCGTACGGCATCGGTTTCATAGCGCAGCGGCACCAGGGCGATCTGGAACGGCGCCAGCGTGTCGTTCCAGAGAATGCCGCGCTCGTCGTTGTTCTGCTCGATGGCGGCGGCCACCACGCGCGATACGCCGATGCCGTAGCAACCCATGGTCAGGATCGCCGGCTTGCCGTTTTCGCCCATCACCGTGCAGTTCAGCGCCTCGCTGTACTTGCTGCCGAGTTGGAAGATATGCCCGACTTCAATGCCGCGCTTGATCTCCAGCGTGCCCTGGCCGTCCGGGCTCGGGTCGCCGGCGACGACGTTGCGCAGGTCGGCGACTTCAGGCAGGGGCAGATCGCGTTCCCAGTTCACGCCGAAGTAGTGCTTGTCGTCGATATTGGCGCCGATGGCGAAATCGCTCATCAGGGCGACCGAACGATCGACAATGCACGGCAGTGGCAGGTTCAGCGGGCCCAGCGAGCCAGCGCCGGCGCCGATGGCATCGCGCAACTCGGCTTCCGAGGCCATGACCAGCGGGCTGGCGACCTGGGCCAGGTTGGCAGCCTTGATCTCGTTCAGCTCGTGGTCACCGCGAATGATCAGGGCGATCAGCTTGCCGGCTTCGGCGCCATGCACGACCAGCGTCTTGATGGTCTTTTCGATGGGCAGGTTGAAGCCTACGACCAGGTCGTTGATGGTCTTGGTGTCAGGTGTGTCGACCAGGCGCATTTCTTCGCTTGCTACGCCACGCACGTTTTCGCGTGGAATGGCCTCGGCCTTCTCGATATTGGCGGCGTAGTCGGAGCTGTCGCTGAAGGCGATGTCGTCTTCGCCTGACTCGGCCAGCACGTGGAACTCGTGGGAGCCGGTACCGCCGATGGAGCCGGTATCGGCCTGCACCGGGCGGAAGTTCAGGCCCAGGCGAGTGAACACATTGCAGTAGGCCTGGTGCATGCGGTCGTAGGTTTGCTGCAGGGAAGCTTGATCCGTGTGGAAGGAGTAGGCGTCCTTCATGATGAATTCGCGTCCGCGCATCAGGCCAAAGCGCGGGCGGATCTCATCACGGAATTTGGTCTGGATCTGGTACATGTTGAGCGGCAACTGCTTGTAGCTGCTCAGCTCGTTGCGGGCCAGGTCGGTGATCACTTCCTCGTGGGTCGGGCCGACGCAGAATTCGCGGCCGTGACGGTCTTTCAGACGCAGCAACTCCGGACCGTACTGCTCCCAGCGGCCCGACTCCTGCCACAGTTCGGCCGGTTGGATGGCGGGCATCAACACCTCGAGCGCGCCGGCGGCGTTCATCTCCTCGCGCACGATTTTCTCTACCTTACGCAGTACGCGCAGGCCCATCGGCAGCCAGGTGTACAGGCCGGAGGCGAGTTTGCGGATCATTCCGGCGCGCAGCATCAGCTGGTGGCTGATCACCACGGCGTCGGAAGGGGTTTCTTTGAGTGTCGAGAGCAGGAACTGACTGGTGCGCATATTTGGCCGTTCTGTCGGTTGCAAGGGCTTTTGATAGGTCGGCATTGTACGGTGCCTGTACTGTTGCGTACAGGATGCAGGTAGGCGACTCAAACAGGAGGTGAGCGTGACGGTATTGACGGCGGAACAGGTTCAGGCGCTGATTCGGGCTGGGTTGCCGCTCGCGGAAGACATCGAGCTGTGCATCGACCGGTTGGATGCGCAGGGTGTGCTGGCGCGGGTGCCTTTTCATGCCAAGCTGATACGCCCGGGTGGCACGTTGTCGGGGCCGACCATCATGGCGCTGGCGGATGCGGCCATGTATGCGGTGGTGCTGGGGCGGTTGGGGCGGGTGGAAATGGCGGTGACGTCAAACCTGAACATCAACTTTCTGGTCAAGCCAAAACCGCTAGATCTGTTGGCCGAAGCGCGGATTCTGCGTTTAAGCAAGCGGCAGGCGGTTTGCGAAGTATCGCTTTACTCTTTGGGTAATGAGGAAGAGTTGGTGGCGCATGTGACTGGAACTTACGCATTGCCACTTTGATGGGGGTTGGTTGAATTTTGATCAATTGCCAGTGGTGGGCGAGTAAAAGCGTTCTACTGGTTCGCTGCTGTGGGTCAATTGAGTGGGGCGAGTTTCATTCTGTCGTCGTTGCGTTTATGGCTGGTTGATTAGTGTCCAGTGTGTAATCGGCAGGCATGAAAAGCCCGGCAGAAGCCGGGCTTTTCATGTCACTAACGAACTACAGCTGAATTACAACACGCTCAGCGGGTATTCAACGATCAGACGGAAGTCATTCACGTCTGGGCCGTTGTCGCTGTTGGTGCGGTAGATAGCGTTACGCACACGGAAGGAAAGATCCTTCGCGGCGCCTTCCTGGATCACGTACTTGGCTTCGATGTCCAGCTCGTGCTCTTTTGCATTGCTATCCAAGAGTACGCCATTTTTGTCGCGGGCATTAATGTCGGTGCCAGTAGTGTAGCGGGTCATGAAGCTCAGGCCCGGAACGCCATAGGTGGCCATGTTCAGGTCGTAACGAGCTTGCCAGGAGGTTTCGTCTTCAGCGTTGAAGTCGGAGTACTGAACCGAGTTGTTCAGCCAGATGGTGCCGCCGCCGTCAATGCCGTAGTCGTAGCCAGCGTCACCGCTGGAGCGCTGATGGCCCAGGGTGAACTTGTGACCACCGATGGAGTAAGCGGCCGCCAGGCTCCAGATATTGTTGTCGACGTCGCCATCGATTTCTTGGCCGTCACCGCGAGTGCGGTAGCCGTTGAAGTCGAAGTTCAGAGCCTGATCATCTGCCAGTGGCAGATTGTAGTTCAGGTTGACATAGGTCTTCTTGAAATAATCTTCAACGTCAGAGGCGTGGATGGCGCCGCTGAAGTTGTCGTTGAAGCTGTAGCTGGCGCCGACAATATTGGCGGACTTCAGGCCAAAGGTATCGCGGTCGCTGCTGCGTTGGCTGCTCAGGGCGGTGAAGCGACCGGCGGTCAGTTCCAGGCCTTCGATCTCGTTGCTGGTCAGCAGGGTACCGGTAGCCACTTCAGGCAGGATGCGGCTGTCGTCGGTGCTGAAGACCGGGCTGCCGGTCATCTGGTTGCCGTATTTCAGAACGGTGTCGGAGATGCGGAACTTGATGGCGCCGCCGACTTCAGTCTGGGTGTCATCGCCGCGACCGCTATCAGTTTTGTCGAACTGGCCGGAGCCGTAGCGGCCGCGACCACTGTCCAGCTTGATGCTGGACAGGGAGTGAGCGTCGACGCCTACGCCAACGGTGCCTTGGGTGAAGCCGGATTCGGCCAGCAAACGAATGCCCAGGCCGGCTTCTTCGTAGTAGCCGTTGTCGCCGGTACCCGAAGTGTTGGAGGCGCCATTACGGAAATCGCGGTTGTGATACAGGATGCGATTGAAGATATTGAAAGTGCTCTCTTCCAGAAAGCCCTTGGACTCGGACTGGCTAGAGGCTACGGCCATTTGGGTACTGCCCGCTGCTACTGCGAGGGCGATTACGCTCCACTTCATCACTTGCATCGTGATTGCTCCTTTGGTTTAGAAGAGTTGCGCTGTCCAGTTGATTGTTATATGGACAGCTCTTTCTTTTTGTGTCGGCGCTAACTTATAGCACGCAGCCAAAGTTGGCGATAGTTGCAATCCACTCATTGCACTTTGTTCACGGTCGTGTCGCAAAAGACGATGAAGCATGTCGCAATTATGTAGATTCCTGCGTGTATTCAGCAGCGCTGACAAATTCTGCAATTTTGCTTGCGGTTAGCCTGGATTTTTTGCATGGCGCAAGGTGTCCCGAGCGCCTTAGTAACCTAAGGCAAAAACCGTGCACAAAGAACCGGACTTTCAAAATTTGTTGAGCTTTTGCCGCAGTTGGGCTCTCTCCGGCAGCATTCTAAAGGCATTGTCGCCCGGTTTCATAGGGGCTGCAGGCGCTATTTGCCGAGTGTTGGTGCAGCGAAGAGATGGTTGGTCTGGCGCCGCTTCCGTGTGTCGGCAGCATTCTGCTGGGAAGGGCACAGGTTGCAGTGGTAACGCCTGTGGCGATTCTGATTACTGTAGGAAACAAACCGTGCGCAATAATGGTGCGCGCCCTGTTGTTGTATGGCCTGCTTGTAGCGCACTTCGCGGTGCCCGAGTGTGCAGGTGAATCTGCGGCGGCTCCCGCGTATCCTGCTGGCCCGTCGCTGGGCATGTCGGGTTTGTGCTTATGGCACTAAGCTTTGTCTATTCAATGGTGTGGCAGGAGGGTGGCCGATGTTTGTTTTGGATTCGCGTTTGCAGCAGGACACTCTACCGGTGGGCGATTTTTCGCTGTGCCGTTTGCTGTTGATGAATGATGCGCACTACCCCTGGTTTATCTTGGTGCCCAGGCGCGAAGAGGTGAGTGAGGTGTTTCAGCTCGATGCCGATGATCAGCAGGCCTTGTGGCAAGAAACCACAAGGCTGGCCGAGACGCTCAAGGATGCCCTTGGGGCCGACAAGATGAACATTGCCACTCTGGGCAATATGGTCAGCCAGCTGCACATGCATGTGATTGTTCGGCGTCGTGACGATGCCGCCTGGCCGGCTCCTGTGTGGGGCAGGCTGCCTGCCCAGCCGTATAGCGATGAGCAGGTACTGGCGATCAAGGACAGGTTGCGCCTGGTGCTGGCCGAAAATTTCTGTTTTATCGAGGACTGAGGGATGAAGGCAGAGCAACGAATCACCGAGTTGGAAAGCCGTTTGGCTTTTCAGGATGACACCATTCAGGCGCTCAACGATGTGCTGGTGGCGCAGCAGCGTGAGTTGGATCGATTGCAGTTGCAGGTCGCGGCCTTGGCCAGGCGTCAGGATGAGCTGGGTGGGCAGCTCGACGCGGCTGAAGATGAGGCGCCACCGCCCCACTATTAGTATCTAGAGCCGGTTGCCTCAATAAACAGAAAAGCCCGCACTGCGCGGGCTTTTCTGTTTTTCCTGATGGTTAGCGGCGGGCGGGGGAGGCGGCAATTACGTCTTCAGCCTGCAGGCCCTTGTCGCGTTGCATGACGGAGAACTCGACGCGCTGGCCTTCGACCAGTACCCGATGGCCTTCGCCACGAATTGCGCGAAAGTGCACAAAGATGTCATCACCTGAGTCGCGGGAAATGAAGCCGAAACCCTTGGACGTATTGAACCACTTGACTGTGCCGGTTTCCCGGTCGGTCATGTTGTGAGTTGCAGTGGCGGTGTGGTCGCGGACTTTCAGGCGCAGGTTGGTTGCCAGGTGAAGCAGTACTGCGATGAGCACGGTGAGCAGGCTGAGCAGGGTAGCAGGCAGATCGGCAATCCTGGGCAGAGGAGCCAGTAGAATCAGGGCTTGCAACAATGTGCCCAGTATCAGCAAGGCAGAAACCAGGTTCTGCAGTTGATGGCGCGGGCCGGCATGCCAAATAGGCAGCTGGGGTGCCAGGATCAGGTTGATTAGGCCGAGCAGGGCAAGGCACAGGGCTTCTGGCTGTTGCAGGAATGGCAGGGTGTCATTGCTAAGGCTTGGCACAAATGACAGCAGCAGGGCGGTGAAGCCCGTTAGCAGGTGGACGATTTTCAACATTTTCAATGAGCTCACTTATTAAAAGGATCACCAGGAAGAGCCGATTGCACAGGCATTGCCTTGGGTTGAGGGCGTTGTGGATGCGCGCACAATTGGCCTATGCGCTACTCCAATGGCTCGGAACAGCGGCACGGGGCGTATTTAACAGCAAAGAGGTGAGCTACTCAAATCAAGCGCTTAGGGCGCTTTCGCAGGGCTCGGGGTGTACCTGGTTGCGACCGCTGTGTTTGGCCTGGTAAAGCGCGTCATCGGCGCGGGTAAGCAGGCTTTCCGGGTTGTCGCCGGGTTTGGCGAGGGCGAAACCGAAGGAGGCGCTGATACTGTCGAGTACCTGGTCGGTGCGGCGCACCTTTATACGCAGTGACTGGATTCTCATGCGCAGGTTTTCGGCGAAGGCGTGTGCGCTCTGGGTGTCGAGGCATTCGCGAAGAATTACGCAGAACTCTTCGCCGCCGTAGCGTGCGGCGGTGGCGCGCGGTGGCAGTGCATCGCGCAGCAGTTGACCGACATGCTGTAGAACCCGATCACCCAGGGGGTGGCCATATTGGTCGTTGAACTGTTTGAAGTGGTCAATGTCCAGCATCACCAGGGCCACGCCCTGATGATCGCCCGTCAGCGCCTGTTCGAGTAGGCGGGTAAAGGCGTGCCGATTGAATACCTGGGTCAGGCTGTCGAGGGTTGCCGCGACGTGGGCGCGTTCCAGTTGGCCGCGCAGGTGCTGGATCTCATTCTGCGCTGCGCGTATGCGGTAGAGGAACTTTTCTTGCTGATCCTGCATCTGTTGGGTGCTTTGTTGCAGGTCGTTCAATACGTTGGGCAGGTCATCGATAATCGGTTCTCTCAGTGCGGCGAGACCCTGTGCCAGGCTGGTTTGATAGTTGTGGCTTCCGGTTACGCTGAGGGAGACATCGTCTTCGATGCCATCGACCAGTTCGATGACTTGTTGTTGGCCGGCGCGGGCCTCTTCGAGTTCGTGGCGAATGACGTAGTCGCGGAACAGTTTGACGGCGGCTTCCGCTGGAAAGCTGTCGAAGTCGGTGACGATCTTGTCCAGGCGACGATTGAGTTCCGGCTCCCGGCCTTGGCAGTAGGTGTACCAGAGGGCGTAGTGCAGCGGGTTGGGTGCAATGCTATGACGCATCATCAGGGGTACGGCCTGTTTCAGCAGGGCGGCCGCTTCACGCGTGTCTTCTGGGTAGCGCTCAACAATGCTGGGTTTTTTTTTTGGCTTGCTCATGCACGTCACTGTGGCAAGTTGCAGATGGCCGAAGCATAGAACAAGCACCAGTCTTGCGCCTAGGAACATTTCGGCGCCACTGCGATCCTGCTGCAAGTCCCAGGTAAAGACCGGGAGTGGCCTTCACCTGTTGGTTGTTTCAATCAGTGGATGGGGCTGAGTCGGTGGCCTGTCAGGCGTCGAGCAAGCTGCGCAGCATCCAGGCAGTTTTTTCATGCACTTGCATGCGCTGGGTCAGTACGTCTGCAGTAGGCTCGTCGCTGACCTTGTCGAGCAAGGGGAAGATCCCGCGAGCCGTGCGAATCACGGCCTCCTGCCCCTGGACCAGCTGTTTGATCATGTCGGCAGCGCTGGGTACGCCTTCCTCTTCCTTGATCGAGGACAGGCGTGCATAGGCAGCGTAAGTGCCGGGTGCCGGGAAGCCCAGGGCGCGGATTCGCTCGGCGATCTGGTCGACGGCCAGTGCCAGTTCGGTGTATTGCCCTTCGAACATCAGGTGGAGGGTGTTGAACATCGGGCCGGTGACGTTCCAGTGGAAGTTGTGGGTTTTCAGATACAGGGTATAAGTGTCGGCGAGCAGGCGAGACAGGCCTTCGGCGATGGCGGCACGATCCTGCTCAGCAATTCCGATATTGATTTCCATACCATTTATCCTTTCATCAGGTGAGTCGGAGCTTGTCTGGCTCCGTGATGGGCAGAGCCTAGCATGGGCTCTGCGGGCTTTATCTTGGCTTAAAGTTAATCGGCACTATTGTCTGAGGCTATGGGGTGCGTAAGGTTCAACGCTTGCGCAAGAGCATGGCCAGCAGCCTGGGGTAGGCGCCCGGCAGCAGGCGTTGAATCCAGTCGAGGAGGCGGGCGTCGTTACCGATCAGGATGCGTGGGCGTTTGTTTTTGAGTCCTTCGACGATAATCCTGGCGGCCTGTTCCGGGGTGGTACGGGCCAGCTTGTCGAACTCTGCAGCTGCCCGGTTGGCGTCGCATTGGCCGTTGATACCCTGGTAAAAGCGCGCCGAACGGGCGATGCCGGTTTTGATCCCGCCAGGGTGAACGCAGCTGACCCGTACCTTGCTGTTGTGCAGTTCCTGGCGCAAGGCTTCGGTAAAGCCGCGAACGGCGAACTTGCTGGCGTTATACGCCCCCTGTGAGGGCATGCTGACGATGCCGAAGATGCTGGAAACATTGACGATGTGGCCAGCATTGTTGTCCAGCAGGTGCGGCAGGAAGGCTTTGGTGCCGTGCACGACGCCCCAGAAATTGATGCCCATTATCCATTCGAAGTCCTCATAGCTCAGGTTCGCAATGGTTTGTGACACCGCCACGCCGGCGTTGTTGATGATCAGGTGGGCGCTGCCGTGGTGGGCCAGTACGTCGTCGGCAAAGGCGAAGACTGCTGCGCGATCGGCTACGTCGAGGATGTGGCTGCTGACTTGGCGGCCGTGCTGGTGCAAGGCGCTGGAGATGCTTTCCAGGTTGCTGGCATTAATGTCCGCCAGGGCCAGATGGCAGCCTTCCTCGGCCAGTAGTTCGGCGAGGGCGCGGCCAATGCCAGAGCCTGCGCCGGTTATTACGGCTACCTTGCCTGCAAGCGATTGCATAATGCTCCCTGAGTCGAGCCTGGGCTCGCTGATGCCTGTCGATGATTGGTTAGTAGGGTGAGCGTAGGTCGGCGTGGCTGCCTGGCGCAAGGGGCTCAGCGGTGGGCGAGGGCCGGATGGTGCTGGAGTGTGCGGTTGAATGCGTCGACCCAGTTCGAGCTGAACTGGCGACCTGTCAGGCCGTTGATTTCGAGGATGGCGCGCAGTAGCGGGCGCTTGCTCAGTGTTTGGTGGGCGCGTTCGTGGGTGCGGGCATCGAAGGTGTCGACGATATTGATAATCAGCGCGCCGGGGCGAATGTCACGCTCGCGCAGGCCTTCAGGGTAGCCGCCACCGTCAGCATGCTCATGGTGTTGCAGGACGATTTCGGCGGCTGTTTGCCACTGGGGTAGTCGTTTTAGTAGGTCATAAGCCAGGTGTGGGTGCGATTGCATCTGCTGGCGTTCCTCGTGATTGAGGCCGGCTTCCTTGTGCAGCGTGTCCAGTGGCAGAAAGGCCATGCCCAGGTCGTGCAGGCATACGGCCGCCGCCAGCTGCGCAGGGGATTCCGCTGTATTGCCGAGCTGGTTGATGGCTAGGGCCAGGTCTAGTTGGCGCAAGCCGCGGCCCTGCCAATAGTGCGAGCGCCGCTCGCTGGCTTGCATCAGTTCGATGAAGAACAGGAGGTCTTCGTCCGGCACGATGCCGTGCTGCGCGAGCAGTTCGACGGCCTGTGAGTCGCCTGAGGTGGTGGGCGCGGGTAGCTGGCTGTTGGGGTCGAGTTGTTGCAGGAGCGATCGGCGGGCCTCGGTCTGTCGGGATGCGGGTGCGCCGGCCAGTTCGCGCAAGGCGTGGCTGAGTGCGTCAAACTGCTCGCGGTCGAGGCGGGCAGTGGGGCCGCCCAGGCCATGTGCGATCAGCTCTTTGAGGTGATCCAGGGTTACTAGCAGAATGTCGCCAAGCAGGTTGTCGAAGCTCAAGCGTGCCTCGCGCAAGCAGGCCAGCACATCTTCCATGGCTTGTGGCAGGGGCATTAGCGCGTTCAGGCCGATATAGCCCAGATTGCCTTTGATGGTATGAACCTGGCGAAACAGGTCGTGCAGCTTTGCTCTATCGTCGGGGCAGTGCTCCAGTTCGATAAGCAGTTGTTCGCTGCGCTGAAACTGCTCTGCGGTTTCCTGGCGAAAATCTGCCAGCACATCATTAGGTAGGTCGGCAGGGCTGGATGCAGTCATGAGCGATCTCCGTCTAGGTGGAGCTGAGTATAGATGGGCGGACAAAAGCGCTTGGGCTGGCGGCTGCAAGTGACGGCTTAACCATATATAATCCCGCGCTTTGCCGCGAAACGCGGGTTGAGGGCGGTCAGGCGCAAGCGCGCCGTTGGTCGATTGCTGGCCCCGTCGAAAGTTGCAATTGCAGAAAATACCGCGTGAACCTGCCGGCAGGCATGGCCCCGGACAAGCGCCGCACTCCACGCGGCCCAACGAATTCAAGACTCAAGAGAAGCGATTACCACCATGATGCGCAGCCATTATTGCGGCCAACTGAACGAGAGCCTGGACGGCCAGGAAGTCACCCTTTGCGGTTGGGTACATCGCCGCCGTGACCATGGCGGGGTGATTTTCCTCGACATCCGTGACCGCGAAGGTCTGGCCCAGGTGGTATTCGATCCTGATCGCGCCGAGACCTTTGCCGTCGCCGATAAAGTGCGCAGCGAATATGTGGTGAAGATCACCGGCAAGGTGCGCCTGCGTCCCGCCGGTGCCGGCAATGCCAACATGGCCAGCGGCGCCATCGAAGTGCTCGGTTATCAATTGGAAGTGTTGAACGAGGCGGAAACTCCGCCGTTCCCACTCAACGAGTACAGCGATGTCGGCGAAGAAACCCGCCTGCGTTACCGCTTCATCGACCTGCGCCGTCCAGAAATGGCAGCCAAGTTGAAGCTGCGTTCGAGCATCACCACCAGCATCCGTCGCTACCTGGACGAGAACGGCTTCCTCGACGTGGAGACGCCGATCCTCACCCGCGCCACACCTGAAGGTGCGCGTGACTACCTGGTGCCGAGTCGCACCCACGCCGGCAGCTTCTTCGCTCTGCCGCAGTCGCCGCAGCTGTTCAAGCAGCTGTTGATGGTTGCGGGCTTCGACCGCTACTACCAGATCGCCAAGTGCTTCCGCGACGAAGACCTGCGCGCCGACCGTCAGCCGGAATTCACCCAGATCGACATCGAGACCAGCTTCCTCGATGAAGCCGACATCATGGGCATTACCGAGAAGATGATCCGCCAGCTGTTCAAGGAAGTGCTGGATGTCGAGTTCGCCGACTTCCCGCACATGACCTTCGAAGAGGCCATGCGCCGCTATGGCTCGGACAAGCCGGACCTGCGCATCCCGTTGGAACTGGTGGATGTCGCCGATCAGCTCCAGGACGTCGATTTCAAGGTGTTCAGCGGCCCGGCCAACGATCCGAAATCCCGGGTTGCCGCGCTGCGCGTGCCAGGCGGGGCGAGCACGCCGCGCAAGCAGATCGACGACTACACCAAGTTCGTCGGCATCTACGGTGCCCGTGGCCTGGCCTATATCAAGGTCAACGAGCGCGCCAAGGGTGTCGAAGGTCTGCAGTCACCGATCGTCAAGAATATCCCGCTGGACAACCTCAATGTGATCCTCGATCGCGTTGGTGCGGTCGATGGCGATATCGTGTTCTTCGGTGCCGACAAGGCCAAGATCGTCAGCGAAGCCCTCGGCGCGCTGCGGATCAAGCTGGGCCATGACCTCAATCTGTTTACCTGCGAGTGGGCACCGATGTGGGTCGTCGACTTCCCGATGTTCGAGGAGAGCGATGATGGCAGCCTGAACGCACTGCACCATCCGTTCACCGCGCCGAAGTGCAGCCCGGAAGAGCTGGCGGACAACCCGGCCACCGCGCTGTCACGTGCCTACGACATGGTGCTCAATGGCACCGAGCTGGGTGGCGGCTCGATCCGTATCCATCGCAAGGAAATGCAGCAGGCTGTGTTCCGCTTGCTCGGCATCGGCGAGGAGGAGCAGCAGGAGAAATTCGGCTTCCTCCTCGATGCCCTCAAGTTCGGTGCGCCGCCGCATGGTGGCCTGGCCTTCGGTCTGGATCGTCTGGTGATGCTGATGACCGGCGCGCAGTCGATCCGCGAAGTGATCGCCTTCCCGAAAACCCAAAGCGCGGCCTGCGTCATGACTCAGGCGCCGGGTGTGGTGGATACCAAGGCGCTGCGCGAATTGCATATTCGCCTGCGCGAGCAGCCCAAGGCCGAGTAAGCCTTGCCGACGACATGGAGCCTGGGTTTGCCAGGCTTCTTCGTTATGGGTTGTACGAAACCTGATTTTAGTGATGACGGAGTGAGTTATGGCTGGTCATTCCAAATGGGCCAACATCAAACACCGCAAGGGGCGTCAAGACGCCAAGCGCGGCAAGATCTTCACCAAGCTCATTCGTGAGCTGACCGTCGCCGCCAAGGGCGGTGGCCTGCCAGCCGACAATCCGCGTCTGCGTCTGGCCGTGGAAAAGGCGCTGACCGCCAACATGACCCGGGACACCATCGACCGGGCGATCGCCCGCGGCGTCGGCTCGGACGAAGCCGACAATATGGTCGAGCTGAGTTACGAAGGTTATGCGCCCAGTGGCGTGGCCATCTTCGTCGAAGCCATGACCGATAACCGCAATCGCACCGCAGCCGAAGTGCGCCATGCCTTTACCAAATGCGGCGGCAACCTGGGTACCGATGGTTCGGTGGCCTATATGTTCGAGCGCAAAGGGCAGATCAGCTACGCCCCGGGGGTCGATGAAGATGCCTTGATGGAAGCGGCGCTGGAAGCCGGTGCCGACGATATCGTCAGCGCCGAGGACGGTTCGGTCGAGGTCTATACCGCGTTTGCCGACTTCCACGCGGTAAACGAGGCGTTGGGCAATGCCGGGTTCAAGGGTGACGAGGCCGAGGTGGCGATGATCCCATCGATCAGTGCGCCGGTCACGGACCTGGAGACTGCACAAAAAGTGATCAAGCTGATCGACATGCTGGAAGACCTCGACGACGTGCAGAGCGTCTATCACAACGCCGAGATTCCCGACGAGATCATGGAGCAGCTTGGCTGATTGTTGGTTGAGCGAAAGAGCCGGAAGCTGCTGGGGCGATGTTGCCCGGGAGCTCCCGGCTTTTTTATGGCTGCTATGTGGGTGACGGCGCCGATGCCTGCCCCTATACTCGCCGACTGGATAGATAAACAGTATAGCCGTCGGCATTGGTCGGCAACTCGAGCGGATGGTAGGGCATGACGTTGATCCTCGGTATCGACCCCGGCTCGCGCATCACCGGTTATGGTGTGGTGCGCGATACCGGGCGCAGCTGTGAGTATGTCGCCTCGGGCTGTATTCGGACTGGCAGCGGCTCGATGCCGGAGCGGTTGCAAATCGTTTTTCGCGGCGTGCGCGAGGTGATCGAGACCTACGGACCGGTGACCATGGGCATCGAGCAGGTGTTCATGGCGCGCAATCCAGACTCGGCGCTCAAGCTAGGCCAGGCCCGTGGCGTCGCTATCGTGGCGGGAATCGAGGCAGGACTGGATATTGCCGAGTACACCGCGACTCAGGTCAAGCAGGCGATTGCCGGTACCGGTGGTGCGGACAAGGAGCAGGTACAGATGATGGTCATGCATTTGCTCAAGCTGGTGCAGAAACCGCAGATCGATGCCTCGGATGCCCTGGCGATTGCGCTGTGCCATGCCCATCACCGTCAAAGCCTGATACCCCACGGTCTGGTCGCCGCCAAGCGGCGCGGCGGCCGCCTTCGTTTATAGCCTTACTCAAGGAAAACAGCGGTGATTGGACGTTTGTGCGGCACCTTGGCGGAGAAGCAGCCGCCACATTTGATTCTGGATGTGAATGGTCTGGGCTATGAGCTGGAAGTGCCCATGACAACCTTGTACCGTTTGCCCGCGGTCGGCGAGCCGTTGACCCTGCACACGCACCTGGTGGTGCGTGAAGATGCGCACCTGCTCTATGGCTTCTTCGAGAAGCGCGAGCGCCAGCTGTTTCGCGAGTTGATCCGGCTTAACGGCGTCGGTCCGAAACTGGCGCTGGCCTTGATGTCCGGGCTGGAAGTTGATGAGCTGGTGCGTTGCGTGCAGGCGCAAGACGCCTCGGTGCTGGTGAAAATACCCGGCGTCGGCAAGAAAACTGCCGAACGTCTGCTGGTTGAGTTGAAAGATCGCTTCAAAGCCTGGGAGGCCGTGCCGGGCATGGCGACCCTGGTCGTTGAACCTCGCGCCGCTGGCGCAGTCCCACATGCGGAGAATGATGCAGTCAGTGCGCTTATTTCCCTGGGTTACAAGCCGCAAGAAGCCAGTCGCGCCGTTTCCGCCGTCAAAGAAGACGGGCTGAGCAGTGAAGACATGATCCGTCGTGCCCTGAAGGGAATGGTGTAACGCCCGATGTTAGAAGCAGATCGCCTGATTACCGCCACTACCCGCGACCGCGATGAACAGGTCGATCGTGCCATTCGGCCGTTGAAGCTGGCCGAATACATCGGCCAGCCGAGCGTGCGTGAGCAGATGGAGCTGTTCATCCAGGCCGCCAGGGGGCGCAGTGAGGCCCTCGATCACACCCTGATCTTCGGTCCGCCAGGGCTCGGCAAGACCACCCTGGCCAATATCATTGCCCAGGAAATGGGCGTGTCGATCAAAAGCACCTCCGGCCCAGTACTGGAACGGCCGGGCGACCTGGCCGCGCTACTGACCAACCTTGAGCCGGGTGATGTGCTGTTCATCGATGAAATCCATCGCCTGTCGCCGATCGTCGAGGAGGTGCTGTACCCGGCAATGGAAGACTTTCAGCTGGATATCATGATCGGCGAAGGCCCGGCCGCGCGTTCGATCAAGCTCGACTTGCCGGCCTTCACCCTGGTTGGTGCCACCACGCGCGCGGGCATGCTGACCAATCCGCTGCGCGATCGCTTCGGTATCGTCCAGCGTCTGGAGTTCTACAACACCGAGGACCTGACCACCATTGTCACGCGTTCGGCGGGCATTCTCGGGTTGCCGATCGAGGCCCAGGGCGCCTTCGAGATCGCCCGGCGCGCCCGCGGAACGCCGCGTATCGCCAATCGTCTATTGCGGCGGGTACGGGATTTCGCCCAGGTGCGTGGTCAGGGCGACATCACCCGGCAGATTGCCGACTCGGCGCTGAACTTGCTGGATGTCGACGAGCGCGGCTTCGATCATCAGGATCGTCGCTTGCTGCTGACCATGATCGAGAAGTTCGATGGTGGTCCGGTAGGGGTCGACAGCCTGGCGGCGGCGATCAGCGAAGAGCGCCACACCATCGAAGATGTACTGGAGCCCTACCTGATTCAGCAGGGCTACATCATGCGTACCCCGCGCGGGCGCGTGGTGACCCGGCATGCCTACCTGCATTTCGGCCTGAACATGCCGAAACGCATGGGTGAATTACCGTCCGTCGACTTGTCTGCTGTTGATGACGACTAAGTAAAAATACTTTCTGCCAGTGATTGGCAAGTTCAGGAGCTAGCACTAGAGTATGCACGCGCAAAACGGAGTTCAGCCTTTCGCCTATCGTTGCCGGGTCTATTTCGAAGACACCGATGCAGGCGGCATCGTCTACTACGTCAACTACCTCAAATTCATGGAACGGGCTCGCACCGAGCGGCTGCGTGACCTGGGCTTTGCCCAGTCGACGCTGGCGGGTGAGGGCCTGTTGTTTGTCGTGCACTCCAGTGAGGCTCGCTATCACGCGCCGGCAAGGCTGGATGATGAGTTGCTGGTAAGTGCGCAAGTAATGGAATTAAACCGTGCCAGCCTGCGTTTTCGTCAGCAGGTCAGGCGGGCTACGGATGATGCGCTGCTCTGTGAAGGGCAGTTCCTGGTGGCCTGTGTGCGCGCCGACAATTTGAAACCCCGGGCCATTCCCGAAGCTCTGCGTGCGGCCTTTGCCGGCCTCAGCGACGCGGAAACAGCCAAAGCAGGAGAGTAAGCGTGGAAGCCAACGCAGTTGACCACATGTCGATGTGGAGTTTGATCAGCAATGCCAGTCTGGTGGTGCAGTTGGTGATGTTGACGCTGGTGGCCGCCTCGGTCACCTCGTGGGTCATGATTTTCCAGCGCAGCACCTTGCTGCGTGCGGCCAAGCGCGCCCTGGACAACTTCGAAGAGCGCTTCTGGTCTGGTATCGATCTGTCCAAGCTGTATCGTCAGGCGGGCAGCAATCCGGACCCTGACTCTGGGCTGGAGCAGATCTTCCGTGCCGGTTTCAAGGAGTTCTCCCGTCTGCGTCAACAGCCGGGCGTCGACCCCGACGCGGTGATGGACGGTGTCGCGCGCGGCATGCGCGTGGCTATTTCGCGTGAGGAAGAGAAGCTCGAGCAGAGCCTGCCGTTTCTCGCCACCGTGGGCTCCACCAGCCCCTATATCGGCCTGTTCGGCACCGTGTGGGGGATCATGAACGCCTTTCGCGGCCTGGCCCAGGTGCAGCAAGCGACTCTGGCTACCGTGGCGCCGGGTATTGCCGAGGCGCTGATTGCCACCGCCATCGGCCTGTTTGCCGCGATTCCCGCGGTCATCGCCTACAACCGCTTCACTTCGCGTGGCGAGATGTTGATCGGCCGCTACTACACCTTCGCCGATGAGTTTCAGGCGATCCTGCACCGCAAGGTACACACCAGCGACGACTAAGCCTTAGGCTCTCTCAAGATAGGTTTCAAGCCATGGCCAGAATTCGCAACAAACGCAAGCCGGTTTCCGAGATGAATGTGGTGCCCTACATCGATGTGATGTTGGTGCTGATGGTTATCTTCATGGTCACCGCGCCGATGCTCAACCAGGGGGTCAAGGTCGATCTGCCGCAAGTCAGCAGTGAAGTCTTGCCTCAGGACAATAACGCTCAGGTCCTGACGATCTCAATCAAGGCAGACAAGTCCTACTTCTGGAATATGGGCACGGAAGTCGATGTCGATACCGTGCAGGATCGGGCCTTGACCCTGGAAGAAATGACTGCGGCAGTAACCGCGATCATCCGCCAGAGTCGTACTCAGGGTAAACAGGTGCAGGTGTTCGTGCGCGGTGATAAAGCAGTCGATTACGGCACCGTAATGGCTGCCATGAGTGGCTTGCAGCTGGCCGACGTGGGTAACGTCGGGCTGATTACCGAGGCCCCCTGATGCGTCAGCAACGCGAACCGTCACCCTCGGATAGTCTGTTTTGGCCAGTGGTCTGGGCTGTGGCGCTGCATGCCTTGATGTTCGCCATGCTGTTCGTCAGCTTTGCTTTCGCTCCTGACTTGCCGCCGGCCCGGCCGATTGTCCAGGCAACCCTGTATCAGCTGAAGTCACAGAGTCAGGCGACCACCCAGACCAACCAGAAAATTGCCGGTGAGACCAAGAAAACCACCGCGCCGATTTATGAGACCGAACAGCTGGAGCAGAAAAAGGCCGATAAGGAAAAACAGGCAATTGCGGCTAAAGCTGCGGAACAAAAGCAGGCCGCGGAGGCTCAAAAGGCCGATGCGGCGAAGAAAGCCGATGCGGCGAAGCAGGCGGAAGCAGAAAAGAAAGCGAGCGAGCAGAAGAAGCTAGCCGAGATCGCCAAGAAAAAGGCGGCGGATGAAGCGGCGAAGAAGAAGGCTGCCGAAGACGCCAAGAAGAAAGCGACGGAAGACGCCAAGAAGAAGGCCGCCGAAGACGCCAAGAAAAAAGCCGCAGCCGAGGCCGCCAAGAAAAAGGCCGCGGATGATGCCAAGAAAAAGGCTGCCGAGGCCGCCCAACGCAAGGCCACAGAAGACAAGAAGGCCGCCGCCTTGGCCGAGCTGTTGTCCGAGGATGTCGGGCGTCAGCAAGCGCTGGCCGATGAAGTGGGCGACCAGGTTGCCGGTAATCTCGATGATTTGATCGTCAAGTTGGTCAGCGAGCAGTGGCGCAGGCCGCCATCTGCGCGTAACGGCATGAGTGTAGAAGTACTGATCGAGATGTTGCCCGACGGCACCATCATCAACGCCAGTGTCACCCGCTCCAGTGGCGATGCGCCCTTTGACAGTTCCGCGGTACAGGCGGTGCGTAACGTAGGCCGTATCGCTGAAATGCAACAATTGGATCGCGCTACTTTCGATCGACTTTACCGGCAGCGACGTGCCGTCTTCAAACCGGAGGATTTAGGTCTGTGAATACCCTGATGCGTATCGTCTTGCTCGGTCTGGCCATGTTGGTCGGTTCGGTGCAAGCGGCTGATCCCCTAGTGATCAGCACAGGTACTGACCGTGCGACACCTATCGCCGTCGTGCCATTCGGCTGGCAAGGTGGCACCGTGCTGCCGGAGGATATGGCCAAGATTATTGGCGATGACCTGCGTAACTCGGGGGTATTCGAGCCTATTGCGCCGCAGAACATGATCAGCCGGCCGAGTCAGGCCAGTGAAATCATTTACCGCGACTGGCAGGCCCTGGGCGCGCAATATGTCCTGGTTGGCAGCATGCTGCCCAGCGGGGGGCGTTTACAGGTGCAGTTCGCCCTGTTCAATGTGGCCACCGAGCAGCAGGTGCTAACCGGTAGCGTCGGCGGCGGAACCGATCAGCTGCGTGATATGGCGCACCATATCGCCGATTTGTCGTTCGAGAAGCTGACCGGGGTCAAGGGCGCGTTTTCCACGCGCATGCTCTATGTCACTGCCGAACGCTTCTCGGTCAACAACACCCGTTACACGCTGCAGCGCTCCGACTACGACGGTGCGCGTGCGGTGACTTTGCTGCAGTCGCGCGAGCCGATCCTGTCGCCATCGTTTGCGCCGGATGGCCGTCGTATCGCCTATGTGTCGTTCGAGCAGAAGCGTCCGCGCATCTTCGTCCAGCACATCGACACCGGCCGGCGCGAGCAAGTGACCAACTTCGAGGGGCTGAACGGTGCACCGGCCTGGTCGCCGGATGGCAGCCGTCTGGCATTCGTGCTGTCAAAAGATGGCAACCCGGAAATCTATGTGATGGAGATGGGCTCGCGGCAGCTACGTCGGGTAACCAATCAAGGCTCGATCGATACCGAGCCGTTCTGGGGCAAGGATGGCAATACCATCTACTTCACCTCGGATCGCTCCGGCAAACCACAGATCTACAAGACCAATATCAACAGCGGAGCGGCGGAACGAGTGACCTTCGTCGGCAACTACAATGCCAACCCGAAGCTCTCTGCAGATGAAAAGACCCTGGTGATGATCCATCGCCAGGAGGGTTACACCGTGTTCAAGGTAGCGGCTCAGGACCTGCAACGTGGCAATTTGCGCATTCTTTCCGATACAAGTTTGGATGAATCACCCACTGTTGCACCCAATGGCACCATGCTAATCTACGCGACCCGCCAGCAGGGTCGGGGAGTCTTGATGTTAGCGTCCATTAATGGGCGTGTAAGGCTCCCTCTTCCTACCGCTCAAGGCGAAGTTCGAGAGCCTTCCTGGTCCCCCTACCTGAACTGATGCGGCGCTACACCGTTGTATTGCTAAGTAATACTGCTTAACACACTGGGGTTCATTAGGAGTTACATGATGGAAATGCTGAAATTTGGCAAATTTGCTGTACTGGGTCTGGCTCTGGCCGTTGCTGTTGGTTGTTCGTCCAAAGGCGGTGATGCCGCTGGTCAAGGTGATGCTGTAGATCCTAACGCTGGTTACGGTGCTGACACTGGTTCCGTAGATGGCAGCATGAGCGAAGAAGCTGCTCTGCGCGCTATCACCACGTTCTACTTCGAATACGACAGCGCCGACCTGAAAGCCGAAGCTATGCGTGCACTCGACGTTCACGCTAAGGACCTGAAAAGCAACGGCGCTCGCGTTGTTCTGGAAGGCCACGCTGACGAGCGCGGTACCCGTGAGTACAACATGGCTCTGGGCGAGCGTCGCTCGAAAGCCGTTCAGCGCTACCTGGTGCTGCAGGGTGTTTCCCCGGCTCAGCTGGAACTGGTTTCCTACGGTGAAGAGCGTGCGATTGCCACTGGCAACGACGAGCAATCCTGGGCTCAGAACCGTCGCGTAGAACTGCGTAAGTAATAGCCATGCATACCTGCCGCCGTGCTTTGACTATTTTGGCCCTCTGCCTGCCGTTTACGGCCTGGGCCGAGGTTCCTGTGGTGGATAACAATGCCGATTATGGCAGTAGCAGTTATCCGCCCGCTGGTTATGGCACGTCCGGCGCCTACGCCGGGGGAGGGGTTGAAGCCCCGATCTCGGCGCAAGGCATGGTGTTTACCCAGCTGCAACAGATGCAGCAAGAAATCGCGCAACTGCGCGGCATGCTCGAAGAGCAGCAGAATGAAATTCAGCGTTTGAAGCAAGAAGCCCTGGAACGTTACCAGGATCTTGATCGGCGTTTGAGCAGTGGAGCAGCAAGTTCTGCGGCCACCCAGAATTCCCCTACCGGTGGTGCTGCTGGCGCCATTGGCAATTCAGCGGCGCCAACTGGTCAGGCGCCAGGCAATGGTGCTGCGGCTGATCCAGAGAAGGAGAAGCTGTTTTATGACGCCGCCTTCGATCTGATCAAAGCCAAGGATTTTGACAAGGCCAGCCAGGCGTTTACTGCCTTCGTGCGTAAATACCCGAACAGCCAATATGCCGGCAATGCCCAGTATTGGTTGGGCGAGGTGAACCTGGCCCAAGGCGATCTGCAGGGTGCCGGCCGGGCATTTGCTCAAGTCAGTCAGTCCTATCCGCAGCATGCCAAGGTGCCCGACTCGTTGTTCAAGCTCGCTGACGTTGAAATGCGTCTGGGTAACACGGACAAGGCCCGAGGCATTCTGCAGCAGGTGATTGCCAAGTATCCGGGTAGTTCTGCGGCGCAGCTGGCGCAGCGGGATTTGCAGCGGATGCCGTAAGGAATCAGTTGAAAGCTGCAAGCTGTAGTGATAAACCCGCGCCTGTCGCGGGTTTTTTCGTTACAATCCGCGCCCCTTTTCCCGCAACGGAGGCGGATGGCCTGTTTAGCCGTCACGCCCGTGGCTGATATGCAAGATACCCTGCGAATTACCGAGATTTTCTACTCGCTGCAGGGCGAGACGCGCACCGCCGGCTTGCCGACCGTGTTCGTCCGCCTGACCGGCTGTCCCCTGCGCTGCCAGTACTGCGATACCGCCTACGCTTTCAGCGGCGGTGAAGTCGTGTCTCTGGACGCCATCGTTGAACAGATCGCCAGCTACAAGCCGCGCTATATCTGTGTGACTGGTGGCGAGCCACTGGCGCAACCCAACTGCATCCCTCTGCTCAGGCGCCTATGCGATGCCGGCTATCAGGTGTCGCTGGAAACCAGTGGCGCGCTGGATGTAGCGGCGGTCGATCCGCGGGTGAGCAAGGTGCTCGACCTGAAGACCCCGGGCTCGGCAGAGGTGGCGCGCAATCGCTATGAAAATATCGAGTTGTTGACGGCGAACGACCAGGTCAAGTTCGTGATTTGCTCGCGCGAGGACTATGACTGGGCGGTGACCAAGCTGATCCAGTACCGTTTGCACGAGCGTGCGGGTGAGGTGTTGTTCTCGCCGAGCCACCAGCAGTTAAACGTGCGTTCGCTGGCCGACTGGATCGTCGCCGACAACCTGCCCGTGCGCCTGCAAATGCAGTTGCACAAGATTCTCTGGAATGACGAGCCGGGACATTGATATGAGCGACAAGAAAGCGCTAATTCTTCTCTCTGGCGGCCTCGATTCGGCCACCGTGGTGGCACTGGCCAAGGCCGAGGGCTACAGCTGCTACAGCATGAGCTTCGACTATGGCCAGCGTCATCGCGCTGAATTGCAGGCGGCCGAGCGAGTGGCCAGGCACCTGGGGGTGGTCGAGCACAAGGTGATCGGTCTGAGCCTCGATGGCATCGGTGGTTCGGCACTGACCGACAGCAGTATCGCGGTGCCGGAAGGCCCGACCGAGGGCATCCCGGTCACCTATGTGCCGGCGCGCAATACCGTGTTCCTCGCCCTGGCCCTGGGCTGGGCCGAAGTGCTGGGCGCGCGGGATATCTTCATTGGGGTTAACGCAGTGGATTATTCCGGTTACCCGGATTGTCGCCCCGAGTTCATTGCTGCCTTCGAGCGCATGGCCAACCTGGCGACCAAGGCCGGGGTCGAAGGCCAGGGATTCCGGATCCAGGCGCCGCTGCAGAACATGAGCAAGGCCGAGATCGTCCAGGCCGGTATGCGCCATGGCGTCGATTACGCGTTGACGGTGTCCTGCTACCAGGCCGACGAGCAGGGGCGTGCCTGCGGTAAGTGCGACAGCTGTCGCCTGCGTGCGGCCGGTTTTGCCGCGGCGGGCGTAGCCGATCCGACCCGTTATCGCTAAAAGTTTTCTCCGGGTGTTGATTTCCTGAATTAAATCAGTATCATGCGCCCTGCATCGGGTCGTTAGCTCAGTTGGTAGAGCAGTTGGCTTTTAACCAATTGGTCGTAGGTTCGAATCCCACACGACCCACCATATATCCTTCCTCGGAAGGTCAAAAAAAGCCCGGATGTCCTTTTTGAAAAGGCATCCGGGCTTTTTTGTGCCTGCGGTTTCTTACTCGCAGCGATTGCCGGCCCGGCTGGTCTCAGTCTGTACGGCGCCCTCTATCATCTTTCTCTCAAGCGGCGCCCCTGCGGGAGCTTTTTCCGGATCGCGTCCACGCCACGCGGTGCTCTCCGGTCGGTGAAAGCAATACGGAATACCGGGTTGCTTGCTGGCTGATCAACAGGGTTGCCCGGATGACCTGGAGTCTGCGCAAGCAGTGGCGCTCGCCGCCCCTAGTCCTGGCCATTGGCGCCATGACCGAGGGCGGGGCGCGCGGCCACAAGAGCGGATCATGGTCTGGGTCGAACTCGATGCATGACGGGCAACTGGTTATTACGGACACTGGCTGAGCGCCGGCAAGGTTACCTGTCATGCCGGTGGGTCAATTGCGATTATCGAACTGGCGTTCGATAATCGCATCGGTGTTGCACCCATCTGCTCAGGAGGTTGTATGAACGAGGCGCATCTATCACCGTCCGGTCTGGTGCCGCCGGCGTATGTTTCTCCGGCCAAACGCATCGCCGATCTCAGCGGCGATCCGAACTTCATGACTTCTCTGGCGCGCGGCCTGGCGGTGATCAATGCCTTTCAGGAGCGCAAGCGCCACCTGACCATCGCGCAGATCAGCCACCGCACTGAGATCCCTCGCGCGGCGGTGCGTCGCTGTCTCTACACCCTGATGAAACTCGGCTATGCGACTACTGACGGACGTACCTACTCGCTGTTGCCCAAGGTGCTGACCCTCGGCCATGCCTA
This sequence comes from Pseudomonas aestuarii, assembly GCF_027988105.1. Classification (GTDB taxonomy): domain Bacteria; phylum Pseudomonadota; class Gammaproteobacteria; order Pseudomonadales; family Pseudomonadaceae; genus Aquipseudomonas; species Aquipseudomonas aestuarii. Next base: position 560,958 of record NZ_JAQJZJ010000002.1, on the reverse strand, counting down.
CCTGTCGTCTACGCCCCTGGCCGTTTCGGCGCAGCCCTACCTCGACCGGATCAGCGAGCAACTGCACGAGGCCTGCAACCTGGCCACCCTGGAAGGCGAGCAGGTGCTCTACATTGCCCGTTCGGCGATTCCGCAGCGGCTGATCTCGGTTGACCTCAGTGTCGGCAGTCGCTTGCCGGCCTACTGCACGTCGATGGGCCGGATTCTCCTCGCCGCGCTCGACGACGACAGCCTGCGCGACTACCTTAACCACGCCGACCTGCAAGCCAAGACCAGTCGCACCCTCTACACCCCCGAGGCCCTCTGGGAGTGCCTGCAACAGGTGCGTCAGCAGGGCTGGTGCCTGGTCGATCAGGAGCTGGAGCAAGGGCTGCGTTCACTGGCCGTGCCGGTGTACGACTCTTCAGGGCATGTGCTGGCAGCGATGAACGTCAGTACCCACGCCGGCCGGGTTCCCGCCCGCGAACTGGAGCAGCGCTTCCTGCCGATCATGCTCAATGCCAGCCGCGAGTTGAGCGGTCAGTTGTTCAAGCCATTGTGAGCCACGCGCAGGAACTCCAGCCTTGAGCGAATGTGTGCGGTTATCGCGCACTGAGCATCCGGCTCTTGTTCGAATTCACTAAGCTGTCGCTATCACTCTCAATGACCCCGGCGCAGCGACCGATGTGGCTGGCGCCTGTTGACCGTTGATCGGTGCAGGCTGCTGTATGGCTGTTTTGCCTGTATCTATAAGAGGTGAGGGCGGATGCCTTGCTTGTGCCGATCCTCAGCGCCATAAAAAATATAAGAGCACCTGAGTTATGGACTGTCGTCTGCTTAATGAGAGAAGTCGGATATTCCACAATGCCGACCCCTATGCGGTTTCCGATTACGTGAATCAGCACGTCGGCGCGCATTGCATTCGTTTGCCCCAAAGCGGGCGGCCCGAGGCCAGTCTCAGCCACCGTACCTTCGGCAGCCTGGATCTGTGCCGGATCAGCTACGGTGGCAGTGTACGGGTCACCTCGCCGGCCCTGGAGACCATCTACCACCTGCAGGTCCTCCTGCAGGGTCACTGCCTGTGGCGCGGGCGGGGCGAGGAGCACTTTTTCACCCCCGGCGAGCTGCTGCTGATCAATCCGGACGATCCGGTCGACCTGACCTACTCGGACGACTGCGAGAAGTTCATCGTCAAGTTGCCCACGACCTTTCTCGATCGCGCTTGCAGCGAGAACCACTGGCGCCGGCCGGCCGACGGCATCCGCTTCGGTGCACGCCACGATCTCAGCGAGCTGGACGGCTTCATCAACCTGCTCGGTCTGGTCTGCGACGAGGCCGAAGGCGCGCAGCAGATTCCCCTGGTGCAGGAGCAGTACACGCGGATCATCGCCACCAAGCTGCTCGGCCTGCTGGCCAACAACGTCAGTCGCGAGGAATTGGGCGAAAGCTGCCCGTCGTTCGAGCGCATCGCCCAGTACATCGAGGACAACCTCAAGCAGGACATCTCCCTGGAACAGCTGGCCGAGGTGGTGCGCATAAGTCCGCGTTCACTCTACGCGCTGTTCGAGCGGTATGCCGGCGCCACGCCCAAGCACTACATCCGCGCCAAGAAGCTGGAGAAGGTGCATGCCTGCCTGATCGACCCGACCGCCAAGGTGCGTAACGTCACCGAGGTGGCGCTGGATTACGGCTTCCTGCACCTCGGGCGCTTTTCCGAGAGCTACAAGAGCGCCTTTGGCGAATTGCCCTCGGACACCCTGCGCCGGCGCGGCTGAGCCGTCTGTTGGCCGCATCACCGCATGCCCCTTGGCGTACTGCTTCGCGAGTACGCCCTACGTGCTAGCGTCTTCCCGCTTCCCTCTCCCTGCTCCCTGCTCATAGCGTCTATCCGTTTTCTCCGCCCTGCAGAAAACGGATAAAGGTCGTGTACAAACTGGATATTGTCGGACAGTCCTGAGTCGTAGCCTTGATTCCGTTGAAACAATAATAACGGAGCCATGGCGATGACCCTGCGACTCGATTACCTGAACGGCCTGCTGCAAGAAGATAAAGACAAGGGCATTTTCCGCTGCAAGCGCGAGATGTTCACCGACCCGCGTCTGTTCGATTTGGAGATGCAGCACATCTTCGAGGGCAACTGGTTGTATCTGGCCCATGACAGCCAGATCCCCGAGAACAACGATTACTACACCACCCACATGGGGCGTCAGCCGGTTTTCATCGCGCGCAACAAGGCCGGTGAGCTCAACGCCTTTATCAACGCGTGCAGCCATCGCGGCGCCATGCTCTGTCGCTTCAAGAGCGGTAACAAGGCCACCTACACCTGCCCGTTCCACGGCTGGACCTTCAATAACTCGGGCAAGCTGCTCAAGGTCAAGGACCCCAAGGAAGCGGGTTACCCGGACAGCTTCGATTGCGACGGCTCGCATGACCTGAAGAAGGTCGCGCGCTTCGAATCCTATCGCGGCTTCCTGTTCGGCAGCCTGCGCGAAGACGTCGCGCCGCTGGAGGACTTCCTCGGCGAGTCGAAGAAGATCATCGACATGATCGTCGATCAGTCCGCCGATGGCCTGGAAGTACTGCGCGGCTCCAGCACCTATGTCTATGAAGGCAACTGGAAGCTGCAGGCCGAGAACGGTGCCGATGGCTACCACGTGACGGCCGTGCACTGGAACTACGCCGCCACCCAGCAGCAGCGCAAGCTGAAAGAAGCCGGCGACGATATCCGCGCCATGAGCGCCGGTGGCTGGGGCAAGAAGGGCGGTGGTTTCTACTCCTTCGACAACGGCCACCTGCTGCTCTGGACCCGTTGGGATAACCCGGAAGACCGGCCGATGTTCGCCGAGCGTGATCGTCTCGCCAGCGAGTTCGGTGAAGCGCGAGCCGACTGGATGATCGGCAACTCACGCAACCTCTGCCTGTACCCGAACCTGTACCTGATGGATCAGTTCGGCTCGCAGCTGCGCATCGCCCGGCCGCTGTCGGTGGACAAGACCGAAGTGACCATCTATTGCATCGCGCCGAAAGGCGAGAGCAGCGATGCCCGCGCCCGCCGTATCCGTCAGTACGAGGACTTCTTCAATGTCAGCGGCATGGCTACTCCAGACGATTTGGAAGAGTTCCGCGCCTGCCAGCAGGGCTTCGCCGGTCGCGCCATGGAGTGGAACGACATGTCCCGTGGCTCTGAGCACTGGGTCGAGGGCGCCGATGAGTCGGCCAAGGAAATCGATCTGCATCCGCTGATGAGCGGTGTGCGCACCGAGGACGAAGGCCTGTTCGTGCTGCAGCATCACTACTGGCAGCAGCAGATGATCAAGGCCCTGCAGGAACAGCAAGATCAACTGATTCACGTGGAGGGCGCGTAAATGAGCCTGACATACGAAGCCGCGCGTGACTTCCTCTACCGTGAGGCGCGCTACCTCGACGACAAGCAGTGGGACGAGTGGCTGGAGCTGTATGCCAGTGACGCGACCTTCTGGATGCCGGCCTGGGACGACCGCGACCAGCTGGTGGAAAACCCCCAGACCGAGATCTCGCTGATCTGGTACGGCAACCGCAGTGGCCTGGAAGACCGGGTGTTCCGCATCCGCACCGAACGCTCCAGTGCCACCATTCCGGATACGCGCACCTCGCACAACATCAGCAACATCGAGCTGCTCGAGCAGGCCGATGGCCTGTGCAAGCTGCGTTTCAACTGGCACACCATGAGCTTTCGCTACAAGGTCGTCGACCACTTCTACGGCACCAGCTTCTACACCCTCGACACCAGCGGAGCGAACCCGCTGATCAAGGCCAAGCAGGTGGTGCTGAAGAACGACTACGTGCGGCAGATCATCGACGTTTACCACATTTAACCAGCCGCTTCGGAGCTCGGGCAGCGATTGCCGGTGGGAGGTTGATCCTCCCGCTAGCGGGTTGTCTGCGCTCAGAAATCGCCAAGAGTAGCTATAGCGAGGTGCGCCATGAGCCACAAGATCGCATTGAATTTCGAAGACGGGGTTACCCGTTTCATTGACGCCAACCTCGGTGAGACCGTCGCCGATGCGGCTTATCGCCAGGGCATCAATATCCCGCTGGATTGCCGCGACGGCGCCTGCGGTGCGTGCAAGTGCTTCGCCGAAGCCGGTCAGTACGACCTTGGCGAGGAATACGTCGAAGACGCCCTCAGCGAAGAAGAAGCCCAGCAGGGCTATGTGCTGACCTGCCAGATGCGCGCCGAAAGCGATTGCGTGGTGCGCGTGCCGGCCGCAAGCGACGTGTGCAAGACCCAGCAGGCCAGCTACGAGGCGGCGATCAGCGCAGTGCGTCAGCTCTCCGACAGCACCATCGCCTTGTCGATCAAGGGCGAGGCGCTGAGCAAGCTGGCGTTCCTCCCAGGCCAGTACGTCAACCTGCAGGTGCCGGGCAGCGAGCAGAGCCGCGCCTATTCGTTCAGCACCCTGCAGAAGGACGGCGAAGTCAGCTTCCTGATCCGCAACGTGCCGGGTGGGTTGATGAGCAGCTTCCTCACCGGGCGGGCCTTGGCCGGCGACAGCATGACCCTGGCCGGTCCCTTGGGCAGTTTCTATCTGCGCGAGATCAAGCGCCCGTTGTTGCTACTGGCTGGCGGTACTGGCCTGGCGCCGTTCACCGCGATGCTCGAAAAGATTGCCGAGCAGGGCAGTGCACATCCGCTGCACCTGATCTACGGGGTGACCAACGATTTCGACCTGGTCGAGATGGACAAGCTCGAGGCCCTGGCCGCGCGCATTGCCAACTTCACCTACAGCGCCTGCGTGGCCAGCCCGGACAGTAGCTATCCACTGAAGGGCTATGTCACTCAGCACATCGCGCCCAAGCATCTCAACGACGGCGATGTGGATGTCTACCTGTGCGGTCCGCCACCGATGGTCGAGGCGGTCAGCAGCTACATCCGCGAACAAGGCGTACAGCCGGCCAACTTCTATTACGAGAAGTTCGCCGCCAGCGCCTAAGGGCTCCTTTGGTCCGCTTGCCGGTTAGGCGGGCCTGTTTTATTCGCGGCGCGGGCCGGAGCCCGCGCCCACTGGTCGCCGATGTGCCGCCAGCCATCATCGAGGTCGGGACTATGAGTATGCGTTTTCAACACAAGGTCGCCGTGGTCACCGGCGCCGCCCAGGGCATCGGCCGCCGCGTGGCCGAACGCATGGCCGAGGAGGGCGCGCGGCTGCTGCTGGTCGATCGTTCCGAGCTGGTGCATGAACTGGCCGATGAGCTGGCCGGCGTCGCCGAAGTGCTGACCCTGACCGCAGACCTCGAGCAGTTCGCCGAGTGTCAGCGCGTAATGGCCGCGGCGCTCGAGCGTTTCGGTCGCCTGGACATCCTGATCAATAACGTCGGCGGCACCATCTGGGCCAAGCCGTTCGAGCACTACCAGGCGCATGAGATCGAGGCCGAAGTGCGGCGCTCGTTGTTCCCCACCCTGTGGTGCTGCCACGCCGCACTGCCGCAGATGCTCGAACAAGGCAGCGGCGCCATCGTCAACGTCTCCTCGATTGCCACCCGTGGGGTCAATCGCGTGCCTTATGGCGCGGCCAAGGGCGGCGTCAACGCCCTGACCGCGTGCCTGGCGTTCGAGACCGCCGAGCGCGGCATCCGGGTCAACGCCACCGCCCCGGGCGGCACCGAGGCGCCGCCACGGCGGATTCCGCGCAACGGCGCCGAGCAAAGCGAGCAGGAAAAGGTCTGGTACCAGCAGATCGTCGACCAGACCGTGAGCAGCAGCCTGATGAAGCGCTACGGAACTATCGACGATCAGGCCGGGGCAATTCTGTTCCTCGCTTCCGACGATGCCGCCTACATCACCGGGGTGACCCTGCCTGTGGGTGGCGGTGACCTGGGCTGAACACGAGCCTACCCAGAGCACCGCCGTTATCCCTTGCAACCCGCTGTTCACAACAAAAACAAAAGAGAGAACCGATGCCATGCGCAATATTGACGTACACGAGGTAATAGATAACGCGCGCTTCAATCGCTATCACTGGATGGTGATGTTGTGGTGCGCGCTACTGTTGATTTTCGACGGTTACGACCTGTTCATCTACGGCGTAGTCCTGCCGGTAATCATGCAGGAGTGGGGGCTGACCCCGCTGCAGGCTGGCGCGCTGGGTAGCTATGCGCTGTTCGGCATGATGTTCGGTGCCCTGGCCTTCGGCACCCTGGCCGACAAGATCGGGCGCAAGAAGGGCATCGCCCTGTGCTTTTTACTGTTCAGCGGCGCGACTCTGGTCAACGGTTTTGCCAGCAATCCCACCGAGTTCGGCATCTGCCGCTTTATCGCCGGGCTCGGCTGTGGCGGCCTGATGCCCAACGTGGTGGCGCTGATGAGCGAGTACGCGCCGAAGAAACTGCGCAGCACCCTGGTGGCCATCATGTTCAGCGGCTACTCGCTCGGCGGCATGCTCTCGGCGGGCGTCGGCATGTACATGCTGCCGCGCTTCGGTTGGGAGTCGATGTTCTTCGTCGCCGCCTTACCCCTGCTGTTGCTGCCATTGATTCTCTGCTTCCTGCCAGAGTCGGTCGGTTTCCTGGTGCGCCAGGGGCGTACCGAGCAAGCCCGCACGATCCTGCGGCGGGTCGACCCGAACCGGGCCATCGCGGCTGACGACACCTTGAGCCTGGCGGCGGTGAAAGGCGGCTCGGCCTCGGTGTTCGAGCTGTTTCGCGGGGGCCGTCTGCTGCACACACTGTGCCTCTGGGTGGCGTTCTTCTGCTGCCTGCTGATGGTCTATGCGCTCAGCTCCTGGCTACCGAAACTGATGGCCAACGCCGGCTACAGCCTGGGCTCGAGCCTTTCGTTCCTGTTAGCGCTGAACTTCGGCGGCATGGCCGGCGCCATCCTCGGCGGTTGGCTGGGTGACCGCTTCAAGCTGGCCAAGGTGATGGTGGTGTTCTTTGCCGCCGCCGCGTTGTCGATCAGCCTGCTCGGCTTCAACAGCCCGACGCCGTTGCTCTACCTGCTAATTGGTGTGGCCGGCGCGACCACCATCGGCACGCAGATCCTGCTGTACGCCTGCGCCGCGCAGTTCTACGGCCTGTCGATCCGCTCGACCGGCCTCGGCTGGGCCTCGGGCATCGGCCGCAACGGCGCCATCGTCGGCCCGCTGCTCGGTGGCGCGCTGCTGGGCATCAACCTGCCGCTGCAACTCAACTTCCTGGCGTTCGCCATTCCCGGTGCCATCGCCGCCCTTGCCATGAGCGTGTTCGCCATCAGCAGCCAGCGCAGCAATGCCGCGGCGCTGCCGGCGGCCACGGTTTCCTGACCCCAACCTGCGGACCCTACCGGAGCCTGAATGAGCCACTCCCTGATCGAAAGCATCGAGGCGATCATCGTCGATCTGCCGACCATCCGCCCGCACAAACTGGCGATGCACACCATGCAGCAGCAGACCCTGGTGGTTATCCGCCTGCGCTGCGCCGACGGCATCGAGGGCCTGGGCGAGTCGACCACCATCGGTGGTCTGGCCTATGGCAACGAAAGTCCGGAAAGCATCAAGCAGAACATCGACAGCCACCTGGCGCAGCTGCTGATCGGCCAGGACGCGGCCAATATCAACGCCTGCATGCAGCGTCTGGACAAAGCCGCCAAGGGCAACACCTTCGCCAAGTCCGGCCTGGAAAGCGCGCTGCTCGATGCCCAGGGCAAGCGCCTGGGCCTGCCGGTCAGCGAGCTGCTCGGCGGCCGCGTACGCGACAGCCTGGAAGTCGCCTGGACCCTGGCCAGCGGCAACACCGCCAAGGACATCGCCGAAGCCCAGCAGATGCTGGAGATTCGCCGTCACCGCATCTTCAAGCTGAAGATCGGTGCGGGCGAGGTCGCTGAGGATCTCAAGCACGTGATTGCCATCAAGCGCGCCCTGGGTGACAGCGCCAGCGTGCGCGTCGACGTCAATCAGGCCTGGGACGAGTCGGTGGCCCTGCGTGCCTGCCAGGTGCTCGGCGACAACGGCATCGACCTGATCGAGCAGCCGATCGCGCGGATCAACCGCAGCGGTCAGGTGCGCCTCAATCAGCGCAGCCCGGCGCCGATCATGGCCGACGAATCGATCGAAAGCGTGGAAGACGCCTTCAGCCTGGCCGCCGACGGCGCCGCCAGCATCTTCGCCCTGAAGATCGCCAAGAACGGCGGTCCGCGGGCCGTGTTGCGTACCGCGGCGATCGCCGAGGCGGCCGGTATCGCCCTGTACGGCGGCACCATGCTGGAGGGCTCGATCGGCACCCTGGCCTCGGCCCACGCCTTTCTTACCCTCAAGCAGCTGACCTGGCACACCGAACTGTTCGGCCCCTTGCTGCTGACCGAAGAAATCGTCAATGAGGCGCCGGTTTATCGCGACTTCCAGCTGCATGTGCCGCGCACGCCGGGCCTCGGCCTGAGCCTGAATGAAGAGCGTCTGGCGTTCTTTCGCCGCCCCTAATCCACTGGCAAACAAGCCGTCAGCAGAGGAGATGTACCCATGCTGTTCCACGTGAAGATGACCGTAAAACTGCCGGTGGACATGGACCCGGCCAAGGCCGCCCAGATCAAGGCGGATGAGAAGGAACTGGCCCAGCGCCTGATGCGCGAGGGCAAGTGGCGCCACCTGTGGCGCATCGCCGGGCAGTACGCCAACTACAGCGTATTCGACCTGGATAGCGTGCAGGAACTGCACGACACCCTGATGCAGCTGCCGCTGTTTCCCTACATGGACATTGAGGTCGCGCCGCTGTGCCGGCATCCCTCATCGATCCGTGAAGACGACCTTTGATTAGCCCTAGAACAAAAAACGAGGACACCACCATGACCGTTAAAGTTAGCCACACTGCCGAAATCCAGAGCCTGTTCAACGAGGCCGCAGGCCTCAACAACGACCAGGGCAGCCCGCGGGTCAAGCAGATCATGCTGCGCATCATCAACGACGCGGCGAAGATCATCGAAGACCTGGAAATCACCGACGACGAGTTCTGGCACACGGTGGACTATCTCAACCGCCTGGGCGGGCGCAATGAAGCCGGCCTGCTGGTGCCGGGCCTGGGCCTGGAGCACTTCCTCGACATCCTGCAGGACGCCAAGGATGCCGAGATTGGCCTGACCGGTGGCACTCCGCGCACCATCGAAGGCCCGCTGTATGTCGCCGGCGCGCCCATGGCCGAAGGCGAAGTGCGGATGGACGACGGCAGCGAGCTGGATCGTGCCACCGTGATGTTCCTCGAAGGCGTGGTGCGCGACACCCAGGGCCAACCGGTGGCCGGTGCGGTGGTCGACCTGTGGCACGCCAACACCCAGGGCAACTACTCCTACTTCGACCAGAGCCAGTCCGAGTACAACCTGCGCCGGCGCATCGTCACCGATGCCGACGGCCGTTACCGCGCCCGCAGCATCGTACCCAGCGGCTACGGCTGCGCCCCGGACGGCCCGACCCAGGAGTGCCTGAACCTGCTTGGCCGCCACGGCCAGCGTCCGGCGCACATTCACTTCTTCATCTCCGCCCCGGGCCATCGCCACCTGACCACCCAGATCAACCTGGCGGGCGAGCAGTACCTGTGGGACGACTTTGCCTACGCCACCCGCGAAGGCCTGGTCGGCGAGATCACCTTCGTCGAGGACGCCGCCGTCGCCAATGATCGCGGTGTGCAGGGCAGCCGCTTTGCCGAACTGCAGTTCGACTTCCAGCTGCAGATGGCCCCGGTCGCCGAAGCCGAGCAGCGCAGCAAGCGTCCACGCGCCCTGCAACAAGCCTGATGTGACTGGCCGGCGGCGGCCCCAGGGCTGCCGCCGGCTCGCCTGGCCTGCTTTACCCATAACAAGAGCGATCCGGACTGCGTGTCACGGATGGCCTGATGCGCCTTGCAGCGAGGTTCCATGAAAGCCTTGATCAACGATTGCTCTTTGTCCGCCGTGGTGGCCGGCTTCATTGCCACCGTAATTTCCTACGCCGGCCCCCTGGTGATCATATTTCAGGCGGCCGAGAGCGCTGGGTTGTCGCATGCCGTGCTGTCGTCCTGGGTCTGGGCGATCTCGATTGGCAGCGCGCTGCTCGGCATCGGTCTCAGCCTGCGTTACCGCGTGCCGATCATCATCGCCTGGTCGGCACCGGGCTCGGCGTTGCTGGTCGCGCTACTGCCGCAGATCAGTCTCAATGAAGCGGTCGGTGCCTATATAGTCGCCAGCCTGATCATCTTCCTGGTCGGCATCAGCGGCGCCTTCGACCGCATCATCAGCAAGCTACCCGCCGCAATTGGCGCCGGCATGCTGGCTGGCATCCTGTTCAGTTTCGGCACCGGTCTGTTCGTCTCGCTGCAAAGCAAGCCGCTGCTGGTGTTGGCGATGTTCGCCAGCTACCTGGTGGTCAAGCGTCTATTGCCGCGCTATGCGGTGATGGCGGTGTTGCTGGTCGGCTGCACGATCGCGTTTGCCACTGGCGATCTGCGCCAGGAGGCACTGGTCATCGGCCTGGCCACGCCGGTGTGGATCAGTCCCGAGTTCAGCCTGGCGGCCAGCCTGAATATCGCCTTGCCGCTGGTGATGGTGGCCCTCACCGGCCAGTTCGTCCCAGGCATGGCGGTGCTGCGCAATGCCGGCTACCAGACCCCGGCCAGCCCAATCATCACTAGTAGTGCCCTGGGTTCGCTGCTGCTGGCGCCCTTTGCCTGCCACGGCCTCAACCTGGCGGCCATTACCGCGGCCATCTGCACCGGCCGCGAAGCCCACGAAGACCCGTCCAGACGCTATGTCGCCGGCGTGTCCGGTGGCCTGGCCTACCTGGTGCTGGGCCTGTTCGGCGCCACCCTGGTGTCGCTGTTCACGGCTTTTCCCAAGGAGTTGATTGCCGCCCTGGCCGGACTGGCGCTGTTCGGCGCGATTGGCGGTGCGTTGGCGGGCGCCATGGCCCAGCCGGACGACCGCGAAGCGGCGCTGATCACCTTTCTGGTGACGGCATCAGGCATGTCTTTTCTCGGCCTGTCGGCGGCTTTCTGGGGGCTGATGTTCGGCCTCGCCGCCCACCTACTGCTGAGCGTCCGGGGTAAAGCCGCGCCTGTCGCCGCGCCGCTGCCTAGCAGCAATCTGGCCAAGGAGCAGGCAAGCGGTTAGGCGCCTTCGGCCCATGAGCATTGCCGCCACGTCTGCCGAGGAGTCGACGCGGCGGTAGTCACACCACCCACTTGCGTTGCCGGGTTCGCTCCCGGCAAGGGTGGCGCAATAGCACAACTTCAATAACAACAAAGAGCACAACGATGACTCACTATCCCCATGCAAAGCCGGTCCTGCTGTCCCTCGCCGTTGCCCTCAGTCTGCCAGCCATGGTGCAGGCGGGCGGGTTTATCGAAGACACCAGCGCAACCTTGCAAGCGCGTAACTACTACTTCAGCCGTGACTACGCCGATATCGAAGGGCCCAACCAGCAATCCAAGGCCGAGGAGTGGGCGCAGGGCTTCATCCTCAACGTTAAATCCGGCTACACCCCGGGCACCGTGGGTTTCGGCGTGGATGCCGTGGGCCTGCTCGGGCTCAAGCTCGACAGCAGCCGCGATCGGGTCAACAGCGGCCTGTTGCCGGTAACCGACGAGGGCAAGGCGGCCGATGAATACAGCCGTCTGGGCGCCGCCGTGAAGGTCAGGCTGTCGAAGACCGAGTTGAAGGTTGGCGAGTTGCAGCCCATGTTGCCGGTGCTCTACTTCGGCGATATCCGCCTGCTACCGCCGACCTATCAGGGGGCGAGTATTGTCTCCAACGAGATCGCTGGATTGACTCTGCAGGCCGGCCAGCTGCGCTCCACCAGCCTGCGCAACGAGGCCGGCGATGGGGAAATGGGTGTCCTCGTCGGTTATGCGCCGCGGCGCAGTGCCGGCAAGCTGATCACCAGCGACCGCTTCAACTATGCCGGGGCCGACTACAGCTTCAACGGCAACCGCACCTCGGTCGGCGCCTGGTATGCCCAGCTCGAAGACCTCTACAACCAGCGCTACTTCAGCCTCAAACACAGCCAGCCGGTTGGCGACTGGGTGCTCGGCGCCAGCCTCGGCTACTTCGACTCGGCCGAAGACGGCGAGCAGCTGCTCGGCAAGCTGGACAACCAGGCGGCGTTCTCCCTGCTGTCGGCCAAGTACGGCGGCCACACGGTCTACCTCGGTTACCAGGCGATGTTCGGCGCTGACGGTTTGCCGCGGGTGTTCGCCAATGTCAGCCCGCTGGGCAACGAAGTGCCGACCTACGAGTTCGCCTCCGCCGACGAGCGCTCCTGGCAGGTCCGTTACGACTACGACTTCGCCGCTCTGGGCGCGCCGGGCCTGATCGCTGGGGTGCGTTACCTCAAGGGTGACAACGTCGACACCGGCCGCGGCTTCGAGGGCAAGGACCGTGAGCGCGATCTGGACATCGGCTACGTGGTGCAGAGCGGCTCGCTCAAGGGCCTGAACGTCAAGGTGCGCAACGTCGCCGCGCGCTCCAACTACCGCACCGACGTCGACGAGAACCGCCTGATCTTCAACTACACCTGGAAGCTGCTCTAAGCACGGGCGGCCTACCGACCCTGGCGTCGGTGGGCCGCAGCCACAACGGCAACCCATGATGGTTTTCCTTGCACGCTGCGCCGCAGAGCGCCGCTGGAGATAACAATGCACAACAAAAACAAGATGCCTTGCTCGTTCCGTTCCACCTTCACCGCCAGCGCCCTGGCGTTGGCCCTGAGTGCCTCCATGAGCAGCCTGGCCCTGGCGGCCGAGCCGGTAAAAGTCGGCTTGCTGCTGCCCTACACCGGGACCTTCGCCGCCCTCGGCGAGGCCACGACCAACGGCATGAAACTGGCCATCGAGCAGCAGGGCGGCAACCTCGGCGGTCGTCCGGTCGAATACGTGGTGGTCGACAGCGAGGCCAACCCCGGTAAGGCGGTGCCGAATATGCAGAAGCTGATTGCCGGCTCCCAGGTCGACGTGGTGGTCGGCCCGGTGCACTCCGGTGTCGGCATGGGCGCGGTCAAGGTCGCCCGCGAAACCGGCGTGCCGCTGATCATCCCCAACGCCGGCTTCAACGCGGCCACCGGCCCGTTGTGCGCGTCGAACATCTTCCGCACCTCCTTCACCTCCTGGCAGACCGCCTACCCGATGGGCCAGGTGGCGGCGGACAAGGGCTACAAGAACATCGTCACCGTGGCCTGGCGTTATGGTTTTGGCACCGAGTCGGTGGAAGGCTTCAAGGAAGGTTTCGAGCAGGCCGGTGGCACGGTCAGCAAGGAAATCTACGTGCCGTTTCCTGACGTGGAATTCCAGTCGCAACTGACCGAAATCGCCGCGCTCAAGCCCGATGCGGTGTTCGTGTTCTTCGCCGGCGGTGGCGCGGCCAAGTTCGTTCAGGATTACGCCGCGGCCGGCCTGCAGGGCAAGATCCCGCTGCTCGGCTCGGGCTTCCTCACCGAGGGCACCTTGCAGGCCCAAGGCGCAGCGGCCACCGGCGTGCTGACCACCCTGCATTACGCCGACAGCCTGGATACCCCGCAGAACAACAAGTTTCGCGCGGACTACCGGCAGAAGTTCGGTAAAGAGGCCGACATCTACGCGGTGCAGGGCTACGACAGCGGCCTGCTGCTGGCCCAGTCGCTGACCAAGGTGAGTGGCAATACCCAGGACCGAGCTGCCTGGAATGCGGCCATGGCCGACGCCAGGATCGACAGCCCGCGAGGCGCGTGGAGTTTTTCCAAGGCGCACAACCCGGTGCAGAACGTTTACCTGCGCGAGGTGCGTGACGGCGCCAATGTGGTGGTCAGCACCGCCGCGACGGCGTTGGCCGATCCTGCGCGTGGCTGCAAGCTCTAGCCCGCAGCGTTATTCCCGCGCCCTGGCCGCCAGCGGCTGGCCGGTGGAGCGGGTTGCTTGCATCGAGTTGGCTTGGCGAACTCTGGATACCGCGTTGATGCACCTGGTCATAGCCGGCTATGACCCGTCGCAACGCCTGCTCTGGAGCCTTCGCCTGGTTTAGCCCGAAACAATCGACCCGCTGTGCCGACCAACCGTGGCCAGGGGGCGGGCCTGTCTCATTCCTGACCTTGGTATGCACGATGGAAGTTTCCACCATTCTCATCCAGACCATGAACGGTCTGCAGTACGGCCTGCTGCTGTTTCTCATCGCCAGCGGTCTGACCCTGATCTTTGGCATCATGCACATCATCAACCTGGCCCACGGCGCGCTCTACATGGTCGGCGCCTACCTGGTGTACTGGTTGACCGGACTGGTCGGCGATCTGTTTCTCGCCATCCTCATCGGCGTGCCCCTGGCGGCGCTGCTTGGGGTGCTGATCGAGCGCTTCCTGATCCAGGCGCTGTACCGACGTGACCACCTCGACCAGGTGCTGATGACGTTCGGCCTGATCATGGTGATCGACTCGCTGCGCAGCATCATCTGGGGCAATGACGTGCACAGCGTGGCCATCCCGGAACTGCTCAGCGGCTCGATCCAGCTGACCGAAACCCTCGACTACCCGGTGTACCGCCTGTTCATTTCCGCGGTCTGCGCGGTGATCGCCCTGGCCATGTACCTGGTCCTGCAACGCACCCGGCTGGGCATGCTCATTCGCGGCGGCTCGAGTAACCGCGAGATGGTCCAGTGCCTGGGCATCGATATCCGCCTGATCTACACCCTGGTGTTCGCCGCTGGCGCGGCGCTGACGGCGTTCGCCGGGATGATCGCCGCGCCGGTGTCGTCGGTCTATCCCGGCATGGGCAACCAGATCCTGATCATCGCCTTCGTGGTGGTGGTCATCGGCGGCCTGGGCTCGATTCGCGGGGCCTTTCTCGGCGCCTTGCTGGTGGGCCTGACCGCCACCTGGGGCGCGGTGCTGGTGCCGCAATACGCCGGCATGGCCGTGTATGTACTGATGGCCGTGGTGCTGTTGTTCAAGCCGCGCGGGCTGTTCGCCTAATTACCGTCTCGGGGAATTTCTTATGCACGCATTACCTCGCCCGATCCAGTTGTTGCTTATGGCGTTGCTGCTGCTGATGGCCGCCTATCCGCTGTTCGGTGCCGGCCTGGCCGGTGAAAAGCACGACTTCTTCCTCCAGCAACTGACCAGCATCATGATCCTGGCCATTGTCGCCCTGGGCCTCGACCTGCTGGTCGGCGTCAGCGGCATGGTCAGCCTGGCCTCGGCAGCCTTCTTCGGCATGGCCGGTTATGCCCTGGTGCTGTTCGCCCCTGAGTATGAGGCGGTGAGCATCTGGGTCGCCTTGCCGGTGTGCCTGGGCATCACCGCCCTGGCCGCACTGCTGATGGGGGTACTGATCATCCGCACCTCGGGGATCTTCTTCATCATGGTCACCATCGCCTTCTCGCAGATGCTCTATTACCTGTTCCACGATGCGTCCTTTGCCGGCGGTTCGGACGGCGCCTACCTGTTCATGAAACCGGTGGTCGCCATCGGCGGGGTGCAGCTGCTCGACCTGGATAATCGCACCAGCTTGTTCTATGTGGTGCTGGCGTCCTTGGGGCTGTTGTTCGTGCTGCTGCGCACCTTCCTGCGTGCGCCGTTCGGCCGGGTCCTGCTGGGCATCAAGGAGAACGAGCAACGGGTCCGCGCCATGGGCTACAACCCGCTGTTCTACAAGCTGGCGGCGTTCGTCATCGCCGGCACCATTGCCGGTTACGCCGGCATGCTCTCGGCCACCCAGTACGGCTTCGTCAGCCCTGGCCAACTGAGCTGGCAGATGTCGGCGCATATCCTGGTGATGGTGATTCTCGGCGGCATGGGCACCTTGTTCGGGCCGATTCTCGGCGCCTTCGCCTTCGAGGGCCTGCATCACTGGTTCGCCAGCCTGACCCCGCATTGGGAATTGCCGATGGGCGTGGTGGTGATCTGCATGGTGCTGTTGCTGCCGCGCGGGATCGCCGGCCTGTTGCTGCAACTGGCCGCGCGCAAACCCACTAAAACCTCCGCGGTGAAACTTCCCCGGGTGAGCCAGCAGGAGGCCGAGCAATGAGCGGATTGATTCTGGAAACCCGTGGCCTGAGCAAAACCTTCGGTGGTTTGCGCGCCGTCAGCGACATCAGCCTGCAAGTCGCGCCCCGTGAGATCCACGCGATCATCGGCCCCAACGGCGCCGGCAAGAGCACCATGGTCAACCTGCTCTCCGGCCACCTGCGTCCCAGCAGTGGTCAGGTGATCTTCAATGGCCAGGACATCACCGGCCTGGCACCGAACAAGGTCTCGCACCTGGGTGTCGGGCGCAGCTTCCAGCGCACCAATATCTTCCCCAGCTTCAGTTGCCTGGAAAACTGCATGCTCGCCGCGCAGTCGCGAATGAAGAACTCGTTCCGCTTCTTCCGGCGCAGCGAGCGCTACCCGCTGGTGCGCGAGCGTGCCGAGCAGGCCCTGGAGGCCTGCGGCCTGAGCAGCAAGGGGCATAGCACTGCCAGTTCCATGAGCTATGGCGAGCAGCGCCAACTGGAAGTCGGCATGGTGCTGGCCACCGAGCCGAGCTTCCTGTTGCTGGATGAACCGATGGCCGGGATGGGCAAGGAAGAGTCGAGCCGAGTGGTCGAGTTGCTCGCCGAGTTGTCGCGCGAGTACTCGCTGGTGCTGGTCGAGCACGACATGGAAGCGGTGTTCAGCATCGCCAAGACCCTGACCGTGATGGTCAACGGGCAGATGTTGGCCAGCGGTCCGCTGGATCAGGTGCGTAACGACCCTGCGGTGCAGGAAGCCTATCTGGGCGATGGCGAGGAGCAGTTCTGATGAACACTACAACGACGGTAACCCCGCTGGTCGAGGTGCGCGGCCTGCACACCTTCTACGGCAACAGCCATGTGCTGCATGGCGTCGACCTGCAGATCGCCCCGGGAGAAACCCTGGCCCTGCTCGGGCGCAACGGCGTGGGCAAGAGCACCACCATTCGCTCGCTGCTTGGCCTGACTCCGCCGCGCAGTGGCGAGGTACGGATCAGGGGCGAGAACCTCACCGGCAGCGCCGCGCACAAGGTGATCCGTCGCGGTATCGGCTATGTGCCGGAAGGCCGTGGCATGTTCCCCAGCCTGACGGTGCGCGAAAGCCTGGTGATGGCGGCGCGCCCCGGTCTCGACGGTCGCCGCGACTGGGACCTGGAGCGGGTGCTGGCGACCTTTCCGCGCCTGGCCGAGCGCTTCAGCCACCTCACCGGCAACCTCTCCGGCGGCGAGCAGCAGATGGTCGCCATCGGCCGCGCGCTGATGACCAACCCCGAGCTGATGATCCTCGACGAGGCCACCGAGGGCCTGGCGCCGCTGATCCGCAAGGAGATCTGGGACGTGATCCGCCTGATCAAGGCCAGCGGCATCGCCACCCTGGTGGTCGACAAGCACGTCAACGTGCTGCTCGACCTCACCGACCGCAGCATGATCATGGTCAAGGGTCGGGTGCTGTATGACGGCCCCAGCCAGGAGTTGAAGGGCCAACCGGAGATCCTGCAGACCCATATCGGTCTGTAGTTTTCGGCCCAGGCGCCCGGCCCTGGCTGCGCCGCAGATCACAAGTAGGAGCGGCCCATGGCCGCGAAATTGCCAGCCCCGCCAGCATTCGCGGGCAGGGAGCTAGGCATCCCCTCGCTCCTGCAGCGCGGCAGGGTAGACGCGCGAAGCAGCTTTCCTCATGCAGCGCATAACGGGGGATGGCCTTATTTTGGTTTGACGAGAGAAGAGAGCATTCATGAAGCACGATCAAGCAATGGGCCGCAGCACCTGGCGCAAGCATCTGGCCAGCGCGCTGCTGACCGGCAACCTGCTGGGTGCAGTGATCCTGGTCTTTTTGACCAGTGACAGCTGGATATCCGGCGTGGCAGCAGGCGTGGTCATCACCGGGCTGCTGGCCGGCTTTTTCTACCTGAGCCAGCCGCCGCAGGTGATCGAGCGGGTGCTGCAGGACTGTGACTGGTCACAGCCGCCGGCACAGCTGGAAGCGCCGGTGCTGGCATCCGTCAGCCTGCCGCCCGAGACGGTTTTCGATCCCGCGCTGCGCCAGCATCAGGGCGAGCTGCTGCGCGCCATCGAGCAGAGCCAGGCCGATATGCACTTCGCCACCGAGCTGGCGCAGCAGTCAGGCGAGAAGGTCAGTAGCAGTGCCGAGAGCATCCAGGCCACCAGCCAGTCGATCAGCGAGCTGGCCGATTATCTGCGCCGTACCGGCGAGGTGTTCAACACCCTCGGCGAACAGTCGCGGCGTATCGGCGCGATTGTCGGCAGCATCCAGGACATCGCCCGCCAGACCAACCTGCTGGCACTGAATGCGGCCATCGAAGCGGCGCGGGCCGGCGAGCACGGTCGCGGTTTTGCCGTGGTGGCCGACGAGGTGCGCAGCCTGGCGGTGCGCGCCAACGACTCCAGCGAACAGATCATGCAGATCGCCAAGGGCCTGAAAAGCGCCGCCGATGAAGCCAGCAGCGGCCTGGGTCAGGTCGATCAGTCGGCGCGCAACGGCCTGAGCACCTCGGCGGCGGCTCACGAAGCCATGCACGCACTACGCAGCGGTGCCCGCGCGCGCATGGAGATCGTCGGCCGGGTGATGCAGGGCTTGCAGCGCCAGCGCGAACTGGCCGAAGGGTTGGGCTGTCTGCTCGACCGGGCGGAGTAAAGCAGTGTTCGATAATCGAACGTTAAGTCGATTATCGGATTGTTTGCCAGCGTCACGGGGCCTACTGTTGACTCACCCGCCACCTTGTCCCGGTGGCACTGTCCAACCAGTGAGAACAGCACCGATGGCCGAAATAATTTCCCTTGGCGAAGCAATCCAGCGCTTCGTCAACGACGGCGACACCGTCGCCCTCGAAGGCTTCACCCACCTGATCCCGACCGCGGCGTCCCATGAGATCATCCGCCAGAACAAGCGCGAGCTGACCCTGGTGCGTATGACCCCCGATCTGGTCTATGACCTGCTGATCGGCGCCGGTTGCGCCAAGAAGCTGGTGTTCTCCTGGGGTGGCAATCCCGGCGTCGGTTCCCTGCATCGCCTGCGCGACGCGGTGGAGAAGGGCTGGCCCAAGCCGCTGGAGATCGAGGAACACAGCCATGCGGCCATGGCCAACGCCTACGTCGCCGGCGCGTCGAATCTGCCGTTCGCGGTGCTGCGCGGTTATCAGGGTTCGGACCTGGTCAAGGTCAACCCGCG
Source organism: Pseudomonas aestuarii (assembly GCF_027988105.1). Lineage (GTDB taxonomy): Bacteria > Pseudomonadota > Gammaproteobacteria > Pseudomonadales > Pseudomonadaceae > Aquipseudomonas > Aquipseudomonas aestuarii. Next base: position 541,864 of record NZ_JAQJZJ010000002.1, on the reverse strand, counting down.
GATCAAGTTCATCGAGTGTCCGTTCACCGGCGAGCAGCTGGCCGCAGTGCCGAGCGTGCGTCCGGACGTCACCGTGATCCACGCGCAGAAGGCCGACCGCCAGGGTAACGTGCTGCTCTGGGGCATTCTCGGCGTACAGAAGGAAGCGGCCCTGGCGGCCCAGCGCTGCATCGTCACCGTGGAAGAAATTGTCGACGAGCTGGATGCGCCGATGAACGCCTGCGTGCTGCCGAGCTGGGCGCTGACTGCGGTCTGCCTCGTGCCCGGTGGCGCACACCCGTCCTATGCCCTCGGTTACTCCGAGCGCGATAACCGCTTCTACCAGGCCTGGGACCCGATCGCCCGCGACCGCGAGACCTTCACGGCCTGGATCGATACCTATATCCGTGGCACCGAGGATTTCGCAGCGTTCCAGAAGAAAATCGCGGAGGGCAAATAATGAGCGCCTACAGTACCAATGAAATGATGACCGTGGCCGCCGCGCGCCGCCTGCAAAATGGCGCGGTGTGCTTCGTCGGCATCGGCCTGCCGTCCAAGGCCGCCAACCTGGCGCGCCTGACCTCCTCGCCGGACGTGGTGCTGATCTACGAATCCGGCCCGATCGGCGCCAAACCCAGCGTACTGCCGTTGTCGATCGGCGACGGCGAACTGGCCGAGACCGCCGACACCGTGGTGCCGACCGGCGAGATCTTCCGCTACTGGCTGCAGGGCGGGCGCATCGATGTCGGCTTCCTCGGCGCCGCCCAGGTCGACAAGTTCGGCAACATCAACACCACGGTGATCGGTGATTACCACAAGCCCAAGGTGCGCCTGCCCGGCGCCGGCGGCGCGCCGGAGATTGCCGGCAGCGCCAAGCAGGTGCTGATCATCCTCAAGCAGTCGCACCGCACCTTCGTCGACAAGCTGGCCTTCATCACCTCGGTTGGCCATGGCGAGGGCGGCGATCACCGTAAGCGTCTTGGTCTGCCCGGCGCCGGGCCGGTCGGCATCATCACCGACCTGTGCATCATGGAGCCGGAAGCCGGTAGCAATGAATTCATCGTCACCGCGCTGCATCCGGGGGTGAGCCGCGAACAGGTGATCGAGGCCACCGGTTGGCAGATCCGCTTCGCTGCCGATCTCGGCGAAACCGCCGCGCCGACCGAGGTGGAGCTGACCGCCCTGCGTGCCCTGGAAGCCCGCACCGCAGCGGCCCACGGCCAGACCGGAGGTGAGGAATGAGCCGCGAGGTCTTTATCTGTGACGCCGTGCGCACGGCCATCGGCCGCTTCGGCGGCGGCTTGGCCCCGGTGCGGGCCGACGACCTGGCGGCCGTGCCGCTCAAGGCGCTGATCGAACGCAATCCGCAACTCGATCTGAGCCAGGTCGACGAAGTCTTTATGGGCTGCGCCAACCAGGCCGGCGAAGACAACCGCAACGTCGCACGCATGGCCCTGCTGCTGGCCGGCCTGCCGGACAGTGTGCCGGGAGTGACCCTCAATCGTCTGTGCGCCTCAGGTCTCGACGCGGTCGGTACGGCTTTCCGCGCCATCGCCAGCGGCGAGATGGAGCTGGCGATGGCCGGCGGCGTCGAGTCGATGTCGCGCGCACCCTATGTCATGGGCAAGGCCGACAGCGCCTACGGGCGCAATCAGAAGATCGAGGACACCACCATCGGCTGGCGCTTTATCAACCCGCTGATGCAGGCCGAATACGGTGTGGATGCCATGCCGCAGACCGCCGACAACGTCGCCGACCAGTTCGGCATCAGCCGCGCCGATCAGGACGCCTTCGCCCTGCGCAGCCAGCAGCGCGCGGCTGCCGCCCAGCAGGCCGGTTTCTTCGCCGAAGAAATCGTCCCGGTAACGATCAAGGGCAAGAAGGGCGATACCGTCATCGATCAGGACGAACACCTGCGCCCGGAAACCACCCTGGAGGCCCTGAGCAAACTCAAGCCGGTCAACGGCGCGGACAAAACCGTCACCGCCGGCAACGCCTCGGGGGTCAACGATGGTGCGGCGGCGCTGATCCTGGCGTCGGCCGAGGCGGTGATAAAGCATGGTTTGACCCCGCGCGCTCGGGTGCTGGGTATGGCCAGCGCCGGCGTGGCGCCACGGATCATGGGTTACGGCCCGGTGCCGGCGGTGCGCAAGCTGTGCGAGCGGCTGGGTTTGGCGGTCGCCGACTTCGATGTGATCGAACTCAACGAAGCCTTCGCCGCCCAGGGCCTGGCGGTAACCCGCGACCTCGGCCTGGCCGACGACGCGGATCGGGTCAACCCCAATGGCGGTGCCATCGCCCTCGGCCATCCGCTGGGCATGAGCGGCGCACGCCTGGTGCTGACCGCCTTGCACCAGCTGGAAAAGTCCGGCGGCAAGCGCGGCTTGGCGACCATGTGCGTGGGTGTCGGTCAGGGGCTGGCGCTGGCCATCGAGCGGGTCTGAGCCTCCAGATCGTAGGGTGCCGCGGGGCCGCCTAGGCTTTGCGCACCGCAGGCTAACCTCGTTGTGTCGACCCGCGCCGGCATGCACCATTGCAAGCCGGAGCCCGTGGCAGCAGTCTTGATCACCAGCGGCTATGCCGCTGAGCGCATACCGAGTTCCATCTACTTGTAGGAGTTTTTCCGTGCCTGTTGTCCACCTCGCCGCTGGCGACCTGAATTACCAACTCGAAGGCCCAGCCGACGCGCCGGTGCTACTGCTGAGCAATTCCCTGGGCACCGATTTGGGCATGTGGGACTCGCAGATGCCGACCTTTACCGAGCATTTTCGGGTGCTGCGTTACGACACCCGCGGTCACGGCCAGTCGCAGGTCAGTGCGGGTTTCTACAGCATCGAACAGCTGGGCCGCGACGTGCTGGCCCTGCTCGATCACCTGCATATCGCCCGGGTGCACTTCTGTGGCCTGTCCATGGGCGGCCTGATCGGTCAGTGGCTGGGCATCCATGCCGGCGAGCGCTTGGACAAGCTGGTGCTGTGCAACACCGCGGCCAGGATTGCCACCGACGAAGTATGGAATAGCCGCATCGACAGCGTGCTGCAAGGCGGCCAGCGGGCCATGAGTGACCTGCGCGATGCGTCCATTGCGCGCTGGTTCACCCCCGGCTTCGCCGCCATCCAGGCCGCCCAGGCCAGCCGCATCACCGCCATGCTGGCAGCCACCTCGGCCCAAGGCTACGCCGGCAACTGCGCGGCAGTGCGCGATGCCGATTTCCGTGGGGAGCTCGGCGCGATCAAGCTGCCGACGTTGATCGTCTGCGGCGCTGCCGACCCGGTGACCACCCCGGCCGATGGCCGCTTCCTGCAGCAGCGCATCGCTGGCGCGCAGCTGGTCGAGTTGCAGGCCGCGCACCTGTCCAATGTCGAAGCCGACGAAGCCTTCACTCGGGCCGTGGTGGATTTCCTGCTGCAATGATGGCTCAGGCGCACCCTGCGATTCGTCTGTCAGGGGGCGCCCGGTGTGCGCTCTGGGGCGCCTGGTCCTATTTGCAAAGTCCTTTAAGATCAAACTATTATGAAAATCCTGCGGCCCTAGAGGGTGCGGGATTTTTCGTAGTTGCTGCGCGCCTTACCCTCCGAATGCCTGTCCAGGCTGCTCTCGCATAGTCAATCTGGCGGGTATACTCGAGCCCCCGCTGATCGACCTGTACAGGACCTGATGACATGACGCAGATTTCCGAACGCCTTCTGGTCCAGGCTCATCTGGACGCCAAACAGCCCAAGCCGCTGACGCCCGAGCAGGAGGCCTTCTACCGCGCCGAGATTGCCGCCGAGCTGAAAAAGCAGAATGCGGTGCTGGTGGCCCACTATTACTGCGACCCGGTGCTGCAGGCCCTGGCCGAAGAGACCGGCGGTTGCGTCTCCGACTCCCTGGAAATGGCCCGTTTCGGCAACCAGCATGCGGCGCAGACCGTGCTGGTGGCCGGAGTCAAATTCATGGGCGAGACGGCCAAGATCCTCAACCCGGAAAAGCGCGTGCTGATGCCGACCCTGGAGGCGACCTGCTCGCTGGATCTGGGTTGCCCGGTGGACGAGTTCGCCGCGTTCTGCGATCAGCACCCGCAGCGTACCGTGGTGGTGTATGCCAATACCTCGGCGGCGGTGAAGGCGCGGGCCGACTGGGTGGTGACCTCCAGTTGCGCGGTGGAGATCGTCGAACACCTGATGGACAACGGCGAAAGCATAATCTGGGCGCCGGACCAGCACCTGGGGCGTTACATCCAGAACAAGACCGGTGCCGACATGCTGCTGTGGGACGGCGCCTGTATCGTCCATGAGGAGTTCAAGGCCAAGCAGCTCGAGGACATGAAAGCCCTGTACCCGGACGCTGCGGTGCTGGTGCATCCGGAGTCGCCGACGGCGGTGATCGACCTGGCCGATGCGGTCGGTTCGACCAGTCAGCTGATCGCGGCGGCCCAGCGCCTGCCGAACAAGACCTTCATCGTCGCCACCGACCGCGGCATCTTCTACAAGATGCAGCAGTTGTGCCCGGACAAGGAATTCATCGAGGCGCCGACCGCCGGTAACGGTGCCGCCTGCCGCAGCTGTGCACACTGCCCGTGGATGGCGATGAACACCCTGGAGCGCACCCTGCTGAGCCTGCGCGAAGGCAGCAACGAGATCTTCGTCGATCCCGCGCTGATCCCCAAGGCGATCAAACCGCTCAAGCGCATGCTCGATTTCACCCAGGCGGCCCGGCTCAAGCTGTCGGGCAATGCCTGAAGCGCAGCCGTGACTGCAGTCGGGCGAAGATGGTTTGCGCCCGACTGCAACGCGCACGTGCTCATCGCCCTGGAGGCGGCTCAGTGCATTGTGCAGGCTGACTTGCATTGGCTTGGGCGATGGTGTCCAGCGTCGACTTGGGTGGCGAGAAGGGCGATAGCCGCTAACTATTGATAAACACGCTGTACCGATGCTAAAGGGCCGATATAATGCGGCCCTTTGCCGGCTTTGCCGTGGCCGCCTGTTTCCGTGGATGATCCTATGAAAAGCGCTGAAATCCGTGAAGCCTTCCTCAGCTTCTTCGAAGAGAAGGGGCATACCCGTGTCGCTTCCAGCTCCCTGATTCCGGGCAACGACCCGACGCTGCTGTTCACCAATGCCGGGATGAACCAGTTCAAGGACTGCTTCCTCGGCCTGGAAAAACGCGCCTACACCCGTGCAGCGACCAGCCAGAAGTGCGTGCGTGCCGGTGGCAAGCACAACGATCTGGAAAACGTCGGTTACACCGCGCGTCACCACACCTTCTTCGAAATGCTGGGTAACTTCAGCTTTGGCGACTATTTCAAGCGCGATGCCATCCACTTCGCCTGGGAATTCCTGACCAGTGAGCGTTGGCTGAACCTGCCCAAAGACAAGCTGTGGGTCACCGTTTATGCCACCGATGACGAGGCCTTCGACATCTGGACCAAGGAAGTCGGCATGCCGGCCGAGCGGATGATCCGTATCGGCGACAATAAAGGCGCACCTTACGCCTCCGACAACTTCTGGACCATGGGCGATACCGGCCCGTGCGGCCCCTGCACCGAGATCTTCTTCGACCACGGCGAGCACATCTGGGGTGGCCCGCCCGGCTCGGCGGAAGAAGATGGCGACCGCTACATCGAGATCTGGAACAACGTGTTCATGCAGTTCAACCGCACCGCGGACGGCGTACTGCACCCGCTACCGGCACCGAGCGTGGACACCGGCATGGGCCTGGAGCGCATCAGTGCGGTGCTGCAGCACGTCAACTCGAACTATGAGATCGACCTGTTCCAGAGCCTGCTCAACGCCTCGGCGCGGGCCATCGGCTGCGCCAACGAAGGCCAGGCGTCGCTGAAAGTGGTGGCCGACCACATCCGCTCCTGCAGCTTCCTGATCGCCGATGGCGTCACCCCGTCCAACGAAGGTCGCGGTTATGTGCTGCGCCGCATCGTCCGACGCGCCTGTCGTCACGGTAACAAGCTGGGCGCCAAGGGCAGCTTCTTCTATCAGATAGTCGCAGCCCTGGTGGCCGAGATGGGCGAAGCCTTCCCCGAGCTGCAACAGCAGCAGGCGCATATCGAGCGCGTCCTGAGAACCGAAGAGGAACAGTTCGCCAAGACACTGGAGCAGGGCCTGAAAATCCTCGAGCAGGATCTGGTCGGGCTCAAGGGCAAGCTGATCCCCGGCGAGACAGTGTTCAAGCTGTACGACACCTACGGCTTCCCCTTCGACCTGACAGCCGATATCGCCCGCGAGCGCGGTCTGACTCTCGACGAGAGCGGCTTCGAGCGCGAAATGCAGGCCCAGCGCGAACGCGCCCGTTCCGCCAGCGCCTTCGGCATGGATTACAACGCTCTGGTCAAGGTCGACAGCGACACGCGTTTCCTTGGTTACGAGGGCACCAGTGGCAGCGGCACCATCATCGCCTTGTTCGCCAATGGCCAGGCGGTCGATAGCCTGAACGAAGGCGAGGAGGGCGTGGTGGTCCTCGATCAGACGCCGTTCTATGCCGAGTCCGGTGGCCAGGTCGGTGACTGCGGCTTTCTTGTGGAAGGTACGGAGTCGAGCGCTGGCGTGCGTTTCGATGTGCGCGACACGACCAAGGTCGGCGGTGCTTTCCTGCACCACGGCATCGTTGCCAGGGGCGGTTTGCGCGTCGGTGCCGCGATCAAGGCCGAAGTCGACGCCGGCATACGTCAAGCCACCGCGCTCAACCATTCGGCAACCCACCTGCTGCACGCCGCGTTGCGTCAGGTGATCGGCGAGCATGTGCAGCAGAAAGGCTCGCTGGTCGATAGCCAGCGTCTGCGTTTCGACTTCAGCCACTTCGAGGCGATCACGCCGGAGCAACTGAAGGCCCTGGAAGATATCGTCAACACCCAGGTGCGCAACAACAGCGAGGTCGAAACGGTCGAGACCGATATCGAAACCGCCAAGCAAAAAGGCGCCATGGCGCTGTTTGGCGAGAAATACGGTGATCGGGTGCGGGTGCTGAGCATGGGCGGTGACTTCTCCGTCGAGCTCTGTGGTGGCACTCACGTATCCCGTACCGGCGACATCGGCCTGTTCAAGATCACCAGCGAAGGCGGTGTGGCGGCGGGAGTGCGGCGTATCGAGGCCGTCACTGGTGCCGCGGCTTTTGCTTACCTGAATGCGGCCGAAGAACAGTTGAAAGAGGCCGCCGCGCTGGTCAAGGGCAGCCGCGACAATCTGCTGGACAAACTGATCGCCGTGCTGGAGCGCAATCGTCAGCTGGAAAAAGAGCTGGAGCAGTTCAAGGCCAAGGCCGCCAGTGCCGCCGGCAATGATCTGGCCGGTTCCGCCGTGGACGTCAAGGGCATCAAGGTGCTCAGTGCGCGGGTTGACGGTCTGGATGGCAAGGCCTTGCTGGCCATGGTCGACCAGTTGAAGAACAAGCTTGGCAGCGCGGTGATCCTGCTCGGCGGTGTGCAGGACGACAAGGTCGTGCTAGTGGCCGGCGTGACCCAGGACCTGACAAGCAAGCTCAAGGCCGGCGAACTGATGAAGCAGGCTGCAGCGGCAGTCGGTGGCAAGGGCGGCGGTCGTCCGGATATGGCGCAGGGCGGCGGCACCGATGCAGGTGCGCTGGATGGCGCGTTGGCGCTGGCCGCCACCTTTGTCGAGCAAGGTCTGTAAGCACCGGGGTCCGCATTACGCCCGGTGGGCCTTGGCAGCATATTGAGTTGAATGTTTAATGGGCGCCCTTCACGGGCTGAGGCGGCTTTGAAATGGCTTTGATCGTACAGAAATTTGGCGGCACCTCCGTCGGCACTGTTGAGCGGATTCAGCAGGTGGCCGAGAAGGTGAAGAAGTTCCGCGAAAACGGCGATGACATCGTGGTCGTGGTTTCCGCCATGAGCGGTGAAACCAATCGGTTGGTCGAGCTGGCCAAACAGGCGAGCGATGACCAGCCGGTGCCGCGTGAGCTCGACGTAATGTTGTCCACCGGTGAGCAGGTGACCATTGCCCTGTTGACTATGGCGCTGATTCGCCGTGGTGTGCCGGCGGTGTCCTACACCGGCAATCAGGTGCGTATTCTCACCGACAGCGCGCACAACAAGGCGCGGATCCTGCAGATTGACGATCAGAAGCTGCGTGCCGACCTCAAGGCCGGTCGTGTGGTGGTGGTCGCCGGTTTCCAGGGGGTGGACGAGCACGGCAATATCACCACGCTGGGGCGTGGTGGCTCCGACACCACGGGCGTGGCCCTGGCCGCGGCACTGAAGGCCGACGAGTGCCAGATCTATACTGATGTCGATGGTGTCTACACCACTGACCCGCGTGTGGTGCCTCAGGCGCAGCGCCTGGAGAAGATCACCTTCGAGGAAATGCTGGAAATGGCCAGCCTGGGTTCCAAGGTGCTACAAATTCGCTCGGTGGAGTTCGCCGGCAAGTACAACGTCCCGCTGCGCGTACTGCACAGCTTCAAGGAGGGTCCGGGCACCCTCATTACGATTGATGAAGAGGAATCCATGGAACAGCCGATCATCTCCGGTATCGCTTTCAACCGCGACGAAGCCAAGCTGACTATCCGTGGCGTACCGGACATCCCGGGCGTGGCGTTCAAGATTCTCGGCCCTGTCAGTGCCGCCAACATCGAAGTCGACATGATCGTGCAGAACGTGGCGCACGATAACACCACCGATTTCACCTTCACCGTGCATCGCAACGATTATCAGGCTGCGCAGCAGGTGCTGGAAAATACCGCGCGTGAGTTGGGCGCTCGCGAAGTGATTGGTGACATCAAGATTGCCAAGGTGTCGATCGTCGGCGTCGGTATGCGCTCTCATGCAGGGGTTGCCAGCCGCATGTTCGAGGCTCTGGCCAAGGAAAATATCAATATCCAGATGATCTCTACCTCGGAAATCAAGGTGTCCGTGGTGATCGAGGAGAAATATCTGGAATTGGCGGTGCGTGCTCTGCACACCGCCTTTGAATTGGATGCCCCGGCCCGACAGGGCGACTGAGGCATCGCCCGAAAGGCGCGCACTACTGCGCGCCTTTTGTCTTTTTGGTTGGCGTGGATAGACTTTCTTTCTGCCCACACTAGTCAATACTTGGGTGAAGGCCTCGCTTGAGATTCATGGGGGGCTGCCACCATTTTCTTTTTTGCAGACTGTTGTATTGGATTTAAATCCGTGAGGAGAAAGGAATGCTGATTCTAACTCGCCGGGTCGGTGAGACCCTGATGGTGGGTGACGAGGTCACTGTCACCGTGTTGGGCGTTAAGGGCAATCAGGTGCGTATTGGCGTTAACGCGCCGAAGGAAGTGGCTGTGCACCGTGAGGAAATTTACCAGCGCATCCAGAAAGAGAAAGACGAAGAACCAAGCCACTAATTTTTATCTAATTTTTGGCTTTGCAAGCGGGGCAAATATGGATATCATGCGCCCCGTGTTGCGGAGAGGTGGCCGAGTGGCCGAAGGCGCTCCCCTGCTAAGGGAGTACATCTCAAAAGGGTGTCGGGGGTTCGAATCCCCCCTTCTCCGCCATTATTTAGTGTTATAGGGTGTAGAGTCTGCTTTATCAGTAAGTTGTTGAAATTAATCTGATTTAAGCTTGATTGAAAAATTTGAATCCCTATAATGCGCCGGACAGTGCACTCATAGCTCAGCTGGATAGAGTACTCGGCTACGAACCGAGCGGTCGGAGGTTCGAATCCTCCTGAGTGCACCATATTGAAGGCGATCGGCAGCGATGCGGGTCGTATTTCAAGCCAGCGGTGATCTGGTTAAAAAGCGCCACTTGCACTCATAGCTCAGCTGGATAGAGTACTCGGCTACGAACCGAGCGGTCGGAGGTTCGAATCCTCCTGAGTGCACCAAATAGAAGGGCCTGCAGCGATGCAGGCCCTTTTTCTTTGTCTACCGTTTTTGTCCGGCGCCCTGTTGCGGTCCATCTTGCTGCGGCCCGCTTGTCGGTCCACGTCAGTGCTGGAGCGCTGCGCCCAGTCGCTGTTTTATCGTGGGCATCCGGCAGGTCCTCAACGCTTGCCTCTGACGCAGCCGTTTTCATCGAAGCTGACCTGACGGCTGTTGCCCTGCTGATCGCGGTAGTGATAGCGCGTCTGGCCGTTCTGGCTGCTGACTCTGTCCGGCGTGCCCAGGCTGCTTTCCACGTCGCTGCGGTTCATGCCGCTGCGTATCTGCTGTTTGACGATGGCCGTGCGCCGCTCGCTGCCGGTAACCAGGTTGCCGCAGCCATCCTGCTGCTCGCCGACCACTACCAGTGTGCTGGTCTTTTTTGCGACCTTGCGGCGTGATGGTTTGGTTGATTTGGCCAGCGGGGTGGGTTTGCCGCTGCCTGGTGTGGCGTTGTAGGCATCCTGCAGATATAGCGTGTGTCCGGCGGGGCAGCCTCGCAGGGTGAAGGTGACATGGCCGTTGCCGTCTTCGCAGCGGAACACGGTTGAGGCCATCAGGGGCAGTGGGCATAACAGGATGGCGCAGAAAGCTGCGCGGCGCAGTCCATGCATCGTGACGTCCTCCTTGACGGTCGTGTGGCAAGCCTAGTCGATCAGCTCGACTTTGCCAGTGGTGCCTTGAGCGGTGTCTCTGGCGTCGTAGCTACGGGTTCTTGAAAACGCTGAAGTTTGCGTTGTAAAGGCTTGTTCGGGCCGGCTTTTTGTAGCGTGCAATGCCGTCGAGCGGTGTTATCATTTTGCCCGTCAGCCCCGCCGGGGCTTGTGGACCACCACCATGGACTTACCCAGTAGTTACTCTGAGTCTCGATTGTGCAATTGCGTACTGATTGATTGACCCTCTTTGGCGCGCGCCGCCGCTGGGGGTGGAGCGTGCCATGACTGAAGTAGAAGCCAAGAAGCCGCAAGAAAGCCTGCAGGACCGCCTCGCCCAAGTGGTCGAGTTGCTGCATCGGCATAAGCTGGTCGAAGACCTGACGCATCGTCAGGAAGGCCCGCATCACGACCGGGTGGAAAGCCTGGTGCACCGGCAGAATCTGGCCGAGTTGCAGCGCAAGCTCGATGAGCTGCACTCCGCCGACGTCGCCCATATCCTCGAAGCGCTGCCGTTGGACGAGCGTCTGACCGTCTGGCAGTTGGTCAAAGCCGAGCGCGACGGCGATATTCTCCTCGAAGTATCCGATGCGGTGCGCGAAACGCTGATCGCCGATATGGATGACCACGAGATCCTCGCGGCGGCCAAGGAGATGGATGCCGACGAATTGGCGGATCTGGCCTCCGAACTGCCGCGCGATGTCGTCCATGAGTTGATGGAAACCCTCGATGCGCAGCAGCGTGAGCGGGTTCGTTCGGCACTGTCCTATGAGGAGGAGCAGGTTGGCGCGCTGATGGACTTCGAGATGGTCACCATCCGCGAAGATGTCAGCCTTGAGGTGGTATTGCGTTACCTGCGGCGGCTGAAAGAGCTGCCGGGGCATACCGACAAGTTGTTCGTGGTCGATTACGACGGCGTGCTCAAGGGTGTGCTGCCCGTCAAGCGCTTGCTGGTCAATGACCCGGACAAACTGGTCAGTGAGGTGATGGCGACCGATCCGGTGAGTTTTCATCCGGATGAAGATGCCTACGATGCCGCCCAGGCGTTCGAGCGTTACGACCTGATCTCAACGCCGGTGGTCGACAAGAACGGCAAGCTGATTGGTCGTCTGACCATCGACGAGATGGTCGACCTGATTCGCGAGGAAAGCGAAAGCGAAGTGCTGAACATGGCCGGTCTGCGAGAGGAGGAAGACATCTTCGCCTCGGTCTGGAAGTCGTTGCGCAACCGTTGGGCCTGGCTGGCCCTCAACCTGATTACCGCGTTCATTGCCTCGCGGGTCATCGGCCTGTTCGAGGGTTCCATCGAGAAGTTGGTGGCCTTGGCCGCCTTGATGCCGATCGTTGCCGGCATCGGTGGTAACTCGGGCAATCAGACCATCACCATGATCGTGCGCGCCATGGCGCTGGATCAGGTCAGTACCGGTAATACCGCGCGACTGATTCGCAAGGAATTGAGCGTTGCCTTGATCAATGGCCTGGTCTGGGGTGGGGTGATTGGTGTGGTGGCTTATATGCTGTACGGCAGTTGGTCGCTGGGTGTGGTGATGACCGCGGCCATGACCCTGAATCTGCTGCTTGCGGCCTTGATGGGGGTGCTAATTCCCATGACCCTGGTGCGCTTGGGGCGCGACCCGGCGTTGGGGGCCAGCGTGATGATCACCGCGGTGACCGATAGTGGCGGCTTCTTCCTCTTTCTCGGGTTGGCCACGGTGTTTCTGCTGTAGCGGGGTGCCCTTATTTACGAGGTGAATGTGTGGCGCCTTATTGTCCGTATTTGTCGCAAAATTCAGCCTGGGGTTTGCTCAAACAACCGTTTCAAGCTAAGGTGCGCCAGCTTTTACCGGCAGCTTTCGGGTGCCTGCTCCGTCCAAGAACATGCGACTGCCGAGTCGCACCAATAAAATAAGGAGTCATGATGACCTCCAGCCAACTCCTGCTTGAGGGTGTCGATCTCATGCTGATGGGCATGGGCTCAGTATTTTTCTTTCTGGCTCTTCTGATTCTCTGTATTCGTCTGATGGCTCGTGTGCTCCTGCGTTTCGCGCCGGCTCAGCATGTGCGTGAGCCCAGTGCGCCATCGCCGGTGAAATTGGCGAGCCAGGAACCTGGGCCGGACATTGTTGCTGCCATTCAGTTGGCCCTTCATCAACACCGCGTGCGCCGCGGCTGATTCTGGTTAGTCAGGGAGTTTCCGTATGACCGCAACGAAAAAAGCACTCGGTATCACCGATGTGGTTCTGCGCGACGCGCATCAATCCATTCTGGCAACCCGGGTGCGTCTCGAGGACATGCTGCCGATCGCGCCCAAGCTCGATCAGGTGGGCTTCTGGTCGGTCGAATCCTGGGGCGGTGCTACTTTCGATGCCTGCATTCGTTACCTGGGCGAAGACCCTTGGGAGCGCATCCGTGCGCTGAAGCAGGCTATGCCCAATACCCGCCAGCAGATGCTCTTGCGTGGGCAGAATTTGCTCGGTTATCGGCATTATGCCGATGACGTGGTGGAAAAGTTCGTCGAGCGTGCGGCGGTCAACGGCGTCGATGTGTTCCGTGTATTCGACGCGATGAACGATCCGCGCAACCTGCAGACCGCGCTCCGTGCGGTCAAAGAGCAGGGCAAGCATGCCCAGGGCACAATTTCCTATACCACCAGCCCGGTACATACCCTGGACATGTGGGTAGACCTGGCCAAGCAGATCGAAGACATGGGCGCCGACTCGATCGCGATCAAGGATATGGCGGGTATTCTCAACCCGTACATCGCCTTCGAACTGGTAACGCGGCTGAAGGCTACCCTGTCGATCCCGATCCACATGCAGTGCCATGCCACAGCGGGCCTGTCCACTGCCGCCATCGTCAAGGCGGTAGAAGCCGGCATCGACAACGTCGATACGGCGATTTCCTCGCTGTCGATGACCTATGGTCATTCGCCAACCGAGTCGGTGGTGGCGATCTTCCAGGGTTCCGAGCGCGACACCGGCTTGAATCTGGAGCTGCTCGAAGAAATTGCCGCGTACTTCCGTGAAGTGCGCAAGAAGTACGCGAAGTTCGAAGGCACCCTCAAAGGCGTCGATTCGCGCATCCTGGTCGCTCAGGTTCCTGGCGGCATGCTGACCAACATGGAAAACCAGCTGAAAGAGCAGGGCGCCCAGGACAAGTTCGATGAGGTGTTGGCCGAGATTCCGCGGGTGCGCGAGGATCTGGGCTTTATCCCGCTGGTGACGCCGACTTCACAGATCGTTGGTACCCAGGCGGTGATCAACGTATTGACCGGTGAGCGCTACAAGTCGATCACCAAGGAAACCGCCGGTGTGTTGAAGGGTGAATACGGCGCAGCGCCAGCCCCCTTCAATAAAGAGCTGCAACTGCGGGTGCTCGATGGTGCCGAAGCCATTACCTGCCGCCCGGCGGACATGCTCACTGCGGAAATGGACAAGTTGACAGCCGAGCTCAAGGGCATTGCCCAGGAGAAGGGCATCAAGCTGGCCAAAGATGAAATCGACGATGTGCTGACTTATGCCCTGTTCCCGCAGATCGGCCTGAAGTTTCTGGAAAATCGCGGCAACCCGGCGGCCTTTGAGCCGGCGCCGACCAGTAACGAATTGCCGTCCCGTGAAGCCGGTAAGCCCGAGGTCTACACCGTTGAAGTCAACGGCAAGTCCTTTGTGGTCCAGGTCAACGAAGGGGGGGACATCGAAGGCCTCAAGCCTGTCGGTGCCGCCGCTGTCACGGCCTCTGCTGCTGCTCCTGTAGCTGTCGGTGCGGGCGATCCGCAATCGGCGCCTCTGGCGGGCAATATCTTCAAGGTTCTGGTGCAGCCAGGAGTCGCGGTCGAAGAAGGGCAGTTGGTGATCATTCTTGAAGCGATGAAGATGGAAACCGAGATTCGTGCGTTCAAGGCTGGCACCATCGGTGCGGTTAACGTCAAGGTGGGTGATGCGGTGGCGGTGGGCGAAAGCCTGTTGACCATCGGTTGAGGGGCATTTAATGGAAAAGCTTCTCAAGCTTTGGCAGAGCACAGGCCTGTATCATCTGGAGCCTGGCCAGGCCTTGATGATCGTCATCTGTCTGGGGTTGATCTACCTGGCGATCAAGAAAGGTTTCGAGCCGTTGTTGCTGATCCCGATTGGCTTTGGTGGTCTGTTGGCCAACATTCCAGTAGCGGGCATGGCTGAAGGCTCCGGGATCTTGCACCTGTTCTATGAAGTTGGCTTGCCGACCAGCGTGTTCCCGCTGTTGATCTTCATGGGGGTCGGCGCAATGACCGACTTCGGGCCGATGCTGGCCAATCCGAAGACCTTGTTCCTTGGTGCGGCAGCGCAGTTCGGTATTTTTGCCACCTTGATCGGTGCGCTGGCGATTGCCTCCCTGGGTATTCCTGGTCTGGAGTTCACCCTGCGTGAGGCGGCCTCTATCGCGATCATCGGTGGTGCCGATGGCCCGACCTCGATCTTTGTGACTGCCAAGCTGGCGCCTCATCTGCTCGGGCCGATTGCCGTTGCTGCATATTCATACATGGCTCTGGTTCCGCTGATTCAGCCGCCGATCATGCGCGCGCTGACGACCAAGGAAGAGCGGGCGATCGTCATGCAGCAGCTGCGGCATGTCAGCCAGGTCGAGAAGATTGTGTTCCCGCTGGTGCTGTGTCTGTTGGTGGGCATGCTGCTGCCGGACGCGGCGCCATTGGTGGGCATGTTCGCCTTTGGCAACTTGTTGCGTGAGGCGGGTGCGGTCGAGCGTCTGGCCGATACTTCGCGTAACGCGTTGATCAATATCGTGACCATTTGTCTGGGCTTGACTGTGGGTTCCAAGCTTTCTGCTGAGTCATTCCTGCAAATGAAGACTCTCGGCATTCTGCTGCTGGGCATGATCGCCTTCTGTGGCGGTACTGCTGCCGGAATTTTAATGGCCAAGGCGATGAACCTGTTCAGCAAGAACAAGATCAATCCGTTGATTGGTTCGGCCGGGGTATCGGCAGTGCCAATGGCGGCGCGGGTATCGAACAAGGTCGGCCTGGAAGCCAATCCGCAGAACTTCCTGCTGATGCATGCCATGGGCCCGAACGTGGCCGGGGTGATCGGCTCGGCAGTGGCGGCCGGTGTGTTGCTCAACTTTGTTGGATAACGACAAGGGCGTTTAGACGCTATAAACAAGAAAAGCCGCCTGTTCAGGGCGGCTTTTCTTTGGCGAACTAAAAAACCGGTACGGGCGCCGGTTTTTTATCGTCGTAACTTACGCTTCTTCAGCGGCCATCTCGGCGTCATGGGCAATCAATGCGACCAGGGCATTTTGCTGGCGACGTGACAGCTGGCGGAAACGCTGCAGTAACTCGCGTTCGTGCAAGGACAGTTCTGGGCTGTCCAAGCTTACGTTTAATTCATCACCCAGGCTGCTTTCCTGAAGCATGCTCTGCTCAAGGCGGGCGATGATTTCCGAGTTCATGCTGCGATGATGATTGCGCGCGACATCAGCGATTCGCTCGCGCATGCCATCAGGCAAGCGAACGACGAATTTGTCAGCCGTGCGGCTGGAATAAATAGCCTGTTTCATTGGGCGCATACATTTAACCGATTAGTTCAGGGAAGCAATGCTGGCAGTGAGCCACGTGATTGTCACTGTTTTGACCGTCTTTAGCACTAGCTGTTCACTCGGAATCGCGATTTGCATTGATATGCTTGCGCCGTCCATGCAAATATTTGACGCCAATTACGTGGCGCATTGTGTTGGCTGTAGAGGCTCTTTGCCAGCACCAGTTATCAGAAATGTGTGTTGCTATGCAAAAGCCCGGCATTTTTAGCCTCCCAAACAACGAGCACTCACTCGCGCTTGATGGCTCGTGCGCTTGGCGTGCACCGGTTGTGGCCTGCGCCGTGCAGCGAGCTTGAGGCGTCAAACGGCTCGTAAGCGGCTGCTCTAAGAGCGCAGCGGCCTGGGTTGAGGGTCAGGCAGAGCAAATGTCTGCCGCCAAGCAGACACTCTGCGTTCTTGCTTGCTTTGTCCTGCGGCAGGATGGGGTGGTAGAACCGATCAGTGTGTCCTGTTCCGCGCTAACCATCTCGTTGCGCCATCCGATTGGGCAGGCCTGCTGTGATCTTGCGCCAGGCCGCTCGGTCATCATGCACAGGTGCACGGGTGCCCCAATTACGAAGTTCACCACCTGCGCGCCGACATCGGTTGCACCTTCCTGTCGTCAAATCTTCCCGCTGGTTTAAGCGTAGTGCAAAACGTCCTGTTGGGTTGTCTCGAGCCCATGTCGGACTGGCATGTCCACCTCGGCTGTCGTGCTTCGGAAAAAGCCGCGCACCATCCCTGTGGCTCATTGCGGGCTGGCGACACGATGCAATCGCCGGTTTCGCCATGCCCATGAGTTACCGTCTACTCTGGGGCGGTCTGGTCCTGATGTGAATGTGAGTTCAAAGTACTGATCCTGCAAATTGGGCGATAAGCGCATATGGGTGTTCTGATGGGCGGCAGATTGATCTATCTGATGGGGCCTTCGGGATCGGGTAAGGACAGTCTGTTGAATGCTGTCCGCGAGCGTCTGGCCGCGCGTGACTGCCAGATTGCCAGGCGGGTGATTACTCGTTCCGCCGAGGCGGTTGGCGAGGATGCCGTCGTGGTTGGCCTGGCTGATTTCGAGCGGCAGGAGGCTGATGGCGCCTTCGCCATGAGCTGGCGAGCCAATGACCTGGCCTACGGTATTCCCCGGCAAATAGATGAGTGGTTGGCGGCCGGGCAAGATGTGCTGGTCAATGGCTCGCGCGCCTACCTGGGGCGGGCGCGCCAGTGCTATCCAGGGCTGATCGGGGTAGTGCTGACGGTGGATATCGATGTATTACGCGAGCGCCTGCTTGCACGTGGTCGTGAAACTCCCGAGCAGATCGAACAGCGTTTGGCCCGCAATGTGCTGTTCGGCAGCGTTGCTGTGGCAGCAGCCGAGGGTGTGCATGTGCTGGATAACTCCAGCCACCTCGAGTGCACAGTGGATAGCCTGCTGGCCCTGATAGGCGTCTGACGCTGCTGGGCGCCGATGAGGTCCACCCCGGGTGTACATCTACTACGCCTGCGCGGATTGCGGCAGTGCGCGGGTCTGGCCGTCATGGCGGTATGGTCCCGGGTCCCGGTCGCACACTGCCCGCACCGCTCTAGGGTCCAAGCGGAGCATTGCTCAATCCAGCGGCAACTCGGTGGTGCGCTTGACTTCGCTCATGGCGATGTTCGAGTGCGCTTCCTGCACATGCGGGCGTTGCAGCAGGTGGTCGCGCAGGAAGCGCTCGTAGCTGGCGATGTCCTTGGCCACCACCTTGAGCAGGTAGTCCGAGCCGCCGGCCATGGTGTAGCACTCCAGCACTTCAGGGTAGCCGACCACTGCCTGTTCGAATTCCTCGAGGTTCTTGCGGCCATGGGCCGACAGCTTGATGTCGACGAATACGGTCATCCCCAGGCCCAATAATTTGGGGTTGAGCAGGGCGACCTTGCGCTCGATCAGGCCGTCCTCCTGCATGCGATGAATCCGCCGCCAGCAGGGCGATTGTGACAGTTCGACCTTCTCGGCAATCTCGGCGGCGGAGAGGTCGGCGTTGTGCTGCAACAGGCGGAGAATCTTGCGATCGATAGGGCCGAGTTTTTCTTGCATGATTTATCTCGATTTTTTGTAATTGCTGCAATCGTCATGCGCAGTATTGGCTTTTGTGCCCGAAATTAGAAAGAAAATATCCGTACCGCTCAGTCATATTCTTAGCCAGTCGTTTAGCCCGGTGATCCTGGGCGAAACAGAACCCGGTTGGCATTCACCGTTGCCAGCCTAGCTCTCCATAACAATAAAAGGAGCGTGCGCATGTCTCTGGCCGAGATCCGCCTGGATGACAAGTATCGCCTTGCCACTGGTCACCTATACCTCACCGGCACCCAGGCGCTGACCCGTCTGCCGATGCTGCAGAAGCAGCGCGACACGGCCCATGGCCTCAACACCGCCTGCTTTATCTCCGGCTACCGCGGCTCGCCGCTGGGCAACCTGGACAAGAGTCTGTGGGAAGCCAAGAGCTTCCTGCAGGAAAACGCCATCCACTTCCAGCCCGGGGTCAACGAAGAGTTGGCCGCCACCTCGGTGTGGGGCAGTCAGCAGACCAGCCTGTTCCCCGGCGCGCGCTACGACGGTGTGTTCGCCATGTGGTACGGCAAGGGCCCGGGCGTCGACCGCTGCGGCGATGTGTTCAAGCACGGCAACTCGGCCGGCGTCTCCGAGCATGGCGGCGTCTTGCTGCTGGCCGGTGATGACCATGGCTGCAAGTCCTCGAGCATCGCCAACCAGAGCGAGCACGCCTTTATCGCCGCCTCGATTCCGGTGCTGAATCCGGCCAACGTCCAGGAAATCCTCGACTACGGCATCCTCGGCTGGGAGCTGTCGCGCTACAGCGGTTGCTGGGTGGCGCTGAAGACCATCGCCGAGAACGTCGACTCCTCGGCGGTGGTGGATGTCGATCCGCTGCGCGTCGAGGTGACGATTCCCGAGGACTTCGAGTTGCCGGAAGACGGCGTGTATATCCGCTGGCCGGATCCGCCCCTGGCCCAGGAAAAACGCCTCAATACCTACAAGATCTATGCCGCCCGTGCCTTCGCCCGGGCCAACAACCTGAATCCGCTGATGCTCGACTCGCCTAATCCGCGCCTGGGCATCGTCACCACCGGCAAATCCTACCTGGACGTGCGTCAGGCCCTGGAAGACCTCGGCCTGGATGAACAGTTGTGCGCCCAGGTCGGCCTGCGCGTGCTCAAGATTGGCATGAGCTGGCCGCTGGAGCCGGTGTCGGTGCACGAGTTCGCCGAGGGCCTGGACGAGATCCTGGTGGTCGAGGAGAAGCGCAGCATCATCGAGGACCAGCTGACCGGTCAGCTGTACAACTGGCCACTGGGCAAGCGTCCGCGGGTGGTTGGCGAGTTTGACGAAACCGGCGCTTCGCTGCTGCCCAACCTGTCCGAGCTGACCCCGGCGATGATTGCCCGCGCCATCGCCAAGCGCCTGGCACCGATCTACAGCAGTCCGCAGATCGAGGAGCGTCTGGCCTTTCTTGCGGCCAAGGAAGCCTCCCTGGCCGCGCCCAAGCACAGCACGGTGCGCACCCCGCATTTCTGCTCCGGTTGCCCGCACAACACCTCGACCAAGCTGCCCGAAGGCAGCCGCGCTCAGGGCGGCATCGGTTGCCACTACATGACCCAGTGGATGGACCGCAACACCGACACCTTCACCCAGATGGGCGGCGAGGGCGCGACCTGGATTGGCCAGGCGCCGTTCACCGACACCGCGCACATCTTCCAGAACCTCGGCGATGGCACCTACTTCCATTCGGGCCAGCTGGCCCTGCGTGCGGCGGTGGCGGCCGGGGTCAACATCACCTACAAGATCCTCTACAACGACGCGGTGGCCATGACCGGCGGCCAGCCGATCGACGGCGAACTGCGCGTCGACCAGCTCAGCCAGCAGGTGTTCGCCGAGGGCGTCAAGCGTATTGCCCTGGTCAGCGATGAGCCGGACAAGTACCCGAGCCGCGCCGGCTTCGCGTCCATCGTGACCTTCCACCACCGCAGCGAGCTGGACGCGGTGCAGCGCGAGTTGCGCGAGTTCAAGGGCTGCTCGGTGATCATCTATGACCAGACCTGCGCCACCGAGAAGCGCCGTCGGCGCAAGCGCGGCAAGCTGGTCGACCCGGCCAAGCGTGCCTTCATCAATCCGGCGGTGTGCGAGGGCTGCGGTGATTGCAGCGTCAAGTCCAACTGCCTGTCGGTGCTGCCGCTGGAAACCGAACTGGGGCGCAAGCGCGAGATCGATCAGAACTCCTGCAACAAGGATTTCAGCTGCGTCGAAGGTTTCTGCCCGAGCTTCGTCACCGTGCACGGCGGCAGCCTGCGCAAGCCGGAGGGGGTCGGCCAGAACGCCCTGTTCGAGGCCCTGCCGGAACCCAGGCAGCCGAGCCTCGAGCGGCCGTGGAACATCCTCCTGCCAGGCGTCGGCGGCAGCGGCGTGACCACGGTCGGCGCGCTGCTGGGCATGGCTGCGCACCTGGAAGGCAAGGGTTGCAGCGTGCTCGACCAGGCCGGTCTGGCGCAGAAGTTCGGCCCGGTAATCACCCATATTCGCGTCGCCGCCAAGCAGGACGATATCTTTGCCGTGCGCATCGCCGCCGGCGAGACCGACTTGCTGCTCGGTTGTGACCTGGTGGTGGCCGCCAGTGAGGACGCCCTGGCCAAGCTCAACGACAAGATTGCCCATGCGGTGATCAACAGCCATGAAGCGGCCACCGCCGAGTTCACCCGTAACCCCGATGCCCAGGTTCCCGGCGCGGCGATGCGCGAGGCGCTGATCGAGGCGGTGGGTGCTGGCAAGACCCACTTCGTCGATGCCACCCGCCTGGCCACCCGCCTGCTCGGCGACAGCATCGCCAGCAACCTGTTCATGCTCGGCTATGCCTACCAGAAAGGCCTGGTGCCGGTGGCCGCCGACGCCATCGCCAAAGCCATCGAACTCAACGGCGTGGCCGTGCAGCTCAACCAGCAGGCGTTCCTCTGGGGCCGCCGTGCGGCGCACGATGTCGCCGCGGTGGAGAAGCTGGCCGCACCCAAGATGGTCGAGGCGCCACGTTGCGAAACCCTGGAGCAGATCGTCCAGTTCCGCGTCGATTTCCTCACGGCCTACCAGAGCGCCGCCTATGCCGAGCGCTACCGTGCGCTGGTGCAGCGCGTGCGCCTGGCCGATCAGGGGGGCGATCAGGCCCTGAGCCGTGCGGTGGCGCGCTACTACGCCAAGCTACTGGCCTATAAGGACGAGTACGAGGTGGCACGGCTGTACAGCGACGGCCACTTTATCCAGCAACTCGAGGCGCAATTCCAGGGTGACTACCGTCTGCAGTTCCACCTGGCGCCGTCCTGGCTGGCCAAGCCCGATCCCAGCACCGGCCAGCCGCGCAAGCGCCAGTTTGGGCCCTGGATACTCAAGGCCTTCGGCCTGCTGGCCAAGTTGAAGATCCTGCGCGGCACGCCGCTCGACCTGTTCGGTTACAGCGCCGAGCGCAAGCTGGAGCTGCAGCTGATCGAGGACTACGAACGCAGTGTCGACTTCCTCCTCAAGCAGCTGAATGCCGACAACTACCGCAGCGCCGTGGCCTTGGCCGAATTGCCGGAGCAGATCCGCGGTTATGGCCACGTCAAGGAGCAGAGCCTGATCAAGGTGCGCGAGCAGGAGCGCCAACTCATGGCGCGCCTGCTGGTCAGCGAGATCCAGGTGGTGCAGCTGTTCGAGCCGGCGGCCTGATGCGCGCTATGTAAATGTAGGAGCCAAGGACTGGCTGTCCCCCTGGCTCCTATACGTTGATCTGAGACCCTCAACCCTCACAACAAGAACAATCAAGGAATCCCCATGTCCGTGTTTTCCCATATCGAATTCGATCACCACGAGCAGGTGGTCTACGGCCACGATCAGGCCAGCGGTCTGAAGGCCATCATCGCCATCCATAACCGCAACCTCGGCCCGGCCCTGGGTGGTTGCCGCATGTGGCCCTACGCCAGCGACGAGGAAGCGCTGCGTGATGTGCTGCGTCTGTCGCGTGGCATGAGCTACAAGTCGGCGCTGGCCAGGCTGCCACTGGGTGGCGGCAAGGCGGTGATCATCGGCAATCCGCACACCGACAAGAGCGCGGCGCTGTTCCAGGCCATGGGCGATTTCGTCGACAGCCTGGGCGGGCGCTATGTCACTGCCGCTGACTCCGGTACCGGGGTGGCGGAAATGCAGATCATGGCCGAGCGCACCCGCCATGTCGCCGGCGCCGGTCAGCGCGAGGCCTTTGGCGGCGGCATGCGCAATGGCGACCCGTCGCCGTCCACCGCCTACGGGGTGTTCATCGGCCTGCAAGCGGCGGTCAAGCACCGTCTCGGCCGTGACGATCTCAAGGGACTGCGGGTGGCGATCCAGGGCGTTGGCCAGGTTGGTTTCGGTCTGGCCCAGCAGCTCAAGGAAGCGGGCGCCGAGTTGTGGGTCACCGACATCGTCGAGGCCAATGTGCGCCGCGCAGTGGAACAACTCGGCGCCACTGCAGTCGGTCAGAACGACATCTACGGCCTGGACGTGGACGTGTTCGCCCCCTGCGCCATGGGCGCGATCATCAACCCGCACACCCTCGAAGCGCTGCGCGCACCGGTGATTGCTGGCGCCGCCAACAACCAGCTGGCCGATGCCGCACTGGCCGAGGAACTGCGCCGCCGTGGTTGTCTGTATGCCCCGGATTACGCGATCAATGCCGGCGGCATCATCGATGTCTGCTACGAGCGCAACGGTGGCAGCACCGCCGACCTCAAGGCGCATATCGAAGGTATCGGCGCCACCCTGGAGGAGATCTTCCAGCGCGCCGAGCGCGAGGGCGCCACCACAACGGCGGTGGCCGACCGTCTGGCCGAGGAGCGCCTGCGCGGCGCACGTTGATTCGTAGGGTGGATGACGCTCTTTTCATCCACCGCCCACCGGGCAATGGTGGATGGCTGGAGCGTCAGCTTCGCGCATCGATTCACCCAGATCCGATCCCCGACTGACTTTTTCACAACAACAAGAGGGCAAGCCCCAATGAGTCAAGACAGCATCGTCGCCGGCGCCAGTGCCGGCCCCATCAGCAGCGCAGCTGAGCGCGGCCTATGGTCGTCACGCTGGGTATTCTTCCTTGCCGCCACCGGTTCGGCGGTGGGCCTGGGCAATATCTGGAAGTTTCCGTATATCACCGGGGAGAACGGCGGTGGGGCCTTCGTTCTGGTCTACCTGGCGTGCATCCTGGCCATTGGCATTCCGCTGCTGATGGTCGAGGTGATGATCGGTCGTCGTGGCCGAGCCAACCCCGAGGGTGCCTTCGCCGCCGTGGCCAGACAGGCGGGCGCCAGTCGCCATTGGCGCTGGTTGGGCACGCTGGCCGTGCTCACCGGTTTTCTTATCCTCAGTTTCTACGCGGTCGTGGCCGGCTGGGCCTTGGCCTATGCGCCAGCGGCCGCCATGGGCAACTTCGCCGGGTTGGATGGCGAGAGCAGTGGCGCGTTGTTCGGCGCCATGCTCGGCGATCCCTGGCAGCTGGCCGGTTACGCCACCCTGGTGTTACTGCTGACCCTGGGCATTGTCGCCCTGGGCGTACGCGAAGGCCTGGAGCGCGCGTTGCGCTTCATGATGCCGGGACTGTTCGTGCTGCTGCTGATCCTGGTGGGCTATGCCGCCACCACCGGGTATTTCCTCGAGGCCGTGCACTTCCTGTTCGACGCCGACTTCAGCAAGCTCAGCACGCAGGGCGTGCTGGTGGCCTTGGGGCACGCCTTCTTTACCCTCAGCCTGGCCAGTGGCGCCATGATGGTATACGGCTCCTACTTGCCGGCCGGTACTTCCATCGTCAAGACGTCGCTGATGGTGGCCCTGGCGGATACCGGGGTGGCCTTGCTGGCCGGTCTGGCAATCTTCCCGCTGGTGTTCGCCAATGGCCTGGAGCCGGGTGCAGGTCCTGGGTTGATCTTCGTCACCCTGCCGATCGCCTTCGGCCAGATGCCGTTCGGTCAGGTGGTTGGCGGCTTGTTCTTCATCATGCTGGCGCTCGCCGCATTGACCTCGGCGATCTCGCTAAGCGAGCCGACCATCGCCTGGCTCGGCGAGAAATTCGCTATCGGCCGGCTCAAGGCGGTGTTGTTGAGTGGCCTGGCGCTGTGGGTGCTCAGTCTGGGTACGGTGTTTTCGTTCAACGCCTGGGCGGAGTACACCCTGTTCGGCAAGACCTTCTTCGACAGTCTGGACTACCTGACCACCAACCTGATGATGCCGCTCGGCGGGCTGGGCACGGTGCTGTTCACCGGCTGGGCGTTGAGCCGCACAACCGTGCAGGAAGCCTTGGGACTTGGCCACGCGCCGTTGTTCACGCTGTGGTGGCAGTTGCTGCGCTGGGTCACCCCGGTAGGCATCCTGGTGGTGTTCCTGCATACCCTGGGGCTGTTCGCCTAGGTGGCTGGATAAGGCGTCATCCACCCTGCGTCTCGCCTGACGTAGGGTGTACTCGGGAGCGTAGCGAACAGTACACCAGGCGGCGTACTGCTCCGCGACGACTGCAGGGATGCAGGAGGTAGAGCGACGCAGGAGGCCGAAGCCGAGTACGCCCTAGGTCTCGCCTGACTCCAGCGCCAGGGCCAGGCTGATGCCGTGCGGCTTGAAGCCCAACCCCTGATAGAAACGATGAGCCGCCTCGCGGCTCTGGTTGCTCGATAGCGCCAGCTTGTAACAGCCCCAGGCGCGGGCGCGTTCGACGGCTTTGTCGATCAGGGCCTGGCCAATCCCCAGGCCGCGGGCGTCGGCATCCACGACCACATCCTCGAGAATCGCCGAGCGGGCGAAGTTGTGCGCCAGGTGTTCGATCAGGTGGAGCGTGCAAGTGCCGAGCAGTTTGCCGTCGCGCTTGGCCACCAGTACCACCTGATTCGGCGCTGGCGCGCTCAGGCGCAGGGCCAGCAGTTTTGCGTCGGGGCGTGCTCCGTCCGGCGCCAGTTGCTGCAATAACGCGCTCAGTGCCTGGGCGTCGCCGGGGCAGGCGGGGCGCAGGACGAAGTGGGCAAATGGGGAATCCGGCACATGCTGGGATGCTGACTGGGTCATGGCGATCTCCTGGGCGGTCGACTTGAGTATGGCCGTGAGTTGATGGCGGCGACATGACAAATCCGCCGAGGCTGGTTAACATGCGGCCCGGTCGGCAGCATTGCCGATCCGCATTACCAAGTCCCCTTAGTTCAAGGGATAGAACAAGCCCCTCCTAAGGGCTAGATGCTGGTTCGATTCCAGCAGGGGACGCCATCATCCTGTTTCCGAGTGCTGCGCCGTCACTTGGACATCTACGCCAAACCCCGCCCTGTGCGGGGTTTGGCGTTTCTGGCGCCTCTGTTCAGGTCGACTGGCGCCGCCGTCGATTTTCCTGAGTGTCGGTGCCCGCCGGCCACCGCCGTGCGTTTGCGCTTTCCTCCCGTTCGTCCGGGCCATCCGCCATGCGCACCCCCGAGGTCGCCCGGTTACCGGCGCCTATCGGGTGCGACGGGCGGTAAGGCTACAGATCTCTCCTATAGTTACTTAAGACCCGTTTGCCGCCGAGGTGCGGTGTTCGTGCCTGCCGACGGCCTGCAATCAGGCCGACGAGGCCTGGAGCCGGACTTGTTCAGGCGCTAGGCGAACGTTGCAGCCGCAGCAGGATCGCGGGGCAGCGGGGCGGTTCTGCAACTCATCGGGTTCGCCCAAGTGATTGCCATGCGCAACAACTACGTGAGGATTCCCATGGAACATGCACTGAGTTTCGCAACCTGGTTCTGGCTGATCGTACCGATGAGTGCCGTTGTGGTGCTGTCGCTGGTTACCTACCTAATGGGCAAGTAAGGAGCGGCAACCATGAACATGAGTACTCCCACCCTGGTGACCTTCGTCGTCTACCTGATCGGCATGCTGATCATCGGTTTTGCGGCCTATCGGCTCACCGACGACCTGTCCGACTACGTGCTCGGCGGACGCCGCCTCGGCCCCGGCGTGGCGGCGCTCAGCGCCGGCGCCTCGGACATGAGCGGCTGGTTGCTGCTGGGCCTGCCCGGCGCCATGTATGCCTCGGGCATGAATCAGGTCTGGATCGCCGTGGGCCTGACCATCGGCGCCTACCTGAACTGGCAGTTCGTCGCCCGCCGGCTGCGCGTCTATACCGAGGTGGCACGGGACTCGATCACCGTGCCCGACTACCTCGAGAACCGCTTCCACGACAGCAGCAAAGTGCTGCGGATGATCTCGGCAGTGGTGATCTTGCTGTTCTTCACCTTCTACACCTCGTCCGGCATGGTGGCCGGGGCGACCCTGTTCGAGAAGAGCTTTGGCATGGAGTACGGCACCGCACTCTGGGTCGGTGCCATCGTCATCATCTCCTACACCTTCCTCGGCGGTTTCCTGGCGGTGTGCTGGACCGACTTCGTGCAGGGCATGCTGATGTTTCTCGCCCTGCTCATGGTGCCGATTGCAGTGATCTCGGCCGATGGCGGCTGGAGCAGCACGGTGGCGGAGGTGGCGGCGGTCGATCCTACGCGCCTCGACATCTTCCACAACATGACCCTGTTCGGCATCGTCTCGCTGATGGCCTGGGGCCTGGGCTACTTCGGCCAGCCGCATATCGTCGTGCGCTTCATGGGGCTGCGCCGCTCGAGCGACATGCCCACGGCCAAGCTGATCGGCATGACCTGGATGGTGCTGGCGCTGTACGGCGCGATCTTCACCGGCTTCGCCGGCATCGGCTACTTCGCCGATAAGCCGCTGGCCAATGCCGAAACGGTATTCATCAGCCTGTCGCAGCTGCTGTTCAACCCTTGGGTGGCGGGCGTGCTGTTGGCGGCGATCCTGTCGGCGATCATGAGCACCATCGACTCGCAGCTGCTGGTGTCGTCGAGCGCCCTGACCGAGGACTTCTACAAGGCCATGATCCGGCCGAACGCCAGTCAGAAGGAGCTGGTGTGGATCGGCCGTGGCACGGTCATCCTGATCGCGCTGATCGCCGTGCTGATGGCGCGTGACCCCAACAGCACGGTGCTTGGCCTGGTGTCCTATGCCTGGGGCGGCTTCGGCGCCGCGTTCGGGCCGGTCATCCTCCTGTCACTGTTCTGGAAACGCATGACCCGCAATGGCGCCATCGCCGGCATGGTAGTCGGCGCAGTGACGGTGATCCTGTGGAAGCAGGTCGAAGGCGGCATCTTCGATATGTACGAGATCCTGCCCGGCTTCATCCTCTGCGCGCTCACGGTGGTCGTGGTCAGCTTGATCAGCCAGCCGCCGGTCGCGGCGATCCAGGACGAGTTCGATACTTTCGAGAAGACCCTTCACCAGTGAGCACGCTGATAAAGCCGCGCACCCCTTCACCTGCTTGCGGCCATCGCTAGGCCGCAAGCAGGTGTCCGCCCCAGACTTGCGGCGAGGACGAGACCATGAGCTTCGAGACACCCCCTCTGCTACCCGATGCGCTGCGGCGCGAGATCGACGCCCACTACCGGGCCGACGAAACCCGCTGCGTGACGGCGCTGCTGGCCCAGCTGGACCTGCCCTCCGAGGCCCAGGCGCGGATCCAGGCCACGGCCACGCGCCTGGTCGAGGGTGTGCGCGCCAAATCCAAGGGCGGCATCGATGCCTTTCTGCACCAGTACGGTCTGTCCACCCAGGAAGGGGTGATGCTGATGTGCATCGCCGAAGCCCTGCTGCGCATCCCCGACGACGCCACCCAGGAGGCGCTGATCCGCGACAAGATGTCGGCCGCCAACTGGGACGCCCACCTGGGGCGCAGCGACTCGGTGTTCGTCAATGCCTCGACCTGGGCCCTGATGCTGACCGGCCGGGTCGTCGGCTTGCGCGGAGTCAAGGGGCAGACGCCGGGGGCGGTGTTGCGCCGGCTGGTCGCCCGGGTCGGCGAGCCGATGATTCGCGAGGCGGTGAATCAGGCCATGCGCATCATGGGCAAGCAGTTCGTCATGGGCCGCACGATCGACGAGGCGCTGGAGCGGGCCAAGGTATTCGAACGCAAGGGCTACAGCTATTCCTATGACATGCTCGGCGAAGCGGCGCGGACCATGGCCGACGCCGATCGCTTCTTCGAGTCCTACCGCAGCGCGATCGCCGCCATCGGTCGCGTCTCGGGCGGCAAGGGCATCTACGCGGGGCCGGGCATCTCGGTGAAGCTGTCGGCGCTGCACCCGCGCTACGAGCTGTGGCAGGAGCAGCGAGTGATGGACGAGCTGGTGCCGCGCATGCATGCCCTGGCGCTCGAAGCTGCGCGGCTCGACATCGGCCTCAACATCGATGCCGAGGAGGCGGCGCGGCTGGACATCTCCCTCGACGTCATCGAGGCGATCTCAGGCTCCGATGATCTCAAGGGCTGGGACGGCTTCGGCGTGGTGGTACAGGCCTATCAGAAGCGCGCGCCCTTCGTCATCGACTGGCTCGCCGACATGTCGCGCCGCAATGGCCGGCGGATGATGGTGCGCCTGGTCAAGGGCGCCTACTGGGACGCCGAGATCAAACTGTCGCAGGAGCTGGCGTTGCCCGGCTATCCGGTCTACACGCGCAAGGTCAACACCGACGTCGCCTACCTGGCCTGCGCGCGCAAGCTGCTGGCCAACCGCGATGTGTTCTACCCGCAGTTCGCCACCCACAATGCCCACTCCATCGCCTCGGTACTCGAGTACGCCGGGGACCAGGGCGGCTACGAATTTCAGCGCCTGCACGGCATGGGCGAGGAACTCTACGAGGGCGTGGTCGAGGACAAGCGCATCGGCATGCCGTGCCGCATCTACGCGCCGGTCGGCGGCCACGAGGACCTGCTCGCCTACCTGGTGCGCCGGCTGCTGGAGAACGGCGCCAACAGCTCCTTCGTCAACCGTATCCAGGACGAGTCGCTGCCGGTCGAGGCGATCGTCGCCGATCCGGTCGCCCAGGTGCAGGCGCTGTCCTACATTCCGCATCCACAGATTCCCCAGCCACGCGACCTCTATGGCGCGGGGCGGGTGAACTTCGCCGGGCGCGATCTGTTCGATCGCGCGACCCTGCGCGAGCTTTCCGCCTCGATGGCCGCGGCCGAGCAGGGCAGTTGGCGTGCCGGGCCCATCATCGATGGCCAGGAGCGCCAGGGCGACACCCGGGATGTACTGAGCCCGGCCGACCGCAACCGCGTCGTCGGCCAGGCCAGTGAGGCCACGGACGAGGATGTCGAACAGGCGCTGGCCAGCGCCCAGCGTCATGCTGCCGACTGGTCCGCCACCCCGGTCGCCGAACGGGCGGCGGCCCTGCGTCGCCTCGCCGACCTGATGGAAGAGGAGGCGCCGCAGCTGATGGCCATCGCCGTGCGCGAGGCCGGCAAGACGCTCGCCGATGCCCTCGCCGAGGTGCGCGAGGCGGTCGATTTCTGCCGCTACTACGCGCTGCGCGCCGAGCAGGATTTCGCCCAGCCGCTGCGCCTGCGGGGGCCGGCCGAAGCCGGCCAGGAGGCGCGCCTGCAGGGCGGCGGGGTGTTCTGCTGCATTAGCCCGTGGAACTTCCCCCTGGCGATCTTCACTGGCCAGATCACCGCCGCCCTGGCAGCCGGCAACGCGGTGGTGGCCAAGCCCGCCGAGCAGACGCCGCTGATCGCCGCCGCCGGGGTGCGCCTGATGCACCGCGCCGGGATCCCCGCCGGTGTGCTGCACCTGTTGCCCGGCGACGGCGCCCGCGTCGGCGGCGCGCTGGTCGCCGATGCGCGGGTGACCGGGGTGTGCTTCACCGGCTCGACCGAGGTGGCCCAGCTGATCAACCGCACATTGGCGCGGCGCGACGGCCCGCTCTGCCCGCTGATCGCCGAGACCGGCGGCCTCAACGCGATGATCGTCGACTCCAGCGCGCTGCCCGAACAGGTCGCGCGCGATGTGGTCATGTCGGCCTTCCAGAGCGCCGGCCAGCGTTGTTCGGCGCTGCGCGTGCTGTTCGTCCAGCAGGACGTCGCCGACAAGATGCTGAAGATGATCTGCGGCGCCATGGAGGAGCTCAACGTCGGCGATCCGGCGCAGCTGTCCACAGACATCGGCCCGGTCATCGACGAAGAGGCCAAGGGCCTGCTCGACAAGCACATCAAGCGCATGCGCGGCGAGGCCAAACTGCTCAAGCAGGTCAAGCCGGGGCCCAGCAGCGGCAAGGGCAGCTTCGTTGGCCCGGTGGCCTTCGAACTCGACAGCCTGACGCGCTTAAAGCGCGAGGTGTTCGGCCCGGTGCTGCACGTCATCCGCTTCCCCGGCGAACAGATCGACAAGGTGGTCGAGAGCATCAACGCGACCGGTTACGGGCTGACCCACGGCATCCACACCCGCGTCGACGAAACCCGCGACTTCATTCTCGAGCGGGTGCGCGCGGGCAATGCCTACGTGAATCGCAACCAGATCGGCGCGGTCGTCGGCGTCCAGCCCTTCGGCGGCGAGGGCCTGTCCGGCACCGGGCCGAAGGCCGGCGGCCCGCATTACCTGCCGCGCTTCGCCAGCGAACGGGTGGAGGGCGCCGCGACGCCGGCTGCCGGCCCATCCGCCGCTGAGGCGGCCATGGCCGGCGTGTCGCGCGAGCGCCTCGGGCGTGCGCTCGAGGAGGCGAAAGCGGCGGCGCCGGCCTGGTCGGCGCTGGCGGTCGGCGAGCGCGCCGAGCTGCTGGAGCAGGCGGCGGCGGCGATCGAGGCCGCGCAGCAGACGCTCGGCAATCAGGACCCGGACGGCGCACAGGGGGTCGTCCGCGCCGCCGAGGCACTGCGTTTCTATGCTGCCCAGGCGGAGGCGGAGCTGAGCGAGCCCACCGAGCTGCCCGGGCCCACCGGCGAGCGCAATGAGCTGAGGTCGCCGCCGCGCGGCGTGGTGGCCTGCCTGGCGACGGCCGGCAACGGCTTGGCCGCGCTCGCCGCCGAGTGCGGTGCGGCCCTTGCCGCCGGTAACAGCGTGGTGCTGTGGCACCAGGTTGAAGCCGTCGCCAGCGAACTGCAGCGCCTGCTGCTGGGCGCCGGGGTGCCGCAGGGCGTGCTGGGCCTACTGAGCAGTGGCGAGGATGCGACGCTCAAGGAGCTGGTCGAGGACGCGCGCGTCGATGCCGTGGCCCTCGCCGGGCCGCATGCACTGGCCAAGGCGCTCAACCTGGCGCTCGCCGAATGCGACGGGGCGATCCGGCCACTGATCCCCTACGCGCTGCAGGCCCATACCGGCGGTGCGCCAGGCTGCCCGCTCGCCGGTAGCCCGGCCTACCTGCACCGCTTCGTACTGGAGCGTGCGGTGAGCATCGATACCACCGCTTCGGGCGGCAACGCCTCGCTGTTCACCATGGAGTAGTCGCAGCGCCTGGCGCGTAGTCTGGAAGCAATCCGGCCGCGGTTGGTCAGGCGCCAGACCTCTCCAGACTGCATCCGGGCTACAAAAGCATGGCGCCCACGTGGGATCACGTGAGCGGCATTACCCCCCCCCCCAGGGGGCTGTTCTGCTCATGGGCGGCATGGGAGTCGGCGCCCACGCACGCCGGCAAACAAGGCTTACGCGGGGAGCGTAGGCCTTTCTGCTTTTGCCGTGGCTGCAGCGCCGCGGGCTACCAGTCGAGCGAGTAGGCGAGGCTGAGGGTGCGGCCCTCGGCACTGGGGAGGGGCGCGCGGGCATTGGCCTGGGTGAACAGGTTCTGGTAGTGGCGGTTGCTCAGGTTGTAGATGCCGCCCTGCAGGCGCCCGGTCGGCAGCTCGACCTCACCGAGCAGGTCGACCAGGCTATAGCCGTCGATCTGCCGGCCATTGGCGTCCTTGGCGGCGGCATCGTAGTCGGCCAGTTGCACGGCCTGCAGGCGCAGGTTGTAGCGCTCGCGCTGGTAGCCGAGGAACAGCAGGGTCTTGGCCGGCGCTACGCGGGTGGCCGGCAGGTCGATCCACTGGCCGTCCTGGCGGGTCTCGCCCTTGGTCCAGGCGTAGCTGCCGCCGACCGTCCAGCGTTCGCTCAGGTCGTAGCTCAGGCGGCTCTCCAGGCCGCGGACCCGCTCCTTCTGGTCGATCAGGCGCAATACCCGCGCGCTGGCGTCGTAGAACTGGGTCACGTCCGAGCGGTTCTCGTAGAGGGTGACGTCGGCCTGCCAGCGGCTCCAGTTGCCGCGCCAGCCCAGCTCGTAGCTGTCGACCTCGATGGCCTGGGCATTGAGGGTGTGGATGTCGAAGTGGCTGTCGACGTCGCGCAGGAAGCGCTGGATGTCCGGCAGGGAGAAGCCCTGGCTGAAGTTGACGAACAGGTCCTGGTTGTCGTCGAGGTGGTAGACCGCGCCCAGATTGTAGAGGGTGGCGGCGTATTTCAGGGTGCCGCCGGGCAGGGTGGCGCGGTTGCCGGTCTGCCAGATCTCGCCGTAGGCGATGCTGTCCTGCACCTCGCTGTCGATCCACTGGCGGCGCACGCCGCCGCGCAGGGTCCAGTCGGCGATATCCCAGGACATCTGGGCGAACAGCGCCCGGGTGGCGGTCTCGATATCCGGGCCCAGTTCAAAGGTTTCGCCCGTCTTGCGGTAGACCAGGCCGTTGATGGCGTAGCGGTCGCCGCGCTGGCGGGTGCGCTCGTGCTCGTAGTCGGCGCCCCAGACCAGGCTGCCGCGGGCCGCGCCGATCATCGGTAGGGCGCTTTCCACGGCGGCGCGCAGGCCATAGACGTCCTGCTGGCTGTTGTTGTCGGAGACGCCGGCCAGGCCGCGCGGGCGATCCGGGAAGAACAGCGCATCGGCGCGGCGCCAGTAGCTTTCCAGCAGCAGGCTCTGGCCCAGCAGGTCGCTGTCGCTGTAGTTGAGGTTGACCGCCTGGTTGTGGGTGTAGGGCTGGTCCTCGAGGTCCAGGCCCTGCACCGCCACCGCCTGGCCATCGATGGCGCGCTGGGTATAGCCGCTGTCCTGTTCGTCGCGGTAGTCCTGCAGGGCCAGGCTCAGGCGTTTGTCGGCGTCCAGGGCATAGCCGAAGCGGCCATGCAGGTCGTAGGTCTCGGTGTCCATGGCGCTGCCCTGGGAGGTGTCCTGGGGAATGCGCTTGCCATTGGCGTCGAACTGGTCGTTGCGCTGGGTCCAGTCGGCCGACAGGTACCAGTCCAGCGGCCCTTGGCGCGCGCCGGCGCTCTGGAACAGCTCGTAGGCGAAGCCCTTGGGGTTGAGGTTGTTGCCGCTGCTCAGGCCCACGCGGCTGCTCAGGGCCAGTGCTTCGCCTTGGTTGCGCTTGGTGATGATGTTGATGATGCCGCCCGAGGCGCCGGCGCCGTAGAGGCTGCTGGCACCGGAGATCACCTCGATGCGCTCGATGCTGGCCGGGGCGATGCTGTTGAGCTGGCGGTAGTTGTCGCGGCTGGCGTTCTGCGAGACGCCGTCGATCAGCACCAGCATGTTGCGCCCGCGCAGGCTCTGGCTGAAGTTGCTCATGCCGCCGGTGGCCGGGGCGAGGCCGGGCACCAGGGTGCCGAGGATGTCGGCGACCTTGCGCCCGGCACCACTCTGCTGGCGGATCTGCGCCGCGTCTATGACCTGCACCGAGCCGGGGATGGAGGCGATGCTGGCCTGGCTGCGGGTGGCCGTGACCACGCTGTTGGCCAGTTGCACGGCCGCGCTACTCGAGACGACTGCCTCGGCGGCCATGGCCAGGGGCGTGGCAGCGGCGCCGAGGGAGCCGAGCAGCGGGATCAGCAGGGAAAGTGGAGTTCTGTTCATTGCGTCATCTTCTGGGTATGGGCAGAAAGGACCGGGGCTGGCCGGCAGTGGCGAGGTGCTGCGAATCAGGCGGATGCCCAGGGCGGCGACGGCATAGGTCAGCGCCACCAGCCAGAAGCCGCTGGCCAGGCCGAGCAGGCCCATGCCGGCGGCGCCGAGCAGGGCGCCGAGCAGCGCGCCGGCCTTGGCCGCGCTGTTGCCCAGGCCGAGGGCGAAGCCCTGGCGACTGGTCGGCACTGTGTTGACGATCAAGGCGTAGGCCACCGGCAGTAGTGCCCCTTGCCAGATGCCCCAGAGCAGGCGGCTGGCAATGAAGCCGAGCCAGTCGCTGGCCAGGGCGGTCAGGGCCAGGGTCAGGGCGCAGAGCCAGGCCACGCCCTCGACCACGGCCAGGGTACGGGCCGGGTTCCAGCGATCGAACAGGCGCCCCCACAGCGGCGCGCTGAGGGCCAGGGTGGCGGCGCTGGCGGCATAGCTGGCGCCGATCAGCCAGCCGGGGGCCTGCAGAACCTGCGCGACATAGAGGGCGAAGAAGGGTTGCGGCATCATCTTCGCCGCCTGCACCAGGACGATGATCGCCAGCACACCGCCGAGCCAGGCACCGGGCAGCTGCGCTTCGGGCTGGGTCCTGCCTGGTCGCGGACTGGGCGAGTCGGCCGGCAGGGCCATCGCCGCCAGTGCACACAGCAGGCAGGTCAGCGCCGCCGCGTTGCACAATGCGGCGAAGCCTGCGACATCCATCAGCCAGCCGCCGAACACCGGCCCGGCCAGCGAACCGACCGCGGTCGCCGCCTGCAGGCGGGCCAGCACCTGACCGCGCTGGCCACTGGCGCAACGGGCGACGGCATAGGCCTGGGCCGCGGCGATGAAACCGGCCAGCGCCCCCTGCAGCACGCGGATCAGCACCAGCAGCCAGGGGTCGCTGGCCAGTGCCGCGAGGGCCTGGCACAGCGCCAGGGCCAGCAGGGCGCGCAGGATCATGGGCTTGTGTCCGCTGCGATCGCCCAGGCGGCCCCACAGCGGGGTCAGCAGCATCGCCGCGAGCATCGGCCCGGCGTAGACCAGGGCCGAGAGCGTGGCGAGGTAGGGCTGCTGGGCCGGGTCGAGCAGCGCCTGGAGGCGCAGCGGCCAGAAGGGTCCGCTCATCTCCATGGCGCCCATGGAGATGCACTGGATGGCGATCAGCAGGGTCAGCTGCGCCGGCTCAACGCGCATGCTGGTCTTGGCTCAGCGGGTTGCGCAGGCGACCGACTATGTCGCTCTGGCTGTTTTCCAGGCGCATGCGCATGAACGACTTGGCCGGCCAGTCCTGTTCCAGCAGGGCCCGGCGTTCGCCTTGCCAGCGCGCCTCGTCGACCCGGCCGCGCAGTGCGGCGAAGCACTGGCCGACCTGGTCGGCCAGCATCGCCCACAGTGGCCGTTCAGGCACCTGCCAGTGGCGCGCACAGAGCAGGACCAGTTCGCCCAGGTGGCACATGAAGCAGGTGTGCAGCAGCTTGTCGCGGACGATGTCGGGATCGTCGAACAGGGTCAGCTGCGGGTCGTGCAGCTCGAGGTCCAAACTCTGGGCGTGCAGGCTGGGGCGATGGATGCGGATGTCGCCGAAGTCGCGCAGCAACAGGCGTCGCGGCTGAGCGTCGCGGTCCATCAGCATGAAGCTGTTCTGCTGGTGCGCCTCGAAGGCGACGCCGTAGACCAGGTAGAGGCCGAGCAGGCCCGGCAGCGCCACCGCCAGGTAGTCGCGCAACCAGGCCTGCATCGCCTGGCTGTCGTCGCGGCCCTGGGCCAGGCGTACCCACTGGCGCAGCAGGGGCTGGCCGCGGTCATCCTCGGCGAACAGGCTGCCCACCGGCACGGCCAGCTCGCCAGGACCGATCAGGCTCAGGGGATTGTCGCGGTAGAGCACCGCCAGGTGGCGGGCGTGCTCGTCATCGGCCGGCTCGGGGTTGAAGTGCAGGCCGACGCGCTCGGGGATCACGCTCAGGTGCCGGGCCAGTTCAGGCTCCTGGCCGAGTATCGCCAGGAGCAGGCGACTGACCCGCGGGCCCATGCGCGCCGAGCGCGGCGACAGGGTGCGTTGCACGCTGGTCAGGCGCAAGCCCACCGGCAGCTTGACCATGGGCAGCGTGCGGCTGGCGCCGGGCAGCACCGTGCGGAAGGACATGCTCGGGTGGCCCTGGAAGGCCTCAATAGCGGTGAGAATCAGGCGCTGCTCGGCGATTTCCCGGGCGAACTCCCGGGGCAGCACCTGCTCGGCCTGCCAGGGGTGGACCGGCAGCGGCAGGTAGTCGTCGGGCTCCAGGCTCTGGCGACGCAGTTCCGCGTCCAGCTGGCGGCTCGCCTGGGGAAACTGCGAGTGCCACCAGTGCCGGTAGTCGAGGTCCGCGTCGAGGCTCTCGCTATGGGCGCAGCTGCGCCGGAGTGCCGCCAAACGAATCGGCAGGCGTGCCTCGAACTCCGGAGACAGCTCGATGACCTGGGCGGCGCTCAGGCCCAGCTTGGTCTTGTAGTTCGGGTGCCAGGGGTGGCCAAGGGTTCCCCATTGCTCCAGCAGCAGGGTCGGGTTGTCCGGGCAGGCGCTGGCCTGGAGCCAGGCCAGCAGGCCATCGACGCTGTCCTGCTCGTGTCGCAATTGGCGGTTCCAGCTCTGGTGATACGCCAGGCAGAGGCTGTCGTTGCGCAGGCTGTCATCCAGCTCTCGCGCCAGCCGCGTCAGGGTCGCCGATGTGACGCAGCAAGTGAGCCGGTCGCTCAGCAGCTGGAGCAGTTCCGAGGGGTATTGCAGCAGGTACGGCAACGCCTGGGCTCGGCACAGGGCGACGCTGCCGTGCAGTTGCCAACTGCCCATGCCGGCGGGTTGCAGGTGGTCGAAGCGCAGCCGCGTACCGGGATCGCCAAGGGCCAGCCAGCAGTGGTTGTGCTCGTCGCGGCCGAGTGTGGCCGGATCAAGCAGCCCCTCGCGCAGGAGGGCCTGGATCAGGCGCTGGAAGCTACGCTCGCGCGCCGCCGGCAGCGCCTCGATCAGCTGGTCGAGGGTCACATGGCGCGAACGAAACGCGGGACTGGCCAGGGCTTCGCTCCAGTGGCTGAGCAGGAGTTGCATGGTTTCGGGCAGGGCGACCGTCATCTGGAGGGTCCTTGGGCAAGAGAGGTGGAAACCAGGCATTCCATTGCTGCCTGTGAGGGTGCGCGCCGCAAGATGGTATTGCCTCTCTACAGCTAATGCAAATCATTTGCATTAAAGGCTCGTGAGATCCTGTTCGATGGTGGGTGGGGTGCGACGACAGGTCGGGTGAGAGGGGCAGGAGCAAGCGTGCGCTCGCGTCAGGCGCGGCGCTGGCGGGCGGTGATCGTCGGGTTGGAGGGGCTGGCCGCGACCTGTTCTGGCCGTCGGCAGGCGCACGGACAGGGACGTCCATGCAAAAAAGGCCTGCGCGGTGCGCAAGCCTCTTGGGTCAGCGAATGGCGCCGGGGATCAGTGCGCGGGGGCGGCCAGCGGGCTTGCCAGCCGATCCTCGGCCAGGCAGGCCGCCGCGGTGAACAGCGCATCGGTCGAGGAGTTCAGCGCGGTTTCCGCCGAATCCTGAACGATGCCGATGATGAAGCCGACGGCGACCACCTGCATGGCCACCTCGTTGGGGATGCCGAACAGGCTGCACGCCAGCGGAATCAGCAGCAGCGAGCCGCCGGCCACCCCGGAGGCGCCGCAGGCGCTGACCGAGGCCAGCAGGCTCAGCAGCAGGGCGGTCGGCAGGTCGACGGCGATGCCCAGGGTGTGCACCGCGGCCAGGGTCAGCACGCTGATGGTGATCGCCGCGCCGGCCATGTTGATGGTGGCGCCCAGCGGGATCGACACCGAATAGGTTTCTTCATGCAGGCCCAGGCGCTGGCACAGCTGCAGGTTGACCGGGATGTTGGCCGCCGAACTGCGGGTGAAGAAGGCGGTCAGGCCGCTTTCGCGCAGGCAGGTGAACACCAGCGGGTAGGGGTTGCGGCGAATCTTGCAAAAGACGATCAGCGGATTGACCAGCAGGGCGACGAACAGCATGCAGCCGACCAGTACCAGCAGCAGGTGCAGGTAGTCGAGCAGGGCGCCCATGCCCGACTCGGCCAGGGTGGCGGCGACCAGGCCGAAGATCCCCAGCGGCGCCAGGCGGATCACCAGCCGAACGATTGAGGTCACACCATCGGAGAGGTCGGCCAGCATCTGCTTGCTGCCCGGGGCGGCGTGGCGCAGGGCCAGGCCCAGGCCGACAGCCCAGGCCAGGATGCCGATGAAGTTGCCCTTGAGCAGGGCATTGACCGGGTTGTCGACCAGGTTCAGCAGCAGGGTGTTGAGCACCTCGCCGATCCCGCCAGGGGGGCTCAACTGCGCGGCGTTGCTGACCAGGGTCAGGCTGGAGGGAAAGGCGAAGCTGGCGAGCACGGCGATCAGCGCTGCACTGAAGGTGCCGAGCAGATAGAGCTGCAGGATCGGCCGGATGTGGGTCTGCTGGCCATGCCGGTGGTTGGCGATCGAAGCCGTGACCAGGACGAATACCAGTACTGGCGCCACTGCCTTCAGTGCCGAGACGAAGACCGTGCCCAGCAGGCTGACCGACAGCGCGGCTTGTGGCGCCAGCAGCGCCAGTGCGATTCCGGCAACCAGGCCGATGGCGATCTGCACCACCAGGCTGGTGCGGCTGTATAGATGGATGAGCGGGTGTGGAGCGTTGGTCATTGCGTGCGTCTCATGATCTGCCGGCCGCCCGCCGCTGCGCAACATGGTCAGCCCCGGGGCAAGTTGCCTTGCTCTGGCTGAGCAGATGAGCGAATGGGCGAGGCGGCGGCGGGCGAAATGTCAGGATCTGGCGATGGGCCGGATCCTGAGTGGAAAAAACAGCGCGCGACTCTAGCACAGCGCCCGGCACGTGGTCCCTGGCGATGCCGGGTCGCCGCTCAATGGCAGCTGCGTCAGGGAAAGGTGCCAAGTCAGCATCAGGCAGGCTAGGCTAGCGGCATATTGGAGTCTGAGAGAACCTGCCATGACCAGCGACAACCCGAGTGTCTTCAGCGACGCGCCCCTGAGCGCCATCGAGGCCCGTATTCTCGGCTGCCTGATCGAGAAGCAGGCCACCACGCCCGAGGCCTATCCGTTGACCCTGAATGCCGTGGTGCTGGCCTGTAACCAGAAGACCAGTCGCGAACCCTTGATGAACCTCACCTCCGGCCAGGTCGGCCAGAGTTTGCGCAGTCTGGAGGGGCGAGGCTTGGCGCGTCTGGTGATGGGCAGTCGCGCCGATCGCTGGGAGCATCGCACGGAGAAGGCATTGGAATTGGTGGCGGCCCAGGTCGTCTTGATCGGCCTGCTGCTGTTGCGTGGGCCGCAAACGGTCAACGAGTTGCTGACGCGCAGCAGCCGCATGTATGCCTTCGAGGATGCCGAGCAGTTACAGCACAATCTGGAGCGCTTGATTACCCGTGGTTTGCTCTGCCAATTGCCGCGCCAGACCGGGCAGCGCGAGGACCGTTATATGCACCTGCTGGGTGATCCCGGCGATCTCCAGGCCATCATGGACGCCCGTGCGAGCCACGCCGAACGCCCGGCTGTCAGTGCCTACGAGGAGAGTCGCCTGGATGCCCTGGAAGCACGAGTCGCAGAATTGGAACAACGTCTGGCGCGCCTGGAGTAGGCAGTCGGGGGAGACTATAAACAGCAAAGGCGCCAGGGTAGGGCGCCTTTGGTTTCTTGCTTGCGCGGGCGGAGATGGTCGGCCCGTTCAGCGTGTGGTCCTTAGCCTAAGCGGTTGACCCCGGTCCGGTCGAAGCCGTCTTCTGCGATGCGATTGCTGCCAGTCCGGTCGAAGCCGTCTTCTGCGATGCGATTGCTGCCAGTCCGGTCGAAGCCGTCTTCCGCGATGCGATTGCTGCCAGTCCGGTCGAAGCCGTCTTCCGCGATGCGATTGCTGCCAGTCCGGTCGAAGCCGTCTTCCGCGACGCGATTGCTGCCAGTCCGGTCGAAGCCGTCTTCCGCGATGCGATTGCTGCCAGTCCGGTCGAAGCCGTCTTCCGCGACGCGATTACTGCCAGTCCGCTCGAAGCCGTCTTCAGCGACGCGATTGCTGCCAGTCCGCTCGAAGCCGTCCTCGACGATAGTCATGTCAGCGTTGCTGCCGTCGATCTGGGAGTGCGGAGCGCTCTGTGGCAGGGCGAAGGCGCTAACGGACAAGCTGGCCAGGATCAGGCTGGTAAGGATTTGCTTTTTCATCTTCAGGCTCCTCGTGGGGGCGGTAAGTGGCTACGGGGCCCATATTACTGATGAAAAATAGATGAAGAAGTGCAGTTCAAGCATGGTAATAATCAGCGCTGTCGATAGTAGTCGCCAGGCTCTCTATTCAGGTCGTTCTATGGGTTTTGTCGGGTTCTTGTGCGGGCTTGTTTGGGTGATATTCTATTGATTTATATTATCGAAATATTAGATGTTTTGTCTGTGGGCGTGCTTTGTACGGAATGACAGGTGAGGGGCTGCTTGAAATTATGAACGGGCGATGCGTATTTTGTACGCCCCGCTGTTTCACGACGGTTCTGCACGCAAGGATAGGAACAGATGACCACCGCGAGTCGCACTGCACTGGAAGAACTATTGCGCGGCGTCGATGAAGTCGCATGCGTGACCCCGGACCTCAATGGCGTGCCGCGCGGCAAGGTGATGACCGCTGAAGGTTTCCTCGAAGGCCGGCGCTTGCAGATGGCTCGTGGGGTGCTCTTGCAATGCATCATGGGCGGCTACCCTGCGCCACGGTTTTACGGTGGCGATGATGGCGATCTGGCGCTGAATGCCGTTCCGACCCAGATCCATCGCCTGCCCTGGAGCGATACGCCCTGCGCCCTGGCCATCTGTGATGCGGATGAGCTGGATGGCCGCAGTTCAGGGCTGTCCACCCGCGGCTTGCTAAAGCGGGTGGTGGAGAACTATGCCGCTCATGGTTGGCAGCCGGTAGTGGCTACCGAGTTGGAGTTCTTCGTATTTGCGCCGAACCCCGACCCACAGCGAGCGTTTCAGCCGCCGGCAGGTCTGGATGGACGGCGCGAGCATGGTGGCAGTGCCTTCGGCGTCAGCTCGAACAATGGTCTGCGGCCGTTCTTCAGCGAGGTGTATCGGTGCATGGCCGCGCTAGGGTTGCCGCGCGATACCGTTATGCATGAGATGGGTGTCAGTCAGTTCGAGATCAATCTGCTGCATGGCGACCCTTTGTTGCTGGCCGACCAAACTTTCTTGTTCAAGCACCTGCTCAAGGAGGTCGCACTCAAGCATGGGCTGACCGTGGTGTGCATGGCCAAGCCATTGGCGCATACCCCCGGCAGTTCCATGCACATCCACC
This sequence comes from Pseudomonas aestuarii, assembly GCF_027988105.1. Taxonomy (GTDB): domain Bacteria; phylum Pseudomonadota; class Gammaproteobacteria; order Pseudomonadales; family Pseudomonadaceae; genus Aquipseudomonas; species Aquipseudomonas aestuarii. Next base: position 500,762 of record NZ_JAQJZJ010000002.1, on the reverse strand, counting down.
AGAGCGTGGTCGAGCAGGGGAGCGGCAGTAATATTTTCAGCGCTGAGGATGGCCAGGCGACGCCAGCCTTTTATCACTTCATCGCTGGTCAGCAAGCAGCTCTTGCGGACTTCACCCTGCTGTTCGCCCCCTACGTGAACTCCTATCAGCGGCTCTGTCATCCCTTTGCGTCGCCGAACAATGCCTGCTGGTCGCAAGACAATCGCGCCGCGGGCCTGCGCATTCCGGCCAGTACGCCGGAGGCACGGCGAGTGGAAAATCGCCTGCCAGGCGCTGATGCCAACCCCTATCTGGCGCTGGCGGCCAGTCTGGCTGCCGGCCTGTACGGTCTTGAACAGCAGTTGCAGCCGAGCGCGCCGATTCAGGGCGAATTCGAGGTGCCGAATAAATTAACCCTGCCCTGTACCCTGCATGCGGCCATCGAGCGTCTGAAAAACAGTCGATTGGCCGTAGAACTGTTCGGCACGGAATTCATCGAAGGCTACATCGCCAGCAAAACCATGGAGTTGAGCAGTTACCTCGACGAAATCACGCCCTGGGAGCGTCATATTCTCGCCGGCCCTGCATAACAGGTGGCAGTTTTTGGGCTCCGCCGCCACACGACTCAGGTTATGCGATCCGGCCCGGCCTATGGCTGATCCATTGATGCGGGCCAAGCGCATGCTAACGTGCAGTACGCTTCGGCTTCACCCCTGTGCTTTATGCTTCACTCATTTATCCATTTGTGCATTTGTTTATTGCGGCCATCGCGGCCGCGCCGCTTGTATTGAGCGGTTCAGTCGTCAATCAAGGAGTCATTCACAGAGTCATGCGCATTATCTTTAGGTCTTTCCGTTCACTGTATTTCGCCACCCTGCTGATGTTTCTGGGATCGGGTTTGTTGAGTACCTACCTGGCTCTGCGTCTGGCGGATACGGTGGATGGTCTATGGGTGGGTGCCCTGATGGCGGCCAACTATCTCGGGCTGGTACTGGGCGGCAAGCTGGGGCACCGGCTGATCGGCCGGGTCGGGCACATTCGCGCTTATGTCGCCTGTGCCGGGGTTGTCACTGCAGCGGTGCTGGGCCACGGCCTGACCGACTGGTTGCCGGCCTGGTTGCTACTGCGATTGCTGGTAGGCCTGGCCATGATGTGCCAATACATGGTGATCGAGAGCTGGCTCAACGAGCAGGCGGAAACCAGCCAACGCGGCCAAGTGTTCTCCGGGTATATGGCCGCCTCCTACCTGGGGTTGATTCTCGGTCAGTTGGCGTTGGTGACGCATCCGGCCCTTGGGCTCGAGTTGCTGATGCTGGTGGCGTTGTGCTTTGCCCTGTGCCTGGTGCCGGTGGCATTGACTCATCGGCTGCATCCGGCGCCCATGCATCCAGCGCCGCTGGAGCTGCACTTCTTCATCAAGCGGGTGCCCTTGTCGCTGATCACCATTGGCGTGGCTGGTCTCATTGTCGGCGCATTCTACGGTTTGGCTCCTCTGTATGCGGCTCGTATGGGCTTGTCGACCGAGCAGATCGGTATGTTCATGGGCAGCTGCATTTTTGCCGGCCTGCTGGTGCAGTGGCCGCTCGGCTGGTTGTCGGATCGTTATGATCGGGCCAAGTTGATCCGTAACTGTGCGGCATTGTTGATCTTGGCGGCGCTGCCATTGGCGTTGATGCCCGCGGCCGGTTTGTGGGTATTGCTCGGCGTCGGGTTCATCGTCGGCTTGTTGCAGTTCAGTCTCTACCCCCTGGCAGTGGCTTTTGCCAATGACCACGTCGAGGGCGAACGGCGCGTCTCATTGACCGCCATGCTGCTGGTCACCTTCGGTGTCGGAGCCAGTATCGGCCCGCTGCTGGCTGGTGTGCTGATGCGCTTTCTGGGCGCCAACATGCTCTATGCCTTCGTCTGTTGCTCGGCTTTGATCCTGGTCTGGCGGGTGCGTCCGGCCAATATCACTCACCTGCATCAGGTCGATGATGCTCCGCTGCATCACATCCCAATGCCGAGCAACATGAGCAGTTCCCCCTTGGTTGCGGCCCTCGACCCGCGAGTCGACGAGCAGGTCGTGCAGGATCAGATGCTCGATGGTAATGCCGCCGATATGGCTGCTGCCGGAGCGGTTGAGCCCGTCGATCCGCCTGAGCAGATGCCGCGGCCGTGACGCCTTTGCTCAGCGTGATCATCCCGGCTCGCAATGAGGCAGTGGCCCTACCCTTGCTGCTGGCGGATTTGGCACCGTTGCGCGCGGCTGGAGCGGAGCTGATTGTGGTGGATGGCGGCAGCAGTGACGCGACAAACACGTTGGCGGCTGCGCAGGCCGATAAGGTGCTCGAGACGAGCGCGGGGCGCGCCCTGCAACTGAATGCCGGCGCCGCGGCCGCGGGGGGGGATTATCTGTGGTTCGTGCATGCCGATACCCGGGTCGGTGCTGCGTCCATCCAGCGCTTGCTTGCCGTGTTGGCCGAGCGGCCGATCTGGGGGCGGTTCGATGTGCGTTTGTCGGGCAGTGGTCTGGCTCTGCGTTTGATCGGTACGATGATCAATCTACGCTCGCGGTTGACCGGTGTGGCAACGGGCGACCAGGGAATCTTCGTCGCCCGCGAATCGTTTGAGGCGCTCGGTGGCTACGCAGATATCCCCTTGATGGAAGACATCGAGCTCTGTGGACGCCTGAAAAAACGCGCACGACCGCGTTGCCTGCGTCCTCCGCTGACAACTTCAAGCAGACGCTGGGAGCGCGATGGCATTTGGCGTACTGTGTTGTTCATGTGGCGTTTGCGGCTGGCCTACTATTGTGGCGCCAGCCCGGATCAGTTGGCGCGGCAGTATCACCGAGGGCCACCGCTATGAATCTGTCTATCTCTTTGCACATGCTGGCGCGTGCGCCTGTGCCTGGGCGGGTGAAAACCCGGCTGATCCCTGTTCTGGGTGAAGAGGGCGCGTGTGACCTGCAGCGGTTATTGCTCGAGCGAGCCTTGCGGCTTCCGTCGGAAGGTTTCAGTCAGCGTTTCTTGTGGCTTGACGACAGCCCGGATGCACAGCTGCAGGTGCTCGCCGATCAGTTGAACTGGACGCTGGTTGAGCAGCCCGCTGGCGACCTGGGTGAGCGCATGCGACGCATTGCGACCTTGGGGCTGGCGGGAAGCGATGCCGTGGTCTTGATCGGCAACGATTGCCCGGCGCTGGATGGCGAATACCTCAGCGGTGCTTGTGAGGCATTGCACGGACAGCCAGTAGTGCTGGGGCCGGCCGAGGATGGAGGTTATGTCCTGCTCGGCTTGCGCCGCGTCGATCCCTTGCTGTTCCAAGCCATGCCCTGGGGAACTGACCAGGTCTTGAGTATGACCTGCGAGCGCCTGCAGCAGTTGGACTGGCACCATCAGTTATTGCCGGCGTTGTGGGATGTCGATCGCCCGGAAGACCTGCCGCGCCTGGCAACGCTGGGCATTCGGGTCGACCTCTGATCGCTTGCCGACGACTTTCTGCTCAGCTTGGTCATTGGTAGCAGTGGTTTTGAGCGCGAACCCGGCGACCTGGGGTTTGTCGCGTGACGAGGCGTCGGCAAAGATGGTGGGTAATTCCCGATAAGATCTTGGCAACCTTTCCGGGCTTAGCGGATTTTTTGCTTGGTCCGAGCCTCACCGGCCGGGCCGCGCAGATCGAGTTCCGCTAAGCCTGGCAGTTCGTTTCTCGGCACAACCTGCGGCTCAGTTGCGCTTGCCCTGCAGGCTGTTAGAACAAACCATCGCTGTCGAAACGACGTGCCTCGCGCTGCACTTGGTAGACGAAACGTTCAACCTGGCGTTGCTCAAGACCGCTCATGCGATGAAAGCGCACACCGGCAAAAGTCGTGTCGAGTTTCTCTTCATACTGCACATGGCGCAGTTCCACGGCAGTGGTCATGGCGCCGAAGGGCAGTTGCGCGGTAAAGCGTTCATAGACCTGGCCGGAGTGCAGGCTGCTGGCGACATTGCCCGGCAAGCGTACTTTGCAACCTGTGGCGGAAATATCCAGCAGTAGTCCCGTTAGAGGGGTGCGCAACTTGGCCCCGGCCAGTTCGATCTTGATCTGTTCGGTTTGCTTGAGCGGCGCTCTGTATGCATTGCGTCGCTGGTGGTAATGCACTTCTTCAGGCATCGGGCTGATGTAGCAGCGTGCCCCCTGGTGCTGGTCTATCTGTACCGGCTGCAGGCACTCCCAGGCTACGCGCACGCCTTCATGGAAGGCTTCGATGCGAAAAGGCTCGCCATTCTGCAGAAAGCGCTCGGCATCATTGGGGATCATTTCATCGAGAATCAGGCGATTATTGTCGCGATCGACTTCGATCAGGTAGCTCTGGAAGCGTTGGTTGCGCTCGTGGAAGGTGATAACCAGCGGGTCGTGGTGCTGTTGCAGTTGACGCAGATTGGCCACGATTTCCACGGGGGCTTTGAGAACCATCGGTGGTTGTGGGCCATCGTCCTCGATAAAGGGATTGGACACGGTCCAGAACTCTCCAGGCAGATACAGTGACACTAGAATGCTGTCATTATGCCAGCATTTTTCCTGTGTCTTATAATAGTTGGTCAGGCCTGACTGAGCGGGCGCTGCTGGCCGATTCTAGCGGTACTGCCGCGGCTGTCATAGAGGCTGGGGGGTTCGCCGCCCCGGAGAATGCCGAGGATGCTGCTTGTCGATACCTGGCTGGAGCGAATCAAGCGGCCGTTGCGTAGATTGGCGGCTTGGCAGCGTTCGAGCAGTGCGTGCAGTTGGTCGCCGCGCTCAAGTAGTTCAGCGCCTTGGCTAGAGCGTTCAGCAAGGGCTTGCAGTCCCGCGTTGTCGGCGCTCAACTGCAGGCTGAGCAGCAGCTGGCTGCGCGCCTGACCGTGCTGATCGAGCAGCGCCAGCAGTGGTTGCTTATTTTCCAGAATGCTTTGCAAACGAACCAGGTCGCGCTCGCCGAGGGCCTGGAATTCGTTATCGATCAGTTCGAGCAGTTGCTCGGCGCAGTCGATATCGTCGTTGAACAGCTTAAGCAGGGTCGTATCGTGCATCGCAGGCTCTCAGATGTTTACGGGCCGTAGCAGCGTCACTGCGCTGTAAGCCTAACATCCCGGCGCTGCCCTGGGACTAGCGCTGGGATTCGAAGTCAAGCAGTTTGCTGGCAACGCGCTGGCTGTCGACTTGGTAACTGCCGTCAAGGATCGCTTGTTTGAGCTGGGCAACGCGCTCTTTATTGACGGTGGGCTGTTCAGCCAGTTTTTCGCTGATCTTTTGCAGCTGTTGTGCTTCGCGACTGAATTGCACCGACTCGCCACTCTTGCTGGCGTCCGCCGGCTGGGTCTGAGCTGCTGAGGGGGTGGTCGATTTGTCGCTGATGGCTTCATTCCGGCCACCAGACTGAGCACCGCCCACGCGCCCTGAATTGGCAGGAGTGGCGGCATTGTTTAGCCGGTTGAAGTCGATGACCATGATGAAAAACCTCGAACAGTATTGGGACGCTTGCCTAGTTTCTCGGCCGTCCCGGGCATAACTTTAGAGAAAAAAGCGGTGTTTCAAGCAACAGTTTAAACGCTGTGTGAAAAATCGTCAGCACAACCCCTGTGACTAGAGCCGTTCTGGAAGACGCGAGAATCGTGCCTACATGGCTACTTCAACTTGACCGGGTCCTATTACCCGCGCCTTGACTATACGTTTCGAGCGTTGGTTGCGCACATTGATCTGTTTGCCGATGACCCCGTCGGATAGGGCTTCTCCTGGCGTGCGCACGCTCATGCTGCCGCTGCGTGCGCTGATCACCACCTGGTCGCCTTTGCGAATGGCCTCGGCTTGCTCGACATTCACCGGCGCCACTACCTGATCGGTTTGCATTGGGCGCGTCAGTTTTTTGCCGACAGCTTGCCTGAGGCTGGTCAGATAACCTTGGTTGAGTAGACCGACTTCGCGCTCCGCCAGGCTCACGTCCATATCTGTCAGGACGGCCTCGCGCTTGAGTGGGCGGATGGCGGTCACCACGTCGCGGTAGAGCCTGACCTCGCCGGGAACGAAAACCGTCCAGGGTGAACTGCCATCACAGCGTACCCGCAGGGTGACGCGTCCGATGGGCTGGGCAGGGCTTTCCAGGCTAATCGCCAATTCCTTGTCACACAGGGGCAGGCGTAAGCGTGGGTCTATACGGTTGATTTCAACCTCATGTCGCCCTTGAATGTCGCTGCGCTGCAGGTAGTCGACCACTGTCAGCTCAAGAAAATCCTGGGTTGCGCCGATAAGCTGTTCAGGCAAGGTTGTCGCGGCGGGTGCCACGGAGCTGTAGCCGAGCGCGAGCAAAGCAGGTAAAACTGCCAGCCAATGGCGGCCTTTTGCCGGCAGGTATCGATACCTGCTCCGGTAGAAGTGTCGAAAAGTTGTCGTTTCTGCGTTCATGCAGAGTGATTAGCAAGGCGCGTGCCGCCTGCTACGCTAAGCACAATGTGCGCTACTCAAATACAGGGGTTGGGGCATGGCCGGTGTAATGGATTCGGTTAACCAGCGCACGCAGTTGGTTGGGCAGAATCGTTTGGAACTGCTGCTGTTTCGTCTCGATGGCGGCCAGCTTTATGGCATCAACGTATTCAAGGTGAAGGAGGTGCTGCAATGCCCCAAGCTCACCATCATGCCTAAGTCCAGCCCGGTCGTGCGGGGGGTGGCGAGTATTCGGGGGGGCACCATCCCTATTCTCGATCTGTCCATGGCTACCGGGCGGCCGCCGCTGGAGGATCTGAAGAACAGCTTCGTCATCATCACCGAATACAACACCAAGGTTCAGGGCTTTCTGGTGCATTCGGTCGAGCGCATTGTCAACATGAACTGGGAGGAGATCCATCCACCACCCAAGGGGGCAGGGCGTGATCACTACCTCACTGCGGTGACCCGCCTGGACAAGGAGTTGGTGGAGATCCTCGACGTGGAGAAAATCCTCGCCGAAGTGGCCCCAACCTCCGAGGTGATTTCTGTCGGCGTTGTTGATGCCCAAACCCAAAGCAAGGCGCTCAGCAAGCGTGTACTGATCGTCGATGACTCATCGGTGGCTCGCAAGCAGGTGACTCGCTGTCTGCAAACCGTTGGGGTGGAGGTCACGGCGCTGAACGATGGCCGGCAAGCTCTGGAGTATCTGCGCAACATGGCGGAGGAGGGCAGGCATGTCGATGAAGAACTGCTGATGCTGATTTCCGACATCGAGATGCCGGAAATGGACGGCTATACCCTGACCGCAGAGATCCGCAGCGATGTGCGTATGCAGAAGTTGCACATCCTCCTGCATACTTCACTTTCCGGGGTGTTCAATCAGGCCATGGTAAAGAAGGTTGGTGCCAATGACTTTCTTGCCAAGTTTCGTCCTGATGACCTGGCATCGCGGGTGGTTGCACGCATCAATGAGGTCGATCGGACCGAGTGAACGCTGGGCGAACGCCTGCAGGGGGGTGTCTCGCGCACGCAGAACCGCAGGCTGTTCCCGCTGCCGGGCTTGGCTTTTTCACGCGTAAATGAGTTGTTGAGCCTGTTTTAATCGCCATATCTCCGAATGCAGCAGTTCTGCTTAGGTCTGAAGATAGGGCAGCGGGTGCATCTTTCAGTGCAATACTTTGATTGGCGAGGCCTGGCTAGTGTCTTCAGGTAATTTGGATTTTGAGCAGTTCCGGACGTTCCTGGAAAAGGCCTGTGGCATTTTGCTGGGTAGCAATAAGCAGTATCTGGTATCCAGCCGATTGAACAAGTTGCAGGAGCAACACGGGATCAAGACCCTGGGGGAGTTGGTGCAGCGTATGCAAAGCCAGCCGCGTAGCGGTTTGCGTGAGCAGGTAGTGGATGCCATGACCACCAATGAAACGCTGTGGTTTCGTGACACCTATCCCTTCGAGGTACTGAAGAAGCGGGTCTTGCCCGAAATGATCAAGGCGGCTCCAGGCCAGCGTCTGCGCATTTGGTCTGCGGCCTGTTCTTCGGGGCAGGAGCCTTACTCCCTGTCGATGAGCATCGACGAGTTTGAGAAAACCAATATCGGCCAGCTCAAGGCAGGCGTGCAGATTGTTGCCACCGATCTGTCGCCGTCGATGTTGGCTAATTGCAAATCCGGTGAATACGACAGCCTGGCAATGGGGCGTGGCCTGTCGCAAGAGCGCTTGCAGCGCTATTTCGATCCGAAAACGCCTGGGCGGTGGGTGGTCAAACCGGCGATCAAGAGTCGCGTCGAGTTTCGTCCGCTCAATCTGATGGACAGTTATGCCAGCCTGGGCAAGTTCGACATCGTGTTTTGCCGCAACGTGCTGATCTATTTTTCCGCCGACATGAAGAAAGACATCCTCACGCGTATTCATGCCATGTTGAAGCCGGGTGGCTACTTGTTCCTGGGCGCGTCTGAGGCGCTCAACGGACTGCCGGATCGTTATCAGATGGTGCAATGCAGTCCGGGGATCATCTACAAGGTGAAGTGAGCCGGTTGCACAGGCGTGCACTGATATAGAAGCGGGAGGCCAGTGGCCTCCCGTTTTTGTTTACTGCTTGGGTGTCAATTTCGCCGATTGTCCTCGCCGCAGGCGTCCCCCCCCCCCCCCGCCGGTCTAAATTGCGCCCTGGCTTATCCGTATATGGCGCCGCTTCCGTTGGTGACTCATGGTTCGTGGTTGAACGAAGCACACGATCGGCTGTGACCATGCGCAGCGGCAAAACCTTGACCGGCCTGTCGAATTGTTTGCCATGAGGCGGAAAAGTCTTGCCGCTTGACCGATCAAGGCAGCTTAAATATTTAATAAGTTGTTGAAATATAAGGGGTAAATTAAATGGCACGACCTTTGCTAAATGTCTTGTACGCAAAACAGGCAAGCCCAACGGCAAAGGTTCCTGACCATGAGCATCAGCTTCGACAGCGCACTAGGCATCCACGAGCGGGCACTCAGCTTTCGCGCCGATCGTGCCGAGGTGTTGGCCAATAACATCGCCAACGCCGATACGCCCAACTACAAGGCGCGTGATCTGGATTTCGCTACGGTGCTGGCCGAGCAGAGTGCCAGTGCCCCGCGTGGTTCGGCCGGTCTGGCCCGCACCAACAGTCGGCACATTGCCGCCGAGGGCATGGCCATGGGCAGTGCCAACTTGGCCTACCGCATCCCCTCGCATCCATCGATCGATCAGAACACCGTTGATGTGCAGGTCGAGCAGACCACTTACGCGGAAAATGCGGTGAACTTCCAAGCCAGTTTCACCTTTCTAAACAGCAAATTCAAAGGGCTGGTCAGCGCCCTGCGCGGCGATTAAAGGAGCCTGATGCCATGTCACTCGCCAGTGTTTTCAATATCGCCGGAACCGGCATGAGTGCCCAGAGCACTCGTCTGAATACCATTTCCAGCAACATCGCCAACGCCGAGTCGGTGTCGTCGAGCGTCGATCAGACCTATCGCGCACGCCATCCGGTATTTGCCACCATGTTCCAGCAGTCCATGGGCGATGGCAGTGGCAGTGGCTCGTTGTTCGCCGAGCAGGACCAGGCCGGCAGCGGCGTGCAGGTGCTGGGTATCGTCGAGGATCAGAGCAGTCTGAAACCTCGCTACGAGCCGAACCATCCGGCGGCGGATGAGGGCGGCTATGTGTACTACCCCAATGTCAATGTGGTCGAGGAAATGGCCGACATGATTTCCGCCAGCCGGGCGTTCCAGACCAACGTCGAGATGATGAACACGGCCAAACAAATGTTGCAGCGCGTACTGACCCTGGGTCAGTAAACCGCAGGAAGGGGATAAGGCATGAGCACTGTAAATGGCGTCAGTTCGGCACTCGACCAATACCAGATCAAGAGTGACACCTCGGCCAATAAAGAACTGGGCAAGAACGAATTTCTCAACTTGCTGGTGGCGCAACTGAACAACCAGAATCCCCTGGAGCCCCAGGGCAACGGCGAGTTCATCGCCCAGTTGGCGCAGTTCAGCCAGGTCGAAGGTATCGAGAAACTCAACACCAGCATGGGTTCGCTGCTCTCGGGCTACCAGTCGTCCCAGGCGCTGCAGGCCTCATCCCTGGTCGGCAGCAAGGTGATCATCCCGACCGACAAGGCGCTGGTGGACACCAGTGAGAGCTTCAAGGCCAGCATGGTCCTGCCGACCAGCAGCAGCAATGTCTACGTCAACGTCTACGACAACGCGGGCACGGTGGTGAGCCGGATCAACATGGGCGAACAGGCCGCCGGCAACGTCAGCTTCATCTGGGACGGCAAAGATGCCAGCGGCAAGGTATTGCCGCCCGGCACCTACAAGTTCGAGGCGCAGGCCACCTATGAAGGCGAGACCAAGGGGCTTTACACCATGCTCCCGGCCAACGTCGACAGTGTGGTGCTGGGCGGCAGCGAGTTGATGCTCAACCTGGCGGGGCTTGGCAGTGTGCCGCTCTCCCAGGTGCAGGTCATCGGTGAGTAATTTCAGGATTTTAACCGCCGGCCAAACCGGCAAAGGAGACTTCCATGGCGTTCAATATCGGTCTTAGCGGCCTGCGCGCTGCGACCAGCGATCTCAACGTGACCGGCAACAACATCGCCAACGCCGGTACGGCTGGCTTCAAGCAGTCGCGTGCGGAGTTTTCCGATGTCTATGCGGCTTCGGTGAACGGCTCCGGCAAGAATGCGGTGGGTAGCGGTGTGCTCCTGAGCAACGTCTCGCAGCTGTTCAACCAGGGCAATGTCAACTACACGCAAAATGCCCTGGACCTGGCGATCAACGGCAACGGTTTCTTTCAGACCAGCAACAACGGCGAGGTCAGCTACACCCGTGCCGGCTATTTTGGGACCGATCGCGATGGCTTCATGGTCAATAACTTCGGCTTCAAGCTGCAGGGCTATGCCGTCGATGGCAACGGCAACCTGCAGAATGGCGTGATCAGCGATCTGCGCATCGAAACCGCGAGCCAGGCGCCGAAAGCGACCACGACGCTGGATCAGGCATTCAACCTGAACTCGACCAATACCGTGCCGACATCCTGGCAGAGCACTTACGACGCATCGATCGCCAGTGCCGTAGATCCGCTGAACCCGACTGCCGCGGAAGTCACCGCTGCCGAGGCGGCGGGCAACGCCACCTTCGATCCGGCCGATCCAACCACCTACAACTCCTCCACTTCGACCAACGTCTACGACACCCAGGGCAATGCCCATGTACTCAGTCAGTACTTCGTCAAGACCGGTGCCAACGAGTGGCAGATGAATGTGTTGGTCGATGGGCGCAATCCGGCTACGCCGACATCCACCACGCCCTACTCGATGGCCGTCGGCTTTACTGCCAGTGGCCAACTGGATACCAGTAGCCTGACCTCCAGTGCAGCCTTCACCGTCGATGCCACCGGGCGCTTTACCATGAATGGCTGGGTACCCGCAGCGTCGGATGGCGGCGTACCGCCGGTATGGTCGAGCAATGGCGCGAATGCCAGCCCCACCGGCATTCTGGTCGATATGCGCAATTCCACCCAGTTCTCCAGTTCCTTTGCAGTCAACAGCGTCAGTCAGGACGGCTACACCACCGGGCAACTGGCGGGTCTTGAGATCGACGACACCGGAGTGATCTTCGCCCGCTACACCAACGGTCAATCCAATGTGCAAGGACAGGTGATCCTGGCCAGCTTCGCCAATGTGCAGGGCCTGACTCCGGTAGGCAAGACCGCCTGGGTGCAGTCCTTTGCCTCGGGTGAGCCGGTGGTCGGTACGCCGCGCAGCGGTACCCTGGGCGCCTTGCAGTCCGGTGCCCTGGAAGACTCCAACGTCGAACTGTCCGATCAACTTGTCAACCTGATCGTCGCCCAGCGCAACTACCAGGCCAACGCCAAGACCATCGAGACCGAAAGCTCGATTACCCAGACCATCATCAACCTGCGCTGATAAGGCGCGGTAGTAGGGTGCCATCGATTGACGCCACCGATTGATGGGTATCGCTGCGCTCAACGCCATCCTACGGTTCACCGCTCCATCAGCGTGATCAGGGCTTTTGTAGGATGTGGCGGGCCGCGTAGGCTTGAGCGCAGCGATAGCCATCGGCGTTCATGCGGATCGCTGCTTAATCCACCTGATTGGGTCGACGGCAGCGTCTCTTCACGGCAGGCAACGGCTTTGCCGCTGGCGGCAATAATCCGCCGACTCAATCACGAAAGGCTCCTCGCGGAGCCTTTCTGTATTTTAAATGCTCATATATTTCAATATCTTGCAGGTTATTCCAGGAGGGTGGCACGACGTTTGCTCAATTACCTTGTATAGAGCAGCGGGCGTCACGCCCAACTCGGAGGATAACCATGGACAAGATGCTGTACGTCTCCATGACTGGAGCCCACAACAACAGCCTGGCCCAGAGTGCCCACGCCAACAACCTGGCGAATATCTCGACCAACGGCTTTCGCCGCGACTTCGAGCAGGCGCGCTCGATGCAGGTCTTTGGCGACACGCTGCCGGCGCGGGTCTATGCCATGACCGAGCGCCCCGGTACCGATTTCACCCCAGGCTCAATGCAGGAAACCGGTCGCGACCTGGATGTGGCGATTGGCGGGCGCGGTTGGCTGGCCGTGCAGGCCGCCGACGGCAGCGAGGCTTATGTGCGCACTGCCAGCCTGAATATTGACGCTCTGGGGGTGTTGCGTACCGGCAACGGTTTGCCGGTGATGGGCAACAGTGGGCCGATTGCCGTGCCGCCGGAGCAGAAAATCGAGATCGGCCAGGACGGCACCATCAGCATTCGCGCCCTCGGCGAAGGCCCCAGCGTGCTGGCCGAGGTCGACCGGCTGAAGCTGGTCAATCCCGATCTCAAGCAGATGGAGAAGGGCAGCGACGGCCTGATTCGCTTCAAGGGGACCGGGCCGGTGCAGGCGGATGCCGCGGTGCAGGTGACCTCCGGCTTTCTCGAGTCGAGCAACGTCAATGCGGTGGAAGAGATGACGGCCATCCTCTCGCTGTCCCGCCAGTTCGAACTGCAAGTCAAGATGATGCGCACCGCCGAAGACAATGCGGCCGCTGTGGCGCGGGTTTTGCAAATTAGCTAATTACCAGCACGCAGCGCCTTGATAATGGCGCTCGAGGAGAATGTATATGCTTCCGGCACTGTGGGTCAGCAAGACCGGTCTGTCCGCTCAGGACATGAACCTGACCACCATTTCCAACAACCTGGCCAACGTCTCGACCACGGGCTTCAAGCGCGACCGGGCCGAGTTCGAGGATCTGCTGTATCAGATCCGTCGCCAGCCAGGTGGCCAGTCCAGCCAGGACAGCCAGCTGCCGTCCGGTTTGCAGCTGGGTACCGGTGTGCGGGTGGTCGGCACGCAGAAGATCTTCACCGCCGGCAGCCTGCAAACCACCGAGCAGCCGCTGGACATGGCGGTCAACGGTCGCGGTTTCTTCCAGGTGTTGATGCCCGATGGCACGGTGTCCTATACCCGTGACGGCAGCTTTCACCTCAATTCGGACGGCCAGGTTGTCACCTCCAACGGTTATGCCCTGGAGCCGGCGATCGTTCTGCCCAACGAAGTGCGCACCTTCACCGTTGGCGAAGACGGTACGGTTTCGGTGACCACCGACGGCAGTCCGCAGCCGCAGATCGTCGGCAATTTGCAGACCGCCGACTTCATCAATCCGGCCGGCCTGGAAGCGATCGGCAACAACCTGTTCCTGGAAACCGCCGCCAGCGGGGCACCGCAGGTCGGCACGCCGGGCCTCAATGGCCTGGGCACCACCCTGCAGAACACCCTGGAAAACTCCAACGTCAGCGTGGTCGAGGAGTTGGTGAACATGATCACCACCCAGCGCGCCTACGAGATGAACTCGAAAGTCATCTCCACCGCTGATCAGATGCTGGCCTTCGTTTCGCAGAATCTTTAACGCCTGATGCTGGGCGACAGCCCGGTCCTGGCTCGATATAAAACGCGGTGAGGTAGTGGTTATGAACCGGCTGGTAATAGTGCTCTCGATGCTGGGTCTTGCGCTTCTGGGTGGCTGCGTCTCACCGCCAGCGAAGCCCAACGACCCGTACTACGCGCCGGTCCTGCCGCGCACGCCGTTACCGGCGGAGCAGAACAATGGCTCGATCTATCAGGCCGGCTTCGAGAACAACCTGTTCGGTGACCGCAAGGCCTATCGCGTCGGCGACATCATCACCATCACCCTCAACGAGCGCACCCAGGCCAGCAAGAATGCCGGCTCGCAGATCCAGAAGGACAGCAGTGCCGACATCGGCCTGACCTCGCTGTTCGGTGGCGCGGTATCGGCGGCCAATCCGTTCTCCGACAATAAGTTGTCGCTCGGTGCCGAATACAACGCTAGCCGCGACACCCAGGGCAGCAGCAAGGCGGCACAGAGCAACAGCCTGAGTGGTTCGATCACGGTCACCGTGGCCGAGGTGCTGCCTAATGGGATTCTGGCCGTACGTGGCGAGAAGTGGATGACCCTCAACACCGGCGATGAGCTGGTGCGCATTGCCGGCCTGGTTCGCGCCGACGATATCTCCACGGACAACACGGTGGCCTCGACCCGTATCGCCGACGCCCGCATCACGTATTCCGGTACCGGCTCCTTCGCCGAAGCCAGTCAGCCGGGTTGGCTCGATCGGTTCTTCATCAGCCCGCTGTGGCCGTTTTGAGGCTGGAAAACATGAGTATGTCGAAGTGGATGATTATCTTGGCCGCCTTGCTGCTGACACCTGTCGCGCAAGCTGAGCGGCTCAAGGACCTGGCCAGCATCCAGGGCGTGCGCAGTAACCAGCTGATCGGTTACGGCCTGGTGGTCGGCCTCAATGGCAGTGGCGACCAGACCACCCAGACGCCCTTCACCGTGCAGACCTTCAACAACATGATGGCGCAGTTCGGCATCAAGGTGCCGCAAGGTGGCAACGTCCAGCTGAAGAACGTCGCGGCGGTGTCCATCCATGCCGACTTGCCCGCGTTCGCCAGGCCGGGGCAGACCATCGATATCACCGTTTCCTCTATCGGCAACGCCAAGAGCCTGCGCGGTGGCAGCTTGTTGATGGCGCCGCTCAAGGGTATCGACGGTAATGTCTACGCCATTGCCCAGGGCAATTTGGTCGTCGGCGGTTTCGATGCCGAAGGCGGCGACGGTTCGCGGATTACCGTCAATGTACCCTCGGCGGGGCGTATTCCAGGCGGCGCATCGGTCGAGCGCTCGGTGCCCAGCGGTTTCAATCAGGGCAATACCCTGACGCTCAACCTCAATCGCCCGGACTACACCACCGCAAAGAATATCGTCGACCAGATCAACGACCTGCTGGGCCCCGGCGTCGCCCAGGCGCTCGACGGCGGTTCGATCCGCGTCAGTGCGCCGCTGGATGCGAATCAGCGCGTGGATTACCTGTCGATCCTGGAAAACCTCGAAGTGGAAGTCGGCCAGGCAGTGGCCAAGATCATCATCAATTCACGCACCGGCACCATCGTCATTGGCCAGAACGTGCGCGTGCAGCCGGCCGCCGTCACCCACGGCAGCCTTACGGTAACCATTACCGAAGACCCTATCGTCAGTCAGCCGGAAGCCTTATCCGGTGGGCAGACCGCGGTAGTGCCACGCTCGCGGGTGGGTGCCCAGCAGGAAGCCAAGCCGATGTTCAAATTCGGCCCCGGAACCACCCTGGATGAAATCGTCCGGGCGGTTAACCAGGTGGGCGCATCGCCCTCCGACCTGATGGCCATCCTGGAGGCGCTCAAGCAAGCCGGCGCCTTGCAGGCCGACCTGATTGTCATTTGAGGTATAGGTTATGGATTCTCGACTCTCGGCCGGTTTGCTCGGCAGCGTCAACACCAACAGCCCGCTGGACAGCGGCGCTTTCACCGACCTGAACCGCCTCAACCAGTTCAAGCTCGGTGGTGACAGCGAAAAGAACATTCGCAAGGTGGCGCAAGAGTTCGAATCGCTGTTTCTCAATGAAATGCTCAAAGCCATGCGTTCGGCCAACGAAGTGTTCGCCGAAGGCAATTTCATGAACAGCAACGAGAGCAAGACCTACCAAGACATGCACGACCAGCAATTGTCGGTGACCCTGTCGAACAACCAGAACGGCATCGGCCTGGCCGACGTGCTGGTGCGGCAGATGTCGCAGCTCAAGGACGCCGGCAGTCGGCCCAATCCTTTCGCCCAGGTCGATCAGCCGGTGCCGAGTGCGCCGAGCAAGCCATTGGCCAGGGTCGACAGCAGCCGCGACGATTCATCCTTGCTCAACCAGCGGCGTCTGTCGCTGCCGGGCAGGCTGAGCGACCGGATGATGGCGGGCATCGTGCCAACGGCTGGCGCGGTAGCTGCACAACCGCTGGCGCAGAACGACTGGATTCCGGCCAAGGCGTTTGCCGCTCCCGCCGACAAGGCCCTAAGCCTGAACGGCGCGGATGCCATCAGCGGTCGTCGTCTGGCCCTGGCGCCGGGCAAGACAGCCTTCGCCTCGAAGGACGAGTTCATCGCCGCGATGCTGCCGATGGCCGAGCAGGCCGCCGAGAAAATCGGCGTCGATGCGCGCTATCTGGTGGCCCAGGCTGCTCTGGAAACCGGTTGGGGCAAGTCGATCATTCGCCAGCAGGACGGCAGCAGCAGCCACAACCTGTTCGGTATCAAGAGCCACAACAGCTGGGATGGCGAGTCGGCGCGGGTGCTGACCACCGAATACAAGGGCGGTAAGGCCGTCAAAGAGGCTGCGTCCTTCCGCTCCTATGAGTCCTACGCCCACAGCTTTGATGATTATGTGAGCTTTCTGCAAAGTAACGGCCGCTACGAGAAAGCCCTCGATGCCACGCAGAACCCTGAGCAATTCGCCCGCGAGCTGCAGAAGGCCGGTTACGCCACCGACCCGCAGTACGCACGCAAGGTGGCGCAGATCGCCCGGCAGATGTCGACCTACCAAACGATCGCGTCCAGCGACACCGCGCTGACCCAGGGGTGAATTGAGCCATGGCTGACTTACTGAGTATTGGCCTGTCCGGGTTGTCGGCGAACAAGACGTCGCTGTCAGTCACGGGCCACAACATCACCAACGTCAACACCCCAGGCTTTTCTCGCCAGGATGCGGTGCAGGCCACGCGTAACCCGCAGTTCAGCGGCGCCGGCTATATAGGCTCGGGCACCACCCTGGTGGATATCCGTCGTACTTACAGTGAATTTCTGACCACCCAGGTGCGCAGCAGTACCGCGCTCAGCTCCGATGTCGAGGCGTATAGAAGCCAGATCGAACAGCTCGACTCGCTGTTGGCTGGCACCACCACCGGCATCACGCCCTCGCTGCAGAAATTTTTCTCGTCCCTGCAGACGGCCGCCGAAGACCCGGCCAATATCCCGGCGCGGCAACTGGTGCTGTCCGAGGCGGAAGGCCTGGCCAGGCGCTTCAACACGGTGTCCGACCGGATCACCGAGCAGAACGAGTTCATCAACAAGCAGATGGTGGCCGTCAGCGATCAGGTCAATCGCCTGGCCACCTCGATCGCCAGCTACAACGATGCCATCGCCAAGGCTGCGGCCAACGGCCAGCAGCCCAACGACCTGCTCGATGCGCGCGAAGAGGCGATCCGCCAGCTCTCCACTTACGTCGGCGTGACCGTGGTGGCGCAGGACGACAACACGCTCAACCTGTTCGTCGGCTCCGGCCAGCCGCTGGTAGTGGGCAGCACCACCAGCCGCCTGGAAGTCGGGCCAGGGCAGGGCGATCCGACCCGTTTCGAGGTGAGCTTCGTCAGCGGCGGCTCGCGTCAAGGCATCACGTCGTTGATCACCGGTGGCGAGCTGGGCGGGCTGATCCGCTACCGCGCCGAGACCCTGGACCCAACCCTCAATTCGCTGGGGCGACTGGCCCTGGCGGTCAGTGACCAGGTCAACACCCAGCTCGGTCAGGGCCTGGACCTGAAGGGCCAGGTGGGCACGGCGCTGTTCGGTGATTACAACGATACGGCGCTGGCCCAGTTGCGGGTGCGGGCGTTCTCAAGCAATACCAGTAACGTCCAGCCGGCGCTGAATATCACCGACACCAGCGTGCTCACCACCAGCGACTATCGCCTGGAACTCAAAGACACAACAGTGCCGCCAACCTTCCAGGCGCGGCGCCTGAGCGATGGCGCGGCGATGACCGTGAGTCCGAACCCGCCTGGCGCTTATCCGGCGACTCTGACCTTTACCGATGCGGCTGGTCGCGACCAGGGCTTCGAGCTGGCTCTCGATTCCGCTCCGGCGGCGGCGGACAAGTTCCTCCTGCAACCGACCCGGCGGGGCGCCACGACCATCAGTGCCCAGTTGGATCAGCCCGATCAGTTGGCGTTTGCTGCGCCCTTGCGCTCGGAGGCCAATTTACAGAACCGCGGTAATGCGGTGATCGGTCAGCCAGAGATAACCAACTCTTTCGACCCAATGGAGTTAGCCAATCTCAAGGCGATCAATTCGATTGGGCTGACGTTCGATGCGGCCAATAATCGCCTGCAATTCAGCAGCCCATTGCCGGCTGGGGTGACCATTACTTCGCCTGCGCTGCCCGCGTTGCCCGCGCCTCAAGTGCAGGCTATGGGCATCACGCCTGGGCAAAGCAATCAGCTCAGTTATGTCGTCGAGGTCGATGTCGGGGGCGTTGTGCAGTCCTACACGATCAGCCAGAGTTTCAGCGGTCGCCCGGAAAATGGCGATAGTTTCAGTATGGGATTCAATGCCAATGGCGTATCGGACAACCGCAACGCCCTGAAATTGGTCGATCTGCAGAACAAGCAGACCGTAGGCGTGGATCGCTCAGTGGGCATCAGTACCGGCGTCAGCTTCACCGATGGCTATGGTGATCTGGTCGAGCGAGTCGGCACCCTGACCGCGCAAGCCCGACAGGACAGCGAAGCCACCGGCGCCATCCTCAAGCAAGCGACCAACAACCGCGACTCGCTGTCGGCGGTCAACCTCGACGAAGAGGCCGCCAACCTGATCAAATTCGAGCAGTACTACAATGCATCGGCGCAAGTCATTCAAGTTGCGCGCTCTTTGTTCGATACCCTGCTCAATACCTTTAGATAAATGTGCGCCGATCTCAGGCGCCTGCAGGACAATCCCTTCTCCCTCCGGGAGCGGGTTCGGGTGAGGGGCTGCTAGCGGCGGCCAGACTCCAGATTGCACCAAGAGGCTCAAGCATGCGCATCTCCACCATCCAGGCGTTCAATAACGGAGTCGCCGGCATCCAGCGCAACTACGCCAATGCCACCCGCACCCAGGAGCAGATCAGCACCGGTAACCGCATCCTCACCCCGGCGGACGACCCTGTCGCCTCGGTGCGCCTGCTGCAACTGGAGCAGCAGCAGAACGTGCTGACCCAGTACAAGGACAACCTCACCGCGGCGAACAACAGCCTGAGTCAGGAGGAAGTCACTCTCAACTCGGTCAACACCGTGCTCCAGCGCGTGCGCGAACTGGCGGTGCAGGCCGGTAATGGTGCGCTCAGTCAGGCGGATCGCAGTTCCATCGGTGCCGAGTTGCGTGAGCGTGAGAATGAATTGCTGACACTCATGAACACCCGTAATGCCCGGGGTGAGTATCTGTTTTCAGGCTACCAGGGTAAAAGCCCGCCGTTTGTTCGCGCCGCCGATGGCAGCTACAGCTATCAAGGCGATGAAGGTCAGCGAAAACTACAGGTGGCGAGTTCACTAAATTTGGCCATCAGCGATAACGGCAAGAAGATATTTGAAAACGTTCGCAACGCGGGGCGCATTGGTACCACCCAGATCAATAGTCCTGTGGGTTCAACCTTGCGAGCCTCTGCCCCGGTTGTGACCGATGAGGTTGCGTTTGCCGGCACCCCGGGTTTTCCGGCAGCAGGCATTGAGGTCGTCTTCCGTGATGCGCCCGACCAGCTTAGCTTTGATGCGTATGAATACCCGTGGGATGGTGTTTCGGCGGCTTTGCCCGGGGCTAGTGGTAAGCTCGATGACAAGCCCGAACAAAGCGACAGCTATCAGTTTCGCGGTGTCAGCTTCAAGTTCGATGGTGTGCCGGTCGGTGGGGAGCGGGTTGCTGTGGTACCGCAATCGGCTGGTGTTGCAGTCAGCTCCGGGTCTGCCAGTGCAGCCGACCTGCGCACGGCGATCACCGATCCGGTTGCCTTTGCCACTGCTTTCCCCACAGGCAGCGCCAACCTCACTATCGGTAATGGCGCGGCAGCCCCCAATCTGAACTTCACCCTGGACACCACGCCACCCACCAGCCTGGATTTTTCAAGCGCCCCCGCGGACTACCCGCTGCTGTTGACCACGGCCAATGGCTTGTCCATCCGTTTCGATAGCCCGCCAGCCGCTGGCGATAGCTTCGCCCTGAGTCCGGCGGCTGCTGAGGAAAAGCAGGGCATCCTCAATACGATTGCGGCTTTGCGCACGTCCTTGGAAAACCAGCCGGATACCCCAGCCGGTAACCTCAATACCCGAGACGCGGTGGCGGTGGCGCTAACCAATCTTGATAACGGCATGGAGTCCGTCTCCAGCGTTCAGGGGGAAATCGGCGCCCGCTTGAATATCATCGAATCCAGTCAGACCGATAACGAAGACGTCAGCCTGCTCAACAAGGCCGTGCAGGCCGACCTGCGCGAGCTGGATTACGCCGAGGCGCTGTCGCGGCTGTCGTTCCAGACCATCATTCTCGAGGCCGCGCAGCAGAGCTACGTCAAGATCAGTAGCCTAAATCTGTTCAATCAGCTGCGCTAACGGTTCGGCGGCCTCTGCCCTTGTAGGAGGGCCGCCCCGGCGCGAAGGGCTACATTCGATGGTTCCCATGCTCTGCGTGGTAACCCCGCTCGGGACGCTCCGCGTCCGCAGTACCGAGACGTGGAGCGTCTCTGGCTGCATGCCCACGCGGAGCGTGGGAACGATCAACGTCATCGGTTTTTTGTAGGAGCGGATTTATCCGCGAGCATCGGCGACACGTTGTCATCTCTAGTGTCGCGTCAACCCTGAAATGTCGTAACTCACCAAACGATACCCCGCGTTGCGCCGATGGTGGGTTACGGCGCAACGGATCTCGCTGGATCATCGCTATCGGCAGCGTGCGCCTAACCCACCCGAGAGGCCATTTAGCTGCAGGTTGATCGGTGACGCGACGCTGGCGCAAATCAATTCGCCCCCATAGATCAAGGCTTCTGGGCTGTGGGTGGATTAGTTACCTCTTCCTCGCTGGTATCGATGGCTCGGCGCACCCTTCAGCAGGGCTACAAAAGCCAAAAGCCGCGCCGGAAACCCGGCCAATCGTGGCGATTTACTGGCTTCTGTTCGTAATCGTCTGTTTTAAAACAATAAAAAAAATAGCAGGAGAATCTCGAAAAAAGCTAAAGCTCCCTCGGTAAGCGCCGATATAAATCTTGAATGCGAACTTTATGGGTGCCTGGGCAAAGCCGGCCCAAGGTCGCACGCTCAGGCAAACACGCTAGTCCTTGGAGGACACCATCATGGCCTTGACAGTCAATACCAACATCCCGTCGCTCAATACCCAGCGCAACCTGACCAGCACGTCCAACGCGCTGAACACCTCGCTGGAGCGTCTGTCTACTGGTTCGCGCATCAACAGCGCCAAGGACGATGCCGCCGGTCTGCAGATTTCCAACCGTCTGACCAGCCAGATCAGTGGTCTCAACGTGGCGGTGCGCAACGCCAATGATGGAATCTCCCTGGCGCAGACCGCTGAAGGTGCCTTGCAGCAGTCCACCAACCTGCTGCAGCGTATGCGCGACCTGTCCATCCAGTCCGCCAACGGTTCCAACAGCGACGCTGACCGCACCTCCCTGCAGAAAGAGGTTTCGGCGCTGCAAAGTGAGTTGACCCGCATCGCCGACACCACCACCTTTGGTGGGCGCAAACTGATGGATGGTACCTTTGGTACTTCCAGCTTTCAGGTGGGTTCCAATGCTTACGAAACCATCGACGTAAGCCTTAAGAGCGCCAAGGCCACCGATATCGGTGCCTATCAGATCGGTAATACCGGCACTACTCCTGCAACTGGTGCTGGCGTATTGGGCACGGCTGCAGCTTTCGGTGCTGTTACTGTTACTGGTGCGGGTAAGACGGAAGCTCTGACCCTTACTTCAACTAGTGCAAAAGGCGCAGCGGCAGAGCTGGACAGTGCCATTCCGGGGCTAAGTGCCACTGCGCGTACGGTCTTCAAGGCTGACGTCAGTGGCGTGGCAGCCGGCGAAGGCTTGTCGTTCACACTTACCGTGGGTACTCAATCGGTCGATTTCGTCGGAGTTAACTCCACCAAAGACCTGGCCGACCAGATGGGTTCCAATGCTGCAAAGCTGGGGATTAGTGCCAGTGTGGACAAGACAGGTGCTTTGACCGTCACCTCGGCAACCGGGGAGAACGTGACTTTTGGTGCAATCACAGAAAGTGGCGGCGGCACTGGCGTAATCAATGTGGGTATTCAGGGCGCTGATGGGGCCTTTGCGGCGCCTGCTGCCGTCGATGCTGGTGGTGAAAGTGTCATCGGTTACGTGCAGCTGAGTTCGGCGACTGCTTACACCGTAGGTGGTGCAGGGGCAGCTGCGTTGTTTGGCGAGGCGACCGCAAAACAGTCCACTGTCGCGGATATTGATATCTCCACAGCGGACGGTGCGCAGCGTGCTCTGGCGGTACTGGACAATGCGTTGTCTGGCATCGACGCTCAGCGCGCCGACCTCGGTGCGGTGCAGAACCGTTTCGACAACACCATCAACAATTTGCAGAATATCTCGGAAAATGCCTCGGCTGCCCGCAGCCGGATCAAGGACACCGACTACGCTGCAGAAACCGCTAACCTGGCGAAGAACCAAGTGCTTCAGCAGGCTGGCACAGCCATCCTGGCTCAGGCCAAGCAGTTGCCGCAGGCTGTACTCTCCCTGCTGCAGTAAGGGTACTGGTGCAGTAATAGGTGGGAGGAAGGGCTTGCTCTTCCTCCCTTTCCTCCATGGGAGGTCTAGAAATGGATATTGCCAAGCTTTCATCCTTATCGTTGCCGGCTCTGGGGCTGCGCGAGGCAGCGCGTGGGGATAGCCGCGACGCCAGTGACAAGCCTGAGGCCGTCATGGCTAAACAGGCCGACAGTGAACCGCTTGCCCGGGAGAGTCTCGACTCTGCTGTCGCGAGCATTTCCTCGTTTGTGCAGGGTGTGCAGCGCAATCTCGACTTCAGTATCGATGAGTCGAGCGGGGAAGTGGTGGTCAAGGTGACGGATCGCGATTCGGGCGAGGTGATAAGGCAGTTGCCTTCCGAGGAGGCATTGCGTCTGTCCGAGCAGCTTGAGTCTCTGCGCAGCCTGATGTTCGAGACGCGGGCGTGATGGCATGTTTATTGGTTGTTTTGTCTGTATTCGGATAAATCATCCGCTACAGACACTTTTTTTGACGGAGGTGCAACATGGCAGGCATTACAGGTATCGGTTCCGGCATGGACATCGACGCTATTGTCAAAGCCATGGTTGGCGCCGAGCAGGCTCCCAAGCAGAGCCAGCTAAGCAAGCTGGAAAGCAGAACCACCACGCAACTGACGAATCTGGGCCAGTTGAAAGGTGCTATCAGCAGTTTTCAGACGGCTCTGGCCGCGCTCAACAGCCCCTCATCCTTTCTGGCGCGCACAGCGGGCTCTTCCGACGCCAAGGTGTTGACTGCTAGCGCCAGCCAGAGCGCCGCAGCGGGTACCTTCCAAATCGAAGTCACCCAACTGGCTGCCAGCAGCAAGGTCGCGTTGGCCGCGGTGCCGGCCGCTGAGGGTACAACCTTGTCCAGTGGCACCCTGTCGATCAGGGTCGGTAGCGAAAGCATGCTGGATGTCGTGGTCGACTCCAGCAACAACACCCTCGCGGGTATTCGCGATGCCATCAACACAGCTACCGCGGGTGTGAGTGCCAGCATAGTGACGGATGACCAGGGCTCACGTCTGGTGCTAACCAGCGACAAGCAGGGCGACGGCAATGACATCACAGTTGCTGTCGCCAACGATGGCGCCGAGCCTGGCACCACGTCGTTGAGCAAGTTGACCTTTTCCGGCAACGCCGTGGCGCCTGACTCGACAGACGCGGCTATGTATCCAGGTGGCGTCAACGATGCGGCTTATCAGTCTGACCTTCAGGCATACAATGAAGCCGGCAAGGGCATCGGCACTGCGCAAAGCGCTAAGCTTACGGTCGATGGCTTGAGTGTTACCCGTGACTCCAACAGCATCAGCCAGGTCATCGACGGCGTCAGTATCGATCTCAAGACCCTGGGCTCCAGCACCCTGACGATTGCCCGGGATCAGGCCGGCGTAAAAACCAATGTGCAGAAGTTTGCCGATGCCTACAACACCATGATCAATTTCATCAATTCGGCGACCAAGGTCACCGTGGTCAACGATACCAGTGCTCCCGTAACCGGGGCTCTGCTGGGTGACAGCTCGGTTCGTTCATTGGTGAACATGGTGCGCAACGAGATGGTTGCTGTGCAGGGCGACGGGGCGGTGAGGGTGCTGGCCGATCTCGGGGTGACCACGCAGAAGGACGGTACACTCAAAGTCGACTCGGACGGGCTGGATAAAGCCATCACCAATGACTTCGACGCGATCGCTGCGTACTTCACTGGCGATAACGGCCTGGCTGCGCGCTTGACCGGCAAGCTGACCGCCTATACCGAAGGTAATGGCATCCTGGAGCAGCGTACGGACTCTCTGCAAGCCACCCTGAATAAGGTCGATAAGCAGAAGGGCGACCTGACAGCGCGCATGGCCGCGCTCAGTGAGCGCCTGTACAAGCAATTCAACGCCATGGATGCCCTTGTCGGTCAGCTGAAAAGCACCAGTGACAATCTTACCTCTCTGTTCGACAGCATGCCGGGCGTGGTCAGTAGCACTAAAAAATAGAAACGAGTTTTTTCAACGCTTAAGCCCTTTTTCCATAAAGCTCTGCGCCTCGTTGCCGATACATCTATTAGTAGCGATTAACGAGGAGAACTTTCCATGAATGCGATGTTAGCCATGAAGCAATACCAGCGCGTCAGCGTACAAAGTGAAGTATTCGAGGCTAGCCCCCATCGCTTGATTCAGATGTTGATGGAGGGTTGCCTGGAGCGTATCGCTCAAGCGCGTGGCGCTATCGGGCGCAATCTGCAAGCTGAAAAAGGCGAGTTGATCGGCAAGGCCATCTCGATCATTGGTGGCTTGCGCGAGCCGCTCGATCATCAAGTGGGTGGCGAGCTTGCACAAAACCTCGACAGTTTGTACGACTACATGATCAATCGTCTGCTTGAGGCAAATCGTGCAAACGATATGGCCCTTCTCGATGAGGTGTCTGGCCTTCTGCGTGAAGTAAAGTCGGGCTGGGATGGCATCGCAGCGTAAGGGGAGTATTCATGGCCAGTGCATTACAGCAGTTGGAAATTACCCGTCTTGCAATGGTTGAAGCGGTTGCCGGCGAGCAATGGTCGCGCATTGCCGAGCTCGACGGTCTGTGTCGTGAGCATGTCACTCATGCAATGCAGGCGAGCGACACCGATCAGCAGTCATTACGAGCAACCTTCGAGCAGCTGTTAGAGCTGTATGCCGTGATGCTTGAACGCTGCAAGCAACAGCGTGATGAGCTTGGCAGCGAGTTGATGCAACTGAACCAGGCCCAGCAAGGGGCCAAGGTCTACCAGCTATTCGGTTGATGGGTCAGACGGTTAGCCAGTCTGCAGCAATCCACCATCCGTAGGGTGCCACTCGCCGCAGGCAGTGCACCATGGATAGTTGGCGCGGCACAAAAGCTGGCGGGTTGTCGCTTCGCTCCGAAGCCGCCCTACGAGACCATCGCCCTACTGGTCCTGTTTATCCCTTCTTGCAAACAATCGCTTAGGCTATTGGTCGTGAAATTCAAAAAAGGCACGCCATAAAATTGACTGCGCTCGATAAATTGACTTTACTAGCGGCCAATTGCCAGCGTATTTGTCGTGTTCGATAAAATGCGCTTCCGTTCGCTCCCAGGATCAGATCAAAAATATGTGGCGTGAAACGAAAATTCTGCTGATTGACGATGACCACGAGCGACGTCGTGATTTGACGGTGATCCTGAATTTCCTGGGTGAAGATCATCTCGCGTGTGGCAGCCATGACTGGCAGGACGCAGTCGCTGAATTGGCCTCCAGTCGGGAGGTGCTCAGCGTCTTGCTCGGTGATGTGCAGGCCAAGGGTGGGATGCTTGAAATACTCAAGCAGTCTGCTGACTGGGATGAGTTCCTGCCGATCCTGCTGATCGAGGAGCAAGCTGCTGCGGAATGGCCGGAAGAGTTTCGCCGCCGTGTGCTGGCAACCCTGGAGATGCCGCTTAGCTACAACAAATTGCTCGACTCCTTGCACCGCGCCCAGGTTTACCGCGAGATGTACGACCAGGCGCGTGAGCGCGGTCGTCAGCGTGAGCCGAACCTGTTTCGCAGCCTGGTCGGCACCAGTCGCGCCATTCAGCAGGTGCGGCAGATGATGCAGCAGGTGGCCGATACCGAGGCCAGTGTGCTGATCCTCGGTGAGTCGGGCACAGGTAAAGAGGTGGTGGCGCGCAATCTGCACTATCACTCCAGACGTCGAGAGGCACCTTTCGTGCCGATCAACTGTGGTGCGATTCCCGCTGAATTGCTGGAAAGCGAACTGTTCGGCCATGAGAAGGGTGCCTTTACCGGCGCCATCACCAGCCGCGCAGGGCGTTTCGAGTTGGCCAACGGCGGCACCCTGTTCCTCGATGAAATTGGCGACATGCCGCTGTCGATGCAGGTCAAGCTGCTGCGTGTGCTGCAGGAGCGCACCTATGAGCGGGTTGGCAGCAACAAGACGCAAAGTGCCGATGTGCGCATCATCGCGGCCACCCACAAGAATCTGGAAGAGATGATCGAAGCGGGCAGCTTTCGCGAGGATCTCTACTACCGGCTCAATGTATTCCCCATCGAAATGGCGCCGTTGCGCGAGCGCATCGAAGATATTCCGCTGCTGATGAACGAGCTGATCTCGCGCATGGAGCACGAGAAGCGCGGCTCGATTCGTTTCAACTCGGCGGCGATCATGTCGCTGTGCCGGCATGACTGGGCGGGCAATGTGCGGGAGCTGGCCAATCTGGTCGAGCGCATGGCGATCATGCATCCCTATGGGGTGATTGGGGTGGCTGAGCTGCCGAAGAAATTCCGCCATGTCGACGACGAAGATGAGGATTTGACCGCCAGCCTGCGCGAAGACCTGGAGGAGCGCGCAGCCATCATCGCCGGGCTGCCGGGCGTCAATACGCCAGCCATGCTGCCGGCCGAAGGCCTCGATCTGAAAGACTATCTTGGCAACCTCGAGCAGGGCCTGATCCAGCAGGCGCTCGATGACGCCAGCGGTGTGGTGGCCCGGGCGGCAGAACGCCTGCGCATTCGTCGCACCACCCTGGTCGAGAAGATGCGCAAGTACGGCATGAGCCGGCGCGAGGACGAGGTTCAGGAAGATTGATACCGGGCGGCGTTCCGTTCGAAGGCGGGGCGGCTCGGGCGGCGATCCGTTCGGAGCGCAGCGACAGCTCGCCAACTTTGCGCCGCATCGATTAACCACGGTGCACTGCCTGCGGCGAGTGGCACCCTACGGATTACGTATTGTTCCAAATTCTGCGGTTTGTCCGTAGGGCGGCCTCGGAGCGCAGCGACAGCCCGCCAACTTTGCGCCGCGTCGATTAACCACGGTGCACTGCCTGCGGCGAGTGGCACCCTACGGATTGCGGATTGTCCCAAATTCTGCGGTTTGTCCGTAGGGCGGCTTCGGAGCGCAGCGACAGCCCACCAGCTTTGTGCCACGTCGATTAACCACGGTGCACTGCCTGCGGCGAGTTCACCCTACGGATCGCGGATTGTTCCAAATTCTGTGGTATGTCCGTAGGGCGGCGTCGGAGCGTAGCGACAACCCGCCAGGATGTGTGCCGCGCCGATCAATCACGGTGCCCTGCCTGCGATGTGTGGCAGCTGACGGCGTGCGGGTTGCTCCAGACCCGCGCGCCGCCATCCCGGATTGCGCTTGGGCTGATCCGGCCAGGGGACAGTCAAATCCCCCGTTCCAACCCATCCGAGTGTTGCCTGAGCAATGACGTTCGCCAGTCCGCTGTCGCGTTGGCGCCGAGTCAGGGTCTTGGCGCTGCCGTGCCCCATTCAGTCGGTGCCTTGACGTAATTGGCTATTCTGTTTTTCAAGTCATTGAAAAATAAGAATATATTATTTAGGCACGGGTATTGCTAACTCTCTCCTAACTGACTGTCTTATGACGGCTCGCCAGGCGAGAGAGAACAATGAAGCCCAACGCCCAACCTTCCCCGAATGCCGAACTCGAACCTGCGGCTCCTCAGGAGCTGACCGATCGCGCGAGCCTGGAGCAGGCCTTCGCCCGCTTCAGCCAGATGTCGACTCAGTTCAGTGAGTCCTACAGCATGCTGGAGGATCGGGTCGCCGAGTTGAAGGGGCAGCTTGCCTTGATCAGCGCCCAGCGCATGCAGGAGCTGGCTGAGAAGGAGCGCCTGGCCCAGCGCCTGCAAAGCCTGCTGGATCTGCTGCCCGGCGGGGTTATCGTCATCGACGGGCAGGGCGTGGTGCGTGAAGCCAATCCGGTGGCGTGCAATCTGCTCGGTCTGCCGCTGCTCGGGATGCTCTGGCGGCAGATTATTGCGCGCAACTTCGCCCCGCGTGAGGACGATGGTCACGAAATCTCCCTCAAAGATGGTCGGCGCCTGTCGATTGCCACTCGCTCATTGCAGGGCGAGCCGGGGCAGTTGGTGCTGCTCACCGACCTGACGGAAACCCGGCGCCTGCAGGATCAGCTGGCGCGGCATGAGCGCCTGTCCGCGCTAGGGCGGATGGTCGCCTCCCTGGCTCATCAGATCCGTACGCCGCTGTCGGCGGCGTTGCTCTATGCCAGTCATTTGACCGAGCAAGTGTTGCCGGTCGAGCAGCAGCAGCGCTTCGCCGGACGCTTGAAAGAGCGCCTGCATGAGCTGGAGCACCAGGTGCGCGACATGCTGATCTTCGCTCGTGGCGACTTGCCACTGCCGGATCGTCTGACGCCCAAGGCCGTATTCGAGGCCCTGCAGGCGGCGGCGGAGCCCCATGTGCGCGGCATGACGGTGCGTTGGCAATGCGACAGTCGAGACGGCGAATTGCTGTGTAACCGCGACACCCTGGTCGGTAGCGTGCTCAACCTGATCGAGAATTCGATCCAGGCCGCCGGGCGCGAGGCGCGCTTGAAGATTCATCTGTATCAGCGTGGCAACAGCTTGCGCCTGTGCATCAGCGACAGCGGTCCGGGCATTGACCGCGTCACCCTGGCTCGTCTGGGCGAGCCCTTCTTTACCACCAAGACCACCGGTACCGGCCTCGGCCTGGCCGTGGTCAAGGCAGTGGCGCGCGCTCATCAGGGCGAATTGCAGATGCGCTCGCGCATCGCCCGCGGCACTTGCGCCCTATTGATTTTGCCGTTGATTCCCGCGGCACACCCCTTGATTCAGGAGTAACCCCATGGCTGCCAAAGTTCTGCTGGTCGAAGATGACCGCTCCCTGCGCGAAGCCCTGGCCGATACCCTGGCGCTGGGTGGTCACGACTACCGGGCGGTGGATTGTGCCGAGGCGGCGTTGCTGGCCCTGGCGCAAGAACCCTTCGGTCTGGTGATCAGCGATGTGAACATGCCGGGCATGGACGGTCACCAGCTCTTGGCCCTGATTCGCCAGCGCCAGCCGCAACTGCCGGTGTTGCTGATGACGGCTTTCGCCGCGGTCGAGCGCGCGGTGGATGCGATGCGTCGGGGTGCGGCGGATTATCTGGTCAAGCCGTTTGAACCGAAGGCCTTGCTGACGCTGGTCGATCGCCATGCCCTCGGGCGCGTGCCGGCGGCCGAGCAGGACGGCCCGGTGGCGCTGGAGCCGGCCAGCGTGCAATTGCTCGAGCTGGCTACGCGGGTGGCGCAGAGCGACTCGACGGTGTTGATCACCGGCGAGTCCGGCACCGGCAAGGAGGTGCTGGCGCGTTTCATTCACCAGCAGTCGCCGCGGGCGGCGAAGCCCTTCATTGCGATCAACTGTGCGGCGATTCCCGACAACATGCTCGAAGCCACGCTGTTCGGCCATGAGAAGGGCTCTTTCACCGGCGCCATTGCCAGTGCACCGGGCAAGTTCGAGCTGGCCGAAGGCGGCACCATCCTGCTCGATGAGATTTCCGAAATGCCGCAAGGCTTGCAGGCCAAGTTGTTGCGAGTGCTGCAGGAGCGTGAAGTGGAGCGGGTGGGAGGGCGCAAGCCGATCAGCCTGGACATACGCGTGCTGGCCACCAGTAACCGCGACCTGGCCGGCGAAGTGGCGGCGGGGCGCTTCCGTGAAGACCTCTACTATCGCCTATCGGTCTTCCCGCTGGCCTGGCAGCCGTTGCGTCAGCGGCCGGCCGACATCCTGCCGTTGGCCGAGCGGCTGCTGGCCAAATACGTCAAAAAAATGAATCACGCGCCTATTCGTCTTTCGCCACAGGCGCAGGCGAGCCTGGTGAGTCATGCCTGGCCGGGTAACGTGCGTGAACTGGATAATGCCATTCAGCGCGCGCTGATCCTGCAGCAGGGTGGCTTGATTCAGCCGCAGGACCTGTGCCTGACAGCTGCTGTGAGTAGTCTTGCGTCTGCGCCCGCGCCGTTGCTGGCGGTGGTGCCGGCGAGCGACCCGGTGACCCCGGAACTTGTGCCGGCCGAGGTTGGCGCCTTGGGCGAAGACCTGCGCCGCCATGAGTTCCAGATGATCATCGATATCCTGCGCTCTGAGCGCGGGCGGCGCAAAGAAGCCGCCGAGCGCCTGGGGATCAGCCCGCGCACCCTGCGCTACAAGCTGGCGCAGATGCGCGATGCCGGCATGGATGTAGAGGCCTATCTGTTTGCCAGCTAGTGCTGGCAGCTGACGTTGACCGTCCGTGGCGGGGATGAGTTTAGGTATCCCCGTTTGCGCCGTATTGGCTTACGTGGCGGTATCTTCGAGTTGCGGCGAGTGACACCCAGGTATCGCCGGGTATTCAAAACTCCCCGATACCCACGGAAACCACCGGGCTGCCTCGGGGCGCAGCTTGCCTGCCAGCTTTTGTCTCGCCGCTGAACCTATGGCGCACTGCCTGCGGCGAGTGACGCCCTGCAAGTTACGGATGGCTTGAGGTCGCAGGGCGGTCCGGGCGGCGATCCGTTCGCAGCGCAGCGAAAGCCCGCCAGATTTCACGCCGCGCCATAGCCATTCTCTTTGCCCACCTTACCTGGCACCCTTGTTGCTACTACCTCTGGTAAGAGCCGCGTAGTGTCAAAAAACCGCGGCCAGTGGAGGAAGGTCATGAGCCAGGGTATTGAATTCAATCGCTTGATGCTGGAAATGCGTTCCATGCAGACCGAGGCGATGGCGCGGCAGAAGCCTGTCGCCAGCGCAGCGGAAGCCGGCGCTCCGAGTTTCTCGGATATGCTGGGTCAGGCGGTGAACAAGGTCAACGATACCCAACAGGCCTCCAATCAACTGGCCACGGCCTTTGAGATGGGCAAGAGTGGTGTGGACTTGAGCGATGTGATGATTGCCTCGCAGAAAGCCAGCGTGTCTTTCCAGGCCATGACCCAGGTTCGCAACAAACTGGTTCAGGCGTATCAAGACATCATGCAGATGCCGGTTTAAGGGTAGGTTCTAGATCATGGCCGACGCACTCGCCACCAACGTTCCTGCCACCACCGCTGGCAATGATTCGAACAAGCCGCTGTTCGGCCTGGCGTTTCTGGAAAATCTCTCGGATATGTCGATGCTGCGCCAACTCGGCCTGCTGGTCGGTTTGGCTGCCAGCGTCGCGATTGGCTTTGCCGTGGTGCTCTGGTCGCAACAGCCGGATTACCGCCCGCTGTATGGCAGCCTGGACGGGATGGACGCCTCCCAGGTCATGCAAACCCTGGGCGCCGCCGACATCAGCTATACCGTCGAGCCAAATTCAGGCGCGCTGTTGGTCAAGGCCGATGATCTGGCGCGGGCGCGCATGCGTCTGGCCGCTGCCGGCGTGGCGCCGAGCGATAACAACATAGGTTTCGAGATTCTCGACAAGGAACAGGGGCTCGGCACCAGCCAGTTCATGGAAGCCACCCGCTACCGGCGCGGCCTAGAAGGCGAGCTGGCGCGCACCGTGTCCAGTCTCACCAACGTCAAGGGCGCGCGGGTGCACCTGGCAATTCCGAAAAGCTCGGTGTTCGTGCGTGACGAGCGCAAGCCCAGTGCCTCCGTATTGGTCGAGTTGTATTCCGGGCGCAATCTGGAACCGAGCCAGGTAATGGCCATCATCAACCTGGTTGCCAGTAGTGTGCCGGAGATGGACAAGGCGCAAGTCACCGTGGTCGATCAGCGGGGCCACCTGTTGTCCGACCAGCAGGAAATGTCCGAGCTGAGCATGGCCGGCAAGCAGTTCGACTACAGTCGGCGCATGGAGAGCATGCTCACCCAGCGCGTGCACAATATTCTGCAGCCGGTGCTGGGCGCCGGGCGCTACAAGGCCGAAGTGTCGGCCGATGTAGATTTCAGTGCGGTCGAGTCCACCTCGGAAATGTTCAACCCGGATCAGCCGGCGTTGCGCAGTGAGCAGCAGGTCAATGAGCAGCGCAGTACGGGTAGTCTGTCGCCGCAAGGCATTCCAGGCGCGCTGAGCAATCAGCCGCCGGGCGCGGCAGCCGCCCCTCAGCAGGCCGGTGGCGCGGCTGCCGTGGCCGGGGCGGTTGCCGCGGGTCAGCCGCTGGTGGACGTCAATGGGCAGCAGGTCATGGATCCTGTGACCGGTCAGCCGATGCTGGCGCCTTTCCCGGCGGACAAGCGCGAACAGTCGACGCGCAATTTCGAACTGGATCGCTCGATCAGCCACACCAAGCAGCAGCAGGGGCGCTTGCGGCGTTTGTCGGTGGCGGTGGTGGTCGATGATCAGTTCAAGGTCGATGCCGCCACTGGCGAAACCAGCCGCATGCCCTGGAGCGTCGACGAATTGGCACGCTTTACCCGGCTGGTACAGGATTCGGTCGGCTTCGACGCCAGTCGCGGCGACAGCGTGAGCGTGATCAATACCCAGTTCTCTGCCGTCCAGGGCGAAGAAATCATCGATATTCCGTTCTACACCCAGCCCTGGTTCTGGGACATCGTCAAGCAGGTGCTCGGCGTGCTGTTCATTCTGGTCCTGGTCTTCGGCGTCTTGCGCCCGGTGCTGAACAACATCACCGGCAACGGCAAGGGCCGGGAGCTGATGGCGGGTGGCCGCAATGGCGATGTCGAGCTGGGTGAGATGGGTGGTCTTGATGGCGAGCTGGCGGCCGACAGAGTCAGCCTCGGCGGCCCGCAAAGCATCCTCCTGCCTAGCCCGAGCGAGGGGTATGATGCCCAGCTCAATGCAATCAAGAGCCTGGTGGCGGAAGATCCGGGTCGGGTCGCCCAAGTGGTGAAAGAGTGGATCAACGCCGATGAATGAGAATCGTACAGCCGCCAAGTTGAGCAAGGTCGAGAAGGCCGCGATCCTCTTGCTTTCGCTCGGTGAAACCGATGCCGCGCAGGTACTGCGCCACCTCGGGCCCAAGGAAGTGCAACGGGTAGGCGTGGCCATGGCCGGCATGCGCAACGTGCACCGTGAGAAGGTCGAGCAGGTGATGGGTGAATTCGTCGACATTGTCGGCGACCAGACCAGCCTGGGCGTAGGTGCGGACGGCTATATCCGCAAGATGCTGACCCAGGCGCTGGGCGAAGACAAAGCCGGCAACCTGATCGACCGCATCCTGCTCGGCGGCAGCACCAGCGGCCTGGACAGCCTGAAATGGATGGAGCCGCGTGCGGTGGCCGATGTGATCCGCTACGAGCATCCGCAGATTCAGGCGATTGTGGTGGCGTACCTCGATCCCGACCAGGCCGGTGAAGTACTTGGCCATTTCGACCACAAGGTGCGGCTGGATATCGTTCTACGCGTGTCCTCGCTGAATACCGTGCAACCAGCGGCACTCAAGGAACTCAACCAGATTCTCGAGAAGCAATTCTCCGGCAGCACCAACAGCACCCGCGCCGCCCTGGGTGGGATCAAGCGGGCGGCCGACATCATGAACTTCCTCGACAGCTCGACCGAAGGTCAGTTGATGGACTCGATCCGCGAAGTCGACGAAGATCTGTCGTCGCAGATCGAAGACCTGATGTTTGTCTTCGACAACCTCGCCGAGGTCGACGACCGCGGGATCCAGGCGCTGCTGCGCGAGGTCTCCTCCGATGTGCTGGTGCTGGCGCTCAAGGGCGCGGACGAGGCGATCAAGGAGAAGGTGTTCAAGAACATGTCCAAGCGCGCGGCCGAGTTGCTGCGCGACGACCTGGAAGCCAAGGGCCCGGTGCGGGTCAGCGACGTGGAAACGGCGCAGAAGGAAATTCTCACCATTGCCCGGCGCATGGCCGAAGCCGGGGAAATCGTCCTCGGTGGCAAGGGTGGCGAAGAGATGGTTTAACCGGAGAAGATCGGCATGGCCCCCAAGGAAGCGCCCAGCGAGTTGATTCGCGCCCAGGACATCAGCGCTATCGATCGCTGGGCTTTGCCCAGCTTCGATCCGCATGTCGAGGAAGCCGCCGTTGATCCTGCGAGCGAGGCGGCCGCGACCGAGGCCGACCAAGTGGCTGCGGCCGAGTCCGAGGATGTGGCTCTGGAGGACGTCAAGCCCTTGACGCTGGATGAACTGGAGGCGATACGCCAGGACGCCTACAACGAAGGTTTCAGCGCCGGCGAGAAGGACGGCTACCACAGCGGTCAGCTGAAGGCCAAGCAGGAGGCCGATACCGCGCTGGCCAGCAAAATGCTCGCCGTGGAGCAGTTGATGCAGCAGCTGTTCGAGCCCATCGCCGAGCAGGATCAGCAGCTCGAAGTGGCGCTGGTCAACCTGGTCAGCCATATCGCCCGTGAGGTGATCCAGCGCGAGCTGAATATCGATTCCAGCCAGATTCGCCAGGTCTTGCGTGAAGCCCTCAAGTTGTTGCCAATGGGGGCCGGCAATGTGCGTATTCATCTCAACCCGCAAGACTTCGAGGTGGTCAAAGCCCTGCGCGAGCGACACGATGAAAGCTGGCGCATAGTCGAAGACGACGCCTTGTTGCCAGGTGGTTGCAGAGTCGAGAGCGAGCATAGTCGCATCGATGCGAGCGTCGAAACCCGCCTCAGCCAAGCGCTCAAGCAGCTGTTCGAACAACAGCGCGAACAAGCCACGCATCCGCTGGAGGCCGATATGCATATCGACCTGGACGTGGCCAAGGAACCACCCCATGCGTCTTGAGCGCATCAGTTTTGCCAAGCGTCTGGCCGGCTACAGCGAGGTGGTCAAGCTTCCCAGCCAGCCCGTGGTCGAAGGGCGTCTGCAACGCATGGTTGGTCTGACCCTGGAGGCCGAGGGGCTGCGCGCGGCTCTCGGCAGCCGCTGCCTGGTGATCAACGATGACAGCTATCACCCGGTGCAAGTCGAAGCCGAGGTGATGGGGTTTGCCAACGACAAGAGCTTTCTGATGCCGGTTGGCAGCCTGGCCGGCATTGCGCCTGGGGCACGCGTAGTGCCGATACCGGACAGCGGACGTTTGCCAATGGGCAAGTCGATGCTCGGCCGGGTGCTCGATGGCACCGGGCGGGCGCTGGATGGCAAGGGCGGGATGAAGGCCGAAGACTGGGTGCCGATGGATGGGCCGACGATCAACCCGCTGAAGCGCCACCCGATCAGCCAGCCGCTGGATGTCGGCATCCGCAGCATCAATGGCCTGCTCACGGTCGGGCGCGGCCAGCGTATCGGCCTGTTCGCCGGCACCGGGGTCGGCAAGAGCGTGCTGCTGGGCATGATGACGCGCTTTACCGAGGCCGACATCATCGTGGTCGGCCTGATCGGCGAGCGTGGCCGCGAGGTCAAGGAATTCATCGACGAGATCCTCGGCACCGAAGGCATCAAGCGTTCGGTGGTGGTCGCCTCGCCAGCGGACGATGCGCCGCTGATGCGTCTGCGCGCGGCCATGTATTGCACGCGCATCGCCGAATACTTTCGCGACAAGGGCAAGAATGTCCTGTTGCTGATGGACTCGCTGACCCGCTTCGCCCAGGCCCAGCGTGAAATCGCCCTGGCCATTGGCGAACCCCCGGCGACCAAGGGCTACCCGCCGTCGGTATTTGCCAAGCTGCCCAAACTAGTCGAGCGTGCCGGTAATGCCGAGGAGGGTGGCGGCTCGATCACCGCGTTCTATACGGTATTGAGTGAAGGCGACGATCAACAGGATCCGATTGCCGACGCCGCACGCGGCGTGCTCGACGGTCACATCGTGTTGTCGCGGCGTCTGGCCGAGGAGGGCCATTACCCGGCCATCGACATCGAAGCCTCGATCAGCCGGGTCATGCCGCAAGTGGTGACGAGCGAACACCAGCGCAGTGCGCAACGCTTCAAGCAGCTGTGGGCACGCTATCAGCAGAGCCGCGACCTGATCAGCGTCGGTGCCTACGTGCCCGGAGGCGATGCCGATACCGACCTGGCCATCGCGCGCCAGCCGGCGATGGTCCGATACCTGCGCCAGAGCCTGGGCGAAAGTGAAGGCCTGGAACGCAGCAGTGCGCTGCTGGCGGCGACCTTCAACCCCAATGCCGCGCCGGGGGGCTAAGTGTCGACAAGTCGCGCCGCGCGTCTGGCGCCGGTTATCGTCATGGCCGAGCGCGCCGAACGCGAGGCTGCCATGCAGGTGGGGCACTGCCAGGGGCTGTTGAGCCAGGCCCAGGTCAAGCTGGGCGAGTTGGAGCAGTACCGCGGCGATTATCAGCAGCAGTGGATCAGCGAAGGTCAGCGCGGCGTTTCCGGGCAATGGCTGATGAACTATCAGCGTTTTCTTTCCCAGTTGGAAACCGCCATCGGCCAGCAGCGTCAGACCATGGCCTGGCATGGCAACAATCTGGACAAGGTGCGAGTGGTCTGGCAACAGCGTTATGCGCGCCTGGAAGGTTTGCGCAAGTTGGTGCAGCGCTATCAGGATGAGGCTCGCTTGAGTGCGGACAAGCGCGAGCAAAAACTCCTCGATGAGTTGGCCCAACGCCTACGCCGGGACGATTTCGCTTGATTGCCTGTTGCCGCTAGCGCTTGCGAGTGCTACATCTTGATCACACGGATCGTGCATTCAGACTCGATCAGTCGCGATAACCATCGCGCAGTTTTGTCTGGGGCGATCGACTGTTCTGCTCGAGTAAGGAGTTCTGTATGGCTATCACCTCGCTGCCCTCGCCTGATGGGCAAGAGTTGACCATTGTGATTCAAGGACGTTTCGATTTCGGCGCGCATCAGGAATTTCGTGATGCCTACGAGCGCGTCAACCTCAGTCCCAAGCGCTATGTGGTGGATCTCAAGGGCACGACCTACCTCGACAGTTCGGCGCTCGGCATGTTGCTGTTGTTGCGTGATCACGCCGGTGGCGATCACGCGCAAATCCGCTTGCTCAACTGCAACCCGGATGTGCGCAAGATCCTCGCCATTTCCAACTTCGAACAACTGTTCCAGATCACCTAGCTCGAGTTCCTCGGCCATGCCAGCGCGCCTGTCGATTCTGATTGCCGAGGACAATGCGGCCGACCGTATGTTGTTGTCGACCATCATCAGTCGTCAGGGCCATCGCAGCCTGACCGCCAGCAATGGCCTGGAGGCGGTCGCCTTGTTCGAGCAGGAGCGTCCACAGCTGGTATTGATGGACGCCCTGATGCCGGTCATGGATGGCTTCGAGGCGGCACGCCGGATCAAGCAGATGGCCGGCGAGGAGCTGGTGCCGATCATCTTCCTGACCTCGCTGACCGAAGGTGAAGCGCTGGTGCGCTGCCTGGAAGCGGGCGGCGATGACTTTCTCGCCAAACCCTACAACCGGGTAATCCTCGAGGCCAAGATCAATGCCATGGATCGCTTGCGCCGTCTGCAGGACACCGTACTGCAGCAGCGCGACCTGATCGCCCAGCACAATGAGTACCTGCTCAACGAGCAGCGCGTGGCCAAGGCGGTATTCGACAAGGTGGCGCATTCCGGATGCCTGGCTGCGCCGAATATCCGCTATCTGCAATCGCCTTATGCCTTGTTCAATGGCGACCTGCTGCTCGCCGCGTTCAAGCCTTCGGGTGGCATGCATGTGCTGCTCGGCGACTTTACCGGCCATGGCCTGCCGGCGGCGATTGGCGCCATGCCGCTGGCCGAGGTGTTCTATGGCATGACCGCCAAGGGCTATTCCCTGACGGAGATCCTGCGCGAGATCAACGCCAAGCTCAAACGCATTCTGCCGCTGGGTGTGTTCTGTTGTGCCACCTTGCTCAATATCAGCTTTCAGCGTCGGGTCGTGGAGGTGTGGAACGGCGGTTTGCCGGATGGCTATCTGCTACGCGCCAGCGGTGGCGAGCGGGTGCCCCTGGTGTCACGGCACCTGCCGTTGGGTATCCTGGATGCGGCTGCGTTCAATGACCACTATGAGGTTTTCCCCCTGGAGTTGGGCGACCGGATTTTCCTGTTGTCCGATGGCGTACTGGAAGCCTGCAACCAGCAGGGCGAACTGTTTGGCGAGAAACGCCTGCACAGGGTGTTTACCGCCAATCGGCAGCCGGCGCTGCTATTCGCGGAAATTCAGCAGGCGCTGCTGAGTTTTCGTGGCGAGTTGCAGGACGATGTCAGTCTGGTTGAAGTCAGCATGGTCGAGGAGGGTAGCCTGAGTCGTGGGCCATTGACCTTCACTGGCAGTGGCCAGCACAGCCCGCTGGATTGGTCGGCGAGCTTCGAGTTCCGTGGCGAAACCCTGCGCCATTTCAATCCGCTGCCGTTTTTGTTGCAGTTGCTGATCGAGGTCGAGGGCTTGCGGCCCCAGGGTGGCGCCATCTATAGCGTGCTCGCCGAACTCTATTCGAATGCCCTGGAGCATGGGGTGCTGGGCCTGGACTCGAGCTTGAAATGCAATGCCGAAGGCTTTGCCGAGTATTACCAGCAGCGCAGCGCCCGCCTGGCTCAGTTGCGCGAGGGTTATGTGCGTTTCCATCTGCAGCTGCTGTCCGAGTCCGGCGGTGGACGTTTGATCATCCGGGTCGAAGACAGTGGCTCGGGTTTCGATGGGCAGGCGATCCTGGAGCAACAGCTGCGCATTGATCGCTTGTGTGGTCGCGGCCTGGCTCTGATTCGTCAATTGAGCGAGCGCTGCACCTGGCCCGTGGATGGGCAAGGAGTCAGCGTGGAGTTTTCCTGGTTGGCTGGGGCATAATCCCGCGCCTGATGATCAGGGAGTGAGTCGATGTCAGATATTCATCTCGATAGCGCGGTATTGGCCGCGTTGCAGGATGTCATGGAGGATGAGTATCCGGTGTTGCTGGATACCTATCTGGCGGATTCCGAAGAGCGCCTGCGCTTGTTGCGTCAGGCCATGCGTGAGGCTGACGCGCAGGGCTTGCGCCTGGCGGCGCACAGCTTCAAGGGCAGTTGCAGCAACATGGGCGCGCCCATGCTTGCCGACCTGTGCAAGCAGCTGGAGGAAGTTGGGCGGCGCGATTCACTGGCCGAAGCCCCTGGGCTGATCGAGCAGATCGAGCGTGAATTTGCCATCGTGCGTATCTTGTTCAAGTCCGAGCGCCAGCGTTATCGAACATGAAAGGGCGGACCGCTCAGCGGTTGTGAAAAAATAGAGCGCAGCAGCGGGCAGCTGGGGGCGGCCGCAGTAGGTGGTTTTTTTTCACAGCCTCTCAGGGCAGCAGGCAGTTGATCCAGCCTGAATGGCGCTTCACGATCCCAATTCCCCAGCGTGCTGCCAACTTGGCCCGGCCCTTGCTAACCCTATGGCACGACCCCATTTGAATGGAGAATGCCCATGGCCGTCGCCCCCGATCCGCTCCTCCGGTCGGCCCCGCAGCTAAAGCCGAAAGCCTCTGCGGGCAAAGCCCCGGAGAAGCCGGCCGAGCCCCGCAAGAACGAGGCTTCCAGCTTTGCCCAGGTGTATGCCAAGGAGCGTCAGGCGAAAGCAGCAGAGCGCAGCGATGCGTCTGCCAAGCCCCATCGCCCAGGCAAAGCCGAGACGCAGGATGCACGGGACCCGCAAGTTCAGGAGGCTGCGGCTGTCGCTCAGCAGCCGGAGTTTGCCGATAGCGGCAAGCTTTTGCCGAGCGATGCAGGTGTGGAAGAGCCTGCCCTCGATCCATTGCTGGCGTTGGGCTCCGTCGTTCAGCAGTCGCCCGATGGCGAAGCGCCAGACCTGGACCTCGACCTCGCCGGTGAGCCGCAGCCGATGATGACGGCCGCGCTGCCGGATGCCTGGCCGAGCCAGTTGCCGGCGGCGAACGCCGATCCTGAACTGGATGCGCTGGATCAACTGCCGGCCGTGCGCATGGCGCTTGAGTTGGGTGCTAAAGCCAAGGCCGCAGTGGCCGAGCAGAGCGCGCCGGGCAGTGTGGCTACGCAAACGGCGCAGAGCGCCGGGCAAAGCTTTGCCAGCGCCCTCGCGGCCATGGGCTCCGAGTCAGCAGAAGCAGAGGCCGATGTGCCGGTACTCGAGCTGACCGCCGAGGGTTTGCAGGCTCTCAAGGAGAGCGCCGCCGACACCCGCCCGGAAAACTTCGTCGCCAGGCTCAGCGCGCTGAGTCAGGCCGTGGCTCAGCAGACCGCGCAAGCACCCCGCGCCGGGCTGATGGCCGGTCAGCCGGTGCCGATGCAGCAGGCTGGGTGGAGCGAGGCGGTGGTGGATCGGGTGATGTTGCTCTCCAGCCAGAACCTCAAGTCTGCCGAGATTCAGCTCGATCCGGCCGAGTTGGGACGCCTGGAAGTGCGCATCAGTGTCAATCAGGAGCAGACTCAGGTGACCTTCGCCAGCGCCCACGCCGGGGTGCGTGACGCCCTGGAAGGGCAAATGCACCGGCTGCGCGAGATGTTCACCCAGCAAGGCATGAACCTGCTCGATGTCAACGTTTCCGATCAGTCGCTCGGCCGTGGTTGGCAGGGGCAGGAGCAGGGGCAGGGGCGCGATGCTGAGGGCCGTGGCGCGGCGGGTAATGAGCAGCTGGGTGGCGTTGAGGACACGCATGCGCCCCTTGGCGTGGAACTCAACAACAACCTGCCCGGCAGTGGGCGTGGCATGGTCGATTACTACGCCTAACCGATGGTTGATACACACCGCGTCCTGATCAGTCGCGGC
This sequence comes from Pseudomonas aestuarii, assembly GCF_027988105.1. Taxonomy (GTDB): domain Bacteria; phylum Pseudomonadota; class Gammaproteobacteria; order Pseudomonadales; family Pseudomonadaceae; genus Aquipseudomonas; species Aquipseudomonas aestuarii. Next base: position 459,651 of record NZ_JAQJZJ010000002.1, on the reverse strand, counting down.
ACTCCGTTCCATGGGGCGGCGGCACAGGCTGGCATCTCGGCAGTGCGCGCAACTCACTCACGCCCGGCCCCGTAATGGGGTCGGGCGTGGTCGTTTTCGGGTGACAGCAAGAGGCGGGACTGGTATACCCGCTGGCCATCGTTGAGTCGAACCTCGATCATGCTAGCTGCTGCGCTATTTGTCCGGGTGTTGCGCGCAATCGGATTCCGGCGAGCGGCAGATGTTTGTAAGCTGGCATAACACTTGCTCACACCCTTTGAATACGGATTGAACTCCGATTAGTGACGGATAATTGGCATGGCTAAGAAAGACGCGGCGCAAGACTCGGTCAGCGCCGAGGCGAAACCGGCCGGTAAGTTGAAACTCATCATCGTGATTGTCCTGGCCTTGCTCCTGGCCGTGGGATTGTCGGTGGGCGGCACCTGGTACTTCCTGCACAAGGGTGCGGCCAAGAGTGAGGTCGAGACGGCATCCGCAGAGCCTGCGGTGCCCGTCAAGCAAGCGGCGATATACGAAGAGCTTACGCCAGCGTTCGTGGTCAATTTCACCCATAACGGGCGGGCACGCTACATGCAGGTCAGTATTGCCTTGCTGGTGCGTGATCAGGCGGCGCTGGATGCACTCAAGGTGCATATGCCGGTCTTGCGCAATCGCCTGGTGATGTTGTTTTCCAGCCAGGAATTCGAGTCGTTGATCACTCCGATAGGCAAGGAAATGCTCCGCCAGCAGGCTACGGCCAGCGTGCAGGAGCTGGCCCAGAAGGAGACGGGCAAGCTGACCGTCGAGCAAGTGCTGTTCACCAATCTAGTGCTGCAATAGCCGGGGGCTTCGTATGGCTGTGCAAGACCTGCTTTCCCAGGATGAAATCGATGCGCTCCTGCACGGCGTCGATGACGGGCTGGTCGATGCCGAGGACGAAGTCGAGCCGGGCAGCGTCAAGCAATATGACCTGACCAGCCAGGACCGCATCGTCCGTGGGCGCATGCCGACCCTGGAAATGATCAACGAGCGCTTTGCCCGCTACACCCGCATCAGCATGTTCAATCTGCTGCGTCGTTCGGCGGATGTGGCGGTAGGCGGCGTGCAGGTGATGAAGTTCGGCGAGTACGTGCATTCGCTGTATGTGCCGACCAGCCTCAATCTGGTGAAGATGAAGCCGTTGCGCGGCACCGGCCTGTTCATCCTGGATGCCAAGCTGGTGTTCAAGCTGGTCGACAATTTCTTCGGCGGCGATGGCCGGCATGCCAAGATCGAGGGTCGCGAGTTCACCCCGACCGAATTGCGCGTGGTGCGCATGGTCTTGGATCAGGCGTTCGTCGACCTGAAAGAAGCCTGGCACGCGGTCATGGACATCAACTTCGAGTACGTCAATTCGGAGGTCAATCCGGCCCTGGCCAACATCGTCAGCCCCAGCGAAGTCATTGTGGTGTCGACCTTCCACATCGAACTGGACGGCGGTGGCGGCGACCTGCACGTCACCATGCCCTATTCGATGATCGAACCGATCCGCGAGATGCTCGATGCCGGTTTCCAGTCCGACGTCGACGATCAGGACGAGCGCTGGGTCAAGTCGCTGCGCGAAGACATTCTCGACGTCAGCGTGCCACTCGGCGCCACTGTGGCGAAGCGCCAGCTGAAGCTGCGTGACATCCTGCACATGCAGCCGGGCGATGTGATTCCGGTGGATATTCCCGACAACATAATCATGTGCGCCAATGGTGTGCCGACCTTCAAGGTCAAGCTGGGCGCGCACAAAGGCAACCTGGCGCTGCAAGTGTTAGAACCTATCGACCGCCAGCGCTGACAGGGTGTTATTGCCCAGCACTGCGCTCGCCCAATCCGCTACCAGCCAGCCGAGGACACACGATGGCAGACGAAAATGAACACACCTCCCCCGAGGAGCAGGCGCTGGCCGACGAGTGGGCAGCCGCCTTGTCCGAGTCCGGTGACGATGCCAATCAGGATGATATCGATGCCATGCTTGCCGTCGGTGGGATGGCTGCACCGGCTGCGCCCCGTGCCCCCATGGAAGAATTCGGCAGCGCGCCCAAGGGTAATCTGCCCGTCAGCCTGGATGGGCCGAATCTCGATGTGATTCTCGATATTCCGGTGTCGATCTCCATGGAAGTCGGCAACACCGATATCACCATTCGCAATCTGTTGCAGCTCAACCAGGGGTCGGTGATCGAGCTCGATCGTCTCGCTGGCGAGCCGCTGGACGTGCTGGTCAACGGCACCCTGATTGCCCATGGCGAAGTGGTGGTGGTCAACGAGAAGTTCGGCATCCGCCTGACTGACGTGATCAGCCCCAGCGAACGGATCAAGAAACTGCGCTAATGCACCGACAGAGCCCGCTCATGTACAGACTTTCCGGCGTTGCCTTGCTCCTGCCGTTCACCGCCCTGGCCGCCGAGCCGGCAGCGCAAGCGGCCGTGCCCATGGCCGGCAGCGGCATCACCGGGCAGCTGCTGCAGTTGCTGCTTGGCCTGTTGCTGGTGGTCGGCCTGATTTTTCTGCTCGCCTGGTTGATGCGCCGGATCCAGCAGCTAGGTCCGCGCGGCGGCCAGGTGATCAAGATAGTCGCCAGTCAGGCCCTGGGCCCTCGTGATCGGTTGGTGCTGGTGCAGGTCGGCGGCGAACAGCTGCTTCTCGGTCTGACGCCGGGACGCATCGCGCCCTTGCATGTGCTGAAAGAGCCGGTGCACTTGCCTGATGGCGAGCCGGCCTCGACCGAGTTCGCCCAGCGCCTGATGGAGTTGTTGGGCAAGGACCAGAAGGACAAGTCTTGATGAGCGCGTTGCGCCTGCTGTTGGTTCTGCTGTTCACCCTGGTCGCGCCCGCGGTGTTTGCCGCCGACAATCCGCTGTCGATTTCGGCGATCACCCTGAGTACCGACGCTGAAGGTCAGCAGGAGTACTCGGTCAGCCTGCAGATCCTGTTGATCATGACGGCGCTGAGTTTCATTCCAGCGTTCCTGATGCTGATGACCAGTTTCACTCGCATCATTATCGTCTTCTCGATCCTGCGTCAGGCCCTGGGCCTGCAGCAGACGCCGTCCAACCAGATTCTCATCGGCCTGGCGCTGTTTCTGACCCTGTTCATCATGGCGCCGGTGTTCGAGCAGATTAATAACGATGCCCTGCAGCCTTATCTAAACGAGCAATTGCCCGCCCAGGAGGCGATTGCCAAGGCTGAGGGGCCAATCAAGAACTTCATGCTGGCGCAGACCCGCGAAAGCGATCTGGAGCTGTTCATGCGCCTGTCCAAGCGTACCGATATCGCCAGCCCGGAAGCTGCACCGCTGGTTATCCTGGTGCCGGCGTTCGTGACCTCCGAGCTGAAAACGGCGTTCCAGATCGGTTTCATGATCTTCATCCCGTTTCTGGTGATCGATCTGGTGGTGGCCAGTATCCTCATGGCCATGGGCATGATGATGCTCTCGCCGCTGATCATTTCCCTGCCATTCAAGATCATGCTGTTCGTTCTGATCGATGGCTGGGCATTGATCATGGGCACCCTTGCCGCCAGCTTCGGAGGGACCTAGCCGTGACGCCCGAGGTAGCCGTCGACCTGTTTCGCGAGGCGCTGTGGCTGACCGCCACCATCGTCGCGATCATCGTCGTGCCCAGCCTGCTGGTTGGCTTGATGGTCGCCATGTTCCAGGCCGCCACTCAGATCAACGAACAGACCCTGAGCTTTCTGCCGCGCCTGCTGGTGATTTTGATCACCCTGATCGTTGCCGGGCCCTGGCTGGCTCAGCGGATGATCGAGTACATGCAGAACTTGATCATGAATATTCCGCTGTTGATCGGCTGAGCGCCCATGCATAAATCAACTGCGTGTCAGTTCGCCACGAGCTCTTTGCGGGTGCTGACATGCTGGAACTGAGCGATGCGCAGATCGGCGGCTGGGTGAGTTCTTTCTTGTTGCCGCTGTTTCGTATCGCGGCGCTGTTGATGGTGATGCCGATCATTGGCACGCAACTGGTGCCGATGCGCGTGCGCCTGTATCTGGCGTTGGCGATTTGCCTGGTGTTGATGCCCAGCCTGCCGCCAATGCCGCAGGTCGATGCACTGAGCCTGCCGACATTCATCCTGATCGCCCAGGAGGTGCTGATCGGGGTGATGCTGGGGTTTGTCCTGCAGCTGTTCTTCCATGCATTCGTCATCGCCGGGCAGATCGTGGCGACGCAGATGGGCCTGGGTTTTGCCTCCATGGTCGATCCGGCCAACGGCATCTCGGTGGCGGTGATCGGTCAGTTCCTGCTCATGCTGGTGACCTTGCTGTTTCTCGCCATGAACGGCCATCTGGTGGTGTTCGAGGTGTTGGCCGAGAGTTTCGTCACCCTGCCGGTTGGCGGCGGCTTTCTGGTCGAACACTACTGGGAACTGGCCAATAAGCTGGGCTGGGTCATAGGCGCGGCGCTGATCCTGGTGTTGCCGGCGATCACCGCGCTGCTGGTGGTCAACCTGGCTTTCGGCGTGATGACCCGCGCCGCGCCGCAGCTGAATATTTTCTCCATCGGTTTTCCGCTGACCCTGGTCATGGGGTTGGTGATTCTCTGGATAGGCATGGCCGATATTCTCGCGCAGTACCAGGTCTTCGCCAGCGAAGCCCTGCAGCTGTTGCGCGAAATGGCGCGAGCGAGTTAGGCCATGGCCGAATCGGAAAGCGGTGCCGATAAAAGCGAGGAACCCACGGAGAAACGCCTTCGTGAATCCCGTGAGAAAGGTCAGATCGCGCGCTCCCGCGAGCTCAATACCCTGGCGATCATGCTGGCCGGCACTGGCGGCTTACTGGCTTTTGGCGGCAGCCTGGGCAGCGCCTTGATCTCCATCATGAGCAGTAATTTTTCCCTGCCGCGCGAGGTGATCATGGATGAGCGCGCCATGGCGATCGGGCTGCTGGCCTCGGGCAAAGTTGCCGTGGACGCAATGCTGCCCTTGTTTCTGGCCTTGCTGATTGCCTCGATCGTCGGCCCGATCGCCTTGGGCGGCTGGCTGTTCTCGGCCAAGGCCATGGCGCCCAAGATCAGCCGGATGGATCCGCTGGCGGGGCTCAAGCGGATGTTCTCGGCCAAGGCGCTGGTCGAGCTGCTCAAGGCACTGGCCAAGTTCACCCTAGTGCTTACCGTGGCCCTGGCCGTGCTGGCGGCCAACGTCGACGACCTGCTGGCGATGGCTCATGAACCGCTGGAGTCGGCCATTCTGCATGCGGCTCAGGTGGTTGGCTGGAGCGCGTTGTGGATGGCCTGCGGCCTGGTGTTGATTGCGGCGGTGGATGTGCCGTTTCAGCTCTGGGACAACAAGCAGAAGATGATGATGACCAAGCAGGAAGTCCGCGACGAATACAAGGACAGTGAGGGCAAGCCCGAGGTCAAACAGCGGATCCGCCAGTTGCAGCGCGAGATGACCGAGCGGCGCATGATGCAGGCAGTGCCGCAGGCCGATGTGGTGATCACCAACCCGACCCACTTCGCCGTGGCCTTGAAATACGATCCGGCCAAAGGCAGTGCGCCGGTTTTGTTGGCCAAGGGCGGCGATTTTACCGCCTTGAAGATTCGCGAGATCGCTCAGGAGCACCAGGTCATGCTGCTGGAGTCACCGGCTTTGGCGCGTGCAGTGTTCTATTCCACCGAGCTGGACCAGGAAATCCCGGCCGGGCTGTACCTGGCAGTGGCCCAGGTGCTGGCCTACGTCTACCAGATTCGCCAGTACCAGGCTGGCAAAGGCAAGCGTCCGGCCCCCTTGCCGGATTTGCCGATCCCGACAGATTTACGTCGCGACGAGTAGACGGGTGGGTCGAGTCGCATAGGCTGATCTGTGTTGGTTGGCATAGCGGCGCATGCGCTGGGGCGGGCAGCCAAGCCCTTCGAACGCGGCATAACCCAGCATGGCGTCAGCTGATCCGGCGCCGCGATGGGTTACGCCGCGCCCAAACAGCGGCCTTAACCGACTACCGGCTCAGCGGCTAACCCATCCTACGGATAGCGTCGGCAAAGTTGGACGGCTTCTTGCAAATCCCTTGGCAAAGGCGCGATTAGCGTCAAAAGATTGAATTGGCTGGGGTAGGGATGTGGCAGTAGATCGCTCACAAATGGTCGGTAACGTGCGCAGCAACCTGTCGGGGTTGCGTCAGGGCAATCTGGGCATTCCCTTGATGTTGCTGGTCATGCTCGGGATGGTCATGCTGCCGATTCCGCCGTTCCTGCTCGACGTGTTGTTTACCTTCAGCATCGCCCTGTCGATCGTGGTGCTGCTGGTCGGCATCTATTCCTTGCGCCCGCTGGATTTTGCGGTTTTCCCGACCATCTTGTTGGCGGCGACCTTGCTCCGTCTGGCGCTGAACGTCGCCTCCACCCGCGTGGTATTGCTCAACGGCCATGACGGTCATGGCGCGGCGGGGCAGGTGATCCAGGCCTTCGGCGAGGTGGTGATCGGCGGCAACTACGTGGTCGGTATCGTGGTGTTTGCCATCCTCATGATCATCAACTTCGTGGTGGTGACCAAGGGTGCCGGGCGGATTTCCGAAGTCAGTGCGCGTTTTACCCTGGATGCCATGCCCGGCAAGCAGATGGCCATCGACGCGGACCTGAATGCCGGTCTGATCGAGCAGGCGGAAGCCAAGATACGCCGCGCCGAAGTGTCCCAGGAGGCCGACTTCTACGGCTCCATGGACGGTGCCAGCAAGTTCGTCCGTGGCGATGCCGTCGCCGGCCTGCTGATTCTGTTCATCAACCTGATCGGTGGGATCGCCATCGGCATCTTTCAGCACGGCTTGAGTTTTGCCGATGCCGGCAAGGTGTATACCCTGCTGACCATCGGCGACGGCCTGGTCGCGCAGATCCCCTCGCTGCTGCTGTCGACCGCCGCGGCGATCATGGTCACCCGCGTCTCCAGCTCGGAAGACATGGGCGCCCAGGTCAATCGGCAGATGTTCGCCTCACCACGCGCCCTGGCCGTGGCCGCGGCAATCATGATCGCCATGGGCCTGGTGCCCGGAATGCCGCATTTTTCCTTTATCAGCCTCGGCCTGGTTGCCGCTGGCGGTGCCTACTGGATCGCCAACAAGCAGCGCAAGGTCACAGAAGAGGAAGTGCATGAGGTGCAGCGCCAGCAGGAGCTGCTGCCCGCCCAGCGCGCCCAGGAGGTCAAGGAGCTCGGTTGGGACGACGTCATGCCGGTGGACATGGTCGGCCTGGAGGTTGGCTACCGGCTGATTCCGCTGGTCGACCGCAACCAGGGTGGCCAGTTGCTCGCGCGGATCAAGGGGGTGCGCAAGAAGCTGTCCCAGGAGATGGGCTTTCTCATGCCCTCGGTGCATATTCGCGACAACCTCGACCTGCAGCCCAGCGCCTACCGCTTGACCTTGATGGGCGTCAGCGTGGCCGAGGCCGAGGTCTACCCCGATCGCGAACTGGCGATCAATCCGGGTCAGGTATTCGGCACCCTCAACGGGGTTGCCGCCAAAGATCCGGCGTTCGGTCTGGAGGCGGTATGGATCGACCCGGGCCAGCGCGATCAGGCGCAATCGCTGGGCTACACCGTGGTCGATGCCAGCACCGTGGTCGCTACCCACCTCAACCAGGTCTTGCACAAGCACGCCCATGAGCTGCTTGGTCACGAGGAAGTGCAGCAGCTCATGCAGTTGCTGGCGAAAAGCTCGCCGAAGCTGGCCGAGGAGCTGGTGCCGGGGCTGGTGTCGCTGTCGACCCTGCTCAAGGTGTTGCAGGCGCTGCTGCAGGAGCAGGTGCCAGTGCGCGACATCCGCACCATCGCCGAAGCCATCGCCAACGTGGCGCCGAAGAGTCAAGATCCCGCCGCGATGGTCGCGGCAGTGCGGGTCGCCTTGGCGCGCGCCATCGTGCAAAGCATCGTGGGACTAGAGCTGGAGCTGCCTGTGATAACCCTTGAGCCAAGGTTGGAACAGATATTGCTAAACAGTCTACAGAAGGCCGGTCAAGGCTCCGAGGAGGGCATCCTCCTGGAGCCGGGCATGGCCGAGAAGCTGCAGCGTTCCCTGGTGGAAGCAGCGCAGCGCCAGGAAATGCTCGGCAAGCCAGTGATCCTGCTGGTAGCCGGACCGGTTCGGGCGATGCTCTCGCGGTTTGCACGGTTGGCAGTGCCGAGTGTGCATGTACTGGCTTACCAGGAAATCCCGGACAACAAGCAGGTCACCATCGTCGCAACGGTGGGGCAGAATTAACCGAGGTAACAGGCTATGCAGGTCAAACGCTTTTTCGCTGCCGATATGCGCCAAGCCATGAAGCTGGTTCGCGATGAGTTGGGCGCGGACGCCTCGATCATTGGTAATCGTCGAGTGGCCGGCGGTGTCGAACTGACCGCTGCACTGGACTACCAGATCCCCGCCGCCCCTGCCCGGCAACCGAACGCGGCGCTGGAAGCCGAGTTGCGCCAGACTCAAGCCCGTATCGCCTCGGCGCAGGCCGAGCTGGTCACGCGTACCCAGGCTGACGCCAGCAAGGACCGCCAGCTGCTCGCTGAAGAGTCGGTGGCGCCGCAGGGCGACCTGGACACCGCCCTGCATATGTCTACGCCAGCGCCAATGACCAGCGGCGACCAGGGTGCGCTCGAGGCCATGCGCTCCGAGTTGCACGGTTTGCGTGAGTTACTCGAAGTGCAGCTTGGTTCCATGGCCTGGGGGCAGATGCAGACGCGTCGCCCGCAGCAGGCCAATCTCTGGCGGCGCCTGCAGCGCATGGGCTTGCCCGCCGAGTTGTCGCGGGTGTTGCTCGAGCGTGTGGCGAATGTCGCCGAGCCGCGCCAGGCCTGGGGCATGCTGCTCGCTCACCTGGCCCATGCGATTCAAATACCGCAACAGGAGCCGCTGGAAGAGGGTGGGGTGATTGCCCTGGTCGGTCCGGCCGGCATGGGTAAAACCACGACCCTGGCCAAGCTGGCCGCGCGTTATGTACTCAAGTACGGCGCCCAGCATGTCGCCCTGGTCAGCCTGGACAGCTATCGGATTGGCGCCCAGGAACAACTGAAGACCCTGGGGCGGATCCTCAATGTGCCGGTGACCCTGGTCGATCCCGGTCAGTCGCTGACCCAGGCGCTGGCTCCGCTGGCACGCAAGCGTGTGGTCTTGATCGATAGCGCCGGCTTGCCGGCCAGTGATCCGGCCCTGCGCATGCAGCTGGAAACCCTGGCCAGTCGCGGCGTCAAGGCCAAAAATTACCTGGTCCTGGCGGCTACCAGCCAGAGCCAGGTGCTCAAGGCCGCCTACCACAGCTACAAGCGCTGCGGTCTTTCCGGCTGCATCCTGACCAAGCTGGATGAGGCCACCAGTCTAGGCGAGGTTTTAGGTCTGGCTATTGGCCAGCGTCTACCGGTAGCCTATCTCACCGATGGTCCACGGATTCCCGATGATTTGCAGGTGCCGCGCAGCCATCAGCTGGTGAGCCGTGCAGTGGGGCTGCAAAGCGCCGAGGACCCTAGTGAAGATACAATGGCCGAGATGTTCGCCGGGCTTTATCAGCACCCGGCGCGGCGCGCCGGTTAACGGCCATTGCGGCAATGATTAAGCGATATGCGGCAACGCGTGGTACCCGGCAGTGGCTTGGCGGAGTACAGGCAGCCACATGGTTCCAGTCGAAGTCAGACAAGGTGTGTAGATAACATGGGTATGCATCCCGTACAGGTGATTGCGGTGACCGGCGGCAAGGGTGGCGTCGGCAAGACCAATGTGTCGGTGAATCTGGCGATGGCCCTGGCTGACCTCGGTCGGCGGGTGATGGTGATGGACGCCGACTTGGGGCTGGCCAATATCGACGTGCTGCTTGGCCTCACGGCCAAGCGTACGCTGGCCGATGTCATCAGTGGCGAGTGCGAGCTGCGTGACGTGGTGCTGCAAGGCCCCGGCGGCATTCGTATCGTGCCCGCAGCCTCCGGTACGCAAAGCATGGTGCAGCTCTCGCCCATGCAGCATGCCGGGCTGATTCAAGCCTTCAGCGATATCAGCGAAAACCTCGATGTGTTGATTGTCGATACTGCCGCCGGGATTGGCGACTCGGTGGTCAGCTTCGTGCGCGCCGCCCAGGAAGTGCTGGTGGTGGTGTGTGACGAGCCAACCTCGATCACTGACGCCTACGCCCTGATCAAGCTGCTCAATCGCGATCACGGCATGAGCCGGTTCCGCGTGCTGGCAAATATGGCGCACAGCCCACAGGAAGGCCGCAACCTGTTTGCTAAGCTGACCAAGGTTACCGACCGCTTCCTCGACGTCGCGCTGCAGTATGTCGGCGCGGTGCCTTACGATGAATCGGTACGCAAGGCCGTGCAGAAACAGCGTGCGGTCTACGAAGCTTTCCCGCGTTCGAAGTGTTCCCTGGCGTTCAAAGCGATTGCCCAGAAAGTCGATGCCTGGCCGCTACCGGCCAATCCGCGCGGCCATCTGGAGTTTTTCGTTGAACGCCTGGTGCAGCAACCGACCGCGGATACGGCCATATGACAGCAGCTTCTGGACTCCGTATGTACAGCAAGGCTCAGACGCAGGACGCCCAGCACCAGTTGATCGAGCGCCACGCGCCTCTGGTCAAACGGATTGCCTATCACTTGTTGGCCCGCTTGCCGGCCAACGTGCAGGTGGATGACTTGATCCAGGCCGGCATGATCGGCCTGCTCGAAGCCTCGAAGAAATACGACTCCAGTAAAGGTGCCAGTTTCGAAACGTTCGCCGGCATTCGCATTCGCGGCTCGATGCTCGATGAGGTACGCAAAGGCGATTGGGCACCGCGTTCGGTGCATCGCAACAGCCGCATGGTCAGCGACGCAATTCGGGTAATTGAGGCGAGAACCGGTCGCGACGCTAAAGATCAGGAGGTTGCGGCCGAACTCCAATTGAGTCTCGAAGATTACTACGGCATCCTTGGCGACACTTTGGGCAGCCGCCTGTTCAGCTTCGACGATTTGTTGCAGGACGGCGAGCATGGCGGGCTGCACGAAGACGCCAGCTCCACTCACCCAGAGCCCTCGCGGGAGCTCGAGGACGAGCGCTTCCAGGCAGCGTTGGCCGATGCCATCAGCCACTTGCCCGAGCGAGAGCGGTTGGTGCTGTCGCTGTATTACGACGAACAGCTGAATCTCAAGGAAATTGGTGAGGTTCTGGGGGTTAGCGAATCGCGCGTCAGTCAGTTGCATAGTCAGTGCGCCGCACGCTTGCGCGCACGACTGGAGGAATGGCGAGCGAGCTGAGCAGTTAAATCAGCAGACCGTTGCAAAGCCGGCGAAGTAGTTTTGCAGCGGCCTGTCAGAGGATGTTTACAAAAGTAGCGAGCGATGGCCAGGCAAGGCGAAGTCAGCCAAAAAGCGGAGTGTACGAGTAGTACAAGAGCATTTTGAGGCTGCTTCCAACCCAGCATGGCCGAGCGCAGTAATTTGTAAACACCCTCTCAGGCCGGTTTCACGATATAAGGCGTGCCCAGGTGCTGGGTTCGTTTGGGACTGTACGGAGGTCGACTTGGACAAAAACATGAAAATCCTCATCGTTGATGACTTTTCAACGATGCGCCGGATCATCAAGAACCTCCTGCGTGACTTGGGGTTCACCAATACCGCGGAAGCCGATGACGGCACCACTGCACTGCCGATGCTGCAAAGCGGCAGTTTCGATTTTCTGGTGACTGACTGGAATATGCCAGGCATGACTGGAATCGACTTGTTGCGTGCAGTGCGCGCAGACGAGCGCCTGAAGCAGCTGCCGGTGTTGATGGTGACCGCCGAAGCGAAACGCGATCAGATCATCGAGGCCGCACAAGCCGGGGTGAATGGCTATGTGGTCAAACCGTTCACAGCCCAAGTGCTGAAAGAAAAGATTGAAAAAATCTTCGAGCGGGTCAACGGCTGATGTCTGCCGCGAGGGCACTATGGGACACGATGATTCCACTCCGGGTGACTTCGAGTCGACCCTGAAAACTCACGCGCGCCAATTGGTGGATAGCCTGGAACACGGCGATTTTGGCGAAGCGGTGCAACTGATCAACGATATCAACAAGGTTCGCGACCGTGGTCTGTATCACGAAGTCGGCAAGCTGACGCGCGAGCTGCATAACGCCATCGTCAATTTTCAGCTTGATCCACGGGTGCCGCATGCCACCGAAGTGTCGCAAATCACCGACGCCACCGAGCGCCTGAACTATGTGGTGACGATGACCGAGAAAGCGGCCAATCGCACCATGGATCTGGTTGAGCAGAGTTCACCCCTGGTTAACGCAATCGGCGCCGAGGCCCAGAGCCTGAGTGCCGATTGGGGCCGCTTCATGCGCAGGGAAATGGGCGCCGATGGCTTCCGTGACCTGGCCAAGCGAATTGAACTGTTTCTCGCCAGCAGCGAGCGTGACAGCGTCCAGGTCTCGGCCCAGCTCAACGATATTCTGCTCGCGCAGGATTATCAGGATCTGACTGGCCAGGTGATCAAGCGGGTGACGCAACTGGTCACCGAAGTGGAAAGCAACCTGCTCAAACTGGTGCTGATGGCCAGTCAGGTCGACCGTTTTGCCGGTATCGAGCATGACCACGCCGTGCTGCGTGCTGAACAAGAAAAAGAAAAAGAGCCTTCCCACGGTGAAGGTCCGCAGATTCATGCCGATAAGCGTGAAGACGTCGCGTCCAATCAGGATGATGTCGACGATCTGCTTTCCAGCCTGGGATTTTAGGAGCACGTCTTATGAGCTTCGGCGCCGATGAAGAAATCCTCCAGGACTTCCTGGTAGAGGCCGGCGAGATTCTTGAACTACTGTCCGAGCAGTTGGTGGAGCTTGAAAGCCGCCCGGACGACATGAATCTGCTCAACGCCATTTTTCGCGGTTTCCATACCGTCAAAGGTGGTGCCGGTTTTCTCCAGCTCAATGAGCTGGTGGAATGCTGCCATATTGCAGAAAACGTCTTCGACATCCTGCGCAAGGGTGAGCGGCGCGTCGACTCCGAGTTGATGGATGTGGTGCTGGAAGCACTCGATGCGGTCAATGGCATGTTCACTGAAGTACGTGAGCGCGTTACACCGACACCGGCCACGCGGGAATTGCTGGCCGCCCTGGCGCGTCTGGCCGAGCCGGCGACTGCCATAGCGGTCGAACAGCCGGTAGCCGAGGCCGCTTCTGGCGATATCACCGACACTGAATTCGAACAGTTGCTCGATGCCCTGACCGAATCACCCGACCAGGTGGCGAGCAGTAGCGTCGGCAGTGACGAAATCAGCGATGACGAATTTGAGTCGTTGCTCGATGAGTTGCATGGCAAGGGCCAGTTCGCTGCCTCTGCCGTAGCCGCGTCACCTGCGCCGGTCGCAGCGGCCGTTGCGCCAGCGGCAAGCGACGAGATCAGCGACGATGAATTCGAGGCGCTGCTCGATCAGTTACATGGCAAGGGCCAGTTCGCTGCCCCTGCCGTGGCAGCGGCACCTGCGCCGGTCGCCGCGGCCGTTGCGCCAGCGCCAAGCGACGAGATCAGCGACGACGAATTTGAGGCGCTGCTCGATCAGTTGCACGGCAAGGGCAAATTTGTCGAGCCGGCCGCGATCGCCAGCCCGCCCGCAGCGCCCGCTGCGGCTGCCGTTGTGGGCAAACCCGCAGCTGCCGCTCAGTCCGTGGCCAAGCCCGCGGCCAAGGTGGCTCCGCTGAAAGCGCCGGCACCGGCCGCCGCAGTCGCCGAAAAGGCGCCAGCACCCAGCGAAGCGGAAACCACCGTGCGCGTAGATACCGCGCGCCTGGACGAGATCATGAACATGGTCGGCGAACTGGTACTGGTGCGTAACCGTCTGGTGCGCCTGGGCTCCAACAGCGCCGACGAGGCCATGGCCAAAGCCGTCTCCAATCTCGATGTGGTCACCGCGGATCTGCAGACGGCGGTGATGAAGACGCGCATGCAGCCGATCAAGAAGGTCTTCGGTCGCTTCCCGCGGCTGGTTCGTGATCTGGCGCGCAGCCTGAAGAAAGAGATCAATCTTGAGCTGGTCGGTGAAGAAACCGACCTGGACAAGAATCTGGTCGAGGCGCTCGCCGATCCCCTGGTGCACTTGGTGCGCAACGCCGTCGACCATGGCATCGAAACCCCGGAAGAACGCGAGGCCGCGGGCAAGTCGCGTGGCGGCAAGGTGGTGCTGTCGGCCGAGCAGGAAGGCGATCACATCCTGCTGTCGATCTCCGATGATGGCAAAGGCATGGACGCCGATCAGTTGCGTGCCAAGGCCGTGGAGAAGGGTCTGCTGGACAAGGACGCGGCCGACCGGCTCAACGAGTTCGAATGCTACAACCTGATCTTCGCCCCTGGCTTCTCGACCAAGACCGAGATATCCGATGTGTCCGGCCGCGGGGTGGGCATGGACGTGGTGAAGACCAAGATTTCTCAGCTCAACGGCACGGTCAACGTGTTTTCGGTCAAGGGCCAGGGTTCGAAGATCGTCATCAAGGTGCCGCTGACACTGGCAATCATGCCGACCCTGATGGTGATGCTCGGCAACCAGGCCTTCGCTTTCCCGCTGGTCAACGTCAACGAGATTTTTCACCTCGACCTGTCGCGCACCAACGTGGTCGATGGCCAGGAAGTGGTGATAGTGCGCGACAAGGCGCTGCCGCTGTTTTACCTCAAGCGCTGGTTGGTACGTAGCGCTGCCCATGATGAGCCGGGCGAGGGCCATGTGGTGATTCTCACCGTCGGTAGCCAGCGTATCGGTTTCGTCGTCGATCAGCTGGTTGGTCAGGAGGAAGTGGTGATCAAGCCGTTGGGCAAGATGCTCCAGGGCACTCCGGGTATGTCTGGCGCTACCATCACCGGCGATGGACGTATCGCCTTGATTCTCGATGTGCCGAGCATGCTCAAGCGCTACGCGCGGCGCATCTGATCGTTCGCGGCGCCGACTCGCTCGGCGCCGTTTAGGAGTGTTTATAGTGGTTAAGGTGTTGGTGGTGGACGATTCCGGCTTTTTTCGCCGGCGCGTTTCTGAAATTCTCTCTGCCGATCCGAATATCCAGGTGGTCGGTACGGCGACCAATGGTCGCGAGGCCATCGATCAAGCGCTGGCGCTCAAACCCGACGTGATCACCATGGATTACGAGATGCCGATGATGGATGGCATCACTGCGGTACGTAACATCATGCAGCGCTGCCCGACTCCAGTATTGATGTTTTCCTCGCTGACCCACGAAGGCGCTCGCGTCACGCTTGATGCGCTGGATGCCGGGGCGGTGGATTTCCTGCCGAAGAACTTCGAAGACATTTCGCGTAACCCGGAAAAGGTCAAGCAACTGCTCTGCGAGAAGGTGCACAGCATTGCCCGCAGCAATCGCCGCGGTCTGGTCGCCGCGCCTGCAGCGAGCGTCAGCACCTTGGGAAAGCCGGCGGCGCGCAGTAGCCTCGGTCGTCCAGGTGCCAGCACCCCGGCGCCTGTGCCTGCCTCCACGTCGGTTACTGCGCGCGCGAGTGCGCCAAAACGCAAGTCCTACAGGCTGGTGGCCATCGGCACCTCGACCGGGGGGCCCGTGGCTCTGCAGCGTGTGCTGACCCAGTTGCCGGCCAACTTCCCGGCGCCGCTGGTGCTGATCCAGCACATGCCCGCGGCTTTTACCAAGGCATTTGCCGAACGTCTGGACAAGCTGTGCCGGATCAACGTCAAGGAAGCCGAGGATGGCGATTTGTTGCGTCCGGGCCTGGCGCTGCTGGCTCCGGGCGGCAAGCAGATGATGATCGACGGGCGCGGTGCCATCAGGATCTTGCCGGGCGATGAGCGCCTGAACTACAAGCCCTGTGTCGATATTACTTTCGGCTCGGCGGCCAAGGCCTTTCACGACAAGGTGCTGGCGGTGGTCTTGACCGGCATGGGCGCCGATGGGCGCGAGGGCGCGCGCCTGCTCAAGCAGGAAGGCAGCCACGTGTGGGCGCAGGATGAGGCCAGCTGCGTGATCTACGGCATGCCGATGGCGGTGGTCAAAGCCAATCTGGTGGACGCCATCTACAGCCTCGACGACATCGGTAGGCACTTGGCAGAGGCTTGTGTGTAATGGATGTGCTGAGCCTGATAGGAGTCATCCTGGCGTTTGTCGCCATTCTGGGTGGTAACTATCTGGAAGGTGGTCATGTCATGGCGCTGCTCAATGGCCCGGCGGCGTTGATCGTAATCGGCGGTACCCTGGGCGCGGCATTCCTGCAGGCCCCGGTCAGCGTATTCAAGCGTGCCCTGGTGATTCTGCGCTGGATATTCTTCCCGCCGCACATCGATCTGGTCGGCGGCATCGAGCATGTCGTCGGCTGGAGTATGGTCGCGCGCAAGGAAGGCCTGCTCGGTCTTGAGGCTATGGCCGATACCGAGACCGATCCTTATGCGCGCAAGGGCTTGCAGCTGCTGGTCGATGGCGCCGAGCCGGAAGCCATCCGCAGCATTCTTGAGGTCGATCTGTACACCCAGGAAGGCCGCGATATCCAGGCCGCCAAGGTCTTCGAAAGCATGGGCGGCTACGCACCGACCATCGGCATCATTGGTGCGGTGATGGGCTTGATCCATGTGATGGGCAACTTGGCCGATCCGAGCAAGCTCGGCAGCGGGATTGCCGTGGCATTCGTCGCCACCATCTACGGGGTCGGCTTCGCCAACCTGCTGCTGCTGCCCATTGGCAACAAGCTCAAGGCCGTCGCCCAGCGTCAGTCGCGTTACCGTGAGATGTTGCTGGAAGGCATTCTGTCGATCGCCGAAGGTGAAAACCCGCGCTCCATCGAGTTGAAGCTGCAAGGCTTCATGGAGTAAGCATGGCTCGTCGCAGGCACCATGAAGAGCATGAAAACCATGAGCGTTGGCTGGTCTCCTACGCCGACTTCATTACCCTGCTGTTTGCCTTTTTTGTGGTGATGTATTCGATGTCCTCGGTCAATGAGGGCAAGTACAAGATTCTCTCGGACAGCCTGACCGGGGTGTTCAACCAGCCCGACCGTGCGATCAAGCCGATCCCGGTGGGCGATGAGCGGCCGCGAACCACCGAGCCGGACCGCGCGCTGGTCGATGAGGACGAGCAAGCCGGTCAGTCTGCTGACTCTTTGCAGAGCATTGCCGACAGCATGCGTCTGGCGTTTGCCGGGTTGATCGACTCCAAGCAGTTGAAGGTGAGCGGCAACGAGTTGTGGATCGAGATCGAGCTCAGTTCGAGTCTATTGTTCCCCAGTGGCGATGCCCTGCCTAACAATGCAGCCTTCGACCTTATCGAGAAGATTGCCAAGATTCTGGCACCTTATGAGAATCCGGTGCATGTCGAGGGCTTTACCGACAACCTGCCGATCAAGACCGCGCAGTATCCAACCAACTGGGAGTTGTCTGCCGCTCGAGCGGCCAGCATCGTGCGCATGCTTGCGATAGATGGGGTCAACCCGGGGCGGCTGGCCTCGGTGGGCTATGGTGAGTTTCAACCGGTGGCGGATAACGCGACGGCCGATGGCCGGGCACGCAACCGCCGGGTGGTGTTGGTCGTATCGCGCAACCTCGATGTGCGCCGCAGCGTGAGTGGTGTCGGCAGCGCCAATGCACGGCCCGATAGCGCCCTGCAGCGGGCTGGCACACAACCTGCAGCACCAGCTGCAATGCAGGCCCCGTCAGCGGGTGCCGTCAATTCCCCGTCGCTTGCCCCCTAGGGCTGCGCCTGTTCTCGGTAGGATCTGGATCATGCCGGGAGGACAAACACAATGAGAGTCTGGGCAGTAGCCAATCAAAAGGGTGGTGTCGGCAAGACCACCACCGCCATCGCCTTGGCCGGCCTGCTGGCCGATGCCGGTAAGCGTGTGGTGGTGGTCGATCTCGATCCCCACGGGTCGATGACCAGTTATTTCGGTCACGATCCGGATGCACTTGAGCACAGCTGCTTCGATCTGTTCCTGCATCAGGGTGTGGTGCCCCAGGGGCTGCCGGAGCAACTGCTTTTGTCCACCAGCCATGAACGCATAGCCCTGTTGCCATCGAGTACCGCATTGGCCACGCTCGAGCGTCAATCGCCTGGGCAGAACGGCTTGGGCCTGGTCATCGCCAAAAGCCTGGCGCAGTTATGGCAGGGCTACGACCATGCGGTGATCGACAGTCCGCCGCTGCTGGGCGTGCTCATGGTCAATGCGCTGGCGGCCAGCCAGCATCTGGTGATTCCGGTGCAGACCGAGTTTCTCGCGGTCAAGGGCCTGGAACGCATGGTCAGCACCCTGGCGATGATCAACCGGTCGCGCAAGCAGGCATTGCCCTACAGCATAGTGCCGACCCTGTTCGACCGGCGGACCCAGGCCTCGATGAGCACCTTGCGCATGCTGCGCGACAGCTATCCCGAACACCTGTGGCCGGCTTATATTCCGATCGACACGCGCCTGCGCGATGCCAGTCGCGCAGGGCGCACGCCCTCGCAGTTCGACCCCAATAGCCGCGGTGTACTGGCCTATCGGGCGCTGCTCAAGCACCTGTTGACGCAGCAGTTGGCCGCGCAGGTGGCTTGAAATGACGGTTTATGTTGAGCCGATTAGCTCAAGTATGCCGCCACTGCGGCCGATAGGTTGTTCAGATAATTTTTGCGGATTCCAGCTATGAGCCGTCCCGTCGCCACCGCCTCGCGTCCCCAGTTGGCCTTGCAGTCCTATCTGGACAGCTTGTTGCAGGAGGCTGCTGTCGAATTGGCCGAGAGCAGTAGCATCGACGAGTTCGCGGCCGCGGTGCTGGAGGAGCAGGTGCGCGATGCCGGCCTGCCCTCAGCAGTACCCGTGCAGGCGCTGGCTGAGCCGCCGCCGGTTGTCATGCCGGTGATCGAACCGATGCCTGCTGTGGTCGCTCAGCCGCTGTCGGTTGAGCCGGTGATCGACGTTCACCTGCCCGCCGCAGCCCTGAATCTGCTGCCCGGCTTGCAGCCGGGAGAGCGGCCGGAGTGGGCGCAGGAGCCATTCGAATGCCTGTTGTTCGACGTCGCCGGCCTGACCCTGGCCGTGCCGCTGGTGTGCCTGGGTTCGATCTTTCCGCTGGCAGGGCAGGAATTGACGCCATTATTTGGCCAGCCGGACTGGTTTCTCGGCATACTGCCGTGCCCGGCCGGTAACCTGAAAGTTCTGGATACCGCGCGCTGGGTCATGCCTGATCGTTATCGCGATGATTTTCGCCAGGGTCTGCAGTATGTGATTTCAGTCGAAGGCTATGAATGGGGGCTGGCCGTGCATCAGGTCAGCCGTTCGATTCGCCTGGATCCCAATGAGATCAAGTGGCGTAGTCAGCGCACGTTGCGACCCTGGCTGGCCGGCACCGTGATCGAGCACATGTGCGCCTTGCTGGATGTAGCGGCCCTGGCCGAACTGATTGCCAGTGGCGCGACCAAGCGCATGGCCAATGGCCGAGCTCACTGATTGAGAAATGCCAGGCTCGCCCTTGTGGCGAGCCTGAAGGATGATGACAGGCGGTTTGAACCGCGCACGCCGCACAGTGCGGCTTACGACGAGGCTAGGGATATGAAGAAGAATTCTGCACAGGGCGCTGAAGATCCCATCCTGCAATGGGTGACCTTCCACCTGGACAATGAAACCTATGGCATCAATGTGATGCAGGTTCAGGAAGTGCTGCGCTACACCGAGATCGCTCCCGTTCCCGGCGCCCCGAGCTACGTGCTGGGCATCATCAATCTGCGTGGCAATGTGGTGACGGTGATCGACACCCGCCAGCGTTTCGGTCTGGACTCGGCACCGGTCACCGACAATACCCGCGTCGTGATCATCGAGGCGGACAAGCAAGTGGTCGGCATCTTGGTCGACAGCGTGGCCGAGGTGGTCTACCTGCGCCAGTCCGAGGTGGAAACCGCGCCAAATGTCGGTAACGACGAGTCGGCCAAGTTCATTCAGGGTGTGTGCAACAAGAATGGCGAGTTGCTGATTCTGGTCGAGCTGGACAAGATGATGAGCGAAGAAGAGTGGTCCGAGCTGGAGAGTATCTAACCAATGCTTGAGATCGCGCTGATTCTGCTCGGGGTGGTGTGCCTCGGGTTGGTTGGCACCTGCGTCTGGCTGGTCATGCAGCAGCGCCATCTGGCGTCGCTGCAGGCCGAGCGGGATGCGGCGCGCGATCTGCGGATCAAGGAGTTAAGTAAGCGCCTGGATATCTATCTGGCCGGCAGCGTGCGCATGGGTGAAGAACTGCACGAGCTACGGCAGATCGTTGCACCACTGCCGGACAAGCTCAGTCAGATCGAGCAGCGCGACCCAAGCAGTCTGTCGTTCACCCAGGCCGCACGCCTGGTCGGCCTGGGGGCCAGCGTCGATGACCTGACCCAGTCCTGCGGGCTGAGTAAGGCCGAGGCAGAGCTGATCAGCAAGCTCAACCAGCCGAGAAACCGCTAGTGATGTGTCAACGTTGCAATGTCGGTTAATCGCGGTCTTATCCATGTACCGCGATCCCCAAGGGTGGGTTAGGCGCACGCTGCCGAGTGCGATGAGCCAGCAAGATACGTGGCGCCGTAACCCAGCAGCGGCGCAACGCAGCCCAGTTTCGAGGCGAGGCGCCTGGTAGGTTACGCGGCGCGCCACGCTGGCGGTGTCTGATCGTTCGGAGGTTGGCGCCGCTCCCCCCCCTACAGAGATCCGACATTTCAGGATCGACACGACACCAATATTCGCTGCGTTGCCCCCGGATTGCCTCCGGGCTGCAAGAGCAGCCTTGCGCTAGCGGGGCGGGCCGTCGAGTAGCGCTGGCGGTGGGCTGATGTCGTTGTCGTGCTTATCGCGCTGGAAGCCCGGCGGGCACTTGCCTTTCAAGTGCCAGGCAAACGCGATGATTTCGGCAATGCAGCGATACAGTTGCTCGGGGATCGCCTCGCCCAGCTCCAGGCGTGCCAGCAGGCGCACCAGGTCGGCATTCTCGTAGATGGGCACTTCATATTCGCGGGCGATGGCGAGAATCGCTTCGGCCAACTCATCATCGCCCTTGGCGCTCAGGCTGGGGGCGTTTTGCCCGTCATAGGTCAGGGCGATGGCTTGGCGCGGTGCTGGTTTTCTCATGCGGTTTCGTCAACCCAGCGTTGTTCCAGGCTGGTCCTTGCTCCCTGGGGTGGTGTGCCTTGATTGCAGGCCAGTTCGCCGACATTCAGGCCGGCGGCTGTCAGGCGTTCACGCAGCGTGTTCAGCTCGGCGTCGATCAGGCTGGCGGTATGCGGGCGCTCGGCCCAGAGCTGGCTGGAGAGGCTGCCACGGGCCAGTTGGGCCTGGACTTGCAGCGGTCCCAGCGGCTCCAGGTCAAAGGCCAGTTCGACCTTCCACAGCGCTTCCTTGGGTTCGTTGTCCTGCGATTTCTGCGGCTCTTCGTGCTGGATTTTTACCTGCAGGGGCACCAGTTGCTGCTGGTCGCGCATGGGCAGTTCCAGTTGCCAGGTGGTCAGCAGGTTGCCGTCCGGGCCGATCTGGCTCTGCGCCAGACTGGACAGCTGATGGGTTTGCAGGCGCGAGACGGCGGCAGCGGCCAGTTTCAGCAGGGTTTGCAGATCCGCTTCACCCTCCATCGACTGCAAGAGGCGCGATGGCAGGGGGAAGCGTAATGCCTGTTGGCGGGCGCTGGATTGGCCCAGGGAGCCGAGGAGGTCGCGAGCGAATGCCGGCAGGGCCTGGGCCATGGCGGCGCTGGCGTTGGCCGCGGCCAGCGGTGCGCCGCTCGCCAGAGTGGGCAGCAGTTGGCTGATCAGGCGCAGCAGGTTGGCCTTCATGTCCGTCGGCAGGGCCTGGCCCTGGCCACCGAGCAGCTTGCTTTCGAGGAACAAACCGCTATCTGCCATGGCCTGGCTCAGTCCCTTGCCGGTGCTGAGTTGGGCGGCATCGGGCAGGGTGGTGAACAGTTTGTCGATGCTGGTGCGCAGGCCTTCCGGCAGTGACGCCTTGCCCTCTATGCCTTGCAGGGCCTTGAACAAGCCATCCAGCGAGCCCTGGCGGTTTTGCTGGCTGGCCAGTTGCTGGCTTAACTCGAGTTGATCGAGACGCCCGCTGAGGGGCAGGAAACTCAGGGCCTGACTGCCTTGCACCTGAGCGCTGAGCAGGCTGCCGAGGGGCAGCGCCAGCGGGGTTTCCAACGACAGTTTACTGCCAGCCAGCGGGGTGTTGAGCAGGCTCACGACTACCTTGTAGAGCACCTGCTGTGCTCTGGCTTGGGCCAGCTGCTCGCGCGCCACGACCTTGCCTTGCAGCATGGTGCCGATCGGCAGTTGTTCGAGGTCCAGGCTGGTCAGGGCTTTTTCACCACCGCCCAGCAGGGCCACCGCCAGGCGACTTTCCGAGAGTGCCGTGATCACCAGGCTGCTACCTTGGGCCAGGGGACGTGGACTGCTGGCCTGCAGGGTCGTCTGCTGCCCATTGTCCAGCGTCACCTTGAGCAGCAGCTGGAAGCTCTGCGCCACTTCCTTGAGGGCGACCACCTCGGCCTTGGCGGTCTCGCCGCTGGACAGCAGGCCTTGCAGTGGCTGCAGCAGCTTGAGTGCCAGATCGCTGGCCGGCGCATTGGCCCGACTGCTCGGTGGCGTTGGCGCTATTGGGCGTGAACTGCTGATTTCGCTCATTGGCGGGTTACACCCTGTCGAAAATGCCCACTGCGGGGGGCAGGGCATGGCATGTATAATCGCGCCCCGTCCGGGTCGGCGGCGCATTTAACTCGCGTCAGTATAGCGGCCGGGACACTGTCGACTTGAACCGCTTTTTAGGTGCATATGCCGTGACCAGCCCTCTTCTTGAAGCCGTGGCGCTCTCCTGTGAGCGGGATTGGCGCATGCTGTTCGAGCGGCTCGAGCTGCGCTTGGCGGCCGGCGAGATGCTGCAGGTTTGCGGTCCCAATGGCAGTGGCAAGACCAGTCTGCTGCGTCTGCTCGCTGGGCTGATGCAGCCGACCGCCGGCGAAGTCCGCCTGAATGGGCAGCCGCTGGGCTCGCAGCGCAGCGAGCTGGCACGTAATCTGTTGTGGATTGGCCATGCTGCCGGGATCAAGGGTTTGCTCACTGCCGAAGAAAACCTGGCCTGGCTGTGTGCGCTGCATCGTCCGGCCGAACGCGCGGCGATCTGGCAGGCCCTGGAGGCCGTTGGTCTGCGCGGTTTCGAGGATGTGCCCTGTCACACCCTGTCTGCCGGCCAGCAGCGTCGTGTCGCGCTGGCCCGCTTGTATCTGGACGGGCCGCCATTGTGGATCCTCGATGAACCTTTCACCGCCCTCGACAAGCTCGCCGTGGCGCAACTGGAGAACCACCTGGCTTGGCACTGCGAAATGGGCGGTCTGGTGTTGCTGACTACCCACCATGCGCTGACGGTGAAGCCCGCCGGTTACCGCGAGCTTGATCTGGGGCAGCGTATCCTATGAGCAATGTCTTCAGTTTATTGGTCGCGCGCGAAGCGCGACTGTTGTTTCGCCGGCCTGCCGAGCTGGCCAATCCGCTGGTGTTCTTCGCCATCGTGATCGCCCTGTTTCCCTTGGCCGTGGGGCCGGAGACCCAGCTGTTGCAAACCCTGTCCCCGGGTCTGGTGTGGGTGGCGGCATTATTGGCTGTTTTGCTCTCGCTGGATGGCATGTTTCGCAGCGATTTCGAGGATGGCTCGCTGGAGCAGTGGGTCCTTTCGCCGCACCCCTTGCCTCTTCTGGTATTGGCCAAGGTACTGGCAAACTGGCTGTTTTCCGGCCTGGCCCTGGTGCTGCTGGCGCCCTTGCTGGCCCTGATGCTCGGTTTGCCCGGGCGTTGCCTGCCGGTGCTGCTGCTTTCGCTGCTGCTCGGCACGCCGGTGCTGAGCCTGCTCGGCGCGGTTGGTGCGGCGCTGACAGTGGGCCTCAAGCGGGGCGGCCTGTTGCTGGCGCTGCTGATTCTGCCGCTGTATATCCCCGTGCTGATTCTGGGCAGCGGGGCGTTGCAAGCCAGCCTGCAGGGATTGCCGGCGGTTGGTCACCTGTTGTGGCTGGCCAGCCTCACCGCGTTGGCGTTGACCTTGACACCCTTTGCGATTGCCGCCGGTCTGACGATTAGTGTCGGCGAGTGATTTACAACCGTGCTACCGAGGACGGCCAATGCGCGGTCATTACCTCGGAGACTGATGAGTAATCTGATGAACTGGACGTGGTTTCACAAGCTGGGCTCGCCCAAGTGGTTTTATGAAATCAGCGGACGCTTGCTGCCCTGGCTGAGCGCGGCTGCCGTCGTGTTGCTGGCGGTGGGGCTGGTCTGGGGGCTGGCGTTTGCGCCACCGGACTACCAGCAGGGCAACAGCTTCCGCATCATCTATATCCATGTGCCGGCAGCGTTTCTGGCCCAGTCGGTCTACGTCATGCTGGCGGTGGCCGGTGGGGTCGGCCTGGTGTGGAAAATGAAGATCGCCGATGTCGCGGTGCAACAGGCCGCTCCCATTGGTGCCTGGATGACCGTGATCGCATTGGTGACTGGCGCCATCTGGGGCAAGCCGACCTGGGGCACATACTGGGTCTGGGATGCGCGCCTGACCTCGATGCTGATCCTGCTGTTCCTGTATTTTGGTGTGATCGCTCTCGGCCAGGCCATCAGCAACCGCGACAGCGCAGCCAAGGCGTGCGCGGTCTTGGCCATCGTCGGGGTGATCAACATCCCGATCATCAAATACTCGGTGGAGTGGTGGAACACCCTGCACCAACCCGCCACTTTCAGCGTGATCGAAAAACCGGCCATGCCGCTGGAAATGTGGCTGCCACTGCTGATCATGGTGCTTGGCTTCTACTGTTTCTTCGGTGTCGTATTGTTGCTGCGCATGCGCCTCGAGGTGCTCAAGCGTGAGGCGCGCAGCAGTTGGGCCAAGGCCGAGGTCAAAGCTCAGGTGGAGAAAAGTCTATGAGCTTCAACTCGTTTGCCGAGTTTCTCGCCATGGGCAGCCATGGCGCCTACGTCTGGTCGTCCTTTGGCATCAGCTTGGCCGTGCTGGCGCTGAATATCGTACTGCCGCTTTTGGCACGCCGCCGTTACCTGCAAGACGAGGCGCGTCGTTTGCGCCGGGAGAAATTGCAATGAATCCTGTTCGCAAGAAGCGCCTGTTGATCATCCTGGCGATCCTCGCCGGCGTGGGTATCGCCGTGGCCTTGGCCCTGAGTGCGCTGCAACAGAATATCAACCTGTTCTATACCCCGACCCAGATCGCCAACGGCGAGGCGCCACAAGACACGCGCATCCGCGCCGGCGGGCTGGTGGAGGAGGGTTCGGTCAAGCGTTCCAGCGATTCCCTGGAAACTGACTTCGTGGTGACCGACGGAGCCGAAAACGTGACCATTCGTTACAGCGGCATCCTCCCGGACCTGTTCCGCGAAGGCCAGGGCATCGTGGCCATGGGCAAGGTCAATGCCGATGGCGTGTTGATCGCTGACCAGGTGCTGGCCAAGCACGATGAAAACTACATGCCGCCGGAAGTCATGCAGGCCTTGGAGCAAAGCGCAATGAAGCAGAAGCATGACGCGGCCACGCAAGGGGGTGCGCAATGATTCCTGAACTTGGCCATCTGGCGATGATCCTGGCCCTGTGCCTGAGCCTGGTACAGGCCAGCCTGCCGATGATCGGAGCCTGGCGCGGCGATCGGCAGTGGATGAGCCTGGCGCAGCCTGCGGCCTGGGGCCAGTTCTCCTTTCTGGTCTTCGCCTTCCTGTGCCTGACCTATGCCTTCATGGTCGATGATTTTTCCGTTGCCTATGTGGCCCACAACTCCAACAGCGCGCTGCCCTGGTACTACAAGTTCAGTGCCGTGTGGGGCGCCCACGAGGGCTCGCTGCTGCTCTGGGCATTGATCCTGGCCGGCTGGACCTTCGCCGTGTCGATATTCTCCCGCCAGTTGCCCGAGGAGATGCTCGCCCGCGTGCTCGGGGTGATGGGCATGATCAGTGTCGGCTTCCTGCTGTTCCTGATCGTCACCTCCAACCCCTTCGAGCGCTTGCTGCCGAACACGCCGATGGATGGCCGCGACCTCAACCCGCTGCTGCAGGATTTCGGCCTGATCATCCATCCGCCGATGCTCTACATGGGTTACGTCGGTTTTTCGGTGGCCTTCGCTTTCGCCATCGCCGCCTTGCTCGGCGGCAAGCTGGATGCGGCCTGGGCGCGCTGGTCGCGGCCCTGGACCATAGTTGCCTGGGCCTTCCTCGGCATCGGCATCGCCCTGGGCTCCTGGTGGGCCTATTACGAACTCGGCTGGGGCGGCTGGTGGTTCTGGGACCCGGTGGAGAACGCCTCCTTCATGCCCTGGCTGGTCGGTACCGCACTGATCCACTCCCTGGCAGTGACCGAAAAGCGCGGGGTGTTCAAGAGCTGGACCGTGCTGCTGGCGATTGCCGCCTTCTCCCTGAGTCTGCTCGGCACCTTCCTGGTGCGTTCCGGGGTACTGACCTCGGTGCATGCGTTTGCCACCGACCCGGCGCGCGGCGTGTTCATCCTGGCCTTCCTGTTAATGGTGGTCGGCGGTTCGCTGACCCTGTTCGCCATCCGGGCGCCGGTGGTCAAGAGTCAGGTCGGTTTCGCCCTCTGGTCGCGCGAGACCCTGCTGTTCGTGAACAACCTGATCCTGGTGGTGGCAGCCGCCATGATTCTACTCGGCACCCTCTATCCGCTGGTGCTGGATGCCATGACCGGGGCCAAGCTGTCGGTGGGTCCGCCGTACTTCAACGCGATGTTCGTGCCGCTGATGGGCCTGCTGATGGTGATGATTGCGGTCGGTGTGCTGGTGCGCTGGAAGGACACGCCGCTACGTTGGTTGCTGGGCATGCTGGCCCCGGTATTGATCGGCAGCGTGGCATTGGCGGTACTGGCGACCTTTATGCTCGGCGATTTCAGCTGGGCGGTACTGGGTGTCTGCCTGCTGTCCGCTTGGGTGGTATTGGCTGGGCTGCGCGACATTCATTCCAAGACCCGTCACAAGGGCCTGCTCAAGGGGCTGTCAAGCCTGACCCGCAGCTACTGGGGCATGCAGACGGCGCACCTCGGTCTGGCCGTATGCGCGCTTGGAGTGATCCTCACCAGCATGGGTAGCTTCGAGCGTGACCTGCGCATGGCGCCGGGCGACTCGGTGGAAATGGGCGGTTACCAGTTTGTCTTCGAGGGCGCCGAGCACTTCGAGGGGCCGAATTTCACCTCGGACAAAGGCACCGTGCGCATCCTCGAAGACGGCCAGCCGATCACAGTGCTGCACCCGGAGAAGCGCCTGTATACCGTGCAGCAATCGGTAATGACCGAAGCCGGGATCGACGCCGGCATCACCCGCGACCTGTTCGTCGCCCTGGGTGAGCCGCTGGAAGACGGCGCCTGGGCCGTGCGCGTGCACATCAAGCCGTTCGTGCGCTGGATCTGGTTCGGCGCCTTGCTGATGGGCTTTGGCGGCTTCCTCTCGGCGTCCGACAAGCGCTACCGGATGAAGGTGACCACCCGCGTGCGGGAGGCCCTGGGCATGGCGGGGGCGCAAGCATGAAGCGGCTGATCCTGTTGTTGCCGTTGGCGATCTTTCTCGGCGTGGCGCTGTTTCTCTACCGCGGCCTGTTCCTCGATCCCGCCGAGTTGCCATCGGCGTTGATCGACAAGCCGTTCCCGGCGTTTTCCCTGCCCGCGGTAGAGGGCGATAAGAGCATCAGCCAGGCCGACCTCAAGGGCCAGCCGGCACTGGTCAATGTCTGGGCCACCTGGTGTGTCTCCTGCCGGGTCGAGCATCCGGTATTGAACAAGCTGGCGCAGCTGGGCGTGACCATCTACGGGGTCAATTACAAGGATGACAACGCCGCGGCGCAGAAGTGGCTGGCCGAATTCCACGATCCCTACCAGCTCAATATCAACGATGCACGCGGTTCGCTGGGCCTGGATCTGGGGGTGTACGGCGCGCCCGAGACCTTCCTGATCGACAAGGACGGCATCATTCGTCACAAGTTCGTCGGTGTGATCGATGAGCGGGTCTGGCGCGAAAAACTGGCGCCGCTGTATCAAGCGCTGGTCGACGAGGTTACCCCATGAAGCGTTTGCTCAGTGCCGCCGTGCTCGGTCTGGCCCTGCTCGGCAGCGCCCAGGCGGCCATCGATACCTATGAGTTCGCCGATGAGGCGCAGCGTCAGCGTTATCGCAGCCTGATCGAGGAACTGCGCTGTCCCAAGTGCCAGAACCAGAACATCGCCGATTCCGATGCGCCGATTGCCATGGATCTGCGTGCCGAAGTCTATCGCATGCTGCAGGAGGGCCAGAGCAACGAGCAGATCATCGATTTCCTGGTCTCGCGCTATGGCGATTTCGTCCTCTACAAGCCACCGGTAACGACGCGCACCCTGCTGCTGTGGTACGGACCGGCCGGTCTGTTGCTCGGTGGCTTCGTGCTGCTCGGCGTGGTGGTACTGCGTCGTCGGGGCAAAAAGTCCGTGGGCTCGAGCGGTCTTTCCGCCGATGAACAGCAACGCCTGGCTGCTCTGCTCAGCCAACGGCCTACCAATCAAACGCCTCAGGATAAGAAAGACCGATGATCGAATTCTGGCTGTCTGCCGGCCTGCTGTTGCTGGCTGCCCTGGGTTTTCTGCTGATACCGGTCCTGCGAGGCCGCAAGGCCCAGGCCGAAGAAGACCGCACCGCATTGAACGTCACCCTCTATCAGGAGCGCCTGCAGGAGCTGGAGAATCAGCGCCAGGCCGGTGCGCTGAGCGATGAGCAATGGCAAAACGGTCGCGACGAAGCGGCCCGCGAACTGTTGGCCGACACCCAGGGTGCCGAAAGCAAGGCCAGGGTCGGTGTGCTCGGCAGCAAGGTGCCGCTGACCGTCGCCTTGCTGATGCCGCTGCTGGGTTATAGCTTGTACCTCTACTGGGGCGCGATAGACGACGTCGAGCGCGCGCGGACCTTCGCCGAGCAGCCGCAGACCATCGAAGCGATGACCGCGCGCCTGGAGGCGTCGGTGAAGGCTGATCCGAAGTCCGCCGAAGGCTGGTACTTCCTCGGCCGTACCTACATGGCTCAGGAGCGTGCCGCTGATGCTGCCACAGCGTTTGAACGTGCGGTGGCGAATAGCGGGCGCGAGCCGGCGTTGCTCGGCCAGTGGGCCCAGGCCTTGTATTTCGCCGGCGACAAACAGTGGAGCGGGCAGCTGCAGGCGCTGACCGATGAAGCGTTGCAGGCCGACCCGGCGGAAGTCACCAGCCTCGGCCTGCTCGGCATCGCCGCCTACGAAGAAGGGCGTTTCGAGGAGGCCATTGGCTTCTGGGAGCGTCTGGTGGCCGTATTGCCTGAACAGGATCCCTCACGCCAAGCCATTCAGGGCGGCATCGACCGGGCCCGTGAACGCCTGGCTGCGCCGACGGATGCTCCGCCGGTTGCCGCCGCGCCCCAGCAATTGACCGTTAAGGTCGACCTGGCTGCGGCCTTGAAGGACAAGGTCCAGCCGAACGACAGCGTGTTCGTCTTTGCCCGTGCCGCGTCCGGCCCGCCTATGCCGCTGGCGGTCAAGCGCCTGACCGTGGCCGATCTGCCGGCCGAGGTCAGCCTGTCGGACAGTGACGCGATGATGCCGCAGCTGAAAATTTCCGGATTCGAGCAAGTCCTGTTGGTCGCGCGTATTTCGCGCAGCGGCAATGCCACCGTCGGCGAATGGATTGGCCGCAGCCCGCCATTGGCCAGCAGCACCACCGAGCCGCAACAACTGACCATCGATACCGCCGAAGGCCAAGCGCAATGAGCCGGTGGCGAGCGATTGTCCTGGCCATCGGCTTGGCGGGTCTTGCCGGCTGTGCGGTGCAGAGCACGGCGCCGATCGGTCAATTGCCAGTGACCAAGTCACATCCCCGCTATGCGCCACCGCCAGGGGCGCAAAGCCATTGGGACGCGGGGCTGGGGGTCTATGTTGTAGAAGGCGCCCGCGATCTGTATTACCGCGAACGCACCTACTACCGCTGGAGCAGTGGCTGGAGTTGGGCGACCAATCCGCAAGGGCCGTGGCAGCCAACCGACAGCAGCGGCGTGCCACCGGGCCTGTACCGCCGGTACGCGCAGTAACGCTGTTGAAGGGTGGGTAGGGCGGCGATCCGCATTAGCCCACCGCTGCGCCGGGGCGGGAGATTCTGCGGATGCAGGCACACGTGGCAGCTTGCGCCATCGTTGCGGGTGGATGGCTAAGCGTCATCCACACCTAAGTTGTTGCAGTCCTTGCGCGGGAACATGGGGCCTAGGGTCATCCGCCGCGATCAGGCCAGCTCGCCGTCACGGAAGTCGCGTAGCGCCTGCTCGATCTCTTCCCGGCTATTCATCACGAATGGCCCGTATTGCACGATGGGCTCGCCCAGCGGCTTGCCGGCGATCAGCAGCAGCTTGGCGCCGTCGCGGCTGCTTAGCAGCAGATCCCCACTGTCGGACAAGCGCACCAGGCGTCCGGCCGGTACCGCCTGCGCACTGGCGTCCGGTAATTCAAGCGTACCTGCATAGACGTAGAGCATGGCGCGATGGCCATCAGGCAGGCGCGGCGCGATCTGGCTGCCGGCTGGCAGGCGCAGGTCGAACAGCTGTGGCTCGGTGTGCGGGCGTTGCACGGCGCCGCTTTGCTGCACGTCCCCGTCGTCGAACTGCCCGGCGATCACCACCACCTCGACCCCGGCGGCGGTGGTCAGGTGCGGAATCTCGCTGGCCGGAATGTCGCGGTAGCCGGGCTCGCCGAGCTTGTCCTTGGCCGGCAGGTTGAGCCACAGCTGGAAGCCGCGCATCAGCCCTTGTTCCTGCTCGGGCATTTCGCTGTGGATGATGCCGCGGGCGGCGGTCATCCACTGCACGCCGCCGCTTTGCAGTAGACCGACATTGCCCAGGTGGTCTTCATGGCGCATGCGGCCTTCGAGCATGTAGGTGATGGTCTCGAAACCACGGTGTGGGTGCGCTGGGAAGCCGGCGATGTAGTCGTCAGGGTTGTCCGAGGCGAATTCATCGAGCATCAGGAAGGGGTCGAAGCGCTCGATGCCCCCGCCGCCAATCACTCGGTTCAAGCGCACCCCTGCACCGTCGGACGCGGGTTGGCCGGGTTGGATGGCGAGTACGCTGCGCTGTGGCTTCATCGGGCACCTCCTCAAGTTGGAATATGCCCATCATATGCCTGCAAATCAGATTGAAGGTTGCGAAATACGCGTGATAATGATCGGTTTATTAGATGGCTAGTGGGCCGGGCAGGGCGTGGCTGGGCGGTTTTCGCTGGGCAGTTCGAAATCCTCGATCAGCCGGCAGATAGCTTGGCCATCGGGGGCGCATTGAGGTCTGTCGGCCCAATCGTCAAGCGCATTGCGCATCACCAGGGCCAGACGCTGACATTCATCGATATGCGTCTGCAGGGTGAGCAGGCGTTCGCCAAGCAGGTCACGAACTTCGCTGCAGGGCGCGGTACCACTGTCGGCGCGGGCGAGAATGCTCTGCACATCCTTGAGACTGAAGCCCAGGCGGCGAGCGCGGGCGATAAAGCGCAGGCGCTTCAGGTCGTCGTTGACATAGTGCTGATAGCCGTTATGCGGATCGCGGCTGGGACGCAACAAGCCGAGGTCGGTGTAATGGCGCACAGTCTCCGCGCTGACGGCAGCGGCTTTGGCCAGTTGGGCGACGCGCATGGGGGGCTCCTGAAAGAACAAGGGTCGGGCCAGGATAAAACCCTGGGGCGACCCCATGGTCAAGCAGTTGGCTTATTCGACAATCAACAGCTTGCGCGACTCATTGTAGAAGTAGCGGATCTTCTCGTACTCGAACGGCGAGTTGAGCTGGCCGTAGCGAAAGTTGACGGTGGAGCGCTGGTCGACCGTCTCGAGCAAGGTGATTTCCGGATGGCTGTTGCTGGCTTCGGCCACGTTCAGCCAGTTGACCTGACTCTTGGCGCTGAAATCCACCACCAGTCCGCCAGTGTCGCGCAGGTTGGAGGGGCCGAGCAGCGGCAACATCAGGTAGGGCCCGGCCGGTGCACCATAGAAGCCCAATGTCTGGCCGAAGTCCTCGCGCTGTTTCGGCAGGCCCATGCGGCTTGCCGGATCCCACAGCCCGGCCACGCCGATGGTGGTATTCAGCAGCAGGCGCGCGGTGGTCTCCATCGAGCGTTTGGCTTTGAGCTGCAGCACGCTGTTGAGCAGGTTGGGCACGTCGCCGAGGTTGCTGAAGAAGTTGGTCACCCCATGTTGCACGACTGTCGGGGTGATATAGCGATAACCGTCGACTATGGGCAGAAACACCCATTGATCGAAGCGGTAGTTGAAGTGGTAGACCCGGCGGTTCCAGGACTCCAGGGGGTCATAGACATTCAGCGCGCCGAGGGTCGAGCGTTCGAACTCGCGCTGATCCAGGCCCGGATTTAACTCCAGGTGTTGCAGGGGGCGCTTGAAACCGTCGTCGTCGGTCTGATGCTGGGCCTGGGTCAGGCCGCTGGTCATGAGTAGGGTCAGCAGCAGGGTTGTAGCAAGAGGCTTAACCACGGAAGAACTCCAGCATGGCGTCGCTGTTGACGCGGTAGTTGAGGTTGCCGCAGTGCCCGCCGAACGGGTAGACGGTCAGGCGATCCCCCAGGGTTTTGCGCAGAAAGCCCAAATCGCCAGGGCCGAGGATGAGGTCGTCGGCGTTGTGCATCACGGCGATCTTGCTGGAATTTTTCAAATAGTCCTCGATGGCATAGAGACTGATCTGGTCGACCATCTGGGTAATGCTGCCGCCGTCATGGCGCGCTCGCCACATCGGGATCAGCTGCTCGGTGATGTAACAGTCGAAGTTGCATTGCAGGGCGCGCTTGAAGAACGGTGTGAGGCTGGTGCTGTCGTTGATCGGGTAGCGCGCCGGGGTGATCAGGCCGCGCCGGTTGATCAGGTCAGAGGTGAAGGCGATGTCGGCAGCGGAGAAACGAAACACTGCGCCAATCAGCATGGCCATCTGCTCGTCGGAAAGCTGCTCCTTGGAACGCTGGAAGTCGAAGAGCATCGCATCGTTGAGGTCAACATAACCCTTCGCCTGGAAATAGCGGGTCAGCTTGGCCAGTACCATCTCGTAGAAGGTGGTGGTGCTGTTGATGCCTTCGACCTGGGTTTGTACCAGGCGGTCGAGGTTGCTGGTCGAGGTGTAGAGGTTGACCGGAGGGTTGAGCAGCAGCACGCGTTTGAAGTTGAAGCTGCGCCGGGTTTCGTCGAGCTGGCTGACAAAAGCCGCTTGCAGAGCACCCAGGCTATAGCCGGTCAGGTGGAAGGCGCTGACCTTCAGGTGCGGATGCTGGGCGCGCACGGCCTGCATCGCACGATAGAGGTCGTCGGCATCTTCGCCGGTGAGGCCCGGTGTGGCATAGCGCGAGGCGGCGCTCATGAAGTCGTAGCTGGTCGGTGAGGAGAGCTGTACCACGTGGTATCCGGCACCGTAGAACAGTTTCTTCAGGTATTCCGCCGTGCTGCTGTTATACGGCATGCCCGTGCCGGCGATGATGAAAATAAGCGGGGCCTCACCTTTTTGCTCGGCCAGGCTATAACCCATCTTGGTTACCGGCCAGAAGTTATCCGGCAATTCGAACTCGCGCTCCGGGCGCAGTTTGACCCGGTAGTCCTGCTGGTCAATGTCGGCATCGGCCGGCAGCTTGGGTTGCAGTTCCGGTGGCGTGGTGGCGATGGTCGCCTCGAACGGGTTGGTCAGGGGGTAACCGTAACTTTGCGCGTCGATATCGGCCGCCAACAGTGGCCCGCCGAGGGTTATGCCGCACAGCAGAGCAGCGAGACGATGGACAAGCGGCATGACTTAAATCCCTTTAAAAGAGAGCGGATTGATCGAGCTGGATAGGTTTGACAGCGAAACCTTCATAGAGTGCCGGTCAAGCCGATATTTGACTCAGGTCGTGTAGCGCAGGGCCGGTCAGGCGATACACCGTCCAGTCATTCAGCGGCTCAGCGCCCAGGCGCTGATAGAAGCCGATGGCGGGTTCGTTCCAGTCCAGTACTGACCATTCCAGGCGCCCGCAACCACGCTCTATAGCCAAGCTTGCCAGCTTGCCGAGCAAGGCCTTGCCCAGTCCCGTACCGCGGGCGCTGGAGCGGACATAAAGATCCTCCAGATAAATACCGGGTTTACCAAGGAAGGTCGAGTAATTGTGGAAGAACAGAGCAAAACCGGCGGCAGCACCGTCCACCTCGCCGATCAGTACCTCGGCAAAGGGCCGCGAGCCGAACAGGTGCTCGGCCATTTGTACGGGGTCGGCGACCACCTGGTCGCTGAGCTTTTCATATTCGGCCAGTTCGCGGATAAAGCCGAGAATCAGCGCAACATCGTCACGCTGGGCACTGCGGATGTGCAACTGGGGCATGGTCGTTCCTCAAGGTGTTGAGTAGGCGAGCATGCGGTGTGGCTATGGTTGCTTGCAAGACATGCCCATACGGTCGGCTGTTTCTGCGATTAGCCCGCGGCAGTCGCAATGTTGCTTTCTTTCATCAGACTTCAAGCCTGGGCGGCTAACCAGGAATGTGTCGGTTGCTCTGTGGGCGGGCGCGAACGGATCTCCAGGCGCTGCCAGACCTTCTCGTGGAAGTTGAAACCGACTGAGTTGCACAGTGGCTCGATTGCAGCCACCAGGCCACTTGCCGCAACACTGCCGGTCAGCGCATAGGTCACCGAAAAAGCGATAAAAAAGTGCATCAGGGTGAAAGTCAGGGTCTTGAGCATGGCGGATTTCGATGAGAATAATTGTCGTTAGATTTAAGGCTAGCGGCTCAAAGTCGATTGATTAAATGAATCAAATGCATCTGCTCGATAGCCTTCGTGACTTGTCTGGCGGACTGCACTGACAGTGCATGGCAGCATTAAGGCGACAAAAATGCATCAGTGAATTTGACAAAGCGATGACGGCGGCTAACTTGAAGTGCGCGGCGCATGGATGTCCCGCGCGTCGACTTGAGCTTTTCTGAAAAGGAGTTCCAATATGCCTAAGCGCTATCTCGCTTCCCTGCTGTGTGCGGTTCTGACCGCCACCGTTCTCAGCGTATCCGCCGCCGAAACCAGTAAGACTGCACCCGCCAAGCCTGCGGCCGTGCAAGTGGCTGAGGTCGGCATGGTCAATCTCAATACCGCCGATGCTCCGACGCTCCAGCGTGAACTGAGTGGTATCGGCGAGACCAAGGCCCTGGCTATCGTGGCGTACCGTGATGCCCATGGCGCATTCGCTTCGGTTGACGAGCTGCTCGAGGTCAAGGGTATCGGTGAGTCAATTCTGGCGAAGAATCGCGACAAGCTGAGCATCAATTAACCGAAACGCTGGAAAATGAAGGCCGGTCACTGACCGGCCTTTTCTATTCTGGGGGGTGACCGCAGCCTGGCTCTGCCATACAGTGCGCGCTTTCTGGGCGGTCATTGGTCGTCCTATCATGACCTGGCCTGGCATGGGCAGGTGCAGATCAACGGACGGTTGTCTTTTCGATGAATGTGATGTCTCCCCAGGCGATCTACCAGCATGCTATCGAACAGCATGGTTTCCACGCGGATGCCGCCCAGCAGCGAGCGGTGAGTTCGCTGGAGCGTTGCCATCGGGCGTTGCATCAACCAGAGGCCAGTGCCCAACCAGTCAGTGGGGTGTATCTCTGGGGGCCGGTAGGGCGAGGCAAGACCTGGCTTCTGGATCAGTTCTATCAAAGCCTGCGGGTGCCTGCGCGGCGTCAGCATTTTCATCATTTCATGCGCTGGGTGCACCGCCGCCTGTTCCAGTTGACCGGCACGCCCGATCCCTTGCGGGCTTTGGCTCGTGAGCTGAGCGACGAGGTCCGGGTGCTGTGTTTTGACGAGCTATTCGTCAGTGACATTGGCGATGCCATATTGGTCGGCGGCTTGTTGCGGCTGATGTTCGAGGAGGGCGTGGTGCTGGTTGCCACGTCCAACCAGATGCCGGAACAGCTGTATGCCGACGGTTTCAATCGGCAGCGCTTTATTCCGGCGATAGACGCCATCAACCAGTACATGCAGGTAGTCGGTGTCGATGGTGGTCAGGACCACCGCCTGCATCCGGGCGTACCACATCAGCGCTATTGGCAGACCGAGTCGGATCGGCCCAGTGCGCTGCCGGAGGTTTTTCGTCGGTTAACGACGGGTGAACGGTCCACTGATACGCCTGTGGTACTCGGGGAACGCGCCATCAGCGTCGTGCAGAGGGCTGCGGCAGTGCTTTGGTGCCGCTTTTCCGATCTGTGCGAGCAGCCAATATCGGCGCTGGATTTTATTGCCCTGTGCGATCGTTTCTCGGTCATTGTGCTCAGCGAAGTGCCGGCCCTGAGCGGTCAGCAGAGGCCAGGTAATATCGCCCGTGGTACCGAGGACGGCATCGAACGGGTGCTGGCCGGCGACCGCGAGCTGCCCGCGCTGGCGGCGCATGACGATAGCGTACGACGCTTCATTGCGTTGGTGGATGAATGCTACGACCGCCGCGTGCCCCTCTACCTGGAGGCTCAGGTGCCGCTGGAAGCGCTATACACCGAGGGTTACCTGGCGTTCCCGTTTCGCCGTACCCTGAGCCGCCTGCGGGAAATGCAATTGCAGCGCTTTTCCGCCGTTTAGCCGGCGCGATGCACTCGTCAGCTTCCTAGGGACAGTCCTGGCGAGAGTCCGCAGGCAATAAAAAGCCCAGCTGAATGGCTGGGCTTTCGAATTTGGCTCCGCGACCAGGACTCGACAGCGCAGCTGAACGCGCGCAAGCAGCGGCCCCTGAGGGGTGAGCGTAGCGAATAACCTGGGACGCCGTCCCGGTGAGAGTCTGGCAGGCGAAAAAAAGCCCCAGTATTAACCGAGGCTTTCGAATTTGGCTCCGCGACCAGGACTCGAACCTGGGACCCAATGATTAACAGTCATTTGCTCTACCGACTGAGCTATCGCGGAACAACGACGCGTATCCTACTGATTAGGAAGGGGAAGTCAAGTATCTAGGACTTCCCCTGGCCCGTTCAGAGAACCTGGGCGATGGCGCGAGTGACCGAATCCAGGTTGTTGCGGTTGAGTGCCGCAACGCAGATGCGACCGGTGCCGACCGCGTAGATGCCGAACTCGTTCTTCAGGCGCTCCACCTGCTCGGTGGTGAGGCCCGAGTAGGAGAACATGCCGCGCTGCTGGGCGACGAAGCTGAAGTCGCGCTTGGCGCCCAGGGCGGTCAGTTGCTCGACCATGGCCAGGCGCATGGCGCGGATGCGATCACGCATTTCGCCCAGTTCGGCTTCCCACATGGCGCGCAGCTCGGGGCTGTTGAGCACTGCGGCGACCACGCTGGCGCCGTGAGTCGGCGGGTTCGAGTAGTTGGTGCGGATGACGCGCTTGAGTTGCGACAGCACCCGACCGGTTTCGTCTTTCGAGCCGGTGACGATGGACAGCGCGCCGACTCGTTCGCCATACAGCGAGAACGACTTGGAGAAGGAGCTGGAGACAAAGAAGGTCAGGCCGGACTCGGCGAACAGGCGCACGGCGGCGGCGTCTTCTTCGATGCCGTCGCCAAAACCCTGGTAGGCGATATCGAGGAAGGGGACGTGCTCGCGCTCACGCAGGATTTCAAGGATGGCCTGCCAGTCGTCCATGCTCAAGTCGACGCCGGTCGGGTTGTGGCAGCAGGCATGCAATACTACGATCGAACGGGCGGGTAGGTTTTTCAGGTCTTCAAACAGGCCGCCGCGATTGACCCCATTGCTGAAGGCATCGTAGTAGCGGTAGTTGCGCACCGGGAAGCCCGCCGCCTCGAACAGTGCGCGGTGGTTTTCCCAGCTTGGATCGCTGATGGCAACCGCTGCATCAGGTAGCAGGCGCTTGAGAAAGTCCGCACCGATTTTCAATGCGCCAGTGCCGCCCAGGGCCTGGGCAGTAATCACTCGGCCTTGTTTCATCAGGGTCGAGTCGGCGCCGAACAACAGGGTCTGCACGGCCTGGTCGTAAGCGGCGATACCTTCGATCGGCAAGTAGCCACGGGGCGCATGGGTGGCGGTCAGCGCATTTTCTGCTTCAGCCACGGCCCGCAATAGCGGAATTCGCCCATCTTCATTGGTGTACACGCCAACACCGAGGTTGACCTTGTCGGGGCGGGTATCGGCGTTGAAGGCTTCGTTGAGGCCCAGAATGGGGTCGCGCGGAGCCATTTCGACGGCAGAGAACAGACTCATGGATGCGGCAGCTCGAATCAGGAGGGGTGAATGTCTGCAACGCCCCGCTAGGGGTTGCGTAAGTGGGTCGGTAGTATAACGACCCATAACGTGCGTCGCGACAGCGGGTAAACGCATTTCAACTGTTTTGACGTACGCTTTCAGATCGCGTCACAGTCGTTCGACGAGGTTAGTCATGTCCAAGTTCCAACTGGTCACCCGTTTTCAGCCTGCTGGCGATCAGCCAGAGGCCATTCGGCAGATGGTGGAAGGCATTGAGGCGGGCTTGTCGCACCAGACCCTGCTCGGCGTGACCGGCTCGGGCAAGACCTTCAGCATCGCCAATGTGATCGCGCAGATCCAGCGGCCAACCTTGATTCTGGCACCGAACAAGACCCTGGCCGCTCAGCTGTATGGGGAGTTCAAGAGTTTCTTCCCAAACAATGCGGTGGAGTATTTCGTTTCCTATTACGACTACTACCAGCCGGAAGCCTACGTGCCTTCCTCGGACACCTTTATCGAGAAGGACGCCTCGATCAACGATCACATCGAGCAGATGCGCCTGTCGGCGACCAAGGCACTGCTGGAGCGGCCGGATGCGATCATTGTCACCACGGTGTCATGTATCTACGGCCTGGGTAGCCCTGAGTCCTACCTGAAAATGGTGCTGCACGTCGATCGCGGCGACAAGCTGGATCAGCGTGAGCTGCTGCGCCGTCTGGCCGATTTGCAGTACACGCGCAACGATATGGATTTTGCCCGTGCCAGCTTTCGAGTGCGCGGCGACGTGATCGATGTGTTCCCGGCGGAGTCGGAACTGGAGGCCGTGCGCGTCGAGCTGTTCGATGACGAGGTGGAGAGCCTGTCAGCGTTCGATCCGCTCACCGGCGAGGTGATCCGCAAGTTGCCGCGTTTCACCTTCTACCCCAAGAGCCACTACGTCACCCCACGCGAGGTACTGCTGGAGGCGGTGGACAAGATCAAGGTTGAACTGGCTGAGCGCCTGGACTACCTGCGCAGCACCAACAAGCTGGTCGAGGCGCAGCGCCTCGAGCAGCGCACCCGTTTCGACCTGGAGATGATTCTCGAGCTGGGCTACTGCAACGGCATCGAAAACTACTCGCGCTACCTCTCTGGGCGCGGGCCGGGCGAGCCGCCACCGACCCTTTACGACTACCTGCCGGACGAGGCGCTGCTGGTGATCGACGAGTCCCACGTCTCGGTGCCGCAGGTCGGCGCCATGTACAAGGGTGACCGCTCGCGCAAGGAAACCCTGGTCGAGTATGGCTTTCGCCTGCCCTCGGCACTGGATAACCGGCCGATGCGTTTCGAGGAGTGGGAGGCGGCCAGTCCGCAGACCATCTTCGTCTCGGCCACCCCGGGCAACTACGAGGCCGAGCATACCGGGCGGGTGATCGAGCAAGTGGTGCGGCCGACCGGCCTGGTCGACCCGCAGATCGAGGTGCGTCCGGCGCTGACCCAAGTCGACGACCTGCTCTCGGAAATTCACAAGCGCGTGGCCCTGGGGGAGCGGGTGCTGGTCACCACCCTGACCAAGCGCATGGCCGAGGATTTGACTGACTACCTGGCCGATCATGGCGCCAAAGTGCGCTACCTGCACTCGGATATCGACACGGTGGAGCGGGTCGAAATCATCCGTGACTTGCGCATCGGCGCTTTCGACGTGCTGGTTGGTATCAACCTGCTGCGCGAAGGCTTGGACATGCCAGAGGTGTCGTTGGTGGCGATTCTCGATGCGGATAAGGAGGGCTTCCTGCGCAGCGAACGCTCGCTGATCCAGACCATCGGCCGCGCGGCGCGTAACCTCAATGGGCGGGCGATCCTCTATGCCGACCGCATGACCGGCTCGATGGAGCGCGCCATCGGCGAAACCGAACGGCGGCGCAACAAGCAGATCGCCTTCAACACGGCCAATGGCATCATCCCCAAGGGCGTGTTCAAGGATGTCCAGGATATTCTCGAAGGCGCCACGGTGCCGGGTTCGCGTAGCAAGAAGCGCAAGGGCATGGCCCAGGCGGCGGAAGAAAGTGCGCGTTATGAGAACGAGCTGCGTTCGCCGAGCGAGATTGCCAAGCGCATCCGGCAACTGGAAGAGAAGATGTACCAGCTGGCCCGGGATCTCGAGTTCGAGGCCGCCGCGCAGGTGCGTGACGAGATCCACAAGCTGCGTGAGCGTTTGTTGCAGGTGTGATTACAGGCGGGCTCCCCATCCAGAATCGCAGTGGCCGTTGTCGGCCGGCGGATGGCATCCGGGCTCAGGGTCGAGCTGCAAGCCCGGGTAAGCCCGGGCGCTAGCGGATTGCGCTGGCGCTCGGCGGGGCTTCAGCATGAAACCTGCAAACAGCTCCCGAGCGCGGATTGAGCGAGCCCGGCCGGTCGGCAGCCGGCTCTCGGACACTCCCCCTTAGATACCCTGTGGCGTCTCTTCACCGCCCAGGGCCTCGAACAGCGCGGGTAGGAAATCGACGAAGGTCAGCATCATCAGGGTGAAGCTGGCGTCCTGTTGGCCGAGGGCGTCATCGCCGCCATCCTGCTCCGCCTGATCCTGCAGCAGGTCTTCGAAGCGCAGGCGCTTGACCACCAGCTTGTCGTCGAGCATGAACGACAGTTTGTCCTGCCAGGCCAGCGACAGCTGAGTGACCTGTTTGCCGGCGGTCATGTGCAGTTGGATTTCGTCGCTGGTCAGGTCCTGACGTTTGCAGCGCACCACGCCACCATCTTCGTGGATGTCGCGCAGTTCGCATTCGTCGAGTACGTGGAAGTCATCGGCGGCTTTCTGCGTCTTGACCCACTCGGTCATGGTGGCGCTGGGGGCAATCTTCACCGTCAATGGGCGTACCGGCAGCGAACCGATGGCTTCACGCAGGGTGGAGAGCAGGTCTTCCGCGCGTTTCGGGCTGGAGGCGTCGACCAGAATCAGGCCCTGCTTCGGGGCGATGGCGGCGAAGGTCGCCGACTTGCGGATAAAGGCGCGCGGCAGGAAGGTCTGCACGATCTCGTCCTTGAGCTGATCACGTTCCTTCTTGTAGACCTTACGCATCTGCTCGGCTTCGATCTCGTCGACTTTTTCCTTCAAGGCATCGCGCACCACGCTGCCCGGCAGGATGCGTTCTTCCTTGCGCGCCGCGATCAGCAGAAAGTCGCCGCTGGCATGCACCAGTGGTGCATCGCCGCCTTTGCCGAAGGGGGCGACAAAGCCATAGGTGGTCAGCTCCTGGCTGGCACAGGGTCGCGCCGGTTTGGCAGCCAGTGCGGCTTCGAGGACCTCGACATCGAAAGGGACGTTTTGGGTGAGGCGATAAACCAGCAGGTTACGAAACCACATGAGGGGGTGACTCTCCATTAACGCAAAGCGCGCATTATTCTCCCGTTGGCGCCTCAGGCCAACCCTGCGCTAAGCCTTTGGCACGTCGATAAAAAATTTTTAAAACAGTGCTTGCCAAGGTGGGGTCGGCTGTCTAGAATGCGGCCCACTTCGAGAGTGAAGGGTGATTAGCTCAGCTGGGAGAGCAGCTGCCTTACAAGCAGCGGGTCGGCGGTTCGATCCCGTCATCACCCACCAACTCGTTTTTGAAGTTACGCGCAGCGGTAGTTCAGTCGGTTAGAATACCGGCCTGTCACGCCGGGGGTCGCGGGTTCGAGTCCCGTCCGCTGCGCCATTTTTTACCTCGCTCCATCTCTGCTATGCCCCTTCCGCAACACTCGCTTCATTCCTGTCGAATTTCGCCTAAACACTTGAACTTATACGCATTTCCTAGTTCGTATCCTGGTAGCCAGTGATTGCGGCAGCCTGCTAAGCTCGCGCCTTCACTCGATTGCCCTAGGGCGCACCGAACAAGGAATAAGCATGAAACAGCATCGTTTAGCGGCGGCGGTCGCTCTGGTAGGCCTGGTTCTCGCGGGTTGTGATTCGCAAACCAATCCAGAGTTGGAAACCCCGGCACAGAAAGCCTCCTACGGTATCGGCCTGAACATGGGCAAGAGCCTGGCACAGGAAGGTATGGATGACCTCGATTCGAAAGCTGTGGCTCAAGGCATCGAAGATGCCATCGGCAAGAAAGAGCAGCGTCTGAAAGACGACGAACTGGTCGAGGCGTTCGCGTTCCTGCAGAAACGTGCCGAAGAACGCATGGCTGCCTTGAACGAGGAGTCGGCCAAGGCTGGCAAGAAGTTCCTCGAAGAGAATGGCAAGCGTGAAGGCGTGGTCACCACCGAATCCGGTTTGCAGTACGAAGTGCTGAAAAAAGCCGAAGGCGATCAGCCGAAAGCCACTGATGTGGTGAGCGTGCACTATGAAGGCAAGTTGACCGATGGCAGCGTGTTCGACAGTTCTATCGAACGCGGTACCCCGATCGAGCTGCCTGTCAGCGGTGTGATTCCAGGTTGGGTCGAAGGCTTGCAACTGATGCATGTCGGCGAGAAGTACAAGCTCTATATCCCGAGTGAGCTGGCATACGGCGAGCAAAGCCCGACTCCGGCGATCCCGGCCAACTCGGTGTTGGTGTTCGAGTTGGAGCTGCTGGCAATCAAGGCCGCCGGTTCCGAGCAGTAAGCGCTAGGCGTTTGTCGAGTCTCGGACAGTCCGGGGCTCGACAGGCTGCCACAGTTACAGGCAACGCCCCGTACGCGGGGCGTTGTCGTTTTCGCCGATTACAACGTGCCCCCTGAGACTGACTGGCGGGTCGGAAAATAGCTTCAATGGGATTCTGGCGCCATGGTTATGCACATTTTCACCGGCTCATGCACGAACCGGTCTTGTGCGGCTTGAAAAACTCTTTGCAAATTTCAAGTTATTGATTTAAAACAATTTTACAAGCTGAGTAAAAAATGTCCGATCTGTAGCGAGGCCCTGTGGGGCGGGCGTTTGGTCGGTCTATCTGGAATCTGTTCACAAGGTTATCCACAGCTTTAGTGGATAACCCAAGCCAGCCCAGCAGGCACGCGGGTTGACGAGGAATGCCGATGAAGCAGCCGTGGAATTTTTCCAGTTACCTGCGCTTGGCAGCGGCTTTTTTACGTCGCGGTCGCTTGCCTGCTTTGCTGCTGGCGGTGGCGCGCAAGAGTGGCAAGCCAGGTCCGCGCTTCAATGCCTTGAAAGATGATTTGCGACTGCTGCAAGGCCTCTGCATGGCCTGGTGGCAAGGTGAGTATCGAGCGATCAGTTCTCAGGCGTTACTGGCGGTGGTCGCTGCGTTGCTGTATTTCGTCACGCCCCTGGATGCGCTGCCGGATTGGTTGCCGATGGTCGGCTTTATCGATGATTTGGCCGTACTGGCCTGGGTGCTGCGCACCTGGAGCGATGAGCTGGCGGCATATCGTGCCTGGCGAGATGCCCAGGCGCCTGAGGCGCTCGAGGTTATCGAGCGCTTGCCGGACGAGCAAAGCCTGGCGCTGGATAAGCCGAAGCCCTGAGGGCTACTGAAGCGGCGGTTTGGAGGTGCCATCGAGCATCTCCGCGATCGCGCCCGAGTCACGCAGTTCCAGCAGCACCTTATCCAGTCGCTCGGCACTGATCGGCATCTGTTGGCCATAGATGCAAGAGAGGTCATAGCGCTGTACCACCCAGTCACTGACGTGCAGGGGCAGCTCTGGGCGTTGGGCCAGCTTGTAGGTCAGGGGGCGGCGCATGTCGATCAGCGCATCCAGGCGCTGCTTGCTCAACAGGTAGAGTCCGCTGTCGAGGTCGCGGACATTCTGGCGAATCACCAGTTCACGCGCGAAAGCCTCCATCAGCGGCAGGCTGTAGATATAACCGAGTCGAGTGCCGAGGGATTTTCCGTACAGATCATGCAATCCGGTCACGGGTGGCTGCCGGTCATGCAGGAGGAGTACGTCTTCCTCTTGGTAAAGTTTGGGTGACCAGCGATAGCGCCGTGGTTCGGCCACCCATTCCGGGTTGGCGTTGCAGATCAGATGTATGCGTCCGCGCTGAATGAATTCTTCAATGCGTCTGTTCGGGGTCTCGACGAACTGCAGTTCGAGATTCAGGCGTTGGCCGACCCTGCTGCCCAGCCGGTGGGTGAATCCACCCAGTAATTGATGATTGCGGACCTCGACATAAGGCCTGTCGTCGGCCGGAGAAAAGCCCCAGCGCAATGCTTCTGCACCGCTCATGGCGCTCCAGCAGCCCAGCAGAAGAATCGCCAGTGCTCTCAAAATACCCCCGGGGCCCTGCCCTTATAGTCTCAAGGCAGTATAGGTCACGCCCTTTAGAGTTTCGGGCTGTTAACATAGCCACCTGCAAGAAAGGTGCTGAGGCTGTCGGTACTGCTTTCCACGGAGAGTCGAGAATGAAAGTGCAAGTAATCAAGCGTGATGGCGAGCCTGAATATGCGGTACTGCCCTGGGCAGATTACCTCGCCTTGCTGCAGGCCTCGGGTCAGGCTGCGCAAGTGCCGCAGGCGGCTGCGGATGCAGTCAAGCCGGCGCTGAGCGAATTGACGCGGTTGCGTGAAGCGAAGGCCTTGACGCTGCAAGAGTTGGCGCGCTCGGTGGGAATCAGTCCGCATTACCTGGGCATGATCGAAAGCGCCGAGCGCCAGCCAGATGCCGCTATCAAGCGGGCCTTGGCCTGGGCGCTCGGTGTCGCAGGCTGGGAGGAGAAGCTTTGAGCGTAAGTATCAGTCGTCAGCATTGGCAAGCTTTGCTCGATGAGTTGGAAGATGCTCGGCGTCAGCGTCATCTGCTGACCTATAGGG
This sequence comes from Pseudomonas aestuarii, assembly GCF_027988105.1. Taxonomy (GTDB): domain Bacteria; phylum Pseudomonadota; class Gammaproteobacteria; order Pseudomonadales; family Pseudomonadaceae; genus Aquipseudomonas; species Aquipseudomonas aestuarii. The sequence continues at coordinate 414,877 of NZ_JAQJZJ010000002.1, read as the reverse complement.
CCTTGGTCGAGCGTTTGGCCTTGCCTACCCCGGCGATGCAAACGCTCACCGCTGCGTTGGAGCATCTGGCGGCCCTGGATGCCCGTGCCGAACGGCCGCTGCGTAGCGCCTTGGTGATCAGTCAAGGCGCGAGCCGGCTACCGCGCACCGGATTCTTCGACTGCGTGACTCGTCTTGGCCGCTTCAACGGTGCTTCGGATGGCGTAGCTGCTGCCTCCTGGCATGCGTCCGAAGTGGTGCGGGTGTTCGAGTTCGATTACCCCGAGGGTCTCTAAGTGCTGTGGCGCCTGCGTGCCAGAGTGGGCTATGCCGTGGCCCGGCGACTTTTCCACTGGTCGTGGTTGGTCAAGCAGCCACGCGGCTGGCGCTGGCTGGAAGGGCAGTTCGCACGCATGGCCAACCTCGGTGACGTTGCCGCGCAGAGCTTCTACGGGCATATCCTGCTGTTTCGTGGGCAGGGCTTAGCCGCCCGTGAGGAAGGCGTGCGTCTGTTGCGCCTGGCTGCCTCTGGTGGCGACGCCAAGGCTGCCTATCAGCTTGGCGTGCTGAGCCTGGCGGGCAACACCCGGCAAGCTCCCGACGATCTTGAGGCCGTGCGCTGGTGGACGCTGGCGGCAGCGGCTGGTCATGCCCTGGCGGCGCAGCGCTTGGCCGATCTCTATCGCGAGGGTCGTCCGGGCTTGCCGGCCGACGCCGAGCAGGCGGCGCGCTTTGCCCAGAGGGCCCAGGCGCTGGGATTGTAACGGGGCAGGGGGCGGCTCATGCGCAGGCGCAACGCTGCCTGCTTTGCCATTGCGCCTGTTGCCATCGGCGATCCGACGATCGAAGGCCCCGGGCGCCGCAGGATGGCCGCAGTGCCGGACCACAGCACGCGGGCTCCTTCAGCTTTTCTATACCCCAATCAGAATCTATGAGCTGTGGGTGATTGGCTTATGCCGACAGCTTGTGCGTATCGATGATATGCAGGCTGTAGCCGGGCACTGCCTTGGCGTGACGCTTGGCTTCCGAGGCCAGGCCGGCCAGCTGGCTGGCGTCCAGGTGTGCGCATTGTTCCGGGCGCAGATGCACCACGCCCAGTGACAGGGAGAGCAGGGCGAACTCCTGGCGCTGGCCCTGCCGACTGTGGGCGACCAGGCAACCGGCCTGCAGGTGCTCGTCGCTGTAGAAGCGCCGGCATTGGCTTTGAAAGTCTTCCAGCAGGCGATTGAGGCGGACTCGCCAATCGTGCGAGCCGAGCACCAGCAAGAAGTCGTCGCCGCCAATATGGCCGACAAAATCGCGGGCAGGGTCCACCCGCTCGCTCAGGCATTGCGCCAGGCTCAGCAATACTTCATCGCCTTTGGCATAGCCGTAAAGGTCGTTGAACGGCTTGAAGTTGTCGATATCCACATAGCAGATCACCGATTCTCGGGCTTGCTGCAACAGGCGAGTCAGGCATTGCTGGATCGGTACATTGCCCGGTAGCAAGGTCAGCGGGTTGGCGTAGCGCGCCTGCTGGATTTTCAGTTCGGTGATCAACTTGAGCACATCGATTACCCGCCCAAGCCCCAGGTAACTGCCGTCCTGGATGATGATGAAGTCCTCCTCGATGCGCTGGCGGGCACGACTGGTGAGCAGGCGGCTGACTTTCTGCAGCGATTGCTTCAGTTCGACGGCGAGGAAATCAATGCTCATCAGGCGGCTGATCGGTTTGCGTGCGAACAGGTCGGCGGCGAAGGGCTTGAGCAGCGCTTCGGACAGCGCATGGCGGTTGACGATGCCGACCGGGTGTCCATGCTCATCGACGACGGCCAGGGAGTTGAGGTTGGCCTGGGCGCGAAAGGCTTCCAGCACCTCGGCAATCGGTGTGTGCTGGGCTACTGCCGGCTGTGCGTTGAGCAGGGCGCTGAGGTTGCTGCCTTCCTCGCTCAAGACAAGGGTGTTGCCGTTGAACTTCGGTAAGAGCGTGTGTGCGTCGCGTGGCGGTTGTTCCTGAGGGCGGCAGAGCAAATAGCCTTGCAGCAGGTCGATGCCCATCTCGGCCAGCACCACGAGTTCTTCTTCCAGTTCGATCCCTTCGGCAATCACCAGGGCGCGTGACGCCTTGGCCATCTTCAGGATCGAACCGACGAACTCGCGTTTGACCGCATCCTGATGAATGCCATCGATGAAGTGGCGGTCTATTTTCACGTATTCAGGGCGCAGTTCCGACCACAGGCGCAGGCTCGAGTAGCCAGTACCAAGGTCGTCCAGGGCAATCGAAAAGCCCATGGCGCGGTAATGATGCAGGGCGGTATCGAGGAGGGTGAAGTCATCGGTGGGAGACTGCTCGGTCAGCTCGATGACCACTTGGCTGGGGGGGATGCCGTAGGCCTGCAGCAATTGCAGGGTGCGGCCGGGTTGATGGCCGGGCTCCAGCAGCGAGTCCGGTGATACGTTGAGAAACAGCTTGCCTGGCAGTTGCAGCTCGCTGAAGCGTCGGCAGGCATTTTTGCGACAGGCCACCTCCAGTTCGCCCAGTCGCCCAGCATTGCGCGCCACGGCGAAAAGATTGATCGGCGAATGCAACGGGCTGTTTGACGGGCCGCGAGTCAGGGCTTCGTAACCGAGGATGCGGCGTTCGGAAAGGCTGACGATCGGCTGGAACAGGCTATGCAGGTCGCCGTGAGCGAGAATATGGTCCAGCGCGCTCAGTTGCTCGGTGGCGGTCATGACGGGTCTCGATATGCAGAAAAGCGAAGGGGCTGATATCGCTATCAGCCCCTGCATTTCACGACAGATTGATGACCCTTTGATGACAACCGTAAGCGGCTAACGCTTACTGTTTGGCCAGGCTCGAACTCAACCCCAGGTAGTCGAGCAAAATATGCCCGCTTTCGGCAAGGAAGGCATCATCTTCCGGTTTGGTTTTTTCAGGCTCGACCGGCGTAGCGTCTTCGTCTTCCTTCTTCAACTCGCTGAGCAGGGTCTCACCCTTGGCTTTGCGGCGGTTGTTTTCGATGACCAGCTGCTGCGCTTCAATATCGGTCTGTTGCGCGCGGCGTTTGCTTTCGTTGAGGCTCACGCTGGTTTCATCCATGAGCTTTTGCGCCAGAGCAAGGCGTTCGCGGGTGAAGGTGAAGTCGGGATTCTTTGCCGTGCGGCTATCGTAGCGAGCCTGCAGTTCCTTCAGGAAGGGCATGATCGGGTCCGATTTTGGGGTCATTGCTGCCTTGATGCTGTCCCACGGCAATGCCTCGGGCAGGGCGCTTTCACCGATTTCCTTGGTGTTCATTACGTCGGGGTACTGGATGTCCGGGATCACCCCCTGATGCTGGGTACTTTGCCCGGAAACGCGGTAGAACTTGGCTAGGGTCAGCTTGAGCTCGCCGTGGTTGAGCGGCTGAATGGTCTGTACTGTTCCTTTGCCGAAGGTCTGGCCGCCGAGGATCAGGGCGCGGTGATAGTCCTGCATGGCGCCGGCGAAAATTTCCGAAGCCGAGGCGGACAGGCGGTTGACCAGTACGGCCAAGGGGCCTTTGTAGAAGATGCCGGTATCTTCATCGGCCAGCACATCGACCCGGCCGTCGCTGTTGCGCACCAGTACGGTTGGGCCCTGGTCGATAAACAGCCCGGTCAGTTCGGTTGCTTCTTGCAGTGAGCCGCCACCGTTGTTGCGCAAGTCGATGACCACGCCGTCGACCTTTTCCTGTTCCAGTTCGGTGATCAGGCGTTTGACGTCACGGGTCGTGCTCGTGTAGTTCGGATCACCGGCACGGAAGGCCTTGAAGTCCAGATAGAACGCGGGAACATCAATGATGCCCAGCTTGTAGTCGCGCCCATTGTGAGTGAGCTGCAGCACGGATTTCTTCGCGGCTTGCTCTTCCAGCTTGACTGCTTCGCGGGTGATGTTGACGATCTTGCTGGTTTCGTCATTTGGTGCGTTGCTGGCCGGAATCACTTCCAGGCGCACCAGCGAGCCTTTCGGTCCGCGGATCAGATTGACCACTTCGTCCAGGCGCCAGCCGATCACGTCGACCATCTCGTCGCTGCCCTGGGCCACGCCGATGATCTTGTCTGCCGGTGCAATCTGCTTGCTCTTGTCGGCCGGGCCTGCGGGCACCAGGCGCACAACTTTGACATGCTCGTTGTCGCTTTGCAGTACCGCACCAATGCCTTCCAGCGACAGACTCATATTGATGTCGAAGTTCTCCGCGCTCTCGGGGGAGAGATACGAGGTATGCGGATCGTAGGACATGGCAAAGGCATTGACGTAGGCCTGGAATATATCCTCGCCACGAGTCTGGCGCAGGCGCGCCTGTTGATTTTTGTAGCGCTTGATCAGCAGTTTCTGAATCGCCTTGGGTTCCTTGCCGGCGATTTTCAGGCGCAGTACTTCGTCTTTGACGCGTTTGCGCCATAGCTCGTCCAGCTCGCCTATATTCTTGGCCCAAGGAGCTTTTTCGCGGTCGATCAGCAGGCTTTCATCGCTGCTGAAGTCAATCTTGTCGACACCTTGTTCGAGTATGTTCAGGGCAAACTGCAAGCGGCTTTGCAGGCGCTCCAGTTGGCGCTTGTAGATTTGAAATCCCGGTTGCAGATTTCCACTTTTCAACAGGTCGTCGAACTGGTTGCGCCACTGGTCGAACTCGGCGATATCACCCGCAGTAAAGTAACTGCGCGAGGGGTCGAGCATCTTCAGGTAAGACTCATAGATTTTCACCGAGCGCTCATCGTTGAGCGGTGGCTTGTTGTAGTGGTGCCGGTTGAGCAGCTCTACAACATTGAGGCTGGCGATGACCTGCTCGCGGTTTGGCTGCAAGTATTCCCACGGATCGGCACTGGTGGTTTTCGCAGACAGCGGCAAAGCACTTAAGCCAAGGCTAAGGGCAAGGAGGGTGCTCAGCAGTGGTCGCTTCATGCTTACTCGACGTAGGGACAATTGATAACGCATATTAGGCCATCATTCAGGGCGCCAAGTTCCATCGGCGCAATGCAAAAGACCGACGTTAAGCGTCGGGCTCGGTTCAAATGCACTATGGAGGCAGCGTGAAGGCATTGCAAGGCGTTGAAGGGCGCGTGGAGTGGGCGGAGCAGCCCACCCCGGCCTGTGATGTAGGGCAGATTCGTATTCGAGTGGCAGCCGCCGGACTGAACCGGGCCGACCTGTTACAGTGCGCCGGTCTGTATCCGCCGCCGCCGGGTGCCAGCGATATATTGGGCCTGGAATGCGCCGGTGTGGTCAGCGAGGTTGGAGCAGGCAGTGACTGGAAGGTTGGCGATCGGGTGTGTGCGTTGCTCAGCGGCGGCGGCATGGCTGAGGACGTGGTAATCGATGCCCGGCATGCCTTGCCAGTGCCCGAAAGTGTCTCGCTGCAAGAGGCGGCTGCATTGCCCGAGGTATATGCCACGGCCTGGCTCAATTTGTTCCAGTTGGCTGGCTTGAAACCTGGCGAAAAGGTCCTGTTGCATGCGGGAGCCAGTGGCGTGGGGTCGGCGGCGATCCAGTTGTGCAAGGCGTTTGGCAGTCCATGTTGGGTCAGCGTCGGTTCTGCCGAGCGCCTGGCCTATTGCGAAGCCTTGGGTGCCCAGGCGGGCGTGTTGCGCGGCGGTGACAACCTGCAGGCCTTACGCGACTTCGCCCCCTTCGATGTGATCCTCGATCCGGTTGGCGGCAACTACGCCGCGCTCAACCTGGAGTTGCTGGCGCTCGATGGGCGCTGGGTGAATATCGGACTGATGGGCGGGCGCAAGGCCGAACTGGATCTGGGGCTGCTGCTGGGTAAGCGCATTCAATTGATCGGTTCGACCCTGCGCAGTCGCGATGATCAGTTCAAGGCCGATCTGCTGCGCGATCTGCAGCAGCAGGTGTGGCCGCTATTTGCCGAAGGCCGGCTCAAGCCGCAGTTGGAGCGCAGTTTCCCGATCGAGGACGCGCAAACGGCCTTTGCCGAACTGGCGAGCAACCGGGTCAACGGCAAACTGGTGCTGGTGATAGATCCGACCCTAGTGTGAATGCAGGTATCGATTGGCTTAATCAATCGAAACCATGGCGGCAATCAATAAGCTTTCTGCGCTGAAGTGGCTAAGATGCCCCCCAGTAGATTTTCAACCCTCACAAGGAATGACAGATGTCCCTCATCAACACCCAGGTTCAACCTTTCAAGGCCAACGCTTTCCATAACGGCAAATTCATCGAAGTCACCGAGCAGTCTCTCAAGGGCCAGTGGTCGGTGCTGATCTTCATGCCGGCAGCCTTTACCTTCAACTGCCCGACCGAGATCGAAGACGCTGCCAATAACTACGCCGCGTTCCGCGATGCCGGTACCGAAATCTACATCGTCACCACCGACACCCACTTCTCGCACAAAGTCTGGCACGAGACTTCCCCGGCTGTGAGCAAGGCTCAGTTCCCGCTGATCGGCGACCCGACCCACGCCCTGACCAACGCTTTCGGCGTGCACATAGCCGAAGAAGGTCTGGCGCTGCGCGGCACCTTCCTGATCAACCCGGAAGGCGTGATCAAGACCGTGGAAATCCATTCCAACGAAATCGCCCGCGACGTATCCGAAACCCTGCGCAAGCTGAAAGCTGCTCAGTACACCGCCGCTCATCCGGGCGAAGTCTGCCCGGCCAAGTGGAAGGAAGGCGAGGCCACTCTGGCTCCTTCCCTGGACCTGGTTGGCAAGATCTAAAAAGCGGTCGCAAAGCTGCTGCGCTTCGATACGGCAGCTTTCACCAGCGTTTTCCCGCCAAACCAACGCGCTGCTAGGGCTGTACCCCAGCCCTGCTAGTGCCCGACGCCCGGGCGCGATCCGCCCGGGCGTTTTTGTGTCTGAATTTCGTTAAAAAGGGATACCTGAATCATGTTGGACGCCAATCTGAAAGCCCAGTTGAAGACCTACCTCGAGAAGGTCACCCTGCCGTTCGAGATCGTCGCGTCCCTCGATGACAGCGACAAATCCCGCGAACTGCTCGGCCTGCTGCAAGACATCGTCAGCCTGACCGACAAGATCACCCTCAAGACCGATGGCCGCGACAGTCGCACGCCGTCGTTCTCGCTTAATCGCCCGGCGGCGGACATCAGCCTGCGCTTTGCCGGTATTCCCATGGGCCACGAATTCACCTCGCTGGTGCTGGCGTTGCTGCAGGTCGGTGGCCATCCATCCAAGGTCGCCGCCGATGTGATCGAGCAGATCAAGGGCATCGACGGCGAATTCAATTTCGAAACCTACTATTCGCTGTCCTGCCAGAACTGCCCGGACGTGGTCCAGGCGCTGAACCTGATGGCCGTGCTCAACCCCAATATTCGCCACGTCGCCATTGACGGCGCGCTGTTCCAGGCAGAGGTCGAGGCGCGGCAGATCATGTCGGTACCGAGCCTCTACCTGAACGGCGAGCTGTTCGGCCAGGGGCGCATGGGCGTGGAAGAAATCATCGCCAAGATCGACACCAACGCCGGTGCCCGTGATGCCGATAAGCTCAATGCCAAGGCGGCCTTCGACGTGCTGGTGGTCGGTGGTGGGCCGGCTGGCGCTGCCGCGGCTATCTATGCCGCGCGCAAAGGCATCCGTACCGGTGTGGCGGCCGAACGTTTCGGCGGCCAGGTGCTCGATACCATGGCCATCGAGAACTTCATCTCGGTGCAGGAAACCGACGGTCCGAAGCTGGCCCGCGCCCTGGAAGAACACGTCAAGCAGTACGAAGTCGACATCATCAACCTGCAGCGTGCCAGCGCCATCATTCCGGCCCGGGAGGTCGGCGGTCTGCATGAAGTCCGGTTCGACAGCGGCGCGTCGCTGCAAGCCAAGACCCTGATCTTGGCCACGGGCGCGCGCTGGAGGGAGATGAACGTGCCCGGCGAGCAGGCCTACCGTGGCAAGGGCGTGGCCTACTGCCCGCATTGCGATGGTCCTTTGTTCAAGGGCAAGCGGGTGGCGGTGATCGGGGGTGGCAACTCCGGTGTGGAAGCGGCCATCGACCTGGCCGGCATCGTCGCCCATGTCACCCTGATCGAGTTCGACAGCCAGTTGCGTGCCGACGCGGTGCTGCAGAACAAACTCAACAGTCTGGCCAACGTGACCATCATCAAGAGCGCGCTGACCAGCGAAGTGCTGGGCGATGGGCAGAAGGTCCAGGCGTTGGTCTACAAGGATCGCAACACTGACGAACTGCACCGCGTCGAACTGGAAGGCATCTTCGTGCAGATCGGTCTGCTGCCCAATAGCGACTGGCTCAAAGGCGTGATCGAATTGTCACCGCGCGGCGAGATCATCGTCGATGCCAGGGGCGGCACCAACGTGCCCGGTATCTTCGCCGCCGGCGATGTGACCACGGTGCCGTACAAGCAGATCGTCATCGCCGTGGGCGAGGGCGCCAAGGCGTCGCTCAGTGCCTTCGATCACCTGATCCGCTCGGTCTGAGGCTACTGAATGAGCGCCATCCCGGGCCTGGGAATGCCAAAGGCCAGGTAGCCCTTAGGGGTTGAGGGTAACCCTGGGCCTTCAGCCCACCCAGGCTGTCTATTTAGCGGCGGAGGGCAAAAGCCGAACGCCACCCGGCAAACGCGAGTTGCCACAGTTAACGGGTGAACAGCGGTGTTCAAGGCAGCGATGCTGTGCCTTGGGCCGACACTGTCTCGGGTGTGTGTGCTGCCAGTCCTTGCAGGTAGCGCACTACATCGGGTGCGCCGGCCAGGCGCAGACCTTCACCCAGGGCGGTGGCCGCCATGGAGTGCTTGGGCAGCAGGAGAAACTCCGGTGCGCCCGGGTTGCGCAGCAGTGCCAGGCGGGCATAGGGCAGGCCGGTATCCAGCAGCAGGCTCATGAACGCCGGGTCGCTCCAGGCTGCGCCAGGCATGGCCAGGACGTGATAGCGCTGTTGCAGTTCCGCCAGGCCACTGCTGCTCAAGCGGTAGCTGGACAGTTCGGCGGGGAGAAGGATTTCCAGTTGACGGCGGCGTGCATAGGCGACGGCGCAGGCCAAGGCTGCGCTATGTTGCTCGCCGCCCCAGAATATCCGCTCGCCGTGCCAGCTGGCCTGGCGCAGGCTGATGGATTCGCCGGCGAGGAAGCGGGGCAAGGCCTGACTGATGGTCTTGACGAAGTCCTTGTAGCTGATGATGCGCACCTGGCGGCAGGCTTCGCTGGCCGCATATTCCTCGAAGTTGGTGAAGTGGGTCTGTTCGGGATCGCAGCTGCTCAGCCCGTCGATCAGGCGCAGGTCGAACGACGCCAGTTGCTGCTGTTGCACCTCGACGATCTGAATAAGTACCGCATGGGCTTGGGCCTTGTCTTCCTGCACCGGGCCGGACAGAGCATCGCGCGGCAGTTCGACCAGGCGTTGCAGTGGCGGGCCTTCGAGCCAGCAGATGCTGTCGCGGGTCGAGGGCATGGCAGTGAAGGGCAGATCCAGACGGCTGGCGCGCTCCAGGATCAAGCGCGGCGCACGGCCGCTCCAGCCCAGGCGCTGGATCAGGGCGGCAAGGCGTGAGCGGAGGGAGGAGGGTTGATCGAACAGACTCATGACCGGGTGCGAACTCCAAGGACACCGGCGCAAGTGTGGCAGAGCCACGCTGCAGTTGCACAGGCTTTGCTGCTCAAAATGGCGGGTTCTGGACGGAGATTGGTGGTTGCTTGTGGCAAGATGAGCGCATTCATTTCCCCAGGTGCCTACATGGCCAGTCTGCTGCTGGATCTCGCGTTATCTGCCGAGCGCATGCGTGCGGTCTATCAGGGGCGGGCGAACCGCATCCTGGTGCAGAGTCGCGATGGTCGGCGGGTCAGTGTACCGGCCCATCACTTTCGACCGTTTTTGACTCACGCCGGCGTCTACGGATGCTTCGAGCTGGAGTTTAACGCGACCGGCCAGTTACTCAGCCTGCGCCGCCTGGGCTGATGCCGCTCGCCGTTTCTGCTGGCATTGCGGTCAGCCAGGGGGCTTGCTCGACCTTCGCTCGCTAGCTGTTCCCCCGGCCTGTATAATCGCTGCCTTTCCGACTTCGTCATTATCGAGCTAAGCCTGCCCATGTATACCCTGGCCCGCCAGCTACTGTTCAAACTCTCCCCGGAAACCTCCCACGAGCTGACCATCGATCTGGTCGGTGCTGGTGGACGTTTGGGGCTCAATGGCCTGCTGTGCAAGGCGCCGGCGAGTTTGCCAGTCAAGGTGATGGGGTTGGAATTCGCCAATCCGGTCGGCTTGGCGGCGGGTCTGGACAAGAATGGCGATGCCATCGACGGTTTTGCCCAGCTGGGTTTTGGCTTCGTCGAGATTGGCACCGTGACGCCGCGTCCGCAGCCGGGTAACCCCAAGCCGCGGCTGTTCCGCCTGCCGGAAGCCGAGGCCATCATCAATCGCATGGGCTTCAATAACCTCGGTGTCGACCATCTGCTGGCCAGGGTGCAGGCGGCCAAGTACCGGGGCGTGCTGGGCATCAATATCGGCAAGAACTTCGATACCCCGGTCGAGCGAGCGGTGGACGATTACTTGCTGTGCCTGGACAAGGTCTATGCCCACGCCAGTTACGTGACGGTCAACGTCAGCTCGCCGAATACCCCGGGCTTGCGCAGCCTGCAGTTCGGCGACTCGCTCAAGCAACTGCTCGAAGCCTTGCGCCTGCGTCAGGAAGACCTGACCCGGCAGCATGGCAAGCGCGTGCCGCTGGCCATCAAAATCGCCCCGGACATGAGCGACGAAGAGACCGTCGAGGTGGCCAGGGCGCTGGTCGAGGCCGGCATGGATGCGGTGATTGCCACCAATACCACCCTGGGCCGTGAAGGCGTCCAGGGCCTGGAGTTCGGCGACGAGGCTGGCGGCTTGTCCGGCGCGCCGGTACGCGACAAGAGCACCCATATCGTCAAGGTTCTGGCTGCCGAACTGGCGGGGCGTTTGCCGATCATTGCCGTAGGCGGCATCACCGAAGGCAAGCACGCTGGCGAGAAAATCGCCGCCGGGGCGAGTCTGGTGCAGATTTATTCCGGGTTCATTTACAAGGGCCCGGCACTGATCCGCGAGGCGGTGGATGCGATTGCCGGCTTGCCGCGCCAGGCTTGAGCGGCATTGCTGATGGTCGGGAATGCTTAGCGGGCTCGGTCGCGCAGGCAATAAAAAAGGGCTCCCTGAAGGAGCCCCTGGGCTCTCGCCCGCCGCCCGGATGGGGCGTGCATGTGAAGTCGGTAATAGTTCCCTAGGGTTGGTTAGTAGCCTGTTAGCCGACAGCGTGAAGTTCGTTGAGTCGATGGATGCCGGCGGTACCGGTCAGTCCGTCCCAGTTGTCACCGCGGCCTTCGCGCCAGCCGTTTAACCAGGCTTGACGAACCGAAGGAAGAGTAAAAGGACACATTTCGCGGGATTTGCCATGGATGCCGTATTGGTAGCCGCGCAAAAAAGCTTTTTCTAACGGATCACGCTTAAGTCTTCTCATAGGGTGCTGCCCTCAATGTTGACTGTAATGTCCCTTAGACCTCGGCGACCTCGTCGTCGCGAGGTCAGGCAGAAATATCTGCCAGAGGAGAAATCCGCTGCCGGCGTGGCGGTTCTGCCTCGTGCCCTCGTCGTTGCAACGAAGGCCTGGGTAGATTTCTATCGAATGCTTGGGTGCCTGGGAATGATCGTTTTGTCATAAGGAAGTAACACTTTTGCCGCTCAAGCCATAAGGCGACATGCAAAAGATTCTGTTTCTTGGTGCCGCCACCGATGATACGGGCGTTTGCAGCCTGCGTACTGGTGTTTTGCCACCGCGAATTACTCGCAGTTGCATGCTCTGTTTATTCCGATGAAGGGTCGCCTTGCGACGTTTTGTCACTTATTTTGGCCGTGTTGACTCGTTCACCTGCCGTTTATTGCCTTAGGCACTGGATATTCCCATGTCGGATCGTTACGAACTCTTTCTCACCTGCCCCAAGGGCCTGGAGGGCTTGCTGCTTGAAGAAGCCGGCAACCTGGGGCTCGAGGAGGCGCGCGAGCATACATCCGCCATTCGGGGAGTCGCCGAGCTGGAGACGGCTTATCGCCTGTGCCTGTGGTCGCGCCTGGCCAATCGGGTATTGCTGGTGCTCAAGCGCTTCCCGATCCAGGACGCCGAAAGCCTTTACGAAGGCGTACTGGAGGTCGACTGGTTCGAGCACCTGGAACCCAACGGCAGCCTGGCCGTGGAGTTCAGCGGCAATGGTTCGGGGATCGACAACACCCACTTCGGGGCGTTGAAGGTCAAGGATGCCATCGTCGACAAGTTGCGGCAGAAGGACGGCACGCGGCCGTCGATCGACAAGCTCAATCCCGACATGCGCGTGCACCTGCGCCTGGATCGCGGCGAAGCGATTCTCTCCCTCGACCTGTCCGGGCATAGCCTGCACCAGCGCGGTTATCGCCTGCAGCAGGGCGCCGCGCCGCTGAAGGAAAACCTCGCCGCCGCGGTGCTGCTGCGTGCCGGCTGGCCGCGTATTGCCGCCGAGGGCGGCGCCCTGGCCGATCCCATGTGCGGGGTCGGCACCTTCCTGGTGGAAGCGGCCATGATCGCCGCCGACATCGCGCCGAACCTCAAGCGCGAGCTGTGGGGCTTCAGCCACTGGCTGGGCCATGTGCCGGCCTTGTGGAAGAAGCTGCATGCCGAAGCCGAGCAGCGTGCGACCGAAGGGCTGGCCAGGCCGCCGTTGTGGATTCGTGGTTACGAGGCCGATCCGCGGCTGATTCAGCCGGCGCGCAACAACATCGAGCGGGCCGGACTGAGCCACTGGATCAAGGTCTACCAGGGCGAGTTGGCGACCTTCGAGCCGCGCCCCGACCAGAATCAGAAAGGCCTGGTGATCTGCAACCCACCCTATGGCGAGCGCCTGGGTGATGAAGCCAGCCTGCTCTATCTCTACCAGAACCTCGGCGAACGTCTGCGCCAGGCCTGCATGGGCTGGGAGGCGGCAGTGTTCACCGGCGCGCCGGATCTGGGCAAGCGCATGGGCATTCGCAGTCACAAGCAGTACGCCTTCTGGAACGGCGCCTTGCCGTGCAAGTTGCTGCTGATCAAGGTGCAGCCGGAGCAGTTCGTCACCGGCGAGCGACGTACGCCCGAGCAGCGTGAACGCGAGCGCGAGCAGGCCGAAGCTGACAAATCCCCGCTGGAGCCGCTGGAGCGCCAGTACAACAAGAATGGCAACCCGATCAAACCGACTCCGGCACCTGCTCCGGTGGTCGAGCAGGCGCGCTTGAGTGAAGGCGGGCAGATGTTTGCCAACCGCCTGCAGAAGAACCTCAAGCAGCTGGGTAAGTGGGCACGCAAGGACGGCGTTGAGTGCTACCGCCTATATGATGCCGATATGCCGGAATATTCCATGGCGGTGGATTTGTATGGTGATTGGGTGCATGTGCAGGAATATGCCGCACCCAAGTCCATTGATCCTGAGAAAGCCAAAGCCCGAATGTTTGATGCCATCGCCGCGATTCCGCAGGCGCTGGGCGTCGACAAGAGCAAGGTGGTGATCAAACGTCGCGAGCGCCAGAGCGGTACCAAGCAGTACCAGCGTCAGGCGACTCAGGGCCAGTTCATGGAGGTTGGCGAGGGCGGGGTCAAGCTGTTGGTCAACCTTACCGATTACCTCGACACCGGGCTGTTTCTCGATCACCGGCCGTTGCGCCTGCGGATCCAGCGAGAGGCGGCCGGCAAGCGGTTCCTCAACCTCTATTGCTACACTGCCACGGCGACCGTGCATGCAGCCAAGGGCGGCGCGCGCAGCACCACCAGCGTCGATTTGTCGAAGACTTACCTGGACTGGGCGCGGCGCAACCTGTCGCTCAATGGCTTCTCGGACAAGAACCGACTGGAGCAGGCCGATGTGATGGGCTGGCTGGAGGAGGATCGCGGTGAATACGACCTGATCTTCATCGACCCGCCGACCTTCTCCAACTCCAAGCGCATGGAAGGCGTGTTCGACATCCAGCGCGACCACGTGCAGTTGATCGACCTGGCCATGGCGCGCCTGGCGCCGGGCGGCGTGTTGTATTTCTCCAATAACTTCCGCAAGTTCCAGCTCGATGAGGGGCTGGCGGCGCGTTATGGCCTGGAGGAAATCAGCGCTGCGACCCTGGATCCGGATTTTGCCCGCAATCCGAAAATCCACCGCGCCTGGCGTTTGACCGCGCAAGGCTGATCACCAGCGACTGCCCGTCGTCTTTGACAACGGGCAGTCGCGCGCCCAGCCTGCTAGCTGGTTTGTAAGTCGAAACCTAGCTGCGGCTTCAGCGGCGATTTTTCGCGCCGCCCGCGCGCATCATTCAGTGCACGATGGGTGCCTGAGCAGGCTGATGCCGCCGGTCACTCGCCGGGCGCTTGCAGCCACTCCTTGGGCACGTCGCGTTTCAGGGCCAGTTGGCATTGCTGGCTTTCCGGATCGAAGACGATGACCGCTTCGCCCTTGTCGAGGGCGCGGCGTACACGTTGCACGCGGGTCTGCAGGGGCGTTTCGTCGCCGTTGTCGGTGCCCTCGCGGGTGACGAAGTCCTCGATCAGGCGGGTGAGGGTGTCGGTTTCAAGCAGGGATGCGGGGATCAGCACGGTTTGTTTCTCCAGAACGCAGCGGCGATGCTAACGCGCCGTGGACCTGCTGGCCATGTCCGCAGTTGATCCGCCGGCTTGTATGCCATGGCGCGCTCAAGTCGGGCGTTGGGCGGTCCGTGCGGCGCGCAGTGACAGCCCGCCAGTTTGCGGCGTACTGCCGCGCGAGTCCGCCCTACTGCTTATGTATCTTGCATGGTTTGCTCGAGCAGATAACGCTCCAGGGTGCCGTAGAGCTGAGCGCTGTCCAGTGGTTTGCCGAGAAAGTCGTCCATGCCGACGTCGAAGCCATGTTGGCGGTGTTCGTCGAGGGTGTGCGCGGTCAGGGCGACGATGGGCACCGCCGCGAGCTGTTGTTGGCGCTCCAGCTGACGAATTTTTTCGGTCGCTTCGAAGCCATTCATCACCGGCATCTCACAGTCCATCAGGATCAGTTGTATCGCCGCCGGGTCGCGTTGGTATGCGTTGAGTGCCGCCAGTCCATCACCGACCAGGCGCACGTTATAGCCGCGTTTCTTCAGGAAGCCTTGCACCACCATCTGGTTCACCGGGTTGTCTTCGGCGACCAGGATGCACGGGGTTGCGTCCTGCTCGGGGCGTGTTGCGCGGGGTGGGCTGATTACTTCGGCGCGGGGTTCTGCATAGAGTTCGACCAGCGTGGCACGCAGGGCGCTGACCGTTAAGGGTTGCGCCAGGCTGAGCAGGCGCAGGCCGGTACTGGGTGGCAGCTGCTGGCCTTGCTGCGGTGGGCAGAGCAGCACGATGCGCTGGCCGGGTTGCAGGTACGGGCGCAGTGAGTCCAGCCAGTGGCTGGCACTGCCGGGCCAGGGCGACATCAGTACCAGCAGCGGTGCGACAGCGAAGTCGTCCAGGTAGTTGTGCAGTTTGTCCGGGTTTTGGCAGTACTCGCTGCGCATCCCCCAGCGTCCGAGCAGGCGGCTCAGGGCATCCAGGCCGAGGCCGTCGAGCGAGCAGAGCAGGGCGGTGCGGCCCTTGAGCAGCAGACTCAGGGCATCGGCTTCAGGTGCTTGGTCATCGAGGGGGATGTCGAAGGCGAAGCGTGTGCCTTGGCCTGGGCTGCTCTGGACTTCGATGCGTCCGTGCATCATTTCCACCAGCTCCTTGCTGATTGCCAGGCCGAGACCGCTGCCGCCATAGCGCCGGCTGGTGCTGGAGTCACCCTGGGAGAACGACTCGAAGAGCCGGGCCTGATTCTCCTGGTTGATGCCGACGCCACTGTCACTGACCGAAAACACCAGATGCGCTTGGCCCTGGGTGTCGTTGCGCCGGCAGACATTGACGGCGACATGCCCTGCGTCGGTGAATTTCAGGGCATTGCTCAGCAGGTTCATCAAGATCTGCTTGACCCGGGTCGGGTCGCCGCGGATGCAGCGCGGCACGTCCGCATCGAAGCTGATGTAGAGGCGCAGGTGCTTGTCCACTGCCTGCCCGGCGAACAGGCCGAGGGTGTCGGAGGTCAGTTGTTCGAGGTCGAAGTCGATATGTTCCAGGCTCAGCTTGCCGGATTCGATCCGGGCGTAGTCGAGGATGTCGTTGATCACCGCCATCAAGGAGCTGCCGGAGCTGGAGATGGTGTCGACATAGGCGTGTTGGCTGCGATCCAGCGGTGTTTCCCGCAGCAGTTGCAGCATGCCCAGCACGCCATTGAGCGGGGTGCGGATCTCGTGGCTCATCATGGCCAGGAAGCGGCTCTTGGCCTGGTTTTCGATTTCCGCCTGTTCGGCGGCGCGGCGCGACTGGAAGCCCTCTTCCTTGAGGATGTTGATGCGATCGGCCAGGCCGATGGACAAGGCGATCAGTTCGATGGTCACGCCGACTTTGACCACCGCGGCGCCATACAGGCCGAACAGTTCGAGCCCCAGCGAGCCGGAGGTGGCAATGATGAACGAGGCCAGCAGGATGCCCCAGGCGAGGATGTAGTAGGAGCCGTAGCGCAAGCCCCGGCGCCAGACATAGGCGCCGCTGAGCAACAGCAGCAGGGAGACCGCCAGCACGGTCAGGCTGGCCAGGATATTCCAGGCCTGCAGGCCGATCAGCGGCTGCGACAGCAGGCAGCCGAGCGTGGCCAGCATGAACAGGCGCAGGCCGAGGTCGAGGCGGGGGAAATGCTGTTGGGTATGCAGGAAGTGACGGCTGAACTGACTGGCGCTCAGGCAGTGGAGGAACATGAGGATGTAGATGCTGGTCGACTGCAGGTCGACGTGCTGCGGCAGCAATTTGAACAGCGTGCCGTCGAAGCTGGCACTGAACAGGCCGATGTTCAGGCTGTAGACCAGGTACCAGAAGTAGGCCGCTTCGCGCAGCGAGATGAACAGGAACAGGTTGTAGCAGAACATCGCGAACAGCACGCCGTAGAAGGCGCCATTGAGGCCCATGAGGCTTTCCTGGGCGGCCGCGCTGGCGTTATGGGTACTGAAAAACAGCGGCACGAATACCGTGCTGCTGGTGTCCACGCGCAGCAGTAGGGTGTGCTCGCCCGGGGGCAGGGTTACTGGGAACCAGAAGTTGCGCACCTGCACCGGGCGCTGGGTGAATGCGTAGCGGTCGCCACTTTCCTGGGTGAGCCAGTTACCGTCGCTGCCGCTCAGGTAGATCTGGATGTCATCGAGCAGCGGGTAATTGACTTCCAGATAGCCAGCCAGATCCTGCGCCAGGCTGTTGTGCAGGTGGACCTTGAACCACCAGACCGAACTGTTTTTGCCGAGGTTGGCGTGGTCGCCCTGGACCGCTGCGAAGCGTTCGTCGTCCAGGGCACTGACCTGTTCCAGGGTCAGGCTGCCGTCCGGGTCTTGTAGATAACCCATGGCGGAGCCGAGCGACAGGCGCAGTTCTGGTTTATCCAGTTCGGCGGGTAATAGCGCCCAGGCCGGACCACACAGCCAGAGCAACAGCACCGCGAGACAGATACGCGGCATCCGCGCCCCCCTATTATCGTTAGCGGGGGCGCGTGAAACACGCCACGCCGGACATTACATGTCAGCCACTTTGCCCGGATGTGGGGTGGCCTTCAAGCGTCCTTGTCGCGTTGGCCGAGCAGGCTGTCGACGGTCGGCACGCGGGTCTCGCTTTCCATCTGCGCATCGTGCTCCAGCTGATGGCTGAAGCGCTCCAGTGAGCCCTGGGCCGGTTGCGCGTCGCTGGCGAACACCGGCGGGCTCAGCAGGTAGGCGCTGAGCAGGCGGCTGAGGCTGGCGAGGCTGTCGATATGGGTGCGTTCGTAGCCGTGGGTGGCATCGCAGCCGAAGGCCAGCAGGGCCGTGCGGATGTCATGGCCGGCGGTGACGGCTGATTGCGTGTCGCTGTGGTAGTAGCGAAACAGGTCGCGGCGCACCGGGATCTCGTTCTCGCTGGCCAGGCGCAGCAATTGTCGGGACAGGTGATAGTCGTAGGGGCCGCCGGAGTCCTGCATGGCCACGCTGACCGTGTGCTCGGTGGACTGTTGCCCGGGCGCGACCGGGGCAATGTCGATGCCAACGAACTCACTGACGTCCCAGGGCAGGACGGCGGCGGCGCCGGAGCCGACTTCCTCGGTGATGGTGAATAGCGGATGGCAATCGATTTCCGCTTCCAGGCCGCTTTCCTTGATGGCCTTGAGCGCCGTGAGCAGGGCGGCGACGCCGGCCTTGTCATCCAGGTGGCGGGCGCTGATATGGCCGCTTTCGGTGAACTCCGGCAGCGGGTCGAAGGCCACGAAATCGCCCACCGAGATGCCCAGCGACTCGCAATCGGCGCGGGTGGTGGTGTACGCGTCCAGGCGCAACTCGACGTGATCCCAGCTGATCGGCAGCTGATCGACCTCGGTATTGAAGGCATGCCCCGAGGCCATCAGCGGCAATACGCTGCCGCGGATCACCCCGTGATCGGTGAATACGCTGACCCGGCTGCCTTCGGCGAAGCGACTCGACCAGCAGCCCACGGGGGCCAGGGCCAGGCGGCCGCTGTCCTTCAGCTCGCGGACAATCGCGCCGATGGTGTCGAGGTGAGCCGACACCGCACGGTCCGGACTGCTTTGCTTGCCTTTCAAGGTGCCGCGAATGGTGCCGCGGCGGGTCATCTCGAAGGGGATGCCGATCTCCTCCAGGCGCTCGGCGACGTAGCGCACGATGGTGTCGGTGAAGCCGGTCGGGCTGGGAATGGCGAGCATTTCCAGGAGGATCTTTTGCAGGTAGTCGAGGTCGGGTTCGGGGAGTTGGGGCATTAACGTCTCCTTGCGTGCCGCTGGAAAGGGGGCTTTGTTTCGCGGCGAGGTCGTACGGCAAGCCAAGTAGGGCGGGTGCAACCCGCATAGAATCGCCATCGGCGGATTTCACCCGCCCTACGGGGCGCCGTCAGCTGATCACCTGGCTCAGTGGGAACAGCAGGTCGATAAAGCGTTCGGCGGTCGGTTGGGGTTCGTGGTTGGCCAGGCCGGCGCGTTCGTTGGCTTCGATGAATACGTATTCGGCCTGGTCGGCCGCTGGCACCAGCAGGTCGAGGCCAACCACCGGGATGTCCAGGGCTCGCGCGGCTTTCACCGCCGCCTCGGCCAGCGCCGGGTGGAGGATGGCGCTGACGTCTTCCAGGCATCCGCCGGTGTGCAGGTTGGCGGTCTTGCGCACGGCCAGGCGCTGGCCCTGGGGCAGGATGCTGGCGTAGTCGACCCCGGCGGCATGCAGGGTGCGCAGGGTTTCCGCATCCTTGGGGATGCGGCTTTCACCGGCAGTGGCAGCCTGACGGCGGCGGCTTTGCGCGTCGATCAGGTCGCCGATGCAGTGACGGCCGTCACCGATCACTTCGGCCGGGCGGCGAATGGCTGCGGCGACCACCTCATAGCCGATTACCAGGATGCGCAGGTCATGGCCCTCATGAAAGCTTTCCAGTAGCACGCGGCTGTCGAATACCTGGGCGCGTTCGATGGCGTCCTGCACCTCGGCCGGGCTGCGCAGGTCGACCGCGACGCCCTGGCCCTGTTCGCCGTCCACCGGCTTGACCACCAGGCTGCCATGCTCGGCGAGGAAGGCGGCGTTCTCCTCGGCGCTGCCGGCCAGGCGCTGGGCCGGCAGGCTGAGGCCGGCGCGCTTGAGGGCGCGATGGGTCAGGCGCTTGTCCTGACACAGGGTCATGCTCACCGCGCTGGTCAGGTCGGTCAGCGATTCGCGGCAGCGGATACGTCGGCCACCGTGGCTCAAGGTGAACAGTCCCGCGTCGGCGTCGTCCACGTGCACCTCGATACCGCGACGCAAGGCTTCGTCGACGATGATCCGCGCATAGGGGTTGAGGTCGGCCTCAGGGCCGGGGCCGAGGAACAGTGGCTGGTTGATGCTGTTCTTGCGCTTGATGCTGAAGGTTTGCAGTTCGCGAAAGCCGAGCTTGGCATACAGCCGCTTGGCCTGGTGGTTGTCGTGCAGCACCGAGAGGTCGAGGTAACTCAGGCCGCGGCTCATGAAGTGTTCGATCAGGTGGCGCACCAGCACTTCGCCGACCCCGGGGCGGTTGCAGCGCGGGTCGACCGCCAGGCACCAGAGGCTGCTGCCGTGTTCCGGGTCGCGGTAGGCCTTGAGGTGGTTGAGGCCCATGACGCTGCCGATCACCGCACCACTGTCTTCGTCCTCGGCCAGCCAGTACACCGGCCCACCCTGGTGGCGCGGGGTGAGTTTGCCCGGGTCGATCGGCAGCATGCCGCGCATCTGGTACAGGCAGTTGATCGCCTGCCAGTCCTCGGCATTCTGCGCGCGGCGGATGCGGTAGCCGCGAAAGCCGCTGTGCGCCGGGCGGTAGTCGCTGAACCACAGGCGCAGGGTGTCCGAGGGGTCGAGAAACAACTGTTGCGGCGCTTGCGCCAGTACCTGCTGCGGGGCGGCGACGTACAGGGCAATATCGCGCTCGCCCGGTTGCTCGCTCAACAGTGCCTGCGCCAGCTCTGCCGCGTCAGGGTAGGTATGGCCAATCAACAGACGGCCCCAGCCGCAGTGCAGGGCCAGGGGTTGGCAGGGTTCGGTGCCGTTATCTTCGGCGAAGCGGGCCTGCAGGCGCTCGTAGGAGGGCGCCTGGCCGCGTAGAAGACGTTGGTTGAAGGCAGTGGCGCGCATTGGAGAAGTGTCCTTTGCTGTTTGGCCGCGCCCGGATCGGTTCCGGGTCGCGCTGGGTGTCGTGACATCCCCGGGTGGCCTCCGGGCTACGGCGACGGTACGCACTCCACAAGGGAGCGGGTGGATGTCGCTGGTTGCATCCACCCTGAGGGTGCTACAGGCCTTGCTCGCTCAGCCACAGGTTGAGCGCCGCCAGCTGCCACAGCTTGGAACCGCGCAGCGGTGTGAGCTGGCCATGCGGGTCGGTCAGCAGGCGGTCGAGCATGGCCGGGTTGAACAGCCCGCGATCCTGGCTCGGGTCGACCAGCAGGTCGCGCACCCAGCCCAGGGTGGCGCCTTCCAGGTGCTTGAGTCCCGGCACCGGAAAATAGCCTTTCTGGCGGTCGATCACCTCGGCTGGAATGACCTGGCGTGATGCTTCCTTGAGCACGTGCTTGCCGCCGTTGGGCAGTTTGAAACGTCCGGGAATGCGTGCGGAAAGCTCGGCCAGACGATAGTCGAGGAACGGCGTGCGCGCTTCCAGGCCCCAGGCCATGGTCATGTTGTCGACCCGCTTGACCGGGTCGTCGACCAGCATCACCGTGCTGTCCAGGCGCAGCGCCTTGTCCACT
Source organism: Pseudomonas aestuarii (assembly GCF_027988105.1). Lineage (GTDB taxonomy): Bacteria > Pseudomonadota > Gammaproteobacteria > Pseudomonadales > Pseudomonadaceae > Aquipseudomonas > Aquipseudomonas aestuarii. The sequence goes on along the minus strand of NZ_JAQJZJ010000002.1, from coordinate 393,674 downwards.
GCGGCATCGGCGCCAGGCTGGGCGAAGTGCTGGCGGACGAAGTCGCCGGCCATGTCGCCCGTCAGCCATGCGGGCTGGACGCAGGCGGCGTATTCGGCGTGATCACGGTCGAAGAACGCCTGGCGGTAGGCGGCGAAGGCATCGTCGGCGCCGTCCACCAGTGGGTACCAGTGGTAGCCGGCGAACAGTTCGTCGGCACCCTGGCCGCTTTGCACCACCTTGCAGTGCTTGGCCACCTCGCGCGACAGCAGATAGAAGGCGATGCAGTCATGGCTGACCATCGGCTCGCTCATGGCGCGGAAGGCTGCCGGCAGTTGTTCGAGAATCTCGTTCTCGCCGATGCGCAGCTGGTGGTGGCGGGTATTGAAGCGCTCGGCGATCAGGTCGGAGTACTGGAACTCGTCGCCACGCTCGCCACCGGTATCCTGGAAGCCGATGGAGAAGGTCGACAGCTGTTCCACCCCGGCCTCGCGCAGCAGGCCGACCAGCAGGCTGGAATCGACGCCGCCGGAAAGCAGCACGCCGACTTCCACGGCGGCACGCTGGCGGATCGACACCGCTTCGCGCATGCCATCGAGGACGCGCTCGCTCCAGTCTTCCAGGCTGTAATCGACTTCATCGCTGTGCGGGCCAAACTGCAGGTTCCACCAGGTCTGCTGTTCGCAGTTGCCCTGGGCGTCGATGCGCATCCAGCTGGCTGCAGGCAGTTTCTCCACGCCAGCGAGGATGGTGCGCGGCGCCGGTACCACGGCATGAAAGTTCAGGTAGTGGTTGAGGGCGATGGGGTCGAGGGTCTTGCCGATATCGCCGCCTTTTAGCAGCGCCGGCAGGCTGGAGGCGAAACGCAGGCGTTGGCCGGTACGCGACAGGTACAGCGGTTTGACCCCCAGGCGGTCACGGGCGATGAACAGTTGCTGGCTGTCACGCTCCCACACGGCGAAGGCGAACATGCCGTTGAGCTTGGGCAGCAGGTCTGCGCCCCAGGCGTGATAGCCCTTGAGCAGTACCTCGGTGTCACCGCCGGAAAAGAAGCGATAGCCAAGGCCTTGCAGTTCGGCACGCAGTTCCGGGTAGTTGTAGATGGCGCCGTTGAACACCATGGACAGGCCGAGGTCGCTGTCGATCATCGGCTGGCCGGAGGCTTCGGCGAGATCCATGATCTTCAGCCGGCGGTGGCCGAGGGCGATTGGGCCCTGGCTGTGAAAGCCATGCGCGTCGGGTCCGCGCGGGGCTAAATGGTGGGTGATTCGCTCGACTGCAGCCAGGTCGGCCGGTCGTTGGTCAAAACGTAGTTCTCCAGCTATTCCGCACATAATTCCTTACCGGTATGGCCGTTGGGGAGGGGTTCGGACTCGCCGAACCTTTTACAGGGAAACAAATAAATGATTTCATGTCAAAGCGATAAGGTGACCTGGAAGGCATGTATGAGTGAAAAAATAGTTTCTACTGAAATAGATTTGTCATCTGTGATGGCGCTTGATCTGCCGATTTTCCAGTCGCTCAGGCGCCTGCAGCAGGCCGGTGAGGTGCATGCCAAGCGCCTGGCCCGTTTTGGCGGGCTGAGCCCTATGCAGTTGATGATCCTGCAGGTGCTGGCCGGTGAGGCCAGGTTGACCGCCAGCGACCTGAGCGGGCGCGTCAGTCTCACGGCGGCGACCCTGTCGGGCATGCTCGACCGTCTGGAGGAGCGCGGCCTGTTGCAGCGCCAGCGTGACGATCAGGATCGCCGCCGCCAGTGGTTGCTGCTCAGTGATGCCGGTCGCGAACTGGTGCAGCAGGCGCCGACGCTGCTGCCGCCGGAGTTTCGCCAACGCTTCGCCGCGCTCAAGGAGTGGGAGCGGCACAGCCTGACCGCCGCGCTGCTGCGCGCGGCAGAACTCTGTGGCGAGATGGAGTGAGGCGCTACTGCCGTTCGTAGAGCGGCTCGGGCGGCGTTCCGTTCGGGGCGAAGCGACATTTTTGCGCCGCGGCGAGTATCCACGGCGTACGGCCGGCGGCGAGTAGCGCCCTAGGGGGTGGTTGTGCGGTTGCCGGGGTTGCTGTTGCGGATCAGCGTGCGCAGGGCGAAACGGTTGGGATGGCAGGCCTCGGCAACATCCCGGGGCACGGGCAGCGGTTCCGCATCGAGCCAGGCGGCAATCAGTTCGCCGGACAAGGGGGCGGTGATCAGCCCGCGCGAACCGTGGCCGCTGTTGATATACAAGCCGTCGAGCCAGGGGCAGGGGACGTCGGGCACCTGGCGGGCATCCTTGGCCAGCACCGCATAGGCCTCGAGAAACGCCGGGCGATCGGCCAGGGGGCCGACGATGGGCAGGTAGTCCGGGCTGGTGCAGCGAAAGGCGGCGCGGCCCTCAAGCTGCGCCGGGTCGAGTCGGGGGCCGTTTAGGCGTTCGGCCAGGTCGTGCGAGATTTCCTCGAGCAGTGCGAGGTTGTCCGCATGATCGGCGCTGTTGAGCGTCAGGTCATCGCTGCTGAAGTCGAAACTTGCCCCCAGGGTATGCTCGCCGAGGCGCGCCGGGGCGATATAGCCCGAGGCGCAGACCACGCTGCGCAGTGCCGAGCTCTGGGCGGTGGCCGGCACTCGGCTGATCTGTCCGCGAATACGCTTGAGCGGCAGCTCGGCACTGCAGGGGAAGCGCTTGATCTCGGCGGCGCCGGCCAACACCACCACGGCGGCACTGGCCAGCAGTTGCTCGCCATTCCAGGCCTGCCAGGCTTGGCCGTCGCGGCGCAATTCCAGCGCCTCCTGGTGCAGTTGCAGGCGAATACTCGGCTGCTCGGCCAGCAACCGGCACAGCGTCGGCGGGTGGACCCAGCCGGCCTGCGGGTAGAACAGGCCGCCGGCCGGCAGCTGGATGCCGGCTTTGGCTGCGGCGCTGGCCCGGTCGAGGTTGACCAGCAGATCGCCGGGGAAGGCCGCGGCCAGTTGCGCCTGGCGTTGCACCTCCTTGGCGTCGAGGGCCAGTTGCAGCACCCCGCAATTGTCCCAGTCGCGGCCTTTATGCAGGCGTTCGAGCAGGCGGCGGGTGTAGCCGAAGCCGCTGACGATCAAGCGCGACAGCGCCGTGCCGTGGGCCGACAGCTTGAGGTAGAGCACGCCTTGCGGGTTGCCCGAGGCTTCCTCGGCGATGTTGGCGTGGCGTTCCAGCAGGGTCACCCGCCAGCCGCGTGCCGCCAGGCTGGCCGCCGTAGCGCAGCCGGCCAGTCCCGCGCCTATGACCAGGGCCTGGCGTTGGCTGTGGCACTGCGCCGGCCGGGCGAACCAGGGTTTGCCGGCGCCCACGGCGGTGCCGACGAACTGGCCCTTGAGTACTTCCCACTTGCTGCCCAGGCCCGGCACGCGCTGCATCTTGAAGCCGGCGTCATTCAGGCGGCGACGCACATAACCGGTACTGGTGAAGGTGCCGATGCTGGTGCCGGGCACACTCAGCCGGGCCAGTTCGACGAACAGTTCCGGGGTCCACATCTGCGGGTTTTTCGCCGGGGCGAAGCCGTCGAGAAACCAGGCGTCGATGCGCGCGTCGAGTTGCGGCAGCAGCTCCAGGGCATCGCCGACCAGCAGGGTCAGGATTACTCGTCCGCCGGCGAAAATCAGGCGCTGGAAGCCCGGATGCAGGGCGACGTACTGGACCAGCAGCTCGTGAGCGAAGGGGGCCAGTTCGGGCCACAAGGCCAGGGCACGCTGCAGGTCGCTGTAGGTAAGCGGGTATTTCTCGACACTGACGAAGTGCAACCGCGCACCAGGGCACGCCTGTTGCTCGAACAGCTGCCAGGCGCAGAGGAAATTCAGCCCGGTGCCGAAGCCGGTTTCGCCGATCGCCAGCTGCTCACCCTCGCCCAGGGCACTGAAACGCGCGGGCAGCTCGTTATTGGCGAGAAACACATGGCGGGTTTCGGCCAGGCCGTTCTGGTTGGAGAAATAGACATCGCCGAACAGCCGCGATAATGGCTGCCCCTCGGCGTCCCAGTCGAGCTGCGCGGGTTGGGTGGCGGGTAGGTCGAGCGGCGTGTCGGGCATGGCGAGGGCACCAGATTGAGCAGGCGGGCATTCTAACGCGGTTGCCCGAGCACTTCAGGGGCGCCGTGGCTTTTGTCGGCGGTCAGCCCCGACGCGCTGCTCGATCTGCCGGGCCAGCGTAAGTGGTTCACCTCTTCGCCCGCGCGATCCGCTAGGCTCTGCTGATCAAATCAGGGAGCTAGTCATGTTCGAGTCCGCCGAGATTGGCCACGCCATCGATAAAGCCACCTTCGATGCCGTGGTGCCGGAGTTGCGTGAGGCATTGCTGCAAGCCCAGTACGAGTTGAAGGATCAGGGGCGGTTTCCGGTGATCATCCTGCTCTGCGGCATCGAGGGGGCCGGCAAGGGTGAGACGGTCAAGCTGCTCAACGAGTGGATGGATCCGCGCCTGATCCAGGTCAATACCTTTGATCAGCAGACTGACGAGGAGCTGGCCCGGCCGCCGGCCTGGCGCTATTGGCGCCAGTTACCGCCCAAGGGGCACATGGGGGTTTTCTTCGGCAACTGGTACAGCCAGATGCTGCAGGGGCGGGTGCAGGGCCATTTCAAGAATGCCGTGCTGGATCAGGCCATCGATGCGGCCTCGGCCCTGGAGCGCATGCTCTGTGACGAGGGCGCGCTGATCTTCAAGTTCTGGTTTCATCTGTCCAAGAAGCAGATGAGGGTGCGCCTCAAGTCGTTGCAGGACGATCCCTTGCACAGTTGGCGTATCAGCCCGCTGGACTGGCAGCAGTCGAAGACCTACGACAAGTATGTGCGGGTCGGCGAGCGGGTGCTGCGCCGCACCAGTCGTGAATTTGCGCCCTGGTATGTGGTCGAGGGCGTGGACGAGTATTACCGCAGCCTGACGGTCGGGCAAACTCTCCTCGATGGTTTGCAAGCTGCGCTCAAAGCCAGTGGCCAGTCGCAGGCTCAGCCCCATGCGCCGCCGCCGACGCCCAGCCTGGATCATCTAAGCCTGCTCGACAGCCTGGATCTGAGCCAGGCGCTGGACAAGGATGACTACAACGAGCAACTGGTCACCGAGCAAGCTCGGCTGTCGGGTTTGCTGCGCGACAAACGCATGCGCAAGCATGCCCTGGTGGCGGCGTTCGAGGGCAACGATGCCGCCGGCAAGGGCGGCGCGATTCGTCGAGTGACGGCGGCGCTCGATCCCCGCCTGTACCGCATCGTGCAGGTAGCGGCGCCGACCGACGAGGAGAGTGCGCAGCCCTACCTGTGGCGTTTCTGGCGGCATATTCCGGCGCGCGGCAAGTTCACCATGTTCGATCGGTCCTGGTACGGCCGGGTGCTGGTGGAGCGGGTCGAAGGGTTTTGCAGTCCCGCTGACTGGCTGCGGGCCTATGGCGAGATCAACGACTTCGAAGAGCAATTAGCTGACGCTGGCGTGGTGCTGGTCAAATTCTGGCTGGCGATCGACCAGGACACCCAGTTGCAGCGCTTCCAGGAGCGTGAGCAGACCCCCTTCAAGCGCTTCAAGATCACCGCGGACGACTGGCGCAATCGCGAGAAGTGGCCGCTGTACCGCGATGCGGTGGGCGATATGGTCGACCGTACCAGTACCGAGATCGCGCCCTGGACCCTGGTCGAGGCCAATGACAAGCGCTTTGCCCGGGTCAAGGTGCTGCGCACCATCAATGAGGCGCTGGAGGCGGCGTTCGCCAAGGACTGAGGGCATCCGTCGCAGCCACATATTGGGGCGTGCATACGACCAGGCAACGATGGCCGCGCATACGACTGGTGAATGATCGTCGCGGGCTTAGATTGTTCGGCCTTATTCTCACCCTATATTCAACGTCAACAACAATGAGGTGCATCATGCGTGAAGTGGTGATTGTCGATAGCGTGCGGACTGGCCTGGCCAAATCCTTTCGTGGCAAGTTCAACCAGACCCGTCCGGACGATATGGCGGCTCATTGCGTGAACGCGCTGCTGCAGCGCAGTGGCCTGGATCCGGCGCTGGTAGAAGACTGCATCGTCGGTGCAGGCTCCAACGAAGGCGCCCAGGGCATGAACATCGGCCGCAACGTGGCAGTGCTGTCCGGCCTGGGCACCCAGGTCGCCGGCATGACCCTCAACCGCTTCTGTTCTTCGGGTCTGCAGGCCATCGCCATCGCCGCCAACCAGATCGCCTCGGGTTGCAGCGAGATCATCGTCGCTGGTGGTGTCGAATCGATCACCATGACCCTGAAAAGCATGAACACCGACAATCTGTTCAACCCCATCCTGCAAAAGGATGTGCCGGGTATCTATTTCCCCATGGGTCAGACTGCCGAGATCGTTGCCCGTCGCTACAACGTCAGCCGCGAAGCCCAGGACGCCTATGCCCTGCAGAGCCAGCAGCGCACTGCGCGAGCCCAGGCCGAAGGCCTGTTCGACGACGAAATCGTGCCGATGAGCGTCAAGTACCTGGTCGAAGACAAGGCCACTGGCGAGAAGCAGCTGCTCGAGGCGGTGGTCGATCGCGACGACTGCAATCGTGCCGACACCACCCTGCAAAGCCTGGCCGGACTCAAGCCGGTATTTGCCGATGACGGTTCGGTAACGGCCGGCAACGCCTCGCAGTTGTCCGATGGCGCCTCCATGACCCTGGTGATGAGCCTGGAAAAAGCCCTGGAATTGGGCCTCGAACCCAAGGCCTATTTCCGCGGCTTCGTCGTCGCCGGCTGCGAGCCGGACGAAATGGGCATCGGCCCGGTGTATTCGGTGCCTAAGCTGCTCAAGACCAAGGGCTTGAGCGTTGCCGATATCGACCTGTGGGAGCTCAACGAAGCCTTTGCCTCGCAGTGCCTGTATGCCCGCGATTGCCTGGGCATCGACAATGACAAGTACAACGTCAATGGCGGCTCGATTTCAATCGGCCATCCCTTCGGCATGACCGGCTCGCGCCAGGTCGGCCATCTGGTGCGCGAGCTGCAGCGACGCAACCTGCGTTACGGCATCGTCACCATGTGCGTGGGTGGCGGCATGGGCGCTACCGGCTTGTTCGAGGCGTATCGCTGAGACCCAGCCATGTAAGCAGGGCCTGGCCACAAAAAAACCGCGTCGTTTGACGCGGTTTTTTTATGTTCGTCGCGCCAGCTAAGGTTGTTGGCAGGAAGAAAGAGTTGGAGTCCCTGCCGCCGCAGGCCCAGGGGTGGCGTATGGCGGCTGTCAGCTGACCCTCCGGCTTGCCTGCCAGTCGGGTGTTAATAAAAAGTGAACCGTCTTGAAAAAGCGTTCGACTAACGAGTAACACCCTAACCAAGAAGGAATACCCGATGAAAATTTGCCCTATTAGCATGACGGCAGCGATCGTATTGTCCATCGCGAGCCAGTGTGCCCTGGCCGGCGATGCGGAGATTACGCTCAAAGCCAATGTCAGTCCGCCACCATCGATCAAGTATGGCCCTGTGATTACCATCAAACCCAAGGGGCTTACTGAGTCCTCTCGGGTTGTAACAGCCGATCCCTCGACTAATGCTGCCTACCGCCCAGCCCCTGCAGCAAAGATCGAACCAGAGGAGATCGACAGCAAGTAATCGATTGCCACAAACAGCACGCCAATCGATTGCGTCGCCCGGCCAGCTTCACTTGCGCAGGTCGATGGCCGGCGTAGGGTCGCGATCGAACAGTTTGCCGGGGTCGCGCGGCAGGATGCCGGGGCGGTAATCGCTGCGCACGTCGCCGAGCACGCGGATATCGCTGTACTTCTTGCCCGAGAGTGCGGCCAGGCCTGCGACGTCGCGGATCACCGTGGGGCGCAGGAATACCATCAGGTTGCGTTTGATCCGGGTGTCCTTGTTGGAGCGGAACAAGCGGCCGAGCAGGGGGATGTCGCCCAGTAGCGGCACTTTCGAGACGGTCTGGGTCACGTCATCCTGAATCAGCCCGCCGAGCACTATGACCTGGCCGTCTTCGGCGAGGATGGTGCTCTTGATCGAGCGTTTGTTGGTGATCAGGTCTACCGCATTGACCCCCTGGGTGGTGGGGGCAATGGAGGAGATTTCCTGCTCGATCTCCAGGCGCAGGCTGGCGCCTTCGTTGATGTGCGGGGTGACTTTCAGGGTCACGCCGATGTCCTGGCGCTCGATGGTGGTGAAGGGGTTGTCCGCCCCCGCAGCGCTGGTGGTGAAGGAGCCGGTCTGGAAGGGCACGTTCTGGCCGACCAGGATCTCCGCCTTTTGGTTGTCCAGGGTCAGCAGGCTGGGGGTCGACAGCAGGTTGCTCTTGGTGTTGGCCGACAGCGCGGTGATCAGCATGCCGAAGCTGTTGCTGCCGAGGCCGATGATGGCGCCATCCGGTAGATTGCTCGGGATGGTGTCCTCCTGGATCGCATTCAGCACTGAGCCCACCGAGAGCCCGGTACCACTGAAATTCACCCCGCCCAGGCCACCGTTGCCGCCACGGGCATCCACCGCCCACTGCACGCCGAGGGCGTCACTGATGTCGCCGGAGACTTCGACGATGGCCGCCTCCACCATGACCTGGGCGCGCGGTACGTCGAGCTGGCGGACGATGTCTTCGAGGGTCGCCACCATATCCGGATCGGCCAGCAGCACCAGGGCGTTGAGGCTTTCGTCGGCGCGGATCAGGACCTGCTGCGGTCTTCCGCCGGACTCGCCGTCGCCCTGGGTTTTCAGCCCTTCGGAGATCTCGCCGAGGGTTTCTGCCAGGGCCTTGGCGTCGTTATGGCGCAGGCGAATCACCCGGGTATTGGCCGAACGACTGGTCGGGCTGTCCAGCGATTGCGCCAGGGCTACCAGCTTGGCGCGTGCCGCTGGCGGGCCGAGGATGATCAGGCGGTTGGTGCGCGAGTCGGCGATCACCTGGATACCGGCCGATCCTTTGGCCTGGCCACGCTCCAGGGTTTTATTGAGCAATTCGGCGGCATCCATGACCCAGGCATGCTGCAGGTCGAGCACGCTGTAATCGCGATCGCCTGTCTGATCGAGCTGGTGCAGCAGCTCCTCGACGCGGGCGATATTGGCGCTGCGATCGCTGATGATGATGGCGTTGGCCGAGGTGACGGCAGCCAGGTGGCCATATTGCGGCACCAGCGGGCGCAGCAAGGGAATGAGTTCGGTTGCCGAGCTGTGCTGCACTTGAATCAGGCGGGTTTCCAGGCGGTCCGGCGCTGCTGGGCCTTGCCCCGCATTGGCCTTGGCCTCGGCGTTGGGCACGATGCGCGCCTGCTCGCCTTGGGTGAGGACGCTGAAGCCATGGGTGGCCATCACCGAGAGAAACAGCTGATACACCTCGCTGAGGGTCAGGGGCGTACTCGATACCACACTGACCTGGCCTTTGACCCGCGGGTCGACGATGAAGGTTTCCCCGGTGATCTGCGCGATCTGCTCGATGAACTCGCGGATATCAGCACCCTTCAGGTTGATCGTCCAGCTTTCTTCCTGTTGGTTGACGCTGGGCATTACCGGGTTGATGGCGGCATAGATAGGGAGGGGGCCGAGGGTCATGCCTGCGGCAAGCAGGGCGAAGGTCAGGCGCGAGAAAATCGGGGTCATCGGTTCAGTTGCTTTCCGTGGTCTGGTCGGGGGTTTCGACGTCGCTCGGCAGGCTGCCGGACGCCTCCATCTGCTGGCGCAGGGCGTCCATGCGTTCGTGCAGTTGCGTGAGGTTATCGTTTTGCGGCTCGTCGAATTGACTCGGGGTATCCGCTGCGGGTTGTGCGGGCGTCTGCAGCAACTGCTCGGGTTGGCGGCGAGGAAAGGCCAGCATTTCCCGTTGGCCATTGCGCAGCAACTCGACGTGGTCGGCATGAACGGCATTGAGGCGAGCCCCGTGGCTGATTTCGCCGTCGATCGAGTAGCGCTGAGGCTGGTTATCTGCGTCGCCAATGATGGCGCTCGAACGCGCCGGGTCGGCATGCACGAAACTGCCCAGCAGGGTCAGGCGCAGGCTGGTGGGTAGTGCGGCAGTTCTGTCGGACGTAGTGGCGCCGAACAGCTGGGCGAGGCTATGGCTGGCGCCGTTGACGGTCAGTTGTGCCGTTTGCACCGACGGGGCTACTGCCGGTGCGCGCAGCAGGCGCAGCCAGTCGGCCGTCTGCCAGGCCAGGCTGATGCTCATGATCAGGACCAGCAGGGCACCGCTCAGGGCGGTGGCGTGCTGTTGTAGCCAGCGTTGAGTTGCCGGAAAAGGCAAGGGCGTCACTCCAGGGATCCAGGGCTGTGCGGCAGGGTTTCGCGCGCCGATCATAGTCAGTTGACGAGGCTTTTTCAGTCACCCGTTAGGGTGGTGTGTGGCCGCACATGATGTGCTAAAGATGGCCCCCTGCTTGAGTCCCGCAGCATGCAGGCATAACCCTTAACCAATATCAGCGTGGGCCAGCCTTAGGCCTTGATGCTTACCCCACGTCACAGATTCAAGGCATTTCCAGGATGAGCGTTTTACTCACTGAACAACCCTTGCGCCGTTTGCCTTTCGGTTTCGCCAAGCGTCACGGGGTGGTGCTGCTGGCTGCCGAGCCAGCGCCCTGCCTGGCTTACCGGCCCGCGGTCGAGTTGGTGGCGCTGGCTGAGGCGCAGCGTTTCCTTGGCCAGCGCCTGCCGCTGCTGGCGCTCGGCGCGCAAGCGTTCGAGCAGGCCCTGGCCAAGGCTTATCAGCACGAAGCCGGGGCCATGCAGCTGGCCGAGGGGCTCGGCGGCAGTCTTGATCTGGCGGCCTTGGCCGAGCAGGTGCCGCAAATCGAAGACCTCTTGGAGCAGGAAGACGACGCCCCGATCATCCGCCTGATCAACGCCATCCTCGGCGAAGCGATCAAGGAAAATGCCTCGGATATCCACCTGGAAACCTTCGAGAAACGCCTGGTGGTGCGTTTCCGCGTGGATGGCATCCTGCGTGAGGTGCTCGAGCCCAAGCGCGAGCTGGCGGGGCTGCTGGTCTCAAGGATCAAGGTCATGGCGCGCCTGGATATTGCCGAGAAGCGCGTGCCCCAGGACGGGCGCATTTCCCTCAAGGTCGGTGGCCGCGAGGTGGATATCCGCGTCTCCACGCTGCCCTCGGCCAATGGCGAGCGGGTGGTGCTGCGCCTGCTCGACAAGCAGGCCGGACGCCTCAATCTGCAGCATCTGGGCATGAGCGCGCGCGATTGCCGGTTGATGGAGGCAGCCGTGCGCAAGCCCCATGGCATCCTGCTGGTCACCGGTCCCACCGGTTCCGGCAAGACCACCACGCTGTACGCCAGCCTGGTCAGCCTCAACGATCGCAGCCGCAATATCCTCACCGTCGAAGACCCGATCGAATACCACCTCGAGGGTATCGGCCAGACCCAGGTCAACCCCAAGGTCGACATGACCTTCGCCCGTGGTCTGCGCGCCATCCTGCGCCAGGACCCGGACGTGGTGATGGTCGGCGAGATCCGCGACAAGGACACCGCCGAGATCGCCGTGCAGGCGTCGCTGACCGGTCATCTGGTGCTCTCCACCCTGCACACCAACAGCGCCATCGGCGCCATCACCCGGCTGGTGGATATGGGCGTCGAACCCTTCCTGTTGTCTTCCTCTCTGCTCGGCGTGTTGGCCCAGCGCCTGGTGCGGGTGCTCTGCCCGCACTGCAAGGCGGCCTACCAGGCCGATGCCGCCGAGTGCGGCTTGCTCGGCGTCGCCGCGCAAGCGCCGCCAACCCTGTATCACCCCCGCGGCTGCAGCGAGTGTCATGAGCAGGGCTACCGTGGCCGTACCGGGATTTACGAGTTGGTGATGTTCGACGATCACCTGCGCAGCCTGATCCATAACGCCGCGGCCGAGCAGGACATGCTCCGCCACGCGCGCAGCCTCGGTCCAAGCATTCGCGAGGACGGTCGGCGCAAGGTACTGGAAGGGCTGACCAGCCTGGAAGAAGTACTGCGCGTCACCCAGGAAGAGTGAGCTAGGAGCGCCAATGGCCGCATTCGAATACCTTGCCCTCGATGGCAATGGTCGCCAGCACAAGGGTGTGCTGGAGGCCGACAGTGCCCGTCAGGTGCGGCAGACTCTGCGCGATCGGCAGCTGGCGCCGCTGGATGTCCAGGCCACGCGTACCCGCGAGCAGGCCCCGGGTGGCGGGCATTTCAGTCTGGCGCGCGGGCTGTCGGCACGTGATCTGGCCCTGCTCACCCGCCAGCTGGCGACCCTGATCCAGGCCGCGCTGCCGATCGAGGAGGCGCTGCGCGCGGCTGCGGCCCAGGCCCGCGCACCGCGGATCCAGGGCATGCTGCTGGCGGTGCGCGCGCGGGTGCTGGAGGGCCATGGCCTGGCCAGCAGTCTCAAGGAATTTCCCGCGGCCTTTCCCGAGCTATACCGGGCCACGGTGGCGGCCGGCGAGCATGCCGGGCACCTGGGTCCGGTGCTGGAACAGCTGGCCGATTACACCGAGCAGCGCCAGCAGTCGCGGCAGAAGATCCAGCTGGCGCTGCTCTATCCGTTGATCCTGATGGGCGCCTCGCTGCTGATCGTCGGCTTTCTGCTCGGCTACGTGGTGCCGGACATCGTGCGGGTGTTCGTCGACTCCGGGCAGACCCTGCCGGCGCTGACGCGCGGTTTGATCGTTGCCAGCGAGTGGGTCAAGGGCTGGGGCTGGCTGGCGCTGATCCTCGCGCTGCTGGGTTTCTTCGCCCTGCGTTGGGCGCTGCGCGATGAGGCGCTGCAGCGGCGCTGGCACGGCGTGCTGCTGCGCGTGCCGCTGTGCGGCGGCCTGATTCGTGCGACTGACTGCGCCCGTTTCGCCTCGACCCTGGCCATTCTGACCCGCAGTGGCGTGCCGTTGGTTGAGGCACTGGGCATCGGCGCCGAGGTGATCGTCAACCGGGTGATCCGCGCTGAGGTGGTGGTGGCAGCACAAAAGGTCCGCGAAGGCGGGAGCCTGACCCGCGCGCTGGAGGCCAGTGGGCAATTTCCGCCGATGATGCTGCACATGATCGCCAGCGGCGAGCGCTCCGGCGAGCTGGACCAGATGCTCGCGCGTACGGCACGCAATCAGGAAAACGACCTGGGCGCCCAGGTGGCGCTGCTGGTCGGGCTGTTCGAGCCGTTCATGTTGGTGTTCATGGGCGCAGTGGTGCTGGTCATAGTGCTGGCCATCCTGCTGCCGATTCTGTCTCTCAATCAGTTGGTGGGGTAAGTAGGTGAAAAACACAAGCACGCGCGGGCAGGCAGGGTTCACCCTGATCGAAATCATGGTGGTGGTGGTCATCCTCGGCATTCTCGCCGCCCTGGTGGTGCCGCAGATCATGAGCCGGCCGGATCAGGCCAAGGTCACGGTGGCCCGGGGTGACATCAAGGCGGTGGCCGCCGCGCTGGACATGTACAAGCTGGACAATTACGCCTATCCCAGCACCCAGCAGGGGCTGGAGGCGTTGGTGGACAAGCCCTCCGGCAACCCGCCGGCGAAGAACTGGAACCGCGACGGCTACCTCAAGCGCCTGCCGGTGGACCCGTGGGGCACTGCCTATCAATACCTGGCGCCCGGTACCCAGGGGGCCTTCGACCTCTATTCGCTGGGCGCCGACGGCAAGCAGGGCGGCAGCGAGCTGGATGCCGATATCGGTAACTGGGATCTCTGATGAATCTTGCCTGCGCCATGCGTGCCTGCCGCAGTGGCGCGTCCAGAGCCGGCCGGGGCTTTACCCTGGTCGAGCTGCTGGTGGTTATCGTGATTCTCGGCAGCCTGATCGGCCTGGCCGTGCTCAGTACCGGCATCGCCGGCCCGGCCCGCGAGTTGCGTAACGAGGCCGAGCGGTTGGCCGGGTTGATCGCTGTGCTGGCCGATGAAGCGGTGCTGGACAACCGCGAATACGGCTTGCTGCTGCATGCCGAGGGCTACCGGGTGCTGCGTTACGATCCGCTGGCTGCGCGCTGGCAGGCTCTGGATGATGAGTCGCATCGTTTGCCGGCCTGGGCCGAGTTGAGCGTCGAGTTGGAGGGCGAGGCGCTGCAATTGCCGCAGCCGACGGCCGAGCCGCGCGGTGCGGCCAATCCCATACCGCAGTTGCTGCTGCTCTCCAGTGGCGAGCTCAGCCCCTTTCGCCTGCGTTTGAACGAACGGCGCAAAGATGGTTTGCGACTGTTGTTGTCCAGCGATGGCTTCCGCTTGCCCAGGGTCGAAGTCGAGAGTGACGGCCAGGCGGGGCGGCGCGGATGAGGCGCTGCCGTGGCTTCACTCTGCTCGAAGTGCTGGTTGCCCTGGCGATCTTCGCCGTGGTCGCCGCCAGCGTGCTGACCGCCAGCGCACGCAGTTTGCAAACCGCTTCGCGCCTGGAGGACAAGACCCTGGCGATGTGGATCGCCGACAATCGCCTGAGCGAACTGCAGTTGGCCGAAGCGCCGCCCGGCGATGGTCGCGACCAGGGCGAGCTGGCGTTCGCCGGGCGGCGCTGGCAATGGCAGAGCGAGATCCAGGCGACCAGCGAGCCGAGCATGCGCCGGGTCACCCTGTGGGTGGCGCCCAGCGGCGCTCGCGCTGGCGACCTGCGCGAGCGCGCGGTGATCAGCCTGAGCGGCTTTCTCGAGGATGGCCGATGAGGCGCGCACGTGGTTTCACCCTGCTCGAGTTGCTGATCGCCATCGCGCTGTTCGTCCTGCTCGGCTTGGCCAGCTATCGCATGTTCGACAGCGTGCTGCAGACCGACAACCGCACGCGCGACCACGAACACCAGTTGCGCGAGCTGGTGCGTGCTATCGCCGCCTTCGAGCGCGACCTGCTGCAGGTGAGCGGGCGGCCGGTACGCGATCCCTTCGGCGAGCCGCGTCCGGCCCTGCTCGGCGAGGAGGGCGATGACGCCGGAGTGGAGCTGAGCCGCGCCGGCTGGCGCAATCCCCTCGGCCTGGCGCGCGCCGAGGTGCAGCGGGTGCGCTGGCAGCTGAGCGGCGAGCAGTGGCAGCGGCGCTACTGGAAAGTGCTCGACCAGGCTCAGGACAGCCAGCCCCTGGTGCAGCAGGCGCTGGATGGGGTGACGGCCATCGGTTTGCGTTACCTGGATGGCGACGGCAACTGGCACAGCAGCTGGCCGCCTCCTGCGGCCAGTGGCGAGGAACGGCTGAGCATATTGCCCCAGGCGCTCGAACTGCTGCTCGAACACCGGCGTTATGGCGAGTTGCGGCGTCTACTGCGCTTGACCGATGCGCTGCCCGAGGGCGCGGCGCCGGCCGCGGTGGCGGATCAGTCGGACGAGCCACAACAACCGCTTGAGGTGCGCGAGCCATGAAGGCCCAGCGCGGGGTGGCGCTGATCACAGTGATGCTGGTGGTGGCGGTGGTGACGGTGGTTTGCGCCGGGATCATCGCCCGTCAGCAGCTGTCGATTCGCAGTAGCGCCAATCAATTGCATGTGCGTCAGGCCTGGCAATACGCGCTGGGTGGCGAAACCCTGGCCAAGGCGCTGTTGCGCCGCGATCTGCAGCAAGGCGACCCGCGCGCGCCCGTGGATCATCTGGACGAAGCCTGGGCGCAGCCGTTGGCGCCCTTCGCCCTGGACGAGGGCGGTGAGTTGCGCGTGCAAATCAGCGATCCGACGGGGCGTTTCAATCTCAATAGCCTGGTAGACCAGGGTGCGCCCAATGACGCGGCGGTGGCGCAGTTTGGTCGCCTGCTCGGCGGTCTGCAGATCGACGCGCCCTATGCCGAGCGCTTGCTCGACTGGTTGGACGCCGATCAGGAGCCGAGCGGTGGCTATGGCGCCGAGGATAATCAGTACCTGCTGGCGGCACCGGCCTACCGCGCGGCCAATCGTGTGCTGGTCGATGTGTCCGAGCTGCGCCTGCTGCTGGAGATGACTGAAGTCGATTACCGGCGCTTGTTGCCCTGGGTCAGCGCCTTGCCGGCGGATGCGCCCCTCAACGTCAATACCGCCAGCGCTCGGGTGCTGGCGAGCCTGGTCGAGGGCTTGCCGCTGAGCACGGCCGAGGGTCTGGTAGCCCGGCGCGCGGGGCAGGGCTATGCCGATCTGCCGAGTTTTCTCGCGCAGTTGCCCGGCTTGCCGGTGTCGAGTCAGCGGCTGGCCGTGGGCAGCCAGTATTTTCAGGTGATCAGCGAGGTCAGCGTCGCTGATCGCCGTCAGGTTTTACGCAGCACCCTGCAGCGTGCCAGCGATGGCCGGTTATATGTGCTGGCCCGTGATCTGGGGCAGGGCGGTGTTGCGCCTGCACCCGACGAGGAAGTCGAGCGATGAATAAGTTGCATGTGTTCCTGCCACCTGCGGCCTGTGCCGGCGCCCAGGCGACGTTGCCGGTGCAGCGGGTGGGCGAGGGTGGCAGCCAGTGTCTGCCGTTTGCCCAAGCGCTGGCCGGATCGGGCGCTGCCTGGACCCTGGTATTGCCGGTCGAGGTGGTAACGGCTTGCGCGGTGCGCCTGCCAACGCAGAAGGCCCGCTGGTTGCGCCAGGCGCTGCCGTTCGCGGTGGAAGAGTTGCTCGCCGAGGATATCGAGCAGTTGCACCTGGCCCTGGGCGAGCCGCTCGCGGACGGCCGTCATCGGGTGTTTGCCGTGCGTCGCGATTGGTTGGCGAGCTGGTTGGCGCTGTGCCCAACGCCACCCTGCACGATTGCCGTGGATGCCGATCTGCTGCCGCGTCAGGGCACCCAGCTGCTGCACCTGGAGTCGCGCTGGTTGCTTGGCGGCGAAGGGGTGGCGCGCCTGGCGCTGGCTGGCGAGGATTGGCCGGCGCTGGCCGACGGCTGCGCGCATCCGCATATTGTCTATCGAGCCGCTCAGCAGGCTGGACTGGAGCCGCTGGATGAGGCAGTCGAGGTGGTCGATGGCCATGCCTGGCTGGCCCGTCAGGTGGTCAGCAGCAATCTGGCCCAGGGCGAATTTGCCGCGCAGCAACACAGTGATCAGTGGTCGGGCTGGCGTCCGCTGCTGGGGCTGGTCGGGCTGTGGCTGGTGTTGCAGTGGGGCTTCAATCTGGCCCAGGGCTGGCAGTTGCAGGATCAGGCGCAGACCTATGCCGCGGCCAGCGCGGCGCTCTATCGAGAGCTGTTCCCCGACGACCACAAACTGGTCAACCTGCGTGCCCAACTGGATCAGCACCTGGCGGCAGGCGGGGCCAGCACTCGGGGGCGCTTGCTCGGTCTGCTCACGCAGGTGAATCAGGCGCTGAGCGCGGAGGGCACGCAGATCCTGATTCAGCAGGTGGATTTCAGCGAGGTGCGTGGTGATCTGGCCATGCAGATTCAGGCGCCCGGGTTTGCCGAGCTGGAGCGGTTACGTGAACGTCTGCAGGAAGCGGGCTTGGCGGTGCAGCTGGGCTCGGCCAGTCGCGAAGGGGCAGGGGTCAGCGCCCGTCTGGTAATCGGAGGATCAGCATGAGGCGTTTGAACGAGTGGATGAGAGCCACTACCGCGCAGCTGCAAGGCTCGGTGCTGTTGCAGCGTTGGCGTGCCCTGCAGGCCCGCGAGCGTCTGGCCCTGGGGCTGCTGGCGCTGTTTGTGCTGCTGGCGCTGTTGTACCTGATGCTTTGGCAGCCGGCGCGCCAGGGGGTGAGCGCGGCACGCAGCGCCTTTGAGCAGGAGCGTGCCCTGCATGCTTACCTCCAGGCACAGGCACCCTTGGCGCGCAGCCTGGTGAGCCAGCCCCAGGCCAGTCTCGATCCGGCACGCTTGCAGGGGCTGGTTACCGCCAGCGCCGCCGAACTGGGGTTGGCCATCGAGCGACTGGACAGTGACAGCGACGGTTCGCTGCAGGTCAGTGTGCAGTCGGCGCCATTCGAGCAGCTACTGCGTTGGTTCAGTCGGCTGGAACAGCAGGGTGTGCAAATTGCCGAGGCCGGGCTGGACCGGGCCGAGGGCAATAAAGTGGCGGCAAGGTTGACCTTGCGCGTGGTGCAGTAGGACGGTGTGTCTATCCCGTGGCGCGTCTCCGGGAATGCTCCATGGCCTTGGGCGGCATCAGGATATTTTCTGCATTTTCTGAAAAACTTTAAGCAGAGTATTGACTTAGGTCCGTATCACCCGTAAATTTCGCGCCTCACAAAGCGAAGGGTGATTAGCTCAGCTGGGAGAGCAGCTGCCTTACAAGCAGCGGGTCGGCGGTTCGATCCCGTCATCACCCACCACTCTTTGTGAATTCGGACGCAAGTCCGACCGACGCGCAGCGGTAGTTCAGTCGGTTAGAATACCGGCCTGTCACGCCGGGGGTCGCGGGTTCGAGTCCCGTCCGCTGCGCCATATTTTCCATGTCAGGCTCGCTTGGCATGAGGCAGAACGGCTAGTACAGCTGTTCTTCCCGATGAAGCAAGAGTTCTTTGGGCGCAAGCCCATCCGACACGCAGCGGTAGTTCAGTCGGTTAGAATACCGGCCTGTCACGCCGGGGGTCGCGGGTTCGAGTCCCGTCCGCTGCGCCATATACGAAGCCCTCAGGTAGCGATACCTGGGGGTTTTTTATGTGCGCCCGTAAAGGGCGCACCCTCGCGGGAGAAAGCCCCGCCGTCAGCTGGCCATCGCGAATCAAGTGCAGCGCAGCTGCATGACCTCGGCCTCGCGAACCGCCCGGTGCGCATCCGTATGCCGGGGTGTATCGCGGGGGAACGACCTATGAGAGTCGTCCCCTATGCCTGCTGCACGAGGCAAGCTGTCATCTTGTGTTCATCTTTGCCCTTTAGCTTGATTGGCCTGAGAAGTAATCGGCCAAAGCATCAAGCGGGAGGAGCCACCAATGGATGACTATCAAGAAGAGTTGCTCGAGTCCCGGGCCTTTGACCAGGATGACGCCGAACCGGTTGAGGACGCCACCGAGATTTGAATCTCGGTCGCCGGCCGTTAGCCAGCCTGGCGTTGGGCGCGGCGGAATTCGCCCGGGGTCTGCTGGTTCCAGCGTTTGAAGGCGCGCTGGAAGGCCTCGGCCGAGGCGAAGCCGAGCAGGTAGGCGATTTCGCCGAAGGCCAGCTCGGTGTCGCGGATATAGGCCATGGCCAGGTCGCGGCGGGTTTCGTTGAGGATGGTGCGAAATTGCGTGCCTTCCTCGGCCAGCTTGCGCCGCAGGGTCCAGGTTGGTAGTTGCAGGCTTGCGGCGACTTCCTGCAGATCGGGCTCGCGTCCGTGCAGCAGCGGTCCGAGCATGCGGGTGATGCGCTCGCGAAGACTGCGGATGCGGGTCAGGTGCTCGAGTTCTCGTTCACAGATTGCCAGCAGCTGGTGCCAGGTGCTCGGGCAGTGCTCGGGGTTGCGCAGATTGAGCGTGGCCTGCTGCAGGCGCAGTTGGTTGTGCTCGCCGGCAAACTCCACCGGGCAGTCGAACAGCTCGTTGTACTGCGCGCTGTAGCTGGGCGCGGGAAACTCGATCTGGACTTTTTCCACGACCAGGCGCTGATTGGCCAGGTTGCCCAGTTGCTGGGCCCAGCCGGCCAGCACCGAGTCGATGACGAAGCGGTTGTAGGCGTTGTATGGGCTGATCGAATAGAAGCGCAGCCAGGCCCCCTGGGTATCTTCGTGGAGGCTGGACTGGCCGCGATAATTGGATGCATACAGTGGCTCGAAGCGAATCAGCGCCCGCGCGGCTTCGCGCACGGTTGGCGCCTGGGCTGCGGTGACGCCGGCCAGGCCCATCTGGCTGAGGCGGCTCAGGCGGCCCATCAGCAAGCCGAGGCCGGGTTCGCCAGTCAGTTGAATGGCCGCATGACCCAGGCGCATGTAGCGCGGAATTGACAGGCGTGCCCCGGGTTCTGCCAGTCTGGCCTGATCGAGGCCGTAGTTGTCGAACAGCGGTTGAGGGTCCTGGCCCAGTTGGCGCACGGCATCGTCCAGGCTGTGGGCGAAGCCGACCGAGAGGTCGCCGAGGCGAACCCGTTGCGCTTTCACTCGCGGGCAATCCAGATATTCAGCAGATGACTGCCTGGCGCCGGACTGGCTTGCTCGACCTCGCGGGGGATCAGCCGGATGTCCCGCGAGGCTCCGCCAATCGGCCAGTTCAGCTTGCCGCGCAGGAACAGCGCTGGGCTGCTGCGATCGCTGTCAACCAGGTGCAGGCTGCTCTGCGGATAGCCGGGGCGCCAGTCGCGCTCGACCCGGTAGTGCACGGCGCCAACACTGATGCGTTGCGCCGGGGTGGCGTCGGCTCGCCAGGGCCAGGGCTCGAGATGGGGGCTGCCCTGGATCGTGCCTTGCGGGGAAAACACCAGGCTGAGGTTGCGCAGCGGGCCGGCACCGCTGTGCAGGCGGCCGTCCTCCACGTGTGGCTCGGGCAACAGGATCGAGCCGGCCAGCAGGGTGACCTGGTACTCGCGGGCGAGTCCGGCGAACAGTTGCTGGTAGTCCTCGGCCATCTGCTTGGCTTTCATTCGCAGCAGGGCTTCGTCCAGGCGCTCGGCATCCAGGTTCAACAGCAGCGCCTTGATCGCCAGCAGCGGATTGCCGAGCAGCAGCCAGTCGCGCACTTCCCGGCGGCTGCGGGCCTGATAGAACTCGACTTTCTCGCCGCGCGCCAGCAGCCAGGTGCCGATATGTTCGGGCAGCGCCACCAGGGTGTCGGGGCCGAGCAGGCCGGCGTCGCGAGCCTTATCCAGGGCGGCGGCGAGTTTCAGGCGCAGGTGGGCCGGGCTCTGGTAATCCATCGGGTAGAGTTGCGGGCGGATCAACAGCAGATTGCCGCGCACCTGCGCCGGTGCCGGCTCGCTGCTGATCGAGCTGCGCAGATCGGACAGGTAGTGGGCGTCTGGGCGCCGTTCGGCCCAGATCAGGAATGCCAACAGGCAGCCCGCGACGATCAGGGTGACGAGCAATATCGAAAGTTTACGGATCATGGCTACAGGGTAGGGTGATGAGTGGAGGCTGCCAAGGGGCGGAGTTAATTTCGATCATCATTTTGTAATTTTTGGTCATTGAGGCGCCGGGGCCGGCTCTTTATTGTCTGGTCCATACCGACCGTGGTCCAGTTGAGACCGCGGCATTCCGTGAAATGCACCCGCTCGATGTGGAGACTTCCATGACTGCACGCTATCCGAACCTGCTGGCCCCGCTGGATCTGGGCTTCACCACCCTGCGCAACCGCACCCTGATGGGCTCCATGCACACCGGTCTGGAAGAAAAGTCGGGTGGCTTCGAGCGCATGGCCGCCTATTTTGCCGAACGCGCCCGTGGCGGCGTCGGCCTGATGGTGACCGGCGGCATCGGCCCCAACGAGGAAGGGGGCGTTTACTCCGGCGCGGCCAAGCTGACCACTGTCGAAGAGGCGCACAAGCACAGGTTCGTCACCCAGGCCGTGCACGAGGCGGGCGGCAAGATCTGCATGCAGATCCTGCATGCCGGGCGCTATGCCTACAGCCCCAAGTCGGTGGCGCCGAGTGCCATCCAGGCCCCGATCAATCCGTTCAAGCCCAAAGAGCTGGACGAAGAGGGCATCGAGAAGCAGATCCAGGACTTCGTCACCTGCTCGCTGCTGGCCCAGCAGGCCGAGTATGACGGCGTCGAGATCATGGGGTCGGAAGGCTACTTCATCAACCAGTTCCTGGTTGCCCACACCAACCACCGCAGCGACCGCTGGGGCGGCAGCTACGCCAACCGCATGCGCCTGGCGGTGGAGATCGTCCGCCGCGTGCGCGAAGCAGTGGGGGCGAATTTCATCATCATTTATCGCCTGTCGATGCTCGACCTGGTCGAAGGCGGCAGCAGCTGGGACGAGGTTGTTTTGCTGGCCAAGGCCATCGAACAGGCTGGCGCCACCCTGATCAACACCGGTATCGGCTGGCATGAAGCGCGCATTCCGACCATCGCCACCAAGGTACCGCGTGCAGCCTTTACCAAGGTCACCGCCAAACTGCGCGGCGAGGTCAAGATCCCGCTGATTACCACCAACCGCATCAATACCCCGGAAATTGCCGAGCAGGTGCTGGCCGAAGGCGACGCCGACATGGTCTCCATGGCCCGTCCGTTCCTCGCCGACCCGGAGTTCGTCAACAAGGCCGCCGCCGGCCGCGCGGACGAGATCAATACCTGCATCGGCTGCAACCAGGCCTGTCTGGACCACACCTTCGGCGGCAAGCTGACCAGTTGCCTGGTCAACCCGCGCGCCTGTCACGAGACCGAGCTCAATTACATTGTCACCACCCAGGTCAAGAAAATCGCCGTGGTGGGGGCCGGTCCTGCTGGCCTGGCTGCCGCCACCGTGGCCGCCGAGCGCGGCCACAGCGTCACCCTGTTCGACTCGGCCAGCGAGATCGGTGGCCAGTTCAACGTGGCCAAGCGCGTGCCGGGCAAGGAAGAGTTCTTCGAAACCCTGCGTTATTTCAAGCGCAAGCTGGAAACCACGGGCGTCGATCTGCACCTGAACACCCGGGTCAGTGCCGACGAGTTGGCCAAGGGCGGCTTCGACGAGGTCATCCTGGCCACCGGCATTGCCCCGCGCACGCCGGCGATCAGTGGTGTGGATCACCCCAAGGTGATCAGCTACCTGGATGCCATCCTCGAGCGCAAGCCGGTTGGCCAGCAGGTCGCGGTGATCGGGGCCGGTGGTATCGGCTTCGACGTCAGTGAATTCATCACCCATCAGGGCGAGTCCACTAGCCTCAATCGCGAGGCCTTCTGGAAGGAATGGGGGATCGACGCCCAGCTGCAAGCCCGCGGCGGGGTCGCCGGGATCCAGGCTCAGCCCCATGCCGCGGCGCGTCAGGTATTCCTGCTGCAGCGCAAGAAGTCCAAGGTCGGCGACGGCCTGGGCAAGACCACCGGCTGGATTCACCGCGCCGGCCTGAAGAACAAGAACGTGCAGATGGTCAATTCGGTCGAGTACCTCAAGGTCGATGACGAGGGGCTGCACATCCGTATTGGCGAGGGCGAACCGCAGGTACTGGCAGTGGATACCGTGATCCTGTGCGCCGGTCAGGATCCGCTGCGCGAGTTGCAGGACGGGCTGCTCGCAGCCGGACAAAGCGTGCACCTGATCGGCGGTGCCGATGTGGCGAGCGAGCTGGACGCCAAGCGGGCGATCGATCAGGGCTCGCGTCTGGCGGCGCAGCTATGACGAGCGCGCCGAACACGACGGCAGTGCTGGCCGTGCCGCCGGCGGTGGCCGAGGCACTGGATAAGTGGCATGCCATGATTGCCGCGGGCGATCTGAGTGGGTTGCCGACGCTGCTGCATCCGCAGGCGGTATTTCGCTCGCCCATGGCCTTCAAGCCCTATCTGGGCGCTCCGCTGGTGAGCTTGATTCTCGGCACGGTAGTCAAGGTCTTCGAGGACTTCCAGTACCAGCGCCAGCTGGCCAGTGCCGATGGCCGCGATGTGGTGCTGGAGTTCGCGGCCAAGGTGGCTGGACGTGAGCTTAAAGGTATCGATATGATCCGCTTCGATGAGCAGGGGAAGATTGTCGAGTTCGAGGTAATGATCCGGCCAATGAGCGGCTTGCAGGTGTTGGGCGATGAAATGGCCAGACGTTTGGCGCCATTGCTGTCTGGTCAGGTGTCCTAGCCGATAGCACCAAACCCATCACAGTTTCGCTCTGCCGCCGGCTCGTTCGAGCTTGGCGGCCGGGCGACTGCCAACCCAGTCACATTGCTGGCGTCGGCTTTTCCCCTAAACTCGCCTGAATATAGGAATAGCAGCTGTATAGTGGGCTTCTTCTAAGCTGTCAGGCATCTCGCGAAACCGTGGCGAACGGTTGTGAGCAGAGCGTTCCTCTGATTGCGCATGACCTGCGTTAGCTGATTCCACCGTATTGGCCTAGAGGGAAACCGATGAGCATGCAGAACAAGCCGCAAATGGTTGAGGCCGTGATGTTCTTCAATGAGCGCGGTGGCGTCTGCAAACAGATGTTCTTTACCGAGTTCGAGGCCTTGCTCGATGGCGTGGTCAACATGCCGGAGTTCGCCGATCAGCAGACGCGCATTGCCTATGTGGCGATCAATCCGCGCCTGTTGATCCGTGCGGTGGTGTTTTTCTATCTGGATTTCGACGAGAAAGGCGCGCCGGACTCGGGCTGGAATATTCCCCTGCAGCATTTGTCCGAGCGTGCCGGGCGTGGCCCTGACCTTGGCGCCGGGCCGATTCGGCTGGCCTGCCGCAGTCAGTGCCCGGTTTCCTGGCACCAGATGCACCTGTGGGATCCGAACCTGGCACCTGGGCACAATGACCTGGTGTTGCTGCGTGACGCGGTCAAGCGCAACAACCTGGGTTTGCTGGTCGAGGATGACAGCCCCCAGGCGATTGCGCCCGAGCGCCTGCACATGGCGTCGGAAGACAAGTGGTATGCGCCCGATGCGGCCGCGGAAGTGGCCAGTAGAGTCACCGAGACGATGGACCAGGAGCATCGTCTGAAGACCGCGCAGCTGATCAAGCAGCAACGACTGCGCATCAGCAGCCTGAGCCGGCAGCACGAAGAGGAAGTGGCCAAGCTCAAGTTGGCCCATGAACAGCAAGGCGAAAGTCTCCAGGCGCAGGCGAGCGAGTTGCGTCTGGCATTGCGCCAACAAAAGGAGTTGAACGCCACCCTCAAGGCGCAACTGGCGGCTCAAGCGGCCAGCATGCAGTCGTTCCGCGAGGAAATGACCGAGCAGATGCGCGAGCTGGAACGCCATGATCGAACCGAAAGCGAGATCCTGCGAGTCCAGTTCGAGAATGAGCTGCAAGCCAAAATCGCCGCTGCGGTGGCCGAGTACAAAGAGCAAGTCGCCATTCGCGATGTCGAACTCGCCTACCGCAATGAACAGGACGCGCAGACGCACGAGGAAGTCGACCGGCTCAAGCGTGAGCGCGACGAACTGGCCGGGCAGGGCGGCGAGCAGATTCTCGAGCGTTTGGCCACGCTCGGTGTGGTCTTCGTGGTCTATCACCCCGGCGCCGGACACCTGACCATCCCCTTGCAGGACATTGGCAGCTATCGTGACAACCCCATGGCCTATGCGGCGGCCAAGTGTTTCGTTTCCGAAGTGCAGTACCGCCAGTGGCTGGCGCACTACCAGCAACCGAGTTGCGAGGCCGCGCTGCCCAGTGGCCAGCGTTGTGCCATCCCGATCGATCGGGTCGACACCCCGAGCCGTTTCACCGTCGGCAATTCCAACTGCTGCGAGCGGCATAAGGCCACTAGCCGCTTGCGCACCGTCGGTTAGGTCTTGCTCATTGACCCCGGCTGGGCGCCCAAGGCGCCGCTCGAGCCCTTGCATCTCGATTGGCTGGCGGCAGCCGATGTCGAGTTGGCAGTGTTGCGCCTGGATCTGATCGATCCACTGATCAGCGGCAACAAGTGGTTCAAGCTGGCGCCCTACCTGCAGGCGGCCTGCTCGGTCGGCGCCGCGGGACTGATCAGCCTCGGCGGCGCACATTCCAATCATCTGCACGCGCTGGCCGCTGCGGGCAAACGCTTCGACTTTCCCACGGTTGGTTTGCTCCGCGGTACGCCGCAGGACACGCCGACCGTGCGCGATCTGCAGCGCTTCGGCATGCAGCTGCACTGGCTCGGCTATGGCGGCTATCGAGCCCGCCATCAGCCGGATTTCTGGGATCCCTGGCGCGAACGCTATTGCACCCTGTATCCGGTGCCCGAGGGCGGCGGTGGGTTGCCCGGGGCCCTGGGTTGTAGCGGATTGGTGAGCCAGGTGCAGGAGCAGCTGAGTGAACTCGGCTGGGCGGATTATCACGGCTGGTGGCTGGCGGCAGGCACGGGAACGACCCTGGTGGGCCTGGTGCTGGGCGAGGCCGGCGCGCATCCGGTCTATGGTGCCGTGGCGGTACCCGCCGATCATGGCGTGGCGCACAACGTGCGAACGCTTCTCGACGAGGCACGGGCCACGGATGGCGGCTATCAGTTGCTGGACGCCAGTCGTGGCGGTTTTGCCAAGGTCGATGCGGCGCTGCTGGAGTTTCTTCGGGCCAGCGAGGCGGCCAGTGGGCTGGCATTGGAACCGCTGTATACCGCCAAGGCGCTAATGGCGTTGCGCCAGCGCGTCGAGGCCGGTTACTTTGAGCGTGGCACTCGTATGCTGTTCGTGCATACCGGCGGCTTGCAAGGGCGCGCCTCGGCGTTGCGCCAGTATGAGGCGGAGTATCAGCAGTTGTGAATAATCACTCGCAACGGCGCTGGCGATTTGCCCACCCTCCGAGTCTTGACCAGCGGAGCCTGGATATCCATGAGTGACCCCCTGAATCCCGAGCAGTTACGCAGTTTAACCCCGCTCAATGTGCTCTCCGAGCAGCAGTGGCGGGAGCTGCGCAGTCAGTTGGTACCGCGGCCGCTGCTGGCCGGGCAGCTGCTCTTTCGCCACGGCGACCGGGCGGGCCTGACCTACTACCTGCTTGCTGGGGAGTTGCTGATGCAGACCCCCGATGGCCAGCAGCAGCGTCTGGTCGCCGGCAGCGAGGCCAGTTGTCACCCGCTGTCGCCCGGCTTGCCGCGCTTGCATGAAGTGCGTGCCGCCACCGATGCCAGCCTGCTAGTGGTGGATACGGCAACGCTTGACCGGCTGCTGACCTGGCGCCTGGCCTACCAGGATTTGCTCCTCGAACTGGGTCATAACCATGCCGATGTGGAGTGGCTGGAGCGACTCCTGCAGAACCCCGTGTTCACCAAGGTACCGCCAAGCAATGTGCGCAGCATGCTCGAGCGTTTGCAGCGCATCGAGCTGGCAGCGGGCACAACCCTGTTGCGTGAAGGGGAGTCAGGCGATTGCTGTTATTTCCTCGAAAGCGGTCGTGTCGAAGTGATTCGCGGCGCCGGTAGCGAACAGCAGGTGTTGGCCGAGCTGGAGGTGGGCGCCTGCTTCGGTGAAGAGGCCTTGCTCGCCGATCGCCCGCGCAACGCCACGGTGACCCTGATCGAGGATGGCGTGGTGTTGCGCCTCGCTCGTCAGGACTTCTTCTCATTGCTCAAGGCGCCGGTGGTCGACGACGTTGCCCTGGGCGAAGCGGCGCGCCTGCTGGCGGCCGGCGCACAGTGGCTGGACGTGCGCCTGCAAGAGGAATACGAGCAGGCCCATGCCCTGGAGTCCCTGCATATGCCGTTGCAGCTGCTGCGCCTGAAGGCGCGACTGCTGGATAAGGCGCGCACCTATCTGTGCTATTGCGCCAGTGGCAAACGCAGTGCCAGTGCGGTGTTCTTGCTCGCGCAACTGGGCTTCAACGCTTACGCCCTGCGGAATGGCCTGGATGCTTTGCCGGCGGTGCAACGCGATGCCCTGCTGTGCGAAAGCGGCTCGGGTTACCTGGCGCGCTCCGGAGGACATACAGAGCGCAGCCGCTGATGGCGCTGACCTGGCTGGCCGGGCTCGACCTCAGTGGCTGAGGGTTGTCTTTGGCGCTAGTGCTCGGTGGGTTCAGCTATTGCCGACGGCCAGTCATCGCTGACCAGAAACACCCGCTCGACCTCCTGCCAGTCACCCTGCGGGCTGTGCTGCAGCCTCACCAGTAATTGCGCCTTGGCCTGCGGCTGCAGGGCGTGCAGCCAGGCTTGCAGGGTCTCGGCGGACCACCGTTCGGCAGGCTCGACTCGCGCCGGCGCCAGCCAGGCTGCTCGTGGCAAGGGCTGCCAGCAGCCATCGCTGTTCTGTGCGGCAAAACCCGGCCAGTCACGCCGGTGCAGCCAGCGGCCGGTCAAGTGCTGCGGGTTGGCCCCCAGGGGGGGCACACAAGGGTTCGGCCAGGGGTAGAACAAGTACCCGCCGAGCCAGAGCGCCGCCTGGGCCGCGCTCAGGTTGAGTTGCGCCAGCGCCGGACGTGCCTCGCCGCGTGCCGACATGGGCAACTGGTGCTGGCTGAGATGATCGAGCTTGATATCCAGGCGGTCATGGCAGCCCGGGCCGATCCAGTGGGCGAGTTCGGCACCGCTTTGCCGTTGCGGGCCGAGATAGAGTTTGATCGCCAGTTCCAGGTGGTGCACGCCTTCCTCGTCGCGCAACAGCAAGTCGAGTTCGCCGAGGGTCTGCCCGTTTTGGCGGATCGGCAGGTTGGCCGCCAGCAGTTCGATACCGGGGGCGGCGTGCAGGGCGAATTGCCAGAGGCGCTCGTAATACAGGCCCAGGCGCCGCACCGAACTCTGCGCCAGCCAGTTCAGCAAACTGCCTGGGTCGCGCTCGAGACTGATCAGCCAGTCGGCCAGCGTGCCAGGCGCGCGGCTCCACAGGCTGGCGCTGAACGGGTGGCGTTGTGGCCATGGTAGGCTGCTGAACAGCGGCGGTGACAGCAGCACCCAGGCCAAATCCCGCACCACGGGTTGGCGCAATTGCTGCTGCAGGTCGGTAAGCGCGGGAAAAGGCATCATCATTCGAGCATAGCGCCAAATCCTTGCGTGGCGGCTGGTCAGCGTTGGTGGTTTGGTTTGGTTAGGCGCAACTGCCGTGAGTTTGCCGCTGTCGCAGGCTTTCGCCCATAATCGAGACTCTCTAGATCCAGAGCCTGCGGGAGCACCATGGAGCAATTTCGAAATATCGGCATCATCGGCCGTCTGGGTAGCACCCAGGTGCTGGAGACCGTGCGTCGGCTGAAGCGGTTTCTGATCGACCGTCACCTGCATGTGATTCTCGAAGACACCATCGCCGAAGTGCTGCCCGGGCATGGCTTGCAAACCTCCTCGCGGAAAATTCTCGGCGAGGTCTGCGACCTGGTTATCGTCGTCGGCGGCGACGGCAGCATGCTCGGCGCGGCCCGCGCTCTGGCGCGGCACAAGGTGCCGGTGCTGGGGGTAAACCGCGGCAGCCTGGGCTTTCTCACCGATATTCGTCCAGATGAACTGGAACTCAAGGTCGCCCAGGTGCTGGAAGGCAACTACCTGACCGAGAACCGCTTCCTGCTGGAGGCCGAAGTGCGTCGGCATGGCGAAGCGATCGGTCAGGGCGATGCGCTCAACGACGTGGTGCTGCACCCGGGCAAGTCGACGCGGATGATCGAGTTCGAGTTGTTCATCGATGGCCAGTTCGTCTGCAGCCAGAAGGCCGACGGCCTGATCGTCGCCACGCCGACCGGCTCCACGGCCTATGCGCTGTCCGCCGGCGGGCCGATCATGCACCCCAAGCTGGATGCCATGGTCATCGTGCCGATGTACCCGCATACCCTGTCCAGCCGGCCGATCGTGGTGGATGGCAACAGCGAGCTGAAAATCGTCGTGTCCAAGGATATGCAGATCTACCCGCAGGTGTCCTGCGATGGCCAGAATCATTTCACCTGCGCCCCCGGCGATACCGTCACGGTAAGCAAGAAGCCGCAGAAGCTGTGCCTGATCCATCCGCTCGATCACAACTACTACGAGGTCTGCCGTGACAAGCTGGGTTGGGGCAGTCGGCTCGGGGGCGGGGGCGGCTGAATGCACCTCGATCCCGCACGTGGCTACGACCTGATTGGGGACATTCACGGTTGTGCACTGACCCTCGAACGCCTGCTTGATACCCTGGGTTATCGGCGCCAGGGCGGTGTCTGGCGACATCCACAGCGCATGGCGATTTTTCTCGGTGACCTGGTCGATCGCGGTCCGCGTATCCGTGAAGCCCTGCATCTGGTGCATGACATGGTCCAGGCCGGCGACGCGCTGTGCATCATGGGCAATCATGAATTCTATGCCCTCGGCTGGAGCACTCTGGCGGCGCCCGGCAGTGCTCAGCACTATGTGCGCGAGCACACGCCACGGCATGCCCGGCTGATCAAGGAGACCCTGGAACAGTTCGCGGCCTATCCCGCGGAATGGTCCGAGTTTCTCGCCTGGTTCTACGAGATGCCGCTGTTCATCGATGCCGGGCATTTCCGCGTGGTACATGCCTGCTGGGACGCCGAGCTGATCGAGCCGTTGCGCGCGCAGTTTCCCGACGCCTGCATCGACGAGCATTTCCTCCAGGCCTCGGCCGTGCCGGGCAGCTTTGCCAATACTGCGCTGGATCGTCTGCTGCGCGGCACCGACATGCGCCTGCCGCACGGCTTGACCTTGACCAGTGGCGAGGGGTTCACCCGGGCGCATTTTCGCACCAAGTTCTGGGAGGAAGACCCGCAGACCTACGGCGATATCGTGTTCCAGCCCGATGCCTTGCCGGCACTGGCCGCCCAAACGCCGCTGAGCGAACTGCAAAAGAACGAGCTGCTGCGCTATGGCGCCGATCAGCCACTGCTGTTCGTCGGCCACTATTGGCGCAGCGGCAAGCCGGCCCCGATCCGTCCCAACCTGGCCTGTCTGGATTACAGCGCCGTCTTGAATGGCAAGCTGGTGGCCTATCGGCTGGATCAGGAGAAGCGCCTGGATCCGCACAAGTTCGTCTGGGTCGACGTGCAGCGCTCGCAGGCACCGCAATGAGCCCGGTTGCCGCCTTGCGTCTGCCAATCCAGACCGATCTCACGGGTTTCATCGTCCTGTTGCGGCGCTTGCAGGTGCCGCACCGGGTTTCCGAGGAAGCGGGTGAGCAGGTGTTGTGGGTGCCGAACGAAGTGGCCGAGCAGGTGCGTGATCTGTATTTGCGCTTTCCGCAGGGCGACGCGGCGTTGCAGGTGCCAGCATCGCCGCAGGCCGCCGCGGGGTTTGTCCAGCAGTTTCGCGACAGCCCGCTGACGGCCGGAATGCTGGGGCTGACCCTGCTGGTGGCCGCGCTGACCGCGCTGGGCGACAACTTCGCGGCGATCCGCTGGTTGAGCTTTGTCGATTTCCGCATTCAGGGCGATTACATCTATTTCAGTTACCTGAGCGAAATGCTCGAGACGCGGCAGTGGTGGCGCCTGATCACGCCGATGCTGATCCATTTCGGCCTGCTGCACCTGACGATGAATGCGCTCTGGTTCTGGATACTGGGGCGGCGCATCGAGGCGCGCCAGGGTTCGTGGATGCTGCTCGGGCTGACGCTGCTGTTCAGCCTGGCATCCAACCTTGCCCAGTACAGCTTTTCCGGCCCGGCTCTGTTTGGCGGCCTGTCCGGCGTGCTCTACGGCATGCTGGGACACTGCTGGCTGTTTCAGCTGCTGGCGCCGAATGCCGAGTATCGCCTGCCGCGGGGCGTGCTGGTGATGATGCTGGCCTGGCTGTTGATCTGCATGACCGGCATCTTCGAACTGCTGCAGTTCGGCGCGATTGCCAATGCCGCCCATGTCGGCGGCTTGCTCGCCGGTTGCCTGACCGGCCTGCTCGGCGGCGCGCTGGCGCGTCGGCGTGCCGGCAGATGATTGCCAGACCTGCGCCAAGCGCTCGCGAGCGCCTGCCGTAGCCGGTAAACTGCGGCTTTGTATTCGGAGGTATCCATGTCGTCCTTTCTCCAAGCAATCGAAAATATCACCCCGGAGATTCACCAGAGCCTGAAGTTGGCCCTGGAAATCGGCAAGTGGCCGGATGGGCGCAAGCTGACCCCGGAGCAAAAAGAGCTGACGCTGCAGGCGCTGATCGCCTGGGAAGCTCGTAATCTCCCCGAAGATCAACGTATCGGCTATATGGGTGAACAGGCCTGCGGCTCCAAGTCCGAGCCGGCACCAAACCTGCTGTTCAAATCCACGGATGCCCTGCACTGATGGCCGAGTTGGCACGCGGTGCCCTGAGCAAGATGGCGGCGCGTCTGGATGCGCCTGTGCAGTACGCCTTTCGCCTGGACGATCAAGAGCTGGCGGTCAATCCATTGATCGGCAAGACCTTGCGCCTCGAGTACCTGGGCGCTATCCATTGCAGCCACTGCGGGCGCAAGACCAAGACCAGTTTCAGCCAGGGCTACTGCTACCCCTGCATGCAGAAGCTGGCCCAGTGCGATATCTGCATCATGAGCCCGGAACGCTGCCACTACGACGCCGGCACCTGTCGCGAGCCGAGCTGGGGCGAGCAGTTCTGCATGACCGATCACGTGGTCTACCTGGCCAATTCCTCGGGCGTGAAGGTCGGTATCACCCGCGCCACGCAGATTCCGACACGCTGGATGGACCAGGGCGCGAGCCAGGCGTTGCCGATTTTTCGGGTAGCCACCCGTCAGCAGTCGGGCTTCGTCGAGGATCTGCTGCGCACACAGGTCGCGGACAAGACCAACTGGCGCGCCTTGCTCAAGGGCGATGCCGCGCCGGTCGACCTGCCAGCGATTCGCGATCAGCTGTTCGCCAGTTGTAGCGCGGGGCTTACCGAGTTGCAGCAGCGCTTCGGCATTCAGGCGATCCAGCCGCTGAGCGATCAGCAGCCGGTGGACATTCGCTACCCGATCGAGGCCTACCCGGCCAAGATCACCAGCTTCAACCTGGACAAGAACCCGCTTGCCGAAGGCACCCTGCTCGGCATCAAGGGCCAGTACCTGATGTTCGACACCGGCGTGATCAATATCCGCAAATACACCAGCTATCAGTTGGCCGTCCACCAACTGGCCGTCTGACCACCACTTGCAGCTTGCGGCTTGACGCTTGCGGCTGCCTCGAAGAGGCCACCATGCGCACCGAACAACCGAAGATGATTTACCTCAAGGACTATCAGGCGCCGGACTACCTGATCGACGAGACGCACCTGACCTTCGAGTTGTTCGAGGATCACACGCTGGTGCATGCGCAGCTGGTGATGCGGCGCAATCCGGCCTGTGCGGCGGGCGGCCTGCCGGCGCTGGTGCTCGACGGCCAGGAGCTGGAACTGCTCAGCCTGTCCCTCGATGGTGAAACGCTGGCTGCCGGCGATTACCAGCTCGACGCCAGCCACCTGAGCCTGCAACCGAAGAGCGCCAGCTTCGTCATCGACAGCAGCGTGCGCATCCACCCGGAGCGCAATACCGCGCTGGAGGGGCTGTACAAGTCCGGCAGCATGTTCTGCACCCAGTGCGAGGCCGAGGGCTTTCGCAAGATCACCTACTACCTCGATCGCCCGGACGTGATGAGCAAGTTCACCACCACCCTGAGCGCCGAGCAGCACAGCTACCCGGTGCTGTTGTCCAACGGCAACCCGATTGCCAGCGGCCCGGAAGAAGGCGGTCGGCACTGGGCGACCTGGCAGGATCCCTTCATGAAGCCGGCCTACCTGTTCGCCCTGGTCGCCGGCGACCTCTGGTGCGTGGAAGACAGCTTCACCACCATGAGCGCGCGGGAAGTGGCGCTGCGCATCTATGTCGAGCCGGAAAACATCGACAAGTGCCAGCACGCCATGGACAGCCTGAAGAAGTCCATGCAGTGGGACGAGCAGGTCTATGGCCGCGAATATGACCTGGACATCTTCATGATCGTCGCGGTCAACGACTTCAACATGGGCGCCATGGAGAACAAGGGCCTCAACATCTTCAACTCCAGCTGCGTGCTGGCCAAGGCCGAGACCGCCACCGACGCCGCCCACCAGCGGGTCGAGGCGGTGGTCGCCCACGAGTACTTTCACAACTGGTCGGGCAACCGGGTGACCTGTCGCGACTGGTTCCAGCTGTCGCTCAAGGAAGGTTTCACCGTGTTCCGTGACGCCGAGTTCAGCGCCGACATGAACTCGCGCACGGTCAAGCGCATCGAGGACGTGGCCTACCTGCGCACTCATCAGTTCGCCGAGGATGCCGGCCCCATGGCCCATCCGGTGCGCCCTGAGGCTTTCATGGAGATTTCCAACTTCTACACCCTGACCGTCTACGAGAAGGGTTCGGAAGTGGTGCGCATGATCCGCACCCTGGTCGGCGCCGAAGGCTTCCGTCGGGGCAGCGACCTGTACTTCGAACGCCACGATGGTCAGGCGGTGACCTGCGACGATTTCATCAAGGCCATGGAAGACGCCAATGGCGTCGACCTGAGCCAGTTCAAGCGCTGGTACAGCCAGGGCGGTACGCCGCGTTTGGCCGTCAGCGAGGCTTACGATGGCGCCGCCAAGACCTACAGCCTGACCTTCAAGCAGAGCTGTCCGGCCACCCCGGGGCAGCGCGACAAGCAGCCCTTCGTGATTCCCGTGGAGTTGGGCCTGCTCGGCGCCCAGGGTCAGGCCCTGCCGTTGCGCCTGCAAGGTGAAGCCGCCGCCGGCGCGGCGTCGCGGGTGATCTCGATCACCGAGGCGGAGCAGGTGGTGACCTTTGTCGATGTCGCCGAACAGCCGCTGCCTTCGTTGCTGCGCGGCTTCTCCGCGCCGGTCAAGCTGAGCTTTCCTTATAGCCGCGATCAGTTGATGTTCCTCATGCAGCACGACGCCGACGGCTTCAACCGCTGGGAAGCCGGTCAGCAGCTGTCCGTGCAGGTGTTGCAGGAATTGGTCGGCCAGTATCAGCGCGGCGAGACCTTGCAGCTGGATCAGCGCCTGGTCGGCGCCCTGCGCAGCGTACTGGAGAACGCGTCGCTGGATCAGGCCATGGTCGCCGAATTGCTCTCGTTGCCGGGGGAGGCCTACCTCAGCGAAATCAGCGAAGTAGCCGATGTCGATGCCATCCATGGCGCCCGCGAGTTCGCCCGCAAGCAACTGGCCGACGCCCTGTTCGATCTGCTCTGGCAGCGCTACCAGGCCAATCGCGAGCTTTCGCGCCGCACTGCCTATCTTGCCGAGGCCGAGCACTTCGCCCGGCGCAGCCTGCAGAACATTGCGCTGTCCTACCTGATGCTCAGCGGTAAGCCCGAGGTGCTGGCGGCATGCCTGGAGCAATTGGAGGCGTGCGACAACATGACCGAGCGCCTGGCGGCTGTGGCCGTGCTGGTCAATTCGCCGTTCGAGGAGGAAAAAGCCAAGGCGTTGGCCAGCTTCGCCGACTTCTTCAAGGACAACCCCTTGGTCATGGATCAGTGGTTCAGCGTTCAGGCGGCTTGCAGCCTGCCGGGCGCCTTGGCGCGGGTGCAGCAACTGATGGAGCACCCGGCCTTTACCCTGAAAAACCCGAACAAGGTGCGCGCGCTGATCGGGGCGTTCGCCGGGCAGAACCCGGTCAATTTTCATCAGGTCGACGGCAGCGGCTACCGCTTCCTGGCCGATCAGGTAATTGCCCTGAATGCCCTCAACCCGCAGATCGCCGCGCGCCTGCTCGGGCCGTTAACCCGTTGGGGGAAGTACGACGACACGCGTCAGGCCCTGATGAAGGCCGAGTTGGAGAGGATTCTGGCGTCTGGCGAACTGTCCAGCGATGTGTTCGAGGTGGTCAGCAAAAGCCTGGCCTGACCCCGGCGGTGTCTGCCCTGGGCATATTGCCGGTTGCTGATCGGTACTGTGTTCCAGGCAAATGGCCTAGCAGCAGAGCTGCTGGGCTTGGCAGCTCTTTTTATGATCCGTGGACTCACCCGCGGCGCAAGCGTGCAGGTTGCGTGAGCGCACGCGCTCCTGCGGTCTGGAGCAGTTGTCGATCCCTGGGCGATCACTCGCCGCAGACCCTGCACCCTAGACTCACCGGCACAGCGCTGGCGGATGTCGCTGCGCGCCGATCGCAACGCCCTCGACGCTGGCCATATGCCCCACGAGGCAAGCGCCATCGTCTTCAGTCAGCCGATTGCGCATGACGGTTATGTCCACTCGAGGGCTCGGCGTCGCCGCCGCCCAGGTTGATGTTCGTGTAGTGTTGGCCAAAGGCCGCTACAGTGAAGGCGGCCTTGGTCCATCAGTCAGTCGAATAAGCTGTCAATCACGCGGCCTGGCCTTTAACAAAACATAACGTCACGCCGATTGTCAGGCCTTTCGAAAGCTCGCTAGCATAGGCGGTCTGTTAAAAAGCAGTACCACAATAACAACAAGGGGGAAGGTATATGAGTGAGCCCGTCAAGCGGCGCACCCAGGCCGGTCTGTTCAACGCACCGGCGTTGCGCTTCTACTCGCCGCTGGCTAAAGCGCTCTCGCTCTGCAGTGTGCTGTCCATGCTGTTTTTCGCTACCGCGCCATTGCAGGCGCAAGCCGCCACCGATGCCGCCGTCCGTTACTCGATCGAATCGCCGAAAGCCCAGCAAAAACTGCTGCTGGATGTCACCCGCGTTGGTCAGCGCTTGGTGGCCGTGGGTGAACGTGGCCATATCCTCTACTCCGACGACAACGCCGCCAGTTGGATCCAGGCCAAGGTGCCGACCCGACAGATGCTCACCGCGGTGTTCTTTATCGATGACCAGCACGGTTGGGCGGTTGGCCACGACGCTCAGATTCTCGCCAGTAACGATGGTGGTGCTACCTGGGTCAAACAGTTCGAGGACCTGGGCCGCGAGGCGCCGTTGCTTGATGTCTGGTTCAAGGATCGCAACAACGGTTATGCCGTAGGTGCCTACGGTGCGCTGCTGGAAACCACCGATGGTGGGGCGAACTGGGAAGACATCAGCGACCGTATTGATAACGAAGACGGTTATCACCTGAACGCCATCGTCGCGGTCAAGGGTGCCGGGTTGTTTATCGTTGGCGAACTGGGCGGCATGTTCCGTTCGGCCGATTGGGGGCAAACCTGGGAAACCATCCAGGGTCCCTATGAGGGCTCACTGTTTGGCGCTCTCGATACCAACGAAGTCGGTAGCCTGCTGGTCTATGGCTTGCGTGGCCATCTGTTCCGCTCCGCCGATTTCGGCGATACCTGGCAACGAATCGAGCTGAATACCCCGAATAACGGTCCGCTGGAGTTCGGCCTGGCCGATGGCAACCGACTCGCCGACGGCTCTATCGTGGTGGTTGGGCATGGCGGTACCGTGCTGAAAAGCAGCGATGACGGGCGCACCTTCAGTCTGCTCAATCGCGCCGACCGGCTCTCGCTGGCGGGCGTCACTGCATTGGATAACGGCAACCTGATTCTGGTGGGGCAGGGCGGCGTCCACGTCGCTTCGCCGACTGGCGCCGATCTGGGCCAACAATAATAAGCCGGGAGAGTTTGCATGAGTAAGCATCAACAACAACCTGCGTCTGTCCTCGAGCGGTTGATCTTCAACAATCGCCCGGCCGTCATTGTGCTGTGCCTGCTGATCAGCGTGTTTCTGTTCTATCAAGCGGCCCAGGTGCGTCCACAAACCAGCTTCGAGAAGATGATCCCGCTGGGCCATCCTTACATCCAGAAGATGCTCGAGCATCGCAATGACCTGGCGAACCTGGGTAATACCGTGCGCATCTCGGTGGAGGCGGTCGATGGCGACATCTTCACCAAGGAATACATGGAGACGCTGCGTCAGATCAACGACGAAGTGTTCTACATACCCGGTGTCGATCGTTCCGGCCTGAAATCGCTGTGGAGCCCGAGCGTACGCTGGACCGAGGTGACCGAAGAGGGCTTCGCCGGTGGCCCGGTGATTCCGCAGACCTACGACGGCTCCAGCGACAGCCTGGAGGATTTGCGCAGCAATATCCTCAAGTCCGGGCAGGTCGGCCGCCTGGTGGCGAACAACTTCAAATCGAGCATCGTCGATGTGCCGCTGCTGGAGGCCTACCCTGATCCCGAGGATCAGAGCAAGCTGCTCCCGCTGGACTACCAGAAGTTCTCCCACGAGCTGGAAGAGAAGATTCGCGAAAAGTACCAGGCGCAAAACCCCAATGTGAAAGTGCACATCATCGGGTTCGCCAAGAAAGTGGGCGATCTGATCGATGGGCTGGTCGGCGTGGCCTTGTTCTTTGCTGTGGCCATTGCTATCACCTTTGCCCTGCTGTTGTGGTTCACCAAGTGCTTCAAGAGCACCATGGCGGTGGTCGTAACCACCCTGATCGCGGTGATCTGGCAGTTGGGCTTGCTGCATACCCTGGGCTTCGGTCTGGACCCCTATTCGATGCTGGTGCCGTTTCTGGTCTTCGCCATCGGTATCTCCCACGGGGTGCAGAAGATCAACGGTATCGCCATCGCCTCGGGGGAGGCGACCAGTCCGCTGTCCGCCGCACGCATGGCGTTCCGCCAGCTGTTCATTCCCGGCTTGGTCGCCTTGCTGTCGGATGCGGTGGGTTTCATTACCTTGTTGCTGATCGATATCGGCGTGATCCGTGAGCTGGCCATCGGTGCGTCGATGGGCGTGGCGGTGATCATCCTGACCAACCTGATCCTGCTGCCGGTGATGATTTCCTACATCGGCATCAGCAAGAAGGCGGTCAGGATCAGCCGTGAAGATGCGGCCAAGGATCATCCGATCTGGCGTCTGATTTCCAACTTCGCCCACCCGATGGTGGCGCCGGTGTCCGTGCTGATTGCGGTGGTGGCCCTGGCCGGTGGCGTCTGGTATGGCCAGAACCTGAAGATCGGTGACCTCGACCAGGGCGCGCCCGAGCTGCATCCGGACTCGCGCTACAACCTGGATAATGACTTCGTCATCCGCAACTACTCGACCAGCTCCGATGTGCTGGTGGTGATGGTCAAGACTGCACAGGAAGGCTGTTCGACCTACCAGACCCTGTCGGCCATGGACCAGCTGATGTGGACGATGGAAAACACCGCAGGCGTGCAGTCGGCGATCTCCATGGTCACGGTGTCCAAGCAGGTGATCAAGGGCATGAACGAGGGCAACCTGAAATGGGAAACCCTGTCGCGTAACCAGGACGTGCTGAATAACTCGATTGCACGTGCCGACGGTCTGTACAACGCCGATTGCTCGGTAGCGCCGGTGCTGGTGTTCCTCAACGACCACAAGGCGGAAACCCTGGAGCGTGCGGTTGCAGTGGTCGAAGACTTCGCCAAGGAAACCAACAAGGAAGGCCTGGAGTTTATCCTGGCAGCCGGTAACGCCGGCATCGAAGCGGCCACCAACGAAGTGATCGCCGCGTCGGAGACCACCATGCTGGTCGCGGTCTATGTCGCGGTGAGCTTCATGTGCCTGCTGACCTTCCGCTCGATTGCCGCCACCCTCTGTGTGATTCTGCCGCTGGTGTTGACCTCGGTACTGGGCAATGCGCTGATGGCCTACATGGGCATCGGCGTCAAGGTGGCAACCCTGCCGGTAATCGCGCTGGGCGTCGGCATCGGTGTCGACTACGGCATCTATATCTACAGCCGTCTGGAGACCTACCTGCGTCAAGGGCTGTCGTTGCAGGAGGCCTACTACGAGACCCTCAAGTCGACCGGCAAGGCCGTGCTGTTCACCGGGGTATGCCTGGCGATCGGCGTGGCGACCTGGATCTTCTCGGCAATCAAGTTCCAGGCCGACATGGGCCTGATGCTGACCTTCATGTTCCTCTGGAACATGATCGGCGCGATCTGGCTGCTGCCGGCGCTGGCACGCTTCCTGATCAACCCGGAGAAGCTGCGTAACAAGGCCTGATAGCCAGACGCAACACTGAAAAACCGCGGCCTTTGGGTCGCGGTTTTTTTATGTTGTTCGTCTTCTCAGTGAGGGGGAAATTGCCCACCGCCGGCAGGGGGCAAGGCAAGGTGCGCTGGCCGTGTGCCTAAGCTTGCCGCTGGGGATTGCGCTCAGTCGACAAACAGATCAGGGATCAGCGTGCCGCCCGCGGGATCGAAACGGTACTGCTCGAACTCGCTTTGGCCCTGTTCGCGCAGGATGTCTTCGTCGATCAACAGGCGTCCGCTGATGCTGCGTCCGCTGCTGACCAGGATGGCGTAGGCGGCGTCGGCCATGATCGCCGGGGTGCGCGCGCGTTTGAAGGCGTCGCGGCTACCCAGTTCGAACTCGATGGCGGCGGTGGCGATCATGGTCTTGGGCCACAGTGAATTGACGCTGATGGCGTATTTCTTGAATTCCTCGCTCATGCCCAGGGTCAGCATGCTCATGCCGTACTTGGTCACGGTGTAGGGGCCGTGCTGGGCGAACCACTTGCTGTCCATATTCAGCGGCGGCGACAGATTGAGGATATGGCCGCCGGCGCTGGTTTTCAGGTACGGCAAGGCGGCCTGGCTGCAGACCATCACCGCCCGGGTGTTGATCTGGAACATCAGGTCGAAGCGCTTGGGTTCCAGGTGCTCGACGCCGACCAGCTTGATCGCGCCGGCGTTATTGATCAGGCCATCGATGCCGCCAAAATGCTCGGCGGCCCGGGCCATAGCGACCTTTACCGCAGCCTCGTCGCGCACGTCCAATTGCACGGCCAGGGCCTTGCCGCCAGCGGCTTCGACCTCGGCGGCCACCGAATGGATGGTCCCCGGCAGCTTGGCATGGGGCTCGGCACTTTTCGCCGCGATGACGATATTGGCACCATCGCGAGCGGCGCGCAGGGCGATCTCGCGGCCGATGCCACGGCTGGCGCCGGTGATAAACAGGGTTTTGCCTTGCAATGACATGAGCGTGCTCCCGAATTGTTATGGGGGGTTGGTGGGAGGCGCTTTAGCCGCGACAAGCTGTGCAGCCGTTGCGGTTAAAGCGGATCAGCGCCCGGCCCCTCCCACGGGATGCAGTCAACTTTCGCTGGCTTCGATCTCCACCAGCAACTGACGGTTCTTCACCTGATCGCCCTGTCTGACGTCAACTCGCCGGACCACGCCATCGATATTGGCTTTGAGCGAGTGTTCCATCTTCATCGCCTCCAGCACCAACAGCAGTTGACCCTTGCTGACCGGGCTGCCTTGCTCGACCAGTACCTCGACAATCGCCCCATCCATGGGCGCCTTGACGCTGCCGCAGCCGGCATCGGCGGCGCTACTGGCCGGCAGGTGGGTGATATCGGTGAATTCCAGGTTGCCATCATGGCCATACAGCCAGAGCTTGCCACCGTCCAAATGATAGGCCAGGCGCTGGCGAATGCCATCCAGCTCCAGGGTGGCCCAGCGGCCGTCGCATGCCAGCAGCTTGAGGTCGACCGACTGCCCGCCGACCTTGGCCAGCAGGCCGGGTTGCGCACCGTCGGCCAGCACCGTCAGTTCGACGCTATGCTGCTGCTCACCCTGTTCCAGGACAAAGCGCCAGGGCGCGTTGCCGGCATTGCGCCAGCCGGCCAGGCTGCTTTGGTGGGCACGCGTGTTGGCCGATTGCTGATAGAGCAGGGCGGCTGCCACGGCCAGCTCGCTGGCCGCCGGCGGCTGCGGGCTCAGGCTCGGGTCCGCAGCAAAATGTTCGGCGATAAAGGCCGTGGTGGCGTTGCCGGCGGCGAATTCGGGATGCTTCAGCAGGTTGGCGAGAAAGCGCTGGTTGCCGTTGATCCCCAGCAGCACGCAGTCCTCCACCGCGCGCAGCAGTTTGCGTCGGGCTTCGTCGCGGGTCGCGCCATAGGCGACGACCTTGGCCAGCATCGGGTCGTAGAACGGGGTTATGGTCTGGCCTTCGAGCAGGCCGTGGTCGATACGAATGCCGTCGCGCAAGGCCGGCTCCCAACGCAGCACCTGACCGGTCTGCGGGAGGAAATCACGACTCGTATCCTCGGCATACAGGCGCACTTCCATGGCGTGGCCAGTGAGGCGAATGTCCTGCTGCTTGAGCGGCAGTGGTTGGCCGGCGGCTGTGCGAATCTGCCAGGCCACCAGGTCCTGGCCGGTGACCAGCTCGGTGACCGGATGCTCGACCTGCAGGCGGGTGTTCATTTCCAGAAAGAAGAACTCGCCGCTCTGATCGAGCAGAAACTCCACGGTGCCGGCGCCGACATAGTCGACCGAGGCGGCCGCCTTGACCGCCGCCTCGCCCATGGCCTGACGCAACTCGGGCGTCATCAGCGGGCAGGGCGCTTCCTCGACCACCTTCTGGTGGCGGCGCTGCACCGAGCAGTCGCGCTCGCCGAGGTAAACGATGTTGCCGTGCGCATCGCCGAACACCTGGATTTCCACATGGCGCGGCTGGATTACCGCCCGTTCGAGAATCAGTTCGCCGCAGCCGAAGGCGTGCTGCGCCTCGGAGCGGGCGGTGCGGATCTGCGCCAGCAACTCGGAGGCTGCATGGACCAGGCGCATGCCCCGGCCACCGCCTCCGGCGCTGGCCTTGATCATCAGCGGGAAGCCGATGTGCCCGGCTGCACGACTCAGGCTCTGGTCGTCCTGCTCGGCCCCTTCGTAGCCCGGGATGCAGGGCACGCCAGCCTCGAGCATGGCCAGCTTCGACAGGCGCTTGCTGCCCATCAGGTGGATGGCCTCCACGCTCGGGCCGATAAACACGATGCCGGCGGCCTCGCAGGCGCGAGCGAAGTCGGCGTTTTCCGAGAGGAAACCGTAGCCGGGGTGAATCGCATCGGCGCCGGTTTTCTGTGCAGCCGCGATGATCGCGTCGATCTGCAGATAAGACCGGTTGACCTGGGCCGGGCCGATACACACCGCCTGGTCGGCTTCCTGCACATGGCGCGAATCGGCATCGGCCTCGGAATAGACCGCCACGGTGCGGTAGCCCAAATCCTTGGCGGTGAGCATCACCCGGCAGGCGATTTCCCCACGGTTGGCGATCAGAATCTTGTTGAAGGCGGGCATCTGGGGCTCCTGCTTGGTCGTAAGCCTGGCGATCAGGTTGTGCGTGGGAGGGGCCGGGTTATTCAGCGGCCCATGTGGGCGCGCGTTTCTGCACAAAGGCCAGGGTGCCCTCGACACCTTCGGCACCGCTGACTGCGGCGGCGAACTGTTCGGCGGCGCGGTCCAGCAGCGGGCCAAGGGCTTGGTTTTCTGCGCCCAGCAACAGTGCCTTGGTCTGGGCGTTGGCCTGGGGCGCGCACTGGCGTACCTGGCTTAGCACCTCGGCCAGTCTGTGCTCCAGGGCGGCCTTGTTCGCTTCGCTGAAGTGCACCAGGCCCAGACGCGCGGCTTCGCTGCCGTCGAAGCGGGCGGCGGTGAGGGCCAGGCGACGGGTCTGGGTCAGGCCGATGCGTCGCACCACAAAGGGCGCGATCTGCGCCGGTAGAATGCCCAGGCTGGTTTCCGGCAGACCGAACTTGGCGTCCTGCTGGCAGATGGCGATATCCGATACGCAGGCCAGGCCCATGCCGCCGCCGAGTACCGCGCCTTCCAGCACGGCGATCAGCACTTGGGGCGTGTGCTGGGCTTGTTCCAGCAGGCTGCCGAAGGCGCGGTTCAGCGCTCGATAGGCATCGCCTCCGGCCGCACGGGCGCCGGCCATATCCTTGATATCGCCGCCAGCGCAGAAGTGCCCGCCGGCACCGCGCAGCACGATGGCGCGCACGCTCAGATCGCCCTGCACGGCCGCCAGCACCGCGCGCAGCTCAGTGACCATGGCCAGGCTCATGGCATTGCGGCTGTCCGGGCGGTTGAGGGTGAGGTGCAGCACGCCATCGACCTGTTCCAGCAGCAGGGTTGCGCAGTTCG
The DNA here is from genome assembly GCF_027988105.1 of Pseudomonas aestuarii. GTDB lineage: Bacteria > Pseudomonadota > Gammaproteobacteria > Pseudomonadales > Pseudomonadaceae > Aquipseudomonas > Aquipseudomonas aestuarii. The sequence continues at coordinate 350,790 of NZ_JAQJZJ010000002.1, read as the reverse complement.
GTAATTGCATATTGGTGTCCTGATGCAAGGTGAACGCAGGATGGGTTGAGGCGCGTAGCGTCGATACCCATCATGGCTGGTTGATGGGTATCGCTGCGCTCAACCCATCCTACGGTCGTCTGGCTTTAGCTCTTCTTTTTACCCGGCAGAATGCCCATCAGCTTGCAGATGATGCCCAGCATGATCTCGTCGGCACCGCCGCCGATGCTCACCAGGCGCACGTCGCGGTAGGCGCGGGCGACCGGGTTGTCCCACATGTAGCCCATGCCGCCCCAGTACTGCAGGCAGCTGTCGGTGACCTCGCGACCGAGGCGGCCGGCCTTGAGCTTGGCCATGGAGGCCAGGTTGGTGACGTCCTTACCGCATATGTACTGCTCGGTGGCCTGGTAGACCAGGGCGCGCAGGCATTCGACTTCGGTCTGCAGTTCGGCCATGCGGAAGTGGATGACCTGGTTGTCGATCAGCGCATTGCCGAAGGTCTTGCGCTCCTTGCAGTAGGCGATGGTGGCCTCGATGCAGTGCTCCAGGCCCTTGATCATGTTGGCCGCGCCGAACAGCCGCTCTTCCTGGAACTGCAGCATCTGCATCATGAAGCCGGCGCCTTCATGGCCGATGCGGTAGCGCTGTGGCACGCGCACATCGTCGAAGAACACCTGGGCGGTTTCCGAGCTGCGCATGCCGAGCTTGTCCAGGTGCGGGCTGACACTGATGCCGGGCGTGTTCATCGGCAGCACGATCAGCGACTTGTTGACGTGCGGCTTGTCGTCCGAGGTATTGGCCAGCAGGCAGATAAAGTCGGCGGAGGGCGAGTTGGTGATCCACATCTTGCTGCCGTTGATCACATAGTCGTCGCCGTCTTTCCTGGCGCTGGTCTTCAGCCCGGCCACGTCCGAGCCTGCCCCGACTTCCGAGACGCCGATACAGCCGACCATCTCGCCGGCGATGGCCGGGCGGAGGAATTGTTCGCGCAGTTCATCGGAGCCGAAGCGCGCCAGCGCCGGGGTGCACATGTCGGTCTGCACGCCGATGGACATGGGAATGCCGCCGCAGATGATGGTGCCGAACTCTTCGGCGGCGACGATCGAATAGCTGTAGTCCAGGCCCATGCCGCCGAATTTTTCCGGCTTGGAGATGCCCAGCAGACCGAGGTCGCCGGCTTTCTTGAAGATCTCGTGGATCGGGAAGCGGCCGTCCTTTTCCCACTGTTCGACATGCGGATTGATATCCCGCTCGACAAAATTGCGCACCGTGCGACGCAGCTCTTCGTGTTCCTGGGTGAAGATCATTGTTGTTGTTCTCCGTATCGGATGGGCTCGGTAGGGCGGGTGCGTCCCGCCAATCCTGTGGCGGGTTGCACCCGCCCTACGTTCAGAATCGGGCAACGCCAAAGCTGTTGGATTTAAGCGGCCGTAGCGCGGCCTCGGCGCAGATATCCAGCAGATAGCCGAGCAGCTTGCGCGTGTCGCGGGGGTCGATCAGGCCGTCGTCCCACAGGCTGGCGGTGCCATACAGGGCGGTGGACTGGCTGTCGAGTTTCTGCGCGGTGACCTGTTCGAGCATGTCGAGCATCGCAGGGTCGGCCTGCCTGCCTTGCTTGGCGTGCTTGTCCTCGGTGACGATGCGCAGCACCTTGCCGGCCTGGGCGCCGCCCATGACGGCGGTCTTGCTGTTGGGCCAGGCGAAGATAAACCGCGGGTCGAGGCCGCGGCCGCACATGGCGTAGTTGCCGGCGCCGTAGGAACCGCCGACCACTATGGTCAGCTTGGGTACAGTGGCGTTGGCCACCGCCTGGATCATCTTCGAGCCGTGCTTGATCACGCCCTGTTGTTCCGCCTCGGTGCCGACCATAAAGCCGGTGGTGTTGTGGAAGAACAAAATCGGCGTGTTGCTCTGCTCGCACAGCTGGATGAATTGCGCCGCCTTGGCCGCGCCCTGCGGGGTGATCGGCCCGTTGTTGCCGATAAAGCCGCAGGGCTGGCCCTCGATCTGCAGGTGACCGCACACGGTCTGGTTGTCGAACTCGTTCTTGAAGTCGAGAAAGACCGAGCCGTCGGCGATGCGGGCGATGATCTCGCGCACGTCGTAGGGTTTCTTCGCATCCGCCGGCACCAGGCCGAGCAGTTCTTCGACCGGATAGAGCGGCTCGCTATAGGCCTTGGCCGGGCGCGCGGGCAGTTGGGCATTCCATGGCAGCATGGCGACAATCTCGCGGGCGATGCGCACACCATCGGCGTCGTTTTCCGCCAGGTATTCGGCGGTGCCGGCGACCTGGGCGTGCATCTCCGCGCCGCCGAGTTGCTCGTCGGTGGCGATCTCGCCGGTGGCGGCTTTCAGCAGTGGCGGGCCGGCGAGGAACAGCTTGGCCTTGCCACGCACCACCACCACGTAATCCGACAGCCCCGGTTGATAAGCCCCGCCGGCGGTGCTGGAACCATGCACCACGGTGATCTGCGGCAGGCCCATGGCCGACATGCGCGCCTGGTTGGCGAAACCGCGCGCGCCCTCGACGAAGATCTCGGCGGCGTAGTTGAGGTTGGCGCCGCCGCTTTCGGTCAGCGCCACTACCGGCAGTTTGTTCTCGAAGGCGATCTGTTGCAGGCGCAGGGTCTTCTTCAAGCCGCTGGGGCTGATGGTGCCGCCCTTGATCGCGCTGTTGCTGGCGCTGACCAGGCAGCGCACCCCGGCGATATAGCCGATACCGGAAATAATGCCGCCGCCGGCCTGGCTGCCGTCCTTGTCGTCGTGCAGCCGGTAGCCGGCCAGCGAGGACAATTCGAGGAAGGGGGCGCCAGGGTCGAGCAGCAGGTTGAGGCGTTCGCGCGGCAGCAGCTGGCCGCGCTTTTCGAACTTGGCCTTGGCTTCAAAGGCCTTGTTCAGGCAGTTCTGTTCGATTTCGCGAAAACGGGCCACGGCGGCGAGCATGGCCTCACGGTTGTTGGCGAAGTCTTGGCCATGCACGTCGATAGCGGATTGGATAACCGGCATGGCCTTACTCCTGGTTTTTCAGCACATCGGGCACATAGGCCCGGTGGAAGCCGTTATAAGTTTCGCTGTTTTTCGCCTTGCCCAGGGTCCAGGCGCGGCTGCCCTGGCTGGCCGCGCCGTCGATACGAATGGTATTGCCGCTGATGAAACTGGCCCCCGGGGTGAGCAGGAAGACGATGGCTGCTGCCACTTCCGATTCGCTGCCGATGCGCTGCAGCGGTACATGATCCTTGAGCGAGCGGATCATGTTCTTCATCGATTCGGGGTAGGTGTCCATGCCGCTGGAGGCGATCCAGCCCGGTGCCACGGCATTGACCCGCACCCCGGCATGGCCCCATTCATAGGCGGCGGTCTTGGTGAAGTTCTCCATACCGGCGCGCGCTGCGCCCGAGTGGCCCATGCCGGGCATGCCGCCCCACATGTCGGCGAGCATGTTGACGATGCTGCCACCGTGTCTGCTCATGCTTTGCAGGAACACTTCCTTGGCGATCAGGAAGCCGCCGACCAGGTTGGTGCGCACCACGGTCTCGAAGCCTTTCTGGTTGATGCCGATCAGCGGCGCGGGGAACTGGCCGCCGGCGTTGTTGACCAGATGATGGATCTGCCCGCGCTCGGCCACCACGGTCTTGACCATGGCCTTGACCACTTCTTCGTCGCGGATATCGCACACCTGAAAACTGGCGCTGCCACCGTCCTCGCGGATTTCGCCACAGGTGGCTTCGAGCTTTTCCAGCTTGCGCCCGACCAGCACCACATGGGCCCCCAGCTGGGCCAGTTCATGGGCGGTGCAACGGCCGATACCGCTGCCGCCACCGGTGACCATGATGGTCTGGCCGCTGAACAGGCCGGGTTTGAAAACCGAGTCGTAGCTCATGGTTATTGTCCTCGCTCGAGGCTAGCGGCCAGCGCCTTGGGCACCGGCACCGGGAATTCCAGCAGCTGCTGGGCGAAGGCCTTGCCTTGCGGGTCGATGCGGAGGCTGGCCACGCCACCGCCGCCCAGGGCGTTTTCCAAGAGGAAGTTCAGGCTATGGCTACCGGGCAGGTACCAGCGGCTGACCTTGCCGGTTTGCGGGTCCAGGGTGTGCTGCATCCATTCGGCCACGGCACCTGCGCTCAGCGCAGCGGCGATCCAGGCCAAGTAGTCGGGCTTTCTGGCCATTACGCCGATATTGCTGTGGTTGCCCTTGTCGCCGGAGCGCGCCACGGCCAGCTTGATCAGCGGCACGCTAACGTCGGCCTGACCCGCTGGTAGCGGGGCGACGCTATCCGCGGCGATCTGGCTGCTGTCCAGCACCTCGATCCGCGGCAGCGCGACCGGCGTGTGATCGCCGTTCATTTCCACTGCCAGGGCGCAGGCGTTCTTGTCGACAAGCAAGCTGAACAGGCGAATCACCGGATACACCGTGGGGCGACCACCGACGATGCCGGTCAGGCCCGGGGCCATGCCGGTGGCAGCCTGGGCGATCTCGCGGGAGAACAGGATCAGCGCTTCTTTCTTCGCGTGACGCACGGCGATCTTGATCACGATCTCGCGGGTGTCGGTACGCTGGCCACGGGGGCCGTAGGTGGCTTCGGAACCGAGCAGTTCGATGCTGACTTCCTTATATGGACCCCAGCCGCGCTCGGCGAACATTTCCTCGGTCTTGTTGATGATCGCCTGGCTGACGCGCTGGGCTTTTTTAACCGCATCGATACCCGCCATCAGGCAGCTGGCGGTGCAGCGGAAACCATCCGGGTAGGTCGCGCTGACCTTGTATTGAGCGGTGGGTGCAAGGCCGCGGGCACCCCTGAGCTCAACGCGGTTTTCACCGACCTGCTTGAGCTCGACCCGGGTGAAATCGCACAGCACATCGGGCAGGTAATAGGCGCGTGGATCGCCGATCTCGTAGAGCATCTGCTCGCCCACAGTCAATGGCGTGACCAGGCCGCCGGAACCCTGCGGCTTGCTCACGACAAAGCTGCCATCGGCGGCCACTTCCACCACCGGGAAACCGATATGCTCGTAGTCCGGCACGCTCTGCCAGTCGGTGAAGTTGCCGCCGGTGCACTGCGCGCCGCATTCGATGATGTGCCCGGCCAATGCGGCCTGGGCCAGCTGGTCGTAGTCGCTCCAGCTCCAGCCGAATTCATGCACCAGGGCGGCGCTGACCACGGCGCTGTCGACCACGCGGCCGGTGATGACGATATCGGCACCCAGCTTCAGTGCTTCGACAATGCCGGGCGCGCCCAGGTAGGCGTTGACCGACAGGCAAAAGGGCGGCAAAGGCGCACCCGTGAACATCTCCACGGTGCCGACCTTGATCAACTCACCCAGTTTGGGTTGCAGGTTGTCGCCGTGCAGCACGGCGATTTTCAGCTCGACGCCGGCCTGCGCACAGGCCGCGGCCAGTGCAGCGGCACAGGCGCTGGGGTTAACCCCGCCGGCATTGCTGATCACGCGGATCTTCTTGGCGGCGATCTCGCCCAAAAGCGGCGCCAGGGTTTGCACAAAATCGCCGGCGTAGCCGGCATCCGGCTGCTTCATCCGGGCGCCGGCCATGATCGACATGGTCACTTCGGCCAGGTAGTCGAACACCAGGTAATCCAGTGCGCTGCCCTGGACCAGTTGGGCGGCGGCGGTGCAGGTGTCGCCCCAGAAGGCGGAGGCACAGCCGATGCGTACGGTTTTAGTCATTGGCAGGGTCCGCAACACATGAATGAGGTGGTCCAAACACTACCAAGCAAGCGCTTGGTTTGAAAGCCCCTGAGTCGATATAAATTGCTCGAAATATGCCCAAGCGCTTGCTTGGGTGGCCGGTGCAGCATAAATTTCACTAATAGCGACAAGCACTTGGGCAAACCTGCTGCGTGTGCGCGGGCAATGGCAGTTTTTTACTGAGTTGCTCCAGTCATAAGAGAGTTGGAGAGTATTTAGCGTGGATGATCAACAAGCTCAGGCGGTGATGCGGCAACTGGTGGCCAGTGGGCAGATCACCGACCCGGACAGCGCGCGCGGCAAGCTGCTGCAAACCGCGGCGCACCTGTTTCGCAGCAAAGGCTACGAGCGCACCACGGTGCGCGACCTGGCCAGCGCGGTGGGTATTCAGTCGGGCAGTATTTTTCATCACTTCAAGAGCAAGGACGAGATCCTGCGCTCGGTGATGGAGGAAACCATCCGCTATAACACCGCCTTGATGCGAGCTTCATTAGCCGAAGCGAGCAACTTGCGTGAGCGGGTGCTGGCGCTGATCCGCTGCGAACTGCAGTCGATCATGGGCGGCACCGGCGAGGCCATGGCGGTACTGGTCTACGAGTGGCGTTCGCTCTCGGAGCCCAGCCAGCAATTTATCCTCGAATTGCGCGATACCTATGAGCAGTTGTGGCTGGATGTCCTGAGCGAGGCCAAGGCCGAGGGATACTTCAAGGCCGATCCCTTCATCCTGCGGCGCTTCCTCACCGGCGCCCTCAGTTGGACCACTTCCTGGTTCCGCCCTGAAGGGCCGATGAGTCTGGATCAGCTGGCTGAAGAGGCACTTTCGCTGGTACTCAAAGAAGTTTGAGCGTTCAATGCTAATAAATGGCCTTTTGCTACCACTGTCGCGGTCAGGCAATATCCGCCCAGCTAACACAAGAAGCCGCTCGCAGTTTGGTGTCGTTTCGAGGTGGGTGATTTGCGCGTGGTATTGCCGAGGCTGCTGATTGCCCTGTGTCTGCTCATGGCTTTGCCGGTTATAGCTGGCGAGCAGGTGCGGGTCGGCGCCTACCATTTCCCCCCTTACGTGGTTAAACCGGAAAGCGCTGCGCCTATTGGTCTGCTGCCGGAGCTGCTGGTGGCCCTGAATGCGTTGCAGAGCGACTATCAGTTCAGTCTGGTGCCGACCTCGGTGACCCGCCGTTACCGCGATCTGCAGAGTGGCCGTTTCGATCTGATCCTGTTCGAGTCGCCAGGCTGGGGCTGGCAGAATACGCCGCATGTCGCCTTGGATCTGCATATCGAAGATGCTGAAGTCTATGTCGCCCTCGCCAAGCCGGGACGCGACCAAAACTATTTTGAGCAGCTCAAGGGCAAACGGCTGGCGCTATACAATGGCTATCACTACGGCTTCGCCGGCTTCAATGCGGATCAGCAATTCCTCCTTGAGAACTTTGCCGCAGTGCTGACCTATTCGCATGACAGCAACCTGCTGATGGTGCTGCGCGATCGGGCCGATATAGCCGTGATCACCCGCTCTTATCTGCAGCGCTACCAGCGGCGTTACTCCGAGCGCAGTAAGGCTTTTCTGGTATCGCAGCGGGTCGATCAGTTTTACCAGCACTATGCGCTGTTCCGTGCGCAGTCCCCGCTGACGCCTGAGACATTCGCCGGCTTTTTGCAGGCGCTCAAGCGTAATGGGCAGCTGGATGCCTTGCTCCAGCGCTATCATCTGGTGGTGCCGGAGCCTCTGCTGAGTGACTGAAATCATTCTGTTCGGATGGCTTTCCCTCGGGTAGGCTGTTTTTCGAGGGTAAATATGGATGCTGGGGGGCATATGCGGCGGATGCTGAGCAGGCTTGTCAGGGGTTGTGCATTGTTGGTGGCGATACTCGCTGCGGGGCCGCTTGCAGCCCAGCAAGTGGTGCGTGTCGGCGGCGCGTTTTTTCCGCCATATGTGGCCAAGGCGGAGCAGTCGCAGCACGCCGGCTTACTGCCGCACTTGCTCGATGCGCTTAACCGGGCGCAGAGCGATTTCCGCTTCGTCGTGCGACCTACTTCGATTCCCCGGCGTTTCCAGGATTTCGAGCAGGGCCGGATTGACATGTCGATGTTCGAAAACCCGGCCTGGGGGTGGCAGGGTATTGCCCACAACGTTGTCGATATGGGGCTGGAAGATGCTGAGGTGTTTGTCGCGCGGGTCGAGCCGGAGCGTGGCCAGGGCTATTTCAAGCGACTCAGAGGCAAGCGTCTGGCGCTGTTCAATGGCTACCATTATGGTTTCGCCGACTTCAATGCCGAGCCGCAATTTCTCGCGAAAAACTTCAATGCGACCCTGAGCTATTCCCACGACAGCAACCTGCTCATGGTGCTGCATGGGCGAGCGGATATCGCCCTGGTAACGCGTTCCTATGTCAGCGATTTTCTCAAGCGTAATCGGCAGTACGCCGGGCAGTTGCTGATTTCCCGGCGGGTCGACCAGCGCTACCAGCATCGGGTGCTGCTACGCCCCGCCGCCCCGATCAGTGCGGCGCAACTTGGCCGGTTATTCGAGCAGTTGCGCAGCAATGGTCAATTGGCCACTATCTTCGAACCCTACCGGATCACAGTCAGGTCAGGCGCAGCGGATAGCTCAGTAGCAGCAGGTGCGAGAGATTGACCGCGCCGTGCAGGGCAACCGCCAGGCTCAGTCGGCCACTGAAGTGAAACACCAGGCCGTAACCCAGGCCGGCGATCCCCGCGACCACGGCGAATAGTGGACTGAAGGGCGCATGCACGGCGCCGAACAGCAGGGCGGTCATGAGGATTCCCGGCCAGCTACCTAACCAGCCGACCAGATAAGTCTGCAGCAGGCCGCGAAACAGCAATTCTTCGGCCAGGACAGCGACGCCCAGGTTGACCGCCAGCCACAACCACACTTCCTCCGGCCATTTTGGCTGCCAACCGACCATGCCCAGAGCCAGGGCCAGCAGGGGTATACCGGCTAGGGTCGCCAGCGCCACTGCCCAGGCCCGTTGCGCGTGGTCGGGGCGGGCGTGGGGTTGGCCCAGCCACCAGGCCAGCAAGGTCAGGCCGACCAGCAATTTGTCCCAGGACAGGCGCACGGCGTAAGGCGCCGCATCGCTGCTGATCTGCCGTGGCGGCGCCAGTGGCCAGGGCGTGAAACCCGGTATCAGGTGGGCGGCGAGGGCAATGCTGGCGAGCAGGCTGAGGCCCCACCACAGGCGCTTGGGCAGTGCCTGGTCGGCAGCCAGCAGGAGGGCGATGAAGAGCAGACCAGCAGTCAGCCCGACAGGTTGAATAAAACCCAGGCCAAAGCCCAGCCCCAGGCCGAGGGTTGGCAACAACAGGCGAAGAGGTAGCGGCACGGCAGCTCCTTGTGAGGGGCTGCAGTTTAGCGGCGCAGGCCGTTGAGTGTTACTGGAAATAGCGCTCGAGCAAATGCGGGTCGTCGAAGTGGGCTCGGCCGATAAAGGCCGTGGCATGCGTGCCCCACTGCCGCATGGCACCTGGCGAAACGACCCCGGATGGCCACAGCAGCCAGCGCTCCAGGCGCTCGCTGCCGGCTACCAGGCCGTCTTTGCCGTACAGGCTGCGCTGGCCTTGCGGGTGAGGCAATTGGCGCATCTGATCGAGCGGGCTGCGTTGGTAGAGCAGTGTGGGGTAGCGCGAGCGGCGAGCATCGACCCAGTGCAGGCGATGCTCGCCTGCACTCAACCACAGGGTCGCCGCCGTATCGCCATTGAAGTCCAGGCGTTGGCTCAGGCGTGCTTCTTGATCGGCATGCTGGCGCAATCGCAGGGGTGAGTCCGCGGGCAGGTAAAAACTGTGCCAGCAGCCACAGGGGTGGATGCTGTCGTAGAGCAGGGCCTTGCCTTGCCGGTCGAGGGTGACGCGCCAGAGCAAACCGTCCAGCTCGCCACCGTACAGATCCAGGGCGTTTGGCTTGGGGCGCTGGCTGAACCAGAACTGGTAGATCAGTTGCAGGTGCCAGCGGCCTTTCAGCTGGGTCCAGCTGCTGTGCTGGTAAAGCCGCGCCTGCAGCGGATTGAACGCTCGGCTGCCATCAGGGTGGTAGCGCGGGCTGCCGATGCGGTCGCTGCGGCTGGCTTGGGCAATTTTCAACCAAGGGGCATGGCGGGCGAACAGGGCGTCGAGTTGCTGGGCATCCGCCTGCGGCAGGCCCAGGCCATTTTCATGCATCATCAGCGGCAGCGGCTGCGCTGCTGGTGCAATCGGCTGGTAGCTCAACCAGTGTGCACCGTCTTCGGGCGCAGTGGCCTGGGCGGCGGCCTGCTGCCAGGCGGCAATACCCTGGCGGAAGATCGGCTTGAACAGCGGATAGAGGCCCAGGATGCGTGCCCAGTCACGATAGTTGTCGGGTACCTGCGCGGCCTCGACTGCCCGGGCAAACGCCCTGGGGTCGGCGCTCAGGCGTTCGACCTGCTCGGCACGGCAGGCGTCGAGCCTGTCCTGCCGAGCGGGGCTGCTCCAGTCGCGGCGCTGGGTCGAGGCTAATTGGGCGATTTCGATTCGGCTGGCCTCGGCATCGCGCGCGGCCAGGCGCTGCAGCCACAGGCGGCGCTGCGCCGGATTGTCCGCGCTAGGGCCAAGGGCGGCGAGGACTCTATCGCTGCGCAGGCCGACAAAGCCGGGCAGACGATGGTACTGCGCATCCTGATAGGCCTGGGTGGCCACCGGCAATTGCCTGAACAGCGTCGCACAGGTTTCAGTCGGTGCAGGTTGCCACTGTGCACAGCCGGTCAATAGGCCGGCCAGCAGGCTAACGCTTGCCAGCGTCCTCGGCATCCTGGGCTTCCATCTCGATCTTTCGTTCACGGACTTTCTGCAGTTGCTCGTCGGTTAGGGGCAGGGGTTTGGCAGTACGCAGCAGCACCAGCAGGCCGCCCACAATAGAGCCTAGAACGAGAACTATCAGTAACCAGATATACCAGGGCATGGTCGCTCTGCGGGGGGGGGGAGGAGGAGTCCTCACCATATCGCGCCTGGCCGGGCTTGTCAGGTTGGTAATCGTGCAGGTCGCTGTCACTTCAAGCCTCGTGGCGGCTTGCCCCTCTGCCCCCGACGTCGCTGGCGGCACTGGCCTAGGCCAGGATGACAAGGTGATGACGGGCAACAGGGCAGTCGGTGGCAGCGTGAGCAGTGTCACACGACGGCAACCTGGCGCTGATTGAATGGCGACTTTCCAGCATCAGGGAGTCTTTGCCAATGACCACCACCAGTGCTCTGGTGCGCCTGCTCAAATCGGTTATGCCCTTGGCGCCGGCGATGAGCATCGCGGATGTCGCGGATCGCTTGTTGACCCAGGAGCACAGGGCTTTTCTGTCCCTGCCGGTCGTCGATGCGGCGGGCAAGCCGCTGGGGTTGGTCAGTCGCAATGCCTTGCAGGACATTTTCATGCAGCGCTTCGGCCGCGACCTGCGCGGTCGTCATCCGGTGCATGAGGTGATGAATCCAGCGCCGCTGGTGGTCAGTCTGGACACCAGTCTGGAAGAGGCGGCCAAGCAGATCACCGGGCAGCTGCAATACCCGATCACCGAAGACTTTATCCTGGTCGATGCCCAGGGCCAGTACCGCGGCCTGGGCACCGTGCTGGATCTGCTCAAGGCCATGGAGGCGCGGATTGCTCAGCGCAATGCGGTGCTGCGCAAGGCGCTGGTCGATCTCAAGGAATCACAGGCGCAACTGGTGCAGTCGGAGAAGATGGCTTCCCTTGGGCAGATGGTCGCCGGCGTCGCCCACGAATTGAATACGCCGCTGGGCTACGTGAAGAACAATGTGCAACTGCTGCGTGAGCTGAGCGCGCCGCTGTTCGAGTTGGCCGAGGTGCAGGCGACCCTGGCCGATTGCCTGGCCGACCCGAACTGCGACGAAGCGCGCCTGGCCATGGCTCTGGACCAGGCGGCCAGCGCCCGTGAACGGGCCGCGCCGGAGCTGCTGGTCGAGGATCTTAACCAGCTGTTCGACGACACCCTCTATGGCCTGGAGCAGATCGCCGAGCTGGTGGTCGGTCTCAAGGACTTCGCCCGCCTGGATCGCGCCATGAGCGAGGAGGTCGACCTCAACGACTGTATCCGCAGCGCCCTGGTGATCGCGCGCAACAGCATCAAGGACAAGGCCGAAGCGGTGTTGCAGCTCGGCGACCTGCCGCGCATTCCCTGTGCGCCCTCGCAGATCAATCAGGTCTTGCTCAACCTGTTCACCAACGCCGCCCAGGCCATCGACGGTTTTGGCCAGATCCGGGTGAAAACCTGGGTCGAGGAAGCGGCGGTGTTCGTCTCGGTGCAGGACAGCGGCCGCGGTATGTCGCCAGCGGTGTTGGCGCAGATTTTCGACCCCTTCTTCACCACCAAACCGGTCGGCCAGGGCACCGGCCTGGGCCTGTCGATCAGCTTCAAGATCATCCAGGATCACGGCGGCCTGATCCGCGTCGCTTCCGAACCGGGGCGCGGAACGCGCTTTTTGATCCGCCTGCCGCGTCCGCAGGCGGCCGCACTGCAACGGAGCGCCTGACATGATCGCAGCACAGATTCGCATCCTGTTTGTCGACGATGAGGAGCGCATCCTGCGCAGCCTGGCTTTGCAGTTTCGCCGGCAATACCAGGTACTCACCGAGAGCGATCCGCGCCGCGCCTTGCAACGCCTGAAAAGCGAGACGGTGCATATTCTGGTCAGTGACCAGCGCATGCCGCAGATGAGCGGCGCCGAGCTGCTCGCCCAGGCCCGCGAGATCGCCCCGCAGACCCTGCGCATCCTGCTCACGGGTTACTCCGACCTGGATGCAGCCGTGGCGGCGCTGAACAGTGGCGGCATCTTCCGCTACCTGACCAAGCCCTGGGACCAGCAGGAAATGGCCTTCACTCTGCGCCAGGCGGCGGAAATCGCCGCGCGTCAGGCCCAGCTGCCGCTATTGCCGAGTGCCAGCCTGCTGGCCGCGCCGCTCAATGTGCTGTTACTCGATGACGACCTGCAAACGTTGGCCGTGGTTGGCGATTTTTGCATGAGCGGCGGCCATCGGCTGGTGCGTGTGAGCAACCTCGGTGAGGCGCTGGCCGTGCTCAACGCGCAGCCGGTGGATCTGCTGGTCAGCGATCTCAAGCTGGCCGGCGAGGAGGTCGCGCCCTTGCTGAAAACCCTGGCCCAGGCGCATCCACGTTTGCTGACCCTGGTGGTGACTCCGTTTTGCGACACCCAGGCGTTGCTCAAACTGATCAACGAGGCGCAGATATTCCGCTACCTGCCCAAGCCGATCCGCCGTGGCCTGTTCGAGAAAGGCTTGCAGGCCGCCGCCGAGCAGGCACTGCTGTGGCGCGCCCAGCCGGCGCAGATAGTCACGCGCCTGGCGCAGGTGCCGCGCGAGGCGCGCGAGCGGGAGAAGGTCGGGAGCCTGATGGGCATGTTGGGCCGCCTGCGCGAACGCCTGACGGCGTAGTGCGGCCCAGACGGCGAGCGGCTTAGCGGCGCACCTGCTTGAGGGTCTCGGCGATCAGGAAGGCCAGTTCCAGCGACTGGTCGGCGTTCATCCGCGGGTCGCAGTGGGTGTGGTAGCGATCCGACAGGCCATCTTCGGTGATCGGTCGGGCGCCGCCGATGCATTCGGTGACGTTCTGTCCGGTCATCTCGATATGGATGCCGCCGGCATAGCTACCCTCGGCCTGGTGCACGGCGAAGAACTGCTTCACTTCGGCGAGGATCTGCGCGAAGTCGCGGGTCTTGTAGCCGCTGCTGGCCTTGATGGTGTTGCCGTGCATGGGGTCGGAACTCCACAGCACCTGCTTGCCTTCGCCCTGCACCTTGCGCACCAGACGCGGCATATGGGCTTCGACCTTGTCCGCGCCCATGCGCACGATCAGGTTGAGGCGGCCGGGGTCGTTGTCCGGGTTGAGGATGTCGATCAGGCGGATCAGCTCGTCCGGGTCCATGCTCGGGCCGACCTTGACCCCGATCGGGTTGCCGACGCCACGCAGGAACTCGACGTGGGCGCCATCCAGCTGGCGGGTGCGGTCGCCGATCCACAGCATGTGCGCCGAGCAGGCGTAGTTACCGCCGGTGAGGCTGTCCTTGCGCACGAAGGCTTCTTCATAGTTGAGCAGCAGCGCCTCGTGGGCGGTGAAGAAGCTGGTCTCGCGCAGTTGTGGCGAAGTATCCATGCCGCAGGCACGCATAAAGGCCAGGGTTTCGTCGATGCGGGCGGCCAGCTGGCTGTACTTCTCGGCCAGGGCCGAGTTGGCGATGAAGTCGAGGTTCCACTGGTGCACCTGGTGCAGGTCGGCGAAACCACCCTGGGCGAAGGCGCGCAGCAGGTTGAGGCTGGCGGTGGACTGGTGATACGCCTGCAGCAGGCGCTCCGGATCCGGCACCCGGCTCTTGGCATCGAAGCCGATGCCATTGACGATGTCGCCGCGGTAGGCCGGCAGGGTGACCCCGCCGATGGTCTCGTCGTTGGCCGAGCGCGGTTTGGCGAACTGCCCGGCCATGCGCCCGACTTTCACCACCGGGCAACCGGCGGCGAAGGTCATGACAATGGCCATTTGCAGCAGCACCTTGAAGGTGTCGCGGATCTTCGCCGCGCTGAATTCGGCGAAGCTCTCGGCACAGTCGCCGCCCTGCAGCAGGAAGGCACGACCCTGGGTCACCTCGGCGAACTGGCGGCGCAGCTCACGGGCTTCGCCAGCGAACACCAGCGGCGGATAGCCGGCCAGGGTCTGCTCGACCTTGGCCAGGTGGGCGGCGTCGGGGTAGATCGGCTGCTGCTGGATGGGCTTGCTTCTCCAGCTTTCGGGGCTCCAGGCTTGCGACATGACGATTCTCGGCTTCAGGCGGTTAATTAGGCAGGTGGGCATGGTAACCGATCAGCCTGCGCCTTCAAGCCGATAGCCGTGATAGCGCCGCTGCATAACCGCCCGGATAGGGCCCTGGTGGGCCTTGCGCAAGACGCAGCAAAGCAGCCGGCGGTGAATTATCGCGTGACCCGGCGCGGGTGCTTCATTGACAATTGTCGCCTTTACCCTGGTGCGACTGGTCGGGGCTGTCAGGCTGGAGAGCGATAAATGCCAGGTTTACCCCCGGTGGACGAGATGAAAGACGAGGTGCTGCTCGCCGAAGTGCAGGATGCGTTCGGCGTAATCCGGGTGGTCGAGATCGGCGAATACCGCTTTCTCGAATTCGGCGACTCGATCGAGCAGAGTTGCGTGTTCACTGCCGACCCGAGTTGGCTGGAGTACGACTACACCCGCGCCATGCTGCTTGGCGGCTTGTGCCATCCAGTGCCCGAGAGCGCGCTGTTCCTGGGGCTCGGTGCCGGTAACCTGACCCAGGCCTGTCTCAAGTTCCTGCCGCTGGAGGATGTCGAAACCATCGAGCTGCGACCCGAGGTGCCGCGCCTGGCCATGCAGTACCTCGGGCTGGAGGACGATCCGCGTCTGACCATCCGCATCGGTGACGCCCTCGATCTGCTGGAAAGCGCGGAACGCGCCGACCTGATTTTCGTCGACCTCTATACCGACCACGGTCCCGGCGTTGGCCACCTGGCCTGGAAGTTCCTCGAGAACTGCCAGAAACAGTTGAATCCGGGCGGCTGGCTGATCATCAATCAATGGGCCGGCAATGACGGCAAGCCGCTCGGCGCGCCCCTTTTGCGCGGCCTCTACCATCGGCATTATTGGGAATGTCCGGTCAAGGAAGGCAATGTCATCCTGCTGGTGCCGGCCGATCTCGAGCAGCAGCTCGACTTGGGCGATCTGCACGCTCGGGCCGCGGCGTTGGCGCCGCAACTGGGGTATTCCCTGCAGCCGCTGATCGAGGCGCTGCGTCCGGCCAGTTGATTGCGTTCAGCGGCCCTTGAAGTCGCCGGGGCGACGTTCGAGCATGGCGCGCACGCCTTCCTGGGCATCTTCGCTGGCCATCAGGCGGGTCACTGTCGGGTGCAGATTGGCCGTCGCCGCGACTTCACCTTCGCGCACTGCCTGGCGTGCCGAGGCCAGGGTGGCCTGTACCCCAAGCGGTGCCTGGGCGGCAATTCGCCCGGCCAGCTTGAGTGCCTGTGGCAGCAGTTCTTCACTGGCCAGCACTTCCTGCACCAAACCCAGGCGGTAGGCTTCGTGCGCGTCGAACTCATCGCCAGTGAGCAGCCAGCGCATGGCATTGCCCCAGCCGGCGCTCTGGTGCATGCGCAGGGTGGCGCCGCCGAACGGAAAAATACCGCGCTGCACTTCCATCTGGGCGAAGCGGGTATTGCTGGCGCACAGGTTGATGTCCGAGGCGAGCATCAGTTCAATACCGATGGTGTAGCAATAGCCCTGGGCCGCCACTATCACTGGCTTGCTCACCCGTGGGCCGCCAAACACCCCCCAGGGGTCGCAGCCGCCGGCAGGGATCTGCCAGCCCGCGGCAAAGCTGGCGGCGACATTGGCCAGGTCAAGCCCAGCGGTGAAGTGCTCGCCATGAGCGAAGACCAAGGCTACGCGAGCCTCACTGTCGCGCTCGAATTCGCCATAGGCCAGGCACAGGTCATTGAGCAGGTCCAGGTCGAAGGCATTGCGCTTGGTCGATCGGTCCAGGCCGATCAGCATGATCTGGCCGCGTTTTTCACGGCTGACGCGACCTTTGGTGTCTTGAGTCATGGCAGAAATCCTTGTGCAGGAAATGTCGTGCAACAGGTTATAGCAGCGCTACTGCAAACCGCACGTGGTGGGGCGCATTGGCCACTGCTGAATGAGGGTTGATGCGGCGTCTGCACTTCAATGGCCTGTATATGGTGCTGTTGCGCGAGCATTGAATGACCTGGGTTGAGTCTCGGTCTGAGCGACCGTTTGGCGGTGCCGCTGTTTGAATTGTTGGAAAATCATCACAAAGGCCATTTTTTCCGGTATAGTGCGCGCCGGTCAATTCATGGCCACGTTCAGGTTACACAACTCGCCCGGAGGTCACCTTCGGCAGTCAGTCTGCGTAGCGGACTATCCTTGACGATTCATTTACAACCACGTTTTCGCAAATCCCCGCCGACACGGCTGCCAGGGCGACTTTAGAGTCTTACACGGCATGCGCAGCTTTGGAGCATGGGTCTTTGCGGATGCACTAGAGGCAGACCCATGACCCAAGTACTCGGCGGCTTCGCCGCACTCAATCTTCATCCCAATATCCTGGCCGCAGTGATCGCGACTGGCTATGAAGAGCCTTCGGCGATTCAGTTGCAGTCGATTCCGGTGATTCTCGAAGGCCACGACATGATCGGTCAGGCGCAGACCGGCACCGGTAAAACCGCTGCCTTCGCCCTGCCAATCCTCAGCCGCATTGATCCGACCAAGCGCCAGCCGCAGGCGTTGATTCTCGCGCCAACCCGCGAGCTGGCCCTGCAGGTCGCGACTGCCTTCGAAACCTACGCCAAGCAAATGCCGGGGCTGAACGTCATCGCCGTTTACGGCGGCGCGCCCATGGGCCCGCAACTGAAAGCCATTCGTAATGGCGCGCAGGTTGTCGTCGCCACTCCGGGTCGCCTGGTCGACCACCTGCGTCGTGACGAGAAGGTATTGTCGACCATTCAGCACCTGGTGCTCGATGAAGCGGACGAAATGCTCAAGCTGGGCTTCATGGACGACCTTGAAGTGATCTTCAAGGCCATGCCGGAAACCCGTCAAACCGTCCTGTTCTCGGCCACCTTGCCACATTCGATCCGCGCCATTGCCGAAAAGCACCTGCGTGATCCGAAGCACGTCAGGATCGAAACCAAGACCCAGACCGTGACCGCCATCGAGCAGGCTCACTTGCTGGTCCATGCCGACCAGAAGCACGCTGCCGTACTGCGTCTGCTGGAAGTCGAGGAGTTCGATGCGCTGATCGCCTTCGTGCGTACCAAGCAAGCCACTCTGGATCTGGCCGCCGTGCTCGAAGCGCGTGGTTACAAGGCCGCTGCCCTGAACGGCGACATCGCCCAGAACCAGCGTGAGCGGGTGATCGAGTCCCTTAAGGATGGTCGCCTGGACATCGTCGTCGCCACCGACGTCGCTGCTCGTGGTCTGGACGTGCCGCGCATCACCCACGTGATGAACGTCGACATGCCGTACGACCCGGAATCCTATGTTCACCGTATTGGCCGTACCGGCCGTGCCGGCCGTACCGGTCGCGCGCTGTTGCTGGTAACGCCGCGTGAGCGCCGCATGCTGCAGGTAATCGAGCGTGTCACCGGGCAGAAAGTCACGGAAGTACGCCTGCCCGATGGCCAGCAAGTACTGGACGCGCGGATCAAGAAGCTGACCTCGAGCCTGGCACCCCTGGTGGCCGATGCCGAAGCCAGCCATGGCGAGCTGCTCGACCGCTTGACCGCGCAAATCGGTTGCACCCCGCGTGCCCTGGCTGCCGCGCTGCTGCGCAAAGCCACCAACGGTCAGGCCCTGACCCTGGCGGAAGTCGAGCGCGAGCAACCGCTGGTTCCGACCAGTTCGCCGCGTGAGCGCAGCGAGCGTAGCGAACGTTCGGATCGCGGTGACAGCCGTGAGCGTCGTGCGCCAGTACCCTTGGCCGAAGGTCGTGCCCGCTGCCGGACTGCGCTGGGCGCGCGTGACGGTATTGCCGCCAAGAACCTGCTGGGCGCCATCCTCAATGAGGGCGGCCTGATTCGCGAAGCCATCGGCCGCATCCAGGTGCGCGAGAGCTTCAGCCTGGTCGAGCTGCCGGAAGATGGTCTCGAGGGTTTGCTCAGCAAGCTGAAAGACACCCGCGTCGGTGGCAAGCCGCTGAAGCTGCGTCGTTATCGCGAAGATTGATTCGCGTTAAGCGCTAAACAAGAAGCCCCGCATTGTTGAGATGCGGGGCTTTTTTGTATCCGTCCACTTGGCAGGCAAGGCCTGCAGCGGCGTTACGACCTCTTGCTGCCAGCTGCGAGCATCAGGCCGCCGGCCACTATGGCGGCAATCCCCGCCCACATGGGGACGTTGACCGTTTCCTTCTCCTTTACGGAGAGTTCGAGTGGGCCGAGTTTGACCGCGGTGGTGTCCTTGGTATAACTGAAGCCGCCATAAATCAGTGCCAGGGCACCTACTACCACAAGCGCTATTGCTGCAAGCCTGATGGAATTCATATTGTCCACACCTTCTGCGTGACACCTGAGCCTCGTGGCCGACGGTTCCAAGGGCAGGGTCATGCGGGTGATTGAAGCACAGATTGGTATTGTTTCGTGATCTATCACCTTGGTGTCGGGGGCTAAGCGCTGTTTCTGCTGGTCCCTCTGTATAGACCGGCAGCACCCTCGGGGTGAATCAGGCAAAGCTGTAGATATCCATGCCCAGGGCGCCGAGGGTGAAACCGCTGTGCTCGACCTTGAACCGGCCGCCAGCGCCGCGGGCGAAGAACAGCGGTAACAGGTGTTCGTCGCTAGGGTGGTTGCGCACGGCCGCGGGGGCCCGTTGGCGATAGTCGTGCAAGGCTGCCTCGTCGTCGGCGGCGAGTCGGGCCACCATCCAGTCGCGGAACTCCTGAGCCCAGGGCTCGATCTGCTCGGGGCCGGCGTGCCAGTCGAGTTCGCCGAGGTTGTGGGTGATGCTGCCGGAGCCGATCAGCAATACGCCTTGAGCGCGCAGGCCGGCCAAGGCGCGACCGATACGGGTCTGTAATTCAGGGCCTTGGTGGCGGGGCAGCGAGAGTTGCACGAGCGGGATATCGGCGGCCGGGTACATCAGAGACAGAGGCACCCAGGCGCCATGATCGAATGGGCGCTCAGGGTCGAGCTGGGCGCGGAGGCCGGCAGTGCCCAGTAGCTGGACGATTTGGGCGGCTAACGGCGGGTTGCCGGGTGTCGGGTATTGCAGCTGATACAGCTGCGGGGGGAAACCGCCAAAGTCATGCCAGGTTTCAGGTTGGGTGGCGCTGGTGACGCGTAGCATGCTGCTTTCCCAGTGTGCGGACACCACCAGGATGGCTCGTGGTCTGGGCAGCGTCGCGGCCAGGCGGGCCAGGGCCTGACCGCTGGCACCGGGCTCCAGGGCGAGCATGGGCGAGCCGTGGGAGATATATAGCGAAGGCAGCATGGGGTCGGTTCCTGCAGGAGGATATGGCTATCTTCGTGGCTGTTATTATCGAATTCCAGTATAAATTCTAGAACTATTTGATCGTATTTTTAGGGGGTAGAGTGGACGAAGCATTTTGGCAGACACGCTGGGCGCGCGATCAGATAGGTTTCCATCTTGATCAGGTCAATCCCTATCTGCAGCGCCACTGCTCGGCGCTGGCGCTGCAGCCGGGGGCGCGGGTACTGGTGCCGCTGTGCGGCAAGAGTCTGGATCTGGTCTGGCTGGCGGGGCAGGGCTATCGGGTGCTGGGCGTCGAGCTGGCGCAGAAGGCGGTCGAGGATTTCTTCGCGGAACATGGTTTGAACGCAGAGATCCGCCAGGAGGGCGCGTTCAAGATCTATTGCGCCGGAGCCGTGGAGCTCTGGTGCGGCGATTTCTTTGCCCTGACGGCAGAACAGCTCGGCGATTGCCAGGCGCTCTACGATCGCGCGGCATTGATCGCCTTGCCGCTCGAGATGCGTGCCAGGTATGTGGCGCACCTGCAGGCAATTTTGCCGGCGGCATGCCGGGGCCTGCTGATTACCCTGGATTACCAGCAGAGCCAGATGGACGGCCCGCCCTTCGCGGTGACGGATGCCGAAGTCGGGGAATTGTTCGGGGCGGGCTGGGAGATCGAGACGCTGGAGCGGCTGGATGTGCTGCAGGGCAACTGGAAGTTCATCAGGCACAACCTGCAGGCGCTGGACGAGGTGGTGTACCTATTGGTCAAGCGCGAATAAGGCCGCGCACCGGTCTGGCGGGCTGACGCTGCGCTGCGCACGGATCGTCGTCCGGGCCTGCCGGCGTTGGTGGCTGTGGCGCAACAAAAAATAAGGCGACCCGAGGGTCGCCCTTTTTCATGCTGGCTGGTTAGCGCAGCTGACGCAGGGCTTCGATGCGGTCTTCCAGTGGCGGGTGGGTCATCAGCAGGCCGGCCAGGCCGTGCTTCAGGCCGCCGTTGATGCCGAAGGCGGTGAGGCTGTCGGGCATGTTCACCGGCACGTCCTGTTCGGCGCGCAGGCGCTGCAGGGCGGCGATCATGGCGCCGGTGCCGGCTAGGCGCGCGCCGGCTTCGTCGGCCTTGAATTCGCGTTTGCGCGAGAACCACATGACGATGATGCTGGCCAGGATGCCGAGTACCAGTTCGGCGAAGATGGTGGCGACGAAATAACCGATGCCGTGGCTGCCTTCGTTTTTCAGGATGGCCTTGTCGACGAAGTTGCCGAAGATCCGCGCGAAGAACATCACGAAGGTGTTTACCACGCCCTGAATCAGCGCCAGGGTGACCATGTCGCCGTTGGCCACGTGGCCGATCTCGTGGGCCAGTACCGCCTTCACCTCATCCGGCGAGAAGCGCTCCAGCAAGCCCTGGCTGACGGCCACCAGGGCATCGTTCTTGTTCCAGCCGGTGGCGAAGGCGTTGGATTCGTAGGCCGGGAAGATTCCCACTTCCGGCATCTTGATCCCCGCCTCGCGCGACAGTTCCTCGACGGTCTGCAGCAGCCATTGTTCGTGGCGGGTGCGTGGCTGGGTGATGATCTCGGTGCCGGTGCTCATCTTCGCCATCCACTTGGACAGCAGCAGCGAAATCAGTGAGCCGGCAAAACCGAATACCGCGCAGAAAATCAGCAAGCTGCTGTAGTTCTGGCCAGTAAAACGGTCTACCCCCAGTAGCTTGAGAGTGATGCTGGCGATTATCAACACCGCCAGGTTGGTAGCCAGGAACAGCAAAATGCGCATCATGGTGTGAAACGACTCCTCACGGGGAAAGACCTGCTTGATATGTCGGCTATATAAGGGCGCGCTCCCCGTCTCTTCAACCGGGGGACTATTTCAAACTGTGTCGCCTGTGGCCGTCAGGCTGCTTTCGAAGAGCAAACGGGTCAGTCGAGCGAGGCGTTCGCCATGTTTTTGGCTCAGCGCTTCGCGCAGTTGAAAGGCCAGGGTGGCATGCACTCGGCGCACACTTGGAGGCAGAGCCTCGCCATCGCGCAGGGCATGGGGCACGCTGCGACTCAGGCGCAGAAAGCCTTTTTCGCTAAGTACCGCCTGATCGAGGGCGTCGTAGGCGATAGTCGAGTCGAAGCGCAGGTAGCCTTCCTCGGCCAGCCACAGCAGCGTGCCCAGGCAGCTCTCATGGCGCTTGCTCGGCAGACCGAACTCATCCGGCTCCTCGCGGCCGATCAGGTCTTCTACGTAGAGCGCCATTTTGCGCGGGAATACCTGATAGAGGTGCAGCATGGCGGCTGCCGCATCCTTGTAGAAATCGTCGATTTGTAGATCCATCAGAATTTGGCAATCATCGAGGTGGGTAGTAGCGGCAGCAGGCGACCGAGAACTGCCCAGGGCCAGCCCGGTACATAGGCGCTGCTATGGCGTTTATCGATGTGCCGGGCGATCAGCGTGGCGCCGCGTTGCAC
Organism: Pseudomonas aestuarii; assembly: GCF_027988105.1. Lineage (GTDB taxonomy): Bacteria > Pseudomonadota > Gammaproteobacteria > Pseudomonadales > Pseudomonadaceae > Aquipseudomonas > Aquipseudomonas aestuarii. Next base: position 328,649 of record NZ_JAQJZJ010000002.1, on the reverse strand, counting down.
ATCGATGACAAAGGGTCGTTTGGGCATATCGCTGTTGAGCGGCGTATCGATAAAGCCGGGCAGCAGCAGGGTGGTATCGATACCCTTGCCCTGCAGTTCGGCGCGGGTGGCTTGCATGTAACTGATCAGGCCCGCCTTGCTCGCCGAATAGGCCGCGGCATAGGGCAGGCCGCGCTTGCCGGCGACCGAGGCGATCGCGACCAGGTGACCATGGCCTTGCTGGCGAAATAACGCGGCCGCGGCATCCAGGCAGGCGATGGCGCCGATCAGGTTGGTTTCCAGGGTCAGCCTGGCGCGCTCGAAGTGGCCGCCACCGACTTTGCTGGTCAGGGCGATGCCGGCGTTGGCGATGAGCCCGTCCAGTCCGCCCAGGGCGTTTGCCGCCAGGCCTATGGCATCCTGGCAGGTCGCGTAGTCGGTAACGTCCAGCGGCAGGACGATGGCCTTGCGGCCGAAGCGCGCCTGCAGTTCGGCCGCCAGCAGGTGCAGGCTGTCTTCGCGGCGCGCCGCCAGGGCCAGGTCATAGCCTTTGCTCGCCAGCTCGCGGGCGAGTGCGGCGCCGATGCCGGAGCTGGCGCCTGTCAGCAGATAACGTTTGCCCTGGGTCATGCTCGTCTCCGGTTACTGCTGGTAGCCCTTGAGGAAGCTGCCGATGCGGCCTATGGCCTGTTCCAGGTCATCGACCCGCGGCAGGGTGACCACGCGGAAGTGATCCGGCCAAGGCCAGTTGAAGGCCGTGCCCTGGACGATCAACAGTTTCTCGGAGAGCAGCAGGTCGAGGACGAATTTCTCGTCGTTGTGAATCGGGCAGACCTTGGGGTCGATTTTCGGGAAGGCGTAGAGCGCGCCCATGGGTTTGACGCAGCTGACCCCGGGAATGTCGTTGAGCAGCTCCCAGGTGCGATTGCGTTGCTCCAGCAAGCGCCCTTGCGGCAACACCAGGTCGTTGATGCTCTGGTAGCCGCCCAGTGCCGTCTGGATCGCATGCTGGCTGGGCACGTTGGCGCACAGGCGCATGTTGGCCAGAATGTCGATGCCTTCGATATAGCTGTGTGCGCGGTGCTTGGGTCCGGAAATCGCCACCCAGCCGGAGCGGAATCCCGCTACCCGATAGGACTTGGACAGGCCGTTGAAGGTCAGGCAGAGCACGTCCGGCGCCAGCGAGGCGGTGCAGATGTGCTGGGCTTCATCGTAGAGGATCTTGTCGTAGATCTCGTCGGAGAACAGCACCAGATTGTGCTGGCGCGCCAGTTCGACGATGTCCATCAGGACTTCTTTGGAATACACCGCGCCGGTGGGGTTGTTCGGGTTGATCAGCACCAGTGCCTTGGTGTTGGGCGTGATCTTGGCGCGCATGTCGGCAATGTCGGGGAACCAGCCGGCTTGTTCGTCGCACAGGTAATGCACCGGCTTGCCGCCGGACAGGGCTACGGCGGCAGTCCACAGTGGATAGTCGGGGGCCGGGATCAGTACTTCATCGCCGTTGTTGAGCAGCGCCTGCATGGCCATGACGATCAGCTCGGATACGCCGTTGCCCAGGTAGATGTCCTCGATGCCGACGCCGTCCACCTGCTTCTGCTGGTAGTACTGCATCACCGCCTTGCGCGCACTGAACAAGCCCTTGGAGTCGCTGTAGCCCTGGGCGGTCGGTAAGTTGCGGATGACGTCCTGGAGGATTTCTTCCGGGGCTTCGAAACCGAACGACGCCGGGTTGCCGATGTTCAGCTTGAGGATGCGATGGCCTTCCTCTTCCAGGCGTTTGGCGTGCTTGAGCACGGGGCCGCGAATGTCATAGCAGACATTGGCGAGCTTGTTCGATTTGCTGAACTGCATGTAAGTGTTCCCGAGTGGTGAAACGCCGTTGAATTACCGTGTAAAAGTCTCGATCAGGCGAGCCTTGGCAGGTTGTAACGCGGGTGACAGACTGGGGTCGAATGATACGTTGCAGCCTGACCTTGGCAAAGGTACTGGTCGGGCTTTTTTCTGTTGAGGAGACCTGCCTGTGGACAAGCTCGAAAAACCCCTGGAAGCCTGGCGCGAAGAACTGTCGGAGACGCAGTTCCATGTCTGCCGGTTGGGTGGCACTGAGCGAGCCTTTTCCGGTGAATACCATGACAGCAAGACGCCGGGCATTTATCACTGCGCCTGCTGCGGCACTGCATTGTTCGACTCGGACGCCAAGTTCGACTCCGGGAGTGGCTGGCCCAGCTACTTTCAACCGCTGGGCAAGGATGCGATTACCAGCCTGGATGATTTCAGCCACGGCATGCACCGCATCGAAGTGAAGTGTGGCAAATGCGATGCCCACCTGGGCCACGTCTTTCCCGATGGGCCGGCACCGACCGGTTTGCGTTACTGCATCAATTCGGCATCGCTGAAGCTGGTCCCCCGGCCGCAGTAACCACGGGGGTGGCAGTGGTGGTGGGCTGAAACGAGGCATCGCCCAGCCACCCTGTGGTCGCATATCAACGGGGTATATATTTGGCGAGATAAATTGTGTGCAATTCAATTGCTCGCTATCTTGTCTCTCGTTCCCCTGTCAATCGAGAGCCAGAACCATGAGCAATGAACTGTTTGATATCCCTGTGACCACCATCAAGGGTGAGCAGAAAACCCTGGCCGACTTCGGTGGCAAGGCCGTGCTGGTGGTCAATACCGCCAGCAAGTGTGGTTTTACTCCGCAGTACAAGGGCCTGGAAAACCTCTGGCAGCAGTACAAGGACAAAGGTCTGGTGGTGCTCGGTTTTCCCTGCAACCAGTTCGGCAAGCAGGAGCCGGGCAACGAGGGGGCTATTTCCGAATTCTGCGAGCTGAACTTCGGTGTCAGTTTTCCCTTGTTCAAGAAAGTCGATGTCAACGGCAGCGATGCCCACCCCTTGTTCGTCAAGCTGAAGAAAAATGCCCCCGGCCTGCTCGGTAGCCAGGGTGTGAAGTGGAACTTCACCAAGTTCCTGATCAGTGCCGACGGTAAGCAGGTCAAGCGTTTCGCGCCGACCACCAAGCCGGAAGACCTGGCTGGCGAGATCGAAGCCCTGCTCAAATGAAGCCAGTGTCATTCGAGCGAGAGGACCCTTTGCAGCTGGACAGCCAGCTGTGCTTCAAGCTGTACGCGGCTTCGCGCGCGGTGATTCGTGCCTACAAGCCGATGCTCGATCAATTGAACCTGACCTACCCGCAGTACCTGGCGATGTTGGTGCTCTGGGAGTGGCAGCTTGAGCCGCCGGCACAGCCGACGGTCAAGGCCTTGGGCGAGCGCTTGCTGCTCGATTCGGGCACCTTGACCCCACTGCTCAAGCGCTTGCAGCAACTTGGTTTGCTCTTGCGCCAGCGCTCGGCTGTGGATGAGCGCGAGGTGCACCTGGCATTGACTGAAGCGGGCCGTGCCTTGCGTGAGCAGGTACTGCCATTGCGCCAGCAGCTACTGTGCGAGCAGGGTGTCGAGGTGGCCGAGCTGGCCGAGTTGCGTGGCCGCGTTGGTCAGTTACTCGACCGCTTCATGGCGCTGCGCTAGACGCCGACAACCAGCGCTCGAGCAGGGCCGCCAGTTCTTCGCGGCGAAAGGGTTTGGCCAGGTAATCGCTCATGCCGGCGGCGCTACAGCGCTCGCGCTCATCGGGCAGGGCGTTGGCGGTCAGGGCGATGATTGGCAACTCGGGATGGTGGCCGCCCTGGCGAATTCTGCGGCTGGCCTCATAGCCGTCCATGATCGGCATGTTGCAGTCCATCAGCACCAGGTCGATGTCGTGCTGAGCCAGTTGGCTCAGGGCTTCGGCGCCATGGTTGGCCAGTACGACCTCGCAGCCGAGTTTATCCAGCATGCCTTTTGCCACCAACTGGTTGACCGGATTGTCCTCCACCAGCAGCACCCGTGCCCGCCGTCCGGTTCGTTGCTCGATAGGGCTTGGTGTCGGAGCGCTTTCCACCTGCTGGCCGAGGCTGCGGCGTAATGCCTCGCGCAGGGTTTGGCGCGACAGCGGCCGGGCGATCTGTTCGAACGGGGCCAAGGCATGCGCCTGTTCACTCGGGAGGAAGCTGCCGTAGGCGGTGACCAGCAGGATCGGCATCTTGCACGTCGGGCGCGTGCCCGGCAGGCACTCGGGACAGTCACTGATCAACAGGTCGGCTGTGACACCGAGCAGGTTTGTATCGGTGTCCAGGCGTTGATACTCCAGTCCCCATGCGGGCAACAGCTTGCCAAGCAGTTCGCTGAGGCCTGAATTGGCCGAGCTGAGGGCAATGACCCTTCCGGTCAGTACCGGCAAGGAAGGCGCAGGGGTGTGGCTGGGCAATGGCAGCTCGGCGCAGAACTGGCTGCCGAAGCCTTCCCTGGATTCCAGCTCGAGCCGGCCCTGCATGGCCTCGCACAGGCGGCGGGTGAGTGCCAGGCCCAGACCGGTGCCGCCGAACTGGCGGGTAATGCCGACCCCTGCCTGGGCAAAGGGTTGATAGATGCGCGCGCGTGCCTCAGCGGCAATACCGATGCCGGTGTCGCGCACCAGGATCCGTATGCCGGTCGGGCTGCTGTCGACGTGGATGTCGACGCGGCCAAAACGGGTGAATTTCAGGGCGTTTGACAGCAGGTTGCTAATGATCTGGCGCACCCGTGTCGGGTCGCCGAGCACTTGCGCGGGCAGTTGAGGGTCGATCAAGCAGGTCAATTCGACACCCGGCAAGGCGTTTTGCGACAGTAGGCTGGCGGTGTCTTCGACCATCGTGCCGAGGTCGAAAGGCATGCTTTCCAGCTCGAGCTGACCAGCTTCGAATTTCGACAAGTCGAGGATGTTATTCAGCAGTTCGACCAGTATCTTGCCGGAGTCGTGGGCAATCGACAGCTGCTGGCGTTGTTCGTTGCTCAGCGGGCCGTCGAGGGCCAGGGCGAGCATGCCGAGCAGGCCGTTGAGCGGGGTGCGGATCTCGTGGCTCATGTTGGCGAGAAACGCCGAGCGGGCCTGGGCCATGTCCAGTGCGGTGCGTTTTGCCTGTTCCAGCTCCTGATTGGATTCGAGCAGGCGCGCGTTAGTCGCCTTCAATTCGGTGGTGCGTGCAGAAACGATGTTCTCCAGTTCACCCAGGTACTGGGTCAGGCGGTTCTCCGCGTCGCGACGTTGCTCGATCTCCTTGGCGATGCTGGAAAGTTGTTGGTTGGTAACGTCGACCAGAATGCCGATTTCATCGCGCTCATGCCCGTGCGGGCAGGGCAGTCTGTTGCGGTTCGGGGCGTGCAGGTCGCGACCGCTGAGCGCGCGAATCACCTCGATCAGTGGCTTGGTCAGCATGAAATAGAACAGCACCAGCAGGATCAGCGAGAGCAGCAGGCTGCGGGCGAAGCCGGTCAGCATGGTAAGCATGGCGCGGCGCAGGAAGTGACTGCCGAACGCATAGGTGTCGACTTCCAGGCGCAGCACGCCTAGGGCTTCCTGGGGCGCGTGACTGACGAACAGTTGGGTTTCGAACTGACGCCGTGCGTCGAAGAGGTAATCACTGAACAGCCGGTAGCTACTGGTGCTGGGCGGGCGGCTGACGCTGGCCAGAGTCATATTGCTGTTGTCTATGATCTCGGCACGAATTACCGCTGGCGAGCGCAGCAGGCCCAGCACCAGTTCCTGGGCCAGTTCGGCGTCGATGTTGTAGGCGATGCGTGCCGCGGGATTGTGGCTGATCTCCATCAGAGCGTTAATCTCGCGGTTGATGGAGGCATCTTCGCTGGCATAATCGATGCCCACTTGAATCAAACTGAGCGCAGTCCCGAGGATAAACGCCACCAGTACGGTCAGACTGGCCTGTTTGAATGACAGGCGTTGGTTGAGCGGTATATCCATGGGTGGCAATAATCTCGAGTCCGTGCGCTTGCCAAGCATAACCCATCCTTTCTGCCTTTCGGCGGGAGCAGTTGGCAGGCCGGCTGTAACCTCAAGGAGTACGTCGTGGATTCCCGTTTGAATGCTTTTCTCCAGCGCGCCGAGAGCGTGCTTGCCCGACTCGAGCCGCTGTTGCCGGCCCAGCGTGGCGCTATCGACTGGCAGCATAGCCTGGCCGCGCGCTGGCATCGTGAGGGGCGCAGCGGCTACTTGCAGCCATTGAGCATCAACCTCGACCTGAACCTGAGTGACCTGATCGGAGTGGACACTCAGCGTGAGCAGCTGGCACGCAACACCCGGCAATTCATTCGGGGGCTGCCGGCCAACCACGCTTTGCTCTGGGGCGCGCGTGGCACGGGCAAGTCATCGCTGGTACGCGCATTGTTGGCCGAACATGCCGCGGCCGGACTGCGTCTGATCGAGATCGAGCGCGACCATCTGGCGGATTTGCCACGCGTGGTCGAGCAGCTGATCCGGCTGCCCCAGCGCTTCGTGCTGTTTTGCGACGACCTGTCCTTCGAGGCCGGCGAGGGTGATTACCGGGTGCTGAAAAGTGTGCTGGACGGCTCGCTGGAGCGCTCGCCAGACAATGTACTGCTCTACGCGACCTCCAATCGCCGCCATCTGATGCCGGAGAGCCACAGCGACAACGAGGCCTCGCAGATGGTCGGCGGCGAACTGCATCCCAGCGAGGCGATCGAGGACAAGATCGCCTTGTCTGATCGTTTCGGTCTGTGGTTGTCTTTCTATCCATTCACCCAGGATCACTTCCTCGATGTGGTGCGCCATTGGATCGAGGTGCAGGCGGTGCAGGCGGGCTTGCACTGGCAGTGGAGCGAGGCGCTGGAAAAGGCGGCGATTCGCTGGGCCCTCGGTCGCGGCAATCGCAATGGCCGCTGTGCCTATCAGTTCGCCCGGCACTGGGTCGGGCTGCAACTCCTGGAGAGCCAAGCATGATCGATCTTGCGCCAGCTGGCGCCGAGTCCGATGACTATTCACTGCTGGCCGCACAACTGCAGGCACTGTTGGCAGATGAGCGGGATTTCATAGCCAACGCCGCGCAGTTCTGCGCCTTGTTGTTCCAGGAGTTGAGCGCGCTCAACTGGGCCGGCTTCTACCTGTTGCGCGGCGATGAACTGGTGCTGGGGCCATTTCAGGGGCGTGTGGCCTGTGTGCGCATACCCTTGGGGCGTGGTGTGTGCGGGGTGGCTGCGGCTACCAGGCAAACACAGCGGGTGGTGGATGTGCACGGCTTTGCCGGGCATATCGCTTGCGACAGTGCCTCGCGCAGCGAGCTGGTGGTGCCGCTGCTGAAGGCGGGGCGGCTGATCGGCGTGCTGGATCTGGATAGTCCGCAGTTGGCCCGCTTTACAGCCGCGGACCAAGTGGGGATCGAGCGGTTGGTCGAGATTTTCTTGCAGCTTAGCGACACTTGATACCGCCGGGGCTGGCGGCGCTTCGCTGCAGTCCCGCTGTGGATCAGGCCTTGGCAGCCATCTTGGCCAGCATCTTTTGCTCGTCGGGCAATACAGCTTGCACCGAGGGGCGCGCTTTCACGCGCTGATAGAGGGCAGCCAGGTTAGGCCAGCGCTGGGCATCGAGTTGCTCATCACCATGTTCCATATTGATTATCTGGCAGGAAAATGCCAGGTCGGCCAGGGTCAGGCCGTCACCGACGAAGTACTCGGCGTTGCCCAGGCTCTGCTCCAGGTAGTCGAAGTGCGCCGGCAGCTTTTCCGTCAGCGCGCTCTGCACCGCTGCCTCATCGCAGGGCTGGCCCATGGACGGCTTCAGCGCGCGATTGCGGAATACGCTGAAGGTGCACAGTGGCGCCAACTCGTAGTCGCTGTATTTTTCCAGCCAGCGTACGCGGGCGCGCTGCCCTGCGCCCCGGCCCTGCAATTGGGGGCGCTCGGGGTAGTTGTCTTCCAGGTACTGGCAGATCACGCTGGAGTCGGCCAGGCTGAAATCCCCATGCTTCAAGGCCGGTATGCGGCCCAGCGGACTGAGTTGGCGATACCAGGCGGGCTGGCCGAAGGGCAGAACGATTTCCAGTTTGTACTCGAGGTCTTTCTCCGCCAGGCACAGGCGTACTTTGCGTACGAAGGGCGAAAGTGGGGCGCCATATACTGTCAGGTTCATCGAACGTCCTTGTCTGCGGTGGGTGAAGGCGTGTGGCTGTCAGTCGTAGATATTATTCTTCTTCCAGTCTTCATTGCCTTCCAGGCTTTTCAGTCCCTCGGTCAGCTCGCTGGTATCGTCGACTGCCGGCTTGCCCATGTCCACCACCATGGCATTGGCGCGGGCGAGTTGCTCTTCGAATTTTTTCAGGGGCTTCTGATAACGCACGTTGTCGGCTTGCTTGCGCAGGTACTGAGCGCCGCGCTCAAACGCCAGACGCGCCTGGCCAGGCTGGTTCTGTTGCAGGGCCTGATGGCCGAGGTTGCCAAACAGCTCGATATGCAGTTGCACCAGCATGTGGCGAATTTCATTGACCCAGTGCTTGGCTTCATTGGCAGGCAGGATGCCATCCTGGGCGCAGCGGGTGATTTGTCCGTGCAGGTTTTCCAGTTGAAAGCGTACTTCTTTGGCTTTGACTTCGCTGATGATCTGCAGTGGCGGATTCTGTACCGGAATCGCATCGCCCTGGGCAATCAGCTGGCGCAGTGCTTCCAGTTGCGCTTTGCTGTCGGCATTGCCTGGCTGCAATTGCACCAGGCGCTGGGTGAAGTGCATTTGCAGGCGGCTGAGCATCAGCTTCAGCTGGGGCGTCATCAGCTGCCCGGGCAAGGACTCGGATATGTTGGCACAGCGGCGGATGCGGTCATTGAGCTCGGTCCGGAGGCGGGCCTTTTCCAGCTTGGTGTTCTCGACCATGTGATTGACGTAGGCAATGGCGATCAATAGGGCGATGCCGCCGACAATCAGCAGGGTAATTACCAGTGGGGACATCGGTATCGCCTCGCGAGTGCTGGTTATCGTCGGAGTGTAGTGCCTTAGTCGCTGTGCTCATAGAGCCGCTTTATGATCTGACCTGAAGTCGTTGATTTTAAAAAAAAATTATAGAGAGGTTGACGACTCTGCGCAGGATCCATAGAATGCGCGCCACTTCCAGCGCAATGCTTAATTGCAGTGAGCAGGGAGCCGGACAGTATTTTACAGCTTCCGGGTTGCGTCCCCTTCGTCTAGTGGCCTAGGACACCGCCCTTTCACGGCGGTAACAGGGGTTCGAGTCCCCTAGGGGACGCCATTATTGTTGTAGCTGTCTGTTGTATAAGCGGGAATAGCTCAGTTGGTAGAGCACGACCTTGCCAAGGTCGGGGTCGCGAGTTCGAGTCTCGTTTCCCGCTCCAGATTTTAAGTCGCACCTGTTGGGTGCCGCTTGGGTCAGTCGGTGAATAACCGGGTGATGCAATAAGTTCCAGGTCCCCTTCGTCTAGTGGCCTAGGACACCGCCCTTTCACGGCGGTAACAGGGGTTCGAGTCCCCTAGGGGACGCCATTTTTGTTGTAGATACACCGCGGGAATAGCTCAGTTGGTAGAGCACGACCTTGCCAAGGTCGGGGTCGCGAGTTCGAGTCTCGTTTCCCGCTCCAAATAAACAAAAACGCCGCTCACTGAGCGGCGTTTTTGTATCCGTAATATATCTGACGCAAAAAAAGCCCGCCGGTATTGCCGTGCGGGCTTTGTCGTTTAGCTAGCGCTTTTAGTGCTTGCTGCCCTGCGTGGGCATGGCCAGCAATTGTTTTTCCTGATTCCAGTCGAAGGGAGCATCGTTTTCCAGGGCCTCGAAGCGGTGTTCTTCCAGGGTCTGGTACATCTCGATTTCTTCGTCGGGCATGAAATGCAGGCAGTCGCCACCGAAGAACCAGAGCAGGTCGCGCGGGACCAGGTGAGCGATTTGCGGGTAGCGCTGGAAGATCTGGCTGATCAGATCCTGGCCGAGGTAGAGGCTGGCTTCCGGGTCGTTCGGCAGATCGGCCAGCAGTTCGTCATAGCGCTCCAGATACATGGCATGGCTGTCATCGAGAATCTGCTCGGCTTCGCCCAAGGCAACCAGAATGGTGCGCAGATGGGCGAGCAGGGCGAGGTGATGATCGAGGTGGGTGTTGGCCATGACAAAAATCCTGTAGGTGAAACGGGCGCGCAAGTATAAAGCTCTGCGCGCCCACTGTCCCAGGCCATGAACAACTGCTGCGCTTGGCCGTGGATTAGTGGCTCTAGCGCACCTTGCCGCGGCCGAGTTTCAGTTCTTCCTTGGCGAAGTCGTCGACGTCGATCACCAGGCGTCGCGCGGCTTCGGCCTGGTGCAGGCTCTGTGCTTCTTCGGCGGTGAGGATGCCGGCACTGGCTGCGGTATCGATCAGGCTCTGCCCCGGCGCCTCCTGCAGTTGACCGTCCTTGAGTGCCTGGTGCAGTTTTTTCTGCAGGGGTTGCACGCTTTGCAACAGGTCCATCGCCTGCTGCAGGGCGGCCACCGGGTCGTTCTCCGCCTGTGGCCGATAGCAGCCGGCGAGCAACTCTTCCAGGGCCGGATCGCCGCTGTTGCGTCCGATGATCTCGGCGACCTGGGCATCCTGTGCATCGCTTGGGCCTTTGTGGCGGCGGCCGAAGGGGAAGACCAGTACACGCAAGGCGCAACCGAGCAGTTTGTTCGGGAAGTTGCCGAGCAGTTCATCCAGCGCCTGCTCGGCGTGGCCCAGGCTTTCTTCCATGGCCCAGCACAGCAGCGGACGTGAATGCGCGGGGTAATCCAGGTCGTGGTAGCGCTTGAGCCCTGCCGAAGCCAGGTACAGATGGCTGAGCACGTCGCCCAGGCGTGCGGAAAGCCGTTCGCGGCGTTTCAGTTCGCCGCCCAATAGCATCATGCTCAAGTCGGCAATCAGGGCGAAGGCTGCAGCCAGGCGATTCAGAGCGCGAAAGTAGGGGCGACTGAGGTTATCACCCGGCGCATCGCTGAAGCGGCCCAGGCCAAGGCTGAGGAGCAGGCTGCTGGCTGCGTTGCTCACGGCAAAGCCGATGTGTTGCAGCAGCAGTTCGTCGAACTCCAACAGCGCCTGCTGCTGGTCTTCGCGGTCGGCCAGGGCCATTTCCTTGAGTACGTAGGGGTGGCAGCGGATCGCGCCCTGGCCGAAGATCATCAGGTTGCGCGAGAGGATGTTGGCGCCTTCCACGGTGATGAAAATCGGTGCGCCTTGCCAAGAGCGCGCCAGGTAGTTGTTAGGGCCCATGATGATGCCCTTGCCGCCATGCACGTCCATGGCGTGGCTGATGCATTCGCGGCCACGTTCGGTCAGGTGGTATTTGAGGATCGCCGAGAGCACCGAGGGTTTTTCGCCCAGGTCCACTGCGTTGGCGGTGAGTATGCGCGCGCTGTCCATCAGCCAGGCATTGCCGCCGATGCGTGCCAGGGCCTCCTGAATGCCTTCGAAGGCCGCCAGCGGTACATTGAATTGCTCGCGTATCTGGCTGTACTGGCCGGTCACCAGGCTGGTGAACTTGGCCGCTCCGGTACCTACCGCCGGCAGGGAGATGGAACGGCCGACCGAGAGGCAGTTCATCAGCATCATCCAGCCTTTGCCGAGCATGTCCTGGCCACCGATCAGGTAGTCCAGCGGGATGAACACGTCTTTGCCCGAGTTCGGTCCGTTCATGAAGGCGGCGCCGAGGGGCAGATGGCGGCGGCCGATTTCCACGCCGGGCGTGTCAGTGGGGACCAGGGCCAGGCTGATGCCGAGGTCTTCCTGTTCGCCCAGCAAGTGATCGGGGTCGTAGGCTTTGAATGCGAGGCCGAGCAGGGTCGCAACCGGGCCCAGGGTGATGTAGCGCTTTTCCCAAGTCAGGCGCAGGCCGAGCACTTCCTCGCCCTGCCACTGACCTTTGCAGATAATCCCAGTGTCGGGCATGGCCCCAGCGTCCGAGCCGGCCAGTGGGCCGGTAAGGGCGAAGCAGGGGATGTCATCGCCGCGCGCCAGGCGCGGCAGGTAGTGCTGGCGCTGCTCATCGGTGCCGTAGTGCAGCAGTAATTCCGCCGGCCCGAGTGAGTTGGGTACCATGACGGTGGATGCCAGGTCGCCACTGCGGGTGGCCAGTTTCATCGCTACCTGGGAGTGGGCGTAGGCGGAAAAGCCTTTGCCGCCGTATTCCTTGGGGATGATCAGGGCGAAAAAGCCATGCTGCTTGATGTGTTCCCAGGCCTTGGCCGGCAGGTCCATTTGCTGGCCGATCTGCCAGTCGCTGACCATCGCGCAGAGTTCTTCGGTGGGGCCATCGATAAAGGCTTGCTCCTCCTCGCTCAATTGCGCCTTGGGGTAGGCCAGCAGTTTGTCCCAGTCCGGGCGGCCGCTGAAGAGCTCGCCATCCCACCAGACGCTACCGGCTTCGATGGCATCGCGTTCGGTGGCCGACATGGGCGGCAGTACCCGCTGAAACCAGGCGAACATGGGCGCGCTGAACAGTTTTCGCCGTTGTTCCGGCAGCACCAGCGGCAGTGCCACGACCAGGAGCAAGAGCCAGAAGGCAGTCAACAGCCAGGTTGGGGCATGACTGAATAGGCCCAAGAGAACCAGGTACCCGGCAACCATGCCGAGAGCGGGCAGCGGTGCGGTGCGGCGGTGGGCCAGGTAGGTCGTGGCAACGACCAGTACGAGCAACCAGACGGCGAGCATGCAAAATCCTCCGTGATGACGAGTGGGAAAGAACCAGTGGTGAGTCTAGCCGCCATCCAGACAAAGATGGCGACAAGGACGGCAAGCTTGGCCGGATAGTCGTGACATACGCACGATCGGCGTCGTTAGACTGGGATTCCCGTCAGGAGGAATAACGATGCATGAATATCTGCAACCCGGCCGCTTCATCGATAGTGACCACCCGGCGTTGATTGAGTTCGCTGAAGCGTCGCGTGGCGGCAGTGGTGATCCGGTAGAACAGGCCGTCAGACTGTATTACGCCGTTCGCGATGGCATTCGTTACAACCCCTATGTCTTCAGTCGAGACCCGCAAACGCTGAAAGGCAGTCATGCGCTGCTCAGCGGCGAGAGCTACTGCGTGCCAAAGGCCACGCTGTTGGCAGCCTGTGCGCGGCATTGCGCGATTCCCGCGCGTATTGGTCTTGCCGATGTGCGTAACCACTTGGCTACCCCGCGGCTGCTGGAGCTGCTGCGTAGCGAAGTGTTCGCCATGCACGGTTATACCGAGTTGTATCTGCAGGGACGCTGGGTCAAGGCTACCCCGGCGTTCAATCTGGAGTTGTGCCGGGTCTTCAAGGTGGCGCCACTGGAGTTCGATGGGCTTGGCGACAGTGTGTTCCATCCGTTCAACCAGCAGGGGCAGCGTTACATGGAATATCTGCTCGACCACGGGCGTTTCGCCGACGTGCCGCAAGAGCTGTTCTTCAGCCATTTGGCGGCGGTCTATCCACATTTGTTCGCCGAAGAGGCGCCGCTGCTTATGGGGAATTTTCAGGCCGAAGCCGCGCGCTAGGCCCTGCCCCCGACCCATCTACACAAGACGGGTCGTCAGCAGCTGGCTGATGCTTGGCGTTAGCCAGGATGTCTCATGGTGTAGTGTTGATCAATTATTGATCAGGCTGAGGAATTCGCTGCGGGTAGCGGGGTTGTCGCGGAATTCACCGAGCATGACCGAGGTGACCATCGAGGAGTTCTGCTTTTCCACCCCGCGCATCATCATGCACATGTGCTGGGCCTCGATCACCACGGCGACGCCGAGGGCGCCGGTGACCTCCTGGATGGCTTCGGCGATCTGCCGGCTGAGGTTTTCCTGGATCTGCAGGCGGCGGGCATACATGTCGACGATCCGCGCGACCTTGGACAGGCCGAGCACCTTGCCGTTGGGGATGTAGGCGACGTGAGCCTTGCCGATGAACGGCAGCAGGTGGTGCTCGCACAGCGAGTACAGCTCGATGTGCTTGACCAGTACCATTTCGCTGTTGTCTGAGCTGAACAGCGCGCCGTTGGTGACTTCTTCCAGGCTTTGCTGGTAGCCGCGGCAGAGGTACTGCATGGCCTTGGCGGCACGCTTGGGGGTGTCGAGCAAGCCTTCGCGGGACGCGTCTTCGCCGAGTTGACCGAGGATTGCGGTGTAGTTTTGTTCCAGGGACATGGATCTTCCTGTGGCATTCGGGGTAATACGCTAGGGCGCAGGGTAGGGGTGAGTTTCAGGCTGACAAGGACCAGGCGTCTGCTACCACTCGTCGCGGCCATCCAGCATGGTGCGCTTGAGCATCACATAAACCGCCCCGGTGCCGCCATGCTTGGCCACGCAGGAGGTGAAGCCGAGTACCTGTGGGTGCTGGCGCAGCCAGGTGTTGACGTGACTTTTGATCATCGGTTTGCGCCCATCCATGCGCACAGCCTTGCCATGGGTGATGCGCACGCAGCGCACTTCCAGCTTGCTGGCTTCGGCGAGGAACTCCCACAGGGTGTCGCGGGCTTTTTCCACGGTCATGCCGTGCAGGTCAAGGCTGCCTTCAAAGCTGATCTGGCCAAGTTTAAGCTTGCGCATCTGGCCTTCCTGCACGCCATTGGCGGCCCAGTACAGCGGGTCTTCGGGCCCTACGTCGATGACGAACTGGTCGGACAGGCCATCGACTTTTAGCGTATCCACGCGCACCGTGGCCGCCTGGCGCAGGCTAGCCAACTGTTTGCGGTCGGGCTTGGCTTTGCCGGTGTCAGCACGATCGTGCTTGATCGGCTTTACGCCGCGCAACTCGGCTTTGAACAGGGCGCTGTCGTTATCGTCTCTGCTGTCGTCTTGCATCTGGGCCTCCGCGAAGGCCGCTAGTGTAACCAAGGCTGAGAGCTTGTGAAAAAACTCTTGTCGACCGCGGCCGCCTCCAAACGCCCGTAGCGGCGCTCGATAATTTCATGGCCTCTGAGGCTTAAGTGCTGCCGTCGATCGATGGGGCGGACTTCAGTCGCGTTTCTTCATCAGGTGCGGGGCCATGCTCAAATCGCTGGGGCGGCGCAGGCGGCGTCGGCACAGGCGCCACAATGCGATGCCGGTCCACAGCAGCAATAAACCGAATACCAGCAATACCGCGGCTGCGCCGGTCGACTCGTTGAGTGCGCCGAGTGTCGGCGCCCGGCCGAGCAGGCTGGCTGCGCCGGCCATCGTCAGCAGCACGCCAAAGGCGGCGAGTAGTGCTGCCAGTATGGCGGCGAAGCGCATGCGCCAGTTGCTCGGCCCGCGTGGACGCAGACGGCGAGCATCGAAACCATCGGATAACTTCATTCCGATTTCCTCAGTGGGTATCGGCGGTATGACCGGCAGGTACTGTGCGGGTTCCTGCGGCATGTCAGGCATGACCGCAGGCTGTGAGCGGATCTGGGTTTTCTCGTCGCGCGACTCAGATCAGGGCACTGGCTTGTGCTACCACTGCCGCGAAGTTGTCAGCCAGGGCGATGATCTCCGCACGGTGCATGTCGGCGGCGCTGATGACCTTGCCGTCCAGGGTCGGCAGGTCGCGGGTGGCGCAGGCGGTATCGACCACCGTACAGCGGTAGCCATAGTCCTTGGCCGCGCGCACCGTGGTGCTGATGCTCGAATGGGTCATGAAGCCGCAGACGATCAGGTCGAGGTAGCCAAGCGCCTGCAGCTGGTCATGTAACTCGGTCCCGGAGAAGGCGTTGGGCATGCGCTTCTCCACCACGATTTCGCCGGGCAGCGGTGCCACCTCGGGCAGGTGATGGCCGCGAGGGCCGCGGGGGTCGAGCAGGCCGTCGGGAATCCCCAGGTGCTTTACATGGACGATAGAGGCGCCGGTGTTACGTGCGGCGGTCAGCAGCTTGGCGATCTCCGCGAGTGCCGGATCGAGCCCTGGCAGTTGCAGCACGCCGCTGCGGTATTCCTCTTGGGCATCGATGATCAGTAGGGTCGCATTGCCCAGGGTGGCGGGGGCATGGCTGCGCCCTGTGAGCTGAAACAGTGTTTGCGGATGAGACATGACCTAACTCCTCGCTGGCGCGGACGACAGCGTCCATTGTCCGCCTGTGCGAGGCTGCTGTGAACCTCTTCGGTGTGCGGCCTTGCGTGCTAACGCGGAGACGAACAGAATCGAACCTATCCAGGGGGTCTGGAGTCGTACGCAAAAGGAGTTGCCTATGGACTTGCTGTCACTGTTTTCCGCGCATTTTTGGTTGTTGTTCGCCTTGGCGGTTTCCATCGCGGTGTTTCGCGAACTCAGGTGTGAGCCGAATGAGCCATCCTTGCGCGCACCGCGGCGCAAGAAAACTGAGTGAGCGCCCGGGGGTCGCCGGGCGCAGTTCGTTCAGTTCAATAGAGGCCGAAGACCTGGAACTGCAGGTACCAGACGCCCAGTGAAGAGAAGAAGTTGACCAGGATGGCCGGCAGGAACTTCAGGTGCACGCCAAAGCTGTAGGTCTTGTCCAGCGACATGGCCATGACCCCGGCAGCCGAGCCGACCACGGTCAAGGAGCCGCCAATCCCGACCATCAAGGCGTTCAGTGCCCACTGATCGAGGCCCAGCTGCGGGTTGGACATGAGGGCGGCGGCTTCGACCGGTACGTTATCCATGACGCCCGAGGCGATGCCGAGAATCACGTTGACCCCACTGGGACTCATGACCTCGAACAGTTGCGAGATATAGGTCAGCCAGCCGACGTGGTTGAGGCAGGCAACCGAGGTGATGATGCCGATAAAGAACAGCAGGGCGTTCCATTCGACCTTCTGCAGTTGATCCTGCCAGGGCAGTTCGATGCCGCGGCGCATCAGCAGCCAGGCGTAGAGTGCGACCAGACCCAGGCCGATACCGATGGCGAATTCGATGCTGACCTTGAGCAGGATGTTGCACAGCACTGCGCCGACCACGGCGAAGAAACCAACGATAGCCAGCCCCGCGCCGCCAGGCTTGAGGCCGGTTTCCGAGGGATCGGCCAGGTGGATCAGGTCCTGGCCATCCAATTTACGCAAATAGAAGAAATGCAGGGTGGCGGCGAACAGTAGCCAGCCGATCAGTGCCGAGGGAATCAACAGCAACAGCCCGGCGATGCTGATCTTGCCCGCCAACACCACCATCAGGCTGGTCGAGGTGCCGAGAAACCACACGCCGCTATTGGACGCCACGACGATATTGCACAGCGCCACATGGGTGTAGCGCTGGTTGGTGGAAATGCTTTTCACCGTCTTGCCAAAGATCATCGCGGTGGTGATGTTGTTGAGAAACGGCGAGAGCATTGCCGACAGTGCGCCGGTGGCCCAGAACATGCCTTTGGCGCCCAGGCCTTTGCGCATCAGATAGCCGTTGAGCGCGGTGAATACGTTCCGCTCGTTGAGCAACTCCACCACCATCCACATGAACGCCATGAAAGCGATCAGGCCGAACAATTCTTCCTTGGTCTCGCTTTGCGCGTGGAGGAAGTACTGGAAGCCGTTGGGATCATTGATGGCGTAGTGAGCACCGATCACGATCAAGCCAGACATCATGAACATGGCAGGCTTGAATTTATCCATCTCCAATTGAGCTTCAAAAACGATAAGCGTCATGCCAAATAGGAATATCGCCAGCACGAGCAAGCCCGTGAGCGAAAAGGGTTCTATGACCATTTGTGGTGGATCTCGGAAGGAAGGAGGGAGGGGTTAAAAATTCGTTACAAATTATATCGGAACGCCTGGCGCTGCGACACGGGGTCGCATGGGCCGCGCGGTATTTATTTGCGGCCATACGTCATGCTCGGACGCTTCGGCTAAACTGCGTCGACTTTTGCCAGGAGAGACTCTTGTGACTGCAGTGCCTACCCGTTTACGTACCCTGCGTGATTACATCCGCTGGGCTGTCAGCTGTTTCAATCGAGAAGAGTTGTTCTTCGGGCATGGCAGCGACAATGCTTGGGACGAGGCGCGCCAGTTGGTGCTGGGGGCGGTGCATCTGCCTTGGGAGATCGCCGACAGCTACCTCGATTGCCGCCTGGAGGATGACGAGCAGGCGCATCTGCAAGCCTTGCTCAAGCGCCGCATCGAGGAGCGTGTGCCGACCGCCTACCTGTTGGGCGAGGCCTGGTTCTGTGGCCTGCCATTCATCGTCGATGAGCGCGTGCTGATTCCCCGCTCACCGATTGCCGAGCAGATCGAGCAGCATTTCCAGCCTTGGCTGCCCCAGGAGCCTGCGCGGATTCTCGACCTGTGCAGCGGCTCCGGCTGCATCGGTATTGCCTGCGCCTACGAATTCCCCGAGGCCGAGGTGGTTTTGGCTGACCTCTCGTATCAGGCGCTGGAGGTGGCCAACCAGAACATCGAACGCCATCAGCTGGATGAGCGGGTCTACACCGTGCAGGGCGATGGTTTTGACGGTTTGCCGGGGCAGCGCTTCGACCTGATCGTGTCCAACCCGCCCTACGTCGATGCCGAGGATTTCGCCGACATGCCGGCCGAATACCAGCACGAGCCGGCCCTGGGTCTGGCGTGCGGCGAGGATGGCCTGAATCTGGTGCGGCGCATGCTGGCCGAAGCAGCCGATCATCTGACTGACAAGGGTTTGCTGATTGTCGAGGTCGGCAACAGCCAGGTGCATGTCAGCGCCCTGTACCCGGAAGTGGACTTCACCTGGCTGGAGTTCGAGCGCGGTGGCCATGGCGTGTTCCTGCTGGCGGCCCAGCAGTGCCGTGAGCACCAGGCGTTGTTTCGCGAGCGTCTTGCCGGCTAAGCGGGGCGAAGCCCGCGCGGCCGCGCTGCGGATCAGCCTAGCGGCTCAGTAACGAGGCCGCGCCAGCACCGCCAAACAGGGCTGCGCTGACCCGGTTGAACCACGTCTGGCCTTTGCCTGAGCGTAGGTAGCGCGCCGCACCACGGGCGCTGAGGCCATAGAACAGCTTGCAGCTCAGATCGAGCACTGCCCAGGTGGCAATCATCAGCAGTAGCTGGGTCATCATTGGTCTTGCGCCGCTAATGAACTGCGGCAGGAAAGCGGCGAAGAACAGAATATCCTTGGGATTGCTGGCCCCCAGGCCGAAGGCCTGCCAGAACATGGCCTGAAAGCTCGGGTTGATCGCCTGCTCCTCGGTGCTCACTGGCTGGGCAGCTTGGCGCGAGGCCTGCCAGCTTTGCCAGGCGAGGTAGAACAGGTAGAGCGCACCGACGATCTTGAGGGCACTGAACACCCGCTCCGAGGCCAATAGCAAGGCACCAAGGCCAAGCGCCGAGGCGCTGAGCAGGCAGATCGAGGCCGAGACCCCGCCGAGGAACGCCGGCAGCGAGCGGCGCAGGCCATAATTCAGGCTGTTGCTGACCATCAGCAACGACAGTGGTCCGGGGATCAGAATAACGATCAGTGCGGCGCTGCTGAACAACAGCCAGGTTTCCAGGCTCATGGCATTCGCTCCTTATTATGGAAAAGCCCCAGCGTCGAAACGTTGAGGCTTGGTACTGCGTGGGCCAACCTTACAGGAAGGCGAATTTGGCGATGAAAATGATGCACAGCACATAGAGGCTGACGGAAACCTTGTCACGCTGGCCAGTCAGCAACTTCAACGAGGCATAAGACAGGAAGCCCAGGGCAATGCCGTTGGCGATGGAGAAGGTCAGCGGCATCATCACCACGGTAACGATTGCCGGAATGGTGTCGGTCTGATCTTTCCAGTCGATATGCGCCAGGCCGCTCATCATCAGCATGGCGACGTAGATAAGCGCACCTGCAGTGGCATAGGCGGGAATCATGCCGGCCAGTGGGGCGAAGAACATCGCAGCCAGGAACAGCACGCCGACAGTTACCGCAGTCAGGCCGGTACGGCCGCCTGCGGCCACGCCAGAGGCGCTTTCCACGTAGCTGGTCACGGGCGGGCAACCGACCAAGGCACCAATTACGCTGGAGGTGCTGTCGGCTTTCAGGGCTTGCGAGAGGTTCTGGATCTTGCCGTCTTCATCGATCAGGTTGGCACGATGGGCAACGCCCATCAGGGTGCCTGCGGTGTCGAACATGTTGACGAAGAGGAACGACAGAATCACGCTGATCATCGAGATCTGGAAGGCGCCGGCTATATCCATCGCCAGGAAGGTCGGAGCCAGGCTGGGCGGCATAGAGACCAGGCCGTTGTACTCGACCAGGCCCATGGCCATGCCAATGCCCGTTACCGCAAGCATGCTGAACAGGATGGCGCCAAACACGTTGCGGTGACTGAGCACGGCGATGAGCAGGAAGCAGATGGCAGCCAGCAGCGCGTCAGGATTGGCGAAGCTGCCCATGGTCAGCAGGGTAGCCGGACTGTCGACCACGATACCGGCGGTTTTCAGGCCGATCAGACCGAGGAATAGACCGACACCGGCGCCCATGGCAAAGCGCAGGCTCATGGGGATGCTGTTGAGCAACCACTCGCGAATGCTCGACAGGCTCATGAACATGAACAGGATGCCGGAGAGGAATACCGCACCCAGTGCGATTTCCCAGCTATAGCCCATGTCGCCGACTACGGTGAAAGTGAAGAAGGCGTTCAATCCCATGCCGGGTGCAAGACCTACCGGCCAATTGGCATACAAACCCATGAGGAAGCAACCCAGCGCCGCACCCACGCAGGTGGCGACAAAGGCTGCGCCCTGATCTACCCCTGCCATTGCCATGATATTGGGGTTGACGAAGATGATGTAGACCATGGTGAAGAAGGTGGTAATGCCCGCAATCAGCTCGGTTTTGATGTTGGTGCGGTGTTCGGTCAATTTGAAAAAACGATCGAGCAGGCCAGGTTTTATCGACCCTAGAACGTGAGTTGCATGTTGTTCTTGTTTAGCGCTTTCCACAGTGGGTACTCCTCATCTCTCTTGTTGTGTACCACCCAGAGTCGTTATTGCGCACGCTTCGGCTCTCTGAGGTAGGTGGTGCGTTTGGGTGTGCTCACTGGCTCATTTGTTGACCATAAGGTCAGGAAGCTACACTGGCGCGATTATGATGTTGTATACAAAAAAAGCAAATAATGTTTTATGTTTTGATTGCATGCCGTGTATGACCTCATACGAGGTTGTGGTGCTGCTGTCAGGACGCTCATTTCATTCAATATTAATTAAAAAGCCTTTTAAAACAGATAGATAAAAACTTTCAGGCAGCCTGCGGTGAGGGTTCTTCGCGTGACTAATAAGCGCGATCAATGGTGCCCTAAGCTGATTTTTTTGCAGAAAAATCGATTCTTATAAGAAATCAATTTAGGGGGATCCTGCACGCCGGAAGCACGGGCGGCGTTCGGGGAGGCCAGGTAGGCGATGCCGTGGCATGACGACGGTTGTACATGTGGTGTGTGAATTGATCGAATTGTGTACAATGCGCCGGTATTTTCCTGTTTTTCGCCATGTACTGCTTGCCAGTTGCCGGGTGAACAGCAGTAGAGTCTCGGAAGCAGGCCGACCCTCTTTAACGCGAGCCAGAATGAACGAGCAATTGCAGCCTCTCAGGAAACAGCCGGGTACCGGCAAAAGCAGCCATAGCGGGACTCAGGACGATGTCGTCTACGCGCATATCTTCGACGCTATCCTCGAACAGCGCCTGGCGCCTGGCACCAAGCTGAGCGAAGAGGCCTTGGGCGAAATCTTCGGCGTTAGTCGCACCATCATCCGCCGCGCCTTGTCACGCCTGGGCCATGAAAGCGTCGTGCTGCTGCGCCCCAATCGTGGGGCGGTGGTCGCCAGCCCCAGCGTGGATGAAGCCCGGCAGATTTTTTATGCCCGGCGCATGGTCGAGCGTGCAATTACCGAATTGGCGGTCGCGCATGCCACGGCCGAGCAGCTGGCCGAACTGCGGCAGATGGTCAAGGACGAGCAAGCCTGCTTCTCCCGTGGCGATCGTGGTGCGGGTATCCGCCTGTCCGGCGAGTTTCACCTGAAGCTGGCCGAGGCGGCGAAGAATGCGCCGCTGATCAGCTTCCAGCGCAGTCTGGTGTCACAGACTTCATTGATCATTGCCCAATACGAAAGCGGTAGTCGTTCGCATTGCTCCTACGACGAGCACAACCAGTTGATCGATGCCATCGAGGCCCGCGATGTGACCCGGGCCGTGAGCCTGATGATGCATCACATGGATCATATCGACAGCAAGCTCAACCTCGACGAGGAGAGCGCCTCGGACGACCTGCACGCGGTATTTTCGCACCTGTTGCCGGCCACCAAGAAAAAGCCGGGACGTACTCCGACCGATCGCTGATTGGTAATCGACCACGGGTGGGTCAGACGCACGTTGCCTATGGCGATGAACCAGCAAGATCCGTTGCGCCGTAACCCACCATAGGTGCACCCGGTATATCGTCTGATGGGTTACGCGGCGCGCCACGATCGCGGCGCCTGATCATTCGGAGTTTGGCGCCGCTAACCCACCCTACGGATCGTAACAGCCCTCAATCGCGGCGGTGTACCGACTGGCCGGCGGCGAAGGTTTCCTTGATTGCGCGGTCGTCGCCGAGCATGGTCAGGGCGAACAACTTCTCGGCCAGGCTCGTGGCTTGTTGCATGCGATAGCTGATCAGCGGTGTGGCGTTGTAGTCGAGCACCACGAAGTCGGCGTCCTTGCCGCTTTCGAAGTTGCCGAGCTTGTCGTCCAGGTACAGCGCGTTGGCACCGCCCAGAGTGGCCAGGTACAGCGACTTGAACGGGTCGAGTTTCTTGCCCTGCAACTGCATAACCTTGTACGCCTCGTTCAGTGACTGCAGCTGGCTGAAGCTGGTGCCAGCGCCGACGTCGGTGCCCAGGCCGACGCGCACGCCGTGGCGTTCCAGCTTGTTCAGGTCGAACAGACCGCTGCCGAGGAACAGGTTGGAGGTGGGGCAGAAGGCCACGGCCGAGCCGGTCTCGGCCAGGCGCTGGCACTCGGCGTCGCACAGGTGCACGCCATGGGCGAACACCGAACGCGCGCCGATCAGCTTGAAGTGGTCGTACACATCCAGGTAACCACCGCGCTCGGGGAACAGCTGCTTGACCCATTCGATCTCCTGGCGATTCTCGGACAGGTGGGTGTGCATGTACAGGTCGGGATATTCCTGGAAAAGCTGGCCGGCCAGGGTCAGCTGCTCCGGGGTGCTGGTCGGGGCGAAGCGCGGGGTCACGGCATAGTGCAGGCGGCCCTTGCCGTGCCAGCGCTCGATCAGCTCCTTGCTCTCGGCGTAGCCGGACTCCGGCGTGTCGGTCAGGTAGTCCGGGGCATTGCGGTCCATCAGCACCTTGCCGGCGATCATGCGCAGGTTCAGCGCCTCGGCGGCCTCGAAGAAGGCGTCCACCGACTGCTTGTGTACGCTGCCGAACACCAGCGCGGTGGTGGTGCCGTTGCGCAGCAGTTCCTTGAGAAAGATGCTGGCCACGTCAGCCGCGTGGGCCTTGTCTGCGAACTGGCGCTCGGTGGGAAAGGTGTAGGTATTCAGCCAATCCAGCAGCTGTTCGCCGTAGGAGGCGATCATCCCGGTCTGCGGGTAGTGGATATGGGTGTCGATAAAGCCGGGGGTGATCAGCGCGTCGCGGTATTCGGTCAGCTCGATGCCCTTGAGCGACGGCAACAGTTCGGCGGCATGGCCGACGCGGGCGACCTGACCGTTTTCGATAACCAGCACGCCGTCCTCGAAATATTCATAGGACTGCTCGACGCCGACCACGGCGGGGTCGGCAAGGCTGTGCAGGATGGCGGCGCGGTAGGCTTGTACATTGGCGGTCATGGAGTTCGTATCTCAAATCAAAGTGATCGGGTAGGTTGGGTCGGGCCAGTATCTCGGGAGCGCTGCGTGCTCTTTGTTGGGTTTCGCTGCGCTCAGCCTGCGAGGCCGACCCAACCTACGGGTGTCCGGCTTGGCTCCGGCGGCTGTCAGGCAGCAATTTGGTGACGCTCGATTTGCCCTTCTTCACCTCCTGGCCAAAGGCGGCGTTGTAGGTGGCGATCACCTCACCGGCGATGGACACGGCGATTTCGATCGGCAGCTTGCCTTTGACCTCGGCCAGGCCCATGGGGCAACGCATGCGTTGCACCACCTCCGACTGGAAGCCGCGGTCGCGCAGGCGGTGTTCGAATTTGGCGCGCTTGCTCTTCGAGCCGATCAGGCCGCAATAGGCGAAGTCGTTGCGCTTGAGGATGGCGGCGGTCAGTTCCAGGTCGAGCTGGTGGTTGTGGGTCATGACGATAAAGTAGCTGCCGGCGGGCATGCTATCGACCTCGTCGACCACTTCGTCGTTGACCACTTTCTCCACCCCGGCGGGAGTCTGCTCGGGGAACTCGTTTTCCCGCGAGTCGATCCAGCGCACCTTGCACGGCAGGCTGGCGAGCAGTGGCACCAGCGCGCGGCCAACATGGCCAGCGCCGAATACGGCGATCTGCGCCTGGGGCTGACCCATGGGCTCGAACAGCAGCACGGTGGCGCCGCCGCAACATTGGCCGAGGCTGGCGCCGAGATTGAAACGTTCCAGGCGGGTGTCCTGGCTGCGCGTGGCGAGCATTTCGCGGGCCAGCTCCATCGCCTTGTATTCCAGGTGGCCGCCGCCGATGGTTTCGAAAATACGGTCAGGGGTGACCACCATCTTCGAGCCGGCATTGCGCGGCGTCGAGCCGCGCTCCTCGATGATGGTTACCAGCACGCAAGGCTGGCCTTGCTGCTGCAGGTCGGCGAGGGCGCTGATCCAACTCATTTGCTCAGCCTCCAGGTCGGTGGTGTTTGTCCAGGGCGCGGCAGGCGCCAGTTGCTCGGCGACGGATCCAGTACTGGAACTGGCGCCGGCCGGGTCGGTTGGCCATTCGGCTCGGTGTGTTTTGTCATTGTTCTACACCTGTTGTGTCGGATGACGGTTCTTGTGTCTGTGGGAGGCGCTTCAGCGGCGACTGTCGCGGCTAAAGCCCCTCCCACAGCAGCCTCATGGCGGCGTCAGGTTCAGACCGGCTCGACCTCGGCAGCGCTGGCAGCCTTGGCCGGAGTCTTCAGCTTGCGCATCTGCTCCACGCCCCAGAGCACCCGCTCCGGGGTGGCCGGTGCGTCGATTGCCGGTTGCACGCGGTAATCGGCGAGGCTCGCCACCGCGTCCTTGATCGCGCACCACACGGCGATGCCGAGCATGAACGGTGGCTCGCCGACGGCCTTGGAGTGGAACACCGTGTCTTCCGGGTTCTTGCGGTTCTCCACCAGCTTGACCCGCAGGTCCAGCGGCATGTCGGCGATGGCCGGGATCTTGTAGCTGGCCGGGCCGTTGGTCATCAGCTTGCCCTTGGCGTTCCACACCAGCTCTTCCATGGTCAGCCAGCCCATGCCCTGAACGAAGGCGCCCTCGACCTGGCCGATGTCGATGGCCGGGTTCAGCGAGGCGCCGACGTCATGCAGGATGTCGGTGCGCAGCATCTTGTACTCGCCAGTCAGGGTGTCGACGATTACCTCGGCGCAGGCCGCGCCGTAGGCGAAGTAATAGAACGGCCGGCCGGCGGCCTTGTCGCGATCATAGAAGATCTTCGGCGTGCGGTAGAAGCCGGTGGAGGACAGCGATACCTGGGCGAAGTAGGCCTTCTGGATCACTTCCTCGAAGCTCAGGAACAGATCGCGTACGCGCACCTGGCCGTTGCGGAACTCGACGTCTTCCGGGGTGACCTTGTATTCGCGCACCAGGAAATCGACCAGGCGCTGCTTGATGATCTCTGCGGCGTTCTGCGCGGCCTTGCCGTTCAGGTCGGTGCCCGAAGAGGCGGCGGTCGGCGAGGTGTTGGGCACCTTGTCGGTGTTGGTCGCGGTGATCTGGATACGCGAGGTTTCGACCTGGAACACCTCGGCGACTATCTGCGCCACCTTGGTGTTGAGGCCCTGGCCCATCTCGGTGCCGCCGTGGTTCAGGTGGATCGAACCGTCGGTGTAGATGTGGATCAGCGCGCCGGCCTGGTTGAGGAAGGTGGCGGTGAAGCTGATGCCGAATTTGACCGGGGTCAGCGCCAGGCCTTTCTTCAGTACTGGGCTCTTGGCATTGAACGCCCGGATGTCCTCGCGGCGCTGGGCATACTCGCTGCTGGCCTCCAGGTCGGCGGTCATCTCGGCGAGCATGTTGTGCTCGACGGTCTGGTGGTAGTGGGTGACGTTGCGCTCGTCCTTGCCGTAGTAGTTGAGCTTGCGCACCGCCAGCGGGTCCTTGCCCAGGCTGCGGGCGACCGCATCCATGACTTCTTCGATGGCGACCATGCCCTGCGGGCCGCCGAAGCCGCGGTAGGCGGTGTTCGAGGCGGTATTGGTCTTGCAGCGGTGGCCATTGATGGTGGCGTTGCCGAGGAAGTAGGCATTGTCCGAGTGGAACATGGCGCGGTCGACGATGGAACCGGACAGATCCGGGGAATAGCCGCAGTTGCCCGCCAGTTCCAGTTGGATGCCGTGCAGCAGGCCGTTGTCGTCGAAGCCGACGTCATATTCCACATAGAACGGGTGGCGTTTGCCGGTGATGCTCATGTCCTCCATGCGCGGCAGGCGCATCTTGGTTGGCCGACCGGTGAGGTGGGCGATCACCGCACAGAGGCAGGCAGGGCCCGCCGCCTGGGTTTCCTTGCCGCCGAAGCCACCGCCCATGCGGCGCATGTCGATGACCACCTTATGCATGGGTATGCCCAGCACCTCGGCCACCAGCTTCTGTACTTCGGTGGCGTTCTGCGTGGACGTATAGACGATCATGCCGCCGTCCTCGCTAGGCATCACCGAGGAAATCTGGGTCTCCAGGTAGAAGTGTTCCTGACCGCCGATATGCAGCTTGCCTTGCAGGCGTCGTGGGGCGCTGGCCAGGGCGGCGGCAGAGTCGCCGATCTTGTGCTGGTGACTGTCGAGGACGAAATTCTGCTTGCGCAGCGCGTCCTCCACGTCCAGTACCGGCTCAAGGTCTTCGTACTCGATGATCGCCGCCATGGCCGCCTTGCGGGCAGTTTCCAGGCTATTGGCCCCCACCGCGACGACGACCTGGCCGACATATTCGACCTTGCCATCGGCCAGCAGCGGGTCGCCGGCGACTACCGGGCCGATGTCCAGCTGACCGGGTACGTCCTCGCTGGTGATGGCGATGGCCACGCCGGGGAATGCGTAGCAGGGCGCCGTGTCGATACTGAGGATGCGCGCATGGGCGCGGTCGCTCAGGCGCGCATAGACGTGCAACTGGTTAGGGAATTCCAGGCGATCGTCGACGTACACGGCTTCGCCGGACACATGCTTGTCCGCGCTCTCATGTTTGACGCTGCGGCCGACGCCGGTGGTGATGTCGGCGCGGAACAGGGCGGCCAGCTCTGCTTGAGTCTTGATGGTTTTGTGATGGCTAGACATAGGCGGTCACCCGGGTTTCGACTTCGGGAGCTTGCAGCTCGAGGAAGAATTTGCGCAGCAGGTTCTGCGCGATGAGCAGGCGGTATTCCTTGCTGGCACGGAAGTCGCTGAGCGGCGTGAAGTCTTCGGCCAGCGCCTCACAGGCACGCTCGACTGCTTCTGAATCGCAGGCGGCCCCGGTCAGCGCCGCCTCGCAGGCGGCGGCACGCTTGGGAATCGCCGCCATGCCGCCGAAGGCGATGCGGGCTTCTTGCACCACGCCGTCTTCGATGCGCAGGTTGAACGCGGCGCACACCGCGGAAATATCATCGTCCAGGCGCTTGGAGACTTTATAGGCGCGGAACGCCAGCTTGGCCTGGGCGCGCGGCACGATGATCTTCTCGATGAATTCGCCTTCCTGGCGGGCAGTGACCTTGTAGTCGAGGAAGTAGTCTTCCAGGGCAATGGTGCGGCTGTCGCTGCCCTTGCGCAGGACGATTTTTGCGCCGAGGGCGATCAGCAGCGGCGGGGCGTCGCCAATCGGTGAGGCGTTGCCGATATTGCCGCCGAGGGTGCCCTGGTTGCGGATCTGCAGGGAGGCAAAACGGTGCAGCAGCTCGCCGAAGTCCGGGTAGTCCTTGGCCAGCGCGGCGTAGCAGTCGGAAAGTGCGGTGGCGGCGCCGATCTCGATGCTGTCGGCGGTGACGTCCACGCGCTTCATCGACTCGATGTGACCGACGTAGATCATCACCGGCAGCTGGCGGTGGAACTGGGTAACTTCCAGGGCCAGGTCGGTGCCGCCGGCGAGCAGGCGCGCGTCCGGATTGGCAGCATAGATATCGGCCAGGTCGGCAATGGTCAGTGGCAGCAGGCAGCGTTTGTCGCCGCTATTCAGCTCGGCGGTTTCGCGCGGGGCAATGGCCTTGAGTTGGGCGACGGTGTCGGCCTCGAAGGCGTCGAACTGATCGGGCTGCTTCTGACAGCAGGCCTGCTCGGCGGCGTCGATGATCGGGCGGTAACCGGTGCAGCGGCACAGGTTGCCGGCCAGGGCTTCCAGGGTCTCGGCCTTGTCGAAGCCGTCCGCTTTCTTCTGCAGGGCGAACAGCGACATGACGAAACCCGGCGTGCAGAAACCGCACTGCGAGCCATGGCAGTCGACCATGGCCTGCTGCACGCTGTGCAGTTTGCCCTGGTGCTTGAGGTCTTCGACGCTGATCAGCTGCTTGCCGTGCAGGGAGGCGACAAAGGTCAGGCAGGAATTGAGGGTGCGATAGCGCACGCGCTCGCCGTCCAGCTCGCCGACGACCACGGTGCAGGCGCCGCAGTCTCCAGAGGCACAGCCTTCTTTGGTGCCGGACTTGCCGAGGTGCTCACGCAAGTAATTGAGCACGGTGAGGTTTGGATCGAGTTGCTGCTCGCTGCGCAGCTCCCGATTGACTAAAAACTGGATCAAGGACGACCTCCAGGCACTTTATTGTTCTTTACAAGCGGGTTGTATGGGGCGGTGTAAAACGCGGCGTCTGCTTGTGCGGCGTTCTGACGCGGCCATTCATGGAGCAAATCTAGAGATTTCTGACTTTTGGGTCAACAAATATTTGACTCTCTGGTCAGGTGATTGTCATGCGATTCGGTTATGAGCACGTGTCCAGCCGACGCTGCCGCACAATTAGGGCCCGATTAACGCCACGCGCAACGACTTCGGCGCGTACAGGCCCTCTAATTCAAGTGTAGGAGTCGGCGAGCAGCTGGCTGGGTCGCGTACGGCAAACAGATGGAGGAAAGGAGGGGGCGCAGGCGATTCTGCATGGGTCAGATGGGGCTGTTTCAGGAGCCGCTGGAGATTGCTGAAGACATCATGGCCAGAGCCTGTCCACCGGGGCGTTCGTCGTGAGCAGACAGGCCGATTGTATGAAGCCTGGACTGAGGAGTCTGCCCGAGCCTGCCAGACCATGGGTGTTGGCCTGGCAGTGGTGGGTTGATAGAGGCAGCAGACCTCAGTGAAGGGGGCGGACTCAATCGTGGCTGGTTACCTGCTGGGTTTGCCGCCTCCGCCGCCTTTACCCCCGCCTTTGCCGCCGCCACCCGAGGCGGCGTCGCTTACGGTGACCACGGAGGACATGTCAGTCCAGGTCGACGCATCCTGGCCGTTACGGGCGCGGACTCGATAACTGTAGCGGCCGCTGCCGACGTCATCCTCATAGAACAGAGTTGTCCCGCCGCTGACCGCTATCAGCGTGGTCGAGGTGATGGAGCCGTTTTTCTTGTGCAGGGTGTTGCGCTCGATATCGAAGCCGGTGACGTTCTCGCCGTTGTGGCTCCAGGTCACGCGTACCCATTGATTACCATCGCCTTGAGGGTCTATCACCTGGGTACTAACGAGTTGCGGTGCGTCGGGAGTCGCCGGTGGCGGCGGTGGCGGCTCCACGCCGCCCAGCGCCAGGGCGCCGGCGATATTGAGCCGGCCATGGCGGGTCCAATCCTGCAGGTTCTGGCCCTGGGCGCCGATCTTGTCGGCGCCGTCTTCCAGGCGCTGGCGCACCACCTGGTTGCAGGGCAGGCCCTTCCAGGTGCAGTTAGCAGGTGCCAGCGCTTCGCCGGCTGTACCGCCGGCTTTCAAGGTTTCGTAGAGATCGGCCCAGACCAGGGCTGCACCGCCAGCGACCAGTGGCGTCGCCATTGAGGTACCGCTCCACCAATCGACACAACTATCGGTTCCGGGCTGGTAGCTGCACTGGGCATCGGGCAGGATGCCGATAATGGCCTCACCCGGCGCGGCCAGGGACACCCAGTCGTCAAAGTTCTGACTATAGGTGGAAAAACTGCTGCGGTAGTCGTCGTCATCCGTAGCGGCTACGGCGATCACGGTCGAGTCGCCGTTGCCATCGGTGCAGGCGGCGGGGTAGAAACGCTGGGTATCGCCGTTGTTACCCGCGCCCGCCACCACGACCACGCCATTGTCCACGGCAAATTGCACTGCATCGCATTCGGCATTTGAGGGGTCGGTGGGGGTGATACCGCCATCGGCATCGATAAAGTCGCTGCCATAGCTCATGCTGATGACATGGTACTGGCTTCTGACGACCTGGCCATTAGCGCCGAGGCGGTCACTGGCCGCTTCACTGATGGCGGCCGCCGAGGCCGACACCGGGCAGAGCCCAACCTCGAACAGGTTGAGACCGTCGGTGACCCACTCCAGGTAGCAGACCTTGAAGATGCCGGCGCTGGTGTCCCAGGCGGCGCCGGCAATGCCCTCGCCATTATCGGTGTTGGCGACGATCTCGGAGGCGGTGAAGGTGCCGTGGCCGAGGTTGTCGCAGGCAGGGTCTGACGGGGAGCACGAATCGCCAATCTGACTCTGGCCTTCGACATAGTTGACCTGTTCCAGGCACTTGCCGCTCAGTTCCAGGGTTGCGCAGTCGGCACCGCTGTCCAGCACCGCCACCTTGGCGGTGTCGAAGGCCGCAGGATCAGTCGTCGCGACCCCTTGGCTGATGTCCCAGGCTTGGGGGGCATCGATATCCGCATCTGTGGTGCCCGTGGTACTACCTAAGATGGGGCCGAAGATAGTCTGCGTGACATAGGTGTGGGCTTGCGCCGTATTGTTCAGGTACCACTGCTCCGAGAAGTAGTTGGCGCCCCCGGCCGGCGTCGGGCCTGGCTCCTCGCTCGGCACGACCAGCAGGCGATAGTAGTCGGGTTCGGCATAGAGCACATTCGGGTTGGCCTGGTAGGCAGCGACCTGGGCCATCACCGAGCCGGCCGGCACATTCACCACCTGCACGCCGATAGCGGGAATCTCCCTGATGGGCATGGCCGAGGCGCTGCGATGGGCTTGCGCGACCTGGGTGGCCGCCGTGCCTGGTATGAACTTGACCAGTACACGATCTGGCGCATAACGCTCTAACTGGCGAGGTTGCGCGTGCGGTTGCTGGTCCGCGGGCGCAGGTTGCGCAACTGGCAGGGTGGGTAGCAACAATGCACAGATGAAGGCAGGCAAGACTAGGGTGGCGCGCATGGCACTCTTCTCCCCCGATGCACCGTTGTCACAGGGGGGGATGCACCGTAGCAGGATATGGAAACGATTGGCTCTCGGTGAAAAGACTAGAAGCTATGACTGACACGGCCAGATCGAATGTAACGAACGGTAGCCATCTCGACGAGCGGTCGTTCGGATTCTTTACGCGCCCAAGGGCGTACTGAAAGGAATCTGTAACCCACCTGAGAGGTTGTAACCGGATTCAGCGAGGCAAGCGCGTCGATGGGGAGCACGGTTTCTGGGAGTGGCGCAGGCTGACTGCGAATCGCTCAGATGGCGTTATTCGCCGGCATGAGTAGCGCCTCAACTGCGATCGCTGAAAGCTAAGCGCGCTGCCCAGCAGCCCAAGCTGCCAGATCCAGTAGCCAGTAGCCAGTTTTCAGGGTGAGCATCCTGATATCCAATCATGTCAGCAGACTCGCTGGTGCAGAGATACTCATATCATCGGGTATGCAGTGGATACAGGCAGGCCGGCAGTTCAACTTCATTGTTTTGCCCTTAACCTCAGAGCAGGGTGACCTTGGCCGAGTAACGCCCTGTGTTACACTCGCGCCCTGCAATTATCCGCTTGCGCCAAGCCTGGCGCGGCTCTTAGCCACGTCGCACGCCCCGATAGATCAGTAGAGCCGAAGGATAATCATGACGTTGACGGCGCCGGAAAGCCTCGCAGAACAGATCGCTCATCACCTCGCGCAACGCATCATTCGTGGTGAATTGAAGGCGGGTGAGCGCATTCAAGAGCAGAAAGTCACCCAGGCGCTCAGCGTCAGCCGCGGTTCGGTGCGCGAGGCGCTGCTGATTCTCGAACGTCGTCATCTGATCGTGATCCCGCCGCGCCGCGGCGCCCAGGTCAGCGAGCTGACCGCACACAACGTCAAGAGCCTCTACGCCCTGGTCATCGAGCTGTATATCCTGCTGGCTCGGGCGGTGGCCGATGGCTGGCGGGTCGAGGCCGATCTGGCACCGTTTCGGCTCATCCAGCAGCGTTTGCTCGGCAGTCTGCAGCGCGACGATATCAGCGTTTTCGTCGAGGACAGTTTCAACATCATGCGCGCGGCCTATCCGTTCGCCGACAACCCCTATCTGCAGGAAACTGTGGAGAACCTGTTGCCGGCGATGAGCCGTACCTATTATCTGGCGCTGGAACGACGCAAAAGCGAAATGGGCCAATTCCTCAACACCTTCGGCGAGTTGCTCCAGGCGATCATCGCCCGCGATCACTCGCGCGCCCGTGAAGTGTTGCTGGCCTATGGCGAGCACAATTGCAAACTGGTCCTGGCGACCCTGGCCGAGCGCTGATATGCGTCTGAAATGTATCAAACTGGCCGGCTTCAAGTCCTTCGTCGACCCCACCACGGTGAACTTTCCGAGCAACATGGCGGCGGTAGTCGGGCCTAACGGCTGCGGCAAATCCAACATCATCGACGCCGTACGCTGGGTAATGGGCGAGAGTTCGGCGAAGAACCTTCGCGGCGAGTCGATGACCGACGTCATCTTCAACGGTTCCAACACGCGCAAGCCGGTGAGCCAGGCCTCCATCGAACTGATCTTCGATAACTCCGACGGCACCCTGACCGGCGAGTACGCCAGCTATAACGAGATTTCCATCCGCCGCCGGGTGACCCGCGACAGCCAGAACACCTATTTTCTCAACGGCACCAAGTGCCGCCGTCGCGACATCACCGACATCTTCCTCGGCACCGGCCTGGGCCCACGCAGCTACTCGATCATCGAACAGGGCATGATCTCCAAGCTGATCGAGGCCAAGCCCGAGGATCTGCGCAACTTCATCGAGGAAGCCGCCGGCATCTCCAAGTACAAGGAGCGCCGCCGCGAGACCGAGAACCGTATCCGCCGCACCCACGAGAACCTGGCACGCCTGAGTGACCTGCGTGAAGAGTTGGAGCGCCAGCTCGAGCGCCTGCACCGCCAGGCCCAGGCGGCGGAGAAGTATCAGGAATACAAGGCCGAAGAACGCCAACTCAAGGCTCAACTGACGGCCTTGCGCTGGCAGGCGTTGAATGAACAGGTCGGTCAGCGCGAGGCGGTGATCGGCAATCAGGAAGTCGGCTTCGAGGCCCTGGTCGCTGAGCAGCGCAACGCCGACGCCAGTATCGAGCGCCTGCGCGATGGCCATCATGAGCTGAGCGAGCGTTTCAACCTGGTGCAGGGGCGTTTCTATTCGGTCGGTGGCGATATCGCCCGGGTCGAGCAGAGCATCCAGCACGGCCAGCAGCGTTTACGCCAATTGCAGGATGACCTGCGCGAGGCCGAACGTGCGCGCCTGGAAACCGAATCGCACCTGGGCCACGACCGCACCCTGCTGGCCACCCTCGGCGAAGAACTGGCCATGCTCGAACCCGAGCAGGAGCTGACCGCCGCCGCTGCCGAAGAGGCCGCGGTCGTGTTGGAAGAGTCCGAGAGCGCCATGCACGGCTGGCAGGAACAGTGGGACGGCTTCAACCAGCGCAGTGCCGAACCGCGGCGCCAGGCCGAGGTGGAACAGTCGCGGATCCAGCAGCTGGAGCTCAGTCTGGAGCGCCTGGCCGAGCGTCAACGCCGCCTCGCGGATGAGTTGCAGCAATTGGCCGCCGACCCGGAAGACGCGGCCATTGTCGAGCTGGGCGAGCAGATCGCCGTCAGTGAACTGAGCCTGGAAGACCTGCAGCTTGCCGAAGAACAGCAAGCCGAACGCCTGCAACAACTGCGCAGCGACCTGCAGCAAGCCGGCCAGGCCCAGCAGCAGGCGCAAGGCGAACTGCAACGCCTGACTGGCCGGCTGGCGTCACTGGAAGCCTTGCAGCAAGCGGCACTCGACCCGGGCAAGGGCGCGGCTGACTGGTTGCGTGATCAGCAACTCAGCGAACGTCCGCGCCTGGCCGAAGGGCTGCGCGTCGAGGCCGGTTGGGAACTGGCGGTGGAAACCGTGCTCGGCGCCGACCTGCAGGCGGTGCTGCTGGACGATTTCAATGGCCTGGATTTCTGCGGCCTGGCCCAGGGCGACCTGCGCCTGGCCAGCCCGGATCGCGGCGGCGTGCGGGTCGCCGGCAGTCTGCTCGACAAGGTCGAAGCCAGCGTCGATCTGGCGCCCTGGCTGGCCAAGGTCAAGCCGGTGCAAACCCTCGATGAGGCGCTGGCCGCTCGCGCCAGCCTGGGCGAAGGCGAAAGCCTGATCAGTCGCGACGGTTACTGGGTCGGACGACATTTCCTGCGGGTACGCCGCGCCAGCGAAGCGGAAAGCGGCGTGCTGGCGCGTGGCCAGGAACTCGAGCGTCTGGGCCTGGAGCGCGAAGAGCGCGAAGCGGCGCTGGCGCTGCTCGATGAGCGCTTGCTGAGCCTGCGCGAGAGCCAGGGCCAGCAGGAGGAGCTACGCGAGCAGCAGCGCCGTCAATTGCAGGATCAGGCCCGCGGTCTCGGCGAGCTGAAGGCGCAGCTGTCCGCCGGGCAGGCCAAGGTCGAGCAATTGACCCTGCGCCGTCGCCGCCTCGACAGCGAGCTGCTCGAACTGGCCGAACAGCGTGAAATCGAGCAGGAGCAGTTGGGCGAATCTCGTCTGCAACTGCAAGATGCCCTCGACACCATGGCCACCGACAACGAACAGCGCGAAAGTCTGCTGGCCAGCCGCGATGCCCTGCGCGAGCAGCTCGACCGGGTGCGCCAGGAGGCTAGAGCGCACAAGGACCACGCCCATCAGTTGGCCGTACGCCTGGGCTCGCTCAAGGCTCAGTATGACTCCACCCGCCAGGCCCTGGAACGTCTCGAATCGCAGGCCGAGCGTCTGCACGAGAAGCGCGAACAGCTCAGTCTCAACCTGGAAGAGGGCGAGGCACCGCTGGAAGAGCTGCGCCTGAAGCTCGAAGAGTTGCTCGACAAGCGCATGGCCGTGGAAGACGAACTCAAGCTGGCCCGCTTGGCGTTGGAGGACGCCGACAGCCAGTTGCGCGATGCCGAAAAGCGCCGCACCCAGGCCGAACAGCAATCCCAGCTGTTACGCGGCCAGTTGGAGCAGCAACGCATGGAGTGGCAGGCGCTGAGCGTAAGGCGCAAGGCCTTGCAGGATCAGTTGCTGGAAGACAATTACGACCTGCACGGCGTACTCGCGAGCTTGCCCGGCGAGGCCGGCGAGAATGCCTGGGAAGAGCAACTGGAACGCCTGGCCGCGCGGATTCAGCGCCTCGGCCCGATCAACCTGGCGGCCATCGACGAATACCAGCAGCAATCCGAGCGCAAACGCTACCTGGACGCACAGGACGCCGACCTGGTCGAGGCGCTGGATACTCTGGAAAATGTCATCCGCAAGATCGACAAGGAGACTCGCAATCGCTTCAAGGAGACCTTCGATCAGATCAACGGCGGTTTGCAGGCCCTGTTCCCCAAGGTTTTCGGCGGCGGCAACGCTTATTTGGAACTCACCGGCGAAGATCTACTCGATACAGGGGTGACCATCATGGCGCGCCCGCCGGGCAAGAAGAACAGCACCATCCACCTGCTCTCGGGCGGCGAGAAGGCATTGACCGCGCTGGCCCTGGTCTTCGCCATCTTCCAGCTCAATCCGGCGCCGTTCTGCATGCTCGACGAAGTCGACGCGCCGCTGGACGACGCCAACGTCGGGCGTTATGCCCGGTTGGTCAAGGAAATGTCACAGACGGTGCAGTTCATCTATATCACCCACAACAAGATCGCCATGGAAATGGCCGATCAGCTGATGGGCGTGACCATGCATGAGCCGGGCTGTTCGCGTTTGGTGGCGGTGGATGTGGAAGAGGCGCTGGCCATGGTGGAAGCGTGATCCTTTGGCCCGGCGTGTTCCACCCCCGCAGGAGCGGCTTTTGTTCTGAAGCTTTTGCTGGGGCTCGAAGCGTTCGCGGCTGAAACGCAGCGCCGTCCATCGCAGTCTGCGGGGGACGTGATCTCCCAGCAGCCACCGCTATGGCCGCTAGCCGCTAATTGGAAACAGAGTGTTTTAACGGCCGGTTGGCTGTGTAAAGTTACCTTTCGTCGTGCTAGCTTATCGTCCACTTTTGTTACACGTGGGAAACGCCCGTCAGAACATGGAGTTGGCGCCACGGTTTACAGCTGACATAGCAGGGGCAGGATGCCTTTTTTCATTAAATTTTCAGTCAAGGGTCAAGGTATTTCATGGAATTCGGTCTGCGCGAATGGCTGATAGTCATCGGCATTATTGTGATAGCCGGCATCTTGTTCGATGGTTGGCGGCGCATGCGCGGTGGCAAGGGTAAATTGAAATTCAAACTCGACCGCAGTTTTGCCGATCTGCCGGAAACCGATGGCGACCCGGGTTTGCTCAGCCCGCCACGGGTCATCGACCGCGACCAGGAGCCGTTGCTGGACGAACACGACCTGCCCTCGATGAGCGCCCGCGAGCTGAACCGTCGCCGCGGTGGTGAGCCACATCAGGGTGACCTCAATCTGGGGCTGGACGAGCCAGTGCCGACGCTGCTCAATCCGGTGGATGAGGGCACGAGCGAGTCGCGCAAGGACAAGGCGCACAAAGCTGGCAAAGAGCTGCCGCCGGTCGAAGAAGTGCTGGTGATCAATGTGGTTGCCCGCGACGACTACGGCTTCAAGGGCCCGGCGTTACTGCAGAATATTCTGGAAAGTGGCCTGCGTTTTGGCGAGATGGATATTTTCCATCGTCACGAAAGCATGGCCGGTAACGGCGAAGTGCTGTTCTCCATGGCCAACGCGCTCAAACCGGGCACTTTCGACCTCGACGATATAGAAGGCTTCAACACCCGCGCAGTGAGTTTTTTCCTCGGTCTGCCGGGGCCGCGCCATCCCAAGCAGGCGTTCGATGTGATGGTCGCTGCCGCGCGCAAACTGGCTCACGAACTCAACGGCGACCTCAAGGACGACCAGCGCAGCGTGATGACCGCGCAAACCATCGAGCATTACCGCCAGCGTATCGTCGAATATGAGCGCAAGCAGTTGACCAGCAAGCGCTGAACCCGCTGCAAACGATAAGCCTCGAACTACAAGCCGCGCGCTTGGTTTGAGGCTTTGTTGTTTCTGACCTCCGCTATCGCCGCGAGGTCGCGTGCCCCGCATGAATGTGGGAAATGCCGCTAGCCCGTCGGGAACGGGCGCGGCCCTCCTCAGGTTTTGCGGGTATCTGCTGTCCTTTGTAGGAGGGCCGCCCCGGCGCGATGCTTTTGGCCATTTGGCGCGCGCTGAGCAGCCACGTTCAGCGGCAGAAGCTGCGCGGCCACATAGCCAAGGCAAGTCCGCCGGCAAACGGCTAGAATCTTGCGCCTGAATATCAACCAAAGGCTGAACTGGATGCCAGGGCCGGGAACACCCGGCAACCGCTTCCAGCTTCACGCCTGCAGCTACGGCTTGTGAATTATGTCCGTCACCCAAACCGCCGCCGAGCGCATTGCCCAGCTGCGTAGCCAGCTCGATGCACACAACTATCGCTATTACGTACTCGACGAACCGAGCGTGCCAGACGCCGAGTACGACCGCCTGTTCAATGAGCTCAAAGCGCTGGAGGCCGAGCATCCGCAGCTGGTAACAGCGGACTCGCCGACCCAGCGCGTCGGCGGTAGCGCCTTGAGCGCCTTCGGCGAGGTCAAGCATGAAGTGCCCATGCTCAGCCTCGGCAACGCCTTCGAGGAGGCCGACCTGCTGGACTTCGACCGCCGCGTGCGTGAGGGCCTGGACCTGCCGTCCGGCGACCTGTTCGGTGGTGGCGCCGAGGTGGAATACAGTTGCGAGCCCAAGCTCGATGGCCTGGCGGTCAGCCTGCTGTATCGCGATGGCCTGCTGGTACGCGGCGCCACCCGTGGCGACGGCAGTACCGGCGAGGACATCAGCGTCAATGTGCGCACCATCCGCAATATTCCGCTCAAGCTGCAGGGCAGCGGCTGGCCGCCGGTGCTGGAAGTGCGCGGCGAAGTGTTCATCTCCCGGGCCGGCTTCGAGGCGTTGAATGCCAGGCAACTGGAAAACGGCGGCAAGCCTTTCGCCAACCCGCGCAACGCCGCGGCGGGCAGCCTGCGCCAACTCGACCCGAAGATCACTGCCAGCCGTCCATTGCAGTTGTGCAGCTACGGCATTGGTCAGGTCCAGGGCGAGTTGCCGGACACCCACATCGGCATCCTCGAAGCGCTCAAGGGCTGGGGCCTGCCGATCAGCCACGAGCTGAAGCTGGCAAAGGGGGTGCAGGAGTGCCTGGCCTATTACCGCGCCATCGGCGAGAAGCGTGACGCCCTGCCTTATGAAATCGACGGCGTGGTGTTCAAGGTCAACAGCCTGGCCTATCAGCGCGAACTCGGTTTTCGTGCGCGAGAGCCACGTTGGGCCATCGCCCACAAGTTCCCGGCCCTGGAGGAGCTGACCGAGCTGCTGGATGTCGAATTCCAGGTCGGCCGTACCGGCGCTGTCACCCCGGTGGCGCGCTTGAAGCCGGTCAAGGTGGCCGGCGTCACGGTCTCCAATGCGACCCTGCACAACATGGACGAAGTGGCACGACTGGGGCTGATGATCGGCGATACGGTGATCATTCGCCGCGCCGGCGACGTGATTCCACAGGTCGTGCAGGTGGTGACCGAGCGGCGCCCGGCCGATGCGCGAGCGGTGCAGATCCCCGAGTGCTGCCCGGTATGTGGTTCTCACGTCGAGCGCACCCAGCTGGTCAAGCGCAGCAAGGGCAAGGAGTCGTTCAGCGCAGGCTCGATCTACCGCTGCGTCGGCCGCCTGGCCTGTGCCGCCCAGCTCAAGCAGGCAATCATCCATTTCGTCTCGCGTCGCGCCATGGACATCGAAGGCCTGGGCGAGAAGAGCGTCGAGCAACTGGTCGACGAAGGCCTGGTGAGTTCGCCGGCCGATCTCTACACCCTGAAGTTCGAGCAGATCGTCGGCCTGGAGGGGTTTGCCGAGCTCTCGAGCAACAACCTGCTGGCAGCCATCGCCGCCAGCCGCAAGCCGAGCTTGGCGCGCTTCATCTATGCCCTGGGCATCCCCGATGTAGGCGAGGAAACCGCCAAGGTGCTGGCCCGCGCGCTGGCTTCGCTGCGGCGCATTGAACAGGCGCTGCCGGAAGTGCTGACCTACCTGCCCGATGTCGGCCTGGAGGTCGCCTATGAAATCCACAGCTTTTTCCGCGACGCGCACAACCGCAAGGTGATCGCCCAGTTGCTCGAGCGCGGCTTCGAGTTGCAGGAGGAGGGCGAGGTACACCCGGAGTTCGCCGGCTGCGCGACGCTGGCGGGCTTGCTCGATAAATTGAATATCGCTGGCATCGCCGTCACCGGTGCGAAGAACCTGGCGGACAAGGCCGGCAGCCTCGATCGGGTGATCGAGCTCAGCCAGGACTGGCTGGAACTGAGCGTGATGAAGGGTCTCAACGAGAAGGGCAAGCAGGCGTTGCGCGAGTTTTTCGCCAAGCCAGCCAATGTCGAACACGCACGGGCCATTGAGGCCCAGTTGCGCGAGTTCGGCATGCATTGGCAGAGCGAGAAGAAAGCCATCGAGGGCTTGCCCCTGGCTGGCCAGACCTGGGTGCTGACCGGCAGCCTGGAAGTCATGAGCCGTGACCTGGCCAAGGACAAACTGGAAAGCCTGGGCGCCAAGGTGGCCGGTTCGGTATCGGCTAAGACTAGCTGCGTAGTCGCCGGGCCGGGCGCCGGTTCGAAGCTGGCCAAGGCCAGCGAGCTGGGCGTGCGGGTGATTGATGAAGCGGAGTTTGTCGCGCTGATGGTGGATTACGGCGTGGCAGTGTGAAGGCCAAGTGACACACGGGCGGATTGTTCGCCTAACTCCTGAGCGACTGCCGCGGCGGACGGCCCTGCGCTGATTCAGCTCGCCGCGGCACCGCCATGACCGTCGCGTAGGGCGTACTCGTGAAGCCGTACGCCGCAGGCTTTGATCCTATGCAAGGCTTGCGTAGCTCTTGTAGCTCAGTGACATTCGCGGGCTGACCGAGCGGGGCAGGCGCTTCAGCAGTTCAACACATTTCTTCAGTGCGAGAGCTGCTCGGTAATCGCAAGGGCACGTTAGCCGGCTCAGGGCTTGGCTCGATACTCCGGAAGTCACTGGGGCAGCAGCCGAAATGCTGCTTGAAGGTCCGTGCGAAATAGGAAGGATCCTGAAACCCCACGGCGTAGGCGATGCTGGTGATCGGCATCTCGCTGTTGTTCAGTAGCTCCTCGGCCTTTTCCATGCGCTTGCTCTGGATGAATTCGAGAAAGCCAACCCCATAGGTCTGTTTGAACAGTCGGCTAAAGCGAAAAGGCGTCATGCCGCAACGCTTGGCCAGTTCCTTTTGTTCAATGTGTTCCTTGAAGTGCAGCTCGATGTATTGGATGGCATCTTGCAGGGGGCGTTGCTTCTGATGATCGGCGGTGAGCCGCACGCTTTCTGGCAAGTCATTGCTGCGCGTCAGCAGTTTTTTCTGTATCGGCATTTCAGCGTTGCGCCTTAGGCTGCAAAGCTCTCGCAACGCACTGAGGTAGCGATTGCGCTCTGCTTGCACCAGCGGTAGTGCCAGATAATCCCAGACTCCAGATCGAAAAGCCCAGACCGCTAGCTCCTCGGAATGGTGCATGGTCAGCATGGTGATCGGGATAGAGGGCACTGCCCGCTTGACCTCGATCAGCAGGTTGAGACTCATGGTGTCCGGTCGATCGTAATGCATGCAGATCATGTCCGGGCGTTGCTGTGTGTTTATCCCTGCAACACTCAGGTCCCGCGCCAAACTGATTTGGCACATGCTGGCGAAAGCAGCCATGCAGTCGGGAGCCGATTCATCGTGCGTCAGATCGAACCACAGCAGCCGTGGGGCGGTGAGAGCATGTGTATTCATATGCGCCATGTAGCAGTTCGTTGGCAAAAATTCCTTATGTGTTACATGCAGCATCAAGTGCATCGTCCAGTTAACACTTAAGTGTTAGACAGGCCTCCATGCAAAGATCGAATCTTCATAAGTGTTAGAGCGAAGTGTTTTAAATACACCTGTTCGGTAACGCTAGTGAGGCGGCAGAGTGTGTCCTAAGTGTTCGTTTTTATTCGATAAATCATTAATAGCTGTGAGTCTTCAGCTAAATTCATGGGCGGTTGCATGATGCATACGAGCAGTACTTTTGCTTGTTACGGTAGGTGAACACCTCGTCCGCGACGACGGCTGGATCAGTACATCCAGACGAGCGGCAGTGCGCCGCGTAACTAAAACATGAACCCAATGGTGAGCCGGCAGTCCAGCCGTGACTCCACAGCAAAGTGATGGTGCGCAAGTTTTAGTGGGAGCCAGCGAGGACTAAGCGTCCCTCTGCCCCTTCAGAGTTCTAGGGTTGGCATTTCTTGACCGTTAGCCCTCTGCTGCCCGCATATCTACCGCGCGCACGAACGATCAATTTGCAACGACTGATCCTGGGGCCATACCTGGGTGGACTTGCTACGTCTCGCATCGCTCTGTCGGCCGGCTTCGACCTCGCCCGTACATTATCGTCAAGTGCAGGGCGCGAGATTAGCGCCGGAGTGAACGCCTGCAAAAAATTACCAGTGATGTGCAAAAACCTCCTAACCGATCCATTGGCGGGTAACTAGGGTTGAAGCAGGCGGAGCAT
This sequence comes from Pseudomonas aestuarii, assembly GCF_027988105.1. Taxonomy (GTDB): domain Bacteria; phylum Pseudomonadota; class Gammaproteobacteria; order Pseudomonadales; family Pseudomonadaceae; genus Aquipseudomonas; species Aquipseudomonas aestuarii. The sequence continues at coordinate 286,942 of NZ_JAQJZJ010000002.1, read as the reverse complement.
TCACAAGGAGTACATGTCAGGGAGTACACGGCGACGCCTTCTCTGAATGATCACTCGAGTGAGGTGAACAACATGACTTTTCAAGCAATCAAGTCTTCGGTGATGAAGTTCGTTAAGGACGAGGACGGCCTGACCATCGTGGAATATGCGGTGGCGGGGGGGCTGATCACTCTTTTCGTAGTAGGAGCTTTTCAAGCGTTGGGTACTGCAGTCGAAACCAACATCAATGACCTGACGGGTGCTGTTAATTCACGTTAGGGCATTTTTTAATGCTATCTAGAGGTATGCAGCGATGTCCATGGAGCAGGTGATCCCCGTCATTTTGCTACTAGGGCTGCTGGGTGTTGCGGTGGCGAGCGACCTACGCAGCCACCGCATCCCCAACTTCCTGATTGTGCTCGGCCTCGCTCTGGGGCTAGCCGGCCAGGCTTATGCGGTCGGGTTCAGTGGTTTGGGCGATGGAGTATTGGGCATGTTGATCGGCTTCGGGGTATTCCTGCCCCTATATGCCTTGGGCGGTATGGCCGCTGGCGACGTCAAGCTGATGGCCATGGTTGGCAGTTTCCTGCCCCCGCATTACGCCTTATGGACAGCTTTTTTCAGCCTGATTGCCGGTGGCCTGTGCGGCTTGCTGCTGGTGCTGATACGCGGTCAGGCACAGCAAACCCTAGGGCGTTACTGGCTGATGCTGCGGGCGCGGGCCTACCTGGCACCAGCGGCTGATGAGGTAGCCGGCAAGCCCTTCCCCTATTCGATAGCGATCTTGCTGGGCACCCTGGCCAGCGGTTATTTCATGTTCACCAGTGCGGGAGTCTAGCCATGCATGCGCTAAGCCCTATAGACAGTGACCAGCAAGGTCTCGATCCGATGCAACGCCTGGCGCCGCAGCCACGCAGCGTGGCGGAAACTGGTCTGGCGGACAATTTTATTGGCGATCTGATCTGCAAGCATCTGCACGACGCCGGGGTGCTGGATATGGCGCAACTCGTGGAGCGCCTGGCGCTGACCGGTTCGGTATTGGAGGAAGTGCTCGGCTACCAGCGCAAGGATGGCCGCATCGAGGTGCTTGGCCAGGCAGGAGGGCCGGGCCTGCGTTATGGCCTGACCGAACGCGGCAGAAGCGCGGCCAAGGATGCCTTGGTGCGTAGCGGCTATATTGGCCCAGCGCCATACCCAGTGGAGCGTTATCGGCAACTGCTGGCGGCACAAACGGTGCACAGCAGCCGGATCGACGCCCAGGCCATGCGCGAGGCTTTCGCCGGCGTGGTGCTGCAGGACGAATTGCTTGATCAGCTTGGCCCGGCGATGAACTCGGGGCGGGCGATCATGATTTACGGGCCGGCCGGTACCGGCAAGACGTATATCAGCCAACGGCTGATTCGTCTTTTTCAACAGGCTATCTGGATACCCCGCGCCATCGCTATCGGCGAGGCGGTGGTTGAGATCTTCGACCCTCAAGTGCACAAGCCACTGCCGGTCGAGGTCAAGCAGCGCAGCTTGCGTATTGACCAGGGCATCGATCGCCGTCTGCTGCAGTGCCAGCGGCCGATCATCATCACCGGCGGTGAACTGACCCTGGATATGCTGGATATCCGCTTCGACCCTTACACCCGCCTGTACCAGGCGCCGCTGCAGCTCAAAGCGAGCAACGGCATTTTCATCATCGACGACCTCGGTCGCCAACGGGTGGCGCCGGTTGACCTGTTCAACCGCTGGATCGTGCCGATGGAGGAGAAGAAGGACTACCTCAACCTGGGCGGTGGCCGCCACTGCGAGATCCCCTTCGACCTGGTGCTGGTGTTCTCCACTAACCTCAATCCGCTGGAACTGGCCGACGAGGCCTTCCTCCGGCGTATTGGCTACAAGCTGCATTTCGACCACCTGCAAGCAGATGAGTACCAACGCATCTGGCAGCAGGAGTGCGCAAAGCTGGGCATCCCCTACGACCCCGAGCTGGTGGCCTTTGCCATCGAGCAACTGCATCGCTTAGAGGCTCGGCCGCTACTGCCGTGCCATCCACGCGACCTGCTGGGCATGGCGCTGGACCGCCAGCGCTATCAGGGCGTGGATGACGCGCAGGCTCTAACACCCAAGACGCTGACCTGGGCCTGGCGCAACTACTTCGTCAGCCTCGACGCCAGTAGCAAATAGTACGACGCCAGTCGAATCAAGGAGACACCGTCATGAACTCACGCACGCTTGTATTGATCGCTCTTTCACTCATCCTCGGCCTGGGCGCGGCCTTTATGGCCAACAACTGGCTGAGTGCACGGCTCAACGCAGCGCCTGACGACAACATGAAAAATGTGGTGGTGGCCACGTTGGAGATTCCCTTTGGTCAGATGGTGGAAGCCCAGCACGTTACTCTGGTGCGCATGCCCCAAGCTACGGTGCCGGACGATGCCTTCGATGCTACCGACAAGGTGGTCGGTCAGATTGCCACCTTCGCCATGCTGCGCGGCGACATCGTGCGTGGCGCGCGCCTGGCCGAGCACCTCGGCGGCAGCACCCTGGCCTCGCTGATCGATAAGGACAAACGCGCCATCTCGGTGCGGGTTGACGATGTGGTCGGTGTTGGCGGCTTCTTGCTGCCGGGCAACCGGGTCGATGTACTGGCCACCAAGAAGGTCGGCAATAACAACAACGCCGAGGCAGAAACCATCCTTGAGGATCTGCGTGTACTGGCCGTAGACCAGACAGCCAGTACTGACAAGACCCAGCCGGTGGTGGTGCGCGCGGTGACCCTGGAGATGACCCCGGAAGAGACCGAGATCCTGGTCAAGGCGCAAACCGAAGGCAAGCTGCAACTGGCCTTGCGCAACCCACTGGATAACCAGAAGAAACCACTGCCGCCGGTAGAGGAAGCGGTGGCCATGGCAGCGCCAGCGCCAGTACTTCAAGCACCCAAGCGAGTGGTCCGCCGCAGCAGCAGTGGCAGCAGTGCTGGCGTCACCATTATTCGCGGTATCGATGTGCAGGCGACAAAGGTTCAGCTCTAAGCAGGGATGAGGCCGAGCGAAGCGATGCGTTGCACAACGATGCAGAGCAGAGGCAACGGCAGGTGGCAGTGAAGAGTCGGATTCCCCATTCCCAGGGATGAGACAGAGGCAAAGGTAATCGCATCGGCAAGTCCGGTGCTCCTGATAAGCAGGTAAAGCGCAAAACCACGCAAGGAGTAGGGCATGGATATCATCCGGAGAATCGGGGCATTCACGTTGTACGTTCTCTTCTTCACTGGCGGTGGGGCAGGGCTGCTATCGAGCACCATGCTGCAGGCAGCCGAACCGGCGGTCAGTGCTATGCCGGCGGCCAACGTCAGCAACATTCAGGTGCCGATCTACAAGTCGCGGGTATTGACCACCCGCGCTCCGGTGAAGAAGGTCTCGGTGGGTAACCCGGAAATCGCCGATATCTTGGTCACCAGCTCGACCCAGTTGTACCTGCTCGGGCGTGCCCTGGGCAGCACCAATGTATTGTTGTGGGACAGCCGCAACCGGCTGATCGACAGCCTCGACATCGAGGTTGTGCATGACCTCGGCGGGCTGAAGAGCAAGCTGCATGAGCTGTTACCCAATGAACAGATCTCGGTCTATAGCGCCCAGGGTGCCCTGGTGCTGCGTGGCCAGGTGAGCAGTGCGGCGGCGATGGATAGTGCGGTCAAGCTAGCCAAGACCTATACCGCGCAAACCGCCAGCATTGTCCAGGGTGAGGGCGAGGCCGCAGTAGCAGCGCCGACCCAATCGTTGGAGGTGATCAACCTGCTCACCGTTGGCGGTAGTCAGCAGGTGATGCTCGAGGTCAAGGTGGCGGAGATGCAGCGCAGCCTAGTCAAGAGTCTCAATGTGCGCTTCAACGCTTTGGACTTCGGCTCTTCCAGCCGCTGGAGCGGCGGTGGTGCTAATAATGGCCTGACGCAGGGTGGCGCGATTCTGGCTGATACTGCCCTGTTGGGCACTGGCACCGGTATGTTCGCCCGGTTCATCTCGGACAACTTCCTCTTCAACGTGGCACTGGATGCATCCAAGGACAACGGCTCGGCCAAGGTATTGGCGGAACCGACCTTGACCACCCTTTCTGGGCAGCAGGCGGAATTTATTTCCGGCGGCGAATTTCCCATCCCGGTCAGAGACGAGGATGGCATCACCATCGAATTCAAGGAGTTTGGCGTCGGGGTGAAATTCCTCCCGGTGGTGCTCGACTCGGGGCGGATCAACCTCAACCTGAATGTATCGGTCAGCGAGCTTGTCGCAACAAATAGCCTGGTGGTGAATACCGGCGATCAAGTTGGGGCCGCCTTGCTGGTACCGGCGTTGACCAAGCGCAGCGCCCAGTCCACCGTCGAGTTGGGCAATGGCCAGACCATCGCCATCGCCGGCTTGATCAGCGAAAACACCCGTGACTTCGTTAGCCGCTTCCCAGGGTTGGGCGATATACCGGTGCTCGGCCATCTGTTCCGTAGCCAGGAGTTCGTCAACGGCGAAACTGAGTTGGTAATCCTGGTGACGCCGCACTTGGCCAAGCCAATAGATGCCAGAAGCGTGCGTTTGCCTACCGAGAAAATCGTCGCGCCCAGCGATGTGGATTTCTACCTGCTCGGCAAGACCAAGGGGCGTGGTGAGGGGCGCCATGTGCCGGTTAGCCTCGGGGTTAGCGAGGGTAGTTTTGGGCATGATCTCAATTAGTTGCAGATGTTGTAGCCGCGTCGCGTAGGCCGGGCGGTCTGTTGTTCGATGAGAAGGTGGCTCGCCGCAGCGAGTCGCACAGGATCAACCAGTGGAGGCAACCACCATGAAACGTACGATCGTTTTGACGCTGCTGTTGCTGGGGCCAAGCGGTTGCATGACTTACGACGAAGCTCGGGTCGGGCCATTGGGTTACAGCGTGTACGAGACCCACTATCAGCAGATCGCCGACAAGCAGTTGGCCGCCAACCCGGGTACTGAAGTATCACCCACCGGCACCGACGGTCCGGTGACCGAAAAAGTCATGGACGGCTACCGCGGCGTTACCGGCAGTGCGGCCCAGGTCGCCCAGCCGATCCAGATCAACATCGGTAATTGAGGGGTACGGCTATGAAACCCCGTATGCAAAGGCCGTTCACCGCGACGCCAGCCCACCAGCGCGGGGCGGTGATGGTGCTGGTCGTGATTGCCCTTGCTTCTATGCTGTTAATGGGCGCCTTGGCGCTGGACGGCAGTCATATGTTGCTGAACAAGACGCGCCTGCAGAATGCCGTGGATGCCGCGGCCCTCAGCGGTGCCAAGACTTTGCAACTGGTGGCGGGCAGCGGCAGTGCCTCCACGCTAACGCGGGATGCGGCGCTGGCCACGCTGACGCTTAACGCTGACCCCGACACGGGCAACGGTGAGCTGGCGACGGCCATCACGGCTGCGGGCGGGGTCGGCGACTTCGCCATGGTGGAGCTGTCGAGCAGCGTGTATGGACCTTTCTCCTACCCCTTCGCCGGCCCGGGAGAGGCAAGCTATGTGCGGGTGAAGGTGCCGGACTACCCGCTGACCGGGTTCTTCTGGGGCGCCGCACAGTCGCTGCCGGAGTGGCTTGGCGGCAATCCCGAGTTGCCTGACAAGGCGGTGGCGGCCATCGCTACTGCGGGGCCGAGTCCAACGGCTTCTACTTGCAAGATAGATCCTATTGTGGTTTGCGGCGACCCGGCGCAATACGACCCGGAGAATGGCAATTTCTGGGGGTATAGGTATGGCGACCTGCAAACGCTGACCTGCGGTACGCCCGGCAGTCCAAGCGCGGGCAACTGTCAGTTGCTGCGGTTGGGCGATAGCAGCGGCGGTGCAGATATCCGCCAGGCGTTTTGCGCCGGAACCGAGCAGTGCATCGATGAATCTGGATCGGTGAATACCGAGCCAGGTATTACCTGGGGGCCAGTGGCCCAGGGCCTGAATACGCGGTTGGGTCTGTACAACGGTCCCGTCGATCCGTCGAGCTGCCCTCCAGACTGGTACACCAATTACAGCCAGCCTTTAGTCGCAATGGACGGTGGTGTGGCAAAGCAGGATGGGGCCCAGGTCGTTTCTACCAACGGTGACCTGTCGGCCGGCGGTAACCCATTGACAGATGTCAATGATTGGAAGAATGCCTATATGGGCTGCGCCGAAAGCCCCGGGTCTTGCTCGGGAGTCGCCGAGCGCCGAGTCCTCAATATCGTAATCGGCAACTGCGCTGCAGTGGCGGGGGGAGGGGCCACCTCAGTTCCAGTGCTGGGATTCGGCTGCTTCTACCTGTTACAGAAGGTCGAGCAGAGTGGCGCGAAGGAGGTCTTCGGTCAGTTCATGCAGGAGTGCGAAGGCAGTGGTTATGCCGGGCCGACGCCAGCGGATGACACTGGTCCAAATATCATCCAGTTGTACAAGAGCTACTTCAGTGGTGTTTCGACACCGAGCCCCGATTCATAGCCGTGTAGCTGGATGACATTCGAGCTATTTGGCCTAGCAGTATGGCCAGCTACTGGGAGGTGTTTCATGCGTAGCCATTCACTTAAGTCGGGCCGGGCGCAGCAGGGCGTCGCCATGGTCGAGTTCGCCATCGCCCTACCGCTGCTGCTTCTGCTGCTACTGGGCATTGCCGAGTTAGGCCGCATGCTCTACCAGTACAACAGCCTGCTGCAGGCCAGCCGCGATGCAGGGCGCTTTGTCGCTGGCAAGGCCTGGAACAATACTCTCGGCCAAGTCGTCTTGACCAGCAATGTACAGACGCAAGCGCAGAATCTCGCGGTCTATGGGGTGCCAAACAATCCGGGCTGCAATGTTGATGTGCCGGGTTGTGCCGTGGTTACTGGCCTGGAAACCTCAAATGTCCAAGTTGCCCCAGTGGGTGCTGAGCATGTGCAGGTGAGCATTAACTTCACGTTTCGCCCGGTAATCGGCACAGGCCTGCCGGCGCTGATCGGCGACGCCATCCCTCTGAATATCCCGCTGGTTGCCACCACCGTGATGAGGGGGTTGTGATGAACAGGCAGCGCATGCGTGGGGTTTATGTGGTGGAGTTCGCCATTATCGGTCTGCTGTTGTTCGCCCTGCTGTTCGGTGTGGTGGAGATGGGGCGTTTGTATTTCACGGTCAATACTCTGGACGAGGTGGTACGGCGTGGCGCGCGGCTGGCGGCGGTGTGCGATCCCAGCGATCCGGTAGAAGTGGAAAAAATACTGCGCCGGGCGATCTTCGACGCTGAGGATGATGATAGTGCGAGCGACCTGATCGGTGGCCTGGAAACCGCCGACTTGAACTTGGTCTACCTGAACGAGGCCGGAGCTACCGTGGCCAATCCTGACGACCTCGTCAGCGCCACTGGCTTCCGAGCCATCCGCTATGTGCAGCTGCGGGTGGAAGGATTCCCCTTCGAGTTACTGATTCCTGGGTTTGGCGGGGTGTTCACCCTGCCGGCATTCAGGTCGACCATTCCCCGCGAAAGTCTCGGCAGGCATGCCGAGGCGGGTGTAGTACCGGAGATCACGCCATGTTAAAGCTCAGAGAAGCCCCCGCGCCATCCAACTCGCCTGGCAAGCAGGGCTTTGACCTGCTGATTAGCAGCCGCGATGCAGATGCCTTGAAGCATCTCAATAGTATCTGTCGGCGTATTCCTGGCATGCAGGTCAATACCCGCCTGGTCAGTAACGGGCATACCGACCCGCTGTACGGGTTGGAACACAAACCGGATTTCCTCTTGCTACGGGTCAGCCACTTATGGCGCGAGGAATTGGCCGCGCTGTTGCAGCACCCGATCCAGGACCGCCCGCCGTTGCTGGTGTGTGGCCCGCTCGAGGAGCGCGAAGGTATAAGGATGGCAATGCAGGCCGGCGCCCGCGACTTCTTGCCGGAGCCGGTGGCCGCCGAGGAGCTTTTGGCGGCGCTGGGGCGTATGGTCGCCGAGACTCATTCCAGCAGCGGTGAGACCGGCAAGCTGGTGGCGGTGATGAATGCCAAGGGTGGCTCCGGCGCGACCCTGCTGGCCTGCAACCTGGCCCACCAACTCAGTGCCAAGGGTAGCCGCGTTCTGCTGCTGGATCTGGATCTGCAATTCGGCAGCGTCGCTCATTATCTGGACGTGCAGCCCAACCACAGCCATGTAGAGGTGCTGCAACAGATTGGCGAGATGGACGCTGTGGCGCTGCGCGGGTTCTGCAGCCACTTCAGTCCGACCTTGCACGTGCTGGGCGGGCGCGAGCACGAGTTGTGCCTGCCGCAGGATGTGCATATCGAACAGCTTGAGGCCTTGCTGGAGTTGGCGCGCAGCAGCTACGACTGGGTGGTGGTAGACCTGCCGCGGCAGATCGATCACCTCACCGGCATCACCCTGGAGCAGGCTGACCGCGTGTATATCGTGGTACAGCAGAGCCTCAGCCACCTCAAGGATGCCAGTCGTCTGGCGCGAATCCTGCGTGATGAGCTGGGCGTGCGCGGTGAGAATCTGCAGGTAGTGGTCAACCGCTACAACAAGTCTGACCCCATCACCTTGCGCGATATCGCCACGGCCTTGCGCTGCAGTGAGTTGCAAAAGGTACCCAACGATTTCGCTGTAGTCAGTCAGAGCCAGAACACCGGCGTACCTCTCGATCTGCATGCGCCGCGCGCACCGATCACCCTGGCGCTGCAGGAGCTAAGCAAGGAGTTGCTTGGTAAGCAGGCTGGCGTCGAACAGGGCGTGTTCAAACGCGCTTTCAGCCGTTTATTCGGGGAGTGAATTTATGCTCAGTGAATTTCGTAATCGCTTGCGTCAGCAGCCGGTCAAGGCCGTGGCAATGCCACCTGTCGAGAGCAAAACGCAGGGCGAGCCTGACAAGGCAATGATGGCCTGGGAGCACATCACCCCAGCCGAGCTCTACGAAACCAAGAGCCATCTCAGCCCGGTGGAGACCGAGTGGCGGGAGAAGATCTACCAGCAGTTGCTCAAGGTCATGGACCTGTCGCTGCTCGACTCGCTGGAGCAGGCCGATGCGGTGCGACAGATTCGCGAGATATGCCAGCGCCTGCTGGATGACCATAACGCACCAGTAAGCTCGACCAGCCGCCAGTTGATCATCAAGCAGATCACCGACGAGGTACTCGGTCTGGGACCGTTGGAACCGTTGCTGGCCGACAGCAGTGTGTCCGACATCCTGGTTAACGGACATGACTCGGTCTATGTCGAGCGCTTCGGCAAGCTGCAGCGAACTGATGTGCGTTTTCGCGACGATCAGCACCTGATGAATATCATCGACCGTATCGTTTCCAGCCTGGGACGGCGCATCGATGAGTCTTCGCCGCTGGTCGACGCACGCCTCAAGGATGGTTCGCGGGTCAATGCGATCATTCCGCCGCTGGCCATCGACGGACCGAGTGTGTCGATTCGCCGCTTCGCCGTGGACTTGCTCAATACCGAAAGCCTGGTGCAGATGGGCACCCTGACCCCGGCCATCGCCCTGATGCTCAAGGCAATCGTGCGTGGACGCCTGAATGTGTTGATCTCCGGTGGTACCGGCAGCGGCAAGACCACCATGCTCAATGTGCTGTCTAGCTTCATTCCACATAACGAGCGCATCGTCACTATTGAGGACTCGGCCGAACTGCAACTGCAACAACCGCATGTGGTGCGCCTGGAAACCCGGCCATCAAACATCGAGGGGCGTGGCGAGGTGGGCCAGCGTGAGCTGGTGCGTAACAGCTTGCGCATGCGCCCGGATCGCATCGTCATCGGTGAGGTGCGCGGCGCCGAGGCGTTGGACATGCTCACGGCAATGAATACCGGCCACGACGGCTCGCTGACCACCATTCACGCTAATACCGCGCGCGATGCCCTGGGCCGAATCGAAAACATGGTATCGATGACCGGCGCGACCTTTCCGATCAAGGCGATGCGCCAGCAGATCGCTTCGGCCATCGATGTGGTGATCCAGCTCGAGCGTCAGGAAGACGGCAAACGGCGCCTGATCAGCGTGCAGGAGATCAATGGCATGGAGGGTGAAATCATTACCATGACTGAGATTTTCTCGTTCGTTCGCCGCGGTATGGGTGAGCACGGCGAGGTGCTTGGCGACTACCGGCCAACCGGCATGGTGCCGGCGTTCCGTGACGTTATGGGTAAGCGCGGCATCGAGCTGCCACTTGAGATGTTCCGGCCGGAATGGATGGAGGGGCAATCATGAACCAGATCCCCAGTGAATTTATCCTGGCGTTCCTCGGCATGGTCTTCACCGCGGTATTTTTGCTCAGTCAGGGACTGGTGGTGCCGGTGTTTGGCGAGGCGGGCAAGGTGCGCAAGCGCATTCGTAGTCGCTTGCATGTACTCGAGCGTGCCAGCAATCTGCCGAACATGCAGACGGTGCTACGACAGAAGTACCTCAAGCGTCTGACGCCGCTGGAGGCCCGGCTCGAGCAATTGCCGGGCATGGAGGCCTTGTCGCAGATGATCGAGCAATCTGGACATGACTACCGCGCTTATCGGGTGCTGTTGTTGGGGCTGATTCTCGGTGTGGTGACCGGTATAGCACTGTGGATATTCACCCAGGTCTGGTGGCTGGCGTTGCCAGTAGCCTTGGCAGTGTGCTGGTTGCCGGTGCTCAAGGTCGCTAGTGATCGCAGCAAGCGCTTCGCCCAGTTCGAGGAAGACTTGCCGGACGCCCTGGATGCGATGTGCCGCGCACTGCGCGCCGGCCACCCGTTCAACGAGACCCTGCAACTGGTGGCCGAGGAACACAAGGGTGCGGTGGCCCACGAGTTCGGCTTGACCTTTGCCGATATCAACTATGGCAATGACGTGCGCCGGGCCATGCTCGGCCTGCTGGAACGCATGCCGAGCATGACAGTGATGATGTTGGTGACCTCGGTGCTGATCCACCGCGACACCGGCGGCAACCTGACAGAGGTGTTGGAGCGTTTGAGCAGCTTGATACGTGGCCGCTTTCGCTTTCAACGCAAGGTCAAGACCTTGTCGGCTGAGGGGCGCATGTCCGGCTGGATATTGGTCGCTGTACCCTTTGTGTTGGCTGCGGCCATAGTGCTCTCAAGCCCAACCTATTTGCCCCTGCTGCTCAAGGAGCCTATTGGTCAGAAGATGGTCATCGGGGCCTTCGTCGCCATGCTGCTGGGAATTTTCTGGATTCGTAAAATCATCCGTATTCAGTTTTAAGCACAAGCAGAGGAGGTATATGTCATGGACTATCTGCTGAGTTTGCTCAATCGCGTTGTGGGTAACGAGGAGCTGGCGCGGTTACTGTTCGTCGGCGCAGTTGGCCTGAGTGCGGTATTGGCCGTGGTCACCCTGGCCGTGCTGGTACTCGGTTTGCGTGACCCGGTGCAGCGGCGCCTAATTCTGATCAAGCGCGGGCACGATGGTACTGCTGTCGGCCGAGAGCCACCGAGCAATCTGCAATTGATGCTGGAGCAGGTGGGACAGCGCTTCAATAGCGGCGAGGAGGGGCAGGAGTCGGTCACCCGGACCCTGCTGACCCATGCCGGTTATCGTTCACCAGCGGCGGTGCAGATCTACTGGGCGGTGCGGCTGCTTTTACCATTGGTACTGGTGGGGCTTAGCCTGCTGGCAATGCCGCTGATCCCCAAGTTGTCGCTGGCTGTGGGCATTCTGCTGGTACTTGCGGCTGCCGCTGTCGGTTGGCTGGTGCCGGCCATCTATGTCGACAAGCGCAAGCAGGCGCGCATGCGGCGGCTGCTGGTAGCCTTTCCCGATGCCCTGGACCTGATGGTGGTATGCGTCGAGTCGGGGCTGGCTTTGCCCCAGGCGATTGAGCGGGTGGCCGACGAGATGTCGGTCAGTCAGCCGGAGTTGGCGCTGGAGTTGGCCCTTGTCAACGCGGAGATCCGTGCCGGCATCCCCAGCACCGAGGCGCTCAAGCACCTGGCCGCACGTACCGGGCTGGAAGACATTCGCGGCCTGGTCAGTTTGCTGGCGCAGAGCATTCGCTTCGGCACCAGCGTGGCTGACACCCTGCGTATCTATGCCGAGGAGTTCCGCGACCGGCGTACCCAGGCCGCCGAGGAGCAGGCGGCGAAAATCGGCACCAAGCTGGTATTCCCACTAATCTTCTGTCTATGGCCGAGCTTTTTTCTGGTGGCCATCGGTCCCGCACTTATTGGGGTACTCAAAGTCTTCGGGAAGGTATGAAATGAAAAGGATCAGTCTGCTGTTGGCCATGACGGCCGTGTTGTCAGGATGTCAGACCATGGGGCCGGAGCCAGAGCTAAATACCCGCTCGGTATATAGTGGCGACAATTCGTTGTTGTATCAGGTACGCAAACAGGCCAGTTCGGCCGATCAGGCCATGCAGATGGCTGAGATGGCCTACCAGGCCGGCGACCTGGATCAGTCGCTGTATCAGTATCTGCGCGCCATCGAGCTGGAGCCGAAACGCTACGAGGCCTTGGTCGGGGTCGGGCGTATCCACCGCGAGCGGGGTAATACTCAGCTCGCCGAGATGGCCTTCGGCGAGGTACTGACGAACCAACCGGATAACCTCGACGCCCTGGCGGAGATGGGCATGCTGCGTTTGGCCCAGCGAGATCACAAGGGTGCGCAGGATCTGCTGTTCAAGGCGGTGGAGTTGGACCAACGGCGCTTGGGCAGCGACAAGGGCAGCCCGCACGACGTGGCTGCACTCAAGGTGGATAGCAAGTCGCCGCTGAAGGTCTACAACGCCCTTGGCGTACTCGCCGACTTGAACAACGATTTCCCGTTGTCCGAAGCTTATTACCGCCTGGCCATGCTGATCGAACCGCGTTCCGTGCTGGTGCAGAACAGTCTGGGCTATTCCTACTACATGGCCGGTCAGTGGCCAGACGCCGAGCGAACCTATCAGCGCGGTATCAGCTACGACGCCAGCTACAAGCCGCTATGGCGCAATTATGGGTTGCTGCTGGCGCGGATGGGGCGGTACGAGGAAGCACTATCCGCATTCGAGCAGATCAGTAATCGTGCCCAGGCCAGTAACGATGTTGGTTATGTCTGCCTGCTGGAAGGCAAGCTGGATGACGCCGAGCAGTTCTTTCGCAGTGCGATCGAACAATCGCCTGCGCATTACGACATGGCCTGGGAAAACCTCAAGCGGGTTCAGCAAGTCAGACGCATCCGCCAAATGGGCGGCAACCCCAACTCGGTAGCCGCTATCCCCCCAAGCGCGCCGGCGGTGCAGTAAGTAGCGTAGCGGCGGCGCGTAGGGCGGTCCGGGCGGCGATCCGTTCGGAGCGTAGCGAACAGTCCGCCATTGAATGCCATCACCGCTCGCGGTGATGGCATTATTCTGTAGGAGCCAACTGTGCATGGCTGCAAAGCCTGGCGGGTCCGCTCAGGTAAGGTTTCCGCTGTCGGCTATTGGTCTGGCTGCGCAGCGGAAGCCGATTTCAAGCTTGCTTCTGGTGTTGGTTAGTTGATCGCGTCGGTCAGGGCTTTGGCCGGGACGTACTTGACTACTTTCTTCGCTGCGATTTCGATTGCCTTGCCGGTTTGCGGGTTGCGTCCGGTGCGGGCAGGGCGATCGCTGATTTTCAACTTGCCGATGCCGGGCAGGGTGATTTCGCTGCCGTTTTCCAGGGCATCGCTAACGATTTCGCTGAGATGCTCAAGCGCCGCGCGCACGGTGGCCTTCGGCGTGTCGATGGCTTCGGCGATATCGCTGATCAGTTGGTCTTTGGTCATGGCCATTGTTGTTGCTCCTTGGGATGAGAGGGTGACGCTGAAAATGCCTTGCGCAGAGTACTGCGATTTTGTCTCGTCGACATTGATTCCGGGCAGATTCTGCAAACACCGTAGCTGTTTCTGACTGGCGACCATGGCGGAAACTCCGCGCATGTGCCGTTTTATCATGCAACGACGTATTTCGAGCGGAGAATGGAGGCCTTGACCCACCTGCGCGAAGCATTACTACAAGACTGAACTCATCGCCAAAATTAACTGTTGTGCATTGTTTTTACGGGGTGCATTGGGCTGCGCTCAGGTGCTCTGCTAGTTGGCTGTGCGAAGCACTCAGGCCTATGACGGCTTGCAGATAGGCCCTGCTGAGCACTTTGAACAATGGCATTCAGCTGATGCGGAAATCGCTAGTGGTCTGGCGCCGCTGCTTGGATGTTTCTGGACTTGAACCTTGGCTGGGCAATACTGCAAAAATAGGGCTAAGTGTTTGAAGCTGTTGTAACTTCTAGACAAGCCGGTACAATGGCCCCGCTCGCTGCAAGGCGAGTAGCGTTATGGTGGCCCTGCCGGTCCCCCCGCAACGATCAACCGTGAACCCGGTCAGGCCTGGAAGGGAGCAGCCGCAGCGGTGACATTGTGTGCCGGGGTGTGGCTGGTGGGGTCGCCTCCATCTCTAAACCCGTTCGGGTTGTCTGTTACGCCTTATCTGCTTATCCAACGCCTTTGGCGGCTCGATGAAAATTCAGCTCCAGCCGTACCAAGCTGGCAGGTGTGACATTTTTGAGCGTCCAGAACCGGCGTAATCTATCGGCTGTCTCATTTCGGCGTTTGGCTAATTGCTGCGCGGTTTGAACCCATCTCGCCTTTCTCTTGGCATAGCTTGACCTATGAGGCGGCGATTCCTGCGTTTGCCCTCAGTGCCCAACGGACGCTTAGCCAGTTTCAGCTACCGGCTTTAATCGTGATGAGCCCGGGCTGTCGCTCGATGGTTGCGTCGGGGTTATCGTGACATAGGTTCATTGCGTTCAAGGTAGGGGATCCATGCTCCTGCGTCTGGCTGCAGATGCCGTGTTGCTGCTGCATCTGCTGTTCATCGCCTTCGCGCTACTCGGAGGTTTGCTGGTGTTGCGCTGGCACTGGCTGGCTTGGCTGCATCTGCCCGCAGTGATCTGGGCGGTGACGGTCGAAGCATTGCAACTGGTGTGCCCATTGACGATTGTGGAAAACGATTTGCGTCATGCCGCGGGACAAGCGGGTTACCGCACGGGTTTTATCGAGCACTACCTGCTGCCGATCATCTACCCAGCCGGGCTTACACCCGCTATTCAGCTGTGGCTGGCAGCGTTCGTGCTGTCGCTGAATCTGCTGATTTATGGCTTGTTACTCTGGCGTTGGCGGTATAACCGTTGAGAGCTTGTGAAAAGATCTCGCCTACTGGAACGCCTGCTGAGTCCTACGCGCCGACCAATTACCTCAAGCAACCTGCGATCCGTAGGGTGTCACTCGCCGCAGGCAGTGCACCGGGGTCGATCAGCGCGACATAAATTCTGGCGGGCTGTCGCTTCGCTCCGAGGCCGCCCTACCTCCGAACGGATCGCCGCCGGATCGCCTGCGGTCAAGTGGAACCACTGCATCTTGCCGCGAAAACCTAGAGACGGCCTCGCGATGGCGTTCGATATTTTCCAAAGTGCAGAGTCGGCGAAGCCGCTGTCCGGTACTGCCAGTGCCGGGTGGCAGTGGCAGCAGTTTGCCTTGGACATTCAGCTGCATGATGGTGCGTGGGGCTGAATATTTCCTTGGCTACACTGCGCCTTGTCTTCTCTTTCATCGCACAAAACAAGGCGACTTCCATATGCAAAATCGTATGATGATTACCGGCGCAGGTTCGGGATTGGGCCGTGAAATCGCCCTGCGCTGGGCGCGCGAGGGCTGGCGCCTGGCGCTCGCCGATGTCAACGAGACAGGTCTCGCCGAGACCCTGCAATTGGTCCGCGCAGCCGGTGGCGATGGTTTCACCCAGCGTTGCGATGTGCGCGACTACAGTCAGCTGACCGCTCTGGCGCAGGCCTGCGAAGAAAAGTTCGCTGGTATCGATGTGATCGTCAATAACGCCGGTGTGGCCGCGGGCGGCTTCTTCGACGAGCTGTCGCTGGAGGATTGGGATTGGCAGATCGCGATCAACCTGATGGGGGTGGTCAAGGGCTGCAAGGCGTTCCTGCCCTTGCTCGAGCGCAGCAAGGGCAAGATCGTCAACATCGCGTCGATGGCGGCCCTGATGCAAGGCCCGGCAATGAGCAACTACAACGTGGCCAAGGCCGGCGTCGTGGCGCTATCGGAAAGCCTGCTGATCGAATTGAAACAACAGGAAGTCGGGGTGCATGTGGTCTGCCCGTCGTTCTTCCAGACCAATCTGCTCGACTCCTTCCGTGGCCCGACCCCAGCGATGAAGGATCAGGTCGGCAAACTGCTGGAAAGCTCGCCGATCAGCGCCGCGGACATCGCCGACTACATCTATGAGGAGATGGCCAAGGGCGAGTTCATGATCCTGCCCCATGAGCAGGGCCGCATGGCCTGGGAGTTGAAGCAGAAGAACCCGCAGCTGCTGTATGACGAAATGACCCGCATGGCCGACAAGATGCGCGCCAAGGTTAAACCGGCGTAAGCCAGGCTCGGCTGCGGCCAGACTGGCGAGGGTTCCCTCCTTTGCCAGCTGGGCCGGTCGGCTCCTCAGCGCGCCATGCGCGCCGAGAAGAAAATCGCCAGGATGATCAGCGTGCCACCGAGCAGCATGCGCAGGGTCGGTATCTCGTTGAACAGCCACCAGGCGAAGGCGATGCCGTAGACCGGCTCCAGGGCGAAGATCACCGCGGCGCTGCGCGCCTTGATCACGCGCAGGCTGGCGACGAACAGGCTGTGCGCCAAGCCGGTACAGAACACCCCGAGCAAGGCCAACCAAAACCAGTCGAGCGGCGCCAGACTGGGCAGCAAGGGCCAGGCGAAAGGCAGGAAGCACAGCAGTACCGTGAGGTTCTGGCACAGCGCGGCCTGCACTGGGTCCAGGCCGCGGGTACTGGCGCGGTTAAGCAATGACAGCAAGGCGAACAGCAAGCCCGACAGCACCGCCCAGAGCAGCCCGACGGTAGCCTGGTTGCCTAGGTCGAAATCCGGCGTGACCAGGATCAATCCCAGACAGACCACCGCGACCATGGCGAATTCGCTGGGCCGCGTGCGTTCGCGAAACAGCAGACCTTCCAGCAGTACGGTAAACGCCGGGAAACTGGCGAAACCGAGGGTGGCGATGGCCACGCCGGCGACCTTAACCGCCTCGAAGAAGGTCAGCCAGTGGCTGCCGAGCAACAAGCCACCGAGGGCCAGCATTGCCAGTTGCCGTGCGCTGGGCCGTTGGCTGTTGTCCTGGCTGAGGA
Source organism: Pseudomonas aestuarii (assembly GCF_027988105.1). GTDB lineage: Bacteria > Pseudomonadota > Gammaproteobacteria > Pseudomonadales > Pseudomonadaceae > Aquipseudomonas > Aquipseudomonas aestuarii. Next base: position 269,867 of record NZ_JAQJZJ010000002.1, on the reverse strand, counting down.
GGCAGGCGAACAGGGCCAGCGCGATGACGGCGAAGATTGCCCGGCCGCCGACGATGGCCATGGGTAGGGTGTTGGCCAGTTTGCCGAAGATCCCCGACAGGCCGAACAGCAGGGCGCCCAGGTGAATCGCCAGTAGAGCCTTGCGCTCGGTCATGCCAGGCGCGAGCCATTGGGTAGCGGTTTTTCGAAGCTGGCCAGAACCACCTTGTGGTCTGCGTCATAGACGCCGGTCACCAGCACCTCGGAGCGGATCCCGGCGATGCGTTTAGGGGCGAAATTACATACGCAGAGCACCTGGCGGCCAATCAGTTCTGCGCATGGGTAGTGTTCGGTGAGTTGCGCGCTGGAGGTTTTCACCCCGAGTTCACCGAGGTCGACCCGCAGTATGTAGGCCGGCTTGCGGGCCTTATCGTTCGGCTCGGCTGACAGCACCGTGCCCACACGCAATTCCACCCGTTGAAAGTCTGCCCATTCGATCTGCTGCATAACGCCTCCCTGTCCAGTGCCGACAAGTCTAGGGAGAGAATCGTGGCTTGTCTGTCGCAGGAGTCGCGGGCTTTGTCGCGTTACTCGTGTCGCTGGCGCAACGCGCGCGGGGTGCAGCCGAACTGGCGCAATAGCGCCGCGCTAAAGGCGCTTTGCGAGCTGTAGCCGACGCGGGCAGCGATCTCGCCGACGGCCAGCTGGCTGGTGCACAACAACTGTCGGCCTTGGTGCAGGCGGCGGCTGCGCACATAAGCCATGGGCGTCTGTCCGGTCTCGTCGAGAAAGCGCGCATGAAAACGCGCCGCCGACAAACCGGCCAATCGCGCCAGGTCTCCAACCTGCAGCGGGTAGGCGGCATGCCGATCGATATGCGCGTCCAGGGCTGCCAGCGGCAAGCCTTGCACGCCCGGTCGGTCGATGCGCTCGCTCGCCAGGCTGGCGAGCAACAGGGCTGCGCCTTGCTGGGCAATCACCGGGTCATTGAGCGGGCTGGCCGCCAGCCAACTGACCAGCTGGCTTTGCGCCGGATTGAGACTGAGGGCGCCAGGCCGCTCGAGCAGGCGGCGGCTGGCATCGGTATGCATGCCCAGGTGCTGTTGCAACCAGTGCTCCGAGGGCACGTCGAGCACCAGGCACTGGCTGCCGTGGCTGCTGCCACAGGCGTGTTGCGCCGCAGCCGGCACCACGGCGAGGGTCTGGCGGACCACCTGACTGCCCAGCCCGGCCACCTCGAAGTCCAGCTGGCCGCTCAGGCCGAAGACCAGTTGGGCATGGGCATGGCTGTGGTTGAGCAGTTCATGGCTGTAGTGACGCAAAGAGAGCAGCGACGGCATGGCAGGGTCCTCGTGACAGGTGGCCAGTTTAGCAGGCTGTTGCCGAGGCTCCTGGCTGAGCGCCGTCACTAAACTGTCACGACCTCGTCACAGATGTTTCACCGCTGGCGCGCAAGCTCGGCAAAACCCAGCCGGAGGCCGCCCATGACCAGCGCCCAGCTCGCCAAGCCGAGTCGCAAGCAACGAGTCCGCACCCTGTGGATTTCCGACGTCCACCTCGGCACCCGGGATTGCCAGGCCGAGCATCTGGCCGCGTTCCTCAAGCGCTATCACACCGACCGGATTTACCTGGTGGGCGACATCATCGACGGCTGGCGGCTGCGCAGCGGGATCTACTGGCCGCAGGCGCACAGCAACGTGATCCGCCGCCTGCTGACCATGAGCAAGCGCGGCACCGAGGTGATCTATGTCACCGGCAATCACGACGAGTTCCTGCGCCGTTATTCGTCGTTGCTGCTGGGCAATATCCAGTTGGTCGACGAGGCCGAGCACATCACCGCCGATGGCCGCCGTTTGCTGGTGATCCATGGTGACCAGTTCGATGTGATCACCCGATACCACCGCTGGCTGGCCTTTCTCGGCGACTCGGCCTATGAGATCACCCTGACCCTCAACCGCTGGCTCAATCATTGGCGCAGTCGTTACGGCTACGGGTATTGGTCGCTGTCGGCCTACCTCAAGCACAAGGTCAAGGGGGCGGTGAACTTCATCAGCGACTTCGAGCAGGCGATCGTGCACGAATGCAGCAAGCGTGGCTTCAATGGTGTGGTCTGCGGGCATATTCACCACGCCGAGATCCGGCCGATGGGTGAGGTCGAATACATGAACTGCGGCGACTGGGTCGAGTCCTGTACGGCCCTGATCGAACACCTGGATGGACGCATCGAGCTGTATCGGCTGGCCGACGACCAGGCACAGCAGGCTCAGGCACAGAGCGAACCGGTGGCTGCAGTCGAGCCAGTTGCATGAGGATAGTGATCGTCTCGGATGCCTGGCTGCCTCAGGTCAATGGAGTGGTCACCAGCTTGCTGGCACTGGCCGGCGAATTGCGCGACCTGGGCCATCAGGTGAAAGTGCTGGCGCCACAAGATTTTCGTCACTGGCCGTGCCCGACCTACCCGGAGATTCCGCTGACATGGAACCTCTGGCGGGTCGGTCCGGCGATCCGCGAGTTTCAGCCCGACTGCGTCCATCTGGCCACCGAAGGTCCGCTTGGTTGGGCCGCCAGACGCTGGTTGTGCAAGCGCGGCCTGGCGTTTTCCAGTGCCATTCATACGCGCTTCCCGGAGTACGTCCACGGCCGTTGGCCGTGGTTGCCACTGCGCTGGGGCTATGCCTACCTGCGTGCCTTTCACCGCCCGAGCGAGGCGGTGCTGGTGACCACCGAACGGCTGCGTACCGAGTTTGCCGGCTGGGGCCTGCAGCGTCTGATGCTGTGGCGCAAGGGCGTCGATACCCGGTTGTTTCAGCCGCAGTTGCCGCTGCTCGCGGCGCTCAAGCCGGTGTTCCTGTGTGTCGGGCGCATCGCCGCGGAAAAGAACCTGCAGGCCTTTCTCGACCTCGACCTGCCCGGTGAGAAGCGGGTGGTCGGCGACGGTCCGCTGCGTGAAGCCTTGCAGGTGCGCTATCCGGCGGTGAGATTTCTCGGCTATCAACACGGCGAAGAGTTGGCCGAGGCCTATCGTCAGGCCAGCGTGCTGGTATTTCCCTCGCGGACCGATACCTATGGCCTGGTCATGCTCGAGGCGCTGGCCTGCGGCACGCCGGTGGCAGCCTTCCCGGTCCCCGGCCCGCTGGATGTGCTGGAGGCGGGCGTCAACGGGGTGATGAGCGAGGATTTGCGGGCGGCTTGCCTGGCGGCACTTGAACTCGACAGGACGCGTTGCGCCGAGTTGGCGGCAGGCCAGTCCTGGCGGGTATCGGCGCTGGAATTCCTGGCCAGCCAGCCCCTGCTCGATGGCGAGCCGTGCGCCGCCCGGACGTTGGCGATAAGCCAGGATTAAGAGGCGGTGGCTAACCGGGTAGGGGCGCCGGGCCAACCCTGCCCGGTAACGCAAACCCGGCGGGATTACATGATCACCTTGTCGCGCAACTTCTCGGCCGCCTGCTGCAGCGCCTGGATCACCCGTTGCTTGTCGAAGTTCTGGATGCCGTTGGTGTCCAGGTACATGGAGAAGCCGGGCAACTCATGCTCGACATAGCTGGAAGTGGCACCGAGGTCGCGGCGGAAGTCCACCACCTGGTAGATCTGTACCGGGCGAGTAAACCCCTTGACGTTGATCTGGCCCTTGTCGCGGCACATGATCAGATCCTTGACCAGCGAGTAAGTCTCGTGGGAGATGAGGATCTCGCCGGCTTCTGCTGCGCTTTCCAGGCGGCTGGCGAGATTCACGTCACGGCCGATGATGGTGTAGTCCATGCGCGTGTCGGCGCCGAAATTGCCCACCGTGCAGTAGCCGGTGTTCAGGCCCATGCGGATTTCCAGGGGTTTGGTAATGCCCTGGGCGCGCCACTGCTGGCGCATTACTTTCATGTGTTTGCGCATGGCCACGGCCATCGATACCGCGGCCATGGCGTCATGCTTGGCACCTTTGCTCGCCGGGTCGCCGAAGAACACCATGACACTGTCGCCGATGAACTTGTCGATGGTGCCGCCGTATTTCAGGCAGATCTTCGACATCTCGTTGAGGTAGCTGTTGAGCAGGTCGGTCAGGGCCTCGGCTTCGAGTTCCTCGGACAGTTCGGTGAAGCCCTTGATGTCGGAGAAGAACACCGTGAGTTTCTTGCGCTGGGTCTCCAGGCGCACACTCTTCTTGCCGGTGAAGATCGACTCCCATACCTGCGGTGACAGGTACTTGGCCAGGTTGCGGGCCAGGCGGGCGGCTTTTTCCTGTTCGCGTTTGATATCGCTGCGCATCTGGTCCAGACGCAAACCTTGCTGATGCATGAAGTAAGCGGTGATACAGATGTACAGAATGCTGAAGCTGATACTCACCAGGGAGACCAGGGCCGGGGTGTCGGGGTTGAATTTCAGCTCGATCAGCGCCGCGTTTAGCAGTGTGCTGCTGACCGCGACCAGCATGGCCAGGCCCAGGTAGGGCAGGCCACCGACCACCATCGAGCTGAAAGCCAGGATCAACAGGCACATCAGGCTGGGTACGACCGAGAAACTGAGCAAGACGAGTGCTGCGCCACAATGCAGGGCGTCGATGAACAGCAGGGTCAGGATGGCGATTTGTGGATGATCACGCTTGAAGCGTTGGCCCAAGTGGTGGGCCAGATGCGGATAGAGCAGGGCATAGGGCACTATCCAAAGAATGTCGTAGCCGAAATGCTGGGTGTAGGTGCCGGCAGCGATGCTCGCGGCCACGGCAATATAGGCCAGTATGCGCGAGTAATATTCACGCAGTGGTGGCGCCGGCAGTGCGTGGAGCCGGTTCTGGGTAGTGGCATTCATGCTGTGGAAACGATCCCTGCTGATTATCCGACGCCTCTGCTGGACGTCTAAGTAGCGCGGCTAGCGCTGAACCAGGATTGCGACAGAGCGGGGATCATAACCAAGCGAGGTTGCGCGAGCCAAGCACCAGTGCTCAACGGTGAAAAGATGTCGGCCAGTGGACGGTTTCGACGCGGGCAGAAAGCTGGTGAATCAGAATTTAATGCGTCCGGTAAAGGCATCCTTGAGCATGACCCAGTCGCCCATGAAGCTGTACAGCGGGTATTGAAAGGTGGCGGGGCGGTTCTTTTCGAAGACAAAGTGACCCACCCAGGCAAAGCCATAGCCAGCGAGGGGTATGGTCAGCAGCCACAGCCACTGTTGCGTGCCCAGGGCGTAGGCGAGAATGCCCAGCACCAGCAGGCTGCCGGCATAATGCAGGCGGCGGCAGATCGGATTGCTGTGTTCTTGCAGGTAATAGGGGTAGAACTCGGCGAAGCTGGTGTAGCGATCGCTGGTTTGCGTAGCCATGGTGTGCCTCCTGGTCGTGATCTGGCCGCACTGGCGGGCAGTGGCGGCTGAGTCTTGGCAGTCTAGGCTTGCTGTCCTGTTGGGCCAGTGACATTAAGTGCCAGTTTAGTATCCTGCCAGGCCGCCAGGAGCGACTTTCAGATGACTCAAACAAGAATAACGTCATGAGCGAACGCACCACCTCGTCGAATTGGGCCCTGGGCATCGTCCAGGCCCTGGAAATGGGCGGCGTCGACTGCCGCGCGATATTTCGTCAGCTGGGGCTGGATTACGCCGCGCTGGAGGATCCGGATGCACGCTTTTCCCAGGACGGCATGACGCGGCTGTGGCAGCGCGCGGTGGAGCTGTCGGGTAATCCGGCGATTGGCCTGAACATGGCCAAGGTGGTGCGCCCAGCTTCATTCCATGTGGTCGGTTACGCCTTGATGTCCAGTCGCACCTTGACCGAGGGGCTGGCGCGTCTGGTGCGTTATCAGCGGATCATCGCCGAGGGCGCCGACCTCAGTTTCCGTCCCACGGCCAAGGGTTATGAACTGATCCTGGCGATTCATGGTGACCGCCTGCCGCCGGCCCGGCAGAGCGCCGAGGCCTCGATGGCCTATGCCTTGGCCTTTTGCCGCTGGCTGACCGGTCAGCCGATTCGTCCGCAGCAGGTGCTTTTTCAAGGCGAGCCACCGGCGGACCTCGCGCCCTTTCAGCAGGTGTTTCAGGCGCCGCTGAAGTTCAACGCCGGGCACTATGCGCTGCTGTTCGAGCGGGCAGACATGGACCGGCCCTTGCCGACGGCCAATGAGTCGCTGGCCCAGTTGCACGACAGGTTTGCCGGCGAATACCTGGCGCGCTTCTCGGAAAGTCGCGTGAGTCACCAGGCCAGGCAAGTGCTGTGCCGCCTGTTACCCCAGGGCGAACCCAAGCGCGAGACGGTGGCGCAGGCGCTGCATGTGTCGCAACGGACCTTGCAGCGGCGCCTGCAGGACGAGGGGACGAGTTTCCAGCGCCTGCTCGATGACACCCGTCGCGAGTTGGCCGAACAGTACCTGGCTCAGCCCAACCTGACCCTGCTGGAAGTGGCCTATCTGCTCGGCTTTGCCGATCCGAGCAATTTCTTCCGCGCATTCCGTCGCTGGTTCGACATCACCCCGGGCGAGTATCGCGCGCGCCTGTAGGTTGGCGTGGGGCCACCTCAGTGCCTCCAGAATGCCGGCATCAGCAGCACCAGCACGGTCAGGATTTCCAGGCGCCCGAGCAGCATGCCGACGGTCAACAGCCACTTGGCCGTGTCTGGCAGGCTCGAGAAGTTACCGGCTGGACCGATGACCGGGCCCATCCCCGGGCCGACACCGGACACGGTACTGGCGGCGCCGCTGAGCGCGGTGATCCAGTCCAGGCCGCAGAGTGATAGGGCCAGCGCCAACAGGGCAATGGTGATGGTGAAGAAAAACGAAAAAGTCAGGATTGAACGGACGATGTCCTCGTCCAGGCGGTGCTGGTTGTACTGCTGCTTGATGACCGCGCGCGGGTGCACCAGTTGCAGCAGGTTGGCCTTGAGCAGGATATAGGCGACCTGAAAGCGGAAGATCTTCAGGCCGCCGGCGGTCGAGCCGGAGCAGCCACCGATAAAGCCCAGGTAGAAAAACAGCATGCCGGCGAAGCCACCCCACAGGGTGTAGTCGCCCAGGGCGAAGCCGGTGGTGGTCATGATCGAGGTGGTGTTCACTGCCACGTGGCGCACCGCTTCCAGCCAATGCAGTTCGGTGGTCAGGCTGTACCAGGTGCCGAGTGCCAGCCAGGTGCTCAGCAAGATGGCGAGGAAACCGCGTACCTGCTGATCGCGCAAGAGCGCCAGGAAGTTGCCCCGCAGCATCGACACGTAGAGGACGAACGGCAGGCTGCCGAGAATCATCACCACTACGCTCACCCAGTGCACCGCCGGTTGCGACCACTTGCCGATAGAGCTGTCCGAGGTGGAGAAGCCGCCGGTGGCGATCGCCGACATGGTGTGGTTAATGGCATCGAATACGCCCATGCCGGCGGCCCAGAACGCCAGAAAACTCAGCAGGCTGATTCCCACGTAGGCTGCGACCATGAACTTGGCGACCATGTGCGAGCGCGGCATAACCTTGTCCGAGCGATCCGACGACTCGGTCTGGAACAGGCGCATGCCACCGATGCGCAGCATCGGCAGGATCGCCACGGCCATGGCGATGAAACCGATACCGCCAAGCCAGTGCAGCAGCGAGCGCCAGATCAGGATGCCCGGCGACATGCTGTCCAGGCCGCTGAGTACGGTGGCGCCGGTGGCGGTGATGCCGGACATGCTCTCGAAGAAGGCGTCGGCGAGGCTCATGTGCTGGGCCAGCATGAAGGGTAGCGAGGCGAAGATGCAGACCAGCAGCCAGCTCGAGACCGTGAGCATGTACATGTCGCGAGGCCGCAATTCGACGCCTTTCGGGTGACCCTGGGCAACCATGGACAGCCCGGCGACGAAGGTGATCAGGCTCGACCAGAGATAGGCATTGAGCTCATGAGCGCGCTCAAAGATCACCAGCGTGAGCATCGGCACCACCATGCTCACCGCCAGGGTGATCAGGAAAATACCGTTGATGAAGGCAATGATGCGTAGGGTCGGCAAGGCCATCTAGTCAGCTTCCAAGCAAATCGGGCAAATCGGGCAAATGACGTCATTCCAGGTGGAGCTGCCAGCGCAGCGTCGAGTCACTGGCAACCTTGCCGGCGTTTAGTGTCTCCAGAACGCCCGGGTGACCAGTACCAGTACGGTAAGAATCTCCAGGCGTCCGAGCAGCATGCCGAGGGTCAGCAGCCATTTGGCCGCATCCGGCAGGCTGGAGAAGTTCCCCGCCGGGCCGATGATCGGGCCTAGTCCCGGGCCGACATTACAGACGGCGGTGGCCGCTGCCGTCAGCGCGGTTACCCAGTCCAGCCCAATCAGCGACAATCCCAGGGCGATCATGCCGATGGTGATGGTAAAGAAGAACGAGAAGGTGAGGATCGAGCGGACGATATCCTCATCGAGGTTGTGACCGTTGTAGCGCTGCTTGATCACCGCGCGCGGGTGGACCAGTTGGTTGAGGCCACTGCGTAGCAGGGTATAGGCCACCTGAAAGCGGAAGATCTTCAGGCCGCCCGAGGTTGAGCCGGAGCAGCCGCCGACGAAGGTCAGGTAGAAGAACACCATCACGGCGAAGTCGCCCCAGAGGCTGTAATCCCCGAGCGCAAAGCCGGTGGTGGTGACCACCGAAACCACGTTAAGGGTGACGATGCGCAGGGCGTCGAAATAGGCGTACTCGGAGTGCATCCAGAGCCACAGGCTGAAGAACAGGCAGATGAAGGCCAGCATCGAGATGAAACCGCGCACTTGCTGGTCCCTGAACAAGGCCCGGCGATTGCCGCGGATGGTGGCGACGAACAGGGTGAAGGGCAAACCGCCGAGCAGCATCAAGACGATCGCCACCCAGTGCGAGGCTGGGCCGAAGTGGGCCATGGAACTGTCGGAGGTGGAGTAGCCACCGGTGGAAATCGAGGTCATGGCATGGTTGACCGCCTCGAACCAGCTCATGCCTGACAGCCAGTACGCCAGGGTGCCAGCCAGGGTTATGCCGACGAAGATGGCAATGATGAACTTGGCCGCCATGTGCGAACGTGGCATGACCTTCTCGCCCCAGTCCGATGACTCGCTCTGGAACAGACGCATACCACCGACGCGCAACAGCGGCAAAATCGCCACGGCCATGCCGATAAAGCCGATGCCGCCCAGCCACTGCAACAGCGAACGCCAGATCAACAGCCCTGGCGAGGCGCTGTCGAGGCCGGTCAGTACGGTGGAGCCGGTGGTGGTGATGCCTGACATGGTTTCGAAGAAGGCGTCGGTGTAGCTGATGTGCTGAATCTGCATCATCGGCAGGGCGGCGAAGATGCACACCACCAGCCAGCTTGCAGTGGTCAGCATGTACATGTCGCGTGGGCGCAGTTGGGCGTTGGCCGGGCGCCCGGACAGCACCAGGGCGAGGCCGCTGACAAGGGTGATCAGGCTCGACCAGAGAAAGGCATCGAGATCATCGGTGCGCTCGAAGATCAGTAGCGTCAGCATGGGAATGGTCATGCTGACGGCCAGGGTAATCAGAAAAATGCCGAGGATAAAACCGATAATGCGCAGCGTCGGCAAGGCCATGAAAAGAGGCTCGGATTGAAGGCGGCAAAGGGCGCCATTCTACTCGCGCCGCAGAGGCTGTAAACCAGGTGACACATGCGGCGCATAAATCAGGGCGCCGGCTTATGCCGTATTACCATCAGTTGCCTTGGTGTCCGCGGATCAGCTTTTCATCCGGGCCATCGATATGGCGCTTTACAAGCGCATGGCTCGGCATAGAATAGCCGCCAGGTGCCGGCCCTTGCCGGTTTCTGAGCCCTCTAAAATCATGTCGAACGCTAATCCTTGTCTTACGTGTGGCGCCTGCTGCGCGCATTTTCGTGTGTCTTTCTTCTGGGGTGAGTGCCAGTCGGCCGGCGGTACTGTGCCGGATGACCAGGTGGTGCTGATCACTCCGCATCGGGTCGCCATGCGCGGCACCGAGTACAAGCCTGCCCGCTGTGTCGCCTTGCTCGGTGAGGTGGGGCAGGGCGTGCGCTGTACGCTCTATGAGCAGCGCGCCAGTCCATGCCGCGAATTCGAGGCATCCTGGGCCAATGGCGAGCACGAACCGCGCTGTGATGATGCCCGGCGCGCCCACGGCCTGCCGCCATTGACGCCGACCCTGCAGCCGAGTGTGGCGCCGGAACGGGTTGCCTAGGGCGGGTTAGCGGCGCGGGGCCAGCTTGCCTGAGAGCGGGTACGGATTCGAAGCGCCGCGTAACCCGCCAAACCACGGTAAATCGTCGACAGACCATGGCGCCATGGCAGGTTATGGCGCGCCTGGTTTCGCTGACAAACGTTGACCGACTGCCACGCGCCTAACCCGCCCTGCAGGGGATCGCGGTACATGGATAAGGCCGCGACTAACCGACAGTTCAACGTTGTCGAGACACTAGAGCCTGCGCTTTGCGCTAACCCGTGCCGTTAATTTCTGCAGTCGGTTTGCCCGCGAGCAACGGATTTTTCCCCGTCAGTCGGTGCCACGCTCTAGAATTCCCGCTTATTTCTGTTCAAGAGGTGGCCGATGGATGCTCTCGATGCTCTGCTTAATCGTGTTTCAGTGCCGCGGTTGTGCGAGCCTGCACCGGATGCCGCACAGCGCGAACTGCTGTTTCGCGCTGCATTGCGTGCACCGGATCACGGGCAGTTACGGCCGTGGCGCTTTCTTACGATCGAGGGCGCGGCGCGCGAGCATCTGGGCGAGTTGTTTGCCCAGGCCATGGCGGCCGGCGCGGGTGAAATAAGTGAGGAGGCCTTGGCCAAGGCGCGTGCCATGCCGCTGCGGGCGCCTTTGCTGGTGGTGGTGATCGCACGGGTAAAGGCCCACGCCAAGGTGCCGCCGCAGGAGCAGGTGATTGCCGCAGGTTGTGCTACCCATGCCATTTTGCTCGCCGCTCATGCCCAAGGTATAGGCGCGGTCTGGCGCACCGGTGAGCTGGCCTATAACGCGCAGGTGGCGACGGGGCTTGGCTTGGGCAGTGACGAACAAATCATCGCCTTCCTCTATCTGGGAACGGCCGAACGCGAGTTACGCAAACCCGTGCCGTTGCCTGTCGCCGATTTTGTCAGCGCTTGGCCGAGCGTCTAGCGGGCGATTCGCCGGGAGCTAGATGCCGCAGGCATTACGCCGCGGATGATCAGGGCGGCACACCTGGCGGGCTGTCGCTGCGCTCCGAGGCCGCCCTACGCGCCGCATGGAACGCCCCGAGGCTGGTGAAGTCCACGCGATCCGTAGGGCGCTACTCGCCGCAGGCAGTACGCCGGAGATTGGTCAGACGGCACCGATCTTGCGAGCTGTCGCTACGCTCCAAATGGATCGCCGCCCAAACCGCCCTGCGCGCCGAACGTAGCCGTCCTACTTGTTGTCAGTTTGCGGCTTAAGCGGCAGCAGCAGGCTGGCACTGAAGCCACCTTCTGGGTGGTTGTTCAGTACCAGTCGGCCGCCGTGGCGCTCGGCGGCGCGCCGGGCAATTGCCAGGCCGAGGCCATGTCCGGGGGTGCTTTGCCCGGGCGCTCGGAAGAAGGGCTCGCCCAGTCTGGTCAGGTATTCGGCGGCAACGCCAGGGCCGTGGTCGCGTACGCTGAGGCACAGGTCATCGGCCTGCCGCTCGACCTTGAGTTCGATCGCCTGGCCTACCGGGTTGAAGCGCAAGGCATTGCGCAGCAGGTTGTCCAGCGCCCGTTCGAGCATGTCCGGCCAGCCGTGCAGGCTCACTTCGGGTGTCAGTTTGATCTCCACCCGCTGTTGCGGGGTGTCGAGCTGTGCCTCTTCCTGCAACTTGTGCAGTAGCGCGGCAAGGTCAATTGGTTGGGCTGCGCCAGGATCGGCGTCGAGGCGGGCGAGTGCTAGAATCTCGCTGATCAGGGCTTCCAAGCGGTCGCACTCGCGCGCCAGGCGCGGCCAGAGCTTGTCCCGCTCGGCGGCGTCGGCGCGCTCGGCCAGGGCCAGTGCGATGCGCAGGCGTGCCAGTGGCGAGCGCAGTTCGTGGGAGACATCACGCAGTAACTGGCGCTGGCTGCCTATCAGCCCTTGCAGGCGCGCGCCCATGCGGTTGAAGTCGCGGGCCAGCACACCCAGTTCGTCGCGTCTGTTGGCCAGGCGGGCGAGGCTGTTCTGCTGGTAGGCGGTCTGGCCGAGGTCGTGTACGGCGCCACGCAGGCGATTCAGCGGGCGGGTGATGGACAGAGTCACCAGCAGGCTGAACAGGGTCAGTACCACCAGGGCGATGGCCAGCGCGCTGAGCGGTAAGAGCAGGCTGTCGCGTTGCCAGGCGGCCAGTGCCCGGTACGGAATACGGTAGATGAACAGGTAGGTTTCGCCGGTCTGGGGGCTGCTGTAGTCGGTAGTCAGGCGGCGCCAGGGCAGGCGTTTGTCATTCTGCTGGCGTGCCTCGAAGGCGGCGGCACGCGGAGGGAAGGTGCCGCGGACCAAGGGTTGGCCGTTGTCATCGAGCACTTGCACGTTGAGGCGCGAGGCCTCCTTGCGTTGCTCGAGAAAGGCCTGGGCAGCGGCGCTGCCGTGCTCTTCATAAAGGCTGGTCCAGGTTTCGGCCAAGCCATCCAGGGCCGGGTGCTGGCGGAGAATCCAGGCGTCCTGATTCAGCGCTCGTCCCAGCAGCATGGAAAGCCCGGCAACCAGGGCAAGGGCCAGCCAGAAGCTGGCGAAGATGCGCCAGAATAATGAACGCACAGAGGACTCCTTGGTAGCGAAAAAAACCCACCAAGCCGGAGCTTGATGGGTGGGCGTTGGGTGGTAAGCACGACTGGCCGGCGCCAGTCAGTTGCCGTTATTCGGTCTTGTTGGCTTGCTCGGCTTTCCAGGCGTTGAAGGCTGCACGCTCGGCGCGGCGCTCCTGCATTTTCTTCTGGTGCTCGTCGAAGGCCTTCTGCTGTTCGGGTTTGAGCAGGTCGCGAATGGTGCTGTGCTGCTTGTCCTTGGCGGCTTTCAGTTCATCCTGCATGGCCTTTTGCTCGGCGGCCGGCAGTTTTTCCAGATAGCGCTGGGTAATCTCGTGGCGGCTTTTCATCTGCTCGCCCATCAGTTTGCGGATTTCGCGGTGTTGCTCCTGGCTCAGGTCGAGGTCTTTGAACATCCGCGAGCCATGCCCGCCGCCGTGGCCGTAACCGTCGCCATGGTGCGGACCACCGTCGGGCATGGCCATGGCAAGCGTCGGCAGGGTCAGTGTGAGTAACAGGGCGGTGAGAGTCTTGCGCATGGTGTGTCTCCTTGTCTCGATGCCGGTCAGTTACCGGATGTGCCCAGTCTAGAGCGGTCAAGGTCAAGGGCCGTCAGGCAAGGGTAAAGCCTGAGTAAAGGCGAGCCGGACTTGGCTTTACCCAGAATCTCAGGCGCTGTAGTAGTAACCGCGGCTGCGCAAGGCGAGGATGCGCGGGCGGCCGTCCGGGTGAGGGCCGAGTTTCTTGCGCAGGTTGCTGACGTGCATGTCCAGGCTGCGGTCATACAGCGTCAGCTTGCGGCCCAGCGCCAGTTGCGCCAGTTCCTGCTTGTCCACGGGTTCGCCGGGCTGCTGCAGCAAGGCCTCGAGCAGGCGACTTTCCGACAGGGTGAGAATGACCTCGTACTCGCCAATCGTCACCACGCCACGTGCCTGGCTGAAGCACAGGTCGCCCAGTTGCAGCTGGCTGGATACGGCAGGATGCAGACTGCGGCGCAGTACGGCGCGCAAACGGGCGGTCAGTTCGCGGGGGTCGCAGGGTTTGGCCAGGTAGTCGTCGGCGCCAAGCTCCAGGCCAAGGATGCGATCCAGCGGCTCGCCACGGGCTGAGAGCATCAGCACCGGTAGCTCGGGGTGATCACTGCGCAATTGCTTGAGCAACTCCAGGCCGCTGCCGTCCGGCAGCATCACGTCGAGTACCACCGCATCGGGGGCCTGGTTGGCCAGGGCGAGACGTGCACTGTTGCCATCATGACAGGCGCTGACCTGGAAGCCTTCCTGGCTCAGCCAGCTGGCCAGCAGTTCGCACAGTTCGATGTCGTCGTCGATCAGGAGGAGAGCGCTCATGCTGGCTTCAATTTATCCATTCACGCCGCGAGCGGCGTTTGCCGCGCAGCAATCCGCCGAGAATGACGCCCAGCAGTGCTGCGCTGGCGCCGACGGCAAACCATTGTTGCCGATCATCGAGCAAAGGCTGGGGCGCAACGGCCTGGTTTTTTTTCAGTTGCAGCTTGAGGCGTTGATTTTCCTGGCGTAGGCGCTGTAATTGCACGGTTTCGCTTTCGCGGGCTTGCAGTTCCGTGCCCAACGCTTCGCGTTGTTGCTCGCTGATGGCCAGGCGCTGCTTGAGGGCGTCTATCTGCGCTTGCTCTGCCGTAGCCGCTGCGGGGAAAGCGGGCGGGGTCTGCTCGGCATGCAGGTCAATAGGCAGCAGCAACAGCGCTAATAGAAAAGACCACGGGCCTGGGCGCATCGGAACTCCTATGTCCTGATGGATTGTTGTGGGCGAGCACTGAGCAGCCGGCATGCGGATTAGGGCAGTACCAGCTTGAACGGCTTGACCAGCACCGAGGCGTAAACACCCGCAGCGCGGTAAGGGTCGGCATCGGCCCAGCCTTGGGCGGCATTGAGCGAGTCGAACTCGGCAACGATCAGGCTGCCGGAGAAGCCTGCCGAACCCGGGTCGTTACTGTCGACCGCCGGGTGCGGGCCGGCGAGTACCAGACGACCTTCGCTCTTCAACTGCTCCAGCCGAGCGAGGTGCGCGGGGCGAGCAGCCAGACGGTTTTCCAGGGAGTTTTCGACATCGGTGGCGATAATGGCGTAGAGCATTTCGATCCTTAATGGCAGGTGCGCCGGTCGGTATTAGCGCAGAAAAACAGTACGGACTGGCAAAGTCGAGCAATAGTTGTGCAGGCGGATGAAAAGTTAGCCGGTTGACAGGCCGTTGCGCGAGGTCGTAAGCGACGGCTAGACGGTCCATCACCATGCTTATTTACCGCAGGATAATTTCGCTGTTGATGCGCTTCGCTTGCCCTGTGGGCCAGCCTCAATTTGCCAGTTTATTTCAATCATCTATGAGTGATGTCAGCAAGAATTCGCCGGTGTCGGCATAATAACAAACATAAATTTCCGAGAAAGCGTTCCTTATGGATGTTGATTTACATTGCCACAGCACAGCCTCGGACGGTGCGCTTGCGCCTGCGGTGGTAGTTGCGCGGGCGTACGAGCGCGGTGTGCGGCTGCTTGCGCTGACCGATCATGACACCCTGGAAGGGCTTGAGGAGGCACGTGCCGCCGCCCAGGCGCTGGATATGCAGCTGGTCAATGGCATCGAGTTGTCCTGCACCTGGGGTGGCGCCACTATTCATGTCCTCGGTTATGCCTTCGACAGCGATGCGCCAGCATTGCTCCAGTCGATCGCCGAGTTGCATGAAGGGCGCTGGTTGCGGGCCGCAGAAATCAGTAAGCGCCTGGACAGCAAAGGCATGCCCGGCGCGCTGGACGGTGCGCGGGCCGTGCAGCAGGAGCTGGGAGATAGTGGCAACGCCCCGGCTCGGCCGCACTTCGCCGAGTTCATGGTGCGCGCCGGTTACGTCAAGGATCGCGCCGAGGCCTTCCGCAAGTGGCTTGGGTCGGGCAAGTTGGGGGACGTCAAGCAGCATTGGCCGACGTTGCAGCAGGCCGTTGCAACCTTGCAACAAGCGGGCGCCTCGATCAGCCTGGCGCACCCGTGGCAGTACGACTTTACTCGTAGTAAGCGGCGCAAGTTGATTGCCGATTTTGTCGCTGCCGGTGGCCATGCGCTGGAGGTAGTCAACGGCATGCAACCGGCAGAACAGATCGGCGGTCTGGCGATTCTGGCTCGCGAATTTGGCCTGCTGGCAAGTGCCGGCAGTGACTTTCATGCACCTGGTGACTGGTCCGAACTGGGTATGTATCGCCCTGTACCCGAGGACTTGTCGCCCCTTTGGGCGCGTTTTCAGCATGTCCGACAGCCTACTGCAATTTGAACAGGGAGCTAGCTTGAGTCAATTTTTCCAGGTTCACCCGGAAAACCCACAGCTGCGCCTGATCAAGCAGGCGGTGGAGATCATTAGAGCCGGCGGCGTGGTGGTTTATCCCACCGATTCGTCCTATGCGCTTGGTTGCCATATCGGCGACAAGAATGCGGTTGAACGTATCCGTCGCCTGCGTCAGCTGGACGACAAACACAACTTCACGCTGGTTTGTCGCGACCTGTCGCAGATCGGTCTGTTCGCCAAGGTCGATACCGGGGCCTTTCGTTTGCTGAAGAACCACACGCCAGGGCCTTACACCTTCATTCTGAATGCCACTCGCGAAGTGCCGCGCATGTTGCTGCACCCCAAGCGCCGCACCATTGGTCTGCGGGTACCCAATCACCCCATTGCCCAAGCGCTGCTCAGCGAACTCGGCGAGCCGCTGATGAGCGTCAGCCTGATTCTGCCGGGCGAGAAGCTGCCGATGAGTGATCCCTATGAAATGCGCCAATTTCTCGAACATCAGGTCGACCTGATCATCGACGGCGGTTTTGGCGGGCTGGAGGCCTCGACCGTAATCAATCTGGCGGATGACGAGCCGCAAATCATTCGCGTCGGCTGCGGTGATCCGACGCCTTTCGGCGAGGTGTGAAGGCCTCGCACGATAAGCGCTGAATTCCGCGCGCCTGCTTGTTCGCGGCTACAGAATCAGTGCCACCAGCAGCGCTACCAGCAGGATGACGACGAAGTCGCTACCGCTGAGTGCACCGCCGGCCGGCAGAGTGTCGATCTGGCGGGCCAAGGTGGCGGTTTCCGCGGGCGTCAGAGCATCCACCCGGCTCCGGGCCAGGGCCGCGGGGACCTGCAGGGTTTGCAACCGTTTTTCGACGTCGGCACGGTTGAGGAATTCACTGACTTTGTCGCGATCGGCTTGCAGCGTTTGCTCGGCAAGGATTTCGTGGGTGCCGATCAAGCCGGCCTGAGCGGTTAGCGGCGGCAGGAGCAGCGATGCTGCCAGCAGGGCGGTGGCGAAAGTGGCGGCGGGATTTTTCATGCTGTGACCCTCGACGAGTGGTCAGGATTTGCGTCAAATCTGGCACTGCTGTTGGCGCACGAATCTGCCGTCGAGTTTGCCGGGCGGCATCATTGCTTATGACCGGCCGTGAGCCTGAACGGTTCCGCGGTCGTTTTTCCCGCGGCAGCTTCTCGCCTCGCTATACTTCGCCTCTTGTTGATTCGCTTAGGTAGCCTGGTTTGAGCCTTGTTGATTCCGAACGCCGCGTGCTGTCTGGTATGCGTCCCAGTGGCCCTTTGCATATAGGCCATTATCATGGCGTGCTGAAGAACTGGATCAAGTTGCAGCACGAATACGAATGCTTTTTCTGTATCGTCGACTGGCATGCACTGACGACCAACTACCAGGATGTCGGGGCGGTCTCCCAGCATGTCATGGACATGGCGGTGGATTGGCTGGCCGCTGGGGTCAGTCCCAGTTCAGCCACTTTGTTTATCCAGTCGCAGGTGCCGGAGCACGCCGAACTGCATCTGCTGCTGTCGATGATCAGCCCGCTCAGCTGGCTGGAGCGGGTACCGTCCTACAAGGAACGGCAAGACCGGCTGCCGGGCCGGGAACTCGCTACCTATGGTTTTCTCGGATATCCGTTGCTGCAGGCGGCGGATATCCTGCTGTACCGGGCCGGGCTGGTGCCGGTCGGCGCCGATCAATTGGCACATATCGAGTTCGCGCGCGAAGTGGCCCGGCGTTTCAATCATCTCTATGGCCGTGAGCCGGGCTTCGAGCTGAAAGCCGAGGCGGCAATCCGCAAGCTCGGCAAGAAAACCGCCACGCTCTACAACAACTTGCGCAAGGCGTACCAGCAACAGGGTGATGTCGAGGCCCTGGAAACCGCCAAGGCGCTACTTAAAGAGCAACAGAGCATCACCATCGGCGACAAGGAGCGGCTGTTCGGTTACCTGGAAGGTGGCGGCAAGGTGTTGTTGCCCGAGCCGCGACCCTTGCTCAGCGATGCGCCGAAACTGCCGGGGCTGGATGGTGGGAAAATGTCCAAGTCCAGCGGTAATGCAATTTTTCTGCGTGACAGCAATGCCGAGGTCGAAGAGAAGATCAAGCGCATGCCCACGGATCCAGCGCGGGTGCGTCGGGATGATCCCGGTAATCCTGCCCACTGCCCGGTTTGGCCGCTGCACGAGATTTACACCAGCGAAGAGACGCGTGCTGCGCTTCAGCAAGGGTGCAAGAGTGCCGGTATCGGCTGCCTGGACTGCAAGGGAGCATTGATCGAGGCCGTGCAAAAAGAGCTGCAGCCCTTGCAGGCGCGTGCCGCCGATTACCAGGGCAACCCCGAGTTGCTGCGCAGTATCCTGGCCGATGGCGCCGAGCGCGCGCGCAATGAAGCACGGGAAACCTTGACCGAGGTGCGCTTGGCCCTGGGTCTGAATTACCGCTGAGTAGGGATGCCTTAAATCGATATGCACAGCCAGTCACCTGAACAGCCCGCCGACAGTCAAGCCGGCGCCCAGCAAGAGCTGCCGTTCGCTTTGGTATACGGTCGGGCGGTGACCGAGATGCCGCTGGATTTGTATATCCCGCCGGACGCGCTGGAAGTGTTTCTCGAGGCCTTCGAGGGCCCCCTGGACCTGCTGCTCTACCTGATCCGCAAACAGAACATCGATGTGCTGGATATTCCGGTGGCGGAAATCACCCGGCAGTACATGGGCTATGTCGAGTTGATGCAGTCGGTGCGCCTGGAGCTGGCCGCCGAGTACCTGGTGATGGCGGCGATGCTCGCCGAGATCAAGTCGCGCATGCTGCTGCCGCGCTCGAGCGAGGTCGCGGAGGAAGAAGACGACCCACGCGCCGAGCTGATTCGTCGTCTGCAGGAATACGAACGCTACAAAGCCGCTGCCGAAGGCCTCGATAGGCTGCCGCGGGTTGGTCGTGACCTGACGGTTCCGCGCCTGGATGCGCCGCAGGCTCAGGCGCGCAAACTGCTGCCGGAGGTCAACCTGGAGGAACTCTTGTTGTCGATGGCGCAAGTCTTGCGTCGCGCCGATATGTTCGAGAGTCACCAGGTCAGTCGTGAGACGCTGTCGACCCGCGAGCGCATGAGCGAAGTGCTGGAGCGTCTCAAGGGCGGCGCTTTCGTGCCCTTTGTCGAGCTCTTCACGGCTGAGGAGGGGCGTCTGGGTGTGGTGGTGACCTTTATGGCGGTGCTCGAACTGATCAAGGAATCGCTGGTCGAGTTGGTGCAGAATGAAGCCTTTGGGCCTATCCACGTACGTGCGCGAGCTGAATGACCATGAACCTGACCAACCCCCGCGAGCTGGCCAGCCTGCTGGAAGCCTTCTTGTTCGCCTCCGGCAAGCCGCAGTCGTTGGAGCGTCTGTTCGAACTGTTCGAGGAGGCGGAGCGCCCGGAGCCTGCGGTGTTCAAAAAAGCCCTGGAGCGGCTGCGCCAGTCCTGCGAAGGGCGTGCCTTCGAACTGGTCGAGGTGGCTTCCGGCTACCGTCTGCAAGTCCGCGAGATATACGCGCCTTGGGTCGGGCGCCTGTGGGAAGAACGTCCGCAGCGGTATTCGCGGGCCATGCTGGAGACCCTGGCGCTGATTGCCTATCGTCAACCGATTACCCGCGGCGAGATCGAGGATATTCGCGGGGTGGCGGTCAACAGCCATATCGTCAAGACCCTGCTGGAGCGCGAGTGGATCCGCGTGGTCGGTTACCGCGACGTGCCGGGCAAGCCGGCGATGCTGGCGACCACCAAGGCGTTTCTCGATCACTTCAATCTGAAGAGTCTCGATCAACTGCCGCCGCTGGCGGCCCTGCGTGAGCTGGAACCTGAGCCGGTGCTGGCCTTCGATGACGATCTCGCTGCGCCGCAAGGCCTGCAGGATCGTGCCGACCTGGCGCTCGCCGATGAACCGCAAGTGGAGGCAGGCGAGCAGACCAGCTTCAGCAGCCTGCTAGCCGAGTTGGACACCATGGA
The DNA here is from genome assembly GCF_027988105.1 of Pseudomonas aestuarii. Lineage (GTDB taxonomy): Bacteria > Pseudomonadota > Gammaproteobacteria > Pseudomonadales > Pseudomonadaceae > Aquipseudomonas > Aquipseudomonas aestuarii. Next base: position 249,968 of record NZ_JAQJZJ010000002.1, on the reverse strand, counting down.
GCAGGGCTTGAAAACCGATTTCGATGATTTTTCCGCGCCGGCGCTGGACCTGGTCGAAGGCGAGGAGCTGACCGAGGTCGCCGATGAGCAGGAGCAGCCCGGTCACTGAGCATGAGCTCCATTGACCGAGGCGGACTGCGCTGCTGAAATGGTTTTGCGCTTGCCAGGTAGTGGCCAGGATGCATCCGGGCACGGCTTACGGCGCCTGTTCAGCGGATCGCCGAGGTGCCGACTGTCGTAAAGCCAGATGGCTGCTCGTCTGCCGACTACTCTCATTCCGTGCGTAGGTTGAGCGTTTCGCGTATGATCCTCGCCCCTTCGACGACTTGTTGTCGTCCATCACTAGAGATACACCGGGAGGTGCCCAGATGAGTGAATCCGAAGAATACAGTCCGGCCGGCGAAAAATTGCAGAAAGTCATGGCGCGCATGGGCCTGGCTTCACGCCGCGAAATCGAAGGCTGGATCAGCGCCGGCCGAGTCAAGGTCAATGGTGCGGTTGCCGGCCTCGGTCAGCGTGTCGACCTGCACGATGCCATCGCCATCGATGGCCGCCTGATCAAGCGCGAAGAAGCCGCCGAAAGCGTGCGCCGCGTGATCATCTATAACAAGCCAGAAGGTGAGATCTGCACCCGCGACGACCCCGAAGGTCGTCCGACCGTGTTCGACCGCCTGCCGCGGCCTAAAGAAGGGCGCTGGATCAATATCGGTCGTCTCGACATCAATACCACCGGTTTGCTGATGTTCACCACAGACGGTGAATTGGCCAATCGCTTGATGCACCCGTCCTACCAGATGGATCGTGAGTACGCGGTGCGCGTGCGTGGCGAAGTCGACGATGAAATGATCGAACGCCTGAAGGCCGGGGTGATGCTCGAGGACGGCCCGGCCAAGTTCACTGATATCAAGGTCGCACCGGGCGGTGTTGGCTTCAACCATTGGTATCACTGCGTGGTGATGGAAGGGCGTAACCGTGAAGTGCGCCGCCTGTGGGAGTCCCAGGGCTTGGTTGTCAGTCGCTTGAAGCGCGTGCGATTCGGTCCGGTATTCATCACCTCGGACCTGACCATGGGCCGCTGGCGCGAAATGAGCCAGCGCGAAGTGGATATTCTCAGCGAGGAAGTTGGCCTCAAGTCGGTCGCCTTGCCGGACATGAAAGAGAAGACCCGCGACAAGCTCGATCGCCTGCAGCGCAAGTCGGCCAAGCCGGTCGGCCGCGGCGAGCGTCCGCAGCGGACGCTGCGCCCTTCCCATGGCAGCCCAGCTGGATCCGGGCGTACTCCGCGCGCAGACAAGGGGCGTGCGGAGCAAGGTCGTCCGGCTTCGGACAAGGGGACCGCCGTGGCCGAGCGGCCGCGGGATGTCAACAAGAAGAGCCCGAACAAGCCCAAGCCTATGCGTCCAGGTGTCGAGTTGAGCGAGCGCTCTGGGCGCAAGCCAGCTACACCAGGCAAGCAGCGCAACCAGCCTGCGGGCGAAGGGCAGCGCCCAGGCTTTGGTCGTGGCCGCAAGCCGCAGTAACACGCTGAGGTAGCGCGATCTTGGCAGCGAAAAAAGGGACTCGATTGAGTCCCTTTTTTTGTCTGCTGTTCTTAGCCGGCCATGCTCAGGCGATTGCGCCCATCGCGCTTGGCTACATATAGTGCGTTATCGGCGCGGCGCAACAGGCTTTCCGCCGACTCGCCTGCCAGCAGGCTCGCGCAGCCGAGGCTGATCGACACTTCTATCGGTATTCCCTGGGCCAGGCATTGCAGTTCTTGCACGGCATGTCGTAGGCGCTCGCCGACCATGGAGGCGGCATCGCGGCAGGTTCCCGAGAGCAGTACGAGAAACTCTTCGCCGCCGTAACGGAACACCATGTCGACGTTGCGTAGCTGGCTTTTCAGTGTGGCGGCAACGTCGATCAATACCTCGTCGCCGGTGCTGTGGCCGTGGTCGTCGTTGATCCGCTTGAAATGGTCGAGGTCGAGCATCAGCAGCGAGAGCGGTTGCAGGTTGCGGCGCGCCAGATCGATCTCGCGCTGCAGAATCTGGTCCATGGCTATGCGGTTGCCGGTGTTGGTCAGCGGATCACGCAGTGCGCTCTGGACTGCCGTGCGGTAGAGCAGGGCATTGCGTAATGGGAACAGCAAGCTGGCCAGCAGGGACTCCAGTTGGCCGAGCTCCTCGTCACTGAAACGCTGCTGGCGGCGGAAAATCAGCTCGCCAAGGTACTCGCCCTCGTGACTCAGCCGGTAGCCGGCCGAGTGGCTGGCGCGTTCGCCCAATTCCAGGCGCAGGTCAGCGCTTGGCTGCTGATAGGTCAGGGCATCGAGCGGCACCAGGCTTTGCACGGCAGTGAAGAACAGTTTGAGGATGCGCTCGGCATCCAGGCTGGTCTGCAGTTGCATGCCGAGTTGCTGGCGCAGTTGCGCCAGGCTGATCGGGCGCAGGGACGGCGCGCGATTGCCGGAAAACCCCAGGCGCTGAAGCTTGGCCGTATCGAAATCGATGGTGTTGGTCTGGCTGGGAGTAATCATAAATGCTGAACCTCTGGCGCTTTGATGCCGCAACACTGGCTATAGAGCGAATTCCATGCCAGAGGGTTCAGGAAACATGAAAATTATTTGAAGTCAGTCACTTAGGGCGCATTGTCGCGGCAAATGGCCAGTATCGGCAGCGCCCTTGCCGCACCGACCGGCAAGCGGTTGCCGGTCGGTGGGTGGCTTAGCCATTTTTCTGCCGCTTGAGTCGCGGGTTGCTGGTGCTATTGGGCGTCGAATGCCTGGCCATTGACGCCGCTGCTGTCGGGGCCCATGAGGTAGAGGTAGACCGGCATTATTGCCTCGGGCAGCGGGTTGTTGGCCGGGTTTTCCCCCGGGTAAACCTGGGCACGCATATCCGTGCGGGTGGCGCCCGGGTTGATGCTGTTGGCCCGTATTGGCGCCACGCCGTCGACTTCATCGGCCAGTACCTGCATCAAGCCCTCGGTGGCGAACTTGGAGACGGCATAAGCGCCCCAGTAGGCGCGGCCTTTGCGTCCGACGCTGCTCGAGGTGAATACCACCGAGGCATCGCTGGAAAGTTTCAGCAGCGGCAGCAGGGTGCTGGTGAGCATGAAGGTGGCGTTGACGTTGACCTGCATCACGCGCATGAAATTATCGCCGGAGAGTTGCTCCAGCGGTGTGCGCGGGCCGACAATCGAGGCGTTGTGCAGCAGGCCATCAAGTTTGCCGAATTCGCGCTCGATCATCGCCGCCAGTTCGTCGAACTGGTGTGGCAGGGCGGTTTCCAGATTGAACGGGATCACCGCGGGCTGCGGGTGGCCGGCGGCCTCGATGGTGTCGTAGACCCTGTTGAGGTGTTCTTCGGTCTTACCCAGCAGCAGTACGGTCGCCCCATGGGCGGCAAAGGCCTGCGCGGCGGCTGCGCCAATCCCGCGGCCAGCACCGGTGACCAGAATCACCCGATCCTTGAGCAGGTCGGGGCGGGCAGAATATTGAAACATGGGGACTTCTCCGGAGGGCGACAAGCTTGCAGCCACAAGCTGCAAGTTGCGCGGCTGAATATTGATGTGGGCAGGTAGGGCTTCGCTCGCAAGCGGTACTCGATAACGCCCGGTCTCAGGCCTGTATGCGGTGCCCGCTTAGCAGCGACACAGTGCGCGTTCGAGTACAGTGCGCAGCTCCAGTGGGTGGTCGACTACCACGTCTGCACCCCAGTTTCTCGGGTTGTCATCCGGGTGAATATAGCCATAAGTCACCGCAGCGGTTCTGGTGCCGGCGGCGCGTCCCGACTCGATGTCGCGCAAGTCGTCGCCGACGAACAGGACGCCGGCCGGATCCAGGCCCAGCTGGCTGCAGGCCAGGGTCATCGGCTCTGGGTCGGGTTTGCTGTTGGTCACATGTTCAGGGCAGATCAGGATGGCGGAGCGTTCGGCCAGGCCGAGCTGCTGCATGATCGGTTCGGCGAAGCGTAACGGCTTGTTGGTCACCACGCCCCAGATCAGCTTGGCCTGCTCGATATCGGCGAGCAGCTCTTGGATGCCGTCGAACGGGCGGGTCAGCACTGCGCAGTGATCCTGATAGCGCTCGAGAAACTCCAGGCGCAGCGCCTCGAACTGCTCGGCCAGTGGGTCCATGGCGAAGCTCGCCGCCACCATGGCGCGTGCGCCGCCGGAAATCTGATCGCGGATCAGCTTGTCATCCACGGCCGCGAGGCCGCGCTCGGCGCGCATCGCCTGGCAGATGGCGATGAAGTCGGGGGCACTGTCGAGCAGGGTGCCATCCATATCGAAAAGAACTGCGCGCAAACGCATTGGGCGTGTCATTGGCTATTTCCCTCACTGCGCCGGAGTCTGTTTTGGCGCGAGGCAAGGCACGAGCCGTGAAGTTTGGTTGTTCCAAATGAGCGGCGAGAAACGCCGCATCGCGCCAAAACAGACCCGTAAATAACCAATGGCACGCCCTAGGCCTCCTTGAGCGTCTGGATCATGTAGTTGACGTCGACATCCGCTTGCAGCTTGTAGTGTTTGGTCAGCGGGTTGTAGGTCAGGCCAATGATGTCTTTGACTTGCAGGCCGGCATCTCGGCTCCAGGCGCCCAGTTCCGAGGGGCGGATGAACTTCTTGAAGTCATGGGTGCCGCGTGGCAGCAGGCGTAGCAGGTATTCGGCGCCGATCACCGCGAACATATAAGCCTTGGGATTGCGGTTGATGGTGGAGAAAAACACCTGGCCGCCGGGTTTGACCAGGCTGTGGCAGGCGCGGATCACCGAGGCCGGATCCGGGACGTGTTCGAGCATTTCCAGGCAGGTGACCACGTCGAACTGCTCGGGCATTTCGGCAGCCAGGTCTTCTGCGGTGATCTGTCGGTACTGCACCGAGACGCCGGATTCCAGTTGGTGCAACTGGGCCACCGCGAGGGGGGCTTCGCCCATGTCGATGCCGGTCACCTCGGCGCCGCGCTGGGCCATGGCCTCGCTGAGGATGCCGCCGCCGCAGCCGATGTCGAGCACCTTCTTGCCGGCCAGGCTGACGCGCTCTTCAATCCAGTTGACCCGCAGTGGATTGATGTCGTGCAGGGGTTTGAATTCGCTATCGCGATCCCACCAGCGGTGGGCGAGGGCTTCGAATTTGGCGATTTCGGCGTGATCGACGTTGCTCATAAATATCCCTGGGTGAAGCTGTAAAATGGCAAGCCTGGGCTGAATGTGTCCATGTTGCCAGTTTCGTAGTCTGGAGTGGGCGTCTATTGATTGCCCGATATATGTCAGTTTGTCGCAGCCTGTAGGCGCCAGCTGCTGGCAGTCATCGGCTTTCGTCGGGGTGCCGAGTCACGGCAAGCTGGCTCCTGCCCGTCTTCGATGAGCGCTAGTGCTTGGTGGCGATCTTGGCTCCCCAGGCGCAGGCGTTGGCGATGATCCGCTGCTCGTCCAGGCGCGTCAGTCGGCCGCTGTCGAGCAGGTGCTTGCCACCGACCCAGACTTCTTCGACGCAGTCGCGGTTGCTGGTGTAGATCAATTGCGACACCGGGTCGTAGATCGGCTGCTGGGCCAGGCCGGACAGGTTGAATACCACCAGATCGGCGGCTTTGCCCGGCTCCAGCGATCCGATCTGATCATCCAGGCCGAGGGCGCGTGCGCCATTCAAGGTTGCCATGCGCAGCGCTCGATGTGCGTCCAGGGCGCTGGCCGAGTTGGCAACGGCTTTGGCCAGCAAGGCGGCCGTGCGGGTTTCGCCAAGCAGGTCCAGGTCGTTGTTGCTGGCGGCGCCGTCGGTGCCGATGGCCACGTTGACCCCGGCCTGCCAGAGCTTTTCTACCGGACAGAAGCCGCAGGCCAGCTTGAGATTGGACTCCGGGCAATGGATCACACTGCTGTTGCTGGTCACCAGCAGGGCCAGGTCGTCATCATCGATCTGGGTCATGTGCACGGCCTGGAAGCGCGGGCCGAGCAGGCCGAGTCGCGCCAGTCGCGCCAGCGGTCGCTCGCCATGCTGGTGCAGGCTCTGCTGCACCTCGAAAGCGGTTTCATGCACATGCATATGGATGCCGGCATCGAGTTCCTCGGCAAGTGTGCGAATGTTCTCCAGCTTGTCGTCGCTTACCGTATAGGGGGCATGAGGGCCGAAGGCAACGCTCAGGCGCGGGTGATGCTTGAGGTCGTCGAACAGCGCCAGTCCTTTGTGCAGCGCTTCGTTGGCATCGCGGGCGCCGGGAATCGGGAAGTCCAGTACCGGAATGGTTATCTGGGCGCGAATGCCGCTCTTGTGGACTATCTCGCTGGCCACTTCGGGAAAGAAGTACATGTCCGAAAAGCAGGTGATGCCGCCCTTGATCTGTTCGGCGATGGCCAGTTCGGTGCCGTCCAGGACGAACTGCTCATCAACCCACTTTGCCTCGGCTGGCCAGATGTGCTGTTGCAGCCAGTTGCTCAGCGGCAGTTCATCGGCCATGCCGCGGAACAGGCTCATGGCGGCATGGCCATGAGCATTGATCAGTCCCGGGGTCAGCAATCGGCCGGGCAGCTCGCGAACTTCCAGTGCCTTGTGTTTGAGCGCTTCGGCGCGCGGCGCGATCAGGGCAATGCGTCCATCGCGAATGCCCAGGCCATGCTCGTGCAGCACCACTCCGGCGGGCTCGACCGGCACCAGCCAGGTTGGGAGAAGGAGGAGGTCGAGAGGGGCTTCGGGCATGCCTGGAGGTTTCCTGCGGGTGTCTGAGTGGCTGAGTTTATAGGGGAACGCCTCAGGCTTGAAGCAGTGCTGTCATGAGTTGCACGTTTCTGGGAGCCAGCAGGCGGGCAAAGTTTGGCGAGCGCCGGGTATCGGGCCTGAGGCGTGCAGCCTGCGGATGCTTCTCTGGGTATAATGGTCGGCTTTTCGAGGGTGAGGTGTGTCTAATGCGCGAGCAATTGCTAGCGGCGGAGAAGGTTCAGGCCATTGAATGGCGCGATGGCGCTCTGCATTTGCTCGATCAGCGCGTTTTACCGTTCGAGCAAAGCTGGTATGCCTGCCATTCGTCAGCGGCCGTAGCCGAGGCGATTCGCCTGATGGTGGTGCGCGGGGCGCCGGCCATCGGCATCAGCGCGGCCTATGCGGTGGTGCTCGGCGCGCGCGCGCGGGTGGCCGAGGGGGGCGACTGGCGTGTGGCCCTGGAGGCGGACTTTCAGCTATTGGCCGATTCGCGGCCGACCGCCGTCAACCTGTTCTGGGCGCTCAGCCGAATGCGCGAACGCGTGGCGCGCATTAAAGAGGGTGACGATCCGGTTGCGCTGCTGGAGAGCGAGGCGCTGGGTATTCACCTGAGTGATCGTGAAGCCAACTTGACCATGGCGCAGATCGGTGTCGACCTGATTCGCAAGCATCAGGGCAATCAGCAGAACCTGTTGACTCACTGTAATGCCGGTGCCCTGGCCACCGGCGGCTTCGGCACGGCGCTGGGGGTGATTCGCGCAGCTTTTCTGGAGGGTTTGGTCGAGCGCGTCTATGTCGACGAAACCCGTCCTTGGTTGCAAGGCTCGCGCCTGACTGCCTGGGAGCTGGCCGGCGAAGGCATCCCGGTCAGCCTGAACGTCGATTCGGCCGCCGCGCACCTGATGAAGACCCGCGGTATTACCTGGGTCATCGTCGGTGCCGACCGGATTGCCGCCAATGGCGATGTGGCGAACAAGATCGGCACTTACCAGCTGGCGGTCAATGCCATGCACCATGGCGTGCGCTTCATGGTGGTGGCGCCGAGCTCGACCATCGACATGGCGCTGGAGAGTGGCGACGATATTCCTCTCGAGGAGCGTGATGCCAGTGAGTTGCTGGAGCTCAATGGGCAGCGAGTGGCGGCGGGGGTGGACGCGCTCAATCCGGTGTTCGATGTGACGCCGGCCGACCTGATCGACTTCATCGTTACCGAGAAGGGCGTGGTCGAGCGCCCGGATGCGGCGAAAATGACCAGGCTGATGTGCCGCAAGCGTCTGCATTGAGCTTGTCGCGGTTGCTTGGCGGGCGTTGCTGTGGCAGCTGGGTGGGGATAGGTGCGGGGCGCCGATTGTGGTAATATCCGGCCGTTTTCAGGGGCGCTGGCAACGGTCGCCTTAACTGCGCAGATACATGGCATAACTCATTGATTTGTCGTGAGTCGCTGCTGGCCTAGAGCCGCGCGGCACGCTTCGCCTCGTTCGGGATGAATGGCGCGGAGTATCACCAGAAAAAGGAACCAGGCTACTCATGGGCGAACTGGCCAAAGAAATCCTCCCGGTCAATATCGAAGACGAACTCAAGCAGTCCTACCTCGACTACGCGATGAGCGTAATCGTCGGACGTGCCCTGCCGGATGCGCGCGATGGCTTGAAGCCCGTGCACCGTCGTGTGCTCTTTGCAATGAGTGAGTTGGGCAACGACTGGAACAAGGCATACAAGAAGTCCGCCCGCGTGGTCGGTGACGTGATCGGTAAGTACCACCCGCATGGCGACACTGCGGTGTACGACACCATCGTACGTATGGCTCAGCCATTCTCCCTGCGTTACCTGCTGGTCGATGGCCAGGGCAACTTCGGTTCGGTGGACGGCGACAACGCCGCTGCCATGCGTTACACCGAAGTGCGCATGACCAAGCTGGCCCATGAACTGCTGGCCGACCTGCACAAGGAAACCGTGGACTGGGTGCCGAACTACGACGGCACCGAGATGATCCCGGCGGTCATGCCGACCCGGGTGCCCAACCTGCTGGTCAACGGCTCGAGCGGTATTGCCGTGGGCATGGCAACCAACATCCCGCCACACAACCTCACGGAAGTGATCAATGGCTGTCTGGCGCTGATCGACAATCCCGAGCTGACGGTCGATGAGCTGATGCAGTACATCCCTGGCCCGGACTTCCCGACAGCGGCGATCATCAACGGCCGTGCCGGCATTATCGAGGCCTATCGCACCGGGCGCGGGCGCATTTATATGCGCGCGCGGGCGATCATCGAAGACATCGACAAGGTCGGCGGTCGCCAGCAGATCATCGTCAGCGAGCTGCCGTACCAGCTGAACAAGGCGCGTCTGATCGAAAAGATCGCCGAGCTGGTCAAGGAGAAGAAGCTCGAAGGCATCACCGAGCTGCGTGACGAGTCCGACAAGGACGGCATGCGCATCGTCATCGAGTTGCGCCGTGGCGAAGTGCCGGAGGTGGTGCTCAACAACCTCTACGCCCAGACCCAGATGCAGGGCGTATTCGGCATTAACGTGGTGGCGCTGATCGACGGCCAGCCGAAAGTCCTGAATCTCAAGGACATGCTCGAAGCCTTTGTTCTGCACCGTCGTGAAGTGGTGACCCGGCGCACCGTGTTTGAGCTGCGCAAGGCGCGTGAGCGTGGGCATATCCTCGAAGGTCAGGCGGTTGCCCTGTCCAATATCGACCCGGTGATCGCCCTGATCAAGGCCTCGCCGACGCCTGCTGAAGCCAAGGAAGCGTTGATTTCCACTGCCTGGGAGTCGACTGCGGTCGAAGCCATGGTCGAACGTGCCGGCGCCGATTCCTGCCGCCCGGACACCCTTGAGCCACAGTACGGCCTGCGTGACGGCAAGTACTACCTGTCGCCGGAGCAGGCCCAGGCCATCCTCGAACTGCGCCTGCACCGCCTGACCGGGCTGGAGCATGAGAAGCTGCTGGCCGAGTACCAGGAAATTCTCACCCAGATCGGCGAGTTGATCCGCATCCTGACCAGCGCTGTACGCCTGATGGAAGTGATTCGCGAAGAGCTGGAGAGCATCAAGGCCGAGTTTGGCGATGCGCGGCGCACCGAAATTCTCGATGCCCGCCTGGATCTGACCCTGGGTGATCTGATCACCGAAGAAGACCGCGTGGTGACCATCTCCCACACCGGTTACGCCAAATCACAGCCGTTGACCGCTTATCAGGCTCAGCGTCGTGGCGGTAAAGGCAAGTCGGCTACCGGTATCAAGGAGGAGGATTACATTGCCCACCTGCTGGTCGCCAACAGTCATACCACGCTGCTGCTGTTCTCCAGCAAGGGCAAGGTGTACTGGCTGAAGACCTATGAGATTCCAGAAGCCTCGCGAGCTGCTCGTGGTCGCCCGCTGGTCAATTTGTTGCCATTGAGCGAGGGTGAGTACATCACCACCATGTTGCCGGTGGAGATTGCGGCCAAGGGCAAGCAGGATGAAGTCGAGGATATCGACGGTGCGCTGGACGATGTTGAGGGAGCGGTAGAAGCCAAGGGTCCGTTCATCTTCATGGCCACCGCTAACGGTACCGTGAAGAAGACCCCGCTGACCCAGTTCAGTCGACCACGTAGCGTCGGCCTGATCGCCTTGGGTCTCGACGAAGGCGACACCCTGATTTCCGCCGCCATCACCGATGGCAGTCGTGAGGTCATGTTGTTCTCCGACGGCGGCAAGGTAACCCGTTTCAAGGAAACCGATGTGCGCGCCATGGGCCGTACCGCTCGCGGTGTGCGTGGCATGCGTTTGCCGGAAGGACAGAAGCTGATTTCCATGCTGATTCCGGAAGAGGGCAGCCAGATTCTGACTGCCTCTGTACGTGGCTATGGCAAGCGCACGGCAATCGACGAGTTCCCCGAGTACAAGCGCGGTGGCCAGGGCGTGATCGCCATGGTCAGCGGCGAGCGCAACGGCAAGCTGGTTGGCGCAGTGCAGGTGCTCGATGGCGAGGAAATCATGCTGATTTCCGACCAGGGCACCCTGGTGCGTACCCGCGTTGGTGAAGTCTCCAGTCTTGGCCGTAACACCCAGGGCGTGACCCTGATCAAGCTGGCCAAGGATGAAAAGCTTGTCGGCCTCCAGCGGGTGCAGGAACCATCCGAGGAAGAGCTCGACGAGCTGCTTGAAGGTGACGAGGCTCTGGACGACGATGTGCTCGATGGGCCGGATGCTGCGGCTGACGAGAGCCCGGTCAGCGAAGAGTGATCTGCACAGGCGCGGTTTGACCAGGCGCCGTGCAGCGTTGGATTCGACGGCTGACCGGCAGTGGTCAGTCGTCCAACATTTGAGCGAGAGTGGATGTGAGCAAGCGAGCCTATAATTTCTGCGCCGGCCCGGCCGCGCTTCCTGAAGCTGTTCTGCAGCGCGCCCAGGCGGAACTCCTCGATTGGCAGGGTAAGGGCCTGTCCGTGATGGAGATGAGCCATCGCAGCGATGAGTACATGGCCATTGCGGCAAAGGCCGAGCAGGATCTGCGCGACCTGCTCGTCATCCCCTCCGACTATAAAGTGCTGTTCCTGCAGGGTGGTGCCAGCCAGCAGTTCGCCGAGATTCCGCTCAACCTGCTACCGGAAGACGGTGTCGCCGACTATATCGATACCGGTATCTGGTCGAAGAAGAGCATTGAGGAGGCCAGCCGCTACGGCAATATCAACGTCGCGGCCAGCGCCAAGTCCTACGACTACTTCGCGATTCCCGGGCAGAACGAGTGGCAGCTGTCGAAAGACGCCGCTTACCTGCACTACGCCAGCAACGAAACCATCGGCGGTCTGCAGTTCGACTGGATCCCTGAAGTCGGCGACGTGCCGTTGGTGGCAGACATGTCTTCCGACATCCTCTCGCGGCCCATCGATGTGTCGAAATTCGGCCTGATCTATGCCGGGGCACAGAAGAATATCGGCCCTAGCGGTCTGGTCGTCACTATCGTCCGTGAAGACCTGCTCGGCCGCGCGCGCAGCGTCTGCCCGACCATGCTCAACTACAAAGTCGCTGCCGATAACGGCTCGATGTACAACACTCCGGCGACCTTTTCCTGGTACCTCTCCGGCCTGGTGTTCGAGTGGCTGAAGGAGCAGGGCGGAGTCGCGGCCATGGAGCAGCGCAACCGCGCGAAGAAAGAACTGCTTTACGGCGCCATCGACAGCAGCGAGCTGTACAGCAACCCGATTGCGCTCAATGCCCGTTCCTGGATGAACGTGCCTTTCCGCCTGGCCGACGATCGCCTGGACAAGCCGTTCCTCGCCGGTGCCGAGGCCCGCAACCTGCTCAACTTGAAGGGGCATCGTTCGGTTGGCGGCATGCGTGCTTCCATCTATAACGCCGTGGGCCTGGATGCCGTTGAGGCGCTGGTGGCTTATATGGCGGAATTCGAGAAGGACCACGGCTGATGACGGATGTAATCTCCGAGCAAGAACTGCAAGCCCTGCGCCTGCGCATCGACAGCCTCGACGAAAGAATTCTCGAGCTGATCAGCGATCGCGCGCGCTGCGCCGAAGAAGTGGCGCGGGTCAAAATGCTGGCGTTGCCGGAAGGCGAGAAGCCGGTGTTCTACCGTCCAGAGCGTGAGGCCCAGGTCCTCAAGCGCATCATGGAGCGCAATCAGGGGCCGCTGGGCAATGAGGAGATGGCGCGGCTGTTCCGCGAGATCATGTCCTCCTGCCTGGCGCTGGAGAACCCGCTGAAAGTCGCTTACCTCGGGCCTGAGGGGACTTTCTCCCAGGCGGCGGCGATGAAGCATTTCGGTCATGCGGTGATCAGTGTACCCATGGCGGCGATCGACGAGGTGTTCCGCGAAGTGGCTGCGGGTGGGGTGAACTTCGGCGTGGTGCCGGTGGAAAACTCCACCGAAGGCGCGATCAACCACACCCTGGACAGCTTCCTCGAACACGACATGGTGATCTGCGGCGAAGTCGAGCTGCGCATCCACCACCATCTGCTGGTCGGCGAGACCACCAAGGTCGACAAGATCACCCGCATCTACTCCCATGCTCAGTCCCTGGCCCAGTGCCGCAAGTGGCTGGATGCACACTACCCGAACGTTGAGCGGGTGGCAGTGTCGAGTAATGCCGACGCGGCCAAGCGGGTCAAGGGCGAGTGGAACAGTGCGGCGATCGCCGGCGATATGGCGGCCAGTCTGTATGGCTTGACCAAGTTGGCCGAAAAGATCGAAGACCGCCCGGACAACTCCACGCGTTTCTTGATCATCGGTAGCCAGGAAGTGCCGCCGACCGGCGATGACAAGACCTCAATCATCGTCTCCATGCGCAACAAGCCGGGTGCCCTGCATGAACTGCTGGTGCCATTCCATAACAACGGCATCGACCTGACCCGCATCGAGACCCGTCCTTCACGCAGCGGTAAGTGGACCTATGTGTTCTTCATCGACTTCGTCGGCCATCACCGTGATCCGCTGATCAAGGATGTGCTGGAGAAGATCAATCAGGAGGCCGTGGCGCTGAAAGTGTTGGGGTCGTACCCGAAGGCGGTACTTTAAATAGCAGCCGCAAGCTCAAGCCCCAAGCCCGCAGCGGATACGCCCGGCTTTGTCTTGCAGCTTGCCGCTTGAAGCTTGAGGCTTACGTATGACCGATTTCCTTGCCCTGGCCCAGCCAGGCGTGCAGAAGCTGTCGCCTTATGTGCCGGGCAAACCTGTAGATGAGTTGGCCCGCGAGCTGGATCTGGATCCAGCCACCATCGTCAAGCTGGCCAGCAACGAAAACCCGCTGGGTCCCAGCCCGAAAGCCTTGCAGGCGATTCGTGACGAGTTGGCCGAGCTGACCCGTTATCCCGATGGCAATGGCTTCGCCCTGAAAAGCCTGCTGGCCGAGCGCTGCGGCGTCCAGACCAGCCAGGTCACCCTGGGTAACGGTTCCAACGATATTCTCGAACTGGTGGCGCGCGCCTATCTGGCGCCGGGTCTGAATGCGGTGTTCAGCGAGCATGCCTTCGCCGTCTACCCCATCGCCACTCAGGCGGTCGGTGCGCAAGGCAAGGTGGTGCCGGCCAGGGACCATGGCCACGATCTGCAGGCCATGCTGGCCGCCATCGACGCCAATACCCGGGTGGTATTCATCGCCAATCCGAACAATCCGACCGGCACCTGGTTCGGTCCGCAGGCGCTGAGCGATTTCCTCGCCCGTGTGCCGGAGCATGTCCTGGTGGTGCTCGACGAGGCCTACATCGAGTATGCCCAAGGCGACGAGTTGCCGGATGGCCTCGACTACCTGGCCAGGCACGAGAATCTGCTGGTCTCGCGCACCTTCTCCAAGGCCTATGGCCTGGCGGCGTTGCGTGTCGGTTACGCCATCAGTTCGGCGCAAATCGCCGATGTGCTCAACCGTGTGCGCCAGCCGTTCAACGTCAACAGCCTGGCCCTGGCGGCCGCCTGTGCGGCATTCGACGATGCCGAGTACCTGGCGCAGAGTCGCCGGGTCAACGATGCCGGGATGGCGCAGCTGGAAGCGGGTTTCCGCGCGCTGGGGCTGGGCTGGATCCCGTCCAGGGGTAACTTCGTTGCCGTCGACCTCGGTCGCGAGTCCATGCCGCTTTATCAGGCGCTGCTGCGCGAAGGCGTGATCGTGCGGCCGGTGGCCAATTACGGCATGCCGACCTACCTGCGTGTCTCCATCGGTTTGCCCGAAGAGAACGCCCGTTTCCTCGAGGCGCTGGCCAAGGTGCTGGGCGCGTGAGCGAATCGAAAAGCGCTGTCAGCAAGGTGCAACCCGGCACGCCTATGATCGGTCGCCTGGTGGTGATCGGTCTCGGCCTGATCGGCGGTTCCTTCGCCAAGGGCTTGCGCGAGCGCGGCCTGTGCCGGGAAGTGGTGGGGGTCGATCTCGATCCGCAGTCGTGTCGCCTGGCCGTCGAGCTGGGGGTGGTCGACCGCTGTGAAGAGCAGTTGGCTGCGGCCTGTCAGGGCGCCGAGGTGATCCAGTTGGCGGTGCCGATCTTGGCCATGGAAAAACTGCTGGGGGAGCTGGCCAGACTCGACCTGGGCAATGTCGTGCTCACCGATGTCGGCAGCGCCAAAGGCAATGTGGTGCGCGCCGCGCATCTGGCCTTCGGCGAGATGCCTGCGCGCTTCGTGCCGGGTCATCCGATTGCCGGTTCCGAACAGAGTGGTGTGGAGGCCGCCAATACCGAGCTGTTCCGTCGGCATAAGGTGATTTTGACGCCACTGGAGCAAACCGACTCGCAGGCCCTGCAGTTGGTCGATCGGCTCTGGCGCGAGTTGGGCGCCGACGTCGAGCATATGCAGGTCGAGCACCATGATCAGGTGCTTGCCGCCACCAGCCATTTGCCGCATCTGTTGGCCTTTGGCCTGGTCGATTCGCTGGCCAAGCGCAGCGAAAACCTGGAGATATTCCGTTACGCCGCTGGCGGTTTTCGCGATTTCACGCGGATTGCCGGCAGTGATCCGGTGATGTGGCACGACATTTTTCTCGCCAATCGCGAGGCCGTGCTACACACCCTGGATCTATTTCGCGGCGACCTCGACGCTTTGCGCGATGCGGTCGACGCTGGGGATGGGCATCAGCTGCTGGGGGTGTTTACCCGCGCTCGTGTGGCCCGCGAACATTTCAGCAAAATTCTAGCCCGACGGGCCTATGTGGACGCTATGCACTCGAATGATCTGATTTTTCTGGCTAACCCCGGTGGCAAACTGTCTGGGCGAATTCGCGTTCCGGGCGACAAGTCCATTTCGCACCGCTCGATCATGCTCGGTTCGCTGGCCGAAGGCACCACCGAAGTCGAAGGCTTCCTCGAGGGTGAAGATGCCCTGGCCACCCTGCAGGCCTTTCGCGATATGGGGGTGGTCATCGAAGGCCCGCATCATGGCCGGGTGACCATTCATGGTGTGGGTCTGCATGGTTTGCAAGCGCCGCCGGGGCCGCTCTATCTGGGCAATTCGGGCACTTCCATGCGCCTGCTCTCCGGCTTACTGGCCGGGCAGTCGTTCGACAGTACCCTGACGGGCGATGCCTCGTTGTCCAAGCGGCCGATGAACCGGGTGGCCCGGCCGCTACGTGAGATGGGCGCGGTGATCGAGACCGCTGCCGAAGGGCGGCCGCCCTTGACCATTCGCGGCGGCCAGCGCCTGAGCGGCATGCACTACGAAATGCCGGTGGCCAGCGCCCAGGTCAAATCCTGTCTGTTGCTGGCCGGTCTCTATGCGGCGGGGCAGACTTCGGTTACCGAACCAGCCCCGACTCGCGACCATACCGAGCGCATGCTGCGCGGCTTCGGCTATCCGGTGGCAGTAGAGGGCAGTAAGGCCAGCGTCGAGTCGGGTCATAAATTGACGGCGACCCATATCGAAGTGCCGGCGGATATTTCCTCGGCCGCGTTCTTCCTGGTCGCCGGTAGTATTGCTGCAGACTCTGAGCTGATACTCGAGCATGTCGGTATCAACCCGACCCGTACCGGGGTGATCGACATCCTCAAATTGATGGGTGGCGATATCAGCCTGGAGAATCAGCGCGAAGTCGGTGGCGAGCCGGTGGCGGACATTCGCGTGCGTAGCGCCAAGTTGCATGGCATTGATATCCCGGAGCATTTGGTGCCGCTGGCGATCGACGAGTTCCCCGTGCTGTTCGTAGCGGCTGCATGTGCCGAAGGGCGTACCGTGCTGCGCGGTGCCGAGGAACTGCGGGTCAAGGAGTCCGACCGTATCCAGGTCATGGCCGATGGCCTGCTGACACTGGGCGTCAAGGTCGAGCCGACACCGGATGGCATTATTATCGATGGGGTTGCCAGCGACGCCGGGAGCATGGGCGGTGGCGAGGTCTGGAGTCATGGTGATCACCGTATCGCCATGGCCTTCAGCGTGGCATCGCTACGCGCTACGGCACCGATCCATATTCATGACTGCGCCAACGTGGCGACCTCGTTCCCGAACTTCCTGGCCCTGGCGGCGCAGGTCGGTATTCGCGTGACACAGGAGGCCAAGTCATGACTGCTCTGGCACCGATAGTCGCCATCGATGGGCCTAGCGGCTCGGGCAAGGGTACGATCGCCGGCTTGCTGGCACTGAAACTGGGCTGGAATCTGCTGGATTCCGGCGCCCTGTATCGCTTGCTGGCTTTTGCTGCGCGCAATCATGGTGTCGATCTGACCAACGAAGAGGCAATGAAGGTGTTGGCCGCGCATCTGGATGTGCAGTTCCTCGCCGGTGCTCAGGGGCAGGGGCAACGGATCATTCTCGAGGGCGAGGAGGTCACCGACGCCATCCGCAATGAGGGAATTGGCGCCGGGGCTTCGCTAGTGGCAGCATTGCCCGCCGTGCGCGAGGCCTTGCTGCAGCGTCAGCGGGCATTTCAAGAAATGCCCGGCTTGGTCGCTGATGGTCGCGATATGGGCACCGTGGTATTCCCTGACGCACCGCTGAAGATTTTTCTAACCGCCAGTGCCGAAGAGCGTGCCCGGCGACGTTACTTGCAGTTGAAGGCTAAGGGCGATGATGTTAATCTCGCGAGTCTTCTTGACGAGATCCGGGCGCGTGATGAACGCGATACCCAGCGTGCAGTGGCTCCGCTCAAAGCGGCAGACGATGCGATACTGCTGGATTCCACCGACCTCTCGATCGAGCAAGTGCTGGAACTGATTCTGAACGAGGTCGCCAACCGCGATCTAGTCGGATGACAAGAGCCTCAGCTGCTTAAGCTGATCAGCTCACCAGGAAGCATGCGGGAGACCAGTCCTAGTCCCGTGTGCCTTCTTTTATATGAACGTACCCACATTGTCTGGAATGTGGTTTGGGCGGATCCCCCGCCCTGAATCTACAGGAATTAAAATGAGCGAAAGCTTTGCTGAACTGTTTGAAGAAAGCCTAAAAACCCTGAATCTTCAGGCTGGCTCAATCATCACCGCTATCATCGTCGACATCGATTACCAAGCTGGTTGGGTAACCGTTCACGCTGGCTTGAAGTCGGAAGGCCTCATCCCGCTGGAGCAGTTCCACAACGACGCTGGCGAACTGACCATCAAGGTCGGTGACGAAGTTCACGTTGCGCTGGACGCGGTTGAAGATGGCTTTGGTGAAACCAAGCTGTCCCGCGAAAAAGCCAAGCGTGCAGAGTGCTGGATTGTTCTGGAAGCAGCTTTCGCCGCTGAGGAAGTGGTCAAGGGCGTTATCAACGGTAAGGTTAAAGGCGGCTTCACTGTCGACGTTAACGGCATCCGTGCGTTCCTCCCAGGTTCCTTGGTCGATGTCCGTCCGGTGCGTGATACCACTCACCTGGAAGGCAAAGAGCTCGAATTCAAAGTCATCAAGCTGGACCAGAAGCGCAACAACGTTGTCGTTTCCCGCCGCAGCGTGCTGGAAGCCGAGAACAGCGCCGAGCGCGAAGCTCTGCTGGAATCCTTGCAGGAAGGTCAACAAGTCAAGGGTATCGTCAAGAACCTCACGGATTACGGCGCATTCGTCGATCTGGGCGGCGTCGATGGCCTGTTGCACATCACCGACATGGCCTGGAAGCGTATCAAGCACCCGTCCGAGATCGTCAACGTTGGCGACGAGATCGATGTCAAGGTACTGAAGTACGATCGCGAGCGTAACCGCGTTTCCTTGGGTCTGAAGCAACTGGGCGAAGACCCATGGGTTGCTATCAAGGCGCGTTACCCAGAAGGCACCCGCGTCAATGCACGCGTAACCAACCTGACCGACTACGGCTGCTTCGCAGAGCTGGAAGAAGGCGTGGAAGGCCTGGTGCACGTATCCGAAATGGATTGGACCAACAAGAACATCCACCCGTCCAAAGTCGTACAGGTTGGCGACGAAGTGGAAGTTCAGGTTCTGGATATCGACGAAGAGCGTCGTCGTATCTCCCTGGGTATCAAGCAGTGCAAAACTAACCCGTGGGAAGATTTCTCCGGTCAGTTCAACAAGGGCGACAAGATCTCCGGCACCATCAAGTCGATCACCGATTTCGGTATCTTCATTGGTCTGGATGGCGGCATCGACGGCCTCGTTCACCTGTCCGACATCTCCTGGAACGAAGTAGGCGAAGAAGCAGTACGCCGCTTCAAGAAAGGCGACGAGCTGGAAACCGTTATCCTCTCCGTTGATCCGGAGCGTGAGCGCATTTCCCTCGGCATCAAGCAGCTGGAAGAAGATCCGTTCTCCGACTACGTTGCTGTTAACGATAAAGGCACCATCGTGCGCGGTATCGTTAAAGAAGTTGACGCCAAGGGCGCCATCATCACCCTGGCCGACGGCATCGAAGCTACACTGAAAGCCTCCGAAATCAGCCGTGACCGCGTTGAAGATGCGCGCAACGTGCTGAAAGAAGGCGAAGAAGTAGAAGCCAAGATCATCAGCGTCGACCGCAAGAGCCGTGTAATCAGCTTGTCGGTCAAGTCGAAAGACGTTGAAGACGAGAAAGAAGCTATCAAGGAAATGCGCAAGCAGGAAGTTGATGCTTCGGGTCCGACCACCATTGGTGATCTGCTCCGTGCACAAATGGAAAAGCAGAACTAAGTTCAGCTAATCCAGAAAAAGGGCGACTTCGGTCGCCCTTTTTTGTGCGTGTCGATTATGGGCGCAGTCTGACGGGTGGAAGTCCTGCCGTAAGCTGGCCACGGTGAACGAAGTGCAACGCAGCTGCATGAGGGCGGCCCAGAGGGCGCGTGAATCGCAGCGGTGAGCCGATGAGCAAGTACCGGATGCGGGGCAAGGCCGGCAAAAGTGCGGCAGGACCGATGGTCTGGGTATCATCCAGACAACCGCGTACTGCGATCTGTGGGGCAGCTTCTAGCAGGTGTCTCTCGGCCCGATGAGTGGCGATGCCCAATCCTGCCGGCCGTTTGGTCCAGCAAACGTGGCTACACGTCTTGCGGTCATTGCTCGATCCGACCTTCAGTGGGCTTCGCTATTTGTTTCGCCCGGGCGTTGTAGGTAGAACGCCATTTTGGCTGCCCAGCGCTACATGTCTTCGGCATGGGAAATGGAATGGATGTTGATCTGGTTAAGTTCTTCGGCTGTATCGATCCCGATATGTTTATTGATCGTTTAAGCAGGCGGATTGGGGCAAAGGCACATCCGGCGGATTTGCGATTATCTGAATACGGGGGCGATGCTTGATGGTGCGGTCGAGATAAGTCGCGCTGGAGCGCCCTAAGGTGGTCCGTTGCGGCCACTATTGGCGAACGTTTGAACACCGAATCTGTGGGGGGGGGGCTACGGTGGGAAGGCTATCGTCTACCGGGCTACAATTTTAGGCCAGAGTTTGGCAGGCGGTATCACAGGGTGTGGCTCGGCAAGCCAAGAGCATTTGTCCCATATGCTGATATCGAGCGATATCTATAGGGTATTTATTGGGGAATTTCTTAAATTGCTGGTATTGCGGAGGCGGTGTGCAGCGGCCATTACTGACGCATGCCTGGAAATGAAGGGCCCGACCCTGTTCTGTGCGATAACCCTCACAGAAAGAATCGTGGCCCGTCCCGGCTACATCGTATTAGTATTTGAGGCTCGCTATAAGTGACAATTGATTCGACGAGTAGTCGCTATCATTCCACTTATAGTCGTATTGGCCCTTGACCGTCCAAGAATTGTTATCGCAATTGCAGGACAGGAATGTAACGCCTGCTCCGACGTTGTACATGTCCCGATCTTGCTCTATCCCTTTGACGTTAAACGCTGAACCGCTACCCGTGAAGGCCGCGGTTTGTTCCGTGGTCGTGTCGCTGAAATCATGCAGCCATTTGACATGGGCCTCAGGGGAATATGTGCTGGCACCGGATTGAATGACACGTTCAATTTTCACACCCAGGCCTGATTGAGTCAGGGTGTAATCTTGATCATCCACCCGGTGATTCAATGCACCAGCGCCGCGTTCGGTATAACTGTCGACGTTGATAAGCGATGTCTGCAGTGATGCGAACGGTGTAACAGTGACCGCTTGGTCAAGGTAGAAGTGTTTCCCTGCCGAGACGAGAGCGGTGTACTGCTGCCCGTCATAGTCAGATTTCGCGACGCGATTCACGCCTGGCAATGTGATGTTTCGTTTCCCTTCATAACGGTCTATCCCGGCGGTCAATGCACCCTGAACATACCAGGGGCCTGGCGTGTAGTTGAGGTAACCGGTCAGCTGGTAAGAGTCGATATTGGTCTCGCCAGAGGAACCGTTTCCGTCAATTGTGCTATTCGCATAACCCGCACTTACACCAATGCGGGTGTCGACGCTCACCGGCCGATCATAGGCCAGCACCAGACCATAGGTTTTAGTGTCATAGCCGTTACTATCATTGACATCGTCTTGATTGCCTGCACTGCCAAAGCTCTTGGCCCACCAGTTACTCTGCTGCTCGTCACCTTTACAGTTACGCACTTCTTTGGGTTTATTTGGCCCGCAGTTGGCGTCACAGCACATGTTCTGGATCTCGTCCACACGAGCCTGCAGCATGTCTTCCATAAGACGAGTGGTCTGACCTGCAACCCAGGGTGCTGCCAGGTTGGTGCTGCTCGGGGCCAGCTGAACCAAGGCATTCTTGACGGCGGCTGCGTTGGGAAGAGCGAGGACTGCGCCCTGAATGGCCAGCAGATCGGAGCCCACTGGCGCAGCTGCGCCAAGGAGTGACCCTGCCGTCACGTCGGCGACAGGCGAGCCCAGGGAAACCGACTCAACCGTTATTAGTACGTCGCCAGTGGTGGTAGGCACGCTGGAGAAGGTGTACAGCGGGTTGGTGTTGAGAACCGTCACCAATGCCCCGTTGGTGCCGGAGAGGCCGCCAACAATCCGGAATGTCGTACCCGCGGTCAATACTCCAGATACGGTTGGAATCACCGTAATACCCGCGGCATTAATATTCGAGGAGCCGGACGGCTGAATATTACCGTACACGGTATTGCCGGCAAGCGTGGTCGCAATCGTGCCGTTGGCGTTAGTGGTCAACGCCCCAGTAATGTTCAGTGTGTTTGCGCCGAGGCTGAATCCTTGAGCCTGCACCGATCCGGTAATGGACGCATCGCCACCCGATACAATGATTTGCTTCAGGCCACTTGCGCCACCAATAGCCCCGTTTACATTGCTACCGCTGTTCAGCGTCAACGTACCGGTATTTGCGGTATTGGTCGTAATAGCGCCTGTCAGTAAGTTGCCGGCACCGAGATTAAGAAAGCCATCACCGAGAAATACCGGTGCTGAGATCACGTCACCATTGAAATTTATGGTCCCGGTCCCGCTGATCTCGGTTGTGGTTGCATGGACATCGCCGTTAAAGGTCACCTCTTTACCAGCGGCGCCGGCGCTGATATTGAGAAACAGGACCCCCGGCTCACCGGTAGCGCCGGTCACGGTCGAGTCACCAAGGAACAGTAGGTTGCCCGTATTGTTGGAGTCAGTGGTAAAAGCACCGCCGAGATCGTTATTGGTATTGATATTCTGGCCGTCGGTAATGGTTAATGTGGCACCACCCGTGGTGTCCACGCCATTCAGCTCACCTTCTGCTCCTACCACGCCTGGAAGCGCGACGGCCTCGCGCGCCAAGCTAATTGGTGACCAAGCCAAAATGGCAGTCGCCACCGCTAGAGAGATTAAGCTGGCTTTCATGTTGGGGCCTATTAATTCAGATGTCATAATTGACATTGCAGCTTAGGCTTAAAAAAAATAATGAGCAATTAAACAATTAAACAATTAAACAATTAAACAATTAAACAGGGGCGGTGTTTGATTATTGGTTCGCCGCTCGCCAGTTTATTGGCACGGAAATAATATCGGAGTTAAAAAACCGGCGCCCATAAAAGCCAAATGCAACATGCTGTCATTAACCTGAGTTTGATCTTAAATACCCGCTATAGTTCAGTCGCATTCTCGGGTGTTTAATTAAACAGTGACTTCATCGATAAAAACGCCCCTAAATTAAACCCCACAGGCTTGGTGTTGCCCCTGGTGGGCGCTGCGCTGGATTAATTCAGGCCTGTACTTCGGGTACTCGGTGATCTGGCCCCTTGATCCGGGGGCGGCTCAGCGCGCAGTTATTTGTAGCGCGGGTGGCGTCATCCGCAATGCCGGTTGGCGAAAGGATTGTCAAAGTTAGCAGGTTACGTTTTTTCACCTTAATCCAGCCTGGGTTAAGCGCTGACCGGCTGCGTGCTCGGATGTTTCAAAAAACGGCAGCCTGCTAAAACGTTGAGCAGGCGGCCGTCTTTTCTTGCGCAGTCGAAGGCGATGCCAGGCGCGGCCAGGCTGCATTTGATGTGAAGCATGAAATACCAAGGCCGCTGGGCGCTCTATTCAAGTGACGCCCTGAAGGGCATGTGGCCATGCAAGCCATGACCGCTGGCCTTGGTCAGGGCCTGTCATTTCGGCTGGTGAAGCGGCATTCTGCGTCAGCTGAACAGCGAGGGAGCGCAGTTCGCTGACCTGCCTTGCCTGTCATTCGTTGGTTTTTGGCCCAGGAACAGGCCTTGTAGGGCGTTATAGAGCCTTACGGCGTCCGGGGCGTATGCGTCCGTGCGAGCCGGATCTGGCGCAGCGTGCGTCTTGGTGAGCGCAAGTCCGGCCTGACCAGCAAGACCTGGATGCCGACAGGCCGAAGCTGCAGTCGAGTCGTGCACTCCGCTCGCCCAGGGTCATTAGTTCGGGATTGCTAAAATGCCCGTCAGCGTGCTGGACGATGTGAGTGTGTGGCCAGATCAGGCGTAGCTCGCGCCCAGCGAGGGGCGTGTTCTCTCTGGTGGTCTTGCGAGCGATCGTGCGAAACGGTTCATGCGCTGGCCATCGACCGCTCAGATGCGGGATTATCCTAGAGCGCAGCAGGCCAATCAGGCCGGCATGCCGCTCGTTATGCGACCCACTGAGACTCAACCATGACCAAACGCCCCAGCGATGACCACCTCCAGTACCATGCGCATGTTTACTTCGATGGGCAGTCTCTGGCGCTGGCTACCTCGATCTGCGAACAGGCCGGCGAACTGTTCGCGGTAAAGGTCGGGCGTATTCATCAGCGCCTGGTCGGCCCACACCTGCGCTGGAGCTGCCAACTGTCTTTCGATCAGGCGCAGTTCGATCAGCTGCTGCCTTGGCTGGAGAACAATCGCCAGGGGTTGTCCGTCCTGGTGCATGCAGTGACCGGCGATAATTTGGCTGACCATACCCGCCATGCGGCGTGGCTGGGTGAAGAGTTGCCGCTGGACCTGTCCGTATTCAATGCTTGAGTTAACCCCAGTGCGTCGGACACTGCCGTGGCTGCTCTTCGGGCTGCAGATTAAGGACGGATTATGCTATCTCACCTATGCGTCGGGATCAGCGACTTCGACCGCGCGTTCAATTTCTACTCCGCCATCGCGGCGGAGCTTGGACTGCGGCTGAAATTCTGCGAGGCCAGCCGGCCTTGGGCGGGCTGGATGCCTGCCAATGCGCCGCGGCCGCTGCTGGTCATTGGCGCGCCATTCGATGGCCAGGTCGCGACACCCGGTAACGGTCAGATGCTTGCCTTGCTGGCGGCCAGTCGTGATGCCGTAGCACGCACCCATGCCGCCGCGTTAGCCAATGGTGGCAGCTGTGAAGGCCCGCCAGGCCTGCGCCCCGAATATCACGCGGATTACTACGGCGGCTACTTTCGCGACCCCGATGGCAACAAACTCTGTGTCTGCTGCCACGAGCCTGCGCCAGCGTAGGGCGACTAATTCACACCCTTGGCTTGCCTCCCATTGTCTACCGACGCGGTGTGCTGCGGCAGGCACTGGCGGAACAGGTCGCGCTCGGGCTGGTACGCCGAGGTGTGCACATCCATCAGGCCGATGATCGAGTGAAACAGGTTGTCGTGCGAGTAGGCGACGTCCCGATGATTGGCCAGGCAGCTGGCTTGAATGCCCGAGCGTTGTTGCAGCCCAGCCGATAGCCAGACAATCATCGGCACATGGGTCTGCTCGCTCGGCGCCATGGCGTAGGGCAAGCCATGCAGGTAGAGGCCATTCTCGCCCAGCGACTCACCGTGATCGGACATATAGAACATGGCGCTGTCGAAGCGCTCGGCGTTGCCCTTGAGTAATTCGATGGTTTGCGCCAGCACATGGTCGGTGTAGGTCAGGGAGTTGTCGTAGGCATTGACGATGCTTTCGGCCGAGCAACGGTCGAGCTGGTTGTCCCGGCACACCGGGGTGAATTTCTCGAACGCCGGCGGGTAACGTTTGAAATACGCGGGGCCATGGCTGCCCTTCATGTGCAGCACCACCACGGCATCGTTATCGAGCGTGTCCAGATAGGTTTGCAGGCCGCTGAGCAATACCTCGTCGTGGCACTCACTGCCCTCGCACAGGTAGGGGATCTGCAGGTGCGAGACGTCGTCATTCGGCACCCGGTCGCACGCCCCCTTGCAGCCGGAGTTGTTATCACGCCACAACACCGCGACCCCGGCGTGCTGCAACACATCCAGCAGGCCCTCGCGGTTTTTAGCCATCGAGTCCTTATAGTGGTCGTGGCCGACATCGAGGAACATACAGGGTACCGATATCGCGGTGGCGGTGCCGCAGGAGCTGGCATTGGCGAAGCTGATGACATCCTCTTTGGCCAGCTCCGGGTTGGTCTGGCGGGTGTAACCGTTGAGCGAGAAGTTTGCCGCCCGCGCGGTTTCCCCGACGACCAGGATCGTCAGCTTGGGCCTGGCGGTTCCGCCTACCGGCTTGACCTGGTAGGCATCGGCGCCAACCAGCTGCAACGGGGTCGGGGTCGCAAACTGACGTTTGCTATAGCCATGCACCGCTGCTGCCACGTTGGAGGGGGTCAGCAGCAGGCGCAGTTCATGGTGATTGCGCAGCAGCGAGGCGTACGACTGATAGTTGCTCATCACGATGCCGCCTAGGCAGGCCAGGCCCAGCACCATGCTCGCCAACTTGAAGCCCAGCTCACGCGCCCAAGGCCGAGCGATCAGGCGTACCCGGCTGACCACCAGTGCGGGTACTACGCCTAGGGTGAACAGCCAGCCGAGCATGCCCCAACTGAACAGGTCCAGCGCCTCGGCACTGTCGGTCTGCAGCACATTGGTCAGCATGTTGTAGTCGATGACGATGCCGTAGCTGCTCATGAAGAAACTGGCAGCCGCCGACACCAGTAGCAGCATCCCGAGGATCGCCTTGGTCAGCCGGCCCCAGGCCAGCAGGCTGAGCAACAGGTAAAGCCACAGCCAAACCAGCACTGGCAAGGTGATCAGGAACAGGCTGTTGTCATTGCTCCAGCCGCCCACGCCTTGCCAGACATCCCGCCAGAAGGGGATGTTCATGGTCAGCATCAACCACAGCGCAACGGCCATGATCAGCACGTTGCGGCTGATGGCGAAGGTCCACGTGGCAGCGCCTTCGGGGTTTTCGGTTGACTGCGAGTTTTTCCGCACAACAGCCTCTATGCGTAGGTCGAGAGAATGGACGAAGCCTAAGGAGCGCGATGTGAAAGGCGTGTCGGGACTGTGTGAAGAATTTGTTGACCGACTGCAGAGCCGCAGGCCCATATGCAAAACGCCGCCTCTGGGGGCGGCGTTCGATCGGGCGCAATGCGTGCCGAGCAGCCACCAACTCAAGCTGCGAGCAGGTCAGTCTTCAGCGCTTGTGAATACATCGAGTGACGTGGCGAGACCGTCTCTAGGCCGGCACGGCAAGGCGCGCTGCGGACGGGTCGTGTGCAGGCGGCTGCAGTCGGCGAGAGTGCTACACAAGCGCTCAGCTCTGGCGTCGAGCTGAGAGAGGGCGCGGCGATGAGGCTTGCGATGGGGGTTTGCTTGCGTACGCTGAATACCGCCAGCAACAGCAGAACCGCCAAGGAACTAGCTGTGCCGAAACGGAGGGCGCGCCGAGTGGCTCGGGCGCCCTGGTTGCGTTTAGCGGTTGAAGCGTTCGACCAGCGAGTACTGCCCTTGCGCAGTGGCGGTGAGTGCTTCGCTGAGCACGGCGGAGCTTTGCGCTTCGCTGGCGGTCTGGTCGGACAGTTGGGCGATGTTGGTGATGTTGCGGTTGATCTCGTCGGCGACCGAGCTTTGCTCTTCGGCGGCGGCGGCAATCTGGTCGGCCATGTCGGCGATATTGGACACCGCGGTGCTGATCCCGGCGAGGGCCAGGTCGGCTTGTTGTACCCGCTCGACGCCTTCATCGGCTTGCTTGCGGCCGATTTCCATGGTCATTACCGCTTCTTCGGCAGTGCGCTGCAGCTTGGCGATCAGCTGGTGAATCTGCCCGGTGGATTCGGCGGTGCGTTGGGCCAGCGAGCGTACTTCGTCGGCGACCACGGCAAAGCCGCGACCCATTTCACCGGCGCGGGCGGCTTCGATGGCGGCGTTGAGGGCGAGCAGGTTGGTCTGGTCGGCGATGCCTTTGATCACATCGACCACTCCGCCGATTTCGTTGCTGTCCTGGGCCAGGCGGGTGACGGTCTCGCCGGTGTCACCGACCGACTGCGAGAGGCGCTGAATGGCAGCCCGGGTTTCCGCGGTGATGGAGCGGCCTTCACTGGTCAGGCGATTGGCTTCCTGGGTGGCGATGGCGGTGCGGGCGACGTTGCTGGCGACTTCCAGGGTGGTGGCGGCCATTTCGTTGACTGCGGTAGCGACCTGTTCGGTTTCCTGGCGTTGGCGATCCAGGCCGGCCGAGCTGCTGTGTGCCAGGGTATCGGCCTGTTTGGCCTGCTTGGCCAGGCTTTCGGCGCTGTCCTGCAGACGTGTCAGGCAGGTTTTCAAACGTGCTTCCTGGCCGAGCAGGGACATTTCCAGGCGACCCTGGGCACCGCGGCTGTCGGTGTACATCTGGGCGATCAGCGGGTCGGAGGTGGTTTGCTCGGCCAACTGCAGCAGGCGTTTCATCCCGCGCTGTTGCCAGTTGAGGCCGATCAGCCCGAGCGGTACCGAGAGCAGGGCGGCAACGGCGAAGCCCCAGCTGGAGTCGAGCCAGGTACCGATAAGGAAACCGATCTGGCTGACCAGGATGAAGGGCAGCCAGTTTTGCAGGGTCGGTAGCCACTGGTCACGGCTGGGGACGGCGGACTTGCCGCTGTTGATGCGCTGGTACAGGGCTTCGGCGCGGCGCACTTGCTCGGCGGTCGGTTTGATCCGCACCGACTCGTAGCCAACCACCTGGCCTTTTTCCAGTATCGGCGTGACGTAGGCATTGACCCAGTAGTGGTCGCCATTCTTGCTGCGGTTCTTGACGATGCCCATCCAGGGACGACCCTGCTTCAGGGTGTTCCACATGTGGGCGAATACGGCCGACGGTACATCCGGGTGACGTACCAGATTATGTGGTGCCCCGATCAACTCGCTGTGGCTGAAGCCACTGATTTCGACGAACGCGTCGTTGCAGTAGGTGATCTGGCCTTTGGCATCCGTGGTGGAGATCAGGCGCTGCTGGGCCGCAAAGGTGCGTTCGCGTTGGGTGATGGGCTGATTGTTGCGCATGGGGGGCTGGTCCCTAGGGGTTATGCCTTGTCATCGGCCAGGCGGAGCCGAAGTTGAGCGGGAAATTTGCCGCGCAGTGTAACTGGATATTCAATGGCTTCACATTTGCACGGGCGACAATCCAGGGCGGGACGCTTCGTGCCTGCAATGGGCTTGGGATGCCACAACGCCAGTGGCAGCGGCGCTCTGCATGTGGGTGTTGCCGAGGTTGCCCTAGCGCCATCCGGGATCACTTTCCGGATGGCGCCAGGGCAGTTCAGCCGTGCCTGCCGCCGCGAGTCGGCAGGCCGAGCATCGCAGCTAGCCGGCGATCAGCTGACGCAATACGTAGTGCAGGATGCCACCGGCCTTGAAGTACTCCACCTCGTTGAGGGTATCGATGCGGCACAGCACTTCGACGCTTTCCCGCGAGCCGTCCTCGCGTGCGATGTCCACCATCAGTTTCATCTGCGGGTGCAACTCGACGCCGTCCAGGCCATGGATGCCGAGCTTTTCCTGGCCGGTCAGCTGCAGGTTTTTGCGATCCTGGCCGGGCATGAACTGCAAGGGCAGCACACCCATGCCGACCAGATTGGAGCGGTGGATGCGCTCGAAGCTTTCGGCGATCACCGCCTTGATCCCCAGCAGGTTGGTGCCCTTGGCCGCCCAGTCGCGGCTCGATCCGGTGCCGTATTCCTTGCCGGCGATCACCACCAGCGGGGTGCCGGCGTCCTGATAGCGCATGGCCGCGTCGTAGATCGCCAGCTGCTCGCCGCTCGGGACGTGCAGGGTGTTGCCGCCTTCTTCGCCGCCGAGCATTTCGTTGCGAATGCGGATGTTGGCGAAAGTGCCGCGCATCATCACTTGATGGTTGCCGCGGCGCGAGCCATAGGAGTTGAAGTCGACCGGTTCGACGCCCTGTTCGCGCAGGTAGCGCCCGGCCGGGCTGTCGGCCTTGATGTTGCCGGCCGGGGAGATGTGGTCGGTGGTCACCGAGTCGCCGAGCAAAGCGAGGATGCGCGCCTGGTGGATATCACCGATATGCGGCGGTGCGTCGCCGATGTCCTCGAAGAACGGCGGATGCTGGATATAGGTCGAATCAGCCTGCCAGGAATAGGTGGCGGCTTGCGGTACTTCGATGGCCTGCCATTGGGCGTCGCCAGCGAACACCTCGGCGTATTCCTTGTGGAACATCGCGGTGTCGACCTGCATGATCGCCTCGGCGATTTCCGCCTGGCTCGGCCAGATGTCCTTGAGGTACACCGGCTGGCCGTCCTTGCCATGGCCCAGCACGTCCTTGCTGATATCCACCCGCACGCTGCCGGCCAGGGCGTAGGCCACCACCAGCGGCGGAGAGGCCAACCAGTTGGTTTTCACCAGCGGATGCACGCGGCCCTCGAAGTTGCGATTGCCAGACAGCACCGAGGCGACCGTCAGGTCGGATTGCTGGATGGCCTGTTCGATCGGCTCGAGCAGCGGCCCCGAATTGCCGATACAGGTGGTGCAGCCGTAGCCGACCAGGTCGAAGCCCAGTTCATCCAGGTAGCGGGTCAGGCCGGCGGCGTTGAAGTACTCGGTCACCACCTTGGAGCCGGGCGCCAGCGAGCTCTTGACCCAGGGCTTGCGCTGCAGGCCTTTCTCCACCGCCTTCTTCGCCAGCAGACCGGCCGCCATCATCACGCTGGGGTTGGAGGTGTTGGTGCAGGAGGTGATGGCGGCGATCACCACGGCGCCGTTCTTCAGGCGGTAAGTCTGCCCCTCGTGTTGGTAGTCGGCCTCGCCGACCAGTGCCGCGCTACCGACCGCGGCGCCACCGCCACCCTCGTCGAGCAGGCGCGCTTCCTCGTCGGCGGCGGGATTTGCCTGCAGCCCGGTAAAGTCGTCGAAGGCTTGCTTGACCTGGGGCAGGGCGACCCGGTCCTGTGGCCGCTTCGGCCCGGCCAGGCAGGCGTCGACGCTGCCCATGTCCAGCTCCAGGCTGTCGCTGAACAAAGGCTCCTGGCCTTGTTCACGCCACAGGCCCTGGGCCTTGCAGTAGGCCTCGACCAGTTTGACGGTTTGCTCCGGGCGCCCGGACAGGCGCAGGTAACCCAGGGTGATCGCGTCGACCGGGAAGAAGCCGCAGGTTGCGCCGTATTCCGGCGCCATGTTGGCGATGGTGGCGCGATCCGCCAGCGGCAGCTCGGCCAGGCCGTCGCCGTAGAACTCGACGAACTTGCCGACCACGCCCTTGCTGCGCAGCATCTGGGTGACGGTCAGTACCAGGTCGGTGGCGGTGATGCCTTCCTTGAGTTTGCCGCTCAGTCTGAAGCCGATCACCTCGGGGATCAGCATCGACACCGGCTGGCCGAGCATGGCTGCCTCCGCCTCGATGCCTCCAACGCCCCAGCCGAGGATGCCCAGACCGTTGATCATGGTGGTGTGCGAGTCGGTGCCGACCAGGGTGTCGGGGAAGGCGAAGGTCTGGCCGTCTTCCTCGCTGGTCCAGACGGTGCGGCCGAGGTACTCCAGGTTGACCTGGTGGCAGATGCCGGTGCCCGGTGGCACCACCCGGAAGTTGGCGAAAGCATGCTGGCCCCAGCGCAGAAAGGCGTAGCGTTCGCCGTTACGCTGCATCTCGATGGCGACGTTCTGGCCGAAGGCGGCGTGGCTGGCAAACTTGTCGACCATGACCGAGTGGTCGATCACCAGGTCGACCGGTGACAGCGGATTGATCTTCTGCGGGTCGCCGCCGGCCTTGGCCATGGCGGCGCGCATGGCGGCCAGGTCGACCACCGCTGGGACGCCGGTGAAGTCCTGCATCAGTACGCGCGCCGGGCGGTATTGGATCTCGCGTTCGGAACTGCGGCTCTGCAGCCAGTCGGCCATGGCCTGCAGATCGCTGCCGGTGACGGTCTTGCCGTCCTCCCAGCGCAACAGGTTTTCCAGCAGGACTTTCAGCGACATTGGCAGGCGATCGATATTGCCGAGGGTCTTGGCCGCGTCCGGCAGGCTGAAGTACTGGTAGGTCTGGTCGCCGACGGCGAGGCTGCGGCGGCTGTTCAGGCTATCTAAGGAAGGCATTGCGCGTCTCCTGTGGCTTGCACGGTGCAAACCGGATTGTTTGCTGCAGAGTCTTCAAGCTAGCTCTGCTTGGCCAGGCTTGCCATGTCATAGGTCATATGGCGTGTGGCCGTTGGCCGCTCAGTCATTGCCGCCGACGCCCGACTCAGCAAGAACCTGCGCGAGGCCGGACCCGGGGCGATGCGTGTGTATGCAGCGGTCCGGCGGCCCGCATCGCTGCTGGCGAGCCGGCGACAAGGATGTGGGATGTGCCGTAACTCGCTAGGCGAGCCCATGGATGCAGCTGGAGGCATTGGCCGGGGCCATGGTCGTGAAGCCCTGCCGGCCGCCTAGACCGACGCCAAACCGGCCGCCGGTGAAATCAAGCGTGCCATTCACGGGACAGCTCAGCTGCGCCCCGGGTTCCCGACTCCGTTATGATGCGTGCCTTGAGAAGATCACCGATGAATACCCCCCCTATGAATACATTGCTACTGCATTGCCGCCCCGGGTTCGAGAACGAGGTGTGTGCGGAGATCGCCGAGCATGCTGCGCGTCTGGATGTGGCCGGTTACGCCAAGGCCAAGCCGAGCACGGCCTGCGCCGAATTTATCTGCACCGAGGCGGACGGCGCCGAGCGCCTGATGGGCGGCGTGCGTTTCAGCAAGCTGATTTTCCCGCGGCAATGGGCGCGAGGCGTGTTCATCAACCTGCCGGAGCTGGATCGCATCAGCGTGTTGCTGGCCCATCTGACGGACCTGCCGACCTTCGGCAGCCTGTGGCTGGAAGTCCTCGACACCAACGATGGCAAGGAATTGTCGAACTTCTGCAAGAAGTTCGAGGCGCCGCTGCGCAATGCCCTGAGCAAGGCCGGCAAGCTGGTGGAAGACCCACACAAGCCGCGCCTGCTGCTGACCTTCAAGAGCGGCCGCGAGGTGTTCGTCGGTCTGGCCGAACCGCATAACTCGGCCATCTGGCCGATGGGTATCCCGCGGCTGAAGTTCCCCCGCGAAGCGCCGAGTCGCTCGACCCTCAAGCTGGAAGAGGCCTGGCACACCTTTATTCCGCGCGAGCAGTGGGACGAGCGCCTGTCGGGCGACATGACCGGGGTCGACCTCGGCGCCGCGCCGGGCGGCTGGACCTACCAACTGGTCAAGCGTGGCATGCTGGTGACTGCCATCGATAACGGCCCGATGGCCGAAAGCCTGATGGAGACCGGTCTGGTGCAGCATCTGATGGTCGATGGCTTCATTTACAAGCCACGCCAGCCGGTGGACTGGATGGTCTGCGACATCGTCGAGAAGCCGGCGCGCAGCGCCGCCTTGCTGGAAACCTGGATCGGCGAGGGCCTGTGCCGCGAGGCGGTGGTCAACCTCAAGTTGCCGATGAAGCAACGCTACGCCGAAGTGCGTCGCCTGCTGCAGCGCCTGGAAGATGGCTTTGCCGAGCGCAAGATCAAGGTGTCGATTGCCTGCAAGCAGCTCTATCACGACCGCGAGGAAGTGACCTGCCACCTGCGCCGGTTGTAGGCGCGGGGACTGCGCGTCCATTACGCCCCCGAAAGCGGATGAACTCCGGGGGCGGCCTCAACGATCTTCCCGGCTTGCGTCCGGGCTAGAGGGCTGCTGTCGCCTGATCCAATAGCTCTGTTTGTGCCCGCGCGCCTCGAATTGCCGCGCCAGGGCTTCGGCGGCAGCACGGCTCAGGTCGGCGCCCACGACGAACTCGTTGCCATTGTCGTCCAGGCGCACCAGGCACCAGTTGCGGGATGGGTTGGGTGCGGACATGTTCACCTCCTGCGCCGCCTGTGGGGCTACCTGTACAAGGCTAGTTCGGCTTCGCCTTGGCGCATAAGCGCGGCGGGTGGTGGGCGGGGCCGCTTTGCGCGACAATAGCCGCCTGTTATTGGAGCCAGCCAGATGTCCCTGCAATCCGACGCCATTCTCGATGACACCCTCGACGCCAGCGGGCTGAACTGCCCCGAGCCGGTGATGATGCTGCACAACAAGGTGCGCGACCTGCCGGCTGGCGGCTTGCTCAAGGTGATCGCCACCGACCCCTCGACCCGGCGTGACATTCCCAAGTTCTGCGTGTTTCTCGGTCATGAGCTGCTCGAGCAGAGCGAAGAGGCGGGTACCTATCTGTACCTGATCCGGAAAAAGGCCGACTGAGCATGGGCTGGTACTTCGCCTATGGCTCGAACATGAATCCGGCGCGCATGCAGGCCCGTGGTCTGCGGGTGAGCGAGGTATTGCCGGGCCGCTTGATCGGCTATGCCTTGTGTTTCAACAAGCGCGCGATGGACCGTGCCCCGGGTCGTGCCTACGCCAATATCCGTCACCAGCGCGATGGCGTGGTGGAGGGCGTGCTCTACCGACTGGCCGAACTGGATGAGATCGCCAAGCTCGACCCCTTCGAGGGCACGCCGATCTATTACAGCCGCGAGCGCCTGGCGATCGTCACGGCCCAGGGCGTGCAGCCTGCCTGGGTGTATATCGCCAATCCGGCGTTTCGGCAGGATGGCCTGCTGCCCAGTGCCGACTACCTGGCGCATCTGCTGCAAGGGCGTGAGTTCCTCTCCGACGCCTACTGGTCGGCGTTGGCGGCCTCGCCATTCCACCCGGACTGACCGGGCGCCAGGCCACAGCTTTGCAGGCTGTCCTGCCAGGCATGTACATGCCGGGTGGTGGCGGCTTGAAAATCAGCCCACAGGGATTGCTCGGGACCCGCCAGGTTCAGCAGGTAGTTGCGCGTGGCCGCCGGCACCTCGGCTGTGGCGCTGAGCTGGCGCAGGCTGCTGCTCCAGGTCTGACCGCGCTGGTGCACCTGGGCCAGATAGGGCTGCAAACCGCCGGCGTAATACTTGACGAAGATGTTCTGCAGAATGCGCCCGCGCGGGGTCGCTTGGCCCTGCGGGCAGATGGGTCGCTGTTGCTGGCGCTCCTCGAGCAGGCGACTGCCCTGATTGAGGGTATGGGTCAGGCTGGCCAGGCTGCTGATCAACTGGCCGCCCTGGGGGCTGGCATGCAGGGCGAAGAACAGCGGGTCGAGCTCGGCTGTCGGCGGTGGCAGGGTTTGCGGCAGGGCATTGGCCATGGCGGCCAGCTGGGCCAGGGCGGCGAGGGCGGCATTGTCCTCGCTGGGGGCGGTCGGGAGGGCCTGGTCGGCAAAGCGCAGGTAACGCTCGACTTCCTGGCTGGCGTTGAGCGCATTCCAGAACACGCTGGGCAGTTGGGCGCGTTTCTCCTGGGCCAGGCTGCTGAGTGTGCCCTGCAGCTGCAGATCCTGCTCGTCGGCAAGGCGCGCCAAGCACGCATCGATGGCGCGCAATAGATCGCCTTCATAGCCCAGGCGGCTACTGGGTACCAACTGCTTGCCGAGGATGCTGTTGCGCAAGCTGATCTGCTGCTGCAGAGCGGGGCAGCGGCGCACGTCGATCAGCAGATCGAGCAGGCCGATGCGTACCTCGGGGATATCCACCACGCGCTCGCGGCGCGGCGGCAAGCGATAACGGGTCAACTGGGCCTTGTCGAAGACCACCACGGCATCGCCCTCGACGACATTGTTCAGGCGCTGCAGGTAATCCGCCTGCAGGGCCAGGCCGTCATCGGCCGGTTGGCAGGCCGACAGGATGAGGAGGCTAAGCAGGGCAAGGGTTCTGGTGATCATCGCGCCATCTTAGCGGCTCGGATGCGTTTGCGCGCGCTGCCGGCGAGCCGAATCGCCAGCATGATGGCGGCGCAGGTCAGGCCGACGATCAAGCCTTGCCAGAGCCCGCGCGGGCCGCTCGGCTCGCCGAACAGGCTGGACAGGCCGAGGGCGTAACCCACCGGCAAGCCAATGCCCCAGTAGGCGAACAGGGTCAGCAGCATGGTGATGCGGGTGTCCTGGTAGCCGCGCAGGGCGCCGGCCGCGGTGACCTGGATCGCATCGGAGAACTGGAACATCGCGGCATACACGATCAAGCCGGAGGCCAGGGCGATCACTGTCGGATCGGCGGTGTAGATCTGCGCGATCTGCTCGCGCAGCAGCAACATCAAACTGGCGGACAGGCAGGCATAGCCCAGGGCCGTGGCCATGCTTACGCCTGCGGCGAAACGCGCCTGACGTGGCTCGCCGCGCCCGAGCATCTGGCCGACGCGCACGGTGGCGGCCATGCCCAGGGAGTAGGGGATCATGAACACCATGGAGGTAAAGTTGAGGGCGATCTGGTGGCCGGCGACCACGCTGGCGCCGAGGCCACCGATCAGCAGGGCGATCACCGCGAAGATGCTCACTTCGGCGAACACCGCGATGCCGATCGGCACGCCGATTTCCAGCAGACGCCGGATCACCGCCCACTGTGGCCACTCGAAACGGTTGAACAGCTGACTCGGTTTATAGAAGGGCGCCCACTTCACCCACCAGAGCATGCCCAGCAGCATGAAGATCATCACCAGTGCGGTGGCCCAGCCGCAGCCGACCCCGCCCATGGCTGGCAGACCGAACTTGCCGTAGATAAAGATGTAGTTGGCCGGAATATTCAGCAGCAAACCGAGTACCCCCAGCACCATGCTCGGGCGGGTATGGCTGAGACCGTCGCTGAAGCAGCGCAGCACGTGATACAGCGCCACTGCTGGGAAACCGCAGGCCACCGCGCGCAGATAACCCATGGAGGGTTCGATCAGGCTGGGTTCGATATGCATCAGCTGCAGGACGATTTCGGCGTTCCACAGCAAGATCGCGGCAGCGCCGCCGACCGCCAGCGCCAGCCACAAGGCCTGGCGCACCAACGGGCCGATCTCGGCCTGCTGGCCGGCGCCAAAGCGCTGCGCCACCTTGGATGTGGTTGCCAGCAGAATGCCGGTCATCAGCAGGAATACCGGCACCCAGATCGAGTTGCCAAGCGCCACCGCGGCCAGGTCCTGGGGGCTGACTCGGCCGGCCATCAGCGTGTCGACGAAGCCCATGGCGGTATGCGCCAACTGGGCAATGATGATCGGCGTGGCCAGCACCAGCAGGCTGTGCAGCTCGGTGCGCACGCGCTGCAGGCGCGATACGGCAGGCATAGAGGTCATCCGCTGGCTCTCCGGGAAACCGCGTAGTCTACGCGCTGACACTTCGGTCAGGAAAGCCGCGTATGCCACTGTTTCAGCGCGCTGCCGGCATGGGCGTCGACAGGGTAGAATGACGGCCTGACGTATGGAGCCGATCATGCAAATAGTCGCAGATGAGAACATTCCCCTGCTCGATGAGTTCTTTGCCGGATTCGGCGAGGTCCGTCGCCTGCCCGGTCGCACTATCGCAGCGGCGGCCGTGGCCGATGCCGAACTGCTGCTGGTGCGCTCGGTCACCCGGGTCGACCGTGCGTTGCTCGAAGGCAGCGCGGTGCGCTTTGTCGGCACCTGCACCATCGGCACCGACCATCTCGATCTCGAGTATTTCGCCCAGGCCGGCATCGGCTGGGCCAGTGCGCCCGGCTGCAATGCGCGCGGTGTGGTCGATTATGTGCTCGGCAGCCTGTTGCTGCTGGCTGAGCAGCAGGGCGTCGAACTGGCGACCCGCACCTATGGGGTGATCGGCGCCGGCGAGGTGGGCGGTCGCCTGGTCGAAGTCTTACGCGGCCTGGGCTGGCGTGTGCTGGTCTGCGACCCACCGCGCCAGCTCGCCGAAGGCGGCGATTTCGTCAGCCTGGAGCAGGTGCTCGCCGAGTGCGATGTGCTCAGCCTGCACACCCCGCTCGAGCGTGGCGGCGCGCAGCCGACCCATCATCTGTTCGATGCGCGGCGCCTGGCTCAGCTCAAACCGGACGCCTGGCTGATCAATGCCAGCCGCGGCGCGGTGGTGGATAACCCGGCGCTGCGCGAGTTGCTCAAGCAGCGCGACGATCTGCAGGTGGTGCTGGATGTCTGGGAAGGCGAGCCGCAGGTGGATGTCGAGCTGGCCGACTTATGCCGCATCGCCACCCCGCACATCGCCGGCTACAGCCTGGACGGCAAGCTGCGCGGCACGGCGCAGATCTATGCGGCGGTTTGCGCGCATTTCGGCTGGCCGCCAGCGGTCAGCCTCGACCAGTTGATGCCAGCGCCCTGGCTATCCGAGTTGAGCCTGGATGCCGGTGCCGATCCGGCCTGGGCGTTGGCGACGGTGTGCCGCGCGGTCTATGACCCGCGGCGCGACGATGCGGACTTTCGCCGCAGCCTGCGGGGTGACACGGCCAGCCAACGTGCGGCCTTCGATGCGTTGCGCAAGCATTACCCGATGCGCCGCGAGATCGATGGGCTGAGCGTCAAGCTGCAAGGCGATGCGCCGCAACTGGTGCAGATGATCAGGGCGTTGGGGGCGACGTTGCGTTGAGGGCGCGGTTATTCACGGCACCCATCAGTCCAGGTCGACCGGTGTTGCACTGCAGCCGAGCGCCTCAACGCACTAACGGCTCACTGCCGAAGAACAACCCAGACATGGCCTGGGTCGGGCTACACTTTCGGCTCAGCTGTTGTCGGTATTGGGCTTGGTCAGGTCTTTTTCCAGCTCCTGGCACGCGCGCTGGATCATGTTCTCGGTGATCGGGATTTCCTGGCCTTGCTCGTCGATGATGGCGCCACCCACCGGCTGTTGCGACTGCTCAGGGGCAACATGGGGTTCTGGCGTCTGCTGCTGTGGGCTCATGAACGGTCTCCTCATCAGGTGGTGTGCGCAGTCTAAAGAGTCGACTGAGCGGGCTCTGACCTTCTCGAACGATGAAGTTGCGTCAAAGATACAGTTCACCAGTGACTCACTTGTCACTGTGCCAAAACAACGTATGGGTTGAAAAGCCCCCCGGGACACTCGGGGGCTCACAGAGGTGTTTATGTCGCGGTTCCACCTGGGCTTGATCATCAATCCCCTGGCAGGCCTTGGCGGTCCGGCGGGGCTCAAGGGCAGTGATGGCGTAGCCGAACAGGCCCTGGCCCTGGGCAGCCAGCCGCTGGCGGCAATGCGCACGCGCACGGCGCTGGAGTGTCTGCGGGCGGTGCAGGATCGCCTGGAATTTCTGACCTTTCCCGGGCCGATGGGCGCCGACCTGCTGGCCGAGATGGGCTTCAGCTTCCGGGTGGTCGGTGAGTTGGATGAGCGGGTGAGCAGCGCGGCGGATACCCGCAGGGCGGTCGAACAGCTGCAGGATGCCGGCGTTGCGCTGATCCTGTTTGCCGGCGGCGACGGCACGGCGCGGGATATCTGCGCCGCCGTGCGCGAAGGCCAGCCGGTGCTGGGCATCCCGGCCGGGGTGAAGATCCAGTCCGGGGTCTATGCCATCAGCCCGCGCGCCGCTGGCGAGTTGGCCGCACGGCTGATCGAGGGCGGCCTGGTGCGTCTGGCCAGCGGCGAGGTGCGCGATATCGACGAACAGGCCTTGCGCCAGGGCAGGGTGACGGCGCGCTGGTATGGCGAGCTGACAGTGCCGCAAGAGGGCGGTTATATGCAGCAGGTCAAGCAGGGCGGAGTGGAATCCGAAGAACTGGTGCTCAGCGACCTGGCCGACTGGCTGCAGGACAGCTGGGAAGCGGATGTGCGCTACGTCTTCGGCCCAGGTTCGACCCTGCACGGCCTGGCGCAGAACCTCGGGCTGGAGACCAGCTTGCTCGGCGTCGATGTGATCGAGAACGCCCAGGTGATTGCCCGCGATGTCACCGAGGCGCAGTTGTTCGGGCTGGTGGCCGAGCATCCGGCGCGCCTGCTGGTCACCGCCATCGGCGGCCAGGGCCATATCATCGGTCGCGGCAACCAGCAGATCAGCCCGCGGGTGCTGCGCGCCATCGGCCTGGATCATCTGCGCGTGGTGGCGACCAAGCGCAAGCTGGGCACCCTGGAAGGCCGGCCGCTGCTGGTCGATAGCGGCGATGTGCAGCTGGACGATGCCTTTCCCGACGTGGTACGGGTATGGGCCGGCTATAAGGAAGAGTTGTTGTACCCCGTGGGGCGGTGAGGGCCAGGGCTGGCTGGCCGACAAGGCTTTAGTCCAAGTGCCTGGCGAGGCGCGGGCTGGGCCGGTTACGCTGCTGCTGGCCATGATTACCCTGGCTTGATGGGCGTCGCACCGGACAGGTCAGGCGCAGGAGCTGGATATGACGGATGCAAAACTTCCTCCTTTCATTCAGCCGGGCGAGCGCGTGGTGCTGTTCGACGGGGTGTGCAAGCTGTGCAACGGCTGGGTCAGGTTCCTGATCCGGCATGACCCGCAGCAGCGCTTTCGCCTGGCCGCGGTGCAGTCGGTCCAGGGCCAGGCGCTGCTGGCCTGGTTCGGCCTGCCCACCGAGCGATTCGACACCATGGCTTTGGTCGAGGAGGGCAAGTTGCTGGTCCGCTCGGACGCGCTGCTGCGCATCGTTGCCCAGCTGCCTGGGCCCTGGCGCTTTTTGGCCTGGCTGCGGGTCATCCCCCGGCCGGTGCGCGACTGGTGTTACGACCGTATTGCGCTCAATCGCTATCGGCTGTTCGGTCGTTATGAAAGCTGCCTGCTGCCGAGCGCCGACCACGCACGGCGTTTTCTTCAGCACTGATAGGGCTGAGCGTTCAGCTCGACCCGCTTGATCTATAGCTGATTAGCCCCCATCTAGCAGGGGTACGGCCTTTCGCGCGGCATAGGCGGCGCCTTCTATAATCTCAGGGCTGACCTGCCCAGCAGCGAGTAACCATGGTTTCGATCCTGTCTTCCCGTCAGCGCAATGCCCTGCGCATGGCCTGGCGTTTCGTCGCACCCTATCGCTGGCGCGTGATCGGCGCCTTGCTGGCGCTGATGTTTACCGCGGCGATCACCCTGTCCATGGGCCAGGGTATCAAGCTGCTGGTCGATCAGGGCCTGGCGACTCAGTCGGCGCAGGCACTGCAGCAGTCGATCGGGCTGTTCTTCGTGCTGGTGCTGGCCTTGGCCGTCGGTACCTATACCCGGTTCTACCTGGTGTCGTGGATCGGTGAGCGCTTCGTCGCCGATATCCGCAAACGGGTGTTCAATCACCTGATTGATCTGCATCCGGGCTTCTATGAAAGCAACCGCAGTTCGGAGATTCAATCGCGCCTGACCGCCGACACCACCCTGTTGCAGTCGGTGATCGGCTCCTCGCTGTCGATGGCGTTGCGCAATGTGATCATGCTGATCGGCGGCAGCGTGCTCCTGGTGGTGACCAACCCCAAGCTCAGTGGCATCGTGCTGCTGGCGTTGCCGCTGGTGGTCGCGCCCATCCTGATTTTCGGCCGGCGGGTACGCGCGCTGTCGCGTCTGAGCCAGGACCGGGTCGCCGATGTCGGCAGCTATGTCGGCGAGGTGCTCGGGCAGATCAAGACGGTGCAGGCCTACAACCACCAGGGTGAAGACAAGCGGCGCTTCGGCCTGTCGGCGGAGGCGGCTTTCGACACCGCACGCAAGCGCATCAAGCAGCGCGCCTGGCTGATCACCGTGGTCATCGTGCTGGTGCTCGGCGCGGTCGGGGTGATGCTCTGGGTTGGCGGTATGGACGTGATCGCCGGGCGCATTTCCGGTGGTGAACTGGCGGCGTTCGTCTTCTACAGCCTGATCGTCGGTGGCTCGTTCGGCACCCTCAGCGAGGTGATCGGCGAGTTGCAACGCGCCGCCGGTGCCGCCGAGCGCATCGCCGAACTGCTACAGGCCCGTAATGAAATCACCCCGCCGGCCGAGCCGGTGGCGCTGGCGCAGCCGCTGCAGGGCCGTATCGAGTTGCAGGGGCTGCGTTTCGCCTATCCGTCGCGCCCGGGCAGTTTTGCCGTGGATGGCATCGACCTCAAGGTCGCACCGGGGGAAACCCTGGCCCTGGTCGGGCCGTCGGGGGCGGGCAAGTCGACCTTGTTCGATCTGCTGCTGCGCTTCTTCGATCCGCAACAGGGGCGCATCCTGATTGACGGTGTGCCGATTCAGCAGCTCGACCCTCGCGAACTGCGCAGTAGCTTTGCCCTGGTGTCGCAGAACCCGGCGCTGTTCTTCGGCTCGGTGGCGGACAACATTCGCTACGGCAGAACCGACGCCAGCCATGCCGAGGTCGAAGCCGCGGCCAAGGTCGCCCATGCCCATGAGTTCATCATGCAGCTGCCCGAGGGCTACCAGACTCACCTGGGCGATGCCGGTCTCGGCTTGTCTGGCGGTCAGCGCCAGCGCCTGGCCATCGCCCGCGCACTGCTGGTGGATGCGCCCATCCTGCTGCTCGATGAAGCCACCAGTGCACTGGATGCCGAGAGCGAACACCTGATCCAGCAGGCCCTCCCACGCTTGATGCAAGGGCGCACCACCCTGGTGATCGCCCATCGCCTGGCCACGGTGAAAAGCGCCGACCGCATCGCGGTGATCGAGCAGGGCAAACTGATAGCGATTGGCAAACACGCTGAACTGGTCGCAAGCAACCCGCTGTATGCGCGCCTGGCCGAGCTGCAGTTCAGTCATGACGAGGTGGAGTCCGCGGTTTAGAG
Source organism: Pseudomonas aestuarii (assembly GCF_027988105.1). Classification (GTDB taxonomy): domain Bacteria; phylum Pseudomonadota; class Gammaproteobacteria; order Pseudomonadales; family Pseudomonadaceae; genus Aquipseudomonas; species Aquipseudomonas aestuarii. The sequence goes on along the minus strand of NZ_JAQJZJ010000002.1, from coordinate 208,436 downwards.
AGGGCGACCTTTCGGCCTGATGGTCGCCGCCGCGCCAGCCGAGGCGAGGATGATCGCGCCGATCGCCAGCCATTGGTTGAACGCCAGCCGCTCGCTGAGGAACAGCAGGCCGGAGAGGGCGGCGATGGCCGGCTCCATGCTCATCAGGATGCTGAAGGTGCGCGCCGGCAAACGGGTCAGGGCGATCATTTCCAGGCTGTAAGGCAGTGCCGACGAGAGCACCGCCACCCCCAGGGCGATGGGCAGCAGGTCGAGGGTAAACATGCTGCTGCCCGCGTGCCACACACCGATCGGGAAGACCAGCAAGGCGGCGACTATGGTGCCCAGGGCGACGGTTTGCCGACCGTGCTCGGCCCCGGCTTTCTGGCCAAAGATGATGTACAGCGCCCAGCACAGGCCGGCACCCAAGGCCAGGGCCATGCCCAGGGGGTCGAGCTGGACATCGGCTTGCGCGCTGGGCAGCAGCAGCCAGAGGCCGAAGACCGCCAGGGCGATCCAGGCAAAATCCAGCAGCCGCCGCGAAGAGAGCAGCGCCAGGCCCAGCGGGCCGGTGAATTCCAGGGCCACGGCGATGCCCAGCGGGATGGTCTGCAGCGACAGATAGAACAGCAGGTTCATGCTGCCCAGAGCCAGGCCGTAGGCCACCAGTGAGCGGCAAGAACGCAGGGTCAGGCGTGCCTGCCAGGGGCGCATCAGGACACACAGGATCAAGGCGGCCAAGCCAAGGCGCAGTGCAGTGGTGCCAGTGGCGCCGATCAGCGGGAACAGGCCTTTGGCCAGGGAGGCACCGCTCTGGATCGAGGTCATGGCGATCAGCAACAGCATGATCGGCAGAATCACCAGGGCAAAGTGCGATGAGCGCAGCATTTGGTTGTTCCACGATGTTGAGGGGCATAAACAAAAAAACCGGCCATCAGGGCCGGTTTCTCAGGCGCTGATTACCTTAGCGGTATTCGCACAGGTAGGCGGTGTCGACTGCCACCTTGAGCTGAAACTTGCTGTTGGCCGGCACGGTGAAGTTGCTGCCACTGGTGAAGGTTTCCCAGTTGTCGCTGCCTGGCAGTTTGACGGTCAGGGCACCGGCGACCACATGCATGATTTCCAGCTTGTCGGTACCGAACTCGTATTCGCCGGCGGCCATCACGCCAATGGTGGCGGGGCCTTCAGCCATACCGAAGGCGATGGATTTGACGGTGCCGCCGAAGTATTCATTGACTGTGAACATGTGCAATTGCTCGCATGGGCTGAAAAGACCGGCAAGTATGCCCAAGCCGCGGCGGTGCGTCATCTGCTTTGCTGGGCCTTAGAGCGGTAGCACCAGGGGCAGCAGCCGGGCGGTGTTGCGAGCATCGGTGAGCGCCCGGTGTTGCTCGCCGCTGAATCGCAGGCCGGCCAGTTGCAAGGCGGTAGTGAGACCGACCGAGCGAGGTAACTGACGGGCTTCGGCAAAGCGCCGCTTAAGGTTGAGATGGGGGATCTGACTCAGGCAGCTGACCAATTGGCAGTGCTGCCAGTCTTGCTCGAACTGGCGGCGGTCGTACTCGCCCCAGCTGGCCCAGCCGACCAGGTGCGGCTGATGATTCAGCAGCCAGTGCTCGAACTGCGGCCAGACACCGGTCAGCGGCGCCGCAGCATCAACATCGGCCTGGCTGATATGGGTGAGCTCGCGGCAGAACCGGGTCAAGTGCGGCCGCCGTACTGGGCGCACGAAACGCTGGAAGTGATCGACCTCATGCCCGGCGGCGCCGACCAGGCTGGCGCCAATCTCGATGATCTCCATGTCTTCCAGCGGCCAACCCCCTTCCTCGGTGGTGGCTTCCAGGTCGATGACCAACCAATGTCCCATAGGTCCTCCGTTGTTTAGGGGCTAGCCTCGTCAGTCAAATGGCCGAACAGACCACTTGAACGTGAGCGCGAAGCTTTTCTGGCTCGCTAAGTCGCATGTTAGGCTGAGTATCCCTGAATTCGGAGGTGTGTATGGCGAAGGTAGCCTTTATCGGGCTGGGCGTAATGGGTTATCCGATGGCGGGACACCTGGCACGCAGCGGACATCAAGTGTGTGTGTATAACCGGACGCCGGCCAAGGCTGCGCAGTGGTTGGCCGAGTTTGCCGGCAGCAGTGCGCCTACCCCGCGTGAAGCGGCCCAGGGTGCCGAGTTGGTGATGGTCTGCGTGGGCAATGACAATGACTTGCGCGGCGTGGTGTTGGGCGCGGACGGCGCCTTTGCCGGCATGACGCCGGGTGCCGTGTTGGTCGATCACACCACCGCCTCGGCCGATGTCGCCCGTGAACTGGCAGCCATGGCCGCCGAGCTGCAACTGGGTTTCCTCGATGCGCCGGTGTCTGGCGGCCAGGCCGGTGCGCAGAATGCTGCGCTGACGGTGATGGTGGGCGGCGAAGCGGCTGTCTATGCGCGTGCCGAACCGGTGATTCAGGCATACGCTCGCATGGTGCGCCTGATGGGCGCGGCCGGCAGTGGGCAACTGACCAAGATGGTCAACCAGATCTGCATTGCCGGTCTGGTGCAGGGATTGTCCGAAGCGCTGCATTTTGCCCAGTGTGCCGGCCTCGACGCCCAGGGGGCGATGGAGGTGATCAGCAAGGGCGCCGCGCAATCCTGGCAATTGGAAAATCGTCACAAGGCCATGCTGGCTGGTGAGTTCGATTTCGGTTTTGCCGTCGACTGGATGCGTAAGGATCTGTCTATCCTGCTCGAAGAGGCGCGGCACAATGGCGCGCAATTGCCGGTTACGGCACTGGTCGACCAGTTCTATGCCGATGTCCAGGCCATGGGCGGCGCACGCTGGGATACCTCCAGCCTGATTGCCCGCCTGAAGGTGCCGAACAAGCCCTGAAGCGCTCGCCTGCTCGTGGCGCCTCCCGACATTTGCTTGACGCCTGGAGGCGACCTCGCGCTGGCGCTTGATGTTTCTACCGGCGCAGGATCAGGCGTTCAGGGCTCGGCCGGCTGCCGTTGCAGTGCGCCATGGCGGTCTTGACTGGTCGCCACGCGATTGGCGTATAACCGGCTGTGGTAGGCATTCTGCTGGCTATACTCCAGCTGCAGCCAGCTTGGAACGGTTGTGTTAGTCCCATCGTTAGATGAACAAGGCAGGCGCTCTTCATGGATGATCAGTTGATGTTTTTCGATGATGAAGTTGCCACTACCCCAGATAAACCTGTCTGGCGGGTACTGGCAATTGACGATGATGTAGACTTTCAGCGCGCCACGGCATTCGCCCTCAGTGAGATCGAAGTTCTCGGTGGGCGTATCGAATTGCAACAGGCCTTCAGTTACCGCGAAGCCTCGATGATGCTGGCCGATGAGCAAGATATCGCCCTGATTCTGCTCGATGTGGTGATGGAGACCGATGATGCCGGCCTGCGCCTGGTCAAGGCTCTGCGCGAGGTAATCGGCAATGCCGAGACACGCGTGGTCTTGCTGACTGGCGAGCCGGGAATGGCGCCGGTGCAGGAGGTTATGCGTGATTACGATATCAATGATTACTGGACCAAGAGCGAACTGACCGCCGAGCGCTTGCTCACGGTGTTGACTGCAGGCGTTCGCGGCTACTCGCAGTTGCGCGCGGTGGCTCGAGCGCGGCGCGGCTTGCAGATGATTGTGGAGTCGAGCAATTCGCTGTTCTGCTCGAAGAACACCCGCGAACTGTCGGCCAAGATTCTCTCGGAAATCGCCTTGCTGCTCGATCTGCAGGCCGAAGGCATTGTCTGCGTGCGGGCGGATGAGGGTGAGCCGGGCGCGGTGCCCGCTGTGCGCGTCGTCAGCGCCAACGGCCGCTTTTTCGGTAGCATCGATGGCGATATCGACAGTCTGGATGACCCTGATGTGGTGGCTGCCTTGCGCCGCAGCCTGCATGAGCAGCAGACCTTGCGCGTGGATAACTGCACAGTGCTGTTTTTTTCGCGCTACCAGGCTGGGGCCGACTACGCCTGTTATGTCGCCACCGAGCGGTCGCTCGATGATACCGAGCTGGAGTTGCTCAAGGTGTTCAGCGCCAGCATCAGTCGCGGCCTGTACAACGTTGCCTTGTTCAGTCGCCTGGAGGAGATGGCGTACCAGGATGATTTACTGAAGATACCCAATCGCAACGCATTGATCCGCCTGCTGGAGATGACACTGCAGAGCGAGGCGAAGGCCGAGTGGGCCATGGTGCTGATCGATATTGATAACTTTTCCGGTGCCAACACTGCTTTCGGTACCGGTTATGGCGACTTCATCCTTGGCCTGGTGGCAAAAAAGCTGCGCGATGCCTTCCGCGGCAATGTCTTGATTGCTCGGGTCAGGGACGACCTGTTTGCCATTCTCGGGCCGGAGTCGCAGGTGCGTGCGCCGGAAATTGTAGCGTTGTTTCATCGTCACAACCGGGCCTATGAGCTTGGCCAGGTGCACAGCCTGAGCAGCGTCACCATGCGTCTGGTTGATTTTACCGGCAGCGCCAGTGTGGCCTTGCAGGATGCCCTGCTGACGCTCAAAGAAGCCAAGCGGCTTGGCCACAACCAGCATGCAGTCTATGACCCCAGGCTGCAGAGAGCTCATGCCGAGTCCTATCGGATGCTGTTGTCGCTGCGCGATGCGGTTGACGCCGGGCGCATCAGTATCGAGTTGCAACCACAAATTGATTTGCGCAGCCGTGCCGTCACTGGGGTCGAGGCGCTGGCTCGTTGGCGTCAGGCCGATGGCAAGATGGTGCCGCCGTTAACCTTCATTCCCCTGGCCGAGGCGACGGGTTACATCATCCCGTTGGGTGATTTGCTCTTGCGCTTGGCGCTTCAGGCTGCCCGGCAATTGGTTGATGCCGGCTATCCGCAGATTCGCGTGGCGGTCAACGTCTCGGCACCGCAACTGTTGCAGCACGATTTTATTGAGCGGTTTTCCCATCATGTGCAGGTGGCGGGTGTGCAGCCGCAACAGGTCGAGGTGGAAATCACCGAGTCGGTGGCCATGCGCTCTTTCGAGACGGTCTGCAAGCAATTGACGGCGTTGCAGCAGATGGGCGTCACCGTGGCCATCGACGACTTTGGCACCGGCTTTTCCTCCTTGAGCTACTTGCGGCTGCTGCCGGCCGACCGCTTGAAGATCGACCGCAGTTTTGTCGAGGAGATCGGCGAGGCTGCCGATCGGCACATGATTGCCGAAGCGGTGATCCAGATTGCGGCCCGCGTTGGCATGCAGGTCATCGCCGAAGGTGTGGAAACCCAGCAGCAGGCTGACTGGATCTTGCAGCATGGTTGCGTGGAAGCGCAGGGCTATTTATTTGCCAAGCCAATGCCCTGTGCGGATTTGCTGGATTGGCTCGGAACCTGGCCGGGGCAAGTGGCCTGATGCTGCGGCAAGGGTGGCGCACCTTGCGCCAGGCCGCGCCGGTACGCCGCAATTTGCTGCTGCTGTTTCTGCCCTGGGCGTTATTGATTCTGTTGCTGACGGCCTTGCTCTATGAGCGATTGCTGGCTGCTAAGCTCGATCCGCTGTTACATGATCAACAGAGCAGCTTGACCGAGGGTGTCGGGGTGCTCAACCGGCACCTGGCCACTCAGCGCGGCAACCTCAAGTTCCTCAGCCTGCAGCCGCTATTGGCCAGAGTGCTGGACGAGTCGACCCAGGATAACCTGCATGCTCTGGGTCAGTTGTTTCTCGAATTTTCCGCAAGCACCGGGGTTTACGATCAGATTCGCTGGCTAGACGAATACGGCATGGAGCGGGTGCGTGTCGATCTGCGGGAAGGGCAAGCTACGCTGCGCGATTCCGCCCAGTTGCAGAACAAGGCCGACCGCTATTATTTCGCGGAGACCATGGCGCTACCGGCAGGAGAGATTTTCCTCTCGCGTTTTGATCTCAATCTGGAGTTTGGTGTAGTCGAACAGCCGTTCAAGCCCACTCTGCGCGCCGCTACGCCGGTGTTCGACCGACAAGGCAAGAGGCGCGGCGTCCTGCTGTTGAACTACCTCGGGCAAGGCTTGTTGTCCCGCTTGAAGCAGGTTTCCGACGCATATGGTGACACGCTCAGTCTGGTCGATTCTGAGGGTTATTGGATGCTCGCAGCCGATCCAGAAGATGCCTGGGGCTTTATGCGTGATCGGGCCGAGGTGAGTATGGTCAAGCGGCATCCGCGCAGTTGGCGGCAGATGCAGGCGCAGAGCAGTGGGGCATTTGACGACAGCGATGGCTTCTGGGCCTTCACTCATTTCAACCCGCGGGAGCAGGATGCCCGGTCGAAGCAGCTTGGAGACAATTGGTTGCTGGTTTCCCACTTGCCATACGAGCAAGTGCAAATGCTGCGCGTCGGGGTGTTGTGGCAAGTGCTGCTGTTCGCCTGCGTCATGCTGAGCTTGGGCATGGTGGTGGTATTGCGTCTGGCGTTGGCAGAACTTGAGCGAGATCAGGCGCTGGAGGATCTGCAGTCGAGCGGCCTGGAGTTGGCGCAGAGCAATGGTGAGCTGCGTGAGGCTGTCGAACAGTTGCAGCGTACCCGGGGCGCCTTGTTACAGGCTGACAAGCTTTCTTCCCTGGGGACCATGGTGGCTGGAGTCGCGCATGAGCTGAATACGCCGATTGGTGCTGTCAGTGTTGCCGCCTCGACCCTGCGCCAAGGAGGTCAGGAGTTGCAGAAGAGTTTCACTGAGGGCTTGCAGCGTTCAACCCTGGAACGGTTTTTGCGTCGTAATGACGAAGGATTGACGATCATTCTTGGCAACGTAACACGTATGGCGCAATTGACCCGGGCTTTCAAGCAACTGGCCAGTGATCGGGCCAGTACAGAGCGGCGCACCTTCGATCTGGTCGAATTGGTGCGTGAGGTGATGCTGGTTTTCGCGCTGAAATTAAAGCAGTCGCCCCATCGGGTCATCTTGGACTTGCCCGCGAGCCTGATGCTCGACAGTTATCCGGGGCCGCTCGGGCAAATCCTGCAAAACTTGATCGACAATGCCCTGATCCATGCCTTTGCGCCGGGAATGCAGGGGGTCGTGCGGGTTCGGCTCGACCACGATTCTGTGACGCGTCGTTGTCTGATCGAGGTGCAGGATAACGGTTGTGGCATGAGCGGCGAGGTGCTGGCGAAGATTTTCGACCCGTTTTTTACCACGCGCCGCGGTCAGGGTGGCACTGGCCTGGGCTTGCACATCACCCATCAGCTGGCCGTGGATATTCTTGGCGCTGAACTGCAAGTGCTCAGCTCGCCGGGGCAGGGCAGCCGGTTTCGCCTGCACCTGCTCGTGGCTTGACTCCTGTAGCGCATCGCACTGTTTACCCAGATTGCTGTCGGTCGAGTAACATCGGCGTGCCGTTTTGATTTTGTCGAGGTTGTGCCGTCATGCAATGCCGTGCTGGATGTGGTGCCTGTTGTATTGCTCCTTCGATCAGTTCGTCTATCCCCGGTATGCCGAATGGCAAGGCGGCAGGCGAGCGTTGCATTCAGCTTTCCCCAGAGAATTATTGCGCTCTGTTCGGTAAGGCGGAGCGACCGGCGGTGTGCTCGGCGTTTTTGCCTGATCCAGATGTCTGTGGTTCTCGTAATGAAGAGGCGATCCAGCTGCTTGGCTGGCTGGAACAGCAGACCGCTCTGGCGAGCTGAGGGCGGGGTCAAAGTGAGGGGCTGGCAATGAGGAGGGCGCTGGTGGGCATGCTTTTATCCGCTGGGGCGCTGCTGGCGGTGGCCAGTCCCTTGCAGGTTGAGGGCTGGCGCCTGGTCAAGGATCAAGCGGGTATCCAGGTATTCCTGGGCAAGGTGCCAGGTTCAAAGTACCAGGCGTACCGCGGCATTGTCAGGCTCAAGGCGGATATGCCGACCTTGTTGGCGATGCAGGAAGATGTCAGCGGTTCCTGCGCCTGGATCTATGCGTGTCGAGAGCAAAGGCTGCTCAAGCATGAGGGCGGGCAAAGCTGGATCTATAGTCGTTTCAATATGCCGTGGCCGGTCAGGCCGCGCGATGCAGTGTTGCGGGTAACCACCCGGCAAGGTGTCGATGGCAGTGTCACCCGTATTCTCAGTGGTGTTGCCGATTACTTGCCGGAGCAAAAGGGCTGGGTGCGGGTGAGCAAGGCCGAAGGCTATTGGGCGTTTATCCCGAAAGCGGCTGGTGAAGTCGAGGTGATTTACCAGATGCATAGCGAGCCGGGAGGCAGCGTACCTGCTTGGTTGGCCGGTAGTTTTGTGGTGGATGCACCCTACAACACGCTCGAAGCGCTAAGGCAGCGAGTTATTCGCCCTGTGAATGACTCTGGATGTAAAAAAGGCTGCCAGTGGCAGCCTTTTTAGTGCTTCGATAAACGCCGAAGCTTATTTCTTTATGTCACGTTGCGTGTAGCCGGTGTACAGCTGGCGCGGGCGGCCAATCTTGTACGGGCTGGAGAGCATTTCTTTCCAGTGCGAGATCCAGCCGACGGTCCGCGCCAGAGCGAAGATTACGGTGAACATGCTGGTTGGAATACCAATTGCCTTGAGGATGATGCCCGAGTAGAAATCGACGTTCGGGTAGAGTGAACGCTCGATGAAGTAAGGGTCGGTCAGGGCGATCTCTTCCAGGCGCATGGCCAGTTCCAGCTGCGGATCATTGGTAATGCCCAGCTCTTTCAGGACCTCATCGCAGGTCTGCTTCATCACGGTAGCGCGCGGATCACGGTTCTTGTAAACGCGGTGACCAAAGCCCATCAGCTTGAACGGGTCGTCCTTGTCCTTCGCTTTGGCAATAAAAGCGTCGATGTTCGAGACGTCGCCGATTTCATCCAGCATGGCCAGCACTGCTTCGTTGGCGCCACCGTGGGCCGGGCCCCAGAGCGCGGCAATGCCGGCGGCGATGCAGGCGAACGGGTTTGCACCCGATGAACCAGCCAGGCGTACGGTCGATGTCGAGGCGTTCTGCTCATGGTCGGCGTGGAGGATGAAGATCTTGTCCATCGCGCTGGCCAGCACCGGGCTGATCGGTTTGATCTCGCACGGGGTGTTGAACATCATGTGCAGGAAGTTTTCCGCGTAGTTGAGGTCGTTACGCGGGTACATCATCGGCTGACCCATGGAGTACTTGTAGGTCATGGCGGCGAGGGTCGGCATCTTGGCGATAAGGCGCATGGCCGATACTTCGCGATGATGCGGGTTCTTGATGTCCAGGGAGTCGTGATAGAAGGCGGAAAGGGCGCCAACCACACCACACATGATGGCCATTGGGTGAGCGTCGCGGCGGAAGCCGTTGAGGAAGTTCTTCAGTTGCTCGTGAACCATGGTGTGGTTCTTGATGGTGCTGACGAACTTGGCTTTTTCTTCTGCATTAGGCAGTTCGCCGTTGAGCAGCAGGTAGCAGGTTTCCAGGTAGTCGGACTGCTCGGCCAGCTGCTCGATGGGGTAGCCACGGTGCAGCAGAATGCCCTGATCACCGTCAATATAGGTGATCTTCGACTCGCAAGAGGCGGTGGACATAAAGCCAGGATCAAAAGTGAAACGGCCCGTGGCGGTTAAGCCCCGCACGTCTACTACATCGGGACCAACGGTGCCGGTTAAAATGGGCAGCTCGACGGGGGCTGCGCCCTCGATGATCAACTGCGCTTTTTTGTCAGCCATGTGTGGCCTCCTAGTTATGCTTGAAATCATCTGACGGCCCCCCACGCAGGGCCCGCATCACTATAGTGAGATAAATTCGAAAGTCAATTTGGGAAAACCCAGGCGGCAGAAGGGTTTGCGGGCTATTTTTTGCGGGAGATGGCGCTGTTTACGCCAATTGAATGGGGTGTGCAATGAGCCATTAGGCGCAGGCCTTTGCACTGTCAATAGCGACCTATTTCGTTGTCATTAGCGACCTAACTGTCTATACTCTGCGCCCGACCACCAAGGGCTTTGGGCCCTCATTCTGGTGGTTGTCACTCCTTGGGTGATGGGTACCTGACCAGTGCACTTCCCGACAACTTTGCCCTGATGGTTAGGGCTCTCAGTGTGATAAAAAAAGCCGTGAATAGCCAACGACCTGTAAACCTCGACCTTAGGACTATCAAACTCCCAGTCACCGCTTACACGTCCATTCTTCACCGTATCTCCGGTGTCATTCTCTTCGTCGGTATTGCCGTGCTGCTCTACGGGCTCGACAAGTCGCTGATGTCAGAGGAAGGCTTTGCCGAGGTGAAAGAATGTCTGACCAGTCCGCTGGCCAAGTTCGTGATCTGGGGATTGCTGTCCGCTCTGCTTTACCACTTGGTGGCCGGAGTTCGCCACTTGATCATGGACATGGGTATCGGTGAGACGCTGGAAGGCGGCAAGCTGGGCTCGAAGATCGTTCTCGTCGTTTCGGCGGTCGTGATCCTATTGGTGGGGGTGTGGATATGGTAACCAACGTCACGAACTTCTCGCGTTCAGGTCTCTATGACTGGATGGCGCAGCGTGTGTCTGCTGTCGTTCTCGCGGCTTATGTGCTGTTTTTGCTCGGCTATATAGTAGCTAACCCCGGTATGGGTTATGCCGAGTGGCATGCTCTGTTCTCCAATAACGCAATGCGTATTTTCAGTCTGCTGACTCTGGTAGCGCTCAGCGCGCACGCCTGGGTTGGTATGTGGACAATTTCCACCGACTACCTGACGCCTATGGCGCTGGGTAAGTGGGCGACTGGTGTGCGTTTCCTGTTCCAGGCGGCGTGTGGCATTGCCATGTTCACGTTCTTCGTCTGGGGCGTGCAGATTTTTTGGGGTAACTGATTCATGACTATTCGTACTCTTTCTTATGACGCCATCATCATTGGTGGCGGCGGCGCGGGTATGCGCGCAGCGCTGCAGCTGGCTCAAGGCGGCCACAAGACCGCTGTAGTTACCAAGGTGTTCCCAACCCGTTCGCACACTGTGTCCGCCCAGGGTGGTATCACTTGCGCCATCGCTTCGGCTGATCCAAACGACGATTGGCGCTGGCATATGTACGACACCGTCAAGGGTTCCGACTATATCGGCGACCAGGACGCTATCGAGTACATGTGCTCCGTCGGCCCGGAAGCCGTGTTCGAATTGGAGCATATGGGGCTGCCGTTCTCGCGTACCGAGCAGGGCCGTATCTATCAGCGTCCGTTCGGCGGTCAGTCCAAGGACTTCGGTAAGGGTGGTCAGGCCGCTCGTACCTGTGCCGCCGCCGACCGTACCGGCCATGCGTTGCTGCACACCCTGTATCAAGCCAACCTGAAAAGCGGTACCTCGTTCCTCAACGAGTGGTACGCAGTCGACCTGGTGAAGAACCAGGATGGCGTGATTGTCGGTGTGATTGCCATTTGCATCGAAACTGGCGAGACCGTGTACATTCGCTCCAAGGCCACAGTGTTGGCCACCGGTGGTGCAGGCCGTATTTATGCCTCGACCACCAACGCCCTGATCAATACCGGTGACGGCGTGGGCATGGCCCTGCGTGCCGGTGTTCCGGTGCAAGACATTGAGATGTGGCAGTTCCACCCGACCGGCATTGCCGGCGCCGGTACCCTGGTGACCGAAGGTTGCCGTGGCGAAGGTGGCTATCTGATCAACAAGCACGGTGAGCGTTTCATGGAACGCTACGCGCCGAACGCCAAAGACCTGGCTGGCCGCGACGTGGTTGCGCGCTCCATGGTCAAGGAAATCATCGCCGGCAACGGCTGTGGTCCGGATGGCGATCACGTGATGCTCAAGCTCGATCACCTCGGCGAAGAGGTGCTGCATAGCCGCCTGCCGGGTATCTGCGAGCTGTCCAAGACCTTTGCCCACGTCGACCCGGTGCTTGCGCCTATTCCAGTCGTGCCGACCTGCCACTACATGATGGGCGGTGTGCCGACCAATATTCATGGTCAGGCCATCACGCAGGATGCCAACGGTAACGACAAGATCATCGAAGGGTTGTTTGCCGTGGGCGAAGTGGCCTGCGTGTCGGTGCACGGTGCTAACCGTCTGGGCGGCAACTCGCTGCTCGATCTGGTGGTATTCGGTCGTGCCGCAGGCATTCACCTGGAGCGCACCCTGAAAGAAGGTGTCGACTACCGTAACGCCTCCGAGACTGATCTCGAGGTGTCGCTCAAGCGTCTGTCCGGCGTCAATGAGCGCACCACCGGCGAAGACGTAGCGCCGCTGCGTAAAGAGCTGCAAACCTGCATGCAGAACTATTTCGGGGTATTCCGTACCGGCGAATACATGCAGAAAGGCATCGAGCAACTGGTCGGTCTGCGTGAGCGGATCGCGAACGTCAAGATCGCGGACAAGAGCCAAGCCTTCAACACTGCGCGTATCGAAGCGCTGGAACTGCAAAACCTTCTCGAAGTGGCCGAGGCGACTGCGGTGGCTGCGGAGGTTCGTAAAGAATCCCGTGGTGCCCATGCCCGCGAAGACTTCGAAGATCGTGATGACGAGAATTGGCTCTGCCATTCCCTGTACTTCCCGGGTGAAAAGCGCGTTGCCAAGCGCGCTGTGAACTTCTCGCCGAAGACAGTTCCGACGTTTGAACCCATGATTCGGACTTATTAAGGGTGGCGGATATGTTGCAAGTCAGTGTTTATCGTTACAACCCGGAGCAGGATGCTGCGCCGTTCATGCAGGATTTCCAGATCGACACCGACGGCAAGGACATTATGGTTCTTGACGTACTGGCGCTGATCAAAGAACAGGATGTGACCTTTTCCTACCGTCGCTCCTGCCGTGAAGGTGTGTGTGGCTCCGACGGCATGAATATCAACGGCAAGAACGGCTTGGCCTGTATCACCCCGCTATCGGCGGTGGTAAAGGGTGGCAAGCTGGTGATTCGTCCTTTGCCGGGTTTGCCAGTCATTCGTGACTTGGTCGTCGATATGAGCATCTTCTACAAGCAATACGAGAAGGTGCAGCCGTATCTGCAGAACGATACACCGGCTCCGGCCATCGAACGCCTGCAAACGCCGGAAGAACGCGAGAAACTGGATGGCCTCTACGAGTGCATCCTCTGTGCTTGCTGTTCGACCAGCTGCCCGTCGTTCTGGTGGAATCCGGACAAGTTCCTCGGTCCCGCTGCGTTGCTGCAGGCTTATCGTTTCCTGGCCGACAGCCGTGACACCAAGACCGAAGAGCGCCTGGCTGCATTGGATGATCCGTTCAGCGTGTTCCGTTGCCGCGGCATCATGAACTGCGTGAATGTTTGCCCTAAAGGTCTTAATCCGACCAAGGCGATCGGCCACGTACGCAACATGCTGTTGCAGAGCGGTATCTGATTCAAATGCTCTACCTGTGACACCCTGCGGTGCTGGTTTGAAGTCAGCGTCGCAGTCTAGCCAGAGCCGCAGCTCACAAAGCCGTGGCTCTAACTTTGAAAAATATGACGACCAGCAGGGGCATCCGGGCTGGTGCCCGGACTATCTGCGGGATCCGTGGTGGCTTTACCGAAGTCGCTGCTTCAAGACTTCGGAAGCCTGAACGGTTTCTTCGCCGGTGGTGTCCCCTTACCGAGGGTGACCAAGCATGCAAGAAAGCGTGATGCAGCGCATGTGGAACAGTGCCCACCTATCCGGTGGTAACGCTGCCTATGTGGAAGAGCTCTATGAGCTTTACCTGCACGATCCCAACGCTGTGCCCGAAGAGTGGCGCACCTACTTTCAGAAGTTGCCGACAGATGGCAACGCTGCTACTGATGTATCGCATTCTACCGTTCGCGATCACTTCGTGTTGCTGGCGAAAAACCAGCGCCGCGCCCAGCCGGTGTCCGCCGGTAGCGTGAGCAGTGAGCACGAGAAGAAGCAGGTTGAAGTCCTGCGCATGATTCAGGCATTTCGCATGCGTGGCCATCAGGCTGCCCAGCTCGATCCGCTTGGTCTGTGGCAACGCCTTGCTCCGGCTGATCTGTCGGTCAATCACTATGGCCTGACCGATTCCGACCTGGACACGACCTTCCGTACCGGCGGTCTGTTCATCGGCAAGGAAGAGGCGAGTCTGCGTGAAATTCACGAAGTCTTGCAGCAGACATATTGCCGCACCATCGGTGCCGAGTTCACCCACATCGTCGATTCCGAGCAGCGCAACTGGTTTGCCCAGCGCCTGGAAAGTGTGCGTGGGCGTCCGAACGTTTCGACCGAGGTGCAGAGCCATCTGCTTGAGCGCCTGACAGCTGCCGAGGGTCTGGAAAAATACCTGGGCACCAAGTATCCGGGTACCAAGCGTTTCGGTCTGGAAGGGGGCGAGAGCCTGATTCCGCTGCTCGATGAAATGATCCAGCGCGCCGGTTCTTATGGCACCAAGGAAATCGTCATCGGCATGGCCCACCGTGGCCGCCTCAACGTGCTGGTCAATACGTTCGGCAAGAACCCGCGTGAACTGTTCGACGAGTTCGAGGGCAAGAAGCAGGCCGCCCTCGGTTCCGGTGACGTCAAGTATCACCAGGGTTTCTCCTCCAACGTCATGACCGCCGGCGGCGAAGTCCACTTGGCCATGGCATTCAACCCTTCCCACCTGGAGATTGTCTCCCCTGTGGTCGAGGGTTCGGTGCGTGCGCGTCAGGATCGTCGCAACGATAGCAGTGGCGACAAGGTTCTCCCGGTTTCACTACACGGCGACGCGGCATTTGCCGGTCAGGGTGTGGTGATGGAAACCTTCCAGATGTCCCAAACCCGTGGTTTCAAAACGGGTGGCACCATTCACATCGTGATCAACAATCAGGTCGGCTTCACCATCAGTAACCCGGAAGATTCGCGCTCCACCGAGTACTGCACCGACGTGGCGAAGATGATCCAGGCGCCGATCCTGCACGTGAATGGCGATGATCCGGAAGCGGTGCTGTTCGTCACCCAACTGGCCGTCGACTATCGCATGCAGTTCAAGCGCGATGTGGTGATCGACCTGGTGTGTTACCGCCGTCGCGGGCACAACGAGGCCGACGAGCCGAGCGGCACCCAGCCGATGATGTACCAGCAGATCAGCAAGCAGCGCACCACCCGTGAACTGTATGCCGAAGCGTTGACCGCTGCCGTTAGCCATTCAGTGGATGACGTGCAGATCAAGATCGATGACTACCGCACCGCGTTGGACAATGGCCAGCATGTGGTCAAGAGCCTGGTCAAGGAGCCGAACAAGGAGTTGTTCGTCGACTGGCGCCCGTACCTGGGCCATACCTGGACCGCGCGTCACGACACCCGCTTCGAACTCAAGACCCTGCAAGACCTGTCCGCCAAGCTGCTGGAAATTCCAGAGGGCTTTGTTGTCCAGCGTCAGGTCGCGAAAATTCTCGAAGACCGTCAGAAAATGGGTGCCGGTGCGCTGTCGATCAACTGGGGCTACGCCGAAACCATGGCCTACGCCACCCTGTTGTTCGAAGGTCACCCGATCCGCATGACCGGCCAGGACATTGGCCGTGGCACCTTCTCGCACCGTCACGCGGTGTTGCATAACCAGAAGGAGCCCGGATCGCACGTACCGCTCAAGCACCTGTACAGCGGTCAGCCGCGTTTCGATCTGTACGATTCGTTGCTGTCGGAAGAAGCCGCGCTGGCGTTCGAATACGGTTACGCCACCACCAAGCCGGATGCTCTGGTGATCTGGGAAGCCCAGTTCGGCGACTTCGCCAACGGTGCCCAGGTGGTGATCGATCAGTTCATCACCAGTGGCGAGCATAAGTGGGGTCGACTCTGTGGTCTGACCATGCTGTTGCCGCATGGCTATGAAGGGCAGGGCCCGGAGCACTCTTCCGCGCGTCTCGAGCGCTTCCTGCAGTTGAGCGCCGAACACAACATCCAGGTGTGCGTGCCGACCACGCCGGCGCAGGTCTACCATATGTTGCGCCGCCAGGTGATCCGCCCACTGCGCAAGCCTCTGATCGCCCTGACTCCGAAGTCGTTGCTGCGCCACAAGCTGGCCATCTCGACCCTGGAAGAACTGGCCGAAGGCTCGTTCCAGACCGTGATTCCGGAGATCGATGCCATCGATCCGAAGAAGGTCGAGCGCGTCGTCCTGTGCAGCGGCAAGGTTTACTACGACCTGCTGGAGAAACGTCGTGCCGAGGCTCGCGAAGATATCGCCATCGTGCGTATCGAGCAGCTCTATCCGTTCCCGGAAGAAGATCTGGCCGAAGCGCTCGCGGCGTACAAGCACCTCAAGCACATCGTCTGGTGTCAGGAAGAGCCGATGAACCAGGGTGCCTGGTATTGCAGCCAGCATCACATGCGTCGCGTCGCCACTGCGTACAAGAAGACTCTGTTCCTCGAGTACGCCGGTCGCGAAGGCTCAGCTGCCCCGGCCTGCGGTTACGCTTCGATGCACGCCGAGCAGCAGGACAAACTGCTGCAAGACGCCTTCACCGTTTAACGCCTTTGCGCAAGAGGCGGCCTGATGAGGCCGCCTCGTAGAAGAAACCGAATTTAAGGAACCACACAGAATGGCTATCGAGATCAAAGCCCCTACTTTTCCGGAATCGGTTGCCGACGGCACCGTGGCCACGTGGCACAAGAAGCCGGGCGATGCGGTTAAACGCGACGAACTGATCGTCGACATCGAAACCGATAAAGTAGTGATCGAAGTGCTGGCCGAGGCCGACGGCGTCCTCGCCGAAATCGTCAAGAACGAAGGCGACACCGTCCTCAGCAATGAACTGCTGGGTACCTTGAGTGAAGGTGCTGCTGCTCCTGCACCAGCTGCCGCGGCACAGGCTGCCGCACCTGCCGCTGCCGCTCCGGGTGTTGCGGGCGATGAGCAAATCCTCTCGCCGGCCGCGCGCAAGCTGGCCGAAGAAAATGGCATCGACCCGAATAGTATTGCCGGCACCGGCAAGGGCGGTCGGGTAACCAAGGAAGACGTGGTCGCTGCGGTTGAAGCCAAGAAAAATGCACCGGCTGCTGCGCCTGTCGCCAAAGCTGCCGCCCCAGCTGCTGCACCGGTATTCGCCGCTGGTGACCGGGTCGAGAAGCGCGTGCCAATGACTCGCTTGCGTGCCAAGGTTGCCGAGCGTCTGGTTGACGCTCAGTCCTCCATGGCCATGCTGACTACCTTCAACGAAGTCGACATGACCGAAGTCATGGCGCTGCGTTCGAAATACAAAGACCTGTTCGAGAAGTCGCACAACGGGGTGCGCCTGGGTTTCATGTCGTTCTTCGTCAAGGCCACCACCGAAGCGCTGAAGCGTTTCCCGGCGGTTAACGCCTCGATCGACGGCAGCGACATCGTTTACCACGGCTACTCCGATATCGGCGTTGCCGTATCGAGCGACCGCGGCCTGGTGGTGCCGGTACTGCGCAATGCCGAGCTGATGAGCTTGGCTGAAATCGAAGGCGGCATCGCGACCTTCGGCAAGAAGGCCAAAGACGGCAAACTGTCGATCGACGACATGACCGGTGGCACGTTCACCATCACCAACGGTGGTACCTTCGGTTCGATGATGTCGACGCCGATCGTCAACCCGCCGCAAGCCGCCATCCTGGGTATGCACAATATCCTTCAGCGCCCGATGGCCATCAACGGTCAGGTAGTTATCCGTCCGATGATGTACCTGGCGTTGTCCTACGACCACCGTCTGATTGATGGTAAGGAAGCCGTGACCTTCCTGGTGACCATCAAAAACTTGCTGGAAGACCCGGCTCGCCTGCTGCTGGATATCTAAGCCAGTCTCTCCCAAGGTGGCCCCCGCAAGGGGCCGTCCGGTTTATTCGAGAAGGAATCATGTATGACCCAGAAATTTGACGTGGTAGTCATCGGTGCCGGCCCTGGCGGCTATGTAGCCGCCATCAAGGCTGCTCAACTCGGTCTGAAGACCGCCTGCATCGAGAAGTACCAGGACAATGAGGGCAAGATCGCGCTCGGTGGTACCTGCCTGAACGTCGGTTGCATTCCGTCCAAGGCGCTGCTGGACAGCTCCTGGAAGTATCACGAAGCCAAAGTAGGCTTTTCCATCCACGGTATCGAGGCCAAGGGCGTCAGCATTGACGTGCCGGCGATGGTTGCCCGCAAGAGCAACATCGTCAAGAACCTCACCGGCGGTGTCAGCACGCTGTTCAAGGCCAACGGTGTGACCCTGCTCGAAGGTCACGGCAAGTTGCTGGCCGGCAAGCAAGTGGAAGTTACTGCGCTGGACGGCACCACTCAGGTGGTTCAGGCCGAAAACGTGATTATCGCATCGGGCTCCAAGCCGATCGACATTCCGCCAGCCCCGGTCAACTACGACACCATCGTCGATTCGACCGGCGCCCTGGAATTCCAGAGCGTGCCCAAGACCCTGGGCGTAATCGGCGCTGGCGTGATCGGCCTGGAACTCGGTTCGGTATGGGCCCGTCTGGGTGCTGATGTCACCGTCATCGAAGCTCAGGACAAATTCCTTCCGGCTGCCGATGAACAGATCGCCAAGGAAGCCCTGAAGACCTTCACCAAGCAGGGCTTGAAGATTCGCCTGGGCGCGCGCCTGACCGCTTCCGAGGTGAAGAAGAAGCAGGTCACCGTCAGCTTCACCGACGCCGAAGGCGAGCAGCAGATGACCTTCGACAAGCTGATCGTTGCGGTCGGCCGTCGTCCGGTAACCACCGATCTGTTGGCCACCGACAGCGGTGTCGATCTGGACGAGCGTGGCTTCATCTACGTTGACGACCAATGTGCCACCAGCGTACCGGGCGTTTACGCTGTCGGCGACGTGGTTCGTGGCGCCATGCTGGCACACAAGGCCTCGGAAGAGGGCGTGATGGTTGCCGAGCGCATCGCCGGGCACAAGGCCCAGATGAACTACGACCTGATCCCGTCGGTCATCTATACCCATCCGGAAATTGCATGGGTAGGCAAGACCGAGCAGCAGCTCAAAGGCGAGGGCGTCGCCGTCAATGTCGGTACCTTCCCGTTCGCCGCCAGTGGCCGCGCCATGGCTGCCAATGACACCGGTGGCATGGTCAAGGTGATTGCCGATGCCGCGACTGACCGCGTGCTGGGTGTACACGTAATCGGCCCGAGCGCCGCCGAGTTGGTCCAGCAGGGCGCAATCGGTATGGAGTTCGGCACCAGCGCCGAGGATCTGGGAATGATGGTCTTCTCCCACCCGACGCTGTCCGAAGCGCTGCACGAAGCGGCGCTGGCCGTGAATGGCCATGCCATCCACGTCGTCAATCGCAAGAAGCGCTAAGTAGTCGTTTTTAGGTCGCCACGCCGGATGCTGTCTGCAGTTCACCGGTACTGGCGACGTTGCAAGAAGAACCACGGCGGGTTGCCCGCGCAGAGCCCGGCTCTGCGCGGAATGTCGTCGGACTGCTCGTGAAAGCAGTCACAGGTGGTGCGGCATCACAAGTGCAGCACCGAATGCGCAATACCTAACGAAGACGGTAGACAAGCATGAATCTCCACGAGTATCAGGGTAAGCAGCTGTTCGCTGAATACGGCCTGCCCGTATCCAAGGGTTTCGCCGTAAGCACTCCGGAAGAAGCCGCAGAAGCCTGCGACAAAATTGGCGGCACCGAGTGGGTCGTCAAGGCTCAGGTACATGCCGGGGGCCGCGGTAAAGCGGGCGGCGTGAAGTTGGTCAAGAGCAAGGAAGACGCCAAGGCCTTCGCCGCCAACTGGCTGGGCAAGCGTCTGGTGACCTACCAGACTGATGCCGCCGGTCAGCCGGTCCACCAGATCCTGGTTGAGTCCTGCACCGACATCGCCAAAGAGCTGTATCTGGGCGCGGTAGTCGATCGCTCCAGCCGTCGCATCGTGTTCATGGCGTCCACCGAAGGTGGCGTGGACATTGAGAAGATCGCTCACGATACCCCTGAGAAAATTCTCAAGGCCACTATCGATCCGCTGGTCGGCGCACAGCCGTTCCAGGGCCGCGAGCTGGCATTCCAGCTGGGCCTGGAAGGCAAGCAAGTTGCTCAGTTCGCCAAGATCTTCGTCGGCCTGGCCAAACTGTTCAAGGATCACGACCTGGCGCTGCTGGAAGTGAACCCGCTGGTGATCAAGGCTGACGGCGACCTGCACTGCCTCGATGCCAAGATCAACATCGACGCCAACGCCATGTACCGTCAGCCTAAGCTGAAGACTTTCCACGATCCGTCGCAAGACGATCCGCGTGAAGCGCACGCTGCCAAGTTCGAACTGAACTACGTAGCACTGGAAGGCAACATCGGTTGCATGGTCAACGGTGCTGGCCTGGCCATGGGTACCATGGACATCGTCAACCTGCATGGCGGCAAACCAGCCAACTTCCTCGACGTGGGCGGCGGCGCGACCAAAGAACGCGTAACCGAAGCGTTCAAGATCATCCTGTCCGACTCTAACGTCGCGGCAGTATTGGTCAACATCTTCGGCGGCATCGTTCGTTGCGACATGATTGCCGAAGGCATCATCGGCGCAGTGAAAGAAGTCGGCGTGAAAATCCCGGTGGTTGTTCGCCTTGAAGGCAACAACGCTGAACTGGGCGCTAAAGTACTGGCAGAAAGCGGTTTGAACATCATCGCTGCTACCAGCCTGACCGACGCTGCTCAACAAGTCGTCAAAGCTGCGGAGGGCAAATAATGAGCGTCCTGATCAACAAAGACACCAAGGTTATTTGCCAGGGTATTACCGGTTCGCAGGGTAGCTTCCACACCCAGCAGGCCATCGAGTACGGTACCCAGATGGTTGGTGGCGTAACGCCGGGCAAAGGTGGCACTACTCACCTGGACCTGCCTGTTTTCAACACTGTGAAAGAAGCTGTAGCCGCGACTGGCGCCACCGCCAGCGTGATCTACGTCCCGGCTCCTTTCTGCAAGGACTCCATCCTTGAAGCAGCGTTCGGCGGCATCAAGCTGATCGTGTGCATCACCGAAGGCATTCCGACCCTGGACATGCTGGATGCCAAGGTCAAGTGTGACGAGCTGGGCGTGGTCCTGATCGGCCCTAACTGCCCAGGCGTGATCACTCCGGGCGAGTGCAAGATCGGCATCATGCCGGGCCACATTCACCTGCCAGGCAAAGTAGGCATCGTGTCGCGTTCCGGCACCCTGACTTACGAAGCTGTCAAGCAGACCACTGACGCCGGTTTCGGTCAGTCGACTTGCGTCGGCATCGGCGGTGACCCGATCCCGGGCTCCAACTTCATCGACATCCTGAAGCTGTTCCAGGAAGACCCGAAGACCGAAGCGATCGTGATGATCGGTGAGATCGGCGGTTCGGCTGAAGAAGAAGCCGCTGCCTACATCAAGGCCCACGTGACCAAGCCGGTGGTGTCCTACATCGCTGGTGTGACTGCCCCTGCGGGCAAGCGCATGGGCCACGCCGGTGCCATCATCTCCGGTGGCAAGGGCACTGCGGACGAGAAGTTCGCTGCCCTGCAAGACGCCGGTGTGAAGACCGTGCGTTCCCTGGCTGACATCGGTAAGGCCCTGGCCGAACTGACCGGTTGGGAAGTCAAAAACGCCTAAGCGTTGCTGACCCCCCTGAAAGGCCGCCTTCGGGCGGCCTTTTCTATTTGCGGCCCGCTGAATTGTCGCCGAAGCGACAGCTAGGTATGCCGGTCGGACAGCCTGACCTTCGGCCCTGCCGCAGAACAGGCAAATTCGTTAGGCTTGCAACTATTCGCGCCCAGACTGCCACAAGCGGTGAGCGGCGTATCAGGGCTCAGCTCAACGCGCTGGGTGACGTTTCCCCCGATCCCTCGGGAAACCCTCGGAACTCATGACTCTCTGCCTGTGGTATTTCCCTCTATGAAACGTTTGAAAGGCCCGGACATCCTGGCACTTGGCTTTATGACCTTTGCGCTGTTCCTCGGCGCTGGCAATATCATCTTCCCACCCAGTGCGGGCATGGCTGCCGGCGGCAATATCGGCCTGGCGGCGCTGGGCTTCCTGCTCACCGGAGTGGGCTTGCCGCTGCTCACCATAGTCGCGTTGGCGCGGGTTGGCGGTGGCATGGCGCTGCTGACCGCGCCACTGGGTAAGCGCGCCGGAGTGCTGTTCGCCGTTGCGGTGTACCTGGCGATTGGCCCCTTGTTCGCCACCCCGCGTACCGCCGTGGTCTCGTTCGAGATGGGCATCGCGCCTTTTACCGGCAACGACGGCACGCCGCTGCTGCTTTACAGCCTGGCGTACTTCGCCGCGGTGATGTTTCTCTCGCTCAATCCCGGGCAGCTGGTCGAGCGCATCGGCAAGTACATCGCTCCGGTGCTGCTGGCCGCGCTGCTGGTGTTGGGCGGTGCCGCCTTTACCCTGCCGGCTGGCGAGATCGGCCAGACGGCGGCAGCCTACCAGGCTGCGCCCTTTGTACAGGGCTTTCTGCAGGGCTACCTGACCATGGATACCCTGGGCGCGCTGGTATTCGGCATCGTGATCGCCACCGCCATCCGCGATCATGGCATTACCGATGGCAAGCTGATAACCCGCTATTCGGTGATCGCCGGATTGATCGCCGCTGCTGGGCTGTCGCTAGTGTACCTGGCGCTGTTCTATCTCGGCGCGACCAGCCAGGGCATTGCCGGTGAGGCGCAGAATGGCGTACAGATTCTCACCGCCTATGTGCAACACACCTTCGGCACCGCCGGCAACCTGTTGCTGGCGGTGGTGATCACCCTGGCCTGCCTGACCACTGCCGTAGGCCTGCTGACCGCCTGTGGTGAGTTCTTCAGCGGCCTGCTGCCGGTGTCCTACCGTGTGGTGGTGCTGAGTTTTGGGCTGTTCAGCCTGCTCGTCGCGAACCAGGGCTTGACCCAGTTGATCAGCTTCTCCATCCCAGTACTGGTTGGTCTCTATCCGTTGGCTATCGTGTTGATCGCCCTGAGCCTGCTCGACGCCTTGTGGCTATCGCCACGTAGGGTGTTTGTGCCTGTCATGGCGGTAACGCTGATCTTCGGTGTGGTCGACGGGATAGGCGCCGCAGGCTTCAGTCAGTGGTTGCCAGCGCTGTTCAGTAAATTGCCGTTGGCCGGACAGAGCCTGGGTTGGCTGGTGCCGGTGCTGGCCACCCTGCTGCTGGTGGCAGTGCTGGATCGCTGCCTGGGCAAGCCGCAGAGCGTGCTGGCCTAAAACGCCCTGCCAGCGTCCCTCGGCAGGGGCACTGGCACTGCTGGTTTCACTCCAAACGCGGCCAAGCACTGTTAACCAGTGCCGCTGCCCAGGTTTCAGCTTGGCTGCGGCTCTGGCTCATGACCCCGGCGGCTCTCTGCGCGCCGAGGTTGGTGCCCAGTTCGCCGGCGGCGTCCTTGCGCGCTTGATCAATCAGGCGCAGCAGGCCTGCCGGTCACCTTGCGCCGAATGGCGACGATGACCAGTACAGCCATCACCACCCGCAGCATCACTAGCGCCCTCCATTTTGCGAGCCCCTGAATAGCTCTGGCTGAGGCGCATGCGCGCAACTCTCGATGCCTATCCCGAGGTAGCTGGTGGCTTTGAAATAAGCACTGTAAAGAGGCCTGGTCGACGTGGCGCTTTGGCAGGGCGCGCGCGTGCCCAGTTGCTGTTATGCAAGTTCAGCAGTGAAGGCAGTCAGGTCGAAACTTGCTGGTTATAATCCTGCCCTGCATAGGGAGGATTCATGGACGCTATCGACAATTATGTGTGGCAACAGCTAGTCGCCATTTCTTGGTTTCTGTTGTGCTGGGGTGGCTACACCCGTTACGCCTTGTTCAAGGGGCGGACCACGCCCTGCCTGGCCAGCGTTCTGCACCTGTATCGGGAAGACTGGATGCGCCGCATGTTGCTGCGCGAGAATCGCATCGCCGATGCCAGCGTGATTGGCAATCTGGAGCGCAATGCCTCCTTCTTCGCCTCCAGCACGTTGCTCATCCTGGCCGGTATCCTCACTGTGCTCGGTGCATCTGATCGCGCCGTGTCACTGCTTGCCGACCTGCCATTTATTCAGGCTGCCAGCCGGGAATGGTCCGAGGTCAAGCTGTTGTGTCTGGCCGTGGTGTTTATCTATGCCTTCTTCACCTTCAGTTGGTGCATGCGCCAATACAACTTTGCCGCGGTTCTTATCGGCTCGGCACCGATGGTCGGCGAGCGACATGTCACCGCGCAGGAGCGCAAGGCGTTTGCCGAGCGTACCGCGCGGGTGATTTCGATGGCAGCCAATCAATTTAACCAGGGCTTGCGCGCCTATTATTTCGGCATGGCGATCCTGGCCTGGTTTATCAATCCCTGGTTATTCATGTTGCTCAGCGCGGGTGTGGTACTAGTGCTGTACCGTCGGGAGTTTCATTCCGATGTGTTGGAAGTAATGGTCTATACCCAGACCCCGACGTTCGAACCCGCCAAGGAGAAAAGCGAATGAGCCTGCCGTTCTGGTGCATCTTTATTAGCGCGATACTGATTTTTATTGCCAAGGCGCCAGTGGCCAGGGCCATGCAGCAGGAGAGCGGGGTGTATGACAATCATCACCCGCGCAGCCAGCAAGCCCGGCTGACGGGCTTCGGCGCGCGCGCGTTGGCGGCCCACCTGAATAGCTTTGAGGCCTTTCCGCTGTTTGCCGTGGGCGTTCTGATGGCCCATGTCACCCAAAGCAATGGGGTGCTGGTGGATGGGCTCGCGCTGGCTTTCGTGATCTCGCGGGTGCTGTATCTGCTGTTCTATTGGGCGGATATGCACTGGCAGCGCAGCCTGGTGTGGGGGCTTGGTTTGCTGTGCAGCCTTTTGCTGATGCTGACTCCAGTCGTGTAAAGACAGCAGATATGACAAGGCCCGCATCACGCGGGCCTTGTCATTGAGCGGGTCACCGGCATCTCAGATGGCGTGATTCGCGATCATTGCCGGTGATCGGCTTAGTCTTCCATCACTTCTTCTGTTTTCTGCTTGATGGCATCGCCGGTATCTTTGGCCGCGTCACCCATGGATTCAGCCGCTTCCGACATGGACTCCTTGGCCGATTCCATCTTGTCTTCCGGGGTCTTTTCGCAGGCGGTCATGGCCAGGACAGCAGCGAGAAGCAGGCTATAGGTAATTGTTTTTTGCACGGTCAATACTCCTTGTAGACATTTATGATGGCTGAGTTGCCCCAGGCATAGCCCATTCGAGCATGAGCCGTTCGATTAAGTTCCCAGGCAAGTGTGTTTAGGGGGGCTGCTTCAGCGGTTATGGCGCTATCGAACGCCGTCGCAAAGCGTCTCCAGGTGTGCGTCGCGTGCGGTCAGCCACAGGCGGGAATCACAGCGTCTCAGCCCTGCGCTAATGTGCCTTGGTCCGGTGAGGGGCTATCATGCGCGCCCTTTGTGCCGTTGTGGTGGACTGAATCGATGAGCAATACCCTCATTCTCGAGCGGGCGCAGCGCTTCTTGGTGGCGCTGCGTCATTGCCAGGTGCTCGGCATCCAGGTGCATGATGCCAGTCCCCTCGGTCTGACCCTGCGTTTGCCCTATAGCAGGCAGATAGTGGGTGATCCGGAGTCCGGGGTGATTCACGGTGGTGCGATAACCACCCTGATGGATACCACCTGTGGCATTTCAACGGTCTGCGCGCTCGCGGAGTTCGAGGTTTGCCCAACCCTCGACTTGCGCATCGACTACATGCACCCGGCCGAGCCGAACAAGGACGTATTCGGTTTTGCCGAATGCTACCGGGTTACGCCGAATATCATCTTCACCCGCGGTTATGCCTATCAGGACGACCCGGCGCAGCCGATTGCCCACGTAGTCGGGACTTTCATGCGCATGGGCAAGGGCGTGCCGGGGGATAAACAACTCAAGCGTGACATTCAAGGGGCTGGTGCATGAGTGAGTTGACGCTCAATCAATTGGTATCCCGGGCCCATGACAACGGTGACTACGACTCGCTGATCAGCCGGATGCCTTATGCCAGGTTACTCGGCATGCAATGCCTGCGACTGGGCGAGGACATGGTTTTCCGCTTGCCGGCCAACCAGGACAACATCGGCAACCCGATTCTGCCTGCGTTGCACGGCGGGGTGATCGCCGGCTTCATGGAACATGCCGCCATGCTCCATCTATTGATGTTCATGGGCATCCCACATTTGCCGAAAATCATCGACTTCTCGATAGATTACCTGCGCGCTGGTCATTATCGTGACACCTATGCCCAGTGCCAGGTGTGGCGGCAAGGTCGACGCGTCGCCAACGTGGCAATTACCGCCTGGCAAACCAATCAAACCGAGCCTATTGCCACGGCGCGGGCGCACTTCAAGGTCGATGAGCCTTGAGGCCGCCAGCGTCAACGGACCTGCTCGGTATCTCTACTTAAGGAACCTGAATGGACGCGTTGCTGATCCTCGGTGGCTTGCTGCTGATTCTGGCCGGCCTGGTCTGGCTGGTGATGCGTGCTTTTGGCACGGGTCTGCTCTGGGGCTGGGCGAGCCTCCTGCCGCCGTTTACGTTGCTCTATGTGCTGCGCCACTGGCGCAGTGCGCGCCAGGCGTTGGGCCTCAGTGCCTTGGGGTTTATCCCGCTGGTCGTCGGTTTGACCCTGTTGGCCAGCCAGGATTCGCAGCGCCTGCATGCATTGTTGAGCTTGCAGTGGCTCAAGCCAGAAGTGCAGGCTCCGGCGGAGTTATCCATCGAGTTGCACGGCGAGTTGAATGGCCAGCCATTTGTGCCGCGGCAGGGCGAGTTGCTCGGCAACGTGCTCAGCCTGCGCGAAGGCCAGGATTTTTTTGCTAGCCGCGAACTGGTTATCCGCCTGCAGCAGCCCGTGACGGGCGCCTTGCGCCTTGACGTGTTGCCAGGCGACCAAGGCCCACTGCCGGACATCGAAGTGAGCTGGTTGCTGCCGGAGCAGGATCTGCCCGAGACGCGGCGGCTGAGCCATGGCTACACCCTGCACCTGGACTTGCAGCCGCTGGCGCCGAACAAGCTGGCCGGTGATTTTCATCTGGTCCTGCCGGCGCAATTCAAGACCACCCTGAGCGGCAGGATCGAGGTGTTTCGTGATGGCTTGCGTTATCGCGACGGCAAGGTCGACCGGCAAGTCGACTCAATAGACACCCTGGCCTACGTCATCAGGGATTATCTGCAGCGGCGCTTTGCCACGCGTTCGGTGCAGTTGGGCGACTTGCCAGTGGTGACGCTGCCGGCCGAGGTCCTCGACCTGACCGTCGAGGCGCAGATCAACGGGCAGACGCAGCGCCTGCCCGTGCGCTTGAACAAGAGCGCATCCCGCGGCTGGGCGGTCGACGCCGATCGTTTTGCGCCATTAGCGGAGCGGGCCGTCGTGACGCCAGCCCCGAATGTGGCGGTCGCGCCAGTCGAGACGGCGAGCAGCGAGCGTATTAGCCGTCCACTGGACAGGCGCCTGCGATTCAGCCTGGAAGGTCTGCTGCGCAGCCCAAGCCGCTACGAGAACCTGAGCATGCGCGTATCCACTACGCGTGGCAGTTTGGCGGAGGGGCGATTCCAGGGGGTCGACCAGCAAGGGCGCTTGGTCATCCGCCAGCGTCTGAGCGGTTCGGGCGCGGCCAGCTATGCCTTGCGGCCCGAGGACATCAGCACGATCGAGCTGCTGGAACCTTGAGCGGCCATGAAGCAACGCCCGACTACTGTGCAGCCGTTGCCGAGGGTGCGCTATGCGGAGGGTGGAAATAATCCCCCGTTCTTGCGTAGCACGCCTTGCTGCAAACGCCGGCAGAGGGCCTCGCCGCCGTGTTGGGGTATTTGCACAAGCGCTGAGGCGCTTGGCCAACTACTTGAAATCCCACAGCTTGCCCCCATCTGCATGACATCCGCCGGATTTCGGCTTAGTCAACCATGTGGAGTTAAACGACCATGAGTGTGGAAACTCAAAAAGAAACCCTGGGCTTCCAGACCGAGGTGAAGCAGATGCTTCACCTGATGATCCATTCGATGTATTCGAATAAGGAAATCTTCCTCCGGGAGCTGATTTCCAATGCATCGGATGCGACGGATAAGCTGCGCTTCGAAGCGTTGGCCAAGCCTGAGCTGTTGGAAGGCGGTGCCGAGCTGAAGATTCGCGTCAGCTTCGATAAGAAGGCTAATACCCTCACCCTCGAAGACAACGGCATCGGCATGAGCCGTGAGGAAGCGATTGCCCATCTGGGGACCATCGCCAAGTCGGGCACTTCCGACTTCTTGAAGAACCTGTCGGGTGATCAGAAGAAGGATTCGCACCTGATCGGCCAGTTCGGCGTGGGCTTCTATTCCGCGTTCATCGTCGCCGACAAGGTCGATGTGTTCAGCCGTCGTGCCGGCTTGACGGCAGCCGAGGGTGTACATTGGTCGTCGCAAGGTGAGGGTGATTTCGAGGTCGCGACCATCGAAAAGGCCGAGCGTGGCAGCCGTATCGTCCTGCACCTGAAGAAGGGCGAGGACGAGTTCGCCGACGGCTGGCGTCTGCGCAACATCATCAAGAAATACTCCGATCATATCGCCCTGCCGATCGAGTTGCCGAAAGAGCACCAGGGTGAAGAGGCGGATAAACCGGCCGAACCCGAGTGGGAAACCGTCAACCGCGCCAGCGCGCTGTGGACCCGTCCACGCAACGAGATCAAGGACGAGGAGTACCAGGAGTTCTACAAGCACGTCGCCCACGACTTCGACAACCCGCTGACCTGGAGCCACAACAAGGTCGAGGGCAAGCTGGAATACACTTCGTTGCTCTACGTGCCGGGCCGCGCGCCGTTCGACCTGTACCAGCGCGATGCCTCCAAGGGCCTCAAGCTGTATGTGCAGCGCGTGTTCATCATGGACCAGGCCGACGAGTTCCTGCCGCTGTACCTGCGCTTCATCAAGGGTGTTATCGATTCCAACGACCTGTCGCTGAACATTTCCCGCGAGATCCTGCAGAAGGATCCGGTCATCGATTCGATGAAGTCTGCACTGACCAAGCGCGTGCTGGACATGCTGGAGAAACAGGCGAAGAACGATCCCGAGCAGTACCAGGCATTCTGGAAGAACTTCGGCCAGGTGCTCAAGGAAGGTCCGGCGGAAGATTTCGCCAACAAGGAGAAGATCGCCGGCTTGCTGCGTTTCGCCTCCACCAGCAGCGAGGCAGGTGATCAGAGCGTGGCCCTGGCGGACTACATCGCCCGCATGAAGGAAGGCCAGGACAAGATCTACTACCTCTCTGGCGAATCCTACGCCCAGGTGAAGAACAGCCCGCACCTGGAAGTGTTCCGCAAGAAAGGCATCGAGGTGCTGCTGCTCACCGACCGCATCGATGAGTGGCTGATGAGCTACCTCACCGAGTTCGACGGCAAGCACTTCGTCGATGTCGCCCGTGGCGACCTGGATCTGGGCAAGCTGGACTCGGAAGAGGACAAGCAGGCTCAGGAAGAAGTCGCCAAGGCTAAAGAAGGCTTGGTCGAGCGCTTGAAAACCGCGCTGGGCGAGCAGGTCGCCGAGGTGCGGGTGTCGCACCGCCTGACCGATTCGCCAGCAATCCTGGCGATCGGCGAGCAGGACCTGGGTTTGCAGATGCGTCAGATTCTCGAAGCCAGTGGCCAGAAGGTTCCGGAATCCAAGCCGATCTTCGAGTTCAACCCCAACCATCCGCTGATCGAGAAGCTGGATGCCGAGCCGGACGAAGAGCGTTTCGCCGACCTCAGCCACATCCTCTTCGACCAAGCCGCGCTGGCGGCTGGGGATAGCCTGAAAGATCCGGCTGCCTACGTGCAGCGACTCAACAAACTGCTGGTCGAACTCTCGGCCTGATACTTGTAGCAATGAAAAAAGCCCGCATCAGCGGGCTTTTTTCTTGGCTGCGCGGCACCAGGCGCTACTGTTTGAGGGTGACCCACTAATCAGGAGCAGCTCGATGCACAAATCTCTCATGCCTGTGGCGCTGGCTGGCCTGGTCGGCCTCGCCGAGGCCGCAGTAGTGGTCAAACCCGTGCCGTACCAGATCGACGGTGAAGCCTTCGAGGGCCTGCTGATCTATGACGATGCGGTGAAGACGCCTCGACCCGGCTTGATGATGGTGCCGGATTGGCTGGGGGTGACCGAGAACTCGGCGAAGCAGGCCGAGCTGATTGCCGCAGACCAGTACGTGGTGTTCATGGCCGATATGTACGGCAAGGCGGTGCGCCCGAGCAATGCCGAGGAAGCGGGAGCCGCAGCCGGTGCGCTACGCGGCGACCGGGCCTTGATGCGCAAGCGGGCCCAGGCTGCGGTCGAGGTGCTCAAGGCGCAAGCGCCCCAGGTCGCCCTGGATGCCGGCAAGCTGGGCGCCATTGGCTTCTGCTTCGGCGGCGGCGCGGTACTGGAACTGGCCCGCTCGGGCGCCGACCTGCAAGGCTTCGTATCCTTCCATGGCAATCTGGATACGCCGAACCCGGCCGATGCGCAGAACATCAAGGCGCCGGTGCTGGTGCTGCACGGTGCTGACGATCCATCGGTACCGCCGAAGCAAGTCGAGGACTTCATCGCCGAGATGAAAGCGGCGCACACCGATTGGCAACTGATCAGCTATGGCGGCGCGGTGCATTCCTTCACCAACCCGCAGGCCAATGTACCGGGGCGCAACGACTACCATCCGCGGGTGGCGGCACGGGCCTACAAGGCCATGAACCAGTTGTTCGACGAGGTGTTCGCGGCGCAGTGACTGACGCGCCAACGACGGGCCAAGGTCAAGGACGCTGGCGCTGTCGCCCCGTTAGCGTGGCAGTTCGATGCGCGTGGTTTCTCCCGGCACCTTGGGCCACTCGTTATTTCTCCAGCGCTCCCGCGCTTGCTCGATCAGCGCCGGGTCGCTGGCGACGAAGTTCCAATCGATCCGCCGTGGTCCCAGGGGTTGACCGCCGATCAGCACCAGATGGCTTTCGCCGCAGGCGCTGAGGGTGAAGGCTTCGCCCCCGGGCAGTACCGCCAGGCCACGCAGCGGCAGCGCTTGATCGTCCAGCAGCGCTTCACCATCAATCAGGTACAGCGCCCGCTCCGGGTGTTCGGCAGGAATGGCCAGGCGGGCACCGGCGGCCAATTTGAGCTCGGCGTACAGCGTTGGCGAGCTTACCGTTACAGGCGACTCCAGGCAGAAACCAGTACCGGCGATCAGGCAAATCTGCACGCCCATGGCTTCGCTGCGCGGCAACTTGCTGGCCGGGTGATGGCTGTAACTGGGTTCGCCTTGTTCGTCAGCTGCGGGCAGCGCCAGCCAGACTTGCAGGCCATGCAGGCGCGAGCCAGTTTTTTGCAACGTGGCCGGGGTGCGCTCGATATGCGCCACCGCGCGTCCGGCGGTCATCCAGCTGACTTCGCCAGGCTTGACCAGTTGATCCGAACCGAGGCTGTCCTTGTGCTGCAGTTGGCCTTCGAACAGGTAGGTGAGGGTCGACAGGCCGATATGCGGGTGCTGGTCGATGTTCAGGCCGCGGCCGGGCGCATAGGTCTGTTCGAGGATATGGTCGAAGAAGACGAAGGGGCCGACACTGCGGCATTTGGCCGATGGCAATGGGCGCAGGATCGGTTGCCCCGCGATGTCTTCCTGGCGCGGTCGGATCAGTAGCAGGCCGGTAGCGTTGTGGTTAGCGCTCATGGCAACTCCGGAGTCGGCATATGGCGAGGCTACCAGCCTAGCCCATCGCGGCGGTTGCAGACCAGCGCCGCCAGAGCGTAGCGACGCTGTGCACCTGATCGTTGGCCTTGCCTTTCCAGCCTGGCGCCGTTGCCCGCACCAGGGCGCTGGCTGAACTTGCTGGGCATCTGCCGGGTCTACCCAGTCCATGCTGTCAGGAGGACGCCGCTTTGCCACTTCTACGTTTGAGCCTGATTCTGTTCCTCGCTTTGGCCGCGAGCAGTGCGCATTCCCGCGAGTATCGTTACAGCGATGCCCACTTGCATTACGTCGACTTTTTCCAGGAAAGCGCCGGCATGGACAAGCTGCTCAAGCGCATGGCCGAGGCCAACATCGAACATGTGATGCTGTCGGGCATCCCGGTGGCAAAGAAATGGGATGAGAACGAACCCAAGCGTCCGCGCTACTACGCCGGCGATGACGCCAATGCCTATTGGTACAGCGCCACCGATGTGTTGATCGCGCATGCTTTCAAGCAGCTGCCCGTCGAACAGCGCAGGCGCTTTCACCCCTTCCTGTCCGGCTTCAACCCCACCGACATGAACGCCGATGCACATATCCGCCGTATGCTCGAAATGGATCCGGGCTTGTGGCAGGGAATCGGCGAGGTGTTCACCCGGCACGACGACCTGACCGCGCTGATCCATGGGGATGCCCCACGAGCCGACAACGAGGCGCTGGCGCGGGTCTATCACCTGGCCGCCGAGTACGATCTACCGGTGATGCTGCATGCCAATATCACCTCCAAGCGTGAACGCAACCCGTTGTACCTGGCGGAAATGGAAGCGCCGCTGCGCAATCATCCGCACGTGCGCTTTATCTGGGCACATGCCGGCACCAGCCTGGAAATACACCGGCATCAGGACAAGCTGGACTTCCTCCTGTCGACCCTCGAACGCATGCTCGAAGCCTACCCGAACCTGTATATCGATCTGTCCTGGAGCATGCTCAGGCCCTATCTGCTGGATGAGCAGGGCACGCCCGACCCGCACTGGATCGCGCTGGTCAGTCGCTATCCCGAGCGCTTCATGCTCGGCTCCGACGTGGTCGGTCACTTCGACAGCATGGGCGAACTCATGCGGGGCTTCGAGCCGTTCCTCGATGCGTTGCCCACCGAGGCGGCGCACGGGGTCGCGCGGGACAACTTCCTCGCCATACTGCCGCGCAAGGCAGAGGAAACCCCCGCCAAGTAGCGGCTTGTCATTCGCCTGTCACAAGGGTGTCATAGGCTCGCGCCATCCCAAACAAGGAGCGCGACATGCAATACGCCCGTTTCAGTGCGCTGGCCGCACTCATGCTGATGAGCGGTCTGGTACAGGCCGAGGTACGGGTCGAGGGGCCCGTGGAATACGGCATCTTCGCCAGCCAATACGAGGATTTCAAACCGGGCGAGCGGCTGCTGACCCGCAGCAACCAGCCAATCGAACGCCGCGAACTGATCCCGGCCAAGCTCGGCACCAAATTCGGCATGCGCTACAGCCTGGCGGGCAAGGCCGTTGGCGATGCGCCGCTGACCCTGCTGTATCTCACGCCTGGTATCACAACCCCGGACGGTAGGCGTCACGACAAGTTCGTGGTGACCCAGGCGCTGGTTCCGGGCGCCCCCCAGGACGTCATGGCCTTCGAGTTCAGCGAACCCCATGAGGTCGTTGCGGGTGAGTGGCATTTCCTGGTGTTCCAGGATGACCGCAAGCTGGCCGAGCAGCGTTTTCAGGTGCGCTGAGCCTGGTCAGGCCAGCTGGCTGTGCAGTTGGGTGCCGTTGAGCAGGTTGTCGGCCAGCGGGCAACGCCGTTCGATCTCCTCGAGAAAGGCCTGCTTTTCCTCGCGGTTGAGGTCGGCGTCGATCTCCACCTTGACCCTCAGCGCCTGGAACCCGGGGCGCACGTCATCGCGCCGGCCAAGCAAGCCATCGGGGTCGTAGTCGGCTTCGATCTCGAAACGCATGCCGCGCAGCTCGATCTTCTGCTGATGGGCGATGTAACGGCCCAGGGTGCCGAAGCAGCCGGCCACAGCGGCCATCACCACATCCAGGGGCGTCGGCCCCAGGCCTTGGCCGCCGGCGTGCTGGGGTTGGTCCATGACCAGGCGGTGCTCGCCGCATTGCACCTCGATGCTCATGCCCGCATTCAGCTGTCCCTGGGCGCTGATGGTCTTTATGGTCATGCAGAATTCCTCATGCTGTGGTCATTTGCCCTTGAGACAGGCGTGCTTGGGTTTGGCATCAGCATAGGGCGTGCCGGGACTTGGGCTTTGATCCTGGTCAATCAGTCAGGCGACACGAGTGCATGCAGCTTGAATCCTGCAGCGCCAGCGGCTGACCTGGCTATGCTGTAAGGAATGGCGGGCGGCGAGGTGGCGGCATGGAGGAGGGCGTGCAGATCCTGGTGGTCGACGATGACGAAGGCGTACGTCAGCTACTGGAAGATTACCTCGGCGGACAGGGCTATCGGGTGGCGGGTTGCGCCGATAGTGTCCAGATGCGCGAGTCCCTGCAATCGCAGATTCCCGACCTGGTGCTGCTGGATGTCGGCCTGCCCGGTGAGGACGGCCTGAGCCTGGCGCGCTTTCTACGCGAACACCACGACCTGCCGGTGATCATGATTTCCGGTGCCGGCAGTCCGGTTGACCGCACCATCGGCCTGGAGGTAGGGGCCGACGATTACCTGGCCAAGCCCTTCGACCTTCGTGAACTGCTCGCGCGGGTCAAGACGGTGTTGCGCCGCTATCGGCGAGCAACGCGCAGTGAGCCCGACAAGCCAGCGGGCGGCATTGCGGTGGGCCGTTACCGCCTCGACCTGCAGCGTCGCCAGCTATGCGACGAGCAGGGGCAGGAAGTCGAGCTGACGGCCATGGAGTTCGACTTGTTGCAGGCCTTCGTGCAGCGTCCCAACCGGCCCCTGTCTCGCGATCAACTGCTCAACCTGACCCAGAATCGTGACTGGAACCCTTACGATCGCTCCATCGATATCCGCATCGCTCGTCTGCGCCGTAAGCTGGAGCACGACCCGGAAAAACCACAGATCATTCGTACCGTGCGCGGCGTTGGCTACATGCTGGTGCTCTGAGTCCGGCTTGTTTCAATTGTTTCAGCCTGGTTGCCGCCACGACTGGGCGGCGTTGCACTTCCCTATACTCAGGATTAAGCGGTTGTGGGGAGACATGACATGACTCAGCCGACTCCGACATTGGTCAGCAGTGTCCTCGATCATCCGTTGCGGCAGATCGTCGACAACAGCAGTGCGGTGATCTACATCAAGGACCTGGAAGGCCGCTACTGCTTGGTCAATCCGGCATTTGAGCGCTTCTTCAAATTGCAGGCCGAGCAGGTGCTGGGACGCAGCGACCATGAACTGTTCGCCAGCGAGGTGGCCGATCGACTGCGTGCCAATGATCTGAGCGTGATCAGCCTGCGCCATTCAGTGGAATTCGAAGAGCAGTTGCTGCTGCAGAATCGTTCCTGGACCTATCTGTCGAGCAAATTTCCCCTATTCGACGAGAGGCGACAGGTGATCGCCGTCTGCGGTATCTCCACCGATATCAGCGAGCGCAAGCGGGTCGAGGAGGCGCTGCGGCATGTCGCCCTGGGCGTGGCGGCGGCCAGCAGCGAAGAGGTGTTCGAGGCTCTGGTGCATTATCTGGCGCGCTCGCTGCGTGCCGACTTCGCCTTCGTCAGTCGCATGAGTGACCCCGGTAGTCGGCAATTGAGCACCCTGGCGCTCTACTACGCCGGCAAGTTGCGCGGCAACGTCAGTTACCCGATTGCGGGTACGCCCTGTCAGGATGTATTCGGCAAAGCCTTTCACCTGGTCGAGTCTGGGTTGGGCCAGCGTTATGCCGCCGACGAAAGCCTGCGCGTATTCAACCTGGACAGCTATGCCGGCTACCCCTTGTTTGCCAGCGATGGTCGGCCACTGGGACTGATCGCCGTGGGGCACAGCGGGCCGCTGCCGGCGCGCAATCAGGTCGAGTCTATCCTGCGCATCTTCTCCGTACGGGCCGCCGCAGAGCTGCAGCGGCTGGATGCCGAGGCCAGCTACCGGGCGATCTTCGAGGCCTCGGAGGACGCTATCTTCGTTCATGACTTGGACAGCGGCGCCCTGGTGGATGTCAATCCACGCGCCTGCCAGGCCTATGGCTATAGCTACTCGGAAATGTTGCAGCGCAATATCGACGTCTTCAGTGCCGGCTCTTCACCCTACACCGGCGAGGACGCCGCCAGCTGGCTGAGGCGGGCGCGCAACGAGGGGCCGCAGCGCTTCGAGTGGCGCAGGCGCAACCGTGACGGCAGCCTGCACTGGGATGAGGTGTTCCTCAAGCGTGCGACCATCGGCGGGATCGACCGCATTCTTGCCTTCACCCGCGAAATAACCCAGCGCAAGGAAGCCGAGAGTGCCTTGCGCGCGAGTGAACAGCAGTACCGCACCATCGTCGGCAGTGCGTTGGACTGCATCATCGGCATGGACGCCCAAGGACGTATTACCACCTTCAATCCCGCAGCCGAGCAGTGTTTCGGCTATCGCCGAGACGAGGTGCGGGGCCAGCCCCTGGCCGAGTTGCTGATTCCCCAACGCACCCGCGCCGCTCACCAGCAGGGTTTTCAGCGTTATCTGCAAACCGGTGAAGGTCCCTACCTGGGGCGGCGGGTCGAGGTGCGGGCGCAGCGCGCCAGCGGCGAGGAGTTCCCAGCCGAACTGGCCATTTCCGTGGTGGAGAGCCCAGAGGGGCCCCACTTCATCGGTTTCGTACGCGATATCACCGAGCGCCAAGAGGCCGAGCAGCAGCGCGAGCGACTCGAGCAGCAGCTGCGCCAGGCTCAGCGCATGGAGGCAATCGGCCATCTGACTGGCGGTATCGCCCACGACTTCAATAACCTGCTGACCAGCATGCTCGGCTATACGGTCATGGCCGAAGAGCTGGCCGAGAACCAAGACGACGAACGCCTGTGCCGCTACCTGGCTCGGGTGCAGCAGTCGGCGGAAAAAGCCCGCGATCTGATCCAGCAAATGCTCACCTTCAGTCGCGGCAGCCGCGGCCAGCCGCAGCCGGTGCGCCTGAGCAAGTTGATCGGCGATTTTCTCCAGCTGCTGCAGTCGACCTTGCCCGCCAGCGTGGAGATAGTGACGGAGCTGACCGCCGACCTGCCGCCGGTGCTGGTCGACCCGGTGCAGTTGGAGCAGGTATTGATGAACTTGTGCATCAATGCCCGCGATGCCATGGGCAGCGTCGGCCGCCTGCGTATCGCCCTGCAGCGTTGCCGGGTAGAGCAGGGGGTGTGCGCGTCCTGTCAGCAGTGCTTTGCTGGCGATTATTTGCGGCTGTCGGTGGAGGATTCCGGGCCAGGTATTGCCGAGGAACTGCAGGGCCGAATCTTCGAGCCATTCTTCAGCACCAAGGCGCAGGGGCAGGGCAGCGGCATGGGCCTGTCCATGGCCCATGGCATCGTCCATGAATATTCCGGGCATATCCACTTGCGCAGCGAGGTCGGCAAGGGCTCTCGCTTCGAGGTGCTGATTCCGTTGCTCGACGAAGACTTGAGCCAGGCGCAGCCAGTCAAGCCTGCTGCGCGGGCTGAGAACGTCTGGCCCAGGTTGCGTGGACGCGTGGCGGTGGTCGACGATGACCCGCTGGTGGTCGAGTACATGGCCGAACGTCTGGCGGCCTGGGGCCTCGAGGTGCAGGTTTGGCGCGACGCCGAGCAGGCTTCGGTGGCGTTGTTGAGCACCCCTTATGCCTGGGATGTGGTGATCCTCGACCAGTGCATGCCACGCCTGACCGGCTTGCAGCTAGCCCGGCGCCTGCTGGCTGCCCGTGCCGATTGGCCGATCGCGCTCTATACCGGGTTCAGTGATGGCTTGGATGAGAGCGAGGTGCTGGCCCAGGGCGTCTGTGCACTGCTGCACAAGCCCCTCGACCAAGTTCGGCTGCATGATTGGTTAAGCGCCACGCTGGCCCACGAAGCCGACTGAAACCAAACCCATACAAAGCATGCACGCCCAGTGGTTCTACTGATACAGGCGCAGTGCAACCTGACCTCAACTGCAGAACGGTCTGCAGCTTTCCCAAACGAGGCAGGACATACCGATGAAACGCTATGTGATCGAACGCCACATCCCCCGTGCCGGACAAATGGACCAGGCCGAACTGGCCGTTGCTGCGCGCCACTCTCATCAGGTTCTCAAGGGCTTGGGTGGCGATATCCAGTGGCTGCACTCCTATGTCACCGACGACAAGCTGTTCTGTATCTACCTGGCCGAGGATCCGGAGTTGATCCAGCGCCATGCACAGCTCAGTGGCTTTCCGGCGGATCGCATCACCGAGGTGTGCAACGTGCTGGATGCCGGTCACGCCGCCAGTTAATCCCCCAATTCAGCGACCAGCCGAGCAGATCTGGTCTGCCATGAGGTTCCTACCATGAAACGCCTTGCGATCTTTTTCTACGGTGTGGCCAGCTACGCCGTGTTTTTTGCCACCTTTCTTTATGCCATCGCTTTTGTTGGCGACCTGCCGCTGGTGCCGCAGCGGATAGACGGTGTGCCCGAGCTGGCGCTGGGTAATGCCCTGGTGATCGACGTGCTCTTGCTGACGTTGTTCGCTGTACAGCACAGTGTGATGGCGAGGCCGGCCTTCAAGGCCTGGTGGACGCGGATCATTCCGCAGGCTGCCGAACGCAGCACGTATGTCCTGCTTTCCAGCCTGGCCCTGATTGCCCTGTTCTACTTCTGGCAGCCGCTGGGCGGGGTCATCTGGCAGGTGGAGAATCGCAGTGGTCGTCTGCTGCTGTCGGCTGGGTTCGCCTTCGGTTGGGCGCTGGTGCTGTACAGCACCTTCCTGATCAACCACTTCGACCTGTTCGGCTTGCGTCAGGTTTGGTTGCATCTGCTGGGCAAGCCTTACACCGCGCTGCCGTTCAAGACTCCGGCGGCCTACAAGGTGGTGCGCCATCCGCTGTATCTGGGCTGGTTCTTCGCCTTCTGGTGCACCCCGCAGATGACCGCCACTCACCTGCTGTTCGCGCTGCTGACCAGTGCTTACATCCTGATCGGCATCTTCTTCGAAGAACGCGATCTGCTGCGGGCCCATCCCGAGTACCAGGCCTATCGCCAGCGTGTGCCCATGTTGTTGCCGCGCTTCAGGACCAAGGCGGCGAGTGAGGACGCGCAGGAAGTGGCTTGAATGCCAGGCAAAAAAAGGGCGCCCTGTGGGCGCCCTTTGTCGTGCGGTCAACTGCTTCTGGTTAAACCAGTCGCTGCAGGTACCGCTTTACTTGCCGGTCCAGCGCTTCAGTACCAGGGTGGCGTTGGTGCCACCGAAGCCGAAGCTGTTGCTCATGACGGTGTCGATCTTGGCATTTTCGACGGTGCTGCGCTGAATCGGCAGATCGGCGATTTCCGGATCGATTTCTTCGATGTTGACCGAGCCGGCGATGAAGTTGCCTTCCATCATCAGCATGCAGTAGATCGCTTCCTGGACGCCGGCAGCACCCAGGGAGTGGCCGGTCAGGCTCTTGGTCGAGCTGATGGCCGGGGCCTTGGCGCCGAACACTTCGCGAACTGCGCGGCTTTCCGCGACGTCGCCGACCGGGGTCGAGGTGCCATGGGTGTTCAGGTAGTCAATGGGCGTATCCACGGTGGCCAGCGCCTGCTGCATGCAGCGCACGGCGCCTTCGCCACTCGGGGCAACCATGTCGTAGCCGTCGGAAGTAGCGCCGTAACCGACGACTTCCGCATAGATCTTGGCGCCGCGCTTGAGCGCATGCTCCAGCTCTTCGACCACGACCATGCCGCCGCCACCGGCAATGACGAAACCGTCACGCTTGGCGTCGTAGGCACGCGATGCCTTGTCCGGGGTGGCATTGTACTGAGTGGAGAGGGCGCCCATGGCGTCGAACAGGAAGCTCTGGCTCCAGTGCTCTTCTTCGCCGCCGCCGGCGAAGACCATGTCCTGCTTGCCCATCTGGATCTGCTCCATCGCGTTGCCGATGCAATGGGCGCTGGTGGCGCAGGCCGAGGAGATGGAGTAGTTCACGCCCTTGATCTTGAACGGGGTGGCCAGGCAGGCGGAAACGGTGCTGCCCATGGTCCGCGGTACGCGGTAGGGGCCGACACGCTTGACGCCTTTCTCGCGCAGGATGTCCATGGCTTCCATCTGGTTGAATGTGGAAGCCCCACCGGAGCCGGCGATCAGGCCGACCCGCGGGTTGGATACTTGCTCGTCACTGAGCCCAGCATCGGCGATGGCCTGCTGCATGGACAGGTAGGCGAAGGCCGCCGCATCGCCCATGAAGCGGTAGACCTTGCGGTCGATCAGCTCTTCCAGATTCAGGTCAACGGAGCCGGAAACCTGGCTGCGCAGGCCCTTCTCGGCGTATTCAGGATTGAACCGAATGCCCGACTTGCCAGCGCGAAGGCTAGCGGAGACGGCTTCTTTGTCATTGCCCAGGCAGGAAACGATGCCCAGACCAGTAATCACGACGCGACGCATGGGGGGAATCCTTTAAAAACTGTCGGTAGAAGTAAACAGGCCGACGCGCAAGCCTTCGGCGCTGTAGATCTCGCGGCCATCGACGCTGACCGTACCATCGGCGATGGCCAGGATCAGCGAACGGGTAATGGTGCGTTTGATCTGTATGTTATAGGTCACTGTCTTGGCCGTCGGTAGAATCTGACCAAAGAACTTAACTTCGCCCGAGCCGAGCGCACGGCCACGGCCTGGGTTGCCTTGCCAGCCGAGGAAGAAGCCGACCAACTGCCACATGGCGTCGAGGCCAAGGCAGCCTGGCATCACCGGGTCACCTTCGAAGTGACAACCGAAGAACCACAGGTCCGGGGTGATATCGAGTTCTGCAACGATCTCGCCCTTGCCATACTTGCCGCCAGTGTCGCTGATGTGGGTGATGCGATCGATCATCAGCATGTTCGGGGCGGGCAGTTGCGCATTACCCGGGCCGAACAGTTCGCCGCGGCTGCAGCGCAACAGGTCTTCCCGAGTGAAGGCGTTTTGTTTGGTCATGCGAGCTCCTCAATATTTCCCATGCGCCAAGGCTGGGTGAATCGTCCTGGGCGGTCACGCTACTATTGTGCGTCTACCGGTAGCCTAGTCATAGACTGTTGCGTTGTGGTGAAAGTCACAGCGCGCTGAGTACCGCGGTACTCCGTCCCCGATATCTTGCCACAGCGGGGCGCATTGGTAAGCCCATGTAGGTCAAGCCTGCAACACTTTAGTTGTCTTGAACACTGGTCGATGGTCGGGGTGGCAGCCAGCGTAGCAGTATCCGTTGCAGATCGGCGCGCTTGAAGGGTTTGGCCAGGTAATCATTCATGCCGGCATCCAGACAGGTCTCGCGATCGCCCTGCAAGGCATTGGCGGTGAGGGCGATGATCGGTGTATCGGCCTGGCCCGCGAGGTGGCGAATTTGCCGGGTGGCCTCATAGCCATCCATGATCGGCAGACGGCAATCCATCAGGATGGCGGCAAAGTGCTGGCGCGCCACGCTTTGTACCGCCTGGGCACCATCGCCGACCAGGCAGACCTGATACCCGAGGCTGCGCAACATGGCCTCGATCACGGTCTGGTTGACCGGATTGTCCTCGACCAGGAGCACATCCTGACCTTGTCCTTGGCGCTCTTGTGCCGGAGCATTCACGGTGATCGGGCGGAGCTGACGGGAGAAGGGCAGGGGGATTTCCAGGGTGAACACCGACCCGCATTGCTCCTGGCTTTCGCCGCGCAGGGTGCCGCCCATGCGCTCGGCCAGGGTGCGGGCGATTGGCAAACCCAGACCGGTACCGCCGTAGCGCCGGGAAATCGAGGTGTCGGCCTGCTGGAAAGCGTCGAACATGTGTTCCAGGCGATCGGCCGAGATGCCTATGCCACTGTCGTGCACGGCACAGGTGAGCCACAGCACCTGATCATCCAGCGCTTGCCAGCGGATTTGCACGCGGATATTGCCGGCTTCGGTGAACTTCAGTGCATTACCGATCAGGTTGACCAGGATCTGCCGAATGCGTGTCGGGTCGCCTTGAACTTCAAGCGACTCCAGGCCGCCTTGGGTGTCCAGTTGTAGCGCCAGGCCGCGTTGCTGGGCGCTGTGCTGGAACACCTGCACGCAAGCCTGGACCAACTCCAGCAGGTTGAAGGCGATGGATTCCAGTTCCAGTGCCCCGCGCTCAATGCGTGAGAAGTCGAGAATGTCATTGATGACTTTCAGCAGGTGCTCGGTGGATTCGGCAGCCAGCGCCGCATATTCCACCTGTTCCTGGGTCATCTGGGTGGTCTCCAGCAATTGCAGCATGCCCAGTACGCCATTCATCGGGGTGCGCAGTTCGTGGCTCATCATGGCCAGGAAATCGGATTTGGCGCTGTTGGCACGCTCCGACTCTTCACGTGCCTTGACCAGCAGCGCCATGGCTTGCTTCTGCTCGAGGCCGGCACGATTCAGGCCAGTGGCCAGGTTGTTGATATGTCGGGCCAGGGCGCCCAGTTCGCCATCCTCGGGTTCGGGCAGGGCAGTGTGGAAGTCGCCGCCCTGGATCGCCGTGACTGCGTCGCCCATGGCGCTCAGGGGTTGTGACAAGCGGCGGGCCAGGCGGCGGGCGAGGATGTAGGTCAGGATCAGGGCGAGCAGCGCCAGGGCTGTGGCCTTGAGGAGAATTTCCTGTTGCCGGCTGTTGAAGGCGTCATTCGACATGCCGACCACAACACGCCCCAGGTCGTGCTCGGTAGCTTGCCCCGGGTCACTCGGCGGTGTTTGCAGAAAGTCGCCGTCCAGTGCGATCCGCTGCAGGCGAATGGGTGCATGGAAGATTTCCACCTGTGCGTTGCCCTGGCCTTTACTGCTGGGCTGTTCGACATACACCAGGATGTTGTCGGCGCGGTCACGCACTTCGAGAAAGCGCACGTGCGGGGTCTTCAGGGTGGCCTGCAACAGGGCATCGAGCACCCCAAGGTTGCCGGAGATAACCCCGTATTCGGTTGCCGGAGCCAGCTGACTCGCAATCAACTGGCCAGTGTGGTCGAGTTCTTGGCGCAGATCCTGTAGGCGCTCGAAGGTGAAAAAACCAGTCAGCAGCAACGTCATCAGCAGCGCCGGCCCGACACTGATCAACTGCGTGCGGGTATGCAGGTCCCAGCCACGGCCCAGCTTCATAGGTTTTCTCCTTCAGCCACTTGCTGCGCCAGGCGCGCATCATCGGCCAGTTCTATGGCCAGTGCGCGTGCCACTTGGCGGTTGCCGCGTACTTTGAAATAGGCGGGGTAAGCGCTGCGCGGCCAGCTCTCGGGCGGCTGGTCGAGCAGTTGGTTGAGGCTGTTCAGCCAGTCTTGCCGGTCGCTGTAAATGCTCGCCAGGCTGCCGGCGCGCACGAAACTGGAGTTGGGGCCGATCATGGCGCGCTGCTGGGCATAGCTGGTGAGCAACAGGTTCTTTGCGGTGCGTGGATTGAACAGGTCCTCATCGTTCACTCCGTACAGCAGGTCAGTGCGTTGCAGCAGGGCCAGCAGGGGCCGATTGTCATGGGTGTCCGGCCAGGCTTGGCCAACGATCTCCAGCCCCAGCGGCGTGGCGGCGCGGCGCAGTTCGTCGAGCAGGAACTGGCTGTGCTCGTCGTAGAGCACGCCAATCCGCTGTGCCTGCGGCACCAGCAAGCGTGTCAGGCGCAATTGGCGGGCGGGAGCCGGGTCGCTCCAGAGCAGGCTGATATGCGCTGGACGGCGATTGCCGAGGCGTTGCTGGGCATGCAAGCGGCTGATGCGCAGCATCAGGGTCGGTGGGCCGGATGTCCTCAGGCGCCAGTCGAGGGCCTGCAGGTCGAGCAGGACCAGGCGGGTATCGGCAGGAATTTGTGTGGGGCTCGGCAGTTGTGCCAGCGGCATGAAGCGCACTCGATCCAGCGGGCGCAGCTCGGCCAGGGCGGCGCTGAATGCGCGTATGGCTGGGTTGTCTTCGGCGCCGCTGAGGATGATCTCGGCAGCACGCAACGGCAGGCTGCACGAGAGGCAGCAGAATAGGAGCCAGTAGCGTATCCATGAATAGTGCATGGGGCTCATCCGTGAGGCGGTGTAATCCATCCTAGAAGTCTAGCTCCGCACTGAAATACAGCAGGTGTCGTTGGTCGTGACGGTTTTCTTGCCAGGTCATAGGCTCATCGTCGAGGCGCTGTTGCAAGACACCGGCCAGTTCCAGGGCGGTAGTGCCGATGACCATATGTTTGGCCACGCGCAGGTCCAATCGTTCGAAATGGTATTGATTGAGTTGGTCGGCGCCGTAATAGAACAGACCGCTCGACCAGCCTTGGCCCCAGTCGCGCAACCAACCGGCGGAACCGCTGTGGCGCGCGGTGAGAGGCCGGTCGAGATGACTGCTGGCGCTGAAGTCGACCAGGGCGTAGCTCAGGCGCAGACGGTCGGCATGGCCGAGTTGCCAGTCGAGCTGGGTCTCGACTCCGCTGAAATGCATGCGGTTGGCGTTGTTCGGGAAAAACCTGTCGTTGCGCAGCGGCTCGCTGATCATGCTGTGGATTTCGTCGTAGAACAGCTTGATATCCAGGTCGATGCCGGCGTTGGCAAAGGAACCGTTGTAGCCGAGTTCACGCGAACGCATGATTTCCTGGTCAAGGTTGCCGGGGCCACGGGAGCGAGCGAAGTAGGTCGCGCTGCTCTGACCGAAGGCCTGCGGCTGCAGGTTGCGCACTCGGTAGCGCCAGTCGACGTTGTTCTCGTACATGTCTGGCGAACGCACGGCTTCGGAGTACACCGCGCGCAGGCCGTGGCGCGGAGTGATCAGGTAGTTGACGGCGATGCGCGGGGTCAGCGAACTGCCCGAAAGCTGGTCGTCTTCCAGCATGGCGCCACCCTGCACCAGCCAGTGGGCGCCGAGTTGCCATTCCAGGTGGCCGAACAGGCGCCAGATGTGGTTGCTCAATGCGCCGTTGAAATAGGTCTCGGAGTCCGCCTGATCGTAGCGATAGCTTAGGCCGCTGAGCAGGCGCAAGTCGTCGGACAGGCTCAGGGTGTCCTGCAGTTCGAAATCGTAGCGGGTCTCGCGGATGCTCTGGCTGACGTCGCCGCAGACGGGGCGGGTCGCACCGCCGTCCAGCTGGGCCAGCACGGCGCCGGCCAGCGTCTGCTCCTGGGCAGTCCCCGCAGGCAGCACGGCAGTGCCGGGGTCGCTCTTGAGCTGCTTCACATAGTCGC
The DNA here is from genome assembly GCF_027988105.1 of Pseudomonas aestuarii. Lineage (GTDB taxonomy): Bacteria > Pseudomonadota > Gammaproteobacteria > Pseudomonadales > Pseudomonadaceae > Aquipseudomonas > Aquipseudomonas aestuarii. The sequence continues at coordinate 163,893 of NZ_JAQJZJ010000002.1, read as the reverse complement.
CGAACTTGACCACATAGAACGGATTGAGGTCCCACAGCTGGCCCAGCTCCGGACTGAGCGCGACTTCCGCCTCGCAGGCGCGCCAGACCTGCTTGCGTTGCCAGTGTTGTGCCGAACTTTGCAGGTGGAGGCTGTGCTCGGGGCTCAAGTCCAGGGTCCAGCGCAGCGAGCCGGCGTAGTCGCGGGCCTTGACATCCGAGCCCTTGTCGCCAGGCGCGATGGCGTCGAATACCGGGGTGTAGCCATAGGGCCGCTGGTTGCTGCCTTCCTTGGCCGCCAGTTGCCAGTCGAGGCTGTGGCGGCTGTCGAGTTGCTGGCTGGCGGATAGGTTGAAGCGGTTAAGCCGACGGCTGTCGCGGTAATCGCGGCCGAACTGGTCGTGATCGAAGCCGTCATCTTGCAGGCCCGACAGTGACAGGCGCAGTGCGCCGTCCGGCCATGCACTGCCGTGGCTGGCGAACCAGTCATGGATACCGCGCTGGCCCTGGGTGGTCTTCAGGCGCGTGCCGCGGCTGTCGAGGGGGTGGCGGGTGAGGATATTGATCACCCCCATCAGGGCGTTGGCACCATAGCTGACGGTGTTCGGTCCGCGAAACACTTCGATGCGCTCGATGTCTTCGATGGCCACGGGAATATCCGTCCAGTCCACGCTGGCCAGGCCGGGGCGATAGACCGAGCGACCATCGACCAGCACCTGTAGGCGGCGCGCCTCGGTGACGTTGCTGCCATGGTAGTTGGCGGTAGCCTGGTTGCCGTTGCGGTAGCCGACCATCATGCCTGGTACCAGGCGCAGCAGCTCCGGGATATCACGGGCGCCGCTGGCTGTGATCAAGGCACTGTCGAGTACCGTGACGCTGCCGGGTACTGCCGCCGGTGACTGCTTCAGGCGCGTGGCAGTCAGCACCTCAGGCATGGCGGAGTCGCTGTCGAACAGGTCATTGGCCAACACTTGGCCAGTGGCCAGCAATGCCAGCAGCGTCAGATGAAGTGAAGCTCGGGTGTTGATTGCCACGCAACGGCCCTGTTCGTGGTGAGGGGGCGGCATATTAACCGAGCGACACGGCTTTTTCAGTCGACCTGCACACGCGGGCGCGCATTTCTGCCAGTCCTGGCCAGGCTTGAGCTCCAGCTAAAAGCTGGCCGCAGCCCTGTCGGCCCGTATAATGCAATCCAGATTGTCATTGCACATGGCCCAAAACGGATACTTTTATGACTGAGCAGCAACCCATAGCCGTACTCGGCGGCGGCAGCTTCGGCACTGCAATTGCGAACCTGCTGGCGGAGAACGGTCAGCATGTGTTGCATTGGATGCGCGACCCGGAGCAGGTCGAGGCCATCCTCGCTACGCGCGAAAATCCGCGCTATCTCAAAGGGATTAAAATTCACTCGGCTGTGGTGCCCCTCTCTGACCTTGCCGCGACCCTGAATGCCTGCCAGCTGGTGTTTGTCGCCTTGCCCTCCAGCGTCCTGCGTCAGGTGCTGCAGCCGGTAGCTGGGCAGCTCGATGGCAAGCTGCTGGTCAGCACCATCAAAGGCATCGAAGCGCATAGCTTCAAGCTGATGAGCCAGATCCTCGAAGAGATCGCCCCGCGGGCACGTATCGGCGTCCTGTCTGGGCCGAATCTGGCCCGGGAGGTCGCCGAGCACGCGCTGACCGCCTCGGTGATCGCCAGCGAGGATGAAGAGCTGTGCCTGCGGGTCCAGGAGGCGCTGCACGGTCGTACCTTCCGCGTCTATGCCAGTGGCGACCGTTTTGGCGTGGAGCTGGGCGGCGCGCTGAAGAATGTCTACGCGATCATGGCCGGGATGGCCTCGGCCATGGGCATGGGCGAGAACACCCGGAGCATGCTGATCACCCGCGCATTGGCGGAGATGACCCGCTTTGCCGTGCAGCTGGGGGCCAACCCCATGACTTTTCTCGGACTGGCCGGGGTCGGCGATTTGATCGTCACCTGTTCGTCAGCGAAAAGCCGTAACTATCAGGTCGGCTTCGCCCTGGGCGAGGGCCTGAGCCTCGAGGATGCGGTGGAACGATTGGGCGAGGTGGCAGAAGGCGTCAACACCATCAAGGTGCTCAAGGACAAGGCCGAGGAATTGCAGATCTACATGCCACTGGTTACAGGTTTGCATGCCATTGTGTTTGAGGGGCGCACGCTGAATCAGGTGATCGGAGAGTTGATGCTTGCCGAGCCCAAGACCGATGTCGATTTTATTCCCACCACGGGTTTCTGACCCGCGACTGACAAGGAGATTTTCATGAGCGAAGCGCCTAAAGAGCTGGAACGCGAGTCCATTCTGCTGCGGGTTCTCTGGATGGCAGTGTTCGCCATCGTCTGGCAACTGGCCGAGCTGGTGCTCGCAGGCGTGGTCTTGCTGCAGTTGGGTTACCGGCTGTTTTATGGTGCGCCAAATGCCAGCCTGCTCGGTTTTGGTGACAGCCTGAGCCAGTACCTGGCGCAGATCGGCCGCTTCGGCACCTTCAATAGCGAAGAAAAGCCCTGGCCCTTCGCCGATTGGCCGACGCCGCAGGCCCCGCAAGGTCAGGCGCCGCATAGCGTGCCACCCGCGCCACACCCGGTGCGTGACGAAGAGCCGAAACTGTGAGGCTTGGCCAATGAGGCTGTGGTTATTGCGCCATGGTGAGGCCGAAGTACAGGCGCGCAGCGATGCCGAGCGCGCCTTGACGGCACAGGGTTGCCAGGAGGTGCGCCAGGCGACGGTGCAGCTGCAGGGGCGTGCGCTCGGCACGATCTTGGCCAGTCCCTATGTCCGTGCGCAACAAACCGCCGCGCTGGTCCGCGACGTCCTGGGTTACACCGGCGCTATCCATACCGTGCCTTGGCTGACGCCGGATAGCGACCCGCGCGAAGTCCTTCGCCAGCTCGATCGCTACGACGATGGCGAGTTGCTGCTGGTGAGTCACCAGCCATTGGTTGGAGCCTTGGCCGGGCTGTTGATCCACGGTCACCGGCAGCAGGCGTTGCCCATGCATACCGCCAGCCTGGCCGAGCTGGACGGCGAAGTTCTGGCTGCCGGCCTGATGGACTTGCGCGCGTTGGTGCACCCGCAACACGCCTGAAATCGGGCTACACAGCGAAACATTTCTTCACTTGCGACTCGCCTTTGTGCGTGGATATAGTCCAGCCAAGCAATTGCTTGGTTGGCTCCACAAAAACAACAAAGGAGGAAGGCCTGTGGCCGATACAATCCGTTTGCCGCTGGACGTGTTTTACCAGCGTGAAGCCCGACACCCGAATAAGCGCTACATGGTTCAGCCGTTGCCGGGCGGTCAGCTTGAGGAGTTGAGTTGGGCCGATGTCGGCGAGCAGGCACGGCGGAGCGCCAACTGGCTGCGCAGTCAGGAGCTGCCGCGAGGCAGTCGTATCGCGATCATTTCCAAGAATTGTGCACACTGGATCATCGCCGACCTGGCGATCTGGATGGCCGGGCACGTCTCGGTGCCGCTGTACCCCAACCTGACCGCCGACTCGGTGCGACAGGTGCTTGTGCATTCCGAGGCGGCGCTGGTGTTCGTTGGCAAGCTGGACGACTGGCCGGACATGGCGGCGGGGGTGCCTGATGAGCTGCCAACCATCGGCTTGCCGCTGCGCCCGCCAGGGCCGTTCAGCTACCTGTGGGATGAGCTGCAAGCCTGTACGCCGATTCAGGACGACCCCTCGCCGTCAGCCAATCAACTGGCCACCCTCATTTATACCTCAGGCACTACCGGCACGCCGAAAGGGGTGATGCACAATTTCAGCAACCTGGGCTTTGCCGCCAGCCATGCCACCGAGTTGTTCGGTGTCGGGGAAGACGATCGGGTCCTCTCCTACCTGCCGCTGTGTCATGTGGCCGAGCGCATGTTCGTCGAGATGGCGTCGATCTACTCTGGGCAGACGGTATTCTTCGCCGAGAGCCTGGAGACCTTCCTCGAAGACCTCAAGCGGGCCCGGCCGACGGTGATCTTCGGCGTGCCGCGGATCTGGACCAAGTTCCAGATGGGGGTGTACAGCAAGATGCCGGCGGCAAGACTCGACGTGCTGCTCAAGCTGCCACTGCTCGGTCGTTTGCTCGGCAACAAGGTGCTCGCCGGTCTTGGCCTGGATGCGGTGCGTTATGCCTTGTCTGGCGCCGCGCCTGTGCCTGAGACCTTGCTCAACTGGTACAAGCGCCTGGGCCTGGAAGTCCTCGAGGTCTATGGCATGACCGAGAACTGCGGCTACTCGCATGTCGGCCGGCCGGGCAAATTCAAGTCTGGCTGGATCGGTCAGCACAGCCCCGGTGTGGCGGTGCGTATTGCCGAGGATGGCGAAGTGCAGGTGCACAGTGGCGCGACCATGCAGGGTTATTACAAGGATCCGCAGAAAACCGCGGAAACCGTCACCGTCGACGGCTTTCTGCGCACCGGCGACAAGGGTGAGCAGGATAGCGAGGGCAACCTGCGCCTGACCGGACGGATCAAGGAAATCTTCAAGACCAGCAAGGGCAAATATGTCGCCCCGGCGCCGATCGAAAACCGTCTGGCCGTGCATTCGCGCATCGAGCAGGTGTGTGTGGTTGGTGATGGTCTGGCTCAGCCCATGGCGCTCTGTGTGCTTTCCGATGTCGGCCGTCTGGAGGTCGCCAATGGTACCCGTGGCGATTTGGAGCGCAGCCTCAAGGCCCTGCTCGAACAGGTCAATCTGGATCTCGACAAGCACGAGCGCTTGCAGCGTCTGGTATTGGTCAAAGACGTCTGGGCAGTGGACAACGGCTTTCTCACGCCGACCCTGAAGATCAAGCGCGCCGTGGTCGAAGGCACTTACGGGCCACGCTTCGCCGGCTGGGTCGAGCGCCACGAAACGGTGCTATGGCACGAGTGACGGCTTCCGATCGAGGTGTTCCCGAGCCGAGTCGCGTTCCTTGAATTTCAAATGAGGGTTTCCCAGAGCCTGTGGCGGCAAATTGCGGATATCGAACAGCTCAATGCGAGCTTGAACAACACCATCTGTGAACAGCTGGACATTCGCTTCGAGTCTTTTGATGAGGAGTCCATCAGCGCCAGCATGGCGGTCGATGCCCGCACTCACCAACCCTATGGCCTGCTGCACGGTGGCGCCTCGGTGGTGCTGGCGGAAACTCTCGGTTCCATGGCAAGCCACCTGTGTATCGACAGCAGTCAGTTCTCCTGCGTCGGTCTGGAGGTCAATGCCAACCCCCTGCGCGGCTTGCGCAGTGGGCGGGTCACGGCGGTGGCGCGCGCCGTTCATCTGGGGCGTACCACCCATGTCTGGGACATTCGCCTGAGCGGCGAGGATGGCAAAATCAGCTGCATCTCTCGGCTGACCATGGCCATTGTGCCGCTGGACAAGAACGGTCCGGCGCTCCGTTGAATCGGGTCGCAACCGGCCCGCGTCGGCTTGCTGGCGGGCCTCCCCTTGGATTTGGCCATAGTGCCGTCATTCACTGGCCGATTCGTCATTGCCGTGTCGGCGTGGCTGCCGGACAATCCCCAGATCATTTCGCCTAAGCCTGCCGCCATGACTCAGCCCGTGTTCTTCGCCCATGCCAATGGTTTTCCCTCGGCCACCTACGGCAAGCTGTTCGCGGCCCTGGCCCCGGATTACCAGGTGCTGCATCTGCCGCAACATGGCCACGATCCGCGCTTCCCGGTGAATGACAACTGGAGCAACCTGGTCGACGAGCTGCTGCATCACCTCGAGCAGCGCGGCGAGCCCGTGTGGGGCGTCGGCCACTCGCTCGGCGGTGTGCTGCATTACCATGCGGCCTTGCTCAGGCCTGAGCTGTACCGTGGGGTGGTGATGCTCGATTCGCCGGTGTTGACCCTGGCCGACCGCATCGTCATCCGCGCGGCCAAGCGCTTCGGTTTCATCGACCGCATCACCCCGGCCGGGCGCACCCTGGGGCGGCGCGAAGAGTTCGCCGACCTGATCGAGGCGCGCAGCTACTTCGCCGCCAAGAGCCTGTTTCGCCGTTTCGATCCGGAATGCCTGGATGCCTATCTGCTGCATGGCCTGCACGGCAATGGGCAGAGCCTGCGCCTGCGTTTCGACCCGGCCACGGAAATCAGTATTTATCGCAGTGTGCCGCACACCAGCCCAGGACGCCCGCAGCAGCTGCAAGTGCCCCTGGCCATGATCCGTGGTCGGCACAGCCGCGTGGTGCTGCCGCATCACGCGCACCTGATTCGGCGGATGGCCAAAGGCGAGTACCTGACCCTGCCGGGCGGTCACATGTTCCCCCTGGAGCGGCCGCAGGACACGGCCGAGCTGTTGCGCTCGCTGTTCAGACGCTGGTCCGGTCAACCCCCTGTCGAGGTGTCCGCATGACGCTGCCGTTCGAAGAAGTCCGCCTGCGCCTGCCGCATATCGAGCTGGCGGCCCATCTGTACGGCCCGGCGGATGGCCGGCCGGTGATCGCCTTGCACGGCTGGCTGGACAATGCCGCGAGTTTCGCCCGGCTGGCGCCCAAGTTGCCGGGGCTGCGCATCGTGGCCCTGGATTTCGCCGGTCACGGCCATTCCGATCACCGTCCGCCGGGGGCCAGCTACAGTATCTGGGACAACGTGCACGATGTCCTGCAGGTGGCCGAGCAGTTCGGCTGGCAGCGCTTTTCCCTGCTCGGTCATTCGATGGGCGCCATTGTCTCGGTCTTGCTGGCCGGTGCACTGCCCGAGCGGGTCGAACGCCTGGCGCTGATCGATGGCCTGATTCCCTTCACCGGCGAGGCCGACACGGCGCCGCAGAAACTGGCCGAGGCGCTCAAGGCGCAGATGGCCCTGGCCGGCAAGCGCAAGCCGGTCTACGCCGAGTTCGAACGTGCGGTGCAGGCGCGCATGCGCGGGACCGCAGCAGTCAGCCGCGAAGCCGCCGAGTTGCTGGCCCAGCGCGGACTGATGCCGGTACCGGGCGGGTACACCTGGCGCACCGACAACCGCCTGACCCTGCCATCGCCCCTGCGCCTGACCCATGCCCATGCCATGGCTTTTGTCCGGTCCCTGCAATGCCCGGTGAGCCTGCTGCTGGCCGAGCAGGGCATGTTCGTGGCGCAGCCGCACTTTGACGAGCTGTTGCGCGGCTTGCCGATCGAGCTGGCCCATCTGCCCGGCGGGCATCATCTGCATCTGGATGACGAAGCTGGCGCGCAGCTCGTAGCAGACTGTTTCAATCCTTTCTTACGCTCGTCTTGACTTGCCAAAGGCAACTGGGGAAGGTGGGGCCGATTGCAATGGAGAATCGCATGATCGACCTTTATACCGCCGCGACCCCCAATGGTCACAAGGTGACCATTGGGCTCGAGGAGCTGCAGTTGCCCTACAACCTGCATGCGCTGAGTTTCGAGCGCAAAGAGCAGAAGACCCCGGAATTTCTCAAGATCAACCCCAACGGCCGGATTCCGGCCATCGTCGACCGCGATAACGGCGACTTCGCCGTGTTCGAGTCCGGCGCCATCTTGATCTACCTCGCTGAGCTGACCGGGCAATTGCTGCCGCAGGACCTCAAGGGCCGCTCCTTGGTGTTGCAGTGGCTGATGTTCCAGATGGGCGGTATCGGCCCGATGCAGGGGCAGGCCAATGTGTTCTTCCGGTATTTTCCAGAGAAGCTGCAAGGCCCGATCGACCGTTACCAGCACGAAACCCGGCGCCTCTATGAAGTCCTCGATGCACGCCTGGGCGAGGCCGAATACCTGGGCGGCGACTACAGCATTGCCGATATCGCCACCTACCCCTGGGTGCGCATTCATGACTGGTCGGGGGTCTCGATCGAGGGCCTGGAGCATGTGCAGCGCTGGATTGCGGCGATCGAGAGCCGCCCGGCGGTGCAGCGCGGCATCGTCTTGCCGCGCCGCGAAGTGCTGGATGACACCGCGGTTAAGACCGCCCAGTCGATGCTGATCCAATGAGGGCTCACATGGGCTGGTTCAGTCTGTTGGCTGGCGTGTTGGCAAGCACGGCCATGGTGGCTGCTGTATCTGCGGCGGATGTTGCCGGCAGCCGCGATCTTGAGGTATTGCCGCGTTTTCCTGGGAGCCAGATCGTCGCTTTCAGCGAAGCCGCCGAGCAGGAGCGGATCTATCCGCAAGGTTCGATTCGACGTATCAGTGGCCGCCTGCGCTATGAGCGTGAAGTGGCGGTGCAGGGGCAGCTGACCTCGCTGACGTACGAGTTGCCGCGCACCCATACGGCCGATGACGTATTCACCGCCGCCCGCGAAGCGTTGCAGGCGCAGGATGCCGAGTTGCTCTACTGGTGTCAGGCCCGTGAGTGCGGCTCGAGCAGCCTGTGGGCCAATGCGGTCTTCGGCAACCGCATCCTGTATGGCTCCGATGACGAGCAGGCCTACGTGCTGATGCGCCTGGCCGAGCCGCGACACGACAGTTTGCTGGCGCTCTACAGCATCACCCGAGGCAATAAACGAGCCTATTTGCATGTCGAACTGCTGGCGGCCAATGCACCGCTGCCTGAGGTGTTGCCCACACCTGCGACCTTGTTCCGCCAGTTGCAGGACGGTGGCGAGTTGCGCCTGCCGAAGCAGGCCGAACCCAGCGAGGCCTGGGTGACATTGCTGGCGCGCTGCCTCAACCTCGACAGCACCTTGCGCGTTAGCCTGTCCGGCGCCCAGGCCGAAGCCTGGCGCCAGGCGCTGGTCGAACAGCGGGTCAGGGCCGCGCGATTGGAGCTGGGCGATGATAGCGTTGCAGGGTTGCGTATCAACCTGCTGCGCTGATCATCCTGCAATGGCCTGCTGACTGGGCCCTGCACCTGAGGTGCAGGGCCCAGTGTCGTTTCTCACTGTGCGGAGTTGCAAGAATGCTCAATAACGACCGCTTGCTGGTGCAGATTTTGCTCCTCGGGCTCCTCGGCGCGAGCCTGTGGGTGCTTGCGCCGTTTGGCTCGGCACTGTTCTGGGCTGCGGTGTTGTCCTTTGCCAGCTGGCCGCTGATGCGCGGGCTGACCCGCCTGCTCAATGGTCGGCAAACCGCTGCGGCGGGGCTGTTGACCCTGGGCTGGATCGGTCTGGTGGCGGTGCCCCTGGTGATGCTGGGGTTCAACCTGGCCGAGCATGTCGGCGCAGCCACGGCGCTGTTCAAGGGTTACCAGATCACTGGCCTGCCGCCAGCGCCGGACTGGCTGGTGGAGATCCCGCTGCTAGGTGAAAGTCTGCTCGGGCTGTGGCAGACCATTGCTCAGCAGGGGGTGGCGTTTTTGGCCACCCTCAAGCCGTATCTCGGTCAGGTCGGCAATTGGCTGTTGGCCCGGAGTGCGCAAGTTGGCGGGGGAATTCTTGAACTGTCCCTGAGCCTGGTGCTGGTGTTTTTTTTCTACCGTGACGGCGCACGGCTGGCGGAGTTCGCCCGGAGCCTGCTTGAACGCCTGATCGGGGATCGTGCCGAACACTATCTGGAACTGGTTGCCGGCACCGTACAGCGGGTGGTCAACGGTGTCATCGGCACGGCGGCAGCGCAGGCGCTGTTGGCGTTTATCGGGTTCTATATAGCCGGTGTGCCGGGTGCGCTGATCCTCGGCATCCTCACCTTCGTGTTCAGCCTGATCCCCATGGGGCCGCCGCTGATCTGGGTGCCTGCCACTGCCTGGCTGTTTACCCAGGGTGACTATGGTTTTGCCATCTTTCTCGGGATCTGGGGCATGTTCGTGATCAGTGGCGTGGACAACATCCTCAAGCCCTATCTGATCAGTCGCGGCGGTAATCTGCCCTTGGTGGTGGTCCTGCTCGGCGTGTTTGGCGGGCTTCTGGCCTTTGGTTTCATGGGCCTGTTCCTGGGGCCGACCTTGCTCGCCGTGGCCTACAGCCTGCTCACCGACTGGGTGGCAAACAAGACGCCAGCGTCTCAGCCGCCGCGCGAGAGCCTGCCTCCCGATGGGCTGGACTAGGGGGTGTTGCCGTTTCATCGCGGTTTGCGCTGAATCGGCAACAGGCCCTAGTTATCCCGTTCGTATTTCTCCAGGGTGTCGCGGGCGATCTGCCGGCCGAGCATGATCAGTTCCGGAGCCTTGTAGAACTCGAAGAAGCGGCAGGCGCGCTTGGGTACGTTGATCAGGATGTCCGGCGGGTAGCCGGCGATCTTGTACTGTGCCAGTGACGTCTGCATGACCTCGAAGCTCTGGTTGATCAGCTCCAGCAGGGAGGCCGGCCCGCTCAGGTCGGCGACCCGCGAACCGCTGGCGGACTTGGTGGCGGCTGCGCTTTCCGCCTCCGCGGGGGTGGGCTCGACAGGTCGCTGCAGCCAGGGGTTTGACTGCTCGTGAGCCTGTTCTACCATCAGCAATTCGTCGTCCTCGCCGTGCTTGCGGCGAAACGTGGGTAGCCGTGAGCCGAGCGAGTTCATCACCAGGTCGAAACGGCTTTTCAGCGCCGGCGGCCGTTCGATCACCGGTAACGGGTAATGCTGTTGGTTGGTCGAGTTCAGGTTGACCGCGATGATCAGGTCGCAGTGGCTGGATACCACCGGCACTATGGGCAGCGGGTTGAGCAGGCCGCCGTCGACCAGCATGCGCTTGCCCTGGATCACCGGGGTGAACAGGCTGGGGATCGCCGCAGAAGCACGCATGGCCTGATGCAGGCAGCCTTCCTGGAACCAGATTTCCTGCTGGTTGGTCAGGTCGGTGGCGACCGCGGTGAAGGGAATCGACAGATCCTCGATATTGATCTCCCCGACGATCTCGCGGATCTTGCCGAACACCTTCTCGCCGCGAATGGCGCCCAGGCGGAAGCTCACATCGAGTAGGCGCAGAACATCCAGGTAGTCCAGGCTCTGGGTCCAGTCGCTGTAGTCCTTTAGTTTGCCAGCCGCATAGATGCCGCCGATCACCGCGCCCATGGAGCAACCGGCGATGCAGGCAATCTCATAGCCGCGCGCTTCCAGCTCTTCGATCACGCCGATATGCGCATAGCCACGCGCGCCGCCTGAGCCCAGGACCAACGCTACTCGCTTCGTCATCATTTACCCCCGTAAAGCATTGTTTTATCAACATACCGCGCGCCGAGCACTGGCGCCAAGGCCACATTTGCTAGAATGCCGCCGCCTGTCGACGATATGAGTGAGATTCCATGAGCGAGCCAATCCGTTTGACCCAGTACAGCCACGGCGCTGGCTGCGGGTGCAAGATTTCCCCCAAGGTGCTGGAGGTGATCCTGGCGGGCAGTGGCGCGCAGAATCTCGACCCCAATCTATGGGTCGGCAATGCTTCGCGTGACGATGCCGCGGTCTACGCCATCGACGAAGAGCGCGGGGTGGTGTCGACCACCGACTTCTTCATGCCGATCGTCGACGATCCCTTCGATTTTGGCCGGATCGCCGCGACCAACGCGATCAGCGACATTTATGCCATGGGCGCCGACCCGCTGATGGCCATCGCCATTCTCGGCTGGCCGGTCAATGTGCTGGCCCCGGAAGTGGCCCGTGAAGTGATTCGCGGTGCCCGCTCGGTGTGTGACCAGGCAGGTATCCCGCTGGCGGGCGGTCACTCCATCGATGCCCCCGAGCCGATCTTCGGCCTGGCCGTCACCGGCCTGGTGGAAAAACGTCATATGAAGCGCAACGACACCGCCACCGTGGGCTGCAAGCTGTACCTGAGCAAGCCCCTGGGCATCGGCATCCTCACCACGGCGGAGAAACAGGCCAAGCTGCGCCGCGAGGATGTCGGCCTGGCGCGCGACTGGATGTGCACCCTGAACAAGCCCGGCAGCCGCTTCGGCAAGTTGCCGGGAGTCACCGCGATGACCGATGTCACCGGCTTCGGCCTGCTCGGCCACCTGGTCGAAATGGCCGACGGCAGCGGCCTGACCGCACGTGTCGAGTTCGCCAAGGTGCCGCGTCTGGCCAGCGTCGAGTACTACCTGGAGCAGGGCTGTGTGCCGGGCGGAACCCAGCGTAACTTCGACAGTTACGGCGAGAAGATTGCGCCGCTACCCGAGCTGTACAAACTGCTGCTGTGCGACCCGCAGACCAGTGGTGGCCTGCTGATCGCGGTAACCGCCGAGGGCGAAGCGGAGTTTCTTGCCCTGGCCGCCGAACTGGACCTGGCGCTCGAGCCGATCGGCCAGTTGCTCGAGCGCCAGCACTATGCCGTCGAGGTGCTGTGATGCGCGACAATACCCAGGACTACCGCCAACTGTTTCTCAACGACACGCCGATGATGGATGCCCGCGCCCCGGTCGAGTTTGCCAAGGGCGCCTTTCCCGGCGTGCGCAACCTGCCGCTGATGGACGACGATGAGCGCCAGCGAGTGGGCACCTGCTACAAGCAGCGCGGCCAGCAAGCTGCCATCGAACTGGGTCATCAACTGGTCAGCGGTGAGCTCAAGGCGCAGCGGATTGAGGCCTGGGCGGCCTTTGCCAGGGCCAATCCCGAGGGCTATCTGTATTGCTTTCGCGGCGGCCTGCGCTCGCAGATCGTTCAGCAATGGCTGAAAAGCGAGGCGGGCATCGACTATCCGCGGGTGATCGGCGGTTACAAGGCGATGCGTACCTTTCTCCTGGAAACCACCCAGCAAGCGACGGCGCAGTGCGACTTCATCCTGGTCGGCGGCATGACCGGCACCGGCAAGACCGAGGTGATCGCCCAGCTTGACAACAGCCTGGATCTGGAAGGCCATGCCAATCACCGCGGTTCCAGCTTCGGCAAGCGCGCCACTGTCCAGCCGACGCAGATCGATTTCGAGAATGCCCTGGCGATCGATATCCTGAAAAAGCGCGCGACGGGTATCGAGCAGTTCGTGCTCGAGGACGAGGGCCGCATCATCGGCAGAAGCGCCTTGCCGCTGGAGCTCTACCAGGGCATGCAGGATTTCCCCATGGTCTGGCTGGAAGACAGCCTGGCGGGCCGGGTCGAGCGCATTCTCAAGGATTATGTGATCGACCTGTGTGCCGAATTCATCGCCCTCCAGGGTGCGCAGGAGGGTTTCAAGGCCTTCGCCGAGCGCCTGCAGCAGAGTCTGGCGAATATCCTCAAGCGCCTGGGCGGTGAACGCTATCAGCGCCTGGCGGCGATCATGGATCAAGCGCTGTTGGAGCAGCAGAGCCAGGGCGTGGTGGATCTGCACCGCGGCTGGATCGAGGCGTTGCTGGTCGAGTATTACGACCCCATGTATGCCTTCCAGCGCGAGAGCAAGGCCGGGCGCATCGAGTTCGTGGGCGAACAGGCTGACGTAGTGGCGTTTCTACGTCAGCGCGCCCATTGTTAGATTGTCTATTGTTGAGGTGTGCAGGCACTTTTCCGCCTGACGGGCGTCATATTGGCATCATCACCATCTGCTTGTTTCCCGATATCAAGGAGTGCACAACATGAAAGCTTGGATCTTGCTACCGATGATCGCCCTGGTGCTGGCCGGTTGTGCCGGCAAAACCGCCTATCGCGACAGCTGCGCCAATCAACTCAACGCGGCCTGGGCCGAACTGGACCTGGCCAAGGCCGAAGGTTTCACCGGTACCGTGAGTTATTCCAAAGCCCTGTCGCTGCTGACTGCGGCGAAGACCCAGCAGCAATTTGAAGGGTACAAGGGCTGCACCAGCAAGGCCGAGCGCGCGCGCTTCTACATCCGCGAGTCGCGAGCAGGGCGCTGATGCAACTCGATTTCGCCAGCCTGACTGCGCTGGATGCCTACCGCTGGCTGGCGTCCACGGTAACGCCGCGGCCGATCGCCTGGGTCTCCAGTGTGTCCCGTGACGGCATCAGCAACCTGGCGCCGTTCAGTTTTTTTCAGGTGATCAGCGACGCGCCACCGACGTTGATGGTCAACGTCAACCTGCGCGACGACGGCAGCCTGAAAGACACCCTGCGCAATGTACAGGCGAGCGGTGAGCTGGTGATCCAGTTGGTCTCCTTCACCCAGGCCGAGGCGATGAATGCCAGTGCCGCCCACCTGCCCCACGGGGTCAGCGAGTTCGAGAGCTGTGGCATCGCCAGCCTGGCCAGCGAACGAGTTGACGTGCCGCGTGTGGCCGGCGCGGCGGTGGCCTTCGAGTGCCGTGTGGCGCAGGTGCTGGCGTATCCGCCGGATGCGCCGAACTGCCACCTGATCTTCGCCGAAGTGCTGCTCGCCCATGTCGACGATGCGGTGCTCAACGACCAGGGCCGGATCGATCCGCACAAGCTCGATCTGGTCGGCCGCCTGGGCGGCATGGCCTATACCCGTACCCGCGATAGCTTCGAGATGCGCCGCCCCTGAGCTAGCCCGCTCTGAAAACGACCTGCATATAGCTAAAAGCACAACCGACAAGGTTGATGGCTTGTCGCCAGCAGCCTTGCGCTCCTATCTTGCATGCTAAGGTGGCGAGCGGGGTTCGTCAGTGACCGGAGTGGGGTATATATGTGGACTGATCTGCAACGGCACGTCGCCAGCTTGAGTACGGCGAAGAAACTGGCCCTGGGATTCGGCGTAGTGCTGGCGCTCACGGCGGTGGTGGCCGCCACCGGCTATTCGGCCCTGCGTGAGGTTGCTGCCCGCTCGGCGTTGCTCGAGCGCATGAGCGCGATCAACACCCAGGTCCTGCAGATCCGCCGCAGTGAGCAGGATTTTGCCCTGACTAATGATGCCACTCATGTCGAGCGCCTGCATGAGCAGGTCGAGGCGCTGCTGGCGAGCAGCGCAACCTTGCAGGCCGAGCTGCCGGCCGCTGGTGGGCAGGTGCTGGGCGAGGTCAACAGTGCCGTCGACCAGTACCTCGCAGCCTTCGACCGTTATGTCGATTTGACCGGAAACATGAGTCTGTCCCTGGAGGCGGCCAATTGGCTGGTGGTGAGCGCCGCTAACAGCCTTGACCTGATCGGGGAGGGCCTGGTCGAGGATGGTATCGATCTGCTCGAGAGCAGCCAGGGTACCCAAGGCGGCGAGTCGGTGCTGCAGGCCGGGCAGATCAGCAAGGTCCATCAGCTTTTGTTGCAGGCGCTCGATCAGGCCCGAGTACGCCTGCAGCAGAGCCGCAGTTCTGCCGAGGTCGCTCAGGGTGAAATCCAGCAAGCCATCGATGCGCAGACCCTGGCCGGTGAGCTGCGCGATGCCATGAACAGTCCGGGCTATGCCTCGGTGCTGGCGGAGGTCATCGGCAACGTCGACTCGTTCAATGACCGGCTCAAGGAGTACAACGGCCACTTGCGCCAGCAGAAGCAGGAATACGCCCTGCTGGTAGAGCAGGCCGAGCGCATCGTCGGGTTGGTCGGACAGGCCTACGCAGACCAGAAGAGTGCCATGCAGGCGCAACTGCAAACCAGTGGCTGGCTGATTCTGCTGGCCGCAGCGCTGGCCCTGGTGATCGGTTTGCTGGCGACATTGGCCATCACCCTGCTGATTGTGCGCCCGCTCAAGCAGGTGATCGGGCAGGCCCGGCAGATTGCCGAGGGCGACCTCAGTGTGCGCATCGAGGTTCGGCGCAGTGACGAGGTGGGGCAGTTGCAGGCCGCTATGCAGGGCATGTCGAACAACCTGCGCGAGATGGTCGGCCAGCTGCAGGGCGGGGTAAGCCAGATTTCCGCGTCGGCCGAGTCGTTGTCGGCGATTACCGAACAAACCCGCCTGGGCGTCAACGGGCAGCGGGTGGAAACCGATCAGGTGGCGACCGCCATGAGCGAGATGACCGCCACCGTGCATGAGGTGGCGCGTAACGCCGAGGCGGCCGCCGCGTCCACCGAGGACGCCGACAACCGGGTCAGTCGCGGCGCCGAGGTGGTGCGCCAGACCCTGGTGCGGATCGACCAGCTGGCGGCGGCGATGGACACCACCACCCAGAGCATCGAGCACCTCAGCCAGGACACCCAGCGCATCGATTCGGTGCTGGATGTGATTAAGAACGTGGCCGAACAGACCAACCTGCTGGCCCTCAACGCCGCCATCGAGGCCGCGCGCGCCGGCGAGCAGGGCCGTGGCTTTGCCGTGGTGGCCGATGAGGTTCGGGCCCTGGCCAAGCGTACCCAGCAGTCCACCGCGGAAATCGAAGGCTTGATCTCCTCGCTGCGCGAGGGGGCGCGGCGCTCGGTGGCCGACATGCAGCAGAGCGGTGCCCTGGTCGCCCATGTGGTGGAGGATGCCAATCAGACCGAGGGCGCCCTCGCCGGGATTGCCGAGGCGGTGACCCAGATCTTCGAGATGAACCAGCAGATCGCCGCCGCGGCCGAACAGCAGACGGCGGTGGCCGAAGAGATCAGTCGCAGCGTGACCTCGATTCGCGATATCGCCGATCAGTCCTCGGTGGCGATGGACGAAACGGCCGATTCGAGCATTCGCTTGGCCCAGTTGGGCCGCGAACTTCAGGGCATGGCCGGGCATTTCCGCTTGTAGAGTTCGCCGCTAAGTGAGAACCGCGCTCACAGTTTCGTCAGCAAAGGTTACAGGGTGCTTTGCCCGCCTGACGCTGGCCAGTAGCATCGACGCACTTGGATAAAGGCCGGAGCGAACGATGCGTATACGACTGAATGCCTGCCTGGATGCGGTGAATCAGGTGCTGCTGGGCAAGGAGCCGCAGGTGCGCCTGGCCCTGGCCTGTCTGTTGGCCCGCGGCCACCTGTTGATCGAGGACTTGCCGGGCATGGGCAAGACCACCCTCAGCCACGCGCTGGCCAGGGTCCTGGGCCTGAGCTTTCAGCGTATCCAGTTCACTTCCGACCTGCTTCCTGGCGATATCCTCGGCACCTCGGTGTTCGTCAAGGACAGCGGGCAATTCGTCTTTCATCCGGGGCCGATATTCGCCGAACTGGTCTTGGCCGATGAGATCAACCGGGCCACCCCGAAGAGCCAGAGTGCATTACTCGAGGCCATGGAGGAGGGCCAGGTGACCATCGAGGGCGCGACCCGAGCGCTGCCGGAACCCTTCTTTGTTATCGCCACGCAGAACCCGGTGAGCCAGGGCGGCACCTTCGCCCTGCCCGAGTCGCAGCTCGATCGCTTCCTCATGCGCCTGTCGCTCGGTTATCCGGCCAAGGCCGCTGAGAAAGCCTTGCTCCTCGGCGATTCGCGGCGCTCGTTGCTGCCGCGCCTGGAGCCGCTTCTCGACCATGCCGCGCTGGCGCTGATCCAGGCCGAGGTGCCCAAGGTGCGCGCCAGCGATGCCCTGATCGACTATGTGCTGCGTCTGGTCGATGCCACGCGCAGCCAGCCGCAGTTCGCCTGGGGGCTGTCGCCGCGGGCCAGCCTGGCTTTGCTCGCCGCCGCCCGCGCCTGGGCATTCCTCGACGGCCGCGATTATGTGATTCCCGAAGATGTGCAGGCCGTGCTGCCGTCGGTGGTCGGTCATCGCCTGCGCGAGCGCGCCGATCCGACCGGGCATGGCGGCGGCGCGCTGGTGCAATGGCTGCTGCGCGAGGTGCCGGCGCTTTGAGGCAACAGCTCAAGCAGCGCTGGAGTCGCTGGCTGGCCCGGCGGATTCCACCGGCCGCCAGCGTGCGCCTGACCCAGCGGCGGATCTTCATCATGCCGACGCGGGTCGGGCTGGCCTTTGCCCTGGCGCTGCTGCTGATGCTGCTGACCGCGATCAATTACCAGAACAGCCTGGCCTATGCCCTGACCTTTCTGCTGACGTCGCTGTTTATCGTCGCCATCCTGCACACCTACCGCAACCTGGCGGGTCTGGTGCTCAAGGCCGCTGGTGCAAGGGCGGTGTTCGTCGGCGAGCAGGGGCAGTTTCACCTGCGTCTGGAAAGCAGCGCACGGGCGCACCAGGCGATCGCCCTGGGGTGGCCATCGCAGCCTTGTCAGACTCAGGATGTGCCCGCACAGGGCGTCAGTGAGTGCGAATTGAGCCTGCCAGCGCTGCGTCGCGGCTGGCTGCGGCCGGGGCGCCTGCGGGTCGAGAGTCGCTTCCCGCTGGGTCTCCTGGTGGCCTGGAGCTGGGTCGACCTGGACCAGGCCCTGCTGGTCTATCCGCAACCACGGGAGGGCGAGTTGCCGCTGGCCGCAGGCGCTGATGACGAGCTGGACGAGCAGGGCATGCGTGCCCACGGCCAGGGCAGCGAGGATTTCCAGGGACTGAAGCGTTACCAGCCCGGTGACTCCAAGCGGCGCCTGCACTGGAAGGCCTATTCCCGTGGTCAGGGCCTGTTGGTCAAGGACTTCGCCGCGCTCGGCGGGCGCGAGCCGTGGCTGGATTTCGAGGCGCTGGCGGGCGATGTCGAGCTGCGCCTGTCGCTGCTCTGTCATTGGGTGCTGCAACTGTCCGAGCGTCAGCAGCCCTTTGCCCTGCGTTTGCCGGGCCAGGTGCTGGCGCCCGCCAGCGGCGAGCAGCACCGCGACGCATGCCTGCGCGCGCTGGCGCTGTTCGGCACGCCGGCATGAGCCGGCCGGGAGCAATTCCGCGGATCAGCCTGACCTGGTTGCTGGTCGCCCAGGTGCTGGTGATCATTCCGCACCTGGGCCATCTGCCGCTATGGATCCTCGGCCTGTGGCTGGGCTGCGCGGCCTGGCGCATCCAGATCTTGCGCATGCATGCCGGTTATCCGAATGCCTGGATCAAGGCCGGATTGATGCTGGGTGCGGCCGTCGGCGTGCTGTTTTCCCGCGGTAGCCTGATCGGCCTGGATGCCGGGGTGGTGTTGCTGATTGCCGCCTTCATCCTCAAGTTGCTGGAAATGCGCACGCGGCGTGATGCCCTGGTGGTGATCTTTCTCGGCTTCTTCGTGGTGGTCAGCGCCTATCTGTTCGACGACAGCATGCTCGCCGCCCTGTACAGCCTGCTGCCGGTCACCGCCTTGCTGGCGGCCCTGATCGGCCTGCAACAGAGCGGCGTCGCCGCGCAGCCCTGGGCAACCGCACGCTTGGCGGCCGGCTTGCTGCTGCAGGCCGTGCCCCTGATGCTCCTGCTGTTCGTTTTCTTCCCGCGCCTGGGCCCGCTGTGGTCATTGCCACTGCCGAGTGAGCGCGCGGTCAGCGGCTTGGCCGAGAGCATGGCACCGGCGGATATAGCCGAGCTAAGTCGCTCGAGCGGGCTGGCCTTTCGCGCCAGCTTCGAGGGCGAGGTGCCGCCGCACGAGCAGCTCTACTGGCGGGCGTTGACCTTCGAGCGCTTCGACGGTCGACGCTGGTCGCAGGCAAGCTTTGCCCAGTTGCTGCCGACCCCAGCCTGGGAAAAACAGGGTGAGCCGTTGCGTTACAGCATCGTCATGCAGCCCAGTTCGCAGGCCTGGCTGTTTGCCCTGGACGTCGCCGAGACCGGCCTGGAAAACACCCGGCAGATGAGTGATTACCGCCTGCAGCGCAGGCGGCCGGTCGAACGCACCTTGCTCTATCAGGTAACGTCCTGGCCAACGGCATTGCGTGAGCCGGCGGCTTCCAGCGACAGCCTGCGCCGCGCCTTGCAACTGCCGGACGATGGCGATCCACGCAGCCGCGCCTGGGGCGCCGAGCTCAAGCGGCAGTACCCGCAACCCGAGCAGCTGGTGCAGGCCGTGCTCAGCCATTTCAACCGTGAGCCCTTCGGCTATACCCTGCGCCCGCCACGGTTGGGATTGAACAGCATCGATGATTTTCTATTCGAGAGCCGCAACGGCTTCTGTGCCCATTATGCCGGCGCCATGGTCTTCGTCCTGCGCGCGGCCGGCATTCCGGCGCGGGTGGTGGCCGGCTACCAGGGCGGCGAGTACAACCCCGGCGGCAACTACGTCCAGGTGCGCCAGTTCGATGCCCACGCCTGGGTCGAATACTGGCAGGCGGGCAAGGGCTGGGTGAGTGTCGATCCGACCTTCCAGGTGGCGCCCGAGCGTATCGAATTGGGCCTGGAAGAGGCGCTGGTCGATGAGCAGAGCTTTCTCGAGGGCTCGCCGTTCTCACCGTTGCGGTACCGTCAGTTGGGTTGGTTGAACCAGCTGCGCTTGGGCTGGGACAACCTCAACCATGGCTGGCAGCGCCTGGTGCTTGGTTATCAGGGCGCGCAGCAGCTGCAATTGCTGCAAGGCTGGTTCGGGCGTATCGACGCCCGGGTCCTGGCGCTCAGCCTGGTGGGCGCTGGTGGGCTACTGCTGGGGCTGCTGGCGCTCTGGCTATTCAAGCCCTGGCAGCGCGAGCGTGACCCCCAGCAGCGTCTGTTCAGGCGTTTCGAACAGTTGTTGGCGCGGCATGCCGTGCACCGTCAGCCGGGCGAAGGCGCGCGCGCCTATGCCGAACGTGCGGCACAGGCCTTGCCAGCCCAGGCCCAGGCCATTGGCAACTTCGCGGCCGCCTTCGAGGCGCAGCGTTATGCCGGGGGTGAGGCGCGCCCGGCAGAGTTGCGCGCGCACCTGGCGGTCTTGCGCCGGGCGTTACCCTGGCGCAGGGTGATCTGGCGGGCTGCCCTACTGTCTGGAGCAACTCGCGATCCGTAGGGTGTACTCGCCGCTGGCAGTACGCCGTGGGTACTCAGCGCGGCGCCAATCTGGCGGGCTGTCGCTGCGCTCCGGGCCGCCCTGGTGCTAGACGCAACGCCGCCCGGATCGTCTAGGCTGCTAAGCTGGCAATTCTAATGGGCTGCAAGGGAAGACCCTATGGGGCGCTTTATCGAGGAACAGTTGCAGCAGGTCCTGCGCCTGCAGGTCAGGCTGTATGCCTGTCGCGAGCGTTTGCTGGCCGCGACCGATCCTGAAGCCCTGCATGACCTGCGCATTGCCCTGCGCAAGCTGCGCAGCCTGTTGCAGCCGCTGCGCGGTGTGCCTGCGTGCGCTGCGCTGCAACAACAAGCTGCCGAGCTTGGGCGAAGCAGTGGGCCGTTGCGTGATCTCGAGGTGTTGATCGCCCATTTGCATCGTCAGGGTAGGCACGATGCGGTCAACCTGCGTCAGCCACGTTTGCTCGCTGGCTACGCGGCGCTGCTGGCCGGCGCCGAGCTGCCGGCGCTGTTCGAGGCGCTGGATCAGTGGCCGCAGTTGTGGCGCCAAGCGGCGGACGCTGAGCTGCGTGGCCTGGCTAAACGGGTCAGGCGGCGCCTGGCCAAGCAGCAGCGGCGGCTGGCCGAGGCCCTGGTCGATCCTGCACATGATCGTCATCGCCTGCGCTTGTTGATCAAGCGTGTGCGCTATGGCGCCGAGGCTTACCCGAAACTGAGTGGATTGACGGCCAAGACCCAGGCGCGCCTGAAGGTGGCGCAGGCGGCCCTGGGCGATTGGCATGATCTCTTGCAGTGGTTGCAGCGGGCCGAACAGGAAGCGGATCTTGCCATGTGCGTCACCCCCTGGCGGACGGCCTTGCAGGCTGCCGAGGCAGCGGCTGACCAGGCATTGCTGGCGCTGCAAGAGGATTTCATCTCCGTTTAGTAGACGCCCGTCCGGTCAGTTGCTTAATTCAGATTCTCTGGATTAAGTCTTTGCCGTGGGTGGCCCGACCTCGGGGCGAAATCCTTGCCTTGGGCTCGAGCCTGGCAGGCGGCCGCACCCACTCGCGAAAGTGTTCCCGGCCTTGTTTACCTCTGCCCATCCATGGGGGACGCCGGGTTGGTGGAATTTTCCACACCCCCGTGGGGCGCAGGCGCCACGGCGAATGCAGGCCGCAGGGCTGCCTGGTGCTGGGGGCGGCGGTGGAGGAAAACGGATTGACCGACCCGGCTGCCAGGGGCTCCGTGCTGGATACGCCGTTTGCCCGGCTCAATTGGCCGAAACGCCCTGTCGCCCCGTGGTGCATTTCCCCTAAGATCACCGGCTATAGATATCTTGAGGTGGTTATGGATTTTTCCGAGTTGCTCCAGGCCGTTCGCAGCAAGCCGCAGGCCGTGGTAATCCCCTCCGTCTGGGCGCAGGGACGGGCCAGTTTCGGGGGGTTGATGGCTGCGCTGGTGTATGAAGCCATGCGCGCCCATGTCCCTGCGGGGCGGCCGCCGCGCTCGCTGGCGATCACCTTCGTCGGCCCGGCCGAGCCGGATGTGCCGGTGAGTTTCCAGGTCGAGGTGCTGCGTGAGGGCAAGGCGGTCAGCCAGGTGCTGGGCCGCGCGCTGCAGAATGGTCAGGTGGTGACCCTGGTTCAGGGCAGTTTCGGCGCGGCGCGCGAGTCGGCGATCAGGGTTGCGGCTGAAGCCGCGCCGCAGATCACGCCGGTCGAGGACTGCCAGGAACTCGCCTACGTACGCAATGTGACGCCTGAGTTCACTCGTTTTCTGGCCATGCGCTGGGGGATCGGCGGCATGCCCTTCAGCAACACTCCCTCGCGGGAAATGGGCGGCTGGGTGCGCTTGCGCGAAGGGGGCGAAGTACAGCCGGTCAGCGAGGCGCACCTGCTGGCCCTGGTCGATGCCTGGCCGCCAGCAGTACTCCCGCACCTGAGCGCACCGGCACCGGGCAGTTCATTGACCTGGACCATCGAGTTCATCCAGCCTGTAGCCGAATTGAATACCCTCGACTGGTGCCTCTACCGTGCGCAGATCGAACACGCCCGCGACGGCTATGGGCATATCGCTGCCGCCTTGTGGAGCCCGCGCGGTGAGTTGCTGGCAATCAGCCGGCAGACGGTCACGGTGTTCGGTTAAACAGCGCACAAGAAAGCCGCCAGCACCTGGCGCTTGAGGCTTCTTGACGGCTAGAGCTTGAGCTGGCGGATGGCCCGGTTCAGCTCGCCGGCCAAGGCCGCCAGCTCGGAGCTGGTGGTGGCGGAACCCGTGGTTTGCTGCACCGTCTGCTCGGTGACGTCGCGAATACTGACGATGGAGCGGTTCATTTCTTCGGCCACCTGACTCTGCTGTTCGGCGGCTACCGCAATCTGGGTGTTGCTCTCGCGCATCTGCGCCACCGAGCCGGTGATGGCGACCAGCGCCTCGCCTGCGGCTTGGGCCTGTTGCACACAGTCATCGGCCTTGAGCGAGCTTTCCTGCATGAACTCGACGGCGTCACGGGTGCCGCTTTGCAGGGCGGCGATCATCCGGGTGATCTCGTCGGTCGAGACCTGCACACGCTTGGCCAGATTGCGCACTTCATCGGCCACCACCGCAAAGCCGCGGCCCATTTCGCCGGCGCGGGCGGCTTCGATGGCGGCATTGAGGGCGAGCAGATTGGTCTGTTCGGCAATGCCGTGAATCTCACTGACGACGCTGCTGATTTTCTGACTGTCGACCGCCAGTTGCTGGATCATTTGCGCCGTCTGTTGCACGCCGCTGGACAACCCGGCGATCGACTGACCGACACGGTCGACGACTTGCTGGCCGCTGCCGGCCAGTTGCTCGGCGGTTTTTGACTGATCGCGGGTGTCTGCCGTGTGTTGCGCGATATGGTGAACGGTGGTGGACATCTCATTGATCGCGGTGGCCGCCTGTTCGGTCTCGCTTTGCTGGTCGAGCATGCCCTGGCGCACGTCGCGCATGCTCACGGCCATGCGCTCGGCACCTTGGTCCAGGCGTGCGGCCGTCTGCGCCACGATGCCGACCACGCGTTGATACCCGGCCTGCATGGCGTTGAAGGCCGTGGCCATCTGGCCGATTTCGTCACGGCACTCGAGTGGCACGCGTGCCGCCAGGTCGCCGCTTTTCTCTACCTGCAGCATTACATCCTTGAGGGTGTTGAGATGGCTCAACAGGAAGTGGATCAGCAGTTGCGAGGCCGCCAGCAGGGCCAGCATCAATAGGGCGACAACCAGCGCATAGCTTGCTGCGCGCTCGCCAATTACCTGCATCAGGCTGGGCGCCTTAGCCAGAACGGCGAGGCGCTGGCCCTGGCCCAGGTCGATGACCTCGGCGCCGATCAAGCCGTCTTGCGTGGACAGCGGATCCTGCTCCAGGGCCACCCAGCCGCGAGCCCGGCTCAGTGCGGCGCCCTGATTATTGGCCAATGGCGGTGTCTGGCCATCGGCAAACAGCAGCAGTTGTGCTCCGCCTGGCAGCGGCTGACCGGCCGGCCAGGCACTCAGGAGCCTGGCCTGCGCTTGCGCGGCACTCTTGGCCGCATCGACGCCTACCTGTTGTTCCAGTTGCAGGGCGTACAGGACCAGCAGCAGGGTGGTGAAAAAGGCCACGGCGTTGACGGCCCAGAACTTGTATTTGAGTGAAAGGTTGCGAACCCAAGAGCCCATGGTGTCTTCTTCTGATGGCGGCGAAAGTCGTGTTGGCAAAGTGCCGCTACTGTCTCGCGAAACTGCAATGCGCCTGTTGATCTCTATCAACAGGACGTTCCGTCCTTGTTAACGACTGTTATTGAGTGGACTTTAGGAAATGCCCAGTTCTGCTTGAATGTCGCGCGGGTTGCAGCCGCTGGCCCTGTGAGGGGGGCTGGGCGTCTGCGCCGACGCGTTACCACGCCTCGGGCAGGGCAGCGCTTCAGTTGTACTCGCTCTCGGCAGTGGTATCGACAATGACCGGCAGGCTGAAGAACTGCCTGGCGCAGGCGGTGCTGTGCGCCGCCAGGGTTTCCAGGCTTTCGTTGCGGTGCAGCGCCACCTCCCTGAGTACCTCGGTCAGAAAGGCGGGTTCGTTGCGGCCATTTTTCGGTTTCGGCCGCAGGCTGCGTGGCAGCAAAAACGGCGAGTCGGTTTCCAGCATCAGCCGGCCGACCGGAATTTCCCGCACTAACGGGTGCAGGTGAGTGCCACGCCGCTCGTCGCAAATCCAGCCGGTGATGCCGATATGCAAATCGAGGTCGAGGTAGTTGAACAGGGTGCGTTTTTCTCCGGTGAAGCAATGCACCACCGCAGAGGGCAAGCGGTCGCGGTAGTCGCGCAGGATCTCCAGCAGGCGCTGATCGGCGTCACGCTCATGGAGAAACACTGGCAGCTGCAGGTCGACGGCCAGGGCCAGGTGTTCCTCGAGCACTTTTTCCTGCTGCGGGCGTGGGGAAAAATCACGATTGAAGTCGAGCCCGCATTCACCCACGGCGCGCACCTGGGGCTCACGCAGCAAGGCCTGCAGTTGTTTGGCGCTGTCGGCGTTCCAGCTGCTGGCGTCGTGCGGATGGATGCCGGCGGTGCTGAACAGGCGCTGGCCGTTTTCATCCAGCTGGCGGCACAGCTCGAGAGCCAGTTCGCTTTGTTCGAGGCTGGTGCCGGTCAGCAGCAACTGGCAGACACCGGCCGCGTAGGCGCGGGCGAGCAGGGCTTCAGCCTGTTCGGCGAGGCTTGGATGAGTCAGGTTGACGCCAATGTCGATGAGTTGCATGGTGCGACCTATGGGTTGGGGATAGCAGCATAACAGAGCTTTTTTGTTTTAAAAAAAGCTATAAAATACAGTCATATATAGCGTCTTTGTAATGTTGAGTAGTTCCAAGGGCTGGCATCCGAAAGCGGGCTGTGCGAATCTCCGCGCCCCACGCATTCCTGGTACTTGGCGAGCGTTGCGGTAGTCTCACTCGGCCAATGAAGCCTGGTGGCCGCCCTTGCCGTGGAGACTCGATGTCGCGCCCGCTGCTTATATTCTGTGTTTTGCTGTTGCTGCCGTTGTCGGCCGCTGCACGTGTGGCTGGGCCGCCGGAGGTGCGGCAGCCGACCCAGGCGCGTGATCTGGCGAGCATTCGCAGCAGCGGAGAACTGCGTGTGCTGGTCAACCAGAGCCGTAATAGCTCCGGTGAAATCAAAGGCCAGAGCATCGGAGTGGAATACCATCGCTTGCGTGCATTCGAGCAGTTTCTCAATCGTAATGCCCGCGATGGTCGCGCGCTCAAGCTGACGATTATTCCCAAAGCCAAGGACCAACTGCTCGCGGCCTTGCAGCGTGGTGAGGGCGATCTCGTCGCGCCAGGGGAATTGCTCAGCGTGCCCGGAGGCAAGGGTATCAGCGCCAGTGCGGCGATCCGCAGCAATGTCCCCTTGATCATAGTGGCGCGTCAGGGCGATCGGCGTTATCAGAGTCTCGAGCAGATGTCCGGACGCAGCCTGGCCTTGGCGGCGGGTAGCGCAGCGGGCGCTGCCGTGCAGGCGTTTAACCAGCAACTGCTGCAGAGAAAGCGACCGCCGATCATCATCGAGTGGGTCGACCCCAGCCTGGCCATCGAGG
Source organism: Pseudomonas aestuarii (assembly GCF_027988105.1). Lineage (GTDB taxonomy): Bacteria > Pseudomonadota > Gammaproteobacteria > Pseudomonadales > Pseudomonadaceae > Aquipseudomonas > Aquipseudomonas aestuarii. The sequence goes on along the minus strand of NZ_JAQJZJ010000002.1, from coordinate 138,019 downwards.
ACGTGTTGGAAATGGTGCAGGCTGGTATCTATAGCGTTACCGCGGTGGAGCAGCCGATTGCCGAGCGCTGGGCCAAGGTCATGCCCAAGTTGCGCCTGGAGCCGCACCTGGTGCTGGCCAAGGACGGCGACATGCGTTGGTACCTGCGCCGGGAAGCATCGATGCTCGGCGCTAGCGTCGACCGTTTCCTGGCGGGCTATCGCGCCCCGGCCGATCTGGATGCGGCCTTTCAGCGAGTCTACCGGCGCCTCTACAGGGTGCATTACCCGCTCGGACGAACCGAACGCCAACGCTTGGAGAAGGTGCGCCCAGTGCTGCAGCGGCATGCCGCGCAGCAGGGTTTCGATTGGCTGATCCTGGCGGCGCTGGCGTTCAAAGAGTCCACCCTCAATCCGGCGGCGCGGGGGGCCGGTGGTGCCACCGGCTTGATGCAGATAACCCCGGGCGCGGCGCGCACTGTTGGGGTCGCCAATATCGGCGTGTTGGAGAACAACGTGCAAGCCAGCGCCAAGTACCTGGCGATGATCCGGCGCAACTTCTTCAACAGCCCCCAGCTCAACGAGCGCGAGCGCATGGCCTTTGTGCTGGCGGGTTACAACATGGGGCCGCAGCGGGTGCAGAGCATGCGTGCCGAGGCGCGCCGACGTGGTCTGAATCCCAACCAGTGGTTCTTTCAGGTCGAGCGGATCGCCATGGAGCAGGTCGGGATGGGCGTGGTCAGTTATGTGAGCAGCGTGAACAAGTACTACCTTGCCTATGACCGCGAGCGTTATTTGCTGGAGCCGCAGAAGGCAGTGGTGGGCGTGCTGGATTAATCTGTTTATACGATATTAATAAGCGACTTTATCGGCTTTTAGTATCTGTTAATTGGTTTATTCTTTGCTCCATCACCTCACTCACAAGGATTGCAGCCCATGAACACCCTGATCAGATCTGTCGTCGCCACTCAAGCAGGTTATGGCCTGACCATTTTACGCATCATCGCAGGCCTGACTTTTGCGGCGCATGGTGCGCAGAAGTTGTTTGGCTGGTTCGGCGGGTATGGCCTGACGGGTGTCGGTCAGTGGATGGAGAGCATCGGCCTGGCACCGGGCTACCTGATGGCATTGCTGGCTGGCAGCGCTGAGTTCTTTGGCGGCCTGGCGTTGATCATCGGTCTACTGGCTCGTCCGGCGGCGGCAGTGTTGGCGGTGACCATGCTGGTGGCGATTGCCACTGTGCATATGGCCAACGGCTTCTTCATGAGCAACAACGGCTATGAATTCGCCTTGGCATTGCTGGTGATAAGCCTGGCAGTTCTGATCGAAGGCGCAGGCAAGCTGTCGCTGGACAAGCAAATCGCCGGCTAAGCAACTCAGCCGAAGCTAGCGGGCGCCGTCCTGCGGTTCCACGCTCAGAAAAATGCCGCTTTCCTGCCAAGGGAAGGCGGCATTTTTATTGAGTGAAGAGCACGGCATCTGTAGCTCTCCTGAGCTGCAATGTGGCTCAGGGCGGAGCAGCCTGTGGGCGCCGGTTTAGTCAGCGCTAAAGCCGCCGTCTTGCTCGTCGCACAACAATGGCCAGGTGTGCAGTGGCCGATAATGGGTGCCGCGGGTGTTCTGCTCGGAGGCGAACAGGGAAAACCGGGTTACTGGCCAATCGAAGGATGGGTTGGCATCGATTGGTTGCGTGGGGCAGTGCCGCAGCAGGCTGAGATGAGCGCGAAAAGGTCGGCTTTCCAGCTGGATCGCGGCACTGCTCAGGCTGGTGTTCAGCTGCTCAACCAACTCCAGCAATGCTTCTGGTGTGTGGCTCGGCGCCAGGTACAGCAGGCCATTGCGGTGTCGGCCGAGGCGATCCAGGTGCAGGTCGAATACCGGTGCGTGTACTACGCCCCCCAGGCCTTGCAACTCGGCAACGCGAGCACGCGGCAGCTGGCCGAGAAATGCCAGGGTCAGGTGCAGGTTGGCCGTTGCGACCGGCCGGCCGGGCAAGTGCAGGTGGCTGCGCCAAGTGGCGATGGCCTCGGCCAGTTCAGGCGGGCAACCCAGAGCAAAGAACAAGCGCAGATCATCGTTTTTCATGGTGTTTGATTCCCTTGCGCGGCGCTGTCTTGACAGTATCGCGCAGGCTTCTCTAGGATGCTGACCCATGCGCCGATTTAAACAGCTACTTGCGGGGCGCCGAGTTACTTGCAGATTGCAAGGCTCTGAGAAGTACTCTGCGGAGGCTTCGAAATACCGCTAAAGCGCTGGTTCGGTGTCGCCTCTCACCTGCCCGGCGGGATTCATGAGGCGGAGACATGAGCATGAGTTGTCCCCAATCGCTGATTCGCTTGGCCCCGATCACTTCCGGGCTGAGTCAACGCAACCCGAAAATTCTTCTCGGCGGTAGTCACCAGCCGACCCTGCTGCGCTATCTCGACGGTTGGCCCAAGCGCTGGGGCGGGCCGCGCGCCTTTCTGATCCATTTCGTCGATGACCATCAGGCGCTGGCGCGCTTGGCCAGTGACAGCTTCGATATGGCCGTGCTGCAAGCCCCCAGTGCCGAGGATCTGCACGCCACCGTGCATGAGCTGACGCGGGTCGCCCGCCAGGGCTTGATCACCCGGCGCTGAATCTCGTCTCGTGCGGCTCCTGCCATTACGGGTAGTCGATAGCGATCACGTACCAGGTCTTTTCACCGGTCGGGGTTGGCACCCGGACTTCGGCGTCCAGGGCCTTGCCGATCAGGGCACGGGCCAGGGGCGAGTCGATGCTGATCAGGTTGAGTTTCAGCTCCAGCTCATCCGGGCCGACGATCCGATAGCGTGACTCGTTGCCGTCCTCGTCTTCGAGGGTGACCCAGGCGCCGAAGTAGATCTTGTCGGCATCGCTGGGGCGGCTGCTGACCACTTTCAGGCTTTCCAGGCGCTTGCTGAGAAAGCGCACGCGGCTGTCGATCTCGCGCAGCATTTTCTTGCCGTAGGTGTATTCGGCGTTTTCCGAACGATCACCTTGCGCCGCCGCTTCACTGACCGACTGGGTAACCTGGGGCCGACGTACGTGCCAGAGCTCGTGCAGTTCGGCGCGCAGGCGCGCTTCGCCTTCGGGGGTGATCAGTGGCGTGCCGGCGGAGCGGGGTGGACGATAGCGACTCATATAACTGCTGTCTGGCCGATAAAGCGCGAGTCTATCAGCCCTCGCGCAGCACCGTCAGCGGGCTGACATTCAACGCACGACGAGTGCCAAGCACGCCCGCGCCACCCACCAGCAGTGCGCCGACTGGCGGCAGTAGCAATAGCCAGGGGTGAGCGTGCCAGGCCAGGTCGAAGGCGAAGCGGTAGAGCAGAAAACTGATCAGTTCGCAGCCGATGGCTGCCAGCAGGCCACTGATTGCACCAAGCAGGGCGAACTCGGTCCGCCGCGCCTTGACCAGCAATTTGCGCTCGGCCCCCAGGGCACGGAGCAAGGCGCCCTGGCGAATGCGCTCGTCCAGGGTGGCCTGCAAACCGGCGAACAGCACCGCCAGGCCGGCGGCGAGCACGAACAGCAAGACGAACTCGATGGCCAGGGTGACCTGGGCCAGGATGCTGCGCAGTTGCGCGAGCAGGGCTTCGACTTGCAGCAGGGTGACCGCGGGGAAGGCGCGTGACAGTTCGACCAGTTGCCGTTCCTGCCGGGCGGGCAGGTAGAAGCTGGTCAGGTAGGTGACCGGCAGGTCCTGCAGGGTGCCGGGTTCGAAGATCATGTAGAAGTTGGGTTTGAAGTTGTTCCAGTCGACTTGGCGCAGGCTACTGACCCGGGCATCGCGGTCGAGGCCGCCAACATTGAAGCGTAAGCGATCGCCCAATTTAAGCTTCAGGCTCTTGGCCAGTTCCGACTCGACCGAGACGCCCGGCAAGTCGTCGGTTGTGGAGGGGGTCCACCAGTCGCCAGCAAGCAGCTGATTGCCCTCCGGCAGGTCGGCAGACCAGGTCAGGCTGAGGTCCCGGCGAACGGCGCGCTCGCCCTGGGATTCCTTGCTGACGATTTGCCGTACCGGCTCGCCATTGATCATGGTCAGGCGACCGGGCACCACCGGGTAGAGCGGGGCAGGGTGGGGCGAGAGCTCGGCCAGGCGCGCGGCGAACGCATCCTTGTCGGCCGGTAAGACATTCAGGGCGAAATGATTGGGCGCCTGCTCGGGTAATTGATTCTGCCAGGTATCGAGCAAATCGCCGCGCAGCAGGGCGATCAGCGCCATGGCCAGGAGGATTAGGCCGAATGCCAGGGCTTGTCCGGCGGCGGCCAAGGGGTAGCGCAACAGCTGACCGAGTCCCAGGCGCCAGTGCAGTGAAGAGCGGCCCAGCAGGCGGCGCAGGCTTTGCAAACCGAGCAGGAGCAGGCCGCCGAGCAGCAGGGCGGCAACCAGGCCGCCGCCGAGCAGGGCGAAGGTCAGTTGCAGGTCCAGGCTCAGGCGCCACATGATCAGGCCGAGGGCGAATAGGGCAGCGCCATACACCAGCCAGGAGCTGGCGGGCACAGGTAGCAGGTCACGACGCAGTACGCGTAGCGGTGGCACCCGGCCGAGAGCGGCCAGGGGGGGCAGGGCGAAGCCGGCGAGGGCGACCAGGCCGGTGGCGATACCGGCCAGCGCTGGCCATAAGCCGCCCGCCGGGATCTGCGCCGGTAACAGGCCCTGCAGCAGGTAGAACAGGCCGTGCTGGGCAAGCCAGCCGAGCAGGGCGCCGATCAGGCTGGCGCCAAGCCCGAGCAGGGCCAGTTGCAGGCTGAACAGGCCCAGCGCTTGATTTCGCGACAGGCCAAGACAGCGCAGCAAGGCGCTGGCATCGAAGCGCCTGGCGGCGAAGCGCGCGGCCGAAAGGGCTACCGCAACCCCGGCGAGGAGCACGGCTGCCAGGCTGGCGATGTTCAGGTAGCGTTCGGCTCGACCCAGGGCGCTGCCGATTTGCCGATTGCCGTCGCGGGCATCTTCGAGGCGCTGGTTGGCCGCCAGATCGGGGGCGATTGCTTGCCGGTAAGCGCTCAGGGCTTCTGGCGTGCCACGCCAGAGCTCACGGTAACGCACCCGGCTGCCCGGCTGCACCACGCCGGTGGCGGCCAGGTCATCCAGGTGCATCAGTACGTGCGGGGTCAGGCTGTAGAAGTCGCCGGCGCGATCCGGTTCGTAGGTCAGGACCCGACGCAGGGTCAGGGTTTTCGAGCCGACCTCTATGGTATCGCCCACGTTCAGTTCAAGCGCGGCGAACAAGCGCGCCTCGGCCCAGGCCTCACCGGGTTGCGGACCGGGGCCGGTTTGCTCGGGCTCGTAGGGGGCCGCCGCACTTTTCAACTGGCCGCGCAGAGGGTAGGCACTGTCCGCGGCTTTGACGCTGGCCAGTTGGATGCCGGCATCGCTGGCAATCACACTGGAAAATTCGACCACTTGAGCGTGATCCAGCCCCAGCCGGGTGCCGCGACTGATCTGTTTCGGCGCGGCGGGCGAGCTGCCGCTGAGCCGCAGGTCGGCGCCGAGGAACTCGGTTGCCCGCATCAACATGCCATCGTTCAGTCGCGCGCTGAAGTAGCCGATCGCGGTGCTGGCTGCGACTGCCACCAGCAGGGCGAAAAACAGCACGCGCAACTCGCCAGCACGGGCGTCGCGCAGCAGTTGGCGGGTCGCCAGCGAGAGCAGTCGAGTAAACGGCAAGTGAGTCATCAGGGTTCCACGTGGTCGACTAGATGACCGCCTTCGAGGCGAATCAGACGCTGGCAGCGATGGGCCAGGCGCTCGTCATGGGTGACCAGAACCAGCGTCGCGCCGCGCTCCCGGTTAAGCTCGAAGAGCAGGTCGCTGATGCGTTCACCCGTGTGGCTGTCGAGGTTGCCGGTGGGCTCGTCGGCGAACAGCACGTCCGGTTCCGCCACAAAGGCGCGGGCAATGGCCACGCGCTGTTGCTCGCCACCGGAGAGCTGACGCGGGTAGTGGGTCAGGCGCTGACCCAGGCCGACCCGTTCGAGCAGGGCGCGGGCCAGTTCGCGGGCGTCGGCATGGCCTTCCAGCTCCAGGGGCAGCATGACGTTCTCCAGCGCATTGAGGCTGTCGAGCAACTGGAAGGATTGAAAGACGAAGCCGACATGCTCGGCACGCACCCGGGCGCGCTGGTCTTCATCCAGTGCGCCCAGGTCGTGGCCAGCCAAGGCAACAGCGCCGCCGCTCGGCAGGTCGAGGCCGGCGAGCAGGCCGAGCAGGGTCGACTTGCCCGAGCCCGAACTGCCGACGATGGCCAGGCTATCGCCCTTGTTCAGCGCCAGGGACAGGTCATGGAGTATGGTCAACTCGCCTTCCGCGCTGGCAACCACTTTGCTAAGGTTGCTGGCGGTAAGAATGCTTGAGCTCATGGAGAATCCAATGCGTGCAGGGTTAATGAGTGCGATTTTTACCCTGTTGTGCTGGGGGCAGGTCGCGCTGGCGGACACCGTGCTGGTCGTTGGCGATAGTATCAGCGCGGCTTTCGGCCTGGATACCCGTCAGGGTTGGGTCGCTTTGCTGGAAAAACGCCTGGCCGAGCAGGGTTATGAGCACCAGGTGGTGAATGCCTCGATCAGCGGCGACACCAGTGCAGGCGGCGCTGCGCGGCTACCTGGACTGCTTGCCGAGCACCAGCCTAACCTGGTGATTTTGGAGCTGGGCGGCAACGATGGCTTGCGTGGCCAGGCCCCTGCTCAATTGCAACAGAATCTTGCGTCGATGATTGAGCAGTCGCAGAAGACGGGGGCCAAGGTGCTGCTGTTGGGGATGCGCTTGCCGCCCAACTACGGTGTGCGCTACACGACCGCTTTTGCACAGGTGTTTGCCAGCTTGGCGCAAGAGAAGCAGGTGGCCTTTGTCCCGTTCTTTCTTGAAGGGGTGGGCGGCGTGCCAGCAATGATGCAGCGCGACGGTATTCATCCCGCCGCCGCTGCTCAGCCATTACTCCTGGAAAACCTCTGGCCGACCCTGCAGTCGCTGCTGTGACAGGCTTTTCCGCGAGCGGTCTTTCGGCTAATGTGGCGCCCCCGCCTAGGAGCCATCAATGCCGCGTTCTGCCTGGTCCTTGTACGCCTATCAACTGATCGAACCGGACGAGCAGCTCGACTTGTTCGCCTGTCGTGAGGTTCGCGTGCACCTGGTCGCGCGTCAGCTCGAGTTGGGTGGTTTTGCCGATCGTACCTTGTGTGGCGGATTGTTGCCGGCACAGCCGCTCTGGCGCGAGCTGGACAAGACCATGCTGCGCGACACGCGCCTGTGTTCGGCGTGCCGGGCGACCCTCAATGCCCAGCGTCGCGGGCAGCGGCCGCTATGGTCTGGCCAGTTGTGAGCAGATTTTGCCTGCAGTGAACAACTGAAGTGTGCTCACCCGTGACGCGGGTTGTTTTTCCCAACGGCTGAGCGCCGATGTACAATCGCCCCGTTAATTGTCTGCCCTTTTCGTCAAGGATTTCCGGATGTTGTCGTGCCTTCCTGCCGTCACTCGCTGCTTGTCACTCTGCGCATTGTTCGGCGTCAGTTCGGTGGTTGCCATGGAATGGCCGTTACCGCCCCCAGGCGAGGACATTGTCGGTCAGGTGCGGGTGATCAACGCCAAATACGAAGACACCTTTGCCGACCTTGGCTCGGCCAACGACTTGGGTTATCTGGAAATGATTGCGGCCAACCCGGGGGTCGATGCCTGGCTGCCTGGTGAGGGCACGGAAATCATACTGCCTACGCGTTTCATACTGCCGCCAGGACCGCGCGAGGGGATCGTGATCAATCTCGCCGAGTACCGTCTCTACTACTTCCCCAAAGGGCAGGACGTGGTGCACACCTATCCGCTGGGGATCGGTCGCGAGGGTTGGAGTTCGCCAGTGGCCGATGCGCGGATCACGGCGAAGACGCCGAATCCTGGCTGGACCCCTCCGAAGTCGATTCTCGAGGAACATGCAGCCGATAATGATCCGCTGCCGGCTTACGTGCCGCCAGGGCCGAATAACCCGCTGGGACCTTACAAGATGACCTTGTCGGTACCCGGTTACCTGATCCATGGCACCAACAAGAAGTTCGGTATCGGTATGCGCGTCAGCCATGGTTGTTTCCGCATGCTTAACCATAACGTATTGCAACTGGCCGAAATGGTGCCGGTCGGCACCCCGGTGCGCATCATCAACGAGCCCTACAAATTTGGCTTGAGTAACGGCAAGGTGTATCTGGAAGCCCATGCACCGCTTGACGACACGGGCGAGTCCTCCATCGTCGATCGACATGCTGCCGTGATCAATGCACTGCTCAAGCGTGAAGAGCTGGGCAGCCTGCGCCTCGACTGGGATATGGTGCGCGAAGTGGTGGCGGCCGAAGACGGTTTGCCAGTTCCCATTGCGCAGCCCGGTGCGGCAGTTGCCAGCAGAACCGACAGCGAAAGGCTGTCATACAGCCAGTTTTTCTCGCAGTGAGGCGAGAATAGCCACCTCGGTTCCGATTGTGCTCATGGATTCGGCAGCACTGGAGTCGCCCAAGGCCAGGGCGACGTGCAGCGTCCGAACCGGGACCGGTTAGCACTACTCCCGTCGTTGCGGCGCAATTACCCCCCCCCCCAAAAAAAATCTGTTGCCGCAGTGGCTCTACGCGACACGAGCGGGCCTGGGTCTTGCGTGGGCGCCAGGCTGGGGCACATGGTTCCGGCGCAAGGCGAAGTTGCAGCACTTCCTTGAGCAAGCGCGCCAGCAGGTTGAGCTGCTCAAGCGCTAAGTGAATGATGATCCGGGCGCGACCAATCGCCGGTAGCAGGCTGCTGTAGTACGCAGCGGCTCTCAATCTGATGCGGATGGTCGATCTGCCTTCAGGTTTGCTGGGGGCTTCGCTATAGCGCCGCCTGCCTGATGCTCTGCTTGGTCGCCGGCGTGACCATAGTGGCAAAAGTGCCAGCCGCTGGCGAGCGGAGCATCACTGTCGGTAGATCTTTTGCGCACGCTGGCGTCTTGCGCTTCGAGCATTCCTGCGCAGCGCGCACCCGCCAATGTTGCTGGGGCAAGCAGTGTCCGGACTTGCTCCGGGGCTGAGTGTTCCGAGTCCGAGGAGGTCGAGCGGTGTGCGCTTCTCCGTGTGATCCGGGCAGGCCAGGTAGCAGGGCGGCCGGACGGACGCCCTTGTCGATTACTCGGAAAAGCCAGTGCCGGCGGCGGCGACAAAGGTCATTTCAACCAAGTACTCCGGGTTTGCCAGTTCCGCTTTTACGCAGGCTCGGCTTGGCGCTGTGCCTTCCTCGAACCAGGCGTCCCAGAGTTCGTTCAGCGCCGCAAGATTGGAAAAATCCGTGAGGTAAATGGTCGCCGATAGAATGCGTGATTTGTCGCTGTTGATCTTTGCCAGCGACTGTTCGGCTTGGGCAAAGATCTGTTTGACCTGTCCCTGGATATCAGCCTTGGTGTCGGAGTCCGCTATCTCAACAAAATGGGCGATGCCGTTGAATACCGTGATGTCAGACCAGCGCTTGGTCGGATTGATGCGATGTATTTGCATAAAGAGTCTCTTCTGGTAGGAACTTGCCGGCCAACTGTGAATGTGCGGCATGGGCTTTTGGGACGCCTGAGTGGGGCGGCTTGGATCACATCATCCTTCGCTATCCCTGTGCGGGCAGGCGGCGGCGATCAGGCGCGTGCTCGGTAGTCGCTTTGCCGCATCTCATCGGCTTGAAGGATCCTGCCCCGGCGGCGCGCTTGATTCAAGCAGCAAGGCCCGCGTATGGGCGGGCCTTGCGGTCATTTCTGGATCAACTCAGTTGTCATAGCCCAGGTTCGGCGCCAGCCAGCGTTCGCTGACATTCAGGGCCTGGTTCTTGCGCGCCGTATAGCTTTCCACCTGGTCCTTGTCGATCTTGCCAACGGCGAAGTACTGCGCCTGCGGGTGGGCGAAGTACCAGCCGCTGACCGAGGCAGCCGGGAACATGGCGTAGTGATCGGTAAGGAACACGCCGCTGCGGCCGGGCTGGCCTTCCTTGGCGGCGGGGTCGAGCAGCTCGAACAGGGTGCCTTTTTCGGTGTGATCCGGGCAGGCCGGGTAGCCGGGGGCAGGGCGGATGCCCTTGTAGGCTTCCTTGATCAGCTCCTCGTTACTCAGCTGTTCGTCCGGCTCGTAGCCCCAGTAGGTCTTGCGTACCTGCTGGTGCAGCCATTCGGCGCACGCCTCGGCCAGGCGGTCGGCCAGGGCCTTGACCATGATCGAGTTGTAGTCGTCGCCGGCATTCTGATACGCCTTGGCCACTTCTTCGGCGCCGATGCCGGCGGTGGTGATGAAGCCGCCGACGTAATCGGTGAGGCCACTGTCCTTGGGCGCGACGAAGTCGGCCAGGGAGAAGTTCGGCTTGCCGTCGGGCTTGATGGTCTGCTGGCGCAGGTGGTGCAGCTGGGCCAGCGGTTGGCCGTCATCGCCGTAGAGTTCCAGGTCGTCGTCCTGCACCTGGTTGGCCGGCCAGAAGCCGAATACGGCGCGAGCGCTGATCAGCTTTTCGTCGATCAGTTTTTTCAGCATGGCCTGGGCATCGTTGAACAGGTCGGTGGCGGCCTGGCCGACCACTTCGTCGGTGAGGATCCGCGGGTACTTGCCGGCCAGGTCCCAGGCGATGAAGAACGGCGTCCAGTCGATGTACTCGGCCAGGACGGCCAGGTCGATATCCTCCAGTACCTTGACCCCGGTAAAGGTTGGCACGCTGGGCTGATAAGTCGCCCAATCGAATTGCGGCTTGTTCTCGATCGACTTGGCATAGCTCAGGCGTTCGGTACGGGCGCCGCGGTTGGCCGTGCGCTCGCGCACCTGGATGTAGTCGAGGCGGGTGCGTTCGACGAAATCGGCCTTCAGTTCCTTGGACAGCAACTGGGTGGCCACGCCGACCGCGCGGGAGGCATCGGTGACGTAGATCACCGCGTCGTTCTGGTACTTGGGCTCGATCTTCACTGCGGTGTGGGCTTTCGAGGTGGTGGCACCGCCGATCATCAGCGGCAGGCTGAAGCCCTGGCGCTGCATCTCGCGGGCGACGTGGACCATCTCGTCGAGCGATGGGGTGATCAGGCCGGACAGGCCGATGATGTCGCACTTCTCGGCGATGGCGGTCTGCAGGATCTTCTCTGCCGGCACCATGACGCCAAGGTCGACGATGTCGTAGCCGTTGCAGCCGAGGACCACGCCGACGATATTCTTGCCGATGTCGTGTACGTCACCCTTGACCGTGGCCATGAGGATCTTGCCCTTGGCTTCCGGCTTGTCGCCTTTTTCCTCTTCGATAAAGGGAATCAGGTGGGCCACGGCCTGTTTCATCACGCGCGCCGATTTCACCACCTGGGGCAGGAACATCTTGCCCGAGCCGAACAGGTCGCCGACGATGTTCATGCCCGACATCAGCGGGCCTTCAATCACCTCGATCGGCCGCTTGAAGCCCTGCCGCGACTCTTCGGTGTCTGCGACGATATGCGTGGTGATGCCCTTGACCAGCGCGTGCTCGAGGCGCTTGTTGACGTCCCAGCTGCGCCACTCCTCGGTCTCGACCTCCTTGACGCTGCCATCGCCCTTGTAGTTGTCGGCAATCGCCAGCAAGGCCTCGGTACCGTTGGGTGTGCGGTTGAGCACCACGTCTTCGACCACGTCGCGCAGTTGCTTGGGAATCTCGTCGTAGATTTCCAGCTGGCCGGCGTTGACGATGCCCATGGTCAGGCCATTCTGGATCGCGTAGTAGAGAAACACCGAGTGGATCGCCTCACGCACCGGGTTGTTGCCGCGGAACGAGAACGACACGTTGGACACCCCGCCCGAGCTCAGGGCATGGGGCAGGTGATCGCGGATGTAGGCGCAGGCTTCGATGAAGTCCACGGCGTAGTTGTTGTGTTCCTCGATGCCGGTGGCAATGGCGAAGATGTTCGGGTCGAAGATGATGTCTTCCGGCGGGAAGCCGACCTCATCGACCAGGATGTCGTAGCTGCGCTTGCAGATCTCGCGCTTGCGCGCCGCGGTGTCGGCCTGGCCGTCTTCATCGAAGGCCATCACCACCACGGCCGCGCCGTAGCGTTTGCACAGCTTGGCGTGATGCTTGAACTGTTCGACGCCTTCTTTCATCGAGATCGAGTTGACGATGCCCTTGCCCTGGATGCATTTCAGACCGGCTTCGATCACCTCCCACTTGGAGGAGTCGATCATGATCGGCACACGGGAAATGTCCGGCTCGCCGGCGATCAGGTTCAAGAAGGTGACCATGGCCTTCTGCGAGTCGAGCATGCCCTCGTCCATGTTGATGTCGATCACCTGGGCGCCGGACTCCACCTGCTGCAGGGCGACTTCCAGGGCTTCGGTGTAGTTGTCATCGCGGATCAGGCGGGCGAACTTGGCCGAGCCGGTGATATTGGTGCGCTCGCCGACGTTGATGAACAGCGAGTTGCGATCGATGGTGAAGGGTTCCAAACCGGACAGGCGACAGGCCTTGGGAATATCCGGGATGGCGCGCGGCGGGTACTTGGCCACGGCTTCGGCAATCGCCTGGATATGCGCCGGGGTGGTGCCACAGCAGCCGCCGACGATATTGAGAAAACCGCTCTGGGCGAACTCCTCGATTACCGCCGCGGTTTGCGCCGGGGTTTCATCGTATTCGCCGAAGGCATTCGGCAGGCCGGCGTTGGGGTGAGCCGAAACAGAGGTCTCGGCCTTGTTCGACAGCTCTTCCAGGTAGGGGCGTAGATCCTTGGCCCCCAGGGCGCAGTTAAGGCCCACGGAAATCGGCTTGGCATGGCGCACCGAGTTCCAGAAGGCTTCGGTGGTCTGCCCGGACAGGGTGCGGCCGGAGGCGTCGGTGATGGTGCCGGAGATCATGATCGGCAGTTCGACGGCGTCGTCCTCGAACACCTGTTGCACGGCGAAGATCGCCGCCTTGGCGTTGAGGGTGTCGAAGATGGTCTCGATCAGGATCAGGTCGGCGCCGCCCTCGATCAGGCCGCGGGTCGCTTCGCTGTAGTTTTCCACCAACTCGTCGAAGGTGACGTTACGGTAGCCGGGGTTATTCACGTCGGGTGACAGCGAGCAGGTGCGACTGGTCGGGCCGAGCACGCCGGCGACGAAACGCGGCTTGTCCGGGGTCTCGGCAGTTTTCGCGTCGGCCACCCGGCGCGCCAGGCGCGCGCCTTCGACGTTCAGTTCATAGACCAGCGCTTCCATGCCATAGTCGGCCTGGGATACCTGGGTGGCGTTGAAAGTGTTGGTTTCGAGGATATCGGCGCCAGCATCCAGGTAGGCCTTCTCGATGGCACCGATGACATCCGGGCGGCTGAGGATCAGCAGGTCGTTGTTGCCCTTCACATCACTCGGCCAGTCGGCAAAGCGCGCGCCACGGTAGTCCTCTTCCTCCAGTTTGTAGCTCTGGATCATGGTGCCCATGCCGCCGTCGAGGATCAGGATGCGCTCCTGCAGGGCTTGCTGAAGGGCGTGGAGGCGGGCGCTGCGATCGGACAGGGACATGGCGGAACTACCTGAGCAAAGCTGACACAATGAGGATGCGCAATGATAACAAAGCTGCGCGCTTTTGCAGTGCTCCGGTGTTTTGCATGAATTGTGCTCATGTTAAAGGCGCGGTGCGGCTAAACTCATTGCTACAGTCCTCCTTGGAATCGGCTCATGCGATATCGCGCACTACTCGGTGCTTGCTTGGTGTCCATCAGCCTGCTGCTGTCGGCTGAGCCGATTTCCTACAGTCGCGATGTGCAACCGATCTTCACCCGCTATTGCGTGGCCTGCCATGCCTGCTACGACGCACCCTGCCAGCTCAACCTGGGCAGTGCCGAAGGCCTCGAGCGAGGCGCGAGCAAGCTGCCGGTATACGATGGCAAGCGCCTCGCGGCGCAGGCCACCAGTCGGCTGTTTTTGGATGCCCACGGGGCTGCGGCCTGGCGGCGCAAGGATTTCTTTTCGGTGCTCGAGCCGCAGAACAGTCAGGCGACCTTGCTGGCCCGCATGCTCGAACTGGGTCACGCTAAAGCCCCCGCAGCCAATGCCAAGCTGCCGGCCGATCTGGACATCAGCATCAGGCGCGACAATCAGTGTCCTCGGCCTGACCAATTCGCGGGCTTCGCCAGGAAAAACCCTCAAGCGGGCATGCCTTTCGCGGTTACCGGCCTGAGCGAGGTGGATTATCAAACCTTGCAGCGCTGGTTGCAGCAAGGTGCGCCCGTCGATCAGCAAGCACTGCAGGCGAGCAAGGCCGAGGCTGAGCAGGTCGCGAACTGGGAGCAGTTTCTCAACGCTCCGGGGGCACGCGAAAGCCTGGTCTCACGCTGGCTGTACGAGCACCTGTTTCTCGCGCACCTGCATTTCAAGGGCGGCGAGCCAGGGCATTTCTTCCAGCTGTTGCGTTCGCGCACAGCGACAGGCCAGCCGGTCGACCCTATTGCTACGCGTCGGCCAAACGAGGATCCGGGCGGCACCTTTTATTACCGCCTGGCGCCGGTCCAGGGCGTGATCGTGCACAAGACCCACATGACCTATCCGCTCAGTGCGAACAAGCTGGCGCGAGTCAAGGCGCTGTTCTTCGCCGACGCCTGGCAGGTGGATGCACTGCCCGGCTATGGCGCCCAGCGCCGCGCCAATCCGTTCGAGACGTTCGCGGCGATTCCGCCGCAGGCGCGCTATCAGTTCATGCTGGATAACGCCGAATACTTCGTGCGCACCTTCATCCGTGGCCCCGTGTGCCGCGGCCAGATTGCCACTGACGTGATCCGTGACAACTTCTGGGTGGTGTTCCAGGATCCGCGACATGATCTGTATATGGTCGATGCCGGCTACCGCGCCGCGGCGACGCCGCTGCTGGCGATGCCCGGTCAGTTCGACGATATCGGCAATCTGCTCAGTCTGTGGCGAACTTATCGCAACAGGCGCAACGAGTACGAGGTTCTGCGCAAGGACAGCTACGCCGCTGCGCCTGCACCCAGTTGGTCGCACATCTGGGCCGGTAACGACAATGCGCTATTGAGCATCTTCCGCCAGCACGATAGCGCTTCGGTGCGCCAAGGCCTGATCGGAGAAATTCCGCAGACGCTCTGGTGGATGGACTATCCGCTGCTGGAACGGGCCTATTACCAGTTGGTGGTCAATTTCGACGTGTTCGGCAACCTGTCGCATCAGGCGCAGACGCGCTTGTATTTCGACCTGATCCGTAACGGTGCCGAGCAGAACTTCCTGCGTCTGATGCCGGCCGACGCCCGCCAGGCGATCCTCGATGACTGGTATCAGTACAGTGGCCAGCTGAAGCTGTGGCTGGACTACCAGCGCATCGATACCCATAGTCGGACAGCTTTGCACTTGCCCGCTGCAGACCCCAAACGGGGATTTGCCGAGGCACTCTTGAGCCGCTACGGCAGCCTCAATGCGCGGCCTGACCCGATCAGCCGTTGCAATGGCCTGCACTGCCATCGCACTGGGCTGCCGGCCGAGTTGCAAGCGGCCGAGCAGGCACTGAGTCGCCTGACTGGCAAGCCGGCCCGCGGGCTCAAGGTCATTCACCAGCTGCCGGAAGCGACCCTGCTGCGTGTCGAACTGGCCGATGGCACGCGTGAGGTCTATAGCCTGCTGCGCAACCGTGCACACAGCAACGTGGCCTTCATGTATGGCGAGGAACTGCGTTATCAGCCGGCGTTGGATACCCTGACCGTTTACCCAGGGGTACTCACCAGTTACCCGAACTTCATCTTCAGCCTCAGCGCCCAGGACGTCCCGGCGTTCGTGCGCAGCATGGAGCTGGTGGGTGATGCTCAGGCGTTCGACGCACTGGTTGGGCGTTGGGGGGTTCGTCGCAGTCACCCCGATTTCTGGCGCTATTTCCATGACCTGTCGGCGTATATCCGCGAAACCGACCCGATCGAGGCCGGCGTGCTGGATATGCACCGCTATGAAAACCTCTAAGGCCGGCGGTCAGCACTAGAGGCGTGCAGGTTAAGCTTTCGAATTGACTGGTGCCTGCGCGCTTAGCGCACTACCAGCACCGAAGCCGCGGAATAGGACGCAAAATACCCGGCGTTCGAGGCGAACAGGTGTTCCGCCAAGCCCGGTACATGGGACGCCATCACCACCAGGTCGGCGCCACAGTCCTTGGCCGCTTTGAGCAAGGTCTGGTCCAGATCTACCGCCGGATCGTGGCTGAAATAGGCAGTGCTACTGACTTTTTCCAGCCCGTAGCGCTCTGCCTGCGCCACAGCGAACTGTTGCAGTTTTTCCTTGAATTCCGTCGGATTGTGCGCCACTTCGGTTGGCGTGTTGGCCGATACGCTGATGTAACAGACCGGTATGTCATACAGCTTGGCCAGGTCTGCGCCGGTTCTCAGCGCTTTCTCGAGGCGGTCGATATAGGCAAGGTCGACGGGGATCATCATTTGCTTATACATAGAGGGAGGCTCCTTTTTCAGGCTATCGCGCCTGCTATTGCAGACGCATCGACTGTGCTTGGAGTATTGCAGATGATTGAGCCGCACGCGGCCATATACCGAATTGATCGCACCGCCATCCGAAATGCTCTGTTGTCGATGCGCGGTGCAGCCCAGCTATTGGCCATCTGTACCGGCAGTTACCAGCCAACCAGCGACTGCCTGATAGGGCGCTGGTTGGCCTGGCGCGCTGAGCCAGGCGACCAATGCCTGCCGCTCGCCACGCGAGTCGGCGGCCAGACGGGTCTGCCAGTGGTTTGTTGCACTGGCTTCAAGCTGCTGCAGCGTCAAGACCACGAAGTCATGGGTTAGCGTGCGCCCGGCATTTTCGCCGCGCACGACTGCGGTGCTCAGGCCGAAGCCCAGGCGTGCAACATGAGCTGTCAGTCGGGCTGGCGCCGAATGGGCTGGATTGAACGTCAGTTGCAGACTGTCGCCGTCAAGCTCAAGCACTAGCCTGCCAACTGGCGGCGACGGTGTCTGCGCCAGTGGCAGCGGCTGACGCCGGAACCAGCCACGCCACTCGTGGCCGGCCAGGATGAATTCCGGGGTATATACCCCCTGGCTGCCCGCATAGCGCGCATATGCCCGTTGCCGGGCGCTATAGCCTGGGTTGGCGAATGGATCCACCCAGCCAAGCCGGTCCCAGTAGTCGACGTGGAAGGCCAGGGGGATGACTGCGTGCCAAAGCGCTGCATGCTCGGTCAGAGCAGATAACCAGCGTTCTGCCGGTGGGCACGAACTGCAACCTTGCGAGGTAAACAATTCCAGCACCGGTGTCGCTGTTTCGCTACTGGTCATGCG
This sequence comes from Pseudomonas aestuarii, assembly GCF_027988105.1. Classification (GTDB taxonomy): domain Bacteria; phylum Pseudomonadota; class Gammaproteobacteria; order Pseudomonadales; family Pseudomonadaceae; genus Aquipseudomonas; species Aquipseudomonas aestuarii. The sequence goes on along the minus strand of NZ_JAQJZJ010000002.1, from coordinate 120,812 downwards.
TAGGCGGGGATCCGCATGCGCCGGGGTGCAGAGTATGCAGAGGGCGACCCAGAGGGCGGGGAACAGTAGATTCATCAGCGGTCACCTCTGCGTATCCAATGGGTGTTGGACTCATGGGGGTGGTTGGCGTTACAGCAAAGCTATTCCGAGAGAAACACTCGGGCTTTATTGCAGCCCGGAGGTTGGCGTACACTGCGGGCATGTTTGCGAGGAGTTGCCATGAGCACCATTATCATTACCGACGCTGCCCACGACTATCTGGCTGATCTGCTGAGCAAGCAGAACACCACTGGTATCGGCATCCGTGTCTTCATCACCCAGCCGGGCAGCCAGTACGCCGAAACCTGCATCGCTTATTGCAAGCCGGGCGAGGAAAAGCCGGATGATACGGCGATAGCCCTGGCCAGCTTTACGGCCTGGATCGATGCGGTCAGCGAACCTTTTCTGGAAGATGCCGTGGTCGATTACGCGACCGACCGCATGGGGGGCCAGCTGACGATCAAGGCGCCAAATGCCAAGGTGCCAATGGTCAACGAAGACAGTCCGATCAACGAGCGCATCAGTTATTACCTGCAGACCGAGATCAATCCGGGGCTGGCCAGCCATGGCGGCGAAGTGAGTCTGATCGATGTGGTCGACGACGGCATCGCGGTATTGAAGTTTGGCGGTGGCTGTCAGGGCTGCGGGCAGGTCGACCTGACCCTCAAGGAAGGCATCGAGAAGACCCTGCTTGAACGCATCCCGGAACTTAAAGGTGTGCGCGACGTGACCGACCACAGCAACAAGGAAAACGCCTACTACTGAGGCGGGTTCTCCAGTCGGCTCTGCAAGGGTGGCCAGTGGCCACCTTTTTTTTGCTATTTTTCCGCCGTGGCATGGCGTTTTACCGTAAAACTAACGGCTACCGTAAAGATGCAATGCATGGCGTGTGGATACCGGCTACAACAGATCCGCCGCGTTGCCGGTCGGCGGACAACTATAGAAAGTGATGCGCATGACTGTCAGCTCTCTGCTTATCTGTGACGACTCCAGTATGGCGCGCAAGCAATTGCTGCGTGCGCTGCCTGCCGGGTGGCCTGTCGCCATAACGCAGGCGGCCAACGGTATGGAGGCCATGGCCATTCTGCGTCAAGGGCCGATCGATGTGATGCTGCTCGACCTGACGATGCCCGAGATGGACGGCTATCAGGTGCTCGCTGCCCTGCAGGCCGAAGGCCTGTCATGCAAGGTCATTGTGGTGTCTGGCGATGTTCAGGAGCAGGCGATGCAGCGGGTCATGGCGCTCGGGGCGCTGGCCTTCGTGCAAAAGCCGGCTGATCCCGATCTGCTCAAACAAACCTTGGAGCGCCTGGAGTTACTTGGCGGCAGCGGCGGTGGGCTGGCCGTGCCTGTGATCGGTGATGACTCCGCCATCAATTTTATCGATGCCTTTCGTGAGGTGGTCAACGTGGCCATGGGCCGCGCTGCCGCCTTGCTAGCCAAACTGCTGAACGTGTTTGTGCAATTGCCGGTGCCGAATGTCAATCTGTTCGAAGTAGGCGAGCTGCACATGGCCCTGGCGGATGCCCAGCGGGGTGACGGGTTGACCGCCGTGTGCCAGGGGTTTATCGGCAGTGGCATCGCGGGCGAGGCGCTGCTGATTTTCCATGACTCGGAATTGGGCGAGATGGCCCGCCTGATGAGCGGGTTCTCGTCCGAGTATTCCGAAATGGAAATGCTCCTGGATCTTTCCACTGTGCTGATCGGCGCCTGCCTGAACGGTATTGCCGGGCAGATCGATGCGCAGTTTTCCCTCAGCCACCCCACCGTATTGGGCGAGCATGCCTCGATCGAGGAATTGATCAAGCTCAACCGACCACGCTGGAAGACCACCCTGGCCGTGGAGATCAGCTACAGCATCGAAGGCCACCATATTCATTTCGACTTACTGCTGCTGTTTACTGAAGACTCGGTGGCGTTGCTTTCCAACAAGCTTGCTTACCTGATGAACTGACCATGAACGAGAATCTGGAGTTCAACGAGTTTCACTGGCTGTTGGCCGTGGTGCAGAGCATCGATGTCGGTGTCGTGGTGCTGGATCGCGAATACCGCGTACACGTCTGGAATACCTTCATGGAGAACCGCTCGGGCCTGCAGCCCCATGAGGTGCATCTGCAATCCTTGTTCAGCCTGTTTCCGGAAATCGAGGAAAACTGGTTCCGCCACAAGGTCGAAGGGGTGGTGGCGCTGGGCACGCCGGCTTTCACCATCTGGGAGCAGCGCCCCTACCTGGTGAAGTTCAAGAACTACCAGCCGATCACCGGGCAGGAAGAGTACATGTTTCAGAACACCACCATTCTGCCGCTGCAGGCCACCAATACCAGTATCGAGCATATTTGCCTGATCATTTATGACGTGACCAGCGTGGCGATAAACAAGCGGCAATTGCAGGCGGCAAACCTGCAGTTGCAACAACTCTCGCGTACCGATCGCCTGACCGGCCTGAATAACCGTGGCTACTGGGAAGAATGCCTGCAGCACGAATTCGCCCGGCACCGGCGTTATCAGAGCATGGCCGCACTGGTGATGTTCGATATAGATCACTTCAAGACGGTCAATGACACCTATGGTCATCCGGCTGGGGACAAGGTGATTCAGGCTGTCGCCGAGGTGATGCGCGAGCAGGTGCGCGATACCGATTATGCAGGGCGCTATGGCGGCGAGGAATTCGTGGTGTTGCTGCCGGATGTCGACAGTGCTGGAGCCATGCTGTTTGCCGAGCGCCTGCGGCAGCGCATCGAATCCCTGCTGGTCACTTATGAGGGGCAAGGTATCCCGTTCACCATCAGCCTGGGGGTGGCTGACCTTAACCACCCCACTCAGGAGTATCAGCAGCTGATCGAACGAGCCGACCAAGCTCTGTATGCCTCCAAGGAGGGCGGGCGCAACCAGGTCAACTACTACCGCGTCTGAAACCGTGCCTGTCGCCGCCTGCCAGGGAGCCGTCAAGAGCGGCAGACAACCGTCTTGCCGCGTATCGGCAATGGCATCAGCAAGGCCACCGCCAACAGCTGTAGCAGGACCAGGCTGATCTTGCCCAGACTCAGAGGACACCTCCTTAAGCGATAAACTGCGAGGAGGTCAATCATGGCAAGACAAGATCAGTGTGCCCAGTAGATCAAGCAGTGACGCTCCCCTCAGGACTCCGCTGTGTGCGGGCAACCGTCGGGGACGTGAAAGCGTTCGCGGGACGCGGGATAGCGTTCCAGTTTGTCCACCGCACGCCGTGGCCTGGGCAGCAGTTCGCCGCCGCAGTTCGGGCAGCTGCCGCGCAGGCGTTGATTCGCGCAGTCACTGCAAAAGGTGCACTCGAACGAACAGATCAGCGCCTCTGGCGAGTCGCCAGGCAGGTCGCGGTCGCAGCATTCGCAGTTGGGCCGTAGTTGCAGCATGGTTAACTCCTGCTTGAATGATCAGGCTTCAGGCAAAGCGCTGGGCGTATTCCTGCGGGCTGACGGATAAATGTTTGTGAAAGGTGCGGCGCAGGTTTTCCGGGTGAACGAAGCCGGTCAGGCGCGCCACCGTACTGATCGACGCCTGAGCGTCTTGCAGTAGATTGCATGCAGCTTGCAGACGAATACGTTCGACATAGCGCCCCGGCCCCATGCCCAGTTCCTGAACGAATACCCGCGATAGCGTGCGCGGCGTCATGTGCGCCTGGTCGGCCAGCACCTCGAGCGACAGGTTGTCACTCAGGTGCGCGGGAATCCACTCGAGCAACGCAGCCAGACGCGGCACGCGGCTGGGCTCAGGAGTGAGCAGGGTGCTGAATTGGGCTTGCCCGCCCGGCCTGCGCAGGAACATCACCAGGCGTCGCGCCACGGCCAGCGCCATGGAACGACCGAGGTCCGCCTCGACCAGCGCCAGGGCCAGATCGATACCCGCGGTGACTCCCGCCGAGGTAAACACATGGCCATTGCCGTGCAGATCCTGCGGATCATAGGTGTGCAGGCAGTCCGCTAGCACCTCGACTTCTGGATGACCCTGACGCAGGGTTTCCGCATCGGCCCAATGGGTAGTCGCGCGGCGACCATCGAGCAGGCCGGCGGCGGCCAGTATGAGCGCGCCGGAACAGACCGAGCCCAGGCGGCGTACCTGGGGTTCGGCGCCACGCAGCCAGGTCAGCAGTGCCTGGTTCTGGCATTGGGCCTGTTCGCCCGGGCCGCCAGGAATCAGCAGGGTATCGATCTGTGCGGCGTCGATCTCGCGCCAGGATTGTTCGGCCACCAGTTGGAACCCGGCCGAGGTGGCGATGGCGCCGGCCTGTTGGCCGAGCACGACAAGACGGTAGAACGCTGGCAGACCCTGGCGTTGGCGCTCGACATTGGCCGAGGCAAAAACCTGCAATGGGCCGGTCACATCCAGGCTCATCACATTCGGGTAAAGCAGGCAGGCAATGGTTTTCAGCGCATCCATGGGGCGTTCTCGATGAGCGATGGATGCAGTCTGCGCTCAGCGAAAGGGTGGCAACAAGGACAATGGGCCCACAGATATTGCCAGTTCGACTCGCTCCAGATCAGGGCAGGTCAAGGGGGGCAGCGCGACCCTGGTGTCGGGCGCTGGTTTGCATTCGCAGAGGCCTGAGACCTTGTGAAAACTGCCGTTTCCGGCGCCCGCCACCAAACGATCGCTGCAGGGCAACGCCGCGTGGAGAGGGCGCTCGAAAGTTTCACGACCTCGAGGGTTACTCCGGCATGCTCCAGGGAGCCAGGTCATAACCCTGCTGGCTCAATTCAGCGCGCGACTTGATCAGGACATTGGCCAGCTGTACCGGGTCACTGTAGATGCTGCTCGACAGTTGGGTACGGCCCAGTAGGCGAGTGCTGGTACGGTCGATGACCGTCAGGCTCAGCTCGCCAGTGCCATCTTGCGGAGCCCAGGCGACACACTGGAAGGGTTGAAAGGCGCGATCGGCTATCAGCAGTGCTTCGTTGAAACGCAGCGGGGCGTTCATGGGGTCGGTTTCTCCGAGGTAATCCCAAAAATCTTAGAGGCCTGCGGCGTGGATCGCCTACTGGCCAGTCATAGGTGTTGATGATATGAGTTGACCGTCAAGTCACATCAATGTTCGAAAAATGTGCCAATTTGGCGAGGAAAAATACGTGCGTGTCGCAAACGCCAGGTACCGCCGACGATTTCTGCTGTGTCCGCCTAGCCCCGATCCGGCTCGAGCCTGCAGGCCGTCAACATATGCTGCAGATAATGCGCGACGTATTTCTGGAAGCGGCGGTCGTCCCAATAGGCCAGATGGCATAGCGGTGTGTGGCGCTTGTACCAGGGGCCGACCGGCATGGCGCGGTCTTCGGCGACCACCGTGGCGTAGGCAGGTACGGGGCGCAGGGGATAGCCAAGGACGTCGGCGGGCGCATAGAGGTTGAGCCAGCGGGCCTGTTCACGCACCGACTGGCGCAGGCAATGGCCGGGGAAACGGATCGGCACCACCGTGTCGTAGGCGAAGGTGAATAGCGGGATGTTGCAGCCGAAGGTGACCAGGCCGGCGAGGGTTTCCAGGGCGAGAAATGGATCGTGCGGGCAGCTCGGGGTCATGTTGATGCTCTGCTGATCCCAGACGAAGTTGGAAAAGATATGCCCGCCCAGCGAGTGCGCCAGCACCCAGGGGTCAAAGTGCCAGCATACGCTCGGCCAAGCGGCCGCTGTCCGCCAGTTCGAGGAACTCGTCACCCAGGCGCTGGCTCTCGTCCATGGCCTTGTGCCAATAGCGCTCGCGGCTGACGTCATCGCCCAGATAACGGCTGAAGTCCTTGCGATCCGGCAGTTTGCCGTGGGGTAGGCGGGCCAGATAGTCACGCGAGGGTGCCAGCAGCAGCACATTCTGCATCCGTCCGGCATCGCCCCGACGCCAGGGCATACCCTTGTCGAACCAGCCGGGAATGACCCTGTCGGTGAAGTGCGGGTAGAGCACGATGTCGTCGCCGCTGTAGGGCAGGTCGAGGTGGTAATCGAGCAGGCCACCATCGCGGTAGGTGCCAGGACCTGCGCCGGGGATGTCGCGCACCCCTTGCATGATCATCGGGATCGATCCAGAGGCGAGCAGGGCATGGCGCAGGTTGGCGCTATCCAGCGCCAGGTAGCGCGAAGGGAAATCATGCAGCTCAGCCAGCGGTGGAGCCAGGCGGGCATCGTGCAGAATCAAGCGCTCGAAGTGCCGGGCCAGGCGCGATCGCCCGAGCAGGTTGTTGCCGATCACCGAGGACAAACCCAGTCCCAGCGAGCCACGGTGGTCATGTTGGAGCAGGCCGTGGCTTTTCACTACGAGGATATTCAGGCGATAGTGCGGGTTAGTCAGCACCTTGGCGTCCTGGCCGGTCAGCAGGTCCTCAAGCATCCGCCGACAGCTGCGCGAGACCTCGGCCATGCTCACACCCTTGGCAAAGCGCTGCTCGCTATAGAGTTCGCCGAGGCGGCGTATACCGGCGACTGCATCCGGCAGGCAGGCACTGGCGAAACGCCAGGAACCGATCGAGGCGCCGATCAGCGAACGCTCACGTGGCGCGCGCGGCAACCAGTCGCCGAACAAGGCCAAGTCCAGGCCCTGGATACCGAGGGCTTTGGGGCCGCCAGCCGCCCCAGGCAGAATGCCCACGTCGGCGGGTTGCAAACCGCGCTCGCGAATCCGCACCAGGGCCCGCGAGCCAGCCTTGATCGTCAGGGCAGGGTACTTGATCTGAATCGCACTCATGCTCGCCTCCATCCAGTAAGGCCGCGAGTATAGAGCCGCCGGCGGACAGGCCAAGTCACTTGATCCGCTGAATGATGTCGGTATGGGTTGTCGCATTACTGGCTGAATTGGGCGTGAGCTCAATCCGGTGCAGTCACTCCAAGCCAAGGCCTTGCCCGCAGACTCACCCTGCAAGCCTTGAGCGTACTGATCGTCGCTGCTGGCCCGGGCGTCGCTGCCGGTATTGCTCGCGCGCATGACCCGGGCCAGGATAAGGCATTGAAACGGCGTGATGCTGGCACCGACCAGTCGTTCGAGAAGTCCACTGCCACTGCCCTGATCCGGCAGTCCGCTGGCAAGATCCAGGCAGTCTAATCGGGAAGAAGAATGCGCCCGCTACATTCAATTAGCCGCTCGAAGTGTGCCAGCAACGCGCATGCGCGAGGGTTAGATGCCGGTCGTTGAAACGACTCGCATTGCGCCTCATCGCCGCGCCCTCATCTGGATTTTCAACGAGTTGTTCGTCGCTAAAGACTGACCTCGCCAGTGCCTTCGCGCTTCATCCTGGCCATCAGCACCTGCCAGTGAGGCAGCAACTCGATGTCGCCGGCGACCTGCAAGCTACTCTGCTCGAATCGGTACAGGTGAGCGGGACCAAAGGCGAACTGCATTTGCAGGTCGAGGCGCTGGGCGATGGGCAGGATCTCCAGGTTCAGATTGTCCAGTACCAGGGGCGTCGTGCCACTACCGGGCCAGAAGCCCAGAACCATATGAGCCTGCTTGGTAGAGGCCAGGGTCGTGTAGACGAGGCGCAGGCTGTGTTCGGAGATTCCGAGCAGGCGCAGGGTGTAGTACTTGGCGATGGCGAAGTCTTCACAGTCGCCGGCACCCAGTTCGAGGGTTTCCAGCGGCGAGGCCCAGTAGTCGATTTGTCCCCACAGCTCCTGGTCTTCGCCGAAACGAACCTGCTGGTTGAAGAACGCGTTGACTGCCTTGAGCTTCTCGGCATCGCTCAGGTGCATCGACTGGGCGATCAGTGACTGCCAGTCCTGGACCCGCTGCGCCGCCTGTTCATTTCGGTGCTCTTTTGCCGCCTGCGGCGTCGCCTTGGCGGTTCCCATGATCAGCCCGCCGCCGAGCAGGAGGCCGGCGAAAATCTGCCGCCGGTGATCGAATAACATCAATAAAAGGCAATGCACTCGGCGCAAGCGGCGCTCCTTTAATGGGCGACTAAACAAGTGGCAATCATCTGCCTGCCGGATGAGGCATACAGGCCTGATTACCATATAGCCAGATCCTGGCCCCGGGCAAGGCACGTTCGTCGGAGACATGAGCGCGCCCGACGGACTGCCTTGTAACAAAGCGCCTGCTCAATACTCTTAATAATGAGTAACGCATCTTGGGAGGATAACGCCATGAAATTCATAGTTGGGACGACGGCACTGACAGCTTTGCTGATAGGTGCCAGCGTGACTTCGGCTCAGGCCGGGGAAACAGTCGGTGTGTGGTTCAAGCAGGCGCCGCAGGTGATCCTGGCAGAGGGCGGTAGTGCACGGCTTCTGCGCCATCAACAGCACATGGAGGGACTGACTAGCCAGCCTGCTGAATCGTACGACGGCGAGCGCTTTGTTCAGCGGATCAAAGAGCAGCCCACCGCCGCGGGTAGTGCGCGCGAGCAACAGGAGCCGATGATGCAGTCGCAAGAACCTCGCTACAAGTCGCTTATTGAATGGGACAGAGCGCTCTTCGGCCCCCATTGAGGGCATGTGCTTTGCCGACTGAAACAGGGGGGCTATGCCAACAACGCCGGCATTGCCCACCCCTCGGCACAGGGACGTGCCACCCAAACGCTGACACGTAGAACCGTAGCAGAACGGTTCCACTCGCTCGCAAGGCGTAGGTTTTTGCTCCTGGCACTGGAGGACTGACCGATGCGGGTATTTTTTCCTGGTTGGTGGAGCAGGGCGCAGAAGACGGATCACGCTGACGACCCGTCGAAAGCACTGGTCAGTAGCCTGTTGATGATGGCGTGGTTCGTCGAAGCCAGAGATCCTTATACCGGTGGCCATCTGTGGCGGGTGTCGCGTTATGCCAGGCTGCTTGGGGAAGCGGCTGGATTGCCCTCAGCCGATGTGGCTCGATCCAGCTTGGGCGGCTTTCTGCATGACTTGGGCAAGATCGGCATACCCGACGCCGTGCTACGCAAGTCCAGCGCCTTGACTGACGACGAGTTCGCCGTCGTGCGCACCCATCCGGAGATGGGTTGGCGCATGCTGGCCGGCCATCCGTTGGCCGATCTGATCAAGGAAGCGATCTACAGCCATCACGAGCGCCCCGATGGCAAGGGCTATCCACGTGGCTTGCGGGGCGAGGACATTCTTCTGGATGCACGTATCGTCGGTATCTGCGATGCGTTCGACGCCATGACCAGCAGCCGTCCTTACCGTGTCGGCATGAGTCGCGAGCAGGCCTTGGCCATTATCCAGAGCCAGAGCGGTGGTCAGTTCGATGTCGAATTGAGTCGCGTGTTTGTCGAGCTGGGCGAGTGCGGCATGCTCGACCATGTGATGGGCCACTCGGATGATGGCATCCCGTTGCAGGAATGCCCCATGTGCGGCCCTATTCTGGTGATCAAACGCACTCAGCAGGCGGGCGAACACATCTACTGCCGCAACTGCGGTGGAGAGTTTGCTCTGGCAACCGAGGCTGCCACGCTTGTGGCGCGGCCAACTGGTAGAGCCGGGAGTCCAGCGGATCTACAGCCGGATGTCGACCATGAGCTGATCCGCAACGTGGTGCGGGAAGCCGCCGAGCGGATGCCGCTTGAGCAGATGCTGACGAGTGCCGGGCAGGCGCTCTCGGCTATCGCCTGATCTCCTTGCTCGCGGCCAGCACGCTCCGACTGATCAAGCAAAGTGCAGTGCTGTGGGGGGCTGCTGAGTAGTCCATGGCGCGCGTGGCGTACCTGCAACTGCGCTGAGCGAAGCCGATGGCTGCGCCAGCTGCAGGCGCAGGTCAAGGTGCCGGGTACTCGTCGCGCAAGGAGAGCACGTTGCCCGCGCCTTGCTCTGCGGCAGAGGGCTGCGCCGCGGCCGCGATCGGCAAGGCATCAGGCGCGGAACTGATCCATCAGGCTCTGCTGGTGGTTGGCCAGCTTGTTCAGGTTCTGGCTGATATTCGCCGACTCATTGGCCTGCCCGGAAATGGATTCGGTGACATCACGGATGGCGGCGACGTTGCGGTTAATTTCCTCGGCCACCGAACTCTGCTCCTCGGCAGCGCTGGCGATTTGCAGGTTCATGTCGGTGATCACGCTCACCGCCTGGCTGATCCGCTGCAACACGGCAACCGCCTGCTCGACCTGCTCGACACTGCCCTGGGCCTGGCGGTGGCTGCTATGCATGGTACTGACCACCTCGCGGGTACCTTTTTGCAGGCCTTCGATCACCTGGCGGATTTCCTCGACCGAGTCCTGAGTGCGTTTGGCCAGGTTACGCACTTCATCGGCGACCACCGCGAAGCCGCGCCCGGCTTCTCCGGCGCGGGCTGCTTCGATGGCTGCGTTGAGTGCTAGCAGGTTGGTCTGCTCGGCAATCGAGCGAATCACTTCGAGTACCGAACCAATCTGCTTGCTGCTATTGGCCAGTCCTTCGACTTCCTGCATGGCGACGTTCATTTCGTTGGCCAACAACTCGATGGTCGAGGTGGTCTTGCCGATCACCCCGAGGCCTTCACGGCTGGCCTGGTCGGCGCTGCGGGCCGCGTCGGCGGCCTGCGCGGCGTTGTGCGCTACATCCTGGGCGGTGGCGCTCATTTCCTGGAAGGCGGTAGCGACCTGGTCGACCTCGCGGAACTGCTGCTGCATGCCGGCGCTGGTCTGACTGGCGATGGCAGAGGACTGGTCGGCAGTGCTGCGAGCATCCTGTACGCTGCGCTTGACCTCGGCAATGATCGGCTGGAGCTTGTCGAGGAAACGGTTAAACCAACCGGCCAACTCGCCCAGTTCGTCCTGTTTGGGGTACTCCAGGCGGCGGGTCAGGTCGCCTTCGCCACTGGCGATGTCCTTGAGCATGGCGGCGACCCCGAGGATCGGCTTGGTCACTCCGCGGGCGGTCAGCCACATCAGCAGCAGGCCGAGCAGCATCGCCACTAGACCGATCGTCAGGGCCACTGCGCTGTCGCCGGTGCGACGCTGTTCCAGTTGCTGCTCCAGTTGCAGGGCCGGGGCGAGCAGTTCCTGTTCGGGGACTTCGAGCAATACGCTCCAGGGCTTGGCCTCGGGAATTGGCTTGAACGGCTGCAGCATCCGGAGCATGTCGCCGTGCTGCAGTCGGGCGGCAGTGCCGCTATTGATCAACGGCAGTATCTCGCTGGCGTGCTCGCCGTAAGCCTTATCGACTGACTTGCTGAGCAGGCTGGCATCACGGCTGTGGCCGGCCAGTAATGCCGCCGGGCTGAAAATGCTGACGTGACCGGCACCGCCATAGAGTTCGCGATTGGCTTGCATGCTTAGCTGTTGCAGGCTGTCCAGGCTGATATCGAGACCGACCACGCCAATCACCTTGCCCTCCAGTTCGAGCGGGAAGGCGATGCTGGTCATCAGCACCTGCTGGCCGCCGACATCGTCGAAGTAGGGCTCGAGCACGCAGGTCTTGCCACTGTCACGGGGGCAGGTGTACCAGGCGTTGTAGGGGTCGCCGCTAGGACCGGTCTTGGTGTCGCTGAGCATCTGCTCGCTGATCGATTCTGACTCCAGTTGGCCTGGTTTGGCTTGCGACCAGTAGAGCGAGAAGCGGCCTTGATCGTTGCTGCCCAGTTCGGCTTGATCGGCGAACAGTTCGTCCTTGCCATCCAGTCCGTTCGGTTCGAACACCAGGTACAAGCCGAGCAACGACGGATTGGCTTCCAGGCTGCTGCGCACTTGCCGGGTCAGGTCTTCACGCAGGTCGAAAGCATCCAGGAAGCGTTTTTCGGCCTGGTCGCGAAGAAACAGGATTTGCCGGGAAAAACCCTTGCCGTACTGGTAGGTATCCATGAAGTAGCGCTGGATGCGGATCGCCTGTAGCTCGCCGCGTGCCTGCAAGCGCAGCTTGGCGCTGTCGGCCAGCATGCTGCTGCTGGCAGTGCGCACCAGTTCGGCGCTGCGGGTGGACTGATAGAGCGAGGCGCCGACCAGCAACGTCACGATCGCCAGCAGGCACAGGCCGGCAAGCAGGGTGATTTTCCACTGGATCGAAAGACGGCTGAACGGCATGCAGTGCTCCTTACGTTGTTGTTCTACAGAGCGTCTATCGGCGCGGGTGCGGTTTTCTTGATCGCACAGACGGCATCCTGACGAGCTGACTCTGGCTTGTGGGGGGCTGGAGGCATAGTGAAGTGGCGGGATTATGCACGGCATGATCAATATTCCGCACGGAGTATTTTTGACAGTCCAGGGTGCTTGCGGCAGAGTACGCGACTTTTTGTCGGGCCCTGCGGCGGCTCGCCGCCAACCTGGCACCGGTTCGCAACCCCGTAGCAGCGGCCCATGCCGCGATCCGCAAATTTCGCGGCCCTGGGCCGCGCCTCTATGCGCCCGCTACTCGATTTCTCCAGCAACGCTTCTTGGGAGCTCTAATGAATGCAGTAATCGCAGCGGTCGGCATCATGCTGATCCTCAGCCTGTGCCGCGTGCACGTGGTGGTCGCGCTGATCGTCGGCGCACTGGCCGGTGGAGTGCTCGGTGGCTTGGGCGTGGAAGGCTCGCTGGCAGCTTTCAATCGGGGCCTTGGCGGCGGTGCCACGGTGGCGCTGTCCTATGCCTTGCTCGGTGCCTTTGCCGTGGCCATCGCCAAGTCCGGCCTGGCGCACGCGCTGGCCGACAAGGCTCTGGCGCTGGTCGGCCAGCAGGATGCGCAGGGTGCCGGGTTGCTCAAGTGGCTGTTGATCGCCTTGCTGCTGGCAGTGGCGATTGCCTCGCAGAACCTGCTGCCGATCCACATCGCCTTCATTCCACTATTGGTGCCACCGTTGCTCTATGTGTTGAGCAAGCTGCAACTGGATCGCCGGATGATCGCCTGCGTGCTGACCTTCGGCTTGATTACGCCTTACATGTTCCTGCCGGTCGGCTTTGGCGGCATCTTCCTCAATGAAATCCTCTTGGCCAATGTGGCCAAGGCCGGTGTGGATGTGAGCGGTATCAGCATCACCGAGGCCATGGCGATTCCGGCGCTGGGCATGCTGTTCGGTCTGCTGGTGGCGGTGTTGTTCAGCTACCGCAAGAAGCGCGTCTATGACCTGGCGAAGATCGAGCAGGCCGAGCGCATCGATGTGGCCTACAACCGGTTGAGCCTGCTGGTGGCCGCTGTGGCGATTGCTGCGGCCTTCGTCGTGCAGTTGTGGCTGGACTCGATGATCATCGGCGCCCTGGTCGGCTTCGTGATCTTCTCGGTGTCCGGCGTGGTGCGCTGGAAAGAGGCCGATGGCCTGTTCACCGAGGGCATGAAGATGATGGCGATGATCGGCTTCATCATGATTGCCGCCGCCGGTTTCGCCGAAGTGATGCAGGCCACCGGCGAGGTGAAAGCCCTGGTCGATGGTGCTGCCGAGCTGGTTGGGCAGGACAAGGCCATTGGCGCGCTGCTGATGCTGCTGGTCGGCCTGCTGGTAACCATGGGCATTGGCTCGTCGTTCTCCACGGTGCCGATCATCGCGGCGATCTTCGTCCCGCTGGGCGTACAGCTGGGTTTCAGTCCGCTGGCCATCGTCAGCATCGTCGGCACTGCCGGCGCCCTGGGTGATGCCGGTTCGCCGGCCTCGGACTCGACCCTGGGGCCAACCTCGGGGCTGAATGTCGATGGCCAGCACAATCATATCTGGGACAGCGTGGTGCCGACCTTTCTGCACTACAACCTGCCACTGCTGGTGTTCGGCTGGGTCGCGGCGATGGTGCTCTAAGCCTATTCATGCTGCTCAGGCTTGCCGTTTGCCGAAACAACAATTCAGGGTCGTTCGCGTTTACTGGACGAGCCCCGCATTTAGCACCAAATCCAGCAACGGTTGCGGGTAGACGCCGAGCACGAACGCCAGCAGGGCGACCAGCAGCAGCATGATCCCGCCCGCCCGCTGACCCCAGTTGAACGGCGCATCGTGGCGGCGCAGATTGGGTTCGACCATGAACAGGGTGACCATCACCCGCAGGTAATAGAACACCCCGATCGCGCTACCGATTACCAGTGCGCCGAGCAGCCACCAGAGCTCGGCCTGCACGCCGACGGTGATGATGTAGAACTTGCCGATGAAGCCCGCGGTCAGCGGAATGCCCGCCAGCGACAGCATCATCACGGTGAGCACGGCAGTCAGGTAGGGGCGGCGCCAGAACAGCCCGCGGTATTCGTAGAGCGCATCGCAGTCGCGGCCGCTGTAGGGCGTGGACATCAGGGTGACCACGCCGAAGGCGCCGAGTATGGTCAGCAGGTAGGTAACCAGGTACACGCCCACCGCTTCGACCGCCAGGCCCTCGCTGGCAATCAGGGCGACCAGCAGATAGCCGAAGTGGGCAATCGAAGAATAGCCGAGCAGGCGCTTGAGGTTGCTTTGCAGCAGGGCCAGCAGGTTGCCGAAGAGGATCGAGGCGACTGCGATTACTGTCAGGAGCCCCTGCAGCGCCGGGCTCGCGGCCGCAGGCGACAGCTGGAACAGGCGCAGCAGCACGGCGAACACTGCGACCTTGCTGGCCGTGGCGAGAAAGGCCGCAACCGGTGCCGGCGCGCCTTCATAGACATCCGGTGTCCACAGATGAAAGGGCACCAACGACAGCTTGAACGCCAGGGCGACCAGCATCAGGGCCATGCCCAGCTGCACCAGCGGGCCGGGCTGCGCGGCTGGTGCCAGGATGGTGCCGATTGCGGCAAAGCTCAGGCTGCCGGCGTCGGCATACAGCAGAGCCATGCCGAACAGCAGGAACGCCGAGCCGGCCGCCGAGAGCACCATGTACTTGAGGCCGGCCTCGAGCGAGCGCTTGTTGAAGAAGGCATAGGCCACCAGTCCGTAAGTCGGCAGCGAGAGCAGCTCCAGGCCAATGAACAAGCTGGCCAGGTGCTGCGCGCTGACCAGCACCAAGCCACCTGCGGCGGCCAGCAGCATCAACAGGTAGAGTTCTTCGCGGTTGCCCGGATAGCCCTTGCCCTGCTTCTCGCCGAGGTAGGCGTGGGCCAGGGTGAGGCAGGCGAGGGTGGCGACCAGTATCAGGGCCATATAGAAGCAGGCGAAGCGATCGACCACCAGCAGCGTGGTGACTTGCAGCGGGGCGACCTGCAGCGCGGGGAGCAGGGACAGCAAGGCCAGGTTGAGGCCGATCACCGAGAGGACGAAACTCTGGGTATGGCTGCGCCGCCAGGCGATGCCGAGCATCACCAGCACGGCGGTGGCACTGGTCACCAGCAGTGGCAGCAGGGCGATGAAGTGATGCAGGGTCAGGTCCATGAGCGCTACCGGGCCGAAAGCAGTTGAGAGAAGGCTATGGCCAGCCATTGCTGGACGCCGTGCATGCTCGCCGCCGAGGTGTCCAGCACCGGCTGCGGATAGACCCCGAGCAGCAGCAACAGGCCAATCAGGCCGAGCATCATCGCCAGCTCGCGGCCACCCAGTCCCCGCAGTGCGCCCTCGGCCTTGGCCGGGCCGTAGAACGCGCGCTGGATCATGATCAACGAGTACACCGAGGCCAGCACCAGGCCGCCGGTGGCGATCACGGTGACCAGCGGGGCGACCTTGAAGGTGCCGAGCAGGATCAGGAATTCGCCGACGAAATTACCGGTGCCGGGCAAGCCCAGCGAGGCGGCGGCGAAGAACAGCATGACCCCCGGCAGATAATTCAGCCGACCCCACAGGCCGCCCATCAGGCGCAGGTCGCGGGTGTGCAGGCGCTCGTAGAGCTGGCCGCAGAGGATGAACAGCGCGGCGGCGGAGAGGCCATGGGCGAGCATCTGGATCACCACGCCTTGCAGCGCCAGCTGCGTGCCGGAATAGATTCCGATCAGCACGAAGCCCATGTGCGACACGCTGGTGTAGGCGATCAGCCGTTTGATGTCGGTCTGGGCGAAGGCCAGTAGCGCGCCATAGATGATGCCCAGCACCCCGAGGCCCATGGCGATCGGGGCGAATTCGGCCGAGGCATTGGGGAACAGCGGTATGCCGAAGCGCAACAGGCCGTAGGCCGCGGTTTTCAGCAGGATCCCGGCCAGATCGACCGAGCCGGCGGTCGGCGCCTGGGCGTGGGCATCGGGCAGCCAGGAATGCAGCGGCACCACCGGCAGCTTCACCGCGAAGGCAATGAAGAAGCCGAGCATCAGGGTGTACTCGACTGCCGGGTCGAGCTTGGCCTGCAACAGCAGGGCGTAGTCGAAGGTCAGCACGCC
Source organism: Pseudomonas aestuarii (assembly GCF_027988105.1). Lineage (GTDB taxonomy): Bacteria > Pseudomonadota > Gammaproteobacteria > Pseudomonadales > Pseudomonadaceae > Aquipseudomonas > Aquipseudomonas aestuarii. The sequence continues at coordinate 104,699 of NZ_JAQJZJ010000002.1, read as the reverse complement.
GCTGCTGTGGAAGTTGGCGAATACCAGCCCGAGAATCGCCACCAGCATGATCAGGCCACTGGCCTGGGTATAGATGAAGAACTTGGTCGCCGCGTTGATCCGCGAGGTCTTGCCGTCCGCCGCACTATGGCCCCACAGGGCGATGAGGAAGTACATGGGGACCAGCATCATTTCCCAGAAGAAGAAGAACAGGAACAAATCCAGGGCCAGGAACACGCCTATCACGCCGCCGAGAATCCACATCAGGTTGAGGTGGAAGAACCCGACGCGCTGCTGGATTTCCTGCCAGGAACAGAGTACCGACAGTACCCCGAGCAGGCCGGTGAGCAGGATCATCAGCAGCGACAGGCCATCGAGCGCCAGGTGCAGGTTGATGCCGAAGCGCTCGATCCACACGTGTTTGAATTCCAGCTCCCAGGTCGGATCGCGGCCGCCGCCGGGTGCCAGTTGGAAGTCGCCCTGCTGCCACAGCCACAGGCTGATCAGCAGTACCAGGCCCATGGTCAGCAGCGCCAGCCAGCGTGGCAGGGTGCTGCTGTGACGCTCGGCCAGCCAGCAGAGCAGGCCGCCGATAAAGGGAATCAGGACCAGCCAGGGCAGAATCACGTGGTCACGCTCCTTGGTTGCATGATCAGAGCACCTTCAACAGGCCGAGCAGCAGCACCGTGCCACCGGCCATGCTTAGCGCATACCAGCGCAACTGGCCGGTCTGGCTGCGGCTGAGCAGCAGATGCAGAACCCGCGCCAGGCGTGGCAACAGGCCGATGCTGCGGTCGAACGGATCACGCCGCAGCACACGGCAGAGCCACAGGTAGGGTTTGACGAACAGCCGGTCGTAGAGCCAGTCGAAGCCCCAGGCGGCGAACCACCAGGCACTGAAGAAGCGCCCCGGCGCACTGGCGGCCAGGCGCCTGACCAGCTCGCGCTGGCCGAGAAACAGGGCCGCGGCCGCCGCGATGCCCAGCACCGCGATCAGGCCGGAGAACAGTTCCAGGCTGTGTTTAGCTTCGCCACCGGCATGCCCGACGCTGTCTGGCAGCACCCCGGCCAGGGGCGGCTCGATCAGCGCGCCGACGAAGGTCGACAACAGCATCAGCAGTGTCAGCGGCAACCAGTAGGCGATGCCCTTGCCCGCGTGGGCTTCGGTCTGTTGCGGGCCGTGGAAGACGATGAAGATCAGGCGGAAGGTATACAGCGAGGTCAGTACGGCGCCGAGTAGACCGGCCAACAGCAGCGGCTGGTTACCGCTGGCCAGGGCTTCCCAGAGGATTTCATCCTTGGAGTAGAAGCCGGCCGTGACCAGGGGCAGGGCGGCCAGTGCCGAGCCGCCGACCAGGAAGCACAGGTAGGCCAGCGGCAGCGGTTTGCGCAGTCCGCCCATCCTGAAGATGTTCTGCTCGTGGTGGCAGGCGACGATTACCGCGCCGGCGGTGAGGAACAGCAGGGCCTTGAAGAAGGCGTGGATCATCAGGTGGAAGATCGCCGCCTGCCAGGCGCCAACGCCAAGGGCGAGGAACATGTAGCCGATCTGGCTCATGGTCGAGTAGGCGAGGATGCGCTTGATGTCGGTCTGCACTAGGGCGGCGCAACCGGCCAGCAGCAGGGTCACCCCGCCGACCAGGCCGACCAGCCCCAGAGTCAGGGGCGTCAGGCTGAACAACCCATGGCAGCGGGCGATCAGGTAGACGCCGGCGGTGACCATGGTCGCCGCGTGGATCAGCGCGGAGACCGGGGTCGGGCCGGCCATGGCGTCGGCCAGCCAGGTCTGCAAGGGCAGTTGCGCCGACTTGCCCACCGCGCCGCCGAGCAGCAGCAGGGTCGCGGTGGTCAACAGCGGATCGCCACTGGCGAATTTCTGCGGAGCCAGCAGCAGTATTTCCTGGATATTCAGGGTGCCGAAGGCATGGAACAACACGAACAGGCCCAGGGCCATGAGCACATCGCCGATGCGGGTGACGATAAAGGCCTTGAGCGCCGCGCCGCCGTTGGCCGGGTTACGGTAGTAGAAACCGATCAGCAGGTAGCTGCACAGGCCCACGCCTTCCCAGCCGAAATACAGCAGCAGCAGGTTGTCGCCGAGCACCAGCAGCAACATGCTGGCGATAAACAGGTTCATGTAGGCGAAGAACCGCGAATATCCTTCTTCGCCGCGCATGTACCAGGAGGCAAACAGGTGGATCAGAAAGCCCACGCCGGTGACCACCCCGAGCATGGTCAGCGACAAGCCATCCAGGTGCAGGGCGACGCTCGGGGTCAAGCCATCGACCGCCAGCCACTGCCATAACACCTGCACATGGATTCCCGTGGCCGGTGTGGCGGTGAGAAACTGCCAGCCGACGAACAGGCTGAACAAGGCGGCCAGACCCACCGAACCAACGCCGATCAGCGCCGTGAGCTGTTCCGGGAAGCGCCCACGGGAGAAGGCCAGCAGGCAGAAACCCAACAGGGGAAACAGCAGCGTCAGGTAGAGAAGGTTCATCCGTGCATCTCACTGGCAGCGTCGATGTCCAGGGTGTGAAAGCGCCGGTACAGTTGCAGCAATAGGGCCAAGCCAACAGACGCCTCGGCGGCCGCCAGGGTGATCACCAGGATGAACATCACCTGGCCATCGGCTTGCGCCCAGCGACTGCCGGCGACGATAAAGGCCAGGCCGGCGGCATTCATCATGATCTCCAGGCTCATCAGCACGAAGAGGATGTTGCGCCGCACCATCAGGCCGACCAGGCCGAGGCAGAACAGCACCCCGGCCAGCCCCAGGCCGTGTTCCAGCGGAATCGAGCTGATCATGGCTGCGCCTCGGATCGACCCAGGTGGAAGGCGACGACCAGTGCCGCCAGTAGCAGTAGGGAGGCCAGTTCGACCACCAGCAGGTACGGGCCGAACAGGCTGATGCCGACGGCCTTGGCCTCTACTATCTGGGTGCCCAGCACGGCGCCGCTGGGCGTGCCGAACAGCACATACAGCAGCTCGCCCAGCAGCAACAGCGTCAGCAGCGCCGGCCCCAGCCAGATTCCCGGGGTCAGCCAGCGGCGCTCCTGTTCGATGGCTGCCGGGCCGAGGTTGAGCATCATCACCACGAAGACGAACAGCACCATGATCGCGCCTGCGTAGACGATGACCTCCAGGGCGCCGGCGAAAGGCGCACCGAGGGCGAAAAAGCACATGGCCACCGCCAGCAGCGAGATGATCAGGTAGAGCAGGGCGTGCATCGGATTGCGATTGGTGATCACCCGCAGGGTCGCGAGCACCGCGATACCGGCAGCGAAATAGAAGGCGAACTCCATCAGCGGCTCCTTGGCATCATGGCAGCAACCCCTTGACGTTGACCGGCTCGGCCTCGTTCTGCGCCGCTCCCTTGGCTTTGCCGGCGATGGCCAGGCCGGCGATGCGGTAGAAGTTGTAATCCGGGTACTTGCCGGGGCCGGCGATCAGCAGATCGTCCTTCTCGTACACCAGTTCCTGGCGCTTGAACTCGGCCATCTCGAAGTCCGGGGTCAGCTGGATGGCATTGGTCGGGCAGGCCTCTTCGCACAGGCCGCAGAAAATGCAGCGCGAGAAGTTGATGCGGAAGAATTCGGGATACCAGCGGCCATCGGCGCTTTCGGCCTTCTGCAGGGAAATGCAGGCCACCGGGCAGGCCACCGCACAGAGGTTGCAGGCCACGCAGCGTTCCTCGCCGTCCGGGTCGCGGGTCAGCACGATGCGGCCGCGGTAGCGCGGCGGCAGGTACACAGGCTCCTCCGGATACTGCAGGGTGTCGCGCTTGCGCCAGGCATGGGCAAAGATCATCGCCAGGCTGCGCAACTGGGTGAAGGTGCCATGCAGGATGTGCCAGATATACCGGAACATACTGGTTCTCCTAGTCGGCGGCGGCCAGCACCAGAGCGCCGGTCACCAGTAGGTTGAGCAGGGTCAGAGGCAGGCAGAAGACCCAGCTGAAGCTCATCACCTGGTCATAGCGCGGCCGCGGGATGGAGGCGCGCAGGAGGATGAACAGCATGATGAAGAACCCGGTCTTCAGGGCGAACCAGGCGAAAGGCGGCAGCAGCGGGCCGTGCCAGCCGCCGAAGAACAGGGTCACCAGCAACGCCGAGATGAGCACGATGCCGATGTATTCGCCGACGAAGAACATGCCCCATTTCATCCCGGCGTATTCGATGTGATAGCCATCGGCCAGTTCCTGTTCGGCTTCCGGCTGGTCGAACGGGTGGCGATGGGTGACCGCCACTCCGGCAATGAAGAAGGTACAGAAACCGAGGAATTGCGGAATGATGAACCACAGGTGCTGGTGCTGGTATTCGACGATGTCGCGCAGGTTGAACGAGCCGGCCTGGGCCACCACGCCCATCAGCGCCAGGCCCATGAACACCTCGTAGGACACCGTCTGTGCCGAGGCGCGCAGGCTGCCGAGCAGGGCGAACTTGTTGTTGCTGGCCCAGCCGGCGAACAGCACCGCATACACCGACAGACCGGCCATGGCAAAGAAGAACAGCAGGCCGATATTGAGGTCGGCCACGCCCCAGGTCGGGGTGATCGGCACCACCACGAAGGCGATCAGCAGCGCGCTCATGGCCATGACCGGCGCCAGGGTGAAGATGAACCGGTCGGCGAACGGCGGCGTCCAGTCTTCCTTGAAGAACATCTTGAGCATGTCCGCGGCGATCTGGAACATGCCGTACGGACCAACCCGATTGGGTCCGTAGCGATCCTGCCAGAGCCCCAGCAGACGGCGTTCGACCCAGCTGAGCAGGGCACCGCAAATCACCACACTGAGCAGAATCACCACGGCCTTGAGTACTGCGAGCACGATCGCCAGCAACTCGGGAGTCAGCCAGTTCATGGCGTCGCCTCCTGCAACTCCGTCACCACGGCGCCAGCGATCACCGCCGGGATGCCGGGCAAGCCGACCGGCAGGCCGATCAGTCCGCTGGCCAGCTCGTCACAGCGGCGCAACGGCAATCGCAGCACCTGACCGTCGAGGGTAAGCGCGACTAGTGCGCCGTCGCCAAGCCCGAGGCGCTCGGCGTCGACCTCGCCCACTGCGACATAGGGCTGCGGGATGCGCGTCTGCAGCGGCGCAGCGCGGGCGGAGGTTTCTTCACTGCCGAACAGGTGATGCAAGGGCACGGCCTGCCAGGTACCAGGTGCCGGCGCGAACGCGGCGGGCACGCCGAACCAGGGCAACGCCTCACCCTTGGCTTCGATCAGGCGCACGCCCGGATCGCCGGCGCGCAGATGGCCGCCGACTTCGTCCTGGAACTTGTTCCACGCCTGCGGCGAGTTCCAGCCGGGTGACCAGGCAAAGGGGATCTGCTGGCGCTGTTCCTGACTGCCGGAATAACCTTCCATGGAGAAGGCCAGGGCCGAGTCCTGATCCTGCGGCTGGCGTGGCTCATGCACGCTGATATTGGCGCGCATGGCGGTGCGGCCGCTGTAGCGCAAGGGTTCGCGCGCCAGCTTGAGGCCTTTGATGCGGAACGAGGCATTCGGCGCGGCTTCGCCGATGCGGGCCAGCCGGCTGTTGCTGGCGGCGCAGGCGGCGGTGACTTCATCCAGTCGGGTCCAGTCGACCGGCTTGCCGAGCAGGGTGCTGTGCAGCGCATGCAGCCAGCGCCAGCTCTCGCGCACCAGCACCTTGGCGTCGTAATAGGCGGGGTCAAACACCTGGAAGAAGCGCTGGGCGCGGCCTTCCTGGCTGACCAGGGTGCCGTCGGCTTCGGCAAAACTGGCCGCCGGCAGCAGCACATGAGCCTTGGCGGTGGTGGCCGTGTGTTGATGGTCGGCGACTAGCACCAGCTTGGCGGCCTGCAGCGCGGCATCGACCCTGGCGCTGTCGGCGCGGCGGTAGAGGTCGTTCTCCAGCACCACCACGGCATCGGCCTGGCCACTGGTCAGAACCTGCAAGGCGGCGTCCAGCGACTTATCCTCGAGCTGATCATCCAGCAGCAGCGCCAGGCCCATGCTGTTGGCTTCCGCCACGACCAGGCTGATGGAGGCGTTTTTGCCGCGATTGTGCAAGGCACTGGCGATATTCGCGGCCGCTTCGATCAGCGCCTTACAGCCCAGGGAGGCGCCGCAGACCAGTAACGGGCGATCGGCGTCAAGCAGGGCCGCGGCGATGCGCTGCGCCAACTCGGAGGCTTCGCCCGGCAGGCCCTGTACCGCTGGCGCGTTCGGGTCGATGACGTGGGCCACGGCGCAGCCCAGGCGTGCCAGGTCGGTTGGGGCGGCATGCACGCATTCGGCGGCGATGTCATCCAGGCGGGTGGCCGTGACGCTGGCGATAAACAACGGGTGCAACGCCTGTTGGCCAATGTTCTGCACGGCAGCCGCGTGCCATGGCGCAATCTTCATCGCGGCGGCCATGGCAGTGGCCTTGCCTTTCACCGTCTGGCGCAGGGCCAAGGCGAGGCGGGCGGCGGTCTGGGTCAGGTCTTCGCCGAGGACGAACACGGCATCGTGGCGTTCCACATCGCGCAGGGTCGGGACCGGCAGCGGCCCGTTCAGCAGCAGATCGCGGATCAGTACCAGGTTCTCCAGTTCTGCGGCGCCAATGCCGCAGTAGTAGTTTGCGCCGCCGACCAGCTCACGCAGGGCGAAGTTGCTCTCCAGGCTGGCGCGGGGCGAGCCGATGCCAATCACCTTGCGCGGCTTGAGTAACGCCGCCGCCTGGTCGAGGGCCGAGTCGAGGCCCATCGTCATCTTGCTCAGCATCATCATCGGCTGGCGCGGACGGTCTGTGCGGTTGACATGGCCATAGCCGAAACGCCCGCGGTCGCAGAGAAAGTACTGATTCACCGCGCCATTGAAGCGGTTTTCGATGCGCCGGATCTCGCCGTAACGCTCGCCGGGACTGATGTTGCAGCCGAGCGAGCAGCCATGGCAGATGCTCGGGGCGAACTGCATGTCCCACTTGCGGTTGTAGCGGGCCGAGTGGGTCTTGTCGGTGAACACCCCGGTGGGACAGACCTCGGTGAGGTTGCCGGAGAACTCACTTTCCAGCACCCCGTCCTCTACGCGGCCGAAGTACAGATTGTCATGGGCGCCATACACGCCCAAATCGCTGCCGCCGGCGTAGTCCTGGTAGTAGCGCACGCAGCGGTAGCAGGCGATGCAGCGGTTCATTTCGTGGCCGATGAAGGGGCCCAGATCCTGGTTCTGGTGGGTGCGTTTGCTGAAGCGGTAACGCCGGCGGTTGTGCCCGCTCATCACCGTCATGTCCTGCAGGTGGCAGTGGCCGCCTTCCTCGCACACCGGGCAGTCATGCGGGTGATTGGTCATCAGCCACTCGACCACGCTGGCGCGGAACTGCCTGGCTTCCGCGTCGTCGATGGAAATCCAGCTGTTGTCGCTGGCCGGGGTCATGCAGGACATCACCAGGCGCCCGCGCGTGTCGTTCTCGTCGCTGAACTGCTTGACCGCGCACTGCCGGCAGGCGCCCACGCTACCGAGCGCCGGATGCCAGCAGAAATAGGGAATATCCAGCCCCAGCGACAGGCAGGCCTGGAGCAGGTTAGCCGCACCATCGACTTCGAATGCTTTGCCGTCTACGTGAATAGTGGCCATTTGTTCAGTCTTCTCATGCCCATGGGAGTGGGCGGGCTATGGTCATCGTTGAATGCGCCTGCGGCCCGCGCCGCAAACGCCGTTACACCGCGAGCGCCTGGTTGCTCGGGGTCGGCGGCATGCTGGCAATTCCTGCCTCGAACTCTTCACGAAAGTATTTGAGGGCACTGGCGAGCGGCTCGACGGCACCCGGAGCATGGGCGCAGAAGGTCTTGCCCGGGCCGAGGAAGTTGCACAGTTGCTCGAGGATGTCGAGATCGCCGGGTTGGCCTTCGCCGCGTTGCAGTGCGCTGAGCAGCTTGACGCTCCAGGGCAGGCCATCGCGGCAGGGGGTGCAGAAACCGCAGGACTCGCGGGCGAAGAACACCTCCATATTGCGCAGCAGGCCGACCATGTTGACCCGGTCGTCGACTGCCATGGCCAGACCGGTGCCCATGCGCGTGCCGACTTTGGCGATGCCGCTGCTGCACATCGGCGCGTCGAGATGCTCGGGCAGCAGGAAACCGGTGCCGGCACCGCCCGGCTGCCAGGCTTTCAGCCGAGCGCCGTTGCGCATGCCGCCGGCGTAGTCTTCGAGCAACTCGCGGGCCGGAATGCCGAAGGGCAACTCCCACAGCCCGGGGTGCTTGACCTTGCCGGAGAAGCCCAGCAGTTTGCTGCCCATGTCTTCACTGCCGGGGCGGGCCAGGGCCTTGTACCAGTCGACGCCGTTGCCGATGATCGCCGGCACGTTGCACAGGGTCTCGACGTTGTTGACGCAGGTCGGCTTGCCCCATACACCGACGGCGGCCGGGAAGGGCGGTTTGGCCCGCGGGTTGGCCCGGCGCCCTTCCAGGGAGTTGATCAGCGCGGTTTCTTCGCCGCAGATGTAGCGCCCGGCGCCGCTGTGCACCAGCAGCTCGAAGTCGAAGCCGCTGCCGAGGATGTTGCGGCCGAGCAGGCCGGCCGCCTCGGCCTCGGCGATGGCGCGCTTGAGGTGCCGGGCGCAGTCGACGTATTCGCCGCGCAGGAAGATATAGCCGCGATAGGCCTTGAGTGCCCGGGCGCTGATCAGCATGCCTTCGATCAGCAGGTGCGGCAGCTGCTCCATCAGCAGGCGATCCTTGTAGGTGTTGGGCTCCATCTCGTCGGCGTTGCACAGCAGGTAGCGCTGGTTCTGGGTGTCGTCCTGGGGCATCAGCCCCCACTTCACCCCGGTGGGGAAGCCGGCGCCGCCACGGCCCTTGAGGCCGCTGTCCTTGACCAGTTGGGTGATCTGCTCCGGGCTGAATTGAGCGAGCGCCTTGCGCGCGGCAGCATAGCCGTTCTGGCGGAGGTATTCGTCGAGCCAGACCGGTTCGCCATCGTCACGCAGGCGCCAGGTCAGGGGATGGGTTTCGGCCGGGCGCGGGCTCTGGTTGGCGGTACTGAAGGAGACGCAGCTCATGGGTAGCGCTCCAGTAGCTGGGCCAGATTGTCGGCATCCAGGTGGCCGTAGGTGTCATCGTCGATCATCAGGCTCGGCGCCTTGTCGCAGTTGCCCAGGCAGCACACCGGCAGCAGGGTGAAGCGGTTGTCGCTGCTGGTTTCACCCAGGCCGATGCCGAGGCGTTGCTGCAACGCGGCCTGGATCGACTCATGGCCCTGCAGATAGCAGACCATGCTGTCGCACAGGCGAATGATATGGCGGCCCACCGGCTGGCGAAAAATCTGGCTATAGAAGGTGGCTACGCCTTCCACGTCGCTGGCCGGGATGCCGAGCACCTCGCCAATGGCCGGGATTGCAGCGTCCGGCACCCAACCGCGCTGTTGCTGGACGATTTTCAGCGCCTCGATGGACGCCGCGCGCGGGTCTTCGTAATGCGCGAGTTCGTGCTCGATGGCCAGGCGTTCGCTGGCGCTGAGGGTGAAACGGTCGGTTTGGATCAGCGAGTCAGTCATATCAGCGGTCCACGTCGGCCATGACGAAGTCGATACTGCCCAGGTAGGCGATCAGGTCGGCGACCATGCTGCCCTTGATCACCGCCGGGATCTGCTGCAGGTGCGGGAAGCTCGGTGTGCGAATGCGCGTGCGGTAACTCATGGTGCCGCCGTCGCTGGTCAGGTAATAGCTGTTGATGCCCTTGGTCGCCTCGATCATTTGCAGGGATTCGTTGGCCGGCATGACCGGCCCCCAGGACACTTGCAGGAAGTGGGTGATCAGGGTTTCGATGTGCTGCAGGGTGCGCTCCTTTGGCGGTGGGGTGGTCAGCGGGTGATCGGCCTTGTACGGGCCAGCTGGCATATGTTTCAGGCACTGCTCGATGATCCGCAGGCTCTGGCGCATCTCCTCGACGCGGATGATGCAGCGGTCGTAGGCATCGCCATTGACCGCCAGGGGAATCTCGAAATCGAACTGCTGATAGCCGGAATAGGGCCGTGCCTTGCGCAGGTCGAAGTCCAGCCCGGTGGCGCGCAGACCCGAGCCGGTGACGCCCCATTCCAGCGCCTGCGCGGTGTTGTAGGCGGCCACGCCGATGGTGCGGCCGCGCAGAATGCTGTTCTGCAGGGCGGCTTTTTCGTACTCGTCGAGGCGCTTGGGCAGCCAGGCGACGAAGTCCTGCACCAGTTTGTCCCAGCCGCGCGGCAGATCATGGGCGACGCCGCCGATGCGGTACCAGGCCGGGTGCATGCGAAAGCCGGTGATCGCTTCGATCACCTGGTAGGCGCGCTGGCGGTCGGTGAAGGTGAAGAACACCGGGGTCATGGCGCCGACGTCCTGGATATAGGTGCCGAGAAACAGCAGGTGGCTGCTGATGCGAAAGAACTCGGCGAGCATCACCCGGATGAAGTCGACCCGGTCCGGCACCTTGATGCCGGCGAGTTTTTCCACCGCCAGCACATAGGGCAGGTTGTTCATCACCCCGCCGAGGTAATCGATACGGTCGGTGTAGGGAATGAAGCTGTGCCAGCTCTGGCGTTCGGCCATCTTCTCGGCGCCACGGTGGTGGTAGCCGATCTCCGGTACGCAATCGACGATTTCCTCGCCGTCCAGTTGCAGGATGATGCGAAAGGCGCCGTGGGCCGAGGGGTGGTTGGGGCCGAGGTTGAGGAACATGAAGTCCTCGTACTCGCTGTGACGCTGCATGCCCCAGTCTTCCGGCTTGAAGCGCAGGGCTTCCTGCTCCAGGTCCTGCTTGGCGGCGGACAGGCTGTAGGGGTCGAACTCGGTGGCGCGCGCTGGGTAGTCCTTACGCAGGGGATGACCCTCCCAGGTCGGCGGCATCATGATCCGGGTCAGGTGTGGGTGGCCGTCGAAATGGATGCCGAACAGGTCCCAGACTTCGCGTTCGTACCAGTTGGCGTTGGCCCAGATGCGCGTCGCGCTGGGCAGGCTGAGGTCGTTTTCCTGCAGGGCGACCTTGAGCATGATGTCGCTGTTCCGCTCGATCGACAGCAGGTGATAGAACACGCTGAAGTCTGCTGCCGGCAGGCCGCGGCGCTGGGTACGCAGGCGCTCGTCCAGGGCGCTGAGGTCGTAGAGCATCACGTAGGGCTTGGGCAGATGGCGCAGGTAATCCAGTACCTGCAGGAGCAGGGTGCGCTCGAGCCAAAGCACCGGCATTCCGCTACGGGTGTCTTGCACGGTCAGGCTGTCGGCGCCGAAACGCGCCTGCAACTCGGCGACCACGTCAGGCGTGGCAGGCGGTTGCGACGGTGTGTGCTGGGCGCTTGATGCAGTCATGCGTTCGCTCGCTGTCCGTTAGCGGAAATCTAGATTCACACCTCGTCGGGGCTGCGCAGGTGGGTCACTTGAATGCGTTCGGCGCGTCGTTGCTCGCGTTGCGAGGGCATATCGGCGCGGTAGATGCCCTGGTCGCCGACCACCCAGGACAGTGGCCGGCGCTCCTGGCCGATGGACTCCTGCAACAGCATCAGACCTTGCAGGAACGCCTCGGGCCGTGGCGGGCAGCCGGGTACGTAGACATCCACCGGAAGAAACTTGTCGACCCCCTGGACCACCGAATAGATGTCGTACATGCCACCGGAATTGGCGCAGGAGCCCATGGAGATCACCCACTTGGGCTCGAGCATCTGCTCGTAGAGGCGCTGGATGATCGGTGCCATCTTGATGAAGCAGGTGCCGGCGATGACCATGAAATCTGCCTGGCGCGGCGAGGCGCGGATCACTTCGGCGCCGAAGCGGGCAATGTCATGGGGGGCGGTGAAGGCCGTGGTCATCTCCACGTAGCAGCACGACAGGCCGAAGTTGTAGGGCCACAGCGAATTCTTGCGGCCCCAGTTGACCGAGTCGTTGAGTACCTCGTGCAACTTGCCCATGTAGATGTTGCGGTGCACCTGGCCAGCGAGTGGGTCAGCGACGGTCTCCCGCTCGCCAATCGGGTACTGCGCGTTGGCGGCGTTGGGATCGATTCGCGTGAGTGTGTACTGCATGCCTGCACCTCAAGGTTTGTGCTGGTTGGCGAGGCGTTCACGCCGCGCTTGTGGCGCCCAGTCGAGCGCACCGATGCGCGCCAGGTAAAACAGCCCGATCAGCAGAATCACGATGAACACCAAGGCTTCGACGAACCCTGGCCAACCACTTTCACGCAGCGAAATGGCCCAGGCGAAGAGAAACAGGGCTTCGACATCGAAGATCACGAACAGCATCGCAACCAGATAGAACTTGGCGGAAAAGCGCAGGCGCGCGCCGCCGGTGGAAACGATGCCCGACTCGAATGGCTGGTTTTTGCTATGCCCCCAGGCCTTACTGCCCAGCAGGCTGGAGACCCCCAGCATGAAGGCGCACAACCCAGCTACGCCCAACAGAAAAATCGCAAACCCCCAGTTATGGGCCAGGCTCGATACCACCTCAGGCATGCCGTACTCCTCGACAAGGATGGGTGTTGCTGACGCATCACTCCCTGTGACTGAGTCACAGTGGTTTACTCAATACTAGGCGTGCTTCGGTGATTCGGTGGCTTTGTGCTGAAAAAAATCCTTCGACGGCCCCGCTCAAGTCTGGCGTTCTTATCTGGGGGCGCGCGTGAGTCTGGGTGCGGCGTCTTGCCTGCCTGGAGGGTTTCAACAGGTCGTATTGGCCCCGCTTTGCTTGCCGAGGGTGCCGAATTCGACCGGTATCTTCACGTAGAACAAGCCGAAATCTTCCTCTTGCAATCGCTCGAATAGCTGACTGCATTCCTCTTCGCTGAGCACTAGGGAGACTTCCATCGGCTGATCGGCCAGTTCGAAGAAGTGGGAGGAGTGGAGCTTGCCCGTATGCCCAAAGCCCTCGACCCCGGAAACCAGGGTGGCGCCGCGCAAATGCATGTCCTTGGCCAGGCCGACCAGCCAGTCCGCGAGCATCTTGCCCTTGTAGCGGCGATTCTGTTGGGTAAAGAAGGTCACCTGATAACCGTGCATGATTGCTCTCCTGATAGTTTCAGCATAGCGCCACTTTGCTTCGTCGGAGCCCGCTGGCTGAGGGGCCGGCGCTGTGCGGATGCGTCTGGCTAGGGGCGTCCCGTCCTGAATCAGGCTTACAGCTTCTGAACGCGCTATCAGGCGGTGGCCATGGCGTCGGGCAATAGCGCACTTACCCCCAGGCCTATGACTTGACGGTCATCGCTCAAACCGGAAAAGCCACTTAATCGGCGCAGCCTAGCGCCCCTGTGCAGGAGGCGGGCTCTGGCCCAGGCGTCGGCCTGTCCTACCAATACCAGTCCGGCCTCCTCCCAAAGTACCATTCTGTCGCGCGCTTTCTGGGTGCATAACTAGCACTACCGGAATTTGCCGGTTTGCCAAGAAGAGGACCGCGCCATGTGGACTAAACCCGCCTTCACCGATATGCGTATTGGTTTCGAAGTCACCATGTACTTCGCCAATCGTTGATTGGCCTTGCCCCGGCACTGTCGGGGCACTCACCCGGAATTCGCCATGCATATCCAGATTCTCGGTTCCGCCGCCGGCGGCGGCTTCCCCCAGTGGAACTGCAACTGTCGCAACTGCCGTGGCGTGCGTGACGGCAGCCTGCGCGCGCAGCCGCGCACCCAGTCCTCGATCGCCCTGAGTGACAACGGCAAGGACTGGATCCTGTGCAACGCTTCACCGGATATCCGCGCCCAGATCGAGTCGTTCCCGGCCCTGCAGCCCGCGCGTAAGCCGCGGGACACGGCGATCGGCGCCGTCATGCTGATGGACAGTCAGATCGATCACTGTACCGGCCTGCTGACCCTGCGCGAGGGTTGCCCGCATCAAGTCTGGTGTACCGAGATGGTGCACCAGGACCTCACCAGCGGCTTTCCGCTGTTCAACATGCTCGAGCACTGGAACGGTGGCTTGCGGCACAACCTGATCGAGCTGGATGGCGTGCCGTTCAGCATTCCCGCCTGCCCGGATTTGCAGATCACCGCGATTGCCCTGCGCAGCAGCGCGCCGCCCTATTCGCCGCACCGCGGCAACCCGCACCCGGGCGACAACATTGGCCTGTTCGTCGAAGACCTGCGCACGGGGGGCACTCTATTCTATGCCCCCGGGCTGGGGCAGGTGGATGATCGGCTGCTGGCCTGGATGCGCCGTGCCGATTGCCTGCTGGTCGACGGCACCCTGTGGCGCGATGACGAAATGCGCCAGTGCGAGGTCGGCGACAAGCTCGGCAGCGAAATGGGTCATCTGCCGCAAAGCGGCCCGGGCGGCATGATCGAGGTGCTCGACGGCCTGCCGGCCAAGCAGAAGATTCTGATTCATATCAACAACACCAACCCGATCCTCGATGTCGATTCGCCAGAGCGTGCCGAGCTGAATGCTCACGCCATCGACGTTGCTTGGGACGGCATGAGCATCCAGCTGTAAGGAGCCAGGCACATGAGCCAACCCGCGATGAGCCCTGCCGAGTTTGAGCAGGCATTGCGCGCCAAGGGCGCCTACTACCATATCCATCATCCATTTCATCGGGCGATGTACGCCGGCCAATCCAGTCGCGAGCAGATCCAGGGTTGGGTAGCCAACCGCTTCTATTACCAGGTGAATATCCCGTTGAAGGATGCGGCGATCATGGCCAACTGCCCGGATCGCGACACCCGTCGCGAGTGGGTGCAGCGTATCCTCGACCACGACGGCGCGCCTGGCGAGGAGGGCGGCATTGAAGCCTGGCTGCGCCTGGCCGAGGCCGTGGGCCTGGACCGCGAGCAGGTGCTGTCTCAGGAGCTGGTGTTGCCGGGGGTGCGTTTCGCCGTCGATGCCTACGTCAACTTCGCCCGCCGCGCCAACTGGCAGGAGGCCGCCAGCAGCTCGCTGACCGAACTGTTCGCCCCCACCATTCACCAGTCGCGCCTGGATGCCTGGCCACAGCATTACCCCTGGATCGACGCCAGCGGTTACGACTACTTCCGCAAGCGCCTGAAAGAGGCACGCCGCGATGTCGAGCACGGCCTGCGCATCACCCTGCAGCACTACACGACCTACGCGGGTCAGCAGCGCATGCTGGAGATCCTGCAATTCAAGCTGGACGTACTGTGGAGCATGCTCGATGCCATGAGCATGGCTTACGAGCTGGAGCGTGCGCCTTACCACACGGTCACCAGCGCGCGGGTTTGGCACCGAGGTATCACCCTATGAATCAGTTGAACATGCAGCAAGTACCCAAGCTGCGCCGCGGCTTTCGTCTGCAATGGGAGCCGGTGCAGAACTGCCATGTGCTGCTGTATCCGGAAGGCATGATCAAACTCAACGACAGTGCCGGGGAAATTCTCCAGCAGGTCAATGGTGCGCACAGCGTCGGCCAGATCATCGACACCTTGAGTCAGCGCTTCCCGGACGTGCCGGGACTCGATGAGGACATCCTGGCCTTTATGGAGGTAGCCAATGCCCAGTTCTGGATCGAGTTGCAGTAAACCGGGGCATGAGCCGGGCCCACCACTGTGGCTGCTGGCCGAGCTGACCTACCGCTGCCCGCTGCAGTGCCCGTACTGCTCCAACCCACTGGATTTCAGCCAGCAGGGCGCCGAGCTGAGCACCGCAGAATGGATCGAGGTGTTCCGCCAGGCCCGTGAGCTGGGCGCGGCGCAGCTGGGCTTTTCCGGCGGCGAACCGCTGGTGCGCCAGGACCTCGCCGAGCTGATCAAGGCCGCGCGCGATCTTGGCTATTACACCAACCTGATCACCTCCGGCATCGGCCTTACCGAAGCACGCATCGCCAGTTTCAGCGAAGCCGGCCTGGATCATATCCAGATCAGCTTTCAGGCCGCCGATGAGGAGGTGAACAACATGCTGGCCGGCTCGAAGAAGGCCTTCGCCCACAAGCTGGCGATGGCCCGGGCGGTCAAGGCGGCCGGTTATCCCATGGTGCTGAATTTCGTCACGCACCGGCACAATATCGACAATATCGAACGCATTATCGAGCTGTGCCTGGAACTGGAGGCGGACTTCGTCGAGCTGGCCACCTGCCAGTTCTATGGCTGGGCCGAGCTCAATCGCGCCGGCCTGTTGCCGACCCGCGCCCAGCTCGAGCGTGCCGAGCGCATCACCAATGAATGGCGCATCAAACTGGCGGCAGAGAACCACCCGTGCAAGCTGATCTTCGTCACCCCCGATTACTACGAGGAACGGCCCAAGGCCTGCATGAACGGCTGGGGCAACCTGTTCCTCGATATCACCCCGGACGGCACCGCGCTGCCGTGCCACAGCGCGCGCCAGTTACCGGTGCAGTTTCCCAATGTGCGCGAGCACAGCATCGAGCACATCTGGCGACACTCCTTCGGTTTCAACCGTTTTCGCGGTGACGACTGGATGCCAGAACCCTGCCGCTCCTGCGATGAGAAGGCCAAGGATTTCGGTGGCTGCCGCTGCCAGGCGTTCATGCTCACCGGTGACGCCAGTAACGCCGATCCGGTGTGCAGCAAGTCGGCGCATCATGAGCTGATTGTGCAAGCCCGCCAGGATGCCGAAGAGGCGCCAGGGGCATTGGATACGTTGCAGTTCCGCAACGAGCAAGCCTCTAAACTGATCTGCAAGGTCTGAGGGAGTAACTATCGCCTTGAGCAGTACGACCGCAGCTTATGGGTTTTGGCACAGCGCCTGGTCGAGCGATCAGGCGGCTGCGGCCGGTCGTGACTTCGCCGAACTGCGCGCCGGGCTGGGGGGGGTGGTATGGCTGCAATATGACCCGACCGATGCGCGTTCGACGCTGTGGCACTGCACGCCGCAGCAGCGCGAGTGCCTGACGCCGGCCACGATGTCGGTGCGTAGCCGGGTGTATGAATACGGCGGCGGCGCCTTTTGTTTGACCGATGATGGCCTGGCGTTCGTCAACGAGGCCGATCAGCAGATCTATTGGCAGCGTCTGGGGGGCGTCCCCGCGGCGCTGAGCCGGCAACTCGACTGCCGTTTCGGTGATCTGCAATTCGACCCGCTGGCCCAGGCGATAGTCGCCGTCGAGGAAAGTCATGGAGCAGGGCAGGTCACCCATCGCGTGGTCAGCATCGCCCTGGCCGATGGTGCGCGGCGGGTGCTGGCCGAGGGCTGTGATTTCTATGCCGGGCCGGCAGTCAGCGGCGACGGTCAGCGCCTGGCCTGGATCGAGTGGGATCGTCCGCATCAGCCCTGGATCGCCACACGCCTGTGCAGCGCCCGGCGCGATGCCGGGGGTGCCTGGCGCGATAGGCGGGTAGTCGCCGGGCAAATGGCTGCAGAGTCGCTGCAACAACCCTGTTTCGACAGGCAGGGGCGCTTGCTGGTGCTCAGCGATCGCCACGGCTATTGGCAGCCCTGGCGCGAGGCCGACCAGGGCCATTTGCTTGCCCTGCCTAGTGCCAGTGCCGATCATGCGGCAGCGCCCTGGCAGTTGGGCAATCGCAATTATCTGGCGCTGGATGGCGACAGCCTGCTGCTGAGCTGGTTCGAGGAGGGTTTCGCGCTGCTGGCCGAGCGCGGGCTCAGTGGTGCCAGCGGGCCGCGCCTGGCCAAGGGCTACAGCCGCTTTCGCCAACTGGCGGCCGATGAGACGAACTTCTACCTGATCGCCGCCTCGCCCGAACGTGGCAGTGAGGTGCTGGCGATCGACCGCAGTAGCCGACAGTGCCGGGTGCTAGCCGGTGCCGCAGTCGCCTTGCCGCTGGCCGAGGTCTCGCGCCCTCAGCCGCTGCTGTTCGCCAGTGGCAGTGCGGATGACTGTCGTGGGTTCTTCTATCCGCCGCATAACGGCGGTTTTCGTGGGCCGGTTGGGGAAAAACCGCCGCTGCTGGTGTTCCTGCATGGCGGGCCGACCTCGGCGTGTTACCCGGTGTTCGACCCGCGCATTCAGTTCTGGACTCAGCGCGGCTTTGCCGTGGCCGACCTGAACTATCGCGGCAGCACCGGCTTTGGCCGGGCCTATCGGATGCGTCTGCATGAGCAGTGGGGCGCGCTGGATGTCGAGGATGCCTGCGCGTTGGTCGAGCACCTCTCTGCTCTCGGCCTGATCGATCCGGCCAGGGCCTTTATCCGAGGCGCCAGCGCCGGCGGCTACACGGCCCTGTGCGCGCTGGCCTTCAGTCGGACTTTTCGCGGCGGCGCGAGTCTCTACGGGGTCAGTGATCCCTTGGCCTTGCGTCAGGTGACACACAAGTTCGAAGCCGACTACCTCGATTGGCTGATCGGCGATCCGCTACGCGAGGCGCAGCGCTATGCCGCGCGCACGCCCTTGCTGCATGCCGAGCAGATCGAGGCGCCGGTGATCTTCTTCCAGGGCGGCCAGGATGCGGTGGTGCTCCCGGCGCAGACCGAGGCCATGGTTGCCGCCCTGCGCGCGCGCGGCATGGCAGTCGACTATCACCTGTATCCGCAGGAGGGACACGGCTTTCGCCAGGCCCGCCACCAGGCCCATGCCCTGGAGCAGGAGTGGCGGTTCTACCAGCGGCTGTTGCAACAACCTGCTTGAACCACCGGCTGTAGCCTGACGGGATTGCTCAACACCGCTCTGCGCAGCGACAGCCACCCGACTCAGGTGGCATTGCATTGGCAGGTGAATCCAGTACGCTGAGCGGTAGTCAGAATAATCAGCAGTAGGCCGTGGCATGAGCGCCGATATCAGTCTTCATCGTAAATTCGTCTCGCCGGAAATCGTCTTTGGTGCGGGCTGCCGGCACAGCGTCGGCAACTACGCGGCCAACTATGGCGCGCGCAAAGTGCTGCTGGTTTCGGATCCGGGCGTCGTGGCCGCCGGCTGGGTTGCCGATGTGCAGGCCAGTCTGCAGCGCCAGGGCATCGAGCACTGCCTGTACACCCAGGTATCGCCCAATCCGCGCAGTGAAGAAGTGATGCTCGGTGCCGAGACCTACCTCAGCCAGGGTTGCAACGTGATAGTGGCGGTCGGCGGCGGCAGTCCGATGGACTGCGCCAAGGGCATCGGCATCGCCGTGGCCCATGGCCGCAATATTATCGAGTTCGAGGGCGTCGACACCCTGCGCGTGCCGAGTCCGCCGCTGATCCTGATTCCCACCACCGCCGGCACCTCGGCTGACGTGTCGCAGTTCGTCATCATCTCCAATCAGGACGAGCGGATGAAGTTCTCCATCGTCAGCAAGGGCGCGGTGCCCGACGTCTCGCTGATCGACCCGGAAACCACCCTGAGCATGGATCCGTTCCTCTCGGCCTGCACTGGCATCGATGCCTTGGTGCATGCCATCGAGGCCTTTGTCTCCACCGGTTCGGGACCCTTGACCGACGCCCACGCCCTGGAGGCCATGCGCCTGATCAACGGCAACCTGGTGGCGATGATTGCCAGCCCCGATGACATCGCCCTGCGCGAGAAGATCATGCTCGGCAGCATGCAGGCCGGCCTGGCCTTTTCCAATGCCATCCTCGGTGCGGTGCATGCCATGTCGCACAGCCTCGGTGGCTTCCTCGACCTGCCGCACGGCCTGTGCAATGCGGTGCTGGTCGAGCATGTGGTGGCGTTCAACTACAACGCCTCGCCGGATCGCTTCAAGATGGTCGCCGAGACCCTCGGCATCGACTGCCGTGGCCTCAGTCACCGACAGATCCGCCAACGCCTGGTCGAGCACCTGATCCAGTTCAAGCACGCGGTCGGCTTCCATGAAACCCTGGGTCTGCATGGGGTTGGCAGTTCCGACATTCCATTCCTGTCGCGCAATGCCATGCAGGATCCGTGCATCCTCACCAACCCGCGGGATTCGACCCAGGGCGATGTTGAGGTCGTCTATGCCGAAGCCCTCTGAGCAGCAACGTCAGGCGCTCACCGACCTGCTCGGGCTGGGCGCCCATTCGGTGCGCAAGAGCCATTACCCTGAGCTGCTGGCGCGCCTGGAAGATCTGGAAACCGAGCGCAATCGCTACAAATGGCTGTTCGAGCACGCGGTGCACGGCATCTTCCAGGCCAGCCTGCAGGAGGGGTTGCGCGCGGCCAATCCGGCCCTGGCGCGAATGCTCGGCTATGACGACCCGCAAGAAGTGCTCTGGCCGCTGACCGACCTGGCCACCTACCTGTTCGTTGGCGGTGCCGAGGAAATGCAGCACATTCGTCACGCGCTGGAAACCGAGCGCGGTTTGATCGGCTACGAAACCCAACTGCGGCGCAAGGACGGCCGGGTTATCGACGTGCTGATGAACCTGCTGCTCAAACCGGACGCAGAAGGACTGTTCGAGGGCTTCGTCGCCGACATTACCGAGCGCAAGCAGGCCCAGCAACGCTTGCAGCAGCTCAATGAAGAGCTGGAGCAACGGGTCAGCGCACGGACTGCCGAGTTGCAGGAAGCCAATCGCAACCTGTTGCAGCAGATAGTCGAGCGCAGACGCATCGAACAGGCCCTGCGCGATGCGCGCGATGCTGCCGAGGCGGCCAACCACAGCAAGGACAAGTACCTGGCGGCCGCCAGTCACGATCTGTTGCAGCCGCTGAATGCGGCGCGGCTGCTGATTTCCACCCTGCGCGAGCGCAGCTTGCCGACGGCCGAGCACCATCTGGTCGAACGCAGCCACCAGGCCCTGGAGGGGGCCGAGGATCTGCTCACCGATTTGCTGGAGATTTCCAAGCTCGATCAGGCGGCGATCAAGCCGGATATTGACGCCTATCGTTTGCAGGATTTGCTGGCGCCTCTGGCGTCCGAGTTTCAATCGGTAGCCGCCGCCGAGGGGGTGCAACTGAAGGTGCGCATAGCCGATTTTACGATCAGCACGGATTTCCGCCTGCTGACGCGCATCCTGCGTAACTTCCTCAGTAACGCCTGTCGTTATACCGAGCAGGGCCGCATCCTCTTGGCCGCGAGAAAACGCGGCGAGTTCCTCGATCTGCAGGTGTGGGATACCGGGCGCGGCATCTCCGAGGATCAGCTGGAAAACATCTTTCTCGAATTCAACCAGCTGAATGTCGGCCGCGCCGCCGAACGCCGGGGGGTTGGTCTGGGCCTGGCGATAGTCGAGCGGATTGCGCGGATGCTGGGCTATCCGGTGGAGGTGCGCTCGCAGCCTGGGCGCGGGTCGGTGTTTGCCATTCGGGTGCCCTTGGCACAGCGGGTTATTACCGCGGCCCCCGCTGCTGTATCGGTTCAGCCGTTGGTCGGTGACCCGCTGCCGGGGCGGCGCCTGTTGGTGCTGGATAACGAGTTGAGCATCCTCCACAGCATGGCGGCGTTGCTCGAGCAGTGGGGTTGCGTGGTGGTGACTGCGGTCGACCAGGAGGCCGCTGTGCAGGCGCTTGCTGGGCAGGCCCCGGATTTGATTCTGGCGGACTACCATCTGGACCATGATGTGCTGGGTTGCGCTGTGGTGACGTCTTTGCGTCAGCACTTTGCTTCGCCGATTCCAGCGGTGATGATCACTGCGGATCGAAGTGATCAGTGTCGCCGCGAGTTGCAACGCATGGGCATGCCGTTGCTCAACAAACCGGTCAAGCCCGGCAAGTTGCGCGCGGTAGTCAGCCAGATGCTGCACGATTCGACAGTCTTGTGACAAAGAGGCCTATATGTGTGCTGTCAGACAGTCAGGTGATTTTTATTGACTATGCTGGGATGGAACCCTTCTAACCGTTCAGGTTTAGGGGCATGGTCCTTCAAGGAGATAACCCTTATGCAGACTCACTCGTTCTTCCGGCGTATGGCTGCCATGCTGGCGGTGTTGCACGTTCTGATGATTGTTCAGATCCCCCTGGCGAATGCGGCCATGGTAGGCACTGGCGAGGTATTGGCCGAGCAACAGCAGCAGGTCGATCGTCAACAATTGCTGAGCATGCTTGATGAACAGGGTGTTCAGGAAAAGTTGCTGAGTATGGGGGTTGACCGTTCCCAGGTTGAAGGGCGCATCAACAGCCTGACCAGTGCCGAGTTGGCGCAGTTCAATCAGCAACTGTCGCAGGCCCCCGCAGGTGCCAGTGGTGTTGTTGGGATCATCGTGCTGTTTCTGGTGATCTTCATCATTACCGACCTGCTCTGCGCCACTAACATCTTCAATTTCGTCAAATGCATAAATCGTTGATTGGCAGGAACCTCCTTCCACTCGTTCTGATTGCTCTGCTTGCTGCCTGCGCGAAGTCTCCGGTGTTGCCACCGGAGATTTCGCGTTTGCCTGAGCGAGTAGAGCTGAGCGACGTGCCGTTTTTTTCGCAGAGTGCCTATCAGTGTGGACCGGCAGCGTTGGCGACCATGCTCAATCAGCGCGGAGTCGTGACCAGTCCCGGCCTGCTCAAGGATCGGGTGTTCATTCCTGCGCGTGATGGCAGTCTGCAGGTGGAGATGGTGGCGACCGCGCGGGCCCACGATATGTTGGTGTACCCGCTGCAGCCGCGCCTGCAAGCATTGATTGCCGAAGTGGCAGCAGGTAATCCGGTATTGGTTCTGCAAAACCTGGCCTTCGATTGGTATCCGCGCTGGCATTTTGCGGTGGTGGTTGGCTATGACCAGCGGGAACGCACCTTGATTTTGCGTTCGGGCACCACACGGCGCTGGCTGACCAGCTTCAGGAGCTTCGACAAGACCTGGGCGCGGGGTGGTCGTTGGGCGGTCTTGACCTTGCCGGCAGATACGCTGCCGGCCCAGGCAGAGCTGCGCCCCTGGCTCAAGGCCGCCAGCGATCTGGAGGAGACCGGGCGGCTCGCTGCGGCGCAGCGCGCCTATCGCACCGCTACACAGCATTGGCCAGATGAGTCGTTGGCTTGGTTTGCTTTGGCCAACAGCCGCTACGCCAGTGGCGATGCGCTCGGGGCTGAGGCGGCGTTCCGTACAAGCTTGGCGCGGCAGCCGGACTTTGCCGCGGGTTGGTTCAACCTGTCGCAGGTATTGGCCGATCGCGGCTGCCTGCAGGCCGCCGAGCAGGCGAGGGTCTGCGCCCAACGACTGGCTCCGGATGATCAGCGATTTACGCTAGGGCTGAAACACACGGCTGGTGGCGCAACCCAGCAGTGCGACTCTCCTCCGGTCTGCCCGCAAGCTAACTGACTGGGCTGGAAAACCAACGGCGCCCTAAGGCGCCGTTGGTTTGTCTGGACGACGGGTTAAAATCCGAGCCTGTCGCGCAGGCTGTAGTACCAGGCACCCATAGCGGTGAAGGGAATGCGCAACAGTTCGCCACCCGGGAAGGGGTAGTGCGGCAGTTCGGCGAAGGCATCGAAACGCTCGGCCTGGCCGCGCAGGGCTTCGGCCAGCACCTTACCGGCCACGTGGGTGTAGGTCACGCCATGGCCGCTGCAGCCCTGCGAGTAGTAGATGTTGTCACCGAGGCGGCCGACCTGGGGTAGACGCGACAGGGTTAGCAGGAAGTTACCGGTCCAGGCGTAATCGATCTTCACGTCCTTGAGCTGGGGGAAGGTCTTGAGCATGTTCGGCCGAATGATCGCCTCGATGTTGGCCGGGTCGCGCGCGCCATAGACCACGCCGCCGCCGAAGATCAGGCGCTTGTCGCCGCTCAGGCGGTAGTAGTCGAGCAGGTAGTTGCAGTCTTCGACGCAGTAGTCCTGCGGTAGCAGGCTCTTTGCCAGTTCGTCCGATAGCGGTTCTGTGGTGATGACCTGGGTACCGCAAGGCATCGACTTGGCCGACAATTCGGGAATCAGATTGCCGAGGTAAGCGTTGCCCGCAACTACCACAAACTTGGCTTTGACCCGACCCTGGGGGGTATGCACGATCGGATTGGCGCCGCGCTCGATGCGGATGGCCGGGGATTGCTCGTAAATTACTCCGCCCAGGGATTCGACTGCCGCGGCTTCGCCGAGGGCCAGATTGAGCGGGTGGATATGTCCGCCGCTCATGTCGAGCATGCCGCCGATATAGTTTTCGCTCGCCACCACTTCGCGGATGCGCTTGGCGTCCAGCAGCTCTAGCTGGGTATGGCCATAGCGTTCCCACAGCTTCTTCTGCGCTTCCAAGTGGCCCATCTGCTTGGGCGTGATCGCGGCGAACACGCCCCCATCCTTGAGGTCGCACTGGATGTTGTACTTGGCAACCCGCTCACGAATGATCCGGCCGCCTTCGAATGCCATCTGGCCCAGCAGTTGCGCATGCTTGGGGCCGACGGTGCGCTCGATGGTGTCGATGTCGCGGCTGTAACTGTTGACGATTTGACCGCCGTTGCGACCCGAGGCACCGAAGCCGACCTTGGCAGCTTCGACAATGCTCACCTTGAAGCCGTTTTCCAGCAGGGCTATGGCTGTGGACAGGCCGGTGTAGCCCGCACCGACGATGCAGACGTCGGTTTCCACATCGCCATGCAGTTCCGGGCGTAGCGGAGCCGGGTTGGCTGAAGCGGCATAGTAGGATTGTGGATAAGCCGTGTGTGCCATATTGCAACCTCTGTTCTTTATATTTTACGGATGCTGTGATGCTACCCGAGTTGAAAATGCCCGGCTAGTGCCCTGTGCGAAATATTAAACGCCGAGCTGAACAGTAAAAAATTCATTTATTCAGGCAGTTAGAGAAAAAAGTGTTGACTCTTTTCGGGGCCTCCGTAGAATGCGCACCCATCGGAGGCACATAGCTCAGTTGGTTAGAGCACCACCTTGACATGGTGGGGGTCGTTGGTTCGAATCCAATTGTGCCTACCAATTCGATAAAAGGGTCGCCCAGGCGACCCTTTTTTATTGGGTGGCTTGCCAGTGCTCAGGCTTTCTGGAAGCATCCAGTCGTTGCTAAATCCGTATAAACCTCCAGTGACTCCGGTTCGGTTCAGGTTGGCTTCCAAGCTCCTGCCACTGTAAGGCGGGTATACCGCCGAATCGCTTACTGGCTCATCCCAACCCATGTGGCCTTTGGTAGAGGTCACCACTAGGAGAGGAGGCGCCATGCCCATCATTACTCTTCCCGACGGCAGTCAGCGTCCATTCGATCATCCGGTATCCGTGCTCGAAGTGGCGCAGTCCATTGGCGCTGGCTTAGCTAAAGCCACGGTGGCCGGCAAGGTCAATGGCAAGCTGGTCGATGCCTGTGATCTGATCGACGGCGATGCGACCCTGCAAATCATCACGCCAAAAGATCAGGAAGGGCTGGAGATTATCCGCCACTCTTGCGCGCATTTGATCGGTCATGCGGTCAAACAGCTGTTCCCCGCTGCCAAGATGGTGATCGGTCCGGTCATTGAAGAAGGCTTCTACTACGACATTGCCTCTGAGCGGCCCTTTACGCTGGAGGACGTGGCGGCGATTGAGCAGCGCATGCAGCAGCTGATCGAAAAAGATTACGACGTGATCAAGAAGGTAACCCCGCGTGCCGAGGTGATCGATGTGTTTGCCTCCCGTGGCGAGGACTACAAGCTGCGCCTGGTCGAAGACATGCCGGACGAGCAGGCCATGGGCCTGTATTACCACGAAGAATACGTCGACATGTGTCGTGGTCCGCACGTGCCGAATACCCGTTTCCTCAAGGCCTTCAAGCTGACCAAGCTGTCCGGTGCCTATTGGCGCGGCGACGCAAAGAACGAGCAGTTGCAGCGCGTCTATGGTACCGCCTGGGCCGACAAGAAGCAGTTGGCCGCCTATATCCAGCGCATCGAAGAAGCCGAGAAGCGCGATCACCGCAAGATCGGCAAGCGCCTGAATCTGTTCCATACCCAGGAAGAAGCGCCGGGCATGGTGTTCTGGCATCCCAACGGCTGGACCCTGTACCAGGTGCTTGAGCAGTACATGCGCAAAGTGCAGCACGAGCATGGTTACCTGGAAATCAAGACGCCGCAGGTGGTGGATCGCTCGCTGTGGGAGAAGTCCGGGCACTGGGCCAACTACGCCGAAAACATGTTCACCACCGAGTCGGAAAGTCGCGATTACGCGATCAAGCCGATGAACTGCCCGTGCCACGTGCAGGTGTTCAATCAGGGCTTGAAGAGCTACCGCGAGCTGCCGATGCGCCTGGCCGAGTTCGGCGCCTGCCACCGCAATGAGCCGTCCGGTGCGCTGCACGGCATCATGCGCGTGCGTGGCTTTACTCAGGATGATGCGCATATCTTCTGTACTGAAGAGCAGATGCAGGCGGAGTCCGCCGATTTCATCAAGCTGACGCTGGCGGTCTATGCCGATTTTGGCTTTTCCGATATCCAGCTCAAGCTCTCGACTCGCCCGGACAAGCGCGTGGGTTCCGATGAGTTGTGGGATCGTGCCGAATCGGCGCTGGCCTCTGCGCTCGACAGTGCGGGCCTGCCTTATGACCTGCAGCCGGGAGAAGGCGCCTTCTACGGGCCGAAGATCGAATTCTCGCTGAAGGATTGTCTGGGTCGGGTCTGGCAATGTGGTACCCTGCAGCTCGATTTCAACCTGCCGGTACGTTTGGGCGCCGAATACGTCAGTGAGGACAACAGCCGTAAGCATCCGGTGATGTTGCACCGCGCGATTCTCGGCTCCTTCGAGCGCTTTATCGGGATTCTGATCGAGCATTACGAGGGGGCGTTCCCCGCGTGGCTGGCGCCAACTCAGGTCATGGTGATGAATATCACCGATAAACAGGCCGAATTCGCCTTGGAAGTGGAAAAAACACTCAACCAAAGCGGCTTTCGTGCCAAGTCTGACTTGAGAAACGAAAAAATTGGCTTTAAAATCCGCGAGCATACTTTGCTCAAGGTTCCTTATCTCTTGGTTATCGGAGATCGGGAAGTAGAGATGCAAACTGTCGCCGTGCGTACCCGTGAAGGTGCTGATCTGGGCTCGATGCCCGTCGCTCAATTCGCTGAATTTCTCGCGCAGGCGGTTTCCCGGCGTGGTCGCCAAGATGTGGAGTAATCATTATTAAGCGTGAAATGAGACAAGATAAACGAGCTGCCCCGAAAGCCCCGATCAACGAGAATATCTCGGCACGCGAGGTTCGGTTAATTGGCGCTGAAGGCGAGCAAATTGGCATCGTCTCGATTGATGAAGCGCTTAGAATCGCCGAAGAATCCAAGCTGGATTTGGTGGAAATTTCTGCTGATGCGATTCCT
Organism: Pseudomonas aestuarii; assembly: GCF_027988105.1. GTDB lineage: Bacteria > Pseudomonadota > Gammaproteobacteria > Pseudomonadales > Pseudomonadaceae > Aquipseudomonas > Aquipseudomonas aestuarii. The sequence goes on along the minus strand of NZ_JAQJZJ010000002.1, from coordinate 77,792 downwards.
CCGGTTTGCCGAGTCATGGACTACGGCAAGTCGATCTTCGAAAAGAAGAAGCAGATTGCAGCTGCGAAGAAAAACCAGAAGCAAGTCCAGGTTAAAGAAATCAAGTTTCGTCCAGGGACGGAGGAAGGGGATTACCAGGTAAAACTGCGCAACCTGGTACGTTTCCTGAGTGAAGGGGACAGGGCCAAGGTATCCTTGCGATTCCGTGGCCGTGAGATGGCGCATCAGGAGCTGGGAATGGAGCTGTTGAAGCGGGTTGAAGCTGACCTGCTTGAATATGGCTCGGTTGAACAGCATCCAAAGATGGAAGGACGCCAGCTGATAATGGTCATCGCCCCCAAAAAGAAGAAGTAACCACCAGGGCACGGCAGGCCTTGCGGTTATGTTTATCAACTGAATGCGGAGTACCGAACATGCCAAAGATGAAAACCAAGAGTGGTGCAGCCAAGCGTTTTCTTAAAACCGCTAATGGCTTCAAGCACAAGCACGCTTTCAAGAGCCACATCCTGACCAAGATGTCCACTAAGCGTAAGCGTCAACTCCGCGGTAGCACCATGGTGCATCCGTCTGACGTGGCAAAAGTGGCGCGCATGCTGCGCGTTCGTTAATCGGTCAAGATAGAGGAAATTACTCATGGCTCGTGTTAAGCGCGGCGTTATCGCTCGCAAGCGTCACAAAAAGATTCTGAAACTCGCTAAAGGCTACTACGGTGCGCGTTCGCGCGTATTCCGCGTTGCCAAACAGGCAGTGATCAAGGCAGGCCAATACGCCTATCGCGACCGCCGCCAGAGGAAGCGTCAGTTCCGCGCCCTGTGGATCGCTCGTATCAATGCTGGTGCTCGTGTTAACGGTCTGTCCTACAGCCGTTTCATTGCTGGCCTGAAAAAAGCGTCCATCGAGATCGACCGTAAGGTTTTGGCTGATCTGGCAGTGAACGAAAAAGCGGCGTTTGCTGCGATTGTCGAAAAAGCGAAAGCCATCCTGGCTTAAGTCCCCGACAATCACTGGGTTCGCCCGGTGCTAAACGTCACCAATAGGGGAAGAGCCTTTAAGCTCTTCCCCTATTTCGTATCTGGAGTCTGTAAATGGAAAATCTGGATGTGCTGGTCTCGCAAGCGCTTGAGGCCGTTAGCCACACCGACGATGTGAATGCCCTCGAGCAATTACGGGTTCACTATCTGGGCAAGAAAGGCGAGCTGACCCAGGTGATGAAGACCCTGGGCAACCTGACGGCAGCAGAGCGTCCGCAAGCCGGCGCCTTGATCAATGCCGCCAAGGACAAGGTTCAGGACGCCCTGAACAGCCGTAAGGCGACCCTTGAGCAGGCGGCGCTGAGCGTCAAGCTGGCGGCCGAGCGCATCGACGTGACTCTGCCTGGGCGCGGCCAGACCTCTGGCGGCCTGCATCCGGTTACCCGGACTCTGGAGCGTGTCGAGCAGTTCTTCACCCGGATTGGCTACGGCATCGCCGAAGGCCCCGAAGTGGAAAACGACTACCACAACTTCGAGGCACTCAATATCCCCGGCCACCACCCGGCCCGGGCGATGCATGACACCTTCTATTTCAACGCGAACATGTTGCTGCGCACTCACACCTCGCCAGTTCAGGTGCGCACCATGGAATCGCAGCAGCCGCCGATACGCATTGTCTGCCCCGGTCGCGTTTACCGCTGCGACTCGGATATCACCCACTCGCCGATGTTCCATCAGGTCGAAGGCCTGCTGGTCGACGAGAACGTGAGCTTTGCCGACCTCAAAGGCACCATTGAAGAGTTTCTTCGGGTGTTCTTCGAGAAGCCGTTGGGCGTGCGCTTCCGTCCGTCCTTCTTTCCGTTCACCGAGCCCTCGGCTGAAGTCGATATGCAGTGCGTGATGTGTAGCGGCAAAGGTTGCCGCGTATGCAAGCAGACCGGTTGGCTGGAAGTCATGGGGTGCGGCATGGTGCATCCGAATGTGCTGCGCATGTCCGGTATCGACCCCGAGAAGTACCAGGGTTTCGCCTTTGGCATGGGCGTCGAACGCTTGGCCATGTTGCGTTACGGCGTCAACGACTTGCGTCTGTTCTTCGATAACGACCTGCGATTCCTGGCGCAATTTCGCTAGGGCCGCACGACCGTAACCGATCAGTTTTAGGAGAGCAGGATGAAATTCAGTGAACAGTGGCTGCGTAGCTGGGTAAGCCCGCAGGTTTCCCGTGACGAGCTGGTGGCGCGCCTGTCCATGGCGGGCCTCGAAGTAGATAGCGTGACCCCGGCTGCCGGGGTATTCAGCGGCGTGGTGGTGGGTGAGGTGCTCAGCGCTGAGCAGCATCCGGATGCTGACAAGCTGCGGGTATGCCAGGTCAGTAATGGCGTGGAGACCTTTCAGGTGGTGTGTGGCGCGCCTAACGTGCGCCCCGGCCTGAAGATTCCCTTTGCCATGATTGGTGCCGAGCTGCCGGGCGACTTCAAGATCAAGAAGGCCAAGCTGCGCGGCGTCGAGTCCAACGGCATGCTCTGCTCGGCTTCCGAGTTGCAGATCAGTGAAGAAAACGATGGCCTGATGGAGCTGCCGAGCGACGCGCCGGTGGGTCAGGATATTCGTGCTTATCTCGAGCTAAACGATGCCAGCATCGAGGTCGACCTGACGCCGAACCGCGGCGACTGTCTGTCCTTGGTAGGCCTGGCCCGTGAAGTCGGTGCCTTGTACGACGCGCCTGTTACGCGCCCGCAGATTGCTGCGGTTGCGCCGAGTCATGATGAGGTGCGCCCGGTCGAGGTGTTGGCGGCGCAAGCCTGCCCGCGTTACCTCGGGCGTGTGGTGCGTAACGTCGATCTGTCCAAGCCATCGCCGCTGTGGATGGTCGAACGTCTGCGCCGCGCTGATGTGCGCAGCATCGATGCTGCGGTGGATATCACCAACTACGTCATGCTTGAGCTGGGGCAGCCGATGCATGCCTTCGACCTCGCCGAGATCAATGGTGGTATCCGTGTGCGCATGGCCGAGGAGGGCGAGAAGCTGGTGCTGCTCGACGGCCAAGAAGTCAGTCTGCGTGCCGATACCCTGGTCATCGCCGATCACAATCGTGCACTGGCGATTGCCGGCGTGATGGGGGGGGAGCATAGCGGCGTGAGCGCAAAAACGTGCGACCTGTTCCTGGAAAGCGCCTTTTTCGACACCATAGCGATTGCCGGCAAGGCACGTTCCTATGGCCTGCACACCGACTCTTCGCACCGTTTCGAGCGTGGCGTGGATTGGCAGCTCGCGCGTGAAGCCATGGAGCGGGCTACTGGATTGTTGCTGGAAATTGTTGGTGGTGAGGCTGGTCCGATCATTGAGGTCGTTGATCAGCAACAACTGCCGAGCATTGCCCCGGTTACCCTGCGCGCTGAACGTATCGAGCAAATGCTCGGATTGAAAATGGATGATGCAGAGATCGTTCGTTTGCTGGTAGCGCTGGGCCTGGGTGTCACTGCTAGTGGTGAGGGGCAGTGGCAAGTGACAGTTCCCAGTCACCGCTTCGATATCAGCATCGAGGTCGATCTGATTGAAGAGCTGGCGCGCCTGTACGGCTACAACCGTTTGCCGGTGCGTTATCCGCAAGCGCGCCTGGCGCCGCAGCCGCAGGCCGAGGCGGCTGTCGAGTTGCCGGCGCTGCGTCGTTTGCTGGTGGCGCGCGGTTACCAGGAAGCCATCACCTACAGCTTTATCGATCCCAAGCTGTTCGAGTTGTTTCACCCTGGTGTTGAGCCGCTGATGTTGGCCAACCCGATATCGGCCGACATGGCTGCTATGCGCTCATCGCTATGGCCTGGCTTGGTCAAGGCGCTGGAGCATAACCTCAATCGTCAACAGTCACGCGTGCGTCTGTTTGAAAGCGGCTTGCGCTTTGTTGGTCAGTTGGATGCGCTCAAGCAGGAGCCGATGCTCGCTGGGGTGATTTGCGGTAGCCGGCTCTCGGAAAGCTGGGCCCATGGCCGCGAAAATGTCGACTTCTATGATGTGAAGGCCGATGTTGAGGCTCTGTTGGCCAGTGCTGGCGCGGGTGACAGCTTCAGTTTCGCTCCCGCCGAGCATGCGGCCTTGCATCCAGGGCAAACCGCGCGTATCGAGCGTGATGGTCGATTGGTCGGCTTCTTGGGTGCCATGCATCCTGAGCTGGGCAAGTCGCTGGGGTTTGATCAGCCGGTGTATATGTTCGAGGTGGTGTTGGCGGAAATCGCTCAAGGCCGTATGCCGAAGTTTCAGGAGCTGTCGCGCTATCCTGAGGTACGCCGCGACTTGGCCGTGCTGGTGGATCGTGATGTCCCGGCTGCAACTTTGCTCGCGGTCATTCGTGAGGCTGCGGGCGAATGGTTGACTGACCTCAAGCTATTTGACGTATATCACGGTAAAGGTATTGATCCGCATAGAAAAAGCCTTGCCGTCGGCTTGACCTGGCAGCATCCATCGCGCACTCTTAATGACGATGAGGTGAGCACTGCGGCACAAAATGTCCTTACCTCCCTGGAACAAAGGTTTAACGCCACGTTAAGGAAGTAGCGTATGGGGGCTCTGACGAAAGCTGAAATGGCGGAACGTCTGTATGAAGAGCTGGGCCTGAATAAACGGGAAGCCAAGGAATTGGTCGAACTGTTCTTCGAAGAGATCCGCCAAGCGCTGGAGCTCAACGAACAGGTCAAGCTCTCGGGTTTCGGCAACTTTGATCTGCGCGATAAGCGTCAGCGCCCCGGTCGTAATCCAAAAACGGGAGAGGAAATCCCAATCACGGCGCGCCGTGTGGTGACTTTCCGTCCAGGCCAGAAACTAAAAGCCAGGGTTGAAGCGTATGCTGGAACCAAGTCATAACGACGAATTACCCGCCATACCAGGCAAGCGGTATTTCACGATCGGCGAGGTAAGCGAGCTCTGCGCAGTCAAACCGCACGTATTGCGGTATTGGGAGCAGGAGTTTCCCCAGCTCAACCCAGTCAAGCGTCGCGGTAATCGGCGATATTATCAGCGCCAGGATGTGCTGATGATTCGTCAAATTCGCGCATTGCTATATGAGCAAGGTTTTACCATCGGCGGGGCTCGTCAGCGCCTTTCTGGTGATGAGGCCAAAGATGACACCACGCAGTACAAGCAGCTCATGAGGCAAACAATTGCTGAGCTGGAAGATGTCCTGCATGTGCTTAAAAAATAGCGTAGCTATTCAAAAAAGTTTCCATATTTCAGAAGCTTATAGTATAGTTTTCGTCGTTTTCGGATGTTCGAAAATAGTTTCACGCCTAGTCGGGGCGTAGCGCAGTCCGGTAGCGCACTAGCATGGGGTGCTAGGGGTCGAGTGTTCGAATCACTCCGTCCCGACCATATTTTTCAACGACTTAGCCCGGTTTCTCAAGAATCGGGCTTTTTTGTGTCAGGGACTTTTGCGGGACTTTTTTCATCCTGCCATCCTCCTCAATATTGTCAGCGCCGGCCCTCGAGAGTCGGTAGCCGAAATCTTGTTGGCTTCATCAATCAGCTTGCCCAGTTCCGCGGCCGAATAGTGACTGGTGATGCTGCCGTTCCTGTGGCCTAGAAGAGCCTTCCTGTCCTCCTCAGTCACTCCGGCTGCCCGGAGCCTTCGACCGAAGGTGTGCTTCAGATCGTGGACACGTATCGAGGCAAAACCAGCTAGAGCAGGGCGCAGAAACTGCTCCTGAAATCTCTTTGCCGCTCGCACTCTGGCTTTCTTCCATGCCGAATCGTTCATCCGATGAACTGGATTTGACGTGCCATCGTCGTCTGGCTTTCCGTAAGGGAATACCCATACAGGGTCCAGCCCTCGTTGCCCTTCAATGACAGATCTCGCCACGTTGTTAAGCACCACCAGTCGTTCGTCACCATTCTTGACCCCAGAGTTCTCATGCCTCCCACCGAAATCAGCAGGTATGAGAAACACGCTGGTCTTGAGCTCTGGTACCGGTATCTCCCAGTCCCAGCGAAGCTTTACGACTTCCTGCTCACGAGAGCCGCTGTTGACCTTGTACAGGGCCATGCGGCGCAAGTGATCGGGTAGCTCGGAGAAAAGAATGGATTGTTCCTCCCAAGACATCGGGTAGGGGGAACGACTCGTTTTCTTCGCTTCCAGCTTAGTGATCATTGGCACTACGTCGAGCCAAGGACGTTTCTGCTCATCACGCCATTTCCTGGCGCAAAGATTGAGAATACGTATAACCCGCTCTAGGGCGATGTTCACCGTCCTGTAGGAAACCCCGGGCTTTACCTTGCCGCATGACGTTTTGCTGGTCTTTAGCCGATCTTTGATGAACGGAGATAGCGTCTCATCATCGATATGAGTCAGAGGGATATCCCCAATATATGGGTCCAACTGCCTCAAGTGGATGGCAGTCAGACTAATAGAGGGCTGATCCGTGTACTCCACCAGGTAACGAGTTGCCGCTTCCCGCCAGGTCCTGATTCTGCGTACGCCGTAAATCCGCTGTTCACGCAGCTTTTCCAGCTTGTGTATCAGGTATTGCTCCGCCTCCTTCCTGTCGCTTGATCCAGTGCTTTCCTGAATTCGCTGACCTCTGAAGACCTTGTCGATGTGCCAGATCCCGTTCCTTTGGTAGAGGCCGCTAATGGTTTTTCGCGCCATGGTTGTTCTCCTTGGCGCTCGCTGCGGGAGTGATCATGTCCCTTGGCACCTTCCTTTTCAATGATGGCCAGGTCGATATAGGCGTCGGCCCAGGCGTCCAGTTCCTCTCGATCAAATCCGATCCCCTGCACTCCAATACGGAATTCCCGGACGTAGGGGCGAACGGTTTTGTTGAACTCAGTGCGGCACATGCCTAGGTAGGTCGGCGCTGCATTCGCTCGAAGGATTCGGGGCGCACAAGAGTTCAAGCGGGCAAGGCGTTGCTCTATTGTTGCTGGCATGACGGTCTTCCTCCTTGTTGCCCAGATCCATGCTGCAGATGCTGGCTGCTACCCATTGGGCAAACAAGGCAGTGGAGAGGGCCATGGAGGGTTTGATACAACAGGCTTGGCCGCAACTTGGCCAATCACCGTCGGGAGCGTATTTGATTAAAAAGTTTATAAATTTGTTAAATTACTCACTAATAGTTTCTATTTTTTTATTTATCTAAACCAGTTTCTTGTCAGTGGTTTATGTTCTGTGTAATTTACTCACCATGAGTGAGCAAAAATCAGAAAATTAAAATCCTTGCTTGCGGGCCTAAGCGACAGAGGACTGGTATCCAGTGGCTGGCTGAAGGCTCATGGCTATAGCAGCAGCCTCGTGTCGCGATATATCGCCAGCGGTTGGCTGGATTCACCTGCGCGCGGTGTTTACCAACGACGAGGTGGACGCCTGACATGGGCTGGGGTTGTGCGGGCGCTGCAAGACGGCGACGGGCTGTTGGCGCTGATGGAAAATTGACCCACCCTGCCGATTGAAATTTGACCCAGGGCGGATTGCTGATCTCGTTACCAGCAACTGTGGATAAGTCTATCAGCGCCAACAGACTCTGAGCCTCAGTTTTTCTTAACTGAGGCAAGAAAACCTTTATTTCAGGCGTTTGTATTGGTTTTTTCTTAATTTCATAGGTCGGCATCTTCCGAACGTCTGGTGTCGACCGCGGTAGATCGGGCCGTGGGTGAATCCGAGGGCGTTGGCAGCCCAGAGACCATGTGTTGCGCCAGCGTTTCACCGCCTTGCTCCGTATTTTGGCGGTTAGCCATTAAGCGATGGCGGCAAAGCGCTCGATATGGGGTTGCTCGCGATGTCTTGCTTGCCACAGGTCATAATCGGTTTGTACGTCCAGCCAGGTGCGTGCTCTGCCAACGCCGGCCCGTTCCAGGCGAACGGCCAGGTCTGGGCTGATCGGTGCCTGGCCGTGCAGGACGAGGGACAAGGATTCACGTGCAAAACCAAGGCGACGGGCCAGTTCGGCAATGCTGATGCCCAGTTCGGGTATCACGTATTCGAGCAGCGTTTCGCCGGGATGTGGCGGGTTGAATATGACCATTAATAATGGGGGATAGAAGTCAGAAAGACGCTGAGTTACTTGCTGGCAGCCTCTGCCAACACGCGATTTTGACGCTCGGTGGCTTTTTTCAGCACGCGCTCATACACACGCTTCTTCTCGCCAGAAGAGGCGTTACGAATGAAATCAGCAAAGGGGGTGGAGGGGACAGTCTTTGCTTTGGTGATACCGAACATTTTAGGCCTCGCTCAAGTTGAGCATCCGCTCTAGGGACGCACGATCATATTTTTCGGCCACATAGTTGTCAATTTGGTCGATGTTCGCATGGTATGAACGGTGTGATCCGTCATTGTCCTTCTGTAGCAGATCGACCCGGATAGCCTTGCCGAACTGCCGCTTCAAGCGGTTGACTACGTCACGGGCGGCAAAGTACTGCTGGATGAAATGCTCAGGCCGGATACGCCGCCCTTCAGCCGCCTCGCGAGCGCGGACAAAATCCCACGCGAACTGCGGCTCCTGATACACATACAGTATCTGTACAAAACGCAGTTTATCCAGGGAACGCTGCAGATTTTTTTCCGCCACCTCATAGTTCGACAAGGTGCCATCGAGCAAAAAGCTCTGCTTCTGTTTCAGCGCCAGGTCGTGAATCTTTTCCACGAGGATGGAAATCGCACGCTGGAACAGCCAGGAGTTGTCGCCGGTATAGCCAGGCAGCTCGTTGCGTAGTTCATCCGGGTCAATCCGCAGCACCCGGTTGCCATTCTGCTGGTACAGCTCTAGTAGCTCAATGGAGGTTTCTGTCTTGCCTGCGCCCGGCGAGCCGGCCATAAACACCGAAACCGGGTCATCTTCCGGCAGGAAAATGGTCGGATCGGTCAGGCGCTTGGCGATGGCTTTTTTGTTTGCCTTAGCAAACGCCAGGGCCTCGGCCTCCAGCTGCTTTTCCTGATCCGTCATGCTCATCCTGGTGTCAAACATGGGATTCGTCGATTCCTTTCCGGCGAGAAGGCAGAGTTTACATGGGCAGCATTATGCGGGGCGCGGGGCACGTTTTGCAGCAGATAAACCTGGCGCAACTCAGGCAATGGCGGCCCCTGGATGGCATCCAGGCAATCAGCGGCAAACCCCCAGGGCAGCCCGGCCCACTCCTACGGTTTCATTAGTTGCAGATCCCAGATATTCACGTATGACTGTGCATGCCGACCCCGAATGGTTTTGACGTCCTACTGGTGGTCGAGTGGCACGTTGTCTATGTCCTCAGCCGTGGCGGCTCTTCTGAACACCCGATCTCTCGCCATAAACGCTTCCAGCATGTGCGGGATGAGCGTCAGGGCATCAACCTCTTCTCCATACGCTTGTGAGTGCACTGCCGCATAGCGTTCAAGGTCGGCCTTCAGGCCGGCCGGACAGGTGAACGTCACTTTCAGGTTCTCGGTCTTCGGCAAGGGGCCGAGACGCAGCTTGTTCGTGTTCATTGCGGGTTCCTCTGCTGGATAAACAAGGGCTGATAGGGACGTAACACCAGGTCGCGGTTGACGATCACGCGCAGTGGCAACCCTGGGCGCTGGGTCAGCGTGGGCTGGATATCGAGATTGCGCCGGGTGACCTCCTGGCCGACCTGGTTCACCGTGTCCTGCAGGCTGTCGCGCCCGGCGATGATGATTCGGTCGCCGTCGGTGCGGTTGGCAGGAGCCGCCAGTTCGGCACCAATACCCAGCAGGCTGGTCATGGCCGCGCCGGCGACGATCCGATCCCAGTGCCAGTCAACGCCATCCTCCAGACCGGCATAGCCGGCGGTGTCGCTGCTAACCAGGTTGTCGAGTTGGAAGGACGAGGTGTCCGGTAGGATCACCCGCTGCCACACCACCTGTACGCGACTCTGGCCGTAGCTCACCTGGCTGTTGTAGCGGCCCAGCAGACGCGAACCCTGAGGGATCAGCACATGTTGGCCGGTGGCGCTGTCGTAGACCGATTCGGTCACCGTGGCGATTACATCGCCCGGTAGGTCTGACTTGATACCTGTTACCAGGGCAGCAGCGAGCACCGTGCCGGCCATGACCTGGTAGGGCGAGTCGGGCATTTGCACAAATCCGGAATTACGGATTTGTGGGGATACGGATTTACTGAGAAACGCCTCTTTCTGCTCCTGCCGGTTCTGCGTTGATCCGGCGCTTGCAGGTAGTGCGGCAGTCGAGGCGGGCCCGGCCGCCATGGGGTCGAATCCGGCCAGTTGCGAATGTACCGGCCGGCTTTCGGTCGGGGTACCCGCACCTGCTGTCCGCCCGCCACCCGAGCGGAAAAATACGGAGGACAGCGCTGCTTCTTCGGCTTCCTTGAGCCTGGCCAGGCGCTCGGCCTCAACCGGGTCAGGGCCAGCATGGCGGTAGTCATAGCCTTGGGTCTGCTGCTCGGCCCTGAGGATGGGGCCACCCAGATCGCCGGGCAGGGGTGGCCCCAGTTGCGGTACTGCGGGTGCCGAGGGTGACGGCAGCTGCGAGTAGTCGGCGGGTAACTGCTCCAGCCCCTCAGAACGGGCTACGCGGTCGACGTTGTACAGCTCGGCTTGCTCGGAACCTTGCCGACGCTGTGGTGGCTGCAGTGACCAGAGCATGGCGCCGAGCACTGCCGTGGCCAGTCCACCTGCGAGGACGGCTAGCATCCGCGGATTGAGACGGGTGACCGGGCGCGGCTGCGCACGCAGTTCGAGACTTTCCGGGGCCACCTTGGGCGGTAGCTCTGCTGGCTGGGTGTCTTGAACGTTATCGACAGCGCTCATGCTCAGGGCCTCCGTGCTACACCATCGGTGCGCTCGATCCGCACCACGTCGCCCTGGTCTGCACCGAGGCGCAACTCGGCGGCACCGAACAGCCGGTCCACGATGTAATAGGGCGAGCGGAAGCGGTAGTTGACTAACTGGCCGTCGCCCTCCGGGCCGATGACGAACAGCGGCGGCAGTTCGCCTTGGGCGATGCCCGCAGGAAACTGGATATACACCTTCTGACCGTCGTCGAACGCGCGCAGCGGCTGCCATGGCGGATTGCTGCCATTGATCGCATAGCGGAAGCGCACCCGATCCAGCGATAGGTCAACATCGACAGGTGCTGCCGCCTGAGCAGCGTTGGCCCGACGCTGCAGTGCGAGCATGCGATCTTTGGGGTAATCCCAGGACACCGAGGCCATCCAGGCCTGCTCGGTGGACGTCAACTCGATCAGGTAGGTGCGCCGCGTCGTGGTGATGACCAGGTTGGTCTTGAGGTCGGAGCGTGTGGGTTTGACCAGCACACTGATGCGAAGCTCATCACCACTGCCGCTGGAGGTGTCGCCAACGATCCAGCGCACGGTGTCGCCTGCGGCCACGGTGACCAGATCCTCGCCGACCTGCAGGTTGATCACGGTCACGCGGCCTGGACTGGTGTACACCTGATACAGCGCGCCATCGGAAAACGGCCACACCTGAATGGCGTTGATATAGCCCTCCTGGGTTGGCGCAATGCGCGCGTCCCGGTTGGCACGTGAGACACGCACCTGCTCATCGGCTGGCTCCTTGGCAGGGGTGGTCGGCCTGGTATCTGGAAGCGGTTTCAGCTGCGCCGGTAAGGCCAGTGGCTGCGGTACTGCCACCACCTCGATGGGTTTGGGTGGTTCCGGCAGGCGCTGGGCTTCCACCGGCTCGTCCAGGGCAATGGTAGGCGGCGGTTTACCCTGGCTGGCGCAGCCGGCCAGCATGGCCAGCAGGAGAGGGCAGGCGCAAAGGTATGCGGAGGTTTTCATGGGTTCTTGGCTCCTTGCGTAGTGTCCAGTTCACGGCTCCACGACAGGCCGTTGACGTAGATGCCCAGGGGGTTGCGGCGCAGCTTTTCCTCGCTACGCGGAGGCTGCAGCACGATCGATATCACCGCGGTCCAGCGTTCCAGGCCAGCAGACGAACCATTCACATAGCGGCGCTCGTTCCAGCGCACCTGGAACGAGTTGTCACTGGCACGCACGACACTGCTCAATTCGACTGTCACCGACTCCTTGCCGACCCGGGTGAAGGGATCGTTGGCGCGGGCGTAATCGTTGAGCGTCGCAGCGCCCCGGTCGGTGGTGTAGTGGTAAGCCTCCAGCCAGTTCTGCCGCACCACCACCGGGTCGATAGATAGCGAGCGCACCAGACTGATAAAGCGCGCCAGGTGGTGAGCCATCTGCGCATCGTTGGGTTGGTAAGGGCTGGCCGCCTCGCCAACGGCCCGCACCTGGCCGGCACTGTCGACCTCCACCACATAGGGCGTGACCATCGACTGGGCCGAACGCCAGACCAGACCACCAGCCATCAGCAAGGCCAGGCTCAGGCAGCCGAAGGCCATCAAACGCCAGTTCTTCGCTTGCGCCAGGCTCGTGCCCATGCGTTGGTCCCAGACCTGCGCTGCTGCCTGGTAAGGCGTTGCAGGTAGCGGGGTGTCGCTGTAACGCACCTGTGGGCGTTTGAATCGCATGCTCGTTCTCCTTCACGAATTCGACGGGTCGCGCACCTGTGGTTCAGGGGCTGAGCCGCCGCCATCACCACCACGCAGGGTGTGGGCAACGGTGGTGGCGGCATGGGTGAGTTGTTGCTTGCGCTGCAGGCGTTTGGCCCAATCAGGTTGCTTGGCGGGCGTTCCTGACGTGGTGCTCGCGGCGGAAGCGCTGCCTACTGTTGCTCCTGCGGGCTGGCTCCCCTGGGGCAAGGCGGTGTTCGCCGTTTGTGCACCGCCCATGGCCAGGCGCGCTGCGCCCGGAGCCATACGTGCGCCGGCCATCACGGCGCCGCCGACGCCTGTGGCAAGCGCCGCGGCTCCAGCCGCCATCCCTGCAGCGCCAAGGGCAGTGCCAGCGGCTGCTCCGGCACCGAGTTGCGGTGCACCGGAGACCAGGCCGGTGGCGATACCCGGGCCGAAAATACCTAGGCCCAGCAGTGCCAGGGCGGCGAGCATGACTACTAGCGCGTGATCGATTGAGGGCTTGTCCGTCAACGCCTGGAACTCGGCAAACAGACCGGAGCCGATGCCTACTATCACCGCCAGCACCAGTACCTTGATGCCCGAGGAAACCACGTTGCCCAGCACCTTCTCAGCGAGAAAGGCGGTCTTGTTCCAAAGCGCGAAGGGCACCAGGACGAAGCCGGCGAGGGTGGTCAACTTGAACTCGATTAGCGTGACGAATAACTGGATGGCCAGGATAAAGAAGCTGATCACCACCACAGTCCAGGCCAGGAGCAGGACAACGATGGTGTCAAGGTTGCCGAAGACTTTGGGGAAGTCGCTGAGGTTGCTGATTTGCTCCAGCATTGGTCGGCCAGCTTCGATGCCGATGGACGCCAACCGTCCGGGCTGCAGAAACTCGGCTTGGGTCAGCGCGGATCCTGAGGCAAGCAGGCCCAATCCGGCGAAGGAGCGGAAGATGATCCCGGCCAGGGTATTGAAGTTGCTGATGATAAAAGCGAAGGCTCCGACATAGAGGGTCTTCTTGATCAGCTTGCTGGTAACGTCCTCTCCACCCATGGCCCAGAACAGGCCGGCCAGGGTCATGTCGATCACCACCAGAGTGAGGGTGAGAAAAGCCACCTCGCCGCCGAGCAGGCCGAAACCCGAGTCGATGTAGCGCGAGAACACATCGAGGAAATGATCGATCACGCTGACATCGTTCACTGCACGTCCTCCTCGAAACTTGCGGGGATGGCTGGCAGGCTTTCGGGCGTCTGGAACTCACCCGGTAGAGCGCAGCCGGAATAAAAGCGCTGATGCCGGGGCGCGTGCTGCCTGGCTTCATCGGGTGCGCCGCCACGGCCACAGGCAGCCAGTACGAGCAGAACCGGTATCAGCAATGGAGCTTTCATCGCGCCCACCCCTCTACCGGTAAAACTGCACGGGATAGGGGGTGTAGGGCGTACCGCTGCCCATAAAGCGCCGCCGCAGTTCGCGGGCTTCCTCTGCCGCTGCGGCCTGGCGCGCCAGCTCTAGGGCGATGGCGCGGTTCTGGGTGATCTGCAACTGCTGCGCCTGGATCGACTGCTTGGCCTGCAGGGCCAGCAGTTGGTTGGTGGCCTGGCTGGCCTGCAGTGCGCCGCTGGCCGACTGACTTCGGTCGACCAGGTCGGCCAGCACGCTCTCGTCCTGGGCCAGGTTCTGCGCCACCTGGGCTTGCATGCGCATGGCGGTCTGCAGGCCATCAAGCCCCTGCTTCCAACGTGCGCGCGTGTCCTGTGCCATGCGCTCGTCACTGACGGAGCTGGTGTATTCGGCCGGATACAGACGGGTAAACTCCTGGTCCAGACGCTGTACGTCAAATGCCAAACCTTGAGCCTCGGCCAGCAATCGCTCGGTGCTGGCCAGGGTCGTGCGTAAGCGATTGAGCACGTTGACGTCCAGGGTTTCCAGGTTGCGGGCCTGGTACAGCAACATCTGTGTTTCGTTCTGCAGTTGGCTGGCCTGGTTGTTGATCACCTCCAGGGTGCGCACCGCCGTCAGCATGTTCTGCACCAGGTTGGTCGGGTCGATGACGGTCATTGCGCTCGCCGGCTGGAATCCCAGCAAACCTAGGGTCAATAAGGCGGCGATTGGCGTAAGGCGGGCGCGAGGCGTCATGGCAGTTGCTCCTTGAGTTGCGAGGTATGGGAGGTGAGCAGGTCGGCGGCCCAGCCAAGCCCACGGTGGCGTAGCCAGGCGGGCGCGAAGCCCGCGGCATCAGAGCCCTGCAGGATCTGGCTGATTTCGCGCTGCTCGGCTGGGCTTGCAGCTCCTGTGAATGCCAGCGCCACCGGCCCCAGGTCGAGGTCGAATAGCCGGTTGCCCAGGCGCGATTGGTAGTAGTAATCACGCTTGGGTGTGGCTTGGGCGATGATCTCGATCTGCCGGTTGTTGAGCCCGAAGCCGTGGTAGATGCCGCGTATTTGCGGCTCACTGGCCTGAGGGTTGGGCAGGAAGATGCGACTCGCGCAACTCTCGATAATCGCGGCGGCGATACTGGAGTTCTGGATATCGGCGAGCGATTGGGTGGCAAAGATCACCGAGACATTCTTCTTGCGCAGGGTCTTGAGCCACTGACGTATGCGCGCCGCAAAAAGCGGGTCGTCGAGAAACAGCCAGGCTTCGTCGAGGATCAGCAGGGCAGGAGCCCCGTCGAAGCGCGCCTCGAAGCGGGCGAACAGGTAGCTGAGTACGGCCGCTACTGCCGCCTTGCTGTGCATCAATTCTTCCATCTCGAAGCACTGCACGTCGGCTGCACCCAGACGATCCGTGTCTGCGTCCAGCAGCCTGCCGTGAGCACCGCCCAGCACATAAGGTTGCAGGGCCTGACGCAAGGCGTTGTCCTGCAGCAGCATGCACAGCCCTGTCAGCGTGCGCTGCGCCTCAGGCGCACCGGCCAGGCTAGTGAGGGCCGTCCAGATGGCTGCTTTTTGGTCCGGGCCGACGGCAACGCCCTCATGCAGCACGCGGCCTTCAAGCCACTCGGCGGCCCAGGGGCGATAGCTGTCCTGATCGATGCGCGCCAAGGGCTGGAAGGCCAGGTCGCCATCACCGCCCAGGTCGTAGTGCTCGCCACCCAGGCCCAGCACCGTCGCGCGCAGCGAACGACCCATGTCGAAGAGAAACAGGCGTGAGCCGGGGTAGCGGCGGAACTGCATGGCCAGGGTTGCCAGCAATACCGACTTGCCCATGCCGGTCGGCCCCACCACCAGAGTGTGGCCGACGTCGCCGACGTGGGTGACCAGGCGGAAAGGCGTAGCCCCATCGGTACGGGTCACCACCAGCGGCGGGCCGTCGAGGTGGGCGTTGCGCGCAGGGCCGGCCCACACCGCCGACAACGGCATCAGGTGCGCCAGGTTGAGTGAGGAGATGATCGGCTGGCGCACGTTGGCGTAGGCGTTGCCCGGAATGGACGACAGCCAGGCTTCCACCGCATTGAGACTTTCAGCGATGGTGACGAAGCCTCGGCCCTGAATCACCCGCTCGATGAGACGAAGCTTCTCGTCGGCTACCAGAGCGTCGGTGTCGCTCACCGTAACGGTCACGGTTATGTACCCGAAGGCGATCTGATCGGCTCCGAGTTCCTGCAGGGCCGCATCGGCGTCGCTGGCCTTGTTCGAGGCGTCGCTGTCGACCAGCGGGCTTTCCTGCTGAAACAGGGTCTCGCGCAGCAGGGCCAGGACACCCTTGCGCTTGGCGAACCACTGCCGGCGTAGGCGTACCAGTTCCTTTTCCGCCTCGTCCTTGTCCATGCAGATGAAGCGGGTTGACCAGCGATAGGCGATACCCAGTCGGTTCAGGTCATCCAGCAGGCCGGGCCAGGTCGAGGTTGGGAAACCACGCACCGAGACCACGCGCAGGTGCTGCTCGCCCAGTCTGGGTGCCAGGCCTGTGCTCAGCGGGCAGTCGGCAAGTAGGGCGTCCAGGTGGAAGGGTACTTCAGGAACAGCAACGCACTGCCTGTGAGTCGACACCGTGGCGTGCAGGTACGTCAGCGTCTGGCAATCGTCGAGCCAGCCGACTTCTGGCATCACCCCCTCGAGCAGGTCGTGCAAGCGAGCCGTCTCTGCCATGAAGGCGGCCAGTCTCTCGCGCCAGTCGACGCCGCGCTGCGTCTTGTGCTCGTAAAGCAACCCCGCAGCACGCGAGCGTGATTCCTCGTGTGGCAAGTAGAGCAGCGTTAGGTGATAGGCGCTCTCGAAGTGGCTGCCTTGCGCCTCGAAGGTGGCGCGGCGCTCTTCGTCAACCAGCCAGGACAGCGGCTCGGGAAACTCGCTTGCCGGGTAACCGGCAGCGGTCAGGCGTTCAGCCTCGATGAACAGGGCCCAGCCCGAACCAAGGCGACGTAGGGCGTTATTCAAGCGCGCAGAAGTGGCTGCCAACTCGCCCGGAGTGGCGCTGTCCAGGTCTGGCCCGCGAAAGCGCAGGGTGCGCTGGAACGAGCCGTCTTTGTTGAGTACGACCCCAGGGGCGACCAGTCCGGCCCAGGGCAGCCAGTCGGCGAGTTGCGCAGGGCGGTGGCGGTATTCGGCTAGGTTCAGCATGGCGTCCCCCTCATACGTCAAGCAAGGGGCGATGTTTGATGTGCCGAGCGAAGACCTGCAGGAACTGCGGATCCAGCCGGGCACCCCAGACGGCCAGCGAGTGGCCGACCAGCCAGAGCACCAAGCCCGGTATCCACAGTTGCAGGCCTAGCCCGACTACGGCGGCCAAGGTGCCGTTGAGGATGGCCACGTTGCGCGGCGCACCACCAAGTAGGATCGGCTCGGCCAGAGAGCGGTGCAGTGGCACCTCGAAGCCCGCGATGAAATCGCTATCGATATTCATGCGATTACCGCCCCGCCGGCAAAGCTGAAGAAGCTCAGGAAGAAGGAGGAGGCGGCGAAGGCAATGGACAGGCCGAAGACGATCTGGATCAGCTTGCGGAAGCCGCCACTGGTATCGCCGAAGGCCAGGGTCAGGCCGGTGACAATAATGATGATCACCGCCATGATCCGCGCCACCGGGCCTTGCACCGAGTCGAGAATCGATTGCAGCGGTCCCTCCCAGGGCATCCCGGAGCCGGCTGCGAAAGCCTGAAAGGCAACGCCCAGTAGAAGCGCGCCCACTGTCAGCGTACGAGCAGACAGGCGTCGGTGGATGGGCCGGACAAAGGCTGCGGTCATTGCTGTTCTCCGAAGGCGGTGGGCAGGGCTTGAGCGGGATCGGTGGTCTCGAGCCGGTAGCCGAGTTCGTCGTGTCCGACGACGCGGGCGATTTGCTGGACATGGCGGGCGCGGCCGCGCCCGGCGAGAAAAACCACCAGGTTGACTGCTTCTGCGATCAACGCGCGGGGGGCGGTCATGGCGACCTCGAGAATCAGTTGCTCCAGGCGCAACAGGGCTCCATGGGCGGAGCCGGCGTGGACGGTGGCAATACCACCTGGGTGGCCGGTGCCCCAGACCTTGACCAGGTCCAGCGCTTCGCCGCCGCGCACCTCGCCGACGACCACTCGGTCGGGACGCAGGCGCAGGGTGGTGCGCACCAGGTCGGCCATGGACACCACGCCGCAACGGGTTCGCAATGCAACATGGTCGTGGGCGCAGCACTGCAACTCGACTGTGTCCTCCAGTACCAGAACGCGGTCACCCGTACTGGACACTTCAGCGAGCAGGGCATTGGCCAGGGTGGTCTTGCCGGTGCTGGTCCCGCCGGCCACAAGGATGTTTTGCCGGCTGAGTACTGCGCCACGCAGGTAGTCGGCTTGCGCTGGCGTGAGAACTCCGTCCGCCACGTATTGGGTCAGCCGTATCACGCTCATGGCGCGTTTACGCAGTGCGAAGGTCGGTCCAGATACGATGGGTGGGAGTAATCCTTCGAAGCGCTCGCCGGTTTCCGGCAGTTCGGCGCTTAGCAGCGGCTTGCCACGGTGCACCTCCGCACCTATGTGTGCGGCGACCAGGCGGATGATGCGCTCGCCGTCGTCGGCTGAAAGCGTGCCCAGCATTGCCCGGCCGCTGGAGAGGCGGTCGAGCCAGAGCTTTCCATCGGGGTTGAGCATGACTTCCACCACGTCGGGGTCTTCCAGCGCAGCGGCGATCAGCGGGCCCATCGCCGTGCGCAGCATGCGGGTGCGGCGATCCAGGGCGGTAGCCGCCGCCAGCGTTGCGTTCGAGGCGCCGGTCATGGCTGCTCTCCCGAGGCTTCGGATCTATCCAGCCATTGGGCGTCAGGCTGGATCTCTTCCTGTACGTCCCTGACCAGGCTTCGGCCGCGCTGCAGGTGGCGGCCCAATTGCTCGACGAACTGGGCGAAGCGCAGCTTGCCTTGAGATCGTGCGGCGTCCTGGTGTGCCTCGGGCACCGGCGTGCTGACCGTAAGGTAGTAGCGCACATAGAGCGCCATGGTCTCGATCAGAATGTTCTGATCGCGCTCCAGTCGTTCGAACTGGCGAGACAACCGATCCAGGCGCTTGGCAATGGCCGCCTCACGCTGGTCACCGGAGTCCGGCGATAGCCAGGAGGCGAGCGCTGCGGCAATGATCGAGGACTTCGACACACCTTTCTTGATTGCCAGCTCGTTCAGGCGCTTGGCGTGCTCCGGTTGGATGAACAGGTTCAGTCGGGCTCGGCTCATAGGGCTATTCCGTCGTCAGGGTCTAGGGCGACCAGTCGGTCCGCGCGCAGCAGTCGCGGATCGAACTGGGAGGGGAAGGGCGCGGGGGCGTCGTCCTCGTCGAGGAGAAACAGGTCGCTGGCCGGGTCTTCGGGATCCGGCAGGTCGGCGATCTCCGTCAGTTCGGGCTGGCGACGTGGGCCGCCGTCGTCGAGGGATCCGCCGTTATGGGTTCCTGCAAGTGGGACGGCAACGGCTGCCGGTGCTGCCAGGGCACTCCAGTCATCTGCTCGGGCCGCTGGGGCATCGGCGTATCCGCCAGGCTGCAGCTGCGGGGGCGGCAGCACCCGGCGCTGGAAATTAGCGTCGGCGAAGTAGCGCAGCTTCTTCGCCCTGATCGGCGCATGGCCGGAGAGCATCACCACCGACTCGTCGTTCGGCAGTTGCATCACCTCGCCCGGCGTCAGCAGAGGACGTGCGGTCTCCTGGCGCGACACCATCAGGTGCCCTAGCCAGGGAGCCAGCCGGTGGCCGGCGTAGTTGCGCTGCGCACGCAATTCGGTCGCGGTACCGAGCGTCTCGGAGATGCGCTTGGCGGTGCGCTCATCGTTGGTGGCGAAGGTCACCCGCACGTGACAGTTGTCGAGGATCGAGTGGTTCTGGCCGTAGGCCTTGTCGATCTGATTGAGTGACTGAGATATGAGGAAGGCGCGCAGCCCGTAGCCAGCCATAAAGGCCAGGGCCGATTCGAAGAAATCCAGCCGACCCAGCGCGGGGAACTCGTCGAGCATCAGCAGCAACTTGTGCCTACGTTCGATGCCGTCGGCACCGTCCAAGGATTCGGTCAGGCGACGCCCGACCTGATTGAGGATCAGGCGGATGAGTGGCTTGGTGCGGCTGATGTCGGAGGGCGGCACCACCAGGTACAGCGAGACAGGGTGTTTGGCCGAGATCAGGTCGGCGATACGCCAGTCGCAGCGTGAGGTTACCTCGGCCACCGTGGGGTCGCGGTACAGGCCAAGGAAGGACATGGCTGTGGAAAGCACACCTGAGCGTTCGTTCTCGCTCTTGTTGAGTACCTCGCGGGCAGCGGATGCCACAACCGGGTGAGGCGTCTCACCGAGATGAGGCGTGGTCATCATCCGGTGCAAGGTCAGCTCGAAGGTGCAGGCTGGGTCTGAGAGGAAGTTGGCGACGCCGCGCAGGGTCTTGTCGTCGCTGGCGTAGAGGACGTGCAGAATGGCACCGACCAGCAGTGCATGGCTGGTCTTCTCCCAGTGGTTACGTTTTTCCAGGGCGCCTTCCGGGTCGACCAGGATGTCGGCGATGTTCTGCACGTCGCGCACCTCATGGGTGCCGCGACGTACTTCCAGCAGGGGGTTGTAGGCTGCCGAAGCCGGGTCAGTGGGGTTGAACAGAAGGCAGTGCGAGAAGCGCGAGCGCCAGCCTGCGGTCAGGCTCCAGTTTTCGCCCTTGATGTCGTGGATAACCGCAGAGGCCGGCCAGGAGAGCAGGGTGGGCACCACCAGACCAACGCCCTTGCCCGAGCGTGTTGGGGCGAATGCCAGAACATGTTCGGGGCCTTCATGGCGCAGGTACTGCTCCTCAAAGAGACCGAGGAAAACGCCTGCAGCTCCAGTCAGCCCGGCCTTGCGTACCTCATTCGTATCGGCCCAGCGCGCCGAACCGTAGGTGGTAACTCGTCGCGCCTGGCGGGCGCGCCAGATGGCCATGCCGATTGCCACCAGCACAGCCACGAGGCTGCTTCCCGCAGCGATGGTCCCGCCGAAGTTGAAGATGTCAGGTGCGTAGGCATCGAAGAAGAACCACCACTCGAACAGCCGCCAGGGGTGGTAGATGGGGGTGCCGAGCAGTTCGAACCACGGGGCACCCAGGCGAACTTGGTAATCAAGCGCCGCCGCCGTCCATTGGGTAGCGCTCCATACACCTGACAGGGTGATGGCCAAAACCGCCAGCACATGGCCGTACAGCACTGTTGTCGCTTGCATCCGTGAACCCAACCTCTTTGGCAAAATGCACGGCACGCAGATGTGCCGCGAGCGAGAGATTCGGCAAAGGTGGAGAAGGGGTCAAAGACCGTATGGGCGGTAATTATGTGAGAGTACGCAACAGTTCCGACCATGGAATGGAACAGAGGATAACTGCAGGGCAGGGCGTAGCGAGTATGCCCATCCTGTAAACAATTTAGTGGTGGAGCACTGCCGGAAATACCCATCTGGCATTTAGCCGCAAGGGACGAACGGCAGGATCCGCCCGTGGCTGTGTAAAAACGCAGACATCGTATTGAAGTCTGCGTTGCTACGTAAAATCTGCCAGAGTTTGGATGGTCAGTAGACCTGAACTTTGCGTAGGAACACGATTCTGATTGCGGTTCTGAATGTCAAACTTGCTCTAAAGCGTTTTCACACAGCCTGGATCCATTGCTGTCTGTTTGGACGGGTAGAAAACGGCCCGAGGCCGCCGGTCTGCTCTATAAATAAAGCCCCCCTTTTTTGTCCGATATTCAAACGCAGTCCGGCCGTGATCTTGATCCGGTGCTGAAATAAAAATGTCATCTCAAGCCTCCTTGCTTTCCTGGTTCTGAAACGCGTCACTGAAAGCCGCCGCTAATATGCCGGTTGGCATGGCGACCAACCCAATACCAGCAACCGCAGTGATACCGGCGAAAAAGCGGCCGACAGCGCTTATCGGAGTGACGTCTCCGTAGCCAACCGTTGTCAGCGTGGCGACACTCCACCACAAGGCTCTCGGGATGCTGCCAAATGCTTCCGGTTGCTCAGCAGCTTCAAGCACGTAGAGGAAGGTGCTGGAGACCAGAAGCAGCATCAAAGCGGCCATGCCACTCAGCATCAACTCGTAACGGCGCTTGGCGATGGCTTGCCACAGAAGCGTCCAGGCTTTTGTGAAGCGCCCAAGCTTCGACACTCTGAGAATTCGCAGCAGTCTGGCCAGGCGCAAGTAGAAGGCGGTGCCGTCGAATACAGTCAGCAGCAAAGGTAGTAGAGCAATGAGATCAATGATCGACCAGACGCTGAAAATGTATTTGAGCCGACCATATTTTCCCGAGAACAGGGGATTCATCGGAGCGATGTAGACCCTCAAACAATACTCGATCAGAAAAATCCCAAACAGCAACCACTCTGCTGCACGAAACATCTGATGGTAGGTTTCGGCTACAGGCTGCTCGGTTTCCAATACCGCCAGCAGCACCGCGCCGATAATCAGTAGGCAGATGAAGCGGTTGAAACGTGATATGCCATTGCTTCTGGCAGTTGCATCGACCTCAAGAAAAAGACGTTCCCTGATATTCATCGTGATGCTTCCCTATGTTAGCTATATGCATGGCAAAGGCTTCTGACGGAATTTTTCTCAAATGCCCCGGCCACTCGAAGTGATTCTTTCGATGGATCATGGTGCGATTCCGTGCTCTCTTGGCTTATCAGCAATGATGGCATTACGAGGTCACCCATGAAACGTTTGGCTATTGGTTTTACTCTGCTGTTTGCTATCAACTTCCCTTCGCTGGCGGTCAGCTCCTCTAGCCATGGTATGTCACAAGACGGAACGGAGATTGTCGAGCACGGAGGCGGATGCCGCAAAAGCTCACGGCCAGGGCAGTGTTGTCATATGGATAACAAGGCCGGGAGTGTTCACTGTCATTGAGACTGAAGCCCAGCACCGCCGGCCAGTAGTCGGACCACCTATACAGGGTCGGAAGCTGCCGGTCGTGACGTGAATAACCGGAACCGACCCAATATCAGCCAATCACCTCTCAAATAGAGTTGGGTGCCTCGGTAATCCCCCCATTTTTAGCACTCGCCAAAAGTAGAGGTCAGGCCGCGCGGGCCAACTTCTGTTTGGGGGTGATGCCTCCCAGGGCCATGTTTGGCCGTTCGTGATTGTATGTCCACATCCAGCGAGTTGCATGTTCCTGCACCTCGGTGATCGACTCGAACAAATAGTGCCCCAGCCAGTCGTAACGCACCGTGCGGTTGTAGCGCTCGACGTAGGCGTTCTGCTGTGGATTTCCTGGCTGGATGTACTCCAGGCGAACGCCGTGCTTTTCCGCCCACAGCACCAGCTTACTGCTGATGTACTCCGGGCCGTTGTCACTACGGATGGTCTGTGGTTTGCCGCGCCACTCGATCACTTGATCCAGCGCACGCACGACGCGCTCCGCGGGCAGTGACAGATCGATGTCCATGGCCAGGGCTTCGCGGTTGAAGTCGTCGATCAGGTTGAACAGACGGAAGCTGCGGCCATCGGCCAACTGATCGTGCATGAAGTCCATCGACCAGCAATGATTGATCGCCTCCGGCACCGCCAGCGGCTCGGGTTTCTCCCGCACGATGCGTTTACGCGGTTTGATCCGCATGTTCAGCTCCAACTCCCGATAGATCCGGTACACCCGTTTGTGATTCCAGCGGTAGCCTTTCACGTTGCGCAGATACAGGAAGCACAGGCCGAATCCCCAGTTACGCTGGTTGTGCGTAAGCCGGATCAGGTGATCGGCAATCTCGGCATTTTCCGAGGACAACCGTCGCCGGTAGTGATAGCAGGTGATGCTGACCCCGAAGGCCAGGCACGCCTGCTTGATACTGACCCGGCCAGAATGAACGGCCTGTTGCGCCATCTCTCGCCGTTGAGATGGCTTCACCACTTTTTTGCCATGGCTTCCTGGATGATCTCGGCCTTCAGGCGCTCTTCGGCGTACATCTTCTTGAGACGGCGGTTTTCTTCCTCCAACTCACGTAGCCGGGCCATCAATGAAGCGTCCATGCCGCCGAACTTGGCGCGCCACTTGTAGAAGGTCGCCGAGCTGATGCCATGCTCGCGGCACAGCTCCGGGACTGGGCTGCCGGCCTCCGCTTGCTTGAGAATGGCGATGATTTGGCTGTCCGAAAAACGCGATGTCTTCACGCAAAATTTCCTTGATCCAATTAGGAGAAAATTCTACTTCTGACGAGCACTGATTTCAGGGGGGATTACCCCTCCACGTGCGAGCGGGGCGAGCAACGTTCAGGCCATGAACTCAAGAGTGGTTGCAGGTGGCCTGAACACAATGCGAAAGCTCCGCGGAGCACTATGGGCCACGATTAATTTCGCTTCTGCTTGATCATTCAAGCCAAAACTGTGGTCCCTTATTGTCTTGTCTTACCTGCGGTGCAAACACCGCATGCAGTCGACTGGGTGAGGGCTATGTGCCGACATGCCCAGAGGAGCCGCTATATCGGCAACGGGCAGGCCTTGTTCGGTCACTTGCTTGACTGCTTCGATCTTGAATTCGTCGGGGTGATGCAGGTTGCACATGGCACCGCCTAGTGGGCCTCACTATGAGGCTTGAAGGTCTCTAGGGAACCGAGGGCTATTCAGTGCTTGTTGAGCGCCTCAAAAATGGCTCACATTGAGGGCTCCAAACGACTTGGTACCAGAGCGCGAACTGAAACCGCAGGCAAAAGTGTTTCACGAGGCAGTATCCCTAGGATCAAAGAGATTGGCTGATCGGCTCAAATTGCAGATACTGACAATAAGCCAGTATGGACTTAGAGGGGCAGTCAGATCTGATGGCACGGAAGCGAAGAAACAAATCTGAAATTTCCGGGGCGGCTATCCTGGGAGTTTTGTTCTTGGGAGCGATTGCCTCCATCCCCAAAGAAGCCTGGATTGCTCTTGCTGGAGTCGGGGTTATCGGCTTTGGTGTATGGCTGATCGTAAAGGCCAACAGCAACTCGACCAGACCCCCTCCCCCTGTGACGCATCAACAGCACCGCCCTCCATCTTCGAAAAATCGGTCTAGAGCGGTAGCGGCTGATCCGAATCGTGGCCTAGTGTTCTCTCTGGACGAGGTCGAAATCCAAGATCAGGCCCATACAGGCAACACTCGGGAGCTGGCACCTGCTGCGGAGGAGAAAGTCAGGCGGCGAGCGGACTCAGAATTTTTCACGGTCAGCCTCGAGGTCTCGACGCCATCTGCATATCGCCTGCCGAGTGCGCCGGCGACACTGATGGATGAAAATGTCAGATGGATTCCGGCCGGTGAATTCGTAGAGGTAGCCGGAGAAAAGATTCCTGGCGGCATGATCTATGTGGGAACAGGGCGAGCTGATCGTTATGCTGCACCCGAGCCATCTTTGATCAACCCCAAACTCAAGGTTGCGCGTGGTGTTATCGACATCGCCGAGAGGCTGACTGGCTACTGGGCCAGTTACGACTCGATTTCACCCGAGGCGCGTCGCGCCTACTTGCAATGGCTGTCCAGTGGGCGGAAAGCACCTCATGCCAATATCGGCTACGTATTCCTGTTCTTCTACGGCCTTGAGCGGCGTGTATTCGTTGATGCGAAGAGCGACCCCAGTGTCTCTTCCGAAATCCCCGGCATTGAGTCGGAAGTCGAGCGCCTTCTCGCCATTTATGGAGTGAGCGGTTCATTCAGCAACTACGCCGGTCGGTTTCTCGCGTTTCTGCGCATGGGTGAGACCCCGCCGAGACGTTATTTGGCACCGCCTCCGGACAATCAGGCCTACGGTTATGAAATGCCCATGGAATTGCGTATTGGTCTTGGACAACTAGCTACCGACAAGCAGCGTGTGCCCGCCGAATGGGCCTTGTCCTGGGCGCTGGCGGATCACAATATTGGCAGGCGAACGCCAGTGAGCCGTTGCCAAGACGCCTTCGCCGCGTTGTTCAAGATCAAGTATGGGCAGCTTCATGGCGACGGCATGGTTCTGCCGCAGAACAAGACCAGGTTGAAGTTGCAGTACAACACCGCGTCGGCTGCCTTGCCGGTTCAAGCGCTCGAGGGGTTGGGTGATATTCCCGACGTAACAGCGACTTCAGCACCCCGCAAAAAGCTGCAGCAGATAGTCGACGAATGCACGGCGGAGCTGGAGCCCTACAGCCGATATCTCGGTCGTAATCCCGATACCCCCGATGCTTTGGAAGGCTTGCTGCAGCTTCCCATCATGCTGTGGCCGGTGGCTTCGCGTGCTGAGTTGGATGCGCTGAAGCAGCGCATAGGCGACGGCATGGTAGTCATGAGTTTCGGCGAATTGGCGGGGCGACTGAAAAGTGCCGGAGCCCTTTCGCGGGACAAGGTGATCGCACTGGCGCGGGCGTTGGAATCATTGCATATCGGCATTGAGCCGGATGTATTAGCCGGCAGCAAAACACCTAAGGCGGAAGATACCGTAGCGCTGTTTGCCACCCAGATCGAAGACGGGGATCTAAGAGCATCTCCCGCTTACAATGCCGCCTCGGTCACCTTGGATCTAGCCTGTGCCGTTGCGGCGGCGGATGGCGACACATCTCCAGAAGAGATCATGCTGCTGTCCCGTCACGTCGATTCCTGGAGCCACTTGAGTGGGGCGCATCGCAAGCGCCTGAAGGCCCATCTCCGTCTAAAACTCAACCAGCCGCCGACCTTGCAAAGCCTGAAGAAAAAGCTGGAACCGCTGACCAGTTCGGCGAAGCAATCTGTGGCGGCGTTCCTTGCCCATCTAGCTCAAGCGGATGGGGAGGTGAGCCCTGCGGAAGTGAAGTTGCTTGAGCGTGTCTACAAAGTTCTTCAACTGGACTCTCAGCTCCTATACAGCGACCTCCATGTGGCAGCTAGTGGCGCGTCGACGAGCACTGCTCCTACGGTTGCGTCGATATCACCGTCCTCCGCATCGTCAGCGTCGATGACTGGCTTCACGCTGGATCATGAACGGATTGCCCAACTACAACGTGAAACCGAGCAGGTGTCGGCGTTGCTGGCCCAAGTTTTCGTGGATGAGCAAATCGTCGAGCCTGAGGAGCCCGATAACAGTGGCACTTCGGATGACACCAGCAGCATCTGTGGGCTGGATGCTGATCTCTCGGCCTTCCTTCGCTTGCTTGTCTCTCGGATGGAATGGTCACGTGAGGAGTTGGAAGCGGTGGCCAGCGATATGGATCTCATGCTCGATGGCGCGCTTGAGCACATTAACGACATGGCCTTCGAGCATTTCGATATGCCTATTACCGAAGGTGAAGATCCCCTCGAGATTAATCCTGACATCATGGGAAAATTACCGTTATGAGCAGCATCAGAGCTAAAGATCGCGATGCGGTTATTCAGTCCCTTCGTGCGGGAGTCGTTCCGCGGGCAGGTCAACACCTGATCCAGGTGGGTAGGGTTGGTGAGCTGGAAGCGCTCATTCGTGATGTCGAGCGCTTGACCGAGAGCGGCTCAGCGTTTCGAGTCGTAATTGGTGAGTACGGCGCGGGAAAGACCTTTTTCCTGAATCTTGTGCGCTCCATTGCGATGGAGCGCAAGCTCGTGACCATGCATGCGGATCTGAATCCCGATCGCCGGCTCCATGCCTCTGGTGGCCAGGCTCGCTCGCTTTATGCTGAGCTGGCGAAAAACATGTCAACGCGTACCAAGCCTGATGGCGGAGCCTTGCAGGGCATTGTCGAAAGGTTCATATCCCAAGCCAAGAGCGAGGCCAAGGCGTCCGGTAAGGGCAGCGAGGCTGTGATACGAGAGCAATTGGGCCAATTGACCGAGATGGTCAACGGCTATGATTTCGCTGATGTGATCGCGGCCTATTGCAAGGGCTTCGAGGAGGGCAACGAACAGCTCAAGGCCGATGCCATCCGCTGGCTGAGAGGTGAGTTCACCACAAGAACCGACGCGCGCGCTGCCTTGGGTGTACGCACAATCATCGACGATGCTTCCGTCTATGATCAGCTCAAGCTCCTGGCTCGGTTTGTCCGCTTGGCGGGCTTTGAGGGGTTGATGGTTTGCCTGGATGAGCTGGTCAATCTCTACAAGCTAGCCAATACCCAGGCGCGTAACGCCAACTACGAACAGATCCTGCGCATTCTCAACGACTCTTTGCAGGGTTCTGCCGAAGGCCTTGGATTTGTGCTCGGAGGCACCCCCGAATTCCTGATGGATACCCGCCGCGGCTTGTACAGCTATCCGGCTTTGCAGTCGCGTCTGGCGGAAAACAGTTTCGCCAAGTCTGGGTTGGTGGATCTGTCAGGGCCAGTCATCCGCCTAGCGAGCCTGACACCCGAGGACTTCTATGTGCTTCTTCAGAAGCTGCGTCATGTCTACGCCTCGGGCGACAGTGCACGCTACCTCCTCCCTGATGAGGCGCTGCCTTTGTTCATGGCGCATTGCAACCAACGGTTGGGGGATGCCTATTTCCGTACACCCCGCACCACGATCACGGCATTCATCAACTTGCTGGCCGTGCTGGAGCAGAACCCGGGCGCGGACTGGAGACATTTGTTGGGGGCTGTGGAGCTGAGCCCGGATAGAGGTGGTGAAGCCGACATTCAAGTAGATGCTGAAGATGAGCTCGCAACCTTCCAGCTCTGAGTCGGAGGCCTTCAGCCTTCTTGACTCCCGGATTCAGCGCTGGATATGGATGGAAGGCTGGACCTCTCTACGAGATGCCCAAGAGCGGGCCATCCCCGCGCTGCTCAATGCTGATCAGGATGTCATCATCGCCGCGGCGACGGCGGCGGGGAAAACCGAGGCCGCGTTCCTGCCCATTCTGACGAACCTGCTGAAGCAGCAGGAACCGCCAGGGTCAGTGCTTTACATCAGTCCGCTCAAGGCACTGATCAATGACCAGTGGGAGCGATTGAGCAAGCTATGCGACGAACTCGAGATTCCCGTCGTTGCCTGGCACGGCGATATCTCGTCGAGCCGCAAGCACCGCTTTCTAAAATCCCCTGAAGGCGTGCTGTTGATCACCCCGGAGTCTCTTGAAGCGCTGTTCGTGAACAGGGGGACGAGTCTGCCCGGGATTTTCGCGAACCTGCGCTACCTCGTGATTGATGAGTTGCATGCTTTTATCGGCAGTGAGCGAGGCAAGCAACTGCAGTCCTTGATGCATCGGGTCGAACAGGTAATCGGACGTCCTCTTCCGAGAGTAGGTTTATCAGCGACACTGGGCGACATGATGCTGGCTGCTACCTTCTTGCGCTCAGCTTCCCCGAGCACGGTGACGGTGATCGAATCGAAAGGGTCGGGGCAAATTCTGAAAGTTCAGATCAGAGGCTTTCAGGAACCAGAGAAAGGCACACCCCAGCAGCCCGAAGACAACTCAGCCTCCGATCACGCAATTTCCGAGCACCTCTTCCAGGTGCTGCGTGGAAGCAACAACTTGGTGTTCCCTAACAGTAGGACTCAGGTCGAATGGTTTGCCGATCAGCTACGGCGTCGCTGCGAGCAAGACGGTGTACCTAATGAGTTCTGGCCACATCATGGCAGCCTGTCGAAAGATATCAGGGAGGATACCGAGCGGGCCCTTAAAGCGGGGGACCGACCGGCGACTGCGGTCTGTACCACTACGCTGGAACTGGGCATCGATATTGGCAGCATCAAAACGGTTGTACAGATAGGGCCGCCGCCTTCAGTTGCCAGTTTGCGCCAGCGTCTTGGCCGTTCTGGGCGTCGCCCAGGAGAGGCAGCTATTATCCGCGGATACTGCAAGGAGCGTCGATTGACGGATGACTCTCCAATATCGGATCGCCTGCGCCAAGGCTTGGTACAAAGCATCGCGATGATCCGGCTACTGATGAGGGGATGGTTTGAACCGCCAAGAGCGCAGGGGCTGCATTTGTCGACCTTGGTGCAACAATGCCTCTCGATGATTGCGCAGCAAGGTGGTGCCACTGCGGCTGAGTTGTGGGGAACGTTAGTACGCAACGGCCCTTTCTTGGCTGTCGAGCAGGGCAGCTTTCTGAATCTCCTGCGTGCTTTGGGTGAGCGAGATCTGATCATTCAGGAACCGGCCGGGCTTCTACTGCCAGGTGAGTTGGGCGAGCGGCTGATCAACCACTATGACTTCTACAGTGCATTCACAAGCAATGAAGAATTCCGAGTTGTTTGCGATGGAAGACCCCTTGGGGCCCTGCCTATCTCGCGACCACTGTGTGCGGAACAGCGCATCATCTTCGCCGGGCGTCGTTGGCAGGTGATTAACGTTGATACGGAAGGCAAGGTGATTGTCGTCAAGCCCGCCCCAGGAGGAGCTCCCCCGGCTTTTGACGGTCTGGCTGCTCGAGTTCACGACAATGTTCGGCAAGAGATGAAAACCGTACTGCAGGAAGAGGAGGCTTATCCCTACCTCGATCCAGTGGCACAAAGTTTACTGGCGGAGGCGCGGCAAAGCTTTGCTGATCTTAAGTTGGGTCATCAGAGCTTTATTGAGAGCGGAGGAAGAACCTGTCTTTTCACCTGGCAGGGCGATTGGACCAACGATGCCTTGGCCGTCCTTCTCGAGTACGTCGGCTTGCCCACTGAAAACTCAGGACTGGTCATTGAGGTGCAGGGTGGAGGGGCGTTGCTTGAAAGCACTCTTCGAGAGGTTGCAGCTTTGAAGGAGCTTAAGGCGAGCACTGTCCTTCACAACGTTCAGAATATGATCAGGGAGAAGTGGGACTGGGCGCTGCCTCCTGAGCTTCTTATGGAGTCGTTCGCCACGATGTATCTCGATCTGGAGAAAGCACAGCAAACCGCAGCTCATCTGATTGGACTTGAGACCCCTGCTTCTCTTTCGTGATGTCATGTATTGCTAGATTGAAGACAGCGTTCTACCGGGATTGGCTGCTTCTGGCCGAGGCTGTGTAAAAACGAAACCTCTGGACGTTTTAGGGGGTACTTGACCCCTTACCCAATAGGCGATCTTGGCGTATACGGGATTACAGGAGGTCGATTTTTGGTCGAATCGATCTCACTGTACGTTTTACACAGCCTGGGCCGATTTCTGCCGGTTGTGATCGTGATCGGCAGTTCGTGACGGGAGGCCGCGTCCTACCTAATAGTCGAGTTCATCCTCAGAACTGGGAATTATTCGGCTATCAACGTTGTAATCCGGTTGACGCTGATGATCTGTCCGCTCCAGATCATCTCAAAATGAGCAGCCTGGATGATTGACGCAACAATCCTCGGTGTCATCAGCGCCCAACAAATGTTGCCTGGGGAGCGGACCGAGTTGTAGCGCAGGCCCGTGCATGTCGCGCGCTTCGTTTCGCCTCCCAATTGATGAGAAAGCGTGTAATCGTCAGGTGCATATATGGGGGCCGACAGCGGCACTAGTGTTGCGTCTCTCATCCCAGCATCAGTGAAGCTGCAGGCCAGCCCTCTGAAGACAAAGCGCTCGTAATTGAGGCCTGGCACGTTCGACCAGTAGCGCTCTTGGTGATGGCGCACCTCTGCAATCGCGGTGTCCATCTTGTCGGCCAGGTAGAGCACGCCAAAGCTGCCATTGCTAAAGCGTGAGCCTGCCGGGTTCACATGGGTGAAGGGCGCCGTGGCGTAAGAGCATCCAGGAATACCGAACGGGATCTGGTTGCGAGGAATCAGCTCCAACCGGCCAAGTTCGTTCTGCAGTCTTGGGTTCGTCATTGCCTGAAGCTGATAAATGGCTTCGAAGTCTGCTGCGTCAGCGACATCATCGAACAAGGCAATGGGCGGAAATTTGGAGTTGACCAAGCGGTAGGCTTGCAGGCTCTCGCCTTCCAAGGCAGGAAGACTGCTTAGCATTACCACTGGGCGCCCCGCAGCGCGTCGATCCGTCGGAATGTCTCGTACAGCGAGATCATGTCGCCCTGCGCCATGATGTCTAGCGGCGCGCGCCCGTTGAAGAATTCGTTGCGATTCTCCATCGAGGGGAAGCCATAGACGTTTTCGGGGTTGTCGAACACCAGGCGCAGTGCCGCATGGATATTCAGCACGAGGCTGATGCGCTGCATCTGATCAAAGTCCAGGCCTACCGCCCACTCCGAATCACGTTGCTTGGCTCGGGTATAGGTGCTGCGCGAAATACGCAAGATTTGGCAGGCCTGTTCGGAGGAGGCCTTCCACTTGTCCAGGATGTTCAGCGCTGTACGCAGGCCGGCTGCACATTGGCTTTTCGAAAAGTCTTGAGCTTGGAATGCTGCCGTCATGGGTAGCTCCTCGAGATTATCTACAGAGCAAAATATAGCATATTTGCATCTACAGATAAAAATAACCGCTTGGCCGATGCCTTAGCTAGCGTCCTTCTTCAGTGCCAGAGTGGAAGATCTTGACGGGACGTGGAGTGTAAGGCGTGCCCTTGCCCATGAAGCGTTTCCGCTGCGCCTCGGTCACGGCATTGCATTGGGCGTTACCCAGTTTGTCCCAGTTGTCTCTGCACTGGAGTCGCAACTCTTCCAGTCTTTCGGGATTCTCGGCAAGCGTTTCGGCCGACTCGAAGGGCATTGGCTTCTCGCACGCAGTCAGCAGCAACGTAGCCACCAGTAGCAATGGAGTCCTGTTCATCAGGCGATATCCTCTCGTTGGGTTTGGGTGGGTAACAAGGCTTGGTCTTCGGCAGGGCGTATTCTGTCGATGAACCTGCCTAGCTGTTCAGAAGGTTCCGCCTCGCGATGTATCAGGTAAGTGGTCAGCATCGCGGGGCTGCCTGCCAATTGGCGGGCCACTACGTCGGGGTTGTTGAGTTCAGTAATTCGAGCAAGGCTGGAGAAGCCCAGGCCGTAGCCAGCTGCTACCAGCGCCATCATCAGATCCAGCGTTGGCACGCGGTCGGCAATAGTCAGCCTTGCCTCCACGGTGCTTAGCACTCGCTGTAGTTGCTGCCAGAAGCCCTCGCAGACCTGCGGATCACACAGCACCAAAGGGTAGCGGACGACCTCTTCGAGTGGGATGCGTCGATGGGTCAGAAGAGGGTGGCGGGCAGGCACCGCAACTACCAGTGGATCGACCCAGATCGGCTCTGCCACTAGCCCCTGGTTAACGTCGTCAGATTGGGCAAAGCCTATATCGAACAGGTCATCGTTGAGCCCTCTGACCTGCTCGGTGAAGGTGACCTCAGACAGGCAGATCTCGACTTCTGGTTCCTGCTCGCGGCACTGGGCGAGCAGGGCGGCCAGGCGTGTCTGCGGTATGCCGTCGGATAGCGCGACACGTAAGCGTCCGCGGTATCCGGCTGCGGCGCTCTTGACGCTGGCCTTGGCTTGGTCGACGACGGCGAACACCCGCCGGGCCTCTTCCAACAACACCTGACCAGCCCAGGTCAGTCGTGTGCGACGCGTCGTACGTTCGAACAGCTGGACACCCAGGCGGTACTCCAATTCCTTGATGATCCGGGAGAGGGGCGACTGCTCGATGTGCAGGCGCGCGGCCGCACGCGCGAAGTGCAGTTCCTCTGCAACGGCGATGAAACAGCGAAGATGGCGCAGTTCCACGGCCTTTCCTCCATGTGTTGAGTCAGTTGTAGGGTTTGGCTTGGACACTACCGGCCCAGCTTGGCTGGCGCCGCAGGTTGATGATCTGCAGCAGGACGCCCAACGCGGCCACGCCGCCGGCACTGGCGGCCAAGGTCCAGATGGGTATCTGCAACAGCAGCACGAAGCCACCCGCCGCGGCGCCGATGGCGCTGCCCAGGTAGAGCGCCGACTCGTTCAGTGCGATGGCTAGGTTGCCATCGCCTTGGGCCTGGCGGGCCAGGATTAACTCATTGTTCTGCGGCACCTGCAGGGCCCAGCCAACAGCGCCCCAGAGAACGATAGGCAGCATGACCAGCCAGGTGCTGAGGGTAGCTGTCAGCGGAAGCGCGAACAGCGATACGGCGAGGATCAGCATGATGGCGAAGGTCAGGGTCGGGCCCTTGATACGGTCCACCAGTGGGCCGATCAGAAAACTGCCCAGCACGCCGCCGATGCCCCACACCCAGAGGTAGGGTGTTACCGAGCGCACCGCGCCGTAGGCCGGATCCGCCAGCAGCGGCGCGATGAAGGTATACATACCTAGACTGGCGATGGCCGCGAGCAGAGATACCAGCAAGATGACCAGTACATGGCCGTCACCCAGGATCGCCAGCTTCTGCCTCAGAGAGGTAGCCGTCGCAGCGGGCAGAGCTGGAAGTTTCAGCAGCAAGCCGAAGAACGCCACCAGGCCGAGTAGGGTGACCAGCCACAGGGCGGACTGCCAGCCCATCTGTTCGGCGACGAGCAGGCTGAGTGGCACGCCCAGCACCACGCCACTGGCCATGCCACCCATGATGATGGCGATGGCTTTGCCTCGGCGTTCCGGCGTGGACACCGCCGCCGAGGCACCGATGCCCATGGCCAGGTAGACGCCGGCACCGATGCCGGCGATGGCTCGCCAAATCATCAGCAAGGTGAAGTCCTCAGCCAGCGCGCTGGCGGCGTTGGCGATGACGAACAGGCCCAGAGCCAGCAGCAGGCCGGTGCGCTGACGATGCGCTGGGGTCAGGGCGACGAAGATCGGGGAGCCCAGGCCGTAGGCCAGGGTGAAGGCGGTGACCAACTGGGCGGCGACCGCCACGGACACTGAGAACCACGCCTCGATCATCGGGATCAATCCGGCGGTGACATAGGAGGCCATGCCAAGGGCAAAGGCCCCCAGCGCTATCAGGTAGATCGGGGATTGGTTGTGTGTGTGCATGCTCAGGCTCGCTTGCGCTCTAGTGGAGGCGCGTAGGTGGTACCGCTGAGGGATGCGGCCCCGAACCGGGGCAACATCCGGTTGGTGGCTAGAGTTCGAGGCTGATGTCGTACTCGTTCAGCCAGGTGTTGAGGCCGACCGCCAGCTCCATACCCATGCGTTCGTACATGGGCGAGATGCTGCCAAGCGGCTTGTCCAGGGCGTCCCTGACCCGGCTGGAGTCGAGCAACGGTGTGACCGGCGCATTACGGTCAGCGAGGATGTCCGCCAGCGAGTTGCGCAACGCCCGCTCGTACGCGGGATCCTGGGTCGAGGGGTAGGGGCTTTTGACCCGCTCGGAGATCGACTCCGGCAGCAGATCGCGAGTCGCCGCGCGCAGGATGCTTTTCTCCCGGCCGTCGAAGGCCTTCAGTGCCCAGGGGATATTGAAGGCGTACTCCACCAGACGGTGGTCGCAGAAGGGCACCCGCACCTCGAGGCCGACGGCCATGCTCATGCGGTCCTTGCGATCCAGCAGGGTCTGCACGAAACGCGTCAAGTTGACGTAGCTCATCTGCCGCATGCGCTGGTCCACCGCACTCTCACCTGGCAGCACCGGCGCCTCGGCGATGGCCTGGACGTAGCTGTCGCGCAGGAAACTGTGCATATCCAGTTGGCTCAGCAGGCTCTGGTCGAACAAGGTCTTGCCGTCGAAGTACTTGCCGGTGACCGAGGTCAGCCAGGGGAAAGTGTCGGCCTGGATCGCCACCGGGTCGTGGAACCAGCGGTAGCCGCCGAATACCTCGTCCGCGCTCTCGCCAGACAGCGCCACCGTCGAGTGCTGGCGCACCTCCTGGAACAGGCGGTAGAGCGACGGCCACATGTCACCCCAGAACGCTGGAGGCAAGTCGAGCGCGCGGACGATCTGCGCGCGCAGAGCTGGATCAGCCAGCTCGCGGCTGTCGAGCATGATTTCCTGGTGACTGGAGCGGATCTTTTCCACCAAGTCGCGGACGAAGGGGGCATCCGGTGTGCCACGCACGGCATCGCCGGTAAAGCCGCCGCCGTGGTCGACGAAGTCGAGCGAAAAGGAACGGATGTTCTCCTTGCCGGCAGCCAGCAACTTCTTCGAGGCAAGGGCGGTGATGATTGAGGAGTCGAGGCCGCCCGACAGCAAGCTGCACAGTGGCACGTCGGCGACGATCTGACGGTCGACAATGTCTTCCAGCAGGTCGCGGGTGTGGCGGATAGTCTCATCCAGCGAGTGGCAGTGCTCGCGTGCTTGCAGTTTCCAGTAGTGCCGGCTGTTCACACCCTGTCGGTTTACCCGCACGATCTCGCCCGGCATCACCTCGCGCATGCCGTCGAACACGGCGTGCCCCGGCGTCTTAACCATCTCCAGAATTTCGCGCAGGCCATCGGCGCGGACCTTGCGCGGTACCAAGGAGTTGGCCAGCAGCGCCTTGGGCTCGGAGCCAAAGACCACACCATCCGCAGTGGGGAAGTAGTAGAGCGGCTTCACGCCCATGCGGTCTCGGATCAGCAGGAGCTCCTGTGAGCGCAGGTCCCAGATAGCAAAGGCGTACATGCCGTTGAGCCGTTCGACGAAGGCCTCGCCCCACTCCACATAGGCGCGCAGCACCACTTCGGTGTCGCTACGGGTCTCGAATTGGTGCCCGCGCCGCTGCAACTCGGTGCGCAGTTCGCGGAAGTTGTAGACCTCGCCGCTGTAGGTGATCGCGGCGACTTCACGCAGGCTGCCTTGGCGCACTGTCATAGGTTGGCGACCGCCTTTTAGGTCGATGATCGACAGCCGGCGATGCCCGAGGCCGACCGGGCCGTCGATCCACACGCCGCCGGCGTCCGGCCCGCGCAGGGCCATGGTGTCGGTCATGCGCTGCAGGGTGTCGCGTTGCGCTTCCATGTTCTGGCTGTAGGACAGCCATCCAGCGATTCCACACATAAAGTTCTCCTTGTGATCTTGGGTTACCCGAGGCTTTCCAGATCGCTGTCTTCAGGCAGCAGTGCACGCGTCTCGCCATGGATGTAGCGAGCCGGAGGCGGGGTCTGCGCATGGGTGTCGAGTTCGTTGAGCAACCGCTGCAGGGCCACGGCGGTGTCGAGGTCGGCGAATGCCTGGCGCGGCGGCTCCTTGAGCGTGACCCAGCGCACCACCTGCAGACACAGCCGCGCCAGCTTGTGAATGGTGTCCAGACCTGGATCGTTGGGTGCGCAGGCATACTCGTGCAGCAGTTCCTCGGTGCCGCTGGCCGTGCGCGTCCATATGCGCAACTGGTCGTGGTCCCAGCGCGGTGTGTCGAACACCAGGCGTGCGTGTATCAGCCGGGCGTCGCGGTCGACGAAGCTGAAGTCGACCGTGCGTTGGCGAACGATGTTGACGAAACTGCTGTAGCCGGTCACCTGCGCCTCACCCAGGCTCGCCGTCAGCAGCACGGTATCGAGTACCTCGCTGCCGGAGATCGAAAAGTCCGAGCGCGCGCCGAGCACACCCTGCAGCCTGAGCAGGCCTGCTCGTGGGCAGATCCAGCCGAGCAGGTCCAGGGCATGGATCACTTCGCTGGTTACGCCACAAGTAGGGCGATAATCGTTGATGCGATCCTTAGCCCAGTGGAAGTTGGCGCGCACCAACTGCCAGCCATGTCGCTCGACCCACTCGCGCAGTTGCCGACTGGCCTCCGAGTAGCGCTCAACCAGGTCCAGGGCAAAGCCGCTGACTTGCCCCAGTCCGGCGTGGAGAGTGGCCAGGTCGTCCTGCGGTGTGACCAGCGGCTTCTCGCAGATCACGAAGCCCTGGTAGCCAGCCAGTTGCTGCAGTACGGGCGCGTGGCTGTGGTCGTTGACGCTGACCACGACGATCTCGGGCGCGAACTCCTCCAGCGCCCGGCCGACGCTGTCGAAGTAGGGAAGTTCGGTTGGTTTCTGGCGCCGGCCGACATAGGCCAGGGTGAGCGGCATGCCGGTGCTGGTGGCGATGTGTTCAAAAGCCCGCTGGTAGCGCTGGCCGGCGTAGCCGAGGCCGATGATCAGGATTCTCATGCCTGGGCCTCCTGACGAATCAGTAAGCGCTCACCGCTGACCGTGAAACCTAAGGCCTGGTACAGCGCACCGGCTTCCTCGGTGCTCTGCAGTACCACGGTACCGACGCCACGGTTGGCGAACCAGCGCAGCAGGTGCTGCATCAATTGCCGGGCGATGCCGCGGTTGCGCCACTGGGGCTCCACCACCACCGACTGTACCCAGCCGGAAAGACCATTGAGGCATCCCGTAGCCGGTGCGCGCTGGTCGATAATCGCCGTTGCGCAGCCGAGCACCTGGCCTGACTCCCGGTGTTCGGCCGCCAGGATTTGCACGCAGTCGCTTTCACTCAGCCGGCTGGTCAGCCAGGCACGGTAGGCCGCACGCCAGCGCATGGCGTCATCCGGAGTCCGGCTCGAGTAGCTGGCCGAGGTGCCGTCCAGCAAGTGCGCACGCAACTCGACCAGGCTGCCCAGGTCGGTAATGGTCGCGGGGCGCACGGTAAGGAAGGTGTGATCCATCTCAGGCCACCTCCGTGCCGAAGGCCTGGGAGGCCAGGGGTATGGAGAAGTGCTCGAAGGTCTCGCGCAGCGAGGCCGCCAGATGCACGATCTGCTCGTCGCTGTGGTTCGGGGTGGCGTTGACCCGGAAGCGTTCGGTGCCTATCGGTACCGACGGGTAGTTGATTGGCTGCAGGTACACACCATGGATGTGCAGCAGACGTTCTGCCGCGGCCTTGCAGCGCTGCGCATCACCTACCAGCACCGGCAGTACGTGAGTCTGCGAGCAGGGCATGACTGGCACGTCGTGGTGCTTGAGGCGCTCGCGTAGCTTGGCAGTATTGGTGCGCAAAAGATCACGCTCCAGGCTGCTTACCTTGAGGTGATTCACGCTGGCCAGGCAGCCGGCCGTAATGGCGGGCGGCAGGGAAGTGGTGAAGATGAAACCGGTGGCGAAGGAGCGCACGGCGTCGACGATGACCTGGGTCGAGGCGATATAGCCGCCTATAACGCCGATGCCCTTGGCCATCGTGCCCTGGATGATATCCACCCGGTCTGCCAGCACACGCTCGGCGGCGATACCAGCGCCGCGCGGGCCGTACATGCCGACGGCATGCACTTCATCGAGGTAGGTGAGCGCGTTGTAGCGCTTGGCGATTTCGACGATCGCTGCGATGGGCGCAATGTCCCCATCCATCGAGTAAATGGACTCGAATACGACAAGCTTTGGCTGGCCGAGTGGGTAGCCGGCGAGTATCTGCTCCAGGTGGGCAACGTCGTTATGCCGGAAGATCTTGCGCTCGTTCGGCGTCGAGCGAATGCCGCTGACGATGGAGGCATGGTTCAACTCATCGCTTACCACCACACAATCCGGAATCTGCCGCAGCAGACACTGGATCGTGGCGTCGTTAGAGCCGAAGCCGGTAGGGAAGACCAAGGCCGCTTCCTTGCCATGCCAATCGGCAAGGCTTTCTTCCAGGCGGGCATAAATCTCATGGGAGCCGCCAATATTGCGCGAGCCACCAGAGCCTGCGCCGTAAGTCTCCAGCGCGTCGTGCATCTCCTCGCGGACGATGGGGTGCTGGGACATGCCGAGGTAGTCGTTGCTGCACCAGACAACCACCGGTCGCTGGTTTGTACCTGTCAATTTGGCCAGTGGGTACTGGCCGCAGATGCGGCTGAGAGTGGTGAAAGTGCGGTACTGGTTGGATGACTTCAATGTCTCCAGTTGTTCGCGAAGAAGTGCCTGGTACATCCGTATATCTCCTGAGCAGTTGATGACACGTCGATGTGTTTTTCCTCATCAAGCAAGCACCCTGGCACGCTCCTTTACGGCCAGGGAGGAGGTATTCTTGTTTGGATTTATAAGGGTTACAATTTGACTGTTTATACTATTACTGGAGGTAACTGGATGAGCGCGCCTCGCACACTCGAACGCTCCCGGGCAGAGCTGGCTGAATTCCTGCGCAGTCGGCGTGAGCGGATTTCACCGGAGGATGTGGGACTGCCCGCCGGCAGCCGGCGACGGACGCCTGGATTGCGCCGCGAGGAGGTCGCGGCCCTGGCAGGGGTGGGACTGTCCTGGTACACCTGGCTGGAGCAGGGGCGGGACATCAGTGTGTCTTCCACGTTCTTGGATAACCTATCCCGAACGCTCAAGCTGGACGCAACAGAGCGACGATATCTGTTCCTGCTGGCTCACCAGCGTTTGCCGGCGGAGCCAGGCCGGACTTGGTGCGTCGTACCGCCGCTGATACACCGTTTGATGGAGGACATCCCTTCGCGTCCGGCTTACGTACTCAACCTGCGCTGGGATGTACTGGCCTGGAACGCGGCAGCGGATCGGGTATTCGGCTTTTCCGCGCACCCGGCAGATCGCCGCAACCTGCTGTGGATGCTGTTCACCACGCCGGTGATGCGTGAGCTATTCAATCCCTGGGAAGAGCAGGCACTGCAGATCCTCTCGAGCTTTCGTCGCGACTTCGTGCGTGCGACCCAGGATCCGGATATTGCCGCGTTGGTGAAGGACCTGGAGAAGGTCGATCCCGACTTCAAGGCCTGGTGGCGACAGCAGGACATCCACGGCCCCTGCCAAGGCATACGGAATTTGCACATTGAGGAGATTGGCCAGGTGGTCTTTGAGCACACCACGCTGACCATCGACGAGGATCGCCACCTGCGCCTGGTGTACTACGCGGCGAAGGAAGGCAAACCTGAGAGTCGACTGTTTGAGCAATGGCTGCAGCAGGAACCTGGGCTGGAATGAGCGCAGCACCATCGTTCAGCCGATCGCCGGCCCGCGTTGCCGGCCCAACTGCCACGACACGCCATTGCCCTGCACGACTGCAGAAATGCTCTGCCCGAGCTTCGTCTCGATCACGGGTTTCCAGGGCACGAGGCTGAAGCCGAGACCGTCGTCGAGTAGGGCGAAACGGCCGCTGGCCAACTGCACGCTGCGTCGATAAATCCCGCTGACACGTTCGCCGTCTAACGCCGGGCGGTACTGCATACCCGTATTCGCCATGATGTCCTGAGCGGTGGCCGATAGCTCGCGCCCACGCAGTGTCGCCAGCAAGTTTCGAGCAAGTAAGACACGCGCGCCTTTACGTTCGGCCAAGCCCTGATCCACCAGGTAATCTGCACGTTGACGCAGTGCTTCGCGCACCTGCGCGCCAAAGCCCTTGCCCGACAAATCCTTACCGCCGTCAATCAGTTGCTGATCCAACCACGTTGCCCCCATAACGCGGATCTGCCGCTCGATGGATAGGGGCGTACGGAGATTAACGGACACGTCGCCAAGTCGGCGGGCGTCGTACAGACGACCTTGCTCGGGCAAATCGGCTGGCACTCGCCAGACGCCCTCGGCAACCCGTTCGACAACCCCGGCCCGACGCAAGGCCTCCAGACGCCGCACATGCGATTCGACCAGAGCCTGTGTGTCACGACCTAGGCTCTTGGCTACTGCAAGGTGACGATCGCTGCGATACAGGCCTGCGACTGCCTGTGCGGCAATGCTGCGGTCTATTGCACGCGGCACGAATGAGCCTCGAGCCTCGACCACCGCGCCGAGCGGGAAGGTGACCAGTTCCATGCGTGCGGGCAAGGCGAGGTAGTGGGCCTTGCCGTCGATCCCGTCCACCACCAAATAGCCCTTGTCGTGCAGTTCGTCCGCCAGCCCTTTTGCTACCACCTGGCCAACTACAACGTCGCTACCAGTGCTCGGCTCGAAGATCGCGATGTCACGCTGTACGCCCCCCATGGCGCGCTGCATCGTTCGCACGATATCGCCGCGTTCGCCCATGGCTCTCAACGTAGACTCTATATCGCGACCGATCATCCACTGGCCAGGTCGATCCTCGACTGCAAGCCCCATCTTCTGCAAGTGCTGTAAACGTCCGATCAACAGTTGCCTGCGTGGGTGGCCGGTCAGGCTGTCAAGGCGCACTAGATTGGCCTGGCGCTCGCGTAATAAGGCGCGATCCAGGCTCGTCCAGCGTTCTTGCTGCACCTCGTGCTGCAGGCTGCGCTGGATCTCCAGGTCGGTGCGTGGTCCGAGCCATTCTGTTGCCAATTCCGCGGCACGATTGCGCATGCCCTCGGCGATGTAGTCACGGGCAATAATCAGATCCTTGCCCGTCTCGTCCTTGCCGCGCAGGACGATGTGAGTGTGCGGGTTATCGGTGTTCCAGTGATCGACCGCCACCCAGTCAAGGCGGGTGCCCAGATCGGCCTCCATGCGGCTCATCAGGTGGCGGGTGTAGGTGCGTAGATCATCGAGTTGCTCGGCATCCTCGGGTGAGACGATGAAACGGAACTGGTGGC
Organism: Pseudomonas aestuarii; assembly: GCF_027988105.1. Classification (GTDB taxonomy): domain Bacteria; phylum Pseudomonadota; class Gammaproteobacteria; order Pseudomonadales; family Pseudomonadaceae; genus Aquipseudomonas; species Aquipseudomonas aestuarii. The sequence continues at coordinate 35,984 of NZ_JAQJZJ010000002.1, read as the reverse complement.
GATCCTCCCGGCCGCGCTTCTCGAAAGCTTCTACATCGACCTGATCTGTCTGTGGGCCGTAGGCTTTGCCGGGGTTGCCTTCGCGACTTACGCCGTCGCGCTCAATGTAGCGTAGGTGGCTGAGGGTCGAGCGTTTGCCGGCCTGACGCAGGTTCACCAGGCGGGTCTTGATGGTCACCCGGCGCGAATTGGGCGATACCTGTTGCGCACTGAAGCGTGCGGCGACATGGCCGCGGCCGAGGCGTGGGCCGGGTTGATGTCCTGCCTTGCGCGTCTTACCGGTACCAGCCTTGTTGGCCTGGCGCAGCACCTGGTTGATGAAGGTCTGATCGCGCTGTTTCGGTGCCCCCGGTCGGGGGCGGAAGCGCTGTTCGCCATCGTGGTCTCGCTCCTTGGTCATCCTAATTACCCCTCCAACGTGATCGCACTGCAGCGTGCCAGGCACGCGTTTCTGCCAGGCTTGATGCTGGCAAGCGGCACTGCACGGCACCCAGCCGAGGCCGGGTTTGTGCCGCCTCCACCCCCTGTGCAGACTGCCTTCAAGCGCCACGAAGTGCTGCGCCCTTTTATCTTGCCCTCCGCTTTATCCAGGCTTTGGCGTCCCTGAGAGGTGTGTTCGGGTTGCTCAGGTGATGCCCGAGCCGGCGGGCAAGGGGAGAGCCGTCTGCACGGTGGCGGCGCGCGATCTCGCAAGCCGATCACGTGCGCTCGGCAGGCAGGTTGTCGCAAGGGAGGCAAGGTCATGGACGCGTCTCTAACCACAGCGGCTGCACCCGACCGATCACCGTGGCGGCGGAGATAGGCCCGAAGTAACGGCTGTCGAACGACTCCGGATTGTCGACGCTGAGTAGGAACAGCTCATCTCCTGCGAGGGGACGACATCCCTGCCAGGCGGGTAGTGGGCGTCCGAGTTGGTCATGCGCTAGCAGTTCGGCTACGACTTGGTCGTCGACCAACACGTGCTTCCCCCTTATGCACACGCGCTGTGGCGCGATGGCGAAGACTGTCTTGAGCAGTGGGATGTGTGTCGGCAGGTAGCTGCGCTGTGCAGCCAGCGTCGCGGCAGCCGGCGGAAGCCGAGTGAGCACGATATTGCCGACTGCCGGTGAGCCGGTCAGCGTGATGCGGTACCAGCCCATCGGCACGCTGTCGGAGCCGTTGTAGATGATCCACTGTAACGGTGTACCAAACGCCGACCAGGCCAGTGCAGCCAAACTGCCAGCGACCAGTAGTAACGGCAGCCAGTTGAAGTGAATGCGAGTCGTCAATGCAGCGCACTCCCCGCAATCCAGGCGACATGCCTATCGCACGTATATGCGGGCAGTGGCATGCGGGCGCGTAGGCGGTTGCCCAACGTCCGCCAGTAGCTTGGGGACACTTGTGTTGGGTCGAGCCCGAGCGCCTCGATAGCATCTATCTGCGTGAGTACGGCGCGTACCTGATTGTCGCCATCTGCTTGCAACAGGACACTCGCACCGGGCCAGATGCCAGCGATGCGTTGCATCGGCTCGTGTAGCGTCCCGGCCTGCAGCACCAACAACTGCCAGCGAGTCGTTCCGTAGTCGTTTGCCTCCCAGCGAATACGGCAGAACAAGGTGGCTGGCGCGAACAGCGCAATGCTCCTCCTGTGATTTTGCCGGCGGATTTGCGCTGGGTGACCGAAGCGCAGGTAGAGGTTGAAGCGTTCCTCCACGTAAGCCAGCAAGACGCGCGTCAGCGGTATGACGTGCGCGCACTCAGTCAGTACAGGTGGCGATTGCTCCGCCAGAGCCTGGGTATTACTGGTCATGGCGTGGCCTCCGGGAACTGTTGCTCCAGCAACTCGCGCAACATCTCGGCCACGGTGATGCCCCGGCTGAAGGCGGCGACCTTGATGCGTGCGCGTAGCGCGGGCGTGATGTCGAGGGTAAGTCGAGCCGTAAAGCGGACGCTCTTGCTGGTGTCGCTGGCGGTACCCTGGCGTATCCAGGTTTCGGCCTGCGGATCGGCCAGTGGCCGCGCGCCTATGCCGATGCGCTTAGCACTCATGTGGTCCACCTCAACAGCTCGTCGACGAGGCTGCTGATCTCGCGCGCGGCGGCGCTGTCGGGGGCCAGTTCGCGTGCCAGTCGCCCAGCGGCAACGCTCTCGGCGAAGACAATGCGCTGGCGCACCTCCGCCTGCAGGGCGGGCAGCGGTTGGTCGGCGAGGGCGCTGCGGGCCTCACGGCCAATCACTGTGGTGCTGACTCGACGGTTGATGGCGAAGGCGGCGCGCAGTGACGGCCTGAACACCTGCGCCTCGCGGATCAGGTTGACCATCTCTGCGCTGGCCCACAGGTCGTAAGGGCTGGGCTGCACCGGTATCAACACGCGATCCGCTGCCAGTAGCGCCGAGCGTGCAAGGGCGGCGATGCGTGGTGGGCCGTCGATGATTACGTGGTCGGCCTGTTTGGCCAGCTCTGGTGCTTCCTGGTGTAGGGTCTCGCGCGCCAGGCCGACGGCGCTGAACAGCCTGGGCAGCCCCTGCTGGCTGCGCCGTTGCGTCCAGTCCAGCGACGAGCCCTGCGGGTCGGCATCGAGCAGGATCACGGTCTGACCGCGAAGGACCAGTTCACCGGCGATATGGGTGGCGAGGGTGGTCTTGCCGACCCCGCCTTTCTGGTTAAGCAGGGCGACGATCATGGCCTGGTCCTCCAGGCAAAATGCTGTCGCGTAGCACCTGTCCACAGAAGGGGGCTGCCCCAATAACAAGTTAGAGCTTTTAAGTTAGTTAAGTTAAGAGAGGCTGAAAGCCGCACCAGTCGTGGCCTGCAGAGGCGTTCGTGCGCCTGATAGCACGAGAGTCGTACTCCTGATAGCACGAGCCTGCTTGCGCCTGATAGCACGAGTGAATTCACAGCTTTTGCGCAGGTTATCCCCGTGCCGTGTACGGCACGGGCCGAAATGCCAGCAACTCGGTCGAGGGCGGGATGCGTTCGATCTTCAACAGGTACCCGGGTAACGGCTGGCGAACCACCAGCGCCCGCAGGTCGAAGGCGAAGTCCGAATAGCGCGCGACGCTGCCTGATTTGCGGTACAGGTGCCGGAAGTCGAACTGCCAGCCATCCTCCTGGCGACCGCCGTGCTTGCGTACCAGGCGGTATAGCCAGCGCTCGATGCCGCCGGTGAGGCGGAAGTAACCGGGGTCTATGGTCAGCACCAGAGCCTGGTCTATCACTCCGCTGTAAAACCAATCGGGCAGGATCAGCTCGATACCCAATGGCCTGCCATCCGCTGCGGCGAGCTCCCTCCATTCGTTGATCCAGGAGAAACGGTGCAGCCGTCGGCCCGTGGTTTCGCGAATCGAGGTGGCCACGCTGGTGGACTGCAGGCGATCCAGGGCGGCTTTCAGACGCTGGTAGTCGCGCAGCGAGGTGCCACGACCGATGAAGCGCAGGATCTCGTAGGGCGTTGCCCGCATCAGCCGAGAGGTAGCAATCCCCGCGTCTTGTGCTTCGACGATCTGGCTGGCTGCCCAGATCAGGATGTCGGCGTCCCAGATAGTGGCGATGCCATGTTCCCGCGTGCCCTCGACCCTCACCGTTACCCCGCCAGAGCGGAAGTCGATCGGCACGCTGCGGCGCGATTTCGCCAGCGAGAAGAACGGATGCGCCATCAGGTCCTGGGCGTCGCGTGGCGCCATGTCGCCCGGTAGGGCACGGAATAGATCCAGCTGTTCGCTCTGCGCCTGCTGTATGCGCTTGCTGAGGCTCATGGGCAGAGACGGCTTCACTGATCATGGCGGTTCGCTCCCTGGTGGCGCTCGAGGTACTCGGGATCGAAGGTGGTCTCAAAGCTGCGCGCATCGGCCCAGGTCTCGAGGTCGGCCAAGGCGTACATTACCCGCCGGCCGAACTTGCGAAAACGCGGCCCGCCGCCGATCACCCGCTGCTTCTCCAGCGTTCGCGGCGATAGGCGCAGGAAGTCCGCAGCTTCGTCGTTGGTCAGGTAGCGAGGGGAGGGGGCGGGCTTCTGGGTTTCTCCTGCGTTCTCGCGCGCTGACGGGTTCATTGCGTGTGATGTCGGGCCGGCCTTGCGGTGATGGGGCGAGTCCAGATCGACGAGGCGAGGTTGCCTGTACAACTCGGGTGTATGCGACATGGTGAGTCCTCCGTTGCGTTGGGAGGTGCACCATGTGGCAGTCGTCGCGCTCGATCATGCCGGGTTGTGTCAAAGCGAAGGTGGGGGTGAGCAGAGCCTGGATTGATGCGTACTGAGTCTAATCTCTGACTGAGTACGCTCAGGCGCGATACGAACGGCAATGACCGGAAGGTATTTGCTGTGCTGAAACATCGCCAATCCTGCGGCTCTGCGGCTTTACGCATTGGTGCAAAGCCGGCAATACGCTTGCCCACTTTTCTGTAAAACCGTAGAAGCGCAAATCAGGATTCCCACAAATCCGTAGATCCGTGAAAGCGGATTAGCGCATCTGTGCGGATACGTGATGCCGTAAATGTCCGAATGCTCGGATTGAGTCCGCAAGCTGCCTGCCCATGTGGCGGATGTGATGACAGCAGCTGATCTCCTGGCCATCAGCGGCAGAGGATCAGGTTATGGGTGGGGCGCGCGGGTGCCGCAGGGCAGGGGCGCAAAAAACAAGAGCACCAGGGGTAAACCCGGTGCTCTTCGTTCCCCTTACCTGTTCCAGAAAACGTGCACTTGCTCGAAGCCGGTCTCGATGGTGAACACGTCGCCGTTGTACTCCATGTCGCGGGCCATGGCGCGATAATCGATGTATTGAGCCAGGTGCTGGGGAATAGTGCTGGTTTCCTCGGTCAGTTCTTGTGCGTAGTCGGCCAGCGATACATGGCAACCGCAATAGCACTCATCCGCCGCTTGGCGGGCTTCATCAAGGTCGTTGAAGTGGGCGAGCAGTGCGCCGCCGAAGTCCGGGAACTCCTCGATAAAACAGGCGATCTCGTGAGCGGATTGAATGCCTTCGTACTCGCCTAGGCTGTAACCGCCGAAGCCTTCGTAATCGTGGATGGCGTACTCCTCTGCGTCATCAACAGGGGAGCTGGCCAGCATGGCGTTGAGCTGCGTCTGAATGTCGTCGGTGTCCAGGGTCGCATCGATCCATTCGCCATGCAGATGGCCCGCGTTATAGGCGGCAAGATCGGCTACGTAGATTCTGATTGCTTGGCTCATAGTCTTCGGCTCCTTTCGTCGTCAGGGTTCTGCGCTTTGCATCGCGCATGACCCCCTGCCGACTAGGGCGACTAAGGCCGTCGTGAAAAAATCAAGAAAAATCGCGGAGGCTCCACCCAGCGCAGCGGCCGGGAGGAAACCGTCTATTTATCTTGATTTTGAGGGGGCAAGAACCCCTGCTCTTGGAATGGTGAAGCGTCACACACCGTGCGGCGGCAGCCCGCCCAGCAGGTCGATGCATCGACCTGCTGGGCCCATATGGAAACGATGCGCGCAGTAAGCGCATCAGCAACGAGTGAGCCGGCAATGCAGGCTCATAGGCTTAACGCCGCATCCTTAATTAACTCGCCGCACCACTGTGGCGAGCATAAGCGCTGATGGATGCGGCTGAGGAAGCCGACTTCGAAAGCCCGTCTCTCTATGGCGCAAGGCAATAGATCGCGCTCGGCAATCATAGCGGCCCAAAGCCAGCCGCTACGGGCATTGTCGAGCCAGGTCTGGGCGAAGCTCACACCTTGGTTGAAGGCCTGTCGACAATCCGCCGCCCAGGTGATCTCCATGCCAGGATGACCATCGTGCGGGGGCAGCAAGGTCATGATGCCTTTAGTCATGGCTGACACCTCCTCGCGCTTCGGACAGCGCGCGCCGGTACAGCACAACCATTTCGTCGAGCAGATCCTGGGCGGCATAGGTCGCGACGCGCAGCCGCAGATTCTCCGGCTGGAAGCCATCCTGCCCAGACATCTGATCGAGTAAGTCGCCGAGCATAGTCGCACGCAACTCGGCTGCAGCTTCGACCGGAAGAGGAGAGGGCTCGGATTCGTGCAGCGGACTTGGCCGCCGTGGAAAAGGGACAACGCAGGTTTCGAACTCAGCCATGGCGCACCTCCAGAGTGGAAGTGAACGACAAAACCAGAAGACCAAGGCGGAGCTCTTGGGTAAAAAAGGGGTAGCGCATTTTCCTTATGCTCCTCAGACGATTAAGGAGCCGTCACCCGCCGTTGTCACGCGGATATGGGTGGCGGACCGTGCGGGGGTGACAAACCGGCGTCCGAGGGAACCGGCCAGGCAAAAGCCTGCCCCACACGGCCCACCATAGAAGTTAAGCAACCATGCACATGAAGTGCTGGCAGCCTAAGCTATGGCGCTACCGCGCCTCGAACGGTTCAGGTTGTCACACCCGGCCGTGGGATTGACCACGACGGACGCACTCTAGCCTGAGGGTTTCAGGATGGCAACCTGTTGGGGCGTAGTTGTACCTTGGGACATCGACATATGAGAACTATGTGATGGGTAGTGAGGCCTATTCAAATACGGCCATGGCCTTCGAGCAGCTGAAACGCAAAGACGAGGCCTTGCAAACCGCGGCCAGGCGAATGCTCGAGCGTATGTAAGCCATCATCGAAGCGCTCTATCCGCAGTGAGCGTTGCTGGGCTGCAATACTAGGGCGCGTTCTCATTTACTGTCAGTAGCGTCGTCCATTACTCTCGCCGCTTTTTGGGGTAACAGATGTGCCGCTATTGGCTGCATGATGATCAGTGGGAGCGGATCAAGGAGCTGTTGCCGGGTAAACCCAGCGACCGAGGCGTAACGGCCCGAGATAACCGACGGTTTATCGAGGCGGTGCTCTGGATTGCTCGAACCGGCTCGCCCTGGCGTGATCTCCCTGAAGCCTATGGCCACTGGCATCGCGTTTATGTGCGGTATAGCCGCTGGCCGCGCAAGGGTGTTTGGTTACAGGTCATGACGTCGCTTGCGGCTGACGCAGACGTAGAGCACCTGATGGTAGATGGCAGCATCGTACGGGTTCATCAGCATGGCGCGGCAAAAAAACCGATTATGACGCCGAGGCCATGGGCAAGTCCCGAGGCGGGCTGAGCACCAAGATCCACGCTGCAGTGGATGCCCTTGGAAATCCGGTGCGCTTGCTGCTGACGCCCGGGCAGGCCTCAGAGTACGGTCAAGCCCAAGCACTGATCGAGGGCTTCACACTGCTCCACCCTGCCGATTGAAAATTGACCCAGAGTGGAATGCTGATTTTGCATCAGCAGTTGTGATTAAGCTTAGCAGCAGTGTCTCGATGTAAGAGGCAGTAGGCCCCGCCGCACACAGGCATGCGGCAGGGTATTTAAGATCCCCTAGGGTTATTTTGCGGTGCGGCTCAGTCAGGAATTGCGGTGGGTGGCGGTGGCCTCGCCCCGGTATCTGAATACTAATGCTCGTATCCTGCTTCCTGAAGATCTGAAGCACTACAACAGCATCCAGATTCGAACCGGGAATGGTGCCGGGCGATTATAGGTGAAACGCGACCCTGAGCTGGACTAGAAAGTCGTTTTTCGCGCGGTTCTCTACGTCCGATTCTTTGTAGACGTTTAACCACAAGCCGTCGCCGTCGCGAATTTTCCAAAACAGACCCGGGCCCAGGCCCAGCACTTTTTCGCGCGAGTCCTCCAGGCGGCTCCCGTTGACTTTGTCGTCTGTCAGTTGTCTGAAGTAATACCCGTTAAGACCAGCAGAAATGTTGGGGAATATTTCATAGGAGGCTGTAAAGTTGAGCCAGGTTGCCTGCCCTGCCTGAGTGTCATCAACGAGTCGGCCTTGATAGACCTGCGCAGAGCTGCTGGCCGGATCATTGTTTTTGAAGTTGTACAGGTAGTGCCACCGCCAGCTCATTTCCCAGCGAGGTGCCGGCATCCAAGTGGCCGCCCAGTAAGGGTTGGCGGAGACGAAGTTGGAGCTGGCGTTGATGTCCTTGTGCTCATCGTATTTGCCAGTGGGCAGCAAAAAGTCCAGCGAAAGGCGCTGGACGAACACAGGCCTGCCATGGGCATCGACAATCGGATCGAACTGGATCAAGGGCCCCGCGGTGATGTCGCCAAGACCCGTCGCGTTGTCTTTGAGTGCGGGCCCATTCGCTCCGAAAGTACCATCCAGTGCGACGACGGGCAGAAGCAGGCTCCAGCCCAGGTGTGCGCCTGCGCCAATCGAGTCGGGGCTGTAATAGGTGATTTGGTTAATCCACTGCGTGGCGGTGATTTTCGGGTCGTCAAAGGCGCTGACTTTGCTTCCTGAGTCGTCGCGTATTGACGTCGCACTGCTGTAGCGTAGGTAGCTTTGGTACGAATAGCCGGGAAGGCCGGCGAAGCCATCGTAAAAGCTAGTGCCCCCTAGGTTGATGCCTGAGGGTTCGGCGACGCCAGGCGGAGGTGGCCCGTCGGCGGCGAGGGTGTTTGCGCACTGGGCTGAAAGGGCCAGCAGCGAATACAATACGGTCTGTTTTATCTTCATGATGTAGCTCTATTGTTAGTATTGTGAGCAGCAAGAACATTGCACTGCATGGGTGTAACAGGACAACGGATAAAATCGATAGGTGTCACCGTTATTGGGGATTCTGGTCCTCCTTCAGTTCGCTACCTGCGGCCTTCAGTCGTTGTTGTTGGCGCAGGTGCGGGCAACCCGATAATGGGATGTCGTCAGGCGCAGAGTCACGACGGCTCGAGGCTGTTGGGGTAATGCTGGTAGGCCGACTGGCCGCTTTTCTTCGTTCAGTGAAGGTGTCCGTAGGGTCGGGGGCGATATGCTCACCAGCCCACAGAAAGCACGCGGTCAAAAGCCGTAATGCCTTCACTGTTAACTTGCCCGGGCGCATCAAGTCGTAAGCGCCAATCAAATGGTCTGGGTACAGGCTGATGATCCATTTAAAGACGAGGGGGTGTAATAGGGAATGGAAGTACTTGTCGGCGAATTGCTGGATAATTGCATTGGCCGCTGGCATGCCCATTTCATGTTTAGGAACCACCTCACTTTCCCAAGTGTCCATGAAGTCCATGATGCCTTCGAATGTGTCCGGAAAGCCTGTCAATGCGGCGCCAGACGTCGCATTGCGAAAAATAGTGGCCATGTTCGCCCAGTAGTGAACCGCCGCGACTTTCTCTTTCTCGGAAATGCCTTTTAGCCCCACGCGTAGCATCAGTCGGTGCATGCCGGCGGCTTCATAGCACAAGGTGTAGATGTAAGTGCCATTGCGTTCGAAGCTGTCGGGGTAAGACTTGGCGTAGTGTTCATGTATACGGTTGATGGACTCGACGTTCTGTCGAGTTTTCTCATGCTCTGAGCCGTAATGCCACCACACCTGCATTTTCCAGGAGGTGTCGTCGGAGCGTGCATCCGGCTTGCTCAGAATTTTTCCGGTGCCGCCGTCAAATAGGGGAAGCGCGTCGAGCCTTCGGACAAAAAAGTGCGGGAAGGTGACGGCATATATGAGATTCATGATGAAGTCGGTCGGCCGGTAGGCGGTGGCCAACTTCCAGATTTCGTCGTAATCAAGGGTAGGGTCGAGCTGGTTGATGCGCTTTGCAATCCAGTGACGTGCCATGGCGAATACTCTTTTGTATTTATAAAGGCTGGCAGCCATAGCGGGCTGCATAGCGCATGTACTCAACAATAAGAGGTCTGAGCGAGTTAATCTTCGGTCCCCGGGGACAGTTTCTTAAGCTTTTTTCGTACTTGGGTACCAGGCCTGCGCCCAGTGCCGGAGCAGCGATTATTAAACGCTGGTCGCAGGCTGGCCCGCCTCGGCTTTTAATACGCGCTGTTCAAAGTGCGCGACAAGGTGCAGGGCGCAGCGGATTTCGAGCTCTCGTTCCTTGATGGGGTAGTCGAGCAACACCTCGATCTGTTGCAGTCGATAGACCAGCGTATTTCGATGGATGCCTAGTATCTCAGCGCCGTGCAGCAAGCTATTGCCCGATTGCAGGTACGCACCGAGCGTCTGCCGGTAGCCACTGGATTTCTCGGAGGTGTATGCAAGCGGGCCCAGAACTGAGTCCACGTACCAGGCGGCTTTCTCCAGATCCTGGCCGAGCAGGATGGTCAGCACATGATCAGCCCAGCGCATGATGCCCCTGATGGAGGAGGGAGTTGCGGCATTGCTGACGTCCCGTGCTTGAAGGTGGGTGCGTCTGAAACCTGCCGGGCCCTTTGCCGGCTCGCCCAGCGCACAACGGGCGCCACTCAAGTGCGCCAGTGTTTCCTCAAGCCGCTTGATCTGTGCCGTAGTGGGTGCGTTTAGGGTACTGACCCATGCCCAGGTCACATGCTGAGTGGAAGACACCACCAGCGCCGTGTCGCCGGCAATGGCGTCTTGCAAGTTACGCTGTAATTTGCCCAGGTCTGCACTGTGCTTGGCATTGATGTCGGAAACCATAATGCCGATATGATGATGCTGCAGGTCCAGGCCATGATCATCCTTGATTTGCTTGAGATCAAGCGGCCCCAGCGTGACCTCATTTCCGACCAGCTTTTCCACCAGTGCGCGCCGTCTGGCGATCTGACTTTCCATGAGCACCTGGCGTTCGTCCAGATAGCAGATCACGAAATGCTCGATGAGCTCATCTACTACCCCTGCGCCACGTGTGACCAAGCGCTGGATAGTCGATGGCGTCATGGTCAGAGACGCTGAAGCTGTAAAAAAATTATTAACCCAGATGATCTGGTTGGCTCGCATGTTCTTGACGATGCTGCTGAACGGGACTTCGCGGCGTGCCGCTTGCCGGGCCATCGAAGGGATGAGCTTGAGCGTCTGGTGTTCACTGGTTTTGGACAGCGAACTCATCAATATGTCGAGGATCAGTGTCTCCAGATTAAGGCGTATTTCTGGAGTGGGCAGGTCGGGCACCGTTTGGAATTCGCCCTGCAGGCGCTCCAGAGAATTGGCAGCCTCCTCGAGTGCCCAGGCCACCGCACCTTCCCCCACCTCCAGCACTGCGTTCTTGAGTTGTTGCTGCCCGATCATAGCGTTGGAAAAAACGTCCTCGACGGAGCCTTTGGGGTGCAGGTGAAGATAAAGGTCAGAGGTCAAACGGCACTCCTCATACATTGAAAAAAGGACCACACAAAGCGCTCAGCTATCCTTGCCGAGGTAGAGCATTGGCTTATCCGAGTATAGCTTGCGTGATATTGCAATACTAAAAATGGGCGCGAACTTGGGTTGGCAGACCGGAGACTGACCTTTGGCAACGCCTTATGGTGGGAGGCGTTACCTCCGAAACGAGAGGTGCTCAGGCGCTGCGGTGTAAACCGCGTTTCCCGAAGATTGAAGCCGGCGATTTCAAGGCCCCTTTGTTCGTAACCGCTGTTAGTCACATAAGATGAGAGGATCACAATGCCTGCCCCTAAAAAGTGGATTCAAGCCAAAATTCAAAGTCTCGACCCGCAAAAGGATTACGTTGAAATCTGGCGTTTGTCGAACAGTTACGGGCTGAACGATTTCATGCAGAATTTTATCTATGCGTTGACCTTCCCCAATTTTGTTGTCACCGACTGGGGCTCCAGAGCCGTTTGGCGTGAAGACGGGGGCAAAGTCGTATCCCGCTCAACATCGCGCGTGGAACAAACCGGCAGCGCCAATGCGCTGTGGTGGTTCTACGGCCCTGAAGACAGCCGCACGACGAAGTCGGTCGAGGGCATCAATAACCTCCATGCGCATTGGGCCAAGCAATTTCCAGGCGCCTTTTCCTATAACAACGATTACGTTTACGTGTGCGCATTCACTGCCATCACCATGCACCGTCTTAAACTGAAGATGGGGGCGCCAGGGCTCAGCGAGAACGAGAAGATTGCCGCCCACTTGTTCTGGCGTGACATGTGCAAACTGTTTCGTGCTGAAAACGATCAGCCGATCACCGGCTATCCCGATAGCTTTGACGGCTTGGTCGAGTTTTGCGAAGGTTTCGAGAACGCTCCAAAACCTAAGCTTGAGCGCGGCAATCTGATTATCACGGCCATTCACGAACAGTTTGTGTTCCGCTTCTTCCCTAAAGAGTTGCATTGGTTCGGCCATCAACTGTTGCGTGCAATGTCATTGACCACCACGCTCGACACCATGCAGGTCGACCGCCCTGATCCGGTAGCTACCCAGCTTTTGCCGCAACTGGCGGGCTACATGATGGGCATGATGGAAATGAATGCCGACGATCCGACTGAAGCCTATATCGAGGAGCGGATGAACATGTCCAGCGAAGAGAAGGCCGAAGTACGTAAGGGCATTCAAGAACTGGACAAGCAGTTCCCCGAGCATTACATCGAAAAATACAAGAACGATCCGAAATTCGTGGGTTGTCCTTTCCATGCGGCGTTGGGTGCGGGCGTGACTCCACAAAACGCAGCCGACAAACAAAGCATCAAGTCTATTGAAGCCCAGGTGGCAGCCCTGGGTGGCGACGACGATTAATTGCGACCTGGTCTGAAAAACAATCAGCCCCATCAGGGGCTGATTGCGTTGTGCAGTATGACGTCTAGAAGGGGTAGTTGTGCCCGCCCGGTTGCCAGGTCACCCAATGAGCCCTGGTAAACTCATCGATAGCATAGTGGCCATTGAAACGGCCCAGCCCAGAGTTCTTCTCGCCGCCAAACGGCGCGTTTGGCTGATCATCGACCGTAATGTCGTTGATGTGGGTCATGCCTGCAACGATGCCGCGAGCAAACTGCAGCCCGCGAGCCATGTCCTTGGTAAACACTGCGCTGGACAATCCATATTCGCTGGCGTTTGCAAGCAGCAAGGCGTGCGCTTCGTCATCGGCGATCAACAGCGGCAGTAGCGGGCCGAATGTTTCATCGCGTGCGAGTGGGTCATCGACTTTTACGTCGCCGAAAACATGCGGTGGTAACACCAAACCTTCGGCGCTGGCGCCGAACAGCCGAGCCAGCCCTGCACTGTGTGCCTGGTCGATTTTGCTTAACAAACCGGTCAACTGCGACTGGTTGACTACAGGGCCGATCACGGTATCGGCATCGTTGGGGTTGCCCACTTTAAGTTTGCTGACCCGTTGCACCACAAGCTCGGCAAACGCAGGGTACAACGTACGATCAACAATCACCCGGTTGACGCTCATGCAGATCTGGCCTTGGTGCAGGAAGCGACCGACCACGGCGGCGTGGGCGGCCACTTCGAGGTCGGCGTCATCCAGCACGACCAGCGGGGCATTGCCACCCAGTTCCAGCGCCACGCGCTTGATGTGTTTGCCGCCAGTCGCGATGCGCCCCACGTTGCGCCCTACATCCGTAGAGCCTGTGAACGAGATCAGGCTGGGTACCCGATGCTCCACGAAGGCGTCGCCAATTTCGGAGCCGGCGCCTACGACAACGTTGAGAGTGCCCGCAGGGAAGCCTGCCGCTTCCAGTAAATGGGCGATCAATAATCCACCGCTGACGGCGGTATCACTGGCAGGCTTGAGCACCACGGTGTTGCCCAGCGCCAAGGCCGGGACGACGGAGCGCATGCTCAGGTAAAGCGGGAAGTTCCAGGGGCTGATTACGCTCACCACGCCCAGCGGATCGCGGAACACAAAACTTTGCTCGCCTGGTTTGTAGCTGGTCAGGATCCGACCTTCTACCTGCATTGGCATGCTCGCGCACCAAGTTCAGCGTGCTTTGCCACTCGATACCGGCCTTGATTCGAGTGCTGCCGGACTCCTTGACCAGCCAGTCGATAATTTCGTCACGGCGCTGCGCAACTATACCCGCAAGCTTTTCAACCAACACAACTCGCTGGCCGGCGTGTAGCGCAGCCCACTCCAGCTGTGCTTTTTCGGCAGTCAAATAGGCTTCATCCAGATCTTCGACCGAGGCGAGCGGCATGTCCAACAGCAACTCGTCGTTGAAGGGGTTGCGGTTGTTCAGGCGTTTGGTTGAAAGACCTGGTTGCCAGCGGCCGTTAATGTATTGATGACCTTGAATGGCAAATGGAGCGGGTGCGTTCTGGTTGTTCATTTAGGCGACTCGATCAATTGAACGGATTGCTGCCTTGCACTATCAGGTGCGCATCCAGGCGCGGCCCCATGAGTTCAATGTGTGCTCACTCTGCGGCCATACGCCGGCTTCGCGGTCTGCTGGCGCCAGTTCGAGTTCGGCCGAGAATTCCAGTCGATTCCGATCGGAGTCGACCACCATGAAAAACAGATTGTTGCCCGGACCATGGCGGCCAGGGCCGAAGAAAATGCTGATGCGCTCTTTGGCAAACCGGTCGCCCCAGTCACGAATGTCATTCCACTCATTGGTTTCGTAGCAATGGTGGTCCCATTCATTCTTCGAACCGCGGAAAAAGGCGAGGGAGTGATGCTCGTCATCAGAGCGCAAGAAACACACCATGAGCAGGCCTGTTTCCTGGTCGACCACGTTGTCGGAAATGGTGAAGCCAACGGTGTTGACGTAAAAATCGACGATCGCGTCAAGCTCGGTTGTCTGGAAGACAACGTGCTGCAACCTTGACGGCATGCCTTGCGGTTCAGCATTTGTATCGGGCAGTGCTACGCCAAATATTGTCCGGCGACCCTGTGGATCCAGAATGGCAAACGCACCCGATTCAAGCAAAGGTGAGGTCACGGGGTCCATCTGACAATCACGCGCAGCCAGGCTCTGACGCAGCGCTTGCAGCTTGGCGGTCGAGTGAAGGTTGTAGGCCGCGGCCAGCAGCCCACTGTGATCGGCCGGCGAAATGATTGCCGCACGTTTAGGCCCACGCATCACCTGGCTGCCGTCTGCCTGTGGCAAGGCGCTCATGTCCATCATTCGCGTGTAGAAATCTACCTGGCGTTGAGGTTCTTTGCTTGCCAGGTGCAGGTAGCACAGTTGAGCAGGGGTCGAAGTCTGTAGGGTCGTCATGGAGAACTCCTCGATCAAAGAGTAACTGGGAAATGAGCGGTATTGGCAGCCGCGACGGCGACCGTGGCAGTCTCTGCAATGCCCAACATGGACTGAAGAGCCTGAGCCGTTTCTGACTCCTGAGCTTGGTTGAATATGGCGGCCACATATCGGTCGGGACGTAGCAGCAGGAAGGTGCTGGCCTCGACAAACAGTGCGCTTAACTCACCGTTGCGATCGTGCACGATCGTGAATCCCGCCAACGGCGGCGGCAGCGGAGCGTGCTGTGGAATGATCACGATGCGCTTGGCCTCCAGGTGGTCCCAGAGCGGGTGCTGCAGTTGATCCATGCGTTGGTTGCGAAGGTCGCCATATTGAATCAAGGCGAAGCCAGGGCCGATGTACTCATCCAACAGTTGCGCACTGCCTTGCGAGTCGAAAAGTGTCGGCTGCGGCAACATTGTCCCGGCGCGCAGGTTGCCGGCCTTACCTCGGGATAACACCAGGCCCTGGGTAAAACGAGGCTTGGGTTTAAACTTCATCTGCAGGAAGTAATCACGCAAAGGCGGGATCAGCCCGATCACGCGGAAGGTGCTGGTGATGAGCTTGGCACGCAAGGTCGAAGCTGGCGCCATGACCACTCCGAGATTCAATGCCAGCTTGATCAGCGCCCAGGCATGATTGCGACGTTCGCTTTCATAGCTGTCGAGGGCGCTTTGCGCCATTTGTCCACGCAGTACCGCCACGAGTTTCCAGGCGATGTTATGCGCATCGCGCACACCGCTGTTCATGCCTTGGCCCGCGTAGGGTGGGGTCAAGTGTGCAGCGTCACCGGCGAGAAATACACGACCTGCCTGCCAGCGAGAGGCGACCCTGGCGTGGAAGGTGTAGACCACTTTGCGCACCAGCGAATAGCCTTTTTCACCCCGGAACGGCCGCAGCAAGTTGCTGAGGCTGGCGTCGCGGAGCATTTGCTCATCAGTCTCGTCATCCTTGAGCATGAACTCGAAGCGACGTGTCTGATGGGGGCCGGGCACTTCGACGACAGGTCGTTGCGCATCGCAATACACACGAGTCTGCCAGAATGGGTCATCGTCCTGATCCAGATCCACGACCAACCAGCGGGACTTGAAGCTGGAGCCCACCATATCGATACCCAGTTGTTTGCGTACCGGGCTTCTGCCGCCATCACAGGCAACCATGTACTGGGCGCGCACCTCAACCGTTTCACCGGCCTCGTTTTGTACTCGAGCGAGAACGCCTGAGGCATCCTGGATGAAGTCGATCAGTTCATGGCAGAAAAGCGGAGTCAGGCTTGGGAAACGCTCCATTCCGTGCATCAGGGTGCGTTCAAACAGTGGTTGGCGGAACGCGTTGCGTTTGGGGTAGCCGTACTGCTTGCCGACGGGCTCGACCTTGCCAAAGCATCGTCCGCCGGGCTTGTCGAAGTAATGGACGCCGTAGCCTTTTACGACATCAGCCAATACAGCTTCATCCAGCCCTGCTGCCTGCATGGTGCGCAGCGACTCATCATCGATCGAGACGGCACGTGGTTCAGTCACGGTGCCGACTTTACGTTCAATGATGGTGATGCGCACGCCCGCCTGCCCGAGGAGGTTGGCTAAGGTGAGTCCTGTCGGGCCGGCACCGATAATCAGTACGTCAGTATTCACGGGAGTAAGGGTTGTCATTTTTATTCCCTCGTTGACCGCGTTGCTGGTTAGTCCAGTACTTCTGGTCTGTGCGCCAGCGCGGTCATGAGTTGTGAAAGATTGTCGGCAAGGGTGAGGATCTGCTGGCCTTGCACTTCATCCTGTTCGCTGTCGCGTTGCGAGGCAGGGCGTACGCAGCTGATGCTGCCCACAACCTTGCCCTCGCAATCGAATATGGGCGCCGCCAGGCCGAAGACGTCAGCATCCACTTCGCTGGTGCTCAGCACATATCCCTGGCGGCGCAAGCGCTGGAGCGAACGTCGGAACTGCTCCCACGTCTTGCCCAGGTTGCTGGACTCGACATCACTCGGGTTTTCCAGAAACAGTTGGCTCTGGTGTCGCGAGCCCATGTTGGCGAGGATTGCTTTGGAGGTGGCCCCCATGAACAACGGTCTTGGCGAACCTCGCGAATAGCTCACCTGATTCGAGAGGTTGCCGGTTTGATGAACGCAGACCACTTGATCCTTGAACAGCCGACACACCAGCCACACTTGCTCGGCACCCCACTGCGGAAAACTGGACTCCAGAGTGTGCGCAGCGCGTACCAACGGGTCGCTTACGCGCAGTTGGCGATCCCAGGTAATGATCCTGGCGCCGAGTGCATAGCGACCGGCCTCTACTTGAAACAGCAAGTTGGCCTCAGCCAGTTCGCGTACGTAGCGGTAGGCTGTGGAGCGTGTGAACCCCATCGCACTGCTCATGCCATCGACCGTCCAAATCGGATGGTGTTCGGTGAACAGGTCTAGGATTCGTAGCATCCGCTCCAGGCTGGAGCCTCTGCTGTCAGCCAGGTGCTCGGTGCTTTCTTCAGAATCAAACGGTCTTTGCATGTCAGCGCTCGTCTACAATACTGTTGCGCAGGATACCAATGCGCTCGATTTCGATTTCGACGATATCACCCGGCTTCATCCAGACCGGGGGCTCGCGGAATGCGCCAACACCACCGGTTGTGCCGCTGACGATGACGTCGCCAGGGGCCAGTTCAGTGAACGCGGTGCAATATTCAATCAACTTGCGCACATCGAAAATCATGTCGCTGGTACGGGTGTGTTGCATCACTTCGCCGTTTAGGCGGGTCGTGAGTTCAAGGTCCTGCGGGTCGACGATTTCATCGCTGGTAACCAGCCATGGGCCAAACCCACCGGTAGCCGGGAAGTTTTTGCCTGGAACAAATTGGATGGTGTGCTTCTGCCAATCACGCACGCTGCCGTCGTTGTAGCAGGCATAACCGGCGACGTAGTCCAAGGCGTCCTCCGGTTTTACGTGGCGAGCGGTCTTGCCGATCACCACTGCCAGTTCACCTTCAAAGTCGAGCTTGTGGGAAACGGTGGGGCGAACGATGGGCTGCAGGTGTGCCGTCTGGCTGTCCGCAAAGCGGGTGAAAATCATCGGGTAGGTCGGCATGTCTCGGCCAGTCTCGCGCACATGCGTGGCGTAGTTGATCCCGATGCAGAGCACCTTGCCGGGGTTGGCAATAACCGGCAGAAAGGTGATTTCACTCAATGCCAGGCGGGGCAGGTCTTTCAGCGCATCAGGCCCCAGCTCGCTCAGTCGATTGCGCGTGATGGCTTCCTTGAGGTCTGCACCCAGGTGTGACTTGAGCGATTCCAGGTCAATGACGTGGTCACCTTCAACAATGCCGTACGTGGGACGGTTCTGGTAAACGAAGCTTGCGATTTTCATGGGTATGCCTCTGGTTACATCAATGATGAGGAGCGGACTGGGAGGGTGTTGGTTGTTGCTTGTTTGCGGGGTCAAGTCGCAGCAAGGTAATCGCCGTCAGCGCGATGACTCCCGGGATCAATGCTGCGCTGAGGATTTCTGTCAAAATCCAGCCGGCAGCCAGCATCAAACCGCCGCAAACGGGCCCTGTAATGGAACCCACTCGCCCAACGCCTAGTGCCCAGCCGATGCCTGTGGAGCGTATTTCCTGCGGGTACAACTCAGCGGCCAAAGCGTTAAGACCTGCCTGCGCGCCCTGCACCAAAATGCCCAGTACCAACATCGCGGGAAAAAGCGAATAAAGTGAGATAGGCATTTGGCTGAGCGCCAAGACGATAGTCAAGTAACCCACAAACTCGACGGTCAGCACGTTGACTGCGCCCCAGCGGTTCATTAGCCAGCCTTGTATGACTGAGCCGATCACGCCCCCCAGGCTGAAGAGAATGATGGCGCGTATTCCCATACTCAACGGTGCATGGGCTGCGACCAGCAGCGTCGGGATCCAGCTCATGATGAAGTACAAAATCAGCAAGTTCATGGCATACGGCAGCCAAAGCAGCAGGGTGCGGCGCCACATGCCATCTGTGAAAAGACGGCTCAGGGAAGTCGAGGAGGTTGCCTGTTGGCGCAGGTGCGCAAGGCTGGCGGGCAGTTCTGCGAGGTCGGGTGCGAGCCGCTTGATGATAGCGCTGAGAGCAGGGCGACTGCCGGGTTTGCGACTGAGGAACTCAACCGACTCTGGAAGGCGCAATACTACGACGCCGGCGACCAAGAAGGGCAGCGCGCCACCGATCAGGAAAAGGTTTTCCCATCCCCAGGTGGCGAGGAGTTGGTCGACCGTTAAGCCAGCCAACATGGCACCGAGTGGCATGCCACAGAACAGCAGCGTGACGGCACTGCGCGAGTAACGCCGTGGGCTGTATTCAGAAATCAGCGCCACGAGGTTGGGGATTGCCCCGCCGAGGCCTATGCCGGTCAGGAAGCGCACGACGATCAGTTGCGAAACGCTGTTAACAAATGCGGTCAGTAACGCGAATGTGCCGAACAGCAGGATCGACAACACCAGGATTTTCTTGCGCCCCAAGCGGTCCGCCATAGGGGCCAGCAGCAGCGCGCCGAGCATCAAACCAAATAGACCCGCCGCAAAAACCGGGGCCAAGGCTTGTGGCGCCACGTTTAAGGTTGACGCCATGGCAGTCACCAGAAATCCGACGATCTGGGTGTCGAATCCGTCAAGCACTGCAACCAATACGCAGAGGGCGAGCACCTCCCATTGCAACCGGCTGACAGGGCGATCGTCCACTATGTCGCAGAGGATATTGCTGGGCGTAGGAGTGTGCATGAACGTACCTCATATTGTTTTTATTGTCTGGGTGGGAAGGTGCCCTGACTGAGGTCAAATCTATTACTAAGCAAAAATCCTGTAAAGGAAAAACTAACCATAATCCCAAATTGTAGGAAATATGGTATTTTGGCTGTCCTCGGCACTGTTGGAATGTGAGGGGGAAGGTGAGGCATGGCGCAGGCAACTATCGGCTCGGAAAATCAACCACTGGAAGATGTGGCAACAGCCATTCGTTGCGTTCAACGCGGTGTAACTCAAATTTTTCCAATTCAGGCTTCAGGTGACTCAATGTTTTTCATGGTGCGTAGGGCGTACCCGGTATGTACCCGGGTGATGAGAGCCTTCTCGACTGAGTTAACCCAGCCTGCTGCGGGTTGTAAGGTCATCAATGAATAAGTGGATAACTCAATTATGCCGTCGCTTGATAGGCCGGCTTCGCACGGGGGCCTGGCTTCAGTGGCCCTCTCGGTCAGCGCTGACTTTCAGTCTGCACACGACCTCGGCGGCCCTCTTGGCGCTGGTCATCGCACAAGCATTAGAGCTGCACCATCCCTGGTGGGCCGCGATGACTGTCTGGCTTGTGGCCCAACCCACGCGAGGCCTACTGATTGAACGCATTGGCGCACGCCTGATCGGTACGGTGGTCGGTGCCTTGGCTGGCGGGCTTTTGCTGACGGTATTATTTGATCAACACGTTTGGCTCATGCTCGCCTTGGCAGGCTGGATCGCGGTGTGCGCCGGGGTTGGACACCAATTCCGGCATTTTCGAAATTACGGCTTTGTGCTGGCAGGGTATACGGCAGCGATTGTCGCGCTGTTTGGTGTGCTGGACCCCGTGCTGGATGTAGGCCTTGCCCTTGGCAGAATCTATTGCACTGTCATCGGAGTGTTGGCTTCAGCTTGTTTTTCATGGGCGTTTACAGGCAAGTCTGCGTCTCCAGAATCCTTTCACAACCGACTCCAGGCACTGGTTGTAGCCAGTGTTTGCTACAGCCTAAAAAGACTGGAGGTAGGCACTAACCACGATGCGAAAAGCTTAAGTGCGTTATTACAGGAAATAGCGTCACTTGACCTTTATTTGGATGAAATCGTTGCAGGTTCTCGAACGATGCGTTTGCGCGTCCGTCGCACTCGCGACGCGCTGGGTGCGATTGTTGATTTGCTCGTAAGTAGCCACTTCGATGTTGGCGGCACGCTTCGATTTTCTTCTGATCTGCCAATAGGAATTCAAGCAAAGTCGGCGGCTGCAACGGTGCAAGCCGTGAGCAACGAAGTGCACAAACACGCTGAAAACCTACCCGTTGGAATGCTATTCGTTGAAAAACTACAGGGCGTTTTTGCAGCGTTTAATGCTTGCGAAACGCCTCTCAGTGAAGCGTTGCAATTAATTAAACAGCGCGACTGGCGCGCTACCTGCCTGGCCGCGTCCAGACCCTTGATCGCGATGTGCATAGCCACCGCAGTGTGGTGGGGTTTGGATTGGTCAGACGGACCAATGATGGTGATGACGGCCGTGTTGTTCGCCTCTTTGTTCTCCAGCCATAGCCACGCCAATGCGGCGCTAAAAGGTGTACTGATTGGCTCGAGCGCTGGAGCAGTTCTTGGCGTGATCTGCCGCTTCTGGCTGTTGCCCGAGGTGGGAACAGTGTGGGGACTGGCCTTGGTTATCGCCCCATTTTTGATAATAGGAGCGTTGCTCATGGCTCGCCCTGGCACAGCAAAATTGGCCATCGACCTGAACATGACCTTTTTGTTAATCGCTCAACCTGGATTGCATGTGGACACATCCTTCGAACATACCTTGTTGCAGATGTTGGCGATTCTTGGTGGGGTGTTCACCGCCGTGCTGACCTACCGATGGCTTGTTCCTTCATCGCCTGGCTCCCAGCGTAAACGCCTGTACAAGCGCATCGCACAGCTCACACTGAGGATGTTGGATGCCCCTGCCTCACCTGCGCAGGCACGAATTTATGATCAAGTCAGGGATCTTCTGACAAGGCTGATCAGCCTGGAAAAAAAGGCTTCTCCACTGCTCATTGCTGCGTTTGAACGCGCAGCAATTGCTCAGCTTTTCGCTTACCACCGAACCGATGAACATCACAGCCGTGCACTGCACCAGCATTTGGCAACTCTCGCGACTACCAAGCTGGAAAACAAGACGAAAACTGGCGCTGACCTACTTTGAATCAACTGGAGAATACCCATGTCTGACCGCCCATCACCGTGGCAAAACTTTACTGGCCAATACATCGCGGGCGCCTGGCGCTCCGGAAGTACGCGTAAGGTCCTGGAAAATCGCAACCCTTATGACAATGCGCTGCTGACCGAACTTTCGCTAGGTGATGCTGGCGACCTCGACGACGCCTACCGGGCGGCAGAGACCGCGCAAAAAGCATGGGCAAAGACGTTACCTAATGAGCGCGCAGCGTTGTTCATGCAAGCCGTTCGCGTGCTGGACGCCAGGCATGAAGAAATTGTCGACTGGTTGATTCGTGAGTCAGGCAGTACGCGCACCAAAGCCGAGATTGAATGGTCGGCTGTGCGTTCGACCATGATCACATCAGCAGCCATGCCTTCGAGAGTCGTCGGCCGCATTCTGCCGATCGACATCCCTGATAAGGAAAGCCGCGTCTACCGCAAACCACTGGGTGTGGTTGGGGTGATCAGTCCCTGGAACTGGCCAATGCACCTTTCCAATCGGTCGATCGCACCGGCACTGGCACTCGGCAACACCGTCGTCGTAAAGCCTGCCGACGATACGCCGGTGACCGGCGGTTTGTTGTTGGCGAAAATCTACGAGGAGGCCGGTTTTCCACCGGGAGTTTTGAACGTGGTTGTGGGCGACGTGGCTGATTTGGGTGATGCCTTTACCCTGCACCCGATCCCCAAATTCATCTCTTTCACGGGATCGACTCGGGTCGGGCGGCACATTGGCGCGTTGGCAGTCACAGGCCCGACACTCAAACGAGTCGGGTTGGAGTTGGGTGGGAATGCTCCCTGCGTGGTGCTTGATGATGCGGACCTGGATCTGGCGGTGCACGCCGCCGTAGTGGGGCGCTTCCTGCACCAAGGCCAAATCTGCATGAGCAGTAACCGAATTATCGTCGACGCCTCGTTGCAAAAGGATTTCGTCGAAGCTTTTGTAGAGCGCGTCCGTCAGCTTAAGGTCGGTGACCCTGACCTTGCAGATACAGTCATTGGTCCGCTGATCAACCGTCGCCAGTTGGAAGGCGCAGTTGCCCGGATCGAAGCGGCTAAAGCCGAAGGTATCGAGATGCTGTTGGGTGGCGCGGCAATGGGTCAGGTTTTACCACCGCACGTCTTCGTGAATGTGGACAACATGAGCCACCTGGCCCAGGCCGAGCAGTTTTGCCCGGTGGCACCGATCATCACTGCCCGCGACGAAGCTCATGCACTTGAGCTGGCGAACCAGACAGAGTTTGGGCTCTCTTCGGCGGTATTCACCAAAGACGAAGGCCGAGGCTTACGCTTTGCGCAGCAAATCGAGGCCGGCATGACGCACATCAATGACATCTCGGTGAACGATGATCCGAACAACATGTTCGGCGGCGAGAAAAACAGTGGCATCGGGCGATTCAATAGCGATTGGATCATCGCTGAATTGACCAGCGATCACTGGATCTCGGTTCAACACAAGCGTCGCGCTTATCCGTTTTAAAGTCGGTATTAGCAAGTACCGGTAGCAAACGAAAAATGCCCCTATCGCAGGGCATTTTTCCAAAAGCGCCTCTTTTACCTCGTTTTACACCGGCTTGTCAGGCAGCTCTACGACGCGCACCGATTTTTTGTGGGTGAACGCTTGGAAGCTGTAGCGGCCGTGATATTCGCCTATGCCCGAACTGCCCACACCGCCGAACGGCAGGTAGGGCGAGAAGGCATGCAACATCACTCCGTTGACTTGAGCGTCGCCAGACTGGATGTGGTTGATGATGGGCGTGGCGCTTTGCGTGTGGCGGGCGAATACGTACACGGCCAGTGGCTTGGGATGGTGTTGGTTGATCAGATCGACCGCAGTGTCTACCGAATCGAAGGTCAACACCGGCAGAATTGGACCAAACAGCTCCTCAGCCATCAGCGCGTCGTCCCATTTCACCTGGTCAACCACCGTGGCACTGAACACACGCCGCTCGGCGTCGGACTGGCCTCCGACCAGCACCTTGCCTTCGCTCAGGCTCAGCAAGCCCTCAAGCCGTGACACTTGCTGGCCGGTGACAACCTTGCCGGTGGAACCGATGTCAGGCAAGTCCTGGTGGATGCGCTGGACCAGGCGAGCGAGCAGGGCATCCTTGATGCTGCTGTGCACGTACAGGTAATCGGGTGCAATGCAGGTCTGGCCGCTGTTGATGAACTTGCCAAACATCAACTGCGAAACCACCAGGTCCAGGTCGGCATCGGCCAGGGCAATCAACGGGCACTTGCCGCCTAGTTCCAGGATAACTGGCGTGAGGTGTGCGGCGGCGGCTTGCATCACTACCTTGCCGACGTTAGGGCTGCCCGTGAAGAAAATGAAATCGAACGGCAAGCTCAGGAGGTGAGTGTTCTCATCGCGACCGCCCTGAACCACTGCTATGTAGTCGGGGGCGAACGCTTGCTGGATGATTTTCTCGATAACCAGTGAGGTGTTGGGTGTGGTCTCGGACGGCTTCAGGATACAGGTGTTGCCGCCGATGATTGCACCGATCAAGGGGGTGAGCGTGAGGTTTACTGGGTAGTTGAACGGCCCGATGATGTACGTCACGCCAAATGGCTCTTGTGTGACATAGCACTGCGAGGGCGCGATCAGCTCGGGGGTGGGCACTGCCTGCGGCGTGGCCCATTCGTCCAGGTGTGCGAGGGCAAAGTCAATTTCGTGAATGACTGCGCCAATCTCTGCGAGGTCGACGTCACCCTTTGGTTTGCCTAAATCTTCGTCCAGGGCGACATAGAGCAATTCTCGGTGATCGAGTACGGCCTGTTTCAAGCGCTCGAGGCTGTGCTTGCGAAACTCGATGGGACGGGTTTGGCGCGAGGCGAAGAATTCGCGCTGTAACGCAAACAATGTATCGATGGACTCTGAGCTTGGAAAGTTCATGGTAGTTCACCTCTTCGGGTTCAGAATATGTGCGTGACGCATACGTCGGTCATAGAAAGTAGTCCTAGCAGAACATTTTGGCTGCATGTAGCGTCAGCGCCTGGGTAGGGCCGTTAGTGTTGCCGCTGGTGATGTTGGGCATGATCGAGGCGTCGATGACGTGCAGGTGTTCCACGCCCTGACACGCATGCGACCATCCGCTACCGCACCCTCGTCCTTGCCCACCGGGTGCCACATGGTGGTGGCGACGCGCTTGACCTATTCGCCAATCTGCTCATCAGATTGCACGTCACGGCCCGGCCAGACTTCTTCGTCGATCATCGGCGCCAGCGAATCCTGAGTCAGGACGTTACGCATGGCCTTGACTGACTCGACGGCTACTTTCAAGTCGTACTCATGGCCGATGAAGTTCGGGTTGATCAGTGGCGTTGACGTGGGGTTCGAATTGGCCACTCGCACCTAGCCGCGGCTTTTTGGTTGCAGTACCACCAGCTTGAAGGTGACCACGAGTGATGCGTAACTCATGGTATTCACGATTTCACCGTTTTTTTAATTTTATAAAATGATCATTGCTTTCAGCTGAAAGCGACGATCAACCCGGCGACGTGAGCACCGTTGAATAAATGATCGTCACTGGATGTTCTAAATTACCGCGTCATATAACCAGGAGAGACCGGCATACGCTTGTTCAGGGGTGCGCGCGGCGAGCATGCCATTACGTAGTTCGGCAGCCACACCTTCGGCATGGTAGAACTCACCATGAACACGTGCCATGACCTGACAGCGGCCAGTGCGAAGGTATCGGCGAGCTTGATAGGCTTTGAAAGCCGACTCAAGATCCCCCTGACACTTTTCGATTTCCTGTGCGAGTACGACGCCATCTTCCATCGCCATACACGCCCCCTGTGCAAGGTATTGCAACATGGGGTGCGCTGCATCGCCCAGGAGTGTGGTGCGTCCCTCACTCCAGTTCTTCACCGGTTCACGGTCGCACAGTACCCACATCCGCCAGCTTTCAATTTTAGACAGGAGCGTTTGTACGGTGTCACACGTGCCGGTAAACCGGCGGCGTAACTCTTCAGGGTCGCCCTCTGTGTTCCAGCCCTCTACATAGCGGTCGCTGTGGAAGACTGCGACCAGGTTGAACAGTTTTCCACCTCGAAGCGGGTACTGGACCAGGTGCGACTTTGGCCCCCCCCAAAGAATCATCGAGTTGCGACGAAACTCGAGCGGAACGTCCTCAATGGGCAACACCGCCCGGTACGCAATGTGCCCAGAGACCACAGGCGCACCGTCACCGACAATTTTCTCTCTGACTTTCGACCACAGTCCATCTGCGCCAATCAGTGCGCTGCCCTGAATGGTTTCACCTTGGTCGGTGGTCACGCGCACGGACAGGCCATTATCTTCGTAGCCCACCACTTTTGTGGCGATCCTGAATTCGACATCAGCGGACTCGCGACAAGCCGCGAGAAGAACCGAATGCAGATCCGCACGATGCACCAAGGCGTAGGGATACTTGAAGCGATCCTGAAACGCAGCGCCTGTCGGGATGGTTGTAACCACCTCAGCGCTGACACTGTCCATGAAGATTAAATCATCGGGTAACACGGTCAGTTCACGTACCTGATCGGCAACGCCGAGCGTCTCCAGCACGCGAAATCCATTAGGGCCCACTTGGATCCCCGCGCCAACTTCGCGAAACTCCTCGGCCTGTTCGATCAAGAGCGTTTTGAAGCCCTTGAGTGAGAGGGCCAGCGCTGCTGCCAGACCGCCAATGCCCCCTCCAATGATTACAATTGGATCTTGTAGGCTCATGGCGACACGACCTCCACAACGATTTCACCAATCCCTTCAATTCGCGCTTTGATCTGATCACCGTGAACGATGGGGCCCACACCTTCGGGCGTGCCGGTGTACAGCAAGTCACCCGGTTCAAGCGTGTAATAGGTTGAGGCGAATTCGATCAACTGCGCCACGTTCATGATCAAATCCCGTGTATTGGCATGCTGACGTTTCTCACCGTTGACCTGAAGCAGCAACTCCAAGCCCTGTGGGTCGCTCAGCTCATCAGCAGTCACAAGCCATGGCCCCAGCACCGAGTAAGTGTCCAGAGACTTGCGCAAGCTTCGCTCTTCAGGCCCTCGAATCGTAATGTCCAGGCCAATGCAGTATCCGGCAACGTAGGCTAATGCGTCTTTTGCTTTCACATCCTTGGCGCGTTTGCCGATAACAGCGACCAACTCGATTTCATGATCGGTGCGGCGCTCTGGAAGATTAATCACGATCGGCTTACTGACACCGATCAGCGAGCTGGTGGCTTTCAGGAAGAGGCCCGTCTCCTGAATTTTACGGACATTGGCGCGTGTGAACGTCTCCGTGTCTGCGATAGCTTCATCAAGGTGAGCCTGATAGTTGACCGGCGCAGCCACTATCTTCCCGGGGTTACCGACAGGGCTAAGCAGCTCAACATCGCTTAATTTGAAGACGGCTGCGTTTCTCTTGGCCTGCGATATTTCGGGCCGTAGTTCGGTCAGGTTAGCGATCAGAACGTCATGGCGCGGAAACGGATAACAGGCGGGCGACAAAATGCGCATCGCTTGGGAGACGTCATAGACGGTGTCGCCCTCAATGAGGCCCAAACGGTTATCGTTAAACAGACAAATCTTCATTTTTTTCTCCTGGTGTAGTCTTTGCGCTCAAATTGATTTCGCTGCGCCAGAACCCGAGGTGTTCTTGCAGCGGTCGATCAGAAAAGCTGAACAGTACGCATTGCTCATCCGCCTCAAAGGAACGCCAGGCCCAACCCGGAACGACAAATACGTCATCTTTGTAGGCGGTCCACGTTTGATCACAGACCTGGACTCGGAGGCTGCCTTCCACCACACAACAAACGGCTCCGTCGGTTTCGCGAAAACTGGCGCCCTTGAACCCCGCAGGGAACATCTGCATAAAGGCACCCATCGAGCGAATCGGGGAAAGGCCATTAGTGGGATTGGTAAACATCAGTTTGAAACCGTTGCACGCGTCCCACTCATCGACGTGCGACAACTGTTCAAGCGCTGCACGCGTACGCGAGTAGGGGTAGTGAAAAAGCGGACTGACGGGACCACCGTGGGTGTCGCCAACCGGCCTGAGGCCTGCAGCGAATCGCGCATTGGAGTCGCCTGTCGGGCGAGTCAACGCCTGGCGCAGGTTTGGATCATCAGCAGAGAACCCTGCGTTGAGCATCTGCACGACAGGAACATCCAGGCCGTCCAGCCACATCACAGGTTCCGTTCCCTGCGCGCCATGGTCATGGAAAACGTTCGTGGGCGTAATAACAAAGTCACCTGGGCTCATCAGCACCTTTTCGCCATGCACCGTAGTGAATCCACCATGGCCGCTTAAAATCAATCGTAAGGCAGACGCGGTGTGCCGATGACTGGGCGCGACCTCCCCCGGCAGGATCATTTGTATCCCTGCGTAGAGCGATGACGTTATCTGGGATTTGCCCCGAAACTTCGGGTTTTCCAATACAAGCACACGGCGTTCGGCGTCCTCGGCAGAGATGACTTCACAGGCCATTTTCATATTCTGGCGGATGGTCTGCGCACGCCAGATCACGGGATCAGCCGTCTGCTTGGGCTCACGCGGGGTAAGCCCGCGCAACACCTCCCAGAGGGGGCTCATATTGTCGTTGGCGATGTGCTCTCTAAAAGTATTGTTACTCACAAAATATCTCCTTCCCTATCTACCGAGCTTCGTTCAACCGTGCATCGCTAAGGCCTTGAGTTGCGGTCCGTGCGATGTGGCGACGGACGAGGGCCAACGCGACAAAAAGAATCAACATCATGGCCGCAATAAAACCGAAGAACCGAGTGCCCGTACTGGCGAGAATCCATGGCCCGATGAAAGCGCTCAACACGGCGCCCAGCCGTCCAAAGGCCGCGGGTAAGCCAACGCCGCTCGCACGCATCGGGGTAGGGAACATCTGCGCCGCGAGAACAAACAGGATGGCTTGAGTGCCCGGCACACAGAGGCCAAGCAGCAGTAGGCTCGCGGTAATGATCGGTAGTGTGTTCGCTGCAGGTTGAAGCGGCGTCACCATCAGCACTGCACAACAGGCCAACGCACCCGCGGCCATGCACAGCATCGTTTTGCGCGAACCAAAGCGACTGAACAGCCAGCCACCGCCGACGCCTCCAATCAAACCACCGAGACTAAACACGGCCATGCTTGCGCTTGACATACTGACGCTGTAACCGGCCTCGACAAACAGAGAGGGAGACCAGGTAAACATGAGGTAGCTAGACAGAATTACAGTAAAAAAGGCGACCGCCAGAATCCACGTATCACTGGCATATTCACTGACGAGTAACGCTCGTACCGAGGCTTTCTCTACCGCAGCTTTTTCCCCGCTGTCCGTCATCGTTGTCGTCGACGACACTGCATGCCCTAAGCTGCGAATGATGGACAGACAGGCGACCGGTTTGATGTTGCGTGCCACCAAAAATCTCAAAGATTCCGGCAGCCCGATGATCAATGCCAGCGCGACGATTAACGGACCACTGCCGGCTATCACAAAAAAACTACGCCACCCGAGTGCCGGAAGGATTTGCGCGCCCAGCAAGCCGACGACAATGCCCCCAAAGGGCAGCGCGCTCATACCAATAGCCAGTGCAAGGCTACGCCGCCGCAACGGGGTGTACTCAGCCAGCATCGCCGTAACATTAGGCATGGCTGCCCCCATGCCCAATGAGGCAATCACTCGGCATACCCCCAAGAACATCAAGTCATCGGCGAGCGCGCCCAATAAAGTCATCAAACCGAAAGTTACAGAGGACGCTACCAGCGTCCATTTTCGCCCGATGCGGTCGCCCAGGATGCCCCCCGCCGCCGTCCCGAGTGCCATCGCGATAAAACTGAACCCTAGAACGGGTGCGAAGGCAGAGCGGCTAATGCCCCATTCGGATGAAATAGAGGAAAGCGAAAGGCTCAGCACCTGTGCATCTACGCCATCGAACACCATGACCAGGGCGACCAGGAAAAGAATTCGCTTTTGATAGGACGTCCACTTCCCGTGGTCGAGAATCGGGGCTATGTCGATGACTGGCTGCGATGGCTGGCTCATGTTGGACCCTCACACCTCAAGGTGTTTTGTATGATTTGTTGTAATACGATAATTATGCTTTTTTACGAGATGGTCAACAGTTTTATCTTATAGCGCTATTTTTGTTTTATAGCGCTCGCTGTCGCGGTTGCCTGTAAAATGGGTGGATACGTCAAGCGAACCGTCCTAAGGGGTTTGGATTGAAAAAGCAGCACGTCATCGACACGTCACAAACGAAAGCCTTAGCCGCCCAAGACGCAAAAGGAAGCTCTCAGGACCGCCTGATGCGCCTGCTCGAACTGTTTAGCGGGGATACCAAAAGCGACTGGTCTGTGGATGAAGCGGCCGTGGAACTGGGGCTATCGGCTAGCCATACTTACCGTTACTTTCGAACCCTGTCGGGTGCTGGGTACATCAGCGCGTTCACGCCTGGGCGATACGTACTGGGCCCTGCAATCATCGCGCTGGATAGAAAAATGAGGGTGGGTGATCCGATGATCCAGGCCGCAAGGTTGGTCATGGGTGAGATGCTTGATGCAGCGCCCCCCGGAAGCATTGCTATTTTATGCAGGTATTTCCGAGGGCAAGTCATGTGCGTGCATGAGGAGTTCACCACGCGCTTCAAGCAGGACATCAGCTACGAGCGCGGGCTTCCAAGGCCTCTTTATCAAGGCGCCGCTTCAAAAGTGATCCTTGCACACCTCCCACTGCGGCAAGTCAAACCGTATTACGAGGTCGTGATGGACGAATTTGAGCGTTTTGGCCTTGGCGTGGACTGGGCACATGTCAAGAAAACGCTACGCACGCTAAGAACCGAGCCGGTTGTCATCACTTCAGGCGAGTTAGGCAATAGTGCCGCTGGCATTTCCGCCGCCATTTTCGATGACAAAAGAGTCATCGGGAGCATCAGCTTAGTGATACCCGTTGTCGATGCCTCACAAGAAATTAAAACGCTGCTAGCGCCCCTTGTGGCCGAGGCCGGCGTTGCGATGACCCAAAGAATGACGGCATTGGCATCCTCTGGTTCATGAAGCGCGCAGCAGAGTTACCCGTCTGGAAATAGCCAAGGCTCAGTGGTGCGTCGCATGTCCTCATACAGGCGCACAGTATCGGCTTGCGCCAGCGTCAGGCCGATTTCATTGAGGCCGAGCATCAGGCAATTTTTGCGGAACGCATCGATCTCGAAGTGATGAACGACGCCCTGAGACTGGACAAGCGTTTGGGCCGCAAGATTGACCTCAAGTCGCAGGGTTACGTCGCTGGCGGCAAGTGTAAAAAGGTGATCAATTTCATCCTCGGTCAATACGATGGGAAGCACACCGTTCTTGAGGCAATTGCCATAAAAAATATCAGCAAAACTGGTGCTGATCAGTGCCTTGAAGCCGAAGTCGCGCAGTGCCCAAGGTGCGTGCTCGCGGCTTGAGCCGCAACCGAAGTTATCTCGACACAATAGGATTTCGGCTGACCGGAACCTCGGCTGATTGAGTACGAATTGCGGGTTGAGGGGGCGTATTGAACAATCGTCGCCTGGCTGCCCTTCGTCCTGATAACGCCAATTATCGAAAAGATAATCCCCATAGCCGTATTTGCTGATCAGCTTCATGAATTGTTTTGGCAAAATAGCATCGGTATCAACATTAATACGATCAAGGGGCGCCACCACCCCGCAAAACTGTTTGAATGCTTTCACGACGTATTAGCTCCGTTTCTCGTCGACTGTCAAATCCACGAAGTGCCCCGCCAATGCAGCCGCTGCCGCCGTGACCGGGCTCACGAGGTGAGTTCTGCCACCCTGGCCCTGACGCCCTTCGAAATTGCGATTGGAGGTCGATGCACAGCGCTCCCCGGGTAACAGCCGGTCGTCGTTCATGCCTAGACACATGGAGCAGCCAGGCTCACGCCACTCGAACCCTGCGTCAATAAAAATCCTGTCCAGCCCCTCAGCTTCTGCCATGGATTTGACCAAGCCTGACCCAGGTACCACCAACGCTTGTTTGATACGAGACGAGACTTTTCGGCCCATAACAACGTGGGCGGCTGCGCGCAGATCCTCCAGGCGCGCATTGGTGCACGACCCTATAAAAACTTTATCCAGTTCGATCGAAACGATCGCGGTACCCGCCTTAAGCCCCATGTAGTCCAGCGCGCGGACCAGAGCCTGGCGCTTGGTTGGGTCTACTTCGTCCAAGGGATCGGGCACCTTATCTAAAACATCACACACCATTTGCGGAGACGTCCCCCATGAAACTTGAGGGGCAACCGTCGCTGCATCCAGGTGAACCACCTTTTCGTAGACTGCCCCGGGGTCACTATGAAGTGTTCGCCAAAACGTAGCGGCGGCCTCCCATGCCGCGCGTCGTGGCGCGTGAGGGCGGCCGTAGAGATAGGTTAGCGTGGTCTCGTCTACGCCGATTAGCCCAACGCGAGCGCCGGCTTCGATGGCCATATTGCAAAGGGTCATGCGCGCTTCCATGGACAAGCCACGAACCGTACTGCCTGTAAACTCAATGGCATGGCCGGTGGCCCCTGCGGTGCCTATCTTGCGAATTAGGCTGAGGGCCAGGTCTTTCGCGGTCACAAAAGGCGGTAATACGCCGTCGATCTGTACGCTCATCGAGGCCATGGGTGACACCCTAAGGCATTGAGTCGCGAGCACATGCTCGATTTCAGAGGTGCCTATGCCAAATGCCAAGGCAGCAAAAGCACCGTGGGTACTGGTATGGGAGTCGCCACACACGATAGTCATGCCGGGAAGACTGGCGCCTAATTCAGGCGCAATGACATGCAGAATTCCCTGCCCTTTTTCACCCATCCTGAAGTGGCGTAAATCTAATTCATCACAGGTGCGTTCCAGTGTCTGAACCTGAATTTTCGCTACAGGGTCTTGGATGCCCATGGCCAAGTCTTTGGTCGGCACGTTGTGGTCGGAGGTTGCGATTATCGTGCCGCTCCTCCATGGGCTGAGGCCAGCCACCGATAGTCCTTCAAAGGCTTGGGGACTCGTCACTTCATTAATCAATTGAAGGTCAATATAGAGAACCGCAGAGCCGTCCGGATCATGGCGGACGACGTGCGTTTCCCAGAGTTTTTGCAGTAGCGTTTTGGGCACCTCTGATGTCTCCTGTCGGATCGAACACTTCATCGTCGTCAACCTGAGCCGTCTAAGACGGCCGGCCCAACACAATATCACCAAAATTTATCTCATTGCGATAGTTTTGTTTTTATTCGCGTATTGGGATTCGCTGGCTTTTGGCGGGAGACGACTATTACTTTGTAGCGATTTATCGGCGGTTCTTGTACTTCAGCGTACGGCAAAGCGTGTGCGAAAAAGCCCAAGCACCTTGGCCGTCTTGCTGATATTGCCACTACACTGACGAACGACGCCCAGGATGTGCTGTTCAGACCTGTCACGCATCGACCCGCTGTCGCCCACGACGAGGTCGTCATTCAGGCTGCCAGGGGTGGTCTCGGTGCAGGCCTTGGAATAAAAGACAACGCCATTGCGCAGGCTGGTTTTCAGGCGATAACCTTGAGTGGCGATGAAGCCATCGGCAGATGTCTATCGCATTGAATCGTTTGCCGAACACGTCAGCCGGATCAAGCATTTCCAACGAATTGCGCGTGGTCGAAAGCACGTCACGGTACGAGTTGATTGCAACCAGGCCCACCAGATGCGTATCAATGAACGCTGCGTCATAGTGGATGTTGATCACAGTATTTAGCCGGTGTGCGATGAGACATAGGCGATTGTCGATCTTCATCGCTGCGCTTTGAAGTTTGTGAGTGACCAGGCGTGGTTTGAAGGTCTCGCTGCCCGCGACATTCAGCACCCCGGTAATCCCCCCGTTTTTAGCGTTCGCCAGAAGTAGAGGTCAGGCCGTGAGGGCCACCTTCTGTTTGGGGGTGATGCCTCCCAGGGCCATGTTTGGCCGTTCGTGATTGTATGTCCACACGCAGCGAGTTGCATGTTCCTGCACCTCGGCGATGGACTCAAACAAATAATGCCCCAGCCAGTCGTCACGCACCGTGCGTGCCTTCACCGCGAAGGTGCCGAACCCACGAGGCTGACGCTTTCGCCAATTTGCAATGCAGAAGAGATGGCGGCGATGGACATTATCAACACCAACACAGGTCGTAATAGGTATTAAAATACCTATTTATGGATGGCGAAGAGTGTAAATGGGTATTTAATTGCCTTTTATGCGGTGCTTGGCTAAGGTTTTAGGCATTAAGTTACCGGTAATCGCTATGCACAAGCTCACTCTACAAATCTATGCGGGTGGAAGATGGCAGGATGCTATGGGGATTGGCTTCGAGCAGTCTGACCTAGGGTTGGATGGACCTTGTGCGTATGGATACGAGCAGAGCTATCTGGTGAGCACCCTTGACGCTATTGGCAGTCGCCTGGATTGTGCGGTCAGTGCTGCCGTACCTCTGGGCTGGGACTCTTGGCGGAGTAAGCAGGCCCCTGCTTTTCTTTACGATATTTTGCCCGCAGGGGCGGCCAGACGCTTTTTACTGAAACGCTTGAGTGGCGAGCGCCCGCAGGGGCTGAGCTTAGATCTGTTCCTATTGGGGCGCTGTACGCCTGCACCTATTGGGAATCTGCGCATCAAAGAGTCGGCAGACGCTATCGCGGGTAGCCCGGTGTTGGGGTTTACGCGAGACGAAGTGGTCAGCCGCGACTCGCGCTTCCTGGAATATGCCTATGAGCAGGGGGCTGCCATTGGTGGCGCTACTGGGGCGGGTGGTGAGGCTCCCAAACTGCTGTTAACTGAAGACCGTCATGGTGCCCTGCACCCTGATGCTGTATTGCCGGATGCAGATGCAGCACAGCACTGGTTTGTGAAATTTGCACGTAACAAGGCAGGTCGGACGGATCAGGACATTCTCCGTAGCGAGTATTGCTTCTATCGAGCGGTTCGGCAGTTGGGGCTCGATACAGTTGCCGCAGAAGGGCTGGCTTTGGAAGAGGGCAATAAGCCCAGCCTGTGGATGTATCGCTTTGATCGCGAAGTCAGCGCTGCAGGCGTGGGTCGAGTTGCCGTTGAGTCGATGTACTCACTGTGTGGTGTTGCTGAGGCTGGCAGCTATATGTCGCATTCGGAGGTGCTACGAAACCTGGTCGCGTTATGGCAATGCGTTGGGCAGGCTGAGCAGGTTGGTGATTTGGTATTCGAGTACATGCAGCGTGATCTGCTGAATCAGATTCTTGGTAATTCAGACAATCATGGCCGAAACACCTCCATCCTTAGGAATGAGCAGGGCGTGAGGCTGGCCCCGATCTATGATCTCGCCCCCATGGTCATGGATGATGAAGGCGTAACGCGCACAACAAAATGGCCAAAACATATTGAGGTTGCGGGGGCGGTCGCCTGGAGGGCTGCCTGCGGTGAGGCTGCGCAGTGGGTCAACCCTGATGAGCTATTCCAGCGGCTCAGGGCAGCGGCTCAAACTTTCCTGGCCTTGCCTGACTTGCTGAGTGCAGATGGACTGCCCGCTGCGACATTGAACCACCCTCGCATAGCGCTGCGTGATCTCCCTCAGCGACTCAATAAATGGGGACTCATTTAATGGACATCCTTGAGCGCAATCGGATTCTCAGCGAGTTACAGAAGCAGTTGGCTTCTGGGGAAATTACGATCGGGGCGGCAGTTCGGCGGTTACGCAAGGACGTGACTGGGTTGCAGCAGGCCAGGTTCGCCCAAATGTGTAAGCTGTCACTGCGCGCCCTGCGGCAGTTGGAGCATGACGCAAGTAACCCCACCGTTCAGACGTTGAACAGCGTGTTTAATCCATTCGGCATGCAGGTCGGTATCGTGCCAAAGGTTTCGCGCTGAAAACATCGGCCTGTGCAATCTTGTCTGAAACGACGGACAACTTCGGGTCCAGCCTGTGTGAAAGCTCGCTGGACAGGTTAAAAACTGATGCTTACGCAGTGAATGGCGCCGGGGGAGTTTTAATTATGCGTATAAACCATTGTTATAAAAGGAATTAATATTAAAATTGTTTGAATATGCCCCCCAAAATGCCCCCGCGTAATATTGTCGATGAACGGTCATTTAGGGAGTTGAACTGGCATCCACATATGCAGTTTTGTGGCAGCTCAAGGTCTAGTGTGCCCGACCAGCAAAGTGCTGTACCAAAACCTTACGCACGAAAAGCTTACAGATCGCCGAACCGGGGCCGATCAGCTTAGTGTGGAGGCACCAC
>NZ_JAQJZJ010000001.1 GCF_027988105.1 Pseudomonas aestuarii | reverse complement strand
TGCCACCGGCAACGTCCTCGACAACGACAGCGATATCGACAGCAGCCTGAGCGTGGCCAGCTTCACCGTCGCCGGTGACGCCACCACCTACACCGCCGGCCAAACCGCCACCATCGCCGGCATCGGCAGCCTGACCATCGCCAGCAACGGCGACTACAGCTTCTCGCCCGTGGCCGACTGGAGCGGCGCGGCGCCGCAGGCGACCTACACGACCAACACCGGCAGTTCCAGCACGCTTACTTACGACGTGACCCCAGTGGCCGATGCACCCATCGTCACCATCGAACTGGGTGCCGCCAGCATCACCACCACGACCATCACCACTGCCAACGCAGCATCTTCAGGCCAAGGATTTACCGTCAGTGCCATTAATCTCGACGGTACACCGGGCGTGATTTCCATCAACGGCAGCCCCGATGGCTTCGGGGTCACTGGAGCAGCCTCCGGCGCCAACAGCGAAATTGGCGAACTCAACGGCCAATCGGAACGGCTCGTTGTGGAGTTCGATGCCCCGGTGGCAAGCGCGACTGTTAGCTTCGCCTGGCTGCATACCGGCGAAAGGGCGACCTATGACCTGTTCGACAGCGACGGAAATCCGATCGGAAGCGCCACTATCGCGGGCCTGACCGATGTCGTCGATCCATTCATCACGCTGACCAGCAGCACCGGCGCAGCGATCAGCCGTGTCGAATTCAGTGTCCCGACGGATAACGCCAGTGCAGGCGATGACTATCTGATCAACTCGATCGAGTTTGCCTCCAGCATCAGCTATCCGCTGACCATTACAGCCACGCCGGCAGATATCGATTACTCCGAGTCGATTGCCAGCATCACGGTCGAGATACCCACTGGTGCCAGCCTGTCTGTCGGCACTAATAACGGTGACGGTACCTGGACGCTGCCCCTCGAAACAGTGGGCACATATAACGTGGCGATTGATCCCAACACGAAGGCTGTCACCATCACCGGCTTGCAGATGACTATCCCAGGCAACCCGGTTGGTGACCTGAGCGTGACCGTGACGGCCACGGCTCAGGACGGTGCAGACACCGAGTCGACCGTCAGTACCATCACGATCGGCGATACCGGCGCTCCCGAAACCAGCAATGTATCCGTTGTCGCTAATGAGGACTCCGGCCCCATTACCATTACGCTGAACGCGACTGATGCCGCCAGCAGCATTGCCAACTTCACCATTACCAGCCTGCCGGTGAATGGCACTCTGAAATACAACGACCAGGAGGTCCTGATTGGCCAGGCCATTCCGGCTATCGGCGATCAGGCCAGCCTGAGATTCACACCGAACACCGACTGGAATGGCAGCACCGACTTCCAGTACCTCTCGAGCGACGTCGCCGGTAACGTGGATCAAACGCCAGCCACCGTCTCCATCCTGATCAACCCGGTCAACGATGCGCCGGTCAATCAGCCGCCGGCGAGCTATGTCACCAATGAGGACACCGCGCTCAAGCTGAGTGGACTCTCGGTAAGCGATGTGGACGTCGCCTCCGGCCTTGTCTCGGTCACCCTGGCGGTAGCCAGCGGTACGCTGAGCGCAGCCAATGCCAACGGCGTCAACGTGGCAGGATCGGGTACCGGCAGCATAGTGCTGAGCGGAACGCTCGCTGACATCAACGCCTACCTGGCCGACCCGACCAGCCAACCTAGCTACCTGCCGGTCGCGGATGCCAGCGGCACAGTCGCGCTGACGATGACCAGCAACGATGGCGGCAATACTGGCGCGGGTGGTGCACTGACTGATACCGATACCAGCGTGATCACCATCAATCCGGTGGCCGACGCCATACCCGGCAGCGATGTCTCGATCGTCATCGGCACACCGGTCGTCAATGAAATCAGCTTCACCAGTGATGGTGGCCTGAACGGCAAGAGCGAATTCACCTTCGGCAATGGCGTGACCATTTCCACCGGCAGCAACGCCACCTTCAACTGGTCGGGCGGCAACAACCTGGGTGTCAACAGCCCGGGCGACAATGGCACACAGGCCCAACGCATCGACGGCAGCGAAGCGATCAACTTCCGCTTCCCGACCGGCATGCAATACATGGCATTGCGGCTGAAGAACTCTGCCGATGACGTGGTCAAGATCACCAGCAAGCTGGAATCTGCCGACCTGGCAGGGCAAAGCACGCTGAGCGGATCGATCGGCACCTCGTCGACGTCCGTCGTTTCCTCCTCCAATCTCAAGGTGGAACTGCAACTGGAAGTGAACAATGCCGGCGTCACCAGCACCGTGACCCGCGTTGCCACTGTCAACTCCGGCGGTAGTTGGTCCGTAAGCCTCACCGGCATCACCGGCACCATCACCAAAGCCACGCTCAATGCCACGCTCGACGGCGGCCTGTTCAATCAGGGCGGCAATGAATCCGCGAACGTGACCTATTCGATTAGCGCCGACATGAGCAGCCTGGCTATCGGCCTGGGTGCTGCAAATGCCTTCGGCGCCAACGCCAAAAACAACGGCTTCCAGATCGAATACATCGCTACGGACCCCAACCCGAACGGTCTGACCAGCTTCAGCTACCCGGTGGATGTCTATGCCTTGATCCAGGATACGGTGGGCACGCCTGAGACAATCACCAGCCTGATGTTCAGCGACCTGCCAGCCGGCTCGTCGATCAACGTGGTACTGGCCGACGGCAGCTACCAGGAAATCAACGCCAACGCACAGGGCGTGTTTGACCTGAGCCCCTATGCGTCCCTGCTGAGTACCCCGACGGCGGTCTCGGGCACCGACAAGATCTACTTGGTTACCAGTTCGGCGCTGCCGAGCGGCTTTGCCCCGACCCTGGCACTGGAAGTCAGCGACGGCCCGAGCACCGCCAAGACCATTATCGGCGGCTCTGGCGATTCGACGCTCACCGGCGGCACCGGCAACGACTACATCAGCGGCGGCGCCGGTCACGACACCCTCATCGGCGGGGCAGGCAACGACTCCCTCGACGGTGGAACCGGCAACGACATCCTCATCGGCGGTGCGGGCGACGACATCTTGTTCGGCGGAACTGGCGCCGACTCCTTCGTCTGGAAAGCAGGCGATACCGGGGCCGACAGGATCACCGACTTTAAAATCGGCGAGGGCGACCGCATCGATCTGCACGATCTGCTGCAGGGCGAGAACGATGGCAACATCCTCAATTTCCTGCGAGTCGATACCACGACATCGACATTGGAAATCAGCTCCACTGGCCAGTTCGGCGCAGGCGGTAATGCCGACGTGAGCATTCACCTGGAAAACGGCGGTGCCAATGTCGATCTATCCAGCTATGGAGCGACCTCATCGGACATCGTCAACTCGCTGATCGCGGGTGCCGACCCGATCGTCAAGATCGACCACTGACGGCCAAAACCCCGCTAACATTGGTTGGCGGGGTTTTCGTTCAAGGGAATCCGTTGGTGCTAAGGAGTGATCGATGTTGTATGTGAAACGCGATACCTGGGGCAACCTGCAACAGGTTGAGGCATCTCCGTTCGCAGGCATGGATGGTGAGCTTGCCGCAGATGATCAGGAAGCGCTGGCTTGGTATGCCAATCAGACTGTCGAGAACAGTCTGCTGCAGCTCAAGCAGAGCGACCTGGACATGATCCGGGTGCTGGAAGACTTGATCACCGTGCTGATCCAGAAAGGGGTTGTACGCATCACCGACTTGCCCGAAGCGGCGCAATCCAAACTGGTCGGCCGCAGCAAGGCACGTGATGCCCTTGGCGGGCTGCATCGGCTGATCGGTGACGATGATTCCGGATTGATCTGAGCGACGGTGAAAGCAAGGCTTCGCGGCTCCCCCCCTCCTTCAGGTTCACTGATCAGTCCAGCATTACCACCAGCAACGGCGTACTGCTTCGCGACGACTGCAGGGATGCAGGAGGTAGAGCGACGCAGGAGGCCAAAGCCGAGTACGCCCTACGGTGTGGCCCACTCGCTGCCGAAAATCACCTCAGACCCAGCGGCCCGGCTCGCCAAACAGGCGACCCTGCACGCCCTCGATACCCATGTCGCGCAATGCCTGCCACTCGCCGTCGGTTTCGACCCGCTCGGCAATCAGCGGCAGATCGATGCTGTTGGCGGCGCGCTGCATGGCCTCGATGAACAGGCGCTTGTCGTTCTCGGCGTCGATGGCGCGGATATAGCTGCCATCCACCTTGAGGTAGCTGAGGCCGAGCTTGGCCAGGTTGCCAATCATGCTGAAGCGTCCGCCGAAGTGCTGCAGCCCCAGGCTGAAGCCGAGGCTGCGCAGACGCACGGTCAGTGCCTCCAGGGCCGCGGCATCGGGCAACTGATCCTCGTCCAGCTCCAGGGTCAGGCGCGCGCCCAGATGCGCATGCTGACGCAGCCGCTCATAGAGTTGCTGCAGCGCCTGTGGATCGCGAACGGTGCTGCCGGAGAGGCTCAGCGCAACACAACTGCTATTGGTCTGCAGCTGCGCCAATACCCAGTCGAGCATGGCCAGGTCAAGACGGGTGGCCCAGCCGAAACGCTCCAGCCAGGGCAGAAAACGCCCAGCCGGTACCGGGTTGTTCTGCTCATCGAGCAAGCGCGCCAGCACCTTGAGGTGCAACACCCGCGCGGGATCAGCCGCGCTGACCACCGGCTGCACATAAAGCTGGAAACGCCCCTGCTTGAGCGCCTGATCCAGCAGGCCATGCCAGCTCTGCCGTTCATCGGCGGCAGGCCGCTGGGCGTCGTGTTCGCTGCAGGCCCAGCTCTGCAGGCTCTGACTGCTGGCCTGGGCCAGCGCCGCATCCAGCGCGGCATAAATAGCCGCGAGCTGATCGCCCGGGGCAAAGGCCGTCATGCCGATATGCGCGACCGGCAAGCAGTCGCTGGCACCGGTCTGCTGCAGGCTGGCCAGGGCACCGTCCAGGCTTTCTGCCAACTGCTCCGCCTCACTGCGGTCGAGGCCGGCAGCCAACACGGCAAACTCGCCGCCACGGTTGCGCGCCACCAGGTAGCGGCCCTGGCTGAGTTGCTGCAACTGCGCGGCGATGGCCTTGAGCAACTGGTCGGTGCGTTGGCCGCCCAGACGCTGGTTGAGGCCGGCCAGGTCGTTGACCCGCAGCAACAGCATGTAACCGCTGCCGGCGTGCTCATCGACCCCCACGCGCGCCTGCAGCTGCAGATCGAAGTAACGCCGATTGGCCAGCCCGGTGAGGCTGTCCTGATAGGCCTCGGCACGCAATTTCTCGCTACGCGCGGCTTCCTCGGCGAATAGCGCCTTGAGCTTCTCGACCATCTGGTTCATGGCATTGACCACCCGCCGA
This sequence comes from Pseudomonas aestuarii, assembly GCF_027988105.1. Classification (GTDB taxonomy): domain Bacteria; phylum Pseudomonadota; class Gammaproteobacteria; order Pseudomonadales; family Pseudomonadaceae; genus Aquipseudomonas; species Aquipseudomonas aestuarii. The sequence goes on along the minus strand of NZ_JAQJZJ010000001.1, from coordinate 821,742 downwards.
AACTCGGGAGTCTTGGGCAACTCGGGCAGGCTGAGAAATTCACGCCGGGCGATGGCGTTGGACTGCTCGACCATATAATCCAGCGGCCGTAACTGGCGCTTGAGCAGCAAAACGCCCAAACCGATGCAGAACACCCCACTGACAGCCAACCAGAGCAGCACGCCGAGCGCGCTTTTCCAGAGCTTGCCGATGGCGAACAGCGGATGGCTGGTGACCTCGACCCGCGCCGCCTGGCGCCAGCCGTCGCTGACGATGGCATCGCCACTGGCCGGCGCCAAGTCGACCAGATCGGCGAACCACTGCGGCGCCTCGGCGCTGACCGGCACCCCCGTGCGCTCTACCATCACCTGCCCGCTCTCAGGGTCGAGCACCCTGATGCTCTCGAAGTAACCGCTGTCGAAAATCGAGCTGACCATCAGCTCGATCATCGCCATATCGTTGATATGCGAACTCAACGACAGACCCAAAGCAGTCGCCGCATCCTGGGCATGCGCGCGCAACTGGTTGACCTGCTGCTCGCGCGAACTCTCCACGCTCACCAGAAAACTACCGGTGAAGCTCACCAGCATCAGCACGCAGATGGCAATAAACAACTGCTTGAACAGTGACATCAACCACTCCTTCGGGTCGCTCTCAAGGAAAGCCTTCGGCCCGCATTTTTTTCAACAGATCCTGCCAACGCGAAAGGCGCTTGCTGTCTCCGACTTGTTTGCCACCGCCAGCGCCGGGCAGCCACAGCCCCTCGGCGTTGAAGGCATAAACGGGCACCAGATCGCGACGCTGGCTGGCCGGTTCGATGGCATCGATCAGGTTATCCAGCACCAGCGGCATGGCCAGGGGACTTTCGTAATAGGTGAGTACCATGTGCGCCTGATTCAAACGCACCGCCTTGACATAGGTGATGCGCAGCTTCTCGCTCGGCACACCCAACTGGCGCAGGCTGAAATACTTGGCGAGGGCGTAATCCTCGCAGTCGCCGGCACCGCGAAACAGCGCCTCGACGGGCGTCGCCCAGTAATCAGTAACCTTCCAGATCTGGATGTCATCCCGAAAACGCAGGCGCAGGTTGAAGAAGCGGTTGACCGCTTGCAGCTGCTCCATTTCGCTGACGCCGGCCTGCTCCTGGAGCAATCGTTGCCAATCATCGATGCGCCCGCGACCCTGCCCAAGCGGCCCGTACAACTGCTCTGCACGCTTGCTGATCAGGTTGAAATCCCAGTCGGCCGCCAGCGTACCGCAGACCAGTAGAACGGCCAGCAGCAGTGCCGCCAGCCATGGCCAGCGACGATACGCGCGCGCAATTTCGATACGACCGGTCTGCAAACTGAAGATTCCACACATCAGGCCCGCGCCATGTTGCGGGCGACGTCGGCAAAACACAATTGCCAACTGCCATCATGCTGGCAAAGTGCCGAACAGTGGCCCCCTGAACCCGCTACTGGCGCAATTCATATGCGCCAGCTGACGGTCAGATCAAGGATATGGAGAGAGATACAGAGCCAGGACTGGCGCCGCCAAGGGCTATCGACACAGGGGTGCGATAGCCGAGGTCAGAGGTAGCGGAAATAGCGAACGCCGTCGCCAGGCTCGAGGGGGTAGCCCGCCGCGCGGTAGTCCTCAACTAGTTGCGCTGAGTTTCCCAACTGCGTCTATCACCGCTACGCGAGCCGTGGTCACGCCGCTGGTTCGACGAGCGCTGTGGCTGCTTATGCTGATTGCTCTGCCTGCCGTCCCAGCCCTGGCGCGATTGCACTGCGTGGTGGTCCTGAGCGCGCTGATCGCGACGCCCCTCATGCCGCCGATCGCGGCGCCCGTCATGGCGCGACTCTGCGCGACGGTCGTTGTTGTAGTGACGTGGCTGCGGTGCCGGCAGGTAGCGGCGCTGGTCATGCCGACGATCATCACGGTGATCGCCGTAGTAATGCCGCGGAGCGACATATACCGGGTAACGCTGCACCCGATAATCGCCACCCGAATAATAGTGGTGGCGGTCATAGCCTGAGTAGCGATGGCCATAACCGTCGCCATAGACCGCACAACCGGTCAGGAACAGTCCCAGCAGGGCAACAAGCATGGCTTTATGGAGCATGGAGACCTCCGTGAGTACGATAAGGGGAAGGCCAGCGACTGCTGGCCTTCCGGGTACTCTCTTGAATAGTTGGACAACTGGCCGGAGCAGAAAGTGCCGGGTTAGCAGCGACCTTTCTTGGCCTGCCCTGGCGGGCAATGTGGCGGGCCACCACTGTCACCGACATCGATGCCAATGCCCGGCAAGCGCAGGCTGCAGGCCTGCAAGCTGACGGCCATGATGGCGATGAGGGCCATGCTCAAGCAGGCTCTCATCAGCAGCGCCCCTGCATGCGCAGGCCTGGTGGGCAGAAACCACCACCGTGGCCGCTCTCATAGCCATCCAGATCAATCCTCAGCGGCTCGCCAATGCGTGCATCCACGCCCGGAGCCCTGATACTGCAACCGCCAAGCAGCAGCACTAAAGCCATCACCGTTAATACACGCATTTGCCATACTCCCTTGATTTACCGCAGGCCCGAGGCACTCCGGTTGACACGCTTTTGTTACATTTCAATTACCGCAATTAACAGATCTGACACTGTATTCGGCCAGGCGTTCCCGCCCCGCAACACTGCACGCCGGCGCCGCCTCGCACCATTGCGGCGCACGGCGGCGCAGATTCGCCAGCGAGTTGAGCCGCGCAGCCCCATGGCAGAGCGGCGGGCACAACTGGCACGATGTTCGCTTAGTCTCAGGTGTGCAGGAATATCCCGTGATGCATTAAGTGTTACGGGATCGCGGCACCACAATTTGCAATAGCCGACTAGGGTTCCGGCTCGCCGATCAGATCATCGACGAGTGACTGGTCCGAGAGTTGGCGACCTCCTTCGAGGTTACACGGCGGGATAAAAGCCCGGGAGAACGCGTCCTCAGTAATGAGGCAACCGCCGCGCACTCCTGCCGCCCTACTCGAACTGGAGGTTCCCTATGCGTACGCCCCGCCTGATCGCAGTACTCGCCGCCGGCCTTGCCGCCACCATCAGCCTCACGAGCCACGCCGCGCCTAAAACCGACTTCAGCGTCTGCTGGACCATCTATGCCGGCTGGATGCCCTGGGAATACGCGGCCGCCGAAGGCATCGTCGACAAATGGGCGAAAAAGTACGACATCAGTATCGATGTGGTGCAGATCAACGACTATGTCGAGTCGATCAACCAGTACAGCGCCGGCCAGTTCGATGGCTGCAGCATGACCAACATGGACGCCCTGACCATCCCGGCAGCCGGCGGCATCGACTCCACCGCGCTGATCATCGGCGACTTCTCCAACGGCAACGATGGCATCGTGATCAAGGGAGAGAAGCAGACCCTGGGTGACCTCAAGGGCCAGCCGGTCAACCTGGTCGAACTGTCCGTTTCCCACTACCTGCTGGCGCGCGGCCTGGAAAAAGCCGGCCTCAGCGAGAAGGATCTGAGCGTGATCAACACCTCGGACGCCGACCTGGTGGCGGCTTTCGCCACTGACGACGTCAAGGCCGTGGTCACCTGGAACCCGCTGCTGGCGGAAGTCGAAGCGACCCCTGGCGTGACCAAGGTGTTCGACTCCAGCCAGATCCCCGGCGAAATCATCGACCTGATGGTGGTCAACAGCGACACCCTGAACGACAACCCGGCCTTCGGCAAAGCCCTGACCGGCGCCTGGTACGAAATCATGGCGACCATGAGCGCCGACTCGCCTGCCGGCAAGGCCGCCCGCGAGCATATGGCCAAGGCCTCTGGCACCGACCTGGCCGGTTACGAAGCGCAACTGGCGGTGACCAAGATGTTCTATTCGGCCAAGGATGCCGTGGCCTTCGCCAACAGCCCGAAACTGCCGGCGACCATGAGCAAGGTGGCCAGTTTCTCCTACAGTCACGGCCTGCTCGGCGACGGCGCGGCGAACGCCGAGGCAATCGGCATGAGCTTCGCCCGCGATGTGGTTACCGGTGACCAAGGCAACCTCAAGCTGCGCTTCGACCCCAGCTACATGCAGATGGCGGCCGACGGCACGCTCTAACCAGGCCGTAGGAGCGGGCCTTGCCCGCGAACCGTATCGCGGGCATGGGACTGCGCGTCCCGCCCGTTCCTATAACAAGGAATCAGCATGCGCCTGATCAACCGTCACCCGGATCGCAGCGGTCGCCTGCTGCTGATCCTGCTGCCCTTCGCCCTGCTGCTGTTCGCCTACTTCATGGGTTCGGCCCAGCGCCTGGCGGACAATCCCAACGACAAACTGCTGCCCAGCGCCACGCAGATGGTCGCGGCGATCGATCGCCTGGCCTTCAGCGAGGACAAGCGCAGCGGCAAGTACCTGTTCTGGGAGGACACGGCCGCCAGCCTCAAGCGCCTCGGCATGGGCCTGGGTATCGCGGCCGTGGCCGGGCTGTGCCTGGGCATCGCCGCCGGCAGCCTGCCGCTGCTGAGTGCGCCGCTGTCGCCGCTGCTCACGGTGCTGTCGATGGTGCCGCCGCTGGCGATTCTGCCGATTCTGTTCATCAGCTTCGGCCTCGGCGAGCTGTCCAAGGTGATGCTGATCGTGATCGGCATCACACCGGTGCTGGCCCGCGATCTGGAACAGCGCGCCAGGGAAATTCCGCCCGAGCTGCTGATCAAGGCGCAGACCCTGGGGGCCAGCACCTGGACCCTGATCCTGCGCGTGATCCTGCCGCAAATCCTGCCGCGCCTGCTGATCGCCCTGCGCCTGGTGCTCGGTTCGGCCTGGCTGTTCCTGATCGCCGCCGAAGCCATCGCCAGCACCGACGGCCTGGGTTACCGGATCTTCCTGGTGCGCCGCTATATGGCAATGGACGTGATCCTGCCCTACGTGGCCTGGGTCACCCTGCTCGCCTGGCTGATGGACCTGAGCCTGCGCCAGCTGACCCGCCTGGTCTTCCCCTGGTACGAAGGAGCCAAGGCATGAACGATAAAACAACCAGCGCCTTCATTCAGGTCAACAACGTATGGCAGGAGTACGGCGACCAGGTGGTGCTGGAAGGCCTCAACCTGAGCATCAGCGAAGGCGAGTTCTGTACCCTGGTCGGCGCCTCCGGCTGCGGCAAGTCGACCTTTTTGCGCCTGCTACTCGGCCAGGAACGCGCCAGCCGCGGACAGATCCTGCTGGCCGGCCAACCACTGGCCGCCGAACCCGATAGCAGCCGCGGCGTGGTGTTCCAGCGTTACTCGGTGTTTCCGCACTTGAGCGTGCTGGACAACGTCGCCATCGGCCTGGAGTTGCCCCGCTCGCCCCTGCTGGGCCGCCTGTTCGGCAAAGCCAAACGCGAGGCCCGCGAGCAGGCGGCCCAGATGCTGACCAAGGTCGGCCTCGGCCACGCGCTGGACAAATACCCGACCCAGCTGTCCGGCGGCATGCAGCAACGGCTGGCCATTGCCCAGGCGCTGATCATGCAGCCACGGGTGTTGTTGCTCGACGAGCCGTTCGGCGCCCTCGACCCGGGGATTCGCAAGGACATGCATGGCCTGCTGCTGGAGCTGTGGCGCGAAACCCGGCTGACCGTATTCATGGTCACCCACGACCTGAGCGAGGGTTTCAGCCTCGGCACCCGCCTGCTGGTGTTCGACAAGGTCCGCGTCGACCCGCACGCGCCGAATGCCTTCGGCGCGCGCATCACCTACGACATTCCACTGAACAGCGACCGCCGCGCCAGTCGCGCCGCCGTCGAGGCGTTGCCGGCGCACATCACCGGCAACCTGCAACCTGCTGTGTAAGGAGCACCAGATGACTGCCTCATTAACCCTGCGCCCCACCCTCTATGAAGAACTGCTCCCCGGCGGCGGCCACACCTCGTTCGTGCTCAAGCGCGGTCAGTTACTGCGCCTCACCGACCTCGAAGGCGGCGCCAACGTCAGCCTGCTGCTGCTCAATGCCGTTGAAAAAAGCGAGCGCCTCAACCTGCCGGACAGCCTCAAGTGTCAGCACACCGCCAAGCTGACTGCCGGCCACTGCCTGTACTCGGACATGGGCCGCGTGCTCGCCGCCATCACCGCCGACACCTGCGGCTGGCACGACAGTTTCGGCGGTGTGCTCAACGCCGAGGAAGTCCGCGAGAAGTACGGCCAGGGCCGCTACCAGGAGCTGCGCAACGGCTTCTTCCGCAACGGCGTGGACAACCTGCTGGTGGAAATGGGCAAGTGGAACCTGAGCCTGCAGGACCTGCTGATGTGCCTCAACCTGTTCAGCAAGGTGACAGTCGACGCCGACGGCCGCCTGCAGTTCCAGCCGGGCAATTCCAAGGCCGGCGACTACCTCGAGCTGTATGCGCCGATGGACACGCTGGTGGTGCTGACCGCCCTGCAACACCCGCTGGACCCGAGTCCCGAATACGCGCCCAAGCCGCTGCAATTGTCCTGGCACAAGGTCGACAGCGACGGCATCAGCGTGCTGTGTCGCAGTTCGCGCCCGGAAAACGCGCGTGGCTTCCACAACACCGAACGTCTGTATATCTAAGGGGCCGAGCCGATGAACCTGACCCACAGCGACAAGCACGCCGAAACCGCCAGCTACCGCGCCACCATCGCTGCCGGCGAACCCTTCCTCTGCGAAGTGAAGGCCGGGCAGACCCTGCGCCTGCTCGACCTGGAAGGCAACCAGGCGGTCGACACCCTGTTCTACAGCGCCGCCAATCCGCGCGAGCGCTACGACGTGCAGCGCACCCTGCGCAAACAGCACAGCGTCTACCTGAGCACCGGCACGGTGCTCTATTCCAACCTGGGCAACCCGCTGCTGAGCATCGTCGCCGACACCTGCGGTCGCCACGACACCCTCGGCGGCGCCTGCGCCCAGGAAAGCAACACGGTCAGGTACGCCCTGGACAAACGCTACATGCACAGCTGCCGCGACAACTTCCTGCGCGCCAGCCTGAACGACGGCCGCCTGAAAAAGGCCGACATCAGCGCCAACATCAACTTCTTCATGAACGTGCCGGTCACCCCCGAAGGCGGCCTGACCTTCGAGGATGGCATCTCCGCGCCCGGCAAGTACGTCGAGCTGAAGGCGCACATGGACGTAATCGTGCTGATCTCCAACTGCCCGCAGCTGAACAACCCGTGCAACGGTTACAACCCGACCCCGGCCGAGGTGCTGATGTGGGATTGAGGCAGCGCCCGTAGGGCGGGTGAAACCCGCCAAGAGCCAAGTCAGCGGCGGGTTGCACCCGCCCTACCCAAGCATTCCAACCCCGGACGACCGGGGTGCGGACCGAATACTGCGGGACGGCCCGCCCCTTCGAGGACTCCTCGAATGTTCACCAAACTGCTGATCGCCAACCGTGGCGCCATTGCCTGCCGCATCCTGCGTACGCTCCATGAACTGGGCGTAGGCGGAGTAGCCGTTTACTCCGAAGCCGACGCCGCCAGCCTGCATATCCAGCAGGCGGACGAGGCCCATAGCCTCGGCGAAGGTCCGGCTGCGGGCACCTACCTGCAGGTCGAGAAGATTCTCGCCGTGGCCCAACAATCCGGCGCCCAAGCCATCCATCCCGGCTACGGCTTCCTGTCGGAGAACGCGGCCTTCGCCGAGGCCTGCGAAGCGGCGGGCATCGCCTTCGTCGGCCCGACCCCGCAGCAACTGCGGGTGTTCGGCCTCAAGCACACCGCCCGCGCCCTGGCCAAACAGCATGGCGTGCCGATGCTCGAAGGCACCGAGCTGCTGGACAGCCTGGATGCCGCGCTGGTCGCCGGTGAGCAAGTCGGTTACCCGCTGATGCTGAAAAGCACCGCCGGCGGTGGCGGCATCGGCATGCGCGTGTGCCACAGCGCCAGTGAGCTGAGCGAGGCCTTCGATGCGGTCAAACGCCTGGGGCAGAACAATTTCAGCGACAGCGGCGTATTTATCGAGAAGTACATCCAGCGCGCCCGCCACCTGGAAGTGCAGGTATTCGGCGACGGTCAGGGTGAGGTGCTGGCCCTGGGCGTGCGCGACTGTTCAGTGCAGCGGCGCAACCAGAAGGTGCTGGAAGAAACCCCGGCGCCCAACCTGCCGGCCGGCATGGCCGAGGAACTCTGCGCGGCGGCGATCCAGCTGGCCCGCGCGGTGAATTACCGCAGCGCCGGCACCGTCGAGTTCGTCTACGACAGCGAGGCGGCGCGCTTCTACTTCCTCGAAGTGAACACCCGCCTGCAGGTCGAACACGGCGTCACCGAACAGGTGTGGGGCGTCGACCTGGTGCGCTGGATGATCGAACTGGCCGCCGGCGACCTGCCGCCTTTGGCCGAATTGGCGAAAAGCCTGAAACCCAGCGGCCATGCGATCCAGGCGCGGCTGTATGCCGAAGACCCCGGCCGGGACTTCCAACCCAGCCCCGGCCTGCTTACCGCGGTAGCCTTCCCCGAGGCCGATGGTAGAAATCTGCGCATCGACACCTGGGTCGAGGCCGGCTGCGAAATCCCGCCCTACTTCGACCCGATGATCGCCAAGCTCATTACCTGGGAGGCGACCCGTGGCCAGGCCAGCGCCGCCCTCGATCAAGCCCTGGCCGACACCCTGCTCTACGGCGTGGAATGCAACCGCAACTACCTGCGGCAGATCCTGGTCGCTGCGCCCTTCGCCAGCGGCAACCCCTGGACCCGCTGCCTGGATGGCTTGGCCTATAAAGCCGACACCTTCGAAGTACTCAGCGCCGGCACCCAGACCAGCGTGCAGGATTTCCCCGGCCGCCTCGGTTACTGGGCCGTCGGCGTGCCGCCGTCGGGGCCGATGGACAGCCGCGCCCTGCGTCTGGGCAACCGTCTGCTCGGCAACCAGCAAGGCGCCGCCGCCCTGGAAATCACCATGAGCGGGCCGAGCCTGCGCTTCAACACCGACGCGGTGCTGGCGGTGACCGGCGCATCTATCCCATTGCACATCGACGGCATCGAGCAGCCGCTGAATACCGCGCTGCTAGTCAAAGCCGGCAGCACCCTGAGCTTGGGCACCATCGCCGGAGCCGGTGCGCGCAGCTACCTGTGCCTGCGCGGCGGCCTGCAGGTGCCGGATTATCTCGGCAGCAAGAGCACCTTCACCCTCGGCCAGTTCGGCGGCCACGGCGGCCGCGCCCTGCGCGCCGGCGACGTGCTGCACCTTCTGCCAGTCGCCGATCGCACTACCGGCGCGCAACTGCCCGCTGAGCTGTGCACCGACCTGCCGGCCGTGCGCGAGATCCGGGTGATCTACGGTCCCCATGGCGCGCCTGAATACTTCACCCCGGCCTATATCGACAGCTTCTTCGCCACCGCCTGGGAAGTGCACTTCAACTCCAGTCGCACCGGCGTACGCCTGATCGGGCCCAAGCCGGAATGGGTGCGCGACAGCGGCGGCGAGGCCGGCCTGCACCCTTCCAATATCCACGACAACCCCTACGCCATCGGCGCGGTGGACTTCACCGGCGACATGCCGGTGATCCTCGGCCCGGACGGCCCCAGTCTCGGCGGCTTCGTCTGCCCGGTGACGATCATCGAGGCCGATCTGTGGCAGCTGGGGCAGCTCAAGGCCGGGGATAAGGTGCGCTTCGTGGCGGTCGATATCGCCACCGCGCGGCAGTTGGCAAAAGCGCGCAATGAAGAAACCCACAACCTCGTAGCCCGGATGCAATCCGGGGAGCACGCGGCGCCGCTTTCCCGGATTGCATCCGGGCTACAGAGCCCCATCGTCCTCGACATCGGCGAAGCGGATAAACGCCTGGTCGCCCGGCTGTCCGGCGACACCCACCTGTTGCTGGAGATCGGCGCGGCGGAACTGGACCTGGTGCTGCGCTTTCGCGGCCATGCGCTGATGCAGGCGCTGGAAGCGAAAAACCTCACCGGGGTGATCGACCTAACCCCCGGCATCCGCTCGTTGCAGGTGCATTACCAGCCGGAAACCCTGGCCCTGAGTGACTTGCTCGGCATTGTCGCCGGCGAGTGGGACGCGGTCTGCGCCACCCAGGACCTCAGGGTACCCTCGCGTATCGTCCACCTGCCGCTGTCCTGGGACGACCCGGCCTGCCAACTGGCCATCGACAAGTACATGACCACGGTGCGCAAGGACGCGCCCTGGTGCCCGAGCAACCTGGAGTTCATCCGCCGGATCAACGACCTGCCGAATCTCGACGAGGTCTACAAGACCGTGTTCGAGGCCAGCTACCTGGTGATGGGCCTGGGCGACGTCTACCTCGGCGCGCCGGTGGCCACGCCGCTGGACCCACGCCACCGCCTGGTCACCACCAAGTACAACCCGGCGCGCACCTGGACCGCGGAAAACTCGGTCGGCATCGGCGGCGCCTATATGTGCGTGTACGGCATGGAAGGCCCCGGCGGCTATCAGTTCGTCGGGCGCACCCTGCAGATGTGGAACCGCTACCGAGAAGTCGCCGCCTTCGACGGCAAGCCCTGGCTGCTGCGCTTCTTCGACCAGATCCGCTTCTATCCGGTATCCGCCGACGAGCTGACGCGCATCCGCCGTGACTTCCCCCTGGGCCGCTATGACTTGCGCATCGAGCACCGCGACCTGCACCTGGCCGACTACCAGTCCTTTCTCGACCGCGAAGCCGAGGGTATCGAAGCCTTCCGCAACCAGCAGCGCGCCGCCTTCGACGCCGAACGCCAGCGCTGGATCGCCTCCGGCCAGGCGCACTTCGACAGCGAGGAAGTTGCACCCGACCTGGGCGAAGACGCGCCGCTGGGCAACGGCCAGCACGGTATCGACAGCCATATCGCCGGCAACCTCTGGCAGGTGCAGGTGGCCGTCGGCGACCGGGTCAAGGCCGGCGATGTGCTAGTGATCCTCGAGTCGATGAAGATGGAGATCCCCCTGCTCGCCCCCCGCGACGGCCTGGTCAGCGAGGTCCGTGTGCAACCCGGCTCGCCGGTGCGCGCCGGCCAGCGGGTGGTGGTCTTGGAGGAGAGCTAAGCCCCTTCCACGAAGACTGAATACCGGGTCAGGTGACTGACCGAGCCCCGCAGGACCCTGATCCCATAGCCGATGCCATCGCTGGCGGGGCAACCCAAGAACACCGGCGCACCCGACAAGGAGCCAAACCATGAAACACCTATTCGATCTACGCCTCGACGCCGTAAAAGCCGCCTACCAGAACGGCAGCACCACCCCGCGTCAGCTGATCGCCGCCCTGCGCGAACAGGCCGCGGCGCTCAACCCCGAGTTTCACCTGTTCATCCACCTGCTCACGACCGATGAACTGGAACCCTACCTCGCCGCCCTCGACGGCAAGACGCCGGCCGAGCTGCCGCTGTACGGCGTGCCCTTCGCCATCAAGGACAACATCGACCTGGCCGGCATCCCCACCACCGCCGCCTGCCCGGCCTTCGCCTATGTGCCGGCGCAGAGCGCGACCCTGGTCGAACAGCTGCTCGCCCTGGGTGCCGTGCCGCTGGGCAAGACCAACCTCGACCAGTTCGCCACCGGCCTCAACGGCACTCGCTCGCCCTACGGCGAATGCCGCAACAGCGTGCACCCGGACTACCCCTCCGGCGGCTCCAGCGCCGGCTCCTCACTGGCCGTGGCTTTAGGTCTGGCCAGCTTCGCCCTCGGCACCGACACTGCCGGTTCCGGCCGGGTACCGGCCGCGCTGAACAACCTGATCGGCCTCAAGGCCAGCAAAGGACTACTTTCCACCGCCGGCGTGGTCCCGGCCTGTCGCACCCTGGATTGCGTCACCTATTTCACCGCCAGCGCCGCCGAGGCCAGCCAGCTGCTGGCATTGACCGCCAAACTGGATGCGCGCGATGCCTACAGCCGCAGCAACCCGCAGTGGAACGATGGCTCCGCCTTCGGTGCAGTACGACCGGGTTTCCGTTTCGGCGTGCCCAAACAGCTGGAGTTCCTTGGCTGCGCCGAGAGCCCGGCACTGTTCGCCGCCGCCCTCGAACAACTCGAGGCCATGGGTGGCGAGGCCATCGAGATCGACTTTGCGCCCTTCCTCGAAGCCGCCCGCCTGCTCTATGAAGGCCCCTGGGTGGCCGAGCGCTACAGCGTCGCCGGTGACCTGATCGAAGCCCAACCCGATGCGGTGCTGCCGGTGATCAAGGCCGTCCTGCAACAAGCCCCCGGCACTACCGCCGTCCAGTTGTTCCGCGCCCAGTACCGCCTGCAGGCCCTGAAAGCCATCTGCGATCAGATCATGGCCGACCTCGACTGCGTGCTGACCCCGGCCTACCCGCGCCCGGTGACCCTGGCCGAACTGCACGCCGAGCCGGTCAAGCGCAATTCCGACCTGGGCTACTACACCAACTTCATGAACATGCTCGACTACGCCGCCGTCGCGGTGCCGGCCGGCTCCATGGGCAACGGCCTGCCCTGGGGCGTGACCCTGTTCGGGCGCGCCTTTACCGATCACTACCTGCTCAGCCTGGCCGATGGCCTGCAGCGCCAGCAGCAACTGCCGCTGACCGGCGAGCGTGCCCTGGCCCCGAGCGCGCCAAGCAGCGCCGCGCGCAACGACCGGGCGCGCCTGGTGGTCTGCGGTGCCCACCTCGATGGCTTGCCGCTCAACTGGCAACTCCAGCAGCGCGGCGCCACCCTGGTCCAGGCCACCCAGAGCTCGGCCGACTACCGGCTCTATGCCCTGGCCGGCGGCCCGCCCTATCGTCCCGGCATGCTGCGGGTCGCCGAGGGCGGCGTCGCCATCGCGGTGGAAGTCTGGGAGCTGCCGAGCAGCGAACTGGGCTCCTTCCTCAGCGGCATCCCGGCGCCACTGGGCCTGGGCAAGGTGCAGCTGGCAGACGGCCAATGGCTCAGCGGGTTCATCTGCGAGCCCTACGGCCTGCAAAGCGCCGAGGACATCAGCCACTTCGGCGGCTGGCGCGCCTACATGCAGAGCACACAATAACCCTCGCGTAGGAGCCCGCCGTGACGCCATGCCAATTGCACGCTAGCATGGCGCCATCATTTCGCGAGCAGAACCTGCATGCCGTCCATGCCCTCGACAATCAACCAACGTCCGCTGGTCCTACTGCTGCTGGTATTGCTCGGCTGCGGTTTCCTCGCCACCTCGCTGGTCAGCTACTACACCGCGCTCGACTCGATCCGCGACAACATCATCAACACCGAACTGCCGCTGACCTCGGACAACGTCTACTCCGAAATCCAGAAGGACCTGATCACCCCGGTGCTGATCTCCTCGATGATGGCCCGCGACACCTTCGTCCGCGACTGGGTGATGAGCGGCGAACAGGATGTCGAGCAGATGACCCGCTACCTGCGCGAGGTGCAGGAGCATTACGGCACCGTCACCAGCTTCTTCGTCTCCGACAAGAGCCACACCTACTACCAGGTCAAAGGCGTGCTCAAGCGCGTCGATCCGCAAGAACCGCGCGACAGTTGGTACTTCCGCGTGCGCGACATGCAGACACCCTACGAAATCAATGTCGATGTCGACATGGCCAATCAGGATCGTCTGACCGTCTTCATCAATTACAAGGTGTTCGACTACGACCAGCGCTTTATCGGCGCCACCGGCGTCGGCCTGACCGTGGACGCGGTGGTCAAGCTGATCGATGACTATCAGGCGCGCTACGACCGCAGCGTGTACTTCGTCGACACCGCCGGCCGTATCGTACTGACCGGCGCGACGGGCGGACCGATGGGCGCCACGGTCGGCCAGGCGCTCAGCGAAGTGGTGGGCCTGGAAGACCTCCAGGCCAAACTGCCACAGCCGAAAACCGGCGACTTCGAGTACCAGGAGCAGGGCCGCGGGCACTTTCTCAACGTGCGCTTCATTCCCGAGCTGGACTGGTACCTGTTCGTCGACAAGCGCGAAAGCGGAGCACTGGCCGGCATTCGCCAATCGCTGTACCTCAATTTGCTGATCTGCCTGGTGGTCACCGTCATCGTCCTGACCCTGGTCAACATTGCCCTGCGCCGCTACCAGGCCCGCATCGCCGCCCTGGCCACCACCGACCAACTCACCGAGTTGCTCAACCGCCGCGGCTTCAACCTGCTGGCCAACCAGGCGATCCAGGAAGCGCGGCGCAACCCCAGCCCACTCAGCGCCCTGCTGCTCGACCTGGATAACTTCAAGAGCCTCAACGACAGCCACGGCCACCTGGCCGGTGACGAAGTGCTGCGCGGATTCGCCAACCAGCTGCGCGACAACCTGCGCCAGGCCGACATCATCGGCCGCTGGGGCGGTGAGGAATTCATCATTCTGCTCAAGGACACCTCGCTCGAGCAGGCGCGCCTGCTGGCCGAGAAAGTCCGCCGGCAGACCGAGCAAAGCGGCTTCGCCTACCAAGGTGCCAGCCTGCATATCACCACCAGCATCGGCCTGGCCGAACTGCATGCCGATGACTCGCTGACCGAACTGCTCGCCCGGGCCGACCGCGCCCTGTACCGCGCCAAACAAACCGGGCGTAACCGCACCTGCGAAGCCAGCACATGAACGCCAGCCACTGTCCGCGCTGCGGTCAGCGCAACCAGTGCGCCCAGGCCGAGTCCGCCACCCCCGTGAGCGACTGCTGGTGTTTCGGCGCCGCTATCGACCCCGCGCTGCTCGACAGCCTGCCGCCCGAGCAGCGCAACCGCGCCTGCCTGTGCCCGCGTTGCGCCCAGGGCTTGGCCCCGCTCAAGCCTCAAGCAGCCGCCGACTAGCCATGCGCCTCGACCGTTTCCTCAGCAACCTGCCGCGCTTCAACCGCCAGGAGGTGCGCCAACTGCTCGCCAGTGGTCGCGTGCGCGTGGATGGCCAGGTCAGGTGCGACGGCCACGACGAAGTGCGCGTCTTCAGTCGTGTCGAGCTGGATGCTGAGGTGCTGCAGGCCGGCAAGGCCGCACGCTACTTCATGCTGCACAAACCGCCCGGCGTGGTCAGCGCCACCGAACACCCCGAGCACCGCACCGTACTCGACCTGCTCGACGAGCCGGACACGCATGAGTTGCACCTGGCCGGGCGCCTCGACCTCAACACCAGTGGCCTGCTGCTGCTCACCAACGACGGCCAGTGGTCGCGCCGGGTAACCGCGCCGACCGGCAAACAACCCAAGGTCTATCTGGTCGAAACCGAAGAGCCGATCGACCCGGCCTGCATCGAGGCCTTCGCCCGCGGCCTGTACTTTAGCTTCGAGGATCTGCTCACCCAGCCCGCCGAATTGCACATCCTCGCCCCGCGCCAGGCCCGCCTGACCCTCTATGAAGGTCGCTACCATCAGGTCAAGCGCATGTTCGGCCACTTCCAGAACAAGGTCATCGGTTTGCACCGCCTGAGCGTGGGCAGAATCCAGCTCGATGAACGACTCAGCCCCGGTCAGTACCGCGCCCTGACGGCCGAAGAAATCGCCAGTTTCGCCAGCCACTGACGCCAATTCCCCCATTAGTCACACCCTTAGCAAGCTAACCGATAAACGGTAGTGCGCTACCCAAATAATGCCTTGCCAGCATCAGGGGCTACTGCTTAAATCCCCCCATAAGGTCTTGATGTGACCAGCCAGTCACTGACAGCCATCTAAGCGTTCCATCGGTTACTTGCGCTCTGCGCGAATGGGTTCCTGCCTGGTAACACGACATCTCTCCAGCCCCGTGCAAAGGCTGGTGCGGATGCTCTATTTCAGCCCTGATCGATTGAAAAATAATTCTTATAAAAACCTCCAGCCTGACATTCGCTTGTCATGTCCAGGCGCTTTCCTATCTGTCCTACTTGCCCGGTAATCGGCCCTGCCCCGCCGTTTGCCACGGTCAACTTGCGCCTGGAGAAACAACATGCAGCCAACCATCGCTGTCGTCGACATACACGGAACCTACAAGGTTCACACCGAGTTTTACTCCAGCCCCAACGCCCGCAAGACCATCATCCTGGTCAACGGCTCGCTGTCGACCACTGCCGCATTCGCGCAGACGGTCAAGTACCTCAACACCCAACTCAATGTGGTGCTCTACGATCAGCCTTACTCCGGCCAATCGAAGCCGCACAACAGCCACAACCAGCCGCTGACCAAGGAAGATGAAGCGCACATCCTGCTGGAGCTGATCGAGCACTTCAAAGCCGACTACCTGCAGTCGTTCTCCTGGGGTGGCGTCGCCGCCATGCTGGCCCTGGCCCAGCGTCCGCCTCGCATCGAAAAAGCGGTGATCGCCTCGTTCTCGCCGCTGATCAATGCGCCGATGCTCGACTACCTGCAAAAAGGCATGACCACGCTGCAGGCCGTGGATGGCGTAGGTCTCGGCCACCTGGTCAACAACACCATCGGCAAGCACCTGCCGTCGCTGTTCAAGCGCTTCAACCATCGCCACATCAGCAGCCTGGACGATCACGAATACCGCCAGATGCACGCCCATATCGACCAGGTCGTGCACCTGGAAACCCATTGCGAGATGGAATGCCTGGCCGGCATCGACATTCCCGTGCTGTTCGTCAATGGCGAGCACGACGAATACACCTCGGCCCAGGACGTGCGCGTATTCGCAGAGCACCTCGATGATTGCAAATTCGCCATCATCGACAATGCAGGGCACTTCCTCGACATGGAACACAAGGCCGCCTGGCAGCAAAGCAGCGAAGTACTGCTCGGCTTCCTGCAGAGCCAACCGCAGCGCCAAACCGGCTACCGCGCACCGCTCGACATGCCGCATGCACTCGCCGTATGAACCACACCCTGGCCCGTCCGCATCGAGCCGCAGTAAAAATGACTCGATGCGGACTTCATTTCAGCCGCGACTTCCGGTATAAAGGCTCCCCCAAGCGGGCGTCGTATAATGGCATTACTCCAGCTTCCCAAGCTGATAACGAGGGTTCGATTCCCTTCGCCCGCTCCAATACTATGTTTCCACATGCTCCCGCATGGCGCAGAAACCCATAGAAACCGGCCACTTAGCCGGTTTTTTTGTGCCCGTATATCCGCGTACGCTCCCATATAACCCTTGAAGCCGTGTATGCCTGCTTGTATGCTCAGACAAGACACGAACTTGGGCATACACAATGAAGCGATCAGGCATCAAACGTCGCCCCCTGGCTGACACTGTTCTGGCGACCCTCGAACCCGAGGCCACGGCCTACCGTGAGGCAGACGGCAATGGCCTGTACTTCCGCGTGAAGCCCAACGACACCAAATCCTGGGAACTGCGCTACAAGAAGCCGGACGGCAAATGGTCTTGGCACGGCCTGGGCGGCTACCCCGAGCTGTCAGGCGCAAAGGCGAGGGAGAAGGCGGCCGATGTCCGCAAGCTGCTGGCCGCTGGCGTGAGCCCTGTGGAACACAAGGCAGCCACCAAGATGGCCGACTCAATCGCCGCAGCGAACACCTTTCGCGCTGCTGCCGAACACTGGTACCAGCGCAAGGTAGATGACGGCCTCGCTGAAAGTACCCTGCGACTGATGCGGGGCTACCTCGACAATGACGTGCTACCCGCTCTGGGCGACAAGCCCATCACCGAAGTGACCCGCAAAGACTGCGCCGACCTACAGGCCAGCATCGAGGCCCGCAACGCCACGAACACCCGCGACAAGGTACGAGTGGCCCTGCGTCAGATATTCAGCCAGGCCATTGCCCGCGGCCTGTGTGAGAACAACCCAGCCAGCGAACTGCTGGCCATATCCACTAAAACACCCAAGGCCAAGCAGTACCCGCACCTGCTGGAGCCTGAGCTGCCCGCCTTCCTGCATAGTCTGCGTGCCACTACCAGTCGCCTGCCAGCCCGTACCGCGACCTGGATGTGTCTATGGACGGCCAGTCGGCCCGGCATGGTGCGCTGGGCTGAGTGGTCAGAGATCGACTTCGACAACGCCCTGTGGACTATCCCAGCCGCCAAGATGAAGATGCGCCGCGACCATGTGGTGCCCCTCTCCCACCAGATGCTGAGCGCCCTGCGCGATCTGCACCGCATGACCGGGCGCAGTCGCTACCTGTTCCCCGGCATCGGCCCTAAGAAACCCGTGATCAGCGAGAACACCATCAACCTGACGCTCTCCAAAGTCGGCTATCGCGGCAAGCTTGTAGGCCACGGCAGCAGGCATACGGTGAGCACACTGCTACGAGAACATGGGTGGCTGAAAGAGCACGTTGAAGCTCAACTGGCCCACAAGGAGGCAGGTGTCTCTGGAATCTACAACCAAGCGCAATATCTGCCCCAGCGCCGCGCGATGATGCAGTGGTACGCCGACTATCTCGACGGCCTGGCTGCCGGTATGACGCCTAATCAGAGGGCCGATTTTGACCGCCTGGTGAATGTGATCGACAGCAATGTGATCGAGTTTGTGAGCCGGGCCTAATACAGTTTTGGCCGGCCTAGCCCGACGGGGTGAAAAGCGGACTTCCCATCCGCCTGGCCGGCCGATTTATTCAGCAAGGGAAACGCCTGGGAGGGTGTGCGGATGGAAAAGGAAAGATCCACTGAGCTGGCCTGCCGGCAAAGCCTGGACATTAGTGATTGGCTGGAAATTACCGATATCCCAATCGGCATGTGTGGCAACTACTTGATTGGAATGGATGGCGTCCGCTTTCACCCAAACGGAAAAAAAGGAGACGAAGAACACGGAAAAAAAGAAGACAGCAAAGGGCATGGATGGAGCGAGGAGCAAATACGCGAAGCTTTGCCGCGTTATTCTGACTCGCTTGTTTTGCTTGAAAGTAAAGCCGACGCCCAACAGAGAATGATGGTGGATAACACCAGTCTATTACTGTTCCCATGCACGCCTCGGCAGCTTGTCGAGTTCGTGCTTAAGCGGGACGTTTCCGGTGATCTTCATGGATCGCTTCCGGGCAGTTTCATCGCCGCCGTGCATGAGTTCGAAAGCTCCCAGAGGTCATGCTTGAGTGAGTCGGGAGATCTGCACCGGGAGCTGGAGCATTGCACGGCTGTTCATGAAGCAGTCAAAGCAAAGCAAGAAATAAACAAAGAGTTTGGAGCTGGCAGCGCTCCGATCAAAAAGAACCGATGGGTTCAAAAGTGGCGTCACCAAGAGCAGGCCGTGATCGACAAACTTCACGAGCTTGGCCATGCTCCCAAGGCCTTAACGCCTTTCAGAAGTGGCCATAAATGGGTGAAGTCAGACGTGCGAGCCGCACTTGCCGACCGTACTGACCTGTTCAGCGGTGGCGCTTTTGACAAAGCTTGGGACCGCTTGCGTGCGAGCGGGGAAATTGAGGAGCAAGATAGATAGGTATGCTCCCCGAAAAAAGGGGATAGGGGGATGCTTGCGGGGGAGGATGCCCCGGTCGGGACAATTGCCTACGTTAACCATACGGAGGCATTCGAATGAACCACAACGCAACCCAAGCCCAAGCTCTAATTCCCCAGCCGGCCCTGTGCGACTGGATCGGCCAAACTCGCTCGGGCCTGGATAAGCTCAAGAAGAAAGACCCAACCTTTCCTAAACCAATCAAATTCAGCAGCACTCGCCAAGCTGCCGCCTATTACGTCGTGACCGAAGTCGAAGCCTGGCTTGCCTCCCAGATCGCCAAGCGCGATCAGGCGGTGGCAGCATGAGCAACCATCCTGCTATCCACTACTGCGGCAAGCACATCGTTGCGATCAGCCCTGACGGCTTCGTCAGCGCCAGTCTTCTGGCAAAACACTTCGGTAAGAGCGCCCGAGAGTATCTGGCACTTGGCGAAGTGCTCCCGCAATTGGCTGAAATTTCTGAGCAAATCGGCCGCCCACTCCACGCTCAATGGCAGGATCTCCAGAAGGCCCGCCGGCATGAGCCCGACTTCCATCGAGCCCTGGCGGCAGCTGGCGTTATCCGCAATGAATGCGGTGACCCTGGTCGGATTATCCGCACGGCAACGACCGGCGGCGGTCAGAAAGACTTTCGACCGGGCCTCTGGCTTCACCCACGCTTGGCGACTGGTTTTGCGCGGTGGCAGGAGGTTGGTGGAAAGGATTGGCTGGCATCGCCCTTGAGCGAGTTCGTTGCCGACAAACTCAGCAAGCACTTGGACGCCGAGGCGGAACTGCCAGGAGCGTGCGCATGACTCAGCGAACGGATCTCAACGTCAGCGCCAGCACCCCGCCCGTGCTCGATACCAGCAGCAGCGCACAGCGGGCCAGGCTGCTCGCACGCCTGCAGGCTGGACCGATCGATACGATCACTGCGCGCAGCGAGCTGAATATTTTCCACCCAGCAGCAAGAGTTCAAGAGCTGCGCGATGTTGGCCACAGCATCGGCACCCACCGCGTCACCCTGACGGACGACCAGGGCCGCAAGCATAGCGGCATAGCGCTGTACTACCTGGGCACCGAGCCTACCGGGAGGGCTGCAGCATGAGCGCACGAATTATTCCATTCGATTACCAGGGGCAAGTCGTGGCCTTCAATGCCGACGGCTGGATCAATGCGACTGAGGCGGCGGCGCGATTTGGCAAGCGCCCGGTTGACTGGCTCCGCTTAGGCGATACCCACGACTACCTAGAGGCAATGGCCTCGGCGCTGGGACTTGAGGGCAAAGTGAGCCAGAACCACTTTGGTCTCACGCGCACCAGCAGAGGCGGTAAAGCTCCTGGGACGTGGCTCCACCCCAAGCTGGCCGTTCGTTTCGCTCAGTGGCTCGACACTAGGTTTGCAGTCTGGTGTGACCTGCAGATTGATAGCCTGCTGCGCGGCGAGGGGAAACCCTGGGCCAGCGCACGGCGTGAAGCGGCAATCGGCTACCGGGCTCTATGTGACGCACTGGCGATCAACTGTGAAACGCAGGGCAGAACGCCTCAGCGTCATCACTTCATCAACGAGGCGCGATTAATCAACGAGGTGGTGGTCGGCACCTTTACAGGTCGTAACCGCGATCAGTTGAGCTGCGGCGAGCTGGAGCTGGTAACCCTGGCCGAGCTGCGCGACACGGTGCTGATCGGCATTGGCCTGAGCTTCGCTGAGCGCAAGGCTAACCTGCTGGGGTATGTGCGGGGCTTGCAGACCAAGCAGCTGGGAGGTAAGGCCGCATGATTGTCGCCAAGTCATCTCCAGCCGTTGCCAACCGCCCCCATCGGCGCTATGGTGGCCACGTCGCTGCAAATTCAGCGACCTGGATTGGCGTCCTGAACTCCAAGGCGGACACACCGCCTCTTGCGCGGTTTTTTTGTGTCCGCAACACGGCAAGTCCTTTATGGGCGGTCCGTGTGGGGAGCATTCGTGCTCAGCAGCCCTTGGACTGCCACGCCAACCTGCACGGTTCCGCTCACCATGATTGGCGTCATGGGAGTGGAGTTTTCATCCGCTATCCAAGGACTACCAACATGACTAAGCGTCATACCCTTACCCTCGATCCATCTAAAGCCCACGCTGCAGCCTGGAAAGCCCGCGCCTTCGCTGCCCTGTACGCTGACAGCTCACTCTCTGTCCGCCTGACCCGGTACAACGCCGCAATGGCCCGTGCTCGCGCCCTGGAAGTAGGGGGTGCCGTATGAGCGCCGCCAACTGGAATGCCCTGCTGCCGAACTTCACCGAGATCGAGGCCATGAGTGCCGAAGACATGGCAGCCGCAAGTGAAGCCATCGAGACGCAAGGGGCGTCCATAGGCTTCGGGATAGCTGCTATCGGCAATCTGCTGGCCTGCGCGGCATCGAACGACGAAACCGGTCTGTGTAAGGACACTGCCACCGATATTGGCTGGCTGCTGCAATCGCTGGGCACTCTGTCCGCAAAGCTGTCTGACAGTCGCAATGCCATCGCCGACCGTCGCCGCCGAGGGGGCAGCCAATGAACAAGCACTTCGCAGTCGACAAAGACGGCCTGCGCGTACTCGCGGCAATGTCCCGCGCCGTGTGGCGGGTCATCGAGGCTGGGCCGGACGCCAGCCGCGCCAAGGTGCTGCACGATATCTTCGACATGTTCGGAGAGATATTGGCAGACGTCGAGCGCACGCCGATCACCATCGTTACGCCAGCCGAACCGAGGGGTTAACCCATGAAAAATCAAAACGGTGCCCATGCGCCGATGGGATCGGCTTGCCCAAATTTGGCCAGCCGCTACCTGCTCACCCTCGCGCTGAGTGGCGCTGACCTGGTGCTGTTGATTGCCCTGGAGGTGCTGCTATGGATTGCGTGATCCAATACCGCGACGCCTTGCAGACAGTGTTCGGGCCGCTGGATTGGCTCCCAGAACCAGACGGCAGCATCCACCGCTTCCGCGTGCCTGGCGACAAATCCGGCACCCTCAACGGCTGGTATCTGCTGTTCGCTGACGGCATCGCGTCCGGCTGTTTCGGTAGCTGGAAGGCCGGCACTTCGCACACCTGGAGCAGCCGCAAGCCCGCCGATCACCGTGAAGCAGACCTGATACGCCAGCGCATCGAGCAGGCCCGGCGCCAGCGTGAGGCCGAGCAGCACCAGCGCCAGCAAGCCGCCGCCGAATATGCCAAGCGGCTATGGCGTGACGCCCGCCGCGCCGGTCCCGATCACCCCTACCTGATCGCAAAGGCAATCCGCGCCTATGCCCTGCGCCAGCGTGGTGACTTGCTGCTGGTGCCGCTGACCTATGGCGGGCAACTGGTGAACCTGCAACGCATCCACCCGGACGGCACCAAGCGCTTTCTGTTCGGCGGCATGGTCAAGGGCTGCTATTCGTCGCTCGGGATCATTCAGCCAGGCCAGCCGCTGTACATCTGCGAAGGCTGGGCGACCGGCGCCACACTTCATGCCGAAACCGGCGCCGCCGTGGTCTCCGCGCTGAATGCCGGCAACTTGCTGCCAGTGGCGCTGGGGCTGAGAGCCAAGAACCCGGATCTCGAGATCATCATCGCTGGCGACGACGATCGACTGACCCCAGGCAATCCCGGGCGCGCCGCCGCCAATGCTGCCGCGGTCGCGGTGGGTGGCCAGGTGGTCTTTCCCGAGTGGCCCGAGGTTGCGCCCGATAGCCTCACCGACTTCAACGATTTAGTCGCCTGGAGCAACACCCATGGCATCGCCTGAGCACAACATCATCAACCTGCGCCCCGAAGCCCCCATGGTCGAGCCTGTCCGCCCTTGCTGGGGCGTCTACGAACATTGGGTGGTCAATGAGAAAGGCCGCAAGCTGCGTCCCGGCGTGTACTGGCACAGCTACAAGCGCGGCACGGACACCGACACTGCCGACGAGAACAGTGGTGATCGACCAATAACCGATGAATGGGTGGCCAGCCCTGTGACGGTCACTGCGCGCACCACCAACAGCGACGACGGCAGCGAGGGCCGGCTGCTGCGACTGCTGACTGAGGGGGGCATGAAGGAGTGGATCATTCCCATGGAGGTGTTCGGCGGCAGCGGTGAGGACGCCCGGCGCAGCCTGTTCGGCATGGGCGTGATTATCGCCATGAAAAAGCGTGGCGCCTTCATGGAGTACCTGCTCGAGCAGCGTCCCGCCCAGGTGCTCGCCACCACGGGCCGACCTGGCTGGCATGAGTCAGGAGCATTCGTACTGCCAGGCCGCACGTTGGGTAGCGACAAGGTTCGCTATCAGGCCGGCAGTCGGGCGCTGAATCTGTTTCGTGTGCGTGGCGACCTGGCCGGCTGGCGGGTCGAGGTGGCGGCCAAGTGCGAGGGCAACCCCGTACTGACCCTGGCCATCGGCTGCGCCCTGGCTGGTCCGCTGTTGAGCCTGGTGGGCGTACTGGGTGGCGGGGTTCACTTGGTCGGCGACAGCTCCAGCGGCAAGTCGCTGGCGCAGCTGATCGGCTCGTCGGTATGGGGTGACCCCGGGATCTTTGCCGCGTCCTGGGATATGACCAAGGGCGGGCTGGAGATCGAGGCATCGGGACGCAATGACACCCTGCTGCCGCTGGACGAGATCAAGCGCGCCGACCCCAAGCGCGTGCAGGAGATGGCCTACTCCCTAGCGAACGGTCAGGGCAAAGGCACCATGACCCGCGAGCGTGAAGGTCGAGCCAAGTTGTCGTGGCGCCTGCTGACCCTGTCCAGCGGTGAGCGCTCGCTTTCCGAGCACGCGGCCATCGGCGGCAATGCTGCCCATGCCGGCGCAGAGTTGCGCATGGTCGATGTGAACGCCGGCACCCGCACCCACCGCGCCTTCGATGAATTGCACGGCCTGGCCGGGGCGGATTTCCACCGACTGCTGACCGTGGCTGTCGACGCGCATCATGGCCACCTGGGGCCGGCATTCGTCGAGCACCTGCTCGCCAGCGACGACCGCGCCGGACTGCTAAAAGATTTTGCCGAGGTGCGCGCTAGCTTCATCGCGGACAACGCCCAGGCCGGGCGTGTGGCGGATCGCTTCGCCGTCATCGCCCTGGCTGGTGAGATGGCTATCGCCTACGGGCTGCTGCCCTGGTCCGAGGGCAATGCTCTCGCGGATTGCCGCCTGCTCTATGGCGAATGGCTGAGCCGCGTGGGTAGCGGTAACGCGGAAGACCGGCAGATCCTTGCCGGCATTCTCGACTTCATCGACCGCCATGGCAGCAGCCGCTTCTCCGACGTGAACGACCACACGCCAGACGCCAAGGTGTTCAACCGCGCCGGCTATTGGGAGCTGATCGGCACCAAGCGGCTGTACCTGTTCAACAAGTCGGCGCTGGTGGAGGCTGCCAGTGGCTACGGCCTGAGCCGCGTCATCAAGGCGCTGGAAGGGGCACACGTCCTTGCTCGCCGAGACAGCGAACGTAAAACAAAGAACTTCCGACTACCCGGCGGCGGCCAGTCGCGCCTCTATGTCATTGATCCAGAGGTCATGGACCGAGAAGGTGGCGGCCTATGACTACCGCCCAACAGGGTTGCCCAAGTTCACAGGAACCTAAAATCACTGGCAACAGTGGCAACACCGGCAACGGCCAGGCCTGCCGGGGCTTTCAGGCGTTGCCACCCTATAAAAAGAGTGGCAACAACTGGCAACACACACCTGATATTCAACATAAGAGAGCGCCGCTACCCCTCTACTCTCTTCTAACTGTTGCCGGTCATATTGGCACTGGCAACACTTTGCAAAGCTGGAGGCCGCGCCGTTCGGGGCTGTTGCCGCTGTTGCCAGTGTTGCCGGTGTTTTTGAAATCACAGGAACATTGGATTAAGTGCCATTCAGGTTGGGTGGTGCCATGAGCCTGCTGGCCGGGCTGATTGAACGGGTGGGTGTGATGCCGCGCCCTGATCCTCCAGCGCCTTCAATTGAGCCACCCGCCGCCGATTACGCGACCCGGCGAGCGCCCGCTTGCTCCGAGCCAATTGCCAGGCACGCGGAGCCTGGCCCGCGTGAAGAGCCGCGGCACTTCATCTGCACTGCCGCCACCGCCTCACTCAACTGGCGTCAGATCCGCGACCAGTACATCAACCACTTGATGAACTGCCGCGCCTGCCACGCCCCAACTAACCGCTACTGCGCCTCTGGTGCCGATCTGCGCCAGCACTACGAACAGACGCCAATGGAGCACGCCCAATGACTCACAACCTTGTAATGACTCTGGCGGACATTGCCGAGAAGCCGTGTACCACCAAGCGCGACGCCCTGACCATCGCCCGCCGCTTACTGCGCGGCGTCAGCCAGGCTAAGAGCGCCATTCACGCAGAGCGCCGCGCCATGCGCCGACAGGCTGGCAAGCTGCGCCAGTTCATGCCATTCACTGCCCTGGCCGTGACCGACCTGGAGCAGCAAGCCAGCGACCACCGCGCCGCAGAGCTGGCCACCCTAAGCAACGTGCTGGTTGTCTATGGTCAGACGATCATCCACGACCGTGACGGCATAGCAGCGGCGCTGGGCTTCGACCAACTGGCCGACCTGCTGAGCATCAACCCGGCGCACCGTGAGCAGGCCAGGCGCGACGGTGGCGAGACGCTGCAAGGGCTGGCGTACATCGCCCGCAAGGAAGACAGCGCGACCGACTACGGCGACGAAGGGGGCACGGGCGGCCCACTGTTCGAGGCGTGCAACGCCGCCATGATGGAGTTCATCCGCACTTGCCCGGAGCACCTGCTACCCGATCCGTTCGCACCTGGTGGCGTGTTTGGCCCGAAGCTGCCGCCGCAACTGCGCGTGGTGTGATGATCACCGCCAAGGATGGCGACCAGGCGCTAGGTGGGACATTCTGCTGGCGTGCGCAGCAATAAAATTGCAGCGCTAGGGCCGACGAGTGGTGGTACTGGAAGTATTGCCAAAATTCGTGGTGGTCGAATGGCTGCCGTCGCTTCCATAACAGTTAGTTATTTTTCCGACAGAATGGCAATTGGTGTTCACTCGGCGATTGGTTTTTTCTTCAGTCGCACTACCCCCTCCGGACTGCCTTCTTTCCATCCGTTCTCTTAAGATTTCCCCGATCGTCGGCGACCTGCTGCTGTCCTTGATGATGGTCACACGCGTCCCGCCAGTACCAGCGCCTGCATCGTCCCTCTGTTCGCGCATGATCTCTGCAGCTCGTAGATTGCGGTCCACAACGTCCAGACTGCTTTCAGGGCTAGTAGTGCGCTGCGCTTCGCCAAGATACTGCGACTCTCCTTGGCTGGGCGGGCATGGCACGTAGGAAAAACTAACACTGCCGTCAGTGCTGGCGCATTTGAAGACTTGGGCTTGAGCGGTTGTTGCAGTCGCTGCAAGTACGGCAAGGAGGAATAAACCAGGCAGCTTCTTGGAAAGAAGGTCGCTAGTGGGAGAATTGCAATAGTAGGTGCGCATTGCCAGATCCGTCTGCGTTGGAGACTGGAGGCTAGCACAGGGGAGGCAATACAGTGCTTCGCTGTCATGCCTAACTGGTACTGAATGCCGAGACACCGTAGGTACACACAGCGCCTTCATTTGCCGATTAATTGGGCCTTGCGCGCCTGAGCCAGTGACATAGCGTCCCCCTCAAGCAAACACCCGAGGGTTGAAATTATGACTATCCCACCTGGCGATTTAGAGCTGGCCAGTCAGCGAAAGAAGAAACAGACAAGCTTCAATATCACCAATACGCCGGCAGCACAGCGCCGTATCAGCCTTGATATGCCCACTACCGGTGTCGACGGTCGTCCTGGCGCCCAGGATCTTGGCGCCGGGCCGTCTTCGCGGGCTCCCGACAATCTGGCGCGCACTCAGTCGGCAGTTGCACCCCTTTCCATTGATCAGCCAGTCCCCGTGAGGCCGCCCAGCCTTCAGTCGGCTGGCACTGCAGGCAATGGCTACACCCGGACGGGCATCGGCGGCGTGGTGGGCCGTACAGGCGCCAACGGCGTGCCGGAGTTCACCGATCAGCAGGCAGCCGTAGCCGGCGCCCGCGCTCTGCCGGAAGGCGGGATTGGCGGTAAGCCACTCCGGGTGCCCGGCGTCTCCAATATGGCCGACGACTTGGCGCTGGAGCGGCGCGGCTCGATCAACAACATCGGCAATGGTATCGGTGGCGGCCTGAGCATGGGCGAGGACGGCGACAGCCAGCTGGCCCTGGGTCGCTTTGAGCGCGCCAACCAGGAGCGCGCCAAGATGATTGCCAGCCAGCGGGAAGCGGAAGGCGGCGGCCGCCTCACGGTGATTCGTGACAGCTCGCGCGCACCCTCTATCGCAGAGCTCCAGAACGGTCGCATGGACGAAAGAACCGCCCAGGCTGATGCGCTGCGCAACCGCAGTGCCATTGATCAGCAACGCCTGGGCCTAGATAGCCGCGAACTGGACCGCAACCTGGCGAACGACCAGATCAATCGCCAGAAAACCCAGCAGGAGCTCCGGGCCGGCCAACTGGCGCTGGACAGCGACGTGCGCACGAACACCCTTCGCACCAAGCTCGCCGATCCGACGCTGCAGGGCGATGAGCGCGCGCAGGCTGAGCGTAATTTCCTACTCACGGCCGACCCGGCCAGCTACCTCGCCAACCAGGCGAAGAGCGGGACGTACCGGCTCGACATGGAAACCAAGCAACTCGAGCAGCAGGTATTGCGCCAGAAGCTGGAACAAGGGCAGCAGAAGGCCGAGCAAACCCAGCAGGACCGGGCAAAGGCGGCCGAGGGCGTGGCCGCGACCTTCGAGCTTGCCATCGGCTCGGCAGATCGGCTGATCGAACATCCGGGGCTTGATCGGGCCGTTGGTATTTCGTCTATCGCCCCCAGTCTGCCGGGTGGCAACGCCGCCAACTTCGAGGCGCAGCTCGACACACTCAAGGCGCAAACCTTCTTACCCCAGGTGCAGGCGCTCAAGGGTGCCGGCGCGCTTTCCGATGCCGAGGGCAAGAAGCTGTCAGAAGCCGTTGGCGCGCTATCCACGCGCATGAGCCCCGAGGCCTTCAAGGGTGAGCTGAAGCGAGTGCGCAACAGCTTGGCACAGGCTCAGGAGCGCGCACTGCGAGGCATACCAGCAGCCTCTCAGGGCGGCCAGGCTCCAACGACTGCCGCGCCCACACAAATCAAAACCGACGATGAGTATGCCGCTCTGCCACCAGGAGCAGTGTTCACCGATCCGAATGGTGTCACCCGGAGAAAACCATAATGGCCAGCTGGAAAGACGCTCCCATTGTGGGACAGGAGAACCAAGTAAAAGCACCTGCCTGGCAGAGCGCCCCTGCTGTCGAGGAGTCAGCACAGGCGCCACAGTCCATTGGCGCGGGCCGCTCAATGCTGCGCGGCATCAACGATGGTTTGACCTTCGGTTTTGCCGACGAGATCAGCAGCGCCCTCTCGGCGACGATCAACCCGATTACCGGCAGTGGCAACGATGCCGACACCTGGCGCGAGCGCTACGACCTGAATGTTGAGGGCGAGCGCGCCCTGGATCGCCAGGCCCGCGAGCAACACCCCGCTGCAAGCGCCGCGGGTGGTATTGCTGGCGGTATGCTGCCGGCGGCACTGACGGCGGGCAGCTCCCTGTTGCCATCGGCGAGCAAGTCGCTTGCCGGCCCGTTATCGCGCGCTGCCTCCGAGGCCGCGCCGACCCTGCGGCAGGCGGCCGTAGAAGGCTCTGCAGTTGGTGCAGGCTATGGCGGCCTGTATGGGCTCGGCTCGGCCGAGGGCGACCTGCTGGAGCGTGCTCCGGGCGCTGTCGAGGGTGCCGCTCTCGGTGCCGCGGTCGGCGCTGCGGCGCCGGCGATCCTGGGCGGGGTGCGGTCGGCTGCCGGCCTGCTCACGTCGCCCGATCGCTCAGCGGTTCAGCAGATCGAGCGGGCGGCAGAACGTGACGGCATGACCCTGGAGCAGTTCCGTCGCCAGACCGATGACCTGCAGCAGCGCTACCCTGGCGCAGCAATGCCTGCCGATGCTGGCGGCGAGAACATGCAGGGATTGCTCGAGCGCGTAGCCCAGACACCAGGGGCCGGCCGTACTCAGGTGATACCGGCGCTGACTGAGCGCCAGCAGGCGCAGCCGCAGCGGATTACCGACACCCTGCAGGAGCTGGCAGGAAGTCCCGCCCAGCCTGCCGCAGCAAAAGCGTCCAGCTCCACCGACTTGGTGCCCTCGGCGGGTTCGCCGCTGTCATGGACGCGCACCGAGCGCGATACCGTCCGCGGCGCCGCCGACGACTTGGGCAAGGCTACTGGCGGTGGCCGAAGAACAGCATTCAAGGCTGTAGAAGAGGCAATGGACCAGCGGGCCAAGGCTTCGCGCCCGCTGTATGAGCAGGCCTACCGCGAGCCAGTGCCGTGGACGCATGACCTTGAAGACCTGTTCAAGCGTCCGGTGATGCAGGAAGCCTACCGCGGTGCCGAGCGCCGGGCCGCCAACGAAGGCCGCGACCTCTACGGCAAGTTTCTCGACTTGAAGGACGACGGCAGCTTCACCGTCACCAGTGTGCCGTCGACCGGGGATCTCGACTTTGTGAAGAAGTTTCTCGACTCCAAGGTTGGCACCCTGGAGCGCTCTGGCGACTACGGCGAGGCCCGTGTGATCAAGGGAATTCGCTCCAAGCTGGTCGACACGATGGACGCCGCCAGCCCTACTTACAAAGAGGCCCGTGCCGCCTGGGCAGGGCCGAGTCAATTCATCGAAGCGGTTGAGGGTGGTCGTTCTGTCCTTAGTCGCAACGTCAGCGCCGAGGAATTGACTGCAAGCCTGAAACGCATGGGCCCGGCCGAGCTGGAGGGCTATCGCATCGGAGCGGTGTCGGCGATCGTCAACAAGATGGGCAACGACCCGTCGAAGATGGCCGATATGACCAAGTACCTGCGCAGCCAGGAGATGCGCGGCAAGGTCGCGGCCATGCTTCCTGACGATGCCGCGCGCCAACGCTGGAATGACATGCTGGACTTTGAAACAGGCGCCTCGACTACCGCAGGTCGCAGCCTGGGTAACAGTGCCACGGCTCGCCGGATGGCCGAGATGGGTGATTCCGGCGGTATTGGTGGCGACCTGGTGCTGAGTGCCCTGGCCGGTACGCCAGTCGGCAGCCTGTTTTCGCAGATCATCAACCGAACCGGTAAGGGGCTGCGCGACACCCTGAGGTCGAAGTCGGACAAGGCTGTTGCAGGCGCGTTGCTCCGTCCTGATGGCTTGGCAGCAGCTCAGCGTGCCGCAGCACGGGACGTATCGGCAGCGCCGCCACCGCTCATCATTAGCCGCGGGGCCGGAGTGGGGTCTGCCCAATCCACCGCCGACCACGCGCCCAGACCGACAGTCCGCTCACTTCTGCCGACCATTCGTGAACGCCTAAGCGCTGACAGCTCACTCGATGCCGACCAACTGGCCCGCGAAACGGGCTCGACGCGCGCGGCTGCAAATCAGGCCATCACGTTGGCCAGGAAAGAACAGCAGGCCTTGGCGACGACCTTCAAGAGCGTGCCCGGTGCGAATAAAGCACGGCGCGGGCTGCTCGACTCCAATGCCTACACGGTGGCCAAGGCCGGCGACCGCGAGTGGCGTGTACAGCTGAAGTCGGAATAGGGGAAATCACCATGCGTATGAAGAAAGAAGAACCGTATTGCTCCCAGCGCACGAAGGTGACCATTACCACCGAAGTGACCCAGTCCGCGCGAGAGTGGGCCGAAGCCGTGGGCCTGAAGTGGGAAACCGTGCGCCGCCGCCGATACCGTGGCTGGTCGTGGACAGAGGCGCTACGGCCAGAGCTGCGCCGCTCCCCGTTCAACGACGTGAGGCGTGTATGAACAACCCAGGGCAAGAGAGCACCCGCGCCGACCTAGAGCACCTAACCACGCTCAGCGAGACAGTGAAGCGGCACCGCCGCGATATCCGCCGGGCACTGGACCAGGTGCGCGCCATGCTTGAACAGATGGGCACGCTTACCCCATCGCCAGCGGTAGACGATAGCGCCACCTCCGCCCTGCGCATGAGGCTAGAGCATGCGATGAGCCTGCCGCGGCGTGCCAGCATCATCAAAGACCTGTCGATCGCTCTGCGTGAGCTGATCAGCCTTGAGCGCCAGAGCTACGGCCTCGACGCGCCGCGAGTTGTAGTGATGCCAGTGAAGGCGGCTAAGGATGGCGAAGGATGAGCAGCAAGCCGCCCATTGACTGGGAGAGTATTGAGCGCGACTACCGTGCCGGCCTGCTGTCGGTGCGTGAAATTGCATCGGCGCGCAGCACGTCGCACACCGCCATAAACAAGCGCGCCAAGCGTGATGGCTGGGACCGCGACCTTAAAGCGAAGATCAAAGCACGGGCCGATGCGCTGGTTTCCAAACAGGAGGTTTCCACTCAGGTTTCCACCGCAGGAGCGGAAACCGAGCGGGAGATTGTCGAGAGCAATGCGCTGGCCATCGTCAGCGTGAGAATGAGTCACCGCACCGACATATCAAGGTCGAGGCGCCTAGCCAATGCGCTGCTGGAAGAGCTGGAGGGGATGACAGGCAGCCGGGAGCTGTTCGCGCAGTTGGGCGTGCTGCTAGCCAGTCCAGACGGCAACGGCCAAGACAAGCTGAGTGAGCTGTATCACAAGGTCATCGCCCTGCCCGGTCGGTCGAAGGTGCTTAAGGAGCTGTCTGACACGCTGAAGACCATGATTACGCTTGAGCGCCAGGCCTACAACTTGGACGACCAACAGCATGAAGACACCTACGAGGACCGGCTGAAGCGGCTGATGAGCGACTAAGGGGCGAGCCGTATCAGCTGCAAATTTCTCTGCAGCTGATGGCCTGCCACTGTGCCGGCTTGACGTTGCAGCTCGCTGCGAACGTAGCGGACAGCGGACTGTTGAGAGGCGCCGGTCTTCTGCGGCTTAGGGAAGTCATCATGGCGTCGGGCGAGTTCATATAGGGACGTCAGGCTCTTGAAGCCCAGCTTCGCGCAGACCTGCCCCTGGCTAGGTGTTGCTCGCTTATGTTGATGGGCATGGTGCTTTCGCTGTGATCTGTTGATGCCGGCTGAACTTCTCAACGCAGGCCTGGACATTTATTCATTCCAGAATCTGGCGAGCTCCATATCCAGCCACAAGATGTCACTACCTAGCTTCAGTGGTTTGAAGCCGATCTTATCGAAGTAAAGAGTGGTGGCATTCAGCGTTTTGGCAGTTGCGCTGCAGATGTCAGGGATAACTACGCCCAGGGGGAGGAAGGCACGAGATATCCCCGAGCTCAGCCCAATCAAGGCAGTGCGTAGGGCACTCAACTCGATAGAGCTGCCGCAGTAGGGTTCATCGAAAGAGAAGTGCGAAATCATGAGGCAGTCGTGGCTCATGCCATTGCTCATCTCGCCCAGCTCTTCCTGTAGTGCTTGGTAAATAGTGAGGGCGTCCTGACTCACATCGTCCGCAACCTGCTCAGGGTCATATCCTAGGTTAAGCGCTACATCGAAGCGCATAAGCTGGATATGGATGGTGCCTACCTGCACCTCTTCAATGTCGTCAAAGTCACCATCAGGCAGGGCCATAGCCGCAATTCGGTATGTTCGAACGAGATCTGCCTGGACGTCCTCGTGTGGGTCGGCCTGGAGGCTAAAGTCTGCAGTAACCGCGAGGCGAGTAATTGGGAGGAGATTGCCTTCATAGCTCATGCTTGACTCCATAACTTCTCAGCATCTTTGCGCGCTTGCGCTGCGGTATGTTTCTGGGCAGCTGATCTTGAACTGGAGGCAGAGCCTCGTCCTTACCACTATATCCGCCGGTCAAGTCCCTTCCAAATGGCTGGCCAGGTCGAATGCAATCTCACATCCAAGTCGGACCACCTTTATGCTTACAGGGGGCGGCGGCAAAATAAAGTGATCATTTTAGGCCCAGCAGGAAGCGCCTTGTATGCCTGTGTGTATGCCTGAACTTTAAAAACGCCTTCAGACCAGTAACCACAGTTAAGTTCTGATCCCTTCGCCCGCTCCAGATTGCTCAAGTTGAAGCCCTGTCTCGATGGGGCTTTTTCGTTTCTGCGATTTGCTACTGTCGAACCGGGTTAGCCAAACGTCTATCCCCCCGACTTCGACGGGGCTGCATTACCCCGATGACCACCTGATACCTTCCCCGCAATTCCCACCCGGCCCAGGGTGACTAGATGGGCCTCGCCCACCTGAACGATTGCCCTTAGCACCGCCACCCCCAGCTTTTGCACCGCCTCCTGACTTAGCCATGACTGCGTCCTCCACTTTCTGTGGTGCCCGTACGCACGCACTCAACCCTCTATATATATAGTCCAGGCGAAAACGGCCCTGGAGTCCGGCTGTCAGGACGAAATGCTGAAGCTAGCTAACGGGCCAAGCCGGATCGCGTCATGCAAATGCTCGGGCGCGCAGTGCCATGCTCAGCGAGGCATGACCCAGGATTTCTTTCAGGGTCACGATGTGGCCACCGGCCATGAGGAAGCGAGCTGCGAAGGTGTGGCGCAGGCTGTGGCTGGATTGCCCCCCTGGCGGATTGATCGTGGTGTCGAGCAGCACCTTGCGGAACACGCCAATGCAGTTACTCAACGGCCCATCCTCGCGCCAGTGCTTTTGGATCGACTCCACCAAGCACGCAGACACCGGAACCGCCCTCACCCGCTTCAACTTGGTGTTGGCGAACCCCGAGCCGATCCTTTCAGACGTCTACGTCAGGACTTCGCCCCATCGTGCCCCGGAAGACAGGCAGATCGCCGTGACCATGTAGCTGTGAGGTGCCCTAGTACGGCTACGTTAGGTGATATTGGCCGTCTTGCCGATCACACCGTTGACGATCCAGCGGGCACGCGCAGAGGCAATCATTAGAAAAAGGGGACATAGAAAAAGGGGACAGACTTATTTGTTTGACTATGTTTGTAGCGATTAAATAAATCTGTCCCTTTTTTCGTTTACCAATTCGTCGTTTGTATATTGGTAGTCAATCTCGTGATCAAGCCTTAGCTGCACAGGTATATTTTGTGTAGTAGATAATCCGTCTGTAGACCTTAAGGTCTCGTATCTACTTGCGGACACATCGCATGCATTAATAAGCAGTGCATTCTTAGTATAGTTTTTAACTATTTTAGCAATTCCAAGCCTAAGGATTTCTTTTGCATTACTTTTTATAGCTTCATCCATACCAAATTCCTACAACGAGCTACTTTGCATAACGCCGCCATAATTTGCCGCCTGAAGCGCAGCGTAAGGCGGTCGAATTGATGACTTTGTTACACATTTTTCATGGCAGAGTAATGTGCAATAATGTTGTTGTTCCACTTTAAGAGTAACTTTGTTCTTTTTGCATGATTCAGTTCTAGCTCTCTATTTTCTGCGACAAAATTACCTTGCTTGTAGATTAAATTTTGAAATTCATATACCTGCCGTGCTAGCTTATACATTGGATTTGAGTGCATACCTGTACAATTTTCAAACTCTATCGGCTGCTTTATATCATAAATTGGTTCAACTCTATCCAAATGTTGAAAATACAATATGCCTTTTCCCGAGGGGTATGGCGGAAGCGTATGTTTCGCCAAATATGAATCAAAGCTATTGTAATCGCCTACGAAGCCTGACTGAAACCTCTTATCTTCGGACCTGGCCATAATCGGTTGGTAAAGGTGTATGGAAGGTTTAATTATTTGTTTTCTTATAAGTGGGTGCTTTATTTTCCTTGTGATTGAAAAATCACTTGCATGCATCATGTAAGGACTTTCTCCATCAAGCATAGTAAAACAGCTTTTAGGGAAAGGGAAACCACAACGAGAGGAAAACAAAAAATCACTGGACATATTTACGATCAGGATATTGTTTATCCTTAAGCCCATACAAGAGGGTTGGCTATGAAATATTAATGATTCTGCTCCTAGGGCATTTAAGCCTACCCCGTCACCAGCCATTGGGTAGATAGCAATCATTCGATCTTTTTGGCTAACTCTCGTTTTTATATGGAAACTGGGTTCGATATTAGTGGGGTTACCTTGGATGAAATGATATGCGATCCAAAGCCCTATGCGAACCTTATCCATCCAATCCATAAAATCAATATATTCAATACTTGTGAGTGCACCTCTATCAAGTAACGTCAGCACATAAGATTTAGCTCTCCCTTCAAGGCTTGAGTATTCCGTGTTGCAACTCTCACACGCTGGAACACAGAAATTTAACCAATCAAATCTAATAGTTCGTCCGTCTTTAAAATTAGTGCCAAAATTTACAACTCGTTTTGGATCTCCAGTTAGCTCAAGCAGCCACTGAGGAAGTATGTGCTCTCGATTCTTTTTTTCTGGTGGATTTCCACAAAAAACACAGAATCTATTAGAGACCATTCTTTATATCCATTGATATGCAACGATTAAGCTCAGGGCGGGCTTTAGCCCGCCCCAGCGAACGAAGTGAGCGATTTGAGCGCCTTGTTGGGCAACAAACTCACGGTTATTAATTACTGCGTGACGCTGGGATTTTGTATGTTTCAAAAAGCTCTGGATATGATTTGCAAAGAATAAAGGTGTACTCAGTAATGGCGGAAATTAACTTGCGTAAAAGCAATTCTAGATTTTGAATTTGGTTAAGACTTAGGTGTAACCCCTCGTCAAAAATTAGCAGTGGTGCTTTTAGTTCTAGTGGGTCTTCGATGCCTATCAAAACGCCCTTGTAATGCATTTCTTCGCTGTCTGAGTGGGCTATTATTTTATTTCTCAAATGTAGAACATCTTTTTTTAATCTGCTTTCGTCAGCGCCTAGCGTGACTTGTATTCTTTTTAGGCTTAGCTGACTGCCGTTTTTGGATTGAGCGAACGGCCTGCAAAATGAAATAATTGCTTGAGATTCGTAGCACTTAAAGCGGCGAATTTGAGCTTTAGTATATTTTGAACTTAGGTCGCATTCTTCTAGGAGAAATATTAAAGCCGATAATGCCTGCTGAAAATCCCAAATAGCGTACACAGTTCGATGGAACTGTTCAGCTGAAGGTGGGTGAGTAATATCCATTTCATTCATCACAAATTCTGCTTTGGTGCCCAACAGTGATTAGATAGAATTCCATGCTATCCAACAGTAGAGAATTCCGTATAACCCCGCACTTCGTACACACGAACAAAACAGGGTTCTCAATAAAATCAGGTGTTTAACGGGTCGCAATGGCGAGCTATACGTATTCGCTTAGCTTCCACATTTACGTTATCAGTAGCACCATACCGAAATATCAACGTGCCATACAGCGATTCGGTGATGGTAGATCGCAATACCGGACGTGTCGAAAAAGTGTCGAAATCACTGAATCGGGAAGACCTGAACTGACCAAGAAAGCTGACACCACCAAACAGCCAGCTTTGGCCAACGTAGATCATCGATTACCAAGGCTTGAACAGGGCTCGATTCCCGTCATCAACAGTGACCGCCTCTAAAAACCGGCCCTCGAGCCGGTTTTCTTGCACCTGAATAGCCCCTGTCATCCCTCTCGGTCTCCCCGCCAAGTGTCTGCCTCCCTGTTACAGCGAAGGACACCGCGTTATTGCCGCAGAGCGAAAACTGACTGTTGTCGCGGCTCAGAAAGACTCGATGATTCGCCCAAGCACGGCCATCGCCTGTTCGCTCTGGGCGCTCCAGGGATGGCCGTAATTCAGCCGTGCGCAGTTGCCGAAGCGCCGGGTGGCCGAGAAGATCGGCCCGGGGGCCAGGCTGATGCCCTGGGCCAGGGCGAGCTGGAACAGTTGCAGCGAGTCGACCTGCTCGGGAAACTCGAACCAGAGAAAATAGCCGCCGCTGGGCCTAGTCACCCGGGTGCTGGCCGGGAAATGTCGGGCGGCGGAGGCGAGCATCGAGGCCTGCTGGGTTTCCAGGGCATGGCGCAGCTTGCGCAGGTGGCGGTCGTAGCCGCCGTGCTGCAGATAGTCGGCCAGCGCGGCCTGGGCCGGCACCGAGGGCGAGATGGTGGTCATCAGCTTGAGCCGGCTGATCTGCTCGGCATAGCGCCCGCCCGCCACCCAGCCGACCCGGTAGCCCGGGGCCAGGCACTTGGAGAACGAGCCGCAGTGCATCACCAGGCCGTCGCGGTCGAAGCTCTTCACCGGCTTGGGCGGCTGCGTGCCGAAGTACAGCTCGGCGTAGACGTCGTCTTCGATCAGCGGCACCTGATGACGCTGCAGCAGTTCATAGAGGCCGCGCTTCTTCGCCTCGTTCATGCTCGCCCCCAGCGGGTTCTGCAGGCTGCTCATGAACCAGCAGGCCTTGATCGGCAGCTGTTCCAGGCTGCGGGCCAGGCTGTCCAGGTCGATGCCTTCGCGCGGGTGCACGGGGATTTCCACCGCCTTGAGCTTGAGCCGTTCCAGTACCTGCAGGGTGGCGTAGAAGGCCGGTGACTCGATGGCCACCAGGTCGCCGGGCTGGGTCACGCATTGCAGGCACAGGTTCAGCGCTTCCATGGCGCCGGTGGTGATCACCAGTTCCTCCAGCGGCAGCATCACGCCACTGACCATATAACGCAGGGCGATCTGCCGGCGCAGATTGGGATTGCCTTCGGTCATGTCGGCGATCACCGCGTGGGCCGGCATGTCGCGCACACTTTGCGCCATGGAGCGGGCCAGACGCTGCAGGGGGAACAGGTCGGGGCTGGGAAAGGCCGAGCCGAAGGCCACGGTGTTCGGGTCCTTCAGCGAGCCGAGCACCGAGAACACCAGCTCGCTGACATCCACGTCGGTGGTGTGCGCCTGGGTCGCGCCGATGTCCGGCTCGGGCAGGCTGCGCTGCGCATGTTCGCGGACGAAGTAGCCGGAGCGCGCCCGGGCGACGATCAGGCCGCGGCTTTCCAGCAGGTAGTAGGCCTGGAATACCGTGGACGGGCTGATCCCGTAGGTGCGGCTGGCGTGGCGCACCGAGGGCACTTTCTCCCCGGGGGCCAATACGCCGCTGCGCACCAGCTCGGCGATTTCGGCGGCGAACTTCTCGTAGCGCTTCATCCTGTCCTGGCCCAGTCGCTCGGTAAATGGAACGGCATACTCTACGGCCTGGCGACTGTTCATGCGATTCCCGGAGATAGCTAGCGATTGAGCGGCGCGACGAAGGCACTCTTGGCGGTGACCCGCTGCGTCGGCTCGGCGCTATCGGTAACCGCGAAATACAGCGGCTGCGACACGCTGGCAGCGCGCTCGGCGGCCATGACGACGCTGACCGGCACATCGACAATCTCGCCGGGGGCCAGATTCAGCTGGCGTTGGCCCTGCAGTTCGAAGCCCTGGCTGTCGGCCAGGGAGATGATGTAGTGGCGGGCCTGCTGGGTCTTGTTGATGACCTTGAGGCGGTAGATGTTCTCGATCTGGCCCTGCTGGTTTTCCCGGAACAGGCCGCGGTCCTTGGTCACGTCCAGCGACACCAGGGCGCGCTGGTCTAGGGCCCAGACGAAAGCGGCGATCATCACCAGCAGCATGGCCGCGTAACCGATCAGGCGTGGCCGCAACAGCTGGGTCTTGCCCCCGGCCAGGGCGCGCTCGGAGGTGTAGCGGATCAGCCCCGCGGCATAGCCCATCTTGTCCATCACCGTGTCGCAGGCGTCGATGCAGGCCCCGCAGCTGATGCAGTCCAGTTGCAAGCCATCGCGGATGTCGATGCCGGTCGGGCACACCTGCACGCAGATCGTGCAATCGATGCAGTCGCCCAAGCCTTCGAGCTGCGGCACGCTGTCCTTCTTGCGCGGGCCGCGGCTCTCGCCGCGAGCCGCGTCGTAGGAGACGATCAGGGTGTTGTCGTCGAACATCGCGCTCTGGAAGCGCGAGTAGGGACACATATGCAGGCACACCTGCTCGCGCAGCCAGCCAGCATTCAGGTAGGTGGCGGCGGTGAAGAACAACAGCCAGAAGGCGGTGGTGGCACCCAGGTTGAAGGTGAGCAGATCAGCCACCAGTTCGCGCACCGGGGTGAAGTAGCCGACGAAGGCCAACGCGGTGACCAGGCTGACTGCCAGCCACAGGCCGTGCTTGGCGCTGCGGCGTAGCAGCTTGCCCGCCGACCAGGGCGCGGCGTCCAGTTTGATCCGCTGGTTGCGCTCGCCTTCGGTCAGCTTTTCCACCCACATGAAGACCCAGGTCCACACGCTTTGCGGGCAGGTGTAGCCGCACCAGACCCGGCCGGCGAATACGGTGATAAAGAACAGGCCGAAGGCGGCAATGATCAGCAGTGCCGAGAGCAGGACGAAATCCTGCGGCCAGAAGGTCGCGCCGAAGATATGGAACTGGCCGTTGCCCAGGTCCCACAACACCGCCTGGCGCTCGCCCCAGTTCAACCAGGCGGTGCCGAAGAACAGCAGCATCAGCGATCCCGCGCCGAACAACCGCAGATTGCGAAACAGACCGGTGAAGCTGCGGGTATGGATAGGCCCGCCGGCTTTGGCCGGGGTCAACTGGATGGGGCGGCGCGGGTCGATCGTGTCGATGACCGTGGCGGGGATGCGTTCGCTC
The DNA here is from genome assembly GCF_027988105.1 of Pseudomonas aestuarii. Classification (GTDB taxonomy): domain Bacteria; phylum Pseudomonadota; class Gammaproteobacteria; order Pseudomonadales; family Pseudomonadaceae; genus Aquipseudomonas; species Aquipseudomonas aestuarii. The sequence goes on along the minus strand of NZ_JAQJZJ010000001.1, from coordinate 782,169 downwards.
ATGGGCTGAGCCTCGTCTGGCTGCAATCAGGTGCAACGCATCATCGGCCTCGGCATGTATCGATAACAGACTCAGATTTTCCAATAAAAAGCGGATCAGCTGGACAGATTGTCGCAGCTGCCAGCCCTGCTCCCTCTGGCAAACATCCTGCTGAAGTCGCGTGATTACGCCTTTTCGGCCTATCTGATCCGGTTTTTTCAGGTTTACCTGAGGCTGTTTTGCCGCGCGCCTGGCCGCCATAGTTGCAGGCACAGGGTCGGCCCGCTGCAGGCAGCGCGCGGCCGGCGATCAGTTCTGACGAGGTGGCCCATGTACCAATACGACGACTACGACCGCGCCCTGGTGCGCGAGCGCGTGGCGCAGTTTCGCGACCAGATCGCGCGGCGCCTCAGCGGCGAGTTGAGCGAGGAGGAGTTTCTGCCGTTGCGCCTGCAGAACGGCCTGTATCTGCAAAAGCATGCCTACATGCTGCGCGTGGCGATTCCCTACGGCACCCTGTCGGCGCGACAGTTGCGCACCCTGGCGGGAATCGCCAAGGACTACGACCGCGATTATGGCCACTTCACCACCCGGCAGAACATCCAGTTCAACTGGATCGAACTGGAGCAGGTCGGCGACATCCTCGATCGCCTGGCCGAGGTCGAGATGCACGCCATCCAGACCTCCGGCAACTGCGTGCGCAACATCACCACCGAGGCCTTCGCCGGGGTCGCCGCGGACGAGCTGCTCGACCCGCGGCCGTTGGCGGAAATCCTCCGTCAGTGGTCGACGGTCAACCCGGAATTTCTCTACCTGCCGCGCAAGTTCAAGATCGCCCTGTGCGCGGCCCAAGAAGACCGCGCGGCGGTGATGATGCACGACATCGGCCTGTACCTGTATCGCGACCCGGCCGGCGAACTGTTGCTGCGGGTGATGGTCGGCGGTGGCCTGGGCCGCACCCCGATCCTCAGCCAGCAGATCCGCGCGGGCCTGCCGTGGCAGCACCTGCTGTCCTATGTCGAGGCGGTGTTGCGGGTCTACAACCGCCACGGCCGGCGCGACAACAAGTACAAGGCGCGGATCAAGATCCTGGTCAAGGCCCTGGGTATCGACGCCTTCGCCAGGGAGGTCGAGGCCGAGTGGCAGCACATCAAGGACGGCCCGGCGGAGTTGACCGAGGCGGAGTACCAGCGGGTCGCGGCGGCCTTCGACGCCCCGGCTTACGCCAGCCTGGATGAGGCCGACCTCGACTACGGCAGCGCCCTGGCGCGCGACGCCGCCTTCGCCCGCTGGGCGTCGCGCAACGTGCGCCCGCACAAGGTGGCGGGCTATGCCTCGGTGGTGCTGTCGAGCAAGCCCGGGGCCAGTTCGCCACCCGGGGACGTGACCTCGACGCAGATGCACGCCATCGCCGACCTGGCTGACGACTATGGCTTCGGCGAAATCCGCATCGCCCACGAACAGAATGTGGTGCTGCCGGATGTGCGCAAAGCCGATCTGCATGCCCTCTACCGGCACGCCCTGAGCCATGGTCTGGGCACCGCCAATATCGGCCTGCTGACCGACATCATCGCCTGCCCCGGCGGCGACTACTGCGCCCTGGCCAATGCCAAGTCGATCCCGATTGCCCAGTCGATCCAGCAGCGCTTCGCCGACCTCGACGCCCTGCACGATCTGGGCGAACTCAGCCTGAACATCTCCGGCTGCATGAATGCCTGCGGCCACCACCATATCGGCAATATCGGCATCCTCGGCGTGGATAAGAACGGCAGCGAGTGGTACCAGGTGACCATCGGCGGCTCCCAGGGCAAGGCCAGCGCCCTGGGCAAGGTAATCGGCCCGGCGTTCAGTGCGGCGCAAATCCCCGAGGTGATCGACGGCCTGGTCAAGACCTACCGCGACTACCGCGAGGCCGACGAACGCTTCGTCGATACCGTGCAGCGCATCGGCCTCGAACCGTTCAAGCAGCAGGTGTATCGCCAGGCGCAGGTGCCGGCATGAACAACCTGATTCGTCTGAGCGCTGGCCAGGCCGGCCTGGTGAATGATGATCCCTGGCAGTGGTTGCGCGAGCCGACCCAGCCCCGCCCCGCCGGCCCCTTGATCCTGCCGTTGGCGGCCTGGCTGCAGCGCCAGGATGAGGCAACGCTCACGGGCGAGCGCTTCAGCCTGGACGGCATCTGCCTGGCCCCGGAGGATGAGGTCGAAGCGATTCACGCCTTCCTACCCATCCTGCCGCTGATCGCCATCGAATTCCCCAGCTTTCGTGATGGCCGTGGTTACAGCCAGGCCTACCTGCTGCGCACGCGCCTGGGCTGGAGCGGCGAGCTACGCGCGGTCGGCGATGTGCTGCGCGACCAGCTCAGCCATATGCGCCAGTGCGGTTTCGATGCCTTTGCCGTGCGCGAGGACAGGTCCGCCGAGGACGCGCTCAAGGGCCTGGCGGGCATGAGCGTGCTCTACGGCCGCTCGGCCATCGAGCCGCGGCCGCTGTTCCGTCGTCGCAGTGCGGGTGAGGCCCTTTGATGCTTAAAGGACTGACCTGGCTGCTGGCGTTGCAGTTGGCCGGCAACCTGCTGAGCGCCTTGTGCCTGCCCATGCTGCCGGGTGCCGTGATCGGCATGCTGCTGTTGTTCGGCTACTTGCTCGTGCGCGGCACGGTGGATGAACCGCTGAACCAGGCGGCCAGTGGCTTGCTCAACTACCTGCCGCTGCTGCTGGTGGTTCCGGCCGCCGGCATCATGCTGGCGGGCGATGCCTGGCGCGAAGACGCCCTGGCGATCGCTGCGGCCCTGGTGCTGTCGTTGCTGGTGAGCATTCCCTTTTGCGGCTGGCTGATGCAGCACCTGACCCGGCGCATTGAGCGCAAGGCGGCAGAACCTTGATCAGTCTGCTGGAACTACAGATGGGGTGGCGCGCCCTGGTCAGCCATCCGTTGTTTGCCTTGGGTTTGACCCTGGTGGCCTTCCAGTTCGCGCTCTGGCTGTATCGGCGCAGCGGCTGGTTGCTGCTGCAACCGGTGATGATCGCCATGTTGCTGGTGGTGGCGGCGTTGTTCGCCACAGGCCTGGATTACGCCACCTACCGCCAGGGCGCCGCGCCCATCGCCTTGCTGCTCGGCCCGGCGACTGTGGCCTTGGCGGTGCCGCTGTACCACAACCTGCAACGCATTCGCCTGCTGCTCTTGCCGATCCTGCTGACGGTCCTGCTTGGCGGGGCGCTAACAGTGCTGCTGACCTTGCTGATCGCCCATGGCCTCGGCGCGCGCGTGCCGGTGCTGATGACCCTGTCGACCAAGTCGGTGACCATGCCCATCGCCATGCTGGTGACCGAACAACTGCACGGCATCGTGCCCCTGGCCGCGGTATTGGTGATGCTCACGGGCGTGATCGGCACGGCTCTGGGACCGCTGCTGTTGCGCTGGGCCAGGGTCGACCACCCGGCTGCCCGCGGGCTGAGCTATGGGATCAACGCTCACGCCATTGGTACGGCTCGGGCACTGGAGGAAGGCGAGGAATCCGGTGCGTTTGCGGCCTTGGCGATGAGTCTGCTCGGTGTGCTCACGGCGGTCCTGCTGCCAGTGGCCATGAGCTGGCTCTGAAATCAGCGCCTGGTCCGGTGCGCGTAGCAGTCGCTCAGCGCGCTAAATCCGAATGGCCAGCATCGCCGCCTGACTCGAATAGCAGCGCGGCGGGTCCGCTTGAGCGCAGGGCCCGGGGCGATTCGAGCGCAGCACAGCCACGGCGGCTCTAGAATGCGCGGCCCGCCCCAGCCAGGACGGCCAGCGCCCTGGTGCCGGCCCGCAGGCATCCGCCTCAGTCCACGGCAAAGCAGTACAGCAGCCCCGCTCCGCCGGTACTCCTCAGACCTTCGTCGCTACAGCCCCGCGTTGGGTGCGAGGAATTCCATGAGCGCGACGGCGCATCGTCGCGCAAGCCCATGCGGTCATGGTGGCCGACCTGGGCAGAGCCCTCACTGCTGCTGGTCCAGTTGCCGCAGGTGTGGTCCTGGTCGGCGGCGAACGCCGTGCCATCGGCCTGGGAGCCGGTGAGGATGTCGTGCCTGTTCGGCGTGTCACCACGGCCCTTGATCATCGCGCCGTGCTCGTCCAGGGCGGTGTCCTTGGCCAGATGGTTGTCACCATGCAGTTGCGCGACATCCTTGGCGATGACCACCCCCTCGGCGTTTTGCCAGGGTCCCTTGCCGATGCGATCACGTGCGTTGACCGCCGCCGCTCCGTCGCTGGCGCTGGTGCTGAGGTAGGCGTGCCAGGTGTGCTGGCCGGCCCCGGCGAGCCCGGCCAGTTTCAGGCAGTGCGCGTCGGCACCCGCCAGGCCGCCGAAATTGGCGCCCTGGCCCGATCCCTCGCTGGTGACGAAGAAGGTCATGTCGGCTTGCTCGGCCTGACTGGCGAAACTGCAGGCCAAGACCAACAGGGCCGCCGGCAGGGCGAGTGTGCGAGTCATCCTGTGCATGTGCGTGTCTCCTGGGATATCGGCTCCCCCGAACCAAGCGGTGATGGACAGGCTGAAGCCTAGATGAGCGCCATTGACGCTGCGCATCCCGCACGCCACCATCCGTCGCTCCATGTCGTCGATAATGGTTCTGGGGTGGCGCTAGCGCACTGGAGCAAAGACCCCGGCAACAACACCGACCGGCTGCTCGGCGGCTGCTGTACCCTGTCCAGGCCGCGGAGTTTCGCGGCGAATCTGCCCCGGAAGTGCCCGCGCGTTCATGTCCCCCACTACGCCGTTTCCCCGCCACCTCGCCGTACTGCTACTGGCCTTGCTCGCCTGTACCTTTGCCGGCAACCATATCGCCGCGCGCATCGCCTTCGACGATGGTGCTGGCGTGCTGCTGGCGATTCTCTGCCGTTCCGGGGTGACCCTGGTGGTGCTCAGCGCCCTCGTCGCCTGGCAACGACAACCGCTGCGCCTGCCAGCCGGAGCCTGGCGCTGGCAACTGCTGATGGGCCTGTTGATCGCCACCCAGAGTCTCTGCCTGTATTCGGCGGTGGCGCGGATTCCGGTGGCCCTGGCCCTGCTCGCGGCCAATACCTTTCCGATTATCCTGGCCCTGCTCGGCTGGGCGCTCGGCGGCCCGCCACCGACCCGGCGCACGGCCTGGCTGATGGGCCTGATCCTGTTCGGCCTGCTGTTCGCCCTCGACGTGCCGACGCGCCTGAGTGCCCGTGAAGGGGTCAGCGCCGAGTGGCTGCTGGGCATCGGCCTGGCCTTCTGCGCCGCCTGCGCCTTCGCCAGTGCGCTGTGGCTCACCGAGCACAAGCTGTCGGCGTTGCGCGGCTCGCTGCGCAGCATGTTGACTATGCTGATCGTCTTCAGCAGTGCGCTAGTGGCCGGCGCCAGCGACCTGCTGCCGGGCGGTGTGACGCCGCCGGCGGCGCAGACCGGCTGGATCGCTCTGGGCGTGCTGGCACTGCTCTACGGTGTGGGGTTTACCCTGTTGTTCGTCTGCATGCCGCGACTGGACATGATGCGCAACGCCCCGGTGATGAATATCGAGCCGGTGGCGACCCTGCTGCTGGGCTGGGTGATCCTCGGCCAAGTGCTGAGCCAGACCCAGATGGTTGGCGGAGTGATAGTCATCGGCGGTATCGTGCTGCTGACCTATCGCAAACACCCATAAGCCGCCCTGATCCCTGGGCAGAGGAACACAGGCCCCCTATGGGCATGCGGATCAACCGCTATCCATTCAGTGCGCCGCCTGGCGCCCGACCCAAGGACCACAGCATGTATCGCAAACGACTTCCCTGCACCCTGGCCCTGCTCGCCATGCTGGCCGGTTGCAGCTCGGTAGACGGCAGCAAGGCACCGGCACCACCCGCCAACCCCAACGGCGCCTGTAACGCCGACTTGGTGCAAGGCATGCTGGGCAAGACCGCAACCGCCGAACAGGTTGAACAGGCGCGCCAACACGCCGGCGCACGCAGCGTTCGTGTACTCGCCCCCGGCGATGCGGTGACCCTGGAGTACAACTCGCAGCGCCTGAATATCGAGATCGACGAGGCCGAAGCGATCCAGCGGATCAATTGCGGCTGAGCCGCTAACCCTCGCCGGGATGAGCCTTCAAAGGCGGAAGCGGGTGAAAAAACTCTCGCCTACTGCGGCCGGGTTATGACGCTCAGGTTAACGATTGCTCCAGCACCGCGCCTGGGGCTCTGCTGCCACGCGCAAGGGTGAAAACCTGCGCTCGGTTAACTAAGCCATTCAGACCGGGCATACTGCTGCCCTTGTAATCGAGTCGGTTCCTCGCCCGTATGCGCATCCACGTCAGCTTCATCGACCGCGTTGGTATCACCCAGGAAGTCCTGGCGCTGCTCGGTGGGCGCAATCTCAATCTGGATGCGGTGGAGATGGTCCCGCCCAATGTCTATATCGACGCGCCGACCCTGAGCCCCGCGGTGCTCGACGAGTTGCGCGAAGCGCTGTTCAAGGTGCGTGGCGTGCAGGCGGTGACCATCGTCGACATCCTCCCCGGACAGCGCCGGCACCTGCAGCTCGACGCCCTGCTCGCGGCGATGACCGACCCGGTGCTGGCGGTGGATGGCGCCGGCCGCGTGCTGCTGGCCAACCCGGCGCTGATCGCCCTCTGCGAGCGTGACGTGGAAGGCCTGTCGCTCGGTGAACTGTTCGCCGATCCGGCCTTGCCCCATGCCCTGCTGGAGCAGCAGTTCCGCCTGCCGCTGCGCGAAGTGACCCTCAATGGTCAGGCGCTGCTGCTGGACGCCACGCCGATCAGCGAAGCGGTCGACAGCGGGCAGCGCCGGCTCGCTGGCGCCTTGCTCACCCTGTATGAGCCAAGCCGCATCGGTGCGCGGCTGGCGGCCCTGCACCACGACCATGTCGAGGGCTTCGATTCGCTGCTCGGCGAATCGCAGCCGATCCGCACCTTGAAGACCCGCGCCCTGCGCGTCGCCAGCCTCGATGCGCCGCTGTTGATCCAGGGCGAAACCGGCACCGGCAAGGAGCTGGTGGCGCGTGGCTGCCACGCCATCAGCGCGCGCAACACGGCGCCTTTCCTGGCGCTGAACTGCGCGGCGCTGCCGGAGAACCTCGCCGAGAGCGAGCTGTTCGGCTATGCCCCCGGGGCCTTTACCGGGGCACAGCGCGGCGGCAAGCCGGGGCTGCTGGAGCTGGCCAACCAGGGCACGGTGTTTCTCGATGAAATCGGCGAGATGTCACCCTACCTGCAGGCCAAGCTGCTGCGCTTCCTCAGTGACGGCACCTTCCGTCGGGTCGGTGGCGAGCGCGAGGTCAAGGTCAACGTGCGCATCCTCAGCGCCACCCACCGCGACCTGGAACAGATGGTCGGCGAAGGCGCCTTCCGCGAAGACCTGTTCTACCGCCTCAACGTGCTCAACCTGGAAGTGCCACCCCTGCGCGAGCGCGGCCAGGACATCCTGCTGCTGGCCCGGCATTTCATGCAGCATGCCTGCAAGCAGATTCAACGCCTGCCCTGCCGCCTGGCCCCGGACACCTACCCGGCACTGCTCGGCAACCGCTGGCCGGGCAACGTGCGCCAGCTGCAGAACGTGATCTTCCGCGCCGCCGCCATCTGCGAAAGCAATCTGGTGCAGATCGATGACCTGGACATCGCCAGCACCGCCGTAGCGCCGCAACTGCCCGAAGGCGAGGTCGTCAGCCTGGAAGCCGCCGTGGCCGGTTTCGAGAAGGCCCTGCTGGAAAAGCTCTACCTCAGCCACCCCTCCAGCCGGCAACTGGCCGCGCGCCTGCACACCTCGCACAGCGCTATCGCCATGCGCCTGCGCAAGTACGGAATTTCCGGCAAGGGTTGAGTAAGCCCTTCGCGGCCAAAGCGCAGCGCCGCCCGGCCGCGTCCACGGCTACGCTGAAGCCCTTGACCCGCAGGCATCAGAACGCGCCGTGACGCCCCTGCCCCGCCTTGAAACGCTGCGCGCCGGCCAGGGTTTCGCCACTTTCGAGCACCGCCAGGCCGCCGCTGAATTCGTTGGCAAGGGCTTCATCGAAAGGCAGGTTCCACTGCGCATAGGCGCTGGCCCGGTCGGCCAGCAGGCAATGCTGCGGGAAGTCGGCGAGCTGCAGGGCCAGCTGCTGGGCGGCGGCCAGTGCCGTGCCGGCCGTCACCACCCGATTGACCAGGCCGATGGCCAGCGCTTCCTCGGCCAATACCGCACGGCCGGTGAGGATCAGGTCCAGCGCGCGACCCTGACCGATGATCCGCGGCAGACGCACGGTGCCGCCGTCGATCAGCGGCACGCCGAAACGCCGGCAGAACACCCCGAGCACGGCATCAGCGGCCATCACCCGCAGGTCGGCGAGCAGCGCCAGCTCCAGGCCGCCGGCCACCGCATGGCCCTCGATGGCGGCGATCAGCGGTTTACTCAGTTGCATGCGGCTCGGCCCCATGGGGCCGTCGCCCTCAGGTTCCAGGCGATTGGCCCGTTCACCGCCTGCGGCCACCGCGCCCAGGTCGGCACCGGCGCAGAAGGTCCCGCCGGCACCGGCGAGCACGGCGACCCGCGCCTGCGGGTCCGCCTCGAACGCGCGCAAGGCGGCAGCCAGGGCCTCGGCGGTCGGCCGGTCGACGGCGTTGCGTACCGGCACACGGTCGATGATCAGAGTGGTGACCGGGCCGTTGTTCTCAACGATAACGCTCATGAACAAATCTCCGTCATCAAGACAAACCCCAGGCGCCGGGCGACGCCTCGGTCCCCTGCCGGCAATGCGCTTGGCCCTGCGCATCTTTCGCGGGCAGGCCACGCGGGTTCAGGAGCCGTGCCGCTGGCGCGTCCTGAAACGGCAAAGGCCGGCATTTAGCCGGCCTTCACCTTAAAGCGCTGCGTCAGGAAAATCAGCCCGTTGGCCGAATCCCCCGCCAGACTGGCGCGATCAGGAGGTGTATTGCTGCAGGTGCTTCATCATCTCCTGCAAGGCCTCGATGTTATCGGCCGGGTGCGCCGCGCCGTCGAAGTCGCAGATCTGCTGCCAATGATCGGCCACGTCTTCCGGGCTGAAGCCGACACGCGGGTCGAAACCGGCGCCCAGGCTGCGCTCCCAGCGGGTCTTGCCGATCCAGCCGCCACCGACCTCGAACAGGCCCGAGGTTTCTTCGCAGGCCTGGCTGGCCAGGTAAACCACCAGCGGGCTGACCAGTTCGGGCTTGAGCTGCTCGAATATCTGCGGCGGGATCAGCCCTTCGGTCATGCGCGTGCCGCCGGTAGGGGCGATGGCGTTGACCAGGATGTTGTTCTTGCGCCCCTCGATGGCCAGGGTGCGGGTCAGGCCGTAGAGGCCGAGCTTGGCCATGCCGTAGTTGGACTGGCCGAAGTTGCCGTAGATGCCGGACGTGGAGGCGGTGAAGATGATGCGCCCATAGCCCTGCTCGCGCATGTGCGGCCAGGCGGCGCGGGTCACCTTGTAGGCCCCTTCGACGTGGACCTTGTAGACCAGATCCCAGTCGGCGTCGTCCATCTTGTGGAAGGTCTTGTCGCGCAGGATGCCGGCGTTGTTGACCACCACATCGATACGGCCAAAGGCGTCCAGGGCGTGCTGCACGATCTTCTCGCCGTCGGTCACCGAGTCATGGTTGGCCACCGCGGTACCACCGGCGGCGCGGATCTCCTCCACCACCTTGGCGGCGGCCGAGGCGTTGGCGCCTTCGCCATGGGTGCTACCACCGAGATCGTTGACCACTACCTTGGCACCATGTTTGGCAAACAGCAGGGCATGGGCGCGACCCAGGCCACCACCGGCACCGGTGACGATCACGACTTGGTCTTGGAAACTAATGGCTTCGCTCATGCGGTGAGCTCCTTGGCAGGTTGGCAATGGCTGAAGTGTCCAGCAGCTGTGCACCGGTCACAATAAAGACGCCCACCGCTGAATGGTGCTCGATAAGGCTGCGGGATGATTAAGCCAGGCGGATCAGGCTCAGGTGGTTATACAGATGCAGCACATGGGCCTGGGCATAGTCGGCATGGCTCAGAGCGCCATAGGCGAAGTGCGGCTGCAACTCGCCCTGATGGCTGGCGAAGTCGGCGAACGCCTGCAGCAACCGCTCTAGCGCCAGCGCCTGGGTGGCCGGCGCGCTCAGCGGCGCCGCGCCAGGAATGGCCTCATCCAGCGGATGACGCATGGCCCCGCGGGCGGCGAACGCACCGAACGCCAGCGGCCCGACGCTATGGCGGAACCAGGCGGGCTTGATTGTCGGGTATCCGCCGAGGGAATACTCGATGCTTTGCGCGCAGTGGTTGAACACCTCGGCCGGGCTCCAGCCCTTGAGGCTGAGCAACGGCTTATCCCGCAGGCCGATCAACAGCTGCTGCGCACCTGGCAGGCTGAGCGGCCCTGGCACTTCGCCGGCCGGCAAGGCCCAGTAGCCTGCCCCGATACCCGCCACGCCAGTCAATGCCGCGAATTTAACCAGCTGTCGCCTGTTCATTCCTGGACTCCAACGCCTGGCGGAAGGCCAGATAATGCTGCAAGACCAAGGCCGGTGCTTCGGTTTGCGGGTAATGGCCGATGCTCTCGAGCGACACAGTGTCGGGCGCGGGAATCAGTTCGCGGTAACGTGCCAGCATGTGCGCCCCGGAGATCGGGTCGAGCGCGCCGTCGATCAGTCGCAGCGGCACCCCGCCACGCTGCATGGCCTTGACCCAGCGCTCACGCTGCACCCGGCGTTCGGGCATGTAGCGAATCAGCCGGTGCATCACCCCTGGCCCATCGTTGTGGCTGATCAGGCTCCAGAAGTCATCCAGCTCCCTGGCACTGGGCTGGGTCTGCGGACCGAACACCTTGGCAAAACTGGCCGCCAGTTTCTGCCGGCTGAACAGCCTACCGATCAACGCCCCGATGGGACTGAGCAGGAGTTTCTGCACCAGCACCGGGTGATGGGTCTCGGGGAACAGGCCGCCATTGAGAAACACGCAACTGGCCAGCTGCAGGCGGCCCTCATGATGCCTTGCAAGCAATTCCTGGGCGACGCTGTCGCCATAGTCATGCGCCAGCACATGCACCGGTTCCTCAATACCCAGGTGCGCCAGCAGCGCCTGCTGCAGGTCGGCCTGCTCGAGCAGGCTGTAGGCATGCCCGCGCGGCTTGGCCGAATCGCCGAAGCCGAGCATGTCGCAGGCGATCAGCCGGTATTTCTGGCTCAGCGGCGTCCACAGGTAATGCCAATCCCAACTGGCGGTGGGAAAGCCATGGATCAGCAGCAGCGGCTCGGCGCTTGCCGCGCCCGCCGTCCAGTAGCGCATGGCATGGCCGCGGAACCTGAAGTCCCGACCCTGGTCGCGCCAGTCCGCCAGGGCAATGCCTGGCAGCCCCGTCACTCGGCGTAACCCGGCATCTGCGCATCGAGCTTGCGCAGCAGCGCCGGCCAGGGCAGCGCGCCGCCCATGCCCGTGGGGTTCTTCATCACCCCGGCGAGCATCGCCTTGGCACCGTCGAGAATCTGCTGCGGGATCTGGATCAACTCGCTGCCGCCACTCTGCGCCATCACCTGAATCTCGCAGGCACGCTGCAGGATGAACATCATCAGGAAGGCATCGGCGATGCTGCCGGCGGCGGTGAGCAGGCCGTGATTGGGCAGGATCATGAAGTTCTTGTCGCCCAGATCGGCCTGCAGACGGGCCTTCTCATCGTGGTTCAGCGCCACCCCCTCGTAGCCGTGATAGGCCAGGCTGGAGAGGACGAACAGCGACTGCTGCGACAGCGGCAGCAGGCCTTGCTTCTGCGCCGAAACGCCGATCCCGGCGGCCGTGTGGATGTGCAGCACGCAGGCCACGTCGTGGCGCACCTCGTGCACCGCGCTGTGGATGGTGTAGCCGGCCGGATTGATCTCGAAGGGGCTGTCCATCAGCTTGTTGCCGGCCAGGTCGATCTTCACCAGGCTGGAGGCGCTGATCTCGTGAAACATCAAGCCGTAGGGGTTGATCAGGAACTCGTCAGTGCCCGGCACCTTGGCCGAGATGTGGGTGAAGATCAGGTCATCCCAGCCATACAGGGCAATCAGCCGGTAGCAGGCTGCCAGATCGACGCGGGTCTGCCATTCGGCGGCGGACACCTGGTCCTTGAGGTTGGGAGTCGGCAGAACTGGAGCAGCGGTCATGGCATACACCTCGGCACTTGTTGTTATCAGTGCCAAGGAGTCTAGCGAGGGATGCCGCTGCCGTGAGTTGCCCTGGCAGCCAGCTTAGTGACCGTGCAGGCCTTGTCTACTTGCCGCGCGACCGGGGAAGTTCACATCGTAGGGCGGCTTCGGCGCGCAGCGACAACCCGCCAGCTTTGCACCGCGCCGATCAACGCATGCGCGCGGACGGGATCAGGCCTGCAGCGCCGCCATGAACTCGGCCAGCCAGGGCTCGGCGTCGCTTTCCGGCGTGACGCTCTCACTGCTGTCCAGACGCAACATCGGCAGCACCTCGCGAATACCCAGCTCGGCGTACAACTCGCGAACCAGCTCGCCGCCACCGCAGAAGGTGTCGCCGTAGCTGGAATCACCCAGGCCAATCACCCCGCCGGGCAGGCCACTCCACGCCGGCAGATGATCGCGAATGGCGAAATACAGAGGCTGCAGGTTATCCGGCAGCTCGCCCATGCCGGTGGTCGAGGTCACCGCCAGAAAGGCGTCGGGGGCAAACGCCTGGACATCGGCCAAACTGGCGCGCGGATTGTGCCAGGCGTCGAAACCGGCATTTTTCAACAGCTGCTCGGCATGCCGGGCGACTTCCTCGGCGGTGCCATAGACCGAACCGGAAAGGATGGCGATTTTCATAAACAACTCCGAAACATGCAGAACACAGTCTGAAACGGCGGGCATTATGCCGCAAGTAGACAGCGCGTCCGGATGTTTTAGAATGCAGCAGACAGAGCCCAGGAATCGCCTCATGATCAACGCCAAACTGCTGCAACTGGTGATCGACGCTTCGAACGACGGCATTGTGGTTGCCGAGCAAGAGGGCGATGACAACATCCTCATCTACGCCAACCGCGCCTTTGAAGAACTCACCGGTTATACCAGCGATGAAATCCTCTATCAGGATTGCCGCTTCCTGCAGGCCAGCGACCGCAACCAGCCGGGTCTGGCCGCCATTCGCGAGGCGGTGAACGCCCACCGCCCCTGCCGGCAGATCATTCGCAACTACCGCAAGGACGGCAGTCCATTCTGGAACGAACTGTCGATCACCCCGGTATTCAACGAAGCTGATCAGCTGACCTACTACATCGGCATCCAGAAGAATGTCACCGAGCAAGTGCAAGCCCAGGAACGGGTCAAGGAACTGGAAGCCGAACTGGCGACCTTGCGTGCACAACTGGCCCAGTTGAAAAACTGACCAAATGCATCAACCAATGGCGAGCTATATTGTCATAGCGGAGGCAATACTCTAAAGCAGGGTTCGAGCATGCATGACCAGCCGTTAATCACCCAGGAGGAGCTGGACTTTATCCAGCACCTGCATAGCAAGCCTGGGTCAAGCAAACGCAGGCCCGCACCTGACTTGCTGGTCGATGCTGGCGCTCAGCTCAAAGAGTTGCTCGCCTACTGTGCAGCCAACGAACAACTGACCATTGAGGCACACGTCGCCAATCAGCGCCTGACGTTTACCGCGCACCTGGTCGAGGACGCACAACAGGTTCAGCATCTTGAGCTTGGCACTCCGCAGATTTTCGAAGACGGCCCCTCCAACCGCGCCTGGCGCCTGCCGCTGGACCCACCGGTTGCGTTGCGACAGCGCAATGCCAAACCCAGCGACCTGTGGGTACACGAACTGTCGCTCAACGGGCTACTGATCGAACTCCGCAGCAAACGTGCCACGCCCGAGCACTTCAAACTGATTCTGCCGCTCGCCGGACAGAAGCCGATTACCGTTGAAGGCAGCCTGGTTCGTAAAACCTCTGACGGGCTCCTGGCCTATCAACTCGACCCGCTCGACAAACGCGGCAGCGAGCGCTTGCAGCAGTTCATTTTCCAGCAGCACCGCGCCCTCCACCCCGAGGTCAACCGGAGCTAGCAGGCCCTCCCCTTGCCCAGCATGCTCACCGGCAGGTCAGCCGTTTGTGCTGAAGCGCGGCTCAAGCGTGTAGGGGTCGGGCCGCGCAGGTCGCGCCGCGCGGGCTGAGCCCATAGGCGACCTTTGGCGGCAAAGGTTACCTTCGGCACAGCCCCAGCCAGCCTATGCCGGAATGCGGGACCTGAAGTGGTTGTCAGGTATCCAGATGCCCGGCGAGGAACTGCTGCAAACGGCGCTGCATCAGGCGACCCTCGTTGCCCAGGCAGGCGATCGGCGAGCCGCTCAGGCTGTCTTCGGCGAGTTCGGCGCCATCTCCCGCCAGCACCAGCGGACAATCCAGCCCCAGCGCCAGGCGCGCCAGCACGCGGGGCAAGTCATCACTCGGTGGCAGGTTGGTGAACAGCACCAACGCCTGCGGCTGCATGCGTTCGCAGACCAGAGCCAGCTCTTCCAGCGGCTGGCCCACGCCCAGCACGCTGACCGAAACCTCCGTACTGCTCAACAGCAGGCCGGTGACCAGCAATTCCAACTCACGACAGTGACCCGGCAAGGCCGCCAGCAAGACCCGTTCCTCGACCTGGGTGCGGAAGATCTGCAGGCGCTGCAGGGTGCGCGCGCGCAGAAAGGTATCGAGGAACAACCACTCGCTGGCCTGACCAAACTCGTCCTGACGCAGCAGCAATTCCTGCCAGAGCGGCATCAGAATGTCCTGGAACACCACCGGCAGCGGATAGCTGGAAAACACCTGGCCGTACAAGCGATCGAGCCTGACGTCGTCGAAGGCGCTGATCGCGCGGCGCAGTTGAGCTTGCCATTCCGCCCACTCGCCGGAGGTCACCTCTTCATACACCGGCGTGCTGGCCGACCGGGTCGAGATGTTTTTCGCCAGAATCTTGCCGACCTTGCTCACCGACACGCCGCGCTCGATCCACGCCAGGATGCTGCGCACCGACTCGATGTCCGCCTGCGAGTAGAGACGATGCCCGCTGTCGGTACGCGTCGGCTGGATCAACCCGTAACGTCGCTCCCAGGCCCGCAAGGTCACCGGATTGACCCCGGTCAACCGCGACACCTCACGGATAGGAAACAGCTCTTCCTGCTTGAGGGCACTCGAATCGAGGGACAAGGCACCAACGAGATCGGACATGGGAGAGGCATCACCACAGAAATGTTGCCGGCATTGTAACTCAGCTGACATCCGCCTACATTATACAGAACCTATACATTGGACGACATTATGTACAATCGCCCGCACTGGCCGCTGAGCCTGTACTACGATGGCGACTGCCCGCTGTGCGCGCGGGAAATTCAGTTGCTGAGCCGGCATGCCGATGAGCATCGCTTGCTGCTGATCGATATCAGCCGCGCAGACTTCCAGGCCGACAGCGTCGGGATTGATCGCACCACGCTGAGCAACAGGCTGCACGCCCGCTTCGCCGATGGCCAATGGCTGACCGGCCTCGATGCCACGCTCTGGAGCTGGCGCGCGGCGGGCCTTGGCCGCTGGGCGACACCCCTGACCTGGCGGGCGCTACGGCCCTTGTTCGAACTGGGTTACTGGCTGTTCTGCCGGTTACGCCCACACCTGGCCTGGCTGCCTCATCCAGCGGCAGGCAAGCGCTGCCAGCAAGGGCAATGCAACGCCGACCAGCGCCCGGACCCCAGCTCCGACGCACGCCTATAGCGGCATGAGCAAGCCGCTATCGGCTACTTGCAGAGCAGGACGGCCGATGATCTCGTCATGACTGTGGCGCTGCACCAGCACCATTCGTCGCACACCACAGCAGCGCAGACGCACCTTGAGCGCAGGCAACGAAGGCCAGAGGCGGACACCTGCGACCGGCAATAAAGCCTGTACGCCGCCATCCAGCGCAATCACCTGCACGGCATAACCGCTGCAACGCACGGCCACCACTTCGACCCGCTCGACCTGGCGCCACAGCAGTGCAATACGCAATTGCCACAGGCTCATAACCACCCCAGATATCTGTACACGTAAAACCATCTTGTACAGGATAAAACCAAGATTGCCGATCCCTGAAAATCTGCCCAGGAGCAATACAGCCCAGCAGAACAGGTATAAAGCGGCCAAGTCGCCAGTAACCATACAGGTCGCATGGTTGTACAAATCTGATAGCTGGTATAACTTTGTCACTGCTTCAGTCGGCGAAGCACCTTACTCGGTGGTGAGGTGCCCGGAGGTAACGCCGCAGCACCCACTACTCCATCAGCTGAGCCCATCATGAGCGCTAGCGCATCACCCATTCTGATCACTGGCGCCAGTCAACGCATCGGCCTGCACTGTGCCGAGCGCCTGCTTGACGATGGTCATCGACTGATTGCCACCTACCGCCGCGAGCGCGAGGGCATCAAGCACCTGTGCGCGCGCGGAGCGCTGGCCATCCAGGCGGACTTTGCCAGTGAGGCCGGGATCCTCGCCTTTATCGCCGAGTTGAAAACCCACACCAACAGTCTGCGCGCCATCGTCCACAATGCCTCCGACTGGCTGGTCGAAACACCCGGCGACGAGGCCACGGTATTCCAGCAATTGTTCAACGTGCACATGCTGGCACCCTATCTGATCAACCTGCATTGTGCGGATCTGCTGCGGCGCTCCTCCCCGGCCGACATCATTCATATCAGCGATGATGTCGCGCGCAAAGGTAGCGCCAAGCGCCCCGCTTACTGCGCCAGCAAAGCCGGCCTGGACAGCCTCACGCTCTCGTTCGCGGCGAAACTCGCGCCGCAGATCAAGGTCAACGGGATCGCCCCGGCACTGATCATGTTCAACCCCGAGGATGATGCGCTCTACCGGGCAAAAACCCTGGCGAAATCGGCATTGGGCTTCGAGCCCGGCCCCCAGGTGATCTACCAAAGTTTGCGCTACCTGCTGGACAACCCTTACGTCACCGGCACCACCCTTACCGTAAACGGCGGGCGCCATCTCCAATGAGGCGCGCCTCGAGGACTGCATCGAATGAACCGACAACTGCCTGATCACTACCGCGAGATCCTCCTTGGCGTAGGTGAAGACCCTGAACGCGAAGGTCTGCTGGACACCCCGAAACGCGCAGCCAAGGCCATGCAATACCTGTGCAACGGCTATCAGAAAAGCCTGGAAGAGGTGGTCAACGGCGCGCTGTTCGCCTCCGACAATGACGAAATGGTGATCATCAAGGACGTCGAGCTCTATTCCCTGTGCGAACACCACCTGCTGCCCTTTATCGGCAAGGCGCATGTTGCCTACATTCCCACCGGCAGGGTGCTGGGGCTGTCGAAGGTCGCGCGCATCGTCGACATGTACGCACGGCGCCTGCAAATCCAGGAGAACCTGACCCGGCAGATCGCCGAAGCCGTGCAACAGGTCACCAACGCCGCCGGGGTCGCCGTGGTGATCGAAGCCAAGCACATGTGCATGATGATGCGTGGCGTCGAGAAGCAGAACTCGCTCATGAGCACCTCGGTGATGCTCGGCGCCTTCCGCGAGTCGAGCAACACCCGTCAGGAATTCCTGCAACTGATTGGACGGAGCAAGTAGCAATGCCACGACTGGAACCTGGAATGGCGCGAATTCGGGTCAAGGATCTACGCCTGAGAACCTTCATCGGGATCAAGGAGGAGGAGATCAACAACAAGCAGGATGTGCTGATCAACCTGACCATCCTCTACCCGGCCAACGAGGCGGTGCGCGACAACGATATCGATCACGCGCTGAACTACCGCACCATCACCAAGGCAATCATCCAGCACGTCGAAGGCCACCGCTTCGCCCTGCTCGAGCGCCTGACCCAGGAAATCCTCGACTTGGTGATGGAGCAGAGCGCCGTGCGCTACGCCGAAGTGGAAGTGGACAAGCCCCACGCCCTGCGCTTTGCCGAGTCGGTATCGATCACCCTGGCCAGCCACCGCTGAACGGCGGATAAGCCAGCAACGGTTCGACCATCCAGCCGCCCAGGCATTGCCGCCAGGCGGCGGGGCTTTTATTATCCTCGCCACCCTAGCCTGCAATTCTGTCGGACGCCCACGGCGTCCGACAGAGGCCCTGCCCGCCCCTGAGAACATCACCATGACCGATCAAGAACGCCTGGAACTCGAAGCAGCCGCCTTCCGCAGCCTGCTGCAACACCTGCGCAGCCGCCCCGATGTGCAGAACATCGACATGATGAACCTCACCGGTTTCTGCCGTAATTGCCTGTCCAAATGGTACAAGGCCGCGGCCGACGACATCGGCGTTGCGGTAACCCCGGATCAGGCCCGCACAGAAATCTACGGCATGCCGTACAGCGAGTGGAAAAGCAAATACCAGCAAGAGGCCAGCGCCGAGCAGCAGGCTGCGTTCAGAAAGGCCAGCGATAAAGGCAACAATGCATGAGCGCCCTGCACGATTTCAGGGTCCGCCTGCATAACGATGCGTTCGCCTTTGCCGAGACCCTGGCCTTCGTCGCCGAACACTATGACTACCAGCCGAGCGCCTTCAGCAATGGCGCGGTGGAAAACCCCGCCGGACAGAATGAAGGCTCCTGCAAGACCCTCGGCCTGGCCCTGCTCGAAGGCCTGAGCCTGGAAGAAACCCTGCGCTGCTTCGGCGAACACTACCGCAGCGTGCTGGCCAACCCGGAAGGCAATGACCACGGCAACATCCGCGCCCTTATGAGCACCGGCCTCGCCGGCGTGCGCTTCGACCGGCAGCCGCTCACGCGCAAGGCCTGAAAAATTCCCGCCGACTGCGGCTGCCTGCAAACCGATCTATTGCCTTGAGCAATCCGCACTCAGCGGAGTCACTCGCCGGAGGCAGTGCACCATTGATTGCTCGGCACGGCGCAACGCTGGCGGGTTGTCGCTGCGCGCCGAAGCCGCACTACCCGCATGATCGCACCGACGCGCTGCGTCGGCGCGATCATCACGCTTCTGGGTGTTACTGGCCGTCGAGGAAACGCTCCACATCCAGCGCCGCCATGCAGCCGGCGCCGGCCGAGGTGATCGCCTGGCGGTAGACATGGTCGGCGACGTCACCGGCGGCGAACACGCCGGGCACACTGGTGGCGGTGGCGTTACCGTCACGACCGCCGCTGACCACCAGGTAACCCTCCTTCAGCGCCAACTGGCCGTCGAACAGCGCGGTGTTGGGCGTGTGGCCGATTGCGACGAACAGGCCATCGACCTTCAGCTCCGCGCTGCTGCCGTCGTTGTTCTTCAGGCGCACGCCGGTCACGCCCATGTTGTCACCCAGCACTTCCTCGACCTCGGCGTTGAGCTTGAGCACGATCTTGCCTTCGGCGATCCGCGCCTGCAGCTTGTCCTGCAGGATCTTCTCGGCACGGAAGGTCTCGCGACGGTGCACCAGGGTTACCTTGCTGGCGATATTGGCCAGGTACAGCGCCTCTTCCACCGCGGTGTTGCCGCCGCCGACCACTGCGACGTCACGGTTGCGGTAGAAGAACCCATCGCAGGTGGCGCACGCCGAGACGCCCTTGCCCATGAACGCCTCCTCGCTCGGCAGACCGAGGTAGCGTGCGCTGGCGCCGGTGGCGATGATCAGCGCATCGCAGCTGTAGGTGGCGCTGTCGCCGACCAGGGTGAACGACTGGCCGGCCAGGTCCACCGCGTTGATGTGGTCGTAGACGATCTCGGTCTCGAAGCGCTCGGCGTGCTCCTGCATGCGCTGCATCAACGCCGGGCCGGTCAGGCCATGGACGTCGCCCGGCCAGTTGTCGACTTCGGTGGTGGTGGTCAACTGGCCGCCGGCCTGCATGCCGGTGATCAGCAGCGGCTTGAGGTTGGCCCGTGCGGCATAGACGGCGGCGCTGTAACCGGCAGGGCCGGATCCCAGGATGATCACCCGGGCATGGCGTGTTGCAGACATAAGAGACTCCTGCCGGGCGCTGTGCCGGGCGAATAAAAAAGGGGCCAGCCAAGCACCTCAACAGTGCGGTGGGCAGCCAGCCGCAAAATCTGATCAGTCGTTGAACTGATGCGCAGGCTACGCAGGTGCTGGCAAGCAAGGAAATACCCTTTGCCAATTCCATGCATAGCGAATCCCTATGATGTCTCGGCCGACAGCGGCGGACTTTCCCCTGCCGGACAAAGTCGGTAAGGTCGGCGCGACTTTCAGCTCACGGAGAACCCCCATGCCTGCTCCCGTACTATCCGGCCCGCAATACCTCAGCGAGGGGCTGAAACTGGTGTTGAGCCCGGGACTACGGCTGTTCGTGTTACTGCCATTGGCGATCAACCTGATTCTCTTCGTCGCCCTGGTCGGCTTTGCCGTGCAGCAGTTCAGCGGCTGGGTCGATGCCTTCATGCCGAGCCTGCCGAGCTGGCTGAGCTTCCTCGAATACATTCTCTGGCCGCTGTTCGTGGTGCTGGTGCTGCTGATGGTGTTCTTCACCTTCACCATGCTGGCCAATATCATCGCCGCACCCTTCAACGGCTTTCTCGCCGAGAAGGTCGAAGTGGTGGTGCGCGGCGAAGACACCCTGCCGCCCTTCAGCTGGGCCGAACTGCTGGCCATGGTGCCGCGTACCCTGGGCCGCGAAATGCGCAAGCTGGGGTACTTTCTGCCGCGCGCCATCGGCCTGCTGATCCTCACCTTCATCCCGGTGGTCAACCTGATCGCCGCGCCGCTGTGGTTGCTGTTCGGCGTGTGGATGATGGCCATCCAGTACATCGACTACCCGGCGGACAACAACAAGATGAGCTGGCCGGACATGCTCGCCTGGCTGCGCGAGAAGCGCTGGCAATCGCTGGGGTTCGGCGGCATCACCTACGCGGTGTTGTTGATCCCCTTCGTCAACATCCTGATGATGCCGGCGGCGGTGGCGGGGGCCACGCTATTCTGGGTACGCGAAGGTGGCGGTCGGGCGGTCACGATAACGCCACGTTAATGTCACATCTGCTACATGGCGGCAGCCGACACTGCTGCCATGCACACACTCACGCTCTCTATCGCCCTGATCACTGAAACCTTCCCGCCGGAAATCAACGGCGTGGCCAATACCCTCGGCCGCCTGGTCGATGGCCTGCGCGAGCGCGGCCATCGCCTGCAACTGGTGCGCCCACGACAGAGCAGCGATGACGGCCGCCAAAGCGACGACCAGTTACTGCTGACCCGCGGCTGGTCGCTGCCCGGCTACCCCGGCTTGCAGTGGGGCCAGTCGTCACTGCACAAGCTGCTGCGACGCTGGAAAAGGCAGCGCCCGGATGTGCTGTACATCGCCACCGAAGGCCCGCTCGGGCTGTCCGCCCTGCGCGCCGCACGGCGCCTGCAGATTCCGGTGATCAGCGGTTTTCACACCAACTTCCAGCAGTACACCGGGCATTACGGCATCGCCCTGCTGACCCGCGTGCTGACCAACTACCTGCGCTGGTTCCACAACCGCTCGCAGATGACCCTGGTACCCAGCACCAGCCAGCTGATCGAGCTGCAACGTCGCGGTTTCGAGCGCCTGGAGTTGCTCGCCCGCGGCGTCGATGGCCAGCTGTTCCACCCCGCCAAACGCTGCAGCGCGCTACGCCGAAGCTGGGGGTTGGCCGATGAGGACATCGCCGTGCTGCACGTCGGCCGCCTGGCCGCGGAGAAGAACCTCGACCTGCTGGCCAGGAGTTTTCGTGCCCTGCAAGGCGCCCACCCGCAACGCCAGTTGAAGCTGATCCTGGTCGGCGACGGCCCGCAACGCGCGGCGCTCCAGCAGCAATTGCCGGATGCCGTTTTCTGCGGCCTGCAGCGCGGCGAAGCATTGGCCGCACACTATGCCTCGGGCGATCTGTTCGTCTTTCCCAGTCTCTCGGAAACTTTCGGCAATGTGGTCCTCGAGGCCCTGGCCTCAGGTCTTGGCGTGGTGGCCTTCGATCAGGCCGCCGCCGCGCAGCACATCCGCCACGGCCATAACGGTGTCCTGGCCGTGGCCGAAGACGAACAGGGCTTTATCGAGGCGGCCAGCTGGCTGCTGGAGGAGCCGGAAAGCCTGCGCCGGGTGCGCCTGAATGCCCGCCAGCATGCCGCTCGGCAAGGCTGGCCAGCGATAATCTCGTTGTTCGAGCAGCACCTGCGCACGGCCCTGGCACCCATTATCGAACTCCCGGCCGGACGCACACAGGCTTGATCGACTGATCTTGCGGACGAAAAAAAGCCCCGATGTTCCGGGGCTTGAGGAGGGAATGCGCCGTTGTGCGGCGCCTCCCAGGGAAACAAGAGTCAGACCAGGCTCATCAGCGCCTCGCGGCTGAACGGCAGGATGTCGCCTTCACGGCCTTCGCGCACCTTCAGTGCCCAATCCGGGTCGACCAGCAGGGCGCGGCCCACCGCAACCAGATCGAACTCCTGGTTGTTCAGGCGCTCCAGCAGGTTTTCCAGGCTGGCCGGCTCGGCGACCTTGTCGGTATTGACCATGAACTGCAGGAACTCGCCGTCCAGGCCGACGCTGCCGACGGTGATGGTCGGCTTGCCAGTGAGCTTGCGCGTCCAGCCGGCCAGGTTGAGGTCCGAGCCTTCGAATTCCGGCTCCCAGAAACGCCGGGTCGAGCAATGGAAGATGTCCACACCGGCATCGCTGAGCGGCTTGAGGAAGGCTTCCAGGGCCTCCGGGGTTTCCACCAGACGCGCGCTGTAATCCTGCTGCTTCCACTGCGAGAAGCGGAAAATGATCGGGAACTCCGGGCCGACCGCGGCGCGTACCGCCTGGATCAGCTCGATGGCGAAACGCGAGCGCTGGGCCAGGTCGCCGCCGTATTCGTCGCTACGCTGGTTGCTGCCGGCCCAGAAGAACTGGTCGACCAGGTAACCGTGCGCGCCGTGGATTTCCACCCCGTCCATGCCGATGCGCTGGGCATCCTTGGCGGCCTGGGCGAAGGCGGCAATGACTTCCTGGATGTCGTCCTGGGTCATGCCATGGACCACGACATTGCCTTCCTTGATCTTCTCGCTCGGGCCGTAACCCGGCACGCTGGCATCCGGCTCGGTGCCGAGCTTGCGCACATTACCCACGTGCCACAGCTGCGGGACGATCTTTCCGCCTTCGGCGTGCACCGCCTCGACCACCTTCTGCCAACCGGCCAGGGCGTCTTCGCCGTAGAAGCGCGGCACATTCGGGTAGCCGTTGGCGGCCTTGTGGCCGACGGTGGTGCCTTCGGTGACGATCAGGCCGACACCACCGGCGGCGCGGCGACGGTAGTACTCGATGACCTTGCTGTTGGGCACGCCGCCCGGCGAGAAGGAACGGGTCATAGGCGCCATCACCACACGGGTCGGCAGCTCCAGCGCGCCCAGGCTGAAGGGTTGAAACAAGGCTTTTACCGGATCGGTCATCGTCGTTCCTCTGCCGGCCAGGTGACCGGTCGTCTACTTGATGGAGTTTTAAAAAATCAGGCCTGCAACAACCGCTGCAAGCGCTGCATGAAGTCTTCGAGGGCACAGGTGTTGTTCGCCACTTTCAAGCGCGTCAGGGCGCCCTGCCAGGCGCTGGTGATAAAGCTCGCCAGGCTTCGGCAATCCTCATTGGCGGCCAACTCGCCGGCATCCTGCGCCTGCTGCAGGCAGGCCTGCAGGATGTCCGCCGAACGCTGCAAAATGGCGTCGATCTCGCTACCCAGGGTGGGCGACAGCTCGGCCATCTCAAAACTCAGGCTGCCGATAAAGCAGTGGTATTCGAGCTTTTCCTGCTGGGCAAAGTGTTCCACCAACTCCGCGTAGTAACCGAGGATGCGCGCCCGCGGGCTCAACGCCGGGTTCGCCAGGGCCTGGCCATAACGCTGCAAACGCGGGCCATACACCTGCTGCAAGGCCTGCAGGGCGAACTCTTCCTTGCTGGCGAAGTAGTGGTAGAAAGAGCCCTTGGGCACGCCGGCGGCCTGCACGATCTCCTGCACGCCAGCACCGTGATAACCGCGACGGGTCATCACCTCGGCGCCTTTGGCGAGGATCAGGTCACGTTTGTCGAGTCGTTGGTTTGCATTCATGCCGGCAAGGATATGACCGGTCGTCTCGCCTCGCCCAGCACTATTGATCGGCGTGATAGGCGCTAACAACGGCGGGAGAAGGGACAGCCTCTAGCATGACGCGATCCGTAGGCAGTACTCGCCGCAGGCAGTGCACCCTGCTGACGTGGCGTGACACAAATGCTGGCGGG
Organism: Pseudomonas aestuarii; assembly: GCF_027988105.1. Taxonomy (GTDB): domain Bacteria; phylum Pseudomonadota; class Gammaproteobacteria; order Pseudomonadales; family Pseudomonadaceae; genus Aquipseudomonas; species Aquipseudomonas aestuarii. Next base: position 758,053 of record NZ_JAQJZJ010000001.1, on the reverse strand, counting down.
TTGTCGCTGCGCTGCGAAGCCGCCCTACCCGCAGGCAGTGCAGCATCGATCAATCCGCCAGGCTATCGCTGCGCTGCGAACGGATCGCCGTATGCAGTGCACCTTGCCGCGAACGCCTGGAGGTCTTTCAGCTCAGGGCTTTTTCGATGGCCTGGATCAAGGCGGGATCCTCCGGCACAGTGCGTGGCGAGAAGCGCGCCAGCACCCGGCCGTCCTGACCGACCAGGAACTTCTCGAAATTCCAGGTAATGTCACCGGGAAACTCCGCGCCCTCGCCCGCCAGCAGGCGGTACAGCGGATGACGCTCATGCCCATTGACGTCGATCTTGCTGCCCAAGGGGAAGGTCACCCCATAGTTCAGGCTGCAAAACTCGCGGATGGCCTCTTCACTATCAGGCTCTTGTTCGGCGAACTGGTTGCACGGCAGGCCGAGCACGGTAAAGCCCTGCGCGCGGTACTGCTGATGGAGTTTTTCCAGCCCGGCATACTGCGGAGTCAGGCCGCACTTGGAGGCAACGTTGACCACCAGCACAACCTGCCCCTTGAAGGGTGCCAGCGGCAGTTCCTGACCATCCAGAGCACGCAGATTAAGGTCGTGAAAGGCACTCATTACTAGCTCCTTGGGAACGCTTCAAATTACCGGCAAAGGACAAAAAAGGCGCCTCTATGAAGGCGCCTTTCTCGTTTAACCCAGCTTAGCAGTCGGCGGCACAGTTGCTACGACCATAAGTCGTATTGCGCCCTCGACATTGCGCCAGTGGATCAGTGCTGATGACCACCTTCGCCATGCACGTGGCCATGCGCAACTTCTTCTTCACTGGCGTCACGCACTTCGATCACTTTGACCTTGAAGTTCAGGCGCTGACCGGCCAGCGGGTGGTTGCCGTCGACGATCACGTCGTCGCCGTCCAGTTCACGAATGGTGACGATCTGCATGCTGCCGTCCGGGCCGGAGGCGTGGAACTGCATGCCGACTTCCAGTTCGTCGACGCCTTCGAACATGCTGCGATTGAGGGTCGCGACCAGCTCGGCGCTGTACTCGCCATAGGCTTCTTCCGGCTCGACGGAGACTTCCAGCTCGTCACCGGCCTGCTTGCCGAGCAGGGCTTTTTCCAGACCGCGGATGATGTTGCCGGCGCCTTGCAGGTAAACCAGCGGCGCGCCGCCAGCGGAGCTATCGATCACCTCACCGGCATCGTTGGTAAGGGTATAGTCGATAGATACAGCCTTATTGGAGGCGATCAGCATGGGGGGAGACCTTCTGCATAGAAATAAAGAACGGACAAGTTTAACCAAGGGCGCGCGCGAAAGCGAACCCAGCCCTGACGGACGGCCAGACGCAGCCCGGGTGCGATTGATTGACTTTGGTCAGGACGCCGACGGTCATTGGCTGGCAATCTTGTCCTGTGGTCATACTCAGCACCTGCGCCATCAGCCGCCGTGGCAAAATAGCGCCTGGGTGCTCGACGCCAAACAACGCACTAGCCGCTTGGATCAGCCCTTCGCCTGCGGCTGGTGCATGGCAGCTGTCGAGTCCGGCGCAGCCAACCCTGGCAGCCTGCCGGACCTGACACTTCCCCACTGCGGGACAGGCGGAACTGATCATTTTTCGCACTGCTTTTCATCGAATAGAGCGAGCATTCGCCAGGCGGCCTGCCGCCTCGATACAGCGCAAAAACGGCTGCCATCCGGACTTTCCCTCGCAGCGAAAGGACAGGTCCAACAGGCTGCTAGCGACACAGACAAGGAACGGTAAATGCCGGCACGCAATATTCTGGTAATCAACTGCGGCAGTTCGTCGATCAAGTTCGCCCTGGTCAATGAAGCCCACTCGCAATTCACCCTCAGCGGCCTGGCCGAACGCCTCGGCAGCCACGACGCGGTGCTGCACTGGCAGCGTGGCGGCGAGAAGGACAGCCTGATGATCCCCAATGGCGATCATCGCGCCGCCCTCGCCCAGCTATTGCCACTGGTGCAGAATGCCGCCGGCGGCAAGCTGCACGGTATCGGCCATCGCGTGGTGCATGGCGGCGAGCATTTCACCGCGGCCAGCCGCCTGGATGACGCCACCTTGCGCGCCATTCACGCCACTGCGCCGCTGGCGCCGCTGCACAATCCGGCCAACCTGCAGGGCATCGAGGCGGCGATCAAGCTGTTCCCCACCCTGACCCAGGTGGCGGTATTCGACACCGCCTTCCACCAGACCCTGCCCGAACATGCCTTTCGTTATGCCCTGCCGGACAAGCTCTACCGTGAGCACGGCGTGCGTCGTTACGGCTTCCACGGCACCAGCCACCGTTACGTCAGCCATCGCGCGGCCGAGCTGGCCGGCCTGGCAGCCGGCGACAGCAGTTGGCTGGTGGCCCACTTGGGCAACGGCTGCTCGACCTGCGCCATCGTCAACGGCCAGAGCCGTGACACCAGCATGGGCCTGACCCCGCTGGAAGGCCTGGTGATGGGCACCCGCAGCGGCGATGTCGACCCCAACCTGCACAGCCACCTGGCGCGCACCCTGGGCTGGAGCCTGGAGCGCATCGAGCAGTTGCTGAACAAGGAAAGCGGCCTGCTCGGCCTTTCCGGGCTGTCCAACGACATGCGCAGCCTTGAGCGAGCCCGCGAACAGGGCCATGCCGGCGCCACCCTGGCCATCGAGGTGTTCTGCTACCGCCTGGCCAAATCGCTCGCCGCCATGAGCTGCGCCCTGCCGCAGCTGGACGGACTGATTTTCACCGGCGGCATCGGCGAAAACTCGCCCTTGGTCCGCAGCAAGACCGTGGCCCACCTCAAACTGTTCAACCTGGCCCTGGACCAAGAGGCCAATGCCCGCACCATCCGCGGCGTTGCTGGCGCGATCCAGGCCTATGGCCACCCGCGGGTGCTGGTGGTACCGACCAACGAAGAACGCCAGATCGCCCTCGACACCCTGGCCCTGCTCGATAACTGAATGCTGATGACCATGCAGGCTGGATTGCAGAGCGCAGCGCCGAAGCCCGGCCTGCGCGCCCAGCAAACCCAGCCCGACCACGACCGACAGCGCCTGCGGCCCAGCGCCTACCTATCTGTAAGCGCTCGCCCGACACGATTGGAGACTCAATGCACACCTTCTTTATCTCGCCCACCGGCTTTGGCGTCGGCCTCACCTCCATCAGCCTCGGCCTGGTTGGCGGCCTGGAGCGCGCCGGCCTCAAGGTCGGCTTCTTCAAGCCCATCGCCCAGCCCCATCAGGGCGATGCCGGCCCGGAGCGTTCCAGCGAACTGATCGCCCGCACCCACGGCCTGCATTCGCCCAAGCCGCTGGCCCTGGCGCATGTCGAGCGCATGCTCGGCGACGGCCAACTGGATGAACTGCTCGAAGAAATCATCAGCCTGTATCACCAGGCCGCCGCCGGCAAAGATGTGATCATCGTCGAAGGCATGGTGCCGACCCGTCAGGCCAGCTATGCGGCGCGGATCAACTTCCATCTGGCCAAGAGCCTGGATGCCGAGGTGATCCTGGTCTCGGCTCCGGAACAGGAAAGCCTGAGTGAACTGTGCGATCGGTTAGAAATCCATGCGCAGCTGTTTGGCGGTCCGCGCGACCCGAAAGTGCTCGGCGTCATCATCAACAAGGTGCGCAGCGAAGATGGCGTCGTCGCCTTCTGCGAGCGCCTGAAGGAACACTCGCCGCTGCTCAAGAACGAAGACTTCCGCCTGCTTGGCTGCATTCCCTGGCAGGACGAGCTGAACGCCCCGCGCACCCGCGACATCGCCGACCTGCTCGGCGCCCGCGTGCTCAACGCTGGCGACTACGAACAACGGCGCATGCTCAGGATCATGCTCTGCGCCCGTGCCGTGGCCAACACCGTACAACTGCTCAAGCCCGGCACCCTGGTGGTGACCCCTGGCGATCGCGACGACATCATCCTCGCCGCGAGCCTGGCGGCAATGAACGGCATGCCGCTGGCCGGCTTGCTGTTGTGCAGCGACTTCGTGCCCGACCCACGCATCATGGAACTGTGCCGTGGCGCGCTGCAAAGCGGCCTGCCGGTGATGACGGTGCGCACCGGTTCCTATGACACCGCCACTGACCTCAACCGGTTGAACAAGGAAATCCCGGTGGACGACAAGGAACGCGCGCAGAAGGTCGCCGACTTCGTCGCCAGTCATGTCGACCACGACTGGCTGCGCACCCGCTGCGGCACCCCGAGGGAGCTGCGCCTGTCGCCCTCGGCGTTCCGCTATCAACTGGTCCAGCGCGCCAAGGCCGCGGACAAGCGCATCGTCCTGCCAGAAGGCAGCGAGCCACGCACCATCCAGGCGGCCGCCATCTGCCACGCGCGCGGCATCGCCCGCTGCGTGCTGCTGGCCAAACCGGAAGACGTGCACGCCGCGGCCCAGGCCCAAGGCATCGAACTGCCGCCGGGGCTGGAAATCCTCGACCCGGACCTGATCCGCGAGCGCTATGCCGAGCCCATGATCGAACTGCGCAAGGGCAAGGGCCTGAATGCGCCCATGGCCTTGGCCCAGCTGGAAGACAACGTGGTGCTCGGCACCATGATGCTGGCCCTGGACGAGGTCGACGGCCTGGTCTCGGGCGCCATCCACACCACGGCCAACACCATTCGCCCGGCCTTGCAGCTGATCAAGACTGCGCCGGGCTACAACCTGGTGTCCTCGGTGTTCTTCATGCTGCTGCCGGACCAGGTGCTGGTCTACGGCGATTGCGCGGTCAACCCGGACCCGACTGCGACTGAGCTGGCCGAGATCGCCGTGCAAAGCGCAGCCTCGGCCATGGCCTTCGGCATCGAGCCGCGGGTGGCCATGCTCAGTTACTCCACCGGCGACTCGGGCACCGGCGAAGAAGTCGAGAAGGTTCGCGAGGCCACGCGCCTGGCCAGGCTGATCAACCCGCAGCTGCTGCTCGACGGCCCCCTGCAGTACGACGCCGCCGCGATCGAGAGCGTTGGCCGGCAGAAGGCACCGAACAGCCCGGTGGCCGGTCGCGCCACGGTCTTCGTGTTCCCCGACCTGAATACCGGCAATACCACCTACAAGGCGGTACAGCGCAGCGCCGACTGCATCAGCGTCGGCCCCATGCTGCAAGGGCTGCGCAAGCCGGTCAACGACCTGTCGCGCGGCGCGCTGGTCGACGACATCGTCTACACCATCGCCCTGACCGCCATCCAGGCCGCCAACCTGCCGCAGTAGCCGCCATAGCCCTGCGGCCATATGCAAGGGCCGCGGTATCCTCGGTGGATGGCGCATGCGCCATCCACCCCGGTGTCACGACAACCTTGGTATGTCGATTAACTGCGGCCTTACCATGTACCGCGATTTCTCCAGGCTGGGCTCGGCCCATGCTGCCGATAGCGCTGAACCGGCAAGATCCGACAGTTCCTGCTCGATACGACACCAGCCATATTTCGTGGTCGCCGAATGACGCCAAGGCTTATTCGGGCTACTGGGTGGATTTTGGATAATCCGCACTAGCGACAGCCCCGCAACATGACCTGACGGTCAGCTCCAGCACTTGCAGTCCAGTGCCCAGACGCTACCCTGTGCGCCAACTGAGCCGTGGTGGAGAACCACGGGCTCTCAACGATCCGGGGCCGAGCCCCCTTTGCGGAGGCATCTGCCCCCATGCTGCATTGTCTGCCTGCCGCCCTGCGCGGCCTGATTGGCGCAAGCCTGCTGGCCCTGAATACCCTGTTCTGGTGCTGGCCGCTGTTTTTCCTCGCGCTGCTCAAACTGCTGTTGCCGATCCCGGCGCTACAACGCAGGTTGCGCGACCTCATGCATGTGATCGCCGAGTCGTGGATTGCCACCAATAAATGCTGGATGGACCTGCTTTCGCAGACCCGCTGGCACATCAAGGGGATCGAGCGCTTCGACAAACAGCATAGCTACCTGGTGACGAGCAACCACCAGAGCTGGGTCGACATATTGGTCCTGCAATACCAGCTCAACCGACGCATGCCGCTGCTCAAGTTCTTCCTCAAGCAGGAACTGATCTGGGTGCCGGTCATCGGCCTGTGCTGGTGGGCGTTGGAGTTTCCCTTCATGAAGCGCTTCAGCAAGGAATACCTGATCAGGCATCCGGAGAAACGCGGCGAGGACCTGGCGACCACCCGCAAGGCCTGCGCGCGCTACAAGAGCAATCCGGTATCGGTCTTCAACTTCCTCGAGGGCACGCGCTTCAGCCCGGCCAAGCAAGCCGCGCAGGGCTCAGCATTCCAGTACCTGCTCAAACCCAAGGCCGGCGGTATCGCTTTCGTGCTGGACGCCATGGGCGAACAACTGCACAGCCTCGTCAACGTCACCATTCATTATCCCCAGGGTAATCCAGGCTTCTGGCAACTCCTCAGCGGCGAGATCAGCGACGTGGTGGTGAGCTTCCATGAATTGCCGATCCCGCCAGAGTTCATCGGCCGGAACTACGACCAGGACCAGGCCTATCGCCTCAGCTTCCAGCAGTGGGTCAACCAGCTGTGGCGAGACAAGGACGCCGAGCTGGCGCAATTGCACCAGCAATATGGGCCGCAACCAGGTGACTGAGAGCAGGTAACCCTTGAGACGGCGCTCGAAATGCTGACAACCGCCGCACAACAAAAAAGGCCTCCCGATGCGGGAGGCCTTTTGGGTGTCGCTGTGACGCGTTACTGCAGGGGACGCAGGTTGATCTCGACCCGACGGTTCTGCGCGCGGCCGGCTTCACTGGCGTTGCTGGCAATAGGCTGGCTCGGCCCGGCACCGTAGGCTGAAATGCGTGCCGGCGAAATACCGTTGCTCGTCAGGTAGGAGGCGACACTTTGCGCGCGGCGATTCGACAGGTTCTGATTCAGTTCCAGTGAACCGGTGCTGTCGGTGTGGCCGACGATATCGATGCCGTTCTTGTCGAACTCGTTGAAGACCTTGACCAGCGAATTGAGGGTCGGGTAGAAACCGCTGGAAAGATCCGACGAGTTGCTGGCGAAGGTGATATTGCCCGGCATGATCAACTTCAGATCATCGCCATTGCGCTGCACCTGTACACCAGTGCCTTGCAGGGTCTCGCGCAACTTGGCTTCTTGCGTATCGGCGTAGTAACCATAGCCACCACCTGCGGCGCCGCCCACTGCCGCACCGATCAGCGCACCTTTGGCCCGGTCTTTCTTGCTCGACGTAGCCGCCCCAATCACCGCACCGGTTACAGCACCGATACCGCCGTAGATCCCGGCTTTACCGGCTTCACGTTCGCCGGTGTAGGGGTTGGTGGTGCAGCCAGCCAAGAGGGTCATGCCAACTGCTGCGAATGCCAGATTGCGCCATGTAGTCATCGTTATTCCTTTATTTTTCGTGTTGTGACAGATCTTCATCGGCTTTTTGAGCCCGGATCTGACGTTAAGTTCCTCACCAGCTTAGCAAGATCCGCCACGAAAAATTGCCAATCATGCCCGCACGAATGGGTTCTCGCGCATTTCATCACCCAACCGGGTCTGCGCCCCATGCCCGGTAATCACGGTGGCGTCTTCGTCCAGGCTGTACAGGCGCTGCTTGATCGAACGCTCGATGGTCGGGTAATCACCGCCCCACAGATCGGTACGGCCGATACCACGCTTGAACAGGGTGTCGCCGGCGATCAGCAACTTGTCCTGAGGGAACCAGAAGCTCATCGAGCCCGGCGTGTGCCCCGGCGTGTGCAGCGCCACCCCGCAGCCGCAGTCCAGCGCCTGATCGTCGACCAGCCACTGATCGGGCGCGGGGACCGGCACATAGGGCACGCCGAACATGCGGCATTGCATTTCCAGGCCATCCCAGAGGAACTGATCGTCCTTGTGCAGGTGCAGGGTCGCGCCGGTCTTCTCCTTCATCTGCCCGGAGGCGAGGAAGTGATCCAGATGGGCGTGGGTGTGGATGATGCTGACCACCTTGAGGCCATGGGCCTCGAGACGCGCCATGATCAGCTCGGGATTGCCACCCGGATCGACCACGATCGCCTTCCTGGTCACGGGATCGCCGATTATCGTGCAGTTGCACTGCAAAGGCCCGACGGGGAAGGTTTCGTGGATTAGCGCGGTCGGCGCGGTAGTGCTCATCGTTTGTTCCTCGGTGCGGTAATCACTGGGTAGCTTACCCATGCGCGACGGAAATTGAACGGATCACTGACGCCCTGCAGGCAGACCACCTGCATGGGCCCTGGCGGGGCAGTTGCGCATAAAGCTGGGGATGGGCATCAGGGCTGACAGTGTATTGCAGGGCCTCGAGGCCGGCACAGGCTCACTGCGCGACTGGAGCCTCTTCGGCCACGCAGCGCACGGCCCGCTTGCGCTGATCGACCAGCACGCCACTGAGGCCTTTCTGTTCCAGGTCGAACAGCACCAAAACGCCATCTACGCACTGCGCCACCTGGCTGGCCGGTTTGAGCGAGACCTTGTAGTCCTCGCCGGGAACGGTCTTGAGCATGGTGTAGTCGGAGAGCAGCAAGGCATCCTCCGGCTGGGCGAAATGCAGGTAGCCGTAATAACCGAGGGCCGCCACTGTGGCGCAGATGCTGCCAATGCCGGTGAGGATCAGGGGGATGGGGTTCAATTCACTCATTACAGACTCTCGACGTGGAACGTTGCAGAAAAATAATCGCCTGGCGAACCAACTGGCCGGCCGACAGGCGAGCGATGCAGTGACACTGACAGTAGCGACAGGCGGCGCAGCTTGATACAAACGCAAGCCGTTGCAAAGTGGCGATCATTTACCACCGGCGCGTACTTCCTCACGAGCTTTGAAAGTCGCCTCGTAGATGCGTTCGGCCAGGCGCGAGAACGGTAGGCTCTGCACCCAGACCGTGCCGGTGCCTTTCAGAGTCGCCAGGACGATGCCCTCGCCGCCGAACAGCATGCTTTTCAGCCCGCCGGCCAGGGCGATGTCGTAATCGATGCCGCTGGTAAAGGCCACCAGGCAGCCGGTGTCGAGACGCAGGGTCTGGTTGTTCAGCTCCTTGCGGATCACCGTGCCACCGGCATGCACGAAGGCCAGACCATCGCCCTCGAGCTTTTGCAGGATAAAGCCCTCGCCGCCGAAGAAGCCGGCGCCCAGGCGCTTGTTGAAACTGATGCCGACCGCGGTGCCGTAGGCGGCGCAGAGAAAGGCGTCTTTCTGGCAGATCAGGCTGCCGCCGTGCTCGGCCAGCTGGATCGGCACCACGGTGCCCGGATAAGGCGCGGCAAAGGCGACCCGCGCCGGGGTCTTGCCGGCATTGGAAAAGTGCGTCATGAACAGCGACTCGCCGGTGAGCATGCGCTTGCCGGCGCTCCACAGTTTGCCCAGCACCCCGCTCGCGGCACCATCGCCCATGCGCGTTTCGAAGCGCACGCCGTCGGTCATGTAGTTCATCACCCCGGCTTCGGCGATCACCGTCTCACCGGGGTCGAGGATGATTTCCACGCTCTGCGCCGAGGCGCCGAGGATTTCGTAGTCGAGTTGGTGGCTGGGCATGCAAAGGCTCCTGGCAGTTCGCTTAGGCGCTGCCCTGGGTGTTCATCGGGCTACCCTATCGCATGACATGAAAGTGTCGCGAGCGAAGAGCAGGCAAGGCAAGGCGAAGATGAGGCCGGAAAGCGGAATTTACAGCTGTAAATGAGCATTTCCGCCCGCATCTTCAACGCAGCATGATGCGCGAAGCCCGCAGCAGCTTTCAGAGGATGTTGGCGTAGTCGGCTTCGATGCGGTCGAGACTCAGGTGATTGAGGAAGTTGGAGAAACACATCCAGGCCGACAGGGCGTTGAGGTCCTGGAATTGCGGCGGCAGGTATTTCGGCGGAACCACCAGGCCCTCGTCGACCAGCTGACGCAGGGTGCGCATGTCTTCCAGGGTGGTCTTGCCGCAAAACAGCAGCGGTATCTGCTCCAGCTTGCCCTTGCGCACGGCCAACTGGATGTAGTTGTAGACCATGATAAAGCCCCTCAGATAGGACAGGTCCTTGGTGAACGGCAGCCCGTTCGGGGTCGAGCCACGGAACACCCGGCTGGCATTGCTGTAGCTGACCTCCATGTCGAAACCCTGCTCGCGATAAAACTCGAAGACCTGCAGGAAATCCGCCCCTTCCTCGGCCATGTGGATGGTGCGCGTGCGATTGGTCAGCTTGCGCAGACGGGTCGGATAGGAGGCGAAGGTGATCACCTCCATCAGGATCGCCAGCCCCTCCTGGGTCACGGTGGACGACGGCGGCCCCTTGGCCAGGAAGGTGCAGACCGGCTGATTCAGGCCATTGAGGGTGGTGCCGACATGCACCAGTCCCTCGTGTACTTCCAGGGCCCGGACGTCGCGCTCGTTGAACAGCGCATCGGCGCGGACCTTGATGTAGTCGGCGCCGGCCGCCGCGTCGGCGAGGATACCGTCGGACTCGAACACCCGGATGGTGTCCTCCGCCTCGCCGAACACCTTGTTCAGACGATGTTGCAGCAGGTCGACCGCCTGCTTGGCATTGAGGTTTTTCGGCTCGTCCTCCAGATCGCCGCGCCTGTCGATATTGTTCAGGTAGTCGGAAAACATCAGCCCCAGGTCGGCCAGGGTCGGGTCGCCGGCATGGAAGGCATCGGAGGCGGCGCCGTACAGGTCCTGCGAGATCAGGCCGAAATCCTCGGTACCGCGCGCCTCGAGCATGCGGATGACCATGCGGTATTCGCGGCACATGCGCCGCATGATCTGGCCCACCGGGTTGAACTGACCGAGCTGACGGGTGATATCACGCTCGATGGCCTGGAATTCCTGCTTCTTCGCGGTGGCATCGAAGCCCAAGGGGCGGTTGGCGTAATAGGCTCGATCGACCGCCGGCAACTTCTTGCCTTTGTGCTTGAGAAAGCCTTCACGGATGCCGTCATCCCATTTCACCGCATCCAGCACGCGGATTGGCGTCTGCGCTTCGACGATGCGGTCGGACAAAGCCCGAACAATCAGCTGATAGTCGTCCAACCCGGTGAGACTGTTCATCGCTCCCTCATTAATTGCTCATTGACTGACTATGGACCGACGCGCTGATAGCGCGCGGCCTCGATAAATACATCCGAATTGGCCTGGTCGTCGAGATAGGCGAATAGGGTATCCAGTGGGCTGCTAATCAGCACACCCTCGCCCTGCTGGGTATCGACTGTCTTGCCTTGCAAGGTGCCCGCCTCGAGTTCCTGCAGGATGCGATCGACATCCAGGGTGTAGACCAACAGTTCACTGTCGACGGTCAGTTCGAAGCCGGCGATGGCGAAGTTGCCGCCCAGGCTCTGCGGCAGCCCCGCCGACAGGTACCAGCGCCGCCCATGACGGGCCACGGTGAAGCCGTACTTTACCTCACTGTCGAGGTTGTCCGGGCTGCCCTTGTAGGTTCTGGCCTCGTAGAGGTTGGAGCCGGCACGGGTAATGTCCAGATAGTACCGCTCGCCCCACTCGTCCTTGCGTGACCATTCGCCGAGCAAGGGAATAGGCGCCGCTTCGTTGGCTGGAATCGGGTCGTTGAGGGTCACCAGACAGCCACTCAACAGCAGCAAGGACAAGGCCACCGCTACGCGCCAGGCATTCATTTCGCTCTCCTTGTGAAACAGTTCGATCACGCCGGCAGACACCCTTGAGAGGCTCCCGCCCGCAGGGCGCGACTCAGAGTGCCAACACTACATGCATATAACGTTTAAGAATGGCCAACATGTCCTCATTATCCAACTGCTCAAGGCCATCGAGCAGGCCCTGATACTCCATCCAGCCGATAATCGCCGTCAACAGCCTGGCATCCTGCTCGGGCTGCGCCGAACCCAACACCTGGCAAAACTGGCTGACGCCCTGCAAGAGAATCTGCCGATGGGCACGCACCAACTCGTGCAAGCGCGGATTGAGCAAGGCTTCCTGCTCGAAGGCCTGTTCGGCGAGCAAATGCTCGCGACGGCTGAGCAGTTGATGGCGCACATACTCCAGCGCCAGGCGGGCAATCTCGTCCGCCAGGTGCTGGCGCGCCTGCACGCTGCCGTCTAGCGCGCCAAGCAACTCCTGCAACACACCCTCGGTGCTGCTCCAGAATTTGGCCATGTAGGCCGCGCTGCGCTCGACGAACTGGGCGAAGGTATCGGTGATCAGGTCATCGATATCCTTGAAGTAATAGGTGGTGGCCGACAGCGGCACCCCGGCTTCGGCGGCGACCGCACGATGGCGCACGGCACGCACCCCATCGCGCACGATGATCGCCATGGCCGCATCGAGAATGGCCTGACGACGCTGCTCGCTGCTGCGCCGGCTGACCTTGCGCCCCTGGTACTGCACGCTCTGGGCAACGGCATTGGCCATACTGGTGGCGCTATCTGGGATGGAAGTGGAGCTCACGTCTGGACGGTCCTCGCGCACACTGAAAAGCAGCAACATCTCTTGTTAGGCAGTATTGCGCAGAATAAATCCCGCGCCAGACAACAAAAAGCCGCCCGAGGGCGGCTTGGCGTCACGCTTGCGGGCGCATGTGCGGGAAGAGGATGACGTCGCGGATCGACGGTGCATTGGTCAGCAGCATCACCAGGCGGTCGATACCGATACCTTCACCGGCGGTCGGCGGCATGCCGTATTCCAGGGCGCGGACGAAATCGGCATCGTAGTGCATGGCTTCGTCGTCGCCGGCGTCCTTGTCGGCCACCTGGGCGTGGAAGCGCTCGGCCTGGTCTTCCGCATCGTTCAACTCGGAATAGGCGTTGGCGATTTCACGGCCGCCGATGAACAGCTCGAAACGGTCGGTGACGCTCGGATCCTGGTCGTTGCGACGCGCCAGCGGCGAGACTTCGAACGGGTACTGGGTGATGAAGTGCGGCTGCTCCAGCTTGTGCTCGACCAGCTCTTCGAAAATCATCACCTGCAGTTTGCCCAGGCCTTCGAAGCCCAGCACCTTGGCGCCGGCCTGCTTGGCGATGGTCCGCGCCCTATCGATGTCGGTCAGGTCGGCGGCGGTCAGCTGCGGGTTGTACTTGAGGATCGAGTCGAATACCGAGAGGCGCACGAAGGGTTCACCGAAGTGGAACACCTTGTCACCGTAAGGCACGTCGGTGCTACCTAGCACCAGCAGGGCCAGCTCGCGGAACAGCTCCTCGGTCAGGTCCATGTTGTCTTCGTAATCGGCGTAGGCCTGATAAAACTCCAACATGGTGAACTCGGGGTTGTGCCGGGTCGACACGCCTTCGTTACGGAAGTTGCGGTTGATCTCGAAGACCTTCTCGAAGCCGCCGACCACCAGGCGCTTGAGGTACAGCTCCGGCGCGATGCGCAGGTACATGCCCATGTCCAGCGCGTTGTGGTGGGTCTCGAAGGGCTTGGCCGCGGCGCCGCCGGGAATCGTCTGCAGCATCGGCGTTTCCACTTCGAGGAAGTCGCGCTGCATCAGAAACTGGCGAATGTGGGCGATCACCTGGGAGCGCACGCGGAAAGTGTCACGCACCTCCTCGTTGACGATCAGGTCGACGTAGCGCTGGCGATAGCGCTGCTCGGTGTCGGTGAGGCCGTGGTGCTTGTCCGGCAGCGGACGCAGCGACTTGGTCAGCAGGCGCACCTGGGTCATTTCGACGTAGAGGTCGCCCTTGCCGGAACGGGCCAGGGTGCCCTCGGCGGCGATGATGTCGCCCAGGTCCCAGTGCTTGACCTCGGCCAGCTTTTCTTCCGGCAACGTCTTGCGGTTGACGTACACCTGAATGCGCCCGGTCATGTCCTGAATGACCATGAAGGAACCGCGATTGAGCATGATGCGACCCGCGACCTTGACCGGGATAGCGGCTGCGGCCAGCTCTTCCTTGGTCTTGTCGACGTACTGTTTCTGCAAGTCCGCGCAGTAGCTGTCGCGACGGAAATCGTTGGGGAAGGCGTTGCCCTGCTCACGGGCGACGGTAAGCTTTTCCTTGCGCAGGGCAATCAGCTTGTTTTCTTCCTGTTGCAGTTCGTGCTGGTCGAGTTGTTGGTCGCTCATGATCTCTGGTCTTTCCTGGTAATCGTAGGTTGGTGCTGAGCGCAGCGATGCCCAACATCCGGCCAACGGGCCGGCCTCCTACGCAAATGCAGCGCCGCTCGTTGGGCCTGACCGGCCCAACCTACATTGCGTGTTGTTAAAGCCCCTGTTTCAGGCTGGCCACCAGGTACTCGTCGATATCGCCGTCGAGCACGTTGACGCAGTCACTGCGCTCGATATTGGTGCGCAGGTCCTTGATCCGCGACTGATCGAGCACGTAGGAGCGAATCTGGTGGCCCCAACCGATGTCCGACTTCGAGTCTTCCAGCACCTGCGAGGCGGCGTTGCGCTTCTGCACTTCCTGCTCGTACAGGCGCGCGCGCAGCATCTTCATCGCGGTGTCTTTGTTGGCGTGCTGGGAGCGTTCGTTCTGGCAACAGACCACGGTATTGCTCGGCACGTGGGTAATCCGCACCGCCGAGTCGGTGGTGTTGACGTGCTGACCACCGGCGCCCGAAGAACGGTAGGTGTCGATGCGCAGGTCCGACGGATTGATGTCGATTTCGATGTTGTCATCGATTTCCGGCGAGACGAACACCGCCGAGAACGAGGTGTGGCGACGGTTGCCGGAGTCGAACGGACTCTTGCGCACCAGACGGTGCACACCAATCTCAGTGCGCAACCAGCCGAAGGCGTATTCGCCCTTGATATGCAGGGTCGCGCCCTTGATCCCGGCGACTTCGCCGGCGGACAGCTCCATGATGGTGGTGTCGAAACCGCGCTTGTCGGCCCAGCGCAGGTACATGCGCAGCAGGATGTTGGCCCAGTCCTGGGCTTCGGTGCCGCCGGAGCCGGCCTGAATGTCCAGGTAGGCGTTGTTGGCGTCCATCTCGCCGCTGAACATGCGGCGGAACTCCATCTTCTCGAGGATTTCGCGCAGGCGCTCGACCTCGGCCGCGACATCGTCGACGGCGCCCTGGTCTTCTTCTTCGGCGGCCATCTGCAGCAGATCACGCGAGTCGCCCAGACTGCCGTCGAGGTCGTCGATGGTGTCGACGATCAACGCCAGGGCGGCGCGCTCACGCCCCAGGTTCTGGGCGTATTCGGGGTTGTTCCAGACGTTCGGGTCTTCGAGTTCGCGGTTTACTTCGACCAGCCGATCATGCTTTTGATCGTAGTCAAAGATACCCCCGAATAGTCTGGGTGCGCTCGGATAGGTCCTTGATGCTGTTCAGGATCGGGTTGATTTCCATGGCTGGCGGCACTCGCAGGTAAAACTTTCGGAAAAGCCGGCGAGTATACCGTAATCGCAGTCCCTCTGGCAGCCCGCAAGCGGCCGTGATCGGCCAGCGGGCACTTAGCCGGTCGCCGCCTCGCTCACCGGCGGCGCCGGGGTAGCCTCCAGGCCCGGGCAGGGTGGCGACTCGAGAATCAACTGCGCGGCCTTCTCGGCAATCATCAACACCGGCGAACAGGTGTTGCCGGAGACGATGTCCGGCATGACCGAGGCATCGGCGATGCGCAGCCCCGGCACGCCATGCACGCGCAACTGCGCATCGACCACCGCCGCGCGCCCCGAGCCCATCTTGCAGGTGCCGACCGGATGAAAAATCGTGGTGCCGATCTCCCCCGCCGCCCGCTGCAAATCCTCCTGGCTCTGGTAACTCGGCCCCGGCTTGTACTCCTCGGGCTTGAAGGCGGCCAGCGCCGGCGCGGCGACGATGCGCCGGGTCAGGCGGATCGCATCGGCGGCCACCTGCAGGTCGCGCTCGTCACTCAGGTAGTTGGGCTGGATCAACGGGGCCTGCGCGACCTCCAGCGAGCGGATTTCGACCTTGCCACGGCTGTGCGGACGCAGGTTGCACACCGAGGCGGTGAAGGCCGGGAAGTCATGCAGTGGCTCGCCGAAACGCTCCAGTGACAGCGGCTGCACGTGGTATTGCAGGTTGGCCGAGGTCTGCGCGGCACTGGACCGGGCAAAGGCGCCCAACTGGCTCGGTGCCATGGCCAATGGACCGCTACGCTTGAACAGATACTCCAGGCCCATGCCCAGCTTGCCCCACAGGCTGCCGGCGACCTGATTGAGGGTCGGCACGCCGCTGACCTTGTAGATCAGCCGTAGCTGCAGGTGATCCTGCAGGTTCTCGCCCACTCCGGGCAACTCGTGCTGCACGCCGATGCCCAGGCGCTGCAATAACGGCCGCGGACCGATGCCCGAACGCTGCAGCAGTGCCGGCGTGCCGATCGAGCCGGCACAGAGGATGATCTCGCGCCGCGCGCGGATCAGCCGTTCGCCCCCTTGCCAGCGCAGACTCAACGCATCGGCACGCCCCTCGGCGAGCACCACCCGCTGCACCTCGGCCCCCGTCAGCACGCGCAGGTTGGGGCGCTGACGAATATCGCGGAGGAAGGCTTTCGAAGCGTTCCAGCGCACGCCACGGCGCTGATTGACCTGGAAGTAACTGCAGCCCTCGTTATCGCCCGCGTTGAAGTCTTCGATGCTGGCGATGCCGCTCTGCCCTGCGGCCTGACGGAAGGCTTCCAGCACCTGCCAGGACAGGCGCTGGCGCTCGACTCGCCACTCGCCGGCGGCGCCGTGTACCTCGCTGCTGCCGGCAAAATGGTGCTCAGTGCGTTTGAACAGCGGCAAAACATCGTCCCAGGCCCAGCCGGGATTGCCGGCCGCCGCCCAGCCATCGTAATCGCGGGCCTGGCCGCGCATGTAGATCATGCCATTGATCGACGAGCTGCCACCCAGCACCCGGCCACGCGGATAGTTCAGCGCCCGGCCATTCAGGCCGGGTTCGGCCTCGGTGGAATAGCACCAGTCGGTGCGCGGGTTGCCGATGCAATACAGATAGCCGACCGGAATATGGATCCAGGGATAGTTGTCACGCCCGCCGGCCTCCAGCAACAACACCCGCACCGCTGGATCGGCAGACAGGCGATTGGCCAACAGGCAGCCGGCCGGGCCGGCCCCGACGATCAGGTAGTCGTAGCTGTCCTCGAGTTGTTGCATCGGTGCCCTCGCTGTAGCCATTGCGGTTGGAATGGACAACAGCCTAGCCGCCCGGCAGCCGAGCGACATGATCTTTTGGTCTGAGATAGACGCGGTGAATGACAACGCCCCGCCGGAAGCTTTTGTAGGATGAGGCGGGCCGCGTAGGTTGAACGCCATCCTACGGACAGCTCGTAGCCTGGATGGAATCCAGGCCCCCGCCTCTGCCGGATTGCACCTGGGCTACAAGGGTCGACTTTCAGCCGGCGTTCAGCTCCAGGCGCACCTGGGCTTCCAGTTCGCTTTTCAGCGCCGGGTCGAGCTTGAGCTGGCGGGCCAGTTCCTCCAGGTAGGCGCGCTCCATGAAGTGCTCCTCATCGACCATCAGTACGCTGGCGATATACATCTCGGCAGCCATTTCCGGACTGGTCGCCGCGCCCGCCACCTCGGCCGGATCCAGCGGTTTGTTCAGTTCGGCCTCGAGCCAGCGCTGCAGTTCGGCGTCATGGGTCAACTTGACCAGCTCGCCTTCGATGAGCTGGCGCTCTCGCGCATCGACATGCCCATCCGCCTTGGCGGCGGCCACCAATGCCTTGAGAATCCCCTGGCTATGCACCTCGACCTGCGGCGCCGGCAAGCGATCGAGAGTTTGCGGTTCGCCCTGCGGCGCTTGCGCCTGCTGCGCCTGCCAGTTGCCATAGGCCTTGTAGGCGATCACCCCGAGCGCGGCCAGGCCGCCATAGGTCAGCGCCTTGCCGCCCAACTTGCGGGCGCTCTTGTTGCCCAGCAGCAAAGCCATGGCACCGCCAGCCAAGGCGCCGCCACCCGCACCGGATAGCAGACTGCCCAGACCGCCAGCACCACCTGACAACAACCCACCCAAACCACCGGCGGCGGGCCCCTTGCCGGGATTTTGCCCCGCCTTGTTTTGCAGCAGATCCTGACCGGACTTGAGCAGCTGATCGAGCAAACCACGGGTGTTCATCGTCACGTCTCCTGGGTAACCAAGGTGCAAATACTACCGTCAGATTAAATGGAAAAATCCCGCAGTCGCCGGCGGATTGCGTCGGGATGTTGCCGCCGCGCGGCCTGGCGAGTCGCACGCCGCGCGTCCACCAGGGAAAACATTTAGCGCTCTACAAAAACGAACGCAATGAGGTACTTTCGACAAAACTGTACCGAAAGACTGCTCAGTCCCCTGTTGGTAGCCCGCGATGATGACCCTGCGCCAGATCCGCCACTTCATTGCCGTCGCCGAGACCGGCTCGATTTCCGCAGCAGCCCAGGCCGTGCACATCTCCCAGTCGACCCTGACCCTGGCCATCCAGCAACTGGAGGAGGAGATCGGCGTCAGCCTGTTCAATCGCCACGCCAAGGGCATGTCCCTGACCCACCAGGGCCACCAGTTCCTGCGCCAGGCGCACCTGATCCTGGCCACGGTCGACAACGCCAAACGCAGCCTGCAACAGAGCGCCGACCAGGTCGCCGGCAGCCTGACCATCGGCGTGACCAGCCTGGTTGCCGGCTACTACCTGGCCGACCTGCTCACCCGTTTCCAGCGCGCCTACCCCAACGTCGAAATCCGCGTGATGGAAGACGAACGCCCGTACATCGAGCACCTGCTGGTCAGCGGCGAGATCGACGTCGGCGTGCTGATCCTGTCCAACCTTGAAGACCGCCACGCCTTGCAGACCGAGGTACTGACCCACTCACCGCTGCGCCTCTGGCTGCCGCCGCAGCACCCACTGCTGGAACACGACAGCATCAGCCTGGCCGACATCGTCAGCGAGCCGCTGATCCAGCTCAATGTCGACGAGATGGAGCTGAATGCCCAGCGCATCTGGTCCGGCGCCGGCCTGCAGCCGCACATCACCCTGCGCACCGGCTCCACCGAGGCGGTGCGCAGCCTGGTCGCCGCCGGCCTGGGCCTGTCGATCCAGCCGGACATGACCTACCGCCCCTGGTCACTGGAGGGCGACATCATCGAAGCCCGCGCCCTGGTCGACCTGACCCAGCCCCTCGACGTCGGTCTGGCCTGGCGCCGCGGCAGCGCACGACCGGCACTGGTCGACCCCTTCCTCAGCGTTGCCCGCGAGCAACCTGGCGGACGCAAGCTATCTATTTAATCGAACGCAGCCTTCAGTATTAAGAATTTGTGAGCCTTAAGCCCAGGATCTAGTCTCTCCTTCGCACAGTGAGAAGAGCGCACCGGGCCTGAGTCCTCCCTACAGCAGCCCGTTGTCCCCAAATTAAGATAAGGGCACACCGCATGGCTGGCGCACCGATTCCCACGCCCCTCTTCCGTGAATTATTGATCGACGGCCAACTGCTCGCCGGTGAAGGCGCGGTGGAAGCGATCCTCAACCCGGCAACCGGTGAAATCCTGACCCATATCGCCGAAGCCTCAGGCGAACAGGTCGAGGCCGCCATCCTGGCGGCACACCGGGCATTTCCCAGCTGGTCGCGCACCACCCCACAGCAACGCTCGCTGATCCTGCTCGGCATCGCCGACGCCATCGAACAGCGCGCCGACCTGCTCGCCCGCCTGGAAGCGCTCAACTGCGGCAAGCCGCTGCACCTGGCCCGGCAGGACGACCTCAGCGCCGCGGTGGACGTGTTCCGCTTCTTCGCCGGCGCGGTGCGCTGCCAGACCGGCCAACTGTCCGGCGAATACCTGCCGGGCTATACCAGCATGGTGCGGCGCGACCCGATCGGCGTGGTCGCCTCCATCGCGCCCTGGAACTACCCGCTGATGATGGCCGCCTGGAAGATCGCCCCGGCCCTCGCCGCCGGCAACTGCCTGGTATTCAAACCCTCCGAGCACACCCCGCTGTCGATCCTGGCCCTGGCCCCGGTGCTCGCCGAGCTGTTGCCGCGCGGCGTGCTGAACATCCTCTGTGGTGGCGGCGATAGCGTCGGCAGCCAGCTGGTCAGCCACCCCAAGGTGCGCATGGTCTCGCTGACCGGCGATATCGTCACCGGGCAGAAAATCCTCCAGGCCGCCGCCAAAACCCTCAAGCGCACCCACCTGGAACTCGGCGGCAAGGCGCCGGTGATCGTCTGCAACGATGCCGACCTGCAGGCGGTGGTCGCAGGCGTGCGCAGCTATGGTTACTACAACGCCGGCCAGGATTGCACGGCGGCCTGCCGCATCTATGCTGAAGAAGGGATTCATGACCGCCTGGTGGCGGAGTTGGGTGATGCCGTGAGCAGCCTGCGCTTTGCCCGCAAGACCGATGCGGATAACGAGATCGGCCCGCTGATCAGCGCGCGCCAACGCGACCGGGTGGCCAGCTTCGTCGAGCGCGCCCTCGGTCAACCGCACATCGAGCGCGTCACCGGCGCCGCCGCGCACTCCGGCCCCGGCTTCTATTACCAGCCGACCCTGCTCGCGGGCTGCCGGCAGGGCGACGAGATCGTCCAGCGCGAGGTGTTCGGCCCGGTGGTCACCGTCACCCGCTTCGACGAACTGGCGCAGGCAGTGGACTGGGCCAACGACTCCGAATACGGCCTGGCTTCCTCGGTGTGGACCGGCAATCTGGACAAGGCCATGCAAGTCGCCGCGCGCCTGCAGTACGGCTGCACCTGGATCAACAGTCACTTCATGCTGGTCAGCGAGATGCCCCACGGCGGCCTCAAGCGCTCCGGCTACGGCAAGGATCTGTCCAGCGATTCGCTGCAGGACTACAGCGTGGTGCGCCACATCATGGCCCGCCACGGCCAGCAGCAGCTGGATTGAATGAGTAGTACCCACAAGTAGCCCTGACCGGCTGAGCTACATGACGTTCAACTGCCCCGAGCCCAACAACAGAAAAGAGGGAAACCCAATGTTCGTGCAAAGAACCGCTTTGTTCAGTGCGCTGGCCAGCGCACTGCTGGCCAGCGCCAGCCTGCAAGCCGCCGAGCCGTTGAAGGCCCTCGGTGCCGGCGAAGGACGCCTGGATATCGTCGCCTGGCCCGGCTATATCGAACGCGGCGAGACCGACAAGGGCTACGACTGGGTCACCGGTTTTGAACAGCAGACCGGCTGCATGGTCAACGTCAAGACCGCCGCCACCTCCGACGAGATGGTCAGCCTGATGGCCAAGGGCGGCTACGACCTGGTCACCGCCTCGGGCGACGCCTCGCTGCGCCTGGTCGCCGGCAAGCGCGTGCAGCCAATCAACATCGACCTGATCCCCAACTGGAAGAGCGTCGATGAGCGCCTCAAGCAGGCCCCCTGGCACACCGTCGCCGGCCAGCATTACGGCACCCCCTACCAGTGGGGCCCCAACGTGCTGATGTACAACACTGAGGTATTCAAGGACGCGCCGACCAGCTGGAAGGTGGTGTTCGAGGAGCAGACCTTGGCCGATGGCAAGAGCAACAAGGGCCGCGTGCAGGCCTATGACGGCCCGATCTACATCGCCGATGCGGCGCTCTACCTCAAGGCGACCAAGCCCGAGCTGGGCATCGACGACCCCTACCTGCTCAACGAGGCGCAGTACGCCGCCACCCTGGCCCTGCTGCGCCAGCAACATGACCTGATCCACCGTTACTGGCACGACGCCACGGTACAGATGAGCGACTTCAAGAACGAAGGCGTGGTCGCCTCCGGCTCCTGGCCGTACCAGGTCAACGCCCTGCAGGCGGAAAGCCAACCGATCGCCTCAGTGGTGCCGGTAGAGGGTGCCACCGGCTGGGCCGACACCACCATGTTGCACGCCGACGCTAAGCACCCGAACTGCGCCTACCAGTGGATGAACTGGTCGCTGGAACCCAAGGTACAGGGCGATCTGGCCTCCTGGTTCGGCTCCCTGCCGGCGGTGCCCGCCGCCTGCCAGGGTAATGAGTTGCTCGGCGCCGAAGGCTGCAAGACCAATGGCTTCGACAAGTTCGACCAGATCGCCTTCTGGAAGACCCCGCAGGCCGAGGGTGGCAAGTACGTGCCCTACAGCCGTTGGACCCAGGATTACATCGCGATCATGGGCGGTAGATAAGGGAGCCGCGCCGGCTGCGCGGTCCGTGGGCGGCGTTGTGTCCTCGCACGATGCTCGCCTACCAGAAGGTATGTCTCGCATCGTGCTGCGGGACGCCTTGCCCACGAACCGCTCGCGCAGCGCTAGTTCGCTAACAACCTAACCGCAGTGTCGCAAGTTGGGTTGTGCCTGCGCGGCCGGACCCACGCCACAGCCGGCAACCTGTTGCACCGTCCCTCCGGCCCCTGGCAGCCAGGGCGGGTGGCATATTTTTATCCTGGAGTTTTACATGACCCTTGCAGTGCAATTCACCGGTGTCTCCCGCGTCTTCGGCGAGGTCAAGGCCGTCGACCGGGTGTCCATCGACATCCAGGATGGCGAATTCTTCTCCATGCTCGGCCCCTCCGGCTCGGGCAAGACCACCTGCCTGCGCCTGATCGCCGGCTTCGAGCAGCCCAGCGCCGGCAGCATCCGCATCCACGGCGAGGAGGCCGTCGGCCTGGCGCCCTATCAGCGCGACGTCAACACGGTGTTCCAGGACTACGCGCTGTTCCCGCACATGAACGTGCTGGACAACGTCGCCTACGGCCTCAAGGTCAAGGGGGTGGCCAAGGGCGAGCGCTATGTCCGCGCCGAAGAGACCCTGGCCCTGGTGGCCCTGGACGGCTACGGCGCACGCAAGCCGGCGCAACTGTCCGGCGGCCAGCGCCAGCGCGTGGCCCTGGCCCGTGCCCTGGTCAACCGACCGCGAGTGCTGCTGCTGGACGAGCCGCTCGGCGCCCTCGACCTCAAGCTGCGTGAGCAGATGCAGGGCGAGCTGAAGAAGCTGCAGCGCCAGCTCGGCATCACCTTCATCTTCGTCACCCACGACCAGACCGAGGCGCTGTCGATGTCCGACCGGGTCGCGGTGTTCAACAAGGGCCGCATCGAGCAGGTCGACAGCCCGCGCAACCTGTACATGAAGCCGGCGACCGCGTTCGTCGCCGAATTCGTCGGCACCTCCAACGTGCTGCGCGGCGCGCTGGCCCAGCGCCTGACCGGCCAGGCCCTGCCGTTCTCGATCCGCCCCGAGCACATCCGCTTCGCCGACGACCAGCCCCTCGCCAGTGGCGAGCTGGAAGTCAGCGGCCTGCTGCACGACATCCAGTACCAGGGTGCGGCTACCCGCTATGAGATCCAGCTGGAAAACGGCCAGAACCTCAGCGTCAGCCAGGCCAACGATCAGTGGCAGGCCGGCGCGCCGACCTTCCAGCCCGGCCAGGCCGTGACCGCGCGCTGGGCTCGGGCAGCGATGGTGGCGCTGCAGGATCTTGCCCCTGGTGAGGGCCACTGAAATGGAGGCGTCCTTGAAATCCCGGACACGCCAGCCGGCCCATGGCCCGCTGCACCGCCTGGCCAACCTGCTCTACCGCAAGCCCAACCTGTACCTGGCGTTGCTGCTGGTGCCGCCGCTGCTGTGGTTCGGCGCAATCTACTTCGGCTCGCTGCTGACCCTGCTCTGGCAGGGCCTGTATACCTTCGACGACTACAGCATGATGGTCACCCCGGAGCTGACCCTGGACAACCTGATCGCGCTGTTCCGGCCCGCCAACTACGACATCATCCTGCGCACCCTGAGCATGGCCATCGCCGTGTCCCTGGCCAGCGCCCTGCTGGCCTTCCCCATCGCCTACTACATGGCGCGCCACACCACGGGCAAGACCAAGGCGTTCTTCTACATCGCGGTGATGATGCCGATGTGGGCCAGCTACATCGTCAAGGCCTATGCCTGGACCCTGCTGCTGGCCAAGGGCGGGGTGGCCCAGTGGTTCGTCGACCAGCTCGGCCTGGCGCCGACCCTGCAACTGATCCTGAGCATTCCCGGGGTCGGCGGCAGCACCCTGTCGACCTCGCACCTGGGCCGCTTCCTGGTGTTCGTCTACATCTGGCTGCCGTTCATGATCCTGCCGATCCAGGCCGCCCTGGAGCGCCTGCCGCCCTCGCTGCTGCAGGCCTCCGCCGACCTCGGCGCGCGCCCCTGGCAGACCTTCGTCCAGGTGATCCTGCCGCTGTCGATCCCCGGCATCGCCGCCGGCTCGATTTTCACCTTCTCGCTGACCCTGGGCGACTTCATCGTGCCGCAACTGGTCGGCCCACCCGGCTTCTTCATCGGCAGCATGGTTTACGTGCAGCAGGGCGCGGTCGGCAACATGCCGATGGCCGCCGCCTTCACCCTGGTGCCGATCGTGCTGATCGCCATCTACCTGTCCATCGTCAAACGCCTGGGGGCCTTCGATGCGCTCTAATACTCCCTCATCAGAGCGGGCTTCCTGGGGCCTGAAGCTGGCGGCGTGGGCGGGACTGCTATTCCTCCACTTCCCGATCCTGATCATCTTCATCTACGCCTTCAACACCGAAGACGCCGCCTTCAGCTTCCCGCCCCAGGGCTTCACCCTGCACTGGTTCAGCGTGGCCTTCGCCCGGGTCGACGTGCTCGAGGCGATCAAGCTGTCGCTGCAGATCGCCTGCCTGGCCACCCTGATCGCCCTGGTCCTCGGCACCCTGGCCGCCGCCGCGCTGTACCGCCGCGACTTCTTCGGCAAGGAGGGCATCTCGCTGCTGCTGATCCTGCCGATCGCCCTGCCCGGCATCGTCACCGGCCTGGCCCTGCTGGCGGCGTTCAAGACCCTGGATATCGAGCCGGGCATCTTCACCATCGTCGTCGGCCACGCCACCTTCTGCGTGGTGATCGTCTACAACAACGTGATCGCCCGCTTCCGCCGCACCTCCTACAGCCTGATCGAGGCCTCGATGGATCTCGGCGCCGACGGCTGGCAGACCTTTCGCTACATCATCCTGCCCAACCTCGGCTCGGCCCTGCTGGCCGGCGGCATGCTCGCCTTCGCCCTGTCGTTCGACGAGATCATCGTCACCACCTTCACCGCCGGTCACGAGCGCACCCTGCCGCTGTGGCTGCTCAACCAGTTGAGCCGACCGCGCGACGTGCCGGTGACCAACGTGGTGGCGATGTCGGTGATGCTGGTGACCATGATCCCGATCCTCGGTGCCTACTACCTGACCAAGGGCGGCGAGAGCGTGGCCGGCAGCGGCGGTAAATGAGCCTGACGCGGCGCGAACTCGCGGCCGCGGTGAATTCGTAGAAGCCCCAACCAGAGGATTGCGCAATGCAAAGCAAACTGCTGATCAATGGCCGCCTGGTCGCTGGCGAAGGCGCCAGCCTGGCGGTGCTCAACCCGGCGCTCGGCGCGCCGCTGCTGCATATCAACGAGGCCAGCAGCGAGCAGGTCGATGCCGCCGTGCGCGCCGCCGACGCCGCCTTCGACGGCTGGTCGCAGACCGCGCCGAAGGACCGCGCACTGTTGCTGCTGCGCCTGGCCGACAAGATCGAGGCGCATGCCGAGGAGTTCGCCCGCCTGGAGTCGGACAACTGCGGCAAACCCTACGCCGCCGCGCTGAACGACGAGATCCCGGCCATCGCCGACGTGTTCCGTTTCTTCGCCGGCGCCAGCCGCTGCCTCAGTGGCAGCGCCGCCGGCGAGTACCTGCCGGGGCACACCTCGATGATCCGCCGCGACCCGATCGGCGTGGTGGCGTCCATCGCGCCCTGGAACTACCCGCTGATGATGGCCGCCTGGAAGCTCGCCCCGGCCTTGGCCGCCGGCAATACCGTGGTGCTCAAGCCCTCCGAACAGACCCCGCTGACCGCGCTGAAGCTGGCCGAGTTCCTCGCCGAGATCTTCCCCGCCGGGGTGGTCAACATCGTCTTCGGCCGCGGCGCCAGCGTCGGCAGCCCGCTGGTGACCCACCCGCAGGTGCGCATGGTGTCGCTGACCGGCTCGGTCGCCACCGGCTCGAACATCATTGCCAGCACCGCCGCCTCGGTGAAGCGCATGCACATGGAACTGGGCGGCAAGGCGCCGGTGCTGATCTTCGACGACGCCGACATCGCCGCCGCGGTGGAGGGCATCCGCACCTTCGGCTTCTACAACGCCGGCCAGGACTGCACCGCCGCCTGCCGCATTTATGCGCAGAAAGGCATCTACGAGAAGTTCGTCGCCGAACTGGGCGCGGCGGTCGGCAGCATCAAGCACGGCCTGCAGCACGACCCGGCCACCGAACTGGGCCCACTGATCACCGCCGAGCACCGCGAGCGCGCCAGTGGCTTCGTCGAGCGCGCGGCGGCGCTGGGGCACATCGAGGTGGTCACCGGCGGCAAGGCGGTCGCCGGCCCCGGCTTCTTCTACCAACCGACGGTGCTGGCCGGCGCCCGCCAGGAGGACGAAATCGTGCGTCGCGAAGTGTTCGGCCCGGTGGTCTCGGTCACCCGGTTCGACGACGAGGCGCAGGCGCTGGCCTGGGCCAACGACTCCGACTACGGCCTGGCTTCCTCGGTGTGGACCCAGGACGTCGGCCGCGCCCACCGCATCGCCGCGCGCCTGCAGTACGGCTGCACCTGGGTCAACACCCACTTCATGCTGGTCAACGAAATGCCCCATGGCGGGATGAAGCTGTCCGGCTATGGCAAGGACATGTCGATGTACGGACTGGAGGACTACACCGCCGTGCGTCACGTCATGTTCAAGCATTAGCCGCTGGTAACAAAAGCCGGGCGGCCCATGTCGGGCCACTCACTCTGAACTGGAGCACCCATAATGAAAAACGCATTGCGCAGTATCAGTTTCTTCATGCTGTTCGCCGCCGCCGGCCTGGCCCAGGCCGCGGATGACGCCAAGGCCATCGTCGATGGCTACATGGCCGCCTGGAATGCCCACGACGCCGAGCAGGCCGCGACCTTCCTGGCCGAGGATGCGGTGTACTTCGATGCCACCGTCGGCACCCCGCAGAATGGCAAGGCGGCCGCGCGCGACAACGTGATCAAGGTGTTCATCGACGCGGTGCCGGACCTGAGCTGGAAGATGACCAGCGAGCCGATCGTCGGCCCCGATGGCATCGCCTTCCAGTGGCAGTTCAGCGGCACCAACAGCGGCGCCTGGGGTCCGGACACCCCGGCCACCGGCAAGCCGCTGAGTTTCGAAGGGGTCAGCTTCATCCGCATCAAGGACGGCAAGATCGCCTACCAGGGCGACTACTACGACGCCCTCGGCTTCAACAAGCAGCTGGGCTGGTAAGTCCACCGCGCCGCCGGCCACCGGCGGCGCCCCTCCCTGCGCCACGACTTCCCTGCCGCAGTCATTACCCCGCCAACACCACCCCCATGCAGTTCGTCGGTTAATCGGGGGAAATCCTCAAATAGTGTTTTCCATCACACACTGCCTCTATGCGCTCACTAATTGACGTCGGTAGGATGGCGGCAAAACCGGGTAATACTCGGTCAAGGCTATGGATAGCTCAACCGTCCAGCGCAGACACCCCAACCATGCCCCGATTTCCCGTCACCCTCACCCGCACACTGCCCATTGCCCTGGCAATCCTGCTAAGCATGGCCGGCAACTCCTGCCTTGGCGCCTCCCGGCCCGCCGCTTCCGCCCTCGACCAAGCCATCGAGCAGGCCCGGTGGAGCAGTTGGCGCAGCCTGATCGAGCAGGGCGGCGTCCTGGACGAGCGCAGCAAACTGCAAACGGTCAACGACTTCATCAATCGCTCGGTGAGCTATGGCAGCGATCGCGAAATATGGGGCGTGGACGAGTACTGGGCGACACCGGCGCAGACCCTGACGCGCGGCCGGGGCGACTGCGAGGATTTCGCCATCGGCAAGTACTTCACCCTGGTGGAGATGGGCGTGCCCAGCGAAAAGTTGCGCCTGACATTCGTCAAGGCGCTGGCGCTCAATCAGGCGCACATGGTGCTGGCCTACTACCCGAGCCAGGCGGCGCAGCCACTGATCCTCGACAACATCGAGCCGCGGATCAAGCCGGCCGGCGAACGCCGCGACCTGCTGCCGGTGTATGCCTTCAACAACTACGGGATCTTCCTGGCCAAGACGCCGCAGCAGAAATCCGCGCAATCGCCGCAGCTGCTCTCGCGCTGGAACGATGTCAGCGAACGCGTGCTCGCCGATGAGCGACGCCAGCAGGCCAACCAGGGCTGACAGCCTACGCTCCATCCCATCATTACTCGCCGCAGGCAGTGCACCAGGGCGCATCGGCGCGGCGCAAAACTGGCGGGTTGTCGCTTCGCGCCGAAGCCGCCCTACGGACAGGCCGCAGAATCTGGATAAACCCCCGATCCAGCAAGGTGTCACTCGCAACAGGCAGTGCACCGTCAATTAGCGGGCGACAGCTCAGCGCGGCGCCAGATGCGCCACCATCAACTGCACGCTTTCCCGGCCGCGGTACTCGTTGACGTCCAGTTTGTAGGCCAGTTCGACCCAGCGCACGGTGGGATTGGGCCAGACCTCGCGGTCGATATTGAAGGCGATACCGTCCAGGGTCTGGCCGCCGCACTCGGTCTTCAGCACCAGCTTGAGGTGCTTGTCGCCGACCAGGCGCTGCTGCACCACCTGAAACACGCCGTGAAACAGCGGCTCGGGAAAATGCTGGCCCCAGGGCCCGGCATTGCGCAGCTCCTTGGCCAGGGGCAGGTGAAACTCCTCGACCGACAGGGCGCCATCGGACAGCAAGCGCCCGGTCAGGTCGTCTTCGTCCAGCTGGCGCCGCACCTCGGCATCGAAGGCCGCGGCAAAGGCACCGAAGTTGGCTTCGGGCAGCGACAAGCCGGCCGCCATGGCATGCCCGCCGAACTTGCTGATCAGCTGCGGATGCCTGGCCGCGACGGCATCCAGGGCATCGCGGATATGAAAGCCCGGCACCGAGCGCGCCGACCCCTTGAGCACACCGTCGCCGGCATCGGCGAAGGCAATGGTCGGCCGGTGGTAACGCTCCTTCAGGCGCGAGGCGAGGATACCGATCACGCCCTGGTGCCAGTCGGCGTCGAACAGGCACAGGCCGAACGGCATGTCCTCCAGCGGCAGTTCCTTGAGCTGGGCCAGGGCCTCGCGCTGCATGCCCTGCTCGATGGCCTTGCGGTCCTGGTTGAGCTGGTCCAACTCCACCGCCATGTCGCGGGCCAGGGCCTCATCCTCGCAGAGCAGGCATTCGATCCCCAGGCTCATGTCATCCAGGCGTCCCGCCGCATTCAGGCGTGGACCGAGGATAAACCCCAGGTCGGTGGAGGTGATGCGCTCGGCCTGACGCCCGGCCACTTCGAGAATCGCGCGCAGGCCCGGTCGGGCGCGGCCTGCACGTATCCGCGCCAGGCCCTGATGCACGAGGATGCGGTTGTTGGCATCCAGCGGCACCACGTCGGCGACGCTGCCCAGCGCCACCAGGTCGAGCAGCTCGGCCAGATTCGGCTCCGGGCGCTGTGCACTGAACCAGCTCAGCTCGCGCAACCGTGCACGCAGCGCCAGCAGCACGTAGAAAATCACCCCGACCCCGGCCATGGCCTTGCTCGGGAACTGGCAACCCAGCTGATTGGGATTGACGATGGCATCCGCGGCAGGCAGCTCGGCCCCCGGCAGGTGGTGATCGGTGACCAGCACCATCAGCCCCGCCGCCTTGGCCGCCGCCACGCCCTCGACACTGGAAATGCCGTTGTCCACGGTAATCAACAACTGCGGCTGGCGCTGCAGCGCCACCGCGACGATTTCCGGAGTCAGGCCGTAGCCAAACTCGAAGCGGTTCGGCACCAGGTAGTCGATATGCGCCGCGCCGAGCATGCGCAACCCGAGCATGCCTACGGTGCTGGCGGTGGCGCCATCGGCATCGAAGTCACCGACGATCAGCATGCGCTGGCCCTGCTCCAGGGCTTGCACCAGCAACTCGACCGCTGCCTCGATGCCCTTGAGCTGCTGATAGGGGATCAGCCGTGCCAGGCCCTTGTCCAGTTCGGCCAGCGACTGCACGCCACGGGCGGCATACAGGCGGGTCAACAGCGGCGGCAGATTGCCCAGATCGGGCAGGATGGCGGGTAGCGGGCGGGCTTCGATGCGCATGGGACTCTTTATCGGCTAGTTGAATTTATTCGGAGAAACCGTGGCCGCCGCCCGCATCCAGTTCATCATGGCGCGATGCAACCGATCAGGCGTGAATCGGCCAGGGCAGCGCTGCGGTGTACGGTGGCGGCTTGATACTCGCTGTCGGCAAGCATGCTCAAAAACGCCGCCTTGCTCGGATAGCGCACCAGCAACACCTGATCCCAGCACTCATCCGGCGGCGCAATCAGTGCGACCTGCGCCTGCGCCATGACCTCAACCGCACCACCGACACCACGCACCTTGGCGATCGCCGTGCGGCTATAGCGGGCGTAAGCCTCAGGGCCACTGCAGGCGGCGTGCTCGCTGCCCGGCGGATACGCGGCCTGTTCGTTGTAACGCAACAGGTTGAGCATCAGGATGGGTTTATCGGCCGGCATGTTTTCGGCGAATTCGGCAAGTTGCTCGCGACTGGGGTTCAGGCTGGGCATGGCAGGTTCCTCATATGCAAACCGGCAGGCTGAGCAGCACCCCAGCGAGGGTCAAGTTTCATCAGCCACTCTGATAACCGGTTATCCTCGCAGGCCCGCATTCCCTCAGCGCTGGCCGATCAGCCACTCGATCGGCACTTCATGCTGGCCACGCTCGTCAGTGACGAACAGTTCGCCGTCGCTGATCATCACGCTCCAGCTCAGCGCCCGCGGCATATCCAGCGCCAGGCTGGCCAGCGCCTCCTGGTCCAGCGCCACCACGTTGATGTTCTTCAGGCTGCGCACCGGAGCGAGCACCTTGGTCTGCCACACGCGCAAGTTGCCATAGGCCACCAGGCTGAACTTCTCGGTGCGCCGCGAGCACCAGGTGATGCGGTCGCTATCGGGTTGGCCGACTTCGATCCAGTGCAGCACACGGTCGTCCAGGCTCTTTTCCCACAGCGCCGGCTCGTCGACATCCGACAGGCCACGACCGAAAGCCAGCTGCTCGTCGTAGAACAGGGCATAGGCGATCAACCGCGCAGCCAGGCGCTCTTCGGTTTCCGAGGGGTGTTTGGCCACGGTGAAACGCAGGGTCTGGTAGATGCTGCGGTCGATATCGGTGAGGTTCAGATCGATCTTGTAGGTCGTGGAAGGCAGGGCCATGGACGGGCTTCTTGGCTGAGCAAATAAGTCGGCAAGTCTACCCGATGCCGCCCGCTCACGTTAGAGTCGCGACCACAGCCTGATAGATGGAAGCGCCATGCAACTGCCCAGCAAACCCCTCGCCGGCCTGAAAGTGATCGAACTCGGCAGCCTGATCGCCGGCCCGTTCGCCGCACGTATTTGCGCCGAGTTCGGCGCCGAGGTGATCAAGGTCGAATCGCCCGACGGCGGCGACCCGCTGCGCAAGTGGCGCAAGCTCTACGAGGGGACATCCTTGTGGTGGTTCGTGCAGGCGCGCAACAAGCAGTCGATCACCCTCAACCTCAAGCACCCGCAAGGCCTGGAGGTGCTGAAGAAGCTGCTCGGCGAGGCTGATATCCTGATCGAGAACTTCCGCCCCGGCGTGCTGGAAAAACTCGGCCTGGGCTGGGAGGTGCTGCATGCACTCAACCCCAAGCTGGTAATGGTGCGCCTGTCCGGCTTCGGCCAGAGCGGGCCGATGAAGGATCAACCGGGCTTCGGCGCGGTCGGCGAAGCCATGGGCGGGCTGCGCTATATCACTGGCTTCGAGGACCGCCCCCCGGTGCGCACCGGCATTTCCATCGGCGATTCGATTGCCGCACTCTGGGGCGTGATAGGCGCGCTGATGGCGCTGCGTCACCGCGAAGTGAATGGCGGCCAGGGCCAGGTGGTCGATGTGGCGCTGTATGAGGCGATCTTCGCCATGATGGAGTCCATGGTGCCGGAGTTCGATGTATTCGGTTTTATCCGCGAACGTAGCGGCAATATCATGCCCGGCATCACGCCGTCCTCGATCCACACCAGCAGCGATGGCAAGCACATCCAGATCGGCGCCAACGGCGATGCCATCTTCAAACGTTTCATGCAGGCCCTCGACCGCCACGACCTGGCCGACGACCCCAGCCTGGCCAGCAATGACGGCCGTGACGCACGCCGCGACGAGCTGTATGGGGTGATCGATCGCTGGGTCGGCTCGCTGCCGCTGGATCAGGTACTAGAGACCTTGAATCAGGCCGAAGTACCGGCCAGCCGCATCTTCAGCGCCGAGGACATGTTCAACGACCCGCAATACCTGGCCCGCGAAATGCTCCTCAGCGCCAAGCTGCCGGACGGCAAGCCATTCAAGATGCCCGGCATCGTACCCAAGTTGTCCGACACCCCGGGCGGCGTCGAGTGGACCGGCCCGCAACTGGGCGAACACACCGAGCAGATCCTCGCTGCGCTAGGCTATAAGCATGAAGCTGTTGCCGAACTGCGCCGCAACGGCGCCATCTGAATCCGCCCAGGAGCAGAGTCATGCCGGCCGATGAACCCTCACTGCCCGGGGAGGTGCTACTGCTTTTGCAGCAGGACAGGCGCGAAGAAGCCATCGAACTGCTGCAGGTACGCCAAGGGATAAGCGCGCAAGAAGCCGAGGAACGGATCAACCGCTACCAAGAGGAAAACCCACCGATCTGCCTGCGCGGCCCCGGCATAGTGGCCCGAAGCAAGCTCAATGCCCTGATCTGGCTGGGCCTGATCGTGCTCATGACCCTGACCTACCTGCTGCTGGTCGGCTGAGACACCCGCGCGCCCCGAGCCCACGCCAACGAAAAAGACCGGCACCTTGCGGTGACCGGCCTTGGGCCAATCGCGCGCGCCCTTACAGCGGCTTGCCGCGATTGCCGTGCTGGGTGACAAAGCCCTGCACCGTTTTCAGGTCATTGGCCAGTACCGTGCAGCGCTCTTCGCGCTCGAACAGATCAGCCAGATGCGGCGGCAACGCCGGGGCCTGGCCGACGCCGGCCTGCTCCACCGCCTCGGGGAACTTCACCGGATGTGCAGTCCCCAGGATGACCATGGGCGTGGCCAGACTACGCCGACACTCACGGGCGGCACGCACGCCGATGGCGGTATGCGGATCGAGCAGCTCGCCGCACTCGGCGAACACTTCGGCGATGGTTTCGCAGGTCGCCTGGTCATCGACCGCCAAGGAATCGAACAACTTGCGCGCCTCGGTCCAGCGATCTTGCTCCACGCTGAAACCGCCCCCCTGCTTGAAGTTGTTCATCAGCTCGGCAATCGCCGCACCGTTACGCCCGTGCAGATCGAACAGCAGGCGTTCGAAGTTCGACGAGACCATGATGTCCATGGACGGCGACAGCGTCGGGTAGAGATCGCCCTTGACGTACTGATTGCCGCTCATGAAGCGATGGAGGATGTCGTTGCGGTTGGTCGCGACGATCAGCTGGCTGATCGGCAGGCCCATGTTGCGCGCCAGGTAGCCGGCGAAGATGTCGCCGAAGTTGCCGGTCGGCACCGAGAACGCAATGGAGCGCGCCGGGCCGCCGAGCTGCAGGGCAGCGTGGAAGTAGTAGACGATCTGAGCCATGATCCGCGCCCAGTTGATCGAGTTGACCGCCACCAGACGCGTGCCCTTGAGGAAGCTCTGGTCGGCAAAGCTGTCCTTGACCATCTCCTGGCAGTCGTCGAAGTTGCCTTCGACGGCGATGTTGTGGATGTTCTCGCCGAGGATGGTGGTCATCTGCCGGCGCTGCACCTCGGACACCCGGTTATGCGGATGGAGGATGAATATGTCGACGTTGTCGCAGGCCTTGCAGCCTTCGATGGCCGCCGAACCGGTGTCACCCGAGGTGGCCCCCATGATCACCACGCGCTCGTTGCGCTTGGCCAGCACATAGTCGAGCAAGCGGCCGAGCAACTGCAGGGCGAAATCCTTGAACGCCAGGGTCGGGCCGTGGAACAGTTCAAGCACCCACTCGTTGCCGTTCAGCTGACGCAGTGGCGCCACCGCGCTGTGGGCAAACACGCCGTAGGTTTCTTCGAGAATCTTCTTGAAATCGGCATCCGGAATGCTGCCGGTCACGAACGGGCGCATCACCCGGAAGGCCAGCTCATGGTAGGGCAAGCCGGCCCAGGAGGCGATTTCTTCCTGGGTGAAGCGTGGCAGGTTTTCCGGTACGTAGAGACCGCCATCACTGGCCAGGCCAGCCAGCAGAACGTCTTCGAAATTCAGGGCCGGTGCCTGGCCGCGGGTACTGATATAGCGCATGTTTGGCAAACCTTCGGTTTGAGCTGCAAGCTTCAAGCGGCAAGCCGCACGCGCCTGCTGCGCGCGCGGCCTGCTGCGGGTTAGTTCAACTGTTCGACGCGAATGCGCATGACCTTGCCAACCACATCGTCCAGCGCTTCCAGGGCGGCCAGCGCCTCGTCGATGCGCGCCTCGACCACCCGATGGGTTACCAGAATCATCGGCACCAAGCCGTCGTGTTCTTCGACTTCCTTCTGCATGATCGACTCGATGTTGATGCCACGCTGCGACAGGATGCTCGCCACCTGAGCCAGCACACCGGGATGATCCTTGGCCTGGATGCGCAGGTAGTAGGCGCTCTCGCACGCGGCGATCGGCAGAATCGGGTGATCGGACAGCGAATCCGGCTGGAAGGCCAGGTGTGGCACCCGATTGGTCGGATCGGTGGTCAGGGCGCGCACTACGTCGACCAGGTCGGCGATGACCGAGGACGCAGTCGGTTCCATGCCAGCACCCGCGCCGTAATACAGGGTCGAGCCCGCCGCGTCGCCATTGACCATCACCGCGTTCATCACGCCATTGACGTTGGCGATCAGGCGATCGGCCGGGATCAAGGTCGGGTGCACGCGCAACTCGATACCGGCCTCGGTGCGACGCGCCACACCCAAGTGTTTGATGCGATAACCCAGGGCTTCGGCATAGCCCACGTCAGCCGTGGTCAGCTTGGTGATGCCTTCGGTGTAGGCCTTGTCGAATTGCAGCGGAATGCCGAAGGCGATGGAGGCGAGGATGGTCAGCTTGTGCGCCGCATCGATGCCTTCGACGTCGAAGGTCGGATCCGCCTCGGCATAGCCCAAGGCCTGGGCTTCTTTGAGCACGTCGTCGAAGGCCCGGCCCTTCTCGCGCATTTCGCTGAGGATGAAGTTGCCGGTACCGTTGATGATCCCGGCCAGCCAGTTGATGCGATTGGCTGCCAGTCCCTCGCGAATCGCCTTGATCACTGGAATGCCACCCGCCACGGCGGCTTCGAACGCGACGATCACGCCCTTATCACGCGCCCGGGCGAAGATCTCATTGCCATGCACGGCGATTAACGCCTTGTTGGCGGTGACCACATGCTTGCCATTGTCGATGGCCCTGAGCACCAGCTCGCGGGCCAGCGTATAGCCGCCGATCAGCTCGATGACGATCTCGATCTCGGGGTTGTCGACCAGCGCGAAGACATCGTTGGTAATGGGGGTACCGGTAATGTCGCACTGCGGGTTCTGCGAACGCAGCGCAATCTGCGCCACTTCAATGTCACGCCCGGCACGCCGCGCAATTTCCTCGGCGTTGCGCTTGAGCACGTTGAAGGTACCGCCACCGACGGTACCTAGCCCACAGATGCCTACTTTGACCGGTTTCACACTGAACTCCCCATCTGCACTGCGTAAAACGGCCGGAGCTAGCTCCGGCCGCAAAAAAGAAAAAAGAGCCGCACCTTACGAAGCGGCTGTTTATTAGTCAATCGGCCTGAGGCCCGCAATCACTTGGCGTCGAGCGCGAGCTTGGCCAGTTGCGCCGCGGGCTGGTAGCCGGGTATCAGTTTACCGTTGGCCAAGACGATCGCCGGCGTGCCACTGACCCCGATCGTCTGCCCCAGGGCGTATTGCTTGGCCACCGGATTGGCGCATTCGGCAGCGGGGACCTCCTGGCGCGTCTTGGCCAGGTTCATCGCCGCCTGGCGATCCTTGGCGCACCAGACACTGACCAGCTCTTTATAGGCCGGACTGCTCAACCCCTGGCGCGGGAAGGCCACGTAGCGCACCTCAACGCCCAGGCGATTGAGCTCCGGAACTTCGCTGTGCAGCTTCTGGCAGTAACCGCAATCGGTGTCAGTGAACACGGTGATGTGGGTCTTGGCCTGCTCCGGCGCAAAGATCACCATTTCCTGGGTCGGAATGCCGTTGATCTCTTTGGCGATCTCTTTGGTTTCATGCTGCTCGGTCAGGTTGACCGCCTTGCCGTCCTGAATCTGGAACAGATAGCCCTGCAGGAGGAACTGGCCGTCGGCACTGGCGTACAGCTGGCGGCCGCCCTTGAGCTGAATCTGATACACACCGGGCATCTGACTCTCGGCAATCGCTTCGATAGGCAGGTCTGGCTGGATCGACTGCAGGCTCTTGCGGATCAGCTGGTCAGGGTCGGCGGCCAGGCTCAGGCTGCTGGCAAGACCGAGGGCCACGGCTGCGAAAATGCGGGTCACGCGCATGCATACTCCTAACGAGCGTCGGGCAAACAAAGGTTGCAACAGCCTACCATAGATGCCCGCAAAGGCAGACCACAGCAGGTCGGACGGCCACTTCAGCCCCTCGGATGGTGCTGGGCATGCAACTCTTGCAGGCGCGCTCGAGCGATATGGGTATAAATCTGCGTGGTCGACAGATCGCTGTGCCCTAACAGCATCTGCACCACCCGCAGATCGGCACCGTGATTGAGCAAATGAGTAGCAAACGCATGACGCAAGGTATGCGGCGAGAGACTCTTGGCGATGCCAGCGACTCTGGCCTGCAGCTTGATCCGATGCCAGAAGGCCTGCCGGGTCATTTGCTCGCCGCGCGAACTGGGAAACAGCACGTCACTCGGCTTCCCGCCCAACAATAAATTTCGCGCCTCTTTATTGTAGCGCTCGATCCACAGGATCGCCTCTTCGCCCAGCGGCACCAGGCGCTCCTTGCTGCCCTTGCCGAACACCCGCAGCACGCCTTGGCGCAGATTGACCTGCTCCAGGGTCAGGCCGATCAACTCGCTGACCCGCAAGCCACAGGCATACAGCACCTCGAGCATGGCACGGTCACGCAGACCGATCGGCTCATCCACTTCCGGCGCCGCCAGCAGTGCCTCGACATCCGCCTCCGAGAGGGACTTGGGCAGCGATCTGCCGAGCTGCGGCATATCGACCTGCAGAGTCGGATCGGTGCCGATCAGCCCTTCACGCAACAAGAACCGATAAAAGCCGCGCAACCCCGAGATCAACCGCGCCGTCGAGCGGGCCTTGTAGCCCTCATTCAAGCGCCAGGCCAGATGATCGAGGATCAGCTCACGGCCGGCGCCGACCAACTCCAGATCGCGCGCCTGCAGCCAGCCATGGAATAACGCCAGATCACTGCGGTAGGCCGCCCGAGTGTGCACGGACAAGCCTTTCTCCAGCCACAGGGCATCGAGAAAACGGTCAATCAGCGGGTGATCGATGGCGGGCATGGGAGACTATGGCGGCAATTGAAAGCGGGTTAGTCTTTCACAGCCTGGTCATGCCCGACTAGTAGTGCGCACACAAGGATCACCGATGGACGAGCAACAAATTCTCCTTGCCTTCACGGTCATTGGTGCAGCCTCCCTCGCCTGTCAGTGGCTGGCCTGGCGCCTGCGCCTGCCGGCCATTCTATTTTTGCTGATCAGCGGCATACTCGCGGGGCCAATTCTCGGCTGGCTTGACCCACAGGCGCTGTTCGGCCCACTGCTATTCCCCATCGTCTCGATGTCCGTGGCGCTGATCCTGTTCGAAGGCAGCCTGACCCTGCACTTGTCCGAATGGCGCGAAATCGGCAGCGTGGTCAGACGCCTGGTAACAGTAGGCGCACTGACCACCTGGGCGACTATCGCCGTCACCACCCACTACCTGCTCGACTTCGCCTGGGACATGGCCCTGCTGTTCGGCACCTTGACCCTGGTCACCGGGCCCACCGTGATCGTACCGATGCTGCGCGTGGTACGCCCGAAAGCCTCGGTGTCGAACATCCTGCGCTGGGAAGGTATCGTCATCGACCCGATTGGCGCGTTGCTTGCCGTGGTCGTTTACAGCTTCATTATCGCCAGCGGTGACGGCGACGGTTGGAACCATGGCCTGGGCACCTTCGCCGGAGTGATCCTCTGCGGTTGCCTGTTCGGCGCGACCGGTGGCTGGGCACTCGGTCAAGTACTGCGGCGGCAATGGCTGCCAGACTACCTGCATAACCTCGCCGTGCTGGCCACCGTCCTCGGGGTGTTCATTGGCGCCAACCAGGTCATGCACGAGTCCGGCCTGCTCGCGGTCACCCTGATGGGCATGTGGCTGGCCAACATGAAGGGCGTGGATGTCCGGGATATCCTCCACTTCAAGGAAAACCTCAGCGTGCTGCTGATTTCCGGCCTGTTCATTCTGCTCGCCGCACGCCTGGACCTCGGCGCCCTGCTCGCGATGGGACCGGCAGTGTTGCTGCTGCTGGCCGTCATTCAGTTCGTCGCCCGCCCACTCAGCGTGGCGCTGTCTACCTTTGGCTCCAGCCTCAACTGGCGCGAGCGCGCCCTGCTCGCCTGGATATCCCCACGCGGCATAGTCGCCGCAGCGGTCTCGGCGACCTTCGCCATTCGCCTGAGCGAGTCAGGCCATGACGGTGCCCAGCTGCTGGTGCCCCTGACTTTTGCGGTCATCATCGGCACCGTGGTACTACAGAGCGCCACCGCCCGCCCGCTGGCAAAACTGCTCAAGGTGGCTGAACCGGCGCCCAGCGGCTTTCTCATCGTTGGCGCCAACTCAGTCGCCCGAGCGATTGGCAAGGCCCTGCAACAACTCAACTGTCGCGTACTGCTCACCGACTCCAGCTGGGAAAACATGCGTGCCGCGCGCATGGAGAACCTGCCGACCTATTTCGGCAATCCGGCCTCGCAACATGCCGAGGCGCACCTGGATCTGGTCGGCCTCGGCCACCTGCTGGCGCTGTCGCCGGCCGGCGAACTGAACACCCTGGCGAGCATGCGCTTTCGCCATGAGTTCGGTGCCACGCGCCTGTTCAGCTTGGCAAGCGGCCAGGAAAGTCGCCGCGGCGACAAGCACCGCGCCAGCGACGAACACCGTGGTCGACCACTGGGCAGTCAGCCCCTGACCTACCCTCATGCAGCCAGCCGCCTGTCCCATGGCGCCGAACTGTACAACACAACATTGACCGACGGCTTCGGCTGGAACGATTACCAGGCCCTGCATGGCACGCGCGCTACCCTGCTGTTCGCTCGCGACCGTGAGGGCTGGGTGCACGTGGCAACGCCAGGCCACAACTTGCAACCGCAGACCGGCTGGACCCTGGTGTCACTGATAGAAACGCAAACGGCGAACACCGCGGGCGCGGAGCACAATAGCCTGCAGACTACCTGAGCAACGACTGAACCAACAGCCCCCCGGACGGGCGATCAACCAAGGCAGGCGTATCCATATCTCGGCCAAATCCTGATCTGTACGCGCATGGCAGCCCACCTCAGATGATCCACACACCAGAGACCCGGCAGGCGCAAGCCTCTTGGTCACGACCGAGTATCAGCAGACGCTACGGCCGGCCATCCGCGCGACCATGGGCGGTTAGCCAAATACGTGCCGCAACCATGCCTGGCACCTGCTCCATCCGAGCCATGCCCGCCTTGCAGCGCCTGCGACTCTCCAG
The DNA here is from genome assembly GCF_027988105.1 of Pseudomonas aestuarii. GTDB lineage: Bacteria > Pseudomonadota > Gammaproteobacteria > Pseudomonadales > Pseudomonadaceae > Aquipseudomonas > Aquipseudomonas aestuarii. The sequence continues at coordinate 718,622 of NZ_JAQJZJ010000001.1, read as the reverse complement.
CAGCCATGGACGTGGCTGCCACAATGCCGCATCGCGGCATGAGGCCGAGCGCCTAGCCAGACGGGTAATCGGGACGCAGATCAGGCCACACGCTTCGCCCAGCCCGCCCCATAAACGCAAAAAGCAGCCCGAAGGCTGCTTTTCATAAGGAAGCTGAGGCTTAGCCCAGTTTTTCCTTGATACGTGCTGCCTTACCGGACAGGTCACGCAGGTAGTAAAGCTTGGCTTTACGCACGTCGCCGCGACGCTTGACGGCCAGGCTGTCGACCAGCGGGCTGTAGGTCTGGAAGGTACGTTCTACACCAACACCGTTGGAGATCTTGCGCACAGTGAAGGCGCTGTTCAGACCACGGTTACGCTTGGCGATTACCACGCCTTCAAATGCCTGCAGACGCTCACGGTCGCCTTCCTTCACTTTCACCTGGACGATGATGGTGTCACCCGGGGCGAAGGGAGGGACTACTTTGCCCATCTGCTCAGCTTCGATTTGCTGAATGATCTTGTTGGTCATGCTGCGCTCCTAAGACAAGCCGTCTGGCCGGTCATCGATACATTAACTATCGTCCCGCTGGCGGATGTATTCCTCCAGCAGCTTTTTCTCTTCCCCAGAAAGCGAGCGGCTATCCAGAAGATCGACACGGCGTTCCCAGGTCCGACCAAGGGACTGCTGCAAACGCCAGCGCCGGATGTGTTCATGGTTGCCGCCGAGCAGCACCTCAGGAACACGCTTATCCGCATACACCTCCGGACGAGTGTAATGCGGGCAGTCGAGCAGGCCATCCGTAAAGGAATCCTCCTCGGCCGAACATGCATGACCCAATGCACCAGGCAAAAGGCGCGTCACCGCATCGATCAGCACCATGGCCGGCAGCTCACCGCCAGACAGGACGTAATCCCCAATCGACCATTCTTCATCGACATGCGCTTCAATGAAACGCTCATCGACGCCTTCGTAGCGCCCGGCAATGAGGATCAAAGCCTCCTCGTTCGCCAGTTCGCGTACGGCTGACTGCGTCAGCTGACGACCCTGCGGCGATAGGTAAATCACCTTCGCTTTTACACCTGCGGCCTGCCTGGCATCGAGCAAGGCATCCTCAAGCGGCTTGATCTTCATCACCATGCCCGGACCGCCACCAAAAGGCCGATCATCAACAGTGTGATGGCGGTCCGTGGTGTAGCTCCGCGGGTTCCAACAGGTCAATTGCAACAAGCCCTGTTTCACCGCACGGCTGGTGATGCCGTAATCGCTGATTGCGGTAAACATCTCCGGGAACAGCGTAATGACTTCAACGCGCAGATTTGGCATCAGGCTTAGAAGTCCGCATCCCAGTCGACCTGCATTTCGCCGGCATCCAGGTCAATCGACAACACGCATTGTTCCGTATAGGGCAACAGGCGTTCACGATCATCCAGGCTGTCGGTGCAGGGTTTGACCACAATCACATCGTTGGCACCGGTCTCGAACAAATGGTCGATCTTGCCGAGCAATTGCCCCACCTGATCGATAACCTTGAGACCTTCCAACTGATACCAGTAGAACTCGCCTTCGCTCAGATCAGGCAACTGGCTGCGCGGCACACAAATCTCAAAACCGGCATAGCTACGTGCTACCTCGCGATCATCGAGACCCTTGAGCCTTGCTACCAGAACCTTGCCTTGCAGGCGGCCACTAGCCAATTCGACTTGCTTGACCTCGTTGTCACGCCTGAGCGTCCAGCGAGGATAATCGAGCACGTTGGTCAAAGGATCAGTAAAGGAAAACACCTTCACCTCACCCTTTATGCCATGCACCGAGAATATCTTGCCAAGGACCACTAAGTCCTCGGCGGGAGCTGGCGTCATGCTCATAAGGTTGCTTAGGCAGCAGCCTTGGCAGCTTCCTTGAGCAGCTGAGCAACGCGCTCAGACGGCTGTGCACCTTGACCGAGCCAGTAAGTGGCACGCTCTTGGTTGATCGACAGCTTGATTTCAGCACCCGAAGCAACCGGGTTGAAGAAACCAATACGCTCAACGAAGCGACCATCGCGCGGATTGCGGCTATTGGTCACGGTGAGGTGGTAGAACGGGCGCTTTTTGGAGCCGCCACGGGCAAGACGGATGGTTACCATTGAACTTCTTTCCTGTAGTCGGTGCTGCAAAACAAAAAAATGCAAGCATAGGGCACAAGGCCCGAAAGGCCGCATATTCTAAGGATTATCACTACTTTTGCAAAGCCTTTTTCCCAGAGACAGAAAAGGCATTGCAAAACAGCAGCGACAAGCTGCAGGCCGAGGTCCCTGGCTTGCTGCTTGTCGCTCACAGTTACATCTTCGGCATACCGCCCGGCATCATACCGCCCATGCCGCGCATCATCTTGGCCATGCCGCCTTTGGCCGAGAACTTCTTCATCATCTTCTGCATCTGCTTGTGCTGCTTGATCAGGCGACCGATGTCCTGCACCTGAGTCCCGGAGCCCATGGCGATGCGCCGCTTGCGCGAGCCACTGATGACATCAGGATCACGTCGCTCGCCCGGAGTCATCGAGTTGATGATGGCTTCCATCTGCTTGAACTGCTTTTCGGCCGCGCCCTGGGCGTTACCCATCTGCGCCAGATTGACACCACCCATCTGCGGCAACTTGTCCATCAGGCCGCCAAGACCGCCCATGTTCTTCATCTGCTGCAGCTGGTCACGGAAGTCTTCGAGATCGAAGCCCTTGCCCTTCTTCAGCTTCTTGGTCAGCTTGTCGGCTTTCTCGCGGTCGAGTGTCTGCTCGGCCTGCTCGATCAGGCTGAGCACGTCGCCCATGCCGAGGATGCGCGAAGCGATACGGTCCGGATGGAATGGCTCCAGCGCATCGCTCTTCTCGCCCATACCGATGAACTTGATCGGCTTGCCGGTGACATGCCGCACCGACAAGGCCGCACCACCACGCGCATCACCATCGACCTTGGTCAACACCACCCCGGTCAGCGGCAACGCATCACCGAAGGCCTTGGCGGTGTTGGCCGCATCCTGGCCGGTCATCGCATCGACCACGAACAGGGTCTCGGCCGGCTTGATCGCCGCATGCAGCGCCTGAATCTCCGCCATCATCTCGGCATCGATGGCCAGACGACCGGCGGTATCGACGATCACCACATCGATGAACTTGAGCTTGGCTTCCTTGATTGCCGCCTCGGCAATCGCCACCGGCTTCTGACTGAGATCCGAGGGAAAGAAGGTCACCCCGATATCGGCAGCCAGGGTTTCCAGCTGCTTGATGGCGGCGGGACGGTAGACGTCGGCCGACACCACCAGCACGGTCTTCTTCTTGCGCTCCTTGAGGAAGCGCGCCAGCTTGCCGACCGTGGTGGTTTTACCCGCGCCCTGCAAGCCCGCCATCAGCACAACGGCCGGCGGCGTGACATTCAGCACCAGGTCTTCATTGGCCGCGCCCATCAGCTCTTCCAGCTCGGCGCGCACGATCTTCACGAAGGCCTGACCCGGCGTCAGGCTTTTCGACACCTCGGTTCCGACCGCACGGTCCTTGACCTTGGCTACGAAGTCCTTGACCACCGGCAATGCGACGTCAGCTTCGAGCAACGCCATGCGCACTTCGCGCAGGGTGTCCTTGATATTGTCTTCGGTCAGCTTGGCTTTGCCAGTGACATTGCGCAGCGTCTGCGAGAGGCGGTCGGTTAGATTTTCGAACATGCACGTTCCTTTCGGGCCCTATCGAGCCGAGGGTGGGCTTGCAACAGACCAGCGATTATATCGAAGACTCCCACCGGCCGACACTGTCAGCGGTCTTTCGTGAAATGCTTGTTGTATGCCACACTCAGCGCCTTTCGGGCTTGCCTAACAAGGATTTATGCACCCTCTGCTTCCCAGCCTCGCTGCTGCCAGCCTTTATGCCGGCGCCACTTTCTACCAAGGCCTGCGCCTGAGCCAGCGCAGCACCCCCGACAAACGCCTGCTGGCGCTGCTGGGTGTGCTCGCCCTGCTCTTCCATGGCGCCAGCCTGTTCCTGCAGATGAGCCAGGCATCCGGCCTGTCGCTCGACTTCTTCAATGCCGCCAGCCTGATTGCCTTTGCCGTGATCGCATTGACCCTGCTCGCCTGCAGCCGCATTCCGGTGGAAAACCTGCTACTGCTGCTATTTCCGCTCGGCTGCCTGACAGTATTGCTGGCGCAGTTCATGCCGTCCGGCACCCTGCAGTCGATCAATGAAGCGCCGGGCATCCTCGCTCACATCCTGCTGTCGATCATGGCCTACGGCATGCTGACCATCGCCGTATTCCAGGCGCTGCTGCTATTGCTGCAGGACCATCAGCTCAAGCACAAGCACCCGTCGGGACTGATCAAGAACTTCCCTCCGCTGCAAACCATGGAAAGCCTGCTGTTTGGCTTTCTCTGGGCCGGCTGGATTCTGCTATCGCTGTCATTGCTGTCCGGTGCAATCTTCATCGATGACCTGCTGGCCCAGCACCTGGTGCATAAAACCATCCTGTCCTTCTTCGCCTGGGCTGTCTTCGCCGTACTGCTCTGGGGCCGACACCAGCTTGGCTGGCGTGGGCACAAGGCGATCCGCTGGACCCTGGCCGGTTTCTGCCTGCTGATGTTGGCGTACTTTGGCAGCAAGCTGGTTCGCGAATTCATTCTGCATATCTAGGCCATTTTCCGTGGAAAACGCTCACCCTGGCTTTCTGATTGGCCTGCTGCTCTTCCTGCTCGCCTGCTCGGCATTCTTCTCCAGCTCGGAAACCGGCATCCTCAGCCTCAATCGTTATCGCCTGCGCCATATGGCCAAAGAAGGGCACCGCGGCGCCAAGCGGGTCAGCGACCTGCTCAGCCGCCCGGACCGCCTGCTCGGCACCATCCTGATCGGCAACAACTTCGTCAACATATTGGCCTCGGCCATCGCCACCGTGCTGGCCATCCAGCTCTGGGGCGAAGCCGGGATCGCGATTGCCACCATAGGCTTGACCCTGGCGCTGCTGATTTTCGGTGAAATCACCCCGAAAACCCTGGCAGCCCTGCACCCGGAAAAAGTTGCCTACCCGTTCAGCCTGCCGCTGCTGATATTGCTCAAGCTGTTCTACCCGCTGGTCATTCTGCTTGGCTGGATCAGCAACGGCCTGCTCAGGCTACTGGGTGTCGACCCGGCCAGTAAAAGCAACGACAGCCTGACCACCGAAGAACTGCGCAGCGTGGTGCGTGAGTCCGGCCATGAACTGCCGAAAAACCGCCAGAACATGCTGCTCGGCATTCTCGACCTGGAGAATGTCACGGTCGACGACATCATGATCCCGCGCAACGAAGTTACCGGTATCGACCTGGAAGACGATATCGAAACCATCATCAACCTGCTCACCACCACGACCCACACGCGCCTGCCGGTGTTTCGCCACAACATCAACCAGATCGAAGGCATCGTGCACATGCGCCAGATCGCGCGCCTGATGAGCCAGAACCAGCTGACCAAAGACGACTTGCTCGCCGCCTGCAACGAACCCTATTTCGTGCCAGAGAACACACCGCTGTCGACTCAGCTGATCAACTTCCAGAAGCAGAAACGCCGAATAGGCATCGTCGTCGACGAGTACGGCGATGTGATCGGCATCGTGACCCTGGAAGACATCCTCGAAGAAATCGTCGGCGACTTCAGCAACCAGAACACCCTGCGCAGCCCGGACATTCACCCGCAAGACGATGGCACCCAGGTCATCGATGGTGCCGCCTACATCCGCGAAGTGAACAAGATGCTCGGCTGGCACCTGCCCTGCGACGGCCCCAAGACCCTCAACGGCCTGATCACCGAAGCGCTGGAAAGCATTCCCGACAGCGCCGTATGCCTGAAGATCGGCCCTTACCGCCTGGAAATCCTGCAGTCGTCGGAGAACCGGGTGAAAAGCGTACGAGCCTGGAAGGCCAACGCCGCTTCGCCGAGCGAAACACCCGCAGATTAGTGGCTGGCGCAGCCAGCCTGGGGGTTGGCGCCAAGTCGCGGCGACGAGTCATTGCCGCCATGACTGCACCGCTCAGGGCTCAGGGCATCCGAAGTAGGCTAATCGAACCGAGCAAACAGGCCACGCGCCGCCAGCCCCTCGGCCCAGATCCGATAACCGAGGCGCGACGGGTGGTAGCCGTCGACTGCCAGGTAATCTGCGGAAAATTTCAGACTCAGCGGATGGTGCTCCGCACCAAGGCGCGCGGCGAGTTGGCGCAAGCAGCTATCGAGCAAAGCCGCACGCTTGCCTAGCACCTGCCGCAGCAGCCAGGGCAAGGCGCTGAAATGCTGCAGCGGCGGGACACCACTGAACGCCACCCGCGTACCACGCCCAGCCAGCGCCTCGGCCATGTTGCCGAGCGCAACGCGCCAGCGCGACAGCGACGTCAGATGGGTGACATCGTTGACGCCGAACACCAAGAGCGCAAGATCGAACGGCTCGTCCAGCACCTGTGGCAACAACCTTTCACAGGCCTGCACGGCGGTGATGCCGTTCTCACCACAGGCACGCCAGGCCACCGGCCGGCCGTGCCGAACGGCCAGCGCCTCGGCCAACCGCCCCACCAGCGCCGCACGCAAGCAGCTCACGCCAACACCCACCACCGTGGACTCACCCAACACCAGCAAGCGCAATGGCTCGCCCGCCAGATCAGCCCCAGCCAACCCGCGCTGCGGACCTTCGGCTGGCGACAGCCTGAGTGCCTGCCTGCGCGTGTGCATGGCCAGCGGCACCAGCACAGGCGACAGGGCCAGCACAGTCAGCCACCAGGCATATGCGCGCAGTGAGCTCACAGCTCGACGCGGACCGCCCGCGCCGCACGAGTGGCCTTGGCCCGCGCCGCCGGCAGCGACTCGTCGCGCGCCAAGGCCACGCCCATGCGCCGCTGACCACTGACTTCCGGCTTACCGAACAATCGCAGCGCCGTGTCAGGCTCGGCCAGCGCCGCACCGAGGTTGGCAAAACTGACCTGGCGTGAATCACCCTGCACCAGCAGCACCGCCGAAGCGGAGGGACCGAGCTGACGAATGAGCGGAATCGGCAGGCCGAGGATGGCCCGCGCATGCAGGGCGAATTCGGACAGATCCTGGGAAATCAGCGTGACCAGACCGGTATCGTGGGGCCGCGGCGAGACTTCGCAGAACCAGACCTGATCGCCCTTGACGAACAACTCGACGCCAAACAGCCCGCGACCGCCCAGCGAATCCGTGACCGCCAGGGCAATCCGCTCGGCCTCGGCCTGGGCCTTCGCACTCATCGGCTGCGGCTGCCAGGACTCCTGGTAGTCGCCCTTGACCTGACGATGACCGACCGGGGCACAGAAGCTGGTGCCTCCGGCATGCCGCACCGTCAGCAGGGCAATTTCGTAGTCGAAATCGATAAAGCCCTCGACGATGACCCGCCCCCTGCCGGCGCGACCACCGGCCTGGGCATACTCCCAAGCCGCCGCCAGGTCATCGCTGGTTTTCAGCAATGACTGGCCTTTGCCGGAGGAGCTCATGACCGGCTTGATCAGGCAGGGAAAACCGATCTGCTGCACAGCCGCCCGGCACGCCTCGAGCGAGTCGGCGAACTGGTATGGCGACGTTGGCAAGCCCAACTCTTCGGCCGCGAGACGACGGATACCCTCGCGGTTCATGGTCAACTGCGCGGCACGTGCGCTGGGAATAACGGTAAACCCTTCGTTCTCCAGCTCGACCAGGGTCGCCGTGGCGATCGCCTCGATTTCGGGAACGATGTAATGCGGCTGTTCCAACTCGATCACCGCACGCAACGCCGCGCCATCGAGCATGTCGATCACATGGCTGCGGTGCGCCACCTGCATCGCCGGGGCATTGGCATAGCGATCCACGGCGATCACCTCGACGCCGAGGCGTTGCAACTCGATCACCACTTCCTTGCCCAGCTCACCTGAACCACAGAGCAAGACGCGAGTCGCACTCGGCGACAACGGGGTTCCGATACGGGGCATGAAGAGTCCTCGAACTAACAGGGATAAAAGGCCACCAGGCGGCGGAGTTAAAGCAGTACACCCTGGGCTTGCGCCCGCGCATGACAGAGCTGCAGCACCTGGCGCCGCTCGGCATTGTCCATGCGACTCCAGCGGGTGATTTCGGCAACAGTACGCTGACAGCCGATACAGGTGTCGTCATCGTCCAGCGCACAGATGTGCACGCAGGGCGAGGCAACCGGGCGCTCGTGCTCCATCAGCCGTCCTGCTCGACCAGGTCGCGGGCGTAACGCTGCGCGTTGTGCACATAGTGCGCAGCGCTGGCTTCGAGCATCGTCTTTTGCGCCTCGCTCAGCTCGCGCACCACCTTGCCCGGCGAGCCGACCACCAGCGAGCCATCGGGGATCTCCTTGCCTTCGCCGATCAGGGTGTTGGCGCCGATGATGCAGTACTTGCCGATCTTCGCGCCGTTGAGCACCACCGCATTGATGCCGATCAGGCTGTAATCGCCGACCGTGCAGCCATGCAACATGGCGTTATGGCCGATGGTCACGCCTTTGCCGAGCGTCAGTGGAAAGCCCATGTCGGTGTGCATCACGCTGCCGTCCTGCACATTGCTCTGCTCGCCGATGTGGATCAGCTCGTTGTCGCCGCGCAACACCGCGCCGAACCAGACGCTGGCACCCTGCTCCAGCTTGACCTTGCCGACCAGCGTGGCATTCGGCGCCACCCAACTCTCGGGGTGGACGTCGACGCTGGATTGCCCCAGGCGATATTTCATTGATTGATCCTCGTCTCGCGATTGATCCCCGCACTTGCGCAATTAGCGGAGCGTGATGAAGTGCTCAGGTGGCTGGTGCAGATTGATGTCGGCGTCATAGATCAGGTTGATCAATTCCACCAGCATGATCGCCGTAAGCCCCCAGATCTTGTATTCGCCATAACGGTAACTCGGCACGTACCAGCTCTGTCCGAGGTAGTCGATGCGATGGGTCATCTCGCGCGGATCGTCGCGAAAGAACGCCAGGGGCACCGAGAACACCGAGGCGATTTCGTCATCGTTGGCCAGGTATTCGACGTAATCCGGCACCAGGCCGACATAGGGCGTGACCTGAATGCCATGACGCGAAACCAAGGTGCTGAGCGGCCCGACCACCTCGACCAGCCCCGGCGCCAGGCCGATTTCCTCTTCCGCCTCACGCAGTGCGGTACGGATCAGATCGGCATCTTCCGGATCCCGTCGACCGCCGGGAAAAGCCACCTCGCCGCCGTGAGTGGACAGGCCACTGGCGCGCAAGGTCAACACCACTTCCGGTTGGTCGTTGCGGGTGAGAGGAATCAACACCGCCGCCTCGGGAAAGCTGCGGTCGGTCTCCAGAAGACGCGGGGTATAGCCGCGCACACGGTGGAGCAGTTCGTCCAGCATGGCGATTCTCAGTCTTTATTCTTGTTTCGATGATTGCACGAAAGCCACCCGCGGCCCAAGCTCTGCAACGCGCGCGACGATCATTCGGGGTGCCGAAGCGAGGTCGGATCGCGCTTGCCGACCGGCACCCTCGCGCGCCAAGATAGGGGGCAACAAAGAGGACTCGCCATGAAGTTCTGCAGCCAGTGCGGCAGCCCCGTTACCCTGAGGATTCCCGAGGGCGACAACCGTCTGCGCCATGTGTGCGAACACTGCCACACCATTCATTACCAGAACCCGCGCATCATTGCCGGCTGCCTGCCCGTATGGGGCCAGCGTGTGCTGTTGTGCCGCCGCGCCATAGAGCCGCGCCGCGGCTACTGGACCCTGCCAGCCGGCTTCATGGAGAATGGTGAAACCCTGGAGCAGGCCGCTGCGCGCGAAACCCACGAGGAAGCCTGCGCCCGAGTACGCGACCTGAGCCTCTACACCCTGTTCGACCTGCCGCATATCAATCAGGTGTACATGTTCTTCCGCGCCGATCTGGTTGACCTGGACTTTGCCGTCGGCGAAGAGAGCCTCGAGGTGCAGCTATTCGAGGAATCCGAGATCCCTTGGTCCGAGCTGGCTTTCCCGACCGTCGGGCGTACCTTAGAATGCTACTTCGCTGACCGGCAGCAGCATGTTTACCCGGTACGCAACGAGCCGCTGGAAGCCTTGCGCGCGCACTACAAGAAAGTTCATTGATCCCCGGGATACCCCTCCGATGCGCTGGTTGTTCATTCTGCTCTGCCTGTCCCTTACCGCTAATGCTCAAGCCACTGCCACGCTCGAGTCCCCCTCGATCGACAAGGTGCTGGTGGTCAAATCGGAACGCCGGCTGCATCTGATCAGCCATGGCGAAACGCTCAAATCCTACCGGGTATCCCTCGGCAAGCAGGTCAAAGGAGCCAAACGGCGCGAGGGCGATCGGCGCACACCGGAAGGCATCTATTGGATCGATTGGCGCAAAACCAGCGATAAATACCAACTATCCATGCACATCTCCTACCCCAATGCCCGCGACCAGGCCTACGCCCGCGAGCAAGGCGTGCCACCCGGCGGCATGATCATGATCCACGGCACACCGCTGGATGAGGAGTACCCTGAGTGGTTCTTCCACACACTGGACTGGACCGAAGGCTGTATTGCCCTGAAAAATGACGACATGCGCGAGATCTGGAAGCTGGTCAAGGACGGCACCCTGATCGAGATCAGGCCCTGAGGGCCGCGAACCCTGCTCCTGCACTCAACGCCCGGGCTGCGGAGCAATCTGCCTACCAGTCAGCCAGCACGCCACGCGCCAGCAAATATTTGCACACGCTAATCTTGCGCGATAACTTATTGTGCTACTCACCTGATCGCGGGACCGCCCCATGACACAGCCGCAACCCTGCGCCGCGCTATTGCTGGACAATCAGCTGTGCTTCGCCCTGTATTCGACTTCCCTGCTGATGACCAAGGCCTACAAGCCGCTGCTGCAGAGCATCGGCCTGACCTACCCGCAGTACCTGGCCATGCTGGTGCTATGGGAACGCGACGGCATCACCGTTGGCGAGATCAGCGCCCGCCTGTTGACCGACCCCGGCTCGCTGACGCCACTGCTCAAGCGCCTGGAAGCCGAAGGTCTGCTCAAGCGCACCCGCAGCCGTGTTGACGAGCGTGTGGTCGAGCTGTACCTGACCGAGCAGGGTCGCGCCCTGCAGCAGCAAGCCGAGCGTTTCCCCGCCTGCATTGTCGAGGCCAGCGGGCACAGCACGGCCGAACTAATGACGCTCAAGGAAGAAGTCCTGGCCCTGCGCAGCAAGCTACAACAGTCGATCTGACCCAGGCAGCGGCGCCTCTTCCGGCCGCTAGTCCTTGCCTATTGCCCTGCCCCGCGAACGCCGCCTCCCCCCCCCCCTGCAATCCGCACCCCACCTTACTTATTCCATAAAAACGTCATTCAATAGCCGTTAATTCTTATAAATATATTGCGCACCAACTAATTGAGCACTACATTGCCTGCCACGCACTTAGTTAGCGCGCAATATTTTAGATGACAAACCTAATCCGGAGACATCGCCATGCAAGCCATCCAAGCCCTTTACAGCACGAGCGCCACCGCCACCGGGGGCCGTGACGGTCGCGCCGTTTCCTCCGACGGTATCCTCGACGTGAAACTGTCCACCCCGCGCGAACTGGGCGGCCAGGGTGGCGAAGCGACCAACCCGGAACAGCTGTTCGCTGCCGGCTACTCGGCCTGCTTCATCGGTGCGCTGAAGTTCGTCGCCAGCCAGAAGAAACTCGCCCTGCCGGCAGATACCTCGATCACTGGCAAGGTCGGCATCGGCCAGATCCCTGGCGGTTTCGGCCTGGAAGTAGAACTCCACGTGAGCCTGCCGGGTCTTGAACAGGCCGTCGCCGAAGAACTGGTCGGCGCCGCTCACCAGGTCTGTCCGTACTCCAACGCCACCCGCGGCAACATTGACGTGCGCCTGAACGTCGCCGTGTGAAACGCCAACCTACCGGCCTGAACGGTCAGCAGTAAGCCATCAATACAAAAGCCCCGACTCGCCATAGGCGGGCCGGGGCTTTGGCATGTCTGCTGAGCCATTCAGAACTGCAGGTCGGACAGGCGCCAGACCTCGAAGGCAGGCGTCTCATAGGGATGGGCCTTTTTCATCGCCTTGACCGAGTCATGCAGCAGCTCGTCGGCCACCACCAGCTCGACTTTCCATTCGGCGACATGGTGCACCTGCCCCTGCTGGCCGAGGAAAGGCGCGCTTCCCTCCAACGGTCGGTACTGGCCTTGGCCCAGGGCCTGCCAACAGCAGCTGTCGTAGTTGCCGATGCGCCCGGCGCCTGCCGCGAAAACAGCCTGTTTGATCTCTTCCAGATGGCTTTCCGGGACGTAGAAACACAGTTTGTACATCGAACTCTCCATAATGCGTTGACGCATATGGCAACCCAGAACCTCAGGATCACCCAGCCACAGCAATAATGGCATTTTGCCTTATTCAGCACCCATGGCCCAGCTCACAACTTTATATTGGAGCGCTGGAAAGGCAGATCATCCATTCTCTTATTAGAGCAATTGGTTATAAGAAGGCCGCAATTAATCACCCTTGCTAAAACGGCGCCAGCGCGCCCGCAGGCCATCGACCGGCGGATTGTGGCGGCCATCGCAATAGGGCAAGTGCCGCGACTGGCCACAGCGACAGAGCAAGAGACGCTGCTCGTGCCGCGGCTCGAGGCGCAATCCTGCGCAGCATCCGGGAGAGCAATCGGGTAGCGCGGACGAATGTCCGCAACGGCACAACAGGTGCGTCTCGCCTGGCTTGACCTGACGGACCTCGGGGAGGATTGGCAAATCGCGTTCAGTCATCGACACCGCAAGCACGGATGCACTCCGAGGACAATGGTTAGACCAACCCGGACAGCATCCGGGCGGCTGCACTGCGCCTCAAGGACCGTTAAATGGAGACACCAGAGGTAACGACTGACCCGCTCCCAAGAATGAGAGAGGGCCAGCAGAACAGCCCAGGCCTCGCGGTCAGTCCACCCAGACCCGCGCGTTGCGGAACATGCGCAGCCAACCGGCATCTTCCTGCCACTCTTCCGGCTGCCAGGAATTCTGCACGGCGCGGAACACCCGCTCCGGGTGCGGCATCATGATGGTCACCCGGCCGTCGCGGCTGGTCAGGCCGGTAATGCCGCGCGGCGAACCATTGGGGTTGGCCGGATAGGTCTCGGTGACCTTGCCGTGGTTGTCGATGAAGCGCATGGCCACGCAACCGGACAGATCGGCCTCGAGCAGGGCTTCTTCATTCTCGAACTCGGCATGGCCCTCACCATGGGCGATGGCAATCGGCATGCGCGAACCGGCCATGCCGCGCAGGAAGATCGAGGCCGACTCCTGCACCTGGACCATGGCCACCCGCGCCTCGAACTGTTCCGAACGGTTGCGCACGAAGTGCGGCCAGAACTCGCTACCCGGAATCAGCTCATGCAGGTTGCTCATCATCTGGCAGCCGTTGCACACGCCCAGGGCGAAGCTGTCCTTGCGCTCGAAGAAGGCCTGGAAGCCATCGCGGGCACGACTGTTGAACAGGATCGACTTGGCCCAGCCCTCACCGGCACCGAGCACGTCGCCATAGGAGAAGCCGCCGCAGGCGACCAGCCCCTTGAAGGCCTCGAGGTCGACACGACCGGCAAGGATGTCGCTCATGTGCACGTCGATCGCATTGAAACCGGCACGATCGAAGGCGGCGGCCATTTCCACCTGGCCATTGACGCCCTGCTCGCGCAGCACGGCAATTTGTGGACGCAGGCCCTTCTTGATGTAGGGCGCGGCGATGTCCTGGTTGACGTCGAAGTCCAGCGTGATGCTGAGGCCCGGATTGTCTTCCTCGAGCAACGCCTCGAACTCCTGTTCGGCACACTCGGCGTTGTCGCGCAGGCGCTGGATCTGGTAGCTGGTTTCGCTCCACTGGCGCTGCAGCAAGCGCCGCTGACCGGCGAAAACCGGCTGATCGTTGAAGCTGATCCGCACCTCGCCATTGTTGACCGGCTGACCGACCACCGCGACGCAATCAAGCCCTGCCGCACTGAACTGCGTCAGCACCTGCGGCGTGGCGTCCTTGTGCACCTGGATCAGCGCACCCAGCTCTTCGTTGAACAGCACCGCCGCCAATTCCTCGGGGCTACCGGCCAGTGAGTCGAGCGACAGGTGCAGGCCGCAATGGCCGGCGAAGGCCATTTCCAGCGCGCTGACCAGCAGGCCGCCGTCGGAACGGTCGTGGTAGGCCAGCAGGTGACCATCGGCGTTCAGCCCCTGGATCACCGCGAAGAACGCCTTGAGGTCTTCGGCGTCGTCGACGTCGGGGGCCTGCTTGCCGATCTGCCCGTACACCTGGGCCAGAATCGAGGCGCCCATGCGGTTCTGCCCGCGCCCCAGGTCGATCAGGATCAGGTCGGTCTCGCCCTTGTCCATGCGCAGCTGCGGCGTCAGGGTCTTGCGGATATCGCTGACCGGGGCAAAGCCGGTAACGATCAGCGACAGCGGCGAAGTTACGCTCTTCTCCGCGCCGTCATCCTGCCAGCGGGTTTTCATCGACATCGAATCCTTGCCCACCGGGATGCTGATTCCCAGCTCCGGACACAGCTGCATGCCCACGGCCTTGACCGTGTCGTACAGGCGGGCGTCTTCGCCCGGGTGGCCGGCGGCGGCCATCCAGTTGGCAGACAGTTTGATGTCGGAAATCTTCTCGATCCGGGCCGCGGCCAGGTTGGTCAAGGTTTCGCCAATGGCGATACGCCCCGATGCAGCCGCATCGAGCAAGGCCAGCGGCGTGCGCTCGCCCATGGCCATGGCTTCGCCGGTATAGACGTCGAAGCTGGTGGCGGTGACCGCACAATCGGCCACGGGCACCTGCCACGGGCCGACCATCTGATCGCGCGCGACCAGACCGGTGATGGTGCGGTCGCCGATGGTGATCAGGAAGCTCTTGCTGGCCACGGCCGGGTGATGCAGTACACGGGTCAGGGCATCGTCGATCGCCAGGCCGCTGGGATCGAAATCATCGCCCTGCTCGGTTTCGTGGCTTGCCGAGCGATGCATGCGCGGCGCCTTGCCGAGCAGCACATTGAGCGGCATGTCCACCGCCTTGTTGCCGAAATGGCTGTCGGCAACGGTCAGGTGCGCCTCCTCGGTGGCCTCGCCGACCACCGCGAACGGGCAACGCTCACGCTCGCAAATCGCCTTGAAGCGCTCGAATTCGGCGGCATCGACGGCCAGCACGTAGCGTTCCTGGGATTCGTTGCTCCAGATTTCATGGGGGGCCATGCCCGGCTCGTCATTGGGCACATTGCGCAGCTCGAAACGCCCACCGCGACCACCGTCGTTGACCAGTTCGGGGAAGGCATTGGACAAGCCGCCGGCACCGACGTCATGGATAAAGCTGATCGGGTTCTGCTCGCCAAGCTGCCAGCAGCGGTCGATCACTTCCTGACAGCGCCGTTCCATCTCCGGGTTTTCGCGCTGCACCGAGGCGAAATCCAGATCAGCCGAGCTGGTGCCCGTGGCCATCGACGAGGCGGCACCGCCGCCCAGACCGATCAACATGGCCGGGCCACCGAGCACGATCAATTTGGAACCGATGGTGATTTCGGCTTTCTGCACGTGATCGGCGCGGATGTTGCCCATGCCGCCAGCGAGCATGATCGGCTTGTGGTAGCCACGCACCTCGAAGCCGCGAGGAGAATCGACCGCCTGTTCGAAGGTACGGAAATAGCCGGTCAACGCCGGACGACCGAATTCGTTGTTGAACGCCGCGCCACCGAGCGGGCCTTCAAGCATGATGTCCAGCGCCGTGACGATGCGTTCCGGCTTGCCATAGGGCACTTCCCACGGCTGCTCGAAGCCGGGGATCTGCAGATTGGACACGCTGAAACCGGTCAGCCCGGCCTTGGGCTTGGCGCCGCGGCCAGTCGCGCCTTCGTCACGGATCTCGCCGCCGGAGCCCGTAGCCGCACCTGGGAACGGCGCAATGGCAGTCGGGTGGTTGTGGGTTTCCACCTTCATCAGGATATGCACCGGCTCCTGATGAGCGCCGTACTGACGGGTTTGCGCGTTCGGGTAGAAACGCCCGGCAGTGTGGCCAACGATCACCGCGGCGTTGTCTTTATAGGCCGAGAGCACGCCCTCGCCATGCAACTCGTTGGTGTTCTTGATCATGCCGAACAGCGACTTGTCCTGGCTCTCGCCGTCGATATCCCAGCTGGCATTGAAGATCTTGTGCCGGCAATGCTCGGAGTTGGCCTGGGCAAACATCATCAATTCGATGTCGTGCGGGTTACGCTTCAGGTCATTGAAGCTGCTGACCAGGTAATCGATTTCGTCTTCGGCCAGGGCCAGGCCCAGCTCGACGTTGGCCTGCTCCAGGGCGGCGCGACCACCGCCGAGCACATCCACCACGGTCAGCGGCTTGGGCTCGGCGTGACTGAACAGCGCGGCGGCGCCTTGCACATCGGTCAACACCAGCTGGGTCATGCGGTCATGCAGCAAGTCCGCGGCCAGTTGCATCTCGGCTTCGTTCAACTCACCGGTGATGTAATAGGCGATGCCGCGCTCGATGCGCTGGATTTTCGCCAGACCGCAGTTGCGCGCGATGTCGCTGGCTTTGCTCGACCAGGGCGAGATGGTGCCAAAACGCGGAATGGTCAGGAGCAGACGGCCGCCAGGCTCCTGCACCGGCACACTCGGGCCGTATTTCAGCAGACGGGCCAGCACCTGTTCTTCATCGGCGCTGAGCGCTCCGGTGACATCGGCAAAATGCGCGAACTCGGCATACAGCCCAGTCACAGCGGGTACCTTGCTGGTCAGTTGCTCAAGCAATTTACCGTGGCGGAAAGCAGAAAGGGCGGGAGCGCCGCGCAGGATCAACATCGGGGACAGCCTCTGGGAAGGGGTGTACTTTGAGGCCGTGCATTCTAGCCTAAAGCGCTCGCCGCGGCACCCATGGCGGCGCCAGAACTATCGTCTTCACTGCCGAGATATGGTGAGCGGCACGCTTTGCGTATACTGCGCCAATGTTTGCTCAATCCGCGTTCCGCACACGCTGCGCCCACTGGCTCTCGGCGATCGGAATCCTCCTAGTGCTCGTCAGCTGCGCTGAAGCCCCCAGCGCCCTCGAGCGCGTCAAGGCGGAGGGTGTACTGCGGGTGATCACTCGTAACAGCCCGGCCACCTATTTTCAGGATCGCAACGGCGAAACCGGCTTCGAGTACGAACTGGTCAAGCGCTTTGCCGATGACCTGGGCGTGAAGCTGCAAATCGAGACCGCCGACAACCTGGACGAGCTTTTCGCCAGCCTCGGCAAGGAACATGGCCCGGTGCTGGCCGCCGCCGGCCTGGTAGCAAGCGACGGACGGCAGCTGATGGCCCGCTTCTCCCTGCCATATCTGCAAGTCACCCCACAAATCATCTACCGCAACGGCCAGCGCCGCCCGACCCGCCCAGAAGACCTGCTCGGCAAGCGCATCCTGGTCCTCAAGGGCAGCAGCCACGCCGAGCAATTGGCCAAGTTGAAGGTCAAACTGCCGGAGCTGAACTACGAAGAATCGGCGGTGGAGGAAGTGGTCGACCTGCTGCGCATGGTCGACGAGGGACAGATCGACCTGACCCTGGTCGACTCCAACGAACTGGCGATGAACCAGGTGTACTTCCCCAACGTGCGGGTAGCCTTCGACCTCGACGACTCGCAAAGCCTGGCCTGGGCCGTCGCCCCCGGCGAAGACAACAGCCTGCTCGAGGAGATCAACCGCTTTCTCGAACGTGCCCAGCAGAACGGCAGCCTGCAACGCCTGAAGGAACGCTACTACGGCCACGTCGACGTGCTGGGTTATGTCGGCGCCTACACCTTCGCCAAGCACCTGCAACAGCGCCTGCCCCGTTACGAGAAGGATTTCCGCCAGGCGGCACAGGTCAACCAGGTCGACTGGCGCCTGCTGGCTGCAATGGGCTATCAGGAGTCGCTCTGGCAACCAACCGCCACCTCGAAAACCGGAGTGCGCGGCCTGATGATGCTGACCCTGCGCACCGCTCAGGCCATGGGCGTAGCCAACCGCCTCGACCCCAAGCAGAGCATCGGCGGCGGCGCCAAGTACATCGTCCACGTCAAGAATCAGCTGCCCGAGAGTATCGAAGAACCGGATCGCACCTGGTTCGCCCTGGCCTCCTACAACGTCGGCGGCGGCCACCTGGAAGACGCGCGCAAGCTCACCGAGGCCGAGGGGCTCAATCCGAACAAGTGGCTGGATGTGCAGAAGATACTGCCCCGCCTGGCGCAGAAACAGTGGTACAGCAAGACCCGCTACGGCTATGCCCGCGGCGGTGAACCGGTGCATTTCGTGCGCAACATCCGCCGCTATTACGACATCCTCACCTGGGTCACCCAGCCGCAGCTGGAAGGTAGCCAAGTGGCCGCCAGCAACCTGCACACGCCCGGGGTGAACAAGACGCCGCCGCAGGACGAACTGCCGCCGCTCTAGCGCATGATGAACGACCCAGCGCTTGAGCCAAACGCCTCACCGTCACCAACCAGCAGTAGCGCGGGCCGCGCAGGATGAGCGCAGCGATTCGCATCAGCTTGGTAGCCTGGATGAAATCCGGGGAACGCCTGCAACGCTCGAACCTGACCGATAGCGAGGCACTGACGGGAAGGGCTTGAGCCGCGACGGCCTCGTTCGAGGGCGCTGCACGCCAGCGCCGCTAAAGCGCCTCCCACGATCAACTTACGCGCTCCAGCCTGCCGGTTACTCCCACTATGCTCTGGCACTGAACCGACATTGCAACGTTGTTTCGACACTAGCAGACCGTTGAAAAACGTAGGCGAGGCAGCCGAAGCTAGGCAAAAACAGGCGAGGAAGTGGAGTTTACGGGTTGTAAATGAGCATTCCGACTGGGCTCGCACTCGAGCCTGTTTTTAACGACGCATCGGCAACGCAGGTAGTTTTTCAACGGCCTGCTAGGCTTATTCGGGCTATACGCTGCCAGCCTGAAGTAGAGAAGGTCTCTACCGCGTTGCGCGCCGCGTCTTGAAGAACTCGCTGAGCACTGCGCCGCACTCCTCGGCCAGCACTCCACCCTCGATCAGCACCCGATGATTGAGAAACGCCTGGTTGAAGAACTCGCCACGACTCAGCGCCACCCCGGCCTTGGGCTCGGTGGCGCCATACACCACCCGCTGAATCCGCGCATGCACGATCAGCCCGGCGCACATGCTGCATGGTTCCAGGGTCACATACAGGGTGCTGCCCGGCAGGCGGTAGTTGTCGACGGCGCGGGCCGCGGCGCGGATCGCCACCATCTCGGCATGCGCGCTGGGGTCGTGACTGGAGATCGGGCAGTTGAAGCCGCGCCCAATGATCACGCCATCCTGCACCAGCACCGCCCCGACCGGCACCTCACCCAGGGCTGCGCCTTCGGCGGCCAGGGCCAGGGCCTCGCGCATGAACTGCTGGTCGCGACTACGGTCGATGATCTTTGCCTGGCGCATCAGGCCACCTCGATGGCGGCCATCAGGCCGGTTTCCATATGATCGATGACATGGCAATGGAACATCCAGATGCCGGGGTTATCCGCGACCAAGGCAATTCGCGCGACCTCGTTCTTGCCCAATAGATAGGTGTCGGTGAAATACGGGATGATCTTCTTGCGGTTCGAGTCGAGCACCTTGAACGACAGCCCGTGCAGGTGGATCGGGTGCAGGTACTGGGCCATGTTGCGCAGCTCGAAGATATAGTGACCGTCCTTCTTCAGGCTGGCGATGGGGCGATCCGCGCAGGTCTTGTCATTGATGTCCCAGGCCTGGCCGTTGATCTGCCAATACTTGGCCGGGCCCTGGTCGCCCACCTCAGCCAGCTTTGCCGACCACTCGAAGTTGAAACGCAGGGTCTCGGCCCGTGCCAGATCGGGCTCCGCCACCGGGTTGCGCGGCAGCCGCGCCGGCCAGTCGCCCGCGCGTTCAGTCGTCGCAACGCTCTTCAGGGTGGCCAGGCGCACCGGCCCGTTGCGCAGCGACAGCTCCTGGCCGGCGGCAGGTACGCGCACAGCCAGATCAATACGCATACCAGGCCCCAGCCAGTACTCCTTGCCCAGCTCGCGCGGCTCGATCGGGTGGCCGTCCAGCGCATAAATGCGCGCCTCGGCGCCAGGCAGATTGAGCCGGTAGGTCACGGTGTTGTCCAGGTTCAGCACGCGCAGGCGCACCACCTGCCCGGCCGGCAGCTCCAGGGTCGGCCGCGACTTGCCGTTGATGCTGCTCAGGCGTCCGCGCGTACCCTCGCGGGCCGCCTCGCGCGGCACACTGAACGCGGTGAAGGCGCCCTGCTCGTCGACATGCCAGGTCTTCAGGCTCAGCGTGCGCTCATGCCTGAAGCCGCTCGGCTCGCGCTCCTCGACGATCAGCGGGCCGACCAGCCCACGGCCCAGTTGCCCGGCGCTGGACAGGTGCGGGTGGTACCAGAAGCTGCCGGCGTCTTCGGTCTTGAAGCGGTAGTCGAAATACTCGCCCGGCAGTACCGGCAACTGCGAGACGTAGGGCACGCCGTCCATTTCCAGCGGCAGGCGAATGCCATGCCAGTGAATGGTGCTTGGCTCATCCAGGTGATTGATAAAGCGCACCCGCAGCCAATCGCCCTGGCGCGAACGGATTTCCACGCCCGGCGCCTGCCCACCATAGGCCCAGGCCGGGGTCATGTGCCCGGGCACCAGTTCGATATCCTGGGGCGCGGCGATCAATTCGTAGTCGTGGGTCTGCGCCTCAAGGGTACGGCCCAACCAATAACGTGCGCCGCCCGCGCCGACGCCGACCACACCAAGCCCCGCCAGGCCGGCAATAACTTGTCTTCGGGTAAACGCCATATTCAATCCTGTAACCGAGCCATGCGATCAGCGGTGCCGCTGTTCAAGCCGTGCGAGTTTAACCAGATGCAATTGCTAAGTCTTCTCATTTGGCATACTGACTGACCAGCGCCCTGTAGAGGCAACGCAGCGCCGACCGCACAGATAGCACAAGGGCAGCCTGGGCTGCCCTTGTGCTTCAGATCACTCCCACTCGATGGTGGCAGGCGGCTTGCTCGACACGTCGTAGGTGACGCGGGAGATGCCCTCGATCTCGTTGATGATGCGATTGGACACCTTCTCCAGCAGCTCGTAGGGCAGGTGCGCCCAGCGAGCGGTCATGAAGTCGATGGTTTCCACCGCACGCAAGGCCACGACCCAGGCGTAACGACGGGCATCGCCGACCACGCCGACCGACTTGACCGGCTGGAACACCACGAAGGCCTGGCTGGTCTTGTGGTACCAGTCGAAGTTGCGCAGCTCTTCGATGAAGATATGGTCGGCGCGGCGCAGCAGGTCCGCGTACTCCTTCTTCACCTCGCCAAGGATGCGCACGCCCAGGCCCGGGCCCGGGAAGGGGTGGCGGTAGACCATGTCGTAGGGCAGGCCCAGTTCCAGGCCGATACGCCGCACTTCGTCCTTGAACAGCTCGCGCAACGGCTCGACCAGCTTGAGGTTCATCTCCTCGGGCAGACCGCCGACGTTGTGGTGCGACTTGATCACGTGGGCCTTGCCGGTCTTGGCTCCGGCCGACTCGATCACGTCGGGATAGATGGTGCCCTGGGCAAGGAACTTGATGCTGTCGAGCTTGCTGGCTTCAGCGTCGAACACGTCGATAAAGGTGCGACCGATGATCTTGCGCTTCTTCTCCGGGTCGGCTTCGCCGGCCAGGTTGTCGAGGAACTGCGCCTCGGCATTGGCACGGATCACCTTGACCCCCATGTTCTCGGCGAACATGGCCATCACCTGCTCGCCTTCATGCAGGCGCAGCAGGCCGTTATCAACGAATACGCAGGTCAGCTGATCGCCGATCGCCTTATGCAGCAAGGCCGCGACCACCGAAGAATCGACGCCGCCGGACAAGCCGAGCAGGACATTGGCACCGCCGACCTGGGCGCGTACCTGGGCGATGGCGTCTTCGACGATATTCGACGGCGTCCACAGCGCTTCGCAGCCGGCGATTTCCAGGATGAAGCGCGACAGAATCCGCCCACCCTGCTTGGTGTGGGTCACCTCGGGGTGGAACTGCACGCCGTAATAGCCACGCGCGTCGTCGCTCATGCCGGCGATCGGGCAGCTCGGGGTGCTGGCGAGGATATGGAAGCCTTCCGGCAAGTCGGTGACCTTGTCGCCATGACTCATCCACACATCCAGACTGAACACGCCATCGTCGTCGACATGGTCTTCGATGCCGTCGAGCAGACGGGCCTTGCCGACCACGTCGACGCGGGCATAGCCGAACTCGCGCAGATCCGAGCCCTGCACCTTGCCGCCGAGCTGCTCGGCCATGGTCTGCATGCCGTAACAGATGCCCAGTACCGGCACGCCGAGGTCGAACACCGCCTGCGGTGCCCGCGGGCTATCGAGTTCATGCACCGACTCCGGACCGCCGGCGAGAATGATCCCGCGCGGAGCGAAGGCGTGGATGTCTTCGTCGCTCATGTCGAAGGGGTGCAGCTCGCAATACACGCCGATCTCGCGCACACGGCGGGCGATCAGCTGGGTGTACTGGGAACCGAAGTCGAGGATCAGGATGCGGTGGGCGTGAATGTCAGGATGAGCCATGGCCGTCTCTCGTAGCGGAATTCACAAATGACACGGGGCTGCCCCATCGTTCTCAACAGCAGCAGCCCGTGTACTCAACAGTATTAAAAATCGTTGGATTCGCGTCGCGAGCGCAGCTCAGGCAAGGCGGAAAGTAGCGAGCAAGCGCAGTTGGCTGGAGCCAATGAGCATTGCGAACTGCTTTCCAACGCCGCATGAGCCAGCGCAGCAGCGATCCGGCGATTTTTCAGCCGACCCGGTAGTTCGGCGCTTCCTTGGTGATCTGCACGTCGTGCACGTGAGACTCAGCCATGCCGGCCCCGGTGATGCGCACGAACTGTGGCTTGGTACGCATATCTTCGATGGTGGCGCAGCCGGTATAGCCCATGGAAGCACGCAACCCGCCCATCATCTGATGAACGATAGCGCCCATGGCGCCCTTGTAAGGCACGCGACCTTCGATGCCTTCCGGCACCAGCTTCTCGGCACCGGCGGAGGAATCCTGGAAATAGCGATCCGAGGAACCCTGGGCCTGGGACATGGCGCCCAGCGAGCCCATGCCGCGATAAGCCTTGTAGGAACGGCCCTGGAACAGCTCGACTTCGCCCGGCGCCTCTTCGGTACCGGCCAGCATCGAGCCGATCATGACGCAGGATGCACCCGCCACGATGGCCTTGGACAGGTCACCGGAGAAGCGGATGCCACCGTCGGCGATCAGCGGAACGCCGGTGCCTTCCAGTGCGGCGGCAACATTGGCCACGGCAGAAATCTGCGGTACGCCGACCCCGGCAACGATGCGCGTGGTGCAGATCGAACCTGGACCGATACCGACCTTGACCGCATCGGCGCCAGCTTCGACCAGGGCCCTGGCTGCATCGCCGGTGGCGATATTGCCGCCGATTACCTGCACTTCAGGGAAGGTCTGCTTTACCCAGCGAACCCGGTCGATCACCCCTTTGGAGTGGCCGTGGGCGGTGTCGACGATGATCACATCGACACCTGCCGCCGCCAGTGCGGCAACCCGATCCCCGGTATCGGCACCGGTACCGACCGCCGCGCCGACGCGCAGGCGACCCTGGTCGTCCTTGCTCGCCAGCGGATAGGCCTTGGCCTTTTCGATGTCGTTGACGGTCATCATGCCCTTGAGGCGGAAGCTGTCGTCGACGATCAGCACGCGTTCGATACGGTGCTTGTGCAGCAGTTTGCGCACCACCTGGGTGTCTTCGCCTTCCTTGACCGTGACCAGACGCTCTTTCGGCGTCATCACTTCGCGCACCCGCGCATCCATGCGGTTCTCGAAGCGCACGTCACGCGAGGTGACGATGCCAACCAGGTCGCCACCGGACAATACCGGCACGCCGGAGATGTTGTTCTGCCGAGTCAGGTCGAACAGATCGCCGACGGTGGCGTCGGCATCGATGGTGATCGGGTCCTTGACCACACCGGACTCGTAGCGCTTGACCTTGCGCACTTCGAGCGCCTGCTGCTCGATGGTCATGTTCTTGTGAATGATGCCAATGCCACCTTCCTGGGCCATGGCGATCGCCAGTCGGGCCTCGGTAACGGTGTCCATTGCAGCAGAGAGCAAGGGAATATTCAGCTCGATACCACGAGTCAAGCGAGTCTTGAGACTCACATCCTTCGGCAGAACATCGGAGTAACCAGGAACAAGTAGAACGTCGTCGAAGGTAAGAGCTTCTTGACTGATACGCAGCATGGCGGGGGCTCCCAGGCGGGAAATTGGAAGCGCGCCATTATACTCAGGCAAGCCCCTTCACTCAATGCAAACAATCGGCCGTAATGCCGCGCCCTGTCGCAGCCAGCGCACGCGGCGGCCAACCGGCGCTACAGCTTGACCTCAACCACGGACAGCGGATACCCCAGTCGGGCAGCGAATTCGTCGAGAAAGCTCTGCTTGAAACCCGCTTCGGCCCAGTTGTTGAAGATAAAGCCCAGATTGGAAAAGCCGCAGGGCTGCAGAAACAGGAAGCCATTGATGTCATCTTCGTGACCGCATAGCGGGCAGAGGAAGGTGTCGCTATGGCCGGGCATCCAGTCCTCCAGACGATCGAACAGCTCCACGCCCACCTCCTGGCGACACTGTGGACAACCGGCCTCCTCGAGGAAGTCATGCAGCGGGGTATAGATGCAGCGTTTGTAGACAATTTCCAGGCCATTGACCGGCTGGGCGAAAGGCAACAACTGCGGCCGCTCGACCACCCGCCGGGCACCCGGGGCAATGCCATAGGCCATCTTGTTGAACATTCGGCCGCAGGTACTGAGCTGCGCCTCGATCACATTCTGCTGCACCAGCCAGCGCACAATCGCCCGCGCCCGGGCTTCATGCCCGGGAAAGCTGGAGATTTTCGGCACTATGATGGCTTGCTGTTCGCTCATGAAAGGACTCTGCTCCGGGGTAATAGCCGCGCAGCTTAATGCCCCGGCGCCGCCGGTCAAGGCAAACGGCCTATGGCCGGCCCGGCAAAGCCTTTATCATGCCGGGCATGATCAAAGACCCGTTCCAACGCCTGAACCTCGACCGCGAAGTGCTCAGCGTCAGCCAGCTCAATAACCGCGCACGCTTGCTGCTGGAGGATGTGTTCTCCGGCATCTGGGTCGAGGGGGAAATTTCCAACCTGGCCAAGCCGGCCTCCGGGCATATCTATTTCACCCTTAAAGATAGCCAGGCCCAGGTACGCTGCGCGCTGTTCCGACAGAACGCCGCCAAGGTTCGTCAGGCCTTGCGCGATGGCCTGGCGGTCAAGGTGCGCGGCAAGGTCTCGCTGTTTGAAGGGCGCGGCGATTACCAGTTGATTCTCGACAGCGTCGAGCCGGCCGGCGACGGCGCCCTGCGCCTGGCCTTCGAAGCGCTGAAGGATAAGCTCAGTGCCGAAGGCCTGTTCGCCAGCGAACGCAAAATCGCCCTGCCCGCCCACCCCAAGCGCATCGGCATCGTCAGCTCGCCGACCGGCGCGGTTATCCGCGACATCATCAGCGTATTCCGCCGCCGCGCCCCGCAGGTCGCCCTGACCCTGATCCCCACTGCCGTACAGGGCCGCGAAGCCAGCGGGCAGATCATCCGCGCCCTGCAACTGGCCGACCGCCAGGGCTTCGACGCGCTGATCCTGGCCCGTGGCGGCGGTTCGCTGGAAGACCTCTGGTGCTTCAACGAAGAAGCCGTGGCCCGCGCGGTCGCCGCCTGCGCCACCCCGATCGTCTGCGCGGTGGGCCACGAAACCGACGTCTCCATCTGCGATTTCGTCGCCGACGTACGCGCCCCGACACCCTCGGCCGCCGCCGAACTGCTGGCCCCCGACGCCAGCGAACTGGTGCAGCGCCTGCACAGCCTGCAGCGCCGCCTGATCATGCGCATGCACAACCGCCTGGAGCGCGAACGCATGCGTCTGGATGGCCTGAGCCGCCGCCTGCGCCACCCAGGCGAACGCCTGCGCCAGCACGCCCAGCGCCTGGACGATCTGGAAATGCGCCTGGCTCGGGCCTTCGAGCGCCAGCTGAACAACCGCCGCGAGCGCCTGGCGCGCCTGCAAACCCGCCTGGCCGGCCAGCATCCCGAGCGCACGCTGCAACTGCTACGCCAGCGCCTGGGCAGCCTCGCCGAGCGGTTGCCGCGGGCCATGCGCGAAGGCCTGAAACAACGCCGCCTGCAACTGCAAAGCCAGGTGCAGACCCTGCATGCGGTCAGCCCGCTGGCCACCCTCGGCCGCGGCTACAGCATCCTCCTCGACGAGCGCGGCCGGGCCGTGCGCAGCGCCGCCGACACCCACACCGGCCAGCGCCTGAAGGCACGCCTGGGCGAAGGCGAGCTGGATGTGCGGGTCGAGGACAACCACGTGCAGCCGGCGACCCTGTCGCTGCTGGACTGATCAATCACCAAGTGGATGCGCACAACGGCATCCACCCTGCACCCGGGATACCGCATGCGTTTTCTAGCCTTGCTCGTCACCCTTTGCCTCGCCCTGCCCGTGCAGGCCGAAGGCTTTATCACCCGCCTGCTCAACCAGCCGATACCCGGCGGTGTCGCCGTGATCGACCTGGGCCCACTGGCCAGCCCACCCCGCGCCACTTACCAAGGCAAGCCGGTGCTGGTGATCCACGAAGACGGCCAGCGCTGGATCGCCATCGTCGGCCTGCCCCTGACGACCAAACCCGGCAGCCAGCAGATCGAGCTCAACGGTACGCGGCGCCTGAGCTTCCAGGTCGGCGACAAGCATTACGCCGAGCAGCGCATCACCCTGAAGAACCAGCAGCAGGTCAACCCCAACGCCGCCAACCTCAAACGCATCGGCCGCGAACTGGCCGAGCAGACCCGTGCCTACCAGCAGTTCAGTGCCCGCCAGCCGAGCAACCTGCTGTTCGACAAGCCGGTCAGCGGGCCATTGTCCAGCCCCTTCGGCCTGCGCCGCTTCTTCAATGGCGAGGAGCGCAACCCGCATTCCGGCCTGGACTTCGCCGCCAAGCGCGGCACCCCGATCCAGGCACCAGCGGCAGGCCGGGTGATCCTGATCGGCGACTACTTCTTCAACGGCAAGACCGTGTTCGTCGACCACGGTCAGGGCCTGATCAGCATGTTCTGCCACCTCTCGGAAATCGGCGTCAGCGTCGGCGACGAACTGCCGCGCGGCGGCGTGCTCGGTAAGGTCGGCGCCACCGGCCGCGCCACCGGGCCGCATTTGCACTGGAACCTCAGCCTGAATGATGCGCGGATCGACCCGGCCATTTTTATTGGCGCGTTCAAACCCTGAAACATTGCCGTGCTCCACTGACTGACCGAAGGACTGTTGATGCGAATCAAAGCCGAGACTTCAACCCTGCTGATCATCGATATTCAGGCCCGCCTGTTTCCGGTCATCCAGGACAGCGCCGCACTGGCCGAAAACGCCTTGTGGCTGCAGCAGGTGGCGCAACGCATCGGCGTGCCCGTGCTGCTCACCGAGCAGTACAGCAAGGGCCTGGGGCAGACGATCCCGTCCTTGCGCGATGGCCACCCGGCCTCGGCCATCATCGAGAAGCTGCATTTCTCTGCCGTCAGCGAGGGCGAGCTGTTCAAGCGCGCCGGCGGCGAACGCGCGCAGTTCGTGGTGTGCGGCAGCGAAGCGCATGTCTGCGTGCTGCAGACCGTACTCGACCTGCTCGCCGAGGGCCGCCAGGTATTCGTGGTGGCGGAGGCTGTCGGCTCGCGCCAGGCCTCGGACAAGGCGCTGGCCCTGGCGCGCATGCAGCAAGCCGGCGCCAGCATCGTCTCGCGGGAAATGGTCGCCTTCGAATGGCTTGAGCAAGCCGGCAACCCGCTGTTTCGCGAGGTGAGCAAGACCTTCATCCGCTGAACGCGCGCCATCCCCTGCCCCCTGAACACCGCGGACTGCCAGGCATGCACAGCCGCATGCCGCCCGCCCCCATGCAACCCGGAGTTGAAACATGCCTAACCCATTCAACGGCTGGCTCGAGTGGCTGAACACCCACCCAGAGCTGCAAACCCTGACCTTCTGCGCACTGCTGATCATCGCCGCCTGGCTATCCAACTGGCTGGTCAAACGCATCCTGGTGCGCGCCCTGTGCCGCCTGATCGACGCGACCACCCTGGGGCGCAATGCACAGGACCTCGATAACCAACTGATCAAGCGCCTGGCCAATATAGTGCCGGCGCTGATTCTCTCCACCGGCGTCGGCCTGCTACCGCATCTGCCAGACGCCCTGGTGACCGTGACACGCAACGTCTGCAGCGCCTTTATCGTGCTGACCGTCGCCCTGGCCCTGAGCACCCTGTTGGATATTGCCAACATGCTCTACCACCTGCGCCACGATGCCCACCTGCGGCCGATCAAGGGCTACCTGCAGGTGCTGAAGATTGCGGGGTTCGCGGTGGCGGCGATCCTCATGGTCGCCACCCTGCTCGACCGCTCGCCGCTGATCCTGCTATCCGGCCTCGGCGCCATGGCCGCGGTATTGATGTTGATCTTCCAGGACACCTTGCTGTCGCTGGTGGCCAGCGTGCAGATCACCTCCAGCGACATCATCCGCGTCGGCGACTGGATAGAAATGCCACAACTGAATGCCGATGGCGACGTGATCGACATCGCCCTGCACACGGTCAAGGTGCAGAACTGGGACAAGACCATCAGCAGCATCCCGACCAAGCGCTTCATCAGCGACCCGTTCAAGAACTGGCGCGGCATGCAGGAGTGCGGCGGTCGGCGGATCAAGCGCAGCCTGTACCTCGACCAGACCAGCATCGGCTTCCTCGGCGCCGAGGCCATTGTCCGCCTGCAACGCGTCAGCCTGCTCAGGCAATACCTCAAGCTCAAGCAGAGCGAACTGCTCAGCTGGAACGGCGCGCTGGCCGAAGATGCCCAGGAACCGGCCAACACCCGGCGCATCACCAATATCGGCACCTTCCGCGCCTACGTGGAATTTTACCTGCGCCAGCACCCGCAGCTTAACCAGGACATGACCCAACTGGTGCGCCAACTCAGTCCGACGGCCGACGGCCTGCCGCTGGAACTCTATTGCTTCACCAACACCATCGCCTGGGGCAGCTACGAGAGCATCCAGTCGGATATCTTCGACCACCTGCTGGCGATCCTCCCCGAGTTCGGCCTGCGCGTGTTCCAACACCCCAGTGGCGCGGACATGCGCGAACTGGGACGCAGCCGAGCCGCGCAAACGGCGCACTGATACGGCCAGGCCGCGCGGCTGACCGGGGGGGGAAGCACTGCACAATCGGCGAGCAGTGCCGCCCGCCTCCACGCAATAAAAATGCGCATAAAACACGTAGCCGACCGAAATCACCAATTTTCTTGCAACGCTTGCCAGCTTTAAGCGCCCCGGATAGGGTTGACGCCATGAACGCTTCCCACACCCTGATTCTGCTGCGGCAACTTGCCACCCTCTGCCTGGTCAGCCAGCGACTGCGTGACTGAACCGAAGCGCCGCAACCACCTCGACTACGCCTGGCCACCCTCTCCGGCCGCTGTCAAAAGGATTACCTCATGAGCATGCTCAAAGACCCGTCCAGCAAGTACCGCGCCTTCCCAGCCATCGACCTGCCGGATCGCACCTGGCCGTCGAAGACCATCACCGAGGTGCCGATCTGGTGCAGCTCGGACCTGCGCGACGGCAACCAGTCGCTGATCGAGCCGATGGATGCGGCGAAGAAGATGCGTTTCTTCAAGACCCTGGTGCAGGTCGGCGTCAAGCAGATCGAGGTGGGCTTCCCCTCCGCCTCGCAGACCGACTTCGACTTCGTCCGCGAACTGATCGAAGGTGGCCATATCCCCGAGGACACCACGATCCAGGTGCTGACCCAGGCCCGCGAAGACCTGATCACCCGCACCTTCGAATCCCTGGTCGGCGCCAAGCAGGCCATCGTTCACGTCTATAACGCCACCGCACCGAGCTTCCGCCGCATCGTCTTCAACCAGGACCAGGCCGGCGTGGTGAACATCGCGGTGAATGCCGCGCAGATCATCAAGGACCTGGCCGCTCGGCAGCCGGACACCCGCTGGACCTTTCAGTACTCGCCGGAGATCTTCACCTCCACCGAACTGGCGTTCGCCGTGCAGGTCTGCGATGCAGTGCTCGACGTCTGGCAACCGACCCCGGACAACAAGGCGATCCTCAACCTGCCGGCGACCGTGGAAGTGGCCACGCCGAATGTCTACGCCGACCAGATCGAATGGTTCGGCCGCCATATCAGCCGCCGCGACAGCGTGCTGATCAGCCTGCACACCCACAACGACCGCGGCACCGGCGTGGCCGCCAGCGAGCTGGGCCTGATGGCCGGCGCCGATCGCGTCGAAGGTTGCCTGTTCGGCAACGGCGAGCGCACCGGCAACGTCGACCTGGTCAACCTGGCGCTGAACCTCTATACCCAGGGCATCCACCCGGGCCTGGACTTCTCCGACATCGACAACGTGCGCAAGGTGGTCGAGGAGTGCAACCAGATCCCGGTGCACCCGCGCCACCCCTATGTCGGCGACCTGGTGCATACCGCGTTTTCCGGCTCGCACCAGGATGCGATCCGCAAGGGCTTCGCCCAGCAGGACCCGGACGGCATCTGGGAGGTGCCCTACCTGCCGATCGACCCGGCCGATATCGGCCGCGATTATGAAGCCGTCATTCGGGTCAACAGCCAGTCCGGCAAGGGCGGCATCACCTTCCTGCTGGAACAGGAATACGGCATCTGCCTGCCGCGACGCATGCAGATCGAGTTCAGTCAGGTGGTGCAGAAGGAAACCGACCGCTTGGGCCTGGAAATGAGCGCCGGGCAGATTCACCAGCTGCTCGACCGCGAATACCTGCAAGCCATGACCCCGTATGCGCTTCAGGGCCATCGCCTGCAGGAGGAAAACGGCACCAGCGCGGTGGATGTGCAAGTCACCAGCAAGGGAGAGACCCAGCACTGGCGCGGCATCGGCAAGGGCCCGCTGGAAGCCCTGGTCGCCGGCTTGCCGGTGACCGTGGAGATCATGGACTACAGCGAGCACGCCATCGGTGCCGGCACCAACGCCAAGGCCGCCGCCTACATCGAACTGCGGGTCAACGGCGGGCGGGCGCTGCATGGCGTCGGCATCGACGAGAACCTGACCACGGCAAGCTTCCGCGCCCTGTTCAGCGCGCTCAACCGCGCCCTCGGCCAGGCGGCCGAACAGGCGGCCTGAGTCAGCCGGCCCCCGCCCTGCCGCGGGGGCGCTGCTGGGCTGCCAGATAATGCGCGGTGGCCTGCAAGGCCTGGGTAATCTCCGGCCACACCAGTTGATGGCGCCGCGCCAGCGCCTGGGTCGCAGCAGTATCGAAGCGCATGGTCTGGTTAAAATCCAGCGACTCCGGCTCGCTGTGCAAGAGCCCGGGCGCACCTGGAATCTTCAGTAACCAGCGCAACAGCGGCAGCGGCACATGCCGGCGCGGTGCGCTGACGCCAAGGACGGTGGCCAATTGTTCGAGCATGCCTCGCAGGTTGGAAGTGGCGACATCCAGGGCCAGGACCTCCTGACCCGCCAGCTGCGGATCGACGGCCGCCACCCGCAGCAGCTCGGCGAGAAGATTCCGCCCTTACCACTACCTGACCCAGTAGCAGTCATTGGCTCACAGCAGGCTGAACCCATCGGCGTCCCGATAGGCCGGGAAGCGCTCCCGGTAGGCCGCCAGCTCGGCGGCCTTGAGACTCAGCCGAAACACGCCATCGGCAGCGACCGCATCGAGCAGGGTCTCACCCTGGAAATCCAGCACCTGGCTATCGCCACTGTAGGCATGGCCCTTACCGTCCTGACCAATGCGATTCACCGCCGCCACATAACAGAGGTTTTCGATCGCCCGCGCCGGTAGCAAACGGTTCCAGTGCTGACGCCGTGCCGCCGGCCAGTTGGCGGTATACAGCAGCAGGTCGGTGGCGTGCGGGTCGCGGCTCCAGACCGGGAAACGCAGGTCATAGCAGATCAGCGGGCGAATCCGCCAGCCCTTGAGCTCCAGCAGCACCTGCTCCTCACCGGCGGCGTAATGCTTGTGCTCGCCGGCCATGCGGAACAGGTGACGCTTGTCGTAGTGGGCCAGCGAGCCGTCTGGACGCGCCCAGAGCAGACGGTTGCGGTAACTGCCATCGGCCGCCTGGGTGATCAGGCTGCCGCAGATCACCGCCTGCAGCCGCGCGGCCTGCTCCAGCAGCCACTGGCTGGTTGGGCCATTCTCCGGCTCGGCCAGGGCCGCCGAATCCATGGAGAAACCAGTGCTGAACATCTCGGGTAGCACGATCAGGTCGGCGCCGCGGGCCTGCTCCAGCAAAGCCTGAAAATGTCGGCGATTGGCTGCAGGGTCCTGCCAGGCCAGTTCGGTCTGGATCAGCGCCAGTTCAAGGTCGGGCAATGCGTTTATATCGCGCATAGTTTCTCCGCGGCCTGGCGCAGGGTCTCCTCACGCTTGGCGAAGCAGAAACGCAGCAGGCGCAGGCCCTTCGGCGGTTGCTGGTAGAACACCGACACCGGAATGGCCGCCACCCCATGCTCGCGGGTCAACCACTCGGCCATCGCCAGATCATCCAGGTCATCGCGAATAGTCGAATAATCGGCCAGCTGAAAATATGTGCCGGCGGCGCGGCTGAAACTGAAGCGCGAGTCGCCGAGCAGGTCGCAGAACAGGTCGCGTTTGGCTTGATAGAACGCCGGCAGCGCCTCGACATGCTCCGGATGCTCGGCCATGAAGTCGGCCAGCGCCCACTGCAGCGGGGTGACGCCGCAGAAGCTGACGTACTGGTGGACCTTGCGCAGCTCGGCGCTCAAGGCCGGCGGCGCCACCACATAGCCGGTCTTCCAGCCCGTGACGTGATAGGTCTTGCCAAACGAGCTGACCACCAAGGCGCGCTGGTACAGCTCTTCGTGGGCCAGCACGCTGGCATGCCCGACCCCGTCGAACACCAGGTGCTCATAGACCTCGTCACTGATCAGGTAGATGTCGCGCCCACGGATCAGCGCCGCCAACTGATCCAGCTCGGCCCGCGAGATCAACGCGCCACTGGGGTTGTGCGGACTGTTGAGGATGATCAGGCGGGTCTTGTCGCTCAGGGCATCGCTCAAGGCCTGCCAATCGATGGCAAAGTCGGGCAAGGCCAGCGGCACATGCACGCAGCGCCCGCCAGCCAGCTCAACCGAGGGTTCGTAGCTGTCGTAGCAGGGATCGAACACTATCACTTCATCACCCGGATGAATCAGCGCCTGGATCGCACAGAAGATCCCCTGGGTGGCCCCCGGGGTAATGGTGACTTCGGTATCGGCATCGACTGGGCGGCCATAGCTGCGCGCGATCTTTGCCGCCACCTGGTCGCGCAACGCCGGCAACCCGGTCATAGGCGCGTACTGGTTATGCCCGGCGGCTATGTGCCGGCCGACCGCCTCGCGCAAGGCCTGCGGGCCATCGAAGTCGGGAAAGCCTTGGGACAGGTTGAGTGCGCCGGTTGCCACGGCAAGCTGCGACATGCGAGTGAAGATGGTGGTGCCGACATTCGGCAGTTTGCTGATAAGCATCGCTATATTCCGTAGGGCGGGCGCAACCCGCCAAAGATCCCAAGCTGGCGGGTTGCACCCGCCCTACGCCACTGTTGATAGCACAGGATAGCCGATCCCCCAGAGACGCAAAAGGCACCCGCAGGTGCCTTTATAGAGCGATCGGGCTCAAGCCTAGCGCTTGTCCTTGCGCTTCTTCTCGGCCTTCTTGTGGTGGGTCATCATGCGGCGCTTCTTGTTCACCTGGCGGTCGGTGAGGGTGTTCTTGTTACCCTCGTAAGGGTTTTCGCCACCCTTGAACTCGATGCGGATCGGCGTGCCGACCAACTTGAGCACGCGCCGGTAGGTGTTCTCCAGGTAGCGCACATAGGACTTGGGCACCGCATCGACCTGGTTGCCGTGGATCACGATCAGCGGCGGGTTGGCCCCCCCGAGGTGAGCGTAGCGCAGCTTGATCCGGCGGTTCCTGACCATTGGCGGCGCATGATCGCCGACCGCATCTTCGAGAATCTGGGTCAGGCGGTTGGTCGGCCAGCGAGTAATCGCCGACTTGAACGAGTCCTGCACCGACTTGTACAGATGACCGACACCGGTGCCGTGCAAGGCCGAGATAAAGTGAATATCGGCGAAGTCGACGAAGAACAACCGACGCTGCAACTCGACCTTCACATAGTCGCGCTCGCTGGGGTCCATGCCATCCCATTTGTTCAGGGCGATAACCAGGGCACGACCGCTTTCCAGAACGAAGCCGAGCAGGTTGAGGTCGTGATCGACCACCCCTTCGCGGGCATCCATGACGAACACCACCACGTTGGAGTCCTGAATCGCCTGCAGGGTCTTGACCACCGAGAACTTTTCCACCGCCTCGAAGATCTTGCCTCGACGACGCACGCCGGCGGTGTCGATCAGGGTGTACTTCTCATCGTCGCGCTCGAACGGGATATAGATGCTGTCGCGGGTGGTGCCGGCCTGGTCGAAAACGATGACCCGATCTTCGCCAAGCATGCGGTTGACCAGGGTCGACTTGCCGACGTTGGGTCGGCCGATGATCGCCAGCTTGATGCCGTCCTTCTCGCTCGGACCGGGAATGCGCTTGGCCTCCTGGCCTTCCAGCACGACTTCTTCTTCCTCGCCTTCCGGCAGCTCGGTGGCATCCTTGGGAAAGGAACCCAGCACGGCTTCGAGCATCTGGGTGATGCCACGGCCGTGGGCGCCGGCAATCGCCAGGGACTCGCCCATACCCATCGTCGCAAACTCGGCGCGGGCCAGGTCGGCGTCAATGTTGTCGACCTTGTTGATCACCAGGAAGCTGCGCTTGTTGCGTCGACGCAGGTGCTCGCCAATCATCTGGTCGGACGCCGACAACCCGGCGCGGGCATCCACCATAAACAACACGGCATCGGCCTCTTCGATGGCCTGCAGCGACTGCTCGGCCATCTTCGCGTCGATACCTTCTTCATCACCGGAAATACCACCGGTGTCGATGACGATATAGGTTCGCCCCTGCCACTTGGCCTCGCCGTATTGGCGATCACGGGTCAGACCGGACAGGTCGCCGACAATCGCGTCGCGGCTTTTGGTCAAGCGGTTGAATAGGGTGGACTTGCCGACGTTAGGGCGGCCCACCAGGGCAATTACGGGAACCATTAGGCTCTCCACTTCGTTATTTCAAAAAATACAAAAGCCGCTGCATGGGCAGCGGCCGGAATTTACAGGGCCAAACGGCCAGCAGCACGGCATTGCCGTGCAGCATAGCCAAGCCCGTTAGCAGTGGCTCACTTGACGGTCAGTGCGACCAGTTTGCCACCGTTGCCGAACGCATACAGCCAGGCCCCGACCACCAGTGGACGGGCACGCAAGCCATCGCTATCAATGCGCGCACGCCCGACAAAACGCCCATCCACCTGGCTGATCAGGTGCAGGTAACCTTCCAGATCGCCGAAGGCGATATAGCTGGAAAACACTTCCGGCGCCGACAATTGGCGACGCGCCAGTGCATCGTTGCTCCACAGCGCCGAGGAGGAACGCTCGTCGATGCCCTCGACCGTACCATTGGCCAGGCTGACATAGACGTTGCCGAAACCCTGGGCGACGCCGACCGAACTGGAGGCTTCGCGCTGCCACAGCACCCGCCCGCTTTCCAAATCCAGCGCAGCCACACGGCCCTGGTAGCTGACGACATACAGCTTGCCACCCGAAAGCAGCAGGCCGCCGTCGATGTCCACCACGCGTTCAAGCTCGGAGCGCCCTTGCGGAATCGCCACACGCTGCTCCCACACTGGAATACCGCGCTGGGCATCGAGGGCGATCACCTTGCCGCTGGACAGGCCGGCAATGGCCAGACGATTGGTCAGTACCGGGCTACCGGTGCCGCGCAGGGTCAGAACTGCCGGGGTGTTTTCAAAGATCCAGCGCTGGCTGCCGGTGTCAGCATCCAGGGCAACCAGACTATCATCTTGAGTTTGCACCAGCACGATGTCGCCATTGACTGCCGGAGCCGCGAGCACCTCACTGGCCACTTGTGCGCGCCACTTTTCCTCACCGGAGCTGGCATCAAGGGCAATGATCTCACCCTTCAGTGTGCCAAGCACCACCAGGCCGTAACCGGCGCCCACGGCACCCGAAACCGGCAGATCCAGGTCTTGTTTCCAGATCACCTTACCGGTCATGCGGTCGAGCGCCATGACCAGGCCCTCGACATCGGCCGCATAAATGCTGTCACCCTCGACAGCGGGTACCAGCATGTTGAAGGTTTTACCCTGGCCTTCACCGATCGAACGGCTCCACTCCTTCTGCAGCACGACTTCTTCTTCGAAGTCAGGCAGATCGGCAGGCGGCAATTCCTTTTTACTGTTGCTGCTGCAACCTACGGCCAGAACGGCCAGGGCCAGCAGTGCGGCATTCTTCCAACGCATCACGTCACGCATCCCCTTTGGCCAAATCGTCGAGCTTCAATTGCAAGCCACCTACTGCAGCGTCTTCGGCCAGCGCCGCCTTGGCTTTTACATAGGCGGCATAGGCCTCATCGCTACGACCCAACTTCACCAACAGGTCGCCTTTAAGCTCTTCTCGGCTGGCGAGGTAGGCTTGATCGGCATCACCCTCGAGCAGCTTGAGGGCCTCATCGACTTTGTCCTGCGCAGCCAGAACACGGGCCAGACGCTGCCGGGCCAGTTCAGCCAGCGTGTCGTCTACCGGCTCGTCGACAATCGCCTGCAACTCGGCCGCAGCATCGTCCAGCTGGCCGGATTCGACTGCGACCTTGGCAACGAACAGACTGCCGTACTGGGCATAGTGAGTGCCGGAAAAATCACTCTTGAGCTTGCCGGCCAACTCAGCGACCTTGCCCGGATCAGGCTGGCCACTCGGGTTCAACGCGGTCTCGAGCAATTGCTGATAGAGCATCGAGGCGCCATGAGCCTGGCTGGTCTGGTATTTCTGCCAGCCCTGCCAGCCAAACACCACCACCAGCGCCAATACGCTGCCAGTGAGCAATGG
Organism: Pseudomonas aestuarii; assembly: GCF_027988105.1. Lineage (GTDB taxonomy): Bacteria > Pseudomonadota > Gammaproteobacteria > Pseudomonadales > Pseudomonadaceae > Aquipseudomonas > Aquipseudomonas aestuarii. The sequence continues at coordinate 681,601 of NZ_JAQJZJ010000001.1, read as the reverse complement.
CTTGCCGTTGCGCTGCCACCAATCCTTGATTACCGCCAGTTCTTCATCATCGGTACGCGAAACCACCCCAGATACTCCTATTCGCTAAATCGCTTAACAGCCTGTCAGGCCTGCAAGACGCAGGTCGCCAAATGGTCGGCCAGTGCCGCCCAGGCGATACTTTGTTGTTCACCCTGGCCCCGCAGCGGCTTGCAACCTACCACTTGCTGGGCCAGTTCGTCTTCACCCATGACCAAGGCATAAAGCGCGCCGCTCTTGTCGGCCTTCTTCAGTTGACTCTTGAAGCTGCCGGCGCCGGCATTGACCTGCAAACGCAGCGCCGGCAGTTGATCACGCAGGCGTTCGGCCAGGGCCAGGGCTGCCAGTTCTGCCGGTTCACCCAGCGCACAGAGGTAGACATCGACCTGCCGGGCGATTTCTGCGGGTACCTTGTCCAGGGTTTCGATCAGCAGCACCAGACGCTCGATGCCCATGGCAAATCCCACACCCGGTGTCGGCTTGCCGCCCATCTGCTCGACCAGGCCATCGTAGCGACCACCGGCGCAGACGGTGCCTTGGGCACCGAGCTGATCGGTCACCCACTCGAACACGGTCTTGCTGTAGTAATCCAGGCCACGCACCAGCTTGGGATTGATCACATAGGGCACCCCGGCCGCATCCAGGCGCGCCTTCAGGCCGGCGAAATGCACCCGCGATTCGTCGTCCAGGTAATCGGCCAGCTTCGGCGCGTCGGCCAGCAGCGCCTGGGTGTCCGGGTTCTTGCTGTCGAGCACACGCAGCGGATTACTGGTCATGCGTCGGCGACTGTCTTCATCAAGCAGCTCGGCGCGGGCCGTGAGGTACTCGATCAGGGCCTCGCGATAGACCGCGCGCGCCGCGCTGGTGCCAAGACTGTTCAACTCCAGCGTGACCGCATCGCGGATGCCGAGCAGGCCCCACAGACGCCAGGTCAGGATGATCAACTCGGCGTCGATATCCGGGCCGTCGATGTTGAAGACTTCGACACCGATCTGGTGGAATTGCCGATAGCGCCCCTTCTGGGGACGCTCGTGACGAAACATCGGGCCGATGTACCAGAGTTTCTGGGTCTGCCCGCCACCGGCCAGGCCGTGCTCGAGCACGGCTCGCACGCAGGCGGCGGTGCCTTCCGGACGCAGGGTCAGGGAATCACCGTTGCGATCCTCGAAGGTGTACATCTCCTTTTCGACGATGTCGGTCACTTCGCCGATCGAGCGCTTGAATAGCTCGGTGAACTCGACGATCGGCATGCGGATCTGCCGATAGCCATAGCCATCCAGCAGGCGCGCGACGCTGTCTTCGAAATAACGCCAAAGCGGGGTCTGCTCCGGCAGGATATCGTTCATGCCACGAATGGCTTGCAGGGACTTGCTCAATTCATTTCCTTAACAGGGTTAGCTGCGCACGATGACCGCGGCGTCAGCAGCGACCTTCTCGGCCGCCTTCTGGCGTATCAACTTTTCCAGCTCATCCACCAGGTTGTCGTTGTTCAGCTTTTGCGCCGGTTTGCCATCGATATAGATCAGGTTGCTCGGCGAACCGCCGGTGAGGCCGATGTCTGCTTCCTTGGCTTCGCCCGGGCCGTTGACCACACAGCCGATCACCGCGACATCCAGCGGTACCAGCAGGTCTTCCAGGCGACCTTCAAGGTCGTTCATGGTCTTGACCACATCGAAATTCTGCCGCGAGCAGCTCGGGCAGGCGATGAAGTTGATCCCTCGAGAGCGCAGGCGCAGCGACTTGAGAATATCGAAGCCAACCTTGATCTCTTCCACCGGGTCCGCGGCCAGGGAGATGCGGATGGTATCGCCAATGCCCTCGGCCAGCAGCATACCCAGCCCCACCGCCGACTTCACAGTGCCCGAGCGCAGACCACCGGCCTCGGTGATGCCCAGGTGCAAGGGTTGTTCGATCTGCTTGGACAGCAGCCGATAGGCCTCCACCGCCATGAACACATCGGAGGCTTTGACGCTGACCTTGAAGTCGGGAAAATTCAAACGATCCAGATGTTCTACATGGCGGAGCGCCGACTCGACCAGTGCTTCCGGGGTCGGCTCGCCGTATTTCTTCTGCAGGTCTTTTTCCAGCGAACCGGCGTTGACCCCGATGCGAATCGAGATCCCGCGATCGCGGGCCGCCTCGACCACCGCCTTGACCCGATCTGCACGGCCGATATTGCCCGGATTGATGCGCAGGCAATCTACGCCCAGTTCGGCCACCCGCAGGGCGATCTGATAATCGAAGTGGATATCCGCCACCAGCGGCAGGCTGACCTGCTGCTTGATTCGGCCAAAGGCTTCGGCGGCGTCCATGTCCGGCACCGAAATACGCACGATATCCGCACCGGCGTCCTGCAGACGGCGGACTTGGGCCACTGTGGCAGCCACATCGTTGGTATCGGTATTGGTCATGCTCTGCACAGCGATGGGCGCATCGCCCCCCACCGGCACCGAGCCAACCCAAATCTTGCGCGTCAGACGACGCTTGATCGGCGATTCGCAATGCATCTTACTGACCACCCAACTTGATACGTGCGGTTTCACCCGTGAGATAGGGCGTCACATCGACCGCCTGACCGTTGAAGCTGACCTGCGCACCACGGGCAAAGCCCAGGCGTAACTCCAACGGCGCCTTGCCGGCCACCTGCAAAGTATCGCCTTTACGCTTGAGCGCACTGAACAGCACCTTGCCACTGGCGTCGGTCAATTGTGTCCAGCAGTCAGCGACATAGCTGACACTGACCATGCCCTCGCCGGCAGCCACGGCCAGCGATTCAGTCGTGTTGGCCGCTACGGGGCTGTCGGCAACTGCAGGTTCGGCCTGGGGCTCTTCGCCAGCCGGCTCAGCTGCTGCCTGTTCGACGGCAGCGTCCAATTCCGACTCCGCGGTTTGTTCGGCGATGGCAGGCGTCAGGTTCAGCTCAGTCACGCCCTGAGCCGCCAGCACGGCCTGATCTTCCGGCTCATCCAGAGGATGCAGCTGGGTCAGGCCATCGGCACCGTCTACTTCAACCTGCTCGATAGTGGTGACAGGCGACTCACCGACATGCCGCGCGCCCTGCTCTTGCCACCAGTAAAAACCGACGCCAGTCAGCGCCAGCAGCAAGGCAAAACTGACGAATCGCAGGATGCTTTGCGAGTAACGCGCGGGCTCCTCGATATGGCCCAGGCTGTGTACATCGCTGCCCACGGCATCACTGCCAGTGAACTGATCGAACTCCAGGACCAGACGACTCTGATCCATGCCCAGGAGTTTGGCATAAGCGCGAACATAGCCGCGGGCAAAGGTATTGCCCGGCAATTTATCGAAAGCCCCCGCTTCGATCTGACTCAGGCGCAGCGGCGTGAGATTCAGTTGGGCGGCCACTTCGTCTACGGCCCAGCCCTTGCTCTCGCGCGCCTCGCGCAGTGACTCACCGGGATTGACGCGCTGGGTTGTTACAACTTCAGGATGCGCCACTTTCATCATTGCTCCGACCGATATTGCTGATATTCCGGCGTACCGGGATAAAGACGTTTCAATTGCAGACCCAGGCTGGCCGCCGTGTCGCGATCCTCGAAGATGGTCGCCAGATTCGCGCCGAGCAACAGGCTACGCGCATTCTGCTCGGCCAGCAGGCTGTAGCTATCGTAATAGCCGCGCGCCGGCACATATTGCTTGTCCTCGTAGAGCATGACCGCCATCTCGAGGAGTGCCCGCGGCTGGCGACTATTCAGGCGAAGCGAGCGCGCGAAATAGGTTTTCGCCTGGTCGCGCTGATTGAGCTTCAAGGCAGTCAAACCAAGGTTCTCGAACACCCGTGACCGCTCGGGGTAAAGGGTATCGCGCGAAGCTTGCTGATAATGCTCGAGCGCCTCCTGATAGCGCTCCTGCTCGAACAGGAAACCACCGTAGTTATTCAACAGCCGGGCATCGTCGCGGCGTTGCGATAACGCGGTGCGATAATGCTCATCGGCCAGCTTGTATTCCATTTCGTGCTGAAACACCAACGCCAGAGCCGCATGCGCATCCGCGTTGGACGGGTCGAGGTCGAGTGCCTTTTTCAACGGCACCTTGGCCCGCTCACTGGCGCCTTGCTGCAGATAACCGAGCCCCAGCTGAATGTAGGCATCACGCGCACCATCACGCCCTTTTTCGGTTCTCATCGGGTCGACGTCGCCAGTCGACACACAGCCTGCCAACAGGCTGGCGATTAACAAGAACAGCGCTGGGCGCAGGGTCATGGGTATCCTCTCTTCAAGTTCGATTGGCGGCGGAACTCGGCGTCTCGGCCTCGCTACTCAACTCACGCACGGCGATGTAGCGTTCGCTACGACGAGTACGATCCATGACCTGGCCGACCAACTGGCCGCAGGCAGCATCGATGTCTTCGCCGCGCGTGGTGCGCACGGTGACATTGTGCCCGGCTTTGTGCAGCAGATCCTGGAAACGGCGAATGGCATTGTTGCTCGGCCGCTCGTAACCCGAGAAGGGGAAGGGATTAAACGGAATCAGGTTGATCTTGCAAGGTACATTTTGCAGAAGTGCGATCATCTGCTCAGCGTGCTCGGGCTTATCGTTGACATCCTTGAGCAGCGTGTACTCGATGGTCAGCACACGCTTCTCGCCGAGACGCGAGACATAACGCTGGCACGCCGCCAGCAGCATCTCCAGCGGATACTTCTTGTTGATCGGCACCAACTGGTTGCGCAACTCATCGTTCGGCGCATGCAGCGACAAGGCCAGGGACACGTCGATGACTTCGCCCAGCTTGTCGATCATCGGCACCACGCCCGAGGTGGACAGGGTCACCTTGCGCTTGGAGATACCATAACCGAGGTCGTCCATCATGATCTTCATGGCGGCGACCACGTTATCGAAGTTCAGCAGCGGCTCGCCCATGCCCATCATCACCACATTGGTGATGGCGCGATCGACCCTGGCGGGCACGCTACCGAACGACTTGTTGGCGATCCACACCTGGCCGATCACTTCGGCGGCGCTCAGATCGCTGTTGAAGCCTTGCTTACCAGTCGAGCAGAAACTGCAATCCAGAGCACAGCCCGCCTGCGAGGAAACACACAGGGTGCCGCGCGTACCTTGCGGGATATATACGGTTTCCACACAACTGCCTGACGCCACCCGCACCACCCACTTGCGCGTGCCATCAGTAGAAATATCTTCGCTGACCACTTCCGGGCCACGAATTTCAGCACAGGCCTTGAGTTTTTCCCGCAAGACCTTGCTTACGTTGCTCATGACATCGAAATCATCGACGCCAAAGTGGTGAATCCACTTCATCAACTGACCGGCACGGAAACGCTTTTCCCCGATGTCCTCGAAGAATTGTTCCATTTCTGCCTGGGTCAGACCCAGTAGATTGATTTTGCCGGTCGCTTCAGTCATGGCTTCACCCTCGCACGCGTCGCCTTAGCGAATGCGCGCACATACCTCGGTAGCGGAGAAGAAGTAAGCGATTTCACGAGCGGCGGACGCCTCGGAATCGGAACCGTGTACCGCGTTCTCGTCGATGGATACGGCGAAATCGGCGCGAATGGTGCCGGCAGCCGCTTCTTTCGGGTTGGTTGCGCCCATCAGCTCACGGTTCTTGGCGATGGCATCTTCACCTTCCAGCACCTGAACGATAACCGGACCCGAAACCATGAAGGCAACCAGATCCTTGAAGAAGCCGCGCTCGCTGTGCTCGGCGTAAAAACCGCCAGCTTCGCGCTCGGACAGCTGGACCATTTTCGAGGCAACGACGCGCAGGCCGGCTTTTTCGAAACGGCTAACGATCTCGCCGATAACATTCTTGGCAACAGCGTCGGGCTTGATGATGGAGAAAGTACGTTGAACAGCCATGTGTAACTCCAGAAACGGTGGGTAATACGAAAAATTAAACCCGCGAATTATACGCGGGTTTGGGGGGAAAACATAAGAGCAGTGCCAAGCGGCGCACCAGTAGCGCCAAGCAAGCGTCGTCGACCTGGGTAATCGCCAACGGGTTAGCAGCTTGCCACTTATGGCTTACAAGCGGGTCACTCCGCCTCTTCGATCCAGGCGGCCTGAATGGCTTCAAGCACTTTCTCGCCGCCACGCTGCGGATCGTCGGAAAAATCCGGCAACGCCAGCACCCAGCGATGCAGGTCGACGAAATTGACGAAACGCGGATCAATGTCAGGCTTGCTTTCCGCCAACTGGATCGCGATTTCCAGCACATCGGACCATTTGAGACTCATGACCTGCTCCCTTGCCGAGTGTTCAATGCCCTTCGGACACTTGATTGATGGTGTACCTGGGGATCTCGACCACCAGATCCTGTTCAGCCACCACAGCCTGGCAAGACAGCCGCGAATTAGGCTCCAGTCCCCAGGCCTTGTCCAGCATATCGTCTTCGAGTTCGTCGGATGGATCCATGGAGGCAAACCCCTCGCGAACCACCACATGACAGGTCGTGCAGGCACAGGATTTCTCACAGGCATGCTCGATGTCGATACCGTTGCGCAGCGCGACGTTGAGCACCGTTTCGCCCGGCTGCGCTTCAAGCACCGCCCCTTCAGGGCAGTGGTCGGCGTTGGGCAGAAAAATCACCTGCGGCATGCTTATTCCTCGATTTCATTAAGACTACGGCCAGCCAATGCGGCCTTGACCGTGGCATCCAGGCGGCGAGCGGCAAAGGCATCGGTCAACTGGGTCAAACGTTTGGTCTGCTGCTCGATGGCCAAGCCATCGTTACCCACCATCAGCTCGCGCAATTGCTGCATTTGCGCATCGATTGCCAGGCGCTCATCGGCGTCCAGCAAACGCTCGCCATCGGCTTGCAAGGCAGCCTCTACCGCCTCGATCAGCCGCTGGGCATCCACCTGCAGCTCACGCAAGACACGGGCGACCTTGTCGTCACCGGCATTCTTGAACGAGTCCTGCAGCATTCGCGCGATTTCGCCATCGGTAAGCCCGTAAGACGGCTTGACCTGGATGCTCGCCTCCACGCCCGACGCCAGCTCGCGGGCTGCTACGCCGAGCAAACCATCGGCATCGACCTGGAAGGTCACACGAATCTTCGCCGCACCGGCAACCATGGGCGGAATACCGCGCAACTCGAAACGCGCCAGGGAGCGGCAATCGCTGATCAGCTCGCGCTCACCTTGCAATACATGAATCATCATGGCCGTCTGGCCATCTTTATAGGTGGTGAAGTCCTGGGCACGCGCCACCGGAATGGTGGTGTTGCGTGGAATCACCTTCTCCATCAGCCCACCCATGGTTTCCAGGCCAAGCGACAGCGGAATGACATCGAGCAGCAGCAGCTCGTCACCATCGGCACGCTTGTTACCCGCCAGGGCATCGGCCTGGATCGCGGCACCAATGGCCACAACCTGATCCGGGTCGATATCGGTCAAGGGCTCGCGAGCAAACATCTCGGCGACTACCTGGCGTACACGCGGCACGCGGGTCGAACCACCGACCATGACCACGGCCTGGACTTCTTCCAGCTCGATGCCGGCGTCGCGCACGGCACGCCGACAGGCCTTGAGGCTGCGCGCCAGCATCGGCTCGATCAACGCCTCGAACTGCTCACGACTCAACTGCCCCTGCCAGGCCCCATGACTCAGCTGGGCCGTAGCACAACTGGTCAGGGTTTCCTTGGCCACGCAGGCGGCCTGCAGCAGACTGCGCTGTTCGCCCGGATCGAGATCGGCCGAAAGACCGGCCTGCTCGATTATCCAGCCTGCAATTGCATGATCGAAATCGTCACCACCCAAGGCACTGTCACCGCCGGTGGCCATGACCTCGAAAACCCCGCCGGTAAGACGCAAAATAGAGATATCGAAGGTGCCGCCGCCCAGGTCATAGATCGCCACCACGCCCTCGGCATGCTGGTCCAGGCCATAAGCCACGGCCGCAGCGGTCGGCTCATTGAGCAGGCGCAGCACATTCAAGCCGGCCAAGCGCGCCGCATCCTTGGTGGCCTGGCGCTGGGAATCATCGAAGTAGGCCGGCACCGTGATCACCGCACCAACCAGCTCGCCACCCAGAGCGGCCTCAGCACGCAGGCGCAATACCTTGAGGATATCGGCAGACACTTCGACCGGGCTTTTCGGCCCCTGCACCGTATCGATGAAGGGCATGTGCGACTCGCCGTCGACAAAGCGATAGGGCAACTGCTCGCCCAACTGCTTGACGTCGGCCAGGCCGCGCCCCATCAGGCGCTTGACTGACAGCACGGTATTCAGCGGGTCAGCCGATGCGGCCAGCCTGGCGGCCTCACCGACCTCGACATGGTCGGCGTGATAGCGCACCGCCGAGGGCAGAATGACCTGCCCTGCGGCATCGGCGATCGGCTCGGACAGGCCGCTGCGCAGGGCAGCGACCAGCGAATTAGTGGTTCCCAGATCAATCCCCACCGCCAACCGACGCTGGTGGGGCTGGGGGCTCTGTCCGGGCTCAGCGATCTGCAGTAAGGCCATGAGTAATAAATGCTTATCTGTATATCAGGCGTGCCACGTTGGCTGCGCGAGGGTTAATCGTCGAGGCGCTCTTCCAGCTGGCGCACCTCGTGGGAAAGCTTGTCGAGAAACTGCATGCGGCGCATCAGGCGCTCGGCCTCCGCGCGACGCAACGAATCATCCCAACAAACGGCAAAGCTTTCATGCAACTCATCCTGAGCAATCTTCAGGCGGCACTTGAACGTCGCCACACCCGCCAAGTCAGCGCTGTCCTGCAGATCTTCCAGCTCTTCACGCCAATGCATCTGCTGCAGCAGGAAGTCCGGGTCTTGCACCGTGACCTCCAGGGGCAACTCCGGCCCACTCAAGGCCAACAGGTAGCGCGCGCGCTTGGGGGCACTTTTCAGGGTGCTATAGGCCTCATTGAGGCTGGCCGAATGCTCCAGCGCCAAGCGCTGCTCACGATCAGGGGCATCGGCAAAACGATCCGGATGGACAGTGCGCGCCAGGTCGCGATAACGCACGGCCAACTGCTCAAGATCCAGACGGAAGCTTGGCTGCAGATCAAACAGGGCGAAATGACAAGGACTACCCACAAAGGCCTCAGATGTTGAAGCTTTCGCCGCAGCCACACTCGCCGCGCACGTTAGGATTATTGAATTTGAAACCTTCGTTCAACCCTTCCTTGACGAAGTCCAGTTCGGTGCCGTCGAGGTACACCAGGCTCTTGGGATCGATGATCACCTTGACCCCGTGAGTCTCGAACACCTGGTCTTCGCTGGCGGCCTCGTCGACGAACTCCAGCACATAAGCCAGGCCCGAACAGCCCGTAGTGCGCACGGCCAGGCGGATGCCATCGCCCTTACCGCGCCCTTCAAGCGAACGCCGCACATGCTGAGCGGCAGCTTCGGTCATGCTGATAGCCATCGACAACCTCCTTAGAGCAAACCTTTCTTCTGCTTGTAATCACGCACGGCCGCCTTGATGGCGTCCTCGGCGAGTACCGAACAGTGAATTTTAACCGGTGGCAACGCCAACTCTTCGGCGAGGTGAGTGTTCTTGATGGTTTCCGCCTCATCCAGGGTCTTGCCCTTCATCCACTCGGTGGCGAGGGAGCTGGAGGCAATCGCGGAACCGCAGCCATATGTCTTGAACTTGGCGTCTTCAATCACGCCCTGCTCGTTGACCTTGATCTGCAAGCGCATCACGTCGCCGCAGGCCGGGGCGCCGACCATGCCGGTCCCGACATCCGGATCTTCCGCGTCCATCTTGCCGACGTTGCGCGGATTTTCGTAGTGATCAATAACCTTTTCACTGTAAGCCATGCTGGTATTCCTCTCTCATCAGGGGCTGCTCAACGGCAGCTTTAGTGTGCAGCCCACTCGACCTTGGACAGATCGACACCCTCTTTGAACATATCCCACAGCGGCGACAGTTCACGCAGCTTGGTGACCGCCTCACGAACCTTCTGCGCGGCGTAGTCGACTTCTTCGTCAGTGGTGAACCGGCCGAAGGTGAAACGGATTGAACTGTGCGCCAACTCGTCGTTACGGCCCAGGGCGCGCAACACATAGGACGGCTCAAGCGAGGCCGAGGTACAGGCCGAACCCGACGATACCGCCAGATCCTTGAGCGCCATGATCAACGACTCGCCTTCGACATAGTTGAAGCTGAGGTTGAGGTTGTGCGGCACACGCGAGGTCATGCTGCCGTTGACGTACAACTCTTCCAGGCCATCGACCTGCTCGAAGAAACGATCACGCAAGGCCTTGATGCGCAGGTTTTCCTGGGCCATTTCTTCTTTGGCAATCCGGAAGGCTTCGCCCATGCCGACGATCTGGTGAGTCGCCAGGGTGCCGGAGCGCATACCGCGCTCATGACCACCGCCATGGGTCTGGGCCTCCAGACGCACACGTGGCTTGCGCCGAACGTAGAGCGCACCAACGCCCTTGGGCCCGTAGGTCTTGTGTGCCGAGAAGGACATCAGGTCGACCTTGAGCTTGTCCAGATCGATGGCCACCTTGCCGGTGGACTGCGCCGCATCGACGTGAAAGAACACGCCATGCGAACGGGTCACTTCACCGATGCCGGCGATATCGTTGATGGTGCCGATTTCGTTGTTCACATGCATGATCGACACCAGAATGGTGTCCTCGCGCAGCGCCGCCTCGACCATGGCCGGAGTAATCAGCCCGTCTTCACCCGGTTCGATATAGGTCACCTCGAAGCCTTCGCGCTCCAACTGGCGGGTGGTGTCCAGCACCGCCTTGTGCTCGATCTTCGAGGTGACGATGTGCTTGCCCTTGCCACTGTAGAAGTGCGCAATGCCCTTGATCGCCAGGTTGTTCGACTCGGTGGCACCGGAGGTCCAAACGATCTCGCGCGGATCGGCATTGACCAGCTCGGCGACCTGACGGCGACCATTCTCAACAGCCTCCTCGGCCTTCCAGCCAAACACATGGGAGCGCGATGCCGGATTGCCGAAGTTGCCATCAACCAGCAAACACTCACTCATCTTTTGCGCCACACGCGGATCGACCGGGGTGGTGGCGGAATAATCGAGGTAAATCGGCAATTTCATTGATCTTCTCCTAATCAGGTTTCGGGCCACGCGGGCCGGCACCCTACGTTCAATCGACGGTGGATGCTGCAATCTTGTCCAAGTGCGGCATCCTGCCATTAGTGCGTCGCTGATCCTGACACTGCGCGATCTCCTGCACTTCGCGGCGCGTCACCAGATCAGCCAAACTGATGCCACTGAGGAACTCATGAATCTGCTGACTCAGGTCGCACCACAAATGATGGGTCAAGCAGGTATCGCCGCTATGGCAATCGCCCTGCCCCTGACAGCGCGTGGCATCGACCGACTCGTTGACCGCATCGATTACTTCGGCTACCTGGATACCCTGCATGTCGCGCGACAACTGATAACCGCCACCGGGACCACGCACGCTGGACACCAGATTGCTCCGGCGCAGCTTGGCGAACAGCTGCTCGAGGTATGACAGGGAGATACCCTGACGCTCGGAGATATCGGCCAGGGACACCGGCCCATGCTGCGCATGCAACGCCAGATCGAGCATGGCGGTGACAGCGTAACGGCCTTTGGTGGTTAGTCGCATGAGGGAGTTACCACGGGATCACAATTTGCGGCGAGTATGCAATTCCCGAGTATTTAAGTCAACTATAAGACCAAGGGTTTTACTCGGGATTAGCCGCCGCTGGAGGGCGCCCAGCATAGCAAAGCGCCCGCCCCGACGCATCACGCCGCCGGCTTGTCATCCTGATCCTTGCACACACCAACGAAGTCCTCGTCACGTAGCGCCGGCAACTCCTTGGCGCGGTAGTCACTCCCCAACTCGTTGAGCGCCTTGCACATGCCCTCCAGGCGCCCGTCAACCGCCTGCAAGTGATCGAGCAACTGACCAATGGCGCGCGCCACCGGGTCCGGCATGTCCTGACCGACGCCATAGGCATCGAAGCCCAGTTTTTCCGCCATGGCCTGACGCTTGGCCGCTTGCTCGTCATCCACCTTGACGATGATTCGCCCGGGGATACCGACTGCGGTCGCCCCCGCCGGTACCTCCTTGGTCACCACTGCATTGGAGCCGATCTTGGCCCCCGCGCCCACCGTAAACGGCCCGAGCACCTTGGCCCCCGCACCGACCACCACGCCATCTTCCAGCGTCGGATGGCGCTTGCCCTTGTTCCAGCTGGTGCCGCCCAGGGTCACGCCCTGATACAGGGTGACATCATTGCCAATCTCGGCCGTCTCGCCAATGACGATGCCCATGCCATGGTCAATGAAGAAGCGTCGGCCAATCTTCGCCCCTGGATGGATCTCGATTCCGGTCAACCAGCGCCCCAGATTGGAGACCACCCGCGCCAACCACTTCCAGCCGGACGTCCACAGTGCATGAGCCAGGCGATGCAGCCAGACTGCGTGCAGGCCCGGATAGCAGGTGACCACCTCCAGCGCATTACGCGCCGCCGGATCGCGATGAAATACGCCCTGGATATCTTCCCGCATGCGCTCAAACATCAGTTTTCCCCTGCTTATGGTGCTCACCACGCGCCGCCTTGACGGTTTCCGTCAGAATGCCACGCAAGATATTCATTTCCAGTTTACTGATACCGCTACGGCCGTACAGTCGCCGTAAGCGGCTCATCAAATGCCGCGGCTTGGCCGGATCAAGGAAACCGATCTCGACCAGCGCGAGCTGCAGATGCGCATAAAAGGACTCCAACTCGTCCGTCGTCACCGGCTGGGAACTCTGAATCGCCGTGGTCTCCAGCTTGAGCGTCTTGGTCGGCTGATTCTGCGCCGCCAGCCAGGCCATGCGCACTTCATAGGCCAGCACCTGCACTGCCGCCGCCAGGTTTAGCGAACTGAAATCCGGATCAGACGGAATGTGCACATGAAAATGACATCGCTGCAGCTCTTCGTTGGTCAGGCCTGCGTACTCACGACCGAACACCAAGGCCACCTCGCCACCCTGCAGGGCCTGTTCGCACGCAGCCAGCCCGCACTCGCGTGGATCGAGCAACGGCCAGGGTATGCGCCGATCGCGCGCACTGGTGCCCAGCACCAGACTGCAACCGACCAACGCTTCTTCGAGCGTGCCGACGACCTGCGCAGCCTCGAGAATATCAGTCGCGCCCGAAGCCCTGGCCACCGCATCGCCACTGGGAAAGTCCATCGGATCGACCAGCACCAGGCGCGACAGGCCCATGTTTTTCATGGCGCGCGCAGCACCGCCGATATTGCCGGGATGACTGGTATTAACCAGAACCACTCGAATATTTTGCAGCAACGCAAACGCTCACATGGGCAGCCAAGGGCAGCAAAGCTTACAGAACCGCTCGGGGTAATGCCATGCAAGACACAGACGGCACTTCATCCACCAGCCTTTTCTGCTAATATGGCCGGCTTTCTTTAACGACCCAGGTGAATCACCCATGCACCCCATGCTGAATATCGCCCTGCGCGCAGCCCGTAGCGCCGGTGAAATGATTTTCCGCTCGATCGAACGCTTGGACGTCATCTCGGTCGACGAGAAAGATGCCAAGGATTACGTCACCGAGATCGATCGCTCGGCCGAGCTGCTGATCATCCAAGCGCTGCGCAAGGCTTATCCGACCCACGGCTTCCTCGGCGAGGAAGGTGGCCTGATCCAAGGCAGCGGTGAAGGCGCCGATTACTTGTGGATCATCGACCCGCTGGACGGCACGACCAACTTCATCCGCGGCGTGCCGCACTTCGCCGTCAGCCTGGCCTGCAAATACCGCGGCCGACTGGAGCACGCCGTGGTCATCGACCCGGTGCGCCAGGAAGAATTCACCGCCAGTCGCGGTCGTGGCGCAGCCCTCAACGGCCGCCGCCTGCGCGTCAGCCCACGCAAGAGCCTGGAAGGCGCCCTGCTCGGCACCGGCTTCCCGTTCCGCGATAGCCAGCTGGACAACCTGGAAAACTACCTGGGCATGTTCCGCAACCTGGTTGGCCAGACCGCCGGCGTTCGTCGGGCAGGTGCTGCCAGCCTGGACCTGGCCTACGTGGCCGCCGGCCGTTACGATGCATTCTGGGAGTTCGGCCTGTCCGAATGGGACATGGCAGCCGGCGCCCTGCTGATTCAGGAAGCAGGCGGCCTGGTTAGCGACTTCACCGGCGGCCACGAATTCCTCGAGAAGGGCCAGATCGTCGCCGGCAACACCAAGTGCTTCAAGGCAGTCCTGACGGCCATCCAGCCGCATCTTTCCGCTTCAATGAAGCGCTGACTGCGCGATAAATAAAAAAACCGGCCGCTGGCCGGTTTTTTATTACCCACAAAAAAAGCGCCCCGCAGGGCGCTTTTCCATGTGCAGGGTTACTCGGCTGCTTCAGCCACCACCAACTGCCCATCCTTGACCGGAATCCGACTGCCAGGATCGCTGTCCATACGCACCCGCCCTTCCTTACCGTCCAACTGATACTTCACGTCATAACCGACCACTTTTTCGCTGGTATCGGTCACGGTGCGGCAGCGGTTTTCAGTGGTGGTATAGGTGGCATTGGCCTGCATGTTTTCCTGCACCTTGTTGCCGGCGTAACCGCCACCAACGGCACCGGCCACGGTAGCAATCTTCTTGCCGGAACCGCCGCCAACCTGGTTACCCAGCAAACCGCCAACAACCGCACCAATCGCCGTACCGGCAATCTGATGCTGATCCTGTACCGGCTTCTGCCGGGTCACGGTGACATCTTCACAGACCTCACGCGGGGTTTTGATCGTCTGCTTGATCGGCTGCACAGCTAGAACTTCCGCGTACTCGGGACCACTTACCAAGTTGTAAGTGGCTACCGCACCGCCTGCCGTCACACCGACGGCACCCAGCACAGCACCAACGAGCATTGACTTGCTCATAAGAACTCCTGATTTTCGCTTATTAGGCGCATGGCGCCTGATTTCCCGACATAGGACAGGCGCGATGCGCGGCAAGTTCAATAGGCGAAAAACAGGCCGCTACCGAGGCAGACTCAGGGACGCTCATCAACCTCTTCAGTCGGCACTGGCGGAATCAGATCTTCGACCGTCAGGTCAAACCAGATCAGTGTCGCGTTGGAGATATAGATCGATGAATAAGTCCCCACCAGCACCCCCACGAACAACGTGATCGCAAAACCGAACAGATTATCGCCACCAAAGACCAGCAAGGCAGCAATCGCCAGCAAGGTCGAAATCGACGTGGCCAGGGTGCGCAACAGGGTTTGCGTGGTAGAAATATTGATGTTTTCGATCAAACTGGCCTTGCGCAGTACCCGGAAATTCTCGCGAACCCGATCGAATACCACGATGGTGTCATTCAACGAATAACCGATGATCGCCAGTATCGCCGCCAGCACGGTCAGGTCGAACGTGACCTGGAAGAACGACAGGATGCCCAGGGTGACGATGACGTCATGCACCAGCGAGATGAACGCACCCATGGAGAACTTCCACTGGAAGCGGAAGGCCAGGTAGAGCATGACGCCACCCAGCGCCAGGAGCATGCCCAGGCCGCCCTGATCACGCAGTTCCTCACCGACCTGCGGGCCGACGAACTCGACCTTCTTTACCTGCAATCTGTCACCAGACTGCTGCAGAACCGTGGCGACTTTGTCGCCCAGGTTCGCATCATCGCCCTGCATACGCACGACCACGTCGGTAGTTGCACCAAAGCTTTGCACCACGGCATCGCCATAACCGGCGCCCGCCAGACTCTGGCGAATACTGCCGAGGTCCGCAGGCTGCTCATACGCCAGCTCGATCTGCGTACCACCGGTAAAATCCAGACCGAAGTTCAGACCTTTTACTACCAGGCTACCCAGCGCAATAACCGTCAGCAGCACGGTGGCGGCGAGCGCGATGTGGCGCACGCCCATGAAGTTGATTACACGATTCATCTCAGCCCCTCAAATCCACAACTTCTTCAGGTCACGCCCGCCGAAGCTCAGGTTGACCATGGCTCGCGTCACCAGAATGGCGGTGAACATCGAGGTGAGAATGCCCAGCGACAGCGTCACCGCAAAGCCTTTGACCGGACCGGTACCCATGGCGAAAAGAATCCCCCCCACCAACAAGGTGGTCAGGTTGCCATCGATAATCGCCGAATAAGCGCGATCGAAGCCCTCATGAATGGCCCGCTGCACCGACATGCCATTGGCGATTTCCTCGCGAATCCGCGAGAAGATCAGCACGTTGGCATCCACCGCCATACCCATGGTCAGCACGATACCGGCGATGCCCGGCAGCGTCAGGGTGGCACTCAGCAGCGACATCAGCGCCAGCAGCAGCACCATGTTGAAGCCCAGGGCAATGGTCGCCAGCACGCCGAAGAACCGATAGATGACGATGATGAACAGCGACACGAACAACATGCCCCAGAGGGCGGCATCGACGCCCTTGGCGATGTTGTCGGCACCCAGGCTCGGGCCGATGGTGCGCTCTTCGGCGAAGTACATGGGCGCCGCCAGGCCGCCGGCACGCAGCAACAATGCCAGCTCGGTCGACTCACCCGGACCATCGAGGCCGGTAATGCGGAACTGGCTACCCAGCGGCGACTGGATGGTCGCCAGACTGATGATCTTCTTCTCTTCGACGAAACTCTGAACCGCGACTTCCTTTTCGACACCATCGACCACCTGGCGCAGGTAACGCACCGTCGGCTTCTGCTCGATAAAGATCACCGCCATGCTGCGCCCGACGTTGCTGCGCGTCGCACGGTTCATCAACTCGCCGCCATGACCATCCAGGCGGATGTTTACCTGCGGACTGCCATTCTCATCGAAGCTGGCCTGGGCGTCGGTGACCTGATCACCGGTGATGATCAGCTCACGCTCCAACTGCGCGGGCGGGCGCCCTTCCTCACGGAACTCGAAGGATTCGGTCGTGGCTCTCGATGCATCGGGATCGGCAGCCAGACGAAACTCGAGGTTGGCCGTCTTGCCCAGAATGCGCTTGGCCTCGGCGGTGTCCTGCACCCCGGGTAACTCAACCACGATCCGGTTGGCGCCCTGACGCTGAACCAGCGGCTCGGCCACGCCCAGCTCGTTGACCCGGTTACGCACGGTCGTCAGGTTCTGCTTGATCGAATATTCGCGAATTTCCGCCAGCTTGGCCTGAGTCAGGTTCAAGCGCAGCACCTGCAAACCGCTACGCTCGGTCGAACTCAACTCGAAATCGGAGAACTCCTTGCGAATCAGACTCTGGGCCTTTTCCAGGGTCGCCTCGTCGACGAAACCCAACTGAATCGCGCCGTTGAGCTCGGGCAGGGTGCGGTAGCGCACGCGCTCCTTGCGCAGCATGCTCTTGACCTCCCCCTCGTAGACCTTGCGCCGCGCGTCCAGAGCCTTGTCCATGTCCACTTCCAGAAGGAAGTGCACGCCACCGGACAAATCCAGACCCAGCTTCATCGGCCCCGCACCCAGGTTGCGCAGCCAATCAGGGGTAGTCTGCGCAAGGTTCAAGGCGACCACGAAGTCTTCGCCCAAGGTCTTGCGCACCACATCCTTGGCAGGCAGCTGATCAGCCTGCTTGGTCAGACGCAGCAGGCCGGCACGGCCTTGCGCAGCCAGACTCGAAGCCTTGACCTCAATTCCTGCGGTCTGCAAGGCACGCGTGGCGCGCTCCAGATCAGCTTGTTCGACCTGCATGGCCGAGCTGGTACCGCTGACCTGGATCGCCGGATCATCTGGATACAGGTTGGGCGCAGAATAAAGGAAGCCGATCGCCAGCACAGCCAGGATCAGCAGATACTTCCAGAGGGGGAATTTATTCAGCATGACGCCGCCCGTTATGACGCGGGGCGCCTTAAGCGCCCCGTCAGATGGTAAGAGTGTGACGCTTAAATAGCTTTCAGCGTGCCCTTGGGCAGGGTCGCGGCGATGGCCACTTTCTGAATCTTCAGCTCGACTGTGCTGGACACTTCCAGTACCACGAAGTCATCGCTGACCTTGTTCACTTTGCCGGCGATACCGCCGCTGGTCACGACCTCATCACCTTTCTGCAGGTTGCCGAGCAGATTCTTGTGCTCCTTGGCTCGCTTGGCCTGGGGACGCCAGATCATCAGGTAGAAGATGACCAGAAAGCCGACCAGAAACACCCATTCGAAACCAGAACCCACAGCACCAGCTGGGGCAGCGGCATCGGCAAAAGCCTCAGGGATCAAAAAGCTCATTTAACACTCCTGTTAGAAACTACTCGAAAACGTTGATTTATCAGTCCAGCGCCGGAACCGGCAGGCCACGACGGGCGTAGAAGGCATCGACAAAGGCGGCCAATGTACCCTGTTGAATAGACTCGCGCAAACCAGCCATCAGCCGCTGATAGTGCCGTAAGTTATGGATTGTATTCAGCATACTGCCCAGCATTTCGCCACATTTATCCAAATGGTGCAGGTAGGCGCGGGAGAAATGTTGGCAGGTATAACAATCACAGGTTGCATCGAGTGGCGAATCATCATGTCGGTGCATCGCATTACGAATCTTCAGCACCCCGGTCTCGACGAACAGATGGCCATTACGTGCATTGCGCGTCGGCATCACGCAGTCGAACATGTCCACACCGCGGCGTACCCCTTCGACCAAGTCTTCGGGCTTGCCAACCCCCATCAGATAGCGCGGCTTATCGGCGGGCAGCAGGGCGGGCAGGTAATCCAGCACGCGGATCATTTCTTCCTTCGGCTCGCCGACCGACAGGCCGCCAATCGCCAAACCGTCAAAATCCAGCGCATTCAAGCCTTCCAGCGAGCGCATGCGCAATTCTTCATGCATGCCACCCTGCACGATACCGAACAGCGCCGCCGTATTGTCGCCGTGCGCCTCCTTCGAACGCTTGGCCCAACGCAGCGAGAGCTCCATGGAGCGTTTGGCCACGTCGAACTCGGCCGGATACGGCGTGCATTCGTCGAAGATCATCACGATGTCCGAGCCCAGGTCACGCTGCACCTGCATCGACTCTTCGGGGCCCATGAACACCTTGGCGCCATCCACCGGCGAGGCGAAATACACCCCCTCCTCCTTGATCTTGCGCATCGCCCCCAGACTGAACACCTGAAAGCCGCCCGAATCGGTGAGGATCGGCCCCTGCCACTGCATGAAATCATGCAAGTCGCCGTGCCGCTTGATCACCTCGGTGCCGGGACGCAGCCACAGGTGAAAGGTATTGCCGAGGATCATCTGCGCGCCAATCGCCTCGATGTCGCGCGGCAACATGCCCTTGACCGTGCCATAGGTGCCGACCGGCATGAACGCCGGCGTCTCGACCACGCCACGCGGAAAGGTAATGCGGCCCCGCCGCGCCTTGCCATCGGTCGCCAGCAATTCGAAAGCCATCCGGCAAGTGCGCGTCATAGGTGATCCTCTGGCCCGCGTGGCGCGGGGTTGCGGGTGATGAACATGGCATCACCATAACTGAAGAAGCGATAACCCTCGGCGATCGCGCTGGTATAGGCCGCCATGGTTTCGGGGTAGCCGGCAAACGCCGATACCAGCATCAACAAAGTCGATTCCGGCAAATGGAAATTGGTCACCAGGGCATCGACCACATGCAGCGGCCGACCCGGGTAGATAAAGATGTCGGTGTCGCCGCTGAACGCCTTGAGCACGCCATCGCGCGCCGCGCTTTCCAGCGAGCGCACGCTGGTGGTGCCCACCGCCACCACACGCCCGCCTCGGGCACGGCAGGCCGCCACGGCATCGACCACATCCTGGCCGACCTCCAGCCACTCGCTGTGCATCGGGTGATCTTCGATACGCTCGACCCGCACCGGCTGGAAAGTCCCGGCGCCCACATGCAGGGTGACGAAGGCACTCTCCACCCCCATCGCGGCAATGGACGCCAACAGCGCCTGATCGAAGTGCAGGCCTGCGGTTGGCGCCGCCACTGCACCGGCGCGCTCGGCATAGACGGTCTGATAACGCTCACGATCGGCGGCATCGTCCGGGCGGTCTATGTAAGGAGGCAGCGGCATATGACCAACCCGCTCGAGCAGCGGCAAAACCTCTTCGGCAAAGCGCAACTCGAACAGCGCCTCATGCCGCGCCAGCATCTGCGCCTCACCGCCGCCATCGATCAGAATCGTCGAACCCGGCTTGGGCGATTTGCTCGAACGGACATGGGCCAGGACGCGATGGCGGTCCAGCACCCGCTCGACCAACACTTCGAGCTTGCCGCCAGAAGCCTTCTGGCCGAATAAACGCGCAGGAATCACCCGCGTGTTGTTGAACACCATCAAGTCGCCGGGGCGCAAATACTCCAGCAAATCACTGAACTGACGGTGCGCCAGCGCACCACTCGGTCCATCCAGCACCAGCAAACGGCTGGCACGCCGTTCGGCAAGCGGATGGCGGGCAATAAGAGCGTCAGGCAGCTCGAAATCAAAGTCGGCAACACGCATGTTCGGAGGAGGTCGTCTAGCAGGGCGGCAAAGCTTACCGGAAATAGTGCAATCTGACCACGCAAGTGGATTGACCAAGGCCACCGGCATCCCTATACTTCGCCGCCATTGTGCCCCGGTGGCGGAACCGGTAGACGCGGCGGATTCAAAATCCGTTTTCGAAAGAAGTGGGAGTTCGAGTCTCCCCCGGGGCACCATACAAACATCTCAGATCGTACCGAAACGACCTGAACCCCTAGAAAACCGGCCGCTTGAGCCGGTTTTTTATTGCCCGCAATTCCCCACCCTTCCCTTGCAAGCCCGAAGTTTTAGGGAAACGCTGAAAAAGACTTCCTGATTTTGGCAAAAAACCCGGACTCCACCCGCTGAGTTTTCCAATAAAGCAGATAACCTTCGCCGACGCCGAGTACAGCGGCAAGCGCAAGCAGACCCGCAAAGAGCTGTTCCTGTTCGAGATGGATCGGGTTGTGCCGTGGAAGGATTTGATTGGGAACCATAGCCATTGTGGCGCCGCCTGACTGCCACAAAGACAGGCTTCTATCCAGTACATCTGAGTGAAGGTGCCTGCTGATAAGACCACTCAGCGGTTACCAATCCAGATGACCAGGGAGCACCAAATGAAAATTCTCAGGGAGCACCAACGAACCGCTCCCAAGCAACTAGCAAAGTGTCCGTGTTATTCGAGGTAGAAGCCCAGCAAAAAGTTATTCCACTCTGTAGCGGTTAGGAAGTTTAAGATTGAATTGAATCGCTAGAGCTCGCAACGTAAATGCGACCAGAAATCCGCCAATTAAATCATAACTATAAGGAAGGCCTAGCATGCTGAGACAGAGGTATGTCGTGGAGCCAGCCAATGTTGTTGTTATATATAGCTCTTCATTCATAAGGGTAAGATTGCTACCACAGAGTACGTCTCGGGCAATTCCACCAAAGGTAGCTGTCATTACCCCCATGCAAATAGCGATCAATGGTGACGCTTCAGACTCCAGACCTATTTCAGTACCCACCACCGCAAACAGTGCGATTCCAATAGCATCCATCCAGAGCAGTGCGCGTGACAGGGAGGTCAATCTTGGCGCGACAAAATAGGTTGCTGCAGAGAAAAGAAGACAGACGACGATCCATGTAGGTTCGCGGATCCAGAATACTGGCAAATTACCCAGCAGGACATCACGTAACGTACCACCACCGATGCCGGTAACTGTTCCGATTAGCATGAAGCCTAGAATATCCATTTTCTGGCGAGCCGCACTGAGTGCTCCCGAGATTGCAAAGACTGCCACAGCAGACAATCCCATAATATTCACGGCAATGGTAATATCGAACGCCACAGAAGCCCTCTCTCATGAATTTTTCGTTAAATACTACAATGGTTCCTGCATTTAACGAAACAGCTTTGACAAAAAAATCATGCAGGACGGTAGAAATTCTCGCAAAAGAAAACAGCGAGTGAGCATTTCGAAAATCGAGATCATGGAACTGGCCATCCAGATCATGAAGTACAACTTTAACGATGACCCTAGCCCGAAAATAAAGGCCACAAATGAGACCTTCCTGCCAATATTCAGTTCGGCATGTCGGCCATTCAGCGAACATCCGGTTCAGGAGTCTGAATCGCCTCTAGTTTTTTAGATACCGCCAATCTTCATAGAGCGGACCATTCGATCACTCCGCTCCTGGCCCCGACGGTGTAAAAACGCTGGCATCGACCTTGCTGTGATTTGATGGATTCATATCGGCAGGGGGCGTCAATGCAGCGTTTTATCCAGGGAAAGCATCGCGGGCTAAGTACGCTGCTTCCCAAGAGTTTGGATGACTACCCTCCCCGTCCACCCCACGCCCCGTCATTAACTCGACTGCAATCGCCTGAGCATCGATACCTCCTCTTGCCATTGCGATCAGCCACTCGATCGGCAAGGACTGGAGGTGTTCGGCTAGCGTCATGGGACTTGTCCTAGATTGACTTGGCTGACACCCGCAACGTTCCGCCAGTGCAGCGTGGCAAACGAATCAGCCGCCGCCGACCAGGCGCCCAACGCCTCCGCCGGCCTGCTGATGACCAACAGTTCGCCAGTGGTTTCGCTCATGCCTTGCCGCCGACAGGTTACGCTGCAGCGGCTAGCGGGATGAGCATTGATGCTGACCATCACCTCGCCCCCTGCAGAGGCGCATGAATTCATGCCCTATGCCCTTAGTTATCAATGGGGAACTCGACGCCATGGCCCTCGAACTTCCCGCAGGGCAGATCCATGACATGCAAGCTCTAGGCGCGGTCGTAGCGCTCAGCACGGGCCTCCAGGCCAAGCTCTCCGACTAGGTGCAGCCCAGCCATAGCGCCCAGCGGCTCACCTCAATGCACAGCAGTTTGATGGCTGAACCTAAGGCGGTGCTAGCAAACGCCTGATCGCACCTGGCCCAGGCCGCCACCCCCAGCGCTTGAGACCCCAAGGCTGCCAGGCAGCCTAATTCGAGCTTTTTCAGGAGCGGTGAACCACGCATGCTGAAGGCATAAAAAAACCGCCGTGATGGTCGGCGGTTTTAGTAGTAGCTCCGGCAGACTTAGTTAGTCTTACGCAGTGGCTGTTGCGGCTCCACTGGCTGCGCCTTGATTTGCAGTGGCGCCTGCGGCGGTGGAGTCGGTTGCGCCTGGACTCTAGAAGGTGCAACCGGTGGCTGTGGGCTGCTTGGCTGAGCCTTGATCTGCATCCCGGGCTTAGGGGTGTTCGGCGCATAGATGACTCCGCCCTGCCCCATTGGCACTGCAACTTTGGGTTTACAGGTATGCGACCAGTTCAGCCCCTGGAAGTTACCCGTCGGAACCCAGTCAAACGAATTGCCATCCTGATCTCTGACTCGGAAGGACAAGCTGAATTTGCGCTGCACCTTGCTGTTCATGTTCTGTGGGCTTGCCGGCACATTAACCTTGAAGTTCTTCTGCACCCAACCGTCGGCCGCCTCATATTCGGATGGAGCCGACTCATAGACGGTCTGATTGTTCTCGATCACATGGAATACCACCCGCCCCTTGCCCACGCCTTTGTATTTCACCGAAAAGTCCAGATTGGCCGGGCAGTTCAGGTTGGTGTAGTTCAACGAGTTGGTGAGGATGTTGCCATCGGTAACCTTGAGGTTGATTTTGCCTTGTTGAAAGCCTGGTTTGGGCTTGGCCGGTGCCTGCACGCCCAGCGCTTTGAAATCAGGATCACCCTGATACTGCACCATAAAGCTGACGTTTTTCTCACTGATCTCCCAGCCCATGGCGGCCTGGGTGTTATTGCCATAGCAACGACCTGCCAGCGTCACCTTGCGCTTAACTTCAAACAGGCGGTCCTGCCTGAGGAAATCGGCCTCACTCATGCCCTGGCTCTTGGCCTTGGCCAGCTCGTCCTTGACCACTTGCACCGGGTCAAAAATTTGCTTGCTCACCTGAGCCAGCACGATATTGAACTTCAAGCTGTATTGAGGCACCCCCTCGGTCACTGGATCCCCCACAACAGGGGCGGTGACCATATTACTGGCGGGTTTCATGTAGGCACCGTTGTCAGCGATGCTGTTATTCACGTACCAAGGCGAGCCAAGATATAACTTGGCCCCGCCAAAATCAGTGTGCTTTTCGCAAAACACTTCGCCATCGCCAAGCGTCATCAATACCGACGGGGTAAGGGATTTAAAGTTGCCATTACTGTATTTCACCTGAAACTTGGTTTCTTTGGCCTTGCTGCCACTGTAGTCAAAGGTTACCGACTTCACTTCCGGCGCAGCCTGGAGTGCCGCTAGCGGCAGCATGGCCAGCAAACCAATGCTGACTATCTTCTTGGCGTTTACTTGCATATCCATTGGTCCATCCTCTTGAGTAGCGTGCTGAAGCGCTGGCCGAAGCGATGACCGCGCCTTTCATCCCTCTGTCGTCAGTCACCCAGCTAGCGGTTCAAAGTTTTTTGCAATTACTCAGGAGCAAAGCACACACAAGCCTTATCGGCAGCGCGGCAGCTGCACCAAACCGGCACCATACCAGTGGTCCTGACCCGGAGGACCGAGATCCTTGGTCCGCATCCGTAACTGCTCGAGCGAGCCATTCAGGGCCAGGGCGGCACTGACAAAAGGCGCAGCCAATGACGTGCCGCTGGCAAAGTAGCCCTGACCCTGCTCATCCAAAGTCCAGATATCCTCACCGGGGGCGACCAGACTCAGACCGGCCCCGTAGTTGGATTGGCGCAGGCGCTGCAAGCGAGCATCCACTGCCCCCACCGCGACCACGCCGGGATAGGCCGCCGGGTAACGCAAGCCCTCGGCCCCATCATTCCCCGCCGCCGCGACAAACTGCATACGGGACTGCAGACGCTGAACACTGCTTTCCAGAAGGCGACTGTAACCACCGCCAAAACTGAGGTTGACCACCTGCACAGGCACCGGCAACGCCAGTAAGCGATCCAGCCCGCTCAACAACCAGTCGGTGCGCGTATGCAAACCGACTTCGGCATCTTCACCAAACACGCCCAGCGCATATAGGCTCGCGCCGGGTATCAACCCATGCACCAGTCGCCGGCCCACCAGCAAGGCGGCAACCCCATTGCCATGCCGATCAGCTACCAGGCTGCGCGGACGAAAGGCTTCACTGACCACACTTTGATAGCTCAGTGCAGCCCCCGCGAACGCTGCCAGGTTCGGATTAACCGGTCCATCCAGCATGGCCACCACCAACCCCTCGCTGCAATTGGCTGGCGACACTTGCGCTTGCCCGACGGCGTGTTGCCCCCAGCGCTCCAGCGGATCGTCATTGCCTTCTTCAAGCGCTTCGCTCAGGGGCAGGTAGCGTAAGTTCAGCTCTTGCTGCCAATCCGGAAACTGTTGGCGCAAGCGCGCCTCCAGCTGTTGCAGATCGGCACTGTCAGGAATTCGATAAACGCTGATCACCCGCCCCAGCTCACCCAGCTGCTGCCGGCGCAAGATGCTCAACGCGAAAGGCTGTAAGGCCTGCCGCTGACTCTGCGCCTCAGCCAGGTTACGACTGAAGACCAACCACTCACGTAAGGGCACCTGCGCGTCAGCCGCCGGTTGTTTGATACCGCGCCATTGCTGGGGCGGCAGCGACTGATCAAGCAAGCGCCCCCTCTCATCACCCGCCCCGCGGATGGTTGGCGCACCGGAACCTGGCGCGCGCGGCGCGGGTCGCTTTTCACTATCCGGCAGCAGTTCAGCAGGTACCGGTGAACCGGACAACCCTGTCGGATCAGTGTTACGTGGGCTTGGCTCGCGTTGCGCTGGCAGTTTTTCGCCATCCGGCAGCCGCTTTGCAGGCACCGGCGCACCGGGCAACCCTGTCGGATCAGTGGCGCGCGGACTTGACTCACGCACCACCGGCAATGCTACCCGCGCGGGAACCTGCTCGGCGGCCGGCGGTGTGCCGGGTGCCCCCGTAGGCGGCGGAGCGGCGTGCAGCGGCAGCGCCACCTGCAGCGCCAGCCAGCAGCCCAACCAGCGCCGCCGCATCACTAGCGCCCCTGACCGAGCAAGGCGGCGTACTGCACCACCGACTGCTGTTGCACATAGTTCAGCATGGCCTGAGCATCTGCAAAGCGGCGATTGGCCGGCACATAAACCTGCATGACACCCAGTGCCGAGGGCCCATCCACCAACACGCCGTCGAGGTCCAACAGCAAGGCGCGCACGTGCTGCCACTGTGCGTGATCGACAAAGCGCACTTGCACTCTATAGCCGCCGGTTAGCTGCTGCACTGCGCCGCCGCTTTGTAAGCGCCAATCGGATTCGAGGCTGGTCGGCCGCGCCAGAATGCCAATCTGTAGGGCCACGATCAGCGCCGCAGCAGCCGCGAGTGATGGCCGCCACCAGTCTCGCCGAGGCTTAGCCACCGTTGCCGACTGGGCTAGGCTGCGCTGCAATCGCGCCCAACCCAGCTCCGAGGGAACTGGGTGCTGACGACTATGCTCAGCCTCCTCGGCACGCACCGCCTGGGCCAGGCTCCGCAGTGTTTCCAGCTCGTCACGAGCGCTCTCAGAACGCGCTAACAAGGCTTCGACCTGAGCCTTCTCGGCGGTTTCCAACTGCCCACTGAGGTACCACGGCAGCAACGCCAGCAGGGCCTCATCATTCTGTTCATGGCTCATTTAACACCTCCGCAACCTGTGCCACTAGGTCGACTGCTGCCAGGCTGCGGTTCACTATTTCGGGCTAGGAACAGCACGTTATCCGCGTATTTCAAGCGTCCATCCTCAGCAGCCGCCCCAGGCACTGCAACAATTGCTGCTTGGCGTGCAGCATGCGGGTTTTTACCGTCCCCAAGGGGATGCTCATTACCTCGGCGATATCGGGGTAGGCCATGTCTTCGAAGAACGTCAGGTACACCACCTGACGATGGCTGTCCTTGAGCTTGTCCAGGCAGTGGCGCACCTGAGCGCCCTGCTGCTTTAGCTGCAAGCCTGCAAAATGCTCACAATGGTCTTCAGCATCGGCCTCCAGCACGGCCTCATCAAACGGCTCGCTGGGGCGCTTGCGCCGGAGCAGATCGACCGACTTGTTGCGGGTAATACTGAACAGCCAGGTGCGCACCTGCGACTGCCCTGCAAAACTGCCCGCCTTCTGCCACACCTCCAGCATCACCAAGTTGAGCACGTCAGCGGCATCGGCGGCGTTGTTCAGTGTACGCAGGGAAAACTGATAAACCGCACCATGGAAACGCTCATAGAACACGCGTAACGCCGCCTGATCGCCCCCAGCTATGCGTTGCAACAACTGCTCATCGGTTGCTTCAGTCACACCACATCCTCAGGGCTGATAGCGCACGCGCCATTCACGACTGCGACCAATCAAGCTGCCGTTCTGATCGTGGGCAGTCACCCGCCACAGGTAACTCTGCCCAGGTTCAAGCTTACTCAGCAGCCAGCTAGACCAGGTGGTTTCAGTCACCCCGGCTGGCAGCAACATACCGGCAATAAAGTTCGGTGCCTGATCGAGGTTATTGCCTTCACTAGTAGGTGCTGCGCTACTGGCAAACACCTGCAGTTGATAGACCACAGCACCTGGCACCGCGCGCCATTGAAATGGACTTGCCGCCGTCACGGTGCCGCTCTGAGGGCTGGCCTCTATTAATGCCTCGGACTCAGCGCTACCGAGCACTTGATACACCGTTTCCACTGTCAACGCCTCACTCGGGC
Organism: Pseudomonas aestuarii; assembly: GCF_027988105.1. Taxonomy (GTDB): domain Bacteria; phylum Pseudomonadota; class Gammaproteobacteria; order Pseudomonadales; family Pseudomonadaceae; genus Aquipseudomonas; species Aquipseudomonas aestuarii. The sequence continues at coordinate 654,072 of NZ_JAQJZJ010000001.1, read as the reverse complement.
AACCGGCATCCAGTACTAACTGATCCGCTGCAACCATCTCTCTATTAGTGACGCAAAAGCGCACCAGGTATTTGCCCGCGGCATTACTCGGCAACAGCGGGCTGGTCAGCACGGTCTGCTGCGCTGCACCCAGGTACTGGCTGACCAGGGTCAACGTGCGGTACACCGGCACCCCCTGGGTGCTGGCTGGCTCAGCCACCTGCCAGCGTCCCTGCAACTGGCCGTTGCCGCTGTAGCTAATCTGCACCTTGGCTTTCACCTCGTCGGCCGGCTGCACCACCTTGACCCGCTGGTTATCGACAAAACTAAGGTTCAAGCGCTGCACCAGTAGTTCACCCTCGTTGTTCTCACGCGGCGCACGCAAGGCGCTGCTGGAAATATTCAGTACTACCTGTGCGCGTACGCTGGGGCCCGAACCATTGAAATTACGCACCAGCAACAACCGACGCAGGCCACTATTAACCCAGCCCTGTACGCTGGCTGCAGGCAAGTCGACAAGCTCGCTGAACATGAACGGAGCGCCGCCTGCCTGCGACAAAAAACCACCCACAGTACCCAGTACGGCACCGGTGGCGGGGTTAACGATCTGCGCATTTCTAGATGAGACCCCGGCGCTGTAGCCAGGGGTGGCGGCAACCTGCCAGACCACGCCAAAACTATTGCCTTGAGTGGCCAGCAACTGCCGCTGGGCCGGCTGCGCATTGGCCCTGGTCAGTGCAGCGCCACGCACAGGCGTCGACTGCGGAGGCTGGCCTAGCTGTGGTGGCTGGCCCAGCTGTGGCGGCTGGCTCGGCTGTGGCGGCGAGCCTAGCTGTGGCGGCTGGCCCGGCTGTGGCGGCGAGCCTAGCTGAGGGGGCTGGCCCGGCTGCCCCGGCGAGCCTAGCTGCGGAGGCTGGCCCGGCAGAGCCGCTTCAACCCAGGTCGCAGGCAGCAATAAAATCAGCATCAATGCGGTGAAAAAAATCTGCATGTTTTGTCTGTCCATGATCATCTCCGATAACACGCCAAGTGAAAGGCGTGCAGGCAAACTGTCACTGTGTGTGGGTATCCCAACGCAGGTCGAAACCGAGCAGCAGCTGCCAATCTTCCATGCCCTGATTGAAGAGAGAGCTATCGAGACGGGCGTAGCTGGTTTTCACAAACCAGTCAAGGCCCGGCTGCAGACCACGTGGCTGGGCGACACTCCAGGTCAGCTGCAAGTTGGCCGTTTGCTGGCGCAGGTCATCACCGAGAAATTCCCCATTGCCGAAGCGGCTGCTGTCATGCCCGCGAAAATAGGAGGCATTCAGCCGCCAGCGCTGCGGCACTATTTGCCAGGCCAAATCCAGCCCCTGGCCTGTACTACGGGAAACATTGTCGTCATCGGTTTGCTGCAGCTTGTTCCATTGCCAGTTGGTAGACACGCTCAACCCGTCCACAGGGATAAAACCGACTTGCACGGTAGTGAAGCGGTTGCGCTGATCCGAGGGCGGCGTATAAACCAGATACCCCTGCTGCTCGACCGAATTCGAATAGTCCTGAGTGTCCTGCCACGTCTGCTGCACCGACCAGTTCCAGCGATTGTGGTAGAAGCTGATGCCGGCCAGACGCTCTAACGTCTCGTCGTTGAGGTCATAACCCACCACTTGAGCATCGGCGCGGTCCTGGTGCCGACGCGTGCGGGTCAGGCCGGCATTCAACGAGGGTACGCCGAGCAATCGCCAAGGCAGCGCGTCGGCATCCACCATCGGGAAGTAATAGGCACTGAATAGCTGACGGTCGACCGTCTGGTTGGCCACATCAGCCCGGTCATTAAGATTATTGGTTTCCTGCGCGACCTCTGCCTCTAACTGCAGGCTGCCCAGATAGCCGAGCCAGTTGGCACGGTTGAGCTGTAAGTCGCCAGGCAAGCCGAGGTTACCCAGGGTGAAGAAGTCCAGGCCGACCTGCTTGTGTTGCAAGGTCAGGTTCCACTGGTCGAAAGGGCCGGCGGGCAGCCAGCTACCGGAGTTGAACTGCGCCAGCAATTCGTGAGCGCTGTCGCTGCGTTCATCCTGGCCATAGCCAATGCCATCGCTGTCGAAACTGGCACGGGCGTAGTCAGCATGCAGCCACAGGCTGTTATCGCCCAAGCGGGAATCCACTGCCAGGTTCCAGGTGTCGCCGCCATAGCGAGCCTGCTCATCGGGCGTCCACATACCGGTACCACTATCGGTGGTTTCACCCTTGATCAAGCCACTGCTCAGTTGCAGCAACTGCGGCTCATCCTGCCAAGGGCTCAGGGTCAAGAGTGCCCCGCTACTGCGTTCCTGGGAATTGCTCGGGTAACCCAGGCGGCTTTTGTAACCTGTGATGGGCTCGCTTTGTAGCGCGAATACATCAAGCTTCAGTGGGCTACCTACATCATCGCCCAAGCTCACCACGGCCCCACGCCGCTGATAGGCGCTGAACAGCAGGTTTTCGCGGGCCAGGTTGTAAGTGCCCAACGCCAGCCCCTGACGCCCAAGGCCGGTGCCACGTGAGGCGGCAAGACGGTAATTGGGTAGCACCCACTCGTCACCATCGGGGTTGTTTTCGCTGAGGCTGTCATACAGCGCATCCACTTGGGCGTCCCAGCGCCAATCGGCGCCGGCGCCGGCACCTTGGTAGCTCAGGCCGCCATTGCTGGCCTGCCGCGGGATGCCACGATAATTATCTGGCTGTTTTTCATCCAGCCGATAGCCGCTGCTGAATAACGCGCTGAACCGCTGCTGTACAGGCACTGCCGAGCCCCCCCGCACAGGAGTCCCGGGATCGTCGGTTGCCATATTGACTGGCGCGCCCGCTTGTTCGCCTTCCACTGCCCCCGCGGAGCCATCGGAGCCATCGGAGCCCCCAGCGACCTGCACACGCGCTTCCAACACCGTGGCGATATCGCCGTTGTCGTAAAAGATCATCGCCCGCAAGGGGTGTGAGCCCCCGGCCAATGGCACCGGCAGCGCCAACTGGCAGTCGCCGTCGGTGCAACTGAGCAAGGCCGTCACGTCATAGCCATCCAGTTCAACGGCCAGCTGATCTCCTGCCGCCAAAGGCGCACTGAGCGGCACACTGAAGTTCAAGTGGTCTTGCGCAGGGTCCAGATTGAGTACCGGCTCAGCACGGGCGTTGCCGACCAGGGTGCTGAGCAACAGGAGGGACAGCCCCTGCCATAGACGCTGTTGAGCATGCTGGAGACTATTCATGGCAAAACCTGTGACTGGAGCGTATCGCCGGGCAACCTGTCTATCTGGCTGGCGCATATCGACAGCAGTGACCCGATCGATACTGCCATCGAGCCCCTCCCGGAATAGCTTTTTGCCTAGATTGCGTTCAGCTGCAGTGATCCGCTTCTTGTTATTGTTTAGCCGTACCCGACTTGGCGGCGGCACGTCGAAGGCGCGCAAAGCAGATGCTCCGCAGGTGCGCAAGGATACAAGCCCGGAGCTTTCAAACCCGAGACTCGCGAGTTCAACATAGTCAACATTGGGTATTGGCGCACAAATCTGAAACGGATTGCCGCCCCAGCCCCAGCCAAGCCGATCCCGAAACATCGAAAGCGCGCCAGGATCGCAAGCTGATCTGTACATGTGGCTACGCGCAGTACTGCTCATTTGAACCCGTCCAGCAGCACGACTGCCGTCGCGTGAAACGCGATCCCCAAAAACCGGATCGACTGTGCCCAGCCGATGACCGAGCGCAACCAAACTCGTTGAATAACACCGCACATAAGGAACTCCAATCTGGTGAGCCTGCACCCCTCTGTCGTGCCTCACCCGTAGTGAGGTTCAGTTTATTTTCACGGCATGCCGATAACTCCAGGGAGAACGCGGAAGAACACACCCAGGCGCTGGTGAAGCGCGTCCATCCGTATGCGAGTTAACGCAGCGGCGAGCACCGCTTTTTCGCTTATTGCAGAGACACAAAAGCCGCCCGATCAAGCCTGAAACGCAGGCCTGGAGGGGGTTGGCATTTGCCTTTTAGTTAGCGTAGAGTGCTTTGCACTGTGTTTGCATGGGTCGCCGTAATTCGTGGCCTGGTGCAGTAGATCGTCCAGATCCGCTACATCCCGTTCGACGTCGCATTACTCCTTGCAACCAGTCTCAGCCCTCTATCGCGTAGAGGCTGTCATCAACTAAGGTTTCAAGGATATTAAGATATGTCGAATCGTCAGAGCGGTACCGTCAAGTGGTTTAACGACGAGAAAGGTTTTGGCTTCATCACGCCAGAAAGCGGCCCGGATCTTTTCGTGCACTTTCGCGCGATCGAGGGCAACGGTTTCAAGAGCCTGAAAGAAGGCCAGAAAGTCAGTTTCGTTGCCGTACAAGGGCAAAAAGGCATGCAGGCCGACCAGGTTCAAGTCCAGGAATAATCCTGCTGCTGCTAAGAACCCCTGATGGCAACGTCGGGGGTTTTTTTATGCTCCTGCATACCGCGAACCGTCCCCTCAAGCCTTAGCGTCATACTTTGCATATCGAGCCCCTCATGCCCAACCACCTGCTGCGCCCGCAGGGTGATTTCCCCCCTGCCGGATTTATCCGCCGAATGGCCGCCATGTTCTATGACTTGCTGCTGTGCCTGGCCCTGCTGATCGTCGTGACCTTTGCCTACAAGCTGATCCTGATGGGCTTTTATGGCGAAGCGCAGCTCAAACAGCTCTCCGATGCCGGTGCACTGGATGGCGACCCGCTACTGTCTACCCTGTTGGTGCTCAGCCTGTTTGGCTTCTTCAGCAAGTTCTGGACGCACAGCGGCCAGACACTGGGCATGCAGGTCTGGGGCATTCGTATCCAGAACGCCGACGGTACGGCCATCAGCCTATGGCAGGCATTGCTGCGCTTTCTGGTCGCCATTGCCTCCTGGCTGTGCCTGGGCCTGGGGTTTTTCTGGGTGCTCTGGGACAAGGACAAGCGCAGTTGGCACGACATCTATTCCGACAGCCACACCGTGCAGCTGCCGAAGAACATCCACAAAACCCAGCGCTAGGGCCTGCAAACGAAAAAGCCGGCAATTAGCCGGCTTTTTATCGACTGCAGCAGCTATCCCGCGCGACGCAACAGCCAGGCACCGGCCAAGGCGCACACCCCTGCGGGGATCAGCACGGCAAACAAGGGTGAGAAACCGAACACCAGGCTGGAAGGTCCAAGCAGGTCCTGGGCAATGCGGAACACGAAGCCCACGACCACGCCGGTGAAGACCCGCTGACCCAAGGTGACCGAGCGCAATGGACCGAAGATGAAGGATATGGCCATCAACACCAGTGCGGCGGTCACCACTGGCTGCAGCACCTTGCTCCAGAACGCCAGCCAGTACTGCCCATTGTTCAGGCCCTGCTCGCCCAGGTAGTGGATATAGCGCCACAGGCCGGTTACCGACAGCGCGTCAGGCTCCAGCACCACAGTACCCAGCAGCTGCGGGTTCAGTTCGACATCCCAGCGCTCATTCGGCGCCTTGACCACCTCGGTACTGCGCTCACGAAAATGTGTGGTTGCCACATTCTCCAGCAGCCAGTGGTCGCCCTGATACTGCGCACGCCGGGCAAAGCTGGAAGACAGCATGTGACGCTGATCATCGAAGCGATAACGGGTCACACCAAACAAGACGCCATCGGGCTGCACCGCATTGATATGCACGAACTCGTCGCCCTGGCGATGCCACAAGCCACGCTTGGAGCTTTGCGCCTCACCACCGCCCATCGCCATGGCGCGATCGGCCTGAGCCTGATTTTCACTCCAGGGGGCCAGGTACTCGCCGATCAGAATGCCTGCCAGCATCAACACCAGCATCGGTTTCATCACCGCCCAGACGATGCGCCTGATCGAAACCCCGGCAGCGCGCATGATGGTCAGCTCACTGCTGCTGGCCAGACTGCCCAGCCCGACCAAGCAACCGACCAGGGCCGCCATCGGCAGCATCTCGTAGACGCGCCGCGGCAGAGTCAAGAAGATATACCAGGCGGCTTCCGGCAAACCATAACCACCCTCGACATCGCCCATCTCATCGATAAAGGCGAACAGCAAGGCCAGCCCGACGAGGACGCCCAATACGGTGAGAATCGCGAAAAATACCTGGGTGCCGATGTAGCGATCCAATCTAAGCATGAGCCACCTCCGACCCGGCACGGCGGCTCGCCCACTTCAGGCGCAACGGCTCCCAATACAGCAGCACAAGACCAATCAACAGAAATACTCCATGTACCCACCACAACCCTAGCGCCTGAGGAATTCGCCCTTTATCCAGTGCGCTGCGCGCAGCGATCAGCAGCGCCAGGTACGTCATATACAAGAGGATTGCCGGCAGCAGCTTGAGAAAGCGGCCTTGCCGTGGATTGACCCGCGACAGCGGCACCGCCAGCAGGGTCACGATGAACACCAGCAGCGGCAGTGACAGACGCCACTGCAGCTCGGACTGGAAGCGCGGATTGTCACTGCCGATCAATTCAGCGGTCGTCACGGCCTCACGCTCACTGATCTCGCTACTGACCGAGGGTTTGGGTAACAGCACGCCATAGGTGTCGTACTGAATCGCCCGGTAGTCGGCCTGACCTGGATTGCCATCGTAACGGTAACCGTTCTGCAAAATCAGATAGCGACTGCCATCGGCCTGAATCTCCTGACGCCCGCTTTCCGCCACCAGCACGGTGATGCCGCGCTCCTTGTCGCCCGTCCGGGAAAAACGCTTCTCGGAGATGAAGATGTCGGCCAGCTCCGCGCGATCTGCCGACAATTCCTTGGTATAGGTCACCCGCGAACCATCCCGCATGGCCTGGAAACGCCCAGGCACCAGGGTATCGAATTCGGTCAGGGCGTCCTGTTGATTGAGAATGCTCGCGACCTGCGCCACACCCTGCGGCGCCAGGCCCATGCTTAACCAGGCCACCAGCAGGGCCACCAGCAAGGCCGGCGCCATGGTGTAGACCAGCAACCGCTGCTGACTCATGCCGGTGGCCGAGAGCACCGTCATCTCGCTGTCGAGATAGAGCCGGCCGTAGGCCATAAGGATGCCGAGGAACAACCCCAGCGGCAGGATCAGCTGCAGGAACCCCGGCAGGCGAAAGGCCATGATCATGAACAACACGCCCGGATCCAGCAATCCCTGGGCCGCCTGCGCCAGGTACTTGATGAAACGGCCACTCATTATGATCACCAGGAGCACGGCACTCATCGCACTCAAGGTAACCAGCACTTCACGAGACAAATAACGGAACACGATCAAACCAGACACTCCAGGGTTGTCAGGCTCAGGCGGCTACGATCACACTAGCCACACTGTTTGCCGGTCCGCACACAGACGAACCATCGAAAAATAGCCGGCATTATCCTGCAATAACGCCTCATTGTCTTGGGAACACCACGCCATGGAATTTATTGTCAAAAGCGCTCGCCCGGAAACCCTGAAAACCGCCACCCTGGTGATTGCCATCGGCGAAGGCCACAAGCTCGGTGAAACGGCGAAAGCAATTGATAACGCCAGCAGCGGCGCGATCAGCGCGCTGCTCAAGCGCGGCGACCTCGCCGGCAAGCTTGGCCAGACCCTGCTCGCGCACAACCTGCCCAATCTCAAGGCCGAGCGTGTGCTGCTGGTCGGCAGTGGCAAGGAGGCTGAACTCTCTGACCGCCAACTGCGCAAAATGCTCAATGCCGTGCATGGTGTGCTGAAAACCCTGGGCGGCAGCGATGCCGTGCTTGCGCTGGGCGAACTTCAGGTCAAAGGCCGTGACGCCTACGGCAAGGCCCGCCTGCTGGTGGAAAGCCTGGCCGACGGCGGCTATCAGTTCGACCAGTTCAAGAGCGAGAAAGGCGACGTCCCAGCCTTGAAGAAACTCACCCTGCTCAGCGACAAGGCTGATTTGGCTGACGTCCAGCGCGCGGCCAAGCATGCCCAGGCAATTGCCTGCGGCATGGCATTCACCCGTGATCTCGGCAACATGCCGCCGAACCTCTGCCACCCCAGCTACCTGGCTGAAGAAGCCAAGACCCTGGGCAAGACCTACAAGAACCTCAAGGTCGAGATTCTCGACGAGAAAAAACTCAAGGAACTCGGTGCCGGCGCCTTCCTCGCCGTGGCCCAAGGCAGCGACCAGCCGCCGCGGATGATCGTGCTCAACTACCAGGGCAGCAAGAAAACCGACAAGCCCTTCGTCCTGGTTGGCAAAGGCGTCACCTTCGATACCGGTGGCATCAGCATCAAGCCGGCGGCCGGCATGGATGAGATGAAGTACGACATGTGCGGCGCCGCCAGTGTGTTCGGCACGCTCAAGGCCGTGCTGGAACTGCAATTGCCGATCAACCTGGTGTGCCTGCTGGCCTGCGCCGAGAACATGCCCAGCGGGGGCGCCACCCGCCCTGGCGATATCGTCACCAGCATGAGCGGGCAGACCGTGGAAATTCTCAACACCGACGCCGAGGGCCGCCTGGTGCTGTGCGACACCCTGACCTACGCCGAACGCTTCAAACCGCAGGCCGTAATCGATATCGCCACCCTGACCGGCGCCTGCATCGTCGCCCTGGGCGCCCATACCTCGGGCCTGATGGGCAACGACGAGGCACTGCTGCAACAGCTCCTCAAAGCCGGCCAGAGCGCCGACGACCGCGCCTGGCAGTTGCCGCTGTTCGACGAATACCAGGAACAGCTCGACAGTCCATTCGCCGACATTGCCAATATCGGCGGCCCGAAAGCCGGTAGCATCACCGCTGGCTGCTTCTTGTCGCGCTTCGCCAAGAAGTATCACTGGGCGCACCTGGACATCGCCGGCACCGCCTGGATCAGTGGCGGCAAGGAGAAAGGCGCGACCGGTCGGCCGGTGCCGCTGCTGACCCAGTACCTGCTGGATCGCACCAACGGCTGATGCCGATTATTGCAGGCGCGGCCGAGCGCCATTCCGCCTCGGCCGCGCCTGCAGCGGCCCACATAATGAAATCACCATGCCCCGAATAGAATTCTATGTCTTATCCTCCGCCGCCCCGGCAGACCGCCTGCGGGCAGCCTGCCAACTGGCGATGAAAGCCTGGCGCCATGGCCTGCCGGTGTTTCTGCGCGGTTGCGATACAGAGCAATGCACGGCGCTCGACGAACTTCTCTGGCGTTTCAAGGCCGAAGCATTCGTACCGCACAACTTGCAGCAGGACGACCCGCAGGCACCGGTGGTGATTGGCCTGGACGAAGAGCCGCTCTCCCAGCAAGGCGTGCTGATCAACCTGAGCCCGACCCTTTCGCCCTTTGTCGAACGCTTCAGCCGGGTGATCGAGATCGTCAACCAAGAACCCGATCTATTGACCGCCTGCCGGGAAAACTTCCGCAGCTACCGCCAGCGCGGCTATGATCCGAAACGAGTCGAACTTTAAGTTCTGCACCATGGACATGCCAAAACCGCCGCAAAAGCCCACCCACCTGCTGGACGACCTCGAGTCGATCCGCCAGCTGCTGGGCGACGAAAACCTCGATCTGCCACTGCTGACCGACTCGATCGACCCGGACAGCATCCCCCTGCTCTCGGACATCGTCACGCCGCCGGCACCGGCCCATCCGCCAGTCGTGGAGGCCGCTCCGCTGGCGCAGGCCGCGACCCTGCACAGCAGCATCCGGCAGACCCTCGGCCGCGACAGCGACATGCACCGCCTGGATAACGAACTGCGCGCCGCCGCCGAGCTGATTCTGCAGGATGTAATCGACGACTTCGTGCCGCAGATCGAAGCCGAGCTCAAGCGCCGCCTGCAAGCCCGCCTGAGCCGCCTGCTGCCGCCGCGCAAGTAGAAAAACACCAGTAGCCCGGCTGCAATTCGGGAAGGATTGCCCCAGCCGTCAGTCACTCGCCCCACGCTGGCCTTACGCCTCATGTGCCAGCCCGTTATACTTGCCGGCTTTTCCGATCAGCCGTCATAAGGGTCCCGCCGCGCATGGACAAGACCTACCAGCCGCACGCCATTGAAACCGCCCTCTACCAGAACTGGGAGGCGAACAACTATTTCGCCCCCCAGGGCTCGGGCCAGCCTTACACCATCATGATTCCGCCGCCGAACGTCACCGGCAGCCTGCACATGGGCCATGGTTTCAATAACTCGATCATGGATGCGCTGATCCGTTTCCGTCGCATGCAGGGCCGCAAGACCCTGTGGCAACCAGGTACCGACCATGCCGGCATCGCCACCCAGATGGTGGTGGAGCGGCAACTGGCCGCAGAGGGCATTAGCCGCCACGACCTGGGCCGCGAGAAATTCCTCGAGAAAGTCTGGGAATGGAAGGAAGAATCCGGCGGCAACATCACCCGACAGATCCGCCGCCTGGGCAGCTCGGTGGACTGGTCGCGCGAGCGCTTCACCATGGACGATGGCCTGTCCGAAGCGGTCAAGGAGGCCTTCGTGCGCCTGCACGAAGACGGCCTGATCTACCGCGGCAAGCGTCTGGTCAACTGGGACACCAAGCTGCACACGGCGATTTCCGATCTGGAAGTGGAGAACCACGACGAGAAAGGCAAGCTGTGGAACCTGCGCTACCCGCTGGCGGACGGCAACACCACGGTTGACGGCAAGGACTACCTGATCGTCGCCACCACCCGCCCGGAAACCATGCTCGGCGACAGCGCCGTCGCGGTAAACCCCACCGACGAACGCTACCAGGCCCTGATCGGCACCTTCGTCGAGTTGCCATTGGTTGGCCGGCGCATCCCGATTATCGCCGACGATTATTGCGATCCCGAGTTCGGCACCGGTTGCGTGAAAATCACCCCGGCCCATGATTTCAACGACTACGAAGTCGGCAAGCGCCACAACCTGCCGCTGCTCAACATCTTCGACAAAGACGCCGCCGTGCTCGCCACTGCCCAGGTGTTCAATGTCGACGGCAGCGTCAACAGCGCAGTCGATGGCCGCCTGCCCGCCGAATATGCCGGGCTGGATCGTTTTGTCGCGCGCAAGCAGATCGTCGCCGCCTTCGAGGCCGCCGGCCTGCTGGAAAGCATCGACGACCATGCGCTGAAAGTGCCGAAAGGCGACCGCTCCGGCACCATCATCGAACCCTGGTTGACCGATCAGTGGTACGTCTCCACCAAGCCGCTGGCCGAGCCGGCGATCAAAGCCGTGGAAGACGGCGCCATCCAGTTCGTGCCCAAGCAGTACGAGAACATGTACTTCAGCTGGATGCGCGACATCCAGGACTGGTGCATCAGCCGTCAGCTGTGGTGGGGCCACCGCATCCCGGCCTGGTACGACGAGGCCGGCAACGTCTACGTCGGCCGCGACGAAGCGGAAGTACGCGCCAAGCACAACCTCGGCGACGCCAACCTGCGCCAGGACGACGACGTGCTCGACACCTGGTTCAGCTCTGGCCTGTGGACTTTCTCCACCCTCGGCTGGCCGCAGCAGACCGAAGCGCTGAAGACCTTCCACCCCACCGACGTGCTGGTCACCGGTTTCGACATCATCTTCTTCTGGGTCGCCCGGATGATCATGCTGACCCTGCACCTGGTGAAGAACGACGACGGCACGCCGCAAGTGCCGTTCAAGACCGTCTACGTGCACGGCCTGGTGCGCGATGGACAGGGCCAGAAGATGTCCAAGTCCAAGGGCAACGTGCTCGACCCGCTGGATATCGTCGACGGCATCGACCTGGACAGCCTGCTGGCCAAACGCACCAGCGGCATGATGCAGCCCAAGCTGGCGGAGAAGATCGCCAAGCAGACCCGCGCCGAGTTCCCCGAGGGCATCGCCGCCTACGGCACCGACGCCCTGCGCTTCACCAACCTGGCGCTGGCCTCCACTGGCCGCGACATCAAGTTCGACATGGGCCGGGTCGAGGGTTACCGCAACTTCTGCAACAAGATCTGGAACGCCGCCAACTTCGTCATCGAGAACACCGATGGCCAGGACACCGGCGTCAATGGCGAGCCGGTGGAGCTGTCCTCGGTGGATCGCTGGATCATCTCGGCGCTGCAGCGCACCGAAGCCGAAGTCACCCGCCAGCTCGACGCCTTCCGCTTCGACCTGGCCGCGCAGGCTCTGTACGAGTTCATCTGGGACGAGTACTGCGCCTGGTACCTGGAGCTGGTCAAGCCGGTGCTGTGGGACGAGAACGCACCGATCGAGCGCCAGCGCGGCACCCGCCGCACCCTGGTGCGCGTGCTGGAAGTGGCGCTGCGTCTGGCCCACCCGTTCATGCCATTCATCACCGAAGAAATCTGGCAGCGGATCAAGGCGCAGGCCGGCGTCAGCGGCGAGACCATCATGCTGCAGGCCTGGCCGGTGGCCGTTGAGAGCCGCCTCGACGCCGCCGCCGAAGGCGATATCGAGTGGGTCAAGCAACTGATGCTCGGCCTGCGGCAGATCCGCGGCGAGATGAAAATCTCCATGGCCAAGCGCATCGACATCATCCTGCAGAACGCCAGCGCCGAAGATTTGCGCCGCCTGGCCGATAACGAGCCGCTGCTGAACAAGCTGGCCAAACTGGAATCGGTGCGCGTGCTGCAAGCCGGGGAAGCGGCGCCGATGTCTGCCACCGCCCTGGTCGGCGACATGCAGGTGCTGGTACCGATGGCCGGGCTGATCGACAAGGACGCCGAACTGGCGCGCCTGGACAAGGAAATCCAGCGCCTGGACGGCGAGGTCAAGCGGGTCGGCGGCAAGCTGAGCAACCAAGGCTTCGTCGCCAAGGCGCCCGCCGAGGTGCTCGACAAGGAGCGCGCCAAGCTGGCCGAGGCCGAACAGGCTCTCGCCAGGCTCGCCGAGCAGCGCGAGCGCATCGCCGAACTGTAGCAATCAAAAAAGCCCGCCGTCGCAAGATCGCGGGCTTTTCTCTATCCGCAGCAAGGCTCCAGCCAGCATGGCCCCGACAGCGGCCAGGGCAGACCTTGGCTGGCACAACTCAACTGCACGACAGAAGGATTCTGTTCTTGTCCGGCATCAACGCAACACGACGTGGAATCGCCTATAAACGCCAGCCATTGGCACGCCGCTTTCCGCTCGGTGCATTCTCGGTGCATGCTGCCGCCCAGGTTTTTATAACAATTTCAAAAACTTCAACCTCCTAACTGGAAACTCAGCCTATGTTTGCGTATGTACTCATGGCATTGATATTCGTGTTCGGATATCTCTGCATCGCCCTTGAACACCCGCTAAAGATCGACAAGGCCGCCACGGCCATTCTCACCGCCGTCATATGTTGGACGGTACTGGTGCTGGGGGCCGACAGTATCCTGCCGATTATCGGGAGCGGCACGGCCGGCGCGTCGACCAACGCCCATCATGTGGTACTTGAACTGCGCCATCACCTCGGCGAAGTGTCGGAAATCCTGTTCTTCCTGATGGGCGCCATGACCATCGTCGAGCTGATCGACGCCCACGAGGGTTTCAAGGTCATCACCGACCGCATCCGCACCAACAAGCGCATCCACCTGCTGTGGATGATCGGCTTCATCACCTTCTTCCTCTCTGCCGCCTTGGACAACCTGACCACCACCATCGTCATGGTTTCCCTGCTGCGCAAATTGATCAAGGAACAGCACGAGCGCTGGTTCTACGTCGGCATCGTAGTGGTCGCCGCCAACGCTGGCGGCGCCTGGTCACCAATCGGCGACGTGACCACCACCATGCTGTGGATCGGCAACCAGATCACGGCCAGCGGCATCGTTGCCCAGCTGTTCATTCCCAGCCTGGTCTGCCTGCTGGCACCGCTGTTGCTACTTAGCCTGACCATGAAGGGCGAATTCGAGCGCCCGGTAGTGAAGCCAACCAAGGAAGAGCGTCGCGACCCGACCACCGCATTCGAGCGTAACCTGGTGTTCATCCTCGGCATCGGCGCCCTGCTGTTTGTCCCAGTCTTCAAGACCGTCACCCACCTACCGCCGTATATGGGCATCCTGTTCGGCCTCGGCATTCTCTGGGTAGTGACCGAAGTGCTGCACCGCGGCAAGAACGAAGAGGACAAACATCCACTGTCGGTCGTCGGTGTACTGCGCAAGATCGACACCACCAGCGTGCTGTTCTTCCTCGGCATCCTGCTCGCCGTCTCCAGCCTGGCCACCGCCGGGCATCTGACCCAGGTCGCCACCGCGCTGAAGGACAGCCTGGGCAACGTCTTCACCATCAACATCGCCATTGGTCTGCTGTCCTCGGTGGTCGACAACGTGCCGCTGGTGGCGGGTTCCATGAAGATGTACCCACTGGTCAGCCCCGAGACCCTGGCGATGGCCGGTAGCGACAGCAGTTGGGTCGGCAACTTCGTGGTGAATGGCACCTTCTGGGAAATGCTGGCCTACTGTGCCGGTACTGGCGGTAGCTGCCTGATCATCGGCTCGGCGGCCGGTGTGGCAGCCATGGGCATGGAGAAGATCAACTTCATCTGGTACCTGAAGAAGATCAGCTGGCTGGCCCTGGTTGGATACCTGGCCGGCGCGGCGACCTATATCGGACTCGCCACCCTGGCCTGACCAGGCCATCAGCAATCGCTTACGGCAGGCTGTGCGCGCCTAGCGACGCAGCCTTGCCCTTGCAGCAGGAGTGCCCCTGGATGGATGTCAGCAAGACCAAAACCAGCTTCTACCGCCGCCTCTATGTGGCCTGGCTGATTGACAGCGGCACGGCCTGCAGCGTGCCGGCCTTGATCGACGCCACCGGCATGCCCCGGCGCACGGCCCAGGACACGCTGGCGGCACTCGCCGATCTGGATATCGACTGCGTCTTCGTCCAGCAAGAGGGTGAGCGCAACAACGCCGGGCATTACCTCATTCGCGATTGGGGCGCGATCAATCCACAATGGATCGCGGCCAACCTGGTGCCCATCAAGGCCATACTCGGTTATCCCTGAACAAGAGACTCGCCATGCGCAGCTCCCGCCGACTGTTACTGGTAATCCTGTTCCTGCTGAGCCTGTTCCTGCTGTTCGAGGCACTGGGTATCCGTGCGCAGTTCAGCCTGCAAGCCCTACAAAGCCTGATCCTCATGCATCCGGTTATCGGCCTGCTGGGCTTCATCGCGCTGTTCGCCCTGGGCAATCTGATCCAGATCCCCGGCTGGATCTTCCTCGCCGCCGCGGTGCTGGCGCTCGGGCGGGTCTATGGCGGCATCGCCACCTACCTGGCCGCCAGCGTCTCCTGCGTGTTCACCTTCCTGACCATCCGCTACCTGGGCGGCAACGCCCTGCGCGAGCTGGATAGCCGCCTGGCGCAACGCCTACTGGCCGGCCTCGACCGTCATCCACTGGCCAGCATCGTCGCCCTGCGCACGCTGTTCCAGACGGTGCCGGCACTGAACTACAGCCTCGCCCTGTCCGGCGTGCCTTTTCGCACCTACCTGCTCGGCACCCTGCTCGGCCTGCCGCTGCCGATCGCGCTGTACTGCCTGTTCTTCGATTACCTGGCGATGTGGCTGCATATCGCCTAGCCGGCGACTGGTGCCACACCCTCCACGCCACTCTTTTCCAGCACAACCGCAGCAGCTATGGGAAAATGCCGCGCTCCGCCCCTGCCGATAGCGCCAGCATGACATCGCCGACCAAACGCCCCAGCCGCAAACCATCCGCGCCGCGCCCTCCTTTGCCGGCCAGGCCCGCTGCCGCCAAGGGCCAGCTGCACCCGCGCAACCGTCACCAGGGTCGCTACGACTTTCCCGCGCTGATCAAGGCCAGTCCGGAGCTGGCGGCATTCGTGATCATCAACCCCTACGGCAAGGAGAGCATCGACTTCGCCAACCCGGCGGCGGTCAAGGTGTTCAACCGGGCGCTGCTCAAGCAGTTCTACGGCATCAGCCATTGGGATATTCCGGCCGATTACCTGTGCCCGCCGATTCCGGGGCGCGCCGACTATCTGCATTACCTGGCCGATCTGCTGGCCAGCGGCAATGACGGCGAGATACCGCGGGGCGCCCAGGTACGCGCACTGGATATCGGCGTCGGCGCCAACTGCATCTACCCGCTGCTGGGCAACCGCGAGTACGGCTGGAAATTTCTCGGTTCGGATATCGACAGCAACGCCATTGCTGCAGCCAAGGCCATCGTGCAGGCCAATCCGGGGCTCAGAGATGCCATCGAACTGCGCCAGCAGAGCGATGGCGCGCATATTTTCCAGAGCCTGCTGCAGGCCGACGAGCGCTTCGACCTGAGCCTGTGCAACCCGCCCTTCCACGCCAGCGCCGAGGAAGCCAGCAGCGGCAGCAAGCGCAAGTGGCGCAACCTGGGCAAGCTCGACCCCAAGCGCAAACTGCCGGTATTGAATTTTGGCGGTCAGGCGGCGGAGTTGTGGTGCCAGGGCGGTGAAGCGGCCTTCGTCGGCCGTTTGATCAAGGAAAGTGCCCAGCATGCCCAGCAGGTGCTGTGGTTCACCAGCCTGATCTCCAAGGCGAGCAACCTGCCCGGTGTTTACAGCGCCTTGAAACAAGCCGGCGCGCTCGAAGTGCGCACCGTGGAAATGGCCCAGGGGCAGAAGCAGAGCCGCTTTGTCGCCTGGACCTTTCTGACCGCCGCACAGCAGCAGAGCTGGCGAAATGCCCGCTGGGCGCCGGGAGCCGCGGGCAGCGCCGCAAGGAGCAATAACACCTGAGGTCGGCAGCCCGCTAGGCTCCGGGCGCGCGGCGTTGCAGCTGCTCGAACAGGCTGTCGACCGCCACGGCCAGCAGGCCGATCAGGATGGCGCCCTGCAGAATAAAGGCGGTATTGCCGATGACCAACCCCGAGATCACCGGGTCGCCCAGGGTACGGGCGCCGATAGTGGAGCCGATGGCCGCCGTGGCGATGTTGATCGTCACCGAGGTGCGAATCCCGGCCAGGATAACGGTCAGGGCCAGCGGCAACTCCACCTGCCAGAGCACCTGCAGCGGCGCCATGCCCATGCCGCGCGCCGCCTCCAGCACCGCCGGATCGATGCCGCGCAAGCCCGCCAGGCTGTTGCGCAGAATCGGCAGCAGGCCATAGAGCATCAGGGCGAACAGCGTCGGCCCACTGCCGAAGCCGAGCGCCGGCACCGCCAGGGCCAGCACCGCCACCGGCGGTATGGTCTGGCCGATCGAGGCGAGCTGACTGACCAGTGGCAGAAAATCCGCGCCCCAACGCCGGGTCACCATGATCGCCGCGCCCACCCCGACCAGGCTGGAGACGCCGGCGGCCAGCGCCACCAGCAGCACATGGCTGCCGAGCAGGTCGATGAAGGCGGCGCGGCCGTAGATCACCGTGCGGCTGTCCGGCTCGATCAGGCGGAACAATCCCTCCAGCTCGGCCAGCCCCAGCGCCGCCGCCAGCAACAAGGCCAGCCATAGCAGCGGCTGCCAGCCGCCACCACGCAGCAGCGCGGGCTGACTCACTGGGGTCGGCTCATCAGCGCATCCAGTTGCAGCACACCGACCTGCCGCCCCTGGTCATCGACCACCGGCAAGCTGCTGCAGCGATGCCAGAGCATCAGCGACAGCGCCTGGCGCAGGCTGTCCGTGGCCTTGATCCTGGGGCCGGTGACCGCGGAGGTGGGCCTGGCCAGCGCCTGCATCAGGCTATCGACGCGCAACAGTCCGGCCTGTTTCAGGCCGCGCTCCTGGCCACCGAGCAGGTTCTCGACAAAGGCATTGGCCGGTTTGGCCAGCAGCGCCTGCGGACTGTCCTGCTGGACGATCCGCCCCTTGTCCATCACCACGATACGACTGGCCAACTTGAGCGCCTCGTCCATGTCATGGGTAACGAAGACGATGGTCTTGCGCACCTGCTGCTGGATGCGCAACAGCTCGTTCTGCAGGCTCTCGCGGGTGATGGGATCGAGTGCGCCGAAGGGTTCGTCCATCAGCAGGATGTCCGGGTCGCCGGCCAGGGCCCGGGCCACACCGACCCGCTGGGCCTGGCCGCCCGACAGCTGGCGGGGGTATTTGCCGGCAAATTCGGCCGGCGCCAGCTCGAGCAACTGCAGCAACTCCTCGACCCGCTGCCGCACACGCTCGGCCGGCCAACCGAGCAGGCGCGGCACCACGGCGATGTTGCGCGCCACCGTCCAGTGCGGAAACAGACCGGTGCTCTGGATCGCATAGCCGATGCCGCGGCGCAGCTGCTGCGGATCGATCTGTTCGATGTCGCGGCCATCGATGCGGATGCTGCCAGCCGAATGCGCGATCAGGCGATTGATCATGCGCAAGGTGGTCGACTTGCCACAGCCGGAGGTCCCGACCAGCACACAGAGCTCGCCGGTGGCCACGGTCAGGGAGATATCGTCCACCGCCCGGGCCTGGTCAAACAGCTTGCTGACGTTACTCAGCTCGATCATCGCCCACTCCTGAGTAAAAGCGTTCGGCCAACAGACTGAACAGGCTGTCCGCCAGCAGCGCCAGGGCGATGATGGGCAAGGCGCCGAGAATGATCAGGTCCATCGCCGACTGGCCCAGGCCCTGGAAGATAAAGGTGCCAAAACCGCCCGCACCGATCAGCGCGGCGACTGCCGTCAG
The DNA here is from genome assembly GCF_027988105.1 of Pseudomonas aestuarii. Classification (GTDB taxonomy): domain Bacteria; phylum Pseudomonadota; class Gammaproteobacteria; order Pseudomonadales; family Pseudomonadaceae; genus Aquipseudomonas; species Aquipseudomonas aestuarii. The sequence continues at coordinate 635,677 of NZ_JAQJZJ010000001.1, read as the reverse complement.
ACCGATGGCCTGGATGCTGGTAACCCGCACGCCCTCGATGATCAGTGGCATGGCCAGCGGCAGGCGTACCTGCAGGAACACCTGAGTGGGGCTCATGCCCATGCCGCGGGCGGACTCGATGACAGCGGCCTCGACTTCCGCCAGGGCGACGCAGGTATTGCGCACGATCGGCAGCAGGCTGTAGGCGATCAAGGCAAGCAGCGCCGGCGCCCAGCCGATACCGCGGATATTCAGCTGCTGCAGCCAGGGAAACTGCGCCGACAGGTAACTCAGCGGCGCAATCAGCAGGCCAAACAGTGCCAGGCTGGGAATGGTCTGGATAAAACTCAGCAGGCCAATACTGCCCTTTTGCGCCCCGGGATAACGTTGCAGCAGCAGGGCGATGGCACCACCCAGGAGCAGGCTCAGCCCCACAGCCCCGCCGACCAGGCCCAGATGACTGGCCAAGGCCGCGGCGAATTGGCTGCGGCGTGAGCTGTACTCACGCAGCAAGGCCAACGGTTCCAGCCAATCCTGCGGGGCCAGCCACCACAGCAGCAGGGCCAGGGCGATGCCGCTGCCGAGCAGCCAGGCGCGCGCGAGACGCAGGCGCTGCTGCAGTTCGATCAGCAGCAGCCCCAGCAGGAACAGCAGGCTCCAGTAACCCGCGCCTATGCCAACCCGCGCATAGGGCATGTCCGCGCCTATATGGCGCTCAATGCTCCAGGCCAGGCTCAGGGGTAATTGCAGCACCAGCAGCGACACCAGCCACAGGATCGGCCAGTAGGCCGGTTGCTGCGGCCGCAGCGCCAGCAACGCACAGGCCAGCAATGCCGCCGTTAGCGTCAACGCCCACGGCAGCCCCACAGCCGCCAGCAGGCCCAGGCCATTACCCGGGGCGATACGGTTGGGCTGAACACTGACGAAATCCAGGCTCCACAGCAGTGCCAGCGCCATCAGCGCCAGCACCGGAATGACTCTATTGCCCCGCAGTGACACCATCATGCCAACATCATTGGCCCAGGTGATCGAGGAAGGCTGCCGCCACTTTCGCCGGCTCGGCGCCCAGTACCGCCACTTCGCCATTGAGCCGCTGCAGGGTCTGCAGGTCCAGGGCGGCGAAGACCGGCTGGAGCAGCGTGGCAATCTGTGGATAGGCCTCCAGGACATCCGCGCGCACCACCGGCGCGGGCTGATAGACCGGCTGCACGCCGCGGGTGTCTTCCAGCACCTGCAGGTCCAGGGCGCTCAAGCCACCATCGGTGCCGTAGGTCATGGCCGCATTGACGCCATTGGTCTGCAACGATGCGGCGCGAATGGTCGCCGCGGTATTGCCGCCAGAGAGGATCAGCAGCTGCTCGGACCCAAGCTTGAAGCCGTAGGCCGCCTGGAATGCCGGGAGCGCCGTCGGCGACTCCACGAACTCGGCGCTGGCGGCGAACTTGAAGTCACCGCCCTCTTTCAGGTAGCGGGCCAGATCATCCAGCGTCTTCAGGCCGTGGGCACGGGCCAGGTCGCCGCGCACGCTCATGGCCCAGGTGTTGTTGGCGTTGGCCGGCTGCAGCCAGACCAGCTGGTTGGCCTCGAAGTCCAGTTGCTTGACCTTGGCGTATCCCTGCCCGGCGTCTTTCCACAAGCTGCTGTCGGCGCTGTCGAAAAAGAACGCGCCATTGCCGGTGTACTCCGGGTAGATGCCGACTTCACCGGCGATCAGCGCATTGCGCACGATATTGGTGGCGCCGAGCTGGGTGCGATCTTCCACCGGCACCCCGCCTCGCTTGAGTGCCTGATAGATCAACTGCCCCAGCACCGCGCCCTCGGTGTCGATCTTGGAGGCGACCACCACGCTTGACTGCGCCTGGACAGCACCCATTACGCCCCACAGCGCCAGCAGTGCAAGTGCACGACTCAGTAGCTTGCCCAATGAAGACATGGTTTTTCCACCCTGTTGGTTGACGACCCGGCACTACCGCCAGGCAGCGCCTTTAAGCTTAACCGGCTTGCTGTTTATGACCATAGGCACGCATCAATCACAGAGCAAATCGTCGTCATTGCCGCGTTTATCACGCTCAGGCAATGCGCCGCCCCCTTGAGCACTGGCCTATGTGCGATAACGTACAAAGGGCTGGCCAACGTGCCATTATGGATGCAGTGCAAACCGAGTAGCGCAAATGAATGCCCGACGACTATGCATCAGCCTTTGCCTGCTGCTGTGCCTGAGCACTCAGGCCGCCGAACGCCAGGAGCTGGTCATCAGTGTCGGCGACTGGCCCCCCTACCTGTCTGCCGATTTCAAGCACAACGGCGTGATTGCCCACCTGATCAGCGACCTGTTCGCCGACGAAGGCTATCGCGTGCGCTTCCAGTTCCTGCCTTGGCCCCGTGCCTATGCGGCAACCGCCGCTGGCCGATTTGCCGCCAGCGCAGTGTGGATGCACAAGAACGAGCGCGAGGCGGATTTCCTCTATAGCGCGCCGATCCTCGACGAACAGTTCGTGTTCTTCCACCTGAAAAGCTTTCCGTTCAATTGGCGCAGCCTCTACGACTTGACCGGCCTGACCCTCGGCGGCGGCCTGGGGTACAGCTATGGCGCCAAATTCGATGCCTTTCTCGACACCGGTAAAGTGCGCATGGAACGGGTCCCAAGCGACATGCAGAACTTCGAGAAACTGCTGAAAAATCGCGTGGCACTCTACCCACAGGAAATCAACGTCGGCTACGCCGCACTGCACAACCATTTCACCCCGGCCGACATCGCCAAGATCACCCACCACCCAAAGCCCCTGCTCAACAACTTCAGCTACCTGCTGTTCCCCAGGCAGCTCGAAGGCAGCCAGGCGCTACGCGAGCGCTTCAACCGGCGCCTGCAGCAGTATCGCGACAGCGGCCGCTACCAGCAGTATTTCCGCGACCTTCAGCTGGGCAAGTACCAACAGGCAGCAGGCCAGAACACCGCCCCCGAGGCCGACTCAGTCGCGCCCTAAGCCTCGGCCGGCCTGGTCTCGAGCGCGCAGGCGGCTAGTGGCTCTGCGCATGCGCCATCTGCTCATGCAGCAGATCCGCCAGCGGCAAGGCCACCCCAAGCCGGCTGAGATTCCAGTAATGCCCTTCCAGGGTGCGGTTGATCAGCAGGGTGGCCGGCGCCGGTTGCAGGCTGCCAAGCGCGCCCAATACATCCGGCAACAGCGCCTGCACCTGCTGGTGCAGCGGCGTGGCGGCGAAATCCCAGCGCTTACCGCGCTGCAACAGCGGCCCGAGCAAGCCATGCAACTGGCGATACAGGCCATATGGGGTGGTCGATTGCGGCTGGCGCGTACCCAGCGCCTGGAAAGCCCGCTCCAGCTGTTCGCCATCGCGCGCCTGCAGCGCCCGGTAGGTTTGCACATAGGCGCCCAGCAACGCGGGCGACACTGCCAGCACGCAGCCGAAGTCATACACCACCAACTCGCCAGCGGCGGTGTAGGCGAAATTGCCCGGATGCGGGTCGGCATGCAGCAACCCCAGCTCGAAGGCCTGCGTACTCAGCCAGCGCACCAGGGTCAGGGCCAGGCGTTCGCGCACCTCGGCACTGGCCTGAGCGACGTCGGCAAAGGGCAAGCCGGGCTCTTCGCTCAACGCCAGTACGCCCGGGCGGCACAGATCTTCCTGCGGCTGCGGCAGGCGCAGCCCCGGCCAGTCGGCAAAGTACGCGCGGAACTGCTGCAGGCGGCGCATCTCCGCCGGGTAATCCAGCTCGGCCGCGATCACCGCCGCCAGTTCCTGATAGACCCCTTCCAACTGTTCGGCCGGCGCGCGGAACAAACGCCCCAGCGGCAGCAGACGACGCAGCTGACGCAAATCCGCCGCGCAGATCTCGGCGATACCGGGGTACTGAATCTTGAGCACCAGCGCCCGCCCATCCAGCGCCACCGCACGATGCACCTGGCCCAACGAAGCAGCGGCAAACGGCTGCTCCTCGATACTCTGGAAGTACTGGCTTAACTCATCGCCATAGACCTGCTGCAAATGCCCTTGCAGGGCACTGAAGGGCAATGCCGGCACCCGATTCTGCAGCTTGCCCAAGGCCTGCGCCACCGGTTCGGGGAGCACGTCGTGCCATTGCGAGGCCATCTGCCCAAGCTTGAGCACCGGGCCTTTCATCTCGCCGAGCAAAGTGCCCAGCTGCTCGGCCACCGGCTGCCAATCAATAGCCGAACGCCCCGGGCTAAGCTGCTGTCCCAGCACACCGCCACCGATACGCGTCGCGGTACTGGCCAGTTTGAAAAAACGCCCGAGTGCGGAGGCTGGGGGTGGAATTAGCGGGGGCTTGGCCATGTGCGCTGCTCATCAGTACCAGCCCTGATCATGCGCCAGCTCGGGGCAGTAACCAACGGGCAAGCCTGTTAGCAAAGATGACAGCGCAGCCATGACCGGTGCTATCGCGTATTCCAGAACCGCTGCATTTCCACGAAGAGAAAGGACGCGGTCCAGGTAATCAGCACCAGCCCGGTGAGCGATTCGATACCGGTGAGAAAGCGCAGATCGCCGTGCGGCTGGATATCGCCAAAACCAAGGGTGGTGAAGGTCGTGAAGGAGAAATACACCGAGTCCATCAAACTGCCGTTGAAGTTGCCTTCCAGGTAGCCCCAGCCACCGGCACGGTGCATCAGGTAGTAGGCGAAAGCGAATATCCACACCTCGACCGCATGCGCCAGCAGAGCGCCACCGACGCCCAGCACGATGCGAAAACGATGGAGCACCTGGATGCGCGGCAACAGCTGCGTCAGCCTATAGAGAAACTCGTAGTGAATGATGACGGCGGCCATCACGATCAGGCTGTTGACTAGAAATACGGCAATCACTGGCAATCCTGCTTCTAGGGCGTTGATAGGTCGCAGCGCTGCTTCGCGGCAGCCACGTCGAGCATAGCCTCCGCCATGAGTCGCGGGTTGGCCACTGCCTCAGTGCCACGCTTGGCTCCGGCCTACCCCAGCGGCCAGGGGCAGTCGTGAGGCCTTTACCAGGCCATCATGCATGCGTATGCCCGGGAGGCCCAGCAGGCTTGAGGCCAGCGCTGGTCACGCCCCCTCCCCCGCTGATGCAGCTATATTCATGGCAGTTAACTGACTGTCCAGCGCCACCAACAAGCACCAGTTTGTCAGTTTTTCCAGTAAGAGGAACAACCCCATGGAGTTTCTACGCACCCCGGACAGCTGTTTTACCAATCTGCCGGGCTATCCCTTCACGCCCCATTATCTGCAGGTGGATGACGGCGAGAGCGGCCAGTTGCGCGTGCACTACCTCGACGAGGGGCCTGCCACTGCCGATCCCGTGCTGCTGATGCACGGCGAACCGTCCTGGAGTTACCTGTATCGCAAGATGATCCCCCTACTCGTCGCCGCCGGGCATCGGGTCATCGCTCCCGACCTGGTCGGTTTTGGCCGATCCGACAAGCCGACTCAACGCCAGGACTACAGCTATCAACGGCATGTGGACTGGATGCAGTCGGTGCTCGAACAACTCGACCTCAAGCGCGTCACCCTGGTCTGCCAGGACTGGGGCGGCCTGATCGGCCTGCGCCTGGTCGCGGAACACCCGCTGCGCTTTGCCCGGGTGGTGGCCGCCAACACCATGCTGCCGACCGGCGATCACAATCCCGGCGCGGCCTTCAGCAACTGGCAGAAATTCTCCCAGGAGGTGCCGGTATTTCCCGCCGGCGGGGTGATCAAGGGCGGCACCCTGACGCCCCTGCCCCAGGCGGTGATAGACGCCTACGACGCCCCCTACCCGGACGAGCGTTACAAGGAAGGTGCCCGCCAGTTTCCACTGCTGGTACCGACCACCCCGGACGATCCGGCCGCAGCGGCCAACCGCGCGGCCTGGGCGGTGCTGGCCAACTGGTGCAAGCCGTTCCTGACCGCCTTCAGCGACAGCGACCCGATCACCGCCGGCGGCGACAAACTGATGCAAAAAGTGATTCCCGGCACCCAGGGCCAGGCCCATACCACCATCGCCGGTGCCGGGCACTTCCTCCAGGAAGACCGGGGCGAAGAGCTGGCCGCAGTGGTGCTGCGCTTTATCGTTGCCACGCCCTAGCAGCCTGTCGGACTTGACCGTCCGTAGCGAGGGAAAGTTCGGTTTGAAGCAGTTCTTGCGCGCTTTTGAGGCGAATAGTCGCTCTATTTAACGAGAAAGCGCGCAAGAAATGATCAAATCCGGCTTTTCCGCAGTAGGACAGTGTTAAGTCCGACAGGCTGCTAGGGCCTGAGTCGGCTCGTCGGCCGCCCGCGCCATGCCTCAAGGCGTGGCGCTGCTGAGGAATACACGCATGCGTTGCTGATAGGTCGCGGACTCGCGTTGCCGGGCGATCTCGCGCCAGATAGCCTGCGCCAGGGCGGGATGCTCGGCGACCAGGGCCTTGGACAGCATCAGGTAATAGGGTTTTTCTTCCAGCAGCGACTCGACCTTTTCGATCCGGGCGGCCAGCGGCGGATTGGCCTGCAGGATGAAGTCGGCGCGCTGGCTCTGCAGCGCCGCCGCCTCGATACGTCCGTACTGGAGCATGCGCAGCAGCGCCAAGGGGTCGCGACTGGTTTCATCCACCTCGGCGCCCTGCTCACGCAGAAAAGCCGCAATGGAAAACCCGCTCAGCGAGCCGATTCGGCACTCAGCTGGCGGAACGCCGAACCGTCCCAGCTCACCGCGTCGCCCCGGCGGCGGTAAAGCGCATAACGCGACATGTGCAGGCGCCTGCTCGCGTCCGGCTGATCATCCGCCGCCAGGGGATATCGCCCGGCGCTCATGCGCTCGACCTTGAAGCTGGCGGCGAAGGCGCCGTCATAAATACCCTGTTGCAGCCCGGACAGGCAGCGCTTCCAGGGCACGGGAACAAAGCTGAAGGTCTGCGCCAGGGACTGCGCGACCAAATCCAGCAACTCCAGGTTGAGCCCGCGCTTGTCGGTCATGACCCAGGGATAGGCGTCCTGATCCTCATGGCAGAACCTCAGTGGCGCGGCCGCTGCTTGCTCGGCCAGGACCACGTCGGGGCAAAACAGCAACCAAGCAGTACAGATGAGCGGCCTGAGCAAAGCGTGCTTCTCCCTCGCCCCGATGGGGCATCACGTCCATGGTTCCAGCTTGTACCGAAGAACCTGGTCAGTACCCGGGCCAGCATAGTAAAGACGCGGCGCACCTCCGGGTTGCCGGGCAAGCATCGACGCGTCACAGGGCATAACGTCGATCCAGGGCGCTGTAGCCCATGCCCACGCTCTTGTGCACTTTCAGCTGCACCGCAATCCGCTCCTTCATGGCCTCGACATGGCTGATCACGCCGATCATCTTGCCGCTGGCATTCAGGCTGTCGAGGGCATCCAGGGCGATTTCCAGGGTTTCGCCGTCGAGGGTGCCGAAGCCTTCGTCGAGAAACAGCGAGTCGATGCTGGTCTTGTGGCTGACCAGGTCGGACAGGGCCAACGCCAGGGCCAGGCTGACCAGGAAGCTTTCGCCGCCGGACAGGGTCTTGGTGTCGCGGGCGACATCGGCCTGCCAGGTGTCGATCACCTCCAGTTCCAGCTCGCCGCTGCCACGCCGCGCCAACTGGTAGCGGCCATGCAGGCGTTCGAGCTGCTGGTTGGCCAGGTAGACCAGATGGTCGAGGGTCAGGCCCTGGGCGAACTTGCGGTACTTGGCGCCGTCGGCCGAGCCGATCAGGCTGTTGAGTTGCTGCCAGAGGTCATACTCGATTTGCTTGGCATCGATCTCGGCGAACAGGCTCTGCTGGCCCAGCCGCCGCGCATCGTCGCCCTGCAGCTGGGCGCGGATTTCGCCCTGGCGCTGGGTCAGGGTTTTCAGCTCGGCAGTCAGCAACTGCAGGCGTTGGTCCAGCTGTTCGCGCTCGAGTTCGCTGGCCGGATTGGCCTGCAAGGTCGCCACCTGCTGGTCGGCGGCGGTCTTCAGCGCCTGGGCCTCGGCCAGGGAGCGGTCCAGGCGCTCCTTGAGCCGGGACAGCGCAGCGCGCTGCTGATCGTCCAGCAGCGCGGCCCGGAATGCGCCCTCGTCGTCGAACGGGCTGGCGGCCAGGGCCGCCGCCCACTGCTGCACGCTGGTCTGCAGGGCATGTTGATCATCACTCAGCCGCTGCGCCTGGGTCTGTTGGGTACCGTGCAATTGCTGCTGACGGCTCTGCTCATGGCTGAGCTGCGCTTCGGCGTGTTGCAGGGCGGCCCGCGCATCGGCGACCGCCGCCAGTGCCGACGACTGTTCCCGCGGCTCTGCCGCCCAGCGCTGTAGCCAGTTGCCGTGCAGCTCGCGGGCAAGGCCGAGAGCATGCTCCAGCTCGCGCTGTTCAGCCTCCAGCTGCTGGCGCCGCTGTTGCGCCTGCTGCCAGCTGTGCCATTCGACTTCGCGCTCGCGCAGCCAGGCATCACCGTCGGCGGGCAGGCTGTAGCCGAGGGCGGTCAGTTCTGCGCCGAGGACGCCGTCGCGTTCGCGGCGCTGGCCCTGCAATTGTTCCAGGCGCGCGGCGATTTCCGCCAGCTGAGTGTCCTGGTGCTGGCGCTGCTGTTGGCTCAGGGCCAGCTGTTGCTGCCGGGCGACAGACGCCTGTTCGAGCTGCTGACGAGCCGTGCGCGCGCCTTCGTGGGCGCTCTTCAAATGATCGAGCTGATCCAGGCGGCGCTGGCTAGCCTCCAGTTCGCCCGCCTGCTGCTGCGCGTACGCGGCCACGGCGCTGGCATCGGCCAGCGCGGTGCCGAGCTGTTCGGTCAACTGCTGCCAGCGTTGGTCCTGCTCAGTGCGCTCCTGACGGGCAGCTTGCAACTGCTGCCGCTGCTGTTCGAGCTGGGAGGTCAAGGTCGCCAGCTCGCTGGCCAGACGCTGACCGCTGCCGGTCAGGGTCTCCAGTTCGGCCTTCTTCGCCAGCAGGGCCAGCTGGGTGGCGGATACGTCCAGCGCCTGGTAGGCGGCAATCGCCGGGTGCTGGTGGGAACCACACAAGGGGCAGGCGTCGCCCTCCTGCAGCTGCGCGCGGTAGGCCTCCAGGGCCTGGATGCGCTGCTCCTGCGCCAGCAGTTTTTCCTGGTCGCGCAGCTGTTGCTGCAGATCCTTGTAGCGCGCGCGCAAGGCGAGCACTTCGGCATCCTTGGCGGCGTGCTGACCGTGCAACTCGCCGACGTTGCCGTCCAGCTGCGCCTGCTGTTCGGCCAGTTGCTGGCGAGCGCTGGCCAGCTGCTTGAGCTGCTCCAGCAGGCCGCTGCGCCGGTGCAGCAGCTGCCAGTGCTCGCGCAGGGCGGCTTCACTGCGCCCGGCCAACAGCTCATCGACTAGCCGCTGCTGCTCGCCCTCTGCCCGCTGCGCCTCCAGCAGGCGCGCCTGCTCGGCGCTCAACTGCGCGCTCTGCTCGGTCAACTGTCGCTGCAGCAGCTGCGCGTCCTGGGCGGTCTGCTGCTGGCGGCTGCCAAGCTGGTCGATGTCCATGCCCAACTGCTGGCGCACCGCGAACTGATTGCGCCATGCCACCAGCTGCTCACCGAGCCGGGCGTGTGGCGCCTGCTCGGCCAGGCGGCTGTCCAGGTGCTGGCGCTGCGCGGCCAGCTGGTCGTAGGCGTGCTGTCGCTCGCCAAGCAGCTGCTGGCTGTATTGGTGAGCCTGCCACAGGCACTCGCCGATGCGCTGCGCGGCCTGCTGCTGCGCGACCTGGGTCTGCTGCAAGGCCTGCTCGGCCTGGCGCACGGCCTGCTGAGCCTGCTGCCAGTCGCGATGAACCGGCTGCAACCTTGCCGCCGGCTCGCTGGCGGCCAGTTGCGCCAGCTGCGCCTGGGCGGCCTGCAACTCGTCCCGGGCACCCTGCTCGGCCAGCGCCATGCTGTGTTGCTGGTGCTGCGCTTTGCCCAGGTCTTCGCGCCATTGGCGCTGGCGGTGCAGGTCGTCCTGCTCGGCATTCAGGCGGGCATCTTCGGCGCCCAGGCGCTGGGCTTCGAGCTGCAGCTCGCTGCGCTGCTGGTCACCCAACAACTCGACGCCGGCGGCGCGCGCACGCAGCTGGTCGAGGGCGCCTCTGACCTCGCGGGTCTGCTCGAACACGCGCTGGGAAATCTGCCCGTAGATGTCGGTGCCGGTCAGCTCTTCGAGCAGCTCGGCGCGCTGGTTGGCGTTGGCCTCGAGGAAGGCGGCAAAACCGCCCTGGGCCAGCAACATGGATTTGGTGAAGCGTTCGAAATCCAGGCCGGTGAGGCGCTCGGTCTCGCGCAGTTTCTCGTTGATCTTGTCGGTGAGGATGGTGCCATCGGCCGTGGCCAGCTCCACCTTGGGCGCCTGCAGCGCACCGTCGGCCTTGTCGCGGGCGCGGCGCTGGCTCCAGAAGGCGCGGTAACGCGCGCCCTTGACCTCGAATTCGACCTCGGCCAGGCAATCGCCGGTGTGCCGGGTCATCAGCTCGTTGGCGCTGGCCGAGATGCTGCTCATGCGCGGGGTGCGGTGGTACAGGGCCAGGCAGATGGCGTCGAGCAGGGTGGTCTTGCCGGCGCCGGTCGGCCCGGTGATGGCAAACAGGCCGTTGTCCTTGAACGGCTCGGCGGTGAAATCGATCTTCCACTCGCCCTTCAGCGAGTTGAGGTTCTTCAGGCGCAGGCTGAGGATCTTCATGCCTGGTCCTCGCGCAATTCGCCTACCACCTGGCGGTACAGGGCGAGCAAGGGTGCCTGCTGCGCCTGATCCAGGCTTTCGCTGCCCAGGCGCTGGGCGAACACCTCCTCCACGCTCAGCTCGTCCAGGGTTTCCCGGGCCTGGCCCTGCAACGCGGCCACGGCATTGCCGCGCTCGCGGCGGATGCGCAGCACCTCGACCGGCAAGCCCTCGCACAGCGCGGCGATGCGCAGCTGCAGGTCGCTGAGGTAGTCATCGGTGCTCACCAGCACTTCCAGCCACACCGGTAACGCGCTACTGCCCTGCTGCGCGGCCTCGACAATCGCCGGCTGCAGCTCCTCGAGCGATCCGCGCACGGACAGCAGCGGCTGGAAACGCGGCACCGGCAGGGCCGTGATCGCGCGCAAGCCGCTGCCATCCAGGTCGACCAGTAGCACCTCCTTCTGCTGTCGGGCCTCATCGAAACTCAACGGGATCGGCGAGCCGCAGTAGCGGATATGCTCCAGGCCGCCGACCTTCTGTGGCCGGTGGATATGCCCCAGGGCGATATAGGCGGCCGGCGGAAAGGCGCTGGTGGGAAAGGCCTCCAGGCTGCCGACGTAGATCTCGCGCACCGACTCGCTGGCGCTGGCGCCGACCGTGGTCAAATGCCCGGTGGCGATGATCGGCAAGTCGCCACCCAGCTCGGCGCGCATGCCGAGCGCCAGGGCATACAGTGCCTGGTAATGCTGCTGGATCGCCTGCTGCAACGACAGTTGCTTGTCCTGCGCACTCTGCCCGGCCTGGCTCTGCAGCACATCGCGCGGGCGGATAAAGGGGATGCCGCAGAGAATTGCCCCGGGCGCGCCGTCACGCCGGTGCAGCACCAGCAGCTGCTCGCGCAGATCCGCACAGACGCCAGGGATCACCCGGGTATCCAGCTGCGCCAGCAGGGTCTTGCTCTCGCCGAGCATGGCCACCGAATCGTGGTTGCCACCGAGCACCACCAGCTCGCAGCCGCTGCCGCGCAGCTCGACGATAAAGCGGTTGTACTGCTCGCGGGCGTAGCTGGGCGGCGCGCCGGTATCGAAGATATCGCCGGCGATCAGCAGCGCATCGACCTCATGCGCGCGCACCTGCTCGATCAGCCAGGCGCAGAAGGCCTGGTGCTCGGCCTGGCGGGTCTTGCCCATGAAGTGCTGGCCAAGGTGCCAGTCGGAGGTGTGGAGGATGCGCATGGTTCCGCTCACATGGCCCAATCCTTGACCACCATATGGGTCTTGACCTTCTGCATCCCGGGGAAGTTTTCGATCTCTGCGCGGACCTCGCTGAGGCGCTGCATCGAGGGCGCTTCGATATACACCAGCATGTCGGTTTCGCCGCTGATACCGCTGCAGCGGCGGACTTCGCTGAAGCTGCGCATGCGCTCCACGTAGTGTTCGCAGCGCCCGCCCTGATAGAACAGCTCCAGATAGGCCTTGATGCCCGCATCGGCCGGGTGGGCGACCTGGGCATGGTAGCCGCTGATGATGCCGCGCTGCTCCAGCTGGCGAATGCGCTCGCTCACGGCGGAGCGCGACAGGTTGACGTCACGGGCAATCTGACTCACCGGTACACGCGCATCGGCGCGCAACAGGGCGAGGATCTGCTGATCGAACTTGTCCACTTGGGCTCTCGGGCAAAAGGCAATTTGACGGTCAATTCCGCCAGTTCGTCGGACAAAACCGACGCTTCGCCAGCATCCAGCAGCAGGCGGGGGAATTATCATGACGAACACAACCGCAGAGCATACAACATGAGCCGCCTCAACCAAGAACTGGGCCTGCTGCAGGGCATCGGCCTGCTGAGCACCTCGCTGCTCGGCACCGGCATTTTCGTCGTGCCGGCATTGGCCGCCACCGCGGCTGGCGAGGCTTCGCTGTGGGCCTGGATGATCCTCATCGCCCTGGTCCTGCCGATCGCCTTCACCTTCGCCCAGCTGGGCCGGCACTACCCCCATGCCGGCGGGGCGCCGCACCTGATCGGCCGCGCCTTCGGCCCGCGCATGGAGCGCCTCAGCGCCTGGCTGTTCCTCGCCGTGCTGCCGGTCGGCTTGCCGGCGGCACTGAATATCGCCAGCGGCTTCTGGCAGGCGGTGGTCGACTTGAGTCGCGGCCAGGCGCTGGCCATCCAGCTCGCCACCCTCGGCGCCATCCTGCTGCTTGGCCAGCGGCCGGCCAAGGCCTCCGGGCTGGTGCAGGGCCTGATCGCCGTGGCCATTGTCGGCAGTGTCGGCCTGATCTGGTGGGTCGGCGACCTGCCCCACGCCAGCCAGCCCTTGCTGCCGCCCATCGACGGCGCCTGGCACCTGCTCCCCGCGGCACTGGGGGTGATGTTCTGGTGTTTCGTCGGCATCGAGGCGTTCACCCACATGGGCGAGGAATTCAAGCGCCCCACGCGCGACTTCCCGCTGGCCCTGCTACTCGGCGTACTCCTTGCCGGCCTGGTGTACTGGGCCTGCTCGGTCGCGGTGCTGAGTTTTCAGGCATACGGCAATGTGCACAGCGACGCCGCCTCGCTGCCACGGCTGTTCGACCTGCTGCTGGGCGAGCGGGCGCGCTGGCTGATCGCGCTGGTCGGCTACCTGGCCTGTTTCGCCTCTATGAACGTCTATATCCAGGGTTTCGCCCGGCTGATCTGGAGCCTGGCCGACGAAGGCAAGCTGCCCGCCCGCCTGGCCCAACGCAATCACCACGGCGTGCCGGCCCGCGCCCTGCTGCTGGTGGTCCTGAGCTGCGCCCTGTGCGCCAGCCTGGCCGGGCTGTTCAAGCTCTCGGTGGACGACCTGATCCGCTACGCCAACGGCAACTTCGTGGTCATCTACCTGCTGAGCATGGCCGCCGGCTGGGCACTGCTGCGCGGCGTCTGGCGCTGGCTAGCCGGCTTCAGCGCGCTGCTCTGCACCCTGGTGCTGTTGATGCTGGGCATGGATGCCTGGTACGCCCTGGGGCTATTGGCCGTGCTGGCGGCGCTCGATTACCTGCGCAACCCGCCGATGCAAGCGGCAAAGGTGACCTGAGGCCCTGGATGCTTCTATCCTTGGGGCGAACCCGCCGGAAGGAAGCTCCATGCACCGCGTAGTCAAAGACCTGAAGATCATGCTGCTGGCCAATCTGTGGATAGTCCCGGTGGTCGCCGCGCTGGTCGGCGCCGTGTTTTATTTCGTCGCCCCGCCGCCGCCGATGCACGCCAGCATGGCCACCGGTGCGGAGGGGGGCAATTACCGGTTATTTGCCGAGAAGCTCAAGACGCAGCTGGCCAAGGAGGGCTTCGAGCTGAGCCTGGTACCCAGCGCCGGCTCGCGGGACAACCTCGAGCGGCTGCTGGCGCAGGACAGTCAGGTCGAGATCGCCCTGGTGCAGAGCGGCCTGGAGCGCCAGCTCAGTGGCGCCGAGCAAAACCGCCTGCAAAGCCTCGGTGCGGTGTATCAGGAGCCACTGTGGTTGTTCTACCGCAAGGATATTGCGCTCGAGCGCATCGCCGATCTGCTGCCGCTGCGCCTGGCCCTAGGCAGCATCGGCAGCGGCACCCATGCGGCCAGCGCGGCAATCCTCGCTGCCAACGCCATCGCCCCGCAGCAGTACCCCGCCACCTGGCAGAATCTGGGCGGCAACAAGGCCGCCGCCGCCCTGAACTCCGGCGAGCTGGACGCGGCCTTTTTCGTCGGCCCGGCGGAGAACGCCCGGGTGCAACTACTGGCGGCCAACCCGGCGTTACGCCTGGCCAACTTCCGCCGCGCCGCCGCCTATGAAGCCCGCCTGCCGTTCTTCAAGCGCGTGACGATCGAGGAGGGCCTGCTCAACCTGGCGCTGAACAGCCCGCCGCAGACCACCGTCACCCTGTCCCCGGTGGCCACCCTGGTGATCAACCAGCACTTCCACCCGGGCCTGGTGCCACTGTTCCTCGAGGCCAGCCGCGAGGTGATGAAGGACGGCAGCCTGCTCGATCAGGCCGGCGCCTTTCCCAGTGCCGTGCCACGCACCTTCGAGCTGTCCAGCGACGCCGAGCACTACTACAAGAGCGGCCTACCGCTGCTGCAGCGCTACCTGCCGTTTCGCATCGCGTCCCTGGCCGATCGCTACATCATCCTGCTGATCCCGCTGATCGTGGTGCTGGTACCGCTGCTCAAGGCCGTCGGCCCGCTGTATCGCTGGCGCATCCGCGCGCGCATCTACCGCTGGTACAAGCACCTGCGCGAGATTGACCGGCAACTGGACGCCGGCACCCTGCCGGAACGCCTGGGCAGCGAGATCGCGCGCCTGGAACAGCTGCAGGACGAACTGGCCAAGGTCGAGGTGCCGCTGTCCTACTCCAACGAACTGTACGAGCTGCATGTGCACCTGCGCTACGTGATCGAGCGATTGCAGACCTTGCAGCAGCGACGGGCGACCGAAGCCAAGACACTCGGGTAAACTGCGCAGCATTCCCGGGGCAGCGAAACCGGCCATCGCCCGCTGTCAGCGCCCCCGTTCACCGCTGAAGATTTGTGAGAGCTCGTCCATGCCGATCCGCCACTGCATCGTCCACCTGATCGACAAGAAACCCGATGGCACGCCCGCCGTGCTGCACGCCCGCGACAGCGAACTGGGCGCCTCGCAGGCCGTCGAGAACATGCTCGCCGACCTCAACGAGAGCTACAACGCCAAGCAGGGCAAGGCCTGGGGCCTGTTTCACGGCGAATCCGGCGCCTACCCCTTCAGTGGCTGGCTGAAGCACTACCTCGACGCCGGCCAGGACTTCGCCGCGTTCAGCCGCCAGGCGGTCGAGCACCTGCAGAAGCTGATGGAGGAGTCCAACCTGTCCACCGGCGGCCATGTGCTGTTCGCCCACTACCAGCAAGGCATGACCGACTACCTGGTGATCGCCCTGCTGCATCACAGCGAGGGCGTGGCGGTCAACGAGGCGCTGGACGTGACCGCCGCCAAGCACCTGGACCTGAGCCAGTTGCACCTGGCGGCGCGGATCAACATTTCCGAATGGCAGAACAACGCCAACTCCAAGCAGTACATCTCCTTTATCAAGGGCAAGAACGGCAAGAAGGTGTCGGAGTACTTCCGCGACTTTATCGGCTGCCAGGAAGGCGTCGACGGGCCGGGCGAGACCCGCACCCTGCTGAAAGCCTTCAGCGACTTCGTCGAAAGCGAGGACCTGCCAGAAGAAGCGGCGCGGGAAAAAACCAAGACCCTGGTCGACTACGCCAGCAGTCAGGCCAAGATCGGCGAGCCCATGGGCCTGCAGGAACTCTCCGGGCTGATCGACGAGGAGCGCCCGCGCGCCTTCTACGAGCATATCCGCAACAAGGACTACGGCCTGTCGCCGGAAATTCCCGCCGACAAGCGCACCCTCAGCCAGTTCCAGCGTTTCACCGGTCGCGCCGAAGGCCTGTCGATCAGCTTCGAAGCCCACCTGCTCGGCTCGAAAGTCGAATACGACGAGAGCCAGGGCACCCTGATCCTGCGCAACCTGCCGACCCAACTGACCGATCAGCTGAAACGCCGCAAGGACTGAACGACCGAGTGCCGACGGCAAGCAACCGCAGGTACTCGTGCTGCTGGGTTCGATAGTTTCATGACCTGCGAGGCACTGTGCCATGTCACGCCTGCCCGACAGTGTGCTCGACGATTGCCTGCTCGATCCGGCGGCCCCTTTTGCCCAGGATCCGGCGCGCGATTTCGGCCTGCAGAGAACGACCGCGCAACTGGCCTTGGCCGAACTGCGCGCCTGGCTCAACGACCAGCAGCGCCGGCTCTGGGCCAACGGCCAGGACGCCCTGCTGCTGGTGCTGCAAGGCCCGGACTGCGCCGGCAAGGACGGCGTGATCCGCCGCGTGCTCAATAGCATCGACCCGCAAGGCCTGCGCCTGCACAGTTTCAAGCAACCGGATGCCGGCGAGCGACGGCATGATTTCCTCTGGCGCTATCGGCGCCGGCTGCCCGACCCCGGACTGCTCGGGGTGTTCAACCGCAGTTACTACGAAGGCCTGGCCAGCGACCTGTTCGACGGCCTGATCGGCGCCACCGAACTGCCCGCTCGGCTGCAGCGCGTGCTGGCCCTGGAAGCGGGCCTGCCGGCGCAGCGCCTGCATCCGCTCAAGTGCTACCTGCAGATCTCCCGGGACGAACAGAAAGCCCGCCTGCTGCAACGCCTGCAGCGCCCGGACAAGCGCTGGAAACTGCGCGCCAGTGACCTGCTGGCCTACCGCAGCTACGAGGTGCGCCAGCAACACTGGAGCGAACTGCTGGCGGCCAGCCACAGCCAGTCGGCGCCCTGGTATGTGCTGCCGGCCGAACATCGCTGGCTGCGCGACTGGTTGCTGGCCAGCCTGCTGGCCCGCGAATTCGAACGGCTGCACCTCGAGTGGCCGGATCGCCCGCCGCCGTTCACGCTGGACGATCTGCAGGGCGCGGACTAGCGGCCCTTCCCGTTGCTCGCCCGGGGTAACCGCTGAGGCGCGCCCTGAGGCGGTGTTCAGCGCGAGCCGCAAGCAAGCGCTGAGCGGCTGCAGCCGCGCCCGCGTAGGCCACCCCAAGCACCACGGGCTGCTAGAGTCAGATAAAGAGGTTCCAGCGTCTGACGCGAGGAGTCGGGGATGAAGCCGTCCTGCAGCCAACCAGGTCCTGCGACCCAGTGTTGCCGCCTGTTGGTGTACGCCACGCTATGCCTGGCACTGCTGCTGAACGGCGCGGCGAGCAGGGCCAGCGAAGAACCGCCACCGGAAGCCCTGCGCAGCGACAGCGCGCGCTTCGTCGCCGTCAACACCGGCTTCACCCTGGCGCACGAAATGGGTCACCTGCTGATCGCCGAGCTGAACCTTCCGCTGCTCGGCCGCGAGGAGGATGCCGCCGATCAACTCGGTTTCATCAGCCTGTTCCTCTCCATCGGGCGTCAGCGCGACCCCGATTTCTACGCCAAACTGCTGGACATCGCCGATTACTGGCGGCTGGAATGGCATCGCGCGAAATCGAGGGATGAGCAAGTGTATGCCTGGGCCAGCCACAGCCTCGACGCCCAGCGGTTCTACAACCTGGCCTGCCTGATCTACGGCAGCGATCCGGATCGGCTGGAATGGGTGCCCAAGCTCACCGGCTTGCCGGTGGAGCGCGCCCTCTACTGCGACCAGGAGTACGCCCAGGTGCGCCAGGCGCTGGCCTGGGTCGAGCAACTACACGGCCGCCGCCCCGGCGAGTCGATCGACCATCGTATCCGGGTAATCTACGAGCCGCCGAACCTGCGCCCGGAAGAGAGTCGGCGCCTGCTCGAACAGATCCGCCGCGCTGGCGAAGTGGAGGCCATTGCCGCCCGCGCCAGCGAGACGTACCGCCTGCCCCGTGACCTGGTACTGCGCCTGGTCAGCTGCGGCGCACCCGACGCCTGGTACAGCCGCACCGGCGGCGAACTGGTGCTGTGCTACGAACGCCTGACCTACTTCCAGCTACTGGCCTTGCAGTTACCGCACCTGCGCCAGGCGGCCCTCCAAGCCTGCGACAGCTGTCGCAGGCCCTAGCAGCCTGTCGGACTTAACACTGTCCTACTGCGGAAAAGCCGGATTTGATCATTTCTTGCGCGCTTTCTCGTTAAATAGAGCGACTATTCGCCTCAAAAGCGCGCAAGAACTGCTTCAAACCGAACTTTCCCTCGCTACGGACGGTCAAGTCCGACAGGCTGCTAGGTGTGCCTCAGCGCGCCTCGATGCGAAAGCCCATGCGCGGAAAATGCACATGCACAAGCCCGGCACGCGGATCTTCGCGACGCAGGATCAGCTCT
This sequence comes from Pseudomonas aestuarii, assembly GCF_027988105.1. GTDB lineage: Bacteria > Pseudomonadota > Gammaproteobacteria > Pseudomonadales > Pseudomonadaceae > Aquipseudomonas > Aquipseudomonas aestuarii. Next base: position 617,296 of record NZ_JAQJZJ010000001.1, on the reverse strand, counting down.
TCGCTGCCACTGAACAACAACTCGCCCTCGACCGGATCGACGCCGTAATCAATGGCCGCAATGGCCACTTGCTGGCCGAGCGTGAAACCATTCGGGTCAGTCAATGCCTCGCCGGGAAGGGCTGCCGGGGTGGCCTCACGCGCGATCGCCACGGCTTCTTCACCGCTCATCTCGCTGTGCGCACCATGACCGAAGCCCAACACCCGGCCGAGCCAGGCCGCCACGGCCGGATACTCGTCAACCAGCGGTGCGGTGACCGGAGTGCCACGCAGGAACCACAGCGGATGGGCCATGGCGAAGTCGGCCAGCGACGGTTCGCCGAACAGGAAGTCGCCCTGCTCACGCTCGAGTTGCTGCTGCAACCGGCTCATCAGCACCGGCCATTGATGCCTGGCCTGTTCCAACGGCACGCGGCTGGCATTACCGCCACTGAACAGCGCGGTACGGTCGGCGATAAAGGTCTTGAGGAATTCCGGCGGCAGGCTACCGAAGCGCGCAGCGATGGACTCAGGCTGGAACACCAGACTCACCGCATGCTGGAACACCAGCGCGCTGGCCCAGTGGGCGAAGCTGGCGACATTGAATTCCTGGCCTTCGGGGAACAACGCCGGCGTGGCTTTTTCCGCCTCCAGACGCCGGGCGATCAGCGCGGTATCGCAATAGATGTCGGCGCCGACCTGCAACACCGGCGTCTTGCGGTAGCCGCCGGTCAAGGCGGTCAGATCCGGCTTGGGCATCACCGCGGGGATCATCACCGAGCGCCAGGACAATTGCTTGAAGCCCAGCATCAGGCGCGTCATCTCGGCAAACGGCGAGGTGGGGTAATGGTGCAGGATCAACTCGTGCATGACAGGCTCCGCAACTATTCATAAGCCGCCAGCTTACCTGCGCACACCACTACGGCCTACCCACTCAGGGTGATAGCGTGCTATCAGCCGCAGCGATAAGACTGCCAGCGGCCACCAGCACTTCCTTGGCCGGTTTGCCCAGGCGCTTGATCGCTCGCTCCCGGCGCAAGGCATCGCCCTTGCCTGCGCAGGCTTCGATATAGACCAGTGCCAGCGCCGGGCTGGAATGGAAGAAACGGGCGCCTTTGCCACTCTGATGCTGGGCGAAACGCCGCTGCGGGTTGTCGCTGATGCCGCAATACAGCGCACCGTTCTGCGTCCGCACCAGGTAGACGAACCAGGTTTTCTCGGTGGCCTCAGTCATCGCCGGCACCGTCCGCGAACCGGGTCAGGCGAACCATTCACGGGCCGTACGCCACAGGCAGATCGCGACGAAATAGACCGAGGCCAGCCCCCAGACCGCCAGCAGCCAGGTCTGGTTGAGGGGGTACTGCACAATCAGCCAGGCACAGGCCGACATCCACACCAGGGTCATGGCGATGTTCAGTGGCATGAACTGCTTGACCCGAAACGGGTGGAGAAATTTCATCGTGGTCAGGGTCAGGCCCGCCAACAGCACGATGGTGGCGAGGCTTAGCCAGGGGTCGAAGTCCAGCAGGTAGAGGTAGACGACCACCACGTTCCAGGCCGCCGGGAAGCCGACGAAGTAGTTGTCCTGGCTCTTCATGCCGAGGTTGCAGAAGCAGAACAGCGACGACAGCAGGATCAGTCCGAGCGCAGGCAGCAGGGTGTATTCGGGCAGGGGGATGAAGCGGTAGACGAAGATCGCCGGGATGAACACATAGGTGAGGTAGTCGATCACCAGGTCCAGGGTCGCCCCATCGAAGTGCGGCAATACCCCCTTGACGTCGAATTTGCGGGCCAGGGTGCCGTCCAGACCATCGACCAGCAAGGCCAATCCCAGCCAGAGCAGACAGGCCTGCGGCCGCCCCTCAAGTAAAGCCAGCAAGGCCAGCAAGGCCAGAATCACCCCACTGGAGGTGACGGCATGCGCCGTCCAAGCCTTGGCTTTGCTTGCGCACAGCACTATTACACTCATGATCAGGCTTCCTGGCGCGCGGGCTCTTGTCTGGCGGCTGGAGAACCACGGCACTCGGTGAGTGCGCGTTCAGCAACGGTCTGTGATGCAACGAATCGTCCAGGTTTACAACTTGCGCCTGACGTCGCTGATGGCTCAGACCGGAAAGCCTACCATTAGCTTCGCTATTGCGGCTAAAAGCCCTGCATCAAGGCTTAGCGAGAGGCCCTGAACTGCGCCAGGCCCTTGGCCGCCTGACGACGAATGGCGTGCTGCACCGGCGGCGCCCAGCCCAGCAACAGCCCCTTCATACCCAAGGCCTGACGCGCCCACCGCCACAGGTCGAAATGGTCGTGGTGCTCGACGATCTTGCCGTCACGAAAGACGAAATGGGCCTCGATCCGGTTGACCACCGTATTGCCGGTCTGGCTGAACAGATAGGTCGCCACCCACTGCGCGCTGCCCTGCCGCTCGTCGGCCTGGACATTGTCGAAGGTCAGCGAGAAATTTTGCGCCCGCGCCGTCAACATTCGCCACATATCCGCCGCTTCGCTGCCACGCAAATCCTCGAACACCGGGTCGCTGAAGTGCACATCCTCGGCATAGCACGTCGCCATGGTCTCGGCGTCACGCCGCTGGAAAGCCTGGTAGAAACGGCTGATGAGTTCGGCGTTGGGGTGAGTCATGGGAACGGCTCCAAGGGTAAGGGTGCCCTCAGTATTGCCGGCGAAGGGGCCGCTGGCGATTGGCGCGCACGCCAACCTTGTGTCAATAATCGCCACAAACCAGCAATGAGTCACTCGCCATGCTCACCCTCGCACTCTATGTCTGTCCGCAAACCGTCTGCTCCAGCCTGAGCATGGCCTGTGATGCCTTCGCCCTGGCCAACCGCCTGGCCGAGGCGCCCCTGTTCAAGCTGCAGCGCTTCAGCCTGGATGCCCAGCCGGTCGACCTCGACTTCGCGCGGATCCAGGTCGACGGCGGCTTGGCGCTGGCCGAACGGGCCGATCTGCTGATGCTGCCAGCCACCGGCAGCGCCATCGACCTGAGTCTTGCCGCCAATGCCGCCTTGCTGCCCTGGCTGGCGCAACGCCCGAGCAGCCAGGCAATCGCCAGCCTGTGCAGCAGCGCCTTCCTGCTCGGCGCCGCCGGCCTGCTCGATGGCCGTCGGGCCACCACCCACTGGGCATTGGCCAGCCAGTTCCGCCAGCGCTTCCCGCTGGTACACCTGGAAATCGACGCACTGCTCTGCCACGACGGTAACCTGCACAGCTCAGGCGGCGCCCATGCCGGACTGGACCTGTGCCTGTACCTGATCACCCGGTATGCCGGTGAGTGGCTCGCGCAACAAGTCGCCAACGCGCTGGTGTTCGACACCCAGCGCGGCCAGCAGTCGCGGTTTGCCCCGCTGCTGCCGGCCAGCAGCGGCGCCGATAGCCCACTGGCCCCGCTACTGGACTGGATGCAGCGTCATCACGCCGAGCCGATCGACCTCAAACGCCTGGCTGAACGGGCCAATTGCTCGCCGCGCACCTTGTTGCGCCGGTTCAAGACGAGTACCGGACTGACGCCCAACGACTACCTGCAGCGCCTGCGCATCGGCGCCGCACAGAACGCCCTGCGCCAGCCCGCGCGCTCGCTGGAGCAGGTGGCCGAACAGGTCGGTTATGCCGATCGGGCGAGCTTCGCCAAACGCTTCAAGCAACTCTGCGGCGAAACCCCGGGGGCATTCCGCCGGCGCATGCGTCAGGCGCCCTGAACGCCCGAACCGACCGGCGAGCATGGTTGGTGTGGGCGCATGGGCGGTATTGAGCGTGCCGGTCAGCGCGCGTCGATTTGCTGCTGCAGGTTCTGGATCTGGTTCTGCAGGGTGCTGATGTTGCGGGTCATCTGCGCCCGGAAGGCATCGAACTCGGCGGTGTTGCTTTTCGCCGCAGGACGGTTGTCCAGTTCGCTGCGCAACACCAGCAGATCCTGCTCCAGACGGCCGATGGCCTGATTCGGATTGCCGATCTTTTTCAGCGCCGCGACCTCGTCACTCAGGCCTTGCAGTTGACCGTCGAGCTTGGCCGACCCGGCTTGCGCGGTTTTCAGGGCCGCCTGCTCGGTTTGCAACGACGCCTGAGCTTTTTTCAGCGCGGCCTGCTCGCTACTCAGGCTCTTCAGGCTGCCATCGAACTGGCTGGTCGCGCCCTGCTGAGTCTTCAACTCGGCGGCCAACTGCTCGATGCGCTTGTCCTGGCCACTCTGCTGACCGGCCACGCCCTGCTGCTGCTTGTTCAGTTCGGCCAGCTTGCTTTCCAGCTGTTTGACTTGCAGCTTGAGCGCTTCACTGCCGCTGGTGACCGTGGACTCGGTCGCCACCACCTTGCCGTTGATGTCCTGGATACGCCCGGCAGCTTCCTCGCTGATCCGCGCGAAGCTTTCCTGGGTGGCCACCAATTGCTGCTCCATCAGGCTGATCTGCTGGAAACTCCACCAGCCCAGCCCACCGAGGGCGATCGTCAGGGCGCCGACCAACGCCCACAGCGCGCCGGTGCCGGCCGCCTTGGGTGCAGCGGCGCGCGCTGGCATGCGCAAGGCGGACTCCTGGTGACCCGTTTCCAAATAATCACGATCACGCTGGTCGGTGGTCAGGCTGGGCACATGATCGAGTTCGTCGTGGGCATCGTTACGCATGAGTAAACCTTTAGAAAACGCTAAGGACACGAAATGCCGGCCAGTATACCGGTTAGCGCGCGACGCTTCAGCGGCGCGCCAAGCCAGTGCAACTCGCACCGACGCAGAGCGCGGCACTGCCTCAGAGACCGGCTGCAGGGCGCGCAGTTCCACATAATGTGAACTGGTATGCGCTTTGCACTTAACCATCTGCGAGCTACTCGCAGCACCCGGGGTCGGGGTGGTGGCGATGGCGGCGGCGACCCGAACGGTTGCACCTGACACAACGAGCTTCGTGTCCTTCAGGATGAGTGACACCCAGCCCACTCCAAGCACAGGGGGAAGGCATATGGAACTGAACAGAGAAGTGTTGGATTGCATGAAGCGTTTGCGCCGCAGGCTGCGCGAGGAACTGGCAGTGGATATCCGCATGAGCCAGCCGGATGCGATCAGCAGCATGCTCAGCGCCTGCCTGACATCGACCAGCGCAGAGACGCGCCAGCTCGGTCAGCTCCTCGCCCAGTACAGTGACCGACCGTTTGCCCCTACGGCCGAGGGCTCGACGCCCCGCCTGCAGGCTGGCCATCCACGGCTGATTGAAGACCCACAGGCCAAACCGCCGAGCGGTTCGCTGCGCATGTACCGCGGCCAGCGGGTCTACGCCTGAGCCTTCAGCCTGGGCTGAGCGTTTTCAGCCGGGATGCTGGGCCCTCCACCACAGGCAGAACTCATCCAGCGCCGTCCACAGGCTGACCTGCGGCTCATAGTCCAGGTATTCGCGGGCACGACTGATATCCAGTGAGAAATCCTTGGCCATCAGCGCCACCCCCAGGCGAAACAGGGTGGGCTCGGGGCGACCTGGCAGCAGCGTGCACAGCCCTTCGTTGAGCGCCGCGGCGCCATAAGCCAGGGCGTAGGGCAGATGCCGGGTCACCGGCGGCAGCTCGAGTTGGCGCAACACATAATTGACCGCATCCCACAAAGGGACCGGGGCGCCGTTGCTGATGTTGTAGGCTTTGCCCAGCGCCGGTCCGGCAGCCAGCAGGCAGCTGAACAAGGCATCGTTGAGATTCTGCATGCTGGTGAAGTCGACCCGGTTCAGGCCGTCGCCGATGATCGACAGGCGCCCCTTGCGCTGCATATTGATCAACCTGGGAAAGAGACTGGTATCGCCGGCCCCCGTGACCGAGCGCGGGCGCAAGGCCAGAACCTCGAGACCGAACGCCTGGGCGCCAAATACCTGCTGTTCGGCCAGGTACTTGGTCTTGCCGTAATGATCGAAGAACTGGGTGGGCACCTGCTCTTCCTTGATCGCCACGTGCGACTGGCCATCGAAATAGATCGACGGCGAGGACAGGTGCACCAAGCGCCGCACGCGCTGCTTCAAACAGCCGTCAATCACGTTCTCGGTCACCACCACATTGGCCTGATAGAAGTGCTGATAGCTGCCCCACACGCCGACGGCACCGGCGCAGTGCACCACCGCCTCGGCGTCCTGGCAGAGCCGCTGCACCAGTTCGGGGTCGGACAAGTCGCCCTGGATGAACTCGGCGCCGCGTTCGACCAGGTGCGCCACCCCTTCTGCGCGGCGGCCATTGACCCGCACACTCAAGCCCTGTTCCAAGGCGAAGCGGGCGAAGCGACCGCCGATAAAGCCACTCGCACCGGTAACCAGAATCTTCATCGCCACTCCCCGCCGTACTTGACCGTCTGCGCACTCTAGCAGTGCCGACGCCGGCCCGCCGTGTCGCAACTCGCCAGAACAGCGACCGAGCGAACCAGGCGGCCGCCACCGGGATACACGACAGCCGGCATATAGCTACTACGCTGTTATTCAGCGCATCCCCCCCACAGGAGTCAGGCATGACCACGAGCAACTGGATGATCTACGGCGCCAACGGTTACACCGGCCACCTGCTGGCCGCCGAAGCGCAGCGCCAGGGCCTGACGCCTATTCTGGCCGGTCGCAACCCGGCGGCGGTGCATGCCCTGGGCAGCCTGCTCGGCCTGGAATGCCGGATTTTCGACATTGCCCAGCCCGAGCGTGCGCGCGAGGCACTGGCCGATGTAGCGCTGGTCGTCCACTGCGCCGGCCCTTTTTCCGCCACCAGCGCGCCGATGCTCGATGCCTGCCTGGCCAGCGCGACCCATTATGTCGATATCACCGGCGAGATCGGCGTGTTCGAAGCGGCTCACGGCCGTGACCGGCAAGCCCGGGAGGCCGGCCTGGTGGTCTGCCCCGGCGTTGGCTTCGACGTCATCCCCAGTGATTGCCTGGCGGCCTGCCTGCACCAGGCGCTGCCCGATGCCAGCCACCTGGCACTGGGTTTCGACACGGCCAGCGGGCTATCGCCGGGCACTGCCAAGACCCTGGTGGAAGGCTTCAAGTTGGGCGGCAAGGTACGCCGCGCGGGCATCATCACCGATGTGCCGCTGGGCTATAGGCGCCGCCAGATCGACTTCGGCCGCGGCGAAAAATCCGCAGTCAGCATTCCCTGGGGCGACGTGGCGACGGCCTATTATTCGACCGGCATCGACAACATCGAGGTCTATCTGTCTGCCCCGACCGCCCTGGCCATCGGCATGCGCCTGGTCGACCCGCTGCGCCCACTGCTCGGCCTGGATGGCGTCCAGCACTGGCTCAAGCGCCTGGTCGACAGGCGCGTTTCGGGCCCCGATCAGGCCAGCCGCGAACAGCAGCGCACCTGGCTGTGGGGCGAAGTACGCAACGCCGCCGGCCAGATGAAAACCGCCCACCTGGAAACGGCCAACGGCTATCAGGTGACCGTGCATGGCGCGCTACTGGCAGTCGGTCACCTCCTGGCCTACAGCGGCCCCGGCGGCTACTTCACCCCCTCCCGATTGTTCGGCGAACGCTGCGTGGAGCAACTGCCCGGCTCAGGCAAGATCATCATTGCCTGAATGCCCGGCTGGGTGGATTGCGCCCAGCCGGAGCGCAATCCGCCGTCCGCCAGCGTCAAGCACCGCATCGGTGCAAAGCGCGTGCACCCCGCCCTGAGCCACCCCCCCCCCGCCCTTCTGTTCCGTCGACGCGGTGCGCCTCTCGCCCCTGCGCAGCCAGGCAGGATGGCGGCTGCACGAGTGTGCCGCTGCTTATTTCTTACACCCGTCAAGTAATTCGCACGAATCTTGCAGAATATTCAACAGCCCTTTCACTGTGTAACCCTTCTACCCGCGGAGCCCCCGACATGCCATTACGCCTCAGACTCGCCCTCAGCTACCTGGCAATTGGCCTGATCCCGGTGCTCGCCATGGCTTTTACCGCCTACCACCAGGCCAGCCAGGCGCTGCAGGAACAGACCCTCAACGCCCTGGAGGCTGTCGCGAATATCAAACAGCGGCAATTGCTGGACAACTGGCAGTCACGGCACAACCAGCTCAGCACCCTGGCCAGCAACCTGGCCACCAGTTATCAAGGCCTGAACGATGCGGCACTGGTCAGCGCGGCCAACTACGACCGGCCGATCTTCGAGAACTTCATCAAGACCTTCGGTTTCAGTGAGCTGAAGCTGATCGACAGCGACGCCGGCGTGATCTTCAGCGTGCAGCGCGGCACCGACTATCAGCAGAACCTCAACGACGGCGCATGGCGCGACCTGCCCATGGCCCGGCTGGCCAAGGCCGCCCTGAGCAGTCAGCAGATACAGATCGGCGACCTGGTGATCAACCCGCAGAGCGGCGAACCCAGCCAGTTCCTGGCCGCGCCGATCATCGCCGACGGTGAGCTACTGGCCCTGCTGATGCTGGAGCTGCCAATCGCCCCGCTCAATCAGGTGATGCAGACCCGCCAGGGCCTCGGCGAAGCCGGAGAGACCTACCTGGTCGGGGCCGACGGCCTGCTGCGCTCCGACTCGGCACGCTTCGCCGAACAACGGGTCAGCCGCGACGAGCAGCCGGGCACGGCGCTCGCCGGCACGGCAATCACCCAGGCCCTGCAGGGCCAGCAGGGGCGCCTGGCCGAACCAGGCCTAAATGGCCAGGCGGCCTTCAAGGCGTTCGTACCGCTCGAATTTGGCGACCAGCACTGGGCATTGATCGCCGAGATGGACCAGTCACAGGCTTTTGCCGCGGTGCGCCAACTGATGTGGCAGATGCTGGTGCTCGGTCTGCTGACCATTGGCGCGGTAGCCCTGGCGACCTGGCTGGTCAGCCGGAGCGTGATGCGCCCCCTGGGCGGCGAGCCGAGCAGCATGGCGGCCCTGGCCCGCCGTCTGGCCGCGGGCGAGCTGCGCCTGCCCGCGCAGGCGCCCGGTCACAGTGGCCTGATGCAGGCCCTGCATGAAATGGCCGGGGCCTGGCGCACGGTGATCGAACAGCTGCGCCACGCCAGCCAGGCGGTCGGCGATGCCAGTGGCGATATCCTCGGCGCCGCCGGCCAGACCAGCAGCCGCCTCGACCAGCAGCAGGAAGCGCTGGAGATGGTGGTCAGTGCGGTCGACCAGATGGCCGCCACCGTGCAGGAGATCGCCGCCAATGCCAGCCAGAGCGCCGATGGCAGCGCCGCGGCGCGCGAGGCCTTCACCGCCATGCAGGTCACCCTGCAGCGCATGATCGGCCGTCAGGACCAGCTGCTCGCCGGCCTGCGCCAGGCCGACGGCGTGGTGCACACCCTGGCCGCCAGCAGCCAGCAGGTCGGTTCGGTGCTGGCGGTGATTCGCGGCATCGCCGAGCAGACCAACCTGCTCGCCCTCAATGCCGCCATCGAGGCAGCCCGTGCCGGCGAACAGGGTCGCGGCTTTGCCGTGGTCGCCGACGAGGTGCGCAGCCTGGCCCTGCGCACCCGTACCGCCACCGAAGAAATCGAGCAGACCATCGCCAGCATCGGTGCCTCGTCCAACGAGGCGCAGGGCTGCATGCAGGACTCGACCACCCAGGCCCGCGCCCTGGAGGAGCAGACCCAGGCCGTGCTCGGCTCGCTCGCTCACCTCGACGACTCGCTGCAGGGCGTGCATGCCCTGGCCTTTCAGATCGCCGCGGCCGCCGAGCAGCAGGCGGCGACCACCCAGGAGGTCAATCAGCACATGCATCGCCTGCACCAGATGACCGGGGAAAACCGCCAGACCGCAGCCCATACCCGCGACTGCGGCGAGCACCTGGAGAAAGTCGCCGGCAGCCAGCAGCAACTGGTGGCGCACTTCCAGCTCTAAACCGCGGGCGTCACCAGCCAGGCCTTCGTCGCCTGCCGCAGGTGGTGGGTCAGCGTCGCCATCAGTTCGCCGCCGTTGCGCCAGTGGTGCCAGTACAGCGGCACGTCCAGCGGCCGTCCCGGGAGGATTTCCTGCAGGGCACCGCTGGCCAGCGCCGGCTCGACCTGCAGCTCGGGCACCAGCCCCCAGCCCAGACCGGCACTGATCAAGCGCACGAAGCCCTCGGAGGACGGGCACAGGTGATGGGCGAAGCCACCCGCCACGCCCAACCCGGCCAGGTAGCGATGCTGCAACTGGTCATCCGGGCCGAACACGATCGCCGGCACCCGCGCCAGCTGCGCGGCCATCACGCCGTCCGGGAAGTGCCGGGCGATGAAGGCCGGACTGGCCAGCGCCCGATAGCGCATGGCGCCCAGCGCCAGCGAGCGGGCGCCGGCCAACGGACGTTCGGCGGCGCAGACGCAACCGGCCACCTCGCCGGCGCGCATGCGCTTGAGACCGACCTCCTGATCCTCCACCACCAGGTCCAGCAGGACCCGCTGCTCGGCGCAGAACTCGCCCAGCGCCGGCGCCCACCAAGTCGCCAGGCTGTCGGCATTGAGGGCGAGGCGCAGGCGCTCGGGCAAGCCGCCTTCGTCCAACGCCGGCACCTGCTCCTGCAGGTCGCGCTCGAGCAGGCGCACCTGCTGCACGTGGTTGAGCAGCCGGCGACCGATCTCGGTCGCCGTCGGCGGGGTCGCGCGCACCAGCACCGGCTGGCCGACCCGTGCCTCGAGCAGCTTGATCCGCTGCGACACCGCCGACTGGGACAGGCCGAGCACCTGGGCGGCGCGCTCGAAGCCGGCCTGCTCCACCACCGCCGCCAGGGCCGCCAGCAGCTTGTAGTCGAACAAATCAGTTCTCCTAATGTGCGATTAGCAATATTGCTTTTTCTTATACAGGCGAACCCCACAGACTGGCCACACCCAAACCACTGACCAGAGACTTCACCATGACCGGCGAGACCGCGCTCCCTACCCTGCTACGCAGCATGCAACCGGTGCTGAATGCCGGCGACTACGTGTTCTGCTGCCTGCAGGATCGCACCCAGCTGCAGGGGCTTCAGCCGCTCGGCAGCTTCCACGAACGCGAGGGGCTGACCGTGATCCTGCCGCGCCAGCAGGCCGAGCAACTGGGCCTGAGCTTCGACTACGTGGCCGCGTGGCTGACCCTCGAGGTGCATTCGGCGCTCAGCGCGGTGGGCCTCACCGCAGCGGTAGCCAGCGCCCTGGCCGAGGCCGGGATCAGCTGCAACGTGATCGCCGGTTATTACCACGATCACCTGTTCGTGGCCGCCGCCGATGGCCCCCGTGCCCAAGCACGGCTGCGCCAGTTGGCCGAACAAGGGGAGTGAGCGCCATGTGGCAGAGCTACAGCAATGGCTTGTTGGTCGCCGCCGGCCTGATCATCGCCCTCGGCGCGCAAAATGCCTTCGTCCTGGCGCAAAGCCTGCGCCGCGAACATCACCTGCCGGTGGCCTTGCTCTGCGTGGCCTGCGATGCCCTGCTGGTGACCGCCGGCGTATTCGGCCTGGCTGCGCTGCTGGCGCAGAACCCACTGCTGCTGGCTGTTGCCCGCTGGGGCGGCGCAGCCTTCCTGCTCTGGTATGGCGCTCAGGCCCTGCTGCGCGCTTGCCGGCCGCAGGGGCTCGAGCAAGCGGCAGAGGCCACCCCCAGTTCGCTGCGCACCGTGCTGCTGGCGACACTGGCGGTGACCCTGCTCAACCCCCATGTGTATCTCGACACCGTGCTGTTGATCGGCTCGCTCGGCGCCCAGCAACCTGTGCCCGGGGCCTACGCCATGGGCGCTGCCAGTGCCTCGCTGATCTGGTTCCTCAGCCTTGCGCTCGGCGCCGCCTGGCTGGCCCCGCAACTGGCACGACCGCTAACCTGGCGCCTGATCGATCTGGCCGTAGCCTTGATGATGTTTGCCATCGCCTGGCAGTTGCTGGCCGCTCCCGCCACTGCCTGAGTCAGGTGTCCGACAAGCCCGGGCGAGCTGTTCCAGACGGGTTTCCCACACAGTTCCCGCGTGGTTAAGCCGCGGACCCAGTGCTATGATTCTGGGTTCGCGGCGCAAAGAGATAACACCCGCCGCAATATGGCCGCCCGTGATCGGCCTCGCGAACACCGCACCTGACCTGACCTGATGAGGAGATCAACCATGGCTTTCGAATTGCCGCCACTGCCGTACGCACATGACGCTCTGCAGCCGCATATTTCCCAGGAAACCCTGGAATACCACCACGACAAGCACCACAACACCTATGTCGTGAACCTGAACAACCTGGTGCCTGGCACCGAGTTCGAAGGCAAAACCCTGGAAGAGATCGTCAAGACCTCTTCGGGCGGCATCTTCAACAACGCCGCTCAAGTCTGGAACCACACGTTCTACTGGAACTGCATGAAGCCCAACGGTGGCGGTCAACCGACCGGCGCCCTGGCCGACGCAATCAACGCGGCCTTCGGTTCCTTCGACAAGTTCAAAGAAGAGTTCAGCAAAGTATCCATCGGCACCTTCGGTTCCGGCTGGGGCTGGCTGGTGAAGAAAGCCGACGGTTCCCTGGCCCTGGCCAGCACCATCGGCGCCGGCAACCCGCTGACCAGCGGCGACACCCCGCTGCTGACCTGCGACGTTTGGGAACACGCCTACTACATCGACTACCGCAACATGCGGCCGAAGTATGTCGAAGCGTTCTGGAACCTGGTCAACTGGGACTTCGTAGCCAACAACTACGCCGCCTGAGACCTGCCATTGGCTGGTCCTCAGGGTCCACGCCAGTAGCAAAAAAGCCCGGCTTCGCGCCGGGCTTTTACTTTCCAGGGTGCCCCCCCGCGAGAGCCGATGGCCGTGCCGCCCGCACCTCGCCCTTACTACAAGAGCAGGATCCAAGCCGGACTCGACATGCGGAGCAGTGGTCTGTGCAACAAATCAGCAGATACCGCTCAAGTATTCTGCCCTGCGCACCGACATACTGGAGAGACTGCAAACACTATGGCGCAACCGTGCCAGCGCGGTTCACCCGATAAACTGCTGGGTATTGATGTAATGGCCCTTTGACGGCAACCGCTAGTTTGCTAATACTCACAGCGGTCTGACGCCTCTGGCATCGAACAAGGAACCGCCATTTGAAGCTGGAACTCAAGCACAGCCTGTCTCTGAAGCTGCTACGTGTAGTGCTGCTTTCGGCGCTTGCCGTTGGGGTAGTATTGAGCTGCGCGCAGATTGTCTTCGATGCGTACAAGACCCGTCAGGCGGTGACCAACGATGCCCAGCGCATTCTCGGCATGTTTCGCGACCCCTCGACCCAGGCGGTTTACAGCCTGGATCGCGAAATGGGCATGCAGGTCATCGAAGGCCTGTTCCAGCATGAGTCGGTCCGGCTGGCGTCCATCGGCCATCCCAACGAACCAATGCTTGCGGAAAAATCCCGCGACCTGACGCCACTGCCCACCCGCTGGCTGACCGACCCGATCCTCGGCCAGGAACAGAACTTCACCACCAAGCTGGTGGGCCGCGGCCCCTACAGCGAGTATTACGGCGACCTCAGCATTACCCTCGACACCGCGCGCTACGGCGAGAGTTTCATCACCAGCTCGGTGGTCATCTTCATTGCCGGGGTGCTCCGCGCGCTGGCCATGGGCCTGGTGCTGTACCTGGTCTACCACTGGCTGTTGACCAAACCCCTGTCGAAAATCATCGAGCACCTCAGCCAGATCAACCCGGATCGACCCAGCGCACACAAGCTGCCGATGCTTGCCGGCAACGAGAAAAACGAACTGGGCCTGTGGATCAACACGGCCAATCAGTTGCTCTCATCCATCGAGCGCAACACTCACCTGCGCCGCGAAGCGGAAAACAGCCTGCTGCGCATGGCCCAGTACGACTTCCTCACTGGCCTGCCGAACCGCCAGCAACTGCAACAGCAACTCGACCAGATCCTCCATGATGCCGGCCGCCTGCAGCGCCGGGTTGCCATACTCTGCGTCGGCCTGGACGATTTCAAGGGCATCAACGAACAGTTCAGCTACCAGACCGGCGACCAGTTACTTCTGGCGCTGTCCGACCGCCTGCGCAGCCACAGCGGTCGCCTCGGCGCCCTGGCCCGCCTGGGTGGTGACCAGTTCGCCCTGGTGCAAGCCGACATCGAGCAGCCCTATGAGGCCGCCGAGCTGGCGCAAAGCATCCTCGACGACCTGGAGCGTCCTTTCATGCTCGACCAGCAGGAAGTGCGCCTGCGCGCCACCATCGGCATCACCCTGTTCCCGGAAGACGGCGACAGCACCGAGAAGCTGCTGCAGAAAGCCGAACAGACCATGACCCTGGCCAAGAGCCGCTCACGCAATCGCTACCAGTTTTATATTGCCAGCGTCGACAGCGAAATGCGCCGCCGCCGCGAGCTGGAGAAGGACCTGCGCGAAGCCCTGGCCCTCAACCAACTGTTCATGGTGTATCAACCCCAGGTGGACTACCGCGATCACCGCATAGTCGGGGTCGAGGCGCTGCTGCGCTGGCAACATCCGCAGCACGGCCTGGTGCCACCGGACCTGTTCATCCCGCTGGCCGAGCAGAATGGCACCATCATCGCAATCGGCGAATGGGTTCTCGACCAGGCCTGCCGGCAACTGCGCGAATGGCACGATCAGGGCTTCAGCGAGCTGCGCATGGCGATCAACCTGTCCACCGTGCAGTTGCATCACGCCGAACTGCCGCGGGTGGTCAACAACCTGATGCAAGTCTATCGCCTGCCACCGCGCAGCCTGGAACTGGAAGTCACCGAAACCGGCCTGATGGAAGACATCACCACCGCCGCCCAGCACCTGCTGAGCCTGCGCCGCTCCGGTGCCCTGATCGCGATTGACGACTTCGGCACCGGCTACTCCTCGCTGAGTTACCTGAAAAGCCTGCCGCTGGACAAGATCAAGATCGACAAGAGCTTCGTCCAGGACCTGCTCGACGACGAAGACGACGCCACCATCGTGCGGGCCATCATCCAGCTCGGCAAGAGCCTGGGCATGCAGGTGATCGCCGAGGGCGTGGAAACGCTCGAGCAAGAGACCTATATCATTGCCCAGGGCTGCAACGAAGGTCAGGGCTACTTCTACAGCAAACCGCTGCCGGCCCGCGAACTGCTGCTCTTTCTCAAGCAGTCCCGGCGCCTCAACCAGGCCGTCACCACCCCGGCCACCCTGTAGACACGGGCTCTAGGCTGGGCCGAGCGACGATCCGCCTTGGCCCAGCGTAGCGGTCCGCGGCAGGTGCAGGCCTGCTAGAGCACCCTCACCCCAAGCAACCAGGCCGTCGCCAAAGCGCCAACCAGGCAGAGCGCGGCGGCGCCGGCCGCCTGCCAATAGAAATGCCGCGCCAGTTCGTCTTCGCCGGCATTGGCCAGGATGAACGGCCGCGACTCGGCAGGCTTGCCCAGATGGTGCTGCGCCGGCTGCGCACTCTCCTGATGGTGCCGGTCTTCGGCCTCCAGTTGCGCGGCCAGACGCACGCGGCTCCACTCCTGCTCGTCCAGCTGACCGTTGCGGTCACTGTCGAAACGCTGCAACAGGCCGCTGAATTCGCCCTTCCACTCACGGATCACCGCACTCTGCGCCGCCTCCAGATCACGGGCCTGGCGACCGCCGCCACTGCTGCGAAAATCGCCGATGGCGTACAGTGGCTGGCCGACCTGCAAGCGCTCCTCGCTGTAGCGATAACGCTTGCCGCTGCCCAGCCAGCCGAGCACCCCACGCGTGGCTGACACCATCGGGTGGCGCAGGTTGCCTTGCCAGACTTCGCGGATTGCCGGACGCACCTCGGCGCCGCACGGATCGATCAGGCAGTCGCCGGTGCCATCGTTCAAGCGCAGCCAGGCTTCGCTGCTAGCACTCTCGACCACCCGCCAACTGCGTTTCTTGCCGCTGGACTGGTACTCCTCGATCTTGAACCGCCACCACAGGCAGGCTTTTCCGGTCAGTGGCGCACGCAGCTGCGCCTCGGCCGACTCGGCCAGCACGCCATAGAATTCGGCATAGCCTTGGGCTGCCGAGCGGACCTTCGAGGTCGGCGTGTCCAGTAGATGGCGTGCCTGGGACCAGCGCTTCAGGCTCCACCAGGCGCCACCGAGAGTCGTGCCGCCGCTGAACAGCAGGCTGAGCAACAGCCCTTCGAACTCCACGGCTTAACTGAACAGCGACTTGAGATCGACGTCAGCCTTCTGCGCATCGCTGAACTCCAGCAACTCGCCCGCCTTGAAGGCAAAGCCCCGGGCGATCAATACGTCGGGAAACTGCTCGATGCGCACATTGTTCAGGTTGACCGCCTCGTTATACAGCTCACGGCGGTCGGCGATGCCGTTCTCCAGGCCGCTGATGCGCAGCTGCAGGTGCTGAAAACTGTCATTGGCCTTCAATTGCGGGTAGTTCTCGGCCAGTGCAAACAGCTGGCCGAGACCAACACGCAGACCACTCTCGGCCTTGCCCAGGGCAGCAAGATCATGCTGCTCGCGGGCGCTGGCGACGGCGTTGCGCGCGGCAATCACCCGCTCCAGGGTACGGCCCTCGTACTGCATGTACTGCTTGCAGGTTTCCACCAGCTTGGGCAGCTCTTCGTGGCGTTGCTTGAGCAACACATCGATATTCGCCCAGGCCTTGCTCAGGCCGTGCTTCAAACGCACCAGGGCGTTGTAGAGAATCACCGCGTAGGCGGCGATAAGTAGCAGGATCACGAGGACGGCAACGGTGGTTAGACTCATGCGGCTTGCTCCATAACGGCGGCCATGACTGCGAGGGATGCTGGCATTCTAACGGCATCGGCCTGCCCAGACAGAGATGCTGCGCACGAGTTTATGCGATTTAATCGCAATAACCCTTTGCGCATAATGCAAATCTTTCGCATTATGGTGCAGCTTTGCGTACGCATCCGCGTACAGCTCTCATCTCTATGCAAAGGATTTCGTCATGATTCGTATGCCCCTGGCTTCCGCCGGCTTGCTGGCCATCGCTATCTCCCTCGCCGGCTGCGGCGAAGACAAGGCACCTGGCAGCCATGCTCCAGCAGCTGTCGCCAGCACCCCGGTAGCCGCGGCCAACCACTTCGACGAAGTCGCTGCCGGCGCCGTGGTCAGCCACTATGCCGACCTGGCCCTGGCTGTCTTCAGCGACGCGGCCAGCACCGGCAAGGCGCTGCAGACCGCGATCGACGCGCTGCTCGCCAACCCGACTGACGCCACCCTGCAAGCCGCCCGCGATGCCTGGCTGGCTGCACGGGTGCCCTACATGCAGTCCGAAGTCTTCCGCTTCGGCAATGCCGTGGTCGACGACTGGGAAGGCCAGCTCAATGCCTGGCCGCTGGACGAAGGTCTGATCGATTACGTGGCGGCCGACTACCAGTCGGCCCTGGGCAACCCGGGCGCCACTGCCAACATCATCGCCAACACACAGATCCAGGTTGGTGAGGACATGCTCGACGTCACGACGATCACCCCGCAACTGCTCGCCAGCCTGAACGAACTGGGCGGTTCCGAAGCCAACGTCGCCACCGGCTACCACGCCATCGAGTTCATGCTCTGGGGCCAGGATCTGAATGGCAGCAACCCGGGTGCCGGCGAACGCCCAGCCACCGACTTCGTGGTCGGCGAAGGTGCCACTGGTGGCAGCAACGAGCGCCGCCGCGCCTTCATCAAGGCGGCCAGCGACCTGCTGGTCAGCGACCTGGACGAGATGGTCGAGCAATGGCAGGCCGGCGTCGCGGACAACTACCGCGCCAGCCTGCTTGCCGAATCGGCCGAGAGCGGCCTACGCAAGATGCTCTTCGGCATGGGCAGCCTGTCCCTGGGCGAACTGGCGGGTGAGCGCATGAAGGTCGCCCTGGAAGCCAACTCCACCGAAGACGAGCAAGACTGCTTCAGCGATAACACCCACAACTCGCACTTCTACGATGGCAAAGGCATTCGTAACGTTTACCTGGGCGAATACCTCAAGAGCGACGGCACAACCCTGACCGGCCCGAGCCTGTCCGCGCTGGTGGCCAAGATCGACGTCCAGGCCGACAGCACGCTCAAGGCCGACCTCGCAACGACCGAAGCCAAGTTGCAGGCCCTGGTCGACAGCGCCAGCAACGGCCAGCACTTTGATCAACTGATCGCGGCCGACAACACCGCCGGCCAGCAGATCGTGCGCGACGCCATCGGCACCCTGGTCAAGCAGACCGCCTCGATCGAGCAGGTCGCGGGCAAGCTGGGCCTCGACGATCTCAACCCGGACACTGCCGACCACAGCTTCTAGGTCTATCAGACGGCCCGGGCGATCGCACGATCACCCGGGTCGTTCGGCCTGCGACTTTTCGCCACCAACGCTAACGCAAATCCGTCTTATTTAATCTCTGGCAGCCTGCTAAGCTTGCCTGCCTGATTTTCCTGCCATGGACTCCCGTCGATGCGAGCCCCGCTCCCTCACCTGCTCCTAGGCCTTTTCCTCGGCCTGGCAGGCTGTGATCAGTCACCCCGCTTTACCCAGGCCGAACCAGCGGAAGCGCTGTCGGCCGGCAATGCCACCGTGTTCCAACACGGGCAGAATGCCTTCTCCATGCCCTCGGCCAACCTGTCGCCCTCGCGCCGCCTGGACTTCAGCGTCGGCAACAGCTTTTTCCGCAATCCCTGGGTGACAGCCCCGGCGACCACCACCGCGCGCGACGGCCTGGGGCCGCTGTTCAACACCAACGCCTGCCAGAACTGCCACATCAAGGACGGCCGCGGTCACCCCCCGGCGCCGGATGCCGTTAGCGCCGTCTCCATGCTGGTGCGCCTCTCGCTACCGGCGGGCAACCAGCACGCCGAAATCATCAAGCGCTTGGGCGTTCTGGCCGAACCGACCTACGGCGGTCAACTGCAAGACATGGCCAATCCCGGCGTCGCCCCCGAGGGCAAAGTGCGGGTCAGCTACAACCTGCACAGCCTGTACCTGGCCGATGGCAGCGCCATCGAGCTGCGCCAGCCGCAACTGGAGATCAGCCAGCTCGGTTACGGCCCGCTGCATGCCGACACCCGCTTCTCCGCCCGCATCGCCCCGCCGATGATCGGCCTGGGCTTGCTCGAAGCCATCCCCGAGGCGGCAATCCTGGCCAATGCCGACCCGGACGACAGCAATGGTGACGGCATCTCCGGGCGCGCCAACCGGGTGTGGGACGATGCCCTGGAGCAAACCGTACTCGGTCGCTTCGGCTGGAAGGCCGGGCAACCAACACTCAACCAGCAGAATGCCCACGCCTTCGCCGGCGACATGGGCCTGACCAGTTCATTGCTGGCCGCCGACGACTGCATGCCAGCGCAAAGCGACTGCCGCAGCGCCAACAACGGCGGCGAACCGGACGTCAGCGACAGCATTCTCGCCAGTGTGCTGTTCTACAGCCGCAACCTGGGGGTGCCGGCGCGGCGCGATGTCGAGGCGCCTGCGGTACTCGAGGGCAAGAGCCTGTTCCACCAGGCGGGTTGTCAGCGCTGCCACAGTCCACAATTCACCACCGCCGGCGATGCTGCCGAGCCGGAGTTGGCCAACCAGCTGATTCGCCCCTACACCGACCTGCTGCTACACGACATGGGGGAAGGTTTGGCGGATAACCGTCGCGAGTTTCTCGCCACTGGGCAAGAATGGCGCACCCCGCCGCTATGGGGCATAGGCCTCACAGCAAGGGTAAGCGGCCATACGCAGTACCTCCACGACGGCCGTGCGCGCAACCTGCTGGAGGCGATAGCCTGGCACGGCGGCGAAGCCGAGACGGCCAAGCAGCAAGTACTGACCTTTTCCGCCCAGCAGCGTGCCGCGCTGCTGGCTTTCTTGAATTCGCTGTAAGAGGGTGTTTGCACAAGTAGCGAGCGCTGGCCGGGCTGATTGCAACGCAGCAGGGCCAAGCGCAGTACTGTGTAAACACTCACTAAGGAGCTGTGCATGATCCGTTCGCCCCTCACCCTCGCCTTGCTCAGCCTGGCCCTCGCCGCCTGCTCACCCGCAGATCCGCAGCAGGGTGTCAGCAGCGCCCTGGCCAACGGCGTACTGCTGCCGGCCTACGGCAGCTGGAGCGAGGCCAATAGCCAGTTGGCCAGCAGCGGCCGGGCCTTCTGCGCCGACCAGCAAACCCTGAGCGAGGCCCGCCAGGCCTTCCTCACGGCGCAAAGTGCCTGGGCCAGCCTGCAGCCGCTGCTGATCGGCCCGCTGGCCGAGGGCAACCGTGCCTGGCAGGTACAGTTCTGGCCGGACAAGAAGAATCTGGTGGCGCGCCAGGTCGAAGCACTGCTCAAGAACAAACCCAAGCTGACGCCCGCCGACCTGGATAAATCCAGCGTGGTGGTCCAAGGCCTGACCGCTTACGAATACCTGATGTACGACTCGGCCATCGACCTCGGCAACGCCGAACAGAAGGCCCGCTACTGCCCACTCTTGGTCGCCATCGGTCAACACCAGCAAGCCCTGGCCGCTGACGTACTCGATCGCTGGCAAGCCGAGGACGGCATGGCCGCGCAACTGCACGGCTTTCCCAACGAGCGCTACGCCGAGCCTGCCGAAGCCGTAGCCGAGCTGCTGCGCACCCAGGTCAACGCCATCGATGGCCTGAAAAAGAAACTCGGCACCCCCCTCGGCCGACAGAGCAAAGGCCAGCCGCAGCCGTATCAGGCCGAGGCGTGGCGCAGCAAGGCCAGCCTGGCTAACCTGGCAGCCGGCCTGGCCAGCGCCGAACGCATCTGGCGCGGTGCCGAGCAGGACGGCGTGCAAGCCCTGCTGAGCGCTGATCAGTCGCCCCTGCAGCAACGCATCGACGCCGCCTACAGCGATACCCGCCAACGCCTGGCCGCCCTGCAACGCCCACTCGGCGAACTGCTCGCCGACCCGGCCGGGCGTAGCGAGCTGAACGCACTGTACGACAGCCTCAACGCCTTGCACCGCCTGCATGAAACCGAGCTGGCGAAAGCCCTCGGTATCCAGATGGGTTTCAACTCCCACGATGGCGACTAGGAGATGCCCCTGATGAAGCGCAGAGCCTTTCTCGGCCTGACCGGCGCTACCCTGGCCGTCACCGCTGCAGCTGCCGGCGCCTTCGCCGGCTGGACCCTGAGCGATAACGGCGCGCAGCCACTGCTGCTGTCGGCGCGCAACGATGCCGCCGGCAAACACTTTGCAGTGGGCTATCGCCTGGACGGCAGCCAGGCATTCGCCACCCAGGTCAGCGAGCGCTGTCACGATGTGGTGCCACACCCCTGCCTGCCGCTGGCACTGTTCGTCGGCCGCCGGCCCAGCCCCCAGAGCTACCTGATCGATACCCGCGACGGCCGCCTGTTGCAAACCCTGCACACACCGGCACAACGGCACTTCTTCGGCCATGCGGTATTCCACAAAGACGGTGAGTGGCTGTACACCACCGAGAACGACACCAGCGATCCCGGCCGCGGGGTGATTGGCGTCTATCGCCTGCAGGCTCTGCAGCTGCAACGCACTGGCGAACTCTCGAGTCACGGCCTGGGCCCGCACCAACTGCTCTGGCTGGCCGATGGCGAAACCCTGGTGGTGGCCAACGGCGGTATCCGCACCGAAGCCGACAGTCGGGTGGAAATGAACCTCGACACCATGGAGTCCAGCCTGGTCCTGCTCCAGCGCGACGGCACCCTGCTCAGCAAGGAGCAGCTGCCAGAACGCAAGAACAGCGTGCGTCACCTCGCCGTCGCCAGCGACGGCACGGTGGTCAGCGGCCAGCAATACATGGGCGACCCCGGCGACGCGGCGCCACTGCTGGCGATCAAGCGCCCCGGGCAAGCCTTCCAGCCCTTCCCCCTGGCCGAGGCGCAGCGCCTGGAAATGAACCAATACACCGCCAGCCTGGCGATCAACAACGAGCTGCGCCTTCTGGCCCTGACCGCGCCGCGCGGCAACCGGGTATTCATCTGGGATCTGGACAGTGCCGAGCTGCGCCTGGACGCAGCACTACCCGACTGCGCCGGGGTCGGCGCGGTGCCCGAGGGCTTTGTGGTCAGCGCGGGCATTGGCCGCTGTCGCCACTACGATTGTCGCGGCGAGCGCATTCTGACTCAGCCGCTGCAACTGCCGGCAGGCCTGTGGGATAACCACCTGCGCCTGACTTAACCGGCGGCTTTGATCAGCACCCGAAATCAGACGCGGCTGGCGCTCAAGAATAGCCGCGCGATGCCGACACCTGACTAACAGAATCCGCGCCGCGTTTACCGCACATGCCAGTCACATCGCCTCGATATCCTGACAGCCCGGACCCTGACTTCTTTGGCACGACAAGGCTTAGAGCATGTTAAAAAAATCACTACGCGCCCAGATCCTCACCCTCCTGGGTAGCAGCCTGCTGCTGGTTCTGCTGGTCGCACTGGCCAGCTTCAGCTTCCTCTCCAATGGCATTGACGCTTACCGCGGGCTGATCAACGGACCTCTGCACGCCTCCCGGCTGGTGGACAGCGCCAACCTTGAATTCAAAACCCAGGTTCAGGAGTGGAAGAACGTACTGTTGCGCGGCAAGAACCCGGCCGACCTGGATAAATACTGGGGACGCTTCCAGGCTCAGGAAAATACGGTTCAGGATCTGCTGGGGCAACTGCTGGAGGTCGCCGAGCGCCAGCAGATTGCCGGATTGACAGGCCAAGTCGGGCAACTGCGCAACGAACACCAGAGCATGGGACGTGCCTACCGCCAGGGCTATGACGCCTTTGTCGCGGCGGGTGCCGACCCGGTCGCGGGCGATGCCGCAGTCAAAGGCATCGACCGGGCGGCCAGCGAGCAGATGAGCGCATTGGTGCAACAACTTGGCGAGCAAGGCCTGACCCAGGCGGCGACGATCAGCGCCGCCGCCGATCGCACCCTGCAGATCGGTTTGGCACTGATGCTGCTGTCCAGCCTGGCGGTCGGATTGTTCAGCCTGTGGCTGGTCAACCGCAGCCTGGTCAACCCGATTCGCGAGCTGATCGAGTACATTACCCAGCTCAGCCACGGCAACTTCGGCCAGCCGGTCGATAGCCGCCGTCACGACGAGCTCGGCCACCTGGCCGTGGCCGCCAACACCTTGCGCGATTTTCTCGCCGACACCTTCGCCCGCCTGCAGCGCAGCACCGCCAATCTGGATAGCGCCAGCGGCGACCTGAACACCATCGCGACCCTGATGGCCCAAGGCACCCGCGATCAATTCTCGCGCACCGACCAGGTGGCCACGGCGATGCACCAGATGTCCGCCACCGCCCAGGAAGTAGCACGTCACGCTGCCGAAGCCGCAAACGCGGCGGACGACGCCGACCGCTCCGCGCAACAGGGCGGACAGGTCATGCAGTCGACGATCACGTCCATCACCGCGATGCGCGGCGAGATTGCCAACACCGCCGAGGTGCTCCGTCGCCTGGAAACTGACAGCGGCCGTATCGGCAAGGTCCTCGAAGTGATCCGCGGCATTGCCGAGCAGACCAACCTGCTCGCCCTCAACGCCGCCATCGAGGCCGCTCGCGCAGGCGAAGCCGGGCGTGGCTTCGCCGTGGTCGCCGATGAAGTGCGCACCCTGGCCCAGCGCACCGCCGAATCCACCGCCGAGATCCACCAGATCATCGATACGGTGCAAAACGGCGCGGTGAATGCCGTGCGCGCCATCGAGAGTGGCCAGAGTCGCAGTGACGAAGGCGTCGAACAGGTGACCGAAGCCGGCGTCATGCTGCAGCGCATCACCCAGGCGGTGGAAGCGATCCGCGACATGAATCGGCAGATCGCCACGGCCGCCGAGGAGCAGACCTCGGTGGCCGAAGATATCTCGCGCAACCTCACCGAGATCACCGCAATCGCCACCACCAACCAGGAAAATGTCCAGCGCACCGAAGCCGCCAGCCAGAACCTCAATGCGCTATCCAGTCAACTCAGCGAAGTCAGCCAACGCCTGAGCGCCTAACCCCCGTTTTTGCCCCGCTCGCGGGGCAAAAACGCCGGCGCTCGCCGGTATTCGGCTCGCCCCCTCACAAGCCCAGGTCTCGACCGTGCGACCAGGCGCGGCATGCTCAAACACCTGCTATGCAACGCACTTCAACAGCCAGGAAATGCCTGGCTGCTGATTGCAAAAATCGCCGTTTTGACTTGTTTCGGCCGGAGTACTAAGGTGCCCTCTAGCCTATTACCAGATCCAATCTGCCTCGCCAAGGAACCGGCATATGTTGCTCCGCCGCATGCTGATCATGCTGGGCGTGGTTGCCCTTGGGGTGCTCGTCCTAGCCGCCTATAAAGGCCTGGCCATCTACCAGGAAGTCCAGCAATTTGCCGCCCCGCGGCCGCCGATCAGCGTCAATGCAGCAGCAGCCGTCGAGCGGCCCTGGCAGCGCCGTCTATCGGCCATAGGTACGCTGAGGGCATTTCAGGGTATCGAACTGACTGTCGAAGTCGCGGGCATCGCGCGCGATGTGCTGTTCCAATCCGGCGAGAAGGTCAGTCTCGAGCAACCACTGATCCAGCTGGACAACGACGTGGAGCGGGCCAGCCTGGGCACCGCCCAGGCCGAACGGGGCCTGGCACGGGTCGAGTACCAACGCGGCCGCAACCTGGTCAACCGCCAGGCCATTTCCAGGAGCGAGTTTGATCGGCTCTCCGCCGATCTGCAGAAAGCCAACGCCAGCGTCGCCCAACTGCAAGCCACCCTGGCCAAGAAGCGCATCCTCGCGCCATTCGCCGGCACTATCGGCATCCGCCAGATCGACGTCGGCGACTACCTGGAGTCCGGCACCACTATTGCCACCCTGCAGGACCTGTCGACCCTGTTCGTCGATTTCTTCCTGCCGGAACAGAACGTGCCGCAACTGGCTATCGGCCAACGCGTGCGCGTCCAGGTAGCGGCCTATCCCGACGAGGTGTTCGAGGGGCGGATCGACGCGATCAACCCCAAGGTCGAGGCGACCACGCGCAACCTGCTGGTGCGCGCCCGGCTGGTTAACCCGGACGAGAAGCTGCTGCCCGGCATGTTCGCCAACCTGCAGGTGCTGCTCGGCGACGAGACGCCGCAGGTGCTGGTACCGGAAACCGCCATCACCTTCACCCTGTACGGCAACTCGGTGTACGTGATCGAAGCGCCGCCTGCCGACGAAACCAGCCCGGCCAACCCTGCCGACGGCCAACCGATCCTGCAGGTCGAGCGCCGCTTCGTCGAGACGGGCGAACGCCGTGAAGGCCGGGTGGTGATTCTCAAGGGCCTGCAGGCCGGCGAACGAGTGGTCAGCGCCGGCCAGCTCAAGCTGGATAACGGCGCCCGCGTAGTGATCGTCGCCGAGGCCGGCGAAACCGCCGAATAGCACACTCCAGCCAGCCGCGCAGAGCGCGGCTGGCGTAAAGGAACTGCCCCATGGCTTTAACCGATCCCTTTATCCGTCGCCCGGTGCTGGCGACCGTGGTCAGCCTGCTAATCATCCTGCTGGGCCTGCAGGCCTTCGACAAATTGACCATCCGCCAGTACCCGGAGTTGGAAAACGCCCTGATCACGGTCACCACCGCCTACCCGGGCGCCAACGCCGAGACCATCCAGGGCTACATCACCCAGCCCCTGCAACAGAGCCTGGCCAGCGCCGAAGGCATCGACTACATGACCTCGGTGAGCAGGCAGAATGTCTCGACCGTGTCCATCTACGCGCGCATCGGCGCTGACAGCGACCGTCTGTTCACCGAGCTGCTGGCCAAGGCCAACGAGGTGAAGAACCGGCTGCCGCAGGACGCCGAAGACCCGGTGCTGAGCAAGCAGGCGGCCGACGCCTCGGCGCTGATGTACATCAGCTTCTTCAGTGATGAACTGTCCAACCCACAGATCACCGACTACCTGTCGCGGGTCATCCAGCCCAAGCTCGCGACTCTGCCAGGCATGGCCGAAGCGGAAATCCTCGGCAATCAGGTGTTCGCCATGCGCCTGTGGCTCGACCCGCTGAAGATGGCCGCCTATCAACTGACTGCCAGTGACGTCAACGCGGCGGTGCGCCAGTACAACTTCCTCGCCGCCGCTGGCGAAGTGCAGGGCGAATACGTGGTCACCAGCATCAATGCCGAAACCGACCTGAAATCCCCCGATGCCTTCGCCGCCATCCCGCTGAAAACCATCGGCGACAGCCGGGTGCTACTCGGCGATGTGGCACGGGTGGAGATGGGGGCACAGAGCTACGACGCGATCAGCTCCTTCGATGGAACGCCCTCGGTCTATATCGCCATCAAGGGCACGCCGAGCGCCAACCCGCTGGACGTGATCAAGGAAGTGCGCAAGATCATGCCCGAGCTTGAGGCGCAGCTACCGCCCAGCCTCAAGGTGTCCATCGCCTACGACGCCACCCTGTTCATCCAGGTGTCCATCGATGAGGTGGTGAAAACGCTGCTGGAGGCGGTGCTGATCGTCATCGTCGTGGTGTTCCTGTTCCTCGGAGCGCTGCGCTCGGTGCTGATCCCGGTGATCACTATTCCGCTGTCGATGATCGGCGTGCTGTTCTTCATGCAACTGATGGGCTACTCGATCAACCTGCTGACCTTGCTGGCCATGGTGCTGGCCATCGGCCTGGTGGTGGACGACGCCATTGTCGTGGTGGAGAACATCCACCGGCATATCGAGCAGGGCAAGACGCCCTTCGCAGCCGCCATCGAGGGCGCCCGCGAGATAGCCATGCCGGTGGTGTCGATGACCATCACCCTGGCGGCGGTCTATGCCCCGATCGGCTTCCTCGAAGGCCTGACCGGGGCCCTGTTCAAGGAGTTCGCCCTGACCCTGGCTGGCGCGGTGATCATCTCCGGCATCGTCGCCCTCACCCTGTCGCCGATGATGTGCGCCAAGCTGCTGCGCCACGACGAAAACCCCAGCGGCCTGGCCCATCGTCTCGATGTGCTGTTCGCGCGGCTCAAGCAGCGCTACCAACACACCCTGCACGGCACCCTGAACACTCGTCCGGTGGTGCTGATGTTCGCCCTGATCGTACTGTGCCTGATTCCGTTGCTGTTGATGTTCACCAAGAGCGAGCTGGCGCCCGACGAAGACCGCGGTATCGTCTTCCTCATCAGCAACGCACCGCAACCGACCAACCTGCAGTACCTGAATCGCTATACCGATGAGTTCGTCGAGATTTTCCAGGAGTTCCCCGAGTACTACTCCTCGTTCCAGATCAACGGGTTCAACGGTGTGCAATCGGGTATCGGCGGTTTCTTGCTGACCCCCTGGAACGAGCGCGACCGCACCCAGATGGAGATCCTGCCGCAGGTGCAGGCGCGCCTGAGCCAGATCGCCGGCCTGCAGATCTTCGGTTTCAACCTGCCATCCCTGCCGGGTACCGGTAGCGGTTTGCCCTTTCAGTTCGTGATCAATACGCCGAACGATTACGAGTCGCTGCTGCAGGTCACCGAGCGGGTCAAGCAACGCGCCCTGGCCTCCGGCAAGTTCGCCTTCCTCGACATCGACCTGGCCTTCGACAAGCCCGAGCTGGTGGTCGACATCGACCGCGCCAAGGCGGCGCAGATGGGCGTGTCCATGGAGGATATCGGCTTGGCCCTGGCGACCCTGCTCGGCGAGGGCGAGATCAACCGTTTCACCATCGAGGGCCGCAGCTACAAGGTGATCGCCCAGGTCGAGCGCGCCTACCGCGATAACCCGGCCTGGCTCGGCAGCTATCAGGTCAAGAGCGAAAGTGGCGAGATGCTGCCGTTATCGACCCTGATCATGGTGAGCGACCGTGCGCGCCCAACCCAGCTGAACCAGTTCCAGCAACTCAACTCGGCGATCATCCAGGGCATGCCTATCGTCAGCATGGGCGAAGCGATCGACACCGTGCAGCAGATCATGGCCGAGGAGGCTCCGGCCGGTTTCGCCGCCGACTATGCCGGTGCTGCACGCCAGTTCATTCAGGAGGGCAGTGCCCTGTATGCCACCTTCGGCCTGGCCCTGGCGCTGATCTTTCTGGTACTGGCGGCACAGTTCGAGAGTTTCCGCGATCCGCTGGTGATCCTGGTGACGGTGCCGCTGTCGATCTGTGGCGCGCTGATCCCGCTGTTCCTCGGTTTCTCCAGCATGAACATCTACACCCAGGTGGGTCTGGTGACGCTGATCGGGCTGATCACCAAGCACGGCATTCTGATCGTCGAGTTCGCCAACCAGCTGCGCCGCAGCCAGGGCATGTCGCGCCGCGCCGCGGTCGAGGAGGCTGCGGCAATTCGCCTGCGGCCGGTGCTGATGACCACCGCAGCGATGGTCTTCGCCATGATTCCGCTGATCTTCGCCACCGGCGCCGGCGCGGTGAGTCGTTTCGACATCGGCTTGGTGATAGCCACCGGCATGACGGTCGGCACCCTGTTCACCCTGTTCGTCCTGCCCTGCGTCTACAGCGTGCTGGCCAAGCCGGACGCAGAGCCGACGACGCTACCGGCAACCGTGACCGGGGGCGCAAACCGGGGATGATAGCCGGGCATTGGCAATGGTGGGCTGGCGCTGGCACCACCACAGTGACAACAAGCCAATTGAACAGCCAGACGACCAAGTCAACCGAAAAAAATGCCGTGCCCTCGACTCGAGTGCACGGCATTGGCATGGCCGGAGGATTTGTCAGGCGGACCGCTTGCTCACTTCTGCCCGGCCAGGCTCTGCGACAGGCTGAACATGAACAGCAGCAAATCCTTATCCGGAGCGAGCTGTTGCGTCGTCATGCTGGCGTTGCGGGGCAGCGGGCAGTGCTCCGGGCCACCGGCACTACCCAGCATGAGTGGGCCCGGCTCATGCCAGGCGGCCGCAGCCAATGAAGCCACGCCCAGCGCCGCGATGAGAAAAAAACCTCTAGCAATTTCTAACTTCATAACCGCAACCCCTTGATAGCGCTGCCAAACGCTTGCTGGTAAAGGTAGACCAATCGCTCCCAATCACCAGCACGCCACGACGAATGGCGTTGAAGCTGCAGCATGTCGTGACGGGCGGCCTGCAACTTGCTGATACGCCGCCGGCTTTTCTCCAGATCCAACAAGGCCGTCTCAACCTCGACCCGCTCGCCCACCTGCTCGACTCGCACGAACAGATGCTTTTGATAGAGGGAACCATGCTGCCAGCCCGCCCGATGAAAGCGCGCCAGCATATCGGCCACTTGCGCCAGCAGTTGCTCGTTCACCGCCACGCCGAAACGCTCACGGCCACCCTCGGCATACCAGTGATCGAGCTGCTGAAAACCCTTGAGTTCCTCCGTCACCAACAAACCACGCCAGCGCCCGGCAGCATCGCGCTGCACGTCGCAATAGAACAGGTTCGCCGCCTTGACGCCAAGCCGCGGCAGGGCCAACAAGGCGTCGCGCTCTCGCAACACCGTGGGTCGTCCAAAGGGGTAGCGCAGGCTGCGATAGAAGTGCCCGACCTGGCGCTTGGCATAGAGCACTCGGCCATTGTCCTGATACAGACGTTGCACGCCGCTCTCGCCACCACGCCGATGATTCGGCTCTTCGACCCATTCACCCTGCTGTTGCCACCACGTTTCGAACGCCAGCGCTGCTGTCATTTCATCCGCCTGTAAGCCTAATCTCAACCTGACCGCACGTGGCCAGCAGCCCTGGCCGGTCACCGTCAGTAACGAATCACAGGGTAACTATGTAACCCTCACCCATCTCTGCACGCCACCGCCCATAGCCGACACGGCCCAAGCTGCATGGCGGCGGCGACCAGTAGCGCCGCCTGGTTTACACCCAGACTGAAACTTGCAGCAATTTCCGCACCATAGAAAGCTTCGGTGTGCGCCAGGCGTGGAACCGCGCCGCTCGGACGCGCGTTTTTGCATGGCACCGCTGCCCATCCAGGCGATGAAACCCGGTAAGCAACCGGCCACGCCAGCGCCGATCGGCATGCGCAGATAAGCAGGGGCATAGGCACGACAAATCATCGGCCGCGAACCCGCCATGATCAGCACAACCGACTTTATCTGGCGCATAAAAAAACCCGCGCCGAGGCGCGGGTTTTTTCAAGGACTGCCGGGAAGCAGGCTGGCTTACATCATGCCGCCCATGCCACCCATGCCGCCCATGCCGCCCATGTCCGGCATGCCGCCGCCGGCTGCCTTGTCGTCGACGACCTCGGCGATCATCGCTTCGGTGGTGATCATCAGGCTGGCGATCGAGGAAGCCGCCTGCAACGCCGAACGGGTCACCTTGGCCGGATCGAGAATACCCATCTCGATCATGTCGCCGTACTCGCCGGTGGCTGCGTTGTAACCGAAGTTACCCGAACCTTGCTTGACCTTGTCGACCACTACGCTCGGCTCGTCGCCGGAGTTGGCAACGATCTGGCGTAGCGGCGCTTCGACGGCGCGACGCAGCAGAGCAATACCAACGTCCTGGTCGGCATTATCGCCTTTCAGCTCGCTGATGGACTGCAGCGCGCGTACCAGGGCAACACCGCCGCCAGGTACAACGCCTTCTTCAACGGCTGCACGGGTGGCGTGCAGGGCGTCTTCAACGCGGGCTTTCTTCTCTTTCATTTCTACTTCGGAACCGGCGCCGACCTTGATCACGGCAACACCGCCAGCCAGTTTGGCCAGACGCTCTTGCAGCTTCTCTTTGTCGTAGTCGGACGAGGTGTCTTCGACCTGCTTGCGGATCTGGGCAACACGCGCCTGGATATCGGCTTGCACGCCAGCGCCGTCGATGACGGTGGTGTTTTCCTTGCTGAGGATGACGCGCTTGGCATTACCCAGGTGTTCCAGGGTGGCGCTTTCCAGGCTCAGACCAACTTCTTCGCTGATCACGGTACCGCCGGTGAGGATGGCGATGTCCTGCAGCATGGCCTTGCGACGATCGCCGAAGCCCGGTGCCTTGACGGCAGCAACCTTGACGATACCGCGCATGTTGTTCACTACCAGAGTCGCCAGGGCTTCGCCTTCAACGTCTTCGGCAACGATCAGCAGCGGACGGCCGGCTTTAGCCACGGCTTCCAGTACTGGCAGCATTTCGCGGATGTTGGAGATCTTCTTGTCGACCAGCAGGATCAACGGGCCGTCGAGTTCGGCGACCATGGTGTCCGGCTTGTTGATGAAGTACGGCGACAGGTAGCCACGGTCGAACTGCATGCCTTCTACAACCGACAGTTCGTTTTCCAGGCCCGAGCCTTCTTCAACGGTGATCACGCCTTCTTTACCGACTTTGCCCATGGCTTCGGCAATGATGTCGCCGATGGAGCTGTCGGAGTTGGCGGAGATGGTACCGACCTGAGCAATGGCCTTGCTGTCGGAGCACGGCTTGGATTGAGCCTTCAGCTGAGCAACGATGGCGATGGTCGCCTTGTCGATGCCGCGCTTCAGGTCCATCGGGTTCATGCCGGCAGCGACGGCCTTCAGGCCTTCGTTGACGATCGACTGAGCCAGTACGGTGGCGGTGGTGGTGCCGTCGCCAGCGTCATCGTTGGCACGCGAAGCCACGTCTTTGACCAGCTGGGCGCCCATGTTCTCGAAGCGATCTTTCAGCTCGATTTCTTTGGCAACGGAAACGCCGTCCTTGGTGATGGTCGGAGCGCCGAAGCTCTTCTCGATGATCACGTTACGGCCTTTTGGCCCGAGGGTCGCTTTAACGGCATCAGCCAGGACGTTTACACCGGCGAGCATTTTCTTGCGAGCGGAGTCGCCGAACTTAACTTCTTTAGCAGCCATGATGGATATTCCTCAAAATTCGTTTTGGTGGAGCGCAATACGTTGTGGCGGAGACGGCAATCAGGCTTCGACAACGGCCAGGATTTCGCTCTCGCTCATGACCAACAGCTCTTCGCCATCGACCTTGATGGCGTTGCTGCCGGAGTAAGGACCAAACACCACTTTGTCACCGACCTTGACGGCCAGCGGGCGCACTTCACCGTTGTCCAGCACGCGGCCGGTGCCTACGGCGACGATTTCGCCCTGGTTTGGCTTCTCGGCAGCGGAACCCGGCAGCACAATGCCGCCTGCGGTTTTGGTTTCTTCTTCGCTGCGACGGATCACGACGCGGTCATGCAAAGGACGAAGCTTCATTGTCGATCTCTCCCAAATAGTTATTTACATCGGCTGGCGTTCACACCAGCAGGTTGGCAAAGTCCGGCGGAGCCGGTTGCGCTGCACCGAAGTGCGACGCGGAAGTCTGTTCTGCCGAAACCAGCAGAAAACCTTGCGGTGACCGCTACATAAGGGCGCACAAGGGGATTTCAAGGGTCAGCGATGTTTTTTTTGCTGTCGAGGGACGCCAGCGACGCTGTATCGACACTGACCAGGCAAGCGAAAATGCCAGGCACAGGGCAGCGTCCAGCCCTTGCCGTGCGACTGGATCCAGTACCAACCTGTCAGTCGTGACGCTTGTACTCACCTTCCAGCACATTTGGCTGACTGGCACCCGGCCGCGCCTGCCCGGAGCGTGCCGCCAGATCATCGGCAAAGGCCCGCTGACGCATGGCTTGCTCGGCCGCCCGCAGGCGAATCTTGTTGACCAGCAAGCGCCGAATGAAGGGGATCAGGCACAGCGCACCGAATATGTCGCTGATAAAACCCGGTAACAGCAACAGGCCGCCACCCACGGCAATCAGCAAGCCTTCGAGCATTTCCTGCTCGGGCAACTCGCCGCGCGCCAGCTTCTCGCGCGCGCGCCAGGCGGTGGCCAGTCCGGCAACGCGCAGCAGAATGCCGCCCGCAATGGCCGTACCGATAACCAGCAACACCGTCGGCAGTGCGCCAATCGCACTGCCGACCTGGATCAGTAGCGTCAGCTCGATGATCGGGAACAACAAGAACAAAAACAGAAAAACACGCATCAAGGATTCCTTAACGGAAGAACGGCTTCCAATAAGTTAGAAGTATGGGGCATTGCGCTGAATTCAAGCGGAAACGGCACCACCGGTCGGCCAGACTTCTGCCCGAGCCAGCTGCACAAAGGCCTGGCGCACCTCGCCGGGGGTGTTGCAGGGTGCGGGGAAGGCCAGCCAATACACGCTTTGGCCAATGCGCAGGTGGAAACCTTCACTGTCGATGCCCACCAGTTCGGCCGGCACCTGGGCCGGCAGACCGGCCAGCGCGACATAATGGCCGATGGCACTGGCATGGTCACTGTTCATGTGTTCCAGCATGTCCTGCTCGCGGGCACCCGCATTGTCTGTCGCCGCAAACGGGTTGCTCAGTGCTACTTGCGCCAGCCAGTGGATCGCGCCGAATCCGCCGATGTAGCGCCAGCGCACTGGCTCCAGCACCCAGAAGTCGAAATCGTGGGCGCGGTGATAGTTCTGCGATTCTGGAAAATAGCGGTAATAACGCCGAGCGGCCGCTTCGACTGCATCCTGGTCACACAATTGTCGTGCTTCGGCGAGTAGCGTAAGGCGACCGACGGCCTGCACGTCCGCGGCGCCACGCTCACCGACAAACAGCGAGCACTTGGCGTCCTGCCTGAGGTTATGGGTGTGCTGGGCAATACGGCTAATCAGGATCAGAGGCAGGCCCTGAGCGTCCAGGCAGTAGGGCACCACTGATCCGAAAGGAAAGCCCGGCATGGCCTTCGAATGAGTCGAGAGCACCCCTCGGTATTCCTTGAGAAGCAATTCTCGGGCATGCTTAGCGGCTTTCACGCTCACCTTATGACTCCTTGCAAAGAATCCGTCACTAACGGACAGGCGCCCTAGAATAGCTGTTACAGCGCGCCAGCGGGGCTACACGGCACACTTTTAGGGGAATCGCGATGCAACTCAAAGACAAAGTTATCATCATCACCGGCGGCTGCCAGGGTCTGGGCCGCGCCATGGGCGAATACCTGGCGGAGAAAGGCGTGAAACTGGCGCTGGTCGACCTCAACCAGGAAAAACTCGACGAAGCCGTAGCCGCCTGCAAGGCCCTTGGCGCCGAAGCGCGCGCCTACCTGTGCAACGTGGCCAACGAAGAGCAGGTGACGCACATGGTCGCCCAGGTCGCCGAAGATTTCGGGGCGATCAATGGCCTGATCAACAACGCGGGCATCCTGCGTGACGGCCTGACCATCAAGGTCAAAGACGGCGAAATGAGCAAGATGAGCCTGGCCCAGTGGCAGTCGGTGATCGACGTCAACCTGACCGGCGTATTCCTCTGCACCCGTGAAGTGGCGGCGAAGATGATCGAACTGAAGGACCAGGGCGCGATCGTCAACATCTCCTCCATCTCCCGCGCTGGCAACATGGGCCAGGCCAACTATTCTGCGGCCAAGGCCGGCGTCGCCGCCGATACCGTGGTCTGGGCCAAGGAACTGGCGCGTTACGGCATTCGCGTGGCCGGCGTGGCGCCGGGCTTCATCGAAACCGAGATGACCCTGAGCATGAAACCGGAAGCACTGGAGAAAATGACCCTGGGCATCCCGTTGCGGCGCATGGGCAAACCGGCCGAGATCGCCCATTCGGTGGCCTATATCCTCGAGAACGACTACTACACCGGTCGCATCCTCGAGCTGGATGGCGGCCTGCGCCTGTAACTCCAGTAACCGTCCGGCCTGCCGCCCGCACCAATCCGCACACCGCGGGCAACCCGGGCGGGCCCAGGCGCAAAAAAAAATGCCGCATTCCTGTCGAGGGAAAGCGGCATTTTCATAGGCGCATCCTGCGCGACAGCTTACTTGCGCCGGCTCAGCTGGGCTGAACCAGATGCACCACGCGCTGCGGGAACGGAATACCGATGCCGGCTTCGGTCAAACGCTCCTTGGCCAACTCGGTGAAGCCGAAGGTCACCGGCCAGAAATCCGGCGTGGCCACCCAGACGCGCAATGACAAGTTGACAGCACTGTCGCCCAGGCCCGTGACGAATACCACGGGAGCCGGCTCGCGATGGATACGCGGGTCCTCGGCGATTTTCAGCAGCACATCACGGGCTTTCTTGATGTCGCTGGAATAGTCGATGCCCAGGTTGATGTCGGCGCGGCGCGTGGCTTCGCGCGAATAATTAGTGATGTTGCCGTTGGACAGGCTGCCATTGGGCACGACAATCACCTTGTTGTCCGCGGTCTTCAGGGTGGTGTGGAAGATATGGATGCTGTCGACGCTGCCCGAGACGCCCTGCCCCTCGATCCAGTCGCCGGCGCGAAACGGCCGGAACAGCATGATCAATACGCCACCGGCGAAATTCGCCAGACTGCCTTGCAGGGCCAGGCCGATGGCCAGGCCTGCGGCACCGATCACGGCGATGAAGGACGTGGTTTCCACACCGATCATCGAGGCGACGCTGACCAGCAGCAGCACCTTGAGAACCATGCTGGCCAGGCTGCCAATAAAACTGTGCAGGGCGCGGTCGACATTACGCCGAGCCAGTACAGCACTGACTCTATGGGTCAGGGTGTTGATGAACCACCAACCGACCAGCAGTGTGATGATCGCCAGGGTAAACTGGCCACTGTATTGCAGTACCGCCGGCAGCCAAGCTTCAGACAGCTTCACCAGTTGCTCGACACTCATCTCCATTTGACACTCCTTTTACAACGGTTAAAACGCGCCCGCCATGGCAAGCCTTGGCGGGCGCTTTCCACTCACTGCCGACGAGCCACTGGCCCGACAGGCTTGCCGCATCAGTCGCGGAAGTTATCGAATTGCAGTGGCATGCCGAAGTCCTTGGCGCGCAGGACGGCAATCGCTTCCTGCAGGTCATCGCGCTTCTTGCCGGTAATCCGTACCTGCTCACCCTGGATGGCAGCCTGCACCTTGAGCTTGCTGTCCTTGATGTGAGCAACGATTTTCTTCGCCAGCTCCTTGTCGATGCCTTCACGCAGGGTCATTTCCTGCTTGACGCTCTTGCCCGAGGGATAGGCGTCCTTGAACTCCAGGCACTGCACATCGATCTTGCGCTTTACCAGGCAGAGTTTGAGAATCTCGACCATCTGCTCCAGCTGGAAATCCGCATCGGCGGTCAGGTTGACCGTCAGATCTTTGAGCTCGAAGCTGCCTTTGCCGCGCAAGTCATAACGACGCTCAAGTTCTTTGATGGCGTTGTCGACAGCATTGGTGACTTCGTGTTTGTCCAGCTCGGACACCACGTCGAACGAGGGCATGGGTTTTCTCCAGATAGACGGCGCGACCCAGATCACGGACGGGGCACGCGTGGCTTGATGACGATTGAAAAACCCGGCCATTATATAGCCATAGCGATACACACTGCCTGGCGATGTACCGGGCTCATGCGATTCCCCCTACGAGCCTGCCCATGCCCAACCCCCATCTCAGCATCCTGGTGGTGGACGACGCCAAGTTCTCCAGCGCAATGATCGGTCGCGCCCTGAGGCAGGCCGGCTACCAGGATGTACGCTTCGCCTACAGCGCCGCAGAAGCCATCAGTCAGCTTGAACTGCGTCCGGCCAGCGTGCTGCTGGCGGATTGGTTGATGCCGGAAATGGATGGTCTGGAACTGACCGGGCGGGTCCGCCAGCTGGATGAAATGGCCGATCACTACACCTACGTCATGCTGCTGACCGGCAAGGAAGGTGAAAACGTGCTGAGCGAAGCCTTCGATCGCGGGGTCGACGACTTCATCAACAAGGCGCAGATGAACGAACAACTGGTGCCACGGGTCTACGCCGCCGACCGCCTGTGCAACACCCTGCAACGCCTGCTGCAGGAAAACCGCCTGCTAACGGAAAACATCGCCAGCCTGGAACAGCGCAACCTCGTCGATACCCTTACCGGCCTGGGCAACGCCCGCTACCTGCGGCAGAAGCTGCTCGACAGCCTGCGCCAGATCGAATCGCGCGGTGGCGCGCTCTGTTACCTGTTGATCGGCCTGCAGGAGGCCGGCGAACTGCGCCAGCGTCATGGCAGCGGGTTCTACACCGAGCTGCTGCATGGCGTCGCCCGCCGCCTGCAGCAACTGGTGCGCCCGCTGGACGTGCTGGTGCGGCTGGACGACACCCATTTCGCCCTCATTACCCTGCTCGAAGACCTGCACGAGTGTTCGCCGAGCAGCTTCAAGCGCCTGCACGAAGGGCTTAACCTCAAAACGTTCAAGACCAGCGAAGGCTTCATCAGCCTCAAGGCCGGGATCTGCCTGGTCGGCCTCGACGCCAAAGCCTTGCCCATCGGCCCGGAGAGCCTGATCGCGCATGCGACCAAGCTGCTGCCGGAATCTTATGTCAGCGGCCGGGTCGCCGCCATGCGCCTGCCGCATGCGACCTAGACGGCGCCGGCAATGAGCTGGCATGTCCTCGGCGCCGGCAGCCTGGGTTGCCTGTGGGCCGCACGCCTGGCGCGTGCCGGCGTGCCGGTGCAGTTGATCCTGCGCGACTCGGCTCGGCTCGACGCTTATCAGCGCGCGGGCGGCCTGACCCTGGTCGAGCAGGGCCAAGCCCGACACTACCCCGTGCCGGGACAAACCGCTGCCGATCCGGCGCCAATTCAGCGCCTGCTGCTGGCGTGCAAGGCCTACGATGTCGAAAGCGCCATTGCAGCGGTCAAGCCGCGCCTGGCGCCTGGCGCCGAGCTGGTTCTTCTGCAAAACGGCCTGGGCAGCCAGGAGGCCGTGGCCGCTCGAGTCCCCCAGGCGCGCTGTATTCTCGCCTCCAGCACCGAAGGCGCCTTTCGCGATGGCGCCGCCCCTGACGGAGAGTGGCGTGTGGTCTTCGCCGGCCATGGCCACACCTGGCTCGGCGATCCGCTCGACGACCACCCGCCGGCCTGGCTGGCCGACCTCGAACGCAGCGGCATTCCCCACCAGTGGAGCCCGGACATCCTCAGCCGGCTATGGCGCAAGCTGGCACTGAACTGCGCCATTAACCCACTGACCGTGCTCTACGCTTGCCGCAATGGCGGCCTGAGTGAACACCGGGCCGAGGTCGCCACGCTCTGCGCCGAGCTTGGGCAACTGCTGCACAGCTGTGGCCAGCCTGCTGCCGCACAGGACTTATATGCCGACGTGCAACGGGTAATCCAGGCTACCGCGGCGAACTACTCCTCGATGCATCAGGATGTCGCCCAGGGCCGGCGCACCGAAATTGCCTACCTGCTCGGCCATGCCTGTGCCGCGGCGCAGCACCATGGCCTGGCCTTGCCGCTCTTGGCGGCGCTGCATGAGCGCCTGGTGCAGCACCTTGATGCATGCGGATTGCCCAGCCATTAAGCCGCGCGTTACCCTGCTCGAACTTCCTCGCCACTGCGACGTGCCCGTCCATGCAATTGCGTCAGCGCCTCGAAAACCTGCCCGTCGGCCGCAAACTGCTCACCGCGCTCCTGGTATTGCTGGCCGCCGTGTTGCTGATGGCCAACCTGGCGTTTATCAGCGCGGCCTACTGGATTTCCCAGCAGAGCGTCGCACCGCAGGCCTTGCACACCCTCGGCCGACTGATCGCCAGCCCCGCCATGGGCCAGGAGGCGCTGAGCTCGGCGAGCGCTGCCCAGGCCCTGCTGCAGCGCCTGGATGACTACCCGCCACTGCGCGCCGCAGTGATCTACGACAGCCAGGGCGTGAGCCTGGCACAGCTGCAGCACGGGGACTTCCTCGACTTGCCACAGCGCGTCGAACAACTGGACAGCTGGCGCCACCGCGAATTGCGCACCAACCTGCTGATCGAACTGCCGCAGCCCGACGCCGCCCCCGGCCACCTGTTACTGGTCGCCTCCGGCGAACTGCCCGGCGCCTTCTATACCGGCACCCTGAGCGCCAGCCTGGCGATTCTCGCGTTCAGCGTGCTGCTCTGGCTGCTGGTAGCACGGCAGATCCGCCGCCTGGTGACCAAGCCGATTCGCCGGCTGGAAGAACTGTCGCGCCAGGTCACCCGCGAGGAGAACTATGCCCTACGGGCCAAGCGTGGCAACCAGGACGAGATCGGCAGTCTGGCCGACGCCTTCAATACCATGCTGATGCGTATCGAGGCACGCGAGCAACAACTCAAACGCGCCCGCGACGACGCCCAGGCCGCGTTCGACCAGGCGCAGCACCAGGCCGAAGAAACCCGCCATTCCAACCGCAAACTGGAGCTGGAAGTGCAGGTTCGCA
This sequence comes from Pseudomonas aestuarii, assembly GCF_027988105.1. GTDB lineage: Bacteria > Pseudomonadota > Gammaproteobacteria > Pseudomonadales > Pseudomonadaceae > Aquipseudomonas > Aquipseudomonas aestuarii. Next base: position 578,572 of record NZ_JAQJZJ010000001.1, on the reverse strand, counting down.
GCAAGATCGAGAGAAAACTCACCGGCTTCCAGAACTACCTCAACAGCATCATCGACTCCATGCCCTCGGCCTTGATCGCCCTCGACGAACAGCTTTACGTCACCCAATGGAACCAGGAGGCCAGCGCCATTTCCGGCACGCGCCTGGCTCAGGCGCTGAACCAGCCGGTGTTCCTCGCCTTCCCGCCGCTGAAACCCTTTCTGCCGATGCTCAGACGCACCGTCGAACAGCACAGGGTGGAAAAAATCGAGCGTGTGACCTGGAGCAAGGACGAAGAACCGCATCACTACGCCCTGACCTTCTACCCGCTGACCGGTGGGGCCGGGCGCGGCGTGGTGATCCGCATCGACGACATCAGCCAGCGCCTGAGCCTGGAAGAGATGATGGTGCAGTCGGAAAAGATGCTCTCGGTCGGCGGCCTCGCGGCGGGCATGGCCCATGAGATCAACAACCCGCTCGGCGCCATCCTGCACAACGTGCAGAATATCCGCCGGCGCTTGTCCCCGGAACTGGAGAAGAATCGCGAACAGGCCGAGCAGATTGGCGTGTGCCTGGAAACCATCGACCGTTACCTGCACGCACGGGAGATCCCGCGCCTGCTCGATGACATCCAGCGGGCCGGCACGCGTGCGGCGAAAATCGTCAGCCACATGCTCAGCTTCAGTCGCCGCAGCAACCGCCAACTGGCACCCTGCCAACTGAGTGCCGTGATCGACCAGGCGCTGGAAATCGCTGGCAACAACTTCGACCTCACGGACAGCTTTGACTTCAAAAGCCTGGTCATCCGCCGCGAATTCGACCCAAGCCTCGGCCCGGTGCCGGGCATCGCCAACGAACTGGAACAGGTCCTGCTGAACCTGCTGAAAAATGCCGCCCAGGCGATTCATCAACGCGAAGACTGCAACCCGCCCGGACAGATCACCTTGCGCACCCGGCTGGCGCCGCCCTGGGCGGAAATCCAGGTGGAAGACAACGGCGTCGGCATGCCTGAATCAGTGCGCAAGCGCATCTTCGAGCCGTTCTTCACCACCAAGGAAGTCGGCCAAGGTACCGGGCTGGGCCTGTCGGTCTCCTACTTCATCATCACCAACAACCACAAAGGGCAGATGGAAGTGCAGTCCAAGGAAGCCCAGGGCACTTGCTTCACCCTGCGCCTGCCTCTGGCTGAAGCCGTCCCCCACACAGGTCATTGAACATGGGTTATCGACTGTCGAAGATTTATACACGCACCGGCGATGCCGGCGAAACCGGGCTGGCCGACGGCCGTCGGGTGGCCAAGGATCACCCGCGGGTGGAGGCCATGGGCGAGGTGGATACACTCAACAGCCAGCTCGGCCTGCTGCTGGCCGACCTCGTTGAATACCAGGCGAGGTGGCCGGGCTTGAGCGAAATCAGCGCGGTGCTCGCGCCCTGCCAGCACCGCCTGTTCGACCTCGGAGGCGAGCTGGCCATGCCCGAGTACCAGGCCCTGCAACAGCCCGAAGTGGAACGCCTGGAAGCCGCCATCGATCGCTGGAACGAAGAACTCGGCCCGCTGCAGAATTTCATCCTGCCGGGCGGCACCCGCCTGGTCGCCCAGGCCCACGTCTGCCGCAGCCTGGCGCGCAGCGCCGAACGCCGCTGCCAGCAGCTGAACGCGCTGGAGCCATTGCGCGGCGTCGGACTGGCCTATGTCAACCGCCTCTCCGATCTGCTGTTCGTTGCCGCCCGCCTGATCGCCAAGCGCCAGGGCGTCGATGAAGTGCTCTGGCAGGCGGCGCCGAAGCAACCGGCGTGATCACCTGTTGATGTGCAAGCACTGCGACAGCCTAAGCTGTCGCGGCCGCAGACAGCGCATCGGGGCTCACCGGCGGGCTGTCGCTGCGCGCCGAACGGAACGCCCTGCAACCTTGAAGCCTTGCGCCCGGCTTCAAGGAAAAACCCTCAGAGCAGACTCAGCCGGCTCTCGAAGCGGCGTTGCTCGCCACTCAGCGGGTCGATGAAGGCCAGGCCCTGGGCCAGCAGCTTGAGCGGCCGACTGTAGTCGTCGGGCGCATCGGGCCCTTCGCTGATGTCGGGGTAGAAGGGATCGTTGACGATGGGCGCGCCCAAGGCGGCCATATGCACCCGCAGCTGGTGCTTTTTCCCCGTTACCGGATAGAGCCCGTAGAGCCAGTGCTCGCCCAACTGCTGCGCCACCTCGATGCGGGTCTCGGTATTCGCCATGCCGGCGACTTCCTGCATGCGGAAAAACGGCTCGCCGGCGGCCAGGCGTGTGGCCCGTCGCAGGGGGAAATCCAGCCCAGGCAGGCCTGGCGCCAGGGCTTCATAGCGCTTGTCCATCTGCCGCTCACGGAACAGCGCCTGATACTGGCCGCGGCTCTGCCGGTTACAGGAAAACAGCACCAGGCCGGCCGTATGCCGGTCGATACGGTGCAGCGGCACCAGGTCGGCATTACCCAGGCGCTTGGCCAGCCGCGCCTGCAGCGTCTGCTCGACGTATTCGCCGGCGGGCATCACCGGGAGAAAATGCGGCTTGTCGGCCACCAGCAGGTGCTCGTCGACATAGAGCACAGTTTCGACGAAGGGAATCGGCGTCTCCGCTACCACCTCGCGAAAGTAATGCACGCGCAGGCCAACCCGATAAACATGCGCCGGACCGATTGGCGCGCCGTCGGCATCCAGCACACGCCCACGTGCCATGCGCTGCAGCCATACCTCGCGACTGATCGCCGGAAAATGCGCACACAAGCAATCGAGTACCGTCGGCCAGCTGCCCTGCGGCAGATGCAGGGTGCTGGGACGCATGTTGGAGGGGGAGCGGGCAGACACAGGCATGAGGGGCTCGGCGGGCAGCGACAAAGGTAACCAGCGTCCATTAGGCCGCAGCCACTCGCCTGCCGTCAAAGGCCGGTACGGTTACAGCAGTATCACTGCCCAGACCAGGGCAATCAGGCTCATGGTCACCAATTGCGCGGCGCTGCCCAGATCCTTGGCCTGTTTCGACAAGGGGTGCAATTCCAGGGAGATACGATCCACCGTGGCCTCGATCGCCGAGTTGAGCAGCTCGACGATCAGCGCCAGCACACATACGCTGATCAACAGCGCGCGCTCGACCTTGCCAACATCCAGGTAGAACGCCAGGGGCAATAGCACGGCATTGAGCAGCAGCAACTGACGAAACGCAGCCTCGCCCCTGAACGCGGCCAGCAGCCCCGCCCGGGAATAGCCGAACGCATGGACGATACGCCGCCAGCCGGTTTGCCCCTTCAGCGCGCTGCCATCGAGCCCGGTGACTGCGACTTCAGAACTCATGGGAAACAGCCTCTCCGGTGGCCATCGAACGATTGTAGGCCTCGAACAACAGCTGCCAATCGGCAGCCGGCATGTCCCCACGATGGCGAGACAGTTGCCCCATGTCACGCCGCGATGCGGAGCGGCTGAACAACCGGCGACGACTTTTCTCCAGGTCGAGCAGCGCCACTTCGACCCCACCGCCGTCGTCGACGGCCTGAGGTTTGATGAAGATGTGCTTGGCATACAAGCAGCCATGCTGCCAGCCGAACCGGTGCAGGCGACTGAGCATCGCCGCCAGTTGCTCCAGCATGCAGCGATTCAGTTGCGTGCCGCCATGCCGCAGCGCTTCGCTGCCGTACCACTGCTCCAGGCTGACGAAGCCATCCAGCGCCTCGGTGACCAAGAGCGCACGCCACTGTCCGGCTTGTTTTTGCGCAGCGGCATAGACCAGCGTGGGCACACGGATGCCGAGTCGCTGCAGTTGCTGCATTGCATGCAATTCACGCAACGCCGTGGGCCGGCCCAAGGGGTGCAGCCAGGAGCGATACAGGTGCCCGGTCTGGCGCTTGAGGTACAGCAGCTGCCCCGCCTGGTTACGCCGACGCTGCACACCGCTCTCGCCGCCACGACGTTGATTGGGCGCCTCCACCCACTCGCCCTGGATCTGCCACCAACGCTCGAAGGTACTGGGCACCGGCTCGGTCCGTACTCGCGTAATCAGGCTACTCATCTCAGTTGCCCTTGCGCAGGACATAGACCCGCCACATGGCATAGCCCGGGAGAAAATCCTTGTGGCCGAGGATATCGAAACCGGCCTGTTTGAACTCCGCCTCGATGGTTGCTCGGGCGATGACGAAACGGTTCTGATTGCTCGCAGTACTGCTCTGCGCCGCACGGCGGGCCTCGAGGCGCCGGCGCTTCCAGGATTTATAGTTGCCATCGACCCACAGCGAAATGATCAGGGTATCGCGCGTCACCCGGTGCAGTTCACGCAGCATGATCAGGCGATGTTCGGGCTCGGCGATGTGATGCAGCAGGCGCATGCAGAAAATACTGTCGACCGCGTTGTCACCAAGGTCGATGGCGAAAGCCGAGGTTTTAAAGGGCTTTACCCTTGCCACGACATCTGCCGGTTGCCCGGCCATGGCCATCGCCAGCATGTCCGCTGAGTTGTCGGCAGCGAGGATCACCCGGTTCGGCTGCTTAGCCAGCAGCGGCCAGAAACGCCCGGCGCCGCACGGCAAGTCGAGCACCAGGTTGGGCTCACCCGCCAACTTCAGGGCATGTCGGGCCAGTTGCTCGTCGCGCCAATGGGATAACCGGCGGGACAGGCCATCCTGATGCTTGGCCAAATACTGACGGGCGTGTTCGGGGTCGTACTTGCGCGAGAAATCCAACTCGACGGGTTTAGCGCTAGACATGACAACCTGCTCCACAGAGGAATCCACGGCTGCCAAACTAACGACCAAGGCATCAAGTTAGCGTCAACAGACTGTGAAAAAAACGTGAAGCGCCGGTGCATCGGCCGCAGGTCGCACGACGGCGGCTTCAGCGGTGCAAGCTGACCTCGAACGCACTCCCCTGCGGCGGCAGGTCACGCACCTGCACCGTCCAGCCCTGATGCGTGCAGATCCGCCTGACCAGGGACAGGCCCAGTCCCAGGCCCTCGCCACGTGACTGGACGCCGCGCACAAAGGGCTGGAACATCTGTTCCTGCTGATCCAGGGGGATGCCAACGCCGCTGTCCTCGACCCGAAAACCACCATTCTGGAGAATCAGCCGCACCGAGCCCCGTTCGGTGTAGTGCAAGGCATTGCGCAGCAGATTGGAGATCACCGTACGCAGAAACGTCAGGTTGTAGTGCGAGTCATCTTCGCCCTCCTCGATCAACTGGAACTGCAGGCCCTTCTCGTGCATCAGTGGCGCCCAGCGCTTGCTCTGCTCATCGGCGACCGCGGCCAGGGTCGCGCTACCGCCCTGGCTCGATTCCTGAGGGCTGGCCCGCGCCAGCATCAGAAAGGTCTGCACCAGGTCCCCCATTTCCTCGGTAGCACGAGCGATGCGCTGGATCTGTTCAAGCTGGCGCGCATCCAGGTTGGGCGCCTCCGCCAGCAGCTCACAGGAGCTGGCGATGATCATCAGCGGCGTGCGCAGCTCATGGCTGACATCACTGGTGAACAGCCGCTCGCGCTCCAGGGAATGGCGCAACTGGCCGAGGGTACTGTCGAAGGCCGCCGCCAGGTGACCGACCTCATCGTCCGGATATTCCGGCGCCAGGGCCGGGGCCAGCGCATGCAACTGATCGCGATGGCGCACCTGATTGGCCAGGCGTATCACCGGCGCCATCACCCGCCGCGCCAACAGCCAGCCAAGGCTCCAGGCGACCAGCATGCTGAGCAGAAAGCCGGCCAGCACCACATTGAACAGCACCTGTTCACGGGCCTCGAACTCGTGCTGCTGCTGCACCAGCATGAAGGCCCGACCGTTCTTGCTGCGCTTGAACAGATAAAAGGCCTGGTCACCCTCGACCACCTCGGAAAACCCGTCGTCCGCCTCGGCGAACTGCGGCGGCACCTGATACTCCGGCAGATGCGAGGCGAAAAACCGGGTACTGGAATCCAGCCGCGGCCTGGCACCACGCTGCAGATCTTCATCGATAACGATGCTCAGCTCGCGATCGAGCTCCTGCGACACCAGGTGCTCTTCGACGAAGTGCACAATCGCCACGATGCTCAATGAAAACACGCCGCTGACCACCAGTGTCATCAGCACGAAGGCGATCACGATGCGCCTCAGCAACGGTTGTTTAGACACCACTTGCAGACTCCGCCAGGCGATAGCCGATACCGTGAATGGTGTGCAGCAAGGGTGTGGCGAAAGGCTTGTCGAGCACTTGGCGCAACTGATGGATATGGCTGCGCAGGCTGTCGCTGTCCGGGCAATTGTCGCCCCACAGGGCCTCTTCCAGGGCCTCGCGGCGCACCACCGCCGGGCTGCGCTGCATCAACACGGCGAGCAGCTTCAGGCCCAGGGGGTTGAGCTTCAACGGCTGACCGGCGCGACTGACATGCAGGGTGTCAAGGTCATAGACCAGCTCGCCGACTTGCAACTGGCGCTTACGATTACCCTGACTGCGCCGCAGGATCGCTTCGATGCGCGCCACCAGTTCGGACAGGGCAAACGGCTTGAGCAGGTAATCGTCGGCCCCCGCGCTCAAGCCATGCAGACGGTCGTCGAGGGCATCGCGCGCGGTCAGCATGATGATCGGCGTATCACGCCGGGCATCCTCGCGCAGGCGTTTGCACAGCTGATAACCATCGATGCCCGGCAGCATGATATCCAGCACGATCAGATCATAGTGCTCGGAGGCCGCCAGATGCAGGCCACTCAGGCCATCCTGCGCGCAGTCGACGCTATAACCCTTCAGGGTCAGGTAATCGAGGATATTGGCCAGAATATCCCGGTTGTCTTCCACCACAAGAATGCGCATATCGGTTCAATCCTCAAGCGTGCCGCTACGATTTGATGTTTTTTTCACGCGGCTTCTACATTTACCTCACATCCAGATCGGCAGAGTGCACGGCATCTTTCCGCTGACGGATCATACGATGCCAGCCTTGAAGTTTGCTCAACTGCGTTACCTGGCGCTGATTCTACTGGTTTGGCTGACGATCTTTACCCTTACCCGCAGCGCCTTGCTGCTCAGTCACCTCGGCGAAGCGGATCTCGGCTTGAGCGAACTCGCCCGTGTGTATGCCACCGGCCTGGGCTATGACCTGGGTTTTGTGGTTTACGCGGCACTGCCGCTGGCCTTTTACCTGCTGCTTTGCCCACGACGCATCTGGCTGCAGCCCTGGCACCGCGGCCTGCTCCATGGCGTAGTGGCTGTCAGCCTGTTCGCCATGCTGTTTACCGCCGTGGCGGAGTGGCTGTTCTGGGACGAGTTTGGCGTGCGCTTCAACTTTATCGCCGTCGATTACCTGGTTTACTCCGACGAGGTGCTCAACAACATTCTCGAGTCTTATCCGATCTACCCGCTGCTGGCGGCTCTGGCCGTCATGGCGGCGGTTGCCGCCATGCTCTTGCGCAGCGCCACAGATGCCGCCCTCAAGGCACCGCTGCTGAGCTGGCGCAATCGTGCATGGGCCGTGGCCGGCATTGTCCTGGCGGCCTGCATCAGTAGCCTGCTGCTCGACCAGGACTTCCCCCGCGGCGCGGACGGCAATGCCTATCAACGTGAACTGGCCAGCAATGGCCCCTACCAATTCTTCGCCGCCTTTCGCAACAACGAGCTGGATTATCCCCAGTTCTACGCCACCCTGGACCAGGAGCAAATCGCCCAGCAATTACGCGCCGAGCTGAGCGAACCCAACGCACGCTTCATCGGCAGCGAACCTATGGATATTCGCCGGCTGATTGATAATCCCGGTCTGGCACAGCGGCGCAACGTGATACTGGTAACCATAGAGAGCCTCAGCGCCAAATACCTGGGCAGCTTCGGCGACACTCGCGGCCTGACCCCCAACCTCGACCGCCTCAGCCAGCAGAGTCTGTTCTTCACCCACTGCTATGCCACAGGCACCCGCACCGACCGCGGGCTCGAAGCCATCAGCCTGTCGATGCCGCCGACGCCCGGGCGCTCAATCGTCAAACGCATCGGCCGTGAAAGCGGTTTTGCCAGCCTCGGTCAACAATTCCAGGCCCTCGGCTACGACAGTGCCTTCGTCTATGGCGGGCGCGGCTATTTCGACAACATGAGCGCGTTTTTCGGCGGCAATGGTTACCGCGTGGTCGATCAGAGCAATGTGAATGAGCACGACATCCACTTCAAGAATGCCTGGGGCATGGCTGACGAAGACCTCTACGCAGAGACGCTGAGGCTGGCCGACGCCGACCATGCCGCTGGCAAACCGTTCTACCTGCAGTTGATGACCACCTCCAACCACCGGCCGTACACCTACCCGAGCGGACGTATCGACATCCCATCGGGCTATGGCCGCGAAGGCGCCGTCAAGTACACCGACCATGCCATCGGCCAGTTTCTCGAGCAGGCGCGGCACAAACCCTGGTTTGCCAACACCCTGTTCGTCTTCGTCGCCGATCACACCGCGGGCAGTGCCGGCACCGAAGACCTGCCGGTGGCCAACTACCATATCCCGCTGTTCATCTACGCCCCGGCCTTTATCCAACCAGGCGAACATGCCGGCCTGACCAGCCAAATTGATCTGGCCCCAACCTTGCTCGGCCTGCTCAATGTCGACTACACCTCGACCTTCTTTGGCCGCAATGTACTGCGCGCGGATGCAGCGCCAGGCCGCGCCCTGATTGGCAATTACCAGCACCTGGGCCTGTTCGACGGGCATGACCTGGCGATTCTCAGCCCACACCAGAGCATGCGCCGTCATGAGGACGCCCTGGGCCTGAGCCACGAATCGAGTGTCACGGCCAGCGACCCGCTGGTCAAACGCGATATCAGCTACTACCAGAGCGCCAGTTACGACTTCAGCCATCACCTGCTTGGCTGGCAGCAGACGCACGCAACCGGCACCGAGCGACTCGCCACCACCGCCCAGACCAAGGATCGTGATCATGCGTTTTGAACTTCATCCAGCCGTATCAAGGCCGTTCAACTTCTACCTGGGCTTTGGCCTGCCCCTGGCCCTGATGCTGGTGTTGTTGCTGGCAGATCCAACCGCGCTGGACTTCGCCATCGCCCACTTGGCCTACGATCCGCAGAGCGGCTTTATCGGTCGCCATAGCAGGTTTCTCGAAGACATCCTGCATGACCGCGCCAAACAGGCCGTGATCACCATCGGCGTACTGGCCATTGTCGGTTTCGTCCTCAGCCTGCTGATAGACCGCTGGCGGACATGGCGCCGGCCGCTGGGTTACCTGGTACTGGCGATGGGCCTGTCGACCAGCTATGTGACGCCGGTGAAAACCCTGACCGGCGTGCACTGCCCCTGGAGCCTCAGCGAGTTCGGCGGCGAGGAAAGCTACACGCCACTGCTCAGCAGCCGCGCCGCGACCGAGCACCCCGGTCGCTGCTGGCCCGGCGGCCACGCTGGTGCGGGTTTCGCGCTGTTCGCGCTGTTCTTCGTGCTGCGCGACCGCCGCCCGGGCCTGGCCAGGGCGGCGCTCGTCGTGGCGCTGACATTGGGCATTACCTTCTCGGTCGGCCGCATGCTGCAGGGCGCGCACTTCTTCTCGCACAACCTGTGGACAGCCCTGTTCGACTGGCTGATCAGCCTGGGCTGCTACCGCCTGCTGCTGTACCGACCGCTCCCCGCTACCGTTACCGTTACCAGCCTCAACGCTCAAGCAGCAGCAGGCACAGCGACAAGCTGAGCAGCGAGCCGAGCGTCGACAGCAGGATAGTGCTGGAGACCACCGCCGCGTCGCGGCGATAGAACTCGGCCAGCATATAGGGGCCAGTGCCGGTCGGCAGCGCGCTCAACAGTAAAGCCGCAGCGGCCCACATGGGGGGCAGTTGCAGTACATGGAACGCCAGTACCCAGGTAATCAGGGGGTGAGCGATCAGCTTGATCAGCACCAGGCCGACGCTACCCTCACTGCGGCCGACCTGCTTGTGAGCGAGAAACAGACCGAGGGAAATCAGCGCACAGGGCGCGGTGGCACTGGCCAGCAGGTCGATAAAGCGATGCAGCGGCGCTGGCAGCGGCTGGCCGCCCAGCGCCCACAGACCGCCGAGCAAGGGCGCAACGACCAGCGGGTTCTTGGCCAACGCCAGCAGCACCTTGGCCGTCGCCCGCGGCAGGTTCTTTTCATCCTGCAGGGCGACCTCGATGCACACCACCGCCAGGGCAAACAGCACACAGATCACGATCAGACTGGCGATCAGTGCCGGCTGCAGGCCCTCGTCGCCGAAGACCAGCAGGCACAACGGAATGCCCATGTAGCCGGTGTTGGCGTAAGACGCACTGAGCCCCTGGATGCTGGCATCGGCCAGATTGCCGACCCGGCGCAGACGCCAGAACAGCGTCAACAGGAACACCGCCAGGGTGCCCAGGCTATAGGCGAGGATGAACTGCGGCTGCCAGATCTGCGCCCACACCGCTGTGGCCGTGGCCTCGAACAGCAACGCCGGCAGGCATAGCCAGACCACCAGGCGATTGATTTCCGAGGCGGCGCTCGGCCCGAGAATGCCCGCGCGCCGGCACAGGTAGCCGGCCAGGATCAGGGCAAAGACCGGCAGGATAACGTTCAACACGGAGGCCATGGGCCGGATCACCTACGAGCGAAAGTGATCGCGCAGGTTAAGGGCCGCAGCTCGATGTGTCTAACAGCAATTGCATGGGCTAGAGCATTGCAGTAAGCCTGCTCCCTCAATCCGCCGGCGCTGGCCAGAACGCCCGGATGCCGGCGACTCCCTGAGCGCCCACTTGCCATGCGTGCGCCAGGTGCTGCGGGCCAACACCGCCAAGCAGGTAGGCTGGCTGATTGAAACGGCGCAGCCATTCACCGGCCAGAGCCCAGCCCAGCGCCGGTGCATCGGGGTGAGTCGGGGTGGCTTGCAGCGGTGACAGGGTGACGAAATCCACCCCCATCTGCGTTGCCAGTGCCAGCTCGTGCGCCGAATGACAGGAAGCCGCCAACCAACGACTCTGGGCCAAGGGGCGTCCCTGGTCGGCATAGCGGCGCAGCTGCTCGGCGGTCAGGTGCCAGCCCGCTGCAGGGAAATCGCCCAGCCACTCCAGCGGTCCCTTGAGCATCAACTGCGCCTTGCCCGCGCAGAGTCCCTGGATATCCAGGGCCAAGTCACGGTACTCGGCGTCGAACATACCCGGCGCACGCAGCTGGATCAGCCGGATGCCGCTAGCCAGCGCCAGGCGCACCCCCTGCAACAAAGCCTGCGGGGGAAGCCCCTCTGGGGTGATCAGGTAGCGGTCGGGCAAACGGGCTGCGGCAATAATCGGCTGGTTCGCCGCCGGAAACTGATACTCGGCCAACTGCCGCGAGCCGACCCAGGCCAGCGCCTGACCTTCGGCACCGTGGGGTTCGCCGACGAAAGCCGACACCTCCCAGACATCCAGCAACACCTGCTTGTCCGGGTAGTCGTGATGCACCTGAATCAATGGCCGTGCATCCGTCGGGCGAATCCCCAACTCCTCCTCCAACTCGCGAGCCAGGGCAGCCTCCACCGCCTCGCCGGGCTCAACCTTGCCGCCAGGAAACTCCCACAACCCACCCTGATGCTTATCGTCCGGGCGCTTGGCGATCAGGATGCGGCCATCTGCCGCGCGGATCACCGCAGCGGCTACATGAATGCGTTTCACTCCAACCGCTCCGCCTGAGCCGCCTGAAACCAGCGCTGGAAGGCCGGCCACTGATAGACCGTAGCCACATACGCCGCCGCCACCTCGGGCAACGCCACCCGATAGCTGCGCAGCCGCGCCGCGACAGGGGCGAAGAAGGCATCCGCCAGGCTGGCGTGACCGAACAGGAAGGGCCCGCCCTCGCCGAAGTTGCCGCGGCACTCGGCCCAGAGCGCACAGATGCGCCGGATATCGGCGTCGGCATCAACCGGCATCTCGTCTACTGCCTGATCGCGTTTGAGGTCCATCGGCAGATGCGTGCGCAGCGCCATAAAACCGCTGTGCATCTCGGCACAGACACTGCGTGCCACCGCGCGGGCGTATTCACCGCGCGGCCACAGGTAGGCCTCGGGGTAGCTTTCGGCGAGGTATTCGCCAATCGCCAGGGAATCCCACACCGGCCCCTCCTCGGTCTGCAGCAGCGGCACCTTGCCGGTCGGCGAGTGCGCCAGGATGCGCGCGCGGGTGTCCGGGCGATCGAGCGGGATCAACACTTCGCTATATGGCGCCTCGGCCAGCTCCATGGCCAAGGCGGCGCGCAGCGACCAGGAAGAGTAGGTTTTGTCGCCAATGATCAGAACCAGGGACATGGGGGGGGCACTCCTTGCGATATGCGGTGACTGAAGGGTCAACGGACATTAAGACGCCGCGCCGCTCAATAGCAAATTCCCGTTGTTCATGCCCCCATGAACAACGGGAATAACCCGGGCCCGATCGCTGCAACCCTGCGCCCTAAAGGCAGCAGGCTGCCTTCAAGTCCTATATTCGGCGTTGATCTTCACGTACTCATGGGACAGGTCGGTGGTCCAGATCGTCTCGCTGCAGGTGCCACGCCCCAGCTCGATGCGAATGGTGATTTCCGCTTCGGCCATCACCGCCGCGCCCTGCTCTTCGGTGTAGCTGGCAGCACGGCAACCATGGCTGGCGATGCACACGTCGCCGAGGAACACGTCGATCAGGTTGACATCCAGTTGCGCCACACCGGCGCGACCGACGGCGGCGAGGATGCGCCCCCAGTTCGGGTCGGAGGCGAACAGCGCCGTCTTGATCAGCGGCGAATGGGCCACCGCGTAGCCGACGTCCAGGCACTCCTGGTGGGTCGCCCCGCCATTGACCTGGACGGTGACGAACTTGGTCGCACCCTCGCCGTCGCGCACGATGGCCTGAGCCACCTCCATGCACACCTCGAACACCGCCTGCTTGAGTGCGGCGAACAGCGCGCCGCTGGCCTGGGTAATCTCCTCCAGCGGTGCCTGGCCAGTGGCGATCAACATGCAGCAATCGTTGGTCGAGGTATCGCCGTCGATGGTGATACGGTTGAACGACTTGTTCGCCGCATCGCGCAACAGGTCCTGCAACACACTCTGGCTGACCTTGGCGTCGGTAGCGATGTAACCGAGCATGGTCGCCATGTTCGGCTTGATCATCCCGGCGCCCTTGCTGATGCCGGTGACAGTGACCGTTACCCCGTCATGCACGAACTGGCGGCTGGCGCCCTTGGGCAGGGTGTCGGTGGTCATGATGCCGGTGGCCGCTGCGGCCCAGTGGTCGGTCGCCAGGTCGTCCAGGGCTGCCTGCAAGGCACCCTCGATTTTCTCCACCGGCAAGGGCTCGCCGATCACCCCGGTCGAGAACGGCAGCACTGCCCCCTCCTCGACACCCGCCAGCTGCGCCAGGCTGGCGCAGCAGCGCATGGCATTCTGCAAGCCGGGCTCGCCGGTGCCGGCGTTGGCATTGCCGGTATTGGTTAGCAGATAGCGCACGCTCCCCAGCACCCGCTTGCGCGCCAGGATCACCGGTGCGGCGCAGAAGGCATTGAGGGTGAACACCCCGGCCACGCTGGAGCCTTCGGCGCAGCGCATGACTACCACATCCTTGCGCCCAGGGCGCTTGATGCCGGCCGAAGCGATACCCAGCTCGAAACCTGGAACCGGGTGCAGGGTAGACAGCGGGCCAAGACCAACAGCCATAGGGTGTGCTCCTTGAGGGATGTAAGTGTCGCGCCACAGGGCACGAGCGAATTCGATGGTAAAACGCCGCGAGCGGCCAAGCCGTTCGCGGCGTTGTAGGTAGCATGAGCAATCTACCCATTCAAGCCGGTGAGCAACAGGCCGTTGAGAAACCCGGCGCGCGAAGCCCGCCGTCGCTTATCTACGAGCCTGTCAGTTGACCTGGCCGTGACAATGCTTGTACTTCTTGCCGGAACCGCAGGGGCAAGGCTCGTTACGGCCGATCTTCGGCTCGGTACGCACTGGCGGCGACGCCACTGCCACTTCACCGTCTTCAGCTTCAGCGGCGGGCGGCATCAGGGCAGAAGCCTCGGCGTGCTGAAACTGCATGCGTTCGGCCAACGCCTCGGCCTCGCGGCGCAGACGTGCCTCTTCCTCGACCGGGTCATCGCGACGCACCTGGACATGGGACAAGACCCGGATGGTGTCGCGTTTGATCGAATTAAGCAGCTCCTGGAACAGGTTAAACGACTCGCGCTTGTACTCCTGCTTGGGGTTCTTCTGCGCGTAGCCGCGCAGGTGAATGCCGTGGCGCAGGTGATCCATGGTCGACAGATGGTCTTTCCACAGGTCGTCGAGCACGCGCAGCAGAATCTGCTTCTCGAAGCTTCGCAGCGCCTCGGCGCTGGCCAACTCTTCCTTCTCGTTGTAGGCCGCGATCAGCTCTTGCAAGATGCGCTCGCGCAGGGTTTCTTCGTAGAGCTTGTGATCGTCGTCGAGCCACTGCTGGATCACTAGCCTGAGGCCGAAGCCGGCGAACAGGGCCTCCTCCAGGCCGGCGATGTCCCATTGCTCGGGCAACGATTGCGGTGCGATATGCTGGTTGATGATGCCTTCCAGCACTTCCTTGCGGAACTCGGCGATGGTTTCGCCAATATCATCGGCAGCCAGCAGGTTATTGCGCATGTGATAAATCACTTTGCGCTGCTCGTTGGAGACGTCATCGAATTCCAGCAGCTGCTTGCGCATGTCGAAGTTACGTCCCTCGACCTTGCGCTGCGCCTTCTCGATGGCGTTGCTGACCATGCGATGCTCGATCGCTTCGCCGGGCTGCATGCCCAGGGCCTTCATGAAATTCTTCACCCGATCCGAGGCGAAAATGCGCATCAGGTTGTCTTCCAGCGACAGGTAGAAGCGGCTGGAGCCCGGGTCGCCCTGACGACCGGAGCGACCACGCAACTGGTTGTCGATGCGCCGAGACTCGTGACGCTCGGAGGCGACCACATGCAGGCCGCCGGACTCGATCACCTGCTGATGGCGCTTCTGCCAGTCGGCTTTGATCTGGGTAATCTGCTCGTCGGTGGGATTTTCCAGGGCCGCCACTTCGACCTCCCAGTTACCACCCAGGACGATATCGGTACCGCGACCGGCCATGTTAGTGGCGATGGTCAGTGCGCCAGGACGCCCTGCCTGAGCGATGATCTCGGCCTCTTTTTCATGGAACTTGGCATTCAGCACCTTGTGCTCGATGCCTTCCTTGGTCAGCAGGCGCGAGACATATTCGGAACTGTCGATGGTCGCCGTACCGACCAGAATCGGCCGGCCCAGGGCCTGGCATTCCTTGATATCGGTAATGATCGCCGCGTACTTCTCTTCCTGGGTCAGATAGACCAGGTCGTTGAAATCCTTACGTGCCATCGGCCGGTTGGTCGGAATCACGACCACCTCCAGACCGTAGATCTGATGGAACTCGAAGGCTTCGGTGTCGGCGGTACCGGTCATGCCGGACAGCTTGCTGTACAGGCGGAAGTAGTTCTGGAAGGTGGTCGAGGCCAGGGTCTGGCTCTCGGCCTGGATCGGCAAACCTTCCTTGGCCTCGATGGCCTGGTGCAGGCCCTCGGACAGGCGCCGGCCCGGCATGGTGCGACCGGTGTGTTCGTCGACCAGCAGTATCTGATCGTTCTGCACAATGTATTCGACGTTGCGGTTGAACAGCTTGTGCGCCCGCAAGCCGGAATAGACGTGGGTCAGCAAGCCGAGGTTATGCGCCGAATAGAGGCTTTCGCCCTCGGCCAGCAAGCCTACCTCGGTGAGCATTTCCTCGACGAACTGGTGGCCTGCTTCATTCAGTTCGACCTGGCGGGTCTTCTCGTCGACCGTGTAATGGCCTTCCTGAGTGACCTCGCCTTCCTCTTCCTCGATGTGCAGCTTGAGGGTCGGAATCAGCTGGTTGATTTGGGTATACAGCTTGGAGCTGTCTTCGGCCTGACCGGAGATGATCAACGGGGTACGCGCCTCGTCGATAAGGATCGAGTCGACTTCGTCGATCACGGCGAAATTCAGCTCGCGCTGGAACTTGTCCTCCATGCTGAAGGCCATGTTGTCGCGCAGGTAGTCGAAACCGAATTCGTTGTTGGTGCCATAGGTGATGTCGGCAGCATAGGCGGCACGCTTTTCTTCCGGCGGCATGAAGGGCGTAACGATGCCCAATGACAAACCGAGGAACTCGTACAGCGGACGCATCCAGTTGGCATCACGCCGCGCCAGGTAGTCGTTGACCGTGACCACATGCACGCCTTTGCCTTCCAGCGCGTTGAGGTAGACCGCCAGGGTCCCCACCAGGGTCTTGCCCTCGCCGGTACGCATTTCGGCAATCTTGCCTTCATGCAAGGTCATGCCACCGATCAGCTGCACATCGAAGTGGCGCATACCCATGACGCGCTTGCCCGCTTCACGGGCTACCGCGAAGGCCTCCGGCAGCAACTGATCGAGGGTTTCACCTTTGCCCAGGCGGGTCTTGAACTCGGCAGTCTTGGCACGCAGTTGCTCATCCGAGAGTGCGAGCATCTGCTCCTCGAAGGCATTGACGACCTGAACCGTCTTGAGCATGCGTTTGACTTCACGCTCGTTCTTGCTTCCAAAGAGTTTTTTCAACAAAGGCGCAAACATATCGGCAGGGTCTTCCACGCGTATGGATGGAGGGCGGCCCATGAGTCGCCCATGCAGCCTTCATGGCTGCGTGCGAAGGGGGCATTCTACCCGGAAACGGAGATGAAGAAAGCGGCGTTATTCGACGTCGCTGACTCGAGCGATGTAGCTGGTGGGATTGACCACCCGGCCATTTTGACTGACTTCGAAATGCACATGCGGACCGGTAGAACGGCCGGTGCTGCCAACCTTGGCGATAACCTGGCCACGCTGCACCAGATCGCCAACCTGCACCAGATTGGCCTGGTTATGCCCATACAGGGTCACGTAGCCATCGGCATGACTGATTTCCACGGCATTGCCGTAGCCCGAGCGCCGCCCGGACGCGGTCACCACGCCAGCGGCCACTGCAACCACATCACTGCCAGCCTTGGCGGCGAAGTCGACGCCCTTGTGCATGCTCAAGCGCCCGTTCATGGGGTCGGTACGCCGACCAAATGGCGAGGAGATATAGCCTTGCAGTACCGGCCGACCCGCGAGGTACTCGGCCTCATTGAGCTGGCGATCGGCGAGCAGCTGCTCCAGCACCTCGAGCTGCTGCTCGCGGCTGTCCAGGCGCAGGGCCAGATCATCGAGGGTGCTGATGAATGACGGTGGCGCATAGGCCGAGCCACCGAACAGTTCCTCGGGACCGCCCTGACCCACGCTCAAGGAAAAATCGAACTCACTGGCATCCAGCTCGGCCAGCTCGGTCAAGCGCTCACCCAGCGCATCCAGGCGAGTCAAGCGGGACTGCAACTCGGCAACATGGGCGGCGAAGGCATCCAACTGACGCTGCGCATCGACCCGCACCGCGCCCACTTCTGCACGTTGCCGATTCAGTGCCTCGGTCAACTGCGCACTGCCTGGCGCGTTTTCCACTTGCGGCGTGACCCACGCCCCCACCGCGACGCCACTGCCAAGCGCCGCCGCTATGAGCACGAGCAACGCCACCAGCAGCCAACGTAAATCCAGGCTCAGCGAACGCGCGGCGCCATGGCCCCGACTGAGTAGAATGATGTGCATGGCTTCCCCTTTAAGGTGGAGTCCAAGTCGGCAGCAGAGAGTCTGCTACCATGGTGACCCCACAATCTCAGGCGTCCTGCCATGACGTTTCGTCCTTTGCCGGCCAAAGCCCCCGCCGCGCTAATGCGCGAAGCGAAGCCCTTGAAAGCGCTGTTCAATCAGGCGCAACGCATTGATCGCCTGCAGCACTTGCTCGAAAGCCAGCTGCAACCCGCGGCCCGCGAACACTGCCATGTAGCGTCCTGGCGCGAGGGCTGCCTGCTTCTTATAGTCAACGACGGCCACTGGGCCACCCGCTTGCGTTATCAGCAACGGCGCCTGCTCAGGCAGCTGCAGACACTCGAAGAGTTCGCGACCTTAACCAAGATCCTGTTCAAGGTGCAACCGCCAACTGTCGAAAGGCGTGCACCCGGTCGCACAAACAGCCTGTCCAGCAGTGCTGCCGAGAACCTTCAGGCAACTGCCGATGGCATAACCGACCCCAAGCTGCGCGCCGCCCTGGAGCGTCTGGCCAAGCACGGCCAACCCCGCGAATAGCGCCACACCCGGCCAGTGTCGCGCCAGTCCTGAAATACGAAGGGTGGGTTAGCGGCGCCACGTGCTCAGCGGGCAGGTACCACTATCGGGGCGCACCGCGTAAGCAATCTGGCCGGGTCATCGCCATTGCCAATGGTGCGCCCAACCCACCCGATGACAGGCCGATTACCCGCAGGTGCATCGCCATCGCGCCCCTGGATAAAGCCCAGGCCGGCTGCTGTTTCGCAGCTAAAAAAAAGCCACCCTGAGGTGGCTTCGAAAACAAAGGAAGAGAGAGTTTTTACTTACACCGCCGCAACCGGACGCATGTAAGAGATAGGCGCATTCTTGATGTCATCGAAGGTAACCACTTCCCAAGCGTCCGTCTGCTCGATCAACGCGCGCAGTAGACGATTGTTCAGGGCATGCCCCGATTTGAAGCCGCGAAACTCACCGATCAGGCTATTGCCCAGCAGGTAAAGATCGCCAATGGCATCGAGGATCTTGTGTTTGACGAATTCGTCCTCGTAACGCAGGCCGTCTTCGTTCAGCACGCGAAACTCGTCGACCACGATGGCGTTATCCACGCTGCCGCCAAGGGCCAGGTTCTGCGAGCGGAGGAACTCGATGTCACGCATGAAACCAAAGGTACGTGCGCGACTGACTTCCTTGACAAAGGAGGTGCTGGAAAAATCCACACTGGCCGACTGGGTACGGTTGCGGAAAACCGGGTGATCGAAATCGATCTCGAAGCTCACCTTGAAGCCTTCGAAAGGCACGAAGGTGGCGCGTTTGTCGCCCTCTTCGACCGTCACTTCGCGAAGGATACGGATGAACTTCTTGTGGGCTTCCTGCTCCTCCAACCCAGCGGACTGAATCAGGAATACAAAGGGACCAGCACTGCCATCCATGATCGGCACTTCGGATGCGGAGAGCTCGACGTAGGCGTTATCGATGCCCAGGCCAGCCATGGCCGAAAGCAGGTGCTCTACCGTATCCACCTTGACGTCACCACTGACCAACGTGGTCGACATGGTGGTTTCACCGACATTGCCTGCTCGCGCGGGAATTTCCACGACAGGGTCAAGGTCGGTACGACGGAACACGATACCGGTGTCCACAGGTGCCGGCTTCAGGGTCAGGTATACCTTCTCCCCGGAATGCAGGCCGACGCCAGTGGCGCGGATAATGTTCTTCAGGGTACGTTGTCTGATCATGGCTTTGGCCGCTATAGCACTAGTTGCGAATTGTTTTCAACAATGGCCGGCGATAATAGCAGAACCGGCCTTTGCTGAACACCAATCACCCCAATACTCCTGATACATTCCATCAATCGGCCTGACGACGCAGGAAGGCCGGAATGTCCAGATAATCCAAGTCATCCTGTGGGTTCAGCTTGGCCGCGGCGGCACCGCCGGCGTGGCTTTGACGCTGAACGGTTGGGCGTTCGTAGTCCTTGTAATTGACGCTTTGCTCGCTACGCGAAGCTGGCGTCGCAGCCGACGAAGCAGCACTGCTGGTCGTGACCTGCACGGTATTGTCGATCACCTTGACCGGTTTCTCGATTTTAGCGCCCAGCCCCGTGGCAACCACGGTGACGTGCAGCTCGTCGCGCATGTCCGGATCGATCACGGTGCCCACCTTGACGGTGGCGTGCTCGGAAGCGAACTGCTCGATGATGTTACCCACGTCGGAGTATTCGCCCAGGGACAGATCGGGACCGGCGGTGATGTTGACCAGGATGCCACGCGCGCCCTGCAGGTTGACGTCTTCCAACAGCGGATTGCGGATTGCCGCCTCAGTGGCTTCACGCGCACGGTTCGGACCGCTGGCGCAGCCAGTGCCCATCATGGCCATGCCCATTTCACTCATCACGGTTTTCACGTCGGCGAAGTCGACGTTGATCATGCCCGGACGCTTGATGATGTCGGAGATGCCGCGCACGGCACCGGCCAACACGTCATCCGCCTTGGCGAACGCCGACAGCAGGCTGGCGTCTTTGCCGAGGATGGTCAGCAGTTTTTCGTTGGGAATGGTGATCAGCGAGTCGACGCTTTCCGCCAGGGCACGAATGCCCTCTTCGGCGATCTGCATCCGCTTGCGACCTTCGAACGGGAACGGACGAGTCACCACAGCGACGGTGAGAATGCCCATTTCCTTCGCCACCTGGGCGATCACCGGCGCAGCGCCAGTGCCGGTACCGCCACCCATACCGGTGGTGATGAAGACCATGTCGCAACCTTGCAGTACTTCGGCGATGCGCTCGCGGTCTTCCATGGCAGCCTGGCGGCCGATTTCAGGGTTGGCGCCCGCGCCCAGGCCTTTGGTCACGCCAGTGCCCAGCTGCAGAATGGTCCGCGCACCGATGTTTTTCAGTGCCTGTGCATCGGTATTGGCGCAGATGAACTCGACGCCTTCGATGTTGTTCTTCGACATGTGGTTGACTGCATTACCGCCGCCGCCGCCCACGCCAATTACCTTGATGACCGCACTTTGCGGGATGTTGTCTACGAGTTCGAACATTTTCCCTCTCCTTTGCCTTCTAGTTGTAACGCCTACTGCAAAAACGCTTTTCAAATCAGAAATTGCTCTGTACCCAGCGCTTCATGCGCTCGAATACCGGGGTCTTGGCTTCATCGCTGTAGCTGCCGATGCTAGACATCGAGATACCGTCAGCCTGCTTCTGCAGGCCATACAGCAACAGGCCAACGCTGGTGGAATAAATCGGGTTGCGCACCACGTCGGCCAGGCCCTTGACGCCTTGCGGCATGCCCAGGCGCACCGGCATGTGGAAAATCTCCTCGGCCAGTTCGACCGCGCCTTCCATCTTCGAGGTGCCGCCGGTGAGCACGATGCCCGCCGGGATCAGGTCCTCGTAGCCGCTGCGACGCAGCTCGGCCTGGATCAGGGTGAACAGCTCGTCATAGCGCGGCTCGACTACTTCGGCCAGGGACTGGCGCGACAGATCGCGCGGCGGACGATCGCCGACGCTCGGCACCTTGATGGTCTCGCCGGCACCGGCCAGCTTGGCCAGGGCGCAGGCATAACGAATCTTGATTTCTTCGGCGTACTGGGTCGGCGTGCGCAACGCCATGGCGATGTCGTTGGTGACCTGGTCGCCGGCGATCGGGATCACCGCGGTATGCCGGATCGCCCCCTCGGTGAAGATGCAGATGTCGGTGGTACCGCCGCCGATGTCGACCAAGCATACGCCCAGCTCTTTCTCGTCGTCGGTCAACACCGCATAGGCCGAAGCCAACTGCTCGAGAATGATGTCGTCGATCTCCAGGCCGCAACGACGCACACACTTCTCGACGTTCTGCGCCGCATTCACCGCACAGGTCACCACATGCACTTTGGCTTCCAGGCGCACGCCGGACATGCCCAACGGCTCGCGCACGCCTTCCTGATTGTCGATCACGTAATCCTGCGGCAGGGTGTGCAGCACCCGCTGATCCGCCGGGATCGCCACGGCCTGGGCCGCATCCAGTACGCGCTCGAGGTCGGCCGGGCTGACTTCACGATCACGGATGGCCACGATGCCGTGGCTGTTGAGGCTGCGAATGTGATTACCGGCCACGCCGACAAAGGCCGAGTGGATGCGGCAACCCGCCATCAGCTGCGCCTCTTCCACCGCGCGCTGAATCGACTGCACGGTCGATTCGATATTGACCACCACGCCCTTCTTCAGGCCGCGTGACGGATGGGTGCCGATACCAACGATCTCCAACTGACCATCGGCAGTCACTTCACCAACCAGCGCCACCACCTTGGAGGTGCCGATATCGAGGCCAACGATCATCTTGCCACTCTGCACGTTTACCATGGGTCTCGCCTTCTCCTGATTCACTGCACGACAGCGGTATCAGCCGCCGTGGGCGCAACCGGCTCACGCCACGCCACGGCCAGGCCGTTGGCGTAACGCAGATCGATTCGCGCGATATTCGTTTGTTGCTCTTTCAACGCCTTGTCGTAGATGGCGATGAAACGACGCACTTTTTCCACCAGGTGGTCGCGACCCAACAGCATCTCGATCCCCTGACCGGTGGAGAGGAACCAGCTGCCGCGCTCACGCAGCTCCAGGCGCACCACGGAAAAGCCCAGGGGACGCAACATCTGGCTGAGCATCTGGTACTGCTGCATTACCTTCTGCTGTGCCCGCTTGGGGCCATAGAGTTGCGGCAGGTGCTGATAGTTCGCCTGCTCCTTGGGGGCGAAGGCCTTGCCCTGGTTGTTCAGCAGGGCCTCATCGCCCCAACGAGCGATCGGCAGGTGCTCTTCGAGACGCACCACCAACTGGTCAGGCCAAACCCGCCGCACCTGCGCACTGGCGATCCAGGGCATCTGTTCCAGCTCATGACGCATGCCCGGCAAGTCGACACTGAAGAAGCTCGCCTTGACGAACGGCTCGATATGCTGCTGAACCGCTTGCTGGCTGATGTAGCTGAGATCGCCCTCGACGCTGACCTTGGCAATCGGCCGGTCCGCGTAGGGCAGCAGGCGTTGCGCCAACTCGTATGCCGCGAAGCCCAACACCAGCAACAACAGCGGCCAGGTGATGCGCTTGAGCAGAGCGAAATTGGGTTTCGGCAAACGCAGGCTGATCGGCTCCTTGGCCACCGGGCGGCTGGCACCGCGCTGCGCAGGCTTGCCGCGCAACGGTGCACGGGCAGAGCCTGGCTGGTGACGCAGAGTGGCGATCATGGTTTAACCCCGCGCCTCAAGGCTGTCGGCGAGGATCGCCAACACCAGTTGTTGAAAGTCCAGACCGGCAGCACGCGCCGCCATTGGCACCAGGCTGTGATCGGTCATGCCCGGCACGGTGTTGACCTCCAGCAGCCAGAACTTCCCGGCTGCGTCCTGCATCACATCGACCCGCGCCCACCCCTGGGTACCGACCGCTTCACAGGCCCGCACACTGAGGTTTTTCAGCTCTTCTTCCTTGGCCGCATCGAGGCCACAGGGGATGCGGTACTGGGTGTCGCTGGCCAGGTACTTGGCGTTGTAGTCGTAGAACGAATGCGGCGTGCCCAGGGCAATCGGCGGCAGCACCTGGCCGCGCAGCAGGGCGATGGTGTATTCCGGACCGTGAATCCATTGTTCGACCAGCACCTGCGAATCGTACTGGCCGGCGTCCTGCCAGGCGGCGATCAAGGCGTCGACATCGGCCACCTTGGCCATGCCAATGCTGGAGCCCTCATGGGCCGGCTTGACGATCAGCGGGAAACCCAACTCAGCGGCGGCGGCGCGGCAGTCCTCGGCACTGGTCAATACCGCATGACGCGGAGTCGACAGGCCGAGGCTTTGCCAGACCTGCTTGGTGCGCAGCTTGTCCATGGCCAGGGCAGAAGCCAGAATACCGCTGCCGGTGTAGGGGATGCCGGCGCACTCGAGCAGGCCTTGCATGCTGCCGTCTTCACCGCCGCGACCGTGCAGTACGATGAAGGCGCGGTCGATTTTCTCGGCTAACAGACGCTGCAGAAAATCGTCACCGACATCGATGCCGAAGGCATCCACGCCGGCACCCTGCAGCGCCTTGAGCACGGCATTACCGGAGTTCAGCGAGACTTCGCGCTCGGCGCTCTTGCCGCCGAACAGCACGGCCACCCGGCCGAAAGCAGATACGGGCAGATGCGACTTCAAGGTTTCGGCGCTCATTTGGCCTCCGCTTCTTTCGACTCGCCGGCAGCCGCGGCGAACAGCGTGCTTTGCAGCAGTTGCGGGGCCAGCCCCCCGATATCACCGGCGCCCTGACACAGCAGGATGTCGCCAGCGCGCAACAGCGGCTTGATCAGCGGCGCCAGGTCGACGCCACGCTCGATGTAGATCGGATCCAACTGGCCACGCTGACGAATGCTGTGGCACAGGTGCTTGCTGTCGGCGCCCGGGATCGGTTCTTCGCCGGCCGGATAGACCTCCATCAGCAGCAGCACGTTGGTGTCGGCCAGAACCTGGACGAAGTCCTCGTAGAGGTCGCGGGTACGGCTGAAGCGATGTGGCTGGTAGACCATCACCAGACGACGATCCGGCCAGCCACCGCGCACCGCCTTGATCACCGCCGCGACTTCGCGCGGGTGGTGGCCGTAGTCGTCGACCAGCATCACGCTGCCGCCGTCTACTGGCAGATCACCGTAAACCTGGAAGCGCCGGCCGACACCCTGGAAGCCCGACAGGCCCTGGACGATGGCTTGATTGCTGATGCCTTCATCGGTGGCGATGGCGATGGTCGCCAGGGCATTGAGGACGTTGTGATTGCCCGGCATGTTGACCGAGACATCCAGCGGTTCGCAGTCGCGCCGCAACACGGTGAAGAAGGTCAGCATGCCTTGCTGGCGCACGTTGATCGCGCGCACGTCGGCATCTTCGCCGAAGCCATAGGTCATGACCGGGCGCTTCACCTGTGGCAGGATCTCGCGCACGATCGGATCGTCGACACACATCACCGCCAGGCCGTAGAACGGCAGGTTATGCAGAAACTCGACGAAGGTTTTCTTCAACTTGTTGAAGTCGCCCTCGTAGGTGCTCATGTGGTCCATGTCGATATTGGTGACCACCGCGACCATCGGCTGCAAATGCAGGAAGCTGGCATCGCTTTCATCCGCTTCGGCAATCAGGTAGCGGCTGGCGCCCAGCTGGGCATTGGTGCCCGCCGCATTCAGCCGACCACCGATGACGAAGGTCGGGTCCAGGCCACCGGCGGCAAACACCGAAGCCAGCAGGCTGGTGGTGGTGGTCTTGCCATGGGTGCCGGCCACCGCAATGCCATGCCGGTAACGCATCAGCTCGGCGAGCATTTCCGCACGCGGCACCACCGGAACACGTCGTTCCAAGGCGGCGGCCACTTCCGGGTTGGAGGTATTCACGGCACTGGAGACCACCAGCACATCGGCGTTCTCGGCGTTCTCGGCGCGATGGCCGAGGTGGATCTGCGCACCAAAGCTCTGCAGTCGCTCAGTGACCGCCGATGCTTTGAGATCGGAGCCGGACACTTGATAGCCCAGGTTGAGCAGCACTTCGGCGATGCCGCACATGCCGGCACCACCGATGCCGACGAAGTGGATGCGGTGGATACGGCGCATTTCAGGCTGCGGGAAAGTTTTGCGACTCTCAACCACGGGCCACCTCCAGACAAATATCAACAACAGTGCGGGTTGCATCGGGCTTGGCCAGACGCCGCGCGGTACGCGCCATTTCGTTCAATCGTTCAGGGTGCATCAAGACCTCGGACAGCTGTGCAGCCAACGTGGCGGCGTCTGTGGAGCGTTGTGGCAGAAGGACGGCAGCGCCCTCCCTGGCGAGATAGTCGGCGTTACGCGTCTGGTGATCGTCGATGGCATGGGGCAGCGGCAGCAGGAACGACGGCAGACCGGCCGCGGCCAGTTCGCTGACGGTCAAGGCACCGGCGCGGCATACCACCAGATCGGCCCAGGCGTAGGCGCGGGCCATGTCCTTGATAAACGGAGCGACCTGCGCTTCGACGCCGGCATCGCGGTAACGTTCGCCAGTAATGACATCGTGTTGCTTGCCGGCCTGGTGGAACACTTCCGGGCGCACCTCGCCGGGCACCATTGCCAGTGCCGCGGGCAGCAGCTTGTTCAGCGGCTCGGCGCCCAGGCTGCCACCGAGAATCAGCAGGCGCGGCCGGCGATCGCGCAGCGCTGCGCGCGGGGTCTCCAGAAACAGCTCCTCGCGCACCGGATTGCCAGTGGTGCGGCGCTTGGCCGAAGCACCGAAGGTATTGGGGAAGGCCTCGCACACGCGGCTGGCAAATGGCGCCAGGCTGCGATTGGCGGTGCCGGCCACGGCATTCTGCTCATGGATGATCAGCGGCGCACCGCCCAGCCGGGCCGCTAGGCCGCCGGGGCCGGTGACGAAGCCGCCCATACCGAGCACGCACACGGGCTGCAGCTGACGCACCACTTTACGCGCCTGGAACAGTGCCTTGATAAGCTGGAACGGCGCCTTGAGCAGCGACAGCGCGCCCTTGCCGCGCAGCCCCGTGACGTTGATCAAGTGCAACGGCAGGCCGGCGGCCGGGACCAATTCGTTCTCGATGCCGCGCGGGGTGCCCAGCCAATGCACGCGGTAACCGCGCGCCTGGAACTCGCGGGCACAGGCCAGCGCCGGGAACACATGCCCGCCGGTACCGCCGGCCATGATCAGCACATTACCGGGCATTGGCAGGCTCCTGCGCAGGCTTCGGGTCAAAAAAATCAGACTCGCTGAAATCGGCATCCTCGCTGCCCAACTGGGTGCGCCGCTCCCACTCGATCCGCAGCAGCAACGCCAGGCTGACGCAGCAGATCACCAGGGAACTGCCGCCATAGCTGAGGAACGGCAAGGTCAGGCCCTTGGTCGGCAGCAGGCCGATATTGACCCCGATATTGATCAGAAACTGGCCGATCCAGAGGAACGCCAGGCCGTAGGCGATATAGGCGGCGAAAAACTGTTTGGCCTTCTCGGCCCACAGGCCGATATACAGGGCGCGTACGCAGACAAAGACGAACAAGCCAACGGTGGCCAGGGCGCCCACCATGCCCAGCTCTTCAGCGAGCACGGCGAACACGAAGTCGGTGTGCGCTTCAGGCAAATAGAACTGTTTCTGAATGCTGTTACCCAGGCCGACGCCGAACCACTCGCCGCGCCCGAAGGCGATCAACGCCTGGGTCAATTGGTAGCCGGAGCCGAACTGATCGGCCCAGGGGTCGGTGAACGTGATCAGGCGCTGCAAGCGGTATTCCTGGGTCTGCACCAGGACGAAGATCGCCCCGACGGCCAGCCCGACCATCAGGCCGAAACGCAGCAGGCCGACGCCGCCGAGGAACAGCATGGCCGCTGCGGCGCCCATCATGACCACGGTGGCACCAAAGTCCGGCTCCAGCAGCAGTAAACCCGCCATCGGCAGCAAGACGACGAAGGGCTTGAAGAAACCCGCCCAGCTTTCGCGCACTTCTGCCTGACGACGCACCAGGTAGCCCGCCAGGTAGATAACCACGAACAACTTGGCGATTTCCGACGGCTGCACGTTGAATGCACCGAAGCCGATCCAGCGCATCGAACCATTCACTTCGCGGCCAATTCCCGGTACCAGCACCAGCACCAGCATGGCCAAGGCGGCCAGCAACGCCGCCCCGCTAAGACGCTGCCAGGTCTCCAGCGGGATCAACAGCACCACAATGGCGGCGCCGAGGCCGATCAACAGGTAAATCAGGTGACGGATCATGTAGTACAGCGGGCTACCCACATTCACCGCGGCCACCTCGGTAGAGGCGGACGCGATCATCACCAGGCCCAGACCGAGCAGGGTCAGACAGCCGGCCAGCAGCGGAAAGTCCATGTCCAGGCCACGACGACTGGACAGCGGGGACGGCGATGGGCGCAGGAAGGCGAGCATCAGGCGAGCGCCTCCACGGCTTGGGCGAACAGGCGTCCGCGTTCTTCGAAATTCTTGAACATGTCCAAGCTGGCGCAGGCCGGCGAGAGCAGCACGGCATCGCCCAGTTGGGCCAGTTCGGCGGAGCGCTGCACGGCCTCCTCCAGGCTGGTCACCCGGATCAGCGGCACGCTGTCGTCGAGCGCCGCAGCCAGGCGCTCGGCATCGCGGCCGAGCAACACCACGGCACGGCAGAACTGCGCGACCGGCTTGGCCAAGGCGCAGAAGTCGGCCCCCTTGCCGTCGCCGCCGGCGATCAACACCAGCTTGCCGGCGATGTCCGCGCCCAGGCCCTCGATAGCCGCCAGGGCGGCGCCGACATTGGTCGCCTTGGAATCGTCGTAGTAGCTCACGGCGTTACGTTCACCGACCCACTGGCAGCGGTGCGGCAGGCCGGCGAAGCGTTTCAGGGCCTCCAGCATCGGTGCCATCGGTAGCCCGACCGCCTGCCCCAGTGCCAGCGCCGCCAGGGCATTGGACTGGTTATGCGCACCACGGATTTTCAGCTCGCGCACCGGCAGCAGCGCGTCGAACTGATAGGCCAGGTATTTCTCGCCATTCTCCTCGAGCAGACCGAAGCGCTTGAAGTCCGGCTTGCCCAGGCCAAACGACCAGCACGGCATGTCATCCGCTACCAGCGGTCGCGACAAGGCATCGTCGCGATTGACCACCACCTGGCGCGCGCCGCGAAAGATCCGGTGCTTGGCCAGGTGATAAGCCGCCAGCGAGGCGTAGCGATCCATATGGTCTTCGCTGATGTTCAGACAGGTCGCCACTTCGGCGTTCAATTGATCGGTGGTTTCCAACTGGAAGCTGGACAGTTCCAGCACATACAGTTCGACTTCGTCGCCGAGCAGATCCAGCGCCGGAGTACCCAGGTTGCCGCCGACCGCGACCTGCTTGCCGGCCGCCGCCGCCATCTCGCCGACCAATGTGGTCACCGTGCTCTTGGCGTTGGAACCGGTAATGGCCACGATCGGGGCCTTGGCATAACGCGCGAACAGCTCGATATCCCCGGAAAGCTTCACTCCGCGCCTGGCCGCTTCCTGCAGCGCCGGGGTGGCGATGGCCAGGCCAGGACTGATCAGCAACTCGCTGGCACGGCAGAGGAAATCCACGTCCAGTTCGCCGCAACGCACCTCCACCTGCGGGAACTGTTCGCGCAGGGTGCTCAGCTCCGGCGGATTGGCCCGGGTATCGACCACGGCAAAGGCCAGGCCCTGGCGCGCGAGAAAACGCACCAGGGACATGCCGCTCTTGCCGAGGCCGACAACGATGCGGAACTGGTCGGAAGCGATCAGGCTCATAGTCTCCTCAACGCAATTTCAAGGTGGCAAGGCCGATCAGCACCAGAATCACGGTGATGATCCAGAAACGTACGATGACGCGCGGCTCGGGCCAGCCTTTCAGCTCGAAGTGGTGGTGAATCGGCGCCATGCGGAACACCCGCTTACCGGTCAATTTGAACGAAGCGACCTGGATGATCACCGACAGGGTTTCCATGACGAACACCCCGCCCATGATGAACAGCACCACTTCCTGACGGACGATCACCGCGATGGTGCCAAGGGCCGCGCCCAGCGCCAGCGCGCCGACATCGCCCATGAACACCTGCGCCGGGTAGGTGTTGAACCAGAGGAAACCCAGGCCGGCGCCGACCAGCGCGGCGCAGAACACGATCAGCTCGCCTGCCCCCGGCAGGTAGGGAATGAATAGGTATTCGGCAAACTTCACGTTGCCCGACAGGTAGCAGAAGATCCCCAGGGCGCCGCCGACCATCACGGTGGGCAGGATCGCCAGGCCATCCAGGCCATCGGTCAGGTTGACCGCGTTGCTCGATCCGACGATGACGAAGTAGGTCAGCACCACGAAGCCGAAGCCCAACTGAATGCTGACGTCTTTGAGCAATGGCAGGATCAGGGTGGTTTCTGCCGGGCTCTGCGCAGTCATATATAGGAACAAGGCCGCTGCCAGGCCAAACACCGATTGCCAGAAGTACTTCCAGCGACTCGGTAGGCCGCGCGAATCCTTCTCGATCACCTTGCGGTAGTCATCGACCCAGCCGATCGCGCCGAACAACAGGGTTACCGCGAGCACCACCCACACATAGCGGTTGCTCAGGTCGGCCCAGAGCAGGGTGCTGATGGCGATCGCGGAGAGAATCAGCGCACCGCCCATGGTCGGCGTGCCCTTCTTCGACAGGTGCGATTGCGGCCCGTCGCTCCGTACCGACTGGCCGATCTGGCGGATCTGCAAGGTGCGGATCATCCAGGGGCCCAGCCACAATGACAGCGCCAGCGCGGTCAGCACCCCGAGAATGCCGCGCAGGGTCAGGTACTGAAAGACCGCGAAGCCTTTGTAGAACTGTTGCAGGTACTCCGCCAACAGCAGCAACATTTAGTGATTCTCCCCGGAAGTGCCACAGAGTGCCGCCACGACTTTTTCCATCGCGGCGCTGCGTGAGCCTTTTATTAGAATGGTGGTGTCGCCTTGTTCGTGGCGTAACGCATCGATAAGACTGGCTTGATCGGCGAAATGCCGGCCATCTGCACCGAATGCGGCAACCGCATGCGCCGTCAGCGGGCCAACCGCATAAAGCGCGGCAACCTTGTCCGCCGCATACTGGCCCACCTCGCGGTGAGCTTGCTCGGCCCAGGCGCCCAGCTCGCCCATGTCCCCGAGCACCAGAATGGTGCGACCGGAGAAGCCGGCGAGTATATCAACCGCCGCGCATATCGACGCGGGGTTGGCGTTGTAGCTGTCATCGATCACCCGCACGCCCTTTGCCGCCAACTGCGCTACCGCGCGGCCTTTGACCGGTTGCAGGTTTTCCAGACCATTCTTGATATCGACCAACGGCACGCTCAGGGCCCACGCCGCCGCCGCTGCAGCCAAGGCATTGGCCACATTGTGCTCGCCGAGCAGGTTGAGCTGGATGCGTGCCAAGCCATCGGCGCAATGCAGGGTGAACGCCGAACAACCGCGCGCATCGCGGTCCAGGTCGCTGACATGGAAGTCGGCCGCCGAATCGTGCAAGGCGAAACTGAGGACCCGCTTGTCGCCGGCGCGCTGCTGCCAGAGTGCAAAGGCCGAGTCGTCACGATTGAGCACGGCAACCCCGCCCGCACCGAGCCCTGCGAGGATCTCGCCTTTGGCCTCGACGATTTTTTCCGGCCCGCCAAACTCGCCCACATGGGCGGTGCCGGCGTTGGTGATGATCGCCACATGGGGCTGCGCCAGGCCAACTGTGTAAGCGATTTCGCCGACGCGCGAAGCGCCCAGCTCGATCACCGCTGCCTTGTGCTGCGCGGCCAGTTCCAGCAGGGTCAGCGGCACCCCCAGTTCATTGTTCAGATTGCCGCGGGTGGCCAGCACGGCACAGCCCTGCTCGACGAACGCCGTGCGCAGAATGCTGGCCAGCATTTCCTTGACCGTGGTCTTGCCGCTGGAGCCGGTGACCGCAACCAGCGGGCCGCCATAGGCCTGACGATTCAGGGCGCCGAGCCGGCCAAGCGCCAGGCGCGTATCCGCCACCAGCAACTGGGGCAAAGGCGCGCCCGCCACTTCCCGCTCGACCAGCGCCGCCACCGCCCCCTTGGCCGCGACATCTACCAGATAGTCGTGACCATCGAAGTTCGGTCCGGTCAGCGCGATGAATAGCTGGCCCGGCTGTATCGCCCGGCTGTCGGTGCTGACCGCATCAAAGGCGCAATCTTCACCGATCAGGCGCGCATTCAGCGGCGCGCAGATTTCGCTCAAGCGCAGGGCTTTAAGCATGTCCAACCTCCCATGCAGCCAGGGCCTTGCCAGCTTCGACCAGATCGGAGAATGGCTGGCGCACGCCGTTGATTTCCTGATAGTCCTCATGACCCTTACCCGCCAACACCAGCACATCGGCCGGGTCAGCGGCGGCGATCAACTGGGCAATGGCCTGGCCGCGTCCGTGGATGAACTGCACATGATCGGGCATGGCAAAACCTGCGCGAATATCGCTGAAGATCTGTTCGGGAGCCTCGCCACGCGGGTTGTCGTCGGTGACCAGCACGCCATCGGCGAGACGCTCGACCACGGCGGCCATCAGCGGACGCTTGCCGCGATCCCGGTCACCACCACAGCCGAACAGGCACAGCAGACGACCTTTGACATGCGGGCGCAGAGCTTCGAGTACTTTTTCCAGGGCATCCGGGGTGTGCGCATAATCGACCACCACCAGGGGCTGGCGGGCGCCGCCCAGGCGCTGCATGCGCCCCACTGGTCCCTGCAACTGCGGGAGCACCTTGAGGATTTCGTCGAGCGGATAATCCATGCCCAGCAACGCACCGACCACGGCCAGCAGGTTGCTCAGGTTGAAGCGCCCCAGCAGTGCGCTGCGCACGTTGCCCTCGCCGCGCGGCGTGACCAGCTTGACCCGTACCCCCTGCTCGTCGAACTGGGCGTCACGGCAGTACAGATAGGCCGCGGGATCTTCCAGGCTGTAGCTGATCAGGCGCGAATCATGCTCGGCGCGGGCCAGCTCGCGACCGAATGGGTCATCCAGATTGAGCACCCGGCAACGCAAACCCGGCCAGGCGAACAAGGCCGCCTTGGCCGCGCCATAGGCGTCCATCGAACCGTGATAATCCAGATGATCGCGCGACAGGTTGGTGAACACCGCCACGTCGAACGCCAGCGCGGTGACGCGGCCCTGATGCAAGCCATGGGAGGAGACTTCCATCGCCACCGCGCGGGCACCGGCATTCTTCAGGTCGGCCAGGGTGGCCTGCACGCCGATTGGATCCGGGGTGGTATGCCGACCGAGGGCCAAGGCGTTGTAAAATCCGTTACCCAGGGTGCCGACGATGCCGCAGCGCTCACCCAGCAGATCCAACGCCTGGGCCAACAACTGGCTGACGCTGGTCTTGCCGTTGGTGCCCGTGATGCCAACCAGGTGCAACCTGCGACTCGGTTCACCGTAGAAGCGCCCGGCGATGGCCGACAACTGAGCAGCCAAACCCTTGATCGCCACCAGCTCAGCGCTGCTGGCCGTCATGCTTGAAGCACCCTCGGCCTCATAGGCCACCGCTGCGGCCCCGCGGGCAATCGCATCGGCAATATGCACGCGGCCGTCCTGCTGGCTACCAGGCACGGCAAGGAACAAATCACCGGGGCGCACCTTGCGACTATCCAGGGTCAATTCACGGATCAGCACCGCACCGGCGGCTTCAGGCAACAATTGATTCAGAGGCATGGGCATCAGATGCGCCCTCCCTTGACTGCGTTCACTGCCGTCGCTTGCGATTCGACCGGCGGCGCCAGGTTATCCGGCACGACATTCAGCAGCCGCAGGGCGCCGGCCATGACTTTGCCGAATACCGGCGCGGAGACCAAACCACCGTAGTAACCGCCCTTGCTCGGCTCGTCGATGACGATGGCAACGGCAATCCGCGGATCACTGGCAGGACCGAAGCCGGCAAACAATGAACGGTAGGCATTATCCCGATAACCTCTCGAGTCTTTCGAAACCTTGCGCGCGGTACCGCTCTTGCCCGCGACGTGGTAACCCGGAACCTTGGCCCGGAACACACCACCGGGGGCCTCGATCACTTCCTGGAGCATGCCCTGCATGGTCTTGGCGATGGTTTCAGGGATCACCTGCACGCTGTCCGGCTTACGGTCCATGCGGGTCAGCGACAAGGGCACACTGCGACCACCATTGGCCAGCACCGAGTAGGCGTGCGCCAACTGCACGGCCGTTACCGACAAGCCGTAGCCATAAGACAGGGTGGCGGTTTCGGCTTTGCGCCATTCACGGTAATTGGGCAGATTGCCGACCCGTTCGCCCGGAAAACCGAGACCGGTGTCCTGACCCAGCCCGACCTGCTGCATCACCGCGTAGATGGACTCGCCACCAATATCGAAAGCGATCTTGCTCATGCCGACGTTGCTCGACTTGATCAGAATTTCGGTGAGGTTCAACGGCCCAGTGCTGCGCGAAACATCCCTAATCGTGTACCTGCCAATCCGCAAGGTGCCCGGATACACGTCAACGGTATCGGTCGGTTTCCAGCGGCCGCTGTTCAACGCGGCGCTCATGGAGAACGGCTTCATGGTCGAGCCCGGCTCGAACACGTCGATAATCGCCCGGTTACGCATGGCGGCCGGCTGCATATCGCGGCGGTTATTCGGGTTGTAGGTGGGCTGATTGACCATCGCCAGCACTTCGCCGGTCTTCACATCAATCATCACCAGGCTGCCAGCCTTGGCCCCGAACTCGACCAGGGCATTGCGCAACTCGCGATGCGCCAAGTACTGCAGACGCAGGTCGATCGACAACGCCAACGCTTTACCTGCCTTGGCATTCTGGGCGACCTGAACATCCTTGATCAAACGACCACGGCGGTCCTTGAGTACTTGACGCGTGCCCGGCACGCCGGCCAGCCACTCATCGTATGCCAGTTCCATGCCTTCGCGACCGCGATCGTCGATATCGGTAAAGCCGACCACGTGGGCGGTCACTTCGCCGCCGGGATAAAAACGCCGAAACTCTTCGATGGCGTATACACCCGCCAGCTTCAGGTCGAGAACTCGCTGCCCTTGCTCCGGCGTCAGACCACGCACCAGGTAGAGGAATTCGCGCTCGGCATTGGCCTGCAGGCGCACGGCAAGCGCCTTTGGCTCTTGCCCCAGCGCCGCCGCCAAGGCCGGCCAGCGGGCCTTGTCTGCCTGCAACTCTTTGCCATTGGCCCACAACGTGGTGACCGGGGTACTGACCGCCAACGGCTCGCCATTGCGATCGGTGACCAAACCACGATGCGCAGGAATCGGAATATGCCGCACGCTGCGCGCATCGCCATGGGCCTTGAGGAAGTCATGGTCGAACACATGCAGATCAATGATGCGCCACACAATCGCACCGACCATCAGCGCCAGAAGCAGCAGCACCAAGCGGAAGCGCCAGGGATAAAGTGCCCCCTCGAGCTTGATCATCGGGCCACCATGCGCACTTCGGCGGCGTCGGGCAGACGCATCTTCAGCTGCTCGCGGGCCAGGGTTTCAATACGATTGGGGGCGGTCCAGGTGCTCTGCTCGAGAATCAAACGGCCCCATTCGGCCTGGGCTCTGTCGCGGATGCTCATCTCGGCATACAGCCCATTGAGCAACTGACGATTCCAGTGCGCACAGTAAGAGACCGCCAACGCCGTACCAAGCACGCAAAGGAACAGCACCAGCATCAGCAGGCTGCCCTTTGGCAATGGCTTGGCGAAGACTGCGTTCATCGCATTTTCTCCGCCACACGCATGACGGCGCTACGCGAGCGCGGATTGGCCTTGAGCTCGGCTTCGGACGCGAACTGCGGCTTGCCGATCAGCTTCAAACGGGGCTCGAAGGCCTTGGGGATGATCGGCAGATCGCGCGGGTACTCGTCCCGTTCGCCCTTGGCATGCTTGCGCATGAACTGCTTGACGATGCGGTCCTCGAGGGAGTGAAAGCTGATCACCACCAAGCGGCCACCCACTTCGAGGGTCTCCAGTGCGGCGTCGAGACCACGCTGCAGATCGCCGAGCTCGTTATTGATGTAAATGCGCAGTCCCTGGAACGCGCGGGTCGCCGGATTCTTGCCCTTCTCCCAGGCCGGGTTGGCGACCGTCAGCACCTGGGCCAAGTCGGCGGTGCGCTCAAAGGGTTGCTCGGCACGACGCAACACCACGGCGCGAGCCATGCGCTTGGCGAAACGCTCTTCGCCATACTCCTTGAAGACCCGGGCGATTTCTTCTTCACTGGCACTGGCGATCCACTGCGCCGCACTGACGCCGCGCGAGGGATCCATGCGCATGTCCAGCGGTCCGTCGTTGAGGAAGCTGAAACCGCGCTCGGCATCGTCCAGCTGCGGCGAGGAAACGCCCAGGTCCAGCAGGATTCCGCTGACCTTGCCAACCAGCCCGCGGACAGCAGCTTCCTCGCCAAGTTCCGCAAAACTGCGCTGCACAACGACAAAGCGGCCGTCTTCGGCCGCTAACTCATTCCCCGTGGCGATCGCCAAGGGGTCCTTGTCAAACCCCAGCAAACGCCCATCTGGCCCGAGCCTTTCGAGGATCAACCGGCTATGCCCGCCGCGGCCGAAGGTACCATCCAGGTAACAGCCACCCGCTCGCACGGCCAACCCGTCGACAGCCTCGTCGAGTAGCACAGTAATATGGCGAAAGTTGCTGGTCATAGTCACAGGATCAAGTCACGTAGTTCGTCGGACAGAGCACCCGGCTGCTTGATGGCCGCCAAATCGGCATCGGCGACCGCATTCCAGGCATCTTCGTCCCACAGTTGAAATTTATTCAGTTGGCCGACCAACATCGCGCGTTTATCCAGCCTGGCGTACTCGCGCAGACGCGGCGGCACCAGAAAGCGACCGCTTGCATCCAGCTCGAGGTCAACGGCATTTCCGATCAGTAGACGCTGCAAACGGCGGTTCTCTTCACGGAAGGAGGCCAATTCGCGCAGTTTGTTCTCGATCAGCTCCCACTCAGCCAGTGGGTAGACACAGAGGCAGGGGTCGATGGCATCGATAGTCACGATAAGCTGGCCCGCACAACGCGACACGAGCTCGTCCCGATACCGACTTGGCATCGCGAGCCGCCCTTTGGCGTCGAGACTGATGGCGTTGGCTCCACGAAACACAGCTGCGCTTCCCCTTAAATTAGCTATCCATGCCCAAAAAACCCCACTTCATGCCACTTCTTACCACCTACGCACACTATAGGAATGCCCACACCCCACCGTCAAGGCGCGCCTGGAGGGAAAAACCCTTACAGAACGGCGATTTAGCATACAAAAGAGGAGTAAGAGCAGAGCATTAGGCTGAGTTTTGCGAGGCAATTTGAGCGTGTACAGCTAGCTGCACTTCGAACTTAAAGTGATTTGTTAAGAGTAAGATTTTTTTGGTCTTAGAAAAGCGAAGTAATGAGGGCGTCACGGGTAGAGAGGAAAGGTGGAGAGTCGATCTGTAAGCCGGGTTCTGTCGAGGACAGTCATTCCTCTACGACGTACATCACTGCACGCCTTTAGCAACCTACCCGGTTCCAGCGCGGGCCACGCCAATGGAACCCTATTTGGTCTTGCTCCGAGTGGGGTTTGCCTAGCCACGGACTGTTACCAGCCGCGCGGTGCGCTCTTACCGCACCTTTTCACCCTTACCGGCGCCGAAGCGCTTAGGCGGTTATTTTCTGTGGCACTTTCCGTAGGCTCACGCCTCCCAGGCGTTACCTGGCACTCCGCCCTATGGAGCCCGGACTTTCCTCCCCCGCATTTCGCAGAACGAAACACGGCAGCGACTGTCCGATCGACTCTCCGCCGCCAAGGTTACCGGCACGCGCCCGATAGAACAAGGCTCAAGCGTCCTTCTGCCGCTCCAGCGCCGCCTGATAGAGCAAATTCTTGCGCACTCCAGTGATTTCCGCCGCCAACGCCGCCGCGCGCTTGAGTGGCATTTCCTTGAGCAACAGCTCGAGCACACGCAGCGCTTCGGTGCTGACCGCCGCTTCGCCCTCCGGTGCTTGCCAGCCAGCGACCAAGACCACGCACTCGCCGCGCTGCTGATTGCTGTCAGCCGCCACCCAGGCGCGTAACTCTGCCAATGGCAGGCCCTTGAGCGTCTCGAAGGTCTTGCTGATTTCCCGTGCGAGCAGCGCCGGGCGCTCATCACCGAACACCACCTGCATATCTTCCAGGCACTCGAGGATGCGGTGCGGCGCCTCATAGAAGATCAGCGTGCGCGGCTCTTCCTTTACCTGCTCCAGGCGTGCACGCCGGCCGGCGGTCTTGGCCGGCAGAAATCCTTCGAAAATAAACCGGTCGGAGGGCAAGCCCGCTGCCGACAGCGCCGCAATCAACGCACAGGCTCCCGGCACCGGCACTACGGCAACCCCGGCGGCACGCGCCTGACGCACCAGGTGATAGCCCGGATCGGAAATCAACGGCGTACCGGCGTCGGAAATCAACGCCACGTCCTCACCGGCCAGCAGCCGCGCCAGAAAGCGCCCACCCTGATCGCGCTCATTGTGCTCGTGACAGGCGGCCAGCGGCGTGGCAATCCCGAAATGCTGCATCAGTCGCACGGAGTGGCGGGTGTCCTCGGCGGCGATCAGGGCCACATCACCGAGCACCTTGAGCGCCCGCGCACTGATGTCGTCCAGGTTGCCAATTGGCGTGGCGACCACATACAGGGTGCCAATAGTGGAATTCAACGCACCGGGAGTGATCACAGCGCCAGCCTCTTCAATCGGAAAAGCGCGCATTGTAGCCCGTTTAGAACCTGTTCACGATTTAAGCGAGCGACGGTCAGGCAAGGCAAAAACGGCTGAGGATGCGGAGTCTAGGAGCTGTAGATGAGCAATCCGAAGGCATTTTTAACGCAGCATCACCGAGCGCAGCAAATCGTGAACAGGTTCTTAGCCATCGACATCGCGCCCAAGCCAGGCCTTGGGTACAATTCGCCGTTCATTTGATCAAGTATCAGGAACGCTTACATGATCGCCTGCCTGCGTCCACTCCTCGTTCTCTGCCTTGCTGGCTTGCTTACCGCCTGCGCCAGCCCGCCCTCATCCAGCCTGGGAGAACTGCCGCGCACGCCTCAAGCCAGCATCGAGCAACTGCTGCTGCAGGCCACCGAAAGCGAAGCCGAACCAGCCGCCCTGCTGCGCCTGGCTGCCGCCGACCTGGCTTACCAGCAGAATAATATCGCTCGCGCCGACAGCATCCTCGAACAAGTGCCACTCAACAGCCTGAAACCGGCCCCACAGATCTACGCCAGCACCCTGGCCGCCGAACTGGCCCTGGCGCGCGAAAAACCCAAAGTCGCCTTGAAGGCGCTCAGCCATCCCAGCCTGGAGCACCTGGCAGAACTGCCGGTCGAACAGCAAGTGCGCACCCAACTGGCTCGCGCCAATGCATTGCAAGCCGACGGACAGATCCTTGCCGCGGCGCGCGAACGCGTGTACATCGCCCCACTGCTCAGCGGCGAACCCGCCACCCGCAACCACGAAACCATCTGGAGCCTGGTCTCCAGCCTGCCAAGCGTGCAACTGCAATCCAGCGACGGAGCCGACCTGAGCGGATGGCTAGGCCTGGCTCTGGCCGCCAAGACCCCCGGCACCTTGCAGCAACAGCAAACCGCCATCGATGACTGGCTGGCACAACACCCGCAGCATCCCGCCGCCCTGCAATTGCCGCCCGCACTGCTAAAACTGCAAGAGCTGTCCAGCCAACCCCTGCAGGAAATCGCCCTGCTGCTACCACAAGAAGGCCCGCTTGCAGGCGTAGCGCGCGCCTTGCGCGACGGCTTTCTCTCGGCCCACTATCAGGCTCAGCAGGCCGGGCAAAACCCGCCGAACATCCAGTTCTATGACAGCTCACGCATGGCCTCACTGGATGAGTTCTACCGTCAGGCACAGACCGCCGGCGTGCAACTGGTTATCGGTCCGCTGGAAAAACCACTGGTCAAGCAGCTCAGTGATCGCGAGCAATTACCGATCACCACCCTGGCCCTGAACTACGGCGACCCAGGCCAGGAAGGCCCGGCTCAGCTGTTCCAGTTCGGCCTCGCCGCCGAGGATGAAGCGCGCGAAGCGGCACGCCGCGCCTGGGCCGACGGCATGCGCCGGGCAGCAGCCCTGGTGCCGCGCGGTGATTGGGGCGACCGGGTACTGGATGCTTTCCGGCAGAGCTGGCAAGCCCAGGGCGGCACCCTGATCGCCGCCGAACATGTCGACAAGCCCGTCGAACTGGCGCGGCAAATCGCCGAACTGTTCCAATTGCGCGAAAGCGAAGCACGCACCAAGCACCTGAAGAACACCCTGGGTGTTGCGGTGGCTGCGCAGCCAACACGGCGCCAGGACATCGACTTCATCTTCCTGGCGGCCACCCCGCAGCAAGCGCAGCAGATCAAACCGATCCTGGCCTTCCAATATGCCGGGGATGTGCCCGTCTATGCCACTTCGCATCTGTTTACCGGCAACCACAGCGATGCGCAGTACAACGACCTCAACGGCATCCGCTTTTGCGAAACGCCCTGGCTGCTGAACGTCAACGACCCGGTGCGCCAGCAAGTCGAAAGCCAATGGCCGCAAGCCGGCGGCAGTCTCGGCCGGCTCTACGCCATGGGTGCCGACGCCTACCTCCTGGCACCGCGCCTGGGTCAGCTCAAGGCCTTGCCGGAAACCCGGATCGACGGTCTGTCCGGCAGCCTCAGCCTCAACCCGGCGCAGCGTATCGAACGCCAACTGCCTTGGGCCGAGTTTCGCGACGGTCGCGTCGAGCGCCTGCCCGACAGCCTCAATTGATCGACCACAGCAGCACGCAAAGCAGCGGCAAGGCTGCCGAGGAACTGGCCCGCCTGCATCTGCAGCAACACGGCCTGAAGCTCCTGGCGCAGAACTGGAGCTGCCGCCGCGGCGAGCTTGATCTGGTCATGCTCGACGCCGATACAGTAGTATTCGTCGAAGTCCGCTACCGTCGGCACTCCGCCTGGGGCGGCGCCGTGGAGAGTGTTGATGCGCGCAAGCGCGAGAAGCTCACCAAAGCCGCCATGTACTTTTTGCAGCAGGAATCGCGCTGGGCCAAATACCCGTGCCGGTTCGACGTGATTGCCATAAACGCCGAAGGCAACTCGACTCCCCGGCTGCACTGGATCCAAAACGCCTTTGACACCTGAACCGGCGCCACACTGAAGGTTAAATCTCTGATGGAAATGCAAGACCGTATTCGCCAGCTGTTCCTGGCCAGCATTGAAACCAAGCAACAGGCCCTGGACGTACTGGTTCCGTTCATCGAGCAGGGCAGCATGGCCATGGTTCAGGCGCTGCTCAGCGAGGGCAAGATTCTCACCTGCGGCAACGGCGGATCGGCCGGCGATGCCCAGCACTTCTCCTCCGAACTGCTCAACCGCTTCGAGCGCGAACGTCCTAGCCTGCCGGCCATTGCCCTGACCACCGACAGTTCGACCATCACCTCAATCGCCAACGACTACAGCTACAACGAGATCTTCTCCAAGCAGATCCGCGCGCTCGGCCAGCCGGGCGATGTGCTGCTGGCGATCTCCACCAGCGGCAACTCGGCCAACGTGATCCAGGCCATACAGGCCGCCCATGACCGTGAAATGACCGTGGTCGCCCTCACGGGCCGCGATGGCGGCGGCATGGCCTCACTGCTATTACCGGAAGATGTGGAAATTCGCGTACCGTCGAAGATCACCGCGCGCATTCAGGAAGTTCACCTGCTGGTGATCCACTGCCTGTGTGACTTGATCGACCGCCAACTGTTTGGGAGTGAAGAATGACCCGTTCACCACTGATCCTTGCCGGGCTGCTGTGCAGCCTGATCCTTGCCGGCTGCGGCAGCCGCAGTATCGGCAACAAAATCGACGACCAGTTCATCGCCCCGCAAGTCAGCGCCAATATCGCCCGCGCTCACGTCGACCTGACCGACCCGACTTCGCACATCGTGGTCACCAGTTACAACGGCGTGGTGCTGCTGGCCGGCCAGACGCCACGCAGCGAACTGAAAAACACTGCCGAACAGGCGGCACGCAAGGTTCAGGACGTCACCAAGGTGCATAACGAGCTGCAGGTAATGCAACCGACCTCACTGCTCGCGCGCAGCAACGACACGCTATTGACCACCAAGATCAAGGCCCAGATGGTCGCCGACGCCACCGTACCGGGCTCGCGGATCAAGGTGGTTACCGAGAACGGCATCGTCTACCTGCTGGGCCTGGTT
The DNA here is from genome assembly GCF_027988105.1 of Pseudomonas aestuarii. Taxonomy (GTDB): domain Bacteria; phylum Pseudomonadota; class Gammaproteobacteria; order Pseudomonadales; family Pseudomonadaceae; genus Aquipseudomonas; species Aquipseudomonas aestuarii. The sequence continues at coordinate 537,323 of NZ_JAQJZJ010000001.1, read as the reverse complement.
TCACGCCAGGAAGCCAATCGGGCGACCGGCCTGGCGCAGGGCACCTCCGGCGTACAGAAGATCGTCAAGCTGTTCCAATACACCGACTGACCTTTCTCCGCACACAAAAAAAGGCGATCCAGTGGATCGCCTTTTTTGTTTACTTGACTACCTTCAGACTGGGCCGCCCACTGGGGCGCGGCGGCTCGTCATCTGGCGGCCCCTGATCACCCGGGCCATCGCCTTCGTCATCATCCGGCACTGGCGGCTCCAGATCGAAGACCATGCCCTGACCATTCTCGCGCGCATAAATTGCCAGTATGGCCGCAGCCGGGACATAGAGGCTGTGCGGCGTCCCGCCGAAGCGCCCCTCGAAGCTCACCGCCTCATTATCCATATGCAGATGACGCACGGCACTGGGCGAGACGTTAAGCACGATCTGCCCATCACTGGCGAAGCCTGGCGGCACTTGCACACCAGGAAATTCGGCATTGACCAACAAATGTGGCGTGCAATCGTTGTCGACGATCCACTCGTAAAGTGCACGAACCAGGTAAGGACGACTGGAGTTCATCAAAGCCTCCTCAGCTTCAGCGCATATCGCGCTCAACGGGGGAAAGACTGACCTGAAAGGCCTCGCGGGCAAACTGACGGTCCATATAATCGAGCAGCGGCTTGGCCGGCTTGGCCAACTCGATACCCAGCACCGGCAGGCGCCAGAGCAGCGGCAGCAAACAACAATCTACCAGGCTCATCTCATCACTGAGAAAGTAGGCCTTGTCGGCGAACAGCGGCGAAACGCCGGTGAGGCTCTCGCGGAGCTCCTTGCGGGCCTGCACGCGAGCCGGCTCCTTGCTGCGCGGATCGAGGATCAGGTCGACCTGAGCGCACCAATCACGCTGAATACGATGAATCAGCAGGCGGCTATTGGCCCGCGCCACCGGATATACCGGCAACAACGGTGGATGCGGATAGCGCTCATCCAGATATTCCATCACCACTGTCGACTCGTACAACGCCAAATCACGGTCGACCAGGGTCGGCAAGCTGGCATAGGGGTTCACCTCCAGCAGCCTTGCCGGATAGCGGCCCTTTTCGACACTGATGATCTCGGCGCTGACACCCTTCTCGGCGAGCACAATGCGTACGCGGTGGGAATAGTGGTCGGCGGGGTCGGAGTAGCAGGCTAACCGGTTGGTCACGCTCATGGCGGTCCTCCTCGCTTATATAGGTTATTGGAAGCAGAAAAGACTGCGCGCCCAAAGGGGCGCGCAGGACAACAGTGAAGCGACAAGAAGTTAATGCACGTCCTTCCAGTACTCACGCTTGAGCAGGTAAGCGAAGACGAAGAAGAAGGCCAGATACAGCAGCACATAGGCACCGATACGCTGACTTTCCAGCTTCACCGGATTCGCCGAGTAAGCCAGGAAGGTCACCAGATTCTTGATCTTGGTGTCGAACTCCTCTTCGCTCAGGGCACCGCTTTTCGGCTCGATGACCAACTGATCGCAGGCCTCATGCGTTATTGGGGTGCCCGACAACGGATCGAACTGCTTCTTGCCATGCTCGACCACCTGAACCTGCTTGCAACCTATGTATTGACGCCCCTGCAGGGAGGCCAGCACGTTGGGCATACCGACGTTCGGGAACACCTCGTTATTGACGCCCAGAGGTCGGCTCGGATCCTCGTAGAAGGTACGCAGGTAGGTATACAGCCAGTCGGTGCCACGCACGCGAGCGACCAGAGTCAGATCTGGAGGCGCCGCCCCGAACCAGGCCTTGGCATCTTCGACCTGCATGCCGATCTTCATATGGTCGCCAATCTTGGCGCCAGTGAAAATCAGGTTCTCCTGCATCAATTCATGCGGGATACCCAGGTCATCGGCCACCCGCTCATAGCGCTGAAACTTGGCGCTATGACAGCCCATGCAGTAGTTGGCGAAGGTACGCGCACCATCCTGCATGCCGGCCTTATCGGTCAGGTCGATATCCACTTCGTCCAGATGCACGCCCGCTTCATTAGCAAAGGCGAAGACTGGCAGCGCAGCAATAACAAACGCAGCAAATAGCTTTTTCATCAGCCCGTCACCCTTTCCGGAACCGGTTTGGTCTTCTCCATCCTGGTGTAGAACGGCATCAGGATGAAGTACGCGAAGTACAGGAAGGTACACACCTGCGACAGCAGGGTGCGGCCCGGAGTCGGCGCCAGTACGCCCAGCACGCCCAGAATCACGAAGGACACGCAGAACACCAGCAGCCAGATCTTGCTCAGCCAGCCCTTGTAACGCATCGACTTGACCGGACTACGATCCAGCCACGGCAGCACGAACAGCACGGCAATGGCGCCCCCCATGGCGATGACCCCCATCAGCTTGTCGGGGATCGCACGCAAGATCGCGTAGAACGGCGTGAAGTACCAGACAGGGGCAATGTGGGCTGGCGTCTTGAACGAGTTGGCCACCTCGAAGTTGGGCTTCTCGAGGAAGTAACCGCCCATTTCCGGGAAGAAGAACACGATGAAGCAGAAGACAAACAGGAACACCACCACGCCGACGATGTCTTTCACGGTGTAGTAGGGATGGAAAGGGATGCCATCCAGCGGTATCCCGTTCGCGTCTTTCTTCTTCTTGATTTCAACGCCATCGGGGTTGTTCGAACCGACTTCGTGCAATGCCAGGATGTGCAGAACCACCAGACCGAGGATCACGATCGGCAGCGCAACCACGTGCAGGGCGAAGAAGCGGTTGAGGGTGATCCCGGAGATCAGATAGTCACCGCGAATCCACTGGGTCAGGTCCGCGCCGATGACCGGAATGGCACCAAACAGCGAGATGATCACCTGGGCGCCCCAGTAGGACATCTGCCCCCACGGCAGCAGGTAACCCATGAAGGCTTCCGCCATCAGCATCAGGTAGATCAGCATGCCGAAGATCCACACCAGCTCGCGTGGCTTCTGGTAGGAGCCATAGAGCAGACCGCGGAACATGTGCAGGTAGACAACCACGAAGAATGCCGAAGCACCGGTGGAGTGCAGGTAGCGCAGAATCCAGCCGTACTCGACGTCACGCATGATGTACTCGACCGAGGCAAACGCCTCTTCAGCCGAGGGTGTGTAACTCATGGTCAGCCAGACGCCGGTGACGATCTGATTGACCAGCACCAGCAATGCCAGGGAGCCGAAAAAATAGAAGAAGTTGAAGTTCTTCGGTGCGTAATACTTGCTCAGATGCTCTTCCCACATCTTGGTCGCCGGGAAGCGCGCATCCACCCATTCCATGAACTTACTCATCATGCTTGCTCCTGATCCACACCGATGATGATCACATCATCCGTCTCGTACGTGTGCGGCGGCACCGGCAGGTTCAAGGGCGCAGGCTGCGCTTTGTAGACCCGGCCAGCGAGGTCATAGCGAGAACCGTGGCAAGGGCAGAAATATCCCCCCAACCACTCGCTCCCGAGGTCGGCAGGCGCCACTTCCGGACGGAAGGACGGCGAGCAGCCCAGGTGGGTGCACAACCCAACCAGCAGCAGCAACTCCGGCTTGATCGAACGGGTTTTCGGATCGACATAGCTCGGTTGCACGGAACTCTGCGAATCACTATCGGCCAGTTGTGGTTCGAGCTTTATCAGGTTGCTGAGAATTTCCTCGGTACGGCGCACGATAAAAACCGGCTGCCCCCGCCACTCGGCAACCATTTGCTGGCCAGGCTCGATCTTGCCAACGTTCACCTTCACAGGTGCACCGGCAGCTTTAGCCTTGGCGCTCGGGAACCATGACCCCACGAACGGGACCGCGGCACCCACCGCTCCAGCAGCACCCACCACAGAGGTGGCCGCCACCAAGAAGCGACGCCGGCCTGCATTCACGCCGTCATTGCTCATTCAGTCGTCTCCCATCAGCTTTGTGGCCTGTTGTCAGGCCTCTACTAGGTAAAAATCGAGTCGCGCAAAAAATCCGCCAAATGGTAAAGAAAAGCCCCTTTTCTGACAAGGTAATTACCTTACAGGAAACAGCTCAATCCCTTACAGCGCGCGGCGCACACGACTGCGGCATGATGTCGCAGAGAACCAGTCGCCCAAAAAAAACGCCCAGCTCCAAAAGGAAACCGGGCGCTCTTGAACGCAGGTAGCGAATTAACGCTTGGAGTACTGCGGACGCTTACGCGCTTTACGCAGACCAACCTTCTTACGCTCAACTTCACGTGCATCGCGAGTCACGAAGCCAGCCTTGCGCAGGGCAGGACGCAGCGATTCGTCGTAGTCCATCAGTGCGCGAGTGATGCCGTGGCGGATTGCGCCAGCCTGGCCACTCACACCGCCACCGAGAACGGTGACGAAGATATCGAACTTCTCGGTCATCTCAACCAATTCCAGCGGCTGACGAACTACCATGCGGGCAGTTTCGCGACCGAAGAAACCGTCGAGAGTGCGGTTATTGATGGAAATTTTGCCAGTGCCCGCACGCAGGAACACGCGAGCGGTTGCAGTCTTGCGACGGCCAGTGCCGTAATTTTGAGTCGCCGACATAATGAACTATTCCGTTAAAACTTCAGTTCTTGGGGCTGCTGAGCAGTGTGAGGGTGAGCAGCGCCCGCGTACACTTTCAGCTTACGGTACATGTCGCGACCCAGCGGGTTCTTCGGCAGCATGCCTTTTACCGCGGTCTCGATCACACGTTCTGGCGCCTTGGCGATCAACTTTTCAAAGCTGATCGACTTGATGCCGCCCGGAAAACCGGAGTGAGAGTAGTACATCTTGTCGGTGGTCTTGGCACCAGTCACACGTACCTGCTCTGCATTGATCACGACGATGTAGTCGCCAGTATCTACGTGCGGAGTGTACTCAGGCTTATGCTTGCCACGCAGACGGCTGGCAATTTCGGTAGCCAGACGACCCAGTGTCTGACCCGCAGCGTCGACGACGAACCAGTCGCGCTTTACTGTTTCCGGTTTAGCAGTAAAAGTTTTCATTCTTTATAGCCTCAGGGGCCGCCCTGATAAATAAGACGGCGGATCTTACTGAATAGTGCTTACTTTGACAAGTCAAAGGCAGCCGAAAACGGGCGCTATCGGGGGCTCGGGTCAGCGCGTCCGTAATACGGCAAGATTCTTCGGCAGGCGGCGCATCACTTCCACCGCAGAAAGAGGTGCGCAATTATGCCGATTGCGAAAAAAAATTCAACCTGCTTGTATGGTTGTTTTACGAAAAGGAGCAGCAAATGGAGTATCGCCAGCTAGGCCGCACCGATTTGCGTGTCAGCGCCCTCTGCCTCGGCAGCATGACCTGGGGCGAACAGAACAGCGCTGACGAGGCATTCGCCCAGATAGAACGCAGCAAGGCCCACGGCGTCAATTTCCTCGACACTGCCGAAATGTACCCGGTGCCGCCGCGCGCCGAGACCTACAGCAAGACCGAGCAGATCATCGGCGATTACTTCAAACGACACGGTGATCGCGCCGACTGGGTACTGGCGAGCAAGATCGCCGGCCCGGGCAACGGAATCGACTACATCCGTGGCGGCAACCTGAAATTCAACCGGGAACACCTGGTCGCCGCACTGGACGCCAGCCTGAAACGCCTGCAGACCGACTGGATCGACCTCTACCAACTGCACTGGCCGGAACGCCCGACCAACTTCTTCGGCCAGCTCGGCTATCGCCATCAGGACAGCGAGTTCACCGCCCTGGAAGAAATCCTGGCAGTGCTCGAGGAACAGATCAAAGCCGGCAAGATCCGCCACATCGGCCTGTCCAACGAAACCCCCTGGGGCACCATGAAATTCCTCCAACTGGCGGAGAGCCGCGGCGGGCCGCGCGTGGCGTCGATTCAGAACCCCTACAATCTGCTCAACCGCAGCTTCGAGGTCGGCCTGGCGGAAGTCGCCATGCGCGAACAATGCGGTCTGCTGGCTTACTCGCCCCTGGCCTTCGGCATGCTCTCTGGAAAATACGAAGGCGGTGCCCGCCCGGCCAATGCACGAATCAGCCTGTTCAGCCGCTTTACCCGCTACACCAACGCGCAATCCGAGGCCGCCTGCTCACGCTATGTCGCCCTGGCTCGCGAACGCGGCCTGGATCCGGCGCAAATGGCCCTGGCCTTCGTCACCGCCCAACCCTTCGTGACCAGCAACATCATCGGCGCCACCACCATGGAGCAGTTGGAGGCCAACCTGATGAGCAGTGAGCTGACCCTCGACGATGAACTGCTGGCCGGCATAGAGGCGATTCACAAGATGCAACCCAACCCAGCCCCCTGAAAACTGGCGGAGCCTGATGCAGGGCGGGCCAATACCCGCTCTACATCCAGCCCCCACCCCTACAACGAACGCGCAATGATTTCCTTCATGATCTCGTTGGTGCCAGCGTAGATGCGCTGCACCCGGGCATCGGCCCAGGCGCGCGCCACTGGGTATTCCCACATGTAGCCGTAGCCGCCATGCAATTGCACGCACTCGTCGAGCACCTTGCACTGCAGGTCGGTGCCCCAGTACTTGAGCATCGCCGCGGTGGGCACATCCAGCTTGCCCTGCAGGTGCAATTCAAGACAGCGATCGAGAAAGACCCGGCCAATCTGAATTTCCGTGGCCATTTCCGCCAGCTTGAAGCGGGTGTTCTGGAAATCCGCAATGGCCTTGCCGAACGCCTTGCGCTCGCGGGTGTAATCCAGGGTCCACTGCAACGCCGCCTCGGCCGAGGCCAGGGCGCCAATACCTACGGTCAGCCGCTCCTGGGGCAGTTCCTGCATCAGGTAGGCGAAGCCCATGCCGGCCTGACCCAGCAGATTCTCCTTGGGCACTCGCACATCCTGGAAGAACAGCTCGGCGGTGTCCTGGGCCTTCATGCCGACCTTTTCCAGGCGCTTGCCCTTGGCGAAGCCCGGCGTGCTGGCCTCGACCAGAAACAGGCTGGTGCCCTTGGCCCCGGCCTGCGGATCGGTCTTGGCCACCACGACCACCAGATCGGCCAGGTAACCGTTGGTGATAAAGGTCTTGGAGCCGTTGATCACATAGTCGTCACCATCCAGCACCGCCGTGGTTTTCACGCCCTGCAGGTCGGAACCGGCGCCCGGTTCGGTCATGGCGATGGCCGTGACCATTTCGCCGGACACCAGCTTGGGCAGGTATTTGTGCTTTAGCGCCTCCGAACCGTAATGCAGGATGTAGGGCGCGACGATGTCAGAATGCAGGGAAAAGCCGATCCCGGTCAGCCCCAGACGACCGACCTCCTCGATCACCACCGTACTGTAGAGAAAATCGGCAGCCATGCCGCCGTATTCTTCCGGGATATGCGAGCAGAGCATCCCCGCCTCGCCCGCCTTGTTCCACAGCTGGCGATCGATATGGCCGTCCTTTTCCCACTGCGCATGAAAGGGCACGGCTTCCTGCTCGAGAAACTTGCGTACGCTATCGCGGAAAAGCTCATGGTCGGAGCTGAACAGGGTTCTGGGGATCATGCTGGCACCTTGCGACGTAGCGGATTATCGAAACCCTGACTTTAACCAAGCAAACGCTTGCTCGCACTGGACACAACCGCCAATAAATAAGACGATCCAGCCAGACAATGACCACTTAGCCTTGATAAGAACCCTAACTATGCTTACCCAGCAGCCACTGCCCTTGCGGCGCGTCAGCATTCTCGCCACCGAAGGGGTTTTTGCCTCGACCCTGATGCAGGCCAAGGACTTCTTCCACATGGCCAGCCTGCGCTACGGCAAACAGCAAGGGCTCGGCCTGACCGAAACCTTCGAGATTCGCCTGGTCAGCCCGGACGGCCAGCCGGTGCGCAGCTTCAGCAACGTGATGATCCCGGTTGACGGCGGCCTCGACCCATCCGATGTGATTATCCTGCCCACCTTCTGGGATGATTTCGACGCGCTCTGCCTGCGCCACCCGCAGATACTCCATTGGCTACAAGAGTGCCACGCAGGCGGTAGCGCAATCTGCGGCGAAGCCAAAGGGGTGTTCTGGATGGCCCAGGCTGGCTTGCTCGACGGCAAGGAAGCCACCACCTACTGGCGCTTCTTCCGCGAGTTCGCCGAGCGCTTCCCCAGGGTACTGCTCAACCAGGAGAAACACCTGTCGGACGCCGACAACCTGTACTGCGCCGGCGGCGTGACCTCGGCCTGCGACCTCTATATCTACCTGATCGAACGCTATTGCGGTGCCAGCGTGGCCCAGGGCGTGGCCCGCGACATTCTCTACGAAGTGCAGCGCAGCTACACCCCCGGCCGAATCGGCTTTGGCGGGCAGAAACTGCACCACGACCTGACCATCCTGCAGATCCAGCAATGGCTGGAAGAGCACTTCGCCGACAAATTCCGCTTCGAGGACGTGGCCCGCGAACACGGCATGAGCATCCGTAACTTCATGCGCCGCTTTCAGGCCGCCACCGGCGACAAACCCCTGCACTACCTGCAACGACTGCGCATCGAAACGGCGAAAAGCCTGCTCAGTGCCACGCGCAAGAGCATCAAGACCATCAGTTACGAAGTCGGTTACGACGACGCCAGCTTCTTCGCCCGCCTGTTCCGCCAGCACACGGAGCTGTCACCCAACCTGTATCGTCGACAATTCCAGCACAAGGACGCTCAGGTCTAGGCACGCCACAAGCGAACCAGGGCGCGGCGGCGCGGCCGCGCCCTTGGCTGACGCGGAACACTCATCGACTTGCCGGGCAAACCGGTCGTTACGGCTTATGCGGCCGCGACAGAAACTCATGGGACTGCATCTCGAGTAGCCGGCTCAGGGTGCGCTGGAACTCGAAATTCAGGCGGCCACCGGTGTAGAGGTCCTTCAGCTCGACTTCGGCGGAAATGATCAGCTTGACGTTGCGATCATAGAACTCGTCCACCAAATTGATGAAGCGCCGCGCCATATCGTCCATATGCACGTCCATCTGCTCGACATTGGCCAGCAATACCGCGTGGAATATCTTGCCCAGCTCGATGTAATCGTTCTGGCTGCGCGGACCGTCGCACAGCTCGCGAAACTCGAACCAAGCCACGTCATCGCCGACCTTGCGCGCAGTCAGGCTGCGGTTCTCGACCATCAAGGCCTCGTGCTCCTGCACCACACAGTGCTCGGGCAACAGGCTTCTGAAGCTCTTCTCCAGGCTCTCTTCGGCCGCCGCATCCAGTGGCCAATGAAACAATTCCGCCTGCTCCAGCGCCCGCAGGCGGTAATCGATACCACTGTCGACGTTGACGATCTCGGTATGCTCTTTGAGCAAGGCAATGGCCGGCAGGAAGCGCGCGCGCTGCAGGCCATCCTTGTACAGGCCGTCCGGCACTATGTTGGAGGTCGCCACCAGGCTTACGCCATTCTTGAACAGCTCCTCGAGCAGAGTGGCGAGGATCATCGCATCGGTAATATCGGAGACGAAGAATTCGTCGAAGCAGATCACCCGCGCCTCGGCGGCAAAGCGCTGACCGATGATCACCAGCGGATTCTTCTCGCCTTTGAGGGTGCGCATTTCTTCGTGCACCCGCTTCATGAAACGGTGGAAGTGCGTGCGCACCTTGCGCTCGAACGGCAACGAGTCGAAGAAAGTGTCGACCAGGTAGGTCTTGCCGCGGCCAACCCCGCCCCAGAAATACAGACCCTTTACCGGCCGCTGCGGCTTCTTGCCGAACAACTTGCCAAGCAGACCTGACTTGCCCTGCTCGTCGGCGACCAGGTCGTCGTACAGGCGCTGCAGATGACGCACCGCCGTTTCCTGGGCTGCATCATGGAAAAATTCGGGCCGCTCGAGATCGGCCTGGTAGCGCGCAAGGGGGGTCATATTCGTTAGCCGGGCCAGTAAAACGGGGGCGTAACTTTAACGACGCCCCCGCGGCTTGGCAATCGGCTTATAGACGGCGGACCGGTCCGTGGGAGGGGCTTTAGCCGCGACAGCTTGCCGATGCCGATGCATCGCGGCTAAAGCCCCCTCCCACAAAGCCATCGCTGGTTACTCCTGAGCAGCGAGCGCCTCGCGCAAACGCTGGATCGCCGTCTCACGCGCGCTGGCATCGGCAAAGTCCGGGCTATGCGCCACACACTCGCCGTCCAGCCATACACCGAAGGCGTCACCCTCCTCGCGCAGATCCAGCGGCTCGCCCGACTGCAGGCGTTTGCTCACCTGCCCGGCCGACTTGCCGTCGGCAAACGACCTGGACAGCAGCAACTGCTCGCCAGCGGCGTCCAGCAGACGGAAGCGAAAGCTACCGTCGTCGTCGCGGAAGCTGACGAACCGCGCACTCTTGCTCGCCTTCTTCTTACCGCTCTCGGCGCCGATGGGCTGGCTGCGGAATGAACGCAGGCCTACCGCCTCGCGCAGCTCGCCGAGGAAGGGCGTGGCGATCCTGCGCGCCTTGGCCGCGCCGGCCAGCAGAATATCTTCCAACTCGGCGGGCCGTTCGATCAGGGCGTGGTAACGCTCACGCGCCTCACCCAACTCGGCCTCGAGCAGCTGGAACAATTGCTGTTTGGCCTCACCCCAGGCCAAGCCCCCGAGCAATTCGGCGCGAAAATCCGCCTGCTGGGTCGGTGCGGCGAAGGCCTGATACAGGGTGAACAGATGGGAACTGTCCGGATCCTTGGGTTCGCCGGGCAGCCTGGAGTCAGTCACGATGCGCGCGATGGCGTCCTTGAGCTGCCGGGCACTGCCGAACAGCGGAATGGTGTTGTCGTAACTCTTGCTCATCTTGCGCCCGTCCAGGCCCGGCAGAGTCGCGACGTCTTCCTCGATCACCGCCTCGGGCAGGGTGAACAGCTCCTTGCCCTGGCCGAACAGGTGATTGAAGCGCTGGGCGATATCGCGCGCCATTTCGACGTGCTGGATCTGGTCGCGGCCGACCGGCACCTTGTGCGCGTTGAACATCAGGATGTCTGCGGCCATCAGCACCGGGTAGCTGAACAGGCCCATGGTGATGCCGGCATCCGGATCCTCGCCCTGCTCGACATTCTTGTCGACCGACGCCTTGTAGGCATGCGCACGATTGAGCAGGCCCTTGCCCGCGACACAGCTGAGCAGCCAGCACAGCTCGGGGATCTCCGGGATATCGGACTGGCGATAGAAGGTCGCCCGGCTCACATCGAGTCCGCAGGCCAGCCAGGTCGCGGCGATTTCCAGGCGCGAGCGCTGGATCCGCGCCGGATCATCACACTTGATCAGCGCGTGGTAATCGGCGAGAAAATAAAAGGAGTCCGCATCGGCGGCGCGACTGGCGACTATCGCCGGACGAATGGCGCCGGCGTAGTTGCCGAGATGCGGGGTGCCTGTGGTGGTGATGCCGGTAAGGATACGAGTGGTCATGGCTATCGCTTATAAGCTGTAATCAGTTCGAGAGACGCGGCAGCAGCAGATCCTTGAGATCCGTAAGCTTGCCGTGAAAAAAGTGGCCGCATTCTGCCACTTTCAACAGCTCATGGGCACGCCCCAAGCCGGCGGACCAGGCATAAACCGCCTGCGGATCGATCACTTCGTCGGCCTCGGGCTGGATCAGTGTCAGCGGACAGCGCTGCGCCGGCGGATTCTCGGCGGTCAGCCGGCTGACCGCTGGCGCCACCATGAATAAATGCGCCAGCTCTATGCCCTGTTGCTCCAGGCGCCCACCGAGACTGGCAGCGACAAAGCCGCCAAAGGAAAAGCCCAGCAGGGTCAGGGGCAGCTGCGGATAGTGCAGGCGCAGCCAATGGGCTGCCGCCTGCGCGTCATCCACCTCGCCGCTGTGCATGTCATGATCACCGGCACTGGCGCCGACACCCCGATAATTGAAGCGCAGGGTAGCCAGGCCGCCATCGCGGGCGGTGCGCTGCAGGGTCGAGACGACCTTGTTGAGCATGGTTCCGCCCTGCACCGGATTGGGGTGGCAGATCAGCGCCACGCCACGGGCGTCGGGGGTATCCAGCCACAGGGCCTCCAACTGGCCGCAGGGGCCATCGATAAAAACAGGGGTTTCGCGGGTGAGCAACGGTGAACTCCGTGACCTCGTAGAGGGTCGACTCGTCTAGCTGACAGCCTGCATCGCACAGCTTTACATTGCGGTATACAGCGCAGGTTCCAGCCGTTAACGTAAAGCAAAGCCGTTTAGAGAGGAAGGACTCGTGGAACAGACGCTCACAGCCTGGTTGTTACCGGCCATCACCCTGGTAGCCGGCATCGCCATCGGTTTCCTGATTGCTCGCCTTGCGCCCAATGCAGCCCCCGGCCGCACACAACGCCAGTTGGACGAGATCCAGGAACGCTTCGACGCCTACCAAAGCGAAGTGGTAACCCATTTCAATACCACTGCCAATCTGGTGAAGAAGCTCTCCCAGAGCCATCAGGACGTGCAGCAACACCTGTCCGAAGGGGCCAACCGTCTGGCACTCGACGAACTGACCCGCCAGCGCCTGCTGGCCAGCCTGCACGCAGAAGACGGCGGCGGCGAACGACGCGAGCGCCTGAAGGCTCCGGCGTCCCAGGAAATGCCCAAGGACTATGCGCCGAAAAGCGCCGATGTACCGGGCATGCTCGACGAAAGCTACGGTCTGAAGAAAAAATAACAACCGCTCACTCGGCTGCCCCGGCGACCGTGCAGCGAATCAAACGCCCCGCCTCGTGCGGGGCTTTTGTTATGCAAGGGCACTGACGATAGAGGCCCATCGCAGCCCGCGAAACTCATCAGCAAAATCTCATTACCAATAAAAAGCCCCGCACATGGCGGGGCTTTTTATTGCGCAGCGGATTTAGATCGCGCCACGCTCACGCAACAACGCCAGCACCTGCCTGACGCTCTCTTCCAGCGACAAGCTCTGGGTGTCGACTACCAGGTCGGCATCCAGGGGCACATCATAGGGGAAGGACAGCCCCGGAATGTTGTCGCCAGCCGCCGCGTACAAGCCCTGAGGATCGCGCTCGGCACAGACCTGCGGAGAAGCCTGCACATAGACGGTGATCAAGCGCTCGGCACCAAGCAGCGCCCTGGCCTGCTCGCGGCCTTCGGCGTCCGGCGCAACGAAAGCCGCCAGGGTCAGCAGACCGGCCTCGTTGAACTGACGCGCCACATGGGCGGCACGGCGCCAGTTCTCGGTACGTCCACTGCGATCCTGCGGCAAGCCCTTGTTCAGGTCGTGGCGCAGGTTCTGGCCATCCAGCACGTAGACCGCACGGCCCATGTCGAACAGCTTGCGCTCCACGGCATAGGCCAGGGTGCTCTTGCCGGCGCCGGACAGGCCGCTGAACAGCACGGTGGCCGGCTGCTGACCCAAGCGCGCGGCGCGTTCTTCGGTCGACACGTGGGCCAGCTTGCCGTGGTGGCCATCGGCATGCTGCGCACTGACCGGGTCGGCGATGATCATGCCCGCACCCACGGTGCCATTGGTCAATCGATCGATAATGATGAACGAGCCACTGGTGCGGTTGTGCGCATAGCCGTCCAGGGCGATGGACGCATCCAGGGCCACGCGTACCTGACCGATCTCGTTCAGGTGCAGACTGCTCGCCGGACCATGCTCCAACGTGTTCACATCGACCCGGTGGGTGATGCTGGCAATCGAGGCCGGCACATAGCTGGTGGCACGCTTGATGTCGTATTTCTTGCCCGGCAGCATCGGTTCTTCTGCCATCCACACCAGCATGGCGTCGAAGCTGTCGACCACCTGCGGGCGGTTATCGGCGTGTACCAGCATGTCGCCACGGGAAACGTCGATCTCGTCTTCCAGGGTCAGGGTAATCGCCTGGCCTGGACCGGCATGCTCAAGCTCGCCGTCATAGGTGACGATGGACTTGACCTTGCTGCCCTTGCCGGACGGCAACACCACTACCTCGTCGCCCTTGCGCACGATGCCGCTGGCCAGGGTGCCGGCGAAGCCGCGGAAATTCAGGTTGGGGCGGTTGACGTACTGCACCGGGAAGCGCATGTCGGTGAAATTGCGGTCACCGGCGACTTCCACGGTTTCGAGGATTTCCATCAGCGACTGGCCGTCATACCAGGGCGCGCGCTCGCTCGTGTTGACCACGTTGTCGCCTTTGAGCGCCGACATCGGCACGAAGTGCAGCGAGCTCGGCTTGAGGGCGATACCTTCGGCGAACTTCAGGTAATCGGCCTTGATCTGCTCGAATACGCCCTGATCGAAGCCCTTCAGGTCCATCTTGTTGATGGCCACGACTATGTGCTTGATACCCAGCAGCGAGGCAATGAAGCTGTGACGCTTGGTCTGGGTCTGCACGCCATAACGGGCATCGATCAGGATGATCGCCAGGTCGCAGGTGGAGGCACCGGTGGCCATGTTACGGGTGTACTGCTCATGGCCGGGGGTGTCGGCAATGATGAACTTGCGCTTGGCGGTACTGAAATAGCGGTAGGCCACATCGATGGTGATGCCCTGCTCGCGCTCGGCCTGCAGGCCGTCGACCAGCAGCGCCAGATCCACCTCTTCGCCAGTGGTGCCGGACTTCTTCGAGTCGCGGGTAATGGCTTCCATATGATCTTCGTAGATCATCTTGGAATCGTGGAGCAGACGGCCGATCAGGGTACTTTTGCCGTCGTCGACGTTGCCGCAGGTGAGAAAGCGCAGCAAATCCTTGCGTTCGTGCTGGGCCAGGTAAGCGAGGATGTCTTCGCTGATCAGATCGGATTGGTGCGACATCTTAAAAATACCCCTGACGTTTTTTCTCTTCCATCGAACCGGCCGCATCGTGGTCGATGACCCGGCCCTGACGCTCTGAAGTTCGGGTCAGGAGCATTTCCTGAATGATGTCCGTCAGGCTGGTTGCCGTGGATTCCACCGCACCGGTCAACGGATAGCAGCCGAGCGTACGGAAACGCACCATCTTCTTGGTAATGCGCGCCTTCTCTTCATCCGAGAGATGCTCGAGGATGCGATCGTCGTCGATCATGATCAGGGTACCGTTCTTCTCGATCACTTCACGCTCGGCGGCGAAGTACAGCGGCACGATCGGGATCTGCTCCAGATAGATGTATTGCCAGATGTCCAGCTCGGTCCAGTTGGACAGCGGGAACACGCGGATCGACTCGCCCTTCTTGACCTTGCCGTTGTAGACGTTCCACAACTCGGGGCGCTGATTCTTCGGGTCCCAGCGGTGCTTGCTGTCGCGGAAGGAGTAGACCCGCTCCTTGGCGCGGGATTTCTCCTCGTCGCGCCGGGCGCCGCCGAAGGCCGCATCGAAGCCGTACTTGTCCAGAGCCTGCTTCAGGCCCTCGGTCTTCATCACGTCGGTGTGCTTGGCGCTGCCGTAGGTGAAGGGGTTCATATCCTGCGCCACACCATCAGGGTTGATGTGGGTGATCAGGTCCAGGCCGTATTCGTTGACTATTTTTTCGCGAAACGCATACATCTCCTGAAACTTCCAGCGCGTATCGACATGCATCACCGGGAATGGCAGCTTGCCGGGAAAGAACGCCTTGCGTGCCAGGTGCAGCATCACGGCGGAGTCTTTACCGATCGAATAGAGCATGACCGGGTTGTCGAATTCGGCGGCCACTTCACGAATGATGTGGATACTTTCCGCCTCCAGCTGTTTCAGGTGGGTCAGTTTTTCGAGCATGGTTACTCACGATTTGCAGTGTGGTTGGGCCGGCGGGCCGTGGACGATGGCGCACTCTAGCACAGCACCCGCTTCTAATCAGGGGGCCAACTAGATCGAAACGATCTAGCTTTATACCCACGGAATCGGCCGCCCACGGACATCAGATTGGATTGGGACAGTCGATAAACAGGTGTTCGATGGCAAACCGACGCGCCAGGTAATCACCCAGCGCCTGCACGCCATAACGCTCGGTGGCATGGTGGCCGGCGGCGATAAAGCTGATGCCGTTCTCGCGAGCGCTGTGGAAGGTTTGTTCGGAAGCCTCGCCGGTCAGATAGAGGTCAACGCCAGCCGCGATAGCCTGGTCGATATAGCCCTGCCCGCCGCCGGTGCACCAACCGATCCGGCGGACCATTTCCGTGCCTTCAACCAACAAGGGCTCACGGCCGAGCACTTCCTGCACCCGCCGGGCGAAATCGCGGGGGCTCATGGGCTCGCGCAAGGAGCCAAGCAAACCAACCGTCCGCGGGTCATCCGGGTCGAGCGGCCCTTCGACGGTAATATCGAGCTGGGCGGCCAACTGCACGTTATTGCCGACCTCCGGGTGCAGATCGAGCGGCAGGTGATAGGCCAGCAAGCTGATATCGTTGCTCAGCAGGGCTTTCAAGCGGCGCTGTTTCATGCCGGTGATACAGGGATTTTCGCCCTTCCAGAAATAGCCGTGGTGCACCAGCAGCACATCGGCTTGAGCCTCCACCGCGGCATCGACCAGGGCCTGACTGGCGGTGACTCCGCTGACGATACGCCGCACCTGGGGCCGCCCTTCGATTTGCAAACCATTCGGGCAGTAGTCACTGATCCGAGCGGCATTCAAGTAGCGCTGTGCTTCTTCCACCAGGGTGGTCAAGGCAATAGCCATATGGATTCCTCGCCTGCGGTGACAGGCCGCTGCCACATTGGCAATCGGCCCTCTATAATGGCGCACCTTAAGGGGCGCATCAGTCTCCCCGCAACCTTCAGGATTTCATCGATGTTCAAGGCCCTGCGTTTTCTCGGCTGGCCGCTGCTGGTCGGTGTGCTTTTGGCGCTGCTGATTATTCAGTACTTCCCACAATGGGTTGGCCTGCCCATCCATGATGTGCGGCTACGCCAGGCGCCTGTCTATGGCCCAACACAGGAAGGCCCGGTGTCCTATGCCGACGCAGTGGGCACTGCCTCGCCAGCGGTGGCCAACCTCTACACCACCAAATTCATCAACAAGCCGCCTCACCCCATGCTCGAGGACGAGAAATTCCGCAAGTTCTTTGGCGACAACCTGCCCAAGCAGCGGCGCATGGAATCCAGCCTCGGCTCGGCGGTGATCATGAGCACCGAGGGCTACCTGCTGACCAACAACCACGTGGTGACTGGCGCCGACCAGATAGTGGTGGCCTTGCGCGATGGCCGCGAAACCCTGGCCCGGATAATCGGCAGCGACCCGGAAACCGACCTCGCCGTGCTGAAAATCGATTTGCATGATCTTCCAGCGATCACCCTCGGACGCTCGGACAATATCAGGATCGGCGATGTCACCCTGGCCATCGGCAACCCCTTCGGCGTCGGCCAGACCGTGACCATGGGCATCATCAGCGCCACCGGGCGCAACCAGCTGGGCCTCAACACCTACGAAGACTTCATCCAGACCGATGCGGCGATCAACCCGGGCAACTCGGGCGGCGCGCTGGTCGATGCCCACGGCAACCTGGTCGGCATCAACACCGCGATCTTCTCCGAGACCGGTGGCTCGCAAGGTATTGGCTTCGCCATCCCGGTGAAACTGGCGCTGGAAGTGATGCGGGCGATCATCGAACAGGGTCAGGTGATACGCGGCTGGCTGGGCATCGAAGTGCAACCGCTGACCCCGGAACTGGCGGAGTCTTTCGGCCTTGAAGGTCGCCCGGGCATCGTCGTTGCCGGCATCTACCGCGATGGCCCGGCACAGAAGGCCGGCCTGCAACCCGGCGACCTGATTCTCAACATCGATGGCGAAGCAGCCGGTGACGGCCGCCGCTCGATGAACCAGGTGGCCCGTACCAAGCCCGGCGAAAAGATCCGCATCGATATCATGCGTAACGGCGAACGACAGGAACTCAGCGCCGAAATAGGCGTGCGCCCGCCCGTGAAAGAAGACTGACAACCACCCCGCCGCGCGCTTTATCCCGCGGCTTGGCAACCGCCCAACTGCGGCCTGTGCGCCTCGCTGAGGGCGGTGCGAACAGGCCGTCCTACCTTGAGTTACAGGCTTGCAAGCGCATCCAGCAACGCCTGGTTGTGCTCCGGCGCGCCAATGGTAATGCGCAGGAACTGGGCGATGCGCGCCTGCTTGAAGTGGCGCACGATCACCCCCTGCTCACGCAAGCCAGCCGCCAGAGTGGCCGCGTCCTTGTGCGGGTGACGGGCGAAGACGAAATTCGCTGCCGAGGGCAATACCTCGAACCCCAGCGCCTGCAGGCCAGCCACCGTAGCCTCACGGCTGTCGATGACCTGCTGACAGGTACCCTCGAAATACTCGCGATCCTCGAAGGCCGCCGCCGCGCCGGCAATCGCCAGGCGGTCCAGCGGGTAGGAGTTGAAGCTGTTCTTGATTCGCTCCAGCGCCTCGATCAGGTCCGGGTGGCCGACCGCCAGGCCGACGCGCAGGCCAGCCAGCGAACGCGACTTGGACAGGGTCTGGGTCACCAGCAGGTTCGGGTACTGGCCCACCAACGCGATGGCGCTCTGTCCACCGAAGTCAATATAGGCCTCGTCGACCAGCACCACGCTGTCGGGATTGGCCTTGAGCAGTTGCTCGATGGCCTCCAGAGCCAAGAGGCAGCCGGTCGGCGCGTTGGGGTTGGGGAAGACGATGCCGCCATTCGGCCGGGCATAGTCCTCGACGCGGATCTGGAACTGCTCGTCCAGCGCAATGGTTTCCGCGGCGATGCCGTAGAGGCCGCAATACACCGGGTAGAAGCTGTAGCTGATGTCCGGGAACAACAACGGTTTGTCATGCTGAAACAAGCCATGGAAGGCATGCGCCAGCACTTCGTCGGAACCGTTGCCGACGAACACCTGGGCGGGCTGCACACCGTAGTAATCGGCCACCGCCTGCTTGAGGCGCTCGCCATTGGGGTCCGGGTACAAGCGCAGGCTGTCGTTGAGCTCGGCCTGCATCGCCGCAATCGCCTTGGGCGACGGACCATAGGGGTTTTCGTTGGTATTGAGCTTGACCAGCTTGGCCAGCTTCGGCTGCTCGCCCGGTACATAGGGCACCAGGTCTTTGACGAAGGGGCTCCAGAATTTGCTCATCTGCCCTTCTCTCCTCGAATTCGTTGCGTTTGTGATGGGTATCGCTGCGCTCAACCTGCGCGGCCCGACCCACCCTACGAAGCTGCATTTAGCTTTTGATGCGGTACTCGGCACTGCGCGCGTGGGCGGTCAGCGACTCGCCACGGGCCAGCACCGAAGCGGTCTTGCCCAGCTCGGACGCACCGGCGGCGGAACACTGAATGATCGACGAGCGCTTCTGGAAGTCATACACGCCCAGCGGCGAGGAGAAGCGCGCAGTGCCGGAGGTCGGCAGCACGTGGTTCGGCCCGGCGCAGTAGTCGCCCAATGCTTCTGCGGTGTAGCGGCCCATGAAGATCGCACCGGCGTGACGAATCTGCGGCAGGTACTGCTCGGGATCGGCGACGGACAACTCCAGGTGTTCCGGGGCGATGCGGTTGGCCACCTCGATGGCCTGGGCCATGTCGACCACCTGGATCAACGCACCACGGGCCTCGAGGGAGGCGCGGATGATCTCGGCGCGCTCCATGGTCGGCAACAGCTTGGCGATGCTCTCGGCCACACGGTCGAGGAAGGTCGCATCCGGGCTGAGCAGAATCGATTGCGCATCCTCATCGTGCTCGGCTTGGGAGAACAGGTCCATGGCGATCCAGTCCGGGTCGGTCTGGCCGTCACAGACGACGAGGATCTCCGAAGGACCGGCGATCATGTCGATGCCGACCTTGCCGAAGACATGGCGTTTGGCGGTGGCGACGTAGATGTTGCCGGGACCGACGATCTTGTCCACCGCCGGCACGCTTTCGGTGCCGTAGGCCAATGCCGCCACGGCCTGGGCACCACCGATGGTGAACACCCGGTCGACCCCGGCGATGCAGGCAGCCGCCAGCACCAGTTCGTTGATCTCGCCACGCGGGGTCGGCACCACCATCACCACTTCCGGCACTCCGGCGACCTTGGCCGGAATCGCGTTCATCAGCACCGATGACGGATAGGAGGCCTTGCCACCCGGCACATAGAGGCCGGCGCGATCCAGCGGGGTGACTTTCTGGCCGAGCACGGTGCCGTCGGCCTCGGTGTAGGTCCAGGAATCCTGCACCTGCTTCTCGTGGTAGCTGCGCACGCGCTCGGCGGCGAGTTCAAGAGCCTGGCGCTGTGCCGGGGTGATGCGGGTCAGGGCCAGTTCCAGACGTTCGCGCGGCAGGATCAGGTCGGCCATCGAGGCCACGTCGAGGCCATCGAATTTCTCGGTGAATTCGACCAGAGCCGCGTCGCCACGCTCGCGCACGGCCTTGATGATCTCCAGCACGCGCTGGTTGACCGCATCGTCTGACACACCTTCCCAGCTGAGCAGATGATCCAGATGACGGGCGAAATCCTGGTCGGCGGCGTTGAGTCGGCGGATGGCGATAGCAGCGGTCATAGCGGGCCTCATGATTGGCAAATGCTCGGGCGTCGCTAGGCTACCAAGCCCACCGCATGGACGCCCGAGATAATTGGCTATGACACGGATAGGCGGCCGAAAATTGCTCCTGCATGTTCGGCATTTCCGCCGTCCTTGGCGGTCACGCGGCTAATTGCCGCATGGCAGGTATTAGCTGGGGTGTCGCGACTCGACCGCTTCGCGCAGGGTATCGATCAGCGCCTGGATGCGCGCGTGCTGCATCTTCATCGACGCCTTGTTGACGATCAGCCGCGAACTGATGTGGGCGATCAGCTCCTGGGCTTCCAGGCCGTTGGCACGCAAGGTGTTACCGGTGTCGACCACATCGATGATCTTGTCGGACAAGCCCACCAGCGGACCCAGCTCCATCGAGCCGTAGAGCTTGATGATGTCGACCTGGCGCCCCTGCTCGGCGTAGTAACGCTTGGCCACGTTGACGAACTTGGTCGCCACGCGCAGCCGACCCTTGGGCTCCGGCGCGCCGACCGCACCGGCGGTCATCAGCTTGCAGCGGGCGATGCGCAGGTCCAGCGGTTCGTACAAACCCTGGCCGCCGTACTCCAGCAGCACGTCCTTGCCGGCCACGCCGAGATCCGCAGCGCCATGCTCGACATAGGTCGGCACGTCGGTGGCACGCACGATCAGCAAGCGCACGTCGTCGAGCGTGGTGGGGATGATCAGCTTGCGGCTTTTATCCGGATTCTCGGTCGGCACAATGCCTGCCGCGGCGAGCAGCGGCAGGGTGTCGTCGAGGATGCGGCCCTTGGATAGCGCAATGGTCAGCATGAAGCGGATTTCCTTTGGAACTGGACCAGACCAGCCCATGCGGACTGGTTGTTGGGCGTCGCTGGGATCAGCATCACCTAACCCGGCACGCGGCGAATTTTAGCGCCGAGCATCTGCAGTTTTTCCTCGATGCACTCGTAACCACGGTCGATGTGGTAGATGCGGTCGATCAGGGTATCGCCATCGGCGACCAGGGCGGCGATGACCAGGCTGGCCGAAGCACGCAGGTCGGTGGCCATGACCGGGGCACCCTTGAGCTTGTCGACACCGGTGACGATCGCGGTGTTGCCCTCGACCATGATCTGCGCACCCATGCGCGTCATTTCATAGACGTGCATGAAGCGGTTCTCGAACACGGTCTCGATTACCGTACCGGTACCTTCGGCAATAGCGTTGAGGGCAATGAATTGCGCCTGCATATCGGTGGGGAACGCCGGGTAGGGAGCCGTACGCAGGTTCACGGCTTTCGGCCGCTTGCCTTTCATGTCCAGCTCGATCCAGTCGCTACCGGTGGTGATTTCCGCGCCAGCTTCCTGCAGCTTGGACAGCACCGCTTCCAGGGTGGTCGGATCGGTGTCTTTCAGCTTGACCCGGCCACCAGTCGCCGCAGCCGCCACCAGGTAGGTGCCGGTTTCGATACGGTCGGGCATCACATCAAAGCGCGCACCGTGCAGGCGCTCTACCCCATCGATGGTGATGGTGTCGGTGCCGGCACCACTGATCTGCGCGCCCATGGCGATCAGGCAATTGGCCAGGTCCACCACTTCCGGCTCGCGCGCGGCGTTTTCCAGCACGCTGCGGCCCTTGGCCAGGGTGGCGGCCATCATGATGTTTTCGGTACCGGTCACGCTCACGGTATCGAAGAAGAAATGTGCACCGCGCAGCCCGCCCTCGGGCGCCTTGGCCTTGATATAGCCGGCTTCCACATCGATGGTCGCACCCATGGCCTCGAGGCCGCGAATGTGCAGATCGACCGGACGCGAACCGATGGCGCAACCACCGGGCAGGGCGACTTCGGCATAACCGAAACGCGCCACCATCGGCCCGAGCACCAGGATCGAGGCGCGCATGGTCTTGACCAGTTCGTAGGGTGCGATCAGCGTCTTGATCGCCCGCGCATCGACTTCGACACTGAGTTTCTCGTCGATGACCGGCTCGATGCCCATGCGCCCGAACAGCTCGATCATGGTGGTGATGTCGTGCAGGTGCGGCAGGTTGCAGATGGTCACCGGCGCATCGCCCAGCAGGGTGGCCGCGAGAATCGGCAGGGCGGAATTCTTCGCCCCGGAAATGCGGATCTCGCCATTCAGGCGCACACCGCCGGTAATAATCAGTTTGTCCATGTCTCTCTCGATTTAGGAGCGCGCGGCCCAATCGGCACGGCTGAAGAATTTCATGCTCACCGCATGGATACTGCCATCGGCAATCCAGGGATTGAGGTGAGCGTAGACCTGCTGCTGACGTTTGACCGGACCCAGGCCGGCCAGCTCATCACTAATCAGATTCAGCTGGAAGTTACAGCCTTCGCCTTCAACTTCCACCTGGGTGTTCGGCAGTTTGGCCTCCAGGAGGCTTTTTACTTCTAGGGCCTGCATGCTCAACCTCGATCAACGCATTGAAAAACGACAGCAGAGTCTTGGGAGCTGGAGGACTTTCCGCAGAAGCACAGCGGCAAGCCCGACAGACTACAAAGCTCGCGGTCGCGCATCATACAAAAAAAGCCACTCGCCTGCGAACCCCACGCGGGGCTATCCCGACCGGAGACGAGCAAGCGAGCAGACTCAAACTTCCAGCGGCAGCACGTCCAGCAGCCCGGAGACACCGGCTATCTCGCGCATATCCCCGGGCAGACCGCGCACCACCAAACCCTTGCCTGCCACCTGGGCATCGCGCATGAATGCCAACAGCAGCGACAGGCCGACGCTGCTGGACTTGTCCACAGCCCCACAATCGATCACACAGCTGGCCGCCTGGCTGGCGGCAATCAGCCGCCCTCCCTGCTCGCGCAAGAGTGGACCACTGAGATAATCGAGCACGCCCGATAGCTGAAACAGCCCGGGCGACTGCTCGACGATGGCGGCCCGACTCACGACTCACCCGTAGATTTAGACTGACGGGCCTTGGCGACGGTATCGGCCCAGGTGTCGATAACCTTGTCCAGATCATTGCTGTGGTTCTGCATGGACTGGGCGAACTGATCGCGGAACAGCTTGCCGACGTTGATGCCATTGATGATCAGGTTGCGCATTTTCCAGCCGCCATCCTGGTTGACCATGGTGTAGGACAGCGGGTAGAGGGTGCCATTGCCGTCCTTGATCTCCATGTTCACCGAAGTGCGCTGCGGATTCTGCTTGCCACTGGGTGGCAGCACGCGAATATCCTGATTGTTGTATTCGAGCAGGGCGTTGCCATAGAACTGCATCAGACTGCGCTTGAAGTTTTCCTGAAAGCGCTGCATCTGCTCAGGCGTGGCCTGGCGCGAATAACGCACGGTCATCACCCCACGGGAAATGCCCTCAACATCCACCACCGGACCAAGTATCTGGTTCAGCGAGGCATAAAAAGCCGCTGGATCGTTGCGGTATTGGTCTTTATTGACCTTGAGGTCTTCCAGCAGCGTGGTCGTGGTTTGCTCCACCACCTGATAGGCACTTGGCGCAGCTACAGCCAGCAGCGGCATGGCCAATAACAGAGTGACCAGACCGTTACGCAGGGTCTTGAGCATAGTGGCAGTCCTCATTAATTAGCCTCGTCTTTATTGACCGAATTGAGCAGGAATTTGCCGATCAGATCCTCCAGCACCAACGAAGACTGGGTGTCGTAGATGGTACTGCCATCGACGAGCACCTCTTCATCACCGCCAACGCTGATGCCGATGTACTTCTCACCGAGCAAACCGGCGGTCAGGATCGAGGCAGTCGAGTCGGCGGGCAGGTTGTCCACGCTGTTGTCCAGCAGAAGGGTGACCCGCCCGGTGTAGGTATCGCGATCCAGATCGATGGCGGTCACTTTACCGATGGTCACCCCGGCCATGGTCACCCTGGCCCGTACCGTTAGACCGGCGATATTCTCAAAGTGCGCATAGACCTTGTAAGTATCGCTGCTACCCACCGTCAGACCACTGACGCGCAACGCCAGCAGCAGCAGGGCCAATAGCCCGGCCAACAGGAACAGGCCGACACCAATCTCCAGTGTGCGGTTTTGCATCAGAAGTCTCCAAACATCAAAGCGGTCAGAATAAAGTCCAGCCCCAGCACGGCGAGCGAGGCGTAAACAACTGTCTTAGTGGTAGCCCGACTGATGCCTTCCGAGGTCGGCTCACAGTCATAGCCTTGAAAAACGGCAATCCAGGTAACGACAAAGCCGAACACGATGCTTTTGATCACACCATTGAGCACGTCTTCACGAAACGAAACACTGTTCTGCATGTTGGCCCAGAACGAACCTTCATAAACGCCGAGCCAGTCGATGGCGACCATCGCCCCACCCCAGATACCGACCACGCTGAAGATCACCGCGAGCAACGGCATCGAGATGAAACCGGCCCACAGGCGCGGCGCCACGATGTACTTGAGCGGATCGACACCGATCATTTCCAGACTGGACAATTGCTCGGTGGATTTCATGTTGCCGATTTCCGCGGTCAGCGCGGATCCCGCGCGCCCGGCGAACAACAAGGCGGTGACCACGGGGCCGAGCTCGCGCAACAAGGTCAGGGCGACCATCTGCCCGACCGCCTGCTCCGAACCGTAGTCAGACAGGATGTTGAACCCCTGCAACGACAGCACCATGCCGATAAAAACCCCCGACACGACGATGATCGCCAGGGACATGACGCCTATCGAGTACAGCTGTTTGATCAGCAGCTGCAGCGGGTTGCCGGCCCCACTGCGGCCGAACAGCGCACGCACCAGAAATACCGTCGCCCGTCCCAGCGTGGCCACCGCATCGATGCCGGCGCGACCAAACAGACGGATCCGCTCGAGCGTAGATGTCTTGCGCATCAGCGCCCCCCCAATAAATCGTCGCGGTAGCCTGCCGCCGGATAGTGGAACGGCACCGGCCCGTCTGGAATGCCCTGCATGAACTGGCGAACACGCGGGTCATCCGAGTTCATCAACTCGTCTGGCGTGCCCTGACCGAGCACCTTGGTGTCGCCCACCAGGTAGATGTAGTCGGCAATGCTGGCGGTTTCCGCCAAATCGTGGGACACCACGATACTGGTGATACCCAAGGCATCGCTGAGCAAACGAATCAAGCGCACCAGCACCCCCATGGCAATCGGGTCCTGGCCCACGAAAGGCTCGTCGTACATCAGTATCTGCGGATCGAGGGCAATCGCCCGCGCCAGCGCTACGCGGCGTTTCATGCCACCAGACAGTTCATCCGGCATCAACTCCAGCGCACCGCGCAGACCCACGGCCTGCAGCTTCATCAGGACAATGTCACGAATCATTTCGTCAGGCAGTTGAGTGTGCACACGCAGCGGAAACGCGACGTTCTCGAACACATCCAGGTCGGTGAACAAGGCGCCACTCTGAAACAGCACGCCCATCTGCTTGCGCATGTCAAACAGCTCGCTGCGCGAAAGGCTCGGCAGGTTCAGCCCATTGACCCACACCTCGCCCTTGCTCGGCCTGAGCTGCGCACCGATCAGGCGCAGCAGCGTGGTCTTGCCACAGCCGGAAGGCCCCATGATACCGGTGACCTTGCCGCGCGGAATGCAAATGTCGATATTTTTGAAAATCTCGCGGTCGCCCCGCTGAAAACTGAGGTTTTTCAGCTCGACCGCATATTGCTGCTCGGCACTCATCTCTGCTCCTTGGAATGCAGCCTCCCTGACAGACGCCCGCCAGCGTTGCTAAGACACCGCAGTTGCCGGACCGGGCGAAATGGCCGGGCACTATAACATTGCCGAATTAGCCTGCCCAAGGCCGAACATATGTTTACAAACCGCCGGCTGCACCAGTGAACATTTGCCCGCAGGCGAGCGTCAAAAGCGCTCAAAGCCAGCCGCCGAACGATTCAAAGGTGAGTGCGCGAATCTTTCCCGCTATAATCGCCGCCTTTTACTCGACCTGCCTAAAAGACGCCAATGAGCCAGTCCAACGAGCTGATCAAGTCCGCACAACGCACCATTCGCCTGGAACTCGAGGCGATTGAAGAGCTGCTGCCACGCATCGATAGCAATTTTATTCGCGCCTGCGACCTCATCCTGGCCAGCAAGGGCCGCGTGGTAGTGGTCGGCATGGGCAAGTCAGGGCATATCGGCAACAAGATTGCCGCCACCCTGGCAAGCACCGGCACTACCGCATTCTTCGTGCATCCGGCCGAAGCCAGCCATGGTGACATGGGCATGATCACCCGCGACGATGTGGTCCTGGCCCTGTCCAACTCGGGCTCGACGGCGGAAATCGTTACCCTGCTGCCGCTGATCAAGCGCCTCGGCATCACCCTGATCAGCATGACTGGCAACCCCGATTCAGCGCTGGCCAAGGCCGCCGAAGTCAACCTGGACGCCCGCGTATCCCAGGAAGCCTGCCCACTCAACCTGGCCCCGACCTCTTCCACCACCGCATCCCTGGTCCTCGGCGACGCCCTGGCCATTGCCCTGCTGGAAGCCCGCGGCTTTACCGCCGAAGACTTTGCCTTCTCCCACCCCGGCGGCGCACTCGGCCGCCGCCTGCTGCTGAAAGTGGAGAATGTCATGCATGCCGGCTCCAGCCTGCCTCGCGTGCAGCGCGGCACCTCGCTGCGTGACGCCCTGCTGGAAATGACCCAGAAAGGCCTGGGCATGACCGTAGTCGTCGAGGACGACGGACGCCTGGCCGGCGTCTTCACCGATGGCGATCTGCGCCGCACCCTGGATCGCGGCATCGATGTGCGCCAGTCGAGTATCGATGACGTGATGACCGTACACGGCAAAACCGCCCGCGCCGAGATGCTCGCCGCCGAAGCACTGAAAATCATGGAAGACCACAAAATCAGCGGACTGGTGGTGGTCGACAGCGACGACCGCCCGGTCGGCGCCCTGAATATGCACGACCTGCTACGCGCCGGAGTAATGTGATGCCCGCTGACGTGATGAACCCCGACCTGCAACACCGTGCCCAGGCCATCAAACTGGCGATTTTCGATGTCGACGGTGTGCTCACCGACGGCAAACTCTACTTCCTGGTCGACGGTAGCGAATTCAAGACGTTCAACACCCTCGACGGCCACGGCATCAAGATGCTGATCGCTTCGGGTGTGCGCACCGCCATAATCAGCGGACGCACGACCCCGGTGGTCGAGCGCCGGGCAAAAAACCTGGGCATCCAGCACCTGTATCAGGGCCGCGAAGACAAACTTGTGGTTCTCGACGAACTTCTTGGCGAACTCGGCCTAAGCTATGAGCAAGTCGCCTATCTGGGCGACGACCTGCCCGACCTTCCGGTGATCCGCCGGGTTGGCCTGGGCATGGCGGTCGCCAGCGCAGACACTTTTGTGCGCCAGCATGCCCATGGCGTGACCCTGGCCCGCGGCGGCGAAGGCGCAGCCCGCGAATTCTGCGAGCTGATCATGCGTGCCCAAGGCAGCCTCGACGCCGCCCAAGCCGCCTACCTGTAGAGCCCACTATGCTGCGCAAACTGCTGCCCCCCATCCTTTACGCTTTCGCGGCCGCACTACTCGCCGCCGTCGGCTACTGGAACATCAACCCCGACAGCTTCTCCGAGCGCCCGGCACAAGCCGACGGCGAAAACACCATCGACTTCTACGTGGTCAATGCCACTACCGTGCAATACCAGGCTGACGGCAAGCTGCATTACCAGATGACCAGCGACAAGCTGGAGCACATCAAGAGCAGCGACATCACCCTGCTGAGCAGCCCCTTCCTGCACTTGTATCGCGGCACCGAACTGCCCTGGAAGGTCAGCAGCGAACGCGCCGAAGTGGCGCCACAAGGCAAGGAAGTGGAGTTGATCGACAACGTCCGTGTTGAACGCACCGATGCCAAGGGCCGCCCGACTATCCTGACCACCAGCCGTCTTACCGTATTTCCGGATAAGGAATATGCGCAGACCCAGCAAGCCGTTAGAATCGTCGCGGCCAATGGAGTGACAACGGCACAAGGAATGAAAGCGTATTTGAATGACGGCAGGATGCTCCTGCTGTCCAACGTAAGAGGCCTGCATGAGGTTCGTTAAAACCTTCCCACTTTTGCTCAGCTTGAGCGCCGCGCTCGCGAGCACCTGCGCTTGGGCGCTGCCCACTGACCGCGAGCAGCCGATCCGCGTCCAGGCCGACAGTGCCGAACTGGACGATCGCCAAGGCGTCGCGGTCTATCGCGGCGACGTGGTGATCACCCAGGGCACCCTGAAGATCACCGGCGACACTGTGACCATTACCCAGAACGCACAGGGCGACATCGAAATCTTCACCTCGGTCGGCAAGCCCGCCTATTACGAACAGAAGCCGTCCGCGGACAAACAGATCGTCAAGGCCTACGGCCTGACCATCCAGTATTTCGCCCAGAATGAACGCATCGTGCTGATCGACCAGGCCAAGGTGATCCAGGAAGGTAATACCTTCGAGGGCGAGAAAATCGTCTATGACACCCAGCGCCAGATCGTCAATGCAGGCCGCGCCACAGGCACCAACATCACTACGCCGCGGCCACGCATCGACATGGTGATCCAGCCGAAGAACCCACCAGCCGAACAGCAGGCGCAGTAGCAATGGCCACTTTGACAGCCCAGCACCTGGCCAAGAGCTACAAAGGTCGCCAAGTCGTGCGTGACGTCAGCCTGAGCATTGACAGCGGGCAGATCGTCGGCCTGCTCGGCCCCAACGGCGCAGGCAAGACCACCTGCTTCTATATGATCGTCGGCCTGGTGCAGGCCGATCAGGGCCGCATACTGATCGACGACCTCGACGTCAGCCACCTGCCGATGCATGGCCGCGCCCGTGCGGGCGTCGGTTACCTGCCGCAGGAAGCCTCGATTTTCCGCAAGCTCAGCGTGGCCGATAACATCATGGCCATCCTCGAGACCCGCAAGGAACTGGATCGGGCCAGCCGTCGCAAAGAACTGGAAAGTCTGCTGCAGGAATTCCATATCAGCCACATCCGCGACAACCTCGGCATGAGCCTGTCCGGTGGCGAACGCCGCCGCGTGGAAATCGCCCGCGCCCTGGCCTCCAATCCGAAATTCATCCTGCTCGACGAGCCCTTTGCTGGCGTCGACCCGATCTCGGTCGGCGACATCAAACAGATCATCCACCACCTCAAGGCCAAGGGCATCGGCGTACTGATCACCGACCACAACGTCCGCGAAACCCTGGATATCTGCGAGACTGCCTACATCGTCAGCGATGGCCAGCTGATCGCCGAAGGCGATGCCGACGCCATTCTGGCCAATCAACTGGTCAAAGACGTATACCTGGGACACGAGTTCCGCCTGTAAAAGCGGTTTTCCTCTACCGAATAGCAGCCAGAGCTAGGCAAACCACTGCAGATCAGGCATATAATTTGCTTCCTTGTGGCGCCACGGCGCCCTGTAGTGGATTGCGCACAGACGCCGGCAAATAAGGTCTGCAATAAAACCATCGCTAGTCCTGAAAATGGGCCAGCAGCTGACGATGACACCGCAGCTGCAACAGGCCATTCGCCTACTCCAACTGTCCACCCTGGATCTGCAGCAAGAGATCCAGGAGGCCCTGGAGTCCAACCCGATGCTCGAGCGTGAAGAAGACGGCGACGACTTCGACAACTCGAACCCCCTGGCCGACGGTGCCGAAAACCCGGTGCCCGCCCCGCAGCAGGAAGAGTCCTTCCAGGACAACAGCCACCAGGAAACCCCACAGACTGTGGACAACCTGGAAGAGGGTGAATGGAACGAACGCATTCCCAACGAACTGCCGGTCGACACCGCCTGGGAAGACGTCTACCAGACCAGCGCCAGCAGCCTGCCGAGCAACGACGATGACGAGTGGGACTTCACTACTCGCACGTCGTCTGGCGAAAGCCTGCAGAGCCACCTGCTCTGGCAACTCAATCTGGTGCCGATGTCCGACAAGGATCGGCTGATCGGGGTCACCCTGATCGACTGCATCAACTACCAGGGCTATCTGGAAGAAAGCCTCGAGGAAGTCGTCGAAGCCTTCGACCCGGACCTGGACATCGAGCTCGACGAAGTGGAAGCAGTCCTGCACCGCATCCAGCAGTTCGAGCCGGCCGGCATTGCCGCCCGCGATCTGCGTGAGTGCCTGCTCCTGCAACTGCGCCAGCTGCCGGCCAAGACGCCCTGGCTGGCCGAGACTCAGCGCCTGGCCAGCGACTACCTCGACCTGCTCGGCAGCCGCGACTACAGCCAGCTGATGCGCCGCATGAAGCTCAAGGAAGACGAGCTGCGTCAGGTCATCGAACTGATCCAGAGCCTCAACCCGCGCCCCGGCTCACAGATCGAGTCGAGCGAGCCGGAATACGTGGTGCCTGACGTCATCGTGCGCAAACACAACGAACGCTGGCTGGTGGAGCTGAACCAGGAAGCCATGCCGCGCCTGCGGGTCAATGCGCAATACGCCGGCTTCGTCAAACGTGCCGATTCCAGCGCCGACAACACCTTCATGCGCAACCAGCTGCAGGAAGCGCGCTGGTTCATCAAGAGCCTGCAGAGTCGCAACGAAACCCTGATGAAGGTCGCCACCCAGATCGTCGAGCATCAGCGCGGCTTTCTCGATTACGGCGACGAGGCAATGAAGCCCTTGGTCCTGCACGACATCGCCGAGGCGGTGGGCATGCATGAGTCGACCATTTCGCGGGTCACCACGCAAAAGTTCATGCACACCCCGCGGGGCATTTACGAGCTGAAATATTTCTTCTCCAGCCACGTCAGCACCTCCGAAGGCGGCGAATGCTCGTCGACGGCGATCCGCGCCATCATCAAAAAACTGGTCGCCGCGGAAAATGCAAAAAAGCCGTTGAGTGACAGCAAGATCGCTGGTTTACTGGAGGCACAGGGCATACAAGTAGCCCGCCGCACAGTCGCAAAATACCGTGAATCGCTCGGTATAGCGCCCTCCAGTGAGCGCAAGCGATTGATGTAAGGTGGCACTCGACGAAAGACCCACAAACAAGGCACACAACATCCCCGGCCTCGCTCTCTCGATAGCAGCCACACTGCCAAGATCCGAGCGACAGAGCCAGGCGCGCCTTGCTAGCGTCTTTCACGCCAAAGTATTCCGGTGATAGGCCCGATAGCCTGTCTCTCATCCGCGGCAACAAGGAGAAACGGTATGCAAGTCAACATCAGTGGACACCAACTGGATGTGACCGACGCCCTGCGCGACTATATCGACGAAAAACTCGGTCGACTGGAGCGCCATTTCGACAAGATCACCAACGTGCAAGTCACCATGGAGGTCGAGAAGCTCAAGCAGAAAATCGAAGCGACCCTGCATATCGCCGGCGGTGAAGTGGTCGCCAATGCCGAACACGACGACATGTACGCAGCCATCGATTTACTGACCGACAAACTCGACCGTCAACTCATCAAGCACAAGGAAAAGCAGATCGACCGCCAGCAGGGCGCAATGGCCCGCTGAGATCGCCTCCCTCCCATGATCCGACTCGAAAATATCCTGACCCCCGGCCGTTCCCTAGTGAACGTGCCGGGAGGCAGCAAGAAACGTGTACTCGAACAGATAGCCAACCTGGTGGCACGCGAACTGCCCGACCTGGACGGCCAAGACATTTTCGAAAGCCTGATCGCCCGCGAAAAACTCGGCTCGACCGGTTTCGGCAATGGCATTGCCATTCCGCACTGTCGCCTGCCGGGTTGCAATGCACCGATCAGTGCCCTGTTGCGCCTGGATTCAGCGGTGGACTTCGACGCCATCGACGGCGCCCCGGTCGACCTGCTGTTCGTCCTGCTGGTACCGGAAGCGGCCACCGACGAACACCTGGAACTGCTGCGCCAGATCGCCAGCATGCTCGACCGCAGCGATGTGCGTGAGCGTTTGCGCCAAGCCCAGAGCAGCGACGCGCTGTATCAGGTCGTGGTGGATGTACAAAGCCAACTCAACCAGGCCTGACCATGCGCTTGATCATCGTCAGCGGTCGCTCCGGCTCCGGCAAAAGCACTGCCCTCGACGTCCTTGAGGACAACGGCTTCTACTGCATAGATAACCTGCCGGCCGGCCTGCTCCCCGAACTGGCGGAGCGCACCCTGCAGGATACCGAACTGCTGCATCCGCAAGTCGCCGTATCGATCGACGCGCGCAACCTGCCCAGCCAGCTCAAGCGCTTCCCGGAAATCCTCGCCGAGGTGCGGGCGCGGCATATCAAGTGCGACGTGATCTACCTGGATGCCGATGAGGAAACCCTGCTCAAGCGCTTTTCCGAGACCCGCCGGCGCCATCCGCTGACCAACGAGAACCGCTCGCTGGCCGAGGCCATCGCCGATGAAAGCCTGCTGCTCGGGCCGATCACCGACCTCGCCGACCTGCAGATCGATACCACCCACCTCAACCTCTACCAGTTACGCGACAGCCTGAAACTGCGCCTGCTCAACCAGCCGGAGCCGGGCACGGCCTTTCTGGTCGAGTCATTCGGCTTCAAGCGCGGCATGCCGGTGGATGCCGACCTGGTGTTCGATGTGCGCTGCCTGCCCAACCCCTACTGGAAGCCGGACCTGCGCGACTTCTCCGGGCTCGATCAGCCGGTGACCGACTATCTGGCGGCGCAGGCCGATGTCGAAGAAATGTTCCAGGACATCCTCGCCTACCTGAAGAAATGGCTGCCCCGCTTCGCCGCCAGCAACCGCGCCTATGTCACCGTGGCGATCGGCTGCACGGGCGGTCATCACCGCTCGGTCTACCTGGCCAATCGCCTCGGCGAGACCCTGAAACCCATCTTGAAGAACGTCCAGGTTCGCCACCGCGACCTTAGCTAAGGAACTGCCGCGATGCCCTCCTGCGAAGTCACCATCATCAACAAGCTGGGCCTGCATGCACGCGCAGCCGCCAAGTTCGTCGGTGTCGCCGGGCGCTTCCCTTGCACGGTCAAGGTCGGCCGCGCACCGGAGAGCCTGGTGGACGGCAAAAGCATCATGGCGGTCATGATGCTCGCAGCAGGCAAGGGCACACCAATTCACCTGCACACCGAAGGTGAGCAGGACGATGACGCACTCAAGGCCCTGATCGAACTGATCAACAACTACTTCGACGAAGGCGAATAGCCGTAGGTTGGGTTAGGCGTGCCCACTCGATAACGCGCCTGTCGAACAGTTCGGCGCTCCGTAACCGGACATGTCCAAATTGCCGCGATACACCCCACCGGGTTACGCGGCGCCTTAGTCCGGCAGCAGCCTTCGGTCAGCGGCACGCGCCGCTAACCCGGCCTATGGCTTGCAGCTACCCCTCAGCTACCCGCCACCGTCATCTTCTCGATCAACACCGAACCGGTGCGGATGTTACTGCGCAGCTCGAGATCGTTGCCCACCGCGACTATCTGCTTGAACATGTCGCGCAGATTGCCGGCGATGGTCACTTCCTGCACCGGGAACTGGATCTCGCCGTTCTCCACCCAGAAACCACCAGCCCCGCGCGAATAGTCGCCGGTGACCATGTTCAGGCCCTGGCCCATCAACTCGGTGACCAGCAGGCCGCGGCCCATGCGCTTGAGCAGCGCCTGCTGGTCTTCCGTTCCATGGCTGACGAACAGGTTGTGCACACCACCGGAGTTGGCCGTGCTCGGCATGCCCAGCTTGCGCCCCGAGTAGGTGCCAAGTATGTAGGAGACCAGCTCGCCGCCCGCGACAAACGGCTTGGCATAGGTCGCCAGCCCATCGCCGTCGAAGGCCGCACTGCCCAGGGCACGCGGAATATGCGGGCGCTCGTCGAGGGTAAGCCAGTCGGGGAACAACTGCTGGCCCAGGGCATCCTCGAGAAAGGATGACTTGCGGTACAGGTTGCCGCCGGAAATAGCCGCGAGGAAATGCCCGAACAGCCCGGTGGCCAGTTCGGCGCAAAACAGCACCGGCACTTCGCAAGTCGGCACCGGGCGCGCACCCAGGCGACTGACCGCACGCTGCGCGGCACGCTGGCCAATCCCGGCGGCATCGGCCAGCAGTTCGCCCTGACGATTGACGTCGTACCAGTAATCGCGCTGCATCTGCCCGCCGTCCTCGGCGATCATCACACAGCTCAAGCTGTGCCGCGTGCTGGCATAGCCTGCGACGAAACCATGGCTGTTGCCATACACCCGGCAGCCCTGGTGAGTATTGAGGGTGGTACCGTCGGCGTTCTTGATCCGCTGATCCGCGGCAAAGGCGGCGGCTTCACAGCGCAGCGCCTGCTCGATGGCCTGCTCAGGGCTGATGGCCCAGGCGTGATACAAGTCCAGTTGCGGCAACTCGCGCGCCATCAGCGCGGCATCGGCCAAGCCCGCCGCCTCATCTTCGGACGCATGCTTGGCAATCGCCAGAGCCGCCGCCACGGTTTCCCGGATAGCGGCATCGCCACTCGCCGAGGTGCTGGCCGAGCCCTTGCGCTGGCCGACATACAGGGTGATGCCGAACCCCTGGTCACGATTGAACTCGACCGTCTCGACCTCGCCCTGGCGAACCGAGGTGGACAAGCCTTGCTCCACCGACACGGCCACCTCGCAGGCACTGGCGCCCTGCTTCTTCGCCTCGGCGATGATCTGCTCGACCTGCGCCTGCAACTGCGGCACGGCCTCGGGGCCGACAATTTCTACTGCACTCATAACAACTCCTAAAAATCTGTCCGGGATCTACTGCGCGCGTCGCACGTGATGCTGCGGGCCGAACGCTTGCAGTTGGATACTTGCTATCATGGCGGCGTTTTCCATTGGACCGCCCCCATGCCTGAATATCTTGATGACTTCTCCGGCGAGAAGAGTAAAACCCAGGTCAAGCGCGAGCTGCACGCCTTGCAAGACCTGGGTCAACGCCTGACCACCCTGAAGCCCGACCTGCTCAACAAACTGCCACTGACCGACGAATTGCGCCGCGCCCTCGAAGAGGCGCCCAAGCACACGGCCAATTCCGCGAAAAAGCGCCATGTGCAGTTTATCGGCCGGCTGATGCGCGATCAGGACATCGACGCGATTCTGACCCTGCTCGACCAACTGGACGCCTCGACTCGCCAGTACAACGAACGCTTTCATGGCCTGGAGCGCTGGCGTGACCGTCTTATCAACGGTACCGACGACACCCTGGAAGCCTTTGTCGGCGACTATCCTGCAGCAGACCGGCAACACCTGCGTCAGTTGATTCGTCAGGCCCAGCACGAACTGGCGCAGAACAAAGCGCCAGCGGCCTCGCGCAAGATCTTCAAATACATCCGCGAACTGGACGAAAGCCAGCGCGGCCTGCGCTAACGCCTGCCTCCACCAGGGTTGGCTCAGGCGCTCGCCTGCCCCACCCTAAGCCCCCGTCCCGCCCACGGTAATCGCATCGATCTTCAGGGTCGGCTGGCCGACGCCGACCGGCACCGACTGACCGTCCTTGCCGCAGGTGCCAACGCCGCTGTCCAGGGCCAGGTCGTTGCCGACCATCGACACCCGGCTCATGGCCTCGGGGCCGTTGCCGATCAGGGTGGCGCCCTTGACCGGCGCGGTGATCTTGCCGTCTTCGATCAGGTAGGCCTCGCTGGTGGAGAAGACGAACTTGCCGCTGGTGATGTCGACCTGGCCGCCGCCGAGGTTGGCGCAGTAGATGCCCTTCTTCACCGAGCGGATGATTTCTTCCGGGTCGCTTTCCCCTGCCAGCATGTAGGTATTGGTCATGCGCGGCATCGGCAGGTGCGCGTAGGATTCGCGGCGACCGTTGCCGGTGCGTGCGACGCCCATCAGGCGGGCGTTCAACTTGTCCTGCATATAGCCCTTGAGCACGCCGTTCTCGATCAGCGTGGTGCACTGGGTCGGCGTGCCTTCGTCATCCACGCTGAGCGAGCCACGTCGCCCGAGCAGGGTGCCGTCATCGACGATGGTGCACAGACTGGAGGCGACCTTCTCGCCCATGCGCCCGCTGTAGGCGGAGCTGCCCTTGCGATTGAAATCGCCTTCCAGGCCATGGCCGACCGCCTCGTGCAGCAGCACGCCTGACCAACCGGCGCCCATCACCACCGGCAGGGTGCCGGCTGGCGCGGGAATCGCTTCGAGATTGACCAGGGCCTGGCGCAGCGCCTCGCGGGCATAGCCCATGGCGCGATCCTCGGTCATGAAGTAGCGATAGTCGCTACGCCCGCCACCACCATGACTGCCGCGCTCGCGGCGGCCATTCTGCTCGACGATCACGCTGACATTGAAACGCACCAACGGGCGAATATCGACGCCCAGGCTGCCGTCCTGCGCCGCCACCAGAATGCGATCCCAGACCCCAGCGAGGCTGACCGTGACCTGCTTGATCCGCGAATCGAGGGCACGCGTGGCCACATCGATCTGCTTGAGCAACTCGACCTTCTGCGCCCGGCCGATCACGTCCAGCGGGTTTTCCGGCGCATACAAGGCGGTGACCTGCGGGCTGCTGAAGGCCTGCACCCGCGCGTTCTGCCCGGCACGGGCAATCGAGCGAGCGGCACGGGCGGCCTGGGTCAGCGCCTCGGCGGTGATGGCGTTGCTGTAGGCAAACCCGGTTTTCTCACCGGACTGGGCACGCACGCCGACGCCCTGATCCAGGTTGAAACTGCCCTCCTTGACGATGCCGTCCTCCAGCACCCAGGTCTCGGACACCTGGCTCTGAAAATACAGATCGGCCGCATCGATACCGGGACCGGACAATTCGCCCAGCACCCCTGGCAAATGGTCGAGGGTCAAGCCGCCCGGGCCCAACAGGTGCTCACTGACGGATAACAACATCTCGCTCATACTGGCTTCATCTCGTTCATGGCTGCTTCATCTCGTTCATGACTGTTCCAAACCCGGCAACCGTGGTTCGGCCGCTGCAAAAAATCGTTTATGCCGGCTCACCGGCATGCGTTGGCGAATCGCCGCCTGCTCGACGGCATCGCGGCTGGCCAGCAAGACCGCTTCGCCTTGCGCCTGCTCGGCCAACACCCGGCCCCAGGGATCGACGATGGCCGAATGGCCGAAAGTCTCGCGCCCGCCGGGATGAATGCCACCCTGGCCGGCGGCCAGCAGGCAACACTGAGTCTCGATGGCGCGGGCCCGCACCAGTACCTGCCAATGCGCCGCACCGGTCAGCGCAGTGAAGGCCGCCGGCACGCTGATCAACTCCGCCCCGGCTTCACGCAGGGCGCCATAGAGTTCAGGGAAACGCAGGTCGTAGCACACCGTCAAGCCCAGGCGCCCAACGGGGGTATCGACCACTACGACCTGGCTGCCGTGGGCAAAATCATCGGATTCGCGGTAACGGCCCTGGCTGTCGCCGACCTCCACATCGAACAGGTGCAGCTTGTCGTAGCGCGCGACCTGCTCACCATGCTCGTCGAGCACCAGGCAACAGGCCCGCGCCTTTGCCTCGGGCTGACCCGCAGGCGGCAAGGGCAAGGTACCGGCCACTATCCATAACTTGAGGTCGCGGGCGGCCTGTTTCAACCAGGGCAGAATCGGTCCCTCACCGCGCGCTTCGCTGCGACCCAGCGCGGCCAGATCGCGGCGGCCCATGGCGGCGAAATTCTCCGGCAATACCGCCAGGCGCGCTCCGCCCGCCGCCGCCTGCTCGAGCAGGCGCCGGGCCTGATGCAGATTGGCCGGCACTTCGTCCCGGCTGACCATTTGAATCACCGCGAGGGTCATGCGCACTCCAGGTCGCTGAGTGGTTGGGCCTTCAGCTTACAAGCCATGGCCATCGACTGCATCGCCCGGCGCAACGGTTTTTGCTCAATGGCTGCTCAGCGCGACGTATCAAAAGGCTTGTCGAAGGTGATCTGCGGATCCTGCCAACGGCCCGTGACGCTGTATTGCACACTGGCAAAACGTGCCACACGATCGCCCAGCAGCTTGTCCACCAGGAATAACGCCCCGCCAATCGCCGGTGCGCCGACGATCAATGCCGCCAGCGGCAGGTTATTGCTCAACGGCAAGGTTACCCGCAGCTTGGCATCGACCAGATCATCGGCCAGGTTCAGGGTACCGTCCAACTCCAGATTGCTCGATGGCCCGGTCAGGGTAATGGGTATGCGGGTGACGTACACTCCGTCGCTGGCGACCAGCAGTCCCTTGACCCGGTCATAACTCAACCCCTTGTCGAGCAGGTCGGAAAAGTCCAGGCGCAGACGGCGGCCAATCGAGTTGAAGTTGAGCAGGCCGAATACCCGTAGCGCCGATGCAGGGCCTTGCACCTCAGTGAACTGGCCCTTGCGCAAGGTTGCATCCATGCTGCCGGAAAAGCGCTTCAGACTGACCCACGCAGGCGAACCCGGCCAACGCCCGTCGACATCCAGCTGAAAGCTTTCACTGTTGGCCGTCGGCGCGAAGTCCCAGGCCAGCAGCACATCGGCCAGGTCCTCGCCCTGCAGGCGTCCCTTGTACCAGCTACTGCTGGCCTCGGCCGTGCCCTGCCATCCGGCACTGCCGGCCAGTTGCAAGCCCTTCAGATCCAGGTCCAGGTCGTTGAACTGCACCCCCGTAGCATTCGGCCGCGCTTTCAGCGACCACGCGCCCAGCAGCTCGGCCCCTTGCAGCACCTGATCGATGTGCAGGTCGATGGCGGGAATCTGCCGCGGGTCGACCCCAAGCAGCGGATCCGCGCGCTCCTCGACCACGGCATCCTTGGCGGCAGCCGCCGGCAAACGCAGGTACTCCAGATTGACCGCGATAGGCGTCGCGTCGACGTCCGGCAAGTCGACCCGACCTTTCAGCAGCGCGCTATCCAGGTTGAGCAACCAGGCGCCAGCCCCGCGCTTGAGCTGTACCCCGAGGTTCTCGACAGTACTGCCAAAGCCGTGGAATCGCCCGATCTGCAGTCGCGCATCCCTGAACACCTGCTGCGCATCCTCGCGCGCCACACCGACATAAGGCTTGAGCGCCGCCTGCCAGGCCGGCCAATCCAGCTCGCTGATTTGCCCACGCAAGCGCACCCCGGACGCCGCCGGCAACAGCGCCGGGCCGTCGCCCAGACGCAACTCGCCGCGGCCCTCGGCCAACTGGCCGGGCGGTGCCGCGAAGGCCAGGCTCGCCAGATCGGCATATTCCAGCCAATAGCGCCGCTCGGCGCCACTCAAGGTCATGCGCCAATCGGCATAGCTTTCCTCGCCGGCGCTTTTGCCGAAAGGCGCCGGTAGGGCGACGGCCACCCCCTGAAGATTGGAATCCACGCGCAGTTGGCTGTCGACCCCATCCAGCGTCAGACGCAGGCGATAGGGTAAAGTCCCGCTCACAGGCAGCGGCTCGGTCACGCCCAGCCAGGCAGTCAGGGTGCTCAGCGGCACCTGGCCATGAGCTTCGATCTGGGTCCGCGCCTGGCCACGGCTACCTTCAGCCATGGCCTTGCCACGTACGGCATGGCCGAGGATTTGCGCGCGAATATCCGGAGCACTCAAGCCACTGGCCGTGTCATAGCGAAAAGCCCCCTTCAGCTGGCTAAGCTCCAGCTCGGGATTGGTCAACTGCAGCCGTGCACCTTCGGTGGCGAAGTCGACTATCACCTCGACGTCCGATGCTTGCCCCTTGTGCAGCGGCAGGTCGAGTTTGAGCCTGCCCGATAACGGCCCCTCGCCCCGCCAGCCGGCGAACGTCTCGGCAGTGCCCATGGGCGCGTCCTGGAGAATTTTCAGGGCATCGCCAACGCTGCTTTCCAGCTCGCTGTTCAACAGCAGCCGCAGTGTCTTCCCCGACGCGGCGTGAGGGATGTCAGCCGCGGCGTTACGCACCCGACTATCGAGGATACGCGCCTCGGCCACCCGCACCCGTACGCCGCTGTCTTCGATGAACACCTCGCCACGCGCCTCGCGCAGTGCCGGCCAACCCGGCTGGAAGGCCAGTTCGGCATCCTCCACGGCGAAGAACAGGCTGATACTGCGCGCGGCATCGGCGGCGCCCTTGTTCAGCGAACCCTGAAATTGAAAATAGCCTTCATTGACCTTGCCGCCGCGAATCGCGGTCTTCAACCAGTCAGCCAGTTGCGGACTGAAGCCAGGGGCGCGGGTCGGCAGGTATTTCTCGGTATAGCGCGCGTCGCCGTTACGCAGCCCCACGCGCAGGTCCATGTAGTCCTCGGCCTCGGGATCGAACATCAGGCGGATCAGGAAGTCACCGGCAACTGGCCCCTCCTCGCCGACGACTTGCAGATAGGGGCTGCGCAGGGTGAAGGCCTGCTCATCCAGTTGCCAGGTCAGCCGGGCATTGGCCTGACTGTACAGCCAGGGCTGGGGGAACAACGTGGCCAGATGCAGGGAGAAATTCTCCGCCGCCAGGCGTAGCTCGCCCTGCCCGAGGTCACCGGCCACACTGCCGCTGATATTTTCTGCCGCGGGCGAGGCCTCATGGGCGGCAAAACCGATGTGTTCGAGATTGGCGGCGAATTGCAGGCGTTTGTCGCCTTCGGCCTGCGGCCGGTAATCCACCTGGATGTTGCGCAAGGCCCCGTGCGGCTGCAGGCTAGCGAGCACAGCCTGGGCCTTGTCCGGCAAGGGTGCCAGGGCCTCGACCAGCGGCAGCAGCGGCGCCAGGTCGAGGCGATCAGCCGCGAGCGACCATTGCTCTTCGACTTCAGCACTGTCCTGACGATGACTGAGACCCAGCTGCACTTCGCCCCAGCGGGTCTCGCCCTGGCTCAAGGCCAGATCGTCCAGGAGCAGCTCGAAGCCCTGCGCGGTACGCTCGAAATAGGCGTTGAGGGCGAGGTTCTGCACCTGCGCCGCCTCACGCTCAAGATAGGCCCCCACCACTTGCGGCGCATGCAAGCGACTGACGGCACGCTGCAAGGCACCATCGGCCCAGTCCAGCCAGACTTCACCGCCGGCCTGCAACTGCTCAAGACGCCACTCGCGGGTCACGCTCGGCGGCAACCAGCGCGCCCAATCGCTTTGCGGCAGGCTCAGGTACAGCTCGGCCCGCATCTCGCGCCAGCGCTCGGCTTGCATGCGCGTGCGCAGTTGCAAGGCAACCGGCTGGCCATCGGGGAGCAGCAGGCGCGCATCCAGACGCTGCCGACTGGCGCCATTGCGCAGGGTCAGGTTGACGTACGTCAGGGTAACGGCCGGCAGCTCACGGGCTTCCAGGGTCACCTGGCTGTTCAGCAGCGACACACGGTTGACCGCTTGCAACTGCCGCAATACCCGAGCGACATCCAGGGCCAGGGGCTCACTGCGCTGCGGCAGCCCCTTAAGCGCCCAAGCGCCCTGTTCGTCCTGCAGCAGGCTGAACTGCAAGCCTTCCAGTTCCAGATTGGCCAGCCGCGGCTGGCGCGCCGACAGGCTGGCGAGCACGTCCGGCACCAGACGCACTTGATCCAGGCGCAGTGCGCTGGCACCTTCGCCCAACTGCACGTCATGGGCGATCAACAGTGGCGCGAAACCCTGCCAGCGCCCTTCCAGACGGCCTATGCGCAGCGGCATGCCGAGTGCGGCGGTGGCCTGGTCTTCTGCCTCCAGACGATACTCGGCGACCCATGGCACCAACTCGCGACCAAGGCTGACGTAGAGCGCGGCCAGCACCAGGCCCAGTGCGCACAAGCTCAGTCCCCAGCGCAACGCCACCACCGACAAACGGGCCAGAAGCGCCATTCAGTTCATACCTTGAACACGGCGGAGCGATTCACAGCAGCACCACATCGTATTGCTCCTGGGAGTAGATCGTCTCGACCTGAAACTTGATGGTACGGCCGATAAAGGCTTCGAGATCGGCAACATTGCCCGACTCTTCATCGAGCAGGCGATCCACCACTTTCTGGTTGGCCAGGACGCGATAGCCCTCGGCCTGGTAGGCCCGCGCCTCACGCAGGATCTCGCGAAAAATCTCGTAACAGGTGGTTTCCGGCGTCTTCATCTTGCCGCGGCCCTGGCAGCAGCCGCAGGGCTCGCAGAGTATCTGCTCGAGGCTCTCGCGCGTGCGCTTGCGGGTCATCTGTACCAGGCCCAACTCGGTGATCCCGATGATGTTGGTCTTGGCGTGATCGCGCTCCAGCTGCTTTTCCAGGGTACGCAGCACCTGGCGCTGGTGTTCTTCATCTTCCATGTCGATGAAGTCGATGATGATGATACCGCCGAGGTTACGCAGGCGCAGTTGACGAGCGATGGCGGTGGCCGCCTCGAGATTGGTCTTGAAGATCGTCTCTTCGAGGGTGCGGTGACCGACGAAGGCCCCGGTATTGACGTCGATGGTGCTCATCGCCTCGGCCGGATCGATGATCAGGTAACCCCCGGACTTCAGCGGCACCTTGCGTTCCAGCGCCCGCTGGATCTCGTCTTCGACGCCGTACAAATCGAAGATCGGCCGCTCACCCGGATAGTGCTCCAGACGATCGGCGATTTCCGGCATCAACTCGGCGACGAACTGGGTGATCTTCTGGAAAGTTTCCCGCGAGTCGATGCGGATCTTTTCGGTGCGCGGGCCGACCAGATCGCGCAGGGTGCGCAGGGCCAGGCTGAGGTCTTCGTAGATCACTGACGGCGCCGGTGCGCTCTGCTTCTGCGCCGCAATCTGATCCCACAGACGGCGCAGGTAGCGGATATCCAGCAGAATTTCGTCGGCGCCCACACCGTCGGCGGCGGTG
The DNA here is from genome assembly GCF_027988105.1 of Pseudomonas aestuarii. Lineage (GTDB taxonomy): Bacteria > Pseudomonadota > Gammaproteobacteria > Pseudomonadales > Pseudomonadaceae > Aquipseudomonas > Aquipseudomonas aestuarii. The sequence continues at coordinate 494,619 of NZ_JAQJZJ010000001.1, read as the reverse complement.
CGCAAGATAAAGCCGCCGGCCTCGGCGATGCCTTCGGCCGCGACGCAGTCGGCCACCACCTGCTTGAGGCGCTCGCGTTCGGCTTCGTTCTCGATCTTCAGGGAGATGCCGACATGACTGGTACGCGGCATGTACACCAGGTAACGCGAAGGGATCGACAGCTGGGTGGTCAGCCGCGCGCCCTTGCTACCGATCGGGTCCTTGGTGACCTGCACCACCAGCGCCTGGCCTTCATGCACCAGGGCGCTGATGCTTTCCACCGCACTGCCTTCGCGACTGGAAATTTCCGAGGCATGGATAAAGGCTGCACGATCCAGGCCGATGTCGACGAACGCCGCTTGCATACCCGGCAACACCCGCACCACCTTGCCCTTGTAGATGTTGCCGACGATACCGCGCTTTTGCGTGCGCTCGACATGCACTTCTTGCAGCACGCCGTTCTCCACCACCGCCACGCGCGACTCCATCGGCGTGATATTGATCAGGATCTCTTCACTCATGGCTGTATCTCTGGTCCGACGAAGCGGCAAGCCAGGCAGCGCCAGCCTTCGGCGCTCACCCGCGACCTACACCCTCTTGACTATGGACTGACAACGTCTGCCAGCACGGAATGCTAAATTCTGCGAGCAACTCGGCGGTTTCGCACAGGGGCAAGCCCACCACGGCCGAGTAACTGCCCTGCAACTGGCTGACGAACACTGCCGCCAACCCTTGAATACCATAACTGCCAGCCTTGTCCCGGGGCTCGCCGGTGGCCCAATACGCCTCGATCTCTTCGCGGCTCAACGGGCGAAAGCGCACCCGACTGCTGACCACCCGCGCGGCCACCTTGGCGGTCGACGCCAAGGCCACAGCCGTCAGCACCAGATGCTCGCGACCGGACAGCGCGCTCAGGGTCGCCAGCGCTTCGACGCGATCCTGCGGCTTGCCGAGAATCTGTCCATCGAGGACCACGGCGGTATCGGCACCGAGCACTACAGCCTCACCCGGATCAGCCAAGGCGGCCAGGCCGGCCTGCGCTTTGGCGCGAGCCAGACGCTCTACATAGGCGCAGGGCGACTCGTCTGGCAATAAGCTTTCATCGACGGGAACGATTTGCGTGATGAAGGGCACACCGATCTGGGCCAATAACTCGCTCCGTCGCGGCGACCCGGATGCCAGGTAAAGGGTAGTCATACGGACGTCTCCCTGTCGGATTCGTGCGGAGCCTGCCGCACTCAATTGACGCTGAGGCGCTTGTGCACACCGCGCAGGATGACACAAACCCATGGCCACAGCAGTGCGCTGACCAGTGCCGGCAAGACGAACGCCAGGGTGGGTGGACGGCTACCGGTCAAGGCATTGAGCCACAGCTGGACCAACTGGGCCAGACCGAACACCACCAGCAGCACCATGCTCTGCTGCCACATGGGGAACATACGCAAGCGCTGCTGCAGATTCATTACCAGGAAGATCACCAGGGTAAGAATCAGGGCATTCTGCCCCAGTAGCGAACCGTTCAGCACATCGGCCAACAGACCGACGCACCAGGCCGTGGTCATGCCCACTCGATGGGGCAAGGCCAGCACCCAATAGGTCAGGAACAGCGCCAGCCACAGCGGCCGGCCAACCTCCATGAACTGGGGCAAGCTGGACACACTGAGCAGCAGGGCCAGGGCCAGGCTTAGCCAGATCACCCAGGTATTGCGCGCACGCAAGGCAATCATTGGCGAGGCTCCGCAGCAGGGGGGGATGAGGTGGCTGGCGCAGCGTCCGCGGCCCCTTGGGGGGCTGCCGGCAGCGAGGAGCCGCTCGCCAAAGGCTCAAGGGCCTGACGATCCGCCGCTTCCTGGGCCTCGGCCGAATCACTGGCGCGCTGTTCGGCGGTACGCGGGTCGGTGAAGACCAGCAGCATGTAGCGGCTGCGATTCAAGTCGGCCGTGGGCATGGCGCGGACAATCGCAAACGGCTGACCGGAGTCGTGAATCACCTCGGTGACCACCGCCACCGGATAGCCCGCCGGAAAACGTTGGCCCATCCCGGAGCTGAGGAGCAGATCGCCTTCCTTGATGTCCGCGGTATCGGCCACATGGCGCAACTCCAGGCGCTCCGGGTTACCGGTACCGGTGGCGATCGCGCGCAGGCCATTGCGATTGACCTGCACCGGGATGCTGTGGGTAGTGTCGGTGAGCAACAGCACCCGCGAGGTGTAGGGCAACACCTCGACCACCTGGCCCATCAGGCCACGTGCATCGAGCACCGGCTGGCCGAGCAACACGCCATCTTTGCCGCCCTTGTCGATCAGGATACGGCGGGTGAAGGGGTTGGGATCGATACCGATCAGCTCGGTGGCCAATACCTCATCGTCGACCAGCGCCGACGAATTGAGCAGCTCGCGCAAGCGCACATTCTGCTCGGTCAACGCCGCCAGTTTCTGCAGCCGCCGCTGCATCACCAGGCTTTCGGCCTTGAGTTTTTCATTCTCGGCCGCCAGGTCACTGCGCGAGCTGAGCTCCTGAGTGGCACTGTCCCACAGGGTCACCGGCAAACGGCCGAGCCAGTAGAACGGCTCGACAATAAAGCCCAACTGGCGGTGCAACGGCTGCAACACGGTAAGTCGCGCATCCACCACCATCAGCGCAGCCGATAGCACAGCGAACACCAGCAGGCGTACTCCGAGCGAAGGCCCCTTGGCAAATAGCGGTTTTATGGCGAGCTCCTCTCAAGCGTCAAGCAGCAAACAAAAAGCTGCAAGCGAGTGGAAACCCGGCTTGCAGCTCGAGACTTGGCGCAGACAGCTCACTCCGTGGACAGCAGGTCCATGGTGTGGCGATCCATCATGTCCAGGGCCTTGCCGCCGCCACGGGCGACGCAGGTCAGCGGGTCTTCGGCAACAATCACCGGCAGACCGGTTTCCTGGGCCAGCAACTTGTCCAGATCACGCAACAAGGCGCCGCCGCCGGTCAACACCAGGCCACGCTCGGCGATATCCGACGCCAGCTCCGGCGGTGACTGCTCCAGCGCGCTCTTGACCGCCTGCACGATAGTGGCCAGGGATTCTTGCAGGGCTTCCAGCACCTCATTGGAGTTGAGGGTGAAGGCACGCGGCACGCCTTCGGCCAGGTTGCGGCCACGCACGTCGACCTCGCGGACTTCACCGCCCGGGTAGGCGGTGCCGATTTCCTGCTTGATCCGCTCGGCGGTGGATTCACCGATCAGCGAACCGTAGTTGCGCCGCACATAGGTGATGATGGCTTCGTCGAAACGATCGCCACCGACCCGCACGGATTCGGCGTAGACCACGCCGTTCAGCGAAATCAGGGCAATTTCCGTGGTACCGCCGCCGATATCGACGACCATGGAACCACGCGCTTCTTCCACCGGCAGGCCGGCACCGATGGCGGCAGCCATTGGCTCTTCGATCAGGAACACTTCGCGGGCACCGGCACCAAGGGCCGATTCACGGATGGCGCGGCGCTCCACCTGGGTGGACTTGCACGGCACGCAGATCAGCACGCGCGGCGAAGGCTGCAGAAAGCTGTTCTCGTGAACCTTGTTGATGAAGTACTGCAGCATCTTTTCGCACACGCTGAAGTCGGCGATCACGCCATCCTTCATCGGCCGGATAGCTGCGATATTGCCAGGGGTGCGACCGAGCATGCGCTTGGCTTCGGTACCGACAGCAACGACGCTTTTCTGGTTGCCGTGGGTACGGATGGCTACGACCGACGGCTCGTTGAGGACGATACCGCGCTCGCGCACATAAATCAGGGTATTGGCAGTGCCCAGGTCGATCGACAGATCGCTGGAAAACATGCCACGCAGTTTTTTGAACATGGGAGAGTGACCCTAGGCAACGCGTGGGTAAAAGCAACGCGCGGGTTACGCGCAGATAATCAACCGCGCGGCGACGTGCGAATAAAAAGTGCGGCAAACTCTAACAACGACAGGGATTTTGAGCAAGGCGGCAATATGTTAGATTGCCTGTTTTTCGGGGCTTTACGGCCCATCATCGCGGCCTTTGACCACCCGCTCACAGAATCCGTTCCCTGCACAGCTGAGCAGGGCCTTGAAATATCGAGCGGGTGAAGGCTGGGCCGGGGCGCGTAGCCAGGCGAAGTCAGCCAAAAAAGTGCTGTGCACAGGTTGTACATGCGCATTTTGACTGGGCTCGCACGCGAGGCTGAGTTCAATGCCGCCTAGCCGAGCTATGTAGTCATAACGGCCGGCTAGGCATGGCGACCCACGCACCTTTCAATTAGCTGCCCTCTACTGGAGAACCACAATGGCGCTTGAACGCTCCGAGGTGGAAAAAATCGCCCATCTGGCCCGACTGGGCCTGAATGAAAGCGAAATTCCACGTACCACCGAGACCCTCAACAATATTCTCGGCCTGATCGATCAGATGCAGGCGGTCGACACCACGGGTATCGAGCCACTGGCCCACCCCCTGGAAGCGACCCAGCGCCTGCGCGCCGACGTGGTGACCGAAGCAAACCACCGCGACGCCTACCAGGCGATCGCCCCGGCCGTCGAGAACGGCCTGTATCTGGTTCCCAAGGTGATTGAGTGATGCATCGACTGACCCTGGCTGAAATCGCCCGCGACCTGGCCGCCAAACAATTTTCCGCCGAGGAACTGACCCGCAGCCTGCTGCAACGCATTGGGCAACTCGACCCGCAGCTCAACAGTTTCATCAGCGTCACCGAAGAGCTGGCCCTTGGGCAGGCCAAGGCCGCCGACGCCCGCCGCGCTGCGGGTGAAACCGGCGCCCTGCTCGGTGCACCGATCGGCCACAAGGACCTGTTCTGCACCCAGGATGTGCTGACCAGCTGCGGTTCGAAAATCCTCCAAGGCTTCAAGGCGCCCTATAACGCCACAGTGGTGGAGAAGCTCGCCGCCGCCGGCAGCGTGACCCTGGGCAAGCTGAACATGGACGAATTCGCCATGGGCTCGGCCAACGAGTCCAGCCATTACGGCGCGGTGAAAAACCCCTGGGACCTGACCCGCGTACCGGGCGGCTCCTCCGGTGGTTCGGCCGCAGCCGTGGCCGCACGCCTGCTGCCCGCTGCGACCGGCACCGATACCGGCGGCTCGATCCGCCAGCCGGCGGCGCTAACCAACCTCACCGGGATCAAACCGACCTACGGCCGCGTCTCGCGCTGGGGCATGATCGCCTACGCCTCCAGCCTCGACCAGGGCGGCCCACTGGCCCGTAGCGCCGAAGACTGCGCCCTGATGCTGCAGGCCATGGCCGGTTTCGACCCGAAAGACTCCACCAGTGTCGACCAGCCGGTCGATGACTACCTCGCGGCTTTGGCCAAACCGCTGCATGGCCTGCGCATCGGCCTGCCCAGGGAGTACTTCGGCTCCGGCCTCGACAGCCGTATTGCCGAGGCGGTGCTGAGCGTGGTCGAGGAGCTGAAAAAGCTCGGCGCCACGGTCAAGGACATCAGCCTGCCGGCCATGCAGCATGCGATCCCGGCCTATTACGTGATCGCCCCGGCCGAAGCCAGCTCCAACCTGTCGCGCTTCGACGGCGTGCGCTTCGGCTACCGCTGCGAAAACCCGGTCAACCTCGAAGACCTGTACAAGCGCTCGCGCGGCGAAGGCTTCGGCGCCGAGGTCAAACGCCGCATCATGATCGGCACCTATGCCCTGTCCGCCGGTTACTACGACGCCTACTACCTGAAAGCACAGAAGATTCGCCGCCTGATCAAGAACGACTTCGTCAGTGCCTTCGACGAGGTGGACGTGATTCTCGGCCCGACCACGCCGAACCTGGCCTGGAAACTCGGCGAGAAGAACAACGACCCGGTCGCCGCCTACCTGGAAGACATCTACACCATCACCGCCAACCTCGCCGGTATTCCCGGCCTGTCGATGCCGGCCGGCTTCGTCGACGGCTTGCCGGTGGGGGTGCAGCTGCTCGCACCCTATTTCCAGGAAGGCCGCCTGCTCAACGTCGCCCACCAGTACCAACAGGTTACTGACTGGCACACACAAGCTCCGGCTGGCTTCTGAGGAATAAATAGATGCAATGGGAAACCGTAATCGGGCTGGAAATCCACGCACAGCTCAGCACCCAATCGAAGATTTTTTCTGCCAGCGCCATCGCCTTCGGCGCCGAACCCAACACCCAGGCCAGCCTGGTTGACCTCGGCATGCCCGGCACCCTGCCGGTGCTCAACGCCGAAGCCGTGCGCATGGCCTGCAAGTTCGGCCTGGCCATCGACGCGCACATCGCGCCGAGCAACGTCTTCGCGCGCAAGAACTACTTCTACCCGGACCTGCCCAAGGGCTATCAGACCAGCCAGATGGATCACCCCATCGTCGGCAAGGGCTTCCTCGACATCACCCTGGAAGACGGCACGCAAAAGCGCATCGGCATCACCCGCGCGCACCTGGAAGAAGACGCCGGCAAGAGCCTGCACGAAGACTTCCACGGCATGAGCGGCATCGACCTCAATCGTGCCGGCACGCCGCTGCTGGAGATCGTCTCCGAGCCGGATATCCGCAGCGCCAAGGAAGCGGTGGCCTACGTCAAGGCCATCCACGCCCTGGTGCGCTACCTCGGCATCTGCGACGGCAACATGGCCGAAGGCTCGCTGCGCTGCGACTGCAACGTCTCGGTACGGCCAAAAGGCCAGGCCGAATACGGCACCCGCGCCGAGATCAAGAACGTCAACTCCTTCCGCTTTATCGAGAAGGCGATCAACCACGAAGTGCAGCGCCAGATCGAGCGGATCGAAGACGGCGGCAAGATCGTCCAGGAAACCCGCCTGTACGATCCGAACAAGGACGAAACCCGCTCCATGCGCAGCAAGGAAGAAGCTAACGACTACCGTTACTTCCCCTGCCCCGACCTGCTGCCGGTGGTGATCGAGCAGAGCTTCCTCGATGAAATTCGCGCCAGCCTGCCGGAGTTGCCGGTACAGAAGCGCGCGCGCTTCGAGGCACAGTTCGGCCTGTCCGCCTACGACGCCGACGTACTGGCCGCCAGTCGCGAACTGGCCGACTACTTCGAGGCGGTCAATGCCGTGTGTGGCGATGCCAAGCTGGCCGCCAACTGGGTGATGGGCGAACTCTCCAGCCTGCTCAACACCGGCAACCTGTCGATCGAGCAGTCGCCGGTCTCCGCCGCGCAGCTGGGCGGCATGATCCTGCGCATCAAGGACAACACCATCAGCGGCAAGATCGCCAAGATGGTGTTCGAGGCCCTGGCCGCCGGCGAAGGCGACTCCGCCGACGCCATCATCGAAGCCAAAGGCCTCAAGCAGGTCACCGACTCGGGGGCCATCGAGTCGATGCTGGACGAGGTACTGGCGGCCAATGCCGAGCAGGTCGAGCAGTACCGCGCCAGCGACGAAGCCAAACGCGGCAAGATGTTCGGCTTCTTCGTCGGCCAGGCGATGAAAGCCTCCAAGGGCAAGGCCAACCCCGGCCAGGTGAACCAACTGCTGAAGAAAAAGCTCGAAGGCTGAACCTCGCGCCAACGCCCGGTCACTCATGGCCGGGCCAGGGCACGAATGCCTCGTTACACGCAACGCCGGGCCCGCCCGGCGTTGTTTTATCCGCAGGGTGGAAACCCGCGCAGGATTTCCCAGCACAAGCCGATGGAAGTTCGAAGCGCTGTCCATCCGGCCAAGGAGTCGCCATGCGCCTGCTCTTGATCGTGACCATCGCCCTGCTCCTCAGCGCATGCGCCAGCCAGGGCCAGATAGACCCGCAGGGTTACCGCGCCGAAGGTCAAGCGTCCTATTACGGCGCGCGCCACCATGGCCAGAAAACTGCCAGTGGCGAGCGCTTCGACCAGCATGCCCTGACCGCCGCGCATCGCAGCCTGCCCTTCGGCAGCAAGGTGCTGGTCACCAACCTGCGCAACGACAAGAGCGTAGTGGTGCGCATCAACGACCGCGGCCCCTACGCCAAGAAACGCATCATCGATCTCTCGCAAAGGGCCGCCGAACAGCTGGATATGCTGCGCGCCGGCGTGGTGCCGGTGCGCGTGCAGCAACTGGCCGAGTGAACATAGCTGTTTACAAAGAACCCGCGATAGCCCTCTGGCGTACTGCAAGCCGATGTTTAAACTAGCGCCTCTTTTCTGGAGCTCCTTGCAATGACCCCGATGACCTTCGTCTACCTGATTGCCGGCCTGGTATTGCTGGTAGCCGGCGCCGAGGTGCTGGTGCGCGGCGCCGCCAAACTGGCAGCGCAATTCGGTATTCCGCCCTTGGTCATCGGCCTGACCGTGGTGGCCTTCGGCACCAGCGCACCGGAAAGTGCGGTGAGCATTCAGGCCGCCCTGAACAACAGCGGCGACCTGGCCATCGGCAACGTGATCGGCAGCAATATCGCCAACGTGCTGCTGATCCTCGGCATGACGGCCCTGGTTGCGCCGCTGATCGTCTCCCGACAGCTGATCCGCCTGGATGTACCGATCATGATCGGCGCCAGCCTGGTGGTCTACGCCCTGGCCTGGGACGGCGGCCTGAGCAGACTCGACGGCGCCCTGCTGTTCACCGGCGTGGTGGCCTACACCGGCTTTCTGATCATCAGCAACCTCAGGGACAAGAGCGCGGCCGATGACGACGAGTTCGCCAAGGAGTTCGGCCTGCACCAAGCGCCCAAGCCCTACGCCTGGCTGATCAACTTGGCACTGATCGTCGCCGGCCTGGTCCTGCTGGTGAGCGGCTCCAACCTGCTGGTCGAAGGCGCCGTCAGCCTGGCCCGCGCCCTCGGCCTGTCCGAGCTGATCATCGGCCTGACCGTGGTGGCCATCGGCACCTCGCTACCGGAACTGGCGACTTCAATCATGGCCGCCATCCGCGGCGAACGCGATATCGCCGTGGGCAATATCGTCGGCAGCAACATCTTCAACCTGCTGTTCGTCCTCGGCCTGGCCTCGCTGGCCTCGCCGCTGCCGATCTCGATCTCGCCGAACGCCCTGGCCTTTGACTTCCCGGTGATGATCGCGGTGGCCGTGGCCTGCCTGCCGATCTTTTTTGCCGGTTATCGCATCAATCGCTGGGAAGGCCTGCTATTCCTCGCCTACTACCTGGCCTACACCCTCTACCTGGCACTGTTCGCCACCGGTCGACCGCTGGCCCAGGTCTTCGGTGACGCCATGCTCGGTTACGTGATACCGCTGACGGCGGTGACCCTGGTGGTAATCGCCGGGCGTGCCTGGCAAAAACAGCGCACGGCCTGAGCCTAACCTGGAGCTGCATATGAATGATAACTACGACAAGGGCCTGAAGGCACGCCGCGAGGTCATGGGCGACGCCTTCGTCGACCGCGCCCTGGACACTGCCACCGCGTTCACCCAACCCCTGCAGGATTTCGTCAACGAACACGCCTGGGGTGGCGTCTGGACCCGCGAGGGCCTGGACCGCAAGACCCGCAGCCTGATCACCCTGGCGGCGCTGACCGCGCTGAGGTGCCCACAGGAACTCAAGGGCCACGTGCGCGGCGCCCTGAACAACGGCTGCACCGTCGAGGAAATCCGCGAGGCGCTGCTGCACTGTGCGGTCTACGCCGGGGTGCCGGCGGCCATCGACGCCTTCCGCGCGGCGCAGGAAGTGATCGAGGCGCACCAGCAGCCCTGACCGATCAGCCGGGCGCCGCCCGGCATTGCCGGCCTAGAGCCAGCCGAGGCCCTGCAGCAGGAACAGGCCGAGGTTGATCGTCACCACTGCGGCCAGGGTGGTGATCACGATGATCGCTGCCGCCAGCTGATGATTGCCGTTCACCGCCCGCGCCATGACGAAGCTGGCGGCGGCGGTGGGGCTGGCGAAATAGAGGAAGAGTATCCCCAGGTCGGCGCCGCGAAAGCCGCACAGCCAGGCGCCCAGGGTTGCCAGCAACGGCAGCCAGACCATCTTCATCAGGCTTGAACTGATGGCAATCGCGCTGCTGTTGCGCAACGAGGCCAGCGTCAGGGTGCCGCCGATGCAGATCAATGCCAGCGGCAGGGTCATCTGCGCGAAGTACTGGGTCGAGATCATCAGCCAACCCGGTAGCGGCAGCCGCCAGTAGGCGATCGGTATCGCCGCCAGCACGCCGATGATCAGCGGATTACCGAGGATGCTCTTGGCGATGGCCCAGGGGCCGGACTTGACGTGCGGGCTGTAGAGCGCCAGGACGATGGCGGACAGGGTGTTGTAGCAAAGGATCACCACCCCGCCCAACACCGCCCCGACCGACAGGCCGTAATCGCCGTACAGACTGGTGGCCAGCGCCAGACCGACGATGCCGTTGTTGCCGCGAAACGCGCCCTGGGTGTAGATCCCCCGATCCGCCTGCGGCCAGTGCCAGATCGCCCAGCCCCAGGCGATCAGGAAACACACCAGGGTCGCCAGCACGAAGTAGCCGAGCAGCGCCGGCTGCAGGGCCGTTCTCAGGTCCGCCTTGACGATGCCGAGAAACAGCAACGCCGGCATGGTGCCGCGAAACACCAGTGACGACGCGGTATTGATAAAGGCGTCGTCGATCCAGCCCAGGCGTTTGAGGCCCACGCCGAGAAACAGCATGGAGAAGACCGGCGCGGTGATGGCGAGGGTTTGCTGAACGACGGCGAGCATGGCTGCCCCTGGGAGAGAATTTACTTAGGGGGCTAATCATAGCAACAGAAGAGGTACGACAACCTAGCACTCTCTGCAGCTCCCGCCCGAAGACGATCCAGGGGAACGTGCAGAGAGTGCCGGCGGGCTCAGCGCTTGACCGGCCGCTTCTGCAATTTGCGCTGCAAGGTGCGCCGGTGCATGCCGAGGGCGCGGGCGGTGGCGGAGATATTGCCTTCGTGTTCGCTGAGTACGCGCTGGATATGTTCCCACTGCAGGCGGTCCACCGACATCGGGTTTTCCGGCACCAGGGTGTCCAGGTCGGCGTGCTGGGTCAGCAGTGCGGCCAGCACATCGTCGGCATCGGCCGGTTTGCACAGGTAGTTGCAGGCGCCGCGCTTGATCGCCTCCACCGCGGTGGCGATGCTCGAGTAGCCGGTGAGGATCACCACGCGCATCTCCGCATCCAGCTCCAGCAGCTTGGGCAGCAGCACCAGGCCGGAATCGCCTTCCATCTTCAAGTCGAGCACCGCGTAATCCGGCAGATCCTGCTCGGCCAGGGCCAGGCCTTCCTCGGCGGAACCGGCGGTCGACACCCGCAGACCGCGACGGCTCATGGCCCGTGCCATCACCCGGGTAAAAGTCGGGTCATCGTCGACCAACAGCAGGTGGGGCTGCTCTTCGCCTTCGAATAGGACTTCGTCACTCATGTTCAATACTTCCTCAGGCTCGGCCATAGGCGCGCGGCAACTTGAGCTCGGTGAGCGTGCCGCCCTCTTCGTGGTTATACAGCTTTACCGTGCCGCCGGCACGGGTGACGCTGGCCTGACTGAGAAACAGACCCAGGCCAAAACCCTTGCCCTTGGTGGTGAAAAACGGCCGCCCAATCTGCTCGGCAATCACCAGAGGCACCCCGGCACCAAAATCGCGAATGCTCAGGCGCAGCCACTGGTGATCCCAGTCGAGGCGAATGTCCAGCTTGTCCGGGCAGGCGTCGGCCGCGTTGTTCAACAGGTTGAGCAGCGCCTGGGTCAGATCCGCCGGCGGCATCAAGCGTGGCGGCGTACCCTGCCCCAGGCACTGATAGCGGTAGCTGGCCTCCGGGCGCATCAGGTGCCAGCGATTGAGGGCGGTTTCCAGCCACTCCACCGCGGACTGCTCGATCACCGCCTGGCGCCGGTCCGCTTCGGCGGCGCGGACCAGGTGCTGCAGGGTTTCCTTGCACAGCTTGACCTGCTCCTGCAGCACCGCCAGGTCTTCCTGCAACAGCGGGTCCTGATGCTCGCGGCGCAGCTCCTTGATCAACACGCTCATGGTCGCCAGCGGCGTGCCCAGCTCATGGGCAGCACCGGCGGCCTGGGTAGCCACGGCGAGCAACTGCTGGTCGCGCAAGCCTTCCTCACGGCGCTCGGCGCGCAGCTCCTCCTGATCACGCAGCTCCTCGGCCATCTTGGCGACGAAGAAGGTAATCAGCCCCGCGGCCAGGGCAAAGCTCAGCCACATGCCATAGATCAACAGGCTTTCGCGCGGACCGGACGGCAATTCAAGCGGGTGCGACCACACCAGTAGTAGCGTGTAGCCGGCCAGGGCCAGGCCCGACAGGGTGATGGTGAACAACCAGGGCAAGGTCGCCGCAGCGATGGTCAGCGGCACCAGGTAGTAGGAGACGAAGGGGTTGGTCGAGCCGCCCGAGTAATACAGCAGCACACTGTGGATGATCAGGTCGCAGCCCAGCTGTACCGCATATTCCAGCTCGGTGACCGGCCAGGGCCCGCGCAGGCGCAGGGCGGTCAGCAGGCACAACAGCAGCGACACGCCCAGGGTGATGCTCAGCTGCTGCCAGGGCAACGGCAGCAGCCCGGAGTTGTAGGCCAGGCCCACCGAGCCCGCCTGGGCGGCCAGAACCAGGATACGGATCAGGGTCAGGCGCCAGAGATTTTGCCGGCTGGCCGACAGCAACTGTACGGGTGCGAGCATGGGCTCTCCAAGAAGGTCTCGTTTGCCGAGCGGGCCGAGTATAACCAAGGCTCCGCCTGGCCCGCTGCGACAACTGGCCGCAGTCATGGGCAGTGTCAGCTCCCCGGGCCGGACGCACGGCGTCCGTTTCAGCCCAGCCGAAACCAGCACCCAGGCAATCCTCCCGCCCCACAGCAACGCGAGTGCCCCGGGCGGACAATGAACCGAAGTTAACCCGAATAGTCGAATCGCTACGTCTACCCTTAGCAACAGCCCGCACACTCTGCGCCCCCATCACGCACAAGGAAACGTCATGCAGCCATTGTCCCGTCTTGCCAGTGCCCTGGTCATCAGCGCCGCCGCTTTGCTCAGCCTTGCGGCACACGCCGAAGAGGTCCACTACAACCAGATTTCCCTGCGCGCCGAGGTCAATCAGGAAATCGCCCACGACCTGATGCACGTCACGCTCTACAGTGAAGCGCAGGGTAGCGACCCGGCCGCATTGGCGGCGCAGATCAGCAAGACCCTCAACGCCAGCATCGCCCAGGCGCGCAAGGCCAAGGGCGTCAGCGTGGCCATGGGCAGCCGTAACAGCTATCCGGTCTACGATGACAAGGGCCAACAGATCACGGCCTGGCGCGAGCGGGCTGAACTGCGCCTGGAAAGCGCCGATTTCAGCGCCCTGTCCACCCTTACCGGGGAGATGCTGCAAGACCTGAAGATGGGCGGGATGAACTTCAGCATTGCCAGCGCCACGCGCAAAACCCATGAAGATGCCCTGCTCAAGGAGGCCGTCGCAGCCTTCAAGGCCCGCGCGCAACTGGCCACCGAAGCCCTGGGCGGCAGCGGCTACAAACTGGTCAACCTGAACCTGAGCAGCGGCGGCTTTCAGTCGCCGATGCCGATGCGCATGAACGCGATGAAAGGCGCGGCCATGATGGAAGCCGCCGTGACACCGGAAATCGAAGCCGGCACCAGCCAGGTGACCATCAATGCCGACGGCGTCATCGAAGTGCAGATGCCCTGAGCCACGCCCTGCAAGCATGCAGCGCCGTTAACGGGAGATAGCGGCGCTTTGCCAGTGTTTGACTGCTAAGTTGCGGCAATGCGACAAGAACTTACGGCTGACCTACAGTTACGGCTCTAAGCAGAAGAAGTCGCTTGCCTACGGCACATGCCGTGCATAGTTTCTGTCAAGGCCTTCACGAGAGGCCCCTCACGATGACAACCACAATAAGACATGAGGTCACTATGCGTAAAAACGCCGTCATCCAGGCCATGGTCATTGCTGGGCTGATCGCCAGCACCCCGCTTGCCCATGCTGCCAGCAATCTGGTGTTCTGCTCCGAAGGCAGCCCGGCCGGTTTCGATCCTGGCCTCTACACCACCGGCACCGACTTCGATGCCGCCGCAGAAACCATCTTCAACCGCCTGAGCCAATTCGAGCGCGGCGGCACTGCGGTCATCCCCGGCCTGGCCGAAAAGTGGGACGTTTCCGATGATGGCCTGATCTACACCTTCCACCTGCGGCCCGGGGTGAAATTCCATACCACCGAGTATTTCAAGCCGAGCCGCGAGTTCAACGCCGACGACGTGCTGTTCACCTTCAACCGCATGCTCGACACCAACCACCCGTTCCGCAAGGCCTACCCGACCGAATTCCCCTACTTCACCGACATGGGCATGGACGCCAATATCGCCAAGCTGGAAAAGCTCGACGACCTGACCGTGCGCTTCACCCTCAACGAGGTGGATGCCGCCTTCATCCAGAACCTGGCGATGAGCTTCGCCTCGATTCACTCCGCCGAGTACGCCGACCAGTTGCTCAAGCAGGGCAACGCGGCCGATATCAACCAGAAGCCGATCGGCACCGGTCCTTTCGTGTTCAAGCGCTACCAGAAAGACGCGCAGATCCGCTTTACCGGCAACAAGGACTACTGGAAGCCGGATGACGTGAAGATCGACAACCTGATCTTCGCCATCAACACCGATGCATCGGTGCGCATTCAAAAGCTCAAAGCCGGCGAATGCCAGGTCACCCTCAACCCGCGCCCGGCTGATCTCGAATCGCTGGCGAAGGACCCAAACATCGTGATGCCGTCGCAACCGGGCTTCAACGATGGCTATATCGCCTACAACGTCACCCATCCCCCGCTGGACCAGCTGCAAGTGCGCCAGGCCCTGGACATGGCAGTGAACAAGCAGGCGATCATCGACGCGGTCTACCAGAGCGCCGGGCAGCTGGCGGTCAACGGCATGCCGCCGACCCAGTGGTCCTACAACGAGGCCATCAAGGATGCCGGCTACAACCCGGAAAAAGCCAGGGAGCTGCTCAAGGCCGCAGGCGTCGCCGAGGGTACCGAGATCACCCTGTGGGCCATGCCGGTGCAGCGTCCGTACAACCCCAATGCCAAGCTGATGGCCGAGATCCTTCAGGCCGACTGGGCCAACGTCGGCATCAAGGCGAAGATCGTCACCTACGAGTGGGGCGAGTACCTCAAGCGCTCCAAGGCCGGCGAGCACGACGCCATGCTGATCGGCTGGAGCGGCGACAACGGTGATCCGGACAACTGGCTAGGCACCCTGTATGGCTGCGACGCGGTCGACGGCAACAACTTCTCCAAGTGGTGCGACGCCGACTACGACAAGCTGATCAAGGCGGCCAAACGCACCACCGACGTCGCCGAGCGCACCAAGCTGTACAAGCAGGCCCAGGTCATCCTCAAGCACGAAGTGCCGATCACCCCGATCGCCCACTCCACGGTGTACCAGCCGATGCGCAAGAACGTGCAGGGCTTCAAGATCAGCCCGTTCGCCCTCAACTCCTTCTATGGCGTGAGTGTCGGCAAGTAATTCCCTGTCAGTAACCCACCCGAGCCGGTTTATCCACCGGCTCGGGTCTCGTGCCAACAGCGGCCTACCCGGCCGGCGTTGCAAGCACAGCCCCCCACGGGAATAGCCGTATGCAGAACACCTCACC
The DNA here is from genome assembly GCF_027988105.1 of Pseudomonas aestuarii. GTDB lineage: Bacteria > Pseudomonadota > Gammaproteobacteria > Pseudomonadales > Pseudomonadaceae > Aquipseudomonas > Aquipseudomonas aestuarii. The sequence continues at coordinate 479,142 of NZ_JAQJZJ010000001.1, read as the reverse complement.
TGTCTTGACCTGCCTGCTGCTCTGCGGCGCGCTAGCTGTCAGCAGCCAGACTCATGCCGCCAGCACCAGCCTGGTGGTATGCAGCGAAGCCAGCCCGGAAGGCTTCGATATCGTCCAGTACACTGCCGCCACCACCGCCGACGCTTCTGCGGAGACGCTCTTCGAGCGCCTGGTGCGCTTCGCTCCCGGCAGCACCGAGTTGGTCCCCGGCCTGGCCGAGCGCTGGGAAATCTCGGCCGATGGCCTGAGCTACACCTTCCACCTGCGCCAAGGCGTGCAGTTTCACCGCACCGACTGGTTCACTCCGAGCCGTGCCTTCAACGCCGACGACGTGCTCTGGAGTTTCCAGCGCCAGCTCGACCCGGCCCATCCCTGGCATGCGCTATCCGTGCGTGGTTTCCCCTATGCCGAAGCCATGGCCATGGCGGATCTGATCGAGCGCATCGACAGGCTCGGCGACTACCGCGTGCGCTTCGTACTCAAGCATCCCGAGGCGCCCTTCCTGGCCGACCTGGCCATGGGCTTCGCCTCCATCTATTCCGCCGAATACGCCGAGCGGCTGCTCGCCCGGGGCCAGCCCGAGCAGCTCAACCGCCTGCCGATCGGCACCGGCCCCTTCGTCTTCGAGCGCTACGCCAAGGACGCCCAGGTGCGCTTTCATGGCAACCCGGCCTACTGGGACGGCGCGCCGGCCATCGACAAGCTGATCCTGGCCATCACCCCCGAGCCCAACGTGCGCCAGCAGAAGCTCAAGGCCGGCGACTGCCAGATCGCCCTGCACCCGCGACCGGTGGACATTCCGGCCCTGAAGGCCGACCCGGAACTGCAGGTGCTGGAGCTCGACTCGCTGCTCACCGCCTACATCGGCATCAACACCCGCCACCCACCGCTGGACGATGTGCGGGTGCGCCAGGCGCTCAACCTGGCCTTCGACAAGGCCGCCTATATCCGCGCGCAGTATGGCGAGGGCAACGCCAGCCCGGCGCTGGCCCCCTATCCAGCGACCCTCTGGGGCCACGACCCGCGACTGCACGGCTGGCCCCACGATCCGGCCCGCGCCCGCCAGCTGCTGCGCGATGCCGGCCATGGCGAAGGCTTCACGCTATCGATCTGGACCCGCCCCGGCGGCGGCCCGACCAACCCCAACCCGGGCATAGGCGCGCAGATGCTCCAGGCCGACCTCGCCGCCATCGGCATCCAGGCCGAGATTCGCGTGTTCGAATGGGGCGAGCTGATCAAGCGCGCCAAGAACGGCGAGCACGACCTGGTATTCATGGGCTGGGCCGGCGACAACGGCGACCCGGACAACTTCCTCAGCCCCAACCTGTCCTGCGCTGCGGCCGAGTCCGGCGAGAACCAGGCCGGCTGGTGCGATCCGGACTTCGATGCGCTGATCGGCCAGGCCCGCCGGGAGCAGGGCCAGGGGCAACGCGCGGCCCTCTATCGCCAGGCCCTGGCAATCTTCCATGAGCAGGCGCCGTGGATTCCCCTGGCCCACCCCAGGCAGTTCGGTGCCCTGCGCAAAGGCGTGCAGGGCTTCGTCCTCAGCCCCATGGGCTCGAACAATTTCGCCAAGGTGAGACTGCAATGAAGGGTCAATCTTGGGGTGGATTAACCGCACAGTCCGCGCCGCAACCAACGGTGGACCAGACTTCGCTAGTCCCCTGACAAAAAACATCGGCTGGCCCATGCCGCCGCCGAGCAGATGAACCTGATGTGGAGTATTGAATCACTATGCTTTCCTTTATCGCGCGGCGTCTGGGGCTGTTGATCCCTACCTTCTTCGGCGTCACCCTGCTGACCTTCGCCCTGATTCGCATGATCCCCGGCGACCCGGTGGAGGTGATGATGGGCGAACGCCGGGTCGACCCGGTGATGCATGCCCAGGCCATGGAGCGCCTGGGTCTGAACAAGCCGCTGTACGCCCAGTACCTCGACTACATTGGCAATCTCGCCCAGGGCGATCTGGGCGAGTCGCTGCGCACCCGCACCAGCGTCTGGGACGAGTTCCTCACCCTGTTCCCCGCCACCCTCGAATTGTCGCTGGCGGCCCTGCTGTTCGCCGGCAGCCTGGGCCTGGTCGCCGGAGTGGTCGCCGCACTGAAACGCGGCTCGATGTTCGATCATGGGGTGATGGGCATCTCCCTGGCCGGTTACTCGATGCCGATCTTCTGGTGGGGCCTGCTGCTGATCATGTTCTTCTCCGTCTGGCTGGGCTGGACCCCGGTGTCCGGGCGCATCGACCTGCTCTACGACATCCCGCCGGTGACCGGCTTCATGCTGATCGACAGCCTGCTCAGCGGCGAGGAAGGCGCCTTCGTCGACGCCCTGCGCCACCTGATTCTGCCGGCCATCGTGCTCGGTACCATCCCGCTGGCGGTGATCGCGCGGATGACCCGTTCGGCCATGCTCGAAGTGCTGGGTGAGGACTATGTGCGCACCGCCCGCGCCAAGGGCCTGTCGCCGGCGCGGGTGGTGTTTATCCACGGCCTGCGCAACGCGCTGATTCCGGTGCTGACGGTGTTCGGCCTGCAGGTCGGCACCCTGCTCGCGGGCGCGGTGCTGACCGAAACCATCTTCTCCTGGCCGGGTATCGGCAAGTGGTTGATCGAGTCGATCGGCGCACGCGACTACCCGGTGGTGCAGAACGGCATCCTGCTGATCGCCTGCCTGGTGATCATGGTCAATTTCGTCGTGGACATCCTCTACGGCCTGGCCAACCCACGCATCCGCCATCAGCGCTGAGGAATCGCGACCATGACTGCAACCACGACTTCCCCGGCCCTCGACCAGGCCCTGCTCTACCCCTCGCCCTTGAAGGAATTCTGGCAGGCCTTCGCCCACAACAAGGGCGCCGTGGCCGGCCTGGGCTTCATGCTGTTGATCATCTTCTGCGCGCTGTTCGCCCCTTGGGCGGCGCCGCACAACCCCAGCGAGCAATTCCGTGATTTCCTCCTGACCCCGCCGGTGTGGCTGGAGGGCGGCCAGGCGCAGTTCCTCCTCGGCACCGACGAGCTGGGCCGCGACCTGCTCTCGCGACTGATGCACGGCGCGCGCCTGTCGCTGCTGATCGGCCTGTCCTCGGTGCTGATGTCGCTGATCCCGGGCATCCTCCTCGGCCTGACCGCCGGCTTCTTCCCGCGCCTGCTTGGCCCCTCGATCATGCGTCTGATGGACGTGATGCTGGCCCTGCCCTCCCTGCTGCTGGCCGTGGCCATCGTCGCCATCCTCGGCCCCGGGCTGATCAACACGGTGATCGCCATCGCCGTGGTGTCGCTGCCGTCCTACGTGCGCCTGACCCGCGCCGCGGTGATGGGCGAGCTGGACCGCGACTATGTCACCGCCTCGCGCCTGGCCGGCGCTGGGCTGCTGCGCCTGATGTTCGTCACCGTGCTGCCCAACTGCATGGCGCCGCTGATCGTCCAGGCCACCCTGAGTTTCTCCTCGGCGATCCTCGACGCCGCGGCGCTGGGCTTCCTCGGCCTCGGCGTACAGCCGCCGACTCCCGAGTGGGGCACCATGCTGGCCTCGGCGCGCGACTACATCGAGCGCGCCTGGTGGGTGGTGTCGCTGCCCGGCCTGACCATCCTGCTCAGCGTGCTGGCGATCAACCTGATGGGCGACGGGCTGCGCGACGCGCTCGACCCGAAACTCAAGAATGCCGTCTGAGGAGCCGACCATGAGCCTTTTGCAAATCAACAACCTCAGCGTGCGCTTCGGCGACGCCAACGCGGTGCCGGTGGTCGATGGCCTCGACCTCTCGGTAGACAAGGGCGAGGTGCTGGCCATCGTCGGTGAGTCCGGCTCCGGCAAATCGGTGACCATGATGGCGCTGATGGGCCTGATCGACGCCCCCGGCAAGGTCAGCGCCGACCAGCTGCAATTCGACGGCACCGATATGTTGCGGCTGAAGGGCAAGCAGCGCCGGCACATCGTCGGCAAGGACCTGTCGATGGTCTTTCAGGACCCGATGACTTCGCTCAACCCCAGCTTCACCGTCGGCTTTCAGATCGAGGAAGTGCTGCGCCAGCACCTTGGCCTCTCGGGCAAGCAAGCGCGCCAACGCGCCCTGCAGCTGCTCGAACGGGTCGAGATCCCTGCCGCCGAAAGCCGCCTCGGTGCCTACCCGCACCAGCTCTCCGGCGGCATGAGCCAGCGCGTGGCGATCGCCATGGCGATCGCCGCCGAACCCAAGCTGCTGATCGCCGACGAACCCACCACCGCGCTGGATGTGACCATCCAGGCGCAGATCATGGAGCTGCTGCTGGGCCTGCAGCGCGAACAGGACATGGCCCTGGTGCTGATCACCCACGACCTCGCGGTGGTCGCCGAGACCGCCCAGCGCGTGTGCGTGATGTATGCCGGGCAAGCAGTGGAAGTCGGCCAGGTGCCGCAGCTGTTCGAGGCACCGACTCACCCCTATACCGAGGCGCTGCTCAAGGCGATTCCCGAGCACTCGCTGGGCGCCCAGCGCCTGGCGACCCTGCCCGGCATCGTCCCCGGTCGTTACGACCGCCCGCACGGCTGCCTGCTGGCGCCGCGCTGCCCCTACGCCCAGGCGCGCTGCCACGAACAGCGGCCGGCGCTGGAACCCCACGAGCGCGGCGCGGTGCGCTGCTTTTTCCCCCTGAACCTGAATGCCGAGGTGGCCTGATGAGCGTCATTGCGACCACCGATGCGGTGCTCACCGCCCGCGACCTGACCCGCCACTACAGCGTGTCGCGCGGCCTGTTCCAACCCGCCGCCAGTGTCCAGGCACTCAACGGCGTCTCCTTCGAGCTGCAGGCCGGCAAGACCCTGGCCGTGGTCGGCGAATCCGGCTGTGGCAAGTCGACCCTGGCCCGCGCCCTGACCCTGATCGAGGAGCCCAGCTCCGGCTCGCTGCAGATTGCCGGCCAGGAAGTCGCCGGTGCCAGTAGGGCCGAGCGCAAGCAACTGCGCCGCGACGTGCAGATGGTGTTTCAGAACCCCTACGCCTCGCTCAATCCGCGACAGAAGGTGGGCGACCAGATCGGTGAGCCGCTGCTGATCAACACCCAGCTGTCGCGACTGGAGCGCCGCGACAAGGTGCAGGCAATGATGCAACAGGTCGGCCTGCGCCCGGAGCACTACCAGCGTTACCCGCACATGTTCTCCGGCGGCCAGCGCCAGCGTATCGCCCTGGCCCGGGCGATGATGCTACAGCCCAAGGTGCTGGTGGCGGACGAGCCGACCTCGGCGCTGGACGTGTCGATCCAGGCCCAGGTGCTCAACCTGTTCATGGACCTGCAGGAAGAGTTCAACACCGGCTACGTGTTCATCTCGCACAACCTCTCGGTGGTGCGCCATGTCGCCGACGACGTCCTGGTGATGTACCTCGGTCGTCCGGTGGAAATGGGCCCCAGCGAGCACATCTACAGCCGCCCGCTGCACCCCTACACCCAGGCCCTGCTTTCGGCCACCCCCACCATTCACCCCGACCCGAACAAGCCGAAGATCAAGCTCAGCGGCGAACTGCCCAACCCGCTCTCGCCACCCTCCGGATGCGCCTTCCACCAGCGCTGCCCTTATGCGACCGAGCGCTGCCACAGCGAACTGCCGCAGCTGCGCCTGCTCGAAGCGCGGCAGGTAGCCTGTCATCACGCGGAGACGATCAACGGTTGAATGGAGCCTGACGCCCCCCTGGAGGAGCGGGCCATGCCCGCGAAGCACGGTCGAGGGTACAGCTCACGACTGAACCAAGATCAGCGGCCGAAAAACCGATAAAACTCACGCACCTCGGCCTGGGCCTCGCCAATCTCGACCGGGCGGAAGCGCAGTTCGTGGTGCGGCGGGCACTGGGCCAGGCGCGCCTGGTCGAGCGGGTGCAGCCAGCCGAGGATGGGGTAGCCGCCCATGGTCTGGTGGTCGGCCTGCAGGATGATCGGCTGACCGTCGGGCGGCAACTGGATCGCCCCGCGGCCGACGCCCTGCGACCACTGCCGGGTCGGTGCGTGCAGGGCCTCACCGAGCAGGCGTGCGCCCATGCGGTCGGACTGCGGGCTGAGCTGCCAGCCCTGGGTGAAGAAGGCCTGCAACTGCTCGGGCGCGAAGCGCGGCGCATCGCCGCCGCTGATCACCCGCAAGTCAGCCGGTGCCCGGTAATCCGGCTGATAGGGCCAGGGCACGCTGGCGCCGCGCGCCAAGCTGGCCGGTTGGCAGGCCAGCAGATCGCCGGCGCGCAACGGCTCGCCCGTGCCCTGCAAGCCGCCCAAGCCTTCACGCAGTTGGGTGCTGACGCTGCCCAGCAGCGGCGGCGCAACAAAGCCGCCGGCCACCGCCAGGTAGGCGCGCTGGCCGCTGCGGGCAAAGCCCAAGCGCAGGCGCTGCCCGGCCCTGAGCGGGAAGCGCGACCAGGGCGGCAGCGGCGCGCCGTCGAGCGTCGCCGCGACCTGCGCGCCGGTCAGCGCCAGCCAGCTATCCAGCTCGCTCTCCAGCTCCAGATGACCCAGGGCGATCTCCAGCAGCGGGGTGCCCCAGGGGTTGTCCAGCAGGCGATTGGCCCAGGCGGCGGCATGCAGATCCAGCGGCCCGGCCGGCGACACGCCGAGGTGCTGCCAGCCGTGCCGACCGGCGTCCTGCAACAGGCTCAGCGGCCCCGGCATGAGTACCCGCAGCCCGCTCATAACGGCCCGCCCTCGGCGCGGAAGGTCTGCTCGCCCACGGCCACGAAACGCACCCGATCGCCCACAACCAGCGGGCACGGCGGCTCGCGGCGGACATCGAACAGCCGCCAGGGACAGAGGCCGAGCAGGTGCCAGCCCCCGGGCGAGGCCTGGGGATAGATCGCGGTCTGCCGCTCGGCGATGGCCAGGCTGCCGGACGGCACCAGGGTGCGCGGCGTGCTGCGTCGCGGCAGGGTCAGGCGCTCATGCAGGTCGCCCAGGTAGGCGAAGCCCGGGGCGAAACCGATTGCGCCGACACGGTACTCGGTGGCGCTGTGCAGTTCGATCACCTGCTCCACGCTCAGCCGGCACAAACGCGCCACCTCGGCCAGGTCGGCCCCGGCATACCAGATCGGAATCTCGTGCAGGCGCCCCGCCTCGGCCGGCAGGGGCTCGGCGAGCCAGCGCTGCAGCAAAGGCGTCAGGCGCGCGGTCAGTTGTTGGTGATCGGTACGGCTCAGGTCGTAGTGCAGCAGCAGGCTGGTCCAGCTCGGCACCAGATCACGCAGCAACGGCCCCAGTTCGTCGCGAATGCGCTCGGCCAGCAGCGCGATGCGTAACGGCAGCTGCGCGTCGGGCTGCTCGGCCAGCACCAGCAGGAGGGCTTCGGCGCCGGCCGGTTCGAGGCGCATCACGTGGCGTCCAGCAGCGCCCGCAAGCGCCGTAGCACGGCCAACGACTCGGCATTGTCGCCATGCACGCAGAGGCTGTCGGCACAGAGTTGCAGCGGCTTGCCGTCGATATCGGCAAAGGCTTCACCCTGGGCGATGGCCAGGCCCTGATCGAGAATCCGCTGCGGATCGCGGTGCACCGCATCGGCCAGCCGCCGGGGCGCCAACTGGCCGTCGGCGAGGTAGGCACGGTCGGCAAACGCCTCGAATACCAGGGGCACGTCGGCGGCATCGGCAAACTCCAGCTCGCGGCGATTGTCGACCAGTGCCAGGACCATCAGCGGCAAGCCCTTGCGGTAGCTGGCGCAGGCATCCAGCACCGCCGCAAGCAGGGCATCGTCGCGCACCAGATCGCTGTACAGCGCGCCATGCGGCTTGACGTAGGCCACCTGGGTGCCGGCGGAGCGGCAGAAGGCTTCAAGCGCGCCAATCTGATAGAGCACATGAGCCGTGACCTCCTCCGGCGAGCAGGCCAGATGCCGGCGGCCGAAGCCGACCAGATCCGGGTAGGCGGGATGGGCGCCAATGCTGACCCCATGCTGCACCGCCAGGGCGACAGTGCGCTGCATGGTCAGCGGATCGCCGGCATGAAAACCACAGGCCAGGTTGGCCTGATCGACCAAGGGCATGGCCAAGGCATCATCGCCCATGTTCCAGGCGCCGAAGCTCTCGCCCATGTCGCAGTTCAGCAGGATTCGTCTGTTCATATGCACAAGCTTAGAGCCGCATCGCCGTGGCGTGAAGCCCGGCCGTGCGCTCAGAGCGGGTAAAAGTGCTCAATGTCGCGCTGGGCGCCTGACGCCGGGCACCGTAGGCGAGCGTTGTTTTCCAACCTCTCAGAGGCTGTAAAAATATCGAGCGCCGTAGCGAGACCGTCTCCAGGCGTTCGCGGCAAGGCGCGCTACGTCAGCAGCGGGCGTTTGGAGGCGGTCGCAGTAGGCGGGAATTCTTTCACAACCTCTCAGTACAGATCGCGGCGATAGCGGCCCTGCTCCGTCAGCTCGCGGACCCCGGCCGCGCCCAGTACGTCATGCAGCACCGCGTCGACCCCGGCCGCCATCCCCGCCAGGCTGCCGCAGACATACACAGCCGCGCCCGCGGCCAGCCATCCGTGCAGCTGCTCGGCGGCCTCGCCCAGGCAATCCTGCACATAGCGCTTGTGCGCCTGGTCGCGGGAGAAGGCCAGGTCAAGGCGCGCCAGTTCGCCGCTGGCCAGCCAGCCCTGCAGCTCGCCCTGGCAATAGAAGTCATGGGCAACGTTGCGCTCGCCGAACAGCAGCCAGTTGCGCCTGTGACCGGCGGCGATGCGCGCCTTGAGCAGGCTGCGCAGGCCCGCCAGGCCACTACCGTTGCCGATCAGGATCAGCGGCCGCTCGTCCGCCGGCGCATGGAAGGCGCTGTTGCGCCGCACCCGCGCCAGCAACTGGCTGTGCAGCGGTGCATGCGCGGTCAGCCAGCCGGAGCCTAGGCCAAGACTGCCGTCACCCTGCCGCTGCTGGCGCACGATCAGCTCCAGCACGCCGTCGCTGGGCAAGGAGGCGATGGAGTAATCGCGCGGCGCCAAGGGTGCCAGGGCCTCGAGCAGGGCCTGGGCGTGCAGGCCGAGCAAATGGGCGAAGCTCTCCGGCAGTTGCCGGCTCGCCAGCGCCTGAGCCAAGGATTGGCGCATGCCGTCGAGGTGCACCGGCTGGTCGCCGTCCAGGCCGAAGCGCTGCAACCAGGCGCGCACGACGGCATCGGCCTGACGCGGCAGCACCTGCAGAATATCGCCGGCCAACCAGTCGGCGGCCGGCTCGCCGCGCAGCCCGATCAGGTAGGTGGGCGCGCCCTGGCTGCCGGGGTTGAGCAGCTCGCGCTGGTGCAGCGTCCACAGCCCATAGACGTTACCCGTATCCGTCGTCGCCTGAACGCCGGTCAGTTGACTGAGCTGGCGCTGCCAGTTGGCCAGGGCCCGCGCATCGCCGGCATCCACTTGCACCGGCTCGAACAGGCTGCGCGCGCCCTGGCGGCCCAGCCAGTCCTGCACGCGCAGGGCGAATCCGCAGAAGTGTCGGTACTGGCGGTCGCCGAGGGCGAGCATGGCATAGCGCAGGTGCGGCAGCGCCAGGGCCTGGCCGAGCAGCTTGCGCTCGAAGCCGCGGGCGCTGTCCGGCGCCTCGCCGTCGCCGCAGGTACTGAGCACGAACAGCGCGTGCTGCGCCTGGCGCAGCCTCTGCTCGTCCAGTCGCGCCAACGGCTGCACGTCCACCGCCAGCCCGGCCGCCTGCAGTTGTCCGGCGGTTTGCCAGGCCAGTTGTTCGGCGAAACCGCTCTGGCTGGCGAAGCCGATCAGCCAGTCGCGCGCCCCCGCGCCCATGGGGGATAGCGCCTTGCGGGCGGCCAGGGCCGCACGTTTTTTACGTCGACGATCGAGGTACAGCAGCCAGCCGGTAATGGCGAACAGCGGCATGCTCAGGCTGGCCAGCAGCATCAGGATGCGCCCGGCCAGGCCGAAGTAGCTGCCGACATGCAGGGCGTAGACGCTGGCCAGCAACTGATCACCCAACGCCTGCTCGCGATAACGTTTGTGCTGGCCCGGCGCGCCGCTCAACGGGTCGAGCGCCAGCTGGTTGAAGGCGCGCTCATGGGGGGCGTCGTCGCGCAGGTAGAACACCGTGGCCGGCTGACCGGCCGCCGTCGGCAGGCGCAGGCTGTAGCCGGTCAACTGCGCCCCGGCGGCCTGTTGCAAACCGCCCCAGAGCGCCGGGTAATTTACCAAGGGCACGGCTCCGGCAGCTGGCCGACCGCCATGCTCACGCGGCTTCCCGGCCGGCTCGCTGCTGAGCAGGTCGGTCAGGCCTTCGCGGTACCAATCGTAGGACCAATACAACCCGGTCAGCGCCGCACACAGGTAGAACGCCAGGCACCAGGTGCCGGCCACCGCATGCAGGTCCCAGTTGAACCCGCGGCCGCGCTTGGCCCAGTCCAGGGTCAGCCAGGCGCGCCAGTTCAGGGCCTGGCGCGGCCAGCGCAGGTAGAGCCCGGAGAGGCAGAAGAAGATCAGCGCCAGGGTACTGGCGGCGGTGATCTGCTTGCCGTACTCGCCCAGGGCGAGAAAACGGTGCAGCTCCAGCATCAGCTCGAAAAAGCCCTGCCCGCGCGGCTCGCCGAGCAGCTCGCCGCTATAGGGGTCGAAATAGCGCGATTGTCCGCGCCGCTGGCCCGGCGGCGGGGCGAACATCACCCGCCCGGGCAGATCGGCGGCCGCCTCCACGTTCAAGCGCAGCACCCGCTGCTGGCTGGCCGCCTCGATCTTCGGCAGCAGCACATCCGCCGGCAGCACGCCGCCGTCACGCACCTCGACCCGCAGCACCTCGGGATTCAGCGCACGCAGCAGTTCGTCCTGAAACGAATAGGCCGCACCGGTCAGGCCCATCAGCGCCAACACCAGGCCGGCACTGATGCCAAATAACCAGTGCAGTTGAAACAAGGCATTCTTAACCATCGATGAGGCTCGGCACGATCATGAGACGGACGCCCAGTGCACCCGCTAACTTGAGAACCAATTCTATTTAATAATCACAATCAATCGCAACCATATCGTCACACCTCCCCCTGCCGCTTCGCATCGACCACTCTCTGAAAGCAAAATTACAACTGATTTGCATACGCAAATGCAAAACAATACCATTCGCACTCTTTTCAAGGGGAGTGGCACGGTGACCGTCTTACGCTTAAATCCAATTTACCTATCGCTGCTGGGCGCCTTCGCTGCTCAGGCCGTACATGCCGAATCGAACACCGCGCTGGAGATCCCAGCAGCCGTGGTAACCGGGCAGCAGCAACAGACCAGCTACAAGCCCAGCCGCAGCAAGAGCGCGCTGAAGATCGATGCGCCGTTGCGCGATATTCCGCAGACGGTCAACGTCATCCCGCAGAGCGTGATCAAGGATCAGGGCGCCCAGTCGATGGAAGACGTGCTGAAGAACGTACCCGGCGTCGGCCTGTCCAACGGTGACGGTCAGCGCGACCAGGTCACCATCCGTGGTTTCAGTGCCATCGGCGATCAGTACATCGACGGTATCCGCGACGACGCCCTGTACTACCGCGACCTGTCGAATATCGAACGAGTGGAAGTGATCAAGGGCCCGGCCGCCGTGCTCTACGGTCGCGGCTCCTCCGGCGGCCTGATCAACAGCGTGAGCAAGCGCCCGACCTTCGCCCCGGCACAGGAAGTGGGAGTCAGCGTTGACAGCGAAGGCAAGCAGCGCACCCAGTTCGATGCCGGTTGGGCCGATCAGGAGCACGGCGACAAGGCCTTTCGATTCACCGGCGCGCTGGAGGACAGCGACGGCTTTCGCGACGATGCCTTCCTCGAGCGCAAGGCGCTGGCGTCTTCGGCCTACTTCAAGCTGTCCGATGACCTAGAGCTCAACCTGGGCGCCAACTACCTGTACGACAAGCGCCTGATCGACTTTGGCATTCCGGCGCTGAACGGCCGCCCGGTGGATGTCGACCCGGGCACCCGTTTCGGTTCCGCCGACCCGGACCAGGACTACACCCGCAGCGAGGTGTTCTCCCTCACCGCCGGCCTCGACTACCAGATCAACGACGACTTCAGCCTGTCCAATACCAGCCGTTACTACCATTACGATCTGGATCGCAACAACACCCTGGCGCATACCGATGCCAACCGCTTCGTCACCGCCACCAATGGCGAACTGTTGGTCAAGCTGCGTCGTGGCAACGTGCAGCGCAAGGAGGATGGCTGGTTCAACCAGACCGAACTGAAGCAGCAGGCCCAGCTCGCCGGCATGCAGCACAACCTGCTGTATGGGGTGGAGCTGGGTCGGCAAAACAAGGACCAGGCGTTCTTCAGCCAGAGCGATGTGGCGCGGGTGCCGGTGTTCCGCGACGGCCTGGTCGCGGTGCCCTTCCAGGCTGCGCAGCAGACCGGCAAGGGGCGCAACGTCCAGGATACCGCCGGCTTCTATGTGCAGGACCTCATCGAGCTGGCGCCACAGTGGAAGGCCCTGCTCGGGGTGCGTTATGACGTGTTCGACCAGGAGTATCAGGACGCCCTGAGCGGCAGCGACATCTCGCGCACCGACAGAACCTGGAGCCCGCGTGTCGGCCTGGTCTACCAGCCGGACCAAATGCAGTCCTACTACCTGTCGGTGAGCCGCTCCTACCAGCCGTCAGGCGAGACCTTCCCGCTGAACAACTCGAACAAGGATCTGGAGCCGGAGCAGACCACCAACTACGAGTTGGGCGGCAAATGGGACCTGCTCGATCAGCGCCTGTCGCTCACCGCCTCGCTGTTCCGCCTGGAACGCACCAACATGAAGACCAGCGACCCAGCTAATCCGGGCCAGCTGATCCTCGCTGGCGAACAGCGTACCGATGGCTTCGAGACCACCCTGACCGGCCAACTCAGCGATAAGTGGCAGGTGTATGCCGGCTACGCCTACCTGGATGCGCAGATCACCAAGTCCACCAGCTTCACTAACGGCGTGGCCAATGAGGGCCAGACCCCAACCCTGACCCCGGAACACAGCGCCAATCTTTGGCTGGTGCGTTCGCTGACCCAGCAATGGCGAGTCGGCATGGGCGCCAACTACGTCGGCGAGCGCTTCACCGCGCTGGACAACGCCACCGTCATGCCCGGCTACACCACCTTCGATGCCGCGCTGCTGTACAACCAGCCGCAATGGGACGCGGCCCTGCGCCTGCGCAACGTATTCGACAAGGAGTATTTCGCCTCGGCCCACGGCTCGGTGGACCTGATCACCCCCGGCGCACCGCGCAGCCTGGAGCTGACCGCCAACTATCGCTTCTAAGTCTCGGCCTATCGAGTGGCGCCCCCAAGGTTAGGCTCAGCGCTGAGGCTACCCGGCGCCCCCCGCCCAGGCCTGAAACGCAAAGACCCGCCAACAGGCGGGTCTTTTTGCTGCAGTAGCTGTTACAGGTAGTAAGCCTTCAGCGGCGGGAAGCCGTTGAACTCCACCGCGCTGTAGCTGGTGGTGTAGGCGCCGGTGGACAGCCAGTAGAGGCGGTCGCCGCTGGCCAGGTTGAGCGGCAGGCCGTACTTGTAGTTCTCGTACATGATGTCGGCGCTGTCACAGGTGGGTCCGGCGATGACCACTTCTTCCATCTCGCCCTTCTTCTCGGTGTAGATGGGGAACTTGATCGCCTCGCCCATGGTTTCGATCAGGCCGCTGAACAGGCCGACGTCGGTGTACACCCAGCGCTCCACGGCGGTACGCGACTTGCGCGCGACCAGCACCACTTCGCTGACCAGGATGCCGGCGTTGGCGATCAACGAGCGGCCCGGCTCGAGGATGATTTCCGGCAGGTCATCGCCGAAGTCGTCCTTGAGGAAGCGGATGATTTCCTCGGCGTAGGTTTCCAGGCTGTTGGTGCGGGTGATGTAGTTGGCCGGGAAGCCGCCCCCCATGTTGATCATCTTCAGCTCGATGCCGTCTTCTTCCTTGAGGCGCTCGAAGATCACCTTGACCTTGGCAATGGCCGCGTCCCAGACGGAAATATCGCGCTGCTGCGAGCCGACGTGGAAGGACACGCCGTAGGGCACCAGGCCCAGTTGGCGGGCGAGAATCAGCAGGTCCATGGCCATGTCGGTCTGGCAGCCGAATTTGCGCGACAGCGGCCAATCGGCGGTGGTCGAGCCTTCGGTGAGGATGCGCACATAGACTTTCGAGCCCGGCGCGGCCTTGGCGATGTTGCGCAGGTCGGCTTCCGAGTCGGTGGCGAACATGCGCACACCCTTCTCGTAGAACAGGCGGATGTCCTTGGCTTTCTTGATGGTGTTGCCGTAGCTGATGCGCTCCGGGCCGACACCACAGTTCATCACCCGATCCAGCTCGTAGATCGAGGCGATATCGAAGCTTGAGCCCTTGTCCTTGAGCAGGTTGATGATCTCGACCGCCGGGTTGGCCTTCACCGCGTAGTAGACCTTGGCGAATTCGAAACCAGCGCGCAGGTCATCGTAGGCCTGATCAATGATTTTGGTATCGATCACCACGAACGGGGTTTCGTGTTGATCGGCGAAGGCCTTCATTTTCTGGAAGGTTTCTCGGGGGTAATAATCTTCGACCTGAATCGGCATGCGCGGGACTCCAAATGGCAAAACACACAAAGGTAATTAGGGGGGCCTTGCCAACTAATAGCAAGGCCGCGAACGCCTGATCAGTTTCCCCACTTTGGTTCGCCTACTTCCCAAGGCATGTCGCCGAGTATCGAAATCGATCTCTCGTCGTCAGTACTTGAGCCGGATGGATCGTTGCCAGCATGGACGTTCGGGCGCGAACTTTAGGACCATGGACAGCTTAGATCAATCAAAAATTGTCGTATCCCCATTCGGTTTTTTCGGCTTACTCACGGGTCGTTGCGGATTCAAAACAAGGCGTCGCGAAATGCTGCACAAAGCCCGGCAAATTGTACTTTTCCCGCACTGACTACAGGTCGCCGCGCGCGGGGCCGTTTGCCGTTATAATCGCTCCCTTTTTTGACAGACCGACTATCAGTCGACGGGTTCCCCAGCATGAGCAAGCAGGCCGCCGAAGTCGCCAAAAGGCGCACATTCGCCATCATTTCCCACCCGGACGCCGGTAAAACCACCATTACCGAGAAACTCCTGCTGATGGGCAAGGCAATTGCCGTCGCCGGCACGGTGAAGTCGCGCAAGTCCGACCGCCACGCCACCAGCGACTGGATGGAGATGGAAAAGCAGCGCGGCATCTCCATCACCACCTCGGTGATGCAGTTCCCCTACCGCGACCACATGATCAACCTGCTCGACACCCCCGGCCACGAAGACTTCTCGGAAGACACCTACCGCACCCTGACCGCGGTGGATTCGGCACTGATGGTGCTCGACGGCGGTAAGGGTGTGGAGCCGCGCACCATCGCCCTGATGGACGTCTGCCGTCTGCGCGACACGCCGATCGTCAGCTTCGTCAACAAACTCGACCGCGACATCCGCGACCCGATCGAGTTGCTCGACGAAATCGAGGCGGTGCTGAAAATCAAGGCGGCGCCCATCACCTGGCCGATCGGCTGCTACCGCGACTTCAAGGGCGTCTACCACCTGGCCGACGACTACATCATCGTCTACACCGCCGGCCACGGTCATGAACGCACCGATGTGAAGATCATCGAGAAGCTCGACTCCGACGAAGCCCGCGCCCACCTCGGCGACGAATACCAGCGCTTTGTCGAGCAACTGGAGCTGGTCCAGGGCGCCTGCCACGAGTTCGACCAGCAGGAATTCCTCGACGGCCAGCTGACCCCGGTGTTTTTCGGCACCGCACTGGGCAACTTCGGCGTCGACCACGTACTCGACGCCGTCGTCAACTGGGCACCGAAGCCGCTGCCGCGGGTCGCCAACGAGCGCACCGTCGAACCCGCCGAAGAGAAGTTCAGCGGCTTCGTGTTCAAGATCCAGGCGAACATGGACCCCAAGCACCGCGACCGCATTGCCTTTATGCGCATCTGCTCGGGCAAGTACAGCCAGGGCATGAAGATGCGCCACGTGCGTACCGGCAAGGACGTGCGCATCGGCGATGCCCTGACCTTCTTCTCCAGCGAACGCGAGATGCTCGAAGAAGCCTATGCCGGCGACATCATCGGCCTGCACAACCACGGCACCATCCAGATCGGCGACACCTTCACCGAGGGCGAGAACCTCGGCTTCACCGGCATCCCGCACTTCGCCCCGGAGCTGTTCCGCCGCGTGCGCCTGAAGGACCCGCTGAAGTCCAAGCAACTGCGCCAAGGCCTGCAGCAGCTGGCCGAGGAAGGCGCCACCCAGGTGTTCTTCCCCGAGCGCAGCAACGACATCATCCTCGGTGCGGTCGGCGTGCTGCAGTTCGACGTGGTCGCCAGCCGCCTCAAGGGTGAGTACAAGGTCGAGTGTGGCTACGAGCCGATCACCGTCTGGTCAGCGCGCTGGATCGAGTGCAGCGACAAGAAGAAGCTCGAGGAGTTTGCCAACAAAGCGGTGGAAAACCTGGCCATCGACGGCGGCGGCCACCTCACCTACCTGGCGCCAACCCGGGTCAACCTGGCCCTGATGGAAGAGCGCTGGCCGGATATAAAATTCCGCGCCACCCGCGAACACCACTAAGCGCATGACCGGCGAGGGGCGCACCCTCGCCGTGTCCGGTACGGCCGGGCTAGGCCGCGACCGGCGTGGCGAACACAATCACTCCCAGCGCCACCAGCAACGCAGCGGCAAACCCCCAGGCGCGCCACCAATCCCCCCGCTGCCGGGCGGCCAGCGCCGCCTGCAAGGCTTGCAGGGCGTAGTAGATGACGAACATCTTCGAGGCGTAGGTGATGATCTCGTAGATATTCGCCGTCCAAGTGATGGCAATCGCCACCAGCGCGGTGATCAGGTTGCCCAGGCGCACCGGCACCCGCCCGCCCGAAGCGCCGGCCAGCAACCCGCCGGCGCCGTTCATGTCGGCCACCGCCGCCGACAGCTGCGAGGCCAGGGCGGTGAGGATCAGTAGCGGCGCCACGGCAGTGCCCAGCGGCCGCAGCAGGTCGATGATCGCGGTTTCCCCACCCTGGGGCGGCAAGCCATCGGTGAACAGGCTGGTGATCAGCAACAGAAACGCCAGGTAGATCGCTGTCGCAATCCATTGTGACCAACGCATGCTGCGCACCCGGGTGGCCGGGTCATATTTGCTGCCCAGGTAGCGCGAAGTCTCGAAGCCCTGGACCAGAATCACCAGCCCCAGAAGAATCTCCAGCGCCTGCCAGCCATGCACATGCTGCTGGCCAACCCAGGTTAGCTCGCCCGCCGCGAACGCCGACAGGTTGACCTGGGCCAACACCGCCAACAGGCCGCCGATCAGTGACAGCTTCAGGGCAACCACCAGCACTTCGAGGCGCTCCAGTCCGGCGAGGCCGCGCAGCGCCCCGAGCAGGCCGATCGAGGCAATCACCGCAGTCGACACCAGGCGGATCCAGAACGGGTCGAGGACCTCGCCGAGACGCAGACCAAAGGCGGCGAACAGATTGAGGTAGTAGGCCACCGAGACGAAATAGGCCAGCGACAAGGCCAGTTCGGAGAGCCGCTCCAAACCTACCTGATAGCGCGGTGGCCGATTAGCCAGGCTCGGCTCGACATGGCTGATGTTGTAGCGAATGGACGCACCGAACCAGTAACCCAGCGCACACAGGCCAAGCATGGCCAGCCAGGCCCAGTTGCCCACGGTATGCGCCAGGATCGGACCGGCCACCAGGAAGCCCGAGCCGATGATCGAGGCCAGCGGCGTGACCGTCGCCCGCCACATGCGTGCAGCCAGCAGCCTGGGCCGAAACAACAGGCAGCCGAGCAACAGGGCCATGCCAATCAGTACGCCATTATTGATGCTCAGCATCGTGTCCTGCCATCCACCTCGATTCAGGGGCCGAATCCTGCCGTTCAGGGGCACGGCAAGGCAAGCGGAGTTTACGCACGCGGCCCCGGCCGCCCCCGAGCTTACGCTCGGCGCGCTACACTGAGCATTCCAGAGCGCCTGCGATCCCGGGAAACCATGGAAAACCCCTCGCCACCTATTGCCCTGTCCCCCACCCAGCGCCTGCGTGAGCGGCGCCGGCGCTTGCGCAGCCTGCGCCAGCGTGCGGCCTTCTGGATCGGCGCCTTGCTGGTTGGCCTGATCGCCCTGGCGTTCGCCTGGCTGGCCGACCATGCCTTCGAGCAGTTCGAATGGCTGCTGGAGCAGAGCGTCTACTGGCCCTGGCTGGTCACTCCGCTGGGCTTCGCCCTGCTCGCCTGGCTGACCCAGGGCTGGCTGAAGGAGGCCAAGGGCAGCGGCATCCCCCAGGTCATCGCCTGCCTGGAACAGCCCTCGACGCGCCTGCGCAACCAGCTGCTGGCGGTACCGGTGGCCATCGCCAAGATGCTGCTGACGGTGGTCGCCCTGCTCTGCGGCGCCTCGGTCGGCCGAGAAGGCCCCACCGTGCACGTGGGCGCGGCGCTGATGTACAACTTCGGCCGGCGCCTCGGCCTGCATGGCCGCCATGCCCTGTCCGGGCTGATCATGGCCGGCGGCGCGGCCGGCATCGCCGCCGCCTTCAACACCCCGCTGGCCGGCGTGGTGTTCGCCATCGAGGAACTCAGCCACCGCATGGAGCAGAGCTTCAATGGCCTGATCCTGATGGCCGTACTGATCGGCGGCATGGTCACCCTCGGCCTGGTCGGCCGCTACAGCTACTTCGGCGAACTCAGCGCCGCGCTGCCGCTGAGCCGCGCCTGGCTGGCGGTGCTGGCCTGCGGGGTACTCGGCGGGGTACTCGGCGGTCTCTACTGCCGCCTGGTGCTGCCGGCCAGGCGCGGCCCGCTGGCAGTGCTCGGCGCCTGGCGGGCACGCCGCCCGGTGCTGTTCGCCGGCGCCTGCGGCCTGGTCCTGGTGGTGCTCGGGGTGATCTCCGGCCAGCACGTGTTCGGCACCGGCTACGCCGAGACCCGCGCCCTGCTCGAAGGCGAGCCGCAGACCGATGCCCTGTTCATCCTGTGGAAGTTCCTGGCCAACGTGGTGTCCTACCTGGCCGGCATCCCCGGCGGCCTGTTTTCGCCGTCGCTGGCGGTCGGCGCCGGCATGGCGCCCTGGCTGGTCGAGTGGATTCCCGGGATCGACCTGCAGACCGCCGGCCTGCTCGGCATGGCCGCCTACCTGGCCGGCGTGACCCGCACGCCACTGACCGCCACGGTGATCACCATCGAGCTGTCGCACAGCCAGGACATGGCCCTGCCGATCCTCGCCGCCAGCCTGCTGGCCAGCAGCATTTCCGCACGCATCTCGCCGGTGGCGCTGTATCGCGCCTTCGCCAATCAGTTGCTGGACAGCATCGCGCCGCTGCGGGACAAGCCGCCCACGCCACCCGCCGCTGACGCCCCACCCCGATAGATTTTCAGGCCAGCTGCTGCGCCAGGCGATGAACTGGCGCGGGCCTGGCCGCCTGTTACGGCAATAAACGCCTTAATGACTGATCATCCACGGCCGTCCGGCCGGCTTGCCCTTCAGCGCATGCGGGTTGGTCTGGGTGGGTGCCAGCGGTTTGTTTGGCGTGCAGCAACCGCAGCCCTTGGGGTGCTTGCGCGAGTGTTTGTATTCATCGAGGGTCTGCGGTGCGTGAGCGCTACGCTCGTTGGCGGTGATGGCACGGCGCTGGCTGCCCGACATAGTCGCCAACCCCGGCGCGGAGAGGATCACCCGCTGGCTCTGGCTACCGCAGTACGGGCAAGCGCAGGGTTGGTCGCGGTCAGCCATTGGCCGTAACTGGGTGAAGTCACCGCAGCCCGCACAGTCATATTCATAGGTCGGCATCGCTGACTCCTGAAACTCGAATTATCTGGGTGTCCGCCACCCGGGCAGGGCAAGCGCCGTCCAAAACCCTAACCCCGCCCGGGTGAAGAACTCACTTGTCCGGCGCGATAGGCAGGTCGATGCTGCCGTCGAGGTACTTGATCGGGCCGGATGCATTGGGGTTGATGTCGAAGTCGAAGATTTCGGTTGGCAACCACAGCGTGGCGCAGGCGTTGGGCACGTCGACGATACCGCTGATATGTCCCTGCACCGGCGCAGAGCCGAGCAGCGCATAGCCCTGGGCCGGCGAGTAGCCGAACTTGGTCAGGTAGTTGATGGCATTGAGGCAGGCCTGCTTGTAGGCGATGTTGACGTCGAGGTAGTGCTGCTTGCCCGCCTCGTCCACCGAGATGCCTTCGAAGATCAGGTAGTTCTTGTAGTTCGGAGTGATCGGGCTGGGCTTGAACACCGGATTCTTGATCCCGTACTTGGCCATGCCGCCCTTGATCAGCTCGACCTTCATGTGTACCCAGCCGGCCATTTCGATAGCGCCGCAGAAGGTGATTTCACCGTCGCCCTGGCTGAAGTGCAGGTCGCCCACCGACAAGCCGGCGCCGTCGACATAAACCGGGAAGAAGATCTTCGAGCCACGCGACAGGTCCTTGATGTCGCAGTTGCCGCCATGCTCGCGCGGCGGCACGGTGCGCGCCCCGGTCAGCGCGGCCAGGTCGCGGGCCTCGCCTTTCATCTTGCCCATGTGCGCGGTCGGCGCCATCGGCGGGTTGGCCAGGGCCGGTACGCGGTGCGGGTCGGTATCGATCAGTTCCTGCTCGCGCTTGTTCCAGTCGGCCAGCATCTTGTGATCCGGCAGGCAGCCGATCAGACCGGGGTGGATCAAACCGGCGAAGTTGACGCCGGGGATATGTCGCGAACTGGTGAACATCCCCTTGAAGTCCCAGATGGCCTTCTGCGCCATGGGGAAGTGATCGGTAAGGAAGCCGCCGCCGTTCTGCCGGGAGAAGAAGCCGTTGAAGCCCCACTGCGAGTCGGCCATTGCGCCGATGTCGAGCAGGTCGACCACCAGCAGGTCACCGGGCTCGGCGCCATGCACACCGACCGGGCCAGAGAGGTAATGCACGGTGGACAGGTCAACGTCGCGCACGTCTGAGGCATCGTCGTTGTTCTTGATCGCGCCGGCGGTCCAGTCATAGGTTTCGAGAATGAAATCCTCGCCCGGCTTGACCCAGCAGGCCATCGGAATATCCGGATGCCAGCGGTTGTGGATTTGCTCGTTTTCAGTGGCAGGCTGATTGAGGTCGACCTTGATCAGGGTATCGGTCATGACAAAGCTCCTGGGACCATTGCTAGGGACTTGGCGCCATGGCGCCGGGGTACGGAGCTAGTCTTGAACGTCGGGGAAAATCCGCAAATACGTCGAATGACGTAGGCGAAAGCCGGCAACCATGGGGCCTGCAGGGCGTTTTTGAAAGACGAAAAGATGCCGGCATAGAGGCCTATGCCAGCATCAAGAACAGCGCTCGGCGCGGATAGCCACGCGCCAGGAAAGAGGCCCGTCAGACCGACAGGTAGCGGCTGATCATCGTCTCGTCGACCTTGTCGCGGCTCTCCTCGACCACGAACTTGCCCTTCTCGATCACCAGGAAGCGATCGGCGATTTCCATGGTGAACGACAGCACCTGTTCAGAAACGACGATGGTCAGATCACGCAGATTGCGGATCTCCTTCAGCTTGTGGGCGAGGTCCTTGATGATCGACGGCTGGATGCCCTCGGTCGGCTCATCCAGCAGCAGCACCTTGGGGTTGGTCGCCAGTGCACGGGCGATGGCCAGTTGCTGTTGCTGACCGCCGGAGAGGTTGCCGCCCTTGCGGTTACGCATCTCCTGCAGCACCGGGAACAGCGCGTAGAGGTCATCCGGCACCTTGCCCCTGGCCGAGGCCGGCAGACCGGTCTGAATGTTCTCCAGCACCGTCATGTGCGAGAAGATCATCCGCCCCTGCGGCACATAGGCGATGCCGCGTTCGACCCGCTCATGGGTTTCCATCGCCGACACGTCCTGGCCGTCTACGCTGATCTGCCCGCCCCATTGCGGCAATACGCCCATCAGACTCTTGAACAGGGTGGTCTTGCCCATGCCGTTACGGCCCATGACCGCGACGATTTCCTTCTTCGCCACGTCGAGGTTGAGTTCGTGAAGGATCTGGCTCTGGCCATAGCCGGACACGAGATTGGTGATCTGGAACATGCTTGAACTCCTTGCCGCCAAGTTGTTTGGGTCAGGTGGACAACACCAAGCGTGCCCACCGACAAAGCTGAGTGCCGGCGATCAATGCCCCAGGTACACCTCGATCACCTTCGGATTACTCTGCACCGCCTCCATGCTGCCCTCAGCCAGCACCGTGCCCTGGTGCAGCACAGTGACCCGGTGGGCGATGCTTTTGACAAATTCCATGTCATGCTCGATCACCAGTACCGAACGGCCTTGACTGATGCGATTGAGCAGCTCGGCGGTCTGCACCCGCTCACTGACGCTCATGCCGGCCACCGGCTCGTCGAGCATCAGCAGCGCCGGGTCCTGCATCAGCAGCATGCCGATCTCCAGCCACTGTTTCTGGCCGTGCGACAGCAGGTCGGCCTGCATATCCAACAACTCGCTGAGGAAGATTTCCGCAGCCACTTCCTCGACCCGCGCAATCACCTCGGCGCTACGCTTGAAGAACAGCGCACCAAACACCTTGCGGCCCTTGGGATAGGACATTTCCAGGTTCTCGAACACCGTCAGATTTTCGTAAATCGATGGATTCTGAAACTTGCGCCCGACTCCGGCACGAACGATGTCGTACTCGCGCATCTTGCTCAGTTCACGGCCGTCGAAATCGATGCTGCCGGCGGTGGCCTTGGTCTTGCCGCAAATCAGATCGAGCAGCGTGGTCTTGCCTGCACCATTAGGCCCGATGACCACGTGTACTTCGTTACGGTCGACATACAGGTTGAGGTTATCAACCGCTTTGAAGCCATCGAAGGACACGCTCAGCCCCTCGATCGACAACACCGGCTTGGCGGCCTGAAATCCAGCGGGACTATTCATGGCGTGGTCTCCAGTTCACGGGAGGGTTGCGGCGTAGCAACTTTCACTGGGCTCATGACCCGGGCCTTGACTACCGACTGACCAAACACCTTGTTGCCCAGGGCAAAACGCGACAGCCATTTGCGCCCATGGCTTTCCCACAGGCCAGCCAGACCATTGGGGAAGTACATGACCACCACAATGAACAGGCCACCCATCAGGTACAGCCACAGTTCTGGGAAGCTCTCGGAGAAGTAGGTCTTGCCGAAACTCACCAGCAGCGTGCCGTAAACCGCGCCGAGCAACGACATGCGCCCGCCCACGGCGGCGAAAATCACCATCTCGATCGACGGCACGATGCCGACGAAACTCGGCGACATGAAGCCGACCTGCAAGGCAAACATCGCCCCGCCAATGGCCGAGAAGGCCGCCGCCAGGCAAAACACGAAGATCTTGAAGCTGGCCACGTCATAGCCGGAAAACCGCACCCGCTCTTCCTTGTCGCGCATGGCCATCAGCAGGCGCCCGAGTTTGGAAGTCAGAACGAAGCGGCCAAGTAATACGCAGCCGATCAACAGTGCGGCGTTGACGAAGTAGAGGATCAGTTTGCTGCTGTCATCGCGGATATCCCAACCGTTCAGGGTGCGCAGGTCGGTGATGCCATTGACCCCGCCAGTCAGACCCTGCTGGCCGATGATGAGGATGGTCAGGATCGCGGCGATGGCCTGCGTCACGATAGAGAAGTACACGTCACCGACGCGGCGCTTGAACATCGCGATGCCAATCACCAGGGCCAACAGCGTCGGCACTGCGAGCACCGCCAGCAGGGTGAAGCTGAAACTGTGGAACGGCTGCCACATCATCGGCAGTTCGGTGATCTGGTTCCAGTCCATGAAATCCGGAATACCCGGGGTCGACTGGATTTTGGTGCTCTCTGGGTCCGATGCCTCAAGTTTGAGAAACATCGCCATGCAGTAGCCACCGAGGCCGAAGAAAATACCCTGGCCCAGGCTGAGAATGCCGCCATAGCCCCAGCACAGGACCAGGCCGACAGCGACGAAGGCGTAGGTCAGGTATTTACCCACCATGCTCAGGCGGAAGGAGTCCAGCGCCAACGGGAATACCACCAGGATCAGGACGGCCAGCACCAGC
This sequence comes from Pseudomonas aestuarii, assembly GCF_027988105.1. GTDB lineage: Bacteria > Pseudomonadota > Gammaproteobacteria > Pseudomonadales > Pseudomonadaceae > Aquipseudomonas > Aquipseudomonas aestuarii. The sequence continues at coordinate 455,233 of NZ_JAQJZJ010000001.1, read as the reverse complement.
AGACCAATGGCCCCCTGCTTGCCACCCAGTAGGCTTTCGTATGCATTTTTCATGGACGGCTCCTAGGGCTTTGCATCAGCCCCGCAGGCACCAGCGCACCGGCACCTGCGGGGTCCATCGCCAGCACGCTGGCGCCTGCGTCAAACGACATAAGCATCACTTGCGCACCTTGCTCGAGAACAACCCCTGTGGACGCACCATCAGGATCAGGATCACCGCCGACAGGGTCAGTACCTTGGCCATCGAGCCGGAGAGGAAGAACTCCATGAGCGATTGCGCCTGGGCGATGCTGAACGCCGAAGCGATGGTGCCCACCAGGCTCGCCGCGCCGCCGAATACCACGGTGAGAAAAGTGTCGACGATGTACAGCGAGCCGGCCGTCGGCCCGGTCGAGCCGATCGTGGTGAAGGCCGCGCCAGCCACCCCGGCCACGCCACAGCCAAGGGCGAAGGTCATGCGGTCAACCTTCTTGGTATTGATCCCTACCGCGCGGCTCATCACCCGGTTCTGCATGGTGGCGCGCACCTGCAGGCCCCAGCGCGAGCGATAGAGCATGAGAAAGATGGTGACCGTGCAGAGCAAGGTCAGGCCCATCACGAACAGGCCGTTCCTGGGAATGTCGATGGCCTCGGACGGGGCCCACGAGCCCATGATCCAGGCGGGCATTTCCGCGCCCACTTCACGAGCGCCAAAGATCGAGCGAAACGCCTGCTGCATGACCAGCGACAAGCCCCAGGTGGCCAGTAAGGTATCCAACGGCCGGTGGTAAAGCTTGCTGATCATCAGCGATTCCACCAGCCAGCCAAGGGCGCCGGCGATAACGAACGCGGCAATAATGGCGAAGAAGAAATAGTACGGCTGCATGGCCGGGAAGTACTGCAGGGTCAACGAGGAGATGACGTAGGTGGTGTAGGCGCCGACGGTGAGAAACTCGCCGTGGGCCATATTGATCACGCCCATCTGGCCGAAAATGATCGCCAGGCCCAGCGCCATCAGCAGCAGCACGCAGAACACCGACAGGCCGTTAAAGCCTTGCATGATGGCAATCGCGCCGAATTCGGAAAGAGATACGTCCATCTGGGAGGTCTCCCGGTGGTGGAAAATAAAGAGGCCGATCAGAGCCCGCCTGGTTAGCCCCGACGGGCCCGGGAGCGATGGCACCTGCCGTCATCGCCCCACATGCCGACGTACGCTCAGGACGTACGCGCCAGGCTTACTGGTAGCCCTTTGGAAACGGATTCGGCTCGATCAGTTCGGACTCGTGAACCACGGTGAAAGTACCGTCGGCCTGGATCTCGGCAATCCGCGCCTTGCTCCAGAGGTGATGGTTCTCGTGAACTTTCACGTAGCCTTCCGGCGCGGTGGTCAGTTCAATGCCGGGAGAGGCTGCCACTACTTTGTTGACGTCAAAGCTGCCGGCTTTTTCCACCGCCGCTTTCCACAGCCATGGACCGAGGTAGCCTGCTTGAGTCACGTCGCCGATGACCGAGTCCTTGCCGTACTTGGCCTTGAACTCCGCAACAAACTTATTGTTGTTAGGGTTATCCAGGGTCTGGAAGTACTTCATGGAGGAGTAGAAGCCCTTCATGTTTTCGCCGCCGATACCGAGCATTTCATCCTCAGTCACGGAGATGGTCAGCAGGGTCTGCTTGTCCGAGGTGATGCCCGCGGCTTTGAGCTGCTTGTAGAACGCCACGTTTGAGCCACCGACTACTGCGGCAAAGACCACGTCCGGTTTCTTCAGCTTGATCTTGTTGGTCAGCGAGCCGAACTGGGTGTTGCCCAGCGGGTAGTACTCTTCGCCGACAACCTTGCCGCCGAGTACGTTTTCAATGTGCTTACGGGCGATCTTCATCGAGGTGCGCGGCCAGATGTAGTCAGAACCCAGCAGGTAGAAGGTCTTGGCGCCCTTCTCTTTGGCGATCCAGTCGAGGCTGGCGAGGATCTGCTGAGTGGCTTCCTGACCGGTGTAAATCACGTTCTTCGACTGTTCCAAGCCTTCGTAGAAGGTCGGGTAGTAGAGCAGGCCGTTGTCTTTCTCGAAGATTGGCAGCACCGCTTTGCGCGAAGCCGAGGTCCAGCAACCGAATACGGCAGCCACCTTGTCGCTCTCAAGCAGCTTCTTGGCTTTCTCGGCGAAGGTCGGCCAGTCCGAGGCACCGTCTTCCTGAATCACCTCGATCTGCCGCCCGAGGATGCCGCCGGAAGCGTTGATCTGGTCGATGGCCAGACGTTCAGCCTGAATCGAGCCCGTCTCGGAAATAGCCATGGTGCCAGTCGCGGAGTGCAGCTGACCGACTGTCACGGTGGTGTCGGTCACTGCCAGACCAGTGGTGTTGGCAGCGTCTGCAACGGCGAATTGACTGAACACGCTGGCAGCCATCAGCGAGAGTGCGGCGGCACTCAGCGTCAGGCGCCGGGGAAGTAAGTGTTTCGCACCGGTTAGTCGAGAATCCATGGTCTTGCTCCTCTGTGGTTGTTCCGCTCCGGCTCGCCTTGCGGTTACCAGATTGGGGTTGGAGCAAGCATGCGGTTGCCCGAGTTGAGCTGGGTATACGCAGGTTGACGTAACGGCGTACGTCATCTGACGTAGGGGCAGACGCACCTTAAAGGTGCAGAATCGCGCCCGAAAAACAGTCTGGCCGATGCCCGGGCCCACCGGCAGCAGGCTTGCCGGGCAGGGGCATGTTTCTTGCTATTTCGCATGACGCCCTACAGGCCAGGCGTACAGACCAAGGAACCGCTTTCGTGCAAGCCACCGGTACTCAGCGCATCGTCAAGATCCGCCGCGACTACAACAGCTGGGTCGCCGACGAGACCATGGAAGACTATGCCCTGCGCTTCACGCCGAAATCCTTTCGCAAATGGTCGGAACTGCGCATCGCCAACACGGCCCTGAGTGCGGTGTCGTTCCTGGCTCTGGAAGCCATCGGCGGGGCTCTGGCGATCAGCTACGGCTTCACCAACACCCTGTGGGCAGTGCTCGCAGTGGCCCTGGTGATCTTTCTCACCGGCCTGCCGATCAGCTACTACGCGGCGCGTTATGGTGTGGACATGGACCTGCTGACCCGCGGCGCGGGCTTCGGCTATATCGGCTCGACGATCACCTCACTGATCTACGCGAGTTTTACCTTCCTGTTCTTCGCCCTCGAAGCGGCGATCATGGCTCTGGCGCTGGAGCTCTATTTCAAGATCCCGCTGGCGCTGGCTTACGTGATTTGTTCGGTCATGGTGATTCCGCTGGTGGCGTACGGCATCACCCTGATCAACCGCCTGCAAATGTGGACTCAGCCACTGTGGTTATTGCTGCTGGTGCTGCCCTATGTATTCGTGGTGTGGAAGAACCCCGAGGCGCTGGTCGACCTGACCTCCTTCGGCGGTCGCGAAGGAGAAGGTGGCACGTTCAACCTCCTGCTGTTTGGCGCCGCCTGTACCGTCGCGCTGGCATTGGTGACGCAAATTGGCGAACAGGTCGACTACCTGCGTTTCCTCCCGGAAAAAACCGCCGCCAATCGCAAGCGCTGGTGGGCCGCGCTGCTGATGGCGGGACCTGGCTGGATCATTCCCGGCGCCCTGAAGATGCTTGCCGGGGCCTTCCTGGCCTTCCTCGCCCTGCAGCATGAAATCCCCCTCGAACGCGCGGCCGAACCCACGCAGATGTACCTGGTGGCCTTCAGCTACGTATTCAGCTCGCCGCAGTGGGCGCTGGGGGCCATGGTCCTGTTCGTGATCATTTCGCAGATCAAGATCAACATGACCAACGCCTACGCAGGCTCGCTGGCCTGGTCGAACTTCTTCGCCCGCGTCACCCACAGCCACCCAGGGCGCGTGGTATGGCTGGTATTCAACGTGGCTATCGCCCTGATGCTGATGGAGTTGGGCGTATTCGATGCAATCCAGCAGGTACTCGGCCTGTACGCCAATATCGCCATCGCCTGGATCGGCGCGCTGGTCGCCGACCTGGTGATCAATAAGCCGCTGGGCCTGTCGCCCAAGCATATCGAGTTCAAACGCGCCCACCTGTACGACATCAACCCGGTCGGGGTCGGCGCCATGCTCTGCGCCTCACTGTTGTCGATCCTCGCCTACTGCGGGTGGTTTGGTGAACTGGCCCAGGCCGCCTCGCCGATGGTGGCGCTGATCTCGGCCTTTATCGTCGCGCCGCTAATTGCCTGGCTGACCAAGGGTCGCTACTACATTGCGCGCACCAGCGAGCCGCAGCTACAGCTGCTGTTTCCCGTCAGCACCCAGCAAACCCTGGAATGCGGTTTGTGCAGTAATGCCTTCGAGCGCGCCGACATGGCCTTCTGCCCAGCCTACAGTACGCCGATCTGCTCACTGTGCTGCTCGCTGGACGCGCGCTGCGGCGACGCCTGCAAGCCCCAGGCACGTCTCAGCGAACAACTGGATAACTTCGCCCGCTGGCTGCTGCCCAAGCGCTGCATCCCACACCTGCATAGCCGTCTGGCTCAGTACCTGGGTTTACTGGCGCTGTTGGTATTGCTGCTGTTTGGCTCCCTGACGATGATTTATGGGCAGGTGTCTCATGGTCTGCTGCCGCATTTTCCGGAATTGCAGAAGAGCCTCTATCCAGCCTTTCTCAAAGCCTTTCTGACCCTCTCGCTGTTCGCCGCAATCCTCGCCTGGTGGGTGGTACTGACCCGAGAAAGCCGCAGCGTGGCGCAGCAAGAGTCGGATCGACAGACCGTGCTGTTGATGCAGGAAATCGAGGCGCACCGGCGCACCGACGAGGAGCTGCAAAAGGCCAAGGAGGCCAGCGAGGCGGCCAATGCGGCGAAGAGCCGCTATGTCACCGGCTTGTCCCACGAGTTGCGCACCCCGCTCAACAGCATCATGGGCTATACCCAGATCCTGCAACGTGACGACGCCCTGCCCGAGCGCCATCAGGATGCCCTGGCGACCATACTGCGCAACGGCTCGCACCTGCTGTCGCTGATCGACGGCCTGCTCGACGTGGCCAAGATCGAGGCTGGCAAGCTGCGACTGGAGCCCAGCGAAATTGCCTTCCCGGAATTTATCCAGGACCTGCAGCGCATGTTCGCTCCCCAGGCCGAGGAGAAAGGCCTGCGCTTTCGCCTGGAGGTACTGGGCCGCGTGCCGGCGGTGGTGCGCGGTGACGAAAAGCGCGTGCGGCAGATCCTGATTAACCTGCTCGGCAATGCCGTCCGCTTCACCGACAGTGGCGAAGTGTGCCTGCATGTCAGCTACCTGCGTGAGACCGCCAACTTCGAGATCGCCGATACCGGCATCGGCATCGACCCCGAGCAAATCGAGCGGATCTTCCAACCCTTCGAACGCGGCGACCTGATGCGCCAAGACAACGGCGTCGGCCTCGGCCTGACCATCACCCGCATGCTCACCTCGCTGATGGGCGGCGAACTATCGGTGCGCAGCGTGCCCGACCAAGGCACCAACTTCCAGGTGCGCCTGTTCCTCTCCGAGGTACGCGTGCCGCAGGCGGTGGTGCATGTGGCACACGACATTATCGGCTACCACGGTCCGCGCCGGCTGATCCTGGTGGTTGATGACCATATCGAACACCGGCGCGTGCTGACCGGCATGCTCGAACCGTTGGGTTTCAATATCGCCCAAGCCGCCAGCGGCCAGGAAGCCATCCGCCAAGTGGCACTTCTGCACCCGGACCTGATTCTGATGGACCTGTCGATGCCGCAGATGGATGGCTGGGAAACCAGCCGCTTGATCCGCCGCAATGCCCTGTCGCAGGCGCCGATCATCGTGATTTCGGCGAATGCCTTCGCCGACGACCGCGATCGCAGCGTGGCCGCCACCTGCAACGATTACCTGGCGAAGCCCGTGCATACCCCGCACTTGCTCGAACGCATCCAGAAACAGCTCAAGCTGACCTGGTTGCACCGCACTCGCCACGACATTCCCGAACCACTCACCGGCCCCCAGCGCCTGCCCAAGTCCAGCGACCTGGAGGCGTTGCGCGAACTGGCGGCACTCGGTTATGTGCGCGGCCTGCAGGACAAGCTGGATGCCATCGACCAGCAGTCGTCCGACTATGCCCGTTTCACCGCACCACTGCGGGCACTGGCGAAAGGTTTCCGGCTGGACGAACTCACTCGCCAACTCAAGGAGACCGACCATGACCGTGCTGACATCACCCGCTGAACGAGCGGCCGCCGACCACGGCGTGATTCTCATCGTCGACGACACCCCGGACAACCTGGCCCTGCTCTCCGACGCCCTCGACGATGCCGGCTACATGGTGCTGGTGGCACTCGACGGTCTCAGCGCCATCAACCGCATTCAGCGCCGACGCCCGGACCTGATCCTGCTCGATGCGATGATGCCGGGCCTGGATGGCTTCGAAACCTGCCGGCGGATCAAAGCCGAGGCGCAGACAGCCGATATCCCGGTACTGTTCATGACCGCGCTGACCGACAGTGAACATGTGGTGGAAGGTTTTGCCGCTGGCGGCATCGACTACGTGACCAAACCTATCCACACCGACGAAGTGCTGGCACGGGTCGCCTCGCACCTGCGTACCGCGCAGATCCTCCAATCCGCCCGTACGGCTGCCGCACCACGGGATATCAGCCTGAACAACGAGCCGGCCTATGCGACCCTGTCGACGCGCTTTGCCCTGACCGAACGCGAAGTGGAGGTATTGAGCTGGGTGGCTTGCGGTAAGACCAACCGCGATATCGGCGACATTCTCAGCCTTAGTCCGCGCACGGTGAACAAGCACCTGGAGCACGTCTACGTGAAACTCGGCGTGGAGACCCGTACCGCAGCCACCTCAGTGGCCATGGCAGCAATGGCCGAACGGGAGTAGAAACCTAGGCTGGGTTAGCCCGAGGCGCGGCCAGCCGAACGCACGGACGGCAAACCAGCAGCCAAACAGCTCTCCGATCCGGGGTCGCAATCGTCTTGCCCGCCGGCTGGCGAATGCATCGCGCGTCCGGCTACTCCTCGGCGAGCGTCCAGGCAATCAGCGAATCGCCGATCTTGGTACCGAAGGATCCATGCCCGCCGGCCATCTGCACCACGTACTGCTTGCCGGGCTTCGCCGACACATAGGTCATGGGCGTCGCCTGACCGCCCGCCGGCAGCCGCGCTTTCCACAGTTGCTCGCCATTCTGCAGGTCATACGCCCGCAGGTAGTAGTCCAGCGTGCCGCTGAGGCAAGCAACGCCTCCGGCCGTTACCACGGGTCCGCCCAGCCCCGGCGTACCCACCGCAAAGGGGATGCCGAGCGGCGCACTGTCGCGGCTGGTGCCGTTCTTGTGCATCCATACCGGTTGCATGCTGCGCAGATCGACGGCGCTGACAAAGCCCCAGGGCGGCGTCTGGCATGGCAGCCCGAGTACCGACATGGCGATTGATAACCGGCAAGATCAACCAGAGACCGAGGATGCGCCAGAGGTCGATACGCGGCGCCAGCTGCCACCAGTCGAAGCGCACCTCGTACAGGGCCCAGGCCAGCGTGGCGAGCAGCAACAGCGCGTAGAGTCCGATGGCACCGCGACGCCGAGCGAACATCAGCCCGGCCACGCTATCTGTGGATACGGCTGAGGTGCCTTAGTTCAGCCCTGGGGACTGCTGTTTCCCTCAGGCCGCGGCCCCGACCAGCAGCGGCTGCGCCTCGCCCCGCTTGATCAAGGCATACACCACCCCGGTCAGCAGGCTGCCGGCGACGATGGCCAGCAGATAGAGCACCGCATGGTTGATCGCATTGGGGATCAGCAGCACGAACAGACCGCCGTGCGGCGCCATCAGCTTGCAGCCGAAGTACATCGACAGCGCACCGGTCAGGGCGCCGCCGGCGATGCTCGCCGGGATCACTCGCAGCGGGTCCTTGGCCGCGAAGGGGATCGCCCCTTCGGAGATGAAGCACAGCCCCAGCACCCCGGCGGCCTTGCCGGCTTCGCGCTCGCTCTGGGCGAACTTGTGCCGGGCAATCAGGGTGGCGATGGCCATGCCGAGTGGCGGCACCATGCCGGCGGCCATCACCGCGGCCATGGGTGCGTAGCTCTGCGAGGCCAGCAGGCCGACGGAGAAGGCGTAGGCGGCCTTGTTGATCGGCCCACCGAGGTCGACGCACATCATGCCGCCGAGCAGCAGGCCAAGCAGGATGGCGTTGGTGCTGCCCATGCTGTCGAGAAAGCTGGTCAAGCCGACCAGCATACCCGCCACCGGCTTACCGACCACGTAGATCATCACCAGGCCAGTGAACAGGCTGGCCAGCAGCGGGATGATCAGGATCGGTTTCAGCGCCTCGACGCTGGCCGGCAACTGCACCCAGCGGGCGATGGCCTTGGCCGCATAACCGGCGAGGAAGCCGGCGATGATGCCGCCGATGAAACCCGCACCCAGCGAGCTGGCGAGCAGGCCGCCGATCATCCCCGGCGCCAGGCCGGGACGGTCGGCGATCGAATAGGCGATATAGCCGGCCAGCACCGGCACCATCAATTTGAACGCGGCGTCGCCGCCAATCTGCATCAGCGCGGCGGCCAGGCTGCCCTCCTGCTTGAACGCCTCGATGCCGAAGACGAACGACAGGGCGATCATCAGGCCGCCGGCCACCACCATCGGCAACATGAAGGACACCCCGGTGAGCAGGTGCTTGTAGGCCCCGCCCTGAGCGGCGGGCCCAGACTGCGCGGCCTCGCCCTGGTCGCCAGCGGCCAGCGGCTGGGCCTCGACCAGGGCGCGCTCGAGGGTCTGCCGGGGCTGCTTGAGGGCCACCCCGGTGCCGCAGCGAAACACCTTCTTGCCGGCAAAGCGCGCGGTGTCCACCTCGATATCGGTGGCCAGCAGCACCACGTCGGCGGCGGCGATGGCGGCGTCATCCAGCACATTGCGCGCGCCCACCGAACCGCGGGTTTCCACCTGCAGCTGGTAGCCGAGCTGCTCGGCGGCCTGCTGCAGGGCCTCGGCGGCCATGAAGGTGTGCGCCACCCCGGTCGGGCAGGCGGTCACCGCGACCAGGCGTGGCCGCGCAGTCGTCTCGGCGAGCGCCGGCGCATCCTGCTGCAGGACCTCGGCGTGTTCGGCGGCGGCGCGCAGGAACTGCTGCGGATCGACCAGCGCTTCGGCCGGGGTGGATTGCACCAGGCGTTTGCCGACGAAGCGTTGCAGCGACAGGTCGCCGGTCTTGACCACCACCACCAGCTCGGCGGCGGCGATGTCGGCGTCGCTCAGCGGCGAACCTATCGCCTTGGGGTCATGCACCTCGACCCGGCTCGTCCAGCCCAGACGTTGGGCGGCGGCTTGCAGTAAACGCGAGCAGAGCACGCTGGTGACCATGCCATTGGGGCAGGCGGTGACAATCAGCAGATTCATGGCAATGACCTCATTATTGTTTTAATCCAGGGACGCGACAGCCACGCCCGCTTCCAGGCGTGCCAGTTGTTCCCTGTCGTGTATACCGAAACCGAGCTGGGTGACTGCCTGGGCGGCGATCGCGGTGGCCAGACGCAACGTGCGCTCTGCCGGCCAGCCACTCAGCAGGCCGTGCAGCGTGGCGGCCAGCAGCGAGTCGCCGGCGCCCACCGTACTGACCACCTCGACCCGCGGCGGCCGTGCCTGCAGCGCAATGTCCGGGCCGAACCAGTAGACGCCCTCGGCGCCGCGCGACAGCAGCACATGCTCCACGCCCGAGGCACGCAGGCGCAGCGCCGCGGCGCGCAACTCGGCCGCCGAGGACACCGGCAAAGCGCAGGCCTCGGCCAGTTCCTCCTCGTTGGGCTTGATCAACCAGGGCGCCACGCCAAGCCCGGCGCGCAATGCGGCGCCACTGCTGTCCAGCGCCAGCGGCAGGCCGAATGCCTGCAGCCGGCGCAACAGCGCGGCGAACCACTCGGGGCTGACGCCCTGCGGCAGGCTGCCGGCGACCACGATGGCATCGTGACCCGCCACGATCTGCTCCAGCGCCTCGAGCAGCTCGGCCTGGTGCACCGCCCCGACCTGCGGCCCCGGACCATTGAGGTCGGTGATCCGCCCGCCGCGCTCGGCCAGTTTGATATTGCTGCGGGTTTCGCCGGGCACGCGGACGCAGGCGTCGACGAACCCACGGCGGGCGAACAGCGCCTCGAAGGGCGCGGCGTTGGCCTGCCCAAGAAACCCGCTGACCGTGACCTTGTGGCCCAGATCGGCGAGCACCTGGGCCACGTTCAGACCCTTGCCGGCGGCGTGGCTGTGCAGCCCCAGGCTGCGATTGACCGCGCCGACCTGCAAGGTATCGAGCGACACGGTCAGGTCCAGCGCCGGGTTCAGGGTCAGGCTGAGAATGCGCGCCATCAGCCGATCTCCTCGACCAGGGCGCGCACTGCCGCGGCGCTGTCCAGGCCGAGGGCCTGGCGGGCCAGCAGCTGGCTCTGACTGAAGTCCAGCTCGCGCACCCGCGCCTTGACCAGGGCGATGCTGCGCGGCGAGACGCTCAACTCGTCCACCCCCAGGCCGACCAGCAGGGGCACCGCGAGCATGTCGCAGGCCAGTTCGCCGCACACCCCGACCCACTTGCCCTGGGCGTGGGCGGCCTCGACGGTCATGCCGATCAGGCGCAGCACCGCCGGATGCAGGCCATCGGCCTGGGCCGACAGGGTCGGGTGGTCGCGGTCGATGGCCAGGGTGTACTGGGTCAGGTCGTTGGTGCCGATGCTGAAGAAGTCCACCTCGCACGCCAGCACCGGCGCCAGCAGCGCCGCCGAGGGCACCTCGACCATGATCCCCAGCTGCAGATCGGCCAGCGGAATCTCTTCGCGCAGGCGCAGCGCCATATCCCGCGCGCTGCGCCACTCCTCGACGCCGCAGACCATCGGGAACATGATCCGCAGCGGCCGGCCCTCGGCGGCGGCGAGCAAGGCGCGCAACTGGGTTTCCAGGATCTCCGGGCGCTGCAGGCTGAGGCGGATGCCGCGCACACCAAGGAACGGATTCGCCTCCGCCGGCATCGGCCAGTACGGCAGCGGCTTGTCGCCGCCGACATCCAGGGTGCGCACCACCAGCGGCCGGCCGTCGAGGGCATCGAGCACGCGCCGGTATTCGGCCTCCTGGGTCGCCTGGTTCGGCGCCTGGGGGTGATCCATGAACACCAGCTCGGTGCGCAGCAGACCCACCGCCTCGCCGCCCAGTTCGACCGCCGCGGCGGTGTCTCCGCTGGCGCCGATATTGGCCGCCACTTCCAGGCGATGGCCGTCACGGGTCACCGCCGGCTGCATGCGTTCGGCATGGGCGCGTTCGCGACGGGCTTCGCTGGCCTCGCGCTGGCGCAACGCCTGCGCCAGGGTCGGCTGATCGGGTGCCACGCGGACCAGGCCGTGATCGCCATCGAGCAACAGCACGGTGCCCTGGGCCAATGCCAAGACCGCCTCGCCGGCACCCACCACCGCCGGGATGCCCAGCGTGCGGGCGATGATCGCGCTGTGTGCGGTGGCCCCGCCGCGCGCGGTGAGGATGCCGGCGACGCGCTGTCGATCGAGGCTGGCGACATCCGAAGGCGCCACTTCGTCCATCACCAGAATGTAGGGTTCGTCCGGCTCGTGCGGCGCCTCGACGCCACACAGCCGAGCCAGCACGCGGCGACCAATGTCGCGCAGATCGGCGGCACGTTCGGCCAGCAGCGCATCATGCAAGGCTTCCTGCTGGCTCGCCGCCACCTCGATCTCGCCCGCCCAGGCCGCCTCGGCACTGAGCCCCTCGCCCAGGCGCGCCGTGACGTCCTCGGCCAGGGCCGGGTCACGCAGCATCGCCTGGTGGGTGATGAAGATCTCGCGAATATTGGCCTCGCTCGTGGCCTCGACCAGGCGCTGAATGTCGGCACCGACCTGCTCCAGCGCCGCGCTCAAACGCTGCTGCTCCAGGGTCGCGCCCTGGCCTTGCTGCGGGTAATCGAGCAGCGGTGGCACCCGCACCAGCGCCGGGCCGATGGCGATACCCGGCGCCGCGGCCACTGCCTGCAGACGCGCGCCGGCAGCCGGTGCCTGGGCCTTGGCCGCCGCGCTGACAGTTGCCGCGGCGCCGGCCGACAAGCCTGTCTCGGCCAGCGGCAAGGGTTCGATGCTTTCGCCGAGACCGGCCAGCACGGCGGCTTCCAAGGCCGGCAGGACTTCGCCGGCGATCGCCGGTTCGGCGCTGAACTGCAGTGCCTGACCGCGCCGCGCGCCGAGCGCCAGCAGCTTGCTCAGGCTCTTGACCGAGACCCCGGGTCCCGCCTCGCCGGCCAGGCGCACCCGCACCTCGCCGGCGAAGGCCAGGGCGATTTCGCTCAGGACCTTGGCCGGGCGGGCATGCAAGCCATGGCTATTGGCCAGGACCACGGCGCGCATCGGCCAGTCGGCCGGCACTTCGCCGCCCAGGGCCTCGAGCACGCTGCGGCTGCTAGTCGCCTGGCTGAAGGCTGCGGCGCGGCCCTCAATCAGCAAATCGCACAGGCGCTCGAGCAATTGCCGATGGGCCTCGCCGAGGCTGGCCAGGCAGAACAGGCCGGTCAGTGGTTGGCCCCGATAGTCGAGCGGCTGCGCTGGGGTGACGAACGCCAGGCCCGGACTGAGCACCGCCTGATCGCTGTGCAGCCACCACAGGCCGTTGCCCAGCGGCAGCGGCTGGCCCTGGGCCAGGCTGTTGGCGAAGCCCGACTCGGCGCAACCGGCCTTCTTCAGCAACCGCGCGCCCTGCCAGAGCAACTCGTCGAAATCCTCGACCGCCACGCCCAGGCCGATCAGCTGGCTGTCCAGCGCCAGTTCCTGCGGTGCGCCCTGCAGCAGCGCGACTATCGCCTCGGGCGCTTGCGCCTCGCGCAACGCCGGGGCGAGATCGCCTTCGCCCAAGGCGCGGGTCAGCAGTTGCAGCAGGCGCAGGTGCTCATCCGAGCGGGCAGCGATGGCAATCGCCAGGTAGACCATCTGCCCATTGCCCCAGTCCACCCCCTCGGGGAACTGGATCAGGCGCACGCCGGTGCAATGCACCTGATCGCGGGTTTCCGGGGTGCCATGGGGAATCGCGATGCCCTGGCCCAGGTAGGTCGAACCCTGCGCTTCGCGCGCCTGCATGCCGGCCAGATAGCCGGGGGCGACCAAATCATCGTGCACCAGGCGATCGGCCAGCAGCGCCAGCGCCGCCGGTTTATCCGCGGCACTGCGGCCCATCTGGATCTGCGTGACATTCAACTCGAGCATCGAAGATATCCTCTGGCAACTGACGGCGGCGCTAGGGTGAAGACCCGACTATTCGCACAGAATAGTCACTCTGGCGACTTGCTGAATCGTTTCACCTAATGGCTGGCACGTTACCTGATAATCGGCGATCCTTGAAGCCCGGCCGTCATCCCACCCAGGACTCCACTTTGAAACTCAGCGACATCGCCCGCCTGGCCCAGGTTTCCGTGACCACCGCCAGTTACGTGATCAACGGTCAGGCCGACAAACGGCGGATCAGCGCCGCCACCGTGGCGCGGGTACTGGAAGTGGTCGAGCGCCACGGCTACCGCCCCGACCAGCAAGCCGCCGGCCTGCGCCGCGGGCAGAGCCGCTGCCTGGGCTTCATCCTGCCGGACCTGGAGAACCCCAGTTACGCGCGCCTGGCCAAGCTGCTCGAACAGCGCGCCCGCGCCGCCGGCTATCAGTTGCTGATCGCCAGCTCCGATGACGACCCGGACAGCGAACGCCAGGTGCTCGAACTGTTCCGCTCGCGCCGCTGCGACGCGCTGATCGTCGCCAGCTGCCTGCCGCAGGACGAGCCGGCCTACCGGCACCTGCTCGCGGCCGGCGTGCCGGTGATCGCCGTCGACCGCGCCCTCGATCCCGCGCACATCTGCTCGGTGGTCAGCGACGACCAGCAGGCCGGCGCCCTGCTCACGTCCAGCCTGCTCAGCCCGCCGCCGCGGCATATCGCCCTGATCGGCGCGCGCCCGGAGCTGCCGATCAGCCAGGCCCGCGAACGCGGCTTTCGTCAGGCCCTGAGTGGTTTCGCCGGCACCGTCAGCGTCAGCCACGCCGAACAATTCAACCGCGCCTGTGGTTACCGGCAGATGCGCGCCCTGCTGGACAACCCCGCCGACCTGCCGGATGCGCTGATCACCACCGCCTACGTCCTGCTCGAAGGGGTCTTCGATGCCTTGCAGGAACAGTCGGGGCCGGGCGTCGAGGGTCTGCGCCTGGCCACCTTCGGCGACACCCAGTTGCTGGATTTCCTGCCGCTGCGGGTCAACGCCATAGTCCAGCAACACGCGCAGATCGCCGAGCGCGTCCTCGACCTGGCCCTGCGCGCCATCGAGCACAACGACTACCAACCCGGTATCGAAGCCATCCCGCGGATTCTCAAGATCCGCCGCGCGCTGTAGCAACCGAGTGCCCGCCGTATCCTTAGCGATTGAAGCCGCGCCCAGATTGACCAGGCGGCATGCCGACTGGCGCAGCGCCGGCAAATCGCCGATGCTTTGTCCATGCGCCTGATCGACACCCACACCCACCTCGACTTCCCCGACTTCGACGCCGACCGCGCCGAGCTGCTCGCGCGCTGCCGCGCCCAGGGTGTAGAGCGCCTGGTGGTGCTCGGCGTACACCAGGGCAACTGGCAGCGGCTGTGGGACCTGGTGCAGGGCGATACCGGCCTGTATGCCGCCTTCGGCCTGCACCCGGTGTTCCTCGACCACCACCGCCCCGAACACCTGCGCGAATTGCGCGACTGGCTGCAGCGCCTGGCCGGCCACCGGCAACTCTGTGCGCTGGGCGAGTTCGGCCTGGATTACTTTCTCGAACAGCTCGACCGCGAACGCCAACAGACGCTGTTCGAGGCACAACTGCACCTGGCCCTGGAGTTCGAGCTGCCGGCCCTGCTGCACGTGCGCCGCGCCCACGCCGTCACCATCGCCACCCTGAAACGCCTCAGGCCGCCACGCGGCGGCATCATCCACGCCTTCGCCGGCAGCTTTGAAGAAGCCCGCGAATACCTCAAGCTGGGCTTCAAACTGGGCCTAGGCGGCGCGCCGACCTGGCCCCAGGCCAAGCGTCTGCAGCAGACCCTGGCGCGCCTGCCACTGGAGGCCGTGGTGCTGGAAACCGACGCCCCGGACATGGCCCCGGCCATGCACCCGCACCAGCGCAACAGCCCGGAATACCTACCGGAAATCTGCGCCGAGCTGGCGCGACTGATGAATATCGAGCCGGAGCAACTGGCCGAAGCCAGCAGCCGCAATGCCGCGGAGTTGTTCGGTTGGGCATAAAAACTGGCGGGTTGTCGCTGCGCTCCGAAGCCGCCCTACCGTCTCGGAGCAATCCGCCCGATCCGGGATGGTTAGCGATCCGTAGGGTGTCACTCGCCGCAGGCAGTGCACCATTGGCCGCTCGGTGCGGCATAAAAGCTGGCGGGTTGTCGCTGCGCTCCGAAGCCGCCCTACCGTCTCGGAGCAATCCGCCCGATCCGGGATGATTAGCGATCCGTAGGGTGTCACTCGCCGCAGGCAGTGCACCATTGGCCGCTCGGTGCGACATAAAAGCTGGCTGGCTGTCGCTGCGCTCCGAGCGGACGGCGACCCGGCTGCCCACCCCCAAACGGAGCGCCGCCAGTCCGTTCTGCGCAGCGGGCGTAAACGACAAGGCCCGCCAATTGGCGGGCCTTGTCGGTTGTGCAACAAGCCTCAGACGCGGAACGCGCCGATCAGTTGCTTCAGGCGTGATACCAGTACGGACAACTCGCGGCTGGCCGACTCGGTCTGGCTGGCGCCTGCGGCGGTACGTTCGCCGGCGCGGTTGATCTCGACGATATTCTGGTCGATATCGTGCGCCACCGCCGTCTGCTGCTCGGCGGCCGCGGCGATCTGCTGGCTCTGATCGACGATCATGCCCACCGCGCCGAGGATGTTCTCCAGCGCCTGTTGCACCTTGCCCGACTCGCTGACCGTGCCACTGGCCATCTGATGGCTGGCGCCCATGGCCTTGACCGCCGCCCCGACGCCGCCCTGCAGCTTGTCGATCATGTTCTCGATCTGCTCGGTGGACTGCTGGGTGCGCTTGGCCAGGTTGCGCACTTCATCGGCGACCACGGCGAAACCGCGGCCCTGTTCGCCAGCCCGCGCCGCCTCAATAGCCGCGTTGAGGGCCAGCAGGTTGGTTTGTTCGGCGATGCCCTTGATCACGTCCAGCACCTGGCTGATCGAGGCACTGTCGCTGGCCAATTGGTTGATCACCGCCACCGACTGGTCGATCTCACTGGACAGGCGCTGAATGCTGCCGACCTGGGACTCGACCAAGGCGCGGCCGCTGACGGTTTCGTTGTTCACGCTCTGCGCGCTGTCGACCGCCGCAGCGGCGCTACGCGCGACCTCCTGGGCGGTGGCGGACATCTGGTTCATCGCCGTCGCCACCTGCTCGATCTGGCTGCGTTGCCCAGCGACCGCCTGGTTGCTCTCACCCGAGACCAGCTCCACGCTGTCGGCCTGACGCTCGACCTCGCCCACGGTCTGGCCAACCCGCTCGATCAGGTCATGGATCTTGCGCACGGTCTCGTTGAATACCTGCCCCAGCTCGCCCAGCTCATCCTTGCTCTGCGCGGTGAAGCTGACCGTCATATCGCCGGCCGCGACCTTGTTCATGACCTCGCCGAGGCTCTTCAAGGTGCTGCGGGTCGACACATAGAAGGCGCCATAGAGGTAGCCGATCAGCAGGAACACCACCACCAGCGCCGCAACCAACAGGACCATCTGCCCACGGTTTTCCTGCAGCCGCTCCTGCAGTTGCTGATCGAGGAAAGCCAGCACCGCCTCGTTCAGCTCATAGGTCTTGCCCATGGCCGCGTCGACTTGCTCATAGAACTGCGTCCAGGGCGTATCCAGGGTATCGGCAATCACCACCTGGTCTTCGAACAGCACAGCGCTGGTCTTCAGGGTCGCCTGGCTGGCCGTGGCCAGGGCTTCCAGTGCCGCGCGCGCAGCCGGGCTGCTGCTCAAGGCCTCCTGCAGGTTCAAGCCATATTCGGCGTGGAGTTTTTCCAGCTCCAGCAGCAAATCATCGAACTTGGTACTGGTGCCCGAATTGAGAAAGCCCTGCCCCAGGGAAGCAGCACCCATCGTCCGGCCTTCACCCAATGCGGAGACAACCCGTGGCGTGATGCCGACGATCAGCTCGGTCATCTGCCGCACTTCGCGCTGACGATCCTGGCTGAGTCCGGCCTGAGCGGCGATCAGCTTGATAAAGACCTGCGACTGGCCCAATAGCTTTTTGGCCATGGCCGCTTTGCCTTGCAGCGACGTCTCGCTCTGTACCGCGGCCAGCTCGGCAACCATTTCATCGCGCTTGGCGGTGAATTCGTCGATCTGCTCGGCCTCGTGCACCACCGGCGCCAAGTCGCGCAGGCGCTCCGCGATGGAGCCTTGCAGGCGCGTGATGCGACTCTCGAGGTCGCCGGCCTGACCGGACTGACCGATCATCACGTTGATTTCCGCCAGGTCGGAGAAGTCTTCCAGGTCGCGCCGTAAATTCAGCCCCTGACCGAGCAGGTCGATACTCTCCAGGGCCGCCTGGGTACTGACGAACTGACGATAGGAGTCGCGTACCAGATAGAAGTTGGTGACCAGCATGGGCAGAAAGAACAAGACACTGATCAAGCTGAACTTCATGCCGAAGCTGAGGCGATTCATTAGCGCGATGGCCGGATACAGCACGGTCTTCACAAGACGTCTCCCGTTCTCATTATTGTTATGAAGCGTTACAAGGTTGACCGCGAAAAGGCTTCCGCGGTGATGGTTGCATCCCTTGCAGCCCGCCCTGAAGCGTCCCGATCAATGCGCAGCAGCCAGTCCGGCAGATCCGCCTGAGCCCCCCTGGCCGCTCGATCGAGCACTGTGTGCTTGTATACCCGGTATCGACAGCAAACTCTGTAACTTAAGGTTAAGCACCCACTATCTTCTGCTCTTGATCCTCAGCAGGAGCGGTGCATGCGCCGGCGGGGCTGGCCGACCGGCGCCCCATCAAATGACGCGGCCAGCGCAGGCTGAGCGCAACGCCAGCCCACACAGCGTTCTGGGTGAACTGCGGGAAATCTGCCGCCCGCGCAACCACGCCCCGGAGAGCGCCGAAGCGTATGCGTCGATGGATTGATTTGACCGATGATGATGGCTGAGCGCCGATGGGTGTCGCTCCGCTCAGCCAGCGCCTAGAAAAGCCCGCGACCGCGCGGAATCAGTAGAGCAGCTCCCACAGGGCGAATACGACGTACCAGAGCACGGCGGCGCGCACCAGCAGCTGCCACAAGCTGTCCAGGCTGCGCACCCCGACTTCGCCGATCACCGGCTCCGGCGTCTCGCAGGCCGCGCGTCCAACGTCGATCACCAGCTGGGCTGCACTGATGTCCCAGCTCAACAATTCATGCAGCAACGCCCGATTGACCGCCACGAAATGACCGACCAGGGCGAAACTCGCCGCCAGTGCCCGCACGGGCATCCAGTCGAAAGCATGCCGCAGCTGCACGGCACGCTCGCGCAAGACTTCCTGCCCGGCATGTTCGGCCAGCAGAGCCAGCAGCCGATAAGCCAAGGCCGCCAATGGGCCAAGCAGCGCGTACCAGAAGATCACGGCAAAGAAACTCTGATAGGCCTGCCACACCAGATGGCCCTGCACCTGCTGCAGCAGCACGCCCTCTTCGTCGGCCTCCAGGGCCAGGTCACGCCGGGCGACCAGATAGGCCGCCTCACTGTCGCCGCGCCGCCAGCTGTCGCGAAACGGCCCGAGCGCCGCCTGCAAATCGCCACGCCCAAGGCTATAGATCAGCACCAGCAGGTGCACCGGCAACGCCAACCATCCATAGGCCAGCGGCTCGAGCAGCATCAGCACCAGCCCCAGCGCCACCAGCGGCAGAACCACCAACACCACGACCGCCAACCATGGGCTCTCGATAAAATCCGCTTGTCGTTCCGACCAGGCCAACAGTCGCAACCAGGGCCCGTCCTGCTGAATCTTGTTGCGCCAGGCCGAGAATTTCTCCACCCACAGCACCAGCAACAACACCAGAAAACTCATGATCTCTCCTTCCTATCCATCAGTGCGGCGCGCAGGCGTGGCCAATCGAACGCCGGACCGGGGTCAGTCTTGCGGGTCGGGGCGATGTCGCTGTGCCCGCAGATACGCGCCAGGTTGAGCGCCGGATACACCCTTTGCAACTCGACCGTCAGGCCAACCAATGCGGCATATTGCGCATCGGTGAAGGGTCGCTCATCGGTGCCTTCCAGCTCGATCCCCAGAGAATAGTCGTTGCAGTTCTCCCGCCCGGCGAAACACGACTGCCCGGCATGCCAGGCGCGCTCGTTGCACGAGACGAACTGGGTGATGGCGCCGTCGCGCTCGATCAGGAAATGCGCCGACACGCGCAACGCCGCTATCTCGGCAAAGTATGGATGCTCATCGACGATCAGGCGATTCTGGAAAAATTCCTGCACCTTGCCGGTAGCGAACTGCCCTGGTGGCAGGCTGATGTTATGGATCACCAACAGGGAAACCTCACCCTGCGGGCGCTCATTGAAATTGGGCGACGGACAGTGGTGCACCCCTTGGCACCAACCACTGCGAGAATCCAGCTGCATAAAGGCTCCTTGAACGAGCCTCCACTCTAGAGCAGGCGGGCAGCAGGGCCAAGCACTGGTCATGGCGGATGCACGTTGCCTGAGCGCCGCAGCCTCGTAAGGCGGTGATTACCTTGCAAGAGCGGCCAGACGGCGATTCGGGCGTAGGCCGGTGTGGCCGGCGATCCGTTTGAAGCGCAGCGACAGCCCACCAGCTGTTGTGCCGCGCCGAGCGACCAATGGTGCACTGCCTACGGCGAGTGACACCCTACAGACTGGAGATTGCTCCAAACTCAGCCAGCCGCCATCCATCGTAGGGCGGCCTCGGAGCGCAGCGACAGCCCGCCAAAATTTGTGCAGCGCCGAACAACTAGCAGTGCACTGCCTGCGGCGAGTGACTCCCGACAGGTTGTGGATAGCTCTAAATCCACCAATCCGCCCATGGATCCGCAGGGCGGTGCGGGCGGCGATTCACATGGAGCGCAGCCACAGCCACCTAGCGCTGGGCGCTGCCCCAAGGGACGTGGCAAACCGCCCCCGGCGCCAGGGCCAGAGCAACCGAGGGTTTTCAGGCGCCCTTGAGCTTGCGCAGGTTGCCGATTACCGATTCCAGCGCCCGATCGAACAGCAGCGCATCGTCGAGCAGGCGGATGGCATTGCGGCGGAACTCGATCGCCAGGCCCATGCGGGTTTTTTCCAGTATCTTCATGCCGGTGCGGTTGACGAAGATGTACTTGCCGGTCGGCTTGATCACCGCGGCCAGCTTGCAGCGCAGCTTGTGCTCCGCGTCTTCCTGAAACTCGACCCAGCTGCCGACCCGCAAGCTATCAACCCGCAGCAGGGCTTCGTCGTCATCGGCCAGGCAGATTTCGGGCGCACTCACACCGATCTGCCCGGGGGCCAGCAGGACGATTTCCTCGACCACCTCGATCATCGCTGGCACCTCCAGCGCTGCCGCTGGCGACAGTTCCAGCGTGGCCGGCTCACCCGCAGCCTCAGGAGCGTCGCTGACGAGCTCTGCCGGCTCTTCGGTCCGATCCTGCTCGGCCGCCGGCATCACTCGCTTGAACCGCTGGAAAGCCTGCACATGCAGAATCTCCAGCTGACTGAAGAACTCGCCGGTGGAGAACGGATCGAACGCCGCGCTGGCCATGCCTTCGCGCAACGCCTTGAGCAGCCCCGGGACCAGCTGCAGCAGATGCAGACGCGCCTCCGGGTCCTCGTGGGGCTGTGCACTCCAGACCAGATCGTCCATGGTCGCCAACGCTGCCCGCCACTCGGGCGAGTCCACGCCGTGCTTGAGGCAGGTCAGCAGCAGCACCTTGCTCCAGGCCTCCTGCAGCAGGCGCACCACCACCTCGGGCAGGCGCTTGCCGAGCAAGCGCTCATTCAGCGCCAACTCGACCTGCCGCCGAGCCAGCTCGGCCTTGGCGCTGCCCTCTTCCGCGTCGCGAGTACGCTGTTCCAGCAGCTCGCTACGCCGCCGCTCATTGCCGGTGAAAGCGAGAAAGTCGGCCAGCAGTTCGGCAAAGATCTGCGGATCATCGACAAAGTCGTTGAGCAAGCGCTGCACCACTTGCTCGATTTTCTGATAGAGGCTGCCGCGCTGCGTGTCGTCCTGTTCACCCCAGCCCAGAGCAGCCGAAGCGATTTCATTGAGCAGGCGCCGGGCCGGATGACTGCCACGACTGAAGAAGGTCTTGTCCAGCACCGCGACCTTGAGCATCGGAATCTGCAGGCGGGCGATCAGCGCTTTCAGCGAATCCGGCAGAGTGCGGTCATCGAGGATGAATTCGAACAGCATCGACACCAGATTGATAACGTCCTCATCGACCTCGCCGACCATCCGCGCCTTGCCGCTTCTGGCGCTGGCACTGCTGAGCAGTTGTTCGAGCTGCTCGCGCAGATCGAACTGATCGCCGACCGGAGCCGGCGCATGCTGCTGCATATGGGAGAGCAGGCGCAGCAGATCGCGGCTGGTGATCGGCGATGCATCGGCCGGCGTCTCGCGGCGCGGCATGGCACGGCCGCGCACCTGCGCCAGCAGCTCCTGCAGCGCCACGAACACTTCCTGCACGCTGTCGCCGGCCTGCTCGCCAGCAGCGGCGCCGGCCTGCTGCGCGGGGTCGTGCGCCGCCGGGGAGCGATCCGGGTTGCGCCGCACCGGCGCCGACTTCAGTTCCGGCAACACACCCGCAGCCACCAGCAGCTGATTGGCCTCGGCATAGAGCTGATCGAGGTCGGCCAGCACATACTTTTCAAACAGTTTGAGGATGATCAGCTTGACCTTGATCTCCACCCCCAAACTGCTGCACGCCTCGAGAAAGGCCGAGCAGAGCGCAGCGGGGCCGAGCGGATTGGACTTGTCGTCGAGTTTCTTGCTGATCAGGGCATTCAGGCGCGTGGTCAGGTGCCTGACCGCCATGCTGTCGCGGCTCATGACCTTGGCGATCATGGCCTCCAGCGCCACGGACACTTCCAGCTCGTCGTGCTGAACCAACGCCAGACTGTCGAACGAGACTGCGCCCAGCGGCGCCCGGCCGACCTCGTATTGATTGAAGGTGGCAAAAGGCTCGAAGACCTCTTGCAGGAAGCCGCGCTCGATACTCTTGCGCTTCAAACGCAGATCGCGCATGGCTTCGAAGAAGGCATTCTGCTCGCCATTGCTCGCCGCCCGATCCGCCATCTCGAACAGCGTATCGTCGGCATTGTCGAACAGGGTTTGCAGGGCGTCTTTGAGCTGCTGCGCAGCCTTGTCGCGTAGGTGAATGAGCGCCACGGGCAGTCTTCCTACCGGTGAAGTGGGCGATTGCTCCGCGGCCACCGGGTTCAGGTGCACCACATTCGCATCAGTCTTCATTGCGACTCTCCTGCAGATTGCCCCCTCCTGGGCAAATCGATCTGCACAGCAACCAACCGAGCATCGTCCCTAGCGTCAAGGTTATGGCGTCAACAATCATCAAGCTAATCCGATTATAGGTATTCCGGATACATCCCAAGCAGACTTTTCCTGCAGATATGACGCAGATCACAGATCCACTACACCAGCCCAGCAACCACGGGCAGCGCCGACTGACGCAGGCATCCAGACAGATAATCAGCCCACGCCGTGCCGCCTAGCCGCGCACTCGCGCCAGGTCACTCGTGACAAGCCGTCGAGCACCCACAATCCGCAATCTCGCTGCAGCCGCCTGCGGCAATCCCTATAATCGCCCGACCCTGACTGTGGAGCCCATCATGCCGAACCTGACCCTCGCCGACCTGACTGCCGAAATCGAGGCCAATGTGCGTCGCGCGCTGACCGAGGATATAGGCAGCGGCGATATAACCGCCCAGCTGATCCCGGCCGAGCGCCTGGCTCACGCTACCATCATCACCCGCGAAGCCGCCGTGATCTGCGGCACCGCCTGGGTCGACGCGGTGTTTCGCCGGCTCGATCCGCGCGTCGCCGTGCACTGGCAGGTACGCGACGGCGAGCGCGTCAGCCCCAACCAGGCCCTGTTCCACCTCGAAGGCCCGGCCCGCGCCCTGCTCAGCGGCGAGCGTAGCGCCCTGAATTTCCTGCAGACCCTGTCCGCCGTCGCCACCCGCTGCCAGCACTATGCCGACCTGGTACAAGGCACCGCGGTCAAACTGCTCGACACCCGCAAGACCCTGCCCGGCCTGCGCCTGGCGCAGAAATACGCCGTCACCTGCGGCGGCTGCCACAACCACCGCATCGGCCTGTTCGACGCCTTCCTGATCAAGGAAAACCACATCGCGGCCTGCGGCGGCATCGTCGAAGCCGTGCAAGCCGCGCACAAGATCGCCCCCGGCAAACCGGTGGAAGTCGAAGTGGAAAGCCTGGAAGAACTGCAACAAGCCCTAGACGCCGGCGCCGACATCGTCATGCTCGATGAACTCTCACTGGACGACATGCGCCAGGCCGTCGCCCTCACCCAGGGCCGCGCCAAGCTGGAAGCCTCGGGCGGCATCAACGAGAGCAGCCTGCGCACCATCGCCGAGACCGGCGTCGACTACATCTCGATCGGTGCCCTGACCAAGGATGTCAAAGCAGTGGATTTGTCGATGCGCCTGAGCCTGTAACCCAGCCCCTGCCAGGGCAACCTTCCGCTAGCTGGTAACTCAGGCGGCGATCCGCTCGGAGCAAAGCGACAACCCGCCAGCTTTGTGCCGCGCCGATAGCCACAAGAGCCCCGACAGAAGAACCCCTGAGCACGAAGCACAAATCCACGCCCCGAGCAGGCCAGCTCCCTGGGCGTGAAATAGCATGACCTGCACAATGGCCGGACGCGCAGGCCATCCAAGCCGGAAATATGCACCGTGCCGGCTAACTCAAGGCTGAGCCGGCGCGCCCACAACCGCGTCGAACAACTCTTCGAGGGAATTCTGCGGGTGAACATTGAGCAGCACGCCACCCATGGCTTCGACGGCCGCCAGGGCGGCGGCTATCTGACTGCGCGGCAGCTGGCCTTTCCAGACTTCGCCGGCATCGCGATCGAAACCATCCAGGCCGGCGCGGCCCAGGTAACGCAGGACCATGTCGCCTTGACTGGCCAGCAACTCGGTGACGCTTTGCTGGGCACGGACTTGCCCGCGATGGATCATCACGAAATGGTCGGCCAGGCGCTCGACGTCATGCAGGATGTGCGAGGAGAAAAACAGGGTGCCACCCGCCACGCGGAACTCTTGCATCAGGTCGGCGACCTGGCGTCGCCCCACCGGGTCGAGGCCGGACATCGGTTCATCGAGAATCAGCAACTGCGGCTGGATGGCGAAGGCATGGGCCAGGGCGGTGCGCTGGGTCATGCCCTTGGACAGGTTGCGGATGCGCTTGTCGGCGGCATAGGCGATGTCCAGCTTGTCCAGCCAGCGCTCGGTGCGTTTGTGGTTTTCCTCACCCTTGATACCGTGCAGGCGTAGGCCGCTGCTCACCACCTCGCGCGGGGTGAGCTGCTCGTACAGATAGGGGTTTTCCGGCACATAGCCGACACCCCGGCGCGACAACGGATCCTCCGCCGGGCGCCCCATCAACAGGGCCTGACCGGCATCGGCGCGCAGGGCGCCGAACAGGATCTTGATACTGGTGCTCTTGCCGGCGCCGTTCTGGCCGATAAAGCCCACCGACTGGCCGACTTCAACGGCAAAGCTGACATCATCCAGCGCCTTGATCCGGCGCCCTTTCAGTTTGAAGGCCTTATGCAGGCCCTGCACTTCGATCAGTTTCATTGGTATCCCGTTAACGCTTGTGATCGACCAACACCGGCTGGCCATCGTCAGACAGGGCATAGCCCAATTGCAATGGATCCTGCGGCAAGGCTGGCAAGCCGCCATAGCCAAGCAGCTCTTCCAGCCGGGAAGGCGGCGCGCCATGTTCGGCACGATAGGCGGCAGCCGCCACGCGCAGCGCTTGCAAGCCTTCGAGGCGCGCCATACGCGCCTGCAGCAGGGCGCGGAAGTTCGCGTCGCGGCTCTGCTCGCGCATGGCCTTGAGGATATTCAGCGCCATCTGCGGGTCATCGCCGCGTTCGTACCACTTGGCCGCCATGGCCCGCAACGAGTCCGCATTACTGGTATCGCGCTGCGCCGCCACCTCGGCCCAGTGCCCGGCACGGGCCATGTCGCGCTCGAAATACATGGCATTGAAGGCATAGAAAAACGCCGGCCACATATCCCACTCGCGACTCTGCGCGGCACGCAGCAACACCCGCTGCGCAGCCTCGACCTGACCGTTCCAGGGCAGGATGGCAGAAGCAACGTAATAGTTGTCTTCATGGCGCGGGTTGAAGAACGAGGCATCGGCCTGCAACTGCCCCTGCACCCGGTAGGTTTCGCCCTCGGAGATGCGTGCATCGACCATCAGGCTGCGAAACACGTTGAGGTTGGCCGCCAGATAAGGGTCGCCGCCGGCATAGGCCAACTGCACGGGGATGGGCAGGCGCACACGCAGCACACTCTGCTGATCCAGGCGCGGCGCATCACGCAATTGCAAACTGGCCCAGGCAAACAGCGCCCAGACCGCGACCAGCAGCGGCAATATTCGCAGCTTTTTCATGTGAAATTTCGACGCTGAAACACCAACACAGCGATTACCAGTAACACAGTCACATAGGACAGCACCATCAGCAGCGCCAGACCGATAGCGGATGGATCCACCGGCAAGCCATAGAGCGCCAGCGGCCGCCAATCCAGGCGCGACAGATCGGGTAACCATACATAAGCATGGTCGAGCACCGCGGTGAACCAGGGCGTCGTCGACGGATCCGGGTAAGCCTCCTTGCGCAGATAATCGAAGGTCGGCCCCAAACCCCTGGCCGCCAGGGCAAACGCCAGCCCCAGTAGCAAAGGCAAAAAAGGCGTGGTCGACAGACTGCAGAGCAATATGGCAAAGGCCAACACCACCAGCAGATCCAGCCAGATTCCCACAAGCACCAGGGCGTAGCGACCATCCAGGGCCACTGGACTCAACTGCCCGTAATCGCCGCCCAGCCCACCAATGGCCAAGCCCAGTAGCCCGCCCAGCAGCGCAGTCGCCAACAAGGCCAGCAGGGCCAAGGTCATAAAGCGCGCCAGCAGAAACTGCGCCCGGGTAAACGGATAAGCCAGCATGAAATACAGGGTCTTGCGCTCGATATCCTGCGCCAGCAATAGCTGAACCCAGACCAGCACTATCACCAGCAGCAAAAACCTCAACCCCGACAGTCCGGCATCCAGCCCCACCGTCATCGGCTGGCGCCCGGAGAAACTGGCCGCCAGCAGCGCCAGACCGACCAGCAGCACGCCCATGCCCAGCAGCAGGCGCACCCCACTCGCCCGACTGCCGGTTCTGAGCCCCATCAGCACCAGGTCCAACATATTGCCTCCCAAACAAAAGCCCCCAATCAGGGGGCTTTTGCAAAAACGACCAACTTATACAAGCTTATTAAATAGCAGCATTCTCGACACAACCACTAGGATCGTCCAAAGAGAACTGTGCCGCGAGATGTGTGGTCAACGCATCCGCCACCTTAGCCTCTTCTGCAGTCAACGCATCGCCACAGGCGGAAACGCTGCCACCATCGCTGTTGCCGGTAAAGGCATTACGGCCGGCGGTATTGACCGCGCCGACACTCATATAACGACCATCAGCATCTTCGTCGGCGGTGGCGACAACCTTGGCCGACAGAGTAAAGGTAAACTCGTTTTTCACAAACAGACGGTTCGCCGCATCCGCATCTACCGTGTAGTCAACAGTTACGGATACCGGGGAATATTCAGTTGTCCCAGCCGCAGTGATCGTTTGATCGGCGGCAATAGCGTTACCGGCCAGCGCCATCAGCGCAACAGAACCCAATACGAGCTTTTTCATGTTTTTCGTCCTTATTGAGAGTTGGCGATGCCGGCGGTGAGCAGGTTACGCGCATCGGACTGGGCCGATTTGTCGTAGCCCTTGGCTTGGTATTCCTGGAACTGCGGAATGGCGATGGCGGCGAGAATACCGATGATCGCGACCACGATCATCAGCTCGATCAGGGTAAAACCCTTCTGGTTCTGCTTGGACTTCATTCATCTATCTCCTGAAGTGGACTGACGTGGCCTGTCGCCCCGTGTACCTGACACAATCAATCGCCGTGCCAACTGACTCACCAGCCATTACTGACTAAGGCCACTTCGCCAAACGCATCACAAAAAACCGTCCCAGCCCCTGCGCAGGCGCCATTCTCGCCAGTTACCGAACCTGCCCCCCCATGCGCCTTGCCAGCCTGACTGATGAGCCAGCCACAAACGGCACCCTGTGCAGCCATGCCACTATCTGACAAAAAACGTCAGTTGCGACGCGCCATGTGGCGGCTTGCACGCTTCTCGGTTATAAGACGGGCACATCTTCTTCTCCGGGACTCTGTATGAGTGAAGCCCCCATGCTCACCGGTTTGGCGCGCCAACTGGTCAACGCCGACCTGCTGGACGAACGCGCCGCGGCCCAGGCCCAGGCCCAAGCGCTGCGCAACAAGATCCCGCTGGTGTCCTACCTGGTGCAGAACAAGCTGGCCAGCAGCCGTGCGGTAGCGGAAATCGCCTCCGAGCAGTTCGGCGTGCCGCTGTGCGACCTCAAGGCCATCGACAAGGACAGCCAGCCGCACGAGCTGGTCAGCGAGAAGCTGTGTCGCCAACACCGCGTGTTACCGCTATACCGCCGCGGCAACAAGCTGTTTGTGGCGCTGTCCGACCCGACCAACCACCAGGCGGTGACCGACATCCAGTTCAGCACCGGCCTGAGCACCGAAGCACTGCTGGTGGAGGACGACAAGCTCGGCGACGCCATCGACAAGTTCTTCGAGGCGGCCAACAGCGGCATGGAGGAGCTGGCCGACGTCGACCTCGACGGCATCGACGTGCAGGCGGTGGATGACGGCAAGGACGACGGCGTCGCCGGCGAAAGCGCCGACGACGCGCCGGTGGTGCGCTTCGTCAACAAGATGCTGCTGGACGCGATCCGCGGCGGCTCCTCGGACCTGCACTTCGAGCCCTACGAAAAAACCTATCGGGTGCGCTTTCGTACCGACGGCATTCTGCAGGAGATCGCCCGGCCACCGATCCAGCTGGCACCACGCATCTCGGCACGCCTGAAGGTGATGGCCGCGCTGGATATTTCCGAACGGCGCAGGCCGCAGGATGGGCGGATCAAGATGCGCATTTCGAAAACCAAGTCGATTGACTTTCGCGTCAGCACCTGCCCGACCCTGTGGGGCGAGAAGATCGTGATGCGGATTCTCGACCCCTCCAGCGCGCAGATGGGCATCGACGCACTGGGCTATGAGCCCGGACAGAAAGACCTGTACATGGCGGCCCTAAAGCAGCCGCAGGGCATGATCCTGGTGACCGGACCGACCGGCTCGGGCAAGACGGTGTCGCTCTACACCGGCCTGAACATCCTCAATACCGTGGATGTGAACATCTCCACCGCCGAAGACCCGGTGGAAATCAACCTGGAAGGCATCAACCAGGTCAACGTCAACCCCAAGCAGGGCATGGACTTCACCGCCGCGCTGCGCGCCTTCCTGCGCCAGGACCCGGACATCATCATGGTCGGCGAGATCCGCGATCTGGACACCGCCTCGATCGCGATCAAGGCGGCGCAGACCGGGCACATGGTGATGTCGACCCTGCACACCAACAGCGCCGCGGAAACCCTGACCCGCCTGCGCAACATGGGCGTGCCCTCGTTCAACATCGCCACCTCGGTCAGCCTGATCATCGCCCAGCGCCTGGCACGCAAGCTGTGCAGCCACTGCAAGAAGGAAGTGCAGATCCCGCACGAGGCGCTGCTCGAGGAAGGCTTCCCGCAGGAGCAGCTCGGCAGCTTCAAGATTTATCGCCCGGTGGGCTGTGAAAATTGCAACGGCGGTTACAAGGGCCGTATCGGAATCTATGAAGTGGTTAAAAACACGCCTGCCCTGCAACGGATTATCATGGAGGAAGGCAACTCCATTGATATCTCCGCGCAAATGCGCAAAGACGGCTTCAATGACCTGCGCACTTCGGCCCTGCTGAAGGCCATGCAGGGCATCACCAGCCTCGAAGAAGTGAACCGAGTGACCAAGGATTAAACCATGGCTGAAAAAGCTTTGAAGACCAGTACCTTTCTGTGGGAAGGCAAGGACAAGAAAGGCAACAAGGTCAAGGGTGAGCTTGCCGGCACCTCGGTCGCGTTGGTCAGAGCACAGCTGCGGGTGCAGGGCGTAGCCGCGAGCAAGGTAAAAAAGAAGCCCGCAGCGCTCTTCGGGGGTGCCGGCAAGAAAATCCAGCCCATGGACATTGCCCTGTTCACCCGACAGATGGCAACCATGATGGGCGCTGGCGTGCCTTTGCTGCAGTCGTTCGACATCATCGGCGAAGGCTTTGAAAACCCCAACATGCGCACCCTGGTTGGCGACGTCAAGCAGCAGGTCGCGGGGGGTAACAGCCTGGCAAACTCGCTGCGCAAGTTTCCCAAATACTTCGACGACCTGTACTGCAACCTGGTGGATGCCGGCGAGCAGGCCGGCGCCTTGGAGCTACTGCTGGAGCGGATCGCAACCTACAAGGAAAAGACCGAGGCACTCAAGGCCAAGATCAAGAAGGCCATGACCTACCCGATTTCGGTAATCGTGGTGGCGGTGATCGTCACGGCGATCCTGCTGATCAAGGTGGTGCCGACCTTCCAGGGAGTTTTCGCCGGTTTCGGCGCAGAACTACCAGCCTTCACCCAGATGGTTATCGGCATGTCCGAGTTTCTCCAGGAATGGTGGTTCATGATGTTGCTGGGCCTTTTCGGCTTTGCCTATGGGTTCAAGACCGCCCACCAGAAAAGCGAGAAATTCCGCGACGCCATGGACCGCACCATACTCAAGCTGCCGATCATTGGCGTGATTCTCTACAAGGCGACGGTGGCCCGCTTCGGTCGCACCCTGGCCACCACCTTCGCCGCAGGCGTGCCGCTGGTCGAGGCGCTCGACTCGGTAGCCGGCGCCACCGGCAACGTGGTGTTCCGCAATGCCGTCAACCAGGTCAAGCAAGACGTGTCCACCGGCATGCAATTGAACTTTGCCATGCGCACCACCGGAGTATTCCCCGCCATGGCCATACAGATGACCGCCATTGGCGAAGAGTCTGGCTCGCTGGATTCCATGCTGGACAAGGTCGCCTCCTACTATGAGGCAGAAGTCGACAACGCTGTCGACAACCTGACCACCCTGCTGGAGCCGCTGATCATGTCCGTACTCGGTGTGCTGGTTGGCGGCCTGATCATTGCGATGTACCTGCCTATCTTCAGCTTGGGTGGCGTGGTCGGTTGATGTCTATCTCCTCGTTGCTGGCCGGCAACTTGCTGGCCTTTACCCTGATCTGCCTGCTGCTGGGGCTGCTGATCGGCAGCTTTCTCAATGTGCTGGTGTATCGCCTGCCGGTGATGATGCAACGCGACTGGCAGGCCCAGGCCCGGGAAATCCTCGAGCAGCCGGCACTGCCGGACGCGCCGCTGTTCAACCTGATATTGCCCAATTCAAGATGCCCGCACTGCGGCCACGAGATTCGGCCCTGGGAGAATATCCCGGTCATCAGCTACCTGTTCCTGCGCGGCAAGTGCTCCAGCTGCAAGGCGCCGATCAGCCTGCGTTACCCACTGGTCGAGCTGGCCTGCGGCCTGCTGTCGGCCTATGTGGCCTGGCACTTCGGCTTTACCTGGCAGGCCGCCGGCATGCTGCTGCTGACCTGGGGCCTGCTGGCGATGAGCCTGATCGACGCCGACCATCAACTGCTGCCGGACTCGTTGGTGCTGCCGTTGCTCTGGCTGGGGCTGATTGCCAACTACTTCGGCCTGTTCACCAGCCTGGAAGCCGCCCTGTGGGGCGCGATTGGCGGCTACCTGAGCCTGTGGTCGGTGTACTGGCTGTTCAAGCTGGTGACCGGCAAAGAAGGCATGGGTTATGGCGACTTCAAGCTGCTGGCCATGCTCGGCGCCTGGGGCGGCTGGCAGGTGCTGCCGCTGACCATCCTGCTGTCGTCGCTGGTCGGCGCCGTGCTCGGCCTGATCATGCTACGCCTGCGCAATGCCGAAACCAGCACCCCCATCCCATTCGGCCCCTACCTGGCCATCGCCGGCTGGATCGCCCTGCTCTGGGGCGAGCAGATCACCGGAACTTACCTGCAGTTTGCCGGGTTCGGTTCGTAGGATTACGCGGCCCGGATAGTCCGCCCGCCGTAGGATGGTGCGGGCCGCGCAGGCTTGAGCGAAGCGATACCCATCATGGCGATCCGCGGCGTATCAAAATAATTCAGCGATTGGGCAACCGGTCGATGGGTATCGCTACGCTCAACCGCATCCTACGCGGCCCGCCACATCCTACAAAAGCGTTGCAGCACCGCAGGATGGTGCGGGCCGCGCAGGCTTGAGCGAAGCGATACCCATCATGGCGATCTGCGGCATATCAACAAAATTCGGCGACCGGGCAACCGGTCGATGAGTATCGCTGCGCTCAACCGCATCCTACGCGGCCCGCCACATCCTACAAAACGGGGTGACTGCCAATCGGCTGCCTGCAAACGATCAATCCTGCCATTGCTGCTCGCCGTATTGACTGTCCAGGTCATCGCCTCCGACCCAATCTTCGGGCAACAAACCCTCCCGCACATAGCGGTGGAAGGACGACCACGGCCAATCGGCTACTCGTTGTACGTGGCCGTGTTTGCGTGGGTTGTGGTGGATGTAGTCGACATGCAGGGCGAAGTCCTGGTCATCGCGGATGCGGTGCTCCCAATAACGCCGTTGCCAGATACTGCGCTCGCCTCTGCCCCGGCGGCTGGCGCAAATCTGTTCGCCGCCGGGCAAGGCTCGGGAGAAGCCGGTTTTGATCAGCCGCCAGCGCACGGCAAAGTCGGCATCGCCGGGCGGCAGGGTGCACAGGGCATGCAGATGGTCCGGGAGAATGACGATGGCGTCGATACGCCAGGGGTGCTGTTGCATCACCTTGGCGAAGCTGGCGCGCAGCAGGTCGACCTGGGTGGTAAGCAAACCGCGCTGTCGATCGGCCAGATTGAGGGTGAAGAACCAGGTGGCGCCCGGCGTGTTATCCCGACGGTAAGCGGTCATGGGCTGCAGTCCTTTGCAGGGTAGGGCTGGGCCAGTGTAGTCGATGCAAGTGGGTTGATTGAATGATGGAGATCGCGGCGGCTGGGCAACCGATTGATGGGTATCGCTGCGCTCAACGCCATCCTACAAAAGCCCTGCGGCTGCCAGTCCGTAGGATGGTGCGGGCCGCGTAGGCTTGAGCGACGCGATACCCATCACGACGATCTGCGGTCGCCGCGATCGGCCGGCCGATTCGCCAGGGCGCCGGCTCCTGCTCTACAATTGTTGCCCTGTTTATGGCCAACGAGAGCCGCACCCGAAGATGAAACCCTGGATTCTTGGCCTCACGGGCGGCATTGGCAGCGGTAAAAGCGCAGTCGCCCAACACTTTATCGAGCAAGGCGTGCATCTGGTCGACGCCGATCATGCGGCGCGCTGGGTGGTCGAGCCGGGCACGCCGGCGCTGGCCAAGATCGTCGAGCACTTCGGTGAAGGGGTGTTGCAGCCTGACGGGCGACTGGATCGCGCTGCGCTGCGCAAGCTAATTTTCCAGAACCCCGAGCAACGGCACTGGCTGGAATCCCTGCTGCACCCGCTGATCGGCCAGGAAATCAGCCAGTATCTGGCGCGCGCCGAGTCGCCTTACGCGATTCTGGTGTCGCCGCTCTTGGTCGAGTCCGGCCAACAGCGTTTGACCCAGCGGGTCTTGGTGATCGATGCACCCGAGCAATTGCAAGTGCAGCGCGCCATGCAGCGCGACCAAAGCTCGGCCGAACAGGTGCAGGCGATCCTCAAGGCCCAGGCCAGCCGCGAACAACGCCTGCAGCATGCCGATGACGTGCTGCTCAATGATCGCGACCTGGCCTGGCTGAAAAGCGAAGTCGAACGCCTGCACAACTTTTACCTGACCCTGCGCGGAGGCCAACCATGAGCCAACTCACCATCGTCAAATGCCCTACCTGCGGCGCGCCGGTCGAATGGGGCCCGCAAAGCCCGCAACGGCCCTTCTGCTCGGAGCGCTGCAAACTGATCGACCTCGGCGCCTGGGCCTCGGAAGAACACGCCATCCCCGGCGGCGACCAGGAAGACGAACTGTTCTCCAGCGATCTGGAGCAGCCGCCGCGCCGGCACTGATAGGCTGGCGCCGCACCAACTAGCCCATGCCGCGAGCGGCGTCATGATCCTGGGGTGGTGCAGTGAGGATCAGGGGCGCATGAAGCCGTAGTCGCGCTCATCGTCCAGGTTATCGGCAAGAAACTGCAGTTCGGCAGCCAGATCCTCGGCATCGCGCCCAGCGCGACTGCGCTCCACCACGGCGCCGAGCAAGGCGCGCAGGCTGAGCGCGGGGTCGAAACCCTGCTCTTGCGCCAGCTGCAGGTTGTGTTCGATTTGCTGTTTGGCCCACTCGTGTACACCCATGAGATTGTCTCCGCTGCTGTCATCGTAGGGGGAGGTGATTGTGCTGGTGGGCTGAAACGGATCGCTGCCCGACCACCCCGCTTCATCGATAGAGCCTGGCAGGCTGGTGATCCGGCCTGTTGATCTGGGTCAAGACAGCCACGCCCATCAGTTTGCTGAAGCCTGGGTCATCCACGCGACTGGTTGTCGTCCTTCCAGGGCGCCGCCAGGTAGCGCGTGCGATTGAAGGTTTCCAGCCAGTCGGGGTAGAACACCACCAGCGCGGTGACGATCATTCCGTTGATGAAGGCCTCGGGGAAGATCACCATCCACAGGTAGCCGACGAAGTCTCCGAGCCACGGCGGCATCGGAAACAGGCCATCGACCCACAACAGCCCCAGCCCGACCAGGATGCAGAGCAAGGCAGCGAGGGCCGCGGGGAAAAAGCCGCTGAAAAAGATGTAGACGAACAGATTGCGCGACTGCGCGCGCTCGACCCGCAGCGCACAGAGCTCGGTGACCAGCACCGGAATCAGCACCAGCAGCACACCGTTGACGCCCAGTGCGGCCAAGTCCTGGCGGCCCAACAGGAGCATGCCGAGCTGGGCGACAAACCCGGCGAGGATCGCCAGCGGCCAATCGAGCAGCAGGGTCACCGCCGTCATGCCGATGATGTGGTATGACAGCCCCGAATCGAAATCGCGGCGCACCAGCCACAGCACAAACAGCGCGAGCACCGTCCCGAAGACCAGGTGCTGACGCCGCAGGTCGCTGAACAACTCCAGCCACGGCGCCCGCCCCACGGCCCAGAAGAGCAGCGGCAGATAAAGTGCCCAGCCGATGACCTGGCTGGCGGGTGAGAGCAGTTCGGCAGCAATCATTGGTCAGCACCCACCCCCTGAACGATCAACGCAGCCAGTCTACACCTGAGCTCAGGCGGCGAAAAAACATCGCGTGCGAAGCGCAACGCCCGGCCACTTCACACTAAAGCTGGCGGGTTGTCGCTGCGCGCCGAAGCCGCCCTACGCTCCAAACGGAACGCCGCCCGGACCGCCTTCGATCCGTAGCAATCGGCCTGATCTGGGCTGAATCGCGACCTGTAGGGTGCCACTCGCCGCAGGCAGTGCACCGTAACTCATCGGCGCGGCAGAAAAGCCGGCGGGTTGTCGCTGCGCGCCGAAGCCGCCCTACGCCCCAAACGGAACGCCGCCCGGACCGCCTTCGATCCGTAGCAATCGGCCTGATCTGGGATGACTTGCGACCTGTAGGGTGTACTCGCCGCAGGCAGTGCACCGTAACTCATCGGCGCGGCAGAAAAGCCAGCGGGTTGCCGCTGCACGCCGAAGCCGCCCTACGCTCCAAACGGAACGCCGCCCTCACCGCCCTAGACCCGGAATGTTGCCCGGACCACCAAAGCAAGAGACATCGCATGCAACCAAGGGGTACCAAGCCCCCACGACTGCGGGCTAAGCTGTATGCATGGATGATTCCGACTATCTGCGCTTGCTCACGCATCAGGCCGAGCAGGCTAATACGTTCCTTTCCAACGCCCGCAAGTGGGAGCGTGAGCGTTGGGTGTGCGAGCGTCTGCTGCAAGCCTTGAACGTCAGCCACCGACTCGAGGAGTTCAGCGCGGCCGAGCAGGAACCACCGGACGTACTATTTCGCGATGCCAGCTTCGAGGTGTTTTTCGTGCTCGACGAAGGCCGGCGCCTGACCGAGGAGTGGCGCGCCGAGCTGGAACGCCGACGCAGCGCCTTCTCGCTCAGCCAACTGGTAAAGCGCGAAGCCAAACCCAGGCGTATCGGGGCCGCCGAACTGCAGGCACGCCTGACCCCGACC
The DNA here is from genome assembly GCF_027988105.1 of Pseudomonas aestuarii. Lineage (GTDB taxonomy): Bacteria > Pseudomonadota > Gammaproteobacteria > Pseudomonadales > Pseudomonadaceae > Aquipseudomonas > Aquipseudomonas aestuarii. The sequence goes on along the minus strand of NZ_JAQJZJ010000001.1, from coordinate 419,867 downwards.
CTGCGCAAGAAAGCCCACAACTACAGTGAACGCGGCCTCGACCTTGGCGAACTGGACATGCTGGCGTTCGTCAGCCTGAAACGCGCCATCCCCGATTTCAACAGCCACTTCCCGCCGCCCACCGAGTTCCTGCGTCAGGGCTGGCGTTCGCTGTCGCTGGTCGGCCCGACTTTCGCGCGAGTCTTGTTTGCCCACCCCGATGCGCCAGAGTTTCTGCGCAGCAACCTCGGCCGCAGCGTGTTGTTCGATGTCGGCATCAGCCTGTGATGAGCCGAGACGCTGAACCGCCCTGCGACCCGGCCCACCCGATAACCGCACGCGAGAGACACTCTTCCGCCATGAGTCCATTACAACAACTGCTCGCGGCCGTACCGCAACAAGGCCAGGTGCGCTGGATTGGCGTGCGCCCCGCCTCGCGCGGCGCCATGCTCGAACTGGATGCGGTGGAGGCGCGCCGCGAAGCCGGCCTGACCGGCGATCACAGCCGGCCCGGGCCACGCAATGCGCGGCAGGTCACGCTGATCCAGTGGGAACACCTGGCGGTGATCGGCGCCCTGCTGGGCCGCCACGCCACCCAACCGATCCAGCCGCAGGATCTGCGCCGTAATATCGCCATCAGTGGCATCAACCTGTTCAGCCTCAAGGGCCGGCGCTTTCGCATCGGCCAGGCCGTGCTGGAAACCACCGGCTGGTGCCAGCCCTGTGCGCGGCTCGAAGAGCGCTTGGGGCCAGGCACCTTCCAGGCGGTGCGCGGCCATGGCGGCATCACCGCCCGGGTATTGCAAGGCGGAATTATCCGCCTGAATGACGACCTGTGCGTTGAGCCCTTGTGAACGCCACGGCATAGGGTCTGTTGCCGTTTCGATACGGCCGCGACGGAGCCTGTTTTTGCACGGAGCAAGGCTCGAGGAGCGTAGTTTGGTTGTTCCAAATCAGCGACGAGAAACGCAGCACCGCGCAAAAACAGGCTCGTCCCTTTGGGTTGCGCGCCAAATGGCGCCAGGCGTCGTTGTAGGGCTTGGCAAGGGAGCGACTATTACCGGCACCCTACGCCTTGCCTGGCACCATTTGGCGCAGCAACGCGGCTAGCATCGAAATGGCAACAGACCCTAAAATAGCCACCATCCACAGGCCGACCGAGAACCGCAGGGTTCCCCCAGGGTCTGATCCTTCGAGGTTTCTATGTCCAGCCGCCTGAGTCCCGACGATCAAAAACTCGTCGACCAGTATCTGAGTGCCCCGCAACATCAAGTCGAACGTCAACCCTTCAAGGTGTGGCGCTTGTTGCTGATCATTGTCGGCACGGTGATCGCCCTGGGCCTGCTGAGCCGCCTTCTGAGTCGCCTGGTGCTATGAGCTGCTTTGCGCTCGCCCAGCAAGACTTAACGAATTTTTTTCCAAGCCTTGTGAGAGTAATCAATGTCCCATCGAATCCTGATCGTCGGCGGCGGTGCCGGCGGCCTGGAGCTTGCTACCCGCCTGGGTAGAACTCTGGGTAAACGCGGCAAAGCCAAGATCACCCTGGTCGACGCCAACCTGACGCACATCTGGAAACCGCTGCTGCATGAGGTGGCCGCCGGCTCGCTGAACTCCTCGGAAGACGAATTGAACTACGTGGCCCAGGCCAAGTGGAATCATTTCGAGTTCCAGCTCGGGCGCATGACCGGGCTCGACCGGACCGAGCAGCGCATCACCCTCAGCGCCACGCTCGACGAGCGTGGCGAAGTGCTGGTGCCCGAGCGACAACTGGGCTACGACAGCCTGGTGATCGCGGTCGGCAGCACCACCAACGATTTCGGCACCGCGGGCGCCGCCGAACACTGCCTGTTTCTCGACACCCGCGAACAGGCCGAGCGCTTCCACAGCCAGTTGCTCAGCCACTATTTGCGCGCCCACGCTAGCCAGAGCGATACCACCGAGCAGATCAATGTGGCCATCGTCGGTGCCGGCGCCACCGGCGTGGAACTGGCAGCCGAACTGCACCATGCGGCGCATCAATTGGCGGCCTATGGACTGGACAGCATCCACCCGGAAAACATGCGCATTACCCTGATCGAGGCCGGCCCCCGGGTACTCCCGGCACTGCCGGAGCGGATCGGCAAGCCGGTGCACAAGACCCTGGAAAACCTCGGTGTGACGGTCATGACCAACGCCTCGGTCAGCCTGGTGACCCGCGATGCCCTGCACACCGCCCAGGGCGACACCATCACCGCCAGCCTCAAGGTCTGGGCCGCAGGGATTCGCGCGCCTGGCTTCCTCAAGGACCTCGATGGCCTGGAAAGTAACCGGATCAACCAGCTACAGGTGCGCCCTACCCTGCAAACCACCCGCGACGACAATATCTTCGCCTTCGGTGACTGCGCCGCCTGCCCGCAACCCGACAGCGAAGGACGCAACGTGCCGCCACGCGCCCAAGCCGCTCACCAGCAAGCCTCGCTGCTGGTCAAGTCGCTGAAACTGCGCATCGACGGCCAGGGCCAAGCCCTGCCGGAATACCGCTACCGCGATTACGGCTCGCTGATCTCGCTGTCGAGTTTTTCGGCGATCGGCAACCTGATGGGCAACCTCACCGGCAGTGTGATGCTCGAAGGCTGGCTGGCGCGGGTGTTCTATGTCTCGCTCTACCGCATGCACCAGATGGCGCTGTACGGCCCGTTGCGCACGCTGCTGCTGATGCTCAGCGACCGCATCGGCCGCAGCACCGAGCCACGCCTGAAGCTGCACTGATCGATATGCGGGGCGCCGGGGCAGATGCATTCGTCAGCCCTTGCGCTCCCGCAGGGTCACTCGCCGCAGGCAGTGCACCATGGGTTTATAGGCGCGGCGCAAATCCGGCGGGTTGTCGCTGCGCTCCGATGCCGCCCTACGGTTCCCGGACATATCGCCGAATTGCTCTCGTCGCGGAGCCCATGACAAATCGCGCCCATAAAAAAAGCGCCCCGGAGGGCGCTTCCTTTATGGTTGACGATGAACATCTCATCTCAACCTTAAGATTCAACGCTGCAAGCAACTGCAGGTGAAAATGGTGGGTCGTGTGGGATTCGAACCTACGACCAATTGGTTAAAAGCCAACTGCTCTACCAACTGAGCTAACGACCCAAAAATGGTCGGGGTAGGGGGATTCGAACTCCCGACATCCTGCTCCCAAAGCAGGCGCGCTACCGGACTGCGCTATACCCCGATTGAAAGATTGGCTCCGCGACCAGGACTCGAACCTGGGACCCAATGATTAACAGTCATTTGCTCTACCGACTGAGCTATCGCGGAACTTCGTGCTTTCAGTTCTCATCTACTAGGCTTCGGCGTGAACCGTTTCCCGTGTCTGAGGCGCGCCATTTTACGTTTCCGCAGCCGTCTGTCAACCCCTTAAATTGCTTTTATGACAATGCTTTGCACGTGAGTGGCGTGCCTGCTATATCTTCCTTTAGTCTGATCAGCGCAGGATGTACGCCACACGGCTTAAATCAGGAAAGTCCATGAGCAGCCGGGACATACCACCAAACACGCCAAAAATTGCACAGACCCTCGCCAGCCGTGGCATTCAGCCTCGCTTTGGCGAGCTAGTGCAGAGCTGTCGCACCCTGGTGATGAATCGACTGGCAGAGCAACTGACCAGCGTTTTCGGCCAAATCGATGACACCCTCTTCGAGTGCGCGGAAAGGGCCGAGAACAATCAGGTGCAAACCCTGTTCTTCGACAGCATGCGCGAGATTCGCAAGCAGCGGCCGCAGATCGAACGAATCTACCACCAGACCATCGCGCAGAATTTCTCCGACTTTCTCGATGGCAAGCTCAAGCCGGCGCCCAGCACCACGAAACTGGATGCCGAACAGCTCACCCTGGTCCAGGACGAGGAGTACGAGGAAAGCCTGCTGATCACCGCCATGATCGCCCAGGTCAAATCACGCTGCACGCAACAACTGTTCGCCCTGGAGCAGCGCCTGGCCCTGCTCAACAATGGCAAACAACTGATCGAGGAGAACAATCCCTTCGGTCCGCAGATGATTGCCCAGGCCTTTCGCCAGGCCTTGGCGCCCAGCCCGCTGCCGTTGCGGATCAAAGCCATCCTCTACCGCCTGTTCGACAAGTACGTGATGCTCAGCCTGGACACTGTATATAGTGCCCTGAACCAGCGCCTGATCGACGCAGGCGTACTGCCCACGCTCAAGTTCAGCGCCCAGCGCGCCCCCGAGCCCAAACGAGCGGACAAGACACCCAACGCCGCCACTGCCACGCCGCAACGGCCAGCCAGCGATCCGACCCGGGCCCGCGCCACCCCCTCGACAAGCCCACCCGATAGCTCAGCCCCGCCACTGCCGCTCGACCTCAATGGCCCGCCCCCGAGCAACCCGACAGCCCTGCTGCAGGGTCTGGCCGCTCTGCTCGGCGAGCATCGCCAGCGCGATGTTGACGCGCCCTTGCTCGGCGGCACACGCAGCATTGCCAGTTTTGCCCCGCGCAACGCCACCAGCACCTACAGCGCCAGCGATCTGCTCGACGCCCTGAACCGCATGCAGCGCCAGTCTGCCGAAGAGCTGGCGCAGCGCCTGCATAGCCCGCAGCAGGTCGAAGGCTTGAAGGTCGACCTGCAGCGCCAACTGGAAGCCTTCAGCCAACGCCCGGGCCAACAGAAGCTGTCGGAGCAGGAGGCCGACGTGATCGACCTGGTCGGCATGCTGTTTGACTTTATCCTCGACGACACCTGCCTGATCGACAGCTACAAGACCACCCTCTCCCACCTGCACACGCCCTATCTGAAAGTGGCGCTGCAAGACAAGGCGCTGTTCACTCAGCATCAGCATCCGGCGCGCCGCCTGCTCAACAGCATGGCCCAGGCAGGCGTGCTCTACGGCGGCGAGACCAATGAACGCGCCCTGCTGGCCAAGATGAAGTGGGTGGTGGAGCAGGTGGTCGGCGCCGACAGCGGCGATCTCTTGCTGTTCGAGGGACTCCTCGTACAATTCGACGCCTATACCGCCACCCTCAAGCACAAGGTCGAACTGCTCGAACGCCGCGCCGTGGAAGCCGTCAAGGGCCGTGACAAGCTGCTTGGCGCCCGCCAGCAGGCCATGGACGTGATTGCCCGCTGCCTGAACCAACGCCAGACACCCGCGATCATTCGCAACTTTCTCGAGCTGACCTGGACCGACGTCCTGGTCTTTACCCTGCTGCGTCATAGCGAGAACAGCAGCGAGTGGCAACGCGCCGGTGAAGTGGCCGAGCAACTGGCCTGGAGCGGCACGCCGCTGGATGAAAATGGCCGCCAACAACTGCAAGCGTTGCGCGTGGCACTGCTGGATGATTTGCGCAAAGGCCTGCAACTGCTCGGGGGCTACCACGAGGACGGCATTCGCCGCCTGCTGCAGGATCTGGTCGCCTGCCAATACGCCGCACAGGCCAAGCAACCGCAACTCGCCGAGACCTTCGCCCCACAGCTCCCGCCGAGCGCGCTGGGCGCCATGCTCGGCGAGGACGCCTTGCTCGCCACTCTGGCGCCCCGTGAGTCCGGCCTATCGGCCCGCGCGCAGGAATTCGCCCGGGAGCTGAGCCAGATCGAATTCGGCACCTGGTTCGAATTTCTCACCGACAATCAACCCCACCAGCTCAAGCTCTCCTGGTTCAGCCCGACTACGCGCAATTACATGTTTGTCGATCACAGCGGCCAACGGGCGGCGATCAAACCCTTGACCCTGCTGGCCACCGAAATGGAACAGGGCCTGGCCCGCATCGTTCCAGCCGAAAGCGATGCGCCGCTGGTGGATCGTGCCCTCAACGCCATTTATCGTGTACTGCAACGCATTAGCGGCCGCACGAGCAAACCCCGCTAGCCCGCCAAGGAGCCTCCATGGACGATCGTCGTCAGCACAGCCGTCGCAGTACCGAGTTGCAGCTGGAAGTCTTTGAACTGCATACCGGACAACGCCTCGGGCGGGTGGCTGACCTCTCTGCCGATGGCTTCATGCTGTTCAGCGACAAGCCGCACCGAGCGGACAGCCTGGTCGCATGCCGACTGGTCAGCGAAGAGGTGATCGAAGGCGTCGGCGAGATCCAGCTGAACGTCGACTGCTTATGGAGCCGCCCCGGCGCCGACGGCCAACACTGCTGGGCCGGCTTCCACATCATCGACCTGGAACCCGACCAGTCCGCCGCACTGGAGGTGCTGCTCAAGCATCTTTAAGTGCTACCCCCGTAGACTGGTGCGGGCCGCGCAGGATGAGTGAAGCGATCCCCATCACAGCGATCTGCGGTAAACCAATAAATCCGGCGGATGGGCAACCGATTGATGGGTATCGCTTCGCTCAACCGCATCCTACAAAAAGCCCTGACCGCCACCTGCAGGATCGTGCGGGCAGCGTAGGATGAGCGCCTCGATACCCATCACTATGCCCCACCCCACAAGAGCCGTGCCTGCAAGGCTCACTGCCAAGCCGCAAACCTATAAAAAACGCCCCGCACGGCGCTGGCCGTGACGGGGCGTTGATGTTGCGGCGCACTCAGACGAAGACGATTTCGTCGTGCTCGACTGTGCCGGTGACGGTGCTGCCAGGGCCGAACTTGCCGGCGAGGATCAACTGCGCCAGCGGGTTCTCGATCCAGCGCTGGATGGCCCGCTTCAGCGGCCGCGCACCGTAGACCGGGTCGTAGCCGATGGCGACCAGCTTGTCCAAGGCCTCGTCGCTCAGTTCCAGACTCAGCTCGCGCTCGGCCAGGCGTTGACGCAAGCGACCCAACTGGATTTGCGCAATACCGGCAATCTGCTCACGGGCCAGCGGCTCGAACACCACCACTTCGTCGATGCGGTTGACGAATTCCGGACGGAAATGCTTGCTCACCGCATCCATCACCGCTGCATGTTGCGCCTCGCGATCACCGACCAGCTCCTGAATCTGCGCGGAGCCGAGGTTGGAGGTCATCACGATCACGCTATTCCGGAAGTCGACGGTACGCCCATGACTGTCGGTCAGGCGGCCATCTTCCATGACCTGCAAAAGGATATTGAAAACATCCGGGTGCGCCTTCTCCACCTCGTCCAGCAGTACCACCGAGTAAGGCTTGCGGCGCACGGCCTCGGTCAGGTAGCCGCCTTCTTCGTAGCCGACGTAACCGGGCGGCGCACCGATCAGCCGCGACACGGAATGCTTCTCCATGAACTCGGACATGTCGATGCGTACCAGCGCCTCCTCGGTATCGAAGAGGAACTCGGCCAGGGCCTTGCACAGCTCGGTCTTGCCCACCCCGGTCGGGCCGAGGAACAGGAAGGAGCCGCTCGGCCGGTTCGGGTCGGACAGCCCGGCGCGCGAACGCCGCACCGCACTGGCCACGGCGACCACCGCTTCATTCTGGCCGATCACCCGCTGGTGCAGCAGGCCTTCCATCTTCAGCAGCTTGTCGCGCTCGCCTTCGAGCATCTTCGATACCGGGATACCGGTCCACTTGGACACCACCTCGGCAATTTCTTCCTCGGTGACCTTGCTGCGCAGCAGCTGGTTCTCGGTCTTGCCGTGCTGGTCGACCATCTGCAGGCTGCGCTCCAGGTCCGGAATGATGCCGTACTGCAGTTCGGCCATGCGGCTGAGATCACCCTTGCGCCGCGCGGTTTCCAGCTCCTGGCGCGACTGCTCGATTTTCTGCTGGATTTGTGCGGAGCCCTGCACCTCGGCCTTTTCCGCCTTCCAGATGTCTTCAAGGTCGGCGTACTCGCGCTCCAGCCGGGCGATGTCTTCCTTGAGTTTTTCCAGGCGCTTGATCGCCGCTTCGTCGTCTTCTTTCTTCAACGCCTGGGCTTCGACCTTGAGCTGGATCAGCCGGCGCTCCAAACGATCGAGCACCTCCGGCTTGGAGTCGATCTCCATGCGGATACGGCTGGCGGCCTCGTCGATCAGGTCGATGGCTTTGTCCGGCAGCTGCCGGTCGGTGATGTAGCGGTGACTGAGCTTGGCCGCGGCGATGATCGCACCGTCGGTGATTGCCACCTTGTGGTGCACCTCGTAGCGCTCCTTGAGGCCACGCAGGATGGCGATGGTGTCCTCCTCACTCGGCTCATCGACCAGCACCTTCTGGAAGCGGCGCTCCAGGGCGGCGTCCTTCTCGATGTACTGGCGGTATTCGTCCAGAGTGGTGGCGCCGACGCAATGCAATTCGCCACGCGCCAGGGCCGGCTTGAGCATATTGCCGGCATCCATGGAGCCCTCGGCCTTGCCGGCGCCAACCATGGTGTGGATTTCGTCGATAAACAGGATGATCCGCCCTTCCTGCTTGCCCAGCTCATTGAGCACCGCCTTCAGGCGCTCCTCGAACTCACCGCGGAACTTCGCCCCGGCGATCAATGCGCCCATGTCCAGCGACAGCACGCGCTTGTCCTTCAGGCCATCCGGCACTTCGCCGTTGACGATGCGCTGGGCCAGGCCTTCGACAATCGCGGTCTTGCCCACGCCCGGCTCGCCGATCAGCACCGGATTGTTCTTGGTGCGACGCTGCAACACCTGGATGGTGCGACGGATCTCGTCGTCACGGCCGATCACCGGATCCAGCTTGCCCTCCTCGGCACGCTTGGTCAGGTCGACGGTGTATTTGTCCAGCGCCTGACGGGACTCCTCGGCATTCGGGTCGTTCACCGCGTCGCCGCCGCGCAGGTTGCTGATGGCGTTCTCCAGGGCTTTCTTGCTCACGCCCTGGGCGAGCAGCAATTTGCCCAGCTTGGTGCCTTCGTCCAGGGCGGCCAACAGCACCAGCTCGCTGGAGATGAACTGGTCACCCTTCTGCTGGGACAGGCGGTCGGCCTGGTTGAGCAGGCGCGCCAGATCCTGGGACAGGTTGATGTCACCGGTAGGGTTCTGGATCTTGCCCAGGCGATCGAGCTCCTGACTCAACCCCTGGCGCAGGCTGTTGACGTCGAAGCCAACCTGCCTCAGCAGCGGCATGATCGAACCACCCTGCTGGTCGAGCAGCGCCTGCATCAGGTGCAGCGGCTCGATGGCGGCATGATCGAGGCCGACGGCCAGGGATTGGGCGTCGGAGAGTGCAAGTTGCAGCTTGCTGGTTAAACGGTCGATTCGCATTGCGTCATCCTTCCTTTAAGAGCAGGCCGGCGCGATGGACACCCCTGTATTGAAAGCCTGCCGAGATGAAGACTAGATGAGGACGATTGTGCAAGTTTCAAGCGCAGCGACGTTGATCTGGGTCATACCCAGCAGTGGATGGGCGTTTTGGCGGCACGGCCCGCATGGCGCTTGGTTCGGCGCGTGGCGACAACCCGCCAGCTGTTGTGGCGCACCCATCAACCACGATGCACGGCCGGCGGCGCGTGACAGCCCATGGAGCAGCGGGATCGGTTCCGCCCATAAAAAATGCCGCGCACTTGTCTCAAGTGCGCGGCATCGATTCTGCGTCTCGCTGTTCAGGTATTCAGTCGAACAAGCCGAAGGTCGCGTAGCTGAACCAGGAGCGCTTGCGGCCCTGGGCTTTCTGGCTTGGCTGGTCTGCGCTTGCCGACTTCAGCTCCTCGGGGATCTGCGCTTCGGCGTCTTCGTACTGGCGGACCACATCCTGATTGGCGCGGGTTTCGCCCGGCGGCAGCGGCGTATCGCTTTCAATCAGGCCGAGCGTGACCTTGGTCAGCCAGGAACGGTTGTCGGCTTCCTCACTGGGCACGAACTCGCCATCGACCAGGCTTGGGTGATCCGGGTAGTTGAGCTTGAGGGCTTCCAGGCTGGTCGCGGCCAGTTCGTCCAGGGTCAGGCGCTGGTATGCCTCGGTCATCACCGCCAGGCCATCGCCGACTGCCGGGGTTTCCTGGAAGTTCTCCACAACATAGCGGCCACGATTGGCGGCCGCCACGTAAGCCTGACGAGTCAGGTAGTAGTGAGCCACATGGATCTCGTAAGCGGCCAGCAGGTTGCGCAGGTAGATCATGCGCTGCTTGGCATCCGGCGAGTAACGGCTGTTCGGGTAGCGGCTGGTGAGCTGGGCGAACTCGTTATAGGAGTCGCGGGCAGCACCGGGGTCGCGCTTGGACATGTCCAGCGGCAGGAAGCGGGCGATCAGGCCACGGTCCTGGTCGAAAGCAGCCAGGCCCTTGACGTAATAGGCGTAGTCGACGTTCGCATGCTGTGGATGCAGGCGAATGAAGCGCTCGGCGGCCGACCTTGCGGCTTCCGGCTCGGCGTTCTTGTAGTAGGCGTAGATCAGCTCAAGCTGGGCCTGTTCGGCATAACGGCCGAACGGATAACGTGATTCCAGAGCCTTGAGCTTGGCCACCGCACTGGTGTAGCTCTTGCTGTCCAGATCGCTTTGGGCCTGCTGGTACAGTTCGGACTCGCTCAGGTTCTCGTCGAGTACGTCCTTGGACGAGCAGGCAGCGGTAAGGGCGAGGATGGCGATCAGCAGCAGGTGTCTCACTTGCATGGCGGCTTGCGTCCCTGTGACGGCGGCTGTCTTGAGCAAAGCCGTCCTGTTATGATGAGCGCCCCTGGTGACCCTGGGGCAAAGACGCCGTATTTAACCACAAGCGCGTAGCCGAAACCAAAAGTAGGGCCTGTTGACGCGCCATATTGCCACTACCTTCGGTGGTTATGCGGCAAATGCAGCCGGGTCGCATCGCGGGGCTTGCTATTGTGGCGATCATTCGCCGGCGTCCCACGCCTTGCCTGGGCTAAGTTGTCGCAGCAATGCAGCGTGCAATGAAACATCAACCGACCCACAGGTCCCCCACCGTTGCCGAGCATGTCCTCTATTATTAAGCAGACCATTGAACTGAACGCCGAGGTGCCCACTGACATGGGCGGTCAACGCCTCGACCAAGTCGCCGCCCAACTGTTCGCCGAGCACTCGCGTTCGCGCCTGTCTGCCTGGATCAAAGAGGGGCTGCTGACTGTCGATGGTGCCGTGGTACGCCCGCGTGACATCGTGCATGGCGGAGCGTTATTGGCGCTGCGCGCCGAGCAAGAGGCCCAGGGCGAGTGGATCGCCCAGGACATCGCCCTGGATATCGTCTTTGAGGACGACCAGATACTGGTGATCAATAAGCCTGCGGGGCTGGTGGTGCATCCGGCCGCGGGGCATGCCGATGGCACGCTACTCAACGCCTTGCTGCACCACGTACCGGACATCGTCAACGTGCCGCGCTGCGGCATCGTCCACCGCCTGGACAAGGACACCACCGGACTGATGGTGGTGGCCAAGACCATCGAGGCGCAGACCCGCCTGGTCGATCAACTGCAGAAGCGCACAGTCAGCCGCATCTACGAATGCATCGTGATCGGCGTGATCACCGCCGGCGGCAAGATCGATGCCCCCATTGGCCGCAGTGCGGCGCAGCGCCAGCGCATGGCCGTCAGCGACGGCGGCAAGCCGGCAGTCAGCCATTACCGGGTGCTGGAGCGCTTCCGCTCGCATACCCATGCGCGGGTCAAGCTGGAAACCGGGCGTACGCACCAGATTCGCGTGCACATGAGCCATGTCGGTTATCCGCTGGTCGGCGACCCCGTCTACGGCGGGCGCTTCCGCATTCCGCCTGCGGCCAGCCAGACCATGGTGCAGAGCCTCAAGGAGTTTCCGCGCCAGGCCCTGCACGCACGCTTCCTCGAACTGGACCACCCGATTACCGGGCAACGCATGAAGTGGCAGTCGCCGCTGCCGGATGACTTCGTCTGGTTGCTGACGCTCTTGCGTCAGGATCGCGAGGCATTTATCGGGTGAGCCGCTGGGCCCATGACTGGCTGACGCCAGAGTGGCCTGCACCCGCCTGGGTCAAGGCCTGCATCACGACGCGTAGCGGTGGCATCAGCGCCGCGCCCTTCGACAGTTTCAACCTCGGCGAGCATGTCGAGGACGATCCCGTTGCCGTGACCAAGAACCGCCAGCGCCTGGTCAGCCAGCTGGGCTGCAAGCCGGCCTGGCTGCGCCAGGTGCATGGTGTTGCCGTGGTGCCTGCCGAGCCGGGCGAAGTGATGGCAGCCGACGCCAGTTGGACTGCCACGCCGGGTATCGCCTGTACCGTGATGACCGCCGATTGCCTGCCCGTGCTGTTTTGCGATCGCGCCGGCACTCGCGTCGCCGCCGCCCATGCCGGGTGGCGCGGGCTGGCTGGCGGCGTGCTGGAGGCGACGCTGGAGGCGCTGGCCATGGCGCCGGAGGACGTATTGGTCTGGCTCGGGCCGGCGATTGGCCCGCAGGCCTTCGAAGTAGGCGCCGAGGTGCGCGACGCGTTCATGGCCGTGCATCCGCAGGCCGCCGACGCCTTCGTTGCCAGCGTCAACCCGGATCGCTATATGGCCGATATCTATCAACTGGCCCGCATCCGCCTGGCGGCGCGCGGCGTTACGGCGGTCTATGGTGGCGGTTTCTGCACCTACAGCGACCCGCGCTTCTACTCTTACCGCCGTACGGCCCAGACCGGTCGCTTTGCTTCGTTGATCTGGCTGGCCAGCTGATCCTTCAACGCCGCCCCAGCCGGCAGGCGCTCGCCGCAGGCCACGCAGCGGAGCTCAGCGGCGCGGCAGACAAGCCGGCGGGTTGCCGCTGATCGACCCTACCTTCGCCCGCAGCGCCGTACGCCCGGCCCTGCCCCTCAATCGCCGATCTGCCACCCCGAGGTGATCGGGTAACGACGGTCACGACCGAAACCGCGCTGGGTGACCCGCACACCGACTGCGGCCTGGCGGCGCTTGTACTCGTTGAGATCGACCAGACGCAACACGTGCTTGACCGTATCCGCATCGAAGCCCTCGGCGATGATCGCATCGGCCGACAGGTCGTACTCGATGTACAGCTTGAGAATCTCGTCGAGTACCGGGTACGACGGCAGCGAGTCTTCGTCCTTCTGATCCGGCGCCAGTTCGGCTGAGGGCGGCCGGTCGATGACCCGCTGCGGGATCACCGGCGCGCAACTGTTGCGGTATTCGCAGAGGCGAAACACCAGGGTCTTGGGCACATCCTTGAGCACATCGAAACCGCCGGCCATGTCGCCGTAGAGGGTGGCATAGCCGACCGCCATTTCGCTCTTGTTACCGGTGGTCAGCACCAGAGAGCCCGTCTTGTTGGAAAGGGCCATCAGCAGCGTGCCCCGGCAGCGCGCCTGCAGATTTTCCTCGGTGGCATCGCGGGGCAGGCCCGCGAAGACCGGGGCCAGGGTGGTCATGAAGGCTTCGACCATTGGCCCGATCGGCAGCACCCGATAAGTCACGCCCAGCGCACGGGCCTCGGCTTCGGCGTCTTCCAGGCTGATCTGCGCGGTGTAGCGGTACGGCATCATCACCGCCTCGACCCGTTTGGCGCCCAACGCATCGACCGCCACCGCCAGGGTCAGGGCCGAGTCGATGCCGCCGGACAACCCGAGCAGCACGCCCTTGAAGCCGTTTTTGCGCACATAGTCGCGCACGCCCACCACCAGCGCCTGATACACGCTGGCCTCAAGCTCCGGCAGTGGCACGCAGTTGGCCGAGCGCGGGCTGACCCGCTCGCCGTCGCACACCAGGTCCACCGGGTACAGGCCCTCGGTGAAGGCCGCCATGCGCTGGCTGATTCGGCCACCGGCATCGACCACGCAGCTGCCGCCGTCGAACACCAATTCATCCTGGCCGCCAACCTGGTTGACGTAGACGATCGGCATCGCCCCTTCGCGCGCACGTGCGGCCAACTCCTCTTCGCGCTCGCGCTGCTTGTCGAGGTGGAACGGCGAGGCGTTCAGGCTCAACATCACCCGCGCCCCGGCGTCACGGGCCTGGGCCATCGGCTCGGCGAACCAGATGTCCTCACAGAGGCTCAGCGCCACCGCCACGCCCTTGATATCGACCACGCAGGGCTGGTTGCCCGGCTGGAAATAGCGCTTCTCGTCGAACACCCGGTAATTCGGTAATTTCTGCTTGTAGTAGCGAGCCAGCAACTGGCCGTCGGCGATCACCGCGCAGGCGTTGTAGCGCAGCTCATCCTCCAGCCAGGGATAGCCGACCACCAGATAGATGCCGCTGACGTCGTCCTGCAGGCGCTGCAAGCCCTGCTCGATACGCCGCTGCATGCTCGAACGCAGCAGCAGGTCCTCCGGCGGATAGCCGCAGAGCGTCAACTCGGGGAACACGATGACATCCGCCAGCCACTGATCACGGGCGTTGCATGCCGCCTCGATGATGCTCTCGACGTTGCCGTGCACATCACCTACGCGCAAATTCAACTGGGCCATCACGACCCGCAGGGTTTGGCTCATGGCTGCCTCCACCTCATAAGTCCCACTTCGACTGCGCCCGGCGGCTCAGTCGTAACATTGCACCGTCCACTTCTCAGCATAGGGTTTAACCGGCGGGGAAGCATGGCGCGAACGCATTCACGGGCCAAACACCCGATAGAGACACCCCGCAGGCGCTAGCAGAACTGTCCGCTCCGGGGTAATCCATGACCTGCGGCACGATCTGGGGACCTGGCCGATGGTTGTTGCCAACCGGGAAGCAGAATAGCCGCTGTGCTGACGCCACATCCTTGGCTAAACTGCCAGGCTTTCCAATAAACTGCCTTTCCAACAAAGAAGAGAGCGTTATGGGCCTGTTCCGCCTGCTGTTCTGGATAGCCATTATCGTCGCCGCTTTCTGGCTCTGGCGGCGTTTTACCCGCCCCGCGCGGCGCTCCGAGCCAAATCGGCAAAACCCCGCGCCCATGGTGCGTTGCGCCCACTGCGGGGTTTATCTGCCGCGCGAAGAAGCGCTGACCAAGGCCGACCAATGGTATTGCAGCCAGGCCCACCTCAAGCAAGGCCCAAAACCTGGTGAGCGCTGAAGCCCTAGCGCTCAGCGGTATCCAGGGCCGTCGCGTACTGCGGCTCTACCACCTGTATCGCCTGACCATCGGCTTGGTGCTGGTGCTGTTGATATCCAGCGACATGGATACTCAACTGCTGAAGCTGGCCAACACCGAGCTGTTTCGCTATGGCAGCTGGTGCTACCTGATCCTGAATATTCTGGTGGCCGTGACAGTCCAGCGGCCCAAGCACCTGGCGCAGATATTCAGCCTGGCCCTGGTCGATGTGATCCTGCTGTCCGCGCTGTTCTATGCCGCCGGCGGCACACCCAGCGGGATCGGCAACCTGCTGATCGTCGCGGTGGCCATCGCCAACATCCTGCTGCGCGGACGCATCGGCCTGCTGATTGCCGCCGTCGCCGCCATGGCCCTGATCTACCTGACCTTCTACCTCAGCCTGACTCGTCCGGAAGCCAGCGCCCAATACGTGCAGGCCGGGGCGCTCGGCGCCCTGTGCTTTGCTGCCGCCCTGCTCCTGCAGGGGCTGACGCGGCGCCTGCAAGTCAGCGAAAGTCTGGCCGAACAACGCGCGGCCGATGTTGCCAGCCTGGAAACCCTCAACGCCCTGATCCTGCAGCGCATGCGCACCGGCATCCTGGTGCTCGACGAGCAACACCGGGTACTGCTGGCCAATCAGGGCGCGCTGCAGCTGCTTGGCCGCGATGCGCTGAGCGGCAAGATCCTCGATCCGCATTGCCCCAAGCTGGTCAAGCGCCTGCAGCAATGGCTGCACAACCCGACCCTGCGCCCGTCGAGTCTGCAGGCCTTTGCCGACGGTCCGGTACTACAACCAAGCTTCATAGCCCTGCAGCGCAACGATGAGCGGCACACCCTGGTGTTTCTCGACGACATTTCACAGATTGCCCAGCAGGCCCAGCAACTCAAGCTCGCCTCCCTCGGCCGCCTGACCGCCGGCATCGCCCATGAGATCCGCAACCCGCTCGGCGCCATCAGTCATGCGGCGCAGCTGCTGCAGGAGTCGGAAGACCTGCACGGCCCGGACCAGCGCCTGGCGCAGATCATCCAGGACCACTCGCGGCGGATGAACCTGGTGATCGAGAACGTCCTGCAGCTGTCGCGGCGCCGCCAGGCCGAGCCACAGCTGCTGGACCTGAAATACTGGCTGCACCGCTTCGCCAGCGAGTTCCGCAGCTCGGCTGCAGCGGGGCAGACACTCCACCTGGAAACCCAGAGCGGCACCGTGCAAACCCGCATGGACCCGCACCAGCTCACCCAGGTACTGACCAATCTGGTAGAAAACGGCCTGCGCTACAGCGCGCAAAAACACCCGCAAGGGCAGGTCTGGCTGAAACTGTTCCGCGATGCGAGCAGCGACCTGCCGGTCCTGGAAGTACTCGACGACGGCCCAGGCGTGCCGCCGGAGCAACTGCAAGACATTTTCGAACCCTTCTTCACCACGGAAAACAAAGGCACCGGCCTGGGCCTGTATATTTCCCGCGAACTGTGTGAAAGCAACCAGGCGCGACTCAACTACAAACCTCGTGACGGCGGTGGCAGCTGCTTTCGCATCACCTTCGCCCACCCACGCAAACTGAGCTGACCATGACCCGCCAGAGAGCCCTGATCGTCGACGATGAGCCCGATATCCGCGAACTCCTGGAAATCACCCTGGGCCGCATGAAGCTCGACACCCGCAGCGCCCGCAACGTCAAGGAAGCGCGCGAGTGGCTGGCCAAAGAGCCATTCGACCTGTGCCTGACCGACATGCGCCTGCCCGACGGCACCGGCCTGGACCTGGTGCAGCACATTCTGCAGCGCCATCCGCAGGTGCCGGTGGCCATGATCACCGCCTACGGCAGCCTGGACACCGCGATCAACGCGCTGAAAGCCGGCGCCTTCGACTTCCTGACCAAGCCGGTCGACCTCGGCCGCCTGCGCGAACTGGTGGCCACCGCCCTGCGCCTGCGCTCGGCGGACAGCGAAGAACTGCCGGTGGACAGCCGCCTGCTCGGCGAGTCACCGCCCATGAAGGCGTTGCGCAAGCAGATCCTCAAGCTCGCGCGCAGCCAGGCACCGGTGTATATCAGCGGTGAATCCGGCAGCGGCAAGGAACTGGTCGCCCGCCTGATCCACGAGCAGGGCGGCCGCAGCGAACAGCCGTTCGTGCCGGTCAACTGCGGCGCGATCCCGTCGGAGCTGATGGAAAGCGAATTCTTCGGCCACAAGAAGGGCAGCTTCACCGGTGCCATCGAAGACAAGCAGGGCCTGTTTCAGGCGGCCAATGGCGGCACCCTGTTTCTCGACGAGGTCGCCGACCTGCCCCTGCCGATGCAGGTCAAGCTGCTGCGCTCGATTCAAGAGAAAGCGGTACGCGCGGTCGGCGGCCAGCAGGAACTGGTGGTCGACGTGCGCATTCTCTGCGCCACGCACAAGGACCTGGCCGCCGAAGTCGCCGCGGGGCGCTTCCGCCAGGATCTCTACTACCGCCTGAACGTCATCGAACTGCGCGTGCCACCGCTACGCGAGCGGCGCGAAGACATCGCCCAGCTGACCGAGGTGATGCTCAAGCGCCTGGCCGAAGGCCCCGGCCTGAGCCCGGCCAGGCTCGACAGCGAGGCGCTGGACAAGCTCAAGAGCTATCGCTTCCCCGGCAACGTACGCGAGCTGGAGAACATGCTCGAACGCGCCTACACCCTGTGCGAAGACGACCGGATCACTGCCGACGACCTGCGCCTGGCCGATGCCTGCGGCACCAGCGAAAACGGCGATGCCAGCCTCGCGCAGATCGACAACCTGGAAGATCACCTGGAAGACATCGAGCG
This sequence comes from Pseudomonas aestuarii, assembly GCF_027988105.1. Lineage (GTDB taxonomy): Bacteria > Pseudomonadota > Gammaproteobacteria > Pseudomonadales > Pseudomonadaceae > Aquipseudomonas > Aquipseudomonas aestuarii. The sequence goes on along the minus strand of NZ_JAQJZJ010000001.1, from coordinate 402,300 downwards.
CAAGGTGATCATGCAAGCCCTAGAAGAAACCCGCTGGAATCGTACCGCCGCCGCCCAACGCCTGGGCCTGAGCTTCCGCTCGATGCGCTACCGGCTGAAGAAACTGGGCATCGATTGAGCGGCTGGCGATGGGTATCGCTGCGCTCAACCGACTCCTACAAAGGCCCCAGACCGCCAACCCGTAGGATGGCGTGGAGCGTAGCGATACCCATCACAGCGACCCGGATGCATCCGCGAGATCCACGCCGCAAGGAGCACTCCACGGATCACGCGGGAGGCTTATTCGAGTCAGGTGATTAATTATCCGGTGATTCGTACGACCACTGCTGGGCTGGCGCGGATCGCCGCCCGGCTCACCCGTCTAATGCTCGTATCCATGCCAAGCGTCCTGAACGCGGGTTCCCATGCAGAGCATGGGAACCCGCGAAAGCCAAAGCATCGCGCCGGGGCGGCCCTCCTACAAAAGCAGCGAACACCGCCTCCTCAACCCAAACGCCCTTCTGGCGCGTAAGGGGCCGGATCGATGATCGGTTCATTTGCGAGCAGCAGATCGGTCAGCAACTGGCAGGAGGCCGGTGCCAAGACCAGGCCATTGCGGAAATGGCCGCAGTTCAACCAGAGCCCTGCATGCCCCGGCACCGGGCCGATAAAGGGCAGGCCTTTGGGTGATCCTGGGCGCAAGCCGGCCCAATGACCGACCACGTCGGCATCGGCCAACGCCGGCAACAGCCCGACCGCCGACGCCTTGAGGCTGGCCAGGGCCTCCTCGGTCGGCGTCTTGTCGAACCCGACATGCTCGAGGGTACTGCCAATCAGGATATGGCCATCGCGGCGGGGGATCGCGTAACGCCCGTTGGCCAGCACGATACTGCTGAGAAAATCCTCGGCGCACTTGTAGAGGATCATCTGCCCCTTCACCGGTTCGACCGGCAACTCGATGCCCAGGCTGCGCAACAACTCGCCACTCCAGGCGCCGGCGGCAACCACGACGCGATCGCCACGCATCTCGCCGGCCGAGGTGTGCACCCCACAAATCCGCTCGCCCTCGCGGATGAACCCGGAGACCGCACACTGCTCATGCACGGTCACATTCGGCATTTGCGTCAACGCCGCGCGCAAGGCCTTGACCAGGCGCGGATTGCGCACATTGGCCACATCCGGCATGTGCAGCGCCTGCGAGAAGCCCTTGGCCAACGCCGGCACCGCCCGATACACCGCCTCGACCGGCACCGCCCGCATCGGCCGCTGTTCACGCGCGGCCCACGCCAGGGGCGCGGCTTGTTCCTGATCGAGCCAGTACAGACCGGTGACATACACCTCGGGATCGATGCCGGTGTCGGCCAGTAACTGCGCCCCCAACTGCGGGTAGAAATCCTGCGACCAGTGCGCCAAGGCCGTCACCGCGGGGCTGTAACGCCAGGGGTAGAGTGGTGAAACGATACCGCCGCCGGCCCAGGACGACTCGCCACCCACCGCGCCCTGATCCAGCAGGCACACCTCGACACCGGCCGCGGCCAACAAACGCGCCGACAACAAGCCGATAGCGCCACCCCCCACCATCACCACTCGCATAAGTTCTCCAAAAAAACGGGCCGCAAAGGCGGCCCGTTATACGTCATAAGCCCGCTAAATTTCTACCAGCACGCCTGCACGGTGCGGCTTGCGTCGTTCAGCGTTTGCGCACCAGTGTGGGCAATCCGAAAGTCGCCACAGGGGTCGCCGGCCATGCGATTGACGCGCGTGGCCTGCAGCAGGAAGGAGGTCGCGGTGGCTACACCTTGCACCGCCAGGGTGTAGTTAGCCGTACCGGCATCCGGCACCTGGCTGGCGAATACCGCGGCCAGATCGCCACCCGCATCCAGATAGGAGCCCTGCAGCGAATAATAACGCTCCAGCGCCTGCGCCCCCGCCAGCAGCGCAGTCTTGGCCTCGGCGCGCTTGGCCCTGTTCATATACTCCGTGTAGTTCGGGTAGGCGATGGCGGCGAGGATGCCGATCACCGCGATCACGATCATCAGCTCGATCAGGGTAAACCCCTTCGCCTTGCTCATCGGATCTGGTTCCACGACTGGCGGCCTTCGATGATGTTCAGGGTGTTGGCCGCCGGCACGCAATCGTCGATACCGGTGCCGCGACAGAGCCAGTACTTCTTGCCGTCGAGCAGGTCGAACGAGCCGGTCGGGATACCGGCGCTCGAACCTATGCCGGAAGCCGGCAGCGGGTTGCCATCGGCGTCGACAATGCTGTCTGCTGCGTCGAACTTGCCGTCCTTGTTCATATCGAACAGCACATAGGGCAAACGCCCCCCCGTCGCCAGATCGACCACCATGGTCCAGCCGGACCCACCGGCCTGGCAGGGATCGGCCGAAGGAATGGCCGTCTCGAACACCAGGCGGTCGAGCAGAATCCGTGGGGCGAAGATCACCCGCTCGCCCTGCGCGCCCAGAACCGGGGAATGCAGGTCCAGATACCAGCCGCGCTTGCTCGCCCAGTCGATGCCATCCGGGCTTGTCGGCGCATCCAGGGCCCGCACCTCACGGCCGAACGCCGGCCCCTCGAAGAGGATGGAGCGACCTTCCAGTTCCGTTCGACCGCTGAAGGCGATCGAGTCACCCGCACCGTTCGGTTTGTCCCAGATGCCGTAGAAGGTTTGCCCGCTCGTGTCGCTCGCATCGCCGGCGGTGTACATGCGCCCGGTACCGAAATAGACGATCACCCCCTTGACCACACCGCCGGGGTGGTAGGCGATTTCCGGCTTGACCGTGATCGGCTGGCGCTTGCCCGCGGCATCGGCCGCGATGTACAGCGGCTCCGGCTGCCCGCCCGACTTGAGGCTGACCTGGAAGTCGTCCACCCCGTCACCAGTGCTCTTGAGGTTGAACTTCCACAGGTTGCCGCCGAGATCGCCGGCATAGACATCCTTGACATAGATGTTGCCACTGGCATCTGCCGCATAGACGAAGGAGGGGCTGGCCAGCCCGCCGGTCGCGCTGCCCGCCCTGACCTTGTTTACCGCGCCGCTGGCCAGGTCGACGATGAACAACACCGAGTCGTCATTGGTGCTGCCATGGCCATTGCCGAAGATCGCCGCCCAGCTACCGTCCTTCATCCGGCCGATCAGGGGTTCACCGAAGTTGTAACCGAGGTCGGCGTCGTCCTTGATCTCCCAAAGCACCTTGCCCGCGCCGAACCCGGCGCCACTGGTATCGGTCACGTCCAGGGCAAACACGCTCTTACCACCCGCGCCCAGACTGCCCAGCAACACGGTCTTCCAGCCGCCATTGAGGACGGCATCGCGCACATGCAGTTTGCCGTCGACGTAGTAGCGGTGCTTGTAATCGCTGCTGGCCAGCGCCTTGATCGCAGGCAGGACGCCATTGGGCATGTAGGCGAACAGTTCATTGCCCGCATTGGCGTTGAATGCATGCAGGAAGCCATCGTTGGCGCCGACGAACAAGGTCGGCGCCTTGCTCGCCTTGGCCGCGACGAACTCGGCGTACGTCTGGCCGCTGGCCGGCAACGGCACACGGCCATTGAAGCCCCAGTCCTGCTTGTTGGCGATGACCAGGGTGGAGTTGACGATATCGCCGAGCACGCTGCTGCGCTTGCGGTATTTGAGTCCGGCCGGCGCCTCATTGACGCGACTGCCCATCAAATACTCGAACAGTGCTTCGCTATTGTCGAAATGGGCTTTCATGGGCACCGCCAGACTGCCCCAGGACAGGGCGACACCAGCACTGCCATCATGCGAGAACAAGCGCCGCGCCGGGTAACTCAACTGGCTGCTCGCCTCCCAGATCTGCTTGAAATCGATGCCGGTACTGGTCTGCGTTGGCTTTTTCGCCAGCAACTTGCCGGACCAATCGGCGCTGGAATAAAGCGCCTCGTAGACCAGGGTGTCGCTGTCCAGACGCCGAGCCGTCGGCACCGCGGCCGTACTCGACCCCGTGCGATTGGCGACCGAGCTCAGGGTATCGCCCAAGGCCGTGGCGAACTGCTGAGGATCCCGGGCATTGAAGAAATCGCCGCGGCTATTGATCGCGGCATGCAGCAGATCATCGATCTTGGCAGCGCTGTTGGCATCTGGCCGGGGATCCAGCCAATTGATTACAGCGCCAGTCTTGACGGCATCGAACCCGGTTTTAGACGCAATCGAGCCACTGACACCCAGGCCAACGCCGAAGGTCACCATGTGCTGCCAGAAAGCGGGGTCGGCCGGACTGGTCGGCACCCGATTGTCTAACCCGGAATGCAGGTCGCGGTTCCAGTAATACATGGCCACATCGGCCAGGGTGTCGGGATAGCTGTCGCTGAATGGCGACTTAGGCGCATAGCGGTAGGACTGCCCGTCGGGACCGGTGATGGCCGGGCCATTGAGGTTGTCCACGTTCTTTTGTGCATCACCCGCCGAGGCGGAATCGCCATTCCAATAACCGTCGGTGGTCAGAATCGTATAGCTCTGCCGACAGGAGAAGGATTCGCCGCCCGCCAGCCCTGGAGTCGAACTCCAGGGACCATTCTGGTCCTGTCGGGAAAAATACTCTCCAGCATCGCCAAGTGCTTGACGCAGCGGTGTACCGCCATTGGCCTGAGTGGCGAACAACCAGCTATAGAAGTCCGTTCGCCCGCTACCCTCGAAGCGCCGCACCCCACGCTTAACGGTAGTAGTGCCGACCGTATCCACGGTTGCGGAACCTTGGTTGATGGAGCCGTAGCCAACCCGAATATCGCCGGGTTGTTTGGCAAAGGCATCGCTGACGCCGGCCTTGGCCGCCATCAGACGGGTACGATAGTAGGAAAACCAGTTGGCGAAGTTCTGCTCGGCAGCAGCGGAACTCGGCAGCGAGACCCGCTGATAGCAAGAGTCGGCGGTGTTGCTGCCACAGCCACTGATAAAGGAATAGTAGAACGCCCTGCTGGAGCCGGACGCGGGTCCGACCACGAAACCCTTGTATCCATCCCGGGACGGCCGGTAGAAATCATCCATGATCGCCCGGTAGTTGTTGCTCAGGTTGATTGCCGTACCCGACTGGGCGTAGCCATCCAAATAGGCCGAGCTGAAGACGGCATCGCTAGAGCGGGTCCCATCTGCCTTGATCGGCGGCAGGTAACTGACATCAGGATTGTAATAAATCGTGTTCAGCTTACTGGAGACCAGGTAACGATGGCCCGTCTCGCTGCAGAAGTGGGTATCGGTTCCGGCGTAACTGCCACGATCCCGGCAGCCGCTGCTGGAAGCGGGTCGCTGATTCACGTCCAGATAAGAAGGACGCAGTTCATCGGGCATAAAGCCCCAGCGCATCGACCCGGAATCATCCAGCAGGAACATGACATTGGGCTCTACCTGACCGCCCAGGCTCAAGGGCACCTGCGCAGGGCTGAAAGCGGCCAGGGCACTCTGGCTGACCGCGAACGTCAGCAAGCCGGCAAACAGCGCACGAGCGGCGAACAAGTGTTTCGACATCTTCATCTCAGCATCCTTCTGATCAATTCTGACCGCGAATAGCGATGGCAACGGTGGAGCGCAGGCGCACTTCGAGATCGCCACTGCCATAGCCGGTGGCCTCGACATTGAACAGATAGGTACGGCTCAGGCAGTCGAATGCGCGGTTCTCGGCGATCGAACCATCGGTCTCGCAGACATAGGACGTGGGGCCGCCGGAGTTGCCGTAGAAGTTGCTCACCGCGCAGTCCGGCTGCCTCGGCTTGCCGATCAGCTCGGCGGGCGGCGACCATTGCGCGGCGGTCACTGCCGGACAGGCGCTGGCAGCCTGGAACAGCAAGCTCGGGTCGGTACTCGCCTCCACCTGCTGGCGGACATAGTCTTCGCCCACCCGCAACGAGGCCTCGGCGGCTTGAAACGCCTGGTTGTAATCGCGCGCACCGCCGGCCATGCGTTCCTGCAGTGTGCTGTTGGACATGGACGAAACCCCGATCATCGTCAACACCAGCAACATCACCAGACAGAACAACAACACCGCACCGTCTTGTTGTCGCCTGGCCATCCCCTGTTTTTGCCTGCCCATCCGTTGCCTCGCTAATCGATTCGGTTACGTAGCGCCACCACGGTGCTGAACACCTGACGCATTCGCCCATCCGCCACCACGGCCATGCCATCAAACTCGATCACCTGCTCCTGCGCGCCGGGTGTCCGACCATCGCTGACCATCAGCAAGTCGACTTTCACTGTGCGCACATCGCCCCAGCGATTGGCAGCCTCGACCTCGGCCGGGGTCAGGTAGTCCTGCACACCGACTCCGCTCGCCGCCGCGACCCCATAGCGGGTGCGCATCGACTCGACGCCCTCGACGACTTCCATGGTTTGCGCCGGAATCGTCGACACGTCACGCACGAACAACGCACGAATCGCCTGCCCGGCAGTCCCCGTCCGCCCGGTCTCGGCGACATAGAAGATCTTGCTGCTGAAGCCGGCGACCCGCGCGGGATCGGTGAAGGCAATGTCGGCAAACTTGAAACCGCCACACTCGGCGTCCTTGTCGTTATTGCCGGCCGCATGAGTCAGCGTCACCACGCCACTGCCAGTGGCGTTAGGCTTGTTGCTGACGCGGATGATCACGGCTTTTTCTACATCCATGACCATCACCGCGCGATTCTGCTGCATGCTCGGGCAATAACCGGTGACCTTGATATTGGCGTTGACGCCGGGCTTGAGAATTTCTCCCGCGGTCAGGAACGCCCCACAGTTGTCATTGATGAACAGAGCCATCTGGTCGCTGCCCACGGCACCCAAGGCGCCAATGGCCGTGATCCGTTGCCCCCAGATGGGTCGGTTCATCGCGTTCCATTCGCTCGCGGCCCCATTGGTGGCGACCACACAGATGCTCTCTTCCGGTAAGCGCACGCCCATGCCCACACCGGCCGGGCGGATCTCGGCGGCCAGGTACTGCAGGGCAAATCGGCCGTTTTCCTGCAGGTGGCCGCTGGCGTTCTGCAGCAGGAAGGTGTTCTTGTTGCTGATAAACACTTGCAGGACTGCACCGCTGATCACCAACCCGATGACCATGGCCACCATCAGTTCGATCAGGCTCAAGCCTCGCTGAGACTGCATAGACACTCCGTCAGATCCGGGTCACGAAGGAAAAACGTTGGGCCGCACTGCCCTGCACCCGCTCCTCACTCCACTGCACGATGACAGTGAACTGATCGCCGTTCTGCACCACGCCGCCATCGCCATTGGGCAACTGCTGGGCCAGGTTGGCACGCCACTCGGCCAGGTCGCGCTGAAATGGCAGGCAGGCCTCCGCCGCCGGATTGCACGGCAACTCGGCACCTACCGCGATGACGTAGAAGCCGGCCAGCGCATCGCCGCGTGCGGCGCGCATACGGTCGCCCATCTCGTAAGCGAGAAAGGTCGCATGGGAACGCACCGTGGCCGTCTGATTGGCCTTCAGCGAGTTGAGCTGCATCGCGGCCAACCCCAGCAAGCCGACGGAGAACACCAGCACCGAGACCAGCACCTCGATCAGCGAGACGCCTCGCTGCGCTTGCCTATCCATTAGCAGCCCCTCTTTCTGACGGAGGCCGCACCGGACAACTCAACCACCACCGTGCGATTGAAGGTGGCGCAGTTGAGCTCGGGGTCTTTCACCAGCAAATCGAAAGTGACCGCCGCACCGCTGATCAACTGACCCTGCGAATCGAACAGGACCGTCTTCAGGCCCGCCGGATTGACGCTGTAGGAAGACAAGGCAGGGAACACCTGCAGCTCGGCGGCATCGGCATGCCTGAGCACTTGCCAACTGCCGTCAGCCGCCAGCGGCCCCTGCAACCTGGTGGTCTGGGCACGCTGCACAGCCTCGCGGCGTGCATAGGCGAACATTCCCGAGAAGGAATTGATTTCAGTCGCGGCCCGATTACTGCGCAACAACTGGCTGAGATTCGGTGCCGCCAAGCCAAGTAGCACCGCGAGCACTGCCAGCGTGATCATCAGCTCGATCAGCGTGAAGCCTTTCTGCGACATCGCATCCACTCCATAGATGTCATCGTGTATGGCGCGCAGAACCGCCCGCTCCCTCCCCTCTAAACGCCCATCCATGGACAAACGGTCAAAAATCACCGACTAACGGTAATTTTGCGCCTCGGGACTATACCTACTGGTACGCTCGTTTTGAATTTTTATTCCGAAGAACTGCGACATCGCCACACATCGGAGTGTGACAGGCAACGCAATGCAGCCACCCATGCGACTATGCGGCGGCTGACGCTGTACTGTTTAAACGAAGGGCATTGGAGACTGACTAATCTCCAGTAGGAAGCCAAGGCAGCGAGAGGGCGGCACAGCTTTAGCCAGCCGCTCTACACAATCGACATTGCGTCGAATCGGATTACCGCCAGAGCAACTATCTACACTGGCTCAGCTTTACTGTTCAGGCTACGAGCAGCTCGCGACATTGGTGCGATCGACCGAGGTGCGTCCCGTCAAGCTGATAGTAACGACACGCTCCTGGCTACCCACGCTAGGTGTGGCGCGACAGACTACAAAGGTCGGGTCAGCCGGCGCCGGAGTAACGCCGACACCGGTAGGCTGAAATGTGAAGCTGGTTTCCGCCGAGTTGATCAGGAAACCGTTGGGAGCCGCTTCATGCACCTGAATCACTGCCCCTCCAGAACTTCTGACAACCCATCCATCCGCCCATGCACCAGTGCAGGTTGCGCCATCGCTGGAGGCACAAAGCGTCACCGTCTGATTACGCTTGATCGCCTCGCTGCGTGCCAGCACCGCTCCCGCAACCAGATCGTTGGCCTGGGAGCGCAGCTTGCTGCCAAGCGTCATGTCGTTATACGCAGGGATAGCTACGCCCATGAGAACCGCAAATATCGCAATGGCAATTAACAACTCGACCAAAGTGAAAGCGAGCGATCGAACAGGCATAGCCTTAACTCTCACGCCGAGCGAACATTGACCTGCCCCCATAACCATTGACTCGCTCATTGCTCTATATACCAGTGCGTACGATAGCGCTCAGTACTTGACGATCCAGGTACAGGCGGTATGCAAAAAGGCCCGAAGCAAATGGTTGGCGGCAAGTCTGGAACCTGGGCACGCACCGGTGGCGGTGGAAATCCGCCGCCAGGGATATCAGTAAACAGATCCAAGATACCGTCCAGGTTGAAATCATAAACAGCCAGCCCCGAATCGAAGCCAATTGCATAAATCCGGGCGCCACCCAAATTACTAGTGCACACACCCGGAGATGCAGGCAAGGGTCTATTGGTACTGAAGAACGTCACGCCATCTTCGGTTATAGAGTCACTGACTACCTTCTCCCCCTCGCTCAACGTAACAAACCAACCACGCGCCGCTAGGGGCAATGGATCGGTACTCCCGGTCCGGTTTACCAAATCCGCTTCCGTACAGGCGCGCTTAGCCTCTAGTGCCGGCGGGGTAACGGGATCGGCACAGAGCAGCCCACCGGTTAAGCCGGTATTGTCATCCTTGAGCATGTAAAAGCGATTTTCAATTGTGGTATCGAAAGGGTGTTCCCTGTCGCCACTCCCGACAAGAACAGTGTCAAAGTCGTCACCCAACACAACGTCAGGACGATAGAGCAACTTACGCGCATCAACGCCCGTGCTAGCGAGAGACGCCAGATTGAAGGTTTGCCAATTAGCAGGATTGGCATCATCAATATCAGTACGCCACAGATTACCCTTGGTATCTACGCTATAAATACGGTCCGACTTACCGTTACTATCGCGATCAACTAATGTCACATCAGCCGGTACACTGCCCATACCCGCCGGCTGTATATGCTTGATTAAGACACCGGTACGCGCATTCACCACAAATATACCCCGGCCTTTATTATTTACACCCGCCGGGAGCACGTCCTCATTCTCCGGGTCATACCCAGCACCAAAGATGAGCACGGGATCGCTGGCTGACGCTCTGATTCTCGCTGGCCGCAAGGTAGACCAGGTCTGCCCCAACTCAGAAAAATCGGGCTGAGTGTTATCAATTTTCCAGAGGTGTTTTGGTGCCGTTGGATTACTGACATCCAATGCGTAAGCAAAACGCCCCCCTCGACGCATACCGATATAGAGATAAGCCTTATCACCTACAACAGATTCAAACTTGCCATCGGAATTGGCGTCCAACTGATAGACCGATGTTGGCCCATCGGCAAAATACGGCTTAGGCGCCACAGCAGAAATAGCCGGTGAATTTTCACGCAAGCGATTAAGCTGACTCAAGTGCTCGGGAAATACCATACCCCACTGCTCAAGACCGTCTGATGGATCCTGACCGCCCTTGACCGCGTGAAAGATACCTTCATTGGTTCCGTAAAAGACCATCACATCGCGGTCATCGCCATTACGGTTATAGTTCACCACCGCCGGGCGCGAGTGCACCAAGTCGCCATGAAGCCGAGCGCGTACATCGGTACTGATACCATTGCCATCCTCATTATCCTTGTTATCCGCACCGCGGACCCAGTTGATCAGGTCTGCACCCAAGGCGGCAACGAGTGTAGTGTTGGCCGTACTAAATAATGTATCGGATAGGTCTGTTCCCGCGCTGCAGGAGCCATTACAGGTGTACAGCTTGCGCGCCGCCTGACTGGCCGCAAACGCAGTGCGCATACGCTGAGCAGCGCCGCCCTTCTCTACCACAGAACCATCAGGCGCATCACTTGCCGATGGGGGATTACCCAGCGGGCCGAACTGCCAATAGCTGGAGGCGGACGTCCAAAAACTGGTTATATCATCCAGCAAAAAACCGTTCACTTTATCTTGCACAGGTTGCGCGTCAGGAGTGCTGCTATCCGACAGCACGGGATTTCCATTAACATCCTTGGCCAGCAGATACTGCTTCAAATTACCCGGCCACCGCGGCCCGGCCCCCTCATCAGGGCGGAATTGGCCCATATACACCTGATTAAGAAATTCGCCACGCACATTCACACTCACCGGCAGTGTCGACGAGGCAAATACGCTATCTATTGGCTGCATACCACGCAGAGCATCAACAAAGGCTTTCATGGCTTGCTGGCCGTTACTTGCCTCAAAGTATTTTCCGCCACCTACGTTAGCCGCACTTTTAAGCAACTCCCGCGAGCTACTCACCGGCGCAGTATTGTAATTATTGTCAGCTGGATTCTGCACGGCAATAGTATAAGTAACTACATTCTGCGTCCCTATGGGCGGCCCGATATCACGTTTAAACAATGTACGCGCATACTCATCAAACCAGCTACTGGAAAAGTTTGATGGTGTAAACGCCAAGGGATCGCTTACCAGAATACCGCTCGGCTGTACCGCCGTAGCCCCAACCCCACCCAGCAACTTAGTGGTATCGTTTTCCTCGCCAGAGTCAGGCCCACCATTGCCTATAAATAAAATAAAATTCCTACCACAGCCGTCGGTAATTGGGCTTACATACCCATCGCCTGACTTGGCCCCCACATCGTACTGATCGCTGTCAAAGCCAACATAAGCATTAGGCTTGCCACCATAATACAAATAGGCCTCATGCATGGATTTAGCATAAGGCGCATTATTTGCTGTCGGAATCGATGGATTTATTTTAGCCAGCAAATTTGTTCGATTTGCGGCGACATCCATTGGCCTAACATGATAACGGACATAGCCACCCTTTCCGCTCCCAGAGGGGTTGGCGATCATCAGACCAATATTAACACCCTCTACCAGCTCTTGAACTTCGGCTCGCGTAACACATTCAGCCGGTGCCCGACTTACTTCCTTGCCATCGGCATTTAGAGTAATCGTACACGCAGGAAAGTAGGATGAATTAAGCGGATCCACCATATTATTCAAAACCTGCCGCAGCATCTCTAACTTATTGCCTGTGCTCACCCCATCCAGCAAGGTCACATTACTATTGTTTGAGGCAGCGTTGTCTAGCACCAGCAATAGATTGGTTCGCCCCGTGGCCAAATTAGGATTAGCCAGGAAGATATCTGTGTCTTCTGCGACAACCGCAATAGGCAGGCCAAACATTACGCCCACAACCAGCTTACTTAACATTCTTAGAAAGTTCATGAGCGGCACCTCTTAACAACAAAACTGGTCAAATTAAGGACACGGATTAGGACTAGCCGGGAGCCTGATTTTCACACCTTGGTTCACCGCCACATTAACGCCGGTTGCGGCATTATCGACAGTGGCCACAATATTCCAATAAGTGTCTTGGTAGCCCGTCGCGCCACCAGAACCTGGCGTACCTTCTATAAGTATGTTCGGCGTTGCGTCAGCGCTACTGTCAGTTTTAACATCAACTGCCCGTATGCACACAGCAGGCGCCACACTTACAGTGTCCTGCCCTACAGTAATGCTTTGAGCCGCCGGCGCGGTGAAGGTTGTCGATGAGCTGAGTACTTCTTCAAGCGCCGCATTAGCCGCAGCAGTTGCCTCATCTCGCAACTGTAAGTTATTCACAGCCGAGAGATTAACCCCGCTTAACATAAATGCACTGCTAACCATCAGCGTAAGCAGCAGCAGCATGATCAAACCCACAATAAGGGTTGCACCTTGCTGAGCATATCTCTGAGCGCTTTTACTCATGGGATCTCCCGGCGGCTTGAAGGGTTGACTAGTCGTACGGTAGTGGAAAATACGTGACGCTTGAAACCGTCATTGGCCGCGGCAACCGCTATGCTGCCTAGCTGGTATGCCTTTGTATCTGTATAACCACGCGTCGCTACTGTATTGCGTACCAGTACATAAAGTTTGACTGCCACCACATTGGCCAAGTCATCCAGCACGCAAGGGGTCAGCGCAGTACAGCGCTTGAACTCATCCGCACTGCCATCGCCGGGGTTACTTGCACTGATAGGAAGTCCGTTTTTACCCTTGGTGTCCAGCCCAAGTTCAACGCGAAAACTCTCTACCCCCTCAATCAGGGGTTGTGGATCGGCATAGGCGCCATTGACTAGTTCTACGCGCATCAGCGTAGGCACACCGCCACTGTTAGCCAGGTAATAGAGTTTCGATACGACCTTGCGCTGTGGCGCAAGGTCGATCGGCGGAGTCAAACTGCAAGTCTTGGTTCTTAGGGGAAAAGTCGTCTTATCAATCACGTATGGATCTTCTGTGCCGACATTTCGGCACCCCGAGACCTGAATATGCCAACCCGTATCGCTACCACCATCACAACCCGTCGCACCTTTCACACAGGTATTGGCGTGACGCACCATCAACACATCGCTGTTGGCCAATACGCCCGTCACGCCACAACCTGCCAGCCCCGTAGCATCAGGAAAGGATTGCACTGGAATACCGATAAGGTTGGTCTTATAAGCCGCGTTCCAGCCAGCAACCGCACAAGGATCGGGGATAGCCGTTGGTGGATCGATATTATTGTCTAACTCCCCCCAAAAGCCTGCGTGCTGAACATCCGACTGCATGAGCTGCAATGAAAAACGTCCGTTCTCGATCAACACATTGGTCTTGGCCATTTCGTCGTTGGTGCGGGTGACATCGAGAAAGAGCGTGAGTATCGCGCCCATGATCAGCAAGCTGATAATCATGGCCACCATCAGCTCAATGAGGCTAAAGCCTCGGGCAGCTTTGGGCACCCGACGTGCTATTGGTAATTTCTGGCTCTGTGTTTTCATTTCAAGTCAGCCACCCTGATTATGGTGCTCACTGCACGCCGGCACAGATCCGCAGTGCAACTTGAGCCAAACGCCCCATTGTATTTTCCGGCACCACAGGCGGAGTTGGCGGGCACCGACAAAGGCGCAAGCCCCTGCCATGCCACACTTACCCGATAAGAACCACCGCCCAAAACCTCGACACAACCGCGCCCACCAATCATGGCACCAAGCTTGCTAGTGCCATCCAGCTCCGCCGCCCCCTGCAAAGAATTACACCACTCACCCGCGTCCACTTGTTGCTGGGTGGCAGTGCCTGTTTCACAGACTGAACCAACACCAATACCATCCAGGCTGGTTTCATAGGTAATCGCCTTCGCGCGATTAGTGGCTAAGCGATTGGTCATGTCGTTGAGCAGCAACAGAGCCTGGGAGCGCTGATAGGCCTCCATCTCGGACTGCTGCAACCGCGACTGCAACCCCGCGATACCCAGCAAACCGATGGAAAGAATAATCACGGTGACCAGCACCTCGATCAGGGTGACGCCGCGCTGGTTACGTCTGATTAGCGGCATAAGCATGGTCACCACTTCTCCGGTGGCGTCTTGGCCCCTTGACTATTGAGCGTCAGATTACCATCGCCGGCCTGTCCCCCCGTCGGTACGAATGTGATCGTAAAGGAAGGCTCCGCCCCCGCACCCAGGACGATCTTGAAGCCATATTTAGCGGACACGTCGGCAGGTAACACGTATCCGGTACTGGCTTGAAAAGCGGCGGCATCAGCCGCGGCAACATAGGCGCGGTTAGCTAGCAGCAGTTGTTGTTCGCGGTTGGCGATATCCATCATCGCCGCCTGCGCTGCGGCGCGGTTGCTCTTGATGATGTATGCCTGATAGTTCGGTATGGCAATCGCCGCCAGAATGCCGATGATAACAATCACGGTCATCAACTCGATCAGGCTAAAACCCCGCTGCCCAGTTCGCTTCACCATATTCCCTCTCGCGCTCGGTTTCAGTCACATGCCCTACCCATGCGCCGGTAGGGTACGAATCATTGCACTGGAATACCGCTAACCAGTGCGGAGTTTCGACAGTTGGCGCTTTTCCACTTACGGACGGCCATGTCCATCGATTCAGGCGAATCTAGCAGCTTTACTCGGCCGCTTTCCTTGGCCATTTCTTGCTCTTCTTACGCGCTCGCCTTGCAAAAAGCGGTTTCCCGGCTAGAGCTTATAGGCCGGACGTGGAAAACACCCCGGCCGGCGCGACCACCGGAGCCGGGACGGAGACGACCGGCACACTCCCTACCAGGATGGCAGGGTAACTCAAGAAAGAGGCACGGACGCCATGTACCGCCACGCCTACGGTTTCACCCTTGTCGAACTGCTTACCTCACTGAGCATCCTTACGCTGCTGGCGACTGTCGGCGTGCCGGGAGCGCAGCAGTTCCTGGGCAATCAACAGCTGGTCAGTGCCAGCAATACCCTGGCGGCGAACCTGTCCCTGGCCCGCAGCGAATCGATCAAGCGACGCCAGCCGGTGCTGGTCGACAACGTCGATGGCGACTGGGCCAGTGGCTGGCGGGTGTTCGTCGACCTGGACAACAACGGTCAACTCGATGAAGGCGAGCCCTTGCTCAGGCAGGAGCCGTCGCTGCCCACGGGGGTGATCGCCAAGGGCAATACGCCGGTCCGGCGCTATGTGCGCTACACCCCGCTGGGCAACGCCAAGCTGCTGGGCGGGGCCTTTCAGGCGGGAACGCTGACGCTCTGTCACGCGACCGGCAAACAGGCGGTCAGGCGTTTGGTGTTGAGCGCCAGCGGCAGGTTGAGACGGGCCAGGGATGAGCCGGATTATTGCTGAAGCGACATGCGAGCACGGACGGCGTGCAATGGGTCACAGGCGCGACATACAAGCTGGCGGGTTGTCGCTTCGCGCCGATCGGAACGCCGCCCGGACCGCCCTACCCGCAGGCAGTGCGCCCTGGTTCGGCGGTGTGGCACCGACGTTGGCCGGCTGTCGCTGCGCTCCGAGCGGAACGCCACCCGGACCGCCCTATTCGCTAAGCCCAACTCCGGCGGTCAAAGCTGCTGAACGCGCAATTCCTTGGGCATGGAGAAGGTAACATTCTCCGGCCGCCCGGCCAGTTCGCTCTCGCCTGTCGCACCCCAGGCTTGCAATTGACTGACGACGCCGCGCACCAGCACTTCTGGGGCCGAGGCGCCAGCGGTGATGCCGATGCCGGCAACGCCGTCGAACCATTCGCGCTTGAGGTCTTCGGCGCCGTCGATCAGGTAGGCCGGGGTGCCCATGCGCTCGGCCAGTTCGCGCAGGCGGTTGGAGTTGGAGCTGTTGGGGCTGCCGACCACCAGCAGCACGTCGCACTCGGCGGCGAGTTGCTTGACCGCATCCTGGCGGTTCTGGGTGGCGTAGCAGATGTCGTCCTTGCGTGGCCCGCCGATGGCCGGGAACTTGGCGCGCAGGGCGTCGATGACCTTGCTGGTGTCGTCCATCGACAAGGTGGTCTGGGTGACGAAGGCCAGTGCCTCCGGGTTGTGCACCTGCAGGCGCTCGACATCGGCCTCGTCTTCCACCAGGTAGATGGCGCCGCCGTTGCTGGCGACATACTGGCCCATGGTGCCTTCGACTTCCGGGTGGCCGGCGTGGCCGATCAGGATGCATTCGCGACCTTCGCGGCTGTAGCGCACCACTTCCATGTGCACCTTGGTCACCAGGGGACAGGTGGCGTCGAAGATCTTCAGGCCGCGCTGCTCGGCCTCATTGCGCACGGCCTGGGATACGCCGTGGGCGCTGAAGATGACGATGACGTCGTCGGGGATCTGATCCAGCTCTTCGACGAAGATGGCGCCGCGTGCGCGCAGGTCCTCGACCACGAACTTGTTGTGCACCACTTCATGACGCACATAGATCGGCGGCCCGAAGACTTCCAGGGCACGGTTGACGATTTCGATGGCGCGGTCGACACCGGCGCAGAAGCCGCGGGGATTGGCGAGTTTGATATGCATGGTGGCTCTCGGCACGCGGAAACTTGAGGATGAAGAGTGTAACGCGGGACGCCTGTACGATCCCAGGCTCCGCGTGGCAACCGCCGGGGATTGCCGAGACGGACCTGTCGCCATCGACACAGAAGGAACCGGGTTCACCCTGCAGCTAGAGCCTCAGAGCGCCTTGACCGCGATGATCTCGACGTCGAAGCTCAGGGTCTTGCCGGCCAGCGGGTGATTGAAGTCGATGGTCACCTGGTTGTCGTCGAAGACCTTGACCACGCCCGGCAGCTCGGCATTGGCGGCGTCGTTGAAGATCACCAGCAAGCCATCGGAGAGCTCCATGTCCTTGAACTGGCTACGCGGCATGATCTGCACGTTTTGTGGGTTGGGCTGGCCGAAGCCATGTTCAGGCAACACCTGCACGGTGCGCTTGTCGCCCGCCTTGAAGCCGAACAATGCGGACTCGAAACCCGGCAACAAATTGCCGTCGCCGACCTTGAAGGTGGCGGGCTGCTTGTCGAACGTGCTGTCGACCACGTCGCCGTTTTCCAGCTTGAGGGCGAAGTGCAGGGTGACTTCCCTGTCCGGGCCGATACGTACATCAGTCATGGGGTGGTTTCTCCGGACTTGTTGCTTTTGAACATATCCAGCGCCAAGAGGATGGCGCCGAGGGTAATGGCGGAGTCCGCTATATTGAAGGCCGGGAAGTACCAGCGGTGTTGCCAGTGCACCAGGATGAAGTCGACCACATGGCCGAATATCACCCGGTCGAGCAGGTTGCCCAGCGCGCCGCCGAGTACCAGCGCCAGCGCCATGGCCAGCCAGGTTTCGTCCGGTTTCAGGCGCTTGAGCCAGACCACCAGCACGGCGCTGACGACGATGGCGATCAAGGCGAACAGCCAGCGCTGCCAGCCCGAGGCGCCAGCCAGGAAGCTGAACGCCGCACCGGTGTTGTAGGCCAGGGTCCAGCTGAAGTAATCGGGAATCACCACGATCTGCTGGTACAGGGTCAGCGCGTTGTCGAAGTAAAACTTGCTGGCCTGATCGATCACGAACACCAGCAGGCTCAGCCACAGCCAGGGCAACCGGCCGAAGCGGGCGCTCATGCTCTGCCTTCCTGGGCAACGGTACGCAGGGCATCACGCATAGTGACGAACCTCGCCGGCGCCTTCGATGTTGTCCACGCAGCGGACACAGATCTCCGGATGAGCCGGGTTGACCCCGACGTCTTCGCGGTGATGCCAGCAGCGTGCACACTTGGCGTGGCCGGACTTGAGCACTTTCAGCTTGAGGCCCGGCACTTCGGTCACCACCGCATCGCTCGGCGCACTGCTTAGCGGCGCCAGGCTGGCAGTGGATGTGATCAACACGAAGCGCAGCTCGTTGCCGAGCTTGTTCAGGTCGGCAATCAGGCTGTCTTCGGCGTAGAGGGTCACCTCGGCCTGCAGGTTGCCGCCGATGGCCTTGGCCGCACGCAGGTTTTCCATCTCTTTGTTGACCGCGACCTTGACCGCCATGACCCGCTCCCAGAACTCGCGGCTCATCTCGAGATCTTGTGGCAGCTCGCTCAGGCCCTGGTACCAGCCGTTGAGCATCACCGATTCGTTGCGTTCGCCCGGCAGGTACTGCCACAGCTCGTCGGCGGTGAAGGACAACACCGGGGCGATCCAGCGCACCAGCGCCTCGGCGATATGGAACAACGCGGTCTGGCAGGAACGCCGCGCCACGCTGTCGGCGGCGGTGGTGTACTGGCGGTCCTTGATGATGTCGAGGTAGAAACCGCCCAGCTCCTGCACGCAGAAGTTGTGCACCTTCTGGTAGACGTTCCAGAAGCGGTAGCTGTCGTAGGCTTCCTCGATCTCACGCTGCAGCAAGAGGGCACGATCCACCGCCCAGCGATCCAGGGCGAGCATGTCCGCGGCGGGCAGCACATGCTGCGCCGGGTCGAAACCGCTGAGGTTGGAAAGCAGGAAGCGTGCGGTGTTGCGAATCCGCCGGTAGGAATCGGCGCTGCGCTGCAGAATCAGCTTGGACACGGCCATTTCGCCGGAGTAGTCGGTGGACGACACCCACAGGCGCAGGATGTCGGCACCCAGGCTGTCGTTGACTTCCTGCGGAGCAACCACGTTGCCCAGCGACTTGGACATCTTGCGGCCGTTCTCGTCGACCACGAAGCCGTGGGTCAACAGCTCCTTGTAGGGCGCGTGACCGTCGATGGCGCTGCCGGTGAGCAGGGAGGAATGGAACCAGCCGCGGTGCTGGTCGGAGCCTTCCAGGTAGAGGTCGGCGCGCGGGCCAGTGGCATGACCGAGCGGATGGGAACCGCGCAGCACGTGCCAGTGGGTGGTGCCGGAGTCGAACCAGACGTCCAGGGTGTCGCTGATCTTGTCGTACTGCGCGGCCTCGTCGCCGAGCAATTCGGCGGCATCCAGCTTGAACCAGGCTTCGATGCCCGCCTGCTCGACGCGCAGCGCGACGGCCTCCATCAGCTCGGCGGTGCGCGGGTGCAGCTCACCGCTCTCCCTGTGCAGGAAGAACGGGATCGGCACGCCCCAGTTGCGCTGGCGCGAGATGCACCAGTCCGGCCGGCCGGCGATCATGCTGTGCAGCCGCGCCTGGCCCCAGGCCGGCACGAAGGCGGTCTGCTCGATGGCGGCCAAGGCCCGCTCGCGCAGGGTGTCGCCTTCGTTGGGCTGCTTGTCCATGCCGACGAACCACTGCGCGGTGGCGCGGTAGATCAGCGGGGTCTTGTGCCGCCAGCAGTGCATGTAGCTGTGCTGGATGACTTCGTGCTTGAGCAGGCAGCCGACTTCGTCGAGCTTGGCGACGATCGCCGGGTTGGCCTTCCAGATGAACTGACCACCGAAGAACGGCAGCGCTTCGACGTAGACGCCATTGCTCTGCACCGGGCTGAGAATGTCGTCATTGCTCATGCCGTAACCCTTGCAGGAGCGGAAGTCGTCTTCGCCGTAGGCCGGCGCCGAATGGACGATGCCGGTGCCCGCGCTCAGCTCGACATAATCGGCCAGGTAGACCGGGGCGAAACGCTCGTAGAACGGATGGCGGAAACGGATCAGCTCGAGCGCTTCGCCCTTGGCGATGGCGAGCACCTCGCCCTGCAGGCCATAGCGCTGCAGGCTGCTTTCGACCAGCTCTTCGGCCAGCAGCAGAAGCTTGTCGCCGGTATCGACCAGGGCATAGTTGAACTCGGGATGCACGTTGAGCGCCTGGTTGGCCGGGATGGTCCAGGGCGTGGTGGTCCAGATGACGATGCTGGCGGGCTTGCTCAGGCTGGCCAGGCCGAAGGCGGCGGCCAGCTTGTCGGCATCTTCGACCGGGAAAGCGACGTCGATGGCGTCGGATTTCTTGTCCTGGTATTCGACTTCGGCTTCGGCCAGCGCCGAGCCACAGTCGAAACACCAGTTGACCGGTTTCAGGCCCTTGAACACGAAGCCGTGCTTGACCATCTCGGCCAGGGCGCGGATTTCGCCGGCCTCGTTGGCGAAGTCCATGGTCTTGTACGGGTTGCTCCAGTCGCCGAGCACACCGAGGCGGATGAAGTCGGCCTTCTGCCCTTCAATCTGCTGGCCGGCATAGGTACGGCAGCGCTCGCGGGTGAGGTCGGACGGCTGATTCTTGCCAAAGGTGGTTTCGACCTTGTGCTCGATCGGCAGGCCGTGACAGTCCCAGCCCGGCACATAGGGGGCGTCATAACCGGACAGGGTCTTGGAGCGGGTGATGATGTCCTTGAGGATCTTGTTGACCGCATGACCGATATGAATGCTGCCGTTGGCATAGGGCGGGCCGTCGTGCAGGACGAACTTAGGCCGGCCTTCGCCCAGCTGCCGCAGCTTCTGATACAGACCCATGTCGTTCCAGCGCTGCAGAATCTGCGGCTCGCGCTGCGGCAGGCCGGCCTTCATCGGGAACTTGGTATCAGGCAGATTTAGCGTGGCTTTGTAGTCGGTCATTTCAGGCTCTTCACTTAAGCGGTTGACCCTGCCAATGGGCACGGGCGGCGGCAATATCGGCAGCAATTGCCGTCTTCAGTGCCTCGAGGGAGGCGAAACGCTGCTCTTCACGCAGCTTGTGGTGGAATGCCACCGTCAAACGCCGGCCATACAGATCACCGGCAAAATCCAACAAATGCACTTCGAGGTGGGCACTGCCATCGCCGGCCACGCTCGGGCGTACGCCGATATTGGCGACGCCTGGCCACGGCTGACCGTCCACTTCGGTGCTGACCAGGTACACCCCGGTCAGTGGCACGCGTTTGCGCTTGAGCTGCACATTGGCGGTCGGCGCATCCAGCTGGCGCCCCAGCTTCTGCCCGTGCAGTACGCGACCGGCGATCTGGAATGGACGTCCGAGCAGGTGTTCGGCCAAGGCGAAGTCGCCCGCGGCCAGGGCCTCGCGCACCCCGGTACTGCTGACGCGCAGGCCATCCAGCTCGACCGTGGCGGCAGCCTCGACGGTAAAGCCGTGGCGCTCACCGGCTTGCTCCAGAAAGGCGAAGTCGCCGACCCGGTCGCAACCGAAGCGGAAGTCGTCACCGACCTCCAGATGCCGCACATCCAGCCCCTCGATCAGGACTTTCTGCACGAACTCGGCGGCGCTCAACTCGCGCAAACGCGGATTGAAGCTCAGGCACAGCACCCGATCGACACCTTCGGCGGCCAGCAACGCGAGCTTGTCGCGCAAACGCGTCAGGCGCGCTGGCGCCGTGTCGGGGCCAAAGAACTCGCGCGGCTGCGGCTCGAAAATCACCACGCAACTGGGCAGCGCCAACTCGGCCGCGCGCTCACGCAAACGCGCCAGAATGGCCTGATGGCCACGATGGACGCCGTCGAAATTGCCAATAGTGGCGACACAGCCCCGATGCTGGGGCCGCAGGTTGTGTAGGCCTCGAACCAGCTGCATAACGCGCTTCTTGCTCATAAAGTGGCCGATTATACCCATGCTCGGCCCTCGGGCGTAGGGGCGATCGGCAGACAAGCACAATGCCGCACTCAAACCCAGCCACAAGAGGCCACTAGTGGATCAATGACGCAGATGCCGCAGGCGCAGCCCCAACGCCAGCAAGGCCGCGACAAACGCCAGCAGACCGCCGCCGACCAGCAGGCTCAACCAGAGCACGCGCTGCTGCCAGCCCCAGACGAACCACTCGGCCGGCGCCACATTCAACCACCAGACCAGTGCCACCATGGCCGCACAGGCGCCCAACAGGCGCAGGCCATACAAACCCCAGCCCGGCGCAGGGCGATACACGCCAATCTTGTACAGCCCCCAGAACAGCAGCACGGTATTGAGTAACGACGACAGCGAGGTCGCCAGCGCCAGGCCAACATGCTTCAAGGGCCAGATCAAAATCAGGTTGAACACCATGTTCGCCACCATGCAGATGATCGCGATCCGCACCGGGGTTTTCAGGTCCTGCCGAGCGAAGAACGCCGGCGCCAGCACCTTGATCAACATGAAGGCCAGCACGCCAAGCGAATAGGCCCGAAGCGCGGCGGCCGACTGCAGCACGTCACGCTCGGTCATCGCCCCGTAATGAAACAACGTGGCGATCAAGGGCTCGGCCAGGATCGCCAGTGCCAGCGCCGCCGGCACCCCGAGCAGCAACACCATGCGCAAGGCCCAGTCGATGGTGGCCGAAAATGCCTTGGGATCATCGCCGGCGTGCTGGCGCGACAGACTCGGCAGAATCACCGTACCAATGGCGATACCGAACGCCCCCAGGGGCAGTTCGGACAGACGGTCGGCGTAATACAGCCAGGACACGCTGCCGGTCTGCAGCAATGAGGCGAGCACGGTATCGAGCAGCAGGTTGATCTGGCTGACCGACACCCCGAACAGCGCCGGCACCATCAACAGCATGATCCGCCGCACACCCTCGTCGCGGTGCACCTTGGGCGTGGGCAGCAACTTGATCCGGGCCAGGAACGGCAACTGGAACAGCAACTGGGCAACCCCGGCGATCAGCACCCCCCAGGCCAGCGCCATGATCGGCTGGTCGAAATAGGGCGTCAGGTAAATGGCCGCGCCGATCATGCAGATATTCAGCAGTACCGGGGTAAACGAGGGCACGGCGAAACGCCCGTAGGCGTTCAATATCCCGCCAGAAAAGGCCGTGAGCGAAATCAGCAGCAAATAGGGAAAGGTGATCTGCAGCAGGTCCCCCGCCAACGCGAGCTTGGCCGGATCGCTGCGGAAACCGGGCGCGAACAGCATGATCAGATAAGGCGAGCCCACCACCCCCAGGGAGGTCAGTGCGGTCAACGTCAGCCCCAGGTAGCCCGCGGTGCGGTCGACCAGCTGCTTGACCTCGGCCAGACTGCGTTGCGTCCGGTATTCCGAAAGCACCGGGACAAACGCCTGGGCAAAGGCACCCTCGGCAAATAACCGGCGCAGAAAGTTGGGAATCTTGAAGGCAATGAAGAACGCATCGGCCGCCGAACCCGAACCGAAATAGGCGGCAACCACCATATCGCGTATCATGCCCAACACACGCGATAACAGGGTCATTACACTGACCACCGCGCTGGAACGTAACAAGCCGCCCTTCCCGGTACGCTCGGACATATGTAACCCCTTAGAAAAGGTCGCCGAGTTTACCGACCCGCATGGATACTGGGTAGAGCAAGCGGTGTGCCGTCGATTGTTGGCGACCAGCCGACAGACAGCAAGAAGATCCAAGCCAATAGGCTTGACAATGAGCAGAGGCCTCGGCATGATTCGCGGCCTTATTTGTTAGTAACCCCAGATTTCGAGGAGCTTGACGGTGGCCAATACACCTTCTGCCAAAAAACGCGCCAAACAGGCTGAGAAGCGTCGTAGCCATAACGCCAGCCAGCGCTCCATGGTCCGTACCTACATCAAGAACGTGGTCAAGGCTATCGACGCCAAAGATCTTGACGTAGCAAAAACCGCTTACACCCTGGCTGTGCCGATCATCGACCGCATGGCCGACAAAGGCATCATCCACAAGAACAAAGCAGCGCGTCATAAAAGCCGCCTGAATGGCCACATCAAGGCCCTCAGCGAAGCCGCAGCCGCCTAATAAGCGATTCGCGCTTTACTGCTTGTTCTTAAAAAACCGACCTCATGGTCGGTTTTTTATTGCCTGCGAAACGGCTAGCGACTCACCCTCAACGCACAACCGGCGCCCATGGGCTGGAGGCTTTCACGGGATGCGGCAGTCGTAGCGCTTTCGTAGAATGTGGCGGGCCGCGTAGGTTTGAGCACAGCGATACCCATCGAGCGGCTGTGCAACCGCCGGGCTTTATTGATTAGCCGCAGATCGTTGTGATGGGTATCGCTGCGCTCAACGCCATCCTGCGGAGGGGCAGCCTCAGTGCTTTTTAGGATGGAGCGTAGCGATACCCATCGGCAGCCACACGGATCACCCAGACTCGAGACATGAGCAGGCTCAGCGCTTTTCCGGCCAGGGCATGATCGGAATAGCGGTTACCGCGTTCTGCGGACTGCCCTCGATCACTCGATCGCTGTACACCAGATAGACCAGGGTGTTGCGCTTTTCATCGAAGAAACGCACCACCTGCATGGTCTTGAACACCAGCGAGGTGCGCTCGCGAAACACCTCTTCGCCCTCTTCCAGCTCATCCCTGAAGCTGACCGGCCCGACCTGACGACAGGCGATCGAGGCCTCGGCACGATCCTCCGCCAGGCCCAGGCCACCCTTGACCCCACCGGTCTTGGCGCGCGACAGATAGCAGGTGACACCCGCCACCTTGGGATCATCGAAGGCCTCGACCACGATCTTGTCGTTCGGCCCCATCAACTTGAACACCGTGGACACTTCACCTATCTGCTCGGCCGATGCGTACATCGGCAGCACCATCAGCGCACCCAGCAATCCCTTGAGCATTCGCATTACTACACCCTCAGACCAGAATCAGATTATCTCGATGGATCAACTCGGGCTCATCGATGTAACCGAGCAACCTTTCGATGGCATCCGACGACTGACCGATGATTTTCTGCGCCTCGAGCGCACTGTAATTGGCCAGGCCACGGGCGATTTCACGCCCCTCTGGATCGACACAGATCACCATCTCGCCACGCCGGAAGCTCCCCTGGAGCGCCCGAACCCCAACCGGCAACAGACTCTTGCGCCCGGTCGCCAAGGCCTTGACCGCCCCCGCATCCAGCACCAGGGTGCCACGGGTCTGCAGATGCCCGGCCAGCCACTGCTTGCGTGCCGCCAGCAGACCCCGCTCGGGCGCCAGCAGAGTCCCCAGGCGCTCACCCGCCTTGAGCCGCGCCAACACCTGCTCGATGGCGCCACCGACAATCACCGTGTGCGCACCGGAACGGGCCGCCAGCCGCGCCGCGCGCAGCTTGGTCTGCATGCCGCCACGCCCCAGCGCCCCACCCGCACCACTGGCCACGGCATCCAGCGCCGGGTCATCCGCGCGCGCCTCGTAAATCAACTCGGCATCGGGATTATGCCGCGGGTCGGCGGTATACATGCCGTCGCGATCAGTCAGGATGACCAGCAGATCGGCCTCGACCAGATTGGCCACCAACGCCGCCAAGGTATCGTTGTCGCCAAAGCGAATCTCATCGGTGACCACCGTATCGTTCTCGTTGATCACCGGAATCACATCCAGCTCGACCAGAGTCCGCAAGGTGCTGCGCGCATTGAGATAGCGCTTGCGATCCGACAGGTCGTCATGGGTCAGGAGAATCTGCGCCGTGCGCCGCGCATGCTCACCGAAACTCGACTCCCAGGCCTGAATCAGCACCATCTGACCAATGGCAGCGGCCGCCTGCAGTTCATGCATGGCCTTAGGCCGAGCGCTCCAACCGAGTCGACTCATGCCCGCCGCCACCGCACCCGAGGACACCAGCACCAGCTCCACACCCTGCGCACGCAAGGCCACCATCTGCTCGACCCACACCGCCATGGCCGCACGGTCCAGACCACGCCCATCGGCGGTAAGCAATGCACTACCGATCTTCACCACCCAGCGCCGCGCACTGGTCACCTTGTCACGCATGATCATCCAACCTTAGCCAGAAAGCGCCCAACGAATAACTCGGCTCAAGACAAGAACGCCGCAATTAAGCGGCGTTCAACAAGTTGCTTAATCCCGGACGTAAATGATTTCCGGGCCATCCTCATCATCTTCTTCGTCCCAGAAGCTGTCATCTTCCTCGACATCACCGACAGCCTTGACCCCGGTACGGCGCAACGCGCGCTTGTCGTCGAGCTTCTGCAACTGAGCGCGCGCCTCGTCTTCGATGCGCGTATCCAGCTCGGCCAACTCGGCGGCGAACTCGGGATTCTCCTGAATCCGCTCGGCGCGAGCCTCGAGGAAATCCATGATGTCGTAGCACAGCTGATCGGTGCCCTCGCGCGCCAGGGCGGAAATCACATAGACCGGGCCCTGCCAGTCGATCCGCGCAACGATTTCGGCGACACGCGCCTCCTGCTCTTCGTCGAGAATCTGGTCGGCCTTGTTCAGCACCAGCCAGCGCTCACGCTCGGCCAGGGAAGGACTGAACTTGGTCAGCTCGTCGACGATGGTGGCCGCCGACTCCGCCGGATCGGTCAGATCCAGTGGCGCCATGTCCACCAGGTGCAGCAACAGACGGGTGCGCGCCAGGTGCTTGAGGAAGCGAATGCCCAGACCGGCGCCATCGGAAGCACCCTCGATCAGCCCGGGAATGTCGGCAACGACGAAGCTCTTGTAGCGATCGACACTGACCACGCCCAGGTTTGGAATCAGGGTAGTGAACGGATAATCGGCAACTTTCGGCTTGGCCGCCGAAACGGAGCGAATAAAGGTGCTCTTGCCCGCATTCGGCAAACCGAGCAGGCCGACATCGGCCAACACCTTCAATTCCAGCTTGAGGTCGCGCGCATCGCCCGGCTTGCCCGGCGTGGTCTGCCGCGGCGCACGGTTGGTGCTGGACTTGAAGCGCGTGTTGCCCAGGCCATGCCAGCCGCCCTGAGCGACCAGCAGGCGCTGACCGGCGCGAACCAGATCGCCAATCACTTCCTGGGTACCCGCATCGATCACGGTGGTACCAATCGGCACCGGCAGGATCAGATCCTCACCCTTGGCTCCCGTGCAATCAGTACTACCACCCTTGTCACCATTCGGCGCCTGGAAGCGGCGGGTATAGCGGTAGTCCACCAGGGTATTGAGGTTCGCAAAAGCCTCGATATAAATCGAGCCGCCATCACCACCATCGCCACCGTTGGGACCACCGTTTTCGATGAACTTCTCACGGCGGAAGCTCATCATGCCGTTACCACCATCACCGGCCTTTACAGAAATCGATACTTCATCGACGAATTTCATAGGTACGCCTCCCGCAATCAAGCGGGTTATCTAAGAACCGGCTCAACGTCTGCTGCGCGTCGGCCCTGCCGCGTTAAAAACAGGCTCGGAATGCTCATTTACACCAGTAAACTCCGCTTCCTCGCCTGCTTTTGCCTTGCAGGACTCTAGCTCGCGAGACCTTGAACAGGTTCTAACGAGAAAACCAGGTTCTTGCAAAATTGACCTGCATTCAAATCGAACGCTACGCCCAGGACAGTTTGGCAAGAACCCCAAGAATACAGAAACAAAAAAGCCCCGTCGCAAGGACGGGGCTTTCCCAGCAGTCGCGCGATTAAGCGGCAACGACGCTCACGTAACGGCGGTTGAACGCGCCTTTTACTTCAAACTTGATCACGCCTTCGATTTTCGCGAAGAGGGTGTGATCCTTACCCATGCCTACGCCGTAACCGGCGTGGAACTGGGTACCGCGCTGACGCACGATGATGTTGCCAGGAATGATTTTCTGGCCGCCATACATCTTCACGCCAAGGCGTTTGGCTTCTGAGTCGCGACCGTTGCGGGTACTACCGCCAGCTTTTTTGTGTGCCATGAGTTCAATACTCCTATTAGAGGATCAGGCCGAAACGAATCAGGCTTGAATACCGGTGATTTTGATCTCGGTGTACCACTGACGGTGGCCCTGACGCTTCATATGGTGCTTACGACGACGGAACTTGATGATGGTGACCTTGTCGTGACGGCCTTGTGCAACGACCTCAGCCACAACCTTGGCACCTTCAACAACTGGCGCACCGATTTGCACGTCGTCGCCGTTGCCGACCAACAACACGCGATCAAAAGTAATGGCCTCGCCAGTGGCGAGTTCAAGCTTTTCGACCTTGAGGAATTCGCCTTCGGTGACCTTGTATTGCTTGCCACCAGTAACAATCACTGCGTA
Source organism: Pseudomonas aestuarii (assembly GCF_027988105.1). Classification (GTDB taxonomy): domain Bacteria; phylum Pseudomonadota; class Gammaproteobacteria; order Pseudomonadales; family Pseudomonadaceae; genus Aquipseudomonas; species Aquipseudomonas aestuarii. The sequence continues at coordinate 374,460 of NZ_JAQJZJ010000001.1, read as the reverse complement.
CATGGTAAATCTCCGTTAATCCTGCTCACCCAGCGCTTTATAGAAAGAGTTATCGGCTGGCATGGCTGCTCGGGGCCGGATAAGACACCCTTGCAATTGCGTAAGTCAGGGAAATACCCAGGGGGAAGTTCAGGGTGCGCGATTGTACGCAAGCCACCGCCACGACGCAACACCCTCGACCACTTGCCTTGACAGCCCCTACCCCGCCCCATAGCATGCCGCGCAACCTATGAGGAGCACGTGCCGCTGATGCAACCCCAGGCTTTCTACCATGTGGTGGCGGATGACTTCACCGCCGTCGACGGCATCATCCGCCAACAACTCGTCTCGCGCGTGCCGCTGGTGGGAAAGATCGGCGACTACATCATTTCCGCTGGCGGCAAACGCCTGCGCCCGTTGCTGGTGCTGCTCAGCGGCAAGGCCCTGGGCCTGCAGGACGACAGACTGCGCTTGCTCGCCGCCACTATCGAGTTCCTGCATACCGCCACCCTGCTGCACGACGATGTGGTCGACATGTCCGACATGCGCCGCGGCCGCAGCACTGCCAACGCCCAGTGGGGCAACGCCCCTAGCGTACTGGTTGGCGACTTCCTCTATTCGCGCTCCTTCGAGATGATGGTCGAACTCGGCTCGATGCCGGTGATGAAGATCCTCTCCCGGGCCACCCGGGTCATCGCCGAAGGTGAAGTGCTGCAACTGTCGAAGATTCGCGACGCCAGCACCACCGAAGAAACCTATATGGAAGTCATCCGCGGCAAGACCGCGATGCTGTTCGAGGCCTCGACCCACAGCGCCGCCGCCCTGGCCGGCGCCTCGGCCGAGCAGACCGAAGCCCTGCGTACTTTTGGCGACAACCTCGGGGTGGCCTTCCAACTGGTTGACGACCTGCTCGACTACCGTGGCGATGCCACGACCCTGGGCAAGAATGTCGGCGACGACCTGGCCGAGGGTAAACCGACCCTGCCGCTGATCTACTGCATGCGCGAAGGCACTGCCGAACAGGCCGCCCTGGTGCGCCAGGCGATTCAGAAAGGCGGCATCGAGGATCTGGAAAGCATTCGCAATGCCGTGGAAGCCGCCGGTGCCCTGGACTACACCGCCCAGCAAGCCCGTGACTACGCCGAGCGCGCCATCGCCTGCCTCGATGCCCTACCCGCAAGCGAATACCGCGATGCCCTGATCGAGCTGAGCCGCTTCGCCGTCGCCCGCACCCACTGACGCCTGATGCGGCAAACAGAGCCCGTCCATGCGACGGGCTTTTTATTGCACGACAAGAGGCAGCGATTAGTACTTGCTATTAATTGAATAGGAATTATTCTCATCAGACCACTTGAAGGGAGATGAGTCATGACCTACTTGATCGATGCCTGGCTGGACCGACCACAGCCTTACCTGCGCATTCTCAATCGCAACACCGGCGAAGTTTGCGCGGTACTGGAAGAACAAGCGCTGGATGATCTACGCGATCAAGGCGACCTGGACCTGCATGAGCTGAACTCCAGCGAGCCGCTGGTACTCAAGGAATTGGTGCGCAACCTGTTTCTTTACTGCTATGCACGGGCATTGCGCCCGTGACACAGCGATATCACGTCCGCCGATGCAGCCGGACGACGGGACGAACGCAGGGTGGATGAGCAGAGCGTCATCCCCCCACGGAGCGCCGCTTAGAGAACTTCCAGCAGCTCGACGTCGAACACCAGCACGCTGTGCGGCGGGATGCTGCCAACGCCTTGCTCGCCGTAGGCCAGCTCGCTCGGCACGTACAGACGCCATTTGCTGCCGGCATTCATCAGCTGCAGGGCCTCGGTCCAGCCAGCGATCACGCCGCCAACCGGAAACTCAGCCGGCTGACCACGATCATAGGAGCTGTCGAAGACAGTACCGTCGATCAGAGTGCCATGGTAGTGAGCGCGAATGGTGTCTTCGTGCGTCGGCACCGCACCTGCGCCAGTGTTCAGCACTTCGTACTGCAGGCCGGAAGCCAATACGGTGATGCCATCACGCTTGGCATTCTCGGCGAGGAAGGCCAGACCGGCGCCTGCCGCGGCTTCGGCCTGGGCCTGAGCCTGAGCCTGCATGACATCACGGATTACCTTGAAGCTGGCCGTCAGATCGGCCTCGCTGACACGGCTTGGCAGCCCGGCGAAAGCATCGGAGATGCCCGCGATGATGGCTTCCAGGCTGGCACCCGGCGGCGGATTGTCGCGCAACTGACCGCCAAGTTGACGACCGATGCCGTAGCTGACGCGGGTTTCGTCAGTGGAAAGAGTGAGTTCGGACATGCAAAGGCTCCGCTGGGGCTAAAAAAGGGCGACCAGCCTAGCACAGCTGGATCGACCGCCCTACCGCCGCCACACCCAGCGCGCGTGCCGCCGTAAATCCCGGGCAGTGACAGGCCCAGCTTTCAGTGCGATGACGTCGGCCCAGACTTTATCCCCGGCTCATCGGCCATACCGCACATTTCGTCATGCACTTGCGCCTGCACCAGGTGCAGCGATGGCAGTTGCGGCAGGGGCTGCAGTACCTCGCGGGCATGCTCCAGCGAGCGCAGGTGGAGGATGTGACCATGACCATCTTCAAGCGTGAACGGCTGACCGCTCACACGTGCTTCCAGCAGGTAATAGTTGCCCCCTTCAAGGGAGATCAGGTTCAACTCTTCGACATGACCGGCGCGGGCATGACTGGAAAGGTCGTGCAGGTTCATGGGCTTACCTCGGGCTAACGACTCGTACAGATTCCATAAGGATAGTCGCTGCACAAGAGCCGAGACGCACCAGGCACCAGGCAAACCGCCCGCCCGTTTTGCAACGGCCGGGCGGCGGGTCAGGCGCAGGCCGGGATCAGTCGGCTTGGTATTTGGTCAGCTTATCCAGATAACCCATGGCGAACGCCGAGCCGACGAAAGTCAGGTGAATGATCACGTACCACTTGAGGTGCTCGACATCATAGTTCTTGGCATCCATGAACACCTTGAGCAGATGAATCGAGGAAATCGCCACTATCGAGGCCGCCACCTTCATCTTCAGCGAGCCTGAATCCATCTTGCCCAGCCAGCTGAGCTTTTCGGTACCCTCGTTGATATTCAACTGAGAGACGAAGTTTTCATAGCCCGACAGCATCACCATCACCAGCAAGCCGCCCACCAGGGCCATGTCGATCAACGACAACAGACGCAAGATCAGATCCGCTTCGCTCAGGGCGAAGATCGCCGGCAGGATGTGGTAGACCTCTTGAAAGAACTTGATCGACAGCGCCAGCACCGCCAATGACAGCCCGAAGTAAATTGGCGCCAGCAACCAGCGCGAGGCGTACATCGTGTTCTCGATTAAGCGTTCCATGGGGTCTCGCAAATGGCCAATAAAGCAGCCGGCGAGTATACCCAGCGTTCCTCGGCAGACAAAGGCGCACGCAGGCACCGCTGCATTTCGCTTATCCCCAGCAACTGTGGATAACCTTGTGGGCAGGCTCGGGATTAAAGCGGCCACCCCAGCTACGACCGGCCTTGCCGGCGGCTGTTCAAAAGACGATCAGACGGTACTCAGTTATCCGGCTGAAACTGGAAGCAACCCTGATGGCCGCACCGATCGCCATTCATACGGCGCAGTTCGGCCTGGATATGCAGCCGCCAGATCGGCAGCTCGGTGCATTCGCTGTAACCCTGAACCAGCAGGCTTTCGACAATCCCGGCGAGCACCCCTTCGGCCACAACAGGCCCACAGAATGGGCCTTGCGCCTTAATGACAGAGGGTTGGGCACCGGACAGGCCGGCGGCACAGATCAATGTCCAGAGACCCTTATCGCCAGCCAGCGGCAATACCACACACTCGATACGGGTAATCAGACCCAGACATTGACGGGTGAGACAGAGGCTGCGTGACATGATGGCGACCCTCATGTGACCAGGACTTCAGCCTACACCCGTACGGGCGGCGCAGGGAAGCCGCCAGTCAGCCCGGCCCGCTGTGGATAACTGTGTGGATGAAATCCTCCGCCCCCCAGGCGGCAGGGCCGCGCCGAAACCTGGCCCGACCCACCGGTTGCGCCCGCAGCCCGCCAGACAGCGGACGCATGGCGGGGTCAGGCAGCCGGTTTCTTCGCTCGCGGCTTTTTCTCCTTGGGCAGCGCCACCAGCACTTCGCTCTTCACCTCCTTGTCATCCTCGCCCATGTCGATTTCGGCGATCTCGCGTAAGCGTTCGACCACCCGCGCATTGACGCTGCCAGGCGGAAATTTGCCTTCGGCGTTTGGCGTGCCGGCATCTTCGCCGACCAGCAGGCTCAATGCCTCGTCGACCTGGCGCACTGCGTAGATATGGAATTGCCCGGCCCGCACCGCCTGCAGCACGCGCTCATCAAGCATCAGGGTGGCGATGTTGGAGTGCGGAATGATCGCCCCCTGCTCGCCCGTCAGCCCCCGGGCCTCGCACAGGCGGAAGAAGCCTTCGATCTTCTCATTGGCCCCGCCGACCGCCTGCACCTCGCCGAACTGGTTGATCGAGCCGGTGATGGCAAAACACTGCTTGAGCGGACGACGCGACAAGGCGGAAATCAGCGTGCAGACCTCACCCAGCGAAGCACTGTCGCCGTCGACATAACCATAGGATTGCTCCAGGGCAATGCTCGCGGAAATTTCCAGGGGAAACTCCTGGGCATAGCGGCTACCCAGGTAACCGGTGAGGATCATCACGCCTTTGGAGTGAATCGGCTGGCCGAGGTTGACCTCGCGCTCGATGTCGACGATGCCCGAACCGCCAGGATAGACAGTGGCGGAAATCCGCGCTGGCACGCCGAAGGCCGAGTCGCCGACTTCCAGCACGGTCAAGCCGTTGCACTTGCCAACGGCGGCACCCGCGGTGTCGATCAGAATAACCCCCGCCAGCATGTCGTCGATGATCCGCGCCGACACGCGGCCGGTACGGGTCGCCTTGGCCTTCAATGCACGCTCGATATGGCCGACGTCGGTGACCGCCTCACTGGCCAGCTGGCGAATGAAGTCGGCCTCGCTGACCAGCTGGAACAGATCGCCGATGCGCGCCGACAAACGCCCCTGGTGCTCAGCCAGACGCGCACTGAAGGTCGCCAGTCGCGCCACCGCCGCAGCCGTCAGCGGCGCCATGCCTTCTTCCATGGTGCGGGTCTTCATCAACTGGGCGAACTGTTCCAGGCTCTCATTGGCCAGGGGAATGTCCTCGTCGAAGTCGACCAGCACGCGGAACATCTCCTGGAAGTCCGGGTCGTGATCCTGCAACGCGTAGTACAGCTGGCGCGCGCCGATGATGATCACCTTGACCTGCAAGGGAATAACCTGCGGATTGAGGGTCACGGTGGCGATGCGGCCGAGGTCGCCGAGCGGCGATTCCATCTTCAGCTGGCGCGAATGCAGGGCACGCTTAAGGGCATCCCAGACGAACGGCTCGCCAAGCATCTTCTCCGCCTCGAGGATCAGAAAGCCGCCGTTGGCGCGGTGCAAGGCACCGGGGCGTAGCTGCCGGTAGCTGGTGTAGAGCGCACCCTGGTCGGCGTTATATTCGATGCGACCGAACAGGTTGTCGTAAGTCGGGTGCGATTCAAAGACCACCGGCGCGCCGCCATCGACATGATGGCCAACCACCAGACTCGGGCAATACTGCTCTTCCAGCAGCATGCGAGTCTGCGCGTCGGCCTTATCTACTTCGACCAACTGGTCGACCACGGTCTTCAGCAGGTTGACCTGCACCGCTTGCAGGTAGGCACAGACACCGGCATTTTCGGCGTATTTTTCCGACAACGGCGCCAGCAATGGCTGCAGCGCCACGGTGATGGTTTCTTCATTGAGCTGGCGTAACTGGTTGCTCGACTCGCGCTTCCACTGCGGCAGGCTAGCCAACTCTTCGTTGAGCCGTTCTTCCAGGGTGGAGATGTCGATATGGAAGCGCTCGCGCTCGGCCTCCGGCAACTGGGCGAACTCCGCCTCATCCAGGGCCTTGCCCTCGAGCATCGGGGTGAAGGCGATATTGCTGCTATCGCGGTACAAGGCCACGCCCTTTTCCAACGATAAACGCTCGATCACATCCAGCGCCTGGTCGTAGCGCTTGTTGAAGGCGCGGTCGATGGCGCTCTTCTTCTGCTGGTAGGAGGGGTGCTCGAACACCGCGGGAAAGGTCGCCAGCAAGTTGTCGATCAGCAGATTGATGTCGCCGATGAACGCCCCGGCACTACCCGCGGGCAACTCCAGCGCGCGCGGCTCGCGCGGCTCATCGAAGTGATTGACGTAGACGTGATCCGCCGGGGTCGCCAGGCGTTTGGCTTCGGCCTTGAGGTAACGCTTGACGAAAGAAAAGCGCCCGGTACCGGGCTCGCCCATGACAAATACGTTGTAACCGGGGCGCGGCATCGCCACACCGAACTGCAGGGCTTCGACCGCGCGCTCCTGGCCCAACACACCGCGAAAAGGCTCCAGGTCATCGGTGTTGGTGAAGTTGAACTGCTCGGGCGAGAATGGACGGGTGAGAGCTTCAGGTGCCAACCGCAAATGGGCTGTAACGGAGTCTGGCATTGGAAATCCTTGAACGGGGGGCTGGTGAAATCATGGCTGCATCAGCCGTCATCCACAAGTCGCAAGGTTGATCACGGGCACGCGAAAAAAGCCTGCGTGCATCAGACCAGCAGCCATGCTCATGCGCCTGCGCCAGCAAGACGCTATCCTCCGGGCCTACCCACCCTGCCCGTGGCATCGCGATCAAGCGCTGCCGGCCGCTGCCAGAGCAACTGGAAAGGAGCCCAGGCAGCACTGCTAGCCGGCAGTTACGTGATCGGCACAGGCCAGGCAATACTCGGCAGCCGGCAACACCTGCAAACGCGCGACCTCGATCGGCTTGCCGCAGCGCAGGCAGTCGCCATAGGTGCCTTCGGCCAGCCTCAGCTTGGCCATGCCCACCTGACGCATGCCCTTCTCGGCTTCGGCCTGCAGGGCTTCGAGCACCTCATCGTTCTGTCGCTGCAGGGCCTGTTCGGCAAAATCCGGCGAGTGGCTGCGGGCCAAGTCCCGTCGAATCGCATTGGCCCGCGCACTGTACTCGGCGAACAGGGCATCGAGCGCCGCCTGGGGATCGAAAGCAGACATAGACATACTCCTTGGTGGTCAACAACGAGACAACGCGCGGTCACGGCAACGCCCCGCAGGCCACAAGGCAAGGCGTTGCAACGCAACTGGCCGGCCCGAAAGGTGTTCAACGGTCTATTCAGTGTGGACGCTGCCACACAGTCTGCATAACCGCCGATGAAAACTTGTGCCAGGAGCCTGCGCCTGGCTGGCCACAGCTGTTTCCAGCTGTTGGCCGGGGCGGCGAATGAGTGCATGCTGAATCGGTAGCGCCCGAACACTGGGCAAGGCTGGCAAACCCGATGAAGCACAGCTCACCGCAGATTCTCCAGACCGCCAATGGCAAGCCGGTCAAACTCTGGACCCAGGGCGTACCGCTCGAGGCGCAAGCCCGCCAGCAACTGCTGGAAACGGCAACCCTGCCGTTCATCTTCAAGCACCTGGCGGTAATGCCGGACGTGCACCTGGGCAAGGGCTCGACCATCGGCAGCGTGATCCCCACCATCGGCGCCATCATCCCGGCCGCCGTGGGCGTGGATATCGGCTGCGGCATGATCGCCGCGCGCACTTCGCTGCAGGCCAGCGACCTGCCGGACAGCCTGCATCGCCTGCGTAGCGCCATCGAGCAGGCCGTGCCGCATGGCAAGACCTTCGGCAAGCATGACCAGGGCGCCTGGCAATGGGTGCCGGAGGCCGCCGAGCGGGCCTGGGCAACGCTGGCCGGACGTTTCAGAGCCATCACCGACAAATACCCGCGTCTGGAGAAGACCAATAACCGCGTTCACCTGGGCACCCTGGGCGGCGGCAACCACTTCATCGAGGTGTGCCTGGACGAGCAGGACCGGGTCTGGTTCATGCTGCACAGTGGTTCGCGCGGGGTCGGCAATGCCATCGGCACGCTGTTCATCGAACTGGCCCAGGCCGACATGCGCCAGCAGCTCGGCAACCTGCCGAACAAGGACCTCGCCTACCTTGAGGAAGGCAGCCAGCACTTCGCCGACTACGTGGAGGCGGTCGGCTGGGCCCAGGACTTCGCCCGGCACAATCGTGCGCTGATGATGGAGGCGGTGATCGCCGCGGCGCGCCAGGTGATCGGCAAGCCCTTCAAGGTCAACCTGGAGGCAGTGAACTGCCACCACAACTACGTGCAGCGCGAGCACCACTTCGGCCAGGATGTGCTGATCACCCGCAAGGGCGCCTTGTCGGCGCGCAAGGGCGAACTGGGCATCATCCCCGGTTCCATGGGGGCCAAGAGTTTTATCGTCCGCGGCCTGGGCAATCCGCAGGCGTTCAATTCCTGCAGTCACGGCGCCGGACGGGTGATGAGCCGCAGCCAGGCCAAGAAGCTGTTTACCGTCGAGGACCAGCGGCGCACCACGGCCCACGTCGAATGCCGCAAGGACAAGGCGGTGATCGACGAAATCCCCCTGGCGTACAAGGACATCGACGCGGTGATGCAGGCCCAGAGCGATCTGGTCGAAGTGGTGCATACCCTGCGCCAAGTGGTCTGCGTCAAGGGCTAAGGCCTGCAGGCCCCATAAAAAAACGGAGCCCGAGGGCTCCGTTTCTGTTTGCAGCGGCGGCTTACGCCAGTTTCTTGTGCCGCACCCGGTGCGGCTGGGAGGCGGCGTCGCCGAGGCGTTTCTTGCGGTCGGCCTCGTACTCGGTGTAGTTGCCCTCGAAGAACTCGATGTGCGAGTCGTCCTCGTACGCCAGGATGTGCGTCGCCACACGGTCGAGGAACCAGCGATCGTGAGAGATGACGATGGCCGCGCCGGGGAAGTCGAGCAGCGCTTCCTCCAGCGAACGCAGGGTTTCCACGTCGAGGTCGTTGGACGGTTCGTCGAGCAGCAGGACGTTGGCGCCCTCCTTCAGGGTCAGGGCCAGGTGCAGACGGCCACGCTCACCACCGGAGAGGTCCTTGACGAACTTCTGCTGGTCGCCGCCCTTGAAGTTGAAGCGACCGACGTAGGTACGCGACGGAATCTCGTAGTTGCCGATGCGAATCTGGTCGGAACCATTGGAAATCATCTCGAACACCGACTTGCTGCCATCGAGGTCGTCGCGACTCTGGTCGACGCAGGCCAGCTGCACGGTGTCACCGATCTCGATGCTGCCGGAGTCTGGCTGTTCCTTGCCCATCAGCATGCGGAACAGGGTCGACTTGCCGGCGCCGTTGCCGCCGATCACCCCGACGATGGCGCCCTTGGGCATGCTGAACGACAGGTTGTCGATCAGCGCACGGTCGCCGTATGCCTTGCTCACGTTGACGAAGTCGATGACCTTGTCACCCAGGCGCGGACCGGCCGGGATGTAGATCTCGTTGGTTTCGCTGCGCTTCTGGAATTCCTGCGACTGCAGTTCCTCGAAGCGCTGCAGACGGGCCTTGGATTTCGACTGACGGGCCTTGGCGCCTTTGCGCACCCACTCCAGCTCTTCCTTCATGGCCTTTTCGTGGGCCGACTGCTGCTTGGATTCCTGGGCCAGACGATCCGACTTGGCCTCCAGCCAGCCGGAGTAGTTGCCCTCGTAGGGAATGCCAGCGCCACGGTCGAGCTCGAGAATCCAGCCGGCGACGTTATCCAGGAAGTAGCGATCGTGGGTGATTGCCACCACGGTACCGGGGAAGTCGTGGAGGAAATGTTCCAGCCAGGCCACCGAATCGGCGTCCAGGTGGTTGGTCGGCTCGTCGAGCAGGAGCATGTCGGGCGCCGACAGCAGCAGGCGGCACAGCGCCACGCGGCGCTTCTCACCACCGGACAGCACGGCAACCTTGGCATCCCAGGCCGGCAGACGCAGGGCGTCGGCGGCGACTTCCAGCTGGCGCTCGAGGTTGTGGCCGTCGCTGGCTTGCAGGATGGCTTCCAGCTTGGCCTGTTCGGCGGCCAGCTTGTCGAAATCGGCATCCGGCTCGGCGTATTCGGCATACACCTGATCGAGGCGCGCCTGGGCGTCCTTGATCACGCTGACGGCCTCTTCGACCACTTCACGCACGGTCTTGCTCGGATCGAGTTGCGGCTCCTGCGGCAGATAACCGACATTCAGCTCGGGCATCGGCCGGGCCTCGCCGTCGAACTCGCTGTCGACACCGGCCATGATTTTCAATAGGGTGGATTTGCCCGAACCATTGAGGCCGAGCACGCCAATCTTGGCGCCAGGGAAAAACGACAGGGAAATGTTCTTGAGGATTTCCCGCTTCGGCGGCACTACCTTGCTCAGCCGGTGCATGGTGTAAACGTATTGGGCCATGAATAACCTTGGTTCTAAGACAGAAAACTGAAAATGGCTGCAGGGAGTCGCGCGACGAACGCAAGACCATGGCTGATGGCACCTGACAGAACACCCGGTTCCACCTACCAGCGGGCTTGTCGAAAACGCCCATTACAGCTCCCGCGCGCATGCGACAAAGCTACCGGAATGCGCCGTGCAGGGCAAACGACGCTGGTCAGCGGCACTGGCACTTCGCAACGGTTATGGCATGCTAGCGCCGCGCCCGCGCGCCCGTCTGCCTTGCAGGAAGGCAAATCCAGGAAAAGACAAGGGCACGCCCTGCTTTAATCGAGCCGTAATGGCAGGATCGTCATCAAGTGCCAAGTCACACATCACCACTGTTACCGCACCCACCGGGCGAGCCGCTGACGCCACCCTGGCGCAGCTCCGTCAAGGGCATCCTGGTCGCGCTGGTGCTGGGCATGCTGGCATTGTTGCTGTGGCAACTGCAGCTGGAGTCGCGGCATTTGCTCGACGACCAGCGCCAACTCAGTCATGAGTTCAACGCCCAGCTGGCCAATCAGCTCAGCCTGAACATGGAGCTGAAGGCGCAGGCCGGCATGGCGGCGCTGCAACTACACACCGCGGCGCCAAGCCCGGACACGATCGACGAGACTCTGCTGCGCAGCCTGCAAGGGGTCTTTAGCAGCTTGCACAGCCTGGCCTGGCTCGGCCAGCGCGGCAATATCCTGGCAGACACTCAAGCCCTGGCGGATGACCAGCAGTACCTGGCTGACCTGATCCAGCGCAGCAAAGGCTCGGCTTATCACTATGCGTTGAACACTCGCGATGGCGGGCTGATCTACCTGCTGCTGCGGCAGGACGAGGGAGGCGACCCGAGCGGTTACTGGGTCGTGCGCCTGAACACCGAAACGGTGCGCAACTGGTTATATCGACACCACCAAAGCCACTATCGCTGGCAGCTGGAAGACCACCAGGCACAACGCGCGATTGCCAGCCAGCAGGGCGACCCTGCCGCCGACAGCACGAGCGTTGCGCCGATAAGCGCGACCGACGTGCAACAGAGCATCCTCCTGACGCCGCTCAAGGGCAGCGACTGGCAACTGCGCGCCCTGTTCGACGAGCGCAGTGCGCGCGCTCAACTGTTACCCGCACTGACCAGCAAATTCCTGCTGTTCATCCTCTGTTCCGTGCTCACCCTGCTCGCCCTCTACCGCCTGCTGCGCGAACAGCGCGGCCTGCTTGAGCTCAACGCCGCCGCGCGTCGCTCGCTACGTCAGGCCGCCGGTGCGCTGGGGGCCATCGAGGAACGCGTACTGGTCACCGACAGCAATGGTCAACTGAGTTACCTCAACCCCCAGGCCGAGGAACTGTTCGGCTTGCGCAGCAAAAACGCACACGACTGGCACCTGCTGCAACTGCTGCCACGCCTCGATCCGCGGCTGCTGGAGGAGGACGGCGTCTTGCCTGGCGACCCTGGCGCCAACCTGGTGGAAATCCAGCAGGATGGCGTGGCTTGTCTGTTCGCGATCAGCCGCAGCGAGCTCGGTGAGCCGGTCAGACGCCTGGGCTTCGTCTGGGTGCTGCGCGACGTCACCGAACAGCAGCATGCCACCCGCCTCTCGCAGGAAAGCCGTCGGCGCTACCAGGACATCTTCGAAGGCACCGGCACGGCGCTCTGCGTACTGGATCTGGCCGCGCTGCCGGAGTACCTGCAACGGCAACAGATACATGACGGCGCGAGCCTGCGGCAGTGGCTGCGCGCCCATCCGCAACGGCATGGTGAACTGCTGCACTTGCTGCGTTTCACCGAGACCAATCAGGTGGCCCTGCGCCTGCTCGGCGTCGACTCCACCGAGCAAGCCTGGCAACACCTGATCGACAGCGGCCCGCTACGCCCCGAGGGCTTTCGCGTGCAGCTGCTCTGCGCCCTGCTCGAGGGCGCCGGCCAGCTCGAACTGGAAAGCCAGATCAGCACCCCGCAAGGCCACGAACGCCACCTGTGGCTGGTACTGCGCCTGCCGGAAAGCGCGCATGAACTGAATGCGGTAACCCTAAGCATCAGCGACATCAGCGGTCGCAAGCGCACCGAGCTGTCATTGATCGAGCGCGAGCGCTTCTGGGCGGATGTGGTACGCGCGGTACCGGACACCCTCTATGTCCACGACGTGCCGAACAAGCGCGTGCTGTTCAGCAACCATCACCTGGGTATGCAGCTGGGTTACAGCACGCTTGAGCTGAAAGCCCTGGGCGAGCACTTCTGGGAGCACCTCCTGCACCCCGACGACAGCGACTACTACTGGCGCATCCGCAACCTGCAGCAAGTTGTCGGCGACGGCGTGCTGCTCGAATCCCAACTGCGCTGGCGCCATCGCAACGGCGCCTGGCGCTGGTTCAGCATCCGCGAACAGGCCCTGGCCCGCGACCCCCAAGGCCGCGTCAGTCGCTTGATCGGGGTAGCCAAGGACATCACCGAGCAGATCGAAAGCAGCGAATCGCTGCGCAACAGCGAGCAGCGCTACCGACTGCTGGCCGAAAGCACCAGCGATGTGATCTTTTCCACCGACAGCAACCTGCGCCTCAACTACGTCAGCCCCTCGGTGGAACCGGTCCTCGGCCATCGACCGGAATGGATTCTGGCCAACAGCTTCGACAGCCTGGCGGCCAACCCACAGCAACTGGACGGCCTGTCGATTTTGCTCGAGCGGATACGCACAGCGCTTGGCAGCCCCCTGCGCATGCTCGAATTGCGCGAGGAATTCCAGCCGCAACTGTTCCTCTTCGACTGCCTGCGCGCCGATGGGCGGAAAGTTCCAGTCGAGCTGCGTCTGGTGCCGATGTGGGACGAGAACAGCCATTTCGAAGGCCTGCTCGGTGTCGGCCGCGACATCAGCCAGCAGCGCCGCTCGGAAAAAGACCTGCGCATGGCCGCCACGGTATTCGAGCATTCCAACGCGGCGATCCTGGTCACCGACCCGGCCGGCTACATCGTCCAGGTCAACAAGGCCTTCAGTCGGGTCAGCGGTTACTCCTCGGCCCAGGTTCTCGACCAGTTGCCGGGCATGCTCACCGCCGACCGCCAGCAGGCCAGCCACCTGAATTACGTCCTCAACCAGCTCAATCAGCGCGGCAGCTGGGAAGGTGAAATCTGGCTCAAGCGCCGCGAAGGCGAAAGTTTCCCGGCCTGGGTCGGGATCACCGCCGTACACGACGACGAAGGCGACCTGGTCAGCTACGTGTGCTTCTTCAGCGACATCAGCGAACGCAAGGCCAGCGAACAGCGCATCCATCGCCTGGCCTACTACGACGCCCTGACCCTGCTGCCCAACCGCACGCTGTTCCAGGACCGCCTGCACACCGCTCTGCAACACGGCGAACGGCATCAGGAATGGGTGGTACTGATGTTCCTCGACCTCGATCGTTTCAAGCCGATCAACGACTCCCTCGGCCACGCCGCTGGCGACCGCATGCTCAAGGACGTGGCGGGGCGCCTGGAGGCTTGCGTCGACAGCGACGACACCGTGGCGCGCATGGGCGGCGACGAATTCACCCTGTTGCTGCAGTCGTGCGCCACTCGCGAAGTCGCACTGAACCGGGCAATCCATGTCGCCGAGCAGATACTCGCCAGCCTGGCCCAGCCCTTCATTCTCGAAGGCCGCGAATTCTTCGTTACCGCCAGTATCGGCATCGCCCTCAGTCCGCAGGACGGCAACGAGCTGAGCCAGCTGATGAAGAACGCCGACACGGCGATGTACCACGCCAAGGAACACGGCAAGAACAACTTCCAGTTCTATCAGGCGGAAATGAACGCCAGTGCCCTGGAACGCCTGGAGCTGGAGAGCGACCTGCGCCATGCGCTCGAACAGCAGGAGTTCGTTCTTTACTACCAGCCGCAGTTTTCCGGCAACGGCCAGCGCCTGACCGGGGTCGAAGCCCTGTTGCGCTGGCAACACCCAGTACGTGGCCTGGTGCCACCCGATGATTTCATCCCGGTTCTGGAAGAGCTCGGCCTGGTGGTGCAGGTCGGCGACTGGGTCCTGGCCGAATCCTGCCGCCAGCTGAAGAGCTGGCATGCGGCGAAGATCCGCGTGCCGAAGATCTCGATCAACCTGTCGGCCCGGCAGTTCTCCGAGGGCGCACTGGATCTGCGCATCGCCGCGATTCTCGAGGACAGCGGCGTGGCACCAGCCTGCGTGGAGCTGGAACTGACCGAAAGCATCCTGATGCAGGACGTGGCGAGCGCCCTGCGCACCCTCAACGACCTGAAAAGACTTGGCGTGTGCATCGCCATCGACGACTTCGGTACCGGCTACTCGTCACTCAACTACCTCAAGCAGTTCCCCATCGACGTGCTGAAGATCGACCGCAGCTTCGTCGACGGCCTGCCGCATGGCGAACAGGACACGCAAATCGCCCGCGCCATTATCGCCATGGCCCATAGCCTGAACCTCTCCGTCATCGCCGAGGGCGTGGAGACCCAGGCGCAACTCGATTTCCTGCGCACACACGATTGCGACGAAGTACAGGGCTACCTGCTCGGCCGCCCCATGCCCGCCCACCAGTTCGCCGCCCAGTTCAGTGGCGCCGCGCTGTTTATGCTCAGCTAACGCTGCAAGCGAATCAGTCCCGTAGCCCGGGTGCAACCCGGGGATGCCGGGCGAGCGACAAAAGCGCCCGGATTGCGCTGACGCTTATCTGGGCGACGAAACTGCAAGCTTGCGGCTTGAGGCTGCCTTGCGCATGAAGCCCACTTATCCGCCACATGACTGCGCCGCATACCCCCGGTTAACCGAGATGGGGTAGAATTCGCTCCCTCTTTCTACCGCCCAGCTGATTTTTCTCAGGGGAATGCCATGTTCAGCCGTGATTTGACTATCGCCCGTTATGACACCGAATTGTTTGCCGCGATGGAGCAAGAAGCCCAGCGTCAGGAACATCATATCGAGCTGATCGCCTCGGAAAACTACACCAGCCCGGCGGTGATGGAAGCTCAAGGCAGCGTGCTGACCAACAAGTACGCCGAAGGGTATCCGGGCAAGCGTTACTACGGCGGCTGCGAGTTCGTCGACGTGGTCGAGCAACTGGCCATCGACCGCGCCAAAGAACTGTTCGGCGCCGACTATGCCAACGTCCAGCCACACTCCGGCAGTCAGGCCAACGCCGCCGTGTACATGGCCCTGCTCAACCCGGGCGACACTGTGCTGGGCATGAGCCTGGCCCACGGCGGCCACCTGACCCACGGCGCCAGCGTCAGCTTCTCCGGCAAGATGTACAACGCCGTGCAGTACGGCATTACTGATGCCGGCCTGATCGACTACGACGAAGTCGAGCGTCTGGCTGTCGAACACAAGCCGAAGATGATCATCGCCGGCTTCAGCGCCTACTCCCAGGTCCTGGACTTCCCGCGCTTCCGCGCCATCGCCGACAAGGTTGGCGCTTACCTGTTCGTCGACATGGCCCACGTTGCCGGCCTGGTTGCCGCTGGCGTGTACCCGAACCCGGTGCCGTTCGCCGACGTGGTCACCACCACCACCCACAAGACCCTGCGCGGCCCACGCGGCGGCCTGATTCTGGCGCGCGCCAACGAAGCGCTGGAGAAGAAGTTCAACTCCGCCGTATTCCCCGGTGGCCAGGGCGGCCCGCTGGAGCACGTGATCGCGGCCAAGGCAGTCTGCTTCAAGGAAGCCCTGCAACCCGAGTTCAAGGCCTACCAGCAGCAAGTGGTGAAGAACGCCCAGACCATGGCCGGCGTGTTTATCGACAACGGCTATGATGTGGTTTCCGGCGGCACCGAGAACCACCTGTTCCTGCTCAGCCTGATCAAGCAGGACATCACCGGTAAGGACGCCGACGCCGCCCTGGGTCGCGCCTTCATCACCGTGAACAAGAACAGCGTACCTAACGACCCGCGCTCGCCCTTCGTCACCTCGGGCCTGCGCATCGGCACCCCGGCCGTGACCACCCGCGGTTTCAAGGAAGACCAGTGCCGTCAGCTGGCCGGCTGGATCTGCGAGATCCTCGCCAACCTGGGCGACGAGGCGGTCGAAGCGCGCATCCGCGAGCAAGTCAAAGCGCTCTGCGCCAGCTTCCCGGTCTACGGCAACTAATCTCACCCGCAGTACGCAGAAGCCCGCCCCTTGGCGGGCTTTTTACTGGTCTGCCCACAAGCGCCGCTCGGCCAGCGGCAGGTATTGGGCCTTGAGCCCCCGGATGCGCCGCATAAAGCCAAGCCAGCCGCACCGGCCTTGGCTATAGTGGTCAAAACCGCGCAGGAGATTATTTGCATGAGCGACACGAGCAACGAGCGTAGACGCTTTCAGCGCATCGCCTTCGACGCCCCCACCGAGCTGGTCCAGGGGGAGCGGCACTGGGTTGTCGAACTGCATGACGTCTCGCTCAAGGGGCTGCTGATCAAACGTCCGCAACAGTGGAATGGCGACCCCAATCACCCCTTCATCGCCAGCATCCAGCTCGCCGATGACGCCCGCGTGCAAATGGAAGTGGTCCTGACCCGCACCCATGGCGAGCTGCTCGGCTTCATCTGCCGGCATATCGACCTCGACTCGATCAGCCACCTGCGGCGCCTGGTGGAACTCAACCTGGGCGATGAAACCCTGCTGGAGCGCGAACTGGCGGCGCTGGGCGAAGGGGACTGAGAACCTGTAACAACGCTCGCCTGCCACGACTGCCTCAGATCGCCTGTTCTGAAGAATGGCCCGAGCAGGGTTCTGCTTGGAGCGCAGCGACAATCCGCCAAGCGTTGCCCCGCGCCACCCTACCGATCGGCGAAAACGCCATGGAACGGTATTCGTGACTCTCCTTTCAGCACCTATGGTGTCAGTCGAATAACGCATCGAGCGCCTGTTCCAGGCGGGTGACCGCGATCACCTGCAAGCCTGCCGGCGCTTCCTTGGGGGCATTGCCCTTGGGCACGATGGCGCGCTTGAAACCGTGCTTGGCGGCCTCCTTCAGTCGTTCCTGACCGCTCGGCACCGGGCGCACCTCACCGGACAGGCCAACCTCACCAAACACTAGCAAGTCATGGGCCAATGGCCTGTTGCGCAGGCTGGAGATCACCGCCGCCATCAGCGCCAGGTCGGACGCGGTTTCCAGCACCTTGACCCCACCGACCACGTTGAGGAACACGTCCTGATCATGGGTGGGAATGCCGCCGTGGCGATGCAGTACGGCCAGCAGCATGGCCAGGCGGTTCTGGTCCAGGCCCAGGGTGACGCGCCGCGGGTTGGCCATGTGGCTGCTGTCGACCAGTGCCTGCACCTCCACCAGCATCGGCCGGGTGCCCTCCCAGGTGGCCATCACCACGCTGCCCGGCACTTCTTCCTGGGCACGGGTGAGGAAGATCGCCGAGGGGTTGGTGACTTCCTTGAGGCCCTTGTCGGTCATGCCGAACACGCCCAGCTCGTTGATCGCGCCGAAGCGGTTCTTCACCGCCCGCAGCAGGCGCAGGCGGCCGTCGGACTCGCCCTCGAAATACAGCACGGTATCGACCATGTGTTCGAGCACCCGCGGCCCGGCCAGCGCACCATCCTTGGTCACGTGGCCGACCAGAAAGATCGCCGTGCCACTTTGCTTGGCGTAACGCACCAGCAAGGCCGCACTCTCGCGCACCTGCGACACGCCGCCGGGAGCCGACTGCAATTGCTCGGTGAAGATGGTCTGGATCGAGTCGATCACCATGACCTTGGGCTTTTCCAGGCGCGCGGTGGCGATGATGCTCTCGATGCAGGTCTCGGTCATCACCTTGAGCTTGTCTTCCGGCAAGCCCAGACGGCGGGCGCGCATGGCCACCTGCTGCTGGGATTCCTCGCCGGTGACATAGAGCGCGGGAAAGCGTGTGGCGATGTTGCACAGGGTCTGCAGCAGGATGGTCGACTTGCCGATTCCCGGATCGCCGCCGATCAGCACCACCGAGCCATCCACCAGGCCACCGCCGAGCACCCGATCCAGCTCGCCGGAGGCGGTGGAAAAGCGCGGCATTTCCTCGACGCTGACTTCCGCCAGGGTTTTCAGCTGCGTCTGCTGACCGGTCCAGCCGCTGCGGCCGCTGGGCGCAACCGCATGGGCTTCGATCATGGTTTCGGTCAGGGTGTTCCAGGTGCCGCATTCGCCGCATTGCCCGGCCCACTTGGGAAAGGTGGCGCCACACTCGGTGCAGCCGTACATGCGCTTGGCCTTGGCCATGGGGCGGACTCCCTAAACAAAAGCCCGCATCATAGCCTTTCCCGGCCGTCTATCGAGAGCGGGATCAGCCCTTGCAGCAACCGCAGCACTGGGCGGCAGGAGGTGCGAGGCGCGTGGCCACCTGATCCTTGAGGTCAACCCGCTCGCGCTTCAACAGGGCCAGGGCGTCATCGGCCAGCAGTTCGATACCCTCTTCGATGCGGCAAATACGCTTATCCAGCGACTCGTATTCATCGGCCAGGCGCGCGAAGTCCGGGTCGGCCTGACGCAGATCATGCAATTCGGCACGCTGCTCGGGGAAATCATGAACCAGGGGGTGATGGTCGATATGCATGCTGATACTCCAAGGAAAGACTGAGCTCAGCATATCCCCCCGCTCCGGCTCACCCCTTGACCCGGATCAACCCGGCGCACCGGTCCGCAGCAAGGCTTCGATTTCGTCCTTGAGGGCAACCCTCTGCATTTTCAGGCCCTGCAGTTGCAACTCGTCCATCGCCACCCGGCCACCCAGCACCTCGTAGATGCGTTTATCCAACTGATCGTATTCCTCGACCAGGCGGGCGAAATGGCCGTCAACCTGTAGCAAAGAGCGCATTTGGCTTTCAAACTGTGGAAACTCGCGGCTGAGTGGATGATATTGCAATGGCATGGCGACATCCTCCGAATGTATATATCAGACTAGTTCAGCCCGATGCTTCACACCGACATCCTAGACCACTGGCAAACGAGCAACACACGCGCGGCATTTTTGCTTAGCCTGGCTGCCAGCCCCACACGAGATAACTCGCATGAACACGTCCTCAGGCTGCTCCGCTTGCCGAGACGGGGAAGAACTGGAATTCCCCATTACCATGGCCTTCCAACCGATCCTCGACTTGGCCAAACAAGAGATATTTGCCCACGAGGCCCTGGTGCGCGGCGCAACGGGGGAGTCGGCCGGCAGCCTGCTGGCTCGAGTCAATGCCGACAACCGCTATGCCTTCGACCAGAGTTGCCGGATCAAGGCGGTGGAGTGGGCGGCAAAGCTGAGGGTGCCGGCCATGGTTTCAATCAACTTTATGCCAAACGCCGTGTACCGCGCGGAAACCTGTATCCGCGCTACCCTGGAGGCGGCTCGGCGCTACAATTTTCCGCTCGAGCGGATCATCTTCGAGGTCACCGAGCAGGAGCAGGTGCTGGATATCGATCACCTCACCAACATCCTCAGGGCCTACCGCAAGCAGGGTTTCATGACGGCCATCGACGATTTCGGTGCGGGCTATGCCGGCCTCAATCTGCTGGCCGACTTCCAGCCAGACCTGATCAAACTGGACATGGCCCTGATCCGCGGCATCGATCAGGACAGCGTGCGGCAGATCCTGGTCGAGGCAACCCTGCAGATGTGCCGCAAGCTGAATATCCGCGTGATCGCCGAAGGCATTGAAACCACGGGCGAGCTCGATGCGCTGCGCGACATGGGGGTGCAACTGTTTCAGGGTTACCTGTTCGCCAAGCCGGGTTTCGAGGCGCTGCCCGACATACGCTTTCCCTACTGAGTTTTTACAACCTCTGCGCGCGCGCCTGGCAAGTGCGGCGTACTGCATTACACTCTGCAAACCATCTAAATCAGGGAGTGACACATGAGCATCGTCAGCGAATTCAAGGCCTTCGCCGTCAAGGGCAACGTGATCGACATGGCCGTGGGCATCATCATCGGCGTGGCCTTCGGCAAGATCGTCTCCTCCTTCGTCGGCGACGTGATCATGCCGCCTATCGGCATGTTGATTGGCGGCATCGACTTCTCCGACCTGGCAGTTACCCTCAAGGCCGCCGAAGGCGACTTGCCGGCGGTGATCATCAGCTATGGCAAGTTTATCCAGACCCTGCTGGATTTTGTGATCGTGGCCTTCGCCATCTTCATGGCCGTCAAGGTGATCAACCAGCTTAAGCGCGAGGAAGCCGTCGCCCCGAGCCTGCCGCCGACGCCGAGCCCGGAAGAAACCTTGCTGACCGAGATTCGCGACCTGCTCAAGGCCCAGCAAAGCAAGGAATAGAGTGGAGCGCCGGAGTTGAAGTAATCGGCAAGCAAAACGATGGCACAAAAGCTGGCGGGTTGTCGCTTCGCGCCGAAGCCGCCCTACTAACTCGAGCAATCCGCGATCCGTAGGGCGTACTCGCCGCAGGCAGTACGCCATGGTTTATCGGTGCGACACAGAATCCGGCGGGCTGTCGCTGCGCTGCGGACGGAACACCGCCGGGGCCGCGATCACCAGTAATTCTCGACCGCCACCTGGCCCGGCCGACGGTTCAGGCTCAGCTGCAAGTCGCGCTGTTTCAGGAGCTTGCGCGTGTCGTCGATCATCTGCGGGTTGCCACAGAGCATCAATCGCGAGTGCGCGGGGCTCAGGCTCAGGTCGGCGGCGTGCTCCAGTTCACCGCTGGACAGCAGCGTGGTGATGCGTCCGTGCAGACAGCCCGGCGCCTGTTCGCGGGTCACCAGCGGCAGGTAGGTCAGCTTGTCGGCGGACTCGGCCAGGTGCGCCAATTCCTTGAGCCCGTGAATCAGCGGCTGATAGGCCAGTTCGCCGGCGGTACGCGCACTGTAGACCAAGACGATGCGCTCGAACCGCTGCCAGACTTCGAAGTCCTGGAGGATCGACAGAAAGGGCGCCAGGCCGGTGCCGCTGGCCAGCAGCCAGAGATCACGGCCATCGATGAAGCGGTCCAGGGTCAGAAAACCGAAGGCCTGCTTGTCCACCAGCAAGCTGTCGCCGGCCTTGAGCCGGCTCAACTCGGAGGTGAACTCGCCGCCGGGCACGACGATGGAGAAGAATTCGAGAAACTCGTCATGCGGCGCCGACACCATCGAATAGGCACGCCAGACCACAGTGCCGTCGACCTTCTGCACGCCCAGGCGGGCGAACTGCCCGGCGCGGAAACGATACCCGGCGTCGCGCGAACAACGCAGGCTGAACAGGCTCGGCGACCACACATGCACGTCACTCAAGATCTGCCGGGTGAACTTGTCTTCACTGGCGGTCATACTTCACTCCCTCTGCTCTGCCGAAGATCTGGCAGGCCGTTAAAAACGTAGCGCGCGAAGGCTAGGCG
Organism: Pseudomonas aestuarii; assembly: GCF_027988105.1. Classification (GTDB taxonomy): domain Bacteria; phylum Pseudomonadota; class Gammaproteobacteria; order Pseudomonadales; family Pseudomonadaceae; genus Aquipseudomonas; species Aquipseudomonas aestuarii. The sequence continues at coordinate 352,857 of NZ_JAQJZJ010000001.1, read as the reverse complement.
AGGACGCCTAGTTAAGGCGAAGTTAGCCGAGGACGCGGAGTGTACGAGCTGTACATGAGCAGTACTCGCTTCGCTCGCCCCTTCGGGGCCGCACTGAAGTGCGTTAGCAGCAAGCCGCTTGCCGCGGCTAACTTCAACGCGGCATCGCCGAGCGCAGTAGTTTTTCAACGGCCTGTCACAGTGTCGCGCAAAGCGCCCATAACAAACACCAGCAGTCTATATGCCTATATTCATTACGCCTTTTGCCCAGCTCGACCTGATCCGCCAGCCCGAACAGCAGGCCGAACCCCTGCAGGCCTTCGATGCCGCCGACGAGTACCTGCTCAACCATCTGCATGAGCAGGGCTTGCCCGCGGATGCACGCGTGCTGCTGCTCAACGACAGCTTCGGCGCCCTGGCGAGCAGTCTGGCCGGCCAGGCCCAGGTCACCAGCAGCGGCGACTCGCACCTCGGCTACCTGGGTCTACAAGCCAACCTGGCGCGCAATCAGTTGCCGGCTGACGCGGTCCGTTTCGTACCAGCCAGCGCAACGGCCCAGGGCCCGTTCGACCGGGTCGTGATCCGCATCCCCAAGACCCTGGCGCTGCTGGAAGAACAACTGATCCGCCTGCACGGCCAACTGGCGCCGGGCGCCCAGGTGATCGCTGCCGCCATGGTCAAGCACCTGCCGCGCGCGGCCGGCGATCTGCTGGAGCGTTATATTGGTCCGGTACAGGCCTCGCTGGCGGTGAAGAAAGCCCGCCTGCTGTTAGCCACACCGACCGACAAACCGGTGCCGGTGTCGCCTTACCCGAGCCGCTATCGCCTGGACCAGCCGGCCATCGAATTGCTCAACCACGCCAATGTGTTTTGCCGCGAAGACCTCGACATCGGCACCCGCGCCCTCCTGCCCCATCTGCCCAGACACCTCAGCCGCATGCGCGTAGCGGATCTCGGCTGTGGCAATGGCGTGCTGGGCATCGCCTATGCGCTGGGCAGCCCACAAGCAGAAGTGACCCTGGTCGACGAATCCTATATGGCGGTGCAATCGGCGCTGGAGAACTGGCGTGCAGCCCTGGGCGAGCGCCCGGTGCAGATCCGTGCCGGCGACGGCTTGGCCGAGCAACCGGCGGACTCGCTGGATCTGGTGCTGTGCAACCCGCCGTTCCACCAGCAACAGGTGGTCGGCGACTTCCTCGCCTGGCGCATGTTCCAGCAGGCCCGCGCCGCGCTGGTCACTGGCGGCGAGCTGTGGATAGTCGGCAACCGTCACCTGGGCTACCACGCCAAGCTCAAGCGGCTGTTCCGCGGCGTCGAGCAGGTGGCGGCCACGCCGAAGTTTGTGGTGCTGAAAGCGATCAAATAAACGCGGCACACTGGCAAACCGGGTGGGTTAGCGGCACGGAACGCCTTATGCACAAGCAGCAGCGCTATTCGGGTGCCGCGTAACCACCAGACACAAACCCGAGTCGCCGCCATGGTGGGTTACGGCGCAGCAAATACCGGCGCAACGCAGGACAATCCAGCCACGCGCCTAACCACCCGACGAAAACCTCATACAGCGGCAGCCGATCAGGGCGTACCCAGCCCCGCCGCCGTCATGAACAGGCGCAACAGCCCAGCCACTGCGCCCAGGGCCAGCACGCTGGCCGACCAGATCAGCAGCAACCAGCCGAGACGCTGCCAGAACGGTTTCTTCTCCTGCACATTCGGCATCGCCGGCCCCTCAGTGATAGCCATCTTCCTCGCGTACCTTGCCGCGGAACACGTAGTAGCTCCAGGCGGTGTACATCAGGATGAAGGGGATGATGAACAGCGCGCCGACCAGGATGAAGCCCTGACTCTGCGGCGGCGCGGCGGCCTGCCAGATGCTGATCGACGGCGGGATGATGTTCGGCCACAGGCTGATGCCCAGGCCGCTGTAGCCGAGGAAGATCAGCGCCAGGGTCAGCAGGAATGGCGAATAGTGGGCGTTGCTGGCCACCGCCCGCAGCAGGGCCCAGGTGCACAGCAGCACCAGCAAGGGCACCGGGATGAACCAGAACAGATTCGGCAAGCTGAACCAGCGCGCGGCGATCTCGGCATGCGCCAGCGGCGTCCACAGGCTGACGATGCCGGTCACCGCCAGCACCACGAACACCAGCGGCCGCGCCAGGTCATGCATCTGCCGCTGCAGGCGGCCTTCGGTCTTCATGATCAGCCAGGTGCAGCCGAGCAAGGCGTAGGCGGCGATCAGCGCCAGCCCGCAGAACAGCGAGAAGGGCGTCAGCCAATCGAGCGCCCCGCCGACGTAAACCCTGTCCACCACCGCGAAGCCGTCGATATAAGCGCCCAGGGCCACGCCCTGGAAGAAGGTCGCGGTCAGCGAGCCGCCGATGAAGGCCTTGTCCCACAGATGGCGCTTGTGCGCCTTGGCCTTGAAGCGAAACTCGAAGGCCACACCGCGGAAAATCAGCCCCAGCAACATGAACACCAGGGGCAGGTAGAGCGCGCTCAAGACCACTGCATAGGCCAGCGGGAAGGCGCCGAACAGCGCCGCGCCGCCGAGCACCAGCCAGGTTTCGTTGCCGTCCCAGACCGGCGCCACGGTATTCATCATCACGTCGCGCTCGCCTTCGCTTTTGACGAAGGGAAAGAGGATGCCCAGGCCAAGGTCGAAACCGTCCATGACCACATACATCATCACGCCGAAGGCGATGATCACGGCCCAGATCAGCGAAAGATCGATGCCCATATTCAACTCCTTCCACCCAGGGTGTCGTTGTCATCCAGCCCCTCATCCGCAGCGGACAACGGCCGTGACGGTGTGCGTTGCTGCCCAGGCCCGCCTTCGATGGCTTGCCTGCCTTCGTCGGTGACCGGCCCCTTGCGCACCAGGCGCATCATGTAACTGAGCCCGGCGCCGAACAGGGCGAAATACACCACCACGAACAGCGTCAGGGTCAGGCTCATCTGCGCGAAGCCATGCCCCGAGGAAGCATCGGCGGTGCGCATAAGTCCCTGGATGACCCACGGCTGACGGCCAATCTCGGTGGTGTACCAGCCGGCGAGTATGGCGATGATGCCCGAAGGCCCCATCCACACCACCAGATGGAGGAACGTGCGCGACTGGAACAGGTGGTTACGGGCGCGCAGCCACAGGCTCCAGAGGCCGGTGAGGATCATCAGCATGCCGAGCCCGACCATGATGCGGAAGCTCCAGAACACCACGGTCGAGTTGGGCCGATCTTCCTTGGCGAACTCCTTCAGTGCCGGCACCTGCTGGTCCAGGCTGTGGGTCAGGATCAGGCTGCCGAGCGCCGGAATTTCCAGCTTGAAGCGGGTTTCTTCAGCGTCCATGTCCGGCCAGCCGAACAGGATCAGCGGGGTCGGCTCGTCACCGTGGTTTTCCCAGTGGCCCTCGATCGCGGCGATCTTCGCCGGCTGGTACTTGAGGGTGTTGAGGCCGTGAAAGTCACCGATCATCGCCTGGATCGGCGCCACCAGCAGGGCCATCCACATGGCCATCGACAACATCTTGCGGATCGCCGGATTATCCCGGCCGCGCAGCAGGTGCCAGGCCGCCGAAGCGCCGACGAAAAACGCCGTGGCGAGGAACGCCGCCGTGGCCATATGGGCCAGACGGTAGGGGAAGGACGGGTTGAACACCACGGCGAACCAATCCACCGGAATCACCCGCCCGTCGATGATCTCGAAGCCCTGCGGGGTGTGCATCCAGCTGTTGGAGGCGAGGATCCAGAAGGTCGAGATCAAGGTGCCGAGGGCGACCATCAGGGTGGAGAAGAAGTGCAGACCCGGGCCGACGCGCTGCCAGCCGAACAACATGACGCCGAGAAAGCCCGCCTCGAGGAAGAACGCGGTGAGCACCTCATAGGTCAGCAGCGGTCCGGTAATCGCCCCGGCAAAATCCGAGAAGGCGCTCCAGTTGGTGCCGAACTGATAGGCCATGACCAGGCCGGAGACCACGCCCATGCCGAAGTTGACCGCAAAGATCTTCGCCCAGAAATGGTAGAGGTCGCGGTACACCTCTTGGCGGGTCTTCAGCCACAGGCCTTCCAATACCGCCAGGTAGCTGGCCAGGCCAATGGTGATGGCCGGAAAAATGATATGGAAGGAAATAGTGAAACCGAACTGGATTCGCGCCAGGTCGAGCGCCTCTATGCCGAACATGGGGCATCCTCACTCAGGTTATTCGGGCACAGCCGTGTGTGCGCGCCTATCGATAGGGGGGCGCAGACGGCGGTGATTGTTCTTGTTCGTGCGCGGTGTCGCCGCGTAGCGGACCCAGGCGGCCTCAGCACAAGCCAGGGCGAATGTTGATCTGAGTCAAGTATTGAGCAAAGAGTAACGCCTCGCCCGAGGCTTGCCGCTGTGGTTATTTGTCGCGCAGGCCGCGTGCCCAGCGCGTCAGTCATGCTAGGCTGGCGCACCTTAAGTAGCTAGCTATCTAAATGCCCATGAGCGTCCACGGCAAACTGCTCCTGCGTCACCAGCGTCCCTTCATCGCCTTCTGGCTGGCGCGGGTCGGCACCGCCAGCGGCTTCCAGATGCTCACCGTGGCCATCGGCTGGCAGCTGTACACGCTGACCGGCAACGTGCTCGACCTGGGCCTGGTCGGCCTGGTCGAGTTTCTCCCGCGGATCCTGTTCGTCCTGCTCACCGGCCATGTGGCGGATCGCTTCGACCGGCGCAAGGTCGCCGCGCTGTGCCAGGGCGCCCAGGCCCTGACCGCCTTGGCCCTGCTGATCGGCACCACGGTAAACAGCCTCAGCCGCGAGATGATCTTCCTCATCGCCTTTCTGCTCGGCAGCGCCCGCGCCTTCGAGATGCCCAGCACCCAGGCGCTGCTGCCCAACATAGTGCCGCCGGGGCTGTTCCCCGCGGCCGTGGCCGCCTCCGCCTCGGCAATGCAGACCGCGACCATAGTCGCGCCGGCGCTCGGCGGCCTGCTCTTGGCGCTGGATGCCGGCTGGGTCTATGGCCCCGCGGCGCTTTTGTACATCGGCGCCCTGGGCCTGATGCTGAGCCTGCCGGCGCGCCAGTTGCCGCTGAAACAGAAGGCTTCGCTGGCGTCGCTGCTGGCCGGCTTTCGCTTTATCCGCAGCCGTCCCGCAGTGTTCGGCGCGATCTCCATGGACATGTTCGCGGTGCTGCTCGGCGGCGCCACCGCGCTGCTGCCGGTGTTCGCCAAGGACATCCTGCTCACCGGCCCCTGGGGCCTGGGCCTGCTGCGTTCGGCGCCGGCGCTGGGCGCGTTGCTGATGTCGCTGTGGCTGGCGTACTTCCCCATCGAGCGCCGGGTCGGCCCGGTGATCTTCAGCTCGGTGGCGATCTTCGGCGTGGCGACCATCGGCTTCGGCCTGTCCACTTCGCTGTGGTTCAGCCTGGCCACCCTGGTGCTGCTGGGCGCGGCGGACATGGTCAGCATGGTCATCCGCGGCGCCTTCGTGCAGTTGCAGACGCCGGACGAGATGCGCGGCCGGGTCGGCGCGGTGAACGGCCTGTTCATCGGCGCCTCCAACCAGCTCGGCGAGTTTCGCGCCGGGGTCAGCGCCGCCTGGTTCGGCACCGTGCCGGCTGTGCTGATCGGCGGCGTCGGCGCCCTGCTGGTCAGCGGCGCCTGGATCAAGCTGTTCCCGGAGTTGGCCAAGCGCGATCACCTGAGCCCGCAGCACGAGCAAAGCACTACCGCCTGAGCCTCTGCGCCAAGGCGGTAAACAGATCGAGCGCCGTAGCGAGGCTGTCTCCAGGCGTTCGCGGCAAGGCGCGCCACGTGAAAAACAGGGGGGGCTAGTGAGCTAAATGAGCGCGTGGAGGCGGGAGTTTTTTCACCGCCTCTCAGTGCAGCAGGCGCGGATCGGCGCTCAGCTGCTGGTAGAGGAAGTCGCTCAGGGCACGAATGCGCGCCACCTTGCGCAGGTCCGGGTGAGTCAGCAGCCAGACCTGGGTATCCAGGGCCGGATCGGCGTCGGCCAGGCGCAGCAGATCGCCCCGCGCCTCGGCCAGCGGACAGAGCAGCAGGCCGAGGCCCATGCCCTGGCGCACACACTCGACCATCCCCACCAGGCTGTCGCTGCGCGCCACCACCTGTTCGGCCGGCACTCGCGCGGCCAGCCAGGTGGCCTGTTCCAGATGGGCCAGGCTGTCATCGGGGCCGACCCACAGGTGTTCGCTCAGTGCCAGGGTCGCCGGCCGACTGGCCAGATAGGCGGACGAGGCATAGAGCGCGGTCTGAATCCGGCCGACGCAACGCCCCACCAGGTTCTCCGGCGGCCGATTGGTGCCGCGCACGGCCATATCGGCCTCGCGCTGGGTCAGGCTGAGAAAGCTGTTGTTGATCACCAGTTGCAGGGACAGGCCCGGGTGCTGCTGACGGAATCCTGCCAACAGCGGGGTCAGCAGGCTGGCGAACAGGGTGTCAGTGGAGGTCAGGCGGATGCTGCCGCGAATCTGCAGGTCCTGGCCGAGCAACTGGCGCTCGGCCCGCTCGATCTGCTCGGCAACTCCGTCCAGTTGCCCGGCCAGGGCCTCGCCCGCCGTGGTCAAGGCATAGCCGCCGGGAAGGCGCTGGAACAGCGCCACCCCGAGCTGCTCCTCCAGGCGCTGCAACCGACGCAGCACGGTGCTGTGGTTGACCCGAAGGCTGCGCGCGGCCTGGCTGATCGAGCCGCACTGGGCGACGGCGAGGAAGTATTGCAGGTCGCTCCAATCCATCGATGCATTTCCGCATAGGCTTTTTGCAAATATTGAGAGTTTATCCGCTATTTTGCAAAGCATAGGCTGAGTTCTCCGGCACCTTAGCCCCACTGGAGAATTCGACATGTCCCGCATCGCCCACTACCCGAGCAGCGCGAGCCTGTTACTGCGCATCGCCCTGGCCGCCATGTGGATCAGCCACGGCCTGGTCCTCAAACTGCTCACCTTCGGCGTCGCCGGCCTCGCCAGCTGGCTGACTGCAACCGGCCTGCCAGCGGCCATGGCCCTGCCGCTGATCATCGCCGAAACCCTCGGTGGCCTGCTGATCCTGCTCGGCTGGCACGGCCGCTGGGTATCCCTGGCGCTGCTGCCGATCCTGCTCGGCGCATTGCTGATCCATGCCGGCAACGGCTGGGTGTTTTCCAACCCCAACGGCGGTTGGGAGTACCCGCTGTTCCTCGCCGCCATGTCCATAGTCCACGTCCTGCTCGGCGACGGCCCACTGGCCCTGAAAACCGAAGGAGTCCACGCATGAACACTTCGTTCGAGCTGATCAGCCACCCGCTGTGCCCCTACGTGCAGCGCGCGGCCATCGTCCTCGCGGAAAAGCGGGTGGAGTTCAGCCGCCGCGACATCGACCTCGCCGCCAAATCGGCCTGGTTCATCGCCCTGTCGCCGCTGGGCAAGGTCCCGCTGCTGCGCAGCGAGCGCGGCGTGCTGTTCGAGTCGACGGTGATCGTTGAGTACCTCGACGAAACCCTGGCGCCGCGCCTGCATCCAGCAGACGCCTTCGAGCGCGCCCGGCACCGCGCCTGGATAGAGTTCGCCTCGGCCGTGCTGAACGACATCGCGCGCTTCTACAACGCCGCCGACGCGGCGCAGCTGCAAGCCCGGCACCTGGCGCTGAGGCGGCGCTTCGAGCAACTGGAGGACGAACTGGAAGACGGCCCCTGGTTCGCCGGGGCGGCCTTCTCCCTGGTGGATGCGGCCTTCGCCCCGGTATTCCGCTATTGGCAGGTGTTCGAGCGCATCGCCGACTTCGCCACCTTCGCCGACCTGGACAAGGTCGAACGCTGGCGCCAGGCCCTGGCCCAGCGGCCCTCGGTACGTGGTGCGGCGCCAGCAGACTATGGGCAGCGCCTGCGGCAGTTCGTCGCCCGCCGCGACAGTCAGCTCAGCACCCTACTTGAACAACAGGCGAGTCGTCGCTCGCTTGCCGAGTGCTAGTCAACAGTCCTGTCGCCCCAGGCCTGGCATCGCCCGGATCATGCAGGGAGTCTTTCGCGGCGTGACAAATGCCTGCTTACCAGCAGCGCTCGCCACGGCTCTGCGTCCCATCGGGACGCTGGCCATCGCGAGCAGGGGGCGATACCGATCAATCGCCAGGACATGCACACGCGCGCGGTTAATGGCGCACGCAGTTGGCAACATGCCCCTGCTTCTCAGGTAGAGCAAGGTCGCAACGGGCGTTTGCAGGCGAGCGTTTTTTCACCAGTGCTCAGGCACCAGCATCGCCTCGGCCACCTGCCTGCGCGTGCCCCTGCCGCGCAGTTGCTCGACCAGGGTCAGGGCGAATTCGAGCGCGGTGCCCGGTCCCTGGCTGGTGATGCAGTTGCCGTCGACCACCACCGGCTGGTCGACGAAGGTGCAACCGCTGAGGCGCTCGCTGAAGCTCGGGTAGCAGGTCATGCGCCGCTGCTGCAGCACGCCGAACGCCTGCAGGGCCACCGCCGGCGCCGCGCAGATCGCGGCGAACAGCTTGCCGGCCTTGGCCTGCTGGCGCACCCGTTCGGCCAGCGGCTCATGCTCGGCCAGGCGCTGGGCACCGGGCATACCGCCCGGCAGCACGATCAGGTCGAATTCCTGGGCCAGGACGTCGACCAGCATGGTATCGGCGGTCAAGCGGGTGCCGCGGGCGCAGGTGATCATGCGCCGGCCTTCGATGCTGGCGACCACCACCTCGACTTCCGCGCGGCGCAGCACGTCGATCAAGGTCACGCATTCGATGTCTTCGACGCCATCGGCAATGGTGACAAGGGCACGTGAAGTCATGTTTGCCTCCTCGAAAAACCAACGAAAAGCGTCCGCAGGGTCATGCCTGCACCGCGTGCGGACGAGCTGTTATGATGCGCGCCTTTTTCCAGATCGCCAGCAAAATCATGCCTATGTGCTTTGCTTGGGGTCTGCACATCGAAGGCGTGACGAAGATTCTCTCGCCTGCTGCGGCTGCCTCCAAGCGTCCGCGATCAACACTACCGCTCACGCCATAGGGAGCCCTGCATGCTGGAACGAATCTTCCACCTCAATGCGCATCACACCACGGTACGCACCGAGTTCCTGGCCGGCCTCACCACCTTCCTGACCATGGCCTACATCCTCTTCGTCAACCCCAACATCCTGGCCGAAACCGGCATGGACAAGGGCGCAGTGTTCGTCGCCACCTGCCTGGCCGCGGCCATCGGCTCGGCGATCATGGGCCTGGTAGCCAACTACCCGATCGCCCTGGCGCCGGGCATGGGGCTGAATGCCTTCTTCACCTACACCGTGGTGCTGACCATGGGCCACACCTGGCAGGTGGCGCTGGGCGCGGTGTTTCTCTCCGGGGTGATTTTCTTCCTGCTGTCGATCTTCAAGATCCGCGAGTGGATCATCAACAGCATCCCCATGGCCCTGCGCGCCGGGATAGCCGCCGGCATCGGCCTGTTCCTGGCGATCATCGCACTGAAGAATGCCGGCATCGTGGTGGACAATCCGGCCACCCTGGTCGGCCTCGGCGACGTGAGCCAGGGCAGCGTACTGCTGGCCTGCCTGGGCTTCTTCGTGATCGCCGCCCTGGCCTACCGCCAAGTCACCGGCGCGGTGATGATCGGCATTCTGCTGGTCACCGGCCTGTCGGTGGCCCTCGGCCTGTCGAGCATCGACGGCGTGGTATCGATGCCGCCCTCGTTGCTGCCGACCCTGCTCCAGCTGGACATCGCCGGCGCCCTGGATATCGGCCTGCTCAGCGTGATCTTCGCCTTCCTCTTCGTTGACCTGTTCGACACCTCCGGCACCCTGATCGGCGTGGCGCAAAAGGCCGACCTGCTGGACCAAGATGGCAAGATGCCCAAGCTCGGCCGCGCCCTGCTGGCCGACAGCAGCGCAACCATGGCCGGCGCCGTGCTGGGCAGCTCGACCACCACCAGTTACATCGAATCCGCCGCCGGCATCAGCGCCGGCGGACGCACCGGCCTGACCGCCTGCGTGGTCGCCCTGCTGTTTCTTCTCAGCCTGTTCTTCGCCCCGCTGGCGGCGGCCATTCCAGCCTTTGCCACCGCCCCGGCGCTGCTGTTCGTCGCGGTATTGATGATGAGCAGCCTGGCCCAGATAGACTGGAACGACCTGACCGTCGCCGCGCCGGTGGTGGTCGCCGCACTGGCCATGCCACTGACCTTCTCGATCGCCAACGGCATCGCCTTCGGCTTCATCAGCTGGACAGTGGTCAAACTCCTGGCCGGACGCTGGCGCGACCTCAACCCGGCCCTGGTGGTGTTGTCGGTGTTATTCGTGATCAAGCTGGGCTGGTTTAACGCCTAACGACAACCCCGTACGCGATCATCTTTCGCGTGCATGGGCTAGGCGCCTCCGCCTCTCCTCCAAGTGCCGTCATTCATACGAGTTCCAAGTAATCCATGAGCCGTCCCCAGTTCGATCCCAGCACCTATGCCGCTCAGCTCGCCGAAAAGAAAGCCCGCCTGGTCGAGCTGCTGGCGCCCTTCGCTGCTCCAGAGCCGCAGGTGTTCGAGTCGCCACGCGAGCATTACCGCCTGCGCGCCGAGTTCCGTCTGTGGCGCGAAGACGGCACCCGCCATTACGCGATGTTCGAGGCCGGCGACAAGTACACGCCGATCTTCTTCGACGACTTCCCCATCGCCAGCCTGCAGATCAATGCACTGATGCCGAAGCTGAAAGCGGCCTGGCAGGCGAGCGAGGCACTGAGTTTCAAGCTGTTCCAGGTCGAGTTTCTCACCACCCTGAGCGGTGATGCGCTGATCACCCTGTGTTACCACCGCCCGCTGGATGCGGCCTGGCAGCTGGCTGCGGAACAGCTGGCCGCCGAACTGCAGGTCAATATCGTCGGCCGTTCGCGCGGCAAGCGCCTGGTCATCGGCAAGGACTTCGTCGAGGAAGAACTGCAGGTGGCCGGTCGCCGCTTCCGCTACCGCCAGCCGGAAGGCGCCTTCACCCAGCCCAACGGCGAGGTCAACCAGAAGATGCTCGGCTGGGCCTACGAAGTCTTGGGTCCGCGCGACGACGACCTGCTGGAGCTGTACTGCGGCAACGGCAACTTCACCCTGCCGCTGGCCACCCGGGTGCGCAAGGTGCTGGCCACCGAGATCAGCAAGTCCTCGGTGAACGCCGCCCTGGCCAACCTGGCCGACAACGGCGCGGACAACGTCAGCCTGGTGCGCCTGTCCGCCGAGGAGCTGACCGAGGCGCTCAACGAAGTGCGGCCGTTCCGCCGCCTGGCCGGCATCGACCTGAAAAGTTACCAGTTCGGCAGCGTTTTCGTCGACCCGCCGCGCGCCGGCATGGACCCCGACACCTGCGAGCTGACCCGGCGCTTCGAGCGCATCCTCTACATTTCCTGCAACCCCGAGACCCTGGCCGCCAACATCGCCCAGCTCAGCGATACCCACCAGGTCACGCGTTGCGCACTGTTCGACCAGTTCCCCTATACCCACCACATGGAGTCCGGCGTGCTGCTGGAGCGGCGTTAGACGCCGCCCGACCTTGCCCGTTTCAATCGCCTGCGGCGGCTGTCTTGTCGTGGTAGATCTTCTTCACCAGCGGCCCGATGGTCAGCCCCTGGATCAGGATCGAACCAAGGACGATGACGTAGGTGATGCTCAACAGCAGGTCGCGCTCAGGGCCTAATGGCAGGGACAGGGCCAAGGCTACCGAGATACCACCGCGCAACCCGCCCCAGGAGAGGATGCGAATCGCCCCCTGGGGAATGCCTTCACCTGATCGCGGCAGGCGGCGCAGCAGGAGAATGGCCGGGGCAATGGTCACGATGCGCGCGCCCAGCACCAGCAGGGCCATCAACATGCCCGCCACGACATTCAGCCAGGAGAAGGGCAGCAGCAGGATTTCCAGGCCCATCAAGGCGAACAGGAACGCGTTGAGCATCTCGTCGATCAACTCCCAGAACTTGTCGACATAGACTCGGGTCTGGTCGGACATGCCATGGCGGCGGCCCATGTTGCCGATGATCAATCCGGCTACGACCATGGCGATCGGCGCAGAGACATGGGCGCCCGCCGCCAGTGCGGAACCGCCAATGACCAGGGCCAGCGATAACATCACCTCGACCTGGTACTGGTCGATCGAGCGCATCATCAGGTAGACGCCGTAGCCCAGCAGCAGCCCCAGCACGATGCCACCCAGCGCCTCGGTGGCGAACAGTTCGACAATCCCCAGCGGCGACGGCGCCTGCCCCTGCAGGGCGATGGTCAGCAGCACGGTGAACAGCACCACGGCGGTACCGTCGTTGAACAGCGACTCGCCGACGATGGTGGTTTCCAGCGGTTTCGGCGCCCCCGCGCTGCGCAGTATGCCCAGCACCGCAATCGGGTCGGTTGGCGAGATAAGCGCACCGAACAGCAGGCAATAGAGGAAACTCACCGACCAACCAAATAGCGCCAGCATCCAGTAGGCCATGCCTGCAATCATCAGCGTCGAGAGCAGCACCCCCACAGTCGCCAGCAAGCCGATCGGCCACTTGTAGCTGTGCAGGTCGCCCAGCTTGACATGCAGGGCGCCAGCGAACAGCAGGAACGACAGCATCCAGTCCATTAGCAGGCTCTGGAATGACATCTGCCGAAGCATGTCGCCAAGCTGATCTTCGAGCACCGGATAGCCGGCCAGGGTCACCCCGTGCAGCACCAGCGAGAAGATCAAGGCCGTGGCCATGACTCCGATCGCTGGCGGTAGATTGGTGAAGCGGTAGCTGACGTAGGTCATCAGCGTCGTCAGGCAGATGAATGCCGCAGCCAACTCAAGCATTGCTTATCCTTACGGGTCCATCAGCTAATGAGGGAGGCGTCGACCCTGCGGCCCGCTCGCGCGGCGCGAAGATAACCCGTTTACATGGCAACCGCGTAGCGCCAAACCGCATCGTCGGCCTGGCGCTATCGCCGCGGCAGCCCGCGCAACGCCCAGAAAGCCAGCCCGGCGGACACCACCTCGACCAACAATGCCAGCAGGTTGAAGGTCTGCTGGGCGCCGCCGTCCAGCCACAGGCCGCCGATGCGCGCCAACGCCAGCGAACTGTATAGCAGCACCAGCAGGGTCAGGGCGGCGCGGGTCAGGTCGAGACGACTGAGGGCCAATGCCAGGAACGCTGCCAGGCCAATCTGCAAGCCGCCGTAGTAGGCGCGCACATCGGTCGCCGCAGCAGGCGCCATCAGCAGCATGCCACTGAGGTTGGCCATCTCGTGGGGACGGACGAAATACATCAGGCCCAAACCGGCCAGCGCCAGCATCTGAATAACCAGAATCACACGTGCAAACAACATCGCCAGCTCCCTGCCTCAATAATCGTCAACGCAGCATAGGCTGCCCAAGGCATATCCGGATACAGCCGACCATTTGGCCCTATGCCGGGACAGGGCTATGCTCGGCCAACGAGCCACCGTGGAGTTCAAGCATGCGCCCATTAATCCTTATCGCCGGCCTCTTTGCCGGCCTGGCCCAGGCCGCCGAGCCGATCGACATCGACGTGCACCGCGATGCCAACTGTGGCTGCTGCAAGGCCTGGATCAGCCACCTGCAGGAGAACGGCTTCAACGTCATCGACCACGTCGAAAGCGACATGAGCGCGGTCAAGCAGCGCCTGGGCGTCCCGCCACGTCTGGCCTCGTGCCATACCGGGGTGATCGACGGCAAGTTCGTCGAGGGCCATGTGCCCGCGGCCGACATCCTCAAACTGCGCCAGCAGCCTGATCTGCTCGGCGCCGCCGTACCGGGCATGCCGGCCGGCTCGCCAGGCATGGAGATGGGCGACCGCCAACAGGCCTATCAGGTCATCGGCCTGGACCAGCAGGGCAGTGAACGCACACTCGGCAACTACCCGGGCAACTGATGACGCCACTGGCGCCGGCCCCGAATAGCAACGACACTTAGCGCCTGCAGATGGCGAAGGGAGCCGGGCAATGCGCTGGAAACGGGCAAGACGCAGCGACAATGTAGTGGATGCGCGCGGCCGCAGTGCTGGCGGAACCCGCTTTGGTGGGGCCAAGGGCTTGAGCCTCGGCGGTATCGCCGCCGTGGTGGTCATCGGCTTGCTGATGGGCCAGGATCCGTTGCAGATCCTCGGCCAACTGGCCGGCCAGGCCACCCAGACCAGCTCGCTCGACCAGCAGCGCAACGCACCGCCGGCCGCCAATGACGAACAGGCGGAGTTCGTCCGCGCGATCCTCGGCGACACCGAGGACACCTGGCGCGAAATCTTCCAGAGCGCCAAGCGCCAATACCGCGACCCGACCCTGGTGCTGTTCCGTGACGGGGTCGATTCGGCCTGTGGCTTCGCCAGTTCGGCGGTTGGCCCCTTCTACTGCCCCGGCGATCAGCGGGTCTACCTGGATATGGCGTTCTTCCGTGAACTGGAACAACGCTTCGGCGCCGCTGGCGACTTTGCCCAGGCCTACGTGATCGCCCATGAAGTGGGGCATCACGTGCAGACCCTGCTCGGTGTCTCCGCCAAGGTAAATGCGGCGCGGCAACGCGGTGAAACCATGGAGGGCGACAACGGCCTGCTGGTACGCCAGGAGCTGCAGGCCGATTGCCTGGCCGGGATCTGGGCGCATCACGCCCAGCGCCGCCTCGACTGGCTGGACGCGGGCGATCTGGAGGAAGCACTGAACGCCGCCAATGCCATCGGCGATGACCGTTTGCAGCAGCAGACGCGCGGCCGGGTGGTGCCGGACTCCTTTACCCACGGCAGCTCGGCGCAGCGCGTGCACTGGTTCAAGCTCGGCTTCGAACAAGGCCAGGTCAGCCGTTGCGATACCTTCCAGGTGGCACGTCTGTAGGGACGTTTTTTCATCCAGCCTGGCGGCGACCGCCATGGCGCTGAGAGACTGGGGTTGAAACGGCCAGCCGCCTCAACCCTCTCCCAGCGTGTGGCCGACTACTGTGCCCAGGGCGGCGGCGGTTCTTCACCGGCGGGCGCATCTTCGGCATCGAGCAGGGCCAGCCGACGCGCTTCATCGGCCAGGGTGGCCTTGATCTCGCGCATCACCGCATCGATATCGGCGGCCTCTTCGGGGTCGTCAAACTCGCCGGTCAGCACGCTGTCCGGGGTCAGCTCGCCGGCCTCGTACAATGCCCACATTTCCTTGGCGTACTTGCTGAACTTGAGTTCCGGGGCGAACTGGCCGAAGTAGGCGGACATATTGCCGACATCGCGTTCGAGCATGCTGAAGGCATGGCTATTGGCAGCGGCATCGACGGCCTGGGGCAGGTCGATGATCACCGGGCCTTCAGGACCCAGCAGCACGTTGAACTCGGACAAGTCGCCATGCACCAGGCCGGCGCAGAGCATCTTGACCACTTCACCGATCATGAAGGCATGGAATTCGCGGGCATCCTCCGGGTGCAGGTCGACATCATTGAGGCGCGGCGCGACGGCGCCCTCATAGTCGAGGACCAGCTCCATCAGCAACACGCCCTCGAGGAAGTCGTAGGGCTTGGGCACCCGCACCCCGGCACCAGCCAGGTGGAACAAGGCGGCCACTTCGGCGTTCTGCCAGGAATCTTCCTGGCCCTTGCGACCGTACTTG
Source organism: Pseudomonas aestuarii (assembly GCF_027988105.1). Classification (GTDB taxonomy): domain Bacteria; phylum Pseudomonadota; class Gammaproteobacteria; order Pseudomonadales; family Pseudomonadaceae; genus Aquipseudomonas; species Aquipseudomonas aestuarii. Next base: position 337,357 of record NZ_JAQJZJ010000001.1, on the reverse strand, counting down.
GTGCCCTTGGTCATGGCCCGCGTATCGCGGCTGCTGCGCACCTTACGGCCTTCCTGGTAGACCGCGGCCTGACGGAAACTACGCTTGTTGGCCTCCTTGTAGACCTTGGCGCAGCGCAGCTCGTCACCGCAGCGCACCACATAGACTTCGGCTTCCTTGCCACTCATCAGCGGGCGCATCACTTCGTCGACCAACCCAGCCTCGACCAGGGGTTCAATACGTTTTGGCGTCTTCATTAGCTTTAATCTGGGGTCCTGTGTTGCCCTATTCGCGTATACCGCCCGTTATACGGCAATCCTCGGGCAGCGCCCAGCCCAGGGAGCGCCATGTGTCCCTCAGGCGAGCAATAAATGTTGCCGCAGCGCCTCGATGGCATAGCGCACCTTGGCCGGTTGAGCATCGCGGCGCGGGGTAACCAGATAGATGCCGAACAGCGGCAAGCGCCAGTCCGGCAGCAACTGGCAAAGGCTGCCGAGCGCCAGCTCCTCGCGAATCTCCTGCTCCGGCTGCAACGAGATGCCCATGCCCGCCAAGGTGAAATGGCGCACGGCGAGGATGTTGTTGCAACTCACCCGGCTCTCGATGCGCAGTTTTTGCACCTCGTCGCCGGGCCCTTGCAGGTTGAGTACGTCGCTGTGCAGGTCGCTCAGCGCCAGCCAATCCTGGCCAACCAGGACTTCGGGGCGGCTGATTGACGGCTTGCGCGCCAGGTAGCCCACCGCCACACCGGCGCGCTACATCGGCCTGTGCAAGCACTTCGCCCACAAGATCCCGGTGAATTTCGACGAACAGCAGGGTCGCATCGAGTTCGCCTTCGGCCTGACGCGGCTCAATGCCGAGAACGACGGCCTGCGCCTGATCGTACAGAGCCCTGACCAGGAGCAGCTGGATAAACTCAAGCAGGTGGTCGCCAGCCACTTCGAGCGCTTCGCCTGGCAGGAAGCGCTCAGCCTCGACTGGCACTGAGCGGTAGCTGGCTGGGCCGCGGCTAACGCTGTTTGTATGCCGCACCCGTCGGGATCAATGGACTTGAGCCGCAATCCGCACGGCACACTTTGAAAGCGTAATTCGCATTGGCGTGCTCGGCGCAAGGGCCGACAATCGACTCATCATCCTGCGGAGCCGTGCCATGCTCGACACCGACCTTTGCTGGCAAGCCGTCTGCGCGCGCGATGCCGCGTGCGATAACCAGTTCGTCTTCGCCGTGCGCTCCACCGGCATCTATTGCCGACCGAGCTGCCCGGCGCGGCGACCGCGACGCGACAACGTCAGCTTTCATGCCACCCCGGCGAGCGCCGAAGCGGCCGGATTTCGCCCGTGCAAACGCTGTACGCCGCAGGGCGCCAGCCCAGCCGAACAGCTCGACCAACTGGTCGCCGCCGCCTGCCGGCTGCTGGTCGAACAGAACCCCACGCCCAGCCTCGCCCAGCTCGCCGCACGCATCGGCCTGTCGCCCTCGCACCTGGCCCGCGCGTTCAAGGCACGCACCGGCCTGACGCCGAAGGCCTGGGCCAACGCCCAGCGCCGCGCGCAGCTGGAGGCCAGCCTGGCGCAGGCCGAGTCGGTGCTGGATGCCGCGCTGGCCGCCGGCTACTCCGACACTCGGGCGCTGTATCAACAGCGCGATGGCTTGAGCCCGGCGCAGCGCCAGCGCCAGGCCGCCGGAGAAACCCTGCGCTACGCCATCGCCGCCTGCCCGCTCGGCCAATTGCTGCTGGCCAGCAGCGCCAAGGGCGTCTGCGCCCTGCTGTTCGGCGACAGCCCCGAGACACTGGAAAGCGAACTGCGCCAGCGCTTCGCCGCCGCCCAGTTGCAACGCGACGACGCCGGCCTGGGCGCCTGGCTGCAGCAGGTGATCGGCCAGATCGAGGAACCGCAACGCGCCGCGCAGTTGCCACTGGACCTGCGCGGCACGGTGTTTCAGCAACAGGTGTGGCGCGCGCTGCAACAAATCCCCGCCGGCCAGACCCGCAGCTATGGCGAACTGGCCGCCCACCTCGGCAGCCACCCGCGTGCGGTGGCGCGGGCCTGTGCGAGCAACCCGCTGGGCCTGCTGGTGCCCTGCCACCGGGTGATCGGCGCCAACGGCGCGCTGAGTGGCTATCGCTGGGGGCTGGCGCGCAAGGCGGCGCTGCTGCACCGTGAACTGAAACCTGGCTGAGCACCGTCCAAACGAACACGACCGCCTGACAAAAGCAGCCTAGTACCTGACAAATTCCGTAGAACGGAAACGCAACCGCCGCCTAATCGGCGGCGGTAACTCGGGGGACGAAGTCGCAACGCTGGTTAGCCGTAGCGTCAAACCTTGGGGTTACGCTCGCTGAGCGCTTTCGATACCCAGACTCTCACCCTCTTCCTGGTGCAGTGCGCGCACCAGGCAATAACAGATCACCATCAGCACCACGGAGAAGGGCAAAGCCGCCGCGATGGTGGCTGCCTGCAAACCTTGCAAACCACCCGCCAGCAGCAACACCCCAGCCAACGCGCCGAGCCCCAAACCCCAGATGATGCGGAAGCGTTGCGGCGGGTTCTGATCGCCCATCGACAGGATGGTGCAGATCACCAGGGTAGCCGAATCTGCCGAGGTGACGAACCAGCTGACAATCATCAGAGTCGCCAGTCCGGCCATGGCCATGGTCGCCCACTCCACGTTCAGGCCCTCGATGGTCTTGTACAGCACCATGGTCACATCGCTGTTGGCCACCGCACTGAGGTCGACGGCGCCGGCCAACTGCAGGTAAACCCCGGTACCGCCCATGATCACGATCCACAGGAAGGCACCCAGAGTCGCGGCGAGCATGCCGCCCAGCACCACCTGGCGCACGGTGCGGCCACGGGAAATGCGCGCGATGAACATGCCGACGAACGGGCCCCAGGACAGCCACCAGCCCCAGTAGAAGATGGTCCACCAGCCCTGCCACTGACGCTCGGGGTTGGAATCGGTCCATAGCCCCATCGGGATGAAATTGGCCAGATAATCACCCAGGCTGGTGGCGTACAGGCCGAGGAGGAACACGGTCGGCCCGGCTAGCAGCAAGAACAGAAAGAGGATGCTGCTTAGACGGATGTTCCACTCGCTGAGCCAGAGAATGCCCTTGCGCACCCCAGACACCGCCGACAGGGTGGCGACCACCGCCGTGCCCGAGATAAGGATCAACTGGTTAGTGGTGGATACCTCCAGACCGAACATGTAATTCAGCCCGGCATTCATCTGCGCCACACCGAGACCCAGGGTGGTCGCAGTGCCGAACAAGGTACTGAAGATTGCAAGCAGGTCGACGGCATGGCCGATCGGTCCATAAATGCGCTCACCGATCAGCGGGTAGAGCGCCGAACGAATGGTCAGCGGCAGGCCGCGACGGTAAGCGAAATAGGCCAGAATCAGGCCAACGATGATGTAGATGCACCAGCCGTGCAGGCCCCAGTGGAACATGGTGATACGCAGGGCGATTTGCGCCGCCTCCGGCGTATTGGCTGCGACCCCGGCCATGTCCATGAAGGGGTTGCCCTGCATGTGCATCACCGGCTCGGCAATGCTCCAGAACAACAGCCCGGTACCCACCGCCGCACTGAACAGCATGGCGAACCAGGAAAAATTGCTGAACTCTGGACGCTCGTCATCGCGCCCCAGGCGCAGGTTGCCGAAACGACTGAGCCCCACCCAAAAGGTAAAGAACAACACACCACTGACCACCGCCACGTAATACCAGCCCAGCGAGCTTTCGATCCACTGCTTGATGCCGGTGAACAGGCTGTTGGCGAGTTCACCGAAGATCACGGTGAACAGCACGAAGGCCACCACCATCACCAGTGATGAGATGGCCATCGTCGGGTTAACGCCTGCGAACAGACGGTTGGAGCCTTGCATAGGATGTTCGCTCACGGGCGCGCCTCCTCCTTATTTTTATAAATGTGGACACTCAAAGTAGTGCTCATCGCCAATACCGGGCACCCCGCCCTGCCTGCACCTAGTACCTGCCGGAGACTCGAATCACGAGTCTTCGGCCCAGGACTGCAACCGCCCGTCAATCAACCTGAATTGGACGGCAGCATTAGCTTGTATTACGGTATACCATAAACCTAAATGCGGAAGCAAAGCCCGCTAGTCGGCAAACCTCGGGGACCTGTTCAGGCCTAGAGCCTAAGACCTTGAGGCCGACCAGCGGCACGCATGGAAAGCTTGACTTGCACATGCTGTATTATGGTATACCATGATACCAGACCAGTGCGATGCACCTCCCACTACCCCTTCTATCCAGGAGAACCTCATGAGTTTTGAAATTCGCAAGATCGTCAGCTACGTGGAAGAAACCCTTATCGAAGGCGGTAAGGCGACTGACAAACCGGTGACCATGGTGGGCTTGGCTGTCGTGATGAAGAACCCTTGGGCCGGTCGTGGCTTCGTCGAAGACATCCGCTCGGAACTCAACCCCCACGCCTCTGAGCTGGGTGAGTTGATGGTCAAGCGGCTGACCGATGCAATAGGTGGTGCAGACAAGATCGAAGCCTATGGCAAGGCCGCTGTAGTCGGTGCCGACGGCGAGATCGAACACGCCTCCGCAGTGATCCACAACCTGCGCTTCGGCAACCACTACCGCCAGGCAGTCAAGGCCAAGAGCTACCTGAGCTTCACCAACAAGCGCGGTGGGCCAGGAACTTCAATCCAGATCCCGATGATGCACAAGGATGACGAAGGCGCGCGTTCGCATTACGTCACCCTGGAAATGAAAATCGAAGACGCACCGCGCGCCGACGAAATCGTCGTGGTCCTGGGCGCGGCTGACGGTGGCCGCCTGCATCCGCGCATCGGCAGCCGTTACATCGACCTGGAAGAGCTGGCCGCCGAGCAGGCTCAGTAATCCGGTCAGTGCAGGAGCGCCCATGATGTTACTCACCGCTGAACGCACCCCCGCCGGCACCAGTTACCTGGCGACCGGCCAAGGCCAACCCGTGGTGCTGATCCACGGCGTCGGCCTGAATAAAGAGATGTGGGGCGGCCAGATCGTCGGTCTTGCGCCGCACTACCGAGTCATCGCCTACGACATGCTCGGTCATGGCGCCAGCCCGCGTCCGGCAGTCGGCACCGACTTGCTTGGCTATGCCGAGCAGTTGCGCGAACTGCTCGACCACCTGCAGCTGCCACAGGCCACCATCATCGGTTTCTCGATGGGCGGCCTTATAGCGCGGGCCTTTGCCCTGCACTACCCCCAGCACACCCAGGGCTTGGTGGTGCTTAACAGCGTATTCAATCGCAGCCCGGAGCAACGCGCCGCAGTGATCGAGCGTACCCGCCAGGTCGCCCAGTATGGCCCCAACGCCAACGCCGAAGCGGCCCTGTCGCGCTGGTTCAGCCGCGAATACCAGGCCGCCAACCCGGCGCAGATCGCCGCGCTGCGCCAGACGCTGGCCAGCAATGATCCGCAAGGCTATCTGACCACCTATGAGTTGTTTGCCACCCAGGACATGTACCAGGTGGATCGGCTCGGCAGCATTCGCGTGCCGACCCTGATCAGTACCGGCGAGCTGGACCCCGGCTCGACCCCGCAAATGGCCAGAGAGCTGGCCGAACTTATTCCCGGCGCGCAGGTTGCCGTGCTCGCCGAGCAGCGGCATATGATGCCTGTGGAGTCGCCGCGCCAGGTCAACCAGGTGCTGCTGGACTTCCTAAGGCGCGCCCATACCTCACAGAACCCAACAAAGGGGATCGTTGCATGACACTCGCCCGCTTTCAGATGTGCATCGATGGCCAGTGGGTCGATGCCCTCTCCGGCAACACCTTCCAGAGCCTCAACCCAGCACTCGCCGAGCCATGGGCAGAGCTGCCCGATGCCGACGAAGCTGATGTCGAGCGTGCCGTTCAATCCGCGCAAAAGGCCTTCGAAAGCCCGGCCTGGCGCGGTCTCACTGCTACCGCCCGGGGCAAGTTGTTGCGCCGCCTGGGTGACCTGATCGCCGAGAACAAGGAGCAGCTGGCCCAACTGGAAAGCCGCGACAACGGCAAGCTGATCCGCGAAACTCGCGGCCAGGTCAGCTACCTGCCGGAGTTCTTCCACTACACAGCCGGCCTGGCCGACAAGCTCGAAGGCGGCACCCTACCGCTGGATAAGACCGATATGTTCGGCTATACGGTGCTCGAACCGCTGGGCGTGGTGGCCGCTATCATTCCCTGGAACAGCCCGCTTTACCTGACCGCGATCAAGCTGGCGCCGGCCCTTGCCGCGGGCAACTGCATGGTCATCAAGCCGTCCGAGCATGCCTCGGCGACCATTCTCGAGCTGGCGCGACTGGCCCTTGAAGCCGGCATTCCGCCCGGCGTGGTCAACGTAATTACCGGTTACGGCGCCAGCGCCGGTGCCGCCCTGACCCGCCACCCGCTAGTACGCAAGATCGCCTTCACCGGCGGTGCCGCCACTGCCCGCCACGTAGTGCGCAGCAGTGCGGAGAATTTCGCCAAGCTGTCGCTGGAGCTGGGCGGCAAGTCGCCGAACATCATCTTCGCCGACGCCGATCTGGACAGCGCAGTCAACGGCGCCATCGCCGGCATCTACGCCGCCTCTGGACAGAGCTGCGTATCCGGTTCGCGCCTGCTGGTGCAGGACGAAATCTACGACGAGTTCATCGAACGCCTGATTGCTCGCGCCCAGCGCATCCGCATCGGCAATCCGCAGGACGACAGCAGCGAGATGGGCCCCATGGCCACCGCGCAGCAGCTGGCCGTGGTCGAGGACCTGGTAGCCGCCGCCTTGGCCGAGGGCGCGAAACTGCGGTTGGGTGGTAAACGCCCCGAAATCGACAGCAACGGCTGGTACTACGAACCGACCCTGTTCGAGTGCGACAGCAACTCGATGAAGATCATGCAGGAAGAAGTCTTCGGCCCGGTCGCCTCGGTAATTCGCTTCAAAGACGAAGCCGAGGCCCTGGCCATCGCCAACGACTCGCAGTTCGGCCTGGCCGCCGGCATCTGGACCCGCGACCTCGGCCGCGCCCATCGCCTGGCTCGTGATGTGCGCTCCGGCATCATCTGGGTCAACACCTACCGCGCAGTCTCAGCCATGGCGCCGATCGGCGGCTTCAAGAACAGCGGCTACGGTCGCGAGAGCGGCATCGACTCGGTGCTCGCCTACACCGAACAGAAAACCGTGTGGATCAATCTCTCGCAGGAACCGATGGCCGACCCCTTCGTCATGCGTTGAGCGGCCAAGCACCCGTATTACAGAGGTAACAAAGATGATCGAACCAGGCATTTACAAAGAGGTGATGGGCTCGTTCCCCTCGGGCGTCACGGTGATCACCTGCCTCGATGCAGATGGCGGCATCGTCGGCATCACCGCCAGCGCCTTCAGCGCACTGTCGATTGACCCGGCACTGGTGCTGTTCTGCCCCAACTACGCCTCGGACTCCTACCCGGTGCTCTGCGCCAGCAAACAGTTCGCCATCCACCTGCTGTCTGCCGAGCAGACAGCAGAAGCCTATGCCTTCGCCGGCAAGGGTAAAGACAAGGCCAAGGGCATCGAGTGGCACCTCAGCGAGCGCGGCAATCCGCTGCTGAGCAAGGCCACCGCGATCATCGAGTGCGAGCTGTGGCGCGAATACGACGGTGGCGATCACGCCATCATCGTCGGCGCTGTGAAGAACCTGATCCTGCCCGAGACCGAAGTGACGCCGATGGTCTATCACCGCGGCAAGCTGGGCGCCCTGCCCGCTATCGCCTGAGCGAAATCGCCAGAGAGTTTTTTGGGGTCGCCTGCCACACATGCTGGTGGCGGCCCTTTTTTATTTTTGGAGCCAACATGACCCCAGCAGCCGCACAACTGTTCCGCCAACAGGCCTTTATCGACGGCCAATGGTGTGACGCCCAAGACGCAAGCACCCAGGACATCTTCAATCCGGCCAACGGCGCCAGCATCGGCCAGGTGCCGAACATGGGCGCGACGGAAACCCAGCGCGCCATCGCCGCCGCCACTGCCGCCTGGCCGGCCTGGCGCGCACGCACCGCCAAAGAGCGCAGCAACATCCTCAAGCGCTGGCATGCGCTAATGCTGGAGAACGCCGACGCGCTGGCCGAGATCCTTACCCTGGAGCAGGGCAAGCCGCTGGCCGAGGCCAAGGGCGAAATCCTCTACGCCGCCAGCTTCATTGAGTGGTTCGCCGAAGAAGCCAAGCGTATCTACGGCGACACCATCCCCAGCCACAAGGGCGATGCGCGCATCATCGTGAGCAAGGAGCCGATCGGCCTGGTCGCCGCCATCACGCCGTGGAACTTCCCCGCAGCGATGATCACCCGCAAGGCCGGACCGGCCCTGGCCGCCGGCTGCCCGTGCATCGTCAAGCCGGCGCCGGAAACGCCGTTCTCCGCCCTGGCCATGGCTGCACTGGCGGAGCAGGCGGGCATCCCCGCAGGCATCTTCAACGTAGTCACCGGCGATGCGGTGGCCATCGGCGGCGAGCTGACCAACAGCGCCGACGTGCGCAAGCTGTCCTTCACCGGCTCCACCGCCATCGGCAAACTGCTGATGGCCCAGTGCGCCACGACCCTGAAGAAGGTCTCGCTGGAACTCGGCGGCAATGCGCCGTTCATCGTCTTCGACGACGCCGACCTGGAGCGCGCAGTCGAAGGCGCCCTGATCGCCAAGTTTCGCAATGCCGGGCAGACTTGCGTCTGCGTCAATCGCTTCCTGGTCCAGGACGGTATCTATGACGCCTTCGTCAGTCGCCTCGCCGAGCGCGTGGCCGAGTTCAAGGTCGGCGATGGTTTCGCCACCGGTGTGACCCAGGGCCCGCTGATCAACGAGCGCGCCGTAGCCAAGGTCGAAGACCATGTACAGGACGCCTTGAGCAAAGGCGCACGCCTGCTCTGTGGCGGCGAACGGCATGCCTTGGGCAATGGTTTCTTCCAGCCGACAGTGCTGGCTGAGGTATCCCTGGAAATGAAGGTCGCCCGCGAGGAAACCTTCGGCCCGCTGGCTGCAGTGTTCCGTTTCAGCAGTGAAGCCGAGGCCGTGCAATTGGCCAACGACACCGAGTACGGCTTGGCAGCCTATTGTTACACCCGCGACCTGGGCCGCGCCTGGCGCATGAGTGAGGCTCTTGAATACGGCATGGTCGGGATCAACGAAGGGTTGATCTCCACCGAAGTCGCGCCTTTCGGCGGCATCAAGTCCTCGGGCCTCGGCCGCGAAGGTTCCAAGTACGGCATCGAGGATTACCTCGAGATCAAATACACCCTGATGGGCGGACTGTAAGGCCTGCATAGGAGAAGCGCATGAGCAACGAAAAGTTCGAGAAAGGCCTGGCGATCCGCACCCAGGTGCTGGGCGAGGCCTACGTCAACAAGTCGATCGAGAATGCCGACGACTTCAATCGCCCGCTGCAGGAACTGGTCACCGAGTACTGCTGGGGCCATGTCTGGGGCCGGGAGGGTTTGTCGCTGGCCGAACGCAGCATGATAAACTTGGCGATGATTTCGGCCCTTAATCGGCCGCATGAACTGAAGCTGCATATTCGTGGAGCCTTGCGTAACGGTCTCAGCCGTGAGCAGATACGCGAAATCCTGCTTCAAGTCGGAATTTACTGTGGCGTGCCTGCGGCCGTGGACAGTTTTCGCATCGCCCGTGAAGCCTTCGCGGATGCCGATGCCGAGAGCCAACCTCAATAGCGGGCAGCGCAAAGCAGGCTAAGCACCCATGGTCCGTCGATCGGGTGCTTTCTTGCTTTTTCTTCGGATAGCCCAACCAGAGCGGACCCCATGAAACGCTTGCCTCTCGACGACAGCTTCAAGGTCAATCGCAACCCCATTACCCTGCGCGAAATCGTGCTGGATAAACTGCGCAGCGCCATCATGAACTTCCAGCTGATGCCCGGCGATCGCCTGGTCGAGCGCGACCTGTGTGAGCGCCTGGGCGTGAGCCGCACCTCGGTACGCGAGGCCCTGCGCCACCTGGAGTCCGAAGGGCTGGTCGAGTTCGCCGATGCCAAAGGCCCGAGGGTGGCTATCATCACCCTGGAAGACGCCTGCGATATCTACGAGCTGCGTTGCGTGCTCGAAGGCCTGATCGTGCAACTCTTCACTCTCAACGCCAAAGCCAAGGACATCCGCGCTCTGGAGCGAGCCCTCGAGGAAAACCGCAGGGTTCTCGAAGAAGGCGAGCTGCAACAGGTGATCGACTCGGTTCAGGGTTTCTACGACGTGCTGCTCGAAGGCTCCGGCAACCACATCGCCGCCACCCAGCTGCGCCAGTTGCAGGCGCGCATCAGCTACCTGCGTGCCACATCGGTATCCCAGGCCAACCGCCGCGGCGCCAGCAGCAAGGAGATGGAGCGTATGGTTGAGGCGATCAAGAGCGGTGACCCGCTGGCCGCTCACCAGGCCTCGGTGGACCACGTCCGCGCCGCCGCCAAGGTGGCCTTGGACTACCTCAAGTCCAAGCAGGATGAGACCGGCACAGTGCGCGAAATCGCCACGCCGATCGCACTCAAAGAGCCACGCATAGGACGCTGACGCCATGCCCACCCCGCGCTTCTGCCCCAACTGCGGCGCCGACCGCCTGAGCCGTCAGGTGCCCGCCGGTGACACCCACCAGCGCCTGGTCTGCGCGGGATGCAACTACATCCACTACGAAAACCCGAAGATCATCGCCGGCTGCATCATCGAGCAGGACGGCAAGTACCTGCTGTGCCAGCGCGCCATCGAGCCGCGCCCTGGCACCTGGACCCTGCCGGCCGGCTTTATGGAAAGCGGCGAAACCACCGAGCAGGCGGCCTTGCGTGAGGTGTGGGAGGAAACCGGGGTACGCGCCGATATCGTCTCGCCCTACTCGATCTTCAGCGTACCGAAGATCAGCGAGGTGTACGTCATCTTCCGCGCAGTGGTGATCGAAGCGACCGGCCAGTTCGGCGCGGAAACCCTCGACTACCGCTTCTTCGCGCCCGAAGACATTCCCTGGGAGAACATCTATTACCCGGCCATCCGGCAGATTCTCGAACGCTATATCGAAGAGCGCCAGGCCGGGGTCTACGGTATTTATGTCGGCAATGACGACACCGGCAAGGTGCACTTCATCCGCTAAGCCTGCATCGCGCCGACGCCTTTGTAGGAGCCCGCTTGCTGGCTCCTACGGACGCGGCGCTGTTGCCAACACATGACTGGGACATAGCCCAGATGACTCAGCTCAGGGCGCGCAGCCCTCGACTATGATCACCTCGGCAATAGCCGCCCCTTGCCGGTGGCCGCAGGCCTCCTGGTACTCCGGCGAGTTGTAACAAGCCAGCGCCTGTTCGTAGGACGCGAATTCGATCAGCACGTTGCGCGGCGGCGTAGCCCGGCCTTCCAACGCCTGCGCACGGCCGCCACGGGCGAGGAAGGTGCCGCCATACTTGGCGAAAGCCGCTGGTGCCCGCCGGGTGTATTCGCCGTACTGCTCGGGGTCGGTTACTTCGACATGGGCAATCCAATAAGCCTTCATCGCCATCTCCGTTATTCGTCAACTTTATGTATTATGGTATACCATAAAGTCTACCGGACAACCGTCTTCCATCGCAAACCGTGAGAGCACTGGCATGCCATTCAACAGCATCGAAGAAATCATCGAAGACTTCCGCCAGGGCAAGATGGTCCTGCTGGTCGATGACGAAGACCGCGAGAACGAGGGCGATCTACTGCTGGCCGCAGAAGCCTGCACGCCGGCCGCGATCAACTTCATGGCTCGCGAGGCACGCGGGCTGATCTGCCTGACCCTGACCGACGAGCACTGCCAGCGCCTCGGCCTGGAGCAGATGGTGCCGAGCAACGGCAGCGCCTTCTCCACCGCTTTCACCATTTCCATCGAGGCCGCCACTGGCGTGACCACCGGTATCTCCGCCGCCGACCGCGCGCGCACGGTGCTGGCTGCCGTGGCAGCAGACGCCAAAGCCGAAGACCTGGTGCAACCTGGGCACATCTTCCCACTGCGCGCCCGCGATGGCGGCGTACTCAACCGCGCCGGGCACACCGAAGCCGGTTGCGACCTGGCCCGCCTGGCCGGCTACAGCCCGGCGGCGGTGATCGTCGAGGTGATGAACGAGGACGGCAGCATGGCCCGCCGCCCCGACTTGGAAAGCTTCGCGGCCCTGCACGGGATCAAGATCGGCACCATCGCCGACCTTATCCACTATCGCCTGAGTACCGAACACACGGTCACCCGCATCGGCGAGCGCGAACTGCCGACGGTGCACGGCGACTTCCGTCTGATCACCTACGAGGATCGCATCGAAGGCGGCGTGCACATGGCCATGGTGATGGGCGAGATCAAGCGCGACGAACCGACCCTGGTGCGCGTCCACGTGATCGACCCGCTGCGCGACCTGGTCGGCGCCGAGTACACCGGCCCGCAGAACTGGACGCTGTGGGCGGCGCTGCAGAAGGTCGCCGAAGAAGGGCGCGGTGTGGTCGTGGTGCTGGCCAACAACGAGTCGTCCCAGGCCCTGCTCGAGCGCGTGCCGCAACTGACCCAACCGCGCCAGCAGTTCAACCGCTCGCAGTCGCGCATCTACTCCGAAGTCGGCACCGGTGCGCAGATCCTCAAGGATCTAGGCGTCGGCAAACTGCGCCACCTCGGCGCCCCGCTGAAATACGCCGGACTGACTGGCTATGACCTGGAAGTTGTGGAAACCCTCGGCTTCGGCGAATAGTCTCGAGCCGCGGGAGGGGCCATGCCCCTCCCGCCACCCCGTGTTACCGGCAACATCCTCCCCGCACATCCCGCTACGCCATCTCAGCCGCAACCCCAACCGCAAATCAGCCCCACGCTCAATGCAGTGCTTGCCCTCTCTGGTGATGATTAGTCGACGACCATCAGTCGCTCAATCTGCTCGCCACGACCCAGCAGTCACGCAAGGCTTGCAGATATCTTGGAATACCATAATATGATATTCCATAGGCCGGCCATTCCAGTGGACGATCTAGGTACGTTGGCAGACCCCGAGCCACAACATACCCAGCTTTACTTTCATACATAGCAACTCGACAACAACTACAAACTCGAGGAATACAGCATGTTGCAGAGTAACCCCATCACCGCCACCCTCGCCGCCCTGGCTCTAGTGGCAAGCGCCAGCACTGCTTTCGCCGCCGAGAGCCTGAACTTCGTCAGCTGGGGCGGCAGCACCCAGGACGCGCAGAAGCAGGCCTGGGCAGAACCCTTCACTGAAGCCAGTGGTATCCGCGTGGTGCAGGACGGCCCGACTGACTACGGCAAGCTCAAGGCCATGGTCGAAAGCGGCAACGTGCAGTGGGACGTGGTCGACGTCGAGGCCGATTTCGCCCTGCGCGCCGCCAGCGAGGGTCTGCTCGAACCGCTGGACTTCGGCGTGATTAAGCGTGAGACGATCGATCCGCGCTTCGTCTCCGACCACGGCGTCGGCTCCTTCTACTTCTCCTTCGTGCTCGGCTACAACCAAGGTAAGGTCGGCGCCAGCGCCCCGCAGGACTGGACCGCGCTGTTCGACACTGCCACCTACCCCGGCAAACGCGCGCTGTACAAATGGGCCAGCCCCGGCGTGCTGGAACTGGCTCTGCTCGCCGATGGCGTCGCGGCCGACAAGCTCTATCCGCTGGACCTGGAACGCGCCTTCAAGAAGCTCGACAGCATCAAGCAGGACATCGTCTGGTGGGGCGGCGGCGCGCAGTCGCAGCAGCTGCTGGCCTCAGGTGAAGTCAGCCTCGGTCAGTTCTGGAATGGCCGCGTCTATGCCCTGCAGCAGGACGGCGCGCCGGTTGGGGTGAGCTGGAAGCAGAATCTGGTCATGGCCGACTTCCTGGTCATCCCCAAGGGTGCGAAGAACAAGGACGCCGCCATGAAGTTCCTGGCCAACGCCAGCAGCGCCAAGGGCCAGGCCGACTTCGCCAACCTCACCGCCTACGCGCCGGTCAACGTCGGCAGTGTCGAGCAGCTGAATGCCGACCTGGCGCCGAGCTTGCCGACCGCCCACGTCAAGGATCAGGTCAACCTCGACTACGCCTACTGGGCCAAGCATGGCGAAGCCATCTCCGCCCAGTGGAACGAGTGGCTGGTCAAATAACATGACTAGCGCCCAGTCCAGTCAATCGACCCACGTTGCCGGCGCCGCTTCGCGCGCCGCCGGCATGGCGAACAGTTCCAAGGCACAGCGCTGGCGGGGGTTCTCCAACTTGCTGCCAGCCTTGCTGTTCCTCGGCCTGTTCTTCCTCGCGCCACTGATCGGTTTGCTCATGCGCGGTGTACTGGAACCCAGCCTGGGACTGGGCAACTACGAACAACTGTTCGCCAACTCGGCCTACACCCGTGTGCTGCTTAATACCTTCTCAGTGGCCGGCCTCGTCACGGTGATCAGCCTGCTGCTGGGCTTTCCCCTAGCCTGGGCGATCACCCTGGTGCCGCGCGGCTGGGGCCGTTGGCTGCTGAACATCGTGCTGCTGTCGATGTGGACCAGCCTGCTGGCGCGCACCTACTCCTGGCTGGTGCTACTGCAGGCCTCCGGGGTGATCAACAAGGCGCTGATGGCGATGGGCATCATCGACCAGCCGCTGGAGATGGTGCACAACCTCACCGGCGTGGTGATCGGCATGAGCTACATCATGATCCCGTTCATCGTCCTGCCGCTGCAGGCGACCATGCAGGCCATTGACCCGATGGTGTTGCAGGCTGGGGCCATCTGCGGCGCCAGCCCGTGGCGCAATTTCTTCCAGGTGTTCCTGCCACTGTGCCGCCCCGGCTTGTTCTCCGGCGGGCTGATGGTCTTCGTCATGTCCCTCGGTTACTACGTGACCCCGGCGCTGCTCGGCGGCGCGCAGAACATGATGCTGCCGGAGTTCATCATTCAGCAGGTGCAATCCTTCCTCAACTGGGGTATCGCCAGTGCCGCAGCCGCGTTGCTGATAGGCATCACCCTGGTGCTGTTCTACTTCTACCTTAAGCTCCAGCCGGAATCCCCGGTCGGCGCCAGCAATGCGAGGTAACCGAGCATGTTGCTGACACCCAATGCCATGGGGCCGCGCCTGCGCATCGGCCTCTACCTGACCACCGGGCTGATCGCCCTGTTTCTGCTGCTGCCGATTGTGTTCATCGTGCTGCTATCGTTCGGCTCCTCGCAGTGGCTGGTGTTCCCGCCGCCGGGCTGGACGCTGAAATGGTATGAACAGTTCTTCTCCAACCCGGAGTGGATGGCCTCGGTGCTGACCAGTTTAAAGGTCGCGGTGCTGACCACCCTGTGCGCTGTCGCCCTCGGCCTACCGACCGCTTTTGCCCTGGTGCGCGGGCGTTTTCCGGGACGCGAACTGCTCTACGGCTTGTTCACCCTGCCGATGATCGTGCCCCTGGTGATCATCGCGGTGGCGGTTTATGCGCTGTTTCTCAAGCTGGGTTACACCGGCACGCTGTTTTCCTTCGTAGTCAGCCACGTGATAGTCGCGCTGCCGTTCACCATCATCTCGATCATCAACTCGCTGAAGCTGTTCGATCAGTCGATCGAGGATGCCGCGGTGATCTGCGGCGCCTCGCGCATGCAGGCGGTGTACAAGGTGACCTTTCCAGCGATCCGTCCGGGCATGGTTGCCGGCGCCCTATTCGCCTTCCTGGTGTCGTGGGACGAGGTGGTGCTCAGCGTGATGATGGCCAGCCCGACCCTGCAGACTCTGCCCGTGAAAATGTGGACCACCCTCCGCCAGGACCTGACCCCAGTGATCGCCGTCGCCTCGACGCTACTGATCGGCCTGTCCGTCCTAATAATGGTGATCGCCGCTGCTCTGCGCCGGCGTAATGAAGTCAGCGCCTGAGCGCCGAGGAGAACGACATGAGTGCCGTGATCAAAAATTCCGCCCAAGCCAATCAACAACCCCTGGTCAGCCTGCGCAACCTGAACAAGTACTACGGCGACTTCGCCGCCGTGGACAACATCTCGCTGGACATCAAGGAAGGAGAGTTCCTCACCTTCCTCGGCTCCAGCGGCTCTGGCAAGAGCACCACCTTGTCGATGCTCGCCGGCTTCGAGACGCCCACTTCCGGGGAAATCCTGGTCGAGGGTAACTCGCTGATCAAGGTGCCGCCTCACAAGCGCGACATCGGCATGGTGTTCCAGCGCTACTCGCTGTTCCCGCACCTGTCGGTACGCGACAACATTGCCTTTCCGCTGACCCTGCGCAAAATGCAAGCCGCCGAGCGCGAACGCCAGGTCGACGCCATGCTCAAGCTGGTGCAACTGGATGACTTCGCCCATCGCCGCCCGGCCCAGCTGTCCGGCGGCCAGCAACAACGGGTGGCGATTGCCCGGGCACTGGTCTACGAACCGCGCATCCTGCTGATGGACGAACCGCTCGGCGCCCTGGACAAGAAGCTGCGCGAGGAGCTGCAGGACGAACTGCGCCACCTGCACCGGCGCCTCGGCATCACCATCGTCTACGTGACTCACGACCAGGAAGAAGCGATGCGCCTGTCGCAGCGCATCGCCATCTTCAGTCACGGCAAGATCGTCGGCCTGGGCAGTGGCTACGACCTCTACCAGAACCCGCCGAACGCCTTCGTCGCCGCCTTCCTCGGCAACTCCAATTTCCTAAGGGTCAAGGCCCTGGGCGACGCCGCCGCGCAGTTCGAGAGCCAGTCCCTGGCCATGCGCCCGACCCCAGGCCTGCAAGCCGCGCAGGACCTGCTGCTGATGGTGCGCCCGGAAAAAGCCCAGGCTCTGACCAGCCAACAGGCGCTGCAGGAGCCCCTGGCGCCCGGCTGGAACGAGATCGGCGCCACAGTCAACGAAGTGGTGTTCCTCGGCGAAAGCCTGACCTACAACGTGGTCACCGCCGGCGGCACGTCGCTCACGGTCAAGGCCCTGTCCGGCAATCTGCTGCCGCTGCATGCCGGCGCCGAGGTGCGCGTACGCTGGGCCGCGGCCGATGCCTGCGTGTACAGCGAATGGAGCGAGAACGACCTGAGCAAGACGGCCGGTGCGCACTGAGCCCTGACGCAATACAGGCAACCCCTTGCTCTTCCGCATGAAGACAAGGGGTTTTGTTTTGTAAGGGACTGGTTAAACGCTGAGTCGAATCGTGTTGCAGGACCGGTTAGCTACGCAGCCGCGCAACCCAGCAATGCACCCGCGACGAACACCGCCTGCAACAGTGCCGCCCAACCTTGGCAAATCCAGCCGTAGCCGCTGGTGAACAGCAGTCAGGAATTTGCTCATGGCGCAAACGCCACCATGCTGCCGCTCGTGTCATGCCCCATTACCCGCTCGCGAAACCGCAAACAAACCCGCCCAGCAAAACGCTCTCCAAGGACAGCTACGCCTGTCGGCAACTATTCAGCCCACTAAAAAAGCGCTTGCATAGCCAATATTACGGTATACCATCAGACACAAGCTCGCCGTCATTCTTGCCGGACAGCCCTACTTCCATTCCACAGCGCTGCCGGTCGCAGCCATGCTCTGCAGAGGTGTTCCAGATGATCGATGCAAATGCCTATAAACAAGTCATGGGCTCTTTCCCCTCCGGCGTGACCGTGATCACCACCCTGGACGATAACGGTGACATCGTCGGCATGACCGCCAGTGCGTTCAGTTCGCTGTCGATGGACCCGCCGTTGGTGCTGTTCTGCCCCAACTACAGCTCCGATTCCTACCCAGCACTGATCAAGAGCAAGCGTTTCGCCATACATTTGTTGTCGGCCGAGCAGCAGAGCGAGGCTTATGCCTTCGCCCGCAAGGGCAGCGACAAGGCGCAGGGTATCGAGTGGAGCCTCAGCGAGCTGGGCAACCCGGTACTGCGCAATGCCACGGCGATCATCGAGTGCGAGCTTTGGCGTGAATATGAAGGCGGCGACCACGCCATTCTGGTTGGCGCGGTAAAGAACCTGATCGTGCCGGAGCTGGAAGTGATGCCGATGGTCTATTGCCGCGGCAAGATGGGCGCCCTGCAAGCTTTCGCTTAATCGCCCCCGCCGCAGGTATCCAGCAAGCCCTGCGCAATGCCGTACTGCCTCAGGCGGACGGGAAAGTCGACCTGCTGGAGGATGCCTTCGCGGGGTTTTGCCACGCTGCCCGTCCTCTATTCTTACGAACAGCAGGCGCGGGTGGAAAAATCTTGCAGATATCCCATATTATGGTATACCAATAACACGCGGTACATGGAGCCCTCACACTGGCCTCCCAGCAGTCGCGACAGGATCACACCGATGTAGCGCAGTGCGCTCTTCACACAGCGGCCAGCCTAGCGCCGAGATCAACACACCAAGCTTCGAGGTAAGCGTCATGAAATTTTCTTTGTTCGTGCACATGGAGCGCTACGACGAGCAGATCAGCCATCGTCAACTGTTCGAGAATCTCACCGAGTTGACCCTGATGGCCGAGGCCGGCGGCTTCAGCACCGTATGGATCGGCGAGCACCACGCGATGGAATACACCATCTCGCCGAGCCCGATGCCGCTGCTGTCGTACCTGGCTGCCAAGACCACGACCATTCGCCTCGGCGCTGGCACCATCATCGCGCCGTTCTGGCACCCCATCCGGGTGGCCGGCGAATGCGCCCTGCTCGACGTGATCAGCAACGGCCGCATGGAAGTGGGTTTGGCTCGCGGTGCCTACCAGTACGAGTTCGACCGCATGGCCGGCGGCATGCCGGCTTCCTCCGGCGGCCAGCATCTGCGCGAGATGGTTCCAGTAGTCAAGGCGCTGTGGCAGGGCGACTACGCCCACGATGGCGAGATCTGGAAGTTCCCCACTGCCACCTCCTCACCCAAGCCGATCCAGCAACCGGGCCCGCCCCTGTGGATCGCCGCACGCGACCCCGACTCGCACAATTTCGCGGTCAAGCACGGCTGCAATGTGATGGTCACCCCGCTGATGAAGGGCGACGAAGAAGTGGTCGACCTGATGAACAAGTTCGAAACCGCCCTAGCCAACAACCCTGAGGTGCCGCGCCCGCAACTGATGGTGCTGCGCCATACTCACGTGCACAGTAGCGACGACCCCGAGGGCTGGAAGGTCGGCGCTACGGCCATCTCGCGCTTCTACCGCACCTTCGACGCCTGGTTCGGCAACAAGCAGACCCCGGTCAATGGCTTGCTGGCGCCAAGCCCAGAAGAGAAGTTCAAGGAACGCCCGGAGTTCGAGTTGGAAAACATCCACAAGAACACCATGATCGGCACCCCAGAAGAAATCATCACGCGGATCAAGCATTATCAGGAACTGGGCGTCGATGAGTTCAGTTTCTGGGCCGATAACGGCCTGTCTCACGCCGAGAAGAAGAAGTCCCTAGAACTGTTCATCAAGCACGTAGTACCAGCTTTCCGCTGAGTCATCGCGTTACGCGGCCGGATCGGGCGATTCGGCCGCGCATTTCATAAATCTGGTTGACAGCCCCATGAACCAAGGCCTGATCACCTGCAACGTCCAACCACTGCCCGGAGCCGCCATGGCTTACCTGCGCGGCAAGTGGACTCCTGGGCATATTCAGCTCAAGCGCCTGCGCGCCTCTGTCTCGGCCAAGCAAAATGGCTTCTGGCAACTAGCCGACTGAGCAACTCCTCCCCCGCTGAATTCACCTGGCAGCCAGCTCGATCACACGAGCTCCCAGTCGTGGCATCCGTGCATCCGTGCATCCGTGCATCAACGGCACCATGACGCGAGCCGCCAGTTTTCTGCACAAAAATAAGAGTTGCCCATGAAAAACGATATTGCCTACCTGATCATCGACATGCAGCAGGAGAATGGCTTCCACCTGCTCGACTTCGAGGCCGTGATCGACAATAGCGTCGCGTTGATTGCTGCTGCGCGCTTCGCCGACATTCCGCTGATCTACACCCGACACGTGAACAACGCCGACGCATCCAACTTACCGCCCGGTGAGCCACTGGACAGTAGCGGACGCCCGGTAAGCTATTGCGCCGGCACCCGCCAGGTGGAAATCCTTCCGCGTTTGGCGCCTCAAGCTGACGACCGCGTGATAGATAAACCCCGCTACAGTGCCTTCCACGCCACCGAACTGGATGCACAGCTGAAGCACCTCGGGGTTAACCGCCTGATGATCTCCGGGGTACTCACTGATGCATGCGTGCTCGCCACGGTGCTCGATGCCTTTGCCCTGGGCTATCGAATCGACCTGATCGTCGATGCCTGCACTTCAACCACGAGTGCGGCGCACTACTCCTCACTGCTGATCATGGCCAACTGGGTCTATGCCATCGAACTGTTCAGTTGTGAGCAGTACCTGCATGCCTTGCGCGGGGAGGCCTTCAGTTCCTGCAAGCCAACCGCTCCAGACTTCTTCTCCCATCAAGCCGACATGCTTCCGCAGGCCATCGCGCGCCTCGAAGCCAGCCTTCAGGCACAGGAGTGACCATCATGAATGTCGAAAAACGCAGCATCGATTTCATTCCCGAGAACGAGCGCTATGGCAAGCCCGGCTCGTTGTTCTACATCTGGTTCGGCGCCAACATGAACATCACCACCATCGCCTCCGGCGTGCTGCCCGTTGTCATAGGTCTGAATCTGTTCTGGAGCGCCATAGCGATCATCCTCGGTTCCCTGATCGGTGCCATCTTCATGGCCTCGCACTCGGCGCAAGGGCCCAAGCTGGGCATCCCGCAGATGATCCAGAGCCGTGCTCAGTTCGGCGTGATCGGTGCAGTACTGCCATTGCTGTTCGTGATGCTCATCTACCTAGGCTTCTTCGTCAGTAACACCTTGCTGGCCGCCCAGGCCATCGAATCGGTCAGCCCGCTGGATGGCAATGGCAACATCTACCTGATCGGTGCGTTGTGCTTCGTCGTGGCGCTCTACGGCTACCGGCTGATTCACCGACTGCAAAAGGTGTTGTCGCTTCTATCCATCCTGGTATTCCTCATCGCCTCGGCGCTAGCCCTCGGCCTGCCGGTCCCCGCTGAGCAATGGTCACCGGCCGGTTTCTCGCTATCGAAGTTCCTGGTGGCAGTGAGCATCGCCGTCACATGGCAGCTCTCCTACGCACCTTATGTGGCCGACTACTCGCGGTACCTGCCGAGTTCAACACCAACGTCTCAGGTGTTCTGGTACAGCTATGCCGGTACCGTGACAGGTGGGGCTTGGATGATGAGCCTCGGCGCAGTACTCAGCGTGGCCATCGACGGTTTCGCCGACAACGTCGGTAGCAATCTGGCGCAGCTGTTCGGGCCTGCCGCGGTGCTGCTGTTCGTCTTCATCGTCTACGGCCAGGTGGCAATCAACGTGTTCAATCTCTACGGCGCCTTCATGTCGACGGTTACGGTGATCGAACCCTTCTCGCGCCTGAGCGTGACGCCCACCGTCCGGGGAGTGTTCATGCTCTTGATCAGCGTCATCGCCACGGCACTGTGCACCATCAGCCAAGAAAACTTCATCGACTACTTCCTCAACTTCATCTTCTTCATGAGCTACTTCCTCATTCCCTGGACTGCCATCAATCTGGTGGACTACTACCTGGTGAGGAAAGGCAACTACTGCGTGCCAGACATCTTCGACCTGAACGGTCGCTATGGACGGGTAAACCTGATGGCCTGCGGCAGCTTTGTACTGGCCATCCTGCTGGAAGTGCCGTTTATGAATACGACTCTCTATGTCGGCCCCATCGCCAATGCCCTAGATGGCATCGACCTAGCCTGGATCATCGGCCTGCTGGTTCCTGGACTGACCTATTACTTCGCGATGATGCGCAGTTCAGTGGTGAAACTCGAGCAGGAATTGTCCTCCTAAGCGGGGTCAGGGACTCCACCCCAGCGAACGCCCAGCCCTTCTTCTGCAAGCAGAAGGGTTGGGCCAAGGCTGCGAAATCACAGCGTTCAATGTCCAGCTGCGCATGCGCTTAAGAGAAGCCAGATCAGTGATGATCTGGTTTTTTGCGTTCAGCCCTACGCCAGCTAAGGCACCCGCGAAATACTTATAACTCGACAGCAAAAATAAACGGTGAGCCTATGCACGAGCACAGGCATCTTGGTATACCAATACACTGCTAATCAGGTACACCAGATACCTATAGCGCGCCACGCTAAACCATTGGACGCTCAGATAAGAACAAGCAAGGGGTTGGTTATGTTTTTCGCACGGTCGGTTGTCACTCTGCTGGGCTGTATGTGCCTGGTCACACACGTCGCTAGTGCCCAAGAAAGTCTGACGTTTGTCAGCTGGGGCGGCTCCACACAAGCGGCTCAGCAGCGAGCCTGGACGGAGCCGTTTAGCCAAGCCAGTGGGATTACCGTCAAACAGGCCGGTCCAACCGACTATGCCGCCTTCAAGGCCATGGTCGAGAGCGGCAACGTGAGCTGGGATGTGGTCGACGTCGAGCCGGACTTCGCCTTGCGCGCCGGCCGCGAAGGCCTGCTCGAACCGATGGATTTCAAGCAGGTCGCTCAGCGCAGCATCGACCCGCGCTTCGTCACGCTTTACGCCGTCGGCTCCTTCTACTTTTCCTTTGTCCTGGGTTACAACAGCGACCGTGTGCAGCAGCCCACGGCCGGCTGGAGTGCCTTGTTTGATACCCAGAACTTCCCGGGCAAGCGCTCACTCTACAAGTGGCCAAGCCCTGGGGTGCTGGAAATGGCATTGCTCGCCGACGGAGTGGCCCCTGACCAGCTGTACCCGCTGGACCTAAAGCGCGCCTTCGGCAAACTCGACAGCATCAAAGCCGATATTGTCTGGTGGGACAGCGGCGACGAGTCCCAGCGCCTGCTGAGCTCAGGCGAAATCAGCCTGGGCATGTTCTGGAACGGCCGGGTCAATGCCCTGCAGCAGAGCGGCGCACCGGTGGGCATCAGTTGGCGGCAAAATCTGGTCACAGGTGATTTTCTGGTGATCCCACGCGGCGCCAAGAACGCCGACGCGGCCAAGCGTTTCCTCGGCTTTGCCAGCAGCCCCAAGGCCCAGGCCGATCTGGCCATCCTCACCGGCTACGCACCGGTCAATCTCGAGAGCGCTGCATTGGTCCCCGCGGTTCTGGCAGAAAACCTGCCGAGCGCTCACACCGACGGCCAGGTGACGCTGGACTTCAAATACTGGAGTAAGCACGGCGAGGCCATCGCCAAGCGCTGGTACGCCTGGCAGCAACAATAAGGATCCTGGCGGCTAACCCGGTCGATAACAACTGCTGCGCGGTGCAGGGCTTGCCGCACGAATCTGCTCTGCGCCGGCTTGCACCGCTACGCGTTCCGGTCGAAGCTATACGGCTTCAAGGAGCTGCATATGAACCTCACCGAACTCACCGCCCGTCTGCACGCCATCCGCGACCGCAACGACTGGCAGCAATTCCACAGCCCGAAGAACCTGGCCATGGCCGCCAGCGTGGAGATGGCCGAGCTGGTGGAGATCTTTCAGTGGCTGAGCGAAGACCAGTCGCGCCAGCTCGCCCCGGAGCAGCTGCAACATGCCGGCCAGGAGGTCGGCGATATCGTCCTCTACCTGCTGCTGCTGTGCAGCGAACTGGGGATCGACATGGAGCAGGCGGTGCGCGCCAAGCTGGCCGACAGCGAACGGCGCTTCGCACCATGAGCGACCGGCATTTCGATGAACTGGCGACGCGCTTCGCCGAGAAGATCTACGGCGGCGCCAAGGGCGCGATTCGCCTGGCGGTACTCCAGGCCGACCTCGCCGAAGCCCTGCCGGACCGACCGCTGCGGGTGCTGGATATCGGCGCTGGCCTCGGCCACATGGCGCTGTGGCTGGCCGAGCGCGGCCACCTGGTAACCCTCGCCGAACCCGCCGAACCCATGCTCGCCGGGGCCCGCGAGCGCTTTGCCGGGGCCGGGCAGCCGGCGAGCTTTATCCAGGCACCCTGGCAGGACCTGCTCGGTCAGCTCGAGCAACCCTACGACCTGGTGGTCTGTCACGCGGTGCTGGAGTGGCTGGCCGAGCCCTCGGCCATTCTGCCCGTGCTGCACCAGCTCTGCGCGCCAGGCGGTTGGTTGTCGCTGGCCTTCTACAACAAGGACGCGCTGATCTACCGCAACCTGCTCAAGGGCCACTTCCGCAAGCTGCGCAAGGCCGAGTTCGCCGGGGAGAAACAGAGCCTGACACCGCAGCGGCCGATCGACCCGCGCGAGCTGGCGGCGCAACTCGAGGCGTCCTGGCAGGTCGAAAGTCAGAGTGGCATCCGGGTGTTCCATGACTATATGCCCCGCGAGTTCCAGCTCAAGGCCGAGCTGATCGACCTGCTGGAAATGGAGTTGGCCTACCGCCGCCACCCAAGCTTTGCCGGCCTGGGCCGCTACCTGCACTGGATCTGCCGACCACGCTGAGGGGAGGCATTGATGAACCGCATGACGCTGATGTTGTGCCTGGGCCTGGCCGCCTGCCAGAGCCACAACCCTTATACGGCGCAGTCCAACCCGCTGCCGCCGGCCCCGGCGCATGCCGCCAGCCAACCGGACCTCAGTGCCTACCCGGCGCCGGCGCGCGATTATGCACGCTACCGCAATTGGGCCTGGCGCGAGGGCCGACTACCGGCGGGCAGCGCCTGGGCCAGTTCGGCCCAAGTGCAGGAGGCGCTGAGCCATGCTCTCGATCAACGCGGCCTGCGCCCGGCCCCACCCGGCAGCGCTGGCGACCTTGAGGTCAGCACCGAGCTGCGTCTGGAGCGGCGCATTCGTCAGGTCGCCGACCGTTACGGCGGCTACTATGGTCACCATCACTACGCTGACGACTTCGGCCTGTGGGGCCGCGCGCCGCTGGTGCGCACCTACGAGGAGGAAGTGCTGGTGGTACGCATCGACCTGTTCGACGGCCAGTACGGCCAACCCGTGTGGAGCGGCAGCGCCGAAATGCCCAGCGACGGCCGCCAGGCCGGGCGCGCCGCGGCGCTGCGTGCGGCCCTGCATCGGGCCCTGGAACATTACCCGCCCAACTGATACACGACAACGGCGCTGCTCGCCCGCACCGGCGTGCAGCAAGCCAAGGCCTTCGGAGGTTAGATCATGCGCTTGCACCTGTTGCTGATTGCCGCCCTGCTCTTGCTCGGCGCCTGCCAAACCACCCAGCTCAATCGCGATTTCGACCCCAACCGCGACTTCGCAGCCTACCGCAGCTGGAGTTGGCTGGAGCCGGCCGTGCAATACAAGCCCGACGACCCGCGCCTGAAAAGCGACCTGACCGAACAACGCATCCGCAGCGCCATCGCCGACCAGCTTGACCAGCGCGGCCTGCGCGCCGCGCCCAGCGGCGCGACGGGCGCCCTCGGGGTGCGGGTCTGGTTGATCGTCGACCAGCGCCAGGATCAGGTCACCACCCAGTTCGGTGGCGCCTGGGGCAGCCCTTGGGCAGGCGGTTTCTGGGGCGGCCCGGGCTACAGCGAAACGCGCACGGTGGATTACCAGGTCGGCACCCTGCAGATCGACCTGTATGACAGCAAGGACGGCAAACTGGTCTGGCGCGGCAGCGGCCGGCAAGTCCTGCGTGACAATCAGCCGAACCCGGGCGAACGCAGTGCGGCGATTCGCGAAACCGTGGCCAAGGTACTCAGCCAATACCCACCGCATTAGCCTTACCGCTGAGCGGCCTGGCCATGACCGCAGCCGTCGTGGCGCGGCGCGGCGCGGCGGTTACAGAATAGCCTTGGCTCGGCGCCATCAAGCTCACCTAAGCCAATGCCTCACTCATCAGGACGCCCGATGAATCAGCCCGCAACGTTAAGCCACCGCCCCGCCAGCGCCGCCGACCTGAGCGCAATAGTCGCGTTCCCGCAGAGCGCCGAGGAGTTGTTCTTTGCCTACCCGAAGGCCAACTGGCCACTCAGTGTCGGCCAGTTGGCCGCGGCCATGGCCGAGCGCCGCGACAGCACCGTGGTGCTGCTGAATGGCCAAGTGGCCGGTTTCGCCAATTTTTACCAATGGCAACATGCCGACTTCTGCGCCCTCGGCAACCTGATGGTCGCGCCCTGGGCGCGCGGCCAGGGCGTGGCGAGCTACCTGCTGACGGTGATGGAGCAGCTGGCGCGCGACCACTACAAGGCCACGCGCATGCAGGTGGCCTGCTTCAATGCCAACAGCGCCGGGCTGCTGCTCTACCCCAAGCACGGCTATCAGCTCAGCGGCGTGGTCGAGCGTCGCGATGCGCACGGCGCACGGGTGGCTTTGATCCAATTCGGCAAGGCGCTGCAAGGCAACTCTCCGGCCGTCTAATCCTGACTAAACAGGCAGCTTTTACGGCATACTTGCACACCCGCGCCCTGGAGATACCCATGCCCGCCCCAATCTGGTGGTTACTCGCCCTGCCGTTCGTTGCCGGCGCCTGCCTGCCGCTGCAGGCCGGGATCAACGGCCAACTGGCCAAGCAGGTGTCCAGCACCCTCAGCGCCGCCTTGATTTCCTTCCTGGTCGGTAGCCTGGCGCTGCTGCTGATGGTCCTGGTCCAGCGCGAAGCGCCCAGCCTCGGCGCCCTCAAGGGGATGACCTGGTGGCATTGGAGCGGCGGCCTGCTCGGCGCCTTCTTCATCTTCATCGCCGCCTTCGCCGGGCCGCGTATCGGCGCCTTGCTGCTGATGACGCTGGTTCTGGTCGGCCAGCTGAGCATGGCCCTGACCCTGGATCATTTCGGCTGGGCGGGTTTTCGCGAAGTCCCGGTCAGCCCCGGCAAGATCGGCGGTTTACTGCTGATCATCGCCGGTATCTGGCTGATCAGGCGCGGTTAATCGGCCGTCGCAATCACTTGCGCTCGAATTTGTAGAACAGATTGGGTTCACTGACCAGATACAGGTTGCCGCGATCGTCCAGGGTCATGCCTTCGCCCTGCGGCACACTGTCTTGCAGGCCGGCGAAGCCGCCAAGCAACGAGCGGAAGCTGATCAGCTTGCCCTGGCCGTCCAGCTCCATCAGCAACTTCGACTCATCGCTGAGCAAGGCCAGATGGCCGGTCTGGGCGTCGTAATGCACCGCGGACAGGTCGGTGGCGAAGAGGTTCTTGACCCATTGCTCGCGGTCGATCACCTGGAGGTCGAAATCGCCTTCGATGCTCGCTTTCAGCCCACGGATTTCGTAGAGCTTGCGCGGCGACTGCTCCTTGACCACGAACAGCCGATCCCCACTGCGATCATAGCCGACGCCCTCGAAGCCCTGATTGTCGCCCGCCTCGATACCCAGGGTCAGCGCCTGGAAATCCTCGCGAAACAAGGCGCCGGGCCGCTCCGGCACCTCGACTACCACCAGCGCCTGGTTACGTTCCTCGGCCAACAACAGCAGGTCGTCACCCAGGTAGGTGATGCCCTCCACATCACTGAAACCGCTCAGCGGATAGCGCGCCAGGACCTCGCCGTCCGTGCTCAGGGCGAGCAATTCTTCCGGGTTGTTGAGCACCGCCCAGAGCTGGTCGCGGCGCTCGTCATAGGTCAACCCGGAGAGGTTATCGCTGACACCCGGCACGGCCTTGGCGTCGATCTGCACCCGGTATTTCGACAACCGCAGGCTGCGGTCTTGCCACTCGGCTGCGTGCCAGGAGGTCTGGATCCAGAAGTACAAGCGGTCATCCAGATGCAAGGTGCGCACCTGGTAAACCAGGCTCAGCAGGACCAACAGCAGCGCCCATGTCCATGGGCTCAACACAGGTAGCCGTCCGAGCCCCCGCTTGGCAGTTGACATCATCGTTGGTCACTCTCGCGTGCAGATGGGAAGAGGCAGTCTGCGCCGCGATTGTTGCAGTCCGCGCCGCTCAGCAGCGCTCGGCACGGGTGCGCACAGTTGAGAGCCCGCGCCAGCCGGCGTGCGGGTTTGATCATGCGGCGCCGGCCAAGTTCCGCCACGCACCGAAGCGCACCCGCACGCGGGGTGCGGGCAAACCCCCGTCCGTGTTAAGGTGCGCGGCCTTTTTTGCTTATGTGGATGGAGGCAGGTCGTCATGACACTGGCCCGACCATTGCGCTGGCTGCCTAAGCCGCCTTAGCGTTACGCCCCTCCTGCATCGCCTCGCCGGTTTCCCGGTCGCTCGGTTGCGCGCCCTTGCGTATCAACACGCTGTTCGGTCATGGGCTTGTTTTATTTTTACATCTGCCATTCACCTTGTCCGCCCTGCGCTTATTTCGCGCGGCAGCACAACCCAGTCCTTTGGAATTACGCCATGCTGCAAAGCCTGAGAAACACTTGGTTGTTCAACATCCGCGGCGACGTGCTCGCCGGCCTGGTGGTGGCGCTGGCGCTGATCCCCGAGGCCATCGCCTTCTCGATCATCGCCGGGGTCGACCCCAAGGTCGGCCTCTACGCCTCCTTCTGCATCGCCGTGGTGATTGCCTTCGTCGGCGGCCGGCCGGGGATGATTTCCGCCGCCACCGGGGCCATGGCCCTGCTGATGGTGACCCTGGTGAAAAACCACGGTCTGGAATACCTGCTGGCCGCCACCCTGCTCTGCGGCGCGCTGCAGATCGGCGCCGGCTACCTCAAGCTCGGCAGCCTGATGCGCTTCGTCTCGCGCTCGGTGGTCACCGGCTTCGTCAACGCCCTGGCGATCCTGATCTTCATGGCCCAGCTGCCGGAGCTGACCAACGTCAGCTGGCACGTCTACGCCATGACGGCGACGGGCCTGGGCATCATCTACCTGTTCCCCTATGTGCCGAAGATCGGCAAGGTCATTCCCTCGCCGCTGGTGTGCATCCTCTCGATGACCGCCGTGGCCATGGTCCTCGGCCTGGACATCCGCACCGTCGGCGACATGGGCGAGCTGCCGGACACCCTGCCGATCTTCCTCTGGCCGAATGTGCCGCTGACCTTCGAGACCCTGGCGATCATCTTCCCCTACGCCGCTGCCCTGGCCGTGGTCGGCCTGCTGGAGTCGATGATGACCGCGACCATCGTCGACGACCTGACCGACACCACCAGCGACAAGAACCGTGAGTGCAAGGGCCAAGGTGTGGCCAACATCGCCTCGGGCCTGCTCGGCGGCATGGCCGGTTGCGCGATGATCGGCCAGTCGGTGATCAACGTGAAATCCGGCGGTCGCGGTCGCCTGTCCTGCCTGGTGGCGGGCTCGGTGCTGTTGCTGATGGTGGTGTTTCTCAGCGACTGGGTCAGGCAGATCCCCATGGCCGCCCTGGTGGCAGTGATGATCATGGTATCGATCGGCACCTTCAGCTGGGACTCGCTGCGCAACCTCAAGCAGTACCCGCTGTCGACCAACATCGTCATGATTGCCACGGTCGTGGTGGTGGTCTTCACCCACAACCTGGCCTATGGCGTACTGGTCGGTGTGCTGCTGGCGGCCATGTTCTTCGCCAACAAGATCGGCCACTTCATGTACATCGGCTCGCAGGCCGACGACGACGGCAGCCAGCGCCGCTACAAGGTGGTCGGCCAGGTGTTCTTCAGCTCCGCCGACAAGTTCGTCGCGGCCTTCGACTTCAAGGAAGCGGTTGATAAGGTGAGCATCGACCTGTCCCGTGCGCACTTCTGGGACATCACCGCCGTCGCCGCCCTGGACAAGGTGGTGCTCAAGTTCCGCCGCGAAGGTACCGACGTCGAAGTACTGGGCCTCAACGAAGCCAGCGCCACCATCGTCGACCGCTTTGGCGTACATGACAAATCGGCCCCCGCTGGACCCGAGACCGTCGACCAACTGATGGGCCACTGACAAGGAGCACAGCATGACCCACGTAATGGCTTGTATCGATGGTTCGCAATCCGCCACCGGCGTCTGCGACTACGCCGCCTGGGCCAGCCAGCGCCTCGACGCACCGCTGTGCTTCCTGCATGTCCTGGATCAGGTGCAGTACCCGCAGCAGAGCGACCTCAGCGGCACCATCGGCCTGGGCAGCCGCGAACACCTGCTGGCAGAACTGGCGGCGCTCGACGAAAAGCGCGGCAAGCTGGCCCTGGAGCAGGGCCATCACCAGCTCGAAGCGGCCAAGGCCCGGGCCATCGCCGCTGGCGTGAGCAACCCGCAACTGCGCCAACGGCACGGCGACCTGGTGGAGAGCCTCGGCGAATTGCAGGCGGACATCCGCCTGCTGGTGATCGGCCGTCAGGGCGAAACCAGCGCCAACCTCAGCCAACTGGTCGGCAGCCACCTGGAGAACGTCATCCGCACCCTGCAGCGGCCGATCCTGGTCAGCGGCGGCGAGTTCAAGGCGCCACAGAGCTACCTGTTCGCCTATGACGGCAGTGCCACCGCGCGCAAAGGCATCGAGATGATTGCCGCCAGCCCACTACTAAAGGGCCTGCCGTGTCACCTGCTGATGGTCGGCGCCGATACCGGCGACGCCTGGGAACAACTCAAGTCCGCCGAACGCGTGCTGCAGGGTTCGGCCAGCGAAGTGCACCTGGCAATCCGCGCCGGCGAAATCGAACCGACCCTGCACGCCTACCAGAGCGAACAGGGTATCGACCTGCTGGTCATGGGCGCCTATGGTCACTCGCGAATTCGCCAGTTCCTGGTCGGCAGCACCACCAGCCACCTGCTGCGCACCAGTGTCAGCCCGCTGCTGATCCTGCGCTGAGTTGCCTGCTGCACCCGGTGGGTGCCAGATGGGCGATGCACCGGCTGTCGAACAGCTGCGTCGCCTGTGCGACAACGCCTGGATCAGCTGCAACGGCTGATCCAGGACCAGCAATCCCGCAAGCAGGCAGTCGAACCGGATCAGAGCAAGGTCTGCCGCCTGTCGTCCATACTGCGCAGCAAAAAACCAAGCTCGATGCCACGAGCGCGCGCAGCATCCGCGCATCTGCCTGCAATGCCGCGACTACCGCGGGTCGGCTGCACGCATGGAAACAGACCTGCCAGGTTAATGTGTATCGGCGTGACAGCACGCGTGATGGCAAAGTGGCACTCCAGGCCCGACTGCCGCATTATGGCTGGGCCCAGCGTTTTTTGTGATCGCACACTATGAGCACCGCCGAAGTACCCCGTGACCCCCAGGCCTTTGTCCTCTGGCGTGAAGCCCAGGACACCCGAACCCGTACCCGCCTGGGCGGTATCTACTACCTGCTGGCATGGTTGTTGACCTGGCTGTTCAGCGACAATCCGACCGAGTTGCTGGCATGGGGAGTCGCCGGAGTCGGCTTGTTCGCCCTGCTGTTCGCGCTGCGCCTGCTCCATCGCCTGCCCGCGCAGCAGACGCCGCAAGCACTGCGCTCCTGGCTCGACCGTCATTGGGGCTTGGTTCTGCTGACCGCGCTGTCCTGGGGACTGGTGCATGCCTGGGCCCTCAACGAGCCAGTATTCGCCAGCTCCTGGCTGATCGCCACCCTGAGCACCATCGCCTTCAGCACGGCGATATCCTTCAATTTCTCGATGCGCAAGGGCCGCGCCATTGCCGCCCTGCTCCTGCTCTATCTACCCGGCCTGATCGCCCTGACCCTGAATTGGCATGAACAGCATGCGATCCTGATCACCCTGGCCTTCTACTTGAGCTACCTGGTCCTGGCGCTCAACCGCAGCCACCGCGAGTACCACAACACCCTGGCGCTCGAACTCGAACTGCTGGAACAACAGCAAAGCCTGGAACGACTCAGCCGCACCGACAGCCTGACCCAACTGGGCAACCGCTATCTGTTCAACAGCCTGTTCCCGGTGATGGTCGCCAACGCCAAACGCCAGAGCGAGCCGATGTCGCTGGTGCTGCTGGACATCGACTTCTTCAAGCGCGTCAACGACGAACATGGCCATGCCTGCGGGGACACCTGCCTCAGCGCCTTTGCCGAACGCATGCGCCAGGTATTCCGCCGTGGCAGTGATGCCCTGCTGCGCCTGGGGGGGGAGGAGTTCGGCGTACTGATGCCCAATACCACGCTGGAACAAGCCTGCCTGCTGGCAGAGAGCTTTCGCCTGGAACTGACCCAACATGGCTTCGATGTGCAGGGCAACAGCCTGCCATTGACCGCCAGCCTCGGCGTCGGCAGTTTCGATCCGCAGCACGACGACAGCGCCGAAGCCTTCTTCAAGCGCGTCGACGATGCGCTCTACAAGGCCAAGGAGGCGGGCCGCAACCGCCTGGTCCAGGCTTGAACAGCAGCGATGCCGACCGGCTACGCTCATCAGCCTCCGCATGTCCACCGCGAGCGGGCTACTCCCGTCAGCCCTGAGGCCATCCGGCAAAGCGGTGCGGCGGCCGCCGCCCGCAGATTACGCTGAAGCTTATCTGGGCGATGAAACTGCCGGCCATGCGAGCTGGGTAGGGAGCCACTCGCCGCGGGCAGTGCAGCGTGGTTGATTGGCGCGGCACCAATCCTGGCGGGTTGTCGCTGCGCTCCGAAGCCGCCCTACCGACTGTCGGCGATGCGATCGGGCCAGGGGGATGACACCCTGCCCATCCATCACCGCTGTTTGCGGCTTGTCTCTCAACTGCCGCTCGCGTTGCGCACGTTAACCCGACCAATCATCGTTCGGGCTGTCCGGCACAGCGACCAGCGCGCCGAGCACGGCAAATGGCCATCGTTCGACTAGGCTGAAACTGTGGTTCTCCGAGTACTCGCCGATGAAGCCTGAGCCTACGGCCCCCAGCACCCGTCTCAGCTTGTGGCGGGAGGCAAGCGATACCCATGTCCGCTCCAGGTTTGCCGGCTATTACTACCTGCTGGCCTGGGGCCTGCTCTGGTTCACCAGCAGCGAGCCCTTGGCGAGACTCTGGGCCTGGGCCGGTGGCAGCCTGTTGTTGCTGGTGTTCTTCGCCCTGCGCAGCCAACATCGCCCATCTGCACAGCTCGACCCGGCGCAGCTGCAGCGCTGGCTGGATTTACACTGGCTCGCCATCCTCCTCCAGTCGATGACCTGGGGGCTGATGCTGGCGGGCCTGCAGTTGCTCCCCGGGATAGTCGCCTCGCACCTGCTGATCATGCTCAGCGCGGTGGTGTTCGCCACTGCCCTGGCGTTTACCTTCCCGATGCGCATGGGCCGTTGCACGCTGGCGATCCTGCTGACCTACCTGCCCAGCACGGCAGTGAAGTTCCACCTGGGCATCGGCGATGTCGGCGAATCCATGGCATTGGTGGCCTACCTCGTTTACCTGGGTATGTTCCTCTATCGCTGGAACCGCGAATACTACATCGGCCTCGAACGCGAACTGCGCCTGCTGCAGCACGGCGAACAGCTGGACCGGCTGAGCCGCACCGACGCCCTGACCGAACTGGGCAATCGTTATCAGTTCAACGCCTTGCTGCCCGCCTGGCTGGCCAACGCACGTCGACAAAACGGCCAGCTGACCCTGATTCTGCTGGATATCGATTACTTCAAGACGGTCAACGACCAGCATGGCCACCGCACCGGCGACCTCTGCCTGCAGGCCTTCGCCGAACGCATGCGCCAGGTGTTCCGCCGCGACAGCGATATCCTGCTGCGCCTGGGTGGCGAGGAGTTCGCCGTGCTGATGCCCGATACTTCCCTGGAGCAGGCCATCCCGCTGGCCGAGCGTTTTCGCGCCTCGCTGGTCGAGCAGCCCCTGCAGTTGCAGGCGCAAGTGCAGGAGCTGCCACTGACCTGCAGCCTCGGCATCGGCCATTTCCTGCCACTGTGCGACGACTCGGCGGAAGCCTTCTACAAGCGGGTCGATGACGCCCTCTACCGGGCCAAGGCCAGGGGCCGCAATCGCCTCGAGCTGGCCTAGTCTCTCAGTCCAGCACCCGCCAGATATCGCTGGCGTACTCGCCGATGGCGCGGTCGGCCGAGAACCAGCCCATGCGCGCGGTGTTCAGCACCGCCGAGCGCCACCACTGCTTGGGCGTGCGCCAATGTGCATCGACCTGGCGCTGGCGATTCCAGTAGGCATCGAAATCGGCACAGACCATGTAGCGGTCATGCCCGCTCAGGCCGTCCACCAGGCCGGCATAGCGCGCCGGCTCGTCCGGCGAAAACACCCCACTGCGAATGGCCAGGAGCGCCTCGGACAGGCGCGGCGATGCTGCAATGGCCGCCTCGGCGTTGAGATCGCCGGCGCGCTGGCGCGCCTCCACCTGGCGCACGGTGAGGCCGAAGATGAACATGTTCTCGTCACCGATCCATTCGCGCATCTCCACGTTGGCGCCGTCCAGGGTACCGATGGTCAGGGCGCCGTTGAGGGCAAATTTCATATTGCTGGTGCCCGAGGCCTCCAGGCCGGCGGTGGATATCTGCTCGGACAGGTCGGCGGCCGGGATGATGCTCTCCGCCAGGGTCACGTTGTAGTTGGGAATGAAGACCACCTTCAGCAGGCCTCGCACCGTGGGGTCGGCGTTGACCGTGCGGGCAATGTCATTGGTCAGCTTGATGATCAGCTTGGCCTGCAGGTAATTGGCCGCCGCCTTGCCGGCGAAGATCTTCACCCGCGGCACCCAGTCGGTGCTCGGATCGGTGCGTATCGCCTGGTACAGCGCCACGGTGTGCAGCAGGTTGAGCAGCTGGCGCTTGTACTCGTGGATGCGCTTGACCTGCACATCGAACAGCGCGTCGGGGTCGAGGGCGATCCCCAGGCGCTCACGCACCAGCGCGACCAGGGCCTCCTTGTTGAGCCGCCGCTGCGCGGCAAAGCGCCTGCAGAAGGCGGCCTTGTCGGCGTAGGGCTCGATATCGCGCAAACAGGTTTGCGGCGCATCCAGCAGCGCCGCGCCGACGGTGTCGACCAATAGCTCGGTCAGGCGCGGATTGGCCTGGTACAACCAGCGGCGAAAGGTGATGCCGTTGGTCTTGTTGTTGATCCGCTTCGGGTACAGCCGGTGCAGCTCGGCGAACACGGTGTTGCGCATCAGCTGGGTGTGCAGCGCCGAGACGCCGTTGACGCTGTGGCAGCCGAGAAAGGCCAGGTTGCCCATGCGCACGCGCCGCCCATGCTCCTCCTCGATCAGCGAGACGGCGCGCAGCAGCCCGAAATCGTGGATGCCCTGCCCGCGCAGGTCATCGATATGCCGGGCGTTGATCAGGTAGATGATCTGCATATGGCGTGGCAGCAGGCGCTCCATCAGCGCCACCGCCCAGGTTTCCAGCGCTTCGGGCAGCAGGGTGTGGTTGGTGTAGGCGAGCGTGCCGGTGGTCAGTGTCCAGGCCTGCTCCCAGGACAGGCCGTGTTCGTCCAGCAGCAGCCGCATCAGCTCGGCCACGGCAATCGCCGGGTGGGTGTCGTTGAGCTGGATCGCTGCCTGCTCGGGCAGCGTCAGCAGGCTGCCATGCTGCGCCAGATGGCGGCGTAACAGATCCTGCAGCGAGGCGGAAACGAAGAAGTATTCCTGGCGCAGGCGCAATTCCTGACCGGCCGCGCTGCTGTCGGCCGGATAGAGCACCCGCGAGATGCTCTCGGCGCGTGCCACCTCGGACACTGCGCCGATGTGGTCGCCGGCCTGGAAGCGTTCCAGATGCAGGTTCTCCTCGGCCCGTGCGCGCCACAGACGCAGGGTGTTCACACTGGCCCCGCGCCAACCGACGATCGGCGTGTCGTAAGCGATGGCGCGCACCGTCTCGCCCGGCTCCCAGGCCTGCCGGACGACGCCCTGCCCATCGACTTGGGTCGTCACCGCGCCGCAGAAGCCAACCGGGTAGTTCACCTCGGGCCGCTCGAACTCCCAGGGGTTGCCGAACTCCAGCCAGTTCTCGGTCTGTTCCTGCTGCCAGCCATCGACGATCTGCTGGCGGAACAGCCCGTGTTCGTAGCGGATGCCATAGCCGTGCGCGGCCACGCCGAGGGTCGACATGCTCTCCAGATAACAGGCGGCCAGGCGGCCGAGGCCGCCGTTGCCCAGCGCGGCGTCCGGCTCCAGGGTACGGATATGCTCGAGGTCCACCCCCAGTTCCGCCAGGGCCGTGCGCGCCACTTCCAGCAGGCCCAGGTTGCTGAGGTTGTCGATCAACAGGCGGCCAATCAAAAATTCCAGCGACAGGTAGTACACCCGCTTCTGGCCCTCGCGGTAGATCTGCCGGGTGTGGTCCATCCACTGATCCACCAGATGATCGCGGGCGGCCAGGGCGATGGCCTCGAACCAGTCGTGGTCGAAAGCGTGCTCGGGATCCTTGCCCACCGCATAGGTGAGCTTGGCCAGCACGGCGGCGCGAAAGGCCGCCACTTTTTCGGCGGGAACCAGCGACTCCGTAGACATAAGCGGCGACCTCGGCGACGGGCGGACGAAGAACGGCAGGCGGGTCTCGCTTCAATTCTAGTCGATTCGATCCCAGGCCAGCGGCCCCGGGTTCGGCACTCCGTCAGATCAAGGGCCGCCGGCCGACGAACGCCCTACAGCCGGAAGCTGCCCATCTGCCGGGCCAGATCATCGGCCAGGCCACTCAGGGTCTGGCAGTCCTCGCGACAACTGCGCACCTCGTCGGCGGTGGCATGCGCCAGGTCGGCGATGCCCTGCACATTGCGGTTGATTTCCTCGGTGACCGACGACTGCTCCTCGGTCGCCGCCGCCACCTGAGTGTTCATGTCGCTGATGGTTTCCACCTGTGCGGTGATCGCCCCCAGCGATTGGCCGGTGCGCTGGCTGGCCTCGACCCCGGTGCCCGTCGCCGCCTGCCCGGCATGCATGGAGCTGACAGCGGTATCCGCCCCCTGCTTGAGGCGCTGGATCATCTGCTGGATTTCGTCAGTGGAACTCTGGGTACGGCTGGCCAGGGTGCGTACCTCGTCGGCCACCACGGCAAAGCCGCGGCCCATTTCCCCGGCCCGCGCCGCCTCGATCGCGGCATTCAATGCCAGCAGGTTGGTCTGCTCGGAAATCCCGCGGATCACCGCCAGCACCTGGTCGATGGACGCCACCTGCTCGGCCAGTTCAGCCACCGCCTCGGCTGCACTGCCAATGTCGGCGGACATCCGTTGAATATGTTCAATCGATTGACCAACCACCACCCGCGCCTGCTGCGCCTCGTCACGGGCACCGTGCGAGGCCTGGGCGGCGCGGTTGGCATTGCCCGCGATTTCCTGCACGGTCAGGCCCATCTCATGTACCGCGGTGGCGACCATGTCGGTCATTTCCTGCTGCTGGCCGGCGCGCCCAGCGGTGTTTTCCACCACCCGGGCGACCTGCCCGACCGAACTACGCAGGCGTTCGCTGGTGGTCAGGACTTCGGCGATCAGGCTGCGCTGACTGCCGATGAAACTGTTGAAGCCGCGGGCCAGGTCGCCCAATTCGTCGGCGCGCGACTCGTCCAGGCGCCGGGTCAGGTCACCGCCGCCACCGCCAATTTCCACCAACGCCGCGGTAACCTGGCGAATTGGCCGCACCAGGCCGCGTGCCAGCAGCACCACCAGGCCGAGGAACAACAACGCGACGCCACCACCGATCAGGCTGCTCATCAACAGGGCCTGACGCGCCTCGGCATAGATTTCCGCCTCGGGGATCTCGCTCACCAGCAGCCAATCCAGGGTCTGCAGCGGCTGGGCGATGGCCAGGAAGCGCTCGCCATCACGCTGGAAGGACACCGCCTCGCGGCCCTTGGCCAGCAACTCGCTCCCCGCCTGAGCACCGACCAGCTGGCCGAGGTCGCGGCTGTTATTGAACTCGGACTGCGGGTGCACCTTGACCTTGCCGTCCGCGCTGACCAGATAGACCCGGCCAGCCTCGCCAAAATGGAAGTTGCGAATCATCTCGGACATCGCGCTCAGGCTGAAGCCCAGACCGGCCACCCCCAGCGTCTTGCCGGCGGCGATGACACGCTGGTTGATGAACAGGGTCGGTTCGCGGGTGGTCTGGTCGATGTCGATATCCAGCGAACGCGCCTGGCCGCCATCGACGAAACCGTAGAACCAGTTATTCTCGGCCGGCCCGCGCGTCAGGCTGCGGTCGAGGCCCTTGCCGGTGAAATAGTGCCCGCTGTCCAGGCCGACAATAAAGGTCGTCAGGGCTTTTTGCTGAGTCTGCACGGCGCTCAGGTAGCGCACGAACGCCGCCTGTTGAGTGGCGTCCTCGCCTTGCTCCAGCCACTCCACCACCAGGCTGTTCGCGGCAATGCCACGGGCAGCGGTCAGCGGCTCGGTCAGCACTCGCTCGAGATCGTTACGGATGGCCAGGATGCTCGCCGGCAACGCCTCCTCGACCAGATAACGCTCGGCCAGACGGTTGACCACCGCCGCATAGATGCCCACCACGATGAGGATGCTGGCAAGCAACGCCGCGCCCATGCTCAGAATCAGTTGCCACTGAATGCTGCGTTGCCAGAAATGCATGGGGAGCCTGCCTTGTTATTGTTGTGAGTAGCCAGAGAAATTGCATACGGCATTGTGCACAATTTCCCAGGCAGTGACAGTCATTAGCCATTATCGAGCACCCGCACCGACAGCCGGAGGGGCAGCCCACTCACGACCAATGCAGCACCACCCCAGCTTGGCACTGCGTTTGCGCTGAGGCATGGCCGGAGCGGCCTGACATATCAAGGTTGCGATACCCGGCCCGATAGCGTCGCCGAGCAAAATGAATTCATTGCCGCGCAACCGGGCGACCGGCTCGCCCCCCCGGACAAACGCCCGCAGCCGCACGGTAACCTCGATCAACGGCCGATCCCCGACCAGGAAGACCCGTTGCGCTGCAGCCGCGGCGAACTGGTGGCCAGGTAATGCGCAAGCGCCCGCCAGGATACCTGCTGGTTAAAAATCAACCACTCCGCCCCCTGTAGACCCACCCTGGGACGGCGTGCCGCGCCGCTTGGCCTAGACTTTAGGCATCACAATCGAACACGTCACCACGTCTACTGACGAAGGAATTCCATGAGCGCCAGTGAAATCAAAGTCGGCCAACTTGGCATCAACTACGTCGTCGATGGCTCCCACACCGCGAGCATCGGAATGTTTGAACTGACAGTGCCCCCTGGCTCAAACGTTCCTCCGCCGCACAGTCATTCCAACAACGAAGAATGCCTGTACGTGCTGCAGGGAACCCTTCGATACACGGTGGGAACTGAGACTCGCGACCTGACGCCAGGCCAAGGCATGAGCACGCCAAAGGGCGTGGTTCATGCGTTCTCGAACCCGTTCACCGAGACCGCTCGCGCCTTGGTCGTCCAGTCGCCGGACATCGGCGCCCAATACTTCAAAGATGTCGCCGCCGTGGTCAACGCCGGAGGACCGCCGGACAAAGCGGCCCTTGTGTCCGTGATGTCCAAGTACGGGCTTGTCCTGGCCGCACCGAAGTGACGCCCGGCCACTTCAACCCCCTGCAGTTTTAACGGCAGGGTGAGTTGGCTTTTAGCCTTGACTTGAGACCGGCTAAAGGCTGTCGCCTTTTCTGTCTTCTTCCTTCCTGGGCTAGTCGCGGCCGCTGCGGGCCAAGGCCGGGCTGAACTCGACCTCGGCGGCCAGAGAGCCCGCTCGCCCTCCGGCACCGGCAGGAAAATCCAGCGGCCGGCGCTAAGCAGAAACGCCAAAAACTGTATCAGCGGCGTGACGCCCGCGTCCCGCTGGCGCATCCAGGCGAACAGGGTGTCCCGGTAACTTGCTGACGCCCGACAAATCCCCTAACACCCTGTAATCAGGCGACTTTCATGGATAGCGCAGCAACAGTTGTGCACCCAAAGAATGCCATTTATTTGGCGACATTTATTTTCATGCCGATCAATTATCAACCAACTCTCACCGATCGTCGGAATACTGTCGCAAAGCGCATAAACACTGTTTCATCGGCTTTACAACGTATCGGCGCCGATCTACACCCATATCAAACTGATATCAGGTTGATATGGGCCGCGCTCCTGGATCAGCACACGAAAGACATCGGCCTCAACTTAGCCTCAGGACTCCAAACCAGGGATCACAGGACACCGCGAGAGCCACCACTCCCACCCGGGAACTGGCGGCTTGGGGCCGATCAGGCCCGCACAGGGAGCACCGCTGCGGAATGGTCTGACTAGTAGGAGAGGAGCGCTCTTTTACCGGACAGGACAGCACTCATGGCACAGCACAACCCACATGGTTCGCAGCACACCAGCACAGGACACGCCATGGCGAGCGGCTCATCAGCCGATTCGTTGCGGCTGTTACGTCAGTCCACGATGATATTCCCAGCCACCCTGCTAGCGGTGGCGCTGCTCAGTCTAAGCGCTCCGACGCTGGCCGACGAAATCGAGGATGCCGTGAGTAACCTCAAGGGCGGCGTCAGCAATCTCAAGGGCGGTCTTGGCTCCGTTGAGCAGCGAGTTGCCGCACTTGAGCTGTGCATGAACGGCGCCAATACGGCTTGCAAGGGGCCAGCAGGCCCTCAAGGTGCGCCCGGCCCGGTAGGACCTGCTGGACCGCAGGGCGCAGACGGACTGCAGGGCCCGGCTGGGCCTGTTGGACCGCAAGGCGCAGATGGACCGCAGGGCCCGGCTGGGCCTGCTGGACCGCAAGGCGCAGATGGACCGCAGGGCCCGGTAGGTCCTGTTGGACCGCAAGGCGCAGATGGACCGCAGGGCCCGGTAGGTCCTGTTGGACCGCAAGGCGCAGATGGACCGCAGGGCCCGGCTGGGCCTGTTGGACCGCAAGGCGCAGATGGACCGCAGGGCCCGGCTGGCACAGACGGCGCAACTGGCCCAGCAGGACCGCAAGGATTACAGGGCATTCAAGGCGCAACCGGCTTGGCCAATTGGGAGCAAAAACTCAACGTAAACGCGTGCAGCGGGGGCACTACCATTACCTGCACGGCAACCTGCAGCACCAACAAGATGGTACTCGGCGGCGGCGTCAGCTACTCGTCCGGCACTACGTGGGAAATCAACAAGAGCTATCCAGATACCGAGTCCAGCTGGACAGCAACGCTAACCCGGTCAGGCAACTCAGGTCAGAACTCGGATGCCACAGCAACCGTCTACGCCATCTGCGCCGACACCAACTAACCTGACTGACCGAGGAGGTAAGAGTCATGAACAAGCTTTCATTTCACGCTTGGGCAGTCGTGGCGATGCTGCTGGCCGGCCCCGCGCTGGCCAATCACTGCGATACAAACTTCGACGAGGCCCAGGCGGCGATCGACAACGCCTACAGCCTGGAGCCGAATGTGGAGGATGCGGTTGCGGCCCTGCTGCCGGCCGCCATCGAAGCCTGCCAGTTGGAGGAAGCGCAACTGGCCAGCGCCGAACCCGGCTCAATCATGCTGGAGCCCGACTATGTATCGGTCGGCCAGTCCATGCTGATCAACGTCACCGCACTGGTCACTGCTCCATAAATCTCGCGGCGAAAGCCGTCTCATCAATCTGGGTGCAAGCGCCGCCACGGCCTTGCACCTTTCTTATTGCCGCGTGATGGCCTGTCTTCCAGGCTATCTCCAGCTACCAAGTTGACCTCAACGCACTCACCTCATCCTTCCGCTTCGGCTATCCCCGATTGCATGTGCTAGGAGACAAAGCGCTGATGCCGCTCACAAACCCCCTGCGAGCTCAGCCAAGCAATGGCACACTAGCGCCCTTTGCCGCAGCCGATGGATAACCATGCGGGCGGCGTTCGGCACACAGGAACGGTTAAATGCGGGTAGAAGGTTTTTTCGAGTGGCTCGGCCAGGTGTTCGGCGCGGTCATCCGCTTTGTCGTCGAGGCCATGAGCGGGTTCCTCGGCCTGTTTGGCGATGCGTTCGGCGGCTTCATCAACGGCATGTCCAAGGCGTTGGGTATTACCCCGTCGCTGCTGGGCATGCTGGTGCTGATCATTGGTTTGTTGTTGCTCTACGCCGCCGTGCGCGCTTTCTTGCGCCGGTCGATCATTGCCGGGCTGATCTGGCTGTTCTTCGGTCTGTGGTTGCTCGGTGGGCTGATTAGCTAGCGGCCACGCCCCCCCCCCCTGAGCAACAGCCGTGGCCAAACCGGCCGAGGCGCGGAGCACCTCGGCCGGTTAGTTAGCCCGCCGCAACCATCCTTCGCCCCGACGCTGTGCCGGGCGGCAAGCGGGTCATATGCCCGAACTCAGGCGCAGAGGTCGCACACCTCGGCGTTGGACGCCAGCTTGAAGAACTCGTCGACCGGCATGTGCACCAGGCTTTCGTGATCCCCGGCTTCCAGGTAGATGTCCTGCTGGCGCACCAGCATCGGATCGATCAGCATCTTCAGGCCATAGACCTCGCCCAGCGCCGGTATCGCACCGCGCTCGCAATCCCTGAACAAACTCACCAGCGCCTGCTCGCCACTGAGCTGCCAGCGCCGCGAGCCCTTGTGCACCTTGCTCAGATCCAGTTGCCGGTTGGCCGGTAATACGGCCATCAGGTAGTGTCCGCGACGATCGTCGAGAATCACCGACTTGGCCATTCGCGCAGGAGGAATCCCAGCCTTGCGCGCCGACTCCAGGCTGGTTGCCGAGGGCATGTGCTCGACCAGCTTGAACTGGCAGTGTGCCCGCTGCAGGCTGCGCTCCAGGGTTTGTGCCATATGCATGATCCACCTCCTCGACCGCTGGGTCGGCGGTCATTGCTGATTGCCTGCTTCAAGTCTAGTCAGCCTGGATGCCGGCAACGGCGCCACCAAGAAACGCTTGCTGCTATAGCGCCTCAGGCATAGTCGAAACAGCACTATCGAACCCACCCCCAGGGTCTGGGCCTATAATCGGCGTTTTCCCGGAGTCGCCATGTCCGCACTGCTCGATGCCTGGCAGCACGCGCCCACCCACAAACGGGTCTGGGCCCTGGCTGCGCCGATGATTTTGTCCAACCTGTCGGTGCCGCTGGTGGCGCTGGTCGACAGCGCGGTGGTCGGCCACCTGCCCCATGCCCATCAACTGGCGGCGGTGGCGATCGGTGGCAGCCTGTATACCCTGCTGAGCTGGGCCGTGGGCTTTCTGCGCATGGGCACCACCGGTTTCGCCGCCCAGGCCGCCGGCCGGGGAGACGGCAGCGCGTTGCGCCAGGTGTTGCTGCAAGGCCTGCTGCTCGGCGGGCTGCTGGCGATGCTCCTGATCCTGCTGGCGCTGCCGTTCAGTGCCGCCGCACTGAGCCTGATGCAACCCTCGGCGGAGCTGGAGGCCCTGGCCCGCAGTTATTTCCAGATCCGCCTGCTCGGCCTGCCGGCGGCGCTGGCCACCTACGCCCTGATCGGCTGGCTGCTCGGCACCCAGAACGCCCGCGGGCCACTGGCGATCCTGCTGACCACCAACCTGCTCAACGTGGCCCTCGACCTGCTCTTCGTGCTCGGCTTGCATTGGGGCGTGGCTGGCGCCGCCTGGGCCTCGGTGATCGCCGAATGGAGTGGTGCGCTGCTCGGCCTGTACCTGGCGCGCCAAGCCTTGCGCGCCTATGCGGGGCAGATCGACTGGCCGGCGCTGCGCCGCTGGCTGAACTGGCGACCGCTGCTGGCGGTCAATCGCGATATTTTCATCCGCACCCTGGCGCTGCAGCTGGTGTTCTTCCTGATCACCGTACAGGGCTCCCGCTTGGGCGACGCCACGGTAGCGGCCAATGCCTTGCTGCTCAATGGCCTGCTGCTCACTGCCCACGCCCTCGACGGCCTCGCTCACGCGGTGGAGGCATTGTGCGGCCACGCCCTCGGCGCCCGCGACCGCCAGAGCTTGCGCCGCAGCCTGATCGTCGCGGGCGGCTGGTCGCTGCTGGCCAGCCTCGGCTTCGCCCTGTTCTTCCTCTTCGCTGGCCACTGGTTCATCGCCCTGCAAACCGATATCGCCCCGGTGCGCGCCCTGGCCCGCGTCTACCTGCCCTACCTGGCGCTGTTGCCACTGCTGGCGGTGGGGAGCTACCTGCTCGATGGCCTGTTCATCGGCGCCACCCGTGCCCGCGAGATGCGCAATGCCATGCTCCTGGCCGTCGCCTTGAGCCTGCCGCTGGCCTGGTTGCTGCAGGCCTTCGGCAATCACGGCCTGTGGCTGGCCTTCCTCGGCTTTATGCTGCTGCGCAGCCTCTGCCTGGGCACCTATGCTTACCAACTGACGCGCGCCGATCTCTGGTTTGGCCTCCGTCCAGCACAAGGAGCTGCACATGCTCAGCCCTGAGATATCCGGCAATGAAGAGTTTCGCCAGCAGGTGCTGGATGATCAGGAACTGCTCGACACGCCCGCCGATCCTTATCTGGACACCCTGGTGCGGGTGGTGCGCGAGTTGTTCGAGGTGGAAACCGTGCTGGTCAGCCTGATCGACCACGAACGCCAATGGTTCAAGGCGCGACTGGGCCTGGACGTGGCGGAAACGCCGCGTAGCGTGTCTTTCTGCGGCCATGCGATCCTCGCCAGCGAACACTTTATCGTCGAGGACGCCAGCGCCGATCCGCGCTTCGCCGACAACCCGCTGGTCACCGGGCATCCGTTTCTGCGCTTCTACGCCGGCCAGCCGCTGTTTGCCGAGAATGGCCAGGCGCTCGGCACCCTGTGCCTGATCCACTCGCAAGCCAAACAGCTGAACGAACGGCAACTGCGCCTGCTCAGGGACATGGCGACCCTGGTCGAAGGCTACCTCAAGCTGCGCAGCGTCAGTCAGCAGACGGCACAACTGCGGGTGGCACTCAGCCGCGAACAACGCAAGGCCATGCTCGACCCGCTGACCCAGCTGTGGAACCGCGCCGGCCTCGAACACTTTCTCCAGCGCGAACTCCGCCTGGCGCAGGAACGCGGCCTGCAGCTCGGCTTACTGTTCTGCGACCTCGATCATTTCAAGTCAGTCAATGACACCCATGGCCACGGCGCAGGCGATCAGGCCTTGTGGGAAAGCGCCAGGTGCATTGCCGCGGCCGTGCGTCCACAGGATGTGGTGT
This sequence comes from Pseudomonas aestuarii, assembly GCF_027988105.1. Taxonomy (GTDB): domain Bacteria; phylum Pseudomonadota; class Gammaproteobacteria; order Pseudomonadales; family Pseudomonadaceae; genus Aquipseudomonas; species Aquipseudomonas aestuarii. Next base: position 292,840 of record NZ_JAQJZJ010000001.1, on the reverse strand, counting down.
CGCGCAGCGGTGGCGAAGAGTTCGTCGTGCTGACCCAGGTGCATGACCAGCAGGAACTGCTGCAGATTGCCGAGCGCGTGCGCAGCCAACTCGACAAGACCCCGATCATTACCGGCGGCGTCCAGCTCAGCCTGACCCTCAGCATCGGCGGCGCCCTGGCCAGGCCGGGCGAAACGCCGGATGCCGCTCTGGCCCGCGCCGACCGGGCGCTGTACCAGGCCAAAGCCAACGGCCGCAATCGGGTGGAGCTGGCCAGCGACTGACAGGCCGGCGAAACCGTGCTGGCGCGACGGAGCAACAGTCGCTACTGAACCACAGCGCGAGCGAAGCGCGTCGAAAGCGCCGGGCATGAGCTGTAAATCAACCTATTGCTGGCGCGCCTGGCCTGCTGCTCTCATTCGAGGCCGGTGTAAACGCCGCAGAGCCGAGTGCAATCGTGAGTCAACGACCTTGCCCAGCGAATCACTGACCAGAGGGAAATCGCCATGGCCGAAGCCATAGCCGCCTACCTGCACTACCTGTCGATCTTCCTGCTGTTTGCCCTGCTGACCCTGGAGCACCAGCTGTTCAAACTGCCGCTGGATCTGGCGCGTGCGCACAGCCTGATCCGCATCGACATCGCCTATGCCCTGTCGGCCGGCCTGGTGTTGGCCAGCGGCGCCGCGCGCCTGGTCTGGTATGGCAAAGGCCCGGCCTACTACCTGCACAACAGCCTGTTCCACGCCAAGCTCGGCCTGTTCATCCTGATTGCCCTGCTGTCGGTCCTGCCGACCTGGGTCTTCCTCAACTGGCGCAATGACCTGCAGGCCGGGCAGGTGCCGCAGGTCAGCGCTCGCCTGGGCACGCTGGTGATCATGACCATGCGCCTGGAGTTGCTGTTGCTGCTGGTCCTGCCATTACTGGCAACCCTGATGGCGCGCGGTTTCGGGGTGATTGGATAGGGCCGCCCGGACAGCGTTCCGTTCGGATCGCAGGGCGGCTTCGGAGCGCAGCGACAACCCGCCAGCTTTGTGCCGCGCCGAGCCACCAGGGTGCACGGCCCGCGGCGAGTGACGCTACCGATCGCGGATTGCTCCAGATTGGAGGGGCGGGCCGGCACACCGGCCGCTGAGGAGCGCCGCAATAGCCTGCCAGCGCCGTGAAGCGCCGCCGAACCAGCTTCGTAGCCCGGATTGCATCCGGGCTACGAAAGTTGCGCGGCTCGGGGGCTGCGCTTCAGGATGACAGGTAGGACGAGCGGGTCAGGCCCAGGCGCAAGGCGTCGAGGAACTGGGTGCGCTCGCGGGGGCTGATCTTGGCGCTGGCCACCTTGTCGCGGTAGTGGGTCATCAACTCCTCCGGCGACAGGTGCACGTAGCGCAGCATGTCCTCGATGGTGTCGTGGGTCTCGATCCCGGCGTGGTACACGCTGCCATCCGGGTTCTGGTAGATGTTTACCGAGTCGGTGTCGCCGAACAGGTTGTGCATGTCGCCGAGAATCTCCTGGTAGGCGCCGACCAGGAAAATCCCCAGCAGATAATCCTCACCCTCGCGTACTTCATGCACCGGCAGGCTGGTTTCGATGCTCTGCTCGTCGACGTACTGACGGATCTTGCCATCTGAGTCGCAGGTCAGGTCCTGCAATACCGCACGGCGCATGGGTTCTTCGTCCAGGCGGTTGAGCGGCAGGATCGGCAGCACCTGGCCGATGGCCCAGGTGTCGGGCAGGCTCTGGAACACCGAGAAGTTGCAGATGTACTTGTCCGCCAGCTTGTCGTTGAGCTCGTCGAGCACCTGACGGTGCGAGCGCTGGCGCGCCTTGAGCGAGTTGTACAGGCGCCGGCACAGGGCGAAATAGCACTGTTCGCCCAGGGCCTTATCGGTCAGGCCGATCTTGCCATCGGCATACTGGCTGGCGATATCGCTCATGTAATGAGTGGCGCGCCAGTAGGTCTCGGTGACCATCTCGATATCGGTCGGGCCAAGCAGATCGACCAGGTACTGCACGGTTTCCGGCAGGCTGGCCTTGTCCTCGATCACCGGCACTGCGTCGTTGTGTTTCTCCACGTCGGTGACCTGCACCACCAGCATGGCGTGGTGTGCGGTCAGCGAGCGGCCGCTCTCGGAGAAGATGTGCGGATGCGGCAGTTCCTGGGCATCGCAGAACTCTTTCAACATGCCGACCACCACGCCGGCGTAGTCGTCCATGTCGTAGTTGATCGAGCTGGCATTGCGCGAGTGGGTGCCGTCGTAGTCGACCCCCAGGCCGCCGCCGACGTCGATATGATCGACCGGCAGCCCCAGACCACGCAGCTCGCCGTAATAGCGGATGGCTTCCTTGAAGCCGTGCTGGTAATCGGCCAAGTTGGCGATCTGCGAGCCCATGTGGAAATGCAGCAGGCGGATGCCCTGATCCAGCTTTGCCGCGCGGAAACGCTCGACCACCGACAGCAGCTGCGCCGCCGACAGACCGAACTTGGACTTCTCGCCGCCGGTGTCGGCCCACTTGGAGGAGGCCAGCGAGGACAGGCGCACGCGCAGGCCGATCTGCGGGGCGACCTTGAGTTCGGCCGCCTCCTCGATCACCAACTGCACCTCGGACTCTTTCTCGATGACGATGAACACGTTGTGGCCGAGTTTCTGCCCCATCAGCGCCAGCTTGATGAACTCGCGATCCTTGTAGCCATTGCAGACGATGGTGCCGCCCTTCGGCGCCAGGGCCAGCACGGCCATCAGCTCGGGCTTGGAGCCGGCTTCCAGGCCGATGGAGACGTTCTGCGTGGCGATGATGTTCTCGATCACCGCCTCCTGCTGGTTGACCTTGATCGGGTAGAGCGCGGTGTAGCGGCTCTGGTAGTCCAGCCGCGCAATGTTGGCGTCGAAGGCACCGGTCAACTGGCGCACGCGGTCCTGCAGGATGTCCGGAAAACGCACCAGCAGCGGCAGGCTGAGACCACTCTGGCGCAACTCATCGATCTGCGCCGAGAGGTCGAAGGGCGTGCTGTCGGGACCGTTCGGACGCACCTCGACGCGACCCTGGTCATTGATCGCGAAATAACCCGCGCCCCAATGGCGAATGCCGTAGACGCTGCGGCTGTCCGCTACTGTCCACTGGCTGCCGTCATCTTTGCGTGTGCGTCGTACAGACATCGAGGTCTCCCTTGCTGGCGATAAAAAGCCCTGAAGCCAATCGGTCAGGGCGAGAGCAGATTAGCAGTCATTGAGCCACTGCTGCGGGCTTTGCGCGCAGGCAGGCTCAACGACTGGTATTAAATTTGACAACGCGCAATGCCCGGCAGCGGACTCACCTGCAACCGGAAGGTGGAGGTGAGCTGGAATCAGCCGCCGGATTTCTTGGCCTTGAAGCCCCGTTTGGACAGTTCTTCGAGCAACAGTTCGACGTGATCGCCCTGAATCTCGATCACCCCATCCTTCAACGAGCCGCCGCAACCACAGCGTTTCTTCAGGACGCTGGCCAAGTCTTTCAATGGCTCTTCGGCCAGGGCCACGCCACTGACGGTGGTCACCGTCTTGCCGCCACGGCCTTTGGTTTCGCGGCGCACGCGGGCTATGCCGTCACCGGCAGGGATCAGGGTGTGTTTGCAGGTGCAGGCATCCACCGGCTGACTGCAGTCCGGGCAATGCCGGCCGCTGTCGGTGGAATACACCAGGCCGCTGAGGGCGGCGAATGACGAAGCTTTCTTGACCACCGGCTTGTCCTCATGTGGGTCAGAGCTTGTGAAAAAATCGAGCGCCGTAGCGAGAGCGTCTCCAGGTGTTCGCGGCAAGGCGCGCAATGCAGAAAATGGGGGAGTTTAGTGAGCTAAATGACCCCGTTTTCTGCGTAGCGCAACGCCAGCAGCGGGCGCCTGGAGGCGGTCGCAGTAGGCGGGAGTTTTTTCACCAGTTCTCAGGATAGCGACTGGCCGATATGCATCGACCGCGAAGCCCCACTCTGGCAGGGGCGGCGCACCCGGGCTGGACGGCTCGGGCTTGGAGGGCGCGCAGTGTAACGGCAAAGAACCCGGATGCTAAGTGGCAAATTGCGCCATTGATCGCTGGATCGGCGACGCCGTGCGACAGCCTGCACGAAACCGCCAACTAGCTAACCCTTCGACCCGATAGCGCTCAGGTAGCGTTCGAGCGCGGCCAGCGAATCGGGGCAATAGGGCTTGCGCTGGGTATCGGCCAAGGCCTCGTCGATGGACATGAAACGCGCCTCCAGCACTTCCTCCGGTTGCAGCACCAGCGGGGCATCGGACACCGCCGAGTATGCCCGGCACCACAAGCGGCTTTCGGCTGCGTCGTAGAGGAAATGCGCATGCTCGACCAGCACCACGTCCTCGATGCCAAGCTCCTCGGCCAACTCGCGAGCAGCCGACTCGGCGTAACTCTCCCCCTCCAGCACCATGCCACCGGCGGCCACATCCCAATACCCCGGGTACAGCGCCTTGCTCAGGGTGCGCCGGTGCACGCACAGCTCACCGGCCGAGTTGAACAACAGGATGTAGGTGCCGCGGCCGAGCAGGCGGCGCTCGCGCAACTCCGCGCGCAACACACCACCCAGCGGCTGATCCTGCTCGTCGACCCAGGCGATCAGCTCGGCATCGGAGGCGGCGCGGTGCGCCATCTCGGCGGCGGAAATAACCATTGCCTAGCCCTGCGACAGCAGTTGACGCAGATCGATGAGCCCGGCGTTGGCACGCGAAATATAGTTGGCCATGACCAGCGAATGGTTGGCCAGCAGACCATAGCCACTGCCATTGAGGACCATCGGACTCCACAGGGTTTCCTGTGCGGCCTCCAGCTCACGGATGATCTGGCGCAGGCTGACGGTGGCGTTCTTCTTCACCAGGACATCGGCGAAATCCACTTCGATGGCGCGCAGCAGATGCGACAGGGCCCAGGCCTGGCCGCGGGCTTCGTAGAAGACGTTGTCGATCTGCATCCACGGCGTCTCATAGGTGCCCTCGTTGACATGCACCGCCTGGCCGTCGACCACGTCTTTCAGATCGGTGTCGGTGTTCAGGCGGATCTGACCGACGCTGGCCGACAAGCGCTGCGACAGCGACCCCAGACGAGTCGCGGCATCGCCCAGCCAGGCGTTGAGGTTATCGGCACGCGAGTAGAACTGGGCGCTGGACTGGCTTGGATCGCCCAGCCGCGCCAAATAGCGATCGAGTGACTTGATCGCTTCTTGATACTCCGCCTCGGATGCCGGCAGCGCCCAACTCTTGTTGTCGAAGTGGAAGCGCGGCTCGGCCTTGGCCAGGTCCGGATCTTCGGTGGACTGCGACTGTGAGCGGGTGAAGTCCTTGCGCAGGGCACGTGCCATGTCACGCACCTGCACCAGCACCCCAAATTCCCAGCTCGGCATATTGTCCAGCCACAGCCCCGGCGGGGCGAGGTCGTTGGACAGGTAGCCGCCCGGCTTATCCAGCAAGGTGCTGGCGACATGCTTCAGGGTGACCGCCGTGGTATAGCCATTGACCATCTGCTGCTGCGCGCCTTGCGCCGCGGCCTGGGCGTACTGCTGCACCGAAAATTGCTCCGGCTCCTGGCTCCAGTACCAGCCAACCACCAGCGCCAGCAACAGGTAGAGGCCGAGCAAGCCGCCCAGCATCCGGCTGAGCCAGCCACCTCCCAGGTAACTGCGCACGTTATCCACAGAGTCATCGACGCTGTCGCGCGCGCCTGCAGCGCGTTTTTTCCAGTCCAGCATGGCAATGTCCTTTATCTACGCATTTGGCTGTTCGAGCACAACCCAGGCAGCTTGACTGACTTTAGCGTCCGCCGCGAGGGAAAGTCCGGGGTTCGACCTCTCGGTCTGAGGCAGTTTTTGCGCGCTTTGAGGCGGGAGGCCGCCCACGAATAGTCGCTCTATTTAACGAAAAGCGCGCAGAAATTGACCAAACCCGGCTTTGCCGCAGTGGGGCAGTCCTAAGTCTGACAGGTTGCTTGACCCAAGGTTGCGCAACAGCCTTGCACTATAAATGAAGCGTAGGCCGATGCGCAGCGTTGAGCCGTAATCTTGCCGACGCTGAAACTCCCGATCCGCGTGACGGTCAATGTGACCGAAGGCTCACGCTGGTAGATCGGCGGTACTGCCGGGCAAACCAGCAGTGATAGCATGGGGCCACCACGGAAGACCGCTTCTTCCGCCCTCCACCGGAATCCGGGCCATGACCGAGCACGAAGACCCCAGTCTCGACCGACTCAAGCAGCACTTTGCCCAGCGCGTGATCCACCAGGCACGACAGATACTGGAAGTCTGGCAACGCCTGCAGCGCAACGAGTGGAACGAGCGCGGCATGCATGAGCTATGCAATGCCACCCTGTTACTGCAGCGCTATGCCGAGCGCTTCGAGCAGGCCGAGCACCGTCAGTTGGCGCAAGACATCGGCCATTGCCTGCAGGCGGTCGCAGACAATCGCGGTCGCCTCAACAGCGACCTGATCGGTCAGCTCAACCAGCTCATGCAGCGCCTGTCGCGGACCGGACTGCGCCGCGGCGACAACTTCGAGCAGACCACGCTGCCGCCGCTACGCAAACCGGTGTACCTGGCCCTGCAACACCCTGAGCGGGCCGAGCACCTGGCGCAGCAACTCGAGTACTTCGGCATGACCGCGCAAGCGCTGGACACTGCCAATGCCTTCCGCTCGGCGATGCTCGAACGCCACCCAGCCGCGATCCTCATGGATGTGGACTTCTCCGGCCCAGGCGCCGGCTTGCAGTTGGTCCAGGCGGTGCAGCAAGACCTGGAAGAAAAGATCCCCCTGCTGTTCTACAGCCACCTGGATACCGACATGTCGGCCCGCCTGGCGGCGGTGCGCGCCGGCGGCCAGGAATTTTTCACCGGCACCCTGGACGCCTCCAGCCTGCTTGAACGCATCGAAGTGCTCGCCCATGTGGCGCAGTACGAACCCTACAAGGTGCTGATCGTCGATGATTCGCGCGCCCAGGCCACCTATACCGAACGGGCGCTCAACAGCGCCGGAATCATCACCCGGACCCTGATCGAGCCGATCCAGACCATGGCCGGGCTGGCCGAATTCCAGCCAGACCTGATCATCCTCGACATGTACATGCCGGACTGCAACGGCACCGAACTGGCCAAGGTAATCCGCCACAACGACCGCTACGTCAGCGTGCCGATCATCTACCTGTCTGCCGAAGACGACCTCGACAAGCAGCTCGACGCCATGAGCGAGGGCGGCGACGACTTCCTCACCAAGCCGATCAAGCCGCGCCACCTGATCGCCACCGTGCGCAACCGCGCCGCCCGCGCGCGCAACCTCAAGGCGCGCATGGTGCGCGACAGCCTCACCGGCCTGTACAACCACACCCACACCCTGCAATTGCTCGAAGATACGCGCTTCCGCGCCCAGCGTGACCAGCAGCCGCTGAGCTTCGCCATGCTCGATATCGACTTCTTCAAGAAGGTCAACGACAACTATGGCCACCCCATGGGTGACCGGGTAATCAAGAGCCTGGCGCTGTTCCTCAAGCAGCGCCTGCGCAAGAGTGACCACATCGGCCGCTATGGCGGCGAAGAGTTCGCCGTGGTCATGCCCAATACCGACGCCAGGGCGGCCCAGCTGGTGCTTGACGAGATCCGCAAGCGCTTTGCCGAGATAATCTACCCGGCGCAACCGCTCGACCTGACCTGCACCTTCAGTTGCGGCATTGCCCAACTGCACGGCGAGACCAGTAGCCAAACCCTGACCCAGCAGGCTGACGAGGCGCTCTACGCGGCCAAGCACGGTGGACGCAACCGGGTCGAGGTGTTCAGCGCTGACTGAGGCTGGGCCAACCCAGCCTTTGTGCAGGAGCCACAGCACGGACCTGGCGCCCTCCTTGGCCCTTATCAAACAACCCGCATGTCATTGATTTTTTTCGGTTATTACGTTGGTGCGGGAGGGGCTTTAGCCGCGAAAGCCTGCACAGCGCAGCTTCACGGCTAAAGCGGAGCGCCGCCCGGCCCCTCCAACAAGTGCCCCCAAGACGGCACACGCGATTGTCTCCAGCTTGCTGCGCGACAGCGCGGCGGCGAAGACGGGGCGGCCGACTGCGCCGTGCTTCGGCTCCGGACAACACCTCTCCGGATCATTACCAAATAAACCCCGCCCCACCCTCACCGTCACAACCCTGTCATGAAAACGCAATAACTTCAGCAGCATAGCGGTTGTGCCCAGAGGTCATCGGGCACACGCCAGCACCCTTCCGTCTGCGGTCGAGTCCCATGCGCCTGAAATCACTTACCAACCTCAATACCCTGTTGCTGGTCACCGTCTGCGTGGCGCTGGCCGCCACCCTCTGGTGGTCGCAGCGCGCCCTGGAGCGCCCCTACCTGCTGATGGAGCGTTACCTGAGCCTGTCCCAACAATTCCAGCGGGAGGCGGCGCGCAACATCCTCGGCTACCTCCGCAGCGGTGATGCCCTGCAGCACAGCGCGGCGCTCCAGGCCTTGGCAGACCTGGCTCCCGCCATTGCCGAGCTGCCGCCACAACTGGCCGAGGAAGTGCGCCCCAGCCTGGCCGAACTGCAAAGTTTCAGCGCCAACCAGCTACTCGCTGCCGGCAAGCTGGCGGGCGACCCTCAGGGTTTGCTGGTGCAGGCCGAGCGCGAGATGGCCAGCGCCCTGGAACAACTGGCGCAGTATGCCGACAGCGCCACCAGCTCTGCGGCGAGCCCATACCGGCGGCCATTGTTTGTCGCGGCCCAGCTGCTGACCCGCCTGGCCCACGCCCGCGACAAGCTGGTCAGCAGTGGACGCAGCGAACTGGCCAGCGACGTCGAACGCGAACTGGCCGCACTCGGCCTGCAGGCCCAGGCCCTGGATGCCCTGCCCTTGCTCGGCGTGGCCGATGAGCGCAGTTCCGGCAGCGATGCCTTTTCCGCCCTGCTGGGCCTGGCCGGCGACAGCGACAGCACGCCAGCAGAAGACCGCGGCATCGCCCTCAAGCGCGACCTGGCCAGCCTGATCAGCCGCTACCCGAGCGAACTGCAGCGCACCCGCAGCCTGATCGAACAACGCACCGCCCTGGCCAGCGCCACCCGCAGCCAGGTCGACAGCGTGCAACAGGCCCTCGCCACCCTGGAGCCGGCCGTGCGCGCCGAACACGGCCGGATTCAGGCCGAAGTGCGCCTGCTCCAGGGCCTGATGATCGGCCTGATCCTGCTGATCGCCCTGGTCATCGATACCATTCAACGGCGCCTGACCAAGGTTCTCAACCACCTGGTCCCGGCCCTGTCGGCCTGGGCCCAGGGCGATTTCGCCGAGGACATCAGGCTCGGCTCACGCACCCGCGAACTGTGCGACATCGAGGCATCGCTGAATCGCCTGCGCGCCTACCTGGTCGAACTGGTTGGCAGCATCCGCCTGCATGCCGAACAGGTTGCCGGCTCCAGCCGCACCCTGGCCGATCTCAGCGGCGGCCTGCATGCCGGCGCCGAACGCCAGGCCGGCGATACCGCACAGATTCGCGATGCCCTCGGCGATCTGGAGGCAACCATCCAGCAAGTCGCCGGCGATGCCAGCCAGGCCGCCGATGCCAGCCGCGACGCCGACCGCGCCCTGGAACAGGGCCAGCAGGTGATCGGCCAGAGCCTCAGCGGGCTGCATGCGCTGGTCGGCGAAGTGCAGGGCAACGCCCAGGCCATCGAACGCCTGGCCGAGGAAACCGCCACCATCGGCAATGTACTGACGGTGATCCGCGGCATCGCCGAGCAAACCAACCTGCTGGCCCTCAACGCCGCCATCGAAGCGGCCCGCGCCGGCGAGGCGGGCCGTGGATTCGCCGTGGTCGCCGACGAGGTCCGCTCACTGTCGCAGCGCACCAGCGGCGCCACCGCGGAAATCCAGGAACTGATCGGCCGCCTGCAGCAGGCCGCGCGACAATCCGTCAGTGCCATGCGCACCCAGGTCGAACACGCCCAGGCCAGCGCCGGCCAGGCCGAGGCGGCCGATGGCGCGCTGGACGAAATCATCGCGGCGATTCGCACCATTGCCAGCATGGCCGAGCGCATCGCCGACGCCACCGCCCAGCAGAGCGGCGCGGTCAGCGAGATCCGCGGCCACAGCGAGCGCATCCACCAGCTCGGTGGTGACAACCTGGTACGCATCGGCGAAGGCCGCCAGCAAGGCGATCGGCTGCTGCAGGTGGGTGGCCAACTGCACACGGCGGTGCAGGCGTTTCGCCTGTAACCGAGCCGGCAAGGCGCCGGACAGACTGGCCGCGGCCATCTGTCGCAGGCGCGTCAGACAGGCGTGATTAGCGGTCATTGAGGCGTCCGACAAGACCGCTTACAGCCTGGACCTGCCGCTAGGTCGCCAGCTTGGTTATGATGCGCTCACGTCCAACCTGCGAGACCGCCATGCGCCGCTTGCTCTACCTGATCCTGCTGCTGGTCGCCCTGCCCGCTGGCGCCGGCCTGTTCGACAGCCGTCCCGCCCCGGCACCACTGGGTGCGCCGCTGAACAACAGCGAGGATTTCCTCCCGGTGCGCGAGGCATTCAAGCTCAGCCTGATCGACAGCTCGACCGAGTCGATCAAACTGCGCTTCGTCGCCGCCGAGGGCTACTACCTCTACCGACACCGGTTCCAATTCAGCAGCGAGCCGACCGACATCGCCCTGGGCGCTGCGCAATTGCCGGCTGGCAAGGCCAAGGTCGACGACTACTTCGGCGATGTCGAGGTGTACTACGGCGTGCTGGATGTCGAGTTGCCACTGGATAATCCGGACAACCGCCCGCTCAACCTCAGCGTCAGCTACCAGGGCTGCGCCGACAAGGGCTTGTGTTACCCACCGGAAACCGAACAGCTGCAGATCGCCGGCGGCCTGGCCACCCCCAGCATCACACCGCCCACCCCGAACGCTGCAAACAACAGCTGGCGCTGGAGCGACCTGGCGCTGTTCTTCCTTGCGGGACTGGGCCTGACCTTTACCCCGTGCGTCTTGCCGATGCTGCCGATCCTCTCCGGCGTGGTGCTGCGTGGCCAGGTGGGCGGACTGCGCAGCTTCAGCCTGTCGCTGGCCTATGTGCTGCCGATGGCCCTCTGCTTCGCCGTGCTCGGCGCCCTGATGGGGGTATTCGGTGCCGGCCTCAACCTGCAGGCGCGCCTGCAATCGGCGTGGATTCTGGTGCCCTTCGCCGCCTTCTTCGCCTTGTTCGCCCTGGCCATGTTCGGCGTCTACGAACTGCGCCTGCCGCGCCGTTTCAGCGAACCGCTGGACCGCCTGGCCGGCAAGACCCGTGGCGGTTCTTACACCAACGCCGCCTTGCTCGGCGTACTCTCCAGCCTGCTGGTATCGCCCTGCGTCTCGGCCCCCCTGGCTGGCGCCCTGCTCTACATCAGCGCCAGCGGCGACGCGTTGGGCGGTGGCTTGAAACTGTTCGCCCTGGGCCTGGGCATGGGTGCGCCACTGGTGCTGTTCGCCACCGGTGGTGGCGCCCTGCTGCCGAAGTCGGGCACCTGGATGATTGGCGTGCGCAATGCCTTCGGCGTACTGCTACTGGCGGTCGCCGTATGGTTGCTCGAACGGGTACTGCCGGCCCAGCTGACGCTGGCCTTGTGGGGCCTGCTCGCCGGTGGCGTAGCGCTGTTTCTCGGCGCCCTGGAACTCGGTCCGAAAACCCACAAGCAGAAACTCAGCCAGCTGGCCGGCCTGATGCTGCTGGTCTATGCCCTGGCCGCCTGGACCGGTGCCCTGCAAGGTCAGAACGACCCCTTGCGCCCGCTCGGACGCATGCCGCTGGCCGGCAGCGTAGGTGAGCACGTGGAATCGGACAGCTGGCAGACCATCAGCAACCCGGCCGAGCTGGATGCGGCCTTCGCCGCCGCGCAGCGCGCCGGCAAGCCTCTGCTGCTCGACTGGTACGCCGACTGGTGCATCAGCTGCAAGGTGATCGAGCGCGAAGTGCTGAATGCCACAGCAGTCGCCAGCCAGCTCGGCGCCTACCGCCTGGTGCGCTTCGACATCACCGAGAGCAACCCGGCCCAACGCGCCCTGCTCGATCGTTACCAACTGTTTGGCCCCCCGGCAATCCTGTTGTTCGATGCCAAAGGCGACGAATGGCAGGATTTGCGGGTGGTCGGTGAAATCGACGCGGCCGACTTCGCCACTCGCCTCAACCGGGCCAGCGAACGATTCTAGCGCTCATGGTCATATGAATGACGCAAACTACCGCCATCGTGTCGACTATTGCCGGGAACTGGACAGCCCTGCGCCGTCTCCGGCATAGTCCGCCAGTGCAAACAACAAGGATCACCGGATCATGGCCACCTTACTGGTGCTGCACGGCCCCAACCTGAATCTGCTTGGCACCCGCGAACCGGGTGTCTATGGCGCCACCACCCTGGATCAGATCAACCTCGATCTGGAGCGGCGCGCCCGCGAGGCTGGCCATCATCTGCTCTACCTGCAAAGCAATGCCGAGTACGAGCTGATCGAGCGCATTCACGCCGCAAAAGGCGAAGGTGTCGACTTTATCCTGATCAATCCCGCCGCTTTCACTCATACCAGCGTCGCATTACGTGACGCATTGCTGGCGGTGAGCATCCCATTCATCGAAGTACACCTGTCCAACGTGCACAAACGCGAAGCTTTCCGCCATCACTCCTACTTTTCCGATGTTGCCGTAGGGGTGATCTGCGGTCTTGGCGCCAGCGGTTACCGACTGGCCCTGGAGGCCGCACTCGAACAACTTGAACAGCCCTGACCTCACTGGGAGTTGAGCCACTATGGATATACGTAAAGTCAAGAAACTGATCGAACTGCTGGAAGAATCCGGCATCGACGAGTTGGAAATTCGCGAAGGCGAAGAATCCGTGCGCATCAGCCGTCACGGCAAGCAACCGACCTACGCCCAGCAACCCATGTATGCCCCGCAGCCTGCACCGGCAGCGCCTGCCGCTCCCGTTGCCGCCGCCGAAGCCGCCGCACCGGCTGCCGCCAAACTGAACGGCACCGTGGTGCGCTCGCCAATGGTCGGCACCTTCTTCCGGGCCGCCTCGCCGACCTCGGGCAACTTCGTTGAAGTGGGTACGAGCGTGAAGAAAGGCGACATCCTCTGCATCGTCGAAGCGATGAAGATGATGAACCACATCGAGGCCGAGAGCAGTGGCACCATCGAATCCATCCTGGGCGAGAACGGCCAGCCGGTGGAATACGATCAGCCCCTGTTCACCATCGTTTGAACCGCGGAGAGCCTCCGATGTTGGAAAAAGTCCTGATCGCCAACCGCGGCGAGATCGCCCTGCGCGTCTTGCGCGCCTGTAAAGAGCTGGGCATCAAGACCGTCGCGGTGCACTCCACTGCTGACCGCGAACTGATGCATTTGGCCCTGGCCGACGAATCGGTGTGTATCGGCCCGGCCTCCGGCGCCCTGTCCTACCTGAATATTCCAGCGATCATCAGCGCCGCTGAAGTCACCGGCGCCACCGCCATCCACCCGGGCTACGGCTTCCTCGCGGAAAACGCCGACTTCGCCGAACAGGTGGAAAACTCCGGCTTTGCCTTCATCGGCCCAACAGCTGCGACCATTCGCCTGATGGGCGACAAGGTCTCGGCCAAGGACGCCATGAAACGCGCCGGCGTGCCGGTGGTACCCGGCTCCGACGGCCCGCTGCCGGAAGACGAGGAAACCGCCCTGGCGATTGCCCGCGAAGTCGGTTATCCGGTGATCATCAAGGCCGCTGGCGGCGGCGGTGGTCGCGGCATGCGCGTGGTGCACAAGGAAGAAGACCTGATCAAATCGGCCAAGCTGACGCGCAGCGAAGCCGGCTCGGTGTTCGGCAACCCGATGGTCTATCTGGAAAAATTCCTCGGCAACCCACGTCACGTGGAAGTCCAGGTGCTCTCCGACGGCCAAGGCAACGCCATCCACCTGGGTGACCGCGACTGCTCGCTGCAGCGCCGCCACCAGAAGGTGCTGGAAGAAGCGCCGGCCCCGTTCATCAACGAGCAGTCCCGCGCCGAAGTGTTCAAGCGCTGCGTCGATGCCTGCATCGAGATCGGCTACCGTGGTGCGGGTACCTTCGAGTTCCTCTATGAAGACGGCAACTTCTACTTCATCGAGATGAACACCCGCGTCCAGGTCGAGCACCCGGTCAGCGAAATGGTCACCGGCATCGACATCGTCAAGGAGATGCTCAGCATCGCCGCTGGCAACAAGCTGTCGTTCACCCAGGAAGACGTGGTGATCCGCGGCCACGCCCTGGAGTGCCGGATCAACGCCGAAGACCCGGACAACTTCATGCCCTGCCCGGGCAAGGTCAAGCACTTCCATGCGCCTGGCGGCAACGGCGTGCGGGTCGACTCGCACCTGTACAGCGGCTACACCGTGCCACCGCACTACGACTCGCTGATCGGCAAGCTGATCACTTACGGCGCGACCCGCGACGAGGCCCTGGCCCGCATGCGCAACGCGCTGGACGAAATCGTCGTCGACGGCATCAAGACCAACGTGCCGCTGCACCGCGACCTGGTGCGCGACAAGGGCTTCTGCAAGGGTGGCGTGAATATCCATTACCTGGAAAAGAAACTGGGGATGGACAAGCACTGACCCCATGACCTGCAGCGCGACTGCGATGCTGGGTAATCAACAGCCTCGCTCTAGCGCCCAGGTTCATGTTTGAAGTCTCGACAAGGGCTGCCATTGGGCGGCCCTTGTCGTATCTGCGCGGCGCGGCGGTGGCAGCCGGGCCACCGCTTCAAGTAAGCTGCGCGGCCAATTGCACCATCACGCCACAGTGCTCACGAGGTTCCCCATGCCCTGGTTACAAGTCCGTCTCGCCATCACCCCGGATCAGGCAGAAACCTACGAAGACGCCCTGCTCGAAGTCGGCGCCGTATCGGTAACCTTCATGGACGCCGAAGATCAGCCGATTTTCGAGCCGGACCTGGGCACCACCCCACTGTGGTCGCACACCCACCTGCTCGCCCTGTTCGAAGCCGACACCCTGGCCGATGCGGTGTTTGCCCACCTGCAACTGCTGACTGGCGCCGAGCTACCGGAACATCACGCCGAGGTGATCGCCGACCAGGATTGGGAACGCAGCTGGATGGACAACTTCCACCCCATGCGCTTCGGCCAGCGGCTGTGGATAGTGCCCAGCTGGCACGCTGCGCCCGAACCGGACGCAGTCAACCTGCTGCTCGATCCGGGTCTGGCCTTCGGCACCGGCACCCATCCAACCACCGCGCTGTGCCTGGAATGGCTCGACAGCCAGGATCTGAGCCACTGCGACGTGCTGGATTTCGGCTGCGGCTCGGGCATCCTGGCCATCGCCGCCCTGCTGCTGGGCGCCCCCCAGGCAGTTGGCACCGACATCGACCCGCAAGCCCTGGAGGCTTCGCGCGACAATGCCGGGCGCAACGGCATTGACCCGGCCCGCTTCCCGCTCTACCTGCCCGCCGATCTGCCGCAGCAACAGGCCGACGTGGTGGTGGCCAATATCCTCGCCGGCCCCCTGGTGGCTCTGGCGGCGCAGATTACCAGCCTGGCCAAGCCCGGCGGCCGCCTGGCCCTGTCGGGGATTCTCGCCGAGCAAGCCGAAGAAGTGCGCGCAGCCTACGCTGACGCCTTCGCGCTAGATCCAATCGCGGAGAAGGAGGGTTGGGTACGTATCAGCGGCACTCGTCGCTAGCCCAGGCACTGCCGCTTGTTCTGGCTCCTGCGTTAGACTAATCGCGTTACTTCACCTAATCGCAGGCCGCCGGATCGTCGCATGACCGAAAGTTTCGTCACCCAGTGCCCCCACTGCCACACCAGCTTTCGCGTCAGCCTCGTGCAGCTTGGTGCAGCCCGTGGCGCCGTGCGCTGCGGAGCCTGCCTGCACGTATTCAATGCCGCGCAGCAACTGCTCGAGCAGGGACAGCTACCCGGAGCCTCGCTGCAGACAGCCCCCCCGGTGCCTGCGGCGACCCGCCCGGCCGCCGCGCCAGCGCCCCAGCCCATGCCCGAGCAGACCGCTACCCAGCACAAGGGCGACAGCGATACCCTGTGGATTCACGATGACCTGGATCTGGACAGCCTCGATCTCGATGAAGAACTGGCCAAGCTGGAAGAGCAGGAACAGTTGCTGGCGCAGCAGTTCCTCGCGCTGAACCAGGCACCCGCGCATACCGAGCCCTTCCGCCCCCCGGCGGACACCGGCAACCATGACGAAGCCTGGGCCGAGGCCCTCCTGCACGAAGACTCGCTGCAGGCGCCACCGCGCTTCTCTGCCATCCCACACGAAGACTCGGCGGACGATCCGCCGACGGCCGCGTCGTCAGGCACGCCGCTAGTGGCAGATGACGCCGCATACGCCCCATCCCCGCTCACGCTCAGCGCCCTGGACGCGGACAGCCCGGAACCCGCCCCGGAGGATCCAAGCCGGCGCCCCCCGCGCCACGAACCCCGTATCGACGCGGACGTCCTCGACTCCCTGGACCAGCCTCCGACTGACTCCGCCGCGCCGCACCCGTCCGAGAGAATATCGGCCCGTAGCGAGCCCGGCCTGCGCGACGAACACCTGTTCGAACTGCTCGACGAACCGCTGCAACTGGATGACTGGCAACCGCCGCGCAAGCCTTGGGGGCGCTGGTTCGGCTGGGGCCTGCTGAACCTGCTGGCCGCGACCGCCCTGATCGGCCAGCACATCCACTACAACTTCGACGAACTGGCACGCCAGGATCAATACCGCCCCTGGTTCGAGCAGTTCTGTCCCGTTTTCGGTTGTACCTTGCCGTCCAAGGTCGATATCGACCAGATCAAAAGCAGCAACCTGGTGGTGCGCAGCCACCCCGAGTTCAGCGGCGCCCTGGTTGTCGATGCGATCCTCTACAACCGCGCGCCCTTCGCCCAGCCTTTTCCCTTGCTGGAAATGCGTTTTGCCGACCTCAATGGTCGCTTACTGGCCAGTCGTCGCTTCAAACCCAGCGAATACCTCGCCGGCGAACTGGCCGGGCAGCTGGAAATGCCGCCGCAGACACCGATTCATGTGTCCCTGGATATTCTCGACCCAGGCGCCCAGGCGGTTAACTACAGCCTGAGCTTCCACTCGCCGGAATAAAGAATGGGGCATCAAGCATCACGCCCCAGCATCCAGGCAACACCAGCCCCCTGTGGTTCCCAGCTGATCCCGCGCACTCGCCGGGCTTTCCCGGGCGCGATTCCATCCAATGGCTATAAGCCAGCAACTGTTCAGAATTTGTTCAAAACAGCCTTTATCCGGTCATCCAGAGCGGGTATGATTCCCACCCTTTTTCGCAGTCTCCTATTGGTCTCAACAGTACGTCTCTTGAGCAGGGAAGCCCCATGTCGGCGTTATGCATCGGCCCCTATACATTGCCCAACTCGCTGATTCTCGCGCCCATGGCCGGAGTCACTGACCGGCCGTTTCGCCAGCTCTGCCACCGTATGGGCGCGGGCATGGTGGTATCGGAAATGGTCACCAGCGATGTGCGCCTGTGGAATACCCGCAAGTCGAGCCTGCGCCTGATCCATCAGGACGATGTCGAGCCACGCTCGGTGCAGATCGCCGGCGGTGACCCGCAGCTGCTTGCCGAGGCGGCTCAGCGCAACGTCGAACTGGGCGCGCAGATCATCGACATCAACATGGGCTGTCCGGCCAAGAAGGTCTGCAACAAGGCTGCCGGCTCCGCCCTGCTCAAGGACGAGGGCCTGGTACGCGAGATTCTTCAGGCGGTGGTCGCTGCGGTGGATGTGCCGGTGACCCTGAAAATCCGCACTGGCTGGGACCGACAGAACAAGAACGGCATCATCGTGGCGAAGATTGCCGAGCAGGCCGGGATAGTGGCATTGGCGGTGCATGGCCGCACCCGCGCCGACCTCTACACCGGCGAGGCCGAATACGACAGCATCGCCGCGATCAAGCAGGCGGTGTCGATCCCGGTGCTGGCCAATGGCGACATCGATTCGCCGGAAAAGGCCAAGGCGGTGTTGACCGCCACGGGTGCCGACGGCCTGTTGATTGGCCGCGCCGCTCAGGGCCGACCGTGGATTTTCCGCGAGGTCGAGCACTACCTGCGCACCGGCCAGAAGCTGGCGCCACCGAGCCTGTTCGAGGTGGAACGCATTCTGCTAGAGCACATGGCCGAGTTGCACCTGTTCTATGGCGAGGTGATGGGGGTGCGCATCGCCCGCAAGCATGTCGGCTGGTACCTGGCAACCCTGCCGGGCGCCAGGGAGTTTCGTGCCCGATTCAATCGTCTGGAATGTACGGACGCGCAGTACACCAACGTTCGCCAGTTCTTCGGCGAACGGCATAATGATGGAGATGGGGTGGCCGCATGACGATGTTGAACGAGACGTTAGGAACTGGAATGGCTCCCGTGAGCGACAGTACAAGCTTGAAACAGCACCTCAATACGCCGAGCGAAGAAGGGCAAACCCTGCGCGGTAGTGTCGAGAAAGCCCTGCACAACTATTTTGCCCACCTTGAGGGCGCGGACGTCACCGACGTCTACAACCTGGTGCTCACCGAAGTGGAAGCGCCACTGTTGGAAACCGTGATGAATTACGTCAAAGGCAACCAGACCAAGGCCTCCGAACTGCTCGGCCTGAATCGCGGCACCTTGCGCAAAAAGCTCAAGCAGTACGACCTGCTCTGAAGCTGCAGACCGGGCACACGGCTTTTTCTTGAAGCTTGCCGCCTGCGGCTCACAGCTCCATACCAATTTTATTACGCCACCGGACCCGATCAATGACCGACCAGACCACCCGCCTCCCCGTCCGCCGCGCGCTGATCAGCGTTTCCGACAAGACCGGCATCCTTGAATTCGCCCGTGAGCTCGTGGCTCTCAATGTGGAAATCCTCTCCACTGGCGGCACTTACAAGCTGCTCAAGGACAACGGCGTGGCCGCTGTGGAAGTCGCTGACTACACCGGTTTCCCGGAGATGATGGACGGCCGGGTGAAGACCCTGCACCCGAAGATCCACGGCGGCATCCTCGGCCGTCGCGCCCTCGACGGCGCGGTCATGGAGCAGCACGGGATCAAGCCGATCGACCTGGTCGCGGTCAACCTCTACCCGTTCGCCGCCACCGTGGCCAAGCCCGGTTGTGACCTGGCCGACGCCATCGAGAACATCGACATCGGCGGCCCGACCATGGTCCGCAGCGCCGCGAAGAACCACAAGGACGTGGCCATCGTGGTCTCGGCTGGCGACTACGCCGGCATCCTCGAGTCGCTGAAAGCCGGCGGCCTGAGCTATGCGCAGCGCTTCGACCTGGCGCTCAAGGCCTTCGAGCATACCGCCGCCTATGACGGCATGATCGCCAACTACCTGGGCACCATCGACCAGCGCGCCGAGACCCTGAGCACTGAAGCCCGCGGCACCTTCCCGCGCACCTTCAACAGCCAGTTCGTCAAGGCCCAGGAAATGCGCTACGGCGAGAACCCGCACCAGAGCGCGGCCTTCTACGTGGAAGCGCAGAAAGGCGAAGCGAGCATCTCCACCGCGGTGCAGCTGCAGGGCAAGGAACTGTCGTTCAACAACGTCGCCGACACCGATGCCGCCCTCGAATGCGTGAAGAGCTTCGTCAAGCCGGCCTGCGTCATCGTCAAGCATGCCAACCCCTGCGGCGTGGCCGTGGCCCTGGACGAGCAAGGCGGCATCCGTCAGGCTTACGAACTGGCCTACGCCACCGACACCGAATCGGCCTTCGGCGGCATCATCGCCTTCAACCGCGAACTGGATGCAGCCACTGCCCAGGCCATCGTCGAGCGCCAGTTCGTCGAAGTGATCATCGCCCCGAAGATTTCCCAGGCGGCCCGCGACGTGGTGGCCGCCAAGGCCAACGTGCGCCTGCTCGAGTGCGGCGAATGGCCGGCCGAGCGCAGCGCGGGCTGGGACTTCAAGCGGGTCAACGGCGGCCTGCTGGTTCAGAGCCGCGACATCGGCATGATCGCTGCCTCCGACCTGAAGATCGTCACCCAGCGCGCCCCCAGCGAGCAGGAAGTCCACGACCTGATCTTCGCCTGGAAAGTGGCCAAGTTCGTCAAGTCCAATGCCATCGTCTACGCCAAGAACCGCCAGACCATCGGCGTCGGCGCCGGCCAGATGAGCCGCGTCAACTCCGCCCGGATCGCCGCGATCAAGGCCGAGCATGCCGGCCTGCAGGTCGCCGGCTCGGTCATGGCCAGCGATGCCTTCTTCCCGTTCCGCGACGGCCTGGATAACGCCGCCGCCAATGGCATCACCGCGGTGATCCAGCCGGGTGGCTCGATGCGCGATGCGGAAGTGATCGCCGCCGCCGACGAAGCGGGCATCGCCATGGTGTTCACCTCGATGCGCCATTTCCGCCACTGACGGCCGCACTGAAACCGGCATCTGCGGCGTTGCCCAGGGTTCCGCCAATGCTCATTGCCACTAGGCAACTCCGCTTGGCGATACCCTGGGCGCCTTGCATCTACCGGCTTCATCGCGACCTCGATAGGGGTCGCCAGTTTTCGTAGGGTGGATAACGCTTCGCTTATCCACCACCCGTAGCCCGGATGCAATCCGGGAACACCCCACTCAAGAGCCACGGATTTCATCCGGGCTACGGTCAGGAGATCACCATGAACGTACTGATCATCGGCAGCGGCGGGCGCGAGCACGCGCTGGCCTGGAAAGTCGCGCAAGACCCGCGCGTCGCCAAAGTCTTCGTCGCCCCGGGTAACGCCGGCACCGCTACTGAAGCCAAGTGCGAGAACGTCGCCATCGACGTGCTGGATCTGCAGCAGCTGGCCGATTTCGCCGAGAAAAATGTGCAACTGACCATCGTCGGCCCGGAAGCGCCGCTGGTGGCGGGTGTGGTGGATCTGTTCCGCACACGCAAACTGGACATCTTCGGCCCGACGGCCGGCGCGGCCCAACTGGAAGGCTCGAAAGCCTTCACCAAGGACTTCCTCGCCCGCCATCAGATCCCCACCGCCGATTACCAGAATTTCACCGAAGTCGAGCCGGCCCTGGCCTACCTGCAAAAGGTCGGCGCACCTATCGTGATCAAGGCCGACGGCCTGGCCGCCGGCAAAGGCGTGATCGTCGCCATGACCCTGGGCGAAGCCGAAGACGCGGTACGCGACATGCTCGCCGGCAATGCCTTCGGCGAGGCCGGTTCACGGGTAGTGATCGAGGAGTTCCTCGACGGCGAGGAAGCCAGCTTCATCGTCATGGTCGACGGCAGGAATGTCTTGCCGATGGCCACCAGCCAGGATCACAAGCGCGTCGGCGACGGCGACAGCGGGCCGAATACCGGCGGCATGGGCGCCTACTCGCCGGCCCCGGTGGTCACTGCCGAGGTGCACCAGCGGGTGATGGACGAGGTGATCTACCCCACCGTCAACGGCATGGCCAGCGAAGGCAACGTCTATAC
Organism: Pseudomonas aestuarii; assembly: GCF_027988105.1. Classification (GTDB taxonomy): domain Bacteria; phylum Pseudomonadota; class Gammaproteobacteria; order Pseudomonadales; family Pseudomonadaceae; genus Aquipseudomonas; species Aquipseudomonas aestuarii. Next base: position 271,489 of record NZ_JAQJZJ010000001.1, on the reverse strand, counting down.
CGGTTTCCTCTACGCCGGGCTGATGATCGACAAGGCCGGCAAGCCGAAGGTCATCGAGTTCAACTGCCGCTTCGGCGACCCGGAGACCCAGCCGATCATGGTGCGCCTGGAGTCCTCATTGGTGCTGCTGATCGAGGCCGCCCTGGCGCAGGCGCTGGACAAGGTCGAAGCGCGCTGGGATCCGCGCCCGACGGTCGGCGTGGTCCTGGCTGCCGGTGGCTACCCGGGCGATTACGCCAAGGGTGACGTCATCGAAGGTCTGGCCGATGCGGCCGCGCTGGAAGGCAAGGTGTTCCATGCCGGTACCGCACTGAAAGACGGTCAGGTGGTCACCGCCGGCGGCCGGGTACTCTGCGCCACGGCCATTGGCGCCAGCGTGGCCGATGCCCAGCAGCAGGCCTATCGCCTGGCACAGAAGATTCGCTGGAATGGCTGTTTCTACCGCCGGGACATCGGTTACCGCGCGATTGCCCGCGAACGCGGCGAGGCATAAACGACGGTCACCCGCTCAGCCTCGGCGGCCAGTCAGCAGGAACATCGCACGACCCACTGCCATGAGGGTCGTGTCGCCACCGCCAAGAGCATCAACACCAGGCATCGAAAGCGCCACAACGCAGGTGGCGCCGCCGTGCCAGTGGTCGCTTTCACCGCGTCTGCACTGGCCTTCCTGGCCATATTCCGCTAAACAACGGCTTGGTTATAATCTGGCTACCTATCATTCAAAGGGAATGCAGCGTGCGCGGGCTCAGGATTGCCACAGGACTACTCGTCGGTTTGCTCATGGCCTGTCTGTTGCCGACAGCCATGGCCGAGAACCAACCAGACGCAGTTGGCTATCAGCCCGATAACTGGTCGTATCTGCTCGACCCGAGTGCCGCGCTGACCCTGGAGGATGTGCGGGCACGCCACCAGCAGTTCCAGCCCCTCAGCCAACAGGCCTTTACCTTTCCCCCCAGCGAGCAGGCCGTTTGGCTGCATGTCGTACTGCCGCGCAACCAGCAGCCGAACTGGCTGTGGATCTTCGCCCCGCGCGTGCAGTACCTCGACTATTACCTGTTGCGCGATGGCAGGCTCGAACGCGAGGTCCAGACCGGCGAATCCAGGCCGATGCGTTCGCGACCGCTCGACTCACGGGCCTACCTGATGGCGCTGCCGAACGATGGCCAGCCGCGCGAAGCCTATGTGCGCATGACCTCGAACCATCCGCTGATGGCCTGGTTCAAGACCATCGACGACGCAGGACTGGTGGCCCAGGAAAAACCCGCCTATGTCTTTGGCGGCCTGCTCGGCGGGCTGCTGCTGCTTACCCTGTACAACCTCATCCGGTTTTTCTACAGCCGCGCCGCCTGCTGCCTGTGGCTGAGCGCCCTGCACCTCAGCCTGGCGGTCTGTGCGGCGGCCAACCTCGGCCTCTTCGCCGTCTGGGTGCCCAGCCAGAGCTACAACCAGTCGCTGGTTGCCGACTTGTCGGCGCTGCTGGCAGCCTTCTTCCTGCAGACCTTCTGTCTCGATTTCGTGCGGCAAACACCGGCTCAGCCGGGCAGGTTCAAACACCTGCTGCTGGGTAATGCCGGGCTGATCCTCGCTGTCGCACTGGTGATCGCCAGCACCGGCCTGCTCTGGTCCAGCACGCTGATCTACCTGCTGGTCATACTCAGCACCTTGAGCGTCTTGCTGGTAGCCAGCAGGCTCTGGTACGGCGGTTACCAGCCCGCGCGCTTCATCGTCGTCGGCATGCTGGTATTCGCCCTCGGCTTCGGCGCCTGCATCCCGGTACTGTTCGGCCTCGACCAGCTCAACCCCGGCTGGCTGGTGATCGCCGTCTTCGGCATCGCCACTCTCGGCGGCATCTTCCTCAGCCTCTCGCTCGCCGAGCGGCAACGACAAATTCAGCGCACCAACCTCAGCGAACGCACCGCACTGGCTGCCAGCTCGGCCGAACTCAAGGCCAAGGCCGACTTCCTCGCCAAGATCAGTCACGAAATCCGCACACCGATGAACGGCGTACTGGGCATGACCGAGTTACTGCTCGGCACCCCCCTGTCGGCCAAGCAGCGTGATTACGTGCAGACCATCCACAGCTCGGGCAACGAACTGCTGGCGCTGATCAACGAGATCCTCGACATATCCAAGCTCGAGTCCGGGCAGATCGAGCTGGACGACGTGCAGTTCGACCTCAATGCGTTGATCGAGGACTGCCTCGACATCTTCCGCGCCAAGGCCGAGCAACAGAAGGTCGAACTGATCAATTTCATGCAACCACAGGTGCCACGGGTGATCAGCGGCGATCCGACGCGGTTGCGCCAGACCTTGCTGAGCCTGCTCGACAATGCCTTCAAGCAGACCGACGAAGGCGAAGTTCTCCTGGTCGTGGCCCTCGACACCGCAGGCGAGCAACCGCGCCTGCGCATCGCCGTACAGGACAGCGGCCGCCCGCTGCAGGCCAGCGAGCGCGATGCCTTGCTCAACACCGAATTGCACAGCAAGGATTTCCTCGCGGCGACCAAACTCGGCGGCCGCCTCGGCCTGATCATCGCCCGCCAGCTGGTGCGCCTGATGCACGGTGAGTTTGGTATCCAGAGCGGCGGTGCCCAGGGTTCGACCCTGTGGCTGACCCTGCCCCTGGACAGCCAGCGTCTCGAACAACCCACGGCCGACCTCGATGGCCCGCTGCAAGGCGCACGCCTGCTGGTGGTGGATGACAACGACACCTGTCGCAAGGTCCTGGTGCAGCAATGCAATGGCTGGGGCCTGCAGGTCAGTGCAGTGCCCTCGGGCAAGGAAGCCCTGGCCCTGCTGCGCACCAAGGCGCACATGCGCGAATACTTCGACGTGGTGCTACTCGACCAGGACATGCCCGGCATGACCGGCATGCAGCTGGCGGCCAAGATCAAGGAGGACCCCAGCCTCAACCACGACATCCTGCTGATCATGCTCACCGGCATCAGCAATGCGCCGAGCAAGATCATCGCGCGCAACGCCGGGATCAAACGCATCCTCGCCAAGCCGGTGGCCGGCTATACCCTGAAGACCACCCTGGCCGATGAACTGTCCCAGCGCGGCGACGACAGTTCGCCGGTGTTCAGCCCAACCCGGGTCAGCGCCCCGCTGAATGTGCCGAGCGATTTCCGCATCCTGGTCGCCGAAGACAACAGCATCTCGACCAAGGTGATCCGTGGCATGCTCGGCAAGCTCAACCTGCAACCGGACACCGCCAGCAACGGCGCAGAAGCCCTCAGCGCGATGAAGGCGCAGCACTATGACCTGGTGCTGATGGACTGCGAGATGCCGGTACTCGATGGCTTCTCCGCCACCGAACAACTGCGCGCCTGGGAAACCGCCGAGCAGCGCCCGCGCACACCGGTGGTGGCCTTGACCGCGCACATCCTCAACGAACACAAGGAAAGGGCACGCGCGGCCGGCATGGACGGCCACATGGCCAAGCCGGTGGAACTCTCGCAATTGCGCGAACTGCTCGAGTACTGGATCGCCCAGCGAGAGACCCGCCAGCCACACGAAGCCCGGCCCTGAGCCACCCGGCAGCGGCCCCCGCAGCTGCAGGCTGCGGCGTTTCAGGCAAAACGCAGGGCATGGATCGGCGGCAGGTTACCGGCCAGCACCTGCCAGCTGTCGCCTTGATCGTCCGATAGCCACAGATGACCGGTGGTCGAGCCCATCGCCAGGCACTGCCCGCTCTCGTCCACCACCAGGGCATGGCGATAGACCAGATCGAAGCAGTCGGTTTGCGGCAAGCCGCGACTCAAGCTGGCAAAACTGCGCCCGCCATCGCGGGTGCGGGTCACCAGCAGACGCTGGCCCAGCGGAATGCGGCAATCATCCTTCACCGCCGGCACGAACCAGGCCGTTTCCGGGTCGCGGGGGTGCACCGCCAGCGCGAAGCCGAAGCTCGAGGGTTCGACGTCTTGCAGCTCCTGCCAGTGCACGGCATCGTCACGGGACCGGAAGATGCCGTTATGGTGCTGCACCCACAGGGTCTCGGGCGCGGCCGGACACGCCAGCATGCGGTGCGGATCCTGGATCTCCGGGGTCTGCGCCAGTTCCGCCGGCATATAGGCGGCGCGCATGCCCTGGGTGCGACAAACCCAGTTGACGCCCTCGTCGTCGCTGCACCAGACCCCGCCACAGGACACGGCGATGCGCAACCGCGCACTGTCACGCGGGTCGACGCAGATGGAGTGGATACCCGGCTGATCGTAACCACCGCCGAACCACTTGGCCCGCTCCGGACGCTGCCACAGCGATTCGTTCAACTGCCAGGAGTCGCCGTGATCCGCCGAGTGGAACAGGGCACCCGGCAGGGTGCCGGCCCACAGGCTGCCGGGGCGATCGCTGCCGCCAGGTTCAAGTGACCAGATCATCGTCACCGACGGCCCTTCGCCCGCCTCGCGGGCGGCAAAGGCCGGTGCGGCGACCTCCTGCCAATGCTGCCCGGTATCCGTCGAGCGCCATAGTTTCGGGCCGAAATGCCCCAGATTCAGGGCCGCATACAGATGACCGTCGCGCTGATCGACCAGCACCATGCTGACCGGCTCACCGAGAAAGTCCGTGCGCGCCAGGCGCCAGCCCCCGCCAGCACGGGCGAAGGTCAGCAGGCCCTTGCGCGAAGCCACATACAGTACATCCGCCATCTTGACCGCCCTCCAGCAGGCCGCTGAAAAAAGCACCGGCGTTGCCGATCCTGGGTTGAATCCGCACGGCTAGCCGCCAGTAAGCGCCTGCACCACATAGACCTCGCTGTCGGCGCCGACCCTGTCGCTCAGGTGCCGGCGGTCGTCAATCCGCTCGGCATCGACGAAGATCGCCACATGCCGCCGCAGCTGGCCCTGGTCGTCCAGCAGGTAACTGCGCAACCGCGGGTTGACCGCGAACACCTCGGCCAGCACGCCAGCGACTGTGTCGCCCATCACCGCGCACGGCGCTACATCGAGGTGACGCTGCAGGTTGGGGGTGAAGCTGATACGTGCCATCCGCCGCTCCCGGCATGCAGCCGTTGCCCACAGTGGTTCATCCAACACTTATAGCCGACACCGTTACCCGGCCGCGCCTGCGCTGCCGAACGGCGGCCTGGCGCGTGCGCGCAATAGCCGCAGCGGGCACTGGTGATCGGGACGACAATCCCGGATCATGCAGGCGGCGCCGGCGGTGCCGGCCACGCCCCCCTTTACCCAAGAGACGAGCCCACCCCATGGCGTCCGAGTTGTTCAGTCTGTATCTGAAGTTGCTGGTGCTCTACAGCCCATTCTTCGTGTTGTCCTGCTTTATCGGCCTGAGTCGTGGCTACACGGTCAAGGAGCGCAAGCGCCTGGCCTGGAAGGTCGCGCTCGGTGTACTGATTTCCAGCCTGCTGCTGTACCTGTTCGGCAGGCACATCTTCACCCTGTTCGGCATCACCATCGACGCCTTCCGCATCGGCGCCGGCAGCGTGTTGTTTATCTCGGCGCTGGGCATGGCGCAGGGCAAGTCGGCGGTGCAAAGCGACAACGTGCAGCAGGACGTGACCATCGTGCCGCTGACCATCCCCCTGACCGTCGGTCCCGGCACCATCGGTGCCCTGCTGTTGATGGGCGCCAGCCAGCCTGCCTGGGGCGACAAAGCCCTGGCAGTAGTCGGCATCGCCCTGGCCAGCCTGACGGTCGGCGTGGTGCTGTACCTATCCAACCAGTTCGAACGCCTGCTCGGCGATCAGGGCCTGCAGATCGTCAGTCGGCTGATGGGCCTGTTCGTCTGCGCCCTGGCCGCGCAAATCATCTTCACCGGGGTGAAGAACTACCTGGCGCTCTGAATCGGTGCGCAGTGGCCTGGCAGCCCGTTCCACGCCCTGCGCACGCACCAAAGCTGCGCATTCTGATCCATATAAAAAACCCTGATAATTTCTCCAACCCTTATGCGACAAGGCTTTGCGAGCGTTGGCACGGATGCTGCCATTAGACTGGCGACCCTCTTGGTCCCACCCATTCGCTGCGCATGGAGCCATAACAATGAAGCGTCGTCCTCTGCTGAAATCCACCCTCGCTGCCAGCGCCCTGCTGCTCAGCGGCTTGTTCCCGTTCACCGTGCAGGCGGCCGAAACCATCAAGGTCGGCATCCTCCACTCGTTGTCCGGCACCATGGCTATTTCCGAGACCTCGTTGAAAGACATGGCGCTGATGACCATCGACGAGATCAACGCCAAGGGCGGCGTGCTCGGCAAGCAACTCGAACCCGTGGTGGTCGACCCCGCCTCCAACTGGCCGCTGTTCGCCGAACGGGCTCGGCAACTGCTGAGCCAGGACAAGGTCGACGTGACCTTCGGCTGCTGGACCTCGGTGTCGCGCAAATCGGTATTGCCGGTCTACGAAGAGCTCAACGGCCTGCTGTTCTACCCGGTGCAGTACGAAGGTGAAGAGCTGTCGCCGAACGTCTTCTACACCGGTGCGGCGCCCAATCAGCAGGCCATCCCCGCGGTCGAGTACCTGATGAGCGAAGACGGCGGCGCCGCCAAGCGCTACTTCCTGCTTGGCACCGACTACGTCTACCCGCGCACCACCAACAAGATCCTGCGCGCCTTCCTGCACAGCAAGGGCGTGGCCGACAAGGACATCCAAGAGGTCTACACCCCGTTCGGCCATAGCGATTACCAGACCATCGTCGCCAACATCAAGAAGTTCTCCGCCGGCGGCAAGACCGCGGTGATCTCCACCGTCAACGGCGACTCCAACGTGCCCTTCTACAAGGAACTGGCCAACCAGGGCATCGAAGCCACCGACATCCCGGTGGTGGCCTTCTCGGTCGGCGAGGAAGAACTGCGCGGCATCGACACCAAACCACTGGTCGGCCAACTGGCTGCCTGGAACTACTTCCAGTCGGTGGAAAACCCGGTCAACAGCGCGTTCGTCGCCAAGTGGAAGGCCTACGCCAAGGCCAAGAATCTGCCGGGCGCGGACAAGGCGGTGACCAACGACCCGATGGAAGCCACCTACGTCGGCATCAACATGTGGGCCCAGGCGGTCGAGAAGGCCGGCAGCACCGACGTCGACAAGGTGCGTGACGCCATGGCCGGGCAGACCTTCGCCGCGCCGAGCGGCTACACCCTGACCATGGACGCGACCAACCACCACCTGCACAAGCCAGTGATGATCGGCGAGGTCCAGGAAGACGGCCAGTTCGAGGTGGTCTGGCAGACCGAAGGGCCGCTGCGCGCCCAGCCCTGGAGCCCGTACATCGAGGGCAACGACAAGAAGCCGGATTACGCGGTGAAGTCGAACTGAGCGATGCCGTAGTCCAGATGCAATTCGCCAGAAGCGATTCGCGGATTGCATCCAGACTGCGCTGAGCGTCCCCTTGGCCGCTGCGGCGAGGGGGCTTGCGCTGTGGTCCCAAGGGTTCTTGATATGCCCACTGCCTTGTACCGTTTGTTCCTATTGCTGACCTTGTTGCTGCCGCTCACCGGCCATGCCGGCGATGCCAGCGACTTCGTCGCGGCCAGCCCGTCCAAGCAGGCAAAACTGCTGGAAAGCTGGTCAGCCGCCCCCGACGCCGCGCGCCTGCCGCTGCTCGAAGCCCTGCAACAAGGCCGCCTGGCCGCCGACAGCGGGAAAAATCCGTTTATCGAAGTGAATGGCCTTTATCAGTCCGCCGAGGGTGAGTTTGCCCCCGCCGAAGCGCCGCGCAAACTGCGCCTGAACAACCGCCTGCGCGGCTTGATTGGCACCGCCATGGCCAGCCATCAACTGCTCGCCGAAGAGCCGGCGCTACGCCTGGCCGCCGCCCGGGAACTGCAGAAGCGCGCCAAACCGGCGCAACTCGGCCTACTCGATGCCCGCGTCGCCAGCGAAACCGACGCTCAGGTGCGCACGGCCCTGACCCTGGCCCTGGCCAACCTGCAACTGGTCGACCGCGACCCGGCGATCCGTCTGGCGGCCGTGCGCCTCCTCGGGGAAACCGGTGATCCGCTGGCGCGGACCCGCCTGGAAACCCTGCTCGATCCGGCAGTGGAGGACGATGCCGGGGTGCGCACCGCCGCGCAGACCGGCCTGGCCCAGGTCAAGCGCAAGCTGCTGATCGGCGAGTTGCTCGGCCAGGCCTTCAGCGGCCTGTCGCTCGGCTCGATCCTGCTGCTCGCCGCCCTCGGCCTGGCCATCACCTTCGGCCTGCTCGGGGTGATCAACATGGCCCACGGCGAGATGCTGATGCTCGGCGCCTACGCCACCTACATGGTGCAGCTGCTGTTCCAGCGTTTCGCCCCGGAAGCCATCGCCCTTTACCCATTGGTGGCGCTGCCGGTGGCCTTCTTCGTCACTGCCGCCATCGGCATGGCCCTGGAGCGCACGGTGATTCGCCACCTCTACGGCCGGCCACTGGAAACCCTGCTGGCAACCTGGGGCATCAGCCTGATCCTGATCCAGCTGGTACGGCTGCTGTTCGGCGCGCAGAACGTCGAAGTGGCCAACCCCTACTGGCTGTCCGGCGGCGTCCAGGTGCTACCGAACCTGGTGCTGCCGTACAACCGCATCGTCATCATCGGCTTCGCCCTGTGCGTGGTGGTGCTGACCTGGCTGCTGCTGAACAAGACCCGCCTGGGCCTCAACGTCCGTGCGGTGACGCAGAACCGCGCCATGGCGGCCTGCTGCGGCGTGCCGACCGGACGGGTGGACATGCTCGCCTTCGGCCTCGGCTCGGGCATCGCCGGGCTCGGCGGCGTGGCCCTGAGTCAGATCGGCAACGTCGGCCCGGACCTGGGCCAGAGCTACATCATCGACTCCTTCCTGGTGGTGGTCCTCGGCGGCGTCGGTCAGCTGGCCGGCAGCGTGATGGCGGCCTTCGGCCTGGGCATCGCCAACAAGATTCTCGAACCGCAGATCGGTGCCGTGCTGGGCAAGATCCTCATCCTCGGGCTGATCATTCTGTTTATCCAGAAGCGCCCGCAGGGACTGTTCGCACTGAAAGGAAGGGTGATCGATTGAAGCTTGCCGACCGTTATCCCTCGACCATAGGCCGGGTGACACCCGCCACAACCGGCACCTCCGCCATCGACCCGCACCAGGACGGCCGCGCATGAATCAGCCACTCGCCATCACCGTTGCGCAGAAAGCCGGCCCGAAAGTCACCCTCGGCGTCGGCGCCTTGGTGCTCGCCGTGCTGATCGCCCTGCCGCTGCTGCACCTGCTGCCGGCGGATAACGTCCTGCACGTTTCGGCCTATACCCTGACCCTGGTCGGCAAGATCCTCTGCTACTGCATAGTCGCGCTGGCGCTCGATCTGGTCTGGGGCTATGCCGGCCTGCTGTCGCTCGGCCACGGCCTGTTCTTCGCCCTCGGCGGTTACGCCATGGGCATGTACCTGTCGCGCGAAGCCGCAGGCGATGGCCTGCCGGCGTTCATGAGCTTCCTGGCCTGGACCGAGCTGCCCTGGTACTGGTACGGCACCTCGAACTTCCTCTGGGCGCTGTGTCTGGTGGTCCTGGCCCCCGGCTTGCTGGCCCTGGTGTTCGGCTTCTTCGCCTTCCGCTCGCGGATCAAGGGCGTGTACTTCTCGATCATGACCCAGGCTCTGACCTTCGCCGGCATGCTGCTGTTCTTTCGCAACGAGACCGGCTTTGGCGGCAACAACGGCTTTACCGGTTTCACCCGTATCCTCGGCTTCGACATCACTGCGCAGGGCACTCGTGCGGCGCTGTTCATCGCCACCCTGGCGCTGCTGGTCGGCAGCCTCTACCTGGGCTTCAAACTGGCGCGCAGCAAGTTCGGCCGGGTGCTGACCGCCGTGCGCGATGCCGAGAACCGCCTGATGTTCTGTGGCTACGACCCGCGCGGCTACAAGCTGTTCATCTGGGTGCTCAGTGCGGTGCTCTGCGGCCTGGCCGGCGCGCTCTATGTGCCGCAGGTGGGCATCATCAACCCCAGCGAAATGTCGCCGACCAACTCCATCGAGGCCGCCGTCTGGGTCGCCCTCGGCGGGCGCGGCACGCTGATCGGTCCGCTGCTCGGCGCCGGCCTGGTCAACGGCATGAAGAGCTGGTTCACCGTGGCCTTCCCCGAATACTGGCTGTTCGCCCTCGGCGCGCTGTTTATCGGCGTCACCCTGTACCTGCCCAAGGGCGTGATCGGCCTGCTGCGCAAGCGAGGTGAACAATGAGCAGCACAGCCAACCCCGAACTCATGCTCGAACCCGCCTTCGACCCCGCCGGCAGCGGCCGCGACGCCATTGGCGCCAGCACGGCCGCCAGCCAGGGCCTGAACATTCGCCACGGCACCATCCTCACCCTGGAAGACATCAACGTCAGCTTCGATGGCTTCAAGGCCCTGAGCAACCTGTGCCTGTATATCGGTGTCGGCGAGTTGCGCTGCATCATCGGCCCCAACGGCGCCGGCAAGACCACCCTGATGGACGTGATCACCGGCAAGACCCGCCCGGACAACGGCGTCGCCTACTTCGGCGAAACCCTCGACCTGACCCGGATGAGCGAAGTCGAGATTGCCCAGGCCGGCATCGGTCGCAAGTTCCAGAAGCCCACGGTGTTCGAGGCGCTCAGCGTGTTCGAAAACCTCGAACTGGCGCAGAAGACCAGCAAGACGGTATGGGCCAGCCTGCGCGCCAGGCTCAGCGGCGAACAGCGCGACCGGATCGACGAGGTACTCGCCACCATCAAGCTGGACGGCTCACGCCAGCGCCCGGCCGGCCTGTTGTCCCACGGCCAGAAACAGTTTCTGGAGATCGGCATGCTGCTGGTGCAGGACCCGCAACTGTTGCTGCTCGATGAGCCGGTGGCGGGCATGACCGACGCCGAGACCGAGTTCACCGCCGAGCTGTTCAAGTCACTGGCACGCAAGCACTCGCTGATGGTGGTCGAGCACGACATGGGCTTCGTCGGCTCGATCGCCGACCACGTCACCGTGCTGCACCAGGGCAGCGTGCTGGCCGCAGGCTCGTTGGCGCAGGTGCAGGCCGACGAGCGGGTGATCGAGGTGTATCTGGGCCGTTAGTGCATACCCGTGGGAGGGGCCGGGCGGCGAACCGAGTAGCCGCCCGGCCCCTCCCACAAGATGAATGAAGGACACCACTATGCTGCAAGTTGAACAACTGCATCAGTACTACGGCGGCAGCCATATCCTCCGCGGCCTGTCGTTCGAGGCCAGGGTCGGTGAAGTCACCTGCCTGCTCGGGCGCAACGGCGTGGGCAAGACCACCCTGCTGAAATGCCTGATGGGCCTGCTGCCCAGCAAGGAAGGCAGGGTGCATTGGGAGAACCAGACGATCACCACGTTCAAGCCGCACCAGCGCGTGCAGGCCGGCATTGCCTACGTACCCCAGGGCCGGGAAATCTTCGGCCGCCTGACGGTGGAGGAAAACCTGCTGATGGGACTTTCCCGTTTCGGCGCCAAGCAAGCCAAGAGCGTCCCGGCATTTATCTACGAGCTGTTCCCGGTGCTGCAGGAGATGCAGCAACGCCGCGGCGGCGACCTCTCCGGCGGCCAGCAGCAACAGCTGGCGATCGGCCGCGCCCTGGCCAGCCAGCCGCGCCTGCTGATCCTCGACGAGCCCACCGAAGGCATCCAGCCGTCGGTGATCAAGGAGATCGGCGTGGTGATCAAGACGCTCGCCGAGCGCGGCGACATGGCCATCCTGCTGGTCGAGCAGTTCTATGATTTTGCCGCCGAACTGGCCGACCAGTACCTGGTGATGAGCCGTGGCGAGATCGTCCAGCAAGGCCGTGGCGAGGCCATGGCGGCCGACGGCGTGCGCGGCCTGGTGGCGATCTGAGGCCGGCCGGCCTGCACCACTGACAGGCAACCCGGGCCTGAGGCACGCCACCACGCACCAAGACGGAGCACGACGCCCGCTGCGCTGGTCGGGCTGATCATGGGGAAACGGCCAGAGGGCCGGCCGATCCGCACTGTCCTGGCGCAGGAGGCACGGCAATTGCTCTGTCCCCAACATGTTGCTGATTCCGGACCGACCATGAATGCACCCGCCGCCCTGTTCGCCCCCAGCTGGCACGCCGAGCTCGAACTCGGCTATGCCCGCTGCGGTGACAGCACGCGCCCGGTGCTGCGCCGCCATCAGGGACCGCTGCGGGTGCAGAAGCATCTGTATGCCGAAGGCCAGCAGGTCTGCCAGCACATCATCGTCCATCCGCCCGGTGGCATCGCCGGCGGCGACCGCCTGGATATCAGCGCGACGGTCGGCGCGGGCGCCTGGGCGCAGCTGACCAGTCCCGGCGCGGCCAAGTGGTACCGCGCCGCCGGCCCGGCCTACCAGACCCTCAAGCTGCGCGTCGAAGCCGCTGCCACCCTGGAATGGCTGCCCCAGGAAAGCATCGTCTACGCCGGCGCCCAGGCCGAACTGCAGACCGATATCGAACTGCTTGGCGATGCCAAGCTGCTCTACTGGGACCTGGTCGCCCTCGGCCGCCCGGCCAGCGGCGAACGCTTCGACGCCGGTCACTTCCAATCGCAGCTGAATATCCGCCGCGACGGCCAGCTGCTCTGGCACGAGCGCCAGCGCATCGAAGGCGACGACGGCCTGCTCGACTCGCCGATCGGCCTGGCTGGTCAGCCGGTATTCGCCACCCTGCTGATCAGTGGCGAAATCGACGCCGCGTTGCTCGAATGCTGCCGCAACCTGGCCACTGCCGTGCGGGGCGACCTCAGCCAATTACCCGGCCTGCTGGTGGCCCGCTGCCTGGCCGCCGAGGCCCTGCAGGCCCGCGCCTGGCTGATCGATCTCTGGCGCCTGCTGCGGCCCGCCCTGCTCGGCCGCCCGGCCGTGCCCCCACGAATCTGGAGCACCTGATGGACCTGACCCCGAGAGAGAAAGACAAGCTGCTGATCTTCACCGCCGGCCTGGTGGCCGAACGGCGCCTGGCCCGTGGCGTTACGCTCAACTACCCGGAAGCCATGGCCTACATCTCTGCCGCCCTGCTCGAAGGCGCCCGCGACGGCCGCACCGTGGCCGAGTTGATGCACCTGGGCACCACCCTGCTCAGCCGTGACCAGGTGATGGAGGGCGTGGCGGAGATGATCCCGGAGATCCAGGTCGAAGCCACCTTCCCCGACGGCACCAAGCTGGTGACCGTCCACCAACCGATCGCGTGACGCCATGCACATTGACGACGCCACCACCGCCGACCTGCCCGGCATCCTGGCCATCTACAACGACGCCGTACTCACCAGCACGGCGATCTGGAACGACAGCCCGGTCGACCTGGCCAACCGCCAGGCCTGGTTCGCCGCGCGCCAGCAGCAGGGCTACCCGGTCCTGGTGGCGCGCGATGCCACCGGCGCGGTACTCGGCTACGCCGCGTTCGGCGACTGGCGGCCGTTCGACGGCTTCCGCCACAGCGTCGAGCACTCGGTCTATGTGCGCGCCGACCAGCGCGGCCTGGGCCTCGGCCCGGCGCTGCTGCGTGCGCTGATCGAGCGCGCCCGGACCTGCGCCAAGCACGTGATGGTCGCCGCCATCGAGAGCGGCAATGCCGCCTCGATCCGCCTGCACCAGCGCCAGGGCTTCGTCACCTGCGGGCAGATGCCCCAGGTCGGCTGCAAGTTCGGCCGCTGGCTCAACCTGACCCTGATGCAATTGACCCTCAACCCCGGCGCGGAGCCGCCGACTGCCGATACGGAGTGACCCAGGATGAATACTGCCCAGCTGCGTCGCGTCACCGCTGAAAGCTTCGCCCATTACCGCCCCGGCCTGATCGAGCTGTTACTCGAAGCCGTCGGCCAGGGCTGGTCGTTAGGGTTCAGGGCCGACCTGGATGCCGCGCAGGCGCGCGACTATTTCGACCAGGTACTCAGCGATATCCAGCAGGGCAGCCTGTTGCTCTGGGTGGTAGTCAGGGACGAGCAGGTGCAGGCCAGCGTGCAGCTCGAGCTGTGCCAGCAGCCCGACGCTGGCCACCGGGCCCAGGTGCAGAAGATGCTGGTGCGGCGACAGGCGCAACGCCATGGTCTCGGCCAGCAGTTGATGACGGCCCTGGAGCAGGGAGCGCGGCTACACCAGCGCGGCCTGCTGACCCTCGACGCCCAGGTCGGCGCCCCGGCGGAAGCCTTCTACCGTGCGCTCGGCTACACCCGGGTGGGCGAGATCCCGGACTACACCTGCGGCCCCAACGGTGACTATCACTCGACCGCCCTCTACTTCAAGACCCTGCACGGAGCGAGCACATGACTCCCGGTGAGTACCAGATCCAGGCTGGCGAGATCGAACTCAACCCCGGCCGCCGCACCCTGACCCTGAGCGTGGCCAACAGCGGCGACCGGCCGATCCAGGTCGGCTCGCACTATCACTTCTTCGAGAGCAACGATGCGCTCAGTTTTGATCGGCCGAGTACACGCGGCATGCGCCTGAACATCGCCGCCGGCACCGCAGTGCGCTTCGAGCCGGGGCAGAGCCGCGAGGTGGAACTGGTCGAGCTGGCGGGTCATCGCCGTGTCTTCGGCTTTGCCGGCCGGGTGATGGGCGAGCTGGATTGAGCGCATTTCAGGGCCTGTGGGAGGGGCTCTAGCCGCGAGGATGTTGCTCTATTAGCGGCTAAAACGGAGTACCGCCCGGCCCCTCCCACAGCACTTAAGCAAACGCACTGTCTCAGGACTTTTTTGATGAAGATTTCCCGCCAAGCCTACGCCGACATGTTCGGCCCCACCGTCGGCGACAAGGTGCGCCTGGCCGACACCGAGCTGTGGATCCAAGTCGAGAAGGACTTCACCCACTACGGCGAGGAGGTGAAATTCGGCGGTGGTAAGGTGATCCGTGACGGCATGGGCCAGGGCCAGCTCTGCGCTAAAGATGTGGTCGACACCGTCATCACCAACGCGCTGATCATCGACCACTGGGGCATCGTCAAGGCCGATGTCGGCCTCAAGGACAGGCGCATCGCCGCGATCGGCAAGGCCGGCAATCCGGACATCCAGCCCGACGTGAACATCGCCATCGGTGCCGCCACCGAGGTAATCGCCGGCGAAGGCATGATCCTCACCGCCGGTGGCATCGACAGCCACATCCACTTCATCTGCCCGCAGCAGATCGAGGAGGCGCTGATGAGCGGGGTGACCACCATGATCGGCGGCGGCACCGGGCCGGCCACCGGCACCAATGCCACCACCTGCACCCCCGGCCCCTGGCATATGATGCGCATGCTCCAGGCCGCCGACGCCTTCCCGATGAACCTGGGTTTCACCGGCAAGGGCAACGCCTCGCTGCCCGAGCCGCTGATTGAGCAGGTCAAGGCCGGCGCCATCGGTTTGAAATTACATGAAGACTGGGGCACCACCCCGGCCGCCATCGACAACTGCCTCTCCGTGGCAGACCAGTACGACGTGCAGGTGGCGATCCACACCGACACCCTCAACGAGTCCGGCTTCGTCGAGACCACCCTGGCCGCATTCAAGGGCCGCACCATCCACACCTACCACACCGAGGGCGCCGGCGGTGGTCACGCGCCGGACATCATCAAGGCCTGCGGCCTGCCTAACGTGCTGCCCAGTTCGACCAACCCGACCCGACCATTCACCCGCAATACCATCGACGAGCACCTGGACATGCTGATGGTCTGCCACCACCTCGACCCGAGCATCGCCGAGGACGTGGCCTTTGCCGAAAGCCGCATCCGCCGCGAGACCATCGCCGCCGAGGACATCCTCCACGACCTCGGGGCGTTTTCCATGATCAGCTCCGACAGCCAGGCCATGGGCCGCGTCGGCGAAGTGATCCTGCGCACCTGGCAGACCGCCGACAAGATGAAGAAACAGCGCGGCCCACTGCCACAAGACGGTGAAGGCAACGACAACTTCCGCGCCAAGCGCTACATCGCCAAGTACACCATCAACCCGGCCATCACCCATGGCATCAGCCATGAAGTGGGCTCGATCGAGGTGGGTAAGTGGGCCGATCTGGTGCTCTGGCGCCCGGCGTTCTTCGGGGTCAAACCCAGTCTGATTCTGAAAGGCGGAGCGATTGCCGCCAGCCTGATGGGCGACGCCAACGCCTCGATCCCGACGCCGCAGCCGGTGCACTACCGACCGATGTTCGCCAGCTTCGGCGGCAGCCTGCACGCCAGCAGCCTGACCTTCATCAGCCAGGCGGCGCTGGACGCCGGAGTGCCGGAGCAGCTGGGACTGAAGAAGCAGATCGCCGTGGTCAAGGGCTGCCGCGAAGTGCAGAAGACTGACCTGATCCACAACGACTATTTGCCGAACATCGAGGTCGACCCGCAGAACTACCAGGTGAAAGCTGACGGCCAACTGCTCTGGTGCGAACCGGCCGAGGTGCTACCCATGGCGCAGCGCTATTTCCTGTTCTGAGCTAGCGGCTGGCCTCGATCAAACGCGGCGGCACGTCCTGATGGGGAAACCAGCGCTGAAAGGTGCTGGTAAAACTGCCGTCGCGCTTGAGCTCATCCAGCGCGAGTTGCCAGCGCGCCACCACTGCCTGGTCCGTGGCGGGGGAAAAAGCCAGGTACGACTCATGCTGGAGGAAGACGAACTGCGGCTCGACCTGATCGGGGGTCATGCCGACCATGGCCAGCAGGCCCGGCAGGGCAATGTCGCTGACTGCCAGCGTATCGGCGCGGCCCTTGCTGAACATCTGCATCATCTTCTCGGCAGAAGTCACCGTGTAGATATTGCGAAAACCCTGGGTCGCCAGGTACTCGTAGCTGTACCACTGGCGCGGCAGGACCAGGCGCCTGGCTTGCGCCGCCTCCAGGCTGGCAACTTGCAAGCCGGAGCCCTTGCGGGTGTAGAAGCGGTTGAGGGTCTGGGTCAGCGGCCCGACCCACTGAAAGTGCGTTTCCCGCTCGGCGATGCGCGCCGTGCTGAAGACGCCGACATTGCGCTCGTTCATCGCCTTGCTGTAGCCACGGGTCCAGGGGCCCAGCTCAATGCGCACCGTATCTCCGGTACGCGCCGCCAGTTGCTCGATGATCTCCGTAGCAAAACCCGTGGGTTGCTCTCCCCGGCTGAAGTTCAGCGGCGGATTTTCCTCGGTATACAACAGCAACTCGGTGGCCTGGCCAGTGGATACGCCACACAGCCACAGGCTGCAGAGCAATAAGCTGCGCACCAGGATTCGAGGCCCTGCTGATAGCGCCATGCCCCAGGTCCGGGCGCCCTTCGCCAGCGGATCACTTTGTTGTGCAGTCATCGACCGGCCTCTTGAATCACGGATGACACCCATTGCGACGAATTATAGATGAGCCACCGGCCATCCTTCAGCATTACTTCGAATGCGCGGGCGCCTGGCGTTGTGTGCGCGCCACTCGGCAGATACCACCAGGCAAGCCAAAACGCCAGCAACCCACCGCCGCCAGGATTGCCCGGCACCAGAGCCGCGGCGATACTGCGTGCAGTACCCGTCAAGCAAGGCGTTCAGGAACTGAGCGAATCACGCCGGAGAGCGTATGAGCATGACCTGCAATGAGCACCGCACATGAGAGCGCTGCTGCTGATCGGCGCGGCGTGCTGCTTGCCGCTCTTGCCTGCCTCGGCGGCCGAGCCCATTACCGTGGCCTGGCGTGACAAGCCGCCCTACCACTACCTGGAAAACGGTAGGGCGCGAGGATTCCTGCTGCTACGCGCCAAACGCCTATTTGCCCTGGCCGAGGTACCCGCAGTATTTGTCGAGCGCCCATCCAAGCGCATCTGGCGAGACTTGCGGCGGGGCAAGGCCCGCTACTGCTCGATCGGCTGGTATCGCTTGCCGGAGCGCGAGCAAATTGCCCAGTTCAGCCTGGCGTTTCATGTCGACCCGCCTCAGCTGCTTCTGGTCAGCCCCCAGGCGCTCGCCTCGATCCAGGCCCACGCCAGCTTCGCTGCCCTGATGGCCGATCCGAACATCTCCCTCGGGGTGGTCGACGGGGTGTCCTACGGTCCCATCCTGGACCGGCAGATCGCCCACAGCGCCAACCGGGTTGAACGCGTCACGGTGTCGCCCGCCAGCATGATCGCCATGCTGGCGGCCAATCGCATCGACTACATGCTGGCGGACCAGGCTGACTGGCACTACCTGCGCAGCCAGGATCAGGCGCTGAGTCAGATCGCCGAATATCAATTCGGCGATATGCCGCCAGGCCTGGAACGCTACATTGTCTGCGGCAAGGATGTGCCGCCAGAGGAGATGGATCGGCTCAACCACGCCATTGCGACGCTACCCGGGCAATGATTGCCCCGGAGTTGAGGCGAACACGCTGGTTGACCACCACCACGGACAGCGCATCCGCCCCGCTGTTGCCACGCGCTCAGGGTTCCAGCACAAATGTCAGTTCAAGGTCATCATCGACAACCAGCCCCGCGCCTGGGCAATAGATCTTGCTCGAGCGCGATTTCTTATCCAGCTCGGTGCTCTCTTCAACCTCAACCCAGCCCTCCATCGCTCCGCCTGCCACCTCTGATGAAAGGTCAGCGGCAATGTGCTCGGCGCGATCCATGGCCACCCCGGGCGCGACTTCCTGAAAATAACGCGCGCCCAACAGAAAGGCGCCGCCGGACATGATGATGCCAGGCAATGCAGCGCCAGTACCGGCCAGCCATTCACCCTCATGGCTGACGACCACACCAGCCTGGTAGATATCCACTTCTTCGCCAAAGTAGTAGACGTCCTGGGTCGCGCCGCATTCGGCAAAGAAATTGCGGGAGATCTCCGCCAGTTGCCCGTCTACCGTCTCGACTTCCTCGACGATCCGGGTGGTCACCGTGGTTGCCTCGCCATTGATGGTGAGGGTTACATCGCGCGTGTCATTGAGCACGCGGATGACCAACTCTTCGACCTCGGCGCACTCGCCTTCGGCAACGCACTGGAGGTTATTGAAATGAGCCTCTCGGCCAGGCTGCAACGGGAAGTATTGATTCTCGCCGACGCTGGCGAAATCACATTCGCCGAGTGGAAAGCCGTCGGTATATTCGCGCTTGTCCTTGGCGAGAGCCGCCGGCTGGAGTAACGACAGTGCCAGGGCACCGAGTAACATTGACTGAAGCTTCATGGCGTCTGCCCCTCTGCTCAGGAAAGACTTGCACAATCCCCCCCGCCCAGGGACATGCGCCCGCGCAGCCCCATGCTTGAAGACTAGTCCACTGCTGTCGACGGCGCGCCGCCACCCAGCTGCGTCAGGGCCTCCGTCGCCCGCGCCTCTGCGCATCAGCGCAACTGACTGTCCTTGCTCCCCCGCCGGTTGTAGCCACCGCCGATCTTCTGCGCCTGATCACGGGCACCCTGACAGGCGACGCATAGGCGCACACCGGGGATGGCCAGTTGCCGCGCCTCGGGGATGGCAGCATCACACTCCTCGCAATGACTCAGGCTTTGTCCTCGCGGCAGCTGGCTGCGAGCTTGGGCGATAGCATCCTCGATGCTGCTGTCGATCTGTTCCTGCACGGCGCCGTCGCTGGCCCATCCGCCTGCCATGGTTTGACCCTCTTCGATTAGTCTTCAAGTGCGCATATGCGCCACCCACGCATTATTTGCAAGCGCCGACTGGCACCGCTGGTCGCTCTGCTTTACTGAAGTCAGTGATGCCAGGGAAAACCAGCTCATGAGCGACCCCAAGCACATCCATGAGGGCGGCTGCAGTTGCCGTCATGTGCGCTACCGCATGACGGCAACGCCGCTGTTCGTGCATGCCTGCCACTGCAACTGGTGCCAGCGCGAAAGCGGCAGCGCCTTCGCCCTCAATGCCCTGATCGAAAGTAGCCGGGTGGAACTGCTGAGTGGTGACGTAATGATGGTCGATACGCCGTCCGCCAGCGGCAAGGGCCAGCGCATCGCCCGCTGTCCGCGCTGCCACGTCGCCCTGTGGAGCCACTATGGGGCGGCCGGCGATAGCCTGTGTTTCGTCCGCGTGGGCAGCCTGGACAAAGCGTGGCGCTGCCCGCCGGATATTCACATCCACACCGCCTCGAAACTGCCCTGGCTGGTGCTGCCCGAGGACATTCCAGCGGTGCCCGGGTACTACCGCAGCTCGGCCTTCTGGCCCGCGGCGAGCCTTGAGCGAATGGCCCGGCTCAAATCGGCGCCCCGCTGAAATTCGCCCCGAGCCCGCCATCGATCCCGGATACCAAGCGAGGCAGTCCTCGGTTCGCAGCTCGCCAGCGCACAACTTTGTCATGCTCCAACCGTCGGTTGGGCTGGCGGTCGCGGCTCAGGCAGGCGATCATCACCCTTCATCCCTGCGCCTTGATCGACATGACCGATACCACTCACAGCTCCACCGTTACACACAAACCCCGCCCGCTTGTGGATTTGCTGGTCAGCATTCTGATTCCCTCGCTGATCCTCATGAAGCTCAGCGGCGAAGCCAGGCTCGGTGCCGATGGCGCGCTGATCCTGGCACTGGCGTTCCCCCTCGGCTGGGGCACCTTCGAGCTGGTCAAGTACCGTAAATTCAACTTCATCGCCCTGCTCGGCCTGGTCAGCGTATTGCTGACCGGCGGCATCGGCCTGCTCAAGCTGGACAACCAGTGGCTGGCGATCAAGGAGGCCGCGGTTCCTGGTTTGATCGGCATTGTCGTTCTGGTGTCGACCCGCACCCGCTACCCGCTGATCCGCACCATGCTGTTCAATAAAAGCGTGCTCAATGTCGACAAGATCCATGAGCGCCTGGAACAGGGCGGTCATACCCAGCATTTCGAAACACGCCTGCTGACCGCCACCTACTGGTTGAGTGGCACCTTCTTCTTTTCTTCGGCGATGAACTATGTGCTGGCCAAGTGGATCGTCATCAGCCCGTCCGGCAGCGAGGCCTTCAATGCCGAATTGGGCCGCATGAATCTGCTCAGCTACCCGATGATCGCCATCCCCTCGATGATCATGATGATGGCGATCTTCTATTACCTCTGGCGCACCATCCATGGCCTGACCGGCTTGAAGCTGGAAGAGATCATGGCCGGTGTCGAGCAGGAATCCTAAGTCCGCCTGCCGCTACGGCGGCGCTTAGCCGCCAGGCGCGCCCACGATGCTGACCCTCTCCGCCTACCTGGGCCTGTTTCTCTCGGCCTTCGGCGCCGCGACCTTGCTGCCATTGGGCTCCGAGGCGGTGCTGGTCAGCCTGCTGCTCAGCGATGCCTACCTGTTGTGGCTGCTGGTGGCAGTGGCCAGCGTCGGCAATGTCCTCGGCTCGCTGGTCAACTGGCAGCTCGGGCGCTACCTCGAGCACTTCCGCCAGCGCCGCTGGTTCCCGGTCAACGAGCAGCGCCTGCAGCAGGCGCAGGGCTGGTATACGCGCTACGGACGCTGGTCGCTGCTGCTCAGCTGGCTGCCGATCATCGGCGATCCCTTGACCCTGGTCGCCGGGGTGATGCGCGAGCGCTGCTGGGTTTTTCTGTTGATCGTCGGCCTGGCCAAGACCGGGCGCTACCTGGCGCTGGCCGCGCTGACCCTGGGCTGGGGATCGTTCGTCGCGGCATAGGCCAATTGCGGCAGCATTTGCGCGGCGTATCCCATAGAATGCGCGGCCGTTTTTCTAGGAACAGCGCGTCGCATGATTTTCTCCACTCCCGCCCGCGCCTGCGGCATCGACTTCGGCACCTCCAACTCCACCGTCGGCTGGCTGCGCCCCGACGCCGAGCCCCTGATCGAACTGGAAGACGGCAAGATCACCCTACCCTCGGTGGTGTTCTTCAACCTTGAGGAGCGCCGCCCGGTCTATGGCCGCCTGGCCCTGCAGGAATACCTGGAAGGTTACGAAGGCCGACTGATGCGCTCGCTGAAGAGCCTGCTCGGTTCCAAGCTGCTGAAAAGCGAAACCACGGTGTTGGGCAGCGCCCTGCCGTTCAAGGATCTGCTCGGGTTCTTTATCGGCGAGCTGAAAACTCGCGCCGAAGCCGTGGCCCAGCGCCCCTTCGAGGAAGTGGTACTCGGCCGCCCGGTATTTTTCGTCGACGACGACCCGCTCGCCGATCAGGAGGCGCAGAACACCCTGGTGGCGGTGGCGCACAAACTCGGTTTCAAGGACGTGTCCTTCCAGTACGAACCGATCGCCGCGGCCTTTGACTACGAGTCGGGCATCGCCCGCGAGGAGCTGGTGCTGATCGTCGACATCGGCGGCGGCACCTCGGACTTCTCCCTGGTGCGCCTGGCGCCCGAGCGGCGCAGCGTCGCCGAGCGGCATGACGACATCCTCGCCACCGGCGGCGTGCACATCGGCGGCACCGACTTCGACAAGCAACTCAGCCTGCAGGGCGTGATGCCGCTGTTCGGTTACGGCAGCCGGATGAAGAGCGCCGCGCCGATGCCCACCAGCACCCACCTCAACCTGGCCACCTGGCACACCATCAACGCGGTCTACTCGGCGCAGTCGCAGCGTCAGTTGCAGAGCATGCGCTATGACATCCTCGACCCGATCGGCATCGACCGCCTGTTCAAGCTGATCGAGCGGCGCGACGGCCATTGGCTGGCGATGCAGGTGGAAGACAGCAAGATTGCCCTGACCGAGGAGGACGCCCGGCCTATCGACCTGAGCCGGGTAGAACCTGGCCTGATTGCCGAATTGACCCGCGAACTGTTTGAAAACGCCATCGAGCCGCTGCTCGAACGGGTACGCGCCAGCGTGACGCAACTGCTCGGCGATGCCGGGGTCAGCGTCGAGCAGGTCGATACGGTGTTCTTTACCGGCGGCTCCAGCGGCATCCCGGCGTTGCGCCAGAGTGTCGCGGCGATGCTGCCCAACGCCCGCCATGTGGAAGGCAACACCTTCGGCAGCATCGGCAGCGGCCTGGCCATCGAGGCGCAGAAGCGTTACGGCTGAGCGCAGCGCTGGACAGAGACGTAGGGCGGGTGCAACCCGCCGCGCCTTGCATACCCTTTACCCTGGCGGGTTGCACCCGCCCTACCCGACTGTTAAGGCAGGACTCTAAACAGCGCAAAAGCTCGCAGCTAAAGCCCCTTGCACATACACCGTAAATCCCGCGGGAGAGGCTTTAGCCGCGACAGACTGCTCGGTGGGTTACGCCGCTGTGCGGCTAACCCATCCTACGAACCGTCACACCCGTTAGCGCGGGACGGCTGGCTTCTTCGCCGGCTTCTTGCCCTTGCCCTTGGCGGCATCGGCGCGTTCCTTGGCAGCCTGCTGATTGCGCACCTGGGCAGCGGCCTTGGCCTGCTCGCGCTTGTCCCAGGGGTTACCGCCTGCGGCACCAGTGTCGCGCGGCGGCAGACCGGTGTGCTGAGTCAGCAGCGGCCGGGTCTTGTCACCCGGGCTGCGAGCCGCAGCGGCCCCGCCGACCTTCTTGCTGCCGACTGGGGTGGAGTTCTTGCGGCGCGCGCTCTGGTAGCTGTCGGTGGCCGGCTGATGCAGCGGGATCAACTGGTTCTTGCCCGGCCCGATCAGGTCGCTGCGGCCCATGCGCTCCAGCGCCTCGCGCAGCATCGGCCAGCCTTTCGGGTCGTGGTAACGCAGGAAGGCCTTGTGCAGGCGACGCTGGGCCTCGCTCTTGACGATAGGCACGCCGTCACTCTTGTAGCTGACCTTGCGTAGCGGGTTCTTGCCCGAGTGGTACATGGCGGTGGCGGTGGCCATCGGCGAGGGGTAGAAGGCCTGCACCTGGTCGGCGCGGAAGCCGCTGCTCTTGAGCCACAGGGCGAGGTTCATCATGTCCTCGTCGCTGGTGCCGGGGTGGGCGGCGATGAAGTAGGGAATCAGGTACTGCTCTTTGCCCGCCTCTTTCGAATACTTCTCGAACATGCGCTTGAACTTGTCGTAGCTGCCGATGCCCGGTTTCATCATCTTGTTCAGCGGGCCTTCCTCGGTGTGCTCCGGGGCAATCTTCAGGTAACCGCCGACATGGTGGGTGACCAGCTCCTTGACGTATTCCGGCGACTCCACGGCGAGGTCGTAACGCAGGCCCGAGGCGATCAGGATCTTCTTCACCCCCGGCAAGGCGCGGGCCGAGCGGTACAGCTGAATCAGCGAGCTGTGGTCGGTGTTGAGGTTCTCGCAGATACCGGGGAACACGCAGGACGGCTTGCGGCAGGCGGATTCGATTTCCGGACTCTTGCAGGCGATGCGGTACATGTTGGCGGTCGGCCCGCCGAGGTCGGAGATCACCCCGGTAAAGCCCGGCACCTTGTCGCGGATCTCTTCGATCTCGCGGATGATCGACTCTTCCGAACGATTCTGGATGATCCGTCCTTCGTGCTCGGTGATCGAGCAGAAGGTACAGCCGCCGAAGCAGCCACGCATGATGTTGACCGAGAAGCGGATCATCTCGTAGGCCGGAATCTTTTCCTTGCCATAGGCCGGGTGCGGCACGCGCGCATAGGGCATGCCGAACACGTAATCCATCTCTTCGGTGGTCATCGGGATGGGCGGCGGGGTGAACCAGACATCCACCTCGCCATGCTTCTGCACCAGGGCGCGGGCGTTACCCGGGTTGGTTTCCAGGTGCAGCACACGGTTGGCGTGGGCATACAACACCGAATCGGCGCGGACCTTCTCGAATGAAGGCAGGCGAATGACCGTCTTGTCGCGCTCCAGCCGTGGGTGCGGCAGCAACTGCACCACCTTGGCCTCATTCGGATCGTCCTGCGGGCCCTTTTCCTGCTCGATGGCGCAGGCCTGGGTGTCCTGGGTATTCACGTAGGGGTTGATGATCTTGTCGA
This sequence comes from Pseudomonas aestuarii, assembly GCF_027988105.1. GTDB lineage: Bacteria > Pseudomonadota > Gammaproteobacteria > Pseudomonadales > Pseudomonadaceae > Aquipseudomonas > Aquipseudomonas aestuarii. The sequence continues at coordinate 246,901 of NZ_JAQJZJ010000001.1, read as the reverse complement.
CCTTGCCCGGTCGATCGATACGGCTGGAGTCAATTTCCATCCAGCCGTCCGGCGTATCGCGGCGGATAAAGGCGGTACCGCGAATATCGGTGATGTCTTCGATCTTGTGGCCGTAGGACAGGCGCTGGGCCACTTCGACGATGGCGCGCTCGGCGTTGCCGTAGAGCAGGATGTCGGCACAGGCGTCGATCAGGATCGAGTGGCGGACCTTGTCCTGCCAGTAATCGTAGTGGGCGATGCGCCGCAGCGAGGCCTCGATGCCGCCCAGCACGATCGGCACGTGCTTGTAGGCTTCCTTGCAGCGCTGGCTGTAGACCAGGCTGGCCCGATCCGGGCGCTTGCCGGCCAGACCGCCAGGGGTGTAGGCATCGTCGGAACGGATTTTCTTGTCGGCGGTGTAACGGTTGATCATCGAATCCATGTTGCCGGCCGCGACGCCGAAGAACAGATTCGGCTCGCCGAGCTTCATGAAATCGTCTTTGCTGCTCCAGTCCGGCTGGGCAATGATGCCAACCCGAAAGCCCTGGGACTCGAGCAGGCGACCGATGATCGCCATGCCGAACGACGGATGGTCGACATAGGCATCGCCGGTGACGATGATGATGTCGCAACTGTCCCAGCCAAGCTGATCCATCTCTTCCCGACTCATCGGCAGGAAAGGCGCCGGGCCGAAGCACTCGGCCCAGTATTTTGGATAGTCGAATAACGGCTTGGCTGCGTGCATGAAATGACCGAGATGTCAGGAGTAAACGGTCGCGGAATATAGCACAAAATTTGACCAAGTCCGACCCTGATACTGGGACAATCCCATGTACCCGGGTCTGCGCCGGCCACACGGCATTTGTGATCACATGCAGACTTATGGCTATACTCGAGCGATTGCCATCGGTAGCGGTGCCGGGCACAAGAGGTGCTTGCAGTGCAGCGGATAGTCTCCTCATTCATTCTACTGTTGTGCCTGAGCTGCCTGCCCGCCACGGCCAGTGCGGCGACCATCCTGCTCGACAGCGCCAGCAGCGGCATGCTGTTGAATGAACGGATCGAACTGCTGGAAGATGTCGGTGGGCAACTGAGCATCGCCGACATGGCCGACCCCGCCGTGCAAAGCCGCTTTCAGTCGGCAAATGGCCGCGCCACCGTAGGCCAGAGCCGCCACCCCTGGTGGGTCAAGGTGACCCTGCAACGCGGCCAGGACAGTCCCAGCCAGTGGTGGCTGGAAAACGCCGGCATCACCATCTACAACCTGCAACTCTACCTGCCCGATGGCCAGGGCGGCTGGCACAAACGCGTCACGGGCACGGCGGCGCCCTACGCCGAGGGCCGTGACTACGCCTATAGACGCATGGTCTTCAAGCTCCCCGAGCTGAGTGAAGATCCCCTGACCCTGTACTTCCGCAGCCTCGACCCCGCCGGCAACTCCTTCCCGCTGACCATCTGGCAACTCGGTGACCTCGAGCAACAGGCCAGCAACGAGAATATCGGCTTCGGCCTGATCTACGGGATGATCCTGGCGCTGCTGCTCTACAACCTGTTCATCCTGATTGCCCTGCGCGACCAGGCTTACCTCTGGTACGTGCTGGCCACCGCCTGCGTGCTGGTGTTCATCCTCAGCATGACCGGCCATGGCTTCCAGTACCTGTGGCCCGGCAGCGCCGTGCCCTTCTGGCTGGATCGCATCACCCTGCCCTCGCTCTGGGGCATTTTCGTCATGCGCTTCACCCAGGAGCTGCTCTACACCAAACGCGGACTGACCTGGCCGCATCGCCTGCTGAATGCCGGCTGCGTGCTGTATCTCATCGCCATTGCGATCAACGCCTTCGGCCATCGCGCCGAAGGCGCCCTGCTGATCGCCCTGACCCCACTCGTCACCGTGCCCACCGCCCTGTTCAGTGCTGGCGTGCGCTGTCGCCAGGGTTTCTTCCCGGCGCGCTTCTACCTGCTCGGCTACGGCGCCGTGCTCGGCAGCACCGTGGTGCTGGTGATGCGCGCGGCCGGGCTGATCGAGCCGCACAACTTCACCGCCTACCTGTTCCCGTTGTCGATCGCCGCAGAAACCATCCTGTTTTCCTTTGCCCTGGCCTACCGCATCCAGACGCTCAAGCAAGAAAAGGCCGCTGCACTAAGACAAGCCGACCGCGAGAAGACCGCACGCCTGGCACTGGCCCAGGACAATGCCGACGAGCTGCAGCGTGCAGTAGAACAACGCACCGCCGAGCTGGCCGCGAGCAACCAGCGACTGCGGCAACGCGAACTGGAGCTGCAACACGCCGCCTTCCACGATCCGCTGACCGAACTGCCCAACCGCCGCTACCTGGTCGAACGCACCGAAACCGCCCTGGCCCACGCCGAGCGCCACGGCGAAAGCGTGGCATTGATGCTGATCGACCTCGACCATTTCAAGCCGATCAACGACCGCTTCGGCCACGATGCCGGCGACCTGATGCTGCAGGTGATTGCCCTGCGCCTGCGCGAGCATGTGCGCGGCGGCGATACAGCGGCCCGCCTGGGCGGCGATGAGTTCGCCGTGCTGATCTGCGGCGACGAGGCCGAACGCCACGCCCGCGAGATTGCCGAGCGCCTGCTTTCCGAACTGGCGCAGCCGGTATTCTATGGTGCCGAACCGCTGACGGTGACCATCAGCATCGGCGCGGCCCTCTACCCGCAGCACGCCAGCCACTTCGCCAGCCTCTACAAGGCTGCCGACGAGGCACTGTACAAGGCCAAGGCCCGCGGCCGCTCAGGCTCGTGCATGTGTGGCGACGACGGCGAACTGAGCAGCAATACACGCCTGCATTTGGATGTGATCAAGGTCACCAGCGGCCTGTAGTGGCCCAGGTCGCCAGCACCCGCTCAGGCGTTGCGATAACGCCGCGGTACGCGCTGGGTGACTTTGCTCAACAGTTCATAGCCAATGGTACCGGCCGCCCGCGCCACCTCATCCACCGGCAATTGGGCGCCCCACAGCTGCACTTCATCGCCAACCCGAGCGGCTGGCAGATCGGTCAGGTCGACCGTCAGCATGTCCATCGACACCCGCCCCGCCAGCGCCACACGCTGCCCGCGCACCAGCAATGGCGTCCCGCTCGGCGCATGACGGGGATACCCATCGGCATAGCCGCAACTCACCGTGCCGATGCGCGACGGCCGCTGGGCCAGCCAGCCGGCGCCATAGCCGACGCTTTCGCCCACCGCCACTTCGCGGCAGGCGATCAGCTGCGCCGTCAGGGTCATCGCCGGCTCCAGGCCCAGCTCGGCGGCCCCCAGCTCGGCAAAAGGCGTGGCGCCGTAGAGCATGATGCCCGGCCGCAACCAATCCATGTGCGCCGCCGGAATGGTCAGAATGGCCGCCGAGTTGGCCAGCGAGCGCTGGGTAAAGTCCAGGTCGAGCACGCCGAGGAACGCCTCGAGTTGCTGCTCGGTCATTTCATGGCCACGCTCGTCGGCGCAGGCAAAGTGGCTGAGCAGGTTCAACTCGGCCACCGCCGCCGCCTCGTGCAGGCGCGCATGCCAGGTGCGCAGACCCAGCTCGCTGAAGCCCAGGCGATGCATGCCGCTGTCCAGCTTCAGCCAGATATTCAACGGCCGACTCAGCTTGGCCGCGAGAAAATCCGCCACCTGCTGTTCGCCCTGCAGCACCAGATCCAGGCCCAATTGCGCCGCCAGTTGATATTCCGCCGCCTCGAAACACCCTTCGAGCAACAGGATCCGCGCCTCAGCATGCAGCGCCCGCACCGCGACCGCCTCCTCCAGGCAGGCCACGGCAAAACCATCGGCCTGCTCAGACAGCGCCGCCACCACCTCGCCCAGGCCATGCCCGTAGGCGTTCGCCTTGACCACCGCAAAGGCCTGGCGGCCAGGCGCACAGCGCTTGGCAACGGCATAGTTGTGGCGGATGGCGGCAAGATCGATGGTGGCGACGAGGGGGCGCATGGGCGGAATGTCCTGAAAACAAAACGGGCGACCAGTTTAACCACTGGCCGCCCGTTGTTATTGATCCTACTCGGCAAGAACATGCACTCACCCTGCTGCAGGCTCAGTCCTCGTCGAACTGATAGCTGCCCGGCGCCAGGTTCTCGAAGCGCGAATACTTGCCGAGAAAGGCCAGGCGCGTGGTGCCGATCGGGCCGTTACGCTGCTTGCCGATGATGATCTCGGCCACACCCTTGAGCTCGGTTTCCGGGTGATACACCTCGTCGCGATAGACGAACATGATGATGTCGGCGTCTTGCTCGATCGCCCCGGACTCGCGCAAGTCGGAGTTGATCGGGCGCTTGTTCGGGCGCTGCTCCAAGGAACGGTTGAGCTGCGACAGGGCGATCACTGGGCAATTGAATTCCTTGGCCAGGGCCTTGAGCGAACGGGAAATCTCGGAGATCTCGTTGACCCGACTGTCGCTGCTGGAGCCTGGAATCTGCATCAACTGCAGGTAGTCGACCATGATCATGCCGATCTCGCCGTGCTCACGGGCCAGGCGCCGGGTCCGCGCACGCATCTCCGATGGCGAGATGCCGGCGGTGTCGTCGATGAACAGCTTGCGATCATTGAGCAGATTGACCGCCGAGGTCAGGCGCGGCCAATCGTCGTCATCCAGACGGCCGGCACGCACCTTGGTCTGATCGATACGGCCGAGCGAGGCCAGCATCCGCATGACGATGGAATCCGACGGCATCTCCAGCGAGTACACCACGATCGCCTTGTCGCTGCGCAACACGGCGTTCTCCACCAGGTTCATGGCGAAGGTGGTCTTACCCATGGACGGTCGGCCGGCGACGATGACCAGGTCCGCGGGCTGCAGGCCGCTGGTCTGCGCATCCAGATCGGTGAAGCCGGTGGACAGGCCGGTGATCGCATCGCCCGAGTTGAACAGGGTGTCGATGCGGTCGATGGCCTTGACCAGGATGTCGTTGATCCCTACCGGGCCGCCGCTCTTCGGCCGCGCCTCGGCGATCTGGAAGATCAGTCGTTCGGCCTCGTCGAGAATTTCCTCGCCGGTGCGGCCCTGCGGGGCATAGGCACTGTCGGCGATCTCGCCGCTGATGCCGATCAGCTGACGCAGGGTGGCACGCTCACGGATGATCTGCGCATAGGCCTTGATGTTGGCCACCGACGGAATGTTCTTCGCCAGTTCGCCCAGATAGGCCAAGCCCCCGACTTGCGACAGCTGCCCCTCCTTGTCCAACTGCTCGGACACGGTGACCACGTCGAAGGGGTGGTTACGCTCGGCCAGCTTGTAGATGGCGCGAAAGATCAGGCGGTGGTCGTGTCGATAGAAATCGCCATCGGATACCGCATCGAGCACCCGCTCCCAGGCGTTGTTGTCGAGCATCAGGCCACCCAGCACGGCTTGCTCGGCCTCGATCGAGTGCGGCGGCACTTTCAAGGCGGAGGTTTGCAGGTCGTATTGCTCGGGAATGCTGATGTCGTTCATAGGGCTCTGGGCAAAAATCGGCTGCACTAAAAATCGAGAATTGAAAAACAAAGGGCACGGCATCGCTTGCGCAATGCCGTGCCCGATGTTAACGGCCTTGCACCTAAGCGCAAGCCCGTTGAGCGGCTAGCTTCAGAGCGAGGCTCTTAGACTGCTGCAACCACAACGACGCGGACGGTCGCTTCAACGTCGGAGTGCAGGTGCACAGCCACGTCGTATTCGCCAATCTGGCGAATGGTACCGTTCGGCAGACGCACTTCAGCCTTGGCCACTTCCACGCCAGAGGCGGTCAGGGCATCAGCGATGTCGTGCGTACCGATGGAGCCGAACAGCTTGCCCTCATCGCCCGCGGTAGCGGTGATGGTGACTTCCAGTTCAGCCAACTGAGCGGCGCGAGTTTCAGCAGATGCTTTCTTATCGGCAGCCAGCTGTTCCAATTCGGCGCGACGCGCTTCAAACGTAGCCACGTTGGCAGCGGTTGCAGCGGTAGCTTTGCCGAATGGCAGCAGGAAGTTACGGCCGTAACCGGCCTTAACGTTCACTTTATCGCCCAGGTTGCCCAGGTTGGCGATTTTTTCCAGCAGGATCAGTTCCATTTGGTAATAACCTCTTAACTTTTAACCTTCACCGTTCGCGGGACCCGAGCCGTGCTTGCGCTCGAAGCGTCCACGAAAATCAAACAGGCTGTCGACAATGGCCAAGACCACCAGTAACGGATAAGTCAGCTGCATGAACAGCAGCAGCGTGATGTACAACCCGACCAGCCAGAACTTGGCCAGTCGCCCTTGCACCACCAGCCCATGCAACAGAGCCACGGCGGCAAACACCAGCGGCACGCTGCACAGCGGAGTCAACATGGCCATCTGCGGCCCCAGATTGGGACCCAGTAGCATGCCGACCAGCAGCAACATCGCCGGTGCCAGCGGCAGTCGCAGCGCGCGAAACTCGCGCCCGAAACCACCAGGGTTGTACAACAGCGCCTGCCAATAACGCCCAAGCATCAGGCTCAGCAGGCTGACAATCTGCAGCAACGCCGCCAATAAACCGGTCAGCACCGGTGCAATCAGGCTATCCAGGCGCGCTCGCTCGTCCACCGACATCTGCTGGTGAACCCCATCGAGCATTTGCGGCAGGAGCTTTTGCAGCTCACCTGCCATCGCCGCGATGGGTTCGCGGAACACCGCACCCAAAACCAACCCGTACACCAGGCCCAATGCCACGCTGCAAAGCAGCACACGATCCCAGGACCGACTGGCGCGCAACAACAACGCCAGCCCCAGTGCACCGAGCAACACCAACAGGGTGCGCGGCTCACCGAAATACCACCAGCCAATCGCCGGCAGCAGGGCCCAAGCGAGGATGCCCAGGGCATCACTCAGACCGCGCCGCAGGAGCACCAGGCAACCTGCGGCAGCACTTAACCAGAACAGCAGCGGCAATGCCGCCGAAACAACCACCACGAGGATGGCCTGCATACGGCCGCGCATAATGAATTCAGCTAAGGCGCGCATGCGTTTTATCCCTTACTTCTTGTCGAGCAACCGATCTCAGCGGCCGTGGCTGTCGGTGTAGGGCAGCAGGGCCAGGAAGCGGGCGCGCTTGATAGCGGTAGCCAGCTGACGCTGATAACGAGCCTTGGTACCGGTGATACGGCTAGGAACGATCTTGCCGGTTTCCGAGATGTAGGCTTTCAGGGTGTTGAGATCTTTGAAATCGATCTCCTTCACCTCTTCAGCGGTGAAACGGCAGAATTTACGACGACGGAAGAAACGTGCCATTTGATAGGCTCCTCAATAGGTCCGTGGATTACTCGTCAGCGTTGTCGCTGTCGCTGTTGTTGTCGCTGTCGTCGCTATTCGAGTCGTCAGACTCAGCGCTTTCAGGACGGTCACGACGCTCACGACGCTCACTGCGGTTTTCTTCGGCCTTGAGCATCTCCGACTGTTCAACAACTGCTTCGTCGCGACGGATGACCAAGTTACGGATCACGGCATCGTTGTAACGGAAGTTGTCTTCCATCTCAGCCAGGGCTTTACCAGTGCACTCAACGTTGAGCATCACGTAGTGAGCCTTGTGGACGTTGTTGATGGCGTAAGCCAGCTGACGACGACCCCAGTCTTCCAGGCGGTGGATTTTGCCGCCGTCTTCTTCGATCAGCTTGGTGTAACGCTCAACCATGCCGCCGACTTGCTCGCTCTGGTCCGGGTGAACCAGAAAGATGATTTCGTAATGACGCATAAATGCTCCTTACGGGTTGTAGCCTGCCGCCAAACGCGGTCAGGCAAGGAGTGAATATCACTTGTGAGTCTTGCTCAAACAGCAGGGCGCAATAGCGCCTGCCGTCGCGGCAAGGGGCGCCATTCTAGAGAAGCCCCTAGGCACAAGCAAGGTCGACTGGTGATTATTTGAACAGTAAGGCTGCGCTGACGCGAATTACGCCTGAGCGGAACCAGACAGGGCTCGTGATGCCCTGCCTGGTGCCGCCGATCCCGCTGGAGCCAGTTTGCTGGCGATCAGCCGTAGAAACAGCGAAGCGCCAACCAGCCGACACCTACACGATTCAAGGCTTGCTCTTGCCTTTACCTTTGCTGCTGCGCTGGCGCAACGCCTCGAACAGACAGACGCCGGTCGCCACCGAGACGTTGAGGCTGCTGACGCTGCCGGCCATCGGCAGCTTGACCAGGTAATCGCAATGCTCGCGAGTCAGGCGGCGCATGCCCTTGCCCTCAGCCCCCATGACCAGCACTGTCGGCCCCGTCATGTCGTGCTCATACAACTCCTGCTCGGCCTCACCGGCAGTACCAACCACCCACAGACCACGCTGCTGGAGCTTTTCCAGGCTGCGCGCCAGGTTGGTCACTGCCACCAGCGGAATCACCTCGGCAGCGCCACAGGCCACTTTGCGCACAGTGGCATTGAGCGTGGCGGACTTGTCCTTGGGCACTATCACCGCCAGCGCACCCGCCGCATCGGCAGTGCGCAGACAAGCACCGAGATTGTGTGGATCGGTCACCCCATCCAGCACCAGCAACAGCGGCGGGCCTATGGCGCGATCGAGCAACTCCTCGAGCATCGCCTCACCCCATACCTGACTGGGGCTGACATCGGCAACCACGCCCTGATGCACGCCCTCAACCCAGACATCCATCTCGCGCCGTTCGCACTGGCCAACGGCGACCCGCGCCTCTGCGGCCAATGCCAGCAGGGCTTGCACCCGCGGGTCATTGCGCCCTTCCGCCAACCACACCTGCTTGACCCGCTTGGGGTGATGACGCAGCAGCGCCTCCACGGCATGCACGCCGTAGACTTTTTCCAGCTGACTCATGACTTCGCCTTACGCTTGCGTGGTCCGCCACCGGCGCTCGGCGCTCCGCTTTTCGGCGGCCCCTTGCGGTGCTTGGCGGATTTGGCGTCCGCACTGGACGGCTTGGCGGACTCGCCTTTGGCACCACGCCCCTTGCCCTTGGATTCGGCCAGCAACGACTTTTTCAGTTCGCGGCTTTTCTCCACATCGGAACCGCCAGCAGCGACAGCACGGCCGTCCCGGCGCTCGGTTTTACCCGCGGCCGACTCGAAACCACCGCGGCGACGCCCAACAGGCGCATCCACCACGCTCTGGGCCATTTCGAAGTCGATCTTGCGCTCGTCCAGATCGACCCGCATGACCTTGACCTCGACCGTGTCGCCGAGGCGGAAATTACGCCCACTGCGCTCGCCGGCCAGACGATGATGGACCGGATCGAAATGGTAGTAATCACCTGGCAAGGCGGTGACATGCACCAGACCTTCGACGTAGATATCGGTCAGCTCGACGAACAGCCCGAAACCTGTCACGGCGGTGATCACCCCCGGGAAGGTTTCGCCGACCCGGTCTTTCATGAACTCGCACTTCAGCCAGTTGACCACATCGCGGGTCGCCTCGTCGGCACGCCGCTCGGACATCGAACACTGCTCACCGAGCTGCTCCAGGATCGGCTCATCATAAGGATAGATGCGCGCCTTGGGCATGCTCGCCGCGCCCGCGCGCTTGACGTGCGGGGTGTCGAGTTTGGAGCGAATCACGCTGCGGATCGCCCGGTGGATCAGCAGATCCGGGTAACGGCGGATCGGCGAGGTGAAGTGGGCATAGGCTTCGTAATTCAGACCGAAGTGTCCCTGATTGTCGGCGCTGTACACCGCCTGACTGAGCGAGCGCAGCATCACGGTCTGGATCAGGTGGTAATCCGGGCGACCGCGAATACTTTCCAGCAGCGCCTGGTAGTCCTTGGGTGACGGACCGTCCTTGGACTTGCCACGATGCAGGGACAAGCCCAGCTCGGTGAGGAAGGCCTTGAGTTTTTCCACGCGCTCGGGCGGCGGGCCATCGTGCACGCGATACAGCGCCGGGATCTCATGCTTCTGCATGAACGCCGCGGTGGCCACGTTAGCAGCCAGCATGCACTCCTCGATCAGTTTGTGCGCATCGTTGCGCTGGGTCGGGCGGATCTCGGCGATCTTGCGGTCGGCACCGAAGACGATCCGCGTTTCCTGGGTCTCGAAATCGATGGCGCCACGTTCATGGCGCGCCGCCAACAGCACCTGATACAGCGAATAGAGCTGTTTGAGGTGCGGCAGCACTTCCTTGTACTCACCACGCAACGCCTTGCCTTCGCTGCCTTTCGGCTCTTCGAGCATGGCACTGACCTTGTTGTAGGTCAGGCGCGCATGGGAATGGATCACCGCCTCGCAGAACTGGTAATCGATCATCTTGCCGGTCTTCGAGATGCTCATCTCGCAGACCAGGGCCAAACGATCCACCTGCGGATTCAGCGAACAGAGGCCGTTGGACAGCTCCTCCGGCAGCATCGGGATCACCCGCTCGGGGAAATACACCGAGTTGCCACGCACCTGCGCCTCGGCATCCAGCGCCGAATCGACCTTCACATAGTGGGAGACGTCGGCAATCGCCACGTACAGCTTCCAGCCACCGGAGAACAACCGCCAGTTGCTGCCATTCTTCTCGCAATAGACCGCATCGTCGAAATCGCGGGCATCTTCGCCGTCGATGGTGACGAAGGGCAGATGACGCAGGTCGATGCGCTTTTCCTTGTCCTTGTCTTCGACTTCAGGCTTGAGCTTGCGCGCTTCCTTGACCACGGCCTCGGGCCAGACATGCGGAATGTCATAGCTGCGCAGCGCAACATCGATTTCCATGCCTGGCGCCATGTAGTTGCCAACCACCTCAACCACATCGCCCTGCGGCTGGAAGCGTGGGGTCGGCCAATGGGTGATCTTCACCTCGACGAACTGACCCTGCTTGGCCCCGGCATTACGCCCCGGCGTGACCAGCACCTCCTGCTGGATCTTCGGGTTGTCGGCGACCACGAAACCGATGTCACTCTCTTCGTAATAGCGTCCGACGATGGTTTCATGGGCACGGGTCAGCACTTCGACGATGCCGCCTTCGCGGCGCCCGCGCCGATCCAGGCCGGTCACCCGGGCCAAGCCACGGTCGCCGTCGAAGACCAGGCGCATCTGCGCCGGACTGAGGAACAGGTCATCGCTGCCGTCGTCCGGAATCAGAAAGCCGAAACCGTCGCGGTGGCCACTGACGCGCCCGAGGATCAGGTCCAGCTTGTCCACCGGCGCATAGGTGCCACGACGCGTATAGATCAACTGGCCGTCGCGCTCCATGGCGCGCAGCCGACGACGCAACGCCTCGATCTGCTCTTCGGTGGTCAGGCCGAACTCGTCAAGCAACTGCTCACGGTTCGCCGGGGAACCACGCTCGGCGAGATGCTGCAGAATCAGCTCGCGACTCGGGATGGGGTTTTCGTATTTTTCCGCTTCACGAGCGGCCTCAGGGTCGAGGGATTGCCAGTCGGCCATTAGAGAGAATTCACCTTTTCTATATAAATTCGGTTTGCCATGTGCCTATTGAAGCGCGAAACCACTATCCGGGTCAGCACAGCACACAGAATAAAATTATTTGATCACAGGGCTTTACAAGTAAAAAGTCGAACCGTATTATGCGCGCCACAACGACGGGAAACGAAGTTAACCGAGTTGTAGTTGATAGCAAATGAGCGATCATTGCAATCAAGCCCAGGTGGTGAAATTGGTAGACACGCCAGCTTCAGGTGCTGGTGACCTTACGGTCGTGGAAGTTCGAGTCTTCTCCTGGGCACCAATTCAAAAAAACCGAGCCAAGCGCTCGGTTTTTTCTTGCCTGCGATTTAGTGCGATCGACCGTCAAGCAGCCCAAACCCCATACCGGCTGATGGCAATTCGCAGGCTACAGCCCCGCAAACCAAGCCATCAGGCTCTGCCGACCGAAGCCTGATGGCCAGATCCATCCGGCAAAATTTGCATTACCGGAGCAAAGTCTAAACGCGGAACTGCCCCAGACTGGCTTTCAGCTGCTTGGCCAGACCATCCAGCACTCGCCCACTGTCGGCCGTGGCAGCCACCGCCTCGGCCGCATGTTGAGCTTCGGCATGAATCACCTCGACCCGCCCACGCACCGCATCGGCACCTTCTGCCTGATGCGCCGCCGCCTGAGTCGCCGCATTGATGGCGCCATGCACCTCCTCCACCGCGGCCTGGACCGACTGCTGCACCTTGGCGCTTTCCAGCAGCGCAGCCAGCCCCTGATCTGCCTGCTGACCCGCCTGCCCGATGGCGCCAACCGCCTCACGCGCACCTTTTTGCAAGGCGCCGATATGCGCCTGAATATCGCCGGTCGACTGCTGGGTCTTGCTCGCCAGCGCACGCACCTCATCGGCGACCACGGCGAAACCACGACCACTCTCCCCCGCGCGGGCCGCCTCGATGGCCGCATTCAAGGCCAGCAAATTGGTCTGCTCGGCGATACCATGGATCACCGTCAGCACCACTTCGATCTGCTCGCTCTGCCTGGCCAGTCGCTCGATCACCGCCGCCCCCTCACCAACTCGCAGCACCAGGGCCTCCATCGCGCCACCGACCCGCGCCGCAATCGCCGCATTATCCTGGGTAGACTGACGAATCGCCGCCACCCGGCGCAACGCCTCCTGCATCGCCTGGCTTTCCGCCTGCGCCTCGCCCGCCATCTGCGCCAAGGCCTTGAGGCTGCCCGCCACCTCGTCGCGCTGGCGCCCGGCGGCAGCCTCAGCCGCGGCACTGCGCAATGCCAGGCCGTCGATTTCCCGCCCGGTGAGCACCGCCACCTCGCCCGCCTCGCGCACAATGGGTTGCAACCTGGCGACAAACCGATTGACCGCGGCGGCCATCTCACCCACCTCATCACGACTGTCCAGCTCGACCCGCCGGGTCAGGTCCCCTTCACCCTCCGCCAAGTCCTGCAAGGCCGCGATCAGCAATTGCAGGCGACTCAACACCCGCCAACCAAGGACCAGCGCCACCGCCAGCAGCGCCAGCACACCGACCACCAAGAGCCCGACCGCGATGCGCCAGCGCAAGCTCTCGGCAGCCGCCCTGACCGAGCTCAGACTGCCCTGCGCCATGCCCTCAGCCGCCTGCTGCGCCTCAGCCAGGCGCCGCTGCAGCGCCTGAGTGCTTTCGCCGGCGGCGCTGGCCAGACTGCTATCGACCAACTCGCCCGCACTGTCCACCAGCGCAGAGAAACGCTGATCCAGCGCCTGCAACTCCTGCTCCACAGCAGCCCTGGACAACCCCAACTGGACCTTGCCGAGTTGCGCCCCCATGGGATTGATAGACGCCTCGACCAGGTACACCTGCGGATCACGCGAGGCCGCGTCGACCAGCTTGTCCAGCTTGGTATCGCCCTTCCCCGCAGCCACCAAGGCGCGCACCCGCGCATCGCTGCGATTGAAATTGCGGGTCAGACGCTGGCCCTGCGCATCGTAATAAACGGCGAACAGCACCGCCGGGTCGCGCTGAGCGATACGCGTGAACGCCGTCAGCGCCGGCCTATCGTCATCCCAGATAGCCTTGGGGGCGACGCCGGCCAGCAACTGCGCCATGGCGCTGCCGGACTGCTTGAGATTCTGCTCGAGCACTGCGCGCAACTGCTCCTGCTCAGCCTGAAGCCGCCCGGACAACGCCGCACCAAGACTCTCACGAGTATTTGCCGACAGCGCCGCCAAACTCTGCACCACCTCACGCTCGGCAGCGTCCAGCTCGCCACCCAGGCGCTGGCTATCGGCCTGCAGGCGCGTTGCCAGGTCGGCAACCAGGTCATCCACAGTGGTGCGGGTCAGCCATACGGCCAGGAATACCTGCACCAGCATGGCCACACCCAGGGCAATGAATACCGGACGCAACAAACGGCTGTGCAGCAATGCGAACATGGCGGACAAGATCCCACTCCTTTCAAATCAGGACAGCTTATTACCAGTGATCGGCCACAAAATACAAAGCTGAAGCCATCGCCATAAAACGACAAAGGGCCGCCCATGGCGACCCCTTGCTGTACCGCTCACGGCAATCAGGCGAACGGGTGACGCAGCACGATGGTCTCGTTGCGATCCGGCCCCGTGGAGATGATGTCGACAGGCGCACCGACCAACTCTTCCACCCGCTTGATATAAGCACGCGCACTGGCCGGTAACTCGTCCAGGGTTCTGGCGCCCAGGGTCGATTCGCTCCAGCCTGGCAGCTCCTCATACACCGGCTGCAGACCCAGATAGCTGTCGGCATCGGTCGGCGCATCAACCAGCACCTCACCGTACTGATCCTTGTAGCCGACACAGATGCGAATGGTCTCGAGACCATCGAGCACATCGAGCTTGGTCAGGCACAAACCGGAAATGCTGTTGATTTCGATGGCGCGACGCAGGATCACCGCATCGAACCAGCCGCATCGACGGGCACGACCGGTGGTGGAGCCGAACTCATGACCGCGCTTGGCGAGAAAAGCACCGGTTTCATCGAACAATTCGGTCGGGAACGGCCCAGAGCCGACGCGCGTGGTGTAGGCCTTGGTAATGCCGAGGATGTAATCCAGGTACATCGGCCCGAAACCCGAACCGGTTGCAATGCCACCAGCCGTGGTATTGGAACTGGTTACGTAGGGGTAGGTACCGTGGTCGATGTCCAGCAGCGAACCCTGGGCACCCTCGAACATGATGTCCTTGGACTCGCGGCGCATCTCGTGCAGCACCGCGGTCACATCGGCCATCATCGGCTTGAGCAGCTCGGCGTATTCCATGCACTCATCCAGGGTTTTCTGGAAATCGATGGCCGGCTCTTTGTAATAGTTCTGCAGCACGAAGTTGTGGTAATCGAGCAACTCGCCCAGCTTGGCGGCGAAACGCTCGCGATGGAACAGATCGCCAATACGCAATCCGCGACGCGCCACCTTGTCTTCGTAAGCCGGGCCGATGCCGCGACCGGTGGTACCGATCTTGAGATCGCCACGGGCTTTCTCGCGCGCCTGATCCAGGGCCACGTGATAGGGCAGGATCAGCGGGCAAGACGGACTGATACGCAGGCGCTCGCGTACCGGCACGCCCTTTCCTTCCAGCTTGATGATTTCCCGCATCAGTGCGTCAGGGGCAACCACTACGCCATTGCCGATCAGGCACTGGACATTCTCGCGCAGGATGCCCGAAGGGATCAGGTGCAGGACGGTTTTTTCGCCGTCGATCACCAGGGTATGACCGGCATTGTGGCCACCTTGATAACGCACGACGGCTGCAGCCTGTTCGGTGAGCAGGTCGACGATCTTGCCCTTGCCCTCATCGCCCCACTGGGTGCCCAGGACTACGACATTCTTACCCATAACACTTGTCCTCTTCGCGCAAGCTTGATGTCGACCACGGCCGACGGAAACAATTCAGGCCGACCCGTATGGGCGACCCGCTGGGGGATGGAGCCAGAGTGCCTGCCGGCTTAGACAGCCAACGGCGCCACCTGCCAACGACCATCACACAGCAATAATTGACGATCACAGCCCGCCTCGCGAGCCGCGGCCAAGGCCTGCTCAGGCAGAGCCTGCACCACACGTTCGCCATCACCCCGCAGTCGCTGCACCGCCTGCCACAGGTACACATCATGATGATCCGGCGCCCAGATGCCCGCAGGCACTTCACCGAGCGGCATCTGCCCAAGACTGACCAGGGTTTTCAGGTCGGTGGAGAACCCGGTTGCCGGACGCGCCCGGCCGAAATCCGCGCCGATATCGTCATAGCGACCGCCCTGGGCAATCGACTGGCCGACACCCGGCACGAAGGCCGCAAACACCACGCCGGTGTGATAACGGTAGCCGCGCAACTCACTCAGATCGAAGTACAGCGGCAACTCCGGGTAACGCAGGCTCAGCGCATCGGCAATCGCCAACAAGTCATCCAGCGCGGCATGTACATCGTCCGGCGCCTCGACCAGACACGCCTGCGCCAGGTCCAGCACTTCACGACCACCACAGAGCTCGGCCAGGGCGCGTAACATCTTGCACAACGCAGCCGGCAAGGCCTCGGTCAGCAGCACAATCTCATCCATGGCCTTGCGCTGCAGCGCATCGAACAATTGCTGCTCAACTTCGCCAGACAAGCCGGCGGCACGGGCCAGGCCACGGTAGATACCGACGTGACCGAGATCCATGTGAATGTCGGGCACCTGCGCCAACTCCAGGGTATCCACCAGCAGGCTGATAACTTCCACGTCACTGGCTGGACTGGCATCGCCATACAACTCGGCCCCCAACTGGATCGGGCTGCGCGAGGTGGTCAGCGCGCGCGGCTGAGCATGCACCACGCTGCCGGCATAGCACAGCCGACTCGGCCCTTCGCGGCGCAGGGTATGCGCGTCGATGCGCGCCACTTGCGGCGTGATATCGGCACGAAAGCCCATCTGCCGACCCGACAACGGGTCAGTCACCTTGAAGGTGCGCAGATCCAGATCCCGGCCGGCGCCGGTAAGCAGCGACTCCAGGTATTCGATATGCGGCGTCACCACGAATTCATAGCCCCAGCGCTGGAACAGGTCCAGCACCTGACGGCGCGCGACTTCAATGCGCGCCGCTTCCGGCGGCAGTACTTCTTCGATGCCATCTGGCAGTAACCAGCGGTCTACCGTTGCCATTTCGCCATTCCCCTCTTGAACCGGGCGGCACAAGCCTTCAGTGAAGCAGAAAAAGGAGAGCCGTACCCAGCAACATGCTGGCCAGCCCCATCAGTCGCAGTCGTCGATCCGACAGCCTTGCAAGCTGTGCGACTGCCCCACGCCAAAGGCGCGGGCAGAGGAAAGGCAGGATGCCTTCCAGCACCAGCAGCAGACAAAACGCAATGCCAAATTCCTGCCACATGTTACCCACAGACGCAAAAAAGCCGGGATTTTCCCGGCTGCCGCATGATACCACGTTTTCTTCAGCGGTCACCCCGACGGACGCCTTGCGCCCGCCGGAGCAGAGGTCAAGGTTTGGACTTTTCCAGGTAGCGGAAGAAATCGCTGCTCGGATCAAGCACCAACACATCACGCTTGTCCGCGAAGCTCTCGCGATAAGCCCTCAGGCTGCGATAGAAGGAGTAGAACTCCTGATCCTGACCATAGGCCTTGGCGTAGATAGCCGCCGCCTGGGCATCACCATCACCGCGCAGCTCTTCAGCCTGGCGGTACGCGTCGGCCAGCAGCACACGGCGCTGACGATCGGCATCGGCACGAATACCTTCGGCCAACTCCTTACCCTTGGCACGATGCTCGCGAGCCTCACGCTCACGCTCGGAGCTCATGCGGTCGAATACGCTGCGATTCACCTCTTTCGGCAGATCAATTCCCTTGACCCGTACATCCACCACCTCAATGCCCAACTCGCTCTGTGCCGCACGATTGAGCGAAGCCGTAACGTCCGCCATCAGCGCATCACGCTCGCCGGAAACCGACTCGTGCAAGGTGCGCTTGCCGAACTGGTCACGCAGCGAAGCCTCCAGACGACGCGCCAGGCGCTCGTCGGCAATCTGCTTGATACCCGAAGTCGCGGTGTAGTAACGCTCGGCATCGAGCACTCGCCACTTGGCGAAGGCATCGACCATCAGCGCTTTCTTTTCCAGAGTGAGGAAACGCGAGCTGGAGGAATCCAGGGTCAGCAGGCGGGCATCGAACTTGCGCACCTGATTGACGTAAGGAACCTTCACATGCAAACCCGGCTGCACATCCGGCTGAACGATACGGCCGAACTGCAACAGCACGGCCCGCTCGGTCTGCGCCACGATATAGAAGCTGTTCCAGGCCACCAACGCCAGCACTACGCCAACAATCAGGGCGATCAGCGATTTATTGCTCATCAGCGGCTCTCCCTTGTGCGCAGCTCAACCTGACGCGGGTCCATTTTCACTCGCGAACTTGCATCACTGACACCCGCAGCCGAGATCGAGCCGGACGCAGACGAACTGCGACCATCGATCATCTTGTCCAGCGGCAGATAAAGCAGATTGTTCTGGCCCTTGTCGCCAGTCACCAGCACCTTGCTGGTGTTGCTCATCAATTCCTGCATGGTGTCGAGATACAAACGCTCACGCGTGACTTCCGGCGCCTTGCGGTACTCGGCAACCAGAGCGGTAAAGCGATCGGCCTCACCCGTTGCACGGGAAACCACTTCCTCGCGGTAACCATTGGCGTCTTCGATCAGACGCTGGGACTGACCGCGCGCTTCCGGCACCACGCCATTGGCATAGGTTTCCGCCTGATTCTTCTCACGCTGCTCATCTTCACGGGCACGAATCACATCGTCGAAGGCCTCCTGCACTTCACGCGGCGCCGCTGCACTCTGCAAGTTGACCTGGGTCACATTGATGCCGGTGCGATAGGTATCGAGGAAGCGCTGCAAGCGATCCTTGACCTCACTGGCCATCAGCTCACGGCCTTCGGTCAGCACCTGATCCATCTCGGTCGAACCGACCACGTGGCGCACGGCGCTGTCTGTGGCGTGCTGCAAGCTGATTTCCGGCTGATCGACGTTGAGCACGAAGTCCTGCAAATTGCTGATCTTGTACTGCACGGTCAGCGGCACTTCGATGATGTTCTCGTCCTCGGTGAGCATCTGTCCCTGCTTGCTGTAAGCACGCTCGCGGGTGACGTTCTCCTGGAACTTGCGATCAATTGGCGGGAAGTAAATATTCAGGCCCGGCCCTACGGTTTCGTAGTACTTGCCGAAACGCAGCACTACGGCCTGCTCCTGCTCATCGATCACGTAGATCGCGCTGTACAGCCAAACGGCCGCGAGCAAACCCAGACCAATGAATAGCAGACCGAAACCACCGCCTTTACCAGCGCCGTCATCACTGCCACGTTTCTTACCACCACCGAACAGCCCGTTGAGGCTTTCCTGCAGCTTGCGGAAGGCTTCGTCGAGATCCGGCGGCCCCTTGCGATCACCGCCTTTGCGGCCGCCCCAAGGATCCTGATTGTTCGAGTTGCCACCCGGCTCATTCCAAGCCATAGCGCTCTCCATCTAATAAAGCAAAGACGCGCCCACGGCGCGCCGACCAATGCTACCGAATGCCGGCCATCAGCGGCAAAACCACTGACGCAGGCTTTATTGCAAAGTGTGTTGCTCGATAAATTCCAGCGGTTTCAAACCTGCCCGGGTGACCAGTCGATTCAACTCAATTCGCGGCAGACGTACTGCCAGCAAACTGCTGCCATCTTCGGCATGCGCCTCACTCAGCACCGCACCCAAGTCAAAAAACTGTGCACGCAGGCGCGCCAGGCCCTGCGGCAACTGCAAGGTAGCGATAAACAGTTCATCGCCCAACAACTCGGCAACGGCTTGCTTCAGCAGAGGCAGGCCACGCCCGTCGCGGGCAGACAACCAAACTCGTAGCGGTTTGCCATCGGCATCACGCTGAATCTGCGGTTCAACACCCTCGAGCAGATCCAGCTTGTTGTACACCTCGAGCATCGGCAACTCGTGCGCGCCAATCTCGCCCAGCACCGCCATCACCTGTTCGATCTGCTGATCACGCTCAGGCTCATGCGCATCGATCACATGCAGGAGCAAATCGGAATTGCTCGACTCCTCGAGGGTGGCACGGAAAGCTTCGACCAGTTTATGCGGAAGATGACGAATAAAACCCACGGTATCGGCTAACACCACCGGCCCCAGGTCATCCAACTCCAGTCGACGCAAGGTCGGATCCAGGGTGGCAAACAGCTGATCGGCAGCGTACACATCAGACTCGGTCAGCGCATTGAACAGGGTCGACTTGCCGGCGTTGGTGTAGCCAACCAGAGACACCGAGGGGATATCCGCGCGCTTGCGCCCGCGCCGCGCCTGCTCGCGCTGACTGCGCACCTTCTCCAGTTTTTGCTTGATCTGGCGAATGCGTACCCGCAGCAAACGGCGGTCGGTTTCCAGCTGAGTCTCACCTGGACCACGCAGACCGATCCCCCCCTTCTGCCGCTCCAGGTGAGTCCAGCCGCGGACCAGGCGCGTGCTCAGATGATCCAGCTGGGCCAGCTCGACCTGCAGCTTGCCTTCGTGAGTACGTGCGCGCTGGGCGAAAATATCGAGAATCAGGCCAGTCCGATCGAGTACCCGGCACTCGAAAATCCGCTCGAGGTTGCGTTCCTGGCTGGGCGTGAGGACGTGATTGAAGATAACCAGGTCCGCCTCGAGGGTCTTGACCTGGTTGCGTAACTCCTCGACCTTGCCACTGCCGATCAGGTATTTCGCCGTCAGCCGGTTACTCGGCACGCTAAGGAAGGCAACAGTGTCAGCGCCAGCCGAAATGGCGAGCTCCTGAAACTCCTGCGGATCTTCGCGCGCCGCGGAGTCTTGACCGTCCAGATGAACCAGGACAGCCCGCTCACCCCCTTCATGGCGCTCGAAGAACAATACGACCTCCTAAATCAGGCGTTGCCCGGCTCGTTTTCAGCAGCTTCAGCCAGCTCAGTCTCGGAAACGCTCGGCAAACGCACTGGTCGGCTTGGCACCACAGTGGAGATAGCGTGCTTGTAGACCATCTGGCTGACAGTATTTTTCAGCAGAATCACGAACTGGTCGAAAGACTCGATCTGACCTTGCAGCTTGATGCCATTGACCAGGTAGATGGAAACCGGGACGCGTTCCTTACGCAGGGTATTCAGGTAAGGGTCTTGTAGCGAATGCCCTTTTGACATGTGTCGCACTCCTTTGAAAAATCAATAATTAATAGTTTTAGTAAGACAATAAATGACGTCAGGCCGTGGTACCCCCAAGGATAGACGGCCAATGACAAGATCTCAGGTCAATATGGAGGCCGCTGCTAGGTATTTCAAGGCGCGCGGTAAATTGTCACAAGCCAGACTGTCCAGCCAGTGCAAATCGGCCCAACTGCGCAACCAGGTAAACTGCCTCTTGGCCAGCTGACGCGTGGCGATGATGCCGCGCTCGCGCATCTGCGCCTCGCTCAGGTTACCGTCCAGAAAATCCCACACCTGGCGATAACCCACCGCTCGTATAGACGGTAATCCCAGGTGCAGGTCACTTCTCTGACGCAGGCGTTCGACCTCGCCGACAAAGCCCTGTTCCAACATCAACTGAAATCGTTGTGCAATTCGCGCATGCAACAGCTGGCGCTGCGCCGGAGCGATAGCCAAGTGCGCGACAGTATAGGGGAATTGTCCCGCACCTGAGGCGCCCAATACATGATTTTGCTCAGCCTGGCGCTGGCGATGCGCGGTCATGCTCAAACCGCTGACTCGGTGCACTTCCAGCGCCCGAACCAGCCGTTGCGGGTCATTGGGATGGATGCGCGCTGCAGACTCCGGATCGACCGCTTGCAGCTCGCGATGCAGGGCATCCCAGCCTTCGACCTGGGCACGCGCCGCCAACTCGGCACGCACCTGCGGGTCGGCACTTGGCATATCGGCCAAACCTTCGAGCAACGCCTTGTAATACAGCATGGTGCCGCCGACCAGCAGCGGGATGCGCCCACGCGCGCTGATCTCGGCCATCGCCGCCAGGGCGTCGGCACGAAACTCCGCCGCCGAGTAGCTTTCGGCCGGGTCGCGGATGTCGATCAGACGATGGGGAAACTCGGCAAGAGTGGCCTTGTCGGGCTTGGCGGTGCCGATGTCCATGCCGCGATAGATCAAGGCCGAATCGACACTGATCAGTTCACACGGCAGCACCCGCGTCAGCTCGAGGGCCAGATCGGTCTTGCCGGCGGCGGTAGGCCCCATCAGGAAAATTGCCGGCGGCAGGCGTTCGGACATCGTCAATGCTTCTCGGTATGGCGCGAGCGCCAATCGCCCGCAGCCAGGTCAGCGACCACGCAGGAACAGCTTATCCAGGTCGTCCATAGCCAGCTGGGTCCAGGTCGGTCGACCATGATTACACTGACCGCTGCGCTCCGTCTGCTCCATGTCGCGCAGCAGGGCGTTCATTTCCGGCAGGCTCAGGCGTCGATTGGCACGCACCGCGCCATGACAGGCCATGGTGCCAAGCAGCTCGTTGAGGTGGGCCTGAATCCGGTCACTGGTGCCGTACTCGAGCAGGTCGGACAACACATCCGCCACCAATCGATTGGCCTCGGCCTGCTTGAGCAGCGCAGGAATCTGCCGGATAGCCAGACTTTCCGGCCCCAGACGCTGCAACTCGAAACCCAGACGCTGGAACCAGGCCGCATGTTCCTCGGCGCAATCCGCCTCACGCTGACTGACGGCAAGGGATTCGGGCACCAGCAATGGCTGCCCGCGCAGCCCCTCGCTGGCCATGGCGACCTTTAGCCGCTCATAGGTGATCCGCTCGTGCGCCGCATGCATGTCGACCAGCACCAGCCCCTGCACGTTCTCGGCGAGGATATACACCCCCTTGAGCTGGGCGATGGCATAACCGAGCGGCGGCACATCGCCCTGCGCCTCGGGCAGGCTTGCCGGCGTCACGCTCAGCGGCGCGAAATACTCGCGGTAGGCCCCCTGCACCTCGGCAGCCGGCACTCCGGCCTGCGGTCGCTGCCCCTGATAGCCAGCTCCCGGCGAGCGCCAGATCGACTCGCCCGGCGCCGGCTCGAGCAAACTGGCCGCCAAACCGATCTCGCCCTGGGCACCGAATTCACCGGCCGCCTGCCCAACCGGGGCCAGCATGCCGCTCACAGCGGCCGGTGCCGCCAGCTGGTCTTCCGGACGCACATCGCCCAAGGCGCGATGCAGGGTGCCGTAAAGAAAGTCATGGACCATGCGTCCGTCGCGAAAGCGCACTTCGTGCTTGGTCGGGTGTACGTTGACATCGACCACTGAGGGGTCGATCTCCAGGAACAGCACAAAGGTCGGATGACGGCCATTGAACAGCACATCGCGATAGGCCTGACGCACCGCATGGGCGACCAGCTTGTCGCGCACCGTGCGGCCGTTGACGTAGAAATACTGCAGGTCTGCCTGGCTGCGCGAGAAGGTCGGCAAGCCAACCCAGCCCCACAGACGCAGGCCATTGCGCTCGACCTCGATGGGCAGCGCCTGCTCGAGGAAGGCCGCCCCACAGACTGAAGCCACCCGCCGCGCACGACTGACATCGTCATGCGCCTCATGCAACCCCAGCAGGGTCTTGCCGTTATGGCGCAAATGGAAAGCCACATCGAAACGCGCCAGCGCCAAGCGCTTGATGACTTCCTGCAGGTGATCGAATTCGGTCTTCTCGGTCTTGAGAAACTTGCGCCGCGCCGGGGTATTGAAGAACAGGTCGCGCACCTCCACCGAGGTGCCAACCGGATGCGCGGCCGGCTGCACGCGTGGCTGCATATCGCGGCCTTCGGTTTCCACCTGCCAGGCCTGCTCGGCGTCCGCCGTGCGCGAAGTCAGGGTCAGGCGTGCGACCGAACTGATCGAAGCCAGCGCCTCGCCACGAAAGCCCAGGCTCATCACCTGCTCGAGGTCTTCAAGCTCACGGATCTTGCTGGTGGCATGCCGGGCCAACGCCAACGGCAGATCGTCCGGGGCGATGCCACCACCGTCGTCACGCACCCGTAGCAGCTTGACCCCACCCTGCTCGACATCCACGTCGATGCGGCGGGCGCCGGAGTCCAGGCTGTTCTCGAGCAGCTCCTTGATCACCGAAGCGGGCCGCTCGACCACCTCGCCGGCGGCGATCTGGTTGGCCAGCCGCGGACTCAGCAACTGGATACGCGCTTCGTTACTCATGGTTGAGCCGCCAGTGCGGTGCTTGGAATCTGCAGGGTCTGGCCGACCTTGATCACGTCGGAGCGCAGCGAGTTGGCACTGCGCAGAGCGCCCAAGCTGACCTGATAACGTAGCGCAATCAACGCCAGGCTCTCACCGGAGCTGACCACGTGCTCGCGCGGTCCCTGGGCGATCTTGCCGTTATCACGCTGCCAGGCGACGTAGCTGCCGGGCGGCGGGTTTTGCTGAAAGAACTGCCGCACGCCGGTCACGATAGAGCGTGCCAGCGCCTGCTGATGGCCGACACTGGCCAGCTTGCGCCCCTCATTAGGGTTGGAGATGAAACCGGTTTCGACCAGGATAGACGGCATATCCGGCGATTTGAGTACCATGAAACCCGCCTGCTCGACCCGACGCTTATGCAGCGGGGTGATCCGCCCCATATTGTTCAGGACCTTGTTGCCGACATTCAGGCTGGACGACAGCGAGGCGGTCATCGACAGATCCAGCAATACCCCGGCCAGCATACGGTCCTTATCGTCCAGACTGACATTGCCGGCGCCGCCGATCAGGTCCGACTGGTTCTCCGAGTCGGCCAGCCAGCGCGCCGTCTCCGAGGTGGCGCCGCGATCCGACAGGGCATACACCGACGCGCCAAAGGCCGCCGCCCGCGGCGCCGCATCGGCATGAATCGAAACGAACAGATCGGCACCTTTCTTGCGCGCGATGTCGGTGCGCTTGCGCAATGGGATGAAATAGTCGCCGGTACGCACCAACTCACCGCGATAGCCTTTCTCGGCATTGACCTGGCGCAGCAGCTCCTTGGCAATTGCCAGGGTCACGTGCTTCTCGAACAAACCCTTGACCGGAGACAACGCGCCTGGATCTTCGCCGCCGTGACCGGCATCGATGGCGATGACGATATCGCGCTTGCCACTGGGCAACGGCGTCCACTTGGACGGCGTCTGGGTCGGCGTGACCGGTAGCGGCGGCGCACTGGCAACCTGCGTCACGGGCAGGCTGGGGGCCGCACCCGACTCCTGATCGAACAGATCAACCACCAGGCGATGGCCGTATTGCTGGTTGGGCGCCAGGACAAAACTCTTCGGTGTGACCTGCGCCGACAAATCGATCACCACGCGCAGATCTTCTGGCGTGCGTTGCGCCGAACGCACCCCGGTAATGGGGGTATTAGTCAGCGCCAGGTTATCGAAGCCAGTCACCAGCTTGGCGCCGCTGACATCGATGACGATGCGATTCGGTGCCGTGAGGGTAAAGACACTGTGCTGCACCGGACCGGACAGGTCGAATACCAGCCGCGTGTTGTCCGGCGCACGCCACAGCCTGACGCTGCGCACATCCGAAGCGGCAAACACCTCGACAGCCAGCGCCGCCAGTACCACTCCAACCGCGATGAAACGCGCGCCTATGCGCATACCCGACCCCATTTTGTTTTGATCATGCTCCAGCGGCCAAAGCGGCACACCAGGTTTTGCCGCGTACGCCTTGCGCCTGCAGATGCAGGGCGCGACCGGGCGCTTGCGCGGTAATGGTAATGTCCATGTCGGCCTTTGGCAAAACGCCTGCACCGCGCTCTGGCCACTCGACCAGGCACAAGGCATCACCCTCGAAGTAGTCGCGTATCCCCAGGTACTCCAGTTCCTCCGGATCGACCAGGCGATACAGGTCGAAATGGAACACGCGCACCGCATCGATTTCGTAAGGCTCGACCAGGGTGAAGGTCGGACTCTTGACCGCCCCGACATGGCCAAGACCGCGAATGATCCCGCGCGACAGGGTGGTTTTTCCGGCACCCAGGTCGCCATGCAGATAGATCACCCCACGCCCGCCAGTCACCCGGGCGATGCGCGCGCCCAGGTTCAACATCGCCGCTTCATCGGCGGCATACAGCTCTAGTTCGGTCAAGCTGACTGCTCCAGCAACAATTGACGAATGACGGCGCACAGATCGCTCGCCGCCAACCCACAGCCCTGTTCGGCCAGACGTTCACCCGCGCTCGCATGCAGCCAGACGGCCAGACTGGCCGCCGCCAGCACCGGCAAGCCCTGCGCCAGCAGCGCACCAATCAGGCCCGCCAGCACATCGCCCAGGCCGGCGCCGGCCATTGCCGGATGGCCGCGATCACAGAGCAACAGCTGCCCAGCTGGATCGGCCAGCAGTGTGCCCGCGCCCTTGAGCACACACACCGCCTGATAGCGCCGGGCCAAGGCCAGCGCCGCTGCCGGACGATCTGCCTGCACAGCGGCGCTACTGATACCCAGCAAGCGCGCGGCTTCGCCTGGATGCGGGGTGATCACACCACCGCCCGGCATCTTGACCACACCAGCGGCCATCAGGTTCAGGGCATCGGCATCCCACACCTGTGGCGCGTCGGTGATTGCCGCCAGCGACAACAGGCTGCGACCCCAGGCCCCCTGGCCCAGGCCCGGCCCGACCACCCAGACACTGGCCGCAGCGCCGAGCGACCGCAACTGATTGGCCGAGGCCACGGCAAAGCCCATCACCTCGGGGATGCGCGCCTGCGCCGCGGCCAGATGTTCGCCTCGGGTGGCCAGGGACACCATCCCGGCGCCGCTGCGCAACGCGCTCTGCGCCGCCAACAGGGCGGCGCCGGCCAAGCCGCGATCACCGCCAACCACCAGCACATGACCCAGCTGGCCCTTGTGCACGCCGCGCGGTCGCGCCGGCAAGCGCGGCACATTCGCCCCGGCCAGGCGTTGCGCCACGCACGCCTGCCGAGCAACCAGCGCCGGGTCGGCCTGCAGGTCATCGAATACCAGCTCGCCCACCCAATCGGGCGCCACCCCGGTGAACAGCCCCAGCTTCAGGCCGATCAGGGTCACTGTCAGCTGCGCACGCACCGCCACGCCCAGCACCTGACCACGATCGGCGCACAGGCCCGAGGGAATATCCACCGCCAGAACCGGCAGGCCACTGGCGTTGAGCAGGCGGATCGCCCGGGCATAGGGTTCACGCACCGCGCCGTTCAGACCGGTGCCAAGCAGCGCATCGAGCACAACGCCACTCAGCGCGGCGCACTCGCTCCAGGGCTGGATCGTCACGCCAGCGGCCTGCGCCTCATCGCGCGCCAGCGCTGCATCGCCCCGCAGCTGCGCCGGATCGCCCACCGCCAACAGTTGCACGCGCCAGCCGGCACGCAACGCCAGAGCGGCCACCAGGTAACCGTCACCGGCATTGTTGCCGCAGCCGGCCAGGACCGACAGCGCCCCGGCGTCCGGCCAACGGCGACGCAGCGCCCGCCAGATGGCATGAGCAGCGCGGCTCATCAGCTCGAAACCGGGGGTACCGGCGGCGATCAGGCGGGCATCCAGTTCGCGCACCTGAGCGGCGCTATACAGGGCGAGGGGAAGATTGTCTGGCGATTGCGGCATGCGTCGGCTCCGATGTCTGGCAGAATTATACTCACCTCCGCCCCGGTTACCCGCCCCATATGACAACTGCCGCACTCGACCTCGCCGCCCTCGCCCAATCGATCAAGGACTGGGGCCGCGAGCTGGGCTTTCAACAGGTCGGCATCGCCGGGCTGGAGCTGGGCGAGCACGAGGCGCACCTGCAACGCTGGCTGGACGCCGGCTACCAGGGCGAGATGGACTACATGGCCGCCCACGGCAGCAAACGCTCGCATCCCGACCAGCTGGTACCCGGCACCTTGCGGGTGGTGTCGCTGCGCATGGATTACCTGCCCGGCGACACGCAAATGGCCCAGCGCCTGGGCGAGCCGGAGAAGGCCTATGTCTCGCGCTACGCCCTGGGGCGCGATTACCACAAGCTGATTCGCAAGCGCCTGCAGCAGCTGGCCGAGCGCATCCAGCAACAGGTCGGTCCCTTCGGTTATCGCGCCTTTGTCGACAGTGCCCCGGTACTGGAAAAAGCCATCGCCGAACAGGCCGGGCTCGGCTGGATCGGCAAGAACACCCTGGTGCTCAACCGCAAGGCCGGCAGCTATTTCTTCCTGGGTGAGCTGTTCGTCGACCTGCCCCTGCCGGTCGACGCGCCGCACGCCAGCGAACATTGCGGGCGCTGCAGCGCGTGCCTGGACATCTGCCCGACCGGGGCCTTTGTCGGCCCTTACCTGCTGGATGCACGGCGCTGCATTTCCTACCTGACCATCGAACTGAAAGGCTCGATCCCCGTGGAGCTGCGCGCACCGATCGGCAACCGCGTGTTCGGCTGCGACGACTGTCAGCTGGTCTGCCCGTGGAACCGCTTTGCCCGCCCCACCGAGCAGGGCGACTTCCAGCCGCGCCATCAACTGGACAACGCCGAGCTGGCCGCGCTGTTCCGTTGGAGCGAAGAAGAATTTCTCAGTCGCACCGAAGGCTCGCCGTTGCGCCGCGCCGGCTACGAGCGCTGGCTACGTAACCTGGCGGTCGGCCTGGGCAATGCCCCCTCGAGTATCCCGGTGCTCGAGGCGCTCGAGGCGCGCCGCGACCACCCCTCGGCGCTGGTGCGCGAGCATGTCGAATGGGCGCTGGCGCGCCACGCCGAACGGCGCGCCCCCTAAACCCAAGGCTCAAGCCTTGATGAAGTGCTCGCGGTAGTACTTGAGCTCGGCGATGGACTCGCGAATATCGTCAAGCGCCTGGTGGCTGGCTTTCTTCTGGAAGCCCTCCTTGAGTTTCGGCGCCCAGCGCTCGGCGAGGATCTTCAGGGTCGAGACATCCAGGTAGCGGTAGTGGAAATACGCTTCCAGATCCGGCATGTAACGATAGAGAAAACGCCGATCCTGACCGATGCTGTTACCGCAGATCGGCGACTGGCCCTTGGCCACCCACTGCTCGAGAAAGGCAATGGTCTGCGCCTCGGCCTCGGCCTGGCTGATCCTGCTCTCGCGCACGCGCTTGACCAGGCCGCTTTCGCCATGGGTGCGGGTGTTCCATTCATCCATGCCGGCTAGCGCCTCGTCACTCTGATGCACGGCAATCACCGGGCCCTCGGCCAGGATATTGAGGTCGCTATCGGTAATGATCGTGGCCATTTCAATGATCACGTCCTTTTCTGGATCGAGCCCGGTCATTTCCAGGTCGATCCAGATCAGATTCTGCGGGTTTTGCATGCTGTACTCCTCGGCTGATACCGGCAGTTTAGCGAATAAACCCGCATGCAAACCTGGCGACTTGCCCTGGCCACGGCCAATCAGCTCCGACCAACGCCCGGCATCTGCCATAACAGCAGGCGCGAGTCGCGCCAGTCATGCAGTTCGACTTGCTGATCGGCCGGCACCCCGGGCACCTCGAAGCTGTTGCTGATCAGCCAGGCACCGACGGCCATTTGCGCCACGGCCCTGGCCCAGAGCGCCGCCATCGGCGCGGGCGAGAGAAAGCAATAGACCACATCGAATTGCCCCAGCTCGGTGCGCCAGAGATTCTCATAGCGAATCCGGCAGTTGTGCTGCGGCAATGCGCGCAGCCAGGCAATGGCAAACGGCAAGGGCGCGGTCTCCACTCCGACAAACTGCGCCTGGGGAAAGCGCCGCGCCAGCCAAAGCAAGGCTCCTGCCGGGCCACAGCCGAGATCGACGAAACGGAAATCGACGGCTTGCCGGACGAGTAACTCGGCCAGCTGCTGACGACTGCGCGCCCCGGTCAGATACAGCGGCACCCGCTCACCGACGCTGTTCCAGTTGCACAGCAATAGCAGCAGGAAGCCGGCAAGAAACACCCAGGACGGCAGCGCCGCACCGCTGAACAGCAGCAACGCCGGGACGAACGCCAAGTTCAGCCACCACCACCAAGACGACAAACCGAACCCGCGACCAACACTCGCCGCCAACAACCCCAGGATCAAACCGGCGGCCAGGCCGCTGGGGCGCCAGCTCGAGTACTGCTGCGCCACAACGATCACCCCGCCCACCACCAGCGCCGCGCATAGCTGCGCCAACAACGCCAGCAGGGCCGGATAGCGGCCGGCCACTCGCCCCATCATCCGTACACGCGCAACCATTTATCGCCTCTGTCTGCCTATCGCCACTGCACCGCAGTCTAACCCGCAGCGCGAGTCTGCATGTGCCACGTGCTAGACTCGCTGGCGGATTTCACCGCAAGTCAACCTCGGAACCTTCATGGCCAAACGCCAACTCAACCGCCGGCAAAGCTGGCGCATCGACAAAATTCAGGGCGAGCGAGCCGCCCGTGCGGCCAAGCGCGAGTCGCAGGCCGTGCAAATCCTGGAGGGTGGCGACCTCGGGCCGGAACAGCTCGGCCTGGTCATCGCCCACTTTGGCGTCCAGGTCGAAGTCGAAGCCACAGACGGCGAACTGGCCGGCCAGGTGTTTCGCTGCCACCTGCGCGCCAACCTGCCAGCCATGGTCACCGGCGATCGCGTGGTCTGGCGTGCCGGCAATCAGGGCATTGGGGTCATTGTTGCGCAGCTGCCACGCAGCACTGAACTCTGCCGCCCGGACACCCGCGGCCAGTTGAAACCGGTGGCGGCCAACGTTGACCTGATCGTGATCGTCTTCGCCCCGCTGCCCGAACCCCATGCCAACCTGATCGACCGCTACCTGGTGGCCGCCGAGCACGCCGGCATCCGACCGCTGCTGCTGCTGAACAAGGCCGATCTGATCGACGAGCAAAATGGCATCGCGCTAAACGCCATGCTCGACGTTTACCGCCAGCTGGGTTACCCGCTACTGGAAGTATCGGCGCATCAGGGCGATGGCATGGAGCAGCTCAAGCAACAGCTCGATGGCAACGTCAGCGTCTTCGTCGGCCAGTCGGGGGTCGGCAAGTCATCGCTGGTCAACACCCTGCTACCGGATGTCGACACCCGCGTAGGTCCGCTTTCGGAGCTTTCCGGCCTAGGTACTCACACCACCACCACGGCACGCCTGTTCCACTTCCCAGGCGGCGGCGAGTTGATCGACTCCCCAGGGATTCGTGAGTTTGGCCTGGTGCACGTGAGCCGCGATGACGTCGAGGCCGGCTTTATCGAATTCGGTGAGCTGATCGGGCAATGCCGTTTCCGCGATTGCAAGCATGACCGCGAACCGGGTTGCGCCCTGCTCAAGGCACTGGAAGACGGCCGCATCCAGCCGCAACGGATGGCCAGCTACCGGCAAATCCTGGCCAGCCTGCCCGAAGCCGATTACTGATACGACCAGGCCGCGATCATTCGCGGCCTGAAGCGTACCAGTAGCAAATCATTCGTTCGGCTGATCGAGCTGCAACACCCCGTCTTCGAAAATATTCAAGCGTTCACGCAATTCATCCGGGCCAGCCGGATCCGGGATGAGTGGCGGCACATCAGGTACCGCCGCGCCGCCTGGCACTTCAGGCGCGACCTCGACGGCGCCATCCTGCTCGCCTTCGATCTCGCGCTGGGCCTTTTTCGTCAACACGACGATATCGATACGCCGGTTGACCGGATTCAATGGATCGTCTCGATCGTACAACGCCGACGACGCATACCCCACTACCCGAGCCACCTGCGCCTCGTCATAACCGCCGGCGATCAAGGCGCGTCGAGCGGCATTGGCCCGATTCGCGGAGAGCTCCCAATTGCCGAACTCGCCATCAGTGGCAAACGGCTTGGCATCGGTATGACCACTGATGCTGATTTTGTTCGGTACCGCCTTGATGGTGTCAGCCAGGGCCAGCAGGATGTCCTCGAATTGTGGCTGCAGGCGCGCACTGCCGCTATCGAACATCGGCCGGTTCTCGGCGTCCATGATCTGGATGCGCAAGCCATCCTGGGTGATCTCGAACAGGATCTGATCCTTGAAGCGCTGCAACTGCGGATTTTCCTCGACCTTGCTCTGCAACTCCTGCAGCAGCAACTCGAGTCGCTCTTGCTCCAGCTCCTCGGCCTTGGCGTCGGCCTCATCAGGGGCAGGGGCTGGCTGGGCCGGTTCGATCTCGCGCTGTTCGCCTTCGGTCTGGTCATCGATCGGCTGGTTGAGGGTGCGGTCCGGTGCCGGCGTCGGCGAGCCGCCGAGGTCGATGACGAAGGGACTGGCGCTTTCGGAAAAGCCGATCGGATCCTTGAAATAACCGGAAATCAGCTTCTTTTGCTCGGGGGTAGCCACGGACATCAGCCACATCACCAGAAAGAACGCCATCATCGCCGTGGCGAAGTCGGCAAAGGCGATTTTCCAGGCCCCGCCATGGTGGCCAGCAGCGGTCTTCTTGACCCGCTTGACGATGATCGGCTGATTGTTGTCCATTTTCCGTTAGTTTCCGCGCATCGCCTGCTCGAGCTCGGCAAAACTCGGGCGATGGGCCGGGTAGAGCACCTTGCGCGCGAATTCGACGGCCAGCGAGGGTGGCATGCCGGAGGCCGAAGCGACCAGACCGGCCTTGATCGCCTCGAATACATTGATCTCTTCCTTGGCGTCATGCTCCAGCGCCCCGGACAACGGCCCGAAGAAGCCATAGGACGCGAGAATACCCAGGAAGGTACCGACCAGCGCAGTGCCGACCTTCTCACCGATGGCCGCGTTGTCGGCCTCGGCGAGTACCGACATGGTGATCACGATCCCCAGCACAGCCGCCACGATACCCATGGCCGGCATGGCGTCGGCGACCTTGGCCACGGCATGCGCGGGATGCTCGAGCTCTTCCTTGAGGCTGGCGATTTCCATATCGAACAAGCCTTCCAGCTCATGCGGCGCCATATTGCCGGAGGACATGATGCGCAGGTAATCGCAGATATAGGCCGTCATCCGCTCGTCTTTGAGGATGCCCGGATACTTGCTGAAAATCGGACTGGCCGAAGGCTCCTCGATGTCGGCCTCGATCGCCATCATGCCCTCGCGGCGGCTCTTGTTGAGGATTTCGTATATCAGTTTCAGCACTTCCAGGTAGTAGGCGTGACTGAAACGCGAGCTGAACATACTCAAGGACTTCTTGAACACGCGCATGAACATGCTGCCCGGATTGGCCTGCAGAAAAGCCCCCAGCGCGGCGCCGCCAATGATCAAGACTTCAAATGGATGCACCAGCGCCATGAACTGGCCGCCGGACAGAATAAAGCCGCCGAGCACGCTAGCAATTACAACGATGATGCCAATGATTTTTGCCATAAAGAGGAAACTTGCGCGAGCCTGTAGTGAGGGTTATGCAAAACAACCCTTCTATTTATCGGAACTAATGCGCGAGACTATAGCCAGTCAAGTCTAAAAGCCAGCATGGCTAAGCACAGATGCCCACCTCGAAACCCCTACCGCGCACCCTCGAAGACTGGCTCGATCGGCTGGACAAGCAATTGTTGCCGGTGCCTGCCGACCACCACCTGAATGCCTGTCGCGCCCTGTCCGACAGCCGTCGCTCGCTGCGTGACATAGCAGAATTAATGCAGGCCAGCCCAGCTTTGGCATTATGCGTTCTACGCGAGGCCAATCGACAAGGCGGTAGCTTCAGCGCCCCCGCCGAAAGCCTGGAAAGCGCTCTCAGTCGACTCGGACTGCAGCGCGCCCTTGAGCTGGTGAAACGCCAACCCGCTCGCCCTCTCGCCGAAATCCCCCTGGCGCTGCGGCAGATCCAGCTGATCAGCCAGCACGCGGCGCAGCAGGCCAGTGGTTTGTTCAGCGCACGCCTGGCGCGCCTCTGGCAGGAAATCCACTGGGGCAGCCTATTGTTTCTCGCGCCGATCTGGTCGCTATTGGCGGCCTATCCCGAGCTGTTCGAGCAATGGGAACAACGCGTACTGGCCCACGCCGAGCCGGCGACCAAGGTCGAACAGGATCTTCTCGGCGTGCCCCTGCTCGCCCTGTGCCAGGCATTGGCCGAGCGCTGGCGCCTGCCCGACTGGGTGATCCAAGGCTACCGCCTGCTGGTGGAAGATCGCCGCCAACTGGTCAAGGCCCTGCACATCGCGCGCGACAATCAGCACCCTCTGCACCAACAGCACATGCTCGATGCCGATACCCCTCTGCGGCGCTGGCTGACCCAGCCAGCCAACAGCATCCTGCTGGCCAACGGCCTGGCGCTGTCCGCCCACCAGGCGTGGAACAGCCCACACAGCCTGCGCTGGCAGCTCCTCAGCGGGCTCTACCTGCAGCTGCCGCTGAGCGATGTGCAGCAACACATCCACCAGTACGCGGCGCAGAGTGCGCGCCAGCAGACCACGGCAGAACTCTGGCACCCCGCCCAAGCCCTGCTCTGGCCCTGGGATGCGCGGCGCTTGCATGGCAACACCCGCGCCCCAGTGGCG
Source organism: Pseudomonas aestuarii (assembly GCF_027988105.1). Taxonomy (GTDB): domain Bacteria; phylum Pseudomonadota; class Gammaproteobacteria; order Pseudomonadales; family Pseudomonadaceae; genus Aquipseudomonas; species Aquipseudomonas aestuarii. Next base: position 213,246 of record NZ_JAQJZJ010000001.1, on the reverse strand, counting down.
ATGCCGAAGCCTGCAGACAATGGATGGCGCCAACACTGCGCACAATTGCTTGTCCAGCCGAGTGCATTCCAAAACCTCGACCAACTCACCACCGGCGCCACTCAAGCCCTGCAGGCCTGCGGCATGTCGCGGGTACTACTGCTTCTGCCCGACCCTAGCAACGGCCGCCTGCGAGCGCAGCAACAGAGCGGCCTGGACAAGTCGGCCAGCACCCTCACCATCGACCCACAGCAGAGCCAGGTGCTGCGGCGCCTGCTCAAGGCTCCGGCACAGCTGCGCCTGACGCCGGCCAATATCGCGCAGTTTTCGGCCCTGCTGCCAGGCTCGCTGAAGGCGCTATTCCCCAGCGAGCACCTGCTGATCCGCTCGCTGGCCAGTAACGATCGCGTGGTGATGGTCATCGTCGCCGACCAGGCCGGCGCCGCGCTCAGCGATACCAGCGTGCAAGCCTTCGGTAAAACCGCGCAATGTATTCAACGAGCCCTGGACAGTTTTGCCAAACGTGAGCGTTAAGCTTTCCGTTACAATCCGCCCCTTTCCCCATGAATGAAGAGGCCCCGCATGACTGCCTTCGCTGCGATGCCATTGGTTATCGAACCGGCCGAACTGGCCGAACGCCTGGATGCGCCCGACCTGATTCTGGTCGACCTGACCAGCGCGGCGCGCTATGCCGCCGGCCATATCCCCGGCGCGCGCTTCGTCGATCCCAAACGCACCCAGCTGGGCCAGCCTCCGGCTCCCGGCCTGCTTCCAGAACTCGCGCAACTCGAACAGCTCTTCGCCGAACTGGGCCATCATCCGGGCGCCGTCTATGTGGTCTATGACGATGAAGGCGGTGGCTGGGCCGGGCGCTTCATCTGGTTGCTGGATGTGATCGGCCACAGCCACTACCACTACCTCGACGGCGGCCTGCAGGCCTGGCTGGCCGAGGATCGCCCGCTGAGCAGCGAGCAACCCGCCGCGTGCACCGGCACGCTCAAGCTAACGCTCGATGACCGTCCGACCGCCAGCCGCGAATACCTGCAAAGCCGCCTCGGCGCCGCCGACCTGGCGATCTGGGATGCCCGCTCGCCCGCCGAGTATCGCGGCGAAAAAGCCTTTGCCGCCAAGGCCGGGCACATCCCTGGCGCAGTCAACTTCGAGTGGACGGCCGGCATGGATCCCGCCCGCGCCTTGCGCATCCGCCAGGACATGCCCGCGCTACTCGCCAGCCTCGGCATCAGCCCGGACAAGGAAATCATCACCCACTGCCAGACCCACCACCGCTCCGGCTTCACCTACCTGGTGGCCAAGGCGCTCGGCTATCCGCGGGTCAAGGCCTACGCCGGCTCCTGGGGCGAGTGGGGCAACCATCCTGACACCCCAGTCGAACGCTGAGCCAGCGAGTCGCTGCCATCCGCATGCCGTCGAATCCTCAAGGAACACCCATGAAAGATCGCCTGTTCATCCTCAGCCAGTACCTGCTGCCGCACCACCTGCTGTCGCGCCTGATCGGCTGCGCTGCCGAATGCCGCACGGGCTGGTTCAAGAACCGCCTGATCACCTGGTTCGTCAAGCGCTACCAGGTCGACATGAGCGAGGCCCAGGTCGAAGACGCAACCGCCTTCGAACACTTCAACGCGTTCTTCACCCGTGCCCTGAAAGAAGGCGCGCGTCCACTCGACGCCACCCCTGGCGCGATCCTCTGCCCGGCCGACGGCGCCGTCAGCCAACTGGGCAAGATCGAGCACGGCCGGATATTCCAGGCCAAGGGCCACAGCTTCAGCGTGCTCGAATTGCTTGGTGGCGACAGCGAACTCGCCAGCCCGTTCATGGGCGGAGAATTCGCGACCATTTACCTGTCCCCCAAGGACTACCACCGTGTGCACATGCCGCTGGCCGGCACCCTGCGGGAAATGGTCTACGTGCCCGGCCGCCTGTTCTCGGTCAACCAGAACACCGCGGAAAATGTTCCAGAGCTGTTCGCCCGCAACGAGCGGGTCGTCTGCCTGTTCGACACCGAGCGCGGGCCCATGGCCGTGGTACTGGTCGGCGCGATGATAGTCGCCTCGATCGAAACCGTCTGGGCCGGCTTGGTCACGCCACCCAAGCGCCACCTGAAAACCGTCCGCTATGACGAAGCGGCGCGCGCGCCTATTGTCCTGGACAAGGGTGCGGAACTGGGTCGCTTCAAGCTGGGCTCGACGGCTGTCGTCTTGTTCGGCCCCGACCAGGTGCGCTGGGCAGAAGCGCTGGGCGCCAACAGCAGCGTGCAGATGGGCCAACGCATCGGCAATAGCCAGGCCGGCTGATCCGTACCTTGCCCGGTCGCGGGCAAGGCGCTGTCGGTTGTGCCGCCGACCGGGCGGGCAGCGGCATGCCACTCCAGCAACCCTGGGTTTGCAAGGCTGCGGTCACCGCCAGATACTGCTAATGTTCGCAACATTGATCATCAAGAGAATGACTCGCCTGAGCTCAGGGCGTTGGAGTATCCAAGCTAGATGGATAAACAGACTTCCCACCTACTGCTCCGCGTCCCCATACCGCAAAAGCCAAGCCTGTCTTTCTGCGATGCCAGCCCGCGCGACCTCAAGCGCTGGATTGCCAACCTGCCGAAAGCCAATATCGGCGAAACCGCGCGTCAGCTATACCAGGCCCTGGTCGAGCTCAACCAGTTGCGCACCGCCTCGGATAATCGCTTGCAACTCCTGGAGCTGCTGCGCCCGGAGGTTTACTTCGTCTGCAAACACCTGGAGCGGCATTTCCTCAACCAGGCGATTGTCCTCGATGAACGCCCACGCAAAGTCGCCAACCTCTGCCAGGCCCTGCAAAACCACCTGGCCGTCGGTTACAAACTGATCATCGCGAGCCTGGCTTCGCAAAACGCCAACGAACGCAACCAACTGCTGAGCATCGCCCTGCAGCGTGCCACCCACAGCCTCTGCGGCCCCTTGATTCGCGCCAGCCAATTGTATTGCCCCGTGCCTGAAGGGCTCTGGCTGGAGTTGCACCAGATCTACCAGATCGCCCGTGAGCGGCGCCTGCACAAACTCGCGATCCGCGATCCACTGGCCCGCCACACTCAAGGCTTGAGCACCGAGCAGAGCTATGTGGTCGCCTTGCTGCTCGGCTGCGCCCGCTGTAACCAGATGCGCCAGAACGGCATTGCACGCCTCGCCGAAGTACTCGAGCCCTGGAGCGCGCTGGTCAGCCTGCAAGCCGGCGATGCGCCCTCGAGCCTGTTTGCGGTGGCCCCGCAAGTGGATGGCCCGCCGCGCTATACCTCGCTGTTTCAGGATAAAGAACTGCATAGCGCGCTCGGTATCGACCCACATCCACTGGTCGATGCGATCGAGGAGTACCTGCTGCTGCCTGCTGAAAACGCTGGCCAGTCGCGCCTGCTGGTACCCGAAGGGTTCAGCCTGGATATGCTGCAACACCTGAGCGCCGCCTGGGGCGACATCTCCGAGCGGACCTTCAATCGCACCCATGGCCAGGGCACCTTGACCCTGTGCATTGGCATGAGCGCACTGCATTTTTTCCTGGCGAATGAGCGCCCCTTCAACGAGATCCTGCAACAGCCGAGCGCAACCAAAACAGCGCTATTCAACCCTGCCAGTGGTGCAACGGCTGGCGCTCCAGATGTCTGGGGGACAGCCTTTGACACCGAGAAGAACGGCAACTGGGACACTCGATTGCCCATGGAGGAAATCGAGTACGGCAAACCCACTCATCAAGAGGCGCACGCAGAGTCCGCCGAGGTAGAGAGCTACCCGACCTTCGCCCTGCCGATCGTCAACCACAGCCCGGGCGGCTACTGCCTGTCCTGGCCCAAAGAGGTGCCGAGCCAACTGCAAGCCGGTGAACTGCTCGGCGTGCAGGATTCGCCAGAGCAGGGTTGGAGTATCGCGGTGGTGCGCTGGATCCGCCAGGTACGCGGTGGCGGCACGCAGATGGGCATCGAACTGATCGCCCCGCATGCACAACCTTGCGGTTTGCAGTTACTGCGCAAGGCCGAACACAACAGCCTTTACCTGCGCACGCTGCTACTGCCGGCAATCAGCGCGATCTCCCGACCGGCGACCCTGATCACCCCACGCCTGCCCTTCCAGGAAGGCAACAAGGTGATGATCAACCTCAATGGCACCGAACGTCGCGCCGTGCTCAGCCAGCGAAAAACCAGCACCGGCAGTTTCAATCAGTTCGAATACCGCAGTGTCGAAGAGAACCCCAGCGAGACCGGGAAGCCCGTCACAGCCCATGGCAGCCACGGCGCAGGGGGGGAGGAAGACTTTGACTCACTATGGAAGTCGCTGTAGATTGCCGGCACATCAAAATTTGTCGCCTTTTCGCCCCCGTTCGCCACATATTTGACTCCTGATATGGCCATCGAAAAAAAAACCATTCGACTGCTGATTCTTGAAGACTCGCAGAACGAGGCCGAGCGTCTCGTCAGCCTGTTCCGCAACGCCGGCCGTGCTACGCGCGTGCATCGCCTGACTTCCAGCGATGACTTGGCCGAGGCCTTGCAGCAGAGCTGGGATCTGTTGATCTGTGCGCCCAGTAGCGAATCCCTCGATCCGGGCGAAGCGATCAACGCCATTCGCCGCCAGGCAAAAGATATCCCCGTCATCCAGCTGCTCGCCGACAACGACTCCGACAGCATCACCCAAGCCCTGACCCTGGGCGCCCAGGATGCGCTGCCGCAAGGCGAAGACGAGCGCCTGGTGCTGGTGGCCAAACGCGAACTGGCCAACCTCGAAGAGCGCCGTGCCCGGCGCGCCGCCGAAGTGGCCCTGCGCGAGGCGGAGAAACGCTGCCAGTTGCTGCTCGACAGCTCGGTCGATGCCATCGCCTACGTGCATGACGGCATGCATATCTATGCCAACCGCGCCTACCTCGAGCTTTTTGCTTATCAGGATGGCGATGAGCTGGAAGGCATGCCGATGATCGACCTGATTGCCAGTGCCGAGCAAAGCAACTTCAAGGATTTCCTGAAGAACTACCAGAGCGCCGAAGGCGACGCCGAGCTGGCCTGTACCGGTGTGCAGGCCTGCGGCCAGACCTTCCCGGTGCGCATGAGTTTCTCGCCGGCCACCTACGATGGCGAACCCTGTATTCAGGTGGTAATCCAGGTAGAAAGCGGCAACGCCGAGCTGGAAGAAAAACTCCGCGAAATCAGCAGCCAGGATCTGGTCACCGGCCTGTACAACCGCAACCATTTCCTCGGCCTGATGGACAGCGCCGCCGAGCGCGCGGTGAATGCCGGCCAGCCGGCCAGCCTGGCCTATATCCGCATCGACCGTTATGCCAGCCTGCTGGCAGAAGTTGGCCTGGCGGGCATCGACTTGCTGCTCACCGACCTGGCCAACCTGCTGCGCGATCACTTTACCCACGAAGCGCAACTGGCGCGCTTTGGCGATGATGTATTCACCGTCCTGCAGCCCGGCAAGACCCCGGAGCAAGCCGAAGCCGGCCTGGCGAGCCTGCTGAAAAAGGTCGAAAGCACCCTGTTCGATGTCAACGGCCGCACGGCACAGAGCACCCTGTCGATAGGCGTCGCCGGTCTCAACGAGAAAACCCCGAAAGCCCAGCAAGTGGTCGACCGCGCCCAGCGCTGCGCCGACGAACTGGACCCGGGTAACGCCCTCAAGCTGTTCAACCCTGGCGATGAACTGGCCGCGGCGGCCAGCCGCGGCAACATAGTCGCCATGGTCCAACAGGCATTGGAGCACAACAGCTTCCGCCTGCTGTTCCAGCCGATCATCAGCCTGCGCGGCGACAGCCATGAATACTATGAAGTCTTGCTGCGCATGCTTAGCCCACAAGGCGAAGAAGTGCCGCCGCACGAGTTTCTCAACGCGGCGAAACAGGCTGGTCTGGGCGAGAAAATCGACCGTTGGGTGATTCTCAACTCGATCAAGTTGCTCGCCGACCACCGCAACAAGGGCCACAACACCCACCTGTTCGTCCACCTGTCGAGCGCCAGCCTGCAGGATCAGACCCTGCTGGCATGGCTCAGCGTGGCCCTGAAAGCCGCGCGCCTGCCCTCGGACGCACTGGTCTTCCAGTTCAGCGAACCGGATGCCATCGCCTACCTCAAGCAGGCCAAGGCACTGACCCTGGGCTTGAACGAACTGCACTGCAAGGTGGCGCTCAGTCAGTTCGGCTGTGCGATCAACCCCTTCAACACCCTCAAGCACCTGCACATCGATTTCGTCAAGATCGACGGCTCCTTCTCCCAGGACCTGTCGACCCCAGAAAGCCAGGAAGCGCTGAAAACCCTGCTGGCCAGCCTGCACGCCCAGGCCAAGCTGACCATAGTGCCCTTTATCGAGAGCGCCAGTGTGCTGGCCACGCTCTGGCAGGCCGGGGTCAATTACATTCAGGGTTACTACCTGCAAGGCCCCAGCCAGTCGATGGATTACGACTTCTCGGCGGGCGACGAATAGCGGGGAGTGAGGGATGAGGGATGAGGGATGAGGGATGAGGGATGAGGGATGAGGGATCGTGCCCCGCCATCGAGGCCGGCACAACCTCAGTCCTCATCCGCCACTTCTCTCAAGCCCTAGCCGATCCAACGCGCCTTATCGGCTTATCACTCCAAGCCGTCGCGATCGCGGAAGCCAAGCAGATAGAGGATGCCATCCAGGCCCAGGGTCGAGATGGCCTGCTTGGCCGACTGCTTGACCAGCGGCTTGGCCCGAAAGGCCACACCCAGGCCGGCGATGGCCAGCATCGGCAGGTCGTTGGCGCCATCACCAACGGCGATGGTCTGCTCCAGGCGCAGCCCCTGTTTTTCCGCCAGTTCGCGCAGCAGGTCGGCCTTGCGCTGGGCGTCGACGATCGGCTCGACCGCCACCCCGGTGACCAGGCCATCGACGATCTGCAGCTCGTTGGCGAACACGTAGTCGATGCCCAGTTTGGCCTGCAGCTGCTTGGCAAAATAGCTGAAGCCGCCGGACAGGATCGCGGTCTTGTAGCCCAGGCGGCGCAATTCGCCGAACAGGGTCTCGGCGCCCTCGGTCAGGCGCAGCGAGGCGCCGATATCGGCCAGCACGGTTTCCGGCAGCCCCTTGAGCAGGGCCAGGCGCTCGCGGAAGCTGGCGGCGAAATCCAGCTCGCCGCGCATCGCCCGCTCGGTGATGGCCGACACCTGCTCGCCGACTCCCGCGGCCTTGGCCAACTCGTCTATCACCTCGGCTTCGATCAGCGTCGAGTCCATGTCGAATACCGCCAGCCGGCGATTACGCCGGAACAGCGAATCGCGCTGGAAGGCGATGTCGACATTCAATTCCTGGGCCACGCTGAGGAACTCGGCGCGCAGCCCCGCCGGGTCGGCCGGTTCGCCACGTACGGAAAACTCGATGCAGCCCTTGCCCTGCTCGTCCGGCATATCCAGCGGCATGCGCCCGGACAGACGATCGATATGGTCGATGTTCAAGTCGTACTTGGCGGTAATGGCGCTGACCCGCTGCAATTGCTCGGCGGTGACCTTGCGGGTCAACAGGGTGACGATATGCCGCGCCTTGCCCTGACCACCGACCCACTGCTGGTAATCCGCCTCGGACACCGGCGTGAAGCGCACCTGTTGCTCGAGTTTGTAGGCGGCGAACAGCAGGTCCTTGAGTACCGAGGAGCCCTGTTCGGTAGGCGGAATCTCAACCAGAATGCCGAAAGACAGGGTGTCGTGGATCACCGCCTGGCCGATATCGAGGATATTCACCCCGCCTTGGGCCAGCACACCGGTGATGGCGGCAGTCAGACCGGGACGGTCTTCGCCGGTAATATTAATCAGGACGATTTCGCGCAAGGCGCACCCTCCGGGGCTCGGTTAATGGTCAACAGCAGAGCAAGCCTGCTGAAAAGCCGCACATTCTACCCATTTTCGTGACCATACGGACACGCACGGCGCTTTGCCCTATGCATAGCGCTCGCTATACTGCGCCGCACCTACAGTCGATAAGAGCCGAGCTCTGTGAACCGGCCCGCCCCCGTCAAACCCGATAATTTCTTCCTGCTGCTGTTCCAGGCCCTGCGCCAACGCCGCGTGCCCCTGGCCCTGCGCATCGCCAGCCATAGCCTGCTGCTCGTGGCCCTGGCGCTGGTGATCTACGCCTGGGTGATCGGCATGCAGTTCAAGTATGCGATGGAGCAGCAGGCCGAAGCCCTGGGCACCAGCCTGATCACCCAGACGGCCACTTCAGCCACCGAACTGCTGGTGTCCAATGACATCCTCAGCCTCAGCGTGCTGCTGAACAACCTGGTGAAAAACCCGCTGGTGGCTCACGCCGCGATTTACAGCGTGGATAACCGCGTACTCGCCGAAGCGGGTTCGCGCCCAAGCAAGACTATGCTCGGCGAGACCGAGGGCCTGTACTCGACCCCGATCACCTTTCAGGAGGTGATCGCCGGCCAATTGCTCATCAGCCTGGATATGCGTCAATTCCAGCAACCGATGACCATCAGCTTGCAGAGCATGGGCATCCTCAGCCTGATTCTGCTGGCACTGGCCTTGTCCCTGAGCATGCGCCTGGGCCGCCATATTTCCACCCCGCTGCTGCAGCTGCGCATCTGGTTGCGCGACCCGGATGACCCGGCGCCCGGTGCCGGCCGCCAGGACGAGATCGGCGATCTGGCGCGCCAACTGCAAAAGCGCCTGGTGCCAGAGAAACCAGAGCCTGAACCAGCGCCCGAGGACCTCGACGACGAAGACGATGAGCACGACTTCGGCGATGACGATGACGATGAGCCGACCTTCGAGGTACGCGACCTGCACGACGAGCGCTTTGACGACGCCAACCAGGATAACGATGACAGCGCACTCGGCCAGCCGCACGATGATGACCCCTTCGCCGACCTGCGTGACCACGGCGATGAGTCGGCCGCGATTCCCACGCTGACCGCCAGTGTTCCACAACAGAGCGCCGTGCTGGCCATTCAACTGGGCGCCCAGGAGCAGCTCCGCCGCTTGCCACGTGCGCGCCTGCTGGATCTGCTGCAGCGCTATCGTGACTGCCTGAACCAGGCCTCGGCACTCTATCAAGGCGAATTGCACACCCTCAGCGACGGCAGCAGCCTGATGCTGTTCCATCGCCAGGACAGTGGCGAGGATTACCTGACTCATGCCATCTGCTGCGGCGAACTGATGCGCGCACTCGGCCACGCCTTGCAAATCGAGGTTGCCGACAGCGGCATCACCCTGCAGCTGCAATTGGGCCTGACCCGGGGTGAAGACCTGCTCGACCTGAGCCAGGGCGAGCTGCTGCTCAGCGAGACGGCCCAGGATGCCCTGGCCCTGTCCCAGCACAGCCGTAACCTGCTGCTGCTTGAGCGACGCGTGGGTGATGATGCGCTGGTACGTCAGCGCGCGCGCATCCGCACTATCGCCAGCCCGGAGGGTGCCTGCTGCGTGGAGCGCCTGCTGGAACCCTATCCGTCACTGCTGGAGCGGCAGCTGGCGCATATGCACGAACACCACCAGCACTGAGAGGCTGTGAAAAAACTCTCGCCTACTGCGGCCGCCTGGAGATGGTCTCGCTACGGCGATCGATATGTTCACAGCCTCTGAGTATCGCCACCGGTCGAGTCTCGTCACAGCTCCCGACCCGCAGCGCAGGCTTAGAAACGAAAGACTTCCACTTGCTTGGCCGGCTCGAGCAGCGGGGTCAGTGGTTTTTTCTCCGGTCGCTTCGCCGGCGCAGCGACCACCGGCTTGCGCGGGGCAACTGCCTGGGCGACCGGCATGGACCTGATCGCACTCGCCAACTCCCCAGCCAGCTGCTGCAGCAGGGCACTCTGTGCGCGCACCTGATCGATCACCGCCCCCGTGTGCTTGGCCTGCAGGCGCACAACCCGACTGCTACGTTGCACCCCGGCGGCATCGAGCAGGCGCCACTGCGCTTCAAGTACCGCCGGCTGCTGCACGCCCGAGTCCAGACGGCTGATGCTCAGTACAACCTGTACCTCACTGGAGAAACCGACGCGATCCGGATACAGCGCAACACGGCTGGTATCGAGCTGTCCGGCCAGTTGACGCAGCAGCAATTGGCCGACATCGTCCTGCAGACTACCGGCCCAGCGGATCTTCTGAGTGAGCGTGAGGCTGTCATCCAGCTCGCGCTGTACCAGATTCTCGCGCTGCAGATAATCCGCAAGCTTGAGCGGGCCGAGCAGTAGCGCCGGCCCTTTATCGTTGTGCGGCAGCGCTGGATTGCCCTGTTCGAGCCGATAGAACTGGGTCGGCGATTGCAGTGCAGCACAGCCTGACAGGGTCAAAGCCGCGAGAAGCAATAACGGCGGCGAGAAACGCAACAATCTCATGAAAACATTACCTTGATTTGCCAAATATGAGCGATTGGGGCTGCTGATCGAGCCCTTCCAGGGTGCGTTGCAGGGCTTTTCCTGCCCGACTGAGCTCCTGCAGGGCGCGCAATGCCTCGTACTGTACCTCGGATTCCGGACCGAGACTGCGGCGACTGTCAGCCGCCAGGTCATTGATCTGCTGTAACGCCTGCGCGGCATTCTGCGCCGCGCGACGGATTTCGCCCACGGCATCACGCAGGGCCACGCTGCCCTGCTGAACATTGTCCATGATCGGCGGCAGTTGCTGCTCCAGGCGACCACTCAGACGATCGAGCTTAACCAGCATCTGACTCATGCTCACCAGGCCCTGTTGCAATTCCGGGGAGCTGGTCAGTTTCTCCAGCGATTGCAGGGTCCGCGTGGCCGAGACAACCATCTCCTGCAACGGCAATTCGCGCAGGCTGCCCGCCAACTCGCGCAGCACATCGGCAATTTCATCGATACGCGAGGGCACACTGGGAATGGTCGGCAGATCCAGCTCGTGCGGTGTGCGCACATAGCCGGCCTGGTCCGGAAACATGTCCAGCGCGACTATCGCCTTGCCGGTCAGCAGACTGGGCGTCTGCAGCTGGGCACGCAGACCACGTTCGACCAGTTGATCGATGAACTGGTCGAAACCTCGGGCGCTGGTCTGCTGCCGCTCCGGCGTATTGATGCGCAGCACCACCGGCATCACCACATCCTTGAGCTCGGCGTCGTAGGACAGGCGGATCTCGCGCACCGTGCCGACCTTGACCCCGCGGTAGGTGACATCGGCACCGACATCCAGGCCGTCCAGCGCACCGGTAAAATACACCGCGTATTCGTTGGGTTGACTGAACCAGCTGTCGCGCGACAGCAGCAGCAGACCCGCGGCCAGCAGGGCCAGGCCGCCGAGCAGGAAGGCGCCAATCAAAAAGGGTTTGCGCGCTTCGCTCATGCCGTCTCCATGCTGTGAGCCGGGTCACTCCGACGCAGAAAGCACTGCACCTGCTCCGGCCCGTCGGCCAGCAATTCCTGCAGGGTGCCCAGGGCAATCTGGGTGTGGCTCTGATTATCGAGGAACAGACAACGGTCGGCCACCGCCTGGATGCTCGGCAGCTCATGGGTCACCAGCACGATGCTCGAACCCAGGCTATCGCGCAACTGCAGGATCAAGGCGTCGAGGGACTGCGAACTGATCGGATCGAGACCGGCCGACGGCTCATCAAAGAACAACACCTGCGGATCCAGCGCCAGTGCCCTGGCCAGAGCAGCGCGCTTGCGCATGCCCCCGGACAGTTGCGACGGATACAGCTCGTCGCAGCCGGCCAGCCCGACCAAAGCCAGCTTCAACGCCGCCAGCTCGGCCAGTTCGGCCGGCTGCAGATGCTGTCGGTAGGCGGCCAGCGGCAGGCAGATATTTTCCCGCAGGGTCATTGAACCCCACAAGGCGCCATTCTGGTAGAGCACGCCGAAGTGCTGCTGCAAGGCGGCGCGCCTGTCCTCGTCGCCCGCCCAGAAATCCTCGCCATCGAACAGCACCCGCCCGGCCAGTGGCGCCTGCAGGCCGATCAGGTGACGCAACAGCGTGCTTTTGCCACAACCGCTGGCACCCATGATGACAAACACCTCGCCACGGCGGATGGCGAAATTCAGGTCGTGCTGGATCACCAGGCTGCCGTAGCCGGCACTCAGATCCTCGGCGACCAACAGCGCATCGCTCATTTCAGACCCCCAGCCGGGTGCAGATCAGGGTAATCAGGGCGTCACTGACCACCAGCGCGACGATGATGCTGACCACCGCCCGGGTCGTCGCCTGCCCCACCGCTTGCGCATTGCGCCCGCAGGCCAGGCCGTAGTGGCAGCCGATCAGGCCGATCAGGACGGCGAACACCAGGCTCTTGCCGATGCCCACCAGGAAATCGCCGAGGCTGAGCATCTCCAGGCTCTGCTTGAGGTAGAGCTGTGCGGAAATATCGAACAGACCGGAGCCGATGACGAAACCGCCGAGAATGCCCAGCGCATCGGCGAACACGCAGAGCAGCGGCATGCTCAGCACCAGCGCCAGCAACCGCGGCAGAACCAGGAATTCCAGCGGCGGGAAGCCGAAGGTCTTCAGTGCGTCGATCTCCTCGTTGGCCTGCATGCTGCCCAGCTCCGCCGCGTAGGCCGCCCCGGTGCGCCCGGCCATGATCACCGCGGTCATCAGCGCGCCCATCTCGCGGGTCATGCCGATGGCCACCATATTGGCGATGTACAACTGGGCACCGAAGGCCTGCAACTGGGCAGCGCCGACAAAGGCCAGAATCAGGCCGACCAGAATGGCGATCAGCGCCACTATCGGCAGCGCGCCCGGCCCGCACTGCTGCAGGGCCAGCCAGAAATCACCCCGGCGCATGCGTCCGCGGCCGCGCAGCTGACGCCCGAGGGCCAGCAGCACCTCACCGAGGAAGCGGCAGGCCTGACCGACACTGGCCAGCACGCCGAGCAACAGCAACCCCAGGCGGGTCACCGGACCATAAGCGGGGGCCGGCGGCTCCTGGGCCTGGGTCGACGGCTGAGCGGCCATCTGCAACAGCCGCTCGACACCGTCCGGCAGGCCTTGCCAGCGCAGCTCCACGTCCCGCGCCACGGCCAGGCGCTGCAGGCGACGCAGCAGCGCCAGCAGGCTGCTGTCCCAGGCGGCCACGGCGACCTGCACCTGCACCTGCGCTGGCAGTTGCCGCTGGCTGTACCAGACGGCCTCAAGGTCAGGCTTGGGCGCCTGCAGCAGCCAGGCACCGTCCACGCACAGGTGCGCCGGCAGGCCATCCGCTACCGTCCAGTGCAAGCCTGCGCCCCGTGCGCCCCCTTCCATCCAGCCCTCCGCCCGTTAACCTTGCTGTTCCACCAGCAGCGCATCGACCCGCTGAAAGCCACGCGGCAGCTTGTTGCCACGGCGACCCCGTTCACCCTTGTAGTGCTCTAGGTCATCTGCCTTGAGCGATAAGGTACGCTTGCCAGCCTGCAACACCAAGGTCGCGCCGCTCGGCAACACGGCCAGGTCGGTGAGGTATTCCTCGCGACTGGCAACCCGCTCGCCGGGGATGCCGATGATCTTGTTGCCCTTGCCCTTGCCCAGTTGCGGCAAATCGCGCACCGGAAACAGCAGCAGCCGGCCCTCGGTGGTCACGGCGGCCAGCCAGTCCTGTTCGCGACTGGACAGCGGCTTGGGCGCCAGCACCTTGGCGCCTGCAGGCAGACTGAGCAACGCCTTGCCGGCCTTATTCTTGGCTTGCAGGTCCTCGCCCTTGACCACGAAGCCGTAGCCGGCATCCGAGGCGACCACATAGAGGGCGCTGTCGTCCGGCAGCAACACGCACTCGAAGGTCGCCCCCGGTGGCGGCGTCAGGCGCCCGGTCAGTGGCTCGCCCTGGCCGCGCGCCGACGGCAGCGAATGCGCCGCCAGCGAATAACTCCTGCCGGTCGAATCGATAAACACCGCGTACTGGTTCGAGCGTCCCGGCGCGGCGGTCTTGAAGCCGTCGCCGGCCTTGTACGACAGGCCCGTGGCATCGATGTCATGGCCCTTGCCGCAACGCACCCAGCCTTTCTCCGAGATCACCACGGTGACCGGTTCGGTCGGCATCAGCTCGGTTTCCGACAGCGCCTTGGCTTCGGCGCGGGCGACGATCGGCGAACGGCGGTCGTCGCCGTAGGTTTCCGCGTCCTTGATGATTTCATCGCGCACCAGCTTCTTCAGCTTGGCTTCGCTGCCAAGCAGGGCCAGCAACTTGGCGCGCTCCTTGGCCAGGGCGTCCTGCTCGCCGCGAATCTGCATCTCTTCCAGCCGCGCCAACTGGCGCAGGCGGGTTTCCAGGATATATTCGGCCTGCACGTCGGTAAGACCGAAGCGCTCCATCAGCACCGGCTTGGGCTGATCCTCGGTGCGGATGATATGAATCACTTCATCCAGGTTGAGGAAGGCGATCAGGCGACCTTCCAGCAGGTGCAGGCGATGCTCGACCTTGTCCAGACGGAACTGCAGGCGCCGGCGCACCGTGCCCACCCGGTACTGCAGCCACTCGGTCAGTAGGCTGCGCAGGTTCTTCACCTGCGGCTTGCCATCCAGGCCGATGACGTTGGTATTGACCCGGTAGCTCGATTCCAGCTCGGTGGTGGCGAACAGGTGCTGCATCAGCTCATCGGCATCGACCCGATTGGAGCGCGGGATGATGACGATGCGGCACGGGTGTTCGTGGTCCGACTCGTCGCGCAGATCGGCGACCATCGGCAGCTTCTTCGCCTGCATCTGCCCGGCGATCTGCTCCAGCACCTTGGCCCCGGAGACCTGATGCGGCAGCGCGGTGACCACGATATCGCCATCCTCGACACGATAGACGGCGCGCATGCGCACCGAGCCCTTGCCGGTTTCGTAGAGTTTCAGCAAGTCTGCGCGCGGGGTGATGATTTCCGCCTCGGTCGGGTAATCCGGACCCAGCACATGCTCGCAGAGCTGCTCGACCGTGGCGTCCGGCTGATCGAGCAGACGGATGCAGGCCGTGGCCACTTCGCGCAGGTTGTGCGGCGGCACGTCGGTGGCCATGCCCACGGCGATGCCGGTGGTGCCGTTCAACAGGATATTGGGCAGGCGTGCCGGCAGGGTCGCCGGCTCGTTGAGGGTGCCGTCGAAATTCGGCACCCAATCCACGGTGCCCTGGCCCAGCTCGGTCAGCAGCACCTCGGCGTAGCGTGACAGGCGCGCCTCGGTGTAACGCATGGCGGCGAAGGACTTGGGATCATCCGGCGCACCCCAGTTGCCCTGGCCGTCGACCAGGGTATAGCGATAGCTGAACGACTGGGCCATCAGCACCATGGCTTCGTAGCAGGCGCTGTCGCCATGGGGGTGGAACTTGCCGAGCACGTCGCCGACGGTACGCGCCGACTTCTTGTGCTTGGAGTCGGCGTCCAGGCCCAGTTCGCTCATGGCGTAGATGATCCGCCGCTGCACCGGCTTGAGGCCGTCGCCGATATGCGGCAGGGCGCGATCCATGATCACGTACATCGAATAATTGAGATAAGCCTGCTCGGTGAAGTCGGCAAGGGAGCGGCGTTCAACACCGTCCAGGCTCAAATCGAGGGGTTCGCTCATGCGTGCCTCATTGCAAAGTGGATTGTTGCGAAGTCGACTGGCGCAGCACCAGGGTGCCGTCGCGCTGGGTAAAATCGAGTTGTTTCAGGGCACTCATGCCCAGCAGCACCTCGTCGCCGTCCAAGCCCGGAGTGATCAGGGCGGCAACGTCGCGCAACTGGATCTCGCCGAGCTGCAGACTGGCCAACCGGGTCCGGTAGCCGGTGACGGTGCCATTGGCAGTACGAATCTGCACCGGCGCACCACGCGCAAGAGCGAGGCGCTCGGCCAGGGCCGCTGGCACCGCGACGGCTGTGGCGCCGGTATCGAGCAGCAGGGTCACACCGTTGCCGTTGATCTGGCCAGCCAGCAGATAATGACCACCGCGACTGCTCAGCAGGCGCACCTCGATATAGCCATCGCCATGCACCGACTGCGGCGCCTGGTTGGGATTGTTGCGCCGCTCCTCCCATTTGCCGAAGAAGTGCGTGGCCAGCAGCAGCGCGGCACCCCAGGCCAGCACCAGCATCACCCGGCCGACTCGCCGACCCGCCGCTTGCGTGCTCACCGACGACGACCCCAGCCGCCCTTGGGTGCGGCGAAGCGCCAGACGACCGGGCGCTGCTCGCCATCGGCCCGGGTGTGCCGACCGTTGTCGCTGCCGACCCAGGCCCCCTGCTCGTCGATCCACAGCGCCTCGGCCAAGCCATAGGGCGGCGGATAACGCCGCGCATCGGTCAAGGCTTCGGCGGCGAACGACCAGCAGCGCTCGACAGCGCCATCGTTCAGATTGCGCCGACAGATGCGATGGGCCTGACGCTCGAGGGTGAAGAGTTTCTCCTTGTGCAGCACCACGGCGGAAAAGTCCCGGGGTTGCAGCTCACCGCCCAACTGCGCTGGTGCTGGCTCACTCCCGCCTTCGCTCATCAGCACGCAACCAGCGCTGCAGTGCCAGCTCGAACCGCGCTTGTGCAGCGCCAGCAGGCCGCGGCGCTGGCGTTCGGCCGCCAACCACAGGCGCTCGCCGGCGGAATCGATCGCCACTCCCTCGAGCAGCGCATTGAAGTGCCAGAGCATGCTGCTGGCACGCGCCTGGCGCACCATGCCCTCGGGCAGCGCCAGCCACTGTGGCGACCCTGCGGGAGGGATCTGCAATACGGCGGCGCGCGCCTCGCTGACCAGGTAGCGATTGCCGACGGCATCGCAGGACAGGCCTTCGAAATCCAGGTTGCCGCCACGCAGCAGACCGGCGACCAGGGTGCGCATGCGCAGGCCCCAGGGCAACGCGGTCGAGGGCGGGGGCGGCGCGACAAAGCGTTCGGCCTCGGCCTGCCAGTCGGCGTCACCGCCAGCCAGGCGATAGAGCCGGTCATCCTCGCGATCGGAAACGGCCCAGAGCGCCTCGCCACACCAAGCCAGCCCCGACAGGTTGCCGGCGGCGATGCCATTGATCGGGTGCTCGCTGACCAGGGCCAGCTCTTCCAGGGCCTGGGTCTGGGCCCATACCGGGGCGGCGACCAGCAACAGGGCGGCCGCCAGTTGCCGCATCAAAGCAGCACCTCGGCCAGGTTGCCCTTCGACTCCAGCCAGGACTTGCGGTCGCCGGCACGCTTCTTCGCCAGCAGCATGTCCATGAGTTCCTGGGTGCCTGGGAAATCCGCCAGGGTCAGCTGCACCAGGCGCCGGGTATTGGGGTCCATGGTGGTTTCGCGCAGCTGCGGTGGGTTCATCTCGCCGAGGCCCTTGAAGCGGGTGACCTGCGGTTTGCCGCGGCGTTTCTCGGCGACCAGACGGTCGAGGATGCCGTCGCGCTCGGCGTCGTCCAGGGCATAGAAGATCTCCTTGCCCAGGTCGATGCGGTACAGCGGCGGCATGGCCACGTAGATGTGTCCGGCATCCACCAGCGGACGAAAATGCTGGACGAACAGCGCGCACAGCAGGGTGGCAATGTGCAGACCGTCGGAGTCGGCGTCGGCGAGGATGCAGATCTTGCCGTAGCGCAACTGAGTCAGGTCGTTGGAACCGGGGTCGATGCCGATGGCCACGGCGATGTTGTGCACTTCCTGGGAGGCCAGCACTTCGCCGACATCCACCTCCCAGGTATTGAGGATCTTGCCGCGCAACGGCAGGATCGCCTGGAACTCCTTGTCGCGCGCCTGCTTGGCGCTGCCGCCGGCGGAATCGCCCTCGACCAGGAACAGTTCGGAGCGCATCGGGTCCTGACCGGCGCAGTCAGCCAGCTTGCCGGGCAGCGCCGGACCCTGGGTGATGCGCTTGCGCTCGACCTTCTTGCCGGCCTTGAGGCGGCGGTTGGCGTTGTTGATCGCCAGTTCGGCAAGCTGCTGACCGAGTTCCGGGTGGGCATTGAGCCACAGGCTGAAGGCGTCCTTGACCACCCCGGAGACGAAGGCCGCGGCCTCGCGTGAGGACAGGCGCTCCTTGGTCTGGCCGGAGAACTGCGCATCCTGCATCTTGGTCGACAGGACGAAGGCGATGCGCTCCCAGATGTCTTCCGGTGCCAGCTTGACCCCGCGCGGCAGCAGGCTGCGGAACTCGCAGAACTCGCGCATGGCGTCCAGCAGGCCCTGGCGCAGGCCGTTGACATGGGTGCCGCCCTGGGCCGTGGGGATCAGGTTGACGTAGCTTTCCTGCACCGTATCGCCGCCTTCTGGCAGCCACAGCAGCGCCCAGTCGACCGCCTCTTTATTGCCGCTGAGGCTGCCGCAGAACGGCTCGAGCGGCAGACGCTCGAACTCGCTGACCGCATCCACCAGATAGGAGCGCAGCCCCTCCTCGTACAGCCATTCCACCCGCTCGCCACTGGCCTTGTCCTCGAAGCTGACGTGCAGCCCCGGACAGAGCACGGCCTTGGCCTTGAGCACATGCTTGAGGCGGCTGACCGAGTACTTGGGGGAGTCGAAATACTTGGTGTCCGCCCAGAAATGCACACTGGTGCCGGTGTTGCGCTTGCCGACCGTACCGATCACCGCCAGATCGCTGGCCTTGAAGCCATCGGCAAAGGTCATGCGGTATTCGTTGCCATCGCGTTTGACCCGCACTTCGACGCGGGTCGACAGGGCGTTGACCACGGATATGCCGACGCCGTGCAAGCCGCCGGAGAACTGGTAGTTCTTGTTGGAGAACTTGCCGCCGGCGTGCAGTTTGGTGAGGATCAGCTCGACCCCCGAGACGCCCTCCTCGGGGTGAATATCCACCGGCATGCCGCGACCGTCGTCCAGCACTTCCAGGGAATTGTCCTCATGGAGGATCACCTGGATCGAAGTAGCATGCCCGGCCAGGGCCTCGTCGACGCTGTTGTCGATGACTTCCTGGGCCAGATGGTTGGGTCGGCTGGTGTCGGTGTACATGCCCGGGCGCTTGCGCACCGGATCCAGGCCGGAAAGGACTTCGATGGCGTCTGCGTTGTAACTGGCCATGGGCTCTCTGGTCGTGATTAAAGGTCGGAAAAGTCGGTATCGCGCCACAATTGGGGCGCAATGCCGGCGAAGGCAAAGAGCGCGGGCAAGCGCGCGGCAAACCCCTGAAAGCCATGATCGCCACCGGCCTGGATGCGCAGCGCGCAGGCGCGGTAATAGGCTTGGGCATCCCGGTAGTCGAGGGTTTCGTCGGCAGTCTGCAGCCACACCTGGTAACGCGCGGGGTCTTGCGGCGGAGGCACGTCCAGTTCGGCCAGGGCCAGCACATGATCGGCCGTCAGTTCCCAGGTTTCACCGCTGTAATAGTTGTGCTGCGGACCCAGGTAGCCATCGAAGCGCAGATGCGGACGCACTGCCGGATTGATCAACAGCGCGCGCAAGCCATGGCGCTCGGCCAAGTGGGTCGCATAGTAGCCGCCCAGGGAGCTGCCGACCAGCACGGGCCGGCCGAGTTCGGCGATCAGTGCCTCGAGCTGGGCAATCGCCCGGCGCGGATGATGCTCCAGCGCCGGCACCTGCAGTTGCGCGGCCAAACCCAGGCGCGTCATGGCGCGCGCCAGCTGGCTGGCCTTGAGCGAGGCCGGCGAGCTGTTGAGGCCGTGGAGATAGAGAATAGATGTGGTCATGGAGCGGGAGGCTACTAGTGCCAAGCATCAGGCTGCAAGCTGCAAGTACGTGCGCATGCCCTGCCAGCGCTTGCTTGCAGCCTGCGGCTAATAGCCTTTCACCGTGTAATCCACCTCGAAGTCGATCCCGGTTACCCGCGACACGCCGGTATCCAGCCGGCCGTCGGCATGCAGACGCAGCCAGCGGTAGCCGGGCGCCGTGGTGTCGACCTGGAATTCTTCGCTGCCCGGGGCGAACTGCACACAGGTGGAGGGCGACGCCAGCAGGCGCAGGCCTTTGTGCACTTGATCGAACTCCTGATGGATGTGCCCCCAGAGCACTGCACGCACCTGACTGAAGCGCTCCAGCACGGCGAAGAGCGCCTTGGGATTGCGCAAGCCGATGGGCTCCATCCAGCGACAGCCAATGGACACCGGATGATGGTGCAGACAAATCAGGTGATGCCGCTCCGGCGCCTCGCTCAGCGCACGCTCCAGCAGGGCCAACTGTTGCTCGCCCAGATAGCCCGGCACGGCGCCGGGAATCGACGAGTCGAGCAGGATGATGCGCCAATTACCCAGGTCGATCACCGGCTCCAGCAGATCGCTATTGACGCAGGCCAGCTGCATGGCCTGGACGTCGTCATGGTTACCGGGAAACCAGCGGGCCGGCGCCGCCAGCGCCGCGGTCATCTGCCGAAAGCGCTGGTAGGACGCCAGGCTACCGTCTTGCGACAGATCGCCACTGGCGAGCATCAGGTCGATCTGCGGCTGCTCTTGCAGCACCCGCTCGATTACCTGCTGCAGGCTGTCCTGGGTATCCAGGCCCAGTAGCTTGCCGGCCGCTTCGGCAAATAGATGGCTGTCGGACAGCTGCACCAGCAGGACCGAGGAATCAGCAGCGGAATTGAGCTCGCTCGGCAAGGCCGTCTCCTTGAGCGGAATAGAGTGGATTATGGTGGCTAGTCCGGCCAGCGGTAAACCCGTGAAGTGGGCATGGATCACATAAAAGCAGCTGCAAGGCGAAGCCAGACAGGGGGGAGGTCGCAATCAGGTTGTTGATTAAGCTTGTGCCTGAGCAGGCCGCTGTAAAGCTAACTGCGCTGGCAATACTGGGTTAAAGACGGACTCGGCTTTTTTTGCGGGGACACCTGGTTCTGGTCTTGCCCGCCTCGCCTACATTTTTCAACGGTCTGTTAGTGCTTGCCGCAGCGTTAAAACACCGGTTCCAGCTCATGGCCACAGGCTAGGCAATGACTCAGCCACTCACCGAGAAACAGGTTGAGCTGGGACTTTTCATCCGGCTGATGCATGGCGGCATTCGGATAGGGGTAGATGCTGCGAAAACGCCGGGCGTTCTGGGCGCCAATCACCTCGGCCATGCGCGCATCGTGGTACACCCGCACTTCCAGTTGCGGCACCGGCAACCAGGGCAGGCTGTGCTCCTGGCGCACCCGTACGGTCGAGGTATAGGGGCAGGTTTCCAGCACTTCCAGGGTCAGCACGCCGAGCAGGTGCTCGCCCTGACTCAGGGCGACCCGCCGCGCACAGGATGCCACGCGCATGTCCGGCAGCAGGCGCATCAAGCGTGCGTAGTTGGCTTCACAGCTCGCCTGCAGCTCGATCAAATCGACCCGGTAGCGCTCACGCAGCAGGTTCACGACCATAACCCCCTAACTTCGGCGCGGTTTAGCGCCAGCCACTGCAAGGCGATGATGCTCGCCGCATTGTTGATTCGCCCATCCTTGACCGCGTCCAGGGCATCTTCCAGTGGCAGGACATGCACCCGAATGTCCTCACCCTCCTCGGCCAGACCATGCACGCCCCCGGCCCCCACGCTAGTGCAACGCCCGAGGTAGAGGTAGACACGCTCGTCCGAACCACCGGGCGAAGGAAAGTATTCGCTAATCGGCCACAGCGAGGTCAGGGCCAGGTCGGCCTCCTCCACCGCCTCGCGCAGCGCCACTTCTTCCGGCTGCTCATCAGTATCGATCAGCCCCGCGACCAATTCCAGCAGCCAGGGGCTGGCGGATTTGCCCATGGCGCCGACACGGAACTGTTCGATCAGCACCACCTCATCGCGCTGCGGGTCATAGGGCAACACGCATACGGCATCGTGGCGGATAAACAGCTCACGACTGAGGGGCGGCCCCATTTCGCCAGAAAACTGCAGATGGCGCAGACGCAGGCGATCGAGGCTGTAAAACCCGCGGAAACAGGCTTCTCGCTCGATAATCTGCACCGCATCCGGGCCGGGTTTAAAGGTGTCGGTCATCCACGTCTCACTCAATCCGATAATCTGGGCTTTCGCGCATCCTACCCCTGCATCCAGCCTTGCGCAGCCTCTTTGCAGATTAGGCGCTGGCTGGGATCATGCAGCGCTCCGCGACGGGTTACCCTGGCGAACCACTGGGACAACCGGCAGTCCAACCCCGCGACCCTACCCTCTCTCCGTCTGGCGCAGAACTCAATGTTTGCACGAAAAAAACTCGTCACCCTCAGTCTTTGCCTCCTGCTAAGCGCCTGTCAGAGCCTGCTGCCAGGCACTGACCCACTGCCGGTGCAGCGTGTCGCCTGGGAGCACATTCAGCCCGACTGCCAGGGCCAGGCCTGCCCGCTGGTCAACATTGACACCCTGATTTTTCCCGACGAACCGCCACTCAGCGCATTGATCGAACAGCGCCTGCTGCAGATGACCAATGATTCGCCGGACGCGCCCCTGCCCGCTTCGCTGCAATCCTACGAATCGGACTTTCTGCACGGCGCCAAGCGCGGCTGGAATACCTACCTGCAAGCCAAGGTGCGCGAACAACATGACCAACTGGTGGTCATCGAATTGTCCAGCTACCTGTCCACGGGCGGGGCACACGGCATGCCCGGGCGCGGCTTCATCAACTACGACCGCACCCGGCAACAGGCCCTGAGCCTGCAGGACATGCTAGTGCCCGGGCAGACAACCGCATTCTGGAACCTTGCCAGCCAGGCCCACCAGCGCTGGCTGGCCGCCAACCAACTGGACCAGGACCCCGAGTACAGCCGCAACTGGCCGTTCGAGCACACCGAGAACGTTGCCCTTGGCCAGGCCGCAATGCTGCTGAAATACAACGTCTACAGCATTGCGCCCTACTCCAGCGGCCATCCGCAGCTGACGATTCCCTACAGCCAGCTCCAGGGAATCCTCAAACCGCAATACTTTCCTGCCGGCGACTGAAGGCAGCGAAGAGCAACTGCAGCCCCCCGGCCAGCAACAACGCCGGCAGGGTCGCCCCGATATCGGGCCAGAAATTCGCCAGCACGTGATAGATGCTCGCGCCGCAAGCCCAGGCCAGCAGCGTATCCCAGCGCAACGCCAGGCGCGGCGCCAGCTCTGCCCGGCGACGGCGCAGGATGAAATGATCGACCAGCACCACGCCGAACAGCGGGGCGAACACCGAGCCAATCAGCAACAGGAAGTTCTGGTACTCGGCCAGCGGTGCGAACCAGGCGATCAGGGTGCACAGCGCACCAATCGCCAACGCCAGCAGTTCGACCTTGAACGGCAACAGAATACCGACGGATACCGCTGCCGAATGGATGTCGGCAAAGGCGTTCTCCGACTCGTCGAGCAGGATCAGCAGCAACGGAATACCCAAACCGGCGCCCGCCAGGGCCAACAGCAAGGCGTTGACTTCGCCATTGTCGGCAAAGGCCAGGGTGTAGGCCACGCCCAGACTCATCAGCCAGAAGTTGCCGACGAAGAAGCCCAGCGCGGTGCCGCCGAACACCCGGCCGGCCGCCTTGCCGAAGCGCGAGTAGTCGGCAATCAGCGGCAGCCAGGACAGCGGCATGGCAATCGCAATGTCGAAGCCCAGGGCGAACGGCATCGAACCATCACCGCGGCGCGCCCACAACACCGCGAGATCGGCCTTGTCGAACAGGTTCCAGGTCAACCAGAGGCAGGCACCGAGCAGCAACCAGATCCCCCATTTGCGCAGGATCCGGCGCACGAAGGTCAGCGGGCCGGCTACCGCCAGCAGCGTCGCCAGCGCGCCAAACAACAAGGTCCACAGGCCTGGACTGTTCCACAGGCTGCCCTCGCCGAAGGCCCGCACCGCCAACACGCTGGCAGCATCGCGCATGACGATGATCTCGAATGCACCCCAACCGACCAGCTGCAATAGGTTGAGCACCGCCGGCACCACGGCCCCCTTGCTGCCCAGGCTGAGCTTCAGTGCCGCCATGGACGACAGCCCGGTATCGCTGCCGATTACCGCGACCGCACCCAACAACAGCACACCGACGGCGGTGCCACAGGCGATTGCCAGCAACGCGCCGCTCAGGCCCAGGCCCGGCGCCAGCAAGGCGCCAAGCTGCAGCACCATCAGGCCGATCCCGAGGGAAAACCACAGGGAAAACATGTCGCGCGCGCCAAACACCCGCTGAGCGGTCGAGACCGGCACATGCGGTGAGTAACTACTGGGGGTGTTCACTAGGGGCAAGGTCTCAAAGAGCTGAATAGGGAACGCCAGGAGCAAGCTTGCTCCTGGCGTCGGGCAACGCGGTCAGACCTGCTTGTAGATCACCGAGCCTTCGTCCTTGAAGCGCCCGGACTGCTCCTTGAAGCCAGCCTCGATGGCCTTCTGCTCGTCGGTCAGGCCATTGACCTTGGCGTAGTCGCGCACTTCCTGGGTGATCTTCATCGAGCAGAACTTCGGTCCGCACATGGAGCAGAAGTGCGCGACCTTGGCCGAATCCTTGGGCAGGGTCTCGTCGTGGTAGCTGCGCGCGGTATCCGGGTCCAGGCCGAGGTTGAACTGGTCTTCCCAGCGGAACTCGAAACGCGCCTTGGACAAGGCGTTGTCACGAATCTGCGCTCCCGGATGACCCTTGGCCAGGTCGGCGGCGTGGGCGGCGATCTTGTAGGTGATGATCCCGGTCTTGACGTCATCCTTGTTCGGCAGGCCCAGGTGTTCCTTGGGCGTGACGTAGCAGAGCATGGCGCAGCCGAACCAGCCGATCATCGCCGCACCGATGCCGCTGGTGATGTGGTCGTAGCCCGGCGCGATGTCGGTGGTCAGCGGGCCGAGGGTGTAGAACGGCGCCTCGTCGCAGCACTCCAGCTGCTTGTCCATGTTCTCCTTGATCAGCTGCATCGGCACGTGACCGGGGCCTTCGATCATGCACTGCACGTCGTGCTTCCAGGCGATCTTGGTCAGCTCGCCGAGGGTTTCCAGTTCGCCGAACTGCGCCGCGTCGTTGGCGTCGGCAATCGAACCCGGACGCAGGCCATCGCCCAGCGAGAAGCTGACGTCGTAGGCCTTCATGATCTGGCAGATGTCGTCGAAGTGGGTGTAGAGGAAATTCTCCTGGTGATGCGCCAGGCACCACTTGGCCATGATCGAGCCGCCGCGGCTGACGATACCGGTGACGCGCTTGGCAGTCAGCGGCACGTAGCGCAACAGCACGCCGGCGTGGATGGTGAAGTAGTCCACGCCCTGCTCGGCCTGCTCGATCAGGGTGTCGCGGAACAGCTCCCAGGTCAGGTCTTCGGCCACCCCGTTGACCTTCTCCAGCGCCTGGTAGATCGGCACGGTACCGATCGGCACCGGCGAGTTGCGGATGATCCACTCGCGGGTTTCATGGATGTGCTTGCCGGTGGACAGGTCCATCACGGTGTCCGAACCCCAGCGGATACCCCAGGTCAGCTTGGCCACTTCTTCCTCGATCGAGGAACCCAGCGCCGAGTTGCCGATGTTGCCGTTGATCTTCACCAGGAAGTTGCGGCCGATGATCATCGGCTCCAGCTCGGTGTGGTTGATGTTGGCGGGAATGATGGCGCGACCGCGGGCGATTTCCTCGCGGACGAACTCGGCGCTGATCTCCTTCGGCACTGAGGCGCCGAAGCTGTGGCCGGCGTGCTGCTGGTCAAGCAGACCGGCGGCGCGGGCTTCCTGCAGCTTGAGGTTCTCGCGGATGGCGACGTATTCCATCTCCGGGGTAATGATGCCCTGACGCGCGTAGTGCATCTGGCTGACGTTCTTGCCGGCCTTGGCCCGGCGCGGGTTGCGCACATGGGCGAAGCGCATCTTGGTCAGCTCGGGATTGACCAGGCGCTCCTGGCCGAAGTGCGAGGACAGGCCGTCGAGCAGTTCAGTATCGCCGCGGTCGTCGATCCAGGCCGAGCGCACATCGCCCAGGCCCTGGCGCACATCGATGGTGACGTTCGGGTCGGTGTAAGGGCCGGAGGTGTCATAGACCAGCACCGGCGCATTGATCTCGCCACCGAACTCGGTCGGGGTGATGTCGAGGCTGATCTCGCGCATCGGCACGCGGATGTCCGCACGCGAGCCTTGCACGTAGATCTTCTGCGAGCGCGGAAACGGCTGGATCGACTGCTGGTCGACCTGAGCAGAATCACTCAGATTGCTGGTGTCGAGATTTTTTTCTTGTGTGCTCATCGGCTGGTGCTCTCCTGGGACGATATGTCGGAGCGAACCTGAGACGGATGAGCGTACGGAGTGCACCGCCAGTGGTGCCGAGAGCACTCGCCGAGGGGCTGGCGAGGCCATCTTGTTCCCTACGCAGGCCTTAACCTGATCAGGTTCAACGGGATCCGGCAGCTGCCAATCTCAGCCCCGCAAATGGGGCACCCCGACAAGAACCCGGCCAGTCTAATCAAGACACCGCAATAAAACCAACCGGGGAGTCAAAAAAGCCTGACCCGCGCGTCGGATAGTGACGACGCCCTCCCAGTCAAGCAGATTGTTGCGCACAGGCAACATAGCTTGTTGCAAACTACACTCAGGCACATTAAGCATGCCTTGACCCTCTTGGCAGCGCCCCTTAGCCTTGCCCATTACCGCCAAATTCAGGATCTCCTCATGTTGCGCAGACTCTCCCTGACGCTTGCTGTGGCTGCTGCTTCCGCTGGCATGGCCTGGGCTGAACAGGCCCCGCTGTCCACCAAAACGAACCTCGTCACGGTCTATCAGGAAGCCGCCAACAACAACGCCGACCTGGCGGCCGCCCGCGCCGACTACCAGGCCCGCCGCGAAGTGGTGCCACAGGCACGTTCCGGCTTGCTGCCGAACCTCTCGGCCGGTGCCAACATGAGCGACACCCGGACAGATGTGGATACCTCGAACGGATCGCAATCGATTTCCCGCAGCGGCACGGTGTACCAAGCCAGCCTCAGCCAGCCACTGTTCCGCGCAGACCGCTGGTTCCAACTGCAGGCCGCCGAAGACAGTAGCGAGCAGGCCGCGCTGGAACTGTCCGCGATCGAACAGAGCCTGATCCTGCAGAGTGCGGAAAGCTACTTCGCGGTGCTGCGCGCCCAGGACACCCTGGCCTCGACCAAGGCCGAAGAAGCGGCCTTCAAACGCCAACTCGATCAGGCCAACGAACGTTTCGACGTCGGCCTGTCGGACAAGACCGACGTGCTTGAGGCACAGGCCGGCTTCGATACGGCACGGGCCAACCGGATCATTGCCCAGCGCCAGGTCGAGGATGCCTTCCAGGCACTGATCACCCTGACCAACCGCGAATATGTCGCGCTCGAGGGAATCAAACATAGCCTGCCGATCCTGGCGCCGACGCCGAACGACGCCAAGGCCTGGGTCGATACCGCCGCCGCGCAAAATCTCAACCTGCAAGCCAGCAATTATGCGGTGAGCGCCGCCGAAGAAACCCTGCGCCAGCGCAAGGCCGGGCATGCGCCGACCCTGGACGCGGTAGCCAGCTACCAGAGAGGCGATAACGACAGCCTCGGTTTCACCAATAGTGGCGCCAGCCCCACGACCTTCAGCAGCGATGCCGAACAGCGCTCGATCGGCCTGCAGCTGAATATCCCGCTCTACAGCGGCGGCCTGACCAGCTCCCAGGTGCGCGAGGCCTACCAGCGCCTGACCCAGAGCGAGCAGCTGCGCGAAAGCCTGCGCCGTCAGGTGGTGCAAAGCACCCGCAACCTGCACCGCGCGGTGAACACCGACGTGGAAACCGTGCAGGCGCGCAAACAGTCGATCATCTCCAACCAGAGCGCCCTGGAGGCCACGGAAATCGGCTACCAGGTCGGCACCCGCAACATCGTCGACGTGCTCGATTCCCAGCGCCAACTGTACAGTTCGGTGCGCACCTATAACGATGCGCGCTACGACTACATTCTCAACAACCTGCGCCTCAAGCAGGCCGCTGGCACCCTGAGCCCGGCCGACCTGGAAGCCCTCGAGCAATACCTCAAGTCGGACTACGACCCAGACAAGGACTTCCTGCCACCCGACCTGGCCGAGGCCGCCGAAGCGCAGTTGCGCGGCACTCTGGATTATTGAGCGGCTCACGTTGAGTCGCACGGATTGAGTCGCTCGGATTGAGCCGTCCTGTTCAGCAAAAAGCCCGACGCGAGTCGGGCTTTTTTGTGGGTACCGCCGGCTGAGTGGTGGCGCGCAGAGCCAGCTGAAATGCGCCTACCGCGCAGGCTGCGCCATGCGCATCAGGTTCCGGGCTGGAACAAGCGCGCCAATCCCGCCAGCAAGCGTGCCAGCGCGCCCTGGTTGGCCTGCATGACCGCCTGGCCCGCCTCGCGCATGGCCTGCGCCAGGGCAGGCTCGCGCCACAGCTGATCGACCCGGTGCGCCAGGCCCCCGGCATCCGCCACTTCGAGCAGCGCGCCGGCCTCACGCAACTGCGCGGCGATCTCGAGAAAATTGAACAGGTGCGGGCCGCTGAGTACCGGCTTGCCCAGCGCCGCCGGCTCCAGCAGGTTATGCCCGCCATTGCCCACCAGGCTGCCACCGACGAAAGCCAGATCGGCCAGGGCATAGAGAAACAGCAACTCGCCCATGGTGTCGCCGAGCAACACCTGATCGCTCGTCGCCACAACCTCGCCACTGGCGCGTCGGCGCGTGGCGAAGCCTTGGCGCTGGCACAGTTCGTAGACCGAGTCGAAGCGTTCCGGATGCCGCGGCACCAGAATCAACAGGGCCTCGGGCCACCGCTCGAGTAGCACGCGGTGCGCGGCCAGGACGATCTCATCCTCACCGGCGTGGGTGCTGGCGGCGATCCACACCGGCCGCTGCACGGCGCCCCACTGCTCGCGCAACTCGGCGGCGCGCACAAGCAACGCGGGGTCGATTCTCAGATCGAACTTGATCGAGCCGGTCACCTCGACGCACTCGGGCCGGGCACCCAGACGGCGAAAGCGCTCGGCCTCGGCGCTGGTCTGCACCGCAATCAGGCTCAACTCGGCCAGCATCGGCGCGGTCAGCTTGGCGAAGCGCGCATAACCGCGCGCCGAACGCTCGGACAGCCGCGCATTGGCCAGGGCCACGGGAATGCCGCGGCGGGCACATTGGTGGATGTGGTTGGGCCACAACTCGGTCTCCATGACCACCGCCAGCCGAGGCTGCGCGCGGTCGAGAAAGCGCGCCGCAGCCCACGGCAAGTCATAGGGCAGGTAGCAGTGCTGCACGCGTCCGGCATAGTCGGGCCCGGCGAACATGGCCTGAATCCGCTCGGAGCCGGTCGGCGTCATGCAGGTGATGGTGATCGGCAGCTGCGGGTAGCGCGTCAGCAGCTGGCGAATCAGCGGCGCGGCGGCAATGCTCTCGCCCACCGACACGGCATGCAGCCAGATGCCCCCGGTTTGCAGGGGCGGCAAGCCGAGGGCGAAGCGCTCGCCAATGCGTTTGGCATACGCCGGTGCGCGCCACGCGCGCCAGGCCAGACGCCCGGCGACCAGGGGCAGAGCGAGATGCAGCAGCAGGGTGTAGAGGTGTCTATTCATGGGCGCGCAGCTTAGCAGAGCGGCCGCCGGCAATCAGCCGATGGCTTGCAGGCGCTCGGCAAAACAGTCGGCCAGCCAGAGCGCCGCCGGCCCCGGGGCTTCATCACGGCGACAGACCAACTCCACCACCAGCGGCGGCGGGGTCCAGTCGCTGCGCAATTCGACCAATTGACCCTGATAGGTCGGGTACTGCACCACATGGCGCGGCAACCAGGCCCAGCCGAGGTTGCGCATCAACAACTCGGCCATGGCGTAGAAGCTGTCGGTGCGCCAGACCGAGGGGCTGATCTGCTCGCCGCCCGGATAGAGACTGTCCTGCGGCGCCATCAGCAATTGCCGGTGGCGCGCCAACTCGCGTCGGTCGACATGCCCCGTCCCAGCCAGTGCATGCCCGGCACCGCACACCGTGACCATCTCGATAGTGCCCAGTCGCTGGCGCTCCAGGGCTTCAGGCATCTGCTCGTGGTGAAACAGCAGCCCGAGGTCGGCGCGGCGCTCCAGCAGCTTGCGCGCGACATCGCCCTGGGCGCCGCTGGCCAGTTGCACCTCCAGCAGCGGAAAGGCTTGGGCCAGGGCCTCGAGGCTGTCGAGTACCGGCTGATAGGGCATGGCCTCGTCCTGGGCCAGACGCAGACACACTTCCTCACCGCGCACCAGCCCCAGCGCCCGGCCTTGCAGGCGTTCGCACTGGCGCAGCACCTCGCGCGCTTCTTCCAGTAGCGACCCACCGGCGGCCGTCAGGCGTGGCTGGCGGCCACTGCTGCGCTCGAACAGCAGTACCCCGAGATCGGCTTCCAACAGGGCGATGGCATTGCTCACCGCCGACTGCGCGCGATTCATCTGCCGGGCCACGGCAGAAAACGACTGGCCCTCGGCCACACTGACGAACAGGCGGATTTGCTCCAGACTCCACTGCATAACCAATCTCCAAACCAGATAGGTAATCACTTTACCCCATCAGCTCAATGACTAGACTGGCCGACAGATCAAACAGGAGGCACACCATGAGCGGCTATCTCTATCTCGCTGTCGCCATCACCGCCGAGGTCATTGCGACCACCTCGATGAAGGCACTGGACGGCTTCAACAAACCGCTACCCCTGCTGTTGGTGGTGGTCGGCTACGCCCTTTCCTTCTGGATGCTCAGCCTGGTGGTCAAAACCATTCCGGTCGGCGTTGCCTACGCCGTCTGGGCAGGCCTGGGCATCGTGCTGGTGAGCATTGCCGCCGCGCTCCTCTACCAGCAGCGCCTCGACCTGCCGGCCATGCTCGGCATGGTCCTGATCATCTGCGGCGTGGTGGTGATTCAATTGTTCTCGCACAGCGTCGGCCATTGAGCTGGCGCTGGTGCCTGGCAGCCCGGCACCAGCACTTGCCGTTATACTGCGGGCCTGATCTTCAATGAGGCCCTCGCATGTCCCAGGCTCTGAGCACTGACATTCTGATCGTCGGCGGTGGTATCGCCGGCCTCTGGCTGAATGCGCGCCTGCGCCGCCAGGGTTTTGCCACCCTGCTGGTGGAAACCGCCAGCCTGGGCGGCGGGCAGAGCGTCAAATCGCAAGGCATCATCCACGGCGGCGCCAAGTACGCCCTGCACGGCGCCCTCACCGGTGCCTCGGAAGCCATCGCCGACATGCCGCGACGCTGGCGCGAAGCGCTGGCTGGCAGCGGCGAGCTGGATCTGAGCGGCGTGCGCCTGCTGTCCGATGCCCATTACCTGTGGTCGCCCGGCAGCCTGGCCGGCAACATCACCAGCTTCTTCGCCAGCAAGGCGGTGCGCGGCCGCGTCGACCAAGTCAAGGGCGAGCAACTGCCGCCCGCCCTGCAACACCCGAAATTCAAGGGCAAGGTCTACCGCCTGGCCGAACTGGTGCTCGACGTGCCCAGCCTGATCGCGCGCCTGGCCGAATTGGCCGCGGACGGCCTGTTGGCCGCCGAGTCCATCGCACCACTGCACGAGCAGGGTCAGCTGGTCGGCCTGATCGTCGACGGCCGCGAGATCCGCGCGCAACGCATCGTGCTCAGCGCCGGTCGCGGCAACGCCGAACTGCTCGCCGCCCTGGGCCTCAGTCAGCCGGCGCAGCAACTGCGGCCGCTGCATATGGTGCTGGTCAAGGGGCCGACCCTGAAACCGCTGTATGCCCACTGCCTCGGCGGCGGACCTAAGCCGCGGGTCACCGTCACCACTCATCCGGCAGCCGATGGCGAGTGGGTCTGGTACCTCGGCGGCGACATTGCCGAAGCGCAAGGCGTGACCCGCGACGCCGCCGCGCAGATCCAGGCCGCGCAGCAGGAAATCGGCGCCCTGCTGCCCTGGGTCGATCTCTCCAGCGCGCGCTGGGCAACCCTGCGCGTCGACCGCGCCGAGCCCGCGCAGTCCGGCTTGGTGCGCCCGGACAACGCCTTTCTTGCCGAGCAAGGGCCGCTCCTGGTCGGCTGGCCGACTAAACTGGCATTAGCCCCGGACTTTGCTGACCGCGTACTGGCGGCGCTCGACCGTGACGGCATCCAACCCGCCATCCATGCGCCGCTCCCGGCCCTGCCTCGTCCGGCCATAGCGCGCCCAGCCTGGGAGGAATTGTTCTAGTGCACGCCTTGCATACCCTGCACAACCTGCACCGCCCGCTCGGTTCGACCGGGCTGCTAGTCTCGCCATTGGGCCTCGGCACGGTGAAGATCGGCCGCGACCAGGGCGTGAAGTACCCCAACGGCTTCACCATTCCGGACGACGCGGCGGTACTTGAGCTGCTCGCCCAGGCCCATGACCTGGGGATCAACCTGATCGACACCGCCCCGGCCTACGGCAGCAGCGAAAGCCGCCTCGGCCCGTTACTGCGCGGCCAACGCCAACAGTGGGTGATCGTCAGCAAGGTCGGCGAAGAGTTCGTCAACGGCCATTCCAGTTTCGACTTCTCCCCGGCCCATACCCGCGTCTCGGTGGAACGCAGCCTCAAGCGCCTGGAAACCGACTTCATCGATCTCGTGCTGGTACATTCCGATGGCAATGATCTCTCCATCCTGCATGACAGCGGGGTCTACGAGACCCTCGCCGAGCTCAAGCGTGAAGGCAAGATTTGCGGCTTCGGCCTGTCCGGCAAAACCGTCGAGGGCGGCCTGCTGGCTCTCGAGCAAGGCGACTGCGCGATGGTCACCTATAACCTCAATGAACAGGGCGAACTGCCGGTACTGGACTACGCTGAGCAACACGGCAAAGGCATCCTGATCAAGAAAGCCCTGGCCAGCGGGCATGCCTGCCTGGCCCCGGGGGAAGATCCGGTACGGGCCAGCTTTGAGCTGATTTTCGCCCACCCGGCGGTGAGCTGCGCGATCGTCGGCACCATCAACGCGCAACACCTGGCCCATAATGTCGCGACTGCGGCGGCGGTCATTCAGGATATCGCCTGACGCCCATGACGCACTGCGCGTAAATGCTCGAACAGCTTGAGCCGCAAGTAACCACCCCCTGCGACCACGCCCGGCAGCTCGATCGAGGCCTGACCCTATCGGCCTGACGCGCTGCCCGCCCCGAACCCTAGAGGAGCCGAGATGTCGCGCACGCTTAGCCGCCAAGACCCCGGCACCTTCAAGACCCTGCCCCTGTTCGTCGAAGCCAGCGCGGATGGCCTCGCCTACCGCAGCCTGGGCCGCCCCCTGAACTTCAACGAGATGCTTGAACGCCGGCGCGTGATCGAGGTGAGCGACAGCCAACGCTTCGCCGTTGAGCTGGCCAACCTGGGCGTTTCGGTACGCCTGACCCTGAGCTGGCAAGGTCGGGAGTATTGGATACTGGTGCGCCAACGGCGTCTGGACCGCGGCGACGTGGTACTCAAGTTGATCTCCGGCTACGTGCCCGCCCACGAACTCCATCTGCCGCTGCTCACCGCCATTCAGGAGGTCGCCGAAGAGTGCCTGCTGGAAACCCCGGAAGGCTGGCTGAGTGGTCGCTTTGGCGAAACCTGGCTACCCTCGCCCTATCAGGGTGCCTTGCGCTACCGCGAGACCCTGCACTTTCAACTCAGCCCACTGTCCGGCGCGGCGCGGCCGGTGCAATCCGCCAACCTGACCCTGCTGGAAAGGCCGCGCGCCTATGTGCATGTGCCCACGGCCTCATTGCAACTGGTCTACGACCTGCGTCTGGAGCTACCCAAAGAGGCCAGGCAGCTCAGCCTGTTCCACGTCGACGAACGCCTGGAAGACGGCAAGCTGGTCGCCCGCCTCGACCGCAGCCGACCGGACCTGTACCTGATACCGCTGAATCAAGGACGGCCAACCGCCGAACTGCTGACACTCAAAAAAGGTGTATTGAAGGCCGCCAGCACCCGTGGCCTGTGGCTGGCAGAGAGCTTCGCGCCGCAGGATGGCTGGCTGGTACGCGACGAACGCATTCGCTGGAAGGACTGGCTGAGCCAGCAAAGCCTCAGCGCCGCACCGGCCAAACCTGCGGCGAAGCCGCGAGCGCCGACTGCGCCAGCCAAGCTGGATGCCGCCCAGCAGGGCTGAACGGCCTGCACTCGACTCAGGTCCTGCGGATTTTCTCGACGATGGCGGTGGTCGAGCTGTTTTCCACCAGGCCCAGCACGCGGACTTCGCCACCGTAGGCGCTGACGATGTCGGCACCGACCACCTGATCGATGCCGTAGTCGCCACCCTTGACCAGCACGTCCGGCTTGACCTCGCGCAGCAGATTCTCCGGGGTGTCTTCGCTGAAGCTCACCACCCAATCCACCGCGCCGAGGCCGGCGAGCACGGCCATGCGCCGATCCACCGAATTGATCGGTCGACCGGGGCCTTTCAGGCGACTGACCGAGGCGTCGTCGTTGACCGCCAGCACCAGGCGGTCACCCTGGGCACGGGCCTGCTCCAGATAAGCCACATGGCCGGCATGCAGAATGTCGAAACAACCGTTGGTGAAGACGATCTTCTCGCCATGGGCGCGGGCGTCCTCGATGGCCAGCAACAGCTGATCCGGGCTCAGCACGCCGCGCTCGGAACCGGCCTCGCGCTGGATCGCCCGGCGCAGTTCCGGCGCACTGATGGCGGCAGTACCCAGCTTGCCGACCACGATACCGGCGGCCAGGTTGGCCAAGGCCACGGCCTGGGGCAGTTCCTCGCCGGCAGCCAGGGACGCCGCCAGGGTCGAGATCACCGTATCGCCGGCACCGGTGACATCGAAGACTTCACGGGCGCGCGCCGGCAGGTGCAGCGCCGCATGCTCGGGACGCAGCAGGGTCATGCCGTGCTCGCCCCGGGTAATCAGCAGCGCGCCCAGCTCCAGTTCACGCATCATTCGGGCGCCCTTGGCCACCAGTTCGGCCTCGTCGACGCAATGGCCGACGATGGTCTCGAACTCGTTGAGGTTCGGCGTGATCAGGCTAGCACCTCGATAAATCGAGAAATCCTTGCCCTTGGGGTCGGCCAGCACCACAACGCCCTTGGCCAGCGCCGCCTGGATCAGGACCTGATGATTCTTCAGCGCGCCCTTGCCGTAGTCGGACAGCACCAGCACCCTGACCCCGGCGAGCAACGCCTCGACCTCGACCGCCAATGCCGCGGCATCGGTACTGAAAGGCTGTTCGAAGTCCATGCGCAGCAGCTGCTGATGCCGGCTCATGACCCGCAATTTGACGATGGTTGGCTGGCTGGCGATGCGCTGAAAGCGGGTTGTCACCCCCACGGCTGCCAGGCTGGCGCCCAGACTGTCGGCGGCTTCGTCGCTGCCGGTCACGCCGACCAACAGCGCCGGCGCTCCGAGGGCCGCAATGTTCAACGCCACGTTGGCGGCGCCGCCCGGACGATCTTCGATCTGCTCGACCTTGACCACCGGCACCGGCGCCTCCGGCGAAATCCGCGAGGTGCCGCCATGCCAGTAGCGGTCGAGCATGACATCACCAACCACCAATACGGCGGCCTGGTCAAAACGGGGCATGGACAACTTCATGTGAACTCCGATGGCCTCAAGTAGCGGGCGCGTAGTTTATCAGGCGATATCCAATGGCGCGCTTTCATCCAGCCCCAGCGCATGCAAGCGCGCATAGAAACCATTCTGCTCGAGCAGACTGGTATGGGTGCCACGCTCGACGATCCGCCCTTGGTCCATCACCAGAATCAGATCGGC
This sequence comes from Pseudomonas aestuarii, assembly GCF_027988105.1. Lineage (GTDB taxonomy): Bacteria > Pseudomonadota > Gammaproteobacteria > Pseudomonadales > Pseudomonadaceae > Aquipseudomonas > Aquipseudomonas aestuarii. The sequence continues at coordinate 177,914 of NZ_JAQJZJ010000001.1, read as the reverse complement.
TTTCTCGATAGTCGACAAGCGGTGGGCAATGACCAGCGTGGTACGCCCCTTCATCACCCTGTCCAGGGCCGCCTGAATATGCCGCTCGGATTCGGTATCGAGGGCCGACGTCGCCTCATCCAGCACCAGAATCGGCGCGTCCTTGAGCAGTGCCCGGGCAATTGCCAGACGCTGCCGCTGGCCGCCGGAGAGCAGCACGCCATTCTCGCCGACCTCGGTGTCCAGCCCCTGCGCCAGCTTGTCGATGAATTCCTTGGCGTAGGCCGCCTCGACCGCCTGCTCAATTGCCTCACGCGGCGCATCGACCAAGTCGCCGTATGCAATGTTATTGGCCACACTGTCGTTGAACAGGGTCACCTGCTGAGTCACCAGGGCGATATGCCGGCGCAGATTGCGCAACTTGTAGTCTTCGACATCCACGCCGTCGAGCAGAATTTGTCCGCTCTCATGGTGATAGAAGCGCGGAATCAGGCTGGCCAGGGTCGACTTGCCACTGCCGGAGCGACCGACCAGCGCGATCATCTGCCCGGGCTCGGCGCTGAAGGAAATATCGCTGAGCACCTGCTTCTCGGCGCCCGGGTACTGGAAGCTAAGATTGCGTACTTCCAGACGACCACTGACCCGCTCAAGCTCGACAGTGCCGTGGTCGACCTCGGGCGCTTCGTCGAGCTGCTCGAAGATGCTGTCGGCAGCAGCCAGGCCTTTCTGGATAGTCGCACTGACCTCGGAAAGCTGGCGAATCGGCTTGGGCAGCAAGCCGGCGGCGGTGATGTAGGCAACCAACTCGCCGACCGACGCATCGCCGCGCATGTAAAGCACCAGATACATCAACACCGCCATGGCGCTGAAAATCACCAACTGCAGCATCGGGGTATAGACCGCTTGAGTGCGGGTCATTTTCAGCGACTTGTTCATATTGTCGGCGCTGGAGCGATGAAAGCGCTGCTGCTCGTAGGCTTCACCGCCGAAACTGCGTACCACCCGATAGCCCTGAATGGTTTCGGAGGCGACATGGGTGACATCCCCCATCGCCTCTTGGATCTTCTTGCTTTGCTTGCGGAACTTCTTGCTTGCCGACCCCACCATCAGACCGATCACCGGCAGAATGCTGAGCAGCACCAGGGTCAACTTCCAGTTCATGTACAACAGATAACCGAACAGAAACACGACCGTCAGTCCCTCGCGAATCACCACCTTGATCGCATCGGTCGCGGCGCCGGTGACCATGGTCACGTTATAGGTGATGCGCGAGATCAGGTGGCCGGAATTGTGACTGTCAAAATAGCGGTTGGGCAGGGTCAGCAGATTGTCGAACAAGGCGCAACGCAGATCGTGAACCACGCCGCGGGCCACCTTGGCCAGGTAATAATTGCCCAGAAATGAACCTATGCCCTGATAGAGCGCAATGAGTACAATCAACAGCGGCACGCCAAAGATCATCGGCACCCCGAGCAAGGTAGCGTGCTCAGGGTTCTGCAAACCGTCCAAAAACAGCTTGAGCATATGCGCCAGCATCGGCTGACTTGAGGCAAATAGCAGAAAACCGATGATGCTAACGGCGAAAGCGCCCCAATAGGGGACGACATACTTCAGCAATCGCAGGTAGACCTTCAAACTGGATTGCTGTGCGGAGTTGGCCATTAGGCGAGCCTCGTACGACTGGCTAGAGAGACAAGATGCGGATTGTAACAGCGCAGGAACTGGAAAGCTGGCTGAGCAGCGGTGAGGTACTGGAAAAGGATGCGCGCGGCCCCAAGGTGCTCGCGCTGCCCGATGGATACTTTCTGAAAATTTTTCACACCCGTCGCCATCCCCTATTAGCTCGCCTGCGGCCGGCTGCCAAGCATTTTGCTCGCAATGCACATCTATTAAACGCCTTGGGTATAGCGACGCCGACCGTTACCGAGACATTCTGGCTTGACCCAAAGTCGGGCCTGAGTGGCTGCCTGTACAGGCCCTTACCTGGTACTTCGCTGGAGAGCCTGTACACCGCGTCGCCCGAAGCCTTCAACGACTTACTCCCGCGCCTCGCTATCTTTATAAGGACCCTGCACAGGAAAAAGATTTACTTCCGCTCCCTGCATCTCGGAAATATCCTGCTTCTGCCTGACGACAGCTTTGGACTGATAGACTTCCTCGACTTGAAGCGCAATGTTTTGCCGCTCAGTGCATGGCATACAAAACGCAACCTGAAACACCTTGAAAGCTATCTTAACAGGAAGAAGCTCACTGACTTCCCGTTCAAAAAGCTTCTCAAACTTTACAAAATATACAGTTAACGCAACAAGCCCCAACCGGATCATCGAACACACGCGACACTACGAGCATCTGGATATTATAAAATCCAGCAAATTTAACTCATTATTTCTAGAGAACCACAATGGCAGCAGAACTGCCAGCCCTGGCCAAAATCACATCACCACATTCAATACAGCCAAACAACCCAGAAGCCGTGAAAACTGCAAGCAAGAAACACTAGAAACGCACCTTAATCGAGCAAAAAACCGAGCATAACTATCCGCTAATGTAACGGCATTGCGCACGACTAACCTCGATCCGTGGATAGTTACAGCCCTGCCCACTCAACCCATTAAGCGACTCAAGAAACCTATCAGGGTCATCCATCGAAAGCGAAATCAATATATCGTAATGAATATCCCACCATTGCGACGCGAGCAACTTGGCAATCATTTCCTCACTAAACCGATACTTGATGATTTGCGCAGGATTGCCACCGACAATTGCGTAAGGCGGAATATCCTTTACAACAACAGCACCTGCAGCAACTACCGCGCCTGTTCCAACCTTCACCCCTGACATGATGAGAGCGTCGCGCCCCACCCATACATCATGACCTATCGACACAACCGTTGATGCTGCCCGGTGCTTCACGCACCCACTAAACTGAGCAATAGGATGGGTAGTCACCCAGTGAATGGGGTGCAAGTCTCGCGCCAGGCCAACTGTTACGTTTATCCCAATGGAGCAGTAACGACCAATTGAGTCGACCTGAGCCAGCACACCGCCACTCCTGACATACGTACTATGCCCAACGATTAACTTTTTCGCCTGTATTTCAACATCGGCGATAGACACTCCAGGCTCCAAGCTAACCAATACGTCCCTAGGCAGTGCACTAAGCGCCACCCTGAACTTGCAACCATGCCGCCTAACCCAACGTTTCCAATATGGGTCTTTCAGAATACTCATCACCCTGCCTGGCATAAACCTTATAGCCCTCCACTATAGCGGCAAAGAAGATTCATAATCTTTAACCATGAATTTGACTTCGACACGCTACCACCCTAAAAAACTCGGCGCTCACCAGAGACCACCCAGTCACTTAATAGCCTTGCATCACGCTTCCACTGCAAACACACAGGCTAATGAGCAACTCCGCCCCGGCCCCAAAGCGGCACATCCTCTTATTACGTTAACCAGTCAACCTGCGCACCAATATAGCCAACCGAAAAGCACAGAGATAAAATACCGCGGATAATTGCTCCGGCAACTTGCGCAGCCTGTACCACGCATTGCTTAGTTTGCTTTTCTTCTCGCGCACCCGCCAACTACCTGCATACAAGTGCCTGGCTATCGGCTGCACTCCGGACAACGACTGATTCTGCGCATCGGCGAACACCCCGATCGCCAAGGTCCTCTCCAGCCCAAGCTGCTCACTGCCCCCCTCACCGCTAAAACCGCACGCCAAGAGCAAGCGGCTTACCTCATTAACATTGACCAATGCAGACAAGCGCGAGCAATCAAACACGGCTCCATCATAGTAGGACAGCATGCTGCGCGGCAGCCAATGCCCGGCCTGCACACCAATTACTGAGGTGGAAAATCGCTGACAATCCTCCAAGCCTATGAACAACTCGAGCCCCAGAAGTGCATCGAACCGGCCACACACTTCCACGTCCACATCCATATAGATACCGCCCTGCTGCAAGGCCAGCATGCGCACATAATCGGACACAAAGGCGTAGCGCCCAGCCTGATAAGCCGCCGCAGTGAACGGATGACTGGATGGGTCGAAGCTATGCTCATCCCAACGCACGACCTCATAGTCCGGCAACAAATAGGACCACGAAGCCAGGCAACGACGTGCCTGCAAGGGCAAAGGCTTACCACCGAACCAGCAGTAATGGATTTTCCGCGGAATCATGGGAATTATCCTTTATAAATAACAAAGACTTGCGAACCTTCATTGAACAACCGCTGCCCGCCACCCGCGAACTCCTGCCTCAGTTGACTAATTCGACCGTAAGGACTCCGCATCCGCGATTGAATAATCTCCCCACATATCAACTGACCAAGTTTTCTGGAAATAACTTGCGGACCGGCTGCAATCAGCTTCCGCATAGCCGGCGGGAACTGCCAGCTTGAAACACAACTGAGCCTGAGCTCGCCACTTGCGTCTGCCAAGTCCTGCAGGCCACAACCAGGCATTGAGTTCGACACCGACATTGTCGCTTCCGGCTGGATATTTTTCTTTGATCATATTCTGCTCTCCTTTGGCAACAGCCGGCCGGATCATGAGAATGCGCTGCCTCAAACACCCCAACCCGGCAGCAATAAACGGCGTAATTCCCAGCAGTGATCAAAGATCAGGACGGCCATAACGCAATATGGCGAGCCAGCGCTGCAAAGCCTGACGTGTTTTAATTTTCGGTTTTCGTTCGACCTGCTCGATATCGCTGACATCCATCAGCCGTTGTTGAGCCAGCAGCGGCCTGACCATATAGGCGTTGATACTGGGCAATAGCCTTTCGGAGTAGTACCAGTCGATTGGCAGTCCCGACGCCGGGGCCTCATCCAGGATCCGGTCGTAGACACTGCTGTTGACGATGTATGCATGGGCCAGCCGCACCCGACTCACTGCCAGCAAGTTTGCCGACACCGCCTTGTGCACCCCGCCCTTCTTTAGTGTCCCGCCCAAGTAGCAAACATCCCAAGATCGATGCTGCAACTGCTCGCAGGCACGCTTGAGCACCACCGATGTGTAGGGCTCGAACTCGCAGTCATCCTCCAGAATTAGCACGGCAGACAATCCAAGCTGCTGAGCCTGTTTGATTATCGCCAAATGACTGTGCATGCACGCCCAGGTCGTTAGCAACTTGTGTTCTGCCGTGGGACGCGGCCCATCGACCCGTTGAAGAAACGCCCGCAACGCCAGCGGTGGTTGGTCTGGCCCAAGGTCTGCCACGCCAACGGCGGGAAAGCGCTCGGCCGTGATGCCTACCGCGGCGAGATTGGCCTCCATCCTGGCCCAGCGATCGGGTCTGCTGTCCAGGTTGATGACAAAGGCACCCTCGAAGCATGACATCTGCATTGCACCCACCAACTTAATCGAATGAATCATGTTCAGTAGTTCCACACAGCCGCACACCCTCAATCCGGTTATTCAGCACAAGACGTTCCAAGAGTTCGCATGTCCGCTCGAGTCCATGCACACCATGAGCGAGGTGGTATTCGGCGAAAGCCTTCGACTGTCGAACATGCTGTGGATAGTTTTCGTTGATCGCAGCAACCTGACTGGCCAACTCATCGCCGGTTCTGATCCGTGCACCAAAGTAGGCTTCCTGCGAAAAAATATCCCGATCTTCGCCTGCATTGACGAAAAGAACCGGCCGACGGGCCAAGGCAGCCTCAATCACGGCATTGGACATGATATTAACCACCAGCGAGGCCATTTCGAGCGCCTCCGCGAGACCGCATTCACGTGGCAATACATGCAAGTTTTCCAGCTTCGAGGCCGCGTCCTGCCAGTAAGGCACCTCACTACGCGGGTGCGCCTTGATCAGCACACGGTATTGCGGATTGTCGGCCGCCCAGTCACGCAAGAGGGCATAGGTCTTCTGATAACCCGGTTCCTTTTCCCGGTCTGGCCCCACTCCGAGGATAAGCAGGCAACGCAGCGCCGGATCAGCGGGCGGCAGGTCGTACGCCGCATCGATCATATGCGAACCGGACAGCACGGCCTGCGAGCTACCGAAGCGCAACGCGCGCGCCTGCAGTGCCTCCAGCGAGCTTTGCCCGAACAGGAAGTAATAGTCGTAGTCGTTCATCCCCAATCGACGCGAACTCTCCACCGTCGAGGCATGGGCCAGATGCACCAGAGGAACTCCGCGCCGGTTCAGCGACAAGCGCAAGAACGGGCTGAACAGGCTGCCGTTGCGATCGTTGAGCAGCAGCCGGGGCTCATGTTTGGCCACCAACCATTCGGCGTAGGCGGCATAGCCGAAATAACGCAGCGGTACCGCTTGCGGGGGACGAGTGAGTAAGCCTAGGGCGATCACCGCACGCGGCTCTTCCTGAGCGCTTTCAACCAGCTGATAGCCCTTATTGCGCAGGGTCTCGATCAGCAGTTTCTTGCGTTTCAAGGCGATGACCTTAGGTGCCCCCTGCAAGAGGAGAATGTCGCAGGGCTCAGCCGTGGGCCCAGCCGTGGGCAAGAGCAGGCGGGCTCGCACACCGAACAGCAGGTCGTGCAATGCATCCCGAACGAAGCGCAGGGTCGCTCCCGGCAGCGCATGATGCTCACGCAGCAAGCGCCAGCGATAGCGATCCAACTGCCGGGCTTTCACCTGCCAGGATGCTTCAGCGTTCAATGTTATCGGCACCCAGCGCGTGGAAACCCTGGGCATCGACCCGCCAGCAATGTGATGCTGCCAAAGATGCCGAGTTTTCATCTGGCGGCACGGACAGAGCATGCCATTCGCTCTTCTTCCACCCCAAAAAATGCAGGTAGGGGAACGTCATCGCCCCATCCTTGGCATTGCGCAAAACACCATTTCGCCACACCCAATACGAAGGAAACGCTCGTGTCCCGTCCCGCCACAGTCGTGGCGTGTTGGGCGTACTGAACGCCTCCTTGAACTCGGCCACTCGCCTCCTAGGATTGAACCAACCTACCAATTTGAACAATGGCCTGGGGAAGTTCTTGCGCCACAGGAACAGTCGGGTAAAGCCGCCCTCGTCTAGGGCATGGTTTCTCTGATCCTGAAGCCGCCGTTGGAAATCGCGGATTCTCCAGAACAACTCGCGCAATGGTTTCTCGTTGCGCAGCAAACACAGATGGCCTGAGACGCGGCGTTCGTGAGTGGAAAAGAACTTAAAGCGGTGCAGTTTCTCCGCGGTGAAATAGGCCCGTAAGTCGCCATAGATCAGGTCGAGATCACTGAACCCCCAGAAGTCATACCCCTGAATTTCAGAATAATGGATGAACCCCAGAGCAGGCTTGAGGTCGCAGAGCTTGTAGGGATTTGTCGGAGCGAACAGAAAACCCAAGCGCGAAGAGACAAAACGGCAGTAGTCCTCAAAGCCGATACGCTGCTGACGGACATTGTCCGGCAGATCATCGAGTTCCGCGCAATCACCGATCAACAACCAGTCGATATCCGGATTGCATCGACAGCTTTCGATGAAAAAAGGCATCCAGAACGGCCACCGGCCGAAATAAGGGATCAACAAGATGATGCTCGGCGGGTTACGCACAGCTATAGTCCTCGACAGAAACCCCAGAAACGGGATCTGACAGCCTCATCGGTGAAGGTTTCGCGCAATCGCAGCAACGCTGGCTGCACCTGCGATTCGGCCTTGGCAAGGGACTGCAACTCGCAGGCAAGCGCCTCGGCATCGCCCCACGGAAACAACCGCCCGACTCCCTCCACCACTTCCCGCCCACCGCCGCAATCGCTGCAGACCAGCGGCACGCCCGCGGCCATGGCCTCAAGCAGCACCATACCGAAGGGCTCATGATCGGAGCTCAGGACGAAGGCATCGAAAGCCTTGAAGTAGCGTCGCCCCTGCGGCACCTGGCCGAGAAAACGCACCGACGCGACCACACCCAGCTCCACAGCCAGCGCCTTTAACTCAGCCTCCAGGCGACCGCTGCCCATGATCACCAGCAGGCTGCCGGCTGGCAACTGCGGCAAGGCTCGGGCGAAGCCGCGGATCAGGGTGGCCTGGTCCTTGTCCGGATGCAGGCGACCGACATTGCCGACGACCCAGGCGTCCTGCGGCAACTCGAGGGCTTCACGGGCAGTCTCGCGACTAACTTGTTCGGCTTGTACCGCCTCCACATCGATGCGGTTGTACAGGGTTTCGATGCGTTCGGGCGCCCAGCCAGGCAGGTGACCGCGCATCTCGTCGCGCACTGCGTTGGATACAGCGAGCAGCAACAGGCGCTGCCTGAAGCAGTTGATAAACAGGCGACGCGATAGGCGGCCATATACACCAAAGGCATGGTGCACGCCGATCACCGGCAGTTTGCAGGCGAGCAAACTGATGTAGATCGGTTTGAAGCGGTGAGCGATGCAGAATTTGAAATCGCGACCTGCGAGGATTCGCCTGATATCGCGAATCGCTTTCAGCTTGAGGCCGCGAACCTCGCGGCTCGAGTAGTCGAGAAAAATCACTTCATCGGAAGCCGAACCCGCCTCCACCTCTGCACTGGGCGCGCCGGTCAGGTAGACGGTCGTCACCTTGTATTCAGTGCCGGCGAACAGCGCCGCATACTGCCGGGCGCAGTCGAGGAAAGGCCCGTCATAGCCGTGACAGAGTTGCAGGACGCGTGGCTCAGGCCTGCTCATGCCAATCCATGCCGTCCTTCACCACCAGAATATCTTCCATGATCAGGTACTGCAGATCCGAGCCATAGAACATGTTCAAGGCGTCGGTGGGCGAGCAGATCATCGGTTCGCCGCGGCGGTTCAGTGAGGTGTTCAGCGACACGCCGTTGCCGGTGAGTTTTTCCAGTTCGAGCATCATGTCGTAGTAGCGCGGGTTGTATTCGCGCTTGAGCACCTGGGCGCGCGAGGTGCCGTCTTCGTGGACCACTTCGCTGACGCGGCTCTTCCACTCCTCGTTGACTTCGAAGGTGAAGGTCATGAACGGGCTCGGGTGGTCGACCTTGAGCATCTGCGGGCCGACGGTGTCGAGCATCGACGGGCAGAAGGGCCGCCAGCGTTCGCGGAACTTGATCTGCTCGTTGATCCGGTTGGCCACCCCGGGAATGCTCGGGCAACCGACGATCGAACGGCCGCCAAGGGCGCGCGGGCCGAACTCCATGCGCCCCTGGAACCAGGCCACCGGGTTGCCCGCGACCATGATCTCGGCGATGCGCTGCGGCATGTTGTCGATCTGCTTGAACAGCGGTTTGCTCGGGTGCTTGGCGCAGGCGGCGATCACCTCTTCGTTGGAGAAGGACGGACCGAGATAAACGTGCTCCATCTTCTCCACCGGCACGCCGCGGGCATGCGACACATAGGCCGCGGCGCCGACGGCGGTGCCGGCGTCGCCGGAGGCCGGCTGGACGAACAGCTCCTTGACCTCGTCGCGGGCGATGATCTTCTGGTTGAGCTTGACGTTCAGCGCACAGCCGCCAGCGAAGGCGATCTTGCCGGTTTCCTTGAGGATGTCGCCGAGGTAGTAATCCATCATCTGCAGCGCCAGCTTCTCGAACAGCGCCTGCATGCTGGCCGCGTAATGGATGTAGGGGTCGTCGGCGATGTCGCCTTCGCGCTTGGGCCCCAGCCACTCGATCAGCTTGGGCGAGAAGTAGAAGCCCTTGCCCTTCTCTTTATAGCGGCGCAGGCCGATGACGTTGGCGTATTCGGTGTTGATGATCAACTCGCCATTGTCGAAGGTAGCCAGGCGCGAGAAATCGTATTTGCTGGCGTCGCCGTAGGGCGCCATGCCCATGACCTTGAACTCGCCGTCGAGCATCTCGAAGCCGAGGAACTCGGTGATCGCGCCATACAGGCCGCCGAGCGAATCCGGGTCGAAGAACTCCTTGATCTTGTGAATCTTGCCGTTCTCGCCGTAGCCGAAGAAGGTGGTGGCGTACTCACCCTTGCCGTCGATACCGAGGATCGCGGTCTTCTCCTTGAAGCCCGAGCAGTGGTAGGCGCTGGAGGCGTGGGCCAGGTGGTGCTCGACCGGCTCGATCTTGATCTGCTTCGGGTCGAAGCCGAGTTGCTCCAGGCACCAGACGATCTTGTTGCGGTAGCGCTTGTAGCGGCGATTGCCCATCAGGATCGCATCGAGGGCACGGTCCGGGGCGTACCAATAGCGCTTGGCATACTTCCAGCGCGCCTCGCCGAACAGGCTGATGGGGGCGAAGGGAATCGCCACCACGTCGACGTCGCTCGGTTTGATCCCGGCCTGCTCCAAACAGAACTTGGCCGACTCGTAGGGCATGCGGTTCTTCGCGTGCTTGTCGCGCACGAAGCGCTCTTCTTCGGCGGCCGCGATCAACTTGCCGTCGATATACAGGGCGGCGGAAGGATCGTGACTGAGAGCGCCGGACAGGCCAAGAATCGTCAGTGCCACAGGTGAAAACCTCTATTCGGGGCAGGTGCCGGGCACCTGCGGTAAACGTTCGTCGAGCAGCTGGAACAGCCTTGAATCGGCCGGCCAGTTGCGCAGAAAGCGGGCGCGGTCGCGGGCATAGGCCCGGGCGAAACTGTGCGCACTCAGGTGTTGCTGCATGGCATCCAGATCAATCAAAACCCAGCGACCGTTCTGCCAGAGCAGGTTGCTGCCCTTGAAATCGCCATGGCTGATGCGCTCGCGCAGCAGGGCCGCGAACAGCAGATCCAGGGCCTGGAGCTCGGCTTCGGGCGGCGAACCGGCCTGCCCCGGCGCGTCCAGGCAGGGTTTGAAGCGCGCGATTATATCCTCACCGGCGGCGTATTCGGTAATCAGATAAGCCCGCCGCCGCAGCCACAGGCTGCGCAGCTCCAGCAGGGCCAGGGGCTTGGGCGTGGCGATACCGAGAAAGTCCAGGCGATTGCCCTCCACCCAGCTGTGCCAGGCCCGGCTCGGCCGCCAGAAACGCTTGAGCCAATGGGCGAATCCCTTGATGTTGTAGCGCTTGACCACCAACTGGCGGCCAGCCTGCTCGACCCGCGCCACCGTGGAGGTGCCACCGAGCTTGAGCGCTTGACCGGCGGCGATGGCTGCATCCGGATCGGCCAGCAAGGGCGCCAAGCGGCTCTCATCCCGGCGCCGCACCACCCGCAGGACCGAGGCACCGCGGCGCGCGCTGAACAGGCTGCAGTCGCGGCCGATCTTGCGCAGGTAGTCGCGCAGGCGCCAGCGGCGAACCTTGTCAATATCCTTGAGCAAGGTCTCCACCAGCAGGGCATGTTCGCCGTTGGCCAGCAGGTAATGCACCAGCAACTCCTCGATGAACGACTCCAGCTCGACCGGCAGCTGGGCGAAGAACACCCCGAGGTTCTCCAACACCTTGTCGCGCGACAGCGGCTGGCCGGGCGTTTCGCCGCGCACGCCGCCACCATCGATGATAAATAGCTGGCCGTTATGTCGCAGCAGATTGTCCAGGTGCAGGTCGTCCTGCCACAGGCCCTGGCTGTGCAGTCGGGCCACCAGCGCCAGGGCCTCGCCAAGCACGGCCTGCTGCTCAGCGGACAGCAACGGTTGCCCCTCGACCGCGCGCCAGGCATCCCCCAGGCTCTCGGCGTTATCGAGGTATTCGAACAGCAGCCAGCCGCCCTCGCCTTCGCGTAGGCCATCGGCCAGCAGCAACGGCGTCGGCAGGCCCTGCCCGGCGAGCAGGCGGGCGCCGTGCAGTTCGCGCTGGAAGGCGCGCGCCGCCTTGCCGCCGACCAGCAACTTGGCCAGCACCTTGCGCCCGCGCCATTCGGCCACGCCGACATAGCGCTGCCCGGGCAGCACGCGCAGCAGGCGCTGCAGCACCAGGTTGGCCGGGCCGGCAGCGTCCGCCAGTTCGATAGACAGCGGCAACTGCGGGCTGCGGCCACTGCGACTCAGTTCAGCGAGGGTCAACGGCGCGCCTCCTTGTTGCGCCGGCGGCTGCCGAGGCGTTGCCACCAGTGTTCGACATCGGCGTCCGCGCCCAGGTAGGCGGCCAGCAACTGGCGCACTTCGCTCTCGCTCCAGAGGCTGGCGCGGCGCAGCAGCGGCTCCAGGTCCTTGATCCGATCCCGCTCGCCGAACAGCAGCGGCCGGGTCTTTTCCAGGTCGATCAATTGCGCGCTGAAGGCGTCGGCGTTTTGCCTGAGAAATATATGCTTGGGGTAGAAGCAGCCATGCATCTGCCCGGCGTCGTGCAGGCGTCGCGCCAGTGCCCCGCAGCTGCGCAGAATGCCCGCGCGCTCGCTTTCGGCGCGCTGCTGCCAACCCTCCAGCAGCGCCTCCAGATCCTGCCAGCCATCCAGGGCGCGGGTCAGCAAAATCGCCCGGCGCTCGCCGGCCACCCGCCGCTCGGCGAAAAACGCCGCCTGCAACGCCGGAATCCCCAGGCGCTGGTAACGCTTGATATTGCGAAATTCACGGGCAAAGGTCGGCTCACCCAGCGGACAGGTCAGCCGGCGGGTCAAGTGATTGCTCTGGCGCTTGAGGTAGAACGCGGCCTCGCCCAAGTCCAGGCGATAGACACTGCTCCAGCCGCCGCGCTCGGTGTTCGGTTCGTCCACCGCTTCCAGCTGGAGCGCCCAGAGCGCGTCATAGCTGGCCAGGCCATGCCGCTCGAGCAGCGCACGATCCTGTCCAGCGATAAAATCCTTCATTCGCGACCTTCGAAATAGTGAACGATCTGCCGCACGCGGCGCTTGTCCGCCGCGTTCAGGTGCTGCCGCCCGCGGTACTGTAGATAAAAACGCAGGCGCTGAGTGCGCGACAACTTGTACTTGGCCACCTTGTCCAGACAGGCCAGGTCCTTGACGATGCGATGGCGCAACAACGGCCCCCACCAGAAGGCGCCCGTCGGACAGTCGATGAGAAACAGTTCGGCCTGATCGTTGACCAGCAAGTTGCGCCACTTCAGGTCGTTATGGGTGAAGTGATGGTCATGCAGGGTTCGGGTCGCTGCGGCCAGCTGCTGGCTGACCCGCGCCACCCAGCTAGGGTCGCGCAGGCAGCCTGCATCGCGTTGTGCCAACTGCGCCATGTCCTCGGTGGCGAGCAGCTCGCGGGTAATCAGGGCGCCGCGAACGAAGGCGCCTGCCTTGCGCTCCAGCCCGTAGGCGACGATGGGCGCGGTGGCGATTCCCCATTTGGCAAAATACTTGAGGTTTTGCCACTCGGCCTTGACCCGTGGCCGCCCGATGAAGCGGCGTAGCCCCTTGCCGGCGCCGTGATAGCGCTTGACGTAGTAGCGCACGCCCTCGTACTCGACGCGCAGCACCTCGGACAGCGGGTCATGGGTGATGCGCTCGCCTTGCAGGGCGAACACCGCCTCCAGATCGGCAAAAGCCGCCGCCACCCGCGGCGACGCCTGCTCGCTCAGTCGCCACTCACTCATGAGCGGCACCTGGGGCATATTTGCGCGCATAGCGGGCCAGCAACTTGTCCGCCTTGCGTTGCAGCCAGGCCAGCGACGGCGCCTCGTCGCGCAGAATCTGCCGCAGCGACGGCGCGCTCTGGCTTTGCGGGTCCTGCAGGGCGGAAAAATAACCCTTGAGAAAGCGCAACTTGTCGCGCTGGCTCAGGCCGATATTCAGGGCCGAGAAGTACAGGCCCGCCAGGTCCTTGTTGCGCCAGCGCAGCGGCAGCCTGGCATGGATCTGCGCGCGGTGCAGGTCGATCAGTGACAGGCGTAAATCGCTCGCAGTAACCGGCTTGTCGGTGTGCAACAGGAAGTGGCAGATATAGCAGTCGCGGTGGTTGACCCCGGCGCGGTGCATACGGCCGGTCATCCGCGCCACTTCGGCAATCAGCGTGCGCTTCAGCGCGGGCGCGGGCGGGTTCTGCGGCCAGTCGAGGCTGAAGTCTTCCAGGCTGACGGTGGGCGCCAGCTCCTCGGTGACGATAAAGGAATGCTGCCGTGCCGGGTTGCTGCCGCGCTCGCCATAGGCCACCGCGGTCATGGTCGCCACGCCGGCTTCCTGCAAGCGCTGGATCGCCCGCCACTCCTGACCGGCGCCGAGCACCGGCAGCTTGGCGGTCAGCAGGTTCTTGGCGATCTCGCGCCAGCCGACGCCACGATGGATCTTGACGAAGTAGCCACGCCCGGCCACCTCGGTGCGCAGGGTGCGGCGGCCCTCCAGCTCGCGGTAGACCTGGCCTTGCAAGGCCTCCACTTCGGCAAAGGCGTCCTTGCCGGCCCACAGGGTCTTGAATGGTTCGCTGAGCAGCAACTTCATGGGTGCTCCGCCAGGATCACATCGGCGGCCTTGTGCGGCATGGAATAGAGGTCGGCACAGTCGGCGTAGGCTAGGCCGTTGCGCCGCCACTCGCCGCGGCGCACCCCGTCGTCGAGCATCTCGGCCAGCAGGCGATTGAGCCGCTCCTGCTCGAACGGGCTGGGCAACACGCGCCCGGCATCCGCATCGCGAATGTAATGGGCGTAACCGCAGACATCGGTCACCAGTACCGGCAGACCGGCTACCAGCGCTTCGAGCAGCACGGTGCCGGTGTTTTCGTTGTAGGCCGGATGGATCAGCAGGTCGGCGCCGAGCAGGAAACGCGGGATATCGCTGCGCCCCTTGAGGATCTGCACCTGCTCGGAGATCCCCAGGGTCTTGATCTGCAGCAGGAACGCCTTGGGATCGTCCTGGCCGATGACGATCAGCCGGGTACGCTGGCGCAGTTCGCGTGGCAGGGCGGCGACGGCTTTCAGGCTGCGATCAAGGCCCTTGGTCTTGAACCCGGAACCGATCTGCACCAGCAGCAGGTCGTCATCGGCCAACTGGAATTCGCGGCGGAAGGCGGCGCGGATCTCGGCGGCATTGGCCGGCGCGCGACGGTCTGGGGCGATGCCCGGCGGCAGCAGGTGAAAGCGCTGCAGCGGGGTCTGGTAGTGCTTGATGAACAACGGCTGCTGCACCTCGGAGATCATCAGGATTTCGGTTTTCGACTCAGGAGCGAACACCGCTCGCTCGTAATCGGCGAAATGCTTGTAGCGACCCCACTTGCGGTAGATCGGGTTGCGCAGGGTCTGCGCCTTGTCCTCGAAGCAACCGTCGGCGGCGTAATACACATCCAGCCCGGGCATCTTGTTGAAGCCGATTACCCGGTCGACCGGACGCCTGGCCAGGTCGGCCTCGACCCAGGCGGTGAGTTTCTCGTTGCGCTTGTGGTTGAACAGCGCCTTGACCGGCACCACCACCACCTCGAAACCTTCGGGCACATCGCCTTCCCAGATCGGCGTATACACGCGGATCGCATGACCGCGCTGCTGGCACTCCAGCGCGATGCGCAGGAAATCGCGCTGCAAGCCGCCATAGGGGAAATACTTGTAGAGGATAAAAGCCAATTGCATCAGGCGTGCCCTTCAATTGCGTAGCCCGGCTGCAACCCGGGGAAAATGACCCGCATCAGACGGCTGCCTCGACCAGCAGCAACGCCTGCAACTCGCCGACCACCCGCTCCGCCAACAGCGTCTCGAAGCAGGGCGTGTGGCGGTCACCCGAACCGGCACCCGGGCCCGTGGCGCACAGGTGAACCTGGGAGCGGCCATAGGCCCCTACCCGCCCCGGCAAGGTCGGCCCGTAGAGCGAGATGGTCGGGACATCGAGGGCCGCAGCCAGGTGACCGAGCCCAGTGTCGACCGCCACGCAAGCGCGGGCACCGGCGATGACCTTGGCCACACCGGCCAGATTCAATTTGGGCAGCAATGCGGCCTTGTCCAGGCCGGCGACGATGCGCTCGGCGCGCGCCTTCTCGACCGCATTACCCCACGGCAGGCGCACCGCCCAGCCGAGCGCATTCATGTGTTCGGCCAGTTCGCGCCAGCAGGCTTCCGGCCAATGCTTGCTCGCCCACGTGGTGCCGTGCAGGAACAGCAGATAAGGCTGCTCCACCGCACCGGCCAGGCGCGCGCGATTCAGTCCGTAGTCGCCAATACCCGTCGGCAGCGGGTAGCCCAGCGCCTGGGCGAACAACTGACGCACCCGCTCCAGCGCGTGCTGCTCGCGCGGCACACTGTAACGGCGGGCATAGAAGCGACTGGCGATCGGCTCGCGCGCGGAGTCCGCCGCCAAGCCAGCCACCGGCGCCTTGACGTAACGGCTCAGCCAGGCGCTTTTCAGCAGGCCCTGGGCGTCGATCACCAGGTCGTAACGGGTTTCACCCAGGCGCGCCTTGAAGCGGCGCCACTCGCCATTTTTCAGGGTCTGCCAGAGGTGCTGGCGCCAACGGCGGATCGCCACCGGGATGACCTGGGCCACCGCCGGGTGCCAGGCCGGAATCTCGGCGAAGCCCTCTTCCACCACCCAGTCGAACTGGATACCGGGAATCGCCCGCGCCGCGTCGGTGAGCGCCGGCAGGGTGTGAATGACATCGCCCAGCGAAGACGTCTTGATCAGCAATACACGCAAACTATTCGACCTCGACCGGATCGGCCACCAGGCGGTCCAGCGCCTGCAGCACCGGCTGCGCTGGCAACTCACGCAGGCAGTTGTAATGACCGAAGCGACAGGTGCGGTCGAAGCAGGGACTGCATTCGATGCCCAGCCGGACGATCTCCACCTGTTCGGCCAGCGGCGGGGTGAACTGCGGCGACGTGGAGCCGTAGACCGCCACCAGCGGACGATTGAGCGCGGCGGCCACATGCATCAAGCCCGAGTCGTTGGAGACCACGGCGCCGGCACAGGACAGCAGGTCGATGGCTTCGGCCAGGCTGGTCTCGCCAGCCAGATTGACCGCTTCCTCGCGCAGCCCGGGGATCAGCCGCAAGCGGATTTCTTCCCCCACCGGGTGATCGTTTTTCGAGCCAAACAGCCAGACCTGCCAGCCGCTGCGGATCTTCGCCTCGGCGACCTGGGCGTAATGCTCGCTCGGCCAGCGCTTGGCCTCGCCGAACTCGGCGCCTGGACAGAGCGCCAGCACCGGCCGATCCAGGCTCAGGCCGAACTTGGCCAGCGCCGCCGCGCGACTGCTTGCGTCGATATGCAGGGACGGCCGCGGATAAGGCCTGGTCAGCTCGACACCCGGTTCATAAGCCAGCGCCATGAAGCGCTCGATCATCAGCGGGTAGCGTTCTTTATCCAGGATGCGCACATCGTTGAGCAGGCCATAGCGCATCTCGCCCTTCCAGCCGGTGCGCGTGGCAATACCGGCGAAGAACGGCACCAGCGCCGACTTCAGCGAATTGGGCAACAGAATCGCCTGATCGTATTGACCTGCCAGGGATTTGCCGATCTTGCGCCGGGTCGCCAGTTGCAACACGCCGTGGCCGAGCGGAAAGCTCAGGGCCCGACGCACTTCTGGCATGCGCTCGAGAATCGGCCGGCTCCACTCGGGCGCCAGCACGTCGATCGCGCAGCCAGGATGACGCTGTTGCAGGCACTGGAACAGCGTCTGCGCCATCACCATGTCACCGACCCAGCTGGGGCCGACAATCAGAATATTCATAGGGGCAGCCTCACGCCGCAAGCTGCAAGCTGCAAGCTAAAGCAGCCGGGGCGCTTGCAGCTTGCTACTTGCGGCTTGCTGCTTATTTAACCAGCGTGCGCCATTCGGCATGGTTGCTGGTCTTGCCGGCCACCAGGTCGAAATAGGCTTTTTGCAGTTTCTCGGTCACCGGGCCACGGCGGCCGGCGCCGATCTGGCGGTCATCGACGTTGCGGATCGGCGTGACTTCGGCGGCGGTGCCGGTGAAGAAGGCCTCGTCGGCGATGTACACCTCGTCGCGGGTGATGCGCTTCTCGATCACCGGGATGCCCAGCTCGGCGGCCAGGGTCAGGATGGTGCTGCGGGTGATGCCGTTGAGACAGGAAGTCACTTCCGGCGTGTAAACCACGCCGTTCTTGACCAGGAAGATATTCTCGCCCGAGCCTTCGGCCACATAGCCTTCGGTATCCAGCAGCATGGCCTCGTCGGCGCCGCCGGAGATGGCTTCCTGCAGGGCCAGCATCGAGTTGATGTAGTTGCCGTTGGCCTTGGCCCGCGTCATCGAGATGTTGACATGGTGGCGAGTGAAGGAGCTGGTGCGCACCTTGATGCCGACCTGCAGGGCTTCGTCGCCCATGTAGGCGCCCCAGTTCCAGGCCGCGACTATGACATGCACCTTCAGGCCACTGGCACGCAGGCCCATGCCTTCCGATCCGTAGAACACCATCGGGCGGATATAGGCGCTTTCCAGGTTATTCTCGCGCACCGCGGCGCGGGTCGCCTCGTTGATCTCGTCTTTGCTGAACGGGATCTGCATGTTCATGATGTGCGCCGAGTCGAACAGGCGATCGGTGTGCGCCTGCAGGCGGAAGATTGCCGCGCCGTCCGGGGTGTCGTAGGCACGCACGCCTTCGAATACACCCATGCCGTAATGCAGGGTGTGGGTCAGCACATGGGTGGTCGCATCACGCCACGGCACCAGTTTGCCGTCATACCAAATCACGCCATCACGATCGGCCATCGACATAGTTGCCTGCTCCTCAAATTCGATTCGTACTTAGTCGCCGGTGCGCTGCGCGCCGGCCAGCCTATACACCATTCAGTTCAACCCCAGCTCCCGCCAGATGCGCAGCACGCTGCGTCTTTGCTCCTGGAACTGATCGCCGCCTACCACCCCGGGCTGCTTTTGCAGTGCCTGGCGATGGGCCGCCGCGCGGTAGACCTTGTAGGCCTCTTGCAGCAGGTGGGCCTGCTCGGCGGTCAACAAGCCAAGACGCTCCAGACCTTCCAGGATGCGGATGTTATCGGTGAACTCCAACAGCTCGGGATATTGTCGCGACCAAGCCAAGGCCGCGTATTGCACCATAAATTCAATATCGACGATACCACCGGCATCCTGCTTGAGGTCGAAGCAGACCGCGGCCTCGAAGGCATTCGCCGCGGTACCGGCAGCCGTAGCCCGGGTGCCGAGGTTGTCACGCATCTTCGCGCGCATCTCGCTGACCTCGGTGCGCAGCCGATCGAGGTCACGCTCACGACCGAGTACCGCCGCGCGCACCGCCTCGAACGCCTTGCCGACCCGCGAGCAACCGACCAGCACGCGGGCGCGGACCAGGGCCTGGTGCTCCCAGGTCCAGGCTTCGTTTTCCTGATAGCGCTGGAAGGCGCCCAGCGAGCTGACCAGCAGACCCGCCACCCCCGAGGGGCGCAGGCGCATGTCGACCTCGTAGAGCTGGCCGGAGTTGGTCTGGGTGGTCAGCAGGTGGATGATGCGCTGGCCCAGGCGATTGAAGAACTGCGCGCCGTCGATCGGCTTGGCGCCAAGGGTCTCGGCTTGAGGATCGCCATCGTGGATGAACACCAGATCCAGGTCCGAGCCATGCCCCAGCTCGATGCCGCCGACCTTGCCGTAACCGACGATGATGAAGTCCGGATCGCAGGGACTGCCATCGACACGCTGCGGCACCCCGTATTTACTGGTGGTATGCCGCCAGGCCAGGGCCAGCACCTGATCGAGGATCGCCTCGGCCAGCCAGGTCAGGTAATCGCTGACCTTCATCAGCGGCAGGCTGCCGGCGATTTCCGACGCGGCCACGCGCAAGCGGTGAGCCAGCTTGAAGTGGCGCAGCGCCTCCATCTGCTGCTCGAGGTCATCCTCGGGGATGCGCATCAGCCGCTCACGCAGCTCGGCGGCCAGCTCCGGCGCCAGCGGCGGCTTGAACAGCCGCCCCTCGTTGAGCAACTCGTCGAGCAATAGAGGAAAACGGGTAATCTGTTCGGCGATCCAGGGGCTGGCGGCGCACAGGGTCAGCAGGCGCTGCAAGGCGCCGGGATTTTCCGTCAGCAGCACCAGGTAGGCCGAGCGCCGCGCCACCGCCTCGATTAGCGGCAGCACCCGCTCCAGGACCAGATCCGGGTTGTCGTGCTCCACCGCCTGCGCCAGCAGCCGCGGCATGAAGGCATCCAGGCGCTCACGGCCTAGACGCTGCATGGCCCGCACCTGATTGCCGTTGCGCAAGCCGGCAAGGCGTCGCCAGGCCGACTGCGCCTCGGCGAACCCCGCTTCGGCCAGTTGCCGGCAGGCCGCTGCCTCGTCCTGGAGATCGCCCCACAGCGGCAGCCACTCGCCGCCGACCACTTCATCCTCGGCGGTTGTGGCATCCTCATCCGGATCGGCGATCACCTGGCGGAAATGCCAGTCGACCCGACCACGCCAGTGCATCAATTGCTGGTGAAACGCCTGCCAGTCATCGAAGCCAAGCATAAAGGCCACGCGCGCGCGATCCTGATCGTTATCGGGCAGCATCTGCGTCTGCCGGTCGCCGATCGCCTGCAGGGCATGCTCGGTGTAGCGCAGGAACTCGTAGCCCTGGCGCAATTCGTCGACTACCGCGGCCGGCAGATAGCCCTGCCCCTCCAGTGTCGTCAATACCTTGAGCAACGGCCGCTGTTGCAGGCTCAGGTCGCGACCGCCATGGATCAACTGGAAGGCCTGGGCGATGAACTCCACCTCACGAATACCGCCGGCACCGAGCTTGATGTTCTCGGCCATGCCCTTGCGCCGCACTTCCTGCTGGATCAGCTGCTTCATAGTGCGCAGCGCCTCGATCGCGGAAAAATCCAGGTAACGCCGATAGACGAATGGCCGCAGCATCTCCAGCAACTGCGCCCCGGCGACCGGGTCGCCGCCGACCACCCGCGCCTTGATCATGGCGTAGCGCTCCCAGTCGCGGCCCTGATCCTGGTAGTACTGCTCCAGCGCGTTGAAGCTGAACACCAGCGAACCCGAGGAGCCATAGGGGCGCAGGCGCATGTCGGTGCGAAAGACGAAACCGTCGACGGTGATCACGTCCAGCGCCTTGATCAGGCGCTGACCGAGGCGAATGAAGAACTCCTGGTTGTCCAGCGGACGCTTGACCCCTTCGGTCTCGCCGCCCTCCGGGTAGCCGAAGATCAAGTCGATGTCCGATGACAGGTTCAGCTCGAAGGCACCCAGCTTGCCCATGCCGAGCACCACCATGTGCTGCGCCTGACCACTGCGCCGGCCGATGGGCGTGCCGAACTGCGTGCAATGCCGAGGATAGAGCCAGTGATAGGCCAGATCGATGCAGGCGTCGGCCAGCTCCGAAAGGTCGCGGCAGGTTTCGATCAAGTCGGCCTGGCGACTGACGTCGCGCCAGATGATGCGCACCTGCTGGCGATTGCGAAAACGCCGCAGGCGCCGGCCCAGATCCTCTTCATCGGCGCAATCGAGCAACGCGGCCGCCAGCTGCCCACGCAGCTCGCCGGCCTGCAGCGGGCGTTCCAATTCGCCGCAGGCGGCCAAGCCGAGGAACATCTGCGGGTCACGCTGGGCTTGCTCGACGACGAAATCGCTGGCCGCCGCCACGCGCCGGAGCACCTCACGACGCGCGCTCGGCCAGGCGGCAAAGTCGGCTACGGCAGCAGCGCAGCACTCGGCGAAAGCCGCCTGCAAGGACTGTTCGGCACGCAGGGCCAGGGGGGCAAGAGTGGCAGGCAAAGAAGCCAACGCGGGCAGGCTCATGGTCTATCCTTTTTGGCGGACTGCAAGTGACACGCACAAAGCCGGAAACCCTCTCGCTTGACGCGGCGCGCGCAACAAACAGACAAATAAATTGTAGTTTTGCTACGAAAGATTGTATCCAAAGGGCTGAAATCGGCGTCGATATGTAGTAAAACTACACGGAGCCGGTCCTATCCCCGGTACATCCAAGAATTCACGTGCCCGCCCACAAAGCCGGTCACGAATCCTGGCCTCCGATTCTGGAAGCCTTTCCGCCCTGGAGCAAGCCATGCAAGACCTCGATCCCGTCGAAACCCAGGAATGGCTGGACGCCCTTGAGTCTGTTCTCGACAAGGAAGGCGAAGACCGCGCCCATTATCTGATGACTCGCTTGGGCGAACTGGCCACCCGCAGTGGTTCCCAGTTGCCCTATGCGATCACCACGCCGTACCGCAACACCATCCCGGTAACCCACGAAGCACGCATGCCTGGCGACCTGTTCATGGAACGCCGCATTCGCTCGCTGGTACGCTGGAATGCCCTGGCCATGGTGATGCGCACCAACCTGAAGGATTCCGACCTAGGTGGTCATATCTCCAGCTTCGCCTCCTCGGCCACGCTGTATGACATCGGTTTCAACTACTTCTTCCAGGCCCCGACCGAGGAGCACGGCGGCGACCTGGTCTTCTTCCAGGGCCATGCCTCGCCTGGCGTTTACGCCCGCGCCTTCATGGAAGGCCGCATCACTGAAGACCAGATGAACAACTTCCGCCAGGAAGTCGATGGCAAGGGCCTGTCGTCCTACCCACACCCCTGGCTGATGCCGGACTTCTGGCAGTTCCCCACCGTGTCCATGGGCCTGGGTCCGATCCAGGCGATCTACCAGGCACGCTTCATGAAGTACCTGGAAGCGCGCGGCTTTATCCCGGCCGGCAAGCAGAAAGTCTGGTGCTTCCTCGGCGACGGCGAATGCGACGAACCGGAATCCCTCGGCGCGATCTCGCTGGCTGGCCGCGAGAAACTCGACAACCTGATCTTCGTCATCAACTGCAACCTGCAGCGCCTTGATGGCCCGGTACGCGGCAACGGCAAGATCATCCAGGAACTCGAAGGCGTGTTCCGTGGTGGTGGCTGGAACGTCAACAAGGTGGTCTGGGGTCGCTTCTGGGACCCACTGCTGGCCAAGGATGTCGACGGCATCCTGCAGCGCCGCATGGACGAAGTGATCGACGGCGAGTACCAGAACTACAAGGCCAAGGACGGCGCGTTCGTCCGTGAGCACTTCTTCAACAGCCCCGAGCTGAAAGAGATGGTCAAGGACCTCTCCGACGACGAGATCTGGAAGCTCAACCGTGGCGGTCACGACCCCTACAAGGTCTATGCGGCCTACCACCAGGCGGTCAACCACAAAGAACAGCCGACCGTGATCCTGGCCAAGACCGTCAAGGGTTATGGCACCGGTGCGGGTGAAGCGAAGAACACCGCGCACAACACCAAGAAGGTCGATGTCGACAGCCTCAAGCAGTTCCGCGATCGCTTCGACATTCCGGTGAAAAATGGCGAACTGGAAAGCCTGCCGTTCATCAAGCCGGAAGAAGGCAGCGCAGAAGCGCGCTACCTGAGCGAGCGCCGTACAGCGCTGGGCGGTTTCGTGCCACAGCGCCGCGCCAAGAGCTTCAGCATCCCGACACCGCCGCTGGAGACCCTCAAAGCCATCCTCGACGGCTCGGGCGACCGCGAAATCTCCACCACCATGGCCTTCGTGCGCATCCTCGCGCAACTGGTCAAGGACAAGGACATCGGCCAGCGTATCGTGCCGATCATCCCGGACGAAGCGCGTACCTTCGGCATGGAAGGCATGTTCCGCCAGCTCGGCATCTACTCCTCGGTCGGCCAGCTCTACGAGCCGGTGGATAAAGACCAGGTGATGTTCTACCGCGAGGACAAGAAGGGTCAAATCCTCGAAGAAGGCATCAACGAAGCCGGTGCCATGAGTTCCTTTATCGCCGCCGGTACCAGTTACAGCTGCCATAACCAGCCGATGCTGCCGTTCTACATCTTCTATTCGATGTTCGGCTTCCAGCGTATCGGCGACCTGGCCTGGGCCGCTGGCGACAGCCGCACCCGTGGCTTCCTGATTGGCGGCACCGCAGGGCGCACCACGCTCAACGGCGAAGGCCTGCAGCACGAAGATGGTCACAGCCACATCATGGCCTCGACCATTCCCAACTGCCGAACCTTTGATCCAACCTACGGCTATGAGCTGGCGGTGATCATCCAGGACGGCATGAAGAAGATGACCGAAGAGCAGCAGGACGTCTTCTACTACATCACCGTGATGAACGAGTCCTATCAGCAGCCGGCCATGCCTGCAGGTGTCGAGGAAGGCATCGTCAAGGGCATGTACCTGCTCGAAGAGGACAAGAAGGAAGCCGCCCATCACGTGCAGCTGCTCGGCTCCGGCACCATCCTGCGCGAAGTGCGCGAGGCGGCGAAGATCCTCCGTGAAGAGTTCAACGTCGGTTCCGATGTGTGGAGCGTCACCAGCTTCAACGAACTGCGTCGCGACGGCCTGGCCGTGGAGCGCAACAACCGCCTGCATCCCGAGCAGAAGCCCAAGCTGTCGTATGTCGAGCAGTGCCTGACTGGCCGCCAAGGCCCGATCATTGCCAGCACCGACTACATGAAGCTGTTCGCCGACCAGATCCGCCAGTGGGTGCCGAGCAAGGAATACAAGGTCCTGGGCACCGACGGTTTCGGCCGTAGCGACAGCCGCAAGAAACTGCGTCACTTCTTCGAAGTGGATCGCAACTGGGTGGTCCTCGCCGCCCTCGAAGCCCTCGCCGACCGTGGTGATATCGAACCTAAAGTGGTGGCCGAGGCCATCGCCAAGTTCGGCATCAACCCGGAAAAAATCAACCCACTGAACTGCTAAGGAGACGCACTGTGAGCGAATTAATCCGCGTACCCGATATCGGCAGTGGTGAAGGCGAAGTCATCGAGCTGTTCGTCAAGGTTGGCGATCGCATCGAAGCCGACCAGAGCCTGCTGACCCTCGAATCGGACAAGGCCAGCATGGAAATCCCGGCGCCGAAAGCCGGGGTGATCAAGAGCCTGAAAGTCAAACTCGGCGACCGCCTGAAAGAAGGCGACGAGTTGCTCGAGCTGGAAGTCGAAGGCGCCAGCGACGCCGCAGCGGCTCCGGCCGCAGCCGCCCCCGCACCTGCCGAAGCCCCCAAGGCAGCCGCCCCGGCGCCAGCTGCAGCGGCACCGGCAGCACCGGCAGAGGCGTCCGTGCAGGACATCTATGTCCCGGACATCGGCTCGGCTGGCAAGGCCAAGGTCATCGAGATCCTGGTCAAGGCCGGCGACACGGTCGAAGCCGACCAGTCGCTGATCACCCTGGAGTCCGACAAGGCCAGCATGGAAATCCCCTCGCCGGTTGCCGGTGTGGTGGAAAGTGTCGTGGTCAAGCTGGACGCCGACGTTGGCACCGGCGACCTGATTCTCAAGCTGAAAGTGGCGGGAACAGCAGCTACTGCTGCTCCAGCACCAACGCCAGCGCCATCGACGGAGATGCATAAAACCCCCGCCGGCGCCGACCCGGCGGTAGTCGCCGAAGTCAACGCCATCGCCAAGCTGGCGGCGGCCGCAGCACAGGTGACCGCCCCGGTGGCCTCGCCAGGCAGCAGGGTGCATGCCGGTCCGGCCGTACGCCAGCTGGCACGCGACTTCGGCGTCGAACTGTCTGCCGTACCCGGCAGCGGCCCTAAAGGCCGGATCCTCAAGGAAGACGTGCAAGTTCACGTCAAGGCGATGATGCAGAAGGCCAAGGAGGCGCCCGCTGGCGCCACCGGCGGCGCCGGCATCCCGCCGATCCCAGTGGTGGATTTCAGCCGCTTCGGCGAAATCGAAGAAGTGGCCATGACCCGGCTGATGCAGGTCGGCGCCGCCAACCTGCACCGCAGCTGGCTCAATGTGCCGCATGTGACCCAGTTCGATTCGGCTGACATCACCGAGCTGGAGGCCTTCCGCGTCGCGCAGAAAGCCGTGGCCGAGAAGGCCGGAGTCAAGCTCACCGTGCTGCCGCTGCTGCTCAAGGCCTGCGCCTTCCTGCTCAAGGAACTGCCGGACTTCAACAGCTCGTTGGCACCGAGCGGCAAGGCAATCATCCGCAAGAAATACGTGAACATCGGCTTCGCCGTGGACACCCCGGACGGCCTGCTGGTGCCGGTAATCAAGAACGTCGACCAGAAGAGCCTGCTGCAACTGGCCGCCGAAGCCGCCGCACTGGCGGAAAAGGCCCGCACCAAGAAGCTCGCCGCCGATGACATGCAGGGCGCCTGCTTCACCATCTCCAGCCTCGGCCACATTGGCGGCACCGGCTTCACGCCGATCGTCAATGCGCCGGAAGTGGCGATTCTCGGTGTGAGCAAGGCCACCATCCAGCCGGTCTGGGACGGCAAGGCCTTCCAGCCCAAGCTGATGCTGCCGCTGTCGCTGTCCTACGACCACCGGGTGATCAACGGCGCAGCTGCCGCACGCTTTACCAAGCGCCTCGGTGATGTGCTGGCAGATATCCGCACCATGCTGCTGTAAGACTGAGCGGCAATTCGCGACAATTTTCGAGCACGCCACGCTCGTACCTCAACCCCGCCCTGTTTGGCGGGGTTTTTTTTGACCGCTGCCCCCGTTTCGGGTTGCACGCAGCTTCTGGCTTAGCGACGACTCTCGCTATAGCAATATCGCCACCCGCCTCCTTTCATCCGCCAAGACCGGGGGTGGTCAATCCGATTCACTGCAAACTGATGCAGATCAAAATCTCCGGCCAAGCACGAGCCCATGGTGAACGCATCGCAGCCGCGGTAACTCCAGCAACAGGTTCATGCACGCATGCAAGGAGGTGACACCATGGCCATTGGCCAATACTGCTGCCGCGAAATAGTCGCGGTGTCCCCCACCGACTCGGTTGCCGCCGCCGCGCGGCTGATGCGCGACTACCATGTCGGCGACCTGGTACTGGTCGAGCCCACGGACGAGGGCGATGTCATTCCGGTGGGCATCATCACCGACCGCGATATCGTGCTCGACCTGGTCGCCAACGACGAGAGCGATCTGAGCCGCATGGCCGTCGGCGACTTCCAGCGGCGCGAGCTGATCACGGTACAAGAACAGGAGGATGTCTTCGACGTCATCGCCAAGATGCGCCTCGGCGGCGTGCGCCGCCTGCCGGTGGTCAATGAACGGGGCGTATTGGTCGGCATCATCGCCGCCGACGACCTGCTCGGCGTACTGGCCGACGGCCTGCACGACCTGGCTCGGCTGGCAACCTGCCAGGGTTGGCTGGAAGCCGAACAGCAGCCGTAATAGCGCCGCCTGGGTCAAGGGAACCCGAGCATGCCTCGCCACCGCGCCGCCCCTGTCCGGCCGCCTGCCACGGCGGTCGACAACCAGCGCATCGCGCAGATCTTCGAGGAGATTGCCGACCTGCTGGAGATGGAGGCCGCCAACCCGTTTCGCATCCGCGCCTATCGCAATGCGGCGCGCACGGTACGCAGCCAGAACCTGTCGTTCGCCGAGCAGATCGCCAGCGGCAGCGCGCTGCCCAAGCTAGCGGGCATCGGTCACGACCTGTCGGAGAAAATCGACGAAATCGTCCGCACGGGCGATTGCGCGCTGCTGCAACGCCTGCAGCGCGAAGTCCCGGCGGGGCTGGGCGAGTTGCTGCACCTGCCCGGCATTGGCCCCAAGCGGGTGCGCCAGCTGTATCAGGAACTGGCCGTCGACTCACTGACAAGCCTGCAGCAGGCCCTGGCGGACGACCGGGTGCGGCAGCTGAGCGGCTTCGGCCCGCGCCTGACCGACCGTTTGCAGCAAGCCGTGAGCGCCAAGACCAGCGCCGAGCAACGCTATCTGTTGCCGCAGGCCACCGCCCAGGCCGAACCACTGCTGGACTACCTGCGCGGCCTGAAAACGGTCGAGGCCGCCGTCATCGCCGGCAGCTACCGGCGCCGGCGCGACACCGTCGGCGACCTGGATATCCTGCTGCAGGCTGACCCACAAGACTCTCGGCCAATGGCCGACGCACTGCGCTACCCCGCCATCGAAAAGGTCATGGCCGCCGGAACGACCCGCGCCAGCCTGCGCCTGCGTGGCGGCATGCCGGTTGACCTGCGTATCGTCGCCGCCGCCAGTTTTGGTGCAGCCCTGCAGTACTTCACCGGCAGCAAGGCCCACGGCATCGCCCTGCGCCGTCGAGCCCAGGCGCAAGGCTGCAAACTCAACGAGTACGGCCTGTACCGCAACGGCAAGCAGCTGGCCGGGCGCCAAGAAGCAGACATCTACCAGGCCCTGGGCCTGCCCTGGATCCCCCCCGAACTGCGCGAGGACACCGGCGAGATCGCCGCCGCCGAACACGGCGACCTACCCAGGCTGATCGAACTCGACGACTTGCGCGGCGACCTGCATTGCCATACCCGCGCCAGCGACGGCCACAACAGCCTGCGCGAAATGGCCATGGCGGCCCAGCAGCGCGGCTGGCAATACCTGGCCATCACCGAACATTCGCGACACCTGAGCATCGCTCACGGCCTGGACGCCGATCGCCTGCGTCGCCAACTGGACGAAATCGACCGGCTCAACGACGAACTGCAGAGCCTGACGCTGCTCAAGGGCATCGAGGTCGATATCCTCGCCGACGGCACGCTGGACATGCCCGATGCCCTGCTGGCACGCCTGGATATCGTCGTCGGCGCGGTGCACAGCCACTTCAAGCTGCCCGTACAGAAGCAGACACAACGCATCTGCCGCGCCATGGACTCGCGCTACTTCACTATCCTCGCGCACCCGACTGGGCGCCTGTTGCAGGAACGCGAAGGCTACCCGCTTGATATCGAGGCGATCATCGAGCATGCGCAACAGCGCGGCTGTTTTCTCGAGTTGAATGCGCAGCCGCAACGCCTCGACCTGAACGCCCACTATTGCCGGCTGGCCAAGGCGCAAGGCGTGCTCCTGAGTATTGCCTCCGACGCCCATCGCACGGCCGATTTCGACCTGCACAGCTACGGCATCGACCAGGCCCGACGTGGCTGGCTGGAAGCTGGGGACGCGCTCAATAGCCGCAGCCTGGCGCAGTTACTGCGGCTGCTGCGCCAGTCGCGCTGAAGCGGATCACTCACTCGCACGCGTAACCCTGCATATCCAGGGCTTCACGCAGATGCTCGGCGAGGAAGGGATGAGCGATCAGGTACTCGGCGGTGTTTGGGTTCCAGTCGTCCTGCGCCTGCTCGAGCAGGTCCGGCCAGTCCTCCAGCGTCCCGTCGCCGCGCCCCAACCAGAGCAATGCCACGACCTGCTGCTGCTGGTCAGGCTCCAGGTCATCTATGATCGACTTGAACTCGATGAATACCTCGTCATCCGCATGGTCGGCGAGCACCTGCATTGCCCAGTCGTCGCTGGGGCTGGTCGGCTCCTCAGGAATCACCACCGCCTCTTTGGCATGAAACACCTGGGCGAGGGCAATCAGTCGGCAAACTGTGTCGGGATTGACGTCCAGCATCGGCATGCACTCCACTCGGCAAGGGCCTGTTTAAAGCATCGCCCTGACCGGTGGAATTTTCCAGTTTCGGCTCGACCAAATGTCCGAGCGCAAAGCGCCTCAAGCTGACAGCGGCGGCAAAAGTTCAGCCCTTCTGTACCTTGCGGATCAGAAAGCTCAGCGCCTTGGCCAGTTCGGCGGCGCCCTGGTGATCGCGCACGATGGTCAGCAGCGGACTGCCATCGACCGGGTTGAACAGCACGCAACTGATGCCGTTGGACGGGCAGTCGTAACGGATAAACGGATCGACTCCGAACAGCGCAATGCGCTGGTTGCGCACAGCCATGTCGCTGCCTTGCCCACGAATCTCCTCGCGCAGTATCAGCTCACCGGGGGCGCCAAGCTGCAACTGGTAGAGCAGGTCCTGACGTTGCGCTTGGCCCACCTGATAGCCGGCGCGCAGGGCGTAGCTGGTCAGCAGCGCATTGCAGTGCGAGAGCAATACCTGGCGCTCGTCCTGACTCAGGTACAGGCGCTTCAAGCCGGCCAGATAACCGGCTTGTTCGGCGCTGCTCAGCCCCGCCGCCGGTTCGCTGGCCACCGCCGGCGGTACCACCAGACAGCCAAGCAAGCACACGGTATGAATTAGTTTTCTTGTCAGTCGCATATGCATGATGCACCCTTACTCGACGCCATAGTGAAGTGGGCCTAACCCTCGCCTCAGCCAGCATACTGGAAGCCAGCCGCTTGATGAAAAGCCATCCCGATGCCATGAGCCGGTTAGCATCCGAGGTTGTGACACAGTTGCCAGTACCCTCGAGGCTGGGCATGCTGCGCTTCGAGCGTTTGAACGAGTCCAGCTGGGCCTTGCTGTTTCTCGACCCGGCCTGCGAGCGCCAGTTCGGCATTCCCGCCAGCGAACTCTGTGCACTGTTCGACGCCCCCTATGCCAGCCTGATGGAGCCCGAGGCGCGCCATCGGCTGCATGACAGCATTCAGCTGCAACTGGTACAACAAGCGCATTATCTGGTGCATTACACCCTGCATACCGCGCACGGCCCTACCTACCTGATGGAAATGGGCGAGCCGTTCAAGCAACACGGCCGGCATCTGCTGCGTGGCTACCTCATCGCCACTGCTGCCAGCAGTGATTCACTTGCGCCCGCTGCAATTGCTGAAGCCCAGGAGCGCCAGCAGCGCTCGCACGCCCAGCAAAACCTGATTGTGCACCTGGCGCGCCAGCGTTACACGACCAGTGATCCGCTGCGTGAAGCCGCCGAACTGATCACCCGCACGGCCTGCAGCCTCTATAAGGTAGCGCGGGCGAGCATCTGGAACCTGAATGGCACCAGTCTTGTCCCCGCGGCCCTGTTTCGCCACGACAGCGACTGCCATGAAACCGCCCTGCCGATCGCAATCGACGACTGCCCCGACTACCTGCAGGCACTGCAAGGCGGCCGCGCGATCGATGTCCAGGATGCGTTACACGACCCGCGTACCCGTGAACTGTGCAACAGCTACCTGCAACCCATGGGCATCACGACCATGCTCGACGCCAGTATCCGGGTCGGCGGTGAGGTGGTCGGCGTACTGTGCCTGGAACACACCGATTCTCGGCGCGTCTGGCAGGCCGACGAAATCGCCTTTGCCGGCGAACTGGCCGATCAGTACGCCCAGGTACTGAGCCATCAGCAGCGGCGCAGCGCTACCAGCGAGCTGCACCTGTTCAAGCGTGCGGTCGAGCAGAGCGCCAGCGCCTTTATCCTGGTCGACCGCGACGGCCTGGTGGAATACGTCAACCCGAGTTTCACCGCCATCACCCTCTACAGTTCCGACGAGGTGCAAGGCCGTCGCCTGTCGGAGCTGCCGGCCCTGGAGAACCTCGGCGAACTGCTGTTCGATGCCCCCACCAGCCTGTCCGAACACAACAGCTGGCAAGGCGAGTTCAAAAGCCGGCGCAAGAACCTCGCGCCCTACTGGGGTCAATTATCGATCTCCAAGGTGCATGCCGATGACGGCACCCTGACCCACTACATCGGCATCTACGAAGACATCACCGAAACCAAGCAGGCCCAGCAACGCATCGAGCGGCTGGCCTACAGCGACAATCTCACCGGCCTGGGTAATCGCTACGCCTTCATTCGCGCCCTGGAACAGCGCTTTGCCAGTGCCGACGGCAAGCCGTTCTGCCTGCTACTGGTGGACATCGACAATTTCAAGCGGATCAACGACAGCCTCGGCCATCAGACCGGCGACAAGTTGCTCATCAGCCTGGCCCGGCGCCTGCGCAACAGCCTCGCGCCGAGCGGCATGCTGGCGCGCTTCGCCAGCAACGAATTCGCCATCCTGCTGGATGCCGCTGACCTGCCGGGCGCGCAACAGCTGGCCCACCAGGTGCTGCACATCCTGGACAAGCCACTGTTCGTCGATAATCAATTGATCAGCGTCACCGGCTCGGTGGGCGTGGCCAGTACCCCTGAACACGGGGCGGACCCACAAACCCTGATGAAGCATGCCGGCCTGGCGCTGCACAAGGCCAAGGCCAACGGCAAGCACCAACTGCAGGTCTTCACCGAGGTACTGAACGCCGAGGCCGACTACATACTGTTCGTCGAGAACAACCTGCGCCGCGCGCTGACCCAGAACGAACTGCAAGTGTTCTATCAGCCCAAGCTGTGCCTGAAGACTGGCCAGCTGACCGGCATGGAGGCGCTGCTGCGCTGGAACCATCCGGAGAAGGGCATGATCCAGCCGGACCAGTTCATCGGCGTGGCCGAGGAAACCGGGCTGATCATCCCTATCGGCAAATGGGTGGTGCGCCAAGCCTGCCACATGAGCAAGCAGTTGACCGCGGCCGGCCTGGGCAACCTGCAGGTAGCGATCAACCTGTCGCCCAAGCAGTTCTCCGACCCCGATCTGGTTGGCTCGATCGCCGCGATCCTGCACGAGGAACAGCTGGCGCCAAGCTTGCTGGAGCTGGAGTTGACCGAAAGCCTGCTGCTGGAAGCCACCGAGGACACCCGCCACCAACTCAGCCGCCTGAAGAGCCTGGGGCTGAGCCTGGCGATGGACGACTTCGGCACCGGTTATTCGTCGCTCAGCTACCTGAAGAAATACCCCATCGACGTGATCAAGATCGACCGCAGCTTCATCATGGACATCCCGGATGATCAGGACGACATGGAGATCACCTCGGCAGTGATCGCCATGGCGCATAAACTGAAACTCAAGGTTGTCGCCGAAGGCATCGAAACCGCCGCGCAACTCAGCTTCCTGCGACGCCAGCACTGCGACATCGGCCAGGGCTACCTGTTCGACCGGCCGATTGCCGCAAGCGAGCTGATCGCAAGGCTGCAACGCTACCCCGGCCGCTAGCCGCTCACGGGGCTCCGGCCACGACCTGTAACGCCGCGGCATGCGCGCGGTCTACCGATACACCCGCTTATGTTGAGGAGTTCGCTCATGGTTCTGCGTTCGCAAATTCTTGCCCACCGACTCGAACTGCCCAGCGCCGAGCAGGCGCTGCCCGGCCGCGATACGCCGCTGCCCGTTCCGGACGCCCATTACGTCAACGGCCACCCCCTGCAGGGGCCATTCCCGGCCGGCATGCAGCAGGCGGTATTCGCCCTCGGCTGTTTCTGGGGTGCCGAGCGACGTTTTTGGCAGCAACCGGGCGTGTGGACCACCGCCGTCGGCTATGCCGGCGGCCATACGCCAAACCCGACCTACGAGGAAACCTGCTCCGGCCTGACCGGCCACACCGAAGCGGTGCTGGTGGTCTTCGACCCGCAACAGACCAGTTACGCGGCGCTGCTGAAGGTGTTCTGGGAAGCCCACAACCCGACCCAGGGCATGCGCCAGGGCAACGACATCGGCAGCCAGTACCGCTCGGCCATCTACTGCTATAGCCCTGAGCAGCTGGCCGCCGCCAAAGCCAGCCAGGCGCAGTTCCAGGCCGAACTGGAACAGGCCGGCTTCGGCCCCATCACCACCGAAATTGCCGAAGCCCCGCCCTTCTACTATGCCGAGGCCTACCACCAGCAATACCTGGCCAAGAACCCCGGCGGCTATTGCGGCCTGGGCGGCACTGGGGTGTGCTTGCCGGCGTAGCCGGCAGCTGCAAGCCTTGTAGGGCGGGTGCAACCCGCCACAACTCAAGAAAGCACGGCGGCTTGCACCCGCTCTACGAGCTTTTCACTTGAAGCTTATGGCTTGGGGCCTGCCGCTTGCTCCTCGATCAGCCAGTCCATGCGCCAGCCGGCCTGGCTTTGCCCGAGCAAGGTGGTCAGCCAGGGCAGGATCTGCTTGAGTTCGTCCTCCAGGCCCCAGGGCGGATTGCTGATCACCAGGCCGGAGCCGTTCAGGCGCTGCGCGTCATCGGCGGGGTGCACATAGAGCTCGATGCGCAGCAGCTTGGGCGCATTGCTCTTCTCCAGGTCGCGGTAGAAGCGCCGCAGCTGACCCAGTTCCTTGATCGGGTACCAGATCGCCACCACCGCCTGGCGCATCCGGCCAATGGCTTCGTTCAGCGCCTGCACGCAGCGCTCCGGCTCATCGGCCTGCTCGAACGGTGGGTCGATCAGCAGCAGCACGCGCTTCTCGCGGGTCGGCAGCAAGGCCCGTGACACGTGCCAGCCTTCACCCAGGTGCACGGCGACGCGGCGGTCGCCGTGCATGTTTTCCTTGAGCAGGCGGCCGTCTTCCGGGTGTTTTTCGTTGAGGTGCAGGCGATCCTGCTCGCGCGTCAGCATGCGCGCCAGTTCCGGCGAGCCGGGGTAATGACGCAGCACACCATCGGGGTTCATGGCGCGAATCACTTCCAGGTAATCGACCAGTTGATCCGGGACATCCTCGGCCCGCCACAGCCGGGCGATGCCCTGCAGCCATTCGCCGGTGCGGTTGGCCTGGTCCCCGGCGAGGTCGTAGAGGCCCACGCCTGCGTGGCTGTCGAGGTAGGCGAAGGGCGCCTCCTTGCGTGACAGCAGGGCAATCAGGCGACTCAAGATAACGTGTTTCAACACATCGGCATGGTTGCCGGCATGGAAGGCGTGACGGTAGTTCATGGGCGGACTCCTGTGGCCGCACAGTTTAACAGGCCGCCAGCATTTGCACTGGCCACTGCCGGCTGCAACTGGCTATGGTTACCCCTCCTGACGCCACGAAACCGCATGGAGCGCAACCTTATGCCACTGCAACACCTGCTGGGTATCGACGTGCCCTTGATCCAGGCCCCCATGGCCGGGGCACAGAATCATGCACTGGCGGCGACCATATCGAATGCCGGCGGCCTGGGTTCGCTGCCCTGCGCCATGCTCGATGCCGCCGGGTTGCGCGCAGAGCTGACGGCGCTGACGGCCAAGACTGCCAAGCCCTTCAACCTCAACTTCTTCTGCCACACCCCGGCGCCAGTCGATGCGCAGCGGGAAGCGGCCTGGCGCAGCGCGCTGCAGCCTTACTACGCCGAGCTGGCCATCGACCCGACAGGTATCGCCAGTGGCCCTGGCCGGCAGCCGTTCAGTGCCGAGATGGCGGATCTGCTGGATGAATTTCGCCCGGCCGTGGTCAGCTTCCATTTCGGCCTGCCCTGCGCCGAGTTGCTGGCCCGCGTCAAAGCCTGCGGGGCGAAGGTGCTCAGCTCGGCGACCACCGTCGAGGAAGCGCTCTGGCTAGAGGCGCATGGCGTCGATGCGATCATCGCCCAGGGCCTGGAAGCCGGCGGTCATCGCGGCCACTTTCTCGATATGGACCTGAGTCGCCAGTGCGGCACCTTCGCCCTGCTGCCGCAGATGGTCGACGCGGTGCGACTACCGGTGATTGCCGCGGGCGGCATTGCCGATGCCCAAGGCGTGCGCGCGGCCATGGCCCTGGGCGCGGCCGGGGTGCAGATCGGCACGGCCTACCTCTGTTGCCCGGAAGCGAGCACCAGCGCCATCCACCGCGCCGCCTTGCACAGTCCGCAGGCGCGGCATACCGCCCTGACCAACCTGTTCAGCGGCCGCCCGGCGCGGGGCATCGTCAACCGCTTAATCCGTGAGCAGGGGCCGTTCAGCCCGGCAGCCCCGGGCTTTCCCTTGGCCGCGGCGGCCATCGCGCCCCTGCGCGCCAAGGCGGAAAGTCGGGGCAGCGGTGATTTTTCGCCACTCTGGGCCGGACAGAATACCAGCGGCTGCAAGCACATCGGCGCCGCCGAACTGACTGCGGAACTGGCTAAAGGCTTCGTGGCCCGGTAGCCGGAGGCTTTAGCCATTGATCCAGGCTGGAGTCGCTGCAACCCTGCCCTACGGCCCGCTATCACGCTTATTGATAGTGCTGGGAGCACCGCTCGCGGCTGCTTAGACTCGGCGCATCCAAACCGGAGGTATACCCATGTCCGAGTCCCTGCTCAGCTCCCGCAACCTGGCCTTCGAACTTTACGAAGTGCTCGACGCCGAAGCCCTGACCCAGCGCGAGCGCTTTGCCGAGCACAGCCGCGAGACCTTCGATGCGGCCATCGACACCGCGCGCAGCATCGCCGAGAACCTGTTCGCCCCGCACAACCGCAAGAACGACGAGCACGAGCCGGAATACGTCGACGGCGCCGCGGTGCTGATCCCCGAGGTCAAGCCGGCGGTGGATGCCTTCCTCGAGGCGGGCTTCCTCAATGCCACCCGCGAGTTCGATGCTGGCGGCATGCAGCTGCCCAACCTGCTGTCCCAGGCCTGCTTCGCGCATTTCCAGTCGGCCAACGCGGCGACCACTTCCTACCCGTTCCTGACCATGGGCGCGGCCAACCTGATCGAAGCCTTTGGCAGCGAGGAGCACAAGCAGCGCTTTCTGCAGCCGATGATCGAGGGCCGTTTCTTCGGCACCATGGCCTTGACCGAGCCGCACGCCGGCTCATCGCTGTCGGATATCCGCACCCGCGCCGAACCGGCCGGCGACGGCACTTACCGGCTCAAGGGCAACAAGATCTTCATCTCCGGCGGCGACCATCCATTGAGCGAGAACATCGTGCACATGGTGCTGGCCAAGCTGCCGGACGCCCCGCCCGGGGTGAAGGGTATCTCGCTGTTTATCGTGCCGAAGTTCCTGGTGGGCGACGACGGCAGCCTGGGCCAGCGCAACGACGTGGTGCTGGCCGGTTTGTTCCACAAGATGGGCTGGCGCGGCACCACTTCCACGGCGTTGAACTTCGGCGATAACGGCGAGTGCGTCGGCTACCTGGTGGGCAAGCCGCACGCCGGCCTGTCCTATATGTTCCAGATGATGAACGAGGCGCGGATCGGCGTCGGCATGGGCGCGGTGATGCTCGGCTATGCCGGCTACCTGTATTCGCTGGACTACGCTCGCCAACGCCCGCAAGGCCGCCAACCGGACGGCAAGGACCCGAGCAGCCCGCAAGTCGCGATCGTCGAACACGCCGACGTGCGACGCATGCTGCTGACCCAGAAGGCCTACGTCGAAGGCGCCTTCGACCTCGGCCTGTATGCCGCGCGCCTGTTCGACGACACCCAGACCCTGGCCACCGAAGACGAGCGGCGTATCGCCCTGGAGCTGCTCGACCTGCTCACCCCGATCGTCAAATCCTGGCCCTCGGAGTTCTGCCTCAAGGCCAACGAGCTGGCGATTCAGATTCTCGGCGGCCACGGCTACACCCGCGATTACCCGGTGGAGCAGTATTACCGCGACAACCGCCTCAACCCGATCCACGAAGGCACCCACGGCATCCAGTCGCTCGACCTGCTCGGGCGCAAGGTCTCGATGAATGGCGGCGCGGCGCTCAAGCAACTGGTCAAGCTGATCCAGGGTACCTGTCAGCAGGCCGGCGAATACGAGTCACTGAACGCCCTGCGCCAGCCGCTCGAGCAGCTGCTGGCGCGCCTCTCGTCGGTGACCCTGGCGCTGCTGGGCGACCTGATGAGCGGCAAGGTCAATCAGGCTCTGGCCAACTCGGCGTTGTACCTGAAAGTCTTCGGCCATATGGTCATCGGCTGGCGCTGGCTGGAACAGGCGATCAAGGCCGAGCAGGGCCTGGCGGCCGGCAATCCGGCGGATGCCGACTTCTACAAGGGCAAGCTGCAGGCCGCGCGCTACTTCCTGACCTGGGAAGTGCCGAGCTGCCACCACGACCTGGCGATCCTCGAAGCCCGCGACGACACCTGCCTGGGCATGCAGGACGCCTGGTTCTAAAACGGCCTCGGCTGAATCAAGCTACGCCTCGCGGTCGCGGGGCGTTTTTTTTGACCGGCAGACCTGGGCAGCGGTTAGAATCCATGGCACGCACCATGCATATGGATGCAGTCGCCCTTTAGCCCGGAGTACCGCCTTGGACGCCAGCACCATCAATAATCTGTTCTTGATCGGTGCATTGCTGGTGGCCTTGAGCATTCTGGTCAGCGCCTTTGGCGCGCGCTTCGGCATTCCCATCCTGGTGATTTTCCTCGCGGTCGGCATGTTAGCCGGCACCGACGGTCCCGGCGGCATCCTCTTCGACAACTACCCACTGGCCTATCTGGTGGGCAACCTGGCCCTGGCGATCATCCTGCTCGATGGCGGCATGCGCACCCGCGTTTCCAGTTTCCGCGTAGCCCTGTGGCCTTCCTTGTCGCTGGCCACGGTGGGGGTGCTGATCACCGCCGGGCTGACCGGCATGGCCGCCGCCTGGCTGTTCAACCTGAGCTGGATGGAGGGCCTGCTGATCGGTGCCATTGTCGGTTCCACCGACGCCGCCGCGGTATTCAGCCTGCTTGGCGGGCGGGGTCTGAACGAACGGGTCAGCGCTACCCTGGAAATCGAATCGGGCAGTAACGACCCGATGGCGGTGTTCCTCACCGTAACCCTGATCGCCATGCTCGGCAGCGGCCAGGATGGTTTGAGCTGGTCGCTGCTCCTGCAACTGCTCGAGCAATTCGGCATAGGCGCGCTGTTTGGCCTGGGCGGCGGCTGGCTGCTGCTCAACCTGGTCAATCGCATGGAGCTGGCCAACGGCCTCTATCCCTTGCTGGTGGTCAGCGGCGGGTTGATCATTTTCGCCATCACCAATGCCGTCGGCGGCAGCGGCATTCTGGCCATCTACCTGTGCGGCCTGCTGCTCGGCTATCGGCCGATCCGCTCGCGTCACGGTATCCTGCACAT
Source organism: Pseudomonas aestuarii (assembly GCF_027988105.1). Taxonomy (GTDB): domain Bacteria; phylum Pseudomonadota; class Gammaproteobacteria; order Pseudomonadales; family Pseudomonadaceae; genus Aquipseudomonas; species Aquipseudomonas aestuarii. The sequence continues at coordinate 139,917 of NZ_JAQJZJ010000001.1, read as the reverse complement.
GCTCGACGGCCTGGCCTGGCTGGCGCAGATCGGCATGTTTCTGGTCCTCGGTCTGCTGGTCACACCCCATGAACTGCTGCCGATTGCCCTGCCGGCGCTGGGCCTGGCCCTGTGGATGATTCTGTTCGCCCGGCCCCTGTCGATTTTCATTGGCCTGCTGCCATTCAAAGGCTTCCATGACCGCGAGCGCGCCTTCATCGCCTGGGTGGGCTTGCGTGGCGCGGTGCCGATCATTCTCGCGGTGTTCCCGCTGATGGCCGGGCTGGAAAATGCCCAGCTGTTCTTCAATGTGGCCTTCTTCATCGTCCTGGTCTCCCTGCTACTGCAGGGCACCAGCCTGCCGTGGGCGGCCAAGCTAATGCGCGTCACCGTGCCATCGGCGCCGGTGCCGGTGTCGCGCGCCGGCCTGGACGTGCACCCGACCAGCCAGTGGGAGCTGTTCATCTACCGCCTGGGCGCGGAAAAATGGTGCATCGGCGCCGCCCTGCGCGAACTGAAGATGCCCGAGGGCACGCGCATTGCCGCGTTGTTTCGCGGCAAGGAACTGCTCCACCCCTCGGGCAGCACCCGCCTCGAAGCTGGCGACCTGCTCTGCGTGGTTGGCCACGAACACGACCTGCCAGGCTTGGGCAAACTGTTCAGCCAGGCGCCCGCGCGTGGCCAGGATCTGCGTTTCTTCGGTGACTTCGTCCTGGAAGGCGACGCCGAGCTCGGCGCGGTTGCCGCCTTATACGGCCTGAAACTGGCCGACATCAACGGCCAGCAGGCGCTCGGTCGCTTTATCGCCCAGCAGATCGGCGGCGAACCGGTGATCGGCGATCAGGTCGAGTGGCAGGGCCTGCTCTGGACGGTGGCGGCAATGGAGGGGAACAAGATCCGCAAAGTCGGCGTCAAATTCCCCGAAGGTAGCCGTCCAGGACCGGGGTTGTTTCTCTGACCGACTGCTGCAAACCTGCTGCGCCGCGCCTTTCAGCAGCCTGTTAGACTCAACCTCTTTTCGAGCAGCACGATCGCGACCATGCCCCTTTTTCGTACCTGTTTAGCCGTACTTCTGCTCGGGCTTTGCCTGAGTACGCCCCTGAGCCTCGCAGCCGAGTCGCCGCAACGCGCCGATGTGCAGCGCAGCCTGGAAAACCTGGCCGAGAGCAAACTGCCGGAAGCCGAGCAGCTGGCGCTCAAGCAGACCCTGGAGCAAACCCTTGAGCTGCTGAACCAGCAGGCCGACAGCGAGAAACGCCTGGCCGCTCTCAAACAGCAACTCGAGCACGCGCCGCGACTGATCAATGAAGCACAGCACGAACTGACCCGCCTCAAAGCCAGCCAAACCACCCCGGTTACCCAGCGCTATGCCAATGCGGCGGTTCCGCAACTGGAGCAACTGCTCAGCGAACGCAGTGTTCAGTTGAACGACTGGCAGAAGCAAATCATCGACGCCAACAGCCTGATCATCACCGCGCAGACCCGTCCCGAGCGGGCGCAGGGGGAGATCAGCAGCAACCAGACGCGGATTCAGGAGATCAACAATGCCCTGAAAAACGGTAAAGAAGCCGGCAAGTCACTGACCGCCGAACGCCGTGACCTGCTCAATGCCGAACTCGCCGCGCTCAATGCGCAGACCCTGCTGCGCCGCGAAGAACTGGCAGGCAACAGCCTGTTGCAGGATCTGGGCAGCAGCCAGCGCGACTTGCTCGATGAACGCATCAAGCGCCTGGAGCAGGAGTTGCTCGACCTGCAATCGCTGGTCAACCAGAAACGCCGCGCTCAGTCCGAGAAAACCGTTGCCGAGCAATCGCTGGAGGCAGAGAAAGCCGGCTCCGACAAGCTCCTGGCCAGTGTCAGCACGCGCAACCTCAAGCTGTCCGACTACCTGCTGCGCTCCACCGAACGCCTCAATCAGCTGACCCAACAGAACCTGCAGACCCGCCAGCAACTGGACGCCCTCAACCAGAGCGACCAGGCCCTGGATGAACAGATTGGCGTGCTGCAAGGCAGCCTGCTGCTGTCGAAGATCCTCTACCAGCAGAAGCAGGCCTTGCCCAAGCTGACGCTGGACAAAGGACTGGCTGACGAAATTGCCGATATTCGCCTCTACCAGTTCGAACTGACCCAGCAGCGCGAGCAACTCAGCAACCCCAGCGCTTATGTCGAAAAACTGCTCGCCGAGCAGCCCGCAGAAAACGTCACACCGCAATTGCGCGCGACCCTGTTCGAACTGATGAGCAACCGCCGCGAGCTGCTCAACCGCATCAACAGTGAGCTCAATGCGCTGCTCAACGAGTCGATCACCCTGCAGCTCAATCAGAAGCAACTGCAAAGCACAGCAGGTGCCTTGCGCGCGACCCTCGATGAGCAGATGTTCTGGATCCCCAGCAACAAGCCACTGGATCTCGAATGGTTCAAAAGCGTGCCACGCTTGCTGGAGCGGCAGATTGCCGACCTGCCCTGGGGGTCCAACCTGCGCGAGCTGGGTGCCGGATTGGTCGAGCGGCCGCTGCTGTTTCTGCCGCTGCTGTTGCTGATCGGCCTACTGCTGTGGAAACGCAGCTACCTGTACCACAAGCTCAACCAACTGCATCAGGACATTGGCCACTTCAAGCGTGACAGCCAGTTGCACACGCCCCTGGCGATCCTGCTCAACATGCTGCTGGCGCTGCCCGGCACCCTGTTCCTGGCGCTGTGTGGCTTTGCCTTGCAGATGGATGCCCGTGGCCAGAACGCCAACCTCGGCGCTGCCCTGTTTGAAATGGCTCAGGCCTGGCTGGTGTTCTATACCGTGTACCGAATCCTCTCCCCGGGCGGGGTAGCCGAACTGCATTTCCGCTGGCCGCGCGCACAGGTCAATTTCCTCCACCGACAGATTCGTTACCTGGGCATGGTGGTACTAGCCCTGGCCGGCGTGGTCGCCGTCGCCGAACACCAACCCGCCAGCCTGGCCGATGATGTCATCGGCATTGCCGTGGTCCTGGGCTGTTACGGCCTGATGGCCTGGATGCTGCACAAGCTGCTGCTGAGTGGCCCGGCCCGCGAGCATGCCTCGGCGTTCCGGATATTCCTCGGCCTGCTGTTCAGCCTGCTGCCACTGGCGCTGATCATTGCGGTCAGCTTCGGCTACTACTACACCGCGCTGAAACTCAGCGACCGGCTGATCGACACACTTTACCTGCTGGTCATCTGGCTATTCGTCGAAGCCGCCTTCGTGCGCGGCCTCGGCGTCGCCGCCAGGCGTCTGGCCTACCACCGCGCCACCGTCAAACGCCAGGCTCAGGCCAAGGAGGGCAGCGAGGGTGCCGAGGTGGCGGAAGAACCAACCCTGGACATCGAGCAGGTCAACCAGCAGTCGCTCCGGCTGATTCGCCTGGCCCTGCTGGGCATCTTCATTGCCGGGTTGTACTGGGTCTGGGCCGACCTGATTTCAGTATTCGCCTACCTGGACAACATCAACCTCTACGAATACAGCAGCGGCAGCGGCGAAAGCGCCAGCCTGGTGCCGATCAGCCTCAGCGACCTGATCAGCGCGCTGATCATCGTCGGCATCACCGCGGCGCTGGCACGCAACCTGCCGGGCCTGCTGGAAGTCCTGGTGCTGTCGCGCCTGCACCTGGCGCAAGGTAGCGCCTACGCCACCACCACCCTGCTGTCCTATGCGATTGTCGCCATCGGCTTCGTGGTCACCCTGTCGACCCTGGGGGTCAGTTGGGACAAGCTGCAGTGGCTGGTGGCGGCGCTCTCGGTCGGCCTCGGCTTCGGCCTGCAGGAAATCTTCGCCAACTTCATCTCCGGCCTGATCATCCTGTTCGAACGCCCGGTGCGCATCGGCGACGTGGTGACCATCGGCAATCTCTCGGGCACGGTCAGCAAGATCCGCATCCGTGCCACCACCATTACCGACTTCGACCGCAAGGAAATCATCGTTCCGAATAAGACCTTCGTTACCGACCAACTGGTCAACTGGTCGCTGAATGACACCATTACCCGCATCACCCTGACCATCGGCGTGGCTTACGGCTCGGACCTGGAACTGGTGCACAAGCTGCTGCTGCAGGCGGCCCAGGAAAACCCGCGAGTACTGCGCGACCCCATACCCCTGGTGTTCTTCCTGACGTTCGGCGAAAGCACACTGGATCACGAACTGCGCGTGCATGTCCGCGAACTCGGCGATCGCAATGCCGCCACCGACGAGATCAACCGCGCCATTGACCGCATGTTCCGCGAGCATGGCATCGAGATCGCCTTCCGCCAGCTGGACATCTATGTGAAGAACCTCAGCGGCCAGGAACAGCAGCTCGCCATCCCCAAAGCCCAGCTGGAGCCGCCCGCCGACGCCGGCGACGATCCGTTGTAGCCCCCGACAGCGACCTGCCCCTTCCCCAAGCCTGCAATTCCTAGCAAAATACTCGGAATTGCAGGAGCCGCCTTTGAAAAGCCTGACCGACCTGACCTTCGACAATCGCTTCGCCCGACTGGGCGATGCCTTCTCCACCCAGGTGCTGCCCGAGCCTATTGCCGAGCCGCGCGTGGTGGTGGTGAGCCCGGCCGCCATGGCCCTGCTCGACCTCGACCCGAGTGAAGCCGAGAGCGAGGTATTCGCCCAGCTCTTCGCCGGCCACACACTGTGGAGCGATGCCGAGCCGCGGGCCATGGTCTATTCCGGGCATCAGTTCGGCGGCTACAACCCGCGCCTGGGCGACGGCCGCGGCCTGCTCCTCGGCGAGGTGGTCAACCAGGCCGGCGAATACTGGGACCTGCACCTCAAGGGTGCGGGGCAGACGCCCTACTCGCGCATGGGCGATGGCCGTGCGGTGCTGCGCTCATCGATTCGCGAGTTCCTCGCCAGCGAACACCTGCATGCCCTCGGCATCCCCAGCTCACGGGCGCTGTGCGTCACCGCCTCGAGCACCCCGGTCTGGCGCGAGAAACAGGAAAGCGCGGCCATGGTCCTGCGCCTGGCGCAGAGCCATGTGCGCTTCGGCCACTTCGAGTACTTCTATTACACCCAGCAACACGACCTGCTGAAACAACTGGGCGAGCATGTGCTGAGCTGCCACTTCCCCAGCTGCAAGGAGCAGCCGCAACCCTACCTGGCGATGTTCCGCGAGGTGGTCGAGCGCAACGCCGAGCTGATCGCCTACTGGCAGGCCTATGGTTTCTGCCACGGGGTGATGAACAGCGACAACATGTCGATCCTCGGCATCACCTTCGACTACGGCCCCTACGCCTTCCTCGACGACTTCGATAGCAAGCACATCTGCAACCACTCCGACGACACGGGCCGCTACAGCTTCAGCAACCAGGTGCCGATTGCCCAGTGGAACCTCGCCGCCCTCGGCCAGGCATTGACCCCGCTGGTCGAGGTCGATGCCCTGCGCGCGACCCTGAGCCTGTTCCTGCCGCTGTACCAGAGCCATTACCTTGACCTGATGCGCCGGCGCCTGGGCTGGCTCAGTAGCGACGCCGGCGACGACGCCTTGATCCAGCGCCTGCTGCAACTGATGCAAGACAGCGCGGTGGACTACAGCAACTTCTTCCGCGAACTGGGCGACAGCGCACCCGAACAGTCGCTGGCCCGCCTGCGCGAGGACTTCACCGACCTCCAGGGCTTCGATGCCTGGGCCAGCGACTACCGCGCCCGCAGCCGACAGGATGGTGACGATCAGCAGCAGCGCCGCACGCGCATGCACGCGGCCAACCCCAAGTACATCCTGCGCAATTACCTGGCCCAGCAAGTCATCGAGGCCGCCGAGCAAGGCGACTACGCCCCGGTGCGCGAACTGCACGCCGTACTCAGCCGCCCATTCGACGAGCAACCCGGCTTCGAGCGCTACGCCCAGCGCCCGCCGGAATGGGGCAAGCACCTGGCCATCAGCTGCTCGTCGTAAACCACGCTAAGGCCCGACGCCGGGTGGATAACGCCTTCTTCATCCACCCGGCGCGCCGTCCAGCAGCCACTCCAGGCCCATCGCCACATGCAGCTCGGTGCTGTCGAGCATCGGCAGCGCCGCGCACGTGCCCTCGAGCAGCAGGCCGATTTCGGTACAGCCGAGAATCGCCACTTCGGCGCCCCGCTCATGCAGCTGGGCCAGGCAGTCCAGGTAGAAGGCACGGGCAGCGTCGTGGAACTGGCCCTGACAGAGCTCGGCGAAAATGACCCGATCGATTTCGTCCATCTGCGCGGGCGCGGGAACCACCACCTGGATGCCGAAGCGCTCGGCCAGGCGCTCGCGGTAGAACGCCTCCTGCATGGTGAAGCGCGTACCGAGCAGGGCCGCGCGCGTGACGCCCTGGCGCTGCAGCGCCTGGCCGAGCGCATCGCCGATATGCAGCAGGGGGATGTTCAGCGCCGCCTCGATGGCCGGCGCCACCTTGTGCATGGTGTTGGTCGCCAGCAGCAGCGCCGTCGCACCGGCGCGCTCCAGCCCCTGGGCCGCCAGCGCCAACTGCCGCCCGGCAGCATCCCAGTCGCCCAGTTGCTGCAGCGCGGCGATCCCGGCAAAGTCCAGCGAATGCACGAGCAAGGGCGCCGAGTGCAGGCCGCCCAGACGCTCACGCACGCCCTGATTGAGCAGGCGGTAATAGCTCGCGGTGGACTCCCAGCTCATGCCACCGAGAATACCTAACTGGCGCATCGATCATCCCCTTCTCGAAATCCAGAGCCTAACCGGCCAATGGCAGGCGGGCACAGGGACAGTGCGCGGTCAGGGTGGCGGTACAGCCTTATCTATTAAATCGAAAAGGCATATAAACCTTCTCAAACATTCTTAGACTCTCTAAGCCGCAACCCTTATCTTCAGCGCCTCGCGCAGCCGCCCTTGAGCGCGCCCGCCACCTCATACACGATTCGCACGCTAAGGACGCTCATGTTCTGGGATTCGCTACCCCTGCCCTTGCTGTTTGTCGGCGCCCTGCTGGTCTGGGTGTTGTATGCCTTCGTGCGCGAGAAGTGGAGCCCGGACATAGTCGCGGCGATTGCCGTGGCGGCGCTGCTGGTCACCCAGCTGCTGGAACCCAAGGAAGTGCTCAGCGTGCTGAGCAACTCGGCACCGGTGACCATCGCCTGCATGTTCGTGCTCTCGGCGGCCCTGGAGCGCACCGGCTGCATCGACGCGCTGGGCAACTGGCTGGGCGATCTGGTCGGCACCAGCCCGATAAAAGTACTCACCGGCCTGACCCTGGTCGCCCTGGTGATTTCCGCCTGCCTGAATAACACCCCGGTGGTGGCCATCCTCACCCCGGTGGCAATCGCCCTGGCCCGCCGTGCCGGCACCCTGCCGTCGAAGCTGTTGATCCCGCTGTCCTACGCCACCATCCTCGGCGGCACCCTGACCATGATCGGCACCTCGACCAACATTCTGGTCGACGGCGTCGCGCGCAAGGCCGGCCTGGAACCCTTCGGCATCTTCGAGATCACCGGCGCTGGGCTGATCCTGGCCACGGTCGGCATGCTCTACCTGCTGACCATCGGCCGCCATTTGCTGCCGGAGCGGGAAACCCTGTCCAGGCAATTGCGCCCCGACCTGGACCGCACCTTCATGACCGAACTGCTGGTGCCGCACGACTCGCCGGTGGTCGGCAAGACCCTGGCCGAGGCCAACCTCAATGGCGGCAGCGGCCTGCAGGTGCTCAAGCTGTTCCGCGAGGAGCAGGAGCTGACCGAGCCGGATCACGCCACCCTGCTCGCCAGCGGTGATCGCCTGGTGCTGCACGGCCAGGTCAAGAACGTGGTGGAACTGCGCGAGAGTGGTCACCTGTCGTTCAACCGCGGCGACGCCTTCGAGACCATCAGCAGCCACGACGTGGTGCTGGCCGAGGCCATCGTCGGGCGCAATTCGCGCTACAGCCACCGGCCCATGCGCGACCTCGACCTGACCGCGCGCTACGGCATCGCCGTGCTCGCCGTGCACCGCCAGGACGAGAACATCCAGGGCAACCTGGACGACTTCGAATTGCAGTTCGGCGACGTGATGCTGGTCGAGGGCACCCCTTCGCAAATCAAACGCTTCGCCGACAATGGCGAACTGATCAGCCTCAACGCCGTGCAGGAGCGCGCCTTCCGCCGCGACAAGGCACCGATTGCGATCATTGCCACGCTGGCGGTGATGGTCCTCGCCGCCTTCGGCGTGATGGCCATCGAGGGCCTGGCGATCATCGGCGCGGTGGTCGTGCTGGCGACCCGTTGCCTGGACGTGGAAGACGCCTACAAGGCGGTGGACTGGAAGATCCTCAGCCTGATCTTCGGCATGCTGGCGATCAGCATCGCCATGGACAAGGTCGGTTTGGTCACGCTGATGGTGCAGAACATGATGAACCTGCTGCCCTGGGCCGGGCCACTGCTGATGCTGTCGTTCATCTACCTGTTCACCTCGATCCTCACCGAGATGCTTTCGAACAACGCCGTGGCGGTACTGGTCACGCCCATCGCCATCGGCCTGGCCCAGCACCTGGGCGTCGATCCACGGCCGTTCGTGGTGGCGGTGATGTTTGCTGCCAGCGCCAGCTTCGCCACCCCGATCGGCTACCAGACCAACACCTTCGTCTACAACGCCGGCGGCTACCGCTTCACCGACTTCATGAAGATCGGCATCCCACTCAACCTGCTGCTCTGGGTGGTGGCCAGCTTCGTGATTCCCTGGTTCTGGCCGTTGACGCCGGTGTGAGCGATGGCGCGACATCAGGTCAACACCCATTGACCTGATGTCGCGCCAGTTTTATTGCTGCAGATGATTGACCCGGATCGGCCGTTTTCCCCATGCTGCGACTCTTTCAAACGCCCCTGAAGGAACGCCCGCATGAAACTGGAAACCCTGACCATCCACGCCGGCTACAGCCCCGACCCGACAACCAAGGCCGTGGCAGTACCGATCTACCAGACCACCTCCTACGCCTTCGATGACACCCAGCACGGCGCCGACCTGTTCGACCTCAAGGTCGCCGGCAACATCTACACGCGGATCATGAACCCCACCACCGACGTACTGGAAAAACGCGTGGCAGCCCTGGAAAACGGGGTCGGCGCACTGGCCGTGGCTTCCGGCATGGCAGCCATTACCTACGCCATCCAGACCATCGCCGAAGTCGGCGACAACATCGTCTCGGTGGCCAAGCTGTATGGCGGCACCTACAACCTGTTCGCCCACACCCTGCCGCGCCAGGGTATCCAAGTGCGCTTCGCCGCCCACGACGACATCGCCGCCCTGGAAGCGCTGATCGACGACAAGACCAAGGCGGTGTTCTGCGAGTCCATCGGCAACCCGGCCGGCAACATCATCGACCTGCAAGCGCTGGCCGATGCGGCCCACCGCCATGGCGTGCCGCTGATCGTCGACAACACCGTGGCCACGCCAATACTCTGCCGCCCCTTCGAACACGGCGCCGACATCGTCGTGCACTCGCTGACCAAGTACATGGGCGGCCACGGCACCAGCATCGGCGGCATCGTGGTCGACTCCGGCAATTTTCCCTGGGCCCAGCACCAGGAGCGTTTCGCCCTGCTCAACACCCCGGACGCCTCCTACCACGGCGTGACCTACACCGAGGCCTTCGGCCCGGCCGCCTTCATCGGCCGCTGCCGGGTGGTGCCGCTGCGCAACATGGGCGCGGCCATCTCCCCCTTCAACTCCTTCCTGATCCTGCAAGGCTTGGAAACCCTCGCCCTGCGCATGGAGCGTCACTGCGAGAACGCGCTCAAGGTGGCTGAATTCCTCAAGGCACAGCCACAGGTGGCCTGGGTCAAGTACGCCGGCCTGAGCGATCACCCCGAGCATGACCTGGCACAAAAATACTGCCAGGGCAAACCGGCCTCGATCCTCTCCTTCGGCATCGTCGGCGGCCAGGCGGCCGGCGCGCGCTTTATCGATGCGCTCAAACTGGTGGTGCGCCTGGTCAACATCGGCGACGCCAAGTCGCTGGCCTGCCATCCGGCTTCCACCACCCACCGTCAGCTCAACGACGAGGAACTGGCCAAGGCCGGGGTGCCGCGCGACATGGTGCGCCTGTCGATCGGCATCGAACACAGCGACGACATTGTGGCCGACCTGCAACAGGCACTGCAGGCTGCATGGAGCTGAAGGCCAGGCTGCGGAATCAGCCTTGATAAGTGGACCTGGCGACTCCAGATAAGGGCTATCCCGTCTCTGGAGTCGCTCATGCCCACCCCCCTGCTGATCCCCTGCCCAAGCTGCAACGGCCTCAACCGCATCCCCGCCGAGCGCCTGGGCGACACCCCGCGCTGCGGACGCTGCAAGCATGAAGTCGTGGCGAGCACACCCTTCGAACTGACCCAGGCCAACTTCGCCAGCCAGCTCAAGGGCGATTTACCCTTGCTGGTGGATGTCTGGGCCGACTGGTGCGGGCCCTGCAAGGCCTTCGCGCCAACCTTCTACCAGGCGGCCAGCCAACTGCAGGGGCGCTGTCGCCTGGGCAAGCTGGACAGCGAGGCCAACCCGCAACTGTCCAGCCAGCTGGGTATTCGCTCGATCCCCAGCCTGATCCTGTTCAAGGCTGGCCGCGAAGTCGCCCGCCAGAGCGGCGCCCTGCCCCTGCCACAGCTACTGGCCTGGCTGCAGAGCCAAGGACTCTGAGCGAAAGGGTCAAGCACCGAGACAGTTACGGTCAGTTGCGCACCGCCAGCGACGCATTAGGCTGATCAGCAAATCACCTGAGGCCGACCACCATGCCCCTGCCCGTCGCAATCGCCCGTCAGCTCACCGAAGAACAGATTGCCTTCGTCAAACGCAGCGGCCTCAGGGCCGAAGTGCTCGAGCCGGGGTATGTGCGCCTGTGCATGCCACTGGCCGGTAACCAGAACCATATCGGCAGCATGTACGCCGGCGCACTCTTCACCCTGGCGGAGATCCCCGGTGGCGCACTGTTTCTCACCAGCTTCGACAGCCAGCGCTTCTACCCGCTGATCAAGGAAATGAATCTGCGCTTTCGCCGGCCGGCCGTGGCCGACATCCATGTCGAGGCCCGACTCGATGCCGAGCAGATCGACCGGCTGCAGCAAGAGGCGCAATCCAAAGGCAAGGCCGACTACCTGCTGCAATTGCAGTTGACCGACGCCAGTGGTGAGGTAGTGGCCGAGAGTCGCGGCCTCTATCAATTGCGCGCACGCTGACGTCTGCCCTTGTCTTGGGTCAAAAGATCGTCTATTGCTTGATGGATAATAAATCGCCGACATCCATCGGCCGGAGATTTTTCCCATGTTTACCAATATCCTCATTGCCCATGATTTGCGCGACACGGCCGATATGGCCCTGTGCCGCGCCACCCAACTGGCGCAGCAGCACAAAGCCAAGCTGACGGTATTGCACGTGCTCGACCCCACCCAGAGCAGCCAGGAGCACGACAAGGCCCATCAGTCCCTGGATCGCAGCCTGACCCGGTTCGCCCCAGCGGGCAGCGAGCTGCGACTGATCGCCGGCAAACCTTCCGAGGTGGTGCTGCAGCAAGTGCAGGAACTGGCGTGCGACCTGCTGGTGCTGGGCGCCCACCATCAGCGCCACGATTTCTTCTCTGGCACCAGCCTGGACCGCATTGCCCGGAACTGCAGCGTGCCGCTGCTGCTGGTGGCGCGCAACGACTCCAAACCCTACCAGCGCGCCCTCGCCGCCATCGACTTCTCCCTCTGCGCCTGCAGCGCCCTGGAACAGGCCTACCGCCTGCTGCCGGCACAGGCCGAACTGCATGCCCTGCACGTGTTCGAGCCGGACAAGGGCACGGCCAAGCAGGTCGAGGAGCAACTGCAGATCCAGCGCGCCTTGATCGATCAGCTGCTGCTGGACGAAGCGCAGAACCTGCCCGCCAATGGCCCGACCCTGACCCATTCGGTGCAACAAGGCGGCATCCTGCGCAAACTGCAGGAACAGCTGAAAACCCGCCGCAGCGAGCTGCTGGTACTCGGCAGCCATGGCCGCAGCGCCTTGTCCCAGGCACTGCTCGGCAGCCTGGCCCAGCATTTCCTGCACAAGGCGCCCTGCGACATTCTGGTCGTGCGCTAAATAGCCATCACCCGAACACAACAGCCAAAAAGGCGCCACGGGCGCCTTTTTTGTGGGCTCAGCCCCTGCTGAGGGCCGCAAGGGTTAGCCGTTGAACCTGACCGGGATTTGCTCGATGGCAGGTTACCCAGCCCGCTCAATCGGCCGCATTGAGCAGGTCGTGCAGCGCGACGAACTGCTGGGTCAACTTGTGCCGGGCGTCCAGATAGATCAGCGGCGTGCAGGCCTGATGCGATTCGCGCATGCGCACCGAACTCATCAGGTTCACCGGCAACACCGGCAAGCCCTCGGCGATCAGTTCATCGAGCAACTGCTGCGGCAAGGTCGCCCGGGGCTGGAACTGGTTGACCACGATGCCCTCGACCTCCAGCCCTTCGTTGTGGTCTTCCTTGAGTTCCTCGATTTCCTGCAGCAGGCCGTACAGGGCGTGACGCGAAAAACTGTCACAATCGAAGGGGATCAGCACCCGATCAGCGGCGATCAACGCGGAAACCGTATAGAAATTCAGCGCAGGTGGCGTATCCAGGTAGACCCGGTCGTAATCCTCGGCCAGTTCATCGAGTAACTTGCGCAGCTTGTTGATCTTGTGTTTCGACTCCAGCTTGGGCTGCAGATCGGCCAGTTCGGCCGTAGCCGTGATCACATGCAGGTTGTCGAACGGTGTCTCGTAGATATCGACCCGGCCCTTCTTGGAAAAAGGCCCGCTGGTCAGGCTGAGCTTGAAGAATTCGGCGATGCCCATGGGGATCTCATCGCCCGTCAGGCCGGTGAGGTAGTGGGTGGAATTGGCTTGGGAATCCAGATCGACCAACAGCGTGCGGTAACCCTGCGAGGCGCTTACCGCCGCCAGGTTGCAGGCAATGCTGGACTTGCCCACTCCGCCTTTCTGATTGAATACCACACGCCGCATGACAAACCTCCCTGATTTCGTTGGTCCTGGATTCTATGCAAAGCGCATGACAAGGGCGAGGTCGGCGTCTGAAATCGTCCGCCCATCCATCAGTGGCGCTCCGACAGCGTTTGCGCAGAATGCCGGCGACCTAGATAATGCGGGCACTTCGCCATGGCACCGCCGACACTTCAACCTGTCGCGCGGGACAGCCGCAGTTGACAAGGACGCCCCCAGGGGCCGGGAAAATGCTTGGTGTGATGGATTTCAGGATCGAGCAATGGCGTGCCTGGGCCCCCGGCCTGGAGAGCAAGGATGACTGGCGCACTTGGTGCGAGGCACCGGTGCGCGTGGCTGACGGCCAGCAGCAACCGGATGTCAGCTTCCTCCCGGCCATGCAACGCCGACGCCTTAGCCGCCTGGCGCGGATGCTGTTCCAGGTTGCCTGGCCGCTGGCCGAAGCATACCCGGCCCTGCCCCTGATATTCGCCTCGCGCCACGGCGAGACGCCGCGCACCCTGGCCATCCTCAACGACCTGGCGCGCGACGAACCCCTGTCGCCGACCCAGTTCAGCCTTTCGGTGCACAACGCCATCATCGGCCAGTGGTCGATCCTGCGTGGCGACACCAGCGAGATGACCGCCGTGGCCGCTGCCGGCGATGGCCTCGAACACGCCATGCTGGAAGCCAGCATGCTGCTCGGCGAGGGCGCTCCGGCAGTGCTGCTGGTGATCGCCGAGGAAGCACCGCCAGCGGTGTATGCACCCTACGTCGACGACGTGCCTTTTCCCTACGCCGTTGCCCTGCTGCTCACCCCAGGCGACGACTGGCACCTGCAACTGGGTAGCGGTGCCGGCCAAACAGCCGCATGGCCTCACCCCCTCAACCTGCTGCGTGCGCTCTGCTGCGGGCAGCCGACCCTCGTCCATCACTGGAACAACCGCCAATGGATCTGGTCACACAACAAGGCCTGAGCCCCTACAGCGCGCCCCTCTGGTGGCGCCTGATCGCCACGGCACTGAGCTTCGCCCTGTTCGGCATCGGCGGCGTGCTGCTGCGGGTACTGGTCTTCCCCGTGCTGGGGCTGCTGCCGGGCGACGCCGCGACGCAGCGCTACCGCGCCCGCGGGGTGATCAGCTGGGTGTTCAGGGCTTTCGTCCAGTTCATGTTCCGCAGCGGGGTGCTGACCTACGAGGTGGAAGGCGCCGATCGCCTGGGCCGACCGGGCCAGTTGGTGCTTGCCAACCACCCGTCGCTGATCGACGTGGTGGTGCTGATCGCCTTCATTCGCGACGCCAACTGCGTGGTCAAGCAGAGCCTGTGGGACAACCCCTGCATGCGCGGGCCGATTCGCGCCGCCCAGTACATCAGCAACAGCGGCAGCATGGACATGCTCGACGAGGCGGCTGGCGCCCTGCACGCAGGCCAGACCCTGGTGATCTTCCCCGAAGGCACGCGCACCACACCGGGGCAGCCACCCGAATTCCATAGAGGCGCGGCGGCCATCGCGCTACGCGGCGCGCGCATCGTTACCCCGGTGGCGATCAGCGTAACCCCGACCACCTTGACCAAGGCCGAGCCCTGGTACCGCATTCCATCGCGACGTTTCCATATTCGCCTGCGCGTGGGCGAAGATATCGACCCGCAACTGTTCAGTGCGCAGGGCGCAGCCCCCATCGCCTCGCGTAAACTCAACGAATTCTTGCACCGCCACTTCATTAAGGAGCTCGCCGTAGATGAGCGATTTACAGCTGGAAATCAAACACCTGATCATTGAGGCCCTTGGCCTGGAAGACATGGTAGCCGCCGACATCGGCGCCGATCTGCCGCTGTTCGGCGAAGGCCTGGGGCTGGATTCGGTGGACGCCCTGGAACTGGGCCTGGCCATCCAGAAGCGCTTCGGCATCAAGATCGACGCCGAAGCCAAGGACACTCGCCAGCACTTTGCCAACGTGGCCAGCCTGACGGCCTTCGTTGCAGCACGGCAAACGGCCTGAGGACTCAGCACATGCAAACCCGTGATGAAATCTTCGCCACCCTGCGCGACGCGATGGTCGAACTGTTCGAACTGGACGCCGAGCGCGTGACCCTGACGGCCAACCTCTATCAGGACCTGGAAATCGACAGCATCGATGCCGTCGACCTGATCGACCATATCAAGCGGCAGACCGGCAAGAAAATCGCCGCCGAAGAGTTCAAGTCGGTGCGCAGCGTGAGCGATGTGGTCGACGCCGTGTACCGCCTGGTCAACCCGGTCACCTGATGGCCGCTCAGTTAATGAAGAGTCGCCCATGAGTCGCCTGCTCGGCCTGCTGCTGGTCGTGGTCGGCCTGGCCTATCCCTTTGCCGTGTATTTCGGCATGGGACACCTGTCGCCCCGCCTCTTTGCCGCCCTGCTGGGCGGGCTCTGGCTGGCACGCCTGCTGCTGGGCAAGCAAGGCACGGGCGGGCGCTGGATGGCCGCCGCGGTGCTGGCGTTCTGCCTGCTGCTGGGCCTGGCCGGCGAGCCGGCGCTGCTGCGCTGGTACCCGGTATTGATCAACCTGCTGCTGCTCGGCCTGTTTGCCGTCAGCCTGAAAGTCGGCCCGCCACTGGTGGAACGGCTGGCACGCCTGCGCGAGCCGGAACTGCCCGACGTGGCGGTCCGTTACACCCGCCAGGTGACCAAGGTCTGGGCGCTGTTCTTTCTCGGCAACGGCCTGATCAGCGCCGCCCTGACCCTGTGGGCGCCGCTGTTCTGGTGGACCCTCTACACCGGACTGATTTCCTACGGCCTGATCGGCCTGCTGTTCGCCGGCGAATGGCTGCTGCGCCAGCGCGTAAGGCGGGCGGCATGAGCTGGATCGGCCTCGATCGCTTGCTGCTGACCCCCGACGCCAGCCGCCAGGTTACCCCGGACCTCGACCACGCCGAGCTGTGTCGGCGTGCCCTGCACCTGGGGGGACAGTTGCGCGGCCAGCAGGTGCAGCGCGTGGCGCTCTACCTGGAAGACGCCGCCGACCTGGCAATCGCCCTGCTCGGCGCCTGGCAGGCCGGGGTCCAGGTGCTGCTCCCCGCCGATGCCCAGGCGCAGACGCGTCTGCAGCTGGCGAGCCGGATCGACCTGTGGCTCGATGCCCTCGACCCCGCAGGCGCCGCCGCGCCCCTGCAGGCCCACGCCCTGGACCTCGACCAGTGCCGTCTGACCCTGTGCACCTCCGGTTCCAGCGGCGAGGCCAAGCTGATCGACAAGAACCTGCGCCAACTGAGCAACGAAGTCGCCGCGCTGGAACAGCTGTGGGGCGAGACCCTGGGCGACGCGGTGATCGTCGCCAGCGTAGCCGCCCAGCACATCTATGGCCTGTTGTTCCGCGTGCTCTGGCCACTGTGTGCCGGCCGCGCTTTCCTGCGCCGCGCGCAACCCTTCCCCGAGGACATGCAACGCACCAGCCTGGAGCAGCCCGGGTTTGCCTGGGTCGCCAGCCCGGCCCTGTTGAAACGCATGGGCGACAACCTCGACTGGACGGCCCTGCAGCCATTGCGCCGGGTGTTCTCCTCCGGCGGTGCCCTGCCCGTCGAGGCCGCGCAGCTGTTGCACGCCCAGCTCGGCCAGTGGCCAACGGAAATCTACGGCAGCTCGGAAACCGGCGGCATCGCCTGGCGCCAGGGTGATACGCCCTGGCAGCCGTTCGCCGGCATTGAGCTGAGCGTCGACGCCGAGGGGGCGCTCAGGCTCACCTCGCCCTACCTGCCGAGCGGCCACTGCGAGCAGACTGCCGATGCCGTCGAGCTTCTGGGCGACGGCCGTTTCCTCCTGCGTGGACGCCTGGACCGCATCGTCAAGCTGGAAGAAAAACGCATCTCCCTGCCGATGCTGGAGCAGGCCCTGATGGCCCATGCCTGGGTCGGCGACGCCCGCCTCGGGGTGATCCAGCAGGGCCGCGCCTTCCTCGGCGCCCTGCTGGCCTTGAGCCCGGCCGGTGTGCATGCGCTGCGCAACCAGGGCCGGCGTAGCGTCACCGACACCCTGCGCCAGCATCTGGCCGGGCACTGCGAAGCCATCGCCCTGCCGCGACGCTGGCGCCTGCTCAGCCAGTTGCCCTACAGCAGCCAGGGCAAGCTGGCCCAGGCCCGGGTCGAGGCCCTGCTTGCAGCGCCGCGCCCGACCCTGGTCGAACCGCTGAGCGCGGTGGAGCACGATGGCGAATGGCAGCTGGAGCTGGAGGTGCCGCTGGATCTGGCCCACTTCAGCGGCCACTTCCCGCAGACCCCGGTGCTGCCCGGCGTGGTGCAGATCGACTGGGCGCAACAGCTGGCGCGGCAACTGATCGAGCAACTGCCGCCGCGCTTCGTCGGCATGGAAGTGTTGAAATTCCAGCAACTGGTGCGTCCCGGCGATGCCCTGCAGCTGTCG
Organism: Pseudomonas aestuarii; assembly: GCF_027988105.1. Lineage (GTDB taxonomy): Bacteria > Pseudomonadota > Gammaproteobacteria > Pseudomonadales > Pseudomonadaceae > Aquipseudomonas > Aquipseudomonas aestuarii. Next base: position 122,642 of record NZ_JAQJZJ010000001.1, on the reverse strand, counting down.
CTACGCTTCGACGCCAGCCGCGGCAAGCTCTACTTCACCTTCCGCAATGGCGACAAGGCCTGCTCGTCCGGACGCATTCTGCTGGGGCCTGAGCAATGAGCGGCTCCCGTAGGTTGGCGTTGAGCGCAGCGATACCCAACAAAATGGCGATGGCTAGCAGGCCGTTGAAAAATGTAGGCGAGGCAGGCAAGACAAGGCAAAAACGGCCGAGGAAGCGGAGTTTACTGGCTGTAAATGAGCATTCCGAGACCGTTTTTAACGCAGTATTGCCAACGCAGGTAGTTCTTCAACGGCCTGCTAGCGCCGCACTCAAGCCATCCTATGCAGGCGCTGCCCATGCATAAGCCCTGCGCGGTGATCCCGGTATACAACCACGAACACGCCCTGCCGGCGGTAGTGCAGGCCTTGCGTGGCGCCGGGCTGCCCTGCGTGCTGGTCGACGATGCCTCCAGCCCGGCCTGCGCCGCGGCCATCGATCGCCTGGCCGCGCAGGCAGACGTCTACCTGCTGCGCCTGCCCGTCAACCAGGGCAAGGGCGGCGCCGTGATCGCCGGCCTGCGCGAAGCGGCGCGACGGGGCTTCAGCCACGCTCTGCAGGTGGACGCCGACGGCCAGCACGACCTGAGCGGACTGGCGATCTTCCTCGAAGCCTCGCAGGCCGAGCCGCAGACCCTGATCTGTGGCTACCCGCACTACGATGCCAGCGTGCCGAAAGGCCGCCTCTACGCGCGCTACCTGACCCATGTCTGGGTGTGGATAAACTGCCTGTCGCTGAGCATTCGCGACTCGATGTGCGGCTTTCGCATCTACCCGTTGCCCGCCACCCTGGCGCTGCTCGACGCGGTGGCCATCGGCCGGCGCATGGACTTCGACACCGAGATCCTGGTGCGCCTGTTCTGGCGCGACCAGCCCATGCGCTGGCTGCCGGTGCGGGTGAACTACCCGACTGACGGCCTCTCGCACTTTCGCCTGTGGCACGACAACGCGCTGATCTCGAAGATGCACGCCAAACTGTTCTGCGGCATGCTGCTGCGCGCCCCGCAATTGCTCTGGCGCCGGTGGCGTGCATGAGCGCGCAGCCAAACAGCCAGCACTGGGCCGCGCAGCAAGAGCGCGGCAGCTACCTGCTGATGAAGTTCATCGCCCTGGCCGCACGCCTGCTCGGTCGCCGCGCACTCAGCCCGCTGCTCTATGCAATCGTCCTGTACTTCTTCCTGCTCGGCGGCAAGGCCCGACGGAGCATCTGGCACTACCAGCGCAACCTGGCCAACTGGAGCGGGCGCAGCGAACTGCAGCCCAGCCGCCACTCGGTATTTCGCCAGTTCATGGCCTTCGCCGACTCCCTGCTGGACAAACTGGACGTCTGGAACAACAGGCTGAGTCTGCAGGACATCGACCTGGTTGACCGCCATGACCTGCACCAGCAGATGCAGGACGCCCGCGGACAGATGCTGATCGGCGCCCACCTGGGCAACCTGGAAGTCTGTCGCGCACTGGCCGAATTGAACAATAAAGTGCGCATGAACGTACTGGTGCACACCAAGCATGCCAAGCAGTTCAACCGCCTGCTCGGTGAAGCCGGAGCCAGTAACCTGCGCCTGATTCAGGTCAGTGAACTGGACCCGGCAATCATGCTGCAACTGTCCGAACGCCTGGAGCGTGGCGAGTGGCTGGCCATTGCCGGCGACCGCGTGCCGCTGCATGGCGCCCGCAGCGTCACGGTGGACTTTCTCGGCCAGAGCGCCGCCTTCCCCCAGGGGCCCTGGCTGCTCGCCGGTTTGCTGCGCTGCCCACTCAACCTGATGAGCTGCCTGAAGATCGACGGTCGCTACCAGGTGCTGCTCGAGCCCCTCGCCGACCGAGTGCAGTGGAAGCGCGGCGAACGCGACGCCGTGATCCGCACCTGGGTCCAACGTTACGCACAGCGCCTCGGCCAACTCTGCCTGGATGCCCCGCACCAATGGTTCAACTTCTACCCGTTCTGGAAGCAAGATGACGACATACCTGGCTGAACCCGTGGTGTTCGGCGAACAACCGCTGAGTATCGAGAACATCAACGCCCTGTCCCAGCGCCGCGCCCAGGCGCTGTTGCAGGACGATGCCGGCTACCGCGAGATGATCGCCAAGGGTCCGCGCTTCCTCGACACCCTGCTGGACAAGGAAGGCGTGATCTACGGCGTCACCACCGGCTACGGCGACTCCTGCGTGGTGGCCGTGCCGCTGCACCAGGTCGAGGCGCTGCCGCGCCACCTCTACACCTTCCACGGCTGCGGCCTCGGCCAATTGCTCGACGAAGCGAGTACCCGCGCGGTCCTGGCCGCGCGCTTGCAGTCGCTGTGCCAGGGCGTATCCGGGGTGCGCGTGGAGCTGCTGGACCGTCTGCGCGCCTTTCTCGAGCATGACGTGCTGCCGCTGATCCCCGAGGAAGGCTCGGTCGGTGCCAGCGGCGACCTGACCCCGCTGTCCTACGTGGCCGCCACCCTCAGCGGCGAGCGCGAGGTGCTGTTCCAGGGTGAACGCCGCAGCGCCGCCGAGGTGCACGCCGAACTGGGCTGGACGCCGCTGGTATTGCGCCCCAAGGAAGCCCTGGCGCTGATGAACGGCACGGCGGTGATGACCGCCCTGGCATGCCTGGCCTTTTCCCGCGCCGAGTACCTGCTCAAGCTGGCCACGCGCATCACCGCACTCAACGTGGTGGCCCTGGAAGGCAACCCGGAGCACTTCGACGAACGCCTGTTCGCCGCCAAGCCACACCCGGGACAGATGCAAGTCGCCGCCTGGCTGCGCCAGGACCTGGCCATCGATGCGCCGACCGCGCCCCTGCACCGCCTGCAGGACCGCTACTCGCTGCGCTGCGCACCGCATGTGCTCGGGGTCATGGCCGATAGCCTGGGCCTGCTGCGCCAGTTCATCGAGACCGAACTGAACAGCGCCAACGACAACCCGCTGATCGACGCCGAGGCCGAGCGCGTACTGCATGGCGGACACTTCTACGGCGGCCATATCGCCTTCGCCATGGACAGCCTGAAGAACCTGGTCGGCAACGTCGCCGACCTGCTCGATCGGCAGCTCGCCCTGCTGGTCGACACGCGCTACAACCACGGCCTGCCGAGCAACCTGTCTGGCGCGCCAGCGGTCACCGCGATGATCAACCACGGCTTCAAGGCCGTGCAGATCGGTGCCAGCGCCTGGACCGCCGAGGCACTGAAGAACACCATGCCGGCCAGCGTGTTCTCGCGCTCCACCGAGTGCCACAACCAGGACAAGGTGAGCATGGGCACCATCGCCGCGCGCGACGCCCTGCGCAGCCTGGAGCTGACCGAACAGGTCGCCGCCGCCGCCCTGCTGGCGGCCAACCAGGGCGTGTGGCTGCGCCTGCGCGACGGCAAGAACGATCTCCCGCCCCCCGTGGCGGCCATGCGCGAGCAACTGGCCGCCGACTTCCCACCGGTGATCGAAGACCGCGCCCTGGAAGGCGAACTGCGCCTGTGCCTGCAACGCATCCGCAGCCAGCACTGGAGGTTGTATGCGTAGCCAAGGCGTACTGCAGGCCGAGATCGAGATGGTCGTGCCCTTCTTCGACGTCGATTCGATGGAGGTGGTCTGGCACGGCCACTACGTCAAATATTTCGAAGTGGCGCGCTGCGCCCTGCTCGACAAACTCGGCCACAACTACACGCAGATGCTCACGGCGGGCTATGCCTGGCCGATTATCGACCTGCAGGTCCGCTATATCCGCGGCGCCCGCTTCGGCCAGAAGATCATCGTGCGCGCCGACCTGATCGAGTGGGAGAACCGCCTGAAGCTTCACTACCTGATCTCGGACGCCGAGACCGGCGAACGCATGACCCGCGGCAGCAGCGTGCAGGTCGCGGTGGACATCGCCAGCCGCGAAATGCAGCTGGCCTCGCCCAGGGTTCTGGTCGCCGCCGTGGAGCACGCCCTCGCATGAGTCGCTGGACACGAACCGCCAGGCGCGCCCTCTGGGCCAGCGCCGCCACCCTCGCGCTGTTCGGCGCCAGCCTGGCACAGGCCTTCGACCTCACCCAGCTCAGCGCCCAACTGGCCAAACCGGCGCTGGTGCGCGGCCCGTTCATCCAGGAAAAACACCTGCGTTCCCTGCCGCAGCCGCTGACCAGCCGTGGCCAATTCGTTCTGTCGCGCGAGCACGGCCTGCTCTGGCAGTTGCGCAGTCCGCTGCAGCAGGACTACCGCATCGACGACCGCGGGATCGCCCGGCGCACCGCCCAAGGCTGGCAGCAACAACCCGGGCAGGACGTGGCCGCGCAGCAGAGCCGGCTGTTCCTCGCCGTGCTCAAGGGCGACCATGCCGGCCTGGCCGAAGACTTCGAGCTGCAGTTGAGCGGCGACGCCGAAGCCTGGCAGCTCGACCTGACCCCGCGCTCGCGGCTGCTGCAGCAGATTTTCAACGTCATCCACATCCAGGGCGGCGCCCTGGTCGAACGCATCGAGCTGGCGGAAACCCAGGGTGACAGCACCCTGCTGCGCCTGCCGCAGAGCCAGCCCGGCACCGCGCTGAGCGAAGCGGAGCGCCATGCCTTTGGCCCTTGAACGCCCGGCCATGCAGCGGCTCCTGCCGCGCCTGTTCCTGGCCCTGCTGCTGGCGCTGCTCGCCCTGAGCGCCTGGCAGTGGCGCGCCGGCCCACCGTTGCAGGCGAGCATGCTCGCCCTGCTGCCGCAGGGCGCGGGGGACGAGCTGGTGCAGCAGGCCGAGCAGCGCATGCAGGAACCGCTGAATCGCGAGTTGCTGATTCTGGTCGGCCATGCCGAGCGCGAGCAGGCCATCGCCCTGGTCCAGCGCCTCGGCCAGCAATGGGCTGAATCGGCACGCTTCGAGCAGGTGCAGTGGAACCTGCAGGCCGATCTCGCAGCGCTGCGCCAGCAGTTGCGCGCCAGCCGCCTGGCCCTGATGCCACGAGCAGACCGGCAACTGCTGATCGAGCAGCCCGACAGCTTTATCCAGCAACGCGCCGCCCAGCTGTTCGACACCTTCGCCGGCTTCAGCCTGCTGCCCATCGAGCAAGACTGGCTGGGCCTGGGCGCCCGTGCGCAGCAGGCGCTCAACCCGCATCAGCGGGTCCAGACCGACCTCGCCAGCGGCGCGCTGCTGGTCGAAGACCAGGGCCTGACCTGGGCGCTGCTGCGCGCGCGCATCCAGGGCGACTCATTCGACCTGCAGGCACCGCCCGCGATCGCCGCGCAGGTGGCCAGCGCGCGTACCCTGGTGACCGCCGAGGGCGGCCAGCTGCTCGCCGCCAGCGGCCTGCTCTATGCCGCCGCCGGCCAGGCCAAGGCGAGCCGCGAAATCAGCTGGATCGGTGGCACCGCGATCCTCGGCATCCTTCTGCTGTTGCTGCTCAGCTACCGCCGCCTGCGCGTGCTGGTCAGCCTGTTGCCCATCGGCGTGGCGCTGCTGGCCGGCTGCGCCGCCTGCGTGCTGGTGTTCGGCCAGATCAACGCACTGACCCTGGTACTCGGCGCCAGCCTGATCGGCGTGGCCGCCGACTATCCGCAGCATTACCTGAGTAAAAGCTGGGGCGGTGTGCGCGATCAGGGCAACTGGCACAGCTGGCCCGTCCTGGCGGCCACCCTGCCCGGCCTCAGCCTGAGCCTGGGCACCAACCTGATCGGCTACCTGGCGCTGGGCTTCACCCCGTTCCCGGTACTGACCCAAATCGCCGTGTTCTCCGCCGCCGGGCTGATCGCCGCCTACCTGTGTGCGGTGTGCCTGTTGCCGGCCTGGCTCGACGGCCTGCAACTGCAACCCGCCCCCGGGCTGCTGCGCCTTAGCGAAAAGCTGCTCGCCGCGCGCGCGCGCCTGCTCGCCCGCACCGGCAACTGGAAACTGCTGGCAGTGCTCTTGCTGTTCTGCGCCGCCGGCCTGCTGCAACTGCAGACGCAGAACGATCTGCGTCAGTGGCTGGGCGCAGAACCGCAACTGCTCGATGACGCCCAGCGGATCGCCGAGCTGACCGGGCAACAGCCCACCAGCCAGTTCTTTCTGGTGCGCGCCGCCGATGAGCAGCAGCTCCTCCAGCGCCAGGCAGCCCTGAGCGTGCAGCTGGATGGCGCCGTGGCCGACGGCACCCTGCTCGGTTACCGCGCCCTCAGTCAACTGGTCGCCCCGGCCAGCCAGTTGCAGCCACTGCGCGAGGCGCTGCAAGACTTGCCGCAACACTGGCAGCCGCTGCTGGCCGCCGGCATCCCCGAGGCGGCCCTGAACACGGAACTCGCGCAACTGCTCAACAGCGACCAACCGCGTCTCGAACAAGCCCTCGCCGGGCCGCTCGGCGAAGCCTGGCGACCGCTCTGGCTCGGCCACAGTGCCGCTGGTGTGGCTGGCATTGTGAGCCTGCAAGGCCTGAACGATACGGCGGCGCTGCACGGCATCGCCAGCGGGCTCGACGGCGTGCAACTGGTGGACCGGCTTGGCGAGCTGAACAGCCTGTTCAGTGCCACGCAACTGAGCGCGGCGCAGCTCAAACTGCTGTCCTGTGCGGCCATTGTGCTGTTGCTGTGCCTGCCGTTCGGTTTCGGCGGCGCCCTGCGCATCGTCTGCCTGCCCCTGCTGGCCGCCCTGACGGCACTGGCCTGCCTCGGCTGGCTGGGCCAACCGCTGACCCTGTTCAGCCTGTTCGGCCTGTTGTTGATCAGCGCCATCGGCGTCGACTACGCGATCCTGATGCGCGAAAACATCGGCGGCCAGGCGGTGAGCCTGCTCGGCACCCTGCTCGCGGGCCTGACCAGCTGGCTGTCCTTCGGCCTGCTGTTGCTCAGCCAGACCCCGGCCATCGCCAACTTCGGCCTGGCCATCAGCCTCGGCCTGTTCTTCTGCTTCCTGCTGTCTCCTTGGGCCACCCCCACTCGCAACACCACCGCCGCTAACGAGGCACGCAGCCCCCTATGAAGTCAGTTGAAGTCGAAAAACGCCAGATCCTGGTTATCGGCGCCGGTCCCTCTGGCGCCATCGCCAGTGCCCTGCTCAGGCGCAACGGCCATGACGTGCTGGTGCTGGAGCGCCAGCGCTTCCCACGCTTCTCGATCGGCGAGAGCCTGCTGTCGCACTGCCTGGACTTCCTCGAGGAGGCCGGGATGCTCGAGGCGGTGCAGGCGGCCGGCTTCCAGACCAAGCATGGCGCAGCCTTCGCCTGGGGCGAGCGCTACAACGACTTCGACTTCCGCGACGGCTTCACCCCGGGCAAGAGTTCGACCTATCAGGTGCAACGCGCCGATTTCGACAAGCTGCTGGCCGATCAGGCCGAGCTGCAGGGCGTGGAGATCCGCTACGAGGAAGAAATAGTCGCCGCCGACTTCAGCGGCGCCTGCCCGCGCCTGTCGGTACGGCGCCTGGCCGACGGCCACGACTATCAGGTGGAGTGCACCTTCGTCCTCGACGCCAGCGGTTACGGCCGCGTGCTGCCACGCCTGCTCGACCTCGACATCCCCTCGAGCTTCCCGGTACGTCGGGCGCTGTTCACCCATGTCGAGGACCGCAGTGCCGACAGCGGCTTCGACCGCGAGAAGATCCTCATCACCACCCATCCCGCCATGCAGGATGTGTGGTTCTGGACCATCCCCTTCAGCAACGGCCGCTGCTCGGTCGGAGTGGTCGCCGCGGCCAGCCGCTATGCCGACCGGCCAGACGACCTGGATGCCTGCCTCAAGCAATTCGTGGCAGAAACCCCCAGCCTCAACCGCATACTGGCCAACGCCGTCTGGGATACCCCGGTCCGCGCCCTCGGCGGCTACTCGGCCAACGTCAAACGCCTGCATGGGCCGGGCTTCGCCCTGCTCGGCAACGCCGCGGAATTCCTCGATCCGGTGTTCTCCTCCGGGGTGACCATCGCCATGCGCTCGGCGAGCATGGCTGCTGGCCTGCTGCACCGCCAGTTGAGCGGCGAGGCGGTGGACTGGGAAGAAGACTTTGCCGTCCCGCTCAAACGCGGCATCGACACCTTCCGGGTCTACGTCGAGGGCTGGTACGACGGCTCCTTCCAGGACGTGATTCATTTCCCGCACGCGTCAGTGGAGATTCGCCGCATGATCTGTTCGATCCTCGCCGGCTATGCCTGGGACGAGAAGAACCCCTATGTCGCCGAGCCCAAACGCCGCCTGCGCGTACTCGCCGAACTCTGTGCCAGCAACTGATAAGGACATCGATGAACAACCCCGCCAGTCATTACGTTGAAGAAACCGCCTTCGGTTTCTGGTTCCTGCAGAGCCGGGTCTGGGAGCAGCACGTACTGCGCGTGGCGGTCGCTGACCTCAAGGGTCTGATCGACGCGCCACTGCCCAGCGCCGCGGTGCTGCTGGATGCCGGTTGCGGCCAGGGCAAATCCTTCCGCCTGCTGCAGGAGGCGTTCGCCCCTGCGCAGCTGATCGGCCTGGATGCCGATCCGCACAGCCTCGCCTGCTCGGCCAAGGAAGCCGAGCGCCAGGGCCTGTCCGTGCACCTGCTTGCCAGCGACTGCGCGGCGATCCAGCTGGACGATGCCAGCGTGGATATGCTCTTTTGCCACCAGACCTTCCACCACCTGGTCGAGCAGCAACAAGCCCTCGCCGAATTCTGGCGCGTGCTCAAGCCCGGCGGCCTGCTGCTGTTCGCCGAGTCGACCAGGTTCTATATCGACACCTGGGTGATCCGCTGGCTGTTCCGCCATCCGATGCAGGTGCAAAAAAGCGCCGCGCAATACCTCGATATGCTGCGCGATCAGGGCTTCGTGTTTGCCGAGCGCAACGTCTCTTACCCCTACCTGTGGTGGAGCCGCGCCACCGACTTCGGCCTGCTCGAGCGCTGGGGCCTGCGCCGGCCCAAACCGCGCGGCCAGCGTGACGAAACCCTGGTCAACCTGGCTGCCCGCAAGCCACTGGAGCAACCCCGGCCATGAAGCGTCTAGTACTCCTCGGTATCGGCCTGCTACTGACGGCCTGCGCGGCGCGCACGCCGCTACCCTTGGGCCCGCCAATACTCGCCACGCCACTGCCGGCGACCCTGCAAATCCAGCGCGAGCAGGCCGGCGAGCAACAATTCTGGTGGTTGGTGGTGCAGGCCGAGGGACCCGCCCTGCGCTGGTCGCTGATCGATCCGCTCGGCGTGCCCCTGGCGCGCCAACGGTTCCAGGACGGCGCCTGGCGGGCCGACGGCCTGCTGCCGCCAAATGGCGAAGCCCTCGAGCTGTTCGCCGCCCTGCTGTTTGCCCTGACCCCCACCGAGGCCTTGGCCAGCAGCTTCGCGCCCGCAAGCTGGCAAGCGCTTGCCGATGGTCAGCGCCGGCTTACCCCCGACTGGCTAATCAGCTACCGTTCGCCCCTGGATTTCACCCTGAACCACGCACACGACCTGAGTTACCGGGTCCACGTGCTCTCCGACCAGGAGATTCCCTGATGCCCGGCTACCTCAACGCCCTCGGGCTGATCTGCGCCCTCGGCCAGGGCAAGCAGGCTGTCGCCGATGCCTTGTTCGCCGGCGACAGCAGCGGCATGCGCGCGCAGGACGGCTGGGTCAGCGACCGCAGCCTGACGGTCGGCGCGGTGAGTAGCGCGCTACCGCCAATGCCGGACGGCATGCAGGCCTCGTTGAGCCGCAACAATCAGTTGCTGCTGGCCGCCGCGCTGCAGATCGAGCCGCAGATCCGCGCCGCCATCGCCGAGCACGGGGCCGCACGCGTCGGCGTGGTGCTCGGCACCAGTACCTCGGGCATTCACGAGGCCAGTCAGGGCATTGCCCAGTTTGTCCACGACGGCGCACTGCCGGCGGACTACTGCTATGCCCAACAGGAGATCGCCGCCCCGGCCATCTTTCTCGCCGAGTGGCTCGGCCTGAGCGGCCCGGCCTACTGCCTGTCCACCGCCTGCACCTCCAGCGCCCGCGCCCTGCTCAGCGCCCAGCGCCTGCTGCAACAGGGTATCTGCGATGCCGTGCTCTGCGGCGGGGTGGACAGCCTGTGTCGCCTGACCCTGAACGGTTTCAGCGCGCTGGAAGCGGTGGCTGGCGAACGTTGCAATCCGTTCTCGGTGAATCGCCGGGGCATCAATATCGGCGAAGCGGCGGCGTTGTTTGTCATGAGCAGAGCGCCGCAGAGCCACGGCGAGGCGGCAGCTGCAGGCGCGCCGATCGCCCTGCTCGGCGGCGGCGCCAGCTCGGATGCCTACCACATCTCCGCGCCCGAGCCCCAGGGCCTCGGCGCCCAGCAGGCGATGCGCAAAGCCCTGGCCGCCGCAGGCCTGGCCGCCGAGGAGATCGACTACCTGAACCTGCACGGCACCGCCACCCAGCACAACGACGCGATGGAAAGCCTGGCGGTGCAGGCCGTGTTCCCCCAAGGCGTGCCCTGTTCCTCGACCAAGCCGCTGAGCGGCCACACCCTGGGCGCAGCCGGCGCGCTGGAGGCGGCGTTCTGCTGGCTGACCCTGAGCACCTACAACCGCGATCAACGCCTACCGCCCCAGCTGTGGGACGGCCAGGCCGATCCGCAACTGCCGCGCCTGCAACTGGTCGAGATGCAGGCCACGCTCGGCAGACGCCCGCAGCGGCTGATGAGCAATTCGTTTGCCTTTGGCGGCAGCAACCTCTCGCTGATTCTCGGAGCCCTGCCATGAGCCTGTGGCCCATCGCCGAATTACTGCCGCATGCCGGCGACATGATCCTGCTCGACGAAGTGCTGCGCTTCGCCGAAGACGATGTCGAAACCCGCCTGAGCGTGCGCCCCGGCGGCCTGTTCAACCAGGCCGACGGCAGCCTGCCGGCCTGGGTCGGAATCGAGCTGATGGCGCAAAGCGTGGCCGCCTACGCCGGCTGCCAGGCACGCCAGGCCGGCGTGCCGGTGGCGCTGGGCTTCCTCCTCGGCACGCGCAATTTCCAATGCAACGTCGAGCGTTTCCCCGCCGGCAGCGAACTGCATATCCAGGCGCAGCGCTCGCTGCAGGACGACAACGGCATGGGCGTATTCGAATGCCACCTGCGCGGCCCGGGCATCCATGCCCAGGCGCGCCTCAACGTCTTCTGCCCCCCGCAGGTGACCAGCTACCTGCAAGAACAACCCGAGGAAGCCACGCCATGACTGATCCAATTCTGGTCACCGGTTCCAGCCGCGGCATCGGTCGCGCCATCGCCCTGCGCCTGGCCCAGGCCGGCTTCGATATCGTCCTGCACTGCCGCGCGCGCCGCGATGAGGCCGAGGCGGTGCAAGCGCAGATCCAGGCGCTCGGCCGCCAGGCGCGCATCCTCCAGTTCGACGTCGCCGAGCGTGCCGCCTGCCGGGCCGTACTCGAAGCCGATGTGGAGCAGCACGGCGCCTACTACGGGGTGGTGTGCAACGCCGGCCTGACCCGCGACGGCGCCTTTCCGGCGCTGAGCGAAGACGACTGGGATCAGGTGCTGCGCACCAATCTCGACGGTTTCTACAACGTCCTGCATCCGCTCACCATGCCGATGATCCGTCGGCGCCAGCCGGGCCGTATCGTCTGCATCACCTCGGTGTCCGGACTGATCGGCAACCGCGGCCAGGTCAATTACAGCGCCTCCAAGGCCGGCGTCATAGGCGCGGCCAAGGCCCTGGCCATCGAGCTGGGCAAACGCAGGATCACGGTCAACTGCGTGGCGCCGGGCCTGATCGACACCGAGATGCTCGACGACAACCTGCCGCTGGAGGACATCCTCAAGATGATCCCCGCCGCGCGCATGGGTACCCCGGCAGAAGTGGCCGGGGCGGTGAATTTTCTGATGTCCGAGGAGGCGGCCTACATTACCCGTCAGGTCCTCTCGGTAAACGGTGGGTTGTGTTGATGAAACGAGTCGTAGTCACCGGCATGGCCGGCATCACCTCGCTGGGCAGCGACTGGGCGAGCATCGAGGCGAACTTGCGGGCCGGCAAGAGCGGCATCCGCTATATGCACGAGTGGGATCGCTTCACTGAACTGAATACCCGCCTCGGCGGGCCGGTCGATGACTTTGCGGTGCCCAAACACTGGACCCGCAAGCAGCTGCGCAGCATGGGCCGGGTGGCCAAGCTGGCAGTCCGGGCGGCGGAGCAGGCGCTGGACGATGCCGGCCTGCTCGGCGACGAGTCGATCACCGATGGCCGCATGGGCGTGGCCTGCGGCTCCTCCACCGGCAGCACCGAGGAGATCAAGGCCTTCGGCAACATGCTGCTCAACTCGGTGGCCGATGGCCTCAACGCCAACTCCTACGTGCGCATGATGCCGCACACCACGGCGGCCAATATCAGCATCTTCTTCGGCCTCAAGGGCCGCCTGATCCCGACGTCCAGCGCCTGCACCAGTGGCAGCCAGGGCATCGGCTACGCCTACGAGGCGATCAAGTTCGGCCGCTTGCCGCTGATGCTCGCCGGTGGCGCCGAGGAACTCTGCCCGACCGAAGCCATGGTGTTCGATGCGCTCTACGCCACCAGCCTGAAGAACGACACCCCACAGCGCTCGCCGCGCCCCTACGACAGTGGTCGCGACGGCCTGGTGATCGGCGAAGGCGCCGGCATGCTGGTGCTGGAAGAACTTGAGCACGCATTGGCACGCGGCGCCCACATCCACGCCGAGATCGTCGGCTTCGGCAGCAATGCCGACGGCCAGCACGCCACCAAGCCGGAACTGGTGACCATGCGTGGCGCCATGCAACTGGCCCTGGCAGACGCCAACCTGGAGCCCGCGGCGATCGGCTACGTCAATGGCCACGGTACCGCTACCGAGCAGGGCGACATCGCCGAGTCCCTGGCCACCAGTAGCCTGTTCGGCGCGCAGATGCCGATCAGCTCGCAGAAGAGCTTCCTCGGCCATACCCTCGGCGCCTGTGGTGCGCTGGAATCCTGGTTCAGCATCGAGATGATGAACCGCGACAGCTACGTGCCGACCCTCAACCTCGACGATATCGACCCAGCCTGCGGCGAACTCGACTACCTGCGCGGCGAGTTCCGTAGCATGAGCAACCACTACGTGATGAACAACAACTTCGCCTTCGGTGGGGTCAACACCTCGCTGATCTTCCGCCGCTGGCCGCGCAGCTAGCGTATCCATGCCCGAGCGCACGGGGCGCCGAGCCCAACACCAAGGCACCGTCAAGGAGACGACCATGCAACTGAAAACCTGGACCGCAACCGCCCTCCTGCTTGCGGCCATCCCCGCCATCAGCGAGGCGCGCGACACCACGCTGCACCTGGACTTCGCTGCCGTCGTCGCGCAGGCGATCCAGGCCGGACGCCTGGACGGCAGCGTGAAGTTCTATCTGGCCGGCGAAGAGCTGCCCGGCAAGGTCGGCCGGCTGAATAACGCGGTCACCAACAAGAAGACCAATGCCTTCAACAAGAGCGATCAGCAAGCCTGCACCTGGGTCCTGCAATCGGCGCTGATCAGCCTGCAGAATGCGGCCAAGACCGCCGGGGCCAATGCCGTGGTCGACATTGTCAGCTACTACAAACGCAACGAGTTCCGCGACCCGCAGAACTATGAATGCCACGCCGGCACCTTCATTGCGGGGGTCGCCCTCAAGGGGAACATCGCCAATGTGCAATAGAATCGCCCGCGCCGGCCTGCTCGCCAGCCTCGCACTCCTCGCCACCGCCCCCGCCCAGGCCCAGGTCGACGGGCCGGCCCTGTACCAGCAGCACTGCGCCAAATGCCACGGTGACGATGGCCGCGCCAGCAACATGCGCGGACGGCTGTTGTTCGCCCAGGACCTGGGCGACGCCAAATGGCAGGAACACACCTCGGACGCTCAGATTCTCGCGGCAATCCGCAATGGCGCACGGATGATGTCGGGCTATGCCAGCAAGCTCAACCTCGAGCAGCAGCAGGCCCTGGTCCAGGTGGTGCGCGGACTGCGCCAGCCGTAGCGTCTGTTGCAGTAAAAAAGGCCGCTTAGAGCGGCCTTTTTTGTGTGGCTGAGTCGATGCCTAGCCGTGGTACTGCGCCGACAGCTCATGCACCGCTTCGAGGAAGGCGCCGGCATGGGCCGGATCGACCTCCGGGGTGATGCCGTGACCGAGGTTGAATACATGCCCCGAGCCCTGGCCGTAGCTGGCGAGGATGCGCGCCACTTCGGCGCGAATGGCCGCCGGTTGGGCATAGAGCACGGTCGGATCCATATTGCCTTGCAGGGCCACCTGGCCACCGACGCGGCGACGCGCCTCACCGATGTCACAGCTCCAGTCCAGGCCGAGGGCATCGGCGCCCGTCGCCGCCATGGACTCCAGCCACATGCCGCCGTTCTTGGTGAACAGGATCACCGGCACCTTGCGCCCATCATGCTCGCGGATCAGGCCGTCGACGATCTTCTGCATATAGGCCAGGGAGAACTCCTGATAAGCCGCCGACGACAGGTTGCCGCCCCAGGTGTCGAAAATCTGTACGGCCTGGGCACCGGCCAGGATCTGTCCGTTGAGGTAGCCGATGACCGACTGCGTCAGCTTGTCGAGCAGCGCATGCATGGCCTGCGGATTGTCATAGAGCATCGCCTTGGACTTGCGGAAGTCCTTCGACGAGCCGCCTTCGACCATATAGGTGGCCAGGGTCCAGGGGCTGCCGGAGAAGCCGATCAACGGTACACGGCCGTTCAGCTCGCGGCGGATGGTGCGCACGGCGTCCATCACGTAGCCGAGGTCTTGTTCCGGGTCGGGGATCGGCAGCGCCTCGACATCGGCAGCAGTGCTGATCACTTTCTTGAAGCGCGGGCCTTCGCCCGTCTCGAAGTACAGGCCCTGGCCCATGGCATGGGGGATGGTCAGGATGTCGGAGAACAGAATCGCCGCGTCCAGTTGCGGGTAGCGATCCAGCGGCTGCAGGGTGACTTCACAGGCGAACTCGGGGTTCATCATCAGCTTCATGAAATCACCGGCCTTGGCCCGGCTGGCACGGTACTCCGGCAGATAACGGCCGGCCTGACGCATCATCCACACCGGGGTGACGTCGACGGGCTGCTTGAGCAGAGCACGCAGGAAACGGTCGTTCTTCAGGGCGGTCATGGCAATTCCTGAGCAATAAGTCGTCGGCATAAAAGTGCGGGCATTTTCGCAGACCGCAAAACAAAAGGCACGGCGGGTGCCGTGCCTTTTGTCCATTGCGACGATTTGTCTCGCCAAACGTTCATTTTCTAAGCGTCACGAGCAAAGGTCAGGCGAGCCTGTTTTCAACGCCGCATGGCCCAGCGCAGTAGCTTAGACGCCGAGGTAATCGAGAATGCCTTCGGCGGCGTTACGCCCCTCGAAGATCGCCGTCACCACCAGGTCGGAACCACGCACCATGTCGCCACCGGCGAAGATCTTCGGGTTGCTGGTCTGGTGTTTGAACTGGCTCTGCTCGGGAGCCACTACGCGACCCTGACTGTCGGTCGCAATGGTGAACTGCTCGAACCAGGGCGCCGGGCTCGGGCGGAAGCCGAAGGCGATCAGCACGGCGTCGGCCGGGATAATTTCCTCGGAACCGGGAATCGGCTCGGGGCTGCGGCGACCACGGGCATCCGGCTCGCCGAGACGGGTTTCGACCACCTTGACGCCTTCGACCCGGTCCTCGCCAACGATGGCGATCGGCTGGCGGTTGAAGAGGAATTTAACCCCCTCTTCCTTGGCGTTCTTCACTTCCTTGCGCGAACCCGGCATGTTTTCTTCGTCACGGCGATAGGCGCAGGTCACGTTCTTGGCGCCCTGGCGGATCGCGGTGCGGTTGCAGTCCATGGCGGTGTCGCCGCCGCCGAGCACGACGATGCGCTTGCCCTTGGTGTCGATGAAGTCCTCGGCATTCTTCTCGAAGCCGAGGTTACGGTTGACGTTGGCAACCAGGAAATCCAGGGCGTCGTACACGCCAGGCAGGTCCTCGCCGGGGAAGCCGCCCTTCATGTAGGTGTAGGTGCCCATGCCCATGAACACCGCATCGTACTCGGCGAGCAGGGCCTCCATGGTCACGTCCTTACCGATCTCGGTATTCAGACGGAACTCGATGCCCATGCCGGTAAAGACTTCGCGGCGATGGCTCAGCACGGTCTTTTCCAGCTTGAACTCGGGAATACCGAAGGTCAGCAAGCCACCGATTTCCGGGTTCTTGTCGAACACCACCGGGGTCACCCCGTTGCGCGCCAATACGTCGGCGCAGCCCAGGCCCGCCGGACCGGCGCCGATCACGGCGACGCGCTTGCCGGTCGGCACCACACCCGACATGTCCGGACGCCAGCCCATGGCAAATGCGGTATCGGTGATGTACTTCTCCACCGAACCGATGGTCACCGCGCCAAAACCGTCGTTGAGGGTGCAAGCCCCCTCGCACAGCCGATCCTGCGGACACACGCGACCGCAGACTTCCGGCAAGGTGTTGGTCTGGTGCGACAACTCGGCGGCGGCGAGGATGTTGCCCTCGGACACCAGTTTCAGCCAATTGGGGATGTAGTTGTGCACCGGGCACTTCCACTCGCAATAGGGGTTGCCACAGCCCAGGCAACGGTGGGCCTGCTCGCAGGCCTGAGCCGGCTTGAAGTTGTCGTAGATCTCGACAAATTCCTTCTTGCGCTGACGCAACAGCTTCTTCTTCGGGTCATTGCGCCCGACATCGATGAACTGGAAGTCGTTATTCAGACGTTCAGTCATAGCAAACCTCTTTACAGCAGCTGCAAGCTACAGGTTGCAAGCTGCAAGACTCATCATGTTAGCTGCACGCCTGGTGCTACTCATAGCGCCGGGCGTGCAGCTTGAAACTGCGTTACTGCGGGTTGGCGCGGGTGCTGGAGAGCAGCGACTTCAGGCTCGCGGCCTTGGGTTTGACCAACCAGAACTTGCGCAGGTAATCGTCGAGGTTTTCCAGCAGGTTGCTCCCCCATTCGCTGGCGGTCTCCTGCACATACTCGGCGAGCACACGCTGCAGATGGCTGCGATAGGCCTCCATCGATTCGTTGTTGATCCGCTGGATCTCAACCAGTTCATGGTTGACCTTGTCGTAGAAGCTGTTGTCCTGGTCGAGGACATAGGCGAAGCCGCCGGTCATGCCGGAACCGAAGTTATAACCGGTCTTGCCCAGCACGCAGACGAAACCGCCGGTCATATACTCGCAGCAGTGATCGCCGGTGCCCTCGACCACGGCATGCGCGCCGGAGTTGCGCACGGCGAACCGCTCGCCCGCGGTGCCGGCGGCGTACAGCTTGCCGCCGGTGGCGCCGTACAGGCAGGTGTTGCCGATGATGGCGCTGTCCTGGGTCTTGAACGGGCTGCCCTTCGGCGGCACGATCACCAGCTTGCCGGCCGTCATGCCCTTGCCGACGTAGTCGTTGGCATCCCCTTCCAGGTACAGGTTCAGGCCACCGGCGTTCCACACGCCGAAGCTCTGCCCCGCAGTACCCTTGAAGCGGAAGGTGATTGGCGCCTTGGCCATGCCCTGGTTGCCGTGCACACGGGCGATTTCGCCGGATACGCGGGCACCGATGGACCGGTCGCAGTTGCAGATATCCAGGGCGAACTCGCCACCGCTGGCGGCATCGATTGCCGGCTTGGCCAGCTCGACCATCTTCTCGGCCAACAGACCCTGGTCGAACGGCGGATTCCTGTCGACCTGACAGAACTGCGGCTTGTCGGCCGGGATCTGATCGCTACCCAGCAACGGGCTCAGGTCCAGGTGATTCTGCTTGGCGGTCTCGCCGGGCAGAATCTCCAACAGATCGGTACGCCCGATCAGCTCTTCGAGGCTGCGCACGCCGAGTTTGGCCAGCCACTCGCGGGTCTCTTCGGCGACATAGGTGAAGAAGTTCATCACCATCTCGACGGTGCCGATGAAGTGATCCTTGCGCAGCTTGTCGTTTTGCGTGGCGACGCCGGTGGCGCAGTTGTTCAGGTGACAGATGCGCAGGTACTTGCAGCCCAGGGCGATCATCGGCGCGGTGCCGAAGCCGAAGCTCTCGGCGCCGAGGATGGCCGCCTTGACCACATCCAAACCAGTCTTCAGGCCACCGTCGGTCTGCACCCGCACCTTGCCGCGCAAGTCGTTGCCGCGCAGGGTCTGGTGGGTTTCCGCCAGGCCCAGTTCCCAAGGCGCGCCGGCGTAGCGGATCGAACTCAGTGGCGATGCACCGGTGCCACCGTCGTAACCGGAGATGGTGATCAGGTCGGCATAGGCCTTGGCCACGCCGGCCGCGATGGTGCCCACGCCGGCTTCCGCCACCAGCTTGACCGAGACCAGCGCGGCCGGGTTGACCTGCTTGAGGTCATAGATCAGCTGCGCCAGGTCTTCGATCGAGTAGATGTCGTGGTGCGGCGGCGGCGAGATCAGGGTCACACCGGGCACGGCGTAGCGCAGGCGAGCGATCAGGCCGTTGACCTTGCCACCCGGCAGCTGACCACCCTCGCCGGGCTTGGCGCCCTGGGCCACCTTGATCTGCAGCACTTCTGCGTTGACCAGGTATTCCGGAGTCACGCCGAAACGGCCGGTGGCTACCTGCTTGATCTTCGAGCTGCGCACCGTGCCATAGCGGGCCGGATCTTCGCCGCCTTCGCCGGAGTTGGAGCGCGCGCCCAGGCGGTTCATCGCCTCGGCAATCGCCTCATGCGCCTCGGGCGACAGCGCGCCGAGGGAAATACCGGCGGAGTCGAAGCGCTTGAAGATGGTTTCCAGCGGCTCGACCTGATCGAGACTCAACGGCTGCTCGGCCAGTTTCAGCTGCAGCAGATCGCGGATCATCGACACCGGGCGGGTGTCCACCAGGGCGCTGTATTCCTTGTATTTCTCGTAACTGCCCTGCTGCACGGCGACTTGCAGGGTGCTCACCACATCCGGGTTGTAGGCATGGTATTCGCCGCCATGGACGAACTTGAGCAGGCCGCCCTGCTGGATCGGCTTGCGCTTGTTCCAGGCCTCGGCCGCGAGCAATTTCTGCTCGGCTTCGAGATCGACGAAGCGTGCGCCCTTGATCCGGCTGGCCACACCACGGAAGCACAGGTCGGTGACTTCATCGGCCAGGCCGACCGCTTCGAACAACTGTGCACCGCGGTAGGAGGCGACGGTGGAGATGCCCATCTTCGACAGGATCTTCAGCAGCCCCTTGGAAATGCCCTTGCGGTAGTACTTGAACACCTCGTAGAGATCGCCCAGCACTTCGCCGGTACGGATCAGGTCGCCCAACACTTCATAGGCCAGGAACGGATAGACCGCCGAGGCGCCGAAGCCGAGCAGCACCGCATAGTGATGCGGGTCACGCGCGGTAGCGGTCTCGACCAGGATGTTGCAGTCGCAACGCAGGCCCTTCTCGGTCAGGCGATGGTGCACGGCACCGGTCACCAGCGCGGCATGGGCCGGCAGCTTGCCGGGGCCGATGTGACGGTCGGTCAGGACCAGCAACACCTTGCCGGAGCGTACCGCTTCCTCGGCCTGATCGGCCATGTTGCTCACCGCCGCTTCAAGACCGAGCGACTCGTCGTAGTTCATGTCGATCAGCTGACGCTCGAAACCCGGACGCTCCAGGGTCATCAGAGTGCGCCATTTGGCCGGGGAGATGACCGGCGAGCTGAGGATCACGCGGGTGGCGTGCTCCGGCGACTCCTGGAAGATGTTGCGCTCGGCACCGAGGCAGATCTCCAGCGACATGACGATGGCTTCACGCAGCGGATCGATCGGCGGGTTGGTAACCTGGGCAAATTGCTGGCGGAAATAATCGAACGGCGAGCGCACACGCTGCGACAGCACAGCCATAGGCGTGTCGTCGCCCATCGAGCCGACCGCTTCCTGACCCTGTTCGGCCAACGGACGCAGCACCTGATCACGCTCCTCGAAGGTGACCTGGTACATCTTCATGTACTGCTTGAGCTGATCGACGTCATAGAACGCCGAACCATGGTCGTTGTCTTCCATGGTCGCCTGGATACGCAAGGCGTTCTTGCGCAACCACTGCTTGTAGGGGTGGCGCGACTTCAGACGGTTGTCGATGTCGTCGGTACCGAGCACCTGACCGGTTTCGGTATCCACGGCCAGGATCTGTCCCGGACCGACGCGACCCTTGGCGATCACGTCTTCGGGCTGGTAGTCCCACACGCCGATTTCCGAAGCCAGGGTAATGTAGCCATTGGTGGTGGTGACCCAGCGCGCCGGGCGCAGGCCGTTTCGGTCGAGCAGGCAGACGGCATAGCGGCCGTCGGTCAGCACCACTCCAGCCGGACCGTCCCATGGCTCCATGTGCATGGAGTTGTACTCATAGAACGCGCGCAGGTCGGCGTCCATGGTTTCGACGTTCTGCCAGGCTGGCGGAATGATCATGCGCACGCCGCGGAACAGGTCGATGCCGCCGGTGACCATCAGCTCGAGCATATTGTCCATGCTCGATGAGTCGGAACCAACACGGTTGACCAGCGGGCCAAGCTCTTCCAGATCGAAGATCTGGTCATTGCTGAACTTGCTGCGCCGCGCCTGGGCCCAGTTGCGGTTACCGGTGATGGTGTTGATCTCGCCGTTGTGGGCAAGGAAACGGAACGGTTGCGCCAGCGGCCACTTCGGCAGCGTGTTGGTGGAGAAGCGCTGGTGGAATACGCAGATAGCGGTCTGCAGGCGCTCGTCACCCAGGTCCGGGTAGAACTGCTGCAGGTCGGCCGGCATCATCAGGCCTTTGTAGATGATGGTCTTGTGCGAAAAGCTGCAGATGTAGTGATCGCTGTCCGCCGCATTGCTCACCGATGAACGGCGGCGGGCACTGAACAACTTGATCGCGAACTCCTGATCGCTGAGCTCATCGCCACCGATGAAGACCTGTTCGATCTGCGGCAGGCGATCAAGCGCCAGACGACCGAGCACGCTGGTGTCGATCGGCACCTTGCGCCAGCCAACCAGGTTCAAACCGGCCGCCAGAATCTCCCGATTCATGTTCTCGCGCGCAGCCTCGGCTTTGACCGGGTCCTGGTTGAAGAACACCATGCCCACGGCGTACTGCTTCGGCAGCTCGGCTGCGAAGTGCTGCTGGGCCACGGCGCGCAGAAAGGCATCGGGCTTCTGAATCAACAGACCGCAGCCGTCCCCGGTCTTGCCGTCGGCGTTGATCCCGCCGCGGTGGGTCATGCATGTCAGCGCTTCGATAGCGGTCTGCAGCAGGTGATGGCTGGCCTCGCCCTGCATATGGGCGATCAGGCCGAAGCCACAGTTATCCTTGAACTCATCAGGACGGTACAAACCTGCTTTCATAGGGACTCTCACCAGGCTGCCTCTCAAAAAGGCAAATTGCGTTCTAATTCAAATACTTACCGTGCGCGCAGGGCATAACGCCAGCTTTGCGCAGGCAAAACGGAGGTCATTGTACATACCCACCAAGGCCGTCACAAATCGACGTGACGACCCACAGCAAGCATATGTCGCGAAAACGAAGGAACAGACCAGGCAGTCATGCTACCGACTTGCAGGTCATCAGGTACAGCCCAACCCGAGGCTGGCGCGCGGCCAGACAGATAGCGCCCGCTAGCGGAGCTGGGCGATCTCGTGCTTTATACTGGCAAACGTCCGCGGCCAGGGCTTACCTGCCTGCACCTTGCCCGGCAAGCCGCTCAAGGCAACCTGAGCCGCCTCGCGAGTGGCAAAACTACCATAGGTCACAACATACAGCGGCTGCCCCTGATGCTGCTTCTTGAAATAGTGGTACTGCGCGCCGTACTCACGCACGAACGCCTGGGCACTATCCTCTGCGCGCGCACCGAGTATTTGCAGGGTATAGCGCGAACCTGCCTGAGCCGCGTACCAATCCTCGACTGCCACAGTTTTCGCCGGCGAAGTTGCTGCCGCCACCGGCTTCGACGCAGGCGCCACCGCCGCAGCGGGCTGTACGGCTGGCGCAACCGGCGCAGGTACAGGTACAGGTACAGGTACAGGTGCGACCGGCGTCGGGGTCACCGACGCCACCGGTGCCTCACGCTCATCCACCAGCACACCAATGACACTCGAACCAGCAACATCCGCGACATCGGCCTCC
Source organism: Pseudomonas aestuarii (assembly GCF_027988105.1). Classification (GTDB taxonomy): domain Bacteria; phylum Pseudomonadota; class Gammaproteobacteria; order Pseudomonadales; family Pseudomonadaceae; genus Aquipseudomonas; species Aquipseudomonas aestuarii. The sequence goes on along the minus strand of NZ_JAQJZJ010000001.1, from coordinate 100,702 downwards.
TCAACCCCGCTCAAGCCAGCAGCGCGAGCCAAAGGCTCGCGCATAACCGGCTGAGACTCACCAACCAGGGGCAGCGGGACGGGCTGATTGCCACCCTCGAACTCGATTGCCGGGGCGCCGGAAGCAGGAGCAGGAGCAGGCGCCCCGGCAACTGGTGGTTCGGCCCGATCCAGGGGCAATTGCGTGGTGACAGGTATCGCTTGCGCTTCATCCGGACGGCCCTGCATCAGCCAGGCCGCCAGGACCCCAAGCCCAACCACCGCCAATGCCAACAGATGCTTGCGCGGCAGGTTGAATGCAAAGCCTGAGCGCTTGGCGGCACCGCGCTGTGCCAGCATGGCCTCGATCAAGGTGTCGCGGGCAACCTGGTTAATCGCCCCCGGCCAGCCCCCGGACTGTTCGTGAATGGCCGCGACCTGCGTATCCGATAATAAATCAGGCCCCCGCCCCGCGCCCTCTAACCGCTGGGCCAGGTACTCACGTGTTTCCTCTTCACTGTAGGGCTGCAACTCGATGGCATGGAAGCACTCTTCACCGTCAGCCAGCAGTTCAAGCCGCGCAATCAACCCGGGCTCGCCAAACAGGAATACATGCGGCCGACCCTCGCCGCTCCCAGCCGCCAGAGCCAGCAAGCTGGCAAGCGCTGCATCAGTCAACTGCTCCGCATCGTCGACCAGCAAGTAGACGTCCTGTCCCGTCAAGGCCAACTGGCCAACCTGCGCCAGAATCGCCTGCGGTTCGGCCTGCTGCACCTGCAAGCCCTGGGCTACCTGCCGCAGAATGCCCGCCGCATCCGCCGCACCCTGGGCGGAAACAACCACACTATGCACCGCCTGCTTGTTGGTACTGGCCACCAGCGCCTGGCGCAGCAGGGTTTTACCGCTGCCCAGAGGGCCGCAGACCAGCAGCAGCAACTGGCTGTAACGCGCCAGGTGATGCAACTGGCCCAAGACCGGCTTGCGCTGGGCCGGGAAAAACTTGAACCCCGGCACACGCGCCGCAAAGGGGTCGTGGCTGAACTGGTAATGATCGAGAAAAGCCTCGTCAGCATGCAAACTGGTCATTGGACACTCATTAATGGTCAAGCTGATCCACCAGCGCGGCGTAATCTACGCTCAGCGTGGCATTCAAAATTTCGCGAGGAAAATCACCGGTCACCACCGCCTCGCCGATGTGACGCAATAACACCAGTCGCAACTGGCCATCGAGCACCTTTTTATCAACCGCCATATGCGCCAGAAACTGCTCGGCAGTCATGTCTTGCGGCGGCACAACAGGCAAGCCCGCCGCCTGAAACAGGCGAATGCCTCGATTGCGCTCGGCCCGCGAAATCCAGCCCAGGCGCTGCGACATTTCCAGCGCCATGACAGTACCCGCAGCAACCGCCTCACCGTGCAACCAAACACCATAGCCTTGCTGGGTCTCGATGGCATGACCAAAGGTATGCCCCAGGTTGAGCGTGGCCCGCAGCCCCGCCTCCCGTTCATCAGCGCCGACAATCCGCGCCTTGGCTGCACAGGAGCGCTCGATCGCTGCAGTCAGCGCTTGTTGATCGAGCGCCCGCAGTGCAGGCATGTGCTGTTCCAGCCAGGCGAGAAAAGGCTCGTCACAGATCAAACCATACTTGATCACTTCGGCCAGACCCGCCGACAACTCGCGAGCCGGCAAAGTGACCAGGCTGGCCGTATCGATCAAGACGGCTTGCGGCTGATAGAACGCCCCCACCATGTTTTTTCCGAGCGGGTGGTTGATCCCGGTCTTGCCACCCACCGAAGAATCGACCTGGGACAGCAACGTGGTCGGGATCTGGATGAAATTAACCCCACGCTGATAACAGGCCGCAGCGAAACCGGCCATATCCCCGACTACCCCACCGCCAAGCGCAATCACGGTCGTATGCCGATCATGCCGGGCGCCGAGCAGGCCATCGAAAATTTGCTGCAGCGTTTCCCAGGTTTTGAACGCCTCGCCATCCGGCAAGACAATCGCGGTCACCGCATACGCGCCAAGGGCAGCCTTGAGGGCATCCAGATAGAGCGGTGCGACTGTTTCATTGGTGACGATGGCAACCTGGCGGCCAATGATGTGCGGCGCCAGCAAATCCGCACGACGCAACAGATCGGCACCGATATAAATGGGATAGCTGCGCTCAGCGAGATCGACCTGAAGAGTTTGCATGGAGCCCCCGACGTCAAAAGGGCTCTAGGATAGCGCAGATCAGCCTACGCTTTAACGGGGAGAAAGCTCTTCCAGGCACTCCAGTATTTCCTGCACAACCAGCCGTGGTGGGCGCTCATCGGTTTGCACGATGACATCGGCAATTTCGCGGTACAGCGGATCGCGAATCGCCAGCAGATCAGTGAGCACCTTGCCCGGGTCGGCCGCGCGCAACAGCGGGCGGTTGCGGTCACGCGAAGTGCGATCGAGCTGCTGCTCGACCGAGGCATACAGGTACACCACGCGACCACCACGCCGCAGTGCCGCACGGTTGTCCGGATGCTGCACCGCACCGCCGCCAGTGGCCAGCACCAGACCGTCCAGCTCGCAGAGCTCGGCGATCACTGCCCGCTCGCGCTCGCGAAAACCCTGTTCACCCTCGACATCGAAGATCCAGGGAATATCGGCGCCGCTACGCTGCTCAATCTCCTTGTCGGAGTCCTTGAATAGCAACCGCAACTCTTTGGCCAGCAACCGCCCGATGGTGCTTTTACCAGCGCCCATCGGGCCAACAAGAATAACATTTTGCATATATTTCAACGAGTTACCGCTACAGCCTGAGTATTCATGATGCGCGGCGTAAGGAAAATCAACAGCTCCGACTTGCTATCCTTGACCAGGTCACGCCTGAACAGGGATCCCAAGTATGGAATATCGCCAAGGAACGGCACCTTGTCTACCGACTTGCTCTGGGTATTGGTAAACACGCCACCAATCACGATGGTTTCACCGTCAGCCACCAGCACCTTGGCATTCACCTCGTTTTTGGTGATCGCAGGCACCCCATTACTCGCAGCAGCATTGGAGAAGTCCGGTGCGTCCTTGGTGACCTTGACCTCCATAATAACGCGGTTATCCGGGGTAATCTGCGGGGTGACCTCAAGCGACAGAGCTGCCTGCTTGAAGGAGGTGCTGGTGGCACCGCTTGAGCTCGCCTCTTGATAGGGAATCTCTGAGCCCTTGAGAATCTTGGCAGTTTCCTTGTCCGAGGTGACCACTTTGGGCTGGGAAATAACCTCACCGTTGCCGGTTTTTTCCATGGCAGACAATTCAAGGTCCAGCAGCGTGTTGTTGGTAATGAAGCCGAGGTTCAGCCCCACATTCCTACCGGTGGCGCCCAGATCGACAAAAGTACCCGCCTGAATCTCGAGAGGATCCGTTCCCTTGATCAGACTATTGGTTCCGCCGGCGATAAAGTTGTTATCGCCCAAACTCACCCCACGCCACTCGACACCCAGCGATTTGTCGAAGTCGACATTGGCTTCGACTATGCGCGCCTCGACCATCACCTGACGAACCGGTATGTCTAGTTGCGTAATAATTCGACGAAGCTCATCAATGCGCTCCTGAGTTAGCGTGACGATCAGACTATTGGTCCTATCGTCAAATATGACAGACCCCCGCATATCATCTTTAAGAGTTCCACCTGCAGCACCGTCTTCATAGAGTTTAGCTATGTCTGAAGCCTTGGCATAATTAAGCTGAATTATATCCTTACGCAGAGGCGCCAGTTCCGCCACCTGCTTTTGCGCCTCCAGCTCTTGCAGCTCACGAGCCGCAATTTCGTCGGCAGGTGCAACCATAAGGACGTTACCCACCTTGCGCTTGTCCAGGCCCTTGGTCTTCAGCACCAGATCAAGCGCCTGGTCCCAAGGCACATTCTGCAAGCGCAAGGTAATGTTGCCCTGCACCGTATCACTGGCCACCAGGTTCAGATCGGTGAAGTCCGCAATCAACTGCAACACCGAGCGAACATCGATATCCTGGAAGTTCAGGGACAACTTCTCACCACTGTAAGCAAACCGCTCGCTTTTACGCGTATCAGCTTCGTCCTGGGTCAACGGTTTGATGCTGAGCGTAAGTGTATTGTCGGTTTGATAGGCCAGGTAATCGTAGAAGCCGGTCGGCTCGATTACGATACTTGCCTTGTCAGCCGAGCCCGTGGCACTGACGAACTGTACCGGCGTAGCAAAGTCCTTGACGTCCAGGCGAACACGTAGTGCCTCAGGCAACTGAGTCTTGGCGAAGTCCAGACGAATCTTGCCACCCTGCTCTTGAATATCAGGGCTTACCGAAGCATCCGACAGGGTAATCACAACATTCCCTTCGCCTTGCTCGCCCCGCTGGAAATCAATATTGCGAATAGCCTTGCCTTGTGCAGCGTAGCTCTTGGTCGGCGCAGCGGTACTGACAAATGCCGCGGCAGTTACCGGCCGCGCTGACGCGGAGCCGGATGCCCCCTCGCCAATCACGACATAAAGGTTGTTGCCATCAGTGCGCGTATTGTATGGAGCCAGGCTGGTCAGGTTGATGATCAACCGAGTTCGATCCTTGGCTTCGACCACGGTGACGCTGCGCGCGTTACCCACACCCAGCTCTCGATTCTTCGCGCCCAATTTGCTGGAAACGCCTGGAAAATCCAGGGCAATCCGCGCCGGCTGCTCTATCGTATAGCCGCGCGGAGCAAGCACCGGCTCATCGAATGTCAATTTCAACTCGACGCGATCGCCCGGCAAGGCAGAAACATCAAGCCCCTGCAGGTCAGCGGCCAACAATGCTGGCGATAGCAACAGCAGTAATAGAGAGATACCTAGATGCGATAAGGGGCTATTCATTCTCGGGTTCCGTTGGGCAGACCGGTTATTTTTTTTCATGATCATTCCGCTCATCAAGAACGCTCCTTGAGGGAGAGGCTGCGCGGCCGCTCAAGCCAGCCACCCTCGCCGTCTGGAACAATCTCGACCACTTCGATTGTGGCTTCATCTATCGCCAGGATGCGGCCGTAATTACGGCCCAAATAATCCCCAACCTTGACGCGATGAACCCCGCCAGCCCCGTTCACCAAAGCAAACACACCGTTTGCATTGGCAAGTGTGCCGACCATTTCGAAGACCTCGATATTGAAACTCTCGAGGAACTGTTTGACCCGTGCTTCATCTGGCTTAATTTCCTGCGAGCCCTTTTGACGGCGCACCACGTCGATCTTGACCGGCGGCTGAAATGGACTGCGCAGAGAAGAAGCTCCATAGGTGAATGCTTCATAAGGTTGAAATGTTGGCAAAGGCTCGATGGCGCCTTTCGGCCTCGCGCGAACCTCGTCCATGAATGCCTGCAGGTCGGAAAAATTGCCCTCCGAGCCACACCCCTGTAAGAACGACAACAAGCAGACAGATACAGCCAAACGAAGAATCTTCATTTATCCATCCCTTTATCGTTATAACGATATGTCTTCGCCATAACACTCATTCGAATGACAGAAGCGCTCTCCGTGCTAACCGGTTTAGTTTCGAAATCATGCAAGGTCACAATTCGCGGCAGGCTGGCGACACCACTGACAAAAGTCGCCAGGTCATGGTAACTACCCACCACCACTACCTGAATAGGCAGTTCTATATAAAATGGCTGCGTCACTTCGGGAAGCAACTTGATCTCTTCGAACTCAAGACCGCTGCCCAGACCGGTACGCGTAATATCCTCCAGCAGCCCCGGCACTTCGGTATCGCTTGGCAACTGGCGCAACAGAGTCCCGAAGGAAATCTCCATCTCCTTCATCTGTTCCTTATAGGCCTCAAGATTCGCAGCCTGGAAAGCCTTGCTGGAGAATTGCTGCTTGAGGGTTTGCTCCTCCCCCTGCGAGCGCTCCAGGCTGGCCTGTAAATCCTTCAGGTGAAAGTTATAACCAAGCGCCAGCAGCACCACGAAAAACAAAACAAATACGACACCCTTGATGACTGCCGGCCATGAACCGATGTTATTCAGATCAAGATTGCTGAGTTCAATCTTGCGCATGTTTTCGATGGATTCAGCCAGGCTCATTTTTCGTCACCTTCTTTCGGCTCAACGCCAGGCTGCGTTTGCTTAACCGTCAGCTGGAACACATTAGCCTGATCCAGGGCACCTGCGGTGGTAGCTTTGACTTGCGTCAAGTTAGGCGCATCCAGCCAATCGGACGCATCCAGATTACGCATCAGATTCGACACCCTGTTGTTCGACTCGGCCGCCCCTACAATCGCGATATTCTTGCCTGTCATTTTGACGCTGGTGAAATACACCCCATCCGGCAAAGTCCGCACCAACTGGTCGAATACTCGGCCAATGATCGGCCTGTTGCCCTGCAAGTCCTGAATAATCTTCATCCGCTCCAGCAATTGCTGGCGCCGGGTCTTCAGCTCGCTAATTTCCTTGATGCGGGCATCCAGGACTGCAATTTCTTTGCGCACGAACTGGTTGCGTGAATTTTGCTGCTCGATTGCACCGCTCAGATACTGATCACCAAGGAACACCGTACCGGCAGCGACTACCACGACACCGGCGAGCGTTACCAGAAAGCGCTGTTTGCGCTCCTCGCGTAACTGCTCGCGCCATGGAAGAAGGTTAATCCGCGCCATTAATCGAAACTCCTCATCGCCAGACCACAGGCAATCATCAATGCCGGGGCATCACTGGCCAACGCTCCAGCATTGACCCTGCTGCTCAGTGCCATGTCCGCGAAGGGATTGGCAACCAGGGTTTGCGTGCCGATCTTTTGCTGAATCAAGCGGTCGAGGTCGGGAATGGAAGCTGTACCGCCAGCCAGAAGGATGTAATCGACATCATTGAACTGGCCTGCAGCAAAGAAAAACTGCAGGGAGCGAGAAACTTGCTGCACTACCGCTTCTTTGAACGGCTGCAATACTTCACTGTCGTAGTCATCAGGAAGACCACCCTGTTTTTTCGCGAGACCGGCCTCCTCCATGGACAGGCCGTAGCGGCGCTGAATTTCCTCGGTGAGTTGTTTGCCACCGAATAGCTGTTCCCGCGTGTAGATGGTCCGGCCATTGTGCAGCACGCTGAGGGTGGTCATGGTTGCACCAATATCGACCACAGCCACCGTCAGCTCGTCATGCCCACTCCCAAGCTGCTCCGTGAGCAAACCATAAGCACGCTCCAGGGCATAGGCTTCGACATCGACCACCTTGGCGACCAGCCCGGCCAGGGCCAGGGCTGCCTCACGAACTTCTACGTTTTCCTTGCGGCAGGCGGCCAGAAGCACCTCGACCCGCTCGGAATTACGCGGCGAAGCCCCTTGCACCTCGAAGTCGATAGCCACTTCCTCAAGCGGATAAGGAATGTACTGATCGGCTTCGATCTTCAGCTGATTCTCGAGGTCATCATCGGAAAGTCCGGATTCCATCTCGATGGTCTTGGTGATCACCGCGGAGCCAGCGACAGCGACAGCGACAGATTTCACACCGGTCTTGGCCTTGGCGAGCACACGCGCAAGCGCCTGCCCGACCCCCTCAAGTTCGGCAATGTTTTTCTCGACCACCGCATTTGGCGGGAGCGGCTCGACAGCGTAAGCCTCTACCTTGTAGCGGCTTCCTGAGCGACTCAATTCGAGGAGCTTGACGGAGGTCGAACTGATATCGATCCCCAACAGCGTATTCGCTTTCTTATTGAAGAGCCCTAGCACGACCGATTTCCTATTGGCATCCGCGACTTACGGACTATTTATGTTTTTTCACATTAAATAACAGTCTTGACAGAAGCGCAAATGGATCCCCGGGAAAAAAAACGCCTATAATGTGATCAGTTTTTCCCTTTGAGCATTGCCTTCCGCTTAACTCATTCTTTTATCTGGAAATCCAAAAATCTTGATGCGTTTGTTGAAGTTCATCTGCTGGTCTGGTGTCGCCACTTTTTGTGCACTGTTACTCAGTTTCAGTGGCGCCTTCCTCTATCTCAGCCCAAGCCTGCCGTCCATTGAATCGCTGCGCAGCATCCAGCTGCAGATCCCGCTACGGGTTTACAGCAGTGACGCCAAGCTGATTGCTGAATTTGGCGAAATGCGCCGTTCACCGATCAAATTCGACGACATCCCGCCTGATTTCATCGGCGCCCTGCTTGCCGCTGAAGATGACAACTTTGCGAACCATTATGGCGTCGACCTTACCAGCTTGATGCGCGCTGCCACGCAAATTTTAACAAGCGGGCACATCCAGAGTGGCGGCAGCACCATCACCATGCAGGTGGCGAAGAATTACTTCCTGACCAGCGAGCGTAGCTTCTCACGCAAAATCAATGAAATTCTGCTCGCGCTGCAGATCGAACGTGAATTGAGCAAGGATGAAATCCTCGAGCTCTATGTCAACAAGATCTACCTCGGCCACCGCGCTTACGGCATCGAAGCCGCCGCTCAAGTCTATTACGGCAAATCGATCAAGGAGCTCAGCCTGGCTCAACTGGCGATGATTGCAGGCCTGCCGAAAGCACCTTCACGCTTCAATCCGGTGGCCAACCCCAGCCGCGCCAAAGAACGCCGCGATTGGATTCTCGGACGCATGCACATGCTCGGCCGGATCGACCAGCAGAGCTATGAAACCGCCTTGGCCGAGCCTGGCGATGCCAGCCTCCACGCCTCTGCCCCCGAAGTCACAGCCCCCTATATAGCGGAAATGGTTCGCGCGGAAATGGTCGGCCGCTACGGCAGCGAGGCTTACACCGAAGGCTTCAGCGTCACCACCACCGTCCCAAGCGAACTGCAGAACGCGGCCAACACCGCCGTTCGCGAAGGCTTGATCGCCTACGATCAGCGCCACGGCTATCGAGGCCCAGTACGCCGTCTACCCGAAATGAACAAAGACGCCTGGCTGGATGAACTTGCTAAACGCAGCTCGCTGGGTGGCCTAGAACCCGCAATCGTCAGCCAAATCGAAAAAAGCGGCATCCTCGTCCTGTTGCGCAGCGGCGAGGAAGAAGCGATCGCCTGGGACAGCATGAAATGGGCGCGACCATTCCTCAACACCAATAGCCTCGGCCCACGCCCGCAACAGCCCAGCGATGTCACCCAAGTTGGCGACCTGATCCGCGTGCAACGCCAGAGCGACGGCAGCCTGAGCTTCGCCCAACTACCGCTGGCGCAGAGCGCCCTGGTCTCGCTTGACCCAAACAACGGCGCAATTCGCGCGCTGGTCGGCGGCTTCTCATTCGAACAAAGCAACTATAACCGTGCAGCGCAAGCCAAGCGTCAGCCGGGCTCCAGCTTCAAACCCTTCATCTACAGCGCCGCCCTGGACCGTGGCTATACCGCCGCGAGCCTGGTAAACGATGCGCCGATCGTGTTTGTCGACGAATACCTCGACCAGGGCTGGCGACCGAAGAACGACAACAACACCTTCCTCGGCCCAATCCGCATGCGCGAAGCCCTGTATAAATCACGCAACCTGGTGTCGATTCGCCTGCTGCAGGCTATCGGCATCGACTACGCCCTGGACTACGTCACGCGCTTTGGCTTCGACAAACAGGATCTCCCGCGCAACTTGTCGCTGGCACTGGGCACAGCCAACCTGACGCCACTGGAAGTTGCCCGCGGCTGGTCCACGTTTGCCAACGGCGGTTACAAAACCCAGCCCTACCTGATCGAGCGTATCGATGGGCGTCACGGCGACCCCCTGTTTATCGCCAACCCCGCCGGCACGCCTAAGGCCATCAACGCCTTAACCGCCGCCGCAGCCGACCCAGTAGCCGCTAACGACAGCCCCGAGCAGATGCCTGAGCAAGCCCCCGTGGCTCACGAGCCCGTCGCCGCAGAGCGCATCATCGACGAACGCACTGCCTACATCATGACCAGCATGCTGCAGGACGTGATCAAGCGCGGTACCGGCCGCAGAGCCCTGGCCCTGGGGCGTGATGATTTGGCCGGAAAAACCGGCACGACCAACGAGTCCAAGGACAGCTGGTTCTCCGGCTATAACGCCGATTATGTGACCACCGTCTGGGCCGGTTTCGACCAACCGGAAAGCCTCGGCAGGCACGAATACGGTGGCACCGTCGCCCTGCCGATCTGGATGAGCTACATGGGCAGCGCCCTCAAAGACAACCCCAGCCATGCTCCCGCGGAACCCAAAGGCCTGCTGACCCTGCGCATCGACCCCTACAGCGGTCGCGCTGCCGGGCCCGGTACCGTTGACGCCTACTTCGAACTGTTCAAGAGCGAAGACTCGCCGCCACCGATGAGCGAACTGGATCCAGGCTATCGCGCCCCGGGCAGCCCACTGCCAGCTGACGAGTCGGCGCCGATCGATTTGTTCTAGCCAACGAGAATCCACCAACAAGCACAAGATCTCCGCGCCGCATGGTGTCGGAGAGCCACCCCGGCACCATGCTTTGGCTTTGGCGCGGATGAGCCTGCCATCGCAGCTGGGGCGGCCGTCAACGGCCGGTACTGCGCCAGGCGATTTGTCAGGGCCGCGCCAGGATGCAATCCAGTTATGTGCCTGGCATCGCGGCAACTGTCGGCTCGGCACAGGCCAGACTCTTGAATAGCAGCCGTAAAAAAAACCCGCCGAGGCGGGTTTTTTTTACGTGTGCGGCTTAGCCGTTGAACACGTCATCCACCGACGTTAGCGGATAGTGTTTCGGGTAGGGCAGTGTTGCCACACCGCTTTCGATGGCGGCCTTGGCCACTGCATCGCAGACCACGGTGATCAGGCGTGGGTCCATCGGCTTGGGAATGATGTACTCACGACCGAACGAAAGCGCAATGCCACCGTAGGCATCGCAGACTTCCTGCGACACCGGCAGCTTGGCCAGGTCACGCAGGGCCAGGGCCGCAGCGATCTTCATCTCTTCGTTGATGCGAGTGGCACGTACATCCAGAGCGCCACGGAAGATGAACGGGAAGCCCAACACGTTGTTGACCTGATTCGGGTAATCCGAACGACCGGTGGCCATGATCACGTCATTGCGTGCGGCATGAGCCAACTCCGGAGCAATTTCCGGATCCGGGTTGGAGCACGCGAACACGATCGGGTTGGCCGCCATGCGCATGAGGTCTTCCGCCGGGAGCAGATTGGCGCCGGACAGACCGACGAACACGTCGGCACCCTCGAGCGCCTCGGACAGCGTGCGCTTGTCGGTCTCGGTGGCAAATATTGCTTTGTACTGGTTCAGATCGTCACGACCCGCGTGGATCACACCCTTACGGTCGATCATGTAGATATTTTCGACCTTGGCACCCATGCTCACCAGCAGCTTCATGCAGGAAGTCGCCGCAGCGCCGGCGCCCAGGCAGACGATCTTCGCCTGATCCAGGGTCTTGCCGGCGATTTCCAGGGCATTGAGCATGCCGGCGGCGGTGACAATGGCGGTACCGTGCTGGTCATCGTGGAAAACCGGAATGTCGCACTGCTCGATCAACGCACGCTCAATCTCAAAGCACTCTGGTGCCTTGATGTCTTCCAGATTGATGCCACCAAAGGTGATGGAAATGCGCTTGACCGTGTCGATGAAGGCTTGCGGGCTTTCAGCGTCGACTTCGATGTCGAATACGTCGATACCGGCGAAACGCTTGAACAGCACGCCCTTGCCTTCCATAACCGGCTTGGAAGCCAACGGACCGAGGTTACCCAGGCCGAGAATCGCGGTACCGTCGGAAATCACCGCGACCAGATTGCCCTTACCGGTATAGCGGTAAGCCAACTCAGGGTCACGGGCGATTTCACGCACTGGCTCGGCAACACCCGGGCTGTAGGCCAGTGCCAGATCACGAGCAGTGGCAGTGGGCTTGGTCAGCTCGACGCTCAGCTTACCCGGACGGGGCTTGGCATGATATTCGAGAGCGGCGGTTTTCAGATCAGACATAGGGGCATTTCCGCTTTTTTGGCTGTTGAACAGGCAGGCGGCCGAGGATACGCAAGTTGTATACATCTGCACAAGACCGTTGAGCCTTGCCCGGATGACCTGACTAACGCACGACCTTGAGCCAGCTGCCAGGGGCTGGCTCACCTGCGGGATAGAGATTATTGAGCAGGCGCAGGGTCGCCTGGGCATCACCCGGCAACTTGCTTCGTCTGGCCAGCGCCGCCATGTCCTGCCCGCTTTGCACCTTGATCAGGTGCAGTCGCAGGGGCTCCGCCAGGCGCTGCTCGGCCGCGGCAAGCGGACGCAAGCTCCTGATTACTTTGAGAAAGCTGTCATCGTGTGCGTCCAGTGACGTACGTCCGCGTACCGCCGCAACAAACAGGTAAGCCCGCGCCCCCTGCACCAGCACCGCGACGCGCTTGGCGGCAGTGCCGGGAATGATGGCGCTGTAGCCTGACAATCCGGCCTGATGCCATTCACTTTCAGCCGTCAAACGCTGACCGCCGGTGCGCTGACGCAACAGTTGAGCGGCTGAGAGGTGCTTTGGATTGGCCTGCTGGGTCATCGCGATAAAGGCCTGCTGATCGGCACTGTGCCCGATCAGCGCATCCGGCCGATTGACCATACCCCAGCCCTGGGGGAACGCCAGGGTCAAGCCCAGCCCGGCATGGTAGAAATGCTGGCCGCGGCGCACCCCGCTGGCGGCGGAATCGCCAAATGGCAGCCCATTCAAATGTTTGATAAAGGCGGCGCGATTGATCTCTTGCTGCCCGGTGGCCAGCGCCCGCGCCGAACCCAGAACCTGCTGCAGACGCCGATCATTATCCGGATGGGTATCGAATACCCCGTGATAGCCGCCCGCCGGCTGCGCCTGATCACGCTTGACCGCCTGTTCACGAGTGAAGTCTTCCTGATTTTTCAGCACCTTGACCACTTCGATCATCGCCTGAGGGTCGTAGCCACTGCGCGCCAGGTACTGGGCCCCCAAGCCATCGGCCTCCAGCTCCATGTCGCGGCCGTAGCCACGTACGAAGGCACTGCCCAGGACACTGGTCAGGTCGGCAGCTGCACCGACACCGGTGCCGACTGCCAGGGCCTGACCGAGCATACCCCAGGCACTCGACTGACTTTGCTGCTGCACGCCATGTCGCGCGGTGACATGCCCGACCTCGTGGCCCAATACTGCAGCCAACTCGGCTTCCGAGTTGAGATAGGCGAGCAGCCCGCGGTGGATATAGATATAGCCGCCCGGCAGGGCGAAGGCGTTGATATCCGGGCTGTCCACCACGGTGAACTGGTAATTGAGCTGGTTGCGATGACTGTGCCTGGCCACTCGTTCGCCGACCTGCTGAACATAAGCCTGCAGCTTCTCGTCGGCATACCGGGGGTATTGCTTGAGGATTTCCTGGCTGTAGCGCCGACCAAGATCCAGCTCCTGGCGCTCACTCATCATCACGAAATTGCTGCGCCCGGTGGCGGGATTGACCGCACAACCCGCCAACTGCCCGAGCATCAGCAATCCCACCGCCACATGACACAGGTTCATGGCAACAGCTCCAGCATCGATTCATGGGTCACCGGCAACATCCAGCGGGCCTGGCCCGGCTTCACCGCTGCGCGGCGGGAGCGATCAATCACCCAGCCCCGGGCGGCGACATGGCGCCCCGCCAAGCTGTGCAACCAACCGATATCGAAGCCATCCAGCGCCTGCGGCGGCACACGCAGGACCACTGCATCACCCAGCGCCAGCCAAACCCCACCGCGATTGCGCTCGACCCGCCCGACCCGCCCCTCGATCAGGGCAAAACCGCCGCGACTCAACTGCCTGGGCGTTTGCACCGGAGAGCGCCGCCATAGACCGAGGCGCGCTTGCCGGGCAACACGCTCGGCCGCCTGCAGGCATTCGACCAACGCCACATTGGGCGCAATCGCCACCAGATAGCCTAGTCCTTCGGCCAACAGTTGCGCCTCGAGGTTGCGGCCCTCGCCGTCGTAGGCATGCGCCAGGGTGCGCCCGTAGTGATCCTTTGGCTCACGGCCAAGCCGCAAACCGACACGCCCGTCATTGGCCGCCACCAGCTCGCTCAAGCGGCGGCGCGCGGCCTCGGCAAAGGCTTCAGCGCTGCGCCCGTTACGCCCGAGTTCGGGACTGTTCAGACCGATCAAGCGCACACTGCGGCCATCCTGCAAGCGCAAGGTGTCGCCATCGACGATGCGCTGCACGCTGAAGCTCGGTAACTGGCTCGGCTCCGGACAGAACGCCTGGGCCGAGGCCAGGCAAAACGCGGACACAAAAAAGGCGCCCACAAGGGACGCCTTTTTCAGTAGCGAAGAACCACCCATCAGGGTACCCGTCGCTGCGCGCAAACTTACTGCTTGGCGCCGAACATGCCGAAACGCTGCTTGAAGCGATCAACACGGCCGCCGGTATCCAGCATTTTCTGCTTGCCGGTGTAGAACGGGTGGCACTCATTGCACACGTCCAGGCTCAGCGGCTTGGCCAGGGTGGAACGCGTTTCGATCACGTTGCCGCAGCTGCAGGTAGCAGTGAGGGCTTCGTAGTTCGGATGGATATCGGCTTTCATGGTGTATTCCTCGGGGCTGACATGCCGCCACCCGACACTATTGTCGAGTACCGCACTGAATTAGGCCGGGGATGATACCAGAGCCCGGCCACGACGCAAGCCACTGCTGACGCCGGCCGTCGCCAGGTCGCGTGCTAAGATCGCGCCCTTCCACCTGGAGCCCGCCGCGTGCCCGACGCCATTCTGCGCATTGCCCTGCCCTCGCCGCTGCGCCGCCTGTTCGACTACCGTGCGCCGCCCGGAGTACCGCACAGCGCCCTGCAGCCGGGCGCACGATTGCGCGTACCCTTTGGCCGGCGCGAGCTGATCGGCATTCTGATCGAGGTGACGGATCACAGCGAGGTTCCTGCCGGCAAGCTCAAGCCCGCCCTGCAACTGCTCGACGCCCAGTCGCCGCTGCCGCCTGCGCTGTTCAAGTTGTGCCTGTGGACGGCGCAGTATTACCAGCACAGCCTGGGCGACACCCTCAGCTGGGCGCTGCCGGTATTGCTGCGCCAGGGCGAGCCAGCGGAGGTTCGCCAGGAACGCTTCTGGCACCTGGTCGATGGCGCCCAGCTGGATGATCCGCGCCTGAGACGCGCGCCGCGCCAGCGCGAGGCCCTGCAAACCATCGCCCAGCACCCCCACGGTGTCGCTCATCAACTGCTCAGCCAGCTGCAACTGAACAAGGACAGCCTGGGTCAGCTGCGCGATAAAGGCCTGGTACGCGTCGAGATACGTCGGCATGCCGCCAGCGAACGCCACCTCAACTGGCTGGCGGAGCCGGAGCTGCCCCTGAACCCGGAGCAGCGCGCGGCAGCCGAAGCTGTTCGCACCGGCTTCGGCCGTTTCAATGCCTACCTGCTCGCCGGGGTCACCGGTAGCGGCAAGACCGAGGTCTACCTGCAGCTGATCCGCGAGACCCTGGAAGCCGGCAAACAGGCCCTGGTGCTGATCCCGGAAATCAACCTCGGCCCGCAGACCCTGGCGCGCTTCGAGCGGCGCTTCAACGCACGAATTGCCCTGCTCCACTCCGGGGTCAACGACCGCGAGCGCCTGGACGCCTGGCTGGCCGCCCGCGACGGCGAGGCCGACATCATCATCGGCACCCGTTCGGCACTGTTCACACCGATGCAGCGACCCGGCCTGATCATCATCGACGAGGAACATGACGCGTCCTACAAGCAGCAGGAAGGCCTGCGCTACCACGCCCGCGACCTGGCCGTGGTGCGCGCGCACCAGGAAAACATTCCGATCCTGCTCGGCTCGGCCACGCCCTCCCTGGAAAGCCTGCAGAACGCCCACAGCGGCCGCTACGCCATGCTGCACCTGCACCAGCGCGCCGGCGGCGCCCAGCAACCGCGTTTTCTGCGCCTGGACGTGAAGAGCCGGCCGCTCGACTCCGGCATTTCCGCCCCCATGCAGCAAGCCATCGCCCAGACCCTGGCGGCAGGCCAGCAGGTGCTGGTGTTTCTCAACCGCCGCGGCTTCGCCCCGACCCTGCTCTGCCACGACTGCGGCTGGCTGTCGGAATGCCCGCGCTGCGATGCGCGGATGACCGTACACCAACGCTCCGGCGAGTTGCGCTGCCATCACTGCGGACACCTCGAGCGCCAGCCGAGCAACTGCCCGAAGTGCAACAACGTCGACCTGCGCCCGGTCGGCGCCGGCACCGAGCGTGCCGAAGAGCGCCTGGGCATTCTCTTTCCGCAGGTGCCGGTATTGCGCGTGGATCGCGACAGCACCTCACGCAAGGAGGCCATGACCAGCCTGTTCAATACCGTACAGCGCGGCGAACCCTGCATCCTGGTCGGCACCCAGATGCTTGCCAAGGGCCACCACTTCCCCCGCGTGACCCTGGTGGCGATCCTGGATGCCGACGGCGGGCTGTTTTCCGCCGACTTCCGCGCCAGCGAGCGCATGGCCCAGCTGATCGTCCAAGTCGCCGGCCGCGCCGGCCGCGCCGAAGAACCCGGCAAGGTGATCATCCAGAGCCACCTGGCGGACCATCCCTTACTGGTGCAACTGACCGAACAGGGCTATTTCGCCTTCGCCGCGCAGGCCCTGAGTGAGCGCCGCAGCGCCGGGCTGCCGCCGTTCTGCCATCTGGCCCTGCTGCGCGCCGAGGCGCACAAACCGGGACAGGCCGAAGGCTTTCTCGATGAGGCCTGCAGCGAAGCCGAACTGCTCGTGAATGAACTCAAGCTGAGCGGCATCGAACTGCTCGGCCCGGTCCCGGCACCGATGGAACGCCGCGCCGGGCGTTACCGCGCCCAACTCCTGGTGCAAGCCAACGCCCGCGCGCCACTGCACCACCTGCTCAGCACCTGGATGCTGGCGCTGGAGCAGATGCCCAGCGGTCGCGCGGTGCGCTGGTCGCTGGATGTCGACCCGATAGATTTGTTTTAAACGGCAAGCCGCAAGCCTTGCAGGGCGGGGCGGACAGCGATCCATCGGCGTCCCGTGCACGCCATCCATCGCGAGCTGAAACCCGGCCGACCCGCTTAAAGCTTGAAGCAGCGGCCGTAGGGCGCCGATAATGCCCCGTTTTCAACCAGCGCCTCAGGGCACAGCCGCCTCAACGGCCGACCGAGCAGACCATGAAAGACAGCATTCGCCACCTGATCCAGCAAGCCCTGACCCGCCTGACGACCGAAGGCGTGCTGCCCGAGGGCCTGAGCCCGACGATCCAGGTGGAGAACACCAAGGACAAGAGCCACGGTGATTTCGCCAGCAATATCGCCATGATGCTGGCCAAGCCGGCCGGTTTGAAGCCGCGCGAGCTGGCCGAAAAACTGATCGCCGCGCTGCCCAGCGATGAACAGATCAGCAAGGTCGAAATCGCCGGCCCCGGCTTTCTCAACTTCTACCAGAACAGCCAGGCCCTGGCCGGGCGCCTCGACGCCCTGCTGGCCGACGCCAAGCTCGGCGTGCGCAAGGCCGGCGCCGCGCAGACCGTAGTGGTCGACCTGTCCTCGCCGAACCTGGCCAAGGAAATGCACGTCGGCCACCTGCGCTCGACCATCATTGGCGACGCCGTGGCCCGGGTCCTGGAATTTCTCGGCGACCAGGTGATTCGGCAAAACCACGTCGGCGACTGGGGCACCCAGTTCGGCATGCTGCTGGCCTTTATGGAGGCCAACCCGGCCGCTGCCGAGAGCGAACTGGCCGACCTGGAAGGTTTCTACCGCGCGGCGAAGAAGTGCTTCGACGACTCCGCCGAGTTCGCCGAGCGCGCCCGCGAGCTGGTGGTGCAACTGCAAGCCGGCGACGCCGAATGCATGCGCCTGTGGCACCGCTTCAACGCGATTTCCCTGTCGCATTGCCAGAAAGCCTATGACCGCCTGGGCGTCAAGCTGACCCCGGCCGACGTCAAGGGCGAGAGCGCCTACAACGCCGAGCTGCCGGACATCATCGAGGCCCTGCGCGCCAAGGGCCTGCTCAGCGAGAGCGACGGTGCCCAGTGCGTATTCCTAGACGAATACAAGAATGCCGAAGGCAAACCGCTGCCGGTGATCGTGCAGAAGGCCGGCGGCGGCTACCTGTATTCGACCACCGACCTGGCCGCCATGCGCTACCGCAGCGAGACGCTCAAGGCCGACCGCGCGCTGTATTTCGTCGACCAGCGCCAGGCCCTGCATTTCCAGATGGCCTTCGAGGTGGCGCGCCGCGCCGGCTTCGTCCATGCAGGCATGCAGCTCGAACACATGGGCTTCGGCACCATGAACGGCGCCGATGGCCGGCCGTTCAAGACCCGCGATGGCGGCACGGTCAAACTGATCGACCTGCTCGACGAGGCCGAAGAGCGCGCCTACAGCCTGGTCAAGGGCAAGAACCCGGAGCTGGATGAAAGCGAGTTGCGCAGCATCGCCCATGCCGTTGGCATCGGTGCGGTGAAGTACGCCGACCTGTCCAAGCACCGCACCAGCGACTACAGCTTCAACTTCGAGCAGATGCTCAGTTTCGAGGGCAACACCGCACCCTACCTGCTGTATGCCTACACCCGGGTGGCCAGCGTGTTCCGCAAACTGGGCAACAGCACCATCGAGGGGCAGATCCTCCTGGAAGCCGATCAGGAACTGGCTCTGGCCGGCAAACTGGCGCAATTCGGCGAAGTACTGAACAACGTCGCCGACAAAGGCGTACCACACCTGCTCTGTGCCTATCTGTACGATGTGGCCGGGTTGTTCTCCAGCTTCTACGAACATTGCCCGATCCTCACCGCCGAGGACCAGGCTACCCAGCAGAGCCGCCTGCGCCTGGCCGCCCTGACCGGTCGCACGCTCAAACAGGGCCTGGAACTGCTCGGCCTGGAAACCCTGGAGCGCATGTAAGTGGCAGCGCGCAAGAAGCCCCCGGTGAAACGCGGCGCCAGCCGCTACAAGGCACCGGCGAAGAAACCCGTGCCGGGCTGGATCTGGCTGGCCTGCGGCCTGGTCGTCGGCGTATTCGTCATGCTGCTGATGAACCTGCAGCCAGGTGGCGACGAGGTCAAACGCAACAAGGCCGAGACGGCGCGCGCCAGCAGCAAGCCCAAGCCGAAACCCAGCACGCAGGCGCCCACCAAGCCCAAGTACGACTTCTACACCCTGCTGCCCGAGTCGGAAGTCATAGTGCCGCCAGACGCCCTGCCGCCCCCCACACAACCCGCGGTGACGCCGGAACAGGCGGCGAAGATCGACGCCGCGCGCGCCCTGGCCGCACTCAACGGCGAAACGCCGCCACCCGCACCGCCCGTAGCACCAGCGCCCGCCGTCGCCCAGGCGCCAGTGAGCACCCAGTTTTTCCTCCAGGCCGGCTCGTTCCGGCGCAAGGATGATGCGGAAGGCGTTCGGGCGCAGATCATCCTGCTCGGCCAGGACGTGCGGGTGGAGTCCGGCACGGTGCGCAAGGAGACCTGGTACCGCGTGCTGGTTGGTCCCTTCGCCAACCGCGAGCAACTCGCCACCTCGCAAAAAGCCCTGTCGGCCAACGGCTTCAGCAATCTGCTCCTGCAGCAACGGCAGAGCCGCTGACCCTCACCCCGACAGGCTCGCCGGGAGCCTGTCGGGGCCCCACGCCCGCACCTCGGCAATCTGCTGTTACAGCCGCGACCACGGTGTTTGGTCGAGAATCATCCACCACAGGTTGAAAACGCCCCCACGCCCCCCCATTTGAATCAGCATTGGGCATTTTCGCCCCGCTGCGTGGAGACTTCCCCTTGACCACCATTGTTTCAGTACGCCGCCACGGCAAAGTCGTCATGGGCGGCGACGGCCAGGTTTCCCTCGGCAACACCGTGATGAAAGGCAATGCGAAAAAGGTTCGCCGGCTCTATCACGGCCAGGTATTGGCCGGTTTTGCCGGCGCCACCGCGGATGCCTTCACCCTGTTCGAACGCTTCGAAGGCAAACTGGAAAAACACCAGGGCCACCTGGTGCGCGCCGCCGTCGAACTGGCCAAGGACTGGCGCACCGATCGCTCGCTGAGCCGTCTGGAAGCCATGCTCGCAGTGGCCAACAAGGATGCCTCGCTGATCATCACCGGCAATGGCGATGTGGTGGAGCCGGAACACGGCCTGATCGCCATGGGCTCCGGCGGCGGCTTCGCCCAGGCGGCGGCCATGGCCTTGCTGCAGAACACCGAGCAGCTGTCGGCCCACGAAATCGCAGAAAAGGCGTTGAACATTGCCGCCTCCATTTGTGTCTTTACCAATCAGAATCTGACTATCGAGGAACTGGACTCGGCCATCTGAGCCGAGTCCCGTTCGGAGCCGCCTGCCATGCCCATGACGCCCCGCGAAATCGTTCACGAACTCAACCGCCACATCATTGGCCAGGATGACGCCAAGCGTGCCGTGGCCATCGCCCTGCGCAACCGCTGGCGGCGCATGCAGCTGCCGCTGGAGTTGCGTGCCGAAGTGACCCCGAAGAACATCCTGATGATCGGCCCGACGGGGGTTGGCAAGACCGAAATCGCTCGGCGCCTGGCCAAACTGGCCGGCGCACCATTCATCAAGGTCGAAGCAACCAAGTTCACCGAAGTCGGCTACGTGGGCCGCGATGTCGAGTCGATCATCCGAGACCTGGCCGATGCCGCGATCAAGATGCTGCGCGAGCAGGAGATGATCAAGGTTCGTCACCGCGCCGAAGACGCCGCCGAAGAGCGCATCCTCAATGCCCTGCTGCCGCCACCGCGCGCCGGCTTCAATGAAGACCCGACGCCGAGCGGCGACTCCAATACCCGTCAACTGTTCCGCAAGCGCCTGCGCGAAGGCCAGCTGGATGACAAGGACATCGACATCGAGGTGGCCGACAGTCCCGCCGGCATCGAGATCATGACCCCGCCGGGCATGGAAGAGATGACCAGCCAGTTGCAGAACCTGTTTTCCAACATGGGCAAGGGCAAGACCAAGAGCCGTAAGCTCAAGGTCAAGGAAGCGCTGAAGCTGGTTCGCGACGAAGAGGCCGCGCGCCTGGTCAACGAGGAAGAGCTGAAAGCCATGGCCCTCGAAGCGGTGGAGCAGAACGGCATCGTCTTCATCGACGAGATCGACAAGGTCGCCAAGCGTGGCAATGTCGGGGGTGCCGACGTCTCCCGCGAAGGCGTGCAGCGCGACCTGCTGCCGCTGATCGAAGGCTGCACGGTCAACACCAAGCTGGGCATGATCAAGACCGACCACATCCTGTTCATCGCCAGCGGCGCCTTCCACCTGAGCAAGCCGAGCGACCTGGTGCCGGAACTGCAAGGCCGCCTGCCGATCCGCGTCGAACTCAAGGCGCTGTCGCCGGAAGACTTCGAGCGCATTCTCACCGAACCGCACGCCTCTCTGACCGAGCAGTACATTGCCCTGCTGAATACCGAGGGTTTGAAGATCGAGTTCGCCGCAGATGGCATCAAGCGTCTCGCCGAGATCGCCTGGCAGGTCAACGAGAAGACCGAGAATATCGGGGCGCGCCGCCTGCACACCCTGCTCGAACGGCTGCTCGAAGAAGTGTCCTTCAGCGCCGGTGACCTGGCCGCCCAGCATGACGAGAAGCCGATCTGCATCGACGCCGACTACGTCAATGGCCACCTCGGCGAACTGGCCGAGGATGAAGACCTCTCGCGTTATATTCTTTAACTCAACAGCCAACCTGTAGGCGCCTGCTTGCCGGATCACCGCAAGCAGGCGCCTACAACAGCGGGGCATCAATGATGCACATTCCCAGCGCCGTCAAACTGCACAAAGCATCGCGCACCCTGGAACTGCAGTACGCCGGCGAAAGCTACAGCCTGACTGCCGAGTTCCTGCGCGTGCACTCACCCTCGGCCGAGGTGCAAGGCCATGGCAAGCCGATCCTGCAGACCGGCAAGCTGCACGTCGCCCTGAGCGGCGTCGAGCCGGCCGGCAATTACGCCCTGAAGCTCTGCTTCGACGATGGCCACGACAGTGGCCTGTTCAGCTGGGACTATCTGTATGAACTGGCCACTCATAAGGATCGTTTATGGGCCGACTACCTGGCCGCGCTCGCGGCTGCCGGAAAATCCCGCGACCCCGACGAGTTCGTGGTCAAGCTGATGCTCTAGCCCAACAGCCGAGCCAGAGCCTCTGCACCGGACCCAGCCGCCTGCAACGGGCGGTCGGGTCCACCTGCAAGACCGTGCTAGCCGAGGTTAGAGCGCACTTTCTAATCTATCTCGGCATACTCACCACGCATTTGCCCGTATCGCGGCAAGCTTGCGCAAATCAACAAACTCGGGTAACCAAGGAACTGGCAGGTTCCCTGCATTTGGCCAGGCCAGGTGCTTAGATTTTAGAAGCGGATCAGTTCCGCCCCCGGTAACCCGAGCAATACCCGGCCCTCGTCCCGTGTCGCCTTGCACAGCAACACGCCGGTATTCGTCTCAGGACAATGGAGCGTCGTAGATGTCTGAAAAAAGCAATGATGATCTGAAACGCCAAGCGTCAGAGAACACTCTCGGCCTGAACCCGATCGTCGGCATCCAAAGCAAGGACCTGCTTACGTCGGCACGCACGGTGCTCACCCAGGCCATCCGACAACCGTTTCACAGCGCCAAACACGTCGCTCATTTCGCCGTGGAGCTGAAGAACGTTCTGCTAGGCAATTCCGAGCTGCAGCCCGAGAGTGGCGACCGCCGTTTCGCTGATCCGGCTTGGAGCCAGAATCCGCTGTACAAGCGCTATCTACAAACCTACCTGGCCTGGCGCAACGAGCTGCATGACTGGGTCGAGCACAGCAATCTGTCGGAACAGGACGCCAGCCGTGGCCACTTCGTCATCAACCTGATGATCGACGCCATGGCGCCGAGCAACAGCATGGCCAACCCGGCAGCGGTCAAGCGCTTCTTCGAGACCGGCGGCAAGAGCCTGCTCGATGGCCTGTCGCACCTGGCCAAGGACATTGTCAATAACGGCGGCATGCCCAGCCAGGTCGACATGAAGGCCTTCGAGGTCGGCAAGAGCCTGGCGACCACCGAAGGCGCAGTAGTGTTCCGCAATCAAGTGCTGGAACTGATCCAGTACAGTTCGGCCACCGAACAGGTGCATGAGCGCCCGTTGCTGGTGGTGCCTCCGCAGATCAACAAGTTCTATGTGTTCGACCTGTCGCCAGAGAAGAGCCTGGCGCGCTTCCTGTTGCGCAGCGGCGTGCAGACCTTCGTGGTCAGCTGGCGCAACCCGACCAAGGCACACCGCGAGTGGGGCCTGTCGAGCTATATCGAGGCGCTCAAGGAAGCCATCGAGGCGGTCATCGCGATCACCGGCAGCAAGGACATCAACATGCTCGGGGCCTGCTCCGGCGGCATGACCACTGCCTCGCTGCTCGGCCACTATGCGGCGCTTGGCGAGCACAAGGTTCACGCCCTGACCCTGCTGGTCAGCGTGCTGGACAACAAACTGGACACCCAGGTCGCACTGTTCGCCGACGAGAATACCCTGGAGATGGCCAAGCGCCGTTCCTACCAGGCCGGCGTTATCGAGGGCAGCGACATGGCCAAGGTGTTTGCCTGGATGCGCCCCAACGACCTGATCTGGAACTACTGGGTCAACAACTACCTGCTCGGCAACGAACCGCCGGTGTTCGACATCCTCCACTGGAACAACGACACCACCCGCCTGCCCGCCGCGCTGCATGGCGAGTTCATCGACATGTTCAAGACCAATCCGCTGATCCGTGCCGGCGCGCTGGAAGTCTGTGGCACGCCGATCGACCTCAAGCAGGTCACCTGCGACGTCTTTTGCCTCGCCGGCACCACCGATCACATCACCCCCTGGGAGGCGTGCTACAGGTCGGTACACCTGTTCGGCGGCAAATGCGAGTTCGTCCTGTCCAGCAGCGGGCATATCCAGAGCATCCTCAACCCGCCGGGCAATCCCAAGTCGCGCTACATGACCAACACGGAAATGCCCTTCGAGCCGAAAGACTGGCAGGCAAGTGCAACCAAACACACCGACTCCTGGTGGCTGCACTGGCAGAAGTGGCTGACCGAGCGCTCCGGCCCCAGCAAAAAAGCGCCGACCAAGCTGGGCAACAAACAGTTCCCGCCTGGCGAG
Source organism: Pseudomonas aestuarii (assembly GCF_027988105.1). Classification (GTDB taxonomy): domain Bacteria; phylum Pseudomonadota; class Gammaproteobacteria; order Pseudomonadales; family Pseudomonadaceae; genus Aquipseudomonas; species Aquipseudomonas aestuarii. The sequence continues at coordinate 76,765 of NZ_JAQJZJ010000001.1, read as the reverse complement.
CCAGCACCTGGAACCTACGTACACGAACGTTGATCGACTGCGCCCTGCGCACCGCTGCCCGCGGCACCTGGAAGTGCCGCTCGCCCAACCGTCATATTGGCCACGTGGGCGACCAGGTTTGTTCTGGGCGTGACCGGGACGGTCTCACCCAGTGTTTTCATTCATAGGGCTTGCGCGCATGTCGTTACCATTTGTATTCCGCACCATTGACCTGGATGGTCAAACCATCCGTACCGCCGTTCGTCCCGGCAGTGGAAAGATGGCGCCGCTGCTGATTTTCAATGGTATCGGCGCCAACCTGGAACTGGTCATGCCCTTCGTTCGAGCGCTCGACAGCGATCTCGAAGTGATCGCCTTCGACGTGCCAGGGGTCGGGGGCTCCTCGACTCCCAGCACCCCGTACCGCTTCCCTGGACTGGCCAAACTGGCAGCACGCATGCTGGATTACCTGGACTACGGTCAGGTCAATGTAATCGGCGTGTCCTGGGGCGGCGCCCTGGCACAACAGTTCGCCCATGACTACCCGGAACGCTGCAAGAAGCTGGTGCTGGCGGCCACCTCGGCCGGTGCGGTGATGGTACCGGGCAAGCCCAAAGTGCTCTGGCGCATGGCCAGCCCGCGGCGCTATGTGCAGCCATCCTATGGCGTGCAGATCGCTCCGGACATCTATGGTGGCGCCTTCCGCCGCGACCCCAAGCTGGCCCTGGCACATGCCAGCAAGGTGCGTTCGGGCGGCAAGATGGGCTACTACTGGCAGCTGTTCGCCGGCCTTGGCTGGACCAGCATCCACTGGCTGCACAAGATCCGCCAACCGACCCTGGTGCTGGCCGGCGACGACGACCCGCTGATCCCGCTGATCAACATGCGCCTGCTGGCCTGGCGCATCCCGAACTCCGATCTGCATGTAATCGACGATGGTCACCTGTTCCTGGTGACGCGTGCCGGCGTAGTGGCACCGCTGATCATGAAATTCCTCGCCGAAGAGCGCCAGCCGGCAGTGATGCACCCCCAACCTGCCCCTGCTCGCCAGAACTGAGCCGCACCGAGAGACGCTGAAAATTGCTCGCGACTCCGGTCCTCGACGAACGCCCGCAGCATGCTTGCGCTGCGTGAAAAGCGGGGGTATGCAGCAAAATACTCACGCCGCTGCTGGCGTTGCCCGCCGCCTGGGCGCGGCCGTCGCGACGGCAGCCGAAAGTTTCACGATCGCAGATCAGCGGGCAAATAACCCTCGCCCGCCGAGCCCAATAGGTTCACGCTCACAGGGCCGAGTGGGGCACGCACGATCCCTGGCCTCCCCATCTTGGTGCAGAGCCGAGGATTCCGCCGCCAGGTTGTCCACGCAGCCACATGCCTGGAGACAGGCTGAGCTAGTCTAGACGGCGAACCCGCAGCCTCTTGGTACAAGCCTTGCTGTACTGCTCCCTGATCACGGATAGTTTTGGAGTGTCGCCCCAATGCGCAAACAACCTTCGACACGCAACCTCCCGGCCTCGGCCGGCTCGATGAACGCCCAGAGCGCGGTCGCTGGCCTACGTGCCAGAGACATGCTGTCCACCCTGCGCAGCCTGGCCTTGCAGGGCTTGCGCCAGCCGGTTCACAGCGCCCGACACGCACTGGCCCTGGGCGGACAGCTGGGGCGCGTCCTGCTCGGCGACACGCCGCACAAGGTCAACCCGAGGGATTCGCGCTTTGCCGATCCGACCTGGCAACTCAATCCGTTTTACCGGCGCGGCCTGCAAGCCTACCTGGCCTGGCAGCATCAGCTGGATAACTGGATAGAGGAAAGCGACATGAGCGCCGACGATCGCACCCGTGCGCGCTTCGTCGTCAGCATCCTCGGCGATGCCCTGTCCCCCACCAACACCCTGCTCAACCCATTGGCGCTCAAGGAACTGTTCAACAGTGGCGGCAGCAGCGTACTCAAAGGTCTGGGCCATCTGTTTGACGACCTGCTGCACAACGACGGCCTGCCCAGCCAGGTCAACAAGCAGGCCTTCGAAGTCGGCCGCAGCCTGGCCGCCACCCCCGGCGCGGTGGTGTTCCGTAATGAACTGCTGGAGCTGATCCAGTACAAGCCGATGAGCGAGAAGCAGTTCGCGCGGCCGCTGCTGATCGTGCCGCCACAGATCAACAAGTACTACATCTTCGACCTGTCACCCGACAAGAGCTTCGTCCAGTACGCCCTGAAGAACGGCTTGCAGGTCTTCGTGGTGAGCTGGCGCAACCCGGACGCACGTCATCGCGAGTGGGGCCTGTCGAGCTATGTGCAGGCGGTCGAGGAGGCCATCGATGTCTGTCGGGCGATTACCGCCAGCAAGGATGTCAACTTGCTCGGCGCCTGCGCCGGCGGCCTGACCATCGCCGCCTTGCAGGGGCACCTGCAAGCCAAGCGGCAGCTGCGCAAGGTCGCCAGCGCCACCTATCTGGTCAGCCTGCTGGACAGTCAACTGGACAGCCCGGCTATGCTTTTCGCCGATGAAAAAACCCTGGAAGCGGCCAAGCGCCGCTCCTACCAGCAAGGCGTGCTGGACGGTCGCGACATGGCCCGGGTGTTCGCCTGGATGCGCCCCAACGACCTGATCTGGAACTACTGGATCAACAACTACCTGCTCGGCAAGCAGCCGCCGGCCTTCGACATTCTCTACTGGAACAACGACAGTACCCGCCTGCCCGCCGCCCTGCATGGCGACCTGATCGACTTCTTCCAACACAACCCGTTGATCCGTGCCGGCGGCCTGGAAATCTGCGGCACACCGGTCGACCTGCGCAAGGTCACGGTCGACAGTTTCAATGTCGCCGGCATCAACGACCACATCACCCCCTGGGACGCGGTGTACCGCTCGAGCCTGCTGATCGGCGGCGACAAGCGCTTCATCCTGTCCAATAGCGGGCACATCCAGAGCATCCTCAACCCGCCGGGCAACCCCAAGGCCAACTACCTCGAGAGCGGCAAGCTCAGCGGCGACCCGCGCGCCTGGTACCATGACGCCCAGAAGCACGACGGAAGCTGGTGGCCGCAGTGGCTGAACTGGATCCAGGAGCACGCCGGCGAGCAACGCGATACCCGTGTAGCCTTGGGCAATCCGCATTACCCCGCAATGGAAGCGGCCCCCGGCACCTATGTGCATGTGCGCTAACAGCGCACGTTACCGAGCACCGGCCGAAGCTCACTTCGGCCGGTTATTTTCCAGCCGCCCCTGTCAGCATAAGAAGACCGGATGAAAACCCGCGATCGTATCCTCGAATGCGCGCTGATGCTGTTCAACCAGCAAGGCGAACCAAACGTCTCCGTCCTGGAAATCGCCAATGAACTGGGCATCAGTCCGGGCAACCTGTATTACCATTTCCACGGTAAAGAACCGCTGATACTCGGTCTTCTCGAGCGCTTCCAGGCAGAACTGGCGCCGCTGCTCAACCCTCCAGAGGACGTACGCCTGGATGTCGAAGACTACTGGCTGTTCCTGCACCTGATCGTCGAGCGCATGGCGCACTACTGTTTCCTGTTCCAGGACCTGTCCAACCTGGCCGGGCGCCTGCCAAAGCTGGCACGCGGCATCCGTAACTGGCTGAACGCCTTGAAGCGCACCCTGGCATCGCTGCTGGCGCGCCTGAAGGCGGAAAAACAGCTGGTCAGCGATACCAATGCCCTCGGCCAGCTGGTCGAGCAGATCACCATGACCCTGCTGTTCTCTCTCGACTATCAGCGCATCATCGGCCGCGAGGGCGAGAGTCGGCTGGTGGTCTATCAGGTGATGATGCTGGTGGCGCCACACCTGACCAGCGAATCACGCTTCGCTGCCGAACACCTGGCACAGCGCTACCTGGAAACCTGAGTCTGCACAGCTGAATCCAGCGTAGACACAACCGCAAACGCCCGGCACTAGGCCGGGCGTTTGTGGTTACCGCTGTCAGTCTTTAGGACTGGCTGACCGGTGTTGCTGGAGTAGCGGCAGGCGCTGGCGCCGGAGTGGCCGCTGGCTCAGCGGCCACTGGTGCGGCAGCAGGCTTGACCGCCGGTTTGGCGACTGCTTTTGCGGCGGGCTTGGCGGCGGGCTTGGTCACAGCCTTGGCTACAGGTTTCGCAACTGCCTTGGTCGCAGGCTTGGCGGCAGCCTTAGCGGCCGGTTTGGCCGCAGCTTTGACTGCAGGCTTCGCAGCGGCTTTGGCTGCCGGCTTGGCTGCCGGCTTGACCGATTTGACTGAGACACCGGTCAATTGCTCGATCTGCTTGGTCAGGCTTTCGACCTTGGCGTTGAGTGCTTTCACTTCATTGCGGCTGGGTACGCCGAGACGCGAAATGGCATTGTTCAGACGCTTGTCGAACGCTTCCTCCAGCTCGCCCCACTTGCCGATCGCACGGTCCTTGACTTCGTCGACCCTGGACTTGGTGCTGCCCACCTTCGACTCGACAGTGGACTTCACTGCATCGACCTGCTTCTCGACTTCGCTCTTGGCCTGCTTCTCGGCCTTTTCGCCATCCTTGACCAGCGTATCGAACAGCTTGGTGCCGTCCTTGCTGACTTTGGAGTAAGCACCCAGACCTGCCAACCAGATCTGCCGCGAGTATTTTTCAACTTCGCCGATCCAGGAACTGGTCTGCTTTTCGGTTTTCTTTTTGACGGCCATGCTGTTCTCCTTATTTGGTACGCGCGACTTGCTCGAGCAACGCGCTCAGCTCATCAAGCTTAGCAGAGAGTGCTGCAACGTCCTGCCGGGACGGGATGCCGATACGGTTGAGCGCACTGGCCACACGAGCGTCGAAAGCCTTCTCGATTTTATCGAGCTGTACTTCGACTTTACCTTTTACGCTACTGACGTTGCCGGTCACGTTGCTCTTGACTTGGTCGATCTGGCTATTGGCTGCCTCGACTTGCTCGCTGACCAGCTTCTTGCCCTGCTCTTCGACACTTTCGCCGCTCTTGACCAGCTCCTTGAAATACTCGAAGCCTTCCTGCCCGGCCTTGGCATAGGCGCCCAGGCCAGCCAGCCAGATCTTGCGGGCATAGACTTTGACGTCGGTCAGCACGGTGGCTTTATCTTCGACTTCAACCTTCTTCTTCACGATAGCTTTCGACATGGTGCACCTCACGCGCAGTGGTTTGAGGAAACGCCCACGGAATGCAGGCTTGAACACACGATATCGAGGAAAATTAGAAACCACATACTAGTCGCGAAAAAACATCAGCCGAGCCTGCGCGCATACACAACGCCAGCAGGGAGCGTGCGCAGGTGGCCGCAATAGGCGCGCGTTTTTCACCGCCGCTCAGGCCTTGAGGCTCTTATCCAGCACCTCTTCGATTTCCCGCTTGATGCTGCCGCTCATGGCAGACAGCAGCAGACCAAGGTTGAGTTGCACACGTACCTGATCCTCGCCGACCTCGATACGACCATCGGCACCGCTGCGCTTGAATTCCAGGGTGTCGCCGTTCCAGCTGTAACGCACGGCGTACTCGCGGGCCAGGCGCTCGGCCAATTGCTCGGCTTTTTCCCGGGCGACCTCGCGACCCAGCGAATGGGGGCGTTGCACTTCAATTCTGGCCATGGCGTTTCTCCTGAGCAGACCAACTGCGACCTTAAGTCGCGCGACTATAGCAATAAGCTGCCGCCGCTCGCTGCACACTGCACACTGCACACTGCACACTGCATAGAGTGGCCAGGCATTTCACATTGACGCTACTTGCAGTTTGGCCCTTTCAGCTCAGCGCGGCCTTTTCGGTTTAGAATGGCCGCCACTTTGATCAGCCTCTCTATATATTCAGGTAAGGGCGAGATGAACGACCCGCGCAAGCACAGCGACAGCGAACCCACCACGCACTTCGGCTTCCAGGATGTACCGGAAAGCCAGAAGGCGGATAAAGTCGCCGAAGTGTTTCATTCGGTGGCGGCCAAATACGACCTGATGAACGACCTGCTCTCGGGCGGCATGCACCGCCTGTGGAAGCGCTTCACCATCGAGCTATCCGGCGTGCGCACGGGCAACCGGGTGCTGGATATTGCCGGCGGCACTGGCGACCTCGCGCGCAAGTTCGCCAGCCTGGTCGGGCCCACCGGCGAAGTGGTGCTGGCCGACATCAACGAATCGATGCTCAAGGTCGGCCGCGACCGCCTGCTCGACCGCGGCGTGGCCGGCAACGTGCGCTTCGTCCAGGCCGACGCCGAGAAGCTGCCGTTCCCGGACAATCATTTCGATTGCGTGACCATCGCCTTCGGCCTGCGCAACGTCACCCATAAAGAGGACGCCATCCGCTCCATGCTGCGCGTGCTCAAACCCGGCGGGCGTCTGCTGGTGCTGGAGTTTTCCAAGCCGTCGAGCAGCCTGCTGTCGAAGGTCTACGACACCTACTCGTTCAACTTCATGCCGCTGATGGGCAAGCTGATCACCAACGATGCCGAGAGCTATCGCTACCTGGCCGAGTCGATCCGCATGCACCCGGATCAGGACACCCTCAAGGCCATGATGATCGAGGCCGGCTTCGAGCGCGTCACCTACCACAACATGACCGGCGGCATCGTCGCCCTGCACCGCGGCATCAAACCCTGATGCTCAGCACCGCCCTGCTGGCCGGCGTCGAACACGGCCTCAACCGGGTGCTGGCCCTGGACAGCACGGCGCTGCCACGCCTGGCACGCTTGAGCGGCCGGGTGATTGCAGTGGACTGTACGGCGCCGGCGTTGCAGCTGTTCATCCTGCCCAGCGGCGAAGGCCTGCAACTGGCCGGGCAATGGGCCGGCGAGGCTGACTGCCGCCTGCGCGCTCCCGCCGCGAGCCTGTTGCGCCTGGCCACCAGCACGGACAAAACGGCGGTACTGCATAGCCCGCAGGTCGAATTGGACGGTGACAGCGCCGCCCTGCTGGAACTGGCCGGGATCCTTCAGGACCTCGAACTGGACTGGCAGTATGAACTGTCTCGCTGGCTTGGCCCGCTCGCCAGCCAGCTGCTCGGCAGCCATATACGCAGCCGGGCCAACTGGACCGGCAAGACCCTCGACAGCCTGCGCCTGAATCTGGCCGACTACCTCAACGAAGAATCGCGTAGCCTGGTCGGCCAACGCGAAGCCGAAGCCCGCTTCGCCGAACTCGACCGGCTCAAGCTCGACCTCGACCGTCTCGATGCCCGCATCGAACGCCTCATCCAACCGCATAAGTCCAACGCATGAAGCTGCTCGCCGTCCGTCGTCTGCTGCGTATTCAACGCGTGGTCATCCGCTACCAACTGGATGACCTGCTGTTCGCCCAAGCCCTGCCGCTCTGGCTGCGCATTCTGCGCCATGCCCTGCCGTGGCGCTGGCTGCCACGCAAGGCCCTGCACTTGTCGCGCGGCGCCCGTCTGCGCCTGGCCCTGGAAGAACTGGGGCCGATCTTCATCAAGTTCGGCCAACTGCTGTCTACCCGCCGCGATCTGCTGCCAATGGATATCGCCGATGAGCTGGCCAAGCTGCAGGATCAGGTGCCGCCGTTCGACCCGGAACAGTCGCGAGCGCTGATCGAAGCACAACTCGGCGCCAAGGTCGGCGATCTGTTCGCCCGCTTCGACGCCCAGCCGCTGGCCTCAGCCTCGGTCGCCCAGGTGCATGGCGCGCAACTGAAGAGCGGTGAGGAGGTGGTGATCAAGGTGATCCGTCCCGGTCTCGAACCGGTGATCCGCCAGGACCTGGCCTGGCTGTTCCTGCTCGCCAAACTGGCCGAGAAGGCCTCCGCCGATGCGCGTCGCCTGCGTCCGGTGGACGTGGTCGGCGACTACGAAAAAACCATCTACGACGAGCTCGACCTGCTGCGCGAGGCGGCCAACGCCAGCCAGTTGCGGCGCAACTTCGAGGGTTCACCGCTGCTCTACGTACCCCTGGTTTACTGGGAGCTGTGTCGCCCCAAGGTGCTGGTGATGGAACGCATCTACGGCATCCAGGTCACCGACCTGACCACCCTCGCCGACCAGCGCACCGACATGAAGCTGCTGGCCGAGCGCGGCGTGGAGATCTTCTTCACCCAGGTGTTTCGCGACAGCTTCTTCCACGCCGACATGCACCCCGGCAACATCTTCGTCAGCACCCGCACCCCCTGGAACCCGCAGTACATTGCGATCGACTGCGGCATCATCGGCAGCCTGACCGCGGAAGACCAGGACTACCTGGCGCGCAACCTGCTGGCCTTCTTCAAGCGCGATTACCGCCGCGTGGCGCAACTGCACATCGACTCCGGCTGGGTGCCGGCCGACACCAAGGTCAACGATTTCGAGGCGGCCATCCGCACCGTCTGCGAGCCGATCTTCGAGCGACCGCTGAAGGATATTTCCTTTGGCCAATTGCTCCTGCGCCTGTTCCAGACCGCCCGCCGTTTCAACATGGAAGTGCAGCCGCAGCTGGTTCTCCTGCAGAAAACCCTGCTCAACATCGAAGGCCTGGGCCGCCAGCTCTACCCGGACTTGGACCTGTGGACCACCGCCCAACCCTTTCTCGAGCGCTGGATGCGTGACCGGGTCAGCCCGCTGCACCTGCTGCGCAACCTGCAACAACAGGCCGAGCAGGTGCCGCACCTGTCGCAGATGGCCCGCGATACCCTGGAACGCCTCAACCAGCAGCCGCGCGGCAATCCCGTCGCCGCCAACAGCAACGGGCATTGGCCGGCGCGCCTGCTCGGCACCGTGCTGATTGGCGGCGCGGCCACCCAGGGCCTGCTGCTCAGCCTCGGTGCCTGGCCAAGCTGGGCGATGCTCGCGGGCGGCATGTATCTGGTCATGCGCCGATAGCCACACCGCAGCCACGCTGGCACACTAGAACCCTATCCCACAGGCCCGTGACGGGCGGAAGCAGCGATGACCGACTGGCTCGACGAAATCAACTGGAACAGCGACGGCCTGGTGCCGGCGATTGCCCAGGATCACCAAACCGGCCGCGTGCTGATGATGGCCTGGATGAACCGCGAAGCCCTGGCCCTGACCGCCGCCGAACAGCGCGCCATCTACTGGTCACGCTCGCGCGGAAAATTGTGGCGCAAGGGCGAGGAATCCGGCCATGTGCAGAAATTGCATGAACTGCGCCTGGATTGCGACGCCGACGTGATCATCCTCAAAGTCGAGCAATTGGGTGGCATCGCCTGTCACACCGGCCGGCAAAGCTGCTTTTATCGGGTGCTCGACAACGGCACCTGGAAAACCGTCGACGCCGTGCTCAAAGACCCGCACGCCATCTACGCCAAAGGACACAGCCATGACTGACACCCTGAGCCGCCTGGCCGACGTCCTGGAAGCACGCAAAGGGGCCGCGCCCGACAGCTCCTACGTCGCCAGCCTGTACCACAAGGGTCTGAACAAGATCCTCGAAAAAGTCGGCGAAGAATCGGTGGAAACCATTCTCGCGGCCAAGGACGCGGCCGTCAGCGGTGACTGCAGCGACCTGATCTACGAAACCGCCGACCTGTGGTTCCACAGCTTGATCATGCTTGCCGCCCTCGGCCAGCATCCGCAAGCAGTGCTGGACGAACTGGATCGTCGTTTCGGCCTGTCCGGGCACGCGGAAAAAGCCGCACGCCCGCAATCCTGAACCACCACTTACTGAGGAGTACGCATCATGGGTTTCGGTGGCATAAGCATTTGGCAACTCGTGATCATCCTGCTGATCGTGGTCATGCTGTTCGGCACCAAGCGCCTGAAAGGCCTGGGTTCCGACCTTGGCGACGCGATCAAGGGCTTCAAGAAATCGATGGGTAACGACGACGGCGACAAACCGGCGGTGGATGAGCACAAGGGCCAGACCATCGACGCCCAGGCGCGCAAGGTCGAAGAACCGACGAAGAAAGACTAAGCCATGTTCGACATAGGCTTTACCGAGCTGTTGCTGATTGGCGTGGTCGCCCTGGTGGTACTTGGCCCTGACCGCTTGCCCGGTGCCGTGCGCACGGCCGGGCTGTGGATCGGCCGGATCAAACGCAGCTTCAGTGCGATCAAGGCTGAAGTCGAGCGCGAGATCGGCGCGGATGAAATCCGCCGGCAATTGCATAACGAGCAAATTCTCGACCTTGAACGCGAAATGAATGCGATGAAGCAGAGCGTCAACGCCCCCCTCAGCAGCCTGGTCGACCCTGCCCCCGCCAGCGAAGCGGCCCCCAAGGCCGAGACAGATACCAGCACCAGCCAGGATAAAAGTCCGCAACCATGAGCCAAGTTTCCGACAACGATCAGGAAATGCCCCTGGTCTCGCACCTGACTGAATTGCGCACGCGCCTGCTGCGTATTGTCGGCGCCGTGCTGCTGCTGTTTTCCGGGCTGTTCTACTTTTCCCAGGAGATCTATGCCCTGGTCGCCGCACCGCTGCGGGCTTACCTGCCGGAAGGCGCGACCATGATCGCCACGGGCGTGGCCTCCCCCTTCCTGACACCGTTCAAGCTGACCATGATGGTCGCCCTGTTTCTCTCGATACCGATCATCCTGCACCAGGTCTGGGGCTTCATCGCGCCGGGGCTGTACAAGCACGAGAAACGTATCGCCATCCCGCTACTGATTTCCAGCATCCTGCTGTTTTACGGCGGCATGGCCTTTGCCTACTTCGTGGTGTTCCCGATCATGTTCGGCTTCTTCGCCAGCGTGACCCCGGAAGGTGTGGAGATGATGACCGATATCGGTCAATACCTGGACTTTGTCCTCACCCTGTTCTTCGCCTTTGGCGTGGCCTTCGAGATCCCGGTGGCGACCTTCCTGCTGATCTGGGTCGGCATCGTCGATGTCGCCGCCCTGCGCAAGGGCCGGCCCTATGTCATCGTCGGTTGCTTCGCCGTGGGCATGGTCCTGACGCCGCCCGACGTGCTCTCGCAGACCCTGCTGGCCGTGCCCATGTGGCTGCTGTTCGAGGCGGGCTTGCTCTGCGGCACCCTGGTCAAGCGCCGCAGCGAACACGAGACAGACGCAGAAGCAGAAGCAGAGGCCGCCGAGCAAGAACCCAACGACCAGCCGCCTGCCCCTCAGCCGTGAACCTGCTGTTGCTGGAAGACGACGACTTCGTGGCCGCGGACCGTGCGCTGCTGCGTGGCCGCCGCCTCAAACACCTGCATGACGTGCACCGTGCCGAAGCGGGTGACAGCCTGCGCGTCGGCCGCCTCGATGGCCTGATGGGCACTGGGCAGTTGCTGCGCCTGGATGCCAGCGAGGCCGAGCTGAGCGTCGCGCTCGACCAGCCGGCCCCGGCCAAATTGCCCATCACCCTGCTGCTGGCCCTGCCGCGACCGAAGATGCTGCGCCGCATCGTGCAGACGATCAGCGCCATGGGCGTGCCCAGGGTGGTGTTGCTGAACAGCTACCGGGTCGAAAAAAGCTTCTGGCAGACCCCCTTTCTCGAGTCGCTGGCTATTCGCGAGCAGCTCATCCTCGGCCTGGAGCAGGCGCGCGATACCGTGCTGCCGGAAATCATCATCGAGAAACGCTTCAAGCCCTTCGTCGAAGACCGCCTGCCGGCGCTGGCTGCCGGCAGCCTCGGCCTGGTCGGCCACCCTGGCGCCTACCCACCCTGCCCGCGGGCGGTCGACCAAGCCGTGACCCTGGCCATCGGTCCGGAAGGCGGCTGGATTCCCTACGAAGTCGAGATGTTGCACAAGGCCGGCCTGCAACCGGTGCAACTGGGCGAACGCATCCTGCGGGTGGAAACGGCGGTTACCGCCTTGCTGGCGCGCCTGTTCTAGGATCTATCCCGGATACCTGTTGCATGGGTATCGCTCTTGGGTAGGGGATTTATCCGCGAATTTCGCGACTGAAGTGTAGCGCCGTCCGGCCGCCCCTACGATGAGGCCCTGACGCCAACAGTGCGTAGGGCGTACTCGCGAAGCAGTACGCCACCTTTGCGAAAATGGCGGACTGTTCGCTGCGCTCCTGAGTCCGCCCTACGTTGTCGAATCCACACCCAGATTGCTCTGGACTAAGATTTTCCCCCGGTCTGTCTGAGCTGCCAGTGCGCCGGCAGCAGTTGGCCCTCGAACCCCGGCGCCTCCTCCAGCACTACATCACCCGGCAGCAGCGCTTCGCCACACTCCGAGCACACCGATACGCCGTGCATCGGGCTGCCGCAGCTGCGGTGAATATGCCGGATCGGCGCACCTTCGGCCCCGCTCATATGCCGATCGCCCCAGTTGACCAGGGCCAGAAGCGCCGGATAGAAATCACGGCCTTTGGTGGTCAGCCGATACTCCTCGCGCAGCGGCCGCTGCTGGTAAGCCACCTTCTCCAGCACCCCGGCTTCAACCAGTTTTTTCAGGCGTTCGGCCAGCACATGGCGGGTCACGCCCAGGCGTTTTTCGAACTCGTCGAAACGCCGGATGCCGAGAAAACATTCGCGCAGCACCAGCAGGGTCCAGCGGTCGCCGACCACCGACAGGGTGCGGGCCAGGGAACAGGGTTGTTGCTCGAGGTCTTCCCAACGCATGACGGTTCTCCAAGTTCGATGGCCTACCTTAGCTTGACAAGTTCCAAAATGGAACCGACTATCTAGCCAGGTTCCGAAACAGAACTAACGGAGAGGCGCAATGACTGAACGCAAAGCAATCCTGGTGATGGGTGCCGGCGACGCCACCGGCGGCGCCATCGCCAAGCGCTTCGCCCGCGAGGGCTATGTCGCCTGCGTGGCCCGTCGCCACGCGGACAAGCTGGCGCCGCTGGTTGAGGCTATCGAGGCCGAGGGCGGCACAGCCCGCGCCTTCGGCTGCGATGCGCGGGTAGAGACCGAGGTGATCGAACTGTTCGCCCGTATCGAGCGCGAGGTCGGCCCGCTGGAGGCCGTGGTGTTCAATATCGGCGCCAACGTGCAGTTTTCCATCACCGAAACGACCGAGCGGGTCTATCGCAAGGTCTGGGAAATGGCCGCCCTGGCCGGCTTCCTCACCGGTCGCGAAGCGGCGAAAGTCATGCTGCCACGCGCTCGCGGCAGCATCATCTTCACCGGCGCCACCGCCTCCCTGCGTGGCCGAGCCAATTTTTCCGCCTTCGCCGGTGCCAAGTTCGCCCTGCGCGCCTTGGCCCAGAGCATGGCCCGCGAACTGGGGCCGCAGGGCATCCACGTCGCCCACCCGATCATCGACGGCGCCATCGACACCGCCTTTATCCGCGAGAGCTTCCCCGAGCTGTACCAGCGCAAGGAGCAGGACGGCATCCTCAACCCCGCGCATATCGCCGAGACCTACTGGCAGATCCATTGCCAGCCGCGCGACTGCTGGGTGCATGAACTGGATCTTCGCCCCTGGACGGAAACCTTCTGATAGCCCGAGCCTGCCATCCAGTAGCCCTGACCTATCCAGAGCCCCAACCAGCAGGAAAAACCAATGAGCAAACAGGTAGAGTTCTTCTTCGACTTCGGCAGCCCGGCCAGCTATCTGGCCTGGAGCCAGTTGCCACGGATCACCGCGGCAGCCGGAGCGCAGATCACCTGGCGGCCGATGCTGCTCGGCGGCGTATTCAAGGCCAGCGGCAACCAGTCGCCCGTGGCCATCCCGGCCAAGGGCCGCTACATGCTGCAGGACCTGGCCCGTTTCGCCCAACGCTATGACGTGCCGCTGGCGTTCAATCCGTACTTCCCGATCAATACCCTGCAGCTGATGCGCGGCGCCGCCGGCTACCTCGACAGCGCGGCCTTCCAGCCCTATGTCAGAGCGGTCTTCGAAGCGATCTGGGTGCAGCAGCAGAACCTCGGCAACCGCGAAGTAGTCGCGCAGGTTCTGCGTGGCGCCGGTTTGAACCCTGCCGAGTTCAAGCAACTGGTCAGCGACGAGGCGGTCAAACAGCGACTCAAAGACAACACGGAGGAGGCGATCCGGCGGGGCGTGTTCGGCGCCCCGACACTGTTCGTCGACGGCGAGATGTTTTTTGGCCAGGACCGTCTCGACTTCGTCGCCGAGGCTCTGGCCCGGCAAGCCTGAGCGCCTATCCGGGCCGGGGCGGGAACCGCGACATGGTGCAATGGCGTCGCCGCGGCGTTATGGTCAAGCAGTTTCCAGCCGGAGCAAACTGCCATGCGCCCCTTGACCATCGATCTACAGCGCCTCGAACAGGCCCTGCTCAGCCAGGACGATGCCGAGCAGTACCTCGACCTTGAAAGTGGCACGGTGCTGCGCATCGCCGCGGGTGCGCCTGCACCAGGAAGCGAAGAAAAATACACCGTTCAGCCTGACCGCTACCTGGCCATAGATCCCTTGGGGCTGGACGAACTTCTGGCCATGCGCGAGGCCTTCCTGTTCAGCCTGCACGATCCGCACGCCCATACCCTGCTCAGCCATGCCCTGAACGGACGCAGGCCCTTGCGCACCTTCGACTATGAGCTGGAAAAGTTGCCGCAACTTCAGCGCACCTGGCAGGCCTACCAGGCCCAACAAGCACGTGAGCGGGTACTCGAGTGGCTCCAGGCCAATGGCCTTGCGGCCGCGGACTAGCCACACGGGAGCGCGCCCCGCTATGGCAGCGGGCAACTCAGATGCTTAACCAGCCGCGCTCCAGTGCATATTTCACCAGCCCGGCCGGCGTATCGACGCCCAGCTTGCGTCGAATGCTGAGCCTATGGGTTTCGATGGTGCGCACGCTGATCTCGAGCATGCGCGCGATGGCCTTGTTGCTCAGCCCCTGCACCAGCATCTGCAAGACCTCGCGTTCACGCGGGGTCAGCTCGTCGTCGGTCGGTGGCGGACTCACGGTTTTTTCCAGCAGATCGGCGCTGTAGTAGCTACCGCCGGCGGCAATCGCATCGATGGCGGCGATTATTTCCCATGAGGCGGAGTCCTTCAGCACGTAGCCGCGCGCGCCGGCACGAATCGAGCTGGTCACATATTCGGCGTGGTCGTACATGCTCAGAATCAGGATCTGCATGCCCGGATACTGACGACAGAGGATCTCGGTCAACTGCAGGCCGGTCATGTCTTTCATGCCGATGTCGACCAGCAGCAGATCGGGGCGGACCTGGCCGACCAGGATCAGCGCCTCGGCACCGCTGCTGGCCTCGCCCACCACCTCCAGCTGCGGCATGGCCGTCAACAGCGCGCGCAGGCCGTCGCGCACCAGCTCGTGGTCATCCACCAGGGCGACACGGATAGGTTCGGGATGCTGGGATATGTTGGACATGGCTCAACCTGGTAGCGGCAGACTCACCATAAGCTCGGTGCGGCCTGGCGTTGAAGATAAGGTAAAACGACCGCCCAGGTGCTCGACCCGCTCGCGCATGTTGCGCAAGCCGATGCCACTACTGCGCGCCTGTTCGATCCGGGCGATGTCGAAGCCGATGCCATCATCGCGCACCCTCAACTGCAGCGTCGAGCCATCCTGCAGCAGCGCGATGCTGACCCGGCGGGCCTGGGAGTGGCGCGCGATATTGGCCAGCGCCTCCTGCACGATGCGAAACAGCGCGACCGACTCGGCATCGGGCAGCCGGACCATGTCCAGGCTCTGCTGGTACTCGACCAGCAGCCCGCTGCGCTGCTCGAACTCGACCGCCAACTGGCCGATGGCCGCTGGCAGGCCAAAGCTGTCCAGCAGCGAGGGACGCAGATCATGGGAAATGCGCCGCACCTCGGCAATCGCCCCAGCCAGCCGGGACAGCCCGCCGCGCAGCGTCTCCAGCGCCTGGCTGCGCCCGTTTTCCAGCTCGTGACAGGCCAGCTCGAGACGGAACTTGACCGACACCAGCAACTGGCTGATACCGTCATGCAACTCGCGCGATACCCGTGAACGCTCGTCCTCCTGGGAGCTGACGATGCGCTGCGCCAACAGTTTCAGCTTGCGGTCGGCCAGACGCTGCTCACTGAAGTTGAGCGTCACGCCACCGGCAGACACCAGCAGTACCGCCACCAGCGCCACGCCGGCCAGCGACCACATGGTCCTGCGGATATTCTCCGCCACCTTGGCCCGGGCCTGCGCGGTAGCCTGTTCGACATCATCGAGATAGAGGCCGGTACCGATCATCCAGTCCCAACGCTCGAGCATCACCACGTAAGCGAGCTTCTCGGTCAGTTGACCGGTGGAGGGTTTCTCCCATTGATAGCGCTGGAAGCCATCGCCGCGGCGCGCGCTGAGCAGCAGCGCCTGGATCGCCTGGACCCAGTGCGGGTTGCTCATGCTCACCAGATCGCGGCCGATCAATTCCGGCTGACGCGGGTGCATCAGGCTGCGCCCCTTGCCGTCGTAGACGAAGAAATAGCCATCGCTGCCATAGTCGAGGCCGAGCAGTATGTTCAGCACCTGCTGCTGGGTGACACCATCATCGCGGCCGCTGGCATACAGCGGCGCGACCGCGCTCAAGCCCAGTTCGACGTAGTTTTGCAGCTCGGTCTTCTTGCTGGCGATGATGCTGGTTTCGATCAGCAACTCCTGCTGCTCGCCCAAGCTTTTGGCATGCGAGAGTACCAGCGCGCCGATCACGAAGATCGCCAGCAGGAGCGGCAGAATGGCCAGCGCGACGAGTTTTTGTTTGAGTTGCATGCGCACCGATCGTGGCAGCGCGGCTACGTTGTCTGACGTAGGCGCGGGGGAAATTCACTGGATTCTAACAAAGCCCGCACGCCAGAGCGGCAACCGACCATCCCTTGGCGTATCGGCGCAGGATGCCGTCAGACTTCCAGGAGAAAGGTCACCGGTCCATCGTTGACCAGGTGCACCTGCATATCGGCACCAAAACGGCCGCAGGCAACCTGGGCATGTTTGAGCCGCGCCTGCTCGACCAGCAGTTCGAACAACGCAGCGCCCAGGGCCGGCGGCGCGGCGCTGGAAAAACTCGGGCGCAGACCGTTGCGGGTGTCGGCCGCCAGGGTGAACTGCGAGACCAGCAGCAAGCCGCCCCCAACATCGCCGAGCGACAGGTTCATCTTGCCGTCGGCGTCGCTGAACACCCGGTAGTTGAGCAGTTTGTGCAGCAGTTTGGCGACGCTGGCCGGATCGTCCCGTGGTTCGACCGCGACCAGGGCCAGCAAGCCCTGGTCGATGGCACCGACGACCTCGCCGGCCACCTCGACCCGCGCACCGCTGACCCGCTGGATCAGCGCCTTCATGCTTCGTCGGGCGACAGGTCGAGCAGGCGCCGGGCGATCTGGTTGGCCGCACGCACCAGGGCGTCGGTGATGCCCACTTCGGAGGCGGCATGGCCGGCATCGCGGATGATCTGCAGCTCGCTGTTGGGCCAGGCCTGATGCAGTTCCCAGGCATTGTCCAGGGGGCAGATCACGTCATAGCGGCCGTGCACGATCACTCCCGGCAGGTGGGCGATTTTCGGCATATCACGGAGCAACTGGTCGGCTTCGAGAAAGGCGTTGTTGACGAAGTAGTGGCACTCGATCCGGGCAATCGACAGCGCCCGGTGCGAGTCATTGAAACGGTCGACCACCTGCGAGTTCGGCCGCAGCGTGGCAGTACGCCCTTCCCAGTTCGACCAGGCCTTGGCCGCGTGCATCTGGGCGATCTGATCGGGCCCGGTCAGGCGCTTGTAGAACGCCTTCATCAACTCGCCACGCTCCTCGACTGGAATCGGCGCCAGGTAGTCATGCCAGTAGTCGGGGAACAGGCGGCTGGCGCCTTCCTGGTAGAACCAGTGGAATTCCTGCGGACGGCACAGGAAGATGCCGCGCAGGATCAGCGCGTGCACCCGTTCGGGGTGGCTCTGGGCGTAGGCCAGCGCCAGCGTCGAGCCCCAGGAGCCGCCGAACAGCACCCATTTGTCGATACCCAGGTGCTCGCGGATGCGCTCGAGGTCGGCGACCAGATCCCAGGTGGTGTTGTTCTCCAGGCTCGCGTGGGGCGTCGAGCGGCCGCAGCCGCGCTGATCGAAGGTGACGATACGGTACAGGTTGGGGTCGAAGAAGCGCCGGCTCATGGCATCGCAACCCGCGCCCGGGCCGCCATGGATGAACACCACCGGCAGACCATCCGGGGTACCACTCTCATCCACATAGAGCACGTGCGGCGCCGCTACGGCCAGCTCATGGCGGGCGTAGGGTTTGATCTCCGGATACAAAGTCTGCATGGTGCACTCCTGGATGTATACGTAGGGTACGGCGCCAACTCGTGTGCAAACGCCCCGCTGGTTTGCTGCCACTGGCGTCTCCCGCTCTGCCTCGCATCATAACCATGTAAAAGGAATTCGGCATGCCAGCGCGGCGATTTGCCTTACTTTTAGTGATGCCTTTCATCCTGCTGACGGGTTGCGGCGCCGCGGATGATCCACAAGCGCGCCTGGAAGCGGCGGTCCAGCAGCTGCAGGACAACCTGGAAGCGAAAGACACCGGCGCCGTCCTCGCACAACTGCACCCGCAATTCTCCGCCCAGCAGGAATACGACCGCGACTGGGCCAGGCGCACCATGGCCGTGCTGTTTCTGCGATACAAGCACGTCAAGGTGATCGCCCTCAGCAAGAATAGCCGCCTGGACCCGATTTACCGCGACAAAGGCCACAGTCAGGCGCAAGTCGCCCTGACCGGTGCCGCAGGCCTGATCCCCGACAGCGCACGGCACTATGCGGTCAGGCTGGAGTGGTGGAGGGAAGGCGATGAATGGCAGCTGGCGCGTTTGCGCTGGGAATGACGCCAGTCGAAACTGGCACCGCGCTGGCATAAGGTTGCAGGCGCAACCTTATGCCAGCCGAGGCAGGTGCTTACCAATCCCAGTTGAGGGACAGGTTGACGCCATGTTGGCGGTCGTCGGTGCCGCGGAACTGATAGGCCGCGCGCAGTTGCAGCTCCTCGGCCAAGGCATGACTGATGCCCAGCCCGGCCAGGGTCTGGCCGCTGGCCGGGGTATGCCCCTGCAGCTCGAAACGGTTGCCGGCTACCGAGTTGAGGCCCATGCGCAAGTCGCGGCGATCATCCTCGAACTCACGCTCGCGGGCGATCTCGGCAAACACCTGGGTCGCCGGGGATAGCTGGTAATTGGCTTGCAGGCCCAGGCCCAACCGCGTGCTGTCGCGCTGCTGATCGCCGTAGTTGAGCGCCGTCGAACTGGCACCGCGCTCGCGATAACCGTCCACATCCACACGGGCATAGTCGGCGCTGATGAACGGACTGACCCGCCAGCCCGTATCGGCATTGGCCAGGTCATAGCCCAGGCGCCCGGACAGGGCCCAGAGCTGACCATCGGTATCGCCTTTCTCGCTGCGCTCGCTGACGCCCAGGGCAAACTGCCGATTGAGGTCGCTGTAATCCAGATGACCCAGGCTGAGACTGGCGTCCGCCCACAGGCGATCCTGCTGGTACTGGGCAAAGGCACTGAGCAGGTAGCTACGCAGGTCGTACTCGGAGTCGGCCTCGCCCACCTCGAGGCTCTGCTGCTGCAGGCCCAAGGCCAGGCCCAGGCGCCATTGCTCGCTCAGCCGGTAGCTGCTGCCCAGATTCACGCCCAGGCCCGTGCTGTCGCCGCTGGCCACCGCCTCGCCGCGCTCGAACTGCTGGCGCTGACCACTGGCGCCGACGAAGCTGCGCCACTGGCCGACGGCCTGCCAGGCACCGCGGTCGGCCTGCCACTCACTGCGCAGCTGTTGCTGATGACCGTTGAGGCTGGCCATGGCCATTTCCGGCAGCAAGGACACTTCCCAGGGTGCGCCGAGAATCGAATAGATGTAATCGGCGCTGATCTGCTGCACCGCGGCGGTCGGGTGCACACCATCGTTGAACATCAAACGGTCGGGGTTCGGCGTGAGCCCGCCCAGCCCCCAGGTCGGGTCGGCCAGGCAACTGGCGCCGCTGAAGCAGACATCGGTCTGGCTCACCAGCGGGTCGAAGCCGAAGGCCGCCAGGTCGCTTTTCACTTCGCTCAACAGGCCGCGAAAGTTGAGGCGAATGACATTGCCGCCGAGGGCCGAAAGCTGGTTGCCCAGTTCGGCGTTGAGCAGGCCCGAGGCATTCGACCAGGCCGTGCGAAAGCCGCTAACGAAGCCCGCCGGGGTCAGGCCGACATCGGGCAGGTCGGAGACGATGATGGTGCGTGCGCCAGCCTGTTGCAGCGCGGCGACGCCCGCCACCAGATCCGCTGCCGCCGCGGCAGCACTGGCCTGGTCGGTGACCACGAACTGCAGCACGTCGTTGCCGCCGCCGTTGATGTAGAACAATGCGTTGGGATCGACTCGCGGCACATCCAGCAGATAACCATTGCGGGTACGAATGGTGCCGCCACCGGCGTTCACCACCGAACCATTGGCGGCGGTGATCGAGGCGAGGATCTGATCGGTGCGGTAGCCGCCCACCGCATAGTTGGTGCCATCGGCGTTGCCGGTAAGCAGTTGCGGCAGAATAGGCGTCGAGGGCAATGCCTGCAGGCCAAGCAACGCGGCCAGGCGTTGGGTGGCGACGGCGTCGAAGTATTCGCTGTTGTTGCTCAGGTACGTCGGCCCGGTGCGGTTGGTGAAACGCAAACCGCCCGTCGGGTTACCGCCGAGCAAAGGGCTGCCGATATCGGGGAACTGGCCGCTGTCGCTCAGCGAGTCACCGAAGATGACCAGTTGTGAATAAGGCATGGCGTGGGTCGCGGCGGGCAGGCCGGCGAACAACACGGCGGCGGTCAGGACTTTCAGGCTGGGGGTCATGGATGCTCCTTCTTATTAGGCTTGCCTGCGGACAAGCCCGAAAGAATATCCACACCGATCGAGCGAAACAGCCACCCAAATGGGTGAGGCGCGTGCATCCACCCATCAGCCGCGGCTCATACCTGACGCCGCGTGGGAAACCCGCGAAGTGGCTTTCCATCACAGCATGGCAGCTAGCGTCCGTAACGCTCGCGCCCCCAGGCCAGCATCGCCTCCAGCAGGTCGCGAAGCACCTCCTGGGTCGGCTCGGCGAGGTCTTGGCGGTAGTCGAAGGGCAGCTGTTCCTCCATGTAGGTGCACTGCGCCAGCTCCAGCTGCACGGCATGCACCTGCTGCTCGGGCTGGCCATAGTGGCGGGTGATGTGTCCGCCCTTGAAGCGGCCGTTGAGCACGTGACTGTAGTCCTTGGCCTTGGCACAGACCGCCAGCAGGCGCTCGCTCAGCTGCGGGTCGCAACTGGCGCCGGCATTGGTGCCGAGGTTGAAGTCCGGCAACAGGCCCTCGAACAAGCGTGGCACACAGGAGCGGATCGAATGGGCGTCGAACAGCAGCGCATAGCCAAACTCGGCCTTCAGCCGGGCCAACTCGTCGGCCAGGGTCTGGTGGTAGGGCCGCCAGATTTCCTCCAGGTAGCGGGCGCGCTCCTCGGCGCTGGGCTGCATGCCGGCACGAAACAGCGGCTCGCCATCGAACAGCACGGCTGGATACAGGCCGGTGGTGGCGCTGGCATACAGCGGTGCGTCGTCCTCCGGGCGGTTGAGGTCGATGACATAGCGCGAGTAGCAGGCTTCCAGGGTACTGGCGCCCAGCTCGGCGGCAAAATCATACAGCAGGGGGATATGCCAGTCGGTATCCGGACGCTCCTTCGCCTCCTCCACCAGCCCGGCCTCCACAACCGGGGTCAGCAGAATGCCGGGGTGCGGCATGCTGATCAGCAACGGCAAGCGCCCACGCTTGAAGCTGAGTACGTTATCCATGGGTGATCTCCTCGCCATGACGAATGACCCTTTTGCGCAGATCGCCGCCCAACCAATAGGCCAGCTCCGCCGGTCGGCGGATCTGCCAGGCGACGAAGTCGGCGACCTTGCCCACCTCAAGGCTACCGCGACTGGCCGCCAGGCCCAAGGCCTTGGCGGCATGCAGGGTGACCCCGGCCAGGGCCTCTTCGGGGGTCAGGCGGAACGAGGTACAGGCCATATTCAGCATAAGCCGCAGCGACAGCGCCGGCGAGGTGCCGGGGTTGAGGTCGCTGGCCACCGCCATCGCCACGCCGTGGCGGCGCAGCAACTCGATCGGCGGCAGCTGGGTCTCGCGCAGGAAGTAGAAGGCGCCGGGCAGCAACACCGCCACGCTGCCGGCCTTGGCCATGGCGATCACATCCGTCTCGTCCATGAATTCCAGGTGATCGGCCGACAGCGCCTGATAGCGCGCCGCGAGGCTGGAGCCATGCAGCGAAGACAGCTGTTCGGCATGCAACTTGACCGGCAGGCCCAGCGCCTGCGCGACGCGGAACACCCGCTCGACCTGGGATGGGGAGAAGCCCAGGTGCTCGCAGAAGGCATCCACCGCGTCCACCAGCCCTTCGGCGGCCAACTCCGGCAGGATCTCGTTGCAGACCAGCTCGATATAGGCGTCGGCGCGGCCGGCAAATTCGGGTGGCAGGGCGTGGGCGGCCAGGCAGGTAGCGCGCACGGTCAGCGGCAGCATCTCGCCGAGCCGGCGGATCACCCGCAGCATCTTGCGCTCGCTGGCCAGATCCAGGCCGTAGCCGGACTTGACCTCCAGGGTGGTGACACCCTCGCGCAACAACTGCCGCGCACGCTGCAGCGCGCCGCTCAGCAACTCGCCCTCGCTGGTCTCGCGGGTGGCACGCACGGTGCTGGCGATGCCGCCGCCGGCCGCGGCGATCTCGGCATAGCTGACGCCCTCGAGGCGCTGCTCGAACTCGCCACTGCGGTCGCCAGCGAACACCAGATGGGTGTGGCAATCGATCAGGCCGGGGGTGAGCCAGGCGCCTTCAAGGTCGATGGTTTCGGCGTAGTCGGCCGCGGGCAGCTCGGCGCGCGGGCCGATCCAGGCGATGTGCGCGCCCTCGCTGACCAGGGCGGCGTCCTCAATGATCGAGTAGCGCCCGCCGGCCATGGTGGCGGCGTGGCAGTTGAGCCATAGGCGTTGCATAAAGGGTGTTCCTCCTCGCAGTACAGATCAGGCCTGGCGGCCTGCAGCCTGGTGCACTGGCAATCACCCGAACCGGGATGACCTTTACCACAAGCATGGCCGCCACCTCGGCAAAGGCAATCGCTGCCCGTTTGTAATGCGGGCAAAACTGGCTCCGTGAGCCCGACTGAATGCATGAGCGCGACCTGTCGATCCTGCGTAATAGCCACAGCGTGCCCCTGCCCCATCGCACGCGACGGAGCAGGGGCGCGCGGCAGGGTGGCCTTAGGCCTGGGACGGCAGCAGTTGCGCCGGCAGCAAGTCGCTCAGGCAACGGGATTCCAGCAGTTCACTGGCCGCCTCGATGTCCGGGGCGAAGAAGCGATCCTGCTGGTAATGCGCCACCCTGGCGCGCAGAACCTGGCGCGCCTGTTCCAGCTTGACCGAGCTCTTTAGCCCTTCGCGAAAGTCCAGGCCCTGGCAGGCGCCGAGCCACTCGATGGCGAGGATGCCGCGCACGTTGTCGGCCATTTCCCACAGGCGCTTGCCGGCGGCCGGGGCCATCGACACATGGTCTTCCTGGTTGGCCGAGGTCGGCAGGCTGTCGACGCTGTGCGGATGGGCCAGCGCCTTGTTCTCGCTGGCCAGCGCGGCGGCGGTAACCTGGGCGATCATAAAGCCGGAGTTGACCCCACCATTGGCCACCAGGAATGGCGGCAGCTGCGACATGTGCTTGTCCATCATCAGCGAGATGCGCCGCTCGGACAGCGCGCCGATTTCGGCAATGGCCAGGGCCAGGTTGTCGGCGACCATGGCCACCGGCTCGGCGTGGAAGTTGCCACCGGAGATCACATCGCCCTCGGCGGCGAACACCAGCGGGTTGTCCGATACCGCGTTGGCCTCGACCTGCAGCACCTCGGCAACGTGACGGATCTGGGTCAGGCAGGCGCCCATCACCTGGGGCTGGCAGCGCAGCGAGTAGGGATCCTGGACCTTGTCGCACTGTTCATGGGAGCGGGAGATCTCGCTGCTGGCGGTCAGCAGGTCGCGGTAAGCCGCCGCCGCGTCGATCTGCCCACGCTGGCCACGGGCCGCGTGAATGCGCGCATCGAAGGGCGCTCGCGAACCGAGCATGGCCTCGACGCTGAGGCCGCCGCAGACCAGCGCCGCGGCGAACAAGTCCTCGGCGGCGAACAGGCCGCGCAAGGCATAGGCGGTGGAGACCTGGGTGCCGTTGAGCAGCGCCAGACCTTCCTTGGCCGCCAGGGTCAGCGGCTCGAGACCGGCGACCGCCAGCGCCTCGCGCGCCGGCAGCCACTCGCCGCGGTAACGCGCCTTGCCCTCGCCGAGCAGGACCAGCGACATGTGCGCCAGCGGCGCCAGGTCGCCGGACGCGCCGACCGAGCCCTTGAGCGGGATATGCGGGTAGACCTCGGCGTTGATCAGGGCGAGCAGCGCGTCGATCACCACCCGGCGGATGCCGGAGAAACCGCGGGACAGGCTGTTGACCTTGAGCAGCATGATCAGCCGCACCAGCGCATCGTCGAGCGGCTGGCCGACGCCGGCGGCGTGGCTCAGCACCAACGAGCGCTGCAGGTTCTCCAGGTCCGCGCTGGCGATGCGGGTCGAGGCCAGCAGACCGAAACCGGTGTTGATGCCGTAGGCGGTGCGGTTCTCGGCGAGAATCTGCTCGACGCAGGCGACACTGGCCTCGATCGCCGCGGCGGCGCTCTCATCCAGGCTCACGGTCAGCGCAGCCTGATGGACCTCACGCAGTTGGGCCAGGGTCAGTTGGCCGGGCAGAATATTCAGGTGGTTCATGTTCAGGCTCCTTTGACCGGCTTGATCATCGGCAGGTTGAGGCCCTGCTCGTGGGCACAGTCGATGGCGATCGGGTAGCCGGCATCGGCGTGACGCATCACCCCGGTGGCCGGATCGTTGTGCAATACACGGGCGATGCGTTCGGCGGCTTCATCGCTGCCGTCGCAGACCACGACCATGCCGGAATGCTGGGAGAAGCCCATGCCCACCCCGCCACCGTGGTGCAGCGAGACCCAGGTGGCGCCACTGGCGGTATTCAGCAGGGCGTTGAGCAGCGGCCAGTCGGACACGGCATCGGAGCCGTCCTGCATGGCTTCGGTTTCGCGGTTGGGGCTGGCCACCGAACCGGAGTCGAGGTGGTCGCGGCCGATCACGATCGGCGCGGACAGTTCGCCACTGCGCACCATCTCGTTGAACGCCAAACCGAGCTTGGCGCGCTGACCCAGGCCGACCCAGCAGATACGCGCCGGCAGGCCCTGGAAGGCGATGCGCTCGCGGGCCATCTCCAGCCAGTGGTGCAGGTGGGCGTCATCGGGGATCAGTTCCTTGACCTTGGCGTCGGTCTTGTAGATGTCCTGCGGATCACCGGACAGCGCGGCCCAGCGGAACGGACCGACACCACGACAGAACAGCGGGCGTATATAGGCCGGGACGAATCCGGGGAAGTCGAAGGCGTTGCTCACGCCCTCTTCCTTGGCCATCTGGCGGATGTTGTTGCCGTAGTCGAAAGTCGGCACGCCGAGCTTCTGGAAGTCGAGCATGGCGCGCACGTGCACGGCCATCGACTGCTTGGCGGCCTTGACCACCACCGCCGGCTCACGCTGGGCACGCGCGCGGTATTCATCCCAGCTCCAGCCAATCGGCAGGTAGCCGTTGAGCGGGTCGTGGGCGCTGGTCTGGTCGGTGACCAGGTCCGGGCGCACGCCACGCTTGACCAACTCCGGGAGGATTTCGGCGGCGTTACCCAGCAGGGCAACGGAGATGGCCTTGCCTTCACGGGTGTACTGAGCGATGCGCGCCAAGGCGTCGTCGAGATCCCTGGCCTGCTCATCGACATAACGGCTGCTCAGGCGGAAGTCGATGCGGCTCTGCTGGCATTCGATGTTCAGCGAGCAGGCACCGGCCAGGGTCGCGGCCAGCGGCTGGGCGCCGCCCATGCCGCCGAGGCCGGCGGTCAGCACCCACTTGCCGGTCAGGTTGCCGGCGTAGTGCTGGCGGCCGGCCTCGACGAAGGTTTCATAAGTGCCCTGGACGATGCCCTGGCTGCCGATATAGATCCAGCTGCCGGCGGTCATCTGGCCGTACATGGCCAGGCCCTTGGCATCCAGCTCGTTGAAGTGTTCCCAGGTCGCCCAGTGCGGCACCAGGTTGGAGTTGGCGATCAGCACACGCGGCGCGTTGCTGTGGGTCCTGAACACGCCGACCGGCTTGCCGGATTGCACCAGCAGGGTCTCGTCGTCATTCAGATTGGTCAGGCACTCGACGATCTTGTCGTAGCACTCCCAATTGCGCGCGGCACGGCCGATGCCGCCATACACCACCAGTTCCTTGGGATTCTCGGCCACTTCGGGATCGAGGTTGTTCATCAGCATGCGCAGCGGCGCTTCGGTCAGCCAGCTCTTGGCGGTCAGCTGATTACCACGCGGGGCGCGGATTTCGATATCACGGAAACGGGTCGAGTTGCTCACAAGAAATCCTCCAGGGAAAGACCGCCGTCAGCCTGACTATTTTCATGCACTACGGCTGGGCATGCGCAGATCTAAACATGTATATACAAGTACGATCAAGTGAAAATTGCCGTGCCTCGCGCACTTCGCCCCACGGCCAATTCACTGCTCGACTATTCGCCGCATCCCCTGCAGCGTTACAGAGGCACACGGCACTAGAGGAAACCGCCTGACGCCCTATCAGCATAGAAGCCTTCACCCGGCACCGGCCAGACGGAAAAAGACACCTTCCAGGGCGGAGCTTGGCCGTTCGCCCCGCAACATACCCCCCTCAATGTATATGCAAATAAAGCGACGACATGCTCGCCAACCGCGCAAAAATAGCCGGACCAGCAGCACAAGCAGCGCGCCGGCGCGAGCCTCCTGCGAAGAGGCACAGGCCGCCCTGACGAAGGTGTGCCCATGGCGATAGCGGACAATGTCCGCTCAAGGAATCTGAAGCGAGGGGTTTACCGCGGGGTCAGTTCGATCAAACAACAAACGCCGGCAGCACTACCCTGCAGTTGCAACTCGACCAGGTCGGTGCCGCGCTCGACCTGCAGACAGTCGTGGCGCCCCAGCAGCGCACAATCGGCATCACCCAGGCGCACCTGCAGGGCCTCGCCTGCACAGAACAGCAGCAGCGTGGCTGCCGAGGTGAACAGGCGCTGTGAGCGCTCCAGGGCCAGCCACTGCACGCGCGCGCTGTAGCGCTGCGGGGCATAAATCAGGTTGAAGTCACGGATGGCGCCGGCCAGCAGCTGGCACGCCACCCGACTGTCACCGGCGAAGGCAAACGGATCGAACGGCAACAACGGACGCGACGCCACCCCGTCGACCTGCAGGCACATGCCCTCACCCTCCAGCACGGTGATGACGCGCTGGTAGCCGGCAAAGGCGGAAAAGCCGCCCGACTGATCGATATCGGCGATCGACAGGCGCCAGCCGAACCCCTCCAGCCCTTCACCCTGGTCGCGGGCGATTTCCAGGGTGCTGCCGGCGCCGTTCTTCCAGGGCATGCGCGGATAGTCGGCCGCGCGCAGGAGCTGCATCTGACTCATGAACTGAAACGCCCCTCCAGCCGGTGGCGCGAGCCCGGATGCAGCAGGCGCGCCGAGGTAACGGCCTGCGACCCAGACCAGGTGCGCCGACGAATCAGCAGGCAGGGTTCGCCGCGCTCGATCTGCAACAGCCGGCACTCCTCGGGCTCGGCCAGGATCGCCTCGACCACGTGCTCGCCCTCGGTCAGCGGCGCGACCCGGGTCAGATAGGCATAGGGGGTCAGCTGGGTGAAATCCTGCTTGAGGTAGTCGGGGGCCAACGCCGCATTGACGTAGCGATCCTCCAACTGCACCGGCACCTCGTTTTCGTAATGCACGATCAACGAATGGAAGACCTTCTGGCCTTCGCGCAGGTCCAGCGCCATGGCCCGCTCCGGACTGGCCAGCTCCTCGCTCAGGCGAATCAGCTTGCTCTGATGGCGATGGCCACGGGCGGCGATCTCATCGGCGATGTTGTTCACCGCGAACAGCGCCGAACGCCCCTTGGGCTCGGCCACGAAGGTGCCCACGCCCTGCATGCGCAGCAGCAGGCCGTCATTGGTCAACTCGCGCAAGGCGCGGTTGATGGTCATGCGACTGAAACCCAGGGCCTCCACCAGCTCGCTTTCCGAGGGCACCCGGTGGTGCGCCGGCCAGGCACCGCTATGGATCTGCTGGACGATCATCTGCTTGACCTGGGCATACAGCGGCGCCGGTGCTTCACTGAGCTGACCGGCAAGCGCGGATGGCTTCGAGAATGCTTTTGTCACGTGTCTCTCCTTGTCGCCTGACCGGCAGTTTACCTTCGCCACAAACACCTGTATATGTATATACAAATAAATACCAGCAAGTGGACAAGCATTATGCCTGCATTCTTCGCCCCTCGCGCCCTGCTCGCCCACGGCTGGGCACAGAACGTCCGCCTGGAAGTTAGCGCCTCCGGCAGCCTGGACAGCATCACCGTCGACGGCTCGAGCGAGGGTGCCGAGCGCCTGCGCGGCCCGCTGCTGCCGGGCATGCCCAACCTGCATTCGCACGCCTTCCAGCGCGCCATGGCCGGCCTCGCCGAAGTCGCCGGCAACCCCAACGACAGCTTCTGGACCTGGCGCGAACTGATGTACCGTCTGGTCGGCCAGCTCAGCCCCGAGCAGATCGAGGTGATCGCCCGCCAGCTGTATATCGAGATGCTCAAGGCCGGCTACACCTCGGTGGCCGAATTCCACTACGTCCATCACGACCCGCAGGGCCAGGCCTATGCCGACCCGGGCGAACTGGCCCTGCGCATCAGCCAAGCGGCCCTGGATGCCGGCATCGGCCTGACACTGCTGCCGGTGCTCTACAGCCACTCCGGCTTCGGCGGCCAACCGGCGAATCAGGGCCAGCGACGCTTTATCCACAGCAGCGACAGCTACCTGGCCCTGCAGCAGCGCCTGCAGCCCCTGATCGCGCAGCACCCGACACAGCGCCTGGGCCTGTGCTTTCATTCGCTGCGCGCGGTCACCCCCGAACAGATCCAGACCGTACTGGGCGCGGCTGCCGGCGATTGCCCGGTGCACATCCACATTGCCGAACAACAGAAGGAAGTCGACGACTGCCTGGCCTGGAGCGGTCGCCGCCCCCTGCAATGGCTGTATGAACAGGCGCCGGTCGATCAACGCTGGTGCCTGGTGCACGCCACCCATGCCCAGGCCGACGAAGTCAGCCTGATGGCACGCAGCGGCGCCGTGGCCGGGCTGTGCCCCAGCACCGAGGCCAACCTCGGCGACGGCATCTTTCCGGCGGCGGATTTCCTCAGCCAGGGCGGTCGCCTGGGCATCGGCTCGGACAGCCATGTCTCGATCCACATGGCCGAAGAATTACGCTGGCTGGAATATGGCCAACGCCTGCGCGACCAGCGCCGCAACCGGCTCTACCGCAGCGATCAGCCGCTGATCGGCCGCAGCCTGTACGACGCCGCCCTGGCCGGCGGCGCCCAGGCGCTCGGCCAGCCGGTGGGGGTGCTGGCGGTCGGCAAACGCGCCGACTGGCTGGTGCTCGATGGTGACGACCCCTATATCGCCACCGCCAGCGACGACGCCCTGCTCAATCGCTGGTTGTTCGCCGGCAGCGAGCGACAAATCAGCGATGTCATGGTCGGCGGGTGCTGGGTGGTGCGTGACCGGCAGCATGCCGGCGAACTGGAAAGCGCCAGAGCCTTTGCCGCAGTGCTGCGCGAACTGCTGGGTTAACGCCGCCAGCTCGTGGGGATACCGGCCAGCACCACATGGCGCGCTAGCCGCCGAACCATGCCGCCGTCCCGACCAGGGCAAGCGGCAAGGTTCTGCAGTGCGCGGCACGACCCCTCAAGGGCGATTATCAGGGTTGCGGCAACTGCTCGTCCGGCGTGCGCCAGATCAGCGCATCGGTGTCATAGCCTTGCCCTTGCGCGACTTCGAGCAACTGATCGCGCATGGCCGGCGCCACTTGCGGGGTGCGCGCCAGCAACCAGAGATAGTCGCGGTCCGGGTGGCCAACCAGCGCCGTCTGGTAGTCATCATCCAGGTACAGCACCCAGTACTCGCCCTTGGCGACGCTTGGCAGCAGACGGCTGAACCAGTTATCGAAGCGCACCCACAGCTTGTCGGTCTGGCCCGCCACCTGCGGCACCGCCTGCCCCTCGGCCTCCTGCCACTCCCCGTCGAGGGTGCGACAACGGTTGCTCACCGCGATACTGCCATCGTCCTGTAGCTGATAATGCGCCTCGGATTGCACGCAGTTACGCTGGAAGAACATGGGCAGTCGCGCCAGCTCATACCAGGTGCCCTGATAACGCTGCAGATCGACCTGGTCGACGGTTTTCGGTGGCACCGCTCCGGTGCCCGAGTTGGCGCAACCTGCCAGCACTGCAACGACTAACAACCCTGCGAATACGCGCACGTTCGGCTCCTTATTTCAGACCTTTGCCCGAGAACATCACCACCTTGTCGCCGGCGAACTGCACGCTGACAAAACTCTTCTCGTCACCCCAGGTGCAGCTGGTGAGGCCCAAGGCACCTGCGCATTCGCTGGGTGCACCGAGCAACTGCTCGACCTCCGGCTTGGTCATCCCGGACTTGAGCTTGGAATAATTGTCCTGATTGACCTTGCTGCAGGCAGCCAGCAGCACACAGCACGACAACACGGCGAAATAGCGCAACGACATGGCGCAGGCTCCAGAAAGGAAAAAGGGGGAGAAAGTTTGCCACAGTGCCGCAGCAGCTGCCCGATTGGACGTCAGAAACGCGAGCCGGGTTCCTGCATGAAAGCCAATTCTTCCGGGGTCGAGGGCCGACCCAGCACGGCATTACGGTGGGGAAAGCGAGAAAAGCGGTCAATTACCCACTGATGACGCTCGGCGAAATCCAGATAATCGGCAAACAAGGCGCGCTCGGCAGGCGACGCGATGGACACTAGCTGAGTGAAGCGGCGCACCGCTTCGTCCTGCAGGAGCAGATCTTCGGCATGCTCCAGGGCCAGGTAGACGAACACCCGCTGAATCGGCGTCAGCCCCTCTTCTTTCTCCCCGCCCACCCCCTCGAGCACCAGCTGCCGGGCTCTGCCGTCGCCGGCAAAGGCCCGCGGGCTATCGCGGAAGATCATCCGCGGCAACTGGTCCAGCAGCAGAACCAGCGCCAGCCAGCCCTGCGGCGAGTCGGCCCAGCCATCCAACTTGCCTTCCAGGGCCCGCTCCACCAGCTCGCCGAATCGCTCACGCGCCTCGGCGTCCTGGCCATCCTGCTTGCCGAACCACAGCTTGGAGCGCGTCGCCGCCACCTCGGCGGCCGTTGTCCCGGTACCGAACCACCAGTCGAGCAACGGCTGCCAAGGTTTACTCATGACTCACTCCTGGTGGTAGGCCGTCACGCGCTCGACTTCTTCCTTGGAGCCAAGGAAGACCGGCACGCGCTGGTGCAGGGAAGTCGGCTGGATATCGAGAATGCGCTGGGTGCCGTTGGTTGCAGCACCGCCCGCCTGCTCGATGATGAAGGACATCGGATTGGCTTCGTACATCAGACGCAACTTGCCGGGCATCGCCGGGTCGCGACCATCGCGCGGGTACATGAACACGCCGCCGCGGGTGAGGATGCGGTGCACGTCGGCAACCATGGAGGCGATCCAGCGCATGTTGTAGTTCTTTTCCAGTGGCCCGCTTTCGCCGGCCAGCAACTCGCTGACATAACGCTGCACCGGCGCTTCCCAATGGCGCTGGTTAGACATGTTGACGGCGAATTCCTGGGTGGTTTCCGGCACCTTGATGTCATCGTGGGTCAGCACGAAGCTGCCCAGCTCGCGGTCCAGGGTGAAGCCCTTGACGCCGTTGCCCAGGGTCAGCAGCAGCATGGTCTGCGGGCCATAGATCGCATAACCGGCGGCGACTTGCTCGGTGCCCGGCTGGAGAAAGGCCTCTTCGCCAAGATCGCCGGTGGCGCCATTACGTTCGGGGCAACGCAGGACCGAGAAGATGGTGCCTACCGATACGTTGACATCGATGTTGGATGAGCCGTCCAGCGGGTCGAACACCAGCAGGTAAGCGCCTTTCGGATAGCGCCCGGGAATCTGGTAGGCCTGATCCATTTCTTCCGACGCCATGCCGGCCAGGTGACCGCCCCACTCGTTGGCCTCGAGGAGGATTTCGTTGGACATTACATCAAGCTTTTTCTGCACTTCGCCTTGCACGTTCTCGGTGCCCATGCTGCCGAGCACGTCATCCAGGGCGCCCTTGGATACCGCATGGCTGATCGCCTTGCAGGCCCGCGCTACCACTTCGATAAGGAAACGCAGATCGGCAGGAGTGTTGTGGCTGCGAGTCTGTTCGATCAGATAGCGGCTCAGGGTAATGCGGGACATGGACAGCTCCGGGAAGGAAAGAAATCCTGTGCAGTTTAACCCTATACGAGCGGTAGCGCCTCCAGCCGAGGATGGATGGAGCACATACCCCGGTATTCGCCACGGCCTAAGCCTGCGCGCATACCTGCACGCGGTTACGTCCGGCCCGCTTGGCCTCATAGAGTGCAACATCGGCCGCATGCAGGAGCTCATCCAGCGCGTGACCTTGCTCGGGCCACAGCGCCAGACCAGCCGACAGGGTTACCGTACGCTCACCGCTGCGCGTAGGCAGCGGGCTGGCGGCCAGCCCCAGACAAATCGACTCCAGGCGCTTGCGCGCTTCCGCCAGATCGACACCCGGCAGGATCAGCAAAAACTCCTCGCCGCCGATTCGAAACACCGCATCCGAGGCGCGCAGATTATCCAGCAAGTGCTGCGCCACGCCCTTGAGCACGTCGTCACCGGCCAGATGGCCGTATTCGTCGTTGAGCTGCTTGAAATGATCGAGGTCGATCAAGGCCAGCGCCACCGACGTCCGCTCACGCTGCGCGCGGGACAGTTCGCGACTGAAAAATTCGTCGAGGTAGCGCCGGTTGTACAGACCGGTCAGCGGATCGCGCAGCGCCTGCTCTTGCAACTGCTCATGCAGACTGGAGATGGTGCGCAGACGGTCCTCACTGATGGCCAGCGCCTCGGCCAGCTCCAGCTCGCCGAGATGGCGCTGAGTGACATCGCGCAGGTAGAGCATATGGCCGAGCACGATGGTGCCGTGGCGGGCCTCACGCTCGATCACGCGGATGCGTACTTCAAAGTAACGCTGCGAACTCGCCAGGGAGAGCAATTGATCCTGACCCGCAGAATCCTGGCGCCGCATCACCCCCCGCAAGTCCCGGCCGAACACCGGCCAATCGCCCAACTTGCGGCCCTGCCAGGCCTTGCTCAAGCCGGCCAGTTTGAGCGCCTCCGGATTGGCCTCGATTACCCGCATCTGCGGGTCCACCACCAGCACCGGGTCAAGCAACGCGTCCAGCAGCAGATGCCGCGCCACCGGCAACAAATCGAACAGACGCACGCCGACGATCAGCCAGGCAAATGCCACCAGGGTAAAGGCAAAGCTGAAGGGCGTCGGATCGAAGCCGAAAACCGTCCAGCCGAAGCCGATGTAGCCGATGTTGGCCGCCCAAGGCACGGCAGTGAGCACCACGAAGGCCAGATAATGCCGACGATGGACGCCGCGGCTGAACGCAGCCGCATGGATGACCACGCCCAAGCTGAAGGCCATGAACAGGTAAAGGTAGACCGCCGCCGCATAGAACAGCGGACCGTGTTGGTACTGCACCGGCGAACCCGGCTGCGCCGAGAGCGCCGCCGTCCCCGCACCATAGAACCAGCCATGCCAAGGGTTGCTTAGAGCCACCAGCCAGACCAGCAGCGGCACCACGGCCAGGCCCAGCGTGTGACGCAGCGGCAAAGGCTGTCGCACGCTATTGACGTACTGCCAGAGAAAGATCGACCAGAAGGCCGGCACAGAGAGGATGCCGGGCCAGGCCATGCTCGCCCAGAACACCTTGCACTCGGCGGCCTGCGCGGCCATTTCCAAGGCCGCGGCGAGCATCCACCAGAGGCTCGCCGCATGCAGCAGGATAAAACTCTCGCGACCAGGGAAGTAGCGCTGCTGCTTGACCCAGCGCGTCAACAGCAACACGCCGCTGCAGATCAGAGTGGTCAGCACTACCGGCGCAGTCAGCGCCCAGCCCGAACCCGCACACATGCTCATGGCCGCACCCACGGAGCCTGCGCCTGACCAGGCCATGCATGAGGCGACAGCAGTGCGAGCGGATTCACGGCAGACAGGGCGAGACAAAGAGACATGTGTAAGCGGCCATCCTGACCTGAAACGGTGATGAGAAAATCCCAGAAAATTGCTGTCAGCGCCAAAGATACTGCACTTCAGCCAATTTTTAGCAGGGGTTTTCTTGCCCCGGCCCACGGTCGCCGCAACAGCCAGTCAGGTTGTCGCCGAAACCAGGCAACATGGCCAGGCCAGCCAAGAAAACCGACCAGCCGGCAGATGTTGGTTCACAAATCCGTCAACGCCGTTATCATCGCCCGCTGCCCAGCCAATACGCGCCCATAGCCCCATGAAGAACAACCTGATCGCCGCCGCCGAAATCGACCGCCTGGACACCTGGGCCAAATACACCAGCGACATGTGCCACAGCTGCAATTCCACCTGCTGCACGCTGCCGGTCGAGGTGCGCATCGGCGACCTGATCCGCATTGGTGTGGTCGATGACTTCGAGCGCGGCGAACCACCGAAGAATATCGCCAAACGCCTGCAGAAAGAGGGCATCGTCGAGCGCTTCAACCAGAAGTCGGGGATCTTCACCCTGATCCGCATGAGCAACAACGACTGCCTGTACCTGGATCGCAAGACCCGCCTGTGCACCATCTACGACAAGCGCCCGGACACCTGCCGCAACCATCCCAAGATCGGTCCACGGCCGGGCTACTGCGCGTACATCCCAAAAGCGCTGAGCTGAAACGGCCCAGCAAAAAGCCCCCGCCAGCCAGGCTGACGGGGGCTTTTTTGCGTCAGGGCGCGGCGGGCTTGGCCCGCAGCAGGCTCCAGGCCATCAGCACCAGCAGGCCGACCCCGGCGAGCAACACCGCCCATAGGCCCAGACGCTTCCAGTCCCAGCCTGCAACCTGCCCGGCGTCTGCCGCCTCGCGCAGCGGGGCCTCGGCCGCAGTCGCAACGCCCAGTGCAGCCAAGCGCTTATCGTCGTAGCCGGGTATCAGGGTACTCAGCGGCAGGCTCGCGGCGGCGCCAGTAGCCTTGCCGATGGCCAGCACATAGGGCGGCTTACCGCGGGCGAGAAACACCAGCTGGGTCGCGCGGATAGCCACACGGATGGTCGGCGCGGCGCTGCCCAGGCCGCCGCCGCGCTCATCCACCTGCAGACGCAGTTGCTGCACCGGCGCGCCATGCAGCTCCAGCTCGTTGTGCAGCACCTCCTGACCATCCTGTGGCAGGCGGTAGAGCAGGCCGCGCGCCAGCGGCTGCCACTGCACCTTGCCCTCACGCCGGCCCGTGACGCTCACCGGCGCCAGGCTGTTGGCCTCAGCCAGCTCGACCCGCAAGCGCTGCAACGGCAAGGCCAGGGGCAGCTCCCAGCGGTATTCGCCGACCTCGGCGCTACTGGGCGACAAGGCCGCCGACCAGCTTAAGGGCGCCGCCAGCCTGTCGCGGCGGGCACTCAGCAGCCGCGCAGACAATAGCTGCGGAGCCTGCCGGGGACTGCTCCAGAGCAGGCGCAGGTAGCGCGCAGACTGGTCCGGCAGCTTCACTTCACGCTGATCGATGCGCTCATCGGCAAACGACAGCCGGGCGATCTGCCCATCGCCCCAGGCACGCCAGTGCTGCAGGTCATCGCTGGCCTCGATGCTGAAGCGCTGGAAGCCCTCATGCTCGGCGCGCCAATCGAGAGTCAACTGCTGCAGCGGCGCCTCGATGGCGCTGGCGTCGAGCAACCAGCCGCGTAAAACCTGTTGATCGGCATGCGACGCATCGTCCGCCAACACCTCGACCAGGGTGCCGCCGCTGCTGCGCTGCACACGCACAGCAGGGCTCTGCTCGGCATTCAGCGGGCCACGCAAGGGGAACCACTTCACCGCGGTGTCCTGCTGCGTCTCGTGCTGTCGGGCACTGCCCAGGGTCAGGGCATAGGCCTGGACCTCGCCTGCGCCATTGAATACCCGCAGGTCGCGCAGGTCGGCGTAACGCGCGGCCATATGCACAGCCATTGGCAGCTCCAGGCGATACCAGGGGCCTTCGCCACTCAGGCTCAGTGGTAGCTGAACGGCATAGTCGCGGGCGCTGTCCTGCCCCACCACCAGGGGGGCGGCCAAGACCAGTAACGCCAGCAGCCACCCACGCACACCGGTATATCCTTTCATGCCTGCACCTGCTCCGTTTCAGGCACCGGCTGCCGGGGCGGCAGCGGTGCAAAATAGCCGACGATCAACAGCAGCACGCCCACGCCGATAAAGGAGACGATGCGCTCCAGACCACCCTGGTTGCCCAGCTCGACGAAGAACAGCTTGGCCACCACCACACCGATCAGGGCCGCCCCCACCAGCCACAGCTCGCGCCGCGCCCGCAGGTGGCCGACGATCATCAGCGGCAGGGCGATCAGGGTCCAGACAATGGACAGCCCCGCCTGCACCAGCATCGACTCGAGCAGGCCATGCAACTGGTAAGGCACCCCGCCCCAATGGTGGGATGCACGCAGCACCGCCGCCGTGAGCAGGGCAAACAGCGAAACACCGGCCAGCAGCTGGGCCAATTGGCCGCGCAGCACGGTCGCTAGGCCGAGTGGCGTCAAGGCGCTGCGCAGCCACTGGAACACCGCAAACAGGCTGATCAGCAGCCCCAGCTCCAGCGGATTGAGCACTGGCAGGTAAGGCAGCGGCTCGGCGGCGCCATCGCTGGCGATATTGGCCAGCCAGAACCAGGCCAGCATCAGCAACGCCAACGGCGCCGCCGCGAACAGGCGGTACTCGCGTGAATACGCCGCCACCGGCCACGGCCACTGCCGCGGCGCCGCCATCAGCAGCAGATAGAGGCTGGGCAACAACGCCCAGCCCAGCCAGCGCCAGGCATTGTAGTGCTCCGCCAGCAGAGACAGCAGGTAGCGCAACTCAAGGGCCAAGACCCCGAGGAACAGCCAGCAGCCCAGCACATGCACGGCGCTCAGCGCGCCGGCCGGCAGCAGACCGCTCAGGCGCCGCAACACCAGCAGATGCACGGCGAGCAGCGCGCCCCAGCCAAGCCAACCGAAGTTCGCCAGCGGGTGATAGTCGAGGTGCCAGGCAGACAGCAGGATCAGCGCAGCGACCGGCACCAGCAGCGCGCACAGCAACGCCATGCTCCGCCACTGCGCCCGCACGGCAGCCAGCAACCACAGCGCCACGCTCGAGGCGGCGCCCAGCAGCAACAGCGACGCCTGCAGCGCAGGCGCGGCGAAACGGACGATTTCGCTGACCAGTGCCAGCGTCCACCAGCCGGCGCCCCAGACCAGCAACAGCTGCGACAACCGCTGCAGGCTGCGGGCAGACAGCGTCGCGTCCCGTTCCAGGCGCGCCACCTGCTGCAGACGCCAGGCGCCAATCAAGGCGGCGACGGCCAGCACCGCCGGGGTCCAGAAGCCGGCGTGGGCCAGCGGGCGCAGACCTTCGCTAGCGAGCTGACCCACCAGCAACGGACTGGCCAGCAGGAAGGACAGACCACCGAACACCTGCAGCAACAGGCCGAAGACAAAACCGGCGCGCTGCTGTAACTGCAGACTGAGCCAGACCACCAGCAAACCGCTGCCGCCCCAGACCGCGCTGGCGCTCTGCCAGGGCAAGACGAACAGCACCGCAAGATTGATAAACAGCAGCCCGACCAGCAAGACTGCCGACAGCCCACGCATCAGCCGCCTATCGCTGCTGATCTGCCGATCGCGCGCCGCCAGCAGCATGCCGCCGATCAGGGTCAGGCCGATCACCGAGGCCGTCAGCAAGCCGCGCCAACCTGCGCCAAAGGCGCCACTGCCGATGCCCGAGGCGGCATCCAGCTGCAACAGGAACAGCGCCCCACCGAGCAACTGCACGGCGAACGCGCTGAACAAGAAGGCGCGCGACTGCAGGCGCAGGCCAACCAACACGCTGGCCAGGCCGGCCAAGGCCCAGCTGATCGCCGTGACTTCGGCGTTGAAACACAGCGGCGCGAGCAGGTAGAGAAAGGTCAAACCGGCGCAGGCCAATAGCGGCAAGCCACGCCGCTCCCAGGCCGAAGCCTGAGCGTCATCCGCCTGACGCAGCGCGTAGAAACTGAACAGCAGCGCCGCGCCGAGCATCAGCGCACCCAGCGCCGGGCCGGCCAACAGGCTATCCAGCCCCGGGCGCAGCTCGCCGACAAAGGCCAGCGCCGCACCCGCTTGCAACAGCAGGGCGAAGGCGCGGGCCAGACTGCGCCGCTGACGCAATCCCAGCCAGAAGATACCGGCACCCTCCACCGCCCAGGCGGCCGAGGTCCAGCGCGCATCCAGGCCCAGGGGAATCGCCAGGCTGGCGAACACCACCCCCAGCGCCAGACAGGTTTCCACCAGCAGCAAGGCGCGACCGTCCGGGCGCCTGGCCAGCAGCAGCGCCAGGCCCAGGTAGAACAAGCCCAGCGCCAGCGCGCTGAAGGCGGCAGCGAACTCGAGATGCTGCACCAGCGCGAACTGCAGGCCGAAGCCCACCAGTGGCGGACCGAACAGTACAGTCGCGTCGACATAATCGCCCTGGCGCGCCGACCAGCGCAGCAAGGCCTCGCGCGCCTGCGGCGCCGCCCCGGCCTCGGCCAGCTTGCGCCGGGCGAACAACAGGCCGATGGCCACGTACATCAGGAAGAACAGCAGCAGGAACGGCTCGGTACTCCCCAGCAACGCCGGGGTGTAGGCACGCAGGC
This sequence comes from Pseudomonas aestuarii, assembly GCF_027988105.1. GTDB lineage: Bacteria > Pseudomonadota > Gammaproteobacteria > Pseudomonadales > Pseudomonadaceae > Aquipseudomonas > Aquipseudomonas aestuarii. The sequence goes on along the minus strand of NZ_JAQJZJ010000001.1, from coordinate 38,177 downwards.
CCCAGGCGAAACCGATACCGAAGGTGCCGACGAAGCCGATCAGGTTGAGCAGGCGCCAGGTCTTGAACCAGGCGATGGCCAGAATGGCGCTGTTGAGCAGGACGAAATAACTGAACAGCGCGACATGGTTGCCGCTACCGGTCGAGGTCAGGATAGGCGCGGCAAAGCCACCGAGTGCAGCCGCGGCCGCCAGCCCCAGGGCATTCTGCGTCACCGCGAGAATCGCCGAGCAGAGGGTCACGATCAGCAGCAGGGCAAACGCCTGCGCGGGCTCGAGCAAGGGATGCAGGCGCATGGCGGCGAAGATCGTCAGGTACAGCACGGCGATGCCCGCGCCTTGCAGCATCAGGCCGTAGTTCGGGTTGCGCAGGCGCAACCACCAGCCCAGGCCGAGCAAGGCGATGGCGCTGGCCGCCACCCCGGCGTAACGCAGCTGCACCGGCACCACCATGCCTTCGGTGGCGTAGCGCAAGAGGAAGGCCAGACCGAGGAACAACAGCAGCACGCCGATGCGCAGCACGGTATTGCCGCCGAACAGCCAGGCGCGGGCCAGGGCGATGGCGCGCTCGATCAGCGAAGGTTCGCGCGGCTCGGTCGGCTGGCGCGCAGCGGTCGCGTCATACGGTTGCTCCGTCGCCTGGGTCCAGGCGTCGGGACTGCCCGGCGCAGCCTCGGGTTCGGCTGGCGCGAGAATCTCCGCCGGCAGCTCCCAGCTCAGTTCGGGCTCGGGCTCGGGCTCGGGCTCGGGTGCAGCGTGGGCCATCGCGGCCGCTGGCGCCTCATCCGCCGCCGCAGGCCGGGGTTCGACCTTGAGCAACCGCTCGTGAATGGCCTGGGCGTCCTGTTCAAAGCGCTCGGCGAAACTCTTCAGCTGCTGCGCCAACTCGGCGTTCTGGACTTGCAGCCCCCTGAGCCTGAGCGCCTGAGCTATACCCAGCCCGACCAAGCCACCCAATACCGCGCCAGTGGCCGACTCTGCAACCAGAGCCCCCAGCACCAGCCCAACCAGCATGAAGATCCATTGCATGCACTGACTTCCCAATCGATGGCACTCAAACTGCGCGGCGGCAAATCGCGCCTGCGCCTCAAGCAACGGGCCACCAGTATATCGGTCGCCCCTGCTCACCTTAATACAGACGAATGCTGGTCACTTCACAGGCACAGTGAATTCAGCGGTGGCGTCTTGCATGGGCAAAAGCCAGCGCGCCAAAACCAAAAAGCCCCCGCCAACTCAGGTTGGCGGGGGCTTTTCAGTCATGCAACCGAGTTATCAGTTGCCTTTCTTGGCCGCGCGGTTGCGCTCGCTTTCACCAAGAATTTTCTTGCGCAGGCGAATCGACTTCGGCGTGACTTCGCACAGCTCGTCGTCCTGGATGAATTCCAGGGCCTGCTCCAGGGTGAAGCGAACCGGCGGAACCAGGGCGATGGTTTCGTCTTTACCGGAAGCACGCATGTTGTCGAGCTTCTTGCCTTTGGTCGGGTTCACGCCCATGTCGTTGTCGCGGCTGTTGAGACCGACGATCTGACCTTCGAAGATGTCCTGGCCATGCTCGACGAACAGCTTGCCGCGCGCCTGCAGGGTTTCCAGCGAGTAGGTCAGCGCCTTGCCGGTGGCTACCGATACCAGTACGCCGTTCTGCCGGCCGGACATGTCGCCGGACTTCATCACGTCGTAACGGTCGAAGATGCTGGTCATGATGCCGGCACCGGAGGTCAGGGTCAGGAACTCGTTACGGAAACCGATCAGACCACGGGCCGGAATATTGTACTCGAGGCGCACACGCCCCTTGCCATCCGGAACCATGTTGGTCAGGTCGCCTTTGCGCAGACCCATCTGCTCCATCAGCGCGCCCTGGGAAACTTCCGGCACGTCGATGGTGACGTTCTCAAAGGGTTCGTGCTTGACGCCATCGACCATCTTGATGATCACTTCCGGACGACCGACACCCATCTCGAAGCCTTCGCGACGCATGGTTTCGATCAGTACCGAGAGGTGCAGCTCGCCACGACCGGAGACCTTGAACTTGTCAGCCGTGTCGCCTTCTTCGACGCGCAGGGCCACGTTGTACAGCAGCTCCTTCTCCAGGCGCTCCTTGATGTTGCGGCTGGTGACGAACTTGCCTTCTTTACCGCAGAACGGCGAGTCGTTGACCTGGAAGGTCATGGCAACGGTCGGCTCGTCCACGGACAGCGGGGTCATGGCCTCGACGTTCTGTGGATCGCACAGGGTGTCGGAGATGAACAGCTGATCGAAGCCGCTGATGCAAACGATGTCGCCAGCGGCGGCTTCGTCCACGTCGACGCGATGCAGACCGTGGTGACCCATCAGCTTGAGGATACGACCGTTACGGCGCTTGCCGTGAACGTCGATCGCCACCACCTGGGTGTTCGGCTTGACGCGGCCACGGGCGATACGGCCAACGCCGATGATGCCGAGGAAGCTGTTGTAGTCCAGCGCGGAAATCTGCATCTGGAACGGGCCGTCACGGTCGACTTTCGGCGCCGGCACGTGATCGACGATGGCCTGGTACAACGGCACCAGGTCTTCCGCCATGTCGGTGTGTTCCAGACCGGCAACACCGTTGATCGCCGAAGCGAACACGATCGGGAAGTCCAGCTGCTCTTCGGTAGCGCCGAGGTTGTCGAACAGGTCGAAGATTTGCTCGACAACCCAATCCGGACGCGCGCCCGGACGGTCGACCTTGTTCACCACCACGATCGGACGCAGGCCAGCCTGGAAGGCTTTCTGGGTCACGAAGCGGGTTTGCGGCATCGGGCCGTCTTGGGCGTCGACAACCAGCAGCACCGAGTCAACCATCGACATCACGCGCTCGACTTCACCGCCGAAGTCGGCGTGGCCGGGGGTGTCGACGATGTTGATGTGGTGGCCATTCCAGTTGATGGCGGTGTTTTTCGCCAGAATGGTAATGCCGCGCTCTTTTTCCTGGTCGTTGCTGTCCATCAGGCGCTCGGTGTCGAGCTCGTTGCGCTCGAGGGTACCGGATTGGCGCAGAAGGGCATCAACCAAGGTGGTTTTGCCATGGTCGACGTGAGCGATGATGGCGATGTTGCGTAGTTTTTCGATCACTTGTGTATCTCGATCAGAGGATTCGGTTTGCCGCATATTCTACGCGGCAGATATTAACTAAATACGAATTCGGCCAGACGGTGCAAAAGCGCAGCGGCTTTTACCCCGCCTGCAGGTCGGGAGGGCGATGGCGGATGCTGCCGCCATTCAACCCGGGCGTCTTATGCCGGACGATAAACGCGCACATTGGCATACCCCTCGCTAAGCAGGTGGTGGGCATGCAAACGGCTCATGATGCCTTTGTCGCAATACAGCAGGTATTGGCGACTGGCATCCAGCTCTTTGAAGCGGCTGTTCAAGGCATAGAACGGCAGCGTTTGCACTTCGATACCGGGCAGCTCGAGTGGCTGCTCTTCGGCGTTATCCGGGTGACGGATGTCAATGATGACATGACTGGCCAGGGCTTCGTTGACTTCCTCGACCTTGATGTCCTTGCCCAGCTCGTCGATTACCTTGTCGATCGGCAGCAATGTCGCGCGCTCGAGGGCGCGCTCGAGAATTGCCATATCGAACTGACGCTCTTCATAGTCGATACGATCTTTCTTCGCCCGGGTGGTCGGGTTCACCGAGATCACGCCGCAATACTCTGGCATGTGCTTGGCAAACTCGGCGGTGCCGATGGCGGTAGCGGTGTCGATGATGTCCTGCTTATGGCTGGCAATCAGCGGCCGCAGCACCAGCATGTCGGTGGCCGAGTCGATCACCGAGAGGTTGGGCAGGGTCTGGCTGGAGACCTGGGAAATCGCCTCGCCGGTGACCAGGGCATTGATCTGCAGCTTCTCGGCCATGTGCGTGGAGGCGCGCAGCATCATGCGCTTGAGGATCACACCCATCTGGCTGTTGTCGACCTTGCCGAGAATCTCGCCAAGCACTTCCTCGAAGGGCACGCTGATAAACAGCACGCGCTGGGAACTGCCGAACTTCTGCCACAGGTAATGGGCGACTTCCATCACCCCCAACTCGTGGGCACGGCCGCCCAGGTTGAAGAAACAGAAATGGGTGACCAGGCCGCGGCGCATCATCTGATAGGCCGCGACCGTGGAATCGAAACCGCCGGACATCAGCACCAGGGTCTGCTCCAGTGAGCCCAGCGGATAACCGCCCAGGCCCTGGTGCTGATTATGAATAACGAACAGGCGCTGATCGCGGATCTCCATGCGCACTTCGACTTCGGGCTGCTTCAGGTCGATCCCGGCGGCGCCACACTGCTGGCGCAATTGGCTGCCGACGTAGCGCTCGATGTCCATGGAACTGAATGCATGCTTGCCGGCACGCTTGCAGCGCACGGCGAAGATCTTGCCCGGCAAGCGGTCGCCGAAGTGGTGCATGCATTTAGCCAGCACGTCGTCGAAGTCGCCCAGCGGATACTCGTCGACCTGGAGAAAATGGGTGATACCCGGCGTGCAACTGAGCCGCTCGATCATCGCCTGCAGGGTTTTCGCCTCGCTGATCGCAGTCTCGACTACCAGGTTGTCCCACACACCACTGACCAGCAGCTGCGGATCGAGATCGCGCAGCACCGAACGAATGTTTTTCGCCAATTGCCGGATAAAGTGCTTACGCACCGGCCGGCTTTTGATGGTGATTTCTGGAAAGACTTTAACGATCAGTTTCATTAAAACAGCACATGCCAAGACGACTAAAAAACAGGGGCGCGGATTATAGCGGAAATTGAGCAAGCTTTGACCAAAAATACCACCACCCTATATCAGTGCACTTTAATGGCGCACAGAAAACATGAGCGACCCATATTGGTGCGCAAAATTTCTCTTTGATCTTCCGCAGGCCTCGTCATGCTTGAGTTTCAGCCGCTCAACCCATTCCTGTGCACTGGCACGCAATTTGCTCCCTTGTGAGGCAGGTTATCCTGGCGGACTATCGCGCCCGGCCGCACCAATTATATAGAGGGCTCACCATTCCGAGCCTTATCCACCTGGAGGACAGCATGTCGAAGTCGATTCAACTGATCAAAGAACACGACGTGAAGTGGGTTGACCTGCGCTTCACTGACACCAAGGGCAAGCAACACCACATCACCATGCCGGCACGTGATGCCCTCGACGAAGACTTCTTCGAAATCGGCAAGATGTTCGACGGCTCCTCCATTCATGGCTGGAAAGGTATCGAAGCCTCCGACATGATCCTGCTGCCGGTCGACGAAACTGCCGTGCTCGACCCGTTCACCGAAGAGCCGACCCTGATCCTGGTCTGCGACATCATCGAGCCGAGCACCATGCAAGGCTATGACCGCGACCCGCGCTCGATTGCCAAGCGCGCCGAGGAATACCTCAAGTCCACCGGCATCGGTGACACCGTATTCGTCGGCCCGGAGCCTGAGTTCTTCATCTTCGACGAAGTCAAATTCAAGTCCGACATCTCCGGCTCGATGTTCAAGATCTACTCCGAGCAGGGTTCCTGGATGTCCGACCAGGACGTCGAAGGCGGCAACAAGGGCCACCGCCCAGGCGTCAAAGGCGGCTACTTCCCGGTTCCACCGTTCGACCACGACCACGAAATCCGTACTGCCATGTGTAATGCCATGGAAGAAATGGGCCTGGTTATCGAAGTGCACCACCACGAAGTGGCGACTGCCGGCCAGAACGAAATCGGCGTGCAGTTCAACACCCTGGTAGCCAAGGCTGACGAAGTTCAGACCCTGAAGTACTGCGTGCACAACGTGGCCGACGCCTACGGCAAGACCGCCACCTTTATGCCGAAGCCGCTGTACGGCGACAACGGTTCGGGCATGCACGTACACATGTCCATCTCCAAAGATGGCAAGAACACCTTCTCCGGTGAAGGCTATGCCGGCCTGTCCGATACCGCCCTGTACTTCATCGGCGGCATCATCAAGCACGGTAAGGCCCTGAACGGCTTCACCAACCCGTCGACCAACTCCTACAAGCGTCTGGTCCCGGGCTTCGAAGCTCCGGTCATGCTGGCCTACTCGGCGCGCAACCGCTCCGCCTCGATCCGCATCCCCTACGTGTCCAGCCCGAAAGCCCGCCGTATCGAAGCACGCTTCCCGGATCCGGCTGCCAACCCGTACCTGGCTTTCGCCGCCCTGTTGATGGCTGGCCTGGACGGCATCCAGAACAAGATCCACCCTGGCGATGCGGCCGACAAGAACCTCTATGACCTGCCACCGGAAGAAGGCAAGCTGATCCCGCAAGTCTGCGGCAGCCTGAAAGAAGCCCTGGAAGAGCTGGACAAGGGCCGCGCGTTCCTGACCAAGGGCGGCGTGTTCTCCGACGACTTCATCGACGCTTACCTGGAACTGAAGAGCGAAGAAGAAATCAAGGTCCGCACCTTCGTACACCCGCTGGAATACGACCTGTACTACAGCGTCTAAACCGGCAAGCAAGACAAGAGGCCACCTACGGGTGGCCTTTTTTGTGGCGGCATGTCGAGCGCTTAGCCTCGACCGTCAATTTGTTGCGCCAGTCCCGATCGCCACACCAGCACCCTTGCCAGCGCGACCTGCCAATGTAAGTCTTAGCAGTACATCCATCGGGAGATTGACCATGCGCCGGATACTCACCTGCCTGCTGCTGAGCTTGGCATTGCCGGCCAGCGCCCAGATCTACACTTACACCGACGCCAACGGCAATACGGTGTTTACCGACCAGCCGCCAGAAGGCGTGGCGGCGCAACCCGTGCAACTGCCACCGACCAACACCGTGGAACCACCAGCACCGGCGACACCCACGATCAGCAATGGCAGCGAAACCACGACCGAATCCCCCTATCGACTTCTGCAAGTGACCGGCCTGCCCAGCACCGACGCACTGCGCGCCAACGCCGGCACCTTCAGCGTCGGGATTGAAGTCGAACCACGCCTGGCCGCCAATCACCGCCTGCGCCTACTGCTGGATGGCCAGCCTTACGGCCAGCCCAGCAATGTGCCGCGCCTGCAATTGACCAATGTCGCGCGCGGCGAACACAGCCTGGCGGTCGAAGTACTCAGCGGCGATGAGTCGATCCAACAGAGCGCCGCCGTCACCTTCGCCGTGCAGCGGGTCAATACCAGCAGCCCGGCGCTGCGCCCGCCAACCGCAAAACCCAACCCGGCCCCCTGAACCATGCGTAATCTGCTGCTGTGTTTACTGCTGCTGAGCCTGCCGGCAGCCGCCCAGGTGTATACCTATCTAGATGCCGAGGGTAATCGGGTATTCACTGACAAGCCCCAGCAGGGTAATGCCGAACGCATCCAATTGGCGCCCACCAACGGCATGCACAGCAACACCCACGAAGCACCGCCCGCAGCAACACCACCCAGCGCACCGCCGCTGAGCTACCAGATGCTACGGATCTTGGTGCCGCAGCCCGACGCGACCATCCGCGACAACACCGGCAACCTGATCGTCACCGCCACCAGCGAGCCGGCGCTGCATCCGGGCCACGGCTACCGTTTGCTGGTCGATGGTCAAGCGACAGGCGAGAGCGGACGCAGCCCGGTTTTTGCGCTGGAGAATATCGACCGTGGTACCCACCAACTGGCCGTGGAAATCGTCGACGCCCAGGGCCGCACCCTAGAACGCACCCCCAACCAGCCGCTGCATATGCGGCGGATGCCCCTGACCCAGAAACGCCTGGCCAGCCCCTGCAAGAAAGACGATTACGGCGTGCGCCTGGAATGCCCGCTCAGGGACAAACCCGCGGAAAAGACAGACATTCCCTTCGTACCCTTTTTCTGACCCTCCCGGCACGCACCGTATTGGTGCGCCGCACTGCACCAGCAACTATACTTTCCCTGTTTTGGTTCACTCGTCCGCCCGAGCACCGAACCAATACGCCCTCATGTCGTCGCCAATGCTGATTCCGCGCGTCTTTTCGGGGCTTTGGTTTGCTTCTTGCATTTTCCAGTGGCAGCACCGCAAGCCTTAGGGTCTGCTGACAGTATGTCGCGGCCGCGACCAAGGCCCGCCTGGCGCAGCACAAGGCATAGGAGTGAAGTCTGTTTATGCCAAATGACCGACGAGAAACACCGGGCCATGCCAAACCGGCTCACTCCCTTTGGGCAGCGCGCCCAGTAGTGCCAGTCGGCGTTAGCCAACCTGGCAACGCAACACCCATTGCCGCCGCCCCGCGCGCTGCCTGGCACTATCTGGTAGCGCAACGCGGCTCGCGGCGAAACCTCAGCAGAGCCTATATATGACGATCAAAGATGCACTGCACCGCCTGCTGCTGGACAACTTGACCACCGCCACCCTGCTGCTCAACGCCGACCTGCGCCTTGAGTACATGAACCCGGCGGCGGAAATGCTCCTGGCCGTCAGCGGCCAGCGCAGCCATGGACAATTCATCAGCGAACTGTTCACCGAGTCGGCCGAGGCCTTGAGTTCGCTACGCCAGGCCGTCGAACAGGCACATCCGTTCAACAAGCGCGAAGCCGTGCTCACCGCCGTCACCGGCCAAACCCTCACAGTCGATTACGCGGTCACGCCGATCCTCAACCGCGGCGCAACCCTGCTGCTGCTGGAGGTGCATCCGCGCGACCGCCTGCTGCGCATCACCAAGGAAGAAGCGCAGCTGTCCAAGCAGGAAACCACCAAGCTGCTGGTGCGCGGCCTGGCCCATGAGATCAAGAATCCGCTCGGCGGCATTCGCGGCGCCGCCCAGTTGCTCGCCCGCGAGCTGCCGAATGAAGACCTCAAGGACTACACCAATGTGATCATCGAAGAAGCCGACCGCCTGAGAAACCTGGTCGACCGCATGCTCGGCTCGAACAAGCTGCCGATGCTGGCCATGACCAACGTGCACGAAGTGCTGGAGCGGGTCGGCAGCCTGATCGAAGCAGAAAGCCAGGGCAGCATCATTTTGGTGCGTGATTACGACCCGAGCATTCCCGACGTATTGATCGATCGCGAACAGATGATCCAGGCCGTGCTCAATATCGTGCGCAACGCCATGCAGGCCATCGGCGCGCAGAACGAAATGCGCCTGGGCCGCATCACCCTGCGCACCCGCACCCTGCGTCAATTCACTATCGGGCATATCCGCCACCGCCTGGTGGCACGCCTGGAAATCATCGACAACGGCCCCGGCATCCCGGCGGAGCTGCAGGACACCATCTTCTATCCCATGGTCAGCGGACGTGCCGACGGCACCGGGCTGGGCCTGGCGATAACCCAGAACATCATTAGTCAGCACCAGGGTCTGATCGAGTGCGAGAGCCATCCGGGCCACACCGTGTTCTCGATCTTCCTGCCGCTTGAACAAGGAGTAACTCCGTCATGAGTCGCAGTGAAACCGTATGGATCGTCGATGACGACCGCTCCATCCGCTGGGTACTGGAAAAAGCCCTGCAACAGGAAGGCATGACCACCCAGAGTTTCGACAGCGCCGACGGCGTGCTCAGCCACCTCAGCCGGCAACAACCGGATGTGATCGTCTCGGACATCCGCATGCCTGGCTCCAGCGGCCTGGAACTGCTGGCGCAGATCCGCGAACTCTACCCACGCCTGCCGGTCATCATCATGACCGCCCACTCCGACCTGGACAGCGCGGTGGCGTCCTATCAGGGCGGCGCCTTCGAGTACCTGCCCAAGCCGTTCGACGTCGATGAAGCGATCTCCCTGGTCAAGCGCGCCTATCAGCACGCGCAGGAGCAGCAAGGCCTGCAGGCGCCTATCGAGCAGCCGCGCACCCCGGAAATCATCGGCGAAGCACCGGCCATGCAGGAGGTGTTTCGCGCCATCGGCCGGCTCTCCCACTCCAACATCACGGTCTTGATCAACGGCGAATCCGGCACCGGCAAGGAACTGGTCGCCCACGCCCTGCACCGCCACAGCCCGCGCGCGGCTTCGCCGTTCATCGCGCTGAACATGGCGGCGATCCCGAAAGACCTGATGGAGTCCGAGCTGTTCGGCCACGAAAAAGGCGCCTTCACCGGAGCGGCCAACCAGCGCCGCGGCCGCTTCGAACAAGCCGACGGCGGCACCCTGTTCCTCGACGAAATCGGCGACATGCCGGCCGACACCCAGACCCGCCTGCTGCGCGTGCTGGCCGATGGCGAGTTCTACCGGGTCGGCGGCCACACGCCGGTCAAGGTGGATGTACGGATCATCGCCGCCACCCACCAGAACCTGGAAACCCTGGTGCAGGAAGGCAAGTTCCGCGAAGATCTGTTTCACCGCCTCAACGTGATCCGCATCCACATCCCGCGACTGTCCGACCGCCGTGAAGACATCCCGACCCTGGCCCGCCACTTCCTCGCCCGCGCCGCGCTGGAACTGGCCGTCGAACCCAAGTTGCTGAAGAGCGAGACCGAGGACTATCTGCAGCACCTGCCCTGGCCGGGCAACGTGCGCCAGCTGGAAAACACCTGCCGCTGGATCACCGTGATGGCCTCCGGGCGCGAGGTGCATGTCGGCGACCTGCCCCCGGAACTGCTCAGCCAGCCACAGGACAGTGCACCGGCGAGCAACTGGGAACAGGCGCTGCGCCAATGGGCCGACCAGGCCCTGGCCCGCGGTCAGTCGGACCTGCTCGACAGCGCCGTACCGGCCTTCGAGCGGATCATGATCGAAACGGCGCTCAAGCACACCGCCGGCCGCCGCCGAGACGCCGCCCTGCTGCTGGGCTGGGGCCGCAATACCCTGACCCGCAAGATCAAGGAACTGGGCATGAAGGTCGACGGTGCCGAAGACGACGACAGCGACGACGCCTGACCGCGATCCGGGTACAAAAAAACGGGCCGCTGGCCCGTTTTTTTCTGCAACCGCCAGCCCCTAGCCCGCATGCAATGCCTCCCCGCCGGTGCAGCGGGCGGCGCGACAGGCACCGCCCTCGGCGGTCGCCACGGCCAATTGGCATGCGGCGCTCCGAATCGGCGCCTGGGCGCACCTGAATGCACAGGCAAGGAACATTCCCCCCCTCATAGCCGCCACCCCGACGCCCTGCGACGGCGCTGCAGCCCAGCAAAAACGGGGATTCGCGCCGCCGTAATAAAACTGGCACAACCCCTGCATATGCTTAAACAACTCCAGTTTTGGGGGCCTTGGTACAGGCAGGCCGGGGATTCCCCTCTTTTATTCGTACGCCAGGCTGACCGTCAGCCGCCACCGCCCGTCCAGCTCCTCAGCGCGCCATTCGCCGCGCAACGGACGGGCCGCCACCACCCGCAGCAGCAACTCCCGGCCCTCGCGCCGCACCCGCCAATTGACAACCTTGCCCTGCAGGCGCAACTGCCCCTGGCGCTCGCGACCCAGGCTTTCGACGCGCAGAAAAAATACACCGTCCAGGTGACCGCTACGCACCTTCGGCTCGACGTTGAACCACAGCTGCAGCCCCTCATCCACTACGTCGACACTCGCCAGCCGCAGCGGGTCGGGGTGAAACATGCGGCCGATCATCAGGCCGATCAGAAAACCGAACAACGCCAGGGAGCCGATCACCCGCGCCCAAGGACGCGGCCGCGCGCCCGGATCAGGAGTAGAATACCGGCCGTCTTCAGGCTTGGAGCCGCGCATGTTTCACGTGATCCTCTTTCAACCGGAAATTCCACCGAATACCGGCAACATTATCAGGCTCTGCGCCAACAGCGGCTGCCACCTGCACCTGATCGAGCCCTTGGGCTTCGAACTGGATGACAAGCGCCTGCGCCGCGCCGGACTCGACTATCACGAGTACGCCACCCTGCAGCGTCATGCCGATCTTCCCAGCTGCCTGGAGAGCCTCGGCCAGCCGCGCGTCTTCGCCTTCACCACCAAAGGCTCTCAGCTCTATCACCAGGTGCACTACGCGCCCGGCGATGCCTTTCTGTTCGGCCCGGAAAGCCGCGGCCTGCCCCAGGACATACGCGATGCTCTGCCCGCCGCACAATGCCTGCGCCTGCCGATGCGCGAAGGTTGTCGCAGCCTGAACTTGTCCAATACCGTGGCGGTGGCCGTCTATGAGGCCTGGCGCCAACAGGACTTCGCCACGCCTTGACAGGCCCCGGCGGGTGGCTCGGACTGCCTTGCCCCCACGCTCGCGGCACAAAAAAGCGCCCCTGAGGGCGCTTTTTATCTGCGGCAACGGCTCAATTGGCCGGAGCGGCCTCGCCGGCCTGCTGCTGAATGCGCTGCAGTTCTTGGGCATAGAGGGCGTCGAAGTTCACCGGCGCCAGCATCAGTGCCGGGAAGGAGCCGCGCACCACCAGACTGTCGAGGGTTTCGCGCGCATACGGGAACAGGATGTTCGGGCAGAACGCGCCCAGGGTGTGACTCATGGAGGCGGCGTCCAACCCCTTGACCAGGAAGATCCCGGCTTGCTGGACCTCGGCGATGAAGGCGGTTTCTTCGCCGTTTTTCACGGTGACCGAGAGGGTCAGCACCACTTCGTGGAAGTCGCCTTCGAGCGGCTTCTGCCGGGTATTCAGGTCCAGGGCAACGCTCGGGCTCCATTCCTGACGGAAGATCTCCGGGCTCTTCGGCGCCTCGAAGGACAGGTCGCGGACATAGATGCGTTGCAGGGAAAACTGCGGATTCTGTTCGCCTTGGGCGCCCGCGCCGTTGCTAGCTTGTTCAGTCATGGCAATGCCTTCTTGTCGTGGGTACTGGGTAGATGAGGGGGTACTAAGCCTCGAGCAGCGCATCCAGCTCGCCCGCGCGCTCCAGGTCATACAGATCGTCGCAGCCACCAACATGGCTGCTGCCGATCCAGATCTGCGGCACCGAGGTCTGCCGCGCCTTACGCGTCATCTCGGCGCGCACCTCGGGCTTGCCGTCGACCTTGATTTCATCGAAGTCCACGCCCTTGCGGGCCAGCAGCTGCTTGGCACGCATGCAGTAGGGGCACCAATCGCTGGAATAAATGACGACGGCAGACATATCACTTCACCAATGGCAGGTTGTCGCCACGCCAGCTGGCAATCCCGCCAGACAGCTTGGCCGCGTTGAAACCGGCTTTTTTCAGGTCGCGACTGACCGAACCGGCATGCTGGCCCATGGCATCCACCACGATCAGGGTCTTGTCTTTGTGCTTTTCCAGCTCCGCGATGCGGCTGGTGATCTTTTCATAGGGAATATGCAGGGCGCCGACGATATGACCGGCAGAGAAATCCTTCTGCCCACGCACGTCCAGGACCAGGCCCTGCTCGCTGTTGATCAAGGCAGTCAGCTCGCGACTGCTCAGGCTTTGCCCACCTTTACGCAGTTCCGTGAAGATCAGCAGCGCCAGCAGGACAACGAACAATCCGCTCAATTCATAGTGCGTAGAGGCAAATTCAATCAGTTTGGCAAGCATGAGGTGGTTCCGGGACGGTAAAATCCCGGCAGTATACACAGCCCCACAGGTCGGCCACACCCCGCCCGGCGGTGACGGGTCTGCTACCAGGCCTTAAAATGCCCGGCCTTTTGTCCCTCATGCACAGCGAGCCAGATTAATGAGTGCCACGCCCAAACCCTTGGTCCTGATCATTCTCGATGGCTTCGGTCACAGTGACAGCACCGAATACAATGCCATCCATGCCGCCAACACGCCGGTCTACGACCACCTGTGTGCCACCCAGCCGCATAGCCTGATCTCCGGCTCAGGCATGGACGTCGGCCTGCCGGACGGCCAGATGGGCAATTCCGAGGTCGGCCATATGAATCTCGGCGCCGGCCGTGTGGTGTACCAGGACTTCACCCGGGTGACCAAGGCCATCCGCGACGGCGAATTCTTCGACAATCCGGCGATCACTCGCGCGGTTGATCAGGCCGTGAGTGCCGGCAAGGCGGTGCACATCCTCGGCCTGCTATCCGACGGCGGCGTGCACAGCCATCAGGATCACCTGGTGGCCATGGCCGAACTGGCCGCCCAGCGCGGCGCCGAGAAAATTTACCTGCACGCCTTCCTCGATGGCCGCGACACCCCGCCGAGAAGCGCCCAGGCCTCGATCGAACTGCTCGACACGACCTTCGCCAAGCTCGGCAAGGGCCGCATCGCCAGCCTGGTCGGCCGCTACTTCGCCATGGACCGCGACAACCGCTGGGACCGCGTCGAGCAGGCCTACAACCTGATCGTCAACGGCCAGGGCCAGTTCAACGCCGCCAGCGCGACTGAAGGCTTGCAGGCCGCCTACGCCCGCGGTGAAAACGACGAGTTCGTCAAGGCCACCACCCTCGGCGAGCCGGTCAAGGTAGAAGACGGCGACGCCGTGGTGTTCATGAACTTCCGCGCCGACCGCGCCCGCGAACTGACCCGCGCCTTCGTCGAACCCGACTTCCAGGACTTCCCGCGCGCGCGCCTGCCGCAACTGGCCGGCTTCGTCATGCTGACCCAGTACGCCGCGAACATTCCGGCGCCCAGCGCTTTCGCTCCCGCCAGCCTGACCAATGTGCTTGGCGAATACCTGGCGAAGAATGGCAAGACCCAGTTGCGCATCGCCGAGACCGAGAAGTACGCCCACGTCACCTTCTTCTTCTCCGGCGGCCGCGAAGAGCCGTTCGAGGGCGAGGAGCGCATCCTGATCCCGTCGCCGAATGTCGCCACCTACGACCTGCAGCCCGAGATGAACGCGCCGCAAGTCACCGACCGGATCGTCGAGGCGATCGAGCAACAGCGTTATGACGTGATCATCGTCAACTACGCCAACGGCGACATGGTTGGTCATACCGGCGTGTTCGACGCTGCGGTCAAGGCCGTGGAATGCCTGGACAGCTGCGTCGGACGTATCGCCGCGGCGCTGGACAAGGTCGGCGGCGAAGCCCTGATCACCGCCGATCATGGCAACGTCGAGCAAATGGAGGATGTCTGCACGGGACAGGCGCACACCGCCCACACCTGCGAGCCGGTGCCCTTCATCTATGTCGGCAAGCGCCAGCTGAAGATGCGCGAAGGCGGGGTTCTGGCCGACGTGGCGCCGACCATGCTGACCCTGATGGGCCTGCCGATCCCGGCGGAAATGACCGGCACCAGCATTATCGAGCTGAGCTAACGGCGGCAAGCAACACGCGCGGCAATGCCGACCATCACCCGGTTGGCATGCCGCGCCCCTGCTATTTACCACTTGCAGCTTGCCGCTGGATTTTTAGGCATACTAGGCCAGTCTCCCGCCCAGGTATCGCCAGTACCATGTTTCGCCTCATTGCCCTGATATTCCTCGCCTGCCTGCTGACGCCGGCCTTTGCCAACGAGAAAGCCGACGCCCAGAAACAGCTGGAAGCGGCCCGCAGCGACGTGGCCGAGCTGAAAAAGCTGCTGGAGAAGTTGCAGCAGGACAAATCCGGCGTGCAGAAAGACCTGCGCAAGACCGAAACCGAAATGGGCGAGCTGGAAAATCAGGTCAAGGAGCTGCAAAAAAGCCTGAAAGACGGCGAGGTGGAAATCCAGCGCCTCGATCAGGAGAAAAAAAAACTCCATGACGCTCGCCTCGAGCAACAACGGCTGATCGGCATTCAGGCCCGCGCCGCCTACCAGAGCGGCCGCCAGGAATACCTCAAGCTGCTGCTGAACCAGCAGAATCCGGAAAAATTTTCGCGCACCCTGACCTATTACGACTACCTCAGCGAAGCACGCATGGAACAGTTGGCCACGTTCAACGAAACCCTGCGGCAGCTGGCCAACGTCGAGCTGGACATCGCCAACCAGCAGAACCAGTTGCTGGAACACAAAGAGACCCTGGACGCGCGCGCCGAGCAACTCGCCCAGGCACGCAAGGAACGCCAACTGGCCCTGGCCAAACTGAACCAGGAATATTCCGCCCGCGACCACAAACTCAAGGCCCGCCAGCAAGAGCAGGCGCAACTGGCCCGGGTACTGAAAACCATCGAAGCGACCCTGGCCCGCCAGGCGCGCGAAGCCGAACAGGCGCGGCAACGGGCCTTGGTCGCCGCGCGCGAGCAACAGCGCAGCAGCACTGCGGCCGCCAGCAGCCCCAGCAACGGTCCGCTGGTCAGCTCCGGCACTACTTATGGCGGACCTTTTGCCAAGGCCCGCGGCAAGTTGCCCTGGCCGGTCAATGGCCGCCTGGTCGCCCGTTACGGCACCCCGCGCGGCACTGACGCCCGAACCAAGTGGGACGGCGTCCTGATCGGCGCCAGCGCCGGCAGCCAGGTACACGCCGTACATGGCGGCCGCGTGGTGTTCGCCGACTGGTTGCGCGGTGCCGGGCTATTGGTCATTCTCGACCATGGCAATGGCTACCTGAGCCTGTACGGACACAACCAGAGCCTGCTCAAAGACGCCGGCGACGTCGTCAACGCCGGCGACCCCATCGCCACAGTCGGCACCAGCGGCGGGCAAGACACTCCCGCGCTGTATTTCGCGATTCGCCAGCAGGGTCGCCCCAGCGACCCTGCACAATGGTGCCGCACGCAAGGATAAGCGCTGCGCTCACCTCTCTAGGAGTTAGTTCGACATGCCGCATCCGTCTCGCCTCACCTTTCTGGCCCTGGCCATTGCATTGCTTGGCGGCCCCCAGCTGCTGCAGGCCGCCGAAGCGCCACCGGTACCTGCCATCGCGAATGACAAGGCGCCGCTGCCGCTGGACGACCTGCGCACCTTCGCCGAGGTGATGGATCGCATCAAGTCAGCCTATGTCGAACCGGTCAGCGACAAGACCCTGCTGGAAAACGCAATCAAGGGCATGCTCAGCAACCTCGACCCGCACTCCGCCTACCTCGACCCCGAAGCCTTCCGCGAGCTGCAGGAAAGCACCAGCGGCGAGTTCGGCGGCCTGGGCATCGAAGTCGGCCTGGAAGACGGTTTCATCAAAGTGGTCTCGCCGATCGACGACACCCCGGCCTCGAAAGCCGGCATCCAGCCGGGCGACCTGATCGTCAAGATCGACGGCCAGCCGACCAAGGGCCTGTCGATGATCGAAGCCGTGGACAGGATGCGCGGCGAAGCCGGCAGCAAGATCCTTCTGACCCTGGTGCGCGAGGGCGGCAAGCCCTTCGATGTGGAACTGACCCGTGCGGTGATCAAGGTCCGCAGCGTCAAGAGCCAGTTGCTCGACGATAGCTACGGCTACCTGCGCATCACCCAGTTCCAGGTCAACACCGGCGAAGAAGTCGGCAAGGCCCTGAACAAGCTGCGCAGGGACAATGGCAAGAAGCTGCGCGGCCTGGTGCTGGATCTGCGCAACAACCCTGGCGGCGTGCTCCAGGCCGCGGTCGAGGTCACCGATCACTTCCTCAAGAAGGGCCTGATCGTCTACACCGAAGGCCGCATCGCCAACTCCGAGCTGCGCTTCTCCGCCGACCCGGCAGATGCCAGCGAAGGCGTGCCCCTGGTGGTGCTGATCAATGGCGGCAGCGCTTCGGCCTCGGAGATCGTCGCCGGCGCCCTGCAAGACCACAAGCGCGGCGTGCTGATGGGCACCGACAGCTTCGGCAAAGGCTCGGTGCAGACGGTGCTGCCGCTGAACAACAACAGCGCCCTGAAACTCACCACCGCCCTGTACTACACCCCAAACGGCCGCTCGATCCAGGCCCAAGGCATTGTCCCGGACATCGAAGTCGCGCGGGCCAAACTGACCCAGGAACAGGGGGAGCGCAACATCAAGGAAGCCGACCTGCTGGGGCACCTGGGCAACGGCAATGGTGGCGCGGACAAGCCCAGCCGGAGCAAAACCAGCAAGCAAGCGCGGCCGCAGGATGATGATTATCAGCTGAGCCAGGCACTGAGCCTGCTCAAGGGCCTGAGCATCACGCGCGGCAATTGACCCGCTGACGCAGGCACGAAAAAGCCCGGACAGGATGCCGGGCTTTTTTCTGGGCGCTGAACTGGTCAGCGGCTGCAAGGCGCGACGGTTGAGTAGGCCTCACCCACCACCACTAAGCTGGAACCCGCTGGACTGAAGCGGGTTGCTGCCCGCCCCAGGTTTACCCTCGCACCCCACCAGTGGCCCAGGGCTCTTTGCGGCCTGCCTCGATTAACCCCTACAGGTAACTGTTGGTCATGTCCTCGACGAAGCCTTCGCTGCGCAGCTCCTCCAACGCCTTCTGCAAGCGCTGCACCACCTCGTCGGGGGTATCCTTGTTCAGCGCCAGATACAATTCGGCCTCATTGAAACGCAGCACGGTGGTCAGGCCACCGACACCTTCCTGCTTGGCGAGGTAGCGGCCAACCGGGTCGGTGGTGGCCCACAGATCAATCTGCCCCTTGATCAGCTTCTGCACGTTCTGCTGGTCGCGTAGCGCGTTGATGGGCTCCAGCCCCTGGCTTTCCAGATGCTGGCTGACCGCATCGTTCTTGTAGGCGCCGATCTTGTATTGCCCGGCCTCCTTCAAGCTCGCCACGCTGAGGTTGTTGCCTGGCGCGGCAAGCAGCACCCAGCCGGTGTTGGCGATCGGCCCCACCCACTTGAACAGCGGCTGGCGCTCCGGGGTAAAGGTGGTGGAGAACAGCCCGTAGTTGGGTTTATCCAGGGTCAGCCGATACAGCCGATCCCAGGGGAAACGCAGGCTCAGGCTGTAGTCGATCTTGGCACGCTTGAACATGGCCCGGACGATCTCGGCACTGATGCCGTCGATACCGTCGTCACGGGCAAAGTTCTTGTCGTCGACCGACATATTGAACGGCGGGAAGTTCTCGGTCAGCAGCACCACCTTGTAGCCATAGGGCAACTCGGCATGGGCCGCGCAGGCGCTGAGTAGAAGGCCGAACAACAAACTGCTTTTGATGATTTTCAACATTAGTCTTCCCGCTCGCATGTGTTGTGATTATGGCTAGCGGCAGCTCGGCTCGTGGCCAACCTGCTGAGTCCTGTTTTACAGATAGCGGCCGAGGATGTCATCGACGAATCCTTCGCTGCGCATCTTGTCCAGTTCAGCCTGCAGCTTCTGTACCACCTCGTCGGGCACTGCCTTGTTCAGCGCCAGGTACAACTCGGCGCTGTCGAAACGCAGGATGGTCTTCAGCCCGGAAACCCCTTCCTGCTTCGCCAGGTAACGCCCGGCCGGATCGCCGGTGGCCCACAGGTCGATCTGCCCGGCCATGAGCTTCTTGGCGTTTTGCTGGTCACGCAACGCGGTGACCGGCTGCAGCCCCTGCTCCATCAGGTACTCGGCGATGGCATCGCCCTTGTAGGCCCCGACCTTGTATTGCTTGGCCTGCGCCAGGTTGGCCAGCTTGATAGGGCTGTCGCTTCTGCCGAGCAGCACCCAGTCATCCGGGCCGATCGGTCCTACCCAGTTGAACAGGGCTTCGCGCTCGGGCAGACGCGCGGTGACGAACACGCCGTACCCCGGCTTTTCCAGCGCCAGCTTGTAGATCCGCTCCCAGGGGAAGCGCAGGGTCATGCTGTAATTGACCCCGGCACGCTTGAACATCTCGCGCACGATGTCCACGGCGATACCGTCAAGGTTGTCTTCCTGCGCGAAGTTCTTGCCATTGCTCGCCATGTTGTAGGGCGGGAAGTTCTCGGTGAGCAAAACCACGCGGTAGTCCGGCGCCAACTCGGCGTGAGCGCTAGCGCTCAGCCCGAATGCGACACCGGCCAGGGCAAACAGCAGACGCTTGTACATGTACATTCTCTTTATTCTGGAAGGCAGGAAAAATTTTGCTCAGAGCCGTATGCCGCAGCATACGCAGCCCGACCTTCTGCGCCCAGCCGCACCCCGGAGAATACGGCTCACTCGGTCTTTGCAAGACCTGCAATGACGCATTTATGTATGTGTCGGCAGACTTCAGCCGAGACCCTAACCCAGCGCGCTGGCGCGCGCTATCGACCCGTTCCCAGCTTCGCTCGACAACGCCGAACGATCAGCGCACCACGATGCCGCGACTGGCCAGGTAGGCCTTGGCCTCGGGCACGGTGTACTCGCCGAAGTGGAAGATGCTGGCGGCCAGCACCGCGTCGGCCTTGCCTTCGAGGATACCGGCGGCCAGGTGTTCCAGGTTACCGACGCCACCGGAGGCGATCACCGGAATGCCGACCATCTCGCTGATGGCACGGGTGACACCGAGGTCGTAACCGCGCTTCACGCCATCCTGGTCCATGCTGGTAAGGAGGATTTCACCGGCGCCGAGGTCTTCCATTTTCTTCGCCCAGAGCACGGCATCCAGGCCGGTCGGCTTGCGCCCGCCGTGAGTGAAGATTTCCCAGCGCGGGCTCTCGCCAGGCAAAGAAACGCATTTGGCGTCAATGGCGACGACGATGCACTGCGAGCCAAAGCGCGCAGCCGCCTCGCCGACGAACTCCGGGGTGAACACCGCCGCGGTGTTGATCGAGACCTTGTCCGCACCGGCATTCAGCAGGTTGCGAATGTCCTGCACGCTGCGTACGCCGCCGCCCACGGTCAGCGGAATGAAGACCTGACTGGCCATGCGCTCCACCGTATGCAGGGTGGTGTCGCGGCCATCGACGCTGGCGGTGATGTCGAGGAAGGTAATCTCGTCGGCGCCCTGCTCGTCATAGCGGCGGGCGATTTCCACCGGGTCGCCGGCATCGCGGATGTTCTCGAACTGGACGCCCTTGACCACCCGACCGTTGTCCACGTCGAGGCAGGGGATGATGCGTTTTGCCAGTGCCATAGCAGTGTTCCCGTAGGGCGGACTCAGGAGCGAAGCGAACAGTCCGCCGGTTGGCGATGGCGTACTGCCTACGGCGAGTACGCCCTACGTGTTACTTATTGAAGCTGTCGCAGAGGGCCTGGGCTTCGGCCACGTCCAGGGTGCCTTCGTAGATCGCCCGACCGGTGATGGCGCCGATGATGCCAGGAGTGCGCGCCTCGAGCAGGGCCTGGATATCACCGAGGTTGTGGATGCCGCCGGACGCGATCACCGGGATCCGCGTGGCGTTGGCCAGGGCCACGGTGAAGGGCAGGTTGCAGCCCTGCATCATGCCGTCCTTGGCGATGTCGGTGTAGACAATGGCCGAGACGCCATCGGCCTCGAAGCGCTTGGCCAGGTCGATCACCTGCACCGTGCTGACTTCGGCCCAGCCATCGGTGGCGACGAAACCATCCTTGGCATCCAGGCCGACGATGACCTTGCCCGGAAACGCCTTGCACGCTTCGGCGACGAACTCAGGCTGCTTGACCGCCTTGGTGCCGATGATCACGTAGCTCACGCCGGCCTTGACGTAATGTTCGATGGTTTCCAGCGAACGAATGCCGCCGCCGATCTGGATCGGCAGCTGCGGGTAGCGCTTAGCGATGGCGGTAACCACCTCGCCATTGACCGGCTGACCTTCGAAGGCGCCATTCAGGTCGACCAGATGCAAACGGCGGCAACCACCCTCAACCCACTTGGCCGCCATGCTCACCGGGTCGTCGGAGAACACCGTGGAATCGTCCATGCGGCCCTGGCGCAGGCGCACGCAGGCGCCGTCTTTCAGATCGATAGCGGGAATAATCAGCATCGGTTGAACCTGTTCAAGTCATTGGATTCAGTGAGGGTCAGCTCTTCTCGAGTGCCCAGAGGTCGCTTTCGATGCTCTCGAACCTGTCCTTGAGGACGGTCTGCACATCGAAAATCGCCCGATTGTAATAGTGCGGCGCTATCTCACGGGTAAACAGCTCGAGGATTTCCGCGGCCTCGAACGAACCCAGCTGCAGCTCGAAACGCACCTCCATGAAGCGCTTGATCACGCTGGTCGCCTCACGCTCCTGCTCCGGAGTCAGAGTGAGGATCGGCGGCTTGCTCTTGGCCTTGCCCATCTACCAGCGCCCATCCCAGGCGGCGAAGTTCTGCAGCAACTGCAGGCCGTGGGTATGGCTCTTCTCCGGATGGAACTGCACGGCGAAGCGCGAACCCTCGGCCAGCGCCGCGGCGAAATCCTTGCCGTAATGGCCGCGGCCAACCACCTGCTGCGGCTTGCCGGCCTCGATGTAGTAGCTGTGCACGAAGTAGAAGCGCGCCAGGTCCGGAATGTCGTGCCACAGCGGGTGCTTGACCGTCTGCGCCACTTCGTTCCAGCCCATGTGCGGCACCTTCAGCTTCTCGCCATCCTCGACCATATTCTTGCCGAAGAAGCGCACCTGACCGGGAAACAGGCCGATGCAATCGACACCGTCGTTCTCCTCGCTGCGCTCAAGCAAGGCCTGCATGCCGACGCAGATGCCCAGAAACGGCCGATCGACGCTGACCTCCCGCACCAGCTCATCGAAGCCCAGGCGCTTGATCTCGGCCATGCAATCGCGAATCGCCCCGACGCCGGGGAACACCACGCGGTCGGCCTCGCGAATCACCTGGGCATCGCTGGTCACCAGCACCTTGCCGGCACCGACATGCTCCAGCGCCTTGGCCACCGAGTGCAGGTTGCCCATGCCGTAATCGATAACAGCGACCGTCTGCATTTAGAGAACGCCCTTGGTCGAGGGCATCTGCCCGGCCATTCGCGGATCCAGCTCGACGGCCATGCGCAAGGCGCGACCGAAGGCCTTGAACACGGTCTCGATCTGGTGGTGGGTATTGGTGCCACGCAGGTTGTCGATGTGCAGGCTGATCAGGGCATGGTTGACGAAGCCCTGGAAGAACTCCTGAAACAGGTCGACATCGAAGCCGCCGACTACCGCCCGAGTGAACGGCACGTGCATCTGCAGCCCCGGGCGACCGGAGAAATCGATCACCACGCGCGACAGCGCCTCATCAAGCGGCACATAGGAATGGCCGTAACGGGTCATGCCCTTCTTGTCGCCAATCGCCTTGGTAAAGGCCTGGCCGAGGGTGATACCGACGTCTTCGACGGTGTGGTGGTCGTCGATATGCAGGTCGCCCGTGCACTGGATATCCAGGTCGATCAGGCCGTGACGGGCAATCTGGTCGAGCATGTGCTCGAGAAATGGCACGCCAATAGCGAACTTGGCCTTGCCAGTCCCATCCAGGTTGATCGAGACCTTGATCTGGGTCTCCAGGGTGTTGCGCTCGACGGATGCCGTACGTTCGGCCATCACCAACTCCACAAAATCGTTGTGCGAAAGGGCTGCCATTATAGGCGGCCCCGAGCCTGGGCGGCTACCGGCGGCGGTCGGCAAGCAAGGCTATTGGCATGATTAACCACGCCTTAGCCTGCGCCGCCGCGTCCAGGGGCAAGCCCATGCCCGTTTTTGTCGAGCCCCCTCCAGCCAGAGCCGGTTAACCGCGCGTTGAAAAGGCCATGAGCCACCACCTGCTGCATGATGCCATACGCCTGTCGAAGCGGATTTTCTCACCAGGATCGCTCGAAAAGCGCACACCCTTCGCGGCTGAAGCCCCTCCACAAACGGCTCGTCAGCGCGCGCCGATGCGGCGGCCTGTCTCGGTCAGCGCGGGAGGGGCTTTAGCCGCGAGGCGGGCGAACCGGCTAGCCGGCGAGGCCGCCGTTGGATGCCACCCCAAAGCGCCGCAGGTACAAACCAGCCGATTCACGGATATTGCTATGCTCGACAGGCAAACCCGCCAAACCCCGGCAACGAAGCCCGCATGGACAGTATCGACACCCTGATTATCGGCGCCGGCGCCCTCGGCCTGGCCTGCGCCGAACGCCTGACCCGAGCGCGCCAGAGCTGCCTGATCGTCGAGGCAGAACAGCTGATCGGCAGCCACACCTCCAGCCGCAATTCCGAGGTGATCCACGCCGGCCTCTACTACGCCCCCAGCTCGCTGAAAGCCGAGCTGTGCCTGGAAGGCCACGAGCGCCTGTATGCCTGGTGCGCCCAGCATCAGGTGGCACACAAGCGTATCGGCAAGCTGCTGGTGGCGGTCAGCGCGGCCGAACGCGACACGCTCGACGCCCTGGCCGCCAACGCCCAGGCCTGCGGCGTGTATGACCTGGAATATATCGAGCAAGCCCGGCTCGCCGAACTGGAGCCGGCCGTGCACGGCGTTGCCGCGCTGCTGTCGCCGAGCACCGGCATTATCGACAGCCATGCCTACCTGCAATCGCTGCTCGCCGCCGCCGAGAAACAGGGCGCTCAACTGGTCCTGCAGACCCGCGTCGAGCGCCTCGAACCCGGCCCGGACGGCTGGATCGTCAGCGGCACCAGCAGCGGCGAAGCCTTCCAGCTCGAGGCGCAGCGGGTGGTCAATGCCGGCGGCCTGTTTGCCCAGCAACTGGCGCGGCGCACCGCCGGCCTGGCGCCCGCACAGATCCCGCCCCTGCACCTGTGCCGCGGCCGCTATTTAGGCTACAGCGGCCGCGCGCCCTTCCAGCACCTGATCTATCCGCTGCCGGAGGCCAACACCTCAGGCCTGGGCATCCACGCCACCCTCGACCTCGGCGGCCAGGTGCGCTTCGGCCCGGACACCGAGTACCTCGACCACATCGATTACCGGGTCGACGAACAGCTGCGCGCGCCTTTTGCCAACGCGATCCGTCGCTACTTTCCGCACCTCGACAGCACGCGCCTGGTGCCAGGCTACAGTGGCATCCGACCGAAACTCGCAGGCCCTGGGGAACCCGCCGCCGACTTCCTTATCCAAACCGCCAGCGATCACGGCCTGCCAGGGCTGGTCAACCTGTTCGGCATCGAGTCGCCCGGACTGACCGCCAGCCTGGCGATCGCCGAACGCGTGGCGCGAGCGCTGTAACAGGCGCTTGCAAATTCAATGCATAAGCCGGACTTTCGCCGGTCTATTACGGCGGTCGGCGCTATACTCGCCGACTCAATTCAAGTTATCCGAAACAAGGAATCGTCCATGAAAGCGCTCGGCAAAATCCTGGGTCTGTTTTTTCTCGGGCTGTTGCTGATCCTGGTGGCCCTTGGCTTTGCCCTGACCCACCTGTTCGATCCCAACGACTACAAAGACGAAATTCGCCAACTGGCCCGCGACAAGGCCAACCTGGAACTGACCCTCAGGGGCGACATCGGCTGGAGCCTGTTCCCCTGGCTCGGCCTCGAGCTGACCGACGCCACCCTGGCCAGCGCCACCACTCCCGACCAGCCCTTTGCCGACCTGCGCCTGCTCGGCCTGTCGGTGCGCGTGCTGCCGCTGCTGCGCCGCGAAGTGCAGATGAGCGACATTCGCGTCGACGGCCTCAACCTCAACCTGCAGCGCGACGAAAAAGGCCGCGGCAACTGGGAAGATGTCGGCCGCCCAGCTCAATCCGCCGCAGCCGCGAATACAACCGCCAGCGCAACACCTGCACCTGCCGCCGCCGACCAGCCCGCGACCACGCCATCAGGCGCCGAGCCGATCAAGCTGGATATCGACAGCCTGATCGTCAACAGCGCGCGCATCAATTACCACGACGCGCAGAAAGGCCAGCAATTCAGCGCCGAAAGCATCCAGCTGACCACCGGAGCGATCCGCGAAGGCGCAGCCATCCCGGTCAAACTCAGCGCCTTCTTCGGCACCAATCAGCCGGTCGTGCGGGCGCGCAGCGAACTGCAAGGCGAACTGCGCTTCGACCGCGCGCTCAAGCGCTACCAACTGGAAGACGCCAAGATTTCCGGCGAAGCCTCCGGCGAGCCCTTCGACGGCCAGACCCTGACCTACTCCCTGCAAGGCCAACTGCTGGTCGACCTGGCCGCACAGGTTGCCGAATGGAACGGTCTGAAACTCTCAGCCAACCAGTTGCGCGCCCTCGGCGAAGTGAAGATCCGCGACCTGGATACCCAGCCAAAACTGACTGGCGGCCTGTCCATCGCGCCGGTAAATCTGCGTGAATTCCTCGCCACCATCGGCCAGACACTGCCGCCGCTGAACGATGACAAGGCCCTGAGCCAGTTCGAGATGGTCACCCGCCTCAGCGGCAGCCCGACCAACCTGACTCTGCAAGAGCTGAAACTGAAGCTCGATGACAGCAGCTTCAGCGGCCAGATCGGCATCGCCGACTTCGCCAAGCAAGCCCTGCGCGTGCAATTGAAAGGCGACAGCCTGGATCTCGACCACTACCTGCCGAAGCCCACCGAGGACAGCCAGGATGCCGGTGCCGCGCGCCAGGCCGAGGTCAAGGAAAGCGTCGCCAACGCCGGCCAGAGCGGCAGCACGCCGCTGCCCAAAGCCCCGACCCAACACGCCTGGAGCGCCGCAACGGTGCTGCCGATCGAGCGCCTGCGCAGCCTCGACCTGCAACTGGCACTGACCCTCGACCAGCTGATTTACCAGCAGCAGGCCATCAGCGCCTTCAACCTCAAGGCCAAGAGCAAGGCCGGCCTGCTGAGCCTGGAAGAGCTGCGCGGCAAGCTTGGCAGCGGCAATTTCGACGCCAAGGCGACAGTCGATGTGCGCCCGACCATCCCCTTGCTGAGCCTGCAAAAGCACCTGAACCGGATCAGCGTAGAGCCCTTCCTCAAGAGCGAACAACAGCCCTCGCCGGTCAAAGGCCTGCTCGATCTGCAGGCCAACCTGAGTACCAGCGGCAACAGCCAGAAAGCCTGGATCGATGGACTCAATGGCACGGCCAGCTTCACCCTCAGTGACGGCGTCCTGGTCGGCGCCGACCTCGAACAACAACTATGCCGTGGCATTGCCGCCCTCAACCGCAAGGCGCTGAGCAGCGAGCCGCGCAACAAGGACACACCCTTCGACACGCTGCAAGGCAACCTGACCTTGCGCAATGGCGTAGCCCATAACCCTGATCTCGACGTCCAGGTTCCCGGCCTTGCGGTCAGCGGCAATGGCGACCTGGACCTGCGCGTACTCGGCCTCGACTACCGCATCGGCATCACCCTGATCGGCGACCAACGTGAAATGCCCGACCCGGCCTGCCAGGTCAACGAGCGCTATGTGGGCATCGAGTGGCCGATACGCTGCCGTGGCCCGCTGGAAATGGGTGGCAAAGCCTGCCGCCTGGACCAGGACGGCATGGGCAAGGTCGCCGCCAAGCTGGCCGGCGACAAGATCAACCAGAAGCTCGAGGAAAAGCTCGGCGACAAGGTCAGCCCCGAACTGAAAGACGCGCTCAAGGGCCTGTTCAAGCAATGAGCCCCGAGCAGTTCTCCGTGGCGGTCCTCGACTGGTACGACCGCCACGGACGCAAGGACCTGCCCTGGCAGCAGGAGATCAATCCTTACCGCGTGTGGGTCTCGGAAATCATGCTGCAGCAGACCCAGGTCAGCACCGTACTCGGCTACTTCGACCGCTTCATGGCCGCCCTGCCGACCGTGCAAGACCTGGCCGCGGCGGCGGAGGACGAAGTGCTGCACCTGTGGACCGGGCTGGGCTACTACACCCGCGCGCGCAACCTGCAGAAAACCGCCCAGATCGTCATGCGCGAACATGCCGGTGCCTTCCCCCTCGATGTCGAGCAATTGACCGAGCTACCCGGTATCGGCCGCTCCACCGCCGGCGCCATTGCCAGCCTGAGCATGGGCCTGCGCGCAGCGATCCTCGACGGCAACGTCAAGCGGGTACTGGCGCGCTACGTGGCCCAGGAGGGCTACCCGGGCGAGCCGAAAGTGGCCAAACAACTGTGGGCGGTGGCTGAACGCCTGACCCCGCACACACGGGTCAATCACTACACCCAGGCGATGATGGATCTGGGCGCCACCCTCTGCACCCGCAGCAAACCCAGCTGCCTGCTCTGCCCGCTGCAAAGCGGCTGCCAGGCTCACCTGCTCGGCCTGGAGATTCGCTACCCGATTGCCAAACCGCGCAAGGCGCTGCCACAGAGGCGCACCCTGATGCCGATCCTCACCAGCCGGGCTGGCGAGGTCCTGCTCTATCGCCGGCCTTCCAGCGGCCTCTGGGGCGGCTTATGGAGCCTGCCGGAGCTGGACGACCTGCCCAGCCTCGACCTGCTCGCCAACCGCCATGCCCTGCAACTGGGCGAGCGCCGCGAACTGGCCGGCCTGAGCCACACCTTCAGCCACTTCCAGCTGGCCATCGAACCCTGGCTGATCCGCGTCGAAGCCGCGCCATCGGCCGTGGCCGAGGCCGACTGGCTCTGGTATAACCTCGCCACACCGCCGCGCCTGGGCCTTGCCGCCCCGGTGAAGAAACTGCTGAAGCGCGCGGCCGACGCACTCGCGACCGAACAGAACCCTGGAGAGCAGCCATGACCCGCACCGTAATGTGCCGCAAGCACAAAAAAGAACTGCCAGGCCTCGACCGCCCACCCTATCCGGGCGCCAAAGGCGAAGACATCTACACCAACGTCTCCAAGCAAGCCTGGGACGAATGGCAGAAGCACCAGACCCTGCTGATCAACGAACGCCGCCTGAACATGATGAACGCCGAGGACCGCAAATTCCTCCAGGCCGAGATGGACAAGTTCCTCTCTGGCGAGGACTACGCCCAGGCCGAAGGCTACGTGCCGCCCAGCGAGTAAAACGCCAGGCCTCGCTCGCAGGCAAAGCATAGAAACGTAGGATGGGTCGGTCCGCGGGGGTTGAGCGCAGCAATACCCACCTAAGGACTGACCGCAATCCCGTCGCCCGAAATCCCCGTCTGAACCTAAGCGCCCGTAATAATTAAATATTTTTCAAACTCACGCTTGACACCTACCCTTCAAATCCGTCTAATAGCGCCCCGTTGGCCCAGGTAGCTCAGTCGGTAGAGCAGGGGATTGAAAATCCCCGTGTCGGCGGTTCGATTCCGTCCCTGGGCACCACTAATACCGAGAAACCCCAAGAGAAGATGATTCCTTGGGGTTTTTTATTGCCTGCGATTTTATGGCGTCTGGACCATTTCTGGACCAAATCTTCTGCCGCCCTGCAAGCTCGCACCAGACGGGTTTGCCTACTTGCCAGCCCAGCCTGCCAGAAATAGAAGAAACACTCTCAGAGAGCAGCTGGCGCGCCCGAGAGAGGATAAAAAAGGGGGCGGAAGTACGGCCCGATCACGAAATCCCGCCGTGTCTCACCTGCGCACTCCTGAGGGGCAATTTGGCCTACCCGTACCTACTGCAATATTTACCCTGCAAAAGTTACGCGGTATGCGCGGCGAGCCTCCTTCACGAAACAGCACTTCCTCCCTCGCCGGATTGATCCGCGAAAACTATCCGCTCTGTCGAAGCTCCGGCAGCGCACTGGCATTCGGGTATCATCCGCGGCGTTTCACCAAGGATTGTCTCTGAGCGCATCAGGAGGAGCATGGAACAATGACGGACAAACCAGATTTGACAGGAGTGCACGAGGCCAGCGCATCAGCTCTCGGTTTCTACTACCAGGCGCACTTTGCGCTCCTATCCCTGATATCCCTGAGGTCCGATGATGCTGCCGTCGCAGTAGAGCGTCTCGACGATGTTGAGCTACAGGTGAATGGGCACAACTTGCTTTACCAGCTCAAACACTCCATAAGTCCGAAGCCTCCGACCATCACCTTGAGCTGTGTAGCTCTCTGGAAAACGATCAAGGTATGGATCGACATTCTGCCAAACCTATCGCTTGCAGAGACAACGTTCCACTTAGTCGCAGTCGGTGCCATTCCCCCAAACTCCCCCCTTCTCGCCCTGTGCGATCAGCAATCCGACCGAGCCGACTTGCTCAAAGCGCTGAAGCAGGAAGCAGAGCGAGTGATGAGTGAGCGCGCAGTCGCAGCAATTGTCAGCACGAAGCTGCCTCATGCAGATCGTGCACCCGGCTGTAAAGCTTTTCTAGCGCTTGATGAGTCGGACTGTCGGAATTTGATTCGGAGAATCCAAATCAACCCGAAAAGTCCTGATATCACCAAAATTGAAGAGCTGGTCGCTAATGAGCTTCATGTGCTTCCGATTGCTCACCGGCAGCCTGTTGCTGAACGACTGATCGAGTGGTGGGGCAGGCAAGTTGTGTATTCGCTCTGTGACAAGCGAGAGAGGGCAATCTCAGCTTCCGAGTTGAAGCATGAAATTTCGGTCTTCAATAGCGCAATCGAGGAGGAGCGGCTTCTGCCTGACTTCCAGTCCGCAGTTCATCCAGCTGATTATCAACCTCACAGCATGCTGGGCCGCCAGATCTCACTCGTCGAGGGAAGCAGCACAGATCTGTCCAAGGCAATCCGAGAACAGTGGCGGGCCCAACAGCAACGTTCGAGGTGGGTGAAGGGCAATCCTGGCATGAAGTCTAGGATCAACGAGTATGACGTGCGGCTCACTGAACATTGGGCTGATCGACATGAACAGCTGGTCGAGGATTGCCACGAGAAGGAAGACGATTTCAAGCGCAAGAAAGGCCTAGACCTCCTTCGCTGGACTCACAATGACGCGCCTAACTATGTTGAACCTATAGCCCAAGGGTGGTCCGGACACTATTACGTTAGAG
This sequence comes from Pseudomonas aestuarii, assembly GCF_027988105.1. Classification (GTDB taxonomy): domain Bacteria; phylum Pseudomonadota; class Gammaproteobacteria; order Pseudomonadales; family Pseudomonadaceae; genus Aquipseudomonas; species Aquipseudomonas aestuarii. The sequence goes on along the minus strand of NZ_JAQJZJ010000001.1, from coordinate 8,066 downwards.
GCTCATACCAGGTGCTGGCTGTAGACCTCCAGGTCGGTTGGCATCCGGATTACAGAACGCTGCTACAGGAGTAAAGCGATGAAAGTGGCACACGACCTGTACGCAGAAACAAACCCGGCGTTTTGCGCCTATCTCCTTGCAACGTTCACATCGGCCTATGAGGAGGAGAAATCAGTCAGTCCAGAAATGGTGCTCTGTTATACGGCCCTTCCTCTGGCCTTGTCGGGGGATCTGGAACACACATTTAATGGCACCAACAAGGCCACTGGGCTGCTGGAGTGGTTACAGCGACATCCGGAGATCCAGATCGAGCTATCAATACGCATCAACTCCTCGATGGACATTGTCACTGAAGCTATCCAATACGGCTGTTTCGCACAGCTGCTGACACTTACCGAAGAGGGCCAGCTGCAGACCGGCACAAAGGCAACGAACAAGGCCGCAATCAATCGGCTTAGCATGGAAAATCAAGCCGCGTTCAAGCAAGCCAAGCTTCTGGGCGCTTGGCTTGCGAGCGCTGGAACTGCACGCACAACACTCAACATGATGGGACTGACTGTATGAGTCGCTGGAATATTTCTGAGATCTTCTTCCTAGGCAATGAAGGTCGACGCCGGACAATTACCCTCTTGCCTGGGGTCAACATCATCACAGGGGCATCCGGAACAGGTAAGTCGACCTTAATCAAAGCCATCGACTACTGCCTCGGCTCCAGCCAATGCGAGTTACCCGCGCATGTTCGTCGTCACAGCTTTGCTGTAGGCGTCAAATGGGTATCGGGTGAGTCTCAAATGATCACCGGTCGCGTGATCCCACCTGTGGGTCAGCGAACCAGCACTCGAATGTACGTGACAAGTGGCCGCAACCTGCGACTACCCAACACGCTGGAAAAGTTCGACGGTCTTACCAACGTACAAGCAGGTAAAGCCTTCATTGAGCGCGCCTTTGGGATTGGTGATCCAATCGACTATACGAATGACGGTCAAGCCCAACGGGGCCGAGCGACGATTCGCCATGCAACCGCTTATATGTTCGTAACCAAGGATGTGATTTACAACGAAACGGCGCTTCTTCACGGATTGGATCAGGCCGACGAAGCGAAAGGCATCATCGACACCATGCCCTATTTCCTCCGAGTCCTGAATGAAAAGTCAGTGATCGACGAGCGAAGACTGCGCGAGCTGCGTCGGCAGTATGAGCGCGAAGAGCGCAAGCAACAGAAGCAGACCGGAACCGATGACGACTTTCATCAGATGGCCACCAGGGTGCTCCGGGATGCCCTGCGTTGCGGATTGATTGAAGCCCTTCCTGTTGCCAACTCGGAGCAGGACCTCAGGGAGAGTCTGCGCTTGGCTCGTCGCAGCAATGCCGGCTTGGTGGTCAATCCCAATGAAAACGAGCTACCTGCGCTGTACACGCAGCGTAAGGAGCTGTTGTCCAACATAGAAGCTGTGCGACGAAAATCCCGGGGCGCAAAAACCGCCCTACTGGAAATGTCCGACTTCGAAGGGACGGTGCACCGGCAGTATGAAAAGCTTGATATTGCCTCCCACATACGACAGGTCGGGCACGTCTGCCCTGTCTGCGAGTCGCCCTCCGACCGCGGTCGCGACATAGCCGATACCTTGCAGAATACGATGGCAATCATCCGATCGGAGAGCACTGCCGTGGAAGGTGTTAGGCCTCGCCTCGTCGAGCATGAGCAGGAACTACAAAACCAGCTGACAGAGTTGAATGCCCAGCTTCGGGGCGTCGATGAACGTATCAGCACCTGGATCAAACAGAACGAGGAGAATATGAGGCTGGAGACGCTGGGCCGCTACCGCGCTCATCTGCTCGGGAAAATTTCGATCCTGCTGGGAATGCGCTCTTCCGAGCGTCAGGCGACGGTGGATCTCAACGTCCTTCGTGACGAAATTGAAGCGTTGGACGCCAGGGTCGACCGGGAGGCTCGCCAGGTATTGCTGGATCGTGCGCACCGCAAGATCTCGGCATATGCCTCAAAGGCAATTGCCGAACTCCCGACAGTCACCCCATGCGTCGACGTGGAAATGGAGTTTTATTCCAGGCCGCCTGATATTGCAGTGATCGAAAAGGGACAAAGCGTCGTACTGCGACTCTCGGATCTGGGGTCGGATCAGAACTATCTAGCCATTCACATCGCCCTGTCTTTTGCGCTTCAGCGTTACTTCAAAGAAGCCAAGTCTCCCGTGCCAGGCTTCTTGGTTTTCGACCAGATAAGCCGCCCATATTACCCCGCACATGGCGAGGACGAGACCCTGCTTTCCTCGAAGAGTGAAGACGAAGACGTGCTTGCGATGCGCAAGCACATTGATTATCTATTCAAGGAGACCGATGCCCAGCAAGACCTGCAGGTTCTGTTGATTGAACACGCTTTCTTTGCCGATGATCCGCGCTATGTTCAAGCAACACGGGAAAGGTGGAACCGGGCTTCTGGCGACGCCTTGATTCCCCTGGACTGGCCGGAAAGAGCAGAAAGCTAAATCACGGCGAGCCCTACGACACTTTAGGCACTCCACTGCCTAAAAATGGATGACTTAGACCATTTCTGAAGGCGAATCGAATCAACCCGTATCCTCCATGCTGCATTTAAGGCTGTAGAGTTCAACATTACTTTTGTCTGGTGATATCGTGACAACAAGACTGCCGGGAAATGCAAGCGTGACTGATTATACGGAGCTGAATTTTTCAAACTTTTATGAGCTCTTCATTAAAGCTTGGGACTTAGAGAACTACTTTCTTGCGCCTAGTGCGGTGTCTATTCCGAATATCGAACAGCGACAGTTGCTAGAGGAGCTATTGTCTTGCCACGCAGGGATATTAAGTCTGTCGAGCAAAACAGCTCCACAGTCCCAAAGGGCGAGACAAGTAGACTCACTTTTTCAAAAACTTCTTGCTCAGTGCCCGCATGCTCTCTTGGTGAGCAACCTTTTGCTGCCCGTAGCGCGTTGCGTCAGTTCAGATCTATTTCTAAATAAGTTAAATATCTACGCAAGCCGATTTTTTGAAATAGACGGAATGATTGGGTTTGAGAATTCACTATCTGAAGTCACTACACAACTAATTGAGAAAGGTGCCGGCTTTACCTTCTCCGCGCCCTATTGGAAACCTAGTTTTCCCAATGATGGAATCCTTGGATGCAAATGCGAGCTCTCGCCGGTAAGTATTCTGCGTCTTATCGACAATACGCTTCGTAATTTACGATCTGAGATCTCCATAAATTCAAGCATGGTTAGCTACCCCTCCGTTGTTAAAGTATTCAAAGGACTTTCATATCTAGCCCTTCAGAGCAGTCTAGGCCTGGACTCATGGCGTTCCATTGCTAGATTAATGCATGAACAGTTCCAGCACGTTGCTCCCTTGATGAAAAAAAATAATGAGTTTGAGTCGGTCTTGGAACTTTGGTGTGATTGCCTCCCCAGACAGGAAAGCAAATTATTACTGCAAGCACTATATGAAATCGACCCCAGCTTCCTTGAGCGCCTTTTAGCTCCACAGTACTTGCTTAATAACGGATTTGACACCATATCACTCAATGATCAGTCATGGCTTGGAGCGATTTCGGCAACAGCCTTGCTCAACTTACTCGACTGCCAGATAGCTCAATTTTCTCTAACCGCAGAGAGCTTGGATCTTCTCCGCCATGAATGGCGTCAGCGAGGAAAACAAGGCGACATCTTATCTGCTAGCATAATGACAAAACTTTACATTTCAGACTACAGCCGAAATTATTTATTATTGGAGGAAGGATTGACCCCTCATAGATACTTTACATTCCGATTGGAACAAAAGTATTTTCGTACTGAAGGGGAGGTTCGAACCGTGCCTGACGTGGAGGTTGCGCTGAGTTCATTAGCAGAGCGCAATGGAATAGAATTAAATTCTTTGGTGGATAAACTTTCCGAAGTGAACTGGAGTGAACATAGAAGACTTTCTGACGTAAAACCGGGGATGGCTTTTCTTGAAAGTGAGCTGATCGCTCCACATCAGCGGTTTGGGAACACCCGCCGCCAGCAGTGGCATCTGCTAATACTCGACCTATACACGGACAAAGAAACATACGCCTATGAGGGGCATGTTAAAACCCCTGAGTTTTGGGATCATCTGTTGATCAACCTTTGGAATGATATTGACATGGACCACGTACAGGAAAATCTTCTTGGCCTCATTGAACGTACCCTAGATCAATACTACGCATTTGATCTCATCGTGGGTATGCGGCCTGAGGCGCAAGCGAAGCTATTAGAACTCGTGCAAGACAACCACTTTTGGCGCGGCAGTCAACTGGCTAGGTTTAAGAGTCTTTTTAAGTAAGCCGAATACGCCTTCCAGTCTGCCACGAATAATATATCCCGACCTCAAGGGCCGCTGCCACACCCATCCCATCTCAACACATACCGCTCATAGCGCGGTTGCTAGAAGCTGAAACTACAGGAGCAGACCATAGGACTTGAGTCCTATGGTCTGCTTTACCTCAATAATGCTGGAGATTCAAAAAATCATATGTCTTTGTACTGCTCGCGACAAAATGCAAGCCTCTTCTTCCCCTTTACTCTTCGAAACAACTGATTGCTATCCGCATGACCTTCTGACTCATAGTGTTTCATAGCCTCCTGACACAAGCCTGGCATCTTCTTTGCCAATGATCGACCAAGATGCTGGAGCCTTGCAGAACAACACTCGGCCTCATCGGACGGCAAGCAAAAAGCGTAAAACTTACGAAACACAGCTATACCTGTCGCCTCAGGAAAAGCATGGCCAATACTAAGGACAATGCTCCTCTCCTGCCGTATCAAATCTACTTCTTCTCGCGCCAATGAATTAACCAACTCGTAAAAAAACAGTACTGAGCTCATGAGAGCCTCCAAAAATTCAGGACCCGGGATTAAGTCCCCTATAATACTGTTCAATAAATAACGACCATAAAATTACGCCTAGGAAATACAGGGGAATCACTCGAAACCCTAAACACACTGAACATCCAACAACCCACGCACTCACCAGACCTGTATCTGGAGGCTTTTCCGGCAAATATTCTTTTTATGCCCCGATACTAAAATTGGACATATCAAGGAGAGCGCCATGTGTGTTTGCAAAAAGCCCTGGGTATCCAGCGCTGTGGATATCTTCCGAAAAGTCCCTGACTCACGAATTCAAGTAGCGGTTGGTGCTTATGACCTGCTTTGTGAGTTTTGTAGCGAAACTGAGGCAGTTAAGGCGGCTAAATAATCTTGCTGCGCCAATCTACGCAACAATCACTAAACGTGCTTAAGGCCCCGATATCTCGACGATCTCGGGGCCTTTTCATTGGGGTACTTAATGGACACGAAAGAATCATCACTTTTCAGACTAGGCAATGTGGTCATAACGCCCACGCTGCTGAGGGTGTTCACCGCTGAAATGACTGACCCCACAGACTTTCTGGCACGCCATCAATCTGGCGACTTCGGAGACCTCTGCGCCAACGACATTGATGCCAACCAGTATGCAATCCATCACGAGACCAGGATTCTTTCCTGCTACCACCTGGGGAAAACCAAATTCTGGATCATCACCGAGGCTGACCGATCAAGCACAACCATGCTGCTACCTGATGAGTACTGAACCACATCCCTGCAGAGCACAAAGGCCACTCAGACAGTGACCTTTTTCATTTGGAGAACAACATGAGCAAGAGCAAAAGCATCGCCGAACCGACCCTGCTGGATCTTCTGATCGTGAAGCAAGGCAAAGCACCGAAACTTAGCGTTGGCGCAGATGGCGAGATCACCTACCAAGTGGCCCTCTCCCCTGACAAGAAGCTGATCTACGTTGCACTGCAAGACAGCGGCAGCCAAGGCTATTTCAGTCGCGAGTGGATCAGTGCGGACGCTATCGTCGAAATACTGGAGCCACTGCAGCAACGGGCTGAGCCTTTCGTCAGCAAAGTGTTCCGCCCAGCTTTCGTGGGCAAGTCCAGCAATAATGCTCCGTTCCTTGCCGCTGTATTACTGGAAGAAAAACTGCTCGGCCGTGATGAGAAGCACGAGACCAAGCTGCGGGCAATGGGCGATGCCGCTGCTTGGCGTAAAAGCATCCAGTCCCTCAAAGGCAAACTCGCTCAGGTTCGCCTGGACGGAAAGCCGATCACCGCAATGCCAAAAACAACAACAGCCCAAACTGAGGAGCAGAGCGATGCTACTGATTCGTCAGATTGATGCGTGCGAGCAGATTCCTGATCCTCAAATGCGCCAATGGGTACACCAGCAATTTCAGGAGTTACATCGGGAGTACGGCACTCAATGGCAACCCGATGAACTTGGCTGGTTTGCTGTCTGGGGTGTAGGTGACGACCCGCATGACAAGGGGCTTTTCCAGGGGGTCAGAAGTCTGCTGGAAAGTCCCTATGATCCAGACGCTTCATTCGAGGTAGTTGAAGATCACGGCAGCTTTCACGAAGTCGTACTCCTGCTTTCCGACCTTACTTCCGTTGCCGTACTCATTCCCAAAGAGGTAAGCCTTAGCCCGGAAATACACCGGAGACTGGTGACGTGTGGATCAGACAAAGACAGCTGACTCCCGCCACCCTCACCTTCGACTGCCTGCCCTTTCCCAACGTCTCGCCACAGACCAATCACACAACACAGCCCGACGATCTTTCCGGAGACGTCGCCGAAAGAACCGGAAATGAACCGGAGAGGTGGCCGCGATCCGCCGGTCACCACCGACCACACCATACCCCCACTAACCACGAGCCTCTATGACTGCCCTGGGTCCGCACTTCTTAGTGACCCAGGGATTGTCCAACCTCGTGTCGCCCAAAGGTGTCCAATGAGCAAGCTCATTCGCTTTTCCAAGCGCGTGATCGACGCGCTGCCACCGCAACCCGCATCCGCTAAAGCCAGAGAAGACGAGTACTCCGATACAGAAGTAGCAGGCCTCAAACTCCTGGTGAATCGACACGGCCGAAAATTCTTCTATCTGCGCTACCGACATGCTGGACGCCAGCGAAGCATGAAGCTGGGGAATTATGGTGACTTAGATGTTGCTGATGCCCGCTCTCTCGCTCTCCAGCATCGGGCTTTACTGGCGAAAGGAATTGACCCACAAGACGCCAATCAGACGGAACAAGGGATGACCTTTCGACGCTTCGTCGATGATCACTATGTCCCTCATGCCCGAGTCAGCAAACGCAGCGCAAACAGCGATGAATCGAAATTCAAAACGCACCTTTTCGCTGTGTTCGGCCACAAACCCCTGAACACCATTACCCGACAAGAAATTCAGCGCTATCACGACGAGCTAATCAGCAAGCGCGCCCCAGCCACAGCTAATCGTCATCTGGCGCTGCTCAAGCGCTGTTTCAACCTGGCCATCCTTTGGGGCCACCTTGAAAACAACCCCGCCAAGGGCATTCGTATGCACACGGAGAACAACCAATCACAGAGGTTTCTGAGCGTAGAAGAAGCGCAACGCCTATGGAAAGCATTGGGCAAAGATGACAACCAGATTGCAGCAACAGCCATCAAACTGATGCTGGTGACCGGCGTAAGACGTGAAGAGGCCCTTCAGGCCCGGTGGGAACATATCGATCGCGACAGGCAACTTTGGCATCTGCCGATGACCAAGAGCGGTCGACAGCGTTTCGTGATGCTAAGTGAAACGGCATTGGCCGTGCTGAGCGAATTACCCAACGAAGGAAATGGCCATTATCTGTTCCCAGGCACCAAGCCAGGTAAACCCTTGAGCAACGCACGCAAATGCTTTCTGAGGGCACTCAAAGCTGCCGGGGTAGTACAGTTCAGGATTCACGACCTTCGCCACACATTCGCCTCGTTAGCCATCAACAATGGGGCAACACTCTATGAGGTCCAGCACCTGCTCGGGCACGCCAGCAATAAAACTACGCAGCGTTACGCCCATCTAGCCTCAGACAATCTCCGAGATGCCTCCAGCAGAGTAGGTGCTTTGATTGTTCCTGGCTGATCTGGAAAGTGGCCACTGCATCCAGTGGTCATTCCTGCTCCATGGAGTTTGTTGATCATCAATGTCACGCGGTGCGCGGG